>NZ_PVNG01000007.1 GCF_003001935.1 Nonomuraea fuscirosea | reverse complement strand
ACCCCACCCGCGACTACCAACCTCAGGCAAACCCCAACACGACGAAACCCCCGAACCCGTAGGTTCGAGGGTTTCCGATGTCGTGCGACATCACATTGGTAGCGGGGACAGGATTTGAACCTGCGACCTCTGGGTTATGAGCCCAGCGAGCTACCGAACTGCTCCACCCCGCGTCGGTGTGTCACTAGTTACTATACAGGCTTTCTGAGAGTGGATGGACCGTGGTCCCCCGCCCGCACACGAAAGCCCGGGTTTCCGATGTCGAAATCCCGGGCCTTCGGCCTGGTAGCGGGGGCAGGATTTGAACCTGCGACCTCTGGGTTATGAGCCCAGCGAGCTACCGAACTGCTCCACCCCGCGTCGTCTTCGTGCTTTACAAGCCTATCGGCGACGCGGGGTGGGCGCAAACCAGATCGGGTTTTCTCCCGGTTCCCGGCCGGCTAACCAGTCGGAGAGGCCGATGGCGACGCCGGTGGTGTCGCTGGCGGCGACCCCGTTGGTGACGCCGTGGCCGAGGCGGTGGGTGACGCGCTCGCCGACGGTGAGGCCGAAGGCGCGGGCTCCTGCTGCCTGTTCGCGTTCGCCCCTTCCAACTGCGTCAGCGCCTCCTCCAGCCGCTTCTGGGCGTCGCCGTAGGCGTCCCAGTCGGGCGGGCTGGCCTGGAGGGCCTTCTGGGCGTCCGCGTAGGCCTTCTTGGCGTTGGAGATGGCCGAGTTGAGCGCCGTGCTGGCCTGTTCCGGCCGGCCCTGTTGCTGTTCGTCGCTCGGCTGCGCCTGTTCTTGCTGCTCGCCGCCGAAGACCTCCTGCAGCGCCTCCTCCAGGGTGCGCGCCACACCGATCTTGCTGCCGAACGACACCAGCACCCGCTGCAGGATCGGGTACGGCTCCTGCCCGCCGCCCGCGGCCACCTGGATGTACACCGGTTCGATGTAGACCAGGCCGCCCGCGTACGGGAGCGTCAGGAGGTTGCCGTAGCGGACCGACGAGGCGCCCACGCCCAGCAGGTTGAGCTCACCCGCGAAGCGGCTCTGGAAGGAGTTCTGCGCCTGTCCTGGGCCTGGGATGGGTGTGCTCGACGGCATGCGCAGGATGCGCATGCGGCCGTAGTCGGCGCCCGCCGACGAGTCGACCGCCATGAAGGCCGCCAGGTTGGGGCCCTGCCGCGGCACGAACGTCGTGGTCAGCGAGAACGAGGGCGTGCCGCCCGGCATCGTGGTGGTCAGGTAGTAGGGCGGCTGCTTGATGTTCTTGTCGCCCTGCGTCGGGTCGCCCGGGACGTTCCAGAAGTCCTGACCGCTGTAGAAGGCGGCCGGGTTGGTGATGTGGTAGCGCGACAGGGTGTAGCGCTGCACCTTGAACAGGTCTTCCGGGTAACGGACGTGCTGGCGCAGGTCGGGGCTCATCTCCGAGGCCGGCCTGATGGTGCCGGGGAAGGCGTTGCTCCAGGTCTTGAGCACCGGGTCGTTGTTGTCCCAGGCGTAGAGCTTGACCGTGCCGTCGTAGGCGTCGACGGTCGCCTTCACCGAGTTGCGGATGTAGTTGATCTTGTCGCTCGGCTGCTGGGCGATCACGCGACGGTCCGTGGAGGTGTCGCGGGTCATGTCGCCGAGGCTTTCGCTCTGCGCGTACGGATAGTCGTTGGAGGTCGTGTAACCGTCGACGATCCACTGGATGCGCCCGTCGACGATCGCCGGGTACGTGTTGCCGTCGAGGGTGAGGTAGGGCGCGACCTTCTGCACCCTGTCGCGCGGGTTGCGCACGTACAGGATCTTGGAGTTGTCGTTGATGTCGCCGGAGAGGACGATGTTCGCCTCGCTGTACTTGGCGGCGTAGACGAGCCTGTTGACGAACGAGCCGACGGGCACGCCGCCGGTGCCGGTGTAGGTCGTGTTCTTCTGGCCCGTGCCGCCCGTCTCCGGATAGTCGAGCTCCTGCGGGTTGTTCGGGTTGCCGCCCGCGATCACGTATTCGGACGAGGCCGGGTTCTCGCCGTAGTAGACGCGCGGCTCCTTGAGGTTGGTGCTGGTGACCAACGGGCCGGTGACCGGCATGTCCTTGGCGTCGTAGGCGGGCAGACCGCTGGAGTCGACCTGGTTGCCGGGCGCGGCGACGAAGCCGTAGCCGTGGGTGTAGACCAGGGCCCGGTTGATCCAGTTGTTCTGGCCCTCGGGCGGGCTGGTCAGCTCGCGTACGCCGACGATGTGGTCGATCAGCTTGCCTGAGCTGTCGGGGTAGCGGTCGACGTCGAGCGGGTCGGCGAAGCTGTAGAAGCCCCTGATCCGCTGCGTCTGCTCGTAGGTCGAGGAGACCAGCGCCGGGTCGAGCAGGCGCACGCCGGAGACGGAGGTGTCGCCCTTGGACTGGACCTTGGTCGGGTCGGCCTGGGCGTTGTAGTTCTCCACCTCGGTCTTGTCGACGTTGTACGCCTCCCGCGTCGCGTCGATGTTGCGCTGGATGTAGGCCGCTTCCTTGCCCTGCTGGTTGGGCTTGACCTGGAACTGCTCGACCAGCGCCGGGTAGACGCCGCCGATCAGGATGGCCGAGAGCACGAGCAGGCCGAAGGAGACGCCCGGCAGCATGCCGCCGGGGCGCACGACGCCGGCGAAGAACAGCGCGGCGCAGATCAGCGCGATGATCGCGAGGATGGTCTTGGCCGGCAGCACGGCGTTGACGTCGGTGTAGGAGGCGCCGTGGACGAAGCCCCGGTCGGAGAAGACCAGGCCGAAGCGGTCCATCCAGTAGGCGACGGCCTTGAGCAGGACGAAGATGCCAAGCAGCACCGACAGGTGGACGCGGGCGGCCCTGGAGGCGTGCACGCCGGGCGACTGCAGCCGGAACCCGCCGTAGAGGTAGTGGGTGATCGCCGCCAGCACGATGGAGATGATCACGGCGGTGAACAGGAAGTTCAGCACCATCCGGATGAACGGGTAGTCGAACATGAAGAACGCGATGTCGTACCCGAACAGCTGGTCCTGCTTGCCGAACGACGCGCCGTTGCTGAACTGCAGCCAGGTCTTCCACTGCCCCGCGAACGAGGAGCCGGAGAAGAGCGCGAGCAACCCCATGCCGACGATGAAGATCAGCTTTCGGTGGGGATCGAGCGCCATGCGGTAGCGGTCGGCTCCGCTGCCCCCGCCGAACATGGCCGGCCCGAACATGGGCCGGGTCCGGAAGGCCAGCAGCATGTTGCCGCCCGCGATGCCGACCATCAGCACCGCTCCGGCGAGGAACAGCACGATCTGAGTCAGCAGCACTCCGCTGAAGACCGAGGTGAAGCCGGTCGAGTCAAACCACAAAAAGTCGGTATAGATGCCCGAAAAAAGGAAAAAGAGCGCGACGATCACTACCAGAGCGATCGCCACAGGCAGAAGCAGTCGCGGTCGGCGGGGCAAGCGCATCGCCCTGCCGGCTCCTGGGGTCCGGAAGCTCAAGGCCAACCCCTCGTCGTAATGAAGAAACGGTCCGTGTCTGGCAACCTACACTGCAGCGCCAGCCCTACGGCTAACGCACGGCGATGGCCAGAAGTTTCATCCGGCCTCACATGCGGGCACGTCGCCCTTGCCGGTGCGCAGCGCGTCGAGCGCCTGCACCGCGCTGTGCAGCGTGTCCGCTCTGACCAGCCGCAGCCCGTCGGGCACGGCCTTCACGGCCTCGGCGCAGTTGTCGGCGGGGGTCAGGAAGATCGTGGCGCCGGAATCCTGGGCCCCGACCATCTTCTGCGCGATCCCGCCGATCGGCCCGACGGTGCCGCCCGGCTCGATCGTGCCGGTGCCGGCGATCTGCTTGCCGCCGGTGAGCTCGCCGGGCGTGAGCTTGTCGAGTATGCCGAGCGAGAACATCAGCCCGGCGCTGGGCCCGCCGACGTCGCCCACGTTGATGTCGACCTCGAACGGGAACTTGTACTTCGCCTGCATCGTCACCCCCACCAGCGGCTGCCCCTTGGGGCCCGCCACGGTCGGCACGGTGACGTCGAGCTTCTCCTTGCCGCGGGTGATGGTGAAGACGACGTTGTCGCCCGTCTTGTGCGCCTTGACCGCGTCGCTGACGGCGGTGACGTCCTTGGCCGCCTTGCCGTCGACGGCGATGATCTCGTCGTCCTTCTTGAGCTTGCCGTCGGCGGGCTTGCCCTTCTCGGTGTAGGCCACGCTCACGGCCATCGCATAAGGGATCTTCAGCTCGTTGAGCGCGGCGGCGGTCGCGGAGTCCTGAGAATTGGTCATCTCGACCGCGTTCTCCTCCTCGACCTGCTTCGGATCGCGGTCGGGAGCGAAGATGGTCTCCTGCGGGACCACCGCCACGGTGGGGTCGAGCCAGCCCCGCAGGGCCGTGAGCAGGTCGATCTGGGCGGCGGGCCCGCCCTGGTAGGCCACCGTCACCAGGTGCAGCGCGCCCTTGGTGGGGTAGGTCTGCCGGCCCTTGATCGAGATGACCGGCTTCTTGTCGACCTCGCCGATGGTGTTCTCCGTCGGCCCTGGGCTCAGCACGACGTACGGGACCGGACGGAAGGCGCCCACCACCCCGAACGCGAGCACGAGGAATCCCGCGAGCAGCAGGGTCAGGGCGCGTCGTGACATGTCGATGAGCTTATTCTCCGGCGCCGACCCACTCGGTCTCACCGTCGGAGAACACCTGGTGTTTCCAGATGGGGACGTGTGCCTTGAGGTCGTCGATCAGCCGCCGCGCGGCCTTGAACGCCTCGTCCCTGTGCGGCGCGGCCACCGCGACGATCACCGCCGCGTCGCCCAGCCGCAGATCGCCCACCCGGTGCACGGCGGCCAGCGCCGTCACCGGGAAGTCGGCGGCCACCTTCTCCGCCACCTGGCGCAGCTCGGCCTCCGCGGTCGGGTGCGCCGAGTAGGACAGCCCGGTCACCGCCTTGCCGTGGTCCTGCTCGCGCACGGTGCCCACGAAGAACGTGGTGCCGCCCGCGGCGTGGTCGCCGACGGCGGCCAGGACCTCGTCGACGGAGAGCGGGGTGTCACGAATGCCGAGCAACCGGATGACGTCCACGGAAAAAGCCTAACCTTTACCGGCCGCGTTTCTCACGCGGCGCGAACGACGATCACCGGCGGCTACTGGCGGCGCTTCCTGCGGACCTGGCGGACGATGGCGGCGGTGCCGATCACGGCCACCGTGGCGCCGGCGGCGGTGAGCGTGGCCTCCTTGACCGGCAGGCGCCGGCCGACCACGGTCGTCCTGTTCTCGCGCAGCTCCATGAGCTGCTGCAACGCAGCCTCGTTGGTCCACGCCGGTTTCCAGCCCGCCTCGCGCAGCACCGCGCAGTCGACGACCCACGGATAGACGACGTAGTGCAGGTCGGTGGCGGGAGCCGGGGTGACGCCGAGGCGGTGCAGGCGCTGCGCCGTGCCGAAGGTCAGGCCGGCGGGCAGCTCCAGGCTGCGGATGCCGGACAGCTCCTCGACCTGCTCCTGCTCCAGCCAGCCGTCGGAGCCGACCGCCAGCACGCCGCTGACCACCCCGCGCGCCGCCAGTTCCAGCGCGGAGACGAGGTCGTCGATGTGGCAGAACTGCCAGTGCGGGCTGCAGCCCTTGACGGTCAGCAGCCTGGGCGACTCGAAGTGGCGGGTGAGCACCGTGTCGACGCCGGGGCCGACGACCGCGGCCGGGCGCAGGACGGTCACCTCCACGCCCGGATGGCTGCGCAGCGACCGGCGGACGAGGGATTCGATCTCCAGGAAGTCGCCCACGACGCCGGTGTCCGGCTCGGCCGCCACCGGGGCGTCCTCGGGCAGCGGCACCTCGTTGTCGGGCGCGGCGCCGTACACCATCGCGCTGGTGACCAGCACCACACGGCGTACGCGTGCGGCGGCGCAGGCCGTCAGCACCGTCTGGGCGGCGCGCAGGTTGTAGGCCCGCCGCTCGCCCGGGTCGGAGTCGACGGCGTAGTCGCCGGCCAGATGGATCAGCACGTCGATGTCGGAGATCCGGTTCGCCAAGAGCGGATCTCGTACGTCGATCACTCTCCACGTGGCTTCCTGGACGTCACCGCGCTCTTCGTCGATGGCCACCACTCTGCGGAAATCCGCGGAGGAGACGAGCTTCACGAGCACTTCGCGGCCTAGTCCGGAGGCCGCGCCCGTTACGGCGACGACGGGTTGACGCGAGCGTTTCGAGGTAGGCACCAGGTCCTCACTTTGCACTGATCCGCCGTAGGACGGCTAACGTGGCGGATGTGGACTCCTCCATCCTGCACGAGGTAGAGCGGTGACTGACCTGCCAGGTCGCGAAAACGACCCCAACGAGAACCCGTTCGCCATGTTCGGCAACCCTGAGCAGATGGCTCAGGCGATGCGCCAGTTCGCCGACATGTTGTCGGCGCCCCAGGGTTCAGGCCCTGTCAACTGGGACATGGCCAAGAACATCGCCCGGCACGCCGTGGTCGCCGAGGGCGACCCGAGCGTCATGGAAGGCGAGCGCCGTCAGATCGTCGAGGCGCTCAGCCTGGCCGACCTGTGGCTCAACGAGGCGACCGCGCTGCCGAGCGGCGTGGCCAACCCGCAGGCCTGGAGCCGGTCTGAGTGGATCGAGAACACGATCCCGATTTGGCGAAAGCTTTGCGAACCGATCGCCGAGCGCATGGTCGAGACCATGGGCGGCGCGCTCAGCGGATCAGGGCTGCCCCCTGAGGCCCAGCAGATGGCCGGGCCGCTCATGGGCATGCTCAAGCAGATGGGCGGCATGATGGTCGGCCAGCAGATCGGGCAGGCGCTCGGCTCGCTGGCCCGCGAGGTCATCGGCACCACCGACATCGGCCTGCCCCTGTCCGACACGGCCGCGCTGCTGCCCGGCGGCATCGCCTCCTTCAGCGAGGGCCTGGAGGTCCCCGCCGACGAGATCCGGCTCTATCTGGCGCTGCGCGAGGCCGCGCATCACCGGCTGTTCCAGCACGTCCCGTGGCTGAGGTCACACCTGCTGGGGGCGGTCGAGGAATACGCCAGGGGCATCACGGTCGACACCTCGGCGCTCGAAGAGCAGATCCGCGGGCTCGACATCAACAACCCCGAGGCCATCCAGGAGGCGCTGAGCGGGGGCAACCTGCTCAAGCCCGAGGAGACCGAGCGGCAGAAGGCCGCCCTGGCGCGGCTGGAGACGATGCTCGCGCTGGTCGAGGGCTGGGTGGCGACGGTGGTCGACCAGGCCGCCGAGGGCAAGCTGCCCTCCGCCGTGGCGCTGGCCGAGACCGTACGCCGCCGTCGCGCCACCGGCGGGCCCGCCGAGCTGACGTTCGGCACGCTGGTGGGGCTGGAGCTGCGGCCCAGGCGGCTGCGTGAGGCCGCGGCGCTGTGGCGCTCGCTGGAGAGCGAGCGCGGCGTCGACGGGCGCGACGCCCTGTGGGGTCACCCCGACCTCATGCCGACGGCCGACGACCTCGACGACCCCGACGCCTTCGTCCGCGGGAACACCGACTGGGACATCTCGCAGCTTGAGGCCAAGCCCGACGACGACGGCGAGGGCGGCCAGGGTTGAGCCTGCACGACGACGCGGTGGCGGTGCTGTCCACCTGGACGGCGCCCACCCCCGGCGAGGAGGCGCTGCGCGAGCGGTTCCTCGATCACCTGCGCGAGCACGACGACGCCATGCTGCGCGAGTGCGTTCCCGGGCATCTGACGGCGACGACCGCGGTGCTGTCGCACGACGGTGCGAAGGTGCTGCTCACCCTCCATCCGAAGGCCAAGATGTGGCTGCCCATGGGCGGCCACTGTGAGATCTCCGACACGTCCCTCGCGGCGGTGGCGCTGCGGGAGGCGTGGGAGGAGTCGGGGATCTCCGGGCTCCGGCTGCTGCCGGGGCCGCTCGCGCTCGACCGGCACGAAGTGTGGTGCCATCCGCCGCGCAGCTGGCACCTCGACGTCGAATACGCGGCGGTGGCGCCGGCCGGGGCGGAGGCCGTGATGAGCGACGAGTCGCTCGACCTGCGCTGGTTCCCCGTGGACGAGATCCCCGAGCTGTCCGACGAGGCGACCCGCCGATTGGCCGCACGTGGACAGGCCACCCTTAGCTCGGGCTCACGCGCGCTTGGCTAGAGTCCATTTGCGTCGTTCCAAAAGGGGGGTTGCGTGGACACATCGCCTGTCGGCGGCACCATCGTGACACCGGTGCGAAAGCGCAGGAAATTCCCCGGAACGGCGTTGACGTGGGTGGCGGTGACGCCGTTCGCCGCCTGGGCGCTGGCCAGGGTGGCGGGGCTGGAACGCGGCTCGCTGCCCACCCAGCTCATGACGGCGACGCCGTACGCGGCGGCGGGTTCTCTCGTGCCACTCCTGATCGCCGCCTTCGGACGCAAGCGCGCCGCGACCGTCGTCGCGCTGCTCGCGACGACCGCGCTCGGCTTCAGCGTGCTGCCCAGGGCGCTCGGCACCGCCGACGCAGCGTCGGGGCGGCCGCTGCGGGTGATGACGATCAACATGCTGTTCGGCCGGGCCGACATCACGACGATCATGCAGCTGGTACGCGAGTTCGCCCCCGACGTGCTCAGCACCCAGGAGCTGACCCCAGGGGCGGTCTCCGACCTGGACGCGGCCGGGCTGAAGGAGATCTTGCCGCACCGCGTGCTCCAGGCCGAGTGGAGCGCCGGAGGCAGCGGCCTCTACTCCCGCTACCCGATGCGGGCGCTGTGGGACCTGATGCCGCCCGTCGGCCACCAGATGCCCGCCGCGCTGATCTCGGTGCCGGGCGGCGAGCCGATCGAGTTCGTGGACGCGCATCCGTTCCCGCCGCTGGGGCCGCAGGTCACCGGCTGGAACGAGGCAATGGCGGCCTTCCCCTCCACCTCCTCCGACCGGATCCGGATCATCGCGGGTGACTTCAACGCCTCGCTCGACCATGCCGCGTTGCGCGGGGTGCTGGCGCGGGGCTACAAGGACGCGGCCGACCAGGTGGGGGCCGGGCTGATTCCGACGTGGCCGGCGAACAAGCGGGTGCCGCCGTTCATCACGATCGATCATGTGCTGGTGGATCAGCGGGTGGGGGTGCAGGAGGTCAGCGTGCGCGACGTGCCGGGCACCGATCACCGGGCCGTGCTGGCCCGGCTCAGCCTGCCCTGACGAGTGCTCTGGTGTTGTCCCAGCCTTCGAGGCCGGGGTCGAGGCGGGCGACGTCCTCCGGGGTGCGCAGGCGGTGCCAGCCCGGGGTGGTGGCGACCCTGCGCGGGCCGGGGGCCTGGGCGCGCAGCTCCTTGACGGTGTCGTACGCGTCGAGGTCGGGGTCCGCCCAGGCGGGCGGGGGCAGCGCGCAGGCCAGGGCCACGGCGCCGCCGTTCTCCGCCGGGCAGACGGCGATCTCGGCCCGGCGGAGCTCCCTGAACAGCTTGCCGACCAGCAGGGGCGGCAGGTCGGGCGCGTCGGCGCTGATCACGGCCGCCTGCTCCGCGTCCAGGCGGGCGAGGGTGGTCCTGAGCGGTTCGCCTTCGGCGATCGTGATCACCTCGGTGCCCGGCCAGACGAGGTCGTCCAGGCCGGGGACGCTGGTGAGCAGGACCGGGGTGACGAGGTCGAGGCCGGCCACCATCTCGTAGGTGTCCTCCGCCACCGCCTCCAGGAACTCCCTGGGATCGACGCCCGGCGGGGCCGCCTGTGCCATGTGCGGATGGACCAGGACCGCGGCGATGCGCGTCAACACTCCTCCGGTGCCGTGTGGGCCGCCGCGGAGAATCCCTCGAGGAACCCGCGGGCCCGCTCCGCCTTCGGATACTGTTCTACCAGCGCCCAGAACTTGGCCCCGTGGCTGGGCACCAGCAGGTGCACGAGCTCGTGGATGATCACATAGTTGATGACCCACTCGGGCAGGCCCTTGAGCCTGGTGGAGATCCGGATCGTCCCGGTCTCGGGGGTGCACGAGCCCCAGCGGTGCTGCTGGTTGTCGACCCAGCGCACGCTCACGGGGTCGGGCTCGCCGTCCAGATATTTGGCCGACAGCTCCTTGGCCCGCTCGAGCAGCGCCTCGTCGGTGGGCCTTCTTCGGCGTTCCTTGGCGGCCAGCCGATCCAGCATCCGGCTCACCCACTCATCCGCGTCTTCGCCGCTCAACCAGGCGGGCAGGAGCACGATCGTCTTGTCACCGTCGCGGTAGGCGGAGACCGTACGCCGGCGACGAGAACTGCGACGAACCTCGACTGTCTCGGGGGGCACATATGCACGGTAGCCGAGACTGGCGAAATTCCACAGAGGGTGGACGTTGTTTCTGCTGGTCAGATGATTAAGAGCCGGTGAATTTGGGCATGCGCCTTTCCCGATGTGCCGTGAGCCCCTCGATCATGTCGGCGGAGGCCATGGTCACGGGCTGGGCCAAGGATTCCCACCTCAGAGCGGCTTCCAGGTCTTGATGGTCTTGGTTCAGGGCTACTTTGGTGAGCCTTGTGGCAATGGGTGCGTTCTGCGCGATCTTCGTGGCAATGCCGCCTACTTCCGACCTTAGGTCATTTTTCGGGAAAGATTGATTTACCAGCCCTTTAGCCGCTGCTTCCGTTCCGGACAGGCTGCGGCCTGTCAGCAGCATCTCCCGGGCGAGCCCCGCGCCGGCCCTGCGCGGCAGCAGGTACGTGGCCGCCATGCCCGGATGCAGCCCCAGCGAGGTGAACGGGGCCAGCAGCTTGGCGTCGTCGGCCGCGTACACGAGGTCGCAGGCCAGCGCCACGCACAGCCCCGCACCCACGGCCGGGCCGTTGACGGCGGCGACCGTGGGGATCTCCAGCTCGGTGATCATGAGCCAGGTGCGGTAGAAGGCGAGCATCCGCTCACGCAGCCGGGGCACGGTCTCCGAGCCGCGCTCCCCGATCCACGACAGGTCCCCTCCCGAGGAGAACGCCGTCCCGGCGCCGGTGACGACGAGACAGCGCGCGTCTCTGTCGGTCGCCAGCTCGGACATCGTTTCGCGCCATCGGGCGGTCATGGCGTCGGTCATCGCGTTACGCATGTCGGGGCGATTGAAGGTGATGAGTACGACTCCGTCGTCTTGACGATCAACCAAGAGCTCGTCCATGCCGGGAAGCGTAACTGAGACGCTTGGCGGTGATCACGTATGGGCGGGACGCTTGGATGGTGATCGCAGCCGTTCATCACGCTTGCCTTCGATGATCGCCTGCCACGGCAGGAGAGGTGGCGGCCTCTATGGGACGATCCATTTCCAGAGACGGTTGCTTCGTCCACAGGCGCTTTCCTCAAACGCGCGGTTATCCACAGCCGTCGCCGAACCCGCTCGGGATCTTGCTCCGGCATGGAAACCTTCCCGCCATGAGGCCACGTGTGAAGCCCATCCTCCGGCGCATCCTCCGCGACGAGCAGACCCTTCAATATGGCGTCCACCCGCTGCGGGCGGTCATGCTGAGCGGCCTGACCAGACCCGTCCGGCAGTGGATCGAGGGTCTCGACGGCACCCGCGACCTCGACGCCGTTCTCCGCGACGCGGCCCGCGCCGGGCTCGACGAGACACGTGCCCGCGCGCTGCTCGACCAGCTCGCCGCCCAGGGCGTCCTCCACGACGCCGCCACCGGCCCCGGCTCCCTGCGCGACCTCCCGCTGGCCGAGCGAGACCGCCTCAAACCCGACCTCCACGCCCTCGACCTCGCCTCGACCGCGCCCGACGGGATGATCGCCCACTTCGAACGTCGCAGACGTTCGCGCGTACGGGTCTACGGCGCCGGCCGCATCGGCGCCCAGGTCGTCGCCCTGCTGGCGGCTGCCGGAGTGGGCCACATCCGAGTCCTCGACCCCGGCACGACCCAGCCCGCCGACCTCACCCCCGGCGGGCTGACGTGGGCGGAGGTGGGCCTGCCCAGGGAGGTGGGGGCGGTGGCGGCAGCCGACAGGATCACCTCAGGCGGTCTCACCCCAGGGGTCACCCCTCACGACCTCGACGGACAAGAGCGTCCCACCGACCCCCGAGCCACCAACCGCATGCCCTCCATGCCCGCCACCTTCACCACTCCCAGCGCCCCCATCGCCCGTCGCCGCAACTCCACACCCGCCCCCGGCACCGGTCCCGGCCCGCGAGCGGCCGCGCCGGGGACACGCGGGACGACCACCACCCGTGGAATTCCCACCACGCGCGGGATCACCGCCAGCGCACGCGGGACAACCACCGACCCACGCCAAACGGCCCAGGACCCACGCGGGCTTACGTCCGGCACCCGAGGAACAGCCCAGAACCCGAGTGAGACGACGTTCAACACCCCCGGAACGGCGCAGAACGTAAGCGGCGCTACGTCAGACACCCAAGGGACGGCCCGAAGCCCGCGCGGGGCTACGTCCAACACTCGTGGAACGGCCCTGGACGCACGCGGAACCGGGCCCGATTCTCGCGGCATGGCGTCCGGACGAGAGAGCAGGACTGTCTCGGGCGGAACTGGTGCCGGGCGAACGGACACCGACTCGCCCGGTCCCGGGACCGGAGCTGGGACCGGGACCGGGGCTGGGCGAGTCGGCGGATCGGAGTCGGCCGGAACCAGGACCGCACGCAAAGGCGGATCCGAACGACGGGGGGCGGCCGACCCGGGCGGGACCGGAACGGGGCGCGTCGGCGGAACGGGGCGCGTCGGTGGATCCGGGCGGGTGGGGGGATCCGGGCGAGAAGGCCGGTCTGGCGGCGTTGAGGTCCAAGGGATGAGCCCTCATCAGCCCACCTCGAACGTCGTAGCCGGTGGGCCGTTTCTCGGGGACAAGTGGGATCGGCCTGATCTCGTCGTCCTGGCCCAGGTCGGGCCCCTGGACATGGTGCTGGTCAACGAGCTGAACACGCTGGGCATCCCCCATCTCCTCGCGGCCGGCTTCGAGGGGTACGGGTGTGTCGGCCCGCTGGTCCTGCCGGGAGAGACCGCGTGCCTGCACTGCCTCGATCTCACCCGGCGCGACCATGATCCGTACTGGCCGATCGTCACCGCCCGGCTGGGCGGCTATCCGCCCGGCGAGATCGCCTGCGACGTGGCGCTCGCCACCGCCGTGGCGGGTGCGGCGACCGGTCATGCGCTCGCCTACCTGGACGGTAACGAGTCATCTGTGACCAATGGCACAGTAGACGTAACGCCTGATTGGCAGTGGAAAAGGCGATCGTGGAAGGTACATCCGCAATGTCGTTGTATGCGAAGTAACCCATATTCGCTAAGAATGGTCATGGCACCCAACCGCGACTGACGTGCTCAGACGACCACGAAGGGGGGAAGCGGCATCTCGACGAGGTTCCGCGCATCGGTGTGAACGATCTTCCGCGCCGCGCTGTCACGCGATCGGCCAAACTGGCCACCCTTCCACTCGGCTTCGCGGGCCGCGCCGCCCTGGGGCTGGGCAAGCGCATCGGCGGCAAGTCCGCGGAGATCGTGGCGCAGGAGGTTCAGCAG
This sequence comes from Nonomuraea fuscirosea, assembly GCF_003001935.1. Classification (GTDB taxonomy): domain Bacteria; phylum Actinomycetota; class Actinomycetes; order Streptosporangiales; family Streptosporangiaceae; genus Nonomuraea; species Nonomuraea fuscirosea. The sequence continues at coordinate 393,597 of NZ_PVNG01000007.1, read as the reverse complement.
CGTACGGCCGAGCAGGTCTTCAAGGTGCTCGGCGAGCTCAAGGGCGGCGCGATGAAGCTGGGCCAGGCGCTGTCGATCTTCGAGGCGGCCCTGCCGCAGGAGGTCGTCGGGCCCTACCGCGCCACGCTCACCAAGCTGCAGGACGCCGCCCCGCCGCTGCCCGTGTCCACGGTCCACAAAGTGCTGACCGAGCAACTGGGTGACGGCTGGCGCGACCACTTCCTGTCGTTCGACGACCAGCCGACCGCGGCCGCCTCCATCGGCCAGGTGCACAAGGCCGTGTGGCACGACGGCAGGGAGGTGGCCGTCAAGATCCAGTACCCGGGGGCGGGCAAGGCCCTGCTCGGCGACTTCGCGCAGCTCGCCCGCCTGGGCAAACTGTTCGGCGTGCTGCTGCCGGGCCTCGACATGAAGGCCGTGCTCGGGGAGCTGCGCGAGCGGATCGCGGAGGAGCTCGACTATTTGAGGGAGGCCGAGGCCCAGCACGCGTTCGCCCTGGAGTTCAACGGCGACCCCGACTTCCACGTGCCCGACGTGGTGGCCGCCAACGAGATGGTGCTGGTCACGGAGTGGATGGACGGCACGCCGCTGTCACGCATCATCGCCGAAGGCACCCAGGAGGAACGCGACCGGGCCGGCCTGCTCTTCGTACGGTTCCTGTTCTGCTCCCCCGCGCGGGTCGGGATGCTGCACGCCGACCCGCACCCCGGCAACTTCCGCATGCTGGCCGACGGCAAGCTCGGCGTCCTCGACTTCGGCGCGGTCAACCGCCTGCCCGAGGGCTATCCGCCCGCGTTCGGGAAGCTCACCCGCATCTTCAACCAGGGCGACATGGCCACCGTCACGGAGGGGCTGCGGCAGGAGGGCTTCATCCGGCAGGACATCGAGGTCGACACCGACGCGCTGCGCGCCTTCCTCGCGCCGTACGTGGAACCGACCGCGGTGGAGGAGTTCACGTTCAGCCGGGAGTGGCTGCAGGCGCAGGCGGCCAGCGTCACGGATCTCCGGCCGACCAACGTGATCCGCCAGCTCAACCTGCCGACGTCGTACGTGCTCATCCACCGGGTGCACGCGGCCGGCATCGGCGTGCTCTGCCAACTCGGCACCACGGCCCGCTTCCGCGACGAGGTGATCCGCTGGGTCCCGGGCTTCGCCGACGACCCCGGCCCGGACCCGAACTCCGACGACGAACCGCTGGCGATCAGCTGACCCCCCGCTCCTTCCGACTCGACTCATCGCCCCACTTCACCGCCGTCCCCTCGCCTCGTCTCGTCGATTGACCTCCACCCGCGGCCTTTGCTCCCGTCATCGCCCTCCCTCTTCGGCGCTCCCTGCCTTCGCCCCACCGGCCGACCTCCCTCTTCACCTCTCCTCGTCTCGCCTCCTCTCGCGTTCTTCGCCTAACTGCTGCGCCCTTTCACCGCCGCCCTTTCGCTTCGCCTCACCGGCCGACCCCCTCCTCGTCTCACCTCCACCCCGCGACCTCCACCCCGCGACCTTCGCCCCGTCACCGCCCTCCCTGACCGCCGCCCTTTCGCTTCGCCCCACCGGCCCACTCCCCTCGTCGATTGACCTCCACCCGCGGCCTTTGCTCCGTCATCGCCCTCCCTCTTCACCTCTCCTCGTCTCGCCTCCTCTCGCGTTCTTCGCCTAACTGCTGCGCCCTTTCACCGCCGCCCTTTCGCTTCGCCCCACCGGCCCACTTCCCTCTCCGTCTCACCTCCCCCCGCGGCCTTCGCCCCGTCACCGCCCTCCCTGACCGCCGCCCTTTCGCTTCGCCCCACCGGCCCACTCCCCTCTCCGTCTCACCTCCACCCCGCGACGTTCGCCCCGTCACCGCCCTCCCTGACCGCCGCCTTTTCGCTTCGTCCCACCGGCCGACTCCCCTAGCTCCGCCTCCCCTCGGCGTTTCACCTCCACCCGCGGCCTTCACCCCGGTCCTCGCCCTCCCTCGTCGCCGCGATCTTCGCCCCCCCCGTCGCCTTCGCCTCGTCACCGCGCTTCCTTTTCGCCGCCCTTGCTCTTCGCCTCCCGGCCACCCTCTCTTTCGTCTCATCTCCGCCCACGGTTTCCCTTTCACCGCCGCTTCCGCCCAGATCCATCTCCCCCTCACCGGCACTCACGCAGGCCGTCATCGCGACCGCGTAACCAGCTAGCGGAGGCGTCGGGGTCTTGAGCGGTGCGTTATCCGGCTCGGGTTCGGTACCGGCCTCGTCAGATCATGCCGCCGGCGGCGTTGATGGTCTGGCCGGTGATCCAGCGGGTGGCGTCGGAGGCCAGGAAGGCGACGACGTCGGCGATGTCGGCCGGCTCGCCCAGGCGGCCTCGCCGGATGATCCGCGTCCACCTCAATCCCGAGGGCGAGGCGGTCACCGGGAAATTCAAGGAAGCCATCAACACCACGCCGGCCACCCGCTTCAGCTCCTGGCCCAGCAGCCAACGCGACCGCCTCGCGCAGCTTCTCCGATCCACCACGACAGCACTGCGTTCCTGATCGCGGCTACTGCAACCGGCCCCACACGCCACCAACCCGCAGAGTCGGTCGTACGAGAGCGCCACCACGCTGCGGGACTTCCCCCTGAAGCCGGAATAGGGCCCACTGGTGTGCGCCGGCCTCTCTCCGGACGCCGTCCACCATCGGATTGGTCATGGCGTAGTCGGTCAGGGCAGGAGCGGACGCGACGTAGGCGCCTGCTCCGAAGGACACCTTGGACGGCCGCCCTCGGGACCCGCTCGTACCGGTGCTTGTTCAGGTGAGGCCGGACAGGAGGGCTTGGACGCCGTCGGCGAGGATGCGTTCACCCTCCTGCTCCGAGTTCAGGAACCAGCCGGGCAGCGGGGTGCGCAGGGAGCAGGTGAGCTCGATGCTGACGAGGCCGTGGATCGTGGTCCACACCAGGTAGGCCGCGCGCTGCGGGTCCGTCGATCGGATGAGGCCCTCCTGCGCGGCGGCGGACGTGGCCAGGGCGAGCGGGTCGAAGCACAGGCGCAGGGCGTCGTGGCGCTGCTCGGGTGAAGGATCGAAGTCGGGCAGCGGGCGCTCGAACATGAGCGCGTACAGGGCCGGGTCGGCGCGGGCGAACCGGCGGTAGCCGTACGCCACCGCCATGATGCGGGCCAGAGGGTCCGTGTGGGCGTCCATGGATCTGGACATCGCCTCGTGGAGGAGGCGGAAGCCGTACTCGTAGATCGCTTCCAGGAGGCCGGCGCGGCCGCCGAAGCAGGTGTAGATGCCCATGGTGGAGGTGTCGGCGGCGTCCGCCACCCGGCGGAGGGTCAGGTGGAGCGCGCCCTGTTCGCGGAGTACGCGCATGGCCGCGTCGAGCAGGTCCTGGCGCAGCGCGCCGAGTTCTTTCGAGGTGCTTACGGCTCTCGGCACCCTCTCACCATATCGGCCTATAACGCTCATCATAACAAGTGTTATCGGGGACCCACCAAGACCGAGAGGTCGAGAGAGGAAATCGCGACATGAGCGTTCATCGGGTCGCCGCGGCGGCCGGGTTCGTCTGCGCCGTGCTGCTGGTCGTCAACTCCGCCCGTCGCGCCGGGCTGCTGCCGGAAACGGCTCTCACACATGCCATCGCACCGTTCGCGGCCCTTGCGGGGTTACTCGCGATCACCGGCATCTACCTGCTCATCCGTGGTACGGCCGGCGCCCTGGGGCTCGTCGGGTACGTGCTCAACTCGGCGGGGCTGGCCGGGGCGTTCGCGATCGAGTACACGCTGCACTTCGTCTTCCCGTACCTCGGGGGCGGCACCGTGAGCGGCCTGCTCGCCGGCGGGACCGGGCGGGCGTTCCTGATCACGTCGATCGTCCTGCTGGTGGGGGTGCTGACGTTCAGCGCGGCTGCGGTCAGGAGCGGGATGATGCCGGTGGTGGCGGTGCTGCTGTATGCCGGGGGCATGGTGCCCGGGGCGCTGCGGAGTGTGGTGCCGCTGCCGGTCTACCTCGGAGGGCTGGTGATCGCAGGGATCGGGGTCGCGTGGATGGCTACGCGACTCTGGTCAGCCGAAGGAGTGGACGGGGACGTCGTGGTGTCCTCACGGCGTCCGGTTCGTCCGACTGGCTGAGCTTTCGGCGGCGGGCAGACCTCATGCCGACGGACGAGGTTCTTCCCGCTGGGGAACCTCCTGTCGGCTGAAGGGCCTCATGCCGCTGGCGGACCTCACGTCGGCGGACGGGCCTCATGCCGCCGGCGAACCACATCCGGGTGGACGGGCTTCATCCCGTTGGAGGGCCTTGTGGGGTTTGCCTGACCAAGATGGAACCCGCGCGAGTCGGGTCGTGGCCAGGCTCGCGCGGCCTCGTGTCTGGACGCCCTCATGGTGAGGTTCGTGGTGAGAGTCCCCTGGCGGCACTCATCGTGGCCTCATGGCCGGGCACACAATGGCGCGTCCTGTTGGCCAGGGCCGTGGCGGCCCCGTGGCCGGACGATCCCGTGGCGGCGAGTGTGTTTTCGGTGAGGTCAGGAGGAGCCGGTACGTAGCCAGGGGTCGCCGAGGAGGGCGTTGCATACGGCGGTGGCGTGGTCTTCGCCGAGTAGGCGGGTGCAGGCGGCTTCCAGGCATCTGGCGAAGTAGCGGACTTCTGCGGCGGCGATGTCCGCGGCTTGGGCCAGTGCTTGTCTGGGGAGCCAGCCGAGTTCAGGGCCGGGGTCTCTTTCGGTCGGGCCTGTCAGGAGGAGGGCGTCGCCGTCTGCGGCGACGTGGACCCAGGGGTGTCCGACCCACACCATGCACGGGGAGGTGTCGGTGTGGCGGGCGGCGTTGCCCCAGTTCAGGACGTCGCTCAGGTCACTGCAGCAGCCGGGGGAAACGATCGTCCCGTCTTCTGCCAGTAGCAGGTATCCGCCCGGCAAGGGGCTGATGCGATCAATGGCGTCGGGATCTTGGGCGAGATGTCGTCGCACATTTGACATGTCGTCGGTGGCGCGGTCCGGCGGTGAGGGAAGGGTGACTTCGCTTGGGTCGCCGACGTTCCCGGTGCTGTCGGTGGGGGCGGAGGGCCGTAGTGGTAGGCCGGTGCCGGTGCCTGTGCGGATCTCAGTGCCGGAATCGGTGCCGGTGACAGCGCCAGTGCGGATCTCAGTGCCGGAATCGGTGCTGGTGGCGGTGCCTACGTCGGTCCTGATCCCGGTGTCGGTGTCGGTGTCGTTGCCGGTGTCGATACCGGTGGCGGTGCGGATTTCAGTGTCCGTGGAGATGTCAGTGCCAGAGTCGGTGGCGGCCCTGATCCCGGTGCCTAGGTCGGTCCTAATGCTGGTGTCAGCGTCGGCGGCGGTGATGGTCCGAATCCCGGTGCCGGAGTCGGAGTCGGAGTCGGAGAAGTCTCGTCGTAGGGAGGCCTGGAGCAGGGTCAGCAGTGGGCCTTCGGCGAAGAAGTCCGACAGCCGGATCAAGGCTGCGGGGCGGTGGCCCGGGAGGGGTGCCGGGAGGCCGGCTGCGATCACCCTGGCAGTCCAGTACGCGCTGCGGAGTTCTTCGTCGAGGGCCGAGATGTCAGCCGAGGAGGGTGGAGGCACGAGTGACACGTGCTCGCCCGAATCCGACGGGACCGTGGGCGCGGGTGGCACGTGCTCGTCGGAATCCGACGCGGCCGTGAATTCGGGTGAGGCGTACTCGCCCGAACCCGACGAGGTTGAGGACGCGGGTGTGGCGTGCTCGTCGCTATCTGACGGGGCCGTCCATTCGGATGGGGCGTAATCGTTGGAATCCGACTGGGCTGTGGGCTCGGAGGAGGTGTACTCGGCTGGAGCTGTGGGTGAGATGGCTGGTGGGGGGAGGTGGTCGAGGAGGCCGGAGAGGGCGTCGACTACGGGGATCAGGCGTAGGCCGTTGCGGAGTGGTGGAACCGCGGGCGGGTGGTCGTGGGGTGTGGGGGCGGTGGTGTGGAGGGCGTGTTCGTACTGGCGGCGGGAGAAGACGAACGGGCCGAGGCGGTCGGTCAGGTCCCAGTCGCGGTGGTTGTTGCGGAAGCCCGACCAGCGCACGACGGCGCCGTCGATCTCGATCCTGGCCAGGAGTGCCCAGCAGTCCGCGATGCCGCACGTGCAGCCGAGCAGCATGGTCTCGTCGTCGTTCTGGTTGCAGGCCGTCTCCGCCGGCTCGCCCAGGTAGTGGCGGCTCGGCCAGCCGAATCTGGCGCGGGAGAAGCTCTGGTAGTCGCCGGCGAGGAGGGGCGCCGGTTCGGGCGCGAAGTCCGCCTGGCGTTCGAGTTGCTCCTGGCGGGCGAAGGGGAGTTCGGCCTCACGTACGAGTTCGAGCAGGGGCAGGTCGTCGATGACGATCTCCATGAGGTCGCCGGCGCCCTTTCCTCCCTGGCGGAACTCGATCCGTCGCATCGTGCCCATGTTCGTTCGCTTTCCTCCCATGGCGTCGGAGCCACTCCCCCGAAGGGGGTCATCCCTCCCCATTGGGAGCGCATCCCGACGGGGATCGTTCCCCGGCTTGGGATCGTTCTTCCGATGAACAGGGAGAGAGCCGGGCGCTGGGTGCGCCCGGCTCTCTCATGAGCGATCTGTGCGGGAGATCCTACGCCGGCGGCAGGATCTCCTCGATCAGATCTGGCGGCTCAGGGCCCTGCGGAGACGGTCGTTCGCTCGCAGGACCTCGCGCCGCGCCCGCTGTACGCGGCTGACGCGCAAGATGAGGCGCTGTTCAGCAGCTTCGCGGTGGAGGGTTTGTATTCGGTCGTTTACCAGGTCATGAATAAGATCCGGCACGGTGAGGCTCCTCGTCGGTCGAGCGTTCATCGGTTCACTTCGCTTTCTGTGTGTCGTGCGTTGGTGCGTGGTGGTCAGGCAGCGACCGGGTGCTTGCGGGGACGCCCGCGCGGACGCTTGCGGGGAACGATGGTTCCCCTGAGGACCAGTTCGCCGCCCCAGACGCCCCAGGGCTCCTCGCGCTCGAGCGCGCGGGCCAGGCAGGCCTCCTGGATCGGGCAGCCGCCGCAGAGTGCCTTGGCGAACTCGACGTCCTCCGGCGACTCGGCGAACCACAGGTCAGGGTCGGTACGACAGGGGATCTTGGCTTCGTCGATCAGGTCCATGATCGTCTTCGCCCCCATCTGCTTTCTCCTTTGATCGATCTTTTTGATCTTGTTCGGGCACCTCGTGGGTGGTCGGTGATCACGGACAAACAAGAAGGCCGCGGATCCTGTCTGCGGATCCGCGGCCTGGAGGCGTTTGCTGCCGGTCAGGTTATGACCGGAGCATCCCTCCAGGGATGCGGACCGCGCAGTCCACCCTTGGTGAGCTGGTTGGCCGGCAGTTCGATACGTGCGCTGTAGGCAGGAGCACCTTGCTCGGCGGCGACACCCGTGTAGGCGTGCGCGTAAAAGGCGGCGGCCTGGCTACGGGCAGACTTCTCCTGCCGCGGCTTGGCGGGGCCATCGGCGAGTCTCACCGAGTCACGGCATGCGGAGGCGACCCACGGCGTGGTCGGCATCTTGATGCTGATCACAGTGACTCACCTCCACTCTCGGGATCGTCGGAACAGGACCGTCCGACTTGCTTGACCATGACCCTAAACCGGGAAGCCGGGAAGGGGCAACATATTTTCTACCTGCGATTTCGTGTCACTTCGCGAGGCGAATCATGGCCTCTTGAACCACTGAGACCACGAGGTCACCCGACGCGGTGAACATCTCACCCCGCGCGAGCCCCCGAGCCCCCGCGGACCACGGCGACTCCTGAGCATAGAGCAGCCAGTCGTCGGCCCTGAAGGGGCGGTGGAACCACATCGCGTGGTCCAGCGAGGCGCCCACGATGCCGGAGGCGCCCCACGCCATGCCGTGGGCCAGCAGGATGGTGTCGACCAGGGTGAAGTCGGAGGCGTACGCGGCCAGCACCACGTGCAGGAGCGGGTCGTCGGGCAGCTCGGCGTGGTAGCGGAACCACACGTTGGTACGGGAGCTGCGCAGCTCGGGGTTCTGGTGCGCCTCCCACGTGAGCGGCGAGGCGTGCCGTGAGTCGACGGGCCTGGGCCGCGAGACCCAGTCGCGCAGCTCGGGGTTGTCGCCGACGAGCTCGTACATCTTGTCCTGGAACGTCGGCAGCGTCTCGGGGTCGGGCACCTGCGGCATCACCGACGCCTGGTGGGCCACGCCCTCCTCGGCGACGTGGAACGACGCGGACATCGTGAAGATCGCCTTGCCGTGCTGGACGGCCACGATCCGGCGGGTGGTGAACGAGCGGCCGTCGCGCAGGCGGTCGACGTTGTAGACGATCGGGACGGCCGGGTCGCCCGGCCGGATGAAGTAGGCGTGCAGGGAGTGCACGTGACGGTCCGCGGGCACCGTGCGGCCGGCCGCCACCAGGGCCTGCGCCGCCACCTGGCCGCCGAAGACGCGCTGGATGCGCTCTTCCGGGCTCCTGCCGCGGAAGATGTCGAGCTCGATCTGCTCCAGGTCGAGCAGGTCGAGCAGCTCCTTCAGCGCCTCGTTCACGTGTCGGTCCCCTCGTGCTCTACGGTCCTGGCAACTGCTCTGCTCGGGACGTCTCCAAGTCTGACGCGTCGGACGTGGCCAGGTCTCCGAATGCCGGACGTCGCCAGATCGGACGCGCCGGACGAAGCCAGTCTGACGTGTCCTACGACCGACAAGTCTGACGTGTCGCACCAAAGTGCTCGAACGCGGCCCGTCCCGACCTCATCATGGCCGGTCCCGATGTCGCGGAGGTTACGCGCGGCAGAGCGACAGCACGGCCTCGCCGAAGCGGTCGATCTTGACCTTGCCGACCCCCGGGATCGCGCGCAGCTCCTGCTCGGTGGCCGGCGCACGCTCGGCGATGGCCTGCAGCGTCACGTCGGTGAAGATGACGTACGAGGGCACCTTCGTCTCCTTGGCCATGGTGGTACGCCAGGCCTTGAGCCGTTCGAGCAGCGCCTCGTCGTAGTCGGCGGGGCAGGTCGAGCAGCGGCCCAGCTTCTGCTCGGCGGCGGCCACCAGCGTCTTCGCGCACACCCGGCAGCTGACCGGCGCGGCCACCTGGCGGCGTTCGCGCGGTGCCGCCGCGGCGCGCGGCGGGGCAGCGGCGCGGCCCGTGAGGCCGTCGAGGAAGCGGGACGGGCGGCGGCTCTTGCGCCCGCCGGGCGCGCGGGCCAGCGCCCACGAGATCGACAGGTGCTCCCTGGCGCGGGTGACGCCGACGTAGAGGAGGCGGCGTTCTTCCTCGATCTGCTCGGGGGTCTCGGCGTAGATGATGGGCAGCATGCCGTCGGTGACGCCGACGAGGAAGACGGCGTCCCACTCCAGGCCCTTGGCCGCGTGCAGGGAGGCCAGGGTGACGCCCTCGACGGGCGGCGCGTGCTGCTCGGAGGCGCGCCGTTCGAGCTCGGCCACGAACGCGGGCAGGTCGCCCCCCTCGGCGGCCAGGTCTTCGGCCAGGTCGGCCAGGGCCTTGAGCGACTCCCACTTCTCCCTGGCCTTGCCGCCGCCGGGAGGCGAGGGGGTCAGGCCCACGCCGGCCAGGATGTGGTGCACCTCCGAGGCCAGCGGCTCGCCCGACGCGGAGCGGGCGGCGCCGCGCAGCAGGACGACCGCCTGACGCACCTCGGGGCGTTCGAAGAAGCGCTCGGCGCCGCGCAGCACGTACGGGATGCCGGCCTTGGACAGCGCCTCCTCGTAGGCCTCGGACTGGGAGTTGACCCGGAAGAGCACCGCGATCTCGCGCGAGTGCACGCCCTGGTCGAGCAGCTTCCTGATCGCGCGGGCCACGCCGGCGGCCTCGGCCGGCTCGTCGTCGTAGTCGGAGAACGCAGGCCGCGGCCCGTCGGGGCGCTGGGCCACCAGCTCCAGGCGGTGCGGGGACCTGCCCTTGGCGATGACGAGGTTGGCCAGGTCGACCACCTGAGGGGTCGAGCGGTAGTCGCGCACGAGCTTGATGACGGCCGCGTCGGGATGCTCGACCGCGAACCCGGTCAGGTAGCGCGGGCTGGCGCCGGTGAAGGAGTAGATGGTCTGGTTGGGGTCGCCGACCACGCACACGTCGTCGCGCCCGCCGAGCCAGGTGTCGAGCAGGAGCTTCTGCAGCGGGTTGACGTCCTGGTACTCGTCGACCACGAAGTAGCGGTACTGCTGGCGGATCTGCGCCGCCACCTCGCGGTGCTCGGTCATCACCGCCGCGGTCAGTTCGAGGATCGTCTCGAAGTCGAGCAGGTGACGCTCGCGCCTGATCTGCTCGTACGCCTCGTAGAGCCGGGCCAGCTCCTCGACCGGGATCGGCGGCGTGCGGTGGTGCTTGGCCGCCGCCGCCACGTAGTCCTCCGGGCCGACCTGGGTGACCTTGGCCCACTCGACCTCGGCGGCGATGTCGCGCAGCTCAGAGCGCTCGGGGGTCCTGCGCACCTGGCGGCACGCCTCGGCGAGGACGGGGAGCTTGGATTCGATGATCGACGGGGCGTCGCCGCCGATCACCCGCGGCCAGAAGTAGGTGAGCTGGCGCAGCGCCGCGGCGTGGAAGGTGCGGGCCTGGACGCCGGGCGCGCCGAGCGCGCGCAGCCGCTGGCGCAGCTCGCCCGCCGCGCGAGTGGTGAACGTCACAGCCAGCACGCTCTGCGCGTCGACGACGCCGCTGCGGACCGCGTACGCGATGCGGTGGGTGATCGCCCTGGTCTTGCCGGTCCCGGCGCCGGCCAGCACACACACCGGCCCGCGCACGGCCTCGGCGACCGCGCGCTGCTCGGGATCGAGTCCGATCAGTACGTCGTCCGCGTTGTTCACCCCTACATCCTCCCAGTCGCTGGCGGTGCGACACCTTATTCTGGCAACATGCGGGCCGACGTATGTTCTTAGTCTGTCGGATGCAAAGAACTGGTCTCTTCCCCCACAATGGGGCCGACCATCTGCATGGGGGAAAGGAAGGCCGTGCGAACTGCGGTTTCCGTGAGCGCTGTCGCGCTCGCAGCCGTTGTGCTCACACCCGTCGCCGCGACCGCGAGCAACGCGAGCGCGATCAAGGAGCCCACACCCGCCCCGACGGCGAGCAGCTCCGTCATCGACGACGGGTTCGACGGGCTGGCGGTCGAGACCGTGAAGTACGGATCTCACCACCGCCAGAGCATGGACGTGTGGTGGACGACCGACGGCCAGGACCGGCCCGGGATCTTCCTCATCCACGGCGGCTGGTGGTCCAGCGGCGACAAGAAGTACATGACGGAGATCACCCGCAGCTACGCCGAACTGGGTTACACGGTCTTCAACCTCAACTACCGCCTGTCCAGCCAGGCGGCCTGGCCCGCGCAGCGGACGGACGCGCTGGCCGCGATCGCGGCGGCGCGCAAGCACGCGGCCAGGTGGTCGTTCGATCCGCGTAACTACGTGCTGGTCGGCTTCTCCGCGGGCGGGCACATCGCGGCGGCGGTGGGGACGTACGGCAACGGCGTCAACGGGCTCAAGGGCGTGGTCGGGCTGTCGCCGATCATCTCGCCGCTGCGGGCCTACGCCGACGGCGACAAGAGCCCCGACCCCAACAAGCGCAGGCTGCGCACCGCCGCCATCAAGCTGGCCGGCGGCTGCGCGCCCAAGGGCAAGTGCTCGCGGATCTGGGCCAGCATGGAAGTGGCCTGGCACGCCAGCCCCAAGGACGCGCCGATGCTGACCCTGCACTCGAAGAACGAGTTCGTGCCGCCGGTGCAGAGCCAGTTGCTGCAGAAGATGCTCGGCCAGGTGGGGGTGCCGGTGAGCGTGGTCACGGTGCCGGGGATCAACCACAGCTCGCCGCTCTACCGGGAGCCCGGCGTGGCCGAGCGGGTGCAGGCGTGGATCGCCGAGCGCATCGGGTAAGAACCGGGATTAACCAGGCACCCCGCGTTGTTGCACGGATCGCCTGATTTCCTGACCTTGGAGGGATTTCCCGAGATGGCGCTCACGGTCTACAGCACCACGTGGTGCGGCCCCTGCAAGCGGCTCAAGTCTCAGCTCGCCCGCGAGGGGATCAGTTTCGACGAGATCGACATCGAGCGTGACCCTGCCGCCGCCGAGTTCGTGATGAGCGTCAACAACGGCAACCAGGTGGTGCCGACCGTGGTGATCGAGACGCCGAAGGGCCGGGTCGTGCGCACCAACCCCTCGGCCCGCGAGGTCAAGGCGCTGCTCGAAGCGGCCTGAGACGGGTCACCAATCGCCGACGAGCTCGCCGCCGTACCAGGTTTCGATCAGGCGGCGGGCTATCGACACGGGAGGCGGCAGGCGCAGCTCACCCGACTCCAGGGCCGCGGTGAGCTCCTGCCTGGAGTACCAGCGCGCCTCCGCGATCTCGTCCCGGTCGGGCACGAGCGTGGTGGTGACGGCCTCGGCGAAGAAGCCGAGCATGAGGCTGCGCGGGAACGGCCACGGCTGGCTGCCCAGGTAGCGCGGGTTGGCCACGGCGATGCCGACCTCCTCGGCCACCTCGCGGACGACGGCCGCCTCCAGCGACTCCCCCGGCTCCACGAACCCCGCCAGGATGGACAGCCGCCCCTCCGGCCACTGCGGCCCGCGGGCGAGCAGGCAGCGGTCGTCCGCGTCGCGGATCAGCATGATGACGGCGGGGTCGACGCGCGGGAAGTGCTGGCTCGAGTCCTTCGGGCAGACCCGGATGTGACCGCCCGCCGAGACGTCGGTGCGCGAGCCGCAGCGGGGGCAGAACTCGTGCGTCGAGTGCCACGCCTCCAGCGCCACGGCGTAGACCAGCAGGCCCGCCTCGCGGTCGCCGAGCAGGCCGCCGGCCTGGCGCAGCCCGGCCGGCACCGGCTCGCCCTCGGGGGTGTCGCGCAGGGTCATCGGGACGGTCAGGCGGCCGTTGACGTCGCCCGTGGAGACGCCGGGCAGCGGCGCGGCGACCGCGAAGTAGGCCACCCCGTCCTCGACGCCGAGCAGGTAACGCTGCCCGGGAGGCGCGTCCTGCGGCGTGAACAGCACGGCCTGGACGTCGTCTCCCGATCGCCGCACCAGGGTATGGCCGTTGTCGATCACCAGCACCCTGGTCGCGGGGTCGGACCAGGCGCGCTCCAGCCACGCCTCGTCGGCCCGCAGCGCCGAGGATCGGTCGATGGTCCCCCGCGCGAGAAGCAGTGGTCCGATCAGTTGCTCTTCCGCGGTCTCCACTGGCCGCCCCCTCCCGAGTCCCATGTCATCCTATGACCTCGCCGTTAGCCCGTGATTACGGTATCCGGGCACCGGGGTGATCTCTCTGGGGCTAAGATCGACGAGTTAGGTTAGCCTTACCTGATTCCTCGGGGGTGCCTTGGCGTTGCGGCTCTACCTGACCGCGCTCAAACCGACCGACTCCGTGACGGACGGCTTCCTGCCGGCGGCCCGGGCCCTCGGTTGCGAGGTGATCATCCTGACCGATCGCCCGGAGCGGCATCCGCACGCGGTGGCGTGTGACGTACGGGACCCGAGGGCCCTGATCGACACCGTCGAGCAGCTGGGCCGGCCGGACGCGATCTTCTCCAACTCCGACCACCTGCAGACGGAGACCGCGCTCGCGGCATCCTACTTCGGGCTGCCCGGCAAGGACTGGCGGGCGTGCGCGACGGCCAAGAACAAGTTCCTGACGCGGCGCAGGCTGGCCGAGGCGGGGATCGAGCAGGTGTTCTCGCTGCGCCTCGGGCCCGGTGACCCCGTACCCGAAGACGTGCCTTACCCCGTGGTGCTCAAGCCGCGCGAAGGGGTGGCCAGCGAGGACGTCATGCTGGTCGAGAAGGACCTGGCGCGGGCCGTCGCCGAGGTCAGGCGGCGGCGTCCCGGCGAGGCGCTGGTCGTCGAGGAGTACCTGGAAGGGCCGCTGCGGACGCTGGAGACCCTCGGGGACGAGAGCGGGTTGCGGGTCCTCGGCGGGTTCGAGACGACTCTGGGGGCGCTGCCGTACTTCGTCGAGGAGCGGCTCGACTGGGCGCCCGAGCCGGACGCGCACGTGCTCGCGGCGCTGCGGGCGCTCGGCGTGGGGTTCGGCGCCTGCCACACCGAGTACGCGCTCACCGCGCACGGGCCCAGGATCGTCGAGGTCAACTACCGCGTGATCGGCGACCACTGCGACTTCCTGCTGGCGGACGTGCTCGGGGTGCCCTTGTTCGAGTGGATCCTGCGGGTGCATCTCGGGGAGCGCGTCCCCGACTTCACGCAGGGGAGCGCGTACGGGAGCGCCGTCAGCCTCGTCGCCGACCGCGAGGGGATCGTCAAGGAGGCGCCGGGGCACGAGAGCGTGACCACCGGCGACGTACGGCTGTGGCACCGACCGCTGCGCGAGGTGGGCGACGTCGTCACGCTGACCAGGACGAACCGCGACTACCTGGGCGTCGTGCGCGGCGTCGGCCCCTCCCGCGAGCTGGTGGACGCGGCCGTCCAGGACTACCGGGCCGCCCGGCCGTGGGTGGTCGAATGAGCTCCAGGGAGGCCTACCTGGCCGCCCGCGTGCTGAACGCCCTGCTGCGCGAGGACTACGGGCGACTGGCCGCCCGCATCACCAGGACCAGGGACGGCGTCGGGCTGACGCTGGCCGACGGGCGGTGGGCGCGGCTGACGCCCGGGGTGCTGTTCCAGGACTTCGTGCTCGCGCCGGACGAGCGGCTGGGGCTCGAACAGGTGCTGGAGACGCTGGCGGAGGTCGCCGACCCGGCGGACGCGGATGGAGTGGCCGCCTTCTTCGACGAGTGCCTGGCGGCCCTGGCCGCGCTGGAGCTGCACGACGGGGTCGCCGATTCGGTGCTGCGGGCCGGGCCCTCGTACGAGACGCTGGCCGCGTTCGTGGACCATCCGGTCTATCCGACCTCCCGCGCGCGGGTGGGGCTGGCGGCGAGCGAGCTGCCGGCGTACGCGCCGGAGTTCGGGCCCTCGTTCGAGCTGCGGTGGGCGGCGGTCCCGCGCCGCGCGCTCGCGCCGGGCTCCGCCGGAAGCCTTCCCGCCGACGCCGCGCCGGACGGTGAGTGGGAGGTGGGTGACGACGAGGTGCTGTTCCCCGTGCATCCGCTGACCGTCGCGGAGGTGCGCAAGATCGACGGGGTACGGGTGCTGGACCGGGCGGCCGTCACCGTACGGCCCACGCTGTCCATGCGCACCGTCGAGGTCGGCCCGCGACTCCACCTCAAGCTGCCCTTGCCCGTCAGCACCCTCGGCGTGCGGAACCGGCGCTCGATCAAGCCTGGGACGCTGGCCGACGGCGCGAGAGCCGAGACGTTGCTGCGCCGGCTGGCCGATCCCGACGTGGTCCTGGCCGACGAGCAGACCTGGGCGCACGCGGGACACGAGTACCTGGCCTGGATGGTCAGGCGGCTGCCCGAGGGGAAGATCGTGCCGGTCGCCGCGCTGAACGCCCCCGGCGTGCTCGCGGAGCTGGGCGACGTGCTGTCCGGCTACCTGCGGCTGCTGCTGCGCTGGAACGTGCGGCTCTTCGTCCGGTACGGCGTCGCGCTCGAAGCCCACCAGCAGAACCTGGCCCTGCTCCTCCAGGGCGAGCGCATGCGCCTGCTGGCCAAGGACAACGACGGCCTGCTCGCCTCGCCGTCGCGGCTGCGGGCCGCCGGGATCGAGGTGCCGGACTTCGCCGACGGACGCCTGCTGACCGACGACCCCCACGCCCTGGCCGACGTCTTCGTCACGATCACGCTGCACCTGGCCGCCGCCGCCGTGACGTTCGGCGCCCTGCCGCACGCCCGCGCGGCCGCCCTGGTCAGGGAGACGCTGGCCGAAGCCCTGGACGAGTACGGGGACGACCCCATGGCCAAGATCCTGCGCGGCCGGACGCTCGACGCGGTCAGGCTCACCGGCAAGTCCATGATCACCGCCGGCACCCTCGTGTCGAAGGAACGCTCCGGCGCCCGCGACGTCAACAAGTTCTACGGCACCAGCGGGCCCAACTATCTGAGGAGAGCTTGAATGCTGCGAGGACTGGCCGTCGACGCCGCCGAAGCTCCGGCCGACGCGCCTCCCGGCCCGCTTTCCGGTGTGACGGAAGCACCGGCTGACGCGCTGGCCGGTGCTCTGGCCGACCCGCCGGCCGGCGCGCCTTCCGGCCGGGCCGAGGAGGCGACGCTGGCGGCGTTGTTGCGCTGCTGCGTGCGGGAGGTGGCCGGGCCGCGCGGCCTGGTGTGGCCGGCGCCGCCGTACCTGCTGCTGCGGGTTGCGGGGACGCTGCTGCGGGCCCGCGCCTCCGGCGGCGCGGCGCTGCGCTTCGAGGGTCGGCCCGAGCGGCTGGAGTCCGGCGCGTGGCGGCCGCTGACGAGCGACGAACTGGTCGTCCTGGTCGAGACCGAACTGGGCGTCCTGGTCGAGACCGAACTGGGCGTCCTGGTCGAGACCGAACTGGGCCGGCACGCCGCCGAGGGGGCCGAGCGCGGAGGCGCCGCGCCGCGCGGGCACAACGGCGAGTTCGCCGGGCAGGTGGCGGCCAGCAGGCGGGCCGTGGCCGCGATCCTGGCGGCCAGGGCGGAGACGGCGCCGCCCGCCGATCCCTGGCTGGCCTCGGAGCAGGCGCTGGTGTACGGGCACCCGTTCCATCCCAGCCCCAAGGCGCGCGGCGGCGGCGACTGGCTGCGGTACGCGCCCGAGGCGCACGCCGCGTTCCCCGTCCGGCTCCTCGGCGTACGGGAGGACGTGCTGGACGAGGGCGGCGACCCCGGCGCGCTGGACGGGATGGGCATGGCCCCCGACGGCTACCGGGTGCTGCCCGCGCACCCGTGGCAGCTCGACCTGCTCCGGCCAGCCTTCGGACCCGAGCTGATCGACCTGGGGCCGGGGCCGGTGGTGACGCCGACCTCGTCCGTACGGACGGTGTACGCCCAGGACGCGGGCGTCTGCCTGAAGTTCTCCCTGGACGTCCGGATCACCAACTGCGTACGCAAGAACGCCTGGTACGAGCTGGCCGGCGCGGTGGAGCTGACCCGGCGCCTCGCGCCCCTCTTCGACCTGACGGCCGCCGCGCATCCGGGCACCCGCTGGCTGCCCGAGCCCGGTTACCGGTCGGCCGGCCTCGGCGTCAGGCTGCGCGAGGGGCTCGGCGTGATCGTCCGGCGCAGCCCCTGGGCGGCCTGCTCCCCCGGCGTGACCCCGGTCCTGGCCGCCGCCCTCGCCGTGGACGCCCCGGTGACGGATCCGCTCGCGTGGTGGCGGGCGTACGTGACGGTGGTGGCGCCGCCGGTGCTGGAGCTGTACTTCACGCACGGCGTCGTGCTGGAGCCCCACCTGCAGAACGTCCTGGTCGGGCTGGACTCCTCCGGCACCCCCGTGCAGGCCGTCTTCCGCGACCTGGAGGGCACCAAGCTGGTCGCGGGCCGGCACGACCTGTCAGGGCTGCCCCACGAGGTGGCCGGCGCCCTGACCCACGACGCCGGGCGCGGCTGGGCGCGCGTGGTCTACTGCCTGCTCGTCAACCACCTCACCGAGATCGCCGCCACGGTCGCGGGAACCGACGACGAGCTGCTGCGCGAGCTGTGGCGGATCGCCCGCGACGTGCTCGACCGCCAGGCGGACGAGCTGGGCCGGCCGCTGCCGCTGTCCGACCTGCTGGCGGGCGCGCCGCTGCCCGCCAAGGCGAACCTGGGCGTGCGCTGGGCCAGGGCGGCCGACCGCGCCGCCGGTTACGTCCCGATCGCGAACCCCCTCGCATGATCACCCCGCGCGTCCAGGAGGCCGCCGCGCGCCTTTCGGAGGTGCCCGCCTACCTCTATGACCTGCCCGCGCTGGACGAGCACGTCGCGTCCGTACGGCGGGCGCTGGGCCCCACGGAGCTGTACTACGCCGTCAAGGCCAACCCCGACCCCGAGCTGCTGCGCGTCCTGGCCGGGCACGTGGACGGGTTCGAGGTGTCGTCGGCGGGCGAGCACGCGCACGTCACCGGCCTGCTGCCGGGGGTGCCGGTGGCGCTGGGCGGGCCCGGCAAGACCGACGCCGAGCTGCGGCTGCCGCACCACCGGCTGCACGTGGAGTCCCCGAACGAGCTGCGCCGCCTGCTCGCCGCGGGCGTCGAGGCCGACGTGCTGCTCCGGCTGAACCCCGATCTGCCGGTCGAGGGCGCGGCGCTGACGATGAGCGGGCCGTTCGGGATGGACGAGGACGGGGTGGCGGAGTGCCTGCCGCTGTTCGGCGACCGGGTCCGGCTGTGCGGCCTGCACGCGCACCTGGCCAGCGGGCTGGAGGCCGGTCAGCTGCTCGGGCTGGCGCGGGCGCTGCTGGACAATCCGTACGAGGAGGTCAACCTGGGCGGCGGGATGGCGGTGTCGTACGAGAGGCCCGAGAGCAGGTTCGACTGGGCGGCGTACGGGGCGGGGCTGGCGGAGCTGGGGCGCGGCAGGCGGCTGCGGATCGAGCCGGGCCGGGCCCTGACCGTCTACTGCGGCTATTACGTGACGAAGGTCGTGGACGTGAAGCGGGTGCGCGGCCGGGCGTACGCGGTGCTGCTGGGCGGCACCCATCACCTGCGCACGCCCGCCACCAAGGGGCACGACCAGCCCTTCGCGGTCCTCCCCACGGGCAAGGGCCAGGCCGTGGGCGAGCCGGTCACGCTCGTCGGCCAGCTCTGCACCCCGAAAGACATTTTCGCCCGAAATATCGAGACTTCACTGCGCGTCGGGGACACCGTGGTCTTCGCGATGGCCGGGGCCTACGCCTGGAACATCTCCCACCACGACTTCCTCATGCACCCGAAGCCCGCGTTCCGTCATCTACGAGCTTGACCCGCTCGATCAGCGCCACCAGACCGTCGGCGTCGAGCAGATCGACCGGCCGAACGGTACGGTTGGCCCGCACGTAGTGGAAGGCCGCCCCCACCTCCTCCAGCGGCACGTCCGCCAGGTGGGCCCAGGCCAGCCGGTAGGCCGCCAGCTGCACGGTGGCGGCCTTGGCCGCCTTGCCACGCGGCGGCTGCCCGGTCTTCCAGTCGACGACCTCGTAACCGCCGCCGGGCCGCTCGAAGACGGCGTCCATCCGCCCGCGTACCAGCCGGTCGGCGATCATCGTCTCGAACGGCACCTCCAGGTCGATCGGCCGCCGGTCGGCCCACTCGCTCTCCTCGAACCGCTCCTGCAGCTCCGCCAGCCGCACATCGGCCTCTTCGAGCTCCTCGTCGTAGAGCTCCAGGTCGTCGATGAGCCGCTGCTGCTCCCACCGCGTCTCCAGCCACTTGTGGAACGAGGTGCCGCGCCGGGCCAGCGGCGCCGGCTTGACCGGGACAGGCCGGCGGATCCTGCGGGCCAGCTCGCGCGGATCGGCCGCCAGCGTCACCAGCGACGACACGGTCAGCTTGGCCGGCAGCTCGACCGTGGTCGCGGGCCTGCGCCGGTGCAGCTCGCGCTCACGCAGCAGCAGGTCGGTGTCGCGGTCCCAGGCGCGCAGGCGCTCCTCCTCGTACGACTTGAGCGGCTCGTCCTCGTCGTCGTCGCCCAGCGTGCCGGCCAGGGCGTCCTCGACCAGGCGGGCGCCGTCGAGCACGGACTCGTAACGCAGCCCCTCGGGCGTGACCGGCCAGACGGCCTCGGCCGGCTCGGCCAGCAGCGGGTTGGTGGCGCCCTCGGCCAGGTCGTCGGCCCAGAACGAGACCCGGTCGGCGGTGTCGCGGATCTCCAGCAGGAAGTCGGAGGGCGCGAGCGGCTTGGTCGCGGTGCCCCAGCGGTAGCCGGAGGCGATCAGGTGGTAGTGGGCGCGGGTCACCGCGACGTAGGCGAGCCTGCGCTCCTCCATCAGGTCGCGCTCGCGGCACTGCTCGTCGAACGCCGCCAGCTCCTCCTTGCTCAGCCCGCCCAGCCGGGGCAGGTCGGCGGCGTCGCCGCGCAGGGCGTAGGGGAGCTTGCGCGGGTTCTCCGTCCAGCGGCTGTTCATGACCGGCGTGGCGGGGAACATACTGCCGGTCGCGATCGTCCCCTTCGAGCTGACCAGCTGCGACAGGCCGGGCACCACCACGATCGGCCACTCCAGGCCCTTCGAGGCGTGCACGGTCATCAGTTTGACGCTGTTGCTCTCGCCGACCCGGCCCGCCTCCAGCCCGAACTCCTCGCTCTCGGCCGCTTGCAGGTAGGCGAGGAAGGCGCCCAGCGTCGGGTCCTCGGAGTCGCCGGCGAACCTTGCGGCCGCGTCGAGGAAGGCGTCGAGGTCGGCCCGCGCCGCGAACGCCCCCACCACGCCGCTGCGCGCGGCCACCTCGATGTCGAGCCCCAGCCTGCGCTCGACCTCCGTGATCAGGTCGGGCAGCGGCTGCGCGGTGTGCGCGCGCAACTGGCGCAGCTCGTGGGCGAGCGCCACCAGCCTGGTGCGGGCCAGCGGCGAGAACGACACCAGCCACGCCTCCCTGTCGGGCAGCTCGTCGAGCGCGTCGACCAGGCTGCCGCGCTCTTCGGCCAGGTCGGCCACCACCTGGTCGAGCGGGTCGCTCTCGCGGTGGCTGTCGCTCAGCTCGCGGGCCAGCTCCCTGGCGTGCTCGCCCAGCACCCGCAGGTCGGCGGGGCCGATCCGCCAGCGGGGCCCGGCCATCAGCCGGGCCAGCGCGTCACCGGCCGTGGGATCGTAGAGGACGCGCAGCGTGGCGACGATGTCGTTGACCTCGGGCACGGTCAGCAGGCCGCCCAGGCCCACCACCTCGACCGGGATGTCGCGGTCTTCCAGCGCCCTGCGCAGCGCGGGGAACTGCGAGCGCTTCCTGGCCAGGATCGCGACGTCCTGCGGCTGGACGGCGAGCGTCTTCTTGCGCTCCTTCTCGCCCCACGGCAGCCCGTCGGGCGCGACCTCCTGGCCGAGGATCCTGGCGATGCCGTCGGCGATCCACCGGGCCTCGTCTTCGGCCGTCTCGTGGAAGGCGCAGGTGACCCGGCCCCGGTCGACCCGGTTGGGGCCGGGGATGAGGACCGGCACCTTTCTCGCCTCCATCCGCAGCGGGAGCTGGACCCGGGCGGCGACGTCGAGGACGCGGTCGCCGTTGCGGAAGCTGACGCTGAGCTGGCGGACCGGGGCCCGGTCGCCGGAGGCGGTGCGGAAGTCGCGCGGGAAGCGGCGCAGGTTGCCGGCCGAGGCGCCGCGCCAGCCGTAGATGGACTGGCACGGGTCTCCGACGGCGGTGACGGGATGGCCGCCGCCGTAGAGGGAGCGCAGCAGGACGAGCTGGGCGTGGCTGGTGTCCTGGTATTCGTCGAGCAGGACCACGGAGTAGCGGGAGCGCTCGATCTCGCCGACCTCCTTGTGCCCGGCCGCGATCCTGGCGGCCAGCGACATCTGGTCGCCGTAGTCGATGACCTCACGCCCGCGCTTGAGCCGCTCGTACGCCCGCACCAGCGGCAGCAGCTGCTCTCTGGCCGCCTGGACGCTCACCGGCTTGCGCTGCGCGAGCGTGGTGCGGCCGGGGAGCAGGTCGAGCCGTTCGCGCAGCCACTCCCCCACCCGGCGCACGTCGGACGGTGAGCGCAGGTGCTCCGACAGCTCTCCGGCCAGCTCCAGCAGGGCGGCCGTGACCGACGGCGGGCCCAGCTCGATCTTGTCCATCGGGCCGTCGTACATCGCCACCACCCGCGAGGCGAGCTGCCACGACACGGCCGGCGTAACCAGGCGCATCGTCGGCTCCAGCCCCTCGCGCAGCGCGTGGTCGGTGACCAGGCGGGCGGCGTAGGCGTGGTAGGTGGACACGGTCGGCTCGGTGTCGAGCGAGCCCGGCTCGACCAGACCGGCCTCCGCCAGGCCGTTGAGCCGCTCTCTCACCCGGGTGGCCAGCTCGGCGGCGGCCTTGCGGGTGAACGTCAGGCCCAGCACATTTTCCGGTTTGACCAGGCCGTTGGCGACCAGCCAGACCACCCGCCCGGCCATGGTCTCGCTCTTGCCCGAGCCGGCGCCGGCCATGACGACCATCGGCTCCAGCGGGGCCTCGATGACCTCCGCCTGCTCGGGGGTGGGCGGCAGGATGCCGAGCTTGCCGGCGAGTTCGGCCGGGGTCAGCACACCTGGCCCCCGTTGTCGTTGACCGGGCAACTGGCCCTGGCCGCGCACGTACGGCAGCCGTCGTTGACCTTCGCCTGGAAGAACGGCCCCGACATGCCGATCGCCACCGTGTCGACCAGGTCCTTGGCCCAGCCCGGATCCTTGTCGTCGGCCAGCGCGCCCTGCTGCTGCTCCAGAGCGTCATGTTTACCCGCAGCCTTGCCGAGCTGGAGCAGCGCCGCCCCGCCGGGCTCGGTCATGCCGTGCCTGGCGAACGCGCCCAGCAGCGCGGCCAGCTGGTAGACGCCGAGCTGCGGGTGCCGGTCGAGGTCGCCCGCCTTGGGCTTGGAGCCGCCCGTCTTGAGGTCGATGATCACCGCCCGGTTCTCCGAGTCGCGCTCGACGCGGTCGACCCGGCCCTTGATCTGCACGCCCTCCGACACCATCGCCGTGAACGCCTCCTCCAGGGCCACCAGCTCGCGCGGATTCTCCTTGTGCCAGCGCAGGAACTTGCCGATCATCTGCTCGGCCACCTGGCGCTGCTTGCGGTTGTACCAGACGCCGCCGAAGTCGAGCTCGTTCCAGATCTGGTCGAGGCGGTCGCCCAGCAGGTCCTCGCTGGGCAGGTCGGTGGCGGCCAGCACGGCCAGGGCGTGGATGATGTTGCCCAGTCCCTGCGCGGTGCTGGTGCCGGCCGCACCCACCGCCGTCTCCAGGAGCCAGCGCAGGCCGCACTTGGTGAAGCTCTCGACCGCCGACGGTGAGATGTTCACGATGTCGCCGGGCCAGCTCAGCGGGCGGTCGTCGGAGATGGGGGTCAGGGCGTACCAGTCGTTGGGGTGGGCGCCCTGGACCCCGGCCGCGGCCAGGCGGGCCAGCTGCCGCGCCGCCCGCCTGCGCACCACGGCCGGTCTGGTGGGGTCGGTCACCGCGCTGCGCAGGTCGGCCACCAGCGCGGACATGGTGAGCCAGCGGGCCCGGTCGTCGACCGTGGCCGACTCGACCGCGCCCGGCATCAGCTCCGACAGGAACCTGGACGGCCGCTCGTCGGTGTCCTCCCCGCCCACGGCGGTGACCACGAGCCTGCGCCTGGCCCTGGTGGCGGCCACGTAGAACAGCCTGCGCTCCTCCGCCAGCAGCTTGGAGGCCAGCGAGGCGGCGTTGGGCTTGGCGCCCTCGACCACCTCCACCAGGTCCTCCACGCCCAGCATGGAGCCGCGCAGGCGCAGGTCGGGCCAGACGCCCTCCTGCACGCCCGCCACCACCACGACGTCCCACTCCAGGCCCTTGGAACGGTGGGCGGTCAGCACGCGCACGGCGTCGCCGTCGGGGGCGCGGTCGGCCAGCGTGTCGCCGGGGATCTCCTGGGCGGCCAGGTCGTCGATGAACACCTCGGGGCCCGCCATGGGCATGCGGTCGACGAACTTGGCCGCGTGGTCGAACAGCGCCACGACGGCGTCGAGGTCGCGGTCGGCCTGCGCGCCCCTGGGGCCGCCCGACAGGCTCAGCTCGCCCCACCGCCCGGCCAGGCCGCTGCCGTCCCAGACGGCCCACAGGAGGTCTTCGGCGGTGCCCTGCTGCCTGGCGGCCTCGCGCGCGGTGGCCAGCAGCTTCGCCACCCGCTCGGCCGGCAGCGCCACGTGGGGCTCGATCCGGGTCAGCTCCCGCACGTCCTTGATCGCCGCGACGAGCAACTCCCCAGAAGACCGTGCCCCACTCCGAGACGGCACCTCCGCCTCCTCCTCACCGCCGCCCGGTTCACCGCCGCCCGGTTCACCGCCGCCCGGTTCACCGCCGCCCGATTCGCCACCGCCCGGTTCGCCACCGCCCGGCTCGTCGCCGCTGCCGAGCTCAGGGTCGTCGCCAGACTCAGGGCCGTCGCCGGTGTCAACGCCGGCGCTCGCCTCACCACCCGGGCCGGCCTCCTCGCCGGTCTCCTCGCCGGTGCCGGGCTCGTCGCCGGTGCCCGTGTCGCCCGCCTGTACGGCCTCGTTCTCGGCGATCTTGAGGGCGCGGCGCAGGCGGCGTACACCGATCATGTCGGTGCCCCCGAGCGGCCCCGTCAGCAGTTCCTCGGCCACCCCCTCGTCGAGCTCGGCCGGATCCAGCGCCACGCGGAGCATGGTGAGCAGCGGCCGCACGCCGGGCTCCTGCGCGATCGGCACCTCGTCGCCCGCGATCATCGTCGGCACCCCGGCGTTGACCAGCGCCCGCCGCAGCAGCGGCACCTGGCGGCGGGCCGAGCGGACCAGCACCGCCATCCGGTGCCACGGCACCCCGTCGATCAGGTGGGCGCGGCGCAGCGTGTCGGCCACGATCGCGGCCTCCTGGCTGACGCTGTCGGCCAGCAGCACCCGCACGTCGCCCGCGTCGGCGTCGGGCAGCGGCACCAGGTCGCGGTGACCGTGCCGCTGGTCGTGCTCGGGCGCGGGCGCGACCGGCAGCCTGGCCGCCACCCGGCGGGACGCCTCCAGCAGGTCGGCCCCGCTCCTGCGGCACACCCGCAGCGCCAGCACCGGCGCCTCGCGCCCGTCGCGCGTCTTGAACCGCTCGGGGAACTTCATGATGCCGTGCACGTCGGCGCCTCTGAACCCGTAGATCGACTGGTCGGGGTCGCCCACCGCGACCAGGTCGCGGCCGTCGCCGGCGAGCTGGGCCAGCAGCAGCTCCTGGGCCGGGTCGGTGTCCTGGTATTCGTCGACGAACACCACGTCGTGCGCGGCCCGCTCGCGCTCGCGCACCTCCGGGTCGGTCAGCAGTGCGGAGGCCGCCCCGACCAGCTCGGCGTAGTCGTAGGTCTCCTCGGGGGCCAGGTCGAAGCGGTCCTGGTAGCGCTCGGAGAAGCGCCCGGCCGCGGCCCAGTCGGCGCGCCCGTGCAGCCGGCCGAGCGCCACCAGCCGCTCGGCGTCCAGCCCGCGCTCGTTGGCCCTGGACAGGAAGTCGCGCAGCTCCTCGGCGAAGCCGCGCGTCTTGAGCGGCTCGCGCAGCGAGGCGGGCCAGTCGGGCGCGCCCCGCTCCAGCTCGCCGTGGAGCAGCCGGCGGATCTCCAGCAGCTGCTCGGGGCCGGTGAGCAGGCGCGGCGGGGCCTTGCCCGCCAGCAGGCACTCGCGGCGCAGCAGCGCGTAGGCGTAGGAGTGGAAGGTCAGGGCGAGGGGGGAGCGGGTGGTGCGGCGCAGACGGCCGGTGACGCGCCGGCGCAGCTCCTCCGCGGCCTTGCGGCTGAAGGTGAGGATGAGCACGCGCTCGGGGTCGACGCCGCGCCGCTCGATCCGCTCGACCACGCTCTCGACGATCGTGGTGGTCTTGCCGGTGCCTGGACCTGCGAGAACGAGCAGCGGGCCGCCCTGATGGGCCACCACGGCACGCTGGTGCTCATCCAGCACAGGAGGCGCAGCGGGCCCCCCGCCCCCTCGTCGCACCAACCGCCAGGTCTGAGCACTCACAGCACTAGATTCCACCAGACCACAGGGGTAGATCGTGCCGACTTGCCCGGTCTCCCTGGGAGATCCGCCTACGTTATCGAGGGAGATGCCGGATTTCTCGTGACACGCCGGTGGCGATGTTCGCCAGCAGCGTCATGATGGGCCGGTCGCTCCGGCGATTTGCCCCTCTCACGGAGAGTGAAGACTTGTAGCGTAGGGTCAATATTCGCCTTGTGCGGGGGGTTGAGCGCATGCGCTGGCAGGTCCACTCGGAGAAGTCGCTCTATCGCGATCCATGGCTGGACGTCCGCGTGGCGGATGTGGAACTGCCCGACGGGAGCCGGCTCGACCACCGGCTGCTGCGCACGGCTCCGGCCGCGGGCGCCGTGGTGACCGACGACCACGATCGGGTGCTGCTCATCTGGCGCCACCGCTTCATCACCGACAGCTGGGCGTGGGAGATCCCGCTCGGGCAGGTGGAGGAGGGCGAGACGCCACAGGCCGCCGCCGCGCGCGAGTTCGAGGAGGAGACCGGCTGGCGTCCCGGGCCGCTGCGCCCGCTGATGGGCGTGCAGCCGAGCAACGGTGTCTCCGACAGCCTGCACCACGTCTACCGGGGAGAGTCGGCCACCCACATCGGGCCCCCGTCGGACCCGTGGGAGGCCGAGCGGGTGGAGTGGGTGCGGCTCGCGCAGGTCCGCAAGCTGATCGACAGCGGTGAGATGGTCTGCGCCACCAGCATCTCGGCGCTGCTCTACGTGCTGGTCGAGCACCTGCCGGGCGGGCGGCCTCCCGGCGGCGCGAAGCCGGGGGCCTTCGGCCTGGACTACGACCCGGGCCGGAGATACGTGCTGCCCGACGACCTGCCCGAGCTCTTCTGAGCGTCACGGGCGAGCCCCGCCCTCGCGGGCGGGGCCTGCCCGGCGTCAGGAGAAGAGGTGGTCCACCACCCGGGCCGTGGCCTTGCCGTCGTCGCGGGGCGCGAACGTGGCACGGAAGGCGTCGTAGCGGTCGGCGTGGGCCGCCGCCACCTCGTCGATCGAGCGCAGCGCGTCGACCACGTCGGCCGACGTCGAGAGCAGCGGCCCCGGCGCCTGCTCGGGCAGGTCGATGTAGAGGCCGCGCTTCGAGGAGTATTTCGCCAGGTCGTAGCCGTACAGCACGATCGGCTTGCCGGTGGCGGCGAAGTCGAACATGACCGAGGAGTAGTCGGTCACCAGCACGTCGGCCACCAGCAACAGATCCGCGATATCCGGATATGTCGTGACGTCGCGGGCGATGTCAGGGACGGCCGGGGCGGCCTGCATCGGATGGGCGCGGACCAGGATCTCGTGGTCGGCGCCCAGCGCCTCGCGGGCCTTGGCCAGGTCGAGCTTGACCATCGCGTTCTTGCGGTCGTAGTCGCGCCACGTCGGCGCGTACAGCACCACCCGCTTGCCCTCGGCCAGGCCCAGCCGCTCGCGCACGGCCGCGGTCAGCGCGTCCCTGTCGGGCGAGTTGAGCACGTCGTTGCGGGGCAGGCCGCTCTCCAGGATCTCGCCCTTGTAGCCGAACGCCTTGCGCAGCACCGGCGTGGCCCACGGCGACTGCGACAGCAGCAGGTCCCACCCGCGTACCTCGGCCACCTGGCGGTGCCAGATCGGCGGCCTCGGGTCGCGCTTCATGTGCGACTGGTCGCCGCCGATGAGCTTGGCCGGGGTGCCGTGCCACGTCTGCACCACCACCTGGTCCTCGCGGGCGCGGAACCACACGGGCAGGAACGAGTTGGTGATGATGTGGCGGGACCTGGCCAGCGCCTCGTGGTGCTCGCGGCTGCCGGCCCTGATGACGGTCGCGCCGCCGGGCGGCACGAACGCGCCGTCCTTGACCACCCACAGGTGCTCGCTGTCGTCTCCCCTGCGCAGCCGCTCCTCGTAGATGGCGCGGACGCTGTCGGCGTAGAGCCGTCCGTCGTTGACCACGTACACGGTGGCCTCGCGCAGCGGCTCGGTGCGCTGGGCCGGGTAGAAGACGCGGCGCAGGACGTGGGTGCCCGCGACGCCGCGCTCCTGCGCGGGACGGTCCTCCTCGACGGTGATCACCGGGACGTCGAAGCGGGTGGAGATCATCCGGTAGAGGTGGCCGCCGAGCGTGCGCGGCTCCTCGTCCAGGCCGCCCAGGGCCGCGTGGTCCATCCGCAGCGGGACGATCTCGCCCGACGGATGGCGCAGCGACATGTTCCAGGTGCCCGAGGACAGCGGGACGGCCTCGCCGAAGCGGTCCATCGAGGCCGGCTCCACCCGTACGGTGAAGTTCTGCCCGGAGCGCTCCATGGGCAGCCAGTAGGACAGCCCCGACCGGTGCCGCAGCGTGAGCGTGCGGGGCCCTGGCGCGTCGGGATAGTCGCCGCGCAGGACGAGCGCCGGGCCCTCCCAGACCGCCGAGGTGATCACCGGGCGGATGCGGTGGGCGGAGACCACGACCCGGTCACGCCGGTCGCCGAGCACGGTGATCTCGCGGTCGCCCACGGGCGTGCGGGTCTCCACCAGGTCGGCCAGCATGACGGAGGCCGCCGGGTCGCCCTTGGGCTCGACCCAGAGCCGCCGCCCGTCCTTCTCCTGCAGCAGCGCGGGCACGGCCAGCCCGACCTTGACCTCGGTGCCGTCGCCCGACGGGGTGAAGTCGGCGGCGATGCGGTGACCGCCCAGCCTGGCGTGACCCTTGGTGACCTGGCGGCCGGGCAGGGAGATCTTCAGTTCGAGGTGCTCGCCGTCGAGCGTCACGCCGGTCAGCTCGGCCCTGTTGGGCTGGAGCACGACCTGCAGCGCCCGGTCGGAGGTCCAGACCGGCCTGACCCACCAGCCGGGCTTCAGCTTGAGCCCGGCGGGCCGCTCGGGACGGCCGATCGAGGAGCCGCGCAGCAGGCCCGTGGCCCGCGCGCCCCGGCTCCAGAACACGATCTCGGCCCGCCACGTCGTGGCGTCCGGCACGGACGGGCGGTGCCGCATGCGGCGGCGCACGCCCGAGACCACGCTGCGCACGGCGCCGCGCCAGCGCAGCGGCCACGTGCTCAGCTCGGCGTTGAAGCCGGACCAGTCGTAGTTGCAGCCGGGCTCGCGCGCCCCGTGGGTGGCCTCGGGGGCCAGTACGCGACGGGTGCGCATCCGGATCGGCGGCAACCAGCGCGGCCCGCGCAGCACCACGGTCGCCCGGTTGAACCTGCGGCTGCGGACCGACAGCCCCGCCAGGTAGGCGAAGCCGGTCACGCGCAGCTTGCCGTCGGCCCAGACGATGTCGTCGATGTGGGTGACGGGCACCAGGTCGGCGCGCCGCAGGCGGTAGAGGTCGGGCGGCAGTTCGTCGCGGAAGGGCAGGTCGGCGTACCAGCGCAGGCCCTTGCGGATGCGCTTGGACGGCTCCGCCGCCGCGGCCACCACCTTGGCGAGCGTCTCGCCGTCGACGAGTTCCTCGTCGGGGCGGGTCTCGATCAGGTGGCACAGGACGCGGCGCGCGACCGGCAGGTCGCGTTTGACGCCGGCGTCCACGCCCGCGAGGTACGGGCGGATGAGGTCGAGCATCTCGCGCCGCCGCGCGGGGCCGCGTTTGACCGCCAGCTCGATGCGCGCGCCGAGGTGGTTGCTGAGCACCTCGGTGTCGAATGCCGCGTCGCGGCCGCCTGGGCCGACGGCTCGCATGACCGCTGCAAAAGGCTCGCCACGATCACAGAGATCCTGGACAGCCTTCAGGCGGTCGGCGAGCGAATCGCCGCCCTGGCTTTGGGCTGTGACGCCGGTGGCCATAGGGGTGGCACCGCCTTTCGGGCCGCCATCAGTGTTTTGCCCATGGTAATGGGAGTCACATGTCACAGAATCGCCGTATTGGAGAAAGTGCAGGTCACGTTGGTTACTGAAAATCGGCTGAACGCCCGTCCCACCGGGCCAGGCGCATGTCCACCCGCTCTCCGCGCAGCGGAGTGCCCTCGTCGCGCCAGTGGTCCAGGCAGCGTCGCAGGTGGTCAGGGGCCGCGGCGGTGCCGTCCGCGTGGACGACGCGCCACCACGGCACGCCGCCGCCCCACGTGGACATGACCTTGCCCACCTGCCGGGGGCCGCCCTCGCCGAGATATTCGGCGATGTCGCCGTACGCCATGACCTTGCCGGGCGGAATGCGCTCGACCACGTCGAGCACCCGCTCGGCGAACGGGTTCACGGGCTCCATGCGGACGGGCCCGCGTCGATGATCTCCTCGAACTTTCCGATCTCCACCACGCTGCCGCCCGTCGAGACCTCGATGACGCCGTCGCGCAGCGCGTAGACCTCGCCGTCCTCGCCCATGAGCCGGGCGCCGAGCGCGGTCGCCAGCCTCAGCAGCTGGGCCACCTGCCAGTCGGAGCCGGGCTCGCCGACCAGCTGGCCGTGCCAGCGGGCGACGGAGTGCGTGCCACCCCCGTGACCGGCCACGATCTCCTCAGATCCGCGCAGCTCGAAACCGGCCGGCGCGATGGCCTTCGCGAGCTCCGCGAAGGCGAGTGGCGACTCGCGCACCACCCGCAGCTCGTATCCCATGACGCGCGACCATAGCGGATCTTCCCAGCAACGAGAAACCTGTTCGCCTCATGCCGTTATGCCTGGTCGATGCCTGTCATGGGGCCAGTCATGGCTCCTTGCGCTGGTTGAGCACGACGATCGCGCCGCAGAACGTGACCAGCGCGAGCAGCAGGCCGCCCCCGTACAGCCACAGCCGCATCGGGTCGGGACCCGGTCTGGTGGGCACCGGAGAGTCCTCGCCCTGACCGAAGTGGTCCATCCCGGGCGTGATGCTGCGCTGCGCGCCCGTGAGGCGTTCGGCGGCGTTCAGCGCGGCGGCGGCGTCCACCACCCCGAACCCGGTCTTGTCGTCGTAGCCGGCCGCCGGCCGGCCCCTGGCGCTCGACGCCAGCGCCTGCGCGACCTGCTCGGGCGGCAGGGACGGATAACGCGACTTGATCAGCGCGGCCACGCCCGCCACCAGCGCGGCGGCCGAACTGGTGCCCTCCGACAGCTCGTAACCCTTCTTGCGCTTGGCCACCGGCACCTGCACGCCGGGCGCGGAGACCAGCACGGACAGGTTGTCGCTGCTGAACGTGGCCCGCCGGCCCTGCTTGTCGGTGGCGGCCACGCCGATGACGCCGGGATAGCCGGCCGGGAAGCTCCAGTAGGAGGTGCCCTTGTCCTGGGCGTACTGGGTCAGGCCGTCGTTGCCCACGGCCGCGACCAGCACGACGCCCTTGCCGAGCGCGTACGAGACCGCCTCGCGCTCCGACCTGAGCGGGCCGTACGAGCCGATCGACATGCTGACCACCTGGGCGCCGTGGTTGGCGGCGTAGCGGAGGGCGCGCGCCAGCGGGCTCTCCGCCGACGCCTCGCTCTCCAGCGGCGGGATGAGCATGGGCTCGTCGTCGATGACCATGGGCAGCGACAGGATGCGGGCGGC
Source organism: Nonomuraea fuscirosea (assembly GCF_003001935.1). Lineage (GTDB taxonomy): Bacteria > Actinomycetota > Actinomycetes > Streptosporangiales > Streptosporangiaceae > Nonomuraea > Nonomuraea fuscirosea. The sequence goes on along the minus strand of NZ_PVNG01000007.1, from coordinate 362,856 downwards.
CGGCGCGGTGCCGACGAGCCCGTCGTCCGCGCCCGAACCCGCGATCAGGGCGGCCATGGCGGTGCCGTGCCGGCCCGGCGGCAGCTCGCGGGTGACCGAGCCCGAGGTCATGTCGGGGCCGGCGGTGACGCGGCCCTTCAGCTCCTTGATCTTGCCGTCGACGGCGCTGTCCACGACGGCGACGGTGACGTTCTCCCCCTTGGTGACCGCCCACGCCTGCTCGATGTTGAGCGCGTCGAGCACCCACTTCTGCTGCTCCCTGACGGGATCGGCGGCGGGTGCGGAGAAGGCGAGCAGCGCGGCGGTGACGACGCGTACGGCGGTCAGCACACGTTCCCCTGGGTACAGGGCGGCACCTTGGGCGGGTCCGCCAGGAAGTAGGCGATCTGGTTGCCGATCGACTTGGCGGCCGGCCACAGCTCGCTGTGCAGGATCTCCTCGGGCGGGATCGCGGCCCTGGTGCGGCCGTCGGCGTAACCCGCCGTCGAGAACACGAGGTAGGGGCCCGCGCCCACCCATCCGGTGCGCTGGCGCTGGTCGGGCCCGAAGCGCTCGCTCACCGTGCCGGGAAAGGCGACGGGCAGCACGCCGACGCGGTCGTCCTGGGTGAGCTCCTCGGCGGCCGAGACCCTGGACGCCTCGTCCTTCAGCACGGCCACGCCGACCGTGATGACGAAGGAGGCCGTCTGGTCGATGTAGGTGGCCCGCAGCATGGTGCGGCAGCCGTGGTTCTGCAGCACGCCGGCCACGGAGGCGTCCACGCCCTTGGCGCACTCGGTCTCGGGGGCGATGCCGACCCGCCTGGCGTACTGCTGGGCGCGGTCGAGCCCGAGGTAGCGCACCTCTTCGGGGAAGACGCCGCTGGCGGGCCAGGCCTGCCAGCGCCGGGCGATCTCCTCCTGCTTGTACTGATTCTGCTCGGCGGGAGTCAGCGGACGCGAGCGCGTTTCGGCGACCATGCCGACCGTGCCGAGCAGCACGACGACCGCCGACACGGCGATGATGACGCCGAGCAGCGTCACGAAGACCCGGCGGTTGCGGACGCCCTGCTGGAGGAGGGCCAGCTCGGCCCGCTCCTTGGCCTCCGTACGCCTGCGGGAGCCCGCCGCCGGCCATGAGCGCACGCGTGAGCGCCGGCCGGTGGTGGCGCCGAGCGGGTTCCTGTTCTCCTGCGCGGCCTCTCCTTCGGCACGCGGGAGCCCTGTGACCGACCTACGTCCCTTCACCACCGCCTCGTTCCCGCATTCGCTTCGTGTCTATTTCGTCCCCCTTGGTGGGCGGATCATGCGTCCTGTGCCATGGCGGCCCGGCGTACCCGTCTGACCAGGACGAATATGACGGCCAGGGACGCGAGCGCGCCGGCGCCGGCCGCGGCGGCGACCGCCGTGTAGACCGTGACGCGCCGTTCGTCCCTGACGATGACCTCGACCGGGCCCGCCTGCCCACCGGCCAGCGGCCGGGCCGGGTCCTGGGCCTGGTCGCCCGCGGCGGTCTCGGTGTGCCCGGCCAGCCGGGCCGCCTCGGCCAGGGCCTTGGCGGCGTTGACGATGCCGAAGCCGGTCGCGGTGTCGTAGCCGCCGGGAGGCCGGTCGGTGGCGCTGTCGGCCATGGCCCGCGCCACCAGCGGCGGCGACATGCGCGGATGGCGCGCCTTGATGAGCGCGGCCACGCCCGAGACCAGCGCGCTGGCCTGCGAGGTGCCCCGGCCGACCCAGTATTCGTCGCCGGGGCCGGCGCCCATGATGTCCACGCCGGGCGCGGCCACCAGCACCGAGGAGTTCCAGTTGGAGAACGTGGCCCGCCGCAGCCGCTCGTCGGTCGCCCCGACGGAGACGACGCCGGGGAAGGCCGCCGGGTAGGAGTAGGGGGCGAAGTCGCCTTCGACCTTCCTGTCGCCCCGGTTGCCCGCGGCGGCGACGAGCACGACGCCCTTGGAGATGGCGTAGCGGATGGCCGCGCGCTCCTCCCTGGTCGCCAGCTCCTTGGAGATCGACATGTTGATGACGTCTGCCCCCTCGTCCACCGCGTAGCGGATGCCCTTGGCCACCACGTTCTCGAAACGCTCGGCCGAGTTGAACTCCCGGAAGCCCGGCTCCTCGTCCTCGAGGATGACCCTTACCGACAGTACGTCCGCTTCGGGCGCGACGCCGATGATCCCCCGTTTTCCCTGGGGTCCGTGGCCGTGCCCGGCGATCAGGGAAGCCATGTACGTGCCGTGCAGCCTGCTGGGCGCGATCCCGGGCGGATTTGCGCCCTCGGTGAAATCCTTGCCCACGCGGACCGCGCCGGCCAGGTCGCGATGGCCCGGATCGACGCCGGAGTCGAGCACGGCCACCAGCACGCCCGCGCCCTTGCTGGTCCGCCACGCCTGCGGCAGTTTCAACGTCTCGATGACGGCCTGCTGGCCGCCGCGCACGTCGTCGGCGTGGGCGGGCTGGAGCAGCGTGCCGGCCGCGGCGGGGGCGGCGGCGAGCAGCAACGCCCCCGCCGCCGCGCCCATGCCGCGTCTCGAAGTGCCCCGGTTCGGCGAGCTTTGTCGCAGCACGCCTCGCCCCCTGCCCCGGGTCAGCACCGCCACTCCCTGGCGGCGCAGTCGGGCATCTTCGGCGTGCTCAGCTCGCTCAGCACCCGCTCGGCGATGTCGGTGGCGAAGGCGAAGATCGCGGGCCGCGGCTCGCCGGCCGCGTCCGCCGGCCGCCCGTCGACCTGGCCGGCCGTGGTCAGCACCAGGTACGGGCCCGCCTGGCGGACCGACCCCGACTGGCGCACGGCCGGCGTGAACCGGTCGGACACCGTTCCGGTGAAGGCCAGCGGGCGCAAGCCGGGTGCTGGTTTGCCGTTGCCGGCGAAGGCGGACTTGGCGCGTACGGCCCCCGGCTCGTCACGCAGCGCCACCACGCCGATCGTGACGAGCACGCCGCGCAGCGCGTCCACGTACGTGGCCCGCAGAACGCCCTTGCAGCCCGCCGCCCGCAGCGCCTCGACCGCCTTGGCGTCCACGGCGTCCGCGCCGCACGCCGAGTGCGGCGAGATGCCGACCCGGTGGGCCCGCTCGCGCCCGCCCTGTTCGGCGGAGTAGGGCAGCGTCGCGGGGAAGATGCGGCCGGTCGGCCAGGCGCGCCAGCGCTCGGCCACCTCCTGCGCGGCCGCCGTGCGCAGCTCGGCCGTGCTGGGCCCCCTGGTGAGCTCCGTGCCCGCCGCACTGCCCGCCACTCCGGCGGTCACCGCGCAGAACAGCGTCAGCGCGGAGGCCACCACGAGTGTGGGCCAGGGGCGGGCAGAGTTCACACCTTCGACCTTAAAGGCCGTGTCTGGGGAGCATACGCAGAAACCCTCAGTAGCTGGGCAGGCTCGGGTCCACGGTCTTGACCCAGCTCAGCACACCGCCGCCCACGTGGACGGCGTCGGCGAAGCCGGCGTTCTTGACGACCGCGAGCGCCTCGGCCGAGCGCGCGCCCGACTTGCAGTGCAGCACGATCTTCTTGTCCTGGGGCAGCTTCTCCAGGGCCGAGCCGTTGAGGAACTCGCCCTTCGGGATCAGCGTGGCGCCGGGGATGGAGACGATCTCGTACTCGTTGGGCTCGCGGACGTCGACGACGTAGATGCTCTCGCCGCGGTCCATCATGCCCTTGAGCTCGACCGCGGTGATCGTGGAGCCGCTGGCCGCCTCGGCCGCCTCGTCGGAGACCGCGCCGCAGAACGCCTCGTAGTCGTCGAGCAGCTGGGTGACCGAGGGGGTCTTGCCGCACAGCACGCACTCGGGGTCCTTGCGGACCTTGACGTCGCGGTACTTCATCTCCAGGGCGTCATAGATCATCAGCCGGCCGACCAGCGGGTCGCCGATGCCGGTCAGCAGCTTGATGGCCTCGTTGACCTGGATGGAGCCGATGGAGGCGCACAGCACGCCGAGCACGCCGCCCTCGGCGCACGACGGCACCATGCCGGGAGGCGGGGGCTCCGGGTAGAGGCAGCGGTAGCAGGGCCCGTGCTCGGCCCAGAAGACGCTGGCCTGGCCGTCGAAGCGGTAGATCGAGCCCCAGACGTACGGCTTGCCGAGCAGCACGGCGGCGTCGTTCACCATGTAGCGGGTGGCGAAGTTGTCGGTGCCGTCGACGATGAGGTCGTAGCCGGAGAAGATCTCCATCACGTTCTCGTTCGTCAGCGCCGTGTTGTGGATCACGACCTCGACCAGCGGGTTGATCTCGCGGATCGAGGCGGCGGCGCTCTCGGCCTTCGGCCGGCCCACGTCGGACTGGCCGTGGATGACCTGGCGCTGCAGGTTGGACTCATCGACCACGTCGAAGTCGATGATGCCGAGGGTGCCGACCCCCGCCGCCGCGAGATACAGCAGCGCGGGCGAGCCCAGGCCACCGGCACCCACACACAGCACCTTGGCGTTCTTCAGCCGCTTCTGCCCCGCCATGCCCACATCGGGAATGATCAGGTGGCGCGAGTAGCGGCGCACTTCGTCGACGGTCAGCTCTGCGGCCGGCTCGACCAGCGGTGGCAACGACACGTTCTACGCTCCCGTTTCAGGGGTCTCATCTCAACTGTGAAACCTAGCTGGGCAGTGGGGCATTCCCCAATCGAGTCTCACTGATCAGACGGCGTGCCTCGGCCGCCACCACCTTCGGCGTCTCCATCATCGCCACGTGCCCCGCCGTCGGCAGCAGCACCAGCCTGACCTGCCGGAACGTACGGTACGCCTTCCGCGCCATGGCCGGGCGGACCAGGCGGTCGTGGCGGCCGTGAATGATCAGCGTGCGGGCCCTGACCTTCTCCGCCTGCCGCCAGAGCGTGTCCTCGCCCCGGCGGAAGTACTCGGCGACGATGCCGCGGGCGGAGCGGATCATCGCCTCGCCGGCGTGCGGCAGGTCGTCGCGCCTGCGCTGCTCGTCGATGGCGTCGCGCAGGCGTACGGGATGCACGGCGCCCGCGTCGGCCCACACCATGGACATGGACGCGGTGATGCGCTGCTCGACCGGGATCAGGCGCAGCCGGTCGGCCACCCACTCGCCCAGCCTGGGCACCGCCGCCGCGGCGATGCGGACGGGGCCGTACCTCGGGAGCAGATCGGGCAGGGCCGGCGAGACGAGCGTCAGCGAACGGACCAGGTCGGGACGGGAGGCGGCCACCCTGACCGCGATCGCGCCGCCGAGCGAGTTGCCGAACAGGTGGGCCGGGCCCGTGTGCTCCAGCAGGCCGACCACCGCGCCCGCGTGGGCGGCGACCGAGTAGTCGCCGTCGGCCGGCACGGGCGAGAACCCCGCGCCCGGCAGGTCGATGGCGTGGCCGGTGACGGTGTCCTTCAGCTCGTCCATCAGGTCGGTCCAGTTGGTGGCCGCCCCCGCCAGGCCGTGCACGAACACCGCCTGCTCGGCGGGCCCCTTCGGCGTGGATCGGACGTGCACCGGGCCGATCATGCGTCCCGGCCAGTGTGGGACCGGCTGCGCGGCCATGATCTCTCCTCCTCATCTCCTTCGAACACCCCGTCTTTTCACGATAACCATCGTCCCTTGGTGGAGTCCGGATTCCGTACAGAAGGGCATTTACACGCTCTATCTGGACAGCAAGGCGTCACGTCCCAACCAGCACCAGGGGGTACGCCATGCTCACCACCCACACCACCGCAACCCTCGCGGCCACGGCCCTCGCGGTCACCGTCATGGGCGGAGGGCTCGTCGTCCTCGGCGACACCCGCCCCGCGAACGCGACCACCACCCTCGACCGCACCGGCTGCAGGTACCGGGTGGTCCGGGTGAAAACCCGGCTGAACGTACGGGTGACGCCGGCGGGCCGGGTCGTGGACAAGCTGTATCCGGGGGATCGCACATGGGGCAACTGCGAGAAGTTCGGCAAGTGGCGCCGCATCCACGGAACAGACCTCGGCCGCAGAGGCTTCGCCTCCACCCACCACCTAAAGAAAACCGGCAAACGCTAACCACCCCCTCAGCCCACCCCACCACCGCCATTAGCGCCTCTCGCCACGTTCACCCGCCATGCGATCGCTGCTGCACGCGACCCCTGCAGGCCAGGACCCACCGCCACTCGCCACAACCCCTCCGCCGCCGCCCACCACGCTTCCCCCCATCCGCCGCGCCCCTGGACCACCGTCGTTCACCGACGACCATCACTGTTCCTCCTCCGCCATCGACCAGCACCGCCTCCACACCGTCGTCGGACCGGCGTCGCGGATGGCGCTGGCGGACGGCTGGAGGGCTGCCCTGCGCAGATCGCTCATGCTTGGCCACCAGAGGGCCCGGCCCTGGGCGTTTCTGGATTTTTCGTTGGATAGGGGCCTAAGCGATCTCTTGACACACCAAGGCTGTGGCAAAGGCTGGCGTAAGCCGTTTATGGCCATCGCGGCCGGAAAGCATGAGGATACCGAGCGTGACGACTGAGGTACGTACCGTTAACAGACGGAGCGGGCCGACGATCGCCATGGCCGGGATCCACGCACAGCGGCGGACATCTCCTGGGACGGCTCGATCGCCATTCCCCGATCGACGGTGACCGCCGCGCGCGCCGGACAACGCACATGGTTTTTGGTACGCATCCCCATTGCGGTGAAAACGGCCAAGCCTATTCGTGTGTTTGTCGTGGCCGTCGTCGTGCCATTGTTCGCTCGCGGATTTTCGACGTCCGGGAGCGGCCGCGCATGCGCACCACCGGCGCTGAAAAGGGTCCGGCGTCGCTAGACGTCCGGGCGATGACCCGTTGCCGCCCATACTTGGCCGGGCCAAATGCGGAAGATTCGGACATATCCTCTCTTTTCAGTGGATAAATCTTTAATGCGAGCAATAAGATTGTTAATGCAGAGCAAAATGGGGTCGTGACCGTTTGCCCGCCCACCGGCCCGGAAATGACATTCCGTGGATGAGCCTTCAGCAGCCGTCCAGATCTGTTTCCCGGAAATCCGGAAAACGCCGAGAACGGGGCAACCGATCCTTTAGGGGGAAAACGCAATGCCCAAGCTCAAGAGTGTTATCGCAGGCCTCGCCTTCAGCACGGCGCTGACCGGCGGCATGGTCAGCGCGGGCGCGGCGACGACCGCGGCCAACGCCGCCACCCAGGTCACCACCGGCACGTCCGTCCTCGCGTCGGACGGCTGGGGCTGGGGCCGTCACCACCACCACCGTCGTCACCACCAGCGCTGCAACAGGGGCCACCACGGCGGCGGCTGGGGCTGGGGCGGCTGGGGCGGCCACCGCCGGCACCGTAGCGGCCACATCTGCATCGTGATCCGCAACGACAACCACAACGACAACGGCCACGAGGAGCACCACCAGCGCCGTGACGGGCAGAACTGGTAACAAAGTCCGTGCGTTGATGGCGCAGGGATGAGTGCCCGCTATTGATGCGGGCTCTCGGGAGCGGTCCGCTTTCTCTCGCGGTTCGGCCTGAGGCTTTCATTTCTCCTCGTCTCCACGGCAACTCGGTGAGGGCTCCCTCGGCAACAGCCGGGGAGCCCTCGCTGCGTTTTTCACGCCATTGTCGTCGCCGGCCGGGAATCGCCGTCCCGGCTTTTCGTCGTGGGTGCCGCGCTGTTCGCCGTCCCATGGAAATGCCTCGTGTCGGGCAAAAACCAGTAAGTCCGGTTTGTCGCGCTTTCTCTCGGAAATATGCTGTGTGCGGATGAAATGTTAGTCGTCATCCGAGTCGCTGGACGGCCCATTCGCTTTGACGCGGACAGCCTTGCAGCGGCTGAACGGGGCAATCGATCCTTTAGGGGGAAAGCGCAATGCCCAAGCTCAAGAGTGTCATCGCAGGACTCGCCATCAGCACCGCTCTGACCGGAGGTGTGGTGAGCGCGGGAGCGGCCACCACCATGGCGAGCGCCGACGCGGCCACCCAGGTCAGCACCGGCACGTCCGTCCTCACCAACGGCTGCGGCTGGGGCTGGCGGCGGAACCGCTGCGGCGGCTGGGGCTGGAACCGCGGCAACCGCTGGGGTCGCCACCACCACGGCCTGGGACGCATCAGGATCGTCATCATCAACCGGAACCACAACCACAACGGTGGTGACCGCCACAGGTGGTAACACCTCTGGCACGGCCTGAACCCGCCGCGCGCCCACCGCGCCGGCGCGGAGTCCGCCCAGGGCGATGAACGACCCGGGCGATGAGCTCAGGCACACCACTGAGTGCCCGCATTCACCGGCGAGCGGTACCCGACCTCCTTACCGAGGACCGGCCGCCCACCCGGCGAATGCGGGCACTCAGCACGTCCGGCCCTCACAGCGAACATCCACCCGGCCTGTACGCCCCCTCGACGCGTCCATCTCCTGACGCCACACCCTGCACGAATACTCAACGCGTCCATCCCCAACGCCGCACCCTGCACGAACGCTCAACGCGGCCGTCCCCCAACGCCGCACTCTCCACGAACGCTCAACGCGGCCGTCCCCTTGCACCGAACACCCGCCCGACCGGTACAGGCAGTCAAGGCGTCCATCCGTCCACGCCGAACACCCGCCCGATCGGTACCGGCACTCGGCGCGTCCCCCTCGTCGGATGTCCGCCCGGCGGCCACGGAGACCGGCGAGTCCGCTGCTCGTGCTGCCCGCCGTCCTCTGCACGCGGGCGGATCTTCGTGCGACGGCGGTCCTCATTGCGGGAGCGGCATCGTGAGGTGTGGGTCGTAAGTCGAGCGACGTCACCGCCTCTCGGCAGCCCTCGGCGCAGGGATCGGCCGTGGGGAGGTGTGGGTCGCCAGCCGGCCGCAGCACCACTCCACCAGAGCGCCACTGCAACCACTGCCTCCCGGCCGCCCCGCCCCCTCGCACCATCGGTGGCCGTCCATGCGGCTCTGTGCGACCTCGGCGTGCGGATGCACGCAACGCGGCGCCTGGCACGCGGGTCACCGCCTCACAGCGATGTCCTCGCCGCTGTGAGGTGGCGGTCCTGCGCGCCGCTCCGACGTGTTCCAGGGCGGACAGGCCTCGCGTACGTTCGCGGGCAGGCCCGAGCCGCCCTCACCTCATAAAGGCGAGCGCTTTTCCACGGGTGCGCGAATAACAGGATGAGGACCCTCCGGCAAACGCCGGAGAGCCCTCACCTGGGTGCCGCTAGGAGAAAGGGATAACGTTCCGTATAAAACTACGGACCCACTCCTGGACGGTCGTCAATTACCGAGTGACGGCGTCGCGCTCGACCCTCGGGAAGTGGTTGTGGTTACGGTTGTAGTTGCGGTTGTGGATCTTGACCTTGACGCGGAGCTTGTGGTGGTGGTGACGGCGCCAACCCCAGCCGCCACGGTTCCAGCCCCAGCCGCCACAGCGGTTCCGCCGCCAGCCCCAGCCGCAGCCGTTGGTGAGGACGGACGTGCCGGTGCTGACCTGGGTGGCGGCGTCGGCGCTGGCAGCGGTGGTGGCCGCTCCCGCGCTCACCACACCGCCGGCCAGCGCGGTGCTGACGGCGAGGCCTGCGAGTACGCTCTTGAGCTTGGGCATTGCGTATTCCCCCTAAAGGATCGATTGCCCCGTTCTCGACGTTTCCGAAATAACCGGAAACAAATCTTGGACGCCCGCTGAAGAGTCATCCACAAGCTGTCATTTCCGGCAGATTGCCTAGCAAACAGGCACAGCTCCATTTTGCTCTGCATTAACAATCTTATTGCTTGCATTAAAGGGCTATACGATGAAGTAACACGAATTATCCTGATATGTCCCATTTGATGATCGACATGGCAGGCCGGGCAGGACCCGTCTGGTGATCCACTCGTCGCCGACTCGCTGAGCTGTGCCGGAGCCGATGCGCTGCCCGATGCGCTGCCCGATGCGGCCCGGTGAGCGACCGGTCTGTGGATCGGCGGGCAGGTCACACGGCCGCAGAACGGCCTACGCGGCCCTACAGAGGACAGAGCGACAGCGGTTCGGGCGAGCCGACAGCACAGCAGCGCTCGGAAGCGAGCTCGCCGCACAGCAAGAGGCTTCAGTGAGGCAACCCAGCAGCACGGCACGGCTCAGTGCGAAGGAGGACCAGTAGCACGGCAGGGCTCGGCGAAGCGAGACCGGCGGCACGGCAGGATTCGGTGCAGCAGGACCGGGCGGCACAGCGCGCTCGGTGGAGCGGGCCCGCAGCGCGACCGGGCCCTCAGGGGGCTGCTACGCGGACTTGCGGGTCTTGCGCTTGGCGGGGGCCTTCTCCTCGCTCTTCGACTTCCCGGCCGTCTTCTTCGGCTTGGCCGGCGCCCCTTCGCGTTCCCGCTTGGCGGCCTCCACGCTCGCCCGCAGCGCCGCCATGAGGTCCACCGCGGGCCCGCCCTCCTCTTCCTCCTGGGCGGGGATGACCTCCTTGCCCGCGACCTTGGCCTCGATCACCTGCTGCAGCGCCTCGCGGTAGGTGTCGTGGTATTCGCTGGGGTCGAAGTCCGACTCCATGGTGGTGATGAGGGACTCGGCCATCTTGAGTTCCTGTGCGCGTACCTCGATGTCCTCTTCCAGGAAGCCGAAGTCGGGCGTGCGGATCTCGTCCGGCCAGAGCATGGTCTCCAGGACGAACACGCCGTCCCTGACCCGCAGCGTCGCCAGCGACTCGCGCTGGCGCAGCGCCACCTTGACCACCGCGACCTGGCCCGAGCTCTCCAGGGCGTTGCGCAGCAGCACGTACGGCTTCGCCCCCTGCGCGTCGGGCTCCAGATAGTACGACTTGGCGAAGTAGATGGGGTCGATCTGCTCGGCGGGGGCGAACTGGAGCACGTCGATCCGGCGCGAGGTGGTCAGGGGCAGGCCTTCGAAGTCCTCGTCGGTGAGCACGACCATCTCGCCCGAGGCCAGTTCGTAGCCCTTGGCGATGTCGGCGTACTGCACCTCCTCGCCGTCCAGCGTGCACACGCGCTTGTACCGGATCCTGCCGCCGTCCTCGCGGTGCACCTGGTGGAAGGAGACGTCCTTCTGTTCTGTCGCGGAGTAGAGCTTGACCGGGATCGTCACCAGTCCGAAGGAGATCGCACCTTTCCAGATGCTGCGCATGGACACTCCTCAGCTCTCAACAGCTCGCCTTGGGGCACATACCCGTCATGGGGCAACCAATGCCATACCCAATCGAACCGATGCTCGCTGTACCTGGGGAACTACCCTCCGACCGCGATCTGTACGGTCTCGAGGTCAAGTGGGACGGAATCCGGGCCCTGCTGCACCTCGACGGCGGCGGTGTGCGGCTGATGGGCCGGCACGGGGTCGAGTACACGCGCCGCTATCCGGAGATCTCCGGCTTCGGGATCGAGAACGCGGTCATCGACGGGGAGCTCGTGGCGCTGGACCCCCGTGGCCGGCCCAGTTTCATCCGGCTCCAGCACCGCATGCACCTGACCGACCCCGAGCCGGACCTGCTGCGGCTGTATCCGATCACGTACATGCCGTTCGACCTGCTCTATCTCGACGGGACGCCGCTTTTCGACCTCACCTACCGCGACCGCCGCGCGCTGCTCGACGAGCTGGACATCGGCGCGGCCCCCTACTTTCCCGGCGCGTCCGACCTGCTCAGCGCCACGCATGAGCAGGGGCTCGAAGGCGTGGTCGCCAAGCGGCTCGACTCGCCCTACCGGGCGGGCACCCGGTCGCCCTGGTGGATCAAGGTGAAGAACCTGACCACCCGCGAGGTCGTGATCGGCGGCTGGAAGCCCGGCAAGGGACGCCGCGCGGGAGGCATCGGGTCGCTGCTCATGGGCGTGTTCACGGATGAGGGGCTGACGTATGTGGGGCACGTCGGCACGGGGTTCACCGACGCCGTACTCGACGATCTGTACCGGATGCTGCGGCCCCTGGAGATCCCGCGCAGCCCGTTCCGCAACGAGGTTCCGTGGAGAAATCGGTGGGTTAGGCCCGATCTGGTCGGGGAGGTGGCCTACACGATGTGGACCGACGAGCAGCGGCTGCGCCATCCCGTGTGGCGCGGTCTGCGCCCCGACAAGCTCCCCGCGGAGGTCACGCGATGAAGGTGCCGGTCAAGGTGGACGGCCGCGAGCTGGCCCTGAGCAACCTGGACAAGGTCCTCTATCCCGAGTACGGCTTCACCAAGGCCGAGATCATCGACTACTACAGCCGCATCGCGCCCGTCCTGCTGCCGCACCTCGAAGGCAGGCCGCTGACCGTCAAGCGTTACCCCAACGGCGTCACCGGCCAGTTCTTCTTCGAGAAGAACGCCCCCGACCACACGCCCGACTGGGTCAGGCGGGTCAGCCTGCCCGTGCCCGGCAGCACCAAGAACCGCGAGACGATCGACTTCGCCGTCGTGGAGGACCTGCCCACGCTCGTCTACTACGCCAACCTCGCCGCACTCGAACTGCACGTCCCCCAGTGGCGCGTGGACGAGGACGGCGCGGCGCTGCCGCCCGACACGCTCGTCTTCGACCTCGACCCGGGGCCGCCCGCGACGATCGTCGAGTGCACGCGCGTGGCGCTCATGCTGCGCGAGGCGCTGAAGGAGGAGGGCCTCACGGCCGTGCCGAAGACCAGCGGCAACAAGGGCATGCAGCTGTACGCGGACTGGGACTGCCGCGAGGAGCCGTCCGCGTACGCCAAGAGGCTGGCCCAGCTCCTGGCCAAGGAGCATCCCGACGAGGTCGTCAGCGTGATGGCGAAGAAGCTGCGTCCGGGGAAGGTGTTCATCGACTGGAGCCAGAACAACCCGGCCAAGACCACCGTCGCGCCCTACTCGCTGCGGGCCAGGGAACGGCCCACCGTGTCGACGCCGCTCACGTGGAAAGAGGTCGAGAGCTGCGAAGATCCTGATGACCTGGTTTTCACCGCGCCCGACGTACTCGCCAGAGTGGAGAAGCGCGGCGACCTTTTCCGCCGGGCGTAGGCTGGGTGCGTCCACACCGAGAGGGGACAGAGATGTCGGAGATGGACATTCGCGGGGATGAGCGGGCCTACATCGAGGAGGACGAGGCAGAGGTGTCGATCGACGAGGGGGAGCTGTCCATCGAGACGCCCGAGGCGGACGCCGCCGAGCAGCAGCGCGAGCTGGGCTCGCAGACCGGCAGGCTGCGCCGTGAGCTGCCGCTCGACGTCGATCCCGCCGACGCCGCCGACCAGGACCGCGAGGTGGACCTCGACGACGAGGACTACCGCTGAGCTGGGCTGACGCCGGCGAGGTGCGCGACGGATGACCGGTGATGAGCGTTGTCACCGGGCCGCGGCCGGCGCGCACGTAGGATGTCCGCACAGCCCGCTGAGAGAGCAATGGAGACCCGCGTGACCGCAACCCCGGATGCCAAACCCCGGGGCACCCGGCTGCCCCGTCTGGCCCGCCGCCGGCAACTCCTGAGCGCCGCGCAGGAAGTGTTCGTGGAGAACGGCTATCACGCGGCCGCCATGGACGAGATCGCCGACCGGGCCGGGGTCAGCAAGCCGGTGCTCTACCAGCACTTCCCCGGCAAGCTCGAGCTCTATCTGGCGCTGCTCGACCTGCACGCCGAGGACATGGTCAACCGGTGCAGAGAGGCGCTGGCCTCCACGCAGGAGAACAAACTGCGCGTGCAGGCCACGTTCAGCGCGTTCTTCGACTTCGTCTCCTCCCAGGGTGAGGCGTTCCGCCTGGTCTTCGAGTCGGACCTGCGCAACGTCGCGCCGGTACGCCAGCGGGTCGAGCACTCGCTCAGCCAGTGCGCGGAGATGGTCAGCGAGCTGATCCAGGAGGACACCGGCTGCACCAGCGACGAGGCGCACCTGCTCGGGGTCGGGCTGGTGGGCATGGCCGAGGTGAGCGCCCGCTACTGGGTCACCACCCACGGCTCGATTCCGAAGGACGCGGCCGAGCAGCTCATGGCCCGGCTGGCCTGGCGCGGCATCAGCGGTTTTCCGCGTACGGCATAACCCGTTCGCTGGCCGCGATCATTCACCCTTTTCGCCGGCCTGAGCGGTCACGATGGAGTGAGCCAGCCCGTCGAATAGGGAGCCACCATGGAAGTCAAGATCGGCGTACGGTCCGTACACCGCGAACTCGTTGTCGAGACCGAGCTCACGGCCCAGCAGGTCGAGGAGGAGATCAGAAACGCGCTGGCCGTCGATCGCGGCGGCGTCTTCTCGATCACCGACGTGAAGGGCAGGCGGGTGCTGGTGCCGGTGGCCTCGCTCGGGTTTGTCGAGATCGGCGAGGACGAGGCCCGGCCGGTCGGTTTCGGCGGCACGCTGTAGAGACTCATCGGAGGGGGTACGGCTCGACCGCCGTACCCCTTCACGAGCACGAGCCATCACCTGGCTCGCCGTGCGCGGGCGGCCTGGCGGGGTCGGGTCAGTGGTGGGTGCCGGGGCGGGCGAGTGCGCAGGCGCGGGGCCATCGGCGGCGGGGGACGTACGCCCGTCCCGGTTCGGTCGCCGGGCATTCCGCGCTGCCTCTCCGCAACACCGCGCGCGAGGTCCAGCGATTCGGCCCACATCTGGTCAAGGAACTGCCGTAGCGGCGCGAGGCCCTCATGTCTGGCACGCTACCGCCGTTTCGTGCCCTCGCGCCGCCCGATGACCAGACCCGCCGCAGAACAAACCGCACAACAGCCGCACAATCCCCGCAGGACAACCCGCACAACAGTCGCACCGCCCAGACAAGGCGGTGTGGGAGGGGGGAAGCCAGGCAGGGAGCAGGTCAGAGGCCCATGGCCGTCATGCGCTTGTTGTGCGCCTCGGTCAGGCTCGCGAAGAGCCGGGAGAGATCGGTCTGCCCCTCCCCCAGCGACTCCATCAGCAGCAGAGCCAGCTCCGGCCGCGCCGAGGCCACCTGCTGCCCCTGGCTGAGCGCCTCCCCGACGAGCCGGCGTGCCCACAGCGCGAGCCGCCCGGCGGCGGTCGGCTCGGCCTCGATGCCCGCCCTGACCCGCTCGACCGCGAACTGCGAGCGTTCCTCGTCCACCAGCACCTCGTCCACCAGCTTGGCGATCGAGGGATCGAGGTGCCTGGCCGCCTCCCGGTAGAAGTCGAGCGCGATCCCGTCTCCCACGTACGTCTTGACCAGCGCCTGCAGCCAGTCGGCCGGCCTCGTCTGCGCGTGCCAGGCGTCCAGCGCGGCCACGAACGGCGCCATCGCCGCGTCGGGATCGGCGCCGAGCTCGCCCAGCCGGTCGCGCAGGAGGCGGAAGTGGGCGTACTCGGTCACGGCCAGCTCGCTCAGCGCGGCCCGGTCGGCCAGCGAGGGCGCCAGGGTGGCGGCGTCCTCGGTCATCCGCTCGTACGCGCTGAGCTCCGCATAGGCCAGCACGCCGAGCAGATCGACGACTCCAGGAGACTCGTTCATGGAAGGCAGCGTACTTCGGTGAATCTACGGGAACATACGCAAGCTCGGTCAGCGTTGTGGTATCGAGTACACTGCTCTGTGAAAGTGCGACCGCACTGTGTTAATTCGGGGGAATCCCCCGATTACCCCCGATTCCCCGGGTGCGCGGTCGCTGATGACGCGAGAGGGCTGGCTCTACCGCGAGGACCCACGACACGGGGCTGTTTTCCGCCCGTCGGTCCCGGCAGGCCCGCCTTCATTTGAGACTGAGGCAGGCCACGCTGACGACTTTCCGAGACCTCGGAGTCACACCAGAGATCGCCGATGCCCTCGAGACCGAGGGCATCGTCGCACCGTTCCCCATCCAAGAGATGGCACTCCCGCTCGCCCTGAGCGGCCAGGACCTGATCGGCCAGGCACGCACAGGCACGGGAAAGACCCTCGCGTTCGGCATCGCGATGCTCCAGAGCATCGGCAAGCCGCGCAAGAACCGCAAGAAGCCCCGCGGGCTGGTCATCGTGCCGACCCGTGAGCTGGCCGTACAGGTCAGCGAGGACCTCGTGACCGCGGCCGGCAAGCTCGGCTCCCGGGTCCTCACCGTGTACGGCGGCCGTGCGTACGAGCCGCAGATCGAGGCGCTCAAGGCCGGGGTCGACGTCATCGTCGGCACCCCCGGCCGCCTGCTCGACCTGGTCAAGCAGAAGCACCTCGACCTGAGCCAGGTCACCACCCTCGTGCTCGACGAGGCCGACCGCATGCTCGACCTGGGCTTCCTGCCTGACATCGAGCGGATCTTCAAGCTGATCCCGGCGCAGCGGCAGACGATGTTGTTCTCGGCGACCATGCCGGGCGAGATCGTCTCGCTGTCGCGCAAATACCTCAACCGTCCGACGCACGTACGCGCCGAGATGGAGAGCGGCGAGGGTGAGGCCACGCCGCAGGTGCGCCAGATCGTGTGGCGCGCCCACCGCATGGACAAGATCGAGATCGTCGCGCGGCTGCTGCAGGCCGAGGGCCGCGGGCTCACCATGGTCTTCTGCGAGACCAAGCGGGCCTGCGACATGGTCGCCGAGCAGCTCGACACGCGCGGGTTCGCCGTCGCGGCCGTGCACGGCGACCTCGGCCAGGGCCAGCGCGAGCAGGCCCTGCGGGCGTTCCGCAACGGCAAGATCGACGTGCTGGTGGCCACCGACGTGGCGGCCCGCGGCATCGACATCGACGACGTCACCCACGTGGTCAACTACGACTGCCCCACCGACGACAAGACCTACGTGCACCGCATCGGCCGCACCGGCCGGGCCGGGCGCACGGGCATCTCGGTCACGTTCGTGGAGTGGGAGGAGCTGACCCGCTGGAAGATGATCAACCAGATGCTCGGCATGGACTTCGCCGAGCCCGAGGAGACCTACTCCACCTCGCCGCACGTCTACTCCGAGCTGAACATCCCCAAGGGCACCAAGGGCGTCCTGCCGCACGCCAGCCGGTCACGCGCCGGACTGTCCGCGGAGCGCATCGAGGACCTCGGTGAGACCGGCCGGATCCGCACCCGTGGCGGACGACGCCGGGAGGAGCGCGAGGAGCGCCCCGCCCGTACGCCGCGCCAGCGCCGCCGCACCCGCGGCGGACGGGAGCTGGCGGACAACGCACCCGTCGAGAGGCCGGAGGTCGAGCCTGTGAATGCCAAGACGGACGAGACTCCGGCGATCTTCACGGCGGACGAGGTCCAGGCCGCGGCCGAGCCGAAGCGCACCCGCTCCCGCAGGGGCGCCGCTTCCTCGGCCATCGAGCAGGCGCTCGCCGAGGCTCCCGAGTCGCCGGTCGCGGGCACGCCCGCGCAGCCGGCCGACGCCGAGGAGGTCACGGAGGCGCCCGCCAGGCGGACCCGTACCCGCAGGACTGCCTCGGACGTTCCCGCCGATGCGGTCACGGAGGCTCCGGCCAGGCGCACCCGCGTCCGCGCCGCCGCCCCCGAGCCGGAGGCGGCCGAGCCGGTGACCGAGCGCCGGGCCGCCGCGCCGGTGACCGAGCGGGAGGCCGCGCCCGCGGCAGCCCGCAGGTCCGAGCCGGTGACCGAGCGTCAGGCCGAGCCCGTCGTGCGTCAGGCCGAGCCTGTCACGCAGCGGGTACCCGAGCCGAGCTTCCTGTCCACGCCGCCGCCACCGGCGCGCCAGGAGCCGGAGCGCATCATCCCGCCCAGCCCGTTCGCGGTGATCTTCCAGTCGCCCGACCTGGCCACGGACGAGGACGACATCGCGCCGTCCGCCGCGACCGAGCGCAAGCAGCAGCGCCGCCAGGCCCGCGGGGGCGGCGGCAACCGCCGCCGCGCCGGCTGACCCGGACGACCCCGGTGCGCGCCCGACACGGGCGCGCACCCGACGGAAGGCGCGCACCCCATCCAGGGTGCGCGCCTTCCGCGCGTCCAGACCCCTTCCGCGCGTCCAGCCCCCTTTCGCGCAGTACGGACCCCTGACGCGGAACGGGCCCCTGACGCAGCTCGGACCCCTGACGCGGAACGGACTCCTGACGCAGAACGGGCCCCTGACGCGGAACGGACTCCTGACGCAGAACGGGCCCCTGACGCGGAACGGGCTCCTTGCGCAGAACGGGCCTTACGTGCGGACTGCCGGGCCTGGAGGCGCCGGGGCGGCTACAGACGCGCGTGGACGGCCCTGAGCGGGCGTCTGGGTGGCCGAAGAGCCCCCATGGGCGGTGATGCGCTCTGGCGTGGCCTGAGAAGCCTCCACGGCTCCTCTCGCGGCCTCACGGCCGCGCCGACTGTGCCATGAGGCCGGTTCCCCTGCGCGTCCGGCCCTCCGGGGCGTCCCCACCCGGCCGATGGTGCGCCCGCGTCCGGGCCGGATCGGCGGGGTTCGGATACCTCGCAACTCCCCCGAATCCGCACCGGCGTCGAGGCCATGCCGGTGTCGAGGCGCTGACCTCTGGGTATTGTTGCCCCACGTGAGTACGCCGCGATTCCTCGACCTGCCTCCTGGCGTTGCACCACAGAAGATCGAGACGTCACAGGGCACGTTCGCGGCCCTGGAGGCGCTGCCGGTCAGTGGTGTGGTCGAGCGATGGCCCGCGCTCCTGGTCCCCGGCCTGACGGGCAGCAAGGAGGACTTCATCGCGGTCCTGATGACCCTGGCCCAGTCCGGGCGCCGGGTCGTCGCCATCGACCTGCGCGGCCAGTACGAGACCCCGGGCCCCGAGACCCCCGACGCCTACACGTGCGCCGCGCTCGGCGCGGACGTAGACCTGCTCGCCCAGGTGGTCGGCGGCGGCGATCCCGTCCATCTGGTCGGCCACTCCTTCGGCGGGCTGGTGGCCAGGGAGGCGGTCGTCGACGGGCGGACGAAGTTCGCGTCGTTCACGCTGATGGGCTCGGGTCCCGGCGCGATCGAGGGCAGGCGGGCCCGCAACGGCAAGAAGATCATGGAAGAGATCCCCGTGCTGGGTCTCGAACACGTCTGGCAGCACCGACTGGAGCCCGAGGCGCTGGCCGCCGACGTCTCCGACGAGATCCTCGCGTTCCTGCGCAAGCGCCTGCTCACCAACTCGCCGACCGGGCTGTCCCGGATGGCCGAGGAGGTGCTGACCATGCGCGACCGTACCGACGAGCTGCGCCAGGTGGAGATCCCGACGCTGGTGCTCTACGGCGAGCACGACGACGGCTGGCCGCCCGACGCGCAGTCGGAGATGGCCGCCAGGCTCGGCGCGGACTGCGTGGTGGTGCCGGGCGCCGTCCACTCGCCCGCGGTCGAGGCGCCGGAGACGACGGCGGCGGCGCTGGTCAGGTTCTGGAACGCGGCCGAAAAGCACTATTTGGACACAAGGTCCAGCGCCATGTAATTCTGTACTTACTATGACGGCCATCGAAGACATCGTCGTCCAGCCACCCCAGAGCGCCACCTGGCAGGTGCACCTCGACCGCTCGATGTGGGTAGCCGGCGTGCGCGGTCTCATGCTCCAGGCGCTGCATCCGCTGGCCATGCTGGGCGTCTGGCAGAACTCCAACTTCCAGGAGGACCCGTTCGGGCGGCTGCGCCGCACGGCGGACTTCGTCGGGCGGGTGACGTTCGGCAGCCCGCGGGAGGCCGACGAGATCGGCAGACGGGTGCGCGGCATCCACAAGGCGCTGCGCGTCCACGACCCCGCCACCGGCAGGACGCACCGGGTGGACGATCCCGAGCTGCTGCTGTGGGTGCACTGCGCGGAGGTGTCGTCGTACCTGGAGGTGACCACGCGCGGCGGGCTGGGCCTGAGCGGGCGCCAGGCCGACCGCTACCTGCGCGAGCAGCGCAAGAGCGCCACGTACGTGGGGCTGCACGAGGAGGACGTGCCCGGCTCGCGCGCGGAGATGGACACCTACTTCAAGCGGGTACGCCCCAGTCTGCGCGTGACGCCGGAGGCGGCCGCGACCGTGCGGTTCCTGCTCTGGCCGCGGCTGCCGAAGGAGCTGCGCCCGCTCTCGGCCGGAAAGCCCGTCTACTTCCCGTTCGGCGCGCTCTGCTACTACACGCTGCCCGGCTGGGCCAGGCGCATGTACGGCGCGCTGCCCGAGGTCCCGCGGGCGAGCGTGACCGCGGCGCTGGCGGCGTTCCGGCTGGCCGCCAACTCCGTGCCCGAGCCCGTGCACGACCACGCCTTCATGCCGGCCACCCGCGACATGCTGCACGCGTCCGCGGCGCGGCTGGGCGCGCTCGGCTACGACGTGCGCAAGGGCCTCAAGGGGCTGACCGACCCCCGGCGCTGGCCGAACGCGCGGGCCGCCGCCTGACGGACGGCAGGACCGCGGTCGCGCCGGTTCACTCCGCCAGGCCGTCCCAGGGCTGGCGGTCGGGACCGGCGGCCTGGCCCTCGGGGCAGTGCCGGCGGAAGTCGCACCAGGAGCAGATCGGCCCTGGGCTGGGCGCGAACAGCGCGTCGACCTCGGCGGGCACCTCCGGCGGCCCGACCGTCTCGCGCCGGCCCTGGGGCGCACGGCGCGTCGTGCCGGGGGGCGCCTGCACGGCCGCCCGGTACCGCTCGTCGGCCTCGGCGGCCTCACTGGCCAGGTCTTCCGCGCGGTGCAGGTGGCGGGCCAGCGACTCGTCGGTGTGACGCCACTCGACGATCTCGCCGGTGGGCAGGTGGTGCAGCTCGACCTGGTGGCACGGGGTGCGCATCATCGTCGATGCGGCGATGGCGTAGATCGCCAGCGCGAGCGAAGAACGGGCGTCGTCCTGGGTGAGCGGGCGGCGGCCGGTCTTGTAGTCGACCACGACCAGCTCGTCGCCGCGCCGGTCGAGCCGGTCGATGCGGCCGGAGACGGCGATGACCTTGGTCCGGGTGGCGACCGTGCGTTCGACGCCCACCGGATCGTCCGTCGGATCCAGAGTCGCAACATATCCGGACACGAGGTCGCGGGCGCGGCCCAGCCAGCGCCCCGACTGCTCGACGTCCTTGAACCCCTCGTTGATCCACCCGTTGGTGAGCAGGATGGACGCCGTCAGCGGGGTGCGCCGTTCGTACGGCTCGCGCCACCAGCCCGCCAGCGCGTTGTGCACGCTCGCGCCGACGCTGTTGTGCGCCCACGCGGGCCCCTTGGAGGGCTGCGGCCGGTCCAGGTAGGTGAACCGGTAGCGGCGGCGGCAGTCGAGCCAGGTGTTCAGCCGCGACGGCGTACAGGAGTAGAGCCGCCGCGGCATCCCTTCGAGCGGAAGCTGCCCCGCGACGGAACTCATCCGGCCTCGCTCCGCGCGGCGGCCGCCGTCGCCCGGCGCCGCCCGCTCACTCCGGTCGCGCCCGCACCCACCTAGTCGTCGCTCGGGTCGAGCTTGATGCCGGAGAGCCTGGTGCCGTCGGTCAGCGGGCCCTCGGCCTCGGCGGGGGTCTCGGTACGGGTCAGCGAGCCGGACACCCAGTCGTCGAAGTGGGGCTCCAGGTCGCCGATCGTCACCTCGTCGCCGTGGGAGGCCAGCACCCGCGTGTCGGCCGGCAGCGTGAACAGCCGCCCGCCGATCGAGGTGAGCTGGTCGGCCAGGGCGGGATATTCGCCGCCCAGCTTGCCGGGACCGTCGGCCTGCAGGGCCTTGCCGGTGAAGACGGCTCCGAGCGCCTCGCAGTAGAGCGACACGCCGCCGGGCGAGACCCCGGGCGTCTCCAGGACGTCGAGCTGCACCTCGGCCACGCCGAAGATGCCGTCGTCCTCCATGTCGATGTCGGGCCAGGTCTCCCGCCAGGTCTCCCGCCACAGCGGCTTGTCCTTGGGATGCAGGGCGACCACGGCCTCGTCGCGGCTGGCCACCTCGATGGCCGCCCCGACGTGGTCGGGCAGGCCCGCCGTGCAGATGACGGCCAGCACCTCCCGCTCGCCCACCTGCTCCAGGATCTTCTCGGCGTCACGCGCCGCGTCGATGACGATGACCTCGTCGTCGTCACCCACGATCCAGGTGTTGTTCTCGACCTTGTGCTCGGTGCCGTCGATGTCGACGACGCCCTCGGTCACCACTCGCTCGATACGCGCTGTCACGCCTCCGAACTCTAGCCCGTTCGCCGGACCACGCGAATCGCGTTCGCCTGTCCTAATCCTCGAGTCTCGGTGAGAACGCCCCGAACGGCACGTCCAGATCGTGGTCACGGGCGTC
This sequence comes from Nonomuraea fuscirosea, assembly GCF_003001935.1. Lineage (GTDB taxonomy): Bacteria > Actinomycetota > Actinomycetes > Streptosporangiales > Streptosporangiaceae > Nonomuraea > Nonomuraea fuscirosea. The sequence continues at coordinate 341,021 of NZ_PVNG01000007.1, read as the reverse complement.
GAGCAGCGACAGTTCGCCGAGCGCGATCACGCATCCGGCGTCGGCGGGCCAGGCGACGGCCCACAGCCAGTTGCCCAGCGCCTCGCCGGCGTAGACGGCACGGTCGTCCTCGCCGTCGACGCACCACAGCGGGGCGGGATGGCCGAGCACGGACAGCTTCGCGTTCGGCGGCCCCGCGTCGAACCCCTCGCCGGGATCGGGGCCGTCGAGCCCCGCGAACGCCGCCCCGAGCCCGATGCCGGGCTCCTCCGCGATGATGAGCAGATCGGCCGGCCCTTCCATCAGCGACGGCCCGGTCAGCGCGACCAGGCTGGCTCTGGCGCCGGTGCGCTGGTCACCCACTTCGCCGAAGCCGGTCACCAGCCATCCGGCGGGCAGCGGCCACGGCAGCCACACCGGTACGACGGACGTCTTGCGTATCGCCTCTAGCGCGGTGCTGGTCGGCGGCAACGGCGGCTGGTACGGCAGCACGTCGCCGTGCGCGTCACATCGAAACGCACTCGACCAGGTATTCGGCCCGTGAAGCGGGCCAAAACACCGCGGGCAGGTTGGAGCCGCTCTCACAACTACCCACGGTGCTTTCCCGGGGGCGGCCGCGTCAAGACCGCTATCCGTTATCTCGTCGTAATCTTGGTCAGGTGCGCGTAAATTGTGTGGGTGCGATCATCATCGACGCTTCTGACCGGCTTCTCCTGATCAAGCGGGGTCGTCCGCCCGGAGCGGGGCTCTGGTCGGTCCCCGGCGGGAGGCTGGAGCCGGGCGAGACGGACGAGGCCGGCGTGCGCCGTGAGGTCCTGGAGGAGACGGGGCTGCGGGTGGAGGTGGGCCGGCTGGCCGGGGCGGTGGACCGCCCGGGGCTCGGCGGGGACACGTACGCGATCCGCGACTACCTCGCCACGGTGGCGGGAGGCGAGCTGGTGGCCGGCGACGACGCCGCCGACGCGCGGTGGTGCGGGCGGGCGGAGCTGCTGCGGCTGCCGCTGGTGGAGGGCCTGCTGGAGTCGCTGCGGGAATGGGACGTGCTCCCCTCCTGAGGAACGATCGGTCTGCCGGGGCTATCGGTTGGAGGTCAGGCTGGACGTCCACAGGATCAGGTGGTCGGCGCTGTACGTGGTGGACCGGCCGAGTGCCACCACCTCCGTCCCCTCGACGGCCACGGCCGACAGCCACTGGCTCCCCTGGCCCGCCAGCCGGTCCTGGGTGAGCTCCATGCGGTTCCACGAGAGCCCGTCCTGCGAGGTCCAGGCCGCGCTGTCGCCCTCGCCGGGCACCCCGTGCCAGCCGACCGCGACCAGACCCTCGTCCGCCGCGGCCAGGTCGTACACGGCCGCCGCCCGCTCGGCCGGCAGCCAGGCCGTCCGCCAGCTCTCGCCCTCGTCGTCCGAGACGGCGGCGAACGCGCGCCGCGCCCCGTCCGTGAGGGCCGTGCCGATGGCCACGAGCTGGTCGCGGTAGGCGGTGATCCGGCGCAGCCCGGCCGAGGTCGAGCCGGGAGGTGACACGCGCTCGCGGGCGCTCCAGTTCACGCCGTCCGCCGAGTGCCACACCACGCTGGTCTCCTGGTCCGCGCCGCCCGAGCCGCCCACCGCCAGGTAGCCGTCGCCGACGGAGACGACGTCGTGGACGCGGACGCCGGCGCCGCCCTGCGGCAGCTTCTCCGACCGGGTGTACTTCCGCATGTCGGGCGTGAACCACAGGGCGGCGCCGACCCGGCCCGCCTGGTCCTTGGACTCGCCCGCCACCACGTAACCCTTCTTGCCCGCCGTCACCGCGTGCGTGCGCAGGTAGGGGTGGTCCGCCCTGCGGGCCAGGTCGCCGGTGACGTTGACCCGCTTCCAGTTCTCGCCGTCGCCCGAGGTGACGAGCAGGGGGTCGGCGACGGACACGTTCGTCTCGGTGCCACCGACGGCCAGCCAGCCGCGGGCGCCGTACGCCACGTCCTCCAGCGTCTGCCTGCCGGGGCCGCCCAGGCTCATGGACTTCCAGCTCTGCCAGTTCCTGATCGTCCACAGGCCGGCGTCGCCCGAGGCCGAGCCGACGGCGACGTAGCGGCCGGCGTGGCTGGTCAGCGCGTTCGTCTCCCTGGCGACCCTGGTCAGGCCCTCCACCTCGCCGAGCGGCACCCGCGAGGCCGAGCCGCGCGCCGGCGCGCTCATGAGCACGAGCTGGTTGTCCACGTCGGAGGCCGCCTGGTCGCCGCCGGCGAACAGGGTGCCGCCGTCGGAGATGGTGAACCCGCGCAGCGTCGCCCCCGGCGGGTTGGCGAGGTCGGTCCGCTTGTTCCAGGTGCGCCCGTCGGTGGTGGTCAGCACGGAGTACTTGCCGAAGCCGGCCTGCGCGATCGCGGCGACGCCCGACGGGTAGGAGATCAGCGACTCGACGCCGGGGCTCTGCGCGGCCAGCTCGCCGATGAAGCCGCACTGCGACCACTGCGCCCCGGTCGGCGAGCAGTAGACGCGTACGTCCCCGTCGATCGTCCGCCGCCGCGTCGGCACCAGCACGAACCGCTTGGGCAGCACCGCCACCATCCCGGCGCGCAGGTCGGTCGCCTCGGGGAGCTGGAAGCCGGTCGCCTGCCAGGTACGGCCGCCGTCGGCCGATCGGAGCACCCGCGATCCCTCGCCGTCCGCGGGGGCTCCGATGGCCACGACCGTGTCACCCTTGGCGACCACGGCCTTGATCTCCCGTACTTCCAGCTCCCTCGTCTGCACGCGCTCCCACGACCTGCCGTCGCCGGAGCGCCAGATCGCCGGCACGGTTCCGCCGCCGTCCGCCGGGGCGCTGCCGACCGCGACGAATCCCGAGCCCGTGCGCGCGATGTCCTCGATGTGGTCGCCGTTCCTGAACGCGGCCAGCCCGGAGGCCGCGACCGCCGTCCAGCTGAACCCGTCGGCGCTGGTCCACAGGCCGCGCTCGCCGGTGGCGTCGTCGCCGCCGCTGGCCAGCCAGCGGCCGTCGCCGCCGACCACGCGCCGCACCGTCGGCGTGGAGGCGCCGCTCACCTGGCCGAGCTGCCAGTTCTTGCCGCCGTCCGGTGAGAACAGGAACAGCGGGCGCGGCGTCGGGCTCGTCGTGTCGCTGCCCACCGCCACCACGGCGCGGCCGACCGCGATGATGTCGTTGAGCTTCTGGTCGGTGCCGTCGGCGGCGGCCTGGACGGTGAACAGGTCGTCGCCGGAACGCCCGGTGCCCGCCTCCAGGCGCAGGCCGCCCGCCTCCTCGTCGGGCCACTGCCACACGAGCACGCCGGTGGCCACCAGGACGGCCACCGCCACGCTCAGGACGATCGGGACGGCTCTGCTGCCCCTGCGTACGGGGCTGGACCTGCGGTAGGCGGCCGGGGCCGGGCCTCTGTGGTGGCGGCCCGCGGCTCCCTGGGGGCGCGGGGTGCCGGTCGCGACCAGCAGGTCCGGCCGGGTGGGGCGGCCGGCGGGCGGCCGTCCGACCCGCCGCACCTCGGGCTCCTCCCCCTCGTCGTCCTGCTCCTCGCCGCTGAGGGCGGGCTCGCCTGTCAGGTCGGCCTCGGGCCGGGGGCGCGGCACCTCGGGAACGGGCTCACGCCACTCGGGCGTCTCGGCCTCGCCGCCCGAATCCCGCTCGGCGGAATCCCCGGCGGCGGGCCCGTCAGGCTCGTCCGGACGTCGCTCCTGAGCGTCGGCGACGGGCTCGGCGGCGCGGTCCTCAGGCGGAGGTGACCCGGACGGGGGTGACCCGGGCGAAGCGCTCTCCGGGGAGAGCGGGCCGCCGGCGACGAGTTTGTCGGGGCGGTTGACGATGCGGCGCGGCCGCCGGCGGGGCTCGGTCTCCGGCTCCGCCGTCGGCGAGGCGTACGGCCGGCGTCCCCGGGGCGGCTCGGGCGGCTCCTCGTCCGGAATCGGCGCGGCGAACGGCGGCATCCCCCAGGGTGAGGTCAGCGGCAGCCCCCTGGCCCGGTCGTCGGTCGGGCCGGGCGGCGAGTGGCTGATCCTGGGCTCCGCCGGAGCCTGGGGTGTCGACGTGCTCTCGGAACGTGGTTCGTCGTCTTCCGGCGGTCGCCGTGGCGGTTCGCTGGGGCCGGAGGCCACGCGCCGCACCTCCTAGTCGAACTAGTCGTACAGGTCGTACAGGCCTTACAGGTCGATCCCGGCCGCGTCGCGCGGACCGTTCCAGGACGGTCAGGGAAATCCCGCGCCGTCCCGACAGCATCCAGACCAGCATGCCTGAGCCGGAATAGCGAGACCTCTCTAGTGAGATTCCCGGCACCTCTTGCCGGGTTTATTCCGAAACAGTGCTAATTGACCGCTTTTTAGCTAGATACATCACACCAAACGCATACACCCCGAGCTGCACCACGGTTCCCGCCAACGCCTGCCACGGCACCGGCACCTTGCCTTGGTCGAGCGCGTCGTCGAGATTGCCCGCCGCGGCGCTCACCCCGAAGGCCACCACGTTGTTGACCACGTGCAGGGCGATCGGCGCCTCCAGGCCCCCGGTCCGCACCGAAAGCCAGGCCATGACGGCCCCGAACGCGAACACGTCCACCAGCCCCGCCCACGAGTACGCGTGCAGCGAGGCGAACAACGCGGACCCGATGAGGATCGCCCAGATGGGACTGCGCACGTGCGCCCCCACCGCCTGCATGAACCAGCCGCGGAACATGTGCTCCTCGGCCGCCGCCTGGAACGGCACCAGCAGCAAAATCACGATGAGCAGGGGCAGGAACGCCTCCCACCCGGCCCAGCCGAACATCTCGCTGTCCAGGCCGGCCGACGACAGCGCGAGCCACTGCGCCGTCTGCCCGAGCGCCAGCGCCAGCACGGCCAGCGCCGTGCAGCGCAGCAGCCACGACCAGCGCAGCCGCCCGGCCACCGAGGAGAGCGTGCCCGGCCTGCGCCGCTGGATCAGCGCCGCCGTGCCGAACACGAGCAGGATCGCGGGCGCGATCGACAGGAGCGTCATGGCCAGGCCGAAGGGCGTGCCCGCGGGCAGCCCGGTCTCGGGGTCGAGCGGTGAGGGCAGCCCGAAGGCCGCCGCCAGGATCACGAACGCGAAGACGACCAGGATGCCGATCGCGAAGAACCCGACGCCGATGATGAGCGTGCCCACGATCGAGCGCCACGGCCGCGTGGCGGCGTTCCTGGCGAGGTGGTCGAATCTGGCCCCGTCGGGAACCGGCAGGAACCAGGAGGGCGGTTGCCGCCCGTAGGGATATCCGGCCTGCTGCGCGCCGTACGGAATTGGTGACCCTGGATTTTCCTGCATGACTCTATTCTGTCCGCTTGATGCGCAATAGTTCACAGACGGTCCATCGATTTAGGCGGATGCTCGGAGGCGTAGACATTTCGACCCTGGGAGCAGTCCATGTCAAGGCTGGGACCTGTCATCACGCTCGCGGCGGGCGCAGTGCTCGCCGTGGGGCTGGGTGTCGCCAGCATCACGGCGACACCGGCCGCCGAGAACGCGGCCGCAGACAACGTCGCATCATCGCCCTCGGCCGACGAGGGCGCGCAGGAGGGCACCGGCGCTGACGCCTCGGCCGCGCCGTCCCCCTCACCCACGCGAACGGAGCCCAAGAAGATCGCCAAGGCCGACTACGGCGGCCGGGTGAAGGGCAACGGAGCGCTGATCGCCATCTCGATCAGGAACGGCAAGGCCGTCGCGTACTTCTGCGACGGCAGGTCCGAGGCCTGGTTCAAGGGCACCGAGTCGTCGGGCGAGCTTCAGCTCAGCGGCCTGGCGAGCGCCAAGTCCAAGGTCACGGCCGAACTGGGCGGCGGCCGGGCCAAGGGCTGGGTCTCGGTCGCCGGCAAGCGGTGGAACTTCACCGCGCCCACCGTGGTCAAGCCGTCGGGCCTGTACCGGGCCACCGCCATCGTCAGAGGCGCCAAGTTCCGCGCCGGCTGGATCGTGATCAAGGACGCGAACGGCCGCTCGTACCAGGTGGGCGCGGCCTTCGCCGGGGAGGAGCAGTACGACGTCCCGCAGCTGGACAGCGAGCAGCCGACCGCGCCCGTGACGGTCGAGGACACCACGGTCTACCCGAAGGACGTGGACGGCTTCATCGAGGAGATGCAATGACCGCGATCCATCAGCAGCCGTCCCGCAGCCTGACCCCGTTACTGGTGCCGCTGCTCATCGGCGGGCTCGTGGTGCTCGCGCTCGGCGTGTACGGCCGGGCGCACACGCCGACCGGGTTCGCGGTCGGCGTGGCCGGCTTCTCCGCCGCGCTGCCGATGAAGGTGTGGCTGACGACGGGCGCGTTCGTGCTGGCGATCGTGCAGGTCGTCTCGGCCATGTCGATGTGGGGCAAGCTCGGCGTCACGATCCCGCCGGGTGTGCACCGCTGGTCCGGGCGCCTGGCGTTCCTGCTCACCATCCCCGTCGCCTTCCACTGCCTGTACGCGCTCGGCCTGCAGTACGACGTGCCCCGCGTGCTCGCGCACTCGCTGCTCGGCTGCTTCTTCTACGGCCTGTTCACCGCGAAGATGCTGGCCCTGCCCAAGCGCGGCACACCGGGCTGGACCCTGCCGGTGCTCGGCGGGCTGTCGTTCACGGTGCTCGTGGGGCTCTGGCTGACGTCGTCGTTCTGGTTCTTCACCGCCGTGGGCCTCAAGGTGTGAAGCTCTTCGTACGGGCGAGCCCGGCCGCCCGCCCCTTGGCGGCCACGACGAGCGCCATCTTCCTGGAGGCCTCGTCGATCATCTCGTCACCCAGCATGACCGCGCCGCGCTTCTCCACCGAGGTGTAGTACTCGTACGCCTCCAGGATGAGCTCGGCGTGGTCATAGTCCTCCTGCGCCGGCGAGAACACCTCGTTGGCCGCGTCGACCTGCCCCGGATGCAGCACCCACTTGCCGTCGAACCCCAGCGCCGCGGCCCTGCGCGCGACCCTGGTGAACCCCTCCACGTCCTTGATCTGCAGGTAGGGCCCGTCGATCACCTGGAGGTCGTGCATCCTGGCGGCCATCAGCAGCCGCATGAGGATGTAGTGGTAGGCGTCGCCCTCGACGTAGCCGGGCGGCTGCTCGCCGACCACCAGCGTGCGCATGTTGACCGAGGCCATGAAGTCGGCGGGGCCGAAGACGAGCGTCTCCAGCCGCTTGGACGATCCGGCGATGGCGTCGGCGTTGACCAGGCCGCGGGCGTTCTCGATCTGCGCCTCGATGCCGATCCTGCCGACGTCGTACCCCATCGTCTTCTCGATCTGGGTGAGCAGGGTGTCGAGCCAGACGACCTCGGTCGGGTCCTGCACCTTGGGCAGCATGACGCAGTCGACGTACTCCCCCGCCCCCTCGACGATCTCGATCACGTCGCGGTAGGTCCACTGCGTGGTCAGGTCGTTGACCCGGACCACCCGCGTCTTGCCCGACCAGTCGCCCTCGCGCAGCGCGGCGACGATGTTGCCGCGCGCCTCCTCCTTGGCCAGCGGCGCGACGGAGTCCTCCAGGTCGAGGAAGACCTCGTCCACGGGCAGGGTCTGGGCCTTCTCCAGGAACCGGGGATTGCTGCCTGGCACGGCGAGCACCGAACGTCGTGAGCGCATGCGCACACGCTACTGGGCCTACCCCAAGGACCTTCGACCGGCGGAGCGTTCGCCGTTACAGTCTGAGCTGTGAGCGACAACACCAGCGGCACCACCGCGGCCATCGAGGAGGGCGCGAAGAAGTCCAGCATCCTCTGGCTCACCCTCGACCGCCCGCGCCTGGCCTGGCACGCCTGGCACGACGGCGCCGTCTACCTGGTGTCGGGGGGCGAGGAGCAGGAGCTGCCCGGGCTCGACGCCCTCGACCGGGTGCGTGTCACGCTGCGCAGCAAGGACAACGGGGCCAGGCTGGTGGAGTTCGAGGCGGCGGTCGCACCCGTCGACCAGGCCGCGGCGGCCGACGTCGTGGCGGTGCTGGCCAAGGAGCGGCTCAACGCCCGCGACAGCGAGCACCTGCCCGAGCGCTGGGCCCGCGACTCCCAGGTCTGGCGCCTCACCCCCGAACGGTGACCGCGCCCGGCTCTGGCGGCGCATCCCCGGCGCCCGCGCTCATCCCTGCGCGGTGACCGGCTCCAGCTCCGGGGCGGGTTCGGGCCGGGCGCTCGCCGTGGCGGTCTGGGCGAGCAGCGCGCCGGAGAGCACGAGCAGGCCGCCCACGATCTGGAACACGCCCAGCGTCTCCCCGAGCAGCCCCCACGCCACCACGGCGCCGCCGATGACCTCCAGCGAGGCCACGGTGGCCCCCACCGCGGCCGACAGCCGCCGCACGGCGTGGACGCCCAGGATGTACGCGATCACGGTGGCGATCAGCACCATCCACAGGTACGCGGCCAGCACGGGCAGCGTGAGCCCGCCCTCCGGCGCGACGGAGCGGGTGAACGCCTCGTACGGGATGTCCCACGGCCGGGCGAACGGGATCAGCACGACGGCCGCCCCCGTCATGCCCCAGGCGATCAGGCCGAGCGGGTCGATGTCGTCGCCGAAGCTATCGTTCATCAGGAAATACCCGGCGCAGCACGCTCCGGCCAGCAACCCGAGCAGCACGCCCAGCGCGTCGAGCCGCATCCCCTGCCACGCCTCGACCACGATCGCCAGGCCGACCACGGCCACGACCGCGCCCACGTACGCGGCCCTGGCCAGGCGGATCCGGCGCACGACCCGCACCCACGCCACCACCATCACCGGCGCCATGAACTCCAGCAGCAGGGCGATCCCGACCGGCAGCCGCGTGATCGCCACGAAGTAGAGCGTCTGCACCCCGGCCACCGCCATGACGACGTAGAGGGCGAGGAACGGGAGCCTGGACGCGGGGATCCGCAGCGCTCTCGGGCGCACCAGGAGCAGCACCGCCACGAGCAGCAGGCCCGCGCCCGCCATCCTCGTCCAGACCGCCTCGATCGGCGCCATACCGGCCGCGATGAGGTATTTCGCCATGGGACCTGAGAACCCGAAACAGCAGGAGGACACGAAAGCCAGCGCCAGCCCCGCATACCTCATCGCACACCTCACCCGTAATCACCGTTAAGCGGGTTTGATACTGACACGCCGGGCGTCCCAGGCGCAATAAGACGGCACTGTTAGCCTGACCACGTGAAGATCTTCGTGGCCCGGCTGCCGGGCACCCCGGTCTTCGACCCCGCGGGAGACCAGATCGGCCGCGTGCGAGACGTCGTGGTCGGGCTGCGGATCGGCCGCCGCCCCAACGTCCACGGCTTCGTGGTGGAGGTGCAGCCGCGCCGCCCCGTCTTCCTGCCCATCACCCGGGTCCGCCGCATCGAGGCGGGCTCCCTGGTCTTCACCGGGCGGCTCAACATGCGCAGGTTCGAGCAGCGCGCCGCCGAGACGCTGGTCATCGGCGAGATGCTCGACCTGAGCGTACGCCTCGGCGACCAGCCCATGACGGTCTACGACGTGGCGATGGAGGAGGTCAGGCCGTCCACCTGGGAGATCACCAAGGTCGCCGTCTACAAGGGCAGGCGGCGCGAGCCCCGGATCGTGGACTGGGAGGAGGTCTCCGGGTTCGACACGCTGCAGCAGGACCAGGGGGCCAGCGGGCTGATCTCCGCGTTCGAGTCGCTGCGGGCCGCCGACATGGCCAGCGCGCTGCACGACCTGCCGAGCAAGCGCCGCTTCGAGATCGCCCGCGCGCTCAACGACATCCGGCTGGCCGACGTGCTGGAGGAGCTGCCGCCCGACGACCAGATCGGCATCCTGGAGACGCTGGAACCGGAGCGGGCGGCCGACGTGCTGGAGGAGATGGGGCCCGACGACGCCGCCGACCTGCTGCACGACCTGCCGGCCGAGCGGGCGGCCGAGTTGCTGGCGCTGATGGAGCCGGGCGAGGCCGCGCCTGTGCGGCGGCTGCTGAGGTACCCGGAGACCAGCGCGGGCGGCGTGATGACCAGCGAGCCGGTGATCCTCCCGCCCACCGCCACAGTGGCCGAGGCGCTGGCGCACATCAGGCAGCAGGACCTCCCGCCCGCCGTGGCCGCCCAGGTCTACGTGACCAGGCCGCCGAACGAGACGCCGACGGGCAAGTACCTGGGCGTCACGCACTTCCAGCGGCTGCTGCGCGAGCCTCCGTCCACGCTGCTCGGCGGCGTGCTCGACCCGTCGATCGACCCGATCAGGCCCGAGTTCACGCTGCGCGAGGTCACGTACTACATGGCCAACTACAACCTGGTCGCGGCGCCCGTCGTGGACGAGCTGGGCCGGCTCGTCGGCGCGGTGACCGTGGACGACGTGCTGGACCACATGCTGCCCGAGGGCTGGCGCGAAAGGGCCGACGACCATGGCGAGTGACCGCCTCGACCAGCCGCGCGCGCTGCGGCGCACGCTGCGCCCCCACTACGACCCCGAGGCGTTCGGCCGGCTGTCGGAGCAGATCGCCCGCTTCCTCGGCACCGCCCGGTTCATCGTCTACATGACCGTCTTCGTGAGCGTCTGGGTGATCTGGAACGTGGCCGCGCCGGCCCGCCTCACGTTCGACCCCTATCCGTTCATCTTCCTCACGCTGATGCTGTCGTTGCAGGCCAGCTACGCGGCGCCGCTGATCCTGCTGGCCCAGAACCGCCAGGACGACCGCGACCGCGTCCAGTACGAGCAGGACCGCGAGACCTCCGAGCGCAACCAGGCCGAGATCGAGTACCTGACGCGCGAGATCGCGGGGCTGCGCATCGCGCTGAGCGAGGTGGCCACCCGCGACTATCTCCGCGCCGAGCTGAACCGGCTGCTGGAGGAGCTGAGGGACGGCGCGCAGGAGCGCCGGTGAGAGCGGCCCCACCTCCTCGGCGGCCGGGGGCGTCACGGAGTAACCTGATGAGGACGTCAGCGCAGCCACACTTCGCACGGACATCTGACAGTGCGGATTAACTCAGCGGGGGCGCCGGTTCATACCATGGAGGGGCATCCTCGCTGGCGTCCCGCGCCTGCCACACATATATCGACTAAGGAGGGACGGCACTCCCTCGTGCCGAGACTTCGATGGCACCTACCCAGGAACTGGTGACGGCGGCGCTCTCCACCGTCATCGACCCCGAGATCCGCCGCCCGATCACGGACCTCGACATGGTCAAGAGCATCGAGATCGCTCCGGACGGGGCGGTGCGCGTCGGCGTCTACCTCACCGTGGCCGGATGTCCGATGAAGGACACCATCACCCGTGACGTCACCACCGCCGTCGGCAAGGTCGAGGGCGTGACGGGCGTCCAGATCGAGCTCGACGTGATGAGCACCGAGCAGCGCAAGGTCCTGCAGACCAAGCTGCGCGGTGACCGCGGGCCCGAGAAGGAGATCCCGTTCAACCAGCCCGGCTCGCTGACCCGCGTCTTCGCGGTGGCCAGCGGCAAGGGCGGCGTGGGCAAGTCCTCCGTCACGGTCAACCTCGCCGCCGCCATGGCCGCGAGCGGGCTCAAGGTCGGCATCGTCGACGCCGACATCTACGGTCACAGCGTTCCTCGCATGCTGGGCGCCGCCGAGCGGCCCACCAAGGTCGAGGACATGATCATGCCGCCGGTGGCGCACGACATCAAGGTCATCTCGGTCGGGATGTTCAAGCCGCCGGGCAACTCGGCGGTGGTCTGGCGCGGGCCCATGCTCGACCGGGCGCTGCACCAGTTCCTCGCCGACGTCTACTGGGGCGACCTCGACGTGCTCCTGCTCGACCTGCCGCCCGGCACCGGCGACATCGCCATCTCGGTCGCGCAGCGGCTGCCGTCCGCCGAGATCCTGGTCGTGACGACGCCGCAGCAGGCCGCCGCCGAGGTGGCCGAGCGGGCCGGGTCCATCGCCGCCCAGACCCACCAGCAGATCGCCGGCGTCATCGAGAACATGGCCTGGCTGCCCTGCCCCCACTGCGACGAGCGCATCGCCGTGTTCGGCGAGGGCGGCGGCCAGACCGTCGCCGACGCGCTCACCCGCACGCTCGGCTCCCGGGTGCCGCTGCTCGGCCAGGTGCCGATCGACCTGCGGCTGCGCGAGGGCGGCGACGAGGGCAAGCCGCTGGTGCTGACCGACCCCGACACCCCGGCCGCCGCCGAGCTGCGCAAGATCGCGGCCGGCCTGAGCAAGCGCTCCTCCAGCCTGAAGGGCCTGCAACTGGGCCTGTCCCCGAACCGCTGACCCGGAGCACGGACGAGAGCACGGACGAGAGCCCGCTCACCGCGGAAGCGGAGGGCGGGCTCTTCGCGTGTGCGGGCCGCTCAGGTGGCCTCGGCGTCGTAGGGCGGGATCTCACCGAAGGCGAGCTCGTCGACCGGCTCAGGCTCGTAGGGGGCCGTGGCGGCCGGCTCCAGCGCCTGCTGCTTGTTGTTCCAGTCGTCCTCGATGTCGTCGAGGAGGTGCTTGCGGACGAAGTTGCGCGGGTTGAGGTCGGCGGGGTCGAAGTTCTGGAACTCCGGGCCCAGGCCGGCGCGAAGGTCGTCACGCGCGTTGTTCGCCATCCGCCGCAGGTTGCGCAGCGTCTTGCCCGCCTGCGAGGCGGCCTGAGGCAGTTTGTCGGGGCCGAAGACGAGGAGCGCGATCACGATCAGCGCTCCGACCTCCATCCACCCAAGTCCGAACACCGTGAGCTCCTACCGCAGTCCAGCCACTCCGAGGACAACCCCGGCCTATCCACAGACTACGGGCTCCCGGGGGTAGGTCGGCCGTCCACCTAGGTCATATCACCGGCGCGAACGGCTCCGCCCAGGGGGTCCGTTCCCGGACGAACAGGGCTCCGGGAGACGGTCGTGTCTCCCGGAGCCCGGAACTCTGGTCGTGGTGCCGGTCAGGACGGTGACGGCGTGGGCTCGTCGTCCGCCGTCACGACGAGCGTGGCGGAGCGTTCCTTGCCGTCGCGCTGGTACTTGACGTTGATCTTGGCGCCCGGAGCCTTGCTGCGGATCAGGGCGATCAGCTCGTTGCCGTCCTGCAGCGCCAGCCCGTCGATCTCCAGGATCACGTCACCCGCCTTCAGGCCGGCCTTCCCGGCCGGCCCGTTGGCGTCCACCGGCTGCTGGCCGCCGGCCGGCTCGGTGGCGATCTTCACGCCGGCCCCGCGGTAGTCCTTCTCCAGCACGATGCCGATCTTGGGCCGCTTGGCCTTGCCGGTCGTGATCAGCTCTTCCGCCACCCGGCGCGTCTGGTTGACGGGGATCGCGAAGCCCAGGCCGATGCTGCCGCTCTGGCTGCTCATCGAGCGCCCGAGCGTGGCGATCGCCGAGTTGACGCCGACGACCTCGCCCCGGCCGTTCACCAGCGGCCCGCCCGAGTTGCCGGGGTTAATGGCCGCGTCGGTCTGGATCGCGCTGATGTACGCGGGCTCCTCGGCGCTGGTGCCGGTGTCGTCACCCGCGATGACCGGGCGGTTGAGCGAGCTGACGATGCCGGTCGTCACCGTGCCGGTCAGGCCCAGGGGAGAGCCGATGGCGATGACGGGGTCGCCCACCACGACCTGGTCGGAGTTGCCGAGGGTGATCTCCGGCGTCCCGAACGTCTCCTCCGGCTTGACCACGGCCAGGTCGGAGCCGGGGTCGCGGCCGACGATGCGGGCCGAGGTGGTCTTGCGGTTGTTGAACATGATCCGGATCTCGCCGCCCTTGGCGGCCAGCGAGACCACGTGGTTGTTGGTGACCACGTAGCCGTTCTTGATCAGGAAGCCGGAGCCGGAGGCGCCCTCGGTGTTGCTGCCGTTGCCGACCTCCAGCGAGACCACGCTGGGCAGCACCCGCGAGGCCACGCCGGCGACCGAGTCGGGGGCGCGGTTGGTGGCGCCGGTCGGGAGCGGGCCGAGGCTGTAGGAGGGGTCGTTGCCGCCGGCCGGCTTGGTCAGCAGGTAGGTGCCGACGCTGCCGAGCATCGAGGCGCCCAGGGCGATCACCACGGCCAGCACGACGAGGAGGCCGGTGGAGGGGCCGCGCCTGGCCGCGCCCGTGCCCTGCGGACCGGGGGGCGGTGGCGCCCAGCCCGTGCCCATGCCGAGTGCCTGGCGCGGGGGCGGCGGAGCGGATCCGCCGTAGGGGCGGGCGCCGCCGTAGGGCGGCTGCTCGCCCGAGGAGCCGAACGGCGGGCCCTCGTAGGAGCGCGCGCCGCTGTCGGACGCGCCGAAGAAGGGGCTGTCGTAGGCGCGGGTGCCGTTGTCGGGCGGGTTTCCGCCGGACGGACCTCCGCCGGACGAGCCGTAGGGCTGCCCGGAGCCCCCGCCGTCGGGAGGACCGAACGTGGGGGCGCTGAACTGGGGGCCGGTCTGAGGACCGGTCTGGGAGCCGGCGTAGGGACCGGTTCGGGGGTCGGTGCGGGGGTCGTGGGAGGACGCGCCGGATGGGGAGCCGCTGGAGGATGAGGCGTCGTACGAGCGGTATTCGTACGGCGGCGAGCCGTAGCCCTCGGAGCGGCCCGACGGGTCGCCCCACGACGAGCCGAACGAGGCGGGCGGCTCGGGCCGCCTGCCGTCGTAGTCGGACCTGTCGTCCGCGGGCAGGAAGTCCGGCCGCCCCTGTGGCTCGGGGTAGTCCGACGGCGTGCGTCCTTCTCTGGGGCGCTCGTCGGTCATCTAAGTCTCACCACTCCTTGGCTCGGCCACCGCAATCCTCGCTACTGCGGCATACGAGGGTCATAAAGCTTTAGTCAGGACTTGCTTGTGACAATTCCCGAACCCAGATCGTATGCCCCGCTCGCCGCCGACTACGCCAACCGTCTGTCCCCGGCATACCGGGGGGTCAAGGCGTGGCGGTGGAAGGAGCGTTCGTAGGCGTAGTACGAGCCTGCTGCTGGAACAGTTCAACCGGCGGAGCCGGATTGTTCTGCCCCACGCCCGAGGCGGCGAAGAAGGTGCCGAGCGCCACGGCCGCGGAGACCACCCCGACCGCCACGTACGTCGTGCGCCTCCTAGAACCGCGGCCAGGGCCCGAGCCCCCACCGGTGGCGTCCCTGCGCGGGCGGTTGTCCAGCGGCGCGATGCTGTGGGGACCGGGGATGGGCACACCGCCGAACGTGCGGGAGGGGAAAGGGCGCTCCCTCGGCGGCAGCGGGCCGCCCGGCTCCGCCATCCTGAGCAGCGACATGGTCAGGTCGGCCGGCATCGCCGGAGTCTCCAGCGAGCGCAGGCGCGTCTTCAGCGCCCGCATCGACTCGACCTCACGCCTGCAGTCAGCGCAGAAAGTCAGATGGGCGAGCGCGCGCTCACGTTCGGTGTGGTTGAGCTCTCCGTCGACGAGCGCGGATACACGTTCTCCAAGATGAGCCATATCAGACTTCCTCCCCACGGATCACGGTCGGGGGGAGTTGAGAATTACGGGGGGCCCGATGGTCGAGCGCCTCCCGCAACTGCGCCCGGCCACGGTGAATACGGCTTCGGACCGTACCCAGCTTGACGCCGAGCGTGGCCGCGATCTCCTCGTAAGACAGGCCCTCGATGTCACACAGCACGATCGCGGCCCGGAACTCGGGGGCGAGCGCGTCGAGGGCGGCCTGGATGTCGGGCTCCAAGTGAGCGTCGTCGAGCGCCTGCGCCGGCGACGGCTCGCGGCCGCGCAGCCGCTCGGCGGCGTCGTCGGCCAGACCTTCGAACCTGATGCGCTGCTTGCGCCGCGCCATGTCGAGGAACAGGTTCGTCGTGATCCGGTGCAGCCACCCCTCGAACGTGCCGGGGGTGTAGCTCGACAGCGACCTGAAAACCCGGACGAAGACCTCCTGCGTCAGGTCTTCGGCATCGTGAACGTTGCCGGTCAGCCGGTAGGCCAGCCGATACACACGCGCGGAGTGAGTCCGCACCACTTCCTCCCAGGTGGGAGGCGTCCAGTCAGACGAAACGGGAGTATCCGGCTGGTGGTCGCTTTCGTCCACCAGGACTCCTCTCTCTGGGACCACCGCTACCGCCATAGTGCCTGGTTTCGTCCCTTCGTGCGTACTGCCTGCCTTCCGGACCGGCAAAGCCCGTTTAAACCTGCAACGCCTTAGGTCCCTCCTGAGTTCCCGTCCCGGCGTGTCTCCCCTAGGCTGCGATCGGTGCCAATCTCGCGGACCAATCGCACGAAAGTGGGGGGAGGGGGCCGATGACCAGTCCGGTGGAGGCCACTCTGGCCTATGCGGAGCAGTTCCATCACGAAGATGAGATCCTGCACGCGGCGCGTCAGCGCGGGCTTGAGATGGGGGCCATGCCCATCCTTCCCGGCGGAGGGGCGGCCCTGTGCTTCCTCGCCACCGCCGTGAACGCCAAGTCCGTCGTCGAGGTCGGCACGGGCTGCGGGGTGTCGGGGCTGTGGCTGCTGCGCGGCATGCGCGCGGACGGCACGCTGACCAGCGTCGACGTCGAGCCCGAGCATCAGCGGCTGGCCAGGCAGGCGTTCGCGGAGGCCGGGTTCTCCGGCGGCCGGGTGCGTCTCATCTCGGGGCGGGCGCTCGACGTGCTGCCGCGGCTGTCCGACGGCGGCTACGACATGGTGTTCGCCGACGCCGCGAAACACGAATACGCCGACTACCTGGCCGAGGCCGTCCGGCTGCTGCGCGTGGGCGGCATCGTGGCCTTCGACAACATGTTGTGGCACAACCGGGTGGCCGACCCCGCGCAGCGCGACACCGAGACGGTGACGCTGCGCGAGGTGGGCAAGCTGGTGCAGTCGGACGAGCGCCTGCGTTCGGTGCTGATGCCGCTGGGCGACGGCCTCCTCGCCGCCGTCAAGATCGCCGACTAGCCGGCGACGATCCGCCCGGCGGACCGGCCGCGGGCGCGCCCGTCCGGCGCGACGCCGTACGGGCGCGGGCGGACCGCTGCGGCGGGACTCCGGTCAGCGTCGGGTGAGCCACTCCAGCAGGACGCGGACGCCGAAGCCGGTGGCGCCCTTGCTGAGGGTGCCCTCGTCGACCGTGCTGCGCCCGACGCCGGCGATGTCGAGGTGCGCCCACGGCCGCCGGCCCGCGAACTCCCGCAGGAACAGCGCCGCCGTGATGGAGCCCGCGCCGAACCTGGACCCGGACTCGACGTTGGCCAGGTCGGCGATCGACGACTCCAGCGCGGGCGCGTAGTCCTCGATCAGCGGCATCCGCCACAGCCGGTCGTCGGCGGCCTGCCCGGCCTCCACGAGCTCCTTGGCCAGGACGTCGTCCGGGGAGTAGACGGCGCCGACGTGACGCCCGAGCGCGACCGTGATCGCCCCGGTCAGCGTGGCGACGTCGACCACCGCGTCGGGGTCGAGCACGGCGTCGGCGTAGGCCAGCGCGTCGGCCAGCACCAGCCGCCCCTCGGCGTCGGTGTTGAGCACCTCGACCGTGCGGCCGCCGTAGGGGGTGATGACGTCGCTGGGCCGCTGGGCGGTGCCGGACGGCATGTTCTCGGCGGCGGCGACGAGCCCGGTCACGCGTACGGGAGCCTTGAGCGCGGCCAGCGCGCCGAGCACGGCGATGACGACCGCGCCGCCCGCCATGTCGGTCTTCTGCGTCTTCATGTTCTCGTTCGGCTTGAGCGACAGCCCGCCCGAGTCGAACGTGATGCCCTTGCCCACGAGCACCACGTGGCGCTCGGCCGGCTCGGCGGGCGTGTAGGAGAGCTTGATCAGCCGGGGCGGCCTGGCCGAGCCCTTCCCGACGGCGAGGATGCCGCCGAACCCGTCGGCCCGCAGCCGCTCCTCGTCCCACACCTCGACCGGCACGCCGGTCTCGGCGGCCCGCTCGGCGAGCCAGGACGGGTCCTTGACGGACGAGGGCGTGTTGGCCAGGTCGCGGGCGAGCGCCACGGCCCCCGCCACCTCGGCGGCGCGGCGCACGGGCGCCTCGTCCGCGCCGGCGAAGACCAGGGCCCGCACGGGCTTCCTGCCCGCGGCGCCGATCTTGAAGGAGTAGGCGGCCAGCAGCGCCGCCTCGGCGAACGCGGCCACGTCGCCCTCGGGCACCACCACGGTCAGCGTGTCGCGGCCCTTGACCTTCCTGGTCAGCGCCGCGGCGGCCCGGCGCAGGGCGCGGGGTGAGCCGTCGCCGACGCCGTACAGCAGGACCCGTCCCACGCCGCCGGCCCGCGCCACCGGGACCTCGACGATCTCCCCCGCCTCTCCCTTGGCCTCGTAGTGCGCCAGCAGGTCGGGCACCGGCAGGTGCAACTCGACCGCGGGAGCGAGGTCGGAGGCGTAGGGTACGGCCAGGAGTTCGGCATCGCCGGGAACCTCGGCGATCACCGACGCCGTGGTCTCAATGGGCACGGGAACATCTCCTCAAACGTCAGCGACCCTGGCGCCGGGCCACGCCAGGGTCGTCAATCAAGTGGTCTCTCGGGAGCTCTCAGCCGACGACGTTCTTCAACGCCTCGCCGAGGGCCTTCGCCTCGTCGGCGGAGATCTCCACGACGAGCCGGCCGCCACCCTCCAGGGGGACCCGCATGACAATGCCGCGCCCTTCCTTGGTGACCTCGAGCGGACCATCGCCGGTCCGCGGCTTCATCGCCGCCATGCGTGCATCCCTTCCTGCCTTGGGCTCCCGCGGCCCGCGATTTCCGACCTCCCGAGGGGGTGGTCGGCGCATTCACGTCTTCTGTGATGTCCTATTCTCCCGCATCGAGAGCGCTCATGGGTAACGATCTCCTCCCAGAATGCGTTGTCGAGGCGTGCGATGACGTCCAAACTGGACCTCGTGCACGCTCGCGCCGCTCTGTTCGACCTGTATGGCGACCACTTACGCTCACGCGGTGGACAGGCCTCCGTCGCCGCGCTCGTCCGGCTGATGAAACCCCTGGACATCGCCGCTCCCGCCGTGCGCACGGCGGTTTCCCGCATGGTGCGGCAGGGATGGCTGCGACCGCTGAGACTGCCGCAGGGCGCCGGCTACGGGCTGACGCCGAAATGCGTCAGGCGACTGGATGAGGCCGCACTGAGAATTTACCGAGCCGGAACGCTGACCTGGCACGGCCGCTGGCATCTGATCGTCTTCGAGGCGGTCAAGGAGCGTCCGCGAAGAGAGCGGCTCAGGGCCGACCTGACCTTCCTGGGCTACGCGTCGCTGTCGGAGACCACCTGGATCGGTCCGCGCTCGTCGATCGAGCTGGACAACCTGCTCGAAGGCGAGGGGGTGCGGGCCGACCGGTTCGACGCCGGGCTTGAGGGCGACCCGCGCGAGCTGGTGGCCAGGGCCTGGGATCTGACCGCCATCGGCGAGGCGTACGAGAGCTGGCACGCCGAAGCTGTCACGCTGATCAGCACGCTGCCCGAACAGGCCCCGGCCGACCTGGTGTTCGCCACGAGGAGCAGACTCGTGCACGGGTGGCGCAACTTCCTGTTCCGCGACCCCGGCCTCCCGCCGGAGCTGCTGCCCGCGGGCTGGCCGGGCGAGAAGGCCAGGGTCTACTTCGAGCAGGAAGCCGCCCGGCTGCTGCCCGCAGCCGCCGCGTTCGTCGACAGGGAGTTGATGTGATCCGCTACGAGATGGCCGACGCCGTCGCCACCGTCACCCTCGACCGTCCCGAGGCGATGAACTCGCTGACCGCCGAGACCAAGCAGGAACTGCTCGCCGGCCTGCGCCGCGCCGCCGCCGACCGCGCGGTCAGGGCTGTGCTGCTGACCGGCTCGGGCCGGGCCTTCTGCGCCGGGCAGGACCTGCGTGAGCACGCCGCGAACCTTGAGGCGGGCCGCGGCCTGGCCGACACCGTGCGCGCGCACTACAACCCGATCGTGGAGCTGATCGCCACCATGGCCAAGCCGGTGGTGGCCGCCGTCAACGGCGTGGCCGCTGGCGCGGGCGCGTCCCTGGCCTTCGCCTGCGACCTGCGGGTGGCCTCGGAGAAGGCGAAGTTCGCGCTGGCGTTCGCCGGCATCGGCCTGGCGCCCGACACGGGCGCGTCGTGGACGCTGCAGCGCCTGGTCGGCCCCGGCAGGGCCGCCGAGCTGATGCTGCTCGGCGAGGCACTGGACGCGGCCCGCGCGCTGGAGCTGGGCCTGGTCACCCGGGTGGTGCCGCCCGGCGAGGTGCTGAAGACCGCCCAGGACCTCGCGGTACGGCTGGCGCAGGGCCCCACGCTGGCCTACGCCGCCACCAAGCGGGCGCTGGCCTACGCCGCCACGCACTCCCTGCCCGACTCGCTCGCCCTGGAGGCCGAGCTGCAGGACGAATGCGTCGCGACCCGCGACCACCGCGAGGCCACCCGGGCCTTCCTGGCCAAGGAAGTGCCGGCGTTCAACGCGGAGTGACCGGGCCGCCACGTCCGCGTGGGTAAGGCTGGTGCCATGCGCTCTTCCCGCTCCGCCCGCCCGTCCGCTCCGTACGACTTCGAGAGGCTGCGCGCGAGCGCCGTGAACCTGCTGACGGGCGGCGGGTTCGACGCCTCCGACCCGGTCTACGAGCGGCCGCTGACCACCCTGAGCGAGCGCGCCGCCGGCTGGCTGGCCGGGATGGCGCCCGGTCTCATCTGGCCGGACCTGCCGCTCGGGGATCGGCCCGGCCGCGTGACGGGCAGCTACGGCCGGCTGCGGCTGATCGCCACCGCCTGGGCCACGCCCGGCACCGCCCAGCACGGCGACGACGCCGTGGCGGCCCGGGTGATCGAGGCGCTGGACCTGCTGCACGAGGGGCACTACAACGAGCGGCTCGCGGAGACGGGCAACTGGTGGTTCTGGGAGATCGGCACGCCCGCCGAGCTGGCCCGGGTGTGCGTGCTGCTCGGCGACCGGCTCGACGCGGGCCGGGCGGAGGCGTACCTGAGGGCGATCGACCGGTTCTGTCCCGACGCCGACCGGCGCGCGGGCTGGCCGGACGCCTCGGAGAGCGGCTCCAACCGGGCCGACAAGGCCTCCATCGTGGCCTTCCGCGGCGTGGCCGGGCGTGATCCCGGCAAGCTGGCGCTGGCCCGCGACGGGCTGTCCGACGTACGCGACGGCGGGCGCCACAGCGTGTTCTCCTACGCCGAGAGCGGCGACGGCTTCTACCGCGACGGCTCGTTCATCCAGCACGGCAGCGTGGCCTACACGGGCTCCTACGGCCTGTCCCTGCTCATCGCGGTCTCCGAGAGCGTGGCGCTGCTGCACGGCTCCCCCTGGGAGGTGAGCGACCCCGGGCTGCGGGTGGTGCTGGACGCGGTCGAGCGCTCGTTCGCGCCCTTCGTCCACGACGGGCTGCTCATGGACACCGTCAGGGGGCGGGCGGCGACGCGGCAGGCGTTCTCCGACCGGGTGGCCGGCCATGGCGTGATCGGGGCCGTGCTGCTGCTGGCCGAGAGCGCGCCCGAGCCGTACCGGAGCCGGTTCAGGGCGCTGGCCAAGGGGTGGATCGAGCGCGGCGGGAGCCGCGCCTACCTGCGGCACGCCGATGTGCCCGAGACCAGGCGGGCGGTCGCGGTGCTGGACGACAAGAGCGTGGAGGCCGCGCCGGGACCGTCAGGGCACTTCGTGTTCCCCTCGATGGACCGGGTGGTGCACCGGCGGCCCGGCTGGTCGGTCGCGATCGGCATGTCGTCGCGGCGGGTCGCCGCCTACGAGGCGATCAACGGGGAGAACCCGCGCGGCTGGTACACCGGCGACGGCATGACCTACCTCTACACCGGCGACCTCGACCACTACGGGCACGACTTCTGGCCGACCGTAAATCCGTACCGGCTGCCCGGCACCACCGTGGACACCCGCGAGCGGGCCGGGCTCGACTTCACCGCCTACCGGCCGGCCAACGAGCAGGCGGGCGGGGTGGCGCTGGAGCGGCGGTACGGCGTCGCGGCCATGGAGCTGGCCGGCGACGGCGTCAGCCTGCGGGCGCGCAAGTCGTGGTTCTGCCTCGACTCCGCCGTGGTGGCGCTGGGCAGCGGCATCACCAGCACCGACGGCCGCCGGATCGAGACCGTGGTGGAGAACCGGGCCACGCGGGCGGAGCCGTACCTGGGCGACGGGTGGGCCCACCTGCCAGGAGCGGGCGGCTATGTCTTCGAGGGCGTCTCGACGCTGGTGGAGACGCGGACGGGCCGCTGGCGCGACATCAACGCGGGCGACGACACCGAGGGCGCCGCCGACCTCGTCTCCCGGCGTTACGTGACGTTCTGGTACGACCACGGCGTCGACCCGTGCGACGCCGCCTACGCCTACGTCCTGCTGCCGAACGCCACCCGCGAGCGCACCAGGTCCTTCCACCGCGCCCGGCCCGCGCGGGTGCTTGCCAACACGCGGGACGTGCAGGCCGTACGGACGCGCTCGCTGCTCGGAGCCACGTTCTGGACGCCGGGGACGGCGGGGATCGTCAGCGTGGACCGGCCCTGCGTGGTGATGCTGCGCCGGGCCGGCGAACGGCTCTCCCTGGCCGTGGCCGACCCGAGCAGGACCGTGGACGTCGTGACGATCACGCTCGGCCGCTCCGCCCGCGAGGTCGTCAGCGCCGACGAGACCGTCAGCGTGCGCACGGGCCGGACCCCCGCGATCACCGTGGCCGTCGGCGGGTCGCTGGGCCGCAGCCACGGCGTGGAGCTCAGCGGCTCCGCGCCAGGCAGTCCTTGATGTGGTCGTTGACCAGGCCGATCGCCTGCATCAGCGCGTAGGCCGTGGTCGGGCCGACGAACCGGAAGCCGTGTTTCTTCAGCTCCTTGGCCAGCGCCTTCGAGCCGGGGGTGACGGCGGGCACGTCGGCCATCGTCGCGGGCACGGGAGCATCGGGGTCGGCGTGCCGCCACACCAGCTCCGACAGGCCGCCGGGCAGGTCGTGGGCGGCCCTGGCGTTGCCGATGACGGCCTCGATCTTGGCCCGGTTGCGGATGATCCCCGCGTCGCCGAGCAGGCGCTCCACGTCCTGCTCCGTGTACGCGGCCACCTTCGGGATCGAGAAGCGGTCGAAGGCGGCGCGAAAGTTCTCCCGTTTGCGCAGGATCGTCAGCCATGACAGGCCCGACTGGAACGTCTCCAGTGAGACCCGCTCGAAGACCTCGTCGTCGCCCTTGAGCGGGCGGCCCCACTCGTCGTCGTGGTAGGCGAGGTACATCGGGTCGGCCAGGCCCGCCCAGGTGCAGCGGATGGGCTCGGTCACGGGCGCTCGTCACCGTCCTTGCTCAGGCCGGCGGGCCGGGGCTCGTCCGCGCCGCCGTCCGGGGCCTGCTCGCGCAGCGCCACCGTCTCGTCGGCCTTCTCATCGTCGCCCTTCACGTCGTCGGCCTTCTCATCGTCGGCCTTCACGTCGTCGGCCTTCACGTCGTCGGCCTTCACGTCGTCGGCCTTCACGTCGTCGGCCGCGGCCTCGCCGGTCTGGTCGGGCCGCTCTTGCGCGGGTTCCGTGGCGGGTTCGTCGTCGGCCTTCGCGGCGGTCTCGTCCACGTTCTGAACGTCCTGGGCCGCCGCGTCGTGGGCCTCGCCGTTGCGGGCGGCGGCGCCGCCCGGCTGGGCCACCCGCCACTCCGGCGGGCGCTTGAGCTGCGCGGCGTGCTCCCACGTCGCCGTGGCCTCGCCCGCCGGCACGGGATCGCCGGACTCGGGCAGCTCACGCGGCGCGGCCGGCGCCTCGGGCTCGTGCTCGGTACGCGGCCCCGCCCCCGGCGCGGCGTAGACCTCCTGCCGCGCGTACAGCCGGCTCGACAGCAGCTCGGAGACCCGCTGCTCCAGGACCGCGATCCTGGTGTCGCGGGCGCTGATCGCGCCGGCGGCCCTGCGCAGGGTCTCGTCGACGCTCTGCGTGTGGTAGCCGACCAGGTTGACCGGCAGTTGGAGCGCCATGAAGTCGACCGCGGTGAGCTGCCCCGCCTCGGGCAGGTCGAGCGGCGGCACGTCGGGCGGGAACTCGGTCAGCTCACCGCCCCTGCCGAGGGAGACCAGCACCACGCAGGCCAAGATGGCGACGGCGGCGATGGCGAGTATGACCAGCACATTGGCATCGTACTCATACCATCGGGGCACGAGGTCACGCACTTGCCGCGTCCGGCCCCGGATGAGAGCGAAGCCGCGCAGGTCAGCCCGCGGCCTCGCCGAGTTCGGCGACGCTCGGCCGTACCGGCTGGGTGCGCGCTTCGAGCGCGGCGAACGCCTCCGTCACGGTCGAGGTCCAGGAGATCGCGTCGAAGACGTCGGGGCGGGTGAAGCCCTGCTCGTACATGCCGTCGACCAGGGCCTTGAGCGGGTCGTACAGGCCGTAGGGGTCGAGGATGACCAGCGGGCGATCGTGCAGGCCGAGCACGCGGGCGGTCCAGATCTCGAACAGCTCCTCCAGCGTGCCGATGCCGCCGGGCAGCACCAGGAACGCGTCGGAGCGGGCGTCCATGATGCCCTTGCGCTCGCGCATGTCGGCCGTGACGATCAGCTCGTCCGACTCCTCGTCGGCCACCTCCATGTCCACCAGTGCCTGCGGGATCACCCCGACCGTCCGGCCTCCGGCGGCCCTGGTGGCGGCGGTGACGGCGCCCATGCAGGACACCGACCCGCCGCCGCTCACCAGGGTGTGGCCACGCCGGGCGAGCTCGGTGCCGACGTTCGCGGCCAGCTCGATGTACTTCTTGTCGATGTTGAGGCTTGAGGCGCAGTAGACGCAGATGTTCACGTCGTCAGAGCCTATTGGGCCTACTGGGGCTCCGCGGTCTGGGCGGCGGTGGCCTTCAGCTCCTCCTCGCGCTGCCGGGAACGGGCCCGGTCGGCGTCCACGATGATCCGTACGGCCTCGTCCACGTCGTCGGTCACGGTGATCAGGTCGAGGTCCTGCGGCGCGATCTTGCCGGTGCCGAGCAGCGTGCTCTTGATCCAGTCGAGCAGCCCGCCCCAGAACTCCGAGCCCATCAGCACCACGGGGAAGGAGGTGACCTTGCGGGTCTGCACCAGCGTGAGCGCCTCGAACAGCTCGTCGAGGGTGCCGAAGCCGCCGGGCAGGGCGATGAAGCCGCAGGAGTACTTGACGAACATCGTCTTGCGGACGAAGAAGTAGCGGAACTCGATACCGAGGTCGACGTAGTCGTTCATGCGCTGCTCGAAGGGGAGCTCGATGCCGAGCCCGACCGACACCGCGCCGTCGACGTCGAGCGCGCCCCGGTTGGCCGACTCCATGACGCCGGGCCCGCCACCGGTGATCACGGCGTAGCCGGTCTCGGCCAGCTTCCTGCCGAGCGCCCGGCCCATCGCATAGTCGGGCGTGTCGGACGCGGTGCGGGCCGAGCCGAACACGGTGACCGCCGGCGGCAGCTCGGCCAGCTGGCCGAAGCCCTCCACGAACTCCGCCTGGATGCGCAGCACCCGCCACGGGTCCATGTGGACCCAGTCGGAGGGTCCCTGGCGGGCCAGCAGCCGCTGGTCGTGGGTGGAGCTGGGGACGAGGTCGCCACGCACGAGGGCTTGCCCCTGGCGGCGCTCTCGACGAATCTTTTCCATGGGGATGACGCTAGCCCTTCTCACGCACGGTCGGTTCCACCGTCCCAGGCTGCCTGCCGCGGGCGAAATCGCTGGTGGGACAGACGGAACATTGTCTGAAAAAATCTGGACGAAGCCGGGAACCGGATTTCGACTCCCCCGCGTCTAACTGCCGAGGGTGCTGCTCGGGACTGAAAGTGGTCTTCCCCGCCAAATGGCCGGCGAGGAAGGCCACTTTCACATGTGGAGCCAGTCACGCATCGCCCGCTCGCTCTCCACGATCTTGGGCAGCGACACGTACTCGCCCTGCTGGTGGGCCAGGTTCGGGTCACCGGGGCCGTAGTTGACGGCCGGCACCCCCAGCGCGGAGAAGCGGGCCACGTCCGTCCAGCCCAGCTTGGCCCGCGGAGTGCCGCCGACGGCCGCGGTGAAGGCCGCCGCCACCGGATGCATCAGCCCCGGCCTGGCCGCGGGCGCGCCGTCCGTGAAGCTCACCGCGAAGCCGTCGAACACCTCGCGCACGTGCTCCTGCGCCGCCTCGATCGACAGGTCGGGGGCGAAGCGGTAGTTGACCGTCACCACGCACAGGTCGGGGATGACGTTGCCGGCCACGCCGCCGCGCACGCCGACCGCGTTCAGCCCCTCGTGGTATTCCAGCCCGTCGACCACCGGCCGGCGCGCCTTGTACGCGTTGAGCCTGGCCAGCACCGGCTCGATCCCGTGGATGGCGTTGACCCCGAACCACGACCTGGCGCTGTGGGAGCGCCGTCCTGTCACCGTCACCTCGGCCCGCAGGGTGCCCTGGCAGCCGCCCTCGATCACGCCGTCGGTGGGCTCCATCAGCACCGCGAAGTCGGCCTCCAGCCAGCCCGGATGCTCCCTGGCGACCCTGGTGAGGCCGTTGCGCTCGGCCTCGATCTCCTCGCAGTCGTAGAAGACGTAGGTCACGTCCCTGACGGGCGCGGGCACGGTGGCGGCCAGCCTGAGCGCGACCGCCACGCCGGCCTTCATGTCGGTGGTGCCGCACCCGTACAGCAGGTCGCCCTCGACCCGGCTGGGCAGGTTGCCCGCGAGGGGGACGGTGTCGAGGTGGCCCGCGATCAGCACGCGCTCGGCGTGCCCCTGCTCCGTGCGGGCCACGACCGTCTCGCCCGACCTGCTCACCTTCAGGTGCGGCAGCGCCGTCAGCGCCCGTTCGACCTCGTCGGCCAGCGCCTTCTCGGCGCCGCTCACCGACTCGATGTCCACGATCGCGGCGGTCAGGTCGCGTACGTCCTGGGTCAGGTCAAGCATCAGGTGTTCACTCCGTGTTCGCGCAGCACCTCGTTGAGCGCCGCCTTGTCGTGCCTGCGCCCCGGCTCCAGGCGCTTGATCACCAGCACGCAGGGCAGGCCGAACGTGCCGCCGGGGAACTCCTTCTGCCGCGTGCCGCCCACCGCCACGCACCACGCGGGGATGGCGCCGCGGGCCAGTTCTTCGCCGCTCTCCACGTCGATGACGGGCATCGAGGCGGACAGGATCGTTCCAGCGCCGACGACCGCGCCCTCGCCGACCCTGGCGCCCTCCACGATCATCGCCCGGCTGCCGATCAACGCGTCGTCCTCGACCACGACCGGCACCGCGCCGGGCGGCTCCAGCACGCCGCCGATGCCGACGCCGCCGGACAGGTGCACGTTCTTGCCGATCTGGGCGCAGGACCCGACCGTGGCCCAGGTGTCGACCATCGTGCCCGCGTCGACGTACGCGCCGATGTTCGTGAACGACGGCATCAGCACCACACCGGGCGCCAGGTAGGAGCCCCAGCGCGCGATCGCCCCCGGCACCACGCGGACGCCGTCGAGCGAGCTCTTGAGCGGATGCCGGTCGTGCTGGTGGAAGTCGCCCACCTGCGAGCGGACCAGGCCGAGCACCTTGAAGCTGAGCAGGATCGCCCGCTTGGCGCGCTCGTCCACGACGACCTCGCCGCCGACGAGGTGGGCCGCACGGGCCTGCCCTCTGTCGAGCAGGTCGA
The DNA here is from genome assembly GCF_003001935.1 of Nonomuraea fuscirosea. GTDB lineage: Bacteria > Actinomycetota > Actinomycetes > Streptosporangiales > Streptosporangiaceae > Nonomuraea > Nonomuraea fuscirosea. The sequence goes on along the minus strand of NZ_PVNG01000007.1, from coordinate 313,805 downwards.
TCGCGCCGACCACCAGGTGGCGTGCCTCGGCGTCGGCCGGCGACAGCTCCGCGCGGCGCTCCCACAGCTCGTCCACCACCGGGGGTATCGGTGAGGAGGTGCTCACGTGACTCATGGCCACGGAGCTTATCCGGCCGGGTAGGTTCTTCAGGGTGCGCGTGCGCTTCTCTCGTGGGGTCATCACCATCGTGGTCGTGGTCGTCGTGCTCGCGGTGGGCGTCTCGGTGGGCCTCTACCACCTGCTGAAGCGGGCGCCGAAGCTGGCCGTCGAGCCCGAGGCCTACTGCACCGCCGTCACGCCCGACGGCACCATCGGCCTCGACACCGAGCAGGCTCGGATCTCGGCCACCATCGCGGCCGTGGCGGCGCGCCGCCGGCTGCCCGAGCGGGCCGTGGTGATCGCGTACGCCACCGCGCTGCAGGAGTCGAAGCTGTCCAACCTCGGCTACGGCGACCGCGACTCGGTCGGGGTGTTCCAGCAGCGCGAGTCGCAGGGCTGGGGCAGGAAGAAACAGCTCATGGACCCCGTCTACGCCACGAACAAGTTCTTCGCCGCGCTGGTCAAGGTGAAGAACTACCGCAAGATCCCGCTGGCCGACGCGGCGCAGGCCGTGCAGCGCTCGGCGGGCGGCTACGCGTACGCGCCGCACGAGGGCGACGCGAAGATCCTCGCCGCCGCCTTCACCGGGCGGGTCCCGCGGGCCGTCCACTGCTGGTACCCCGCGGCCAAGAAGACCCCGCCGCCGCGGCCGAAGACCACCGAGGCGCGCAAGCAGCTGGCCCGGGCGCTGGGCAGCACCGCGATCACCTCGAAGAAGCGCGGCTGGCTGGTGGCCGCCTGGTCGGTGGCGCACGCCGAGCAGTACGCCATCAGCCGGGTCGGCTACAGCGGCGTGACCTGGTCCAACGACGTGGAGCTCGAAGGCTGGCAGGCGGGCGGCGAGGCCGGCGACCGCCAGGTCGAGCTGTCGTGAAGGCACACCTCAGGAGGGTCCTGAGGTGCTGCTCAGCAGGTTATGGAGGCGCTGCTCAGGAGGCGCGGCGGACGATGGAGATCGAGCCGGGCGGCAGCGGCTGGGCGTAACCGGCCGTCCACGAGCCGCCCTGGATGCGTTCGAAGGACAGCAGCCGCCCGTCGGCGGCCCGGTAGTCGGCGAAGTCGAGCAGGCCGCGCTCGGGGTAGCCGGTGTCGCCCTCGGTCCTGAACGCGGCCGTGCCGCGCTCGATCGGGAAGAACTCCACGCCCTCCATGATCAGCATGCTCTTGGCCGGAACCATGCCCTGCGTCGGCACGTCGTTCCAGAGCTGGACCTCCAGGTGCGGCGGATCACCGTCGCGCACCTCGACCGAGAGCCACTGGTAGCGCCGGGAGGCGTCGCGCAGGAAGAACTCGGTCCACTCCTGGCCCTGCCACGAGATGTACATCGCCCCGAGCACGCGAGCGCGTGACCCGTGCACCTGGATCCGGTCCCCGATCCGGAGGGTGCGAGGGTCGGTGTAGTCGGTGCCGACATGCGCCGGGACGCTCACCGGCGCCGCCAGCGGGGTCTCGAAGGACGCGACCTGTGCGGGCGGCGCGCTCGTGCGGCCTCTCCTGTCCTGCCGCAGGGTAGCCAAGAAGGCGCCCAGCAGCAGCAGGACGGTGGCGATGCTCAGCCCGAGTACGACCATGGAGGTCATGCTCATCGATCAGCTCGCTCCACTCGCGGTCTGCCTCGGCATAAGCCCTTATCAATTTATGCGTGCTCAAGCCAGTGGGAATGGCTATGACGGGCGATCCTACTGGAGGCGGCGCACCGCCGCACCGATCCGCTCATCAGTCGCGGTCATCGCGATGCGGATGTGGCGCCCACCTGCTGATCCGTAGAATTCCCCCGGCGCGACCAAAATCCCGATTTCGGAAAGCTTGGCTACCTGATCCCAGGCGTTCTGTCCGTTCGACGCCCAGAAGTACAGACCTGCCGTCGAATGGTCGATCTCCCAGCCGGCCTTCTCCAGTGCGGGCCGGATCAGCGCGCGGCGCGCGGCGTAGAGCTCACGCTGGTGCTCGGCGTGCTCGTCGTCGCCGAGCGCGGCCGTCATCGCGGCCTGCACGGGCTGCGGCATGATCATGCCGGCGTGCTTGCGGGTCTCCAGCAGCCGCTTGACCAGGACGGGATCGCCCGTCACGAACCCGGCGCGGTATCCGGCCAGGTTGGAGCGCTTGGAGAGCGAGTGGACGGCGAGCAGGCCCTCGTGGGAGCCGCCGCAGACGTCGGGGTGGAGGATCGAGATCGGCTGCTCTTCCCAGCCGAGCTCGATGTAGCACTCGTCGGAGGCCACGACGGCGCCGCGTTCGCGGGCCCAGGCCACGACCTTGCGCAGGTGTTCGGCGGGCAGCACGCGCCCCGTGGGGTTGCCGGGGCTGTTGACCCAGATGAGGTCCACGGGCTCGGGTCCGAGCGCGAGCGTGCTGTCGGACGCGGTGCCGACCGCGCCGGCGAGTCTGGCGCCCACGTCGTAGGTGGGGTAGGCCAGCTCGGGGAAGACCACCCGCTTGGCGCCCAGGTAGGTGGGCAGCCAGGCGACGAACTCCTTGGAGCCGATCAGCGGGAGCACGTCGCGCGGCCCGACCGTGACGCCGTGCCTGCGCCGCAGCCAGGCGGCGGCCGCCTCGCGCAGCGCCACGGTGCCGTGGGTCAGGGGGTAGCCGGGACTGTCGGCCGCCCCGGTCAGGGCGTCCTGGACGATCCGCGGCACGGGGTCGACGGGCGTGCCGACCGACAGGTCGACGATGCCGTCGGGATGCGCCAGCGCACGCTCTTTGTACGGCTCCAGCCGGTCCCAGGGGAAGTCAGGCAGTTTGTTCACGATTCTTCTCCTCGGCGTACTGGAGCGCGGCGGCCGTGGAAGGCCGCGTCACGGGCGCATGGCGCGCGAACGGGGCGCATCCCCTCGGATGCCCCCGTACACGGCGTCGGGACTCGTCAGTGGTCCTCGCCCTGCGGCGGCAGGGCGGCCACCACCGGATGGTCCTTCTCGATCTTGCCCACCTTCGAGGCGCCACCGGGCGAGCCGAGGTCCTCGAAGAAGTCCACGTTCGCCTTGTAGAAGTCCTTCCACTGCTCGGGAAGGTCGTCCTCGTAGAAAATGGCCTCGACGGGGCACACGGGTTCGCACGCGCCGCAGTCCACGCACTCGTCGGGGTGGATGTAAAGCATGCGCTCGCCCTCGTAGATGCAATCAACGGGGCATTCCTCGATGCACGCCTTGTCCAGGACGTCCACGCAAGGCTGCGCGATGACGTAGGTCACCTCGAGCTCCTTCTTCTCCGCACCATGGCATGACTCTGACCGCGGTTTGCTACGCCCTAGTATTGCCGTGCTTGCACGCTGGCCGAAACGGAGGGTGCCAAACTCATGGCCGCGCGCCTCGTCATCGCCATCACAAGTCACGATATAGGCGCACGGATCACCACCCGTAGACGCGTCCCCGGCGGGTTCAGCGACGCGGTGGGCGTGCTCGTGTCGTGGTCGGACGGACTTCTCAAAGTACGCAAAAGGGACGGCACTGTGGTGGAGATCCCCGAAGAGACACTCGTGGCCGCCAAGGTCGTTCCGGCCGCGCCTCCTCGACCTGGGCGGATGTAACGGTAAGTATTCATTACGTGACTGTACGTACCTGCGCCGCCGCAGCAGCCATCCTCGCCAGCGCCGGATGCGGCGCGTCGTCCACGGACACCGCCTCCACCGAGGCCAGGAACCTGCCGCCGATCAACACCGGAGCCACCTCGATGAAGGCCGGCTTCGGCACCATGGACCGCCTGGCCGAGGCCGCCAAGCGCGAGGGCGAGCTCAACGTGATCGCCCTGCCTCGCGAATGGGTCAACTACGGCGAGGTCATCGACACCTTCGCCGACAAGTACGACATCAAGGTCAACGAGCTGGAGCCCACGGCGAGCAGCAAGCGCGAACTGGACGCCGCCGCCCAGCTCAAGCCCGACGTGTTCGACCTGACGATGGACGTGGCCGTCTCCGCGGCCGACCGGTTCGCCCGCTATCAGGTCCAGGGCTGGCAGGACCTGCCCGACCACGTGAAGGAGCCGTCCGGCGCCTGGTACGCCGCGTACGGCGGCTACATGTCCATCGGCTACGACCCCCGCGCGGTCAAGCCGCCGGCCTCCTTCGCCGACCTGCTCGGGCCCGGCTACAAGGTCGCGCTCGACGGCGACCCGCTGCGCTCGGCGTCGGCCTTCGGCGGCGTCATGGCGGCGTCCATGCGCTCGGGGACGCCGCAGCCGCAGCAGGGCGTCGAGCTGTTCGCCAAGCTCAAGCAGGCGGGCAGGCTGACCGACCTGGCCAAGGCCAACGTGGTCATCGCCTGGGACCATCTCAACGCCCGCCGCAGCGCTGACCACGCCGACACCTGGAAGGTGACGATCCCCCGGGACGCGGCGCTCGGCGGCTACCACGTGCAGGCGATCAACAAGGCCGCCCCGCACCCGGCCGCCGCCCGGCTCTGGCAGGAGTTCCTCTTCTCCGACGAGGGCCAGAACCTGCTGCAGAAGGGGTACGCCCGGCCGGTGCGCGGCGAGGCGATGCTCATGAAGGGCACGCTCGACGGCGAGCAGGCGGCGAAATTGCCCAAGGCGCCCGGTCCGCCGGTGCTCATGACGATTCCGCAGGCAGACGCGGCGAAGGCGTACTTGAGGAAGGAGTGGAGCAAGAAGGTGGGATGAGTCCTATGTGACTTGATATGTCGTAGCGACAATCAGCCTCTAAAGTGAACAGACAGCACGGCCACGGGGGCCCGATGTCTGATCGATTGTGAGCTGATCGTCTTGCGATACGACACACCGAGTTTGGAGCGGTGGAACAGTCGCGCCTACGACAGCAGCTTCGGCTACGTATCGACCCAAGGCGCGCCACTGGTCGACCTGCTCGACCCCCGGGCCGGCGAGCGAGTGCTGGACCTCGGCTGCGGCACCGGGGTGCTGACGGCGCAGATCGCCTTCAGAGGCGCCGACGTCCTCGGCATCGACGGCTCGTCCGCCATGATCGAGAAGGCGCTGGCGCAGTATCCCGGCATCGACTTCATCATCGGCGACGGGCACGACTTCACGGTGGTGGACCCGTACGACGCGGTCTTCTCCAACGCGGCGCTGCACTGGATGAGCCGCGACCCGGCCGCCGTGATCGCCAGCGTCCGCGAGGCACTCAAGCCTGGCGGGCGCTTCGTCGCGGAGATGGGCGGCGCGGGCAACTGCGCCGAGCTGACCACCGCGATGCTGACGGCCTGGCGCGAGTACGGCCTGCGCGAACCCGAGCTCCCGTGGTACTTTCCCACGCCTGCCGAGTACGCCCGCCGCCTCGAGCAGGAGGGGTTCGTCGTCAGGTTGCTCGAATACTTCGACCGGCCGACCCCCCTTGACGAGTGCCCCGGCGGGGCCGCCGACTGGGTGCGCGTGTTCGCCGCATCGGTGCTCGAAGGGCTTCCCCCGGAGATCGTGGAGCCCCTGCTCCGTCGCGTCAACGAACTGGCCGCGCCCGCACTTCGCAGGGAGACTGGCTGGATGGCCGACTACGTGCGTCTACGCTTTGCCGCTGTTCGGCGTTGATGCGTCGTGCATGATGCGTAGGGCTGTTTTGCCGGACTATGGTCTGTTCCGTGGGCGGCGAGATTTGGGCTGCACCGCTGCGGCGGCGTGAGGGGCTGGTGAACGGAACGGGATGAACTTCTGCCTGAGCGACCTCGTACCACCGTTGAGGTGGAGCGACGCGTCGACGATCACGCTACTCACCGGGCAGCCGGACCTGCCGGATGCGTGGTGGCGCAGCCTGCCCATGCCCCGCGTCCTGGCCGCGATCGGTCCCGAGTCGCTGGGCGAGCTGCTGACGGAGATCGCCCTGGAACACTGGCCGGCCGCCTCGATCGGTGACGTCCTGCCCGCCCTGCACGTGCTGGACCCGGACGAGGCCGACGAGCCCGCGGTCGCCATCGCGCTCGACCGCACCGGGTCGTGGGCCGGGCTGCTGGCGCTGACCAGCCGGGAGCTGGTCGACCAGCCGTTCATCCAGGCGCGGCCGGTGCTGAACACGCTGTTCTCCGCCGTGCTCGTGCACCTGGCCCAGCCGCTCGCGTACGCCGCTCCGGCCCAGGGCGGAAAGCAGGAGACGCCGCCCGCCGCCCAGCCGCCGCTGGCGCATGAGCCCTTCGCGCACGAGCAGGACGTGCGGGAGCAGGCCGCGCGCGAGGCTGAGCCCGCCGCTGCGGCGCCGGAGGGGGAACACGAGGCCGAGGAGGCCCGCTCCGCGCCGGTCGCGGCGGAGAACGTCGCTGGGGACGCCGCCGGCACCGGGGACGCCGCCCGGCACGACGCCGAGGTGGCCGCCGCCCAGCACGCGGCCGAGGTCGCCGCCGCGGAACAGGCCGAGGAGGCCGCCGCGCCGGAGGCCGAGCCGGAGGCCGAGCCGGAGAGCGGGCCTGAGAGTGCGCCTGAAAGTGCGCAGGTCGTGGCGGCGCACCACGAGGACGCGCTTGAGCCGCACCACGAGGACGCGCTTGAGCCGCACCATGAGGACGCGTCGGAAGCGCACCACGGGGACGCGCTAGCGGTGCACCACGGCGACGCCTTGGACACCGCCGACGAGCCCGTGCCCGCCGCCCAGGAGGCGGAGCCGGCCGGGGACGTCCTCGGCGAGCACGTTCCCGAGCACGTGCAGGAGGACGTCCTCGTGGACGTCCACGCCGAGCAGATTCCGGTCGAGCAGTTCCCCCTGGAGCCCGCCGAGCACGCCGGGCTCGCCGCGCCCGTCCAGGACGAGCACGGCGAGCAGGACGGCGGGGAGGCCGCGGCCGAGGGTCGCGGGCAGGAGCTTCCCGAGCTGATCGAGGCCGCGTTCGCCGGTCTGGACGACAAGAGCTGGGCCGTGGCCCAGAACCGGGTCTTCACCGACGAGCCGTCGGCCGTGGACCAGCTGGCCAAGCTCTTCGCCGTCCCCCCTGCCGAGATCGCCGCCACCGAGGACGCGCTGCGCACCCGCCTCGACCACTGGCTGTCCAGCGACGAGGCGGCCCCGTACCGCGCTCATCTGGACGAGCTGGTCGCGACGATCGGCCCCGAGGCGCCCAAGGAGCGGCTCATCGGCGCGGCCGACTGGCACAACGTCGAGATCCGCGCGCTGGAGGTCCCGGCCTGGCAGTTCGTGCTGACCACGCTGGTCCCGCCGCCCGTACGGGAGCAGCAGTACGAGCAGCCCCAGGAGCCCGAGCCCCAGCAGGCCCCGGCCGAGCAGCTCCAGGACCAGCACACCCCGGACCAGCAGAGCCAGGATCAGCACGCCCCCGAGCAGTACGGTCCCGACCAGTACGGCCCCGACCAGCAGGCCGCCGTGCGGCAGGAGCCGGTGGAGCTGCTGCAGCCGGCGTTCGGCCCCGTCCAGCTGCCCCCGCCTCCCCCTGGCCCGCCGCAGTTCCAGGCGTTCACCCCGGTGGCGCCCCCCGCGAGCGAGACGAACGGCGGAGCGCCCGAGCCGGACAAGCCGTACCAGCCGCTGAAGGACGTCTCCCAGACCAAGCGCTGCTTCCGGCAGCCCGACGGCCGCTGGTGGCTGCGCGTCGACGTGACCGCCGAGCAGCTGGCGGGAGGCGAGTGCGCGCTGCCGACGGGCTTCGCGTCGTACCTGGGGCTGAATCCGGGTGAGAGCAGGACGGTCAGGAGCGCCGCGGGCGAGCTGACCATGACCTGGCACGGCTCGCCGGTGCTGCAGTCCGTCGAGCACCTGCTGGTGGACGTGGGAGCCCGTGAGGGCGGTCACCTGTTCCTGACGCTGTCGGACGAGGGCGTGCTGCGGGCCAGGCACCTGCCGGTCGCCGCGCAGGGCGCCGAGAAGATCACGAAGGCGCTTCGCCTGGTCGGGTACACGGCTCCGGGCGGAACGCGAGATCAGGCGGCCAGGGTCATCGCGACCAGGATCGGCATGACGGGGCCCGTCGCCCTGCCCGAGCTGCTCAACAGGCTCCGCGAACGCGGGGACCGCGACCTGCTCGAACTCTTGGACTGAGCCTGTGCCGCGGCTCGCGATCGGCCCGGAGTTCCGCAGGGAGCTCAGCGCACTGGCCCAGCCGGTGCGCAGGGACGCCGTGGTCGCGCTGCGCCGGTTCCTGCTGAACGTGGCCGGCGCCCCGCACGCCGAGCGGGTGCGGGGCGCGCGGGATCCGCGGGTCGCGACCCTGCGCCTGGCGGCCGGCTACCGCGCGGTGGTGGTGCGGCAGCGGGACGTGTACTGGCTGCGCGACGTCCTGCCGGACGCCGAGGCCTGGTCGTACGCGCGCCGCCACCGTTACGGCGTCAACCCGGTGCTCGGCGTCGTCGAGGAGTGGGACGCGGAGGCCCTGGAGCGGGTGGAGCCCGCGTTACGCCGCTCGGCCGGGTCGTCCGGGCTGTTCGACCCGATCTGCGACGGCGACCTGCTGGGGCTCGGCCTGGACGGGCACGCGCTGCCGCTGTTCCGGCTGATCACGACCGAGGCCGACGTGGCCGCGCTCGAACCGCTGCTGCCGCCCACCCAGTACGCCCCGCTGGCCGTGCTGGCGCGCGGCGGCACCCTGGCGGAGGCGTGGCGTGAGCTGGACGCCTGGCTGGCCTCCGACGGGGCGAGCGGCCCGATCGACACCGAGGACCTCTACGCGGCGCTGCGGCGCAGCCCCGACCGCGCGGTGTTCGTCCAGGACAAGGTGGCGCTGGAGCGGGTGCTGGACGCGCCGGCGTGGTGCACGTTCCTGGACCCGCCGCAGCACCGGCTGGCCAGGGCCGCCAGGTACGAGCACCCGGTGCTGGTCGTGGGCGGCGCGGGCACCGGCAAGACCGTGCTGGCGCTGCACCGGGCGGCCCATCTGGCGGCGCGCGGCGCGGGGCCCGTGCTGCTGGTGACGTTCTCGCAGAGCCTGGCCGAGGAGCTGTCGGCCAGACTGGACCTGCTGATCGAGGACGAGGTGGTGCGCAAGCGGGTCGAGGTGGACAACGCCGAGCGCTTGGCCCTGCGGATCGTGGCCGACGCCGAGGGCCGCCGCCCGGTGCTGGTCGGTCCGGACGCGCGTTCGCTGGCCGAGCTGACGGACGAGGCGTTGCGGTTGCTGTCGATCTCGACGGGTGATCTGCTCGACGATGTGGATCCAGGGCTCAAGCCGTACCGTCACATGGTCGTGGACGAGGCGCAGGACGTCAGCGCGGCGCAGTGGCGGCTGCTGCGGGCGGCGGTGCCGCGGGCCCGCGACGACCTGTTCATCGTGGGCGATCCGCACCAGCGCGTCACCGACGCGCGCGTGACGCTCGGCGCGCTCGGCATCCCCGCCGTCCAGCACACGCTCAAGCGCTCCTACCGCCTGCCGCAGGAGGTGCTGTCCTTCGCCGTCCGGCTGCGCGGCGGCGGCCTGTCCCCCGGCCTGGTCACGGGCGTCACCGACATGTACGGCTTCGGCGCGACGCGCAACGGCGAGCGGCCGGTCGTCAGGGCGTACGACACGCTGGAGGCGGAGCTGGCGGGCCTGCGCGCCACGGTCGAGGGCTGGCTGGCCGAAGGCGTGCCGGCCGGCGAGATCGCCGTCGGCGCCCGCCACCAGCGGCTCGCCCGCCGGGCCGGCCGCGCGCTCGACGGCCTGGAGGTGCGGGTGGCGAGCTTCCCGCAACTCAAGGGCCTGGAGTTCGAACGGGTGGCGCTCGTCGGCGTCGCGGAGGACGTGGTGCCGGGTCCGCTGCCGGAGGAACCGCAGGCGCGTGCTCACGCGTTGCAACGTGAACGGAGCATACTGTTCGTCGCCTGCACCCGTGCTCGCTCGATGCTCTATATCTCCCATTCTGGAAGAGGCAGCCCGTTTCTACCCCTCTGATCACATAGTCTGAACTGCGGATATCTTCCCTTTGCCGGTTGGACCTCAATGAACCTCAGCCTGAGCGACCTCACGCCACCACTGCGCTGGACCCCTCCTGGTCAGATCGCGCCGATCGTGGAGGAGCCACAGCTGCCCGAGGCCTGGTGGCAGGCGATTCCTCTCGACCGCGCGTGCGCCATCGTCGGCACACAGACCGTGGCGGGCCGTCTGGCCGACCTGGCCGTGGCCTGCTGGGGACATCTGACGCTGGGCGACATCCTGCCGTTGCTGCGCTTCTCCGACCCCGCCGAGGCCGAGCGGACGCCGGAGACGCTGGGCAAGGACGTGGTGCAGAAACTGTTCAGCGGCGTCTTCGAGCGGCTGCTCGAACCCGCGCCCGAGGCGGTGCCCGCACCGTCCAGGACGGACAAGCCGCTGCCCGACCTGATCGACGAGCTGTTCGCGGCGCTGGACGACCGGCAGCGGGCCATCGCGCGCGACCGCCTGTACGCCGAGCAACGGGCCACCCTCGACGAGCTGGCCCAGCGCTTCTCCGTCACCAGGGAGCGGATCAGGCAGATCGAGCGCGACCTGCGCGAGCACATCGACGCCTGGCTGGCCAAGCCCGAGGCGGGCGGCCTGGTCGCCCACGTGACGTGGCTGCGCGGGCGGCTGGGCGTGGCCGTGCCGGCCGAGGACCTGCAGACCGTCGTGCCGTGGCACGCGGGCGACCTGCGCGCGCTGGGGATCCCGGCGTGGCGGTTCGTGCGCACGCTGATGACCGGCTACGAGCAGTCGGACGGCTGGCTGGTTGCCGGCGGGGCCGACGACCTGCGGGAGAAGACGCGCCAGCTCTTCTCCGACGGGCCCCGCCCGCTGCCCGAGGCCGTCTCCATGGTGTCCCAGCTCGGCGTGCACGAGGACGTGGCCGAGCGGTGGATCCTGGCCGTGCCGCAGCTGCGGGTGCTGGGCCAGCACGTGGTGCCGTGGCCGCGCAGCGTCAACGAGAAGGCCGAGGCGGTGCTGGCGGTGGCGGGCACGCCCCTGTCGCCCGAGGAGATCCAGGAGCGCATCGGCGAGGACTACAGCCTGGTCGGCATCCGCAACCAGCTCACCGCCGACGAGCGCTTCCGCCGGCTCGACCGCAACAAGTACGGGCTGACCAGGTGGGGCGGCGACGAGTACCTGGGGATCAGGGAGATGATCGCCAGGGAGATCGAGCGGGCCGGCGGCGAGGCCTCGGTGAGCACGGTCGTGGCCAACCTGACCTCGCGCTACGACGTGAGCGAGAGCTCTGTGCGGGCGTACTCGGGCGGGCCGGGGTTCGAACGCACGCAGCGGGGCTGGATCCGGGTGGCGGGCACCTCGCCGAGCGGGGAGGCGGAGCCGTACCAGCCGCGCAAGGACGTCTCGGAGACCCGGCGCAGCTTCCGCTCGCGCGACGGGCGCTGGTGGCACCGGGTGGACATCAACGCCGAGCACCTGCGGGGCTCGGGGTCGCCGCTGCCGACGGGGTTCGCGGCCTACCTGGGGATGGCGCCGGGCGGGCAGCTGACGGCCTCCGCGCCGTCCGGCGACGTGGTGATCAGCTGGCACAACCAGCCCACCATGGGGTCGATCCGCAACGTGCTGGCCGAGTACAAGGCCAACGAGGGCGACCACGTCTTCCTCACCGTTTCCGACGGCGGCGAGCTGCTGACGCGCTACCTGCCCGCCGCGCCGCTGGCGATGCCGCCGGTGAACCGGGCGCTCTACCTGCTCGGCTACACCGCTCCGGTCAGCTCGGAGCTGGAGGGCCTGCGGCTGATCGGGGCCAGGATCGGGCTGTCCGACGCGGCCGGCCGCGAAGAGGTGATCGCCAGGCTGCGCGAGCGCGGTGACCGGGACATTCTCGGTTTCCTGGGCAGTTGACGCCGGGCTAAGCTCGGGAGATGTTGCGGATCTACGACACGCGCGCCAGGCAGGTCGAGCGGATCGACGCCGGGCGAGCGCTGCGGATGTACACGTGCGGGCCGACGGTCTACCGCCACGCGCACGTGGGCAACCTGCGCACCTACGTGCTGTCCGATCTGATCAGACGGGTCCTGGAACGGCGGCGGGTGCGCGTCGTCGCCTGCCAGAACATCACCGACGTCGGCCACCTCGCCGACTCCTCCGCCGAGGGCGCGGCGGAGGGCGAGGACAAGGTCCTGGCCCAGGCGCGGGCAGAGGGGCGCTCGCCGCTGGAGCTGGCCCGCTTCCACGAGGAGTCCTTCGTGGCCGACGCCTCCGCGCTCAACCTGCGCCCGCCCGAGCACATGCCGCGTGCCAGCGAGAGCATCGACCTGATGGTGGAGCTGATCGCCAAGCTGATCGAGCAGGGGCACGCCTACACCGTGCCCGACGGGTCGGTCTTCTTCGACGCGCGTACGTTCCCCTCCTACGGCGAGATCTCCGGCAACCGGCTCGACGCGCTGCGGCCCGCCCACCGCATCGAGGCGGTCGATCCGCGCAAGCGCTTCCACGCCGACTGGGCCCTGTGGAAGCCCGCCGAGGGCGAGCTGACCTGGGACACGCCGTGGGGCCGGGGCTTTCCCGGCTGGCACGTCGAGTGCTCGGCCATGTCGCTGCGCTTCCTCGGCTCGCGCTTCGACCTCCACCTCGGCGGGATCGACCTGCGCTTCCCGCACCACGAGGACGAGCGGGCCCAGTCCGACGCGGCGGCCGGGCACGAGGTGGTGCGGCACTGGGTGCACGGCGAGCACCTGCTGTTCGACGGGCGCAAGATGGCCAAGTCGACGGGCAACGTGGTGCTGCTGTCCGACGTGGTGACCGAGGGGCTCGACCCGCTGGCCGTGCGGCTGGCGTTCCTGGAGCACCGCTACCGCCAGCAGATGAACCTGACCTGGGACACCCTGCGGGCCGCCGACCGTACGGTGCGCAGGTGGCGGGCCAGGGTGGCCGAGTGGTCCGAGTCGGTCAGCGCCCCGCTGTCCAAGGACTACGCGGACCGGGTGGAGGCGGCCTTCGACGACGACCTCGACACTCCGGCGGCGCTGCGGATCCTGCGGGAGCTGGAGCGCGACGATTCGGTGGCGCCAGGGGCGAAGTTCGAGACGTTCCTGCATCTGGACCAGGTGCTGGCGCTCGATCTGTCCATCGAGATCGGCAAGGCCAAGGTGCTGCCGCCCGGTGCCGGTGAGCTGCTGGAGGCGCGGGAGCGGGCGCGCGAGGCGAAGGACTGGCCGGCCTCCGACCGGCTCCGCGACAAGCTCGCCGACCTGGGTGTACGGGTGTCCGACACCTCGGAAGGCCAGACCTGGGAGTGATCGTCCCGGCCGGGGCGAGCCCCCGCTGGAGTGCTCGTCCCGTCCGGAGCAGTGATCGCGAACTGCCAGACTTGATGCCAGTTCGGCATGAAGGAGGTGGCGGTGAGGCCCTATGCGTGGATGCCGTGGCCGTTGCGGTGGGCGGCCCGGTCGTTGACCGTCGCGCTCGCGCTCGTCCTCGTGCTGGCGGGCGTGCTGGTCTACACGGTGCGGAAGTCGTTCCCCCAGGTGGACGGGTCGCTGCGGCTGCCTGGCCTGACGGGAAGCGTGGAGATTTATCGCGATAAATCTGGAATTCCACACATCTACGCGGACAGCGCCACGGACCTGTTCATGGCCCAGGGCTTCGTCCACGCCCAGGACCGCTTCTACGAGATGGACTTCCGCCGCCACACGACCGCCGGACGCCTGTCCGAGCTGTTCGGCGCCTCCACCCTCGACAACGACAAGGCGCTGCGGACCATGGGCTGGCGCCGGGTGGCCGAGCAGGAGCTGCCCGAGCTGGCCCAGGACACGAAGGACTACCTCGACGCGTACGCGGCGGGCGTCAACGCCTGGCTCAGCGCCAACCCCAACGCCTCCGACCGCAGTCTCGAATACTCCGTGCTCAAGCTCCAGGGCGGCGGCGGCACGCCGGAGAAGTGGACCGCGGTCGACTCCCTGGCCTGGCTGAAGGCCATGGCCTGGGACCTGCGCTCCAACATGGAGGACGAGATCGACCGCGCGCTCGCCCTGACCAAGCTGCCCAGGGAGCGCGTCGACCAGCTCTATCCCGGTTACCCCTACGACCGTCACCTGCCGATCGTCAACGAGGGCGCCATCGCCCAGAGCCGCTTCGACCAGCGGGCCCAGCCGCGGCTGCGGGCCGGGCGGGCGCTCACCGACGCGGCCGGGACGCTGCGGAACGTGCCGAGCACCATGAGCACCGCGGACCGGGAGGGCATCGGGTCGAACTCATGGGTGGTCTCCGGGGCCAACACCCTCAGCGGCAAGCCGCTCCTGGCCAACGACCCGCACCTGTCGGCGCAGATGCCGTCGGTCTGGTATCAAGCGGGGCTGCACTGTCGGACGATCACCGAGGCGTGCCCGTACGACGTCACCGGGTTCACCTTCGCCGGGCTGCCCGGGGTGGTCATCGGGCACACGGACAAGATCGCCTGGGGCTTCACGAACCTGGGGCCCGACGTGGCCGACCTGTTCCTGGAGCAGGTGTCCGGCGACACGTACCTGTACCAGGGCGAACAGGTGAAGCTGGAGACCAGGAAAGAGGTGATCAAGGTGGCCGGCCGGTCGCCCGTCACGATCACCGTCAAGAGCACCCGGCACGGCCCGCTGATCAACGAGGTGATGCCGAACGCGCGGCCCAGCGGCGAGGCCAACGCGGTGGCGCTGCAGTGGACCGCGCTGACGCCCGGCCGCACGGCCGACGCGATCTTCGCGCTGAACAAGGCCACCGACTGGAACGAGTTCAAGGCCGCGGCCTCGCTGTTCGACGTCCCCTCGCAGAACCTCGTCTACGCCGACACGACGGGCAAGATCGGATATCAGGCCCCTGGGCGCGTCCCCGTACGGGAGAAGGGCGACGGCACCTGGCCCGTCCCCGGCTGGACCGGCGAGTACGAGTGGCGGCCCGCGCCGATCCCGTACGACCAGCTGCCCACCGTCGAGGACCCCGATGACGGCTTCATCGTCACCGCCAACAACGCCGTCATCGACCCCGGCCGCTACAAGCCGCTGCTGACCAAGGACTGGGCCTACGGCTACCGTTCAGAACGCATCCGCACCCTGCTGACGGAGGCGCTCAAGAAGGGCCCGATCGACACCGAAACCATGCTGCGGATCCAGCGCGACTCGGGCAACGGCTTCGCCGATACGCTCGTGCCCGCGCTGATGAAGGTGGACCTGGCCGGGCCGGCCGTACAGGCCAGGGAGCTGCTGAAGTCGTGGGACCGCGCGCAGGAGTCCGGCTCGGCCGCCGCGGCCTACTTCAACGCCGTCTGGCGTCACCTGCTCACGCTGACGTTCGACGACGACCTGCCCGAGGCCGCCCGGCCCACGGGAGGCGACCGCTGGTACGAGGTCGTCAGGCGGCTCCTGGAGGCCCCTGACGACCCCTTCTGGGACGACGCGGGCACCGAGGAGCTGACGGAGACCCGCGACGACATCCTGCGTCAGGCGATGGCGTCGGCGTACCAGGAGCTCGCCGACCGGCTCGGGCCGGAGGTCAAGGCGTGGCGCTGGGGCGATCTGCACCAGCTCGAACTGGTCAACGGCTCGCTCGGCATGTCGGGCATCGCGCCGGTCGAGGCGCTGTTCAACCGGGGGCCGCTGGCGGTGTCCGGGAGCAAGGACGCGGTGAACGCGACGGGGTGGAACGTTCAGCAGGGGTACGCGGTGACCGCCGTGCCGTCGATGCGCATGGTCGTCGACCTGTCGGACCTGGACAAGTCCCGCTGGATCAACCTGACCGGCGCCTCCGGTCACGCCTTCCACGACAACTACTGGGACCAGGCGGCGGTGTGGGCGAAGGGCGAGCTGCTGCCGATGTACTCCTCGCCGGAGGCGGTCAAGAAGGCCGCGGCGCACACGCTGCGGTTAACGCCCTGACCTTGACAGAGGCTCGTCAACCTGCACTGCCGCCGCCGCGCCGCCAGCGCGCCGGCCTGCGCGGGTAGCCGCCGTCGTCCAGCCCGGCCAGCCGTTCGAAGACGTTGTACGACGCCTGGTGCCCGCAGACGATGACCGACACCAGCATGGACAGCAGGTAGAGCGGCAGCATCGGCAGCCCGACGCACCAGGCCCACTGCGTGGCGTGCCGCCCCTCGTGCAGGACGAGCTGCTCACTCAGCGAGTCGTGCCTGGTCAGGACCACGTTCCCGACGGTGAACGCCCCCGCGACGGGGAACCTGTAGCGGTAGCCGAAGGCCAGGATGAGGCCGTTGGGACCGGGCGTCCTGGACGCCCCGCCGACGAAAGCGATCAGCAGACCGAGCGGCGTGGAGAGGTTCACATAGTTCGCCGCCCGCCGGAACCGGAAGCGCCTGTTCATGCGTCTGAGTCTTGACCAATCTTGACAAGTCGGAATAATGATCCCCGTCCTGAAATCTCCCAAAGAGCAGGATTATGAGATTCTCCATCCTGGGCGCGCTGCTCGGCACCGTTGCACTGGCAGGAGCCGGCGGAGTCGCGATCACCCAGACGTCAGCGACCGATTCCCTACGATTCACTGACACCCCTTCCAACGGGCGGCTGGCGTTAGCCGCCGCACCCTCGACGACGCCCCCGTCCGAGACGCCCCCGTCCCAGACGCCGCCCTCCGAAACTTCGCCTCCTTCGGGGCCGCCCTCTTCAGGGCCGCCTTCTGAGACGCCGCCCCCGACCGAGACCTTGACCCCGGCCCCCACGCCGACGGAGAGCCCCACGACCGGGGAATACACCGCCGAGACGAAGGTGGTCAAGAGGCGGGGCGTTTCCTATCTGAACGTCTCGGTCGCCTACGAAGGAGCGGGCTTCTTCTCCGTCGAGCAGCGGGTGTGCAAGAGAAGATCGTGCAAGACCGCGAACGTGGAGCTCACCGTGCTCGGCGGCGAAGGGAGCACCCGGGCCCGGCTGGGGCGCGGCACGTACAAGAAGCAAGGCAGGGCCGACGTCGCGATGGCGCCGCTGCCGACCGTCACCATCAAGGAGACGGTCACGGTGACCGAACCGGGTCCCACGGTCACCGTCACCGAGCCGGGGCCGACGGTCACGTTCACCTGCCAGCCGTCCGTCGAACCGTCCGACCCGCCCAGCGAGCCGCCGGCCGTTCCCACTGACGCGACCTCACCGACCGCGACCGTGTCGCCCACCGTGTCACCCACCGTGACGCCGAGCGAGACCCCGACACCGACGCCTACGCCGACGGTCAGTGAGACCCCGGCGCCGACGCCGACCGTGACCGATCCTCCGACCGATCCCCCGTCGGATCCGCCGTCGGATCCGCCGTCGGATCCGCC
Source organism: Nonomuraea fuscirosea (assembly GCF_003001935.1). GTDB lineage: Bacteria > Actinomycetota > Actinomycetes > Streptosporangiales > Streptosporangiaceae > Nonomuraea > Nonomuraea fuscirosea. Next base: position 296,653 of record NZ_PVNG01000007.1, on the reverse strand, counting down.
CACCGATCCGCCCGCGGACACCGCCCCTCCGAGCGCGTCCCCGACCACTGAGATCCCGACCTGCCCGCCGCCGTCCGAGCCTCCGGCCGACGACCCCTCGGAGACCCCGACCCCGACCCCGACCCCGACGGACACGACCCCACCGACGGACACGCCCGCCCCGACCGACACGAGCGTTCCGACGGACACGACCGCTCCGGCCGGCACCTCGGGGGACGCCACGACGGCCGCCCAGCCCGGCCCGCCCGTCGCCCGTAACCAGTAGAACCGGCACGCACCAACCAGGAGAACCGGCACGCGACCGGCCGCACAGCCGGCCACCGTTCCGCCCAGCAGAACCGGGCCAGGCCGAAGCGCCTGGCCCGGCTCATGCCCGGCCGCGCCGCACGCTTCCCGCGCGGATGAGCAGGCCGCAGGAGCATCCCTCCCGGTTCAGCGGACGAGACTCCCGGCCCTGCGGACATTCACCTCAGACGGTCTTGTAGCGTCCTTCGTGGTACAGGAGCGGCGCGGCGTCCGTCGGCGTGTCCAGCGCGCTCACCTCGCCCACCACGATCGAGTGGTCCCCGCTGTCGTGCACCGCCGTGGTCGCGCACTCGACGGTGGCGATGGCCCCGTCGAACAACGGCACCCCCGACTCGCCCCGATGATGCGGCCACCTGGCGAGCTGGCCGTTCAGCGGCCGCCCCCGGTGGGCGAAGAAGCGCGAGGCGTCCTCCATGGAGGCCGGTAACACCGACACGCCCCACGTCCCGGACTCCAGCACCGCGTCATGGAACCGCGCCACCTTCTCGGCGCAGAACAGCACCAGCAGCGGATCGAGCGAGACGGAGGTGAAGGAGTTGACGGTCATCGCATGATCGACGTCACCGAGCCGGGTCGTGACGATCGCGACTCCTGTGGCGAAACGGCCGACGACTTTACGGTAGGTTGCCGGGTCCACGTGCCGCTCGATGGAATGCACTAAGCCACTGTATGCCTCTACATGGAATTCTTCGGGGGGTACCCACGCAAAAGCCACGAACCCCCTCCTGATGAGGGCGAAAGCAGATAGCCCGCCACAAGAGCGGCCAATCCCCCGTAAAGGTAGACATAGCCCGGCGCTCCGCTGGCGATCACCAGGTCACCGGCGCTCAGCTCCAGCGTGAACGGCATCGTCACCAGCAGCCACCCGAGCCCGGCCGTCGTGGCGCCGAGCTTCGCCCGCATCAGCCGGCCCGCCCCCGCGCACACCCCGAACAACGCCAGCACCCAGACGATCGCCGACACCGGGATCAGGCCGGACTGCCACACGGGATGCGTGAACCCACCCACGATCGCCATGACGACCCCGAGCACGAACAGCATCCCGTACGCCGCCCCGCCCAGCGCCGACTCGGCCTGGCTGCGATGTTCCATATCGCACGAGGTTAGTGGATGCCCGCGAAGAGATCGTTCTCGCGGTCGTACGGCTCTCCGAGGCCACCCGCCTCGACGGGCGGACCAGGCACCGGAGGGCCGGGCACGCCGATGGCCAGCGTGTAGTGCTCGACGCCCAGGACCTCCTGGCCGATGTTGTTCGACAGCGCGTACCAGGGCGGCTCGACACTGATCTGCGTGGCGTGCGCCCGCATGGCCTCGATCTTGTTGCCGATCCAGGGACGCGCGTCGATCTCGGTGGTGATGTCCTCGTCCTGGCAGCCGAAGGGCATGTCGTCGACGTCCTCCAGGAGGAAACCCGTCTCGGACTCGCGCATCGCCTCCGCCCCGCGCCGCATGACGGACCTGGCCACGGCCGTGTGGTAGAACTTCGCGATCTGCCAGGGCTCGCCCTCGCCGAAGCCGGGTTTCGCCGCCAGCTCGAACGCCCTGCGCGAAACCCGATGCGCCTGGATGTGGTCGGGATGGCCGTAGAAGCCGTTGGCGTCGTACGTGACGAGCACCTGCGGGCGTACCTCACGGATGACCTTGACCAGCTCGCCCGCCGCCTCGTCGAGGTCGGCGCCCCAGAACGCCTTCGGGTGGTCGTTGCCGGCCACGCCCATCATGCCCGAGTCGCGGTAACGGCCCGGCCCGCCCAGGAAGCGATGGTCCTCGACGCCGAGCGCCTGGCAGGCGGCGGCGAGCTCGCCGATCCGGTACGGGCCGAGCGCGTCGTCCCGGTCGGCGGCCAGCTGCGCGAGGTCGTGCGGGATGATCTCCCCCTCCTCGCCCAGCGTGCAGGTCACGAGCGTGACGTGGGCGCCCTCGGCGACGTATTTGGCCATGGTCGCGCCGGTGCCGATCGCCTCGTCGTCCGGGTGCGCGTGCACGAGCAGCAGCCGTCGATCAGTCATGCCCACGAGCGTAGCAATGGCAGGATTGAGGCCATGAGCGAGAGCTTCCCGCGCCTGTCTGCCAGGACCCGCCGTTTCACCCTGGGCGTGCCCAGGGGCTTCACCATCTCCCCCGACGGCGACCGGGTGGTGTTCCTGCGCACCAGGTCGGGCACCGATCCGGTGACCTGCATGTGGGAGCTCGACACCGGCACCCACGTCGAGCGCCTGGTGGTCGACCCGCGCACGCTGCACTCCGACGACGAGGACCTGCCGCCGGAGGAGCGGGCCAGGCGCGAGCGCAGCCGCGAGGCGGCGGGCGGCGTGGTGGCCTACGCCCCCGACACCGGCCTGACCAGGGCCTGCTTCGCCCTGTCCGGCGCGCTCTACGTGGTGGAGCTGGCCGGCGGGCAGGCCCGCAGGCTGGAGACGCCCGGTCCGGTCATCGATCCCCGCCTGTCCCCCGACGGGCGACATGTCGCCTACGTCACCGGAGGCGCCCTGCGCGTCCAGGACCTGGCCTCCGGCGCGGATCGCGCGCTGGCCGAGCCGGAGACCGAGACGGTCACGTACGGGCTGGCCGAGTTCATCGCCGCCGAGGAGATGGACCGGATGCGGGGCTACTGGTGGTCCCCTTCGAGTGACGCGCTCCTGGTCGAACGCGCCGACGAGGCCCCCGTCCGCGTGTGGCACATCGCCGACCCGGCCAACCCCGACCGTCCCCCCGTGGCCCAGCGCTATCCGGCCGCGGGCACGCCCAACGCGGTGACCGGGCTGTTCGTACTGGGGCTCGACGGGTCGCGGGTGGCGGTGCCGTACGACGAGGAATACCTCACCACCGCCGCCTGGGACTCCCACGCGCTGTCGATCGTCACCCTCACCCGCGACCAGCGGACGATGCGGCTGTTCACCGTCGACCCGGTGACCGGCGCGTCCTCGCTGGTGCGCGAGGACACCGATCCCGCCTGGGTCGACATCGTCGGCGGCGTGCCCGCCCACCTCGACGACGGCTCGCTCGTGTGGGTGGCCAACTCCGAGGGCGGCCACCGGCTGTTCGTCGGCGACCGCGCCGTCACGCCCCCGACGCTGCAGGTGCGCGCCGTGCTCGACGTCGATCACGACAGCGTGCTGTTCAGCGCGAGCGGCGACCCGACCGAGATCCAGCTGTGGACGTGGGACGGCCACTCGCTGCTGCCCGTGTCGACCCGTTCCGGGGTGTTCTCCGGGCGGATGTCGGGCGGGGTCGGCGTGCTGACCGAGCAGAGCCTCGACGCCGAGGGCGTCTCCACCACGGTCGTCCGCCGCGACGGCATGGCGGTGCCGATCCCGTCGTTCGCCGAGCGTCCCGGCCTCGACCTGCGGGTCTCGCTCGGCCGTTCCGGCCGACGCGAACTGGCCACCGCCGTGGTGCTGCCCTCGTGGCACGAGCAGGGCTCCGGCCGGCTGCCGGTGCTGATGGACCCGTACGGCGGGCCGCACGCGCAGCGGGTGCTCAACCGGCGGGGCGCGTTCCTGGAGAGCCAGTGGTTCGCCGAGCAGGGCTTCGCCGTCATCGTGGCCGACGGCCGCGGCACCCCGGGCCGGGGCACCGACTTCGAGCGCGCGGTCCGCGGCGACCTGGCGAGCCCCGCGCTCGACGACCAGATCGACGCGCTGCAGGGCGTGGCCGAGCAGTACCCCGACGACCTCGACCTGAGCCGGGTCGCCATCCGCGGCTGGTCCTTCGGCGGCTTCCTGGCCGCACTCGCGGTCCTGCGCCGTCCCGACGTCTTCCACGCCGCCGTCGCGGGCGCGCCGGTGACGGACTGGCGGCTCTACGACACCTGCTACACCGAGCGCTACCTGGGCCATCCCGAGCAGCACCCCGAGGCGTACGACAACTCCTCGCTGTTCGCCGACGCGGCCAAGCTCGAACGCCCGCTCCTGCTCATCCACGGCCTCGCCGACGACAACGTCGTGGCCGCCCACACCCTCCGCCTCTCCTCAGCCCTCCTGGCCGCCGGCCGCCAGCACAACGTGCTGCCGTTGTCGGGGGTGACCCACATGACGCCGCAGGAGGTCGTGGCGGAGAACCTGCTGCTGCTCCAGGTGGAGTTCCTCAAGCGCTCCCTGGGCATCACCACCTGACACACGTACGGCGGCGCGGCCCATCCCCCACCGCGCCGCCGCACACCACCCACAACAACCTCCCGGCCGCCGTGCGCCAGCCGCCATGCCCCGTGCGCCATGCCCCGTGCGCCATGCCCCGTGCGCCATGCGCAGGCACAGCACGCCGCCATTGTCGGGAGTGCCTCACATGACGCCCGCGCCACCGTACGCCAGCCACAACCATCCGGCCCACGTCCCCAACATGCCGCCGCGAGCGGTCAGACGAGGAACCCGTAGCAGCCCTCACCCCTCGACGACCTCGCCGTCCCTGGCGAAGACCTGCCCACCGGCAACGTCGGCGACCATAGTGCCCGCCCCGCCCAAACCGCCGTGCCCTCTACGGACACCCCCCTCCTCCCCGCCGCACACCCACACCGCACCCGCACACCGCACGGGCACGAGGCATCAGCGATCCACCCACCACGGATGACCGCCCAGTCCACCCCCGCCCCTCCAACGAGACAACCCACCTCCCGCCCCGACGTCCTGACCTGCCTCGCGTTCACCGAGGACACCCACGTCAGAGGCCACACTTCACGAAATTTCGAAGTATCGAGACAGGGGCCTCAGGCGCGGGGAACCCGCCAGGGGGATCAGCCCTTGACACGTCCGGTAGCAGAACGTAACCGATAACTACGTTCTGCAGCCACGGCGAGCGGCAACAAGACTCATGGAAACCGTCGTCCCCTCCGCCGCAGGAGGGCACGTCAGAATGCCCCAGTCAGCTCACGGACAACCAACCCACCACGCCACCACCCACCGACGGGGCAAGTCACCCGCCAGCCCCGCAGCCCCGCAGCCCCGCAGCCCCGCAGCCCCGCAGCCCCGACAAGCTAAGCCGCTTCCCCCACCACGAAGGAGCAGCTCACACGCCGCCACAAGCCAACGGGCAGAGGCCGCTGCCATCGCGGATGACCGCCCGGTCCCACCTCACCACACCCATCGGGACCAAGCCCAACACTCACCACGCAGACCAGCCAGCCCACGCCGCCGCACACAGACGCGACCGAGCCCCACCCCGGCACGGCATCACCCACCCACACCACCGCACACCCACAGGACCAACCGCCATCCACCCATCCGGCAGGACCAAGCAGCCCACCCACCACGCGAACCAATCAACCCACACCGCCGCACACAGACGCAGCCGGGCCGCCCACCCCACCGCGGCACCGCTTTCACCCACACCACCACACACCAAGGGACCGAACCGCCAGCCGCCACGAACCGCATCGGGATCGAGCCGCCCGCCCTTACGAACCACGTCGGGCGGTGTGTTACCCGCGCCGCCCCACCACCCGCGACCCGAGGAGACAAGCCGCCTCCCTCACCACGGAACACCAACCCAAACCACGAGACGCAACGGGACAGAGGCCGCCTACCCATCACGCATGGCCGCCCGATCCACCTCACCACACCCAACGAGACAAACCACTCGTCCCTGCGCGGCAGGCGCAACCAATGCACGTCACCGCACGCCAACGGGCCCGAGCCGCCCACCCACCACGCAAACCAACCAACCCACACCGCCGCACACAGACGCGGCCGGACCGCCCACCCCACCGCGGCACCGCACCCACCGACATCACCACACACCAAGGGGACCGAGCCGCCAGCCGCCAGGAACCACATCGGGATCGAGCCGCCCGCCCCTACGAACCACGTCGGGACGGTGTGTCACCCACGCCGCCCCACCACCTCCGGCAAACGGCCAACGACCATCCACCAATCGACCAGCCAGCGACCAGCGACCAGCGACCAACCCTCACAGCGCCTGGTCGGTCCTCGACGATCAACCCACGGTCTGACAACTCCCGGTCTTACTTCCCCCTCCCATAAACCAAACCCTCGTCCGACGCGATGCCACCACTCCCTCCGGCATCGTGAACGCCATGCCCAACCCACACCCCTCCTCCCGTACGCGCCGCTTCGCGCTCCCCACAACCGTGCCCCTGGCGCTGACCCTCTCCCTGGCCCTGCTCAACGCAGGCATGGCATCCTCACCAGCAGCCGCGCGGGCAAAACCCGGTCCGACCACCACCACAAGCCCGGCCACCGACAGCCCGTCCACTACCACAACCGAAAGTGCGGCAAAGAGCAGCAGCGGCGGCACGCTGAAATGGGAATCCTGCCCCAATGACAAGATCGGCATGGACTGCGCCGACCTTCAGGTCCCAGCCGACTGGCACAAACCCGACGGCCGCAAGATCACCCTCAAGGTGGGCCGCCTCAAGGCCACCGGCACCTCGGAAGGCTCGGTCCTGGTGGCCTACGGCGGCCCGGGCGGCCCCGGCATCGCCCTGACCCAGTCCTCCCCCGACTGGTGGGCCAAGCTGCGCCAACGCATGGACGTCGTGACGTGGGACACCCGCGGCTACGGCATCGACCAGTTCCAGGGCCTCAGCACGGGTCTGCCGTGTGTCTGGACCCGCGTCCCCATCGCCGACGCACCGAAGGACGACGCCGACTTCGGCCGCCTTTCCGACACCAACCGCGGCTACGCCGAAGCGTGCCGGCTCAAGGACCCGGAGCTGTTCGCCAACATGAGCTCGGCCGACCACGCCAGAGACATGGACGCGATCAGAAAGGCCCTCGGCGACGACAAGCTCAACTACTACGGCGCCTCCTATGCCGGCTTCTACGGCCAGGACTACGCCCGCCTCTTCCCCGGCCGCGTCCGCACGATGGTCCTGGACGGCACGTGGAGCCACAGCGCCGTCAACTGGCAGCGCGAGCTGGAGGAGATGGCCAAGTCCAACGAGCAGTTCATGCGGCGCTTCTTCACCTGGTGCGCCGCCAACGACTGTAAGGACGTCCCGGCGCTCTGGCGCGCGCTGATCGCCCGAGCCGACCGCACCCCCGTCCCCACCACGACGGCGAACGTCGCCTACAAGGCCCGTGACCTGCAGACCTTCGCCGTGGCCCTCGCCCGTCAGGGCACCCCGGCCTGGCCCAAGCTGGCCACGGCGATCCGCAAGGCGAGCAAGGGCGACGCCTCCGACTTCGTACCGGCGAGGGGCGCCCGCTACCCCGACCAGGCGACCGGCGTCACCGAATGCACCGACTGGCCCCGGGTCGCCAACCGCAAGGAGATGACCTCCATCTTCACCCGTCTCCGCAAGATCGCCCCCAACACGGGCATCGCCGGCAGCAACGCCTCCGCCACCCTCAACTGCGTCGGCTGGCCCGTCCCGGTCACCAACCCACCCGCCGCCCTCCCCAAGAACCTGCCGCCCATGCTCGGAGCCGGCGCATGGGGCGAGTCCGACGCCGTCGAACGTGTCCTGACCCAGGTCCCCGGCAGCGCCACCATCCACCACGACGGCCCCGGCCACACCCTCTACGGCTTCAACCCCTGCGCCCGCGACCACATCAACCGCTACTTCACCGACCGCACCCTCCCCTCCCGAAACACCAAGTGCTAACCAAGCACCCCCAACTACCGCCCCTCATCCTTCGACGTCCAACCGCCCCACCAGCCCCCGCCCCGGCCTGCGAACCCCTACAGGGCGTACTGATCCCGTGAAAGTACGCCCGACCACTGCAATGTCCCGCAACCGCGACACACCCTGGCCCTACCGCTACCGACGCTCCCTGACCAACGCCACAACCCGCCCCACCACTGCTCACGTCCCCGACCGACACCACGACCCACCGACGGCCGCCCCAATCCCCTGACCACCCCCGCAACAGCCCAACCCTGACAACGCCACAACCCGCCCCACCACTGCACCCATCCCCGACCGACACCACGACCCACCGACGGCCGCCCCAATCCCCTGACCACCCCCGCAACAGCCCAACCCTGACAACGCCACAACCCGCCCCACCACTGCACCCATCCCCGACCGACACCACGACCCACCGACGGCCGCCCCAATCCCCTGACCACCCCCACAACAGCCCAACCCTGACAACGCCACAACCCGCCGACGGCCGCCCCAATCGCCTGACCACACACAACCGCCCCGATCCCTGACCGCCCCCACGACCCGCCCTACCGCTGCCCCACATCCGGGCCGACCCCAGAACCCGCTCGGGCTCTGACCCGGCAATGTTCCTGGTCAGGTGGTGTCACTCGGCGGAACGATGGTGCTGGTGCTGCTGGCCGGTCGCCCGTACGCGCTGGGTCCCGTGCTGGAGCCGGCCGTCGTGTACGGCTTCCTTCCGGGCCAGCGCGGCGGCCAGGCGCTGGGCGAGGTGCTGACCGGCGCGGTGAACCCATTGGGCCGCCTGCCCGTCGGCGTCCCGCGCGACGCGGGCGGCCTGCCGTCGACCTACCTGTCGCCGCTGCTCAGCCTGCGGATTCAGGCGTCGTCCGTGGATCCGACGCCCGCGTGCCCGTTCGGGTCAGGAAGGGGAGGCGCTCGTGGTGGGAGTGGGAGTGGGAGTGCCGTGCCAGCTGCTCCACAGGGCCGCGTACGAACCGCCTTCCGCCACCAGCTCCTCGTGCGATCCAAGCTCGATGATCCGCCCGTCCTCCACCACGGCTACCCGGTCGGCGTCATGAGCCGTGTAGAGGCGGTGGGCGATGGCGATCACCGTGCGGCCGTCCAGGACGGCGGCCAGCGAGCGTTCGAGGTTTCTGGCCGCCCTGGGGTCGATGAGGGAGGTCGCCTCGTCCAGGACGAGGGTGTGCGGGTCGGCGAGGACGAGGCGGGCGAGGGCGAGTTGCTGAGCCTGGGCGGCCGAGACGGCGACGCCGCCGGAGCCGACCTCGGTGTCCAGGCCGGACGGCAGTGCGAGCACCCAGTCGAGGGCGTCGACCGCCTCCAGGGCCTTGAGGACGGCGGTGTCGGCGGCGTCGGGGCGGGCGATGAGCAGGTTGTCGCGCATCGTGCCCTTGAACACGTGGTGTTCCTGGGTGACGAGGGCGACGTGCCCGCGCAGGTCGTTCAGGGGCAGCTCGACGAGCGGCACCCCGCCCACGGTGACCGATCCGGTGCGCGGCCCGTGGATGCCGGCCAGCAGCCGGCCGAGGGTGGACTTGCCGGCCCCGGAAGGCCCCACCATGGCCAGCCGCTCGCCGGGCTGGACGGTCAGGGAGACGTCGTGCAGCACGTCGCGGCCCGCGCGGTAGGCGTACCGGACGGAGGAGGCCTCAAGCAGTTCGCCGGCGGGCCGGGCCGTGGAGGGGACGCGGTCGTCGGGTACGTTGGCGACGCCCAGCAGACGCGCCATGGAGGCGCCGCCGACCTGCAGTTCGTCGATCCACATGAGGAAGCGGTCGAGTGGGTCGACGAGTTGCTGGGCGTAGAGGGTAGCGGTGGTGACTTGGGCCAGCGTCACCCAGGAGTTGGTGTAGAACAGCCCCCCGACCAGCAGCGCCGTCACCATGGGGATGACGTAACCGAGCTCGACGGCGGGATACCAGCGGGTGCGCAGCCCCAGCGTGTACCGCTCGGCCGCGAACGACCGCGCGACGTCCCGGTCGGTGCGCACCCGCCGCCGCTCGCGCAGGCCGAGGGCCTCCACGGCGCGGGCGCCTTCGATGGTCTCGGCCAGGCCCTCGGTGATGTCGGCGTAGGCGGCGTTCTCGCGGAGGTAGCCGTCGCGCGCCCGCCGCAGGTACCACCGGGTGGAGGCGGCGATCACCGGGCCGGCGAGGAGCATGGGCAGCATGAGCAGGGGGCTGGTCAGCAGCACCGCGCCGATGGTGATCACGAAGGTGACCACGGCGATCAGCGTCTCGGGCACGGCGTGGCGCACGGTGCGCGAGAGGGAGTCGACGTCGCGGGAGGTGCGGGTGATGAGGTCGCCGGATCCGGCCCGTTCGACGGTGGACAGGGGCAGGGCGAGCACCCGGTCCACGAACTCCTCGCGCAGCTCGGCCAGCACCTTCTCGCCGAGCTTGGCCGAGGCCAGCACCGCGTACCGGACGAGGATGCCCTGGAGCAGCAGGAACGCCCCGATGGCGGCGGCCACGACGGCGACGTTCACCTCGTGGCCGTACTGGAGGTTCTGCACCAGCTCGCCCAGCTGCCACGGCACCAGCAGCCCGGCGACGGCGGCCAGGCCGTGCAGGAGCAGGGCGAGGCTGAGCCGGCGCGGATATTTCAGGGTGAGCCGCCTGGCGTAGGCGCGCACCTGCTTCCGGTCGGCGACCGGCAGGATCTCACGGGACATCGATCTCAGCCCTTCGCCAGCAGGAGGAGGTGGGTTTGTGCGGGGCAGCGATCGGAGACCTTCGCTGGAGGTGGGCATGCGCGGGCCATCGATCTCGGCCCTTCGCCGACCGGGAGTGGGCTCGTGCGGGGCAGCGATCCAACACCCTCGCGGAAGGTGAGCATGCGCAGCGATCGGTCCGAGACCCACTCGCGGGACGTGGACACGCGCAGGGTATCGACCTCGGCCCTTCGCCGACCGGAGGTGGGCTGGTGCGGGGCAGCGGTCTCGGCTCTCTGCCGGCTGGAGGTGGGCTGGTGTGGGGCATGGGTCAGTCCTCTCCGCGCGTTACGGTGGCCGCGTATTGCGGGGAGGTGTCCAGGAGTTGGCGGTGGGTGCCCTCGGCCAGGACGCGTCCGTCCTCGACGTAGATGACGTGTTCGGCGCGGTCGAGGACCAGAGGGCTGGTTGTGCAGATCATGGTGGTGCGGCCGGCTCGGGCCTTGGCCAGGCGGTCGGCGATGCGGGCTTCGCTGTGGGCGTCGACGGCGCTGGTCGGCTCGACCAGGATGAGCACCTCGGGGTCGGACAGCAGTGCCCTGGCCAGCCGCAGCCGTTGCTGCTGCCCGCCGGAGAACTCGCGCCCGGCCTCGGCCACCTCGGCGTCGAGTCCTTCGGGCAGGGCGTCGACGATGTCGGTGGCGCAGGCGGCGTGGAGGGCCGCGCGTACCTCGTCGTCGTCGGCCCCGCCGCGTACGTCGAGCTCGTCGCGGAGCCGGCCGTTGAACAGCCGGGCGCCGTTGTCGGCGACCAGGATCCGGGAGCGGACCTGGTCGATGGGCAGGGTGCGCAGCTCGACCGCGCCGAACGTGACGTCGCCCTCGGCGTAGCGGCCGAGCCGGTCGGCGATGGCGGCGGCGTCGTCGGGGGTGGAGGCGGCGACGGCGGTGAGCGAGCCGGGTTGGAGCGTTACACCGCTGTAGGAGTCGCGCAGCACGCCGCCCTCACTGCTGCCGGTGCCGCCGGTCATCTCGGGCTCGATGGACAGGATGCGGATCACCCGCCCGGCCGCGACGTGCCCTTTGGTGATCTTGTCGGCGGCCTCGGTGAACGTGCGCATGGGCCCGATGAGGAACACCGCGTACAGGTAGAACGCGACGAGTTGCCCGGTGGGGATCTCGCCGGCGACGGCGAAGGTGGCGCCGATGCCGGTGACGAGCGCGATGAGCAGCCCGGGCAGGACGATCTGGGCGCCTTCGAGCACCGACTCGATCCCGGCGACGCGTACGCCGGCGTGCCGCACCCGCTGCGACTCGGCGCGGTAGCGCTCGGCGAAGACCTGCTCCCCGCCGATGCCGCGCAGCACCCGCAGCCCGGCCACGATGTCGGCGGCTCTGGTGGACAGCTCGCCGGACAGCTCACGCTGGACCCGCTGGCGTTTGTGCATCGGGCGCAGCAGCGGCCCGACGGCCACGGCCATGAGCGGCACCCCGAACAGCACGAGCAGCCCCAGCGGCAGCGAGGTGGAGATGAGGATCACGGTGACGGTGACGACGGCCACGACCGAGCCGACGCCGCGCAGCAGGATGTCCATGGAGCTGCCGATGTGGGCGATGTCGGAGTTGCCGACGCTGACGACCTCGCCGGTCGAGAGCCGCTTCGGCAGTGTGGCGCCGAGCCTGGCGGCGTGTCCGCTGGTCAGCTGGACGGTGCGGTAGGCGGCGGCGAGCCAGTTGTAGACGGCCATCCGGTGCCGCATGATCCCGGTGAACGCCTGCAGCAGCCCGAGCCCGAGCAGGATCGACGCCCACATGAGCAGCGCCCTGGTGTCCTTGGCCGTGACGGCCTCGATGCCCTTCCCGAGCACGGCCGGCATGAGCGCCTGCACCAGCCACCAGAGGGTGGCGAAGCCGATGCCCGCGAGCAGCTGTGGCATCTGCCGTCGCGCGTTCCACCACAGGTAGCGGAGCGGGCTGCGTAGATCGGGCACGCCGGGATCGGCCTCAGGAAGGGAGCGCATAGCCTGACCACCTTGACAAGGTGCCCCCTCTTCCGGCAAACCATTTTCGCAAGGTGGAACGACCCCCCGAGCGCCGAACTTTACGAAGCCAGAACATGCACCCTGTGTAACGGAGAGTCACTTTCTGTGATGAAGTGGGGGTGTGAGCGCCGAAGATCTCCTGCTGAAGACGGGCCGCTTCCTACGCCGTTCGGCCACCGGCCGTGACCTGCACACGCTCTTCCTCAAGGGCGGCACGGAAGGCGACGCCTTCTACCGTGACCGCTGGAGCCACGACAAGGTGGTCCGCTCGACGCACGGCGTGAACTGCACGGGTTCGTGCTCGTGGAAGGTGTACGTCAAGGACGGCATCATCACGTGGGAGACCCAGGAGACCGACTACCCCGGCGTCGGCCCCGACCGCCCCGAGTACGAGCCGCGCGGCTGCCCACGTGGCGCCGCCTTCTCCTGGTACACCTACTCGCCGACCCGGATCCGCTATCCGTACGCCAGGGGTGTCCTGGTCGAGATGTACGCGGAGGCGAAGGAACGCCTGGGCGACCCGGTGGCCGCCTGGGCCGAGATCACCACGAATCCGGAGCAGCGGCGCCGCTATCAGAGCGCCCGGGGCCGGGGCGGCCTCGTCCGGGTGAGCTGGGACCTGGCCACGGAGCTGGTCGCCGCCGCCCACGTGCACACCATCAAGACCTACGGCCCCGACCGCGTCGCCGGCTTCTCCCCCATCCCGGCCATGTCGATGGTCTCCCAGGCGGTCGGCTCCCGGTTCGTGTCCCTGATCGGCGGCACCATGCTGTCCTTCTACGACTGGTACGCCGACCTCCCGGTGGCCTCGCCGCAGGTGTTCGGCGACCAGACGGACGTGCCGGAGTCGGCCGACTGGTGGGACGCGGCGTACCTGATGCTGTGGGGCTCGAACGTGCCGGTCACCCGCACGCCCGACGCGCACTGGATGGCCGAGGCGCGCTATCGCGGCCAGAAGGTCGTGGTGGTCTCGCCCGACTACAACGACGCGGCCAAGTTCGCCGACGAGTTCCTGGCCGTGCGGCCGGGCACGGACGGCGCGCTCGCGATGGCGATGGGTCATGTGCTGCTGAAGGAGTTCTTCGTCGACCGGGACACCCCGCCTTTCACCGACTACGTCAGGCGCTTCACCGACCTGCCGTTCCTGGTCACGCTGGAGCGGCGCGGCGACGCGTACGTGCCGGGCCGGTTCCTCTCCGCCGAGGACCTCGGGTCGGAGGAGGAGGCGGCCGGGTGGAAGACGGTGTTCCTGGCCGAGTCCGGCGAGCCGGTGGTGCCGAACGGCTCGGCCGGCTTCCGCTGGACCGACTCGGGCGAGGGCCGCTGGAACCTCGACCTCGATCACCAGCCGAAACTCACCCTGTACGACTCCCAACCCCCTCCGGAGTGCGCCGAGGTCCTGCTGCCCCGCTTCGACGGCGGCCGTCCGCTACGCAGGGGCGTCCCCACAAAGCAGGTGGCCGGGCGTACGGTCACGACCGTCTACGACCTGCTTCTCGCCCAGTACGGCGTGCCCCGCCCGGGCCTCCCGGGCACCTGGCCGACCGGCTACGACGACGCGAGCGAGCCCTACACCCCCGCCTGGCAGGAGCCCATCACCGGCGTCCCGGCCGCACGAGCGGAGAAGATCGTCAGGGAGTTCGCCAGGACGGCCGAGGCCACCGGCGGCAGGTGCATGTTCATCCTGGGCGCGGGCACCACCCAGTGGTTCCACGGCGACACGACCTACCGCGCCTTCCTGTCGCTGCTGCTCCTGACCGGCTGCCAGGGCCGCAACGGCGGCGGCTGGGCCCATTACGTGGGCCAGGAGAAGTGCCGCCCGCAGGCCGGCTGGGCGCTGCTGGCGGGCGCGCTCGACTGGCAGCGCCCGCCGCGCCAGGTCCCGGGCGCCCTGTTCTGGTACCTGCACACCGATCAATGGCGGTATGACCACTTCGACGCCGGTGAGCTGACCAGCCCGCTGGCCACGGGACTGTTTCGCGGCAAGCGTACGTCCGACCTGGTGACGGAGGCCGTACGCAACGGCTGGATGCCGATGGCGCCCGCGTTCGACCGCAATCCGCTGGAACTGGGCGAGGCCGAGGATCCGGTCGCGCACACCCGGGCGGAGCTCGCGGCGGGCCGGCTGAGGCTCGCCGCCGAGACCCCCGACGACCCGCGCAACTGGCCCCGAGTGCTGACCCTCTGGCGCTCGAACCTCCTGGGCTCCTCCGCCAAGGGCAGCGAGTACTTCCTGCACCATCTCCTCGGCGCGACGTCCAACCTGGAGCACCCCGACCCGCGCGCCCCCGCGGGCAAGCTGGACCTGCTGCTGACCCTCGACTTCAGGATGACCTCCTCGACGATCTTCTCGGACGTGGTGCTGCCGGCCGCCACCTGGTACGAGAAGCACGATCTGTCCTCGACCGACATGCACCCGTTCGTGCACGCGTTCAACCCGGCCATCAGCCCGCCCTGGCAGACCCGCACCGACTTCGCCGCCTTCCACGCCATCGCCCGTTCCTTCAGCGCCCTGGCCAAGGACCATTTGGGCGTGCGCAGGGACGTGGTGGCGCTGGCGCACCAGCACGACACCCCCGGCGAGCTGGCCGGACGCGGTCAGCCCGAGCTCGCGGTGGTCGAGCGCGACTACGGCGCGGTCGCGGAGAAACTGGCCGCCCTGGGGCCGCTGACGGAGAAGCTGGGCATCCCGGTCAAGGGTGTGACGTTCCGGCCCGACGAGGAGGTGACCTGGCTGGGCGAGCGCTGCGGCCTGGTGCCGCGCGGCGTGGCCAAGGGGCGGCCGGAGCTGGACACCGAGGCCAAGGCGTGCGAGGCGATCCTCGCCCTGTCGGGTGTGAGCAACGGCCGCCTGGCCGCGCAGGGCTTCCGCCAGCTCGCCCGGCGCACCGGGCGGAGCTTCGAGGGCCTGGCCGCCGAGGGGCACCGGATCGTCTTCGCCGACACCCAGGCCAGACCGGTCCCGGTCGCCGCCAGCCCCGAGTGGTCGGGCAAGGAGTCGCACGACCGCCGCTACGCGCCGTTCACGATCAACGTCGAGAACGGCAAGCCGTGGCACACGCTGACCGGGCGCATGCACTTCTTCCTCGATCACGAGTGGATGCACGAGTACGGCGAGGCGCTGCCGATCTACCGGCCGCCGCTGGACCTGGCCGCGTTGTACGGCGAGAGCGGCACCTTGCGCTACCTGACCCCGCACAGCAAGTGGTCGATCCACTCCGAATACCAGGACAACCTGCTCATGCTGTCGCTGTCCAGAGGCGGCCCGACGATCTGGATGTCCACCGAGGACGCCGCCGACCTGGGGATCGCCGACAACGACTGGGTGGAGGCGGTCAACCGCAACGGCGTGGTCGTGGCCAGGGCGATCGTCTCCCACCGGATGCCGAAGGGCACCGTCTTCATGTACCACGCCCAGGACCGGCTGATCGACGTGCCGAAGTCGGAGGCCACGGGCCTGCGCGGCGGCGTGCACAACGCGCTGACGCGGGTGCTGATCAAGCCGACGCATCTGATCGGCGGGCACGCCCAGCTCTCGTACGGCTTCAACTACCTCGGCCCAACGGGCAACCAGCGCGACGAGATCACCACGATCCGGCGCAGATCACAGGAGGTGCGTTACCGGTGAAGGTGATGGCGCAGATCGCCATGGTGATGAACCTCGACAAATGCATCGGCTGCCACACCTGTTCGGTCACCTGCAAGCAGACCTGGACCAACCGGCCTGGCGTCGAGTACGTCTGGTTCAACAACGTCGAGACCCGCCCCGGCCAGGGTTATCCCCGCCGCTATGAGGACCAGGAGCGCTGGCGCGGCGGCTGGGAGCTGACCCGCGGGGGCAGGCTCAAGCCGAAGGCCGGCGGCCGGCTGCGCAAACTGCTGACCATCTTCGCCAATCCGCTCATGCCCTCCATCGACGACTACTACCAGCCATGGACGTACGACTACCAGAACCTCACCGATGCCCCGCTCTCGGACGACGTGCCCGTGGCGCCGCCCAGGTCGCTGATCACCGGCGACCCGATGAAGATCGAGTGGAGCGCCAACTGGGACGACGACCTCGGCGGCGACCCGAGCCCCGACCCGGTGCTGGCGACGGTGTCGGAGCAGGTCAAGCTGTCGTTCGAGCAGGCGTACATGTTCTACCTGCCGCGCATCTGCGAGCACTGCCTGAACCCGTCGTGCGTGGCCTCCTGCCCGTCCGGCGCCCTGTACAAGCGGGCCGAGGACGGCATCGTGCTGGTGGACCAGGATCGGTGCCGGGGCTGGCGGATGTGCGTGACAGGGTGCCCGTACAAGAAGGTGTACTTCAACCACAAGACCGGCAAGGCCGAGAAGTGCACGTTCTGCTACCCGCGTGTGGAGGTGGGCCTGCCCACGGTCTGCTCCGAGACGTGCGTGGGGCGGCTGCGGTATCTGGGCGTCCTGCTGTACGACGCCGACCGCGTCACGGAGGCGGCCTCGGTGGCGGACGAGCGTGATCTCTACCAGGCCCAGCTCGATCTGTTCGTGGACCCGTACGATCCGGCCGCCGAACGCGCCGGCCTGCCCGCCGACTGGCTGGAGGCCGCGCGCAGATCGCCCATCTACGACCTGATCAAGCGGTATCGGATCGCGCTGCCGCTGCATCCGGAGTACCGGACGCTGCCGATGGTCTGGTACGTCCCGCCGCTCTCCCCCGTCGTGGACGCCCTGTCCACCACCGGGCACGACGGCGAGGACGCCGGCAACCTGTTCGCCGCCATCGACTCGCTGCGCATCCCCGTCGAGTATCTGGCCGGGCTGTTCACCGCGGGCGATCCGGCGCCGGTGACGGCCGCGCTGCGCCGGCTGGCCGCGATGCGGTCGTACATGCGGGCGGTCAACCTCGGGCAGGACCCGGTCCTGCCCGACGTCGGCCTGTCCGAGGAGGAGCTGAACGCGATGTACCGCCTGCTCGCCCTGGCCAAGTACGACGACCGCTACGTGATCCCGACCGCCTACGGCAACGTGCCCGGCGTCGTGGAGGAGGGCGGCTGCAGCCTCGACTACGACGGCGGGCCCGGCATGCAGGGGCCGTTCGGGGAGGCGTCGGGGCGTCCCGTGCCGGTCTCGATCGAGAGCTTCCACGGCCTGAAGGAACGCCAGACCGGCGACGAGATCACCCAGGACCGGATCAACCTGCTCAACTGGGACGGCCGCGGCGCCCCGGCCGGACTTTTCCCGCGAAGGAAGGGCAAGTCATGAACCCCGCCGTCGTCTGGCAGGCCGCCGCCCATCTGCTCGCCTATCCGGACGAGCGCTTCTGGCGCCGCCTGCCGCTCATCAGGGAGGCCGCGGAGCCGCAGTTCGCCCCGTTCCTGGCGCTGGCCGCGGAACTGGGTCCCGGCGAGCTGGCCGCCCACTACGTGGACACGTTCGACCTGCAGCGGCGCTGCTGCCTCTACCTGACCTACTACACCGACGGCGACACCCGCCGCCGCGGCGAGTCGCTGGCCGCGCTGAAGCGCCGCTACCGGCTGGCGGGCTGGGAGCTGATGGAGGACGAACTGCCCGACTTCCTGCCGGTGCTGCTGGAGTTCGCCGCGCTGGACGAGTTGGGGGCCGCGCTGCTCAACGAGCACCGGGCTGGGCTGGAGCTCCTGCTCACCGCCCTGCGCGAACGCGACTCGCCGTACCGGCACGTGCTCGGCGCGGTGTGCGCGGCGCTGCCGCCGATCGGGGCCGCCGACCGGGCGCGGGCCGCCCGGCTGGCCGCGTCAGGGCCGCCGGCCGAGAGCGTGGGAGGTTACCGGTGAGCTGGGGCGAGAGCATGTTGTGGACGGTCGCGCCGTACGTCACCCTGGTGGTCTTCGTCGGCGGGCTGATCTGGCGGCACAAGTACGACAAGTTCGGCTGGACCACCCGCTCCTCCCAGCTCTACGAGAGCCCGCTGCTGCGGGTGGCCGCCCCACTGTTCCACTACGGGCTGCTGTTCGTGATCGTCGGCCACGTGACCGGCCTGGTCGTCCCGCTCGCCTGGACCGGCGCCGTCGGCGTGTCCAACGAGGCGTACCACGCCAACGCGCTCATCTGGGGCGGCCTGGCGGGTCTGGCCACCCTGGCCGGGCTGGTCCTGCTGATCTACCGCCGCCGCACCAAGGGACCCGTCTTCCTGGCGACCACGGTCAACGACAAGGTCATGTACGTGGTCCTGGCGGCCGCCATCGTCACGGGGACGGTGACCACGATCGCGGGGTTCGTGCCCAGTGAGGTGAGCTATCGGACCACGGTCGCGCCCTGGTTCCGCGGCATCTTCACGCTGCGTCCGGACGTGGTCGCGATGAGCCACGCGAGCGATCTTTACAAGGTGCACACCGTGGTGGGGATGGTGCTGTTTCTCCTTTTCCCGTTCAGCCGCCTGGTGCACGCGCTTTCCGCCCCGCTGGGGTATTTGTTCCGTCCTTACATCGTGTATCGGAGCCGCTCGGATGGCGCGCCGAGGGGCCCGGGAGGCGTGCGGGTACGCCAGAATCGACCCTTGTGAAGCACGGGTACACCAACAGCACATTCGGCGACGGCGCCCTGGTCGTGAAGTGCTACCAGGGTCCCGAAGCGGCGTTTCGGCTGAGCACGGAGAGTCGTTACCTGCGCCGCCTGCGTGGCCGCCTGCCGGTCCCCCGCGTCCATCAGGTCACCTCGACCAGCCTGACCACCCGGTTCGTAGACGGCTCCCACGGCCAGGATCTCATCGACGACGGGCGGGCGGCCGAGGTGTTCGCCGAGTGCGGACGGATGCTGGCCCGTATCCACCGGCTCGGCATCGTCCACGGCGACTACGGCCCGCAGAACATGCTGTTCCACCCGGCCACGATCGAGACGGCCGCGATCCTCGACTGGGAGTGGGCCCATCCCGGCCGGCCGGTCGAGGACCTCGCCTGGCTGGAGTGGATCGTCCGCAGCCACCATCCCGAGCAGGCGCCTCTGCTCCCGCACTTCTTCGCCGCGTACGGCGACGACGTCCCCGGCTGGCCCGACCGCCAGGCGGCCATGGTGGCGCGCTGCCGCGACCTGCTCGACTTCTGCGCCCGCTGGGAGCCGGGCGGCGACGGCGAGAAGCTGTGGCGCGAACGCCTCGACACCACGGCGGCCTGGACGGAGTAGCCGGTCGGCGCTCCTGACGCGTTCCGCCCGGCGGCGTCCTCTCCGGCGGGACTCCTGGCCGAGCGGCCCGCGCCCTTGACGGGTTCTGTCGGTGGCCTTTGCTTGACTACGGGCATGACCAGCCAAGTGATTCTCGTGCTAGGCGCCACCGGCTCCACCGGCCGCCGCGTGGCGGAACAACTACAGGCCGCCGGTCATCGCGTCCGCGCCGCCTCAAGGACCGCTGAGACCCGGTTCGACTGGTCCGATCCCACCACGTGGGAGGCCGCCGTGTCCGGCGTGTCGGCGCTCTACCTGATGGCCCCCGACGGCACCCCGATCGATCCCGCGTTCGTGTCGCTGGCCGTCGAGCAGGGCGTCGAGCGCATCGTGCTGCTGTCCAGCGGCGCCATCGAGACCATGGGCGACGAGCGGCTGCTGGCCGCCGAGCGCACCGTCCGCGACAGCCCGGCCGGGTGGACGATCCTGCGGCCGAGCTGGTTCGACCAGAACTTCGACGAGGGCTTCCTGCGGCCTGCGATCATGGCGGGCGAGCTGGTGCTGCCGATCGGCGACGTCGGGCAGGGCTTCGTCGACGCGGGCGACATCGCCGCCGTCGCCGCCACGGCCCTCACCGAGGACGGCCACGCCGGGCAGACCTACGAGCTCACCGGGCCGCGCTCGCTGCCGTTCGCGGAGGCCGTGGAGATCATCGGCCGGGCGAGCGGCCGCGAGGTGCGCTATCTGGGCGGCGACGAAGACTACATCGCGGCCAACGGGTTCACGGGCGAGTCGATCCAGGCGACCAAGGCGTTCGCCGCCCTGCGCGCCCTCGGCGACCAGCCGGTGACCGAGACGGTGGCCCAGGTGACCGGCCATCCACCGAAGTCCTTCGAGACGTACGCCAAACAGGCCGCCGCCAACGGCGCCTGGCGCTGACCACGACCCGCTCTCTGGCCACGGCACGCGGCGGAACCCCGCGCGGTTGCGGACGCCTGGCGCTCACGGCCC
This sequence comes from Nonomuraea fuscirosea, assembly GCF_003001935.1. Lineage (GTDB taxonomy): Bacteria > Actinomycetota > Actinomycetes > Streptosporangiales > Streptosporangiaceae > Nonomuraea > Nonomuraea fuscirosea. The sequence continues at coordinate 275,953 of NZ_PVNG01000007.1, read as the reverse complement.
CCAGGCGGATCGGGTCAGGAGGCCAGCTCACGCACCAGCGTCACCGCTTCGCCCAGGAGGTCGATCTCCCGGTCGCTGAGCGTCGGGTTGGCGTTCCGGATCGCCGCCGCCTCGTCCAGAGGATCGCCCACGTCCAGGGCGTCACCCAGCTCGGTCACCAGCGCGGCCAGCGCCCTGCGGGCCTCCTCCGGCGGGCCGATCTCCTCGTCCACGGCCACCTGCGCGATGATCAGCGCCGACAGGGCGCAGTCGAGCGCGGGCGGCCCAGGCCGGGAGTTGGCCCAGTCGATCACCACCGGTCCCTGCGGGGCGAGCATCACGTTGTCCGGATGCAGGTCCAGATGCAGGACGCGATCACCCGGCTCGCCCGGCTCCATGGGCGGGATCTCGTGCAACCGCCGCAGTAACCCCGCCAGTATCCGGCCCACCTGCCCGGCGTCCGCCTTCCCCGCGGCGAACGCCTGCAGCAGGGTCGGCCCTCGCACCAGACTCATCACCAGGTCGGTGGAGCGCCCCTCACCGGGAAAGACCTCGGGGACGGGGTAGCCGTGCTCGGCCACGTACGCCATGACCGCCGACTCCTGCCCGGCGTCGCGGTCGTACCGGTAGCGGCGCAACACCCGCCCGCCGCCGATCGCGTACACGTCGGCACTGCGCCCGACCCCGAGCAACTCCCCGATCCGCATAGGGTCAACCTACGCGCTGACCCCAGCCGCACGCCTCCAGACGAGACAGCCGCACCACAAGCCGATTCATCGGGCGATCCGGTCCAGCTCGGCCAGTTCTTTCGTGTGCTCACCGGCCATCGCCTTCGCCAGCTCCCGCACGCGCGCCGCACCGCCGGCGTCGCGCTCGCCGTTCGCCACCAGCACGAGCTGGTTCAGGTACGCCCGCAGCAACGCGGTGAAGCGCCGTTCGAAGGCGTCGCCATGCAGCCCGTCCAGGGCACGCAGTTCGTCGGCGGTGGGCATGCCGGGCATGTCGTGCAGGGCGTGCGGATTGTCCCCGGTGACCCCGGCCTCGGCGAGCAGCGCACGCAACCGCCCGCGCCCCTTCTCGTGCGCGGTTCCGAGCCGCCGGGCCACCCGGGTGAGCGGCTCACCGGCACGGCCAGGGGCCAGCTCAAGCAGCGGCACGACCCGCCCGTGCAACGCCTCGGCGAGCTGCAACCAGGCCAGATCGGTCGGGCTGAACCCAGCGGCAGCACTCGCACCGGCCGACCCCCCTGAGTCGACCCCGTGAGAGCCGGACGCGTGAGAACCGGACGCCTGAGAATGAGACGCAGCAGGAGCAGACACCACGGCCGGGCCCCGAGCGGAAGCGGAGCAGCCCACGAGGGCAAAGCACGCAACCACCACGACCGACATCAACCCACATCTCAGCACCGAAACCACCCTCAGGCGAAGGGCCCGGGCGGGCGGGAAGGGACGCCCGCCCGGGCAAGATCTACGACGACCGCCTGCCGGCGCCGGATGACCGGCCCAACGACAGACCGCTCGCCGGCGTCGAACACGTGACGACCGGCCCTACGACGGCCGCCCGTCGGCGCCGCACTTGATGACCGGCCTGATGCAGTCACGCACCCGGCGCTCCATCTCCGCGGCCGGCCAGGCGTTGAAGAAGTCGCCGTGCATCGTGAACCCGCCGCCGGAGGCCAGCCGCAGCCGCGAAGGATCGCCGGTCACGGGATACCGGATCACCTGCCGCAGCTTCGGCACCGGCACCGGGTGGCTGCTCGGGCACTGCTGGCCCACCGGGTAGGCCATGTGGCTCTTGTGGTCGGCGGAGTCCAGGTCCCGCCCGTTCCAGCACTGCGGGAAGTCCAGGTACGACTCCAGCATCGTCCCGGACGGGCAGTTCACGAAGTCCTTGGAGGGAGGAACATGCCCGGCGTGCAGGCAGGACCACCGGGAGATCGTCGTGTCGTCGGGCCCGGTCGCCCTGGCGTTGCCGGCCACGATCCGCAGCCCGAGCGGCAGCGGCTGGGTCCTGGCGACGATGTCGTCACGTACGCCCTCGCCGAGGTAGTAGAACGTGATGATGGCCGGCTCCACGGGAGCGTTGTCACGGTAGAGGGTCGGCACCCAGTACGACGACTTGTCCACCGCCGGGTTGCAGTTGGTGGCGCCCTGCTGCAGGTCGGCGAGCTGGGTGTGGGCGTTGGTGACGCGGCTGCCGAAGAAGCTGTGCATGTGCGAGGCCCCGGGCAGCCCGGGGAAGACGATCGGGTCGTCGGGCAGCCGATGGCTGAACGGGCAGTCGGCGAGGAACTCCGCCACCCGTACGGGCTCGGCCGAGGCGGGCCCGGGGGCCACGGCGAACGTGGCGAACAGCACGGACAGCAGGGCGATCAGTCGTGAGAGGGATGACATGGCGGCTCCCTTGATCATGGATAGACCTGTGCGCGATCGACGAGCATCGGCGGCGGCGTTCTCGATGGAGGCGGACTCGCCCGCGAACAGCGGGACGCCACCGGCACGGGCGGGTACCGCGGACGCGCCGGCGATCTGGCGCCCGCTCCAGCAACGAAGGCCGCCAGGCGGCGCAGGGGTGAGCTCACGAGGTCTCCGTCAAACTGGGGGGTTGGTTCGAGGGAGCGCTCCCTGAAAGGAGGGTGCTCGCCTCCCGACCCGCTGTCAAGTCATCGGTTAACCCAACCGAAACCTCTCAGAAGCGGCAGAGCACCTTCCCCGACCACCAGACAACCGCTCTACCAGCGATGACACCTTCCGATCGGCAGCCACCCGCCACACCCGGCCACCGCCAGAAACACCGCCCCAAGCCCCCGCCTTGACTCCCCACCCGAGCGCGCCGCCCTTTTCAGGGAGCGCTCTCTCGCCCCAGGCAGGTCTCTTGCCGAGGACAACGACAAGGGGCCGGTCCGACATAGTCGAACCGGCCCCCGCATGCCTCGATCATCACGCCGCGAAGCTCGCGGCGATCCCGCTCAGCCCTTGATGCAGATGAGCTGGCGGAGGTGGGCGACGACCTGGACCAGGTCCGTCTGGGCCGCCATCACCGACTCCAGGTCCTTGTAGGCCCCCGGGATCTCGTCGATGACCCCCGCGTCCTTGCGGCACTCCACGCCCGCCGTCTGCTCCTGCAGGTCCTTGACGGTGAACGTCTTCTTCGCCTTGTTCCTGCTCATCTTCCGCCCCGCCCCGTGCGAGGCGGAGTTGAAGGCGGCGCTGTTGCCCAGGCCCTTGACGATGTAGGTGCCGGTGGCCATCGAGCCCGGGATGATGCCCAGGTCGCCGGAGCCGGCCCGGATCGCGCCCTTTCTGGTGACGAGCACGTCCACGCCGTCGTACCGCTCCTCGGCCACGTAGTTGTGGTGGCAGGAGATGGGCTGCTCGAACGTGATGTTCGGCAGGTGGCGGCGCAGCACGTCGCAGACCAGGCCCATCATGAGCGAACGGTTGCGCCGCGCGTAGTCCTGGGCCCAGAACAGGTCGCGGCGGTAGGCGTCCATCTCCGGGGTGCGGCCGAGGAAGACCGCCAGGTCGCGGTCCACCAGGCCCTGGTTGTGCGAGAGGCCGCGGGCCACCCCGATGTGGTGCTCCGCCAGCTCCTTGCCGATGTTGCGCGAGCCCGAGTGCAGCACGACCCATACCCAGCCCTCGTCGTCGGCGCACACCTCCAGGAAGTGGTTGCCGCCGCCGAGCGTGCCCATCTGCACCTCGGCGCGCTCGCGCCGCGCGTGCACGGCCGGCGCGAGGTCGTCGAAGTCCTTCCAGAACTCCGCCCACCCGGCCGTCTTCATCCCGTGCACGTTGCCCGGATCGACCGGCCGCTTGTGGTGGCCGAACCCGACCGGCACCGCCTGCTCCAACTTCCCGCGCAGGTAGGCCAGGTTGTCGGGGAGCTGCGAGTCCTTGTACGTGGTCTTCACCGCGGTCATCCCGCAGCCGATGTCCACGCCGACCGCCGCCGGCGAGACCGCGCCCTTCATCGCGATGACCGAGCCCACCGTCGCGCCCTTGCCGTGGTGCACGTCCGGCATGACGGCGACACCGTGGACCCACTCGAGGTTCGCCACGTTACGCAGTTGCTGCATCGCCTGCGGATCGACCGTCTCGGGCTCCGCCCACATGCGCAGCGGCCTCCTGGTTCCGGTCACCTCGTTGTACGTCATCTCCGTATCGCCTCCTTCCGGTCGCAGCTGGAAACGTGATCTATCAGGCCAGAGTTCCTCTACCCGCCGCAAGCGAATTAGCGCGGTACGTCCGCTCTCTCCGACTCCGCAGGCACGGCCGCCGGCGCCCCGGCCGTCCGGCCCGGGAGCAGCGGCACGAGGGCCAGGACGATCACCGTGGAGACGACGCCGACCCAGAAGACGCCGCGCAGGCCGTTCATCGTGTCGGCCGCGCTCTGCACGACGAGGGTGACCAGGGCGACGCCGAGCGCCGCGCCGAGCTGGTTGAGCATGTACAGGACGGAGCTGCCCTGCGCCACCATGGGCCCAGGCAGCGTCCGGTAGAGCGACCCCATGGTGGGCGCGCTGAAGCAGCCGCTGCCCAGGCCGAGCGTGAGCGCCGCCAACGCCGGCCAGACCTCCGGCGTCCCCGCCTCGATCCTGGTCAGGGCGAACATGCTCAGGACCGCGACGACCGCCCCGCCGGCGGCCAGGCCGCGCGCGCCGACCCGGTCGGAGAGCCGGCCGGCCAGCGGCATGGCGATGGAGCCGCCGAGCCCGAGCGGGGCCATGAGCAGCCCGGCCGCCAGCACGCCGTGTCCGTGTGCCTGCTGGTAGTAGAGCGGCAGCGCGAACAGGCCGGAGAACAGGCCCATGCCGCCGAGCCCCATGATCGTGACGCTGGCGCTGAATCCCCGGTTGCGGAACAGCCGCAGGTCGATCAGCGGCGTCCGGCGCCGGCCCAGGGCGTGCGCGGCGTATCCGGCGAGCAGGGCCAGGCCCAGTCCCAGGGGCGTCAGCGCCTGCCACACCGCGATCGTGCCCTGCTCGGCCGTCTGCGACAGCCCCAGCACCACGGCCGCGAACCCGGGGCCGAGCAACGCCAGGCCCAGCACGTCCAACCGGGACGGTCCCGGCGAGCCCGGCTCGTCGGCGGGGATCACCCGTACGGCGAGCACCAGCGCCACCACCCCGACGACCACGCTGATCAGGAACATCGCCCGCCACGTGGACGCCCCCAGGATCGCTCCGCCCGCGATCGGCCCGAGCACCGGCCCCAGCGACAGCACCACGCCCATCAGCCCCATCACCCGCCCGGCCCGCCGCGGCCCCGCGGCCCTGGCCAGCAGGATCAGCACGAGCGGGTCGAGCAGCCCGGCCCCGAGCCCCTGCACGGCGCGGAAGGCGATCAGGCTGCCGACGTTCCAGGCCAGCCCCGCGGCCAGCGAACCGGCCAGGAACACTAGCAGCCCCGCCGTCCACAGCCGCTTGCCGCCGTACCGGTCGACGGCCCAAGTGGTGAACGGGATGGTGGCGGTCACGGCCAGCAGGAACCCGGTGGAGGCCCAGCCGACCGTGCTCAGCGACGTGTCGAACGCCAGCACCAGGGTGTCGGTGGCGACGGCGGCCATGGTGCTGTTGAGGATGCCGAGCAACCCGCCGAGCAGCACCACGGCGATGATCCCCACCAGCCGGCGACCCAGCCGATCATCGTTTTCTGAACTCATGAGTTCAACATAAATACCTCGACCGTACGATCGCAACCAGCTCGTTCATCAACCTGAACCCGCGCGTACAATCGATCGCATGAGCACCACCCGCGGACGGATCGACAAGCGCCAGGCGATCCTGGACGGCGCCTTCACCGTGTTCGCCCGGCACGGCTACGCCCAGGCCGGGGTGGAGGACGTCGCGCGCGAGGCGGGCGTGGCCAAGCCGACGGTCTACAACCACATGACCGACAAGGCGACCCTGTTCCGGCACGCCATGAGGGCCGCCGCCATGGACGCGCTCGACCAGCGCGTGGCCGCCCTGGCGCCGCTCGCCGACCCGGGCGACGATCTGCCCGCCACGCTGGAGGCCGTCGCCCTCACCCTGCTCCGCCTGCACACCGACAGCCGTTACTGCGCCCTGCGCAGCCTGCTCTACTCGGAGATCACCCACTTCCCCGACATCCTCGACATCGTCAAGGAGTTCGGCCTCGACCGCGTCAACCAGGCGCTGGCCGACCGGCTGGCCCGGCTCGCGCTGGCCGGCCGCCTGCGCACCACGGACCCCGACCTGGCGGCGGAGCAGTTCATGGCCCTGGTCCTGGGCCCCCTTGAGGCCCGCTCGCAGATGGGCACCCGGCAGTTGGAGGAGGCCGAGCTGGCGGGCATCGCCCGCGCGGCCGTGGAGACGTTCGCGCGGGCCTGGATCGTGTCCTAGAGCTCGTCGCGCCCTAACCAACACGTATGGGAAATATCGCCGACAAGGCCCCTTGTCGGTGTTAGTCAAGGGATATAGTCTGCCGCGTGTGGTGGAACGAGATGATTACGCGGCCATCCGCGACCGGATCATCGGGCTCTCCCGCCTCCACGGCCTGCGCCCCGACTGGGTGGAGACGACGAGGCGGCAGCGCTTCCTGCTGCTGTGGGACGCCGGGGGCCGGGTCGCGGCCCGCGCCATCGTCCCGCTCTACCCAGGGGAGACGCCACAGCTCGTGGACTCCCTCGAAGAAGGGCTGGCACACCTTTTCGGCGACGGCTGGCTGAAGGACTGACTGGAGCACCGATGACCGCAGACCGCGTCGACGTCCACGTCACCATGGCCGGCAGCCTGTGGCTGGCCCAGGTGGACGGCGTGGCCGGCGGCATGTCCGCCCGTACGCTCAAGGAGCTGCACGCCGACGTCGCCGAGGGGCTGCCGTTCCTGTTCGCCGACCGCCCGAGGCCGCCGTCCCCGGTCTACCACTACGCCCTGCCCGGCCTGTCGGAGCAGGACCTCGACGACTTCGCCGCCCTCCAGCGCCAGGCCGCCGCCATCGCCGAGGACTACACGCGGACGCTGAAGAAGCGGGTCAAGCACATGCACGAGCTGGGCCTGTCGGACGGCGACATCGGCGAGCTGCTCGGCCTGACCAAGCAGCGCATCCAGCAGATCCGCACGAACGCCAACGACGCGGCCCGCCAGAGCGGCTGACCACACAAGCCGCCGAAGCGGCCCCCCAGCGCGGCTGACGACGCGGCCCGCCCGGCGAGCCGCGTGCCCGGGGACGACGGGGTCAGGAGCCCTTGGGTCCCGCGTCCGTCCAGCCGGACCCGATCAGCACCTCCGACGTCCACACCGTGCCCGGCTCCAGCCCGGCCTGGAACGTGCCCGCCTTCACGACCACGTTCTCCCTGGCCAGCGCCCGCCCGGTCGACTCGTCGAAGACCAGCCGCTTCTCGTCGATGCCGCCCCCGTGCGTCGGTTCCTGCACCGACACGGCCGTCCCGCTCCGCCCCTCGGCGTCGGTGACGTCGGCGGTCACCTTCGCCTCGTCGAGCTCGGCCAGCATCCGGAAGGCGGCCCCCCGGACCTCGGGCGTCACCGGCATGTCCATGATCAGCCCCATGCTGACCGTGAACAGCCACACGTCGCCCGACATCTCCTGGCTGTCCCCTTCGGTCCCGTGGCCCTCGTACGAGGCCATCAGCCACTTCTTCAGCTTCGCCGGGTCGCTCGGCAGTTCGCGCAGGTCCTTCATGGTGACGTTCCGGCCGAGCCAGAACACCTTGTCACCGTCGACCAGCGAGCTGCGCTCGGTCCTGGCCGGGCGAGGAGAGGTGGACAACGGGATGGCGCCGTACTTCTCCTTTCCGCCCCCCTTGCCGGGGATGACGGCCTCGAACGCGGACGGCGACCCCGCCCGCTCCCACGCCTTCCTGTCCTGCTCGGTGGCGGGCCGCGCGCCGAGCGACTTGCTGCGCGACCACTGCTCGCCGCCGGTGGCGCCGGGCGTCCACCCTTCGAGGCGGTTCCGGTCCACGACCAGGTAGCCGCCGTCCTTGACGGTGTAGAGGTTCCGGCTCACCGACTCGCTGTGCCAGTAGTCGCCGCTGCCCTCGTCCTGCCGCGCCGCGTTCTCGGCCGCCGCCAGCAGCACCTGCCTGGCCGGCAACGCCACCCGCGGCGCCCGCGTCCGTGTGCCGCTCGCGCTGGGTTCCGCGCTCGCCACCACCCCCGTGCCGCCGGGCGCCCGGGACGGGTTCGCGGGCACCGGCCCGTTCCCGGACACCACCACCACGGCCGCCGTCACGGCCGCCGCGGCCCCCGCCAGCCCCAGCCCCCAGGCCGGTCGTACGACCCTGCGCCGGGCCGGCGCCTGCCGGGGTCCGGACATCGCCCGGGCCAGCTCCGTGGCCCTGGTCAGCTCGTCCACCCGGCCGCCGTCGTCCAGGTGCGCGGGCTTGGCCGCCCGAAGTTCGTCGATGGGGTTCATGACCACTCCTCGCTGAGGTTCCGCACATGGGGCGTGGGCGACTCGCGCCGGACCGGCTCTCCGGCGTACGGCGCGCTCGAAGACGGCTCCCCGGAGTACGGCGCACCCACCGCCGCCTCCCCCGACTCGATGGCCTGTTTGAGCCGTTTGCGAGCTCGATGCAGCCGCACCCGGTACGCCGCCGACGAGCACCCGATCACCCGCGCGGCCTCCTTGGGCGACAACCCGTGCCAGGCGACGAGGACGAGGATCTCCCGGTCGTCCTCCCGCAGCGCGGCCAGCGCACGCACGACCGCCATCCGCTCGGTCACCTGGTCGGCCACGTCCCCTTCGGTCCACGCCTTCAGCTCGGCGGCCATGGCCTGCCTGCGCACCTCCGCGCGCACGTTGTCGCGCAGGACGTTGCGGGCGACGCCGAGCAGCCAGGGCAGCGCCGGGTCGGGCACGTCGTCCAGCCGCCGCCAGGCGATCGCGAACGTCTCACTGACCACCTCGTCCGCGACCTGCCGCCCGGCACGGCTGACGACGTAGGCCCAGACCCGTTGCCGGCATTCGTCGTACATGCCGGTGAACCGGTGCGCATCATCCGCCACCGCCCAGCCCCTTCGTTCGGAATGCGTTCTTCTGACACCAGGAAGTGGCCACATCCCGCCCGTTGTTACCTCCCGTCTCAGAGAATTCGGCGCGGCACCACCACGGGGTCCGCACCTTCGACCAGCGTAGGCACTCCCACCAGCAGCACGTCTCCCCTCCGCCGCGCCGCGTCGGCGAGGTCCGGCTGGAAACCCTCCAGGGAGAACAGCGCGAGGACGGCCGACGCGATGTCGTGCCCCTGCCCGGCCAGCACCGCCTTCAGCCCGTCCAGGCGGTCCAGATCGGCCATGGTCCGCCGGGTGACGGTCGCCTTGGCCTCGCCGACGACGGTGATGTGCGCCCGGCCCGCCCTCTTGTCCAGCGCGACGACGTCGATCTCGTGCTTGGCCCGCCCCTTCCGATCGTTGACGACGGTCGCCGTCACCAGGCCTGCCTCTCCCCGGAACTCGGCCCGACCGCGTAGCCAGTCTCGGGCGCACTGCTCGAAGTGGGGACCCAGGACGCCGGCCACGAACGTCGGCCTCGACCGCTGCCAGGCTTGTGCCGACTGCCCCGTGTCGACGAGATCGCGCTGCGGCACGGTGATCAGGTTGTGAAAGCGCACGATGGGGTCCACCACGGTGATCACCGGGCGTCTCTCCCACAGCGGATCGGTGTCGTACCGGAGGAATCCGGCGCTCGTCAGGGCCTCCAGCGGGCGGGCCAGCGCGGTGCGCGGCTGCTCCAGCAGCCCGCCGATCTTCGCCGGGCCGCTCGCCCCGCCGGCGACCGCGTTGATGATCGCGTAGTGCAGCGCGCTGCCGCTGAACTTGGGATCCTCGCGCAGCAGATACTCGGCCTCGCTGCCGGAGAACAGCGCCTGCCGCGGATCGAGCACGGTGGCCGGCACCCACGCGTCCAGGTCCGCGACCGTGCGGGGAGCGGGAACGCCGGCCAGGTTGCGGTAGCCGGGCGATCCGCCGAGGATCGCGTGCACCCGCACGGCCGCGGCCGGATCGCCGATGCCCCAGTGGCGGGCCGTCGTGCCGAGATCGAACGGCGCCAGCCGCAGGTCAAGTGCCGCCCGCCCGCGCAGGGCCTTGGTCCCGGACAGCAGCTCGTTCATCACCGACATGGCCGACCCGCAGACGATCACGCGCCCGCCCGGCACGCCCTCCCCCGCCTGGGACCGGTCATAGAGCAGCTGCAGCAGCCCCGGCAGCTCGGGAGAGTGGCCCATCCAGTACGGCAACTCATCGATGACGAACACGGCACCGGCCCGGCGGGAGGTGAGCTCGATCGCCGTCGTGAGCAGCTCCTCCCAGCTCGCGTCGGCGATCATCCCGCGCCCGATGCCCGCGTATCGGGCGATCTCCCCCGCGAGCCGCCGTCGCGACGCCACGACCCCTTCCTCGGCGACGGCGGTCACGTAGAGACCACCGCTCGCCTCGGCCAGGGCGCGCAGGACGAAACTCTTGCCCACCCTGCGCCGCCCGGACACCACGCCCAGGCGAAGATGCGGATCGGGATGCCGGACGAACTGCTCCAGCGCCGCCCACTCGGCGTCCCTGGACAGCACCCGCTGCGGCTTCTGCATCGGCGTCACCTAACTAGTATGTTTGCCAGCATACTAGTCAAGCCACGAACACAGGCCACCTAGTCTGCCAGGACGCCACGATCGTGTGTCCTCATAATGATGGGCGCAACTGTCATGGTTGCGCCCATCATTCCGAACCGGCTCCTACTTGGCGTTCGCCTTCAGGTAGTCGCTGTTCATCTGGGCGATCGTGTCCAGGGGGATGCCCTTCGGGCACACCGCCGTGCACTCGCCCGTGTTGGTGCAGCCGCCGAAGCCCTCCGCGTCCATCTGGTCCACCATGGCCTTCGCGCGGGTGAGGCGCTCGGGCTGGCCCTGCGGGAGCAGACTCAGGTGGGTGATCTTGGCGGCGGTGAAGAGGGAGGCCGAGCCGTTGGGGCAGGCCGCCACGCAGGCGCCGCAGCCGATGCAGGTGGCCGCGTCGAAGGCCGAGTCCGCGTCCTCCTTGCGCACCGGGATGCTGTGGGCGTCGGGCGCGGAGCCGGCCGGGACCGAGACGAAGCCGCCCGCCTGGATGATCCGGTCGAACGCGCTGCGGTCCACGACCAGGTCCTTGACGACCGGGAACGGGGCCGCGCGCCACGGCTCGATGGTGATCTCGGCGCCGTCCTCGAAGTGGCGCATGTGGAGCTGGCACGTCGTGGTGGCGCGCTGCTCGCCGTGGGCCACGCCGTTGATGACCATGCCGCACATGCCGCAGATGCCCTCGCGGCAGTCGTGGTCGAACGCGATCGGGTCGTCGCCCTCCAGGATGAGGCGCTCGTTGAGCACGTCGAGCATCTCCAGGAAGGACATGTCAGGGGAGACGTCCTCCACCCTGTACGTCACCATGCGTCCGGCGTCGGAGGGGCTGCTCTGCCGCCAGACGCGCAAGGTCAGGTTCACTTGTAGCTCCGCTGGGTCATCTTGACGTACTCGTACTCGAGCGCTTCCTTGTGCAGCACCGGCCCGTCCTCGCCGCCGAACTCCCAGGCGGAGACGTGCGCGAAGTGCTCGTCGTCGCGCAGGGCCTCACCGTCGGCGTCCTGGGACTCGGCACGGAAGTGGCCGCCGCAGGACTCGGTGCGGATGAGGGCGTCCAGGCACATGAGCTCGGCCAGGTCGAAGAAGTCGGCGACGCGGCCGGCCTTCTCCAGCACCTGGTTCAGCTCCTCGGCGGTGCCGCTCACCTTGACGTTCTGCCAGAACTCCTCGCGCAGCTCGGGGATGCGCTCCAGCGCCTTGCGCAGCGACTCCTCGGTGCGCTCCATGCCGCAGTAGTCCCACATGAGCTTGCCGAGCTCGCGGTGGAAGGAGTCGGGCGTGCGGGTGCCGTTCACGGACATGAGCCGGTCGATCTTGGCGCGGACCCTGATCTCGGCCTCCGCGACGGCCTCGTCGTCCACGTCGCCGAACGGGCCCGCGGCCAGGTAGTCGCCGATGGTGGTCGGAAGCACGAAATATCCGTCGGCCAGGCCCTGCATCAGCGCCGACGCGCCGAGGCGGTTGGCGCCGTGGTCGGAGAAGTTGGCCTCACCGACGACGAACAGGCCGGGGATCGTGGACTGCAGGTCGTAGTCCACCCACAGCCCGCCCATCGTGTAGTGGACGGCGGGGTAGATGCGCATCGGCACGTCGTACGGGTTCTCGCCGGTGATGCGCTCGTACATCTCGAACAGGTTGCCGTACTTCTTCTCGACCGCGTCCCGGCCGAGACGGTTGATGGCGTCCCTGAAGTCGAGGTAGACGCCGAGCCCGCCGGGGCCGACGCCGCGGCCCTCGTCGCAGACGTTCTTGGCGGCGCGGGAGGCGATGTCGCGCGGCACCAGGTTGCCGAAGGCCGGGTAGATGCGCTCCAGGTAGTAGTCGCGCTCCTCCTCCGGGATGTCGCCGGGGGCGCGCTCGTCGTTCTTGCGCAGCGGCACCCACACGCGGCCGTCGTTGCGCAGCGACTCGGACATGAGCGTGAGCTTGGACTGGTACTCGCCCGACACCGGGATGCAGGTCGGGTGGATCTGCGTGTAGCAGGGGTTGGCGAAGTACGCGCCGCGCTCGTGGGCCCGCCAGATGGCGGTGGTGTTGCAGCCCTTGGCGTTCGTGGACAGGAAGAACACGTTGCCGTAGCCGCCGGTGGCCAGCACCACGGCGTCGGCCAGGTGGCGCTCGATCTCGCCGGTGACCATGTCGCGCACGATGACGCCGCGTGCCCGCCCGTCGGCCACGATCAGGTCGAGCATCTCGTGCCGCGTGTGCATCTCGACGGTCCCGGCCGCGATCTGCCGCTCCAGCGCCTGGTACGCGCCCAGCAGCAGCTGTTGCCCCGTCTGGCCGCGGGCGTAGAACGTACGGGAGACCTGGGCGCCGCCGAAGGAGCGGGTGTCGAGCAGGCCGCCGTATTCACGGGCGAACGGCACGCCCTGCGCCACGGCCTGGTCGATGATGTTCACCGAGACCTGGGCCAGGCGGTAGACGTTCGACTCGCGGGCGCGGAAGTCGCCGCCCTTCACGGTGTCGTAGAACAGGCGGTAGATGCTGTCGCCGTCGCCGCGGTAGTTCTTGGCGGCGTTGATCCCGCCCTGCGCGGCGATGGAGTGGGCGCGGCGCGGCGTGTCCTGGTAGCAGAACGACTTGACGTTGTAGCCCAGCTCGCCCAGGGTCGCCGCGGCCGAGCCGCCCGCCAGGCCGGTGCCGACGACGATCACGTTGAGCTTGCGCTTGTTGGCCGGGTTGACCAGCTTGGCGCCGAACTTGCGCTTCTCCCAGCGTTCTTCGATAGGCCCGGCGGGAGCCTTGGTGTCCCTGATCGCGGAACCTTCGGTGTACTTCACTTGACAACTCCGAACGTGATCGCGAGGGGCGGGGCCAGGAAGCCGATGACCAGGACCGCGGAGACCAGGGCGGCCGACGCGCGCAGCAGCCGGTAGCGGCCGTGGCCGGCCCAGCCGAGGGTCTGGAAGGCGCTCCAGAGGCCGTGCCGCAGGTGCAGGCCGACCATGACGACGGCGACCACGTAGATCAGCGTCACCCACCAGCGGGAGACCTCGAAGCCGGCGATCATCCGGTCGGCGGGGGCCGCGTCGAAGCCCTTCGGGTTCACCACGCCGAACGTCAGGTCGAGCAGATGCCAGATCACGAACAGCACGATCGTCACGCCGCCCCAGCGCATGATGTGCGTGGTGTAGCCGCCGGCCTGCGACTTCTTGGCCACGTACTTGACCGGCCTGGCCTTGCCGGCGCGGCGGGACAGCGAGATCGCGGCCCACATGTGCAGGCCGACCGAGGCCACGAGGGCGATCTCCACGAGCGTCAGCAGCGTGCGGTAGGGAACGAGCGGCTCCAGCAGCGTGCGCAGCGCGTGGGCGTAGTCGTTGAAGGACTCGCGGCCGAAGAAGATCTTGAGGTTGCCGAGCATGTGGCCGAGCAGGAAGAGCACCATCACGGCGCCCGTGACGGCCATGACGGCTTTCTTGCCGTTCGAGGAGCCCAGGAACCCGCCCGGCTTCTTCCTCGTCGGGGCCTTACGGGGAGGGGTAACAGACGCGGTGGCGGCACCGCGCTCTATCGTGGCAGTCACGTCATCGACGCTAGGTATCCAGCATTGATCCGTCCAAGTCATCACAGATCTGGTTTCGATAGCCACGGGCTATGATGAGGCAAGGCGCGGCTTTTATCGTCGCCTTACGCCGGGCCGGTGCGAGGAAAATCACATGCAGTTCCAGCAGCTCGCGTACTTCGTCGCGGTGGCGGAGGCCAGGCACTTCACCCAGGCGGCCGAGCGCATGCGGGTCGCGCAGCCGTCGCTGAGCAAGCAGATCAAGGCCCTGGAGACCGATCTCGGCGCGCCCCTGTTCTCGCGGGCGCGCGGCAACGTGACGCTGACCGCGGCCGGCGAGGCGCTGCTGCCGCTGGCCCGCCGGATCCTGGCCGACGCCGACACCGCCAGGCAGGAGGTGGCCGAGCTGGCCGGGCTGCGCCGCGGCCGGGTGCGGCTGGGGGCGACGCCCTCCCTGTGCGCGGGGCTGCTGGCCGACGCACTGGCCCGCTTCCATCGCGCGTACCCGGGGATCGAGCTGCTGGTGGAGGAGGGCGGCTCGCGTGACCTGATCAGGGCGCTGGCCAGGGGGCAGCTCGACCTGTCGCTGATCATCATGCCGCTGCAGAGCGACGACCCCTCGCTGGTGACCGAGGAGATCCTGCGCGAGAACCTCGTCGTCGTCGCCCCGTCCCACGAGCAGATCAAGGGCCCCTACCTGCGGATCGAGGACCTGCGCGGCCGGGCGATGGTGATGTTCAGGCGCGGCTACGACGTGCGCGAGGCGACGCTGGCGGCGTGCCGGCAGGCGGGCTTCGAGCCCCGGTTCGCGGTCCAAGGTGGGGAGATGGACGCCGTGCTACGGTTCGTGGAAGCCGGACTGGGCGTGGCCGTGGTGCCGTCGATGGTCCTCGACGGGCGGCCCGGCCTGCTGGGCACGCCGCTCGCGCCACCCGGGCTCAGCCGGACGATCGCGCTGGCCCACCGCAAGGACGTCGAGCCGACCAGGGCCGCGCAGGCGTTCAGACAGACCCTGCTCTCCTTCGTCCTGGAAGCAGATCACGAAGGGACGCTTCCGCAAGGGGTCGAACTCATCGCGGAAGCCGGTCACGAGGGCCCGCTTCCGCAAGGGGTTGAAGTCATCGCAGAATGAGCATCTAGCGGTCCTAATCGGAGAGGCCTTTTGACGGCGAACCTTTCGCAGACGCTCACGCTGCTGCTCATCGAGGACGACGACGGCGACGCGTTCCTCGTCGAGGAGTTGCTCAACCAGGCCCAGGCACCGCCGCGCATCTTCAGGGCGCGCAACCTGCGCGAGGCCAAGGAGCAGCTGACCCCCCAGATCCAGTGTGTGCTCGTCGACCTCTCCCTGCCCGACGCCAGCCGGCTGGAGGCGCTGGAGGAGGTGCTGGCGCTGGCGCCGCACACGGCGGTGCTGGTGCTCACCGGACTGAGGGACGTCCACGTCGGCGTCGCCGCCGTGCAGTCGGGAGCCCAGGACTACCTGGTCAAGGGCGACGTGGACGCCCGGCTGCTGGCCAGGTCCATCCGGTACGCGATGGAGCGCAAGCGCGCCGACCTGGCCCAGCTCAAACTCGTCCAGGCCGAGCTGACGGCCCAGGAGAACGCGCGGCTGGAGAGCGCCCTGCTGCCCGGCCCGCTGCTGCGCTCGTCCGCCATCGAACACGTCACCCGCTACCTGCCGGGCAGCGGCGGCACCCTGGCCGGCGACTTCTTCGACACCGTGCAGACGCCGGACGGCTCCGTGCACATGGTGATCGGCGACGTGTGCGGCCACGGCCCCGACGAGGCCGCGCTCGGCGTGGCGCTGCGCATCGCCTGGCGCACGCTGGTCCTGGCCGGGCAGCCGGACGACACGCTGCTGCGGACGCTCGACACCCTGCTGCGGGCCGAGCGCAAGGCCCCCGAGATCTTCACCACGCTGTGCACGGCCACGATCAGCCCCGACCTGAGCCACGCCACGATGCGCGTGGTCGGCCATCCGCCGCCGCTGCTGGTGCGCGACGGGGAGGTGCGGGTGGTGACCGAGACACCCTCCGGCCCGCCGCTCGGCATCTTCGCCGACGCGGAGTGGGCGGTCATCGACGTCCCACTGGGCACGGAGTGGTCGATGATGCTCTACACCGACGGCCTGATCGAGGCCGCCGTCGGCGAGCCGAGCCGGCTGCTCGGCGTGGAGGGCCTGCTCGACCTGGTACGCGAGCACGGCGCCATCGACCTCGACCGGCTCATCAGCCACGTGGGCACGCTCAGCGACGACCTGGCCGTGGTCATGGTGCGGAGGTGCATCACATGACGATCCATCCCCTTCCCCCTCCCAAGCAGCCGATCGGCCTGGGCCGGGTGCCCGTCGCCCACTGGTTCCTGGCCACCGCGACGGTGGCCGGCCTCACCTTCGTCGCCGGGGTCGTCATCGTCATGACGATGACCGCGAGGACCGCCGAACTCAACCCGCGGCCCGAGGTGGCCGCGCAGATCGAGCGACTGACCGTGGCCCTGATCGTGGTCTTCGCCCTCCTGCTCGCCTGCGGCGTCGGGCTGGCCGTGATCGTGCGCTACGCCGTGCTCAAGCCCATCGGCCAGCTCACCGAGCAGGTCCGTACCGTCGCCGGCGGCGACTTCGACCGCGACCTGCACGTCGACAGGCCCCTTGAGCTGGCCGAGCTGTCCAGCCACATCGACTCCATGCGCGCCCGCATCGTCTCGGCCTGGCGCACGGCCGCCGACCAGACCGAGGAGCTGAGCCGGTCCAACAGCGAGCTGGAACAGTTCGCGTACGTCGCCAGCCACGACCTCCAGGAGCCGCTGCGCAAGGTGGCCAGCTTCACGCAGATGCTGGAGCAGCGCTACGGCGACCAGCTCGACGAGCGGGCCAGGCAGTACATCAACTACGCGGTGGACGGCGCCAAACGCATGCAGCTGCTGATCAACGACCTGCTCGACTTCTCCCGCGTCGGCCGGGTCACCGGCGAGAAGGCCGAGACCGAGTCGGGCACGGCGCTGGACCGGGCGCTGGAGAACCTCTCGGCCACGATCGAGGACACCGGCGCCACCGTCACCCGGGACGAGCTGCCCCGCGTCGTCGGCAACCAGGTGCAGCTCACCCAGCTCTTCCAGAACCTCATCGAGAACGCGGTCAAGTTCCGCGCCGAGGATCCGCCGCGCGTGCACATCGGGGTCAGGCGCGACGGAGACCGGTGGGAGTTCAGCTGCTCCGACAACGGCATCGGGGTCGAGCCCAAGTACGCCGACCGCATCTTCCTCATCTTCCAGCGGCTGCACCCGCGCGACGTCTACCCGGGCACCGGCATCGGACTGGCGCTCTGCCGCAAGATCGTCGAGTATCACGGCGGGACGCTCTGGCTCGACGGAGACCGAGACGTAGACGTAGACGGAGACGCAGACGGGGACGGAGCCGGGGACGGGCACGGCGCGACGTTCCGATGGACGCTGCCCGCCGCGGGAGACGAGCGATGAACGACTGGCGGCCGATCGAGGTGCTCCTGGTGGAGGACGACCAGGGCGACATCCTGCTCACCAGGGAGGCGTTCGACCTCAACAAGGTGCGCAACCGGCTCAACGTGGTCAACGACGGCGAGCAGGCGATGGCCTACCTGCGCCGGGAGGGCGACTACGCCGGCGCGCCGCGCCCCGACCTGGTCCTGCTCGACCTCAACCTGCCCAGGATGAGCGGCATGGAGGTGCTGGAGGAGGTGAAGGCCGACGCCGAGTTACGCACGATCCCGGTGGTGATCCTGACGACGTCCGAGGCGGAGGAGGACATCCTCCTCAGCTACCGGCTGCACGCGAACGCATATGTATCGAAGCCAGTGGACTTCGAGCAATTTATTCGCGTTGTCCGGCAGATCGATAACTTTTTCGTGACAGTGGTGAAGTTACCGCCCCTGGAACAGCCCCTCTGACGGGCTACGTGACAGGAATCACAGCTAGTCATCGAAAAAGTGAGTGACCCCGCTCACAAATGTCGATCCCGTCGTCGTAACGTATCCCCCACCAACGCGCGCCCGAGCGGATCCCGCCCTAAGAGCGCGCCCAGTGAAACGAAACCACGGACCCCCTGCGCTAAGGGTCCGCGGGAGGTGGAGAGGTCCGCGATGACCCAGACGACGCCCGAAGCCCCGGTCCGCCGGCAGCGTGCGCAAGTCAAGGTGCGCACCCTGCGTACGGACAGATGGTGGCTGGTCCCGCTCGTGACGTTCTTCGGGCTCAGCTCATTCCTTGTCTACGGTGTATGGGCGATCATCGACAACAGCATCTTCGTCGATCCCTACATCGCCCCGTTCGCCTCGCCCTGCCTGGCCGCGGTCACGTGTCCCGAAGGGGCGCAGCTGTTCGGCTGGGCGCCGATCGGCGACTGGTACACGCTGTCGCCGGGGCTGCTCATCCTGGCCCTGCCCGGTGGGTTCCGGCTGACCTGCTATTACTACCGCAAGTCCTACTACCGCTCCTTCTGGCTCTCGCCGCCGGCCTGCGCCGTGCAGGAGCCGCACGGGAAGTACACCGGTGAGCGGCGCTTCCCGCTGATCATGCAGAACATCCACAGGTACTTCTTCTACGCGGCCATCGTGATCGGCCTCATCCTGGCCTACGACGCCGTGCTGGCGGTGGTGCACAAGCCGCTCGGCCTGGGCAGCTGGATCCTGATCGCCAACGCCGTCCTCATCAACGCCTACACGCTGTCGTGCCACTCCTGCCGGCACATCACCGCGGGCAGGCTCAACCACTTCTCCCGTCACCCGCTGCGGTACCGGGCCTGGACGTTCGTGTCCAAGCTCAACGCCAAGCACCAACCCCTCGCGTGGGCCTCGATGTTCTCGGTCATGGGCGCCGACCTGT
This sequence comes from Nonomuraea fuscirosea, assembly GCF_003001935.1. Lineage (GTDB taxonomy): Bacteria > Actinomycetota > Actinomycetes > Streptosporangiales > Streptosporangiaceae > Nonomuraea > Nonomuraea fuscirosea. Next base: position 257,016 of record NZ_PVNG01000007.1, on the reverse strand, counting down.
ACGTGCGCCTGGTGGCCAAGGGCATCATCGCCTTCCCGTACGCGTAAGGACAGCTTTCAGTGGAAAACACGCACAACATAGAGCGCCACGAGTACGACGTCATCGTCATCGGCGCGGGCGGGGCCGGCCTGCGGGCCGCGATCGAGGCCCGTCAGCAGGGCAAGCGGACCGCGATCATCTGCAAGTCGCTGTTCGGCAAGGCCCACACGGTCATGGCGGAGGGCGGCGCGGCCGCCGCGATGGGGAACGTCAACTCCGACGACAACTGGATGGTGCACTTCCGTGACACCATGCGGGGCGGCAAGTTCCTCAACAACTGGCGGATGGCCGAGCTGCACGCCAAGGAGGCGCCCGACCGCGTGTGGGAGCTGGAGGCCTGGGGCGCGCTGTTCGACCGCACCAAGGACGGCAAGATCAGCCAGCGGAACTTCGGCGGGCACGAGTACCCACGGCTCGCACACGTGGGCGACCGTACCGGCCTGGAGCTCATCCGCACCCTGCAGCAGCGCGTCGTGGCCCTCCAGCAGGAGGACTACGAGACCCACGGCGACTACGAAGCCTACATCAAGGTCTTCGCCGAGTGCACGGTCACGCGGCTGCTCAAGGACGGCGACGCGATCTCCGGCGCGTTCGGCTACTGGCGCGAGACGGGCAACTTCGTCCTCTTCGACGCCCCCGCCGTGGTCCTGGCCACCGGCGGCATCGGCAAGTCGTACGTCGTCACGTCCAACTCCTGGGAGTACACCGGCGACGGCCACGCCCTGGCCCTGCTGGCCGGCGCCAACCTGATCAACATGGAGTTCATCCAGTTCCACCCCACGGGGATGGTCTGGCCTCCGTCGGTGCGCGGCATCCTGGTCACCGAGTCCGTCCGCGGTGACGGCGGCGTGCTGCGCAACTCCGAGGGCAAGCGCTTCATGTTCGACTACATCCCCGAGGTGTTCAAGGACAAGTACGCCACCACGGAGGAGGAGGGCGACCGCTGGTACACCGACCAGGCCAACAACCGGCGCCCGCCGGAGCTGCTGCCGCGTGACGAGGTGGCCCGCGCGATCAACGCCGAGGTGAAGGCCGGCCGCGGCTCACCCCAGGGCGGCGTCTTCCTCGACGTCTCGACCCGCCTGCCCGCCGAGGAGATCAAGCGGCGGCTGCCGTCGATGCACCACCAGTTCAAGGAGCTGGCCGACGTCGACATCACCGCCGAGCCCATGCAGGTGGGGCCGACCTGCCACTACATCATGGGCGGCGTCGAGGTCGACGCCGACAGCGGCGCGGCGGCCGTTCCGGGGCTGTTCGCGGCCGGCGAGGTCTCGGGCGGCATGCACGGCTCCAACCGGCTGGGCGGCAACTCGCTGTCCGACCTGCTGGTGTTCGGGCGCCGGGCGGGCGCGGGCGCGGCGGCGTACGTGGACGGCCTGGCCGCGCGGCCCAAGGTCGAGTCCGAGCTGGTGGACGCGGCCCTGGAGGAGGCGCTGGCCCCGCTCAACCGCAGCGGCGAGAACCCCTACGAGGTCCACCACGAGCTCCAGCGCACGATGAACGAGCTCGTCGGCATCATCCGCAAGGCCGAGGAGGTCTCCGAGGCCCTGGAGGCCGTGGAGAAGCTCAAGGAGCGCGTGCGCATGGTCGGCGCGGCCGGCTCGCGCATCTACAACCCGGGCTGGCACCTCGCGATCGACCTGCGCAACATGGTGCTGGTGTCGGAGTGCGTGGCCCGCGCCGCGCTGCTGCGCGAGGAGAGCCGCGGCGGGCATACCCGCGACGACTTCCCCGGGATGAACCCGGGCTGGCGCCGCAAGCTGCTCGTCTGCTCCACCGCGGACGGCGCGTCCGTGCAGGTCGAGGAGAAGCTCCAGCCGTCCATGCGGGACGACCTGATCACCCTCTTCGACCGGGACGAGCTGAGCAAATACCTCACCGACGAAGAGATGGCCGAGTTCGACGGGATAGCGAAGTCATGAGCTACAAGGCAAAGTTCAAGGTCTGGCGCGGTGAGGGCGGCGAGGGCAAGCTCGAGGACTTCACCGTCGAGGTCAACGAGGGCGAGGTCGTCCTCGACATCATCCACCGCCTCCAGGCGACGCAGGCGCCCGACCTGGCGGTGCGGTGGAACTGCAAGGCCGGCAAGTGCGGCTCGTGCAGCATGGAGATCAACGGCAAGCCCCGGCTGGGCTGCATGACCCGCATGTCCACCTTCGAGGAGGACGAGACCATCACGGTCACGCCGATGCGGACCTTCCCCGTCATCAAGGACCTCGTCACCGACGTGTCCTACAACTACCAGAAGGCCCGGGAGGTGCCCTCCTTCACGCCGCCGAGCGGGGTGAAGCCGGGCGAGTACCGGATGAAGCAGGTCGACGTCGAGCGCTCGCAGGAGTTCCGCAAGTGCATCGAGTGCTTCATGTGCAACAACGTCTGCCACGTGATCCGCGACCACGAGGAGAACAAGACCAACTTCTCCGGTCCGCGCTTCCTCATGCGGATCGCCGAGCTGGACATGCACCCGTACGACGTGGCCGACCGGCAGGACGCCGCGCAGGAGGAGCACGGCCTCGGCTACTGCAACATCACCAAGTGCTGCACCGAGGTCTGCCCCGAGCACATCAAGATCACTGACAACGCGCTGATCCCGATGAAGGAGCGCGTGGTGGACCGCAAGTACGACCCGCTGGTGTGGCTGGGCAACAAGATCTTCAAGCGCAGCAGCAGCAACAGCAAGTAGGCGTACGACAAAGGAGCGGGGGCCGGACGTCCGGCCCCCGCTCCTTCTCGTCTGTGCTACTTCTTCTTCCTGCCGAAGAGCCCGCGCTTGGTGTCGGGCATCTCCTTGGTCGGCTCCCGCTGCTGCTCCTGGAGCTGGGGCGGCAGCGGCTGCACGGCCGTCACGTCCGCGTCGGGCGCCAGGTAGGGCGGCGGCTCGTAGTCCGTGGCCACGGAGTCCCCCTGGCCCGGCTCGCTCTCCCTGGAGGAGGCGGGTTCGAACAGCGAGCCCGCGGCCGGCTTCCAGGGGTCCGGGTCACCCGATTCGGCGGCCGAGGCCGGGCCGAGCGGCTGCTCCTGGTCGCCGTCGTACGGGCCGGCCCCGCCCGGCGGGATGTCCGACGGCACCGGCGGGACCAGCGGCTCGAACGGGTCACGCTCCCGCGCACCGGACGCTGGCTCGAACGGCTCACGTACCTCGGTGGCCGGCTCGAACGGGTCGCGCTCGCGGACGGGCGGCTCGCTGTAGGAGTCGAACTCGTCCGGATGCAGGACCATGGGCTCCTGTACGGGCTCCTGGTACGGCTCCTGGACGTAACCCTGGGGCGGATACGGGTGGTTCGGGTCCTGGTAGCCGGGCGGGACGCTGGGGTAGGTCTGCACCGGCACGAAGCTGATGATCGGCGCGTACGCGGTGCCGCCGGGATAGCCGGGAGCCTGGAAGCCCGCCGTGGCGTAGCCGGGCCCCGCCGGGTAGCCGGCGCCGGGCGGAGGCATCTCGGGCCCGGCCATCGGCGGCCCCGCCTTCCGCACCGCCGCCGCGTGGGCCATCCGGCGCAGCCGGCCCTCGAAGATGAGCACGGCGAAGAGCGCGAGCAGGACCAGCACCAGCGCGGGGATGCTGAGCTTCTGCGTCAGCGTGCGCTGGTCGAACTCCGGCGCCGCGTTACGCAGCTCCAGCGGCACCTCCTCGTCGGAGGCGACCTGCGTCTCGCTGGGCGTCGGCACCGCGGGGGTGGTCTCGTCCGGCGCGATGGCCGGCATCGAGACGCTCTCCTCCTGGGTGGGCGTCGGCTCCGTCGTGGGCGGCACCTCGACGGACTGCGTGGGCAGCGGCTGCGGGTTCTGCTCGGGGGTGGTCGGCGGAGGCGTCGAGGCGGGGGTGGTCTTCGTGGGGGTCGGCGCCTTGGTCTTCTTCGTCGGGCTCGCGGTCACCGTCTTGGTGACCGTCGTCTCCGGCGCCGAGTCCGTCTCCTCGGGAGTGGGCTCGCCCAAGGTGGTGGTGACCGTGACGGTGGTCTCGGGGGTGATGTCGCAGACCTCGCCGACGTCGCACGGCTCGACGGGGTCCAAGGCCGTCACGGAGGCACTCGCGCTCTGCACGATGAACGGCGTCGCTCCGGCGCCCGTCAGTGCGAGCGCCAGGACGACAGCGGACAGGGCTGTCGCTCGCGTGCGTGCCACCGGTGCCCTCCGCGCAGTCCCGAAACCATGGTCAAGGGAATACTAGCCGGGTAAAAGTAACAGTAAAGACGGATTTACAACTCGTTTCTCCGATTACGTCCTCGTTGTACCGTGACAACGATCCAGAGCCCTCCGAGCAGCACTCCGATGGCCCCCGCGACCATGGGCAACGCCTGCGGGCCGTCAATCGGACTGATCCAGCGCACCGGATGAACGGGTTTCGCGGACGACACCATTTCCCACGGCAACGGCGCTTCTCCGCCGGGGCCCTCGGCTTGGAACGAGGCAAAGAGCCGCGTACCGGCGGACAGGCTCACCACGGCCGTCGGCAACGCCTGCGGCACGCCCCCTGAAGGCACGCCGGGACCGGGCGTGAGAGGCGCGATGGGAGTGACGGGCACGATCGGCGGAATGACCGGCATCTCTCCGGCGGCCACCGCCGCACTCGCCGCCGGAGTCGCGCTCACCTTCCGTTTTCCGCCCGCCGCCCTTGCCGTAGCCGGTACGCCTGGCGTCGCTCGTGCGCCCGGCGTGATCCCTGGGCTTGCCGCGCTCGGGGACGAGCTGACGGCCGGAGCGGCGGCGACGACCGGGGTCGGGGTCACGAGGGTGCTCGTGCCGGCCAGTTGGTCGACGGCGTCGCGCTTGGGCGGCGGGAGGCGGTGGGCCTGGCCGCTGAACGTCGCCCGCTCCCCCGTGATGCGGCTCGCCCCGACCCGCACGGCGGTGCTCCTGCTCAGGGTGGTCGGCCCGCCTCCGGTCCCGCGCACTTTGGCCACCGCGGCGAGCACCACCTTCCGCGCGCCGGCGGGCGCCGTGACCGTGACGTCCACCGCCCGCTCACCGGCGACCTTCCCCAACCGGCACACCCGCGCCCCCGGCGGAACGGCACCCGTCACCGCCGGATCACCCACCACCGCCGGATCGCCCACGGCCCGCAACGCCCGCCTGGCCAGCCGCCCGGCCGCACCTGCCCTCTCACCTCCCCTTTCACCGGCCCCCTCACTGGCCCCCTCACCGGCACCCACCGCCGCGGCCGGACTCCGCACCGCAGGCCCGGCCGAAGCCGAGCCCGCCTGCCCGGCCGGAGCGTCGACGAAGCCGGCCGGCGTCGCGGCCCCGAGGCCGGCGGCACCCGCCGCAGGACGCGGGCTCAGCACAGGTGCGGGCGGGCAGGTGACCTCGGTCAGGGCCGTCGCCGGGCTGGCCGCGACCGCCACCCTGGCGCCTTTGGCCATGCCGTTGAGCCGGACCCGGAAGCGCTGCACGTCCCCGGTCCTGACCCACTTGCCGACCTCGCCGCCCTCGTGCACCCGCTCCAGCACGAGCGACACCCCGGTCGCCGCCACGGGCACAGAAGGCACCGCCACCAGCGTCAGCACCCCGGCGACGCCCCATCCACGCCGCATCGCGCCCATCTCCCCCACCGCGACAAAAATAACTCCTAGTAATCATTCTGTCACAGAGAGGGATGTCCTAATCACGCGGGAGGAGACTCTCCACCATCTTCATGATCGGCAGGTCCGCGCCCAGCCATTCGACCTCGTAGTACTCCCCAGGCCCCAGCCAGCGCAGCGCCAGATGCTCCTTGGCCTCCGGCGTGCCCGAGGTCAGCGTGCAGAGCCAGACGCGCATGACGTACCCCTCGGCAAGCGGCCAGTCACCGCCCACCCGCTCGCCCACGGCGACCTCGACGCCGAGCTCCTCCCTGCACTCCCTGACGAGCGCGGCCTCCTCGCTCTCGCCGGGGTCCACCTTCCCGCCGGGGAACTCCCAGCCGCCGGCCAGCGCGGCGGGCTCGGCGCGCTGCGCGGCCAGCACCCGGCCGCCGGGCTCGACGATCACCGCGGCCACGACCACGATCATGCTCATGCGGACGGCGTCCTCAGCCTCATGACCCTCATAGAGTGCGATTCTGCAGCTTCTTCAGCTGCTCCTGCACCGCGGGGTTCTGCAGCGGGCGGGTGAAGCCCACGCGGGTGTCGCGCGCCTGGTAGCTCGTGACCTTGATCGGCCCGCACAGCCGGCACCGCGCCTCCAGCATCTTCCCCTTCGACACGACCAGCCCCACGTGGCCGGGGTTGTTCGCGGACGTGCCGGGTCCGGCGTTGAAGAACACCAGGTCGCCGGGTTCTTCCTCGCCTTCTAACACCTTCACGCCGAACGGCCACTGCCCGAACGTCGTGCGCGGGATCGTCAGCCCGGCCGCCTTGTAGGCCGCGTAGATGACGCCCGAGCAGTCGAAGGAGTCGGGCCCCGTGCCGCCCCACAGGTACGGCTTGCCGCGCTGCGCCAGCGCGAACTGCAGGATCTTGGCCACGACGTCGCTGGGCGCGGCCTCGACCAGCGGCTCGTCGCACTCCTCCGACGCCTGCGGCGGCACCTCGACCGCGCCGGACTTGGCGTACTTCCTGGCGATCTCCTCGACCTGGTCGACGTACCACCAGGCCCGGTTGTAGACGAACAGCGCCTGCCGCACGTTCTCGGGGGCGCCGTTGCGCTTGAGCATCCTGGCCGCGCCGAGGATCGCGTCGGCGGGGTTGTAGACGTCGCCCACGCCGTCACCGTCGCCGTCGGAGGCGTAGCCGGTGAACTTCGACGACATCGGCACCCTGGCCTTGCCGCCCCACGTGGAGATGAGGAACTGCATCGGCCCGGCCGCGCCCGCGGAGTTGGTGCCGTTCTTGACGCCGGGCAGATCGGAGCGGCCGTGGTCGGTCTCACGCTTGCCCACGGCGGCCAGGATGTTCCACTGGACGCCGATCCTCTTGCCGTAGTCCTTGTACAGCTCCAGGTACGCGGCGGGGATGTCGGACGAGGCGGAGTCGGAGGCCTCCTCCACCTGCGCCGAGTCGTCGCAGTCGACGGAGGCGCTGTCGCTCAGGAACGACGGCATCGACATCAGCAGCAGCGGCGAGACGATGACCGCCACCAGGAGCAGCATGCCGGCCAGGCCGATGATCAGGGCCAGCCGCGTCTTGGAGAGTTTCACCAGGGGGGATCTCCGTCCTGGCCGTCCGCGGCGGGCAGGATGTCGTAGACCCGCCAGTCGGCCCCCGACTGGGCCACCGTCACCGCGAACTCCTCGCTGACCAGCTTGTTCCCACTGGTGGCCGTGACCTGCCGGTTCGCGGTGACCACGAAGACGATGGAGCTCTTGTCGACCTGCCTGATCTCCTTGAGCGCGGCCGTGGCCGTGGAGACGATCTGGTCGTTCTTGTTCGTCTCGACGGTGCCCGCCGAGGTCATCGTCCTGGTCAGGGTGTCGCCGAGCTCGGCCGTGGTGTACGCCTTGAGCCGGCCCGCGTAGGCCGCGGGGTCCTCGTCGAAGCGGAAGGTGCCGTAGGCGGCGGTGAACCGGGTGGCCACGTCGGCCGCCGCCGCCAGTTGCTCCTTCTTCATCGGCAGGTACGCGTACACGTCGAACGGCGCGGCGCTCGCGGTGGCCAGCGGCGTGCTCGTCACCACGGCGGAACTGGTGGCCCTGGCCGCCTCCGGCCGTTCAGGGGTCTCCTCCGAGGAGTCGGGCCACATCGTCAGGTAGATGCCGACCGCCGCGATGACCACGACGATGGCGGCGAAGGCCACCCCCCGCCTGTCACCTGCCTGCGCCATGTTCTAGTCCTTGTCGGAGTTGTTCGGCTTGAGCCAGAAGGGCACGTCGGGGCTGTCGCCCCCGGAGCCGCCGCCGTTGCCGCTGCTGCGCAGCCACAGCGGGGGCGCCTCGGAGGCGCGGGACGACGACTCGCCCGAGCCGAAGATCCGCGGTCCCGGCGACGTCCCGCCGCCGGAGCGCGAGCCGTTGCCCGAACGCGAGCCGTTGCGGGACCCGCCGCCGAACAGCCCGCCACCTGAGCCGCCCGACCCGCCGGACCCGCCTGAACCGCCTGAACCGCCGAAGAGGCCGCCGGAGCCGCGCGAGCGGGAGCCGCCCGTACGGGACCCGCCCGAGCCGCCGAACCGCGACCCGCCGGACCGTGACCCGCCGGACCCGCCGAAGCGCGAGCCGCCGGATCGTGACCCACCAGATGAACCGCCCGCCGAACCGCCGCGCCGCGCCCAGCCACCGCCGGACGCCCCGCCGAACCAGCCGCCGGAGGAGCCCGACGAGGCCGCCGAGGCCGCGCCGGTGGAGGCCGCGGCCCCGCCGCCGACCCGGGGACCGCCGGCCGCGGGCCCGCGCTGAGGCGCGGAGGTGCCCAGGTTGAGCGGGGGCGCGGTGCCCCTGCGCGGCTCGGGCGTGCCCCGCCCGGCCGCCCTGCCGCCCTGCGGGTCGGTGTCGAGCGGAGCCGCCGTGGCCGGGATCCTGGTGCCGGACGCGGCGCCTTCGCCCTCCTCGCCGCGCATCCTGACCTGGCCGCCGGCCGCGGCCGTGGCCGCCGCGCCCGCCGGGTTGGCCGCACCGGCCGCCCTGATCAGCGGCTCGGCCTTGCGCAGACCCCAGCGGCCGATCCTGGCCGACGCCACCGGCGGCAGCACGCCCGCCGACCGCTCAAGCACCGACGAACTCGCCGCCTCGCCGAGCATGCGGGTGGTGACCGTGTGCCCGCTCATGGAGGCGAACAGGTGCTGGAACGGGCGGCGGTAGAAGAACACCGCGATCGTCAGCAGGGCCATGAACAGCACCTGCATGCCCCAGGGCATGGCCGTGGAGATGATGAGCGCGTACCCGTACACCAGGACGCTGAGCACGATCGTCAGCACGGCCTGTCTCAGCAGCGTGCCGATGAGCATCTCCACCCAGCGCAGGGCGACGATCCGCCCGCTGCCCGGATGGACGCCGATCAGCAGGAAGATCGGCCCCAGGATGAGCAGGAGCAGGAAGCCCACCTTCAGCACCAGCAGCGACACCGCCACCAGGAAGATGAGCAGGCCCGCCACCAGGGCGGCGATGAACGCGCCGACGGCCACGCCGAGCCGGTTGGACCAGTCGCGGCCGGAGAAGGTGGCGTAGCGGGGGTCGTTCCTGAGCTTGTCGCCGAGCGCCGCGTACTCCGACTGGCGGGCTCCCACGTCGGGCGCCGGTTGCCCAGCCACCGCCTGCGGGACGGACTGCATCTCCAGCACCTTGCGGCCCCAGTCGCGCACGATCGGCTGCTGCGGGTCGGCGGTGCCGAACAGGCCCACCAGCCACGGCTTGCAGACCAGCGTGGACCACAGCGCGTCGGCGTTCTGGTCGACCCCGGGCGTGCCGGTCTGGGCGTAGCCGCCCGCCTGCACCTTCGGGCTCTCGCCGCCGCCGGGCGGCGGCAGGCAGGACGCGCCGCCCGCGCCCGGCAGGCCGGAGAAGGCGGAGTTGACCACTTCGCCGGTCTTGTCGGTGACGACCTTGCCCAGGCCGGTGAAGTCGCCGGGCCGGCTGAAGAACCACACCGCCACCGTGACCGCCAGCACCATCCAGATGACGCCTTCCGCGGTCGTGGTGGCCCGCTTGCGGATCAGGCCGTACCAGGCCAGCCAGATGGCGCCGAGGATGACGATCGGCTGGAGGAAGTCCCAGTAGACGGCGTCGGCCAGGCGCGTGACGATGTCGTCGACCACGTCCTTGATCGCCTGGAGCGGTCCTTCCGTCGCCGCCGCCTGGTACGTGGTGATCGTCAGCCGGTCGACGGCCTTGGCCGCGGTGAAGATGCCGTTGGCCCACATGTTGCCGAGCACGGCCACGTAGTCGGAGCAGGTCAGCTCGTGCGTGTGCCAGAACTGCCCGCTCATCCCGAACTGGGCGTAGTTGGTGGTCGCCGCCGGGGTGCCGGCCTGCGGCGCGGGCGGCTGGATCAGCCCGTCGGTGCCGCTGCCCACCATCTCGGGCGACAGCGGTCCCGACAGGTCACAGGGGGCGGCGGCGACCGGCGTGGACGTCGCGCCCAGGACGAGCGGCACCACGAGGATGCCGGTGACGAGCGCGAGAGCCAGCGCGAGTCGTCGGGATAGCCGGATCTTCATGACCGTACCTCCTGCGCCCTGCCCACGCCCCCCTGAAGATCATCATGCCCCGTGCCGCCGGGTTTGTCGTGTGTCGGGTTCGTGTCGAGCCAGCGGAGAAGTTCCTCGGAGATCAGGTCTACGCCCATACGCCCCGCCCTGCCATCCAGATCACGGAATACGCATTCGCCGTTGCCCAGGGAACGGAGCACGGCCTTGTGCTCCTCCGACGGCTCCACCCCGAGCAGGGACATGACGTGGTCCACCTCCACCCTCTCGGTGGACCTGAACGCGAAGACGGACGACAGGCAGTTGGTCACCTGCTCGTTCAGCAGGTCTCCCGCGTTCTGCGAGACCAGCACCAGAGCGGTGTTGCGGGAACGGCCCATCCTGCTGACCTCGGGCACCAGCTTGGCGCCCTCGGGCGTGGAGGTGATCGCCCACGCCTCGTCCAGGAAGATCGCCTTGGGGGCGCGCCGGTCGAGGCCGTTCATCAGCCTGCGCGCGAACTGCGACACCAGGTAGAGCAGCGCGACCGACAGCCGCTGCTCGTAGGAGTAGTCCTCCCGGCCCGTGGCCACGTCGGGCAGCGTCAGCCCGCCGAGCGTGAACACGGTCGTCCAGCCCTCGCTGTCGATCTGGTCGCCGCCGGACGGGTCGAAGCACAGCCGGGCCAGGTGCATCTCCGACATCGAGCGCAGCACCGCGCCGAGGTTCTTCGACGCCGCGTCCTCGGCCTGCTCCAGGAAGTCCACGACCTTGCCGAGCGAGGGGTCCGCGCCGTTCGACACGGCCGCCACCGCCTGGATCATCGCCGACTCGCGCTCCTCCGACATGCGCGGCAGCAGCAGCCGCAGCGTCTCGGTGGCCATGGTCTTCTTCGCCGCGATGTCGTCGCCGAACGAGAACGGGTCGAGCAGCCCGGGGGCCGCCGAGCCGAGCGGGATGACGCGGGCCTTGCGGCCCCGCTTCTCCAGCAGCCGTACCAGCGACTCCGCGTCCCCCTTCGGGTCGATCACCGCGACCGTCACGCCGCGCAGCGCCATCTGGTAGATCATCAGCAGCGCCAGCGTGGTCTTGCCGCCGCCGGGCTCGCCGGTGATCGCGATGGCGGTCGGCCGGTTGCGCATGGCCGCCACCAGCGGGTCGAAGTGCACGATGCTGCGCGCCCTGCCCACGGTCTCGCCGATGTACGGGCCCAGCCAGCCCTCGGTGCCCTCCCCCAGCCGGTCGCCGAGATCGACGGTCGCCGTGGCCATGCCGCCGGCGATCGTGCGCAGCGGCTGGCGCTGGGCGTAGGCGTTGACGCCCACCTTCTCGCCCGGCAGCGTCTCGCGGAACAGCGAGAACTGGTCGCCGGTCGAGTTGACCACGTCGATGCCCATGTCGCGGTAGTGCTCGACCACCGCCTCCACTCGCTGCACGCAGATGTCCTCGGTCGGGGCCGAGACGATCAGGCGGTGCCAGCCGTACACGAAGGGCAGCCGTTCCTTGGTGATGCCGTGCTCCAGCATGCGGGCCGCGTCGATCTGCTCGGCCAGCGCCAGCGGCGCCTCCGCGCCCGCCTCGCGGATGTGGTGGTCCATGTCGCGGGCGTGCGCCAGCTTGCGCGCCACGTCCTTCGACGCCTTCACCGGCGGGATCAGCCGCATCCGCGAGGAGATCTCCACCGGGAACGGCAGCTGGTCGGCGAAGTGCAGCCACGGCTCCCCGTCGGGGAAGGGCATCAGGTCGGGGAAGCGCGCGAACGACAGATGCGCCACGTAGGAGTCGCCCTGCGGCTGCACGATCCGCAGCAACGACCTGCCGTTGTGGATCTCGCCCTCGACCAGCGACTCGATCTCGCCCTTGCCCCAGCGCCTGCGCGGGCTGGCCGACGGCGGCGGGTCGCCGAGCGCGCCCGCGGCCGAGTGCTGGAACAGCCACGCCACCTCGACGGAGGTGGCGTGACGGGCGTAGAGGGCACTCGACGCGAGTGCTCGCCCGAGCCGTTCCGCCTGCTCCGTCCAGCGCCCGATCTCGCTGTCGGGTACGTGGTCGTCGTCCATCCCCAGCACCTTCTCGGTCTTCTGGTAGAAGCCGAGGAGCTGGGCCAGCACGCCGCTGCCGAGCTGCTTGCCGCGCGGGCCGAGCCGCACGCCCAGGTAGACCTCCTTCGACCAGAAGTCCTTGGCCCAGACGTGCCGGTACATCTCCTCCAAATAGTCGCGCCAGCCAGGCCCCTCGTCGGACGTGGCATTGAGCGCCATGGCCCACTCCGCCGCCGGGTACGTGCGGTGCGCGACCCTCAGGTGGACCTCGGCGTCGGGCATCCTGATCGCGGCCAGCGCGATCGTGATGTTGGTGGCCAGCGCCTCGCGTTCCTCGGGGGTGACGAACTCGTAGCTGACCGTCGGGAGCCGGAAATACGCCCATGCGCTGGTGTCCGTGAGCAGGATGCGGTCGTCGAAGTAGCGGACCGCGAGGCGCTGGTGCGCTCGGGATGCCCTGCTCATGCCGCCCCCTCGGCGCATGAACGGGCCAGACCTGCTCGCTTGTTCACTTATCGCTCACCGATTCTCGTGCCCGGGGGGTCACTCGCCAACTCCTCTTCGCTCGGTCGTACGGACTGTGCCGCGAAACCTGCGACCACGACACCGGCGAGAGCGAGGTACGCCCGCCGCCCGGCCGCGCGCAACTGCCCGGGATCGACGACCTCCGCGCCGCCTGGCGCCAGGCCGTCCTCCCAGGGGACCCTGACGATGGCCCGGCACCTGCCTCTGGCCACCGCCTCCGCCTGCTCGACGTCGGTCATCGAACGCCTGCTCACGCCGTTGACCACCATCACCGCCCGCCTGCGCAGCTCCGCGCAGCCGTGCCCGTCGAGCCACTCGTACGTCATCGCCACCGCCTCCGGCGCCTCCTCGCTCGCCGGGACCACCAGCACGAGCTGGTCCGCGTACGGCAGCAACCGGGCCGCCAGGGCGGCGGCCGGGTCGATGACGGCCAGCTTGTAGTGGCGGTCGAGCAGGCGCATGGATTCGCCGAGCCGGTGGTCGGAGAAGAAGGACCTGTCCGCGAGCCGCTGCTCGGCGCCCGCGTCGGAATCCGCGCTGATCACCTCGAGGCCCGAGGCGGTCCGCGTGGTGTAACCCCGCATCGTGAGATAGCCGCTGACCCGGTCGAGCCCCGACAGCAACGACGTCAGGGTCTCGGGGGTCTCCGGCTGGATCTTGCTGGTCAGCGTGCCGCCGCCGGTGCTGGCGTCCACGGCCACGACCCGGTCGTCGCGGTATTGGGCGAAGGCGTGACCCAGCATGAGCGCCGTCGTGCTCTGGCCCGCGCCGCCGGTGCAGCCCAGCACGACGACCCTGCGGCTGCCCGCGAACACGCCCCTGGCCCTGGCCTCGTCGATCTCGGACCCGTCGGTCCGCACCCCGCCGCCGCCGACGACGACCTGAGCGATGCGCCGCCAGCCGCCCGAGTCGCGCCCCACGACGGACTCGACCCGTCGCACCCGGCCCTCACCCGGGCGCGGAACAGGCACGGCCCCGATCTCTCCACTGCCCTCACCGCTAGGTCGCGCCGCACCCCCACCACGCGCCGCCGCGGCCGCCTCCCGGCCCGCCGCGGCCACCGCCTCCCGTTCCCTGACCGCCTGCCGCTCCCTCGCGGCCTCCCGCTCTCTCGCCGTCACCCGCTCCCGGGACGCCTCCCGTTCGCGGACGTCTTCACGCTCCTGAGCCGGCACGCGCTCACGACCGGCCTCACGATCGCCCGATACCGGTGCGGTACGTTGACCGGCCACCGGGGCCGTGCGGTCGTCTGCGTGCCTCTCAGAGCCGTCTGCGGCCGTATGCGCGTCACCCGGCCCGGCCCCGTCGGCCCCGACCCCCTCGGACCCGCGCCCCTCAAGCCCGGCTGCCTCGGACCCGCGTGCCTCAAGTTCGGCCACCTCGGATCCGTTCGCCTCGGATCCGTTCGCCTCGGATCCGTTCGCCTCGGATCCGTTCGCCTCGGATCCGGTCGCCTCGGACGCGGGTGCCTCGGGCGCGGGTGCCTCAAACTTGGCCGCCTCAGACCCGACCGCCTCAGACCCGGTCCCTTCGGACGCAGGTGCCTCAAGCTTGGCCGCCTCGAACTCGACCGCCTCAGATTCAGCCGCCTTGGATCGGGTCGCCTTGGGCCCGGGCGTCCTGGATCGGGTCGCCTTGGGCCTTGCCGCCTTGGACACGGGCACTTCGGACCCGGGTGCCGCCGCTTCGGTGGCGTCGCTCACGTCGGCGGCGTCGGGCCCATGCGCTCCGGCCGTGCCCGGCTCCTGGCCGGCAGCCTGATCCGGCACGCCGGCCGTCTCTCCCGCGACCTCTGCCTCACCACGCTCCCGCACGGGCCGCGCGTCACCGACGTCGGACGCCTCCCGCACAGGCCGAGCCTCACGGGTCTCGGACGCCTGCCGGTCGAGGCGCGCGTCGCGGGCCTCGGACAGGTCTCGCACGGGGCGCACGTGGCGGCTCTCCGGCGTTTCGGCCGGTGCGCCGGTTGCCTCGGCGTCCTGTCGAAGGTCGGTGGGTGTTCGGGGGGTGGTGCCACGCGGGAGGTCCGCGCGGAGGTCCTCGTGCGTCTCGTCCTTGCGGGCGCTGGGGCGGGGTACCGGCTTGGCGTCGGGGTCGAGCGGTGGCCAGACACCCTGGCCGCCCGAGAGCGCCAGCCCGGGGACGAGCCGCGGCGGCTGACCCTTCCTGTGCTTGTCACGGGCGACCTCGTCCTCGGGACGCTCACCCGCGGGACGCGGACCGGCCTCGGCCCGTTCCCTCGCGTCGATCGGGCCGTCGGCGCTCGCCGCGAGCCGCCGCAGCCTGCGCAGCGCCTCGGTGTCGATGGGCTTGCCCGCGGCCGGCTTGCGGCTCTCCGCCGTCCTGATCGGATCCGCGGCCTCCTGAGCCGCCAGCGCCTCGGCGCTCATCGCGCCCCGCGCCCCGGCCTGATCCCGCACCTCGAACCGGTCCTGCCCCGCAGCACGATCCCGGGCCGCGAACCGGTCCTGTCCCGCGGGGCGGTCCCGGGCCTCAGGCTGGTCACGCGTCTCGAACCGGTCCCCCGTCTCGAACCGGTCCCCCGTCTCGAACCGGTCCCGCGTGTCCCCCGCCTCGGGCCGGCCCGCCACCTCGAAGCGGTTCCGCGGCTCAGGCCGGTCCCAGGCCTCAGGTCGTTCGCCGAGCTGGTCGTCAGGGTGTTCGCCGGGCCGTTCGTCGAGGCGGTCATCGGACCGTCGCCCGGCCCGCGCGGCGGTGCGCCGGTCGGCCGTGTGCTCCCGTCCTCCGCCGGCGGTGCCGTTCTGGGGCGCGGCTTCAGAAGCCCGGGAGGCGGGCTCGGAGGCGGAGTCAGGCTGGTGATCGATCACGAGCTCGCGTTCGCCCAGCACCGGCGCCGTAGCCCCCACCGCCTCGCCCAGCAGCGAGCGTTCCTGAGGCCGCCCGGAACCGGGGGCGCCCGCAGCGGCCTGGCGTACCTGGGCCTTCAGGGCGGGGGCGGTGCCGCGGCGGGTGCCCCAGCCGGTGCGCGCGGTCGTCGGCTCGGCGACGGGCGCCTGCGCGGCCGCGGCCGCCGCGGCGGCGACGGCGGGGCGCACCTGGCGCGGCCCGGCGGCGCCCTCGCGCCTGCGCTGGGGATGGCGGGCCTTGCGCGGCCCCTTCGACTTGGCCCGTACGGGCGTCGTACGCCACACGCGCCCGGAGAACGTCACGGCCTCGGGCTCGGAGCTGGGCGCCAGGCGGTACCAGGCCTTCGGCTGCCCCAGGTAACGGAGCTGGGATTCGAGCAGCTCGGTGAGCCGCTTGCCCTCGATGACGGGACGGGTGGACAACCACGTCACGATCCCGGGCGGCACCAGGAACAGCACATGCCAGGGCATCTCCACCGGCACGCCCACCAGGACCAGCAGGAGCGACCACGGAACGAACACCCCGACGAACACGCCGATCCAGACGATCGGCAGCGGCATCGGCAGCCGTAGGTCGTACAGCTTGTAGAGCCGCTTCTCGATCCGCCAGATGTTCGTGTACGTGGGCAGGTCCACGCGGTCCTCCTCTCCACCCGCTCGTACATGACCGCCGCGGAGCGGTCTCAACCCTTACCTGATGCCCAGTGCGCCCGCGATCGCCTTCGCCGTCACCTCGATGATGTTGGGAACGTAGAAGATCACCCCGATGGCCACCGCCAGGATGAGGAACTGCACGAAGCGCGTGATCTCGCGGGTGAAGAGGAAGAACAGCGCGACCACGGAGACCACGACGAGGAACAGCGGCGCGAAGAACGCGCGCAGGAAGTTGGCCAGCCCGCCGGTGTCGATGCCGGTGGGCGTCGGTGTCGGCGTCATCTCCATCAAGGTGAGCATTACGGTCTTCAAGGTCACTTCTTGTCCTCCCGGGGGGTACCGATCAGCAGCACGGCCGTGCCTCTATCCAGCGACCCGGCCGCCACCGCGGATGTCGGCGACGAACCACTTGTCGCCCTGCTTTTCGACGGTCAGGCGGTAGGCCTGCTCCAGCGTGCCGCCGACCACCGCGGGGTCGGTGCTGTTGGGAGTGGGCGGGGGATCGCTCGGCACGGCCCACACCACGACCGCCTGGATCTCTCGGGTGGCACCCCCCACAGGCACCACGACTTCCTTGAGCTGCGAGAAGGTGAACGCGCCCGCGAAGCTGGGCAGGCTCTTGCCCGCGGCGACGTAGCGCTGCAGCCCGCCGGTGTCGCCTGACGCGTAGTCCTTGAAGAAGCCCTCCAGCTGGGGCTTGAGCTCGGCGGCCGCCGCGTCGTCGGTCTCCGGCGCGGCGACCTGGGGCAGGTCGGCCGGAGCCGGGGCGGGCAGGATCGCCGGGCGTCCCGAGATCACGAAGCGCCGTCCGGCGTCGTCGCCGGAGTAGTAGACCGGGACCGACAGCATCATCCGGCGGGGGCCCGACTGGTAGGCCACGTTGACCACGGCGTTTTTGTCGTCGCTCGCCTCGATGTCGTACGGCTGGATGGCGACGGCCGCCAGCTTGCCGTAACCGTCCCAGCCGAGTTGCGGGTCCATGCCCTCGGCCAGGAACGCCTTGAGCTTGCTGGACCTGCTGGCGGCGTCTTCGGGACTGAAATTGAGATAGACGCCGGCGAACTGCGCCGCGAAAGCCATGCCCTGTTCGGCGGGAAATCCCTTGTCAACGGGCGCGGCGCCACTTGTCGTCGCCGGTTCTTGCTGGGTGAACCTCTCAAATGGGGCACGAACCCCATTCACGACAACCACCACAATAAGTGCCCAAAGAATGATGCGGCCGGTCCACACCAGCCACCGTCCGCCCCCGCCCGACCAGCCGCCACGCCGCGGCCTGCGCGGCGGCGGCGTGTCGAAGTCGGCCGGATCGAGGGTTGCGGAAAGCCCGGGCCCGTCAGCGATCCGAGGATCGTGCTGGACGGTAGACCTACGAGCCATCACGCCTCCGCTCGCGCCGATCCCCCCGGCTGGCGCGGTGTCGTCCGTTGCCGATCCCCATCATCCGCGGTGAAGTAGTCACCCTATCCGGTCTCCGCCATTGTTCCAGGAAAGCCACGCCCATGCTGCGGCATGACAGTCCACACGGCAAACCGGGCCCGTTTGACCGGCCTCGGCGCCGATTCCTGTGCGTTCCCGGGACGGTGGCCATTTGACCAGGCCAGATGCCTAAAATCGCATACCGCGGCAGCCACGCTTTCCTGTCCAAAACAGGCATGGACCTCTCGCGACCTGCGGATTCGGCATGAGTCTGAACCAGATCCAGGCCGGGCTTCGAGCACCGAGGCCCCCGGACGGAGTCCTGAGCGGAGGCGGCTCCGGTCAGGCGGGCTCGGGATCCTGGTGGGTGCGCGACTGGCGCCTGCTGCGCAGATCGACCACCGTCGGCTGCCCCGTCGGCTGCACCGTCCGCTCCAGGGAGCCACGGAGATCGGCCAGCATCTCGGCGGGCTCACGCTCTCTCATGCGGGTCGTCATCTCGTTGCGCTCGTCGACCTTCCTGCGGAGGTACGCCTCGCGGTTGACGCGCAGGCCGTACATGAGCTCGACCCTGATGAGGGCGAGCTCCTCCTCCAGGCTGATGCCCGCGAGCGTGGGCGCGGGGCGTCGTTTCCGGATGATGCGACGGATCATGAGGGCCTCCCGAGTCAGCGTGAACGCCGTGACGATTCGACGCGCGGGGGCCCAGAGTGGTTGACGCCTCACTTGTCCTCAGAGCAAACCTTCAGTCTGCGCCGGAGAACCGGACGCCGGAGGGGCCTCGCCGCCATCCGCCGCCGGTAACGTACCGTAGCCGACCTTCGCCGACCGTGACCGGCACGCCGCGAACCGGGCCGCCCCACGCACCATCGGGGCGGCCGCCCGTCACACGTTGAAGCGGAACTCCACCACGTCGCCGTCGCGCATGACGTAGTCCTTGCCCTCGATCCGGGCCTTGCCCGCCGACCGGGCGCTGGCGATCGAGCCGGCCTCGACCAGCTCGTCGAAGGAGATCACCTCGGCCTTGATGAAGCCGCGCTGGAAGTCGGTGTGGATCACGCCGGCCGCCTCAGGCGCTGTGGCGCCCTTGGGGATCGTCCAGGCCCTGGTCTCCTTCGGCCCGGCCGTGAGGTAGGTCTGCAGCCCCAGCGTCTCGAAGCCGACCCGGGCGAGCTGGCGCAGGCCCGACTCCTCCTGGCCGACCGACTGCAGCAGCTCCAGCGCCTCCTCCTCGTCGAGCTCGACCAGCTCGGACTCGATCTTGGCGTCGAGGAAGACCGCCTCGGCCGGGGCGACCAGCGCGGACAGCTGCTCCCTGAGCGCGCTGTCGGTGAGCTCGTCGGCGTCGAGGTTGAACACGTAGAGGAACGGCTTGGCCGTCAGCAGGTGGAGCTCGCGCAGCCCGTCGCGGTCGAGACCGCTCTCGAAGATCGTCTTGCCGGTCTCCAGCACGGCCAGCCCGGCCTCCGCCGCCTCCAGCGCGACCTTCTTGTCCTTGTTGTTGCGCGCCTCCTTCTGCAGGCGCGGTACGGCCTTCTCGACCGTCTGCAGGTCGGCCATGATCAACTCGGTGTTGATGGTCTCGATGTCGCGCTTGGGGGAGATCTCGCCGTCGACGTGGGTGACGTCGGGGTCGTTGAAGACCCGGATGACCTGGCAGATCGCGTCGGTGTCGCGGATGTTGGCGAGGAACTGGTTGCCTCTGCCCTGCCCCTCGGAGGCCCCCTTGACCAGGCCCGCGATGTCGACGAACTCGACCTTGGCGGGCAGGATGCGGGCCGAGGAGAAGATCTCGGCCAGCTTCGGGAGCCGGTCGTCGGGCACGCCGACGATGCCCACGTTGGGCTCGATGGTGGCGAACGGGTAGTTCGCCGCGAGCGCGTTGCCGGTCTTGGTCAGCGCGTTGAAGAGCGTGGACTTGCCCACGTTGGGCAGGCCGACGATTCCGATGGAGAGACTCATCCGACCGACCCCGTCGCCGGGAGGGTCGCCGGGAAGAGCCCTAGATGGCCGCGCCTGGTGGTTGACTCGCTTCGCTCGCTCACGGCGCCGAGTTTACTGGCTCAGCACGTACAGACAGGTAACCGGACGATAGGCCTGCTCGGCGCGCAGATAGCGGCGCGCGCCCGGCGGGCAGGCCGACGGCGCGCTCTCGAACGACAGCACCCTCGCCCAGGCGTGCGGCGAGTCGCACGGGACCCTGGTGACGGCGGACCTGGCGATCACGTCCGTGGCCGGCTCGGCCACGCAGGCGCCCCGGTCGAGCACCTGGCCGCCGGGGCCCAGGCAGATCACGTGGGAGTCGCCGTCGAGGGCGTCCAGGGTGCCGGAGGGGCAGGCGGCGGGGTCGGCGACGATCGCGAGGGACCTGCCGTACCAGCCGGGCCGCTCGCACGGCCGCTCGCGGCCGTCCAGCGTGACGCAGTCGCCCGGCCTGAGCAGGCCGCCGCCACCGCCGGGCGCGCCGGGGTGCGGTTCGAGGAAGTTGCGTACGCACGCCGTACGGCCGACTCCGACCCGCAGGACGTTGTCGGTGTCCACGGGACAGTCGCCGGGGCCCGGCGGGTCGGGAGCGAGTGCCACCACCTCGGACTCGCCGCCGTTGCACGCGGTCAGCGCGTACTCGCCCGTGACGCACGCGCCCAGGGACCAGCGCAGGACGGGACGCGGCTGAGTGCCGCTCCCCGACCCGGCGATGACGGCCCCGGCCAGGGCGATCAGGGTGATCGCCAGGGCGGCGCCCGCCGCGGCCACCTTCGGTACCGTGTTCATCCCCGTACTCTGCGTGACGAGAGATGTGCCGCACAAGCGGAACGCCCAAGCGTGTCGGCGAGATCAGCGCCCGGCGGGCCTGCCATCATCGATGGAGTGGACGTCGTCTCGCTTCTCCTGGGTCTCGCCGTCGGGTTGCTCGTGGGGTTCCTGGTGGCCAGGACGCGGGCCGCGGTGCGGATCGCCGAGTCGGACGCGCGGGCCAGAGCGGCCTCCGAGAAACTGGTCTACGTCGAGGAGCAGCTGGCCGAGCGCTTCCAGGCCCTGTCCACGCGCGCGCTCGACGTCAACAACGTGCGCTTCCTCGAGCTGGCGGAGAGCCGGCTCGCGGCCACCAGGGCCGAGGCGGCGGGCGATCTCGAACAACGCAGGCTGGCCGTCGAGCACCTGGTCGAGCCGCTCAAGGACGCGCTCACGCGGGTCGAGTCCCAGCTGCGCGACTCCGAGTCGGGGCAGCGGGCGGCGCGGGCCGAGCTGGCCAAGCAGATGGAGTTCGTGCAGCGGAGCAACGAGCAGCTCCGCTCCCAGACCACCGCCCTGGTCCGGGCCCTGCAGCGGCCCGAGGCGCGGGGCCGATGGGGCGAGCTGCAGCTGCGCAGGGTCGCCGAGATCGCCGGCATGCAGCGTTACTGCGACTTCGACGAGCAGGTCACCGAGGGCTCCATGCGGCCCGACATGGTCGTCAGGCTCGCCGGGGGCAAGAACATCGTGGTCGACTCCAAGGTCTCGCTGGCGGCCTATCTGGAGGCCGCGGAGGCGTCCGACGAGTCGCTGGCGACCGTACGCCTCGACGCCCACGCCCGGCACGTGCGCGAGCACATCGACCGGCTGGCGGCCAAGGCGTACTGGCAGGGGTTCAACCCGTCGCCGGAGTTCGTGGTGCTGTTCATCCCCGGGGAGGCGTTCCTGGCGCCGGCGCTCGAACGCGACCCCTCCCTGCTGGAGTACGCCATGACGCGGCGGGTGCACATCGCGACGCCCACGACGCTGATCACGATGCTGCGCACCGCCCACTACGCCTGGCAGCAGGCGGCGCTGAGCGAGAACGCGCGGGCGGTGTTCGAGCTGGGCAAGGAGCTGTACGAACGGCTGTCGTCCCTCGGCAGGAACGTCGAGTCGCTCGGCAAGGCGCTCACGCGGACCGTGGAGGCGTACAACAAGTCGGTCGGATCGCTCGAAAGCCGTGTCCTGGTCACCGCACGCAAACTTCACGATCTCGGCGTCGTGGACGGCGATCTCGACTCCCCCGAGATGCTCGAAGGGCTGCCCAGACCCCTGAGCTCCCCCGAACTGCTCGAAACCTCCTCACTGATTTCCCACGCGAACGGTAAGTTGGCCAACGGGTCGCAGTAATCGGGGGAGGGCAAGTGGGTGAGAAGGGCAGGCGTCCTGCGGTCAGGCTGACGGCTCGCGGCGCCATCGCGCTCGCCCTGCTGGCCACCCTGGCGGGCTACGTGCTGGCGGCCGTGTTCGGCGTCGGCCACCTCGTCGGAGCGGCGTTCGTGCTGGCCAGCGCGCTCGGCGCGCTCCTGGTCAACCGGCGCGAGCTGCTGTCGCTGGTGGTGACGCCGCCGCTGGTGTTCTTCTGCGCCACCCTGTTCGTCGAGCTCGGGCGGGCGTTCGGCTCGGTGTCGGTCGTGCAGTCGCTGGCGCTGGGGCTCTACACGTCGATGACGCGGGGCGCGCCGTGGCTGTTCGCCGGCTCGGCGATCGTGCTGGGCGTCGCGTGGCGGCGCGGGCTGCGCGACAACGTACGCGAGCTGCGCGAGGAGCTGAAGGCGGACGCGGCTGAGGTGCCGCGCCCGCGCCAGCCGTTCGTGCCCGAGCCCGAGGGGTATTTCGAGCCCAAGGTGTACGGAACGCCGCGCGGCGAAGACTAGACCCGGCCCCCCATTCACGGACGCCGGCCCGCGACCTCTCAGGATCGCCGGGGACCGGCCCGCGACCTCTCAGGAGAGCCCGGGACCGGCCCGCGACCGGCTGCGGGGCTCAGGAGGCCCGCAGGTCCTTGCGCAGTTCGTGGGGCAGGGCGAAGCGCATGCGCTCCTCCACCGGCTCGACCTCCGTCACGTCGCCGAACCCGTGCCGGGCCAGCCGCGCCAGCACCTCCGCCACCAGCTCTTCCGGCACCGAGGCGCCGCTGGTCACGCCGACCGTGGTGACGCCGTCGAGCCACTCGTCGCGGATGAAGTCGGCGTTGTCGACCAGGTACGACGCCTGGGCGCCGTAGTCCTTGGCCACCTCGACCAGCCGCTTGGAGTTGGAGGAGTTGTCGGAGCCGACCACGATGACCAGCTCGGACTCGGCCGCGATCTCCTTGACCGCCACCTGGCGGTTCTGGGTGGCGTAGCAGATGTCATCGCTGGGCGGGTCGATGAGCGTGGGGAAGCGCTCCTTGAGCCGGGCGACGGTCTCGGTGGTCTCGTCGACCGAGAGCGTGGTCTGCGACAGCCACACCAGCTTGCTCGGGTCCTTCACCTCCACCTTGCCGACCGCGTCGAGCCCGTCGACGAGCTGGATGTGCTCGGGCGCCTCGCCGGAGGTGCCCTCGACCTCCTCGTGGCCCTCGTGCCCGATCAGCAGGATGTCGTAGTCCTGGGCGGCGAACCGCTTGGCCTCGTTGTGCACCTTCGTGACCAGCGGGCACGTGGCGTCGATCGTGCGCAGGCCGCGCTGCCTGGCCTCCTCGTGGACGACCGGGGAGACGCCGTGGGCCGAGAAGACGACGATCTCGCCCTCGGGCACCTCTTCGGTCTCGTCGACGAAGACGGCGCCCCTGGCCTCGAGCGTCTTGACGACGTGGGTGTTGTGGACGATCTGCTTGCGTACGTAGACCGGGGCACCATACTGCTCCAGAGCCTTCTCGACCGCTACCACGGCTCGATCGACTCCGGCGCAGTAGCCCCGTGGCTTGGCAACGAGGACTCGGCGGGAAGTGGGGGTCTGGGGCTCCATACTTTCTATGCTACGTGGAGCGGCGTTCTGGCCCGCGCGTGCGTGGTTGCCCGCGATTTGCCAGACTGTCCGTCCATCACTGACCTCCCAGGGAGACGTACATGTCCTTCAGCGACGTGATACGCAACATCGCTAAAACCGTTACCAACAAGGACGAACTCAAGGAGAAGGCCAAGGACCTGCCGCTTCTCGTCGTCCAGACCACGTTGAGCGCCGCCGGGCAGGCGCTGCTGCTCGTGGACCGGATGAAGAACTCCATCAAGGGCATCGGCGCCAAGGAGGAGCGCGAGGAGGAGCAGGACTCCCGTCCCTCCGCCGCTCAGCAGGTCGCCCCCGCGCCGGCCGAGGCCGAGGAGGGCAAGGCCGAGCGCAAGGAGCCGGTCATCTTCGCCCCGCGCCCCGCGGCCGAGCCCAACGGGGTCGCCAAGACGAAGCCGGACCCGGTCATCTTCTCCCCCGCGGCCAAGACCGAGGCGGCGCCCGCCGCCGAGCCCGCCGCCAAGCCGGAAGCCGTCTCCGAGCCCGAGACCGCTGCCAAGCCGGAGCCCGTCGCCAAGCCGGAGGCGACCTCCAAGCCGGAAGCCGTCGCCAAGCCCGCGCCCGCGGACCCCGAGCCCGAGACCGCCGCCAAGGAGTCCGGCACCAAGACGGACGTGGCCCCCGAGCCCGTCCAGGAGCCGGCCGCCACCGCCGCGCCCGAGCCGGAGGTCGCGCCCGCCGCGCCCAAGGCCGTGGCCGACCCCGCCGTGGCCGAGTCTGCCGTGGCTGAGCCCGCCGCCGTGGCCGAGCCCGCCGTGGCCGAGCCGGAGCCCGCCGCCAAGCCGAAGGCCGCCAAGCCCAGGGCCAGGGCCGCCAAGCCGAAGGCCGCGAGCAAGGCTCCCGAGGTGGCGCCCGAGCCGGCCGCCGCGCCGGAGCCCGCCGCGGCCACCGCCGAGCCCGCCAGGGCCCCCGAGCCCGTCGCCGCCGCGGCCGTGGACCTGACCGAGCCGCTGCCCGGCTACTCCGGCCTCACCGTGGCCTCCCTGCGGGCCAGGATGCGCGGCAAGAGCGCCGAGCAGATCAGCTCCTACCTGGAGTTCGAGCGGTCCAACGCCGCGCGGCCCGAGGTGATCAAGATGTTCGAGAACCGCCTGGCCAAGCTGCGCGCCGGGGAATAACGTCGCACCGAACCCGTAGTCTTCCGCCATGAGCTCGAAGACCACGCCTGAGTCTCCCCTGCCGATCCGCACGGTCCTGCAGATGGTGGGCGGATGGATCGGCAGACTCGGCACGGTCTGGGTCGAAGGTGAGATCACCGACCTGAGCACCCGTGGCGGCACGGTGTTCCTGACCCTGCGCGACCCGGTCGCCAACGTGTCCGCCAGGGTCACCGCCCCGCGCGGCGTCTACGAGGCGACCGTGCCGCGACCGGCCAACGGCTCCAGGGTGGTGCTGCACGTCAAGCCCGACTTCTGGGTCAACAGGGGCTCGTTCGCCTTCACCGCGCTGGAGATGCGCCCGGTCGGCGTGGGCGAGATGATGGTCAGGCTGGAGCGGCTCAGGCAGCTGCTGGCCGCCGAGGGGCTCTTCAACGCCGACAGGAAGCGGCGGCTGCCGTTCCTGCCGGGCACGATCGGGCTCGTCTGCGGGCGTGAGTCGGCGGCCGAGCGCGACGTGCTGGAAAACTCGCGCAGGCGCTGGCCCGCGGTGCGGTTCAAGGTCGAGGAAGTGGCCGTCCAGGGGCCGTACGCGGTGGCCGAGGTGACGGAGGCGCTGCGCAAGCTCGACGCCGACTCCTCGATCGAGGTGATCGTCATCGCCAGGGGCGGTGGCTCGCTCGAAGACCTGCTCCCGTTCTCCGACGAGACGCTGGTGCGCGCCGTGGCCGCCTGCCGCACCCCCGTGGTGAGCGCGATCGGCCACGAGCAGGACAGCCCGCTGCTCGACCTGGTGGCCGACGTGCGGGCCTCCACGCCCACCGACGCGGCCAAGAAGGTCGTGCCCGACGTGGGCGAGCAGCTTTCGCTGGTGCGCCAGCTCCGCGACCGTGGCCGCAGGGTGGTGAGCGGCTGGCTCGACCGGGAGATGTCCTGGCTGACGTCCGTGCGCTCGCGGCCCTCGCTGGCCGATCCCGTACGCGAGCTCGAACGCCGGGCCGAGCAGGCCGAGGCGCTGCGCGACCGGGCCAGGCGCTCGTTGTCGTCCTCGCTCGACCGCGCCGCCGACGACCTCACCCATCTGCGCGCCCGCCTCGTCGCCCTGTCCCCCGCCGCCACGCTGGAGCGCGGTTACGCCATCGTGCAGCACCCGTCCGGCGACGTGGTCCGCCTGGCCAAGGACGTCTCCCCTGGCACGCTGCTGACGATCCGGCTGAGCGACGACCGCCTGACCGTACGGACAGAAGACCCGGACGCACCGGATGGGCAGGACGCGCCGAAGAGCCGGGCGGGCGGGACGAGCAGGAGAGCGCCGTCCGGGGCCAAGAGCCCGAAGAGCCGGGCCGGCCGCGAAGCACCCGACCAGCCGGAGAGTGCCTGACGAGTCGGCGCGTGAGCGCGTGACGGGTAAAAGCGGGCGCCCATGACGGGTGAAGGTGGACGCGCGTGACGGGTCAAAGCGGGCGCGCGTCACGGCTGCGAGGTCTACGTTCGGCGCATGAGAGGACTCACCCAGGTCGCCCAGCACGCCGACGACCTCGACAGAGCCACCGCCTTCTACCGCGACGTGCTCGGCCTGCGGCACATCGCCACCTACCGGCCGCCCGGGCTGGCCTTCTTCGACCTCGACGGCGTACGCCTGCTGATCGAGAAGAGCGCCCCCTCGGCCGTGCTCTACCTCGCCACGGACGACCTCGAAGCCGACGTGGCCCGGTTACGCGCGCACGACGTCGCGATCGTCGAGGAGCCGCACCTGGTCTTCACCGACGACGGGACGTTCGGCACCCGCGACAAGGAGATCAGGATGGCCGCGTTCCGGGACTCGGAGGGCAACCTGCTCTGCCTGATGACCTAACGGAGCACGGCCCGCGCCACGGCAGTCACGCCTGACTTGATCTGCTCGACCGTCATGCCGCGTTCCTCCCGCTGGAAGGCGATCAGATAGGCGTTGACGGGCGCGAGCAGGGCGTCGGCGACGTACGCGGCGTCGGCCTCCGGGCGCGCCCGCGTCAGCAGCGCCGTGAGGTGGACGTGGTAGATCTGGTACGGGGTGCTGAAGCCCTTCGCCTTGCCCGTCTCCAGCAGCAGAAACAGCTCCTCCTGCGCCACCACCCGGTCGACCAGCGCCCGCAGAAACGCGACGATCCGCTCGCCCTCCGGCGCGCCGGGGCCGAGCGGCGGCGGCCCGGCGAAGAAGGACTCCTGAAAGCGCCGCTCCCCCTCGTCGAGCAGCGCCAGCACCAGGCCCGCGCGGTCGCCGAAGCGCCGGTAGACCGTGCCCACGCCGACTCCCGCGACGCGGGCGACCTCGTCGAGCGAGAGACCCGCCGCCCCGCGCTCGGCGATCATCCGCGTCGCCACGTCGATGATCTTCTGCCGGTTGCGCGCGGCATCGGCCCGCTCGGGCTGGGGTTGCCCGACCACGGGCAGGAGTCGGCGTCCGCACACGCGGTCGAGCATACCGGTGACAAACGGAGAGTTCTCCGATTAGGCTGTAACCGGAGAGTTCTCCGATTGTTGAGGAGCGAAGCGTGACCATCGACTACAACGAGTTCAACCAGCAGATCATCAAGGAGTTCCGCGAGAACGAGGGCCGGGTCGGCGGCATGTTCGAGGGCAAGCCGCTGGTGCTGCTCACCACCACGGGGGCCAAGAGCGGCAGGCGTGTCACCACGCCGGTGATGTACGTGAAGGACGGCGACCGCTACGTCGTCATCGCCTCCAAGGGGGGCGACGACACCAACCCCGCGTGGTACCACAACCTTCGCGCCACGCCCGCCGCGACGGCGGAGATCGGGACGGAGACGTTCGAGGTGAAGGCCGTGGTCGCCGAGGGCGAGGAGCGCGACCGCCTCTACGCCAAAATGGTTGAGCAGGCGCCCCAGTTCGCCGACTACGAGAAGAAGACCACCCGCCGCATCCCTGTGGTGACCCTGGTCAGAACGGACGCCTGACGCCCCTTGCGGGCCCGTGGGAGGGGGCGGGCTCGCAAGACAGCGGGCCCGCGAGCTGTGCGACGAGCACGGCCTCGTCAGACGTCAGGTCGTCCGCGCGGCCGATCTGACGCGAAGCCGCCCGGCGCTTGTGCCAGGGCGCCTTGGAAACCCCTAGAAGGGGGCGTCGTCGGAGCCCGCGGGGGTGGGCTCGGAGCGGCGGGCCATGGCGGCGGCCAGCTTGACCCTGGCGCCCTGCAGCCACTCCTCGCAGACGGCCGCCAGCTTCTCGCCGCGCTCCCAGAGCTCGATCGACTGCTCCAGGGTGAGCCCGCCGGTCTCGAGGCGGCGCACCACCTCGGTCAGCTCCTCGCGGGCCTGCTCGTATGAGGGTGCCTTCTCGTCTGCCACGTCACCACCCTAGAGGGACCGGCCGACAACCACGGCCGCGACGAGCCCGCGGCTCAGTTCCGGGGCCGTTGCCGGAGAGACTCAGCCCTCGGGCCGTCGCTGGAGAGGCTCGATCCTGGGGTCGTCGCTGGAGAGGCTCAGCCCTGGGGCCGTTGCTGGAGGCGGGCCGCCAGCTCGCCCAGCTCCGTCCAGTCGGCCGTCCCGGTGATGACGAGCGTCACGTCGGGCAGCACGCGCACCAGCGAGCGCTGGTTCTTGTCCTCCCTGAAGCGCCGTTCCCACGCGACGCCCCCGACCTGCTGGGTGCCGGCGGCCTTGTCGGTGTTGGCCATGCGGCTGGCGAACCCGGCCGCGGGCCGCTCGTCGCTCTGCGCGAACATCGCGTGCTGCCGCGCGGCCGTGGCGTAGCCCAGGTAGAGGACCTTCGCGCCGTTCTCGCCGTCGGCGATCCTGTTGCTGTTGGGCACCCAGTTCGCCGGATCCGCCTGGGGCGCCCAGACGCCGTACGGGACCGCGTGGCCGAAGTTGGCGACGGTGATGGAGTAGTCGAGCCGCGGGATGTGCTCCTCCCGGCTCTGCGGGGTGACCAGCAGGAACAACCCCGCGCCCGCGAGACAGACGAACAGGGCTACCGCGTAGCCGTAGAAACCTTGGGTGAACCGTCGCACAGTCGCCGAGGCTACCCGCTGGAGGCGGCGGTCGCCGAAGCGGCCGGCCGGATCTGCCCGATGATGGTGAGGACCTCTTCGGCCAGGTCGCGATCTCCCGTGCGCAGCACCTCGGGCACGGCCGCGGCCAGCGCGCCGGTGAGCACCAGGACGAGCGCGGTGTCGTCCTCGAACAGCGCCGCGTTGAGCTGGGCCCACTTGCGCATCCGGTCGCGCATGACCACCTCGAAGCCGGGCGGCCCGTCACCGCGCAGGAACAGCTCGGCCAGCTCCCTCTCCTCCAGGCAGCCGTCGAGGTAGGCGCGGGCGGCGCCGACGAACACCCGCATCGGGTCGCTCTCGCCGGCCGCCCTGGCCGCGCGGGCGGCCTGCTTGGTCCGCTGCGTCTGCCTGGCCTGGAACTCCTCCCACAGCGTGAGGTAGAGATCGGCCTTGCCGGAGAAGTGGTGGTAGAGGCTGCCCACGCTGGCCTCGGCCCTGGCCACCACGTCCGTCACGCCGGCCTCGGCGAACCCTTTGGAGACGAAGACCGCCCTGGCGGCGGCGAGCAGCGAGCTCCGCGTGGCCGCGCCGCGCTCGGACGTGCGCGGTGCGGCGACCGCGTTCTCCACATCGCTCATTCGGGATCTCCTCCACGGCGGGATGCCAGGCTCCATGTTGGAGGCAAGATCCATGCCGCGCACAGCGTATGGCGCAAAATCCGTTCTCCGGAGCCAGATTATCCCCCTCTGACCGGGAAGAGACCGGCAACTACGATCGAGGTAGACGTCCGACGAGGAGGCCACCGACATGTCCGATCAGACTTCCGTGCCCGCGGCGCTCGCCACGAGCGAGCGCGCCCCCGACCGCAACCTGGCGCTGGAGCTCGTCCGCGTCACGGAGGCGGCGGCGATGGCGGCGGCCCGGTGGGTCGGCCGGGGCGACAAGAACGGCGCGGACGGCGCCGCGGTCAACGCCATGCGGCAGCTGATCAGCACGGTCTCCATGAACGGCGTGGTCGTCATCGGCGAGGGCGAGAAGGATCACGCGCCGATGTTGTTCAACGGCGAGCAGGTGGGCGACGGCAGCGGCCCCGACTGCGACGTGGCGGTCGACCCGATCGACGGCACCAGGCTGACCGCGCTCGGCATGCCGGACGCGGTGTCGGTCATCGCGGTGAGCGAGCGCGGCTCCATGTACGACCCGTCCGCGGTCTTCTACATGGAGAAGCTGGTCACCGGCCCCGAGGCGGCCGACGTGGTCGACATCGAGGCCCCCGTGTCGGTCAACGTCAACGCGGTGGCCAGGGCCAAGCACTGCTCGCCCTCCGACGTCACCGTGGTCGTGCTCGACCGGCCCCGGCACGAGCGGCTGGTCAAGGAGATCAGGGAGACGGGCGCGCGGATCAAGTTCATCACCGACGGCGACGTGGCCGGCGCGATCATGGCGGCCCGCGCGGGCACCGGCATCGACCTGATGCTCGGCATCGGCGGCACGCCCGAGGGCATCGTGGCGGCGTGCGCGCTCAAGTGCCTGGGCGGCGTCATCCAGGGCAAGCTGTGGCCGCGCGACGACGCCGAGCGGGGCCGGGCGGTCGACGCCGGGCACGATCTCGGTCAGGTGCTCACCACGAACGACCTGGTCAAGTCCGACGACGTGTTCTTCGCGGCCACCGGCATCACGCACGGCGAGCTCATGCAGGGCGTACGGTTCCGGGCCGGCTCGGCGGTGACCGAGTCGCTGGTGATGCGCGGCAGGTCGGGCACGATCCGCAAGATCGAGAGCGAGCACCAGCTGTGGAAGCTGCGGGCGTACAGCGCGATCAACTTCGACACGGCCGGCTGACCGCGGCCGGCTGACCCGGACCGGCAGGTCCGGACGGGTCGGCTCGGGTCGCCGACGCCGGCCGACGGCAGGCGCCGAGCTCTCAGCGGCGGCGCTTGCGGCGGGGTGGCTCCTTGACCTTGACCTCGCCCGCGAAGTTCGTGGTGCGCACCTCCACCACCGGTGCCTCCGGCCCGGTGGGCTGCTTGGTCAGGCGGACCGTCTTGTCCTTGGCCACCCTGATCACTTCCAGCCCCTCGGGCACGTGGATCTCCAGCCCGCCGAAGACGAGGGTGGCGTTGATGATGATCCGCCGGTTCTGCAGGATCGCGTCGCGGAAGTCGAGCTTGGTGGTGCCGAACATGGCCGTCACCCCGAGCTCGGCCGGCACCACCCAGCGCCCGCCGCGCTGCTCCTTCTTGAAGATCGCCGAGACCGGCCGGCCGTCCAGGTTGAGCGGCTGCTGGTCGGCGGGCAGCAGGTCGCGGGTGAGCGCGGCCAGTTCGCCGAGCGTACGGGCGGCGTAGAGCACGCCGAGCCGTTCCTCCAGCTCGTCCAGCGTGAGGCGCCCGTCGGCGTGCGCGTCCTGGAGCACCTGGGCGATGCGTTCCCTGTCGGCGTCGGACGCGCGCAGCTCGTGCGGCTGGGGTACGTCGTCCGCCCCCTGCGGCCGGCGGGCGGAGACCCACTCCTCGGCCAGCCGCTCGCCGACTTCCTGAAGTTTCGGCAACCACGATCCCGCGCGTTCGTTCACACTTCTGACGATATCTGGCGGTCGCGCCGTTTGCTCGTCCCGATTGGACAGGTGTCGATGGATTCCGGCGAGTAGTCCGGCAATCCTCTCTCGTGAGCTTCTCGCTCACTTCGGCGTGGCGATGGGGATGGCCGGGTCACCAGGTGCGGCGGGTGGTTTCTCACGATTTTCTTAGGAATCCCCTTACAGGTACGGCCGTTGTTCCGATCAAAGGGACCGGTCGAAGTGGGGTGTGCGCGTGCATCAACCGGCGCGGTGGGGTCTCGGCGTGGCAGGCGCGGGCATAGCGGTGATCCTGGGCCTGGAGCTGGCGAGCTTCGACGAGATGGACCCGTTCAGGCGGACGATCAGCCAGCACGGCCTGGGCCCCGGCGGCTGGATCTTCGGCCTCGGCGTGGGCCTGCTCGCGGTGGGTTCCGCGGCCATCGGGGTGTCGCTGGCCCGCAAGAGGCTGGCCGGGGTGTTCGGCATGATCGCGCTCATGGGCTGGAGCGTGGGGCTGCTGATGACGGCCTGGTTCGAGAAGCACGACTGGTCGGTCGGGCCCAGCCTGAGCGGCAGCATCCACCGGGTGGGCAGCTTCGTCGCCTTCCTCTGCCTGCCGCTGGCGGTGGTGATCATCGCCAGGCCCTGGCGGCGGGAGCGGTCGCGGGCGACGCTCGTGGCGTTCGCGTTCGGGGTCTGCTCGGTGCTGTGGGTGGCGGGCATCGGCACGATGATGATCGTCGGGGCCGCCGAGGGGCTGCCGTGGTATCGCGTCATGCCCTTGGGGCTGGTCGAGCGGGGGCTGGCGATCAGTGAGGTGGCGGCGCTGCTGGCGCTCGGCGTCTGGGCCGCCGCCGGAGATCACTCGTTGCCTTCCGGTGCTGGCGGAGGGCCTGTGGCAGCGGCTAACCTGACCGCGCCTCACGTTTGATTCCCCCCGATCAGGAGGCCGCCGTGCCGTCCTTGCGTGATCGCCAGGCCCGGATCGCCACGTACGCCGTCTTCGCCGTACAAGGGCTGTCCCTCGCCACGCTGCTCGTCCAGATCGCGAACCTGCAGACCAAGCACCACCTCGACGAGGGCTCGCTCACGCTGCTGCTGCTCATCGTGCCGGTGTTCGCCGGGGTGGGCAGCGTGGGAGCCGGGGCGTTCGCCGCCCGGTTCGGCAGCAGGCTGCTGCTGCGGATCGCGCAGCCGGCGGTGGCCGCCGCCGTGGTGCTGACCGGGTTCGCGCCGCAGGTGGTGCTGCTCGTGCCCGCGCTGCTGGTGTACGCGCTGGCGCTGGGCGCGGTGGACGCGGGCATGAACATGCAGGGTGTGGCGGTCGAGCGCAGGTACGGCCTCCACGTGCTCAACGGGTTCCACTGCGTGTGGAGCGCGCTCAGCATGGCCGGCGCGCTGTGGGCGTCGGCCGCGGCGGCGGCCCATCTCCCGCTCGAACTCATCATGACGCTGCCGATGCTGCTCGCCGTGGCCGGCTCCCTGGTCTTCGGCCGCTCTCTCTACACGCCGGCCGAGGAGAAGCCCGAGACCGGCTCCGTGCACCTCGACGGCTTCCCATGGCGGCCGATCATCCCGCTCTGCCTGGCCATGGCCTTCCTGTACGTCGGCGACGCGGCCGTCTCCAACTTCAACACCGTCTACATGCAGGACGTGCTGACGGCCGAGGCCTGGGTGATCCCGCTGGCCTACGCCGCCTACCAGGCGACCACGCTGGCCGTCAGGCTCGGCGGCGACCTCGCCGTCAGGCGGTTCGGGCCGGCCGCCATCGTCAGGGCCGGCGGTGTGATCGCCACGCTGGGCTTCGCGTGGATCGTGCTGGCCCCGAACCAGGTGCTCGGGCTGGTCGCCTTCGGGGTGACCGGGGTGGGCCTCGCGGTGGTGGCGCCGCAGTCGTTCTCCGCGGCGGGCCGGCTCGACCCGGCCGGGACGGGGGTGGCCATCGCCCGGGTCAACCTGTTCAACTATGTCGGCTTCATCGTCGGGGCGGCCCTGGTGGGCGGCCTCGCGGACGCCGTGAACATGCGCGTGGCCTTCGCCGCGCCGCTGGTGCTGGCCGCGGCCATCATCCTGCTGGCGCCCGGCTTCGAACCGAAACGCACCAAGTCCTCCACCTGAGGGCCGCCGCCCCGACCCCGACCCCGACCCCGACCTCGGCCCCGACCTCGGCCACGGCCACGGCCACGCCCGAA
Source organism: Nonomuraea fuscirosea (assembly GCF_003001935.1). Classification (GTDB taxonomy): domain Bacteria; phylum Actinomycetota; class Actinomycetes; order Streptosporangiales; family Streptosporangiaceae; genus Nonomuraea; species Nonomuraea fuscirosea. The sequence continues at coordinate 223,829 of NZ_PVNG01000007.1, read as the reverse complement.
GCCGCAGCACGGCCCGACGAGACGGCTCAGGTCACGCGCGCTGTCGTACCTCGGCGACCTCGACCGGGCGGCCCTCGCGCAGGGACAGGTCGGCGGCCTCGGCCACGTACAGGGCCTCCAGCGCGTCCGCGATCGAGCACGGGCTCGTGTCAGCCGTCAGGAAGCAGTCGATCTCCTCCCGGTAGGCGGTCTCGAAGCGGGCGACGAAGTCCGGCCAGGGCTTGCCCAGGCCGGGCAGGTCCTCGGTGCTGTGCAGGGGCGCGCGCGGGCTGAGCCCGACGGCCTGCGTGCGCCGGGTGCCCGCCAGCTCCATGCGCACGTCGTACCCGCCGCCGTTGTAGCGCGAGCCCTGCAAGGTGGCGAGCGTGCCGTCGTCGAGCGTCAGCAGCGCGGCGCTGTTGTCCACGTCGCCCGCCTCGCGGAAGAACGCCGCCCCGCGGTTGGCGCCGCGCGCGAAGACGGACACCACCTCGCGGCCGGTCACCCACCGCAGGATGTCGAAGTCGTGGATGTGGCAGTCGCGGAAGATGCCCCCCGACGACGGCAGGAACTCGGCGGGCGGCGGCGCGGGATCGGCCGTGACCAGGTGCACCCGGTGCAGCTCGCCCAGCTCGCCGCCGCGCACCGCGCGCCGCCCCGCGACGTAGCCGGGGTCGAACCTGCGCTGGAACCCGATCTGCACCCGATGTCCCGCGCAGGCCCGCAGCACCTCGACGGTGGCGGCGACCGTCCCCGCCACCGGTTTCTCGCAGAACACGGGGACGCCTCTGGCGCACGCCTCCATGATGAGGTCCGCGTGGGTGCTGGTCGGGGTGGCGATGACGACGGCGTCCGTCGCGAAGGGGTCCCCCGGTCTCCCGTACGGCGACGTCCGTACGGGATCGGCCACGATCAGCTCGTCCACGAGGGGATGCGTGGCCAGGGTGGCTGCGTGGAAGGCTCCGATCCGGCCCAGACCCAGCAGTCCCACCCGCATGTCGCCTCCCGTTCGTCCGAGAAATGCTCCTTATTTAGAGATTTGTCCTGACATGCTGACCTTCAATCCTCGTACCGCCTCGACCGCCTTGTGCGTGGGCAGCCGGGCGAAGCCCACCACCATGGCCGGCGGCCCCGCCGCCTCCCGCATCGGCCCGACCGCCTCGGCCGACAGGCCCAGCTCGCGGGCGGCCCGCACCGTACGCGGCTCGCTCCACCCGTCCGGCAGCTCCAGGTAGAGGTGCAGCCCCGCGTCGATCCCCTTCACCCGCACCTCGGGCAGCTCCCCCGCCAGCGTCGTGACCAGCGCGTCCCTGCGCCGCCGGTACTCCCTGCGCATGCGCCGCAGGTGCTTGTCGTAGCCGCCGGTCCGCAGGAAGTGGGCCAGCGCGTACTGCTCGATGACCGGCGAGCCCAGGTCCAGCTCGCCCCGCGCCCGCCGGATCGCCTCGGCCAGGTCGGGCGGCGCCGCCACCCAGCCCAGCCGCAGGCCGGGCGCGAGCGCCTTGCTCACGCTGCCCGACAGGATCACCCGGTCGGGCGCCAGCCCCTGGAGGCAGCCGACGGGGTCGCGGTCGAAGCGGAACTCGGCGTCGTAGTCGTCCTCCAGGATCGCCCGGTCGCCCGCGTACGCCCACTCCATCAGCGCGGCCCGGCGCGGCGGCGACAGCACCACGCCCGTCGGGTACTGGTGCGCCGGCGTCACCAGCACGGCGTCCCCGCTCAGCCGGCGCACGTCGAGGCCGTGCTCGTCCACCGGCACCGGCACGAGCCGCGCGCCCGCCCGCCGCAGCAGCGGCACCTGCCGGTGGCTGGTCGGGTCCTCCACGGCGAGGCGGATCGGCCGCTGCTGGGTCAGCACGTGCAGGACCAGGCTCAGGCCCTGCGCCACGCCGCCCACGATGACGAGGTTCTCCGGGCGCACATCGGCGGCCCTGACCCGCCGGAGGTAGCCGGCCAGCTCTTCACGCAGCTCAGGCACGCCGCCGGGGTCCCCGTAATCGAGCGCGTCCGAGGGTACGGTGGTCAGGACATGCCTGACGGCCGCCAGCCAGCGTTCACGGGGGAAGTGGCTGAGGTCCGGGGAGGTGGGGCGATGACCGTAGTACGAGGTGCCCCTGGCGGGGGTCCCGCCGGGCTGCTCGGGCCGCTGGTCGGGCCGCTGGTCGGGCCGCTGCTCGGGCCGCTGGCCGGGCCGCTGCTCGGGCCGCTGGCCGGGCCGGGGCCGCGCGGTGTCGCGCGGCCTGGGCAGGCCGCGCGCGTTCTTGGGGGTGACCTGGGTGCCGACGCCCACCCTGGAGATCAGGAAGCCCTCGGCGACCAGTTGCTCGTACGCCTCCACCACCACGCCCCTGGAGACCTGGAGGTCGGTGGCCAGGTCGCGGGTGGCGGGCAGGCGGGTGCCCGGAGTGAGCCGCCCGCCCCGGATGGAGTCGCGCAGCTCAGACGCGATCTGCCCGGCGATGGCCCCCTTACCCCGCTTTATCTGGATATGGAGGTCAGCCATATTGGTCCTGTCTCTCGGCGGGACATTGGACTGTTTGAACGAACCATTGTCTCCCTAGCATCCTTCGCATGAGAAACGGCATCATCGGCGCGGCCTCGGCCATGTTCCTCGTCGGCACGCTGGCCGGCGTCTCGAAACTCGTCGAGGCCTACCCGATATACGGCGGACAGGCCGTCCGGTATCTCGTCGGTTCGGTCATCCTGCTAGTCATAACGCGGGTGCTCGGCCTGCGGTTCGTCCGGATGACGGCGCGCGAGCTCCTGTGCCTGGGCGGGCTGACGCTGTTCGGCCTGGTGATCTTCAACGTGTGCGTGGTCGAGTCCACCCGCGCCTCGGGCCCCGCCCTGGTCGGCACCGTGCTCGGCACCGTGCCGCTGGCGCTCGCGCTGGCCGGCGGCCGGCCCGCGCCCCGGCTGCTGGCCGGCGCCGCCGTGGTCGTGGCCGGGGCCACCCTCGCCACCGGGCTTGGCAGCGGCGACACCGTCAGCCTGCTGTGGGCGCTCGGCGCGCTCGTCGGCGAGGTGTGCTTCTCGCTGCTGGCCATCCCGCTGCTGCCCAAGCTGGGCGCGATCCGGGTGTCGGCGTACTCGACGGCGCTGGCCGTGCCCATGCTGGTCGCGGTGGGGCTCGTGGACGCCGGTACGGACATGGTCAGGATGCCCACGCTGGCCGAGGCGCTCGGGTTCGCCTACCTGGCGGTCGTGGTCACCGTGGTCGCCTTCTTCCTCTGGTACAGCTCGCTGCCCAAGCTGGGGCCGGGCCGGGCGGGGCTCTTCGCGGGGCTCATCCCGGTGGCCGCCATCGTCACGGGCGCGGTGCTGGGGGTCGCGATGCCGTCCGCGTACGATCTGCTGGGCGCCGGGCTGGTCGTCGCGGGCATCCTGCTCGGCCTCAGCTCCGCGCGCTCGGGAGCGGGGGCCGCCGTACGGCCGTCAGAAGCCTGAGCCGGGTCTACCACAGCCGGAGCCGGTCCGCCGGTCGTGCCAAGGGAGCGTAATCTCTTGGAGGACCGAAAGGATGGACATGGGCGAGTTCGACTACACCGACCTGCTTCCGCTGGGAGCCGACGAGACCGAATACCGGTTGATCACGTCGGAGGGGGTGCGGAAAGTCGAAGCGGCAGGGCGTACGTTCCTCGAAGTCGACCCGGAGGCGTTGCGGCTGCTCACCGAGACGGCCATTCACGACATCTCCCACTTTCTGCGCTCCTCGCACCTCGCCCAGCTCAGGAAGATCGTCGATGACCCCGAGTCCAGCGGCAACGACCGCTTCGTCGCCCTCGACCTGCTGAAGAACGCCTCCATCTCGGCTGGCGGCGTGCTGCCCATGTGCCAGGACACCGGCACCGCCATCGTCATGGGCAAGCGCGGTCGCCACGTGCTGACCGACGGGCTCGACGCCGAGCACGTCTCGCGCGGCGTGTACGACGCCTACACCAAGCTCAACCTGCGTTACTCGCAGATGGCTCCGCTCACCATGTGGGAGGAGAAGAACACCGGCAGCAACCTGCCCGCCCAGGTCGAGATCTACGCCGAGGACCCCCACGGGCACCCCGACGAGTACAAGCTGCTGTTCATGGCCAAGGGCGGCGGCTCGGCCAACAAGTCGTTCCTGTACCAGGAGACCAAGGCCGTGCTCAACGAGAAGCGCATGCTGGCCTTCCTGGAGGAGAAGATCCGCTCGCTGGGCACCGCGGCCTGCCCGCCGTACCACCTGGCCGTCGTCGTCGGCGGCACCTCCGCCGAATACGCGCTCAAGACCGCCAAGTACGCCAGCGCCCGCTACCTCGACTCCATCCCCACCGAGGGCTCCGCGTCCGGCCACGGGTTCAGGGACCTGGAGATGGAGGCCAAGGTCTTCGAGCTGACCCAGAAGCTCGGGATCGGCGCGCAGTTCGGCGGCAAGTACTTCTGTCACGACGTCCGCGTCATCCGCCTGCCTCGCCACGGCGCCTCCTGCCCGGTCGCCATCGCCGTCTCCTGCTCGGCCGACCGCCAGGCGCTGGCCAAGATCACGCCGGAGGGCGTCTTCCTGGAGAAGCTGGAGACCGACCCGGCCCGCTACCTGCCGGAGACGACCGACGAGCACCTCTCCGACGACGTCGTCCAGGTGGACCTCAATCAGCCCATGCCGGAAATCCTCGCCCAGCTCACGAAATATCCGGTCAAGACGCGGCTCTCGCTCACCGGCCCCCTCGTCGTCGCCCGCGACATCGCCCACGCCAAGATCGCCGAACTCCTCGACAACGGCGGTGAGATGCCGCAATACCTCAAGGACCACGCCGTCTACTACGCCGGCCCGGCCAAGACCCCCGAGGGCTACGCCTCCGGCTCCTTCGGCCCGACGACGGCCGGCCGCATGGACTCCTACGTGGGGCGCTTCCAGGCCGCGGGCGGCTCGATGGTGATGCTGGCCAAGGGCAACCGCTCCAAGCAGGTCACCGAGGCGTGCCAGGAACACGGCGGCTTCTACCTGGGCTCCATCGGCGGCCCGGCGGCGCGGCTGGCGCAGGACTGCATCAAGAAGGTCGAGGTGCTCGAATATCCGGAGCTGGGGATGGAGGCGGTGTGGAAGATCGAGGTCGAGGACTTCCCCGCGTTCATCGTCGTCGACGACAAGGGCGAAGACTTCTTCACCGACAAGACCGGCCCGGTGCTGTCGATCGGCCGCCGCTGACTCTCGCGACAGCGGTCTCGCGACGGCGGGATCGAGGGCCGGGCGGATCGAAGGCCGGCTGACCCGGTCGGAGGCCGGCGACTGGGGTGGCGGCTCGGCGGATCAGAGGCCGAAGGGTGGCGGGTAGGCGATCGTGCCGGTGGGCACCGGTCGCCGCTCGTCGAGCACGAGCGCCATCATGGCCTCGCCGGGCACGTCGAAGGGCCCTTGTGCGGTACGCGGAGGTGTGGACGAAGCCGAAGCGGGGGTGGTGAACGGGGTGCCCGAGGACGAGCGCCAGGGCATCGCCGGCGTCGTGGACCCTGTCGTGCGCCCGTCGTGCTCGGTCACGACGGGCAGGCCGGGCAGCCGGGAGGGGTTCCTACGGAGCGCGTCGACCAGGTCGGCTTCGGGCGCGGCCGGGGACGCCGCGGGCAGGACCTCGCGGATCGCCGGGAGGTCTGGCCGCCGCTCCGGCCCGGTGACCAGGGAGGTGGCGCTCACGCGGCCACCGGGGACCGGTGCGGCGCCACGACGGAGCCGTCGGGCAGCAGCAGGCCGGTGTCGTCGAACAGCACGACGCCGTTGCAGAGGAGGCTCCAGCCCTGGTCGGGGTGGGCCGAGATGACGTGCGACCGCTCACGGTCGAGGGAGTCGGCACTCGGGCAAACGGGGTAGTGACTGCACATCGCGCACCTCTCAGATTGCGCTCCTGAATGCGGGTCTTCAAAAGGGCAGCTGGCGCCCTGACGGAGTGCGAAGGTCCAGAGCGGCTCTGGTCGACTTCTTCGGCCGGCGGCGAACCTGGATCTGGCGCATCTTCATCACGTCCTTCATCGGTCGTTCTTCGGTGGTTCTTCGGTGGCAGGACCTCGGGTGGATGCCCTCAGTCTGACGTTCGGGACCGACAGATTCCGGCCGTCTCCGGGAGCTCGCCTTCTTTCTTGGCTTAACCATGCCCCCGCCCTCTTACGGCACCCTTACAAGTCGCTGACGGATCCCCGTGGTTTCTGTAAGCCAGCCTGCCGTACGCCTGAAAGTCCCCTACCGGGCATCATGCACAGGATTTCGGCGAGTGGTTGTGCCGGCCGACACACATGCCCGGTGAACTGCGGAAACACCCTGAGAGAGCCAGGCGGGCGAACACGCCCGCGGCCGGGGAAGAGCCGCCCGCGCGGCGGGACGTGAGCCAGCCCTCCGCGGGAGGACCTAGGTCGCAAGTCTGATGCAGTTGCGAATGAGTTGCAATAAGGTCCTTCCAGAGATCGACAAGGAGGACTCATGGGGGATTACACCCTTCCCGACATGCCTTACGACTACGCCGCTCTCGAACCGGCCATCACCGGCGAGATCCTGGAGCTGCACCACGCCAAGCACCACGCCGCGTACGTGAAGGGGGCCAACGACACGCTCGAACGCCTGGCCGAGGCGCGTGACAAGGGCGAGTTCGGCGGCCTGGTCGGGCTGGAGAAGACGTTCGCGTTCAACCTGTCCGGCCACGTGCTGCACTCGATCTTCTGGGAGAACCTGTCGCCGGACGGCGGCGACCGCCCGGAAGGCCCGCTCGCGGACGCCATCCTTGCGCATTTCGGTACGTTCGAGGCGTTCCAGCGACAGCTCACCACCGCGACCGCGTCGGTGCAGGGGTCCGGGTGGGGGGTACTGGCCTGGGAGCCGCTCGGCCGCAGGCTGGTCGTCGAGCAGGTCTACGACCACCACGGCAATGTGGGGATGAACACCACGCCGCTGCTCGTGTTCGACGCGTGGGAGCACGCGTACTACCTTCAGTATCGCAACGTCCGTCCGGACTACGTCGAGAAACTGTGGGGCCTCATCAACTGGGAGGATGTGGCCCGGAGGTTTGCTGACGTGACGAGTCAGGCGGGTTGACTTAAGTTCGCAACAAATTATCGGCCCCGCCTCTACTGGTCGGTTTACACAAATAGGTAAGCTGCCTGGCATGCGTGCGCCCTCCGGTTACCTACTCGCCGCGCGCTATCGGCTCATGGAGCCGGTCGGTCGGGGCGGCATGGGCACCGTTTGGCGGGCACATGACGAGTTGCTTGACCGGGACGTGGCGGTCAAGGAAGTGCGGCTGCCGTCCGTTCTCGACGAGGAGCTGCGTGCCGAGCTGTGCGCGCGTACCGAGCGCGAGGGCCGGGCCACCGCCATGGTCACGCACCCCTCGGTCATCACCGTGTTCGACGTGGTCACCGAGGACGATCGGCCGTGGATCGTGATGGAGCTGCTCCGGGCGAAGTCCCTGGAGCAGCTCATCCAGGAACAGGGACCGCTCCATCCGCGCCGGGCCGCCGAGATCGGCCGGCAGATCCTCGGCGCGCTGCGGGCCGTGCACGCCAAGGGCATCCTGCATCGCGACGTCAAGCCGAGCAACGTGCTGGTGACCGAGGATCGCGCGGTGCTCACCGACTTCGGGCTGGCCGCACTCGAAGGTGACGTTTCCATCACCCAGGCGGGCATCGTTCTGGGGTCGGCGGGCTACATCGCTCCAGAGCGGGTGCTCGGCTCGAAGGCCAGCCCCGCCGGTGATCTGTGGTCGCTGGGCGCCACCCTCTACACCGCCGTCGAGGGCAGGGGGCTGCACGGCCGGCGCACCGCGGCCGCCGCGCTCGCGGCGCTCACCAGCGGCGAGCCGATCCCGATGACCAAGGCGGGTCCGCTGGCGCCCGTCCTCGACGCGCTGCTGCGCATCGACCCGGCGACGCGCCTCGACTCCGTACGCGCCTCGCTCATGCTGACCAGGGTCGCCGCCGGCGGATCCGCGGAAGAGCCGCTGAGCCCGCGCAAGCCCGCGCGCCAGCCCTCGCCCGCCACCCAGCCCGCCTTCGCGCGCAGGCCCTCGCACCGTGGGCTGCACCGGGCCGACGCTCCCCCACCGCCCGTGAACGTGCCCTCGCCCCGGCAGGAACGCAAGCCCGGCGAGGGTGTGCACAGGAAGCGCGTCGAACCGCGGCCGACTCCTTCGGCTTATGCTCGATTCAAAGCTACGGTGATAAAGTTGTGCCTTCCTCGACGGTTCTGGCCCAGAGAACTTCGCAAGCGAGGGTAAAGCACTTCCCAAGCGAGAATCGATATCTTCTTCTCATGCCGGAACAGCAGACACGCCTGCTCGCGGAGCGCTACGAGCTCATCTCCCCGCTCGGCCGGGGCACGATGGGCACGGTCTGGCGCGCTCGCGACCGCGCGCTCGGGCGCGAGGTGGCGGTCAAGGAAATCCGCCAGGATCCCGGGCTCACCGAGGAACAGCGGACCGAGCTGCGCGAACGCATGGTCCGCGAAGGGCGTATCGCCGCGCGGATCAGCCACCCGTCCGTGGCCTCCATCCACGACGTGCTGATTCAGGACGACAGTCCGTGGATCATCATGGAGCTGATCGAGGCCCGCTCGCTGGAGCAGGTGATCGAGGAGGAAGGTCCGCTGCCGCCGCGCCTCGTGGCGGAGATCGGCGTCGACCTGCTCGGGGCCCTGCGCGCCGCACACGCCCAGGGCATCACCCACCGTGACGTCAAGCCGGGCAACGTGCTCATCACCGAGAGCGGCCGGGTGGTGCTGACCGACTTCGGCATCGCCAAGGCGGAGGGCGACTCGCGGCTGACGAAGACCGGCATGGTGATCGGTTCACCCGGCTACACCGCCCCGGAACGCGCCAGGGGCGAATACACCGGCCCCGAGTCTGACATCTGGTCGCTCGGAGCCACCCTCTACTTCGCGGTCGAGGGACGTCCCGCCTACGAGCGGTCCACGATCGCGGAGACGCTGGCGGCGCTGCTCACCGAGAGCGCCGACCCGCCGACGCAGGCGGGGCAACTGCGGCCGGTGCTGAACGGGCTGCTGAGCAAGGACTACCGGCAGCGGCTCAACGCTGCCAAGGCGGAGACCCTGCTGCGCATGGTCGCCGACACCCCCACGAGCGAGATGCCGGTGCTCACGGCCGAGGCTCTTATGGCGCAGGAGGCCGCTTTGCCCGATCCGTTCGCCGCCCAGCAACCCCCCACCGCGGGAGGCCAGGGTCCAGGCGGCCGCGGTGTCCAGGGCGCGGCGGCCGCCCAGGCCGGAGCTCCCCACGGGCCGGCCGGCCCTGGCCAGGGCCCCGGCGGGCCTGGGCAGGGCTCAGGGGGTCCCGGGCAGGGCTCAGGAGCGCCTGGGCAGGGGCGGCCCGGCGGGCCGGCGCAGGGCAGTCCTCCGTACGGCGCCGGCGCTCCGGGGCAGGGTCCCGGCGGTCGCGGTGGCCCGCAGTCCGGCCACGGCGCACCGATGGGCGGCGCACCGCAGCCAGGCGGTCCTGGTGGTCCGCAAGGACCTGGCGGTCCGGGCGGGCAGGGCGGTCCGCAAGGTCCAGGAGGCCCGCAGGGGCCCGGTGGTCCGGGCGGACGTGGTCCTGTCGGACCCAACGCCTTCAACCCTCAGGGACCCGGTGGCCCCAACGCTCCGGGTGGACCCGGTGCACAGGGCGGCCCCCATGCCGGGGGCGGGCAGCCGATGCGTGCTTCGGGCGCGCCGACCGTGCCCCACTCGACCACCCCCGGCTACCCCCCGCAGGGGCAGCAGCAGCACTTCGGCTCGCAGCCGCAGGCAGGCGGGACGGGCGGCGCGGCGGGCGGCGGTGACGAGGGTTACGACACCGAGCGCACGGTCAGCATCTCCCGCCCGAAGGGCCCCTTCGCTCCGGGTACGGACCAGGGCAGGCCGCCGCAGCGCGACGAGGGCTCCATGGCCACCACGCGCATCCCCTCGCAGCTGCCCGGAGCCCCCGGACAGCAGGTCTATCCGCCGCCCAAGGGAGACCGGCAGCAGACGGGCCCGCACCAGGCAGGCCCCCAGCAGGCGGGTCCCCAGCAACCAGGACAGCACCAGCCGGGGCAGCAGCCGCCGATGGGACCGGGGGCCCAGCAAGGCGGCGCCCAGCACGCCGGCGGCCCGCAGATTCCGTACGAGAGCCAGGGCCTCGGCACGGACCTGTTCTCCATCGCCGGCCAGCCGGAGCAGAAACCCGCGGGCAACCGCAACGGCATGCTGGTGCTCATGGCGGTGGCCGCCGCGGCCGCCGTGGTGATCGCCGTCCTCATCGTGGCGCTCTTCTCCAGCTGACGCCGGGCACCGGGTGGTGTCGCCGAAGCGAACGCGCGCGCGTGAGCCAGACTGAAGTCATGAGCGAGTTCAGGATCGAACATGACTCGATGGGTGAGGTACGCGTGCCGGCGGGCGCGAAGTGGCGTGCGCAGACCCAGCGGGCGGTGGAGAACTTCCCGATCTCCGGACGCCCGCTGGAGCCGTCCCACATCGCCGCCCTCGGCCTGATCAAGGCCGTGGCCGCGGAGGTCAACGGCGAGCTGGGCGTGATCGACAAGGACATGGCGGAGGCGATCGCGCAGGCCGCCGCGGACGTGGCGGAGAACGAGCACGACTCCCACTTCCCGATCGACGTCTTCCAGACCGGCTCGGGCACCTCGTCCAACATGAACGCCAACGAGGTGATCGCGACGCTGGCCGAGGAGCGGCTGGGCCGGCCGGTGCATCCCAACGACCACGTGAACGCCTCGCAGTCGTCCAACGACGTCTTCCCGACCTCCATCCACGTGGCGGCGGCGACCGAGGTGAGCTACCACCTGGTGCCCTCGCTGCGGCACCTGGCGGAGGCGTTGCGGGCGAAGGCGATCGAGTTCGACGGCGTGGTGAAGTCGGGGCGCACCCACCTGATGGACGCGACGCCGGTGACGCTGGGCCAGGAGTTCGGCGGGTACGCGACGCAGGTCGAGCACGGCGTCGTCCGCGTGCTGGGCGCCCTGGAGCACGTCCTGGAGCTGCCGCTGGGCGGCACCGCGGTGGGCACGGGGATCAACACGCCGCCGGGGTTCGCGCACGAGGCGATCGGCAAGCTGCGCGAGGCGACCGGCATCCCGTTCATCGAGGCGAGGGACCACTTCGAGGCCCAGAGCGCGCAGGACTCCATCGTGGAGCTGTCGGGGCAGCTCAAGGTGATCGCGGTGTCGCTGACCAAGATCGCCAACGATCTCCGGTGGATGGGCTCGGGGCCGCGGGCCGGGCTTGCCGAGATCAACCTGCCCGACCTGCAACCGGGCTCGTCCATCATGCCCGGCAAGGTCAACCCGGTGATCCCCGAGGCCACGGCCATGGTCGCGGCCCAGGTGATCGGCAACGACGCGGCGATCACGTTCGCGGGCGCGTCCGGCGTCTTCGAGCTGAACGTGCAACTGCCCGTGATCGCGCGCGACATCCTGGAGTCGATCAGGCTGCTGGCGAACGTCTCGCGCCTGCTCGCCGACCGCTGCGTCGCCGGGATCACCGCGAACGTGGATCGTCTGCGCGAGTACGCCGAGTCGTCGCCGTCGATCGTCACCCCGCTGAACCGGTACGTGGGCTACGAGGAGGCCGCGAAGATCGCCAAGCAGGCCCTGGCGGAGCGCAAGACGATCAGGGAGGTCGTCATCGAGCGCGGCCACGTGGCCGAGGGGCGGCTCACCGAGGAACAGCTCGACGCCGCACTCGACGTCCTGTCGATGACCCGCCCCTGACCACGAACACCCGCAACGACCCGCTGCCGCTCACACCGGACCGCGGCGGGCGCGCCCGGACGGCGGCGGGCAGGTGTCGGCGGGCCGGATGCGGGTGGCGGCGGCCTGGGTGGCCTGGGCCCAGCGGGTGAGCAGCGACGCCGCGGCGCCTGAGTCGACGGCGTCCGCCGCCCGCTTGTGCGCCGCGGCCAGGGCCGGCGTGAGCTCGGCCGCCGGCGGGGTGCCGTCTGCGGCCACCAGGGCGGCGGCCGCGTTCAGCAGCACGATGTCGCGCACAGGCCCCGGCTCACCCGACAGCACCGCGCGCGCCACGTCCGCGTTGTGCCGGGCGTCGCCGCCGCGCAGGTCGTCGAGGCGGGCGCGCGGGATCGACAGGTCGAGCGGGTCGAAGGCGGTGCGGGTGACGACGCCGCGGCGTACCACCCAGACCGTCGAGGGAGCGCAGGTCGTCAGCTCGTCGAGCCCGTCGTCGCCCCTGAAGACGAGCGAGGAGCCGCCGCGCTCGGCCAGCACGCCGGCGATGACCTCGGCCATCGCCGGCTGGAAGACCCCGACCGCCTGACTGGGCGGCAGGGCGGGGTTGGTCAGCGGGCCGAGGAAGTTGAAGACCGTGGGGACGCCGAGCTGGCGGCGCGGCCCCGAGGTGCGTCTCAGCGCCGGGTTGAAGACGGGCGCGAAGCAGAACGTGATCCCGACCTCCTCCACCACCCTGACCACCGCGGCCGGCGGCAGGTCGATGACCACGCCGAGCTCTTCGAGCACGTCCGCCGCGCCCGCCGCCGACGAGGCGGCCCTGCCGCCGTGCTTGACCACCTTGGCGCCCGCCGCCGCGGCGACGACGGCGGCCATGGTGGAGACGTTGACGGTGTTGGCGCGGTCGCCCCCGGTGCCGACGAGGTCGACGGGGTTGCCGGAGACGCGGATCGCCGCCGCCCCGGCCAGCATGCCGTCCGCCAGCCCGGCCACCTCGGCCACGCTCTCGCCCTTGGCGCGCAGCGCGACGGCGAACGCCGCGATCTGGGCGTCGGTGGCGCGGTCGGTCATGATCTGGTTCATCGCCCAGGCGGCCTGGCGGGAGGTCAGCGAAGCGCCGTCGAGCAGCGTGGTGAGAAGCCGTGGCCAGGTGAAGGCGGTGCCGGTCATGAGTGCCCTTTCTCGTCAGTGCTCGACGGGGGGACACCCACCTGAACGGTGACGGCCGCCTCGTCGAGGCGGCCGGGTGCGTATGCGCTGGATGGTCCGCCTAGGAGGCGGGCCACCACTGGGACGTATACGCGATCATGCGCCCAACATAGCAGACGCCGTAGATCCACATAGTGCGCCGTTCATCTATGTCGCCCGCACCCATGCGGCGCCGGCCGGTCAGCGCTTAGGGTGCGGAGTATGGCGAAGCATCTCTCGGGAGAGCTGACGGGGCGCACCGCGCTGGTGACGGGGGCGGGCGGCGGCATCGGGGCGGCCTGCGCCCGGCGGCTGGCCGCGGCGGGGGCCAGGGTGCTGGTCGTGGACATGCGGGCCGAGCCCGCCGCGAAGGTGGCCGCCGAGGTCGGCGGCCTGGCCGTGGTGGCCGACCTGAGCGATCCCGGCTTCACGGCGGCGCTGCCGGACGAGCCCGTGGACATCGTGGTGAACAACGCCGGGTTCCAGCACGTGGCGCCGATCGAGGAGTTCCCGCCCGACGTCTTCGGGACGATGCTCCGGGTGATGGTCGAGGCGCCGTTCCTGATCGCGCGCGCGGTGCTGCCCGGCATGTACGCCCGGGGGTGGGGGCGGTTCGTGAACATCTCGTCGGTGCACGGGCTGCGGGCGTCCCCGTACAAGTCGGCCTACACCGCGGCCAAGCACGGGCTGGAGGGCTTCTCCAAGGTCGTGGCGCTCGAAGGGGCGCCGCACGGGGTGACCTCGACCTCCGTCTGCCCCGCCTACGTACGCACCGGGCTGGTCGAGGCCCAGATCGAGGACCAGGCCAGGGTGCACGGGATCGCGCCCGACGAGGTCGTGAGCGACATCATGCTGGAGCCCGCCGCGATCAAGCGCCTGATCGAGCCGGAGGAGGTGGCCGACCTGGTCGCCTACCTCTGCGGCCCCAGTGGGTCCTTCGTCACTGGTGTCTCTCTTCCTGTGGACGGCGGGTGGACCGCCCGGTGAGGGAGTGCCGTCCTCTGGAGGAGTGGAGAGAGCGAAGCGACCGGAGCGGGGGAAGAGGGCGGCATATGGCGACCGAACCCGCCGCACGCAGTGCGGCAAATTAGACACATGCCGTCACTTAGTCTTCAATTTCTCGAACTGCTCGCCCGGGAGGCGTCGGCGGTCGAGTTCGAGGGACCGATCATCCGGGCCAGGGCGGCGGGGGCGGATCCGGCCGCGATCGAGGAGCTGGAGCAGGCCAAGGTCGAGGCGCTCAAGGTACGCGACCTGCTCAAGCGCCGCGCCAGGCGCGAGGCCGAGCTGTCGGCGCTGTACGACACGGCCGGCGACCTGGCCGCCCTGCGGGACCTGGACGCCGTGCTTGAGGCGATCGTGCACCGGGCCAGGCAGTTGCTGGCCACGGACGTCGCGTACATGACACTGCACGACCCCGAACGCGGCGACACCTACATGCGGGTCACCGACGGGTCGATCTCGGCCAAGTTCCGGGCGTTGCGCCTGGCCATGGGCGCGGGGCTGGGCGGGCTGGTCGCGCAGACGGCGACGCCGTACGCGACGGCCGACTACTTCGCCGACGCCAGGTTCCGCCACAAGGAGGACATCGACGAGGCGGTGACCGAGGAGGGCCTGGTCGCCATCCTGGGCGTGCCGCTGCGGCTGGGGCAGCGGGTGATCGGCGTGCTCATGGCGGCCAACCGCAGCGCGCGGCCGTTCCACCAGGAGGAGGTGTCGCTGCTGGCGAGCCTGGCGGCGCACGCCGCCGTCGCGATCGACAACGCCAGGCTGCTGCAGGAGACCAGGAACGCGCTGGAGGAGCTGTCGCGCGCGCACAGGACGGCGCGGGAGCACGGCCAGGCGGTCGAGCGGGCCGCCATGGCGCACGACAGGATGACCTCGCTGGTGCTGCGCGGCGGCGGGATCGAGGACGTGGCGGCCGTGGTGACGGACGTGCTGGGCGGTTCGCTGGCCGTGCTGGACGACCTCGGGCGGGCGATCGGCGGCGCGGCGCGCGAGCTGGCGGAGCCGGACGTGGGCGTGCTGGAGGCGGCGCAGGCGTCGCGGGCGCTGGGACGTACGGTGCGCAGGGGCGATCTGCTGATCGCGTCCGTGGACGTCGGCGGTGAGCCGCTGTGCACGCTGGTGCTGCGCAGCGACGACGCCGACGAGCGCATCCTGGAGCGGGCGGCGCTGGTGTGCGCGCTGCTGCTGCTGTTCCGCAGGAGTGTGGCGGAGGCGGAGGGCCGGGTCAGGGGCGAACTGCTCGACGACCTGATCTCGCGGCCCGGCTCCCCCGGGCTCGCGGACCGGGCCCGCCGGCTCGGCGTGGATCTGGGCGCGCCGCACGTCGTGGTGGTGGTCAAGCACGGCGGCCAGCGGGAACGGGCCGCGTTCTGGGCCTCCGCACAGGCCTCGATGCGGCACGGGCTGGCGGCGGGTCGGGGAGACGAGGTGGTGCTGCTGCTCCCCGGTGACCACGCGGGCGCGGTCGCCCAGCGGGCCGCCGCCGAGCTGTCCGCGTCGCTGCAGAGCACGGCGACGGCGGGCGCCGCGCCCGCCGTCGGCCCCGCCGAGCCGTCGCGAGGCGCGCAGGGCGACCCGCGCGTAAGGGACGAGCAGGGCGATTCTCGCGTACGGGACGTGGCCGCGGCCTACCAGGAGGCGCGGCGGTGCGCGGAGGCGCTCATCGCGCTGGGGCGGGCCGGCGACGGCGCGAGCGCGGCCGAGCTGGGCTTCGTCGGGCTGCTGGTGGGCGACGGCCACGACGTGCGCGGGTTCGTGGACCGGGTGGTCGGCCCGGTGATCGACTACGACGCGCGCAGGGGCACGGCGCTGGCCGGCACGCTGGCGGCCTACTTCGGCGCGGGCGGCTCGCCCTCCCGCGCGGCCGAGGCGCTGCACATCCACGTCAACACCGTCACGCAGCGGCTCGACCGCGTCGGGAGACTGCTGGGTGACGGCTGGCTGGAGCCGGAGCGGGCGCTGGAGATCCAGCTCGCGCTCCGCCTGCACCGGCTCGGCCACACATCCACCGGGAAGACTGTGGGTCCCGACGCCATATGAGTGACTCCGGTCACAACCTACGGTGACCGGCATGGCCACTTCCATCAAGAAGATCGTCGCCGCGAGCCTGATCGGCACCACCATCGAGTGGTACGACTTCTTCCTGTACGGCTCGGCAGCCGCCCTCGTGTTCAACAAGCTCTTCTTCCCCGAGTCCGACCCCCTGACCGGCACGCTGCTGGCGTTCCTCACCTACGCGGTCGGCTTCGTCGCCCGCCCGCTGGGCGGCCTGGTCTTCGGCCACTTCGGCGACCGGATCGGCCGCAAGACGCTGCTGGTCGTCAGCCTGCTGACGATGGGGGCGGCGACGTTCCTGATCGGCTGCCTGCCGACGTACGAGACGCTGGGGCCCTCCGCGGCGCTGGTGCTGACGGCGCTGCGGCTCGTGCAGGGCTTCGCGCTCGGCGGCGAGTGGGGCGGCGCGGTGCTGATCGTGTCCGAGCACGGCGACACGGCGCGGCGCGGCTTCTGGGCCTCATGGCCGCAGGCGGGCGCGCCCGGCGGGAACCTGCTGGCGACCGGCGTGCTGGCGGCGCTGGCCGCCTGGCAGTCGGAGGAGGCGTTCCTGGCGTGGGGCTGGCGGGTGCCGTTCCTGCTGTCGGGCGTGCTGGTGCTGATCGGGCTGTGGATCCGGCTGACGATCACCGAGTCGCCGGTGTTCCAGCAGGCGCCGCCCGAGGAGCGGGCCCCGATCGTCGGGGTGCTCAAGCACCACGCGAAGGACGTGGTCATCGCGATCGGCGCGCGCCTGGCCGAGAACATCTCCTTCTACCTGCTCACCGTCTTCGTCATCACGTACGCCAAGCAGACCGACGTCGACAACTCCACCGTGCTGACCGCGGTGCTGATCTCCTCGGCCATCCACTTCGTCACGATCCCGATGTGGGGCGCGCTGTCCGACCGGTTCGGCCGCCGCCCGATCTACCTGTCGGGCGCCGCCGGCATCGGCGTGTGGATCTTCGCGTTCTTCCCGCTCGTGGACACGGGCAACTTCCTCGCGATCACCCTGGCCGTCACCGTCGGCCTGCTCTTCCACGGCATGATGTACGGCCCGCAGGCGGCGTTCTTCTCCGAGCTGTTCGGCACCAGGACCCGCTACACCGGCGTCTCCATCGGCGCGCAACTCTCGGCGATCGTGGCGGGCGCGCTGGCCCCGATCATCGCGGTGGCGCTGCTGCAGGCGTACGGGAGCAGTGTTCCCATCTCGGTCTACCTTGGTCTGGCGGCGCTGCTCACCCTGGCCGCCGTCTACGCCGCACGCGAGACGCGGGGCAGCGACCTGGCGGAAAGGATCAACGCGCGATGAGGATCACCACGTCGAGGCTCACCCAGAACGTCCTGACCGTCGAGGGCAGGACCATCGGCGAACCCGTGCTGTTCGTGCACGGGAACGTCTCCTCCGCCGCCTTCTGGCGCGACGCCATGGCCGCGCTGCCCGAGGGCTACCGGCCGCTCGCGGTGGACCTGCGCGGCTTCGGCGACACCGACCCCGCGCCGGTGGACGCCACCCGCGGGCTGCGCGACTACTCCGACGACGTGCTCGAACTGATCGCCGCGCTGGAGCTCGACCGGGTGCACCTGGTGGGCTGGAGCATGGGCGGAGGCGTCGTCCTCCAGGTCCTGCGCGACCGCCCGGCGCTCGTCAGGAGCCTGACCCTGGTCAACCCCGTCTCCCCCTACGGTTACGGCGGCACGGAGGGCCTCAGCGGCCGGCTGACGCATCCTGACGGGGCCGGCGCGGGCGCCGGGGCGGCCAACCCCGACTTCGTGGCCCGGCTCAAGGCGGGCGACCTGTCGGCCGAGTCCCCCACCTCGCCGCGGAGCGTCTTCCGCTCCTCGTACGTCAAGAACGAGGTCCCCGACGAGGACTTCTACGTCCGCGCGATGCTCACCACGAGGGTCGGCGAGGCGCACTACCCCGGCGACGCCGTCACCTCCGACGCCTGGCCCGGCTTGGCGCCCGGCAAGAGCGGCGTGCTGAACGCCCTCGGCCCCACCCGCTTCCGGCTGGACGACCTGCACGAGATCGAGCCGAAGCCGCCCGTCCTGTGGATCAGGGGCGCCGACGACGTGATCGTCTCGGACGCGTCCCTGTTCGACCTGGCCCACCTCGGGGCGCTCGGCGTCGTGCCCGGCTCCCCGGGCACGCCGGCCCAGCCCATGGTGGGGCAGACGCGGGCGGTGCTGGAGCGGTACGGGCCCTACCGGGAGGCGGTGCTGGACGACTGCGGTCACAGCCCGCACCTGGAGCGCCCCGAGGACTTCCAGCGCCTGCTGGCCGAGCACCTGAGGGAGGCGTAGATGCTGGTCGCGCTCACGCTCGTGGCGAGCTTACTCACGCCGCCCGGCCACCATCAGCTCACCGTGCCGGGCGCCGAGCACACCGAGATCGCCGTGCTCGACGACCTGACCACCGCCGGCACCAGCAGGACCGGCCACACCGACCCGGCGGACTGGGCGGGCCTGCACTCGGCCGCCACGGTCAACCCCACCGGCGTGCCCGGCGTCCAGATCGACGGCTACTTCCCCGACACCTCCCACGGCAACACCACGCACGGCTGGAACCACGACTCCCAGTTCGTCGTCAGGCTGCCGCGCGAGTGGAACGGCGGCCTGGTCGTCGGCGGCACCCCGGGCAACAGGGAGCAGTACGCCAACGACTACACGATCTCCGACTGGGTGCTGGCCAAGGGCTACGCCTTCGCCAGCACCGACAAGGGCAACGTCGGCGTGGACTTCCACGAGGACGGCCGCCGCCCCGGCGACGCCATCGCCGAGTGGAACGAGCGCGTCACCCAGCTCACCGTGGCCGCCAAGGCCGTGGTCAGGCAGCACTACGGCAGGAAGCCCGCCCGTACGTACGCCGCCGGCATCTCCAACGGCGGCTACCTGGTCAGGTGGCAGCTGGAGAACCGGGGCCACCTGTACGACGGCGGCGTGGACTGGGAGGGCACGCTCTGGCGGGTCAAGGGCGACAACCTGCTGAACTTCCTGCCGCCCGCGCTGAAGGCGTACCCGGACGAGGACGGGGTGCGGGCGGCCGGGTTCGCGGCCGGCTCGGAGTTCCTGTGGCCGTTCCACCAGCAGTACTACTGGGAGCTCACCCAGCAGCTCTACCAGAAGGAGCTGGACCCGTCCTACCAGGGCGCGGCGGCCGACTACGACTACGACCGGCGCAGGCCGTACGCGGCCCTGGCGAAGATCGCGCTGACCGGCCGGATCATCAAGCCGCTGATCACGATCCACGGCACGCTGGACACGCTGCTGCCGATCTCGCGCGACTCCGACGTCTACGCGAAGATGGTCGGCCCGCACCGGCCGTTCCGGTATCACCGTGTCGAGGGCGGCAACCATCTGGACAGCCTGGTCGATCTCTACCCCGACCGGCTCACGCCGATGCTGCCCGCCTTCAGGAGCGCCTTCGAGGAGCTGGAGGGCTGGACCCGCCGGTGAACGGCGGGTGCCGTCAGCGCCCTGACCGTCAGTCGGTGAGGTAGCGGTGCCGACCGACGCACCCTCACCGTCAGTCGGTGAGGTAGCGGTGCCGGCCCGCGCGCGCCCACCGGACGAGGTGGCGGGCACCGGGCAGCCGCCGGCCGAGCCGGTGGAGCGCGGTGTCCCGGCCCATGGGCGAGCGGCGTTCTGGATCGACGGCGGCGGCCGGGCGCACGTCGACCTTGCCCCTGCGCATCTCCAGCGCGAACCGCAGCCCGAACTCGCCCTCCGACGAGCGCAGTGAGGACAGCCAGCCGCCGGGGCCGAGGTGCTCGACGCCGGGCATGATCCGTTTGACCGGCACCTTGGCCACGAGCTGGCCCGCGATCCTGCCCGGCACCCCGGCCTCGACCAGCGCGGGCGCGCTCACCTCGCGGCCCCGCCTGCCGGTGCCGCGCAGCACCAGCTCCAGGGCGGGGCCGCCGCTCGGCGGCACGTACGGCACCGGCAGCACGACGTAGAGGTGCTTGTCGAGCTGCTTGACCATCACGCCGGGCGACACGAGCGCGATCGACTCGGAGAACGAACGCGGCTCGATGGCCAGGCCCAGCTCGCCGTTGTCGCTCCAGCACGGCACCACCAGCCGCATCCTGGGCCGCTGGGCCAGCACGCCCAGGCAGTTGAGCGGGCCCTCGGGGCGGCTGACGCGGCTCCTGGCCTGGTTGGCGCCGCTGAACATGCGGACGTGCACCTCCCACTGGCCGGGCCGCAGTGGCTGTCCCAGGGCGGCGCTGGTGATGTCCAGCCTGGTCTCGCCCTTGATCCTGATGCGGACCCGGCGGCGGCCGTCCTGGACGCGTTCGACGTGCTGCTCCAGCGGCAGGAAGTGCACGATGCCGGTCTCGGTGTGGCGTACGTAGAGCTCGACGCGGGCCCGCTCGACGGCGTCGGTGATGTCGGTCACGTCCTCCGGGAGCTTCCTGGTGTCCAGGGCGCGCGGCGGGATCCAGTGCAGGCGGTCGCCGTCCACGCGGTACCGGTCGGGCGAGCCGTCGCCGGCCATGACCTCCACGCTCAGGCCGAGCACGAGGACATGGGCGTCCCAGCGCACCTCGGTGAGGTCGGCGCGCAGGCCGGCCCGCCTGGACGCGTTCGACATGAGCACGATCTGGTCGAGCCGGCCGGCGCGGGCGTAGGCGGCCACCACGCGCAGCTGGACCGGGAGGTGGCGGTCGAGCCGTTCGGGGAAGCGCCGGACCATGAGGTCCTGCACGACGCGGAAGTGCATGCCCCTGTCCACGGAGGAGTCGGCGAACTTGCTGGTCACCAGCGGGCGCAGGACGGCGTAGCGGAGCCAGTAGGCGTACATGCGGTCGCGCTGGCGGCCCTCGCCGACGAAGGCGTCGATGTCGTCGAGCAGCGCGGTCAGCTCTCGTACGATCGCGCGGGGCTCCTCCTCGGCGGGCGGGCGCTCCCCGAGGTGGCAGCAGACGTGCTCGGCCAGGACGGCGATGACCTTGGCCTGGAGGTAGGCGCGCAGCACGAACGCCTGCTCGCCGAGCCGGCCGCCGGGCACGGAGAAGCCCAGCTCGTGCTCCTCCAGGAAGGCGCGGCGGTAGAGCTGCTGCGGGAGGAGCAGCGTGAGCAGCCGGTCGCGCAGGATGTCGGCGCGGGCCGTGCTGCGCTCGAAGGCCGTCATCGGCGGCCCCCAGTCACGGATGAGCCGGCCGATGAGCACGTCGGCGTCGGTCTCGACGGCGCGCTCGTACATGTGCGCGAGCGCGTCGCGTTCCAGGCGGTCGCCGGGGTCGAGGAAGTAGACGTACTCGCCGGTGGCCGCCGCCGCGCCGACGTTGCGTCCGCGCGACGGCGATCCGGTGTACGGCAGGTGCAGCACGCGTACGTGGTCGCGGACCGCGGCGATGGTGTCCAGGCGCTCGGCGATGCCGTCCGTGGACCCGTCGTCCACGACGATCACTTCGTATTCGTCCGCGGGCAGCGTCTGCTCCAGCATGGAGCGGATGCACGCGTCGGCGGTGTCACCCGGATTGTGGACATTGACGATCACACTGACCTTCACACCCATGCGGCCAGCGTGCGCCCGTATACAGGATCGGGCGTGGCGGCTTGCCGATTAGAGATGCAAAGTTGACCCGCTCCTGCGGATCCGCGGACTCGGAGCGGGCCGAAGTGTGACTTTTGGTACCGGCCGACGAGTACCGGCCGACTAGGACTCGGCTAGTACCAGCCGACGGACTGGGAGTGGCCCCACGCGCCGCAGGGGGTGCCGTAGCGGCCCTTGATGTAGCCGAGGCCCCACTTGATCTGGGTGGCGGCGTTGGTCTGCCAGTCGGAGCCCGCGCTGGCCATCTTGCCGCCCGGCAGGGACTGCGGGATGCCGTACGCGCCGGAGTAGCGGTTCATGGCCCGCTCGTTCCAGCCGCTCTCCTTCTGCCAGAGGCGTTCCAGGCAGCCCCACTGGTCGGCGCCGAAGCCGAAGCTCGCCAGCATCGAGCGCGCGGTGGCCTTGTTGCTGCCCGGCGACGGGTCGCTGCCCGGCGGGAAGTTCTGCGGCGGGAAGCCGTCGCCCGCCGGAGCCTGCTTGGGGATGACCCAGTCGAGGTCCTTGCCCGAGCCGCCGCCCGGACGGTCCTTCTTCAGCCTGTCGGCGCGGTAGGCCTGCTCGGCCTCGGCCTTGAGCAGGTCGCTCTTCGGGTCGGGCGCGTAGAGGTCGCCGCTGGCGATCTTGCCCAGGTCCTCCATGGAGAAGACGGGCTGCTGCGGCGGGTTCTTGGCGTTCTGTACGGCGTGGTAGGCGACGAATCCGCCCCCGCCGAGGACGATGCCCACCGACAGGACGCCGATGACGATGCGCTTCGGCGTCGCGCGCGAACGCCGGCGCGCCGGGGGGAGGTCTTCCTTCGGGCGGCGCTCACTCAACTGCGGACCGGGGCTCACGATGCATGAGCTTGCCGTGTCATGGGGGGTGGTCCGCAACCGAAACGCGGGAATCGCTTGGCGAAAATTTCACCAACCGGCCGGTTAGCTCCACAAATCCCGAAAAATGTGACTTTCATCACATAAGCGCGGCTCCCCCTCAGGCGCCCGTAGCAGAAGGGAAGCCGCTTACAGCGTGCCTTGACTACTTCGGGGTCTGATCAACGCCATGTCACAGTTTGGTGACACAACTCGGATAATCCAGACATGGAATAATAATGTGCGCGTGGCTGGCATCCTCCTTGTAGAAGACGACCCCTCGGTCCGTACGGCTCTAGAGCTGGCGCTGACCAGGCAGGGGCATTCCGTCACGTCGTACGCGACGGGCGAGGAGGCCCTCGACCACATCAGGTCCCGCCGCCCCGAGATCGCCATCCTCGACGTGATGCTGCCCGGCATCGACGGGGTCGAGGTCTGCCGCCGCGTGCGCAAGCTCGACCAGCTCCCGGTCATCCTGCTCACGGCCAGGGGTGACGACCTCGACGTCGTGGTGGGGCTTGAGGCGGGCGCCGACGACTACGTGGTCAAGCCGGTCGAGCCCCGCGTCCTGGACGCCCGCATCCGCGCCGTGCTGCGCCGGGCCGAGTCCGCCGCCTCCGACCGCATCACCTTCGGCGACCTCGTGATCGACCGGGGCGCGCTCAAGGTCACGCTGGCCGGCAAGGAGATCCACCTGACGCCGACCGAGCTGCGGCTGCTGCTGGAGCTCGTCCGCCATCCCGGCCAGGTGCTCAACCGCCGCTACCTGCTGCGCGTGGTCTGGGACCACACGCACATCGCCGACTCGCGCCTGGTGGACGCCTGCGTGCAGCGGATCCGCGCCAAGATCGAGCCCAGGCCGGCCGCGCCCGTCTTCATCCACACCGTGCGCGGGTTCGGCTACCGGTTCAGCCCCCCGTGATCCCGCTGCCCACGGGGCTGCGCGCCCGCCTCGTCATCACGTTCACGCTCGTCGCCGTCGCCGCCTCGTTCCTGGTCGCCACGATCGGCTACGAGCTGGCCAAGGAGGCGCTGGTCACCAGGGCCGAGACCACCGCGCTCGACCTGGTGAACAGAGAGCTCAGCAGCATCTCCTTCCCGATCGGCAAGCTCAGGCCGGGCGAGGTCGCGCCCACGGCGAAGGACCTCGACGGCGTCGCCCACGCGCTCGGCGGGCCCGGCCGCAGCGTGCTGGTCGAATATCGCAGTCTCATCGCCGCCGACGGCGTCATGTCGATGAGCGACGTGCCCAACGAGCTGCACGGACGGGCCAAGCAGAGCATCGTCACCCAACGCAAGATCGTCCGCAACGCGCTGTACCTCATCGTCGGCGCCGAGGTCTACCGCGACAGCGTGGGCGTGCCCGAGGCCACCGGGCTGCGGGCGTTCGTCTTCTTCCCGCTGACGGACGACGAGCGCCAGCTCGCCACCCTGCGCACCACCCTGGCCCAGACGGGCGCGGTCATCGTGCTGCTCGCCCTGGTCGTGGCGCTGCTGTCGGCCAGGCAGGTGCTGCTGCCGGTACGGCGGCTCAGCGCGGCGGCAGAGGCGCTCGGCCAGGGCAAGCTGGACACCCGGCTGCCCGTGCACGGCCAGGACGAGCTGGCCGGGCTCACCGCCAGGTTCAACGACGCGGCCGCGGCGCTGGAGCTGAGCGTGTCGGAGCTGCGCTCGCTGGAGGCCATGTCGCGCAGGTTCGTCGCCGACGTCTCGCACGAGCTGCGCACGCCGCTGACCGCCATGACGGCCGTGGCCGACATGCTCTCCGACGAGGCCGACCACCTGCCGGAGGCGCCCGCGCAGGCCGTCCGGCTGGTGCTCAGGGAGATCGAGCGCCTGCGCGAGCTGGTCGAGCACCTCATCGAGATCAGCCGCTTCGACGCCGGCACCGCCACGCTCAACCTCGAACCGGTGAACGTGGCCGACAGCATCGAGGACTGCCTGGACGTGCGCGGCTGGCGCGAGAAGGTCGAGGTGCACGCCTCCCAGGGGCTGACCGCCAACCTCGACCCGAGCAGGTTCGACGTCATCGTGGCCAACCTCGTCGGCAACGCGCTCAAGCACGGCGAGCCGCCGGTGACGGTCAGCGCGCGCGCCACGGAGAACGGCCTGGAGGTGAAGGTGCGCGACCACGGCAAGGGCATCCCGCGCGAGGCGCTGGCCCACGTCTTCGACCGCTTCTTCAAGGCCGGCGCGGGCCGGGCGCGCAGCCAGGGCAGCGGCCTGGGCCTGGCCATCGCCAGGGCCAACGTGCTGCTGCACGGAGGCACGATCTCCGTACGCGCCCAGCACCCGGGAACCCTCTTCACGGTCTGGCTGCCCCACACATGAACGTCATCCGAGCCCTGACGATCACCGCGCTGCTGGCCTGCCTGATCCCCGCCGGGGGCTGCGGGATCACGCCCACCGACGTGCAGGACAGGGGCGACGCCCCCACGACCAAGATCCCGCCGCCGTCGAAGACGTTCTTCCTGATCAAGGACGGCGAGCTGGCCAAGGAGCCGGCGAACGTGGACGACGACACCGTGACCAGCCTGCTGGGAGCCCTGTTCGCCGTCTCCTCGCAGCCGCTGGAGAACCGGGACACCGCGCTGCGCGGATTCACGTACCTGCGCTCCAAGAACTCGGTCGATCCGCCCCAGCGCGACGAGATCCAGCTGCCCCGCACCTCGACCCTGACCGTCTACATCAGCGGCGAGGGCACGCTGTCGCAGCTCGGCAAGGCGCAGATCGTCTGCACCGCGCAGCAGGACGCGGCGTTCGAGATGGTCAGGATCGTCCGGGAGAACAAGAACCGCCCCTCCACGTCGGAGGGGCGGTTCACCTGCGGCGAGCTCAAGTAGTCACATCGTGATGTCTTCCAGCATCTCGGTCACCAGCGCGGCGATCGGCGAGCGCTCGGACCTGGTCAGGGTGACGTGGGCGAACAGCGGATGGCCCTTCAGCTTCTCCACCACCGCGACCACGCCGTCGTGCCGGCCGACCCGCAGGTTGTCGCGCTGGGCCACGTCGTGGGTGAGCACCACCCGCGAGTTGGCGCCGATCCGGCTCAGCACGGTCAGCAGTACCCCGCGCTCCAGCGACTGGGCCTCGTCCACGATCACGAACGCGTCGTGCAGCGACCGGCCCCGGATGTGCGTGAGCGGAAGCACCTCCAGCATGCCCCGATCCAGCACCTCCTCGATCACCTCGGGCGAGGTGATGGCGCCGAGCGTGTCGTAGACGGCCTGGGCCCACGGGCCCATCTTCTCGCCCTCGGTGCCGGGCAGGTAGCCGAGTTCCTGGCCGCCGACGGCGTAGAGCGGCCGGAACACGATCACCTTGCGGTGCTGGCGCCGCTCCAGGACGGCCTCCAGGCCCGCGCAGAGCGCCAGCGCCGACTTGCCGGTGCCGGCCCGCCCGCCGAGCGAGACGATGCCGATCTCCGGGTCCATCAGCAGGTCGAGCGCGATGCGCTGCTCGGCCGAGCGGCCGTGCAGGCCGAAGACCTCGCGGTCGCCGCGGACGAGCCGGACGGACTTGTCGGGCTGCACCCGGCCGAGCGCCGAGCCCTTGGCCGACAGCAGCCGCAGGCCGGTGTGCGTGGGCAGCTCTCTGGCCTCTTCCAGGTCGGCGGTTCCCTGGTCGAAGAGCGTCTCCACGTCGTCGGTGGTCACCTGGACCTCGGCCATCCCCGTCCAGCCGGACTCACTGACCAGCTCGGCGCGGTATTCCTCGGCCGAGAGGCCGATCGAGGCCGCCTTGACGCGCATCGGCAGGTCTTTCGACACCAGGACGACATCGCAGCCCTCGCTGGCCAGCGAGCGGGCCACCGTGAGGATGCGCGTGTCGTTGTCGCCCAGGCGGAAGCCCGCGGGCAGGATGGACGGATCGCTGTGATTGAGCTCGACCCTGATGGTGCCGTCCCCGGTCGGCATGGCCTCGTCCAGCCTGCCGTACTGGACCCTCAGCTCGTCTAGGTAGCGCAGAGCCTTCCGCGCGAAGTAGCCGAGCTCTGGATGGTGCCGCTTGCCTTCCAGCTCCGTGATGACCACGATCGGAAGGACCACGTCGTGCTCGGCGAATCTGGTCATCGCCGCCGGGTCGGCTAGCAGGACCGAGGTGTCGAGCACGTACGTGCGCTTGGCCGACTGGAGAGTAGGGTTGCTCGAGGACACTGCCACACGTTCTCCCCCGGGTGCCCCTTGGTGCGGGCACCCTGCAGACGAGGTGGGAATCGGACCGGACCCGCGTCCCCGACCGCGAACTGCCGTCGGTGCCGGAGTCCGGCCCCCCTCGGCAGATGTTGGTGCAAAGGCGGGACCTCTCCGAAATGTCCGACCTGTGATCGGACACTTCCAACGTTACGTCCTGGATACCCGAATGTCGCGTCAGGAACCGTAACGCCGGTGCCTCGCAGCGTAATCACGCAACGCCCGCAGGAAATCGACCCTGCGGAAGTCCGGCCAGTAGGCCTCGTGGAAGTAGAACTCAGAGTGAGCGCTCTGCCAGAGCATGAAGCCGGACAGACGTTGCTCGCCCGAGGTCCGGATGAGGAGGTCCGGGTCGGGCTGGCCGCGAGTGTAGAGATGCTCCGCGATGTGCTCGACATCGAGTACCTCGACGAGGTCCTCGATGCTCGCTCCCTTGCTCGCGTGCTCCTGGAGCAGTGAGCGCACCGCATCGGCAATCTCACGTCTTCCTCCATACCCAACTGCAACGTTCACAATCAGGCCTGGACGGTGTGATGACGCTTCTTTTGCATTTTTTAGGACATTAGCTGTGCGGTCCGGGAGCAGATCGAGCGCGCCGACGGGACTGATCCGCCAGCCTTCCGCCACGAGCTCCTGGGTCACGTCCTCGATGATGCGCAGCAGCGGCTCCAGCTCTTCGCGCGGCCGGTTGAGGTTGTCGTTGGACAACATCCAGACCGTGACGACCTCCACACCGCTCTCCCGGCACCAGCCGAGCAGCTCGGAGATCTTGTCGGCGCCCTTGCGGTGCCCCGACGCCACGTCGCGCATGCCCATGGCGCGCGCCCAGCGGCGGTTGCCGTCGATGATGACCCCGACATGCCGGGGAACGCTGTCCTTCGACAGCTTGGCCTCCAGCCGGCGTTCGTACAGCCGGTAGACCAGATCGCGCAGGCCCACGGAGTGCCTCCCAGCGGTGCTGTGCCTTGGGGCGCTTGCCCCAACAGGCAATTATCACCGCGAATCGTCCGTGCCTGCTCCTTCTACCGGATTCCTCGCAATATCTCTACCATCCAGACACCCTTCCGCCTCATTCACCAGCTCGCCGACGAACGCCGACAGCTCCGAGGAGGTCAGCACCGCCCGCATGCCCACGCCCGTGCTGCCCCACGCCTCCACGAAGGCCCTCCTGGTCAGCCGCCACGCGCCGGGGCCCGGCTGCCACATGGGGATGGTCCGCAGCTGGCAGCGCAGCTCTCCGCCGCCCACCAGGCCGGCCCTCGTGCGGTAGCGGAAGGAGAACAGCTCGCTGTCGGGCTCTTCGCCGGGGAAGCGGTCGTCGGGGTCGGACCATCGCCGGGCCGCCCCGCCGCCCCTGCGGGCCTCGTCGACGCCGCGCGCCAGCCGGCTCAGCAGCCAGCCGCACCGCTCGCCCACGCTCCCGTACGGGGTGCCGTCGCGGTGGAGCTCCAAGGTGATCTCGTACGGCGTGCCGACGCTGTCGGTGCACGCGACGGGTGTGACGCTCAGGAACGAGCCGTCGACACAGCGTAGTCCTCCCACGCCCTCACCGTTTCCGCCCGAAAGCGCCCTAAACCGGGGCTCTCAACGCGGTTTCCACTCGTGCTCGCGCCAGCCGGGCGGCTGGTGCCACTCGGTCCAGCCGTAGCCCGTACGGCCGTCCTCGGTCTCGTACGCGCACACCGCCCGGGGGAACTCGGCCACCTCGCCCTCGGGGGAGGTCAGCGTCACGGGGGCGAAGGCGATCGGGCGCACCGTGGTGGCGTTCCCCGGGAAGGCCAGCACCGTCTCGGCGGGGCGGTCACCGTCGAACGTGGTCGCCGCCGTGAAGCCCTCGACGTGCTCCAGGACGCCGTCCCGGGCCAGGAAGGCCGGCCAGGGCAGCTCCTGGCCCAGGTTGGCGCGCATGCCGTGCAGGTGGGTGCCGTCCTCCAGGCGGGCGCTGCTCCACAGCCATGACAGCGACCACCAGTCGCGCACGCCCCAGCTGTGGTCGCGCTCGCCGTGCCCCAGGAAGGGGACGCCGCCGATGGTGCCGGTGACCGCGCAGGGGATCTCGTAGCGGGGGGTGATGGCGTAGCCGTAGACGCCCGCCGCCGGCTGCCACTCCAGGTCGAACGTCAGGTCGTCCGAGGTCAGGCCGACCCTGGCCGGGCCGAAGGGGACCGCCGTGGTGTGGGTGGCGGTGTAGTCCGCGGCCGTCACCGTGAGGTCGTCGCCGGGCAGCGGGGCCTCGTGGTCGACGCGGGTGACGACGCCGTCGGCGGTCACGAGGCAGGCCCAGTACCAGGCGCGCTTCCAGTGGGGGTAGAGGCCGAGCCTGATGTAGCCGGCCACCTCGCCGTCCTCGGAGACGAAGTCGTAGTACCAGGACTCGTTCCACAGCGGCTCGCCGCCGGGCTCGTGCCGGTGCTCGTCCTCCGTGGTCAGGGGCCACCGGCCCATGTCGACGATCCGCATGCCGCCTCCCAAGCGCTTGCTACGGTCAGCTTAAGCCGGGATCCTGGACCACCAGCGCCGCCACGCGGACCGCCCGGACCGCCCGGACCGCGACTCGCCGGGCTCCTCGGCGCGTTGCCCGGCAGGCTGCTTGGCGCGTCGCCCTGCTGACGGCTCGGTGGGGGGCAGCCGGCCGCGTTCGCGCAGCCAGGCGGCGAAGTCGTCGGCGTCGGCGCGGTAGCCGGGCGGCGGCGCGGCGCGGGCCCGCGCGTACGCGGCGAACTCGGCGGCCAGATCGGGGCCCGCCGCGACGGCCGTGTCCGGGCGGATCCTGGCCACGATGGCGCGACGCTTGGCGATCAGGCTCGCCGCCTGGGCGCGCATCCGGCCGGGATCGAAGCCCTCAGGCACCTCCGCCCCGGCGACCAGCGCCGCCACGACCCGCGCCTGAGCCGCGGCCAGCCTGGCCACCTCGTCCTCATGCGCGACGCCCGTCCCGTTCGCCACCCGCGCGGCGTCCGCCCGGCCGGACGACTCTCGCGCGGCGTCCGGTGCGGCCGGGGATGCCCGGCCGGGCGGTTCTCCGGTCATCGGCACTCTCCCGCCAGGGCCATCGCGGTCCTGATCCTGGACAGTTCGCCCGCCAGCACGGCGTCGCTCGGGTACTCGTCGTCCCACTCCAGCAGCACGCCCGGCGGGGTGACGCGGGCGCACAGCTCGGTGAGCAGGTCCAGCACGACCTGCGGCGCGGTCGTGGTGTGCGTGTCGTGCCAGAGGCCGTGGTGCTCGTACCCGCCGGCGACGTGCACGTACGCCAGGTGGTCGAGCGGCAGCGCGTCGAGCGCCGCCACGGCCGGCAGGCCCAGGTTGAACTGGTTGGTGTAGAGGTTGGCCACGTCGACCAGCAACCCCACCCCCGTGCGTTCCACCAGCTCGGCCAGGAACTCCGCCTCGGTCAGCTCGTCCTCGGGCCAGCCGAACAGGGCGGCGACGTTCTCCAGCGCCAGCGGGACGGGCAGCGCGTCCTGGGCGCGGCGCACGTTCTCCGTGACGACCCGCAGCGACGCGCGGGTGCGCGGCACGGGCAGCAGGTGCCCGGCCTCCAGGCCGCCGCCTCTGACGAACGCCAGGTGCTCGCTGACCAGGGGCGCGTCCAGAGCCTGCGCGCAGGCGGCCAGGTGGGCCAGGCGGGCAGGGGAGGGCGGTTCCGCGCCTCCGATCCCGAGCGAGACCCCGTGCGGGATGACCGTCAGGCCCCTGGCCCGCAGCACCCGCAGCGACTCGGGTAACCGGGCGGGCTTGAGGTTCTCGGCGACCACCTCGAGGAAGTCGACGCCCGCCATCCGTTCGATGCTCAGATCCAGCTCGGACCGCCAGCCGATGCCCACGCCCAGCCCGGCCATGTCAGCCTCCTCCGCCGCCGCAACCACCGCCGCCGCAGCCGCCGCCTCCCCCGCAGCCGGCTGTCCCGCCGCCGCAGCCGGACGGACCGCCGCCACAGCCCGCTCCGTGGCCGTAGGAGCCGCCGGAGACCGGCGAGCCGGTTCCAGCGTACGAGGCGCGCAGCCGCCGTTCACGCCGGCTCCCGCGCCTGCTCAGCTCCGTCCGCAGGGCCGGGTCCCGGACCGAACCGAGCCCGTAGAGCGCGAGCGGCACGGGGCCCTGGGCGACGCCCTCGGCGTTCCCCCGCCTGGCCGACTCGATCGCCTCCTGGCCCGCCGCGGTCAGCGCGTTGCGCACGCGGAGGCGTTGACCGGCGAGCACGACCTCGGCGGCCACCCCCGTGCCCGCGAAGACGAGCAGGGCCGCCACGGCGTGGAAGCCCGGGTCCACCAGCACCGTCAGCCCCTCCAGCGCGGCGCCCGCGTAGGCCCCCAGCGACGTCATCCGCAGCCGGAAGCACAGGTTTCGCACCCGGGCGAAGGAGCCGTCCTCGATCAGCAGCCCCTGCTCCGTGAGGTGCCGTCTGATCGCGTCCATCGCCAGGCTTCTGGTGACCTCGATCCTGAGCGACATCAGGGGCAGTCCCGAGCGGGCGGCCACCGTGCCGAGCACGGCCTCCTCGACGGGCTCGCGGGCGACGGTCCCCATCGTCACCTTGTGCACCCGGCCGCCGCGTGACACGCGCAGGTCGCCGGCGTCCGCCAGCAGGGCGATGGCGGTGTCGGCCACCCGCTGCGGGCCGCCCACCAGGTATGCCAGGTCGTAGTGGCCGAGGTGCAGGAGCCGGGATCCGGCGGCGGCCAGGATGTCGGCCCGTGCGCGCTGGATGGCGGTGGTGGTGGCGGCGGCGTAGGCGCCCAGACCCACCGAAACGATCAGCAGGAACAAGTTCATGTGCGGCCTCCCCTCGTAGGCCGAGCTGGGAGGGTGTACCGGCAGGTACACCTACGAGCACGTTAGCCACCGCTTACGCGACGCAAGGACTTCTGCTCGTTTCGTCACCTACCGATTTTTTCGGTATTTCTCCGCACCGCCGGCCCGTGATCACCCGCCCGGGCTTCCGCCACCCGCCGGGCTTCCGCCGGCCGCCCGCCGGTCTTTCGCGGCACCCGCCGATCCGGTCAGCTGCCGCCTCCGCAGCTCGACCCGCAACTGGATCCGCAGCTCGACCCGCCGCCCGAGTCACCGCCGCCGCCGAAGTCGCCGCCGCCGTAGGAGTCGGTGCCGAACGTGGTGCCGTCACCGCCGTGGTGGGTGCCGCACGAGCCGGCGCAGTCGCCCTGGGGGTCGCCCACGGACAGTTCGTCGCAGAGTGCCTGGTCGCCGGCGTCCTGGAGGCCGTACAGGGCGACGGGGACGCCCACCGCCAGGGCCAGCGAGGCGGGGTCGCGCACGCCTCTGGGGTGGTGGCCGCGGGCGGCGACCAGGACGGCGCGGCCCTCCCTGGTGGTGACGCTGTGCAGGCGCCGGTCCTGCTGGGCGAGCGTCACGAGCCCCGTGACCAGGGTGACCGCCGCGATGAACAGCGCGCCGACGAACGACGTCTCCTCCCCCGCCACGTCGAGGTTGTCCAGCACGATCAGCAGCCCCAGATAGCCGGCGGCTCCCGCGGTGATCCACTTGAGCCGGTCCCGCAGCCGCCACGCCGTGCCGTACGCCTCCGGGGACACGATCAGGCCGCGTGCCTCCAGCCCGGCGGCCAGCGCCGTGAGGGCGGGATGCCGCTCCAGCCCGCGGCGCAGCTCGCCGGCCCGGCAGCCGCCCGGCCTGGCCGCCAGCGTGTCCAGCACGGCCTGCTCCAGCGGCTCGGGCGAGGGACGCGCCCCGTGCACCGGCGTGACCTGCGAGCCCCTGGACACGCGGACGGCGCCGGCCGTCGCGAGGACGGCCAGCGCCGTGTTGACGGCCCGTCTCGGGCCGCCCGCCAGGTAGGCGAGCTCGTAGTGGTTCAGCCGGTGGCCCGTGCCGCTCGGCTCGCGCTCGCCGACGCGGCGGCGCTCGCGTTCGACCCGCCGGCCCGCCAGGCTGACCACGAGGAACATGCCGATGGCGGCGATGAGCAGGATCGAGTCCACGGGCGGGCCTCCCATCGCGGTACGACAGTGCGTCAAGTTAGACGGCGTCCGCCGTACCGCACAAGGGAGATACGTCAGCCGAGGCGGTCGAGCAGCGCGTTGTACTCGTCCCACAGCTCCTTCGGCAGATGGCTGCCGAACTTGTCGAAGTGGGCCGGGATCAGCGCGGCCTCCTCGCGCCACACCTCGCGGTCGACGCTCAGCAGCGTGCGCAGGTCCTCCTCGGGCAGGTCCAGGCCCTCGGTGTCGAGGTCGTCGGGCAGCAGGCCGATCGCGGTGGGCACGGCCTCGGCCTCGCCGTTCAGCCGCTCGACGATCCACTTGAGCACGCGGCTGTTCTCGCCGAAGCCCGGCCAGATGAACTTGCCCTCGGCGTTCTTGCGGAACCAGTTGACGTAGTAGATGCGCGGCAGCCGCGCGCCCTCGCGGCGGCCGACGTCGATCCAGTGGCCGAAGTAGTCGCCCATGTTGTAGCCGCAGAACGGCAGCATGGCGAACGGGTCGTGACGCAGCTCGCCGACCTTGCCCTCGGCGGCGGCGGTCTTCTCGGAGGCGACGTTGGCTCCGAGAAAGACGCCGTGCTCCCAGCTCAGCGACTCTGTCACCAGAGGTACGGCGGTGGCGCGGCGGCCGCCGAACAGGATCGCCGAGATGGGCACGCCCTTGGGGTCCTGCCACTCGGGTGCGATGGTCGGGCACTGCCCGGCCGGGGTGGTGAAGCGGGCGTTCGGATGGGCGGCGGGCTCGTCGCTGTCAGGCGTCCACGAGCGGCCCTTCCAGTCGGTCAGGTGCGCGGGAGGCCGCTCCGTGAGGCCCTCCCACCACACGTCGCCGTCGTCGGTGAGGGCGACGTTGGTGAAGATGCTGTTGCCCCAGAGCGTCTTGACCGCGTTGGCGTTCGTCACCTGGCCGGTGCCGGGGGCGACGCCGAAGAAACCGGCCTCGGGGTTGATCGCGTAGAGCCGGCCGTCGTCGCCGAAGCGCATCCAGGCGATGTCGTCGCCGATCGTCTCGACCTTCCAGCCGGGGATCGTGGGCTGGAGCATGGCGAGGTTGGTCTTGCCGCACGCGCTCGGGAAGGCGGCGGCGATGTATCGGGTCTCGCCGGACGGCGGCGTGAGCTTGAGGATGAGCATGTGCTCGGCCAGCCAGCCCTCGTCGCGGGCCATGACGCTGGCGATGCGCAGCGCGTAGCACTTCTTGCCGAGCAGGGCGTTGCCGCCGTAGCCGGAGCCGTAGGACCAGATCTCGCGGGTCTCGGGGAAGTGGCTGATGTACTTCGTCCTGCTGCACGGCCAGGCCACGTCGTCCTGGCCGGGTTCGAGTGGCGCGCCGACGGAGTGCACCGCCTTGACGAAGTCGCCGCGCTCCTCGATCAGGCGCAGCGCCCTGTCGCCCATGCGGGTCATCACCCGCATGGAGACGGCGACGTACGCGGAGTCGGTGATCTCGACGCCGAGCTGCGAGATCTCGCCGCCGAGCGGGCCCATGCAGAACGGCACGACGTACATGGTCCGGCCGCGCATGCAGCCCTTGAACAGCTCGCCGAACGTCTCCCGCATCTCGTCAGGGGCGATCCAGTTGTTCGTGGGCCCGGCGTCCTCCTCCCGCTCGGAGCAGATGAAGGTACGGTCCTCCACCCGCGCCACGTCACTGGGATCGGACTTGGCGTAGAAGCTGTTGGGCCTGGCGGCCAGGCGCGTGAGCGTCCCCTGCTCGACGAGGAGGTTGGTCAGGCGTGTCCACTCCTCCTCAGACCCGTCGCACCACTCGATGCGGTCGGGCTGGGTCAGGGCTGCGATCTCGCTCACCCACGCCCGCAATTCGCTATTGGTGGTGGGTGCGGTTACTTCCACGGAAACGGACACGGCGGTGACTCCTCCACTCTTCCAAGGCCCAGTCATCATTAACGACGAGGCGACCGGAAAGCCAATTGGCATAGACCTCTTGGCCAGGCCGTCGCCGCAGGCAGAGGCCTTGACGATTGGGGGAGCCTACCCAGGCCGAGCGGATTTAAAAGAAGTAATTCCGAGCACTGGTCCAGTCCAATTCGGCTGGTCTAAACCAATTTCCGAAGTGGTTTAGTCCAATGTCGGCGCCGTTTCCCCTGCGCTATCTCAGGAATTGACGTCCGGGCCGGCGGAGCGAACGCGGTCGACGTGCTGCAGGGCGTCGCGCAGATCCGTCAGCCAGGTGTCGGTGTTGCTGCCCACCAGGCGTACGCACCAGGCGAGCGCGTCGCTGCGGCTCCTGGCCACGCCGGCGGCCACGAGTGTGTCCAGCACCTGGCGTTCGGCCTGCCGCAGGCGGGTCATGACCGGCACGGACAGTGTGGTGAACATCACAGTCTCGCCGCCGCAGACGACACCCCAGGAAACCTTCTGCCGGAACTTGCGCTCGGCCTCCCTGGCGATCTCGATCCGCCGTTCGCGCGTCTCCTCCCTGAACCTGACGGCGAGTCCTTCGATCAGCGCGGCGCGCTCGGACTCCGGCACGTCCTCGGGCGGGTCGGGCAGGGTGCCGAGCACCGCGATCTCCTCGCGGTCCCTGACGATCTCGGGCGCGCCGGTGAACCATCCTTCGGGCAGCCGCCCGGTGAACCAGCCGCGAACCTGCGCGGTCGCATCTTCTGTTGCCATGTAATCAAGATTACATAGTTGCGGCGCCGATGCACGGAAGGGATAGCGAAGACTGTCCATGAGGCGCGCCCGGCGGCTTCGGCGCCCGCCCGGAGGCCCTGACGGACCTGACCGCTCTAACGAACGCCTGCCGCGGCCACGGGGCTGACGCGGACGACTCCGGCCAGGTTGCGCCGGTTCACCGGGACGATCTTGACCACGTCCCCGGTGCGCGGCGCGTGCAGCATCTTCCCGTCGCCCCAGTAGATCGCCACGTGCGAGATGTATTGGGGGTTGGTCGGGTCGTTGCGCCAGAAGAGCAGGTCACCCGGCTGCGCCTGGGCGAGCGGCACCTGCGGCCCGGTCACCCACTGCTGGTGCGTCACCCGGGGCATCCGCACCCCGGCCTGCGCGAAGGCCCACTGGACCAGGCCCGAGCAGTCGAAGGTGTCGGGGCCCTCGGCGCCCCAGACGTACGGGCGGCCCAGCTTGGACACGGCCGCCCTGAGCGCCACCGTGAGCTGTTCGCCGGTCATGAACGAGCCCGCCGGCCAGTTGCGCGCCACGCTCTGCCGGGGCCGGGGCAGCACGGGGTTGACCATGGCCACCTGGGTGCCCTTGGGCAGCACCTTCAGGATCCGCCTGCGCAGGGTGTCGGAATCGGCCTTGGGCGCGCTGACGATGAGCGCGTTGTTCTGGGGCACCCCGAGGGTGCGGCCGACGTCCCTGGACACGACGGCGTCCACGGCGCCGAAACCCGTGGTGGCGTACGCGCCGATGCGCAGGTTGCCCGCCGAGCCCGCCGGCACCCGGCGGTGCAGCGTGAGCCCGCCGTCGTTGCCCAGCACGAACGAGACCGCGACGTCACCGGCCGCCACGTTCTGCCAGAGCGCGTCGGACGCGGCGGTCACCTTGGGGGTGTAGGCGCGGAACGTGGAGGGGTTGACGGCCAGGGTCTGCACCCGTTTGCCGTCGAGCGTGATCGACGCCGCGTCGGCCAGCTCCAGCGCGCGCACCCCGGAGAGTTTGGCGACCTTCTGTAACGACGCGTTGGTGAACGGCCGGCGGGTGAGCACGAACAGGTTGGGTTTGTGCAGTCTGCCCAGCGGCGCGACCGGCTGGAGGGTCCTGATCTGTTCCTGGGGGCGCTGTTCCTGGGGGCGTTTCCCGGCCAGCAGCGACTGCTTCGGCGTGGCGCGTACCGCGACGGGTTCGACGGTCGTGCGCGCCTGCGTCAGCAGCAGCACGTCGGCGGTCATCACCGCCACGAGCGCCACCACGATGAATGGCACGAGTTTGAGGGTGTTACGCCGCTTACGGGTTTTTACTAAGAAACTGAGGTCTTGCCGAATTCCGGACGAATGCGAAAATGCCGCCGGGCCAGCGTGGGCCCGGCGGTCGTCGTCCAGGGGGGTCAGTTGCCGATGTACGGCACAGCCTCGAGGATCTCGACGGTGTTCTGCCGTCCGTTGGGCATGGAGTAGGTCGCCTTCTCCCCGATCTTCTTGCCGTTGATCGCCGAGCCCAGAGGGGACTTGGGCGAATAGACGTCGATCGGCGCTCCGCTCTCTTCGCGGGAGGCGAGCAGGAAGGTGACCTCGTCATCGTCACCGACGAACCTGATGGTGACGGTCATACCGGGCCCGACCACGCCCTCGGCCTTGGGGGCCTCGCCCACCTGGGCGTTGTCGAGGATCTGGCGGAGATGGAAGATCCGGGCCTCCATCTTGCCCTGCTCGTCCTTGGCGGCGTGGTAGCCGCCGTTCTCCTTCAGGTCGCCTTCTTCGCGGGCAGCCTCGATCTTCTTGGCGATGTCGACGCGCCCGGGGCCGGAGAGGTATTCGTACTCCCCCTTCAGGCGGTCGTACGCCTCCTGCGTCAGCCAGGTGACGTTCTCATCGCGAGAGTCGGCCACGGGTTCTCCTTGCTTGCCTAGGGGGCCCTGAGATCACTTGAGGATGCGTACGGTTGAATTGCGAAAGGCTAACAAGTTAACCGCTCGAACGCTTCCCCAAATGTCTCACTATACGAGATTGCAGTACTGGATGTGGACGGAAGTCGCCCGACCGCTCGTGTCGAGGCTTTCCTTGAGCTGCTTACTACCCTCACCAGCCGGGATTCTTACTTCCTTGCTGCCCACTTCCGCGTGATCGACGTCCAGCGCCCTGATCCGGCAGACGGCCACCCTATCGTCTGCCTTGTACACCTCAAAGGTGATCTCCGCGCGGCTCGGCCCCAGCACTTCGAACGTGATCACCTGCGACGGCGCCTCCGACCCGCCCGCGGTCATCGACCACATCACGTAGCCCCACCCACCGGCGATGATGGCGACCAGCACGCCGATCACGACGTGGACGACGAGCCGGCCACCTCGCTTGGGGCGATCGGGAAAGTCGTCGGGGGTGCCGAGAACCGGTCCGTTCTCGACATCTCTGGTGGCCATGGCGGAATCTCCCTGCACTCCCTCAGCGTTATCCGAGACAATTGTCGCCCGCGGGGGGTGTGCCCTCGCGACCGCCCAGCAGAAACTAACCTCTCTGGGCGACTGACTGGTCCCGACTGAGGAGCATCGAGCTCGTGAGTGCACCGCTGAGGCTGATGGCCGTCCACGCCCACCCCGACGACGAGTCGAGCAAGGGTGCCGCGACGATGGCGCGCTATGTGCGCGAAGGCGTGGAAGTGCTGGTCTGTACGCTGACGGGCGGTGAGCGCGGCTCCGTGCTGAATCCCAAGATGGACCGGCCCGAGATCGTGGCCAACATCGGCGAGGTGCGCAGGGCCGAGATGGCCAGGGCGCGTGAGATCCTCGGCGTCGAGCAGCGTTTCCTGGGCTTCATCGACTCCGGGCTGCCGGAGAACGAGGAGGAGGAGCTGCCCGAGGGCTGCTTCGCCCTGCACAAGCTGGAGGACGCCGCCGCCCCG
The DNA here is from genome assembly GCF_003001935.1 of Nonomuraea fuscirosea. Taxonomy (GTDB): domain Bacteria; phylum Actinomycetota; class Actinomycetes; order Streptosporangiales; family Streptosporangiaceae; genus Nonomuraea; species Nonomuraea fuscirosea. The sequence goes on along the minus strand of NZ_PVNG01000007.1, from coordinate 185,828 downwards.
CTGGTGGCCGCCGTACGCGAGTTCAGGCCGCACGTGATCATCACGTACGACGACGACGGCGGCTACCCCCACCCCGACCACATCATGACGAACAAGGTCTCCGTCGAGGCCTTCGAGGCGGCCGGCGACCCCGACCGCTACCCGGACGCCGGCGACCCGTGGCAGCCGCTCAAGCTCTACTACCAGATGGGCTTCACCAAGGAGCGCTTCGAGGCGCTGCACGAGGCGATGACCGAGCGCGGCCTCGGCTCCCCCTACTCCGACTGGATCGCCCGCTGGGAGGACCGCCCCGCCAAGTGGCCGGTGACCACGCGCGTGCCGTGCGGCGACTACTTCCAGATCCGCGACGAGGCCCTGCTGGCGCACGCCACCCAGGTCGACCCCGACGGCTTCTGGTTCGTCTGCCCGCGCGAGCTCCAGCAGGAGATCTGGCCGACCGAGGACTACCACCTGGCCCGCTCGCTGGTCGACACCGAGACGCCCGAGGACGACCTGTTCGCCGGCATCCACGCCGACGAGGTCGAGCCCGCCTGCCACTGACGGCACCCCTGGCCGGAGCACGACCCCCCGGTGGCAGACTGGAAGGGTGACCGTTCTAGCAGCTGGTGACGTGAGCCCGGGCGTCCTCGGTTTCGTCGTCGTGGCCCTCATCGGGTTCGCCCTCTATTTCCTGATCAAGTCGATGAACAAGCAGATGACGAAGATCCAGGTGCCGCGCGAGAGCGAACTCGACGAGACCACCGACGGCCGGGCGTCCGACGGCGCTCCTGGCGCCGGCGATCGGGCCGACGGGGCCGACGACAAGGTCGTCGCTGACAAGAAAGCCGAATAGATGCCGATGGAAATCGTCGACAACACGACGGAGAACCGGTTCGAGATCCTCCTGGACGGCAAGGTCGCCGGGTTCGCCGACTATCGGCTGCTGCCCACCAAGGTCGTCTTCACCCACACCGAGGTGCTGCCCGCCTACGAGGGGCAGGGGCTGGCGGGCAAGCTGGTCGGCCAGGCCCTGCAGATGAGCGCCGACACGGGGCTGCGGGTCGTGCCGCTCTGCCCGTACGTGGCCAAATACATCGAACGTCACCCCGAGTTCAAGGACCTCGTGGACGCCCCGGACCGCACCGCCTGACGGGGTCGTCCAGCCAGAGCCCTCCGGACGGGGCCGTACTCGCGGGGAGGGCGTACTCCCGACGGGTCCTCACTCCACGGCGGGGGACCAGGCACGTTCCAACGCCTGCGGCAGCCCCCACCAGCCCAGCCGGGTGAGCACCTCGCTCCCGTCCACGATGCCGAGGTGCGCCCACAGGCCCACCACCGACGCGAACAGCCCCTCCGTGGCGCCGAGGTCGTCCTCGTCCTGCTCGTCGATGTCGATGTCCTCCGACTCGGCGATGAGCCGCGCCATCCGTTCCGGCGAGGCCAGCACGCCCGGCCCCAGCCGCACCAGCGCCGCCACCCCGGCCAGCCAGTCGGCGTGCTGGATCGCGCAGAGATTGGCCAGCGCCGTGTCCTCCTCGCCCAGCACCCCCTCCAGGTCGGCGAACTCCTCCAGCACGTCACCGCCCTCCGACAGGTCGGACACCGGCCCCGCGACGCCCGCCGCCACCGCCAGCCACAGCTCCACGTCGTCGTCCGGCACCGGCCGCTCGTCGAACCCGGCACAGGCGCGCAACACGCTGCCGGGGTAGCCGGGCAGGGCCAGCAGCGCCCGCAGCCGCGTGGCGGCCGCCTCCAGCTCCTCCACGGGCAGCTCAGGCCGCTGGGGCAGCTCCGCCATGATGCGCCGCAGCTCCGCCAGCGCGAACGCCTCCTCCTCGTCCCAGGCGGCGAACAGCTCCTCGTCCTGCTCGTCGCTCACCGCGAACCCCGGCACCCTGCCGTCGGGCAGCGGCGTGCTCAGCCAGCGCTCCTGCAGCTCCTCGTACGCCTGCCTGGCCTCCCTGTCGCCGGCCGCCAGCGCGTCGGGATCGACCTCGCCCGCCGCCACCCGCTCCTCCAGGTACGCCACCAGCCGCGCGAACATCTCCGTGGCCACGGGCCCGCGCTCGTCCTCCTCGGGCCACACGAAGTAGCCGGGCGTCACGAGGATCGGCTCGGTCCCCGTCGCCTCGACCCACCGCTGCACGTCACCGACCGTGGCCACACCCGCCTCGATCGAGCTGAGCGTCGCCTTGGCCGACTCCCAGAACGCGAGGGAGAGCGGGTTGCCCGCCGCCATCATGGCCCGCCGCAGGTCGGGCAGCGCCACGAGCGCGACCCCCGACGGCACGGCCAGCAACGCGCGCGCCACGTCCCTGCGCGTGATCCCGCTCGCGGGACGGCCGGCGTGGGCGCGGAGGAAGTCCATATCCACGCCCCGTAACCTACGCCGTCCCCCACACCCGAGTCAGCCGCCCCGCCCCGCCCTCCCGGGCATGTCGCCGTCGCCGTCTAGGGTTGGCAGGGGAGGCTTCCATGAACCGCTTGAAAGACGCGACCAGCCCTTATCTGCTCCAGCACGCCGACAATCCGGTCGACTGGCATCCGTGGGGCGAGGAGGCGTTCGCGGAGGCGCGCCGGCGTGATGTGCCGCTGCTCATCAGCGTGGGCTACTCGGCCTGCCACTGGTGTCACGTCATGGCCCATGAGAGCTTCGAGGACGCCGGCACCGCACGCCTCATGAACGAGCACTTCGTCAACATCAAGGTCGACCGCGAGGAGCGGCCCGACGTGGACGCCGTCTACATGGGCGCCACGCAGGCCATGACGCAGCAGGGCGGCTGGCCGATGACGGTGTTCGCGACGCCCGACGGGCATCCGTTCTACTGCGGCACCTACTTCCCGCGTCCGACCTTCCAGCGCCTGCTCACCGAGGTGCACCGGGTGTGGACCGGCGACAGGGACTCCGTGCTGCAGCAGGGGGCGAAGGTGGTGGAGGCGCTCAACACGCACGCCACGCTGCCCACCGGGCCGCTGCCGGGCGAGGAGACGCTGCGCGGGGCCGTGGCCGACCTGCGGCGGACGTTCGACGCCGGCCACGGCGGGTTCGGCGGGGCGCCCAAGTTCCCGCCGTCGATGGTGCTGGAGTTCCTGCTGCGCTCGGGCGAGCGGGAGATGAGCGGCGCGACGCTGGAGGCGATGGCCCGGGGTGGCATGTACGACCAGCTCGGCGGCGGATTCGCCCGCTACAGCGTGGACCAGGCGTGGGTGGTGCCGCACTTCGAGAAGATGCTCTACGACAACGCCCTGCTGCTGCGCGTCTACACGCACTGGTGGAAGGCGGGCGGCGGCGATCTCGCGCGGCGGGTGGCGCTGGAGACGGCCGGATGGCTGCTGCGCGAGCTGCGTACGCCGGAGGGCGGGTTCGCCTCGGCCCTCGACGCCGACAGCGAGGGCGTGGAGGGCAAGTTCTACGTCTGGACGCCCGAGGAGCTGCGCGAGGTGCTCGGCGAGGACGACGGCCGGTGGGCCGCCGGGCTCTTCGAGGTGACGCCGGCCGGCACGTTCGAGCACGGCTCGTCCGTGCTGCAGCTGCTGCGCGACCCGGAGGATCCTGAGCGGTACGCGGACGTGCGGGCGCGGCTGCTGGCCGCCCGCGAGCTCCGGGTGCGTCCGGGGCGCGACGACAAGGTCGTGGCCGCGTGGAACGGCCTGGCCATCGCGGCGCTGGCCGAGACCGGCGCGGTCTTCGAGCGTCCCGAGCTGGTGGCGGCGGCCACGGCGGCGGCCGAGCTGCTCGCCGAGACGCACATGGCCGACGGCAGGCTGCTGCGCACCTCCAAGGACGGCCGGGCGGGCACCAACGCCGGAGTGCTGGAGGACTACGCCGACCTGGCCGAGGGCCTCATCTCCCTGTACGGCGTCACCGGCGAGGCCAGGTGGCTGCGGCTGGCGGGCTCGCTGCTCGACACCGTGCTCGACCGGTTCTCCGACGGGTCCGGCGGCCTCTACGACACCGCCGACGACGCCGAGCGGCTCTTCCAGCGGCCGCAGGACCCGACGGACAACGCCACCCCCTCCGGCCAGTACGCGGCCGCCGGGGCGCTGCTCTCCTACGGGGCGCTGACCGGCTCGGCCCGGCACCGCGAGGGCGCGCAGGCCGCGCTGGGCACCGTGTCGGTGCTGGCCACGCAGCATGCCAGGTTCGCGGGGTGGGGGCTGGCCGTGGCGCGGGCGGCGCTGTCGGGGCCCGCCGAGGTGGCCGTGGTCGGGCCGGCCGACGACCCGCGTACGGCGGCGCTGCACCGCGAGGCGCTGCTCGCCGCCGCGCCCGGGCTGGTCGTGGCCCTGGGCCGGGGTGACGGCGACGCGCCCGACGGGGCTGAACCCGTCTTCCCCGCCCTGCTGGAGGGGCGTGCGCCGGTCGGCGGGGCACCGGCGGCGTACGTGTGCAGGCAGTTCGCCTGCCGGATGCCGGTGACGACGGTCGAGGAACTACGCGCCGAACTGGCCCGCTGACCCGGCCGGCCGCGCCCGGCCAGCCGGGCGGGCGGGCGCGGCCGCTCGGGCAGGCGAGCCCGCGGTCAGCCGGGCCGAGGACGGCCGCTCAGGCGCGCGAGCCCGCGGCCAGCGGGGCCGAGGACGGCTTCTCAGCCGCGCGACCAGCCCGTCAGCCGGTCGGGCGGCGGCCGGTTCTGTCGTCCTCCGTACCGCCGCCGTCCTGCTGGATCGACGGCGCGTCGGGCACCAGCGTGTCCGGCGGTGAGCTCTCGCGTGGCTGCTCGTCGGGCCGCCCGTCGTCCGACGGCGGCTCCTCCGTGGGCTGCTCGTCGGGCAGCGGCTCGCCGGTGAAGTCGGGCTCGGGAACGTCCCAGTCGTCCTGGTCGGCAGGCGGCGAGTACTCCTGGTCGGGCAGGTCGCCCCGGCCCCGGTCGGGCTCCGAGTAGTCGGGCGACCAGCCGTACTCCGACGGCTCGGGGAACTCCTCGACCGGCTTGCCCGCCATCGCCTCGGTCATGAACGCCCGCCAGATCTGCGCCGGCAACTGCCCGCCGAACTGGGTGCCGTAGCCGGGGATCGTCACCGTGGCGTTGTCGTCGCGGAACATGTTCACCGCGACCGCCAGTTGCGGGGTGAAGCCGTTGAACCAGACCGCCTTGGACTCGTCCGTGGTGCCCGTCTTGCCGGCCACCGGCCGGTCGTAGAGCCGGGCGGCGGTGCCGGTGCCGTACTTGACGACCTGCTGCATCGCGTACGTGGTGTCGGCGGCGGCCTGCTCGCCCACAGCCTTGGTGGCCAGCGGCTTGACGACCGCCTCGCGGCCGTCGGCGTCGGTGACCGACTTCACCACGTGGGCCTCCATGTGCACGCCCTTGTTGGCGAAGGTGGCGAAGCCGGAGGCGTTCTGGACGGCGCTGACGGAGGCCACGCCGAGCGGGAAGGCGGCGGCGTTCGCGTGCTGGTCGAGCTGGGCGGCCGGGATCCCGGCCGCCTCGGCGGTCTTGGCGACCTTGTCCAGGCCGACCTTCTGGCCGAGGTCCACGAAGGCGGTGTTGACGGAGTTCTGGGTGGCGCTGACCAGGTTGATCTGCCCGTACGAGCGGTCGCCGTCGTTGGGGATCGACTGGGAGGCGGAGGCGACGTGCATCGGCGAGTTGCCGTCGACCCGGGTGGACAGGTCGAAGCCGTTGTCGAGCGCGGCGGCCAGCGTGTACGGCTTGAACGTCGACCCGGCCATGACCTTGGCCGAGAACGCGCTGTCGTAGTACTTCGACTGGGAGGGCTTGCCCCCGTAGAAGGCGACGACCTCGCCTGTGGCGGGGTCGACGGCCGCCAGGCCGGTGCGCACCTTCTTGGGCGTGCCGTCGGGCAGGATGTCGGAGACCGCCCGTTCGGCGGCCTGCATGAGCTTCTTGTCGAACGTCGTGACGATCTTGAGCCCGCCGCTGTTGACGTCCTCGTCGGAGTAGCCGCGCCGGTTGAGCTCGGCGGTGACCTGCTCCAGCATGTACTGGGCCTGGCCCTTGAGCTCGAACGGCTTCTTCGGCGCCTTGAGCTTGGGGAAGACCTGGGAGGCCACCTCGTCGGCGCGCAGCGCGCCCGTCTGGCCCATCGCGTCGATCACGGAGCGCCAGCGTTCCTGGGCGGCGGCCAGGTCGGAGCCCTTGGGGGCGGCGAAGCGGCTGGGCTGCTGGATCACCGAGGCGAGGTAGGCGCCCTCCGAGACGCTGAGCTCCTCGACGTCCTTGCCGAAGTAGGCGCGCGCGGCCGACTGGATGCCGTTGGCGCCCCGGCCGAAGTAGATCGTGTTCAGGTACTGCTCCAGCACCCAGTCCTTCGACCTGGACTGGTCGACCTTCATCGCGATGAGGATCTCTTTGAACTTGCGGGTGACGGAACGTTCCTGGCTCAGGCCGCTGTAGTAGTTGCGCACGAGCTGCTGGGTGATGGTGGAGCCGCCCTGGAGCTGCTGCCCGGTGAGGGTGGACCACACGGCCCGCCCGGTGCCCTTGAGCGAGACGCCTGCGTCCTCGTAGAACGAGCGGTTCTCGGCGGCGATGACGGCGTCGCGCACGTGCTTGGGCACCTTGGCCAGTTCGACCTTCCTGCGGTCGATCCCCTGCCGCGCGAGCACCGTCTTGCCGTCGCGGTAATAGATCACCGAACCCTGCGCCGTGGCTTGTTTCTGGGTCGTATCGGGAATAGGCGTCAATGCCCAGGCAATAGCGAAAAGCCCGGCCAGTACGAGGATCCCGGTACCGATAGATATCAGGAGAACCCGGAGTATCCGTCGTTTCCGCATCCCTTTGTCACCGCCGATCCGCACCCCTCGACTCCCCTCGTCGTCAAGCGTCGCCCAACCCCCGCAAGCTGGGCGAATGCCAAGGGTAAACGATCGACAATGGTGCCCTGTCCCTCAGCGATAGTACGACTAGCGGCCCTCACGACGTGGAACATCGGCGACCAAAGGCAACACTCGGTAGGGAACCGGAGTGTCAAGGGCGATGATCGAATTAGTCCTGAGTACGCCCTGTACGTCGACGATGCGATCGATAACCCTTTGCAAATCGGCATTCGTGCGCGCCACGACCCGGCAGAGCAGATCACTGTCACCGGTGATCGTGTGCACTTCCAGCACCTCGGGAATGCGGGCCAGCCGGTCGGCCACCGGATCGTGCCCGGCCACCTGCCTGATCTCCATCGTGACGAACGCGGTCACGTCGTAGCCGAGGGCGGCGGGCGACACGTCGGGGCCGAAACCGGTGATCACCCCCCGCTCCGCGAGCCGGTCGAGCCTGGCCTGGACCGTGCCACGGGCCACGCCGAGCCGCCGCGAGCACTCCAGCACACCCAGGCGGGGCTCGGCGGTCAGCAGGGTGATCAGCCGGGCGTCGAGTTCGTCGATCGTCATGCTGTACAGATTTACCGGAGGATCGGCCGCATGACTAGGCAGATTGTGCACTCATCGAGGTAACTGTTGCGCAAGTCGTACAGTTGAATCCACTGTTTGAGGTATGAGTGATGTCTTTCCGGTCAACGGCATGGACGCCGTGGTGTTCGCCGTGGGCAACGCCAGGCAGGCGGCCCACTACTATTCGACCGCTTTCGGGATGCGCCTGATCGCCTATCGCGGGCCGGAGAACGGCAGCAAGGACGAGGCCGCGTACGTGCTGAGGTCGGGCAGCGCCACCTTCGAGCTCAGGGGATCGATCCGGCCCGGCACGGAGCTCGCGCGGCACGTGGCCGAGCACGGCGACGGGGTGATCGACCTGGCCATCGAGGTGCCCGACGTCGAGGCGGCCTACGCCTACGCCGTCGCGCAGGGCGCCGAGGGGCTGGTGGAGCCGTACACGGCGGAGGACGAGCACGGCAAGGTGGTGCTCGCGGCCGTCGCCACGTACGGGCAGACCCGGCACACGCTGGTCGACAGGTCCAACTACGGCGGCCCCTACCTGCCGGGTTACGCCCCCGCCGAGCCGCTGGTCGCGCCGCCCGGCACCAGGAACGGGCGGCTGTTCCAGGCCGTGGACCACTGCGTCGGCAACGTCGAGCTGGGCAAGATGGACGAGTGGGTGGAGTTCTACCGCAAGGTGATGGGCTTCACGAACATGGCCGAGTTCATCGGCGACGACATCGCCACCGAGTACTCGGCGCTGATGTCCAAGGTCGTGGCCGACGGCAGCCGCAAGGTCAAGTTCCCGCTCAACGAGCCGGCCGTCAGCCGCAAGAAGTCGCAGATCGACGAGTACCTGGAGTTCTACGGCGGGCCCGGCGTGCAGCACATCGCGCTGGCCACCAACGACATCCTGGCCACGGTCGACCACATGCGGGCGGCCGGGGTCCGGTTCCTGGACACGCCGGACTCGTACTACGACGATCCCGAGTTGCGCGAGCGCATCGGCCGGGTGCGCGCCCCGATCGAGGAGCTGAAGAAGCGCGGGATCCTGGTGGACCGCGACGAGGACGGCTACCTGCTGCAGATCTTCACCCAGCCCGTGCAGGACAGGCCGACCGTGTTCTTCGAGCTCATCGAGCGGCACGGCTCGCTCGGGTTCGGCAAGGGCAACTTCAAGGCGCTGTTCGAGGCGATCGAGCGCGAGCAGGAACGCAGAGGCAACCTTTAGTTTGTCCCGACTTAGTGGTGGTCATCCAGACATCATGGGATTGCCGCCACCGGGGCTGGCGGGACGCTGGCGGCGGCTGTTCGCCGGCGTCCTCGACTGGCTCATCGTCTCCGTCGCCGCCGCGCCGTTCAGCTGGACGAGCTGGGAGTACGCCTGGGACGGCAGCAGAGGCGTCTGGGACCGCTACCCGGTGGAGCACGCCTTCCTGACCGGCCTGCTCGCCTTCCTGTACTTCTGGCTGCTGCACGCCTTCTGGAACGGGCAGACGCTGGGCAAGAAGCTGTTCGGCATCCGCGTCGTGAGCGAGTACGACGGCCGGATCGGCGTGGGCCAGGCGGCGGTCAGGCAGGCCGTGATGAGCGTGCTCTCCTGGCTCTGCTGCGTGGGCAGCCTGCTCGATCTCGGCTGGATCCTCTTCGACCCCCGAAAACAGGCACTGCATGACAAGGCCGCCAGGACGGTCGTCGTCAATGCCTGACTCAGCGTAAGATTCTGGTCACGAACCGAAGGGGGCCGGTCGCCTATGCGAGTCAACAGACGCGGGATGGCCATGGTCGCGGCGCTCGTCAGCGTGCTCGCCTGCTCACCGGCCGACGGGCCGCTGCCGGCCGACGAGGCGCCGGCCGCCGCCGACCGGCGGGCCGGCGCGCCCGGCATCGGCGACCCCGACTTCCCCAAGGACGGCAACGGCGGCTACGACGTCGCCCACTACGACCTGGTCGTCGACTACGTGCCCACCACCAAGCGGCTCACCGGCGTCACCACCATCAAGGCCACCGCCACCCAGGACCTGTCCCGCTTCAATCTCGACCTGTCCGGCCTCGACGTGCGCGAGATCTCGGTCGACGGCTCGCCCGCCCGGTTCGGCAGGCAGGGCGACGAGCTGACCGTGCGGCCCGCCAAGACGATCGCCGACCGGGCCAGGTTCACCGTCAGGGTCGCCTACTCGGGCACGCCGAAACCGGCCAAGGACAGCGCCAACCTGGGCACGTACGGCTTCGTCCCGACCTCCGACGGCGCCTTCGTGGCCTCCGAGCCCAACGGCTCCAAGACCTGGTTCCCCAACAACGACCACCCCTCCGACAAGGCCACCTACGACTTCACCATCACCGTGCCCACCGGGCTGACCGCCCTGGCCAACGGCGAGCTCGTCGGAGCGCCCGCCACCAAGGGCGGCACGACCACCTTCCGCTGGCGCGAGCGCCACCCCATGGCCAGCTATCTGGCCACGGCCACGCTCGGCAAGTTCGACCTGCGCCAGGGCGCCACAGCCAGCGGCATCCCCAACCTGGCCGCGACCGATCCCCGGTTCAAGTCCTCGCTCGACAAGCTCTACACCACCTCCGCCGAGGTGACCGACTACTGGTCGACGGTCTTCGGCCCCTACCCGTTCTCCTCGACCGGCGGCGTCGTCGACGACTACTCCGCCGGCTACGCGCTGGAAAACCAGACCAAACCCCTCTACGGCGGCTTCGACCCCGACGAGACGATCATCGCGCACGAGCTGGCCCACCAGTGGTTCGGCAACAGCCTGACCATCAGGCGGTGGAAGGACCTCTGGCTCAACGAGGGCTTCGCCACCTACGCCGAGTGGCTGTGGCAGGAGCACAAGGGCCGCAAGACCGCCGAGGCCACCTTCGCCGAGCTGCTCAAACGCCCCGCCACCGACCCGATGTGGACCTATCCTCCCGGGCGTGCCAAGCCCGACGACCTGTTCAACCAGTCGGTCTACACCCGCGGCGGCATGACCCTGCACGCCCTGCGCAGGGCCATCGGCGACGCCACGTTCTTCACCCTGCTCAAGACGTGGGCCGCCGACCACCGCTACGGTCACGTCACCACCGACGAGTTCATCGACCTCGCCCAACGCCTGTCCGGCAAGGACCTCACCGCACTCTTCGACGCCTGGCTCTTCCAGCCCCGCCGCCCCACCTGACCTGCCAGGAAACGCTCCCCGCCGCCCGGTCCAAGTACTGATGTAAGGGCGAACGACGAAGGGAGCGAGGCCAGTGCGCCTCAACGACGACCCCGAGGCCTTCGAGGCCTTCTACCGCCGCCACGTCGATGCCGTCATGCGATTCACGGTCCGGCGGGTGAGCGACCCTCACCTCGCCGCCGACCTGACAGCCGACATCTTCCTGGCGGTCCTTGACTCGGCACACACCTACGTGCCCACCCGGGGGAGCGAGACCGCCTGGCTGTACGGCATCGCGCGCAACGTCGTGTCCGCCCAGCACCGTAAGGCGGCAAGGGAGACGCGGGCATCCGGCCGCGTCGCCGGCCGCCGGCTGATGGACGACGACGATCTCGCCAGGATGGAGGAACGGATCGACGCCGAGCGCCGGATGCGCGACGCCCTGCGGGCCATGGACGGCCTGCCCGAGGGCGAACGCGCCGTGCTGGAGCTCGTGGTGATCGATCAGCTCACCGTCACGGAGGCCGCGAGAGCCCTGGGCATCAGGCAGGTGACCGCGCGGGTCAGACTGCACCGGGCCAGACGTGCCTTGGAGAACGTCGCTTCGCCATCCGCCGTGTACCTGGAAGGACAGGCATGAGCAACTTCGAAGATCGCCTTCTCGGCGCGCTCAAGGAAGAGATCACGACGAGGACGGCGGAGGACAGGACGACGACTGTGACACCGGTGCGGCGCTCGCGCGGGCGCCTGGTGGGGCTGTCCGCAGCGGTGGCGGGGGTCGCGGCCGCCACCGCCGCGGTGGTGGCGCTGACCGGACTCATCGGCAGCCCGGCGTACGCGGTGACCAAGGACGCCGACGGTGGCGTGAGCGTGCGGATCAACGCGTTCACCGACCCGGAGGGGCTGGAGTCCGAGCTGGCCGGGGCCGGGATCAAGGCCGTGGTGGACTACCTGCCCGAGGGGCGGATCTGCAAGCAGCCGCGCGGCCGGAACGGGGCCGCCTCCGGGCGGTTCGCGACCGGCGTCGGGGTCGGCGAGGGCGGCTCGGGGATCACGTTCACGATCGAGCAGGGGCAGGTGCCGGAGGGGGCGACGCTGGTGCTGGCCGTGTCCAAGAGCGGGGCGGGCGACGACCTGCCGCCGTTCGCGACCGCTCTGGAGGTCGTGGACGGTGCGGTCGCACCGTGCGAGGCCGTCCCGGTGCAGGCTCCGCCGCCGTCCGACGGCCGCGCCCCCGACCGGCAGGGCGACGGCCCCCTTACCGACTCCAGGACGGACGACGGAGGGCCTGGCCTGACCACCGAGCGTGATTGACCACCGAGCGGGACTGAGCGCGCTCCTGGACCGGCCGATCCCTTGAGGCCCGGCGCCCCTCCCGAACGGCACGGGGTGCCGGGGCTCGTGCGGCCATATGCCTCGTGGGGCCGTAAGGCGCCTCAGGCGTCCGTACGGGGCCAGTAGGCGTCTCCGGCCAGCAGGAGTGCGGCGGCGCCGACCAGGCCCGCCTCCTGCCCCAGAGCGGCGGGGACGACCTTCACGCGGCGGGCGAACCCCATGCGCGCGTGCTGCCGCAGCGCCTCCTCCAGCGGCCGGAACAGCGGCTCCCCCGCCTGCGCCAGCCCGCCGCCGATGGTGACGAGGTCCAGGTCGCACAGGTGGGTGGCCGAGGCGATGGCGACGCCCAGCGCCCGCCCGGCCCGCTCCATCGCCCGCAGCGCGACCGGGTCCCCGTCCCGCGCGTCCGCCGCCAGCACCCGTGCCGTGACCCGCCGGTCCTCCCGATACGCTCCCGCACCCGTCTCCGGCGCATGTTCACCGGCTCTGCCCAGGCCCCCGGCGTGGTCGCCGATGGAAGCGCGGTGCGGGGTCCAGCCGTGGTCGCCGATGGAAGCGCGGTGCGGGGTCCAGCCGTGGTCGCCGATGGAAGCCCGGTGCGGGGTCCAGCCGTGGGCTAACGCCCAGGCGACCAGGGCGGGGCCGCTCGCGACCGTCTCCAGGCAGCCCGTGCCGCCACAGCCGCAGCGGGACCCGCGTTCCGGCTCGACCACCACGTGCCCGATGTGGCCGGCGTTGCCGGTTCTGCCGTCGACCAGCCGCCCGTCCAGGATCAAACCGCCGCCCACCCCGGTGGACACCACCATCCCGAGCATGGCCTGGCTCCCCTGCCCGGCCCCGCGCCAGTGCTCGGCCACGGCCAGGCAGGCGGCGTCGTTGTGCAGCCGTACCGGAAGGCCGGGGAAGCGGGCCGTCAGCCGGGCGCGCAGCGGGAAGCGGCGCCAGCCGGGGATGTTCAGCGGCGAGACCTCGCCGTCCGGCCAGATCATCGGCCCGCCGCAGCCCACGCCCACCCCCTCGGCCTCCCCGGACAGGGGTTCGACCAGGTAGGCGAGCGTCCGCCACAGGGTCTCCGCGTCCGCGCCCTGCGGGGTGGTGGCCCGTCCTGACGTGGTCACCGAGCCGTCGGGGGCGATCAGTCCGGCGGCCATCTTGGTGCCGCCGACGTCGATCGCGAGGATCACGACCGGCGGCCCGCCATGGCGTACGACCGCGAAAGCGGCCTCTGAAGCGACCTCGCGAGCCACCCCGGAAGCGGCCTCTCAAGCGACCTCGCGAGCCACCCCGGAAGCGGCCTCTCAAGCGACCTCGCGAGCCACCTCGGAAGCGGCCCGGCGAACCGGCGGCCGGCCGCGACGTGCGTCGTCATGGGCCGCCGGCGGCGCTGGAGAAGACCAGGACCGAGGCGGTGAACCCGTGCACGTGGTTGTGCCCGGCGACCGGCCCCACCTCCCCCGCCGCGAAGAAGCCCGCCACCCCGATGGGCCCCAGCGTGTCGCGCAGCGCGACCGGGTCGTGGTCGGCGGTGCCGAACATGGCCGAGCCGCGCCCGTTGCAGGAGAACAGCAGCGCCCCGTCCACCTTGCCCAGCTCTTCCCGGTGGGCGTCGAGCAGGTCGTAGAGGTCCTCGTCGGCGGTGGCGGCGTCGCGGACCTGGAAGCGCACGGTCCTGCCGATCTCGACGATGTCGCCGATGGCCACGGCCTCGCGGTCGGGGTCGATGCCGATGACCCCCCTGATGAGGAAGTCGCCGCGTTCGTGCCGTTCGGCGTACTCGTCCATGGCCAGGCCGATCTGCAGCCCGGACGCGACCAGCTCGCGATCGTCCTCGTCCAGGTCGCTGACGATGTCCTCCAGCCGGGCCAGCGCCGGCTGGCCGGCCAGTTCGAGCAGCAGGTTGTCCTCCGACGCGGTGACCACCATGCTCGGGCCGATCGGGCGGCAGCCCTGGCTGACCACCGTGCTGATCTTCACGGGGCCGCTGAGGAGCACGCCGATCGCGCCCTCGGTGTAGATCTCGCCGTCGGCGAAGAGCCGTACGGAACCCCTGCCCTGCAGTCCGTTGGCCAGCCCGCCGATCAGCGGCAGGTCGCCCAGAACGTCGACCGAGCGCTCGACGAAGGCGTCGGTCGGAAAGGTGTACGGATCGGCCAGCAGGATCGCCACGTGGTCGTCGCCGCCGCGCTCGGGCAGCCCGACCACCACGAACCTGTCCTCGGCCGTCAGCGTCTCCAACGCGAACGTGGTCAGCCGCGCCCCCTCCAGGGTGGCCGCCCACGCGCTCACGGCCGGCGTCAGCTCGACGCCCTGGCCGTCCCCGATCACTCCGGTGGCGCTGCATCCGATCACGTGCGCCTCGGGCGCGAGTTTCATCGCGGCCTGGCCGGCCCGCGCGACGTCCTCGGGATCGTCCCCGCAGATGAAGAAGCAGACCAGGTCGGCTGGGCCGCTGAGCCTCGACAGTGCCTGACCGACGGCGTTCTCCGCGGCCTCCACCAGGTCGGAACCCACGGCGAGGCCGTCGGCGAAGCGGCTTGTCATCAAGGCCACGGATCTCGCCTCCCTCGACATGTCCAAGTTCCCTAGGCCCGATTCTCCCCACTAAAAGGACAAGCACGCGCACGAACCGTCACGCAATAGTCAAGATCCGAAATCTCCGCCAGCTGCGAAACTCTCTGACACATTCCGCACGGGGGACGTAGTCTCGATCCCGTGCATCAGCCACGTATTCTCCGCGAGTTGCGAGAGAGCGGCCACGTTCATCGCACCGTCAAGGCCGAGGTCCGGGAAAACCTGCTCGCCAAGCTGCGGGCGGGTGAGCCGCGCTTCCCCGGCATCGTCGGCTTCGACGACTCCGTCCTGCCGCACCTGGAGCGGGCCCTGCTCGCCGGGCACGACCTGGTCCTCCTGGGTGAGCGCGGTCAGGGCAAGACCCGGCTCATCCGCACCGTGACCAGCCTGCTCGACGAGTGGACGCCGGTGGTCGAGGGGTGCGAGATCAACGACCACCCCTACGCCCCGGTCTGCACGCGCTGCCAGGCCATGGCGCGGGAGCTGGGCGACGAGCTGCCGGTGGCGTGGAAGCACCGCGACGAACGCTACGGCGAGAAGCTCGCCACCCCCGACACGTCCGTGGGCGACCTGATCGGCGACGTCGACCCGATCAAGATCGCGGAGGGGCGCACGCTCGGCGACCCCGAGACCGTCCACTACGGCCTGGTCCCGCGCACCAACCGCGGCGTCTTCTCCGTCAACGAGCTGCCCGACCTGGCCGAGCGCATCCAGGTGTCGCTGCTCAACGTGCTGGAGGAGCGCGACATCCAGGTGCGCGGCTACAACCTGCGGCTGCCGCTCGACATCCTGCTCATCGCCAGCGCCAACCCCGAGGACTACACCAACAGGGGCCGGATCATCACGCCGCTGAAGGACCGGTTCGGCGCCGAGATCCGCACCCACTACCCGCTCACCGTCGAGGACGAGCTCACGCTCATCCGCCAGGAGTCCGTGCCGGACATCGGGGCCGACGTCCCCGAGCACCTGATCGAGGTGATCGCCCGCTTCACCCGGCTGGTCCGCGAGTCGACCGCCGTGGACGCCCGTTCCGGCGTGTCCGCGCGCTTCTCGATCGCCGCCGCCGAGACCGCCGCCGCCTCCGCGACCCGCAGGGCGGCGCTCACCGGCGAGGACAAGCCGGTCGCCCGCGTGGTCGATCTGGCCTGCGTGGTGCACAGCCTGCGCGGCAAGGTGGAGTTCGAGGTCAGCGAGGAGGGCAGGGAGACCGAGATCCTGGCCCACCTGCTGCGCCGGGCGACGGCCGAGACGTTCAGGAACCGGCTGGGCGGCATGGACCTGTCGCCGGTGACCGACAAGTTCGCCGAGGGCAACCAGGTGGAGTCGGGCGAGCTGGTGCCGGCCGGCGAGCTGCTGCACCGGATCGGCCCCGTCCCGGGCCTGGCCAAGGTCATGTCGCGGCTGGGCATGGGCGCCGGCGAGGAGTCTCCCGGGCACGCCGCGGCGGCGCTGGAGTTCGCTCTCGAAGGGCTTTACCTGATGCGGCGCCTGTCCAAGGAAGACCTTGACGGGGTGACCGTTTACCGCACGTGAACATGTGGGCGCTCTCCCGCGTCATAGTGGTACAGAACTACGCCGTCGGGGGAGATCGTCCATGCGCCTGTTCACCTGTGCCACCGTCGCCGCTCTCACGCTGAGCGTGCTCGCCGTGCCCGCCGAGGCCGCCAGTTCCGCGTACGGGTGGGCCTGGTCCAACGGCAAGGGTCACCTGCGGATCGTGCCGAAGTCGGCCACCCGCGTGACCCGGCAGGGCAACGTGCTGCACCGGCTGAAGGCCGTCTCGGGGGCCAAGGAGCTGCGGCTCGACTACACCGGGGCGGCCTACGGGCGGGTCACGGTCAAGTGCGATCTGAAGGAGACCGAGGGGCACGTGGCCCTCGACTCGAAGGGGCTCGGGCGCACCCGGTGCGCCGCCGGGCAGCTGGCCACCGAGCTGGGGCGCGGCCCCGTACCGGTACGGGTCGAGCACCGGGGCGGCAAGGCCGTCAAGGTGAACGAGATCCTGCTCGCCGAGTGGCCCGGGCAGCGCTCGGCCAGGGGAACGATCAAGCGGGTCGACGACACGACCGTCCTGTTCGCGACGGGCGGAAAGACCCTCAAGCTCGGCTACTCGTACGTCACGGGCTTCTCCCGCACCACGGCCGGCTGCGGCGACGGCTGGCTGTCCGGCCGGCCGGTCAACGCCGACAGGAACGGTCTGGGCAAGAAGCCGTGCACGTGGACGGACCTGACGAAGGCCCTCAAGACGGTCCGGCACCCCGTCCTGGTCAAGATCGAGTACACGCCCGGCGCCGACTCGCTGGACCAGGTGTGGGAGATCTTCGGCGACGCCTGATGATCCATGCACACACATGGGGGCGTTTTCCGGGTTAGCGTGGTTTCGTGATGGCCTTCCGCTATGGCGAATACCACGACGGCCCCGACCCCCTCGCTCCTCCCTACGACGTGCGCGCGGCGCTCGACGAGATGGGCGATGCGATCCTGTCGGGTTCGACGCCGGTCCACGCCCTGCGCGATCTGCTCAAGCGCGGCCTGCCCGGCGGCCAGGACCGCCGGGGGCTCGACGACATGCTCAAGGAGGTCCGCCGGCGCCGCCGTGACCTGCGCGAGCGCGGGCGTCTCGACGGCACGCTGGAGCGGGCCAGGGCGCTGCTGGACAAGGCGATCGGGCAGGAGCGGGCCGAGCTGTTCCCCGATCCGTCCGACGAGGCGCGACTGCGGGAGTCCGAGCTCGACGCGCTGCCCGAGGACACCGCCAGCGCGATCCAGGAGCTGAGCTCGTACGAGTGGCGCTCGGCGGCGGCCAGGCAGACCTTCGAGGAACTGCGCGACCTGCTGCGCAGGGAGGTCCTGGACAGCCAGTTCAGGGGGCTGCGCGACGCGCTGGCCAACCCCGACCCGGCGGCCATGGAACGCGTACGCCAGATGATGTCGGACCTGAACGACATGCTCGACCGCGACTCCAGAGGCGAGCACACGCAGGACGACTTCGATAACTTCATGGCGAAATATGAGGATCTCTTCCCGGAGAAGCCCCGCACCCTCGACGAGCTCGTCGACATCCTCGCCCGCCGCGCCGCCGCCACGCAGCGCATGCTGGCCTCGATGACCCCGCGCCAGCGCGAGGAGCTGGGCAACCTCATCAACCAGACGCTCGACCAGGCGGGCCTGTCCGACCAGATGCGCCGCCTCGGCGAGGCCCTCTACGCCCGCCGCCCCGACCTCGCCTGGAACGCCCCCGAGCGCCTCACCGGCGAGGAGCCCCTGGCCATGGGCGACGCGGTGACCGCGCTGGAGGAGCTGGCCGACCTCACACAGCTCGAAACCGCCCTGCGCCAGGACTACCCGGGCGCGCGGCTCGACGACATCGACGAGGCCGCCGTACGCCGTGCGCTCGGCCGCTCGGCGGTCGACGACCTGGAGGCGCTCAAGCGCATCGAACGCGAGCTGGAGGAGCAGGGTTACCTGCTGCGCCGCCGCGGCAAGCTGGAGCTCACCCCGAAGGCGGTGCGCCGGCTGGGCGAGACCGCGCTGCGCCGGGTCTTCGCCTCGCTCGACGGAGGCCGCCGCGGCGACCACGACCAGCACGACGCGGGCTCGGCCGGCGAGCTCACCGGCTCCTCCCGGCCCTGGCGCTTCGGCGACGAGCAGCCGATCGACGTCGTCCGCACGCTGGTCAACGGCGTGCGCGGCGGCGGCGTCAGCCTCGGCGAGCGGCCCAAGGTGCGGCTGACGGTCGACGACTTCGAGGTGGCCGAGACCGAGCGCCGCAGCGCCGCCGCCGTCTGCCTGCTGGTGGACCTGTCGTACTCGATGGCCCTGCGCGGCACCTGGGCCGCGGCCAAGCAGACGGCGCTGGCCCTGCAGGCGCTGGTGGCCTCCAAGTTCCCGCAGGACGCCGTGCAGATCGTCGGCTTCTCCAACTACGCCAGGGTGCTGCAGCCCGACGAGCTGGCCGGCCTCGACTGGGACATGGTCCAGGGCACCAACCTGCACCACGCCCTGCTCATCGCCGGCCGTCACCTCGACCGTCACCCCGACTTCGAGCCGGTGGTGCTGGTGGTCACGGACGGCGAGCCCACCGCCCACCTCATGCGCGACGGGCGCTCGGCGTTCGAGTGGCCGCCGTCGCACGAGACGCTGGAGCTCACGCTGGCCGAGGTGGACAAGATGACCCGGCGGCGGGCCACGATCAACATCTTCATGCTGGCGGCCGACGACCGGCTGAAGGAGTTCGTGGACGAGGTGGCGCGCAGGAACGGCGGGCGGGTCTTCTCGCCCGACGCCGAGCGGCTGGGCGAGTACGTCGTCAGCGACTTCCTCCGCCTGCGCCGCTCCCGCTGACACCGCCTGCGCCGCTCCCGCCGACACCGCCTGGCACTATGGCCCCTGCTCCTCGGCCCCGTCGGGCCGGCATCCCGCTCGGGGCCCTGAGCTGGGGTTTCCGTGGGAGCCGTTTCTGTCGGTGCCGCCTGCGAGACTGCTCGCCATGAGCGAGGACGTGCGGTTGCGTGATGTCGTGGATGCCGACCTGGAGGTGTTCCTGGAGCAGGAGCACGACCCCGAGGCGGCGCGGCGGTCGAGGTTCGCGCCACGGGAGCGTGAGGCGTTCCTGCGTCATTGGCGCACCTCGGTCCTCGGCGATCCGACCGTCCATGTGCAGGCGATCATGGTCGGCGACGAGCTGGCGGGCAACCTGGTGGCGTGGTGGGAAGACGACCGGCGCTTCATCGGCTACTGGATGGGGTGCGCGTTCTGGGGGCGGGGTGTCGGCACGCGCGCGCTCGGCCTCTTCCTCCAGGCGGAGAAGGTCAGACCGCTCTACGCCGACCCCTTCCACGGCAACACCGCGTCCGTGCGCCTGCTGGAACGCCACGGCTTCGAACGCACCGGCACGGTGCGCCACGGCGACGACGACCACATCCTGCTGACCCTCCACGGGTAAGCCCTCGGCGCTCGGACTCACCCGCGTGAACGTGACCCCGCACCACGATCACCCGGCGGTCGACGACCGTCGTTCCCCGCGGCCGACAGCAGTTTGGCGGCCAGGTCGCGGCAGCGTTCCACCAGTTCAGGCGGGTCGAGCACGTCGAAGTCGTGACCCAGCAGCACGATGTGCATGAGCACGAAGTCGAGGTTGGCGGCACCGCTGGTCACCTCGCAGCGCTCGTTCCCGCGCGCCCTGACGACGGCCGCCGACGCCGGGATCTGCGCCCGTACCGTCGCGGCCGGAGCGTGCAGGAGGAAGCGGGCCTGGTGCCGGTAGACGCGGCTGGCCACGCTCTCCTGCACGTACGCCGCCGCGTCCGGAGCCGCCCGGGGGCGGAACCGCCGGGTCCGCGCGGACACCTCCCTCATCCGGTCGACCCGGAAGTTGCGCCAGTCGTCGCGGTCGAGGTCGTAGGCGAGGAGATACCAGCGCCGGTCGGAGGCGACCAGCCGGTACGGCTCCACCCGCCGCGCCCGCACCTCGTCCCCCGAGGGGTAGTCGAAGGCGGCCTCGACCTCGTCCCGGCAGGCCCTGGCCAGGGTCATCAGGGTCTTGGGGTCGATCAGCGTACGGCCGCCGGCGCCGAAGGACTCCACCGAGCCCGCCAGCGCCCGCACCTCGTGCCGCAGCCGGGTGGGCAGCACTTGGTCGAGCTTGGTCAGCGCCCGCAACGCGGCCTCGCCCGCACTGGCGACCGCGCCGCCGGCGCCGGCCAGCAGGGAGACGGCGGTGGCGATGGCCTCCTCGTCGTCGAGCAGCAGCGGCGGCAGGTCCTGACCTGGGCCGAGCTGGTAGCCGCCGCCGACGCCCTGGCTGGCGTGCACCGGATAGCCGAGCGTGCGCAGCCGTTCGACGTCGCGCCGCACCGTGCGCGGCGTCACCCCGAGCCGGGCGGCGAGCTCGGGGCCGGTCCAGACCTGGCGCTGCTGCAGCAGCCCGAGCAGGGTGAGCACCCGCTCCGTCGTGCCCCGCTCGTCACCGCTCGCCACGCTCATGAAATCAGCCTGCCAGAGATAGCGGACCGATCCTGTCCGCCTGGGGTGTCAGAGTGAAGCCATGGACACCACCGACTTCGACTGGAACCGGACGCTGCGCGAGCAACTGGAGTGGCACTGGAACCATCATCTCCGTCCCCGATTCAAAGGTCTCACCGACGACGAGTACTTCTGGTCACCGGTGCCGGGCGCCTGGAACGTACGGCCGCGCGGTCACTCGACGGCGCCCGTGCAGGCCGGCACCGGGGCGTTCACGATCGACTACGGCTTCCCCGAGCCGGTCCCGTCGCCCTTCACCACGATCGCCTGGCGGCTCGGCCACGTCATCGTGGGCGTGCTCGCCGCCCGCACCGCCTCCCACTTCGGCGGGCCGCCGGCGTCGTACGAGAGCTGGGAGTACGCCGGCACCGCGGCCGCCGCGCTCGACCAATTGGACACGCAGGTCGAGGCGTGGCTGACCGGAGTGCGCGGCCTGAGCGAGGCGCAGCTCCGCACCCCGGTCGGCGAGAAGGAGCCCTACCCCGAGGCCCCCATGGCCGACCTGGTGCAGCACATCCACCGTGAGCTGATCCATCACCTGTCCGAGGTCTGCCTGCTGCGCGACCTCTACCTGCACACCCACTCCACCGCGGAGAGCACGGAAGGCACGAACCGATGAGCCGCACCATCCAGGTCACCTTCGACGCCCACGACCCGCGGGCCCTGTCGATCTTCTGGCGTGACGTGCTGGGCTACGTGCATCCGGCGCCGCCCGGCGTCGACCTGCCGGAGGGTGCCGATCCGCTGGCCGCGTGGGACGACTTCCTCG
This sequence comes from Nonomuraea fuscirosea, assembly GCF_003001935.1. Taxonomy (GTDB): domain Bacteria; phylum Actinomycetota; class Actinomycetes; order Streptosporangiales; family Streptosporangiaceae; genus Nonomuraea; species Nonomuraea fuscirosea. Next base: position 164,671 of record NZ_PVNG01000007.1, on the reverse strand, counting down.
AACGGGCCGGCGTGCCGGCGGATCAGCGCAACACCCGGTCGGCGATCGAGGACCCGGACGGGGCGGGGCCGCGGCTGTTCTTCCAGCAGGTGCCGGAGGACAAGACGGCCAAGAACCGGGTCCACCTCGACGTCCGCGCCGCTCCCGGGCTTGAGGGAGAGGAACGCATGGCGGCGCTGGAGGCGGAGTGCGAGCGGCTGGTCAAGCTGGGGGCGACCAGGACCCGCCGGCACGAGCCCGAACCCCCGATGAGCGGCGGCTTCATCGTGATGGCCGACCCGGAGGGCAACGAGTTCTGCCTGGACTGACCCTCTCGTAAGCGGCCTCCGGTGAAAGGCCTCCAGCGGGGAGCCTCTAGCGGAAGAGCTTTGGGCGGGAGGGCTCAGGCGTCCACGAGGCGGGAGTAGAAGTCGAGGGCGACGTCGAAGCCGTCGCGGCAGTTGCGGTGGGAGCGGTAGCAGGGGCGCCAGGCCGAGCTCGCGCCCACCCCCGCCCTAGCGTCGTGCAGCGCCGCCACCACGCGCTCCGGTTTCGGTAGCAAACCGTGACCGAGGTAGCGGACGACGCCCGACAACTCGGTGTGCCGGCCGCGGCCGCCCGAGACGAAGGCGCCGAGCCGCCAGCCGCTCTCCTCGTCCCACACCAGTGCCGTGCCGTCGGCGAGCTTGAGCGTGGCGTCACGCGGATCGCACGGGCCCTCCCACCAGTCCGCGACCTCGGATCCGAGCAGGTCACGGACCTGCAGCACATAGCCGTACGGCTGCTGCAGCCATTCGTCGGTGTAAGGCTCGACGTGCCTGATGGCCACGGACGGCACCCCCTTGTGCCCAGACGGTAAGGAATTTGCGGCGATGCCCAACCATACCCGCGCCGAACTTATTCCGTTGCACGGCCGTCTAGTCATTACGGACGATATTTACGTCCGAGACGGGGAAGGAGGGGCAGCCATGATAGCCACGGTTCTTCTCATCGTGCTCATGGTCGTCGCGGTGGCGGCCACGGAGCTGTGCCTGCGTTGTGCCGGAGAAAGCAAAGAGAGTGTCGAGTCCCCCGCCGAGATCGTCGGGGACTAGTGTCTCCCGCATGTCGTCCCTGCTTCTCTGGCTGCACATCGTCTTCGCGGTCTTCACCATCGGGCCGGTGACCGCCGCGACCATGTCCGCGCCGCGCGCCATTCGCGCCAAGAACGTGCCCTCGCTGCAGTTCATCCAGCGGACCACCAGGATCTATGCCGTCGGCAGCCTGGGGGTCTTCGTGTTCGGGCTGGTGCTCGGCGTGGTCATGGGCGGCGGGGTGCTCGGCCGGTGGTACATGACGGCGTCGATGACGCTGTTCATCGTGGCCGCCGTGCTGCTCGTCATCATCGACCGCGACCTGCGCACCGCCGTCCAGGCTCTCACCAGCGAGAGCACGGACGACGACGCGAAGGTGCAGAACGGGCGGATCGCCGCGATCAGCGGGCTGCTGTCCGTGATCTGGCTGGTGATCCTCTTCCTGATGGTCGTCCCCTCCTGACCAGGCGCGTCAGCGCAGCGCCTGGGTGAGGTCGGCGAGCAGGTCGTCGACGGTCTCGATGCCCACCGACAGCCGGACCAGGTCGGACGGCACCTCCAGCGGGGACCCCGCCGCGGAGGCGTGCGTCATCCGGCCCGGGTGCTCGACGAGCGACTCCACGCCGCCGAGCGACTCGCCCAGGGTGAACAGCTTCGCCCGGTCGCACACCGCGACGGCCTCGGCCTCACCCCCGGCCACGCGGAACGACACCATGCCCCCGAAGCGGCGCATCTGCTTGGCCGCGATCTCGTGGCCGGGGTGCTCCGGCAGCCCGGGGTAGAGCACCTCGGTCACGCGCGGGTGGGCGAGCAGCAGGTCCACGACGCGCTCGGCGTTGTCGCAGTGGCGGTCCATGCGGACGCCGAGCGTCTTCAGCCCGCGCAGCGTCAGCCACGCGTCGAACGGCCCCGCCACCGCGCCCATCGCGTTCTGGTGGTAGGTCAGCTCCTCGCCGAGCCCGGCGTCGGCGGCGATCAGCGCGCCGCCCACCACGTCGGAGTGCCCGCCCACGTATTTGGTGGTCGAGTGCACGACCACGTCGGCCCCGAGTGCGAGGGGCTGCTGCAGGTAGGGCGAGGCGAAGGTGTTGTCGACGACCAGCAGCGCCCCGTTGTCGTGGGCGAGCTGGGCCAGGGCGGCGATGTCGGCGATGCCGAGCAGCGGGTTGGTGGGCGTCTCGACCCAGACCACCTTGGTCTTCTGCGTCATCGCGGCCGCCACGGCTTCGAGGTCGTGCAGCGGGACCGGGTCGTGGTGCAGGTCCCAGCGCTCGTGCACCTTGGCGAACAGCCGGTAGGTGCCGCCGTAGGCGTCGTTGGGGATGATCACGTGGTCCTGCGGCCGGCACACCGTACGCAGCAGGGTGTCCTCGGCGGCCAGTCCCGACGCGAACGCCAGCCCGCGCGCCCCGCCCTCCACGGCGGCCAGCGCGGATTCGAGCGCGGTCCTGGTGGGGTTGGCCGAGCGGCTGTACTCATATCCGGAACGCAGCCCGCCCACGCCGTCCTGCTTGTACGTGGACGTGGCGTAGATCGGCGGCACCACCGCGCCGGTCAGGGGGTCGGGCTCCTGACCTGCGTGGATGGCCAGCGTCTCAAAACCGTTGCTCATACAGGCAACGTTACAGGCCCCGCCCCAGGTGAACGTCCGCTTGGCACGCCGCGCACCACGGCCCCCGTACCACCCGCCGCAGAGAGGCGCGGCCCGCGGTCCGATCCCCATCGGACCGCGGGCCGCTCACGAGGGTTCCGTCCCCGACGGCCCCCGTGGGGCTCGCGCACCATGCCCGCGCGAGCCGGGTCGGTCAGGCCGCCTTCGGCTCCTGCCGGTCCCCGCCTGACCGGGGCGGGAGCCGTACGACGTCCGCCTTGACGAACCGGCCGCTGCCGCCGCGCGCCTCTTCCCCGTTGATGCGCGAGAGCAGCACGGGGTCGGCCAGCGCGAGCAGTACCGCGACGACCAGCCCGAGACTCAGCAGCGCGAACCCGATGGCAACCATTTCTCTGTCCCCTTCCGACATATCCAGCATCGGTGAGGCACCCCGCGTCGCGCCTCCGCTGAAGGGCTGGTCTCCGCAGAGCCGCCTCGGCCGAACGGTTGATACGACTTGTCCGACTTGCGGCTTAGGCTCGGGGCCGTGGGGGATTCGAAACGGGTCGTGTACTGGCTCCGCCGGCTCAGCGAGCTGGCGATGCTCGGCTGGCTCGGCATGATGCTGCTGATCGACCTCGTGCTCGCGACCTCCGTCGGGACGTTCCAGTGGCTGGTCCCCTTCTGCGGCGCGGCCGGCATCGCCGCGGTGATGCTGCGGCGCAGGTACCGGCTGGAGGGGTTCTGCGTCCTGCTGGGCCTGTCGTTCGTCTCGTCCATGGTGATCGGCCTGACCGGGACGGCGGGCGCGCCGGGCATGACGGAGACGGGCGCGCTGCTCATCCTGCTCATCGGCGTGCTGCGGCACATCCAGCCGCTGCACCGGGCGGCGGTGCTGACCATCGCGGCGCTGGTCGTCCTGATGATCGAAGGGAGCGGGCGCGACTACGACGGGGCGGGGCTGGTGTTCTCGTTCGTGCTGTTCGCGGGGTGGTCGATGGCCGCGGGCGCGGGCGGCTACCTGCGCTTCCAGCAGGAACGCCGGACGGAGGCGGTGCACTCGGTACGCCGGGCCGAACGCCTGGAGCTGGCCAGGGAGCTGCACGACCTGGTCGCCCACCACATCACCGGCATCGTCGTGCAGGCCCAGGCCGCCCGTACGGTCGCGGAGACCCGGCCGGACGCGGTGGCCCCCGCGCTGGACGCGATCGCGTCGGCGGGCTCGGAGGCGCTGACCTCGATGCGGCGCATGGTCACGGTGCTGCGCGCGCAGGACGAGGCGGCCAGGAAACCGGGCATCACGCTGGCCGACCTGCGGATGCTGGCCGACCGGTTCTCCTCGGAGGGGCCGAAGGTGGCCTTCGAGATCGGCCAGGGGCTGGACGACCGCACGCTGCCGCCCGAGGTGATGACGACCCTGCACCGGGTGCTCCAGGAAGCCCTCACGAACATCCGCAAGCACGCCGCCCGCACCGCCTGGGTGGAAGCGGATCTGCGCCGCTTCGAACGGGTGACGGTGCTGCGCGTACGGAACTTCGGCTCCGGCTCAGACCCGCGGGTGTCCCGGCTCGGCGGCGGGTTCGGGCTGGTCGGGATGGGCGAGCGGGTGGAGGCACTGGGCGGCCGGCTCTACGCGGGCCCGTCCCCCGAGGGCGCCTGGGAAGTGATCGCCGAGTTCCCCCTCTCCTGAGGCCAGCGCGCGGGCGAGTGTCTCATCGCCGAGGGCGGCGCGCAGGCGACCGAGGATCCGGTCCACGTCCAGCCGCTCGCCGGCCGGCAGCGGCGTCCCGGCGGCCCGCCTGATGGCCGCCGCCGCCCCGAGCAGCCCCGCCGCCTCCACCTCCAGCTCCTGTTCCTGCTCCCCGGCTGTACAACGCTCAGCTGCACAGCCCTCAGCCGTACAGCGCTCAGTCGTAGGGCGCTCAAGGGGAAGTGACAGGGCCCCGGCCAGCCCTTCCAGGGCGAGTGCGATCGCGCGGGGGTCGCCGGTGGCCCGCGCGGCCGCGTACCCCTCGCGGTGCCTGCTCAGCGCCGCCGCCCCCGCACCGCGCTGCTCGGCCGCGAAACCCAGCTCGGCCATGATGAACGCCACCCCGGGCGTGCCCTCCACCCCTCGCAGCCAGTCCAGCACGGGCAGCAGGTACGCCTCCGCCTCCTCGTGCCGGCCCTGCCGCCGCGCGCTCATGGCCAGCCCGAGCACGGCGTTCTCCTCGGCCGACTTGTACGACTGCGCCACCGCCAGCGCCCTGGCCCGCTCGTGGTAGTCGTCCGCCCGCACGTAGTCCCCCGCCAGCAGCGCGATCCGGCCCAGCCCCGCCAGCTTGAACGACACCTCGAACCCCAGCTCCTCCGCCAGCCGCAGCCCCTCCTCCCTGAGGCGGAGGGCCTCGGCGTAGTCGCCCCTGATCTCGGCCGCCCGATCGAGGACGTCCATGGCCTCGATCCGTCCCCAGGCGTCACCCAGCTCCTCGAACAACGCCAGCCCCCGCCGCCCGTCCCGTTCCATGGCGGCCAGATCGGCGCGCCCGACGGCCAGCTTGGCTCGCAGACACAGAGCCGCCGCGACCCCCCACCGATCCCCCAGCGCCTCGAACGCCACCAGCGCCCGATCCGCCGCCGCCTCGTGCGCCCGGTGATCGCCGTACGCCCAGCGCACGTGACTCAGCAGCCAGTCGGCCAGCGCCACCCCCGCCGCATCCAGCCCGTCCCACCGTACGGGCGACGCACTCCCGCCGATCAGCAACTCCATCCCAGCCAGCCAAACCGACGCCCGCGCCACCTCCCCCTCACCAGCGGCGGACGTGGCGGCGCGCAGGGCCGCGGTGAGGGAGCGGCGGCCTTCGTTGAGTCGGCCGCGCAGGATCCAGTACCAGGCCAGCGCGTTGACCAGCCGCAACGCATCCGGTCCTGCGAGGGCGAGGCGCAGGTTGGCGCTCTCGGCGTCGAGCCGGGCCAGCCACTCCCGCTGCCCCGGTCCCCGCAGGTCGGCCCGCGCCGCGAGCGCCGTGTAGTAGCGGGCGTGCCGTTCCCTGATCCGATCGTGCTCCCCCGCCTCCCGCAGCCGCTCCACGCAGTACGCCGCGACGGACTCCAGCAGCCGGTAGCGGGGTCCCTCGACCCGGACCACGAGCGAGCGGTCCACCAGCCTGGCCAGCGTGTCGAGCACGTCCACGCCGGGTTCGGCGCACACCTCCTCGGCCGCCTCCAGCGTGCACCCGTCGGCGTGCACGGCCAGCCGCCGCAGCACCACCCGCTCGGCGTCGCCCAGCGGCTCCCAGCTCCAGTCGATCATCGCCCTGAGCGTGCGCTGCCGGGCGGGCGCGTCCCGCATCCCGGCGCTGAGCAGCCGGAACCGGTCGTCCAGCCGCGCGGCGAGCTCCCGTACGCCGAGCGCGCGCACGCGGGTGGCGGCCAGCTCCAAGGCCAGCGGGATGCCGTCGAGCCGCCGGCACACGGCCGCCACGGTCTCGTCGGCCGGAACGTCCGCACGGGCGGTGAACAACCGCACGGCGTCGGCCTCGGGCAGCGGCTCGACCACCCGTACCCGCTCGCCCGTCACCCCCAGCGGTTCCTGCCCCGTGGCCAGCACCCGCAGCCCAGGCGCGGCCCGCAGCAACCGCGACACCAGCCCGGCCACCGCCTCCACCAGGTGCTCACAGTTGTCCAGCACCACCAGCACCCGCTTACCCGAAAGCACCTCCGCCAGCCGCTCCACCATCGCCCCAGCCACGCCACCCCCCACCCGCAGCGAGGCCGTGGCATCCCCACGCCTCCCGAGCGAAGCGACAACGTCCCCGTGCCCGCCGCGCACGTCCGCCAGCGGAGCGGGGCCGTCGCCACGGTCGCTGAGCGGAGCGACCGCGTCGTCGCGTACACCCAGTACGGCCGCGAGGGCCTCCGCCGGGTCGGCTGCGCCGGACAGTTCGACCAGCCACACCCCGTCGGCGGGCGCGGGGCCGGTCGCGGCGGCGGCGAGGGCGAGGCGGGTTTTGCCGACGCCACCCGGTCCCGTGAGGGTCACCAGCCGGGACGTCGTCAGCAGCGAACCCACCGCGGCCACGTCCGCCTCCCGCCCGATCAGCTCCGTGAGCGGAGCGGGCAGGTTGGTACGGGGTGCGCCCCCGAGCCCCGGTTCCTGGCGCAGGATCGCCTGGCGCAGCGCGGCCAGCCGGGGCGAGGGGTCCAGCCCCAGCTCCTCCTCCAGCCGCCCGCGCAGCTCCCCGTACGCCGCCAGCGCCTCGCTCTGCCGCCCGCCCCGGTAGAGGGCCGTCATGTGGGCGGCCACCAGCCGTTCGCGCAGCGGATGGCGGACCACCAGGTCGCCGAGGTCGACGGGCTCGCCCAGCGTGAGGCGCAACTCGGCCTGCTCCTCCAGCGCCGTCAGGCGCAGCTCCTCCAGCCGGGCGGCCTCCGCGCGGGCGAAGCCCTCGTCGGCGAACTCGGCGTAGGCCGGCCCGCGCCACAACGCCAGGGCCTCCTCCAGTTCGGCGGCGCGGGCGGCGGGGTCGCCGGAGCGGCGGGCGACGAGCGCGGCGAAGCGGGCGGCGTCGGAGTCGGCGGCGGCCAGCCGGTAGCCGGCCGGTCCGAGCACGACCGTGCCAGACCCGCCGAGCGAGCGGCGCAGCTGGGAGACACGCGCCTGGAGGGTGCCGGTCGGGTTGCGGCCGGGCCGGGCGCCCCACAGGTCGTCGATCAGCCGGTCCGCCGGGACGGGGCCGCCGCCGTGCGCGAGCAGGTCGGCCAGCAGCGCGCGCACCTTGGGCTCGGCCACACGCACCGGCGAGCCGTCGTCCGTCACGACCCGCAACGGGCCCAGGACCTCGAAACGCAGCACATTCATGCCAACCCGTGGCGGAGCCGCAGGAATTCCGTAGCGGCCTGCCCGATGGTGGGGCGCATGAGTCAAGTGACAGTCGTTGGACTGGGCCCGATGGGGTCGAAGATGGCCGAGACGTTCCTGGCCGCGGGCCACGAGGTGGCGGTGTGGAACCGTACAAGAAGCAAGGCGGATCCTCTGATGGACAGAGGCGCCAGGCGGGCGGCGAGCGCGGTGGACGGCGAGCTGCTGGTGGTGAGCCAGATCGGCTACCAGGCGATGTACGACAGCTTCGGTGACGCCCGGCTGGACGGGAAGGTCGTGGTCAACCTCAGCTCGGGCAGCCCGGGCGAGCTGCGTGAGGCGGCCCGCCGGGTGGCGGAGCGCGGGGGCACGCTGATCACGGGGGGTGTCATGGTGCCGCCGCCGGGGATCGGGCAGCCGGGGGCGTACACGTTCTACAGCGGCCCGAAGGAGGTGCTCGACCGGCAAGTCCCCGTGCTGGAGACGCTCGGCGAGGTCGCCTACGTGGGGGCCGACGAGGGCCTGGCGATGATGTTCTACCAGGCGCAGCTGCTGATCTTCTGGTCCAGCCTGACCAGCTACATGCACGCGATGGCGATGCTGCGCACGGCCGGGGTGGCGCCGGAGGCGTTCCTGCCGTTCGCGCGGGACCTGTTCACCCAGATGGGCGGCGACGGGCCCATGGGGTACGCCGGGCACCTGGCCGGGGAGTTCGCGGCCGGGTCGTACCCGGGCGAGCTGAACTCCCTGCACATGCAGGCCGTCGGCCTCGGCCACGCCGTGGAGGCGCTGGCGGAGGCCGGGGTGGAGATCACGGTGCCGACGGCGCTGCGGCGGCTGTTCGAGCGCGCCGACGCCGAGGGCCGCGGCGACGAGGGCCTCGGCACCGTGATCCAGTCGATCATGAAGCCCTAGTGGTTGGCCAGGAAGGCGAGCAGGTCCTGCCGGGTGAGCAGGCCGGAGGGCTTGCCGTCTTCCAGCACAACGGCCGCATCGGCCTTCTCCAGCGCTTCCACCGCACGCGCCACAGGTTCACCACTGCCGATCGTGGGTAGCGGCGCGGACATGTGATCAGCGATCGGATCATCGGAGGAGAGCCTGCCGTGATAGAGCGCTTCGAGGAGGTCGCGCTCGACGATGGAGCCGACCACCTCGGCCGCCATGACCGGCGGCTCCTCCTTCATGACCGGGAGCTGGGAGACCGAGTATTCGCGCATGATCGCGATGGCCGTGCTGACCGACTCGTGGGGGTGCGCGTGGATGAACTCCGGCAGCCCCGGCCCCTTGCGCGCGAGCACGTCGCCGACCAGGCCCTCGTCGGAGGAGGTGGTCAGGAAGCCGTAGTCGGCCATCCAGTCGTCGTTGAAGATCTTCGACAGGTAGCCGCGGCCGCCGTCGGGCAGGAGCACGACCACCACGTCGTCGGGCGCCGCCTTGGCCGCCACCCGCAGCGCCGCCACCACGGCCATGCCGCAGGAGCCGCCGACCAGCAGCCCCTCCTCGCGGGCGAGGCGGCGGGTCATGTTGAAGGACTCCTTGTCGGACACCGCGATGATCTCGTCGCAGACCTCGGTGTCGTACGTGGCCGGCCAGATGTCCTCGCCGACCCCCTCGACCAGGTAGGGACGCCCGGAGCCGCCGGAGTAGACGGAGCCCTCGGGGTCGGCCCCGATGATCTTCACCCGCCCGTCCGAGATCTCCTTCAGGTAGCGCCCGGTGCCGCTGATCGTGCCGCCGGTGCCGATGCCGGCCACGAAGTGGGTGACCCTGCCCTCGGTCTGCTCCCACACCTCGGGACCGGTCGAGTGGTAGTGGGAGTCGGGGTTGTTGACGTTGGAGTACTGGTCGGGCTTCCAGGCGTTGGGCACCTCGCGGGCCAGCCGGTCGGAGACCGAGTAGTAGGAGTCGGGGTGGTCGGGCGAGACCGCGGTCGGGCAGACCACCACCTCGGCCCCGTACGCGCGCAGCACCGAGATCTTGTCCTGGGCCACCTTGTCGGGCACCACGAACAGGCACCGGTAGCCCTTGCGCTGGGCCACGATGGCCAGCCCCACACCCGTGTTGCCCGAGGTGGGCTCCACGATCACGCCGCCCGGGCGCAGCTCGCCCGACTTCTCCGCGGCCTCGATCATGCGGACGGCGATGCGGTCCTTGACCGAGCCCCCCGGGTTGAAGTACTCGACCTTGGCGAGCACCTGGGCGGGGACTCCCGCGGTGACTTTGTGCAGCCGGACCAGCGGGGTGTTCCCCATGAGGTCGACCAGGGAATCGTAAACGCGCACCGAGGTGTTCACCTTCTTTGCCGAAGCTTGATCAGCTTGCCGACGGCCGAGGTCCGGTGGGGGTGGCAGGCCCTCGGCTACTTTTCAAGCAAACGCTACCGCCGAGTTCGACCGGGGAGGGCACCCACGTGGTCTGGCCAGCTGGCATGGCGCGCGCGGCGCGGAAGATCGCTACAGCGGCGGCACTCGGCGGAGGGGGCCTCACGGCTCTCGGAGCCACGGCGTACGGGCTGCTGATCGCCGAAGGGCTGCTCGCGCGCAAGGCCATCGGCCGGCCTCACGGACTCGACGGTCCCGTCTCCGACGGCCTGTACGGGGCGTTTCCCGGCGAACCACTCAAAATGGCCATGCTCGGCGACTCCACCTCCGTGGGCCTGGGCATGACCGACCCGGCCAAGACCCCCGGCGTCCTGCTCGCCAACGGCCTGGCCGCCGTCGCCGAGCGTCCGGTGCGCCTGGTGGTCGCGGGCAAGTCCGGCGCGCCCTCGGCCGAGCTGGGCGAGCAGGTGGACGTGGCGCTGGCGATGGAGCCCGACCTGGCGGTGATCTTCGTGGGCGCGAACGACATCATCACGCAGACGCCGCCCGCGACCGCCGTACGGCATCTGTCCAAGGCCGTGCGGCGGCTCAGGGACGCGGGGGTCGAGGTGGTCGTGGGCACGTGTCCCGACCTCGGCACCGTGCGGCCCATCGCGCAGCCGCTGCGCTGGGTGACGCGGCGCTGGAGCCGGCAGCTCGCCGCGGCGCAGACGGTGGCGGTGGTGGACGCCGGCGGCCGTACGGTGGCGTTCGCCGACGTCCTGGGCCCGGAGTTCGCGACAAATCCGACAGAAATGTTCGGACCCGATCGTTTCCATCCAAGTGACCGAGGTTACGCGCAGGCCGCTTACGCGGTGCTACCGTCAGTGTGCGCTGCGTTGGGACTGTGGCCTGAGCCGCGCCCCGCACGCGGCGAAGCACTGCAACCGATCTATCTCGCGGCGGCTACGGCCGCGGAGGAGCCCGGCACCGAGGTCACCGCGACCAGGGTCGACGGGCGGGCGACGGGCCTGCACGGTAAGTGGGTCACGTTGTTCCGCCGTCGGCTCGGCGAGCCAGTCAACGACGCCTGAACGGCTCGGCGGGACCACGCCCCCAGCCGGTCACCCTTCGCGTCGGAGCCGTCACTCCTCGTCCCACTTTGGAGTGGATTGCCCGTGCTCCGGCCCCTCTGGAAACCATCCCTCGCTCTCGCCGGAACCCTCGCCGTGACGGCCTGCTCCGGCAGCGACGCGGCCACCACCACGTTCACGACCTGGGAGAACAGCCAGGTCAACGCCGTCAGCCGGATGGCCGTGGGCGGCGGGGTGGTCGCCACGACCTCGATGAAGCCCGGCGGAGCCCTCGAAACCGTCGCCATCGGCCTGCGCGACGGCAGGCGCCTGTGGGCCCACCCCGCCACCATGGCCGGCCGCCTGCCCGGCATGGGGGTCTCCACCCCCGCGATCGTGGAGACGACCGGCGGCGACAGCGTGATCGTCGCGCTCGACCCGGGCAAGAAGGGCCGCTGGAACGCCACGCTCGTGGCCCGCGACGCCCTGTCGGGCGCGCAGAAGTGGTCCAGGCCCGTGCACTCGACGTTCGGGCCGCAGCGATGCGGTCCTTACGTGTGCCTGTCCGAGCACACCGCCCTGGCCAAGGCCCGCATGGTGGTGCTCGACCCGGCGACCGGCAAGCAACTGTGGAAGCTGCCGGGGATCTCCGAGGTCGAGTGGGCCGACGACAGCCGGGTGCTGCTGCTGCGGCTGGCCGCCAACCCCATGGTGGAGTCGTACGAGCTGAAGACCGGCAAGCTGCAGTGGCAGCAGCCGATCGAGCAGGCGCTCGGCCCCGGCATCGACCTGTCGGGCGGCTGGGCCTTCGGCTCGACCGGCGACGACCTGGTCGGCTACGTCGCCCCGTACACGAACCCGCGGACCAAGAAGGTCTCCACCTTCGGGCTCTTCTCCGTGCGGATCGCCGACGGGACGATCAACTGGATGCGGCCCTCCGTCGTCCGCGTCTATCCCAGCGGCAACCCCGGCGCCGCGCCGGTCGTGCGCCCGGTGGACCGCCAGGGCGGCTACGGCGGCTTCGCCCGGCTCGACTCGGCCTCGGGCCGGGTGCTCGGCCAGATCACCGCCGCCGACGTGCCCGGATCCGGCTGGTGGCTGGCCTTCCCCGACGGGATGGACCGGCTCGGCTTCCTCAAGCACGACGCCAAGGGCACGGCGTTCGACATCGCCTCGGGCCGGCCCGTGCCGGTCGAGGAGGAGCGCGGCTGGTCCTTCTGCGTCACCGACCCCAAGCCGCTGCCGCTGCGCGGGCAGGCGCCCGGCTTCTACGCCACCGCCGCCCTCTGCGAGTACGACCTGGCCACCGGCAAGCGGGTCTCCCCCGCCACGGCCCCGCCGCCCTGGTTCACGGGCAGCCAGGACGGCTGGCGGCTGTGGCGCGACGAGAAGGGCGCCGTGCACGCGGTGAACGATCACACGGCGACGGCGCCGGGTATGTACGGATAAGCGATGGGGTCGGCGGGCCTTGCGCGGGGAACTGGAATATAGTTCTACTATTAGCGCCGACAGAGGAGGGGCCATGCCCGAGGCAGTCATCGTCGCAACCGCGCGTTCCCCGATCGGACGAGCCTTCAAGGGTTCGCTGAAGGAGATCAGGCCCGACGACCTGACCGTGCAGATGATCCAGGCGGCGCTGGCCAAAGTGCCCCAGCTCGACCCGTCCTCGATCGAGGACATCATGCTGGGATGCGGCCTGCCGGGAGGCGAGCAGGGCTTCAACATGGCCCGGGTGGTGGCGGTGATGCTGGGGCTCGACGACGTGCCCGGCACCACCGTGACCCGCTACTGCTCCTCGTCGCTGCAGACCACCAGGATGGCCTTCCACGCGATCAAGGCGGGCGAGGGCGACGTGTTCGTCTCGGCCGGGGTCGAGACCGTGTCCCGGTTCGTCAAGGGCAACTCCGACTCCCTGCCCGAGACACACAACCCCGTCTTCCTGGACGCGGGCGCCCGGACGAAGGCGTTCGGCGAGGGCGGCCGCACCTGGCACGACCCGCGGGCGGACGACGCCGTCCCCGACGTCTACATCGCCATGGGGCAGACGGCCGAGAACGTGGCCCAGCTCAAGGGCGTCTCCCGCCAGGAGCAGGACGAGTTCGGCGTACGGTCGCAGAACCTGGCCGAGAAGGCGCTGGCCGACGGGTTCTGGCAGAAGGACATCACGCCGGCGACCCTGCCCGACGGCACCGTGGTGAGCAAGGACGACGGGCCCAGGGCGGGCACCACGTACGAGAAGGTCGCCTCGCTCGCCCCCGTCTTCCGCCCCGACGGCACGGTCACGGCGGGCAACTGCTGCGCGCTCAACGACGGGGCCGCGGCCGTCGTCATCATGAGCGACGTCAAGGCCGCCGAGCTGGGCATCACGCCGCTGGCCAGGATCGTCTCCACCGGCGTCACCGGGCTGTCGCCCGAGATCATGGGGCTCGGGCCGGTCGAGGCGTCGAAGATGGCGCTGTCGCGGGCCGGCATGGCGATCGACGACGTCGACCTGGTGGAGATCAACGAGGCGTTCGCCGCCCAGGTGATCCCCTCCTACCGGGAGCTCGGCATCGACCTCGACCGGCTCAACGTCAACGGCGGGGCGATCGCGGTCGGGCACCCGTTCGGGATGACCGGCGCGCGGATCACCTCGACACTCATCAACAGCCTGCAGCACCACGACAAGAGCATCGGCCTGGAGACGATGTGCGTGGGCGGCGGCCAGGGCATGGCGATGGTGCTCGAGCGCCTGAGCTGAGGCACGGCGCGCGGCCGGGGCGCTGGAACGCGACCCGGCCGCCGGCCGGTCAGCCGTGGCGGTCGGGGCCGGCGTGCACCGGCGTGAGGCGCATGATGACGCGGCGGTCCCTGACCATGGCCGCGCGGTAGTCGTCCCAGTCGGGGTGCTCGCCGGAGATGTCGCGGTAGTACGTGACCAGCGCCTCCATCGCCTCCGGCAGCGAGATGATCTCGGCGGTGCCGTCGACCTGGATCCAGTCGCCGAAGAACCCGTCGGTGAAGACGCACAGCGACACCTGGGGGTCGCGGCGGGCGTTACGCACCTTGGCCGCGGTCTCCCTGGTGCTGATGACGATGTGACCGTCCTGCACCCCTGCCGTGACCGGCGACATCTGCGGGCGCCCGTCGCGATGCCGGGTCAGCAGGACCGCACGGTGGTTGTCGCGGAGAAAGCCGAGGGCCTTGTCGATTTCCATGCCCTCATGATGACGCGGTCGATGCCCCGATGATGACGGCCCCCAAGATGACGCGCCCGTGCCTGCGGCACGGGCGCGGGGGCGGTTGGGCTTAGATGAAGCCCATACGGTTACGGCGGTGCCGCTCGTGCTCGTGGACGATGGCGGCGGCGTAGCCGTGGGTCAGCCCGTGCTCGTCGGCGAGCCAGTTGGCCCGCTCGTCACACCTCAGGAACGACGGGCCGTTGTCGATGGCTTGGAACCACTCGGGGAGTTCGCGTCCCGTGATCGTTGGGACCCTTGCTATCAGCTTCGTCTGCGTCTCCATTGAGTGGTTCAAGGACATGGGCACCTCCGCGGATTAAGGTCCTTTGCTTGACACTGCAACACGGACGTGCGAATGGCAAGCCCTGAACCAGGCATCATTTCGTGACGGCGGGTAGATCTTCGATCGCACAGCGAAAGGGGCCCCGCCGTCACGGCGAGGCCCCTTGTGAGCGCGAGCGCTGAGGGTCAGTCGCTACTGCTGAAGTAGCTGATGAACCGCAGCACCTCCAGGTAGATCCAGACCAGGCTCAGCGTCAGCCCGAACGCGCACTGCCAGGCGAACTTGTCGGGAGCGCCCTGCTTGACGCCCTGCTCGATCGAGTCGAAGTCGAGCAGGAGGAAGAAGCAGCCGATCAGGATCATCACGACGCTGAAGATCCAGCCGATCGGGCTGTCGGTACGCAGGCCGAGACCGCCGTCGACGAAGAAGCCGACGAGCAGGTTGACCAGGATCAGCCCGAGCGCGGCGATCGCGGCGGCGACCGTGAACTTCACCAGTTTGGGGGTGACCCGCACGATGCGCAGCGAGTAGACGGTCAGCACCGCGCCGAAGGCGAACGCCGTGCCGAGGACCGCCTGCATCACGATGCCGCTGATCATCCCCTCGAAGACGGCGCTGATCTTGCCGAGGAAGACGCCCTCGAAGGCGGCGTAGCCCAGGATGAGCGCCGGGTTGGTGCTCATCGTGAACGAGGCGATCAACCCGAGGATCAGCGCGACGACCGCCGCGCCGATGGCGACCATCGGGGGCACGTCGAGGATCCAGGCCGCGGCCGCGGCCACGACGAGGGTGCCCAGGGTCATGAACCCGCGGACCACGACGTCGTCGAGCGTCATGGCCCGGAACGCCGGCCGGGCCGGGGGTGCGTACGACGGGGAGTCGTACATGTTCTGCAAATGCTCGGGGGACGGACTGGGGCCGGCCCAGCCCGTCGCGGCCTGCTGCCGCGACCTGCTGAATACGGGGTTCTTGCTCTCCATCGCTGCCTCCTGTGACGCCGAGCCTACGATGCGCGGCGGCACCTTGGTCAACTAGACGCTCAGATCGATGTTCATTCGGGACTTCGGCGTCGTTCACAACGAACCGTCCCGCCGCGAAGTTCCCCGCCGCCGTCCCCGGGGAAACCCGCCGGGAGCACGGCGTCCGGGACCGGTCCCGGACGGGCGGCGACGTGCGGAGATCGGGCCGGCAGAGGGACCGGGACGGGACCGCGGTGGAGGCGGCGATCGGGCCGGGGCGGGCCGGGGCTCACTAACCCCGTTATCCGCGCCGAAAAGGGCCGGTTGTAAAGCGTAGTCAACCATTCACGGAAAGAAACTCCGGCGAGGCCGGGAGAAAGCAGAAACCGGACGGGTTGTCAATATCGTCGTGCGTACGAAAACCGCTCGGCCGGGTAAACGCGCGCCTACATCAACAGTCAGTGAGCGAGACCTTACCCACCCGTCCGACAGGCCCCTCAGCCCCGGTGGCACCGGCTCTCCACCAGCAGTGACCGCCCGGTGACAGGCCAACTCCATAACAACTCGATATCGGCGGAGAAGGGCCGGGCGGGGCCCGTTCGACGATCGCAGTAAACCTCCAGGTCAGAGACCCAAAGGCAGGGAAGATGGCAAGTGCCCCCGGCGGGATTCGAACCCGCACGTCAACCCTTTTAAGGGGTTTGCCTCTGCCATTGGGCTACGGGGGCGCCGCAATCATACGAAACGGACCATGGTTCAGAGGAGCACAACTTCGCATCAGGCGCCACAACTGTGAAGTCTGCGGTGAAGTGATAGCGCTCCAGGGACTCTGTCCAAGAAGAGTAGACCGTCTAGATGGTCCAGTTGGTGCTGAATGCAACGAGCTTCGAACGCATCCGCTTCGATGGTGACCGCCTCGCCGCTGCCTGGCAAATGCCCATGTACGGTGATACGCGTCGCACGGCGGACGTCGGCCGTGAGCCCCTCGACGGACGCGCACCCCTCCCGGCCCTCGTCCCAGTGGGCCGCGCGCGCGAGCCGTGGATTGGCCAGGACGAGCTCTCCGGCCCAGGACCGGCTTCTAGGGTGGCGACCGGCGTCAAAGGCGATCAGGCGCAGGCTCAGGCCGATCTGGGGGGCGGCCAGCCCCGCCGTCCCCCGTTCCGCGCGCAGGGTGGCCAGGAGGTCCTCCGCGGCGGACACGACCGTGGGCTCGGTCGGGTCCACCGGTTCCGCCACGGCGGACAGGAGGGGGTGCGGGGCGCCGAGCACCGCGCGCACCGTTCCTCCCGGCCCTGTCACAGCAGTTCCGGTTCTACGGGTCTGAAGGTGATGTCGGAGTCGAGGCTCGCCCCCGTGGCCGCCAGCCGGCGCATGAGCGCCGCCACGTCCACGTCCTTGGGCAGCTCGACGTCGGCGATGAGCACGTACAGGCGTCCGCTGAGCCTGGAGCTCATGCCCGTGATGTTGCCGCCGTCGTCGGCCAGCACGGCGCTGATGGCCGAGATGATGCCCGGCCGGTCGGGACCGTGCACGGTCAGCACGTAGCCGAGCCCTCCGCCCTCGTCGCAGAAGTGCCGGCGGGCCTCCACCGCCGAGGTGCTGATCACCAGGTCAGGCGTCCCCAGACGTTTCAGCAACTCGGCGGAGTCCAGCTCGCCCGCCACCAGCAGCATCATCGCGATGTGGCCGCCGAGCAGCGTCATGGTCGAGTCCCGGATGTTCAACCCGCAGTCTGCGAGAGAACCTGTTACTGCGGCGATCACGCCCGGCCGGTCAACGCCGAGCACGGTGACCGCTGAAAGACTCACCCGTGGTACCCCTTCCGCTTGCGCCAGGGGTGCCGAAAAACGCCCCGGCGATGATCGCCGGGGCGCTGCCGTACCTGGGCTAGCGGTGAGTCGTCGCCACCGCGGCCCTGAAGCCCTCGCGCGGGTGCTCCATCTCACCCAGTGAGATCGTCTCTCGCTTGAAGAACAGGGCCAGGGTCCAATCGACGACGACACGGACCTTGCGGTTCAGCGTCGGCACCCGCGACAGATGGTAGGTCCGGTGCATGAACCACGCAGGGAATCCGCGAAGCTTGACGCCATAGACATTGGCGACGCCCTGATGCAGGCCCAGACCGGCCACCGATCCGACGTACTTGTGGCGGTATTCGACCAGTTCCTGCCCGCGAAGGTGACGGACGACGTTGTCGGCCAGCACCTTGGCCTGGCGGACCGCGTGCTGGGCGTTGGGGGCGCAGTACTGGCCGGGGTTGGTCACGTCCGGCACCCCGGCGGCGTCGCCCGCCGTGAAGGCGTCCGGCGTGCCCGCCACGGTGAGCATGGCGGTGGCCTTGAGCCGGCCGCGCTCGTCGAGCGGCAGGTCGCTGTCGTTGACCACGGGGCTGGGCTTGACGCCGGCGGTCCACACCAGCGTCTCGGCGTCGAACCGCGAGCCGTCCGACAGCACCACGTGACCGTCCTCGCAGGACTCGAGGCGGGTGCCGAGCTTGACGTCGATGCCGCGCTCGCGCAGCTGCTCAAGGGTCCACTTGCCCATCTCGGGACCGACCTCGGGCAGCACCCGCTCGGTGGCCTCGACGAGCACCCAGCGGATGTCCGCGGGCGTGATGTTGCGGTAGTAGCGGGTGGAGTCCTTGGCCATGTCCTCCAGCTCGGCCAGCGCCTCCACGCCGGCGAACCCGGCTCCGACCACCACGAACGTCAGCGCCCTTCGCCTGACCTCGGGGTCGGTGGTCGACTCCGCCACGTCGAGCAGGTGCAGCACGCGGTTGCGCAGCGCGATGGCCTCGCCCACGGTCTTGAAGCCGATGCCGATGTCGGTGAGCCCGGGGATGGGCAGCGTGCGGGAGATCGAGCCGGCGGCCATCACGATCACGTCGTAGGCCACCTGGCGCGGCTCGCCCTCGGCCGGCTGGAAGGTGACCGTGCGCTCCGCGTGGTCGACCTTGGTCACCGTTCCGTTGAGGATGTGCACCTTGGGCAGGATGCGCCGCAGCGGCGCCACCATGTGGCGCGGCGACAGGTTGCCCGCGGCGGCCTCGGGGAGGAACGGCTGGTAGGTCATGTAGGACTGGGGGTCGATGACGGTGATGCGGACTTCTCCGCCGCGCAGCTCGCGGTGGAGTTTGCGCTGCAGCCGCAGCGCCGTGTAGAGGCCGACGTACCCGCCGCCGACGATCAAAATGTGCTTGTTCATCCTGAGGCCCCATCCCTCGTGGAGTGCTTGTGAAAGCATTCACAAGCATATGCCAGCGGCTCCCCGCGAATCCAATCCAGGCGTGGTGGGACGCGTCACACAGCCAGTGACCTGGCCCTTTCGAAGACGTCGTCCAGCATCTGGGCGGTGACGCGGCCGGTGAAGGTGTTCTGCTGGCTCGGGTGGTAGCAGCCGATCAGGGTGACGGGGCGCCCGTCGTGCCGGATCTCGTGCTCCACCCCGTGGCCGAACGGCGGGCGGGCGCGCGGCAGCTCGTAACCCGCGGCCTTGAGCGCCGGCCACATGGCCTGCCAGGCGTACCCGCCGAGCGCCACGATCACCTTCACGTGCGGGGCGACCAGCTCGACCTCCCTGGCCATCCACGGGAAGCAGGCGGCCTTCTCCTCCGGGGCCGGCTTGTTCGCGGGCGGCGCGCAGCGCACGGAGGCCACCACGCGGGTGCCGATGAGGCGCTGGCCGTCGCCCGCGTACGTGCTGGTCTCCTGCGCGGCCAGCCCGGTGCGGTGGAGGGAGGCGAACAGCCAGTCGCCGCTCCTGTCACCGGTGAAGATCCGCCCAGTCCTGTTGCCCCCGTGGGCGGCCGGCGCCAGGCCGACCAGCAGGATCCCCGGCCGCTCGTCGCCCCATCCGGGAACGGGACGGCCCCAGTACGTCTCGTCCGCGAACGCGCGCCGCTTCACCCGCGCGACCTCCTCGCGCCACTCCACCAGGCGGGGACACGCGCGGCAGACCGACTGCGCGGCCGTGAGCTCGGCGAGGGTGCCGGACCCGGCGGCCAGGCGGCGCACGTCCGCCGGATCGAGCGCCACGGGGGTGTCGGCGGTCGCGGGGTCGTCGGGCCAGCCGGTGCCTGGAGGTACGAAGGTCATGGCATCGATGGTGCCCGATCAGTCGCCCTTCGTTCGCGCGGGCGTCGGGCTGACCGTGGGCGCGGACGATGGGGCCGCCGATGGGGTGACCGATCCGCACGCAGGAGCCTTGGGCGCGTCCATGCCCGGCTCCTGCTCCATGGCCGCGTCACCGTCGATCAGGGGCAGCGGGTAGCGGTTGAGCACCGGGTCGCCGCACGACCTGTCCACCTGGTAGCCGTAGTCCTCCGGCCTGGTCGTGAACGGGTTGCCGTCCTGGTCGTAGAGGTAGACGTCGGTCAGCGGGGTGCCGTCCTTGGCGTACGGCCGCAGGTTGTAGACGCCGTCGGAGGAGGCCTGCCGCATGTAGACCGGCTCACCCCGGCCGGCGGTGGCGACCGACTCGCTGGGCACGGGCGTCGTGAGACCCCCCGCCTCCACCATGCCCGCGAACAACGCCAGCGCGGCCACCGCGTTCGCGGCCACGGCGAGCAGCACGACCACCCGGCTCCCGGCCCTGCGCCCGAACCAGACCGAGACGAAGATCCCCGCCAGCACGACGGCCCAGTCGCCCGGGTTCATCGGGACCAGGCGCACCTGCGCCGCGAAGGAGACGACGACCATGGCCAGCAGGTAGCCGCGCAGCACCCACCAGCCGGGCCGCAGCTCAGGCAGGAAGGCCCTGAAGCCGCTGTAGGGCGCAGAGACCCGGAGCAGGGCTCCGACCCTGCGTCCCCACGCGCGCGCGGCCGTGCGGCGGTTTCCGCCGCTCTCAGGGCGATCCCCGTACGCGGCCGCCAGCTCCTCCGCGTAGACCCCGGGCGGGCCGAGGCGCTCCTCCAGCGGCAGGTCCGACTCCGCCGCGATCTCGCCCAGGTGGTCGTCGAGGTCTTCGAGCAGTTCGTCCCGCTCGGGATGGTCCGCCAGGGCCTCGCGTACGGCCTGCGCGTACTGTTCGGGGGTCATGATCGCTCCTCCTTGAGCAGGGCTGCCATCGTGGCCGAGAAGGAGCCCCAGGTCTTGGCCGAGGTGGCGTACATCTGCCTGCCGACGTCGTTGAGCCCGTAGTACTTGCGGTGCGGCCCCTCGTCGGAGGCCACCACGTATGAGGTCAGGGCGCCCGCCTTGAACAGGCGGCGCAGCGTGCCGTAGACCGAGGCGTCGCCCACCTCGTCGAGCCCGGCCTCCCTGAGCCGGCGCACGACGTCGTAGCCGTAACCGTCACGTTCTTTGAGCACGGCCAGAACGGCCAGGTCGAGCACGCCCTTGAGCAGTTGGCTGCTGTCCACGCGATGCACACTACTGTGCAAAGCGCGGTAGTGGCAACAAGAGAACCGGGTGGCACCGGAGAGGGGCCACCCGGTTCCCGGGCGAACGCTCAGGCGCGCACGGCGCCCGATGTCGGATCCTGACGACGACTACGCGGGAGTCGTCGGCTTCGGAGTATGCGTCGGCGTCGGCGTCGGCGTGGGAGTCGACGTCGGCGCCGCGAACGCGCACGCGCTGTAGGACTTGACGACGTGGTCGCGGTTGTTCGGGCCGCTGATCGACAGCGTCACCGTGCCGCCCTTGCGGGCGTCGCCGCTCAGCGGGGAGGAGAAGCCGGAGATCGACTTCGACCCGCCGTTACGACCGAAGTAGGTGTCGCCGCTGGTCACCACGCTGCCGTTCAGCTTCCACACGTAGCCGACCCGTCCCGCGCCGGTCGAGGTGACGACCGCGGAGGCGTTGACCGTGCAGTTGACGTTGACCACGGTGGCACCGGCGGACACCTTGGTCACCGGCTTGGGGTGATCGGGAGCCGAGTCCTTGCACCAGACCTTGTAGTAGGCCCGGTTGGAGTAGGCGCCGTCGCGACCAAGGACCTGCAGCTGGGCGTAGCCGTCACCGCTGTGGCGCGGCGAGATGCCGAAGCCGACCCGGCGCGAGTCGCGCACCTTGATCTTGCCGGAGTCGACCACGTCACCGTTGAGCACCCAGCGGTAACGCACCCAGGTCGGGCGGCTGGTCTCGATGCGGCCGACGAAGTCGATCTTGTCACCGGGGGTGCAGGGGCCGACGTACCGGCTCGGGCTCGCCCACGCGGTGGCCGAGACCGTCCGGTCGAGGTGCGTGCGCACCTTGTCGTCGTCCCGGGGCTGCTCGCACGAGACGGCGAAGCGGCCCTTCTTCGAGGTGAACTTCTTCGGACCGAGGACCTGTACGGCCTCCCAGCCCTTCACGTCCTCCTTGAAGGTGATGGACTGCTTGACCGTCACCGTCTTGGTGCCCTTGCCCTTGAGCCGGACCACCTTGACCTTGCTCTTGGAGCCGTCACCGTGCAGCCAGCGGTAGGCCAGCACGGTCTTGCCCTTGACCGGCACCCTGATCCTGGCCGAGAAGTCGACCTTGACCGGGCAGGAACCGTCGTGAGCACGGGGAGAGGCCTTCGGCGTGGAGACCGAGACCCTGAGCTTCGAGGCGGGCTTGGCCGCCGCCTTGCCCGCGGCCGAGGCCGTGGCGGTGGTAGCGGCCTGCGCCGGACTTGCGACGAGACCCGCGGCCAGGCCGGCCAGCATCGCGGCCGAAGCGCCGAACGCCGCGGCCTTACGTGCTAACCCGACAGACATCATGTGAGAGTGCTCCATTCCTTTGGGGGAAGAGACGCGCTCGGGAACGGTCGTCACGCCGGCGCCTTCCGCGCACAGCGATATGACAAAGCCCCCGTAATGCCCCTTTACTGAAGCACAATACTGATCACACACTCAACAGTGACCGTGAATCAGGAATGTCCGGATTTCTTCAGCTATGTCGCAAGAGACCAGGCGATTCCATCCAGGATGTCGTGTTCACTGACGACCACCTGCGCAAACGCGAAACGACGGACGATCCGGTCAAGAATGAGCGCGCCCGCGCCAATCACGTCGACTCTTCCCGGATGCATCACCGGAATCTCCGCGCGCTCACCATGGGTCATCGCGAGCAGCCGCCGCGTCACGTCGTGCACCTGCTCGGCGGACAGGCGCGAGTGGTGGATCCGCTCGGAGTCGTAGGCCGGCAGGCCGAGCGCGATGCCCGCCACCGTGGTCACCGAGCCCGCCAGGCCGACGAGCGTGTGCGCCCGCCTGACCGGCACCTCCGCCTCCACCCGGTCGAGCGCGGCCTCGATGTCGGCCACCACGGCCTCCAGGGCCGGCGCCGCGGGCGGGTCGCCGGCCTCGCGCAGGTGGCGCTCGGTCAGGCGGACGCAGCCGATGTCCACCGACAGCGCCGACTCGGCGTGCCCCGAGCCGACCACGAACTCCGTGGAGCCGCCGCCGATGTCCACCACGAGGTACGGAGGCAGCGGGCCCTGCGGCAGCTCCGTCTCGGGCGACAGGCGCAGCAGCCCCCTCGTCGCTCCGGTGAACGACAGCTCGGCCTCCTCCGCCCCCGTCACCACTTCGGGCTCCACCCCGAAGATCTTGCGGACGCCGTCCACGAACTCCTGCCGGTTGGCCGCGTCCCGCGTCGCGCTCGTCGCCACCACGCGCGTCGCGGTGGCGCCGTGGCGCTGGATCAGCTCCTGGTAGCCGCGCATGGCCGCGAACGTACGGTCGAGCGCCTCGGGAGCCAGCCGTCCCGTCCTGTCCACGCCCTGGCCGAGGCGGACGATCTCCATCAGCCGCTCGACGTCGGCCAGCTCGTCGTCGCCGACGTCGGCGATGAGCAGGCGGACGGAGTTGGTGCCGCAGTCGACGGCGGCTACACGCATGGTCCCTCACTCCACCAGTCGGGCAGCGCGTCCAGCGCCTCCCTGCCGAACGGGTTGGCCCCGGGCACCGCCAGCTCGTGCGCCACCAGCGCGTGCAGGCACTTGACCCGCTCCGGCATCCCGCCCGTGCTCTGCATGTCGCGCGGAAGAGGGGCCAGGCCCTCCGCCTCGGCCGCCCGGTCGCGCCTGGCCACGTAGTCGTCGTGCGCCGCCCGGTAGGACTCGGCCAGCTCGGGCTCGGTGGCCAGCCTGGCCTGCATCTCCCGCATCAGGCCGGAGCCCTCCAGCGTGCCGATGGCCGAGGCGGCCTTGGGGCAGGTCAGGTAGTAGAGGGTCGGGAAGGGCGAGCCGTCGGGCAGCCGCGGCGCGGTCTCCACCACGTCGGGGTTGCCGCACGGGCAGCGGTGCGCGACCTCGCGCAGCCCTCTCGGCGGGCGCCCGAGCTGCTTCTCGACGACCTCGACGTCCTTACTGTCCAACGCGTTCCTTCCGTGTCGCGGGATTCGTCCGGCGGGCTCATCCGGCCGGCTGCTGGGTGGGCTGTCCGATGGCCGGGCCGGTGGGCTGCCCGGTGGGCTGTTTCGTGGGCTGTTTCGACGGCTGCCCGGTCGGCTGCTTGGCAGGCTGTTTCGAGGGCTGCTTGGTGGGCTGCTTGGCGGGTGCCTCGTCGGACTCCCGCGCCGGCCCCTCGGACGGCCCCGAGGACGGGTCCGTCACGGCCCTGCGCCCCGTGCCCTTGTCGGCGGCCTCCACCGACTCCCACAGCGTCTCGTACCACGGCGGCACCACCGCGGGCTGCTTCACCGCCGCCTGCTGCCTGCCCTGGTCGGGCTCCATCACCACGTAGCACTTCTCGCCTGGCCCGCAGTAGTGGAGCCGTTCCTTGGCCGTCTTCTTGATCCAGTTGGGGTCGTCGCTCTGCCGGTCACGGGCCAGCAGGGCCTGCTTCTCCGCCTCGACCCTGGCCTTCTCCGCCCGCAGCTCGGAGATGCTGCGGCGCAGGCTGATGTACTCGCGCACCGGGTAGGCCAGGCTCATCGCGATCGCGCACACCACGACGGCCAGGATCGCGGCCCGCCCGGTCAGCTGCGGTCTCTTCGCCAAGTTGCTGCACACCCCCTCAAGTGCGGCTCGCGGCCGGGTCAGGGGCGCCGCGAGCCGTACTCGAAACTAGCGCCGAAAACGCGGGAACGCCGCGCGACCCGCGTAGCGGGCGGCGTCATCGAGGAGCTCCTCAATGCGCAGCAGCTGGTTGTACTTCGCCACCCGGTCGGAGCGGGCGGGGGCGCCGGTCTTGATCTGGCCGCAGTTGACCGCGACGGCGAGGTCGGCGATCGTCGTGTCCTCGGTCTCGCCGGAACGGTGGCTCATCATGCAGCGGTAACCGCTGCGGTGGGCCAGGTCTACCGCGTCGAGGGTCTCCGACAGCGTGCCGATCTGGTTGACCTTGACCAGCAGGGCGTTGGCGGTGCCGTCCTTGATGCCGCGCTCAAGCCGCTCGGGGTTGGTCACGAACAGGTCGTCGCCGACGAGCTGGACCTTGTCGCCGAGGGCCTCGGTGATGGCCTTCCAGCCCGCCCAGTCCTCCTCGTCGAGCGGGTCCTCGATCGACACCAGCGGGTAGTTGGCGACCAGGTCGGCGTAGAACTCGATGAGCTCCTGCGCCGACAGGCCCTTGCCGTCGATCGTGTAGACGCCGTCCTTGTGGAACTCGGAGGCGGCCACGTCGAGCGCCAGCGCGACGTCCTCGCCCGGCACGTAGCCGGCCCGCTCGATCGCGACGAGGATCAGGTCGAGCGCGTCGCGGTTGGACGGCAGGTTGGGCGCGAAGCCGCCCTCGTCGCCCAGGCCGGTGGCGTAGCCCTTCTCCTTCAGCACGCCCTTGAGCGCGTGGTAGACCTCGGTGCCCACGCGCACGGCCTCACGGAACGACTCCGCCCCGATCGGCGCGATCATGAACTCCTGGATGTCCACGTTGGTGTCGGCGTGGGCGCCGCCGTTGAGGATGTTCATCATCGGCACGGGCAGCACGTGCGCGTTGGGCCCGCCCACGTAGCGGAAGAGCGGCAGGTCGGCGCTGTCGGCGGCGGCCTTGGCCACGGCCAGGGAGACGCCCAGGATGGCGTTGGCGCCCAGCTTGGCCTTGTTGGGCGTGCGGTCCAGGTCGATCATGATCTGGTCGATGATGCGCTGGTCCTCGGCCTCGACGCCGTTGATCTCCTCGAAGATCTCGTCGGTCACGGCGAGGACGGCCTTCTCCACGCCCTTGCCGCCGTAACGCTTGCCGCCGTCACGCAGCTCGACCGCCTCGAACTGGCCGGTCGACGCGCCGCTCGGGACGGCCGCGCGGCCGCTGCTGCCGTCGTCGAGCACGACCTCGACCTCGACCGTGGGGTTGCCCCGGGAGTCGAGGATCTCGCGCGCGTATACGACCTCGATGGTAGCCACGGGATGCGCTCCTAAATCGAAAGGTGATATGCCGTCAGAGCCTATCGGTACGGGTCAGTCGCCCGCCGACGCCCACGCGCGGAGCCGCTTCAGCCGCCCGCCGACGCCCACGCGCGGACGCGCTTCAGCCGCCCGCCGACTCCCAGGTGCGGACCCGTTCCCGGTACGACCGCGCCGCGCCGCGCAGCTCGGCCTCGGCGTCCAGCCCGGCCTCGGCGGCCCGCCGTACCAGGTCGAACAGCTCGCGCGCGACCCCCTGCCCGACCGCGGCGGCGAGCGACTCGGGCGCGCCCGCCCGCTCGGCCCTGCGCAGCAGCTGGGCGGCCAGCGACAGCGCCGGCTGCCCCATCGGCACCCCTTCGAGCACCGACTCGCGCCCCTTGGCGGCCCGCTCGGCCGCCTTGATGGCGTCCCAGTTGGCGTTGACCTCGTCGGCGCTCTCGGCCCGCACCGAGCCGAAGACGTGGGGATGGCGGCGGACGAGCTTCTCGACGATCCCGGCGGCCACGTCGTCGACGTCGAAGCTCTCGGCCACCCGCGCGTGGAAGACCACCTGCAGCAGCAGGTCGCCCAGCTCCTCGCGGAGCGCCGCGTGGTCGCCCTGCTCGATGGTCTCCAGCACCTCGTAGGCCTCTTCGAGCAGGTACGGGACCAGCGTCTCGTGCGTCTGCCTACGATCCCACGGGCACTCGGTACGCAGCCGGTCCATCACGCCCACCAGGTCGAGCACCCGCGCCCCCGGCAGGTCGTACGACCCCGGCACGACCTCGATCACCGGCGGCTCGTCGAGCGCGACGGCCGCGTGCCCCACGCCCCGCATGAAGTCCTCGGCCTCGCGCTCGGACACCGGCGCCAGCCACAGCACGGTCTCGGTGACCGCGCGCCGCGCCAGCGCGGGCGGGTCGGGCTCGACGACCTCGGCCTCGATCCCGGCCTCGGCCAAGTAGGGCAGCTGCGGGTGGGCGGCGGAGCCGGTGAGCACCGGGCCCGAGCGCAGCGCCTGCCAGGCCTGGTGGCTCAGCAGGCCCGGCGCGACCCTGGGCGAGGTGGTGACGACGATCAGCGGCACGGTCAGCCCTGCGGCTGCTGCTGCTGCGCCTGATCGGACGTCTGCTTGCCGAATCTGCCGGTGTCGAGGAACAGCGCCGGGTTCTGCTGCGAGCGCTGCGGGTTGAGCGCGCCGTAACGGGGGTTGAAGACCGGCTTGATGGAGGCGAACTCCTGGCTCAGCTTCTGCTGCCCGGACTCGCCGCCGAACTGCTGCTGCAGCTTCGACAGGCCGACCATGACCCGCCCGTAGTCGCGGGCGTCGTTGGGCGAGACGCCGTTGGCCAGCAGGTTGATCTGCGGGGACTCGAACTGGCCCGGGTCCTTGAGCGCGGCGTCGATCTCGGTCTCGCTCACCCGCACGTTGTAGCGCGCCATGAGCTGCCTGGAGATGCTCACGTTGACCAGGCGCTGCAGCACGACCTGAGTGGCCGGCACGCCCAGCGCCTGCTCGTCGAGCTGGTTCTGCTTCAGCGCGGCCAGGTAGGCCCGCGTGTCAGCGCTCAGCTCGCTCGTCGAGATGCGCTCGTTTCCCACCACGGCCGCGGCGCCCGCGTGCATGGGCGAGGAGCAGGCGGTCAGTCCGACGACCACCGCCGCGGCGGTCACAGCCACTCGTATCGACTTCACGTACGTCCCTTTCCGACCCGAAAACCGCCGCTAGCTTACCCGGGCGGGCTCGAGGAACATCGCCTCGACCAGATCGCCGCACCATTTGAGCAGGTCGAGGTCGCGTAGGGGCTGCCCGCCCAGCGGCTTGGTCTTGGGCACGGGCACCAGCAGCGTCTCCGCCGCCTGCTTGTATATCGCCTTCTTGTACAGCCGGTCGAGCCGGACCTGCTGCGACTCGCGCAGCCTGGCGGGTCCGAACTTGATGTTCTGGCCCTGCAGCGTGACGTCGGTGAGCCCGGCCGCGCGCGCCCTGATCCGGAACCCGGCCACCTCCAGCAGGTTCTCCACCTCCGCCGGCGGCTTGCCGTAGCGGTCGGTCAGCTCGTCGCGCACCTCGCCGATGTTGGCCGGGGTGACGATGGCCGCGATCCGCTTGTACGCCTCCAGCCGCAGCCGCTCGGAGGTCACGTAGTCGTGCGGGATGTGGGCGTTGATCGGCAGCTCGACCTTGACGTCGTGCTGCTCCTCCTGCACCTCGGCGCCGGTCAGCTTGGCCTTCTGCTCCTGCACGGCCTCGGCCATGAGCCGGACGTACAGGTCGAAGCCCACGCCCGCGATGAAGCCGGACTGCTCGGCGCCCAGCACGTTGCCGGCGCCGCGGATCTCCAGGTCCTTCATGGCGACGTACATGCCGGCGCCCATCTCGGTGTGCTGCGAGATCGTGGCCAGCCGCTCGTGGGCGGTCTCGGTCAGCGGCTTCTCCGGCGGGTAGAGGAAGTAGGCGTAGCCGCGCTCCCTGCCCCGTCCGACGCGCCCGCGCAGCTGGTGCAGCTGCGACAGGCCGTAGTTGTCGGCCCGGTCCACGATCAGCGTGTTGGCGTTGGGCACGTCGAGCCCGGACTCGACGATCGTGGTGGAGACGAGCAGGTCGTACTCGCGTTCCCAGAAACCGACCATGATCTTTTCGAGCTGGTGCTCGTTCATCTGCCCGTGCGCGACCGCGATCCGCGCCTCGGGCACCAGCTCGCGCAGCCGTGCGGCCACCCGGTTGATCGAGGCGACCCGGTTGTGCACGAAGAAGATCTGCCCGTCGCGCATCAGCTCGCGCCGGATCGCGGCCCCGATCTGCTTCTCCTCGTACGGCCCCACGAACGTGAGGATCGGATGCCGCTCCTCGGGCGGCGTGAGGATGGTGGACATCTCGCGGATGCCGGTCAAGCCCATCTCCAGCGTGCGCGGGATCGGCGTGGCGGACATGGCCAGAACGTCGACCTGCGTGCGCAGGTGCTTCATGGCCTCCTTGTGCTCGACGCCGAACCGCTGCTCCTCGTCGATGATGATCAGCCCGAGGTCCTTGAACCTGACCTCGGGGCTGAGCAGCCGGTGGGTGCCGATCACGACGTCGACCGCGCCCGAGCGCAGCCCTTCGAGCGTGCCCTTGACCTCGCCGTCGGTCTGGAACCTGGAGACCGCCCTGATCGCGACGGGAAAGCTGGAGAAGCGCTCGGCGAAGGTGGACATGTGCTGCTGCACCAGCAGCGTCGTGGGCACCAGCACCGCGACCTGCTTGCCGTCCTGCACCGCCTTGAACGCCGCCCGCACCGCGATCTCGGTCTTGCCGTAGCCGACGTCGCCGCAGATCAGCCGGTCCATCGGGACGCCGCGCTCCATGTCGCGCTTGACCTCGTCGATGGCTTCGAGCTGGTCGCCGGTCTCGGCGTAGGGGAAGGCGTCCTCCATCTCGCGCTGCCAGGGCGTGTCCGTGCCGAACGCGTGTCCCGGCGAGGCCATGCGGGCGGAGTAGAGCCTGATCAGCTCGCCGGCGATCTCCTTGACCGCCTTCTTGGCGCGGGAC
Organism: Nonomuraea fuscirosea; assembly: GCF_003001935.1. GTDB lineage: Bacteria > Actinomycetota > Actinomycetes > Streptosporangiales > Streptosporangiaceae > Nonomuraea > Nonomuraea fuscirosea. The sequence continues at coordinate 135,581 of NZ_PVNG01000007.1, read as the reverse complement.
TTGGCCTTGGCCCAGTCGGCGCCGCCCATGCGGTTGAGCGTGGGCGCCTCGCCGCCGACGTAGCGGGTGACCTCGTCGAGCTGGTCGGTCGGCACGTAGAGCCGGTCGCCCTTGGCGTACTCGATGACGAGGTATTCGCGGGTGGCGCCCTGCACCGTGCGCTGCACCATCTCGACGTAGCGGCCGACGCCGTGCTGCTCGTGCACCACGTGGTCGCCGACCTTGAGCTGCAGCGGGTCCACCATGTTGCGGCGGCGCGAGGGCAGCCGGCGCATGTCCTTGGTGGAGGCCTTCTGACCGACCAGGTCGAGGTGGGTGAGCACGGCCAGGCCGGGGGTGATGAAGCCGTGCTCGATCAGGCCGGTCGAGACGTGGACGACCTTCGCCTCGGGCGCCTTGTCCAGGAACTGGTGCAGCCTGGCGGGCACGTCCACGCCCTTGAGCAGCTCGACCATGCGCTCGGCCGGCCCGTGGCCCTCGCTGAGCAGCACGACGGCCTTGTCCTCGGCCAGCCAGCCCTTGATGTCGGCCAGCGCCTTGGCGGTGTCGCCGCGGTAGGCCTCGGAGTCGTGGGCGTCCAGCTCGACGCCGTTGCCGAAGGGCGCGATCGTCCACCACGGCTGCCCGAGCGCGTCGGCGTGGTCACGGATCTCCTCCAGCGAGCGGAACGCGGCCGCGCCGAGGTCGATGGGCGCCTCGCCGCCGGCCGCGGCGTTGATCCAGGAGGCTTCGAGGAACTCCTGCGAGGTGCGGACGAGCTCCTCCGCCCGGCCCCTGATCCGCTCGGGGTCGCAGACGAACACGGCCGACCTGGCCGGCAGGTGGTCGAGCAGCAGGTCCATCTCGCCGGCCAGCACGGGCGCGAACGCCTCCATGCCCTCGACCGGCGTGCCGTCGGCGAGCTGGTCGAGCACCTCGGCCAGCGCCGGATGCTCCTCGGCCAGCGCGCGCGCCCGCTCCCTGACCTCGTCGTTCAGCAGCAGCTCGCGGCAGGGCGGCGCGAACAGGCCGTCCTCGGCCGCTTCGAGGGAGCGCTGGTCGGCCACCTTGAACCAGCGGATCTCCTCCACCGTGTCGCCCCAGAACTCCAGCCGCAGCGGATGCTCCTCGGTCGGCGGGAACACGTCGAGCAGCCCGCCGCGCACGGCCACCTCGCCGCGCTTCTCCACCATGTCCACGCGGTGGTAACCGTTGGTGACCAGGTTGGCGACGACCTCGTCGAGGTCGGCGTCGTCACCGGCGCGCAGCCTGATGGGCTCAAGGTCGCCGAGGCCCTGCACGATCGGCTGCAGCAATGCCCTGACCGGCGCCACGATCACGCTGAGCGGCCCGGCGGCGGTGTCGCCCTTGACCGGGTGGGCCAGCCTGCGCAGCACCGCCAGCCGCTGCCCGACGGTGTCGGAGCGCGGCGAGAGCCGCTCGTGCGGCAGCGTCTCCCAGGCCGGGAACACCGCCACGGAGCCCGGCTCGATGAGGCTGGTCAGCGCGGCGGCGAGGTCTTCCGCCTCCCGCCCGGTCGCGGTGACGGCCAGCACGGTTCGCTGGTCGTGCCCGGCCAGCGCGGCCACGCCGAACGGGCGCAGCGCGGACGGCGCGATCAGCGCGACGTCGCCGCCCTCTTCGAGAGCGGCGGTCAGTTTCGGGTCGGCGCGAACAAGGTCAAGTAGTCCGGAAAGACTCATCAGATACGCCCACAGCCCCACGACGGCAACACGACTACCCCCGGACGGGTCAGGTCGCGGGGGTCTCGTTCCAGACTACTCGCCGCTCCCGACCTCACTCGACCCGATAACCAGGCACGGACGGCCAGCGTACGGTCAGTACGGTAGACGGCTCCTCCGCCCGCCAGGAGTGGTCCACGCCCTTGCCCCAGACCACGTAGTCGCCCGGCTCGGCCAGCAGCACGCTGCGGCCCGGCAGCTCCACCCGGAACCGGCCGCTGATGAGGACGAGCAGGGCCGTGCGCTCCTCGCCGTCGACCCATCGCGCCCGCTCGTCGCCCTGCGGGTGCACGCCCCACTTGATCTCGACGTCGTCACTGTGGCGGGGGTCGCCGGGCGGTTTGAAGTGACCGAGCAGCCAGCCGCGGTCGAGCGCGCCGTCCACACCGGCGTTGCCCACATAGACATGATGGCGCGTCTGCTCGTCGAGGGGATCGCTCACGGGGCAGGACGCTAGCAGGGAAATGCCTTACCGATCCGGCTCGATTGATTACTGTAGGTCACATGTCTGAGGTGCGATCGGTCGCCCAGCGAGGCGACCTCTTCGGTGAACGGGTCCGCGAGCACTGCGCGGGGCGGCCGGACAGGCGGCTCGACGTGCTGGTCGCCGGCTGCGCGCACGATGAGCCCCTGGTGCTCGACCACGTCGAGACGAGGGCGACGGGTGTGGACGAGAACCATCCGGCGATCAGGAGGGTGGTGGCCGAGCGGGCCGACCTGGTGGCGTGGTCGCTCGGCGACCTGCGTTCCGCGCCGCTGCCGCCGCGCGGCTTCGACGTCATCCAGCTGTCGTTCCTGCTGGAGCGCGTCAAGCACGCGGAGCTGGTGTTCGACCGGCTGCTGCTGGCGCTGCGGCCGGGCGGGCTGGTGCTGGTGCGCGTCCGCGACCGCAGGTCGGCCTACGGCCTGCTCGACCGGATCACGCCCTCGTGGCTGCGCCGCCTGCTGTGGCGGGCTCTGGTGCCGCCGGGCACGCCCGGCCCGCTGCCCAAGGTGTACGAGCCGCTGGCGTCGAGCGACGGCCTGCACGCGTTCTGCCTCAGCCGCGGCCTCATGATCACCGACGACGAGCGCGGCACCAGCGGCCCGGCCCGCTCCCGCCGGCTCGGCGCCGCGGCGGTCGCGCTGATGTCACACCTGACCCACAACCGTTACCCCGCCTCTCACGACGAGATCACGATGGTGATCAGAAAGCCCCAGCACCACTTCGCCAGGCTCATCTAGCGGCACACTGCCATGTGTCGGTATGCTCCTTTCCTACCAATTCAATCGGAATAGTTGGGATGTAGGAACCGTGGAGTGGACCCCCGACCCGCGCGAGCTGGCCGACCTCGAACTGCTGCTGTCCGGCGCGTTCGAGCCGCTGACCGGGTTCCTCGGCCACGACGACCTGCACACCGTGCACGAGCGCGGCACCCTCGCCGACGGCACCCGCTGGCCCGCGCCGGTCACCCTGCACCTGCCCGCCGGCGTCTCGCCCGGCGACGAGGTCACCCTGCTCGACCCCGAGGGCCTGCCGCTGGCCGTGCTGACCGTGACCGCCCACGAGCCCGACGGGCTCACCTCGGGGCCGATCAAGGGGCTCGGCACCCCCGAACACGGGCCGTTCGCGCGCCTGCGGCGTACTCCCGCCCAGGTCAGGGAGGAGCTCGGCGGGCGGCCCGCGCTCGCCGTCACCATGCGCGGCCCGCTCGACGACCTCTCCGAGATCGCCGACACCGCCAAGGAGCTCGACGCGGTGATCCTCCTGCTCCCCCTCGCGTACGGCGAGCCCGGCCCCGCCCTCGTCCGCGCCGCCCTGCGCGCCCAGGAGCGCCTGCCCGCCGGCACGCTCGTGGTCCCCGTCCCCCTCGCGCCGCGCGACGAGCCCGAGATCGACCTGGAGCTGCGCGAGCACGTCGCCACCGCCTACGGCGCCGCCGAACACCTGGCCGGCCCCGACCCCGTGCACATCCCCGGCCCGCCTCATCGCCGCGGCCTGGTGGTCTTCTTCACCGGCCTGTCCGGCTCGGGCAAGTCCACGATCGCCCGCGGCCTGCGCGACTCCCTGCTCGAACTGGGCACCCGCACGGTGACCTACCTCGACGGCGACGTGGTGCGCCACCTGCTGTCCAAGGGCCTGACCTTCTCCAAGGCCGACCGCGACCTCAACATCCGCCGCATCGGCTTCGTCGCCGCCGAGACCGCCCGCCACGGCGGCCTGGCCATCTGCGCCCCGATCGCGCCGTACGCGGACACCCGCGAGGAGGTGCGCGAGATGGTCGAGTCGGTCGGGGCCGACTTCCTGCTCGTCCACGTCGCCACGCCGCTGGAGGAGTGCGAGCGGCGCGACCGCAAGGGCCTGTACGCCAAGGCCCGCGCCGGTCTCATCCCCGAGTTCACCGGTGTCTCCGATCCCTACGAGGAGCCCGACGACGCCGACCTGGTGATCGACACCACGCACATCTCGATCGAGGCGGCCGTGTCCCGGGTGCTCGACACCCTCAAGGGCGGAGGGTGGATCCGTTGATCGACTGGGCCCTGATCGGGGGCTCGTTCCTGGTCGCGATCGTGGTCGGGCTGACCGGGATGGGCGGCGGGGCCCTGATGACCCCGATGATGATGCTGTTCTTCAACGTCCCGCCGCTGGCCGCGGTCTCCAGCGACCTCGTGGCCTCGGCCGTGATGAAGCCGGTCGGCGGCGTCGTGCACCTGCGCCGGGGCACGGTGAACCTGCGGCTGGTCGGCTGGCTGTGCGCGGGCTCGGTGCCGGCCGCCTTCTGCGGGGTCTTCCTGGCCAGGGCGTTCGCGGTGACCGACGCGGTCAAGTACGCCCTCGGCGTCGCCCTGCTGCTGGCCGTGGCGGGCATGGCGATCAAGGCGTGGCTCGGCTCCCGCGGCGGGCCCGGCGGCACCGCGACCCCGCACGAGATCTCCGTGCGCCCAATTCCGACCCTACTGGTCGGTATGGTGGGCGGCGTGGTCGTCGGCGTGTCCTCGGTGGGCTCGGGATCCCTGATCATCGTGGCCCTGCTCGTGCTCTACCCGGCGCTCAAGGCCAACCAGCTCGTCGGCACCGACCTGGTGCAGGCCGTGCCGCTGGTCGTCTCCGCCGCGCTCGGCCACCTGCTGTTCGGCGACTTCCGGATGGACCTCACGGTGTCGCTGCTCATCGGCTCGATCCCGGGCGTCTACCTGGGCGCCAGGATCTCCTCACAGGCGCCGGGCGGCCTGATCAGGGCCGTGCTGGCGATCGTCCTGCTCGCCTCCGCGCTCAAGCTCCTCGGCGCGAACGACGCGCTCACGGTCGGGGCGCTGGCGGCGGCGGCGCTGGTGACCGTCATCGGCTGGCGGCTGCGGGTCAGGGCCGCGGCACGGGCGTCGAGCGGAAGTACGGATCTCGAGCCAGCTCGCTGAACGCCCTGTCGGCCCCCTGGTCGGAGTCGAAGCTGGTGTCGCCGCGCGGGGCCTGCGGCGAGTCGAAGTAGAGCAGGGCCTTGATCTGCGGATACCGCTTGATCTGGGTCCGTACGGACTCGAAGAATCTTCGCTTGAACGCCCGGTCGCGCGGCCGCTCGAACACCCCCCACTCCGCCACCATGACGGGCTTGCCGGGGAAGCGCGCCTGCATCCACCGGTAGAAGCCGGGCCACTGCGGATATTCCTTGCGGGTCTTGTTCACGAGGCCGTCGAAGTCCTGGACGCGGTCGTCGGCGTAGGGGTCCATCGCCACCCAGTCGACCACGTCGTCACCGGGGTAGAGGTCCTCGAACCAGGTCTCGGCCGCCCAGTTGGGCGCCCCCATGTACGTCATGACGACGACGGCGTTCCTGACTCCCCCGGCCCGCAGCCGCAGCACGACGTGGCGGAACATGGCGGCGTAGTCGGTGGCCTGCATGCCCGAGCCGGACGACGGGTCGACGTCGTTCTCGGGCTCGTGGTGCAGGGTGAGGAAGAACCGCTCGGGGAAGGTGCGCCGCAGGTGGGCGGCCAGCCGGTCGATCCGGCCGTCGAGGGCCCCGCCGGCGATCTCGGCCCAGGTGCGGTCGAGCGACGGCTTCCAGTTGATCATGAGCAGCCGGGGCCTGGCCGGGTCGCGGGCCAGCCGCACCTCGGCCGGGGTGGGGAACAGCTCGCTGCCCCGGTGGTAGACGTGCAGCACGTCGGCGGCCACGCCCATGCGCGACTCGGCCCCGTGCAGCGCCTGCTCCACCGGCGCGCCGGTGAACACCTCCGGGGCCATCCCCCACCACGCGCCGCACGACGGGATCAGCCTGGAGGTGGCGGTGCAGGCGGGCGAGCCCGCCTCCTTCACCGCGGGCGCCCCGGCCGGCGGCACCGCGCGTGAGCCCTCGGCGCTGGAGCAGGCGGTCAATGCCGCGACCGCGGCCAGAATGACGCCGCGGAATGTTGCGTTTCGCGAAATTCCCCGTAGCTGCAAAGCCTTCCAACCCCTTCGTCGAACGACCCCCGCCTGTCACACCTGAACCTTGCCATGTCATTCCTGGAACTTCAGCCAGTGTGGAAGTCTCTCCAGTTCATAGCCCCCAGGTGACGGTCCAAATTTCCCGATATTTCCATTTATCGGGAGGCTTCTATATGGCCTTTCCGGAGAAAATCTTGAGTATTCAGCCGGGCCGATTACCGGCCCGCCTATAGTGGGCGCTCATGAGCTCCGGCACCGACCTGGACGAGCATCTGTCGCTGCTGCGCAGGCGGTGGCTGCTCCTGGTGGGCTGCGTGGTGGTCGGCGGCACCGCGGGCCTCGCGCTCATGCGGCTCGTGCCGCCCGCCTACACCGCCACCACGCAGGTGCTGGTCATGCCGGTCGGCCCGCAGGAGCAGGCCAACCAGGTGACCAGCCGCCAGCGCGAGGCGCTCAACCTCGACACCGAGGCCCAGGTCGCGCAGTCGGCCGTGGTCGCCGCCAGGGCGGCCAGAGAGCTGGGCCTGGGCGCCGACGTGCTCGAACCGGCCGAGGTCGCCGTGCCGCCCAACTCGGCGGTGCTGTGGATCTCGGTCACCTCCGCCGACCCCACCGCCGCGGCCGAGCGGTCGACGGCGTACGCGCGGGCCTACCTCGCCAACCGGCGCGAGAGCGCGCTGACCTCCATGGCCGAGCAGCAGGAAGCGGTGCTGAGCAAGCTCAAGCAGGTCAACGCCGGCATCGACACGGTGATCAAGCAGCTCGGCGCCCTGCCCAAGGGCGGCGCGGAGCACGCCATCGCCGCGCAGCGCCAGGGCGTGCTCAACCGGCAGGCGGCCAACCTGGCGCTCAAGTACGACGCGCTCAGGACCGTCGCCGTCACCCCCGGCTCCGTCATCAGCCAGGCCGTGCCGCCCGCCGCGCCCAGCTCCCCCAGCCTGCCGCTGCACCTCGGCACCGGGCTGATGGCCGGGCTGCTGATCGGCTCGGCCGCCGCCTACGCCCGCGACCGCCTCGACAAGCGGCTGCGCACCCCCGCCGACGTCGAACGACTCACCGGCCTGCCCGTGCTCAGCGACCTGTCGAGCCCGCGTGAGCACGGCGTGCTGCACGAGCTGGCCGGCGCCGTGGTCTCCGCGTGCCCGGGCAAGCGGCTGCTGGTCAAGGCGCTGCCCACCGACCTGTACGCCTCCGCCCTGGCCGAGCCGCTGTCGGTCAGCGCGCCGCTGATCGTGCTCGACGGCTCCGACGTGCGCGACCTGGCCAGGGCCGACGCCGCCGTCCTGCTGGTGGGCCTCGGCCTGGTGAAGGCCGGCGAGGTCACCGCCGCCGTCGCCCGGCTCGCCCGGCACGACGTGCCCGTCATCGGCGTGGTGACGGCCACCGACGCGGTGCCGTCGTTCGTACCCCTGCTGGAGCCGCGCCCGCACACCCCGCTCGGCAAGCTCGTCGCGACCGGCGAACTGGAGCCGGGGACGGCGGCCGAGACCACCCCCATGCAGGCCCTCCACCACCCGCGGCGGCCGGGTCATCCGACGTGACGGCGGCCGCGTGGCCCATCGCGGCGCTGCTGGTGGGCTACCCGATCTGGTGGGCGCTCGGGTTCGGCGGGCTGTCGGTGATCGTGCTGGCCGGGCCCATGGCGGTGCTGCTGTGGCGGCGCCGCCCGATCAGGGTGCCGCGCGGGTTCGGGCTGTGGGCGCTGCTGCTGGCCGGCTACCTGATCAGCGCGCTGATGCTGGCCGAGACGCCGCCGGGCACGTACGGCGAGCTCGGAGCCGGCCGGATCGTCGGCTACGGCATGCGCCTGGCGCTCTACTGCTCGGTCCTGATCATGGTGCTCTACCTGGGCAACCTCACCGAGCGGGAGCTGCCGCAGCTGCGCCTGGTCCGCCTGCTGGGCGTGCTGTTCGTCACCACGGTCGCGGGCGGGCTGCTCGGCGTGTTCTTCCCCGCCTTCTCCTTCACCTCGCCGCTGGAGCTGGTGCTGCCCGAGTGGATCAGCGGCAACTCGTTCGTCCGCAACCTCATCCATCCCACCGCGGCCCAGACGCAGAAGGTGCTCGGCTTCGCCTCGCCCAGGCCGGAGGCGCCGTACGAGTGGGCCAACGCCTGGGGCAGCAACGCCTCGGTGCTGCTGGTCTGGTTCGTGGTCGGCTGGTGGGTGCACGGCAGGACGCGGCACCGGGTGTTCGTCGCGGTGGTGCTGGCCCTGGCCGCCATCCCCGTCGTGTACTCGCTCAACCGCGGCCTGTGGATCGGGCTCGGCCTGGCCGTGCTGTACGTGATCGTCCGGGTCGGCGGGCGGACCAGGATCGCGCTCTGCGGGGCCGTGCTGGCGGCGGCGCTGGCGTTCACGCTCAGCCCGCTGGCCACCCTGGTCACGCAGCGGCTGGACCGGCCCCACTCCAACGACATCCGCGCCTTCACGGTCACCTCGACGCTCACCGCCGCCGGACACTCGCCCGTCATCGGCTACGGCAACACCCGCAACGCGATGGGCAACCACCGCTCGATCACCACGGGCAAGACCGGCTGGTGCGACACCTGCGGGCATCCGCCGCTCGGCAGCGACGGGCAACTCTGGCTGCTGATCATCACGCAGGGGTTCACGGGGGCGGCCCTCTACGTGGCGTTCTTCCTGGGGGCGATCCGCCGGCACTGGCGCGACCGCAGCCCCGTCGGGCTGGCCGGGGTGCTCGTGATGGGGCTGGTGCTGCTCTACATGTTCGTCTACGACGGCCTGGTCACGCCGCTCAGCCTGTATCTCATCTCGTTCGCCCTCCTGTGGAGGAACTCATGAACGACTCCGCCGTCCGCCTCGGCTATCTGGAGGAGACCGTGCGGCTGCTGTATCCGGGGGGCGGGTCGCCGCGGGCGTACACGCTGCTGCCGCACGCCCGCGTGCCGCGCAGGCTGGCGCCGCGCCGCTGGTGGCACGTGGGGGCGCAGATCGCCGTGCCGGTCGAGGACTCGATCGCCACGTACCTGAGCGAGGTGTTCGAGCGGCCGGTGGAGACCGTGCTGCACGTGCGTCCCGCGCTGCGGGCCAACCGCAAGCCCGTGCTGGAGGCCCGCTCAGGCGGGCGGCGGATCGCGTTCGTCAAGATCGGCGACAGCACGCGGGCCCGCGCGCTGGTCACGGCCGAGGCGGCGGCGCTGCGCCGGCTGAACGGGCTGGCCCTCGACATCGTGGCCGTCCCCGCCGTGCTGCACCACGGCGACTGGCGCGGCCTGTCGGTGCTGGCCCTGTCGCCGCTGCCGGTGCGGCGCGGCCGGGTCCCGGAACGGCTGCTGCTGGACGCGGTCGAGGAGATCGCCGGCACCGGCGGCACCCGCCCGGCCTGGCACGGCGACTTCTCCCCGTGGAACCTCGGCACCTCCCCCGACGGGCGGCTGCTGGTGTGGGACTGGGAGCGGTACGAGATCGGCGTCCCCTACGGCTTCGACGCCGTGCACCACTTCTTCCAGCGGGCGCTGCGCAGGATGGCGCCGCCGGTCGCGGCCCGCGCGTGCGTGGCCCGTTCCGTACGGACGCTCGCGCCTCTTGGACTGGCCGCCGCGGCGGCCAAGCAGACCGCCATGCGTTACCTCATCGCCCTGGCCGACCGGCACGCCGCCGACGGTCACACCCCGCTCGGGCCGCCGGAGTCCTGGCTCAACCCGGCCGTCGACCACGAGGAGCTGCTCACGTGAAGACCATGAAGCGATCGGTGCTGTCACTGTCACTGGCCACCGGCCGGTTCACCTCAGGGGCCCGGCTGCTGCCGTCGTTCCTGATCACGGGCGCGCAGCGGTGCGGCACCACGTCGCTCTACCGGGCCCTGGCCCAGCATCCGCTGCTGCTCAAGCCGGTGCTGCGCAAGGGGGTGCACTACTTCGACGTCGGCTACGGGCAGGGCCTGAACTGGTACCAGTCGCACTTCCCGCTTCGGATGAGCGCGGCCCTGCTCGGCCACCGGTACGGCAGCCGCGCGCACGCCTACGAGTCCTCCCCCTATTACCTGTTCCACCCGCTGGCCGGTGCGCGCATCGCCGCCGACCTGCCCGGCGTCAAGCTGATCGTGCTGGTCCGCGACCCGGTCGAACGGGCCTGCTCCGCCCACGCCCACGAGCTGGCCAGGGGCTTCGAGACGGAGTCGCACTTCGAGCGGGCCCTGGAGCTGGAGCCCGAGCGCCTGGAGGGGGCCGACGACCTGCTCAGGGAGTCGCCGCACGCGCTGCACCACTCCCACCGCCACCACGCCTACCTGGCCAGGGGCCGCTACGCCGACCAGCTCGACCGGCTGGAGCCGCTGATCGGGCACCAGCGCATCCTGGTGCTCGACAGCCACCGCTTCTTCACCGATCCCGAGGCGACCTACGATCGGGTGCTGGAGTTCCTGCGGGTGCCGCACGTGGGTTATCCCGCGTTCGAACGGCACAACGGGCGGCCGCTGCCGCGCCGGGTGCCGAAGGAGCTGGCCAGGTCGCTGCGCGAGCACTTCGAGCCGTACGACGCGCGGCTGACGCGCTGGCTGGGCGGTGAGCCCTCGTGGCGGCGGTGACCTTCCGCAGAGGGCTGGCCGGGGTCAGCGCGGCGGCGTTCAGCGCGCTCGCCCAGTTCGTCCTCGTGGTGGTGGTGACCAGGGCGTACCCGGCGGCCGAGGCGGGCGGGTTCTTCACCGCGACCGCGCTGGCGCTCATGGTGGCGGGCGTCGCCAAGCTGGACGCGGGCAACGGGCTCATCTACTTCATCGCGCGGGCGCGGACGTACGGCTATCGCGGCATCTCCGGCTACCTCAGGGCGGCGCTCGTGCCCTGCGTGCTGGTGGCGGCGGGCGCGGCGGTCGTGCTGTACCCGCGCATCGGGCCGCTGGCGGCGCTGCTGCCCGTCATGGTGGTGGTGGACGTGCTGCTGGCCGCCACCCGGGGGTTCGGCTCGCTGCGGCCCACCGTGCTGCTGGACGGGATGCTGGTGCCGGCCTGCCAGCTCGTGCTGGTGGCCACGGCCGCGCTGGCGGGGGTGGCCGCCACGTGGCTGCCGGTGGCGTGGGGGGCTCCGTACCTGCCCGCGCTGGTGCTGGCGGCGGCCGGGCTGCGCGGGCGGGCGCCGCGTACGGCGTACCTGCCGGGGACGCTCAGGGACCTGTGGCGCTACACCGCGCCCCGGTCGGCGGCCGGCGCCATCCAGGCGGTGTTCCAGCGGGTGGACATCGTGATCGTGGCCGTGCTCGCCGGCCCCGCCTCGGCCGCCGTCTACACGGCCGCGACCCGGTTCAAGGTGGTCGGGCAGCTGGCCAACCAGGGGCTGGCGCAGGCGGTGCAGACCGGGCTGGTCAGGGCGCTGGCCGAGGGCGAGCGGGAGCGGGCCGGGGAGCTGTACCAGGCGGCCACCGTCTGGCTGGTGCTGCTCACCTGGCCGGTGTGGCTGGCCTACGCGGGGCTGGCGCCGTGGGTGCTGCGGCTGTTCGGGCCCTCGTACGGCGCCGCCGTGCCGGTGGCGCTGGTGCTGGCGGGGACGATGATGGTGGCCACCGCGTGCGGGATGGTGGACGTCGTCCTGACCGCCGCCGGACATACCGGCACGAGCCTGCTCAACCTGCTGGCCGCGGTCGGCTGCACCGTGCTGCTCGACCTGACGCTGGTCCCGGCGCACGGGGCGCTCGGCGCGGTGGCGGGCTGGTCCGGAGGCGTGCTGGTGAAGAACCTGCTCCCCCTGTGGCAGCTGCACCGCCGCTACGGGCTGCACCCCTTCGGCCGCCACACCCTCGCGGCCCTGCGCGTACGCGGCTGGGCGGCGGCATGACGGTGCTGGTGACGGGGCTGCCACGCAGCGGGACGAGCTGGACGGGCAAGATGCTCGCCGCCGGAGGCGACCTGGTCTACGTCAACGAGCCGCTCAACCCCCAGCATCCGCCCGGCCGCTGCCCCGGGGTGCTGTCCGCCCAGGTCACGCACCGGTTCCAGTACATCTGCGACGACAACGCGGATGTCTGGCTGCCCGCCTTCCGCGACACCGCGGCCCTGCGTTACCGGTGGCTGGCCGAGCTGCGGGCCAACCGGTCTCCGTACGATCTGGCGCGGCTGCTCCGTTACGGCACCGCGTTCACGCTCGGCCGCCTGGCCGGGCGGCGGGCGCTGCTGGACGACCCGTTCGCGGTGCTGAGCGCCGGGTGGTTCGCGCGGCGGCTGGGCTGCCGGGTGATCGCCCTGGTCCGGGACCCGGTGTCGTTCGTGGCCAGCTGGGAGCGGCTGGGCTGGACGGTGTACTTCCACGAGCTGCTCGAACAGCCGCTGCTCGTCCGCGACCATCCCGAGCTGCTGGAGTTGCGGGCGCTCGTCGGCTCCCAGGACCGGGTGGCCAAGGCGGCGGCGCTGTGGCGGGTGACCACGGGGATCCTGGAGCGCACGCCGGGCGTCCTGCTCACGTCGTACGAGTCGCTGGCCGCCGACCCGCCGGCCGGCTTCCGGCGCCTGTACGCGTACGCGGGGCTGCGCTGGACCCCGGCCGCCGAACGCCGCATCATCCGGGCCTGCTGCCACGAGGCGGGCGACGGCGCGGGTTCCGGGTTCGCCTGGTCGGGTCTGTCGCGCACGGCGTACCGTCCGATGAACTCCCGCCAGGCGCTGGCCGCGGGCCCCCGGGGCCTCACCCCGGACCAGGCGGCCCGCATCCGCGACCTCACGACCACCTGAGCCTTCCGTACTGCTACGGGGAGCTGAGGCGCTCAGGGCGGCGGCGTCTCAACGCCTGGAGACCGCTTCTGAGTCGGGTGCTCAGGCAGCCGGCGAGCAGGCCGGCCGCGAACGGCAGGTCGTCGATCAGGTAGCGGCGCGCCAGCCGCCCCGGCTCGGTGAGGAGCCGGAACGCCCACTCCAGCCCGATCCGGCGCAGCCACTCCGGCGCCCTGGCCACGCTGCCGGCGGCAAAGGCGATGGCCGCCCCGCAGCCCACGAACCACGCCTGCGGCAGCTCCTCCCGCAGGGAGGCGATGAGCCGGTCCTGACGCGGGAAGCCGAGCCCGACGAAGACGATCCTGGGCCGGGCGGCGACCACCTTGCGGCGGGCGCGGGCGATCCCTTCGGGGGTGGCGTCGAAGCGGTAGGGCGGCGCGTCCACCCCGCACACCCGTAACCCGGAGTGTCGCCGCCTGAGCGCCCCCGCCGCCTTCCTGGCCACGCCGGGCGGGCCGCCGAGCAGGTAGACGGGCCAGCCGCGCCGGGCGGCGAGCCCGCTGAGCGACCAGATGAGGTCGGCGCCCGTGACCCGTTCCGGCACCGGTGTGCCCAGCAGCCTGGCGGCCCACACCAGCGGCATCCCGTCGGGGACGACGAGATCGGCGGAGCACACCAGCCGCCGCAGCTGCGGATCGGCGGCGGCCGCGCGGCAGATGTCCACGTTCGGCGTGACGATCCGCCCGCCCCGGCCGGCCTCCAGCGCCGTGGCCACCCGCTCGACCACCTCCGCCTCCGTCAACGCATCCACCCCGACGCCACCCACGACCACCCGCCCACCACCGGATCCCTGTCGCGGCGTGTCGCCTTGGGGCGGGGTCAAATGCCGTGTCCGCGGTTGTGCAGGGCCGAGAGCACCCTGGGCGCGGAGACGAGCCCGGCCGCCACCGCGAGCGCGATCGGGCCGCGCGGTTCGCTGGGGCGGGCCGCGAAGGCGCGGGCGGCCCAGCGGACGGCCGCGCGCCGTCGTCCGAGCGCGGCGTGGCCGAAGGCGAGCTGACCGTAGACCCGCGCCGCGCCGCACGGGTCCACGGCCAGTTCCGGATGCCGGGCGAGCATCCACTCCAGCCCGGCGATACGGTCCGCCCATCGGGCGGCGTAGTGGGACCCGGCCCAGCGCACGAGCACAAGGGGTCGGTCGGCGTGGACGAGCGGCCGCCGCTTGGCGGCGCGTAGGGCCAGGTCCCAGTCTTCGTTCTGTCCGGCGGGGGCGCTCTCGTCGGGCCGGAGCTCGCCACGCCGGAACAGAAAGGTCGATGAGTGCACCATCACCATCCGCGACCGGATCAGGTCGGCCGCGGTCACCACGGAGGCGCCGGCGAGGCGGGGCACCCGATGGCCGCGGTGCTCCACCTCGATGCCGCAACTGGCGAACTCGCCGCCGTCGCGCAGGGCATGGAGCTGGGCGGCGAGCTTGCCGGGCAGCCACACGTCATCGTCATCGCAGAAGGCGATCAGGTCGGTGTCACAGGCGTCGATCCCGGTGTTGCGCGCGCCGGGCAGCCCGGGGGTACGCGTGTTGGCCAGAACGCGCACGGCCTCCCACCCGCCGGCCTGCCCAGCCTCTCGCAAGCCGACTTGCCCGGCCAGTTGCCGGCTCACCTCCCGGGCGCTGACGCCGTCCGCCACCACGACCACGTCGAGCCGCCCGGCGTGCTCCTGGGCGAGCACGGCCGCCACGGCCTCCCGCAGCGGCCCGGGCCGGTCGCCGCGAGTCGGGACGACCACCCCCACCGAGGGCGTCATGCCGCCCCCCGATATCCGTACCGCGCCCTGAGCGGCCAGGTGAGGGCGCTGACCACCCGCCGGTCCGCCGCGGCCAGCCCCGACCGCCACGAGTCGTCGCGGCGCAGCTCGATCCGCCCCACGTGGAAGCGCATCGGGTTGCCCGAGGCGGTGTGGGAGTGGCCGAGCCAGGCGGTGCGTCCGTGCAGGAAGGGCAGCTCGGGTTCGGGCAGCCCGAGCCGGAACGCCAGCGCCCGCAGGGTGTCGGCGGGGGCGGCGAGCAGGTCCTCGTACCGGATCCTGGTCACGCGCGCCCTGCGCATGGGCAGCAGTTCGAGCGCGGCGTTCTGGGCCGTCCAGTGGACGGCGGTGCGGGCCGGGCTCCAGCGGGTCATCGGCCGCCCGTCCTCGGGCCGCCGCACGGTCCTGCTCCAGGAGTGGGCCACCGCGCGCGGGTCGCGCACCACGTGCACGATCTTCAGGTCGACGCCGCCGGCGATCAGGCAGCGGGCCAGCGAGGCGTGCTTGCTGGAGTCGACGACGACCTGAGCGCCGGTCGCGTCGTAGAGCAGCCGGTACGCCCGCACGTATTCGGCCAGGTCGGGATGGCCGATCCGGGGGATTCTGCGGGTGCGGTCGATCCTGGCTCTCAACTTCAGGATCCGTTCTGCCGACCCTCGCGTCCAGCCACCAAAGGCGCGCTCCCCCACGAAGCGCCAAAATGGACACGAAAGGAAGGACGCACCGCACCCGCAGAGCTCTTCCGCGAGGACTCCGCGCTCCCAGAGGTGCACCACCTCGCCGAGCGCCACCACGCCGGGAAGCTCGCCGAGGAGCCTCTCCAGCAGCGTGGTGCCGCTGCGGCCGAGACCGCCCAGGAAGATCACCTGGGCGGGCGTGCGATCTGTCACGGAGCCGGGCCTTCGCGTCGTCAACTACGGAACGCGACGACCCTAGCGCTCAGGGTAATCGTCAGGTATAGAAAACCCTAAAAGATCTACCTCAGCTGGCGTCCATGATCATGCCGGCGCCGACCGTGCCGTTCGTGGACTCGTCCACGAGGATGAAACCGCCGGTCATCCGGTTGCGGGCGTAGTCGTCCACGAACATCGGCTGGGTGACCCGCAGCGACACGCGCCCGATCTCGTTGAGCCCGAGCGAGGTCGCCTCCTCGTCCCTGTGCAGGGTGTTGACGTCGAGCCGGTAGTGCAGGTCACGCACCATGGCACGGGCCGTACGGGTGGTGTGCTTGATCGTCAGCTTCGAGCGCGGCGTCAGCTTGACCCCGTCGGCCATCCAGCAGACCATCGCCTGCAACTCCTGCGCGACCTGGGGCTGGTTGTTGGGCCTGGCTATCATGTCGCCGCGCGAGATGTCGAGGTCGTCCTCGAAGCGCAGCGTCACCGACATGGGCGGGAACGCCTCCTCCACCGGCCCGTCGAAGGTGTCGATGGAGGCGATCCGCGTGGTCAGGCCCGAGGGCAGGTGGACGACCTCGTCGCCGGGCTTGAGCACGCCGCCGGCCACCTGGCCCGCGTAGCCGCGGTAGTCGTGGAAGGCGTGGTCGGTGGCCCGCTGCGGGCGGATCACGTACTGGACGGGGAAGCGCACGTCGACCAGGTTGCGGTCGGAGGCGATGTGCACGTTCTCCAGGTGGTGCAGCAGCGAGGTGCCGAGGTACCAGGGCATGTTCTCCGAACGGGAGACCACGTTGTCGCCGTTGAGCGCGGAGATCGGGATGAAGGTGAGGTCGGTGACGTTCAGCTTGGACGCGAACGCGGTGAACTCCTCCCTGATCTCCTCGAAGCGCTCACGCGAGTAGCCGACCAGGTCCATCTTGTTGACGGCCAGCACGAGGTGCGGGACGCGCAGCAGCGAGGTCAGGAACGCGTGCCTGCGCGACTGCTCCAGAACGCCCTTGCGCGCGTCGATGAGGATGATCGCCAGGTCGGCCGTGGAGGCGCCGGTGACCATGTTCCTCGTGTACTGGATGTGGCCGGGCGTGTCGGCGATGATGAACTTGCGGCGCGGCGTCGCGAAATACCGGTAGGCCACGTCGATCGTGATGCCCTGCTCCCGCTCGGCCCGCAGGCCGTCGGTCAGCAGCGACAGGTCGGTGTATTCGGTGCCCCGGTCGCGCGAGGTGCGTTCGACGGCTTCGAGCTGGTCCTCGAAGATCGCCTTGGAGTCGAAGAGCAACCGTCCGATGAGGGTGGACTTGCCGTCGTCGACGCTTCCCGCCGTGGCAAAGCGAAGGATGTCCATTAGCTGTGACCTTCGTAAGTAGACGCCGTCTGAGCGACTGGTACGGGCGGTTCCATCAGAAGTAGCCCTCGCGTTTCCGGTCCTCCATGGCGGCCTCGGAGGCGCGGTCGTCGGCCCTGGTGGCCCCGCGCTCGGTGATCCGGGTGGCCGCGATCTCCTCGATGATCTCCTCCACCGTGCCGGCGCTGGACTGCACGGCGCCCGTGCAGGTCATGTCGCCCACCGTGCGGTAGCGCACCACCGACTCGAACAGCGCCTCGTCGTCGCCGCGGCGCACGACGTCGGAGTCGGGCAGCAGCATGCCGTCGCGCTCGAAGACCTTGCGGGTGTGGGCGAAGTAGATGGAGGGGATCTCGATGCCCTCGCGCCTGATGTAGTCCCAGACGTCGAGCTCGGTCCAGTTGGACAGCGGGAAGACGCGGATGTGCTCGCCCTTGCGGATGCGGGAGTTGTAGAGGTTCCACAGCTCGGGGCGCTGGTTCTTCGGATCCCACTGCCCGAAGTCGTCGCGGAAGGAGAACACCCGCTCCTTGGCCCTGGCCTTCTCCTCGTCGCGCCGAGCGCCGCCGAACACCGCGTCGAACTCGTGCTCCTCGATCGCGTCGAGCAGCGTGGTGGTCTGCAGGCGGTTGCGCGAGGCGCGCCGCCCGGTGTCCTCCACCACCCGGCCCTGGTCGATGGACTCCTGCACGCTGGCCACGATCAGCCGCGCGCCCAGCTCCGCCGAGCGGCGGTCGCGGAACTCGATGACCTCGTCGAAGTTGTGGCCGGTGTCGACGTGCATGAGCGGGAACGGGATCGGCGCGGGCCAGAAGGCCTTCTCCGCGATGCGGAGCATCACGATCGAGTCCTTGCCTCCGGAGAAGAGCAGACACGGACGCTCGAACTCGGCCGCCACTTCGCGCATGATGTGGATGGCCTCTGCTTCGAGCACGTCGAGCTGCGACGTCGTGTAGTCGCGCTGGAGCATGGGAGCTTTCCTCCGGCGGTTCAGCGGTGCAGGTCCCGGATGCCGGCGAGCAGGGATGTCGCCAGCTCCGGTAGGGAAACCAGGATATCCGGTAGTGATGGGTCGGCTTGGTTGTAGGTCAGCTCGGAGCCGTCGATCCGGCTCGCGTGAACGCCGGCGGCCTGGGCGACGGCGACCGGCGCGGCCGAATCCCACTCGTACTGGCCACCGGCGTGTACGTACGCCTCGACCTCCCCGGTGAGCACGGCCGAGATCTTCGCGCCGGCCGAGCCGATCGGCACGAGGTCGGCCCCGAGCAGGTAGGCCAGCTTGCGCACGAACTCGGGTGGCCTGGTGCGGCTCACGGCGATGCGGAAGCGGCCCTTCTCGAAGGCGGGCGGCTTCGGCGGCTCGGCGGTGGTCAGGGTGCGGCCCTGCGCGGGCAGGGCCACGGCGCCGGCGGCCAGCCTGCCCCGCTCCCACAGCGCCACGTGGACCGCCCAGTCGGCTCTTCCCGCCTGATCGTCCAGCCGCTCGGAGAACTCGCGTGTGCCGTCCAGGGGATCGACGATCCACACCCGGTCGGCGCTCAGCCGGCGCGGGTCGAGCCGCTCCTCGCGGGTGGCCTCCTCCGACAGCACGCTGTCGGAGGGCCGCAGCCGGCCGAGGGACTCCATGAGGTAGACGTGGGAGGCGCGGTCGCCCTCCGCCCGCAGCGCGGCCGGGTCGTCGTAGCCCGTGCGCTCGCGGATCCGCAGCAGCCGCTCGCCCGCCTCGTTCGCCAGATCGGCGGCGAGGGCGTGGTCGTCGCGAATCGTCATCAATATGCTCCTTGCCCGCGGGCGACGGCCGACCAAGTCTTCCACAGGATCTGTAGGTCCAGGGTGAGGGACCAGTTCTCCACGTAACGCAGGTCCAGACGTACGGATTCCTCCCAAGATAGGTCAGATCTCCCACTGACCTGCCACAGCCCGGTCAGCCCAGGGCGTACGAGGAGTCGTCTACGCACGTCGTCACCGTAGCGTGCCACCTCCTCCGGCAGCGGCGGCCGGGGGCCCACGAGCGACATGTGGCCGCGTACCACGTTGAGCAGCTGGGGCAGCTCGTCGAGAGAATGGCGGCGCATCAGCGAGCCGAGCGGGGTGACCCGCGGGTCGTTGCGCAGCTTGAACAGCAGCCCGTCGCGGTCGCTAACCAGGGTCACCTTCTGCTGCTCCGAGCCGCGCCGCATCGTACGGAACTTCACGATCGTGAACAGCCGCCCGTCCCTGCCCACCCGGGTCTGCCGGAACAGCGCCGGCCCCGGGCTGGTCAGGCGCACGGCCGCGGCCAGCCCGGCCAGTGCCGGGGACAGCAGCACCAGCAGGACGGCGGCCACCAGCCGGTCGAAGACGTTCTTGACCAGCTGCCTGACCCCGGCCAGCTCGGGATGATCGACGTGCAGCAGCGGCATGCCGGCGATGGGCCTGATCATGGTGCGCGGCCCGGCCACGTCCATCAGCGCCGGGGCGACGACCAGCTCGGTGCGGGTGCGCTCCAGCCGCCAGGCCAGCCGGCGCAGCGCCTGGCCGTCCATCTCGGGGCAGGCCAGCACGGCCACGGTGTCGGCGTCGTACTGCTCCACCACGATCGGCACGTCGGTGAGGTCGCCCGCGACCGGGACGTCCGCCACCCGCTGGCCGGGGTGCCCGCCGGGCAGGCAGGCGGCCACCACGTCCATGCCGTGGTGGTGTTCGCGGCGGAAGAGCCGGATCAGCTCCTCGATCGAGGACTCGTGACCGGCCGCGACCACCTTGCGCATGCAGGCGCCCGCGGCCCGGCGGCGGTGCAGCGAGCGGCGCAGGGCGTACCTGAGGACGAGGGTGAACAGCGTGACCAGGGGCAGGGCCAGCACGACGTAGCCGCGGGCGACGTCGGTCTTGGTCACGTAGGAGCCGA
Source organism: Nonomuraea fuscirosea (assembly GCF_003001935.1). Classification (GTDB taxonomy): domain Bacteria; phylum Actinomycetota; class Actinomycetes; order Streptosporangiales; family Streptosporangiaceae; genus Nonomuraea; species Nonomuraea fuscirosea. Next base: position 115,861 of record NZ_PVNG01000007.1, on the reverse strand, counting down.
TGGCCGTGCCGGCGACCAGCGCCACGCCGGTCTGCACGATGCGGCGGAACTCCTCGGAGCCGACGCCGAGCATGCGCGGCTCGTACGCCCGGTTGAGCGCCACCGCGCAGCACCACACCCCGGGCAGCACCATGCTGACCAGCAGGTACGGCAGCACATAAGGGGTGATCCCGCCGAACCTGACGGTGAAGGCGGCTCCGGCCCCGATCGCCGCCCCGCACAGGTCTCCCGCCACGGCCATCAGCCGGTAGGAGCGGACCCAGGCGAGCGTGCGCGGCCGGTCTCCCCAGCCGAGTTCATGACCCGTCCTGACGACGGCCATGACGCCATCACCGCGCACGCCTGCCTCCAGGTGACCATTCCCGCACGGACAGTCACAGATCGTAGCCGCCTGGAAGGCCACGAACCAGCGAACGGCTCTATGCGGGGATCAGCGAGGAGGGCCGGATATGTGCAGATCAGCCCGGTGGAAGTCGTTCTGCGTCGTCTCCAGACCGCGGGCCATCAGCGACTCCACCACGTCGGCGGCCCGGTCGACCAGGAAGGGCAGGTCCTTGCGCTCCATGGTGGCGAAGTCTCTGAGCACGAAGGAGGCCGGATCCATCCGGCCGGGCGGGCGCCCGATGCCGAAGCGGACGCGCAGATAGTCGCGGGTGCCGAGGACCTTGGTGATCGACTTGAGGCCGTTGTGGCCGTTGTCGCCGCCGCCCAGCTTGGCCCGCAGCGCGCCGTAGGGCACGTCGAGCTCGTCGTGGACGACGATCAGCCGCTCGGGGCCGATCTTGTAGAAGTCGCAGAGCGCCTTGACGGGGCCGCCGGACAGGTTCATGTACGTCAGGGGCTTGGCCAGGACGGCGGCGCTCGTCTCGCACACCTCGGCCCGGCTCTTGTGCGCCTTCAGCCGCCCGCCGGCCCTCGCGGCCAGCTCGTCCAGCACCATGAAGCCGGCGTTGTGCCGGTTGCCCGCGTATTCGGGCCCTGGGTTACCCAGTCCGGCGATCAACCAGCGGTCCATGCGCTCCCCTCACAGCGGAACGGGACGGCTCGAGTCCGGCCGCCCCGTTCACGAATCGAATCGTCGCTTACTCGCTGTCGGCCTGCGCGGTCTCGCCCTCGGCGGCGCCCTCGGCGGCCTCCTCGGTCTCCTCGGCGGCCTCGATCGGCTTGTTGATGACCTGGAGGATCACGGTCTCGGGGTCGGCGGTCAGCGTGCTGCCCTGCGGCAGGCGCAGGTCGGCGGCGGTGACCACGGTGCCGACCGTGAGGCCCTCGACGTCGACCTCGACGCCGGTCGGGATGTGGGTGGCCTCGGCCTCGACGCCGATGGAGACGAGCTGCTGGTCGAGCAGGCCCTCGGGGTTGACGTCGCCGACCGTGGTGACCGGGATCTCGACCGTGACCTTCTCGCCGCTCCTGACCAGGAGCAGGTCGACGTGCTCGACGAAGCCCTTGATCGGGTCGCGCTGCACGCCCTTGGGCAGCGCGAGCTCGTCCACGCCCTCACCCTTGAGACGGATCAGCACGTTGGGCGTGCGCAGCGCGAGCAGCACCTCGTGGCCCGGCAGGGTCAGGTGCTTGGGGTCGATGCCGTGCCCGTAGAGAACGGCGGGCACCTTGTCTTCGCGGCGGATCTTGCGGGCGGCGCCCTTGCCGAACGCGGTGCGCGGCTCGGCGGCGATGCGAACTTCAGACACGACATCTCCTAGGGATGCGGTAGGCGGCTGGTGCGGCGCTCTCCCTGACCCGCCCTAGCGGGAGGCGTTACGAGCGCAACCTCTCCAGTCTACTGGCTCAGGTGTCGCCCTCGAACAAGCTTGTGACCGAACCGTCCTGGAACACCTCGGTGATCGCGCGGGCGATGAGCGGCGCGATGGACAGTACGGTGAGCTTGTCGAACCTGGCGCTCTCGGGCAGCGGCAGCGTGTTGGTGACGATGACCTCGGAGATGCGGGAGTTCTTCAGCCGGTCGACGGCCGGGTCGGAGAAGACCGCGTGGGTGGCGGCCACGATGACGTTGGTGGCGCCCTGCTCGTAGAGGGCGTCGGCGGCCTTGCAGATGGTGCCGGCGGTGTCGATCATGTCGTCGATGAGGACGCAGGTGCGGCCGCGTACCTTGCCGACGACCTCGCTGACCTTGACCGAGTTGGCCACGTCGAGGTCGCGGCGCTTGTGGATGAACGCCAGCGGCGTGCCCAGTGTGTCGGCCCAGCGCTCCGACAGGCGCACCCGGCCGGTGTCGGGCGAGACGACCGTGGTGTTCTCCAGGTCGAGCTTGTTCTTGAGGTAGCTCTCCAGCACCGGCATGGCGAACAGGTGGTCGACCGGGCCGTCGAAGAAGCCCTGGATCTGGGAGGTGTGCAGGTCGATCGACATGAGCCGGTCGGCGCCCGCGGTCTTGAACAGGTCGGCCATCAGCCGGGCCGTGATGGGCTCGCGGCCGCGGCCCTTCTTGTCCTGGCGGGCGTAGCCGAAGAACGGCATGACCACGGTGATGCGCTTGGCGGAGGCCCGCTTGAGCGCGTCGACCATGATGAGCTGTTCCATGATCCACTTGTTGATCGGCCCGGTGTGGCTCTGGATGACGAACGCGTCGCAGCCGCGTACGGACTCCAGATAGCGGGCGTAGATCTCGCCGTTGGCGAAGTCGATGAGTTTGGTGGGGGTGAGTGAGACGCCGACGTGCTCGGCGACCTCATCGGCCAGCTCTGGGTGGGCCCGGCCGGAGAAGAGCATGAGGTTCTTCTCGCCGGGCTGCTTGATGCTGGTCACTGCTCTTTCTCCTGATCTTGCCCGGCCAGCGCCCGCTCGGCGGCCGCGGCCGACTTCGTGCCCGCGCGCCTGCGCACGACCCACTTCTCGATGTTGCGCTGCCGTGCGCGGGCCACGCCGATGGCGCCCGGGGGGACGTCGTCGGTGATGGTCGAGCCCGCCGCCGTGTAGGCGCCGTCGCCGACGGTCACCGGCGCGACCAGCATGGTGTCGCAGCCGACGAACGCGCCGTCGCGCACGGTGGTGTGATTCTTGTCGACCCCGTCGTAGTTGACGAAGACCGTGGAGGCGCCGATGTTGACGTCGTCGCCGATGGTGGCGTCTCCGGCGTAGGACAGGTGCGGCACCTTGGAGCGCTGGCCGACCTTGGTGTTCTTCATCTCGACGAACGTCCCGGCCTTGGACCGGTGTCCCAGCACGGTGCCGGGGCGCAGGTAGGCGTAGGGACCGACGTTGGCCTCTGGGCCGATCTCGGCGTGGTCGCAGACCGCGTTGCGGACCACGGCGCCCTCCCCGACGAACGTGTCGGTCAGCGTGGTGCCGGGGCCGACCTCGGCGCCGGACTCGATGACCGTGGCGCCGTGGAGCTGGGTGGCGGGGTGGACGACCGCGTCGGGGCCGATCTTCACCCCGACGTCGATCCAGGTGGTGTCGGGGTCGATGATCGTGACGCCGGCCCGCATGTGGGCCTCCAGCAGGCGCCGGTTGAGCACCTTGCGGACGGCGGCCAGCTGCACGCGGTCGTTGACGCCCTCGACCTCGACGAAGTCGGCGGCCACGCAGGCGCCGACCCGGTGGCCGTCGCGGCGCAGGATGGACAGCACGTCGGTGAGGTATTCCTCGCCCTGGGCGTTGTCGGTGGACACGCGCTTGACGGCGTCGGCGAGCAGGAGGCCGTCGAAGGCGTAGATGCCGGAGTTCATCTCCTTGACGGCGCGCTGCTCCGGATCGGCGTCCTTCTCCTCGACGATCTCCAGGACCGCGCCGGCGTCGTCGCGGATGATCCGCCCGTAGCCGGTCGGGTCGGGCACCTCAGCCGTCAGCACGGTGACCGCGTTGCCCTCGGCGGCGTGCCGTTCGAGCAGGCCGGCCAGGGTCTGGGTGCGCAGGAGCGGCACGTCGCCGTAGGTGACGAGGACGGTGCCGGAGATCGTGCCGACCTCTTCGAGCACGGTGCGGACGGCGTGGCCGGTGCCGCGCTGCTCGCGCTGGACGACCGCGCGGGCGTCGGGGCTGTTGGCGGCGAGATGGCCGCCGACCTGCTCAAGGGCGTGGCCGATGACCACGATGAGCCGCTCGGGGTCGAGGTCGCGGGCGGCGGAGAGCATGTGGTCGACCAGTGCTCGGCCGCACACCTCGTGCAGGACTTTCGGGGTCTGGCTCTTCATCCGGGTGCCCTCGCCCGCGGCGAGGACGATCACGGCTGCCGGGCGCGGCACACTCACGGACTGAGGCTCCTGTGGCTGGAAGGATCAGGGCTGTGCGGTACGTCTACCGCACCGCTACCCTCCCGACACCGTGAGGATACCTGGCCTCACCCCGGAGATTTCGCGGGGGGAACACCTCAGAGCTCCCGGAAGAGGACTCGAACCCCTACAAAGTGGACCAAAACCACTTGTCCTGCCGATTAGACGATCCGGGACGGGCCGAACACGTGATGTCCGACACCCCCTACGATACCGACCCCGCGGCCTGGCGCGCGCCCGTATATGACCTCCTGCCCGCGGCCGTCGGCGTAACAGCCCTGATAGCAGGGGTTTCGGAGCGGACGTCCTTATAACAGACCGTCCGAAACGACGCAAGCCACGATCCCCACGCACCTTGCCGGAAGCGCCGTCATCTTCCCGACATTCCCAACTTAGGTCTTCCTAACTTACGCTGGCGTAGGTTACGGTGGCGTAGCCTGGACATAAACCACATACACGTCGTTGGAGGTCGCCAGTGACCGTTATCGCCGAGCGTTCAGCCCCTTCCCCGAAGCCGGAGTTCGAATCAGAACCGAAGTCCAAGTCCGAGCTCATCATCTTCGGACTGGTCGTCGGGCTGCCCATCGTCGCGCTCGTGGCGGCCGTGCCGTTCGCGTGGGGATGGGGGCTCGGCTGGACGGACATCGCCATCGCCTTCGTCTTCTACGTGGTCTCCGGGCTCGGCGTCACGGTGGGGCTGCACCGCTACTTCACGCACGGCTCGTTCAAGGCCAAGCGGCCGCTGAAGATCGCGCTGGGCATCGCCGGCACCCTGTCGCTGGAGATGTCCGTGCTCGACTGGGTGGCCACGCACCGCAAGCACCACAAGTTCTCCGACAAGGAGGGCGACCCGCACTCGCCGTGGCGCTTCGGCCCTGGTTTCAAGAACATGGCCAAGGGCCTGCTCTACGCCCACATGGGCTGGCTGTTCGAGAGCGAGCGGACCAACAGGGAGAAGTACGCCCCCGACCTGTGCAAGGACGAGGACGTGCTGAAGATGCACAAGTGGTTCGGCGCCATGGCGCTCACCTCGATCCTGCTGCCCGGCGTGCTCGGCCTGCTGCTCACCTGGTCCTGGCAGGGCGGCCTGACCGCGCTGTTCTGGGGCTCCATCGTCCGCATCGGCCTGCTGCACCACGTGACCTGGTCGATCAACTCGATCTGCCACGTCTTCGGCGAGGAGGACTTCCAGGTCCGCGACAAGTCGCGCAACGTGTGGTGGCTGGCCATCCCCTCCTTCGGCGAGTCGTGGCACAACCTGCACCACTCCGACCCGACCTGCGCCAGGCACGGCGTGCTCAAGGGCCAGATCGACCTGAGCGCCGGTCTGATCAGGATCTTCGAGAAGCTGGGCTGGGTGTACGACGTCCGCTGGCCGACGCCCGAGCGGCTGGCGGCGAAGCGCGTTGCCTGACCCTGCCCATGATCCGATGAGCGGCCACGGATCCGTGGCCGTCATTATGGGTACCGTGACCGAACCCCGATCCCGCAGACGCATGTCCGGCGCAGAGCGAAGAGAGCAGCTGATCAGCATCGGCCGCACGCTCTTCGCCGAGAAGGGGTTCGACGGGACCTCTATCGAGGAGATCGCCGCCACCGCACAGGTGTCGAAGCCCGTGGTGTACGAACATTTCGGTGGTAAGGAAGGCGTCTACGCGGTCGTCGTCGACCGCGAGATGCAGAAGCTGCTCGGCATGATCACTGAAGCCCTCTCTGCCTCCCACGCCCTGATCAAGCTGGAACGGGCCGCCATGGCCCTGCTCCGCTACATCGAGGAGAGCAGCGAGGGCTTCCGCATCCTGGTCCGCGACTCCCACGCCGCCTCCGGCACGGGCTCGTTCGCGAGCCTGATCAGCGAGATCGCCAGCCAGGTGGAGGACGTGCTGGCCGACGAGTTCGCGGGCCGCGGCTACGACCCCAAGCTGGCCCCGATGTACGCCCAGATGCTGGTCGGCATGGTGGCGCTGACCGGCCAGTGGTGGCTCGACGTGCGCAAGCCCGGCCGTGAGGAGGTCGCCGCCCATCTGGTCAACCTGGCCTGGAACGGCCTGACCGGGCTCAACCCGCATCCGTCGATCACCGTCACGAGCCGCAGCCAGGGCCAGCCGCCCAAGCCGCGCGTCGCCGGCGGCGAGCGGGCCGGCAGCGATCGGATCGGCGGTGATCGGGCTGGCGGTGAGAAGGAGCTGCGCGAGTTCGAGAAGGCCAGGGAGAAGGAGTTCAAGGAGGCGGAGAAGCAGCGCCAGCGTGAGCTCAAGGAGGCCGAGAAGGCCAGGGTGCGCGAGCTGAAGGAGCGCGAGCGGCTGCTCAAGGAGGCTGAGAAGGCCCGTGAGCGGGAGGAGAAGATCCGCCAGCGGGAGGCCAGGCTGGCCGAACGGGCCGCCCGTCTCGAACAGGTAGATCATCCTGAGTGAGCCTTGAACAGGCGGGGCACACGGGGTGACGATGGGGTTGAGCTGGGCCGACCTTCCAGGTTGAGCCGTTGCGGCTACGTTAACGTTCTGTTCAACCAAACGGGGCAATATACGCCATATGTCCGCAGAACCGGTCGGAGCTGCCAACGACCTGCCCCTGCCACAGGAGCGGTTCCTCAACCGCGAGGAGAGCTGGCTCCAGTTCAACGAACGGGTGCTCGACCTGGCCGAGGACCCCTCGCTCCCGCTTCTCGAACGGGTGCGCTTCCTCGCCATCTTCGCCAGCAACCTGGACGAGTTCTTCCGGGTCAGGGTGGCCGGGCTGAAACGGCGCATGGCGACCGGCCTGCTGCTGCGGACCAGGAGCGGGCTCAAGCCCCGCGAAGAGCTGGTCAGGATCGCGACCGTCGCCGACCGGCTGGCCAGACGGCACGCGGCCGCCTTCCACCAGCGGATCTCCCCCGAGCTGGCCGCCGAGGGCATCGAGGTCGTCCGTTGGGACGAGCTGGGCCGCGAGGAGCGCACGGAGCTGCGCAAACTGTTCAGGGAGCGGATCAGGCCCGTGCTGACGCCCCTGGCCGTCGACCCCGCCCACCCCTTTCCCTACATCTCCGGGCTCAGCCTGAATCTGGCCGTCCTCGTGCGCAACCCGGCCACCGACCACACGGTCTTCGCCCGGGTCAAGGTGCCCTCGCAGCTCCCCCGGTTCGTCCCGGCGTCCAAGGACCGCTTCGTCCCGCTCGAAGACGTCATCGCCGCTCATCTCGGACAGCTCTTCAAGGGCATGGAGATCCTCCAGCACCACGTCTTCCGCGTCACCAGGAACGAGGACCTCGACGTGGACGAGGACGTCACCGAGAACCTCATGCAGGCCCTGGAGAAGGAGCTGCTGAAGCGGCGCTTCGGCCCGCCCGTGCGGCTGGAGGTCGAGGACACGATCACTCCCGAGGTGCTCGCGCCGCTGGTGGAGGAGCTGGAGCTGGCCACGCACGAGATCTACCGGCTGCCGGGACCGCTCGATCTGTCGGGCCTGCACGCCATCGCCGACCTCGACCGGGGCGAGCTGAGCTACCGGCCGTTCGTGCCGGCCGAGGTGATCAACGCCGAGGACGACGTCTTCTCCATCCTGCGCGAGCGCGACGTGCTGCTGCACCACCCGTACGACTCGTTCGCCACCAGCGTCCAGCACTTCATCGAGGCCGCCGCGGCCGACCCGCGCGTCCTGGCGATCAAGCACACCCTCTACCGCACCAGCGGCGACTCCCCCATCGTGGACGCGCTGGTCGACGCGGCGGAGGCCGGCAAGCAGGTCGTGGTCGTCGTCGAGATCAAGGCCCGCTTCGACGAGCGGGCCAACATCACCTGGGCCCGCAAGCTGGAGCGGGCCGGCTGTCACGTCGTCTACGGCGTGGTCGGGCTCAAGACCCACTGCAAGCTCGCCCTCGTCGTCCGCCAGGAGCCCTCGGGCGAGCTGCGCCGCTACTGCCACATCGGCACCGGCAACTACAACCCCAAGACCGCCCGCCAGTACGAGGACTTCGGCCTGCTCACCGCCGATCCGCTGGTCGGCGAGGACGTGACCGACCTGTTCATCCACCTGACCGGCTACTCCCACCACTCCGCCTACCGCCGCCTGCTGGTCGCGCCCCACTCCATGCGCGGCGGGCTGCTGGCCAGGATCGAGCGGGAGATCACCCACCAGCGGGCCGGGCGTCCGGCGCGGATCAGGATCAAGACGAACTCGCTGGTGGACGAGCCGATCATCGACGCTCTCTACCGGGCCTCCCGGGCGGGCGTCCCGGTGGATCTGTGGGTACGCGGCATCTGCACCCTCCGTCCAGGCATTCCCGACTTGTCGGAAACGGTGCGCGTACGGTCGATCCTGGGGCGCTTCCTCGAACACTCCCGCGTCTACGAGTTCGGCCTCGGCCGCCGCCCGGAGGTCTGGATCGGCAGCGCCGACCTGATGCGCCGCAACCTGGACCGCCGCGTCGAAGCCCTGGTCAAGGTCACGGCGCAGCAGCACAAGGCGTACCTGATCGAGCTGATGGACCTGGCCATGGCCGAGAGCACCAACGCGTGGTGGCTCAACTCCGACGGCACCTGGAACCGCCACCCCGGCGAGGACCTGCAGAGCCACCTCATCGGCACCCGCCGCTGGAGAACCGTTGACGACTGACCCGCTCCGCGCCACCGGAACCGTGCCCTGGAGGACCGATCTGTTCCGGGCCGCCGGGACCATCGCCTGGAGGACTGGTCCGTTCCGGGCCGCCGGGACCGTGGCCTGGAGGACTGGTCTGTTCCGGGCCGCCGGGACCGTGGCCTGGAGGACTGGTCTGTTCCGGGCCGCCGGAGCCGTGACCTGGAGGACCGACGGCGGCCGTGACGAGGGCGACCGTTGATGACCGACCCGCTCCGGGCCGCCGGAGCCGTGATCTGGAGGGGTGAGCAGAGCCGCCCCGAGGTGGCCGTCATCCACCGGCCCGCCTACGACGACTGGACCCTCCCCAAGGGCAAGCTCAAGGCGGGAGAGCACGAGATCGCCGCCGCCCTGCGCGAGGTCCGCGAGGAGACCGGCCTGACCGTCCTGCTCGGCCGCGCGCTGCCGCCGGTCCACTACATGAGCATGGGCCGGCTCAAGCGGGTCGACTACTGGGTGGCGCAGGCGGTCGCCGACGCCGGGTTCTCGCCGGGCGAGGAGGTGGACGAGCTGCGCTGGCTGCCGGTGGAGGAGGCCAGGCGGCTGCTGACGTACGAATGGGACGCCGGACTGCTGCACGCGCTACGGGCCGCACCCCTGGCGACCGTCCCCCTGATCCTCGTCCGCCACGGCACAGCCGGCTCCAGAAGCGAGTGGCAGGACGAAGACGCCCTGCGCCCGCTGGACGCCGACGGTCTCTCCCAGGCGGCGACCCTGGCCACGGCCCTGCCCGCCTACCGCCCCGAGACCCTGCTGAGCTCCCCCAGCCTGCGCTGCGTCCAAACGCTGCTGCCGTACGCGAACGCCATCGAAACCCCGCTCATGACCGATCCCCTGCTCAGCGAGGAGAACCAGGACCCGCAAGCAACCCCCGCCCTAGTCGGCAGCCTCGCCGGCCCGGCGGCCGTGTGCAGTCACGGCAAGGTGCTGCCTGCCGTGATCGAGACACTGACCGGCACGGAGGTGCACCTGCGCAAGGGCGCCTTCGCCGTCCTGCACCGTGCCGGCGGCCAGATCGTCAGCGTAGAACGCTACGAAACCTGACCCGTCCTCCTTGGCTGTCACCGCCGACCAGGGCCGATCAGCGGCACCCTCAGAGGATCTTGGCGGCTGCTTTCGCCGTCTCGGCCCAGATGTCCGGGAACTCGGCGTCGGCGCGTTCGGCGTGGCCGCGTTCGATGCCGATGAGCAGGCCGTACGTGAACGTGTCCTCGCCCGCGCGCCGCGCCCGCTCCGCCTCCCCGAGCAGGGTCTCCTGCGCGACCACGCCGTCCTGGTGGACGCCCAGGATCTCCTGGACGCGCTCGGCCAGCTTGGCCAGCTTGCCCATGCCGCCGCTGATGCTGGGTTTGAGGGCTTCTGCGGTGTAGCGGGCGCGTTTGGCGGCCTTGCGGACGTCGTGCATGGCGAGGGCGCGGCGGTCGGGGTCGTCGATGGCCTGGGCGGCTTCGTACCGCTTCGTCACCCGCTCCCAGCCGGCCACGGCGACGGCGCGCAGCTCGTCCTGTGCGGGCCTGGCCGCGGCCTTGCCCAAGGCCGGGGCCGACACAAGCTCGTCGAGCGCGTCGAGCAGCCGGTAGTAGCGGTCGCCGTTGAGTTCCTCCCTGATGCGGCCGTACGCCTCCTGCTCGCGCTCGTGCAGATCGGCGCCGAGCCGGGCGCCGATGGGACCCGTGACCAGCTCGGGCGCCAGCCCGTCGAGCAGCTCGGCGAACCTGGCCCTGATCACCTCCAGGTCACGCGCCTCGCCGAGCACCGCGCCGAGCCGGCGCAGCTCGTCCTGGAGGTGGTCGGTGCCGGTCACGATCTTCTTGAACGCCTTGAGCGCGCTGCGCAGCCTGCGCGAGGCCACGCGCATCTGGTGCACCGCGTCGTCCTCGGCCCTGCGCACCCGTGGGTCCTGCGTGAGCAGGGCGTTCACCTGCGTCGCCAGGTAGGCGACGACGACCGCGCCCGCCGTGCCCGGTTCGGTGGGGGCGGTGGGCGGTGGTGCGGGTTCGAGGAGTTTGGCGAGCTTGCTGGTGGCCTGCGACGGTACGGCCCCGGCCTTCCGCAGGCGCTTGCCCACCTTGGCCAGCAGCTTGCCGGTGCCGCCTTCGAGCAACTCCGCCTCGACCTCGCGCCACCGGACGATCGTGGTCTCCGCGCCGTACACGGTGCCCTTGACCCGGTCGTCGGCCACCTCCAGCAGCCGGGTGTCGCCGTCGAGCAGGACGGTCACGTTCCTGCGGGTGTCGAGCTCGGCGACCAGCCGCAGCTCGGCGCCCCGGGTGTAGGCACGGACGAGTTCGGCCAGCTCGGCGGGGACGATCTTGGTGCTGCGGGTGAGGGGGTGGTGGATCTCCTGGCGCACGCCCTTGGCCTTGGGCAGCTTCAGGTGCCAGCCCGCGTCGTCGCCGCCCCGCCTGCGCCGCAGCGTGATGCCCCGGGCGGCCAGCCGCAGGTCAGGGGTGTCGAAGTAGAGGGCCACGAGCTGGTGGCTCTTCGGGCCGACGACATCGCCCAGACCGCTCAGGTCCGGCAGCGTGAACTCCGGAGAGACGTCGAACTTGTCCTCGATCTCGATGCCCACCGCACCTCGCAAAAAGTCAGATTTCGGACAATAATGCCACCGGGCGGTGACCCTCACACCAGTTGCAGCAGCTCGATTCTGTTGCCCACCGGATCGGAGACGTAAATCCTCCGCCAGCCCGGGACCAGCTCATCAGCCACCGAGTCCGGAAATTTCGCGATATAGGCGTCAAGGTCGTCCACCACGAACGCCGGGTGCGCCTTGCGGGCCGGCCGGAAGTCGTCCTCGATGCCGAGATGCACCTCCACGCCGTCGCCCCGGAACCAGGCGCCGCCGCGTCCGGCCAGGTCGGGCGGCTTGGGCACCTCGCGCAGGCCGAGCAGACCCGCGTAGAACTCCCGCAGCAGCGGCTCGCTGCCGCGCGGCGCGGCGAGCTGGACGTGGTGCAGTGCCTGGATCATGTTCCGCTCATTTCTGGACGACCACGAAGATTCTCCGGAACGGGAAGGGCGTGCCGTAACTCTTGGCCGGATACACCTCGGCGAGCGGCTTGGCCAGATCGCGCTTGAAGCGGCGCCGTTCGTCCGGATCGAGGCGGTCCAGGATCGGGCGCAGGGCCGTGCCGGAGACCCAGCCGAGCACCGGGTCCTCGCCCTGCAGCACGTGCACGTACGTGGTCTCCCACGCGTCCACCTGCGAACCCCCCTGGTTGAGCAGGTCGAGGTATTCCAGTGGCTCCTCCACGGGATTGCCCCTGGTGTAGTCGCCGAGCTTGTCGGACCAGGCCCGCGAGCCGCACAGCTCGCGGATCGCGACGTGGCTCGGGGCGTCGAAGTTGCCGGGCACCTGGAACGCCAGCCAGCCGCCCGGGGCCAGCTCCTCGATCCAGTGCTCCAGCACGGAACGGTGTTCGGGCACCCACTGCAGCACGGCGTTGGACACGATCACGTCCACGGGCCGGTCGGGGCGCCACGTGGTCACGTCGGCGACCGCGAACCTGACGTTCGACTCCAGCCGGCGGGCCTTCGTGATCATCGCCGGGGACGAGTCGAAGCCCTCGATCGTCGCCCTCGGCCAGCGACCGGCCAGCTCGACGGTGAGTTCGCCACTGCCGCAGCCCGCGTCCACGACATAATCGGGCTCGACGGCCCCCACTCTGGAGATCAGTTCGATGAACGGCCGCGAACGCTCGTCCGCGAAGACGGCGTACGTGACCGGGTCCCAGATATCTCTTGACATGAAGATAATTGATATCGAGAGAGATATCTCGATGTCAAGACAGTACACTCTTGTGTCATGACGGAGGATGCTAGAGACGAGGTCGATCGCCTTGTCGCGGCCTGGCGCGCCGAGCGCCCCGACCTCGACGTCGAGCCGCTCCAGGTGCTCTCCAGAGTGTCACGACTCGCCCGGCATCTCGACCGGGCGCGGCGGGCGGCGTTCGCCGAACACGATCTGGAGCCGTGGGAGTTCGACGTGCTGACGGCGCTGCGCCGGGCCGGAAAACCCTACGAGCTCAGCCCCGGCGCCCTGCTGCGGGCCACATTGGTGACCTCCGGGACGATGACCAACCGCATCGACCGCCTCGCCGCGGCCGGGCTGGTCCGGCGCCGGCCCGACCCCGAGGACCGGCGTGGGGTGCTGGTGTCGCTGACGGACACGGGGCTGGGACGGGTGGACGCCGCGTTCGCGGACCTGCTGCGCAGGGAGCGGGAGCTGCTGTCGGGGCTGGGGGACGAGGACCGGCGGACCCTCGCCTCACTCCTGCGCACCCTCCTCACCCCGTTCGACTCCCCACCCGACCCACACCGCCCCGGACGGGGCCACGATCACAGCGAGTGACGTCAGTCGCCCAGGCGGTCGGCCACCTCAAGCCACTCAGCCTCGACCGTGTCCTTCTGGGCCTTGATCTCGCGCAGCTGGGCGTCCAGTGAGCCGAGCTTGGCGTAGTCGCTGGCCGCGTCCGCCATGGCGGCGTGCAGCCGGGACTCCTGGTCGCCCAGCTTGTCGAGCTGGCGTTCGAGGCGGTTGAGCTCTTTGCGGAGCTCGCGTTCCTCCTTGGCGGAGAGCCCGCCGGCCTGGCCGGCGGCGGAGGCCGGCGGCCCGGCCGGTGCGGTGGCCGCTTCGGTGATGGCGCCGATGCGGCCGGACGGCGCGGCGCCGGTCGTGGCGGCGGCGCCAAGGCGCGCGGTGACGGCCGTGCCCGCCGCGCGCCGTTCGAGGTATTCGTCCACCCCGCCGGGCAGCAGCGACAGCTTGCCGTCGCCGAGCAGCGCCACGCTGCGGTCGGTCACCCGCTCCAGGAAGTAGCGGTCGTGGCTCACCAGGATCAGCGTGCCGGGCCAGCCGTCCAGCAGGTCTTCGAGCTCGTTGAGCGTCTCGATGTCGAGGTCGTTGGTGGGCTCGTCGAGCAGCAGGACGTTGGGGTCGTCCATGAGCAGCCGCAGCAGTTGCAGCCGCCGCCGCTCACCACCCGAGAGGTCGCCGACCACCTTCCACTGCGCCTCGCCCTTGAAGCCGAGCCGTTCGAGCAGCTGCGACGCGGTCCACTCGCGCTTGCCGAGCTGGAGGTACTTGCGCACCTCCTCGACCGACTCCAGCACGCGCCGGGTCGGGTCGACCTCGGCCAGTTCCTGCGACAGGTGCGCAAGGCGGACGGTCTTGCCCCTGGTCACGCGGCCCGAGTCGGGCTTGATCGTGTCGGCGAGCAGCCGCAGCAAGGACGACTTGCCGGAGCCGTTGACGCCGATCAGCCCGATCCGGTCCCCCGGGCCGAACTGCCACGTGAGGTGGTCGAGCACCAGCGGCCCGGTGCCGGGACCGCCCGCGTGCAGGGTGACGTCTTCGAGGTCGTAGACGGTCTTGCCGAGCCTGGCCGCCGCGAACCGCATCAGCTCCACGGTCTCACGGGCCGGCGGCTCGTTCGCGATCAGCGCCTGGGCGGCGTCGATGCGGAACTTCGGCTTGGACGTACGGGCGGGCGGGCCGCGCCGCAGCCAGGCGATCTCCTTGCGCATGAGATTCTGCCGGCGCTCTTCCGCGGCCTGGGCGATCCGGGCCCGCTCGGCCTTGGCCAGCACGTAGGCGGCGTATCCGCCCTCGTACCGCTCGACCCGCCCGTCCACGACCTCCCACGTGCGCATGGAGACGGCGTCGAGGAACCACCGGTCGTGCGTCACCACGACCAGCGCGCTCTTCCGGCCCGCCAGGTGGCCGGCCAGCCATGCAATGGCCTCGATGTCGAGGTGGTTGGTGGGCTCGTCGAGCATGATCAGGTCGTGGTCGTCGATGAGCAGGCGGGCCAGCGCCGTACGCCTGCGCTCGCCGCCCGACAGGTCCGCGGCCCTGGCGTCGAGATCGAGGTCGCCGATCAGGTTGGCCAGGATCTCGCGTACGCGCTGATCTCCCGCCCACTCGTGCTCGGCCAGGTCGCCCAGGACGATCTCGCGTACCGGAACGCCGGGGTCGAGGTCGTCCCGCTGGGACAGGAACCCGACCCGCAGGCCCCGGTTGTGGGTGACACGACCGCTGTCGGGACGCAGGGCTCCCGCGATGACCGACAGCAGGGTCGTCTTGCCGCCGCCGTTGCGCCCGACCACGCCGATGCGCTCCCCGGCTTCCACGCCGAGGGAGACGTCACTGAGGAGAGGCTTGGGCCCGTAAGCGTGGGAGACCGACTCAAGGTTGACCAGATTCATGGCCTTCCCAGGGTATCGGCGGCCCGGGGGACCTCGGTACGCGCGGACCGGAGCCGTTCCGCTCCGAGACATGAGAGGCGAGCCGAGTTGCTCAGAAACATGAGAGGCGAGCCGTTCCGCCCGCGAAGCCCGGCTGGCGGCGAGCCGCAGCGCGTCCGCCCGTGGGCCTTGCTCGATGGATCGGCCCGTCAGCTGAGTGCGGCCGGGCTCGCTGCCTGTTCCTCAAGCTCGGCAGTTGTCGGGTAGGCCCCGAGGTCGCTTTGGGCCTGCCTGTGGATCGTGGGGGTCAGATCAACGTGGCGCCCTGGACCGGGCCGTGGGCGGCTACGGCGGTGTGGGCGGCGCCGGTGGTGGTCAGGCTGTGGGCCAGGTCGCGGGCGTGAGTCGCGTCGATGGCCAGGAAGGCGCAGGTGGGGCCGGAGCCGGAGACGATCGCTCCCAGGGCTCCGTGCTGGCGGCCCGAGTCGAGGGTGGGGGCCAGCTCGGGGCGGAGGTTGAGGGTGGCGGTCTGGAGGTCGTTGCTCAGGTGGCTGCCCAGGGCGTAGGCGTCGCCGGTGCCGAGGGCCTCCATGAGGGAGTCGTTCAGCTGGGGCCAGGGGACCTCGGCCTTGGATGCCTCCCTGAGGCGGTCGCATTCGGCGTAGACGCTGGCCGTGGACAGGCCGCCGTTCGCCAGCGCGAACACCCAGTGGAACACGCCGCCGGTGGGCAACTCGGTCAGCTGCTCGCCGCGGCCGGTGCCGACCGCCGTACCGCCGAGCAGGGAGAACGGGACGTCGCTGCCGAGGTCTCCGGCGATCTCCATCAGGTCCTCGAAGGGCAGCCCCAGCCCCCAGAGCTCGTTGCACGCCACCAGCGCGCCGGCGGCGTCGGCACTGCCGCCCGCCATTCCGCCCGCGACCGGGATGCCCTTCTGGATGATCAGGTCGGCGCCGTAGCTGCGGCCCGCGTGTTTGGCGAGCGCGCGGGCGGCCCGGATGGCCAGGTTGCTGTCGTCGGTCGGCACCTGGTCGGACCACTTGCCGTTCACCTGAACGGTGATCGACTCGGACTCCTTCGCCACGACCTCATCGAAGATCGACACAGCGTGGAAGACGTTGACCAGGTCGTGGTAGCCATCATCCCTGAGCGGGCCGACAGAAAGCTGCACGTTGACCTTCGCAGGCACACGTACGGTCACCGAACTCATCGATCTTCTGCCACTCTCATCACTTGCCGGGGTCAAGGACACTCGATGTTATCGGGGCGCGCTGCCCTGACATGCGGTTCTGGGAATATGACTCTCTGGTCGACCGACTTCTCAACACAGAGAGTCAAGTTGGTGGGCATTTGCCGGTTCTCTCGAGTAACCAGGGTGAGTCGGGTTCGTTGAGCGGTCGTCGGGGTGGGGCGGCGGGTTTCAGCTGCGGCCTCGTCTCTTCGGAAGGTGGCAGCCGTGGCACCTCACACCTCGGGCGGTGAACGTGATCGGACGGGGTCGGTTCGAGTTCGTTGGGTGGTCGTTGGTGAGGGCTGCGGGGGCTCCGATTGAGGCCGTGGTCAGCGGCGGCGGGGCGCGGGGCACAGGACGAGGTCGTGGACGGCTGCGGCGGGGTGCGGGATTCATGGCGAGGCCGTGGGCGGCTGTGGTGGGTTGCCGAGCCGCAGGACGAAATCGTGAGCGTCTGCAGCGGTGTACGGGGGCTCAGGGGAAGGTCGTGGGCGGCTGCGGCGGGGTGCGGGGTCTCATATTGAGGCCACGGGCGGCGGGGACGCGGGTCTCAGTTGAGCTCATGAGCAGCGGCGGTGGTGCGGGCTCAAGACGAGGTCGTGAGCGACTGCGGGCTGGTGCGGGATAGGGCGGGATCATGAACGGTTGCGGGCGTGCAGGAGCTCAGGGCGAGATCGTGAACGGATGCGGTGAGGTGCGGGCTCACGTTGAGGTCACGGGGTAGCGGGGATGCGGGGTCCCAGGTTGAGGCCGTTAGTGGCGATGGAGGGCGAGGTCGTGGGCGGTCGTGGGTGGGTGGCTGGGCCGTCGGTGGTGGTGGGGGCGGCTGGCCGGGGACGACCGGGGGGTAGGTGGGTCAGCCTGGGCGTACGGTGCCGCGGTAGGTGGTGCGGAAGTAGGGGGTGTTGAAGTTGGCTCGTCTGACCACGTCGCCTGTTTTGGGGGCGTGGATCATGAGGGTTCCGGTAAGGAACAGGGCCACGTGGGTGGGGGCGCCGGGGTTGCCGCCGAAGAAGAGCAGGTCGCCTGTGCGGCGGGCGCTGAGAGGGATCCTGCGGCCCTGGCGGAACTGGGCGGACGTGTGGTGGCTCAGTTGTATGCCTGCTCTGGACCAGGCGTAGAGGGTGAGGCCGCTGCAGTCGAAGCCTCTGGTGGTGGCGCCTCTGCCTATCCCCAGGGTCGGGCCCTTCGCTGAGCCTCCGCCCCAGGAGAAGGAGACGCCCAGTTGGGTCAGGGCCGCCGCTGCGGCGATCTGGCCTCTTGTGAGGGGGCCCTTGAGCTTGGGGAGCTTGCTGGCGGGCGAGGGGATGGGGAGGGTGACGACGGCCCCGGCAGCGGCAACTCGGTCGGGGGTGGCTTGGTCTGGGGTGGCCTGGTCTGCGGCCGTCTGGCCGGGGGGCACCTGCTCTGGGGCAGCCTGGTCTTGGGTCGCCTGGCCGGGGGTCACCTGCTCTGGAGCTGCCTGGTCTGAGGTCGCCTGATCGGGGGTCGTCTGAACGGGGGCTGCTCGGGTGGAGATGGCTTGGGCAGCGGCGGCTGGATCGGGGGCGGGTTGGGCAGAGGTGGCGCGGGTGGAGGCTTGGACGGGAGCGGCTCGGGTGGCCACAACGCGGGCAGCGGCGGCTTGGGCGGAGGTAGATCGGGCGGCGGCTGCTTGGCTGAAGACGGCTTCGGTGGAGACGGCTCGGGCGGCGGCAGTGTGGGCGGAGGTGGATCGGGCTTCGGGGGTGGCTTGGGCGGGGGTGGTGTTGATGATCAGCGTGGTGAGGAGTGCCGAGAGGAGTGCTCCGCCGATGGCGAGCCGCAGGAAGGTGATGCGGGTGGTCATGGTGGCCTCCGGGTCATCGGGGGTGGGAGGCCAGGATCTGGGGATTCGGGGTTACGCGAAGCGGCCGAACGCGGTTCTGTGGAAAAGGGACGGAGGAGTAAGGGGGTTGTGGACAAAGGGTGGCGTTGGTGGTGCGGGACACCCCAGGTGGCGGGCGCCGGCGTCGGGCCGTGATTCGTCGGGATTTTGGTGGCGTTAGCGGCGCTGGTCGATCTTGTGGAGTCGGGTGGGCTGACGGGCGTCGGAGTGCCGGAGAGCTCATGTAGTCGGCGGGGGGTGGGGTGCCGACCGGGGAGGGCTGGGGGGTCAGGGTTTGTGTTCGGCTATGCGGGTGAAGGCGTGGATGTCGAGTTGTTCGCCTCTCGCCGAGGGGTCCACGTCGGCCGCGCGCAGCGTGCGTTCTGCGGCGGCGGGGGTGCCGGCCCAGGTGGAGAGGGCGGCTCTCAGGGTTTTGCGGCGTTGGGCGAAGGCGGCGTCCACCACCTCGAACACCTGCTCGCGCGTCGCCGTCGTGGACGGGGGGTCGCGGCGGACGAGGGAGACGAGTCCCGAGTCGACGTTGGGGACGGGCCAGAAGACGGTGCGGCCCACGGGGCCCGCCCGGCGGACGTCCGCGTACCAGGCCGCCTTGACCGACGGCACCCCGTACACCTTCGAGCCGGGGCCCGCGGCGAGGCGGTCGGCCACCTCCGACTGGACCATCACCAGGCCCTTGCGCAGGGACGGGAGCACCTCCAGGAGGTGCAGCAGCACCGGGACGGCCACGTTGTAGGGCAGGTTGGCCACCAGCGCCGTCGGCACGTGGCCGGACAGGTCGTCGAGGGTGATCTTCATCGCGTCGGCGTTGACGACCGTGAGCTTGTCGGCGGCGTCGCGTTCGGCCACCGTGACGGGGAGTTGGCCGGCCAGCACCGGATCGATCTCGACGGCGACCACGTGGGCGGCCGGCTGCAGCAGCGCCAGGGTGAGCGAGCCGAGCCCCGGGCCCACCTCTATGACCACGTCATCGGGGGTGAGATCGGCCACACGGACGATGCGCCGGACGGTCCCCGCGTCGATCACGAAGTTCTGCCCTAGTTTTTTTGTGGGACGAAGATCTAGCTTGTTCGCCAAAATACGTATTTCTGCAGGGCCCAACAGCCTCATCATCCAATCAGTCTCTCGCATCGAAGAACGTGTGATGGCGGATGGGGAGACCAAAGGAGAGGATGGCGTGGAACAGGAAGGAACGTCCCTCATGGAGCCAACGGGCGCCGCGCCGCTACGGCCGACCGACTTAAGGGAGATCGGACCGTACCGGCTGCTGGGCCGGTTAGGCGAGGGCGGGATGGGGACGGTGTTCCTCGCGCGGGCACCGACGGGGCGTTTCGTCGCGCTCAAGGTGGTGAAGGCGGAGTTCGCCAACCAGGAGGGGTTCGCGGCCAGGTTCCACGCGGAGGTCGACAACGCGCGGCGGGTGGCCTCCTTCTGTACGGCCCAGGTGCTGGACAACGGCAACACCGGGGACGGCCGGCCGTACATGGTGACCGAGTACATCGCGGGCACGCCGCTGTCCGACCAGATCTCGACCTACGGTGCTCTGGACCCGGGCCCGCTGCACGGCGTCGCGCTGGGCGTAGCGGCGGCGCTGGCGGCGATCCACGTGGCGGGGCTGGTGCACAGGGACCTGAAGCCCGCGAACGTGATCCTCTCGTTGTCGGGGCCGCGGGTGATCGACTTCGGCATCGCCAGGGCCCTCGACCGGGAGACGGGGTTCACGATGTCCGGCGAGCTGCTGGGCAGCCCCGGGTGGTGGGCTCCTGAGCAGGTACGCGGCGAGGTCGTCAACCCGGCGGCCGACATCTTCGCCTGGGGCTGCCTCGTGGCCTACTCCGGGAACGGACGGCATCCGTTCGGCCGCGGCGACCCCATCACGCTGGCCACGCGCGTGCTGAACACGCCGCCCGACCTGGGTGCGCTGCCCGCCCCGCTCGACGAGCTGGTCCGGCGGGCCACCTCCATGGACGTCGCGTCGCGTCCGACCGCGCAGGATCTGCTGATCGCGCTGGTGGGCGGCAGCGCGCCGGCGCCGGTCGCCGCGGCCGATCCGCCGACGCTGGTCGCGACGGAGATGCTGAACGAGTGGGAGCCGCCGCAGAACGTGGTGGACGAGCCGGACATCACGGCCACCTTCACCACGCCTCCTCCCAGCGATGCCACGGGCCGGGGGCCGGTCCCGGGACGTGACTCCGCGCCGGGGCAGGGGAACGCCTCTGGACGGGCGGGGCAGGGTGACGCCGCCGGGCGGGTGCCCAGTGCGCCGCCTTCCGGGGCGCGGGCCGCGAGTCCGATGACCGGAAATCCAGCGACCGCCGAGCCTTCGGTGGGCGGCGGCACCGGGTCTGACAGCTTGGGGAGCGCGGATTCGGCGGCCGGGCCGAGTTCGCCGTCGGGCGCGGTCGGTGCTCCGGGAGCCCCTGGTGCCTCGGGATCCGTCTCGTCGGGTGGGTCGGGCAGTGGTTCGTCCTCGTCCCCCGGCGTGCCGTCTCAGGGATCGTCGTACGGGTCGGCGCAGGGGTCGTCGCCCGGATCGTCACCTGGTGGCCTGTCGGCGGAGGAGCTGGCCCGGCGCGAGGAGGACGCGGCCAAGGAGGAGCTGGCCCGGTGGAAGGTGCCCGACCAGGCGCCCGCGGAGCGGCCAGGACGGTTGCGCGCCCTGTTCGGCTTCGGCACGTCGTCCAAGACGGACGGGTCCGGGGCGGAAGCACCGACGCCCTCGTCCTCGGGGCCGGTGGCACCGGTGCAGCCGCAACCCGAGCAGGCCCGGCCACAGCAGGGATCGCCGCAACAGGCGCCGTCACAGCAGGCGCCGTCACAGCAGGGATCGCCGCAGCAGGGCCCGGTCGAGCAGGTACGGCCTCAGCAGCCTGATCAGTCCGGCCCAGGACGCCAGCAGGACCGTCCCGGGTGGGCCGGAGGGCCGTCGGCTCCGGGGTGGCGGCAGGAGCAGGCCGCTCCCGGGCGGCAGGGCGCCGCCCTGAGCACCGAGACCCAGCCCGGCGGCAGGACCTCCCCCGCCGTGCCGGGTGACGATTCCGACACCATCGGCGGTACGCGTACGACCGGCACCCGCTGGCTCATCGCCGCCGCCGCGGCCGTGCTGGCCATCGTGGTGACGGCGGGGGTGCTGATCATGACCTCCGCGCGCAACACCGCCGTCACCGGAACTCCGGGCACCCCGTCCCAGGTCGCCGGCAGCGCCAAGCCGAACGACGTGGGCCGCAGGTTCGCCCTGGGCGCGAACTTCGACGACCCGGTGGCGATCGTGTCGGCGGCGCCGGAGTGCGGGCTGAAGGAGTACGAGGGCGTCACCGCGACCAAGGGACAGCTCTGCGTGATCCGCTGGACGATGCTCAATCCGGGCGGCGAGCGAAGGGTGCTGGTCCAGCCGGTGGTGACGATGGTCGACGACCGGGGCGGCGAGCACGACTCGATCCCCGTCACGCTGCCGCCGGCGATCCTGCCCGGCGCCCGGGTGGACAGCGCCTTCGTGTTCGACCTGGCGACGTACCGCAAGCCCGTGAGCATGACGGCGAACATGCTGGAGAACGGTCAGCAGATCGAGGTGGCGCTGTGATGATCGGATCCGCGCTCGCCGCGATCATGCTGGCGGTGACGGTCGGTGCCCCGGCCGCCGCCACGACGGCGGCCACAGACACGGCCACAGACACGACCGAAGCCGCGACGAAAGCCGCCGTCGCCTGTGCCGGGGCCGCCGACTTCGACGGTGACGGTGTGGACGACGTGGCGGTGGGCGACCCCTTCGGCGACGACCTGAAGGGGGCCGTGCACGTGCTGTCCGCCGGCAAGGTGACGCCGGTGAGCGTGCCGGGGCTGAGCAGGGGCGACGGGTTCGGCTGGTCCGTACGGCTGGCGCAGGTCAACGGCGACACCTGCGCCGACCTGGTGATCGGCGCCCCGTACGCGGACGTGGACGGCGTCGAGGACGCCGGGGCCGCGTACGTCGTCTATGGCGGCGGCGCCGCTCCCCCGCAGCGCCTGGTGCCGCCGCAGCCGCAGCGGTTCGCGCACTTCGGCTGGGCGTTGGCCGGGCGGGGTGACCTGGTCGCGATCGGGGCGCCGTACGAGGACGAGGGCGACCTTCTGGACGTCGGCGCCGTCTACGTGCGCAAGGGCGCGGGTGACCTGCGCCGGATCAGCCAGGAGAGCGTGGACGTGCGGGGCAACAGCGAGGTGGGCGACCAGTTCGGCTACTCGCTGGCGTTCGGGGCGAAGAACGGGCTGGTCGTCGGCGTGCCGTACGAGAACGACGACGGCCTGGGCCGCCAGATCGAGAAGGGCAAGATCGACTCGGGTTGCGTCGTCTTCATCGACGACGTGATGGCCGAGAGGCTGACGACGCTGAAGCTGGACTCGCCGACCGCCGAGTCCGGTGACCGGTACGGGTACGCCGTCGCCTACGCGGAGGGCGCCGGTTACGCCGTCAGCTCACCGGGCCCCGGATACGTGCAGCTGCTGGACACCGCCAGAAAGCCCACCAGGCGGGTGACGCAGGGGGGCAAGCAGGCGTTCGGGTTCTCGATGGCGACCTCCACGGACGGCCGGCTGGCGATCGGCGCTCCTTACGGCGGCGGCGTCCGGGTGGTGTCCTGGAAGGACGCGGCCGAGGACCGGAAGCTGACGACCGGGGACGGGCTGTTCGGGTGGTCGGTGACCTTCAGCGGGAACCGGCTCTATGTGGGGCAGCCGGACGGGGGGCCGTTCGGGAAGGTCGCGGTGGCCGGGCGCAACGCCGAGAAACTGCAACCGCTCCAGCCCCCCGAGGGCGCCGACTTCGGGGTCTCCGTGTCGGGGTGACGGTCCCGTACGCCGGGCCGACGGTCTCGGCGCCGGCTCGCGCAGGGCTCGGGCCGGATCAGCAACCCGGCTTACATAGGGCTCGGACCGGATCAGCGACCCCGGCTTGCGCAGGGTTCGAACGGATCAGCGACCCCGGCTTCGGACCGGGTCAGCGGTCTCGGCTGACCGGGTTCGTCCGCCGGTCCAGGAGAGGTCAGCGGCGCAGGGCCGTGACCGTGGCGCGGCCGAAGAGGCGGTCGCCGCAGTTCGGCCACTGGCCCCGCCACCTGCCCCCCACCTTCTGGTAGAGCAGCTGAGCCCGATAGGTCTGCTCGTCCTCCGGCCAGTTGGACGGCAGCCCCATGCCGCCGACCGCCTGCCACATCGGCAGGCTGAACTGGTACATGCCGTAGTAGGGCCCGTCGGGGTTGTAGGCCCGCGGGTCCCCGTGCGACTCGCACTCGGCCAGCGCCCGCCAGTCGAGCCGCGCGGTGGCGGGGTCGATCTGCGTGGTACGGGGCGGGACGATCGTGATGACCGTCCCGTCCTCGGGGAAGCTGTCCAGCGGCGGGTCCACGTGGTAGCCGCGGCGCAGCTCGACGCGCTTCTGCCTGAGCACCTGGCGCACCGTCCTGGCGGTGGTCCGCGAGGTCAGCCGGGTGGTGCCCGCGACCACGTACACCTTGCGCCGGGTGTAAACCGTGAGCTCCATCCCCTCCAGCGGCACCGCGTCCCCGGGCGGCGCGGACAGCCGGCCGGCGGCGGGGGTGATGTCCAGCTCGGCCAGGGCTTCGCCCACGTTCGAGGCGGTGACCAGGTGCTTGCTGGTGTGGCCGTCGAGGGTCAGGGTCAGGGGGCGGGCGCGGCGCACCTCGATCGTGGCACCGTCGCGCACCTCCTCCTGGGCGGATGGACGGACGACGTCGCCGTACGCCATCGTGACGCCCGCGGCGGCGAGCACCTCTTCGACGGTGCCGGCGAAGGCGTGGACGGGCCTGCGTTCGCCGTCCACGACCAGCACGACCTCTTTGACGAGGAACGACACCGCCACGAGCGCGCTCGCGGCCACCACGCCGGCCACGCACACGACCGGCGTCCACGGGGAGCGCCACGGGAGCGGCGGACGGGGCGCACGCCTCTTACCTCGCACGAACCACCTCCGGTAGCGGGGCAGGATCGCCCGAACGCTAACGGCGGCCGCGCGCCGGCATCCGCCGCTTCACCGAAAGATGGTCACCACTCGCCGAAGACCGTGACTCCGTTGCCGCTGATCACCTCGCACAGCAGGTCAGGATGGACGTTCTTGACCTCGGCGAGGCAGCGCAGGGTGAGCGGGACGAGGTAGGGGGCGTTGGGCTTGCCGCGGTGCGGGACGGGCGGCAGGTAGGGGGCGTCGGTCTCGACCAGCATGAGCTCGGCGGGCGCGACCTCGGCGGCCGCGCGCAGGTAGGCGGCGTTCTTGTACGTCACCGGCCCGGAAAATGACATGAAATATCCGGCTTCAACGCACTTTTTAGCCATTTCGGCGTCGCCGGAGAAGCTGTGGAAGACCACCCTGTCCGGAGCGCCCTCGGCAGCCAGCACCTTGAGCACGTCGTCGTGCGCGTCGCGGTCGTGGATCACCAGCGCCTTGCCGGTGCGCTTGGCGATCTCGATGTGCGCACGGAAGCTCGCGTGCTGGTCGTCCTTGCTCGCCCAGTCGCGGTAGTAGTCGAGCCCCGTCTCCCCCACCGCGCGCACCGCGTCCTGCCCGGCCAGCGCCTCGATCTCGGCCAGCACCTCGGGGGTGGACTCGTGCGCCTCGTTGGGGTGGATCGCCACGCCCGCGTACACGCCCTCCTGCCCCGCCGCCACCTCCGCGTTCCACCGGGACGACGCCAGGTCGTAGCCGATCGTGACCAGCCGCGTCACGCCCACGGCCCGCGCGTCGTCGAGGATGCTCCGCACGCTGGCCGCCGCCTGCTGCGCGGCCTGCGCCACCGGGTCGCCGGACGACGCCTGCCGGTTGCCGACCATGATGTCGAGGTGGCAGTGGCTGTCGAACACGGGTGCGGAGAGCGGCTCTGGGGCGGCGGGAAGCTTGGTCACGGCATCTAAAGTAGCCGCCCCTGATGGCGAAGGCGGTCAGCGAAGACCGCCTCCGCCGTCATCGCGCGACCAGGTCACTCGCCCAGGCGGGCCAGCTCCTCGTCGACGACCTTCGGGTCGAGCTTCTTGAACAGCGGCACGGGCGGCGCGAGCGGGGTGCCCGGCTTGATCGGCCGGTGCTCCCAGCGGGCGGCCCCGTCGTACTCGCCGGTGATCACCGGGTAGGGGGTGCCGCCGTCCTCGTCGACCTCGCGGATCTCCGGCATGCCGGACCAAACGCCCTCGCCGCCCAGCATGGCGGACACCTTGTTGGACGAGCCGGGCAGGAACGGCGTGAGCATCGTCTTGGCGTCGTCGACGACCTGGAGCGCGACGTGCAGGATCGACTTCTGCCGCTCAGGGTCGTCCTTGAGCTTCCACGGCTCCTGCTCGGCCAGGTATTTGTTGGCCTCGCGCACGACGTCGAACGCCTCGGTGATGGCGTTCTTGAAGCGTGAGCGGCCCAGCTCGGCCCCGACGGGGGCGAAGGCGGACCGGGAGCGCTCCAGCAGCGCCCGGTCGGCGTCGGTGAGGTCGCCGGCCTCGGGCACCGCCCCGAAGTTCTTCGCGGCCATCGAGATGGACCGGTTGACCAGGTTGCCCCAGGCCGCGACCAGTTCGCCGTTGTTGCGGTTGACGAACTCCTGCCAGGTGAAGTCGGTGTCCTGGTTTTCCGGCCCGGCCACCGCGATGTAGTAGCGCAGCGCGTCGGCGTCGTAGCGGGCCAGGAAGTCGCGCACGTAGATGACGACCTGGCGGGAGGAGGAGAACTTCTTGCCCTCCATGGTCAGGAACTCGCTGGAGACCACCTCGGACGGCACGTCGAGCGCGCCGAGCGACCCCGGCGAGCCGTCGCGGGCGCCGATGCCGCTGTAGCCGAACAGCATCGCCGGCCAGATCTCGGCGTGGAAGACAATGTTGTCCTTGCCCATGAAGTAGTAGCCGCGGGCGTCGGGATTCTGCCACCACTGGCGCCAGGCGTCGGGGTCGCCGGAGCGCCTGGCCCACTCGATGGAGGCGGACAGGTAGCCGATGACCGCGTCGAACCACACGTAGAGCCGCTTGTTGGGCTGCTCGCTCCAGCCGTCGAGCGGGATCGGCACGCCCCAGTCGAGGTCGCGGCTGATCGCCCGCGGCTGCAGGTCGCCGAGCAGGTTGAGGGCGAACTTCAGCACGTTGGGCCGCCACTCGCCCTGCTTGGACTGCAGGTAGGAGCCGAGCACCTCGGCGAAGGCGGGCAGGTCGAGCATGAAGTGCTCGGTCTCGGTGAAGACCGGCGTCTCGCCGTTGATGCGGCTCTTGGGGTTGATCAGCTGGATCGGGTCGAGCTGGTTGCCGCAGTTGTCGCACTGGTCGCCGCGGGCCCCGTCGTAGCCGCAGATGGGGCAGGTGCCCTCGATGTAGCGGTCGGGCAGGGTGCGGCCGGTGGACGGCGAGATCGCGCCCATCGTGGTCTTGGGGAAGATATAGCCGTTGTTGTAGAGACCCTTGAAGATCTCCTGCGTGACGGCGTAGTGGTTTTTCGTCGTGGTCCTGGTGAACAGGTCGTAGGACAGGCCGAGCCCGGTCAGGTCCTCGGCGATGACGCGGTTGTAGCGGTCGGCCAGCTCTCTGGCGCTCACGCCCTCCTTGTCGGCCTGGACCTGGATCGGGGTGCCGTGCTCGTCGGTGCCGGACACCATCAGCACCTTGTTGCCCGCCATCCGCTGGTAGCGGCTGAAGACGTCGGACGGCACTCCGAATCCGGAAACGTGCCCGATGTGACGGGGGCCGTTGGCATACGGCCACGCGACGGCGGTCAAGATGTGCTGGGACATGGTCCTTAGCCTACGGGGTCCGTGATGATCGTTTGTTACGGCGGGCGGCCTGCCACGGCGGCGCGGGAAGGCTCAGTTCTTCGCCTTGGCCTTCTCCAGCGCGAGGCCCTCGGCGGCCTCCTCGGCCGCGCGGGCGGCGTTGTCGATGAAGGTCTCGCGGGTGCGGCGGATGCCCAGGATGCTGATGAACAGCGAAGCGAAGATCGTCTGGAAGCTCATGATGAGCGCCGTCGCCGACGGCACCACGATGCGCAGCGACTCGCGCGGGTCGAGCTCGCCGAAGCTGCGCACCTGCCAGTGCACCAGCGACATGACCAGGCCGACCAGACCGGCCAGCGCCAGCAGCCCGCCGACCACGAGGCCCTTCTCCAGGCTGACGATGTCGATCAGCTTGCGGATGCGCGGCGACTCCGGCAGGAAGCCCTCCTCGGCCGCGTAGACCTTGGTGAACACCGCGAACAACGCCGCCTGGAAGCCGATCACCACCAGGGCGGACGTGCCGACCAGGGTGTCGACGTCGAAGGCGAGCTCGCCGATCTCGACGGGGCCGAAGGTCAGCGCGGTGCCGGCGACCAGGCCGATGACCATCATCAGCACGCCGGGGTAGAAGAACAGCCACTTCGGGCTGTAGAGGAGCAGGAAGCGCAGGTGACGCCAGCCGTCGCGCCACGAGCGCAGGTGCGGCGGGCGCGAGCGGCCGTCGGGGGCGAGCGTGGTCGGCACCTCGCGTACGTCGAGGCCGGCCAGCGTCGAGCGGACCACCATCTCCGAGGCGAACTCCATGCCGCCGGTCTGCAACTGCAGCCGCAGGATCGAGTCGCGCCTGAAGCCGCGCAGGCCGCAGTGGAAGTCCTTGATCGCCGAGGGGAAGAACAGCCGCCCGATGAACGACAGCACCGGGTTGCCCAGGTAGCGGTGCAGCGGCGGCATGGCGCCCGGGGCGATGCCGCCGCGGAAACGGTTGCCCATCACCAGGTCGGCGCCCTCGCGCAACTGCTCCACGAACGGCAGCAGCGCGGTGAAGTCATAGGAGTCGTCGGCGTCGCCCATGATGACGTATTTGCCGCGGGCGGCCCTGATGCCGCCCATGAGGGCGTTGCCGTAACCCTTCTCGTCCACGTGGACCACACGGGCCCCGGCATCACGGGCGAGCTGCTGTGAGCCGTCCGTGCTGCCGTTGTCGGCGATCAGGACCTCGCCCTCGATGCCGTGCTCCTCCATGCACGCCAACGCCTTGCGTACACAGACTTCCACGGTCTCCGCCTCGTTGAGGCAGGGCATGACCACCGTCAGTTCCACGTGTCTACCCTTCAGTTAAGGCTCTTCCAGTGAACCATCATGCCCTGAAGACGACCATGCTCGGGCACGGACCTGAAAACGACTGGCATTCTTTACAACATGGTGAGCGTCGCGGAGATTACCCCTGTGGACCACTCCGCTCCTGGTCGGATAGCGCGCGCGCTGTCCATGTTGCGCAGGCATCGGGTGTTCGCCGCGGCCTTCGGCGTCGGCGCCGTGCTGCGGCTCATCACCATGCTCGGCTACGGCCCGGCGATGTGGTTCAACGACTCCTACGAGTACGTCTCGGTGGCGCTGCACCCCCGGCCCCACCCGATCAGGCCCGACGGCTACAGCACCTGGCTGATGCTGCTCAAGCCGTTCCACAGCTTCAGCCTGGTGATCTTCACCCAGCATCTGATGGGCCTGGCCACGGCCTGCCTGATCTACGCGCTGCTGCGGATCAAGTTCCGGCTGCCGAAGTGGGGGGCCACGCTGGCGGCGGCGCCGGTGCTGTTCGACGCCTACCAGATCCAGCTCGAGCAGATGGTGATGTCCGACACGCTGTTCATGCTGCTCGTGGTCGGTGTGATCACGATGGTGCTGTGGAAGCGGCGGCTCACCTGGCAGGCGGGCGCGGTGGTCGGCCTGCTGCTGGCGATGACCTGGCTGACCCGCTCGATCGGCCTGCCGGTCCTCGCCCTCGTCGTGCTCTACCTGCTGGTCAAGCGGGCCGGCTGGCGTACGGTCACGGCGCTGATCACCGCCTGCGCGATCCCGGTGATGGCCTACATGGGCTGGTTCGCCTCCGCGTACGGCAAATTCGCGATGACCAACAGCGACGGCCTGATCCTCTACATGCGCACGGCCATCTTCGCCGACTGCAACAAGATGGACATCGACAAGTACAAAGAGGTTCAGCTGCTGCTGCTGTGCATCAACGATCCGGTCAACCAGCGCAAGGACTACGCCCAGTGGTACCTGTGGGGCCAGGGCAACGGCGACGGCACCGGCACCGGCGAGGTGCTGCACCGGTGGGGCATCAACAAGAAGTGGAGCGAGATCACCAACGACGCCGCCAGCGCGTTCGCCACCAAGGCGATCCTGTCGCAGCCCGGCGACTACCTCCAGGTGGTGGCGCGCGACTTCTTCCGCTCCTTCCACTGGTCGCGGCCGCGTTTCCCGGACGAGTCGACGTACAACATGTACGAGTTCAAGCCGTACGTCCCGCTGGACGAGAACGGCCAGCCCAAGCGGCTGCCGAGGTGGTCGTCGTACGCGGGCGGGCGCACCGACACCGACGCGTTCAGCTACGAGCAGGGCCCGCCGGAGACCCGGATCGTGCACCCGTGGGCCGACATCATGAGCGGCTACCAGAAGGTGTTCTACCTGCGCGGCATCATGCTCGGCGGCATCCTGCTGATCGGCCTGTACGGCGTCGTGGTGCGCTGGCGCAAGTTCGGCGGCGCGGTGGTGCTGCCCTGGCTGGGAGCGGTGGGGCTGCTGCTGGCCCCGGCGGCGACGGCGGAGTTCGACTACCGCTACGTGCTGCCCGCGGTGCCCCTGGCCTGCGTCGCGGCGGCGATCACGCTGCGCAGGGGCGTCACTTGGGCGCGGCGGTCACCCAAGAGCTCAGGAGCATCCGGCTCCACCACTGTGCCTGCGTGATCGTCTCGGCCGCCAGCACCGGATAGAGCCACCAGAAGTTGACCAGCACGATGAGCGCGTACGCGCCCACGACCGCCGCCCCGATCGCCCGCCGGGCGGCGGGGGCGTCCCGCGGCCCCATGATCAGCCCGGCCATGAGCACCAGCGCCAGCACCATGAACGGC
Source organism: Nonomuraea fuscirosea (assembly GCF_003001935.1). GTDB lineage: Bacteria > Actinomycetota > Actinomycetes > Streptosporangiales > Streptosporangiaceae > Nonomuraea > Nonomuraea fuscirosea. Next base: position 85,871 of record NZ_PVNG01000007.1, on the reverse strand, counting down.
ACCACGGGGATCATGTAGAACAGGTACATCGTGCGGTTGTCGGCGATGGCGTAGTAGAACCACGGCAGCCAGCCCACCCCGTAGGCCAGCAGCACGGCCCCGGCCCGCCAGTCGCGGGTGGCGACGTACCAGGCGACGAGGCCGACGAGGGCGAGCGCGGCGGCGTACCAGAGCGCGGGGGTGCCGACCCCGAGCACGGCCTGCGCGCACTTGTCGGCGCCGCACGCCGACGGCGGCAGGTTGGTCGGGTAGTGGAAGGAGACCGGGCGTAAGAGCACCGGCCACTGCCACGGCTCCGACATGTACGGGTGATAGTCCTCAAGGCCGCTGTGGTAGCCGAGCACCTGCTGCTGGTAGCGCAGCCACGAGCGGACCGAGTCGACGACGAAGAACAGCGGCCCGGACGAGGTGGCCTGGTCCCAGTTACGGCCGTAGCCGCCGGCGGTGACGAACCAGCCGGTCCACGACGCCATGAACGTCACCGCGGGCGCGAGCGCCATCGCCCCCGCCGCGCCCGGCAGGTCGTACGTCAGCGCCCCCCGGTACGGCTCGCGCAGCCCCACCGCCCGTCTGGCGCCCATGTCCCACAGCACCGACATGACGGCGAAGGCGAGCAGGAAGAAGATCCCCGACCACTTGACCGCGCACGCGGCCCCCAGGCAGATCCCGGCGGCCAGCCGCCACGGCCGCGGGCCGAGACGCGGGCCCAGCGCGGTGACCGGCGAGCGTTCGTACCAGGAGACCAGCTTCGCGCGGGCCTGGTCGCGGTCGGCCACCAGGCAGGCGAACCCCGCGAGCACCCAGAACATCAGGAAGACGTCCAGCAGCGCCGTCCGCGACAGCACAAGGTGCAGGCCGTCGAGCGCCAGCAGCAGCCCGCCCAGGCAGCCCAGGAGCGTCGAGCGGGTCATCCTGCGCGCCACCCTGGCCAGGACGAGGATGGACAGCGTGCCGGCCAGGGCCGCGACGGCGCGCCAGCCGAACGGGTTCATCCCGAACAGCCACTCGCCCGCCGCGATCATCCACTTGCCCAGCGGCGGGTGGGCCACGAAGGAGGCGCAGTCGGACGGCTGCGGGCACTGCTGGAAGATGTCCAGGTTGCCGGCGATCAGCCGCCGGTCGGCGACGGGGTTCTTGGCGTCGCCGAGCATGGTCCGCTCCACGCCGTGGAGCATCAGCGAATAGGCGTCCTTGACGTAGTAGGTCTCGTCGAAGACGACCGCCTTGGGCTCGCCCAGCCTGATGAAGCGCAGGAGACCGCCGAAGATCGCGACCGCGATCGGGCCGAGCCAGCCCACCAGCGCCGATCCCTGCATGGGCGGGACGAGCCGCCGTGCCGACACCCCCCAGTTGCTCACGTTGCGCACCCTATGGCGTGGCGGTTCGCCTGTGAACCAGGTCGTACAGCTCCCGTCTCGGCATCCCCGCGCCCTTGGCCACGGCGGCGACCGCCTGGCTGCGCTGCTCCCCCTCGGCGACCCGGCGGCCGACCTCCGCGATGAGCGCGTCCACGTCCTGCTCGGCCTCGCCGGGGACGTGGCCCGCGACCACGACCGTGATCTCGCCCTTGACGCCCTTGGCCGCCCACTCGGCCAGCTCGCCGAGCCCGCCCCTGCGGACCTCCTCGTAGGTCTTGGTGAGCTCGCGGCAGACCGCCGCCCGCCGGTCGGGCCCGAACGCCCGCGCCATCGCCTCCAGCGAGCTCGCCAGCCGGTGCGGCGCCTCGAAGAAGACCATCGTGCGCTCCTCCTCGGCCAGCGCCCCGAGCCGCCGGTCCCGCTCGCCGGTCTTGCGCGGCGGGAAGCCCTCGAAGCAGAACCGGTCGCTGGCCAGGCCGGAGACGGCCAGCGCGGTGGTGACGGCGCTCGGCCCCGGCAGCGCGGTGACCTGGACGCCCGCCTCGACCGCCAGGCTCGTCAGGCGGTAGCCGGGGTCCGACACGCCCGGCATGCCCGCGTCGGTGATGACGACGACCGTGCGGCCCTCCTTGAGCGCCTCCACGAGCTCCTGGGCGCGGGCGGCCTCGTTCTGGTCGTAGTAGGACACCACCCGGCCGGTGATCTCGACGTCGAGGTCGGCCGCGAGCCTGCGCAGCCGCCTGGTGTCCTCCGCCGCCACCACGTCGGCGCCCGCCAGCGCCTCACGCAGCCGGGGCGAGACGTCACCCGCCTGGCCTATGGGGGCCCCTGCCAGCACCAACCTGCCGTTCCCAGTCACCTGACCATTGTGGCAGGGCATCCCAATTAGACCGTGTTTCTTGGGTAACCACCGCTCTGGGGCCCGTACGATGTCCGAATGGCGGTGACCGATTCCCCGTACCAGGCCTACGAGAGCCCGGAGTCCGGCGACAGCGGGCCCGCGGCTCGGTCCGTACGCGATCGGGTCCTTCCCCCCATGCGCGGCAGCGTGCTGTGGGGCTGGATCGGGCCGCTGCTCGTCATGGTCTTCGGCGGTGTGCTGCGCTTCCTCAACCTCGGTCATCCCAAGGCCGTGGTGTTCGACGAGACGTACTACATGAAGGACGCCTTCTCGCTGATCACGCACGGCGTGGAGAAGGTCACCGTCAAGGACGCCGACAAGGCGATCATGGCGGGCAACACCGACGTCTGGCAGGCGTGCACGCCCGCGGACCTGGACAAGTGCGCCTCCTACGTGGTGCACCCGCCGCTGGGCAAGTGGATGATCGGCGTGGGCGAGTGGCTGTTCGGGCTCAACCCGTTCGGCTGGCGCTTCGCCGCGGCCGTGATCGGCACGCTGTCCATCCTCGTCATCGCCAGGGTCGCGCGCCGGATGACCCGCTCGACCCTGCTCGGCTGCTTCGCGGGCCTGCTGCTCGCGCTCGACGGCCTGCACTACGTGCTCTCCCGCACGGCGCTGCTGGACATCTTCCTGATGTTCTGGGTGCTCGCCGCGTTCGCCTGCCTGGTGGTCGACCGCGACCAGGCGCGCGAGAAACTCGTCTCCTGGTACGAGCGCTCGCCGGTCTCGCCGATCGGCACGTCCATGTCCACGCTGGGCCCGTCGCTCGGCATCAGGTGGTGGCGCATCGGGGCCGGGGTCTGCCTGGCCTTCGCGATGTCGGTCAAGTGGTCGGGGCTGGCGTTCGCGGTGGCGTTCGCGATCATGTCGGTGCTGTGGGACTTCGGCGCCCGCCGCGCGGTCGGGCTGCGCCGGCCCTACGTGGGGGCGCTCAACAAGGACGTGCCGCAGGGGGTCGTGGCGTTCGGCGTGGTGCCGTTCGTGACCTACATGGCGACCTGGACCGGCTGGTTCGTCAACGCGACCGGCTACGGCCGCAACTGGGACCAGGCCACCTCCGCGGGCAACCCGCTGTTCTTCGTCTTCGACTCGATGCGGTCGTGGGTGCACTACCAGTGGCAGGTCTTCACCTTCCACAGCGGTCTTGAGACGTCGCACCCGTACATGTCCGAGCCGTGGCAGTGGCCGCTGCTGCTGCGCCCCGTCGCCTTCTTCTACGAGGGCAGGCAGAACGTCTGCGGACCCGGCGTGAAAGACTGCTCCGAGGCGGTGCTCGGCGTGGGCACGCCGGTGATCTGGTTCGGCGCGGTGGCCGCGCTGGTGGCCCTGATCGCCTGGTACTTCTCCTCCCGCGACTGGCGGGCGGGGGCCGTGCTGCTGGCGTACGCGATGGGCTGGCTGCCGTGGTTCTACTTCGCCATCGCCGACAACCGCACGATGTTCCTGTTCTACGCCATCCCGATGGTGCCGTTCATGGTGCTGGCGATCACGTTGTGCGCCGGGCTGCTGATCGGGACGTCCCGGCCGACGATCAAGGGCGTGGTGCCGCTGCGGCGCACCGCCGGAGCGGCGGCCGTGGGTGCGTTCGCCCTGCTCGCCCTGATCAACTTCTGGTGGCTGCATCCCGTCCTGTCCGCCGAAGTGCTCCCGTACCTGGACTGGAAGGCCCGCATGTTGTTTGAAAAAGGGTGGATATGATCACGTTACAGTCGGCTCAATAGGGGTTTCTTAGGTAGTCGCTGTGCAAGACCCAATACGCACCGGTTTCGGTCATCGTCAGGCCCGGGGTCGATACGGCAAACTTCGAGGCATGAGTGCACCGGATGTCACCGCCCTTCTCGCCGAGTTGGAGCGATCTCAGCCGGATCTGGCCGAGGAGGCCAGGACCGCCGTCGAATGGTTGACGGGTGGCGAGCCGCTCGAGTCGGTGACCCAGCTCGACGTCTGCGAGTTCCTCTGGTACACGTTGCCGCTCAAGGTCGGTCCGCAGATGACGGGCGCGGACCAGGAGCGCCTGGCCCATTCGCTGGGGCGGCTGCTCCAGCTCGGCGGCATGGAGCGGTACGCCGCTCTGTGCGTCTCCCCTACGACCCTGCAGATCCTGCGCACCTACGCCCGTGAGGGCGAGGACGCGGGCACCAGCGCCTACCAGCAGGCGCTGGAGGCCACGGGCGTGCTCCCGCCCGACGTGCCCGAGCTGCAGTGGAGCATGATCATGGGGCCGGAGGAGCTGGGCGCCCACCTCGCCTGCTCCGCCGCGCTCGAACTGGCGATCCTGGCCGGGGAGAGCATCGACCGCGCCGCCCTGACCCGGCGCTGGCTCACCGAGCCGCGCACCGACCTGGGCGGCGACAGCTGGCTCAACCGGGTGCACGGCGAGCGGCTCAACCGCTGGGTGCTCGGCCGCGGCCCGGCCAGGCGCGAGCTGGCCCAGCCGTTCGAGGTGCGCCTGCACGCGCCCGTGACCCCGCAGCCGCTGCCCGCCCTGCACCGGCTGCTGACGCTGGCCGCCTCGGAGGAGAGCCTGCCGCTGCGGCTGGCGCCGTCGCCCGAGGCGCTGCGGCTGCGCGACCTGGCCGAGCGGGAGCTCGGCGCGATCAGGCGCGACGGGGCCAGGCTCGCCATCACCGACTACGGCCGGCGGCTGCTGGGGTCGAAGTCGGCCATGTGGACGGCGGTCACCAGGCTGCTGCTGGCCAGGGGTGAGCACGAGTTCGAGGTGTCGGCCAGGGAGGCCACGCTGATGCTGCTGGCCGACGGCACGCTGATGTCGCCCGGCCAGCTGCGCGAGCGGGTGGCCGAGGTGGTGGGCGGCGAGGGCTGGCATCCGGCCACGAGCCTGGAGGACGTGGCGCGGCCGGTGACCGACCTGGTGGCCCAGCTCACGGCGCTGGGGCTGGCCTTCAGCGACGAGCTGGCGGTGCGGATGGACCGGCCCGGTCAGCTCGCGGCGCTGGCGGCGCTCCGGGCCCACGCGCTGCGGCCCAGGAAGTACGTCAGCTCCGCCTGACGGCGTGCGTACATGACCGGTGGCCTGGAACCTCCGCCAGGCCCGGGCCACCGGCCTTCACCCGTGCGGCCGAACAACGCTCACGGGGCTGCACCCGTACGACCGGAAAGCACCCGCGGGGCTTCACCCCCGGGGAACTCGGCCGAGGGCCTGCCTGAACTCGGGGCAGTCGACCAGCGGATCGTGGTCGCAGGCAGCCGCGTGGCGCAGGCTGTCGCGCAGCCGGGTGAGCTGCGCGATCCGCCCGGTCACCGCGCGTTCCCGGGCCGCCAGGCGCTCGCGCAGCTCCGCGTCGGACGGCCGCGCCCCGAGGAAGGCGGCGATCTCGGCGAGCGTGAACCCCGCGTCGCGGGCGCAGGTGATCAGCGCCAGCCGCTCCAGCGTCTCCGGCCGGTACGCGCGGCGCAGCCCGTTGCGCCCCTCGGCCCTGATGAGCCCCTTGCGCTCGTAGAACCGCAGCGCGGACGCGGCCAGCCCGCTCCGCTCCGTCACCTCGCCGATGTCGATCAGGCCCTCGTCCACGCGCTCTCCTTGACTTGAACCGCGGTTCAAGTCGCAGTCTATTCGCCATGCGAATCCACCATCTGAACCTCGGCTCCATGCGCGAGATCGACTCCCCCGACGGCCGGCCCTCCGCGCGGGCGGTCTGCCACGCGCTGCTCGTCGAGACTCCGGCCGCCGGCCTCGTGCTGGTGGAGGCCGGGCTCGGCCTGCACGACGTGGCCGAGCCCGGCGAGAGCCTCGACCGCGAGTGGCGGGAGCTGGTCGAGCCGGTGCTGGCGCCGGCGGAGACGGCCGTACGTCAGGTCGCCGCGCTCGGGTACGACCCCGCCGACGTCCGCCACATCGTGCTCACCCACCTCGACGTGGACCACAGCGGCGGCCTGCCCGACTTCCCGCAGGCCAGGGTGCACGTCACGGAGGCGGAGCTGAAGGACGCGCTGGCCCAGGCGCCCAACCGCCGCTACCGGCCCTCCCACTGGGCGCACGGGCCCCGCTGGGAGACCTATCAGGACACGGGCACCCGCTGGCTCGGCGTGGACGGGGTGCGGCCGCTGGCGGGCCTGCCCGAGGAGGACTTCCTGCTGGTGCCGCTCGACGGGCACACCAGGGGGCACGCCGGCGTGGCGGTGCGGGACGGCGGGCGCTGGCTGCTGCACGCGGGGGACGCCTACTTCTACGCCGGCGAGCTGGAACCCGCGCCGCGCCCCCATCCGCTGATGGACATCGTGCAGCAGAGCGCCCAGGTGGACGAGGAGCGCAGACTGTCGAGCCAGGCGGTGCTGCGCTCGCTCAAGCACGACCACGGGGTCGCGGTCTTCTCCGCGCACGACCCCTGGGAGCTGAGCGAATACTGAGGGTAGTTACGATTGCGGGGAAATGCTCTAGTCGGAGGGGGCCGTCATGGAGCTGTTCCCGGCCATGCCGCTCGCGGAGTGGACAGAGGCCAAAGAGACCTTTCACCGATTCGCGCAGATCGTGGGGAAGATTCGGCTCGCGTCGAGCAACCGGCGCAATCACTGGTGGCAGGTTCCGTTCCACCCGACGGGGCGCGGGCTCACCACGCGCCCGATGGGCGGGCTGGGCGAGCAGCCGCTGTTCTGCATCGACTTCGACCTCGTCCGGCACCGGCTGGTGGTGGACGTCTTCGACGGGCGCAGCGCCGAGTTCAGCCTGATCGGCAGGTCGGTGGCCTCGTTCCACGACCGGCTCTTCGAGACGCTGGCCGGGCTGGGGATCCGGCCCGAGATCTGGGCGGTGCCGTTCGATCTGGGCGACGACACGCCGTTCCCCGAGGACACCCTGCACGCGCGTTACGACCCCGTGCTGCTCAACCGCTACTGGCGGATCCTGTCGCAGGTCGTGCAGCTGCTCGACCGCTTCGCGGCCGACTTCGCCGGCAAGACCAGCCCGGTGCACCACTTCTGGCACACCTTCGACATCGCGGTCACCCGGTTCACCGGGCGCGTGGTCAAGGTCTCGCCGCAGACCGATCCGGTCACGCGGGAGGCGTACAGCTGGGAGGTGATCAGCTCGGGGTTCTGGTTCGGCGACAAGGAACGGCCGTGGCCGGCGTTCTACTCCTACACCGCACCCGAGCCCGAGGGCCTGGAACGGGAGCCGCTGCGGCCCGGGCAGGCCGAGTGGGTCGCGGCGCGGGGCAGTCATCTGGCCGTGCTGCGTTACGACGACGTACGGGCCATGGAGGACCCTGTGGGCGCGGTGCTGGAGTTCCTGGACAGCGCCTACCAGGCGGGGGCCAGGCTGACCGGGATCGACGCCGAGGCGCTGGCCTCGCCCGGTGGCATCACCGACCCGTACTGGGAGAAGTCCTGACACACGTGAGCGCCCGCCCTCCGGGGAGGGCGGGCGCCCGACGAGTGCGTACCGGTGTGCGTGTCGCCTCTCGGCGAAAGGCACAACGCGGCTCCAGCCGAACGGTAGTCCGCGAAGGCAATAGGTGAGGCCCGGGGACACTGGGCACACCGGCCACGATTCATGTAACCACACCCGGGGCTCAGGCATTCCCCGTCCACGCCGATCAATTTTCCCGGCCGCCGCCGGCGTAGGCGCCGTGCAGGAACAACTCGACCAGTTCGGCCGAGGTGAGCGGGGTGACGCCGCGGCCCGACGCCATGGTCATGAACTGGAACGCCTCGGCCAGCCGTTCGGGGTCCAGCCTGAGCCGGTCGCGTTCGGGCTCGAACAGGCCCGCCAGCACCTCGCGGGTGGCCGCCATCGAGGCCTCCCGCCCGTTCATCGCCCGCTTCCCGCTCTCCGTCGTACCGCCGGAAGACGCGCTCGCGCTCTCCGTCGTATCGCCGGAAGACGCGCTCGCCGGGCCTTTCCGAGGTCCGGCCGCCGGGAACTCGCGGCGCAGGCCGCCCGAGGCCGCGAGGGCGCCGGCCACCGCGCCCATCCGCGACAGGTAGCCGCGCAGCGCCTCCGACGCCTCGATCAGCCGCTCGGCCAGCGGCAGCTCCAGCGAGATCGCCGCCACGTGGGCGAGCGTGTCGTCCGGCCGGGCCGCCTCCGCCATGCACGCGGCCAGCAGCGCGTCCTTGTCGCCGAAGGCCCGGAAGATGGTGCCTTCGCCGATGCCCGCGGCTCGGGCGACCTGTGCGGTGGTCACGGACGTGCCGTATTCGACCACCAAGGGAAGAGCGGCGCGGACGATCATCTCGCGGCGCTGCTCCGGGCTCATCGCCGGCGCTCGCCGCCGGCTCGTCGCTTCACTCATGCCGCCCACTCTACGGAGTGAGTACTCACTCCGTCAATGGCGTATCCGCGAGCCGGGCCGCCCTGGCGTGCAGATAACGCTGCTGGGGCAGGCTCATGGCACGTCCCGCCGCCTCCTCGTACGCCCGCCGCGCCCCCGTCAGGTCCCCGGACATCTCCAGCAGGTGCCCGCGTACGGCACTCAGCCGGTGGTCGCCGGACACCCGGTCGTCGTCGCGGAGGCGTTCGAGCAGATCGAGCCCGGCCTCGGGCCCCGTGGCCATGGCCACCGCCACGGCCTGGTTGAGCGCCACGATGGGGTTGTCCGTGATGCGCATCAGCAGCTCGTACAGCGCCGCGATCTGCGGCCAGTCGGTCTCCTCCGCCGTGGGCGCCTCGTCGTGCAGGGCCGCGATGGCCGCCTGCACCTGGTACGGCCCCGGCCTCCCGCGCGGCAGGGCGGCGGTGACCAGGGCGACGCCCTCGGCGATGAAGCCCGCCTTCCACCGGCTGCGATCCTGCTCGGCCATCGGGATCAGGGACCCGTCGGGCGCCGTACGCGCCGGGCTGCGGGCGTCGGTGAGCAGCATCAGCGCCAGCAGGCCGGCCACCTCCCCGTCGTCGGGCAGCAGCCGGTGCACCGTGCGGGCCAGCCTGATCGCCTCCGCCGCGAGCTCGGCGCGCTGCAGGTCGGGTCCCGACGTGCCGGCGTACCCCTCGTTGAAGATCAGGTAGAGCACGTGCAGCACCGCGGCCAGCCGTCCGGCGCGCTCGTCCGGGCGCGGCAGGCGGAACGGCAGGCCGCTGTCCCTGACCGCCCGCTTGGCCCGCGTGATGCGGCGCGTCATCGTGCCCTCGGGCACCAGGAACGCGCGGGCGATCTCGGCGGTGCTCAGCCCGCCGACCGCGCGCAGCGTGAGCGCGATCTGCGAGGTCGGCGAGAGCGACGGATGACAGCACATGAACAGCAGCACGAGCGTGTCGTCCGCGGCGGCGAGCGGCTGGTCGGCGGCGGGCGCGAGCCAGTCGCCGGGCAGGGTCCGCGCGGCGGCGTCGTCCTCGCGGCGGCGGCGCGCCTGCTCGGCGCGCAGCAGGTCGGTCAGGCGGCGCGCGGCGACCCTGATCAGCCAGGCGCGCGGATCGTCCGGCAGCCCTTCCTCCGGCCACTGTACGGCGGCGGCGAGCAGCGCCTCCTGCACCGCGTCCTCGGCGATGGCGAAGTGCCCGTACCGGCGCACCAGCGCGCCGAGGACCTGCGGCGTCAGCTCACGCAGCAGGCCCTCGACCATCGCGCTCAGAACCCGAGGTCCTCGACCGAGTCCGTGATCGGCCGGATGTCGGCGTACCCGTCACCGCCGCCGGGGATCGGGCACTGCCCGAGGCGGACGGCAATCTCGGTGGCCCGGTCGAAGCTCTCGCACTCCACCACCCAGTAGCCGGCCAGCACCTCCTGCGTCTCGGCGTAGGGCCCATCGGTGACGAACGGGACGCCGTCGCGGACGCCGGCTCTGCGGGTGTGCACGGGAGCCGCCAGGCCGCGGGTCTCGACCAGTTCCCCGGCCTCCTCCAGCTCCTTGTTCACGGTGCTCATGAACTCGTGCATGGCCGCCGCGTCCTCCGGCGTCCAGACGACCCCTCCCGTGTCCTTGCCGGTCATCTCGTCGTAGTCGCGCTGGGAGGCGTACGAGAGAATCATGTACTTCATCGGCTGAGTCCCTTCTGTGACGTCCTTTCGACCGGTACGTCGGAGCCGGGGCGGCGTTCCGGACATCATCCCCCCGAGTTTTTTCCTTGTCACCGTGTAGGGCACTCTTGGAGGCGTGCCATACGCGACCGCCCCCGACGGTGTGAAGCTGCTCTACCAGGTCACCGGCGCCGGGCCGCCTCTCGTCCTGCTGCAGGGCCAGGCCAACGACCATCGCTGGTGGGGCCCCGTACGCGCCGACTTCGACGCGGCCCATCGGTGCGTCACCTTCGACTACCGGGGCACGGGCGGCAGCGACAAGCCCGACGAGCCCTACAGCACGCGCGGCTTCGTCGCCGACGTGCTGGCCGTGCTCGACGAGCTCGGGGTGGAGCGGGCGCACGTCTACGGCACGTCGATGGGCGGGCGGGTGGCTCAGTGGCTGGCCGCCGACCAGCCCGGGCGGGTCGGGGCGCTGGTGCTCGGCTGCACCTCGCCGGGCGGCGCCCACGGGATCGAACGGAGCAACGACGTCCGCAAGTCGCTGGCCCAGGCCGACCGCGCCGCCGCCGGGCAGGCGCTGCGCGAGCTGATGTACACCCCCGCCTGGCTGGCCACCCACCCCGGCCCGCACGTCACCCTCGGCGATCCCGGCCTGCCCGCCCACGCCCGCCGCCGCCACCTGGCCGCCAGCGCCGCCCACGACAGCTGGGACGCGCTGCCCTCCATCACCGCGCCCACACTGGTCGTGCACGGCACCGACGACCTGCTCAACCCGGCGGCCAACGCCCCGCTGCTGGCCGGCCGGATCCCCGGGGCCGAGCTGCGGCTGATCGAGGGGGCGCGGCACGCGTACTTCGAGGAGTTCCGCGAGGTTGCGAGCCCCGCGGTGCTGGACTTCCTGGCCCGGGCCGCCCCGTCGTCCGGGTGAGGCGCGCGAGCTGACCAGGGCTACCCCGCCGCCCGCGTAAGGCGCGCGGCCAGCGTACGCAGGCGCGCGACCAGCTCGGGCGGGTCGTGCACCTCGAACTCGCAGTCCAGTGCCAGCAGCCGGAAGGCCAGCCAGTCGAGGGTGTCGGCGTGCATCCGCACCCGGCAGGCGTCCTCGCCCAGCGGGGTCACCTCGCCCAGCGCCCTGACCGGCTCCGTCACGGCACAGCGCAGCGTGACGACCGCCGCGTACGTGGGCACCACCGAATACAACCGATCCGCCACGTAGGCCGCCGCGTCACCGCCCGGCGGCTCGCGCGGCACGACCCTGACGCCCGTGGCCTGGAACTCCCCGATGCGGTCGAGGCGGAAGATGCGCCAGTCGTCGCGGTCGAGGTCGTGGCCGAGCAGATACCAGCGCCGCCCGGCCGCCACCAGGCGGTGCGGATCCACCAGCCGCCGGCGCACCGCCCCGTCGTTCGCCCGGTAGGCGAACCGCACCCGTTCCCCGCTCTCCACCGCCATCGCCAGCGCGGCGAGCAGCCCGGGGTCCAGCCGCGGGCCGTCGAGTCCTGGCATGGGCTCGGTGGCGCCCCCCAGCGACCTGACCCGGTGCCGCAGCCGGGCGGGCAGCACCTGCTCCAGCTTGGCCAGGGCACGTACCGAGGCCTCCTCGATGCCCCGCACCGGCTGCCCGGCCGCGGTGGACAGACCGACGGTGATGGCCACCGCCTCCTCGTCGTCCAGCAGCAGCGGCGGCATCGCCGTCCCCGCCACCAGCCGGTAGCCACCGGTCGCGCCCATCGCGGCCTCGACCGGGTAGCCGAGGTCGCGCAGCCGTTCGACGTCGCGGCGCACGGTGCGGCGGCTGACTCCCAGGCGCTCGGCCAACTCGCCGCCCGGCCACTCGCGCGAGGTCTGGAGCAGCGACAGCAGCGCCAGGAGGCGGGACTCGCTCATGCCGTCCAGGATGCCGGACATGTAGGACACGTCCTGACCTACTGCGCTCCTAACGTGGGGTCATCGCCCGCCTTTCAAGGAGGACCTATGACCGTCAGCCCGATCCCCGAGGGATACACCACCGTCACGCCGTGGATCATCTCCCACGACACCGCCGGGATCATCCGCTACCTGGAGGCCGCGTTCGACGCCGTCGAGCTGGGCCGGGTGACCGACGCCGAAGGACGGATCGGGCACGCGGAGGTCCGCATCGGCGACGCGATCGTGATGCTCTTCGACGCCGCGCCGGACGCGGCGCCCACCCCCGCCTTCCTGCGCCTGTACGTCCCCGACGCCGACGCCGTGCACCGCCGGGCCGTCGAAGCAGGCGGGACCTCGCACACCGAGGTCACCCACCTGTACTGGGGCGACCGGGTCGGGCGGGTGCGGGACCCGTTCGGGAACCTGTGGTGGATCCAGTCCCGCGTCGAGGAGGTCTCGGAGGAGGAGATGACGCGGCGGCTGAGCGATCCGGAGTTCGTCCGGGCGATGGAGTACGTCCAGGGCGTCAGGGACCGCTGATGGAGTGGGGCCAGGGCTTGATGGCCACTCCAGGACGTCCGAGACGGCTGATGGAGACCGTCCCGGGCGTCCGGGGCCGCTGATCGCCTTGCTATATTGACCGTCATGTCCAGCCCCGAGGCATCAAGACGCTAGCCACCGGTCGTCCGGTGGCCGTCCCGCGCCGTCCCCGCCCCGCCGTCATCCGGCCCGGGCGCTGACGCGCGTCTCCTGAGCCCGGCGGGATGTTCCCCGCCGGCCTCCACGCCATCCGGATCACCGTGACACGGGCCGTGTCGTGCCCGGGACCGCGCGTCGTTCCATGGACGTCCGCCCCGGGCCGCTCCAGCGCGGCGGGGCTTTCTGCGGCCCCGCGCGCCTTTCCTGATCCATGTCGTGGTCGCGGAGTTGTCGATGCCTTTCGCTGTCTACCTGCTCGGACTGGCGGTCTTCGCCCAGGGGACGTCCGAGTTCATGCTGTCCGGGCTGTTGCCCGGCATAGCCCGGGATCTGAACGTGTCCATCCCCGCCGCGGGGCTGCTGACCTCGGCGTTCGCCGCCGGGATGGTGGTGGGGGCGCCGCTGATGGCGGTGCTGAGCCTGCGGTGGTCCAGGAGGTTCGCCCTGCTGGCGTTCCTCGTCGTCTTCCTGCTCGCCCACGTGGTGGGAGCCGTCACGACCGGCTACGGGGTGCTGCTCGTGAGCCGGGCCGTGGCGGCGCTCGCCAACGCCGGGTTCCTGGCCGTGGCCATGGCGACCGCGATCAGCCTCGCGCCGCCGGACGCCAAGGGCCGGGCCACCTCCGTGCTGCTGGGCGGCGTGACCGCCGCCTGCGTGGCCGGGGTTCCCGGCGGCGCGCTGCTCGGCGAGGTGTGGGGGTGGCGCTCGGCGTTCTGGGCGGTGGCGCTGGCGCTGGTGCCGGCCATCGTCGCGGTGCTGAGGTCCGTACCGGCCGAGCCTCCCGCCGACGTGACGCACGGCGCGCCTGCCGGCGGCGGGGAGCCTGCCGGTGGCGGAGAGCCTTCCGGCGGCGGGACGGATGGCGCGGGTCGTGGCTCGTCCGGGGGCGCGCGTGGCGAGTTCCGTGCCCTGCGCCGGCCCCGGCTGCTGGTGCTCCTGCTGCTGGGCGCCCTGGTGAACGGGGCCACGTTCTGCGCCTTCACCTACCTCGCGCCGCTGCTGACCGGGGTCACCGGGATCGGGGCGGCGTGGATGCCGGTGATGCTGGCCCTGTTCGGGCTGGGGTCGTTCGCCGGGGTGACGATCAGCGGACGGTTCGCGGACCGGCGGCCCGTGCCGCTGCTGGTGTCCGGCGGGGTGGCGCTGGCGGCCGGCTGGGCCGTCTTCGCGCTGAGCGCGGGCGCTCCGGTGGTCGCGGTCGCGCTGGTCTTCGTCCAGGGACTGCTCTCGTTCGCGGTCGGCTCCACGCTGATCTCGCAGGTCCTGTACGCCGCCACCGGCGCCCCCACGCTGGCCGGCGGCTTCGCCACGGCGGCGCTCAACGTCGGCGCGACCTTCGGCCCCTGGCTGGGCGGGCTCGCCCTCGGCTCGGGGTACGGGTTCCGCGCGCCGCTGTGGGTGAGCGCCGCGCTGGTGGTCCTCTCCCTGGCCGTCGCCGGAGCCGCCCGGCTGACCTCGGCGAACACCGGAACGCCGGCCGCCGATCAGGTGGAGACCGAACTGCGTCCTGGGGCACGGTGAGGCCACGGAAACCCCGGGCTATCGCAGCAGGGGCAGGCGGCCCGTGAGCCGTTCGACCAGGGCCCTCGGGCCGAAGAGGCTGACCGCGTAGTAGGGCGGGTCCTCGGTGCGGGCCAGCTCGGCCAGATAGTCGTCGTACACGCTGGCCCGCTGCGCGATGGCGGCCATGTCGCAGAGCACCAGGCCGGGCTCGGCCGCCGCCTCGTTCCTGATCCTGGCCACGATCGCGGCGGGCGCGCCGAGCACCGTGCAGCCCGTCCACGGCAGCCCGCTGTGGACAGCGCCGGAGGCGTCCGCGCCGCCCGCCCCGACGATGGCCGGCACGGCGGCCGCGACGGAGGCGGCCAGGCAGGCGGCTGCGTTGGCCTGCAGCCCCTTGGGCAGGTCGCGGTCGATGACGATCGCCCACTTGACCGCGAGCTCCTTGGTGGGCAGGTCGGTACGGCGGTCGAGCTCGTCGAGCACGCTCATCAAGCAATCCCCTCTCCGAAGTTCTCTCCGGAGATTCACATCCGTTCCGTCGATATGACAACTCGGAACGGCTGCTTCCGAAGGAAGTTCGGAAATTCGTGGCAGGATGCGTACGTGGACGAACTAGATACGGCCATACTCGCCGAGCTGCAGCGCGACGGCCGCCAGACCAACAAGGAGCTGGCCGAGCACCTCGGCATCGCCGCCTCGACCTGCCTGGAGCGGGTGCGCTCGCTGCGCTCGGCGGGCGTCATCGAGGGCTTCCACGCCGAGGTCAACCTCGACGCCGTCGGCCGTCCCGTGCAGGCGCTGATCAACGTACGGCTGCATCCGAAGATCCGCGAGGCCGTCGAGGGCTTCCGCGACTACGTGGCCGCCCTGCCGGAGACGCTGGCCGTGTTCGTCGTGTCGGGCGGGGACGACTTCATCATCCAGGTGGGCGTGCGCGACGCCGGGCACCTGCGCGACTTCGTGCTCGACCACGTGGCCCGCCATCGCAACATCGCCGACGTGCGCACGTCGCTGGTCTACGACCACATCCGCAAGACGTCGGTCGAGGTGCTGCCGCCGGAGGGCCCGTCGCGTCCGCGTACCGGCCGGACGAATAAATAGGTGGTGGCCGCGCGCGCAGCAGCGCTACCGTTACCGCAGGTCAGCGGGCGGACAAGGGGTGGCGACGGCCGCCTCGCGGCGCATCGTCGCGCCCTGTCCGCCGGCCGGCCTACTCGAACCCGCGGCTCATCCGTACGGAATCGACCGACGGCGAGGCGATGGTCGCCAGGGGCACCGTCCAGACCCCCAGATGATCGCGAGCCGCGGGTTCACCGGTCGGCGAAGCGGTCGATGGCCGCGAGGATGGCGTTCCGCATCGTGTCGCTGCCGGTGTGGCCTGAGTCCTCCACCATGATCAGCTCGGCGTCGGGCCAGGCCTTCGCCAGCTCCCAGGCCGTCTGCGGCGGGCCGCCCATGTCGAGGCGGCCGTGGATCAGCACGCCGGGGATGCCCGCCAGCCGCCCCGCCTCGCGCAGCAGCACGCCCTCCTCCAGCCAGGCGCCGTTGGAGAAGTAGTGGGAGCAGATCCGGGTCATCGCCATGATGGCGTCGGCTGGACGGTCGCTGTAGGCGTTGGGCTTGCCGTTCGCCTCCATCGAGATCACCGCGTCCTCCCAGGTGATCCAGTCGACGGCGGCCTTCTCGCGGACCTTGTCGTCGGGGTCGGACAGCAGCCTGGCGTACGCGGCGAGCAGGTCGCCGTCGCGGTCGGCCTCGGGCACGCCGTCCCTGAACCGGTCCCACGCCTCGGGGAAGAAGCGGCCGACACCCCGGTAGAGCCAGTCGATCTCGGAGCGGCGGGTCGTCGTGACCGCGGGGATGACGATCTCCGACACCCGTTCCGGGTGGGTCTCGGCGTAGGCCAGGATCAGCGTCGAGCCCCACGAACCGCCGTACAGCAGCCATTTGCCGATGCCGAGGTGCTCGCGCAGCAGCTCCATGTCGGCGATGAGGTGCTGGGTGGTGTTGCGGCTCAGGTCGGTGGCGGGGTCGCTCGCGTGCGGCCGGCTGCGGCCGCAGTTGCGCTGGTCGAACAGCACGATGCGGTAGCGCTCGGGGTCGAAGGTGCGGCGGACGCCGGTGCTGCACCCCGATCCTGGACCTCCGTGGACGACGAGCGCGGGCTTGCCGTCCGGGTTGCCGCAGACCTCCCAGTAGATGAGGTTGCCGTCGCCGGTGTCGAGCATGCCGTGGTCGTACGGTTCTATCGGGGGACGCAAAGGGGGTTCCTCTCCAGAGATATAACAGTGCTTCTATATTAGCCCGGAGCAGGGACCTCGATCGGACCGGTAAAGAGGGCTAGATCCAACTATGGAGTAACCGAACCACCACCAAGGGTAATGATCGCTTCGAAAAGCCGATCATCGCCCTACAGGGAGCATCATGTCCAGGCAGGCCATTGCCCTATTCGTCGCGACCTCCGCCGTGCTGCTGGCACCCGCAGGGGCGGCGAACGCGGAAGAGGAAGCCGCCTTCCCCGCCGTCGAGTGCACCACCCATGACGGCACCGTCGTGGAGGTCACGCCGCCTCCGCCGTGGCTGGGCACGGTCACCGCCGACGTGGTCGGCGGGCTCATGGACTCACTGGTCGGCGGGCGGCCCCTGGAGGGATATTTCACGCCGGGCGCTGATATGTCCGGCATGCCGGGCGCGTACGCGCCGCCGACTCCCCCGTTCCTCCCGACCCCCACGCCGCCCGCCCTCCCGACCCCGACACCACCCGTGACCCCGAGCCCCGGGACGGCCGAGCAGGAGCGGGAGATGATGGAGGGCCTGGTCTACAACGCGGTGGTGTGCAGCCACGGCACCGACAACACCACGACCTCGCTGCTGCCGCCCGAGGACTACACCGAGCCGATCTCGCGCTACCTCGAAACGCTCTTCACGACCAGCCAGCAGGCCTGCGTCCCCGGCACGCCGGCCCCGGTGCAGACGCCTCGCTCGCTCCTGGCGGCCATCGGCGTGCAGGGTCTCGTCGACTCGCTGGTCGCGCGCCCGGCGGTGTGCCCGCCGCCCGCCGTCCAGCCCGCCAAGGCGACCCAGGCCACCCCGGCCGGCCAGGACCCCGCCCCGGCCTCACTCCTGGACGCCATCGGCATCACGGGCCTGCTGAACAGCCTCGGCGGCGGCGACTGACCCGCTCCCGCCGAGCGCCCGCGGCAGCCGGGAGCGGCGCAGGCGCTGGTCGAGCTCCCACAGGGCAGTCCTGTCGTCGTCATAGCGCAGGGCGGTGCGAGCGTCCCCGTACGCCATCCACCGCACCTCCCTGTGCTCGTCCGACAGCACGATCTCGCCCAGGCCCGTGACGTCCAGGGCGAAGTAGTGCTTCGGCACGATGTAGAGGTCGTCGGGCCAGTGCGCCGCCGCGGCGAAGCACGCCTTCTCCACGCCGCTGACCATGTCCAGCCGGTAGAGAGGCGCCATGGAGACCGGCAGGCCGCTCTCCTCGGCGCTCTCCCTGCGCGCGGCCGCCACCAGGTCCTCGCCCTGCTCCACCCCGCCGCTCACGCTCTGGCCGTGGCCGTCGTCGGCCCGCTGGAAGACGGCGTATTCCGGCCCGGCCCTGAAGACGATCACGATCACGTTCACCGGCTGGCGCATCCCGAGATCGTATCCCCGAGTGTCTCGACGGCCGCCGGGGCGGTCAGGTGCGGGGGCCCAGGACGACCGGGAGTTCCAGGGGGCCTTCGGTGATGATCGAGGAGGTGTAGGCGATCTCATCCTCCTTGATGGCCAGCCGCAGCTCCGGATACCGGCCGAACAGTGACGCGAGCGCGATCCGCACCTCCAGCCGGGCCAGCGGCGCGCCCAGGCAGAAGTGCGGTCCCCTGCCGAAGCCGAGGTGCACGTCCGGTTCGCGGGTGGCGTCGAAGCGGCCGGCGTCCTGGCCGAACCTGGCCGGGTCCGTGCCCGCCCCGGCGAGCGTGACGATGACCGGCTCGCCCGCCCGGATCGTGGTCCCGCCCACCAGCACGTCTTCTAGCGCGTACCGGAAGAAGACGTTGACCACGGAGTTGCGGCTGCGCAGCGCCTCCTCGACCACGTCCTCCCAGGCGTCGTCCGCCCGAACCCTGGCCAGCTGATCGGGATCCGAGCCCAGGGCGATGACCGTGTTGGCGATCAGGTGCACGGTCGTCTCGTGGCCGGCGATGAGAACCAGCCACAGCAGCCAGACCATCTCCTCGTCGGACAGGCGGTCGCCGTCCTCCTCCTGCACCCGGATCAGGCCCGTGGTGAGGTCGTCGCCGGGTTCCACCCGCCTGCGCTCGATGAACTCGCCCAGGTACCCGAGCAGCCCGCCGCCGGCCGCGGCCGCCTCCTCCGGCGTGGCGGTGTGGGACAGCAGCACGTTGGTGTAGCCGCGGATCAGGTGCCGTTCGTCCTCCGGCACGCCGAACAGCTCGCAGATCACCGCGATCGGCAGCGGCTCGCTGAAGGCCCGGACCAGGTCGACCACGCCGTCCCGGCCGTCCATCCGGTCGAGCAGTTCGTCGGTGATCTGCCGGATGCGGGGCTCCATGGCCTGCACCCGGCCGGGCGTGAAGGCGCGGTTGACGAGCCCGCGCAGCCGCCGGTGGTCCGCGCCGTCCTTGACCAGCAGGTGATCGCCCGAGATGACCTGGCGGATCGGCCAGTCGGGAGGGATCGTGCCGTCGTTCAGCGCGGTGAAGTTGCGCGGGTTCTTGCTGAAGAGTGTGCCGTCGTTGGTGAGGACGTACTCGACCGTCTCGAACGAGCTCACCATCCACGCGCCGACCTTGCCCGGGAGCTCGATGGGGGCGACCGGTCCGCCCTCGTCCCTGATCCGGCGGATCGTCTCGGAGATCCGTTCGCCGGGCATCGGGATCTGCAGTGGCTTCATGAGATGTCTCCCGCGTAGAGGTCTACTCAACTCTCCGCTTCGCCCTGGTACGGGCCAAGGTCGTACGTTGTCACCCCCGGGCCGCCAACACCTGCCGACAGCGCCACTTGCGCAGCCCTATCGTGAGCGGATGGACAGCATCGAGACGCCGCTCCTCGTCCTCATCCCCCTCCGTCCCGACCACGCGGGCGAGATGACCGGCGTGCTCTCCGACCCGGCCCTGCACGAGTTCATCGGCGGCGAACCGCTGACCGAGTCCGAGCTGCGTACCCGCTACGAGCGGCAGGCCTCGGGGCCGCCCGGCTGGCGCAACTGGGTGATCCGGCTGCGCGCGGAGGATCGGCTGGTCGGCTACGTGCAGGCCACGATCGACGGCCGTACGGCCGAGGTCGCCTGGGTGGTCGGCACGCCGTGGCAGGGCCGCGGGCTGGCCCGCGCGGCCGCCACGGCCCTGGTCGAGCACCTGATGGAACGCGAGGTCGACACGGTCGTGGCGCACATCCACCCCGACCACGCGGCCTCGGCCTCCGTCGCCACCGCGGCCGGGCTGCGCCCGACGGAACGGTGGGAGGACGGCGAGGTCCGCTGGGAACGCCACCGCGCGTGAGCACCCGGAGGTCCGCTGGGAGCCTGGACAGGTCGTGGGCCGCACGCCCTCGCCCTCCCGGCACCGGTCACTGCCCGGCGCGCAGGACGCGTCCTCTGCGCTCGCCGGTGAACTCGCCCGACTCCACCGCCACAAAGCCTTCGAGCAGCACGTACGCGATGCCGGACGGCTGGACGGACGGGTCCGCGTACGTGCCGGAATGGCCGATCGTGTCCGGGTCGAAGACGCAGACGTCGGCCCAGGAGCCGGGGCCGAGCCAGCCCCGCCCGTGCAGGGCGAACTGGTCGGCGGTCGCCGAGGTGGCCTTGCGTACCGCCTCCTCCAGGGGGAGCAGCCGCCGCTCGCGTACGTACGTGCCGAAGAAGCGCGGGAAGCAGCCCCACGTCCTCGGGTGTTCAAGCCCGACCGGCGTCCCGTTGTCGGAACCGACGCCGATGAGCGGATCGCGCATGATCTCGGTCACGTCCTCCTCGGACATCAGCGAGATCACCATCGTGGCGGCCGGGTCGGCGGCGACGAGCGCGCACGCGACCTCCCACGCGTCCCCTTCGAGGTGGGCGAAGGCCGGGTCGGCGGCGATCGCGGCGAGCGTGCGGCCGGCGTGAGCCGCCTCGGCGTGCGCCGTGACCAGCACCGCGTCAGGGGCGGCGTCCTGCCACAGCCCCGCGCCGGTCCCTCCTGACTTGGCCAGGGCGCGCAGCCGGGCCCGCCCGGCGGGGTCCGTGAGCACGTCGCGCACCTGGCCACCGGCCAGCGCCGACGGGGGCAGCAGCGCGGCGAGCATGGTCGCCCCCGCCAGGTACGGGTACTGGTCGCCTCTCACGTCCACCCCTTCGAGGCGGGCCTGGCGCAGCTTGGCCAGCAGCATGCCGGCCTGCCCGTGGTTGGCCCGGCCCGCGACCTTGCAGTGCGACACCTGCAGCCGTACGCGGGCCCGCCTCGCGATCTCGACGGCCTCGTCCAGCGCGGCGGCGAGCCCGGCGCCCTCGTCGCGCATGTGCGTCGTGTACGGCACCCCGTATCCGTGCGCCACCGTGGCCAGCGCCACCAGTTCCGCGGTGCCGGCGTAGCTGCCCGGCGGGTAGATGAGGCCGCTCGACAGCCCGCACGCCCCTGCGGTGAAGGCTGCCGCCGCCAGCTCGCACATCCGGTCCAGGTCGCCCTCGCGCAGGTGCTCGTCGAACCCGGCCACGGCCCCGCGCAGCGTCGAGTGCCCGACGAGCGTCGCCACGTGGTTGGTCGGCCCGGCGTCCGCGATGGCGTCCAGGTACTGGGCGAACGTCCAGTCGGGCACCTTCTCGCCGGTCAGCTCCTCCAGCGCGGAGGCGTCGGGGGCGTAGGAGAAGCCGCAGTTGCCGTTGACCTCGGTGGTGACGCCCTGCAGCAGCTTGAACGGCTGCGCCTGCGCCATCAGCGGCACCAGATCGGAGTGCGCGTGGGCGTCCACGAACCCGGGGGTCACCACCAGTCCGGACACGTCGATCACCCGCCGCGCGCTCCCGAGGTCGCGGCCCACCTCGACCACCCGGTCGCCGGTGATGGCGACATCGCTCACGACGGCCGGAGAGCCGAGACCGTCGTACACCGTTCCGCCACGCAGGATGAGATCGACCATGCCCACCACCCAACACCCACCCGAGCCGGGAATTCTTGTGGCCGGCCACCCAACAACGGGCCCCGCATTGGCCGGACACACGAAGACGCCCTTGCGGATCACGTGGCCGCTGGCTTTAATACGCGCACCCGCGCTCACCACCGGCGAGGAGCTCCCGTGCACGTTCCCGCAGCTCTGCCCCTCCCACCCGCCCTGTTAGCGCTATCACCCCGGTCGCCGCACCCATGAAACTTTCTTTCCGCCCGTCGGGAAAGCGCTTACCACCCGCGAAGGAGACCATCATGCGCCTGCACCTGGCCGCCGCGGCGGCCGTTCTGGCCCTGGCCGCGACCGCGGTCCCCGTCCACGCCGCCCCGCCGACCAAACAGATGGAGGACCTGGACCGGGGCCTGATCAGCGTCCGGTCCGGATCCGGCAACCTCGTCTCGTGGCGGCTGCTCGGCACCGACCCCGACGGCGTCACCTTCAACCTCTACCGGGGCTCGGCCAGGATCGCCTCCGGCCTCGCCACCTCCACCAGCTATCTCGACGACGGCGCCGCCGCCGACTCCTCGTACACGGTCAGGGCGGTGACCGGCGGCACCGAGCAGCCCGCCTCCCCCGCCTCGCGCCGCTTCACCGGCGGCGCCTACCTGGACGTCCCCATCCAGCCCCCGCAAGGAGGCACCACCCCGGACGGCGTCGGCTACACCTACAGCGCCAACGACGCGAGCGTGGGCGACATGGACGGCGACGGCACGTACGAACTCGTGCTCAAGTGGGACCCGTCCAACGCCAAGGACAACTCCCAGTCCGGCTACACCGGCAACGTGTTCGTGGACGCCTACCGCCTCGACGGCACCCGCCTGTGGCGCATCGACCTGGGCCGCAACATCCGGGCCGGCGCCCACTACACCCAGTTCCAGGTGTACGACTACGACGGCGACGGCCGGGCCGAGGTGGCGATGAAGACCGCCGACGGCACCAGGGACGGCCGCGGCGCCGTGATCGGCAGTTCGAGCGCCGATCACCGCAACTCCAGCGGGTACGTGCTCAGCGGCCCCGAATACCTGACCATGTTCAGCGGCCAGACCGGCGCCGCGCTGTCCACGGTCGCCTACGACCCGCCGCGCGGCACGGTCAGCTCCTGGGGCGACAACTACGGCAACCGGGTGGACCGCTTCCTGGCCGGGACGGCGTACCTGGACGGCGAGCGTCCTTCGCTCATCATGGCCCGCGGCTACTACACCCGCAGCGTCATCGCCGCCTGGGACTTCCGCAACGGCTCGCTGACCAAGCGGTGGACGTTCGACAGCAACTCGGCCGGCTCCCAGTACGCCGGCCAGGGCAGCCACAGCCTGTCGGTCGGCGACATCGACCGCGACGGCCGCGACGAGATCGTCTACGGCGCGATGGCCGTGAACGACAACGGCAGCGGCATGTGGAGCACCCGCACCGGCCACGGCGACGCCCAGCACCTCGGCGACTTCGACCCCGCCAGGGCCGGGCTGGAGTACTTCAAGGTCAGCGAGTCCACCTCCCAGCCGGGCTCGCTCTACATCGACCCGGGCAACGGCTCGATCCTCTGGTCCACCGCCTCGGGCTCCGACAACGGGCGCGGCGTGGCCGGGGACATCTCCACGGTCCGGGTCGCCGGCGAGTTCTGGTCGGCCGCCGACGGCAACCTGCGCAGCGTCACCGGCAACAACGCCGGCCGCAAGCCGTCCTCGGTCAACTTCCTGGCCTGGTGGGACGGCGACCCCGTCAGGGAACTGCTGGACCAGACCAGGATCGACAAGTACGGCACCGGCTCCGACACCCGCCTGCTGACCGCCTCGGGCGTGCACTCCAACAACGGCACGAAGGCGACGCCGTCGCTGTCGGCCG
This sequence comes from Nonomuraea fuscirosea, assembly GCF_003001935.1. Classification (GTDB taxonomy): domain Bacteria; phylum Actinomycetota; class Actinomycetes; order Streptosporangiales; family Streptosporangiaceae; genus Nonomuraea; species Nonomuraea fuscirosea. The sequence continues at coordinate 62,595 of NZ_PVNG01000007.1, read as the reverse complement.
ACCTGTTCGGCGACTGGCGCGAGGAGGTCGTCTGGCCCACCTCCGACAACCGCGCGCTGCGCATCTACTCCACGCCGATCCCGACGGACCGGCGCATCTTCACCCTCATGCACGACCCGCTCTACCGGGTCTCGGTGGCCTGGCAGAACACGGCCTACAACCAGCCGCCGCACACCGGCTTCTTCCTCGGCGACCGCATGCCCACGCCGGCCAGGCCCGACATCTACGTACGCTGACCCAGAACGACGGAAGGCGCGGCGGCCCCCGGCCACCGCGCCTTCCACGCCCCACCTCAGGAGGTCGTCGCGTCCTCGGCCGCCGGCTCGGCGGTCGCGGTGGCCCCGGTCACCGCGCTCCCCTCGCCGCCGGAGCGGCGCGACGGCCCGCGCAGGACGACGGCGGCCACGACGAGGGCCGTGAGCAGCAGCCCGGCCGAGATGCCGAAAGCCAGCTGGTAGCCGCCGGTCAGCGCCGCCGCCCGGTCCTGCCCGGCGGCCAGCAGCCCCTCGGTGCGTCCGGCGGCCATCGTGCTCAGCACCGCCACGCCGATCGCCATGCCCACCTGCTGGGTGGTGTTGAACAGCCCCGAGGTCAGGCCAGCGTCGCTCTCCCGCGCCCCGGACATGCCCAGCGTGGCCAGCGCCGGCAGCACCAGCCCGCCGCCCCAGATCAGCAGCATCACCGGCAGCAGGTGGGTGAGGTACCCGGCGTCCGTGGGGATCCGGGTCAGCAGCAGCATGGCGGCCGTGAGCATGGCCAGCCCGCCCAGCAGCACGACCTTCACCCCGAACCGGGCGCTCAGCCGGGCGGAGGCGAACAGCGAGATCGACCCGATGCCGACCGCGGCCGGGAGCAGGGCCAGCCCGCTCTCCAGGGCGCCGTAGCCGAGGACCTGCTGGATGAAGAGCACGAAGAGCACCTGGAAGGCGAACATGCCCGACAGGGACAACATCTGGGCGACGTTGGCGCCGACCACGTTGCGCGAACGCAGGATGCGCAGCGGCATGAGCGGGGTCCTGGCGGTGGCCTGCCGCACCACGAACCCGGCGATCAGGGCCAGCGCCAGCGCGCCCAGGCCGAGGGTGTGGGCGGCGAGCCAGCCGTACTCCTCCACCTTGACCACGGTGTAGATGCCCAGCATCAGCCCGGAGGTGATCAGCACGGCGCCTGCGATGTCGGCGCCGGCCGACAGGCCGATCCCGCGGTCGGCGGGCAGCGCGCGGACGGCCAGCGCGATGGTCAGCACGCCGATCGGCACGTTGATGAAGAAGATCCACGGCCAGTCGAAGGCGTCGGTGAGCACGCCGCCCAGGACCTGGCCCAGGGAGGCGCCGGCGGCCCCGGTGGAGCTGAAGATCGCGATGGCCTTCGCCCGTTCCCGCGCCTCGGTGAACAGCGTCACGAGGATGCCCAGCACGACCGCCGAGGCCATCGCGCTGCCCACTCCTTGCAGGAACCGGGCCGTGATCAGCATCCCCGGGCCGCCCGCCACGCCGGCCAGCAACGACGCGGCCGTGAAGATCACGTTCCCGGCCATGAACATCGTCCGGCGGCCGATCAGGTCCCCCAGCCGGCCCGACAGCAGCAGCAACCCGCCGAAGGCGATCAGGTAGGCGTTGACCATCCAGCTCAGCCCGGCGGGCGTGAAGCCCAGATCCCGCTGGATCGTGGGCAGCGCGACGGTCACGATGCTGCCGTCGAGGATGGTCATCAATCCGGTGGCGGACAGCACGCCCAATGCGGTCCAGCGCGAGTCAGGCGAATACGGCACGGTCTCTCCCGATCAAGGTTCGGCACGTCGACGCCGGCGACATCGACAGGAGAGACCGTAACAGATAGTTCCGTTACAGACGATATTTTTCGGACCTAGTTTTCGCGCACCTTCGGAGTCACCGCTGCCGCTCGCGGGCCCTGCGGGCCACCTGCGGGCTCTCCACCGGGGTGGCCAGGTGCCCGCCGACCAGCCGGTTCAGCGACCGGACCAGCACCTCGCGCTCGTCGTCAGGCAGGGACGCGAGCGCGTCGCGGTGCACGCCGTCCACAACCTCCTGGCTGCGCGCGGCGACCTCCGCGCCCTTGTCGGTGACCGCGATGATCCGGGCGCGCCGATCGACACTGGAGGGACGGCGCACGGCGTAGCCGGCCTTCTCCAGCGCGTCCACGGTCACCACCATCGTGGTCTTGTCCATGTCGCCGAGCTCGGCGAGCTGGATCTGGGTACGCTCCTCCTCCAGCGCGTGCACCAGCACGCAGTGCATGCGCGCGGTCAGGCCGATCTCGGCCAGCGCCGCGGCCATACGCGTCCGCAGCACGTGGCTGGTGTGGTCGAGCAGGAACGACAGATCGGTCTCGGTACGGGCGGGGGCCATCGCGGTCATGCCCTTCAGCCTACCCAAGTGGTTCCGGACCGGATTATCCGCAAACTGACGTCCCTACAGTCATCGGACCTCCCGCCGGCGCCCGCATCCGGACGAGCAGGGCGGCACCCGCGACGCATACATCGGATGTCAACTCTTGTTAAGGGCAGGTTTCGGTGCTATCTCCTAAGGTCAAGGTTTCCGTGTGATCGGAGAGATCCGTGGCCCACCCCCCACGACGCCGCCTCGACTCCGTCCTGCTCGCCGCGCTGCTGCTCGCCACCGGTCTGCCCGCCTCCGCCCCGGCCGTCGCCGACGACCGCCAGACACCCGATGACTTGGCCCTCTGGTACGACCAGCCCGCCACCGACTGGGAGACCCAGGCGCTGCCCATCGGCAACGGCCCGCTGGGTGCGATGATCTTCGGTGGGGTCGGGTCCGAGCGGATCCAGTTCAACGAGAAGACGTTGTGGACCGGCGGCCCCGGCTCCCCCGGCTACGACTTCGGCAACTGGAGGACGCCGCGCCCCGGCGCCATCGATGACGTGCGGCGCCAGATCGACCGCGACGGCCGGATGAGCCCCGAGGACGTCGCCGCCAAACTGGGCCAGCCCAAGACGGGCTTCGGGGCGTACCAGACGTTCGGCGACCTGCATCTCGATCTTCCCGGCGCGCCCGCCGACGCCTCCGCCTACCGGCGCGAGCTGAGCCTGCGCGAGGCCGTGGCCCGGGTCGGCTACACCGCGGGCGGCGTCCGCTACTCGCGCGAGTACTTCGCCAGCAACCCGGGCAACGTGATCGTCGGCCGGCTGTCGGCCGACCGGCCCGGCAAAGTGTCGTTCACGCTGCGCCACAGCTCGCCGCGCGACGACAAGACGGTCACCGCCGCCGGCGGCCGGCTCACCATCCGCGGGCGGCTCAGCGACAACCAGCTGCGGTTCGAGGCGCAGGTGCAGGTGATCGCGCAGGGCGGCACCCGTACGGACGCGGGGGACGAGATCACCGTCACCGGCGCCGACAGCGCCGTGTTCGTGCTGTCGGCCGGCACCGACTACGCCGGCGCCTACCCGGCCTACCGGGGCGCGGACCCGCACGCCAAGGTCACCGCGGCCGTGGACGCCGCCGCGTCCAGGAGCTACGAGCAGCTGCGCCGGGCGCACACCGCCGACTACCGCGAGCTGTTCGACCGGGTGAAGCTGGACCTCGGCGGCACGACGCCCGCCGTCCCCACCGACCGGCTGCGCGAGGACTACACCGGCGGCGCCGCCGGCGAGGACCGGGCGCTGGAGGAGCTGTTCTTCGCCTACGGCCGCTACCTGCTCATCTCCTCCTCCCGTGAGAACGACCTGCTGCCGGCCAACCTCCAGGGCGTCTGGAACCACTCCACCAGCCCGCCCTGGTCGGCCGACTACCACGTCAACATCAACCTGCAGATGAACTACTGGCTCGCCGAGCAGACCAACCTGCACGAGACGACCACTCCGTACGACCGCTACATCTCCGCCCTGGTCGCCCCAGGCCGCAAGACTGCGCGGGACTTGTACGGCGCGCGCGGCTGGGTGGTCAACAACGAGACCAACCCCTACGGGTTCACCGGCATGCACGACTGGGCCACCGCCTTCTGGTTCCCCGAGGCCGCCGCCTGGACCACCCAGCACCTGTACGACAGCTACCGCTTCACCGGCGACACCGGCTATCTGCGCGACACCGCGTACCCGGTGATCAAGGGCGCGGCGGAGTTCTGGCTCGACTTCCTGCACACCGACCCGCGTGACGGCAGGCTGGTCGCCTCGCCCAGCTACTCCCCCGAGCACGGCGACTTCTCGGCCGGCGCGTCGATGTCGCAGCAGATCGTCCGCGAGGTGCTCACCAACGCCCTGGCCACGGCCGACAAGCTGAACGTGGACGCCGGCTTCCGCGCCGAGGTGCGCGCCGCCCTGGCCAAGCTCGACCCCGGCCTGCGCGTCGGCTCGTGGGGCCAGCTGCAGGAGTGGAAGAGCGACTGGGACGCAAGGTCCGACACCCACCGGCACGTCTCCCACCTGTACGCCCTGCACCCGGCCAACCAGATCGCCGCGGGCACGCCGGAGGCCGAGGCGGCCAAGGTCACGCTGACCGCGCGCGGCGACGGCGGCACCGGCTGGTCCAAGGCGTGGAAGATCAACTTCTGGGCGCGGCTGCTGGACGGCGACCACGCCCACAAGATGCTCGCCGAGCAGCTCAAGAGCTCCACCCTGGACAACCTCTGGGACACCCATCCGCCGTTCCAGATCGACGGCAACTTCGGGGCCACCTCGGGGATGGCCGAGATGCTCGTGCAGAGTCAGCACGACGTCGTCCACGTCCTGCCCGCCCTGCCCTCCACCTGGAAGAACGGCTCCGTGACCGGGCTGCGCGCCCGCGGGAACGTCACCGTGGACGCCACCTGGAAGGGCGGCGCGGCCGACACCGTCACCGTACGGCCCGGCAGGTCCGGCCCGCTCAAGGTCCGGTCGCCGTTCATCGCCGGCCGTTACCGCGTCCTGGACGAGCGGGGCCGCGTGGTCGAGCCGCGCCGCGACGGCGACACCCTCATCTGGAACGCCCGCGCCGGTCAGGCGTACACCATCCAGAACGAGGCCGCCATCGCCCTGGAGGCGCCCGCCACGGCCGTGCCGGGCACACCGTTCGAGGCGCGGGTCACGGTGACCGCCACCCGGCGGCGCGCCGTACCGGCCGCCGACGTCGCCCTCACCGCGCCCGCGGGCTGGACCGTCGAGCCGGCCACCCGCCACCTGCCCGCCACCGGCCCCGGCCGCACGCGCACCGCCGTCTTCACCGTCACCCCCGGCCCGGCGGACGGCTCCCGACGCGCCGTGCTCACCGGCTCGGTCACCGGGTCGTGGCGGGGCTCGGCGACCGCCGTACTCGGGCTCGACCCCTGCCCGCCGCCCGAACCCGGCTCTCTTCTGGTCGCCTGGGACCCGCAGGAGGGCGGCACCGTCGCCGACACCTCCGGCAACAGCCGCGACGCCACCGTCACCGGCACCCCCGCCTACGACCCCACCGCACCCACCGGCAGCGGCCTCGTCCTCGACGGCGACACCTACCTGACGACGGGCGCGACCACCCTCGGCCTGGTCCGGGAGGCCACGTTCGCGGCCGAGGTCAAGATCGCCGGCTCCGGTTACCGCCGCCTGTTCGACTCGCAGGTGTCCGGCGACCCCGGCACCGACGGCGTGCTCATCGACGTCACCCCGGACAACACGCTGCGCTTCATCGGCGCCGGCGCCAACACCGCGTTGAACGCCACCCTGCCGACCGGCCGCTGGATCGACGTGGTGGTCACCCTCGACCGCACCGGCACGCTCACCGCGTACGTGGACGGCGAACTCAGGGCCACCGCCCAGACCGGCACCGACGGCATCACCGGCTGCACCGCCCGCCCCCTGCGCTTCGCCGCCGACCAGAACGGCGGCCAACGCCTGACCGGCGCCGTGGACCGAGCCGCCATCCTCGCCAGAGCCCTCTCCGCCGACGAGGTGAAAACCTGGCAGACCCTGACCTTCAAGTAACCGACGCCGACCAGCGTCCATCCCCCGATGGTTACGATCGCCGGGTGATCTTCGGACGCTTACGATCGCCGCAGCGTCGCCCGACCGCCACGGGCGGCACAGCGGCCACGCCCATCCTCGACTGGCGGCATCCTCGGGTGCTGGAGTTGCTGGACGAAGCACGGGACCTCGACGGGCGGGCGTTCCTGATCGCGGCCCACCGGCTCGTCGCGGCCCGCGTCCGCCCGGTCTACGCGATGAACGAACGGCGTCCCGTCTCCACGACCCTGCGGCTGGGTCAGGGGTCCTGCAGTCAGCGACTGGCTCTGCTGGAGGGCCTGGCCCGGGGTCGCGGGATCCCCACGCGGGTGAGGGGTCTGCTGCTCGACGGGCGTTTCTGGCATGCGCGCCTCCCCCGGCTGCGCGTGCTGATCCCCCGGCACGTGATCCTCGCCTGGCCGGAGTTCCTCCTCGGCGACCGGTGGGTGTCCGTCTCCGAGCTGTACGGCGACCTCGACGCCCTGCGAGCAGGAGGCCGGTTCACGAACACGGCCGGGGAGACGCTCTTCGACGCGGTCGCGCGCACCGCCGTGGACTGGGACGGCGCCACCTGCCCCGCCTGCGACCTCTCCGGTCACGTCCGCGCCGACCTGGGCTTCTTCGACTCCCGCGACGACCTGTTCGACGAGCACGGCCAGACCCTGTGCGCGCCCGTGCGCGTCCCCGCGGATCTGGTCATGCGCCGCCGGGCGGCCTGACCTTGCTGACCGCGCTATCGCCGCGCTAACGGCCCGCCAGTGCCCGTCCCGATAATCGCCGATACGTCAGTCGGTAAAGGGATATGAGGAGGCAGAACGTGAGAACGCTCATCGACCGGGCTCTGGCGCTGGTACTTCCCGAGGTGAAGGCGGCGGCCGTGTGCGGATACCAGTACCAGTGCCGCTCGGGCGGGTGGAGCAGGCGGCTGTGCTGCTCGTCCTCCGCCGACAACTGCTCGCCCTGGAAGGTGCTCACGCCCGCCTGCCCGTAGGGATGAACGGGACCGGCCCGTCAGCTGGGCCCCGCGCCCCTCGGCGGGCTGGTCACCGGCACGACGACCGACCAGCCGATCGTGTACGCGACGGCGCAGGCGCCGAGGACGAGCATGATGCCGGCGGTCCCGATGGTCGCGGCCATGGGTGCTACCGGGAGCGTGGACACCCCCTGGCGCCCGGCCGGGAACCTGAAGACGAGCACCGTTACGGTGCCGGCGGTCACCGGGTGAGGTGGCGTCCGCCCGCGACGGAGACGATCTCTCCGTTGACGTGCCCGTTCGCGGCCGAGCCGAGATAGGCGACGGTGGAGGCGACGTCCTCGGGGGTGCAGATGCGGCGGGTGGGTGTCATGGCGGCCTCGGCGTCGACGACCTCCTGCCCGAAGCCCGGAGTGTTCAGTGCCCGTTCGGTGAGGGTGAATCCTGGTCTGACGACGTTGGTGAGGATGCCGTACGGGGCCTCACGGGATGCGTACACCCTCGCGGCCGTCTCCAGCGCGCCCTTCGCGGCCGGATACGCCACTCCGGCCGGCATGGGCTGGGCGACCACGTCCGACGAGAGCACGACCACGCGGCCCCAACCGGCCGCCCGCATGCCGGGCAGCGCGGCGTCGATCACGGTCAGCGTCCCGGTCACGTTCGCGGTGAAGTCGCCGGTCAGGCTCTCCCAGGTCTCGGGGGCCCGGGCCGGCCAGGAGACGGCGTTGGCGACCAGGACCGCGATGCCGCCCAGCTCCTGCTCCACCTGACGGACGGCCGCCCGGATCGACTCCCGGTCACGCTGGTCGAGCCGGACCGCGATCGCCCTGCCGCCCGCCGCCGTGATCGTGCCGACGAGGCCGTGGGCCCGTTCTTCGCCGCTGTACCAGGTGACGGCGACCGAGGCTCCCTCCTGTGCCAAGGTCATCGCGATGGCGCCGCCGATGTCGCCCGACGCCCCCGTGACCAGCGCGACGCGTCCGTGCAGTCCGAGGTCCATCTCTCCTCCATGCATAGTCGGCTATCTAATAGCCGACTATATACCACGATAGACTGAGGGCCATGGAGGCAAGTGAGGGGATGCGCGTCAATCGAGCGCTGAACAAGATGAGCAAGCTCTACCGCGCCGCCAAGGCCCGCAAGCTCGCGGCGCTCGGCCTGCATCCCGGCCAGGACGTGCTCCTGTGGGTGCTGGCGCAGGAACGCGACGGCATGACGGTCTCGCAGCTGGCCGCCCGGCTCGGCGTCGAGCAGCCGACCGCCACCCGCAGCCTCGCCCGCCTGGAGACCGGCGGCTGGTTCCGGCGCGAGCCGGTCGCCACCGATCGCCGTCAGGTGCGCGTCGTGGTCACCGACGCCGGCCACGCGCTGGTGCCGGAGATCGAGCGGGCGTGGGCGGAGCTGGCCGAGGAGGCGCTGGGCGAGGTGGGCGCGGAGCAGCGCGCGATCGTGCTGCACGCCCTGGAGCAGGCCAACGACAGACTCCGCGCCTCGGTCGGGGAGGCCGTGCTGGCCGAGGAGTGACCCGAAATGCAGGCTCAATCGGAAAGGCCGTTATGGTCGAAAAGCGACCCGAACGGCAGGCTCAATCGGGGAGTGATCTGAGGATCGTCATCGGCACGGACGCCGGGCTCAGGCTCGCTCGACGGTGCCCGACGCCAGGTCGACGAGGTGCGCGTCAGGGAAGCGGAGGTCCGCCCAGAAGGCGCCGGGGCGGTCCAGGCCCAGCCGCGCCGTCACCCAGACGGTCATCGCCATGCCGTGCGTCGCCACCACGAGCGGCCGCCCGCCGGCCAGGGCAAGCTGCTCGGTGATCCCGGCGTCGAAGCGTCCGGCGACCTCGGCCCGGGCCTCCCAGCCCGGGTGGTCCGCGCCGTCCACGTAGGCGCGCCGCAGCTCGCGATAGCCGCCTTCCCACGGCTCCACGCGGGCGACCTCGCCGAACCGTCGATCACGCGTGACCGCGTCGTCGCCGCCCAGGGTCTGCCACGCCTTCACCTCGTCGCTGGAGACGAGCCGGGCGTCGCCGGGCAGCCGGCCGACCAGCCGGCGGGCCGCCTGCCATCCCTCGGCGCTGAGCGTCCACGCGTGCGGCGGTACGTCCGGGCCGTAGGCGGGCATGGCATGGCGGACCAGGAGCAGCACCCGAGGAACCCTACCGACTCGAAGCCCCGAGAGCCGCCGCCAGCCACCCCGCGAACGACGCGAACTCGCCCGTGTCAGGCGGGAGGTCGTTGATCACGGCCACCAGGGACACGTACCTGCCATGACTCGCGTCGTACCGATGCGACTCCTCGGGCTCCTCCCGTTCGAACTGCTCGGCCATGAGGAACCCCGTGGCCATGCGGGCGCGCGACTCGGCCGTGGACCGCGTGCCGACGGCCTCGGCGGCCGCCGCCGCCATCCGTACGACCAGGTCCTGCGCCTGTGGCGAGTCCGCCCGCAGGCCGGAACGGAACGCCGCCATGACCTCCTCCATGATCGCCGTCCCCGTCTCGTAGATGAAGTCCTGTACGGGCGCGGCGGCCAGCTCCCGCCCGGGAGAGGTGGAGTAGGTGTCCTGGAGGTAGGAGCGGACCTTGTTCCTGAACTCCGCGCCCTGGACCAGGTCGGCCAGCTCGATCCAGGCTTCGAGCTGGACGAGCGTCGGATCCTCCGGCAGGCGCGGCCGCATCGTCCGCAACCGGTCCACGAAACCGGCCGGCACGTCGAGTCCTTCGGCGACGTCGTTCCAGAAGTCGTCCACGAGCCGCTCGCGCTCCTCGTCCGGCATCGAGACGAGCTTGCGCATCAGCGCCGCCTGATCGGCGGTGCCGCCCTGCTTGACCAGGGTCCGCAGCACGGCCCGCCTGGCCCGCAGGCCGCGTTCCTGACGTTCGACGATCTCCAGGTGCGCCACGAGGAGGTCGTGCAGCGACGTCTCACCGTCGAGCAGCCGGCGGATGTCGTCCAGGCCCGCGTCCAGGTCCCTGAGGGTGCGGATGAGCTCAAGCCGCGCGACGGCGCGGACGTCGTACAGGCGGTGGCCGGCGTCGGTCACGCGGGTCGGCGCGACGATGTCGACGTCGGAGTAATACCGGATGGCGCTGACGTTCAGACCGGTGCGGCGGGCCACATCCCCGATCGAATACAGCTCGTTGTCGTCCATACCGTCACTATCGGATCTCAAGCCGCTTGAGGTTCAAGCCCCATCGAACCGGTACAGGCGGGCTCTCGTAGGGTCGGATCATGACCTGGGACGACGCGGGCCGCCGTTTCGATCTCATCACCTGCGGCGACGCCTGGCACTGGATCGACCCCGAGGCCGGCACCGCGAAGGCCGCACGGGTGCTGGCCCCCGGCGGTCTCATGGCCTGGTTCTGGAACTCCTCGCACGTGGAGGAGCCGGTGGCCGCGGCGTTCGGCGAGGTGTACGCCCAGCACGCGCCGGAGATCGTCTGGGTCTGGGGACCACGCGACACGACCCTGCTCTGCCGGCGCCGGTCAGGCTGAGGTCCTGCGGCGGTTCACCGTCTCCTGGCCAGCGTGACGCCGTCGCGGACCGGCAGCATCACACTGTCCAGCCGGTCGTCACGGGCCAGGGCCTCGTTCACCCGTCGCATCGCCCGGTGATGGTCCTCCTGGAAGGCCGGGTCGAGCACACGGCCGCCAAGGAAGACGTTGTCGAGGACGAGCAGCCCGCCGGGGTTGAGCCGCGGGACGACCTCCTCGTAGTAGGCGGGGTAGTTGACCTTGTCCGCGTCGATGAAGGCGAAGTCGAAGGCCGGCTCCGCGGGCAGCGCGCGGAGCGTTTCGAGTGCCGGGCCGATCCTGAGGTCGATGCGGTCGTGGACTCCCGCGCGTTCCCAGAAGGGCCTGGCGATGTCCGTCCACTCCCGGCTCACGTCGCAGGCGAGCAGGCGGCCGCCGGCGGGCAGCGCGCGGGCGATGCACAGGGCCGAGTAGCCGGTGAACACGCCGATCTCGATGGCCGTACGGGCGCCGGAGAGCCGTACCAGCAGCTCCAGCAGAGCGCCCTCGTCGGGAGAGATCTGCATGCCGGCGGCCGAGCCGGTCGTCTCCCGGGTCACCTCGGCCAGCTCGGTCAGCAACGGGCCGGCCGGGGTGCAGTGCGTCAGCAGGTAGTCGCCGACGGCCGGAGCGACGATCTCCAGGGTGTCGCCGGAGCGCGGGCCGGACCATTCGACGCGCAGCTCCTCCTGGCCGACGAGGCGCGACAGCTGCCAGGTGACGACGTCCTGCACGGCGACCAGGGCGTCCAGCTCCGGGGCGGCGACGATCAGGACCAGTTCGTCCCCGGAGGAGGTCAGCGAGCATGTGCCCTGCCGGAAGGTGACGGCGCCCCGGCCGGCTCCGGTCAGCTCCGCGGTGGCCTGGTGGGCCAGTTGCGAGATCAGTTGCCCGACGTAATGCGCCGGGCGGTCGGTGACGACATGTGCGGTGGACAGGGGCATACGGGTCCTTCCCCCTAAGCTAAAACATCTAGCTTCTTAGACGCTTTTGTCCGGGACAGCGTGCCGTCGCCGCCCGCGGTTTGTCAAAGCGTCTAAATTCTTAGACACTCATGTCCGTGGACGACGACAAGCAGCCGCTGATCTTGCGCTCATCGGCGCAGTTCAAGGCGCTGGGCCATCCGCTCCGCCATCGCATGGTCAACCTGCTCCGCCAACGCCCCGCCACCCTGGGCGAACTGACCACGGCGCTCGGCTCGACCAAGGGGACGGTCGGCTACCACGTACGCGTCCTGCGCGAGGCCGGGCTCGCCCGCCTCGCGAGCACCAGGCAGGTGCGCGGCGGCACCGAACATCGCTTCGAGCTGGTCAGCACCGGTTTTCGCCTGGACGAGGCCGGCGGCGCCGCGTTCCTCTTCGACGCGGCCCTGGCGGAGATGTCGCCTGCCCCGGCAGCAGACCCCGGCCACACCGTGCTGCGCCACCTCTGGCTCACTCCCGGCCAGGCCCGAGCCCTGGCCGAGCGATTGGAGACGCTGCGCCCTGATCACCACGAGGCCGCGGACCTCGCGACCGAGCCCTACGGCCTGCTCCTCAGCCTCTACCGGGCCGACATCCCCCGTCTGCCCCCCGAAGACGTACCGGCCCCCGGCGCACGGAGCCCAGAGCCACCGACGCGTTGACGGCGCCGCTACCGGCTACGGGCGCGGATCCTCGTCAACGCCGGCTACGGGCTCGGATCCTCGTCAACGCCGGCCCGCCTCGCGGCCGGGTCCGGCCGCTCCGGCAACCACGTCCGCCGCGGCTCAGCGGCGGACGCGGTAGCGGATGTGGGTGGCCTTCGGTGTGTCGATCACGCGGACGATCTCCAGCTCGACCTCCGCCGGCAGGATGTCGAACAGCCGGCGGCCACGGCCGAGCAGCACCGGGACCAGGTGGATCTGCACCTCGTCCAGCACCCCGGCCTCGATCGCCCGTTGCCCCGTGTACGCGCCCCGCACCTGCACGTCCCGGCCCCCGGCGGCGGCCTTCGCCTGCGCCATCGTGCTCTCGATCCCGTCGGTCACGTACGTCACCAGCGGATAGTTCCAGCGGGCGGCCGGGCCCGGCGGCCGGTGACTGGGCACGAAGATCGGCAGACCGTTGTGATCACCACCCCAGTGGTCCATGAGCTCGGCCGTCCGCCGCCCCGCGACCACCGCCCCGGCGGCCCGCCATTCCTCCGCGAACCTTTCGCCCGGCTCACCCTTCGCGTCCGCCCATCGGTGCAACCGCTCGCCGTCGTCGCCGCCGAGGAAATCGTCGGGATCGGCGATGTACCCGTCGAGGGACACCGACATGTCGAGCACGGATATGGACACTGTGACCTCCTGCGGTCTCGATCCGGGATCTCCCGGTGGATCACGCTCGCGCGATCGCCATCGTGGCGGACCCGGGGTGACAGAGTGGTGTCAGCCCAGTGACACTCACCTTTGGACCGGGCGTGTGAAGGAGAGTGATGCGCGTGCTGGCCGTCGAGCTGCTGGGGCCGCTGCGCGTTTCCGTGTCCGGGCTGCCGGTCGAGCTGCCCCCGGGGCGGCAGCGCGCGTTGCTGGCGGTGCTGGCGATGTCGGTGGGCCGGGCCGTACCGGCGGAAAGACTGGTGAGCGCGGTGTGGGGCGCCGATCCGCGCGGCGACCCGCGGGCCAATCTCCGTACCACCGTCAAGCGCGTACGCCGCGCGCTGGGCACCGCCGAACTGATCGCGGCCCGGCCGGGCGGCTACCTGCTGGCGGCCGAGCCCGATCAGGTGGACGCGCTGCGCTTCGGCCATCTGATCGACGAGGCCGCGGCGGCATCCGATCCGGCGGCCGAGCGGTCCCGGCTGGCCGAGGCGCTGGCGCTGTGGCGCGGCGCCCCCTTCGACGGGATCCGATCGGACTGGCTGGAGCACTTCGCGGCCCCCGCGCTGCACGATCGGTACCTGAGCGCGCTGGAGCGCCGGGTCGATCTGGACCTGGCCCACGGAACGCGGCCGGACCCGGACCCGCTGGCCAGGGCCGCCGACCGGCATCCGCTGCGCGAATCGTTGTGGGCGCGGCTGCTGCGGGTGCTGGAGTCGTCCGGCCGTCCCGCCGAGGCGCTGGAGCGGTACGAGACGATCCGGCGCCGGCTCGCCGCCGAACTGGGCGTGGACCCCAGCCCCGAGCTGCGGCAGGTCCATGCCGACCTGCTCACCGCAGGCGCCCCGGCAGCCAGGCGCACGATGGCCGACCCAACGCCCGCCGCAGGCGCCCCGGTGGACGGGCGCAAGGTACCCAGTCGACTGCCCGCCGCCGACGCCTCGGGGGCCGGGAGCACGGTGCCCAGTCAGTTACCCGCCGCCGTCGTCGGGTTCGCCGGGCGGGAGGCCGAGCTGGCGGCGCTGGACGCGCTGCTCGGGTCGCCGGAGGAGACACGGTCCCCGGCGCCGTCGATCACGGTCATCTCCGGCCCGGCGGGGATCGGGAAGACCACGCTCGCGGTGCACTGGGCACACCGGGTCGCCGACCGGTTCCCGGACGGCCGGCTCCATGTCGATCTGCGCGGATACGACCCCTCTGGGGAGGCGGTACGACCGGCGACGGCTGTCCGCGCGTTACTGGACGCGCTGGAGGTGCCGCCGCACCGGATCCCGGACGGCCTGGACGCGCAGGCCGGTCTCTACCGCAGCCTGCTGGCCGGACGGCGCATGCTGGTCCTGCTGGACAACGCCCGCGACGCCGGCCAGGTCACCCCGCTGCTCCCCGGGGCGCCCGGCTGCCTGGTGCTGGTCACCAGCCGCGATCACCTCACCGAGCTGGTCATGACGTACGGCGCGCGTCCGCTCCCCCTCGGCCTGCTGCCGCCGGACGAGGCGAGGCGGCTGCTGTCCGCCCGGCTCGGCCAGGAGCGGATCACCGCCCGACCTGACGCCGTCGAGGAGATCGTCCGCCGCTGCGCCGGGCTGCCGCTGGCGCTCGCGATCGTCGCCGCCCGCGCCGCGATCCACCCCGCGCACCCGCTCGACGCGCTCGCCACCGAGCTCCGGGACACCCTCGGGGCCTTGGACCGCGTCGCCGGCGTACGGGCGATCTTCTCGTGGTCGTACGACTCGCTCGGCGACCCGGCGGCACGGCTGTTCCGGCTGGTCGCCGGGCTGCATCCGGGCCCGGACAGCACGACCGCCGCCGCCGCCAGCCTGGCGGGCCTTCCGATCTCCGAGGTACGGGCGCCCCTCGCCGAACTGACCCGCGCCAACCTGCTCACCGAACCCGTTCCCGGCCGCTGGTCCTGCCACGATCTGCTGCGCGCCTACGCCTCCGAGCTCTGCCAGGCCCACGACGCGGACCGGGACGCCGCGCGGCGCCGCCTCATCGACCACTACGCCCGTACCGCGTACACCGCCCATCGGTTGCTCGGCGGCGACGCGGAAGGGGACACGGAGGGAGGAGCGCAGGAGGACGTCGAGACCGTCGGCGCCGCCGCGCCGGCGACGGGCGTGTGTGTCACCGACCTGGGTGGACGGGACGCGGCGGCGGCCTGGTTCGCGGCCGAGCGCCCCGCCCTGCTCGCCGTCCTGGAGCCGGCCGCAGACCTGGGCCTGGACCGGCAGGTCTGCCACCTGGCGCGGGCGATGTTCGTCTTCCTGCACGGACAGGGCTTCTGGCACGACCGGGCCGAGACCCAGCAGGCCGCCGTGGCCGCCGCCGCGCGGCTGGGCGACCCGGTGGAGGAGTCCCGCGCGTACCGCAACCTGGCCTTCGCGCTGGCCGACCTGGGCCGCTTCGGCGACGCCCACCGCAACCTCGACGCCGCCCTGCACCGAGCGCGTGACGACCTCGCCGGTCAGGCGTGGACGCACTACCACCGCGACATCGTGTACGCCCTCCAGGGCAGGCAGGCCGACGCGCTCGACGCCGCCCGGCGCGCCCACGACCTGTTCGAGCGGCTGGACCACCAGGCGGGCCGGGCCATCGCGCTCACCGATCTCGGCTTCCACCACGGCCGCCTGGGGCAGCACGCCCGGGCCCTGGAATTGTGCGAGCGGGCCCTGCTCCTGCACCAGCGGCTGGGCAACCGCCCCCATGAGGCCCACACCTGGTCGTGCCTGGCCGACACCCGGCTCCAGCTGGGCGACCCGGCCGGGGCCGTCCCCTGCTACCGCCGTGCCCTGGGTCTGTTCCGCGAGTTCGGCGACCCGTACGCCGAGGCCAGCACCCTCGCCCACCTGGGCGCCTGTCATCACCTCGCCGGCGACCACCCGGCCGCCCACGAGCACTGGCGTCACGCCCACACGCTGCTCGGCGACCGCGACTCCGCCGCCACCGATCAGATCCACACCCAGCTGGCGATCATCGACCGGTCCGCCGCCGACGCCTTCCGTCACCGCCGCTGACGACCGATCAGTCGCCAAGCCGTCAGGTGCCAAGCCGTAGGTGGCCGGGCGGTCAGCTGCCGGGCGGTGGCGTGGCGTCGCCGATCTCATCGGCCGACGGGTCCGCCACGACCTCGCACGGCGCGACGGGCCCGGTCGTCAGCCGCCCGCTGAACTGCCAGGCGACCCCGGGACGCTCCACCGTGGGCGCGACCGGATTCTCCATGACCTCGATCATCGCGATCTGGCCCGGCCGGATGTGGCGGGGGTAGATGGTGATGCCGTCTCGCGGGCGAATCGCCTGGGCAGAGGGCGTCCGGCCCAGTCTCTCCCGAACCCTGGCCCGCACGGCGGCATCGTCGCTCGCCAGTTCCTCCTTGCTCACGTCGACCTGGTCCTCCTTGAGGAAGGGCGCCCTGGCGTTCCCGCAGCGCCGGCCGAGAGGCAGATAGGTGATGTCGGCCGTCACCCCCCAATCCTTGAGCTCCCTCTCGACCTGCGCGGGCTCCCTGAAGTCGTAGATCTTGAGGTTGATCGACCCGTCCTGGTTCTTCGTCAGGGCGTAGGCCGGCTCGGCGGAACCGAGCAGGGAGGGCACGGCCACACCCACCGCGACGGCCGCCGCCACGGCCGCGCCCACCGCGAGCCGCCGCGCGCCCAGGAGCGGAAGCGGCCTCCTCCGGCCTCGACCAGGCGATGTCTCCGTCGCCTCCTGCACGAGGCGGAGTCGCTGCCGGGCCAGGGACCCGGGCGGCTCGTGCTCCAGCTCTCCGATGAGCGTCTTCAGTTCATCCATGACCGTGCTCCTCCAACGGGTTGATTCCGCCCAGCGCGTGGCGCACCTTGCGCCGGGCGCGATTGAGCCGTGACTTGACCGTGCCGACCGGGATGCCGAGCGCGCGGGCCGCTTCTTCGTACGTCATGTCGCTCCAGGCGACCATGAGCAGAACGTCCCGATCGCCCCGCGACAGCTTCGCGAGCGCGTCCAGCAGGGCGGTCCGCGACCCTCGCGCGGTCATATCGCGGGCGATCGCCTCTTCCGGCCCCTCCACGGGCTGGGCCGGGCTCTGCCGTTCCAGCGCGCGGTAGCGGCTGACCTCGCTCCGGCGGTGGCCGGTGACGAGTTTCGTCGCGATGCCCAGCAGCCAGGGCCGGGCGTCGCGGTAGGCGATGTCGTACGTGTGCCGCCGGCGGAACGCGATCAGGAACGTCTCTCCGACAAGATCTTCGGCGAGTTCCCGGCCGAGCCGGAAGGAGACGTACCGGTAGAGCGTCGCGGCGTAGCGGTCGAACAGGGCGGAGAACTGCTCCGGATCATCGAGGGAACGCGTGATGATCTCGGCGTCCACCACCAGCGGCGACGTGTCCGTCACCACGGCTGATCTGCTTTCGTCACTGGACTCCCTTCGAGATGTCACCTGTGTCTTGTCGCGAGAGGCTCAGGTGTTCACGGACGGGCGTCACCGGTCTGGTAGACACACGCCCATGACCTCGCTCACGTCCCAGCACCTGCGGATCCTCGCTCCCGCGTTCGTCATCGAGCAGTTGCCGCACGACGCGTCTCCGGGAGACGGCTGGCAGGTGCTCGTCCGCGCGCCCGAAGGGCTGACCGTCGTGCGCGAGGCCCCTCCCGCCGGACCGCCCGATGAGGAACGGTGGATCGCCTTCTACGGCGGAGCCACCGCCCACGACCTGGACGTCCCCGGGATGCTGGCGGCGATCGTCAAACCCCTGGCGGAGGCGGCCGTTCCGGTGTTCGTCGCCTCGACCGTGCACGCCGATCTGGTGCTCGTTCCACGGCAGCAGAGGGAGCAGGCCGTCATGGCGCTGCGGGAAGCGGGACACCAGGTGGAAGAGCAGAAGTGACCACGCCGCCGGACAGCACGAAGGCCCGTCCGGCAGCTCGGACGGGCCTCATCGGCTCTGGCGCGCTCAATCGTTTCGGGGCGTACGGAACTCCTCGATCAGCACCGGATACTGCTCGCCACCATGCCCGGCCGCGATCGAGCGGTCGGCCATCGCCTTGATCAGCTTCGGCAGCTCGGCGTTGACCCCCACCGCCTCGCTCTCCTCGATCAGATGGGACATCGCCCGCACGTCGGTCTCCAGGGCCGACACCTCGGCCGGGAAGGAGCCCCGGTCGATCTGCTCGGCGTACCCGGGCAGCCAGTCGGCCACGACGGCGGCCAGCTGCCGCGCGAACGGCGCGAACGTGACGGCGTCGACCCCGGCCGTTCCGAGCAGGGCCGTGCCCTGCAGCCAGGCGTTCAGCATGCTCCACATCATGGCGAGGCCGGCCACGTCGTACAGGGACGCCAGTCCATGGTCCGCCCCCAGGTAGGTGACGGTGCCGAGCGCGTCGAGCGCCGGCCTGTGCGCGTCGAAGTCCGGCTGCGGCCCGCTGTGCAGGATCACCGCCTCGGGGGTGCCGATCGCCGGGGGGACGGCCATGACGGCGCCGTCAAGGTAGCGGGCGCCGCGCTGCTCGGCCCAGCGGGCGGCCTGCCTGGCCTGGGCCGAGTCGCCCGAGGTCAGGTTGATCAACGTCGTGCCGTCCAGCTCGGTTTCATCCGCGCCGAGCAGCTCGTACACGGCCTGGTAGTCGGTGACGCAGATGATCGTCAGAGAGCTCGCCCTGATCGCCTCGCCGACCGTCGGCGCCGGTCGCGCGCCCCGGTCCACCAACGGCCCGGCCTTGGCCGGCGTACGGTTCCACACGGTCGTGGGATGCCCTGCTTTCAGGAACGCGCCGGCGAGCGCCCGGCCCATCAGTCCGAGTCCGATGACGGTCACGGGTGTATCGGTTCTGCTGTTCATGGCAGCATCGTCAACGTTGATACCGGTGTGAAGGTCAAGTGAGGGTTCGATGCTGATCGGGGAACTGAGCCGCCGGACGGGCGTGAACGCCCATCAGTTGCGTTACTACGAGGCCCAGGGTCTGCTGGACGCGGAACGCGGCGCGAACGGCTACCGCGAGTACGACGACAGCGCCGTACTGCGGGTCAAGCAGATCCGGCAGCTGCTCGGCGCCGGTCTGTCCTCGGAGGACATCGCGTACCTGCTGCCCTGCGCGGTCGGCGAGGCCCCGGAACTGCTCGGCTGCCCCGAACTGCTGACCGCAATGCGGTCCCGGCTGCGGCGGCTGGACGATCAGCTGGACAGACTCGCACGATCCCGCGACGCTCTCGCCGACTACATCGACGCGGCCGACCGCATGGCCGGCGACGACTACCCGCCCTTCGACCATGCCTGCCAGGAGCCCGTCCCCGCCTGAGCGATCTCTGGTCGGCTCACGCCTCCAGCGCGGTCTGGGCGGCCGGTTCGTGGCGCGGAACGGCCAGGTCGTGAGCGGTGCGGGCCAGCCAGATCATGAGCAGCACGTTCCCGACCACACTGGGCACCTCGACGACGTCCGCCACGCCCGAGAACGGCATCGCGGCCAGTGTCAGCAGAATCGGCGCAACCAGGGAGGCCGTACCGTACGCGAAGGTCGCCCTCCCCCAGCGGTCATCGCCCCATTGGTCCCGCAGGACCAGCGCCAACCAGATCAGGCTGGCCAAGCCGCAGAACGTTGCCGCCCGGTCCAGGGCAGGCACGCCGACGAGGTCGAACAGGCCGATGACGGTGAAACCGCCGTACCCCAGCACCCCCAGGCCCCGCGTGAACATCTGGTCGCCGTCCAGCACCCGCGCGAACCGCAGCACGACCACCCACATCGCGGCGGAACTGATCACTATCCCGACTTCCCAGCTCAACGACGCAGTGACGTGGAACAACCACGTCGCCGCCGCCGCGACGTAAAGCGTGATGCGCAACCGCACGATGTCCTGATCCTGCTCGGCCGCCGACCCCGCCGACGGCCCGCGCAGGCTCTGCCAGATCGCCCACGCCCAGGCCATCCCGGCCAGAACCGGGACGAGCAGACTCTGCGGCGTCACCACGGCCCCTTCGGCCACGGGCACGAACAGCGTCACCCACCACAACGGACCGAGGTCTCCGGAGACCAAGGTGACGACGAGGGCGACCGCCAGCGCGGCGCCGTACAGACTCGTGAGGATCAGGGCAGGCAGGGCCGAACGATGGCGAGATAACACGAGACGCATCCTGGGGGGGTTCGGAAGCGATGGGAACGAACGCCCCACCCTACAAGCGATCATGACAACCGTCACCAGCTAACCGAGCCCGTCACACCCACGACACGGTGGCTTCCGTAAATGGCTCCCCTCCGGAAGAGGAGAGAGGCCTATGATCAGCGTCAGTCGATGATCAGCGACGGCCCATGCGGGGAGATATCCATGTTGAGGTTATGGGCCATCGTGCTCCTCGCGGCGGGATCCCTCTATCTCCTCGTGAGTGGTGCGGCAGCGGTCCAGCGCGTCGCCTTCGGCGAGGGACTTCTGCCCTTGGAGACCCTCGAAGTCGAACCTGACGCAGTTCGCGAGGTCAGCAGCATCGGTACGGTCGTGGCGCAGACGACAGTGGATCCCTTCTACGAGCGCACCGTCCAGGTCAGCAATATTCTGATCATGGACGTCGGCGCTTCATCCTTCAAAGAAGCTTCTGCCACAGCTCGAACTGCTCTGGAAAGACATGGCTGGGTGAAGTCGGCTGAGCCGATCACCGATCACATCTCCATGGAATCGCCTGAATGGGCCTTCACTTCCTTGAGCATCGCACCCATCCAAGACCTCGCGGGCTGGGGCGCCGACGTGCCCGATTCGGTCATGGAGTCACCGAGAGCAGACGCGTACGTGCTTATAGACATGACGCCCTTGCAGTAGTCACCTGGTAGCCGGTCCGCGCCGAAGTGGCGATGACGGCATCTGGCCGATGTTCGACGCGATTCTCAACCGCGATCGTCCGCTGTCCCCGGTCAATTCGTGCAGCGACATCGCCGGCGAGACCTTTTACTATTTCTCCATCAGCCGGCCGGTACTCGACCTCGGCCCCTGGCAGGAAGGAACGATTTACCTCCTGTCCGCCGAGGGGTTCGAGCATCAGCCTCCGATTCGAGGTGCTCGCCAGCGCCAGGTGGCCAAACTGGGGCCGGCTGAACCGGTGGCCAAGATCCGGGTGCGGCCCGAGGAGTTCCCGTTCCTCAACGACGTGCGCGGACACGACGTCGCGGTGGTGCAGGCCCGATCGGCGGCCGACCCCGACGGCTTTCCATGGGTCGACGGGTGATCGGGGCGGTTCAGCTCGGCTGACGTGAGTTCGCGCGGCCGGGCGGCGGAGTGGCCGCGAGGCTGGCCAGCAGCTTGAGCCGTTCCTCGGAGGTGCTGCCCGGTTCGGCGGTGTAGATGGTGAGGTCGTACGCCGCCCGGCCGGACAGGGGCAGGCCGAGCGACTGGTAGGTCAGCTCCAGCTCGCCGACCTGCGGATGCCACAGCCGCTTGCCGCCGTCGTGGCGGAGGCGTACGTCATGGTCGGCCCACCGGCCGCGGAAGTCGGTGCTGAGCGTGGACAGTTCGCCGATGAGGTCGCGCAGGGCGCGGTCATGAGGCGCGCGGCCGGCCTGGGCGCGCAGCAGCGCGGCGGCGATGACGGCGGCATCGTCCCAGTCGGCGAAGAACCGCCGCGAGCCGGGGTCGAGGAAGATGTAGCGGGCGATGTTGGGGCGGTCGTGCCGGACGGTGGCTGGGCTGTCGAAGATCGGCGCGTGCAGGGCCCGGGTCAGCGCGTTGCAGGCGACGATGTCCTGACGCCCGTTGCGTACGAACGCCGCCGCCATCGTCATGGCATCCAGCATCCACTGAACGCGCGGCGGCACCTGGGCATCCGAACGGCGCGCGGGCGCGCGACGGGCGGGGCGGGCGGCGTGCGCCAGCGTGAACAGATAGGCGCGTTCGTCCTGGTCCAGCCGCAGCGCCCGGGCCACCGCGTCGAGCACGTCGTCCGATACGCCGCTGATGTGGCCTTTCTCCAGCCGGGTGTACCACTCGGTGCTCACCCCGGCCAGCACCGCGACCTCTTCCCGCCGCAGCCCCGGCACCCGGCGGCGGCCGCCGGCGGGCAGCCCGACCTGCTCCGGGGCGAGCCTGGCGCGCCGGGTGACGAGGAAGTCCCTGATCTCCGCGCGGTGCTCCATGCCTTCCACGGTAACCGCGGCCGGCCGCGCTAAGGGGGTTGAGCCTGTACCCCCGATGAACGCGCTCTGCCTCGCCCGCGCCCGGACGGGTTTTCTGGACACGACCCGAAACGAACGGAGAACTCCGATGCGCGCAACCCTGATGTACGGCGCCGGCGACGTCCGCGTCGAGCAGGTGCCGGACCCGGTCATCGAGCGGCCCACCGACGCGCTGGTCCGCATCACCGCGTCCTGCGTCTGCGGCAGCGACCTGTGGCCGTACGCCTCGATGAAACCGGAGGGCGGCCCCACTCTGATGGGGCACGAGTTCATCGGCGTCGTCGAGGACGCCGGCCCGGAGGTGACCACCCTCGCCAGGGGCGACCTGGTCGTGGCGCCGTTCGCCGTCTCCGACGGCACGTGCGTGTTCTGCCGCGAGGGCCTGCACACCTCCTGCGCCGACCCGCAGGCCGGCTTCTGGACGAACGCGAGCGGCCAGGCCGAGGCGATCCGCGTCCCGCTCGCCGACGGCACCCTGGTCAAGCTGCCCGTCGAGGCGGACTCGGCGCTCGTACCGTCCCTGCTGACGCTCGCGGACGTGTTCGGCACCGGCCACCACGCGGCCCTGACCGGCGGCGTCAGCCCGCGCACCCGCGTCACCGTGATCGGCGACGGCGCCGTCGGCCTGCTGGCGGTCCTTGCGGCCAGGCGTCTGGGCGCCGAGCGGATCATCCTGATGGGACGCCACAAGGCCCGCACCGACCTCGGCCGCGAGTTCGGCGCCACCGACGTCGTCTCCGCCCGCGGCGAGGAGGGCATCGAGGCGGTACGCGAGCTCACCGGCGGGCACGGCACCCACGTGGTCGTGGAGGCCGTCGGCACCATGCCGGCCTACCGGCAGGCCCTCGGCGTCGTCCGCCCGGGCGGCGTCATCAGCCGCGTCGGCATCCCGCAGTACGAGGACGCGCCCATCGGCTTCGGCAGCCTCTTCCTCCGCAACATCCGCCTGGCCGGCGGACCGGCGCCGGTCCGGGCGTACATCGAAGAGCTGATGCCGGACATCCTGAACGGCTCCATCGAGCCGGGCAAGGTCTTCGACACCACGATCGGCCTCGACGCCGTCCCTGTCGCTTACCAGGACATGGCCGCCCGCAAGAGCCTCAAGGTCCTCGTCAAGCCCTGACCGAGATGATGCGGGGGCGGGATCGGGCCGGGACGCCACGCACCGGGCGCCCGGCCCGGTTCTGCGGCTCCGCCTGCCGCCAGAAGGCCCACCGCCGCCGCACCACCGACCGCTGACGCGGGTTTCGTGGCGCTGCTGCCTGTCCTCGCCGGAGTAGCGGCTGGGGTGGTCATCGGGGTCGTGGCCAGTCTGATCGTTCTTCGGAGGAGACGAGGGCGCTCTCCCCTCGTCGACGTGAGCGTTTGAGCGACCGCGGCGACGCACCCGGACGGTGCCGAGGATGTCCTGACGGGCCTGGCGGGAGCTGGGTGCCGGAACCACGTCATCGCGGCGCGGCTGACGGCGCCGCGCCGAGTACGGTGTGTGCTGTGATCCGGGTGCTGCTGGCCGACGACGAGGCGTTGATCCGCACCGGGGTGCGGGCGATCCTGGGCGCGGCCCCGGACGTGGAGGTGGTCGCCGAAGCGGCGGACGGTCACCAGGCCGTCGAGCAGACCCGTGCGTACCGTCCCGACGTGGTCCTGCTGGACATCCAGATGCCGGTGCTGGACGGATTGAGCGCCGCGGCGGAGCTGCGGCGGGTGGCGCCGGCGACGGCGGTGGTGATGCTGACGACGTTCGGCGAGGACGAGTACGTGGCCGCCGCCCTGGAGGCGGGGGTGTCGGGGTTCCTGCTCAAGTCCGGCGACCCGTACGAGCTGATGGCGGCGGTGCGCGCGGCGCACGAGGGGGCGGCGTTCCTGTCGCCGCGGGTCGCCCGCCAGGTCATCGCCCAGCTCTCCGGTGAGCTGCCGGCCCGCCGGCAGGCCGCCCGCGCGAAGGTCGCGGTGCTGACCCCGCGGGAGCGGGACGTGCTGGCGCTGCTCGGCGCGGGGTTGAGCAATGCCGAGATCGGGCGCCGCCTCTTCCTGGTGGAGGGGACCGTCAAGGCGCACGTCTCGGCGCTGATGACCCGCCTGGGCGTACGCAATCGTGTCCAGGCCGCCATCGTCGCGCACGAGGCGGGCCTCCTCGCCGAGGACGACTGACCGGTATCAGAAGGTCAGGCGTCTCGGCTCCGCAGCACCCCGATGCCCGCGCCCACCGCCGCGACCGCCCACCCGCCCAGAACCAGGGCATACTCCCATTCGCCGCTCATCAGCCGCCAGCCGGCCTGTGCCGGGGTCCAGCCGGCGAAGGTGTCCAGGAACGGCGCGTCGAGCCGCTCGGCGGCCAGGTGCAGCACCTCCGGCACGACCAGCAGCAGCAGGACCATGCAGGTGAGCGCGCCGGCGGAACGGCGTACCAGGGCTCCCACACCCAGGGACACGACCGCCAGCAGACCGAGGTAGACCCCGGTGGCGGCCACCTGCTCGGCCGCGGCCCCGAGGACGCGGGGCAGCTCGCCGTGGCGGACCGCGGCCGTACCGACCCCTAAGGCGGTGGCGGCCGCACCGAGCACCAGACCCGCGACGCCGGTGACGACGGCCTTGGCGATCATCACCCGCCCGCGCGACGGAGTGGCGGCGAACGTGACCGTGACGGACCGGGTGGCCAGCTCACTCGTGATCACCAGAAGGCCGAACGCGGCCACGACGTACTGCCCGAAGTAGCTCACCGCCGTCAGCCCCACCGTCAGTGACCGCGCCGACGCCGTACCGCCGCCGCTGTCCAGGACGGCCATGAGGAGCAGCAGGCCCGCCAGACCGCCGGCGAACCACCAGGTGGAACGCACGGTGAGCAACTTGATCAGCTCGGCGGCGACGGCGTCGCGCAGGCCGAGCGGCCGGAGATGATCACGTACGGGTGCGGCGGTCATCGGCCGACCTCCTTCGCGGCAGCGGGGAACTGCACCTCGTCGCCGGTCAACCGCAGGTAGGTGTCCTCCAGCGAGGACCCGATGGCCTCCAGGCCGTGGAGTTCGAGCCCGAGCGCGAAGGCTCTGGCCCCCACCTGCCGCGGCGGCGCACCGGGCACGAGCAGGGAGCCGTCGTCGTCGAAGCGGGCCCCCTCGAAGGCGCCGGCGAGAGGCCGCAGCGCCGGACCGCGCACGCGACTGCCCGCCCCCGCGGACGCGAGCAGATCGGCCATGGACGTGTCGGCGATCAGGCGGCCGCGGCCCATCACGACCACGCGGTCGGCGGTCAGTTCCATCTCGCTCATCAGGTGCGAGGAGACGAACACGGTGCGCCCCTCGGCGGCCAGCGACCGCAGCAGGGTGCGGATCCAGCGCACCCCGTCGGGATCCAGGCCGTTGACGGGTTCGTCGAGCATGAGGATCTGGGGGTCGCCGAGCAGCGCGGCCGCGATGCCCAGGCGCTGGCCCATGCCCAGGGAGTACGTGCCCGCCCGCCGGTCCGCGGCGCTCGTCATGCCGACCGACTCCAGGACCTCCGCCACCCGGGCGGCGGGGAGGCGCTGGGAGCGGGCCAGCACGCGCAGGTGGTCGCGGCCGGTGCGGCCTGGATGCACGGCCTTGGCGTCCAGCAGGGCGCCGATCGTGCGCAGAGGGTGACTCAGCCGGGCATACGGTACGCCGCCGATCAGGGCGGTGCCGCTGGTGGGGGCGTCCAGGCCCAGGATCACGCGCATCGTGGTGGACTTGCCCGCACCGTTCGGGCCGAGGAACCCGGTCACGTGGCCCGGCCGCAGCTCAAGGCTCAGGCCGTCCACGGCCGTCGTAGGACCGTAGCGTTTGGTCAGTTCGGTCAGTCGGATCATGCGTCGGACGCTATGAACCAGGCGTGCCCTGACGAACGCGTCCATCGCCAGGGGTCACCCCTGACTTTCGTCGGGGGTCGGCGAGGGGATCTGCCCGTAGCGTTGCCTCGTGAGCGTTCTGACGTCGTCGCGTGGCCGCCGGGCCGGCCTTGACCTGCTGCTGGGGGTCCTGGCCGTCGCGTCACTGTGGCTGTCGGACGACCCGCTGCCCGAGCACGCCTGGACCGGCCTGGCGACGCTGCGGGTGTCGGCTGCCGTGCTCCTGTGCGTCGCCGCGGCGACCTGGCGCGGAATGCCGCTTCTGGCCGCCGCTCTCCCCCTGGTCCTGGGCACGGTCGTCGCGGGGGACGTCTACGTCTCGCAGCTCATGCCGGCCGTCGTCCTCTTCGCCTTCCTGCTGGGGCGGCGCACCGTCGGCCGTTCCGCGGGAAAGCAGATCGCCGTCCTGATCGCGGTCGCCGCCGTCGCGCTGCTTTTCGCGCCCGCGCACGAGACCGGCCCGGACTGGTTCTCCACCGCCTCGACGCTGCTGCTCATGGTCGTGGTGCCGTGGGCAGTGGGCCAGTACCTGCGCCTGCAGGCCGACCTGGCCACCGCCGGGTTCGAGCTCGCCGCCCGTCTCGAGCGCGAGCACGTACGGGCCATCAGGCAGGAACGGCTGCGCGAGCGCACCCGCATCGCCGCGGACATGCACGACTCCCTGGGCCACGAGCTCAGCCTCCTGGCCGTACGAGCCTCCGCCCTGCAGGTCACCACCGGCACCACCCCGGTGTTACGACAGAACGCGGCCGAGCTGCGCGAATCGGCCGCCACGGCCACCGACCGGCTGCGCCAGATCATCCGGATGCTCCGTCAGCACGATGAGCACGCCCTGCTCGACCCGCTCGGCGGCTCCGTGACCGCCCTGGTGCAGCGGGCCGCGGCCTCCGGCGTGGACGTACACCTGGAGGCCGATGCCGAGGCGGAGACCGGCCTGCCCGACCCGACCGCCCGGGCCGCCGTCCGCGTCGTCCAGGAAGGACTGACCAACGCGGCCAAACACGCCCCCGGGTCCATGGTTCGCGTGAGCTTACGCCGTACCGGCGACCGTCTGGAGGTGACCGTCGCCAACGGGCGAGCAGACGGCCGGCGCCAGGGTCCGGCCGACCCGGCCGGCTCCGGATACGGCCTGGTCGGCCTGGACGAACGCGTCCGCCTGGCCTGCGGCACGTTACGCGCCGGCCCCGACGGCGACGGCTTCACGCTCACCGCCCGCCTGCCCGTGCACGCCCAGCAGACCGCCTCGCCATCGCCGGCCACTCCCCCGGAACTGGCCCTGGCCGGGGCTCGCCGAACGCTGCGCCGCGGCCTGATCACCACGTTCTGGGCCCCCACCGCCCTGGCCATCGTCCTCGTCGCGGTCTTCCTGCTCCGCGGCGGAACGTTGTGACGCCTGTCGAGCCATCCGGCGGCGGGTTCTGGAGGCACGATCGGCCCTGGCTCCGGCCGGGTGCTCAGGCGGCGGCTCCCAGCAGGAGGGCAGCGGTGACCGGGACGAGGTACATGATCGGGTAGGCGACGGTCTTGTACGAGCGGGCGCGGAGCACGGTCACGACGGCCCCGGCGAAGTACACCACCAGGCCGATCCCGGCCAGCACGCCGACCACGGGCAGGACCAGGCCGGCCAGCAGGCCCGCCGCCCCTGCGGCCTTGGCGGCGCCGAGCCAGGGCCACCAGGAGGCGGGGACACCGTACGACTGCAGCGGCTCGATGACCCACGCGGCGCGGGTGAGGATGGCGTAGGCGGAGAAGCCCACCCAGGCGGCGGCCAGAACGGTGACGATGAGCTGCATCATGGGGTTTCCCCTTGCTTGGATGACGCTGGGCGGGTGCCGCAGCGGCGGTGATCGGTGAGTCCGTCACCGCCTTGACCCGCCGCCGTACGGCGATGTGACCGACGGCGGCTGTGACGTGCGTCATAGACAAGCCGGCGTACAGATGGATCGCGACGACCCGCCTGCCCGCCTCTGTCAGTCGACGGGGCAAACCCCTGGCGGGCAGGAGTTCATTACCGTCAGTCGAGGACCGCCAGCTGGAGTCGATCGAGCCGATCGGGTTCGGCGATGACGTCGATGGCGGTGATGAGGTCGCCGGCGATCGTGAAGGCGAGTGCCACCCGCAGGCGGCCGTGCGGAGCCATCACCAGGCCGACGGCGCCGTCCAGGAGGGCGGGTCCGGTGAACCGGGCCCGTCGCATGGCGGCCATCGCGCCCTTGGCGACGGGCTCGGCTCCGGCCACCGTCACGGGTTCGGCGGTCAGCATGACGGCCCTGTCGGCGCGGAGCGTGACCTCGGGGTGGAGCAGTGTGATCAGCGCCCGGAAATCCTGGCCGCGCGTGGCCGACAGGAACGCCTCGACGACCTTCCGCCGGCGAGTCAGATCGGCGTGCGGAGCAGGCGCGGCGCCCCTGACCCGGCGACGCGCACGGCTGGCCAGTTGCCGGGTCGCCTCCGGTGATCGCTCCAGTATGGGGGCGATCTCCTCGAACGGTACGGCGAACAGATCGTGCAGCACGAAGGCGAGCCGCTCGGCCGGGCTCAGGGTGTCCAGCACCACCAGCAGCGCCACCCCCACCGAGTCGGCCATCACCACCTCGTGTTCTGGATCACCCGCCGACGCGGGACCGAGCAGCGGATCGGCCGTCTGGATGTCCAGCGGTTCGTCGCGGCGCCGACCGCGCGAGCGCAGCATGTTCAGGCACACCCGGGCCACGATCGTGGTCAGCCATCCGGCCAGGTTGTCCACCTGGCCGACGTCGGCGCGGCTGGCCCGCAGCCAGGCGTCCTGCAGCGCGTCGTCGGCCTCGCTCAGCGAACCGAGCATCCGAAAGGCCACCGCGCGCAGGTGCGAGCGATGCTCGGCGAACCGATCCGCCAGCCACTGCTGTTCGTCCATGTCACGTTCTCCCCGTCGACCAGTGTCGAAGGGGAAGAATACTTTCCGACATATCACCCCATAGAGGGAGCTATGACGCCCCGCACGAGCCGCCGCGGCGCTCACGCGCCATGGGCCTCCAGCGCCTTCATGAGCGGGAGCGGGTTGATGTAGTCCCGGTAAGGACACCACCTGCCCGTCGCGGACCCGGAACACCCGTACGCGCGCTCAGCAGCGCATCGACACCCAGCAACGCATCCTCGCCGCGGCCCGGCAGTCCTTCGCCGAACTGGGTTACGACCACACCACCATTCGCGCCGTCGCCGCCGCGGCCGGGGTCAATGCCGGCCTGGTGATGCACTACTTCGGCAATAAGGAACAGCTCTTCGCGCGGGCCGTCCCGGTCGATACCCCCGAACTGCCGCCCGGCGAGCCCGCCGAAGCGCTGCTCGCGATGCTGCGCAGCCGCCTCGACGACGAACCGGCGGCGTCGCTGGCACTGTTGCGTTCCGTGCTCACCCACGCCGGCGCCGGCGACGACTACCGCGACAGCGGGCGGGCCCGGCTGTCCCGGGTCGGCGAGTCCATCCCGCACCAGGACGCGGACCTACGGGCGGGCCTGGTCACGGCCATCATCACCGGCGTTGGTCATCGACCGTCACCTTCTCAAGCTGAGCGCACTCGCCGACGCCTCCGCCGACGACATCATCGAGCTTCTGCGTCTCTGCTTCGAGAGCCTGGCGGGCGAGCACACCACCCCTTGATCGGCGCGCTCACCGTCCGCGCACGTACGCTCCGCGAGGACGCGGAGGGCGTCGGCCCAACCCGCACGCCTCCAGCGCCCGCCATCCCAAGAACCGACTCGCCCACGGACGCGCCGCCCAGACCATCCTGGTCGCGTCGTACTTGGGGGTTACGGCACCACGGTCCTGTCATGATCTCGGTGGCACCTCACCGATGGGATCCACCATGCCTCCTCGCTCACTCGTCCTGGTGGCCGCCTCACTCTGCGCGGGTGGCCTCGCAGTCCTGCCGTACTTCCACGACTCCGACCTGGTGCTCTTGAGGGAGCATCTGAACCATCCGTTCGCGTTCGGCGCGCTGGCCTGTCTCCTGACGGCATGCGCCGCCCTCGGGCTGCGGTGGGGATGGCTACGCGTCCTGATCGCCGTCCTTGCCGGGCTGGGCGCGAGCGGTGCGCTGTTCGTGGCATTGGTCGCCCTTTCGTTCACCGCCACCGAGGAGGCCGGCTTCGTCGACGGGCCCGCCCCGTACCGGATCCGGCTCCAGCAGTCACCGGCGGGTTTCGGGCCGGACTCCGTGATGCGGCTCAGCCTCCGCAGAGACGACGGGTTGCTCAGCAAGGAGTGGGACCTCGGCTGCATCAACGACGACGACCCCGACGACGCCTTCGACTCGGTCAAGTGGACGGGGCCGGGCTCCGTGGAGATCCGGGTGACCGACGGACGAACGTTCCCCATAGCCTTGGACCCCGCCTCGGGCCGACCCCAGTCCACTACCGCGCTCAATTGCTGACACGCCACGGTCGCCACCGCGCTCCGTACCAGGATCGAGAGGAGCGAGGTCATCCATCCGGAAAATCCAGAGCAGGCACACGGTACGTTCCGCACCGACTAAGCGGTGAAGCCGCCATCGATGGCGAGGGTGGCGCCGGTGATGAAGGCGCCCTCCGGGTCCGACGAGATGAGAGACCAGGGCGGAGACCTCTTCCGGCGTGCCGATCCGAGGCAGAGCCAGCCATTTGATCATGGCCTGGGCGGCGGGACCGTCGGCGCTCATGCTGTCGTTGGCCGTGGGGCCGGGCTGCACGTTGTTCACGGTGATGCCGCGTGGCCCGAGATCCCTGGCCAGCCCGCGCACCAGGTCGGCGACGGCCGCCTTGGTCGATATATGACGGCTGAGGGAAGGTTTGAGCTCACCATTCTAGAGAGCGACAAACTTCAGTTGGCGGATATCCCCAAGTTTCATGGCGGGTTCGTACTTGATCACGGAGCACGACCACACAGGGAGATGCGTTGATCTCGGACTATCAGCAACGGCTGCGCCACCACTTTCTGGCTGCTTCCGTCGTTCAGGCCCCAGCACCCTGGCGACCGGTGCTGGACAACAGAACCCCCATCGGGGGCCTGCTCGGCATCGGCTTCGCCGTCCATCCAGAGAGCAGAAGAGATCTGGTCATGGTCGTCTCC
The DNA here is from genome assembly GCF_003001935.1 of Nonomuraea fuscirosea. GTDB lineage: Bacteria > Actinomycetota > Actinomycetes > Streptosporangiales > Streptosporangiaceae > Nonomuraea > Nonomuraea fuscirosea. The sequence continues at coordinate 31,793 of NZ_PVNG01000007.1, read as the reverse complement.
CACGACGGCCATGGGCTCTTCGACGCGGTCACCGGCGAGAAGATCGCCCGAGATCGTGATCCCGACCCCGACACCAGCACCCCTGACGTCTCCCCAGACCTCACCTGCCCCGGACTTGGGCCTGTCGCGGGCACCCGGGTGCACATTGCCGGCCTCTTCGGCGGCGGCCTGCACAGCACCACTCCGGACGGCTGGGGTCTCGACGTCGTCAGCCCCGAATGGCCCAACGACCGCGTCCTGCTCTCCGCCGATGGCGACATCTTCAAAGACCCGCCGGGACAAGGCTGGTGGCACATCTTCCACGCCAACTACTCCACCTTCCGCGCCGCCGGATTCTCGCCCTCAGGCCTCACCCTTGCCGTTGCCACCAGCAGCGACCTCACCCTCTGGACGCGGCCAACTCTCACCTCGCGGGCATGACAACGGAGCCAGCCTCACCCGTTCGTCCTCAGCACCAGGCTCCCGCACCACCTGGAAGGACGTCCTGGCCAATGCCGCCGACCAGCCTGGCGACCGGTTCATGTTCCGGCCCCAGCGCATCGCCCGGCACGCCAAGGACCGGTTCAGCTCCTGGACGGCGCGCCACACCTCGACCAGCGGTCTGCCCGCCCTGTCGGCGTTCCGGCTGCGCTCCTCCTGGATCGTCGAGAGTCCGAGTGAGATGGCTCCCCGATTGGCTTTCATCGACTTCCAGACATGAGAAAAGGGCCTCTGGATTGCTCCAAAGACCCTTCTCACCTGCATCTTCCTAGTGGGGTGTTCACGAGTGGGCCTGACCTGACCGAAGCTTGAGCCCTGAAAATCGCTTCCCTGGCTACTGTCTGCGGTGGGCAGTGATCATCATCTGAAACGCCTTTGCGTGCTGACCGAACGCGCTGTGACCATGCCGCTCATGGACTGCACCTTCTGTCGCATCGTCGCCGGCACCGAGCCCTCGCAGACCGTCCACGAGGACGAGCACACCATCGCCTTCCTCAACATCGCCCAGGCGACGAGGGGGCATGCGCTGGTCGTGCCAAGAGTGCACTACCGGGACTTAGGGGAGATTCCGGTGGAGACGGCGGCGCAGGTCATGCGGGCCGCGGTCGAGGTGTCCCGGCGGCTGGCCGGCGCGCTCGGGGCTGCTGGCGTGAATCTCTGGCACGCCAGCGGCGAGACGGCCTGGCAGAGCGTCTTCCACTTCCACCTCCACGTGGTCCCCCGCTTCGAGCCCACCGACCTCACGCCGCCGTGGACCGAGGTCGAGCATCCGGTCGAGTCTCTCGCGGGGCTGGCCGAGGAGATCAAGGCCTGGCACTGAAGGCCGGCACTGCCTCGGCGCCGGATCTGAGGTGGCGATGTGCCCATCGGTACTGACAGCCGCTGAGCATCAACGATCTTCAGCCCGGTAGTGACTGCCAGTACTTAGCCGTTTACAGTTTGGAGTTGGTGGGCTGCATGGCGTGAATGCGGCAGACGGGTACGGCTGCTTCTCCTGGGGAAGGCGATGGCAGGTGTCACTGTTGGAACGCGTAGCCCAGGCCGAGACGGCTGCGCTACGGCAGGCCGAGGACTTGCGGGCACAACTGGCCGCGGTCGAGGAACGACTGCAGCGCCTGGCCATCACGCGCGAGACACTGACAGAGTTCACCGGCGACCACCTCAGCCACGCCGACATGGACGAAGATGACGGCGTGGTCGTCGAGGAGGAACCGCACGCCTCTGCCCGCCTCGATCCTGAAGTCAAGCACGCACAGCTACCGCCGCTGCGGGGGTTCCGACAGCAGGTGGTGGCGCTGCCGGCTACGGCCGATGAGCCGATGCGGACACGGGAGATCGATGGTTATCTTGGGTTATTGATGCCTTCTTGCAGGTCAGGAAGATGTGATCTTGTCAGGCACGTAAGGCACATGAGCTGTCGTGCACCGCTACCTGCTCGAAGGCGCGCTGCCCGCTTCAGGCAGCGCCTGTTCTACGCCGCGTCCTGGATCTCCTTCCAGGTAGCGACGTTCTCCGCCGGCGGCGGTGTGATGTGCAGGCCGGTTCCCCAGTCGAAGTACCGAGAGTCCGTGCGCGTGGTCATCAGGATGTCGTCATTGGTCCGAACCGTCCACATGGTGAGCAGCCGTTTGACGAGATCGCGCTCGTCCAGCCAGAGCCGCCAGTGCACCCGTACCTCGCCGTCTATGCCGTACTCGGCTCCGGGGCGGTGCCAGCGGACGGTCGGAGACACGTTCGACAGGGCCTTGAAGGCGAGAGAGCCGCGATACTCGACGCCGGTCCTCTTGCTGGTGGCGAGCAGCTTCTTCAGCGTGGCCGGTTCGAAGATGTTGACCGCCTGGTTCTCGAAGGCGGCCTCGGCAGGCAGGCCGCGGCTGGGCGCCCAGAGCTTGGCGGCGGGCAGTCCCTTGGTCGCGGTCCCGCCGTTGACGTACAGCCTGTCGCCGACGCTGACCGTGTAGACCCGTTCGAGCTCGGTTTCCATCTGCTGGGAGTCAGCGAGCTCCTTCATCTCCTCCACCAGCTCGGCGCTGACCGTGGGCGTACGCGTCGACTCGGCGGCCACGACACCCTTGGTGCCCAGCTCGATCTTGCCTTCGGTCTTGTTCCCGAACATGTAGGTGCCGTCGAAGTGCACGCGCGTGGTCTCGCGGAACATGACCCCCTGGCCGGGCACGAACTGCTTCTTCATCGCCGCCACCAGGTCGGTGACGGCGGCCTGGGCCGGAGCACACACCAGGGCTGCGGCCAGGGGAATGAGGGCGAGGATGCGCTTCATGACGCCGAAGCCTGACAAGGGAAGATCACAACCGGGTATCCGACCGTTCCACCATTCTCCGGGGTTGCAACCAGCCCGACCGCACGCGCCAGCCGCGGAAGGGTGGTCGCCCTCGGATGACGAGCACCGGCCAGGTAGAAGCGCACCGCCCGCTCCGACAGCCCGGCAGCGGTAGCGATCTGCGTCACGGTCAGCCCCCAGGCCTCACGGAGCGGCACGCAGTCGCAGGAAGTCGAACCCGTAGCCGGTCTCTGACATGAGTCTCCGTGCCGAACTGATTCCTGAAAGTTCCCGGCTGCCACAGCCGCCCTGAACCAACCGAGGAACCGTACGGAACCCCCTGGCACCCACCGCCGGCGCGGCGACGCCTCCATGATCTGTTCAGGGGGCCGATCGCGACCGGCCTTTGAACAGTACGTGGCGTACGTGGACTACATGACGGAAGAACCCCTGGAGATCTGTCCGCGAGGTCGCCAACCCACGTGGCGCACATGAAAGATGGCCATCCGGCACCCTAGATGAATGAGGTCCTGCTTGCGTCCGGCAAGAAGATGGACGTTGTCAGCCCTGGGGCGTCGATGTGCCGCTCAGGGTGGAACTGCGGGAAGCCGCAGGACGAAGCGGGCGCCGCCTGGGCTGTCGGCGATTGTGAGGGTGCCGCCGCCGGCTTCGGCGATCTGCCGGGAGATCGCCAGGCCGAGGCCGGTGCCGGCCGGATCGCGCTGCCGGCTTTCGTCCAGGCGTACGAATCGCTGGAAGACCATCTCGCGTTTGTCCGGGGGGATGCCCGCTCCGTCGTCCAGCACTTCGAGTACAGCGCTGCCGTGAGGGCTTTCGGGTGATACGTCCATTGTCCGGTGGATCGTGATAGTGATGGTGGTTTCGGCGTGCCGTTCCGCGTTGTCGAGGAGGTTGCCCACGAGCCTGGCCAGGAGCAGCCGATCGCTCGCTACGATCACGCCAGGCTCGGTGTCGATGTTGACCTGCTTGGCGGAATGACGTCTGGCATGTTCGGCGGCGACCAGGTCGCCCAAATCGACTCGATCCCGCCGTCCGGGGATTTCGGTCTCCAGCCTGGCGATGATTAGCAGATCGGCGCAGATCCCGTGCATCCGGTCCAGATGCGTCAGCAGAGTGTCGCCCAGGACGGAGACGGCCGGCTGATCCGGGTCCAGCATGGCATCTTCCACCTCGGCTCGCATGGCGGTGATCGGGTTGCGAAGGTCGTGGGAGGCGTCGGAGGCGAAGCAGCGCTGCTGCTCGATCGCGTTCTCCAACCGGCCCAGCGTGTAGTTGATGCTCTCGGCGACGTCATGGATCTCGTCGTGAGGCGCGGGAACCGGGACCCTGCGGCTGAGGTTGGTGGCGTTGATCTCATCCAGGCTGGAGCGGATGATTCCGACAGGGGCAAGGGATGCGCCGACGATCCTGCGGGCGCTGTAGGCGACCGCCCCGCTGATACACAGCACACCGGCGATGAAGGTCGCCACCAGGCTGGGATGGACATAGAACGGGATGGCCGGGGCGGCGGCGAAAACGTACCAGCGCTGCTCATCCCGGTATACCTGGTGTCTAACGACATGGCTGCACGGCCGTGGGCCGGGGATGACCTGACCGCAGACCACCTCGGTGGCCGTGCTCTCATTGCTGAGGAGGGGCACCAGCCGCGACAACGCGGGCTCGCCCTGCAGCTGGCGGCTCGCCGCCTCCACCTGCCCGGTGGGTCCGACGACCTGCAGCTGGTTGATGGAGCAGCAGTCGATGGGGTTGCGTACCTGCCCGCGTTCCACGCGCAGGGCGAGGGTATCCGCCGCGCGATCCACCATGTAATGCACGCGGTCGCTGCTCAGCCGGTGGAAAAGGATCATCAGAAGTGCCGCGAACAGAATGCTGACCGCCACTGCGGCCGCGCCGGCAATGAGCGCGCACCGCCTTCGTACCGGCCCCGACAAACACTTCATGAATGACCCTCTGACCTAGGACTATTGTCCCTAACGCGGCCCCGCGCGACCCTCCGGTGCCAGGCACTGCGTCCGCTCGATGTAGGGCTGTGTTTCGCTGTCGGCTTGCGACAATCGGTGGGACGTGGGCGTCTGGATGCGCGAGTCACACGATGTTTTCGGACGCCCACGCCGTTCCCAGCGGTCATTCGGCCTGGCGGTGCAGGTCGTGGTCGGTGAAGAGGGCGATCAACCGGCCGATGGGCAGGCCAGCCTCACTCCGGTGACGGAAGGGCTGGTCCAGGTCGAGGGTGTAGCGGTTGCGGCGGCCGATCCGTTCCCGGGTCAGGTAGCCGGCCTGGTGCAGGTCCGCGACGATGCCGTGCACCGCGCGTTCGGTGATGCCGATGCGGACAGCGATGTCACGGGTCCGCGTCCCGGGGCCGCGGGCGATCTCGATCAGCACGCGGGCGTGGTGGGTGAGGAACGTCCAGGTGGAGGGTCAGCCCTCGGTTGCGTTCACGGTCTGGCGGCTTCTGTGCTCTGGCTTCCAGTTGTCACGCAAAGGCGGCGAACTCGCCTTTTCATGAAGATGAGATGACGAAAAGCGTTTCTGGTAACAGTCTTCATGCCTTGCCGGGTCGGCGCGTCCGTCGCGGGCTTGCGACAATCGGGGCGTGAACCCGCGTGCGGTGGTCCGGAGGTGCGCGAACTGCGGTCTCCCGCTGCCAGAGGAGGCCCGGTCGATTTTGTTGGTCTCAACGGGCAGCGCTTGTAGGTGAGTTCTGACAGCGGTTAAAGATCAACACGAGGCGAAATGTTGGTGAGAAATGACAGCGCCCGCTCCGCCGTGATCACGCGGAAGCGGGCGCTGGATGGTCTTCACCCGTGGTGGGAGGGAGCCGACGATTACGGGGTCGGACGGTGGCCGGAGCTCAGGTGGCCGAGGATGAGGCGCGCCACTTCGTGCGGAGCCTCCAGGTGCATGTCGTGGCCGGTAGTCAGGTCGGCGAGGGAGAGCAGCGGAGTATGCGCGGCGGCTGTCTTTAGTTCGCGAGCAAAGCCGCGGACGTAGGCGTCAAAGGCCACCGAGACGGCCGGGGGCAACATCGCACTCAGGTCCGAGCCGCTGGAGGAGACGACTAGAAGGGGACAGCGGGCAGCCCGGTAGACGGCGATGAGGTCGAGCGCGTCCATCTGCGCGATGAAGTGGGTCATCTCCGTATCGCCCGCAGTCTGTTCGGCGAGGAACGCGCGCATCGTGTGCTCGGCGCCGACCGGGTCGACTCCGTCGAAGGGCCCGGTGGGATTGGTATGCCCGTCCAGATTGACCGCGAGCGGGCACTCGGGATGCTCTGAGGCCCACAGGGCCGCGACGATGCCGCCCAGCGAGTGCCCGGCCACTGCCGGATGCTCCATGCCATGGTCGTTGATCGCCTCACCCACGGACTCGACGGCTCCGGCCCAAGACCACGAGCCCAGATCCGGCAAGTCGATCGCCACGGTGCGCAACCCTGCTGCCTCCAGCAGCGGCGCAGCGAGCCGCCAGTCCGTGGACCTCCGCCCCCCACCGGGCAACAGAAGAATCTCCGTCATCGTGGCACTCTCCCGGCCCGGCGGCCGCAACTGCAACCCGATTCCGCCCCTCGGCTGGCTCAACCACCTCGGCGACCCCAAGAACCGGCTCGCCCACGGCCGCGTCGCCCAAACCCTTCTGGTCGCTCCCATCGTCACCGTCGCCAACGACCACTTCCTCGACGCCTGGCGTCACCAGCACGACCCCGGCCCCGCCGTCCATCATGACGACGTCCCCGATGATGGACATCCGAGCATCCCGCCCACCAAAGCCGGGAAACCCCCACCAGACCCTTAAGCCACAATTCGGGTCATCGACATCCAACACCGTCCCGGCCGAGGGCTACGCCATGCCCACCAGGCCATTCACCACACCCACACGACCGCGTGACAGCACCCGAGCCCACTCATCTCGCCGACCCTCGGATCCCAAACTCGGGAACCCCTGAAACGCCAAGATCCCGTCTGATCGCGATGATCAGACGGGATCCCGTCAACTTCAGTCCAGCCGTTTCAAGAACGGCCCCTGGTGGAGATGAGGGGATTCGAACCCCTGACCCCTTCGATGCGAAGGAACATCAGAGAGTCTGAGAATGTCGATCCGAGTCGATCGGGTGCCTCTCACCTTGCCGAACACTCCGGGGAGGACGCGGGAAGTCTGAGAGGGCCGCAAGGCGGTGGCTCCCAAATTGGCTCCCGCGACTCTTCCCGGAGCGGGAGAGGAACCCATGATCAACGCGTACCTTCCCGACGACAACGCTAGGCGTTCCCCCGAGGCCACCCGTTCTCGTCAGGTACCCCCTGCACGACGACCAGTACGACGATCGGGATTCGTGGCCATGGCTACCGGGCACCGCCCTGGAACAGTGCGGTGCCCGACGAATGGCGGGTCGCTGTAGAGGTGCCGCTCTAGCCATCCCTGACTCCAGCGTGCCGAACGGCGATGCCACAGAGAACCTGCCCTACCCTGCGTGCTTCCGCGACGCAACCGAGATTCGCCCCGTCAGCACGCACGTGTGGCAATGTGTGCGAAACGATGTAGAGCACGGCTGACCTCGCGTCACCAGCCCGCCGTCGCCCACCTGCGACGGCAACCACCAGCCGGCCGGCCGACCTGGCATACCAACAGTCTCGCCCCGCAAGACGCGGCATGAGATGTAACAAAAAGCGTTGCTTGCCGATGGATAAGGCAGGCAGGTGCGCTGGGGCTTCTTGTTAGCTAACAACCAGGCAGAAGGCGGGCGAATGACGTCGTAACGGGCTCCTGCCGGAGGTTGTTCACCCGTCCGCCGCATGCAGGGCAACTTGCAACTAAACCCTGCCTCGCGCACGACATTGAGCGTAAGATTGGCGACTTAGGCTAGAGAGGACAAGCGGGACGATGCACAGCCTTTTCTTTGGTTACAGCGCTAACCCCGAAGTACTAAGAGAAACTCTCTATAGGGCGGCCAGCGACTCAACAACCATACCCGGTGTCGTCAGCTCGGTATCATGGGAAGAATTGCAGGTAGACGGCCGTCTCATCATTAATGAGGTCGAGGCCGTGATACGGCAGAGCACGATAGGACTATTCGAGCTAACAACACTTAGCTCCAATGTTCTATATGAACTCGGTTACGCAATCGCTCAAGAGAAACGTGTCGTTCCTCTCCTTGACGAGCAAGACAAGGACGCAAGAAAAAGGTGGAAAGATTTCTCACTCTTGAGCACCACCGGTTGGACTGGATACCGTAATGCAGACCACCTAAAGGCGCGAATAGCTAGTGTCGTTGCTAGCCCGCCAGTCTCGCTATGGGAGGATCTGCTCAAGGGTATAGAAGTACCGGTTGATGAGACTCGAGTTCTTTACATACCGAGTCTGAAGGAGGACGATGCCAGCCGTCGTCTCTCGCGAACGCTAGACAGGTTCGGGAAGTTCGAGATCGATACTGTCGCCTTCGACGACTATGCCAATTCACCTTTGGCGTGGTACACGCAGGCGATCTATCAGGCAAAATACGCAATTTTCCACTTCACACCTTCGCGTGCGTACTTGTCTGATCTAGCCAACCCCCGCGTGGCTCTTTTGGCTGGAATAGCCCGAGGGCTAGGGCGCGAAATAGTTCTCCTCATGGAGGAGAACGACGAAACGCCTATCGACTATCGCGACCTAGCCATTAAGTATCGCAACGCGGCGCATTTGGAAACGCGCATGACCAAGTGGATGGAGAGCCTCCATGCGCCAACTTCTACACGCACTAAGCCAACGAAGAGGGCCATATCCATCGAGCTTGCCGCCTTGCGTTTCGGTAGTCCTGTGGCAGAAAGCGATAAAGTTGGCCTTAAAAGATATTTCGTCGAAACTCGCGACTATCGAGATATTCTTGACGGTACTGCTGTCATTTTCACAGGAAAGAAAGGAACTGGAAAAACAGCGAATATGCAGTTTGCCGCAGAGGCACTGAGGAGCGATGCAAGAAACCTCGTATGTGCGATGAAGCCGGCGAGTTACGAGATCGAAGGCCTTCTTGAGGTCTTGCAAAGAATTGACTCACGGCATCTTAGTCAGTATTTGATTGAAGGGCTCTGGAAGTATCTACTCTATACAGAGATCGCGTCACGTGCCGTGGAAGAGGCAGAGGACAGACCTGCAGGAATTGCGACTGGATCTCCTTTGGACTCCCTCAGAAATTGCCTCGACGAAAAACATCTGGGTGTAAGTGCCAGCCTGTCTTCTCGCCTGGAACGGCTCGTTGGTTCGTTGCAAGAATTGATAAGCACCGACACGGAGATCGAGCAAGAGCAGATCGAGCAAGCCCGTAAGAAGATAAGCGCCGCACTTTACGGGACTACGCTTGGAGAATTGCGAAGTCTCATCGGCCAGTCCCTTGCAGCCCGAAATAGAGTGGCTGTGCTGGTAGACAACCTCGACAAAGCGTGGGAGCGGGGTGCCGATCTCGAACTAATGTCGCGTATCATCTTGGGGCTGCTCACTGTCGTCGGGCGCGTCGTTGATGAGTTCCATCGTGAAAATCCGCGAAAAGCAAGCGTGAACGTCACTCTAACAGTGTTCCTGCGAAGTGATATTTTTGCATTTGTTAGAGATAGAGCGCGCGAGCCCGATAAGATCGCAGTCACCGAAATTGAATGGCGAGATAGAGTTCTCCTAGCAAGGGTAATTGAAGACAGATTCGTTGCAGCTCGCGATGGGAAAAGTCCAGCAGATGAGCTGTGGACAAACTATTTCACCCCTACAGTCAGGGGTCTGGAGACGCGGAACTATATGCTCTCCCGTGTACAGCCACGTCCGCGAGATCTCGTCTTCTTTGCCAACGCTGCGGTCGAAAGGGCGAGTAACGCACGGCATTCAGTAGTGAGCGAGACCGATATCCTGGATGCCGAACGCGATTACAGCCAGTTCGCTTACGAGGCGATTCTCGTTGAAGGTGTTGCTAGCTCTATAAACCTTGCTGACGTCCTTATTGAATTCGCTGGAGAGGAGTCGATTATTGACTCGGAGCGACTTAATTCACTAGTTGCGGAGGCGTGCGCTTCCGAAGCTGAACGTAATCGAGCTGTCGACGTGCTGAGGAAACTTGGCTTCCTAGGCGTAGAAGTTGGCGAGGGCGAGTTTGATTACGGCGGCACTGAGGGCGAGATAAAGCGCGCGGACGTAAGAAGACGCAAATTCGAAAAATCATCGGACCGCTCAGCTAGGTATGAAGTACACCCTGCCTACAGAAGCTATCTGGAGATAACGGATGCCGGCGAGCCGATGTCCTGACTATAGAGACTATTCCGCCCTTTACTTGCAAGTGGAGGTTTGGGTTGCATGTCGGGCAATAATGCGGCCGATGTAAATGTGGCAGTTGAATTGTATAAACTGGCGGTAGAAATGGCTGATCGTGTATCCGCGCGACGAGCAACCGCTAACTCATATTTTCTCACAGCAGAAACTACACTGGTTTCGGTATCAGGCCTAATAGGCGCCTATGGTCCTGAAGATGATTGGTGGGCGAACGTAGCGATTTCTATTGCAGGATTAGTCCTTTCTGTCTCATGGTGGATGCTGCTGGGTAGCTACAGGCGTTTATCCAGCGCTAAGTTCGCAGTGATAAATTCTATCGAGGAATCGCTACCTGTACATCCCTTTATGGATGAATGGAATATTCTTCACTCAAGCTCTGGAAGTCAATCAAAGAAGCGTCCTCGCTATTTGCGTCTTGGTGTAGTAGAAAGAATTGTTCCTGGCGTGTACGGGGCGATCTTTGTTATCCTCTTCATAGGTAATGAGGTCTTATCTAGCTAAGTCGTGCAAGGCTGCTGGGCTTACGTGTGGTCACTTGATGTCGTGGCTGCAGGCAGTTACTTTGGTACATTCACGTGGAACTCCAGGCTATAGCACTGCAGTCAGGAGAGGGCGAGGAATGGAATACATACAAGTCCTGACCACTGTGTCGAGCGCTGACGAGGGCGCTACTCTGGCACGTAGCATCACTTCGCAACGTCTCGCCGCTGGCGTACAGATCATCGGACCGATTCAGTCTTTGTACTGGTGGCGAGGCTCATTGCGTGACGAGCAGGAATGGCAGTTGGTCATCAAGACGACGCGCGCCCTGCTCGACGCGCTTGAGAACCACATCAAAGCCAACCACAGTTATGAGATACCAGAAATCATCGCAACTGAAATTGCTACAGGAAGCGATGACTACCTTAGCTGGATTAGCGCGGAGACGCAGAGAACTGACGCTTCGTAACGGCCAATTCTTCTAGAAAGGCGCGGACTGGTGGTTGAGTTTGCCAGCGCCTGAGCGCTTCTCCGAGAACGATGAATCGTGGCAGCCAGATTCCGGATTCCGTCTCGCGAATGACAGCGAGGCCTTCTCTGGCCGCTCTGGCTGCTTCTTGAACTGAGCCATGCACGATATGGGCTGTAGCGATGTCGCCGAGGATGATGCCTGCCCGCTTCCTTTCCACCTCGGACAGGCGTGATATGACCGCGTGTGCGACCGCTTCGGCTTCGTTTAGTCGGCCGATCTGGGCGTAGGTGGAGATGGCGAAGGAGTCGAAACGATCCCGGTCAAGGAATCGTGTCCATACGCGGTCCTCCTCCGGATCGGCGATGTTGAACGCTTCGCGTGCCTCCTCCCATGACTGAAGAGCTGCTTCGCTTTCGCCGAGGGCTGCGCTCTCTTCCGCATGTCTAGCGGCAAGCCACGATGTAGTTCCAGGGGAGGTGTCCTTGGGCAAGTGCTGTAGAGCGGTTGTCAGGAGGGCTCGGGCTCTACCGTGGTTACCCTTACCGCTCGGTATGTAGCTTCTATATCCGAACGCACACGCGATGATGGCCGGGTCATCTGCTTCTTTCGAAGCTTTCTCAGCGGTGTCGTAGAAGTTCCGTGCCGCAGAGATATTGCCGAGGTCTGTCGCGATCCATCCAGCAAGCACGCTGCTTTCGCCAGCAACCACGATCAAGCGTCTGCGAAGCTCGTCTTTGGGATCCGTGGCTGTGCCGTTCAGGATGGTTCCGACCTCGTTCAGGTGGGCGGCCAGGCCCCTGAAGATCGTATGGGCAGGAAGCATCTCTTCGAGGCGGTGAAAGCCGGCGGCTCTAGCCTCCATCTCCCGGACCACTGCTTCGTCAATGGCGCTGGGCCTGGACAGGGCGAAGGCTACTTTCTCCCATGCCTCACTTTGAGCTAGAGCTGACTGGGCACCAAGTTGTCCGACCATGGCCAGTAGTTCGCGGCGCTTCAACGGCTCGCCCCTTTTCCCGATCGCTTCAGCAAAGAGCTGCAAGTCGAATGTGTCCGTGGGGATCTGGACCCCATCGCTGACGACTCGCACACCGCCCCCGCCACCGGAGGACGCCAAGCCCAGATGGCGTCGCAAGTGGCCGGGCATGCCCAAACCGTCAGCAAACGACTCAAATGTATGCTTTGCGGTCGGGACGCGCTTGCCGCTCTTGTACTCGCTGACGCGCCCTTGAGGGATCCCGGTGAGGTTCGCGATCTGGCCCTGGGTGATGCCGTACTTGGTCAGGATGCGGATAACGCCGCCGAGGTCACGCTGTTTGCAGACATCTTCCACATCCTGACGTGCGAAAACAGTCTCAAGGACATGGCGAACTCGCTCTTGGTCCATCGTCATGGCGGCGTTCCGTTCCCCTGGTAGCGCAGCCTTTCGGGAGTAGTGGAGCTGTTCCAGTCCATCACACCGTGAGATATCACGGTGAGATTATGCGGAACCGCTTCGCTTGGAAACCTCACATCAGTCCGTGGCGCAGGTCAGAGCTGATCTGAGAGGTTTCGAAGATCCGCATTTGTCTGGCTTTCGCCATCCATTGCTCGGTGAGCGGATTGCGGGAGGCCGGCACATGACTCCGGAGCAAGAGACGACTCGTCTCGCTCCCATTACCGCCGTTGCCGTGGCTGACCGGCTGCAACGAGAGCTGGCCACCCATGGGATCACAACCGATGTGAACGACGGCTACGGGTTGGCCGTGGTGTCGGTGTCACGCGGTCTGGTCGTGTGGACGAACGGTGATCTCTTCTGGTGGTGTTCGGGCTGGAACGATCGACGAGACCGGCCCGTCTATGCCTGGCACCCATCGGCGGATCCGCAGCGAGCGGCGCGGCGTATCGCCGCGCGCGTCGGAGACCTGCGATCGGCCACGCCCAAGCATCCCCAGCCCACACCGGCTCCGCCCAACGAGACGCCGCTCCGGAAGGGCGGTCCGGCGTGACCGGCTACTCGACGATCCCGTACACCATCGCGTTCGCCAATGAGCTGGTGAACGACCCGATCGGGTTCGTACCGTATGCGGGCAGGTTGCGGCTGGCCTATCTGCCATCGCGGCCCGGCGACTGGGTGAGCCTGCATGCGGCCAAGGTACGCAGCAAGGGCGGCATCTTGCGTGCCCGCATCCGCGACCTTCGCGACCATCCGGCCACGCGCGGCACAGAGCGCATGCGCAAGCTGAACACGCGCAGGCAGTGGAGGTGCATGGACAAGCTGCTGTGCCAGGTGTGCGGCACCCCAGCGACCGATTCCGCGTCGGGGCTGATCCCGTGGCCGCTGACCAAGACGGTATTCGAGCCCACTGGACTGCACAGCGGACGCACCAACGCCCCGCCGACGTGCTGGCGGTGCATTCCCAAGGCGTTGGAAGAGTGCCCCATGCTGCGTGAGGACTTCACCGTCTTCACCGTGACCGCCGCCCGCAGCGTCGGCGTGCTGGCGGACCTGTACCGTCCCGGCCTGTTCGACACCGTCATGCCCACGGCTCACAACGTGTTCGTTGCCTGGGACGACTTCCAGCACCACCCCTACGCGCTCGCCACCGCTCAGGTAGTCGAGCTGCACGGGATGCAGGCCGTACTCAATCAACCCTGAGGAAGGCCCATAGACGCGCGACGGTGCGGTTGACTGGCTCGCTCACACCTTGCCACCGTGTCCCGCATCGTCGCGTCAACGCCCCCGGCAGAGTCCTCTGCGCTCACGCGAGCGCCAGTTCCCAAGGGCTCTGTCGGGGGTCCTTCATGGCGCATGTCGTGAGCTGGGAGTTATCTCACCACGGGATTTGATCCATCTCATCGCCGGATGTTTTTGATCTCACTGCATGCTCACATCGCGCGATGGGTTCACCCCTTCCCCGGAACCTACCTTCACCTCGTAGGTCACCGGAAACGGAAGGGATGTGATCTAGATGAGCCCAGCTCAGCACCACCACCGCCGCGAACTGATCAGCGGGCTGCGTGCCCTCGCAGCGTTCCTGGACAGCCACCCGCAGGTGCCCGTTCCCAGGTACGGACCCGTCCGGGTGTCGGTCCACACCAACTACGACACCGACGCCTCCACCGAGGCTGAGGCAATCACCGAAGTCGGGCGCATTGCCGCCCTGCTGGGCACTACGCCCATCGCTGAGAACGGGCACCACATCGCCGGTATCGCCTTCGGCAGCGTCCGCTACGAAGCCATCCTGGTCACCCAAGCAGCGATGGAACGCCGCGCCGCGCGGGACTCCTACCGCGACGTGATCGCCCTCAACGAGATCGAGGGGGCGTGAGCAGTGGACATCGGACTGTTCGTCGTGTTCCTGGCCCTGGCCCTGTCGGTCGCCACGCTGGCGCTGTTCGTGGTGGCGGTTGCTGTGATCCGTGCCGAGGACCGCCGCCACACCCCCACCGGAGCCCTGAGCCGCCGCCTGCTGGGCACCTACGCCCACCGCGGCCGGCCGACCGCCTATGCCGGGAGGAGGTGAAGCCCTGATGCGCACGTTCCCGTTCATGCCTGGCCGGTGCCCGTGCGGCGCCCCCGCAACGCCCGGCAACCAGCGGTGCCGCAAGTGCCGCGCCCGCTGGCGCTGGCACCGCCGCAAGTCCCGCCACGACGGCATCTGACCCACCCGTCCCCCATCGACCGTCGAACCCGTCCGCGAGAGGAGGTGAAGCCCATGACCGTCACTGTCCCGCTGGTGTTCGTGTTCGGAACGCTGGTGTTCATCGCCTGGCGTTACCTGGGGCTGCGCTGGTGGCACGCGCTGATCACGCTGCTGTTCGGCTTCCTGCTGGCCGCCACCACGCTCGCACCCGACATTCGCGCCGTCATGCGCGCCGCATTGAGCTGGCTCACCAGCCACTGACCCCCGTTCCCGACCGAAGGACGTGATGCCTGATGACCCATCGCCACCCCTACCCACACACCGATCTTCAGGAGGTTGCCCACCGCAACACCACCGCCGTCCAACTCCTGGCGGCACTCACCCCGACCTCCCTGCCCTCCGTCCGGGCGTACGTGATCGCGGCGCTCGGCGACATCGAGACCCTGATCGACGAGGTCACCGGCCTGCGCGCCGAGCTGACCAGCATCCGCTACCAGCGCGCCAACCTGCTCGCCGCCATCCGCGCCACCCTGGCGGCTGACCACGACGGCGACGACGACCCCCTGTACTACGTGCGCGACGAGCTGCACGCCCAGACCCACCCCGACCAGACGGCCGGTGAGAGCCGATGAGCCGGCACCGCGCCTCACGCCACGAGATCCGCCGCAACGCACGCCGGATGCGGCGCTACGGCATCCAACCCGTTGCCGGGATCGAGGACCTGGAGTTCGCGCCCCTGGCCATCGCCGGTATCGCCCGTCTGGCCTGGCGGTACCGGTCCGAACTGGCCCCGCTCACCGTGGTCGCGTCCGTCCTGGCCGGAAGCCTCGCCATGCGGCACTGGTTCCCCGAAGGGTGGCCCACCCTGATCATCGCCACCGTCATCGCGGCGGGCGCGCTGGCCACCTGGGGCCGGTGGGTCAACCTGCCACGCCCGATCGAACGCGGCTACGCCGCCGTCACCACGGCGTTCGCCGGAACCTGGCTCACCCTGGCAACCCACTTCGGGCCGTTCACCAACCCCCTGCCCGCCGTGCTGGGCATCGGCACAATCATGCTGGCCGTGCCCTGGTGGGCACACCGCCGCAGGCGTGCCCGCGTACAGGTAGAGCGCACGCTGGCCGCCTGGCCGGACATCGCCCAAGCCGTCGGCCTGGCCGGATCCCGCATCCAATCGGCCATGGTGGACCTGTGGGGCTACCGCTTCCGCCTCGGACTGGGAGTCGGCCAGACCGTCGAAGACGCCATCAACGCCGTCCCCCGCCTGGAATCAGCGCTCGGCACCACACGCGGCGGCATCCGCGTCCAACCCGTGGCCAGCAAGAAAGCCAACCGCGCCGACGTCCGGGTGATCGAAACCGACCCGCACGCCAACGCCATCACCTGGCCAGGCCCATCCATCACCTCCATCACGCAACCGGCCAAGCTCGGGCTGTTCGAGGACGGCGCACCCGTCCGCGTCCCCCTGCTCCGACGACATGCACTGTTCGCGGGCATGTCGGGAGCCGGCAAGTCCGGTGGCGTCAACGTCCTGCTCGGCGACCTGACCGCCTGCCAGGACGTGATCCTCTGGGCCGTCGACCTCAAGCGCGGCATGGAGCTACTGCCCTGGGCATCGTGCATCGGCCGCATAGCCACCACCCCACAAGAGGCAGAGACCCTGCTCGCCGATGCCGTGGTCATCCTCGACGGCCGCGCCGACGACCTCACCAAGCGCGGCGAACGCGTGTGGGAGCCATCACCGGACAGACCGGCACTGATCATCGTCATCGACGAATACGCCGAACTGGCCAGCGAAGCCCCACGCGCGATCGACTACGCCGACTCCATCGCCCGGCGTGGCCGCGCGCCGGCGGTCAACCTGATCGCCGCCACCCAACGCCCCTCCAAGGACGCGATGGGCAAGAGCGCAGTCCGCTCCCAGATGGACGTCCGGCTGTGCTTCCGCGTCCGGGAAGCCCGCGACGGCGATCTCGTCCTGGGACAGGGCATGGTCAAGGCCGGATGGCACCCGCACAAGCTGGATGCTCCCGGCAAGTTCCTGATCAGCTCACCAGAGCACGACATCCCCCGCCGCGCCCGCAGCTACCTCCTCGACGACGAGGGCGTACAGGCCACCGCCGAACAGCACGCGCAGTACCGCCCACCCCTCGACGAGGTATCGGCCCAAGCCCTGGAACGCGCGGCTGAGATGCCCGCCATACCCGCCCAGCCCACCGCCCGACCATCGCCCAGACACGCGCGCGACAGCAGCACCGTACGGACGGCTGAGGAGACCTTGACAGCCACGTTGAAGCGCGCCCCGAGCGACGGCGTGAGCATCGGCGACCTCATGCGCGAGACCGGCATGCGCCGCACATGGGTCTACCAACGCCTCCAGGACCTGAGCCGTGCCCGTCAGGTCGAACAGGTCTCTAGGGGACGCTGGCGCGCACTCCCAGAGGTACACGATCCGTAATCGTCCGCGTCCGCCGTCCGCATCCGTCCGCGCGTCTGCGCGTGTAGAGGGCGCAACAGACGCGGACGGACGAACAGACGGACAATCACACTCCGTTACCGATGACCGCGAGGGAGCCGCACACCCCGACGACCGAGAGGGGGATGCACATGCAGGCATACACCGTCGAACAAGTCGCGGAGATGCTGAGCGTCGGACGTGACAAGGTCTACTTCCTTCTCCGTACCGGTCAGCTCAAGAGCATCAAGATCGGCAAGCTCCGCCGGATCACCGATCGCCACCTTGCCGAGTTCGTCTCTTCACTGGAAGCCATGGACGAGGCGTAGAGCATCGTGCTACAACGTTCTACAGAGCCGGGTTGTGCGGCACCACCGCACAACCCGGCAAGCGCCTCTTGATAACTGCATGACACGAAAGGAAGCCGTCTATGACGAGCGACCGAACGACCCTGCCTCCCGTACGCGTGGACACGGAACTGAAAGACCGTCTCCGCAAGTACGCCGAGTCGCAGGAACGCGATGTGTCGTGGGTGATCAGGAAGGCGATCGAGGAGTACCTCAACCGTCACGAGAAGGGGTGATCCCTTGGCCAAGATCCTGATCGGCAAGTACGAAGCGACCATCTATCTCGAGGGGGACGGCTACACCGGAGCTATCTCCCTCGGGTTCGGCCCCGACGGCAAGCGCCAGCGCCTCAAGCGCAAGGGCAAGACCAAGGCCGTCGTCAAGGACAAGCTGATCAAGGCCGTCAAAGCGCTTGAGTCCGGCGTCACCGCATCGGAGACCTACACCGTGCGCGACGCCGTCAACGACTGGCTCAGCAAGGGCCTCAAGGGCCGATCCGAGAACACCGTCACCAAGCTACGCATCCTCGCAAAGACGCACGTCATCCCCGGACTGGGGAAGATCAAGCTCCAGCAACTACGCGCGGATCACGTGGACGAGTGGCTTGACGCGCTCGCGAAGAAGCTGGCCACAACCACCCTCCGAGAGATCCATAGCGTCTTGAAGAGGGCCATCCGGCAAGCTCAGGCACGCGACATGGTGCTCAGGAACGTTGCCGACCTGGTCACCACACCCAAGGGCACGGACGGACGACCCAGCAAGGCACTCACCCGGCAACAAGCCGAAGCGGTGCTCAAAGCAGCCGAGTCGTCCGAACTCCACGCCTACGTGGTGATCAGCCTCACCACAGGCATCCGCACCGAGGAGGCTCGGGCACTGCGCTGGGATCACGTTGTCGCGTGGGTTCCCAAACTCAAGTCCTGGCACCCGGTGACCGAGGTGGGGTTCAAGCACACGAAGTTCGCCATCTACGTATGGCGCTCCGAACGCGAAGGAGGAGACACCAAGACCCGCAAGTCCCGGCGCACGCTGGAACTGCCCAAGCTGGCAGCTCAGGCCCTCCGCCAGCACCACGTCAACCAAGCCGCCGACAAGCTCAAGGCCGGCGAGGCATGGCAGGATCACAACCTGGTGTTCTGCACGAGCGTCGGCACCCCACTGGACGCCTCGAACGTACGACGGGCGTTCCGAAAGATCACGAAAGACGCGGGACTCGGAACCACCTGGAGTCCCCGAGAACTACGTCACTCGTTCGTCTCCATCATGAGTGACCAAGGCGTACCCATCGAGACCATCGCCGATCTCGTCGGGCACGCGGGCACCAGCGTCACGGAAGCGGTCTACCGCCACCAGCTACGGCCAGTGATCACCAAGGGTGCCCACACGATGAACACCATCTTCGGCGACAGCCGACACGGGTAGAGAGTCCGAGTGAGATGGCTCCCCGATTGGCTCCCATCGACTTCCAGACATGAGAAAAGGGCCTCTGGATTGCTCCAAAGACCCTTCTCACCTGCATCTTCCTGGTGGAGATGAGGGGATTCGAACCCCTGACCCCTTCGATGCGAACGAAGTGCGCTACCGGACTGCGCTACATCCCCAAGGACTCGACCAGATTAGCAAACTCCAGAGGGTCCTCGCGCCACCGTTTCAGTCCCCCACCGCGCGCCGAGGCGGTTCGGCGTACTGATCGAACAGGACGTCCCCGTTCAGCGCCGTGAGATCGATCACCTCGGCCTCCGCCTCGACAGCGGCCCGCTGCTGCTCGCGCTGCCGTCGCAGGCGCTCAGCGCGCGCCTGGCGGGCGCGTTCGCGGCGTTCTCTGTCGACCTGTACGGCGATGCGCAGGAACGCCATGTACGTCAGCATGACGACGATCGAGGGCGCGACGCCCCACCACGGCATCATCTCGACCGAGGCGGTCACCACGGAAGCCAGGACGAGCAGGGCGGTGAAGAAGAGCAGGCGGCGCCGGCGGGCGACGATGATGGCGCGGCGCCGGAACCGGAACTGGCGGACGTCGACCTTCTCGATCTCGGCGAGCGTCGCCCCGTCGTAGTCCTCGGAATCGGGGGCGAGATTGTCGAGATCGGGCAGTTGGTGCTCGCCGGTGTAATACTCTTCGAGCTCGGCCAGTTCGGCGAGGTTCGTCTTGTCCCGACGCAGCCACATGGGAATCAGGACACAGAGCCACATAACGACGATGGCCATGTAGAGGAGGACAGGACTCACGGCCACCTCCGGGCAGCACAAAGACGCGGATGTGCTCGTCGCGCCTTGAATGTGCTCACGTCACGCACCGTAAGACCGCGTGTCACTAATTGACGAGCATTCGGTGCGGTGTGTCGCGAGATCGTCAAACCTCTTCGACGGAGGACCCCCCGTGAGCCGCTGACTCACGCGCGCGACGCCACTGCACGAGCAGCCCGCCAGGTACGTCCTCGACGGTCAACGCGTAACAGATGTGGTCGCGCCAGGCTCCGTCGATGTGGAGTTGGCGACGCCGAATGCCTTCTTCCCTGAAACCGAGCTTCTCAACCACTCTACGGCTGGCTTGGTTCTCGGGGCGGATGTTCGCCTCCAGCCGATGCAATCCGGTGGTGAAGAAGCAGTGGTCAACGGCCATCGCGAGCGCGGTCGGGGTGACCCCGTTGCCCGCCACGGCGCCGTCGATCCAGTATCCGACCTGGGCAGAACGGGCAGATCCCCACACGATGGCGCCCACGGTCAGCTGGCCCGCGAAGCGGCCGTTGTACGTCATCACCCACGGCAGCGCCAGCCCCTGCCTGGCCTCGCGGCGCAGGGTGCCCACCATGGAGATGTACGGGCCGAGCCCGGTCCGGAACAGCGGCGTCTCGGGGTTGCTCGGTTCCCAGGGCCGCAGCCAGTCGGCGTTGCGCAGCCTGGTCTCGCGCCACACGCGTACGTCGCCCAGCCGCAGCGGCCGCAGGCCCACGGGGCCTTCGTTCAGGGTCGCCGGCCAGCCACGAAGTCGATCCACACCCCTCATCATCCCCCGATCGGGCACGATGGCGCCACGGATCAGTGACCGGAGCTGCGATTCGCCCCCAGGACGCCGATCCCCGGCGCGATCACCGGCCGCTCTCAGCGCGGGTGATCGCCGCCCCGGATCTGGTCGACCGCGTGCCGCAGGATGGGAGCGAGTACGGCGACGCCATCCCGTACACCGCCGGACGATCCGGGCAGATTCACGATCAGGGTGTCACCAGCCTGTCCGGCCAGTCCTCGCGACAATACGGACGTAGGCACCTTCTCCCGATTCGCCAGCCGAATTGCCTCCGCGATGCCAGGAATTTCCCGAGAAATCACCCTGGACGTCATCTCCGGCGTCAGATCCAGCGGTGTCAGCCCAGTGCCCCCGGTGGTGACGATGACCTCGTACCCGCCCGCCACCCCCTCCCTGAGCGCCCGCTCGACCGCCTCGCCGTCGGGCACCACCACGGGCCCTTCGACCTCGCATCCGGCCTCTTGCCGCAGCAGATCAGCCAGCAACGGCCCGGATTTATCCGCATAAATCCCGGCAGAAGCTCGGTTCGACACCGTGATCACCAGCGCGCGCATCAGCCCTGCTCCCGCGTCCACCGGCCGGTCTTGCCACCCAGCTTCTCCTCCACCCGCACATCGGTGATCACCGCGCCCGGATCGACCGCCTTGACCATGTCGATGAGCGCCAGCGCCGCCACCGAGACGGCCGTCAGCGCCTCCATCTCCACCCCGGTCCGGTCGGCCGTCTTCACCCGGCACGTGATCGCCACGCCCCAGTCCTCGACGTCGAGCGTGACCTTCACCCCGTGCAGGGCGATCGGATGACAGAGCGGGATCAGATCGGGCGTACGTTTCGCCCCCATGATCCCCGCGATCCGCGCCACCCCCAGCGCGTCGCCCTTCGGCACCTCGCCCGAACGCAGCAGCGCGACCACCTCGGCCGACAGCAGCACCCGGCCGGTGGCGGTGGCGGTGCGGGCCGAGACGTCCTTGGCCGACACGTCCACCATGCGCGCGGCGCCGGTCTCGTCGATATGGGTCAGTTCACCCACGGGCGGCACCCTCCAGTCGGCTCACAGCCGGACCACCTCCATGGCGGACCCGCTCTCCACCTCGGTCACATCCTCCGGCACCACGATCAGCGCGTTGGCCAGGGCCAGGGCGGCGAGCTGATGGGAGCCCTGCCCGTGCACCGGCGTCACCGTGCCGTCCGGGGCCAGCACGCCGCGCAGGTAGGAGCGCCGGCCGGGCGGCGAGCGCAGCGGCCCGGTGACCGTCGCGGTGACCGTCTCCGGCAGGCCGCCGGGCAGCCCGCGCATCCGGTCGAGCGCGGGACGTACGAACAGCATGAACGACACGAACGACGAGACCGGATTGCCGGGCAGCGCGAAGATCGGCACCTCGTCCTCACCCAGCACGCCGAAGCCCTGCGGCATCCCCGGCTGCATCGCCACCTTCTCGAACCGGACGGTGCCGAGCGGCGACAGCGCCTCCTTGACCGGCTCGTACGCCCCCATCGACACCCCGCCTGTGGTGATGATCGCATCGGCCCGGACGAGATGCGTGTCCAGCCGGTCGAGCAGCACCGCGGGATCGTCGCCGACAGATCCGGCGCGGAACCCCTCGGCCCCCGCCTCGCGTACCGCCGCCGCCAGGGTGTAGCTGTTGGACTCCCAGATCTGGCCGGGCGCGAGCGTGCCGCCGGGCTCGACGAGCTCGGCGCCGGTGGAGACGACCACGACGCGCGGACGCGGCCGCGCCAGCACGCGCCGCCGCCCCACCCCGGCGATGATCCCGAGCTGCGCGGGCCCGATCACGATGCCCGCCTTGAGCACGACCTCTCCGGCCTGGACGTCCTCCCCGGCCCGCCGGACCGCGTTGCCCGCCTCGGCGCGACGGTCGATGCGTACGGAGACCGTGCCCCCGTCCGTCCACTCGACCGGCACCACGGCGTCGGCCCCGGCCGGCATGGGAGCGCCGGTCATGATGCGTACGGTGTGGCCGGGCCCCACGGCACGCAGTTCGACGGAGCCGGCCGCCACGTCGTCGATCACCGGCAGCGTGACCGGAAGCTCCGCCAGGTCCTCGGCCCTGACCGCGTACCCGTCCATGGCCGAGTTGTCGAACGGCGGCAGCGGCACCGGCGAGGTCACGTCCTCGGCCAGCGTCGTGCCGAGCGTCTGCTCCAGCTCCAGCTCCAGGGGGGCCAGCGGACGTACAGTGGCCAGGATCCCGGCCAGATGCGCGTCAACTGATTTCATCGAGGAACTCCCGCAGCCACGGCACGAAATCCGGCGCCAGGTCGTCCCGGTCCGCCGCGAACTTCACCACAGTGCGTAGATAGTCGAGTTTGTCGCCAGTGTCGTAGCGCCGTCCCCTGAACAGCACGCCGTGCACGGGCCCGCCCTCGTCGCGGCCGCGCGAGGCGAGCGTGCGCAGCGCGTCGGTGAGCTGGATCTCGCCACCGCGCCCCGGCGGCGTCTGCTCCAGCACCTCGAACACCGCTGGATCGATCACATAACGCCCGATGATGGCCCAGTTGGACGGCGCCTCGTCGGCCGGCGGCTTCTCGACGAGGTCCGTCACGCGTACGACGTCCTCTTCCGCGGTGGCCTCGATGGTGGCGACACCGTAGAGCGAGACCTGCTCTTTAGGCACCTCCATCAGGGCGATCACGCTCCCCCCGAACGTGTCGCGCACCTCGATCATGCGCCGCAGCAGGTGGTCGCGGTGGTCGATCAGGTCGTCGCCGAGCAGGCAGGCGAAGGGGTGCTCGCCCACGTGCTGCTTGGCGCAGAGCACCGCGTGCCCGAGCCCCTTGGGCTCGCCCTGGCGTACGTAGTGCAGAGTCGCCAGCGAGGCCGGCTCGCGGACCTGGGACAGCCGCTGCTCGTCGCCCTTGGCCTCAAGGGCTTCCTCCAGCTCGAACGCCCGGTCGAAGTGGTCCTCGATCGAGCGCTTGTTCTTGCCGGTGACCATGAGGACGTCGAGGAGACCGGCGGAGGCCGCCTCTTCGACGACATACTGGATCGCGGGCTTGTCGACGATGGGCAACATCTCCTTGGGTGTCGCCTTCGTCGCCGGAAGGAACCGGGTGCCCAGACCCGCGGCGGGCACGACGGCTTTCGTCACAGGGTCGAAGTCAGCCATGAGTAGACCCTAGTGGAGGGACCTGTGGACAAGATGAACCTGCGCCGCGAGCTGAACGCGGCGCGCGGCTCACTCTCCCCCGAACAACTACGGGCAAACGCCATCAAGGTCCGCGAAACGCTGCTCGAACAGCCGTGGGTCCAGATGGCCGGTCTGGTGGCCTGCTACTGGTCAGCGGGGTCGGAGCCGGAGACGCACGGGCTCGTGTTCGCTCTCTGGAAACATGGGGCCACCGTCGTCCTGCCCGTGCTCCAGAAGGACAACGACCTGGATTGGGCGGTGTACGACGGGCCCGACACCCTCGCCCCCGGCCGCCACGGGATCATGGAGCCGGTCGACACACGCCGGGGCGTCGACGCTGTACGCACGGCCGCCCTCGTGATCGTGCCCGCGCTGGCGGTCGACCGGCGCACGGGCGTACGCCTCGGACGCGGCGGCGGCTCCTACGACCGGGCGCTGGCCAGGGTCGGCCCGAACGTCCCCACCGTGGCCCTCCTGCACGACGGCGAGCTGATCGACGACGTCCCGTCCGAGCCCCATGACCGGCGCGTTCGCTACGCGATGACGCCTTCAGGACTCACTAGTCTTATGTGACCGCCGGTACGAGAGGAGCCAGTGATGCTCGACGTCTGGCTCCTCCTGGGCGCCGCCATCGTCATCGCCGCGATCGCCTCCGTCCGCATCGCCCATCGCTCCGGGCTGCCCAGTCTCCTGGTGTTCCTCGGCTTCGGGCTGATCCTGGGGCCCGCGGGGTTCGGCGTCCCCTTCGAGAGTCCTCAGCTGGCGCAGCAGATCGGCATGTCGGCGCTGGCGGTGATCCTGGCCGAGGGCGGCCTGACGACGAACTGGTCCCACGTACGCCGTTCCGTCCCCCTCGCCCTCGTCCTGGCGACCGTGGGCGTGGCCGTCAGCATCGGCGTGGTGGCTCTGGTCGTCCAGGGCTTCCTCGGCATGGACGGCAGGACGGCGCTGATCCTCGGCGCCGTCCTGGCCTCCACCGACGCCGCCGCCGTCTTCTCCGTGCTGCGCAGGCTGCCGCTGCCGCCCCGCCTGGCGGGGGTACTGGAGGCGGAGTCCGGGCTCAACGACGCGCCCACGGTCATCGCCGTGGTGCTGCTCAGCGGGGCCTCACACTCCTCGGCCACCCTGGGAACGTTCCTGCTGGAGACCGGGATGGAGCTGCTCATCGGCGCCGTGGTGGGGCTCGCCGTCGGCCCCGCGGGCGCCTACGCCCTGCGCCGCGTCGCCCTGCCCGCCTCCGGCCTCTATCCCATCGCCGTGCTGGCGCTCACCTTCGTCTCGTACGGCGGCGCGGTGCTGCTGCACGGCTCCGGCTTCCTGGCCGTCTACCTGACGGCGCTCATCCTGGGCAACTCGCGCCTGCCGCACCGGGCGGCCACCAGGGGTTTCGCGGAGGGCGCGGCCTGGCTGGCGCAGATCGGCATGTTCGTCATGCTCGGCATGCTGGCCGACGTCGGCGAGATGGCCTCGGCGATCATCCCCGGCCTGATCACCGGCACCATCCTGGTGCTCCTGGCCCGCCCGCTGTCGGTGCTGGTCAGCTCCGGTCTGTCCTGGGCGCTGCGGCTGGGCTGGGTGAGCTGGCGCGACCAGGCGTTCCTGTCGTGGGCCGGGCTGCGCGGCGCGGTCCCGATCGTCCTGGCGACCATCCCGTGGGCGGGCGGCGTCCTCGGGTCCAAAGGTATCTTCAACGAGGTCTTCGTGATCGTCATCGTGTTCACCCTGCTCCAGGGGCCGACGCTGCCGTACGCCGCGCGGCTGCTCGGGGTGGCCGCTCCCGGCGAGGCCCACGATCTCTCGGTCGAGTCCGCTCCCCTGGAGGAGCTCAACGCCGACCTGCTGCAGGTCAAGGTGCCATCGGGATCGCGCCTGCACGGGGTGGAGGTCTTCGAGCTCCGCCTGCCCTCGGGGGCCGCGGTGACGCTCGTCGTACGCGACGGCAAGTCCTTCGTCCCCACCGCCACGACCAGGCTGCGCGTGGACGACCAGCTGCTGGTCGTCACCACCGCCGCCTGCCGCGACGAGGCGGAGCGCCGGCTGCGCGCCGTGAGCCGGGGCGGGAAGCTGGCAGGCTGGTACGGCGAGCGGGGGTTGGAATAGCTGTTTGACCCCATCGGTTACCATTAGCAGTCGCCTCGCTCGAGTGCCAAAGCTTGTAAGGAGGAGCGCGTGCCGACCTACCAGTACGCCTGCAACGACTGCGGTGAGCAGCTCGAGGTCGTTCAGAAGTTCACCGACGATGCGTTGACGGTGTGCCCGAGCTGCCAGGGCAACCTGCGCAAGGTGTTCTCGGCCGTCGGCATCGTGTTCAAGGGCTCCGGCTTCTACCGGACCGACAACCGCTCGTCGTCGGGCACGTCGGCCGCGGCCGCGTCCTCTTCCGGTTCTTCCGGCGCGAAGTCCGGCGAGAAGTCCGGCGAGAGCAAGTCGTCGTCGGAGTCGAGTTCCTCGACGCCGTCGACCGCCCCCGCACCGGCCGCCGCCTCCACGACGACCTCCAGCTGAGCCTCTCAGAGCCCGGGGCCCGCCCCGGGCGCTCGTACGGTCGGCTTACCTGAGCCGTCTGCCTATCGGCGGTCGCTTACCTGAGCCGTCGGCCTATCCCAGCGGTCGCTTACCTAAGCCTTCCGCCCATCCGAGCGGTCGCTTACCTGAGAGCGGCGCGGAGACCGGCTGCGGTGGACGGACATATGCCGACATGCCGGTTGCTGTCGGCTTATGTCGGCGCGCCCGCAACACCCGAACCCCCGTTATCCACAGAAGAACATAGCTCGCCTGTGGATTCTAGATAGACGTCGTTGAGTCCCTGGTCAGGGGGTTACCGTGTGTCTGACCTGCGGATATGTGGGATGGGAGGATTCGGGGTGTCTCGTAGAGACTCACTGGTGCTCACTGTGACTGACTGTTCGCGGGCCATACACGGGCCAGTTTTCGGGCTGATGAGCTGGGGTTTTCCTGGCTACGCGCTTCCCGCTCTGTCGCCTTCCCGTCTGTCGTCGCCCACCTGCCGGGAAGCATGCCGGGGTGCGGGGGTAAAGATGGAGCTCCCTACTGGAAGAACGATCTTTACCCCCGCACCCCGGCATGCTCGGCTTGGTGTGGGCGATGACAGACGGGAGGCGGGACCTCACAGCAACCCTTGAGGGCGCTGGGAGGTCATGATCAACGCCATCCCGGAGTCTGAGCCCCCGCCGGAGGCGGGGACCTTCGTGCCCTTGAGCCCTTCCCATGCCTACGGCGAGTCCAGCGGGCCTCCGGCACGCATAGTGGTGGCCAGCCCGAGGGGGTTCCCAAAGCGCTCTTACGTTTGTGGATTTAGAGGGTGACACCGACGCGGCGGGCGAGTCCTCGCAAGCCGGAGAGCTTGCTGTGGGGATCCCGGTGAAGCAGCTCAGTGATGACCTGGCGGGTACCGGAGCGCCGTACTTCAGAGGGCGCTATCTTCTCGGCGATGAGCAAGGCTCGTACTGCGCGGTCGGTCTTGCCCCAGAGGGTGTATGCCTCAGCAATACCGGTGTAGTAGCTGCCTCGTCGCTCTAGCGTCGGGATCTGGTTGGGGACGACTTCCTTGGCGTGATCAATGGCTGTGCCTGCGTCTCCTAGGACGATAGAGACGCCCATCTTGTAGATGGGTACGTGACCGTAGCCCAGAGCGAGATTGGGGGCGTGACGGGCGGCCTCGTCGGCTTCGGTGAGCATGTCGAGCGCTGAATGTCGGTCCTCAAGGCGTGCGGCGGCGATAGCGCCGGTAGAGAGAAGGGCACCATAGGCCCCCCACGCTTGAGGTGTTGCGCCAGCGAGCTGGGGCCGGAGGGATTCTGCGGCGGAGGTGGCGACGTCGCGTGCCTTGCGATACTCGGCGGCGCGGTGGAAGAGACTGATCAGGTCGCGCCGACATTCTCCTATGGCTTGGAGATCGGAACTGGCCTGCGAGGCTTCTACACCTCTGTGGGCAGAGATCCAAGCGTAGGGGGAAGCACTGAGCTTGATCAGGGTGCGTGTTGCGAGATGGTAGATGCGTGCGGCGGCGGCCATCGCAGCAGGAGTTGAGGCGGCCGAGGCAACGGGGAGAAGCGCGGCGAGTTGATCTGCTAGCGGTAGGTAGCGAGCAGCGGCAAAGTCGCGCTGGGCACGAGTGAGTGAGCGGGCAAGCGATGCTACGGGTGGGTCTGCATGAGACATCGGCGTAGTTGGGATAAGAGCATCCCGAAGCCGTGCGACAGCGGCCGTACCAGGGTCAGGCTGCCCGGCTGGGTCGTCGAACCCAACTCCGGCCACGAGTGCCGCACTGGCGATGAATTGACGGCGTTTCGTTGCCTCACCTCCTGATGAACCCACGATAGTCCGGTTGGGCGCATAGTCGCCATCCCATGCCTTGATGAGGCGTCCGTTCGCGCCAAGGGCCTCATCGACAAGCTCAGCTAGTACCCGCTCGGGGTTACGTTCGCCCCGCTCAACGCGGCTGAGGTAGCTCTTCGAAAAGAACGTCAGCTCGTGAAGCGCGTTGAGCGATACCTTCTGGCGCTCGCGGCACTTACGAAGTGCTTCGCCAAATCGCACGTTGCCTCTATCCGTTGCCCAGTTGCCTAAGTGAGGCAACCCCTCGGTGTGGCGACATCTATCCCACATCCTGAACCGCAGACAAGGGAACGGCAAAGAACGGCAGTCAACAAGACGGGAGCCGCAGGCGCTGACACGCCGTACGGCTCCCTTGATCAGGAATCGAGGTCCTGACCCATGGCACAGCATACGACCCGTCCGGCAGGGCGAGAGGCCGGCGAGGTTGGCGCTCCGATGTTGGATGCGGATCTTCTGGAGCATCGCGCGAGGGTGCAGCGTCCGGTTGTGGTTCCGACTGTGCCGAATGTGGCGCGCATGTACGACTTCTTGCTGGGGGGCAAGGACAACTACGAGTGTGATCGGGCGGCGGTGGCGGAGGTGCTGCGGTCGAATCAGGCTGCAAAGCTGTGCGCGCTGGAGAATCGGGCGTTCCTGTGCCGTGTGGTGCGGTTCCTGGCTGGGGCGGGTATCCGCCAGTTCCTGGACATCGGGTCGGGGTTTCCGGCTGAGAGCAACGTGCATGAGGTGGCGCAGCGGGCAGCGCCGGATGCGCTCACGGTGTACGTGGACTACGACCCTGTGGTGCTGACGCATGCGCGGGCGCTGCTGGCGACGGATGCGCGGACGGATGTGGTGTGTGAGGACATGCGACGTCCGGAAAAGATCTTGCAGGAGGCGGCGGTTCTGCTGGATTTCGGTGAGCCGGTGGCGGTGCTGCTGGTGGCGAGCCTTCATTTCGTGACGACGGCGGATGATCCGTACGGGATCGTCGCGACGCTGATGGATGCCACCGTTCCGGGGAGCTACCTGGTGGTGTCGCATGTGCTGGAGACAGCGGGTACCCGTGCGGCGGTGGGCGGGTATGAGGGGGCGTCCGCGCCAGTAGCGCTGCGTGATGAGGCGGAGATCGCGGCGTTTTTCGCGGCGGCGGATGCCGAGCTGGTGGAGCCGGGTTTGGTGCGGGTGCCGTTGTGGCGGCCGGAGATGCATCCGGAGCTTGCATGCAAGGACGCCGAACGGGTGGATGTGCTGGGCGGCGTGGGGCGGCGGGCGTGATGGCGCGGGCGCTGGTGGCGAGTCCGGCTGGTGAGCTGGCGCACGCATTGTCGGCGGAGCTGGGGCGGCGCGGTATCGCCTCTCAGGTGTCGGAATGCGAGGGGATAGCGCTGGTCGGGGTGTGGTCGGTCGGGCTGGCGGTGTGGTGTGAGTGGAGCGACACCGGGTGGCGATTCCGGTGGGGTATGGACGCGTCGGGTCCCGGAGGCCGGTTGCGGTACACGGCCTGTCCGGGGTCGGCGGTGGAGACGGCCGGGCGGCGGATCGCGTCGTTGTATGAGGACCGGCGGAGGTGCGGAGGTGAGTGAGGATCCGGGGTATGTGCTGGTGCGGCGGGATGCGTGCGGCCCGTTCGTGCAGATCCGGTATGGCCTGGATGTGCTGTTGAGCGTGCGGCAGGACGTGTGGGCGGGTTTTTTGGATGACGTCTGCGATGGCCGGTACGTGCCGCAACGGCTGCCGGAGCGGCGGGGGTGGGTGAGGTGCACGCTCGATGAGCGGTGGGAGGTGCCTTCGGATGCGCGGCTGGAGGTGACTCCGGTGGGGTGGCGTCCGAAGGTGTTCGAGATCCCAATGAAGGTGTGGAAGCGGTTCGAGGGAGCTGCACGGAGTGAGACTTTCGCGGGCTTGGGCGTGGAGTGGACAGGTGCGCCGGAGACGGGCGGCGATCAGTCGTCCGGGTCGGGGCAGATCGAGGCGACCTAGGCCGTGGGTCCTGTGCGCATGCTGGCGTGTTCTTGGTGATCGGCTGGAGGGCGTTTGCCTCTCTCCCGCGCGCGCCCTTTAGCCGGTCGGTTCCCCCTGGTTGACCGTCGCTCATTGGTGACGGCTGGCCCGCAACCGGGGGTTAGCGGCCCCCGTCTGTGTCCCTGGGCGGGGGCCGCTCTTATGAAGTGGGCGAAGTTCAGGAGAGGAGCCATTTGTGGGTAAGCCGGAGAAGCGTGCACGGTGCAAGACGTCGGGGAAGCTGTGTTTCGTGTCGCGTGATGAGGCGTTGCGCGAGTTGCGGAGCATTCGTGCGAATCCTGATCCGGTGAAACATGCGCTCGGATACATGCCGACGCAGGTTTACCAGTGCGGAAGCTGCCACCGCTGGCATCTCAGTTTCCGGGGGGCGACCAAGTACCAGCGGCGTCGCAAGCGCAAGGGAGCCAAAGCCTGGAAGTGAGGTGGCCGTGTAAGACGAGAGGAAGGCGGACCGTGCGCTGGGGAGCGTATGTGCGTGAGGAGGTGCTGGCCTGCCTGCCGGAGCCCCCGGACGGGTTGACGGTGAGTGAGGTGCGGGCGCGTCTGTGGCGGCCGGTGACCAGCGACTACGTGCGTAAGTGGCTGAGGGTCCTGATGTCCGAGGGTGCGGTGGTGCGCCAAGAAGTGAGCCTGGAGGGGCGGGAATGGGCCCGGCCTGCTTGGAGGAGGGCGCGGTTCGTGTATGCGCGGATGCCAGGTAGTGAGCCCCCGTCGCGGAGGTGAGAGTACAAAAAAGCTGAGGCGCAGGGTGCCCGCAGTCTGCGGTGCGATGAACCCCCTGAGGTCTGATGACCTTGGGGGTTTCGTCATTCCATGGTGGGCAAGGCGTCGCTGTGGGGAGCGGTGGGCTCCGCCTAGAGTGCGGGCCGGGGGCGTGCGGCTGGGGGATGGACAGTCACCGGGCTGCAAGTGTGGTCGAGTGGGGCAAGCGGTCGGTGTCGGTGAGCGCCGGGCGCTCGTGGGTCTGGTTAGAGGGACGCAGTCCCGGTCCAGATCCGGTCCGGTGTGAACGACGCCGATCGCTCCCGCTCGGCCCTGGCCCGATGTGGCCCCCCTCTCGGGTAAGTCGTGGCCGTACGCGCCAGCTCACAGCACGGGAGCACTGAGCGTGGGCGAGTCCTTGAGAGGCTAAGGCGCGCGCCGTGGTGGGTTGCGGCTGGGCGTCGGCGGGTGCGGGGCGGTTCGGCGGCCGGGGTGAGGGGCGGGCCGTCGGGCCGCGAGGGCGAGCACGGCGCCCTAGCGCCGCGCGCAGTCCCGATGTGGCCCGCCGGCGCGTCCCCGATGACCCCGGTCGCCTGAGCCCGGTACCGGGGTGGCGGTGAGTACTCGTGATGCCCTGACACGTCCGCGCGGGGTTGGCTGTTGGCCGCGCGCGGAGCAATGCGGCCTGGCGCGAGCGCAGCGATGCGCTAAGGGAGGGGGCAAGGGGAGGGCAATGCCCTCCCCCTGGGGGAGGGGACCGGGGAGGGGCGCAGCCCCTCCCCGTTGGCGTGGGCGGAAGTGATGCCGAGTCTGCCGATCGCCTGGGGTTCCCAAGAGTGTGAGTCCGCTGCCGTCTTCCTAAAGGATGGGGGCGGTGACGCGGGCGGGTGTGGGGGGTGGGTGGCGGGCTACCTCCCCATGATCGCCCATATCAAGATCGTTCCCGCGGGGGTGGCCCGGCTCGGCCGGGCGCTTGATCTAGTAGGGAAACTCATCACACAGCGCCTTGGAGGGCCCCGTGTGTTGTCCCGGGACATGCTTGACGGATGAGTCCCAGGACATGGGCGACAGGTGCTGTTTTCGGCCAGTCTGTCGTGCGTCGTTGCGGCGTCGT
>NZ_PVNG01000006.1 GCF_003001935.1 Nonomuraea fuscirosea | reverse complement strand
TCCATCGAGATGCGCGACACCGACGAGGACGTCTTCCGCGCGGCGGAAGAGCTCGGTATCGATCTGTCCCGGCGTGAGCCGAGCAGCGTGGAAGAGGTCTGACGCTTCCGCGACCCGGCGGAGGAAGAACCGGTGCCGGCCGTGCCCAACGACGTGAACGTCGTCCCGAAGCTGAGGCGCGGCCGGTCACCGGCCATCAGGCACAGCGCGCTGTCCTGTTCGACGTTCAGCGAGGCAGACGTTCGTCAGTCCAGGCAGAACTCGTTGCCCTCGACGTCCTGCATCACGAGGCACGACTCGTTTTCTTCATCGGCGGGCAGGAGCCGCACGCGTACCGCGCCGAGCGGGATCAGCCGCGCGCATTCGGCCTCAAGGGCTGCCAAGCGTTCCTCACCCACCAGCCCGGTGCCGACCCGCACGTCAAGGTGCAGCCGGTTCTTGACGACCTTGCCTTCGGGAACGCGCTGGAAGAACAGCCGCGGACCCGCGCCCGAGGGATCGCTGCATGCGAACCATGAATCCCGCTGCTCAGCCGGCAGCGTGCGATTGAAGTCGTCCCAACTGGCGAACCCCTCTGGTGGCGGCGGCGCGACGTACCCCAGCACCTCGCACCAGAAACGAGCAACGCGCTCAGGTGATGCGCAGTCGAAGGTGACTTGAATCTGCCTAACTGATGCTCCCATGGATCAATTCTCCCATCGGGTTGCGTCCACGGGAGTGGTGTACGAGTTTGGCCTGGTGGGTGAGCTGGCCATCCTCGGGCGGCTGGCCAAGGACACTACGCCGGAGCCCTGGGGCACCCCCGAGATCGTTCGTTGCTCAGAGCGGACCATCTGACTGTTGGTCCTCAGCGCCCGGCGCCGGCCCGAGGCCGAGCTGTTCACTCATGCCGAGCTCGAACTCGCCGTACAGGTTGAGATGGGACCAGAACAGAGCCGACACGGCGCCCCGCCCGTCGTGGCCTTCTTCAGCCCAGGCAGGGCTCGCACCAGGATGTTGAAGGTCGGACGGTAGGGCAGTTCTCGCGAACGCCTTCGTAGGGTCAGCGAAGCGCGTTCAGTTCTTCGAGGGCGCGATGGCCGCGCTTGACCACCTCTGGAACGACATCGTGGCGCTCGTGACGGATGGGGACCTCGAGCATGAGGAGGGTGTGTGCCGCTGCGAGCAGCGCCGCCCCCTCCCAGCCGACCAGGTCGAGGATTCTCGTCCACAGTCGCCTGCGGACATCGTCCAGCAGCGGATTCTGGAAGGTGTACCACACGAGGGCGATGAGATCGGTCGCGCGCGTGCCGCTACCCGCGTTCCCGATGTCCACGACCGCCACCACCGCCCCGGCACGGACCAGGACATTGCCGGGAGTTGAGAGATCGGCGTGCACCATGTCAGGTGCCTGTCGTGGCGGTGGGACGTCGGCACATACGAGCCGCAGGCGCTCGACCAAGGCCGACACCACGGAGGAATGCCCCGAGAGGCTGGCCACGGACCGGCGGAGACGCGACTGCTCCGGCGTCTCGTTGACATCCAGCCCGGAGACGCCCGGATCCTGACCGGTGGCGACCCGCCAGGCGTACGACCAGTGGTCGTAGGGCTCCGAGGCTTGGCCGGCCTGGAGTTCGATGATCTCCATCAGCTGCTCGACTAGGGACGGGGTCAGCTCCGGCGCGGGAGCCGCGTCGACGAAGTCCATCAGCTGCCATACATGAGTGGCGGTGGCCCCCGCTCCGAGCCAGGCCGGGGTGGGATAGCCGCGCCTGCGCATGTGCTCCACCACTCTCTGGGCCCGCAACGTCTCATCCAGGTGGTGGGGGTGGGCCAGGGGCACTGCTTTGAGCACCGCATCCGCCCTTCCGGCCAACTGGACGCGCATGGCACCCCCGTTGACGCCTCCGGGTAGGCGACCGAGAGGAGTGACCTCCGCTCCGACCACCCCGGCCACGTCGTCCAGGACCTCGGCCGGCAGCTGTTCGGGATGGCCCTGGTTCATCGGCTCGACCTCGGATTTCCAGTACTTGCCAGCTTCCAGACATCAGATCATGAAACAGGTCTCGGCCCGGCGTGTCATCAGAATAACTACACAGGGTTATTGCTTCTCACTCAGGGTAGCTATGGGGTTGCCGACTCCCACTTCGGCGGGTTGCCCTCCCTCACCCCGCCACCGACGCCACGTCGAGGCAGGAGCGGCGGACCGGTCGATCACGTGATCGCAGGGATCACGAACCGAATGGAGAACCCCCATGGCCTTTTCCGCTGCCGACCGCCTGCGGATGCGCTTCGAACTCCTCGACGTCAACGGCAGCGGCACGCTGACGTCCGCCGACTTCGAGCTCTACGCCGCGCGCGTCTGCCGCGTGCTGGGCGTGCCCGCCGGCGCCCCCGCGGCCCAGGCGCTCTCGGAAGGGTGCCGGCGCTTCTGGACCGGGCTGGCCGCGGCCGCCGACCTGGACCGGGACGGGCAGGTGAGCTACGCGGAATATCGCGCGTTCTCCCACGACGACATCTGGTTCGCCGAGTACGGCGAGGCGTACGTGGCGGCGGTGTCCACCGTCTGCGACCTGGACGACGACGGCCTCATCGAGCGTGACCACTTCCTCGGCCTGCACAGCGCCGCCGGCTTCCCGCTGTCGTACACGGTGAAGCTCTTCGACGACCTCGACGGTGGCGGGACCGGCCGGGTGAGCACGGCCGGTTTCGCCGCGTTCCTGCGCGAGTTCTACACCGGCGCCGGCGAGCTGCTCTGACGAGCCGGTCGGACGAGGAGCGGGGACCGCGCTCTCATGCTGGTGTGCGGCGATCGCACGGTGAGCCGCGCCGAGTTGACGGCGCTGGCGGCCGAACGGGCGGCCGGGCTCGCGGCCCGCGGGATCGGCGAAGGCGATCTCGTCGGGCTGTGCCTGCCCAACGGCCTGGAGTGGGTGGTGACGTACCTGGCGCTGGCGCGGCTCCAGGCGTGCTGCGTGCCGCTCAACGCGGCGTCGGCGGTCGCGGAGATCATCCATGTGGTCCGTGACTGCGGGCTGCGGGCACTGTTCGTGTCCGCAGCCCGGGCCGAGGCGCTGGCGGGCGTGGACCAGGTGCTGCTCTGCCCGGACGGCGCGGTTCCCCGGGGCCGGCCGGTCCCATCGCGCGGACAGGCGGCGCCGGCCGGCGCCGCCTGCCTGGCCTACACCTCGGGCACGACGGGGTCGCCCAAGGGGGTGATCCAGACGCGGCGGGCGGTTCGCGCGGGCGGCGCCAACCTGGCCGGACGGCTGCGGCTCGGGCCGGAGGATCGGGTGGTGACGGCGCTGCCGCTGGCGCACACGTACGGGACGAACGTCTTGAACGCGGCGCTGCGCAGCGGCGCCGGCCTGATCCTGCTGGAGCGCTTCGACGCGGCGGCGATGGCGGAGCGGGCGGCCCGGCACGCGGCCACCGTGGTGGCGGGCGTGCCCGCGATGTACCGGCGGCTGTTGCTGGAGCAGGACGCGTGGCTGCCCCGGTCGCTGCGGTGCGGCCTTTCCGCCGGTCAGAGCGCCGGAGAGGACCTGGCCATGGCCTGGGAGGAGCGGACCGGCGCCGCGTACGTGGAGGGATGGGGGATGACGGAGCTGGGCGGCATGGCCACGCTGGCCGCGCCCGAGCTGGCCGGCCGCCACGGCACGGCCGGAACGGCGCTGCCCGGCGTGCGGCTGCGGGTGCAGGCGGACGGGAACGTGGCGCCGCCCGGCACGCCGGGCGAGCTCCAGGTGCACGGCCCGATCGTCACGCCCGGCTACTGGAACGCGCCCGACCGCGGCGCCGAGGCGATCGGCGCGGACGGGTGGCTGCGGACCGGGGACGTCGGCGTCATCGCCGACGACGGGCGCGTCCGGATCCTCGACCGGATCAAGGACGTCGTCCTGTGCGGCGGCTATTCGGTGTTCCCCGCCGAGCTGGAACGTGCCATCCGCCGGCATCCTGCGGTTCGTGACGTCGCCGTCGCCGGGCTGCCCGATCCGGTTCTGGGCGAGATCCCGTGCGCGTGGGTGGTAGCCGGACACGGGGCCGCCCCCGCCTTCGATGAGATCGTCGGGCACTGCCGGGCGCTGCTGGCCCCGTACAAGCTGCCGCGCCGGATGGTGCTCGTCCCCGGCCTGCCGGTCACCGCGACCGGCAAGGTCGACAAGCGTGCCCTGACCCTGACCACCTCCGCTGAGGAGCCGTATGTCGCTGGATGACCGATTCGGGCTGCACGGCCGTACCGCACTCGTCACCGGGGCCTCGCGAGGCATCGGCGCGGCCGTCGCCCGCGTGTTCGCCGCCGCGGGAGCCGACGTGGCCGTGCTCGGACGCTCCCGCCAGGACCTGGAGGCGGTCGCCGCGGCCGTACGGTCGCACGGCCGCCGGGCCGTGGCGGTCGAGTGCGACGTCACCGACGCGGCCAGGATCGAGTCCGCGTGCGCCACCGTCGAGGAACGGCTCGGCGCGGTCGACATCCTGGTGAACAACGTGGGCGGGCCCGTCTTCCAGGCGTCGCTGCTGGACGTGCGCGACGACGGCTGGGAACGGGTGCACACCCTCAACCTCACCAGCGCCTTCCGCTTCGTCCGGCGACTGGCGCCGGGCATGGCCGAACGGCGCCAGGGCGTCATCGTGAACGTCGGGTCGATCGCGGCGGCCCGGCCCTGGCCCGAGATCGCCGCCTACGGAGCGGCCAAGGCCGGCCTGCGCCACCTCACCGAGGCCCTGGCCGGCGAACTCGGGCCCCAGGGGGTACGGGTGAACACGGTCAGCCCGGCGTGGATCGACACCGCGCTCAACCGGGCCTACGTCACCGACCCCGCGCTCTCGGAGACGGCCCTGGACCTGGTGCCGCTGGGCCGCTGGGCGAGCCCGGACGAGGTCGCGACGGTGGTGACGTGGCTGGCCTCACCGGGGGCCTCCTTCGTCACCGGGGCCGACATCCCCGTCGACGGAGGCTTCGCGGTGGCCATGCCCTCGGCCGCGCGGGCCGCGCTGAGCAGGGTACGCCCCGCCGAGGGGGCCAGGGCGTGATCGACGGACCGCTCATCGTGGGCGCCGGCCCCGTGGGGTTGTCGGCCGCCCTGCTGGCGCGGGCCCGCGGTCTGCCCGCCCACGTGGTGGAGCACCTGCCCGCCGGCGCGGCCAAGCCGGGCAGCCGGGCCATCTTCCTGCACCGGCAGACGATCCAGACCCTCGCGGCCGCCGCTCCCGGCCTCGCCGACCGCATGGTGCGGGAAGGGCTGGTGTGGGCGGGACGCGCGACGTACTGGGCCGGACGACGGGTCCATCACCGCCGCCACGCGCCGATGCCCGCGGGGCTCGCGCCGTACGTCTGCCTGCCGCAGCCCAGAGTGGAAACGCTGCTGCGCGAGACGGCCGTGCGGGCGGGTGTCACGTTCGCCTGGCACGCGCGGGCCGACGAGGTGACCCTGCTGGACGACTCCGTCCTGGTCCGCGCGACCGACGGCAGGCAGTGGTGTGCGGCGTTCGTGGTCGCCGCCGACGGGGCCGGATCGACCGTACGGCGCCGGCTGGGCATCCGGATGGACGGCGACGCCCGTGGCCACGCGTTCGTCGTCGTGGACGTCGCCGACGATCCCGCCCGGCCGCTGCCCGCCGAACGGGTCTTCCACTACCGCCACCCGCGCGCCGCGGGCCGCAACGTGCTGGTCGTCCCCTTCGCCGGCGGTCACCGCGTGGACCTGCAATGCCGTGCCAACGACGATCCCGCGGCGCTCGCCGCCGACCCGTCCGCGTGGCTGCGGCCCTTGCTGCCGGCCGGTCACGCGGGCGAGATCACCTGGTCCTCCCACTACCTGTTCCGCCAGGCGGTCGCCGAGACCTTCACCAGCGGGCGGGTTCTGCTGGCCGGGGAGGCCGCGCACCTGTTCGCGCCGTTCGGCGCGCGCGGGCTCAACTCGGGCATCGCCGACGCGGCCGCCGCCGTCGACGCCATCGCCTCCGTCGTCCAAGCCGGCCTCGTGCGCCCTCGTGCTGCTTTCGGCAGCGACGGCTCTGGCGCCTCCGTCGGCACTGACCGCCCTGGTACGGTCCTCGGCGCCGACGGCTCTGATGCGGTCCTTGGCGCGCTGGCCGGCTACGACCGGGTCAGGCGGGCCGCCGCCGAACGTAACCGCGCGGCCGCGGGCAAGGCGCTGGCGCACCTGACCGCCGCCGGCCCGCACCGCCGGGCCGCGCAGCGCGCCGCCGCCGTCGCCGCCCGGGTCCTGCCCCGGGCCGGGGCCTGGCTCGACCGCCGGCCCTTCGGTCCCCGCGACGCCGGCATCCCCGGCAGCCTCTACTGAACGTTCACCCCTGAGAGGTTCCCCATGCTCCAGCGGATCGCGCCGCTGCCCGTCAGCGCCGAGGCCTTCACCGACCCCCGTACCCGGGCCCTCCTCTCCCACCCCGGCAGCACCACCTGCCTGCTCGAACACCTCCTGAACGACCGCCTGACGGTCAGCGCCCTGGAGGTGTCGCGGGCGGCGGTGGGCCGGACGTGCCCTGAGGCGGCCGCACCCCTCGGCCTGCCCGCTGACGCTCCCGTCCTGGTCCGCCGCACCACGCTTGGCATCGCGCGCCGGCACGTCTCCCGCAACCTCGTCCTGGCCCCGCTCGGCCGGCTGCCCTGGGCCGAGCGGCTGCTGCGCTCATGCGCCGCGCCGCTGGGACCGCAGCTGCCCCAGCCGCATCACCGCCGTCCGCTGGGACTCGGCGTGGACGCGTGGAGTCCGGGACGCGCCGCCGCCTGCCGGTGGTACCTCATCATCGACCCCGGCAGCGCTCAGCCGGCCCTCTTCATCCGGGAGACCTTCAACCCGCAGCTCTTCGATCCCGCGACCTCATCGCGATCGCCGATGGAGTCAGCCTAGGACCTGGCGATCACGCGTCTGACGCTCCAGGTCGGTGCGGCAGCCCGCTGAACGCCCGGAAACGGCCGTGCGAACTCAGTACGTGATGAATCCGTACAGGGCCAGATGGTTCGACTTCGTGCTGCTCACCGTGTGGCCGATCGGCGAGGGCAGCACGGCGCCCTTGACGAAGAGGTAGTCGATCTTCCTGGAGCCCATGGTCGCCTTCGTGCCGTGACCGGTCATCCCGAAGCCGCTGAGCGTGGTGGCGGCGATGTTCGTGCGATTGGCGTCGATCCCGATCACGCGGATCGCCGAGGCGTTCATCAGGGCGGTGGCGTCCGCGCCGACGTGGATGCCGGAGTTTCCGATGCCCGTGGTGCCGGCGCCCGCGCACGCGTTCTGGCCGTTCTGCTCGGGAAGGTGCATGGTCGCGGCGAAGACCGCCGTCCCCGTCTCCTTGATGGTGAACTTCGCCGCGATGGCGCTCGTCCGCTTCCACTTGTGCGCGTTGGTGGCGCCGCTGTCGTTGTTCGGCGGCTTGTACAGCGTGCACCCGGCGCCGCCGGCGTACGACGTGCCGGGCTTGAGCCAGCCGGCGCTCCAGTACTTCGAGACGTCGCCCGAGGCGAGGCTCAGCGTCCGGGTGTTGTAGATGAGCGCGTTGGTCTGCTTCTTCTTCAGGTCACCGAGCTCCTGCTGGCTGCACTTGTGCGTGCTGCCCCACGGCTCGGGGTCGTCCCAGGCCACGATCGCCTTGTACGTGCCCGCCGGATAGCCCACCTTGGCCGAGAGCTGGTCGGCGTAGGCCGAGGCCTGCCCGGTGCCGCGTACCTGCTGCACGATCAGCAGATCGGGCGCCCGCACACCGGAGGTGCCCGTCCGGCCTTCGTCGTCGACGAGCATCGAGGTGAGGTGAGCGGGGCCGGAGATCCGGGTGCACGAGCCGTCGGCGTTGTTCGTCACCAGGTTCTCGAGGTTGTTGCTGTAGACCCGTAAGACCCGGTCCGCGGCGGTCGCGGGCCTTTCGTGCGCCCACGCGGGCGAGGTGATGGTGGTCAAGGTGAGTACGGCGGCGAGCGCCATCGCGCCAGGCGCGCGGTGATCGAACGACATGATCGCAGACTAACCACGACCCGGCTCCGGCGGCAGATACCAGGCTCGGCGGATCAGGACGGATCGGCCGGAGTGACGCCGCGGAGTACGTCTGCCGCCCCTCGCCTACGCGACGTCGGGCCGGGTCATGAGGGGGGAGCGCAGGTGCAGCGTCAGGTCGGGGCCGGTCAGAGGCACGGTGCTCCACGTCGCCGTCGCCGTCCCCGCGCCGACCACCAGCCGGACCCGGTGCGGGGTGGTGATGACGTAGAGGTCGGCGACGAACGTGTCGCCCTGCCAGGCGCCGGTCGCGACGACAGGGCGGCCGAGCGGCGAGCTCTCCCGCCACTCGCCGTGGCCGGCCTCGACGGTGAGGAGCGATCCGAAGCGCAGGAGCCAGCCGCCGTCCACGGGATCGACGATCACCGCGGTCCCGTCGGGCAGAGCCGAGTCCTCGGCGGAGGCGTCCAGTCTCGCCTTGGCGGAACGTTCAGGGGCGGCCGAGCCGGGCACCGGCGCGAGGGACAGCCGCCGTAGCCGATCGGCGAGGATCGCGTCGTCGCCGGCGTCGTCCGACTGGCCCACGCCCGGCAGCAGGCACTCCCAGACGGCGTCGAGCACGGCCTGAGCCTCCCCTTGGGCGGTCACGGCGACCACCAGATCGTGCGACGGGACCACCACGCACTGCTGACCGAAGGCGCCGTGACCGTGGTAACCGTGCCGCGCCATCCAGAACTGGTACCCGTAACCGCGGCTGAAGTCGGCGTCGATCGATCCGTCCTCGAACGGCCGGCAGTCGATGTGCCGGCTGGTCGCCAGCCCCACCCAGGCGCGGGGGACGAGCTGCCGCTCGCCCCAGAGACCTCCGCGCCGCAGCAGCTCACCGAAGGCGGCGACGGCTTCGGTCGTGAGGTGCAGGCCGTGGAATCCGAAGGCGGCGCCGCTCGCGACCCGGTCCCATTCGGCGTGGCCGACGCCCATCGGCTGGAAGAGGCGCTCGTCGAGCAGCTCGGGGAGGCCGCGGCCCGTGACCCGTTCCACCATCCGGGCCAGGACGAAGGTGGTCGCGTTGTCGTAGGCGTGCCGTGTCCCCTCCGGCTCCGGGAACCGTACCCGCAGAAAGCCCTTCACAAGGTCGGACGGTTCGAGCCGCCAGGCCTCCTGGAGGCTGTCCTCGACGTGCCCGGTCGTCATGGACAGCAGGTGGTGCACGGTGAGACGGCGTCCCTGCTCCGAGACATCGGCCGGAACGTGCTCGGGCAGTACGTCCACCACCCGGTCGTCCAGCGAGAGCAGCCCGTCCGCGATCGCGAGCCCCACGGCGATCGAGGTGAACGACTTGGTCAGCGAGTAGAGCAGGTGCGGGCGTCCGGCCGAGTACGGCGCCCACCAGCCTTCGGCGACGACGTGTCCGTGGTGCACGACCATGAGGGAGTGACACTCGACGGCTCG
The DNA here is from genome assembly GCF_003001935.1 of Nonomuraea fuscirosea. Lineage (GTDB taxonomy): Bacteria > Actinomycetota > Actinomycetes > Streptosporangiales > Streptosporangiaceae > Nonomuraea > Nonomuraea fuscirosea. The sequence continues at coordinate 404,173 of NZ_PVNG01000006.1, read as the reverse complement.
CGCTTCGAGCCGGTCCAGCAGCGCGGTGATCGAACGGGAGGACATCCCCGCGGCGGCCGGTGTCGAGCGCGGCAGGAGGGTGCGCTGAGTGGACATCCGGACACCCTAACGAACCCACCGATTCCGCCCCATCGAATTTCGGACCGTGCGGGAGGAAACGCGGTCAACCCCCTGCTGCCGCTGACGTACGCGGCCGCGCCGGCCATGATGATCATGGCCGGTCTGCTGGTCCGCGCCGACCTGGTCAACCCGCTCACACTGGCGAACTGACCGCCCGGCCGGCGCCGCCCGCCTGATCCGCTCGGCTCCGTGAACCTTTTCGCCTCCGTACCCGACTGTGCCGGGTGACGGGCGGGCGCGACCGCGCCCGCACCCGAACGAGACAGGAGTACGGACTGTGAGGAATGAGCCGTGGTGAGCGCGCTGCGGACCAGTGAGCTGGGCAAGCGTTACCGGCAGCGGTGGGCGCTCCGTGACGCCGGCATCGTGGTGCCCGCCGGAGCCAGGGTCGCGCTGGTCGGTCCGAACGGCGCGGGCAAGTCCACACTGCTGAACCTGGTGTCGGGCCTGCTGAAGCCGACCACGGGGCGGGTCGAGGTCTTCGGCCGGCCGCTGGAGCCGGCCGTGGTCGCGTTCGTGGCCCAGGACAAGCCGCTGTACCGGCGGTGGAGCGTCGCCGACCTGCTGCGCTTCGGCGCCGCCGCCAACCCCGCCTGGGACCGGGCGGCCGCGTGGGCGCTGCTGTCCGGCCACGACATCGGCCAGCACGAGCGGGTGGACCGGCTGTCCGGCGGTCAGCGCACGCTGGTCGCGATCGCGCTGGCCGTCGGCAAGCGCGCCGGCCTGGTGGTGCTGGACGAGCCGCTGGCCGAGCTCGATCCGCTGGCTCGCCTCCAGGTGATGAGCGTGGTCCGCGACCTGGAGGCCACCGTGCTGCTGTCGTCCCACATCCTGGCCGATCTGGCCGAGGTGTGCGATCACCTGATCCTGCTCGGCGCCGGGCGGGTCCGGCTGTGCGGCAGCTTCGCCGACCTGCTGAGCGGCCACCCCGCCGCCGAACTGGAGGACCTCGTCCTGCACTATCTGCGCAACCCGGAGGCGGTCCGATGAGCGGGCCGCTGTGGGTGGCCTGGCGCGGACAGCGGGCCCAGGCGGCCGCCATCGCCGGGCTCCTCCTCCTGTACGGCGCCGCCGCCACGATCGAGCGGCTCGAACCGGACCTGAGCGGACGTACCTTCCAGCTGGCGGGACTCCTGGCCGGCGCCATCTGCCTGATCTGGGGCGCGCCATTGATCGCCCGGGAGTTCGAGGCCGGGACCCACCAGCTCGCCTGGACCCAGAGCCTGTCGAGAGGGCGCTGGCTGGCGGCCGTCCTCGCCGTGGCGGCGGCCGGAGCCCTGACCGCGACCGCGGTCCTCACCCTGATGCTGACGTGGGCCCTGCCGGACGCCGGCGGTGATCCGATGGCGTGGCCGTACTACGAGAGCCACGGCCCGCTGCCCTTCGGCAGGTCGCTGTTCGCGCTGGCGCTCGGCGTCGCGCTCGGGGCGGTCACCCGGCACACCCGCGTCGCCATGCCGCTGTCCGTGCTCCTCACGGGGACGAGCCAGCTCGCGGGCCGGGCCCTGCGCGACGGCTCCGGCCTGCCCTTCTGGACCATGCAGTGGACCGAGACGGCCGTCTACCTGGCGCTCGCCCTCTCCCTGACCGGAGTCGCCTACCTGGCGATCCGGCACCGAGTCTGACCGAGGAGGACCTGATGGCGCACAACCCGAAGTTCATCCGCCGCCGGCTGGGCGTGAAAGCTCTGGTCGTGGTGACCGTGCTCGTCGCCGCGGTGCTGATCGCCGGGGTGCTCATGCTGCTGAGCTGAGACCTTCCCGCCGCGGACCTCCTATGATGATCATCTCACTTGAGCCTCTTCGGCCCGGACCCGCGTCCGCCGGAGAGGCTTTTTTCGTGCCCGGACCCGATGGCCGGGACCTGATCTCTCGCGAAGGACGATCATGCACACGTTCAAGCTCGGCGACCTCACCGTCAACCGGATCGGGTTCGGCGCGATGCGGCTGACCGGCCGCGCCGCGTTCGGCTCCGGCGCGCCGGGGAACCGCGACCGTTCGATCGCGGTGCTGCGGCGCGCGATCGAGCTCGGGGTCGACCACATCGACACCGCCGCCTTCTACTTCTCGCCGAGCCTGTCCGCGAACGAGCTGATCAGGCAGGCGCTCGCCCCGTACCCCGACGACCTGGTCATCGCCACGAAGGTGTGGCCGGCGCGGGACGCCTCCGGCGCCTGGCACTGGGCGACGCCCGAGCAGCTGCGCGGCCAGGTGGAGGAGAACCTGCGCGAGCTCGGCCGCGACCACCTCGACGTGGTCAACCTGCGGGTGCCGCCGAGCCGGCGGGACGGCTCGATCGCCGAGCACTTCGGCGCGCTGGCCGGCCTGCGCGAGGCCGGTCTGATCCGTCACCTGGGCGTCTCCAACGCCACCCCCGCCCAGCTGGCCGAGGCGCGGGCCATCGGGCCGGTGGTGTGCGTACAGAATCCCTTCGGCGTCGGCGCGCCGGCCGGCCAGCGGGAGATGCTGCGGATCTGCGGTGAGCAGGGAATCGCGTTCGTGCCGTTCTTCGCCATCGCCGGCGCCGGGCGTGAGGCCGGGGCCACCGCGCCCGAGCACGAGAGCGTGCTGGCCGTCGCGCGCGCCCACGGCGCGACGGCGGCGCAGGTCCGGCTGGCCTGGACGCTGCGGCAGGGGCCGCACGTGCTGGCCATCCCGGGCACCGGCGACCCCGCCCACCTGGCTGAGAACGTGGCCGCGAAGGACCTGCGGCTGTCCGGCGAGGAGGCGGCGCTGCTCGACCGGATCGGATAGCCGCCGGGCCGGGCCGTCACGGGGCGGCCTGCCGGGCCGGATCGCCACCGCGGCCTGCCGGGCTGGGCTCGGGTGGAGCTGTCAGGGCGACAAGCGGCTTGACGTCCGGTCGAGTGGATCCCGACCATCGGTGGATGCGTCTTCCCCGCGTCAAGCCCGAGCACGCGCCGCACCGTCTCGCCGACGGCACCATCAGGCTCGGCGGATCCCTGTACGGCATCGCCTCCGAGATCACCGATGCCGACGGGTGGGCGTGGGCCGCGCTGACGCTCATGGACGGCACCCGTACCCCCGCCGACGTCGCCGCCGGGCTGCGTGCCGCCTTCCCCGTCCTGACCGGGGAGGACGCCGGCGACATCGTCGAGACGCTGCTCGCCTCCGGCCACGTGGAGGAGGCGGGACCGGGCGCCTGCGAGCAGCTGAGCGAACGGGAGAAGGAGCGTTACAGCCGCAGCAGGGACTACTTCCGCTGGGTCGACCTCACCCCGCGCGACCACGGCTGGGAGCCGCAACTGCGGCTGAAGGCCGCCCGCGTGGTGGTGCTCGGCCTCGGCGGGACAGGCAGCCACGCCGCCTGGTCGCTGGCCGCGGCGGGGGTCGGCCGTCTGCACCTGGTAGACCCCGACGTCGTGGAGCTGTCGAACCTCAACCGGCAGATCCTCTACACCGAGGCCGACCTGGGCCGGCCCAAGGCGGAGGTGGCGCTGGACCGGCTGCGCCGGGTCAACTCCGACATCGAGATCACCGCGGGAACGGCGTCGGTGGACGGTCCGGGGACGCTGGCGCGGCTGATCGGCGGGTTCCACGTGCTCGCGCTCTGCGCCGACCTGCCGCGGGAGCCGTACGGGATCCAGACCTGGGCGAACCGCGCCTGCGCGGCGGCCGGGATCCCGTGGGTGAGCGGCGGGTACCACGGCCCGCTGGTCAGCGTGGGCGTCTTCGGTCCCGGCGGGCCCTGCTTCGAGTGCGTGCGCGCCGGGATCGCGCCGCAGCCCGGCGGCGGGTACGCGTGGCCGGGCGTCACGGGGGCGTCGGCCGGGCTGTCGGGGCAGCTCGTCGCGTACGACGTGCTCGCGCAGGTGACCGGCGTGTCGAGCGTGCCGCCCGGCTATTTCCACGGGGTGACGCTGCTGGACCCGGACGGGCACGTGTACGCCAGGCACCCCTCGCGGGACGGTTGTGAGATCTGTTCTTGATCGGAAGGGCTGGAGATCATACTCTCACGGTTGCCGTTCCCGACCTCGATCGGTGAGGAGTGCGATGAGCAACATCCCAGTCCGGCAGGACCGGCAGGAGCGGAACCAGAAGAAGATCGTCGTCCGCAGGCTGGGCAAGTCAGGAGCCGCCGCGGCGCCCAGCCACGGCACCTCCAACTGATCGCCCGGAGGTGAGCAAGGGAGACGGCGGGTCCGCCCGAGACGCGGTCGGTCCCACCCCCGGCGCGGCCCCTGCCGTCTCCGCCTCCGTTGTCGCCGCGGCATTGGTCCTGCCCGGCGGCTCGTACGGTTCCGCGCAGAAGTAGCGGTTGAGCGCGTCGAGAACGCCCAGCAGCATGGGCGCGATCCCGGGATCGCCGCGGTGCAGGTTGACCGACACCGTCATCCGGCGCTCGCCGGTGGCTTCGGCGAAGCTGAAGGTCAGGTAGCCGGGGATGGCGCCGGTCGCGCCCCACCGTTCGCCGCAGGTGAGCCCCACCGACTCCAGGCCGAGCCCGTACCGCGGGAAGATCGGGGCCTGGGGTGTGCCGACGCCGGTGCGCATCTGCTTCAGCAGCGCCGGGCCGACGAGCCGGCCGCCGAACAGCGCCTGGTAGAAGCGGTTCAGGTCGCGGGCGTCGGACACCACGCCGTACGCGGCCCAGGCGAAGGACGGGTTCAGCCGGGTGACGGGCCGCGGCGCGCCGGTCTCGCCGCCCGCGGGCAGGTAGTAGCCGGTGGCGTGCGGGCCGCGGATGCCCCGCTCGGTCCCGGGCAGGTAGGAGCGGGTCATGCCGGCCGGGCGGAAGATCCGGCGGTCGAGTTCGGCGCTCAGCCGGTGGCCGGTCACCTGCTCCACGAGCAGTCCGAGCAGGATGTAGCCGGTGTTGGAGTAGGAGAAGCGGCCTCGTTCCGGCTGGGGGAGCCGTTCTGCCTCGTCGATGAGCCGTTGCGGGGTGTAGGTCCGCTTTCCGTATCGCTCGGGGTCGGCGAACTCGGGCGCCTCGTCGTAGGTGGCCAGACCGCCGGTGTGGTTGAGCAACTGCCGTACGGTGATCAGGTCGCCGTCCTCGATCCGGCCGGGCAGCCGCTCGCCGATGCGCTCGTCCAGGCTCAGCCGGCCCTCCTGCACGAGTTGCAGCACGACGGTGGCGACCATGCTCTTGGTGACGCTGGCGACGCGGAAGCGCGCCTCGCGCGGCATCGGCTCGCGGGTGTCCAGGTCTGCGGTGCCGCTGGTGCCGATCCAGGTGCCGTGCTCGTCGTCGATCCTGGCCAGGACGCCGGGGGCGCCGGCGGCCACGGTCGCGTCGAGCGCCTGCCGCAGCCCGGCGGGCTCTTCGTGCGTTGACCGGGCCGAAGTGGAGGCCGGCGTCTGGGCGGACAGCAGGCTCGCGGCGACGAGCGCGGCGATGACCGCGCGTTTACCGTTCATGAGGTGAGATGCGTCTTCCTGGCGGAGGTCGTGGGAACGATCTCCATCCTGGCGACGCGTACGGCCGTTTCCCTCCGCACAGGTGACGATCTCCGCCTGCGACCGGGGTCGCACCGTCGTACGACTCCGGGCTGACAGAGGCTGCTTTAATGAGTGGCGCGGCTGCCGCGGCGACTATTAACGTCTTATCCATCGGAACACGTCGGGAAAGGCCAGTCATGCTGATCGCAGCCATCGAGTACGAGCGCGAACGACGCCGTCGTCAGCGTCGCGCCGCGCTCGCCGGGCGGGCCCCCGGATAATCCGTAGAGGATTCCTCCGGAGGCCGCCAGGTGACGCACCAGGCGGCCTTTCCTTTATCCGCACCTCGCGGCTGAACAATTGCACAGCGGAAATCAAGGGCTGATGGTGAAAAGGCATCACACCTGCCTTGCAAGCAGGAGTTCGGGTTTCGAGATCCCGTCGGTCCACGTTTCAAGCGTCCGTGGCCCAATGGCAGAGGCACCGGTTTAAGGAACCGGACGGTGCGGGTTCGAATCCCGCCGGACGTACGCACCTCCTCAGCGGAGGCTCGCCCCGTTGGTCCAGCGGTCAGGACGCCCGGCTTTCACCCGGGAAATCGCCGGTTCGAGTCCGGTACGGGGTACTGCGGCCTTATCGCTCAAGGGGATAGGGCGCCGGCGATCGCCGCGATCTTGATGCCCAGCGTGATCGGCATCCAGATCAGCCAGGGCAGCAACCAGCGAGCCGCAGCGGCTGAGTAGCGGGAGAACACCACCACCGTGGCGGCGGCGAGCAGGAGGCCGGTCGCGTCGGTGACGGCGATCGAGCGCAGGCCGTCGGCCAGCCAGAACAGGTTGGTCTGGAGATAGCCGGCGATCAGCACGGTCAGGGGTACGGTGACGTCGCTCCCGCGTGGTGCCCGGCGCCAGAGCTGCCATGCCGCGGCCCCCATGCCGGCTTTGATCACGAGCCAGACCGCGATGAAGACCCCCGGAGGCACGGGGACCCGGTCCATCTCGAGATCGGTGGCGAGTTCGGGGTTGAGCGTGAAGGCGAGCGCCCCTGGAATCTGCCCGATGAGCACGGGAACAAGGACGAAGAGGAGCCCGACCGGCCAGAAGCGCGAGCGAGCTGCGCCTGCCTCGCGGTAGCGGACGTCGGCCGAGGCGTTCATCAGGATTCCTTCCGTCTGCTGGTGGCCGCGCCGCCGGCGAGCTTGGCGAGCAGCGCGTGCAGGCTCTGCCGTTCCTCAGGCGTCAGCGGGCCGAAGAACTCGCCCGAGATGCGTTCGCTGACCTGCTCGGCGTCCCGAATCTTCCGCACGCCCGCCGGCAGAAGGTGCACCTCCACCGCACGCCGGTCGCGCGGGTGAGGACGCCGCTCCGCCAGGTCCATGGCCTCCAGCTCGTTGACCAGCGTGACCATCACGGGCTTGAACACACTCAGCCGCTCGCTGAGCCGCGACTGAACCAGCGGGCCGTTCTGGAGCTGGGTCAGCACGCCGAGGTGAAGCGGCTTGAGCCCTGTCTCGGCCAGCACCTCCTCGTACTGCTCACCGGCTCGGGCGGCGACCCACGACAGCAGGAAACCGGTCGAGCGCGCCAGCTCCTCGGGGGGCCCCTCACTTCGGGCATCGCCGAACACGCTATCGTTAAAAATCATAACGTTATTCAGATTAACGTTATGCGAGCCACCACGTCAACAGCCGAGATGTCGGGTAGTTGGGGCGCACAGCGCCGGCCTGCGACGGGCGGTCAGGCGGCGGCGTCGCGTGAAGGGCCGCGCTCGACGTCGGAGCCGGCTGCCCCGCCGTACGTGGCGATCTTGTAGTCGACGGCGACCAGCGACAACGTCAGCTCGCGCAACCGTCGGATGATCGTGGCGCGGTGCTCGGCCAGCATGGCCGTCCGCTCGGGCACCGTGTGTTCGCCCGCGTCCACCAGCTCGATGTAGTGCTGCAGCTCGCGCATGGACATCCCCGACAGCCGCATCCGGGTCAGGAACACCAGCCGTCGCACCGCGCCGGCGTCGTAGACCCGGTGACCCTGGCTGTCCCTGGCCACGGTGACCAGCCCGGCCCGCTCGTAGTAGCGCAGCGTGTGCGCCGAGAGGGCGAGCCGGTCGGCGACCTCGGCGATCGTCATCGACGATGGCACCTCGGCCAGGTCGGTGAGGTCGTGGATCGCCTCCGCCGTGGGCTGGGCGTCGCCGAGCGCGTCGAGGACCTTGGTCATCAGGTCTTCAGTGGCCATGACCGCCGGCTTAGACGGGCCGGGCCGAGGCGGGCGCGTCGGCGAAGTCGGCGGCCCGGGCGACCTCGGCCCAGCGGGTGGTCTCGGCCAGGCCGCGCCGGTGGAGGCCGGAGATGCGCTCGACCGCCTCACGTCCGAGCGGCAGCCGCAGCGGCACCTCCTCGCCGTGCACGAGCGAGACGATGATCTCCGCCGCCCGCGCCGGGTCGCCTTCCTGGCGGCCGTCGGTGCCGGCCATGTCGGCGCGCACGGCGGCCAGCGCCTGGCGGTAGATCTGCGACGGCTCGGCGAACTCCAGCACGCCGGCGCCGTTGAAGCCGGTGCGGAACCGGCTCGGCTCGACGATCATCACGCGGACGCCGAACGGCGCGACCTCGCCGGCCAGCGCCTCCGACCAGCCTTCCAGGGCGAACTTCGACGCCGAGTAGGCCGACACGCCGGGGAAGGACATGCGCCCGCCCTGGCTGCTCATCTGCACGATGGTGCCGGAGCCACGCGCGCGCATGCCGGGCAGCACCGCCCGCACGAGGGCGGCGGGGCCGAACAGGTGCAGGCCCATCAGGTCGCGCAACTGCTCGTCGCCGACCTCCTCGACCGCTCCGACCACGGCCCGTCCCGCGTTGTTGACCAGCACGTCGACCTGGCCGAACCGGTCGATCGCGGCCTGCGCGAGTGCGGGCGCGGCGGCGACGTCGCGGACGTCGAAGGGGATGACCGCGAAGGCTCCCGGGTGCGCGTCCGCCAGGTCGGCGACGCTGCCGGGGGTGCGTACCGCGGCCACGACGTTGCCGCCCGCCGCGAGAGCGGCCTCGGCCAGTGCGCGTCCGAGGCCGCGGGACGCGCCGGTAATGATCCATGTCCGTTTCGTCATGGACGTGACGCTAGGACTTCGAGCGCGCTCTAACGCAAATCACTCTGCATCAGGTGATCTTCCCGCCTACGGGCCGGCATTCTCCGCGTGACGGTCGATGCCGAGGGTGGCGATGAGGTCTTCGTGGAGCTGGAACCAGACCCGGTGGCAGGAGTCCACGTCGGTCTTGTCGATCCAGTTGTGCTCGCCGCGCATGCCTCGGCGCAGTGCCGCCGCGTAGCGAGCCATGTATCCGTCGAATCGTGGGAGCACGTTTTTGAGGCGATCGGCCAGAGGGGCGAGCTCGGCGCCGAGTGCCGTCAGTTCGTCGAGTACGCCCCCGTCCCATGCATCGTCGCTGTGATCGTTGGGCGCGAACTGGTCGGTGTCGGTCGGCCTGATCTGCCAGTCGGTGACGGCGCGCACCAATCGCGCGTTGAGCGGGAGAAAGGCCCGATAAACGGCTGCGATCGCATTCTCGGGGTCGGCGTGTTCGCGCTCGGCCGCGAGCTGACGTTCGTTCTCGATTTTCCCCGTGTCGGTCAGTGACCAGCCGCCGAGGTCCGCGAAGGCGAGGTGCTGCACCCAGCCCGCACGTTCGGCCTCGCGCAACAGGCGAAGCGTTTCGGCCGGTCCCGTTCCGGCGCGCGCGGCGATCACTTCGCCGTCCGCGTAGCCGACGAGTCGTACCGCGTGCAGGACGAGCAGTTCCGGCGCTGACTGGTCGCTCATGCTCGTTTGTCCTGCCGGGCGGTGAGCCGGTTCACATACTGCTGGCACGCTTGCGGAGAATTGAAACCCATGGCGTCCGCGATCTGCGCCCAGGTCAATCCCGCGCTGCGGGCGACGAAGAGCAGCCCGGTCTCCACGCCCTCGATCTCGGCCCGTGCCGCCGGGATCAGCGCGAGCGCGCTCAGCAACTGGTCGGGGCCGAGGTCCGCGGCTCGCCAGAGCGCGTACTGCGCCAGGTCGGCCGCCGCGGGGGGAGCCGGGGCGGGCCGCCACGGGCGCGGTTCGAGGTGATCCGCACCGATGGCCATGATGCGCTCCCGGGCGTCGCGTTCCCGTTGCGCCTGCGCGTGGTCGGCGCGGCCGGCACGGTCGAGGTCGTGCTTGCGTTCCATGCGCCCCATCCTGTTAGCATCAACATAATGTTGTCAATTTAATGTTGATGGGTGATGCGATGCTCACGGCACTCGCCGACGCGACTCATACGAACTGCGGCGGGAAGGCGGCGACGCTGGGCCTGCTGCTGCGCGAAGGGCTGCCGGTGCCCGACGGGTTCGTCGTTCCGCATGGCGGCGAGCGCGGCGTGCGGGTCACCCGGCCTCTTCGCGCGGCGGTCGCGCGGGAGCTCGCGCGTCTGGGCGACCCCGTGGTGGCCGTACGTTCGTCGGCCTTGAACGAGGACACGGCGGACGCGTCGGCGGCGGGCCAGTACGAGAGCGTGATCGGCGCTCGGGGGAGTGCGGGCGTGTGCGAGGCGATAGCCGCCTGCTGGTCGTCGGCGAACGCCGCGAGAGTGAACGACTACTGGAGTCGGGCGACGGCCGGCGCCGGGGCGTCCTTTCCCGGGATGGGCGTTCTCGTGCAGCGCGTGATCGGGGCCGAGATCTCGGGCGTCATGTTCACGCCCCAGCGGCCGGGAGAACCGACCCGGATCGAAGCGGCCTGGGGTCTTGGTCTTGGCGTCGTGGGCGGAACCATCACTCCCGACACCTATGAGGTCGCGGCAGTCGGATCCATCCGCTGCACGGTCGGGAGCAAACGAACCCGCATCGACCTCGCCCCTGAGCACGGCGGCGTCGTCGAAAGCGCCGTCGCGGCGGAGCAGCAGAAGGCGCGGACACTGGACGACGCCACGACGGCGATCCTGGCGGAGCTCGGGCATCGGATCGCGGAAATTCAGGGCGGCCCACAGGACGTCGAATGGGCCGTCGCGGACGGCGTCATATGGGTGCTGCAAGCGCGCCCGATCACCGCCTCACTTCCCGCCCTCCGAGTTTCCGCATCGCCTTTCCCCGCCCGCGCGTTGACGGGAACGCCGGGATCACACGGAAAGGTCATGGGGGCCGCTCGTCTCGTTCGTGGCCCATCGGACTTCAAAGCCGTGCGGCCTGGCGAAATCGTGATCTGCCCGTACACCGATCCGGCCTGGACGCCGCTGTTCACGATCGCCGCCGGCGTCGTCACCGAAACCGGCGGTGCGCTCTCACACGCCGCGATCGTCGCCCGTGAGTACGGCATCCCCGCCGTACTCGGCGTAGCCGACGCGCTGAACCGGATCGAGAACGGTCACCGGATCGCCCTCGACGGAACCGCGGGAACCATCACCCTGCTGTGAAAGGACCGCGCGTTCATGGCGACCCGGTATCTCTACCTCGCCCGGCACGGCCACGCCGACGCTCTCGGCAATCTCACCGGCACCGGCCGCGAACAAGCCCGGTCCCTGGGAAAGCGTCTCGCGCACCTTCCCATCCGCACCGTCTGGCACTCCCCGCTCCCACGAGCCGCCGATACAGCCCACGAAATCGACCTGTTCCTCAGCGGCATCACCTCCGTCGCCGAGGCCCCTGAACTCATCGACCACGTGCCCTATGTGCCGGAACTGGAGGAGACCCCGCCGTCATGGAGGGCATTTTTCGACGGCTATTCCCCGGAAGACGCGGCGGCGGGCCATGAAATCGCCCGCAGTCTCACCGCTCGCTTCGCCCACGCACCCGAGCAGCAGAACGACGAACACGAACTGCTCATCACCCACGCTTATCCGATCGCGTGGCTCATCCGGGACGCCCTTGACGCACCACCCGTACGCTGGCTCGGACTCAGCAGCGCCAACGCCGCTCTCACCGTCATCGAATACCGGCCGGGCGCGCTTCCGAGCATCGGCATGTTCAACGACATGAGCCATCTACGCCCCGAACTCCGCTGGACCGGATTCCCGAAGGCGCCACACCCGTGAATGACCGTGGCCCCTCAGTTCGCCGGGTGAGGAACCGCTCGAACGTCAGCAGATCCGGATGCCGCCGGCGCAGGGCCGCTGCCGGTCGCGCCGGTGACGAGAACAACTCGGGAAGCAGACAGGTCACGCCGGAGATGCGTCAGGCCGACGAGCGCGCCCAGCAACTGGCCGGCGACCTCGGCGCCCGTGCTCACCGCGCGGGAGTGCTCCGCGCGGAGTACCAGGCCCTATGGGACACCTGATGATCAGCGGCCCCCTACGGTGCTCAGCCGGCAGGCGCATCACTGGATGAGCGGGCGTCGTAGGCCTGCTGCCGGGCGACGATGTCGTCGGCGTTCTCGACGGCCCAGGTGTAGAGGTGGGAGAACGGCTCGCGTAGCGACTCGCCGAGCGGTGTCAGCGAATACTCGACTCCTACCGGCGAGGTCGGCAGGACGCGGCGTTCGATCATGCCGTTGCGTTCCAGGCGGCGCAGCGTCTGGGTGAGCACGCGTTGCGTGACGCCTTCGAGCCGGCGCTTGATCTGGTTGAACCGTTTCGGCTCAGCCAGTACGGCCATCGTCATCATCGACCACTTGTCCGCGATCTGGTCGAGGATCGGACGGGTCGGGCAGTCGGCGCGGAAGACCCATTCCGGCTCGCTGGTCTCGGTCACCTAGGTATCCTCCGCGATGCTTGAGATGCCGGAAGTGCGTTATTGACGCCTATGTGCGCTCACCCAAGCATAGGTATACATCAGATACCTAGCGGCACGGCGTCGCCGTCGCCGCCTCCGGACAGGAGTCCCTGCGTGAGCCAGCTTTTCTCCACCCTGCGCGTGACCGGCGACCGCGGTGTCGTCAGGGTCGTCATCGACAACCCGCCCGTGAACGTGCTCAGCCTGGCGGTGATGACCGACCTGATGACGCTGCTGGCCACGTTGCGCGAGGACAGGACGGCCAAGGTCATCGTGTTCGAGAGCGCCGATCCGGAGTTCTTCATCGCGCACGTCGACATGACGCTCGTGGACGACGAGGACGCCGCCGCCGACCCGACCGCCGGAGCGCCGGCCGGGCTCAACGTCTTCCAGGCACTCGGCGAGGCTCTGCGCAGCCAGCCCCAGGTGACGATCGTCAAGCTGGCCGGGACGGCGCGTGGCGGCGGGGCCGAGTTCGTCGCGGCGGCCGACATGGCGTTCGCGGCGATCGGCCGGGCCGGGCTCGGTCAGATGGAGGTGCTGGCCGGCATCGTGCCCGGTGGCGGCGGCACGCAGTACCTGCTGAAAAAGGCCGGCCGCAACCGCGCTCTGGAGATCGTGCTCGGCGCGGACCTGTTCGACGCGCAGACGGCCGAACGCTACGGCTGGGTCAATCGCGCGCTGCCCGCCGAAGAGATCGACGCGTTCGTCGACCGGCTGGCCCGCGGCATCGCCGACCTGCCGGACGGCACGATCGCCGCTGTCAAGAGCGCCCTGCCCCCGCAGGACCTGGCCGCCGGGATGCTGCGCGAACACGAGGCGTGGGCGAGCCAGTTCGCCCGGCCCGCCGCGGCGAAGCTGCTCCGCGGCGCGCTCGCGGCCGGCGCTCAGACCCGCGACGGCGAGCGGCGCCTGGAGCACCTGCTGCGCGCGATGGCAGGGGATGGAAAATGAGTCATCCCGTTCACTGGACAATTCCCGCGTGATGTGGCCAGTGGTCGAATGAATAGCCTGTGATCGCTGCGAAAAGTGACGGCAGTTGAGACATCTGTCTCGTTGTGCAATGCGGCAATTCATGCCCTTGCCAGGGGCGTCGATTCGCTGATGATGCTTCTGAGCTGGGACGATGTAATGTCTGTGGCAGAACGAGTGGCAGTCGAGACGGTCGTCCGGGCTTTTCTGGCGGATACGGGCGACATATGTAAGGCCGGGTGTCGGCGGCGGGCCGTTACAGTCGCATTCATGGAAAGCGACTTTCAGACGGCTGAGGAACTCGCGACCGCCATGCGGGCCGGTGAGGTGAGCTCGGCGGAACTGACCGACGACGCGATCGCCCGGATCGAGCGGGACGACAAGGCGATCAACGCGATCTGTGTGCCGGACTTCCCCCGTGCCCGGGCCGCGGCCCGCGCCGCCGACCAGGCGCGCGCCCGTGGCGAGGATCGGCCGCTGCTCGGCATTCCGGTGACGGTCAAGGAGTCGTACAACATCGCCGGGATGACCACGACCTGGGGCATGCCGCCGCACCGGAACTACCTGCCGGCCGAGGACGCGGTTCAGGTGTCGCGGCTCAAGGCCGCGGGCGCGGTGGTGCTCGGCAAGACCAACGTGCCGTTGGGGCTGCAGGACATCCAGACCTTCAACGAGATCTACGGCACCACCAACAACCCGTGGGATCACACTCGCACGCCGGGTGGATCCTCCGGCGGGTCGGCGGCGGCCCTGGCCTGCGGGTTCGGCGCACTGTCCATCGGCTCCGACCTCGCCGGTTCGCTGCGCACTCCGGCGCACTTCTGCGGTGTGTACGCGCACAAACCGACGCTCGGGCTGGCGGCGACGCGCGGCATGGTCGCGCCGTCCGAGCCGGCCCTGCCGGTCGACCTCGACCTCGCCGTCGTCGGACCGATGGCGCGCACCGCCCGCGACCTCGCGCTCCTGCTCGACGTCATGGCCGGGCCCGACCCGCTGACGCTCGGCGTGGCGCACCGCCTGGCTCTGCCGCCGGCCCGCCACGAGCGGCTGCGCGATTTCCGGGTCCTGATCATCGACGAGCATCCGCTCATCGCGACCGGGGCCGCCGTGCGGGCGGGCGTGAACCGGGTGGCCGCCGCGCTCGTCGAGGAGGGGGCCCGCGTCGTCCGGCACAGCCCGCTGCTGCCCGACCTGACCGAAGCCGCGACGCTCTACATGCGGTTGCTGATCTCCGGCTCCACCGCGCGTTTTCCCATCGAGACGGAGGAGCAGTTGCGCACCCGCGTCGCCGAACTGAGCGCGGACGACCAGAGCCTCGACGCCACGCGGCTGCGCGCCATGCTGTCCAGCCACCGTGACTGGATCGAAGCGAACAACCGCCGCGAGGCCCACCGCCACGGGTGGCGGCAGCTGTTCACCGAGTTCGACGCCGTGGTGAGCCCGATCACGCCTACTCCGGCGTTCCCGCACGACCACCACCCCAATCCGCTGGAACGGCGCATCGACATCGACGGCGTCGAGTACCCGTACTTCGACCAGCTCGTCTGGGCCGGCCTGGCCACCATGCCCGGCTTGCCCGCCACCGCCATCCCGGCGGGCCGTTCCCCGGAGGGTCTGCCGGTGGGGGCGCAGCTCATCGGCCCGATGTTCGAGGACCGCACTCCGCTACGGCTGGCCGAACTGCTCGAGCGGAAGATCGGCGGCTTCCAGGCACCGAGATAGCGCCGAGGGCGTGCCGGCGCTGACCGATGACGACGGAGAGCTGGGAGTCGTCGTCATCCGGTGAAGACGCGCTCGGCCTCGTCGCGCTGGACGTGCAGGTCCCAGTAGAGAGGGGCGATCTCCTCGGCCTCCGCGGTCGGGACTCCGGGAGGGCCGCCCGCGCCGATCCACACGCCGATGGCGACGTGCGCGGCCTGGATACCGGTGCCGGACAGCTCCTTGTGCAGGTTGAGCACCCAGTTGCGCAGCGCTCCCTGGGCGGCGTTGACGTTGCCGAGCATGGGGAGGGGGTCGACCGAGCCGCCTCCGTTCGTGTAGAGCAGGGTGCCCGCGCCGGCCGCGCGCATGGCGGGGAGAACGGCCCGGGTGGCGGTGATGGCGCTGTAGAACAGCAGGTCGATCAGTCCCTGCACATTGGACGGGTCGGTCTCGGAGGGGGAGGTGAGGCTCAGGGAGCCGATGCTCGGGGCCGGGGAGTGCTCCAGGACGTCGATGCCGCCGAAGTGTGCGGCGGCGTCCTGGAGAGCCTGGGTCAGCGCGTCGTCGTCGAGCACGTCCGCCGGGAAGGCGGCGGCGGTGACCCCCTCCGCGGTGAGCCGGCCGACGAGGTCGTCGAGCTTGGCCCGGTTGCGGGCGATGAGCGCGACGTCGTAGCCCTTGGAGCCGAAGGTGCGGGCGATGGCGAGGCCCATGCCGGGGCCTGCGCCGACGATGGCGAGTGTAGGCACGATCGATTCACTTTCTTCAGGTGTGCGGTCAGGAGGTCGCGGCGCGGGTTGTCACGGACGGTGAGAGTGGAGCCCTTGGGGGAAGTGGCCGGCGAGCTCCGACCCGCACAGCATCCTCTGATTCCTACTATTTGTGCGTAACGTCAACGTAGGCCAGTATGGAAGGGCTTACAAAAGGCACATCACTGTGCGTCACGGAGGAAAATGTGCGTATGGAGCACGCGGAGGGATCGGCGGCCGCCGCGAGCCGGGGGCCCTGCGCGGCGATCCCGGCCGACCAGATGGGCTTCGTTCGCCAGATCCTGGACCGGGTCGGTGACAAGTGGAGCATGCTGATCATCGCGTGCCTGGAGGACGGCGCCCTGCGCTACACCGACCTGCAGCGTGATGTCTCCGGGATCTCCCAGCGCATGCTCAGTCACACCCTGCGCCAGCTCCAGCAGGACGGGCTGATCACTCGTACGGCCTACGCGGAGGTCCCGCCGCGCGTGGAGTACACCCTCACCCCTCTCGGCCGCGGCCTGATCGACATCGTCAAACAGCTGATCGGCTGGGTCTCCGACCATCATGACGAGATCCGCGCCCACCGCGACCGCGCCGCGGCCGGGTCCTGACGGCCGCGAGTGGCCGCCGCCCTTCACGTGCTCGCTCTCATGGCGCCGACCAAGAAGTCCTTCATTGAAGAGTGAGGACGAGGCGGCCGCGAAGGCCGCCTTCGGCGAGGCGCCGGTGGGCGTCGGCGACTCGGTCGACGGGCATGGTCTCGGCGACGCGTAGGGTGAGGGAGCCTGCTTCGACCAGTGTGGCGAGCTCGGCGAGGAGGGTGGCGTCAGCGCGGATCCAGTGGTTGAAGACTCGGATGCCGCGCAGCGGAACCGGCGCTCCTCCCGCCACCAGCGCGGCGAAGGCTCCGCCCGACCGGACCGCGTCGAGGGCGGCCGCTCCGGCCACGGCGGCGTCCAGTGCCGCGTGCGCACCGCCAGGAACCAGCGAACGGACCGCCTCACCCAGCCGCGCCGTGCGTGGCACGAACAGTTCGGCTCCCAGCTCGCGGACGAGCGGTTCGTCATCGGCCCCGGCGACCGCGACCACCCGGAGCCCGCGCGCGACGGCCAGTTGGACCGCGAAGCCGCCGACGGCGCCGGCCGCCCCGGTCACCAGCAGCGTCTGCCCGGTCTTCAGGTCGAGACCGTCGAGCGCTTGCGCGGCGGTGAGAGCGTTCAGGGGCAGCGTGGCGGCTTGCACAGGCGAGACGCCGGCAGGTGCGGCGGTGACCGCGTCCGCGTCGAGCAGGACGTGTT
Organism: Nonomuraea fuscirosea; assembly: GCF_003001935.1. Taxonomy (GTDB): domain Bacteria; phylum Actinomycetota; class Actinomycetes; order Streptosporangiales; family Streptosporangiaceae; genus Nonomuraea; species Nonomuraea fuscirosea. The sequence goes on along the minus strand of NZ_PVNG01000006.1, from coordinate 387,203 downwards.
CGGCCTGAGTGCCGAGCGGCACGTCCAGCCGGTCGGACAAGCCGATCACCTGGTCCCCGCACTCGACACCGGTGACCCCTGGACCCGTCTGTTCAACGGTTCCGGCGACATCCCAGCCGATGCCGATCACATCCCGCGCCGGCAGCAAGCCCGCCGTGGCGAGCGCGCCGGACCGAGTGGCCAGATCGACCGGGTTGACCGTCGCGGCCTGGACCCGGATGCGGACCTGCCCTTCTGCGGCAACCGGCATCGGCACGTCCGCGATCCGCAGCACCTCAGGTCCGCCGAAAGCGTGGACCACAACGGCGCGCATACGAGTTCCTCCTCATTTCCAGGTTTCCGGACTTGAGGACAACCGTATGGAGAGCTACTCTCCGTTGGGAAGTACGAACCTGAAAGTGCGTACCGTACGGGCAGGAGTGTGATGACCACCCGCACCGCCACTCAGCAGCGTGAGCACGCGCGCGTCGCCTACGACGCCTACCTCGCGACCTGCCCAGCGCGTCAGCTTCTCGACCGGATCAGCGACAAATGGGTGAGTCTCCTGCTCACCGCGCTCGCCGACGGCCCGCAGCGGTACAGCAGCCTGTCTCGTACCATCGCCGGGGTCAGCCAGAAGATGCTCACCCAGACCCTGCGCACCCTGGAACGCGATGGCCTGGTCTCCCGCTCCGTCACACCCACCGTCCCCGTACGCGTCGATTACGCCCTCACCCCCCTGGGCGTCAGCCTGCTGCCCGTGATGCAGGCCATCAAGGACTGGGCCGAAACGCACATCGAACAGGTAACCGTCGCCCGCGACACCTACGACAAGCGCTCTACCTCCCCTGGATAGCCTTGCCGAGCGGTTCCAGAATCTCTCCGGCCTGTCGCTGCTGGACAGCTCCTCCCGGTCAGAGGCCGGGGTCAGGAGGTGGACGGGGGTCCGGCCGGTTGTGACAGCGCGGCCTTGGCCTTGCGGGTCTTCTCGTCGGCCAGCAGTTCGTACTGACCGGCGAGGAGGGCGTCCATGACCTGCTCGGCCAGGGTGTCGGCGCCGATCTTCGGTGCGTCGACCCAGGCGCTGAGGTCGGTGTCGACGAACCCGACGTGCACTCCGAGCACCAGCGTCCCCTGGGCGTGCAGCGCCTGGCGCAGCGAGTCGGTCAGCGACCACTGCGCGGCCTTCGACGCCGCGTACCCGGGGAAGTCAGGCCGCCCGGCCCAGGAGGCCACCGACAGCACGTTGACCAGGGCTCCGCCGCCGTTGCGGGCCAGGATGGGCGCGAAGGCGCGCGAGACGGCCCAGGTGCCGAAGTAGTTGACCTCCATCGCCTGGCGGGCGCCGTCGAAGGAGCCCTCCAGCAGCTTGGTGCCCGCGTCGCCGACCCCCGCGTTGTTGATCACGATGGAGACGTCTCCCGCGGCGGCCGCGGCCGCCGCGACGCTCTCCTCGTCGGTGACGTCCAGGCGCAGCGGAACGACGCCGGCGTCCGGCACGTTCGCCGGGACGCGTACGCCGGCGTAGACCTTCGCCGCGCCGTGCTCGACGAGCGCGCGGGCCAGCGCGCGGCCGATCCCGCGGTTCGCGCCCGTCACGAGGGCGACCGATCCTTCGATGTCCATGGTTCTTCTCCGTCGTCCTGCTGGGTTGAGAATCACAACTCAGATGTGGAGGTGAACGTCTCTCTACCCGGGGGACCTTCCCCGCGCCTGGCGTGAAGTACCTCACGTCCGCGCGGCGACGCCGGGAACCGGTCGAGCATGGCGCGCAGCTCAGGGGCGGTGACGTTCGCGCCGAACGGTTCCGTGCCCGGCTCCAGGCGGATGCCCTCGGCTAGCGGCCCGGCGGGCACCGGGTCGAAGCCGAGCGCGTCCACGAGGGCGGCGACGACCGCGACGTCCGCCGGATCGTCGCCGGCGACGGCGATCGCGGCGCGCCCGGGGGCGCCGGCGGGCCGGGCGCCCGCTTCGAGGTCGTGGTAGCCCATGTGGTTGAACGCCTTCACCACCCGGGCCCCCGCCAGGAACGCCTGGACGATCTCGCTGGAGGACGTACGCGGATCGGTGAGGTCCTCGCGCACCCCGTCGATCTCCCACCAGTAGTTCATCGCGTCGATCACCAGCTTGCCCCGCAGCGCCTCGGCGGGCACCTCGCGATGCCGGCCGAGCGGCAGGGCCAGCAGCACGACGTCCGCCTCGGCCGCCGCCCGCGCCGCCGTCACCGCCTCCGCGCCGGGCGTGACGACCTCGACGATGAGCGAGATCCGCGCCGCCTCGCCGGAGCCGGCGATCAGGACGCGGTAGCCGGCCGCGACCGCGAGGCGGGCCAGCACGGTGCCGACCTTGCCGGCCCCGAGGATGCCGACGGTGCGCACACCGCCAGGTTTGAGGTCGCTTGTCGAGCCACCCGGTTGCACCTGGTCGCTCATTGAGCCACCTGCTCCGGGGCGGCGAGGAGTTCGCGGACGCGCGGGGCGACCTCGCGGCCGAGCAGCTCGATCGTGCGGGCGCGGGCCTCGCGCGGCAGGCGCATGATGTCGTACTTGAGATCGAAGCGGCTCAGCCGCAGCTCACGGGCCATCCGGACGATCTTGCGGGCGACCGTCTCCGGCGATCCGACGAAGAGCGCGCCGTGCTCCAGCTCGGCCTCGTAGCGCCGCCGGTCGGGCGCGTAGAAGCCGCGCTCGGCGGCCATCGCCGCGACGACCGGCTGCCAGTACGTCGACCAGGTCTCGATCGCCTCCTCGTCGGTGTCGGCGACGAGGCCCAGCGAGTGCTGGCCGATCGGCAGCTCGGGATGGCCGAAACGGTCGAGCGCCTGGAGGTAGAGCGCGACGTTGCGGGCGAAGCGCCGGGGCTGCCCGCCGATGATGGCCATCATGAGCGGCAGGCCGTGCCGGGCGGCGCGCACCACGGAGTCCGGGGTGCCGCCCACGCCGATCCAGGTGGGGATGCCGCCGGGCCGCATGCGCGGGTGCGGCCGGTAGTCGGTGACCGGCGACCTGACGGTGCCCGACCAGGTCACCCGCTCCTCGCGTTCGAGCCGCAGGAACAGGTCGAGCTTCTCCTCGAACAACCGCTCGTAGCCGGCCAGGTCGTGCCCGAACAGCGCGAACGACTCCGTCGCCGAGGCGCGGCCGAGCACGATCTGGGCCCGGCCGCCGGACACCGCGTCGAGGGTGGCGAACTCGTGGTAGAGCCGGACGGGATCGTTCGTGCTGAGCACGGTCACCGACGTGCCGAGCCTGATGTGCCGCGTGGCGGTGGCCATCGCGGCGAGCAGCACCGGCGTGGCGGAGTCGTTGTGACCCTCCCGGTAGTGCTCGCCGACGCTGAAGACGTCCAGCCCCGCCTGGTCGGCCAGCCGGGCCTCCTCGACGAGCAGCCGCACGGTCTCGGCGTCGCTCAGCTCGCGCCCGCCGTCGGTGGCGATCTCGCCGAACGAGTTGAGCCCCAACTCGAAATGCACGGTTCCTCCTGCTGTGGTGTGGCGAGACGATCGACGCCGGCCGGGGCGCGGGACGGCGACCCCGGCCGGGCACGGGGATCAGGCGGCCCGGCGCAGCGGGGCCAGGGCGCGGCTCCAGGCGAGGACCTCGTCCAGCATGGTCGTCAGGGCCTCCACCTGGTGCTCGCCGGCCGCGAGCTTGCTGAAGCCCTCGAAGTCGGTGAACAGCGACAGCGTCACGTTGGTGCGCACGTCCGCGAGCTTGAGCTCGCCGCCGATGAGCCGCAGGTGCTCCGCCGCCCGGGCGCCGCCGACGCTGCCGTACGAGACGATGCCGAACGCCTTGTTGTTCCACTCGGCGCTCAGGTAGTCGATCGCGTTCTTCAGCACGCCGGAGGTGGAGTGGTTGTACTCGGGCGTCACCATGACGAAGCCGTCGAAGGAACTGATCTTGGCCGACCACGCCTTGGTGTGCTCGTTCCGGTACTGCCCGTAGGCCGGGGGCATGGGCTCGTCCAGGTGCGGCAGCGGGTAGTCCAGCAGGTCCACGAGCTCGAAGGCGGCGTCGGAGCGCCGGGAGGCGTGCTCCAGCACCCAGTGCGCCACCTGCTCGCCGTTGCGTCCTGGACGGGTGCTGCCGAGGATGATGCCGATGCGGGTCATCGCGGGTCCTTTCGAAGTTTCCGATATGCGGCGGCCCGGGTGCGGGCACGCCGAAGTAGCCCCGGGACAGGGGGCGAGCGGGAAGCGTCACGGGACGAGGCACGCGGGCACGGGGCGCTGCCCGGAACGGGAGCCGGGTGCCGGTGACCTCGCAGTACTGACTACAGGCCGCTGATCGGTAACTTCAACTGAACCGCGGTCACATGGAGGGGACCGGCCCGGTGGCCGGCCTCGGTCCACGTCGGTTCGGGTCGTCAGTTCAGGTCGTCGTCTTCGGCGCCGGTGGCCACGTCGAAGGCGTGGCGATTGGCGCGGATGGTGTTCTGGTTGTCGGCCGTCCATCGGGCGAGCGCCAGCACGGGGCCGGACAGGCTGCGTCCGAACGCGGTGACCTCGTACTCGACCCGGGGCGGGATCTCCGGGTAGGCGACGCGCCTGACCAGCCCGTCGCGTTCCAGGCTGCGCAGCGTCAGCGACAACATGCGGCGGGAGATGCCGGGCGCGGTGCGCAGCAGTTCGGTGAAGCGCATCGGCTTGTCGTCGAGCAGTCCGATGAGGATCAGGCTCCACCGGTCGGCGACCCGGTCGAGGACCGACCGGAGCACGTCGGGGTCGTGGTCGAGGCACATCCGGCCCCGCGAACGCAGCACCCTGTCCGCTTCGCTCTGGTGCGACATGAGTCCCCCCGTCCGCTGTCACCCGAAAGTGACCAGGTCACGTTGCTGTTACCGGCTGTCGAAGAGTACATCAGTGACGGAAAGCGACATTCCTGAGGTGGCGGACCCGAGCCCGGTCACCCGTTCGAGAGGAGATCGACCTCGCCGGGCCTGACTTTCCTGGCTCCGAACGAGTCGATGACCTCGCCGCACCGCCGCAGCACCTCCTGCTCGCCGAGGCCGTGCACCGTGGCCTCGGCGAGCAGCGTGCGCAGCCGCGCCTGCCATTCGTCGGCGAAGCCGGCCTCCGCGGGCCCGGAGCCGGCGTCGCGGCGCACCACCGCTCCGCTCTTGCGGTTGATCCGGATGACCCCCTCCCTGCGCAGCAGGTCGTAGGCCTTGTTGACGGTGTGGAAGTTGATCGCCAGGTCGGCGGCCAGCTGCCGGGTGGAAGGCAGCGCCGATCCCTCCGCCAGATCGCCGTCGGCGATGGCCTCGACCACCCGATCGCGGATCTGCTGGTAAATCGGCACCTCGCTGTCGAGGTCGATCGTCAGGAGCACGATCGCAGCATATCTGATATAGGTTACCTATAACAGATAACACATATGGCGTGTCCCCGGTCCGCAGGCAGGCGACGAGGTCCCGGCGACCCGCAGGCAGGCGACAAGTCCCGGCATCCCAGCCCAGAAAGGACTTCCTCCATGCGCTCGACAGTCTCCGATCCGCCCGTCGTCAGTGCGCGAGACGACGGCAGCCGTCGTCGCGAGCTGGCGACGTTCCTGCTCATCGCCTTCGGGGTCCCGTGGCTGCTCTGGCTGCTGCGCCTGCGCACCGGCGTCGACGTGGTCGCGGCGGGCGGCATGCTCGCGGCCGGTCTGGCCACGTTCGTGGCCGTTCGGTGGGTCGGCCGGCCGGCCAGCATTCCGCGCGACACCGCCCTGGCTCCGCTGCGTCCGGCGGGCCGGCTCGTCCGCTACTGCGGGATCGCGTTCGTGGTTCCGCTCGTCCTCGCCTTCCTCGCTGTCGCGATCGGTGCGCTGGCCGGGGTGTACCCGCTCGACCTCGAGAACTTCTCCGGGCTGCGTAGCGTGTACGCGCCCGAGGCGGCCCACGAGACGGGTGTGCCCGTCGGGCTGATCCTGTCCGCACTCGCGACCGGCTTCGGGCTGTTCGTCCTGCTGCTGCCGCTGGCGTTCTGCGAAGAGTGGGCCTGGCGCGGCTTCCTGCTGCCCCGGCTCCGCCCGCTCGGTCCGTGGCCGGCGCTGCTGCTCAGCGGCCTGATCTGGGGGCTGTGGCACCTGCCGGGATACGCCGGCACGAACGCGACGGCCGGGCTGGTGCCGTTCCTGGTGACCACCGTGTTCTTCGGCGTCCTGCTCGGCTGGCTGCGCCTGGCCTCCGGGCTGATCTGGCCGGGCGTCATCGCGCACGCGGTCAACAACACGCTGATCACGGGCTTCGTGAACGTCGTGTTCGCCGCCGGCGACCAGCGGGCGTTGAGCGATCCGTGGACCGTCGGCCTCAGCGGCTGGCCCGGCTGGCTGGTCATGCTCGCCACCGTCGCCGTCCTCGTGGTGACGGGCGCGTTCCGGCGCGCCGCCGTACCGGATGGGCCGGGCCGCGAAGGGCGGCCGCGTCGCTGGCGGCGGATCCTCGCCGCGTTCCTCGCGGTCGCCGGCATTGCCGCGCTGGCCGGAGCGTCCGCCGAGAACTCCCTCGCGCCGGCGGACGCCCGGCGCTTCCCCGCGCCGGGCCGCCTGGTCGGCGTCGGCACGCACCAGCTGCACCTGCGCTGCCTGGGCAGCGGGTGGCCGACGGTGGTCTTCGAGTCGGGCTGGGGTGATTCGTCCACGACGTGGGACGACCTCCAGCGGCGATCGGCCGCTTCCGGGCAGCGTTCGTGCGCCTACGACCGGGCGGGCTACGCCTGGAGCCGGCCGGGTCCGGATGTCCGGGACGTCTCCGCCGAGGCGGACGACCTCGCGGCCTTACTGCGGAACGCGGGGGAGCGCGGGCCGTACGTGTTCGTGGGGCATTCCTGGGGCGGGCACGTCCTGCGGGTGTTCCGAGCCCGCCGACCGGGGAGCGTGGCCGGGCTGGTGCTACTCGACGTCGCGGACGAGCGGAGCGGTGCGAACCCGGCGGCCCTCGCCACGGTCCAGGCGAACGTGTGGTCCTTCCTGGCCGGCGTCGGACTGCTGCGTACGGGAGCGTGGATGACCGACCCCCGCGAACCGCGCCTCACCCGCGACAACGTGCCCGTCGTCTTCGGCCCGGGCACCTGGGCCGCCGCCGCTGCCGAGATGCGCGGGTTCGAGGCGAGCACCCGTACCGTCCAGGACCTTCCCCGCGAACCTGGCTCATGGGGCTCCCTTCCCCTGACGGTCGTCAGCGCCGCCGGCGACCGGGAGACCGCTGAGCACCACGCCCGGATCGCGCGGCTCTCGACCCTGGGACGGCACGTCGTCGCGTCCAGCACGGACCACTACCTGCACCTCGCGGACCCCGCGCTCGTCGCGCGGGAGATCCGCCGGGTCACCGGCCAGGCGCGGCGGAACGGGGTCAGTTCGGCGCGGTGACGGCCGCGGTGAGCTCGGCGACGTCGTCGTCGGTCAGGTCGAGGCCGGCCGCGGCCACGTTCTGCTCCAGATGATCGACCGACGAGGTGCCGGGGATCGGCAGCATCACCGGAGAGCGGTGCAGCAGCCACGCGAGCGCGAGCTGCGACGGCGTGGCCGACAGCCGCGAGGCGATCGCGTCGAGCGGCCCGCCCGGCTTCACCAGCCCGCCGGTGGCCAACGGGAACCACGGGATGAACGCGATCCCGTGGCGCTCGCAGTGGTCGAGCACGTTCTCCGCGGCCCGGTTGGCCAGGTTGTAGAGGTTCTGCACGGAGGCGATCGGGGCGACGGCGCGGGCCTGCTCGATCTGCTCGACGCTGACCTCCGACAGGCCGATGTGCGCGATCTTGCCTTCGTCCTTGAGCGCCTTCAGCTCGCCGACCTGGTCCTCGATGGGCACCTCCGGGTCGACGCGGTGGAGCTGGAACAGCGGGATCCGGTCGAGTCCGAGGTTGCGCAGGCTCATCTCGCACTGCTGGCGCAGGTAGGCGGGCCTGCCGACGGGCGTCCACTGGTCGGGGCCCTGCCGGGTGAGGCCGGCCTTGGTGGCGATGACGATGCTCTCGTCGTACGGGGCCAGAGCGCGCTTGAGCAGCGGCTCGGCGACCAGCGGGCCGTAGGAGTCGGCCGTGTCGAACAGCGTCACGCCGAGCTCCGCCGCGCGGCGCAGCACCCGCACGGCCTCGTCCGGGTCGGAGGGAGGCCCCCACACGCCGGGCCCGGTCAGCTGCATGGTGCCGTAGCCGAGCCGGGTGACGGGAAGAACGTCCTCGATCATGAATTGGCCGGATACGTCGGCTCGTACGGTGGTCATCACGGTTTCCTTTCGCTGCCGGCCCGCCGAGGCCGGGGGCGTGCGGGGTGGCTCTGCCCGGTGGGCCCGCGCCCTATCTCAACCTGCGGCAAAGCCCTGTCCCCGATCATGGGCGGGCGTCCAGCAGGACGTCCTCGCCGGCCACCTCGCGGCCGTCGCGGCCGACGAACGCGACCCGCACCGGCTCGCCGGTGGAGCGCGTCCTGCGCAGGGCCGAGGGCCCGGCCGGCCGGGGGCGGTGCGTGTCGCCCCACTGCTGCAACGCGCCGAGCACCACGCTCAGGTCGGCGCCGGCCTTGGTGAGGTGATAGCTGCGCCGCTGCCTGCTGCCCGGCTCCTGGTAGGTGAGCGTGCGCACCACTCCCGCTCCGACCAGGGTCTTCAGCCGGGCGCTGAGCAGGTTGGGCGCGATGCCCAGGGCGTCCCTGATGTCGGCGAAGCGGTGTCTGCCACGGAAGAGCTCACGCAGGATGAGCAGCGTCCACCGCTCGCCGAGGATCTGCAGGCTCCGCTCGATCGAGCAGGCCGGCTCGTCGGCGGGGGACCTGCTCCTGCCGTTCACGGTCGTCATGCCCCCTCCTCAACAGGTGACTATCGTTACTGTACTCAGACCTCAGGAGACGCCGCCCGGTTGACAGCCGACGGTGGATATGGGCGTAATGGCGGTCGCGTCGCGTGTCGCCGCCGGGAGGACGGACGGGGGCATGGAGGCGCCGGACCAAAGGGGATGACGTGATGGCCACTCACACCACCGGTCGTGCCTGAGCACACCGCGCCCGCGCGTCTTCCCATGCCTCCCGCGGTGTCGTAGCACCCGCGCGGCCGGCATGCCCGCGCGGGTCTCCCATGTCATCGACACCCACCCGCGAGGAGCCGGCGCTCAGCATGCCCATGAACTTCAACCAGCAGGTCATCGACGAATTCCGTGCCAACAAGGGCCAGGTCAGCGGCCCCTTCGAGGGAGCCAGGCTGCTCCTGCTGACCACGATCGGCGCCAGGACGGGCGCCCCGCACACCACGCCGCTCGGCTGCCTGCCCGACGGCGACCGCGTCCTCGTCATCGCCTCGGCGGGCGGCGCGCCCAGGCACCCGGCCTGGTACCACAACCTGCTGGTGAACCCGCGGGTCACCGTGGAGGACGGCGTCTTCACCTATGAGGCGCAGGCCGTCGTGCTGGCCGGCGAGGAACGCGAGCGCGTCTTCGCCCGCGCGGTCGAGGCCGACCCCGGCTGGGGCGCGTACCAGGAACGCTCGGGCCGCGTCCTGCCGGTCGTGGCGCTGCTGCCGATCGACGCGGGCCCGCCCACCGGCTCCCTGGCCGACGCCCTGATCACCCTGCACGACGCCTTCCGCCGCGAACTGGCCCTGATCCGCGCCGAGACCGCCAGGTCCGGCCCGCGCGTGGGCGCGCAGCTGCGCGTCACCTGCCTGACCCTCTGCCAGGGCCTGGACGTGCACCACTCCCGCGAGGACGCGGGCATGTTCCCCGCGCTGGAGCACCGCTATCCGGAGCTGGCGCCGGTGATGGAGCGGCTGCGCGCCGAGCACGAGGTGATCGCCCGGCTGCTCGACGAGCTCAAGACCCTGCTCGGCGGTACGGACGTCGCCCCGGACGTTCTGCTGGCCGAGGTGGACCGGCTCACCGGGGAACTGGAGGCCCACCTCGACTACGAGGAGAAGCAGCTCGTACCACTGCTGACCTGACCTTATCGGGGCGCCTCTGTGACAAGGGGGACAGGCGGGACGTATGCTGATGGGGCGTCCGGGCCCGGCGCCACATCACTCACCACCCGCTCGACGACGGCTGCCGCCTGCGCGCCTCGTCCCCGCCGTGCGCGCCTCAGGCCGGGTTTCTCCAGAGTCGATCAATGCCCTTCAGGAGACGGTTGACGACTGCGCCGGAAAATTCTGCAGTCAACTCCAAAAGTGCAGTGGGCTTAAAGTTTGTCGTAGGCTTGACGGCATGGCGGAAGGACTGCGGGAGCGTAAGAAGCGGCAGACCCGGCGGCACATCTCGGAGGTGGCCATCGGGCTGTTCATCGAGCGCGGCTTCGACAACGTGACGATCGCCGAGGTGGCCGAGGCCGCCGAGGTGTCGGTCAACACCGTCTACAACTACTTCCAGGCCAAGGAGGACCTGGTGCTGCCGCCGGAGGAGGCCTCGCCGCAGCGGCTGGCGGGCATCGTGCGCGAGCGCGCCCCCGGCGAGTCGGCGGCCGGGGCGGTGCTGGCGCGGTTGCGCCGGGAGGTTCGCGGGCGCGAGCGGCAGGTCGGTCTGAGCGCGGGCTTCGGCCGGTTCCTGGAGATGATGCGGGCGGCTCCGGCACTGAGCGCCCGGCTGGAGGACCTCGCCCACCGGATGACCGACGCGCTGGCCGACGTCCTGGCCGAGGAGACCGGCGCGGCGCCGGGCGATCCGGTGCCGCGCGTGGTGGCCTGCCAGATCGCCGCCCTGCACGCGATGGTCCTGACCGAGATCGGCCGGCGCACGGCGGCCGGCCAGGATCCCGACGCGATCGCCGCCGCCGTGCTGGAACTGCTGGACGCCGCCGAGAGCATGCTCGGCGAGAAGCTGCTCGACTACGCGGTACGGAAGGACTGAGGTCGTGTTCAGAGTGACGATCAGGGGCAAGTTCAAGGAGCTCGACGACGCGGGCCGGGCCGCCGTGCTGGCCGCCGGGGGCGCCGCCTTCACCGAGGCGGGGACGTTCACCCACGACCAGGGCGTGTCGGTGTTCACGTTCCGCTGCCAGGTGCCGGCCGGCCCCGACGACGGGGAGGACGAGGCGACCCTCGGGGCGATGGTGGCGCTGGAGGCGCACGGACATCCGCACGAGATCCTCCGGATCGGGGTCACGGATTTGCGCGACGTCAAGATCCGCAACAGGAGGAGGGCTTAGGCGCGGCCCCTCTTCGGCGGGCAGGGTGCTGTCGGCCTGTGACCACCCGCGATCGTGGGCGAGTGCCGCGTAGATCGAGGCGACGCCATCGCCGCATCGATCAGGGAGGACGGTGCTGATCGCTCCGGTCTCGCCGGCGCGGCGGGATTCAGGGGAAGGCGAAGGCGGTCTGCGGACAACAACGGGGTGACCGTTGTCCCGCCGACTTCGAGGCCCTTGAATGAATGAGTCGTTCGCATGAATGAGCCGTACATGGCCGATCATCGGCACGTCGCCGCGCCGTCGCAGGACGACGCCGTCGTGATCGAACGGTCCTGGGACGAGCCCGAGCGTTTCGGCGCGGTCTTCGACGCGCACTACGCGGAGATCCACCGGTACGTCTCCCGCAGGCTCGGCCCGCAGGCCGGCGACGACGTCTCCGCCGAGACGTTCGCCCTCGCCTTCCGGCGGCGTCGCCACTACGACGTGAGCCGCCGCAGCGCCCGGCCCTGGCTGTACGGCATCGCCACCAACCTCATCAACCGGCACCGCCGCGACGAGGTGCGCCTGCTTCGTGCCGTGGACCGGCTGCGCCCGGAGGCGAACCCGGCCCAGGGGCACGAGGACGAGGTGACCGCGAAGGTGAGCGCGCAAGCGGTCAAGGGCGTGCTGGCCAGGGCCGTCGCCGCCCTGCCTGCGGATCAGCGGGACGTGGTGCTGCTCGTGGCGCTCTCCGGGCTGAGTTACGAGGAGGTGGCGCAGGCCCTGGGCGTGCCGTTCGGCACGGTGTCCTCGCGGCTGAACCGGGCCCGCAAGAAGTTGCGCAAGGCGCTGGGCGGAACCAATCCGCTGTTCGACGAGGGGGAGACAGGCCGATGAACGAGCTGCAGCGCGTACGCGAGCTGTACGACGACCCGGCCCCGCCCTCCGCGGAGACAGCGGCGGCCGCCCGTACCCGGATGCTGAGCCAGGACGGCCACGCGGGCCCCCGTCCGCGCCGTACGTGGCGCGTGCCGCTCGGCCTGCTGGCCGCCGCCACGGCCGCGGCGGTGGTGGCGGGTGTGACGCTCGTCCAGCACGATTCCGTACGGTCGCGGACAGGTGTGCAGGCCGTGCCCCGTGCTCCGTCGCCGCGCGACATGATGCTGGCCGCCGCCGCTCAGGCGGAGCTGCAGCCGCAGGGCCGCTACTGGTACACCCACCAGCGCCACGCCTTCGCGACGCGCGCGCTCGGCAGGACCGGCGGCTACGTGGTGGAGGAGCGGCACGAGTACTTCACCTGGACGGGGCGCGCCCGCGGCGACGGCGGCTCCTTCTACGGGCGCTTCTTCGCGGGCAGGCCCCAGACCGGCGCCGACACCGACGCCTGGCGCGCGGCGGGTTCCCCTTCGAGCTGGACGGTGGGCTCTTCGGGTGCGAGCAGGACCGTCAGGACGAAGTCCGGTGCCTGGCGCGAGGACTCTCCCGGTTACCGGAAGGGTGGCGCCTTCCTCATCAGCGGCGTCGGCCAGTTCACCTACCAGGAGCTGCAGGAGCTGCCTGCCGATCCAGGAGAGCTGCGTAGGCTGCTGTGCGAGGGCTCGGTGAAGTTCATCGGGGGTGGGTCCGGGGCGCCGAGGCGCTGCGACGATGCGGCACAGGTGCTCAGCAGGGCCTTCTTCGTGCTCGTGGACACGCCCGTGCCGCCCAAGGTGCGAGCCGGGCTCATGCGTCTGATCACGGACTATCCGGGCGTACGGCGGCTCGGCGCCGTCACGGATCCGCTCGGCCGGCCGGCGGTCAGCCTCGCGGCCTCGTTCGGGAGCGCCGACGGACGCGGCACGATCCAGCGGGAGGTGCTCTTCGATCGGCAGGCCGGCAAGGTCCTCGGCAGCCGGGATACCCAGCTCGTCCCGGGGCCTGACAGCGAGACGTGGCAGGTTCCCGGTCGGGTGCTGAACTATCGCGCGGTGCTGGATGTGGGCTGGAGCGATGCCAAGCCGGCCCTTCCCGACTAGGAGCAGCGGACCGGGCGGACTCGGGTCGTCGATGGTGGGGGCCCGTGCTGTCTCCGACCGGCGTCCCGGTCACAACGTCTGGGTGAGATCGTCGAGGGCGGCGAGGCGGTCGGCGGCGCGGCCGGCCGGGGCCAGGTGGGCGGCGGTGGCGACGAGCAGGAGTTCGGTGACGGCGATCTCGTGGGCCAGTGGCGCGATCGGTCCGGCGGCCTCGCGCGGCAACCTGATGAGCACCTCCGCCTCGGCCGCCAGCGGGGATCCCCAGGCGTCGGTGACGAGCACCAGCCGGGCCCCCCTGGCTCGCGCGGCGTGCACGAAACGGGCGGTGCCGGGGGAGTAGCGGCGGAAGTCGTACGCCACGATCACGTCGGAGGCGGTGAGGTCGAGCACGGTACGCGCGCGACCGGGCGCGGAGCCGGGCACCCGCTCGGCCCGGGGGCGCAGGCCGGCCAGCTGGCGGATCAGGTAGTCGGCGGCCAGCTCGCTCAGCGGGCCGCCCAGCGCCCAGACGGATCCCGCCTCGGCCAGCAGTGCGGCGGCCCGGTGGTAGAGCGGTTCGGGTACGGCGGTCAGGGTGCCGTCGAGCCCGGCGCGCAGGTTCTCGGCGGCCTGCCGCCACGAGGAAGCGCCTGCCTCGCCGGCTGGAGGGGGCGGGGTCGGCTCGGGCCGGGTGTGGTCGAGTGCGGCTCCTGACACAGCCCCGGCCTGATCGCCGCTGGGATCGCCCGCCTGGTCGTTCGCCGGCGCCCGGCGGGTGACGAACTCCAGCAGCCGGGAGCGATCCCGTGCCCCGTCACGCACCGCCGCCTGGAAGTCGGCGAACCCGCCGTAGCCGAGCCGGTCGAACAGGCGCGACGCCGTGGGCGGGCTCACCCCGGCCCGCTCGGCCAGCGCGCGCAGCGAGCCCAGGGCGGCGAACGGATAGTCGTCGAGCAGCACCCGCACGACCGCCCGCTCCCCGGGTGGCAGCTCCGGATAGACAGCCGAGAGGCGGCCCGCGATCGGATCGTTCTCCATGATGACGAATGTTACATCAGAGCCGTCTTGACGATATATACGAAACAGTTGTTACGGTGTGGGACATGACTACCTGGCATGGTTTGATCGACAGCGGCTACCGGCGCTGGCTGCCGGTGACCCCTGAGACCCCGTCGATCTCGCTCAACGAGGGCAACACCCCGCTGCTGCGCTCGGAGCACCTGTCCGCCCGCACCGGATGCGAGGTCTGGCTGAAGGTCGAGGGGGCGAACCCGACCGGCTCGTTCAAGGACCGCGGCATGACGGTGGCGATCAGCCGGGCGGCCGAAGCCGGCGCCGAGGCCGTCATCTGCGCCTCCACCGGCAACACCAGCGCCTCGGCCGCCGCCTACGCCGCCCGCGCCGGGGTGGCGGCCGCCGTGCTGGTGCCCAGGGGCGGCGTGGCGCTGGGCAAGCTGAGCCAGGCCGTACGGTACGGCGCCGAGATCGTCGAGATCGACGGCACCTTCGACGACTGCCTGCGGGTGGCCCGCGACCTGGCCGCCCACCACCCGATCGCACTGGTCAACTCGGTCGGCAACGAGCCGCGCCTGGCGGGCCAGCGCACGGTGGCGTACGAGATCGTGGACGCCCTGGGCGGCGCGCCCGACGTGCACTGCCTGCCGGTCGGCAACGGCGGCAACATCACCGCGACCTGGGGCGGCTACCGTACGTACCGGGAGGCCGGTCTGTCGGACGGGCTGCCGCGCATGTGGGGCTTCCAGGCGGCCGGCGCCGCCCCGCTCGTGCACGGCGCGCCCGTCGCCGAGCCCCGTACGGTGGCCGGCGCCATCAGCATCGGCCACCCCGCCACCTGGGACGGCGCGATCGCCGCCCGCGACGATTCCGGCGGCCTGATCGGCGCGGTGAGTGACGACCAGATCCTGGCCGCGTACCGGCTGCTCGCCCGCCGCGACGGTGTTTTCGCCGAGCCGGCCTCGGCGGCGGGCGTGGCGGGGCTGCTCGACCGGCACGCCAGGGGCGAACTGGAGCCGGGCCTGCGCGTCGTGATCACGCTCAGTGGCAACGGCCTGAAGGACCTCGACACCTCCATGCGCGACGGCTACACCGCCACGGAGACCTCCGCGGCCACCGCCGACGTGGCCCGCGCCCTGCGCCTGGCCGCCTGACCCCGGCGAAGACGAGGGATCAGCGCGGGCGCGCTCGACCTGCTGGTCCGCCTCGACAACAGCGAGCACGGCATCAGCATCGGCGAGCCGGCCCGCACCGCCGGGGTCACCTGCGCGAGATCGGAGCACAGCCTTGTCCCCCATCCGCCACGAGATCGTCATCGACGCGTCCCCCGAGCACATCTGGGACGTGCTGCGCGACGTCGGAGCCGTGCACGAGCGCCTGCTGCCGGGCCGGGTCGCCGGCACCCGGCTGGAGGGCGACCAGCGGTTCCTCACCTTTCCCGACGGGCACGTCCTCCGCGAGCTGATCGTCGCGATCGACGACGAATCCCGCCGCCTGGCCTAATCCGGGTCGAACACGGCGCACGGGAGATGAAGCAGGCGATCGAGGCGGCAACGCACGCCGGTCATGCCGCGCCTGGCTAGCCGGCGTCCCAGATCATGGCGTGCGGGCCCACGTTGTGGAAGCGGGCGGTGGGGAAGATCTCGCCGTAGCCGCGCTCGAACTGCTCGCGGTTGAGGTAGCGGTCGCTGACCCGGTGGTCCAGCCAGGCTCCGGTGGACAGGCGGAAGATCTCCCATGCCGGCGCCGGGCCGCGCCGGACGAGGTTGGGCAGGAGTTTGCGTACGGCGCCGCCGTAGAGCCACCAGCGCGGGTTGGCCGGGCGCGGCGAGACGGTGTCCACGAGCACGGCCCGCCCGCCGGGTGCGACCAGCGTCCTGATGTGCCGCAGCGCGGCCCGCAGGTCGGGTACGTGGTGCAGGGTCGCGACGCTGAGCACGAGGTCGTAACGCCCGGCGCCCTCGACGTCGAGGAGGTCCGCCTGCCGGTAGGCGATGTTGGGCCGGGGGCGTCTGGCCCGGGCCAGGTCGATCATCGGGCCGGAGAGGTCCACGGCGTCGACGTGCGCGAACCGCTCGGCGAGGGCCACCGCGTGCTTGCCGGTGCCGCAGCCCAGGTCCAGCGCCCGCCCGCCGCCGGCCGGCAGCGCTTCCGCGAGCCACGCCCCCAGGGAGTCGCCCTGCAACTCGTGCAGTCGCTCGTACTCCATGGCGACCCGGTCGAAGGACTGGGCGTCGGCGCGGATGGTCATCCGTGATCTCCTGTCGGCGTCCGGCACGGGGCAGGGAACTGCGGCAAGATGTCTCCGCGGGGCGGGGGCGGTATCGATCCTCGCAGATGATCGGCGGGAATGTTGTGGGATACCTCCATGCCCCCACGTGACCGTTCTGGTGTGGGATCGACCCCATGACGAATGCAGGAAAGCAGCGCCGGTTCCCGACGGGTGACCTGGCGCGGGTGGCGGTGTTCGCGGCGCTGATCGCGGTGCTCGGCCTGCCCGGCACGCTGAACGTCTTCGGCAACGTGGTCCCGATCACGCTGCAGACGCTCGGCGTGATGCTGGCGGGCGCGATCCTCGGCTCGTGGCGGGCGGCGCTGGCCGTGGTGGTGCTGCTGGTGCTGGTCGCGGCGGGGTTGCCGCTGCTGGCCGGCGGGCGGGGCGGGCTGGCGGTCTTCACCGCGCCGTCGGCGGGGTTCCTGTTCGGGTGGATCCCGGGGGCGGCGGTGACCGGCTGGCTGGTCGAGCGGGCGGGCCGCAGCCCCGGTCTCGTCCGGCTGCTCATGGCCTGCCTGGTGGGCGGCATGGGTGTGGTCTACCTGGTCGGCATTCCCGTGCAGGCGCTGGTCACCGGGGTGTCCCTGGCGAACGCGGCGCAGCTCACCCAGGTCTTCCTGCCCGGTGACCTGATCAAGGTGGTGCTGGCCGCCGTCGTGGTCAGAGGGGTGCAGCGGGCCTATCCGGACGCGGTGCCGGCCGTGCACCAGGAACGACTCCGCGCCGGGGGGCGTTGACCCTTCCATGCCCGTAGCGCACCATGTGATGTCGCACGCCGCCGAGCGCCCTGCCCGGCTCGCGGTGCGCGGCCCCCTGAGCGAGCTGACGTACGAAGAGCTCGCCGACAAGATCGAGGGCGCCGCCCGTCATCTGCTGGACCGGGGCGCGGGCCCCGGCACGCTCGTCGGCATCGGCCTGGCCGATCCGGTCGAGCTGCTCGTCGCCGTGCTGGCGGCCGACCTGGCGGGGGCCACGCCCCTGGTCGGCGACCACACGTGGGACGCCGCGAGATGGGCGGGCGTCGCGGGCGCTGAGGCTCCGGTCCTGGTGAACGAGCCATTGCCAGACGTGGCCGGCGCCCCCGTGCGGCATGATCCCCGGCCCGGGGACCGGGCGTGGGCGTGCTTCAGCTCCGGCAGCACCGGCCGGCCCCGCGCCGTCGTACGCAGCCGCGAATCGTGGACGGCCTCCTACCCGCACCTGAACGACCTGACCGGCATCGGACCGGATGACGTGGTACTGGTGCCGGGGCCGCTGCTGTCCTCCCTCTACTCCTTCGCCGCCCTGCACGCCCTGGCCACCGGCGCGACGGCGATGGTGCCCGGCCGCTGGCCCGGCGGGTCGCTGGACGCCCTGCTGGACGAGGCCACCGCCGTGCACCTGGTGCCGCACCGGCTGCCGGACGTGCTCGACCGGCCCGGCTCCCTGCGGACGGCCGTGGTCGGCGGCGCGGCGCTCGACCCGGACGTCCGGGGGCTGGCGGCGCGGGCCGGGGTGCGGGTGGTCGCGTACTACGGGGCGACCGAGTTGTCGTTCGTGGCGGTGGACGCCGACGGCGGCGGGCTGCGGCCCTTTCCCGGCGTGCAGATCGAGGTCCGTGCGATGGAGAGCCCGGCCGAGGGCTCGCTGGGTGAGGTCTGGGTGCGGTCGCCGTGGCTGGCCGAGGGTTACCTGGGCGGCGCGGCCGGCCCGTTGCGGCGTGACGGAGCCGGCTGGGTGAGCGTGGGCGACGTCGCGGAGCCGTACCGGGAAGGAGAGCCGCTGCGGCTGCGCGGGCGCGGCGGCGGCGCGATCCAGACCGGCGGCGCGACCGTCGTGCCCGAGGACGTCGAGGAGGTGCTGCGTAAAGTGCCGGGCGTGGGCGACATCGTGGTGGTCGGCTCGCCGCATCCGTCCCTGGGCGCCGTGGTGACGGCGATCATCGAGGCCGGGGCGCCGCCGTCACGCGCGCTGCTGGAGGCGACCGCCCGGGGACGGCTGGACGTGGCACAACGGCCCCGGCGCTGGTACGCGCTGCCGAGCCTGCCCCGCACCGGCACGGGCAAGCCGGCCAGGGCCCAGGTGGAGGCGCTGCTCGCGGCCCAGTTGGCGGGGCGGCCCGGCGATGCCGAGTTGCGGCGGCTGGTCTGACATGAGTGACACACCTGTGGTGGTGGCGGCCCGGCGCACGCCGATCGGCACGGCCGGGCACGCGTACCGGGAGCTGGGCGTCGACCGGCTGGCCGCACCGGTGATCGCGGCGGTGACCGCGGACGTGCCGGGGCGGCGAGTGGACGACGTCGTGCTCGGCAACTGCATGGGGCCCGGCGGCAACGTGGCCAGGATCTCGGCGCTGGCCGCCGGGCTGGGGGACGAGGTGCCGGGGCTCACCGTGGACCGGCAGTGCGGCTCCGGCCTGGCCGCGATCCTGGTGGCCGGGCAGGCCGTCCGCGCGGGGGAGGCGGACCTGGTGATCGCCGGCGGGGCGGAGAGCGCCTCGACCGCGCCGCGGCGCACGTTCAGGGGCGCGGCGGAGCCGTACGAGCGGGCGCCCTTCGCCCCCGAAGGCCGTCCCGACCCGGACATGGGCCCGGCGGCGGAGGCGCTGGCGGCGGCCCGCGGCGTCAGCAGGGAACGGCAGGACGCCTACGCCTGCCGCAGCCACGCCCGCGCCCTGGCCGCCCGCGCCGCCGGGCGGTTCGAACCGGAGATCGTCCCGATCGGCGGTCGGTCGGAGGACCAGCGCCCGCGCCCGCTGCGGGCGGCGTCGCTGGCCCGCCTGCCTGCGGCTTTCGTCGCGGGCGGTACAGTGACGGCCGGCAACTCCTCCCCGGTCAGCGACGGCGCCGCCGCCGTGGCCCTCGTGCCGGAACGGTCGCGCGGAGATCTGCCGGGGATGCGGCTGCTGGCCGGAGCCGTCGTCGGGTGCGATCCCGCGCTGCCCGGCTGGGGGCCGGTGCCCGCGGTCAGGCGGGTGCTGGAACGTACGGGGGTGGATGTGGAACGGGTCGTGGCGGTGGAGATCGTGGAGGCGTTCGCGGCGCAGGTGCTCGCGGTCACCGACGCGCTCGGGCTGGATCCGCTGGGCGCCGACGACGAGCGGGTGTGCGCCGACGGCGGTGCGCTGGCGCTCGGGCATCCGTGGGGTGCGACGGGCGCGGTCGTGGTGACCAGGCTGTTCTCCAGGCTCGTCCGGGCCGGCGCCCCGCCGGGAACGCTCGGCCTGGCGGCGGCCGCGGTCGGCGGCGGCCTGGGCGTGGCCGCCCTGTTCGAGGTGGTGTGAGGTGGGCACCACACCGGCGTCCGCCGGGTCCGTTCGAGGCGGTCTGAGATGAGCATCGACTTCTCCGACGTGCACGTACGCCTGGGCGAGCGCGACGTGCTGCGCGGCGTGACCGCCTCCCTGTCCGAGAGCCGCGTCGGCGTGGTCGGCGCCAACGGCTCGGGCAAGAGCACCCTGGCCCGCCTGATCAACGGCCTGGCCGTGCCGACGTCCGGCAGCGTCACCGTGCTCGGCCTGGACACCCGCCGCAAGGGCCCGCGGATCCGGCGCGACGTCGGGTTCGTCTTCACCGACCCCGACGCGCAGATCGTGATGCCGACCGTGGCCGAGGACGTGGCCTTCTCCCTGCGCCGCAGCAAGCTGCCGCGCGCGGAGGTGGAGCAACGCGTGACGGAGGTCCTCGGCCGTTACGGCCTGGCCGGCCACGCCGACCATCCCGCGCACCACCTCTCAGGTGGCCAGAAGCAGTTGCTGGCGCTGTGCTCGGTCATGGTGCTGGAGCCGCGGATCCTGGTCATGGACGAGCCGACCACACTGCTCGACCTGCGCCACTCCCGCCAGGTCGCCGCCCTGCTGCGCGAGATGACGCAGCAGGTGCTCGTGGTCACGCACGATCTGCCGCTGCTGGCGGGCTTCGACCGGGTGCTGGTGATCGACGACGGCCGCGTCGTCGCCGACGGCGCCCCCGACGAGGCCATCGCCTTCTACCGCAAGCTGATGGCATGAACGGTCTGCTCGGCGCCTACGTCCCCGGCTCCTCCCCGCTGCACCGCCTGCCGGCCGGCGTCAAGCTGGCCGGGCTGGCGGTGGCGTGCACGGTGCTGGTGCTGCTGGGTTCGCCGGCGGCGCTGGGGGTGGCCGCGGTCGTGGTGGCGGGCCTGTACGCGTTGTCGCGGGTGAGCCTGGCGGCGGCGTGGGCGCAGGTCAAGCCGGTGCGCTGGTTCGCCGTGGCGCTGTTCGGGATGCAGTGGCTGTTCGTCGATCTGCAGGGGGCGCTGTCCACGGTGCTGCGGGTGGTGCTGGCGGTGGCGCTGGCCGGGCTGGTGACGCTCACCACCCGCGCCTCGGCCATGATGGCGGCGCTGGAGCGCTGCCTGTCGCCGGCCAGGTTCGTGGGGCTGGACCCGTTCCGGGTGTCGTTGCTGCTGTCGCTGACCATTCGCAGCGTGCCGGTGGTGGCGGAGCTGGCCACGCGCGTCAGGGAGGCGCAGCGGGCCAGGGGTGTCGAGCGCAGCGTGCGGGCGTTCGCGGTGCCGCTGGTGGTGGGGTCGCTGCGGCACGCCGACGCGCTGGGGGAGGCGCTCAGCGCCCGTGGCCTCGATGACTAAGGATTGACTTATATAAGCGTGTACTGAAATACTCCGGTCGTGCACGCTTTCGACGTTCTCGGGGATCCGGTGCGTCGCCGGATCCTGGAGCTGCTCGCCGGCGGCGAGCAGAGCTCCGGCGAGGTGACCGCTGTCATCCAGCGCGAGTTCGGCATCTCCCAGCCTGCCGTCTCCCAGCACCTGCGGGTGCTGCGCGACAACGGGTTCGCCAGCGTACGGGCCGAGGGCACCCGGCGGCTCTACGCCGTCGAGCCGGGCCCGCTGCAGGAGGTCGATCTCTGGCTGGAACGCTTTCGCGGGTTCTGGAGCCAGCGCCTGGACGCCCTGGCGACGGAGCTGGCCCGCGGCAGGCGAGAACGCCACAGGAAAGACGATACGGAGGACACATGAGGAAGATCATCGACGAGCTCGCCGAAGCGCACAGGGAGCTGCTCGACGGCGAACGCAAGACCGTGGTGCTGCGGCGCCACTACGACGCCGAGATCGAGGACGTCTGGCAGGCGTGCACCGACGGCGACCGGCTCTCCCGCTGGTTCCTGCCCGTCAGCGGCGATCTGCGGCTGGGCGGCACGTACCAGCTGGAGGGCAACGCAGGTGGCGAGATCCTGCGATGTGAGCCGCCCAGCCTGTTGAAGGTCAGCTGGCTCTTCGGCCCCGACCCCGGCTTCTCCGAGGTCGAGGTGCGCCTGACCGGCAAGGACGGCGGCACCGAGCTCGAACTGCGCCACACCGCCGAGGTGCCGCCGGAGTTCTGGGGACAGTTCGGCCCCGGCTCGGTCGGCGTCGGCTGGGACCTGGCGCTGCTCGGCCTGGCTCTGCACCTGCGGGGCGGCGAGCGGGTCGACGAGGCCACCTTCCACCAGACCGACGAGGGCCGCGCCTACATCACCGGCGCCTGCCGGGCCTGGGGCGAGGCCCACCAGGCCGCGGGCGCGCCGGCCGACGAGGTCGCCGCCGCGGTCGCCAGGACCACCGCCTTCTACGCCCCCGAGGAGGAGGCGGCGCCGCCCGCGCCGCCGCTGCAGAAGGTGGCTCCCTTCCTCATGTTCCAGAAGGGCGACGCGGAGGAGGCCATGAACTTCTACGTGTCGCTGTTCGACGACGCCAAGGTCGTCCACGCCGACCGTTACGGCCCCGGCGAGCAGGGCAAGGAGGGCTCGATCAAGCTCGCCCGCTTCACCCTGGCGGGTCAGGAGCACCTGTGCAGCGACAGCTTCGTCAAGCACGGATTCGAGTTCACGCCGTCGATGTCGCTCTACGTCACGTGCGGCAGCGAGGAGGAGCTCGAACGGCTCTACGGCGCGCTCGTCGAGGGCGGGCAGGCGCTGATGCCGCTCGGCTCCTACGGCTTCAGCACCCGCTTCGGCTGGGTCAACGACCGCTTCGGCGTCTCCTGGCAGCTCAACCTGCCGTAAGGACGCGTGGCGGATCCGTCGGCGGCGGCAGGAGATCAGACCAGGCCCTGGCCGCCGTCGACGGTGAGCACCGTGCCCGTCATAAGGTTGTTCGCCATGAGGAACAGCGAGGCCGAGGCCGCCTCCTGCGCCGTGCCCAACCGGCCGATCAGCAATCCCTCTCCCGCGGCCGCCACCGCCGCGTCGTCGGCCAGCTCCATCGCCGTACGTGCCAGCGGCGTGTCGACCACTCCGTAGCGGACGGCGTTGACCCGCAGCCGCCGCGGCGCCAGCTCCACCGCCAGTGCCCTGGTCAGCCCTTCCACCGCGCCGATGCCGGCGATGCTCGCCGACGCTCCGGGGACGGGGCGCATCAGGTAGAGGCCCGAGGTGAAGGTGATCGAACCGCCGGCGGGCAGGCGGGGGGCGGCGGCGCGGGCGACGCCGTACGCACCCCAGATGCGTCCGTCCACCACCTCGCTGACCCGCTCGCGCGGCGTGTCGAGCAGCGCTCCGGCGGCGATGGTGCCCGCGGTCACGAGGACGTGGTCGACCTGGCCGGCCTGGTCGAGGGCTCGTTCCACCGCGCTCTCGTCGTTTCCGTCGGCGGCGATCCCGAGCGCGGAGGCGCCGGGCGTCGCGCGGACGTGGTCGAGAGCCGTCTCCAGGCGGGCCTTGTCGCGCCCCACGAGGACGACTCGGGCGCCGACCGAGGCCAGCAGCTCGCCGGCGGCCAGGCCGATGCCGGAGCTGCCGCCGATGATCATCACAGTGCGGTCTTCGAGCGCCGCGGGCAGGGGAGAGCCGGTCGGCATGGGGGCGAGCGTGGTCGTGGTCATGATGATCCCTCTCAGAAATAAACCATCTGGTTGGTTTAGACCTTGCCGCGATTGGGCGAGAAAGTCAACTGGATGGTTTAATTGCTGCATGAGATACGACGCGGAGGCGACCCGGCAGCGGCTCTTTCAGGCCGCCACCGCCGAGTTCGCCGAGCATGGGCTGGCCGGCGCCAGGATCGACCGCATCGCCGCCGCCGCGCAGGCCAACAAGCAGGCGATCTACCTCTACTACGGCGGCAAGGAGAAGCTGTTCGGCCTGGTCGTGCGGGCCAAGATGGACGAGATCTGCCACGCGGTGACCCTCGACCCGCGCACGCTGCCCGAGTCGGTGGGGCAGCTGTTCGACTGGTACCAGGAGCACCCGGAGCTGATCCGGCTGCTGCTGTGGGAGTCGCTGGAGACCACCGGCGACCGGATCGAGGGCGGGGAGGAACGCCTGCTGTCCTACCGCGGGCACGTGGACGGCCTGGTGGAGGCGGGCCTGGAGGGCCGGGAGACGGCCCAGGACTGGCTGTTCACCGTCCTGGGGCTGGTGGCGTGGAACTTCGCCGTGCCGCAACTGCGCCGCCTCATCCTGGACGAGCCGGACCAGGAGGCCGCCGTCGCGCGCCGCCGCGCCATCGTGGTGGACCTGGCCAGGACCCTGGCCGAACAGGCACAGGCCACCGCGGCCGGCCGCTGACAGCTGGCCGGCCGAACCGGTCACCGAGGAGCTGCTCGCTCATGACGTGGACGTGAGCTGGTGGGTGACGCCCGCCGCCTACGAGGCCGGCTTCTACGTCAAGCTCTACGACGCCCTGCGCCACTGGCTGGCGACCGAGTTCCCGTTCACGGCGCCCTACTACTCCAACAACGAGATACCGGGCTCCTGAGGGGTCAGCGGGACAAGCCGCCCACGAACGCCTCCATGGCCGCGGTCACCCGCACGAGAAACTCGGCCGATCCGATCGCGTCGCCTCTCAGCTCCAGGCCGTGGTCGGCGCCGGGCAGCTCCAGGTATTCCAGTCCGGTCCGATTCGCCGCCCCCGCGGGCCAGCTCGGGTCCGCCGTTCCGCCGATGAGCAGCGTGGGCGCGTCCGTCGCGGTGAGCGCGCTCGACACGTCCTCGATGTGGAGCAGCGGGGTGATCCAGACGGCGGGCAGGCCCCGTCCGGCGGCGAGGGGCGCGGCGAGGGTGCCGAGCGACTTGCCCACCAGCAACACGGTCGGCGCCTCCTCCGCGGCCAGCGCCAGCCGCGTCTGCTCCGCCACCCAGCCGGGGGCGGCGGCCTGGTCGAGCGTGCCGGGCACGTCCCACCAGATCTCCTGCACGGTCCAGTCATGGCTCAGCAGGACCTTGCGGGCCAGGTGGAGCAGCGGCCGGGCGGGGTTGTAACCGCGCCCAGGCAGCAGGAGCGCCGTACGCGCCGGGTCGCCGATGACCCGGGTGGAGGCGCCGTAGACCTTGTCCGGGAACATCCGCCCACATTATCGGAGCGACTCAGCGTCGGTGGCCCGCGAGGAGCAGCCGAGGGAGCCCCGCCAGTCGCCGAACATCCGCAGATCAGCGTGGGCGGCTGTGGGCGGCCTCGGCCAGGTCGGTCCACTGGCCCGCCGAGGTGTGCGGCACGACCACCCAGTCCTTCATCTCCCTGCCCTGCCCCGAAGGATCGAACAGGGACGCTCCGGCCAGCCGCAGCGCGGCCGCGTGTTCCGGGGTCTCCCTGACCAGCCGGAACACCATCGCCCCGTCGCGCTGGAGGCTCGCGAACACCTTCCCCGCCTGGTCCTTGAGCGCGGGACGGCCCATCATCCGGGAGATCCGTACCCCCAGGTCGGCCAGCTCCGCGCCGACCTGCTCGAAGTCCTCTTCCGCGCTCATCGTCAGTCGGCCCCCGAGCCTTCGTGGTGGCGGGGCGCGATCGCTCGGCCCCCGCCGTTCCGGCAGAACGGCGATCAGGCTAGTGGGCCGGACCCTGGTCGATCAAGGCGGGGCCGGCCAGCGCGAAGGCGGCCGCGGCCTCCGCGTGCAGGCGGGCGCTCGGCAGCACCGGGACGGCGGTGTCCTTCTCGCCGATCAGCAGCTCGATCTCCGTGCAGCCGAGGATGACGGCTTCGGCGCCGTCGTCGGCGAGATCGGCGACGATCCGGGCGTAGGCGTCCCTGGACGGCTCCCGCAGCACCCCGCGCACCAGCTCCTCGAAGATCACGCGATGGACGAGCTCGCGCTGCTCCCGCCCCGGTACGACCACCTCGAAGCCGTGGGCGGCCAGCCGCTCGCGGTAGAAGGGCTGCTCCATGGTGAAGCGCGTGCCCAGCAGCCCGACCTTGCGCATCCCCCTGGCGCGGACCTCGGCGCCCACGGCGTCGGCGATGTGCAGCACGGGCACGTTCGCGGCCCGCGCCACGTCGTCGCTCACCCGGCTGAACGTGTTGCTGCAGATGAGCAGGACCTCGGCGCCGAGCCGCTCCAGTTTCCCGCCCGCCTCGGTCAGCAGCGCGCTCACCTCGTCCCAGCGGTCGGCGAAGATGAGGTTCTCGACCGTGGTGTAGTCGACCGACCAGATGAGGCTGTCGGCGGAGTGGCTGCCGCCGAGCCGCTCGCGTACCCGCTGGTTGATGATCTGGTAATAGATCACCGTCGATTCCCAGCTCAACCCGCCGATGAGGCCGATGGCGCGCATGGAACTCCGTTTCGCTTCGATGTGCATGAAAGGCGGGTGGTCAGGCGCCGGCCAGCGCGCGGGCGCAGGCCCCGAGGCCGACCTCGCTGGAGGCCTTGACGAACACGACGTCTCCCGGCCGGAGCAGGGCGGTGGCCAGCGTGACGGCTGCGGGCACGTCCTCGACGGCGTGGACGGACACGTTCCGTCCTGAGGCGGCCGCTTCGCCCGCCATCGCGACCGGATCTCCGGGTCCGACCGCGATCAGCAGGTCGAAGCCGAGCTCGGCGACGAGCCGGCCGATCTCCGCGTGCCGGGCGCGCGAGGCGTCCGCCTGCTGTCCCATCGCGCCGAGCACGGCGACGGTACGCCGGTTCCCGGCCAGGGCCTTGGCCGCCCGCAGCCCGGCCCGCATGGATTCGGGGCTGGCGTTGTAGGCGTCGTCGACGACGGTGACGCCGTCGGCTCGTTCGACGATCTCCAGCCGGCCCGATGATCGCCGCCTGGCCGCGTTCAGCCCGGCGGCGATCTCGGCCGCGTCCAGCCCGAGCACGGTCGCGACGGCGGCGGCCGCGACGGCGTTGCCCACCTGGTGCTCGCCGATGAGGTCGAGCTCGACGGGGGCGCGGCCGGCCGCACGTCCCCGGCCCGCACCGGCGCCTCCGGCGACCGGCCGTAGCGCACGATCCGCGCCCCGGTGCGGCCCGCCATGCCCATGACGTACGGGTCGTCGGCGTTGAGCACGGCGAACCCGTCCGCGGGAAGGGCCGCGACCAGTTCGCCCTTGGCCTCGGCGATGTCGGCGGGCCCGGCTCCCATGCGCTCCACGTGCGCGCTGCCGACGTTGAGCACCAGCCCGACCTGGGGCGGCGCGATCCCGGTCAGGTACGTCAGGTCGCCCTTGCGGCCCGCGCCCATCTCCAGCACCAGGTAGCGGGTGCCGGCGTCGGCCCGCAGCACGGTGAGCGGCAGCCCGAGCTCGTTGTTGAACGACCGGTCGGTGGCGACCGTCGCCGCGTGCCGTTCGAGCACCTGGGCCAGCAGGTCCTTGGTGGTGGTCTTGCCCACGGAGCCGGTCAGGCCGATCACCGTGGGGCCGATGCGGCTGAGCACGTGCCTGGCCAGCAGGCCGAGCGCGACCTGGACGTCCTCGACCACGAGCGCGGGCACGCCCACGGGCCTGGAAGCGAGCACGGCGACGGCGCCGGCCGCGACGGCGACCCCCGCGTAGTCGTGCCCGTCCACGCGGGCGCCGGCCGTGGCGGCGAAGAGCCCGCCGGCGACCACCTCACGCGAGTCGACCGCCGCGGGCGCCGTCACCCGTGCCCGCGGATCCCGTACGTCGTGCGGCGTCGCGCCGACGACCTGGGCGATCTCGCCCAGCGTCATGGGGATCACGAGCCGCTCCTGGCGAACGCGAGGTCGATGAGGCGGCGCAGCAGCTCCGGGTACGGGACGCCGCTCGCGGCCCACGCCCTGGCGTAGACGGAACGGGCGGTGAAGCCGGGCATGGTGTTGATCTCCAGCAGGCACAGGCGTCCGGTGTCCTGCTCGTAGAGGAGGTCGGCCCGGGCCAGGCCGTAGCCGTCGATCGCCCGGAAGGCGCGCAGCGACAGCTCGCGCACGTCCTCGGCCACCCGTTCCGGCAGTTCGGCGGGGATGGTGGCGATCTCGGCCCGGCTGAGGTATTTGGCCTCGTAGTCCAGCCAGTCGCCGGGCACGATGAGCTCGCCGGGCACCGACGCCTGGGGCGTGTCGTGGTCGCCGAGCACGCCGCAGATGATCTCGCGGGCGCGTACCTCCTGCTCGACGACGACCTTCCGGTCGTGGGCGAGCGCCAGTTCCACGCCCGCGCGCAGCTCGTCCATGGTGGTGACCCGGGAGACGCCGATGGATGAGCCCAGGCCGGCCGGTTTGACGTACATCGGCCAGTCGAGCGACTTCACCAGACCCCAGGGGTCGGTGGTGGCGCGCCACTCGTGCTCGGTGAACCACACGTGCGGGGTGATCGGGATGCCCTCCGCGAGGAACGCGCGCCGCATCGCCACCTTGTTCATCGCCACGGCCGAGGCCAGGACGCCGCAGCCCACGTACGGGAGGCCCAGCGTCTCCAGGTGTCCCTGCACGACGCCGTCCTCGCCGTACGGGCCGTGCAGCACGGGGAAGACCACGTCCGCCTGGTCGCGGTCGAGCCGGGTCGGCCATCTGCCCTGCCGGTCGATGATGACGGCGACGGGCTCGTACAGGTCCCTCGGCAGAGCGTCCAGCACCGCCTGCGCCGACTGCAGCGACACCTCGTGCTCGGCGGACGGCCCGCCCGCCAGCACCGCCACGCGCACGCGTTCAGTCACGATCGATCAGCCTTCCTGTGGTACGAGAAGCCCCGGTCCCGTCATCCGGAACCGGGCCTCCACCACTGTCGGCCGTCTGTGTCCCCGCCCCGTCAGCGCCGTGTCATGGATGTGTCACGGGCGCGATCCCGCCGTGGACGCCGCCTCGTGGCGCAGGCCGTCGTACAGGATGGTGGCGATCCGGATCGCGTCCTCCTGCCAGCCGTTCGCGCGCATCGAGCAGATGCCGCCGAGGCCGCGCAGCACGACGCGCCCGCTGACGCCGTCGCGGATCAGGCCGGCCGCGGCGCCCGTGGCGAGGAGGTGGTCGAGCGCGCGGGCCATCTCGGTGCG
Source organism: Nonomuraea fuscirosea (assembly GCF_003001935.1). Classification (GTDB taxonomy): domain Bacteria; phylum Actinomycetota; class Actinomycetes; order Streptosporangiales; family Streptosporangiaceae; genus Nonomuraea; species Nonomuraea fuscirosea. The sequence goes on along the minus strand of NZ_PVNG01000006.1, from coordinate 358,723 downwards.
CGCGTCGTCGAAGACCGGCGAGTCGGTCGCCATGATGCTCTCCAGCGCCTCGCCCATCCCCTTGCTCACCGCCGAGTGCTCCACGAGCAGCAGCAGGAAGGCGCGCAGGGCCTCGTCGGGGGAGTGCTGGGCGAGCAGCCGGGCGGGGGCCGCGCAGAGTTCGGCGACCTCCTGGCGGTACACCTCGGCGACGAGCGCCTCGCGTGTGTCGAAGTGGCGGTACAGCGTGCCGACGGCCACGCCGGCGCGGCGGGCGATCTCCTCCACGTGGGCGTCCTCGTCGGCGAGGAACGCCTCCCGCGCCGCTTCCAGGAGCGCTTCGCGGTTGCGGCGGGCGTCGGCACGCAGCGGACGTGGTGACGGCAACAGTCCTCCCTAAGGTGAGTCCGACTCCGTTTGGTGTGTACAGTTTCCGGAGTCAGGTTCACCTTATCGGAGGAGTCACCCTCATGACGATCGACCACGAAGAGCTGACCGGGCTGCGCGTGCTGGTGACCGGCGCGAGCCGCGGGCTCGGGCTGGCCACGGCGCGCCGTTTCGCCGCGGGCGGCGCCACCGTGCTGACGGCCTCGCGTACCGCGCCCCCTGACGACCTGGCCGCCACCTTCATCCCCGCCGACCTGCGCTCCGCGGAGGGGGCGGCCGAGCTCGGGCGGCGCGCGGTGGAGAGCGCCGGGGGCATCGACGTCCTGGTCGACAACGCCGGGGCCGAGTCCCGGCCGGCGCCGACCCTGGAGCGTTCCGACGCGTCATGGCTGGCCGACCTGGAGATGAACCTGCTCAGCGCGGTCCGGCTGGACCGGGCCCTCGTTCCCGGGATGGTCGAGCGCGGCTCCGGCGTCGTGGTGCACGTCTCCTCCATCGCCAGCCACATCCCCCAGCCCCATGAGGCGTCGTACGCGGCGTCGAAGGCGGCCCTCAACGCCTACAGCCGCGAGCTGGCGACGGCGGTGGGCACGCGCGGCGTACGCGTGGTGTGCGTCCTGCCGGGCTTCGTCGTCACCGAAGGAGCGGCCGAGCACCTGCAGCACCTGGCCGACGACCAGGGCGTGACCGTCGAGGAGGTGCAGCGGCGGCTGGTGGAGCGGCTGCAGGTCCCGATGGGGCGGCCGGGGCGGCCCGAGGACGTCGCGGAGCTGATCGTGTTCCTCGCCAGCGACCGCGGCCGATGGCTCACCGGCGCCCAGTACCGGGTGGACGGCGGCATCATCCCCGTCGTCTGAGTCGTGTTCCGTACCTGATCAAAGGAGGGCATCATGACCTTCAGTCTCACATCGCTCGTCGTGGACGCCGCGGACCTGGCGAGCGAGAGCTCGTTCTGGCACCGGCTGCTCGGCGGCACGATCACGAGGACGGCGGCGCACCACTTCCTGCGGATCGACGGCTTCCTCGTGATCGTGATCCAGCACGCTCCCGGGCAGACGCCGCCGCGCTGGCCGGGCGGCGCCTCCCAGCAACTGCACGTCGACCTCGCCACGGACGACGCGGCGGCCGCGGACGAGCGGGTGCGTGCCGCCGGCGGCACGCGGCTGAGCCCGGCCGGCGCCTCCGCGCGGGTGTACGCGAGCCCGGCCGGACATCCCTTCTGCGTCCGCCCGGCCTGAAGGGCCAGGTCAGGCCGGATTCATGGCCTTGAGGAAGGCTTCGACGAGGGCGTCGGCGTAGTCCGGGGTGAGCGGGCCGGTACGGAGCAGCCAGCGCTGGTAGAGGGGCGCGTACAGCAGCTCGAGGGCCAGGTCGAGGTCCGCGTCCGCGGCGAGTTGCCCGGCCCGCTGCGCGCTGCGCAGCCGGTCCTTCTTGGCCTCGTCCACCGGGCCGGCCAGCTTCTCGCGATACTGCGCGGCCAGCGCGGGATCGTTGATGATCTCGGCGTTGAGCGCGCGGATCGGCCCCTCGAACGCCGGGTCGGCGAACTCGGCCACCGTCGCCCGCATCACCGTCTTGAGGTCGGCCGCCACGTCGCCGGTGTCGGGCAGCGCCATGCTCCGCTCGGGCCCGGCCTCGCTGAGGGCGAGGAACGCGTCCAGCACGACCGCGCCCTTGGAGGGCCACCAGCGGTAGATGGTCTGCTTGCCGACGCCGGCCCGGGCCGCGATGGCCTCGATGGTCAGCTTGGCGTAGCCCACCTCGGAGACCAGCTCACGGGCCGCGTCGAGGATGGCCTGCCGGGAGCGCTCGCTGCGGCGGGCGGGGTTGGGCTGCTTCACCATGGCGGGGATCGTACCACACCATGAGACGAGACGTTCCGTCTTGACAGCATTGCGAGGCGAGACGTACCGTCTTGCCTCGTTGGGGACGTATCTACAGAAAGAGGGCCTCATGAGCCGGGTGTGGTTCATCACGGGCGCGTCGCGCGGACTGGGCCGCGCGTTCACGGAAGCGGCCCTGGAAGCGGGGGACCGCGTCATCGCGGCCGCGCGGAACGTCGAGCCACTCGACAGCCTCGCCGCAGAACATCCAGACCGTCTGGTACGGCTGCCGCTCGACGCCTCCGACCGGGCGGCCGTGTTCGAGGGCGTGGAGCGGGCGACGGCGGCCTTCGGCCGGCTCGACGTCGTGGTCAACAACGCCGGGACGATGCTGCTCGGCATGGTGGAGGAGGCCACGGAAGAGCAGATCAGGGCGCACTTCGCGGTCAACCTGTTCGGCGCGCTCTGGGTCACCCAGGCCGTGCTGCCGCACCTGCGCGCCCAGGGCGGCGGCCGCATCCTCCAGGTCACGACGATGGGCACCGGCGGCGGCTTCCCGATGACCGGCCTGTACGCGGCCGGCAAGTCGGCCCTCGACTCGATCTCCGAGGCGGTGGCCATGGAGGCGGAGCAGTTCGGCGTCAAACTCACCATCGTCCAGATGGGCGGCTACGACACCGGCCTGTTCACCGCGGGCACCACGATGACCGCCCCCGCCCCGCACTACCAGCGGCTGCGCGACCAGCTGATCGAGATGTGGGGCGACGACGCCGGTCCCGCCCCGAGCACGGCGGCGCCCGTGATCATGGAGCTGGCCGGCCTGCCCGAGCCGCCGCGGCGGCTCGTCGTGGGCGGCGCTTCCTATGACATGGTGCTGGCCGGCGTCGAGGAGCGGGCGGCGGCGTACCGTGCCTGGGAGCACCTCAGCCGCAAGGCTCCCGGGTGACTCGGCCCCTCTCAGACCGGCTCTCAGACGGGCCGGACCTCGGCCAGCCGCTTGACCGCGTACGCGTCGTCCCAGCAGACGGCCGCCTCCCACGCGGCCGACGCCTGCGCGGCGACGTCGTACGCGCCCTCCTCCAGACCGGCGGCGTTGCCGGGCAGCACCAGGTCGAGCTCGGGAACGTCGACGTGCGCCTCGTCCCAGTCGATCAGCGCGACCCGGTCCGCGGTCACCCGGACGTTGCCGAGGTTGTTGGAGTCGCCGTGGACGACACAGGTCTCCCGTCCGGCGAGCCGCGCCCACGCCGCCCGGCACCGGGCGACACCTTCAGGCGGCATCGCGCCGAGATCGACCTTCGTGCCGGTCTCGGCGTGCAGGAAGTCGGCCGACGAGCGCCAGCCCGGGCGCTGCGGCCAGCCCCGCGTCAACCGGTGCAGCTTGCGCAACTCGCCGGCCGCACGCCGCCAGTCGTCCTCCGTCTCGGGCGGGCCGCCCTCGACGTAGGTCATCACCACCAGACCGTCGGCGAACAGCCGGCCGTCCGTCGTCGGGATCGGCACCGGAACGGTCAGACCTTCGCGGTCGAGGTACCGGAGCAGCTCGGTCTCCCACGCGAGATCGGCGTCACTCCTGCCGCCGAGCCGCCCGACCGCGAGCCGCCCGCCGACCCGCACACTCCACACGTCGTTGGCGACCCCGCCGGTGAGCGGTTCGACGCGGGCGACGTCCGCACCCCACCGCTTGAGTGTCTCCCATCCCATGATCAGAGCTTACGGAAACCCCGGACGTGCTCGCCGCCTTGAAGGCTCACCGTCGGGCCGCCACCGTGGCGGTCGCGTGTGCCGACAGGTGCAGGCAGGCGGAGATCAGCCTGATCAGGTCCTCGGTGCTGCCGACCTCGCGGACCAGTCCCAGGCCGCCGAGCCGCCGCGCCTCAGGCACGTACATGGCGTAGTCGCAGGCCAGCGGGGTGGAGAACTCGATCTCGATGCGCAAGCTGTCCGGCACCGGCGGGCACTCCAGCCCGGCGTGGCCGGCCACGGCGTCGCGGGCCGCGGCCCTGATGCGCTCGGCGGCCACCGACGGGTGTGTGGAGGTCGCCGCATGGAAGCCCGCCGCCCGCTTCACCGGTACGGTCCGCACTCCGGGCAGCGCCTTGGCCGCCGCGGCGCAGACCAGGTCGTCGCCGGTGACCAGCCCCACGGGCACGCCCAGCGCCGCGGCGTGCAGGGCGTTGACCTCGAGTTCGCCGACCGGCGCGCCGTTCACCCGGATCTCGCGGAAGGTGCCGGAGAAGCTGTGCGCCAGCACGCCGCGCTCGCCCGCCGCCGCGTGGTAGCCGACCAGCAGGGCGACCGCGTCGCCCTCCGTGATGCCCTGCATCATGGCCAGCGGTTTGGGCGAGCCGGTCACCACCTGGGCGCGCGGGTCCAGTTCGGCGTGCAGGAGGTTGTCCATGCTGCCGTGGCTGTCGTTGACCACGACCTCCTCGGCGCCGGCGTCGAAGGCGCCCCTCACGGCGGCGTCGGCCTCGGCGGTCATCAGCCGCTGGGCTCGCGCGTAGCCGGTGCCGCCGCGTACGGCCTGGTCGAGGGTCGCGACGCCCGCGACACCTTCCATGTCGACCGAGATGAAGACTCGCATGCCCGCGATCTTAGTGTCGGCTCCGATCAAGGGCCGACCTCCTCGTCCGGCGGCGCAGGGGGCGTCCGGAGGGAGCGGCGTCTCACGCGCGGGAAAGGTCTTCTCGTGGCGTCACGTTCGAATCCTGAGGCCGTCCAGGGTGAGGTCGAGCAGGCGTTCGGCCTGCTCCCGCTGCTCGGGCGCGGCGGAGGTGAGGGCGATGCCCGCCAGGGCGGCGCCCAGGTCCGCCGGGCTGATGTCGGTGCGGATCAGATCGGCGGCCACGCAGGCGTCCATCAGGGCGGTGATGGCGTCCTGGATCATCTCCCGGCTGTGACCGTACGGGTTCTCGCCGGTGGCGGCGATGGCGCGCAGGGCGTCGGCCATGCCGAGCTTGGCGCTCACGTAGTCGAGGAAGAGGCGCGTCCAGGCGCGCAGGGCCTCGTCCGGCGCATGCTCCGCGAGCAGGTCCGGCACGGCGTCGCACAGCTGGGCCATCTCGTTGCGGTAGACCGCCTCGATCAGCGCCTCCCGGGTGGGGAAGTTGCGGTAGAGGGTGGCGGTGCCCACGCCCGCCTCCTTGGCGATGCGTTCCAGGTGGGCGTCCAGTCCGTGTTCGGCGAAGATGCCCGCCGCGGCCGTGATGATCTTGTCCCGGTTACGGCGCGCGTCGGCTCGCAACGGGCGCGGTGCGTGCTGGCTCATCGGCGGCCCGTCGTCCCCTCTCCGTCCTTCGAGTTGCTAAACGGAGGCGTGCCCACTTACGCTGCAAATAAGTGGTGGCGCCTCCACTTTCACTGTAGGCCATCGGCCGGCCGGCGCACATACCTCGGGGAAGGATTGCTGATCATGACAGGCATCGCGGGAAAGGTGGTGGCGATCACCGGCGCCAGCAGCGGCATCGGAGCGGCTACGGCGACGTACCTCGCCGAGAGGGGCGCCCGGCTCGTGCTCGGTGCGCGCAGAAAGGACCGGCTGCGCGAGGTGGTGGCGCAGATCGCCGCCCAAGGCGGTTCGGCCGTCGGGGAGGTCGTCGATGTGACGCGCCGCGAGGACATGATGCTGCTCACGGACACGGCGATCGATCGGTACGGCCGGCTCGACGTCCTCGTCTCCAACGCCGGCACGATGGCGGTGTCACCCTTCGACGACCTGCGCCAGGACGACTGGGACGCGATGGTCGCGACGCACGTCACCGGGCTGCTGAACGGCATCGGCGCGGCCCTGCCCGTCTTCCGGCGGCAACGCTCGGGCCAGTTCGTCAACGTCGCCTCCACCGCGGCGTACGTCGTGAAATCGCCGCAGGGCGTCTACGCGGCCACCAAGGCGGCGGTCAAGGTGCTGACCGAGGCGCTGCGCCAGGAGTCGGGGCCCGACCTGCGCGTCACCCTCGTCTCACCCGGGTTCACCAACACCGAGGGGGTGGGCAAGGGGGCGCCCCCCGAGGCGGCCGCGGCGATCGCCCGGCAGCGCGACGAGATCGCCATCCCGCCCTCGGCCATCGCGGCGGCGATCGGGTTCGCCATCGAGCAGCCGGGGGGCGTCGACATCAGCGAGGTCGTCGTCAGACCAACCGCCCAAGCCTGACAACCACTGGCGAAGATTGGTCCGGATCGCGCCACCGCCGGGGCCCGCCGCTCGCCTGCCGTTACCGGCTTTTCGGCCTTCGGGGCGACCGGCCGCCCTTCGCCGAGCCCCGCCGCTGTCTGCCGTCACCGGCTCCCCGGCCTCCTGGTGATCAGCCGCCCCGCCCGCCGAGCTCCCGCCGGGCCCGCGGAGCCCCACTGAGCACCCGTTGAGCGCCCGCTGGGCCGGCCGCCGCTATGTCGTCAGCCAGAGGCGCAGCAGGTGGCGGCGGAGGTCGGGCCGGGGGTGGTCGGTGTAGGCGGTGCGGCTGTGCAGGACGACATGGTTGTTGAGTAGCTGCAGGTCGCCGGCCCGCAGGTCCATGGTCAGCGCGAAGCGGGGGTCGCCCGTCAGCCGGTCGAGCAGCTCCATCACCTCCGTCTGGGCGGGGGTGAGCGGCGGCACGCCGGGGCCGCGCAGCGCCGAGCGGAGGTAGTCGGGCCCGTAGGCGATGGACACTCCGCCGCCCGGGCGCGGGGTGCACAGCGGCTTGGTGTAGAAGCTGTCGGGACCGTCCCCGGTGCGGCGGTCGTGCCACCACGGCTGGTAGAGCACCTGGGCCAGGTCGGGGCGGGTGCGTACGAGCTCGTTGTGCACGGCGACGGAGCTGACGATGGAGCTGAGCCCGCCGGATCGCGCCGGGCGCAGGCACAGCAGGGCGACGGCGTCATACGGGTCGCTGTGGTAACCCAGTTGCCCACTGTGCTGGTAGCTGCGGGTGACGGCGCCGGCCGGGTCGGCGCCGGTGTCGCGTACGTGTCTCAGCGGCGCCCCGTCCGGGCCCTGCGGGAGGATCTGCCCGACGTGCCCGGCCAGGCCCAGCGCGGCGGCCTCGCACTCCCGCTCGCTCAGCTCGCCCACCGGCACTCCCCGCAGCAGCACGAACCCGCGGCCGCGCACGAGCCGCTCACGCACATCCCGCAGGACGGGGCCGAGTGTCGGCAGCGGGAACCGTCCGTCGCCCGGCCCGGCTCTCACGGCGTCGATGATCTCCCGCTGGTGTCGCTCGCCGAGATATGTCTGCCAGTCATCGCTGTCGCGGACCTCCGCCGCCAGCCAGCCGGCCGGTCCACGCACCTCCGTCACCGCCATCGCGCTGATGCCCCCCTTCCGCCGCCCGGTGCCTCGCCTCCTCAACGATCGCCTCCGCATCCGCCGTACGGCACCCGTCATCGCCCACGGCGGAACGTCTTCGCCGAGAGCGCAAGGCCGACAGCGGGAAGGCCGGCAGCGCACGGTCGCGGCTCAAGGGGCCGGGGCGAAGGCGGCCGGCGCGGGATCACGCGTTCTTCGAGCGCAGCATCCGTTCGACCGCGGGTACGATCTCCGCCTCCGCGGACTGCTTGGCCACGCCGAGCCCGGCCAGCGTGCCTACCACCGGCGCGTCGTCCAGCGACAGGATGCCGAGCAGGAGGTGCTCGGTGCCGACGAAGTCGTGTTCGAGGCGCAGCGCCTCGCGCGCGGCCAGGTCCAGCGCCTTCCTGCCCTGCGCGGTGAACGGCGTCGGCTGGGAGCCCGGCCCGTCGCCGGGGCCGAGCTCGGCCGTGACGGCGTCCCTGACCGCGTCCAGGGAGGCGCCGAGCGCCACCATGGTCGTGGCGGCCAGCCCCTCGGGCTCGCGCAGCAGGCCCAGCACCAGGTGCCCGGCCTCGATGTGGGCGTGGCCACCCGTACGGGCCTCCTCCTGTGCCTTGACGAGGACGCTGCGCGCCTTGTCGGTGAAGCGGGAGAAGGTACGCAGATCGTCCTGGAGGGGCCGGGAGTTTCCGCTGCTCTTGGGCACGAAGCGCTTCTGCACGGCCTGCTTGCTGACGCCCATGCTGTGGCCGATGTCGGTCCACGAGGCGCCGGAGCGCCTGGCCTGGTCGACGAAGTGGCCGATGAGGTGGTCGGCGATCTCGCCGATGTGCTCGGCCAGGGTGACGGCGTCGGACAGCTCGCCGAGGGGGTCGCCGTCCGGGTGGCGGTCCTTGATCGTGGTGATGAGGTCGTCGAGTCGTACGTTGCTCTGCATGCCGTCAACCATAGGTTGACGCACTGGAATCGTCAACCCTTGGTTGACGCAGGGGGTCTTCCGAGGCGGTGGTTCGACCTGGTTCGACTCTCCCGGCGCCCGTATCTAAGCTGCTGAGGTGCGTGGTGAGCGGAAGCGCCGGAAGGCTGGGCGACCATCTCCTGTACGTGCCCCCAAGGACGTCATCGAGGGCGGTGATGTCCTTCTCGCAGGTCTTTTCTCCGCCAGGCGGAAGGATCACCTGGCGTGTATGGATGCTCTGGCGGGAGAGGTGGCCGCTCTGGGCGGCCGGGTCGTCGGGTGCTTCGTCCAGCGGCGGGGGATCTCGGGTGGGAAGAAGGGACGGGCTCCCGGGGGGAGGGACAACATGGACCGGCCGTACTCCTCCAGGACGCTCATGAGCACGGGGAAGGTCCGCGAGATCGCTCAGGAACGCGCGGAGGCGGATGCCCTGGCGGTGGTGTTCTTCAATCCGCTGACCGGCAGGCAGCGCACCGTTCTCGGCGAACTCCTCGGCTGCCCGGTGTTCACCCGCGCGGATCTCCAGCCGCCTGGGGCATGAGCTCCCGGGCCGGATCACGCCGGGACGGGCCTCGTGGCTCTCACGTACGACCTGATCATCTCCAGGGACACGGCGATCGCGACGGTCCCGAGGAGTCCGTGATACCACCGCCAGCCCACGCCGATGCCGACGAAGCCGTCCACGATCATGATGCCGCCCCCGCCCACGACGGCCAGCGTCATCCCGGCCAGGACGAGCAGCATCAACGCGCGCGGCACGCCGCGGCCGGCCGTCGTGACCGTGGCCATGGCGACGCATGCGCCCAGCACGCCGGTCGCGGCGGCGAGCCACTGCGCGGTGGCCGGCTCGAGGAAGTAGCCGGCGGCCTCGGCGGCCGACACGGGCGGTCCGCCCGGGAACCCGAGCCGGGCCTGCGCGGCGAAGACGGCCTTCCCGGCGGCGTAGCCGAGGAACAGCGCCGCCATCAGGTACGCCGGCCAGCGCCGCGGACGATGGAGATCACTCATGGGCCCGATCGTAGGAAGCGCGCACCGGGCCTCGCCTCCCCGCGAAGGGGTGGGCCCCTCCCCCCAGCGGGGGATGAGGCGCGCGGGCGCAGGTCCGGCCGATCCGCCGGGACGGACCCGGAACCCTTGACGGACAGATGGTCCATCCTCCTGGAGCCGGCTCGCGCGGAAGCCCAGGTGAAACCCGGACTTCTCATGCTAGGAAATAGGGCTCATCATCGGACGGGACCAGGGTGGTGCATCGGCGTGGCGCGGGCGGCGGAAGACGAGGACATCGAGCGGCGACGCCGAAGGCGCTGGCCACTGCTGACGGCGGTGGCGATCGACTCCCTGGGCACGGGCCTGTATCTCCCGCTGTCCCTGCTGTACTTCCTCAAGGTCACCGACCTGGACCTGGCGACCATCGGGCTGCTGGTCAGCGTGACCACGGCGCTGACCCTGCCGGTGCCGATCGTCGTCGGGCGGCTGGCCGACCGGTTCGGGCCGCGGCTGGTGGTCGCCGGCGGCCAGGCGCTGCAAGGGCTCGGCTTCCTGCTCTACCTGACGGTCTCCGGGGCGGGGTCGCTGGTGGTCGCCGTCCTCGTGACGACGGTGGGGTTGCGGGTCTACTGGTCCTCGATCTTCACGCTCATCGCCGACCACGCCGACCACGCCCATCAGGTGGACGCCGAGGCGGCGGAGGCGAAGGATCACTGGTACGCGCGCACGGGGATGATCAGGGAGGCGGGCGCCGGCGGCGGAGCGCTGCTGGCCGGCGCGATGCTCGCCTTCGACTCCACGCGCGTCTACGACGGGCTGATCCTGGGCAGCGCGCTGGCGTTCCTGGCCGCCGCGCTCATGGTCGTGCTCACGGTGCCGGCGCTGCCCCATCAGCCGCCGCCGGCGGACCGTCCTTCCGGGCACCGGGCGCTGCTGCGTGACCGGCCCTACCTCGCGCTGATCGGGACGTGCACGATCTTCGCCCTGTGCAGCACGTTCCTCGCCCTGTCCCTGCCCGTCTACGTCGTCCAGGGACTGTCCGGCCCCGACTGGGCGCCCGGCCCCCTCCTGGCCATGAACACGCTGCTGCTCGCCACCTGCACGGCCGCCCTGACCCGGTTCGTCCGCCGCCGCTGGACCCGCGCCCGCGCCTTGACCTGGGCCGGCGCGTTGTGGGCGCTGTGGTGCCTCGCGTCGGCGGTCGCCGTGCTGCTGCCGGCGCAGGTGCTGGTGCCGTACCTGGTGGCGGTGGTGCTGTGTTACACCGTCGCGGAGATGATCTCCGGGCCGGCGACGAACGCGCTGGCGGCGGACGCGGCGCCGGCCGGGTCGCGGGGCACGTACCTGGCGTCGTTCCAGTACTCCTTCGCCATCGCGAACATCCTCGCCCCCGGCCTGTTCGGCCTGCTCTTCAACCAGAACCGGCTGCTCCCGTGGCTGGTCGTCGGCCTCCTCGCGGCGCTGGGCGCCGTCCTCATGCTGCGCCTGGAGCGCCGGCTGCCGCAGGAACGCCCGCCGGCCAGGAGCGGCCTGCCGGAAAGCGCGGGCTGATGCCGGCCGGGCCGGATCAAGCCTGGGCGGGCTGGAACAGTTCGACCAGGTTGCCCGCCGGGTCGGTGAGCAGGATCTGGCGTCCGCCGGGGCCGGCGACCACGTCGCTGGAGAAGGACGACAGCCCGGCGGCGCGGAGGCGGGCGATCTCGGCGTCGAGGTCGCCGACGATGAGGTGGATGCGGTTGCCCCCTGCGGTGAGGCCCGTGGGGGTGGCGCGGGCGCCGGAACTGGCCGGTCCGGACAGCAGCAGCCGCAGCGGTCCGCGGACGACGTCGGCGAAGGCGGGCGCGGCGTCGAGGCGCAGGGTGAAGCCCAGATGGGTGGTGTAGAAGTCGACGGCGGCGGCCACGTCGTCGACGAGATAGCGCACGCCGGCGAGCTGTTCCTGTGCTGGTGCGGTCATCAGGTACCTCCGAGGAAACCCCCGCCTTCAGGCGGGGGAGGAATCGGACCCCTGCGGAGCAGGACAGGGGCAGCCTGTTCGCCGGCAGGCGAACCGGCGTCAAAACGCCGCGCGACACGGCACGACTCGTTGATCTGTTCGGCGGTGGCGATAACCAAGCCGCCGGACGAACAATCAGGAACACCCTCGCCGCCGGGCTGGCGGAGAGGAAAAACGCCTGTGGAGCTGGTGTAAGACCTCAACGAGGATTTCCTTTCTCGGGCGGGCGACCGGCAGTGAAGCAGGAAGCCTCACGGGCGACCGTGGGAATCCCCCTCCTTCAGGAGGGGGAGGATGTCAAGACGAGACCTCCTGTGACGTGAGGACGGGCAGCAGGTGGCGGATGCGGATGTCGATCTCCGCCACGACGCGGTCGAACGCGAGGTGACGGGCCTCCTCGTCCCGCCCGGCTCCGCTGCCGCCGGAAGCGGAGGAGCCGGGCGCGGCGGGGTCGGGGATGCTCCAGTGCACCGTGCGGGAACGGGGCCCGAAGCTGGGGCAGACCTCGCGGACCTTGTCGCACAGGCTGATCACGTAGTCGAAGCGGCGGCCGGCCAGGCTGTCCAGATGCCGTGGACGCTGGTCGCTCACGTCGATGCCGTGACGTTCGCGCAGGACGCGCACGGCGTCCGGGTGCAGCCGCTCCCTGGGGTGGCTGCCCGCGCTGGCCGCCTCGGCCAGGCCGGCTGCGTGGTGGCGCAGCAGGGCCTCGGCGATCGGGGAGCGGGCGCTGTTGCCGGTGCAGGCGAACAGCACCACGGGCGGGCGGACGGACGCCGCTGAAGATGGAGGCGGGAGCGGGGAGAGGCGGAGCGCGGGGTGCAGGAGGGCGCCGGTGTCGGCCAGCGCCGCGGCACAACGTTCCAGGTCGAGGTGGTAGTAGCTGTCGCGGGCGTCGAACGTGCTGCGGCGGGCGGTGACCAGCCCGCCCCTACGCAGCTCCCGCAGGTGGTAGGAGACCAGGTTCTGCGGCTCGGCGACCAGGTCGACCAGCTCGCGGACCCGGTGGTCACCCGTGGCCAGCTCGGTCAGCAGCCGCCACCGGATGGGATGGGCGGCCAGCCGGACGAAGGCCGGGGTGGGCGAGCTCACCATGACCCCGACAATACATCAAACCAGTTTGATGTATAAGCCCCATGACCCCGGCCGGAAGCGGACGCCGCCGTCCACCGTCCCTTCCTTCCGCCCTTCAGCGACGTTAGGTTAGCTTTGCCTAAGGACCGCTCGGGGAAGCGGTCGCCGGTGACGCGTCCGCGGGAGCACCACCTTGTTCGATCATTTCGTCTGGTCCGTCGTGGCGGCCCCGGTGGCGTTGGTCGTCGTCATCGCGCTGCTCGCCGACCGGCTGCCCCCGGCGCCCGCGGCCAGGGTCCTGGCCTGGTCGGCGGCCGGGACCGCGCTGGCGAGCGTGCTCAATGTGGCGGCGTTCGCCGTCAAGGCCGCCGCCGAGGTTCCCGCGGTCGCCGGATATTTCGGGTGGTCCTATCAGACGGTGATCGCCGACACGGGAAATGTGCGCTGGGCGCCGTGGCTGTGCGTGGGCCTGCTGGTGTGGGCGGCGGTGGCCGCCGGCCGGGTGGTGCGGCGTCATCGCGGCGGGCGCGCCCTCGCGGCGCGATGGGCCGGGGCCGCGGCCCATGACGGGGTCGTCGTGGTTAGGAGCCCGCGGGTGGAGGCGTTCGCCGTCCCGGGCAGGCCCGGCCACGTCGTGGTCACGACCGGGATGCGGAAGATCCTCACCGATCAGCAGTACGAGGCTCTGCTCGCCCACGAACGGGCGCATCTCACCCAGGGCCATCCCGCGCTGATGGTGCTGAGCGACCTGGCCGGCGCGCTGCACCCCGCGCTGTGGTGGGTCTCCGACCGGGTCGGCTACCTGACCGAACGGGCCGCCGACGAGCACGCGGCAGCGGCGGTCGGCGACCGCACGGTCGTGGCCAGGGCGATCGGCACGGCGGCGCTCGCCGCGCACGGCCGGCCTTCGCCGCAGGCCGGCAGGTTCGCCTCCTTCGCCAGGCCGAGGCGCCCAGGCGCGATACCGCGCCGGGTCGCCGCGCTGCTCGGCCACCAGAACGCCGGCGGCCGGGCCTGGCCGGCCGCCATTCCCGCGGTGCTGGCGGCGAGTTCGCTCATCTGGACCGGAGAGGCCCTCTACGATCTGGTCGAACTGCTCGTTCTCGCCCACGGCGCCCTGCACTGAGGCGGGGATCGTTCATCCGAACAGGGCGCGTCCCCAGTAGTCCCCGGCGTCCCTGACGCCGGGCGGGCAGGCGAACACGCCGCTCGACACGTGCTTGATGTACTCGTTGAGCCGATCGGCCTTGGCCAGGCCCATCTGCACCGGCACGAACTGCTTCCGCGGATCACGCTGGTAGGCGATGAAGAACAGCCCCGCGTCCAGCCGGCCGAGCCCGTCGGAGCCGTCGACGTAGTTGTAGCCGCGCCGCAGCAGATGCGCGCCGCCGTGGCTGCTGGGATGCGCCAGCCGTACGTGGGCGTCGGGTTTCATGGCCGCGAGGTCGACCGGGTCGAACTCGTTCTTCCGGCCCACGGGCGCGCCCTCGCCCTTGCTGCGGCCGAAGATCTCCTCCTGCTCACGCAGCGAGGTGCGGTCCCACGTCTCGACGATCATGCGGATCTTCCTGGTCACCAGGTAGCTGCCGCCCGCCATCCAGCCGGTGCCGTCCTCCGCCCTGGCCCAGAGCTGGTCGCGCAGCAGGGCCGCGTCCTCCAGCTTCATGTTGTTGGTGCCGTCCTTGAAGCCCATCAGGTTGCGCGGGGTCACCTGGGCGCGCGAGGTGGAGGACGTACGGCCGAAGCCGAGTTGTGACCAGCGCACCGACACCTTGCCGAAGCCGATCCTGGTCAGGTTGCGGATGGCGTGCACGGCGACCTGCGGATCGTGCGCGCACGCCTGCACGCACAGGTCGCCCCCCGAGATCTCCGGCACCAGTTGCTCGCCGGGGAACTTCGGCAGGTCGGCCAGGGCCGCGGGGCGTCTGGCGGCCAGCCCGAAGCGGCGGTCGAACAGGGACGGGCCGAACCCGATCGTCAGCGTCAGCCCCGAGGCGGGCAGGCCGAGCGCCTCACCGGTGTCGTCCGGCGCGGCCTCGGGCGAGCCGCCGGCCGCGCCGAGGGCGCCGGCCTCCTGCCCCTGGGTGAGCCGGGCGGCGGCGGCCGTCCACTCCTGCAGCAGGTCCACCAGCTCGGCCCGCTTGTCGGTGACGACGTCGAAGGCGACGAAGTGCAGCCGGTCCTGGGCGGGCGTGACGATGCCCGCCTGGTGCTCGCCGTAGAAGGGAAAGGGGTCGGCGGTGGTGGCGTGCGCGGCGGCCGGCTCCTGGAGGAGCGAACGGGACGCGATCGCGCCGGCGCCGGCTGCGGCGACTCCCGCCGCGCCGAGGCCGAACACCTTCCTGCGACTCAGCCGTTCGTTCATCGCGCCACGATCGGTGCGATCTCGCTGATCGGCTCGGCCAGCGCGTTGATCACGTCGGACAGGCGCTTGAGCTCGGCCTTGGACAGCTCGTCGTGCAGCCGCCAGCCGTCACCCTTGCGATGCTCGCCCAGCTCGGTCTCGGCGGCGGCGAACTTCTCGTCCAGGGTCTTGACCAGGTCGGGCGCCCGCTCCTCCAGCACCGGGCGCAGCGCCTGCACCGCGGCCTTGGAGCCCTGGAGGTTGGCGTCGAAGTCCCACAGGTCGGTGTGCGACCAGGTGTCCTCCTCACCGGTGATCTTCCCGGTGGCCACCTCGTCGAGCAGTTCCTTGGCGCCGTTGGCCAGGTTGAGCGGGGTGAGCTCGGCGGCGTTGGCCTTGGTCACGATGGTCTTGACGTCGGCGATGAGCTTGTCGGCGACGGGCCCGTCCTTGCTCACGTCCTTGGTGATCCACAGATCCTTCTCGATCTTGTGGAAGCCGGTCCACTCCTCGCCGTCGGCCAGGTCCGCCTCGCGGGCGTCGATCGCCGGGTCGAGGTCGCCGAAGATCTCCGCCACCGGCTCGATGCGCTCCCAGTACGTACGCGAGACAGAGAAGAGCTCCTTGGCCTTGCCGATGTCGCCCGCCTTGACCGCGTCCACGAACTCCTGTGTCTTGACCAGCAGCGTGTCGCTCTGCGACTTGACGTAGCGCTGGTAGCTCCGCGTGGCCTCGGCGAGCTTGGCGTCGGCGGTCAGCGGCTTGTGCTCGCCGGTCACTTTGAGCGGGTTGCGGATGCCCTTGCCGACCATGCCGGGCTTGCACGCCGTCTCGTAGGTTCCGGCGGGCAGCTCGGCGATCAGCTCGCGGGTCAGCCCGGGGACGATGTTCTCCACCTCGGCCAGCACGCGGTCGCCCGGCGCGTACACGTAGAACTCGGTCACCTTGCTGCCGCCGTTCGTGATCGCGAACGTGCTGGTGCCGGCCGCGACCTCCGAGACGGCGACCTTGCACTCGGTGTCGCTCGCGTTCACGGTGACCTTGCCCGGCTTCGGCGCCGCGCCCGGGGCGGGGGCCTCCGCCGCGCAGGCGGTCAGCGCGGTCAGCCCGGCCAGGGCGAGAGCGCCGGCGGTGAGACGGATGGTGGCGGACATGGTGCTCCTGTTCAGACCGCGGGCGCGGGAGAAGGCTGGGTGCGCGCGGGGCGCAGGAAGAGGAAGAGCGTGGGGATCAGGTAGGCGGCCCAGGCGATGGTCTCCGCGACGCTGGGCTGCGGGGTGATGTTGAGCATTCCGGCCAGCAGGGCGCCGTACCAGGAGTCGGCGGGCAGGACGGCGCTGAGGTCGAAGGCGTAGGTGCTCAGGCCGGGCAGGACGTTCGCCTCCTGCAGGTCGTGCACGCCGTACTTGAAGATGCCCGCCGCGACCAGGATCAGCAGCAGGCCGGTCCAGGTGAAGAACTTGGTCAGGTTGATCCGGACGGCCGACTTGTACAGGCCGTAGCCGAGCACCACCGCGGCGAGCAGGCCGAGGCTGATGCCGATGAGCGGCTGGGCCGAGGTGGTCGCGCCCTGCACGGAGGCGAAGAACAGCAGGGTGGTCTCCAGCCCTTCGCGCGCCACGGCCAGGAAGGCCATGACGACGACGGCCGCCGGCCCGAGCTCCAGCGCGCCGGCGAGCTTGCCGCGCAGCTCGCCGGAGAGCGCGCGGGCGGCCCGGCGCATCCAGAAGATCATCCAGGTGACGAAGACGACGGCCAGCAGCGAGGTGATCGCGTCGAAGAGCTCCTGACCGGTGTGGCCGAGCCTGGCGGCGGTGAAGGTCAGGATCGCGCCGAAGCCGACCGAGAGCGCCACGGCGGCCAGCACGCCGGTCCAGACGTGCGGCAGCCGGTCCGAGCGGTCGCTCTTGACCAGGAAGGCGACCAGCACGGAGACGACGAGAGCCGCCTCCAGTCCTTCGCGCAGGCCGATGAGAAAGCTGGCGAACACCGATTTGCTCCAATGCTTGGGCGAGCGGGCCAACGCTCAGCCCTGCTACACGCTTGTAGAAGTTAACATAGGCTCACCTAACTAGCCAGGCGGGCCGGTAGGGTGGGCGTGATGAACGAAGATCCGGCGGACGGTTCTCCCGATCAAGGCCGGCGCCGCCGGCCCGGCGAACTGGAGGCGGCGATCCTCGCCACTCTGCGCGACGCGGGGCGCTCGCTCACGCCCGGTCAGGTCCGCGATCTCGTCGATCCCGAGGGCGGGCTGTCCTACAGCGCCGTCGTCACCACGCTGGTCCGCCTGCACAGGAGGAAGGCGGTCGCCCGCCGCCGCGAAGGGCGCGCCTACCGCTACGGCGCTCTCACCGACGCCGCCGGGCTGGTCGCGCAGCGGATGAGCGCCCTGCTCGACGCCGAGGACGACCGCGCGACCGTCCTGCGGCGGTTCGTCGGCGAGCTGCATCCGGGCGACGAGGAACTCCTGCGCCGGCTGCTGGCCGACGAGTAGGGTCCGTTCCGTGGGGCGATCGAGGACCGGTTCCGGGCCGGCCGAGGACCTGCTCATCGAGCTGGACCGCGACGCCGGAGTGCCGCTGCACCGGCAGATCGAGGCGTCCATCCGCACGAGCATCCGGGCCGGCCGGTTGCGCGCCGGCGCGTCGCTGCCGCCCACCCGCACCCTCGCCTCGGGGCTCGGGGTTTCCCGCGGGGTGGTCGTGGAGGCCTACCAGCAGCTCGTGGCCGAGGGCTACCTGGCCAGCCGCTCGGGCGGCTACACCCAGGTCGCGGCGTCGATGCCGCCGGCCGCCGCCGGCGCGGACCCCGCACAGGCGACGGCGCCGGGCCCCGGTTTCAAGGTCGACTTCGGGTACGGGCGCACCGACGTGTCGCAGTTCCCCCGGGCCGCCTGGCTGCGCTCGGTCCGCAGTGTGCTCACCACCACGCCCAACGACCGGTTCGCCTACCTCGACGGGCGCGGGGTGCCCGAACTGCGCCAGGCCCTGTGCGACTACCTCAACCGGGTGCGCGGCACCCTGGCCGTCCCCGGCAACGTGGTCGTCTGCAACGGCTACGCCCAGGGCATCTCGCTGCTGATCCAGGTGCTCGCGGCACGCGGCGTCGAGCGGATCGCCATGGAGGACCCCTCGTCCGCCGACGACGCCCGGGTGCTGGCCGTGGACGCGGGACTCGACGTGACCGGCATCCCGGTGGGCCCGGACGGCGTCCGGACCGACGCGCTCGACCGGGCCGACGCCGACGCGCTGATCCTCACGCCGTCGCACCAGTGGCCGACCGGCGGGGTGCTGCCGGCGGCGGCCAGGGCCGAGGTGATCCGCTGGGCCAGGCGCCGCGGCGCGATCGTGATCGAGGACGACTACGACGCCGAATACCGCTACGACCGCTCTCCCGTGGGCGCCATGCAGGGCCTGGCCCCCGACCACGTCGTCTACTGCGGCACGGCCAGCAAGACGCTCGCGCCGGGGCTGCGGCTCGGCTGGATGGTGCTGCCCGCCCACCTGGTCGCCGACGTCGCCGCGGCGAAGCTGCTCGCCGATCGCGGTTCACCGGTCATCGACCAGCTGACGTTCGCCGACTTCCTCGGCCGCGGCGAGTTCGACCGTCACCTGCGCCGGATGCGCCCGGTGTACCGGCGGCGCCGCGACGTCCTGCTCGGCGCGCTGCGTACCCGTCTGCCTGAGCTGCGACCGGCCGGGATCGCCGCCGGGCAGCACGTGGTCGCCTGGCTTCCGCCCGATCTCGACGAGGCGGCCGTGGTGGCGGCCGCCGCCCGGCACGGGCTCGGCGTTCAGGGCGTCGGGCCGTACCGGATCGCCGCCGCCGGGCCCGGCGGCCTGATCTTCGGTTACGCCATCCTCGGCGAGAGCGCCATCACCGAAGGGGTCGCGCTGCTGGCGACGGCCATCCGGGAGGTACGGAGCTCCTGACGCGGCCGGTCACGATGCTCGCCGCCAAGGCCGGTCACCGTGCTGATCGCGCCGGGCGGATGTTCTGGTTCAGGTGGAACACGTTCGCCGGGTCGTACGCGGTCTTCACCGCGGTCAGCCTGGCCAGCTTCGCGTCCGAGTACGCCCGCCGCACACCGCGCCGCTCATCGGCCAGTTCGTCGGCCGTCAACGAGTTGACGTAGATCCCGCCGGCGTACGGTTCGAGCGCGGCCCCGGCGGCGCGGGCGGCACCCATCCTGGCGTCGTCCTCGGCCGGGTCGCTCCAGCGGGAGCCGGCGCCGAACTCGAACATCGTGTCGCGGTGGCTGAACGCCGCATCCGCCTCCGGGACGTCGGCGATGGCGCCGCCGTGCGCCTGGAGGCCGACGCCCGGCAGGCCCGGATCGGCGCTCAGGTCGGAGCCGCCGCGCAGCAGAAACGCCTCGATGGCCGCGGTGGGAAAGCTTCGCAGGTAGTGCCCCTTGGCGTAGCGGCGGTACGCGTGGCCGCCGGTGGAGTCCTCGCGGCGCTGCAGTTCGACGTACGACGGCGTGGTGACGCGGGTGGCGACGGGACGCCCGAGCGCCCGCATCGCGGGCAGCAGCCGACGGCCCTCGGCCGGGTCGCCGACCCACACGAACCCCAGCGTGGCGATCGGGCCGGAGGGAGTACTGCCGACACCGGCGGTGAACGTCGCCTGCCGGGGCGCGACCGCGTTCAGGTCGCGCCAGCCCTCGATGACCGGGACGGCGTCCTCGGCGCGGAAGTCGAACTCGGCGACCAGGGTCCGCGTGCCGGTGTGGTGCAACCGGAACACGAACTCGGTGACGACGCCGAAGTTGCCGCCACCGCCGCGCAGGCCCCAGAACAGGTCGGGGTGCTCGGTACGGCTCGCGGTCACCACGTCGCCCTCGGCGGTGACCACCGTGTAGGAGACGACGTTGTCGCAGGCCAGGCCGTACTGGCGGGCCAGCCAGCCCATGCCGCCACCGAGGGTGAGCCCGCCGACGCCGGTGTGGGAGACGTTGCCGGCGGTGGTGGCCAGGCCGTACGCCTGGGAGGCCCGGTCCAGCGCGCCGAGCAGCGCGCCGCCCTGCACCCGGGCCAGGCGGCGGGCCGGGTCGATCCGCACGCCGCCCATGGGCGTCAGGTCGATCATGAGACCGTCGTCGGGCACGGCGAAGCCGGCGGCGTTGTGGCCGCCGCAGCGCACGCCGATCTCCAGGTCCTGTTCGCGGGCCAGTCGCACCGCGGCCACCACGTCGGCGACGGATGTCGCGCGGACGATCATGCGTGGACGCCGGTCGATCATGGCGTTCCAGACGGTACGGGCGCTGTCGTAGCCGGTGTCGCCAGGCGTGAGCACCTGGCCCTCGAAGCGGGTCGCTGTCGTCGTCATGTCCTCAGCCTGGCAGGAATCGGTACCCTCGATAAGGTCCGATCCGACCAGCTGTCAGAGGACCAATTCAGTCGGCGGAAAATCTTCGGCCCGAGTCGTCGAATCCGGGCCGCGTCGTTCGTAGCCAGGGTGAAGGGCCGCCCACGAGGGGCGCCGTCACGACCGAAAGAGACGCCGACCGATGCTGACGCACCCACAGGCCAAGATCCGCCGCATGTTCGAGCTCATCGAGCCGATCGCCACCATCGCCTTCTCCGAGGCGGTGAACGAGGCGTTCCTGGCGCTCGGCATGCGCAACTACTGGGACGGATACTTCGCGGGCCGCGCCGCGCCGCTGGGACTCGCGCCGGCCGGGGTGGTGCACGCGGTGTTCTACAACTTCGCCGAGGGCGAGGTGGCCCGCCACATCCCCTGGGTCTGGGGGAAGATCACCCCGGAGGAGGCGATCGCCGTACGCGAGCGCGCCAGCGCCGCCGCGCTGCGGCAGCGGATCGGGGAGCTCGCCGACCAGCCCGGCCTGGAGCGGGCCGCCGACCTCGCCCTCCGGGCGGCCCGCAGCGCGCCGGCCGAGGGCCGGGCGCTGTACGCCGGGCTGCGGGAGCTCGCCGTGCCCGAGGAGCCGGTGGCCAGGCTGTGGCACGCGGCGACGCTGCTGCGCGAGCACCGGGGGGACGGCCACAACGCCGTCCTGCTCGCCCACGGCATCGGCGGCACCGAGGCCCACGTCCTGCTGGCCCTCTCGCTCGGGATGCGGGCGGAGGACTTCGGCCGGATCCACCATCTGCCCAAGGCGCGGCTGGCCGCCGTCGTCGACGGGCTGCGCGCTCGCGGCCTGGTGGACGCCGCCGGCGGGTTCACCGACGCCGGCCGGGAGACCAAGGAGCGGATCGAGGCGCGCACCGACGAGCTGGCCGCGCCGGCGTACGACGTGCTCGGCGCGGACGAGCTCGACGCGTTGATCGCGGGGCTGGAGCCGATCGCCGCCGCGCTCTAGGACGAGCGGGCACGCGGGGCGCTATGGTGGGTGTGAGTGGACACTTACTCACCCCAGGGAGAAGGAGCGGATCGGTATGAGGCTCACCGTCTTCGGAGCGACCGGCGGCACCGGGCTGGAGCTCCTGCGTCAGGGGCTGGAGCGGGCCCACGAGATGACGGCCGTCGTCCGCGACGCCTCCCGGCTCCCCGCCGACCTGCGGGACCGCCTCGACGTCGTGGAGGCCGACGTCATGGACCCGGACGCCGTCGCGCCGGCGGTCAAGGGCCGCGACGCCGTGCTGAGCGCGATGGGCACGCGCGAGCGCGGCCCCACCACGGTCCATTCCGGCAGCATCACCTCCATCATGGCCGCCATGCGCCGCACCGGTTCGCGCCGCCTGCTGATGGTCAGCGCCTCCGGCATGGTGGCCGGCCCCGACGACGGTCCCCTCGTCCGGTACGTGCTCAAGCCCCTCGTCGTCCAGCGCCTGTTCCGCCACTCGTACGCCGACCTGGCCAGGGCGGAGGAGCTGCTGCGAGCCGGCGACCTCGACTGGACAATCGTGCGCCCGTCCCGCCTGACCGACGCCGGCCGTACCGGCGCCTACCGCACGGCCATGGACCGCAACCTGCGTGGCGGCATGAACACCACCCGCGCCGACCTGGCCGCGTGCCTGCTGGAGCTGATCGGCGACGCCGCCTCGGTGGGTCACGTCGTCTCGGTGGCCACCTGACCCGCGCCCGCGCCCAAGAGCCGCGTTCGAGACGCCGTGTTCGGGAGCCGCGTCCAAAAGCAGCGTTCAGGAGCCGCGTTCAGGACAGCAGGGCCGCCGGGTCGCGCTCGGGCGGCCCGGCGGGCCACCAGTCGCCTTCGCGCAGCGTGAAGGGGTACCAGCGGCCGTCGCGGCCGTAACGCAGTTGCAGGGAGCCGAGCGTCCAGCGGTTGCGCCAGATCCGCACCTCCGGCCGGGTCTCGTCCTCCCAGGCGGCCTCCAGCAGCGCCTGGGCCCTGGCCACGTCGCGGCGCGGCGGCGTCCAGGCGTTCTCCAGCGCGTCCAGGCCGTCCGCGCCGCCGTACCGCCAGGCCTGCACGGCGGCGTCCGGGAGCCCGCCGAGGCCGAGGTCGTGCTCGGCGGCCAGCCTGACGTGGTCCTGATGCTCGGTCAGCTCCGGCAGGCGGCCGCGCAGCAGCAGCTCGCGGGCCCGCGCGGCGGCGGAGGCGGCCAGCCCGGCCAGGGCGGCCACGTCAACGCCCGGGGCCGGCGCCCAGGTGGGGAGCGTGCGGGGGACGTCGGCGGGCGGCGGTTCGGGCAGCGCGGGCACCCCTGCCGCGTACGCCGGCGCGACCGGCACCCCTGCCGGAGCCGCCCGGGTGGAGGGGGCCGGGGCGTCGCGTCCCTGCAGGGCCTCGACGAGGTCGCGCTCGCCGCGGCCGCGCAGGAGCAGCAGCACGAACGGGTCGGCGTCCAGCAGCCAGGACGCCTGGTAGCACAGGGCGGCGGCGTGCTTGCACGGGTGACCCCAGTCGGGGCAGCCGCACTCGGGCTCCAGGTCGCCGACGGCGGGCAGCAGCGGCACGGCCGCGTCCGCGGCGGCCTCGACCAGGTCGTGCGGCATGTCGCCGTCGAGCAGGGCGGCGATGTGCCCGGACTTGGCGGCCACCTGGTCCAGGAAGCGTTCCCAGGCGGCGTCGCCGAGCTGCTCGACGCGGACGACGGTGTCGTACTCGCTCTCGGCGACGGCGGCCAGCCGGCCGGGGCTGACGGTGATGGGGCCGAGCTGGCCGGTCTTGGCGTACGCGCGCCCCTTGCGCAGCAGCTTGTGATCCAGGGAGGTGTCCTCCATGGCCTGGACCCAGGCGCGCCCCCACCAGGTGGTGGCGAAACGGGCGCCCGCGCGCTGCGGCGGGAAGGCGGGGAAGCCGCGGGCGGCGCTGGCGGTCATCGGGGCTCCAAGTGCGGGGGTCATCTGAGCTCCACGAGGGCGGCGAGCTCGGCGTCGGTCAGCTCGGTGAAGGCGGCCTCGCCGGAGGAGAGCACGGCGTCGGCGAGCGAGCGCTTGGCGGTGAGCATCTGGGCGATGCGGTCCTCGATCGTGCCTTCGGCGATGAGGCGGTGCACCTGGACGGGCTTGGTCTGGCCGATGCGGTAGGCGCGGTCGGTGGCCTGGTCCTCGACGGCGGGGTTCCACCAGCGGTCGTAGTGGATGACGTGGTCGGCGCGGGTGAGGTTGAGCCCGGTGCCGGCGGCCTTGAGCGAGAGCAGGAACACCGGGGCGCTGCCGTCCTGGAAGCGCTGGACCATCTCCTCGCGGCGGGCCACGGGGGTGCCGCCGTGCAGCAGCTGGGTGGCCACCCCGCGGCCGGTCAGGTGGCGGTCCAGCAGGCGGGCCATGGCGACGTACTGGGTGAAGACGAGGACGGCGCCGTCCTCGGCGACGATGGTGTCGACCAGCTCGTCGAGCAGTTCCAGCTTGCCGGAGCGGCCGGGCAGGCGCGGGTCGGCCTCGTGCAGGTAATGGGCGGGGTGGTTGCAGATCTGCTTGAGCCCGGTGAGCAGCTTGACGATGAGGCCGCGCCGGGCCATGCCCTCGGCCTCGGCGATGCCGGCCATGATCTCGCGGACGACCGCCTCGTACAGGCCGGCCTGCTCGGTGGTGAGGGCGACGGGCCGGTCGGTCTCGGTCTTGGGCGGCAGCTCGGGGGCGATGCCGGGGTCGCTCTTGCGGCGGCGCAGCAGGAACGGCCCGACGAGCCGGGAGAGCCGCTCGGCGGTCTCGCCGTCGCCGGACTCGACGGGTTTGGCCCAGCGGGCCCTGAACGTGGCGAGCGGGCCGAGCAGGCCGGGCGTGCTCCAGTCGAGGATGGCCCACAGCTCCGACAGGTTGTTCTCCACGGGGGTGCCGGTCAGGGCGACGCGGGCGGCGGCGGGGATCTCGCGCAGCGCCTTGGCGGTGCCGGAGGCGGGGTTCTTGACGTGCTGGGCCTCGTCGGCGACGAGCAGGCCCCAGGGGTGGGCGGCCAGCGCGGCGGCGTCCAGGCGCATGGTGGCGTACGTGGTCAGCACGAAACCCTCGTCCGCGAGCGTGCGTCCCGGACCGTGGTAGCGGCGGACGGGAACGCCCGGCGCGAACCTGGAGATCTCGCGCTCCCAGGTGCCCAGCAGCGAGGCGGGGCAGACCACGAGCGTGGGACCGGCGCTCCCGTCCTGGTCACGGTGCAGGTGCAGCGCGATGAGGGTGATCGTCTTGCCCAGGCCCATGTCGTCGGCCAGGCAGGCGCCCAGGCCGAGCGAGGTCATCCTGGCCAGCCAGCGCAGCCCGGCGAGCTGGTAGTCGCGCAGGGTGGCGGCCAGGCCGTCGGGCCGGACGGCGTCGGCGGGCTCGGACAGGCGTTCGCGCAGCTCGTTCAGCCAGGCGGTGGGCTCGACGGGCACCTGCTCGCCCTCGACCTCGACCGTGCCGGTCAGGGCGGCGCCGAGCGCCTCGATGCCGGTCAGCGGCTTGAGGTCGCGCTGGCGGGCCCGGCGGGCGAGCTCGGGGTCGATGAGCACCCACTGGTCGCGCAGCCGTACGACGGGGCGGTGGGCCTCGGCCAGGCGGTCCATCTCGGCGGCGCTCAGGCGTTCGCCGCCGAGGGCGAGCTGCCAGTCGAAGCTGGTCAGGTGGTGGCCGCCGAGGAAGGAGGGCATGTCGGAGGGCGCGGGGTCGCGGTCGCCGATGACGGCGCGGGCGCTGAGGCCGCGGACCAGGGACTTGGGCCAGTGCACGTCCACGCCGGCCGCGGCCAGGCGGTCGGCTGCGCCGGCCAGCAGCTGCTCGACGTCGCCGTCGGTCAGGATGAGCTCGTCGGGCACGGCGCTGTCGAGCAGCCGCTCCAGCCGGGGCCAGGCGCGGGCGGCGCGGCGGACGGCGAGGGTGGCCTCGATCTTGGCGCGCGGCCCGAAGCCGGGGTCGGCGCCCTGCCACAGGTCGGCGGCGTCCACGACGAGGGACGGGTCGGCCAGGCTGTGCAGCTGGGCGACGGCCCGGAATTCGGCGGCGAACTCGGCGGCGGACAGGTCGTCGGCCTCGATGCGCAGCGACAGCCGCAGGCCGGCGTCCAGCCCGGCCGAGACCTCCTCCGCCCAACCGCGCAGGTGCGGGACCTTCACCGGCTTGACCGCGGCGTAGGCGGCGGCGCCGGTGGCGCGGACGGCGCCGGGCGAGCGCGGCATGGCGTCGGCGACGGCGTCGAGGAAGGCGCGCAGGAGGGGTTCGGCGTCCGGCAGCAGCAGCTCGCCGGCGCCGTCCACCGGGACGGCGCGGGCGGCGGCGGGCATGGCGGCGGCCAGCTCGCGGACGCGCTGCAGGTCGTCGGCGTCCAGCGGGCCGGCGCGCCAGGAGTCGTGGTCGCCGGGGGAGAGGCCGGGCAGGATGCGTCCGCGGGTGAGCAGTTGCAGCGCGATGAGCGCGGCGCCGCCCCAGAAGCGGGCGGCCGGGTGGGCGCCGGGGTCCTTGCGGGCCCTTGCCAGGGTAGCCACCGCCGTGCCGACGGGGACGAGGGTGGCCGGGACGGTCCTGATGCCCGGCTCTTCAGCGTCGGCGATGGTGATCAGGTCATCGCCGCCGGGGTCGAGGAAGGCCACGTGCCCCGATCGTGGCGGGTCGCCGGGCTGGAAGATCGCCGCGTGCCGGGCCAGGTCCGTGGAAGAGCTCACGGCCGTACAGTGTACGGGGCGAATGGGGTGGGGTTTACCCCAGTGTCATACGGGCAGCGGCCTCATTCCGCACGTTCCCCGATTTTTCATAGCCTTGATCTCATGACTGACTGGCTGGTTGGACTGATGGAGAGCCTGGGCGCCCCCGGCGCCGGGATCGCCATCGCCCTGGAGAACCTGTTCCCGCCCCTTCCTAGTGAGGTGATCCTGCCACTGTCGGGCTTCACCGCCAGCAAGGGCGAGATGGATCTCCTCGACGTCCTGGTGTGCACGACGCTCGGCTCGGTGATCGGCGCGCTCGCGCTGTACGCGGTCGGAGCGCTGCTGGGCCGTGAGCGCACCCTGGCCATCGCCGGAAAACTTCCCCTGGTCAAGACCTCCGACATCGAGAAGACCGAGGCGTGGTTCCAGCGCCACGGCCGCAAGACCGTCTTCTTCGGGCGGATGATCCCCATCTTCCGCAGCCTCATCTCCATTCCGGCCGGCGTGGAGCGGATGCCGATCCTGACGTTCACACTGCTGACCACCGCGGGCAGCGCCATCTGGAACACCATCTTCGTGATGGCCGGCTACTGGTTGGGCGAGCAGTGGGAGCTGGTGGAGTCCTACGTCGGCATCGGCACCTACGTGGTGATCGGCCTCGTGGTGCTGGCGATCGTCGTCTTCGTCGGCGTCCGGCTGACCGAGCGGCGCAAGGGGAGGCATGCGAACCGCCCGTGACGGGTTGCGCCGGGCCGGCGCGGCCGGCGGCATCACGGTCGGATCGGTGGCGCTGGGTGCGCTCACCGCTCTGGCCGAGCTGGTGTTCCTGGTGCTGACGCTGCCGTTCCTGGGCAATCCCAACGTGCGGACGTCGGCGCGGCGGCTGGCCCGACTGGAGGCGTGGCGCCTGCGCCTGGACCCGTCCGCGCTGGACGCGCTGCACGATCGTGAGAGTGGCCGGGCGACGGGTTATCTGGCCGCGCGGGTGCCGGCCGGGGTGCTGGGCGGGCTGGTGCTCTTCGTGCTGGCCTTCGGGGCCGTGACCGCCGTCCGGATGGCGGCGGCGTGGGGCCGGGGCGAGCCGTTCGACCGGATGCTGCCCACGACGCCGCTGGTGGCGTACCTGTCGCTGGCCGGGTTCGTGGCGCTGTTCCTGGTGCTGTCGGGCCTGGCCGGGGTGCACGCGCTGGAGCGCCGCCTGGCGCTGCGCCTGCTGGGCCCCGACCCGACCGAGGTGCTGGAGCGGCGCATCGCCGAGCTGGCCGAGAGCCGGGCGGGCATCGTGGCGGCGGTGGACGCCGAACGCCGCAGGATCGAACGTGACCTGCACGACGGCCTCCAGCAGCGGCTAGTGGGGCTGTCGATGCTCATCGGCCGCTCGCTGCGCGGCCGCCCCGAGCTGCTCCAGCAGGCCCACCAGGAGGCGCAGCAGGCGCTGGCCGAACTGCGCGAGGTGGCCTGGCGGGCCTACCCGAGCGGGCTGGACTCGCTCGGGCTCGGCGAGGCCCTGGCCGGGGTGGCCGAGCGCTCCAGCGTGCCGGTCACGGTAGATTGCCGGCTGGACGAGCGGCCGCCCATGGCGGTGGAGACGGCGGCGTACTTCGTGGTGTGCGAGGCGGTGACGAACGCGGCCAAGCACGCCGGGGCCGCGCTCATCACGGTCGAGGTCGAACGGGAGGACGGGGCGGTGGCCGTACGCGTGCGCGACGACGGCGCCGGAGGCGCGCGGACGTCCGGCGGCGGCCTGTCGGGGCTGGCCAGGCGGGTGGCGGCGCTGGACGGCCGGTTCGAGGTCAGCAGCCCGGCGGGCGGGCCGACCGTGGTCACGGCGGTGCTCCCGTGCGGGTGATCCTGGCCGAGGACTCGACGCTGCTGCGTGAGGGCCTGATCCGGCTGCTGCTGGAGGAGGGCCACGAGGTGCCGGCCGCCGTCGGCGACGGGCAGGCGCTGGTGACGGCGGTGGCGGAGCACCGGCCGGACATCGTGGTGGTGGACGTTCGCATGCCGCCCACCCACACCGACGAGGGGCTGCGGGCCGCGCTGGAGATCAGGCGGCGCTGGCCGGCGATCAAGGTGCTGGTGCTGTCGCAGTACGTGGAGAAGCGCTACGCCACCGAGCTGATGAGCTCCGACGTCGAGGGCGTCGGCTACCTGCTGAAGGACCGGGTGGGCCAGGTGGGCGACTTCCTGGACGCCCTGGACCGGGTCGGCGCGGGCGGCGCGGCGTTCGACCCCGAGGTGGTGCGGCAGTTGCTGGCGCGTACCACGCAGGTGGATCCGCTGGCCCGGCTGACGGCGCGCGAGCGCGAGGTGCTGGAGCGGATGGCGCAGGGGCTGACCAACGCCTCGATCGCCCAGTCCCTGCACGTGTCGCAGAGCGCGGTGGAGAAGCACGTCAACTCGCTGTTCGACAAGCTCGGCCTGTCGCACACGACCGGCTACAGCCGCCGGGTGCTGGCGGTGCTGCACTTCCTGGAGTCGTGAGCGCGGCGGGGCGCGCCGGGGCCCGCCGTTCAGGCCGCGGCGAGCTGCCGGTCCGGCTCGATGACGGCGACGACCCGCTCCTCCTCGCGGGTGTAGGGGCCGCCGATGTACTTCGCCGCGATCCGGTCGATGATCTCCCAGGCGGCCTCGCCCTCGACCCACTCGACGACCCGGCCGCGCACGATCACCGGCTGGAACGGGTTGCCGGCCGCCGTCAGGGAGAGCGCCACGCGCGGGTCGCGGCGCAGGTTGCGGGCCTTGCGGCTGCCGGGTCCCGTGAGGATCACGATGTGGTCGCCGTGCGTGCCGACCCAGACGGGGACGGAGTGGGGAGCGCCGTCGGGCAGGACGGTGGCGAGGTGGGCGATCGAGGTGCCGTCGAGGGCCGCGCGGACGTCGGTGTCGAGCTTCATGGTGGGCTCCTGGCGCTGGTGAGTACGGACTGGAGTCTGCTCTGGAGTTCCTTGAGGAGACTCCATTAGATTACCACCTAACGTTCCCTTAGGGAACCCCGATTAGTCCTGTCGTCTTTGGCGCCGCCGAGAAGGACGATGTCGTGGCCGCGGATCCGGTCGGGGTCGGTGTCGACGGTGATGCTGGTGATCTTGCCGTCGGCGACGGTGAACGAGAAGACGGCCTTCGGCCGGTTGCGGTGTGCCCAGACGGCCGCGGGCACGCCGTCCACGAGGGCGAGCCGGGCGGCCTCGGCCCGGCCGGAGAAGAAGGAGGCCACCGCGTCGGCGCCGCGGAGCTCGGACGCCACGACGTCCGGATCGAGCAGTTCGAGCAGGGCGTCGAAGTCACCGTCGCGGGAGGCGGCCAGGAACGCCGCGATCAGGTCCCGCCTGGCCGGCTGCGCGGCGCCGGAGACCGCCGCCGTTCCCCGCACGCGGCGCCGGGCCCGGCTGGCCAGTTGCCTGGCCGCCGCCGGGGACCGGTCGATGACGGGCCCGATCTCGGCGAACGACACGGCGAAGACGTCGTGCAGGACGAACGCGAGCCGTTCCGCGGGGGTCAGCGTGTCCAGGACCACCATCAGCGCGACACCGAGCGAATCGGCCAGCAGCGCCTCGTCCTCCGGTCCGGCCTGACCGTGCGGATGGATGCCGGGCTGCGGCACGGCCGGCTCGGGCGGCAGCGCCCCCGCCGCGTCCTCGCGCCGGGCCCGGCGCGATTCGAGCAGGTTCAGGCAGACCCGGGCGACGACCGTGGTCAGCCAGCCGGCCGGGTTCTCCACCTGGCTGGTGTCGGCGCGGCTGACCCGTGCCCACGCCTCCTGCACCGCGTCCTCGGCCTCACCGGATGAGCCGAGCATCCGGTAGTCCACCGCGCGCAAACGCTCCTGGTGCTCGGCGAAGCGCTCGCTCACCCAGTCCTGCTCGATCATCTGTCACATTCCTTCGTCTCGGCCTTTCATACGAAGTGACCGGCGCCCGGACGCCGATGTGACATCCGGCGTCCGGCCTGCTGTTTCAGGCGGCGCCGAGCCCACCCACGAAGAGACCCCTACTGATCGAAAGAGACGGGAATGTCGAAGCACATCAAGACCGGTCTGTACTGGTTCCTGGCCCTGCAGTTCGCCCTGGGAGCCGTGACCAAGTACTGGCCGGGTGACACGATCTTCAGCACCGCGTACGCCGTGAAGTTCGCCGACTGGGGCTATCCGCCCTACATGCGCTTCGTGGTCGGCGCCCTGGAAGGAATCGCCGCCATCCTGCTCGTGATCCCGCGGCGGCGTACCCGCTTCCTGGGGGCCGTGACGCTGATGTTCGTGCTCACCGGAGCCGTCACCACCCACATCGTCAACCACGATCCGGCGGTGGAGAGCTGGGCCGCGCCGGCGCACCTCGTCGTCATGACCGTCATCGCGCTGGCCCACTGGCCGGCCGACTGGCGGCACCTCCTGCCGGGGGCCGGGCCCGACGCCCTCCCTCGCCTCGGCCCCGGGGGCACGTCACGGAGCGGCGCGGTACAGGTCCCGCCGTTCTGACACGCGTCTCAGGCCGGCCGAGAGGTAGGTGGCGACCGCGCCGGTGTTGGTGCTCGGGGTGTACACGACCACGCTGGACGAGCCCAGGTCCCGCAGGGCGCGGGCCGCGGCGAACGTGATCGCCCGGCCGTAGCCGTGGCCGCGGTGGTCGCGGTGCACCCCCATCGGCTCGATCAGGCCGAGCCTGCCCTGGCCGGCCGACCACACCGCCACGGCCGCCACCGCCCGTCCCCGCTCGTCGCGGGCGAGCAGGCAGCGGGCGTCCGCGTACGGCGCGCCCGCCGCCATCGCGTGCCAGCGCTCGCCGGTGAACGTCGACTTCTCGAACGACGCGTGCACGACCTCGGCCCATTCGTGCGCCTGCTCCGGCCCGATCACCTCGACGTGCACGCCGGGATCGGGAACGGGTGCGCCGAGGTCGCGCCAGAGCAGTGTCCACAGGTCGCCGTCGCGCCAGCCGTCCTCGGCCAGCAGGTCCCGGACCAGGGCCTCGGCCGGCGCCTCGACGTAGACCTGGCCCGCGGGCAGAGCGCCGCGCCCTGGCGCCGAGGCGTCCGCGGCCACCTGCCGCGCGAGGTCCCCGTCCCGCAGTGTTCCCGGCGCGAACGCCAGCCGCAGCAGGTCGGGACCGTCCAGCAGCCCGACCGCGAGGAGCTGCCCGGCCCGGCTCCAGGTCCGCGTGGCGCGCGCCGTACGCTCCGCGCCGAACCGCCAGAACCACCCCACGTCGCCCGGATGCAGTTGCACGGGCACCTCGTCGTCCTGCCACCCCGCCAGGACCCGCGTCACGTCGCCGAGCCGGCCGGCCTCGGGCGTGCCCATCTCGATCGTCATGCCCTCGATCAGACACCAGGCCCCAGGCCCGCCGCATCCGGATATTCCGCCGGCGCCGCGGCCAGGTCAGTTGGGCTGCCCGATCGGCCGGACGGTCACGGTGTTGACGTCGACGCCCGCCGGCTGGTCGAGCGCGTAGCAGATGGCCGCGGCGACGGGCTCGGGCGACAGGGAGTAGGCGGGGAGGGCGTTGTCCTGCCAGAAGGGGGTGTCGATCATGCCGGGGTTGACGAGGGTGACGCCGACGCCGCGGGTGGTGGCGTACATGCGCAGGTTCTCGGCGAGCCCGGTGACGGCCCACTTGGTGGCCGAGTAGAGGTTGGCCGGGCTGTTCTTCACCCCGACGACGCTGCCGACGAGCACCAGCCGCCCGCCGGCGGCCTCGAGGTGCGGCAGGGCGGCCCTGGCCAGCAGGGCCGGGCCGAGGACGTTGGTGAGGATCATCGGCGGCCACAGCGCCGGGTCGCCGTCGAAGATGGTCGAGCCCGGGCTGCGCAGGTGGTCGACGGAGGTGAACCCGGCGTTGGCCACCGCGGCGTCCAGTCCGCCGAAGCGCTCCACGGTGCGGGCCACGGCGGACTCGGTGGCCTCCCAGTCGGCCGCGTCGGAGATGAGGCCGAGCAGCCGGTCGGGGTGGCCGGTCTCGTCCAGGAAGGCCTTGAGCTTGCCTTCGTCCCGGCCGGTGACGGTCACGCGGTGGCCACGGTCGAGCAGCGACCGGGCGGCGCTCGCGCCGACGCCACTGGTCGCGCCGGTGATCAGTACGGTCTTGCCAGTCATGGTCATGCTCCCGAGAGATGGGGACGTTCGGATCGTCCGTAGGGCGCCGGAGCCGGCGCCGTCCGCGCCTCAGAAAAACTCCAACGCTCGTGTTGCTGTTTCCACTGTAACTCCGGTTGATTCCAACTGCAACGTTGGTGTTGGTACGATGTCCGCATGGCTTGGGACGTCGAGGGAACGAAGCGCCGCATCCACCAGGCGGCGCTGGCCGAGTTCGCCCAGCACGGCCAGGAGGGCACGACCGTCGACCGGATCGCCAAGCGCGCCCAGGTCAATCGCGAGCGGGTCTACAACTACTTCGGCGACAAGGCGAAGCTGTTCTCGGCGGTGATCCGTGGCGAGCTGGACCGGATCGCCACCGCCGTGCCGCTGGTCATCACCTGCCCCGCGGACGTCGGCGAGTTCGCCGGCCGGACCTTCGACTACCAGCGGGCCCATCCCGACCTGGCCCGGCTGGTGCTGTGGGAGGGACTGTCGGACACCGGCGGCATCCCCGACGAACTCGCCCGTACCGAGCTCTACGCCGGCAAGGCCGAGGCCGTGGCGGCGGCGCAGCGGGCCGGGCTGATCGACGACGCGATCGAGCCGGCCCACCTGGTCTTCCTCATCATCTCCCTGTCGAGCTACTGGTCGGCGGCGCCGCAGATCGCCCGGATGTTGTCCGGCGGCGACGCCGGCGACGACGCGGAAGCCGCCCACCGCCGCGCCGCCGTGGTCGAGGCCGCCCGGCGGATCGCCACCCCTCCCGCCCCTTGATGTATGCGTTTCGCATACACTTCGGGGATGGAACCGGCAGTGGAAGCAGCCATCGGCGAGTGGCACGCGAGCGTGAACGAAGCTGACCTGGAACGTGCGGCGAGGGCGGTCGGCGACGCGATCGTCGTCCTGGGCCCGAAGGGCGCTGGGACGATCACGCCCGCGCAGTTCGCGGAGTGGGTGGAACGCTCGGGCATCACCTTGCGCCCGCGATCGTGGCATCCGGTCGGCGACCGCCTCATGGTCGTGGAGGAGGACGCCACCTGGCCGGGTTCCCCGGCCCCGGCCCGGGTGGCGACGGTGTTCCGGGTGAGCGGCGGAAAGGTGACCGCCGCCCTGCGGCTGCCGGATCTCAGGCAGGCACTGGAGCTGGCGCACATCTGCGACGCGATGGCGGCCACCGCGTGAGCGGCGGCGGGCCGGGGCAGGCGCTGTTCGCGTTCGTCCGGTACTGGTCGCGCCGGCCCCCGGCCGGGGACGGCGAGATGGCCGAACGCGGCCGGCTCGTGCTCGTCGCCGAGGCCGTCCACGCGCTGGCCCGCCGGGGGAGCGCGGCGACGGTCAACGCCGTGGCCCAGGAGATCGGCATCGACCAGAGCGGCGCGTCGCGCCTGGTCAAGGCCGCGACGCAGGCCGGATACCTGGCCATGCGGCCATCGGACGCGGACGGACGGCAGCGTCAGGCGACGCTCACCTCGTCCGGCCATGCCCTGCTGGATCAGGCTCATGACTGGCAGGAGCGGGTCTTCGACCAGTTGACCGAGGGCTGGAGCGAACGGCGGCGGCGCGACTTCCAGCGGGCCATGACGGAGCTGATCGAACGGTCCGGCGCGCTGCGCGGCTGACCCCCCGCCGCTTCGTGCTCAGCCGAGCCGGGAGACCTGGTAGTGGGCGATGAGCCAGTCCTGGCCGATCCGCCGTACCAGCACGCTGAGGTTGACCTGGATCGTCGGCCGGTCCGGGAAGGAGAAGTCGACGGCCAGGTAGCCGAGGACGAGGCCGGCGGCCGGGGCCCGGGTCTCCAGGATGCGGTACGCGGCCGTCAGGCCGGGCGGCTGGGAGTCGTAGTAGGCGGCGACGCCCGGCCGCCCGACGCTGTAGGGGCGCAGGCCCTGGAAGACGGCGTCCTCGGTGAACAGGGCCGCGACGCGCTCGGGTTCGTGCGCGTCGACGCCGGCCTTCCATCGGTCGAGGACGTCGCGCAGGATCGTCTCCCGGTCGTGGTCGCTGGTCATGGGTCATCTCCTGTCGCTGGAACGGAACGCGCACGACGCGGATCGGCGAGCGGCTCTCGGCGCGGCGGCCCCAGGTACAGCCGGCCCTGGCGCGGTGACCTCCGGTGCGGCTGTCGGCGCGGCGGCCTTCGGCGCGATGGCGCCCGATGTGGCGGCCCCGGTCAGTGGCCGGCGCTGACGCCGCCGTCGACGTGCAGGATCTCGCCGGTGACGAAGGGGGCGTTCTCCAGGTAGACGATCGCGTCCACGATGTCCTTCGTCTCTCCCAGCCGGCCCACCGGCTGCAGCGCCGCGAGGGTGTCGTGGGTGTGGCGCGGGTGCATGGGGGTGGCGATGGTGCCCGGTGAGACGGCGTTGACGCGGATGCCGCGCGTGGCGTACTCGATGGCCAGGGACCTGGCGGCGGCCTGCAGGCCGCCCTTGGTCAGTGAGGCCAGCACGGACGGGACACGGGAGTCGGGGTTGTCGACCAGGCTGGTGGTGACGTTGACGATGTGGCCGCCGCCCTGGTCGAGCATGCGCTCGACGGCGAGCTGGGTGATGTGGAAGAAGCCGTCGAGGTTCACGCCGGTCACGGCGGCGTAGTCGTCGGCGGTGTAGTCGGTGAACGGCTTGGCGACGAAGATGCCCGCGTTGTTGACCAGGGTGTCCACCCGGCCGAACCGTTCGACGGCCGCCTTCGTCGCCCGTTCGGCGGTGGCGCGGTCGGCGACGTCGCCCTGGATGGCGACGACGTCGGCGTCGTCGGGGGCGGCGATGGTGCGGGAGATCGCGACGACGGCGTAACCGAGCCCGCGGTACGCCTCGACGAGTCCGGCTCCGATGCCCTGCGACGCGCCGGTGATGACCGCGACCTTCTGACCCTGGTGGTTCATGATGACCTTCTTCGCTGTTTTATGTTCACGGCCGCTTAGCCGACCGGTCGTCTATGACGGTAGACGACCGGTCGACAATCGTCAAAAACCAGGACGGCGTGTGCCGCATCAGACCCGGTGACCTGCGCGGACTCTCCCCCGAACTAGCATGATCGGAGAAGTTCGGGACACGGAAGGAAGCAGGGAGCCGATGACAGCGGATGAGCCAGAGTCCTCGCCGGCGATGACGATCGAGCTGGCCCGGTTCAGGGTGCGCGAGGGGGCCGAGGACAGGCTGGTGGCCGAACGCCCGGAGATGGTGGCGGCGTTGCGGCGGCGCTTCCCCGGATGCCTGGCCGCGTATCTGACCAGGGGCGACGACGGCGAGTGGCTGGATGTGATCCTGTGGCGCAGCCGGGCCGAGGCCGAGGAGTCCGCACGCGAGGTCAACTCGGTGCCGGAGGTCGCGGCCTGGTTCCGGCACATCGCGGAGTCGGGCGGATTGCGGCACGTGGAGGTCGTCTCCGCCTGGACCGATAGTCGACCGGTCGAGTAAAAAGTAGACGACCGGTCGTACACTAGCAATATGGGACGAACGAGTGACGCCAAGGAGAGGATCCTCAGCGCCGCGCAGACGCTCATCGAGCTGCGTGGCTACTCCGCGCTGGGCGTGGCCGAGATCTGCAAGGCGGCGGGTGTGCCGAAGGGGAGTTTCTACTACTTCTTCGCCTCCAAGGAGGATCTCGCCCTGGCCGTCATCGACGCGCACTGGGCCGTCCAGCGCGACGACTGGGGCCGCATCCTGGGTGCCGGAGACCCGCCGCTCCAGCGCCTGCG
Source organism: Nonomuraea fuscirosea (assembly GCF_003001935.1). Lineage (GTDB taxonomy): Bacteria > Actinomycetota > Actinomycetes > Streptosporangiales > Streptosporangiaceae > Nonomuraea > Nonomuraea fuscirosea. Next base: position 323,151 of record NZ_PVNG01000006.1, on the reverse strand, counting down.
GCGGCTGTTCGAGGCGACCCAGGCCGTCCAGCACGCCGGGCAGCAGAGCTGCGGCACCGTCTCCGGCTGCCTGTTCGGCAACCTGACCCTGGAGATGAGCAACCAGACCGAAGCCCTGCGCGTACGCCTGCAGCAGATCTTCGACGCGCAGGCCGATCTGGTCGAGGAGGTCGTCACCGAGGCCAGGGAGCGCGGCGAGGTCACCGTCGCCGACACCCGCGAGGCCGCACGATCCGTGGTCGCCCAGCTTGAGGGCCAGGTGCTCTTCGCCAAGTTGTACAACGACACCGGGCGCCTCGACGCGCTGTGGACGAACTGCCTGGCCATCCTCGGCGCCACCGCGAGTGGCGCCGCGAGTGCCACCGCGAGTGACACGGTGAATGCCGCCGCGAGTGGCACGGGGAGTGCCGCCGCCGTCACCGCGCCGGAGCCGGAAGGCGTGCCGGCGCGGTGAAGATCACCTGACGACCTCGCGCCCGATCAGCCGGCGGGCCTGCCGAACCAGCGGGAGAGGTGCTCGTCCAGGTCCCGCTGGTCGTCGCCGATCCAGGCCACGTGGCCGTCGGGGCGGAGCAGGACGCACGGATGATCCAGCCGCGCGGTGGGATCCGCGACGTGGTCGACCCGGTCGGACCAGCCGCCGGCGGTCAGGCGTTCTGTGCGGTCCAGCAGCAGGCCGCGGCCACCGCGCAGCAAGTCATAGAGCCTGCCCTGTTTCACGTCGAGGTCGGGCAGCCGGCGGCCGAGCAGGTCGGGGCCCGGGCCGAAGTCGTAGCGGATGCCGATCGCGGCGATCTTCTCGATCAGGTGGCGGTTCACCTCGTCGAAGTCCATCAGCTCGGTGAGCAGCCTGCGCACGGCTCGCGGGCCGGGACCGGGGGCCAGCAGTTCCGCCTGGGCGCGGGTGTTGTCCAGCACGTCCTCGGCGACCGGGCGGCGTTCGGCCTGGTAGGTGTCCAGCAGTGGTTCCGGCGCCCAGCCCCGGATCCGCGCGGCCAGTTTCCAGCCGAGGTTGGCCGCGTCCTGCACGCCGAGGTTGAGCCCCTGTCCGCCGATGGGCGGATGGATGTGCGCCGCGTCGCCGGCCAGCAGCACCCGCCCGTCCCGGTAACGTTCGGCCAGCCGGGTGGCGTCGCCGAAACGGGACAGCCAGCGCGGTGAGTGCACGCCGAAGTCGGTTCCGGCGACGGCGCGCAGCTGCCGCCGGAAATCCTCCAGGGCGGGCGGTTCCGCGCGGTCGCCGACGTCTCCAGCGGGGACGACGACGCTGTAGACGCCCTGGCCGAAGGGGCGGAGCCAGAAGGGGTGCGGCAGCTCGCGCAGTGTGGCGAGCCTGGCGGTGATCTCCTCGTAGGGCACGCCCGCTTCCATCTCGCCCATCAGCGTCTCGTTCCGTGAGGGCTCGCCGGGAAAGCCGACGCCGAGCAGTTTGCGCACCGTGCTGCGCCCGCCGTCACAGCCGACGAGATAACGCGCACGCAGCCGTTCGCCGCCGGCCAGGTGGACGGTCACGCCTTCGCCGTCCTGCTCGAACCCGGTCACCGCGTGACCGCGCCGGATCCGCGCGCCCAGTCCGGCGGCGTGCTCTTCGAGCAGGCGCTCGATGACCGGCTGCGGGATGCCCAGCAGGTAGGCGTGCGCGGAGTCGAGGTTCTCGGGCACGGGTTTGCTGATCGCGGCGAAGAAACCGGCGGCCGGCCGCTTGCGTCCGTGTTCGAGCAGGCGGTCCAGCAGGCCGCGCATCGCCATCAGCTCAAGGCTGCGCATGTGCAGGCCGACGATGCGGACGAACGACTTCGGCTCGGTCTCCTGCTCCAGGACGAGGACCCGTACGTCGTGCAGCCGTAGCTCGGCGGCCAGCATCGCGCCGGTGGGCCCGCAGCCGGCGATGATCACGTCGTACGCGGGCGCGGCACCGGCCTCCGGCGACGGGAGTGCGGGGGCGTGGTGCGCCGAGGGTCCGGCGGGGAACTGCGGAGAGTCCATGGTGGTGCCTTTCGGGAGTGCCTTGGTGGCGAGGCGCTCCCGGCGACACCTACGTCAATCGCCGGCCGTGACGGAGAGGGGGAGCACCCACATCGCTACAGCGTTCATGGGACTCACCTCCTCGGGCGGTGTCACGGTCAACGGCACGCTACAAGCCCGGGTCTCCGCACGTCCAACCCTTTTCGCGGACGGCGCGCGCCGCCGATCGCCTTGACAAACAGATTTGTCGGTGCGAGGCTGGGCCCAGCTCACCGACAAATCTGTTTGTCAAGGAATGGAATCCCATGAGAAAGATCATCGCTAGCCTGTTCATCTCCCTGGACGGCGTGACCGAGGCGCCGGAGACCTGGCATTTCCCCTATCTGAACGACGAGATGCACCAGGCGGTGGCCGCCCAGATGGAGGCCGCGGACGCGCTGCTGCTCGGGCGGCGCACGTACGACATCTTCGCCGCGCACTGGCCCCAGCAGGACGCCGCCAAGGACCCCATGGCGGCGACGCTCAACGCCGTGCCCAAGTACGTCGTCTCCACCACCCTGACCAGCCCGACCTGGGAGAACACCACCGTCCTGGCCGGCGACCCGCACAAGGAGCTGACCCGGCTCAAGGACGTGCCCGGCAAGCACATCGGCGTCACCGGCAGCGTGGCCCTGGTGGCCTGGATGCTGCGCGAGGGCCTGCTGGACGAGCTCACCCTGCTGGTGCACCCCATCGTGCTCGGCTCCGGCAAGCGCCTGTTCGAGGAGGGGATCGGTAACATCCCGCTCGCTCTCACCCGTTCCGCCACCTTCAGCACCGGCGTGCTGAACCTGACCTACGAGAGGGCCTGACCACGGCCGCCAAGACCTTCGCCGCCAAGCTGCTCATCAAGCCGGAGACGGCGCTGTGGATCTCCGACCCGGCGCACCCGCCCGCTGGTGGAGCCGCTGCCCGAGGGCGCCCGGCATACTGCGGAGCTGAAGGAGGCGGGGGTCGCGGTGTTCTTCGCCGCCGACGCCGCGGCCGCCCGCCGCCTGCTCGCCGCGCATCGCCCGGTGGATGATCCGGATGCCGGTGAGATCGGGTTTGTCCATGTGACCAGGCTGCGCGCCGGCTTGGCCTCGAGGCGAGGGAAGGTCACCGGTCGAGCATGAGCTCCGCCACCGCCTCCGGGGCTTCACGCATCGCGTCGTGGCCGGTCGGCAGGTCGTGGACGCGCCATCCCGGATCGGCCCGCAGCCGGGTGCGGAGTTCGGTGAACGGGGTCCGCTCCGCCCATCCCGTGCAGTACACGAACTCCCGGCGGGGGACCCGGGCGTGCGCGCCGGTGAGCCGGACCGCCTGCAGGAACGAGGCGAGGGGATGGGGACGGCGGCGGGGGTCGCCGCCGCCCGGCGGGGAGACGGCGTAGCCGGTGCTCGCGGCGCCGGCCGCGATCAGGTCCCGGAAGTAGGGGTTGGCCGACGACCACCACGACTCGCCGTCGCGCGGGACGAAGGCGTCCAGGTGCACCAGTCGTGTGATCCGCCCGCCGGCGCGGTTGGCGGCGGCGGTGATCACCATCCCGGCGTAGCTGTGGCCGACCAGCGTCGCGCCGGTGACGTGGGCACGATCGAGCAGCCGCAGGACGTCGCCGGCGTGGGTGTCGAGGGTGGCCGTCGCCACCGTCGCGTCGTCGTCGTCCGGCCGCAGGCCGGTCAGGGTCAGGGCGTGAACGGTATGACCGGCCCGCTCCAGCAGCGGGGTCACCGCCTCGTACGCCCAGGAGCCCTTCCAGCCGCCGGGTACGAGGACGAACGTCGCCATGTGCCTCTCCTCCGCCGCTTCCGTTTGTGTAAACTTATCGTGTCGACAAATCGTGGGCAACCAGCGGTCAGGAGCGGGCGGACGATGACGGACACGGGCGAGCCGGGCAGGAAGGCACGCCCGCACGCGGGCCGTTCCCGTAACGAACAGGCGCGCCAGGACGTGCTCGGCGGCGCGCTCGAACTGGCCGCGGAGACGGCCTCGCGCGGATTCACGATGGAGGAGCTGGCCGCCCGCGCGGCGGTGAGCAAACGCACCCTCTACCGGTGGTGGTCCTGCCGGTCGGAGGTCCTGGCGGAGGCCCTGGTCGAACGGGCCCTCACCGTCGTGGACACCCCGGCGAGCGACGATGCCGCCGCCGATCTCAGGGCGTACATCCGATCCGTCTACCGCCAGGCGCACGCCCCCCAGGCGGCCGCCGCGCTGCGGCTGCTCATGGCCGACGCGCAGACCAGCCCCGCCGCCGCCGCGGCGTTGCGCGCCTTCACCGATCACCGGCGCGACACCTGTCTGGCCCTGCTGTCCCGCGCCCGCGAGCACGGCGTCGTCCCGGCCGGGCGCGATCCGGGGGTCATGGCCGACGTCATCCTCGGCACCGTCTGGTATCGCCTGCTCACCGCGGACCCGATCACCGGCGACACCGTGGCCGACGAGATCCTCCACCTGCTGTCGCGGTGACGGCCGCGCCGGCGACTGCGCACGCATGCGGCCTTCTTCCGGCGTCGCTGATACGTCACGGGCTGAAGGTGCGGAAGCCGGTGAGGGTGACGCTCCAGCCCAGCCGGGTGGCCGGGTCCAGCAGGTCGGCCTGGTAGACCATGGGTGCGGGCCGGGTGAGCAGCGCGGTGAGGCCGGTGCCGGCGGGCAGGCCGGTGAGCAGGGCCCCCGTCGTCCATGGCGTGCGGGATGAGCTGGATGGCCGGCAACGCGCGGCTGATGAACGCGATCCGGCCCTAGGTCACGTTCCGCAGCAGGAGCAGGGACTCGGCACGGGACAACCGCCTGGTCACCGGTGGGGGCGGCGTGGTTCGGTGTGGCACGCTCCCACCCTGCCGCGAGCGCGAGCGCCTGGGTAGGGACGAAAGTCCCAACCCCGATGATCTTCCGGCCCGCGCGCCTGCGGGCGCGGTCCCCGTCCGGAGGCGAGGATGGGCCTGACCCACCGATCGGCCACCAGATGGGGGAACCCGGTGAAACCCGTGTACGCGGCCGCCGCCGCGCATGTGCCCGCGCCGCCGGAGCAGGTGTTCGAGCTGATCACCGACTGGCCCAGGCATCAGGAGTGGATGTTCATGACGACGGCCCGCCAGGTGGGCGAGCGGGAGCTGGAGGCGTACACGGGGGTGTGGCCGATCGGGTTCCTGGACACGATGACGATCACCCACTGGCAGCCGCCGACGCTGATGCGGGTCACGCACACCGGCCGGATCGTGCGCGGCCGCGGCGCGATCCGCGTCAGCCCGTGCCGGGACGGCAGCCGCGTGGTGTGGGCCGAGGAGCTGGAGCTGCCGCTCGGGGTGCTGGGGTGGGCGGCGTGGCCGCTGGTGCGCCCGTTCGCGGTCGCGCTGGCGCGCCACTCGCTGCGTACGCTGTCCTCGCTGCTTCCCGTGCACGTCTGACGAGGATCGGAGGGACGCCGGACGGTATGTCAGGCCGTCGCGTCCGCGCGGGTCCAGTCCTGTTCCTGCCAGGCCGGGTCCAGCGGGGTGTGCGCGAGGTGGTTGGTGTAGTTCGACAGCGTCTTCATGCCGACGCCGAGCACGATGTCCAGCACGTGGCGGCGGGTGTGCCCGGCGGACAGGAACGCCTCGACGTCGGCCTCGTCCACCCAGCCGCGCTGGGTCACGACCGCGTGGGTGAACCGGCGGACCGCCTCCAGCGCCTGGTCGGCGAGGGGCCGGCCGGCGCGCAGGTCCTCGACCACCTCGGCCGGCACCCGGGCGCGCAGGGCGAGGGTGGAGTGGGCGGCCACGCAGTACTCGCAGCCGTTGGCCACGCTGGCCGTGATCAGCACCACCTGCTTGGCCGCCGCCCGCAGCGACGACCGGCCGAACTGCTCGGCCAGCGCGTTGTAGCCGGCCAGCAGTTCGGGTGATTCGGCCATCACCCCGTTCAGGGTGGTCACGAACCCCGTCCGCTCCTTGGCCGCCGCCGGCATCGGGCGGGCCGCCTCGGGCGCGTCACTCTCGTCATAGGTACGGAATCCGTGCATCATCTCTCCTCGGCAAGGGTGAAGGCGTCGACCACGGCACGCACGCCCGCCAGCAGGACGTCCGCCTCGGCGCCGGCTCGTGAGCGCAGGTTGACCGCGTACGCCTGCAGGGTCAGCGCCTCGGCGACCGCCTCCGGATCGAGGCCGGGCCGGAGCCGGCCCTTGGCGCGCGCGGCCTCCAGCGCGGCGCGCATCGCCGCGCGCAGCGCGTCGTGGTGGCGGTCCAGGATTTCCCGGATCTCGGGCGGGCCGCCGCCGGCCGTGGCGTGGGTGTTGGTGACGAGGCAGCCCCAGCGGGCGTGCTCGCCGGTGCACCGGGCCGCCACCAGCCGTTCGAAGAACGCGGTGATGGCCGGTACGCCGCGGGTGTCGGCGGCCAGGGCGTCGAGGACCGGCCGTGACTGGCGTTCCAGGTAGCGGCCCAGCGCGGCGGCCTGCAGCCGCTCCTTGCCGCCGAAGGTCGCGTACAGGCTGGACCGGCTGAGCCCGGTCGCCTGGACGACCTCGGCGATGCCGGTGGCCTCGGCCCCGCGCCGCCAGAACAGGGTCATCACCTGGTCCAGCGCCACCTCGGGATCGAAGTGCTTGACGTCGGGCATTCCGCCGACCCCCTATCTTGGAACGATCATTCCAAGATAGGGGGTGGCGAAGCCGCGGCACAGCTCGGAAAGAACGTGCCCGGCGGCCGACCGTCAGGCGTACCAGTCGCCCGCGCCGCCCGGCACCGGCGCGGCCGGGTCGTAGGGCTCGCGGGTGAAGATGAAGGTGTTGAGGTCGAGGTGGTCGGCGGCCGGCCGCAGCGTCTCGCCGGCGTAGTAGCCGTCGAGTCCCAGCCAGGTGCCGTCGTCCTGCGGCACGAACCGCGAGGCTCGCCCGCCGCCGTCGATCGGCTCCAGCGACAGCCCCCGGTCGGGCAGCAGCCGCAGCGCGTACGGCTTGGGCCCCCAGTGCCACAGCCCCGTCAGCGCCAGCAGGTCGGGGTCGGCGGGCACCGGCCGCCACTCGTCGGGCAGGCGCGGCTCGTGCTCGTCCAGGATGTCGAGCAGGTCGGTGAGCAGCGTCCCGCTCATGCCCGAGGTGGTGTTGGCCATGAACAGCACGCCGACGCCTTCCGACGGCTGGGCCCACACGGTGGCCAGGAAGCCGGGCATGGACCCGGAGTGGCCGGACAGGCGCCGCCCGCCCGTCCTGGCCAGCTGCAGGCCCAGCCCGAACCCGCCGGTCCAGGCGTCGCCGTCGACGACTCCGGCCGGTTCGCGCATCTCGGCGAGGGTGTCGGGGCACAGCACGCCCTCGCTGTCGCCGCACAGGAACGCCGCCCAGCGGGCCAGGTCGTGCGGGGTGGACCACAGCTGGCCGGCCGGCGCCATCGCGTCGGCGTCGTGCTCGGGCTCTTCGAGTACGACGTCGGCCCAGGGGTGGACGGCGTAGCCGGTGGCGTGCGGAAGGCGGGGGCGGGTGGTGGTGTCGTGCATGCCGAGCGGGTCGAGCACCTCGGCGCGCAGCGCCTTGAGCCAGGTGGTGCCGCGCAGCCGGCCGACGAGCTCGCCGAGCACGGCGAAGCCGACGTTGGAGTAGTGGAAGCGGCGGCCGGGCCGGTGCTTGAGCTCCTCGGGCCCGACCCGGTCGAGCAGGTCGGCGGCGGGGATGCCGGGGGTGCGCTCCCACCAGGCGGTGGGCGGCTCGGCGGTCAGCCCGGCGGTGTGCGAGAGCAGCTGGGCGATGGTCAGGTGGCCGAGCCGGGTGCCGGGCAGGTGCTCTTCCAGCGGGTCGTTCAGCCGCAGGGCGCCTTCGTCGCGCAGCCGCATGACGACGACGGCGACCATGCTCTTGGTGATCGATCCGATGCGGTACTGGGTGGCGGCGGTCGGGGCCGCGTCACCGACGCGCCCGCGCCCGCCGAACCACACGGTCCGCCCGTCGCGGACGATCGCCGCCGTCAGCGACGGCACCCTGCACTCGGCCTGTTCGACGGCGAGCCTGCGCATGAGCGCGCGCGCCGTCGGCTGTCCCACCTGACTCATGAGCGACAAGATTAGTGCGTTCCCGGGGGTCAGCCGCGGCTGATCGCGCAAGCCGCCCGCCGGTCGTCACATCGGGTCCCCGAGCGGCCCGTATCCGGCTTCCAGGCCGGCGGCCCGGTATGCGGCGAAGTCCGGCTGGCGGTGACCTCCACGACGCGCGCTTTTCCTGGCGGCCATCCCGACCTCTCGCGCCATCGCGGCGAGGGTGAGCTTCGCCGGCCCCTCCGGATGATCACCGCGGCCGCCGCTCACCGTGCGGGAGACCTTGGTGCGCCGGGGGCCGGCGGTCAGCGGGAGGGCGCGCGGTCGAAGGTGTCGAGGATCAGGCGGGTGGCGTCCAGGTCGCGGGCCGTCGCCCCGAGCCAGGGCAGCTCGATGCCGCCGGGCCAGGTGTGACCGCCCCCTTCGACCGTGTAGAGGCGCAGGGTGATGCCGGCCGGGCACGAGGTCCACTCGCGCAGCCGTACCTGGCGGGTGAGGGAGCGCGTGGTGCGGCCGGCGCAGCCGAGGCGGGCCGCCCAGCCGTCCGCCGCCCGCTGCACCGGGTCGAGCACGACGAGGTCGGCGAGCGCGCGCAGGTCGCCGGTGGCGTCGGGCAGCGGATGGCCGCCGCGGTAGGGGACGATGCGGTCGGCGGTGCCGTGGAAGGCCACGATCGTGGTCGGGACGGCCCGCTCGCAGGGGCGGACGATGTTGAGCCCGGCCACGGCGGCGACGGCGGCCAGGCGTCCGTCCAGGGCGCAGATCAGCGCGGCGGACATGGCGGCGCCGTAGGACATGCCGGCCGCGAACTCGCGGCCGGGGTCGACGCACAGGTTGCGCCGCAGGTGGTCGAGGAGCGCGGCCAGGAACGCGGCGTCGTCGGGGCCGCCGGTGTGCGGCAGCGTCCAGCCCATGCGCCCGTCGGCGGCCTGCGGGGTGGCCACGATGTATCCGCGGCGCGAGCCCTCCTCGGCCAGCCGGCTGTAGGCGGTCTGGCGGCTCGCGGTGGAGTTGAGGCCGTGCAGGTCGAGGATGACGGGGTGGGGGCCGTCGCCGTCCGGGACCGACAGCAGGAAGCGGCGTTCGAGCCCCGCGTGGCCGAGCCGGTGGGTGCCGGGTTCCAGCCGGGCGGCGGCCTGGCAGCCGCTGGTGGGGGCGGCCTGGGCGGGCGGGTCCGGCGGGGGAGGCGCGGTCGCGCAGCGGGCGGTGAGCAGCAGCGCCGCCAGCACCAGGGTCGCGCGTGTGGGCATCGGGGGCCTCCCGCGGCCGTGAAGTCTCCTGCTGGCAGTCTGCGGGACGGGGCCGTCGTCGCGCGAGCCGTACGCGGCGGGTGTATGGTCGTGGCGAGTCCTTTCCGGTGACCGCGCGTGTCGACCCCGCCCGGTCCGGGGGCTCTCCCCGTGGTGGCGTCCGTCCCCCTTTTTTTCTCTTTTCCCGTTCGTGTGCCTGGAAGGCAGCCGTACGACGATGAAGCGTTACATCCTCACCGGAACCCCCGGTTCCGGAAAGACGACGATCCTGCACCGCCTGGCCGCCCTCGGCCACGCGACGGTCGAGGAGGCCGCCACGGCGGTGATCGCGGCCGAACAGGCGCGCGGTGAGGACGAGCCGTGGACGCGGCCGTCCTTCATCGACCAGATCGTGGCCCTGCAGCGGCGGGCGTCTCTGCTTCCCCCGGCTGCTCGGCGGGGGTGGCAGTTCTTCGACCGCTCTCCCGTCTGCACGCACGCCCTGAGCACGTTCGCCGGCCACCCGATCTCGCCGGCGCTGTCCGCCGAGATCGAGCGGATCATCCGTGAAGGGGTCTATGAGCGGGACGTGTTCTTCGTCCGCAATCTCGGGTTCTGCGAGCCGACCGCGGCCCGCCGGATCGGGTTCGAGGAGTCGCTGGTGTTCGAACGCCTTCACGAGGAGACGTACCGCGCCTTCGGTTACCGGATCGTGGACGTGCCGGCCGGGCCGGTGGACGGACGGGTGGCGGCGATCGAAGCCGCCGCCGGCGCCGCCTGAGACGCGGCGTCGCCCGCGTCCTGGGCAGTCACCCGTGTCCTGAGGAAGTCGCCCGCGTCCTGGAGACGTCACCTCTGCCCGGGGAAAAGGAGGCGAAGGACCCGTGCTGCCTGTGTCACCATCTCGGCCATGTCTGTGCCGATCCCGATGCCGATGTCCGGCCGTGAGCCGAGCGCCGAGACCCTGGCGGCGATCGCTGCCCTGCACGGGGCCGGCGGCGGCCGGGTGCGGCCCCTTCCGCCGGGCGTCGCCAACCACGCCTTCCTGCTGGGCGAGGACCTGGTGATACGCATCCCGCGAACCGCGCGTTTCCTCGCGGACCTGGTCAAGGAGGCCGAGGTCATCCCCGTGGCCGTGCGCGCGGGAGTGCGGACGCCGCGGCTCGTCGCCTTCGACGACACGTGCTCGGTGGTGGACGTGCCGTACATGGTGCTGGATCGGGTGCGGGGCGACGATCTCGCGCGCCTCGACCTGCCCGCCGACCGCGCCGCCGACGTGCTGCGTCAGGTGGGAGGGGAACTGGCCCGGCTGCACCGCGTCCGCAGGGCCGCCGGGCCCGCGCTGGCCGCCGTCCCCGTGCAGGACGGCGATGTGGACGCGCGGGCCCTCATCGAGGACCTTCACACGGGCGGCTGGCTCGACGCCGAGGCCGCCCGCTGGCTGACCGGCTGGACCGGCCGCCTGGCGGAGCATCTGCCCGCCGGCCCGCCCCTCGTCCTGACGCACGGCGACCTCGCGCCGCAGAACCTGCTCGTCCATCCGGAGACGTCCCGTCTCAGCGGGATCGTGGACTGGGGCGACGCGCAGTGGGCGGACGCGGCTGCCGACTTCGCCAAGGTGCCCCTGACCGGCGTGCCGGCGGTGCTCGCCGGCTACCGGGAGGAATGCAGCGAAATGGACGCGCCGGTGGGGGAGGCCCGCGTGCTGTGGTACCACCTCACGTGGGCCCTGGCCCGGCTGGCCGACCCCGTCCCGCATCCGGGTGAGCGCCACTGGAGCGCTCCGGCGGCCGGCCGCCTCCTCGGGCTGTTGCGTTTCTTCACCTCAGGCCCGCCGGCCCCCTGGTCGGCGCTGGTCTGACCGTGGCCTGGAGCGGCCCGCCGGTCACTTCTTGAAGGTGTCCTTCACCTTCTTGCCCGCGTCCTTCACCTTCTCGCCGGCTTGCTTCAGGCCGCCCTCGGTCTGGTCGGCGCGCCCCTCGGCGCGCAGCCGCTCGTCGTCGGTGGCGTCGCCGACGTTCTCCTTCGCCCGTCCCTTGAGCTCCTGAGCCTTGTTACGGATCTTGTCGTCGGTGCTCATATCTGTGCCTTCCTCGTCGAATCCCCGCGAGCCCTTGTCCTTACCGAGCGGGAAGGCCGGAAACGTGTTTCCCGCGCGCGGGGGGCGACGATCACAGGTAGAGGCAGAAGGGATGCCCGTCGGGGTCGAGCATCACGCGTACGTCGTGCTGCGGCTGGAACCCGGCCTCAGCCGCCCCGCACTCCAGCGCCCACGCGACAGCCGCGGGCAGGTCGTCGACCTTGATGTCGAGGTGCTGCGAGGCGTTCTGCCGCCCGGGCTCGCTCGGCCACACCGGCCGCTCGTGACAGCGCTCCCACTCGAAACCGACCGTGAGCCCGGCCCCGCCCTGCGGCTCCCGGATCTGCGTCCACCCCGCCTCCTCGGGCTCGCCCTGCGCCGGCCCCTCCTCCGTGGTGACGGGCCAGCCGAGCAGCCGGGCGTAGAAGCGCGCGAGCTCACGCGGCCGCGACGTGCCGACGGTCACGGAGGTCAGCTGGAGACGAGGGGGCATCACGATCGGTTCCTTTCAGGAGCGGGCCCGAATCAGTGGCGGGCCCGGATCAGCACCGGTAGGCCCGGATCTCCCACCGCTTGATGTCCTGGCCGATGTCATCGGTCAGGCGGTGGAGTCCGGGTAGCCCTGTGCCCTTGAGAACCCAGCGGGAACCGTTCCAGTAGGAGACGTCGGAGCAGTACCCGGCGCCCGAGTAGAAGCCGTCGGCCTTGTTCCAGCCGAGGTAGGTGTCCGTGCGCCGCCCGGCCGGCAGGATCGCGTCGTAGTTGCCGTGCGTGTAACTCCCGTCGAGCTTGTTGATCACGCCGAGGCCGATCGAGCTCTGGTTGCTGACGTAGCTCTCCAGCCGCAGAGCCGTCGCACCGGAACTCGGCGCGGCGCCGGCGGGGATGGCGGCCGACAGCGCGGCGACGACGGGCAGGGCCATGAGCGCCGGCCTTCTCACGTACTTCATCGTGTCCCTTCTCCTCGGACGGCGGCGCCGCTTCGCCGCACCCGTGCGGCCGACGGCCAGGCGACGTCGTCGATGGCGAGCCACGGCGCGGCCGCCAGGGCCGAGGGGGTGAGGCCGGTGAACGTCATGATCTCGCGGTGGAGGTGGGACTGGTCGACGTAGCCGCTCTCGGTGGCGGCGCCGGCGGCGGTGTGGCCCGCCGCGAGCAGGTGGGCGGCGTGGTCGAAGCGCACCAGCCGGGCGGCGCGCTTGGGGGTGATGCCGAGCTGGGACCGGAAGCGGGACCACAGGCGTTTGCGGCTCCAGCCGACCTCGTCGGCCAGGCCGTCGACCCGTACCCGTCCCCGGCTGGTGACCGTCCGCCGCCAGGTGTGGGCGACCTGCGGATCGACCGGTGGGCGGGTGCCCAGCCGGCGGCCGAGGAGGCCGGCCGCGATCGCGAACCGTTCGTCCCACGACGCGGCGGCGCGCAGCCTGTCCTCGGCTCGCCCGGCGTCGCGGCCCCAGACGTCCTCAAGGGCGGTCACCGTCCCGCTGAGCTCGGCCGACGCCCCGAACAACGCCGCCGCCGCGACCGGCTCCAGCCGGATCTGAAGCAACTGGCCGGCTCCCCGCCCGGTCGCCCGGAGATCGCCGGGCAGGAGGCCGACGACGACGCTGCCGCGCTCGCGCCGGCCCTGGGTCTCGTAGACGGCGCCCTCTCCGTCGCTCAGATCGACGAGCAGGGTGACGGACGGGTACGCGACCATGGGGATGTCGACCACGCCCGGCGCCCGATGGCGGAACCCGGCCATGCTGACCCCGGGCAGCCGGACCGATGGGCCCGGGACCGCGACGTCCACCCACGCCCGGCCGGACGGCGTCCCGATCGGCTTCACAGTGCCAGTCTAGGCATCGGGGTCAGGGCCGCCGGCTCGTCGCCATGAAGCTGAGCAGCAGTTCGCCGACCGTCTCCGGGGCTTCCATCATGGGCAGATGCCCGACGCCGGGCAGCAGTTCGACCCGCGCGTCCGGCACCGCCTCGTACAGGCGCGCCGACGCCGGATCCCAGCGCGGGTCGGCGGCGCCGAAGATCACCTGCACGGGGAGCCGGAGGGCGGCCAGCCGCTCCGGCAGGCTCCGCTCGGCGATGTAGGCGGTGTTGCGGCGCAGCACGGTCCGCATCGCGGGGTAGGTGATGGCACGGATGCCGGCGACCACCTCGTCCGACAAGCTGATCGGGCGCACGGCTGTCGCGCCGATCCCTTTACGGATCATCGCGTCGGAACGCCTCGCCCACAGGAGCGGCCCCAAGGGCGGGGCCAGCAGGACCCGGAGGATGAACGGCTGCCGGAGCAGCGCGTCCGGGCGCGGGCCGGCGCTGATCAGCGCGAGCGAACCCACGAGGCCGGGCCGCTGCTCGGCCAGCGCGGTGGCGATGTAGCCGCCGCTGGAGTGCGCGACCACGGCGACGTGATCGAGGCCGAGGTCGTCCAGCAGCGCCGCCACCCGGCCCGCCTGCGCGGGCACGTCGTACGACGGCGCGGGCGGCGACTTGCCGCAGCCCGGCAGGTCGACCCGGATGAGGTGATGGCGGGCGGCCAGCGCCGGCACCACGGGGTTCCAGAAGCCGCCCGAGGCCCCCGATCCGTGGATGAGCAACACCGGCGGCGCCTGCCGCGGGCCGTGACGGGCGACGTACATCCCCTGCGCGTACTCACTCATGCGGTGACTATGCACGGACGGCCACCCGCCGGTCTTGGACTTTTGTTCCCGCGAAGCCGGGCACCGGCCCGGGCCGGGTGTCGCGGTGAGGATGATCTGCCCTAGTCTCCTCGGTGTGGGGAGGCCCGTGGGGAGCCAGGACGAGGGCTCGAAAAATGCCGGAACGACGCTGAACGCCGTACTTGAACGCATTGCCCCTAAACCACTAACTATCCTGATCGCATGCTGAGGCCGAATCCCCCTGGTCAGACCTTGATCCCTGCAATCGGCTACATCCGTGTCTCGATGATGCTGGAGGAAAAAATCTCTCCGGACATCCAGCGGACCGCCATCAAGGAGCTGGCCCGCCGCCGTGGCTACCGGATCATCGAGTGGGTTGAGGACCTCGACGTCTCCGGCCGAACCTTCCAGCGGCAGATCATGAAGGTCATCGCTGATGTCGAAGAGGCCAGGGCCAACGCGATCCTTGTCTGGAAGTACAGCCGCTTCGGACGCAACCGCACCGGCAATCAGCTCAACCTCGCCCGCGTCGAAAAGGCTGGCGGCGAGCTAGTCTCCGCCACCGAAGAAGTCGACGCCCGTACAGCGGTCGGGAAGCTGACGCGCGGCGTGCTGTTCGAGTTGGCCGCGTTCGAGTCGGACCGGGCTGGTGAGCAGTGGGGCGAAGCGTTCCAGAACCGTCTCGCCCGGGGGCTTCCTCCGCTCGGCGCGGCCCAGTTCGGCTACATCAGGCGCGGCCGGACACGACACCCGCTCTACCACGACAGAACCTTTGCTGCACCCGAGGACGGTCCTGAGCGCTACGAACCCGATCATGCAAGCGGTATGGCTAGCCTCTTCGCGGAGTCGTACCACCGGTGGATCGCTGACCGGAACTTCTCCGCCCTCGCCGACTGGCTGAACTCTCGCGGTGCCCGGACTGTAGCTGGCGGAATATGGAGGCCAAGCGAGCTGGTGCGGGTGATGGACCGGGGTTTCGCTGCTGGTCTGATCTGTGTCCACCATCGCGACTGCCGGTGCGCCAAGCCATCGAGTTGCCGGAACAAGGAGTACCACCCCGGCGCGCATGAAGCTTTGATCAGCGTGGAGACGTGGGAGACCTACAGAAGGCTCCGGAAGATCACATCCGCTCTGCCGCCCCGCGCCAGAAGAGCTGTCTACCCATGCTCCAAGCTGCTGAAGTGCGGCTACTGCACCAATTCCATGTACCCGCTCAAGGTCAACCACAGCGGCACGTTGGCGTGGGTGTGCGGCTCCATCTACCGGAAGCGATACGACATCCCTCGCTGCGGCACGCGGTTCGTGACGATGGAGGCCGTCGAGAAAGCGATCCAGCAGGTGCTCGTTGAGTGGCTGCCCGATATTGAGGCCGCGGCCGCTGCAGCAGCGGCTGACCTGCAGACGGTCCCAGAAGTTGAGGCCTCCCAACCAGAAGTGCTTCGCCGTGAGTTGGAGCGGATCGACAGGGCGCTCGAACGGCAGACCGAGCTGTTAATCAACGAGGTAATCCCGCAGTCGTCCTACGAGCCGGTGCGTGACAAGCTGCTCCGGGAACGCGAAAGCGTCTTGGGCTCGCTCGCCGAGTTCGAGAACCTGGCAGCCCCGATTGACCCGATGGACTGTGTGCCAGTGATTGAGGGGCTGGTCCAGGAGTGGGACAGTCTCCCCTCTGACCGGCTACGGAACATCCTGGCTGAGGTGATCAGCCACGTGGACGTGTACCGGCAGGATCCGGCGACGGCGTGGATTGTCGTCCACTCGGCGTGGGGCGAGGAGAGGCGTCGCGATCTGGTCGGCCGGTTCAGCAAGTGGAGCAGCCGGGAGCCTGTGGGATGATCTTGCGACTCACACGAAGGAGATTGATCGGCTAAATGAGAAACGGCCCGCAGTGCGGGCCGCCCCTGAAGTAACCAACTTCATCGCGATTTTCCCTGCTCTGTGCTTTGGCCGGCTGCGAGCGGGGTGTTATCGCGTTGCCCCCGTGGGGGCGTTGTGCTTGGAGTAGACGATAACACGCCTGTCCCCGGTTTGCGAACAAACCGAAAGCGGGGAGCGTCGGTGCAGGTCGACGCACACCCCTGTCACGCCTGTCCCCATGGACGGCCAAAAACTTGCACCCACCCGCGCCACCTGGCTCGACGCGGTGGACTACCTCGCCCGCGCCCACTGCAACCGGCAGCGGCACCGCAACCTCATGCGGCTCGCGTGGCAGCTCGCCACCCGCACCGACCGGACCATGATGACCGCGCCCAAACGCGGCGCCACCTGGGACGTGCTCGCCGAAGAGATCGAGGTGTCCCGCCGCACGATCGCCTACCTGCTGGGATGGATGCGCGACCAGCAGCTGCTCGTCACCATCGTCACCGGCTCCACCCCGCGCACCCGGCCGGGCAACCTGTGGGGCCTGCTCGACGACGGCCTGGGCAACCTCGCCGCCGAGTACGCGCTCACCATCCCCGACGAGCTGCTGCCTGACGACGTCGACGAACTTGAGGCGGCCGAGCTCGGCGAGGAGGAGGAAGAGACCCCGTGGCCGTGCGAAACCGTCACGGAGCGTCCCACGTTTTCCCACGTCAGCGGGCATGTGGATCAAATTTGCACCCCCGCTGTTCAGGGGTTCTCTTGGGGAGGATCTCTCCCATACGCGGGCGCGCGCGACAACTACGGGGCCACGGGCCCGTCCCGCTCGTGGCCACGCCACTCGACGCCTGGCAGCAGGAAAGACCAGCTCGCAGCATGTGAGCGGCTCCGCCAGGACAACCGGCTCACCCTCGGCATCCTGTCGGCGAAGGACCTGCGGTCACTGCTGCGTCCCCTGTTCACCGCTGGACATACCGTCGCCGACGTGGAGCACGCGCTGAACCGAATGCCGGACGGCAGGCACTGGGGGGACCTCGACCCCGGCCGCCTCGCAAGCACGGTTGCCCGCAAGCGGGGCATGCGGGCCCGCATCCGCCACCGCGTGGGCCTATGGGTCGACGCTGACGGCCGGCCGCTGGCACTGTCTGCGTCGCAGCAGACTCAGGAGGCCGAGGACGCAATGTGGTGGGCGCAAGCTCGCCGCCTCGTCGCCGCCTGGGGCGTTCACGACCCCGGGCCTGAGCCGGTCGACCAGGCGGGGCTCGTGGTCGATCTCGTCGAGCGGCGGCGGCCGCCCGCGGAGTACCTGGCCGCCCGGGCGGCGATGCAGTCACGGATGGAGGAGGGCGCGTGACGGGAGACCCGCCGCCGCAGGTGCCCAAGCATCTGCTGGACCTGGCCGGCCGCTTCTTCGACGCAGGTTGGAGTCACACGGACGTGCTGCACGCGCTGAACAACTCACCGAACGGCGCACCGGTGTGGGGCGACCCGATGCGGTGGGAGGTGGCGCGGGCGCGGTTGCGGCTCTGGATGGATGAGCAGCTGCAGCCGATCTTGTCGCGGTCGCAGCAGGTGGCTCGCGCAAATTCGGCGAGGATGCGAGCTCAAGCGCTTGCGAAGGTGGCGCGGGCTGAGGCCGAGCAGAGGGCGGCGCCGGATTTCGAGGCGACGATGGCGCGGGTGAGGGAGACGGTGGCGAAGGTGTTGCCGGCTGCTGCTGAGCCGTTGGTTAGGCGGGAGTCGAAGGTGGGGACGCGTGAGAATTGGGAACGGTGGCGTCGGTTGGATGAGGCGGCTGCTGCCGCAGTAGTGGCGGGAGCTGTGGCTGAGGTGCAGGTGCCGGAGCCCGAGTCGGAGGTGGATCTGCGGGATATGGCCCAGCGGCGGGCGTTGGCGCGGGCGCGGTGGGAGCGTGGCCGCAAGGGCGGAAGCGGTGTCGGTTGGTAGCAGAGGAATGCCGTTTGGTGAGCGGGGTCGTAGGGCGACTCGGCTCACGGCGCGCCCCGAGCCGGCCTATGACGATTCGGCCTGCTCCTGGGGTGGATCGTCGAGGAAACGGGCTGGCGGGCTTGCGCGCTGCTTCGCTGCTGCCGATTCAAACTGCGCCCTGGTCAAGCGTGCGCCAGCCAGGTCCGCGCCAGCCAGGCACGCACCGGTCAGCTTTGCGCCGACCAGCCTCGCGCCGATCAGTTTCGCATCGGTCAGGTCCGCGCCGGCTAGGTTAGCGCCGGTCAGGCTAGCGCCGGTCAGGTTAGCGCCCGTCAGCGTCGCGTAGGTCAGGTCCGTGCCGGGCAGGTCCGCATGGCCCAGCGTCGCACCTGTCAGGTCCGCATCGGCTAGGCGTGCGCCCGCTAGGTTCGCACCGCCCAGCATCGCAGCGGTCAGGTCCGCGCCAGCCAGGTCCGCGCCGGTCAGCTTTGCGCCGGTCAGCTTCGCGTTGATCAGGTCCGCGCCAGTCAGCTTTGCGCGGGACAGATCCGCGCCGGGCAACTCCGCGCGGGCCAGGTATGCGCCGGTCAGGTTCGCGTCCAACATGTTCGCCCGGCCGAGCACCGTGAGAGAAGCTTGAACGTCTGCGGGTACCTTGCGCGGGAGCGCGACCTGCGTCGCGCCTTCTTCGGCTGCTGACTGTTCGGGTTCGGGTGCGTACTCGCGTACGAAGGCGGTAAGGACCTCCTGAACGGTGCTGTGGTCGCGTTCGGAGTCGCGGGCGATGCGTTCAAGCGCATAGATGCCGCCGATGCGGATGTGGAGGTTTTCGGAGTCGCCGAGTTGCTGGATGGCTTTGGTGTAGCGGTCGGTCACCTGGCCTTGCTCGGTCAGCTCCAGAGTGCGGGTTGAGGTTTGCTGGGTTAGCTCGACGGCCCGGCGGGCGGTTTCGGCGTTGCGTGCCGTGTAGTACACAGCGGCCAACGCGACCAATCCGGTGGCAATCGCGAGTGCCCGCCCGCGTACGGCGTCGGCCGCAGTCGCGAGATCCTTCTCCGGCAATTGGGTGACGTCCACATCAAGGTCAACAACCCATCGAGCACCGGGCCCCAGCACCCAGACGAGTCCGGCGAGGAGCAACCCAGCGGCCACCATCAGGATTGTGCGCTGGGAGGGCAGGCGTCGACGCTTCTCCGTCATACGCCGAGCGTAGAAGCCGGGCCTTGCGGAACGGTTGCGATCGGGCTCATCTCGCCATCGGGAGTGGGCGGGTATCCTCCACCTGCGATGGCGGGAGCAGTTGCTTCCGTCTACGCGCGGCCAGAATCGCGCGTGAGCGCTTCAGGTCGCGACCGCTACCCGAACCTGTTCTTCCGGTATCCAGCGCCGGCCTGGCTTCGCGACCTGTCGGTGCTACGGTTGGCAGGTCACTGAGCTGGCCAAATCTCGTTCGCCATGTTCCGCCGCCTTTCATGGGTGTGACGTAACAAAGACGGAACAACTAATCAGTTCTGCCGTTCCGACGTATCTGCTATGCTGCAAAAGCAGGGAGACAGGGACCAAGCCCTAGTCGGCTCGCAGCCGGAGTCTCTCACAGAAAGGTGGCGACCCGGGTTCGAGTCCCGGCTCCAGTGGTTTGCTGGATGTAGCTCAATAGGAAGAGCCCCCTTTTTCTCACTTCCTTCTTCTGCGAGGCGGCACTGAGCCTGCTGGCCGCGTCCAAACTCCCATAGTTCTGGCCGCCCGTTCCAACTCGCCCTCAGGAAGGTTCAACTCTCTGTACACTCTACGGGCGTAGCCCCATAGCGCCCTCATCCATTGGTCGCTATTACGGGTTCTGCCGGTGCTTGCGGGATCATCTAAGAAATGCTCTACAGCCAGCTCTACCCAGACATTCGAAGGCAGACCGATTTGTAGTGCGGAATTGATGTCTCGGCCCAGCCTTTTACTTATTGCAAAGGATGCGAATATATCATTCGCGGTAAAGACGATAGTCGAAGAGGATA
Organism: Nonomuraea fuscirosea; assembly: GCF_003001935.1. Taxonomy (GTDB): domain Bacteria; phylum Actinomycetota; class Actinomycetes; order Streptosporangiales; family Streptosporangiaceae; genus Nonomuraea; species Nonomuraea fuscirosea. The sequence goes on along the minus strand of NZ_PVNG01000006.1, from coordinate 303,404 downwards.
AAATGTCCTGCGGATGACGTCCGGTAAGGAGCTCCCAATCGACCGTCACGTCTCCTGGCATACCGTTAACTGCGTCGATCAATTGACTAGATACTGCACCCCCTTCATGAATCAATGCATTGCGCAAATGTCGGAGGAGGTGGAATTGCGAAAGGGTTGCTGCAGGCAGAGGCGCACCGAGCGAACGAAATAAGGTTTCATGCATATTCCACGCCTTTATCGGCTTACCCAGGCTCAGCAGGGGCATGCCCGCGCGCTTTACCAAGTCTAATGCGACAGATACGAAGTCTTCGTGGACTGCCAATGCGTAAGGGATGGTCACGGCGCCAAGGTAAGCGTCTGCATTCAGAAGCAATTCTCTGGCGGTTTCGCTCTGCAAATTGAATCTCGTAATATGGTCGACGGCAGGAAAAATCTCGGGGAGAAGCTTTTGGGAGCCACTTGTCAGTTGAAGTGTGTGTGCCGCGAGTCTGGATCCTGCCAAAAGCGCCATGATGGCATCGTTGACCTCCACTCTCGTGCGTGTATATATCTCGTACGCCTTGAAACGGACTTCTGCCACTCAGATACTTCTTTCAATAAAAAATAATGTGATTTTCTATGATTGAGCCATCTACCCCGGGCCCAAAGCCACGATTCTAGAAGGGAGGATCGGGAGGATAGACGGCAAGCCGACCGTTGCGGTACAGGGCGCGAGCGCTTTCGAGGGCATCAAAGAGAGAGGTGGGATCGGCCCAACCCTTAGGGCGCACGTGATCGTACCAATCCATCTCGTTCAACCGATGGGCTTCTATCGTATAGCCCTCATCAATGGCCATAACCTTTGTTTCTGTGATGACCCATTGGGGATCGCAGAATTGTATTAGCGGGCCCAGAGGGTTGCGCATTCGACTTTCCCCGGTCGAATGACGATGAGCTAGATCCAGCAAGTTGCGAAGGTCGACAAATATATGTGTTGGATAGAACGCCACGTCTCCTGGATACTGTCCGATCAGTTGCACTTTCTCGATGATATCCACCAAAACGGCCTCAGCGCTATTGTCGTGAGCCCAGTATGCGGTATGGATGGCATTGCCTGCCATGTCTTCTAGGGTTAGCTGTACGTCATGAGGCATATTCGCGTGAAATCTCACGAAGAGGGGCGTTTCCCGTAAGGGCACTCTGCATCCTTGATCAGATATTAGCCCCAGTTCTCGGGCGCGTTGCAGAGCGTCACCCAGAGACTCAAAGGTAGGATTGGCACTGACGGCCGCAAACCTTTCCTTGTCCTTTGTTCGGGCTGTCTGTAGACGTTCAAACACAGCCTCTGAGAGCTGATCTAGGGTTCGTTGGATATCGTCCTTATTTTGGGCTACTTCCTCCGACAGGGCTGCAATTTCGTTTATGGTCCTGTTTTGTCGATCTTCGATAGCTTGTTGACCTGTCTCAACCAGATGAAATCTCTTCTCAATGCGGCGTTGCAGCATCAATAGAGGTGCGAAGAGCAGGAATGTAGCACCAACTTCAGTCAGGGCGCTTGAGTACCAGGGCGAATCCTGGAAAATGAACGATGCCGCGAGGCATATCATGCCGGCCAGCAGAAGGGCTAGACCCGCCCGCCAGCGACGGATGCGCCTCCTCCATGTTTGTCGCAGCAAGGACGTCTCCGTCGCTCTCGTCGTTCCGTAGTTCGCCTATCCATCCCGTGTGTCGTCGGCCCACTGCGTAGCAGCAGTGGGCCGACGACGGAGGTGCAAGCCCGGCTTAACATGTCCCAACGCTTGGCACCTTCCAATTTGATGCCAATAGTAACGGCCGGGTGGGCGGCGGCGGGGGTGTTCTGCTGCAGGTTGCCTGGGTCGATGGCAGACGGGATGCCTTACGCTCAGCCACTCACCACCCGACGACATTCGGGCGCCATTCCGGAGTCGTGGCGTCTCGTGCGCTTGGTGGGAACGCTCCTCGGAGCGCTCACGCGCGCTCTGAGGAGCGCGTTTCCCAACGTCAAAGGGTCGTTTTGCAAACGATATAACTTTATGGCAAGCTGATCTCAGCAAACAAGCTTCTGGCCTGCGGAAATGCGGCGGAACATCGGAGGTCGCGCAACCATGCCACCGCTCCCGGAATTACGTCCGCAGCTGTTCCTCGCCACAGATGCAAGCAACACCGCTAGCAGAGAGGTGCGCATGATTATCACTATGCCCAGGGTTGAACCCTAAACCCTTGCCGAGATCTGAGAGACCCTGCTCAGGGTGCTGCGCCGACTCTCCGCTCCGGAGGTAATATCCCGTCCGGACGCCATGCTCGCCTCGTCACCGTGACCCGGGCGCAGTACGACCTCGACAACACCGGCCTGGCCTGGATCCACGAGTACGTGTACCGCTTAACGCAAGCAATATTGCTTGCGTTAACCCTCTACGCCAACCGGTGCTCGCCGGCTCGGCGCAACCCCTCCACTCTCGAAAGGGATCGACATGCCCAACCCGAACCGCCGCCACATCACGATCATCCTGGACCGCTCCGGCAGCATGCAGAAAGTCAAGGACGACACCGAAGGTGGCCTGAGGGCGTTCCTCGCCGAGCAGGCCGCCAACCCGGGCGAGACCCTCGTGTCGCTGTACCAGTTCGACGACCACTGCGAGACGGTGTACGAGGTCCGCCCCCTGGCAGAAGTCCCCAACTACCATCTCCAGCCGCGCGGCATGACCGCGCTGCTCGACGCCATCGGCCAGACCATCACTCGCATGCAAGACCAGTTCGACGCCATGCCCGAGGGCGACGTCCCCGGCACATCAGCGTCGTCATCCTCACCGACGGCCAGGAGAACAGGTCCACGGAGTGGCGCTCCCGCCGCCAGATCCGCAGCCTGATCGAAGACCAGCAGAAGAAGGGCTGGACGTTCATTTTCCTCGGCGCGGACCAGGACGCGTTCGTTGCGGCCGGCGACATCGGCATCGGCGCGGACACGACGCTGTCGTACTCCTCCCGCCGCACCACCGAAACCATGACGCGCGCCGGGCGGCTGGTGTCGCGCGGCGGCGGCGGATTCACCCAGGACGACCGCGACGCCACCAGGTACTAGCCCCTCTCGCGGCTTCGCCTCGCCCGGGGCGGGCCGCCCTCAGCGAACAGGCCGTCACGGCTGAGGCTGTGACATGACGAAGCCCCGGCCTTGAAGCCGGGGCTGCGTCTCGTTCTACAGGCTGTGGTCGCGCATCAGCTGGTACGCCAGCCGAATAATCGAGGCCGCAGCCGATAGCGTGCCAGGAAGCCACCACCACTTACTGTGGCGTTTCTGCTCTTCCTGAAGCATGCTCTCCCTCCCCTCACGCCTAGGGATCCCGAGCCCGCTGTCCGGCAGGTGCCTGAAGGCCCTGCAGAACCACACAGACCCAGCTCGCCCTTGGGCGTGAGGGGCGGAGGCTAGTCGTGAAGACCGCTCCGTCCATGATTCGACGATAAGGCGCAGGCGTGGTCGTACGGGGATCAGTGACAGCTTTGTCGCCACAGCGGAATCCGTATCGTGGCTACAAGCAGGACGGTGTCCCCCTCACGACGGCGCGGGACAGAGCCGTTCGGCTGATAAGCCTCGACGACGGCTATGGCCTGTCCCAGAGCAGAAACACCCATGACGACCCCGTGGCCATCGGCACCGACTTGTTCGGCCTGCCGCCCGCAGTCACCACCCGACTCCGCCCCGGCGCTGGCCCGTCCCGGGGCCAGCGCAATCACGCAAGCAAAAAAGCAAGCAAGAAAGGGCAACCCATGAGCAGCACGACCCGCAGGACCAGGAAACGGCCCCGCGCCAACTTCACCCCCGAGCAGCGCGCCGAATGGGCGGCGCGTAAGCACGCCGACAAGCAGGCCGCGATCGCGGCCCGCGAGAACGGTGCGGCGGTGCTCGCCTCCCGGCCCGAACTGATCGACATGTTCCGCATGTACGCCAGTCGCGTCATGGGGCACCGCACCCTCGGCAACGCGCTCGGCATGATGGCGCAGCGGCCCGACGCGATCCGCGTCAACAGCGCGTTCTTCTGGGCCAAGGAAGGCCGCACAGTCCTGGACGAGGCGAAGCCGCTGTGCGTCCTCGCCCGCCGTCGCGGCAACAAGATCGTCGCGGAGGAGAACCCGGACACCGGCGAAGTTGAGGAGACCGTGCAGGGCAAGTGGTCCGGCTGGACCGCTGAACGCGTCTTCGACGTCCGCGACACCGTGCCCAGCAAGGAGCCCTGCCCGCTCTGCGGCGGCGAGGCCGGCCAGCGGTGCCCCGACTCGTGCCCGGTGTACGACCCGGTCACCGGGCCCCTCCCGAGCCGGGATGAAGTCGCCGAACTCCTCGACAAGATCCTGCGCGAGGAAGGCGGGTTCGACCTGGACTTCGCCGAGGCGGCGCGCGACGAAGCGACCGACCTCGAAGGCGAGGACGGCGAATGAGCAGTTCCCCGAACCCGGCCACGAAGACCGGCCGCGCCGCGATCGCCCGCAAGGCGCGCAGCCACGGCTACTTCCACGACACCAACAACCACACGATCGGCGTGAACTGCCCGATGTGCCGCGAGCGGGTCGAGGGCAGCGAGCCCGGCCACGGCGAGATCGTCACCAGCACGCTCGACGCCCTCATGGACACCCACCTTCTTTACGACTGCACCCTGGAAGGACTTCAGAAATGACCATCACCGACATCGCCCTCGAAACCCGGTACGTCCTGGCCGGGATCCCCGGCTGGGGCGAGCACGACCACCTCATCCGCCGGGAGGGCCTGGCCGTCGTCAACTCGCCCCGCTACGTGGCCGGTGACCTCACCTGGACCGGCGAGATAGGCCACGGCCGCTACTACGCCGCCGGGAAGCTGGAGCAGATGGCCGAGGGGTGGCACGCAGACGGCGCTGTCCTCCTGGTCGAGCTGACGCCGCAGGCCGTCGTGCGGCGCGTCAAGAAGTTCGTGGACATCTACGGCTCCAGCCTGGAGAAGCTGGCCGCGTCGGAGGGCGCGGTGGGCGACCTGGCCGAGGAGATGGGGCTGCCGTGGGAAGACGGCTGGCTGCAGGTGCCGTTCGTCCCGGCCCCGCCGAGAAGGGTCGCAATCAGCGGGATCCCGCTGTGCGAGCACGGCGTCCAGGCGCAGGCGTGGGTCCTGCAGGTCGTCCGGCCGGGCGACCCGATGCCCGAGGACGTCGAGATCGGCCGCGTCGGCGAGGACAACCCGACCGCGCTGCTGGAGCTGAACATCCGCGCCGCCGCGCAGGAAGGGCTGGCCGACCAGTACCAGCTCGGCTACATCCACAAGGACATGTGCCGCACCGCGGACGACCCGGGCAGCAGGACGCTTCGGTGATCGCGGCCACGCCGCTGCTCGGCCGCGACAGCGCGCCGACCGTGTTCCTGCGCATGTCGCTGGCCTGCCCGTACAGCTCGTGCGGCAGCGAGGAGATCGCGGAGACCACCACGGACGGCGAACATCACGCCATCTATATCGCTGGCGACAAGGTCGTCAGCGCGACCACCGTCTCCGACGACGACCGGACGTCCGGGCACGCGGGGTTCACCTGCACCGACTGCAGCCGGCCGGTGTCGCTCCCGCCCGGCTGGACCTACCAGCGGTCCTGACCCATCCGTCACGGGGCGGCGGCCACCCACCACCGCCCCTCCCCCCGACCAACCCAGAAGAGGGCACGTTGACCATCACCATCAAGCACAACCACGAGGACGGCACCCTCGTGTACGGCACCCGCAAGGGCGACGGCGTGTACGAGATCATCCGCTTGTGGGAGAACGGCGGCTTCAAGTTCTTCCCGTCCATCCGGATGCTCGGCCTGCGCAACAGCCGTGACCAGGTCGCCGACCGGTACGCCATCAGCGCCGCGGCGAAGGCGCTGCGCGCGGCCGGGTACGAGGTCGAGGTCGAGATTGACGACACCTTCCGCGACCGCGCCCAGGTCCTGGCGGACAAGGCCGACCGGCTGGAAGACCGGCGCGACGCGCTGGAACGGAAAGCGGACCGGCACGCCGGCGCGGCGGCGGCCGCGCACGACCGGGCGGAGCAGCTGAGCGAGCGGTTCGCGGGCGGCCAGCCGATCCTGGTTGGTCACCATTCCGAGCGGGGTGCGCGCGCCGACCAGAAGCGCATGCACCAGGCGATGAGCAAGAGCGTCCGCGAGAACGACGCCGCGCAGAGCGCGGCCGAGCGCGCGAACGCTGTCGGCTCCCAGATGCGGCGCTCCGCGACCCCGGCGGTGACCCGCCGCCGGATCGAGACGGCTGAGGCGGAGCTGCGCCAGATCCAGAAGGGCCTGGACGGCTACGAGCGCAGGCACCTCGACTACGGAGGGAACCCGCGCTACATCGAGGACCACGCGCCCGCCCAGGGCGACTACCGGGAGCGGCTGCTCGCCCGCAAGGCGCAGCTCGACAACCAGCTCGAATATGACCGGGCGCAGCTCGCCGCCGCGATCGAGGCGGGCGAGTACGTCATGTGGCACAAGGGCAATGTGCACGTCGGCGACATGGTCACGTACTGGATGCGAGGCCGTCGCCGCACCGTGGTGAAGGTCAACAAAGTGACCGTCGCCGTCGAGTCCGGCTACTCCTGGCCGGACAAGGTGAAGTTCACCGACATCCTGGCCGTCGACTGCCCGCACGGCGAGGACGGACCGGCCATCACCACGACGAACCGGCCCAAGAAGAAGGGCCAGGCCAGGCCGAAGGTCGAGGTACCGAAGATGAACATGGACGAGCTCGCCGCGAAGATCGAGGCGGCGTTGCCGGAGGTGCCGCGCGACTCCGAAGCGTTCTTCTCTCCGCCCGCCGTGGTGGCGCGGATACTGGACGCCGCCGGCCTGGAGCCCGGCATGGTGGTGCTAGAGCCCTCCGCAGGTGCTGGCGCCATCGCCAAGGCGGCGGCCGCGGCTGGCTGCGAGGTTCATTGCATCAAGCGGTATCCGCAGCTGTCTAAGGATCTGCTCGACGTGCCCGGCATCGTCGGCCTAACCACGGGCGACTTTCTGCAGGCCGCGCCGAGCCACTTCCCGGACCGGTTTGATCGGGTTCTGATGAACCCGCCGTTCTCACGCGGGCAGGACATCGCGCACGTCGTCCACGCCCTGCAGTTCGTGAAGCCCGGCGGCCGGCTCGTCGCCGTCATGGGCGCCGGGATCACCTTCAGCCAGGTCAAGGCCGCTCAGGACTTCCGGCAGCTCGTCGAGGACTGGGAAGGCGAGATCATCCCGCTCCCCAAGGACGCGTTCGCGGCGGCCGGGCTGTCGGTCCTCACGGTCGCCGTCGTCATCCCCTGCTGATCTCTCACCTCGGGCGCTGGCCGTTGTCGCAAGCGGTACGGCTAGCGCCACCATCCCCGAAGGAGCTTCGCATGACGTGGAACAGCGGACCTTGCATCGACGACGTCCCCGAGGCGGTTGTCACCGCGATCGACGCGATCAACGCCCAGCTCGGCTGGCCTGGCGGCCGCCCTGCCCCGTGCGTCGGCCACATGGTGCACGACCACCGGCCCATCGACGGCATCGACGTGACGCTCGGCAGTGAGCGGGTGGAGATCACGGTAGCCGGAGTGACGGTCGGCACCGGGCGGCGCTGGCCCGCGTTCGGCAACGCCTACCTCAAATGCCACCTGCCGCACACCTGGCCGCACGACCCCCACGTGGCCGCGCTGAATCAGGGCGGCGCGCTCAACGCCTTCCAGCTGCACCTGCTGACCCTGCACGGCACCCACTGCCACGGCTGCACGTCCGTGGCCCGCTCCGAGTGGTGCCACCTCTGCCGCGGCGAGCGCGCTTAACTGACCTGGAGGTTTTCGTGGCCACCGACCTGAACCGCGAACTGACCGTCACGCTGACCCACGAGGTTTGGGATCACCTCCTCGACCGGCTCGGCGACTACGCCGACGACGCCGAGGAGCGCCCGTGGCTGGGCGACTGTTTCGGCTGCGACAGAGCCGAGCCCGGGATGTGCCCCAAGCACCAGGAGGAGGCCGAGTACGGCGGGCAGGTCCGCGCCTGGCGCGACGAGATCGTGGACCAGCTCGCCGCGCAGACCACGACCACGGCCGACCTGGTGCGCTACTCCTTGCGGCCGGTCAAAACCAACGTCAGCGACCTGCCTGGGGTGTCCGTCGCGCTCGTGAACACGTTGGCGCGGGCAGGCATCTTCACCCTCCGAGACCTGGCGAAGCTCAGCGAGGAAGAGGTGCGCGGCATCCGGGACCTCGGCGCGGGCAGGCGCGCTGAGCTGCGGGCCGCGCTCCGCAAATCGGCTCACGACCAATGAGCGGGCCGCTCTACCTCGCGCCGCCGTCGACCCCGTCCATCCGCGCCGAGATCGTCGGCGGCCGGTTGGGGGCGATCCTCAACCCGGCCTCCGGCAACGGCGTCCCCAAGCAGGGCTTGTTCGGCGTGGACAACGCGGTGTTCAGCGGCAAGTACCCGGACGACCGGAAGTACCTGCGGTGGCTGGAGCGGTTCGTGCCGCACGCCGACCGGTGCCTGTTCGTGACCGCGCCCGACGTGGTCGGGAACGCGTTCGCCACGGTGGCGCGGTCACGGCACATGCTGCGCGAGATCCGCGCCATGGGTCTCCCGGCCGCGCTGGTCGCGCAGGACTACATGGAGTTCTGCCCGCTGTGGGACTGGGAGGACTTCGACTGCCTGTTCGTCGGCGGCACCACGGCGTGGAAGCTGTCGGACGCCGCCGAGAACCTCGGACGAGTCGCCAACTCGATCGGCCTGTGGACGCATGTCGGCCGCGTCAACTCGCTGCTCCGCTACCGGACGGTCCGCTGGGCCCTGTCTGTTGACGGCACCTACCCGCAGCGCGCCGGGCCGGACCGGTCGATCCCCACCATTCTCGGCTGGCGTGACGCGCTGCTCCGCGACGACGAGCCGCCGCCGCCCGGCCTGTTCGACTTCGACCAGCCCCCGCACGACCTGGACCCGTGGGACGGCGGATACGACCTCGCCTCCTGGCGGAGAACCCCGCCGGTCCCAGCCTCGCGACGCCCCGCCCATGAACAACTCGCCCTTCTCTGAAAGGAAACCCCTCATGGACAGCGACACCCTGTTCGACCCCCCGTCGACCGCCGACAGCCCCGCGGCCGCGCCTGGCTGGGTGATGGTTGCTCGGAAGAAGGTGACGGTCACCGTTCACGACCACTTCGCCGCCGCCGAGGCCGTCGTCCGGCCTGGCCAGCGTGACTTCTACCCCCACAAGGCCACGTACCAGTGGGAATGGACGCCGGATCGCGCCTGGACCCTCGTCCGGTACGACTTGAGCGGCCCGAACCGGAAGGCGGACCGATCGGCCGGTCTGATGACCGTCACTGAACGCAAGTACAGCGCCGACCCCATGGTGTGGGCGCAGCTGCCGGCCTGGCTGTACCTGGCCATGGTCGCGTCCCGGCCCAACTGGGAGCCGCCAGCCGCCGAGCTGCAGCCGGCCGAAGGCGCGGTCGAAGCCGTCGTGGCGGCGTTCGACGACGTGGAGGAAGGGCAGCCGCAGTGAGTTACAGGCACGCAGCTGCCTCTACGGTCGACTCGCGGGCGGCCGCTATCGCGGTCGTCCGGCGGAAGCGAGCTGAGCGGAAGAAGAAGGCCGCGGAGCTGCTGCGCGTCGGCATCACGGACACGGCTGTGATCGCCAGCCGCATCGGGGTCGACGAGCGGACCGTGATGCGGTACGTGCGGGAACTGCAAGGCGATGTCGACCGGCGAGCCAGGGGTCAGAGAGACTTCCTGTACCGCGAGATCAAGCCGCAGGTGATAGCGCACCTGCGTGCGTATCCACAGCTTCGGATTAGCTCGTTCATGCTCGCCCGAGCCATTCGGATGCCGAAGCTGTGGGTCGTAACGAGAGCGTTGGTGAGCCTGGAACGGGATGGCCTCGTTCGGCACGAGATCGAGACTCGTGAGTCCGGCTCCCCGAAGGCGATCCTGTGGTCGCTCGCGCCGGGAGCGTCCGATGAGCGGTGAGTCTCGCGGAGCGGCGGCCCGCCACGCCGCCCGCCGGCAGCTCCCGATCGGTGAGGGGCGCGGCCAGTGGGGCATCTACTTCGCTCACCCGGGCGCGAACGTGCGCGGAAACGACGAGTTCCCGTCGACCGCGCCGGACCACCGGCCGACCATCCTGTTCCGCGTCGTTGACGAGCCGAAGTGGCACCAGCTGTACCGGGGCGCGTGCCTGGGCTGCGACTGGGAGGGCGAGACCCGCGAGCGGGAGCGGGACGCCGTCGAGGACGCTCACGACCACGCCTGGCCTGGCTGGCGCGACCTGCCTGGCGTGAAGCCGTCGAAGTCGAACTACGAGCGGTGGCTGTCCGACGTGAAGCGGGCTTACCCGCCGGGCTGGCTGGAGGCAGGCGGCCCGATCGTCACCATCCGGGCCGACTCCCGCTTCTCCCGGCACTCGCCCGGTAGGGCGCCGGGCGGCGGCTACGACCTGGCCGCGTCGTACTACCAGACGAAGAAGACGCAGAGGTCCGCGCAGGAGGCGCTTGACCTGGAGTTTCACGTGGGAGGTGCCGAGTGAGCGCGTGGATCTGGCTGCACGAGAAGGGTAAGAGCCCGTGGGCCGACGACACGAAGATGTACCGGTTCGAGGTGCGCACCGTGGCGCACGCCCGCGAGCTGGTCGCCACGCTGCACCCGGACGCGCCCGAGCTGGACGCGATGGTCGTGCTCGCCTGCGAGTACACGAACTGCATGACCATGCTGCTGATCGCGGAGGAGGCGGCCGACAGCGTCGAACGCGGCCGGGAGATCGCCTACCACCCCACGGCACTCCGTGGCGGCTGGTATTCGGCGGTCTACAAGGGCCGCCGGGCCGACATCTGCCAGATGCATTTCGAGGTGGATCCGGGGACGCACCGGCCGCAGCCGGTGGGCACGATGGCGGCCGTGCGGAAGGCCGCCGAGGAGGCTCCGGTCGGCGGCGACCAGCTCGACTTGTTCGGTTCGCTGTGATCTCGAACAGCGCGACAATCGATCAACCCCCGAATGGAGAATGATGATCGACCTGACGAAGTGGCCGCGCCTCCTGGTCGTCGGCGAGCCGGTGACGCGCGAGCAGGCCAGCGAGATCCTGGTACGCACTGACGACTGGTTTCTGAGCACGAACGACAGGGCGTGGAAGGCGGCCGTGGAGGGCCTGGCCGCCGAGTACGGCATGCCGGCCGAGCCGCCGTTCAGCGCGGACATCGAGACGAAGAAGTCGGCGTGGGCAGGGAAGAGGGAGTGGCGGCAGCGGGTGGGAGTCCTGCAGCTGGAGTATCTGGGCAACGCGCGCATCGCTTCGCCGTGGATCGGCGGGCCGAAGGGGTGGTGCGATTGGGACGGCCGGATCGGATGCGGCAACTACAACGTCGGCAAGTACCCGATGGACTGACCGGCAGGACGTCCTGCTGCAGGAGCTGTACGCGAAGGTCCCGGACGTGGGCTGCAAGGGCCTGTGCCAGGAGCATTGCACGAGCATCGCCGGGGGCCGGCGGGAGGCGCAGCGGATGGCCGAGGCCGGGTTCCCGCTTCCGACGTCGGTCGGAGCCTTGATGCGGGAGCGGGTCAGTCGGGTGACCGAGGCCGAGCCGTGCGCGGCGCTGGGCGATGACGGTCGGTGCCGGGCGTACGAGCTGCGTCCGCTGATCTGCCGCTTGTGGGGCGCGGCCGAGGGCATGCCGTGCGAGCATGGCTGCGTCCCGGAGGGCGGGCGACTCAGCGACGCTGACGCGCAGCTGCTCATCAAGCGGTCCCGCCGCATCTGAAACGCCAGAGAGGCCAGCGAAAGCGCTGGCCTCTCTGGCGCTTGGTTGAAACAGGCCCGCCAGTACCCTAGATAACGGCAGAAGCTTCGGTGAAGGTGGCGCCCCTGGGCCGGACGGCTATTCGCCGCCGCCCGCGTCGCTGGACCACCCGTCCTCGTCGCCGGGCCCCCCTTTCCTCTTCCCTCGTGATTCGCTGGCCGCGGCGATCCCCAGGGCGACCAGAAGCAGGAGGAAGACCCCCGGCCCGGTCGCCTCCATGACCGCAAACAGGATGAAGATCACGACGACCAGCCCGGCCGCGACCAAGGCATAGAGCCGAAAGAACTCCCAGTCCATGGCACGACCTCCAGCCATCAGGGGGGAGCACCATGCTACGCACCGGACGGCCGTCCGGTCGTCTCGTGTCCCCCTCATCCGGCCGCGTCCGGGCCCCTGACTCATCCCCGAACGTCCGGCCCGAAACCGGTCCTCGGCGAGCGATCCCGGCGGCCGGCCCGGCTACTGGCCCAACCTCGCCCTCCTGTTTTGTCAGGTGCCGGGGGTGGGGCGGTAGAGCGGGATGCCGTGCCGCATGAGCCACGCCTTCAACGCGGTCTCCACCACGTCCTGCGGGCCGGTGGAGGTGTTCAGGCACGCAACCGTAAGCCGGTTGTCCGTCTGCCGGGTGATGCGCGGCGCGATCGGTACTTCGTCGACCTCTTCCCTGGCGCGGCGGATGCGCTTCTTGAGGGTGCGTTCCCGCTTGGGGCGGCTGCCGTCTGGGGCGCGGGGCGGTTCGACGTCGGCGGGGATGCCGAGGAAGTCGAAGTACTCGGTCAGGGCGGCTTCGACGATGCCGGAGATGCCGAGGCCGGTGTCCTCGTTGGCGATGCTGAGCCGTTCGTTGGTCTGGTGACTGATGCGGGCGGACAGCGTGGGCTTGTCCTGCCGCGCCTTGGTGCGGACACGAGGGGCCTGCTGTTTCGCTTGCGTGACTAGCGTTTTGCGGGTGGCTGCGGCTTTGATCGAGCGGGCCATGGGTGGCGGTGTCTCCTTGCCAGGGCGGCGGTTGGGTTAGTGCACCTTACCTTCCCGCGCTTCGGTTTATTCCGCAAGTGACGGTGCTTGCGTGTCGGTCGCCGGATTCCCGCCCGTCGTGGCGCGGAGAGTGCGCGCACGCGGAGCTGAGAGCCCCCGTAAGCGCTTCTCAGCGTGGTTTGCGTGCGTGGGGGACTGGCTCGCGTCTCACGCGCTCTCAGAGAGTGTTTCAGCACGCCCTAGGGCTCGTTGCGAAAACGGAACGACCATGCCAGAATACGGAAGATCCACAAACCAGCACGCGCGAGCCCACCCAGCTCACGCAAGCAAAATCGCTCGCACCAACCCAAGAAAGGCACGACCAACCGGTGACCACCACCGCAACCGAAAAGACCATCGAGCGCATCCGGCGACTCCTCGCCGTCGCCGAACACCCCAACACCAGCCCCGAAGAAGCCAAAGTCCACCGCGAGCGCGCCATGGCGCTCATGGCCAAGTACAACGTCGAACGCGCCCACCTCGCCGCCGCCGGACAAACCCCCGACGAGCTCGGCACCTCGGTCCTCATCGTTGACGTCAAGACCTACCAGCTCGAACACCTGTACCTCATCGGCTCCATCGTCGACGCCAAGACCTGCCGCGCCGTGCAATGGAAGGTCAACGGCATCACGTACGTCCTGGTCGTCGGACACACGAGCGACCTCGACGCCGTGACCATGCTCTACGCCTCCCTGTCGCTGCAGATGAGCAACGAGGTCAACACCATCCTCCCGGCCGGTAGAGGCCGTGCACCCGCCCGCAAGGCTTTCATGCGAGGGTTCGCCAGCCGCGTCGGCGAGAAGCTGCGCGAAGCCAACCAGCAGGCCGCGGCCGAGGCCGACGCCAGCAACGGCGGCCCGTCAACCGAACTCGTCCTACGCGACCGCGCGACCGCCGTCGAGCAGTACTTCAAGACCAAGGCCCCCAACACCGGCACCGTCAAGGCCCGCCCGGTCAAGGACTACGGCGCGTTCCTCGCTGGACGCGACGCGGGCGACCGCGCCGACGTCGGCGGCCGTGCCCGCCTCGGCGGCGACCGGCGCGCCATCAACGCCTAACCCCCAGCGGCGGGCGCCCACCCAGCGCCCGCCGCTCATCCAACCCGAAGGAAGCCATGAAGAACACGAAAACGACCTGCACCAGATGCAGGACCCCCATCATCAACCGGGCCGCGAACGGCCGCCCTGATGTGTGGGGGCACACCACCGTCACGAACCCCTTCTGCCCCACCCCGTCCCCGCCGTACCTCGTCGAGCAGAACCTGCCCCGCGAGACCCGCACGATCCGCATCAGGGTCGAGGAAGTGGTCACCTACGACTGGGAGATGAAGTTCGAGGTCCACCTGGGCGTCACCCCGGACGCGCTATCCCCCTACCTCTCCGACCACGAGGAGCGGTGGATCGACAGCATGGAAGACAACTACCACAGCGCCAGGATCGGGGAGATCGTCAGCAGCCGTACGTACTTCGCCGACGACGCCGGCTACCTCGCCTGCCTCGCCCAGGCCATCGACGAGCACCCCGAGAAGATCATGAAGTGGCTGACCCTCACCTGCCCGGTGTGCGGCGTCCAGCCCGGCGCGGAGGACACAGAGCACCAGAACGTCGGCTACTTCGTCGCCATTGCTTGCGAGGGTCTGTACGTCGTCAACCCCGGCTGGGTCGGCATGGACGGCAGCCGGTGGGAGGACTGGACCAAGGACGTGACCGTTAACGCAAGCAGAAAGGATGGCAAGTGATGGCGCGCATCGTCGTGAAGATCGAGCCGGTGCAGTTCAAGGGCGAGACCCGGCACCGGGCCGTCTGCCACACCCCCGGCTGCACCCTCGGGGTCGACGGCGGCGTGTGGGCCACCATGCCCTGCGGGATCAAGGCCCCAGCGGAGGAACTGGCCCGCATCCACCGAGCCGACCACCGCAACCCCGACCGGAAACCCGTTTCCACCGCGTCGGCCTCCCGTCTCGACATCGTCCAGGAGGACAGCCAGTGATCAGGTACATGGATCCCGCCCGCGTCGAGCGCTTCGCCATCGAGATCGCTCAGCACCTCGGGGAGGGCTGGGAGAGACAGAAGGTCTACCAGGACCACGGCATCATGGCCCAGGTCCTGGTCAACGGGGACGAGCGGGTCGCTCTGGTGCACAGCACCTACGGTGCCCGCGCCACAGACCGGATCACCTTCATGGGCCTGGGCCTGGACGTGGACCTGGAGAACCCGAAGTGCCTGCACCGGCTCTGCGGCCCGATGACCACCGCGGCGTTGACCCGCCCGGCGAAGACCGTGGCCGCCCAGATCGACCGGAAGTTGCGGCCGGCCTACCGCAGGCTGCTCGACGCGGAGCGGAGCAGGACCGCCGAGCGGGAAGCCGCGCAGGCCGCGCGGCGAGCCGAAGGTGAGCGGCTCGCCGCGCTGCTGCCCGGCGGGGCGCAGTACAGCAACAGGGACCGAGAGCTGATCAACTTCGTCGGCCCCGACGGCAAGGCCGCCAGCATGACGATCATCGCCACCATGCGGGGCGGCTTCCACCACAGCCTGGAATTCGCTCAGGACAAGACGTTCCTGGACGACCTGCTCGACCTGATCCGCAAGCACTGCTCCTGACCGAGGGGGCCCGGCCGCGCGCCGGGCCCCCTCCCTACCCTCGGAGACCTCATGCGTCGCGCCCCCACCCTCACCCCACCCCACCGCACCGTGCCGATGGACTACATCGACGGCGACACCAGCCAAGTCGTCCGCGGCCTCCGGTACGACATGCTCCTCATCTGCCGGGAGCACAACATCCCCCGCAAGCACATCACCCCGTACGTCAGCCGGTGGGGCTACGGCTTCACCATCCAGGGCGCCGACTACGACCCCGACAAACACCGGCACGTCAACCTGTGGACCAAACAGGGATACATGCAGCGGTTCCGCCTCAAAGCCGGAGCCGCCGAGTACCGGACCCTGATGCATTTGCCCGACTACGACCGGCTCTTGGGTGCGGTCGAGCGGGACTACTCGCCGGGCAGCCTCACCGCCGAGCTGACGGCCACACTCGCGCAGGTCCTGCAGCTGTGGGCCGCCGCCAAGAACGACGGCGACAACACCATCGACCTGCGGCAGATCGACGAGATCGTGGCCGCCCGGCTCAACCACTTCGTCAGGGCGTGGCTGTCGCAGGACAACACCTGACGACCAGCAACCACCCCACCCCAGAAAGGAACACCCATGCGCTACGTATACCTCGACACGGAGTCGACGCACCTCGACGCGGAAATCGGCCACCTCTGGGAGGCCGCGCTGATCGTGCGCGACCCCGATTTCCCCGAGGGCGGCGAGGCGGAGTTCTGGTGGCAGGTGAGGCCCGGCCTCACCGCCGCGGACCCCAAGGCGCTGCAGGTCAGCCAGTACTACGAGCGGAGTCAGGTCGCTCACCTTCCCATCGGCCACGGCGTGCTGCTGTCGTGCGGCGCGAACTGGGACGACACCGACGAGGGCACGATCGCAAAGAACATGACGGCGGATGACATCGCGCTGCAGATCGCCCGGCAGCTCGACGGCGCGACCATCGTGGCGAACAACCCTAGGCATGATCGGGACTTCCTTCGCTCGTTCCTGCGTGCCCACGGGCAGGCGTTCACGGCGTCGCACCGCATGGACGACATCCGCAGCATGCTGAAGGGCTACGTGCTCGGCCGCCTGGCCGCCGCTGGCGGCAAGGTGGACGAGGCGTTCACCGGCGAGGCCGCAGAGCATGTCCGCGACTGGCTCGAAACCAGCACCGACGTGCTCCCCTGGGAGGTCGTCGGCGTCACCCAGCCCTGGTACACCAAGCACACCGCGCTCGGCGACGCCCGCTGCGTGCGAGACGTGGCCGATGGCATCACGCACGGAATCCTCAGATGAGCCCCAGCCACGTACATGCTTTTCTACTGGGGCCTGACGGTTACCTGAAGAACGTCGTCGACCCAGCCGTGAGGGCGGTATTCTCGATCGTCGCCACTGTATTAATCTCCTACCTTCTTCCAACCTTTAGCTGTTGGTGTATACATGGGAGCGTTTGCGGCTGAGGCTGTCCGAAATGGCTTCCCTTCATCATCTATCACTGATCGCCCCGCCTTGCCGTCGGCCACCCATGTGAGCTCTGCTTGCCAGTCGACGTCAAACTTCTGGACGTCAGTGATTATGAGGAAAACCTCAGGCTCCGTATTTGAGATCCGAAATGGAAAGTCAATAGCCCTCTCTTGGCCCGGCACTATTTCCTCGGGCTCCATGTATTCAATCCGCGATTGTTCTTCGTCTAGCGAAGCGAAGAAGCTGCGCGTCACTATCGGGCCCGCACCGATGGCATCTATAGCCACACCTGATGGCGGCGGACGCCTCTGTAGAACTCGTACGCGCAAACCGGTCAACACGACCGTTTTAGATTGCGGCGCATCAACCACTACTCGGATGTAGGAGTTGTAAGCATCTACAGCATTGTTTTGCTTAGCCCAGGCTGCTCTTGCCGCATAATCTTCCATATCGATCTTCGGTGGCGGACCCATCGATGCAATTGATCTACCAGGAAGAATATAGGAGGATCGGCGAAGGCGTTCGCGTTCCTGGCTAACAAAATCGATGGTTTTAGTTACGCGGACCGGAGGTCCGTCAAAAATCCTGCTCTTTATGCCGGACGCGACCGTGGAGAGGGCGCCGGTGGTCGCATCTGTGATCGTTATTCCTAGTGCGGCCACCAGGACGCCTACTATCCAAGTTCGTGCAACTTTTGCCCTGCTCTTATTGCCGAGCTTCCTTTGCGGCGATCTAAGACGACGGAGGCGTTTCGCTATTCGATGCTCAGAACTTACTTCGTCGCGCTTTGGTGATCGGTTCATGCCCTGCTCCAGAGGAAGTCCATGTCAATGTACTCATGTGGGGAAAAAAAGAGCAATGGCCCACTCTGTGAAGATCATCAGAACACGCGTCATCGGAGTCGTTCGGTCGCCGTGAGGATCGCATCATCCTAGCGATAATGCTTGCATGATAGAGACTACTCTCGTTGCCCCTCTTTGACGTTGGAAGGACCAGTGTTGCCCTTGACCGACACGAACCCGCTGTGCATCGGCCCTCGCTGCGGACGGGGCGAACCCCGCCAGGCAGCGGACGGGACACTCATCTGCGAGGTCTGCACGACCAGGCTGTGCCGCGACGTGGAGATCACGCCGCAGCTCATGCGGTGGCTGGAGCAGCACAAGACGCCGGGCCAGGGCGGCGGGGATAAGGTGTCCGGATCGCAGGAGGCTGGCACGCCGACGCGGCTCGATGTGCTGTCGATGCTGCACGACGGCGCGACGCCGATCCACGGCGACGATGACGACCAGATCGGCCCGCTGTCGATTCCGTCGACGTTGAAGAACTGGGCGTGGCTGATCGCCGAGCACCGCGGCCTGGTTTACCCGGAGCGGGCCGACGTCGAGGAGCTGTCCGCGTGGCTGCTGCGGCACCTGGACTGGGCGGCCGGCCAGCTGTGGATCGACGAGATGATCGGCGAAGTCGGAGCGTTGCGTCGGTGGGCGCACGGGCTCGCGCCGTGGGCCGTTCACGTGCAGGAACTCGTTGGGCCGTGCCGGTCGTGCGGCAAGCGGGCGCTGGTCCGGACGGCGGGGGAGCGGTACATCGAGTGCGACGCCCGCGAGGTGATCGGCGGGTGCGGCGCGTTGTGGACCGAGGAGGAGTACGAGCAGCACGTGGCCGATCTGGTGGGGCCGTATCGGCGAAAGCCCCGCAAGGTCGGTACGAAAACGAAATGAGATGTGGCAGACTGATGTTCATGAAGAACCCGGGCAGGCTCCCACCGGCGGAGCAGAGAATCGCGGCGGAGAAGGCTCTCATGGAGGCGGCCCGCGAGTACTACGAGGCGATCGAGGAGCCGACCAGGAAGTTCCAGCAGGCCCTGGCCGCCGCTGCGGGGCCGCCCGAAGGCGTCCCCGGCAGCGACAAGAAGAGTCTGGTGACCCGTCGCCGCATGGTCGAGATCACGAAGGCTGCCGACCCGCAGGGGGAGGGGTTCACCCTGTATACGATCTTGAGAGTCGTGTCAGCGCTAACAGCGAAGGACGACGACGGCGACGAGTAGAGCCCCGCGGACCTATCCGGATGCCCCGGCTGCGGCCGGGGCTTCCGGCATTCTCGGGGCAGGCTGCTCGGCCGGGCCGGACAGGTCGGACTCGAACGCGCCCATGATGCTGATGCCGTGCTCCAGGCCCAGCGCGTACGCCTGCTTGGTCTCGCCAATCATTCGATTGAACGCACGCAGCGCTACCAGCAGCAGCGTGCTGATCGTCGCCACGAGCGCGGCGCTGTGGAGCCATAGGAGGGAGACCGGGACGTAGTGCATCGTCGGGTTGAGGACCACCCAGCAGGTGGTGACCCCCGCCGCGATCCAGCCAAGTATCGCGGCGGATGCGGATGTGATCAGGGCACGGGTAGTGCTCGGCATCAGGAACCCCCAGTGATAGTGACGTGCTACAGCCAATGCTTCGTTGCATAGTGGACGAGCTGGGTCCGGGTGGACACGCCCGCGAGCTGCCGCATGCGTGCGATGCGGCGGCCGACCGTCCGCATGGACGATTGGCACACGCGGGCGATCGCCTTGTCGGTCTCGCCGGCCACCACCTGTTGCAGAATCTTGCGGTCTTGCTCGTCAAGGTCCGGCGGAGCGGAGCTGACGTCCGCGTTCCACGGCGTTGCCTTCTCCCACTCCTCCTCGAAGCGGGCGATCTGCCCGTTGATCAAAGACGGCGCCTCGATCAGCAGCATGGGCAGGCTGCCCCGTTCTTCGAGGGGAGTCATCGCGACGGCGTTGTCAACGATCAGGAGCTTCGTGGGCAGCTGGTCGGTGAAGCGGATCTGCGCGCCCCCCCAGCGCAACGTGTTCCGCAGGCCCTCCATGACGAGCGGATCTTCCATGACCTCTCGCTCGTACACCACCCGCCTGCGGCAGTCGAGCGTGGTGGACGGGATCACGCTGCGCTCGGGCCGGAGCGGCTCGGCAAGCCGGAAGAACGGTCCGGTGACAAGCTGCATCCAGTCCTGCCGGACGGTGCGCTGCAGGGCGTCGAAGACCTGGGTGACTTCTTCCCGGCTGGTCAGCTTGGACACCGGTTCTGCGGCGTCCTGGTAGTGGCCGCTGACCTGGTATCGGGTGTCCAGGTCGTGCACGAGGGCCTTCAGCCGGTCCAGGGTGTGGGTGGCCTCGGAGACGGCTGGGCTGAGTGCGTGGCGAGGGCGTCGGGCTCGGGCTGGCTGGCCGATCACGAACCCTCGGCCGCGCAGCCACTCCAGGGTCTGCTCTGGGTCGTCGACGACGCCGCGCAGGTCCTCCACGGGCGTGGGCCCGTGGTCGATCAGGTACTCGTACAGACGCAGCTCATCGCTGTCGTCACCGCGTAATGGCACTTGAGGTCCTCAGACGGGTCGGTATGGGAGGGGGCGCTTATGGGACCGCCTCTGCTGGTCAGGCCGGTCGCCGGCCTGCTACATGCCGCCCGTGGTGGCGTTGGTCGACTCGGTCGGCCCGGAGGAGTCGGGGTTCGTGGTGGAGGTCGGCGCCGGGACGACGGTCACGGTGACGGACTTCGTGGTGGTGGTTTCAGTGATCAACTTGCTGCCGTCGGGGTTGGTGACCGTCTCGGTGGCCGTGGTTTCGGTGGTGGTGGTGCCAGTGGTGGCGGTGGTGGCGGTGGTGGCCGGCGCGGTGTCGTCGGCGTTCGCGGCGGTGGCTCCGGCGAGGAGCAGCGTCAGGGCGAGGGCGGCGGCGGGGAGACGCAGGCGACGTGCGAAGGACATGTGAGGTTCACTCCGAAATGTTGCGGTGGGATAACGGCTTGAACCGTTCCAACGACGGAGGGCCGTTTCGGCCCCTACGGACACGGCGGAACGGGTAACAACAAAAGAATGTTGTAAACCTTCACGTCCGATTCGTCCAGTGAAAACCATGACCGAAATGTGTCATGGCCAATGTCGGCCACTGCGACACCGCGAGAGGCCATGGTGCGCAAATCCCTAGGTGAGAGCCATGGACGCGCACCACGCCGCTTTGGTTGACAAGGAAACTTATCTAATTCCCTACGGTTTAGGTGTCCGCAATATAACGGCACCTGGCGTCCCAAATCAGGGGCGCTCTTGACGCATGATGTCGATCTGCTTGGTGTGCAGGTCCAGCAGCGCGTCTACCTGCTGCATTAGCACCTCGATCATCTCGGCCTTGGTCTCCTCGCTGAAGGGCAGGCCCTCGATCTGGGCAATCGCGGCTTCGATCCGCTCGGCGGCCCGCGCGCCCGCAGGCGAGCTGCGCCGATCGAGCTCCCCGCGCAGCAGCTCGCTGGCTCGGTCGCGGCCGGCGGCCGCGACTTCCTCGGGGGTGGCGCCGACGACGAGGGCCATCAGGACGTACTCGCGGTCGGGTATGGGGCGCTTGCCTTGCTCGTAGGAGGACCAGGTGCGGTCGCTGAAGGGTTGAGAGGTATACGTGCGGAGCATCTCGGCGCAGCGGGAGATGCTTAGAGGACTTTCGAGCCCTCGATCGGTGCGTCGTCGCTGGATGAGGGCGACGTCTTCCGGCAGGGGGGCTTCCTGGGGCGCGGTCGATGGCATAGCGATGAGGCTCCTTCTGTTTCTGCACTGATCTTCAGTTTGTGCGTCACGGCGTCACCGTACCAGCTCGGTGCGCGAATGTATCGGCGTTTCGCGAAATATCCGTCACTCTCAGTAACTTCTCGAATCTTCGCGCAACTTCGCGAAGCAAGCTTGAATTTCGCGAATAACCGAGTAGGGTCGCTTTGTCAGCAAATGTTGATCTTCAACGAAGATCGCGAACGCACGGGAGGTGCCCATGACCAGCGCAACAACGGCAGAGACGCCGGAGCAGATCGTCGGCGACCTCATCGACGCCGTGGTACCGACCGACCAGCACATGCTTGAGGTCCGGCATGTCGCCAAGGTGCTCGGCGTAACGGACCGCGCAGTCCTCTACCTCCTGCAAGACCGCAAGCTCGGCTTCATCCGCACGGGCAAGCGCGGCTACCGCATCCCCCGCGTGATCCTGACGGAGTACATGATGCGGAACTTCGTCGCCCGTGAACTCACGGAAGCCGAACAGCGGCTCGCCGCCACCCGCAAGGCCCTGCAGATGGCGGAGAGGCAACTGGCCAAACTCAACGCCCGCATCGAGGAGGCGGAGTTGGCCCTGCGCGATGAAGAGTCACCCCCCAAGGGACGGTCCACCCAAACCGTCCTCGTCCCCTAACCAACCCACGGACTCCACGGAGACCCACGACCATGACAGTAAACGCAAGCACTCTTGCTAGCGACAAAGAGCAGGCCCCTGACCTGCCGTTCCGGCGCGGGTACGCCCTCATCGCCCTGCACGCCGCGGAGCACATCACCTGCCCGGCCTACGGCGCCCTCCGGCGGATGCTGATCGACTTCCTCCTGGACGACGGTCACTCCCACGAGGACGCCAGCCGGCACGCCGACACCCTCATCGAGATCGCCGCCGGTGTGCGCGTCAGCATCGAGGCGGGCGAGCCCCGCAAGACCCCGTGGCCCGGCGGCCAGCACGCGGCCGAGTACGCCGAGGCCATGTTCAAGCTGCAGGAGGGCCGCAAGTGAGCCGACTCGCCGTCTCCGCCGCGGACGAACTGGCCGACGAGAGCGCCAGCGACTGGGAGGACGCCGCCGAGGAGGTGTTCCCCGAGCTGTACCCCTGCCCCGGCGAAGAGTGCAAGAAGACGGGCAAGCTGCAGAGGGTCAACAAGAACGGCCGGATGCGCAAGCACAAGACGGACAAGCGCGACGTGCTGCCGTGCACCGGCTCCGGCGCGCCGATCCTGACCGCCCGCATCCCGCGCCGCTCCAAGTCCGGCTTCTACAAGGACCCCGCGACCGGCGTGCTACTGCGGTCGGTGACGACGATCCTCAACCAGGGGTCCGCGCACGAGGCGCTGGTCTACTGGGCAGCCAAGGTCACGGCCGAAACCGCGATGGACAACGTGATCGACATGCTCGCCGCCTCCCGCACCGAGGAAGGCCGGGAGCAGTTCATCCGATGGCTCAAGCAGGAGCCCAACCGGCGCAAGGACGAGCGGGCCGATGTCGGGAAGGCGGTCCACAAGCTGGTCGAGTGCAGGATCCTGGGCGAGCCCGCGCCGGTGCGGCTACTGGCCAACGAGGAGCTGCGGCCGTACATCTTCCACTTCAACCGGTGGGTCACCGAATGGGAGATCGACTTCGAGGCGTCGGAGATGGTGGTGGCCAACTACGACGAGCCGTACGGCGGGACGCTCGACTACCTGTTCCGGTCGGTGCCGCTCGCGCGGAAGCTCGGCGTCCCTGAGGACACCATCTTCCCGGGTGACACCAAGGGCCTCGCGCTGGACACACCGCTGCCCACCCCAACCGGGTGGACGACGATGAAGGACGTCCAGGTTGGAGACACGTTGTTCGACTCGGACGGGCGGCCATGCACCGTCACCGAGGTCTCCGAAGTCCACTACCGGGACTGCTACCGCGTTACCTTCGACGACGGCAGTTCGGTCATCTGTGACGACGAGCACTTGTGGTGGACGGAGAGCGGTCACCCGCAGTGGAAGAAGTTCGGCGTCCACTCCACGGTGGAGGTCGCCGCGACGCTCAAGGCGTACGGCAAGACTCACCATCGGGTGCCTGTGGCCGAGCCGCTGAACATTCCCCAGGCCGCGCTCCGTATCGAGCCGTACGTCCTGGGCTGCTGGCTCGGCGACGGGAAGCACACCAGCGGTGAGATTTCCAGCCAAGACCAGGAGATCTTCGACAACATCGAAGCCTGCGGCTACACCGTAGGGCCGCAGCAGAAGCTGTCCCGCCCTGGCGGATGTCCTGTCCGGACCGTTCTTGGCCTGGTCCTTGATCTGCGAGTGCTCGACCTGTTCGGCAACAAGCACATCCCCGCCACCTACCTGCGTTCCAGCAAGGAACAGCGTCTCGCGTTGCTGCAGGGCCTCATGGACACCGATGGCACGTGGAACAAGCGGAGGAAGTGCGCCCAAATCGTCAGCGCCTCCAAGGAGTTTGCGTCTTCGATTCGGGAACTCCTGCTGTCCCTCGGACAACGGGTCGTGATGTTCGAGATGAACCACACCGGCTTCAAGGCAGGCAAGCACTACCTGGTCACGTTCACACCGCGCGGAATCAACCCGTTCCGGCTCACCCGCAAGGCGGAACTGGTCAATGTGCCCAGCACCACCCGAGCCTCACGCCGAATGATCGTCAGCGTCGAGCAGACACTGACCGTGCCCACGAAGTGCATCGCCGTGAACTCGCCAAACCGCACCTACCTCTGCGGCAAGGAAATGATCCCGACGCACAACACCGGCGGCACCCTCAACGGGACCACGTACGACGGCTCCGTTCACGGCGTCTACGCGGAGGCCGGCCTGCAGATGGCCGCGTACCGCATGGCCCCGTGGGGGTGGGAGCGCGACGGGACGCGCATCAAGCTGCCGCCCCGCCACGACGTGGGCGTGATCTTGCACTTGAGGCCGGAGGGCTACAACCTCTATCCGGCCCGCTGCGGCGACGACATGTACGAGATCTTCCAGACCATCCGCAAGGTGGCCGAGTTCAACACCGGCCTGGCCAAGAACGTGATCGGCGAGCCGCTGACCCTGGCCGACGACGACCCCACCGACGAGATCAAGGAGGAGGCAGCCTGATGGGCGGCCGCATCATCGACCGGCAGCACCGGCTCCGCACGATTGGTCGCATCCGCCTCGGCACGTTCGAAGGCAGGCCGAAGGCGTCGGAGTTCTTCATCCCCACCTCCGAGTTCGAGCACTTCATCCGGCAGCTCGCCGACATCTACGGCGGCACGGTCGAGCAGTGGAAGCCGCAGGGCGACGGCGGCATGCAGTGGCGGCTCATGAACGAGGAACTGACGTCCCTCGACGCGATCATCCCGCCTCACCGTGACCCCCTTGACCAGGCGTACGAGAAGTGGAGCCGGGGCGGCAGGCAAGCCCGCTGCAACGGCGAAACCGTCGAGAACCTGGGACGGCCCTGCGTCTGCAAGGCGCAGTGGGGGCCGCGGTTCTGGGAGAACGCACCGTCGCAGCAGGCGTGCAAGCTGCACTCCCGCCTCAACATCTGGATTCCCGAGATTCAGGACATCGGGGTGTGGCTGTTGGAGACCAAGGGCGCGAACGCAGGAGCGGAGCTGCCCGGCTTCGTCGACATGCTTCAGGCGATGTTCGGGAACAGGGTCGCCGTGCCGGTCAGCCTGTGGCTTGTCCCGGGCAAGACCAGGGAGAAGGGCAAGCTCAAGCTCTACACCAAGGTCGAGATCGCGTTGCGTGGCATGACCTCCATGGGGGCCGCAGCACGCATCATGGCCGCCGCGCCCGAGCATGCCGAGCTCGGCGCCGGGCCTTCGGAGGATCGGCTGGCGATCGAGGCTGGCCAGCCCGGACAGATCGACTACATCGCGGCGATCCGTGCCGCGCGGACCCGCGAGACCGTGACCGAGCTGTGGCGGCAGGCCAAGATCAACCGCGAGGTCTGGATGACCAGGGGCAAGGAGATCGAGGCGGAGGCGGCCAAGCGCGCCAAGGAGATCGACCGGTTGGCCGAGCTGTGGAAGGAGATCGTCACCGCCTGGGAAGGCGGCGACATCGACGCCCTGCACCGCACCTTTGCGGACTTCTCCCGAGGCCGCCGCATTGAGGACGCCACGGCCGCCGAGCTGGAAGCGTTCCTCAAGCACATCCAGCCCGAGCCGCCCACGGATGAGACGCCCACGGTGCAGCCGCCCGCCGGCCGCAGCGCGGACGACGTTCCGGTGCCGCCGGACGACGAGATCGTGGACGGCGATGTGGTCGAGGACGACGACGACTCGGGCAAGCAGCCGGTGGCGAAGGAACGCCTTACCCGCATGAACATCATGATCGGGGAGCGCGGCATCGCCTCCGCCACCGGCAAGGGCAGCACCGCGGCGAATCGGGCCGCCAAGGCGGCGTGGCTGACCGAGACGGTGAAGCGGCCGGTCGAATCGACGGCGGACCTCACCGAAAGCGAAGCCGACCAGGTCATGAAGCGGCTCAAGAGCATGCCGATCGTCAACCCGACCAAGCCCAAGCAGGCCACCGCCCAGCAGGAGCAGGACCCGGCCAAGCTGCGCACCCACCTGCTGAACCTGTTCGGCCAGCTCAGCATCACCGACCGGGAGGACGTGCTGAGGGACATCAGCATCATCACCGGCGAGAACGTCGACACCACAGCGCCGCCCACCCTGCAGCAGATGCAGGACGCGATCGACGTGCTCGAAGCGGCCAGCGGCGACGTCGCCACCTACGACGCGATGATCACGCAGATTCAGCAGGCCCGCGCCGAGCAGGCCACCAACTGACTTTCGGCCGCCCGGCCCTCCCCCAGGGCCGGGCACCCAACCCCTCTTCAAAGGAGACCGACATGCGACCTCTCTACGTGGAGTCCGAGCACCTCAGCACCGACCGGATCGGCTACATCCGGCACGAAGAGGAGGCGGCTCTGTCGATCGGCGCCTACCGGCTGCCCACGTCCACGACGGACCTGGGCGCGCTCAAGGCAGACGTCATCATCTACAAGAAGATCGCGGAGGCGGCCGAGCACGCCTTCCGCGACTTGATGGCCCGCATCGCGTGGCTGGAGAACCGAGAGGAGCAGCGCCGCCTGGCCGCCGCGCACAACCACGCTCCCGCCGCCCAGCCCGCCCCCGCTCCCGCCTCAGCGGCACCGGCCACGCAGCCCGTCCCCGCCGCGAAGCCCGCGCCCAAGCCCACGTCGAAGCACGAGCCGTGCCGGTGCGGCTCGCCGGCCGCGCCGTCCATGGTCCACCGGCAGGACGCGCCCTGCCACCCGATCAGCACCAAACCCTGCCCCACCTGCCAGGGCAACGGCTGCCCCAACTGCTCCGGCAGCGGCATCGCCGATCTCAACCCGCCCGAGCAGACCCGCCACCTGCAGCCCGTGGTCGACGGCGGCGACGCCCGCGCGCCCATGTCGAGCACGACCGCGTTCCACCCGCCCGCGCGGCCTCCGGCGGCCGCGCCGGGCCGCTAACCCTCGAACCACCGCGAAAGCAGAGAGAAGGACAGATGAAGATCAGCACGAAGAAGACCGCCAACCTCGACGACATCGCCGAGCTCGTCGCGAACGCGACCGACCTCGACTTGAAGACCGCGAAGAAGGCCGTCACGGCGACCCTGTACGCCATCGAGGAGAAGGTGGCCGAGGGCAAGAAGGTCGTGTTCATGAGCTTCGGCCGGTTCGAGGCCGTCCTGCGGCCCGCCCGCACGGCGCGGAACCCCCGAAACGGCTCCGAGGTCAACGTCCCCGAGACGTGGAAGCCCAAGTTCACGCCGGGGTCGGGCTTCCTCGGCCTCGTCGCGGAGAAGCGGGCGGAAGCGAACTGATGCAGTACCGCACGTTCCGAGGGTGGGCCGGGCTGCGAGTCCATGCAGCCTGGAACCCCGAGCGGCGCACGTTCACCGCGTACGGCCGCGACCGGCACGACACGATCGTCTGGCAGATCGGGCAGGACGACGTCGAGCTACCGACCATCACCGCCTTGCAGCAGGCGCTGGAGCCCCTCCGCGCCCACCTGACGGTTGAGGTGGTGGCCGCCCTCCTGGGAGACCAGGAGGGCGGCCCCGCCGCTCTCGCCCTCGCCGGGGTGGGAGGTGACCAGTGATCGGGATCCCGGACGCCGCGTTCGTCGTCGGCGGCGTGGTCGCCGTCCTTAGCGGGCTGATCGTGGCCAGCTACCTGTCCAGCTCGCAGCGCAACCACCGGTGCCGGTGGTCGCCGGTCGCGGTGTGCACGGTGAGGCACGGTCCGTTCCTGCCAGAACAGACCGCTGTGCTCAAGCGGTGCGACCGCTGCGGCGACCTGGCATCTTCGACGCTGGTCGGCGCGTGGACGTACGCCCAAGTGATCGGCCTCGACGCCGAAGCGGGGGTCGCGGCCGGCACCGGCGCCGAAAGCGCTGCACGGTGAAGCCGCTGTTTTTCGTCGCCATCGGCGTGCTGCTCGCCCTCGCGGCCTTCGCCATCCTCGCCTGGGTCTTGAGCCAGGCCGACGACGACCGCGTCACCCAGCGGGACACCCCGCCACCCGGATATCTGCAGGCCAGCGCCTAGCAGGCTGTCCGTGAGGGGGTGTGCTGGTCACGGCAGGGGCCGTGACCAGCACACCCCTGTTCCGTATCGAGAGGAGAAACAGCTGTGAGACCCCTTGCTGTCCTGGTCGTGTGGGCCGCCCTCACGGCCGCGCTGTCGGCGCTGGCGTTCGCGTGGGCGCCGGTCGGCTACGTGCTCATCCCCATCGGCGCGATCGGCGTCGCGTTCGTCGTGATGGTCGTCGTCGACGGCTTCGCCGAGGAACTGCAGCGCAGGCGGGCGGTCCAGCGCTGGCAGCGGCAGAGGGCGGAGTTCCTCGCCCACCGCGCCCGGTTCGAGCGCACCGGCGACGAGTGACGTCGCAGAAACCCACCCCACCAACGGAAGGAAACAAGCACGTGAGCGACTCCATGGATGAGCAGAACCCCCCGAGCAACCGCAAGAAGAAGCGGGCCCGCCGGATCGACGGCAAGCGCGTCGTCCGGCAGAAGAAGAAGCCGACGCAACTGCCCCGCCACTACGTGGAGTGCGGCGACAAGGCCACGGTCGTCGAGGGCCACGGAGTGACGGCGGCGGACCTGGCCAGCGCCCGCGCGATGGTGCTCGGCCTGGCGATCGCGTCCACCGGAGGCATGTGATGGTGAAGCCGGGCGACTGGCTCGCCAACGCCCGCGTGCGGGCCTCCATCGTGCGCGAAGTCCTGGCCGTACGGGAACGCCAGCACCGCGAGCACGGCCAGCAGCAGTACCCCGACCACGCCACCTACAGCCGGGAGGAATTCCAGTACCTGCAGCTGCTCGCCCAGGCCGAACGGCAGATCAACGCCGACCCCGAGCTGAAGTCGTGGCCGTCGATCCTGCTGGAGCAGGTGTACGGCGCGCTCGCCGCTGACGAGCTGGCCAGCCTGCGCGCGGGCCTGATCCAGTCGGCCGCGGTCATCACGGCGTGGGTCGAGGACATCGACACCCGGACCACCGTGGGGGGCGGTGGCGATGGCAGTTGACCAGGCTCGCCGCGTGAAGGCGAGCACCCGGCAGCGGAAGGCGCACCGGCTCGGCATCAAGACGCGTCGAGACATCGCCCCCGTGATCCGGCATCTCCAGCTGCTGCGCCGCACCATGAGCATCCACGAGATCGCCGAGGCAGCGTCCATGGACTACACCTCCATCTGGAAGATCCTGCACGGTGCACGCGCAACCGTCCTGCCGGCCACCGAACGGAAGATCCTCGCGGTGGCCCCCATCAACGGGGCCCTCCTGCTGGACTCGACCGGGTCCCGGCGGCGCGTCCAGGCGCTCGCCACGGCGGGCTGGACTGGCGAAGAAGTCGGCAGGCAGGTCGCGGCGAGGCGAGGCGACGCCTGGGCCAACATCACCCGCGTCCTGAAGGGGCAACGGATCACAGCGAGCCTCGCCCACGAGATCGCCGCCGTCTACGTGGACCTGCAGCAGCAGGCGCCGCCCCCCACTACCGCCTCCAAGCGGGCCAAGGAGCGAGCCCAGCGCAACCGGTGGGCGCCGCCAGCCGCGTGGGAGACCGTCAACATCGACGACCCCGACGCACTGCCGGACTGGTCAGCGGTGCTGTGCGAGTTCGCCGCGTGCAGCCGGCCGGTGAAGCCAGGCCGTGCCCTGTGCGAAGCGTGCGACAAACAGCGAAGAAAGCGCGGCACGCTCGACGGCTACACCCCGGCCAGGAATGGGAGCGCCCTCGTCGAGGACGCCCTGTGGATCTCCCAGCAGCAGGGGTGGTCGCTGCGGGAGGAGAACGGGCGGCAGCTGGTCGCGGAGCGTCTCGGCGTGACCCTCGACGCGCTGGAGCGCAGCCTCTACCGGCACACAAACACGCAAGCGGAATCGCTGGCGGGAAAGGAAGCCAGATGAGGGGGAGACGTCAGGCGCTCACGCCGATCGAGGCCGACCGGCACTTCGGCTACTGCAAGGAGTGCGGCCGCGTCCGCTACGCCACCAAGAAGCGGGCCAAGGCCGCGGCCCGGCAGCTCCACCCGGGCCGGAACATGCGGGCCTTCCCCTGCGACACCTACTGGCACTTCGGCCCGCACACCGCCGCCAAGAACAACACCAGCTTCCAGGGGGTCCGGCCGACCCTGGTCATCGTGGACGAGGCCGTGTCGTGGGAGGCGTCATGAACAGGACCATCGCGGTCGACTTCGACGGAGTGATTCACCGCTACAGCCGGGGATGGTTCGACGGCACGATCTACGACGAGCCGGTGCCTGGCGCGCTCGACGGGCTCCGCACGCTGATGCAGCACTACGCGGTGTTCATCCACACGTCCCGGTCGCCGCAGGACGTCGCTCCGTGGCTCGTGCAGCGCGGATTCGACGTGCAGGTTGAGTACCCCGGCGACCCGACGCAGTTCTGGACGGAGCGAGGTGCGCTGCTGGTGACGCGGAGGAAACTCCCCGCGCTGGCCTACCTCGACGACCGGGCGGTGCAGTTCACGTCGTGGCCGCTCGCGCTCGCCGAGCTGCTGCCAGCCGACGCCGCGGCGACCACGCCGCCGGGCAGCGTCGACCAGGTGCAGGTGTCGGCCGAGGACCTGCGCAGCCTCGTGCAGCTCGCGCGCTGCCACGTCGAGAACCTCTGGATCACTCCCGCTGAGGACCTGGCGCTCATTGAGCGGATCCACGCCCAGCTCGGCGGTGAGAAGTGAAGAGATCACGTGTGGTCCAGGTCGGCGCGGTCGTCGCTATCTCGGCTCTTGTCACCACCGCCTGCTCGGGCGACGAGGTGACAGCTGACTGCGTGCTCGCCAAGCCGCAACCGGACGGCAGCTACCTGGTGGTCGACGAGCACCGCTGCAGCGGCGACTCCCACGGCGCGTACGTGTACGTGTACGGCGGCGGCCGGTCCAGCACGGTTGTGCGGGGCGGCACCACGGTGCGGCCGAAGGACGCCCGGATCGTCACCAGGAAGGGAACCGTCGTCCAGCGCGGAGGGTTCGGCAGGGGCGGGAAGGGCGGCGGCGGATGACGACCCCGAGGCCGAGAATCAGCTCCGACCATGGGCAGGCTCTGGCCCGCAACCTCTACCGGCATCTGCAGCAGGAAGGGGTGTCGCCAGAGATGGCCGAGCGCGCCGTACGTCACTTCCACGCGGACCTGACGGCCTGGTCCGACCCCGAGCCGTTCACCCTGGGCTACACCGGGTGGCGGGGCGCGCGCCGGGAGAAGGTGCAGGCCGACCTGGCGCGCATCCGCGACGACGTCGGCGCGTTGCGGCTCATCGTCGGGTTCGACCCGGACAAGCGCCGCCCGAGCGGCGGCGACATGCACGCCTACGACTGGGCCATCGGCACGCCGGGCGTGACCGTGGAGTGCCTGCCCGCGCCGTGACACCTTCCCGAGTTGGACAAGGCGGCCGGCCACTACCGCAACGGCGCGATCGTCGAGCGGACCCTGCTCGCGGCTGGCAGGCGAGGAATGTTGGCACACCTTCACCCGGAGTCGCGCGGCGCGGCCGGCACCGCCGCGTACGCGCGGTGGCGGGGCCTGGAAGTGATCGAGGAGGAAGCAGTATGAACATGGATCCGTTGCAGGACCAGATCGACGCCGCGGCTGCGGAGGCGGGCCGTTTCGCCGCTGGCGTGTTCCGCGAGGGCACGGTGAACAGCCCGAGCGGGTGGATCGAGCAGGTGGCGGACGACTTCCTGAGGGCCTACCTGGGCGACCCGCGCAGGTGCGAACACCTGGGATCGCCTCGGCCGACGTTCGGTTCGCTGTCGCAGATGGGCGTGATGAGGTGCCTGCCGTGCTTCACCTCGTGGTTCTCGGAAGACGCGTGGTCGGCGTGCAACCGGTGCGGCCAGGTCGGCGATACGACCGTGAGCGCCGTGACGATGGGCCCGATCGTCGTCGTGCTGTGCCTGTGCAACGGCTGCCACGGGGTGCTGCTCGCCGAGCAGCTGCAGGACCACCGAGAGGAGGGGCAGCGGTGACCAGTGTGCTGGAGGAGGTCGGCTTCGACCAGGAGGTGGCGCAGCTGCTCGACGCCGGGGAGCCGGAGGTGCGCAGGTGCATCATCATGGACAACGGCGCGCAGTGCCGCCACGAAGTGGTGATCGTGCTGCTGCTGGGCTGCGTCCACGAGCACGCGGGCGAGACCCCGCTGTGCCAGTACCACGTGGAGGACGTGGCGCACGGTGAGATTCGCTGCCCCCTGTGCTTCCTGGTGGAGAAGCCGCACTCGTGCCGCCTGGAGGTGCTCGCCGAGATCACAACGCTGGGGGAGCGGCGTGTTTTCGAGGGCTGACCTGAAGCCGTGCCTGGGCCGGGGAGGCCGGCCCGGGTGTGGCAAGCCGGTGCGGTGGACGAAGACGGAGTCCGGGTTGCCGTTCGCCGTCGACCCGGAGCCGCATCCGGCGGGCAACACGGCGGTGTGGCGCGACGTGACCGGGGTTCTGCGGTCGCGTCGCGTCACCACGCAGAGGCCTCGCGCGCCGCACGAGAAGCTGATGATGCCGCACGTCGCGACGTGCAAGCCGCGGCCGAGGAGGGCGACGCCTCCTCCTCCTGGGGGTGGCGGTGGTGGTCGGGTGCAGCGGCCGGCGACTCCCGTGCTGGACCTGTACGGGGTGCTCGGGGTCGAGCGGGCCGCGAGCCAGGACGACATCAAGAAGGCGTACCGGCGGCTGGCCCGGCAGCTGCACCCGGACATCAACCCGAGCAAGGAGGCGGAGGAGCGCTTCAAGAAGGTGACGGAGGCGTACGCCGTGCTGTCGGACCCGAGCCAGCGGCAGCTGTACGACGTGACGGGGCGCCCGCCGAAGCCGGGACGGAGTTAGGAGGATTGACGTGACAGATGGTCGATGCCAGCGAAACCGCTGGCCTTATGGTGTGGACCTGCTGATATGACCGCCCTTCCCTCAAGGACGATGATGCGCGACAGGGGGAGTGGTGGCGGAAAGCCTGGTCGGGGAGGTGTCCGCGTGGCTGGGCTCTCCGGCTGCTCAGGGGATGCCTGCGTCGGACCGGTTGGTGCTGATGATCATTGCGGAGCGGGCGCACAAGGGGTCGCGGCGGATGCTGTGGCATCGCGGGGACCGCAGGGACGACGGCACGAAGATCACGTTGACGGAGACGTTGCAGATGCGGACGGGGCTCGGCGAGCGGGGTCTGGGCGACGCGTTGAAGCGGCTCGCGGCTCGCGGGGTCGAGGTGCGGATACAGATCGACACGGACAAGCTCGGCAGGCCGGTGTTCGCTCGTCGGGGGCACGCGGTGGACTACCACCTGCCGCTGTTGCCGGCGTCGGTGGAGCTGCCCCCGGCGCCGGTTAGGTCACGCTCTGACCGTGGCCAAACCCCTCGGGAAGAGCCTGTGGATAACTCCTAAACGATCATGGAATCGGGGGGAGTTAGGTCACGTCTGAGCGTGGCCCGTAGGTCACGCTCAGACCGTGACCTAACCGCGAGTTAGGTCACGTTCTAGCGGGGGCCCCTATCCCTACTAGCTATCCCTTCACTATGTCCATATATGGATCCCGCCGTACACATGAACGTGGAAGGGGACAAGATCACGCACCCAGGAACACGACAGCTCACGCAAGCAATAACGCACACAGGAAGGACCCCCATGGCCCACGCCAAGCACGACGACAAGCCCACCCTCCGCCACGCCTACGGCCCCCTCGCCGCACTCCTCACCGAGATGCGCGCCGACTGGGACCTCGACCAAGTCCTCGCCGAGCTCGTCGGCTGCCCCTGGAACGCCCACCTCGTCCTCCAAGCGCTCCTCGCCGCGAGGGACGACACCAGCAGCCGGCTCCGCGTCCGCGACGCCGTCATCAAGATCCGCAGCCAGACGCAGCAACTCACCCCCGAGCAGTACGCCGCCCACCGCGCCCACGCAGAACGCGCCCTCGGTCGGCCCGCCACCACCGGAGAGCAGGCATGAGCATCCACACCATCGTCCTCGCCTGCGACGGCTGCGCCAACGTCTGCGGCATCACCGCACCCACCAGCATCAACGACGCACGAGGAACCGCATCCGCCGCCTTCGGCTGGACCCGAGACGGAGACCTCGACCACTGCGCGACCTGCAGCCGCGGACACGACCCCGGTGATCTCTCCTCGTCGCTGATGGTCTTCCCCCACGACGGGACCCGCACGTTCGGAACCCACCCAGACCCCCCTAGAACGCGCTGAGACGCAAGCTGAAGCGCTAGCGGGATGGATCCGACCAGAACCACTAGGGACATGATCAAAAACGCTCCACGGGCAAATCAGGGCCCTACAAGGGAAAGCGGGCAAGAGGAGGTAGGGAGAGGAGAGGGGAAAAGGGCGTGAGGCCAGGCCACAACGTCTGCCACCTGGGCATATGCGCACCGGAGGGTGGTTGTACCGAAAGCGAAACGACCTATAAGCTTTAGCCATGAACACCAGACAAGCGCGGGGGGTGGCCACCTTGGTGTGTGCCGTCCTCATGATCGCGCTACTCGCCCCCGTGGCGGCGGCATGGGGCGCGTCCCCCGTAGGTGGGGGAGACCCGCCCACGACCGTCACACCTGAGCCTGAGGTCACCGTGACTGAGACCGTCACCACGGGCCCGACCGTCACGGTTCCCGTGACCACCACGGCCACGGCCACCACCACGGCCACGGCGACCGCCACCACCACGGCGACCGTCACGGCCACGGCCACCCGCACGGCTACGGCCACCACGACCGCCACGGCCACCACCACGGCGACCGCCACGGCAAGCCCGTCCGTGTCCGTGTCGTACGTGACCACGGGCCCCCTCCCGGCGGTCCCCACACCCGCACCTGGCTTGCCCGCCATCACGGGTAGCGCGCCCACCACGGCGGCGGCCAACACGGGCGTACAGATGCCGGTAGCAGCGTGCGCCACCCCCCCGATTCCGGGCGTGGCGTGCGTGCCCGACACCCCCGCACCCGCCACCCCCAACGCGGCCCCCGTGGGCGGGGATGACCCGATCCCCCTCCCCATGCTGATCACGGCAATCGTGACCGTGGCAGCAGCCGGAACGGGCATCTGGCTTGTCCGGCGGGCGGCCCGTCATTCACGCAAGCAAAAGCGCTTGCCGGACCCCACTACCAACCCAACCCAGAGCGACACCCAGACTCAGGAGATCTGATCATGGCTGAGAACACGACCGACACCACCACCCCTGAGACCGTCCTCACCCCCGACCAGGTGAACGCGCTCATCCCCGTGTTCGCGTGGCTCACCCGCGCGGAGACCCCCAAGGGGGGCAGCTCCCGTGGCACGGCGAACTACTGGTCGTTCGTCGGGGGCATGCGCCCGTCCATCGCGACCCTGGTCGCCGTCCACCACTTCGGGGAGCTGAAGGGAGACGCGCTGATCGGGGAAGACCTGATCGACGTTCCCGACCTTCCCGACTTCCCTGACAGGTTCGTCTTCACCCAGAAGCGGACAAAGGCGGTCGCGCGGCTCACCACCCTCCGCCACGTCGGGATGCACCTCCTGAACGTGGGCGCGGAACACCCTCTCGCCCAGCCTGCCGGGGTGTCCGTCCCGGACCTGGCTAAGTGGCTCAAGGCGGCCGACCCGCAGGCTATGGATCGGGTCGTCGCGGAGCGTGAGGCCACGCGTAAGGCCCTTCAGAGGGAAGCTGCCGGAAAGCAGCTTGAGGAGCAGGTCAAGAACCTCGCGGCCGCTATCAAGGTCGCGGAGGACAACGGGCTCGACGTGACTGCCATGCGCGCCATGCTCGACGCCGTCAAGGCCCAGCAGACGTCCGAGCAGGCGTCCGAGTAGCACCCCCAAGCCAGGCCACGTACCCGCGTGGCCTGGCTCCCCTCCCAACCAACCCACAGCCAGAAAGGCAAACCCCATGCCGTACAACACGACCCCCACGAACGACCTCATCGAGGAAACGGCGGAGCTGTACGCGCTCCTTATGGCGGAGCTGTTCATCCCGGTTGCCGTCCTCCTCCAGTCGCCGGAGGACGGACCCCGGAACGTGGTGGTTCAGTTCGGCCCGTCGCACTGCCAGGGCGTAGAGAACGCCGCCATGTTCTGGCATGAGGCGATCACGACGCCGCTCATCGCCGCCCACGTGGCGGCGCACGAACTGCAGGAGGTGACGGAGGATCGTTGCCGACGCAAGGTGGCGTCCAACTCGCCTTACGCCGTGGAAGCGCGCAAAGAGGTGAAGCGACTCCGCGCCATCATCGGAAACAGCGACATGGCGATCCGTCGCGAGCTTCGCGGGCTCCAGGTGAGGTTGACCAGGGGCATCTAGTTTCACCGCGCTAACGCGCTCAGGGCTCCACACGCTGGCACGCGTGTGGAGCCCTTCCCGTTTTCCTCCGGCCGCACCGACCCCCCACCCCCCGGGGGGAGGGGGGCCGGGGTGCACTTGGCGTCGCTGTGCTGCCCTGCCTTGCTCTGCTGTGCTGTGTCCTGGTGCTGGTGCATGCTGGTTGGTGTGTGGGTGTCGTTTGAGGTGGCTGCGGTTCGTGCTGGTGTTGATCGTTCGACGTTGGGCCGGTGGGTTAATGCTGGTCGTCTCCGGTGTCTGGTGGTGGATGCTTCGACTGGGTTGCCGAGGGCGCGCCGGCGGGGGGAGGCGGGGGGCTTGGTGAATGTGCGGGAGTTGTTGGAGGTGGAGGTGGAGC
This sequence comes from Nonomuraea fuscirosea, assembly GCF_003001935.1. Classification (GTDB taxonomy): domain Bacteria; phylum Actinomycetota; class Actinomycetes; order Streptosporangiales; family Streptosporangiaceae; genus Nonomuraea; species Nonomuraea fuscirosea. The sequence continues at coordinate 266,833 of NZ_PVNG01000006.1, read as the reverse complement.
GTCGCCGTTCGCGGGGCCGGCCTGGGCCGCGTCTGCCCCAACTTGTCGATGTCGAGGTGAAGGCGGCTCGCCGTACCTGAGCTACTTCGACATGAGCTCGTATGTCCAAGTTGTCAACAGGCCCACGGCATAACCGGTCACCGACGCCAGCACATAGAAGAACCACTGTGTACGGCGCTGGCGGCTGTCCAAGTCGTCCGCCTGGACTTCGAGGTAGTCACGCATACCCTCCGCTGCCCGCTGGTACTTCGCCGCCAGGTTCTGATCCGACTCCGACTGCAGTCGTGCATGATGGGCCTGCTGTTTGAGCTGCTCGATGACCTCGGCTCGGTGCGTCGCCATCACCTGTAGCTCGCTCAACTCTGCGGACAGGGCAACCAGTTGGTGAGCGGCTATCGTCAGACGTTCCTCAAGTGCAGGGTCTTGCACATCAAGTAACTTCTCATAGAGCCTCACGATCTCTCGCTCATGTTTCGCGATTGCGTCTGCTTCCTTCTTCGACTTACGGCCGAGGTAGCCGGAGGGGCCAAACGCGGCAAGAATCCAGACGACGAAGAAGACAATCGTGTTGGCCGGGCTCGGGAACGGCGCTGCAGCCACCGCGCCGAGCAGCATGGAGAACCCCATCACGACCATCGCTATAAGAAGCAGTCTCTCCGTCTTCCGCCTCTGAGCGCGTAGGGCTCGAAGCGCCTCGCGGCGCTGCGCAGGCAACATCGGCAATCCCGACATAACCTGACGATACGGGGCTCATCGCGGATGGGACAGGTGGCGCGAGTCATGTCGGGTTTCCAGCTTGTGGCGTCCCTCGTGAGCTCTCTAGCCTGGCCTGTCGCTGTGGTGGTGGCGGTGGTGGTGTTGCGCCGGCCGTTGGCGGCGACGATGGGGCGGGCGAAGCGGTTGGAGGCTGCGGGGGTAGCGGTGGAACTGGCCGAGGTGGAGCAGGCTCGGGAGAGCGTGGAGGAGGAACTAGCGCAAGCCGACGCGCGGGGCGCGTCCGTCGGAAACGCTGAGATAGATGGGCTGGTGGAGAGGGCTGCCGAACTGGGCTGGCACCTGGGGCGACTCGCGCCGCACAACGAGCCGGATGTGGTGGTGGACCGGTCAGGAGAGAGCCCGGTGGTTCGGTCGCTCAGCGAAGAGGTAATGCGGAAAGCCGTCGAGGAAGGGCAGCATGCGCACAGTTTCCGACTACACGTGGCGGACCTGAGCGATCCTGGCCATCCTGCGGCTCGAAGCCTTCCGCAGTGGTTGAAGCGGCCTCGCCCATAGCGTCGCCAATCGTGGCATAACTCACGATAACGTCTCTTATCGTGAGTTAGAGATATGTTTCGTTACGCAAGTGAAAGAGCTAGCGGCTTGGCATGTAGTTCAACAAGTTCCTGGGAGCGCCGAACCGGACGGCACGACCCACAAATGCATACTCACTAGTGCGCAGCCAAGAAGAGCGCAAGGACCACAGCGGCGAGGGCCAACACGACGATCACCCATATCGCATGGACAAGCAGCACCACAAGAAAGATCGTTACCAACAGAATCCAAGCCGACACCAGGAGTGCGGTGTTTCGCGGCAGATTCCTCCAGGCCCAAACGTGCCCTACAACATTGATGAGGGCTGCAATGGCGAGCGCCCACTGCATCGACATGGCGTTCTCCTAGCTCTTACCTCGACAGAACACCTGAGCGTCTCCAGTTGTAAACCAATGGCCAGCAAAGATCTGGGGCCTGCCCTCAGCCCCCAGCCAAACAGGAGATGACGATGAGCGGTTGACACGCACGCTGCTTGACGAACAGCAGAAGCTCCGGGGCGGCCGCGAGCTGGGATCCGCCGACAACGCCGCGCTCGACCAGGCGGCCGAGAAGTTCGAGTCCCGCGCCGACAACACCCTGCGCGCCTATGCCTCCGACTGGCGGGCCTGGGAGCGGTATGTCAGCCGTGCGCATCCCGCTGGAGGTCGGCACTCCGGGAGCGTTCCTCGGGTTCGTGATCTGGCTGGGGAAGGAGGGCAGGGCGCCGTCGACGATCGAGCGGAACTTGTACGGCGCGGCGGTGTCCCTGCGGGAGCGCGGGGTCGCCGTGCCCCCGGCGCGCCTGGCTGGCGTGGGCGGCGGCTGCGGACCTCGACCCGGACGGGCCCGCATTCCTGCGCTTCAACCGGCGCAAGATGCTGGGTCCGATCACGGGGCAGAGCATCGGGATCGCGGTCACGGCGGCGGCCGAGGCGGTGGGCCTGGACGGCATCACCGGGCATAGTATGCGCGCCGGCCTCGCCACGGCGGCGCGGGCGGCCGGGCACGACACCAAGACGATCGCCGTGCAGGCGGATAGTCGCCGAACGGCACTGCGTTGCACGAGTATCTGCGGATCGTGGACCAGTGGGCGGACAACGCCACGGCGGGCATCGGCATGTGAGGCCCCGGAACCTTCGTAGCTGTGGGCGTCCGTCAGAGCCCCCGGTCACGCCTAGGTTGTGCGAGTTGTCCTGAAGCCGTGCGCGGCACGACATGGTCGGCTTACGGTCAGTGCATGAGCGTCTGGGTGCTTGCGTTGTGGGGGCTGGGCGGAGGTCTGGCCATCGAGGCGCTGGAATTTTTCAAGGCGGCACGGAGAGTGGGGCGAGGGTGGCCGTGGCGTTACCCGTACGGACCGGGCGGCGGCCCCTATTTCGTCTCGGTGCTCGTCCGAGCGGCACTGAGCGCGGTGGTCGCGGGCGCCGCAGGAGCTTCGGTGGACTGCGTGACGCCACTCATTGCGTTTGCCTTGGGCACGGCCGCACCTCTCATCCTGGAGAAGCTCAGCCAACAGATTCCCGTACAGGCGGACCTGCCCCTGGCTGATGCTCCGGCTGCGTTTCCAGCGGCGGGTGCCAGCGGCCCATCGTTGTCACAAGAGTTGCTCAACCTCCGGGAACACCCGTCAAGTGAAGCGGAGATCACTGGTGTGGAGGAGGGGCGAGATGCTGCGCGCTGACTCGCTGGCGGGCCGAATCGTCGCAGCCTTCGCCCGCAGTTCGCCCGCCTTCCGTCCATCAGGGGAGGGCCGGATCGGGCGGTGGTCGGCGGCCTGGACACGTACCGCTCCTGCATTCGGTAATACCTGGGGCACCGGCCTGGTAAGTACACCCCTGAGCGGCGCTGATCTGAGCGACACAGATCTGAGCGACACGGACCTGACCGGCGCGGACCTGGCCGGCGCCAACCTAAGCCGTGCAACTCTCGTCAGCGTGCGTCTGATCGGTGCGAACCTAAGCGGTGCGAACTTGTCCGGCGCGACCTTGATTAGCGCAACCCTTAGTGGCGCGAACCTGAGCGGCGCACATCTCAGCGGCGCAAAGCTGAGCCGAGTGAACTTGACCCACACGGACCTGACTGACGCGGACCTGACCGACGCGGACTTGGCTGGCGCGTTCTTGGCTGACGCGTTCCTCATCCGCACGGACCTGTCCGGTGTGAACCTGATCCACGCCAACCTGTCTGGCGCGAAGCTCATCGACGCGGAGCTGGCTGGCGCAAACCTGACCCGCGCGATTTTGGAGAGCGCGAGGTTGATCGGAGCCAACCTTGCCAACGCGAACCTGACCGGCGCCAACCTCATCGGCGCTGACCTGGACGGCGCTAACCTGATCCGTGCGCTCCTGCCCCAGGTGGTGTGGAGCGATTGGACGCACTGGCCCACGGCGGAATGGGCGGAGCGGATGAGAGTAGCGTCAGATCGGTTGCCGGACGGGCGGTGGCGAGTGCGAACCGAAGACGTTTCAGACGACGCCTTGGTGCTCATCTGAAGCAGGGCTGCGCTGCACGAGTACCTGTGGATCGTCGGCCAGTGGGCTGACAACGCCACAGCGCGCATCCGAATGTGAAGCGGGCAGTGTAAGGACGCGGTGAGATTCACGCCGTCGCAGCCTGACCATAGAGCGCACAGTGCGGGCCTCGCACGCTGAGGTGCTCGGCCCGCATGGTGTTGAGCAGGTAGGGGACGGGTTAATCGATCGGCGGAGGAACGGCTAGAGGTAGATGTGAACCTCCCACGTCGGCTGCATCTGCCCGCAAACAAGAAGCACAAGGATCACCACGGTGACGGGGATCACCGAGATCCATGGCCGCTCACGATCCCAGAGCGGGTTGAGGCACAGGCTCCACACGTCGATGATCCAGGGCATGGGCAGCAGGTTATGCACGATCACTCCTTCGGTCGGTGATCCAACCGAGGCCCTGGTCCGTGGCGTAGAGTGGAGTTGTCGACGCTCCACCCCGGCCACGGTCCTGAGGACTCGGTCGGTATCATTGCTCGCCTCTTGGGGCCCTTTACCCCGGGAGGTCGAGCAGTTTTTATTATCTAGGGTTTCTTCTCCGTGTGCGCACCAGTTCGATCCGCAAGGAGTCGTCGCGCACCCGGCTTCCGATCTTCCAAGAGCCCTCAATCGCTTAGTACATGCCAAGTCTTCCCAGGTAGAGTGTGCAGTCATTTAATACGACCGCCGACGCGAATAGTGCCCTAGTATAAATAGTCCAGCAATACTCTCTGGCATTTATCTCTATTAATCCCTGTGGAGCATCCTTCCTGGCTGGAGGGTGTGGAGCCTTTATCGCGCGCGTTTATATAAGCGAGCCCTGCCCATCTGCCGATCGCCAAGGAGTCCAACCCGGGTCAAGGTTATGACTGTCTGGCAGGCGGCAGGGTCGGTTGTGCACCCTGATCGGCTCCACGTCTGGGTCGGCTTACCGGAGGAGTTCGACCTCCCCTGGGGAGGTAAGGAAACTCTGTCTCTGCAGCCATATGCCCGGATGCTCGAACACCTTTACTCGGAGGGTCGCCGCCCGCCGAAATCGATCACGCCGCCGCCCTCTCTCTGATCGTGAGCTTGCCCCTGGATGCCCTCGGCCGCGTCTGGTTGGCGGATCAGGGTTGCGGAGGCTTGACAACAGTGCATATGCTGCCCGCCAGAGTGGAACACGCATGCCAAAGTGCTTGCATGTTTGCTCGTACGCGTCTCTGAGCCCGCGCGTGTTGCCCGTTCAAGGCGCGCCGCATGGCTCTCGACCCCCCCATGAGTCGATCTTGTCTCAGACGCTCTGAGACGCGAAACGAGCTGGAAGGCCCCGATCCCCTTGATGGGACGGGGCCTTCCCCATGTTCACCCGGCCCCGGCACGGCCCTGCGCTCATCGGGGGAGGCGCGGAAAACGAGCCGGGGCCGGGCCCTCCACCCCTCGCCACCTGGAGGCCCCCTCGTGCACTGGCACTCCCGCGACAACCGCAAGGACGACGGCCACCCCACGCCCGGCCTGCTGGTCGATCGAAGCGTCTGGCTCAACGACGCGCCCCGCCTCATGCTGCGGTGCCGCCTGCTCGGCCACAAACCGGTCATCGACGGGTACGGCCGCCACAAGCGCGGCCTGGCGGCGCGCCGCTGGGTCACCTGCGACCGATGCGGCGTCCGCCCCGACCCGCAGGGCGACCTCACCCCCGAAGAGTGGCCTCTCGGCTCCCGCTACGACGGCCTGTACGAGACGCCCGAGCGGCACGTCCTCACCACCGAGGAAGTGCGGGCGGCCATGAACCGCGTCCGCGCCGGCCTACGGCTGCCCGGCCCGTGGCCAGCCAAGCCCACCGGCAGCCTCGGCGCGCAGGTCCTGCTCGACCGCACGTTCGGCGCGTTCTCGATCGCGTTCGAGGTCGGCTGCGCTGGCGGCGACAACACGCTGGCAACGCACATCCGGCTCAACCCGCTCGGCGCGCTCTACCTGCACACCGAGGGGTTCGGCACGTGGCTGCAGCGCCGCCTGAACCCAACCGGCTACACCGCGCGCGTCATCGAGGTGTCGGTCAGCGAGTGGGCGCTCCGCTGGAAGCTGTGGGCCCGCGAGCACGAGTGGTCACGAGACGATCCGTGGTGGATGCACGGCAGCGTCAGCTTCGACCTGGTGGAGAAGCTGCTCGGCCCCAAGCGGTACAGCTCTCGCCCCGTGGAAGGCCCGGTCATGGGCTGGATCCTCATGCCGGAAGGCGACCGCCACCAGGTGCAGCTCACCCTGAAGCGGGTCCGGCTCGGCCGCCCGCGCGCCGAGTGGGCCGCGAAGTACCACTGGGCGGTCGAGTGGGAGTCGGCCACGCCGATCGTCACCCGCCCCGGCAGAGGAGGCACCACCGCGGCGTCGGTTCCGGTGCCCGAGGAGGCCGTCGAGGCCCGCTGCTGGGACGTGCTGGCCTGCACGCTGGCCGCCAAGCAGCTGAGCGAGCGCCGAACCGCGTACGGCTACCAGCCGCAGACCACGGACGGAGGCACCCCGTGAGCGCCACTTTGATCCGCTGGTCCGTCGCCGCGACCATCAACGACAGCGACCACCTGCCCGAGGACACCAGCGTCGACGAGGTCACCGTCGAGATCGAAGAGGTCCTCGCCGACGCCCTCGACGCCTGGTACAAGCGGCGCGGGCACCAGCTGCTCGCCTGCGAACCGGTGGTGGCGTGATGGCGATGACGGTGCCCGGCAGCCTGATCTTCCGGGTCGGCTCCCAAGACGTCCTCCTCGGCGAGTTCTTGCTGCCTCTCAAGGCGGTCCCCGGCGACGAGCCAGGCGAGATGTCCCTGCTCCTGGACACGAAGGCGTTCCGCGCGGACATGGCCGAGCTGCTGCGCGAAGCCGCGGCCGAGGTGGAGAAGCTGCCCGACGACGACCCCCGCACCCCCGAAAACCCCGAGGACCCCGACATGAAGGTGTATGTGACCACGATCGCCCGCGTCTGCCACGAGGCGAACCGCGTCATGCAGATCGCCGCCGGTGAGGCTCCGTCGCCGCACTGGGCCGACGCGCCCGAGTGGCAGCGAGAGTCCGCGGTCCAAGGCGTCCAGGCGGCGCTGGCCGGCGCGACTCCGCAGGAGCTGCACGAGCGGTGGTGCGAGGCGAAGACGGCTGAGGGCTGGACGTACGGCCTGATCAAGGACGACGAGGCGCGCACGCATCCGTGTCTGCTGCCGTACGCGGCGCTGCCGCAGTCGCAGCGGGTCAAGGACCACCTGTTCCACGCAATCGTCCGCGCTTTCCCCGCGACGTCGCCGGCCGAGGCGGAGGCGTGATGAAGCGGTACATCAAGTACATGCCGATCCCGGAGATTCCCTCCGCGAGTCGGAACGCCAAGGACCACGACCTGTCGAGCATCCGCAGGTCCATCGAGACGTTCGGGTGCGTGGTCGCCGGAGAGGTAGACGAGCGGACCGGCCGACTGGTCGCCGGGCACGGCCGCAAGGAAGTCCTGATGCAGATGCAGGCCGAGGGCGCGAGCCCGCCGGAAGGCGTGCAGCTGGGCGAGGACGGCACGTGGATGGCGGCCATCGTGCGCGGCTGGCGGTCCCGGTCCGACGCGGACGCCGAGGCGTACATGATCGCCCACAACCGCACCAACGAAAAGGGCGGATGGGACCAAGACGTGCTGGCGCTGTCGCTGCAGGAGATCCGGGCGGCTGACGAGGCGCTGCTTGCGGCCACGGGCTACTCCGAGGACGAGGCGGCCACACTGCAGGAGGCGCTCGCGGCGGACGCACACATCACCGAGGGCGTGCTGGACTACGACGAGCGGTACGGCGTCGGCGGCGGCACCCGCGACGCGGACGGGCCGTCGCCGGAGGGCTTCCAGGAGTTCGACGACGACATCTCGACCGACTACCAGTGCCCGCGCTGCGCGTATAGCTGGAGTGGTAAGCCCAAGTGATATCAACGAAGGCCGAGCGGCAACGCGCCGCCTAATGGGAAAGGCCCCCGAGCAAGTCGGGGGCCTACTGGGCCTTAGTGGAGCCCAGCCCGGTCGCGGAAGATCTCATACACGAGCCGTGCAACCGAGGCTGCTGCGGCTAAAGATCCCGGAAGCCACCACCAACGGCTCCGCCTCTCCGGGTCGCGATCCATGATCTTCCCTTCTCCAATAACGAGGCGGGCCACATCCCGGCCTATGAGCCTCGTTACGGGAGCAAACCAGGCTCATAGGTGGGCGGGTAGGGCCCGCATCGCTCAGGATTCGGGTAAGGACAGTGAATCTTGATCGGAGATCCGCTTTTCAACGCGCCCCTCAAGGGTACCTCCGGGAGCTGTTCAAGCAAGGTAGACGTTCGGAGTACACCGTTCGACTCTGAACGACGGGTTCCGTGTGGAAGAGGTGGAGCGACTCGCCACGCAGCTGACCGATTCTCGTCTTCGCATTGGCCTGTATGGCTCAGGTCACCTGATCGTGCTGGACTCCAAGCCCTCTCTCGACTGGATTGGTCCATGCCCCCTGCCAGAGATTCACGGCCACAAGTGGAGGCCGCACCCCTGACCAAGCTGCCGTACCGAGTGCCGACCATGGCCGAGGTCCGGGCGGTGCCGTGGAACGGCTTCAACGCCGTCAGCACCTTCTCCGGCTGTGGCGGTTCGTCGCTCGGCTACCGCACGGCCGGCTTCCGCATACTTTGGGCGTCGGAGTTCATTGCCGCAGCCGCCGAGACCTACCGGGCCAACGCCGCGGCGTACACCCACCTCGACACCCGCGACATCCGCCAGGTCACCGCGAAGGACATCCTCGTCCGGATCGGCCTCAAGGTGAGAGAGCTCGACCTGCTCGACGGCAGCCCGCCGTGCGCCGCGTTCTCCTCCTCGGGCAAGCGCGAGGCCGGGTGGGACACCGTCAAGACCTACAGCGACACCAAGCAGCGGGTGGACGACCTGTTCTTCGAGTTCACGCGCCTCCTCGGCGACCTGCAGCCCAAAGTGTTCGTCGCGGAGAACGTCGCCGGTCTGGTGCAGGGCACCGCGAAGGGCTACTTCAAGGAGATCCTGGCCGCGCTGCGCAAGCCCGGATACCGCGTCACGGCGAAGCTGCTCGACGCACAATGGCTCGGCGTGCCGCAGGCCCGGCGTCGGCTCATCTTCGTCGGCGTCCGCGATGACCTCGGCGTTGACCCTGCCCACCCAGCGCCGCTGCCGTACCGGTACACGGTGCGCGACGCGATCGGCGACCTGCCGGGCGCGCACGACGACCTGGCCGAAGACCCGGAGACCGGGCAGCCGCTCACGCTGCGCGGCTACGCCGTGGAGAAGTACTGGCACGAGCTGCGGCCCGGCGAAGGCCACAAGAAGCGGACCAGCCTCAAGCGGATGGCGTGGGACCAGCCCGCGCACACCATCGTGGCCAGGGCGGGCACCGCTGGCACCGCCGCGCTCACCCACCCCGACCACCCGCGCTACCCGTCGCTCGCCGAGCTGCGCCGCCTGGGCGGCTTCCCGGACGACTTCCAGCTCACCGGCTCCTACTACCGCCGGTGGGAGCGGATCGGCCGCGCCGTGCCGCCGGTGATGATGGCGCGGATCGCTAAGACCGTGCGCGATCAGGTGCTCGTGCCGCTACGAGACGCGGGGAGGATCTGATGTGCGGTGTCGTCGCCGGCCTCGGTCGGCTCGACTTGGCCCCGGCCGTGGCGGCGCTCACCCATCGTGGGCCGGACGCGTCCAGCCTGGTCGAAGTGGACGGCGTGCATCTCGGACACACCCGGCTCGCGGTGCAGGACCTCGACAGCCGATCCGACCAGCCGTACCGGGACGGGCCGGTCACGGTCGCCTACAACGGCGAGATCTACAACGCCGCCGAACTGCGCCAGGCCGTCGAGGAGCGCGTCCCTGGCCGGGGCTGGGCGACGACGGGCGACACAGAGGCCCTGGCCGCCGCGCTCGCCGTGCTCGGCCCCGAACGAGCCCTGCCGATGGTGAACGGCATGTTCGCCGTGGCGTGGGCCGACGACCGGCGGCCGGGCGTGCTTCACGTCGCCCGCGACCGGCACGGCGAGATCCCGCTGCACCTGCACCTGGCGCAGCCCGTCATGGCCGCGTCCGAGCTGCGCGCGTTCGCCGCGGCTGGCCGCCCGATGGCCGCGCACCTGATCGCGGACGTCCCCGCCGGGCAGTGGGGGACATTCCACGGCCGCCGCGCCCAGTGGAGCCGCTTCCACACCCAGCGGTGCACGCCGGCGGGCTACACGCTGGAGCTCGCGTCGGCGACGCTGAAGGACACGCTGGCGCGGGCGGTACAGCGGCGGCTCATCGCCGACGTGCCGGTGTGCGCGCTGCTGTCCGGCGGCATCGACTCGGCCGCGATCACGTACGAGCTGGCGCAGCACGTGCCCGATCTGGTGGCGTACACCGCCCGCATGGACCCGAAGTCTCGGGACCTGCGGTGCGCGCGCGAGACCGCAGAGCAGCTCGGGATCCGGCTGATAGAGGTGGACATCCCGGCGCCGACCGCTGACGACCTGGCCCGCGTGGTGTCCGTGATCGAGATGCCGCACAAGGCGCAGGTGGAGATCGGGTGGGCGTGCCTGCAGCTCGCCGAGCGGATCCGCTCGGACGGCTTCAAGGTCACCTACTCCGGCGAGGGCAGCGACGAGCTGTGGGCCAGCTACGGGTTCGCCTTCCACGCGCTGCAGAAGACCGACTGGCACATCTACCGGTGCGACCTCATGGCGGCGCAGGCCCGCAAGAACTTCCCGCGCGTCAACAAGACGTTTATGGCGCACTCGGTGGAGGGGCGGTTGCCGTTCTGCGACCCCGACGTGGTCGATCTGGCGCTGTCGCTGCCGCAGCACGCCGTGGCGGACGGCAAGGCCCACCCCAAGGCGGTGCTGCAGCGCGCGTACGCCGGGCTGCTGCCCGACGCCGTGGTGAGGCGGCCGAAGGTCGCGTTCCAGGACGGGTTAGGTTTGAAGACCGCGATCATGGACGTGCTGCCGAACCCGGCCCGTTTCTACCGCGCCGAATACCAGCGCCTCGTCAGGAACAGTGCATGAGATGTACGCTTCGCCATCCGCAAGCTTCATCTCGTCAGGACAGGAAAATACTAGTATCGCTTGAACTCCCAGACTTGATTGACACGGTTCGCAGCCTTTCTAAGATCGGTGGGATGGAAGCAGTCCCATATCTGTAGGGGAGCATTGGGGCGTGGCCACTCAGGGTAGGCCCCGTTGTGGACGTCGAGGCACTTGCCGCTGCTGACGCTCACGAGGATCCTGAAACCCTTGTGGGGGCCGGAGTAGAAGCTATCCGCTCTCCACCGCTGGTTAGGGCCCCCGTGGCAACCCCACAAGACTACGGCCGCGCCATTGGCTTTACCGTCATGTGCCACATCCAAACACTTCGTCCCGTTCAGGCCGGTCCATCTGATTAGATCGCCTGTGATGCCGGGCGAGCTCTCAAAAAAGAAGGCATGGTAATTGCCGCCGATTCGGGCACCCAATCGGATACGCCTACCGAGGACGCATTCAGGGTTCTCGATGTTGTAGCGACATTCGCTGGGGATGTCGACGAAGAGTTGTCCGCCTGTGATCTTGTTGTTGATCCAGGTGTCGGGGCCGCGATCGCGGTTGCTGTCCATTTTCGCGAATGCAGGGAGTGGTGCGGCGAAAACTAGCAATGGCGCGATGATCGCGTTCAGGTAGCCCTTGGTCTTCGACATTGCAACTCTCCTCGCTGTCCCTGTCGCAGAAGTCCGCCGACTAGGCGGCCCACGAGATGCGGAAGCAATAAATGAAGTCTATCGCCGGATTTTTCAGACCAAGACAATGCACATTCAATTTCCCGCCAATGAATCTATTGGGAAAATCTGACCAACCGGGCACGTTTAATTTCCAATCGCCCGTCTTTCTGGATATGTCGCCTTTACATGTCGGTCTAAAGAGGATTCTCCCTTGACTGGTGCACGGTTGCCGCGTCAGAGAGACGCTGACGTCGCCGAACGGTTCGACACTGGCGGCTGGCAGTTCACGCCCGAGGTGGTCGAGGTGTTCGACGACCACGTGCGCGCCAGCGTCCCGCACTACGACGTGATCCAGGACCTCGTGGCCGAGACGACCGACTGGCTCGTCCCGGCCGGCGGCCTGGTCGCCGACCTCGGAGCGTCGACCGGGGCGTCAGCGCGGCGCATCCTGGAGCGGCACCCTGACCGGGGCGTCCGGTTCGTGTTGTACGACGAGCAGCCCGCGATGCTCGACCAGGCCGCCGTCGAACTGCGCAAGCTCGCCTCCAAGGTGGGCGGCGTGTACGACGCCATGCTCAGCGCGACCCGCATCCAGGACGGGCCGCTCGCGCATGAGGACGCCGACCTGACCTTGGCGCTGTTCACGCTGCAGTTCCTACCGCGCAAGGAGCGGGTGAAGGCGCTCCGGCTCGCCCGGCAGCGTTCGGCCGAGAGCGGCGCCCTGATCGTCGCCGAGAAAATCCGCGCCATCGACAGCCGGTGGGCCGAGATCGGCCAGGACGTCGCGCACGACTACAAGGCCGCGCACGGCATCAGCGACTCGGCGATCCGAGCCAAGGCGAAGGCCCTGCGCGGGGTGCTGCGGCCGTACCCGCAGCAGGCCACCGCGGACGCCATGGTCGCGGCCGGATGGCACGCGCCGGAAGTCCTGTTCAGGTGGCATTCGTGGGCGGTGATCGGGGCTTTCGCCTCTGCCCAGTAGCGAGGGGGTGACCGATGTGGTTCGACGAGCGGCCTGCCCCGGACTGGAGCATCGAGTTGCCGCCGGGCCTGGAGCTTCTGAACTCGAATCAGCGGCTGCACCCGATGGCGAAGGCTCGCGTCACGAAGCTGCTGCGCCGCGCTGGCCACAGGGCTTCCCTGGCGGTTGGCCTGCCCCGGCTTGAGCGGGTGTACGTCGTTGGCGAGCTCCGGCCGAACGACAGGCGTAGGCGCGACCCCGGCAACTGGTATCCGTCCGCGAAGGCGGCGGTGGACGGCGCGATGACCGACGCCGGCGTGCTGGTGGACGACGACGCCGAACACCTGGTCGGGCCGGACATGCGGCTCGGGCCGGTGGTGAAGGGCGGGCAGCTCGTGCTGCACGTCTGGCGCGGCACCGACGCCTGACGCCCTCACTGATCTTCTCTCACGCACCTCGGACGGGGGTCCCCTCATGGTTTCCAGCAGAAAGCGGGCACGGTCCGTCGTCGTCGCGGAGCGGCGCGCCAAGGCCGTGCAGATGCGGATCGCGGGCATCAGCCCGACGATCATCGCGGAGAACCTCGGCTACTCCAGTGGCGCGGCCGTCATCAAGGACATCACGCGCAGCCTGCAGAAGGCCGCGCAGGCCGAGCAGATGGCGTCCGAGCAGCTGCTGCAGATCGAGATCGACCGGCTGGACCGGCTCATGGCCAGCGTCTGGGGCAAGGCGCTGTCTGGCGATGTGAAGGCGGTTGACCAGGCGGAGAAGCTGATCGCGCGCCGCTGCAGCCTGCTGGGCCTGGACCTGCTCAACCGGAACGGGTCGGAGAACGCCGACATCGCCTCCCTGCTGGGCAACCTGTTCTCCAACTTGAAGGCCCGGCACGGCCAGGACGATGTGACGGTCGAGGTGGTGGACGCCATCGAGGCCGGCGAGGACCGCCCGTGAGCCTGGCGGTTGTCACGCTGTCGCCGATGCAGGAGCGCAGCATCGCTGAGTCGACGGCCCGGATCAACATCTGGACCGGCAGTGTCCGCTCCGGCAAGACCATCGCCAGTCTGCTGCGGTGGCTGATCTACGTGGCGCAGGCACCGCGTGGCGGCCACTTGGTGATCGTCGGCAAGACCGCCGACACGATCGCGCGCAACGTGTTCGAGCCGCTGATGGACCCGTCGCTGACGGGGCCGGTGGCTCGGCGGATCTTCTACACGCGCGGCGCGGTCACCGGCAACATCCTGGGCCGCCGCGTCGAGATCATCTCCGCGAACGACGTCCGGTCGGAGTCTCGGCTGCGTGGTCTGACCTGCGCGGGCGCGTACGTGGACGAGGCGACGCTGATCCCTGAGGCGTTCTGGGATCAGCTGCTCGCCCGCTGCTCCGTGCCGGGCGCGATGATCTTTGCTACGACGAACCCGGACGCTCCGAACCACTGGCTGCGCAAGAGGTTCCTGCTCCGCTCGCACGAGTTGGACCTGCGCTGGTGGCACTTCACCTTGGACGACAATCCCAGCTTGGACCCGCTGTACGTGGCCAACCTCAAGGCCGAGTACACCGGCCTCTGGTATAGGAGGTACGTCCTCGGTGAGTGGTGCATGGCTGAGGGTGCTGTCTTCGACATGTGGGACCCCGACCGTCACATCGTGCACGAACTGCCGCTCATGGAACGGTGGCTCGGCGTCGGCATCGACTACGGCACGGTGAATCCTTTCTCGGCTCTGCTCGCCGGGGTGTCCGTCCCGGACGCCACTGGCCAGCGGCGCGTCTACCTCGCCAGAGAGTGGCGGTGGGATTCCCGCGCCGAGCGCCGGCAGCTCACGGACGCCGAGTACTCGGCGAGGGTCTCGGAGTGGCTGGACGCCGTGCCCGACCCGTACGGGCCCGGCACGGTGGGTCTCCGGCCTGAATACATCGTCGTCGACCCGTCTGCGGCGAGTTTCGTCACGCAGCTGATGCACGACGGGTTGATGCCTCGGCTGGGCGATAACGCGGTGCTCGACGGCATCCGCACGGTGTCCAACCTGATCGCCAGCGACCACCTGCGGGTGCATGAATCCTGCCTGGGCTGGCTCGGCGAGGTCGGCTCCTACAGCTGGGACGACAAGAAGGCCGAGAAAGGCGACGACGCGCCGGTGAAGCTCGACGACCACTCGATCGACGCCAGCCGGTACATCCTGCACACCACGCAGGCTGCGTGGATGCCGCTGATGGAGCCCGTCCCCAACTGGGGCAAGCAGTTCCGCTTGCCCGACTGATGACTCCCACCGCCTCCACGGTGGGCCGCTCCGAACGCGCTCCCGGGACAGCGCGTCCGGAGCCGGTGCATCCCCGGCCCCTGCTGTTGAGGGGCAGCGCGGGGCCGGGGATCGCACCTCAACCACAACGTCAGGGCCGCCCGAGCGGGTGGCCCTTCTGCATGTCCGGGAGGGCACCATGCGGGAGACCGCTCGACTGACCGAGGGAAGCCACCTGGCGGCCGGCGTGGGCCGCCACGACGCCGTGAAGTGGCGCTGCCACTGGAAGGTGGAGAAGTTCCACGGTGACGACCTGACCGCCGCGCCGTACGAGGTGATCGAGCGCGAGGGCAACGCCCTCATGTACGGCGGCGCATCCGCGCTGTGGCACCGACTCACCGGTGGCAGCACCGTCGCAGCGTACGACGCGACCAACGCCCGGATCGGTGTCGGCAATGGCACCGCCGCGGCGGACCCGCTGCAGACCAACCTGCAGGGCGCGAACACGCTCCGCAAGGGCATGGACGCCACGTACCCGCAGCACGTCGATGGCGTCGACGCCGGCGGTGCGCTGCTGACGTTCCGGTCGACGTTCTCCACCGCCGAAGCGAACTTCGTGTGGGCCGAATGGGGGATCTTCAACGCCGCTGCCGGCGGCCGGATGCTCAACCGCAAGGTGGAGAACCTGGGTGAGAAGACCAGCGCCGCCTCCTGGGTGTTCACCGTTCAACTCTCCCTGGTCTGAGCCATCACGCGACTGCCTGACGGGGAGGGGAGTAGCGGGTGGCGACCATCCTGGAGGACTTCGAGGACGCAACCCTCAACCTCACCATCACGGGAGACTGGACACGGGCTCAAGGCAATGCGGCGTTCGGCAGTTGGTCGCTGCGCAGCCGCACCATCAGCGACCTGGAGTCGACGCAGGCTGTGGTGGCCATCCCAGCCCAGGCCACGTCCCTGACGTTCTACTACCGGGTCTCATCGGAAGCCGACTTCGACAAGCTCCACGTCCTGATCGACGACGTGGAGGTCCTCACCGAATCCGGTGATGTCGCCTGGGCGTCCGCCACGTACAACGTGACCGGAAAGTCGCAGGTCACGTTTCTCTACACCAAGGACGAGTCGTTCCCCAACGGCAGTGACGCGGCCTGGGTTGACCAGATCGAGTTCACCGTTCCGGACACGGGGACGCCCAAGGCCGGCGCCGACAGCGGCACTCTGACCGAGACGACCAATATCGCCCCGGTGCCGGAGGTCGCCAAAGCCAGCACCGACAGCGGCCATCTGGCCGAGGCGCGCTGGGCGAGCGAGCCCCAGGGCGGCACCATACCGCCGTCGATCCGGTCGACGTCTACGGCAGCAAGCGGCACCGCGACGTACACGATCAACAAGCCTGACGGGCTCGCTCTCAACGACATCGTGATCGGTATTCAGGCGGCGGACCGCGGTTCGACAGCGGTCATGACCGATCCGACCGGCGGCACCACCTGGCAGCTGCTGGACTCCTTGGACACGAACAACGGCATCATCCAGGCGATCCGGGTCTGGTGGAAACGCGCAGGGTCGGCCGAGCCCGGCACGTACACGTTCAAGCAGCAGGGCGGTTCAGACGGCGTCTGCCTGCTCGTCGCAATCAAGGATGCATCGCTGACGGCGGCACCGAAGCTCGTGCGTTCGACGGCTGGGACCGGCCTGAACATCACGACACCGGGCATCACCCCGGACTCGAACAGCGACGTGGAGCTCCGCCTGGTCGCGGCGTACGCGCTCGGCGTCGCCATGACCTTTGACGAGCCGGATGGGCTCACCCCGCTGACCCGCGTCCAGTCGCGGATCTACACCGTGGTGGCAGCGGCAGCCCGCACGCTGGAATCCAACGCGGCGACCAGCCCCGCGGACTTCGTTGCCTCGGTGGACGAGGTGGAATGGCGGGCTGGCTACACGCTGGCCATCACCCCGGCTGTCACCGGGCCTCCGCAGGCGGCCAAGGCGGCGTCCGACGCGGCCAGCCTGGCCGAATCCTCCGCTGTCGCCGTCCTGCCGGACGGCGAACCCATGGCAGCCGACGACACCGCGACGCTGATCGAGTCAGCAGCGGCCATGTCCGACGCCACAGCGTCGGACATGGCCGCTCTGGTCGAGGCCCCGGCCGTCGACGCCGTCCCGGGCGGCGCCGATCAGGCGGTGCTCGGTGAGACGTCGATGCTGGAGGTCGGGTGGAGCGGCGTCGACCAGGCGCACGTCATCGACACCGCCCACGTGGACGTGCAAGCCGCCGGCGTCGACTCCGGCGCGCTGGCCGAGCTGGCCGACGTCGCTAAGACGATCGGTCCGATCACCGCTGACTCTGGAACGCTGGCCGAGGCCGCCGCAGTGGCGGCGCAGGCGATGGCGGCCGACGCGGGCGCGCTGGCTGAGATGTCGATGCTGGAAGTCGGACGGCAGGCCGCCGATCAGGCGGTGCTCGCTGAGACTGCCCAGCTCGGCACCCAGACCGCTGGCGTCGACTCCGGCGTGCTGGCCGAGACGGTGAACGTCGCTAAGACGATCGGCCCGATCTCCGCCGACTCCGGAACGCTGGCCGAAGTCGCGACGGTGGAAACGCAGCTGGCGGCGGCCGACGCGGGCGCGCTCCACGAAGCGGCTTCGGCGGCGGTCGCCAAGGAAGCCAGCGACGCCGCGACGCTCGCCGAGCAGGTCTCGATCGGCCTGGCTGCATCCGACGCCGCGACGCTCGCTGAGCTCGCCGCCGTTGACGCTGCCATCGCTGGGTCGGACAGCGGCACGCTGACGGATCACGCATCGCTCGTGGTGCCCAAGTTCGCGACCGACGCCGCGGTGCTCGCCGAGCATGCCGAAGTCCTCAACATCGGGCGGGCCATCGGCGCTGTCGGTCTCATCCGTCGTGGCTGGGCTGCTCGTACGCCGCGCCGCCGCTGGGCGGCCGGGAAGCCGCGCCGGGCCTGGCGGGCGGACTCGCCCCACACGTAGGGAGGTGATCAGTGGAGCCGATGTCCTCCCTGAGCAGGGAGTTTCTGTACGTCTACGTCGAGGGCGCGACCGGCGGCGAGGGTGTGGAGGTCGCGTTCACTGTCCCCGGCGTGAAGCCGGTTGAGGACGACTGGCACCCCGCCGAGTGGGAGCCGCCGCAGGCGGACGGCGCTGACGCGAGGATCCTCGTCGGCCCCGGTGAGGGCGCTGTGGCGCTGCCGGAAGGCACCCATCAGGCGTGGGTGCGGGTGACCGCCGTCGAGGAGCAGCCCTTGCTCCCGGCCGGACTGGTCCCGATCACATGAACGACGCGAACGACGAGAGGTGGTGTGATGCCGCTCCCTACTCATGACCAGGAGTGGCCGCCCCCGCACATCCGTGCTGAGATGCGTCTGTATCGCCAGTACGGGGCCTGGTACTCGGGCGATCCTGACCGGCTCGCTGAGGTGTACGGCAACGGGGCGGTGACGCCCGGCCTGGGCCTGGACCTGAAGGGCTGGGATCGGCCGCTGCAGTGGGGCGGCGGCGCGGTAGGCCGCGTCTCGCGGTGGTTCTGGGGGTCGCCGATCCCGGCCGGGCAGTCCCGCTCGACGAAGCTGCACGTGCCGCTGGCGGCCGACATCGCGTCCAAGTCCGCGGACCTGCTGTTCTCGGAGCCGCCGACGCTGCGCGCGGCCGGGAAGAAGACGCAGAAGCGGCTCGACCAGATCCTCAACGAAGGCTCGGTGTACGCGGGGCTGCTGGAGGCTGGCGAGCTGGACAGCGCGTACGGCGGCGTCTACTTGCGGGTCGGCTGGGACACGGAGATGGCCGACTACCCGGTGGTCGACTCGGTCCCGGCGGACACGGCGGTGCCGGAGTTCCACTCCGGCCGGCTGGCGGCGGTCACGTTTTGGCGGGTCGTCGGCGAGGACCAGAAGGTCGTGTGGCGGCATCTGGAGCGGCACGAGAAGGGCCGCGTCTACCACGGCCTCTACCAGGGAGATGACTCGCGGCTGGGTCACCCGGTGCCGCTGGAGGACCATCCGGCGACGGCCGGGTTCGCGGCCATCGTGGACGCGGACGGCGGCTTCGATTCCGGCTATCAAAAGGGCTTGCTTGTTTACTACGTCCCCAACATGAGGCCGCACCGGACGCTGCGGGGGACGGCGCTGGGCCGCTCCGACTACGCCGGGGTGGAGCCGCTGATGGACGCGCTCGATGAGACGTGGACGTCGTGGATGCGGGACCTGCGGCTCGGCAAGGCCCGCATCATCGTGCCCGAGGTGTATCTGCAGAACACCGGACGCGGAAAAGGCTCGTACTGGGACCCGGACCGGGAGATCTACAGCGGGCTTGGGATGCTGCCGCCGGCGAACGGCGGCGGCAACATGATCACCGTCTCCCAGTTCGAGATCCGGGTGGCCGAGCACCAGCAGACCGCCAAGAGCCTGGTCGCGCAGATCCTGCGCGGCGCCGGGTACAGCGTGCAGAGCTTCGGTGAGGCCGGCGAAGGTGTCGAAGCGACCGCGACGGAGATCCAGTCGCGCGAGCGGCAGTCCCTCACCACTCGGGGCCGGAAGATCGGCTACTGGACGCCCGCGCTGGCCTGGTTGGGCGACTGCCTGCTGTCGGTGGATCACTACATCTACAAGAGCAAGGTCACCGCCGAGCGTCCGCAGGTCGAGTGGCCTGACGGCGTGTTCCTGGAGACCGAGGCCGTGGCCCGCACCGTGGAGATGCTGAACCGGGCGCAGGCCGCCAGCATCGACACCCGCATCCGGATGGTCCACCCGGACTGGGACGACGTCCAGGTGTCGGCGGAGATGAAGCGGCTGCGGGACGAGCTCGGCCTGAACCTCCAAGACCCGGACTCGTTCGACGAGCAGATCCTGCCGGGCCAGGACGACGACCTCGATGGCTGACGACCTGCAAGAGCAGGTGGAGGGGCGTATCTCGCTCGCCGCCGCGATCGCAGCTCAGTACGCCGAGGCGGAGACGACCCTGTTCGAGGCCATCTCCAAGGCGCTGGCCAAGGGGAACGACGCGCCGATGCAGGCGAGCGCCCGGCTCGAAGAGGTCCAGGCGCTCAGCCAGCAGGCCGAGAAGATCCTGCGGGACCTGGAGGCGCTGGCGTCCACGGCTCTCGAAGAGGGCGTCACGAAGGCGTGGCAGGACGGGTTCGAGCGGGCGAGTCAGGAGCTGGAAGGGCTCGGCGAAGGCCAGGGCATCAGCCCCAGCGCGGGCCTGGCGCAGCTGCTGAAGGAGGCGCTCGGCCTGCTGCCCGACCTGACCACGGGGGCGCTGCGGCAGGTAGGCGACATCTACCGGCAGGTGATCGCGGAGACGGCTCCGCTGGCGCTGACCGGCGCGGCCACCCGGCAGCAGGTGACGACGAAGGCGCTGCAGAAGTTCGCCGCGAAGGGCATCACGTTCTTCGACGGGAAGAACCGCACCTGGTCCATCTCCAGCTACGCGGAGATGGCGGCCAGGACCGCGATGGCGCGGGCGGCGAACGAAGGCCACCTGCAGACACTGCGGGAGAACGGCCACGACCTGGTCATGGTGTCGCGGGCGCCGTACTCGTGCCCGGTGTGCGACCCGTGGGAAGGCAAGGTGCTCTCCCAGGGCGGCGCGGCCGACGACCGGCAGGAGAAGAACGTCCTGACCGGCGAGACCATGACCGTGCACGTCGCGGGCACCGTCGCCCAGGCGCGGGCGGCGGGCCTGCAGCACCCGAACTGCAAGCACACGTTCGGCGTGTTCCTGCCGGGCCTGACGAAGCCGCCGCCGAAGCCGGAGGCGGAGGGCACGTACAAGGACACGCAGCAGCAGCGCTACCTCGAACGGCAGATCAGGGGATGGAAGCGTCGCGCGGCGGCGGCCCCGCCGGGCAGCGACGAGCGGAAGGCCGCGACCCGGCACCTGCGGGCCTACCAGGAGCAGATGAAGGAGCACCTGGACAAGACGGGCCTGCTGCGGCAAAAGGCCCGCGAACAGGTCCGGGCCGATGAGACGACGGACCCGCCGAAGCATCCGGCGCTGAAGCCGAAGCCGAAGCCGAAGGCGGCGCCGACGCCCCAGGCCGACCTGACGCAGCGGGATGACGTTGCTGAGGTGACGCCTCGTCGTTCGTCGTCGATGCGTGACGCTGCCCGCCACCGGAGCAATGAGGAAGGCGTGCAGTGGCTCCGGGCCAACATGCCTCCGATCCCTCCGAGCCGATGGCGTCCCGACGAATACGACGCGATCCACCGCTACACCGATGACGACTACGAGCGGATGAACGATGCTCTGCGGGACGGGGGCGGCAGCGATCAGACGTTGAGGCTGATCGAAAGGCTCGACAGGGCGATGACCCGGCAGAGGGTCCCTGAGCCGGTCATCGTGCACCGCGGCGTCGATTCTCGCTACACGGCGGCCAACGGCGTGAACATGGACTCCCCGGACGAGATGTACGGCATGATCGGGCGGGTACTGCGGGACAAGGCGTACATGTCCACCAGCGTGGGCAGCAGGGCCGCGTTCTCCGGCATGCCGGTTCTGTTGATGCTGCGTGTGCCGAGCGGTCACGGAGCAATCAACGTCGAAGGTCTCACGGCGCACCCGGGCGAACGAGAGTTGCTCCTGCGCCGCGATACCACGTACATCGTTCACTCGGTATACAAGGTGAAGGGGAAGTGGTTCATTGAGGCGGAGGTTGTTCCCGACGAGTGGTTCGAGGACGCGCCGCTCGACGACTGGGAGCCCGACGCTTTCGGCGACGCCCACAGAGGCTACACCTCGTGATCTTAGGGGGATGATGCAGGAATGGCTGAGAACGACGACGCGCCCATGCATCCGCGGTTCGTTGAGACGATCACCGTCGTCGGTAAGACGGCGAGCACGTACAGCAGCAAGGCCGCCCGCAAGGAGGACGTGCGCCGCGCCCCGCTGAGGGACCGGGCTGGCCAGGTCCTGGGCGAGGTGTGGACGGACGGCCGGGACGCGGCCGGGTTCGTCCCGGACGAGAACGCGGGCGTCGCCGGGATCAGGGCGCAGTCGCAGGTGTGGCGCATTCTGAAGGCTGCGTACGCCTCGGGCAGGCCCGCCGCTGACGTGCTCGACCCCGATCTGTACGCACCGGACTTCGAGCTGGCCGCCGACTAGCTCGATCTTCACCACCATCTGAGAGGCCCGCCCGGCGCGGGCCTTTGTCATATGCGGGCGCACCCCACCGGGTGCGCCTTTTTCATGCCCGCCCGCAGGCCGGGCGGAGTGCGACAGCCCGCAGGCCGGGCGGCACATCACCGATTCGCAAGGAGTGTCAGCTCATGGCAGACGAGCAGATCGAGGTCTCCTCAACCGCCGACCAGGCCGAGCAGGCCGGTCAGGCTGGCCAGGACGCGCCCGCGCCGGAGGCGGAGAACACGCCTCCCGAGCAGGCGCCGGCTGCAGAGGAGGACAAGGCCAAGCCGAACGCGCGGAAGATCGACGACCTTCCCGCGTGGGCGCAGGCCGAGCTGCGGCGTGCCCGCACCGACGCCGTGAAGTACCGCACCCAGCTGCAGGAGAAGGAGAAGACGGCCGAGCAGCAGGCCGGGCCGTCTCCTGAGGAGGTGGCGGCGCAGGCGAAGGCGGAGCTGGCGCAGCAGATCGGTAAGGCCCTCGGTCTCGTGGCCGAGGAGGAGAAGCCGGTTGACCCGAAGGAGATGGTCGAGCGGCTGAGCGCTGAGAAGGACGCCACGGCGAAGGAGCGCGACAAGGAGCGGGAGCTGCACCGCCGTGCGCTGACGGAGCTGGGTGTGCACCGTACTGCGCTGAAGCTCGGCGCGGACGGGGACGCGCTGCTCGATTCGCGCTCGTTCCTTCGATCCATCAAGGACCTCGACCCGAACGCCGACGACTTCGGCACCGCACTGGCGGAGCGGATCACGCAGGCGGTCGAGGACAACCCGAAGTTCAAGGCGGCATCGCTGAGCGGGCCGCCTGCGAGGAGCGGAGGGGAGTTCACCGGTGGGCCCGGTGGCCGTAGCTCCGACCCGGACCAGATGACCACCGATGACTTCCGCGCGGCACGCCGCCGGAAGTCCAACACCAAGGAGTAGGCCCCATGGCTAACACCTTTCTGACCCCGAGCGTGATCGCTCGTGCGGCGCTGGCCACCCTGTACGAGACCACGGTCATGGCGATGCTCGTGCACCGCGACTACGAGGAGGAGTTCGCGGCGCGCATCGGCGACACCGTCAATGTGAGGAAGCCGGCCGTTTTCCAGGCGAACGAGTACGTGCGCGCGAACGGCATCCAGATCCAGAACGCGCAGGAGACCTCGATCCCGGTCACCCTGAACCACTTCGCGGACGTGAGCTTTGCGGTCACGACCGAGGAGCTGACGCTGAAGATCGAGGACTTCGGCGTGCAGCTGCTCAACCCGGCGATGGAGGCGATCGCGCAGAAGATCGACCGCGACATCCTCGCCCTGCGGAACGACGTGCTGCAGGAGGTCGGTGTCACCGCTGAGGGTGGCGTGCAGTTCCCTGCGAACCCGGTCGGCAAGAACATGTTCGACTACAGCAACCCTCGGGTCGCGATCGACGCGCGCCGGGTGCTCAACCAGCGCAACGTCCCGTCCGCTGACCGCTACCTGGTGGTCGGCCCGGAGATCGAGGCGCTGTGGCTCGGCGATGACCTGTTCAACCGGGCGGACGCCCGCGGCGACACCGATGGCCTGCGTGAGGCGTCTCTGGGCAGGCGCGTTTTTGGTTTTGATCCTTACCAGACTCAGAACATCAAGGTCCCGGCGCAGACCACCGGCAACTCAACGACCGAGGTCGGCGTGTCTTTCCACCGGACTGCTTTCGCGCTTGTGACCCGCCCGCTCGTGCTTCCGCAGGGCGCTGCCAACGCCGCTGTCGCCAGCTATAAGGGTTTCGGCCTGCGCGTGGTCATGGACTACGACATCGACAAGAAGCAGGACGTCGTGTCGATCGACTGCCTGTACGGAACCAAGACCCTGGACCCCAACAGGGCCGTCCTGATCAAGGGCGCGGACGTCGCCTGACACAAGCCTTAAAGCTTGCGCGTCCACTGGCCCGCCCGCACGCCGGGCGGGCCTTCCATCACCCAGCCTCAGGAGGGGGCAGCGATGGGCCACAAGGTCAATTCAGTGGACGGCAGGGCGGGCGACGTCGACCTGTCCGCCGTTCGCACCTTCAGCAAGGAGTACCGCGTCGCCAAGGGCGCGGCCGGCACCTACATGGTGACCAGGCTCCCGGTCGCCTGCACGGCCATCGCCGTGCGCGCCTACCGGGCTGGCGGAAGCGGCGGCGTTGTCAACGCGCAGCGCAACGGCGGCGACCTGCTCGCCGAACCGCTGGCCACCGTCACCGACACGTGGGCGGGCTGGACGCACCTGCAGAACGTGGTGTTCGCCTCGGGCGACACCCTGTCGGTCGTCACCGCCGACCCGGCCGGAAGCCCGTCCGAGGTGGTCGTCCAGGTCGATTTCCGAGTCAACCCGTAGGGCGGCCGCATGTACGTCTACCGCAACAGCAACACCGGCGACATCTACGAGACGCCGCGCCGCTCGCTCCGGCTGGAGGCCCTGCCGAACTGGCTGCTGATCTCCGGCCCGGCCGAGGAGAAGCCCAAGGCCGCCGCCAACGGCAAGGCCGTCCCGCAGAGGCCACTCGACAGCGCGACCCGCGAGGTGTGGGTCCAGTACGCGATCGCCCGAGGCATGCCCGCGAAGGACGCCCGCGCCCTCAGCAAGGCCAGCCTCGTGAAGGAGTTCGGCCGGGAGGAGGAGGACTGATGGCGAGGACCGACCTGCCAGTCACGAAGACCACGCGCGCTGGCCACGACCTGACGGCTCCGCTTCCCACGGATGCCATCGCGGACGGGCACGCTTTCGTCAACAACAGCCGCCGCATGGTCCGAGTGAAGAACGCCGCCGCCGAAGCGCGGACCGTCACGGTGCAGATCCCGGGCCAGATCGAGGGGCAGCCGCTCCCCGACGTGCCCTACCCGGTGCCCGCCGGCGGGGACGTGCTGATCCCGCCGCTGCCCGCGATCTACAACCAGTCCGGCGGCAAGGTCTACCTGGACTACTCCGACCCAGACGGGCTGACGGTCCACGTGCTCGAACTGCCTGCGGTGTAGCCATGACGTACGCCACGGCGGATGACTACACCGAGTACACCGGCAAGCCCGGCCCGGACGACATCGACAGGCGGCTCACCCGGGCGTCGGAGCGGATCGACGAGCTGCTGTCGAACGCGATCTACGAGACCGACGCCGAGGGGTTCCCGGTCGAGCCGCATCTGGCGGACGCCGTCAGGCGGGCGACGTGCGCGCAGGCCGCGTGGACGCTGGCGGTCGGCGACGAGTTCGGCACAGCCAGCGCCTTCAAGGACGTCAGCATGGGGTCCGTCCGACTCGCTCGGGTGGACACCAAGACGGGTGAAGCTCCCCGGTACGCGCAGGACGCCGTGTCGATCCTGCTCAAGGCCGGATTCCTGATCGCGGTGATGACCTGGTGACCGCCATCCCGGACTTCATGTTCCGCCACGAGGCGGTGGTGGAGCCGCTGACCGGAGAGGGAGCGTACGGGCCGGTGTACGGCCCGCCGGAGACCCACTCGTGCCTGGCCGACGACAAGCGGCAGCTCGTCCGCGACGCCTCCGGCTCGGAGGTCGTGTCCGACACGACGGTCTACTTCCGGCCCGGCGTGGTGTGCCCGCCCGGCAGCCGGGTCACGGTCAACGGTCGCGCGAGCACGGCCATCACGTCCCTTACCCGCGACGGCGGCGGCCTGCCGACGCCTGATCATGTGGAGGTGGCGCTGAAGTGAGAGACGGCATCGACGTCGATTTGGACCTGCATCTCAACCCGGCCGCGTTCACGGAGGAGACCAAGACGGTGTCCGCGCGGGCGCTCAAGGACGGCGCGCTGCACGTGCTGTCCGTGTCGAACACGCGGGTTCCGCTCCAGGAAGGCCACCTGCAGAACTCCGGCAACGCGTCAGTGGATCGAGGCGAGATGCGCGCCTACGTGTCCTACGACCAGCCGTACGCGATCAGGCAGCACGAGGAGCTGACCTGGCAGCACGCGCCCGGACGGCAGGCCAAGTACCTGGAGACGGCGCTCGAAGAGGAAGCCGCGCAGGTGCGGGCCCTGCTCGCGCAGCAGCTCAAGGAGCTGTTCCGGTGACGCCGCCGCAGGGATGGACCCGGCAACTCCTGGAAGGGCTCGGGCAGCTCCTGGAGGACGCGGGCGCGGGCGACTGGAACCCCGAAGGTGTCTACACCGCGGCGCAGACCGCGATCACGCTGGGCGGCCTGCCGACGACGCCGGACCTGGCGATCTCGCTGGCGACGTACGGGCTCGGCCAGGGCGGCGACGACGTCGAGCAGACCGACAGCTCCGTGCTGGTGCAGGTCCGAGTGCGGGGCGGCGCGGACCCGCGCGTGGCTGACGACCTGGCCGACGCCGTGTTCAACGCGGTTCACGGCCTGGCCGAGCACCGCCTCTCGACCGGCGTGATGGTGCTGCTGGCTCAGCGGCGCATCGTGTCCCCGCACACGCGGGACGGCTCCGGCCGAGTGGAGCGCGCCGACAGCTACGAGCTGATGTGCGTCCGCCCCTCCACCCACCGGGACTGATCCCCGACCCCCTTTTCCCCTTGCCGCAAGCAATAGTGCTGGCGGCATTCCGGCATGCGCTCACAAGGAGATGAGATGACGCTGCGCAGCCTCCTCGCCAAGGACTGGGTCGTCGAGGTCAACACAGCCACCCCGGCTGTGCCGACCTGGACGCCCGTGAAGGGCCTGACGGAATTCGCCGAGGAGATCAACACCGAGACCGAGGACGACTCGGACTTCGACGGCGACGGCTGGGCCAGCCAGGTCGTCACCCAGCGCGGGTGGACGCTGACCCTCAACGGCAACCGGAAGCGGGACGCCGACGCCCCCGCGTTCGTGCCTGACCCCGGCCAGGAGTTCCTGCGCCAGGCCGGCCACGTCGTCGGCCCCGGCGCTGACGTGCACGTCCGCTGGTACCGGCGCGACGGCAGCCCGGACGCGTACGAGGGCCGAGCCGCGGTCGACTACAAGGGTGCCGGTGGCGAGACCACCGACCTGGAGCCGTTCGAGTGCGAACTGCTCGGCCAGGGCAAGCCCACCGAGATCGACAACCCGGTGGCGGCATAACTCATGGCGAAGCTCAAGGCCCTCGACGAGTTTTTCGACGACACCCTCACGCTGCCGGTCAGCGGCAGCGAGTACACCATCCCAGCGCCGGACGCGGAAACCGGCCTGCTGTGCCAGAGGCTCATGCAGGCCGGTGTCGCGGCGGCGGCCGGCCAGCAGACCGACCTGTCGGACCTGGCCGACCTGGACGACGACGAGGAGACCGACCTCTACAAGCGGTGCCTCGGCCCGGTCTATGACGCGCTGGTGGCCGACAAGGTGTCCTGGCCGAAGATCAAGCACTGCGGCGTGACCGCGTTCCTGTGGATCGCGGCCGACCTGGACACCGCGATGCGCTTCTGGGACGCCGGTGGTGTCCCGGAAGCCATGGCCCCGGACCGGGCAGCCTCCGAGGCGGCGGCGAGTACGACCCGGTCACGGGGCTCTACGAGTGGTACGAGCCGGTCCCGGCAGGCTCGGACATCACGTGGGAAAAGCTCCTGACCCACTGGGACCTGATCGAGGCCGACCTGCACAGCCACTACGGGATCGACCTCGACGAGCCGGGCCTGCTGCAGCACCGCTCCTGGCGGTGGCTCCGCACCCGGATTGTCGGCCTCCTCTCCGCTGACACGCGGCTGGCCCGCCAGTTCGCCCCTCCCCCGGACAAGGCGGCCAGCCGGTCGCGCCGCGTACGCGGCTGACCAGATCACGCAATCCATACCGCTGGCGACAAGCGACTATCCGGGGAGGTGACCCGTGGCTCTGTCGATCGGTGACCTGTACGCGACCCTGAGTCTGCGCGACAAGATGACGGGGCCGCTCGGCAAGGCCACCGCTGGCATCAAGGTTCACGCGACCGGCATCCAGGCCGCGTTCATCGCCGCGGGCCTGGCCGCCACCCGCATGGCGTCCACGGCCGCCAAGGGCGGCCAGGCGATCGTCTCGGCCGGGGCCAAGAGCAGCGTGGCGCTGGCCGGGGTGGGCGCGGCCGGCGTCGCGGTGGGCGGCGGCCTGGCGCTGGCGTTCGCGGGCGCTGTGGCGGGCATCGCGAAGCTCGGCATCTCGGCGGCGATGGCCGCGCCGCAGGTGAAGGCCGCCTTCGCCGGGCTCGGCGAGTCGGTGAAGAGCGACCTGGCGGACGCCGCGAGCGTCTTCCAGGGGCCGCTGATCGCGGCTGCTGGCCAGCTCAAGGGCATGTTCTCCTCCCAGATCGCTCCGGCGCTGCAGGGAATGTTCACGCAGCTCGCGCCGCTGGTCACGCAGTTCACGGGCGGGCTCGGGCAGATGCTCGGGCCGCTGCTGCCCGCCATCTCGGGCATCGTGGCGGCGGTCGCGCCGATGCTGTCCGTCCTGGCCGGGAGTCTCGGCCAGTTCGGTGGCCAGCTCGCCGGCTTCCTGGAGCCGGTGTCGGCCGCGCTGTCGCAGAACTCCGGCCTGCTGGCGACCCTGGTCACGGGGATCGGCGGCCTGCTGCAGGCGCTCGGGCCGCTGCTGGGCGCGTTCGTGCAGCTCGCCGGGACCGTGGCCGGGCCGCTGATGGCCGGCCTGCAGCTGATCGCTTCGACCCTGTCGGCGCAGCTCGGTCCCGTCCTGATCCAGATCGCGCCCGTGATCGGCCAGCTCGTCACGGGGCTCGCCGGGATTGTGGCTGCGCTGATCCCGCTTCTGCCGCCGATCCTGCAGCTCGCGGCAACTCTGGCAACCGCGCTGATGCCGGTGCTGACGCAGGTGGCGCAGACGATCGTCGCCGCGCTGCAGCCGGTGCTTGTCCAGCTCACGCCGGTGGTCGGGCAGATCGCTACGGCGTTCGGTCAGCTGATCACCGCTGTGCTGCCGCTGCTGCCGCCCATCGCTCAGCTGGTGGGCACGCTGGCGTCGCAGCTCATCCCCGCGATCACGCCGATCATCCCCCTGGTCGGGCAGGTGGCGGCGGCTCTGGCGGGCGCGCTGCTGTCCGCCTTCTCAGCGATCTTGCCCGCGATCACGCCGCTGCTGCCGGTGGTTGCGCAGCTGGCTCAGGCCCTGTTGCCGCCGCTGGTGCAGCTGATCAACGCTCTGTCGCCGATCTTGACGCTACTGGCGACGATCTTCGCCAAGGTGGTCGGGGCGGTGACCCCCTTCCTGCCGCCGCTGATCCAGCTCTCGACGGCGATCCTGCCGCTGCTGATCAGCATCGTGACCGCGTTCGCCAAGCTCCTGACCGGCGACTTCTCGGGCGCCTTCGAGACGATCAAGAAGGGCGTCACGACCTTCGCCACGACGATCAAGAACGCCTTCGAGAAGCTGATGACCCTTGGGCGGGACCTGGTGACCGGCATCCGCGACGGGTTCCTCTCGGCGTGGAACAGCTTCGTCGACACGATCAAGAACCTCGCCAAGGGCGCGGTTGACCTGGTGAAGGGCATCTTCGGCATCTCCAGCCCGTCGAAGGTGTTCGCCGAGATCGGCCAGCAGAACGTGCAGGGCCTGATCAACGGCATGGCACGCAAGCAGAAGGGCTTGCAGCAGATGGCCGCGCGGCTGTCCACCACGCTGCAGCAGGCCGCGCCAGGGCCGCTCACGTACGCCCCGCAGGTCCCCGTGGCCGCGCCGCCGCCGCGCGTGGCAGTCCCGGCCGGAGGCGGCGGAGCCGGGGGCGGTGGCGATGGTCGCCAGATCCACATGGTGATCAACAACCACTACCCGCAGGCAGAACCCACCTCGCGGTCGATGAACCGGGGCCTGCAGTACGCCGCAGCGGTCGGCCTCCTGTCCTGACCTCTCTCCCGCCCACGGACGTTCCTCGGGAGGTGAGGCATCGTGGCGCTCAACGTCGGCGACCTGTTCGCCACAATCAGCCTCCGGGACAACCTCACCCCCGGCGTGGGCCGGGCCGTCGTCGCGCTGCGCACCATGAGCGGTCAGTTCGACGACGCCTCGGCCAGGGTCGCGAAGACGGGCGCCGCGATCTCGCTGGCCACCACGGTGGCCGGTACGGCGATGGCCGGGCTCGGCGTGGCCGCGTCCGCCGTCGCCGTGGGCGCGGCCGGGGCCTTCGCCGGCCTGGTCGGCGGGATCGCCGCGATCGGCATCGCCGCCGCGGCGACAAGCGAGGACGTGCAGCTCGCGTTCTCTGCGATGGCGTCCACCGTGGGGATGCACCTGAAGGCCGCTGCGGCGACGTTCGAGCAGCCGCTGGTGCAGCTGGCCGGGAACCTGCAGACGATCTTCACCACGATGATCGCGCCGCAGCTCGCGGCCATGTTTCAGCAGCTCAGCCCGCTCATCGGGCAGTTCACCACGGCGCTGGTGCACGTGCTCGTGCCGATCCTCCCGGCCGTGCAGCAGATCATCGGGGCGATCGTCCCGATGCTGTCGCAGCTCGCCGGGGCGCTGGGTACCTTCGCCGCCCAGGTGGCGGCGTTCCTCGCCCCGATCACGTCGGCGTTCGCCGCGAACAGCGGCTTGCTCGCGCAGTTCGTGATCGGGGTCGGCGGCATCCTGCAGATCCTCGGGCCGTTCATCGGCGGGCTGGTGCAGGTCGGGGCGCAGCTCATGGGGCCCGTCCTGTCCGCGCTGCAGATGATCGTGCAGGCCCTCGCCGGGTCGCTGCTGTCCGCGATCGTCGCCGTCACCCCGGCGGCGTCCATGCTGCTGGGCAGCGTCGCCCAGCTCGCTGGCGCGGTGCTTCCGCTGCTGTCGCCGCTGCTGCAGCTGGCGGCCGTGCTCGCGACGACGTTGATGCCGGTGATCGTGCAGGTCGTGCAGATCCTGTCCGGGGTGCTGTCGTCGGCGCTGGTCCGGCTGCAGCCGGTCGTCGGGCAGGTCGCCGCCGCGTTCGGCGCGCTGCTGCTCGCCCTGGTGCCGTTGGTCGGCCCGCTGGTGGACCTGGTGGTGCAGATCGCGTCCGCGCTGGTTCCGGCGCTGGCTCCGCTGCTGCCGCTGGTCGGGCAGGTCGCGACGATCCTCGGCGGCGTCCTGGTGCAGGCCCTCGGCATCATGATCCGGGCGATCTCGCCGATCCTGCCTGTGCTGTCGCAGGTCGTGGTGTTGTTCGGCGCGCAGTTGATGAAGGCGCTGCTCGACCTGACGCCCACGCTGCTGCAGTTCGTCCAGACGTTCTCCTCGCTGCTGCCGACCGTGGCTCCGCTGTTGCCGATGCTGACCCAGTTCAGCGCGCAGATACTGCCGCAAGCTGTACAGCTCGCGGCAGTGCTCGCTCCGGTGCTGATGCAGCTCGCGGGCGCGTTCATCCAGATCTTCCAGGCGGTGATGCCGCTCCTGCCGCCGCTGCTGCAGCTGACCAGCGCGGTCCTGCCGCACGTCGTGTCGATGGTGGGTGTGCTGGCGCAGGCCCTGACGACCGTGCTCGGCCCGGCCGTGCAGGTGGTCACCACGATCGTGTCGGCGATGGTGGAGAGCGTCGCGAGGCTGTTCGGCTGGCTGTACGACGTGCTGATCGGCCACTCGATCATCCCGGACATGGTGACGGGGATCGGTAAGTGGATCGGCGGCACGCTGGTCGGCTTCTTCGCGGACCTGCCGGACGGGCTGGTGCGCGCGGTCGGCGACATCGGTTCCGTGATGTCCGGCATCGGGCAGGCCGCCATGACCGGCATCTGGTCCGGCGTCCAGTCCATGTACGACTGGCTGAAGAACGCGCTGTACGGCTTCTTCAGCTCGATCATGCCGGACTGGGTGCGGCAGGCCCTCGGCATCTCCAGTCCGAGCAGGGTGTTCGCGGAGATCGGCGGCTACACCATGCTCGGCATGGCGCAGGGCATGCAGAAGTCGGCCGGGCAGGTGATGCGCACAGCCCGCAGCATCGCGGGGCAGCTCACCACCGCGTTCAACCCGGACCTGTCTGGGTCGCTCAGGCCGGCGGCGGCCGCGGTGGGCAGGCAGGGCCACAGCGGGGGAGTGGTCATCAACCAGACGGTGATCAACCCGGTCGCTGAGCCGGGCTCGCAGACGATCAACCGCGGCCTGCAACTGGCCAGCGCAATGGGGGTGGTGTGATGGGCGCGACGTACATCCTCGACGGGGTCCCCCTGGACCACCCGGCGGGGTGCTGGCGCCTGAAGAAGGGCACGAAGCGGCGCCCCCTGCCGGGGCTGCGGTCGGTGAACCTGTCCGTGCCCGGCCGGGCGGGTGACCTGCCGGTGCTGGGCCTGGACCACGAGGCAACGACGCTGGCGCTGGCGCTCACCATCTACCCGTTCACGCCGTCCGGTGTGGACGGCGGGGCGCAGCAGATGGAGCACAACCTGGAGGCGCTCGGCGCGCTGCTCGGGACGAGGCACCGGCTCATGGCGCTGAAGTGGGTGACGGGGACGATCGTCCGCGTCGCCGACGTGATGGTGGAGGCGGTCAGCGAGCCGGAGTACTTCCCGGGCGCGGCCATAGCCAGGCTAACCGCCGTGGTGAAGGTGCCCGGGGTGTACTGGCGGGACGAGGCCGGCGCGACGTGGACCGGAGCCGTGCCGGGCGCGGGCCAGATCGTCACGCCGCTCGCGGGCAGCACCGGCCCCATCGTGGACGCGATGCTGCGGATCACTGGCCCCGCCGTCCAGCCGTCCGCGAGCGACGTGGCCACCGGCGGGACGGTGGCCTACACCGGCACGGTGCAGGTTGGGGAGCATCTGCTGATCGACTGCGGCCAGCTGACGGCGGCGATCGTCACGACGGACACGTGGGACCAGACCGGCGGGATGGACGTGACCGGCGACATCAACGCGACCGGCCCCGGCTCGGCGTTCCGATGGCTGCACCTGACGCCGGCCATGGCGGTTGGTGATCCGCACTCGCGGGCCGTCCTGGTCGACGCTACGGCATTGGGCACCTCGGTCGCTTCAGCTCTCGCGATCCGGGCGCGCCGCTCCTACTTGTGACCTTGATGCAGGTTCACCATGGTGCTGGCCAGTTCAACCATTGGCCGAGGCCGGCATAAGCGCCCACAATCGCGACCAGAATTCCGATCCCCCAACCTACTAGAGACCACACCTTTCGGTTGGTAGCTTCGCCTTCATTGTCCGGGGAGTCCTTGATCTTGGCTGTTATGTCACCTGAGTCACTCATCTGGACGGTTACCACGTTGTGGTCACCGTCGATCTTGATATCTCCGACCGCCTTCTTGAGCGCGTTATCTGTATCGGTCGGAGAGGGGACCTCTTGGCCTGTGGGAGTGGCCTCACGAAGTTCTGCCACGAGTACGACCAGAGCTGTTCGGATTCGATCGAGCACTCCAAGCAGCACAGGACGAGGGAGCTTCCAATAGATGGCTGCGACAACCTGATTCGACGCAATTGCGCCTTGCTGCTGCCAGAGGCGGGTAAGGAACTGTGCCACCATCTCGGAGTTGCCGAAGGTGAAGCGTAGATCGTCCTCGTGACCGTTGGCATGCCCTTCGAGAGTTCTAATCGGGTCGGGCAGGCGGACCTCCTCGTCGATCACCTCGCGCACACCTTCGGGAAGGTCCCGTCTGAGCATCTGTGGGCTAACTCGTTGAGGCATTCGGTTGAATCCCCCTAGGTTCGTGTGGTCCACATATAGCGACGCTGGCACGATTCGGTAATCTGGCAGGTCTTTCTTGCCCGTGTAACCGTTTAGCTCACGGCCTGCCCATTCGCGGAGGGCGGCGGATCCTGCGCGGCCGCCCAAGGCAATACATGCACGTAGGGCATCTGAGAGCGGGACGTTAGGGTTCAGCGCCGCATCTTCGATCCGGTCGAGTAGTGATGCCCCGTTCTCGGGGGCCGAGGGAGCACTAGACACCACCCCAGTGTCCCGCGCCTCCTGCTGTCTTTGCACCGGAAGAGGTCACCGTGTACGAACTTAGGTTGGTCGCCTTCGCTCCCAACGGGCCGCGTCTGGGCCTGTTACCGCACCCGCTGTCCTTCGAGGTCGGGCATCCGCTGAACGACGTGCCCGCGATGACGTTGCAGTACAGCCGCCACACCCTCGGCGCGCAGCTGCTCGCACAGCCCTGCGAGATTGCGTTGGAGTGGACGGACGACGGGCAGATGTGGACAGAGTCGCCGGACGCGCGGTTCCTACGGATCAAGCGCGGCACGGACGTCACCGACGAGGCCGGCGTCGAGACGTTCGAGCTGCCCGGCTATGGCTGGCAGCTCCGCAAGATCGTGCTGTTCCCCGGGCCCGCTCCGCTGGTCGACGGCAAGCGCGCGTTCACGTCGGCGACGCCTGGCACCATCCTGCAGACATTCCTTGCTGAGGCCCAGGCACGGGGGGCGCTGCCCGCGCTCGACTGGACGTTCACCACGACTCACGACAGCGCTGGCCAGCCGTGGGCGAAGATCCTGACCATCTACTACCAGCTGGGCCTGGACGCGCTCACGACGCTGATCAACCTCGCTGAGCAGTCCGTCATCGACTTCCGCATGGAGGGCCGGACGCTCCACGTCTACAACGCCGACAGCGCGCTGGCTCGCGACCGTACGGCCGCGCCGCGCGTGGACCTGCTGCTCGGCCGCGACGTGTTCGACGCCCCCGACACGGGCACCCTGGAGGACGCCGCGAACGCCGTGCTCATCGTCGGCGACGAAGGATTCCGCAAGTCGTACGGCTCCAGCGCGGTCCTGCCGTGGGGCCGATGGGAGAACTACATCGGGCAGGGCGGCGTGAGCGATGAGGGGACGGCGTTCTTGCTCGCGGAGGGGTCGCTGCTGCGCGCCGCCCAGGAGCGGGTGCAGCACACCCGCGAAATCACGCCGCATGGGGCGCGGTGGCTGCCGTGGCGGGACTACCAGCCCGGAGACAAGATCATCGCCCCAGCGAGCGGCGGCACGCTGGCGCCGCTGCGGGTCCGGCAGATCACCCTCACCAAGGACGACAAGGGCACGGTCGGCGGAAACGTCGTGCTCAATGACCGTTTCCTTGAGCAGTCGATCAGGCTCGCCCGCCGCACCGCGGGCATCGTCGGCGGCTCCACCGCCTCGGGAGGGTCCGGCGCGCAGCCCGCCCCGCCCACGCCGCGCGGCCGCACAGCGGCGGCCCCGGAGGGGCTGATCGTGGACCCGATCGCGTACGTGGACGCGACCGGGCACGCGCAGGGCCAGATCACCGCCACGTGGGGGCCGGTGCTCCTGGACGTGAACGGCGAGGCGGTCGACATCGACTCCTACGAGCTGTTCATGCGGGAGAACGTGGTCGGCGCGCCGTGGTTCCTGGTGGCCACCACCGAGCCGGACGACACCACGGCGACCTTCTCCCCGCTGCTCGTCGGCGAGGAGTACGCCTTCAAGGTGCGCGCCACCTCGCAAGGCGTCAGGGGCGACTTCTCCGACGAGTACGCGGTGCTCATCCCGGATGACGTCACCCCGCCGCCCGTGCCGTCCGCGCCGACGCTCACGACCCGGCTGGGCGTGATCCACGTCGAATGGGACGGCCTCGGCGACGGCGGAGAGCCGATGCCGGCCGACTTCCACCGGGCGCGGGTGTGGATGCAGGACCCGCTCAACCCCGGCGCGGCCGAAGTCGGGTATCTGCAGGCGGCCGGGTCGATCGTGGTCACCGGCCAGCCGTACGGCGCGCTGCGCGAGTTCTGGCTGACCGCCGTCGACCACGCCGGGAACGAGTCGGCCCCGTCCGCGAGCGTGGTCATCGCCGCGGTGCAACTCGTGCAGGGCGACGCCGCTGACGAGTCGATCACGACCGGCGCGATCGTGGCGAACGCGGTCACGGCCGACAAGATCGACGCGGGCGCGGTCGAGGCGGGCCACATCGCCGCCAACGCGGTCACGGCCGACAAGCTGGAGGCGGTGCTCACTCTGGCCACGCGGATCGTGGCCGGGGCTCCGGCCGGGGCGCGGGTGGAGCTCAACGAGGACGGGCTGGCGGCGTTCGATGCGTCGTCGCAGCAGACGGTGTCCATCTCGTCGGCGTCCGGCGCGGTGTCGATCATCGGGCAGCTCGCGACCGGCGTCCTCGGGCGGCGGATCGTCGTCAACCCCGCCGGGGCGAGCGACCCAGAGATCCGCTTCTACCCAGGCGCGGGCCTCAACTACGCCCGCATCTGGACCGACACCGAAGCCGCGATCCGCCTGTACTCAGGCACGAGCACGGACGGCACCCGCCGCAGCGAAGTGATCCAACAGGGCGACGAGTGGCGCATGCACATGGTGCAGTCCTCGGACGGCCTGGCCGGCGGCGGCTACATGTTCGCGCAGCCCGACCAGCTGGAGGTGGGCTTTAACGACATCGCGGGCCGCCTGAACAGGTGGCTGTTCACCAACGGCGGCGGCAGCTCGGCCAGCGGCTACACGACGTTCCGGGGCACCTTCACATACGAGGCGACCGGCGCCGGTCTGGTCATGTTCGGGCGGAGCCTGCCAGCGGCGGGCGGTGCCGCGTCGTCGTACTTCGTCGGGTTCTCGGTGACGCTGCAGTCCACGCCGAGGCTCAACATCACGGCCGACAGCCCGGTCCCGGCTCGGCTCGCGTTCCACATCGCGTCGCCGGGGCCGTCCGGGTTCACGCTGCGGTCGTCGGAGACCGCGTCAGGGACGACGTTCAACGTGCTGCTGCACGTGTGGGCGTGGAGACAGCACGGAGTGAGCTGATGGCAGTGGCGCAGTGGCGGATCACCAGCGTGACGGAGGAGCCGGAGACGTGGCTCATCCACTACGAGCCGGTCGGCGACGGGCAGCCGTTCGCGGCGTCCTGGCCGAAGGACGCTTTCGAGATCCGCATGGCCGAACACGGCCTCGACAGCCTCGACGAGGCGATCGAGGTCCTGCTGTATACGCCGCTGCTGCACCTGATGCGCGCGGACGGCCACGACGGTGTGTTGCCGGTGCTGGCGGACGACGTGGCCACCGCGCGGGCCCGGATCCGCGACCAGGTCGAGGGGTGCAAGAAGCGGTACGCCGAGGTGGTGGCCGCGCCCGCGAACGGGCTGGCGAGGGCCGCCGCGGATCCGCTGCAGGTGCTGCGCGAGCGGGTGCGGGTGGATCCGGTGCGGGTGGCCACGATCCGGCTGCAGAGAGACTCGCTGCTGGCGGGGGGCGCTGGTGGATGAGCTGCGAGTGGATCCCGTCGCCGTGGCGGAGGCGCTGAAGCGGCGCATCGCTGAGCTGATCTACGAGAACGCGGTCTTGGCGACCGCCGTTGACCAGCTCCAAGCAGAGCTGAAGAGGGGGGCAACGCATGCAGGTGATCGAGCCCAGTGAGGCGGCGTCGTACGGGGTGCGGCTGGTGGCGTACGAGCCGAACGGGCCGAGGCTGGGGCTGCTGCCGTTCCCGCTGGGTTTCGAGGCGGGCGCGCCGCTGAACGATGTGTCGTCGCTGCGGCTGGACTACACCTCGCACGCGCCCGGCATTGGCCTGCTCGCGCAGCCGTGCGAGGTTGCGCTGGAGTATTCGGCCGGCGGCGGCTGGGTGGAGCCGCCCAACGCGCGGTTCCTGCGGATCAAGCGGACGTCGGACGCCACCGACCAGGCGGGGAAGCGCGGCTACACCTGCCCCGGCTACGCCTGGCAGTTCAAGAAGGCGGTGCTCTACCCGAACGACCAGCTCGTGGACGGCAAGCGGCAGTTCAACGCCGTCCCGGCCGGGGCGGTGCTGCTGACCCTCATCGGGGAGGCGAAGGCGCGGGGCGCGCTGGCCGGGATGACGGCCGGGTTCACCGCCAGCACCGACAGCGCTGGCGAGCCGTGGGCGGCGACGCTGACGATCGCGCTGGAACCCGGCGTTGACCTGCTGACGCTGCTGCTCAACCTCTCCGATCAGGGTGTGATCGACTGGCGGATGAGCGGCCGCACGCTGGAGGTGTTCAACGAGGGCACCGTGATGGCGGCGGACCGGTCGGCCGGCCCTGGCCTGGTGGACCTGCGGCTCGGCCGCGACGTCGACCAGGCCCCAGATGACGCCACGCTGGAGGACGTCTCTACCGCCATCCTTATCGCTGGCGAGGGCGGGTTCACGCACGAGGTCACCAACACCTCCGCGAACGCCCCGTGGGGCCGCTGGGAGACCTATCAGCAGCAGGGCGGGGTGTCCGATGAGGGGACCGCTACCGCGCTCGCTCAGGCCGCTCTGGACCGCGCGTCGGGGGAGCGGGTGCAGATCACCCGCGCCGTGGTGTTCGCGGTGGCCAGGTGGCTGCCGTGGGCGGCCTACCAGCCGGGCGACACGGTGCTCGCGCCGGGCGACGGCGGCCACATGGAGCCGCTGCGGATCCGGCAGGTCACGCTGTCGCGGGCGGGCGACGGCAAGCTGTCCGGCAACCTCGTGCTCAACGACCGATTCTTGGAAGACGACATCAAGCTTGCCCGCAAGACGCAGGGCATCCTCGCGGGCGGCGTCTCCTCGGGCGGGTCGGGTGCGACGCCGGCACCGGACTCCAGCGGCCGGGTTCCGGCCGCGCCGCAGGGCCTGATCGTGGAGCCGGTCGCGTACCTGGACGCGGCCGGGTACGCGCAGGGCCTCGCCGTGGCGACGTGGGGGCCGGTCACGCAGGACGTCAACGGTGTGGCGCTCGACGTGGACGGCTACGAGGTGTACGCCCGGGTCAACGCCGAAGGCGAGCTGTGGTTCTTGGTGGCGCAGACCGCATCGGGCGACGTGTCGGCGTCGGTGTCGCCGCTGAACGTGAACAGCGAGTACGGCTTCAAGGTGCGCGCGGTCGGCAACGACGGCACGAAGGGCGAGTTCAGCGATCCGGTCGCCGTGCTCGTCCCGGACGACGCGACGCCTCCTCCGGTGCCGTCGCCGCCGACGCTGACCACGCGGCTCGGCGTGATCCATGTGGCGTGGGACGGGCTGGGCGACGGCGGCGTGCCGATGCCCCCGGACTTCGATCGGGTGCGGGTGTGGATGCGGGATCCGCTGGACCCGGACACGCCTGCCGCCGAGGTGGACCATCTGACGGCAGCCGGCGTCGTGGTGATCCCGGATCAGCCGTACAACGCACCTCGCGAGGTGTGGCTGACGGCGGTGGACCGGAGCGGGAACGAGTCGGCCGCCACGGCGGCCGGGGTGATCGCCACGGTGCCGCTGGTGGACGCCGACCTGATCGGGCAGGTGATCGACGGCGCGGAGCACATCATCGCCGGGTCGATCCCCGCCAACGCCAAGATCGTGGCGGGGTCGATCACGGGCGGCCTGATCCAGGCGCTGGCGATCGAGGCCGACAAGATCGCCGCGAACGCCATTACGGCGGACAAGATCAACGCGGGCGCGATCGAGGCGAGCCACATCAGCTCGAACGCCATCACCGCCGACAAGATCGCCGCCAACGCGATCACGGCCGCGAAGATCGCCGCTGACGCGATCTCCGGCAAGACCATCACGGGGTCGATCATCCGCACCGGCACGACCGGGCAGCGGATCGTCATCGACCCCACCACCTTGGACATCCGCTTTTACCCGCAAGGCACCACAAACTACTCCCGGCTTTACACCCGCGACGACGCGTTCCCCGGCGAGGCCACGTTCGAGATCACCTCGGGCACCAACCCGGGCAACACGGCGCGGACGTTCTTCACCCTCGCGGCCGGCTGGACCAAGCTGGATGTACTGCGGCCGTCCAACGGCAACCCCAACGGCGGGTTCTTGGAGAGCGCCGAGGACTACAGCCGGATCGGCTACGACGACGGCACCAGCGATAACCAGTACATGTGGTTCGACGCGAGCGGGATGACGACTCACTACGGCAAGTGGTGGGACAACACCTTCGCGACGAACACGTGGGGCGTCCACGCCGGGTCGCGGATCACCAGCTCAGGCTGGACCGGCGTCGAGATCGTCTACGGGCCCAGCATGCAGGGAAACATGGGGCCGGTCGCGGTGCTGCGCGACGGCGCGATAACCAGCAACCCCAGCCTGGACCCCAACTTCAACTGGTGCATCGAGTCCAGCACGCAGGTGGCCTTCATCATCAGCTGGGGTGAGGGCGGCGGCGTGCGCTCGGGCAAGGCCGTCTATTGGTGGGCCCATCGACACAACGGGAGCGCATGATGCCACTGACCTGGACCACGTGGGATGCCGAGCTGTCGTACGGCCCGATCTACCACGCCCAAGCCGACCCGGCCCGGGTCAACCCGATGGGCGCCGAGCCGCTGTGGGGCGTCGCGGTCGTCAAGGAGAACGGCAGCAGGTTTCTGAAGACGTTCCCCCACAGCACCCTGGAATGGCGCGCGGCCGAGTACGGGATCGACCCGGACGACAAGGACACCCTGCTCGACGTCATCCTGCACGAGTCCTACATCCCGCGTGAGGACGACCCGCTCGCGCTGATGGATCCGACGTCGGCGAGGGTCATCGCGGTGACGCAGGGCATGCCGACGTGCTGGACTCCGGGCGTTTCGGACGAGACCCGGCTGGAAGCCCATCTGACCCGGATCGCGGCGGTGAAGAAGTACCGCATCCGGATCGAGCCGGCGAGCGTGGACGACCGGCAGAGCGCTCTGGCGTTCATCGGGTCGCGGCGGGTGGCCCCGTCCGATCCTCTGGATCCGATCCGGGCGGCGCAACTCGACCCGATCCGGGTGGAGGCGCGCCGCCTGGCGGTGAGCTGGGCTCGGTCAACGGGCAGCGCGCGGGAGCCGAACTTCGACCTGAAGCCGCCGGACACCTTCATGGGGATGCCGACCGAGCCGGGTTCGGCGCCGGTATGAGCGAGGAGGAGACGCTACCGAATCTGGCGCTGGCGTTGGCGGAGCTGCGCAGCGCGGTCGAGCTTGGGTTCGAGCGGACGAACGGCAGCACGGCGTTGATCCTGCAGCGTCTGGAATGGGTGGACGACCGGCACGCCGAACTGGTCAAGCGCGTCGAGCAGGACCGCGCCGCAGCCGACGCCCGGTACGCGGCGATGGAAGGGCGCGTGGACGTGATGGAGCGGGAGGCGGTGACTCGCAGTCAGCTGACGGACCGGACGCGGCAGATCATCGCCGTCGTGACCGTCCTGATCGCTGCGGCGGGCACGGTGATCGCGCTGATCCAACTCACGAGCAGCTGAAGGAAGGAGGCACCATGCCGTGGCTGACGCAGCTCGCCTCGGTCGCCCGCAAGACGGGGTACCCGGTGACGGAGGTCGGCGGGTGGAAGACCAGGGGGCACGGGCCGCAGCAGGCCGTGCAGGGCGTGGTCTGCCACCACACCGCTGGCTGGAATGACCGGCACATCGTGGTGAACGGCAGGCCGGGACTGGACGGGCCGCTGTCGCACTTCTGGCTGCAGCACACCGGCCGGATCTGGGTCGTCGCCGCCGGGCGGTGCTGGCACAACGCGCCGTCCACCAGTTCGCAGCACATGAACAGCACGTCGATCGGCATCGAGGCCGAGAACGACGGCAAGACGGCGTGGCCGCAGGTGCAGCTCGACGCCTACGAAGCGCTGTGCGCGGAGCTGTGCCGAGAGTTCGGCCTGCCGGCCTCGCGGGTGAAGGCGCACCGGGAGGTCAACACCGGCAAGCCCGACCCGCACTCGATCAACATGACCACCTTCCGGGGGCACGTGGCCGCGCTGATCACGCACCCCGGAACCCCGACCAGGCAGGAGGAGGACGACGTGCCCGAAGTGATCTCCCTAGGAGCCGGTGAGGACCAGGACGTCCCGGCCAGCGGCGAGATGGCGGTGAGCTGGCACACCGAGTACGCCGACGACCCGCCCGGCCACAGCGCGGACGGAGTCGCCATCATGGCGGCGACCGCGCGCTGGTGCATCGTGGACGGCCTGGTCAAGGTGCGCGGCCTGAAGCCCGGCTCTGAGATCGACGTCGCCTGGTCGCGGTACGACCGCGACGGCAAGGAGTTCGACGACAACGCCTGGCGGCTGTCCTTCCGGGCCGACGTCAACGGCCGCGTCGAGACGAGCGTGGGCGGCCAGTTCGCGCTCAACTCCAAGAACCAGCTCCGGCTCAGGGTCATTAACCCCACCTCGAGCGACGCTGTCGTGGAGAAGGTCACGATGGCCAAGATCAGCATGTTCAAGCGCTAGAAGGGGCGGTGCCCGTGAGCATCAAGCTCGTCAGCCGCCGCACGTGGAGGGCAGAGACTCCCACGACGGCCTACACCCACGTCCCCGGAACCGAGGGCGTCAAGATCCACTACACCGGCGGCCACGTCGATCCGCGCATCGTGACTGATCACGAGGTGTGCGGCACGCTCGTCAAGGCGGTCCAGGCCGAGCACATGGCCGGTGCCCGCGCCGAACCGATGATCGACATCGGGCACAACCTCATCGCCTGCCCGCACCGGCGTGTGTTCGTCGGCCGTGGCCCGTACGCGATGCCGGAGGGCAACGGGCCCGGCCTGGACGGGGCGCATTACAGCGTGCTCGCCCTGGTCGGCAGCTCCGGCTACACCGAGCCGACCGAGTTGCTGCTGCACGCCGTCCGCGACGCCATCGAGTACCTGCGCGAGCACGGCAATGCCGGCACCGACATCAGGGGGCACCGCGACGGCCACGACACGAACTGCCCCGGCGGGCCGCTGACGGCCTGGGTGGCGGAGGGCGCCCTGCGGCCGCCGTCTCCGGTCGTGGCGCGGCCCGCGTTTGTCCAGCCCACCCCGAGAACTACGGAGGTCCTGGTGAAGAACCTGCCCGTCCTGAAGCCCGGCGACAGCCACCGGCACGTGAAGACGATGCGCGCCGTCCTGTTCGCGCGCGGGTTCGAGCCGACGAACCTGCACAACGCGACCTACGACCCGGCGGACACCGACCTGGTGCAGAAGGTCACGCAGTTCAAGTCCCAGCACAAGATCCCGGTCGGCGTGGATCCGCTGGTGTGGGACGCCGCCTGCTGGGAGGCGGCTCTCACCTGATGCCAGCACTACCGCTGGCCCGACCCTCGAAGGAGAGCAGTTGAACGTCATCGGACGCCATCCCGCCACGGTGGCCATCGCCAGGTTCTTCGAGTACGACCATCTGCCGCCGCATCTTCAGGCGGTGTCCAAGCCGTCTGCGGACCTGGCCCAGGCCATGATCGACGCGCTGCCGGACGGCACGGAGCTGACGGTGGGGCTGCGCAAGCTCTTGGAGGCGAAGGACTGTTTCGTCCGGGCCGCCCTGCCGCCCCGGTAACCACCTGACGCCAGCACTACAGCTGGCGCGACTCGATTCGTCCCCGAAGGAGAGACCATGCACGCTGACCCGGAGCCGACGTACACCCGCCCGGTCGAGACCAAGGTCAAGGCCATGACGCTGACCGCCTACCTGTCCGGCGTGGCCGGCATGGCGATCCTGCAGACCGTTGCCGACGCCCCGTCGCTGATCGCGTTCCTGCCGGACTGGGTGGAGGCCGTCATCCTGCCGCTCGTGCCGACCGCGCTCTCGGCCGTCGCCGGGTGGAAGGCCCGGCACACGCCGCGGCCAGACCTGCCGGACACGCAGCGGTAAACGCTTGAACGGGTACGCCCCGCTTCTCCCTGATGGGAGGAGCGGGGCGTTTTCCGCGTTTCCGCAGCTAGTTGCCAGCTTCGGTGGCGGGCTTCTTCCGGGCGCCGCCGCGCGACCTCATGGTGACGCCGGCGTCCTTGAGGATCCGGTGGACGAATCCGAAGCTTTTGCCGACGGCCTCGGCGGTGAGGCGGACGCTCAGGCCGTCGTCGACGTACTTGCGGACGATCTCGACCTTGAGATCGTCGTTTGCTGTGCTCTGTGTCATGGATGCTCCCAGATGAGGCGTGTGATCGTCTCATCATCTCGCAAGCTTTATTGCTTGCAACATGCTATCCGGGGTACCGGAGGAGAAGACTCCAGCGTTCAGTTCGACTCGGGGAACCGTTGGTTCAGCTGCGCGTGCGTCGCATCCTGCGCCTCGATCGCCTCCCGCAGGAGCAGGACGGACTCCATGAGCGCCATCTCGTCCACCCCGGCCCCGCTGGCGACGAGGGTGTTCTCATCGGAGGGAAAGGCGAACGCGGCCGCGTACCGGCAGGCCGCGTCGCGCACCTCGTGGACGTTGAGAGGCTGGGCGCTGAGCACGGCGTCCAGCGTGTTGAGCACGCCAATGTAGTCGTCGCTGACGGGCATCTTGGCAGGGTCGGCGTCAGCCGCCGCCCGGGCGCAGATAATCGCCCGGTCGACCAGCTCGTCGCCAGCGGCGGAAGTGCCGGTCTCCTTGCCGTACGGCCCGAACATTGCATGCTCAGCAGCGGTCATGCGGCGATTGTCGCACCGCCGTAGGGCCTTAGTGTGGGGATTCCCTTGGGAAAGTTCACTCGCCGACCGGGACGGCGAGACTGGTCACCATCGCATCGGCGACGACGGCGTCCGGCGCAGGCCGCACGGCGCCGACCAACCTCCACCCCCAACGCTGATACATGGCGTGAGCGGGCGTGTCCGGCCGTGACAGCAGAGTCGCTAACGGCTCCTCTCGATCGTCGAGCAGCTCGCTGAGCAGCCGCCGGCCGACGCCCTGGCCGCGATGCTCCGGCAGGAGATCCAGCTCAACTACAGCCAACTTCGGCGCGTCCACTACTTCTTGAGGTGGTGGCGTGGTTTCACCGCCCCACCACATTCCAGCCGCCATCGTGAACCCGAACGCGAATCCCGCCAGCACGCCGTCCCACTCGGCAGCCACCAGCTCGAAACCGGGCAGCTCTGTCTGCTTGCCGGTCCGCTCCAGGAACCGGTCCCGATCGTAGAGCGGCCCGCCGTTGTAGGGCGGCTCGGCCCGGATGGCGAGGTAGATGCTGACGTACGGCTCGTCCAGGACAGCCTTG
This sequence comes from Nonomuraea fuscirosea, assembly GCF_003001935.1. Lineage (GTDB taxonomy): Bacteria > Actinomycetota > Actinomycetes > Streptosporangiales > Streptosporangiaceae > Nonomuraea > Nonomuraea fuscirosea. The sequence goes on along the minus strand of NZ_PVNG01000006.1, from coordinate 222,337 downwards.
GCCTTCTCCCCAGTCATGTGGCGGAACACGAACCCCACGTCACTCCCTCTCGCCAGGCGGTAGTTGCAGGTAGGCGCGATACTCCGCCGCGGGCGGCCTCGCGCGCTCCACGGCCGGCACCGATTCCAGAACGGTGCCAGCGAGGTGCCGCAGGTAGCTCGTGCGGCCGGGCGGCAGAGCGGTGAGCGCACTGCGCGCGTGCTCGATGCCGTCAGTGATTGCTCCCCGCTGGATCACTGTTATGGCCTGGTGGAGACGTACTTGAGCTGTCTGCCGGGCCTGGGCGGCAGGCGCAGGGCCGACAGGATATGCAGCGAGCGCTTCCTCCTGCGCCGCTGCGGCACCGGCGTGTCCTGCCAGCGTGTAGATCAGTGATCGTGTGTGGAGCAGCCGCTCCACCGGCCAGCCGTACAACGACGCGCGGTCCTGCACGACGTCGGCGGGCAACTGCTCGAAGACGCGTGCCTGCTCCTCCATGGCCGCCAGCGCGCCGACCTGGTCGCCGAGCAGCACGAGCGCGTGCGCCTTGGCCCCATACGCGCCGGCCAGGGCGCGGCATGGGCGGCCCTGCACCGCAGCTATAGCGGCGTCGACCCGGGCCATCACGACTGGAATGGGGCGCTTCTCGTACAGCGCCTGCACCGCCTCGATCGCGTTGATGGTGCCGAGGAATTCAGGGTCGTCGGCGCGGGCTGCGGATCGGCGGGCCGAGGCCCACCAGCGGCGCGACTCGCGTTCGTTGCCAGCTTGGCCGAGGGAGAAGGCGAGCAGGAAGGTCATGCGGGCGTTGACGCGCTCCCAGTCGCGGGCCTCGCCGGGGGGTGCCGCCATCGTTAGTCGCTGCAGGGCGAGTAGGTCTTGGGATAGATCGGTGATGACATCGACGCGGTCGCGCACGATCAGGGCGTACTCCCAGGCGAGCTCTTGCCATTCGCTGAGTTGGGAGCTGCCAACGCGGTCGTCGACGAGGTTCCGAAGGTTGTCGAGGGCACCGAAGATGTGGGCGGCTGGTCCTGCTGCGCCGAGCGTTACGAGCCCGCTAAGGAGCTGTCTGCGTATCTCGTCCATTTCCCCGCTACTGGCTGAGACGGTGGCCGGTTTGGTGTTGTATGCCCGCAATTCGACCAGTTCTGTCATTGCGGCATGCAGATTCGCCAATCGGCCGTTGGTGTTCAGTATGGTGTCGATCTTCTTGATGGCGTCAGCGGGCGGGCGGTGGACACCTCGTTCCCACTTGCCCACCTGGGAGTAATCCACGGGGATGGCCGCCGCTACAGCGCGCAGGCCCATTCCGGTTCGTTCGCGTTCCAGCCGCAGCATGGCTCCGAAAAGGGTCCATGTAGATGCTTCTTGCGACGATGGTACGCCCATGGTGACCTCGGATTCCGTGGCGTGCGTGGCGCGTTGGCCTGCGCCACGCCGCCACTCTGGCGACGCCCCGATCCTGCTCCCCACTATGACATCACCGAGTATTTACGCTCCGTGAATCTGGGATTCGGGATGACGATGAAAGAAGAACGCTGCGAGTGTCGGCCGGTGGCCATTGGCCAGGCCATGGCGGCAGCTGCCGATATAGAAGGGGCCGTCGCACGGGCCAAGGTTGCGGCACGAGCCAGCGTGGCCCGCGATCAGCGCGCGCGGCGTGACCTTGACGTGCTTCGCACGAACTACCCCGGATGGAACATCTACCGGCGCCGAGACCAGAACGGCCGGGAACGGTGGGTCGCCGAACTGATCAGCGTCATCACGCCGGAGATGAAAGAAGCCGGTGCCGTGGCAACGATCGATCTGTCAGACGCCGTGGCACTCGCTGCGGCGCTGTCGTGGCAGACGGATGTTCTTCACCAGTTCCGCGCGCCATGAACGACGCCCCGGCCCCGCCGGTTGCCGGTGCTGCAGCGCTGGAGCCTTGCCAGCCTCGTGGCGGACCCGGTCGATCAGATGGAGATCTTGGCCAGGCGCCGCACCTGAAGCCCCCTCAGCCCGTCGCTGCATATGGCTTCGGCGGGTTGAGGGACCCAAGACGCCGGCCCCGCCCGGCGCCACCGAAGAAACCGACCCCGAGGAGAACACCAATGATGACAGCCCGCAGCATCGAGGCGGACCTGCACAGTGTCAAAGTGGACCCGGACAAGTGGGCGCTGATCAAGGGTACGGGCCTGGAGTACGCCCCCATCGGCGACGCCGACGACTACGCGATCCGCGACAAGGACAGGCCGGAGGAGGAAATCCGCCGGCCCGGTGACGACTTCCGCATGCTGGGCGCGATTCTCGGCAGAGGTGCCGGGGTCGTATGGGCCGACGACGACGCGGACCTTTACGCGTTCGACGTGCTGGAGGACCAGTACGAGACGGCCGACGGATTGGGGCTGGAGTACGCCAAGATCAACGACCACGACGCCTACTCCGTCCGAGACCAGGAGCACCCGGGCGACATCCGCAGGCCCGGCGACGACTGGCGCAAGCTCGGCACGATCATCTAGTAACCGACCGTAAGACACCCCGGGTGGGGACCTCTCCCGCCCGGGGGCTTTCCCGAAGCAGGCGCGGCGGCTCGTCCCCTTCCCCACCCACAGGTTGGCCGCCGCGTCTCCGGAAGTGACTGATTCGCATGCGATACGTGTGGAGACCGTACGTCCCACGAAGAGACATCGTCTACGCGGTACTGGAATCCTCGTGGTGCAGCACGAGATCGTGCGCCGCTGAGTTCTCGCTCATCTGCGAGGGCAGTCAGTACGCCGTCACGATGTGGAGCCGATCGGGCCGCCTGCTGGAGACTGCGCGAGGCCCGTACCGGCAGGCGATGGCAGCGTGGGAGCACCTCTCCAATCTTCATCGGTCCAGATGCCTCAGGCGGAGGGCGATGTCATGAACGCATTGCTGACCGTCCTGCTTTCGGCGTTAATCGTTCACGCGCTGGGGTTCATCGCGGCTCTGGAGTCTCTCGAACGAGTTACTCAGCGCAATCCCGAGCAGATGTGCCAGGCGTGCCGTGCCCGGCTCGTTCTCCATCGGGAGCGTGAGGAGGCGTGGCGCGACGAGTGCGGACCCGCCGGGCCGGCCCTGATGCTCCAGCACGACGCTTCGCTCTGGTGCGTCACGCCCTTGATCGCCGTGCTGCGGCGGGCCCGGCAGATACCGAACCCTCCTCGGTGCGCTGGCCCGACCTGCGCCGCCAACAGGCGGCACACATCCACCACCGTTCTTTGACCCACCCACGATCGGAGCGTGCCCATGCACAACATCATCGTGAGTCCCTACCTCGAAGGCCAGCACCTGGTGCTCTGCCCCGGCCGGGAGGGTGGGCTGCGGATCTCGCGCGGCAAGTACGCCGAGCTGTGCCAGGTCGCCGCCGCGCCGGCGTGGTTCGTTGACGCCGTCACCCAGCTGTGGGGGGCGGTCGACCTGGATCCGTTCACCGAGGCTGTGCTGGTCCGGCCGGTCACCGGTTACGAGTACGTGCGCGCCACGTACGAGCTCAACCTGGGCTGCAACTACGACTGCGAGCACTGCTACCTCGGGATCAAGGAATTCAAGGGCATGGCGTGGCCCGAGCGGGAGCGGATGTTGTGCATCCTGCGGGACGTCGGCGTGCTGTGGCTGCAGCTCACTGGCGGCGAGCCAACGATCGACAAGCTGTTCGGCGAGACGTACAGCCTGGCCTACGACCTCGGCATGATGATCAGCATCCTGTCCAACGGGTCGAAGTTGCACGAGCCGAAGGTGTTGGACCTGCTCACCGCGTACCGGCCGCACGACATCACGATCAGCGTGTACGGCGCGACAGAAGCCAGCTACGACGGTCTGACGCGCCGGCCCGGCAGCTTCCGGAAGTTCCACAAGGGCGTCACCGCTGCCGTCGAAGCCGGCCTGCCGCTCAAGTTCTCCCTGATCGTCACCAACCACAACGCTGCCGAAGTGGCGCAAATGGAGGCCCTGGCAGACGGGTGGGGCATCCCGTACGTCACGTTCGTCAACATGTCCCCGACGATCTACGGTGGCGCGGAGACGCTGCCGTCGCAGTCGGTGGAGCACCTCCGAAAGCGCAAGCCGTTCACCGGCTGCAACGCCGGGCACACGTTCTTCCACGTCGACCCGCACGGCAAGGCGTCCATCTGCAAGATCGGGCGCGAGCCGAACGTGGACCTGGTCGCGGAGGGCGCCGAAGGGCTCGCCCGGCTCGGGCAGATCGCGGACTCCCTGCTCTTGCGGCAGGGCGGCTGCACGGGATGCACGCTGCAGGGCACGTGCGGCACCTGCATGCCGCTCGTGCAGCTCTACCGCAAGGCCCGGTCGCCGCTGGCGAACTACTGCCAGCACACCGAGAACGAAGGGAGGTGAACACCCCATGACCGTGCTCGTTGAGATCATTGCGAAGCCTGCGGATGTCGAGATCATCGAGGACATGGAGCAGCTTCTGGCTCCGCAGAAGTGCTCGTGCTCGGCGTCGGACGACCAGCCGTACTAGGAGAGATACGCAGGTAGGGGCTGCCCCAGGCGTTATCGTGGGGCAGCCCCGGCGTGTGAGGAGAAGCATCTATGGCGTTGACGCGAGTCAACTGGGAGGACCTGCCGGCTGGTACCCGGCAGGCGGTGGAGAAGCACACGGGCCGGGTGAGGTCGGCGCGGACGGTGTCGGAGGGGTGGAACTCCGCGGTTGCGATGCTGGTGACCTCGTACTCGGGGACCGTGTTCGTTAAGGGCCTGCGGCAGACGTACGCGCGGCGGTGGACGCAGGATGCGGAATGGATGATCAGTCCGTATGTGGCTGGGGTTGGTGGCCGGGTTGCACCGCGTGCTCTGTGGCGCGTCGAAGAGGACGGCTGGGACCTGCTCGGGTTCGAGGCCGTCGAAGGCCGTCATGCGGTGTATGAGCCTGGCTCGGCGGATCTGCCTCGGCTTATGCACACGATGACGAGGCTCGGGAAGATTCGCTGCCCGGACTTGCCGTTGAAGTCCGCAGAGGATCGCTGGCGGCCGTATGTGACCGAGCCTGAGCATGCGGCTTGGTTCGCTGGGCCGGCTCTCCTGCACACCGACTACAACCCGCTGAACGTCCTCATCAGCGGAAGCCGGGCGCTGCTGATCGACTGGGCGTGGGCGACGCAGGGCGCGGGGTGGATCGACCCGGCGTGTCTCGTTATTCGGCTCATCGCTGGCGGGCACTCCGCCACGCAGGCGGAGAGTGCCGTGTCAGGTCTGCCCGCCTGGCAGCAGGCGCCGGCTGAAGGGCTGGCCCTGTTCGCTGCGGCGAGCGTGCGCGTGTGGGGGGAGGTGGCGGAGGCGTCGTCGGCGTCCTGGACTGCTCGAATGGCGGACGCCGCGTGCGCGTGGCAGGCCCATCGCGCACTGGCCGTGTAGGTCAGACGCTCCGCAGCGGTTGGTCGTCGCTCTGGAACCGGATCCGCCGCGCGTTGGCCACCCGATGCAGCAGCTCCACCGGCTGAGCTTCGTCGTCTCGGGTGACTCGCTCGGCGGTCAGGACGGACACGCCGGGCCGTAGCCGGAGGGCCTCGGCTTCGTCCTTGCTTGCGGCGCGGGCGCCTACGAGTTCTTGCACCCGGGCGGCGGCAGGGTCGAGCACGCCGGCGGCGATGAGCACGGCCAGGATGCCGCCGTCGACCTTGCCGCTGCCGGCCACGAGGGTGCCGTCGACGAGGGCGAGCGGGTAGTACGCGGCGTCGAGCATGACCACGTGGCCGTCGAGGAGGGCGTGCCGGACGCGCCGGACGACCGTCGTGCCGTTGCTGAGCTGCAGGGCTTGGGCGACGTCGGGTTCGGCCGGGATGCGTTCGACGGAGATGAGCTGCATGGTGCCGTCGCGGCCGGCTTGATGGCAGGCGGTTTCCCAGGGGCCGCGCCCGTTGCCGGGTGGGGCGGCTGCGCTGAGGGTGATGTAGAGCGGTCGGGTGTCCTGGACGATAAGGCCTCGGTTGGCGACGCGCCATACGAGCCCTTCGTCGCGGAGGGTCTTGGTGGCGGCGCTGATGGTGACGGTTGAGGCGTCGTAGGTGGCCATCAGCGCCGCTCGGCTGGGCAGCACGTCTCCGGGCGCGTAGGTGCCGTTGATGATGAGTTCGCGGAGGTGGTCCGCGATCTCGTCGCGCCTACTGGCCAAGGTGCGCCCTCCTGCGTGCTGGCTGAGCGTTTGACAAACGATCGAGTCGTAGTTAATCATGCTCGAAGCACGTCATGTTGTTTAAACAACAGAGCGTAACGGAAGCGTAGAAAAAGCGGCCCCCGGAAAGCCGCGGGTACCCATCCCGCACCGGAGGCCGCCCACTCCCTACCAACCCAAAACTGGCTAGGAGAACACGACCCGAAAGGTCTGTGGTGAGAAAAGTATGACACGGCTCAGCTCTCAGGCGTTCGGACTTCCCCGACTCCGCTCGTTCCACAACTGGATCATGGAAGCGGGGCTATGCACCCGCCCCGGCGCGGACCCAGCCCAGTGGTCCCCTGAAAAGGAACCGGGCCGCAACGCCGAACGGCAGCGCCAGAGGTACGAGCGGGCCGCAGCCGACCTCTGCGGCGGCTGCAGGGCCATCAGCTCGTGCCGCTTGCTGGCCGAGGCCGAGGAGGGGCAGCTGCTCCTGGAGCACGGCTACCCACCGCACGGCATTCGCGGCGGCGAAGCTCCCTGGGCTCGTCTTGAACGCCTTAACGCAAGCATTACTGCTGGCGACATGGAAGAGGAGGAGGCAGCGTGATCTCCACGCCGCTCGACGTCGCCGCCGGCCTGGTCGACTACGTCATCGACAACCCTGGCAGCTCGGCCGTTCTCGCCGTTCTGGGGCTGGTCGGGCTGGCGCTGGCGTTCCTGCTGCTGCGCCTACTGTGGCGGGTGGTCTCTTGGCTGTGGACCCGGTACGTCGCGACGCGCCCCGTCGAGGACATCTTGACCATCGTGGCCGCGTCCATCGCGACCGGCGTGTCCGCGCAGGGCATGTGGCGCTTCTCCGGCGACGTACTCGGCTTTGACGGCCCGCTGCAGCTGCTGCTGTTCGCGTTCATCGAGGTCGCCATGGTGACCAGCGCGGTTCGGGCCCGCCGCAGCATGCGGGAGAACGGCCGCGCGGGCGTCGACGGCCTGGCCGTGTGGGCGATGACCGGCCTGTCGGCGGTGCTGTCCAGCATGGACGCGCGCAGCCTGCCCGAGGCGGTGTTCCGGCTGGCCGCGCCGATCGTTGCCGCGTGGCTGTGGGAGCGCAGCATGGCGATCGAGCGGCAGCGGCTCACCGGCCGGACCCGGATCAACTGGCGGCTGACCCCTGAGCGGCTGTTCGTCGCGCTCAGCCTGGCCGAGACCAATGATCGGACCGCCACGGAGGTGGACACGCACCGCCGCCTGACCCGTGTCGCGCTGGCCGCGAAGAAGGCGCGGGCGCTGCGCGAGGCCGGCGCCTCCCCGCGCAAGCAGCGGAACGCGCTGGCCCGGCTGGACAGGGCGATGGACCGCGCGGTCGAACACACCGGCCTGGTGCAGGACCCGGCGCGGCAGGAGCAGATGCTGGCGCAGATCGCGGCGCTCTACAACACGGCGAAGCTGACCGAGATTCAGCCTGTCCCGTTCTGGCACCACCTCGCCGAGGAGAGGGCGGAGCGGGAGGAGCGGGAACGTAAGGGGGCGGAGGCGATGGCAGTGCTGCGCGACTTCAGCGGACGCCGGGTCCTGCTGCCTGCTCACGCAAGCGCTTCTGCTGGCGTGAATGGCGTAGGCGGTGACACACCTCGTGACACGGTGAACGGCACGCCTCGTGGCACAGGCGGTGGCACGCCGAACGGCGCGGCCGGCACGCCTCGTGACACGGCCGGTGGCACGCCGAACGGCGCGTCCGGTGGCACGGTTCCGACTCCCGCCCCGCGTCCCCGGCAGCCCGTGACACGACCTCCGAGGAACGTGTCACGCAAGCCGAACGGCTCGCGTCATGGCACGGCGGCGCAGCCCAGCAAAGAGGAGCTCACGCGCCGGATCGCGTGGCTGCACGACCTCGTTAAGACGCAGCCGGACCTGAGCGTCACGGACCTCCGCGACAAGGCGGTCAAGGAGTACAGCGTCAGCCCGCGCACCGCCTACCGGTACATCGAGCAGGCCGGCCTCGCGCCGCGTGACACGACCGGCGGTGACACGGCCGGTGACACACCTCGTGACACGGACCGTGACACGACCGGTGACACGCCGCCCGACACGGCGTGACACGACACCACCAACCCCAAGGAGACCGTCATGCGAGGCCCGTCACGGCGCCCCACCGCCTTCAACATCGTCATGTTCATCGTGCTCTACCTGCTGGTGCAGGCGGCGGCCATCGCCGCCGTCGCGGCACTCGTGAAGTAGCCCCATCCCCCGCCAACCCGACACTCAAGGAAACGCGACGCGATATGGAACCCGACCCGACCCCCGTCAAGCTCTCCACCGTCCTGCCGCTGTGGCAGGCCGACGACAACTCCAAGTACCTCAGCGCGTGGCTCCACTACTGCCCGGACGACCCGTGGTTCGTGCGGGTGCACGTCGGCGGCGTCGTCGTCAGCTTCGAGGTGCCGCGCGACGTCCTCGCCAAGGGCCTCGACGAGCCCGCCACTTGCGACGACCTGCAGATACGCCCGTCCGGGGAGCCGATGTGGACGCTGTGGACGCTGCGCTGGAACCCGGACGAGCCGCTGATGTTCCGACTCCCGGCCGCGAACCTGCGCGGCTTCCTGGCCGAGACCTACAAGCTCGTGCCGCCCGGCACCGAGGAGTCCCGCATCGACTGGGACGCCGAGATCGAGTTGCTGTTCGAGGAGGCCGCGAACCCCTCGGAAGGTGACGGTCCGTGACCGCGCCTTCGGGGCGGTCAGACACCCGCGCGGCCCTGACCGGCGGCGTCGCAGACCACCCAACGCGCACCCGCGCTGCGCAGCGCGCACGCCCGCGCGTGCACGCGCACGAGGCGCAGCCTACCAAAGATCACCGTCTGTAAGCAGGGGAGTAGCACGTTGGCCAGGAATCGCACCGGCCCGGAGGAGCGGAAGGCGTTCCACAGCGGCCGGATCGACGGCGAGCGGAACGGCGCCCGCCGGTTCTGGCTGGCCGCATGCTGGGTGGCCGCCGAGCTGGCCCAGCTCGTCAAGCGCGACCAGGCCAAGGCCCACGCGATCGGGCTGGACCTGGCCAAGCAGATGCGCGGCATCGCCGCCGACCTGAACGACAAGCACCAGAAGTACCTCGAAGCCCAGAAGGGAGGGGCCAGCCGTGTATGAGCTGCGTCTGCCCGACGACGGCGACGAGGAGCAGACGGACAACGTCGTGGTCGGGCCGTTCCCGGCGCCGGCCGACGCCGACGAAGGCGACGCCGCCGTCCCGGCCGAGCAGGACGAGCCCGACGACGCGGTGGCGCTGTTGGAGGTGGCCAAGGCCGAGCTGCTGCTCCACGTCGAGGAGCTGCTCGACCGCCTGGTGGTGGGCGATGGCCTGTTCGGTCTTCGGCCCGCCAGCATCGCGACGCTGGCCCGGCAGTACTGGATCGACCCGCCACCGTTCGTGCGCGACGCGCTCGCGCTGCGGATCGCGTACGGCCTGTACGGGGTGCCGGTGATCACGGCGAACCTCGTCCTGCAGCCGCTGTTCCTGATCATCCGCTACCCGTCGCTGCTGGCCGCCGTGCTGGTCGTCGGCGCGGTGGTCTACCTCTTCACAGTCGTTCTCGCCTGAAAGGCACCGTCATGGAAATCTCGTTCGGCCTGATCATCGGCGGCGTGGTGGTCGCTGCGGTGGCCCTCACCCCCGCGATCATGATCATGAACTCGAAGCTGTTCAAGAAGGTCCACATGGTCCTCCCCATCGCCATGGTCGGCGGCGGGATCGGCCTGGTCACCCTCGTCGCGTGGCTGGTCAACATCGGCAAGGAATGGGGGCTGACCGTCTGGATCGGCGTCCCCGGCTTCATCGCCCTCGTGGTCGTCGGCATCATGATCCTGATCGGCATCTCCGACTTGGACATCGGTAGGCCGTCGCAGTGGGGCTTCTTCGCCCTCCCGGCGCTGATCACGATCGTCGTCATGACCTCGGGCCCGACGTGGGACTACATCTCCACGCAGTTCAACTCGAACGCGAACACGCTCAAAGCGCAGGTGGAGGAGTCGAAATGACCATGCTGTTCCTGGCGCTCGTGGTTGCCGCGCTCGTCACCGGCGTCATCCTGCACCAGCGGCCCGACGCCCGCGCCGTCGCCGCCGGAGCGTGGAAGGCGGGCAGAACGCAAGCCGTCGCCGAGTACCGGAAGGGCTACAAGGCGGCCCACGACGCCTACGACCGGGCGCAGAAGACGCTGCGCGGCCGCGGCACCAAGCGGGCCCGCTTCCTGGCCGGGGTGCTGGAGCTGCTGGGCGTCACCGTGGTGGCGGCCGGCGGCGCGGTGTACGGCACGGCCAAGACGCTCGGCGCGACCCGCCGCGTCCTGGTCGAGGCCGCGCGGGGCGCGCGCGCGGCGTACGCGACGTGGGAGGTGGAGTCGATCGAGATCGAAAAGGTCCCCGACGCCGACGCCTCTCCGGACGCCGACGTGGTGCACGACGACCCCACGTACGTGGTGCCGTCTGCTGGCACCGGCCCGACCAAGCTGATCACCGACACGATCGTCATCGCGAACACCACGTGCGAGAAGTGCGGGGCCTCCCACGCGGTGATGCTCAAGCCCGGCCAGGACAAGGCTGTCCGCCCCTGCCAGTGCGGCCAGGAGATCCGCATCGCCCGCACGCCGTCCAACCCGCAAGCAGAACAGCTTGCAGAACCCTCGGAAGGAACGAACATGTCCGTCGCTCAGGAAGCCACCGGCCTCACCACGTACGCCCAGGCGCACCAGCAGATCGCTTCGGAGCTGAACAGCCTCAGCGCCGCGAGCAACAACCTGGTCGCGAGCATGGGTGACCTGCTCGCCCAGCACTCCCACCTGGTCGGCAACGCCGCCGTGCTGCAGGACCTCATCAACCAGGCCGCGGCTGTCGCAGCCCAGATCGCGTCGGACGCCGCGGCCGCCGCCACCTCCTGACCGCTGAGGTTGCGGGTCCCGCCACGGCCTGATCGTGGCGGGTGCCCGGAGCAGAGCGATCACACCCCTCGGACCGCTCAGAAGGGAGCGCCGCTCATGGCCACCAGCGCCAGGAGAAGACCGAAAGCCGCCGAACCTGAAGAGGAGGAGCAGCCGAAGCCGCGCAGGGCGCGGCGGGCCCTGCGCCGCCTCAAGCACCGCAGGCCCGCCCGCAGCCGGTACGCCCAGCCTGTGGTGTGGCTGGCCAGTATCCAGGCCACCGCCGTGTTCGCCGACGTGACCGGCCTCGGCCTGGAAGTCACCGGCACCGCCGTGGTGGTCGCGACTGGCGTCAAGCTGGTCAAGGCCCGGCGGCGCGGCCGGCAGCCGAAGCTGAAGCGCGCCGTGGCCGGCAGCGTGTGGCTGCTGGTGGCCACCGTGGTAGGCCCGTACGGGCTGGTCGCGCTCGTGCTGTGGGTCGTCGGCCTGGTCGCGGCGGTGCCGTACTGGTGGGAGCTGTACCGGCACGACTCCCGCGCACGCTGGGATGCGCGGCCGAAGGCGCTGCCGAAGAGCACCGTGTCCGGCGTGGAAGCCTGGTGGGACACGACGGTCGTCCCGAACAATGGCGCGTTCGCCGGGACCCGTCTGGCCAAGCCCGAGCCGGTGCCGGGCGGATTCACCGCCGTCGTCGTCGGCGAGCCCGGCCGGACCGAGCTGGACAAGATGCAGAAGGCGATCGGCACCGTGGCGTCGGGCCGCCGCGTGCCCAGGGATCAGGTCGAGATGGGGCCGGCACCAGGCGGCGACTACTCGGGCGCCCGGCTGACGGTCATCGAGCGGGGCGACAACCTGCGCAAGGTCCGGTACCTGGAGGACGACGAGGCAGCGATCGACCCGGAGACCGGGATCGCCCGCGTCGGCTACTTCTTTGATCTCAAGCCAGCCCACTGGGGTTTTTGGACCACGAGCGCGGGCGCGCAGATGGGCATCAACGCGGGCAGCACCGGTGCCGGGAAGTCCGGGTTTGGCGCGTCCAAGCTGGCGTTGGTGCACGGCTGCGAGCTGGCTGTGAGCGTGCTGCTCGACGCGCAGGACGGATCCAGCCAGCCGGAGTGGAACGGCCGAACCGCCATCAGTCGCGAGGGGGTCGAAGCGTGCTGGGAGGAGTTGCAGGCGCTCGACTACGTGATGGGCCGCCGGGGGAACCACGTCGCGCACGTGCCGTGGGTCGACCATCTGGGCCGGGAGCGGCACGGCAAGCCGTTCCTGCTGCCGGGTGACCCGGACGTCGGCCTGACGCTGATGTACATCGCCATCGAGGAGCTGCCGATGCTGCTGGGCGACGCCGAGATCGGCGCGCCGGCGACCGAGCTGCTGGCCCACGCCGCGAAGACGTGGCGTAAGCCCGGCGGCGCGATCGACGTCTACGCGCAGAACCTCGGTCTGGAGAACTTCGGCGGCAAGTCGGTCTCTAACACGCTCCGCTCGAACCTCGTGGGCGGCGGCTCGGTGGCGGCGTTCCGCACCGGCTCCAGCCAGGACTGGCACATGGTCGGCCTGGCCGCCGACCCGTCGACGCTGTCGGAGTTCTGGGAGGGCACCCGCGAGAAAACGCACGGCCTGGGCTTCATGAAGGGCATCGATAACCGGCCCGGCGGCAAGTGGCGGGCGTCGATCTCGAAGGACCTGTACGCCGTGGCGACCAGCCCGGCCGCCGGGCGGATCGACGACATCACCGCCGGGTTCTTCGAGGAGTACTGGGTGATGCGCCGCCGCGGCGTTGACCCGCGCGAGGAGGGCGCGGTGACGCTGGCCGCGCCGGTGGCCACGCCGAAGTGGTCGTCGGCCGACGTCGAGGCCGTGGTGGAGCATGCGCTGATCAGCGGGCCGAAGGAGATGGGCGCGATCTGCGTGGCGGCGCGGAGGCGGCTCGGGGACATGCCGCTCGGGGAAGTCCCGGCCGCGCTGCGGGCCCTGGAGAAGTCTGGCCGGGTGAGAAGGTCCGGCGAGTCGTATCAGCTGGTGAAGGAGGTTGAGCAGTGAGCGTGGTGTCTACGCCCGCGACGGGCCAGATCGGCGCCGTGGCGCGGGCGGTGATGGCGATGGCGGCGTGGCTGGCGACCGTACTGGTTACCGCGCTGGTGTCCTGGCCGTGGCCGGGCACGGAGGTGCTGGCGCCGGTGGTGGTCCTGGTGACGGTGCTGGTGGTGACGGTGTTCGGCGGCGCGACCGGGGGTGCGTTGGCGCTGGCCAGCGTGACGATCCTGGCCATGACCGTGTGGGGGCCGATGGGCGGCGTGGTCCTGGTCTCGGCGACGATCCTGGCCGTGACGGCGCTTCCGGTGCGGCGTTGGGAGATGGCATGAGCGAGATCAAGCTCAGGGCGCGGGAGTTCGTCAGGCTGCTCGCCATCCTCGTGGGCGGCAGCGCCCTGGCGGGGGGCGCGGCCGTCATGCCGGGCGGGGTGCTGCCCGCGATGGCGATCGCGTTCATGACGATCGCGGCCGTCTACGCCGGGCAGCAGCTCGCGGTCTGGCGCATCCAGCAGCAGCTTCAGAGGTCCCGCTGATGGCGATCACGCGTACTGAGGACCTGGCGGAGCTGCCGCCGGAGTGGGTGACGAGTCTGTCGGACCCGTGCAGTCGCGGCCGGTGTGCGGGCTGCCGGCACGTCCGGTGCGGGCACACCTGCCACGACGAGGACCGTTCTCGCCAGCAATAGCGCTGGCGCGTAGGGTCACAGCAACTCAGGAGGAGACATGGCGAAGAACCTGACCGGCCAAGAGCACGCGCAAGAGGCGCTCGACTTCCTGGCCGAGTCGAAGGCTCTGGTGGAGCGGGCGGACAAGGCCAGCGACCCGACGTGGCGGGCGGCGTACTCGGCGCAGGCGGCAGCGTGCGCGCAGATCGCGGAGGCGGAGCTGCAGGCCGCCCGTCTGGCGCTGGAAGTGCTGGTGGTCATGCCGAAGGTGGAGCTCGGCGAGAGCGACATCAAGCAGTGGCGCAAAGCGGCGGGGGTGCGATGATGCGGGGCCGTAGCGCGCGTTTCGCGGTCGTTCTGGCCACGCTGTTCGCGGCGCACGAAGTGGGCGATCAGTGGGTGCAGACTCACCGGCAGGCGACCTCGAAGGGCGGCCGCGGGGATCAGCAGCGGGCCGGGCAGGCGGCGTGCGCCCGGCACGTGGCGACGATGACGGCGACGAAGGCGCTCATGCTGGGCGTGGCCAGCGCCGTCACCGGGGTCAAGCTACCGGTCGGACGTACGGCGGCAGCGCTGGCGGTGGACGCGGCCTCGCACTACTGGGCGGATCGCCGCTACACGCTGGCGGGCCTGGCGGATCGGCTGGGCAAGGGCGAGTACTACCGGCTGGGCGCGCCGCGTGAGGGCCGCGACGACAATCCCACGATCGGGACGGGCGCGTACGCGCTCGATCAGGCGTGGCATGCGGCGTGGCTGTGGGTGGCGGCGCTGGTCGTGGCGGCCGGTGATGAGGCGGCGTGAAGCCGTGCGCGTACTGGATCGGCTTCGAGTTGCGCCGTTGCGGCGTCACTCCTGCGCGGTATTACGTGCAGGGGTGGCGTTGCGCCGCCCATTCGCCGGCGGCGATGGCGGGCCTGCCGGAGCCGGGTGGCGGGTACTGTGCTCCGGCGCGCTGCTACTGCCGGAAGTGCCCGTGATGGACGCCAGTGATGAGGTGTCCGGTCGGCGGAATGCGGCATGTGGACGGCCGGTAACCCGCGTAGCAAGGCCAAGGCCCGAACCCAGAAGAGAGGTTTCGGGCCCTGGCGCAGTCGCAAGCGCAAGTGCTTGCTTAAGCTGCGGAGGCGGTCCTGCTGCTACGTGCTCGCTGACGCTGGGCGTGGATCAACGCCTCCCTGTCTGTGAGGGAGATGCGTCCTGGCCGGTGTGCGTTCCTGGCCGCTTCGGCGGGGGAGAGGGTGTCGCGTTCGGCGCGGGCGCGGGCCAGCAGCTGGCCAGCAAATGCAAGCGCTTTTGCTCGCGTGATGTGGGGCGAGTTGGCTTGGGATGGGAGAGAAGTGGTCACGTGTCGATGATAGATCGCTGGCCTGGAAGCTCGGGTTGGGTGTTGCGGTGCTGAAGATCTGCCCTAATCTCATCGGCGTGGGGAGGACAGACGCGGGCGCAGATCGCATCGTTACCGAATTGTGCGCAGTACTTGAACGCATCACGTACGCGAACGAGGAGACCGGCTACACCATCGCCCGCGTGGCCACCGAGCGCACCGGTGCCGATCTGCTGACCGTCGTCGGGCCGTTGCTCGGCGCGCAGGTCGGCGAGTCGTTGCGGCTGCACGGCCGGTGGACCTCCCACCCCCGCTACGGCCGCCAGTTCGAGGTGATGTCCTACACCACCGTGCTGCCGGCCACCGTCCAGGGCATCCGCCGCTACCTCGGCTCCGGGCTGATCAAGGGGATCGGGCCCAAGATGGCCGAGCGGATCGTCGACCACTTCGGCACCGGCACCCTCGAGGTGATCGAGCAGCAGCCCGAGCGCCTGGTCGAGGTGCCCGGTCTCGGTCCCAAGCGGACCAAGATGATCGCCGCCGCCTGGGAGGAGCAGAAGATCATCAAAGAGGTGATGATCTTCCTGCAGGGGGTCGGGGTGTCCACCTCGATCGCGGTGCGCATCTTCAAGCAGTACGGCGACACCTCGGTCTCCGTCGTCAAGAGCCGCCCGTACCAGCTGGCCGACGACGTGTGGGGGATCGGGTTCAAGACCGCCGACACCATCGCCCAGGCGGTCGGCATCCCGCACGACAGCCCCGAGCGGGTCAAGGCCGGGCTGCGGTACACGCTGTCGCAGGCGGCCGACGACGGCCACTGCTATCTGCCGGCCCCCAATCTCGTCGGCGACGCGGTCAAGATCCTGGAGGTGCCCGCCGACCTGGTCGCCTCCTGCCTGGAGGAGCTCGTCGCCGACGAGGGCGTCGTACGCGAGCAGATCCCCGCCGGCGACAACCTGGTGCCGGCCGTCTACCTGCCGCCCTTCCACCGCGCGGAGATGTCGCTGGCCTCCGGCCTGCTGGCGCTGCTGAACGGCGGTCACGACCGGCTCAAGGCGTTCGCCGACGTCGACTGGGAGCGCGCCGAGACGTGGCTGCACGGCAAGACCGGCGCCGAGCTGGCCGCCGAGCAGCGCCAGGCGGTCCGGCTGGCCCTGACGGAGAAGGTCGCGGTGCTGACCGGCGGGCCGGGCTGCGGCAAGAGCTTCACCGTGCGCTCCATCGTGCTGCTGGCCCGCGCCAAGCGCGCGAAGGTGATCCTGGCCGCCCCCACGGGCCGGGCCGCCAAGCGGCTGGCCGAGCTGACCGGCCACGAGGCCACCACCGTGCACCGCCTGCTGCAGCTGCGGCCGGGCGGCGATGCCACGTTCGACCGCGACAACCCGCTGGACGCCGACCTGGTGGTGGTGGACGAGGCGTCCATGCTGGACCTGCTGCTGGCCAACAAGCTCGTCAAGGCGGTCGCGCCCGGCGCCCACCTGCTGTTCGTCGGCGACGTCGATCAGCTGCCCTCCGTCGGCGCGGGCGAGGTGCTGAAGGATCTGCTCGCCGCCGAGGAGGTGCCGCGGGTACGGCTGACCCAGATCTTCCGCCAGGCCCAGGAGTCGGGGGTGGTGGTCAACGCCCACCGCGTCAACACCGGCCGCCACCCCGTCCTGGAGGGCATGAAGGACTTCTTCCTGTTCCCGTGCGAGGAGCCGGAGGAGATCGCCGCCCTCACCGTGGACGTCGTGGCCCGCCGCATCCCCAAGCGGTTCCGCCTCGACCCGCGCCGCGACGTGCAGGTGCTGGCCCCGATGCACCGCGGCGCGGCCGGCGCCGGCGCGCTCAACACGGCGCTGCAGGAGTCGCTCACCCCGGCCAGGGACGGCATGCCGGAGCGCCGGTACGGCGGCCGCGTCTTCCGCGTCGGAGACAAGGTCACCCAGCTGCGCAACAACTACGACAAGGGGGCGGCCGGCGTGTTCAACGGCACGGTCGGCATCGTCACCGACATCCGGCCCGACGAGCACAAGCTGACCGTCCTGACCGACGAGGAGGAGTCGGTCGAGTACGCCTTCGACGAACTCGACGAGCTCGCCCACGCCTACGCCGTCTCCATCCACCGCTCCCAGGGCAGCGAATACCCCGCCGTCGTCATCCCGCTGGCCACCAGCGCGTGGATGATGCTGCAGCGCAACCTCCTCTACACCGCCATCACGCGGGCCAAGAAGCTCGTCGTGATCGTCGGCTCGCGGCGGGCGCTGGCCCAGGCCGTACGGACGAAGGGGGCGGGGCGCCGTCACACCGGCCTCACCCACCGGCTCAACCGGGCGCGGGCCACGGCCTGACCTGCACCGACGGCCGGTCGGCGGGGGGTGTCGCCCGCCTGCCGGTCAAGAAGTAATTGAAATGTGATCGAACTTCCTCGAATGATTTCGCGTCCTACATGTAGGAGCATTAAGGTTTTTGGGGTGCCTTTTGGTACTCATGGGGAGAGGACGATCTTGAACGTTGCGACTGCCTGGAGGGGACCCGCCACCGCAGCCGCGCTGCTCACGGCCGCAGCGCTGACCGCGTCATGCTCTGGCGCCGGCCCCGCGACCCCGGCCCCCGACTCCCCTGAGAGCACCACCGTGGCCACCCCGCAGGCCCCCACCGTCAAGATCACCCCCGCCGAGGGCTCCGCCAAGGTCCACCCGGACAAGAAGGTCGTGGTCACCGCCGCCGGCGGCGCCCTGGAGGACGTGGTCGTCGAGGCCGACGGCGAGCAGCTGGACGGCAAGTACAACACCGACAAGACGCGCTGGGTCTCCAAGACCGCGCTGAAGCCGTCCACCAGCTACAGCGTCTCTGCCACGGCCGGCGCCACCACCGCCAGCAGCACGTTCACCACGGCCAAGCCCGAGCGTTCGCTGCAGGTCGCCGACGTCACCCCCAACGCCAAGGGCGAGAAGCTCGGCGTCGGCGCGCCCATCATCGTGACCTTCAACCAGCCGGTGACGAACAAGGCCACCATCGAGCGCGCCCTGGAGGTCGAGGCGGAAAAGCCCGTCCAGGGCGCCTGGCGGTGGATCAACGACACCGTCGTCATCTACCGCACCGCCAAGTACTGGCCGGCCCACCAGAACGTCACCTTCAACGCCAACATCACCGGCATCAAGGCCGGCAAGGGCCTGTACGGGACCAAGGACTACACCGCCGACCTGAAGATCGGCGCCAAGCAGATCAGCAAGGTCGACGTCGCCAAGCACATGATGTACGTCTACCGCGACGGCAAGCGGGTGCAGACGATGCGCATCAGCGCCGGCATGGCCACCACCCGCGAATACACCACGACCTCGGGCGTCCACCTGACCATGGAACGCGGCAGCCCCGTGCGCATGATCTCGCCCGGCCGCAAGAAGGGCGATCCCGGCTACTACGACGTCATGATCGACCACGCGGTGCGGATCTCCAACTCCGGCGAGTACGTCCACGCCAAGAACAACGTCTGGGCCCAGGGAGTGCGCAACGTCAGCCACGGCTGCGTCAACGCCCGGCCCGACCAGGCCAAGTGGTACTACGACCACTTCCAGCGCGGCGACGTCGTCGACATCAAGGGCACCGATCGCGAGCTGGAGTGGAACAACGGCTGGGGCTACTGGCAGATGTCGTTCTCGCAGTGGAAGAAGGGCAGCGCCCTGACCAGCAGCAAGGCCTGACGCCCCGCATACGGCGGCGAGACGGCGGGCACCACGGGTAAGGACATCCTCTGATCATGCACATCCGCCCCGGCCGGGACGGCGACGTCGCCACCGTCCTGGCCATGTTCGACAGCGCCGTCACCTGGTTGTCCGCCCACGGCCGCACCGGCCAGTGGGGCGAGCGGCCCTTCACCGGCGACGAGCGCCGCACCGAGCAGGTCGCCTCCTGGCTGGCCGGCGGCGGCATGCGCATCGCCGAACGCGACGGCCGCCCCGCCGGCTGCATCAGCGTCGGGCCCGCCCACGGCTACGTCACGCCCGCCGCCGAACCCGAGCTCTACGTGCAGGCCCTGGTGACCGACCGCGGCCACGCCGGCCACGGCGTCGGGCGGGCGCTGCTGCAGTGGGCCTTCGGCGAGGCGCGCGAGCGGGGTGTCGGGCTGGTGCGGGTCGACTGCTACGCCGGCGGTGACGGCCGCCTGGTCGCCTACTACGAGAGCTGCGGCTTCACCCGCTCGGCGCCGTTCACCGTGGGCGAGTGGCCCGGCATGCTCCTGCACCGCCACGTGTGAGGACCGGCGGGCGCTGGAACCGTGCGTTCCGGCCGTGTGTTCCGGCGTCTGCTCAGCGGGACGCGTCAGCAGGGCTCGGGCGGGGCTCGGGCGGGGTGAACGCGGCCGCGTGGTCGCGGGCGAAGCCGGCGATGTCGCGCGGCGCCCGGCCGAGCAGGTCGGCCACCGTGCCGGTGGCCAGGTCCCCCCAGCCGCCGGCGTACGCCCGCGCGTACTCCTCCAGCATGCCGGCGATCCACTCCGGCACGCCGTGGCCGAGCAGCGTCTTGCGCCTGGTGTCGTCGCCGACCGGCAGGTAGGCGACCGGCCGGCCGAGGACGCCGCTCAGCGCGCCGGCCGCCTCGTCGAAGGTCAGCGAGCGCGGGCCGGTGAGGGTGTAGGCCCGGCCGTCGTGCCGGCCGGAGCCGTCGAGGAGCACGCGGGCGGCGCACTCGGCGACGTCGCGCACGTCGATCATGCCGATCCTGGCCGCGCCCATGTTCAGCGCGAAGGTACCGGTGGCGGCGATGTCACCGGCCTCGTTCAGCAGGTTCTGCATGAACCAGTGCGGGCGCAGGATCGTCCAGCGCAGGCCGGAGCGTTCGAGCTCCTGGTCCGACAGCGCGTGCAGGCGGCCGCTGCGGTTCGGCGCGCCCGGCGCCGCGCCGATCGCGGACAGGCGCACGACGCGCTCCACCCCGGCCTGGCGGGCGGCCCAGACGGCGTTGCTGCTGTGCTCGGGGGCGCGCGGCCCGTTCGGGGTGAGCAGCCACAGGTCGTCCACCCCCTTGAAGGCGGGCGGCAGCGACCGGGCGTCGCCCAGGTCGCCGGCGAACACCTCGGCCCCGCGTTCGCGCAGGCCCTGCGCCCTGGAGGTGTCGCGGACGAGCACCCGCGGCCGGACGTCGGCGCCGCGCAGCGCGTTCATGAGCGCGCCGGAGACGGTTCCGGTCGCTCCGGTGATCAGCACGGTGCGTGCCATGGTCATTCTCCCTTGGGCGAGGCGGCCGGCACCGGGTGTGCCACGGGCCGCGGGGGTGTGCCGGCGGGCTGCCGGCCGGTGGTGAGGCGCTCCAGGATCCAGAGCACGAGCGTCCCCGCCGACAGCGCCCCGCCCAGGACGCACACGCCGCTCCAGCCGGCGTGCACCCAGACCAGCGAGGTCAGCGCGGAGCCGATCGCGCCGCCGACGAAGAACGAGGTCATGAACGCGGAGTTGATCCGGTTGCGGGCCTGTGGCCGCAGCGCGTAGACGACGTTCTGGCTGCTGTTGAGCACCGCCTGGTGGGCCAGGTCGAGCAGGATCACGCCGGCCAGCAGCCACACCAGCGAGCGCGCCCCCGCGGCGATCGCGAGCCAGGACGCCACGAGCAGGACCGTTCCTGCGCCGGTCACGACCTGGACGAGGCCGCGGTCGGCCAGCCTGCCGGCCACCGTGGCGGTCAGCGCGCCCGCCGCGCCGACCAGGCCGAACAGGCCGATGGCCGACTCCGTCCATTCGTAGGGGGAGCCCGCCAGCAGGAACGTCAGCGCGGTCCAGAGCACGCTGAAGGAGGCCAGGCTCAGCGCGCCGATGCCCGCCCGCCAGCGCAGCAGCGGCTCCAGGCGGAACATCGACAGCGTCGAGCGCAGCAGCGCCGGGTAGGACAGGCGCCCGCCGTCGCCGCCGAGGCGGGGCAGGAACAGGCGCAGCAGCACGGCCGTCAGCGCCATCAGGGCGGCGTTGACCCAGTAGACGGTCCGCCAGCCGCCCAGCTCCGACAGCGTTCCGGACGCGGTGCGGGCCAGCAGCAGGCCGAGGATCAGCCCGGTCATCACGGTGCCGACGACGCGGCCGCGTTCGGCGGGGTCCGCCAGTGTGGCCGCGAACGGCACCACGACCTGCGCCCCGACCGAGGCCAGCCCGGTCAGGGCCGTGCTGATCAGCAGCACCGTGCCGTCGGCCGCGGTGGCCGAGATCAGCAGGAACACCGCGGTCGCCGCGTACAGCGCGACGGCGAGCCGGCGCCGCTCCATGAGGTCGCCGAGCGGCACCAGCAGGATCAGGCCCAGCGCGTACCCGGCCTGGGCGGCCGTCACGGTCAGCGCGGCCGTGGTCGGCCCGAGGCCGAGTTCGCGGCCGATGAGGTCGAGCAGCGGCTGCGCGAAGTAGTTGCCCGCGACCGCCAGCCCGGTCGCCGCCGACATGAGCAGCAGCAACCAGCGCGACAGGCCGCCGGGGTGGGGTGTCGTCGTCATGCGTCCAGCCTCGGGGATCGGCGATCGATGAGTCCAACGCATGTTTGTCATCGGATCGATCGTGGTTCACGATTGATTCATGGAGCTGCAGCAGATGCGCTACGTCGTCGCCGTCGCCGAGACGAGCAACTTCACCCGTGCCGCCGAGCGGTGCCTGGTCGTGCAGTCGGCGCTGAGCCACCAGATCGCGCGGCTGGAGCGTGAGCTGGGCGCCAAGCTGTTCGAGCGCACCAGCCGCCGCGTCCTGCTGACCCCGGCGGGTGAGGCGTTTCTGCCCGCCGCCCGCCAGGCGCTCGACGCCGCCGAGCGGGCCCGCGCCGAGGTGGCCGCCGCCGCGGGCGAGATCCGCGGCCGGCTCGCCATCGGCGCCATCCCCACGGTCACGGCGGTCGATCTGCCGCTCGTGCTGCGGCGCTTCCACCAGCGCCACCGCGAGGTGCGGATCAGCCTGCGCTCCGGCGCGAGCGAGGAGTTCGTCGAACGGGTCCGTCAGGGCACGCTGGACGTCGCCTTCCTGGGCCTGCCCCCGGGCGCCCGGCCCAAGGGGGTGCGCGGGCGTGAGCTGGCCCGCGGCGACCTGGTGGCCGTGGTCACGCCCGGCCATCCGCTGGCCGGGGAGGAGCGGGTGACGCTGAGCAGGCTGGCCGGCGAGCCGTTCGTCGACTTCCCCGCCGGCACCGCGGGGCGCAGCCAGTCCGACGAGGCGTTCGCCGCGGCCGGGATCGCGCGCGAGGTCGCCTTCGAGGTGTCGACCCCCGACTTCATGGCCCGCCTGATCCGGCTGGGGCTGGGCATCGGGATGCTGCCGGAGGCGTTCGTGCCGCAGCTTCCCGACCTGCCCGTGGTCCGGCTCAGCGACGCCCCGGCCCGCATGGAGCACCTCATCTGGAGCCGCCACCAGCCGTCCCCGGCCGCCCTGGCCTTCCTCTCGGCGCTGGGCGTGCCGGTGCCGCCGGAGGACGGGCTCACATGAGGTAACGCAGCCACAGGTACGGGGCGACCAGCGTGACGGTGACCACGGTGACGATGAGGCCGTACCTGGTGAACTGCCAGAAGCTGATCGGGGTGCCGTTGCGGGCGGCGATGCCCAGGATGACCACGTTGGCGGCGGCGCCGACGGCGGTGGCGTTGCCGCCCAGGTCGGCGCCGAAGGCCAGCGCCCACCACAGCACCTGCCCGCCGCCGTCGCCGGTGGCCTGCACGAGCTGCTCGACGATGGGGCTCATCGTGGCCACGTAGGGGATGTTGTCCACGATGGCCGACAGCACGGCCGAGACGCCGAGCAGCCCCATCGTGGTCAGCTCCAGCCGGCCGTCGGTGGCGGCGACGGCGGCCTCGGACAGCCCGGCGATGACACCGGTCTCGACCAGGGCGCCGACCATGACGAACAGCCCGGCGAAGAACACCAGCGTGGGCCACTCCACCTCGGCGATGGCCTCGGAGGTGGTCACCCTGGTCGCGGCCACCAGCACGCCGGCGCCGAGCAGCGCGACCACGCTCGGCTCGTAGTGCAGCACCGGGTGCAGCACGAACGCCGCCATCACCAGCGCCAGCACCGCCAGGCTCTGCCACAGCAGCCGCCGGTCCGCGATGGCCTCCCGCTCGTCCAGCGCCATGACCTCCGCCGCCCGTTCCGGGTCGTAGCGGAACGAACGGCCGAACATCAGCCGGCACAGGCCGACGAACACCACCATGAGCACGATCACCATCGGCGCCATGTGGATCAGGAAGTCGTTGAAGCTCAGGCCGCCGCGGCTGGCGATGATGATGTTCGGCGGGTCGCCGACGAGGGTGGCGGCGCCGCCGATGTTGGACGACAGCGCCTCGGCGATGAGGAACGGGATCGGGTTGACCGCGAGCCGTTCGCACACCAGGAACGTCACCGGCGCGATCAGCAGCACCGTGGTCACGTTGTCGAGCAGCGCGGAGGCCCCGGCGGTGATCAGCACCAGCAGCACCATCAGCCGGAACGGCCGGCCGCGGGCGCGTTTGGCCGCCCAGATGGCCAGGTATTCGAACACGCCGGTCTGCTTCAGCACCCCGACGATGATCATCATGCCGAGCAGCAGGAAGATGACGTTCCAGTCGATGCCGGAGTGCTCGGAGAAGAACGCGGCCTCGGCGCCGGTGGCGTGGATCGCGAGCATGATGCCCGCGCCGCCGAGCGCGGCGGCCACGCGGTGGATCCTCTCGGTGGCGATCAGCGCGTAGGAGGCCAGGAAGACCGCCACGCTTACCCAGGACAGCACGCTCATGCGGCGAGCATCCGCGCCCGCGCGGTCGCCGCCGGTGTCAGGCGGCCACGGGGCACGGGAACGTCGGCGGGCAGGTCGCGGGCGCGCATGTCAGCACATCCTTCAAGGCAACGGGACAAGGACTTGCCGACCAGACTTCCCGGCACACCTTGAGTGACCGTATCAAGTCCCGCCGAATACTGCCGAACCCGTCCCCGCCGCCCGCCCGCCCCGGCGGACCGTGCCCGCCCCTCAGACGCCCCTTCGGCGGGGGCGCCGGCGGGAGGTCACGGCGCGAACTCGGTGGACGGCTCGGTGGCGTAGTTCTTCCAGATCGGCGCCATGGTCTCGCGGTTCATCGGCTGCCCGGACTCGACCATGGCCTTGAGGTCGCGGAAGTACTGCACGTACAGGTCCGGGGTGAAGGTGGTGAGCATGACCGCCGGCTCGTCGCCGGGGTTGGCGAAGGTGTGCGGCGCGCCCGGCGGGACGGTGACCCACGTGCCGGGGCCGACGTCGTGGCTGTCCTCGCCGATGGTGAACCGCACGTCGCCGGAGATGACGAAGAAGCCCTCGTCGTGCTGGGCGTGGCGGTGCTGCGGCGGGCCGGGGGTGTGCGGGGGGATGACGACCTCGCCGATGCCCAGGCGGTGGGCGGTGTTGCTGCCGTCTTCGAGGATCCGGATCTGCGACGGGCCGTTGGCGATGAGTTCGCCCTCGCCGGGGCCGACGATCGACACCTTGACCATGAGGAGGCCTCCATGAAGTGATTGCATCTTGTGTAATCATGACGCTAGCACCGATGAGTGCACATTGTGAAGTCGCGCTAGACTCGGGGGCATGCCGCGATGGAAACCGGGCGCCGTCGACCGCCTGCAGACCGCCGCGCTCGAGCTCTTCGACGAACAGGGCTTCGAGCGCACGACGGTCGCCGAGATCGTCCAGCGGGCGGGGCTCACCCAGCGAACGTTCTTCAACCACTTCGCCGACAAGCGCGAGGTGCTGTTCGGGCTGAGCTCGGAGCTGCAGCGGGAGATCATCGGCGAGATCGCGGCCGCCGACGCGGCCCTGCCGCCGCTGGAGGTGGTCATGCGCGCGCTGGGCGCCGTCGCCGACAAGCTGTTGGAGCATCGGCGCGCGGTGGTGGCGCACCGTTACGCGGTCATCGCCGCCAACCCGGAGCTGATGGAACGCGAACTCGGCAAGAACGCCGCGCTCACCGACGCCATCGCCGCCGCGCTGCGGGAGCGGGGCGGGGACGCCGATGCCGCCTACCTCGCCGCGAGCGTCGCCATGCTCGCCGAGCAGGTCGCCTTCCGGGCATGGACCCGGCCGGACGAGACCCGGGCCCTGCGCGACCTGCTGCAGGACGCCCTGCACGCGGTACGCACGACCGTCGACGCGGCCGACCGGCCCCTGCCCGCCTGACGCGCGGGCGGTGGCGGGTCAGGCGGGAGGTCAGGCGGGCGGGCGGTCGCGCAGGAGGGGGTGGGTGCGCATGGCGACCTCCAGTTCGCCCGGCAGGTCGTCGCGGTAGCGGCCGAGGGTGGACAGGTCGCTGTGCCCGAGCACCCGGCGTACCGCGTCCATGTCGACCGCGTCGGCCAGCAGGTGGGTGGCGGTGGTGTGGCGCAGCCCGTGGGGGGTGACCGTGCGCCGCTGGTCGGGGTCCACCCGCCGCTGTACCCGGTCGATCACGGCCTGGACGTCGCCGCGGGCCAGGCGCCGGCCGCGCCAGGACAGCAGCAGCGCCTTGTCCTGCCCGTCGGGCCGCCCGCGGGCCAGGTATTCCTGCAGCACTAGGGCCACGTCGCCGGGCAGCGGCACGTCGCGGGTGCGGCCGCCCTTGCCGAAGATGCGCCAGTAGCGGACGCCGTCGTTGGTGAAGAAGTCCTCGACGTTGGCGCGGACCAGCTCCGACACGCGCGGCCCGACGGTGGTCAGCAGCAGCACGATCACCGCGTCGCGCAGCTCGGTGCGCTGGTCGCGGCGTTTGCTCTGGTCGGCCTGCTCCCTCGGGAGCTCGCGTGCTGCTCCGATCAGCCCTTGGGCCTGCTCGCGGGTCAGGGCCCGCCGCTCCGGCCGCAGCCCGCCCCGCTCCTTGGCCGTCACCGCCGAGCGGGTCATCGGGTTGAGCTGCACCCATCCGGCCAGGGCGGCGTGCTTGAACAGCGCGGAGATCGAGCGCCGGAAGCGCGCCTGCGACGACGGCGACTGTCCTGACCCCGCCCCGGCTCCGTTCGCCGCAGGCGTCCGCCCGCCCGCCGGACGGCCGCCCACCGCTGATCCGCCCGCCGGACGGCCGCCCACCGCTGATCCGCCCGCCGTGCGGCCGCCGGGCGCTCTGTCGCCCGCTCTGTCGCCCGCTCTGTCGCCCGCCGTCTCGCCTGCCGCGCGCCCGGCCGTGGTGCGGCCGTCGGGTTTGCGGGCGAAGGCCAGCAGGATCGCGTCCACGTCGGCGCCGGTCAGGTCGTCCAGCACGACGTCGGCCCCGGCCAGCTCCACCAGGGTGCCGACGTCGCGCGCGTAGACCTCGGCCGTGGCGGGGGACAGCGCCCCCGTCAACGTCCTGGCCCTTACCAGCTCCACATAGCGGTCCGCCGCCTCCGCCACCGTCAACCGGTCGAGCTCCGCAGGCCGCACCGGCAACCCCCTTCTCCTCGCGTCACGAAGATCCAAAGACGACGGTAGCGGCCTTCACCGACGAAAAGTCAGATGTCGCGGAAGGTCTCGATCCTGGCGCCCAGCGCGTTCAGCCGCTCGGCCAGGTCCTCGTAGCCGCGGTTGATGACGTACACGTTGCGCAGCACCGAGGTGCCCTCGGCCGCCATCATGGCCAGCAGCACCACCACGGCCGGCCGCAGCGCCGGCGGGCACATCATCTCCGCGCTGCGCCAGCGCGTCGGCCCCTCGACCAGCACCCGGTGCGGGTCGAGCAGTTTGACCGAGGCGCCCAGCCGGGTCAGCTCGGTCAGGTAGATGGCGCGGTTGTCGTAGACCCAGTCGTGGATCAGCGTCGAGCCCTGCGCCGAGGCGGCGATGGCGGCGAAGAAGGGCACGTTGTCGATGTTCAGGCCGGGGAACGGCATCGGGTGGATCTTGTCGATGGGGGAGATGAGCTTGGAGGGCCGCACCGTCAGGTCGACCAGCCGGGTACGGCCGTTGGCCGCCGGGTACTCGCGCCCCCGGTCATGGTCGAGCCCCATCTCCTCCAGCACCGCGAGCTCGATCTCCAGGAACTCCACCGGCACCCGGCAGATCGTCAGCTCCGAGGAGGTCACCACGGCGGCGGCCAGCAGGCTCATCGCCTCGACCGGGTCTTCTGACGGCGAGTAGTCGACGTCCCGCTCGATGGTGGCCAGCCCGTGCACGGTCAGCGTCGTGGTGCCGATGCCCTCGACCCGCACGCCGAGCTGCTCCAGGAAGAAGCACAGGTCCTGGACCATGTAGTTGGAGGAGGCGTTGCGGATGACCGTGACCCCGTCGTGCCGGGCCGCGGCCAGCAGCGCGTTCTCGGTCACGGTGTCGCCGCGCTCGGTCAGCACGATCGGCCGGGCCGGCGCCGCGCCGCGGTCGACCCGCGCGTGGTAGAAGCCGCCGGTCGCGGTGATGTCGAGCCCGAAGTGGCGCAGCGCCGACATGTGCGGCTGCACCGTACGGGTGCCGAGGTCGCAGCCGCCCGCGTACGGGATCTGGAACTGCTCGGTGCGGTGCATCAGCGGCCCCAGGAACATGATCACGCTCCTGGTGCGCCGGGCCGCCTCGGTGTCCATCGCCTCCAGCTCCAGCCGGGCCGGCGGCACGATCTCCAGGTCGCTGCCCTCGTTGATCCACCGCGCCCGCACCCCGATCGAGGCGAGCACCTCCAGGATGCGGTAGACCTCCTCGATCCGCGCGACCTTGCGCAGGATCGTCCGGCCGGAGTTGAGCAGCGACGCGCACAGCAGCGCCACGCACGCGTTCTTGGACGTCTTGACGTCGATGCTGCCCGACAGCCGGCGCCCGCCCACCACCCGCAGATGCATCGGCCCGGCGTAGCCGAGCGAGACGATCTCGCTGTCGAGCGCCTCGCCGATCCGGGCGATCATCTCAAGACTGATGTTCTGGTTGCCGCGCTCGATCCGGTTGACGGCGCTCTGGCTCGTCGCCAGCGCATCTGCGAGCTGCAGCTGCGTCCATCCACGATGCTGGCGCGCGTCCCGGATCAGCCGCCCGATCCGCACAAGGTAATCATCTGCCACAACAGCAGACCATATCTCACATATGAGATGCCCCGGTGCCACTGGGGGCCGACGCGCCGGACAACTCCCGATGACGCGCGAGATGTTCCGGAGTCGCCTGAGCCTTCACCTTGTGCACGAACGCCCGCCGGGCCTCACGGAACCCGCTGCGGTCGTCGAACATGTCGCGGCTCATCTCGGCCAGCTCCTCGGCGCGGTAGGCGTCAAGCGGCTTGCGGCGCTCGTCCACCTCGCGCACCGACTTCCGGCCGGCCAGCAACCGATCATAACCCGGATCGACGGCCAGCCGCTCGGCGTACTCCAGCACCCGCCGCTCGAAGTCCAGCCGCGACCCGCCGAGCGCCCGGTCGGCCAGCCCGCACTCCACCGCCTCGGCCGCGCCGATCGGCAGCGCGTCCTGGGTCAGCCGGCGCGCCCGCTCCGCGCCCACCCGGCGCGGCAGCGTGTACGTCCACAGCTCCGAACCGAACAATCCCATCGTGCGGTAGTGCGGGTTCAGCACCACCGAGTCACGGATGATCACCCGGTCGGCGCCCAGGCCCATCATCACCCCGCCGGCGCCCGCGTTGCCGCCGATCGAGGTCACCACGAGCTGCGTCGTGCAGGCCACGATCTCCCGGCACACCGCGTTAATGGCGTTGATGTTCATCCACGCCTCCAGCTCGGGGTGGCGGGCCGCGTCGATCACGTTCAGGTGGATGCCGTTGGAGAACGTCTCCCCGCCCCGCACCACCAGCACCCGGGTGTCCTGCGCCACCGCGTAGCGCAGCGCCGAGGCCAGCCGCCGGCACTGATCGGTCGACATGGCGCCGTTGTAGAAGTCGAAGCTGACCACACCGACGCCCTCGCTGCGGTCGTAGGTGATCTCGCTGTAGCCCGACCGCTCCGGCACCTGCGCCACCAGCTCGCCCAGCGCCATCGCGGCCGGCAGCTTGATCGCGCCCTCCTTCTCCAGCCTCAGGTGGCCGACCCACACCGTCCCGTCGCCGGTGTGCACCAGCACGGCGCCCTCACGCCGCGCCGCCACCTGCCCGGGC
This sequence comes from Nonomuraea fuscirosea, assembly GCF_003001935.1. Taxonomy (GTDB): domain Bacteria; phylum Actinomycetota; class Actinomycetes; order Streptosporangiales; family Streptosporangiaceae; genus Nonomuraea; species Nonomuraea fuscirosea. The sequence continues at coordinate 193,335 of NZ_PVNG01000006.1, read as the reverse complement.
ACGCCCTCCAGCTCGGGCCCGCGGTAGACGTCGAACACCCGCACCGGCAGGTCGCACAGCACCGAGCGCCCGCCCGGCGCGCCGTCGGCCGCGCGTACCCGGCGCACGATGTCCTGTGTCGGCTCCTCCCAGGAGAACTCCCGGTCGGCGTGCCGCATCGCCCGCCGCAGCCGCCCGCGCACCTCGGGGGAGCGGTAGTCCAGCGGCTCGGGCACGAACGAGGACTCGCCCGCCTTGGCCGCCACCTCGGCCACCAGCTCCACCGCGGCGTCGGCCACCGGCCCGTTGTACAGCGCCGACTTGCGCGGCGGCTCGGCCGGCATCGGGAACGTGCGAAAGCCCCAGATCGGGCCCGCGTCCATCTCCTCCACGGCCTGCAGGGCCGTGACCCCCCACTCCGGCTCCGCGTCCGTGATCGCCCAGTCCAGCGACGACGGCCCCCGGTCCCCGGGAGGCCCCGGGTGGATGATCACCGTACGGAACGCCCGCCACAAGCCGTCCGGCACCCGCTCCTTCAGGAACGGGCAGATGATCAGGTCCGGCTTGGCCAGCTCGGCCGCCTCCACCATCGCCTCCTGCGAGACGGCCAGCTCGACGCTCACGTCGTGACCGGCCCGGCGCAACTCCAGCCAGGCACGCTGGGTCAGGCCGTTGAAGGAGGAGCAGAGCAGCAAGATACGCAACGCGGGACTTCTTTCCAGGCAGGGGGAGCAGGGGTACCGGGGCGGGGACTACCGGGCCGACAGCCGGTGGTCCCACCGGTCACACGTATTTACGGCAATCCCATATGACCCATACATGTCATCGATGCTGACACGGATCCTCCACTGCTCGTGACGATTCACCGCAAAAAACCACCCCAACCAGACCCAAATGACCCACTTTGCCGGAAAAATCCCGCCGGGTGTCCGCGGCCTCCGCACGCACTCAGCCCGTCACACATCCGAAATCCCGGCCCGCGAACGGGACCCGCCGGCCGCCCGAGGCACCCGCCCGCCGAAGGGTCTCGCGAGGGGCTTCCAGCGCGGGGACCCCACCGAAGCGAACCGTGCGCGGAGAGGACCCGGCTGAAGGACCCCGACTGATGAGCCCCCGCTGAAGGAGCCCGGGCGGGGGAGCTGCCCGGGCCCCCAGCGATGACACGCCCCGGCGAGGAGCGCACCACCCGCACCGGAGAAACCGCCTCCCGTCACCCCGGCGACGCGGCGTGCTCCGGCACACCCCCAGGATCACCCCGCCGGGCGTCCGCGCAGGTCACGGCCAGGGCAGGAGTCACCGACAGGACCTTTGAACAACCCCGCCCAACCGCGATCCAAACCCCCGCCCCCACAACGACACCCCGCCCGCGCCACGATCCGCCCGCGAGCCGTCGCCCAGCGTGACGGCCATGTGCCGCTGATCATGGGTGCGGTGGCGACGGGAGGGGCCGGAAGAGCACGGTGGACGGTGCGGCGGTGGACGGGCGGCGGGGACGGGTTCAGCGGCGGGCGCGCAGCGCGGCCGGCAGCCAGGCGAAGGCCGGGACCGCCGGCGGGCCCGGTTGCCGGCCGTTCAGCAGGCTCAGGAGCTGCCAGTACCGCTCGACGCGGGGCTCGGTGACCAGCTCCAGCCACGTGATCACAGCGGCGCTCTCCTGCTCAGCCAGGCCGCCGGGGAAGATCGCGCCAGGATCGCGCTCGCCCCGGCCGACTCCGGCGCGACGGCGCGCGCCAGAGCGGCGCCGGCGTGCTCGATGACCAGGGGCCGGAGCTGAGCCCGTACTCCAGGCGGTTGTCCTGTCCGCCGCTCAAAACCATGCGGCGGACCGTCTGCCGGAAGCTCGCGTCGCCCGCCAGACCCGCCAGTTCCACCCAGGCGTCGATCTGCTCGGGGGCCGGGTCCCGCGGCGGACCGGCGGATCTCCAGGGTGCGGATCTCGGCGTCGAGCGCCCTGGCGTGCAGGTCCGCCACTTCGCTGAGCGTGGCCCGCCGCTCCAGCACCCGCCGGATGGCGTCCAGGCCGAGCCCGAGGTCGCGAAGCGTGCGCACCAGGCCCAGCCGCACGACCGCCTCGGCGTCATAGAGCCGGTACCCGCCCGGCGATCTGCCGGCCGGAGGCAGGACACCGCTGTCGGACCGGAAGCGGATCGTGCGCGCCCGCAGTCCTGTGCGGCGGGCCGGCTGCCCGATCGTGTAGAGGCCCGTCACGTCGTTCACGGCCTTCAATCTGCACCTTCCACCCGGTGGAATCTCAAGCGATCCGTCGGGGATTCTCGCGCACCGCCGACGACGGTGGCGCGGGGCGGAGGACGGCGGGCTTCGATCCGGCCGGCCGGTGCGGTCAGGGCGTCGCCGGGCCGAACAGGCGGTCGAGCTGGTAGCCGACGATGTACATGGCCGCCCGGTGGTCGCGCTGCCCGCTGAGGACGCTGGAGGTCAGGCCGTTGGCCAGGGCCAGCAGGGCGGCGATCTCGGTACGCGGGTCACGGTCGGCCGCGATCTCCCCTGCCCGCTGCGCGTCGGTCAGCCGGGTGGTGAGGAAGTTCTCGAGTGCGTCGGGCAGGGTGAGCCCGGCCGCGGCGAGGGCAGGGTCGGTGAGTGCGGCGGTGTAGTAGGCGGTCCAGGCCATGGAGTCCAGGCGGCTCTCCTCGTCGCAGGGCACGATCGTGGCCAGCACGGCTTCCAGGACGCCCCGGGCCGTCAGCTCGCCCGCGGCGGCGGTGCGCCGCCTGACCCGGCGGTCCATGCGGGCGCCCAGCTCGGTGAGCCCGGATTCGAGCAGGGCCTGCTTGCCGGCGAAGTAGTACTGGACGACGCGCAGCGACACCCCGGCCTCGGCGGCGATCTCGCGCATCGACACCGCCCGCAGGCCGCGGGTGCCGGCGATGCGCAGCAGCGCCGCGGTCAGCTCGCGCCGCCGCGCCTCGTGGTCCACCTGCCGGGGCATTCCCGTTCCCCCTTCCGCCGTCCGTACCGTGTCCTACCGTGCCGCGGCGCCGGCGTCCAGGACGGGGAAGGCGAGGATCCGGCCGGCGATGAGGCCCGGAGCCTCGACGGGCAGCGAGTGGCCGGTGCCGGGCACGATCTCCACCCGCCACGACGGCACGGCGCGGGCCAGCCGCGCGGCCACCGCCCGCGCGTCGTGCAGCGTGCTGCGCTCGCCCAGCAGCACCTGTACGGGCACGTCCGGCTCGCGGAGCTGCTCGTCGGTGTACGGCGGCGGGATGAGCACGTGCCGGCGGAAGGACCACCCGGCCCGCATCAGCCGTACCAGGCCGTCCTCGCGCAGCACCCCGTTGTTCACCACGCCGGCCAGGCGGTGCCGCAAGGGGCGGGGAAGCAGGCAGGCGAGGGCGCCGAGGGCGGCCCAGCGGACGAACCGGCCGGTGATCGGCGCGAAGCCGCCCGGGTCTACCAGCGTCAGCGCCGCGATCCGGCCGCCCCGGCCCGGCGGCCGGTTCGTCGCGGCCCACATCGCGGTCCAGGCGCCGGCCGAGAAGCCCGCCACGTGGGCGCGCTCGGCTCCGGTCGCGTCCAGGACGTCGGACAGCCAGCCGCCGACCTCGGCGGCCGTCGTGAGCGCCCGCCGCTGCACCGAGCGGCCCGGCTCGCCGAGCGGGTCCAGCGCGAGGACCGGCCGGGTACGCGCCAGTGGCCCGATGTAGCGGTGCCAGCTCAGCGCGTTCCCGCCGGCGCCGGCCACGAGGACCACCGGATCCCCCTCGGCGGGCCCGGCCCGGTACGCCCGCACGGTGCCGGCGCGGGTCTCGACGTCGAAGGCGTCCACCGGCACCGGCCACAGCTCGGCCAGGGTCCGGTCGTAGACGGCGTGGTAGCGGTCGCGGGCGGAGTCGGCGGTGAAGGCGGACGGCCGGTCGGGAACGCGCATGAGGGGCTCCATCTCCCGTATGGATACACTTGTATCCTAACCCGGCGCGGGCGATCTGGCGAGCCCCGCCCACCGGCCGGTCAGGCCGCCGCGCCCGGCCATCCGGCGGGGCGGTCCGGTCGTCCCGAGCCGGGTGAGAAGGACGCCGGAAGGGGGTTTGAACGGCCATCCCCGTCTCCGCATTAAGCGACCATTACCTACTTTGTCACCTCATAGCGGACACCGTACTTCTGCTTCTCCTGCCAGCACGGACACTGGAAGCACTCGCACGATGAGTTCTTGCGTCGATCGGAGCCGCAGCGGGCCCGCCCGCCGGCTCGAAAGATTCGGGGGACACCAGTGAAACGAGTGCTTCTCGCAGCGGCACTGGCGCTGACCACCGCCACCGCCGGGACCACGGCCGCCTCCGCCCTCACCCCAGAGCCGGAAGGCTCGCCGGTGCCGGGGGAGACCGCCACCATGCCGGGGGAGACCGAGACCCCGCCCGAAGAGACCTCACCTGAGGAGGGCGCGCCCGAGGAGACGGCGCCCGAGGAGACGGCGACGGACGAGCCCGCTCCGGACGAGACGACGACGGGGGAGAGCACGCCAGGCGCCACCGCGAGCCCGTCAGGGCCGGGCTGCGCCCCGCTGGAGGAGGGCCTCACCGGCAGCGCCGACCAGCCCGTCGCCACGGCTCTGACGAAGGTCACCGACCTGTCCATGCTGTCGGAGGCGATCAAGCAGGCCGGGCTGGAGGAGAAGCTCAACTCCGCCCAGGACATCACCGTCTTCGCGCCCGACAACGCGGCCTTCGAGGCCATCCCGAAGGACGCCCGCGACAAGATCATGGCCGACAAGAGCATCCTGACCAAGGCCCTGTCCTACCACGTGGTCGAAGGCAAGCTCGGACCCGCCGACCTGAAGGACGGCGCCAAGCTCAAGACACTCGAAGGCGGCGAGCTGACCGTCAAGGGCACCGGCGACGACCTGACCGTCAACGACGCCAAGATCGTCTGCGGCAACGTGCCGACGAGCAACGCCACCGTCTACATCGTCGACAAGGTCCTCATGCCGCAGTAAGGCGCCCGCGGACCTGATCACCGGCACGAGGCACGGCCACCACCAGGCGGCCGTGCCTCTCCCCGCCCCCTCCGGCCGGCCCGCGTTCAGGGGTTCTTGACGGCGGACAGGTCGAACTCGAGCGTGATCCTCTCGGAGATCATCACGCCGCCGCCCTCCAGGACGGCGTTGAAGCTGACGCCCCAGTCCTTGCGGTTGATCACGGTGCCGCCCTCGAAGCCCACCCGGGTCAGGCCCTGGGCGTCGACGGCGGTGCCGGCGAACTCGATCGGGACGGTGATCTCGCGGGTGACCCCGCGGATGGTCAGCGGGCCGGTCACCTCGAAGCGGGCGTCGCCGACGTGTTTGACGGCGGTGCTGGTGAAGGTGATGTGCGGGTGGGCGGCGGCATCGAGGAAGTCGCCGGTACGCAGATGGCCGTCACGCTGCGGGTTTCCCGTGTCCACCCCGGCGGCGTCCAGCCGCACGCGCACGGTGGACGCTGACGGGTCGGTGGTGTCCAGGCGGGCGGCGGCCTCCACTACGGGGAAACTGCCGCGCACCTTGGTCACCATCGCGTGCCGCGCCACGAAGCCGAACCGGCTGTGCGCCGGGTCGATGGTGTAGGAGCCGCTGAGCTCACTGGGGTACATGCCGTGCTCCATCGCATTTAGTTCAGCGCTGAATGATTCAGTACGACAGTACGCTGGAGTATTTCAGCGCGCAACCATTGCGTATGATGACGTGCATGACACGGTGGCTCACCGACGACGAGCAGCGCACCTGGCGGGCGTTCGGCCTGGCCAGCCGCCTGCTCACCGACCGGCTGGAACGCGACCTGCTGGCGGGGACCGGCATGCCGGTCACCTACTACGAGCTCCTCGTCCTGCTGTCGGAGGCTCCGGAGCGCACCCTGCGCATGAGCGAGCTCGCCCACTGGACCCACTCCAAGCCCAGCCGCATCTCCCACGCGGTCAACAAACTGGAACAGGCCGGATGGGTACGCCGCGAGCACTACGCCGGCGACCGGCGCGGCTGGCTCGCCGTCCTCACCGACGAAGGGCTGGCCGCGCTCGAGACCGCCGCCCCCCTCCACGTCGAGAGCGTCCGCGCCCACCTCATCGACCTCCTGCCGCCCGAGCAGCTCCGCCGGCTCGGCGACATCAGCCGGACCCTCCTGCAGCACCTGACCGAAACCGGACAGGACACCCAGCAGAGCACCGGGCAGGCAGAGGAGTAGGCGGCGCGGGCGGACGTCACCGGCCGCCTCACCGTCCCCTCTTACCGGGCGCTCTGACCAGGCCGCCGAAGGGGCGCACGTCACGGCGCCGCGCCCACCGGGGCGCGCACGTCCAGCAGGCCCTCGGCGCGCAGGTCGGACCACAACCCCGCCGGCACCCCGGCCGAGAACGCCGCCACGTTGGCCTCCACCTCCCGCGCCGAGCGCATGCCGACCACGATCCCCGCCACCACGGGATGCAGCAGCGGAAAGGCCATCGCGGCCTGCGGGACGCTCACCCCGTGCGCCTCGCACACGTCCGCGATCCGGTGGACCCGCCGCACCTGCTCGGCCCCGGCGGGCTCGTAGTCGAACCGGGCCCCCTCGACCGGCCGCCCGGTCGCCAGCAGGCCGGAGTTGAACACCGACGCCGCCAGGACCGACACGCCGCGCTCGGCGCAGGCGGGCAGCAGCTCCTCCAGCGCGCTCTGGTCCAGCAGCGTGTAGCGGCCCGACAGCATGATCACGTCCGCGTCGGTCTCCCGGACCAGGCGGGTCAGCTTGCCGGGGTCGTACATGCCCGCCCCGACGGCCCCGACCATCCCCTGCGCCCGCAGCTCGGCCAGCGCCGGGTAGCCGTCACGCAGCGCGGCCTCGAAGTGCTCCTCGGCGTCGTGCAGATACAGCACGTCGATCCGGTCGGCGCCCATGCGGGTCAGGGAGTCCTCCACGCTGCGCCGGATGCCGTCGCGGGAGAAGTCCCACACCCGGCGGTGGGTGGCGGGCACGGCGAAGCTCTCGTCCATCCGCCCCCGCGCCTCCTGCGGGACCAGCAGCCGGCCGACCTTCGTCGACAGCGTGAACTCCGCCCGCGGCCTGCCGCGCAGCAGCTCGCCGACGCGGCGCTCGGAGTGCCCGATGCCGTAGTGCGGCGAGGTGTCGAAGTAGCGGATCCCCGCCTGCCAGGCGGCCGTCAGCGCCCGGGCCGCGGTGTCGTCGTCCAGCGGTTCGAACAGGCCGCCCAGGGGCCCGCCGCCGAAGCCGAGCTCGGTGACGCGCACCGCGGTGCGCCCGAGCCGATGAGTACGCATGCGATGAATCTCCATGGGTGTGCGGTTCCGGCCCTTCCGGCCGGACGTCATGATGGTCAGAAGGCCGGGAAGGCCGCGCCCGAGGGGTGGAACGGCTCCCGCTCGCCCCGGAAGGCCAGCGACGCGGCCGCGACCGCCCCAGGGCGCAGTTCCTCGACCCGGCCGGCCGCCGCCAGCGACGCCAGGGTGGTGCCGCCCAGGTAGGCCGCGCCCAGCTCGGTGGAGGTCAGCCGCAGATCGGCCCCGGCCCGCGTACGTTCACACGTGACCGCATCCCCGCCGGCCCGCAGCCGGTAGCGGCCCGCGTTCCACGGGCAGAACGGGTCCTGCACCTCCAGCACCACGTCCAGCGCGGCCGAGTAGCGGCGGGCGCAAAGCGCCCGCGGCACGTCCGCCAGCCGGACCCACAGGTTGTCGACCACGGTGGTGTGAGCGGCGCGCGGGTCGGCCAGCAGCTGCTTCAGCGGCTCGTCCACGGCGCCGTCGTAGCTCAGGCCGGTGTGGGCGTCGAGGTCGATGAGGAAACGCCACAGCGCGGCGTACGCCTGCCGGGTGGCGGCCACGACCTCGACGACCCGCACCACCGTGCCCTGGGAGCGGTAGAGGACGTAGCCGGTGACCTCGCCGCCCGGCTCGGTGTGCACGGCGAAACGCAGCGCCGTCCCGCCGCCCTCACGCGCCCGCTCGCCGTCGGCCAGCCGGGCCCGCCAGAACCTCTCGCTGCGGTCGACCCACCCGACCCCGTCCCGGCGGGCGACGTCGTACACCTTCTCCAGCAGCGGCAGCGCCTCCGCCCGGTCGAGCAGCCTGATCGCCCCGTCCCCGACGTCGGTGCCGGGCCGCAGCGCCATGAACCTCTTGTCGCCCTGGATCTCGGCCACGTGACTGGCCACCCCGTACCCGAAGCGGCCGTAGATCGTCGCCTCGGCGGCGTTGAGCGCCGCGACCGGCTCGCCGCCCGACTCGTACAGGCCGGTGAGCTGCTCGCGCATCATCGCGGTGAGGATGCCGCGGCGCCGGTGCGTGGGCAGCACCGCCACCAGGGTGATGCCGGCGACGGGCACCGACGCGCCGGGGACCGTCATGACGCGGCCGTAGACGGACGCGCCGCCGACGATCCGGCCGTCGTCGAAGGCGGCGAGGGTCCGCCCGGGTTCGATGGAGGCGGCGGCGTTCCTGAGGCCGCCTTCGATCCAGTCCTGGCCGTAGGTCGTGGTGACCATGCGGGCCCACGCGTCGAGCTCGGCCGCGGTGATGACCCGCAGCGGGCAGGTGCTTGTCATGCCGTCGAGCCTGGCCGGATGAACAGGCGCCGCACATCAGGCGATCGGGGTATTTATATGCTGGCGCGGTGGTGGCGGAACGCGTGGTCAGCCCGGTGTTCGTCGGCCGGGGCGAGGAGTCGGCCGCCCTGGCGGCGGCCCTGGACACCGCCGTCGGGCAGGGGCCGGCGGTGGCGCTGGTGGCGGGGGAGGCCGGGATCGGCAAGTCGCGGCTGCTCGCCGAGTTCGCCCGCTCCCTCGGGCCGGGCGTGCGCGTGGCCGAGGGGGCCTGCGCCGAGCTGGGCAGCGACGGGCTGCCGTACGCGCCGTTCGTGACCGTGCTGCGCCGCCTGATCCGCCTCGACGGCGTCCTGCCGGGCCCCTACCGGCAGCTGGCCCGCTGGTTCCCCGGCCTCGGCGAGCCCGGGGACGCCGAAGGCGGCAAGCACCGCCTGTACGAGGAGATCCTGACGCTCATCGAACGGGTGGCCGCCGACCGGCCGCTCGTCGTCCTGATCGAGGACCTGCACTGGGCCGACGCCGCCACCCGCGAGCTGCTCGGCTTCCTGGCCAGGAACCTCACCCAGCCCGGCGTGCTGCTGGCGATCACCCACCGGCCGCCCGGCCCCGGCGACGGGCAGCTCGGCCCGCTGCTGGCCGAGCTCTCCCGCCGTCCCCGCACCACGAGCCTGCGCCTGGAGCGCCTGGACCGGCGGGGCGTGGCCCGCCAGCTGGCCGCCATCCTCGGCGCCGAACCGGGACCGGACACCGTACGCCGCGTGCACGCACGCAGTGAGGGCAACCCGCTGTTCGTCGAGGCGCTCGCCCGCGCCGGTGAACGCACCCCCGACAGCCTGCGCGACCTGCTGCTGTACGGCCCGCGCTCCCTGCCGGGCCCGGCCCGCGACCTGCTCGGCGTCGCCTCGGTGGCGGGCGGCCGGGCCGGCCACCGCCTGCTGGCGCGGGTGAGCGGCAAGGACGGCGCCGAGCTCGACGCCCTGCTGCGCGAGCTCGTCGACCGCAGCCTCCTGCTCACCGCGCAGGACGGCTACGACTTCCGCCACGCCCTGATCCGGCACGTGGTGTACGAGGACCTGCTGCCGGGCGAACGGGCCCGCCTGCACGCCCGCTACGCCGAGGCCCTGCACGGCACCGGCGCCCACGCCGAACTGGCCGCGCACGCCCACGCCGCCGGCGACCACCGCACCGCCCTGACCGCCGCCTTCCACGCCGCCGCCCAGGCCCGCGCCTCCTACGCCTACGAGGAGCAGGTCCGCATGCTGGAGCAGGTCCTGCAGCTGTGGGACCCCGGCGTGCCGCTGGGCTGCGACCGGGCAGGCGTCCTGACCGAGGCGGCGCGGGCGTGCATGCTCAGCGGCGACTACGCGCGCGGCATCGGCTACGCCAGTGCCGGGCTGGCCGCCGTGGACGAGCGCCGCGAGCCCGCACGGGCCGCGCAGCTGCTGGAGCATCGCGGCCGGCTGCGTCACCGGCTGGACGGGACCGGCGTCACCGACTGGGAGCGGGCCCTGCGCCTGCTGCCCGCCACAGCCATCCCCGCCGCGCCCGGAACGCGCGTTACGCCCGAGACCGCCTCCGCTGCCGCCATGCCCGCCGACGTGCAGCGCGGCCAGTTGCTCGGTGTGCTGGCCATGGGCCTGCTGCCGGAGGAGGACCGGGCGCGCTCCTCGTTCGAGGAGGCGCTGTCCATCGGCCGGCGCACCGGCGACGCGACCGTCACGATCCGCGGCCTGCTCGGCGTCGCCTCCATGACCGGCGACCTCACCCTGCTGGCCGAGGCCCGCACCCTGGCCGGCCGCCTGGACGGTCACGACCTGCTCATGACCGTCCCCATGTACGAGGCCACCCTGCACACCAAGGCCGGCGAGCACCACCGCGCCGCCGAGGCGGCCCGCGACGGCATCCGCCACGCCCGCCGGTACGGGCTGGGCCGCAGCCGCGGCGCCGAGCTCGCCCGCTACGCCGGCCGCAGCCTGATCCTGGCCGGCCGCTGGCAGGAGGCGGAGACCCTGCTGCGCGAAAGCCTGCAGGAGGATCCGCCGCCGCTGTCCCGCCACGCCCTGCTCGTCCTTTCCGGGTACCTGTCGCTGCTGCGCGGCGACGTGCCCGCCGCCGCCCGCGCCGCGGCCGACGCCGAGGCGGCCGCCTCCGCCGAGCACTCCGGCAGCGCGAGCCTGTTCCCCCGCCACCAGCTGCTCTGTCTGCTGGCCGTCGCCCAGGGCGACCCGGAGCGGGCCGACCTGCTGCTGGAACGGGCTCTGGCCGATCCGGCCCTGGCCCGCGTCTACAGCAGCGACGCCCGCCCGGTCCTCATCGCCGGCGCGCTCGTCCAGCGGGCCCGTCTGGCCGCCGGTCCCGGCCGGGAGCCGCGGCGGCGGGTGGCGCGGCGCCAGGCCGAGCTCGCCGCGGCCGACGCCGCGCTCGGGGTGGACGGGCGGCTCGACCGCGCCTGGCAGGTCATGCTGCACGCCCTGATCGGCGACGACGGCTGGGACGAGGCCGCCGAGGCCTGGCAGGAGCTGGGGCAGCCGTACGAGCTGGCTCTGAGCCTTTTCCACGGTGCGCGAGCCGCCCTGGAGGCCGGCGACCGGCCCGCCGCGACGGCCCGCCTCGGCCAGGCCGCGACGCTGGCCGCCGACCTCGGCGCCGGGCCGCTCGCCCGTGACATCGCCCTGCTCGGACGGCCCCGCCCGGCTACCGGCGGGCTCACCGAGCGCGAGCACGACGTCCTCAGGCTGATCGCCGAGGGGCTGAGCAACCGGCGGATCGCCGCCCGCCTGCACATCTCGCCGAGCACGGCGGGCGTGCACGTCTCCCACATCCTGGCCAAACTGGGCGCGTCCACCCGCACCGAGGCGGCGGCCATCGCCTTCCGCGACGGCCTGACCGGCGACGGACAGACCGGCGAAGGGTTGACCGGCCCCTTCACCGCCTGACCCGGCGGCACATCTGCGCCGGGACCCCGCCGGGAGGCTGGTCAGCGGTGGCTTTCCGCGGCGGACCTGAGCGCGTCGAGCGTGGACTGGTGCGGCTGCTCGATGACGGCCGTGGACTCGTCGACGAGGCCGGTCAGGCGGGCCACCTCGGCGTCGGTCAGGTTCGCGGCGACCTCGGCCGCGGCGATGTTGGCGCGCAGGTGTGCGGGGTTCGTGGTGCCGGGGATGACGACCATGGCGGGGGAACGGCGGAGCAGCCAGGCCAGCGCGACCTGGGCCGGCGTCGCGCCGAGGCGCTCGGCGGGGCCCGCCAGCTCGTCGTAGGAGGCGAGCCGGCCGGAGGCCAGCGGGAAGTAGGGGACGAACATGATGCCGTGCGCCTCGCAGTCGGCGAGGACCTGGACGCCGCTGCGGTCGAGCAGGTTGAAGCGGTTCTGCACGGCCGCGATCGGCGTCATCCTCCGCGCGCGGGCCAGCATCCCGGGCGAGGCGCCGGACAGGCCGATGCGGCGGATGAGGCCCTGGTCGCGCAGCTCGACGAGCACGCCGAGCGCGTCCTCCAGCGGCACGTCGCTGTGCGTTCCCGGGGTGTCGCCGGCGAGCCGCAGGTAGGTCAGCTCGCTCGTCTCCGTGCCCAGGTCGGCCAGCGCCTGGTGGACCTGCTCGCGGACGGTGTCCGGGTGGTCGGTGATGATCCACGACCCGTCCGGGCCGCGCCCGGCGCCGACCTTGTTGCCGACGATCACTTCGTCGGGCAAGGGCCGCAGCGCCTCTCCGATCAGCCGGTTCACCGTACGCGGCCCGTAGGCGTTCGCGGTGTCGAAGAACGTGACTCCCTGCTCGACCGCCAGGCGCAGCACCCGGCGCGCGGCCTCGGGGTCGTCCGGCGGCCCCCAGACGTTCGGCCCGGCGAGCTGCATGGCGCCGTATCCGACCCGGTTCATCGGCCTTCTCCCTTGCTGTATCACTGCCACGCCAAAAAGCGTATCACTGCCTGTTTCAGTGATACGCCACATGCCGTAGCATCGCCACCGTGGATGACGCGAAGACCCGTACCCGGCGGCAGATCCTCGAGGCGGCGGCCGGAATCCTCGAACGGGAGGGCGCCCAGGCGGTCTCCACCCGCTCGGTCGCCGCGGCGGCCGGCATCCGCGCCGCCTCCCTCTACCAGCTCTTCGGCGACAAGGACGCCCTGCTCGCGGCCCTGGCCGTGCACGGCTTCGACCTCTACCTGGCCGAGAAGCACGAGCTGGCGCCCACCGGGGACCCGGTGGCGGACCTGCGCCGCGGCTGGGACCTGCATGTCGGCTTCGGCCTGCGCCATCCCGCCTTCTACGTGCTGATGTTCGGCACCGACCGCCCCGGCCGCCGCCCGCCCGCCGCCCAGGAGGCCCACGATCTGCTGCTGAGGTTCCTCAGCCGCGTCGCCGCCGCCGGCCGCCTCCGCGTCCCGGCCCTCACCGCGGCCGGCCTCCTGCACAGCGGCGTCACCGGCGTCACCCTGTCGCTGATCGGCGCCCCGGCCGCGGATCGCGATCCGGAGATCTCCGCGCGGATGCGCGACACCCTCATCGGCTCCCTCACCACCGGCCCGCCCCCTGTCACCGATTCGAGCCTCGCCGCCCGGGCCCTCGCCCTCGACGCCGCCCTCCACGCTGCGGAAGAGGCCGCCGAAGAGGCCGCGGAAGGGGCTTGTGAAGGGGCCGCCCTCCCGCTCCGCCCGGCCGAAACCGCCCTCCTGCGCGACTGGCTCAACCAGCTGGCCCGCTGACCCCGGGCACCCTCGCGGCCCGATCCCGGCGAAACGCAGGCGCCCGCGTGGAAGATCGGGCTCGTGCCGACACCCCGAAACCCACCAGCGCACCCTCAGCCGGGGCCGCGCCTCAGGGCGTCGCCGGCGGCCGCAGGCCGAGCCATTGCTCGGCGCCCCAGGCCTGGAACCGTTCCACCTCTTCGAAGCCCAGCCTGGCCGCCAGCCGCATCGAGCGGGCGTTGGCGCTCTGGGTGGTGAGCACCACCGGCTCACCGGGATGGACGCCGCCGAACCAGCCGAGCGCCGCCGCGCACGCCTCGGCGGCGTAACCGGACCCCCAGGCCCGCGGCAGGAACAGGTACCCGAGATCGGCCTTGCCCGCGGCGGCCGGGCTGTGGTGCCCGCTCACCCTCTTGAGCTGGACCAGCCCGATCATCGCCCCGCCGAGCTCGACGACGAAGCTCCCGGGCGAGCGTCCCGGCACATCGGGCAGCTCGCGTTCGAGCTCCGCACGCGGCCGGGCGCCGCCGAGGTAGGCGTGCACCCGCCGCGAGCCCAGCAGCTCCAGGAACACCGCACGATCGCGCGCCTCGGCCTGACGCAGGACGAGCCGCTCGGTCCTGATCGGCGCGGGGGGCCAGTCGGCGGATCCGATCTCCAGCATGCCGGGCAACCTACCGCACACCCCGCGACCGCGGCCTCGGGCAGCCGGCGCCTTCCCCGCACCACCAGAATCGACACCGTGATGACAAAAATCGACATAGTGTAGAATTTGTGGCAGGGGAGCAGTCCAGCCCCCTTCGAACACCCCGTACGGAGAAAGCGATGCAGCACCAGAACTGGCTCATCACCGGCGTCAGCACCGGACTCGGCCGCGCCTTCGCCGAGGCCGCCCTGGCCACCGGCCACACCGTGACCGGAACCGTCCGCAACCACGACGACCTGCGCGCCTTCGAAGCGCTCAAGCCCGGCCACGCCCACGGCCGCATCCTCGACGTCACCGACACCGCCGCCGTCCCGGCCGTCGTCGACGACACCGAGCACACCGTCGGCCCGCTGGACGTCGTCATCGCCAACGCCGGCTACGGCCTGGAAGGCATCTTCGAGGAGACCTCGCTGGCCGACGTACGACGCCAGTTCGACGTCAACGTCTTCGGCGCCATGGCCACCCTCCAGGCGGCCCTGCCCCACATGCGGCGCCGCCGCCGCGGCCACCTGATGGCCGTCACCTCCATGGCCGGCCTCATGGCCGTGCCCGGCATGTCCGCCTACTGCGGCAGCAAGTTCGCCCTCGAAGGCGTCCTCGAAGCGCTCGGCAAGGAGGTCGCCCCGTTCGGCATCCACGTCACCGCCGTCGAACCGGGCAGCTTCCGCACCGACTGGTCCGGACGCTCCATGACCCGCGCCGGCCGCGCCATCAGCGACTACGACGAGCTGTTCACCCCGATCCGCCAGGCCCGCCAGAAGGCCAGCGGCAACCAGCTCGGCAACCCGGCCAAGGCGGGGGAGGCCGTCGTGCGCATCGCCGCGCTCGAACGGCCGCCGGCCCACCTCGTCCTCGGCTCCGACGCGCTGCGCCTGATCGGCGCCGCCCGCCGCGCCGTCGACGACGACATCCGCACCTGGGAGACGCTCTCGCGCAGCACCGACTTCCCCGAAGGCGCCCAGCTCTGATGCCCGCCCACCCCCCGCGCGGCCGCCGCGCCACCGAACGCAAGGGCGACGTCCGAGAACGGGCCATCCTCGACACCTGCGAAGCCCTCCTGGCGGACAAGGGCTACGAGGCGATGACCGTCGGCGACATCGCCCAGGGCGCCGGCATCACCCGCGGCGCCCTGTACTTCTACTTCGGCTCCAAACAGGAGGTGGTCACCGCGCTCGTCGCCCGCACCGTCCAGCACCTGTGGGAACGCTCGCGCGCCACGGCCGCGAGCGACGACCCGCGCCGGGCCGTCGCCGCGGCGATGCGCCGCACGGTCGAGCTGTGGAACGAGCACGGCCTGGTCATGCGTACCGCCATCGACCTGTCGCTGACCGTGCCGGAGATCGGCGACCTGTGGCGCCACACCGCCGACCTGTTCATCGCCGCCATCACCGCCGTGCTGGAACGCGCGGGCGTGCGCCCCGGCACCGGGCCCGACCAGGCCGCCGCCATGGCCCGCGCCCTGTGCTGGATGATCGAACGCAGCTTCTACCACGCCTCACAGGAGTCCCGCGACAGCCTGCGCCGGGCATCGGCGACGTGCGAGCACATCTGGCTGATCAGCGCCGGCCTCACCCCCTGACCCCGCCGGCCCGCTACGCCGAGGGGGAGGAGCCCGGTCCCAGCACGCAGAACTCGTTGCCCTCGGGGTCGGCCAGCACCACCCACGACACCTCGCCCTGCCCCACATCCGCCGGCCGCGCACCCAGCTTCAGCAGCCGCGCCACCTCGGCCGCCTGCTCCTGCCCGCGAGACGGGATCAGATCGATGTGGATCCGGCTCCGCACCGGCCCCGCCCCCGACTCCTGCCGGGCGAACTCCAGGAACGGGCCCACACCCCGCGACGAACGCAGCACCGCCCGCTCGTCGCCCGCCTCGTGCACGGCCCAGCCGACCGCCTCACCCCAGAAGGCGGCCAAGGCCCGCGGATCCGCGCACCCGACCACCACCGCCGCGATCGGCCCGGTGTCCCGGTGAGCCTCCCGCGGCTCCAGCACGCGGAACACGTTGCCCTCGGGGTCGGCCAGCACCACCCACGGCCCGTCGCCCCGCTCCGCGTCCGCGGGGGTCGCGCCGAGCTTCCGCAGCCGCGCCACCAGCTCCGCCTGATGCTCCGGGGAGGTGGTGGCGAGATCGAGCCGCACCCGGTACCGCACCGTCTCGGGGTCCGGCACCTTCACCAGATCGACGTAGAAGCCGTCGGGATCCGGCCACGCGATGCCCTCGGGCTCGAGATTGGTCACCCCCGGGCCCTCACTCGACATGCCGTACCCGAGCGCCCCCGCCCAGAACCGGCCGAGCGCCGCGTCGTCCCGGGCCTTGAAGTTCACCTGCACAAGCCGCAATGCCATGGCGCCCCACCTTAGGCCCCGCCCCCGGGCCACACCGAACCACCCGCCCGCGCCACCGTCGTGTTGTGGGTGCTGGGGGCGGATGCGTCAGCTCACGGCCTTCCTGACGAGGGCGGTGATCGCCTCGGCGGCTTCGTCGCTCAGCCCGGTCACCGCGAAAGCCGTGGGCCACAGGCCGCTGCCGTCGGCGAGGTTCGCCTCGGCGGTGAAGCTGAAGGTCGAATACGGCTCCTTATCGATGCCGGCCCGTACGAGCGAGCCCGGGACTCATGACGGCTCAACCACGGGCGGCCGGGCGAGCAGACCGGTCAGGAACGGAGAAGCCCCCGCCCGGCGGCCATGCCTAGCGTGATCGCATGACTCTCACCCCCGATCAACCCGCCCATGAAGACGCGAAGGAATCACTGATGCCGCTCTCCGTCGACCTCATCACCCTCGGCGTACCGCAGGTGGAGGCCGCACGCGACTTCTACACGGCCGCGTTCTCCGCCACCGCCGCAGCCACCGGCGGCCACACCGCCGCCGTCGACCTGCACGGCACCGGACGGCTCGCCCTCCACCCCGTCGACGCGCTGGCCACCGGCTGCGGTACGACGCCGGCGGCCTCAGGCTTCCGCGGCTACGTCCTGTCCGCCATCGTCGGCCGGCCCGCGGAGGTCAGGGCCCTGCTCCAGAGCGCCACCGGCAACGGCGCCACGGTCGTCAAGCCGGCGCGCAAACAGCTGTTCGGCGAGTTCACCGCCGTCTATCAGGCGCCGGACGGAGCCGTGTGGAAGCTGGCCGCTGCCTCCAAGAAGGACACCCATCCCGTCCCCGGCCCGCCGAAGCCGGCCGAGACCGCCGTCTACCTCGGCGTCGCCAAGCCGACGGCCTCCAAGGCGTTCTACGAGAGGCTGGGCATGAGCGTCCGCCACGACTACGGAGACAGGTTCATCGACTTCACCGTCACCTCCGGCGGCCGGTGCCGGCTGGGCCTGCTGCCCCGCGGAGGCCTCGCCAAGGACGCCGGCGTCGGCGAGCACGGCGACGGCTTCTCCGCGCTTGTCCTCACCCACACCGCCGCCTCCCGTGACGAGGTCGACGCTCTGCTCGCCGCCGCGGCCTCCGCCGGAGGCCGGATCACCGCCGCGGCGGCCCGGACCGGCCAGGGCGACTACGCCGGGCGCTTCACCGACCCCGACGGCTTCCACTGGAGCATCACCGCACCCGCCTGACCGCGACCGGCCCGGTCTGTCACGCGGGGGAGGGGAGCACCCGGACGCCTCCGGCCGCTCACCGGGCTCCAGCCCGGCTCGGGGTCATCAGCGGAAGGACGGCAGGACCATCTCCACCAGCGCGTCGACGTCGTCGTCGGCCATCGGCTCGCCGGTCATGCCCATGCGGTGCAGCAGGGTCCCGACGACGACGTCGATGAAGAACAGGACCCGGTGCTCCGGCTCGCCGAGCGCCTCCTGCAGCGCGAGCCGGTACGGGTCCTGGAACCGCGAGGAGAGGATCTCGCGCAGCCCAGGATCGCTGACACCGTCGCTGAACACGCCCGCGAACGCGTCGCCCACCCCCGGCTCGCCGATCTTGGCCGCGGCCCAGCGGATGGCCGAGGCCATGATCTCCGCCCGGTCGCCCCCCTTCACCGGCACCGGCCCGAACGCGTCGAGCAGGCAGTCCACGATCAGCGCCCCCTTCGTCGGCCAGCGGCGGTAGATCGTCGTCTTGGCGATGCCGGCCGCGGCGGCGATGCGCTCCACCGTGGCACGCGCGTAGCCCAGCTCGCAGACCGTGCGCAGCGTCGCGGCGAAGACCACGTCGTTGACGCCGGAACGCGGGCGGCCGGGCGGCCGGGCGGGAGTGCTCGAGGTCAGGCTCACGCTCACACGATACCAAGTTGCGCTACCGTAGGTTTCGAAACCAGAGGTAGCGAAACTTGAGGAGAGGCCCATGAACGACCTCACCACGATACGACGGCCCCCGGAGCCCGACTGGACCACGGTGACCCCCGAACAACTGACCGCCTACCGCGACGCCGAGAACCACGCCCGCGCCTCCACGGCCGCACGCGTCATCACCGGACAACCCGACCCCGCCGCCACCATCACCTGGCAGCACGTACCGCTACCCGGCCGCGAACTCCCCGTCCGCGTGTACCGCCCCCCGGCCACGGGCCCCCTGCCCCTCGTGATCCACGTGCACGGAGGCGGCTTCGTCGGCACGGCCGCACAGAGCGACTGGGTCAACAGCCACCTCGCCGCCCACCTGCCCGCGGCCGTCGTCTCGGTCGAGCACCGCCTCCTCGACCCGCAGACCCCGCTGCCGGCCGCCGCCGACGACGCCTGGGACGTCCTGCGGCACCTGCTGCGCCACGCCGGGACTTGGGACATCGACCCCGCCCGCGCCGCCGTCTTCGGCGAAAGCTGCGGCGGCCTCATCACCGCCCTGACCGCCATCAGAGCCCACCAGGCCAGCCTGAACCTGCGAGCACAGGTCCTGGTCAACCCGGCCACCGACCTGACCCCCACCGCCTGGACCTACGACTCGACGACCCGCTACCCCGACACACCCACCCTGTCCCTACCGCAACTGCGCCTCTTCCAGCGCCTGGCCGTCCCCGAAGGCACCGACGCCCGCGCCCTGTCCCCGCTGCACGCCGACGACCTCCACGACCTGGCCCCCGCCCTCGTCGTGGTACCGGCCGCCGACCCCCTCGCCGACCACGGCCGCCACTACGCCCACCGCCTCCAGACGGCCGGAACACCCGCCCGGCTCAGCGAACACCCGCAGGCGGGACACGCGTTCCTCAGCATGCCGGGCCTGACCCCCCAGGCGACACCCGCCCGGGCGGAGATCCTCGCCTTCCTCCAGGAGCACCTCCGTGACTGACACCTCCGTGACTGACACCTCCGTGACTGACACCCGCGTGACTGACCCCCGGCCGGACACCGGCACCCTGACCGGCCTGCTGCGCCCCCACGCCGGCAGCTTCACCGCCCTCCTCACCCTGCAGGTCATCGGCGCCGTAGCCGGCCTGGCACCCCTCCTGGCGGTGGCCGAAGTCGGACGCACCCTCCTCGCGCCCGGCCCGCCCGACCACGCCCACGCCTGGACCGCGGTACTCGCCGGCGTCACCGGACTGCTCATCCGGCTGCTGTTCACCACCGCCTCCTCGGGGATCGGGCACCTGCTCGACGGCCAGGTCCAGCTCGCCTTCCGCCGCCGCCTGGCCGCCCACCTCGGCCGCGTCCCGATCGGATGGCTCTCCCAGCGCAGGACAGGCGAGCTCGCCAAGGTGGTGGGGGAGGACGTGAGCGCCGTGCACCCGTTCATCGCGCACACCCCCGGCGAACTCGTCTCAGCCTTCGTGGTGCCCCTGGCGTCACTCATCTACCTGTTCACCATCGACTGGCGCCTCACCCTCATCACCCTCATCCCGGTCCTGCTGGCCATAGCGCTCGTCCCGCTGATGATGACCCCGGCACGACAGCGCGAACAGCGCGACTTCGACACGGCCATGGGACGCATCGCCGACTCGGCCGTGGAATTCGTCCAAGGCATCGCGGTCGTCAAAGCCTTCGGCGGCGCCGACCGTACCCACCGCACCTTCCTGACCGCCACCGACACCTTCGCCGACACCTTCCTGCGCTGGGCACGCGGCCTCGCACCCATCGCCGCCGCCATGCAGACCGCGCTGGCACCACCGTTCGTGCTCCTGGCCGTGCTGACCGGCGGCACCCTCCTCATCGCGGACGGCGGCCTGCCACCCGCCGACCTGCTGCCCTTCCTCCTGCTCGGCCTCGGACTCACCGCACCGGTCGCCGCCCTCGGGCACGGCTTCGACGACCTGCAGACCGCCTGGCGCGCAACCGGCCGGATCAGAGACGTCCTCGCCGTCGACCCACTACCCGAACCCGCCCGCCCCGCCACCGCACAAGGGCACCGCCTGCACCTACGGAACGTGCACTTCGGCTACGACACCGGCCGCACCGTCCTGCGCGGCATCGACCTCACCCTCGAACCCGGCACCACCACCGCCATCGTCGGCCCCTCAGGCAGCGGCAAATCCACCCTCGTCCAGCTCCTGCCCCGCTTCTTCGACCCCACCCACGGCTCCATCACCCTCGGCGGCACCGACCTGCGCGACCTCGGCAGCAACCAGCTCTACCGCACCATCTCCTTCGTCTTCCAGGACATCCGCCTCCTGCGCGCCTCCGTCACCGACAACATCGCCCTCGCCCTCCCACACGCCGACCACCATCAGGTGACCACAGCCGCCAGACTCGCCAACATCCACGACCGCATCCTGCGACTGCCACGCGGCTACGACACCATCCTCGACGAGGAAACCGGCCTGTCACGCGGAGAAACCCAACGCATCGCCATCGCCCGCGCCCTGCTCGCCGACACCCCCGTCCTCGTCCTGGACGAGGCCACCGCCTTCGCCGACCCCCACACCGAACACGCCGTACGCCACGCACTGACCACCTCCCGGGGCGACCGCACCATCGTCGTCATCGCCCACCGCCTGGAGACGATCACCGACGCCGACACCGTCGTGCTGCTGGAGAACGGAACGATCACCGAACACGGCACACCCGCCGAACTCCTGAACCAGAACGGCAGGTTCGCCGCGTTCTGGCGAACCCACCGAGGAGACGACCCCCGATGATCCGCATGCTCCTGCGCGTCCTGGGACACCACTACGCCCGACCCGTGCGCCGCACCATAGCCCTCATGACCGCCACCGCGATCGCCGAAGGACTGTCCTACGCCCTGCTCGTCCCCATGCTGCACGCCCTGCTCACAGGCGACACCACCGCCGCCCGCCCCTGGCTCATCGCCTTCGCCACCGCCGTCGCCGCCTACGCCGCACTCCGCTACGCCGCCGACCTGTCCGGCTTCCGCGTCGGCACCACCCTCCTGCGCGGCACCTACCGGCGGCTCGGCGACCACCTGGCCCGCCTGCCCATCGGCTGGTACGCCCCCGGCCGCGTCGGCGAAGTCTCCCTCCTGGCCAGCAGGGGAGTACTCCAGGCGATGAGCGTCCTCGCACACGTCCTGTCGCCCTACATCGCCGCCGCCGTCACCCCCCTCACCATCGTCGCCGTGATGCTCGCCTACAACCCCCCGCTCGGACTGGCCGCACTCCTCGCCGTCCCCGTCGTCGCCGCCATCCAGCACTGGACCGGACGCGCCACCAACGCCGCCGACACCGAACGCCACCACCGCGACCAGCAAGCCACCGGCCGCGTCATCGAATACCTCCAAACCCAGCCCGTACTGCGGGCAGGCGGCCGCACCACCGAACGCTTCACCCTGCTCGACGACTCCCTGCGCGAACTCCAGCACGCCTCCCGCCGCTCCACGCTCTCGGCACTGCCCGGCGTCCTCGGCCTGACCCTCACCGTGCAGGCCATCCTCACCGCACTCCTGATCCTGGCCACCCATCTGGCCCTCGGCGCCACCATCGGCCCCGCCGAAGCACTCACCCTCCTCGTCCTGGCCACCCGCTGCGCCGACCCCCTGCTGTCCCTCGGCGACATCGGCGGCCAGCTCCGCGGCGCCCGCGCCGAACTCACCAAACTCGACACCCTCCTGCGCACCCCGCCGCTCCCCGAACCCCCCGACCCGATCGAACCCACCCGCCACGACCTCGAATTCGACTCCGTCACCTTCCGCCACGGCGACCACACCGTGATCGACCACCTCACCCTCACCCTCCCCGAAGGCCACCGGCTCGCCGTCGTCGGCCCCTCAGGCGCCGGCAAGACCACCCTGCTGCACCTCCTGGCCCGCTTCCACGACGTGAACACCGGCGCGATCCGCATCGGCGGCACCGACGTCCGCGCCATCGACACCCAGGCACTCATGGCCCGCATCGCCATCGTCTTCCAGGACGTCTACCTCTTCGACGCCACCATCGAGGACAACATCCGCCTCGGCCGCCCTGCCGCCACCACCGCCGAAGTCCGCGCCGCGGCGACCGCGGCCCGCCTGGACGAGGTGATCGAACGCCTGCCCGACGGCTGGGCCACCCCCGTCGGCGAAGGCGGCACCCTGCTGTCAGGCGGCGAACGCCAGCGCGTCTCCATCGCCCGCGCCCTGCTCAAAGACGCCCCCATCGTGCTGCTGGACGAGGTGACCTCCGCCCTCGACCCGGCCAACGAAGCAGCCGTCCACCAGGGCATCGAACGGCTCATGGCGGGCCGGACCGTGGTGATGGTGGCCCACCGGCTGCGCACCGTACGCAACGCCGACCACATCGCCTTCCTGGACGGCGGCCGGGTGGCAGAAGAAGGCACCCACGACGAACTCCTGCGCCGCGGCGGCCGCTACGCCGCCTACTGGAACCTCTCCATGACGCCGGCGGCGCCTGAATAGGGGAGAAGCCCACCGGTCGCCTGGAGCTCCAGGCGACCGGCTCGGCCGATGACGCTCATGACCGGCCGGCGGCACGCCGGCATGGGGGAGCGGAGCGTTGTGACGCCTGACCCATCGACATTTTTCGAACAGGGGACAGGGGAGCAGAACACCCGCGCACCCCGGCGATCATCGCAGGCCGGGACCGTCATGGCGGCGCGCTCACATCCCGGCACTCGTCCGCCCGGCGACGGCAGCCGTTCTCCTGCAACCGCTGCGAACGGCATCCCGCCAAGCCGCACGAAAACGCACATTCGATGCGAAAATTACCTATACCATACAGAAGCCCCATTCTGTTCGGTATGGCATCGAAGCGTGACCCGGCGCGGGCAGGGGGTCACAGACGGTTGACGAAGCGGGCGGCGGCGCGCTGGCTCATCCCGGTCTCACCGCGTACGAAGAACACGGCTTCCTGGATCTGGCCGAGCGCCTTCAGCTCGCGCACCTGATCGACAAGATCGACACTGATGCCGGGACGGTTGCGCGGGCTCTTGGTGAGGCGTACCGCGAGAATGATCAGCCAGATGGCACCGGCCGTGACGACGGCGGTGAGCGCGACGATGCTGGGGGCGGCGATGTCGAGCGGGAGCATGCGGTGCGCCTGCCCGCGCGGGCGCGGATTATTCGGCACTTCCACAGTTGCTTGATAATGAACATTATGTCAAGTAGACGTCGCCGGGACGCTCCCCACCGGCAGGCGAGCCGCCCGGTCCCATACGAGGAAAAGGAGCAGGGATGAGAGAACGCCACCCAGAGCTGGCCCGCCTCCTGGAGACGGTCATCCCGGTGGAAAGCCACGAGATCGCCTGGGCCGGCGGGCGGCTGCCGCTCCGCGTCGGCGCCCACACCTCCGACGTCGAGGTGCCGCTGGAGCTGGTGACGTCGGTGCGGTGCATCGTCCGGGTCGGCGACTCGATCGTCTTCTGTGAGAACCGCGACGGCGCTCATCCGTGGCCGGGCGGGCGGCGGCGGGCCGGTGAGTCGTTCACGGACACCATCGTGCGCGAGGTGCGTGAGGAGACCGGCTGGTGGGTCGATCGCGGCAGTGTCCGGCGCGTGGGGTGGCTGCATCTGACGCACCTGCTCCCCCAGCCGCCCGGCCCCGCGGCCCCGTTCCCCGATTTCCTGCAGATCGTCTGCCAGGCGAGGGGCGTCCGGGCGGGAGAGCACGCCGGACACCGAGTGGGTGGACACGGAGGGTTACGAGCTGCGGTCGCGTCTGGTCACCGTCGAGGAGGCGTTGCGGGAGACGTCGGTGGACCTGCTGGCGCCGGTGTTTCTCCGGCTGCTGTCTCAGGAGAACCGTCACGGTCCGGGTTGAGCCGGGGCGTCTCCCCCTCGGCAGGCGACGAGCCTCATGGTGCGGGACGGGTGCGGTTGGTGGGAAGATTTTTCCGCTCTCCCCGAGCGGCTCGTGAGGGTGGTGGTGCGAGCCGGGCGGGGGTGGTGAGCGGGGGTTTCGGGGGCGGGCGGTGCGGTGGGGCGGGCTCCCGGGTGCGTTGACGGCTGGTTTGACGTTGTGTTGATTCGCTGTCCTTGGCGCCAGGTGTGGTTTTAGGGTGGGAGTCCTGCCATTCGCGCCGCGAGAGGAGCAGCACGTGGGGAACGAGTCGGTTTTATGTCCGATGTGTCGGGGGGTTCTGCCCGCTTCCGGTAAGGAGTCGTACACGGCGTCGCGGGGGCGGCTGATCGTGACGAACGGGTACTGCTCGGGCGGGTGTGCCGAGGCGGCGGATCAGACGCAGCAGATGGCGGCCCGGCAGCAGGTGCAGCAGCAGGCTGCGGAGGTGACGCAGCAGGTGGCGCGGCCGAGGCCGGCCCCCTCCCCTGCTCCGGTGCCGGTGCCCGCGGGTGCGGGGCGTGCGCCGTTGCGGGTGGTGCGCTGATCGCTGGAGGTGGCCCGTCCGGGAGGGGGACGGGTGGCGGTCTTCCTTTGTCCGGTACGGCTCGTCGCGCGGGGCGCGGCGGGCCTTCGTCATGGGTGGGCGCCGGTGGTCAGTGGTGGCCGTCGGTGGTGTGCCAGTAGTCGCGCGTCTGTACGGCGAGGCCGTCGGCGTCGAAGCGGGCGAAGACGCAGCCGGCCAGGGTGATGGGGCGGCCGTCGTCGTGGGCGTGGACGCGGAATTCGATGGCGGCCTGGTCGCCGTCGACGATGGGGGTGGCGAAGGTGACGTGGGGGTCGCTCTCGCCGGTGAAGGACCAGGTGATGTAGTCGGCGATGGCCTGGCGGCCCTGGTGCGGGGGTCGGAAGGGCATGCTGGTGTGGACGGCGTCGTCGCGGTAGAGGGCGGTGATGGCGGTGACGTCGTGGTGGGTCCAGGCGTGCTGCCAGGTGTCGGCGAAGCGCTGGGCGGCGGCGCGGGTGTCCATGGGCGGCGTCAGGTGGTGGTGCGGGTGTAGGGGCGGGTGGCGGTGACGCTGGTCAGGGGCAGGGGGCCGTACAGGTGGGGGTAGCCGTTCTCGACGCGGACGTCGAGGCCGGCGGGGTCGATGTCGAGGATGATCAGTGGTTCGGTGAGGTGGCTGTAGAAGGCGGTGTGGACGCCGTGCAGCTGGGGCAGGTCGCGGCTGCAGTGGATGTAGCCGACCTGGTCGAGGGTGCGTCCGAGGGTGGAGACGCGGTACTCCCCTGTGGTGCGGGCGTGCTCCCAGTCGGTGTGCAGGGCGAGGTGGTGGATCATGGTGTCCGTTCGCTGAGGGACGGGGCCCCGCGCTCCCCCGGCCGAGCGGGGTGCGCGCGGGGCCGCTGGTTCAGTGGCCGCCGGCGAGGTTGAGGACGACGACGCCGGCGATGATCAGCAGGATACCGCCGACCTTGACGGGGGTGAGGGTCTCGCCCAGGAAGGCGGCGCCGATGAGGGCGATGGCGGCGGTGCCGGCGCCGGACCAGACGGCGTAGGCGGTGCCGACGTCGAGCTGGAGTTTGAGGACGCGGGCCAGCAGCAGGAACGAGATGATGTAGCCGGCGGCGACGGTGAGGCTCCAGCCGAGATGGGTGAAGCCGTTGCTGAGTTTGAGCGCGGTGGTGGCGACGACCTCGGAGGCGATGGCGAGGGCGAGCAGGATCCAGGCCATGAGGGGGCTCCAGACGAAGGCGGGGCGGGGCGGGTGTGCCGCCAGTATCGTGGGTCCGCTCCCCCGCGCGGGCGGGCGGGGTTGGGGGGAACGGCTTGAAAACGGAGTCGAATGCGTGTTCCACTGGTGATGTGGGTTGGGACGCGCTTGCGCTTGTCGACGCCGCCGATGAGCGTCCGCTGATCGAGCGGCGCGCCGTGGCGCGTGACGGCTTCTACGAGATGCAGGCCCGCACCGTGATCGAGCGGGTGCCGCAGGTCGCGGGCATCGCGCAGCGGTGGGCGGTCTCCCCCTACCGTGGCTGCGCCCATGCCTGCCGCGGCTGCGGCGCCCGCGCGGGTCATCGCCGGCTCGGGCTCGACGCGGGCGCCGACTTCGACACCCGGATCGTGGTCAGGCCCAACGTGGTGGAGCGGTTGCGGGCGGAGCTCGCGCGGTGGGACGGCACGGAGATCGCGGTCGGGGTGGGCGGCGACTGCTACCAGGCGGCGGAGGAACGCTACCGGCTGATGCCGGGGGTGATCGGGGCGCTGGCGAGCGCGGGGGCGGCGTTCACGGTCTACACCAAGAGCGCGCTGGTGGTGCGGGACGCGGAGCTGCTGGCGCGGGCGGGTGCGCGGGTGGCGGTGTCGATCGCGTTCGTGGACGAGCGGATCCGGCGGGCGGTGGAGCCGGGGGCGCCGTCGGCGCAGGCGCGCCTGGAGCTGGTGTCGGCGCTGGTGGAGGCGGGGGTGGAGTGCCGGGTGCTGATGTCGCCGGTGCTGCCGCTGCTGAGTGACGCGGCCGATCAGCTGGCGGCCACCGTACGGCGGATCGCGTCGGCGGGCGCGGCGGCGGTGGAGCCGGTGGTGCTGCGGCTGCCGCCGGGCACGCGGGAGTGGTACCTGCGGTGGCTGGAGGAGGCGCATCCGCAGCTGGTCGAGCGCTATGCGGAGCTGTACGACCGGGCGGGGCTGCCGTCGGCGGGCTATGAGGGCCGGATCACGGGCCAGATCGCGCAGTTGTGCCGCATGTACGGGATGGGATGCGGGGCGCCGGTGGCCGAGCCGCGAGAGCCGGCGGCGGCGCAGCTCGCGCTGGTGTGAATCCCCCGGCGGCGGCGCCGGGGTTGAGGGCCGGGTGTGTGGATTTCTGCGCAGACTGGCGGGTCTAGCGGCTCTAGCGTCGGCGTGGTCAGGATCCGGGGATCCCACGAGAGGAGAACCTCATGACCGCGAAGGCCATACGTCGTGGCCTCGCCGTCGCTGTCGCATCCCTGGCCGCCGCGGGCGTCGTCGGCACGCCTGCCGCGAGCGCGTCGGCCCATCCGGTGCCGGGATGCCGGAGCAGCACGTTTCCGGGGTATCAGGTCCAGCATGTGCACCTGTACCTGAGCGATCCGGCCGTGGCCGTGTGCAAGGCGTTCAAGCGGATCGGCGGCGGCAGATTCCAGGTGTTCTACAAGATCAAGGGACGCGGCGGCCCCCGCCAGGTGCAGATCCGCAACGACGGGACGCGCGTGCGCACCTACTTCGTGCGCGGCGGTACGGGCACGATCAGCGATCATCTGCGGGGGCGGCGCACGTTCTTCCGCGCCTGCCGCCCGGACGGCACGGTGTGCGGGCCGTGGCTGTGACGCCCCTCCGCCGGGTGACCGCGAGAGCGTGACCCCACCCTGATGGGGTGTGCCGCGCGTTCCTGGAGGGGGACGCGCGGCGCCGGCGCGTCAGGGGGCGGCGGCCGGGGTGGAGCGGGTGACGAGGTGATCGAGGGAGATGCCGAGCACGTCGGCCAGAGCCGCGATGGTGAAGAACGCGGGCGTGGCGATCCGGCCGGTCTCGATCTTGCGGAGCGTCTCGGCGGACATGCCGGCGGCCGCGGCGACCTCGACGATGCTCCGCTCCGCCCTGGCCCGTCGCAACACCAGGCCGAGCTGCTCGCCACGGAGGCGTTCTTCGGGGGTCAGCGGGGGTCGCACCATGGCACCCATGCTATACCCGGGATAGAAATACCGGATCCGCGTCGTTCAGCAGTCCCGGGCCACCGGTGACGCCGGCCACGTCAGCGGTTGAACCAGCGCGCCGCGGGCGCGGTGAGCAGCGCGCCGGCCACCCCCAGCGGCAGGAGCACGCTCAACGGCAGCGACGCCCACACGAAGCGGCCCGCCACCAGCATCGACACCAGGTTGCCGCCGCCCAGGACCGCCTCCACCGCCACCGCGGCCCACCGGACGAACGAGCGCCGCGACGACCACCGCAGGACCAGCCACACCATCACCACCAGGACCACGGCGGGAAGCAGGAACAGCAGCAGGAACAGCGAGGGGGCGCTCGCCGCGGCCGCCAGCACCCCGCCCATCACGACCAGCCCCAGAACGCTGGCGGCCACCTGCACGATCAGCACCACCCGCGCGGCCCGCACGAGACCGGGCATGGGCTCCGCGGGAAGACTGTCGCTCGTCACCCGATCATTGTGCCGCACGCGCAACCGGCCCAGCGTGCCCTGGCCGGGGAACCGGGCAGGAACCGAGAAGCGCCCGGCACCGGGCCGCGTCTAGCGTGATGGTCATGGACATCGCCATTCACGCCAGCTTCCTGCCGCACGACGACCCGGACGCCTCCCTGGCCTTCTACCGCGACCTGCTCGGCTTCGAAGTACGCGACGACGTCGGCTACAACGGCCTGCGCTGGATCACGGTCGGGCCCGCCGGCCGGCCCGGCGCGTCCCTCGTCCTGCAGCCGCCCGGCGCCGACCCCGGCATCACCGCCGCCGAGCGCGCCACCATCGCCCAGATGATGGCCAAGGGCACCTACGCCGGCATCCTGCTGGCCACCGACGACCTCGACGGCCTGTTCGAACGGGCGCGGGCGGGCGGCGCGGAGGTCGTGCAGGAGCCGGTCGAGCAGCCGTTCGGGGTTCGTGACTGCGCCTTCCGAGACCCGGCCGGCAACCTGGTCCGCATCCAGGAACAGCCCTGAACCGCGCTCGTCCCGACGGCGACACGGGCGGTCACACGGGCGGTCACACGGGCGGTCACACGGGCGGTCACACGGGCGGCGGTCCGGTCGCCGACGCAGCGGCGGGCGCCGAAAACCGCGCGCGCCGGGGAGCGAGAGCCCGGCTCTCCGCCACCCTCTCCCCCTTGGCCGAGCCCGGCTTCCGCCGCTACTACCTCGGCCAGACCGCCTCCTTCTTCGGCGACGCCCTCACCCCCCTCGCCATCGCCTTCGCCGTGCTGCACCTCACCGGCTCCGCCGTCGACCTCGGCATCGTGATCCTCAGCACCCGGCTGCCGATCATCGCGCTGACCCTGCTCGGCGGAGCCGCGGGCGACCGTTTCTCGCGCCGCTCCATCATGCTGATCGCCGACCTCACCCGCCTGGCCGCCCACGGCGTCACAGCCGTGCTCCTGCTGACCGGCAGCGCGCACCTGTGGATGCTGGTGGCCCTGCAACTGATCGCCGGCGCCGGATCGGCGTTCTTCAACCCGGCCGCCGTCGGGCTCGTCTCCTCCCTGGCCGGCAAGGAGAACCTGCAGGCGGCCAACAGCCTGATCTCGATCTCCCGCAGCACCGTGTCGATCGTCGCGCTGGGCGTCGCCGGAGCGCTCGTGGCGCTGGTCGGGCCGGGGTGGGCGATCGCGATCGACGCGCTGACGTTCGCGGTGAGCGCCGTCTTCCTGTCGCGGCTCCCGCGCCTGCTCCCCGGCGGCGACCGCGGTCAGGGCCGCGGGCTGCTGGCCGGGATCGGCGAAGGACTCGCCGAGGTGGGGCGGCGCACGTGGCTGTGGGTGTGGATCGTCCATCTCGCCGTCGCCAACGCGCTGGTGATCTCCCCCATCCTCGTGCTCGGCCCGTACGTCGCCGACCGGTCACTCGGCGGGGCGCCGGCGTGGTCGGCGATCGGCATCGCCTACGCCATCGGCGGGCTGGCCGGAGGTGTCGTCAGCGCGCACTGGCGGCCCGCCCGCCCCATGGTGGCCGCCCTGCTGGCGTTCCTGCTGATCGCACCGCTTCCGGCGCTGCTCGCTCTGCCCGCGCCCGTCTGGCAGCTGGTCGCCGCGGGCGTGGCCGCGGGCGGGCAGGTGACGGCGCACAACGTCATCCAGACCACGGCCCTGCAGCGGCATCTGCCGGCCGGCGCGGTGGCGCGGGCAGCCTCGGTCACCATGCTCGGCGGACTCGTGGCGGCTCCCGTCGGCATGGGCCTGGCCGGGCCGGCGGCCTCGTTCTTCGGTACGCGTCCCGTTCTGCTGGCGTGCGCGGCGACCGCCGTGCTCGTCACCGCCGTCACCTTGCTGGTGCCGGCGGTCTGGCGGATCCGGGACGACGGCTCTCGCGAGCCGGTGCCGTCATGACGGGTGGGATGGTCCGGGGCTGCGGCCGGGTAATAACTGGTGGCCCGGGGACACGGTGGATCCGTGGCCGGGTTCGGGACGTCCGCGCGGCCGCGCGCCATTCGCGGTCAGGAGGTCAGGGCGGCGTGCGGGCTCGTTCGCCCGGCCCGCGGGCTCCGGGACCACCGCGCCCGCTCCGGCCCTGACGGCTCCGCCCGAGCCCGGTCCGGCGGGTCGCCGTAATAAGCCCGTGGCCGGTCGCATCCCGCGGCCGGCCCGTCGCAGCCGGGCGGCCGTCCGGGCTCGCAGGCGGCCGCCTTCCCTGTCGTCCGTCAGCGGGCGTGGCCGTGACGGCGGTCTCTCGCCGGTACGTACGTTCTCACCGGGCCGCCGCCCGGCCGGGCCCCGGGCCCTGCGGCGTGCACCGGCGCGCCCCCCCGCGGCAGCTGTTCTTCTCGCGAGCACAGGTGCTAACTCCAGTCGATCAGCGCCCGCCCCGCCCGCGGCCAGGGCGGCACGGCCCCGGATCCCGGACGACGGCAGGCGGGAACGGTCAACGACCCAGGACGAAGAGGCACAGGGCACGGCGAACCGGAGCCCGGCGCCGGCCACCTCGTGCCGGCGCCCGGCGAAGCGTGTCGCCTCGGCCGGCCGGTCGCCCGCACGGCGCCTCCGGGAGGTCCTGATCGTCACCGCTGTCATGGTCGCCTTCAACCGACGCGGGCAGCGGGTCGCCGAGTGCGCCGCGACCCCGTCGTCGCCACCAGGCTATGTCCCCGCGACGGCGTGAGTGTGCCCTGGTCAAGAAGCCACAGCAAGTTTTGACCTGGCCATGAGATTCGCACGGCACACCCCCGGCGGGGCCCGATCGCGATCGGGCCCGGCTTGACCCGCACGCCACGTCACCCGGCAAGCTGGACCCCATGAGCCACTCCGTCGGACAGGTCGCCCGGATCGCGCGCATCACCGTGCGTACCCTCCACCACTACGACGAGATCGGCCTGCTCACCCCCAGCGAACGCACCCACGCCGGCTACCGCCGCTACACCGACGACGACCTCACCCGCCTGCAGCAGATCCTCCTCTACCGCGAGCTCGGCTTCCCGCTCGACGAGATCGCCGTCATCCTCGACGCGCCGCACACCGACGAGCTCACCCACCTGCGCCGCCAGCACGAACTCCTCACCCGCAAGGCCGAGCACCTGCACGAGGTCATCGCCGCCGTCGAACGCACCATCCAGGCCCGCCAGGCCGGCATCGCCCTCACCCCGGAGGAACGCTTCGAGATCTTCGGCCACTTCCGGCCCGAGGACCACGAAGCCGAGGTGGAACGCCGGTGGGGGCACACTCCCCAGTACGAGCAGAGCCGCCGGCGCGTCGCCTCCTACACCAAGGCCGACTGGCTGCGGCTGAAGGCCGAGACCGAGGCCATCAACGACGACTTCGCCGCCGCGTGCAAGGCGGGGCTGCCCGCCGACGGCCCGCACGCCATGGACCTGGCCGAGCGGCACCGCGGCCACATGAACCGGTGGTTCTACGACTGCGACCACGACCTGCACGCGTGCATCGGCGACCTGTACGTCGAGGACAGCCGTTTCACCGAGGTCATGGACGCCGTCCATCCCGGCCTGGCCGCGTATCTCCGTGAGGCGTTCCGCGCCAACGCGCGCCGCGCCGCCGCGCCCTGACCCCTTAACATGCACTTGCGGGCATATAACCGGTCGAGTATATTCGCCGTCATGCCCTTCGACGTGCTAGCCGAACCCGCACGACGCCACATCCTCGACCTCCTCCTCCAACGCCCCCACCAGGTCAACGAACTCACCCACCACCTCGGCCTCACCCAGCCCGGCACCAGCAAACACCTGCGCGCCCTGCGCCAAGCCGGCCTCGTCACCGTCCGCAAAGACGCCCAACGCCGCTGGTACGAACTCAACCCCCAGCCCCTCACCGAGATCGACGCCTGGCTCACCCCCTACCGACGCCTCTGGAACACCACCCTCGACCGCCTCGAAACCCACCTCGACACCATGGAAGACCACACCCCATGAACGAGACCCTCACCCTCCACCCCGACGGCCGCACCACCCTCCAGCTCCAGCGCCGCCTCCCCCACCCACCGGAAAAGGTCTGGCGCGCCATCACCACCCCCGAACACCTCTCCGCCTGGTTCCCCGCCGACGTCACCATCGACGGCGACCGCATCACCTACGGCTTCGGCCCCGACGGCCGCATCACCGTCAACGACCCGCCCCGCACCTTCGCCCACACCTGGGGCGACGACGAACTGCGCTGGCACCTCCAGCCCGACGGCGAGACGACCCTGCTCACCTTCACCCACACCTTCGCCGACCGCCACGGCGCCGCCAGCTTCGCCGCGGGCTGGCACACCTGCATCAAGGCCATGCTCGCCCACCTCGACGGCCGCCCCGCCCGCCTGCCGCAAACCCCCGACCCCGCCACCTCCGCCCGCCTGCACGAGGACTACATCGCCATCCTCGGCCTGCCCTCCGCCGCCATCGACAGCACCGCCGGCCGCGACGGCGTCCGCGTCGAACGCCAGCTCACCCGCCCCGCCGAAGACGTCTGGCAGCTCCTCGGCGGCCCCGCCGCCAGGCCCGGCAGCCCGCCGCCCGAGGCGTTCACCGTCCCCGGGCTCAAGGCGAGACCCGTCACCCGCGCCGAGCCCGCCAAGCTGCTCGCGTACGACACCCCGGAGGGCGGCGTGCGCTGGGAGTTCACCGAGGGCACCGGGCAGGGCCCCCGCCTCGTCGTCACCCACACCGGCGACACGGCCTTCCTCGACGCCTGGCGCGTCCGCGTGGAGGATCTGGCGGCTTCCCTCGTCGAATGAGGTTTGTCGAGTGTCAGGGTGAGGGTGCCCTCTGAACAGCCTTGCCCTTTACAACGTAGATCATTAAGCGGTGAGACCCAGCGCGGCCGCCGTCACCGCCCGCGCCCGCTCCGGCGCCACCAGCAGATCCGTCGAATCCGTCAGCTGATCCACACACCCCAGCGGCGGCAGCCCGGCGACCGCCGCATCCCCCACCGCCGCCATCAGCGCCCCCGCGAACCGCTCCCCGTCGATCACCCGGAACGGCCGGTCGAAGAACGGCCGCACCCGCTCGTCCTGCCGCTCGGCCAGCGCCGCCCGGTTCTGCCAGCCCGCCACCCGCGCGTACGCGGCCGACAGCCCCTCCTCCCGCTCCCGCCACGACCGCGCCGCCACCGCCGACCCCAGCGACTCGGCCAGCTCGGCCGAGCCGGGCATCCGCGCCAGCGCACTGCCCAGCCATTTCGCGTACGGCGGATAGCGGCGGCGCAGCAGCAGCGCCAGGCGCATCACCTCCCGCGCCAGCCGCGCCCCCACCACCGCCGAGCCCAGCTCGTCACCCACCTCGCCGCACCGGCCGGGGAACGGCTCCTCCTGCCAGACGCGGCGCCACTGGCAGGCCAGCACATACCGCCACACGTCCTGCGGATACCAGCGCAACGCCGCCCTGGCCGCCTCCAGCCCCGGCTCCCCCAGCCCGTCGCAGAACACCTCGCCCCGCGTCACCTCCGCCAGGCGCTGCCACGGCACCGACAGCCAGTCCAGCAGCGTCACCCCCTCGCGCGGATCGAAGCCCAGCCGCCCGCGCAGCCACCCGCCCAGCTCCGTCACCGTCACGCCGGGCCGCAGCGCGCCGTGATAGCCGAACACGGTGGGGAACCCGGCGAAGCGCTCCGGCAGCCCGGCCACCACCTTCGCCTCCACCTCGGCCACCCGCTCCCCCGGCACGAACAACAGCACCCTGGGGCCCCAGTCATGGTCGGCCGAACGCGCCGTGTCGAACTCCAGCACCTCCGAGCCGGGCCCGATCAGCGCCGCCCCGTGCGCGACCCCGCTCAGCAGGGGGGCCACCACTTCGCCGTAGAAGGCGCGCGACAACTCGATACCAGGTACAAAATCGGACATCACTCCGCCAACTTTGCACCAGCGGTTCGCGAACCACATCCGGTTTTTCCGCCGGGGCCCGAGACCGCCGACCGGGTGCCGGTTCAGGGGGTGACATGCGCGGCCATCACCGGCCGCCGCCGGTAGCCGATCCGCTCGTACACGCCGATCGCGACGGCGTTGACGTCGTCCACCATCAGCGCGGCCCGCCCGTAGGCCGCCACCAGCTCCCGCGACACCCACCGGCACACCCGCTCGGCCAGCCCCCTCCCCCGGAACGCCGCATCGGTGGCCACACCCGCCAGCAGGCCCACCGTCGGCGCCGACCAGGCGTCCGCCGCCACGGCGGCGAGCCGCCCGTCCACGCGCACGCCCGCCCACCGGCTCACCCCGGCCGCTCCCGGCACGGCGTAGGAGTGCGGCGCGGCGGCCGCCAGCAACGCCGCCACCTCGGCCTCCGCCTCCACCCAGCCCACCGCCTCGCCTAAGACCGACGCAGGGATGGGGGCGGGGGCGGCGGGCAGGCTCATCCACGAGAACCGGCCCCGCTCACGCACCCCGTCCAGCCTCGCCGTCACCTCGCTCATCAGCTCCGCCTCCCCCAGCGGCCGGTACGCGGGCCCCAGCTCACCCAGCGCGTGCCGCAGCAACGCCGCCGCGCAATCGGCGCCGCCCCACACCGCCAGCCGGTCCCGCCGCGAGATCAGCGGGCTGCCCGCCACCACCGCGTCACCCAGCGCCCAAGCCCGGCCCGCACCCGTCAGGCCCTGCGCCGCCCACATCACCAGGTCGTCGTCATCGCAGGCCGAGCCGAGCTCGCGGGCCGAGCGCAGCTCGATGATCACAAGATCGCGCCGGGACGATACCCGGCCGCCTCCGGATGCGCCGCCACGACCTCGCCCACGGCCTGCACGACCGCCGCCACCTGATCGGCCGCCGCCCCCGTGAACGACACCCGGTCGGCCAGCAGCTCCGCCAGCCCGTCGCGATCCAGCGGGAACCGCTCATCGCCACCCAGGCGATCCAGCAGCTCGTTGGCCGCGCCACGCGAGCGCATCGCCAGCGCCGCCGCCACCGCGTGCTCCTTGATCAGCTCGTGCGCCTGCTCGCGGCCCACCCCGGCCCGCACCGCCGCCATCAGCATCTTCGTCGTGGCCAGGAACGGCAGGTAACGGCCCAGTTCGGCGGCGATCACCGCTGGGAACGCCCCGAACTCCTCCAGCACCGTCAGCATCGTCTCCACCAGCCCGTCGAAGGCGAAGAACGCGTCCGGCAGCGCCACCCGGCG
The DNA here is from genome assembly GCF_003001935.1 of Nonomuraea fuscirosea. Classification (GTDB taxonomy): domain Bacteria; phylum Actinomycetota; class Actinomycetes; order Streptosporangiales; family Streptosporangiaceae; genus Nonomuraea; species Nonomuraea fuscirosea. The sequence continues at coordinate 158,067 of NZ_PVNG01000006.1, read as the reverse complement.
GACCACCGAGCACGACACGTCGCCCTCGTTCCACTGGTCGCCGGCCAGCTCGCCCACCATGGAGGCGTAACCACGCAGCACCACGGCCAGGCCGTTGACCCGCTCGCAGGAGCGGGTGTTCATCTTGTGCGGCATCGCCGAGGAGCCGACCTGCCCCTCCTTGAACCCCTCCGTCACCAGCTCCTGACCCGCCATCAGCCGGATCGTCTTGGCCAGCGAGGACGGCGCCGCCGCCAGTTGCACCAGCGCGGTGACGACCTCGAAGTCCAGCGAACGCGGATAGACCTGCCCCACACTGGCGAAACGGTGCTCGAACCCCAGATGGGCGGCCACCCGCCGCTCCAGCTCGGCCAGCTTGCCCCGGTCGCCGCCCAGCAGGTCCAGCATGTCCTGGGCGGTGCCGACCGGGCCCTTGATGCCGCGCAGCGGATAGCGGGCGAGCAGCTCCTCCAGCCGCCGGTAGGCGACCAGCAGCTCATCGGCCGCCGTGGCGAAGCGTTTGCCCAGCGTGGTGGCCTGCGCCGCGACGTTGTGCGACCGTCCCGCGATCACCGTCGCCTCGTGCTCCTCGGCCAGCGTGGCCAGCCGGGCCAGCAGCGCCACCACCCGGTCGCGTACCAGCAGCAGGCTGTCGCGCACCTGCAGCTGCTCGACGTTCTCGGTCAGGTCGCGCGAGGTCATGCCCTTGTGCACCTGCTCGTGCCCGGCCAGCGCGTTGAACTCCTCGATCCGCGCCTTCACATCGTGCCGCGAGACGCGTTCACGCGCGGCGATGGAGTCCAGGTCGACCTGCTCGACCACCTTCTCGTAGTCGGCGAGCGCACCCTCGGGCACCGCCACCCCGAGCTCGGCCTGCGCCCGCAGCACCGCCAGCCACAACCGCCGCTCAGCGATGATCTTGTATTCGGGCGACCACAGGCGGGCCAGCTCCGCCGAGGCGTAGCGGCCGGCCAGGACATTCGGGATACGCGGCTTCGACGTCACGTCGGACAAGTCTATTCACACCGCCCGCGTGCCGGATCAGGGGCCATAGAGGCGGGAAAGGCCGTCCCGCCCCCGTCCCGAGCGACCGGCCCAGGCGCGGTAACGAACCCCTCCGCAGCCTCGCACCTGGCACGACTGTGCAAAGCTCGCAGCCCTTACCTCGTCGGTGTTGTGGCTGTGTAGGGGTTGGGTGTGATCTGCAACATTCCAGCGCCTTTACAACGTAGATTTCTTATTGGGCGAAAGGACGCGCCCGGGCCAACTTCCGCCGGTTCCCCCGCGTCGTATCTGTCGTGGATCTTGCCAGACCCCCGGGGACGCGCATCGCGGCCGCGGCCATCACCCTCCTCTTCTCCCTCGGCGTCGCCGATCAGCTGAAGTCGCCCGCCCTGCCGGCGCCCGCCGCCGCTGCCACCTCGGTCGAGGAGATCGCCGATCGGCTCCGCCGGCACCTCGACGACGACGCCACCCGCGCCCCCTACGTCATCCCTCCCAGCGCTCCCCTCCTCGCATGGTGCCGGCCGCAGGGCGTCGATACCCGGACGCCGCCCGAGGGTGTGCCCGCCTACAGCGGGGAGCTGCTCCTCCCGGAGCTGGAGCAGCCCTTGCGGGTCCGCTTCTGGCTCATCTCCCCCGAGGCGGCGGCCGGCGCGGTCACGGCCGCCCGCCGGGGCAGCGGGGAGTGCGATCGCCCCGGTCGTGACGCGCTCCAGGACGTGGCGGGGTTCGACCGGCTGGGGTGGCGTGGTGTGCGGGCGCTGGTCGCGATGGACGCCTGGGACGACGGCGAGCCGGGCGCCGTGGCGACGATCGTGGCCGCGCGTGGCGGGCTGCTGGCGGAGGTGACGTGGGCCTGGCCGTTCGAGGTGGGCGCCGGGCCCGGCCGGCAGGTGCTGCTCCAGGGCACCGCGTCGGCCACGTCCGTGCTGGGAGCCGTCGGCGGCGACCCTGCCGGACCCGCGCCAGCCACCGCCACGCGGTCGGCCTCGGCCAGGATGGCCGCCGCCCTTCCCCCTGCCTCCTCGTACGGCGAGGACATGACGCTGTGGCCGGCGCCGGGGGCCGGGCCGCGCTCGCACGAACGGGTCTGCGGCGACCCTTCGCACGAGCAGAACGCCCATGCCGGCGCGCCCGCCGTCACCCGCCGTCTCATCGGCGGCGTTTCCGTCCGCGAGGACGTGCTGTTCCTGCCCGACGAGCACAGTGCGGAACGGGCGCGCGCCCGCCCGCTCGGCTGGGACGGCTCATGCTCCTCCGACGAGGACGAACCGTCCTACAGCGTCGATCCCCGGCTCGACCCCTTCACCAGCGGCCCGTGGGCCGGACAGATCAGGACGTTCGCCGTGCGGCACCCCGAGTCGCCGCCCCGGCCCAAGGGCGCCTTCCGCCGCTCGGTCGCTCATGTCGCCGTGGGCGTGCGCCACGGCACGACCGTGGTGCACCTCCGCTGGCAGGGCCCGGCGGGAACGGACCCGGCCGCCGCCCTGCGCACCGGCCGCACCACTCTCATGCGCACCCTCGCCCGCCTGCCCGCCGAAGGCTGACCTGCCGATCCGGTCCCTGATACGCGTACGGCGGGCGACGATCCGCATCGCCGCCCGCCGTACGCGTGTCAGCCTGCCGGAGGTCTTACGCGGGCTGGCCGGCCAGTTTCTCCTGGCCCGCCTCCCCTGCGCCCTCCGCCGGACGTCCGGAGGCGTGCCGCGAGCTGCCGCCGCGCTCCCGGCTCACCACCACGTACAGCGTCGGCACCAGCACCAGGGTCAGCAGCGTCGAGGAGATCAGGCCGCCGATCACCACGATCGCCAGCGGCTGCGAGATGAACCCGCCGGCCCCCGTCACCCCCAGCGCCATCGGCGTCAGCGCGCAGATCGTGGCCACCGCCGTCATCAGGATCGGCCGCAGCCGGCGCCGGCCGCCCTCGATCACCGCCTGCACCACGCCCATGCCCTGCTCGCGGTACTGGTTGATCAGGTCGATCAGCACGATCGCGTTCGTCACCACGATGCCGATCAGCATCAGCATGCCGATCAGCGCCGGCACGCCCAGCGCCGTGTCCGTCGCCACCAGCAGCCCGATCGCGCCCGTGGCCGCGAACGGGATCGACACCAGCAGGATCACCGGCTGGATGAAGCTGCGGAACGTCGCCACCATGATCATGAACACGATCGCGATCGCCACCAGCATCGCCAGCCCCAGGTCGGCGAACGCGTCGGCCTGGTCGGCCGAGACCCCGCCGATCTCGTACGAGGCGCCCGCCGGCAACTGCAGCCCGTCCAGCTTCGCCGTCAGCGCCTGCGTCACCGTGCCCAGGTCGCCGGAGTCCTCCGCCTTGGCCGACACCGTCGCGGAACGCTCCCCGTCGATCCTGGTCACCTGCGTCGGCCCGGCCACCTCACGCACGTCGGCCACCGACGACAGCTTCACCAGCCCGCCCGCCGTGGGCAGCTTCAGGTCCCTGATCGCCTTCAGGTCGTCCGGCGCGTCGGCGCCGCGCAGCACCAGGTCGCTCGTACGGCCGTCGAGCACGATCTGGCCCAGCGGCGCGCCGCGGAACGCCTGCGCCACCGCCTGCCCGACCTGCGCCTCCGACAGGCCCCGCTCGGCGGCCTCCTCCCGGTCCACCACGACCTCGACGCGCGGCGCGCTGGTCTCCAGGTTCGACGACAGGTCCCGCAGGCCGGACACCTCGCCCATCGCCTGCTTCACCTGGTCGGTCGCGGCACGCAGCGCCTCGGTGTCGGGCGCCCGTACGATCACGTCGATCGAGTCGGAGGCGAACCCTCCCCCGCCGCCGCCCCCGCCGCCGACGGTGACCTCGCCGACCCCGGACAGGCCCCCGATCGCCGTACGCAGCTCCTGCTCGATCGTCGCGGTGTCGGAGTCCTCCGCCAGCGTCACCGAGTACGAGGCCCGGTCGGCGCCGCCGCCGGTGCCGCCCATCATGGCGTTGCCGCCGCCCACGTTCACCTGGTACGTCTCGACGCCGTCCTGCGCGGCCAGCACCTCCTCGACCTTCTTGGCCGCCTCGTCCGTGGTCGCGAGGTCCGTGCCGACCGGCATCCGCTGCGACAACGACAGCGTGTTCTGCCCGGAGGAGTCGAGGAAGTTCGTCTGCAGCCCGCCGGCCAGCCCCATCGTGGCGACGAACACCGCCACCCCGATGAGGATCGTCACCAGCTTGAACCGGGTGGCGAAACGCAGCACCGGCAGGTAGGCCCGCTGCAGCGGCGAGCGCAGTTCCTTGGCCTCGGCCTCCTCACGCTGCTTGCGCGCCTGCTCCGGCGTCAGGTCCGGCGTCTTGAGGAACCAGTACGCCAGCACCGGCACCACCGTCAGCGACACCACCAGCGAGGCCAGCAGCGCCACCGTCACCGTGATCGCGAACGGGCTGAACAGCTCGCCCACCAGGCCGCCCACCAGCGCGATCGGCGCGAACACCGCCACCGTCGTCAGCGTCGAGGCCGTCACCGCCCCCGACACCTCCCGCACCGCCGTCAAGATCGCCGGCAGCCTGGCCTCACCGTAGGCGAGATGCCGTTTGATGTTCTCCAGCACCACGATCGAGTCGTCCACGACCCGGCCGACCGCGATCGTCAGCGCGCCCAGCGTCAGCAGGTTCAGCGAGTAGTCGCCGGCCCACAGCGCCAGCAGCGCGATCACCACCGACAGCGGGATCGACACCGCCGTCACCAGCGTCGAACGCACCGACAGCAGGAACACCAGGATGACCAGCACCGCGAACACCAGGCCCAGCAGGCCCTCGGTGGTCAGGCTCTCGATCGACTGCTCCACGTACGGGGCCTGGTCGAACACCACCGACACCGCCGTGTCCGAGCCGTCGCCCAGCGCCCTGGTCAGGTCGGGCAGCTTCTCGCCGATGGCGTGCGAGATCGCCACCGCGTTGCCGTCGGGCACCATCGTCACCGACACGCCCAGGCTCGGCTTGCCGTCGGTGCGGGTGATGGCCGTCGCGGTCTCAAGACCACGGGTGATCTTCGCCACGTCGCCCAGCTTGACCGGCTTGGGCGGCTTCGGCGGCGCGACCGGCTGCTGCGCCGTCTGCCCCTGGCCCGGCTGCCCCTGGCCCGGCTGCCCCGGCCGGCCCGCCTGAGCCTGCGCCTGGGCCTGCTGGGCTTGCTGAGCCTGTGCCTGCTGCTGCTGTTGCTGCAGTTGGGCGGCCGAGGGCTGGGCGGGCGTCAGATACAGGTTCTTCAGCTTGGTCACCGAGTCGACCCGCGAGCCCACCTGCACCGTCAGCGATTTCTCACCCGAGATCAGCGTCCCCGCCGGGATCGGCGTGCCGTTCGCCTTCAGCACGTCGGGGATCTGCGCCGCCGACACCCCCGCCAGCGCCATCTTCTTCGTGTCCGGCTCGATGGTGACGACCTCGTCACGGGTGCCCGTGACCGTCGCCTCCCGTACGCCCTCCACGCTCTGCAGCTCCGGCACCACGATCCGGCGCAGCTTGTCGGCCATCGCCCGCTCGTCGCCGCCGTCGCCGACCGCCAGCACCAGCACCGGGATGTCATCGGTGCTGCCCGCCACGACCTGCGGATCCACGCCGTCCGGCAGCCGCACCCCGCTGATCGCCTGCTGCATCTTGTTCAGCGACGACTCGATGTCGGTGCCGTACTCGAAGGCCACCTGGATCTGCGCCAGGCCCTCCTTCGAGGTCGACGTCATCTGCTCCATCCCGGCCAGCCCCTGGAAGGAGTCCTCGATCGGAGCGGTAACCTGATCTTCGACGATCTCCGGTGACGCACCCGGGAACGGCGCGATCACGAACGCGCCGGGAAACGACAAGGACGGCAGCAGCTGCTGTTTCAGCTGCGGGATCGTGAACACGCCGAACGCGCTCAGCACGATCGCCAGCAAGATGACAAGGCTGCGGTTGAGCAGGCTCAGCCGGGCGAATGCGGTCATACTCCCCCTCCAAGAGTTCGCCCCACACTAACACTTCGCCTTGAACGAATATTTAGACGGACCGAGCTTTCCTGATAACCTTCTCAGGAAGCGAGAGGTGAGTGTGAGCAACGAACGCGAAGAGCTGATCAGCCGGATCACCCAGACCCAGCAGGGCCTGGGCAGGCTGTTCGCCCAGCACCAATCCCCCCTGTTCAGCTCCAACCTCACCATGAGGCAGCTCAAGGTCATCATGATCCTGTCCGCCACCGGCTCCGCCTCCGGCCAGGACCTGGCCCACAACCTCGGCGTCGGCCTCGGCACCGTCACCGGCATCGTCGACCGCCTCGTCGCCCACGGCCTCGTCGGCCGGCACGAGGACCCGCACGACCGCCGCGTACGCCGCGTCGAGCTCACCCCGGCCGGCACCAAGCTGATCGAGGACATGAGCAACACCGGCGTCCAGCACTACCGGCGCATCATGGAGCACCTCGACACCGAGACCCTGCGCGCCCTCGACCGCGTCACCCGGACGATCCGCGACGTGGCCGACAAACTCGCCCGCGAAGGCAGCGCCTGATCCCCTCGCCTCGCCGAGAGGAATTCTCTGTATGGGCGGCGAGTCCTGAACCAGCCCGCCGCCTTTACATTGTAGATCTCTAGGCCAGGCGGGACAGCACCGGGGGCAGCTCGCCCTCGTGCATCACCGTCAGCCGGCGCGTCGCCCGCGTCACCGCCACGTACAGGTCCTGGCCGCCCATCGGCGACTGCCCCAGGATCCCGGCCGGGTCGACCACCACCACCGCGTCGAACTCCAGCCCCTTGGCCTGCGTCACCGTCAGCACCACCACCGGCGCGTCCAGATCCCCTCGCGGGAACAGCGCGGCCACCTCGGCGTGCCGCGCGTCCGGCGTCACGACGCCCAACCGGCCCTCCCCGACCCCGGCCCCGCCGCCACTCCCAGCCCCGGTCCCGGTCCCGCCGCCGGTCCCGCCGCTTCCGGTCTCAGGGTTTCCGGTTCCGGGGCCGGTCTCGCCGTCCGTGCCGAGTTCGGCCCTGAGTGCGGCCAGCTCGGCCGCCACCAGCTCGGGCAGCCCGGACACCGGCAGGCGGACCGCCCGCGGCTCCGCCCCGCCCTCGCGTACCGACTCCGGCGGCTCCTGGCCGGGCGCGTACGCGCGCAGCACGTCGGCCGCCAACCGCATGATCTCCACCGGCGTGCGGTAGTTGACCAGCAGCCGCTCCTCGCGCCAGCGCCCCTCCAGGTACGGGTCCAGCACCTCCCCCCACGTGCGCGCCCCCGCCGCCGACCCGGTCTGCGCCAGGTCGCCCACCACGGTCAGCGACTTGGCCGGCACCCGACGCATGATCATCCGCCAGGCCATCGGCGACAGCTCCTGCGCCTCGTCCACGATCACGTGCCCGTAGGCCCAGGTGCGGTCGGCCACCGCCCGGTCGGCGGTGGTCAGGCCCGTGCCGTCGTCGGCGTGCCGCTCGGCCAGCACGTCGGCCCGGTCGAAGACGCCGGCCTCGGCCAGGCCCGTCGTGGTCAGCACCTCGCTCGCGTACAGCAGCTCCTCGGCCTGCTCCTCCTCCGCCAGCCGGGCGGCCACCCGCCGCGCCGAGTCGTCCTCGCCCAGCAGCTCGGCCGCCTCGTCCAGCAGCGGCACGTCACCGTCCGTCCACTCCGCCTCCACCGGGCGGGTCAGCAGCTGCCAGTCCAGGCCGGGCGGGGAGGCCGCCCACAGCGTCTCCGGCGAGGCCAGCAGCTCAGCCACCAGCCGCTGCGGCGTCAGGTCCGGCCACAGCTCGTCAAGGGCGCGGCGTACCTCCGGCTCGCCCCACAGCCGGGCCGAGGCCAGCTCCACGTCCAGATCGTCGAGATCGCCCTCCAGGTCCAGGGGCTCGCTCAGCTCCGGCTCGCCCTCGATCACCAGCTCCTCGATGTGCAGCGACTCCTCCAGCGCCCGCGCCTCGGCCCTGGCCAGCTCCTTGAGCAGCTCGGTGACGAACAGCTTGCGCGCCATGTTGTGCGGCAGCCGTACCGCGCGCGCCCGCTCGCGCAGCCGGGCGCACGTCTCGTGCGGCACCCGCAGGCGCAGGCCGTCCAGCTCCACCACCAGCTCGCGCTCCGGCACCCGCTGGCGCAGCCGCACCGCCTCCGCCACCACCTCGGCCATGCGCGGGTCGCCCTTGACCACCGCCGCCGCCGGCGTGTCGGACGCCGTCGCGCGCACGCCGGGGAACATCTCGCCGACCGTGGTCATCACCACCTGCGTCTCGCCCAGCGCGGGCAGCACCTGGCCGATGTAGCGCAGGAACATCGGGTTGGGGCCCACCACCAGCACCCCGCGCCGTTCGAGGGTGTCGCGGTGGGTGTAGAGCAGGTACGCCGCCCGGTGCAGCGCCGCCACCGTCTTGCCGGTGCCCGGCCCGCCCTGCACCACCAGCGCCCCCTGCAGCCCGGCCCTGATCACCCGGTCCTGCTCTGTCTGGATGGTGGCCACCACGTCGCCCATCCGGCCGGTGCGGCCCCGGCGCAGCGCGGCCAGCAGCGCCGCCTCGCCCACCAGCGTGCGCCGATCACCCTCGCTCATCCGCTCCAGGTCGAACACCTCGTCGTCGATCCCGACCACGACCCGGTCCTTCAGGTGCAGGTGGCGGCGGCGTACCAGGCCGCCGGGATCGGTCGCGGTGGCCACGTAGAACGGCCGCGCGGCCGGCGCCCGCCAGTCGATCAGCACCGACTCGTGCCGCTCGTCGCGCAGGCCGATCCTGCCGATGTACGTGCGCAGGCCCGACCCGTCGTCCACGCGGCCGAAGCACAGCCCCCGCTCGACCGCGTTCAGCTGCGCCAGCCGCCGCGCCTGCTCAGAGGCCAGCGCCTCGCGTTCCACCATCGCCTGCCGCGTTCCCGCGCCCGAGCCCCTGCCGTACACCTCGCGCAGCGTCGCCTCGGCCCGCTTCCTGGCGACGTCGAGCAGGTCGTAGAGCCGCGCCACGGTGCGCTGCTCGGTGTCAAGGGCTTGCGCAAGACCATCTTGACGATTAGCCATTCCCTGGTATACTCCTAACAGGAGGTCTGTCGACGGCTCGCTTGAAGACATGCAATGTTCGAGCTTAGCGCCGTCCCTCCGACCCGCGCAATCCCTCCCTCGTGACGCGTCCGGTCGCGGCCGTCTCAGAGTGACAACACGGCCATGAAGGCCATGCTGGCCGCCATTCCGGCCGAGCACAGATCCATGCCGTACGCCGTGCGCCGCCCGTCCCCCACCGGCAGGACGCGGACGAGACGGGCGCAGGTCCAGACCACCCCGATCACCACCGCGATCACCACGGGCATCGCCCCCGCCGAGCCGCCTCCGTGCGCGTGCCCGGCCCCCGCGTAACCGGAACCGGACAGCGCCGGCAGCACCAGCAGGGCGGACATCACCACGAAGTCCTGGATGTGATGACCGGACTCCGCGCGGCGGGACGGGGAGCCGCAGAACCAGCCGGCGCCCAGCAGCGCTGCCACCGCGACGGCCACGAACCCCAGATGCCCGGCCGCCATGCCCAGCGCCATGACGACGTGCGGCCACCTCCCGCCGGAACGCGCCGAAGGCAGCAGCGCCGGCAGGAGCGCCAGCGCGCAACCGGCCGACACCCCCGCCACGTGCACGAGATGCATCACCGTCTCCTCACCGTCCGCGCTCCTCGCGCTCTCCGGCTGAACAGACTCCCGGCCCGGCCGGAACTCATCGCACCGGCCGGCTCGGTGACGGAAACCCGCCCTGATCGGGGAGACAGGCGTATGCTGCCGTGATCGAACACTTGTGCTGACGGCGAACGGGAAGACCATGGCGGCTGTCGCTCTCTTTCATCACGTCCTGGGGCTCACCCCTGGCGTCATCGCGTTCGCCGACGACCTGCGCCGGGCCGGGCACATCGTCCACACGCCCGGCCTGTTCGAGGGCCGCACCTTCGGCGGCATGGAGGAGGGCATGGCCTACGTCCAGGAGGTCAGCTTCGGCACCGTGATCGAACGGGGCACCCGGGCGGCCGCCGACCTGCCCGCCGGACTGGTCTACGCCGGCTTCTCCATCGGGGTGCTCAGCGCGCAGAAACTCGCCCAGACCCGGTCCGGCGCGCGGGGCGCGCTGCTGTACTACGCCTGCGTGCCGCTGACGGAGTTCGGCGACGCCTGGCCCGACGGGGTGCCGGTCCAGGTGCACGGCATGGACGCCGACCCCTTCTTCGCCGGCGAGGGCGACCTCGATTTCGCCCGGCAGGTGGTCGAGTCGGCCGGGCAGGGCGAGCTGTTCCTCTACCCCGGCGACCAGCACTACTTCGCCGACCCCACCCTGCCCTCCTACGACCCGGACGCCGCCGCGCTGCTGCTGTCCCGGACGCCGGCCTTCCTCGACGCCGTCTCCTGACGCGCCGCCGGCCTACGGGCGGCGGAAGAGCGCCGACAGCAGGAACGCCTGGCCGAACAGCGGGGCGTCACGCGGCTGTTCCTTCATCGGGCGCAGCTCCACCTCCGTGTAGCCGGAGAAGATCCGGCGCAGTTCCTCCGGCGTGTAGGCCAGCCCTCCGTGCAGGCGGCCGTCGCGGTAGAAGTCCTCGTCGGGCTGCTCGGAGCCCATGCGGCCGGCCGCGAAGCAGGTCAGCCCCAGGTGGCCGCCGGGCGCGAGCACCCGGTCCAGCAGGGCCAGGTAGCTCACGCGGCGGTGCGGCGGCAGGTGGTGCAGGCAGCCGGAGTCGTACACCAGGTCGTACGGCCCCGCCGGCGTCGCGGTGAAGGCGTCCCCACACACGAAGCGCACCTCGGCCCCCGCCTCGCGGGCCCGCTCCCGCCCCCATTCCACGGCCGTGGGCGACAGGTCCAGCGCGTCCACCTCGAAGCCGAGCGAGGCCAGGTGGACGGCGTTGCGGCCCGGCCCGCAGCCCAGGTCCAGGGCGCGGCCGGGAGTCAGCAGCCCCCTGTCCACGTACGACGCCAGGCTCTCGTCCGGCCCGGCCGCGAAGAACGGCACCTGCCTGGAGCGGTCGGCGTAGAAGCCGTCCCACCAGCCGGACGCCCGCTCCGTCCACCGGTCGGCGCCGTCGGCGAACATCCGGTCCAGCAGCTCCATGACGTCGTCGATCGTACGGATGGTGCGATTCACCCGGGACCTCCAGGAAGGGGGGCCGCCCCGCGCGGCCAGGCCCGTCGATCATAGGCCGCCACCACCCGCGTCCGCCCTGGTCAGAGGCCGTTTCCGCATCCCCTTCCAAGCTTCTGAACGGGTGCGGGGAAGGCCGCTTCCCCGCCCTCCTCACTCCCCTCCGCGAGCGCGGCCGGCGTCCGGCGTCGCCGTTCCCGGCGGCGGGCGCGGGCCTTTCAGCGGCGCTCCGGCACCGGCCGGCGGCGGGCGCGGCTGTGGGATTGCTCACACCTCACCCACCCGCTACGACAGTGGCGGCGGGGTGCTAGCTTGACCGTCCATGTCCGACTATCTGCGGGAGCTGTTCTCCCTACACGGCCGGCGCGCGCTGGTGACCGGCGGCAGTTCCGGCATCGGGTACGCCATCGCCGAGGCCATCGGCCGGGCCGGGGCCGAGGTCGTGGTGGTGGCCCGCAGGCAGGCCGAGCTGGACCAGGCGGTCGCCCGGCTGCGCGACCACGGCGTCACCGCCTCCGCGATCAGCGCCGACCTCGGCGACCGCGCCGCCGTCCAGCGGGTCTGCGAGAGCGCCGGCGACATCGACATCCTGGTCAACGACGCGGGCAACAACATCCGCAAGCCCATGGCCGAGCTCACCGTGGACGACTACGAGCGCACGATCGCGGTCAACCTGACCGCCCCCTACCTGCTCGGGCAGCACTTCGGCCCGCGCATGGCCGAGCGCGGCTGGGGCCGGATCATGAACGTCGGCTCGCAGCAGTCGATCAGCGCCTTCGGCGACAGCGGCGTCTACGGGGCGTCCAAGGCGGCGCTGGCCGGCCTGACCCGGTCGCAGGCCGAGGCGTGGTCGGCGCGCGGGGTGTGCGTGAACACGATCATGCCGGGGTTCGTGCTGACCCCGCTGACCGAGCCCGCCCAGGCCATCCCCGGCCGGGTCGAGGTCATGGCCGCCCGGCACATGGCAGGCCGCAACGGAACCCCGGAGGACTTCGCGGGCGCCGCCGTGTTCCTGGCCGGGGACGCCTCCGCCTTCGTCACCGGCCAGCTGCTCTTCGTCGACGGGGGTTTCTCCGTCCACTGACCTTGGTCGTACGGCCGCCCATCGCCTTTACAATGTAGATCAGTCGCGGCGGAACTCCCTCACCCCCACCCCTTCACGCCAGGCGGTGATGACGAGCTCGTCGCCGCTCACCCTGGTCCAGGCCACCTCGGTCAGCTCGATCCGGAATAGGTGGGAGTCGGTGCCCGGCAGCCCGAACGACGCCAGCAACTCCGCGTCGGCGATCTCCACCGCCCGGCCGGCCAGTTTCAGGTCCCCCTCCCACGAGGACGGGTCGTCCCGGTCGGGGTCGCGGGAGGTCACGTGGAGCGCCATCCGCGGGTCGCGGCGCAGGTCGGCGGCCTTGACCGCGCGCGGCATGGAGCCCGTCCACAGCTCGCCGTCGCGGAAACTCGTCTCGACGCCGCTCACCCGGGGCGAGCCGTCTTTGCGCAACGTGGCCAGGACCTTGTGGGTGTAGGCGTCCATGAGGCGCCGCGCCACCGCGGCCAGCTCGGGAGCCTGCTCGTCGAACTCGTTCCATGAAGCCATGGGACCCATCATGGACGCCGCCACCGACATCAGGACCGTCCGGCGACTGATCGGGCGAGGCGTTCACGCGCGGCGGCGGGCGCGGTAGGCGCTGGCCTTGGCGCGGTTCTGGCAGGACAGGCCGCAGAAGCGCCGCGAGGTGTTCTTCGTGACGTCGAAGAAGACCAGCTCGCACCCCTCGGCCTCGCACGAGCGCAGCCGCGCCCCCTGCCCCACCCCGATCACCATGGCCAGCGCCGTGGCCGCGTCGGCGGCCCAGGCGTCGGGCAGGCTCGCCCCCGCGCGGTGGAAGGCCAGGCGCGGCGGGTCTCCGTAGAGGGTGGGGACGGCGCCGTGGCGCAGCAGGACCTGGTTGAGCGCGGTGACGTCGCCGGCGAAGGCGGGGTGCAGCTCGGCGGCCACGCCGGCCAGGCGTTCGGCGTCGGCGTCCGTGAGCGGGCGGCCCGGCGTCCAGCCGTGGCCGTGCAGCGCCTCGTCGAGCGCGGCCCGCCGGTTCGCGGGCGGGGTGACGGGACGGCCGCGGGCGCGGGTGACGTGCAGTTCGTTCACCAGGAGGACGGCGAGCTCCGCCCACCTCCCCACATAACTGTCTATTTGGGATTGACCAGTGATGTGCCAGGCCTCTATCGTCACTGGCATAGCTTATCTAGACAGTGAGGAATTTGGGTCATGAACGCAGCATCCAAGCTCGCCCGCCGCATGTGGCACCAGCTGGAGCCGATTCACGCCGTGCTGTACTTCTCGCCGCAGGCGTCCGACGCGGCGCGGGCGCTGGGATACGACGTCAAGTCGCGCTGGCCCAGCTATTTCGCCTACCGCACCGCCCCGCTGGGACCGGTCGGCGCGCGGCTGGCCACGGCGGCGTACTACAGCTTCAGCCCGGCGACGGTGGCCGAGCACGTGCCCGCCGCGTGGGAGGTGGCCTCGCCCGAGCAGGTGCTGCGGACCCGGATGGAGGCGGTCGACCTGACCTACCGCCACCTGCTCGGCGACCAGGTGGCCGGGCCGGACGTGGCCGAGGCGGCGGAGCTGGCCAGGCGGGCGGCGCAGAGCGTCACGGTGGGCGGGCGGACGTTCGCGGCGGCCAACCTGGACCAGCCCTGGCCGGACGAGCCGCACCTGGTGCTCTGGCAGGCCGCCACCGTGCTGCGCGAGCACCGCGGCGACGGTCACCTGGCGGCGCTGGCCGCGGCCGGGCTGGATCCGTGCGAGGCGCTGGTGTCGTTCGCGGCGATCGGGGCCGCGCCGGTGGCCAACTTCGCCGGACGGGGCTGGAGCGAGCGGGAGTGGGCCGAGGCCGCCGACCGGCTGGCCTCCCGTGGGCTGGTGGACGCCGCGGGGCAGGCCACCGAACGCGGCCGCGAGCTGCGCGACCGGGTGGAGCGGATGACCGACGACCTGGCCGCCGAGCCGTGGCGGCTGCTCGGGGAGGAACGCGCCGGGCGGCTGGCCCAGCTCGCCGCCCCGTTCCTCGGCGCGGTCTTCGAGACCGGCCTGCTGCCGATGACCAGCACCCTCGGCATCGCCACGGTGAAGGTCCCCGACTGACGCGACGGGCCGCAGCCGCAGGCGCGTCCTGGGCCGGCTCGCCGATCGGCCGGCGGCGCGGGAAGGCTAGCGGCGGCCGTACTTCTTGTGCACCGCCTGCTTGCTCACACCGATCGCGTCGGCGATCTGCGCCCAGGCGAGCCCGGCCACCCGGGCGCGCCTGACCTGGACCGCCTCCAGGCGCTCGATCTCGCGGCGCAGCGCGGTGGCGGCGCGCAGGGCGAGCAAGGGATCGTCGTCCTGCGCCTGCCGCACCAGGGTCGCCAGGTCGTTCGTCATCCCCTAAAGGTAGTCCAGCAGCAGCCGGTTGATCTCCTCAGGACGCTCCAGGCTAGGCAGGTGGCCGGCCCAGGGCAGCTCCAGCAGCCGCGCCCGCGGCATGTCGCCGGCCAGCTTGCGGGCGGTGGCCACGAAGTACGGCAGCTCGTGGCCCCCGGTCACGACCAGGGCGGGCACGTCGAGGTCCGGCGGCGACAGCTCCCGTTCGAACTGCTCGGGCTCGGGGTCGGCGCCCAGTTGCAGCTCGAACGCGTGCCGCTGCATCCGCGCCAGCCGCAGCCGGGCGGCCTCGTCCGCCTCCGGGCCGAGCAGGGTGCGCACGTTGAGCTCGGTGGCCTCCTCGACCTGCCCCCGCTCCAGCAGGCGTTCCTCCTCGTCCCAGAACGCCCGCAGGTCCGGGGTGGGTTCCAGGTCGACGATGGGGTTGAGCAGCACCAGCCGCCCGGCCAGCCCGGCCGCGGCCAGCTCCAGCGCCACCCGGCCCCCGCCGGACGAGCCGACCATGGCCGCCCGGGTGACGCCCAGCGCCGCCAGCACCTTGGCCACGTCGTCGGCGTGGTTGTAGCGGCCGTCGGCCTGGTACGGCGTGTGCCCGTACCCGCGGAAGTCCACCTTGATCACCCGGAAGCGGCCGGCCAGCGCCTCCCATTGCGGGTCCCACATGCCGGAGTCGGCCGCCGACGAGTGCAGCAGCACCACCGGCTCGCCCGTGCCGCGCTCTGCGTGCCAGATCGTCATCGTGACTCCACCACCATCCGCACGCCCAGCCCGATGAGCAGCACGCCGGAGATCCGCTCCAGCCGCCGCCGGACCGCGGGCCGGTCGAGGAAGGCCCTGGCCCCGGCCACCGCCCAGACCAGCAGCCCGTACCAGAGCAGGTCCACCGCCACCCACACCAGGGCCAGCGTGACCAGCGTCAGCGGCACGTCGGGCCCGGCGACGCCGGCGGGGACGAACTGCGGCAGGAACGACAGCGCGAACACCGCGGCCTTCGGGTTGGCCAGGCAGGTGCCGAGCCCGGCCAGGTAGGGCCCGCGCCGCCCCGGCGCCGCCTCGGGCGTGGCCGGCGTCCTCTTCCCCGCCTGCCACAGCGCCTGGGCGCCCATCGCGAGCAGCAGCACGGCGCCGGTCACGCGCATGACGTCGTAGGCCAGCTGTGAGGCCACGAGCAGGGCCGACAGGCCGAACGCGGCGGCCAGGCCCCACAGCAGGATCCCGGTCTCGTTGCCGAGCGTGGCGGCCAGGCCGGAGCCGCGGCCCGAGCGCAGCGTCTGGCGCAGGATGACGGCCGTGCTGACCCCGGGCACCATGGCCACCAGGACGCACGCGCCCGCGAATGCGAGAAGGTACATGCCGGGATGCTGACAGATCAGCTGCCGGATCTCGCCTGGTTTTTCGCGTGTGTCCCGGTGTCAGCCGTACAGTTTGGCCAGCTCGGCGACCGCCTCGCCCATGAGCACCCGCAGTTGCGGCGGTCCCAGCACCTCGACGTCGGCGCCCATGCGCAGCAGCACCCAGCGGGCGTGCGTGATCGACTCCACCGGCACGGTCAGCGTGCGCCACCCCTCGGCGTCGGGCTCGCCGGCGGCGGCCAGCGCGGCGCCGACCACGTCGGCGCCCATCGTGAACGCCAGCAGGTCCTCCCGCCCGGGGGCCACCTTGATGACGGCCTCGGCGGTGTACATCCGCTCGCGGAACTCCTTGGCGTACGCCTGCCAGAACCCGCCCAGGTCGAACCCCTCCGGCCGGGCGAAGCGGCCCGGCAGCGTCTCCAGCGTCAGGATCCGCGCCACCCGGTACGTGCGCGGCGACCCGTCGGGCGGCGCCGCCACCAGGTACCAGGAGCCGCCCTTGAGCACGAGCCCGTACGGATGGATGACCCGGTCGACCTCCTGCCGGCCCCACCGCCGGTAGGTCATGTGCAGCGGCCGCTGCTCCCACACCGCCTCCGACACCTCGCTCAGGTGCGGCACGTCGTCGGAGGCGCGGTACCAGCCGGGCACGTCCAGCAGGAACCGCTCGCGCATCCTGGAGGCGTGCGAACGCGGCTCGGGCGGCAGCGCGGCCAGCAGTTTCAGCTCGGCGTTGGCCGCAAGCTCCGCCATGCCCAGCTCGGCGGCCGGGCCCGGCAGCCCGGCCAGGAACAGCGACGAGGCCTCCTCGGCGGTCAGCCCGTTGAGCCGGGTGCGGTAGCCGTCGAGCAGCTGGTAGCCGCCCGCCGGGCCGCGGTCGGCGTAGACCGGGACGCCCGCCGCCGACAGCGCCTCGACGTCGCGGTAGACGGTGCGGACCGACACCTCCAGCTCGGCCGCCAGCTCCGGCGCGGTCATGCGGCCGCGCGTCTGCAGCAGCAGGAGGAGCGAGAGCAGGCGGCTGGCACGCATAACCGCCATTGTATTGCGCACATTGTCCGTGTTTGTATGAACAGATGGAACGTGTGCGCGCCATCATGAACACCCTGCGGACCGCCGACAGCGTCTCCGTGGCCGAACTGGCCGTCGAGCACGGCGTGTCGGAGATGACGATCAGGCGTGACCTGGACGAGCTGGCCCAGCAGGGGGTGGTCCGCCGGGTCAGGGGCGGCGCGCTGTCGCTGCTGCTGCGCGGCGAGGAGCCGCCGTTCGGGGTGCGCGAGCGCGAGGCGGTGGAGGCCAAGCGGCGCATCGGGCAGGCGGCGGCGGAGCTGGTCGCCGACGGGGAGGCGGTGATCCTGGACGGCGGCACGACCGCGCTGGAGGTGGCCCGCGCGCTGACCGGCCGGCGGGTGACCGTGCTGCCGCTGGCGTTGCAGGCCGTGTCGCTGCTGGCGGGCGCGCCTCGGGTGCGGGTGGTGCTGCCCGGTGGCGAGGTGCGCAAGGGCGAGCTGAACGTCACAGGACCGCTCACCGAGAGCTCGATCAGGGCGCTGCGCTTCGACACGGCCGTGATCGGCTGCTGCGGGCTGTCGGCCGAGCACGGCCTGACCGCGCACGACCTGCCGGAGGTGGCCGTCAAGCAGGCCGCCATCGCCTCGGCGCGGCGGGTGGTGGTGGTGTGCGACTCGGGCAAGTTCGCGCGTACGGCGTTCGGCGCGGTCTGCCCGATCGGCCGGCTGGACGTGGTGGTGACCGACCCCGGCATCCCGCCGGAGGAACGCGACGCCCTGGTGGCGGCCGGCGTGACGGTCAAGGAGAGCGGGTGAGCGGCCCCCGGGCCCTGCTCCGCGAGCGGACGGCCGTCTACCTGCTGTTCTTCCTGGCCGGGGCGGCCATCGGCACGTGGACGGCGCGCATCCCGGCCATCAAGGAACGGCTCGGGCTCGGCGACGGCCAGCTGAGCCTGGCCCTGCTGGCCATCGCCGCCGGGTCGGTGCTCGGCATGACGGTGGTGGGCCGGCTGGTCGACCGCCACGGCAGCGCCCGGGTGATGATCCCGGCCGCGCTGGCGCAGGGCGGGGTCCTCGTGCTGCCCGCCCACGCCTGGGATCTGGCCTCGCTGGCCGGGGCGCTGCTGCTGTTCGGGGTGGTGCACGGGGTGCTCGACGTGTCCATGAACGCCAACGCCGTGCAGGTGGAGCGGGCCCTGGGGCGGCCGGTCATGTCGTCGTTCCACGCCGTCTTCAGCGTGGGCGGGTTCGCCGGGGCGAGCACGGGCGGGCTGTTCGCGCACGCCGGGCTGACGCCCGCGGTCACGTTCTGGTCGGCGGGAGCGGTGATCGCGGCGCTGGCGGTCTGGGCGGCGCGGTGGGCGCTGCGGCCCGCGCCCGAGCAGGCGGACGGCGCGCGGGGGCGGGCCGGGCTGCCGAAGGGCATCGTGTTCCTGGGCGTGCTGGCGTTCTGCTGCCTGGTGGGCGAGGGGGCCGCGGCGGACTGGAGCTCGGTCTACCTGAGCGAGGACCTGGCCGCCGCACCGGGAGTCGCCGCCGCCGGATACGCGGCCTTCTCCCTCATGATGACGGCGGGGCGGCTGGCCGGTGACCGCCTGGCCGCCCGGTTCGGGCCGGTGCCGCTGGTGCGCTGCTGCGGCCTGCTGGCGGCGGCCGGGCTGGGGCTCGCGCTGCTGGCCGGGCATCCGGTGGCGGGCGTGGCCGGGTTCGGCTGTTTCGGGGCCGGTCTGTCGTGCATCGTGCCGCAGGTGTTCGCGGCCGCCGGGCACCGGGATCCGGCCTACGCCGGGCGGTCGCTGGCGCGGGTGGCGGCGCTCGGCTACCTGGGCTTCCTGACCGGACCCGTGATCATCGGGGGCGTGGCCGAGCTGACCGGGCTGCCCCGGGCGCTGGCCGTTCCCGCGCTGCTGGCCGCGTTCGTGGCCCTGGCCGCGACGGCGCTGCGCGTCCGCGCAGAAGAGCGGGCGCCCTGAGCGACGGGCGCGGGGCCAGAGCGGGCTCAGGGGCAGAGCGGGCTCAGGGGCAGAGCGGGCTCAGGGGCAGAGCGGGCTCAGGGGCAGAGCGGGCTCAGGGGCAGAGCGGGCTCGGGGGTCAGCCGAACTGTTGCCAGCCGAGCCTGATCACCATCGCCACGACCACGCACAGCAGCACGATCCGGACGAACGACGAGCCCCGCTTCAGCGCCATCCGCGCGCCGAACTGGGCGCCGGCCACGTTGCACACGGCCATGCCGAGGCCCAGCCCCCACTGCACGTGCCCCTGGACCGCGAACACCGCCAGCGCGCCCACGTTCGTCCCGATGTTGATGATCTTGGCGGAGGCCGACGCCGAGACGAAGTCCAGGCCGAGGATGGTGGTGAAGGCGATGATGAGGAACGTTCCGGTGCCCGGCCCCAGGATGCCGTCGTAGAAGGCGATCCCGACGCCGGCCGTGGCCACCGCGGCGGCGACGCGGGGCCGGGTGCGCAGGTGCGGCACGGGCACCGCGCCCATCGCCGGCCGCAGCGTCACGAACGCGGCCACGGCCAGCAGCACCACGATGACGGCCGGCCGCAGCACCTCCGCCGACAGCGAGGCCGCGGCCCACGCGCCCAGCCCGGCGCACACCACGGCCAGCCCCGCGCCCGGCACGGCCACCTGGCGGTCCACCTTGGTGGAGCGGGCGTAGGCGACGGCCGCCGAGGTGGTGCCGAAGACGGACGACAGCTTGTTGGTGGCCATCGCCTCGACCGTCGGCATACCGGTCATCAGCACGGCGGGCAGCTGCAGCAGGCCGCCGCCGCCCACGACGGCGTCGACCCACCCCGCTCCGGCGGCCGCGGTCAGCAACACCAGGACCTGATCCAGCGGCACGCGCCACTCCCCCGATTCCCCCAAGAAACGACAAGAGTGTACAAGTCGGGAATCAGTAGCTCAGTGCCCGCCCTCCCCTGACGTCACCTCCGGGCGCTCAGTCCGGCCGCCTCCACGCGCTCTTGCCGTCACCGAGCGCGCAGGACAGCTCGCGCGCCGTCTCTGCCACCGAGACGCCGATCTCGTGCAGCCTGCCGAGCGAAGCCGCCCGGGTGACGGAGACGCTGATCGCCGCCGTGATCAGCCCGCGGTGGTCGCGTACGGGAGCCGATACGCCCGCCTCGCTGTCGTCCAGCTCGACGTCGGAGACCGCGTACCCGGCCGTCCGCACGTGATCCAGCTCCTTGAGCCACTCGTCGCTGCCGCCGACGCTGCCGTCGAGCCCGGCGGGCAGGATGGTGCCGAGCAGCTCGCGCACGCGTTCCTCGTCCCATTCGGCCAGCAGCGACCGGCCGGCGGCCGCCATGATCACCGGGACGGAGACACCTTCCCAGACCCGGTGGTAGGCGCGCGAGGAGGGCACCGACAGCAGGGTCAGCACCATGTTGCCGCGCAGCACGCACAGGTAGGCGTCCTCGTCGAACGCCGCGGCCAGCCGCCGCACGTAGGGGGCCGAGATCCGGACCAGCCGGGACTGCTCGGTCCGCGCGGCGAGGGCGAACAGCCGCCAGCCGAGGCGGTAGCGGCGGGTGAGCGGGTCGCGCTCGACCATGCCCTCGATCTCCAGCCCGCGCAACGCCCGGGAGACCTGGCTCTTCTCCCTGCCGAGACGCTGGGCGATCCAGCTGACGCCGAAGCCGTCGGCGTCCCGCTCGTCCCCGTGACCTGCGAGTATCTCCAGGATTTCCATGTCCCGTCGCAGGCCGGCCGAGGACATGGGCGGATTGTCTGTCATCCTTGTCCGTTCATCACGAAAGCGTTGCACTAGTGTTGCGCTAGTTGCACCATGTTTTGCGCTCACCGCAACAAATCACATACGTTTGCGAACCCATGCAAGCGTAAGCGAAGGCGGTTCCTCCATGAGTTTCGGCGAGTACGTGGTCTCACGCTGGGACACCCTCTCGCTGGCCGCCGCGGAGCATGCCATGGTGGTGGCCATCGCCATGGCCGTCGCCACCGCCGTCGGCGTGCTCATCGGGCTCCTGTTCTACGACTCCCCGCGAGCGAGGGGAGGTGCGATAGCCGCCTCGGCGGCCGTCCTGACGGTGCCCTCCCTGGCGCTGCTCACCCTCCTCATCCCCATCACCGGGCTCGGCTGGGGCTCCACCCTCGTCGCGCTCACCGCGTACGCCTTCCTGCCGATCATCCGCAACACCGTCACCGGGCTGCGCGGCCTGGACGCCGCCACCGTGGAGGCCGGCCGGGGCATGGGCCTCAGCCGCACCCGCGTGCTGCTGCAGGTGCAGCTGCCCCTGGCCTGGCCACTGATCCTCACCGGAGTGCGCGTCTCGGCGCAGATGCTCATCGGCATCGCCGCCATCGCCGCCTTCGTCGACGGCCCAGGACTGGGCACGCAGATCTTCGAGGGCCTGTCCCGGCTCGGCTCGGTGAACTCGCTCAACGCCACGCTCGCCGGAACGCTCGGCATCGTGGTCGTCGCCATCCTGTTCGACCTGTTCTTCTTCGCCGTCAGCCGGCTGACCACCCCGAGGGGGCTTCGTGTTCGATCGTGACACCGAAGGCGTGCGCATCGAGTTGCGCTCGCTGACCAAGCACTACCCGGGGCAGCCCGCCCCAGCGGTCGACGACGTCACCCTCGACATCCCCGCCGGAGAGCTCGTCGTGCTGGTCGGCCCGTCCGGCTGCGGCAAGACGACCACGATGAAGATGATCAACCGGCTGGTCGAGCCGAGCTCCGGCGAGATCCGCATCGGCGGCCAGGACGTCCTCGGCCTCAACCCCGACCAGCTGCGCCGCCACATCGGCTACGCCATCCAGCAGGTCGGCCTCTTCCCCCACCAGACGGTCGCCCAGAACATCGGCCTGGTGCCCAAACTGCTCGGCTGGAGCGCCGACCGGATCAACGCCCGCGTCGAGGAACTGCTCTCCCTGGTCAGCCTGGAGCCGTCGCTCTTCCGCGACCGCTACCCCCGCCAGCTGTCCGGCGGCCAGCAGCAGCGCGTCGGCGTCGCCCGGGCGCTGGCCGCCGACCCTCCCGTCATGCTCATGGACGAGCCGTTCGGCGCGACCGACCCGATCACCCGCGAGCACCTGCAGAACGAGTTCGCCCGGCTGCAGAAACAGCTGCGCAAGACGATCATCTTCGTCACCCACGACTTCGAGGAGGCCATCAAGCTGGGCGACCGCATCGCGATCCTGCGCGAGCGCTCCCACATCGCCCAGTACGACACGCCCGCCGCCATCCTCGCCGCCCCGGCCGACGACTACGTCGCCGGGTTCATCGGCCAGGACGGCACGCTCAAGCGGCTGGCCCTGCTCAGCGTCGCCGACGTGACCCCGGCGCTGCCGCCGGACACCCGCCTGCCGCAGGTGAGCGCCGACGCCAGCCTGCGCGAGGCGCTGGACCTCATGCTCTCCCACGGCACCGACAAGTGCAGTTCGCCGACCGGCGTGCTCACCTACGCCTCGCTGTGCGAGGCCGTGGGCGCCCCGGCCGAGGCGGTGGTCTCCGGTGACCGCTGACACGCTGCCCGCCGCGCCCGCCCGCCCGGCCGTACGCCGCCCCGGCGCCCTGCGTCACCTGCTCACCCCCGCCGTCGTGGCCGTCGCGCTCGTCGCCCTGTACCTCTGGGTCGGCACGCTCGAACTGGACTCCATCGAGCAGCGCAGCCTGAACGCCGCCGTGATCGTGGCCAAGGCCGTCGAGCACCTGGAGATGACCGCGGCCGCCACCGTCCTGGTGGTGATCATCGCCATCCCGCTGGGCATCGTCGCCTCGCGGGCGCGCAACCGGTTCATCGCCCCGATCATCCTGACCGCGGGCAACCTCGGCCAGGCGGTGCCGTGCATCGGGCTGCTGGTGCTGTGCACGTTCCTGATGGGCGTCGGCTTCCAGACCGCGCTCGTCGGGCTCGTCGCCTACGCCGTGCTGCCCGTGCTGCGCAACACCATGGTCGGCGTGCAGCAGGTCGACCCGGCCCTCGTCGAGGCCGCCCGCGGCATGGGCATGACCAGCGGCCAGATCCTGCGCCGGGTCGAGCTCAAGCTCGCCGTGCCCGCGATCCTGGCCGGGCTGCGCACGGCCCTGGTGCTGACCGTGGGCGTGGCCACGCTGGGCGCGTTCGTCGCCGCCGGCGGGTTCGGCGAGCTGATCATCAACGGGCTCAAGCTGAACCGCATGCCCGTCACCATCGTCGGCGGCGTGCTGACCGCGTGCATCGCCTTCCTCGTCGACTGGCTGGGCGGGCTCGCCGAGAACCTGCTCAAGCCGCGCGGCATGTGACCCCCTTTTCCCCTATGCGGTTGACGTTTTCCGATCATCGAAGAACACGAGGTGTTTCCGACATGCTTTCCCGTCCCGTCCGGACGACCTTCGCCCTGCTCGCCGCCGCGGCACTGACCCTGGGCACCGCCGGCTGCGGCTCGCCAGGGGAGGTCGAGGCGGGCAGCGCGGGCGACGAGCTGGCCGGCGCCAAGTTCATCGTCGGCTCCAAGGACTTCACCGAGAACATCATGCTCGGCAAGATCGCCGTCCAGCTGCTGAAGGCGCACGGAGCGGAGATCGTCGACAAGACCAACCTGGGCGGCACCGTGGCCAACCGCAAGGCCCTGGAGTCCAGTGAGATCGACATGTACTGGGAGTACTCCGGCACCGGGTGGATCGAGCACCTGAAGAACGCCAAGCCCATCCAGGACTCCGCCGAGCAGTTCAAGGCCACCGCCGACGCCGACCTGCAGAAGAACAAGATCCACTGGATCGGCCCGACCCCGCTGAACAACACCTACGCCCTGGCCATCCGCTCGGAGAAGGCGACCGAACTGGGCGTCAAGACGGTGTCCGACGTGGCCGCGCTGGCCAAGAGCAAGCCCGAGGAGGTCAGCATCTGCATCGAGACGGAGTTCTCCACCCGTGACGACGGGCTGCCCGGCCTCAGCAAGGCCTACGACATGACCATCCCCAAGGACCGCGTCAAGCTGCTCGACACCGGCGTCGTCTACACCGAGACCGACAAGGGTCAGACCTGCAACTTCGGCGAGGTGTTCACCACCGACGGCCGCATCGCCGCGCTCGGCCTGACCGTGCTGGAGGACGACAAGAAGTTCTTCCCGATCTACAACGCGGCCATGACGATGCGGCAGGAGACCTACGACAAGTACCCCGCGCTGGAGAAGGTGCTGCAGCCGGTCATCGCCAAGCTGGACGACGCCACCATGCAGCAGCTCAACGCCCGGGTGGACGTCGAGGGCGAGGAGCCGGGCAAGGTGTCGGCGGACTGGCTGGGCAAGCAGGGCCTGCTCGGCTCCGACGCCTGACCGGCCGCCAGGCCCGCCCCGGGCCGTGGCACCCTGCCCTCCCGGGCGCTTCCCCGGCCGGGTCGCCAGGCCGTCCGGGCGGGCCCCGGCCGGGTCGCTAGGCCCGGCCCGGCGCTCCCCCGGCTGTTCTGCCGGGGTCGGGGGCGGCGGCGCGTTCCGCCCGTAGTTCGGCGCAGCTCTCGCCGATGATGTCGAGGAGCTGCTCCACCCGGTCCCGGTGGGTGCGGTGGCTGACGACGCACACCCGGATCATGTACCGGCCGTCGATCCGGGTGCTGGACAGCAGCGCCCGGCCCCGCGCCGTCACACGGCGCAGGAGTTCGGCGTTGAACGCGTCGGCATCCGCACCGTCGCCGTCGCCGTTACCGTCACTGTCGCCGCCGCCGGGGGCCCAGCGGAAGGCGACGGCCGTCAGGCTCGGTCGCCACGGGACCTCGAAGCCCTGCTCGCGCAGCCGCTCGTAGACGAGCTCGGCCAGGTCGAGCTTCTCGTCCAGGGCGCGGCGGAAGGCGCCGAGGCCGTGCAGCTTGATCGGCAGCCACAGCCGCAGGCCGCGGAAGTCGCGGGTCAGCTCAGGGGAGTACTCGCTGAAGTTGGGGATCTCCTCCTCCTCGCTCAGGTCCTGCAGGTAGGCCGCGTCCATGTGGTGGGCCTGGCGCAGCAGGGCGCCGTCGCGTACCAGCAGCGCGCCGATCCCGTACGGCAGGAACAGGGCCTTGTGCGGATCCATCGTGATCGAGTCGGCCAGCTCGATGCCGCGCAGCCGGGCCCGGCCGCGTTCGGTGAGCTGGAACGGGCCGCCGTAGGCGGCGTCGACGTGGAACCAGGCCCCGGCCCGGCCGGCGACGGCGGCGAGCTCGGTGAGCGGGTCGACGGCCCCGGTGTTCGTCGTGCCCGCGCTGCCGATCACCAGGAACGGCCGCAGCCCGGCCCGCCGGTCCTCCTCGATCATCCGCTCCAGCGCGGCCGGATCCATGGCCAGGTCCCGGCCGGTCGGCACGGCGCGGACGTGCGCGCGCGGGACGCCCGCCAGCAGGGCCGCCTTGGCGCAGGAGGCGTGGGTCTGGCCGGTGACGTAGACGGTGCCGTCGAGGAAGCTCTCCCCGAGCCGGGCGTTCCTGGCGGTCACGATGGCGGAGAAGTTGGCCATGGAGCCACCGGAGGTGAGGATGCCGCGCGCCTGCGCGGGATAGCCGAACAGGTCGCAGAGCCAGCGGACGGCCGTCGCCTCGATCTGCGCGCACGCGGGGGCCAGCTGCCAGACGGAGACGTACTTGTTCATCACCGCGGCCAGGAAGTCGGCGAGCGCGGCCGCGTACAGGCCGCCGCCCGGCACGTAGGCGAGGTAGCCGGGACCGGCGCTGGTGGCTCCGACGCGGGCCGCCGCGTGCAGCGTGGACAGCAGGCCGGGCAGCGGGCTGCCCAGCTCGGGAGCCGGCTCGCGCAGCGCCCCCGCCAGCTCCTCGCCGCCGATCGGGTCGAAGGCGGGCAGCTCCGGCAGGTCGCGCAGGTACTCCTCGGCGAAGGCCAGCACGGCCTCACCCATCTGACGCACCTGCTCCGGGCCTGGCTCAAGGGGGTACCGCATGGCATCTGACATGATCCGTATCCTGACATCCACCCCATGCGGGACGACAACCATGGTCCCCGGCGGCCACCGGCCGAAGGGCGACCGTGGCCTCCGGGCGGTCGGCGACCGTGCTCGATGACGACCAAGGAGTAGTCGGCGAATGTGCGCGACGGCGGTTGCGGAGCGGACGTCGAGCGTGATCGACGACGGCCACGGATAGGCTTTGGCGCATGTTCCCGGAGGGAGAGCCCAGGCCGCGCCTGACCGGCACGGCGGGTGGCGAGCCGAAGTACCAGGCCATCTACCGCGATCTCCTCGCCCGGATCGAGGCGGGCGACGTCGCGGCCGGCCAGCCGCTGCCCTCGCAGCGGGAGCTCGCCGACCACTACGGCGTCAGCCTGATGACCGTCCGCCAGGCGTTGCAGCGGCTCGGCGGCGAGGGGCGGATCGAGCAGCGGCACGGGCTCGGCACGTTCGTCGCGGGCCCGCCCGTCATCCCCTACCAGCTCAACAGCCTGGGCAGCCTGGCGGAAGAGCTGGCCGAGCAGGGCATCGACCTGGAGACGGTGCTGCTCGGGGTGCGCCGCGGGCCGGCTCCCGCGCCGGTGCCCGCCCAGCTGGGGCTGGGGCCGCGCGACGAGGTCACGGTGATCGAACGGCTGCGGGTGGTGGGCGGGACGCCGGTGATCCACCAGCTCTCCTACCTGCCGCCCGCCCTGGCGGCGAACCTCGGCTCGGATGCCGGCCTGGACGAGGAGGAGCTGAAGCGGACGCCGCTCTACCGGCTGATCGAGGAGCGGGGCGGGGTCACGCCGTCGTGGGCGACCGAGGCGATCAAGCCGGTGGTCCTGTCGGAGGAGCAGGCCCGCCTGCTGGAGCAGCCCGCGGGAGGCGCCGCGCTGATGAGCGAGCGGGTGACGTACGACGTGGACGATCGGCCGGTGCTGGCCGACCGGGCGATCATGTGCGCGTCGCAGGTGGTGTTCACGACGCGGCGGCAGGCCCCGGAACGCCCGGCGGTCGCCCTGCGCCTCGACCACCCCACCCCCTGACCGCCCAGCACACAACCACCCGGGATCTGACCCGCCGGCAACCGACCGATGCCGCCTGACCACTCGGCACCCGGTCACTCGGGATCTGACCCGCCGGCGCCGGACCCGCCGGCAACCGACCGATGCCGCCTGACCGCTCGGTAGCTGACCCTTCCGCCCTTGACCGGCCGGTACCCTCAGCGCTGGCCACCGGGCTGCTCGGCGACGGGGCGCCGGCGGTTCGAGGCCGGGCTGCGCCGTACGCCGTGGGCGAGTTCGCGAGCCAGGGTCTCCACGGCCGCGATGCCGGCGGCCGGGTCGGGGGCGTCCGTCAGGGCGCGGACGAAGGCCGAGCCGACGATGACGCCGTCCGCGAACGCGGCGACCTCGGCGGCCCGCGCCGCGTCCCCCACGCCGAGCCCCACGCACACCGGCAGGTCCGTGATCTCCTTCACGCGCGCCACCAGGTCCTTCGCCCCCGAGCTCACCAGCTCCCGCTCCCCCGTCACGCCCATCACGGAGGCGGCGTAGAGGAAGCCGCGGGAGGAGCGGGCGGCCAGGTCGATGCGTGCGCGGGTGGAGGTGGGGGCGACGAGGTGGACGCGGTCGAGGTCGTGCCGGTCGGCGGCGGCGTGCCAGGCGGCGGCCTCCTCGGGCAGGAGGTCCGGGGTGATCAGCCCGGCGCCGCCGGCCGCGGCCAGGTCCTCGGCGAAGCGGGCGACGCCGTACCGGTCGATCAGCGTCCAGTAGGTCATGATCAGCGCCGGTGTGCCGTGCAGGGCGCGGACGGCGCTCAGCCCGTCGGCCGGGGTGGTCCCGCGGGCGAGCGCGGCCTCGGTGGCCCGCTGGATCAGCGGGCCGTCCATGAGCGGGTCGGTGTACGGCAGGCCCACCTCGACGACGTCCACTCCGCCCGCGACCATGGCCCGCATGGCCGCCACCGAGGTCGCGACGTCGGGAAACCCGACCGGCAGGTAGCCGATCAGCGCGGCCCGCCCTTCCCGCCCCGCCCGCTCGACGACCGCCCGGGCACTTCCAGGCCCGCTTTCCCGAACCTCCTCGGACAGGCCCGCGCGCCCGCCCTCCATCGACTCCTCAAGCTCGCCTTTCCGAATCCCCTCGGGCGGGTCCGCACGCCCGCTCGGCTTCTCAAGCCCGCCTCGCCGTGGCCTCTCGGATCCGCCCGCGTGGCCGGCTGGTGAACGGTAGTTCATGCGTCCGCCTCCATCAGCCCGAAGTACCGGGCGGCCGTGTCCATGTCCTTGTCGCCGCGCCCGGAGAGGTTGACCAGGACGATCCCGTCCGGTCCCAGCCGCCGCCCCTCCCTGATGGCCCCGGCCAGGGCGTGCGCGCTCTCGATCGCCGGGATGATCCCCTCGGTGCGGCACAGCAACTGGAACGCCTCCATGGCCGCCGCGTCGTCCACGGCCTCGTAGCGGGCCCGGCCGGTGTCGTGCAGCCAGGCGTGCTGCGGCCCGATGCCGGGATAGTCGAGGCCGGCGGAGATGGAGTGGCTCTCCCGGGTCTGGCCGTGCTCGTCCTGCAGCACGTACGTACGGCTGCCGTGCAGGATGCCCGGCGTGCCCCCGGAGACGGCGGCGGCGTGCCGGCCGGTGCCGACCCCGGCGCCGCCGGCCTCCAGGCCGACGAGTTCGACGCCGGGATCGTCGAGGAAGGCGTGGAAGATGCCGAGCGCGTTGGAGCCGCCGCCGACGCAGGCGCAGACGACGTCGGGCAGCCGCCCGGTCAGATCGAGGATCTGCCGCCGCGCCTCGATGCCGATGATCTGCTGGAACTCGCGCACCATGGCCGGGAACGGGTGCGGCCCCGCGACCGAGCCGATGAGGTAGTGGGTGTGCTCGACGTTGGTGACCCAGTCGCGCATGGCCTCGTTCATGGCGTCCTTGAGTGTGCGCGAGCCGGAGGTCACGGGGACGACGGTGGCTCCGAGCAGGCGCATCCTGACCACGTTCAGCGCCTGGCGGCGCATGTCGACCTCGCCCATGTAGATCACCGCCTCCAGCCCGAGCAGGGCGGCGGCCGTGGCGGCGGCGACGCCGTGCTGGCCGGCGCCGGTCTCGGCGATGATCCGGCGCTTGCCCATGCGCCGGGTGAGCAGGGCCTGGCCGAGCACGTTGTTGATCTTGTGGGAACCGGTGTGGTTGAGGTCCTCGCGCTTGAGCAGGACGCGGGCGCCGCCGGCGTGCCGGGCGAAGGACGGCACCTCGGTGATGACGCTCGGGCGGCCCGAGTACGAGCGGTGCAGCTCCTCCAGCCGGTCGCGGAACGCCGGGTCGCCGAGCGCGTCGCGGTAGCCGGCCTCCAGCTCGTCCAGGGCCACGACCAGGGCTTCTGGGGTGAACCGGCCGCCGAACCGGCCGAAGTACGGCCCGGCGCGGCCGGTCAGGGTCTCCGTCTCCGTCATCGGGCACCTCCCTTGTCTCTAGTGTTCTAGAAGACTAGAACTCAAGGGGCGGACTCGTCAAACATCGGTCTCGGCGGCCCGGCGCCTTCCGTACAGTGGAGGCAGGGGCAGCGACCACGACGGCGGGGAGCCGGCCATGAGCGCACACAGCACCCACCCGGACGGCACCCGTGACGGCGGCGGAATCTCGGTTAGCGTCGTGGGCGGCGGCGTCGGAGGGCTCACCACCGCGCTCTCCCTGTTGCACCGTGGCATCGACGCGCACGTCTACGAGCAGGCCGCCGCGCTGAGCGAGGTCGGCGCGGGCGTGCAGATCAGCCCGAACGCCTCCCGCGTGCTGCACGGGCTCGGCCTGGCCGAGGACCTGGAGCGGACGGGGGTCAAGCCGGTGGCCCTGCATCAGCGGCGCTGGGACGACGGCCGCACCCTGGCCCGCTCGCCGCAGGCCGGGCCGCTGGAGGCCGCCTTCGGCTTCCCGCACTACCTGATGCACCGCGCCGACCTGCTCGCCGCGCTCGCCCGGCGCCTGCCCGCCGAACGCCTGCACCTGCGGCACCGTCTCACCGGGCTGACCGATCACGGCGACCACGTCGAGGCGAGGTTCGCGAACGGCGCCCGCGCCGCGGCCGACGTGCTGGTGGGCGCGGACGGGATCCACTCCCCCACCCGCGCCGCCCTGTTCGGGCCCGAGCATCCGCGGTTCACCGGCTGCGTCGCCTATCGCGGCCTGGTGCCGGCCGAGCGGCTGCGCGGCCTGGGGCTGGAGGTCACCACGCAACTGTGGATGGGGCCCCGCGCGCACTTCGTGCACTACTTCGTCGGCGGCGGCCGGCTGGTGAACTTCGTGGCGATCATCGAGCGGGACAGCTGGACGCGGGAGTCGTGGACCGACCGCAGGGACGTCGCCGAGGCGCTCGCCGCGTTCGAAGGCTGGCATCCGCAGGTGCGGGCGATCATCGAGGCGGTGGACGAGACGTACCTGTGGGCGCTGTTCGACCGCGCCCCGCTCCGGCGCTGGTCGGCGGGCCGGGTGACGCTGCTGGGCGACGCCTGCCACGCGATGCTGCCGTTCATGGCGCAGGGGGCGGCCATGGCGGTCGAGGACGCCGCCACCCTCGCCGCCCGCCTGGCCGCCGCGCAGGCCGGCCCCCGCCGGGACCTCGCCGCCGTCCTGCCCGCCGCGCTGCTCCAGTACGAGGCGGCGCGCCTCCCGCGGACGTCACGGCTGCAGGCCATGTCGACGGCCAACAAGACGGAGTTCCACCTGCCCGACGGGCCCGGCCAGGCCGAACGCGACGCCCGGATGTCCGAGGGCGTGCCCGGCATGTCGCTCCAGGCCCTGGCCTGGGTCTACGGCCACGACGCCGCCGCCTGACCCGCCGGCTGACGGGTCCCGTCGGCCGGTGGGTGTCAGCCGCGGCGGGCCGGGGGCCAGCCGTGCCCCCAGCCGCCCTGGATCATCGTCTGGAACGCCCACCCCTCCTCCGTCCGGACGAGCAGGTCCGCGTAGCGCATGTGCTCCTCGCGGCCCTCGATCGTCATCGTGGCGTCGGTCTCGACGACCACGAGGTTCGGGCTGAGGAAGCGTGGGGTGCGGACGGAGGTCAGGCCGAGGCCCGCGGTGCCGCCGCCCATCGCCTCCTTCATCGCCTCGACGTACTCCCGCCTGCTCCACTGCTTGACGGCGGCGTGCCCGCCGGGCACGTCGGTGACCACGTTCATCGGGAAGACCGCCAGGTCGGCGAGCTGCTCGATCGCGCCCTGCTCGGCCAGGGCGTCGTACTGCGCGAACCAGCCCTCCACACTCGCCCGGTCGTCGTCGCTCGGCTGGTAGACCATGAGAACCCCTTTCCTGTCGTACGCCGTACCGTACATCATACGGCAGGTCGGCGCGAACGCCTTTCTCGGCGGACCGCGGGGGCAGGGGCGGTCGAACCGGGGCGGAGGTCCCCGCGTAGTCTCTAGAGACCAGCCAAGACTCGGAGGAACGCTCTGTGGTGAGTGGGATCCCAGGGGCCCGGCCCGCCAGGAGACCGAAACCGAACGCCATCTGCGTCGGCGGCCCCTGTGACGGCATGCTCACCCACATCGAGCAGGATGTCGGCGTCGTACGGGTGCGCTTAAAACCCGACCTCCAGACCCACGGCGTCCGCTACCGCATCACCGCGGGCCGCGTGCACCACCCTTCATGCAACGTCCCGTTCGTCGTGCTGAGCTGGGCCGGCGACGACGGCGGCGACTGACCCCAAGAGCCCCCGGAAACTCCCCGCAAGACCTCCACGAACGCCTCCGGCGCCCCATGCCGCGAGGCGTCCCTGGCATGCCCGGACTCGGCGCCCCATCGTCGCCACGCAGCACTAATTGCAACTTGCTGGCAATTACGAGTTCTGTGCAGAATGTGGTGTTTCCTCTGATCACCCACCTCGCCCCCGGAGTACTCACCGCATGAGAAGGTTGCTCGTCCTGCTGGCGGCCCTGACGCTGACCGCCTGCGGGCAGGCGCCCGCCGTCCAGGAATCCGGGCCCGCCGCGGCGCCGCCGGCCGGTTTCCCCGTCACGATCCAGAACTGCGGCCGCACCCTCACCTTCGACCGGCCGCCGGCCAAGGTGGTGACCGGCTACCACCCCTCGCTGGAGACCCTGTTCGCGCTCGGCCTGGCCGACCGGGTGGCCGGGCGGACGAACTTCTCCGAGAGCGCGTTCCTGCCGGGCCACCGGGAGCTGTACGCGCGGATCAAGGAGATCTCCCCGACGATCATGCTGCCGCAGAAGGAGGTCATGCTCGCCCAGGGCGCCGACTTCGTGCTGGACAACGCGATGGCCTCCTTCGACGCCGCCGGCGGCTACGCCACGGTGGCGGAGCTGGACGCGGCGGACTCCCCGGTCTACATCCTGGGCGGCTGGTGCAGCCCTCGGGAGACGCTCGAGTTCACCCTGGAGGACACCTTCACCGACCTGCACAACCTGGGCCGGATCTTCGGCGTCCCCGACCGCGCCGCCAAGCTGGCCGCCGGCCTGCGCGCCGGCCTCGACGACGTGCGCGAGCGGATCGCCGGCCGGCCGCCGGTCAGGGTGCTGGCCACCGACGGCGGCCGGGGCCCGGTCAACGCCTACGGCGGCGCCGGCCTGACCCACCAGATGATCACCGCAGCCGGCGGGCGCAACGTGCTGGAGGACGTCGAGGGCGACTACACCGAGGTCAGCGCGGAGCAGGTCAGCGCCGCGCAGCCGGAGGCGGTCCTGGTCAGCGAGTACGCCACGCTGCGGGGCGAGACGACGCCGAGCGTGCGGGCCAAGACCGCCGACACCTTCGCCGTGGTCAGGAACAGCCCCGCCGCCGCGGACCGGCGGGTGCTGGCGCTGCCGGTGGCGGCCCAGCATCCCGGTTACCGCAACCTGCTGGCCATCGCCGACATCGCCCGCTTCCTGCACCCCGGCGCGTTCCCCGCATGACCGCGGCGACCACCCCCGCCCAGGCGCCGGGCCGGCGCCGGGCCCGTTACCTCGCGCTCGTCGCCGGGCTGGCCGTGGCCGTGCTCGCCTCCACCTGGCTGGCGGTGAGCATCGGCGCGGTGCACGTCGCGCTGCCGCAGGCGTGGGGCATCGTCGCCGACCGGCTGGCGCCCGGCCTGTTCCCGCGCACGTGGACGCCGGTGCAGGAGCAGATCGTGTGGGAGTTCCGGCTGCCGCGGGCGCTGCTGGCGCTGCTGGTCGGGGCCGGGCTGGCGGTGGTCGGGGCGGTGCTGCAGGCGCTGGTGCGCAACCCGCTCGCCGACCCGTTCCTGCTCGGCGTCTCCTCCGGCGCGTCGTTCGGCGCGGTGCTCGTGCTGATCCTGGGCGCGGGGGCGCTGGGCGGGCTGTCGCTGTCGGGCGCCGCCTTCGCCGGCTCCCTGCTGGCCCTGGGCCTGGTGTACGCGCTGGCGCAGCGGGCCGGCCGGATCACGCCGTCGCGGCTGGTGCTGGCCGGGGTCGCGCTGGCCTACCTGTTCCAGGCCCTCTACAGCTTCGTGCTGCAGCAGGCGCAGAGCGGCCGGGCCGCCCAGCAGGTGCTGTTCTGGCTCATGGGCAGCCTGGGCGGGGCCCGCTGGCACATGTTGCCGCTGCCGGCCGCCGTGCTGGGCGCGGGGCTGGCGTACCTGCTCACGCGGCATCGCCCGCTGAACGCGCTGGCCGCCGGCGAGGAGAGCGCCGTCTCCCTCGGCGTGAACGTGCCCCGCCTGCGGGTCACGCTCTTCGTCCTGACCTCCCTGCTGGTCGGCGTGCTGGTGGCCACCAGCGGCGCGATCGCGTTCGTCGGGCTGATCGCGCCGCACGCGGCCCGCCTGCTCGTCGGCGCCGACCACGGCCGGGTGCTGCCGGTCACGGCGCTGCTCGGCGCGGCGTTCCTGCAACTGGTGGACGTCGCGGCGCGCACCGTGAGCGCGCCGCAGGAGCTGGCGCTGAGCATCGTCACCGCGCTGTTCGGCGTGCCGTTCTTCCTGTGGCTGCTGCGCCGCCGCTCGGCCGAGCGGGCGGTGAGCGTCGCGTGAGGCTCGACGTGAGCGGCGTCTCTGCGCGCCTCGACGGCCGGGGCATCGTGCACGAAGCCGGCTTGCGGGTGGACGGTGGCGAGTTCGCCGCCCTGGTCGGGCCGAACGGTTGCGGCAAGTCCACCCTGATGCGGACGATCTACCGGGCGCTGCGGCCCTCGGCCGGGCTCGTCACCGTGGACGGCGACGACGTGCACCGCCTGCCCTGGCGCGAGTCGGCCCGGCGCACGGCCGTGGTGGCGCAGGAGACGCCGGCCGAGCTCGACTTCACGGTGGGCGAGGTGGTGCTGATGGGACGCACGCCGTACCGGCGCGTCCCGGCCGCCGACGAGGAGCGGTGCGCGCGGGCCCTCGACCGGGTCGGCCTGTCCGGCGCGCGGGAGCGCGTCTACGCCACCCTGTCCGGCGGCGAGAAGCAGCGCGCGCTCGTCGCCCGCGCCCTGGTCCAGGAGACGCGCCTGCTGCTGCTCGACGAGCCCACCTCGCACCTGGACGTCCGCCACCAGCTGGAGATCCTGCATCTCGTCCGCGAACTGGGGGCCGAGCTGGGCATGGCCACGCTGGCCGTCCTGCACGACCTCAACCAGGCCGCCGCGTTCTGTGACCGGCTCTACGTCATGAGCGCCGGCCGCATCGTGGCGGGCGGCCCGCCCGATCGGGTCCTCACGCCGGAGCTGATCTCGCGGGTGTACGGCGTGCGCGCCGTCCACCGGACCCAGCTCGTCTTCGAGCGGCTCGGGGGCGGCCCCTGACCCCGATCCCCATTACGATACAGTGCTGCTCTGTATTTGAATGGGAAAGGACGGGATCAGCCATGGGTGCGTACGTGCTCGGGTTCCGCGAGGTGAGCAGGGAGCGGCTCCCCCTGGCCGGAGGCAAGGGCGCCAACCTCGGGGAGCTGTCGTCCATCGGCGGCGTCGAGGTCCCGTACGGGTTCTGCGTCACCACCGAGGCCTACCGGCAGGTCGTGGAGGAGGACGCGGACGCCGGGGCGCTGATCGACGGGCTGGCCGGGCTGCGGGCGGACGACCGCGAGGCGATCGCCGTCGCCGCGGCGCGGCTGCGTACCGTCATCGAGGGGCTGAGCGTGCCGGAGGAGATCCGGCGCGAGATCGCCCGGCACCTGGAGCAGGCGGGCGGCGACGGCGTG
Source organism: Nonomuraea fuscirosea (assembly GCF_003001935.1). Taxonomy (GTDB): domain Bacteria; phylum Actinomycetota; class Actinomycetes; order Streptosporangiales; family Streptosporangiaceae; genus Nonomuraea; species Nonomuraea fuscirosea. Next base: position 123,253 of record NZ_PVNG01000006.1, on the reverse strand, counting down.
CCGTGCGCGGTGCGTTCCAGCGCGACCGCCGAGGACCTGCCCGCCAGCTCCTTCGCCGGGCAGCAGGACACCTACCTCAACGTCCGCGGCGCCGCCGCGGTGATCGACGGCGTGCGGCGGTGCTGGGCGTCGCTGTTCACCGACCGGGCGGTGACCTACCGGATCAGGAACGGCTTCGAGCACCGCGCCGTGCGGCTGTCGGTGGTGGTCCAGCAGATGGTCTTCCCCGACGCGGCGGGCATCATGTTCACCGCTGACCCGGTCTCCGGCAACCGGCACGTGGTCTCGATCGACGCCGGGTTCGGCCTCGGGGAGGCGTTCGTCTCGGGGCTGGTCAACGCCGACAACTACCGGGTCAGGGGCGGGCGGATCATCGGCAGGACGGTCGCCGTGCAGACGAAGGAACTGCGCGCCGCCCCCGGCGGCGGCACCCTGGAGCAGCCGGTCGAGCCGGAACGACAGGGCGTCCAGAAGCTCACCGACGCCCAGATCCTGCGTCTGGAGAGCCTGGGCCGGCGGATCGAGGCGCACTACGGCGAGCCGCAGGACATCGAGTGGGCCCTGTCCGACGACCGCCTGTACGTGCTGCAGAGCCGCCCCGTCACCACGCTCTACCCCGTGCCGCCCGCGCACGACGGCAGGAACCACGTGTACGTCTCCTACGGCCACCGGCAGATGATGACCGACGCCTTCGCCCCGCTCGGCCTGTCGTTCTTCGCCCTGCTGCACGACCGGCTCGGCCGCACCGCGGGCGTGGTGGCGGGCAACCGCTTCTACAAGGACGTCTCCGCCGAGCTCACCTCGGCCTGGGCCAGGCCGGCCACCCTGAAGAGCCTCGGCAAGGTGGACGTCCTCATGGCCGACGGCCTGCGCACCGTGCTCAAGGACAAGGAGTTCACCGCCTCGCTGGCGCGCGGCAGGACCTCGATGCTGGACTTCGGCGACGCCGGCCCGCTGACGATCGCCCGCCAGTACCTCAAGCTCTCCCGCGCGGACGACCCCGGTGTCGTGCCCGCCCTCATCGCGCACACCGAGGAGACGGTGGAACGGCTGCGCGCCGGCCTGGCGGGCAGGTCCGGCGACGAGCTGTTCCAGTACATCCTCGACGACCACTCCGTCCTGGCCGAGCTGACCTTCGACCCGCAGCGTGGCCGCGGCCTTCGTCGGCATTCAGGCGGTGAACTGGGTCGACAAGCACATGGAGTCCTGGCTCGGCGTGCGGAACGCCGCCGACGCGATCGCCCACTCCGCCGACCACAACGTGGTGGCCGCCATGGGGCTCGGCCTGCTGGACGTCGCCGACGTCGTCCGCGCGCACCCCGAGGTCGTCCGCCACCTGGAGACCGCCCCGCGCGGGGAACTCCTCGCCGGCCTGGACGGGCTCGCCGGCGGCGCCGCCGTACGGGAGACGCTGGAGGGCTATCTGCGCGCGTACGGGATGCACTGCGCCGGCGACATCGACATCACCAGGACCAGGTGGAGCGAGGACCCGGCGCCGCTCGTCCCGCTCATCCTGGCGAACGTGCGCGCCTTCGCGCCCGGCGAACGCCGCCGCAGGACGGAACAGGGCCGCGCCGAGGCGGAACGCGCCATGGAGGACCTGCTCGGCCGGGTCGGGAAACTGCCCGGCGGCGCGGCCAAGGCCAGGAGGGCGGCCAGGAAGATGCGCCTGATCCGCCACTTCATCGGCTACCGCGAGTACTCCAAGCACTCCCTGCTGCTGCGCTACGAGCTGTACAAGCGGGCCCTGATGGCGGAGGCGGCGCGGCTGGCGGAGCGCGGGGTCGTCGAGAAGCCCGAGGACGTGTACTTCCTGTCCATCGAGGAGTTCAGGAGCGCGGTCGCCACCGGCGAGCTGGACCCCGCGCTCGTCACCGCCCGGCGGGAGGCGCACGAGGTCTACCGGAAGCTGACCCCGCCGCGCGTGATCACCTCCGAGGGTGAGGTCTTCTCCGGCGCGTACGACGCCGGCGCCCTGCCCGAGGGGGCGTTGGCGGGCATCGCCGTGTCGTCCGGCGTCGTGGAGGGCCGCGCCCGGGTCATCCGCGACCTCGCCGAGGCCGACGTCGAGGAGGGGGACATCCTGGTGACGGTCTGCACCGACCCGAGCTGGTCGCCGCTGTTCGTCTCGGTCAAGGCCGTGGTAATGGAGGTCGGGGGCGTGATGACGCACGGCGCCGTGGTGGCGCGTGAGTACGGCCTGCCCGCCGTCGCCGGGGTGGACGGGGCCACCGAGCGCATCGAGGACGGCCGGCTGATCCGGGTCAACGGCAGCGAAGGCTATGTCGAACTGCTCCCCTGAAACGCTCCAGGCGGCTAGGCGGGCTCGGTCGGCTCGGCCCGCTCGTACAGGTCCACCGCGGCGAGCGCCTGCTCGACGTTGTCGTACACGGACACGGCCCGCTCGGCGCCGGTGATCTCCAGCAGCCGGGCCACCCTGGGCCGGAGCCCGGCCAGGTGCACGCCCGCGCCGTGGACGCGGGCGAGCGTCGCCGCGGCCAGCAGGACGGCCAGCCCGGAGCTGTCGAGGAACGTCAGCCCGCTCACATCGACGACCAGGTGCTCGTCCAGCCGCCGGCGCACCTGGTCGAGGTAGGTCTCCAGGTCGGCCGAGGTGGTGGCGTCCACCTCGCCGGCGATCGTGATCACGCTCACTCCGGGCAGGTGACGGCCGGCCAGGCGCATCACAGACCTCCGGAGGGGGACGCGGGCGGCGCGCACACCGCCGCGGCCGCCTCCTCGACTCCGGCGTGCACGTTCAGGACCTCCTCGACACCGGTGATCTCCAGGACCCGGGCGGGAACGTCGCGCACCGCGGCCAGGTGCAGGCAGCCGCCCCGCTCACGTACGCCGGCGTGCACGCGCAGCAGCGTGTGCAGGCCGCTGCTGTCCATGAAGGTGAGCCCGTCGAGATCGAGGAGCAGCGGCTCGCCGGGCCGGCCAGAACCGCCGATGAAGGATTCGAGGTCCCCGGCGTTGGTGGCGTCGAGTTCCCCGATGACGCTGATCACTTCGCCGGCCGCCAGGGACCGGCGGCTCAGGCTGAGGGCAGACATGGCGACCTCGTGACGCTCAGAGTGCCGACAGGGTGCACGGAGGCATTGCGGTGAACGCCGTGCACTCCGTAGGTTACGACTGAAGACTGTTGCACGAAAGACTATTCGTCATAGGATCTTCATGTAAAACTTTTCATCCATCTCCGCAGAGCCGGAGAAGCCGCGGAGGAAGCACACACAACCGTGCACGCAACCGAGAACGAACCGTCCACCTGGACCTTCCTGACCCACCACGCACGGGTGCTGGTGGCGATCACACGCGACCCCGGGGTGCGGCTGCGTGAGATCGCCGAGGGCATCGGCATCACCGAGCGGGCGGTGCAGAAGATCGTGTCCGACCTCTACCAGGCCGGCTATCTGACCCGGGAGCGGGTCGGCCGGCGCAACCACTACAGCCTCAACCTCGACCAGCACTTCCGCTATCCGACGGAGGCCGACCTGCCGATCAGCCTGCTGATCGGGATCTTCACCCAGCGCGGGCTGCCGCACCAGGACGGCTGACGGCGCCTTTGCCAAGACCATGCGCACCCGGGCAGGCCGCCAGGACGGTGCCCGGGTACGGATGGGTCGACGGGGAAAGGGGATCGCCGCCGCCGGCGGTCGACTCGGGAGGGGGCCCGCCGATGTCCGGGTGGAGCATCCACGAGCTCACCGCGATCGGGACGGCCGAGAAGCTGCAGCTGTCCTCCCGTCGCGGCGACGGCACCCTGCGCCGTCCCGTGCCGGTCTGGGTGGTGCGGCACGGCGACGAGCTCTACGTCCGCTCCATGCACGGCCGCGAGGGCGCCTGGTACCGGGGCACGCTCACCCGGCACGAGGGCCGCGTCTCGGCCGGCGGCGTCGAGCGGGACGTCGGCTTCGCCGACGCCGACTCCTCCCTCGACGACGAGATCGACGGGGTGTATCTCGCCAAGTATCACCGTTACGGGCCGAACCTCCTGGCCGGCGTCGTCAGCCCCGAGGCCAGGGCCGCCACGATCAGGCTCGTGCCCCGCTGATCCCGGCTCCGGGAGGCGGCTGCCGCCGACTCGTCACCGTCTGGCTGTCGCCGCCGGCTCGGACGTAGGCACGCGTACGGGAGCGGCGGGGCGCATGAGGTGGACCAGCAGGGCCAGCCCGGCGAAGAGGGCGGCGGCGACGAGGCCGGTGACGTGCAGGCTCGTCGTGAACGCGGCGCGCGCGGCGTGCAGCAGCTCCGCGGCCTGGCCGGCGGGGAGGTGCCCGGCGGCGGCGATGGCGCCGGCCAGCGAGTCGGACACCGAGTCGGCCAGCGGACGGGGCAGCTCACTGGTCGTCGAGCCGGGCAGGGAGCCGGGCAGCGACTCCGTGAGTGAGCTGGACGTGCCGTTCATGCGGCTGCCGTAGACCACCGCGCCGAGCGCTCCGAGCAGTCCCAGGCCGAGCGAGCCGCCGAGGTAGTTGCCGGTCTCCGACATCGACGCCGCCGAGCCCGCGCGGTGCGGCGGCACGGACCCGACGACCAGCCCGGTGCCGAGCGCGAACAGCGGGCCGGTGCCGAGCGCGAGCACGGTGATGCCGGTCATCACCAGTGGCAGGGAGCCGGCGCCGCCCACGGCGGCCAGCAGCAGCGCGCCCAGCGCGGAGCAGGCCAGCCCGGCGGCGATCGCGGTCGTCCGGTCCATCCGCCTGGCCAGGGCCGGCGCGAACATGGTGCCGGCCGCCGTGCCCAGTCCCATCGGCGCGAACAGCACCGCCGCGGCGACCGGCGAGTGTCCGAGGACGCCCTGGAGGTACTGGGTGACCATCAGCCCGGTGCCGGCCATGGAGACGCCGGCCAGGACCAGGGCGACGAGCACGGCGGTGAACGGGCGGTTGCGGAACAGGCTCAGGTCCAGCAGCGGGGCCTCCAGCCGCAGCTGGCGGCGGACGAACACGGCGCCGACAGCCGCCCCGGCGACGAGGGCCACCGCCGGCCCGGCCTGCGCGCCCTCGACGGTCAGCTGCTTGATGCCGTAGATCACCGCCAGGACCGCGACGAGGGACAACCCGACGCTGACCGGGTCCAGCCGACCGGCCTGGTCGCTGCGCCGCTCCGGCAGCAGGAAGGGCCCGGCGAGCAGCAGCACCGCCATCGCCGGGACCGCGACCAGGAACACCGACCCCCACCAGAAGTGCTGCAGCAGCAGCCCGGCGAGCACGGGCCCGAGCGCACCGCCGGTGAACTGGCAGGTCGCCCAGATGGCGATGGCCCGCCCGCGCCGCCGTTCGTCGCGGAACAGGTCGGTGATCAAGGCGAGGGTGGACGGGGTCAGGCTCGCGCCGGCGACGCCCAGCAGCGCGCGCACGACGATCAGCATCAGCGGGCTGACCGAGAAGGCGGCCACGACCGACAGCACCAGGAAGGCCGCCGCGCCGATCATCAGCAGTCTCCTGCGCCCGATCCGGTCGCCGAGCGTGCCCATCGTGATGACCAGGGCGGCCACGGTGAATCCGTAACCGTCGGTGATCCACAGTTGCTGGACGCTGGACGCGCCCAGGTCGGCGCTCAGTTGCGGCAGGGCCAGGAGCAGGGCCGTCATGTCCATGGCGACGAGCAGGGTCGGTAGTGTGAGGACGGCCAGTCCCAGCCAGGCCCGGTTGACACGCATGTTGCGAACTTCCTGTTCTCTCGACGTTTCGCCGGGAGGTCGGAGCGGCCGGACGTTTCTTGACATCGGCGCGGGCCGGATTTTCGCCGCGTACGCGCACCGCCGGGGTTCCATGAGAGATTTCGCGAAAAGTCCGGCCGGGGATGTCAAGACGGCGGCGGCGGCTCCGACCAACCGGCGAAGGGCCCCGCTCCGGGGCTCGCACCACACGAGGAGTACGCGATGAAGTTCCTGATCAACCTGCACATCAACCCGGCCGTGCTGGACGCGCTGACCGACGAGGAGAAGGCGGCGATCGGCGACGGCCACGCCGCGTTCATCGAGGCGCTGAAGAAGTCCGGCGAGCTGATCACGACGCAGGCGCTGGCCGACCCGTCGCAGGCGGCGGTGGTGTCCGTGCGCGGCGGCCAGCCGGTGGTGACCGACGGCCCTTTCCTGGAGGCCAAGGAGTTCCTGGGCGGCTTCTACCTGATCGACTGCGAAAGCAAGGAACGGGCGATCGAGCTGGCGGCGCAGATCCCGGACAGCGCGATCGAGGGCCTGGGGGTGGAGGTGCGTCAGGTGATGTTCGCTGACGGACAATTGGAGTCATGACATCTCCGGCCATCGAGGACCTGCTGCGTGAGCTCACGCCGCAGGTCCTCGGCACGTTGCTCCGCCGCCACGGGCAGTTCGAGGGCTGCGAGGACGCCGTCCAGGAGGCCGTGCTCGCCGCGGCCGTGCAGTGGCCGGCCGAGGGGGTGCCGGACAACCCGCGCGGCTGGCTGACCACCGTCGCCTCCCGCCGGCTCATCGACCAGCTGCGCAGCGACCACGCGCGGCGCGAACGGGAGTCGGCCACGGCCGCGGAGGTGCCGCCGGAAGAGGTCCCCGACACCGACGACACGCTCGTGCTGCTGTTCCTGTGCTGCCATCCGACGCTGACCGGGGCCTCTCAGACGGCGCTGACGCTGCGGGCGGTCGGCGGCCTGACCACCGCCGAGATCGCCCGCGCGTTCCTGGTGCCCGAGGCCACGATGGCGGCCAGGATCAGCCGGGCCAAGCAGCGCATCAAGGCGGCCGGCAGCTCGTTCAGCCTGCCGGACGGCGCGGAGTGGCAGGAGCGGCTGCGGGTCGTCCTGCACGTGCTCTACCTGATCTTCAACGAGGGCTACACCGCCTCCTCGGGCAGCGAGCTGCACCGCGCCGACCTCGCGCGCGAGGCGATCCGGCTGACCAGGATGGTGCACGCGCAGCTGCCCGGGGACGCCGAGGTGACCGGGCTGCTGGCGCTGATGCTGCTGACCCACGCGCGGCGCGAGACCCGTACGACGGCGGCCGGTGACCTGGTGCCGCTGGACGAGCAGGACCGCAAACAGTGGGACCGCGCGATGATCGACGAGGGCATCGAGCTGGCCAAGTCGTCACTGGCCGCGCCGGAGCTGGGGCCGTACCAGCTCCAGGCCGCCATCGCCGCCACGCACGCCGACGCCGCCTCGGCGGAGGAGACCAACTGGGCGCAGGTGCACGCCCTCTACCTGATCCTGGAACGCATCGCGCCCAACCCGATGGTCACCCTCAACCGGGCCATCGCCCTCGCCGAGATCGAGGGCCCGGCGGCCGGGCTGGCGCTGCTGGCCACGCTGGACGGTGACGCGCGGCTGGCCGGGCATCACCGGCTGCTGTCCGTACGGGCGCATCTGCTGGAGCAGGACGGGGACCCTGGCGGGGCGTACGAGCACTACCGGCTCGCCGCGAAGGCCACCGCCAGCCTGGCCGAGCAACGCTACCTGGAGTCCCGGGCCCGCCGGGTACGGCCTTAGCCCGAGCAGCCGGTCGGTCACATGAGCGGGGGGACGACGATCAGGTCGTCCTTGCGCGCGGTCAGCTCGCACACGACGTCGATGACGCCTTCGACCGCCCTGACGGCCTCGGTGAGGGCGATGGCCCGCGACCGGGTCGCGACCTCGCCGGTGAGCGTGACGACGCCGCGATCGATCCGCACGCCCACCCCGTCCGGACCGGCGAGCGCCGCGTCGACGTCGGCCGCCAGCTCGTGCTCGGGGCGGGTGAAGACGCGCAGGACGTCGCGCTGGTGCAGGGTGCCGGCGATCCGCCCGGTGACCGGGTCGATCACGGGCAACTGCTTGACGCGCTTCTCGTGCATCAGGCGGGCGGCGTCGCGTACGGGGGAATTCGGCGTGACGGTGATCGCCGGGGAGGTCATGAGGGTGCCCGCGGTCACCGCCGCGGCCTTGCGGTGCTCCTGGCGCCGCCTGGACGACTCGAAGATCGACACGCTGTGCCGTACCTGATCGACCTCCTTGAGCAGGAGATCGTCCTCGGAGACCACGCCCACCGGCCGGCGGTCGGCGTCGATGACGGTCACCGCGCCCACCGCGAACCGCTTCATCGCGGCCACGATGTCCGCGAACGACGCGTCCTGCTGCACCGCTATGGCCACCCTGCCCATGACGTCCTTGACTGTGATCGGCATGACGTCCACCTCACCTTCTCCCCTTACCGTCCTCCGCGACGGGCCGGCCCGGCAGCGGCGAACGTCCCGAGTCGTATGGGTCCAACGGCCCTGACCGCACAGATACCGCCGATGCCCCTCGGCCCCCGCCGCACGATCCCCGTCGCCGCACCGGCCTCTGCCATGGCCACCGTCCTCGGCGCGAACCCCGCGACCTTCACCGCCGCCGACGTCGCTCTCCAGCTCACCGAAACCGCTGAACCACGTGCTCGGCGGCCAGGACCCGGCCGCGGGCCAGGGTCCAGGTCTGGTCGCGCGTCAATGTCGGCTGCCGGATATATCGGCACGTGCCCTACCTTCTACTGAGCGAGTGCCGACAGAGAGGATCTCCCGTACATGAGGCATCACGAGAGCGCGGCCGGAAGGCCGGGTGGGCGGCGATGAGCGGCGCGGAGCTGATCGAGCGTGTGCACGCCCTGCTGGAAGCGCCCCGGCCCTGGTCCGTCACCCAGGTCGGCGACCCCGTGCTGCGCCGCACGGCCGCGCCCTACGACGGGCAGCTGCCCGACGGGCTGCTGCGCGAGCTGCTCGACGCGATGTTCCGGCACCTGCCCGGTGTCGGGGTGGGGCTGGCCGCGCCGCAGATCGGCATCCCGCTGGCGCTGGCCGTCATCGAGGACCCCGCCGACGTCCCGCCGGACATCGCGGCCGCGCGGGAACGGCCGCCGCAGCCGCCGCTCGAACTCGTCAATCCCGTCGTCACCCCGCTCGGCTCCGAGCACCGCGCCTTCTACGAGGGATGCCTGAGCGTCGAAGGCATGACCGCCGTCGTCGCCAGGCACGCGCGGGTCCGGCTGTCGGCGCTCGACGGGAGCGGGCGCGCGTACGACGCCGAGTTGTCCGGATGGCCGGCGCGCATCGCCCAGCACGAGACCGACCACCTGAACGGCCTGCTGTACCTGGACCGGGCCGATCTCCGCTCGCTCTCGACGATCGCCAACCACGAACGTTTCGTGGCCGCCCCGCAGGCCGGCCCCGCACCGGCCTGACCGATCCCGCTCCGGGAACGTTTTCCGGAGCGGGAGCACCGGTGTGCGCCTTGGATCCGGCGTCGTGCCAGGGGGCCGACGTTTGGGTGGCGTGAGTCGGGCGATCATCTCACCTGGGGGAAACGGTCACGATGTGTCACATTCGGGGGTCGAATCCCGTCATGAAGGTATCTGGGGGAAACCCCGAAACCGCACGGCAGGGTGAGCATGGAGACCTCTTCACACATCGAGCACACCGGTCCCGGCGCCTGGCGGATCGCCATGGACGCCACCGAGGCGACGCTGTCCGTGGGCACGTCGGGGCGGCGGCGTTCGCTGTCCGATCCGCCCGGCGTCAGCGGCGCCTTCTACCTGCGGCCGAGCGGCGCGCTGGCCGGGTTCGCCCTGCGCCTGCCGCTGCGGCCGCCCGCTCCCGGGGCCGAGGCGCCGGTGCTGCTGTGGGAGTCGGCCGACCTGGAGAGCGAAGGGCGGGCGTGGCTGCGGTTCGGGCGGCAGGAGGTGTGCCGGGCCGTGTCCGTGCTGTGTGCCGGGGTTCCGGGCGCGCACCCGTACGTGAAGATCGTCTTGGAGACGGCTTTCTCGTCGTGGAGCCTGCGCCTGCCCGGGGTGCGGTGGCCCCGGCCCCGGATGGTGACGCTCAGGCTGTTCAGCGAGATCCGGCCGGCGTGACGCGCGCGGCGGGGCGCGGTTACGAGACCTCGTAGACGCGGGTGGTGCCGAAGACGCTCTCGCCGCCCCGCCGCCGCCAGGGCGCCACCGTGCGCAGGTGGCGGAAGCGGCCGGTGCGCAGCAGGCGGTGCTCCTCGACGGGGTTGAAGTAGATCAGGGTGAGCGGGCGCGGGTTGCGGTCGACCGAGTCGAGCAGGCGGTCCATCGTGGTGGCGAACGTCTCTCCTCTGAACGGGTTGTTCAGGAAGACCACGCTGACGTCGTCGGGGATGCGGTAGTCGAGCACGTCGGAGCGGACGAACTCCACCTCGCCGGCCCGCAGCCGGAGCCTGGCGCCCGACAGGTTGGCGCGGGCGACCTCGGTCAGCTCGGCGGACAACTCGACGCCGATCACCCGCTTGAACGGGTACGCGCTGGCCGCCTCCAGCACCATGCGGCCCTTGCCGGCGCCGAGGTCGAGGAACACGTCGTGGCCGGCGACGTCGCGGGCGGGCAGCGCCCGGCGCAGGGTGCCCCAGTGGGCGGGCGAGTAGTAGACGCGTTCGGGGTGGTCGAGGCCGAAGTCGGCGAGATCGGCGAAGTCGGCGGTGCTCACGCCGTAGCGGCGGTCGTACAGGAGGCGGGCGAGCCTGCGGCGCAGCGGGCGCAGCCGGATGGGCAGGCCGCCCATCATCAGGACCTCTTCGACGGGCAGCGCCGCCTCGCAGACCAGGGCGATGGGCGCGCTGGTGGCGAGGGCGCCGAACAGCAGCGGGATCCGCTCGCGGACGTCTGTGCGTGGGGCCGGGATGGAGGGGACGGCGGCGTGCTGGGGGCGGGCCAGGTCGTCGATCAGGGTCACGGCACGTCTCCTCGGGAGATGCGGGGTGGCTCCGGACGGCGGGGGCGGGCCAGGCTGCGGCGCCGTTCGCCGTCTCGATTATGACCCGCCGCAGGCCGCCACGTCACACGCCCGCATACTGCACCGCTCGCCGCCAGGCACCACGTCACACGCCCGCATACTGCACCGCTCGCCGCCAGGCACCACGTCACACGCCCGCATACTGCACCGCTCGCCGCCAGGCACCACGTCACACGCCCGCATACTGCACCGCTCGCGGCCGGACGCCGCGTGTCGTCGTCAGGAGGCCGGGCGGACGTGGGGTGCGTCCGCGCGGCGGCGGGCCGTGGCGCGCACGGCGGTAACGGTCAGCAGCAGTGTCAGCGCCGACACGCAGGCCAGCAGAACCAGGCCCAGCCCGTACGAACCGGACCTGCCGTACACGAAGCCCATGACCAGCGGCGGCACGAACCCGCCGAGCCCGCCCGCGGCCCCGACCAGGCCGGTGACCGAGCCGACCTTGTCGGCCGGGGCCGCCGTAGCGACCAGGGCGAAGGTGGCTCCGCTGCCCGCGCCGAGGGCGGCGGCCATGATCAGGAACGCGGCCGTGCCCGCCGGCATCAGCGGCGGGGTGAACGCCTGGGCCGCCGCGCAGAGCGCCACCACGGCGAAGACGGCGGCCAGGACGGGGATCGGGCCCAGCCGGTCCGACAGCCAGCCGCCGGCCGGGCGCGCCACCACGGCCAGCAGCACGAACCCGGCCATCCGGTTGGCCGCGTCCGCCTGCTCCAGGCCGTACGCGGACTCCAGGTAGACGGGCAGGTAGACAGAGAAGGCGACATATCCGCCGAACGCGACCCCGTACAGGATGCAGGCCTGCCAGGTGATCGGCAGGCGCACGGCCGCGGCCAGGCGCGCGGTGATCGGCGCGACCGGTGCGGCGCGGCCGGGCGGGTCGCGCATCAGGAGCCAGGCCACGGCGGCGTACAGGGCGAGCGCGGCGGCGGTGAGCAGGAACGGGGTGGCCGCGCCGCCGGCCTCGACCAGGCTGACCGTGGTGAGCGCGCTGATCGCGGTGCCGCCCATGCCCATGCCGAACACGCCGACGGCCAGGCCGCGCCGCTCGGGCGGGAACCAGCCGCTGACGTAGGGGACGCCGACGGCGAAGACCGTGCCGCCGATCCCGAGGAAGAACCCGCCGGCGAGCAGCGCCGCCAGGGAGCTCTGCCCCACCAGGCCGATGAACAGCACCGGCACGATGGTGGCGGCCGAGATCAGCGGGAACATCGTCCGGCCGCCGAAGCGGTCGGTGAGTGCTCCGACGGGGATGCGGCCCAGCGAGCCGACGATCACGGGGACCGCGACGAGCAGCGCCTGCTGGGCGGCCGTGAGGTTCAGGGTCTCCTTGAACCTCGGGCCCAGGGGGCTGAGCAGGGCCCACGCCCAGAAGTTCACGGCGAACCCCGCCGTCGCCAGCAGCAGCATCAGCGCCGGTGTGCCGGCCGGCCGTGCGCTGCTCTTGTCGATGCTCATCCTGCTCGTCCTCCCATAAGGCCTGCTCAGGGCATTCCCCTGGGGTGGAGTCCGGTAAGCATCCGGCCGTCGGATCGCTGCCGCCGACCGCCACGACCTCTTGCGGCAACCTCACCGCCTTTTATACTAAACCTACATGTAGAGTAGGTTTTGGAGCCGCTGATGAGTCCCACGTTCCTCTGGTACATCCCGAACCAGGCGCAGCCCGGCCACCGGGGCGACGACGTCGTCGAGGACCACGACAGCTTGCCGACCCTCACGAGTCACGCCCTGGCTCTCGAACGGCACGGCTGGGACGGGGCGCTGCTCGGCACCGGGTGGGGGCGGCCCGACACGTTCACGGTCGCGACCGCGCTGGCCGCGCGGACGACGACGTTCCAGCCGCTGATCGCGGTGCGGCCCGGTTACTGGCATCCGGCCAAGTTCGCCTCGGCCGCCGCGACCCTCGACCACATGAGCGAGGGGCGGGTGCTGGTCAACATCGTCTCGGGCAAGGACAATCTGGCCGCGTACGGCGACTGCGAAGGCGACCAGGCCCACCGCTACGCCCGTACCAGAGAGTTCATCCGGATCGTGCGCAGATTGTGGACCGAGGAGAACGTCACCTACCACGGGGAGCACTTCGGCGTCACCGACTCCACCGTGGCGCCGCGCCCGGTCGTCCGGGGCGAGCGCCGGCATCCTCCGCTCTACTTCGGCGGCGCCTCTGAGGCGGCCGAACGGGTGAGCGCCGCCGAGGCCGACGTGCAGCTCTTCTGGGGCGAGCCGCTCGACGGGGTCGGCGAGCGGATCGAGCGGCTCAAGCGGCTCAGCGAGGAGGTCGGGCGCGAGCACGCCCCGCTGGAGTTCGGGCTGCGCATCACCACGCTGGTACGCGACACCACCGAGCAGGCCTGGGCCGACGCCGAGGCCAAGGTCGCACAACTGGCGCAGGGCCACATCCCGCGCGACCCGAACTGGCGCGCCGCCGTCGGCCAGCAACGACTGCTGGACCTGGCCGCACGGGGCGACGTCCTCGACGACAACCTCTACACGGCGCCCGGCCGGTACGGGGCGGGCGGAGCGGGGACGACGTGGCTGGTGGGGTCGGCCGAGGACGTGGCCAAGTCACTCCGCCGCTACCAGTCCCTCGGCATCACCCACTTCATCCTCTCCGACACCCCTTACTTGCCCGAGATCACCCGCCAGGGATCGCAGCTTTTGCCGCTCCTACGCCCCTGAACGCACGCCGCCGCGACATCGGCACGCCGGCGGCCATCTCCAGTCCTGCGACCTACGCACCGCCGACGGCAACCGCTTCTCGGACCCCAGCGAGCGCCCCCGGCCACCGAGCAGGCCACGTGAACCACAACGAGCGGCCCCTTCTGATCCGACAAGCGATCTTCGAAGGCGGTGCACGATCGGCGGGGGCCGCACGACCGGGGGGCCGCACGACCAGCGGAGTGCGCACAACCGGGGGCCGCACAACCGGGGGTGCCACACAACCGGGGGTCCCACACGATCAGCGGAGTGCCGCACCTGATCGGCGGGGCGACGCACGATCGAGGAGGCCGCGCCCCATCGATTGACGAAGACGGTGTGCCTGATCGGCGCGCACCGCCCATCGACGAAGGCCGTGCACGACCGGGGGCGCGCCTGACCGACAACGCCAACCCCGCTCGGCGAAGACGGAGCACGGCCTGCAGCGGCCGCACCTGATCGACGGAGCCGTGCGCGATCGGCGGTGCCACGCCTGCTCAGCGGAGGTCGCGACGCCTGGCCGAGGCAGCGCCTGACCGCCAACCCCCCCACCCCATCGAACCAGCCGCTCCCGACCGGCACAGGCACTCCACGACCGCCGGGCCGCACCTCATTCACCGACCCGCTCCTGACCGGCGGACACGTACCCGATGGGCGGGCTCCACCTGATCGACGAAGGCAGCGCATCGCCGAAAGAGGCGGCACGCAACCCGCGGAGGCCACGACTGACGAACGAAGCCCTGCACGACCGACGGACCCGCACCTGAGCAACGGGAGCCGTGGACGACCAGCCGAGACAGCGCTCCGCCACCCCAGCCGCAGCCGATCTTTCCAGGGTCAGAATGCGCTGAACGTCGTCTCCGGGCGGTCGCGCTTGGTGAAGAGCTCCCAGGCGCCGTCCGCGAGCGTGTCCGGGTCCAGGGAGCGGATCTGGCCGCCGAAACGTTCGGGCTGGGAGGCGACCAGCTGGTAGATGTCGCCTCGTTCGATCAGCCCTCCGATGATCAGGTTTCCGGCGTACACGCCCTGTTCGGCCAGGGCCGCGTTGAGCGTCAGCCCGTAGTTGCGCAGTGCCGCCGAGGCGAGGGCCAGGCCGCCGAGTGCCGGCATCGGCATGACGGCGCTGAGGCCGCCGGCGAACAGCAGCCCGCCCTCTCCCCTGGCGAGCATGCCCGGCAGCACCTTGGCGACCACGTCGATCGCCGGATAGAGCAGCTCCATCGCCTCCCTGGCCTGCGCCTGGGTGGTCTCGGTGATCGGTTCCGGCCAGGCGGACGGGTCGGCGGCCCCCGGGCCGTAGTAGACGACGTCGATCGTCCCGAACCGTTCGGCGATCTCGTCGAGCGCGCCGTGCAGCCGGTCGCGGTCGTGCACGTCGGCGGCGAAGCCGGCCGCCTCGATGCCCGCCTCGGCCAGGGACGCCACGTATCCGGGGTGGCGATCTGCGCTGCGGGAGACGAGCGCCACGGCGTACCCCTCGCGTCCGAACCGGTGCGCCACGGACAGGCCGAGCCCGGGTCCGGCCCCGATGACGACGATGGTCTTTCTTGCTGCTGTGGACATGACTATCCCCTTCAACTAAATCGAGGGTTGCCTCAACTTTCTCTCCAGACCGTACCACGGAACTTGAGGGTGTCCTCGATTTCGTATGATGGAGGGCATGGCAGCCGAATCGAAGCCGCTGCGGTCGGATGCCGCGCGCAACCGCGACAAACTGCTGGTCGCAGCCGCCCAGACCTTCGCCGAACGCGGCCTCGACGCGCCCCTGGAACACATCGCCCGCCGCGCCGGGGTCAGTATCGGCACGCTCTACAACCACTTCCCCACCCGGGAGGCACTGCTGGAGGCGATCCTCCCCCAGCGGCTGGCCGCGCTGGAGGAGATCAACGCCTCCGCCCTGGCCGACCCCGACCCGTGGTCCGGGTTCGTCGGCCTGCTGGAGGGGATCTTCACGTTGCAGGCCGAGGATCACAGCCTCAACGACGCCATGGTGCAGAGCTTCTCGCTGAGCACCGACATGAGCCAGGCCTGCGGCGGCGGCCTGGGGGACGTCGAACGCATCATCGAACGCGCCAAGGCCGCCGGCCGGCTCCGCGCCGACTTCGACGTCCAGGACCTGGTCACCCTGGTCTGGGCGATGTCGCAGGTCATCCGGGAGTCGATGGACACGGCACCGGGCATGTGGCGCCGCTGCCTCTCCTTCTTCATCGACGGCCTGCACGCCGAGCCCGCCGCCCAGCCACTCCCCTCCCGATAGCCTCCACTGCCGACCCACCTCGGCCTGACCAGATCACCGGCGACCAGCCGGCTGGTGACCGGTTGACCCCACTTCCGATCTGCGGGCCGAGGCGAGGATGGTGGGCTGCTGGAAGGCAACGCGAATCACTGCGACTATCTGGTCCATCCAGCCCTGAGTGCGAAACTGCCCGAGGCCGAGATCACCCGTTATTACCGGTCTGTCAGCAGCGTCTTGGTTCAGGTACGCAGGCGGCTTTGTCAGGGGCCGGTCACAGCGGGGTCACCGGGCTTGCCTCTGGTACATAGATCAGGGCGTCGTAGGACTTGGCGGGCACCATCTCCACTGTGTACGCCCAGAGGATGGAGCTGTAGGCCGAGCGGAAGCCGTCGCCGACGCTGCCCATCCTGATCTTCGAGGTGAGCAGCTCACGGTTGCCCGGGTCGGCGGAGGCCTGCGCGAGGTTCACGTAGCCCATCGGCTCGCCGCCGAACAGCTTGGCCACAGGTGCGTCGTGGCTGACGGTGAAGCGTTTGCGTGCGCCTGAGTCCTCGTCCTTGCTGATGAAGGTGCTCCTGCCGAACTCGGTGCCGATCGCGAAGTAGCCGCCGCCGTAGGTCTTGGCCAGCCGCTGCCCCATCGACTGGAACGGGAACGCCGCGCCGCTCTTGTCGATGTGACCGTTGTGCCCGGCCACGATGATCTTCTTGCGTCCCTGGGCCGCCTCGGTGTCGGCGATCCACCCGATGCTCCCGGCCATCCAGGCGTCCCGTTTGGCGGCGTAGTCGTTGCCCGAGGTCTGCAGTCGCGCGCCGCGCCAGATCGTCTCGGCGTGGTGCAGGGCCGGCGCGTACGACTGCGCGGAGCTCGCTTTCACGTACCGCTCCCGCCCGGCCCTCATCGTGGTGACGAGCCGGCCTGCGGCGCTGGCAGCGGCGGCGGTCTTCTTCGGGTCCTGGGTGGTCCGGGTGGCGTCGGTGAGGTCGGCCAGCGACGTCTCCGCCTCGCGTCTCAGGGCGGGGTCGACCTTGGCGAGATAGCGCAGCAGCCGTTCCTTGTTGCGGTCGTAACGCTGCATGTCGAAGCCGTAGAGGCGGATCTTGTCGCGGTCGTCGGCGGCGGCGTTGTGGTCGTGGATCCACTTGATCAGGTCGGCCGTCTCGCGGGTGCGGTAGAGGTCGAACCCGAGCGCCTTCGCCGCGCCCTCCGCGCTGCCCTCGCCACCCATGACGTAGTCGCCGGCCACGGCCGTACCGCCGAAGTCGGCCTCGATGGCGACGGTGCGGAAGCCGTGGTCGCGCACCAGCCGCTGGATGACCAGCAGCCGGGTTCTGACGAACTCCTTGTTGCCGTGGGTCGCCTCGCCGATCCCGACCACGCGGGCGGGCGCGGCGTCGGAGAGTGGCGCCTGGTCGAGGGGGACCACGTCGGCGGCTGTCACCCCGGAGGTGTCCGCTCCCCCGCAGCCGGCCGCCGCCGACGCGCCGGTCAGGCCGCTCAGGATGATGGCCGCGAGTTTGCGGAACGGCCGGGCCCTCATGCCGGCCCGCCTTGGACGGCGGTGGCGGGGGGAAGGAGGTCGGCGCATGCGCCGATGTGGTCGAACTCGATCATGCGATCGATTACATCGCAGGCGGGATCGGCCGGTCATCGGACTCAGGTCGAGAGCGGACGGGCGCAGGGATAGCCGTTTCGGGCCGGACGTAGACCCGCGGCCAGGACGATGTGGACCTGGGTAGCCAACGCACCTGGTGAACCTCCCTAGCGAACGCGGCCGGCGAACCTGGATGGCCGACGCACCCGGTGCACCTCGGTAGCGAACGCGGCCGGTGAACCTCGGTGGCCGACGCACCCGGGGGGCGGGCCCGTGCGACGGCAGGAGACGGGGATCGGCTGGAAGGGGGCGGTGGCGTCGTGGGTCAGGAAGTGGGGCTCCAGGAGCCGGCGAAGGCGGTTCTGTAGTGTTCGGCGGAGGCGGCCATGTCGTCGCTGAGCAGCTGGAAGAAGCGGCTCGCGGTCAGGAGTCTGGTGCTGGCCGGGGTGTCCGCGCCGAGCACGTCCGCGCCCTCCCTGACGGTGGCCGCCCACAGCGCCATCGACCGGGTGCCCACCAGCCAGGCGCGGTACCAGACGTCGTCGTCGATGCGGTACCGCTCGCGCCGGTTGTCACGCTCGCGCTTGAGGAGTCCCAGCTGTTCCAGCGCGCCGACCGCCTTGGAGATCGACGCGGGGCTCACCCGCAGCCGTTCGATCAGGTCGGCCACGGTCATGTTCCCGCTGTCGCTGGTGAGCAGGCAGACCATCACCTTGGCCGCCATCGGTGGCCAGCCTCCCGCCAGCAGGCCGGTGAGCTTCTGCTCGTACGCGCGCACCGCCCCCGGGTCGCGCCCTGTGACCTCGTGTCCGCCGTGCTCGTGTCCTCGGGGATCACCGGCGGCGGCCGGCGGCAGTGGCGGGGTGGGACGGCGGCGGGCTCGCCAGGTGGTCGCCTGCTGCGCCCTGGCCGCGTGGTAGCCGTGCGGCCCGCCGTTGCGGGCGATCTCCCGGCCGATGGTGGATCTCGGCCGTCCGAGGCGACGGGCGATCTCCGCGTAGGGGAGCCCTTCGGCCAGCCCGTCGGCGATCGCGCGGCGGTCCTCGTACGTCAGATGGCCTCCAGGCATGAGCCCCTCCCGATCGACGCTGCCGAGCCGAGTATGTCGCCGTTCGAAGGTCGTTGCGACACGCGGCGGGCGGTTGTTGCGTTCGGCGGCAACGTCGTTGCGCCAATCAGTCCGCTTTGAGCTGGGAATACATCGTCAGTACGTTGCCGCCGGCTCGAACGCGGACGTAGCTTTCCCGGTGCGTGAACGATGGCCGTTCCCGCAGAAAAGAAGCGAGATGACCCAGTCACACCTGGCGTCCGCGCCACCGATCGGGCGTGCGGCGGAGTGCCCCTTCGATCCTCCTCCCATACTCACGCGGGTACGTCGGCGTCGCCTTCCCGCTACCGGAGGCGTCCATGCCGTGACGTGGGAGGCGTGATGGCATCGCACCGCACCGGCGTCCGGGAGAAGGCCGGCCGGGTGTGCCTCGTCACCGGCGCCTCGTCCGGCATCGGGCTGGCCACCGCGCTGGAGCTCCTGCGCGCGGGCCACATCGTGTACGGCGCCGCCCGCCGCGTACCCAGGATGACGCCGATCGTGGCAGCGGGAGGATACGCGCTGCCGCTGGACGTCACCGAGGAGGACGACCTCCAGCGCGTCGTCAGCACCCTACTGGACCGGCACGGGCGGATCGACGTGCTGGTCAACAACGCCGGAGCGGTCGTCCACGGCGCGGCCGAGGACACGCCGGTTGCCATGGCGCGTGATCTGTTCGAGGTCAACGTGCTCGCTCCGGCGCGGCTGGCTCAGCTCGTGCTGCCGGGGATGCGGCTGCGCGGGTCGGGCACGATCGTCAACGTATCGTCGATCGGCGGCGTGATCGCCCTGCCGCTCGGCGCCTGGTACTACGCCTCCAAGCACGCACTCGAGGCCTTCTCGGACACACTCCGGATGGAGGTGGAGCAGTTCGGCGTCGACGTGGTCGTCATCCGGCCCGGCGTCATCAGGACCGGCTTCGAGGCGGGGGCCGCCCGGCAACTGCGGGAGGTCTCCGGGCACGGCGCCTACAGCCGGATGGCCGAGGCGATGGCACGCGCGGCCGAGGCGCAGACGATCGCGGAGGCACAGACGGACGCGCAAGCCGACGCGGAAACGCACACGAACGCGCAAGCGGACGTGGACGGCCCGGCGTTCCGAGCGACCGACCCGGTCGTGGTGGCGGAGGTGATCCGGCGGGCCGTCGAGGCGGACCGGCCGCAGACCCGCTACGTCGTCGGATGGCAGGCCGAAGCACTCCTCAACCTCCGCAAATCCCTCACCGACCGGGATTTCGACGCCCGCGTCACCGCCCCGCTGCTATGAACCGCCCTCCCCATCGGAGAACCACCCATGACCCCTGCCATCACCGTCTCAGGACTCGTCAAGACATTCGGGCCCGCCCGCGCGCTCGACGGCCTCGACCTCACCGTGAACACCGGCGAGGTGCACGGCTTCCTCGGCCCCAACGGAGCCGGCAAATCCACCACCATCCGCATCCTGCTGGGCCTGGTGCGCGCCACCTCCGGCACCGTCCGGCTGCTGGGCGGCGATCCCTGGGCCGACGCCGTCGCGCTGCACCGGCGGCTGGCGTACGTACCCGGTGATGTCGAACTGTGGCCGAACCTCACCGGAGGTGAGGTCATCGACGTGCTCGGCCGCCTGCGCGGCGGGATCGACGAGCGGCGCAAGAGAGAGCTGATCGAGCGGTTCGAGCTCGACCCGCGGAAGAAGGCGCGCACCTACTCCAAGGGCAACCGGCAGAAGGTCGCCCTGGTCTCCGCCCTGGCCGCGGACGTCGAGCTGCTCATCCTGGACGAGCCGACGAGCGGTCTGGACCCGCTGATGGAGGCGGTGTTCCAGCAGGTCGTCGCCGAGGTGAAGGCCGCCGGGCGCACCGTGCTGCTGTCCAGCCACATCCTGGCCCAGGTCGAGACCCTGGCCGACCGGATCACCATCGTCAGGGACGGCAGGGCGGTGGAGTCGGGGACGCTGGCGCGGCTGCGGCATCTGACGCGGACGACGATCGCGGCGGAGACGGCCTCCCCCGTCACCGGCCTCGACCGGCTGCCCGGCGTGCACCGGGCGCGGGCCGGGGCGGGGAGTGTCAGCTTCAGCGTGGACGCCGAGCACCTGGACGCGGCCGTCCGGCATCTGACCACGTTCGGCATCCGCTCGCTGGTCAGCCATCCGCCGACGCTGGAGGAGCTCATGCTCCGCCACTACGAGACCGAGGAGGCCGCCGCATGACCGCCACGTCGTCCCGGCCGCGGGACGGAGGCGGCCCGCTGACCGGCACGGGCGCCATGGTCCGGCTGGCGCTGCGCCGTGACCGGCTCAGGCTGCCGATCTGGGTGCTGGTCGTCGTGGCCCTCGTCCCGCGCTTCTATTACGCCGCCACGTCCGCGGTCGTCCCCACGCCGCAGGCGCTGGCCGACGCCACGCGGCTGATCCGGGCCTCGTTCATGCGGGTGCTGGCCGGGCCCTTCTTCGGCGCCGAGGCCGTCACGACGCAGAAGTACTTCCTGGCCGCGTACTGGGTGGAGTTCCTGCTGGCCGCGGCGCTGATGAACATCCTGCTCGTCACCCGGCACACCCGGGCCGAGGAGCAGAGCGGCCGGGCCGAGCTGGTCAGGGCGGCGGTCGTGGGCCGGCCCGCGCAGCTGACGGCGGCGCTGGTCGTGGCCGCGGCGGGCAACGCCGTGCTCGCGCTGCTCGCCGCGGTCGCGGCCGGCGCCATCGGGTTCACGGCCGGCGGCGCGCTGCTGTTCGGCGCCTCCCTCGCCGCCGCCGGGATGGTCTTCGCCGCGGTCGCCGCGGTCACCGCGCAGCTCACCGAGCATCCGAGGGGCGCCACCGGGCTCGCCGGGGCGGTGCTGTTCGTGGCGTGGCTGCTGCGCGGCGCGGGCTCGTTGCAGGCGGAGCAGGGCGGGCCGCTGTTCTGGCTTTCGCCGATCGGCTGGTCGCAGCAGACCCGGGTGCTGGCCGGCGATCGGTGGTGGCCGCTCGGTCTGTCGGTGCTGCTCGCCGCGCTGCTGGTCGCGGCCGCGTACGCGCTGGCGGGCCGGAGGGATCTGGGCGCCGCCCTGGTGGCCGCGCGTCCCGGCACGGCCTGCGCTCCCGTCTGGCTGCGCTCGCCGCTCGCGCTCGCGCTGAGGCTGCGGCGGGCGGCCATCGTGTCGTGGGCGGCGGCGTTCCTCGCCGTGGGCCTCGTCCTGGGCGGCATGACCGGCGCGATGTCGGTCACCGACCTGCCGATCTTCGCCGGGGCGGACTTCGGGCGGGCGTGGCTCGGCCTCATGGTGTTCACCGGGTCCCTCTACACCGGCGTGCACGCGGTGCTGTCGGTCCTGCGGCTGCGTGCTGAGGAGGTGCGCGGGCTCGCCGGTCCGGTGCTGGCCGGGCCGACGAGCAGGCGGGCGTGGTTCGGATCCTCCCTGCTGGCCTCGGCGCTCGCCGTGGTGGCGCTGCTCACGGTGTACGGGGTGGCGCTCGGGGCCGGCGCCGCCCTCTCGACCGGCGACGGAAGGCTCGTCGCCGAGGTCGCCTGGGCGAGCCTGCGCCGCGTGCCGGAGGTGCTGGTCCTGCTCGCCGTGCCCGCCGCCCTGCTCGGGCTCGCCCCGCGCGCGGCCGGCGCGGCGGCCTGGGCCGTGCTCGGCTGCAGCGGGTTCGTCGCGGTCCTGGGGGCGTACCTGCGGCTGCCCGGCCCGCTGGTGAACGCGTCGGTGCTGTCCCACCTGCCCTGGCATCCGCTGGAGGCGGCCGCGCCGGTGGCCACGGTGGTGCTGCTCGGGCTCGCCGCGGCGCTGACGGGCCTCGGCCTGTACGGTCTGCGCCGCCGCGACCTCAGCACGGGATAGGCCTGCCCGCCGGTGCGGAGACGGGGGCGTAATCGGGGCATGCGTGTCGGCATAGCGCGTCATTTCGGCTGGGCCGTGGGCCGTCACCGCGTCGGCCGGTCACCGGGTCGTCGACCGCAGGCGGATCGAGCTGGTCGAGCCGGGCGTGCCGGCCGCGCCCGTCCATCACGACGGCAAGCCGCTCGACGACGGCGCGTTCTCGGCTCTGGTGGCACGGGTGCGGGCGTCGGCGCTCCGGGCGACGGCCGTCTCGCTGGACGAGCTCGCCGCCGCCCTGCCGGGACCGGCGAGGTCCTGCGCGGCCCTCGGACCGCCCTGGACGCAGGATCATCGGACGGCGCTCGCGGCGACGGTCCTGGCGGCGCTCCCCCGCGCCGCTCCGGACGCCGGGCCGGCGGGATCAGAGCGGGATGTTGCCGGGGCAGCCTCGCGCGGGTGCGGCGTCGGCGAGGGCTCGGGCGGGTGCGTGACGGCGGGACGACCGATGCGTTCATGCGGCGCGGCCACCAACGTGGGCGGCGAAGCTTGTCCACAAGCCGCGCCGGCCGTCACTGCGGCGGGCGTACGGCCGGGAGTGCCGCCTCGACGGTGTCGAAGATGGGCAGGTGGGCGTACAGCCCGGTGATCCGCAGCCACTGCCGCACCAGCGGGGCGGGCTGGGTGAAGGCCATCGGCACGCCGGCCTGGCGCAGGCGCTCGGAGGTCGAGAGCAGGCTGGAGATGCCGGCCGAGTCGAGGAACGTCAGCGCTGACAGGTCCACCAGGACAGGTACGCCGGAATCGCCCGCCACGTGCCCGTCGAGCCACGACCGCCAGTCGGCGACGGTCTCCCACACGAGCCCTCCGGCCGGTCTGACGACGAGCACGCCGTGCTCCTCGGCCACGGTCACGGCGATCGCGTTGCCGGGCATCCCGCCTCCCCATGGTGGCCGCGTCGGCTGGCGAGCGGACGGCGGCCGCGTCGCCGCCGGGGCCGGCACCGAACCCCGGCGCTCACCCACAGTACCCGGATCGGGCCGCCGCGTTCGTTCGCGCCGCTCGCACACGCCGCTCGATCGCCCCGGGCAGGCGTCCTGGGCGGATCGTGGCGGTCAGAGGCGGTCAGAGCGTGGTCAGAGCGTGGTCAGAGGCGGTAGACGCGGGTGGCGGTGGCGGTGAAGACGTCGTGGACCTCCTCGACCGTCCGGCCGGCGAGCGCGTCCTGCCAGGCGGTCAGGAGGGTACGCAGGTCGGTCCAGAGCTTCTCGATGGGCAGGTTGCTGCCCCACATGCAGCGGCGGGAGCCGAACAGGTCCAGGCACGTGGCCGTCACCCGTTCGATCAGCGCTCGGTCGACGCGGTGCACGAAGGTGCCCTGGCCGCTGAGCTTGACCACGACGTTGGGCCGTTCGGCCAGCAGCCTCATGCCGCGCGTCCACTCGGCGACGGCGTCGGACCCCACCGGCATGCCGGCGTGCACCAGCACGAACGTGATCTCGGGAAAATCGCCGGCGAGGTCGGCGGCGTCGGCCATCTGGGCGGGGAAGACCTGGAGTTCGAACAGCCAGCCGAGCTCGGCGAGCGTGGCGAGGTTGCGCCGGAAGGTGGCGTCCTTCATCCGGTCGGGGGCTTCGGCGAAGCGGAACTCGGGCCGTTCGTGCCAGTGGAGCTGCAGCCGGGTGCCGCGGACGAGCGGGGTGAGCGCGGCCTGGCGGCGCAGGACGTCGGCGGCGCCGGCGTCGAAGAGGTCGGCGCTGCCGACGACGGCGGTGGGCCAGCCGGTCTCGGCGTGGACGTCGCGCAGCCAGGCGACCTCGTCCAGGGCGCGGCCGAGCGGCCAGTTGGTCTGGACGTAGACCGACGAGGTGATGCCGCAGGGCGCGGCTTCCGCGAGGTATTCGGCGATGGGATAGTCGCGGCGGATCGGCTCGTACGGGCCGAAGATGCGCGGGACCATCTCTCCTTGCAGCCAGGGCAGGTCGGCGGCGCGCCAGATGTGGTGGTGCGCGTCCACGATTCCGGCGCGGTGGTGGGACGGATCGGTCATCGGGCGGCTCCCATGGGGTGCGGGGTCCAGTGCCTGGCGGCGGTGTGGCGCGGGCCGGACAGGACGGCGGGCAGGCGCCGGACCTCCGCCAGCGCGGTGGCCAGGTCGCGGACGCCGCCGAGGTGGTCCAGGCTCGGCAGCTGGGCCGACATGGCGCGGGTGGCGGGACGGTACTCGGGTGAGCAGGCCAGCGGCGTCCACCAGACGAGCCGGTGGCCGAGCCGCGACAGCCGGGCCGTGGCCCGGACCATGGGGGCGGGGTCGCCGCGTTCGAGCCCGTCGGACAGGACGATCACGAGCGCGCCGCGGGCGAGCGCCGCGTAGCGCGGGTTGGCCAGGAAGCGGTGCAGCGCCGCGCCGATCGCCGTGCCGCCGTCGGCGTCGGTGACCAGCCGCGCGACCGACGTCAGCGCGTGGTCGGCGTACGGGTGCGACAGCGCGGCGGTGATCCTGGTGAGCCGGGTGCCGAAGGTGAACACCTCGGTACGGGCGGGCGCGGCGCGCAGCGCGGTGTGCGCCACGCGGAGCAGGTCGGGGGTGTGCTGCCGGAGCGAGCCCGAGACGTCGACCAGGAGGAGCAGGCGGCGGGGGCGGGGCGGGCGGGCGAGGCGGCGCAGGTCGACGATCTCGCCGTCGTGGCGGCGGGCGCGCCGCCAGGCGTGCCGCACGTCCAGCCGGTCGCCCGTCCTGGCCGGGCGGCGGCGTCTGGACGGGGTGGCGGGCAGGGCGGCGGGCCAGGCGGCTTCGAGCGCGCGCATGAGGACGTGCCCGCGTTCGCCGGTGCGGCCGAGGTCCCGCGTGCCGTAGGTGCTCAGGGTGCTGGCCCGGGTGCCGTCGCCGGGCCGCAGCTCGTGCGGCGGCGGGTCGTCGTGGCCCGGCGCGCCGGGGGACGGCGTGCGCTCGTCGTCGCGCGGGAGCGGCGGGTCGTCGAGGGGGCCCTGCCGGAACCAGGCGTCGAAGACGCGGTCGAAGGCGGGCAGGTCGCCGGCGTCCTGGAGCAGGGTGACGCGGGCATACCAGTACAAGGCGGTCAGGTCGGACGGTGGTGACTCGGCGATCACGCGCAGCAGGTCGGCCCGCTTCGGCGGCGCCGCCGGCAGCCCCGCCGCGCGCAGCCCCGTCAGGAACCCCCACAGGTGGTCGGCGGCGAGCCCGGCCGGATCCGCCGCCACCGGGCCGGCCCTCCCGGCGCCCCTCCCGGCGGCCCTCTCGTCGGCCACGTCCGCCGCCACGTCGGTCGCCGGCCGGTCCTCGCTCGCGGCCGGGTCAGGCATCGGTGAACAGCTCCTCGGCGTGGTCGAGGAGGAGCCGGGTGTCCTCCTCGTCCTTGATCAGCAGGCCCAGGGCCCGGCGCAGCGCCACGGGCCACGGGCTGCCGTCCTCCGCAAGCGCCACCGCCCCGCGTGCCCACTCCACCGACTCGGCGATGCCGGGCCGCTTGAGCAGCGGCAGCCGCCGTACCCGCTGCACCGCCGCGACGAGCCCCTCGGCCGCCCGTTCCTCGAGGCCGGGCACCGACGCGCGCAGGATGGCCCGCTCCCGGTCCGGATCGGGGAAGGCGATCCAGTGGTAGAGGCAGCGCCGTTTGAGCGCGTCGTGCAGCTCGCGGGTGCGGTTGGAGGTCAGCACCACGATCGGCGGCGTGCCCGCCCGTACGGTGCCCAGCTCGGGGATGGTGATCTGGAAGTCGCCCAGGAATTCGAGCAGGAACGCCTCGAACTCGCTGTCGGCCCGGTCGATCTCGTCGATGAGCAGCACCGCGCCCCGCTCCGCCCGTACGGCGCGCAGCAGCGGCCGGCGCAGCAGGAACTCCTCGCGGTACAGCTCGCCGACGTCCTGGCCGCGGCTTTCGGCCACCCGGACCTGGAGGAGCTGCTTGGGGTAGTCCCATTCGTACAGCGCCTGGCCGGAGTCGAGCCCTTCGAAGCACTGCAGACGGATCAGCTCCAGCCCGGTGACCCGCGACAGCACCGAGGCGACCTCGGTCTTGCCGACGCCGGGCTCGCCCTCCAGCAGCAGCGGCCGGCCCAGCCGCAGCGCCAGGTGGACGGCCGTGCACAGGCCCTCGTCGGCGAAGTACCTCTCGCCCTCCAGCGCGGCGGCCAGCTCGCCCGGGCGCAGGGTCACAGCTGCGCGTGCTCGGTGGTCAGCAGGTGGACGCGCTGGGAGGTGTGCGCGGCCGCGTCGGCCGCCGCGGCCTTGCCGTGCTCGGAGCCGAACGCGGCGGCGCGGGCGTCCTCGTCGTCGAAGTAGAGCTCGTTCACCGAGTCGTACGCCCCGTCCGCGCCGTTGCTCACGCTGACCGTGTACCTGCGCAGGCCGGGCAGCTTCCTGGCGAACTCGACGTGCTCCTCCACGACCCACTTGGCGAACTCCTCGTGGGACAGTCCCTCGGCCCGCTTGAGCAGGGAGATGACCTTCAGCATGTTTCCTCCGTCTTCAGGGCGTCCAGCCCTCGCAGGACGCGTTCGGGGGTGAACGGCATCGACGTCAGGCGTACGCCGCAGGCGTCGAAGATCGCGTTGGCGATGGCCGGGATGGGGGCGTTCGCCGTCATCTCGCCGATCCCCTTGGCCCCGTACGGGCCGTTGGCGGACGGGCGTTCCAGCAGCAGGCTGTGCTGGACGGGGAGGTCGGCGGGCCCCGGCATCAGGTAGCCGGCGAAGTCGCGGGGCCCGTGGTCGCGGGCCGGGTAGTACGGCTCGGTGGTCTCGAACAGGGCGTGCGAGAGCCCCATCCACGCCCCGCCCTCCACCTGCTGGGTCGCCATGGCGGGGTTGAGCGCCCGGCCGATCTCGTAGGCGTTGAACAGCTCCAGCACCTCGACCACCCCGGTCTCGTCGTCGACCTCGACGACGGCGACCGTGCACGCGTGCGCCTGGCAGGAGTCGGGGTCCATCTCCCCCGTCTCGGGCACGGGCACGCTGGGCTCCTTGAGGTAGATGCCGCGCCCGGAGATCGTCCGCCCGTGCTTGAAGTGCGCGGCCAGCGCCAGGTCGGTGATGTGCACCCGCTTGTCCTGCGCGCCCTTGACCGCGATGTAGCCGGTGCCGTCGGTCTCCAGGTCGGCCGCGTCGACCTCCAGCTCCTCGGCGGCGACCTCCAGCATCACGCCGCGCGCCTCGGCGGCGGCCATGATGACGGCGTTGCCGACGCGGTGGGTGCCGCGGCTGGCGAACGTGCCCATGCAGTGCGGCCCGGTGTCGGTGTCGGCGGTGTCGACCAGGATGTTCTCCATCGGCAGGCCGAGCGTCTCGGCGGCGCACTGGGCGGCGATCGTCTTGATGCCCTGCCCGAGGTCGACGGAGGACAGCGAGATCACGAACGTGCCGGTGGTGGTGGCGTGGACCAGGGCCTGCGAGGGGTCTCCGCCCAGGTTCATGCCGGTCGGGTAGTTGACCGAGGCGTACCCACGGCCGCGCAGCTTCGCCATCACAGCCCCTCTCGTGTCGTGGACGACATCCGGCGGTAGGTCTCGGGCAGCTCGTGCCCGGACATCTCCGCCGCCTTCTGGATCACCTCGACCAGGGCCGTTCCCTCGGCGACCTTGCGGTGCGCCTTGACGTCGCCGTCGCGGTAGGCGTTGAGCAGCCGGAGCTGGAGCGGGTCCATGCCGAGGGTGCGGGCGACCTGGTCCATCTGCGACTCCAGCGCGAAGTCGGCGATGGTGACGCCGAAGCCGCGCATGGCGCTGGACGGGGTGCGGTTGGTGAACACGCAGTGGCAGTCGGCCCACACGTTCGGGATCGCGTAGGGGCCCGGCAGGTGCGCGGCGGCCTTGGTGACGCCGTAGGGGCTGTGGCGGGCGTACGCGCCGGCGTCCACGTACAGGGTGATCTTGCGGCCGATGATCTTGCCGTCGTTCATGACGGCGTCCTTGATGTAGAGGCGTTCGGCGGCGCGCGGCGAGGAGACCTGCATCTCCTCGGCGCGGTCGTAGACGAACTTGACCGGCCGGTCGGTCGCCATCGCGGCGACGCACGCGATCGGCTCGACCACCACGTCCACCTTGCCGCCGAAGCCGCCGCCGACCGTCCCGCCGACGATGCGCAGCTTGTTGAACGGCGTCTCCAGGATCAGCGCGGTGTTGTCGAGGGTGAAGAAGCACGCCTGGGTGTCGGAGTGGATCCGCAGCCGGCCGTCGGCCTGCGGGATCACCACGCAGCCGGTGGTCTCGACGGGCGCCTGCTCGATCGGCGCCGACTGGTAGCGCCACTCGAGGACGTGGTCGGCGCGGGCGAAGGCCGCCTCGACGTCGCCGAAGCGGATCCGCCGGCAGTGGTGGCCCTCGTAGATGAAGTGGTTCTGGCCGTGGTACTCGTTGACCAGCGGCGCGCCCTCGCGCAGCGCCTCCTCGACGTCGAAGACGGGCGGCAGGTCCTCGTAGGTGACCTTGACCCGGGCAGCGCCCTCCAGCGCGGCGGCCTCGGTCTCGGCCACCACGGCGCAGATGGGCTCGCCGAGGTAGCGCACCTTGTCCACGGCCAGGATCGGCTCGTCGTCCGGCCCGACGCCGATCAGCTTGAGCGGGGTGTACAGGTTGTTCGGCACGTCGGCGTGGGTGAGGACGCGCAGGACGCCGGGCACGGCCAGCGCCTCGCCCAGGTCCACGGCGGCGATCCTGGCGTGGTGGCGGGCCGAGCGGTGCATCTTCAGGTGCGCGAGCCGGGG
The DNA here is from genome assembly GCF_003001935.1 of Nonomuraea fuscirosea. Taxonomy (GTDB): domain Bacteria; phylum Actinomycetota; class Actinomycetes; order Streptosporangiales; family Streptosporangiaceae; genus Nonomuraea; species Nonomuraea fuscirosea. The sequence goes on along the minus strand of NZ_PVNG01000006.1, from coordinate 94,409 downwards.
CGGGGCCACGTCCTCGAAGAACTCGGTCCTGCCGGTGACGTGGCCGCGGGCGTCGGAGCGCTGGACCACCGAGCCGATCACGGTGAGGTCGCCACCGCCGCGCTCGGCGGCGAAGGCGGTGGTGTCGACGGGGGCGAGCCGGTACGTCATCGCGTCACCGCCTCCTCCCTGCGCCGGGCGGCCGCCTCCAGGACGGCCTGCACGATGGGCCGGTAGCCGGTGCAGCGGCAGACGTTGCCCGAGATGGCCTCGATCACGTCCTCCTCGCTCGGGTCGGGGTTCCGATCGAGCAGCGCCTCGGCGACCATGATCATGCCGGAGGTGCAGAAGCCGCACTGGGTGGCGAAGCAGTCCACGAAGGCGCTCTGCACCTCGTCCAGGTCGCCGCCGGTGGCGACGCCCTCCAGGGTGCGGACGGACCCGCCGGCCACGGTCTCGACGGCGACCAGGCACGAGGCCTCGGGCCGGCCGTCGACCAGGACCGTACAGCTGCCGCAGGCGCCCTGCGCGCAGCCGCGCTTGGCGGCGGTCAGCCCCAGCGACTCCCGCAGGCACGCGAGCAGGGTGGCTCCCGGCGCGGCGATGAACTCACGGTGCTCGCCGTTGACGACGAGCGAGACGATCTGTGACGGCACGGTCCCACCTCTTCGGATGCGGGCGCTTCAAGGGTGACGGGGTCGGGGATGACAGGGGTCGCTCAAGGGGGTTCAGGTGAGTTGCGAAGCGTTCATGTGCGTTCAGGTGCGTTCAGGTGAGTCAGGACAGGAAGGCGCGGCGGAGGTGCACGGGCAGGACGCGGGCCCGGTACCACGCGCTGGCGTAGGCGTCGTCGAAGGGGTCGATGTCGGCGCGGGCGGCCTGGCCCGCCTCGGTGAGGCTCTCCTCGGTCAGCGGACGGCCGCGCAGCGCCCGTTCCGCGGACGGCGCCCGTACGGGGCGGGGGGCGACGCCGCCCAGCGCGATCCTGCACTCGCCGGCCACGTCCTCGGGGGTGGCCTTCGTGACGACGGCGGCGACGGTGACGATGGAGGCGGAGTTCAGGCGGCGGCGCATGGCCTTGTGGTAGTGCCAGGCGCCCGGTGGAGGCGGTGTGAGCCGTACCGCGACGACGATCTCGCCGGGGGCGAGCCCGGCGGCCAGGACGTCCGCGACCGGCGCGTCCCGCCGGCCGGCCGGTCCGGCGATCTCGCAGGCGGCGTCGAGGGCGAGCAGGCAGACGGCCAGGTCGCCGTACGGCTGCGCGACGAACAGGTTGCCGCCCACGGTGGCCTGGTTACGCAGGGTCGGGGAGGCGATCGTGCGCAGCGCCGGGCGCAGGAACGCGAGCCCGGGATGCTCGGCGACGGCGGTGAGCGTGGCCGCCGCCCCGATCGTGGCCACGCCGTCGCTCACCTCGATGCCGTCCAGGCCCGCGCGGCGCAGGCTGATCAGCTCGGTCACGCCCGCGGATCCGCTGTTGACCAGCGGCATCACGACCGTTCCCCCGCCCATGACCAGGCCGCCGGCGGCCGACCGGGTCACCACGGCTTCGACGGACTCGGGCACGTGCACCGCCTCGATCACCATGTGCGGCCTCCCTGCTCGGGGTTTACGGCGCTATAATTCTCGATAATTGATTATCGAGATTCCCGCGTCAAGAGATCTTCTCCTCTTGCTGATCGGTAGGATCGCGCCATGACCGAAGAGCCCCCGAAGCTGCCGCGGCTCACGCTGGCGCGGCAGATCCGCGACTCGCTGGTCAGCAGGATCGTCTCCGGGCAGGTCAGGCCGGGCGAGCGGCTGGTGGAGACCCGGCTCGCGGCCACCTACGGCACCAGTCAGGCGCCCGTGCGCGAGGCGCTGCGCGAACTGGAGGCCATGCGGCTGGTGGAGACGCTGCCGCGCCGGGGCACGTTCGTGCGCCCGTTCGTACAGGAGACCCTGCGCGAGAGTTACGTGGTGCGGGCCGCGCTGGAGGAGACCGCCACCCGGCTCGCGCTGCTGGCCGGGACGGTGCCGGTGGAGGCGATGCGGGCCGACGTGGAGGCGATGCGGGACGCCGCCGGCCGCGGCGACGACGAGGCGTCGGCGCGGGCGAGCGTGTCGTTCCACCGCCATCTCGTCGAGGCGGCGCGCAACGAGCTGCTCAAGCTCACCTGGGAGAGCCTGCAGATCGAGGCGCGCACCTCGGTCACCATGGTCGCCACCGAGGTCGACCTGCACGACGTCGCCCGCGATCACGCCGAGTTGCTGGCCGCGATCGAGGAGGGCGACCTGGAGACGGCGTGCCGGCAGGCCCGCGACCACCAGTGGCACTACGCCGACCTGCCGCACGACGCCCACGGCCGTACCCGCGACTCCGCCACGGGCTGACCCCTTCCGAGGCGAAATACATCGATATTTGATATAAATACGGGCGTGACGCCCGCGCCACCGGATCCGGAGCCCGGCTCCGCGCCGGACCTCGCACCCGACCTCGACCTCGACGTGCTGGCCACCGCGATCGAGGACTTCAACACCTACTTCATCCGGCTCCCGTCGGTCAGGAGGCTCAGCTTCTCGACGCTGTCGGTGCTGCACACGCTGGAACGCCGGGGGCCGATGCGCCTGACCGCGCTGACGGCGACCGAGCAGCTCAAGCAGCCCGCGCTCACCAGCCTGGTCGCCAAGCTGGAGCAGGACGGGCTCGTCTCGCGCCGCCCCGACCCGCGCGACGGCCGGGCCGTGTTGCTGGAGCTCACCGAGGAGGGCCTGCGCATCGTCCGCTCCCGCCACGCGGACCGGGTGGCGCGGCTGTCCCGGCTGGTGGAGCACCTGGACGAGGACGAGCGGGCGGCGCTGGCCGGCTCGGCGCGGGTGCTCGGCCGCCTGACCGAGATCGCCGCGAGCCTCGGCGACTGACCGCGTACGACCTGCTCCAGGAGGAGACCCATGCCGACCCGGCCGTTCCCGCTCGAACCGCAGCCGCTGCACGTCCCCGACGAGGTCCTCGACGACCTGCGGCGCCGGCTGGTGACGACCCGGTGGCAGCCGGACGCGGGCAACGACGACGGCTACTACGGGGTGCGCCGCGCCTACCTGGAGGAGCTGGTCTCCTACTGGGCGGACGGCTTCGACTGGCGGGCCGCCGAGCGGGAGATCAACGCGTTCGAGCACTACCGGGTGGACGTCGGCGGCGTGCCCGTGCACTTCATGCGCAAGCCCGGCGTCGGCCCCGACCCGGTGCCGCTGATCCTCAGCCACGGCTGGCCGTGGACGTTCTGGCACTGGTCGAAGGTGGCAGGCCCGCTCGCCGACCCGGGCGCGCACGGGGGCGATCCGGCGGAGGCGTTCGACGTGATCGTGCCGTCGCTGCCGGGCTTCGGCTTCTCGACCCCGCTGACGGACCGTCCGGACATGAACTTCTGGAAGATCGCCGAGGTCTGGCACGAGCTGATGACCGGCGTCCTGGGGCACGACAGGTACGCCGCCGGCGGCTGCGACGTCGGCGCGCTGATCACGGGGCAGCTCGGCCACAAGTACGCCGCCGAGCTGCACGGCATCCACATCGGCTCCGCGCTGAAGCTCACGCTGTTCAACGGCGACCGCGCCTGGGACTTCAGCGGCGGCGCGCCCATCCCCTCCGGCCTGCCCGCCGACGTCCACGCGCGGATCCTGGAGATGGACCGGCGCTTCGCCGTGCACCTGGCCGCGCACATGCTGGCGCCGTCCACGCTCGGTCACGGGCTGAACGACTCCCCCGCCGGCATGCTGGCCTGGATCCTGGAACGGTGGGCGAAATGGTCGGACAACGGCGGAGACGTCGAGCGGGTCTTCAGCAAGGACGAGCTGCTCACCCACGCGACGATCTTCTGGGCGGGCGGCGGGATCGGCACCTCGATCCGCACCTACGCCAACAACAACCGCTACCCGTGGACGCCGTCGCACGACCGGTGGCCGGTGGTCGAGGCGCCCACGGGCATCACGTTCGTCGGCCACGAGAACCCGCCCGGCGTGCACACCAGCGAGGAGCGGGTACGCGGGTTCCTCGAGAGTGACCGGGCGGCCTGGTACAACCACGTCAACATCACCGCCCACGACCGCGGCGGCCACTTCATCCCGTGGGAGACCCCTGCGGCGTGGGTGGACGACCTGCGCCGCACGTTCCGCGACCGCCGCTGACGGGCCCGCTACCGGGCTCCGCTCACCGGCGGCTCACAGCCCCAGCCTGACCGGCTCGTCCGGCGCGCCGCCGGCCAGCAGCGCGCCCAGCGTCCCGGCCAGGTCACGGGGCGAGAACAGCTCGCCGCCGTCTCCCGCGGCGATCTCCGCCAGCCTCCACCAGCGCATCCCGTGGATGTGCTCGGCCGCCAGCCGCTCCGCGGACCAGGCGGGGTTCGGGACGAACGCCGGGACCCGTACCAAGTGGTAACGGTTGATCACGCCGTCGTAGCCGGGCGCGTACCCCGGGCCGCTCACCTCCTGATGCCAGACGAGCGGCGGATCGCCGTCCAGGCGCAGCCCGATCTCCTCCATCAGCTCGCGGCGCAGCGCCCGCAGGTCCGTCTCGCCCGGCTCCACCCCGCCGCCCGGCATCGCCCAGACGACGGGGCCGTCCAGGGCGGTCAGGTCGTGGCGGCAGAGCAGGACCCGATCGCCCGGGTCGAGGACGATGGCGCGGACGGACCTGCGCTTGCGCGATTCCGGCATTCCACGCACCTTACCCGAGCCGATCTTGCTCGGGTGCGCTGCCAGGTGCGGTTACCGGATCAAGGGTTGCCGGAGCGGCAGACCGGGTTCGAGCGGAACTCCACGGACGCGCCGGTGCCGTCGGAGATCACCGCCCGGATGTCGTAGCGGAAGGTGGGCTGGCAGCCGATCCCGACGAACGTCCGGTTGTCGTACGCGGGCACGTGCGATCCGTCCACGAACCAGCGGACGCTGACCGGCGCGACCGCTCCGCTGAAGGCGACCGAGCAGAGGAAGCGGCGTGCGAGGCCCTCGCAGCTGCCGCCGGTGAGGGTGAGGGCCGCACTGGCGGCCGCCGCCGAGCCGGCCGCAGTGGACGAGGCCGACGCTGGGAGCGCGCCGGGGAACATCAGCATGGCGGCCGCGGCCACGGCAGGCAGGGTGAGCTTGTACGACGTGCGACGCATGTCCGTCTCCTCCGGGTAGGGGGCTCGGACGGGACCGGTGCCGCGCACGGACGCCTCCGGCGCGGTGATCCCGCTCATCCCTTGCTTCGCCCGGCCCGCGATCCCGGATGACCATCACCGGGCGCCGTTTTCCTCCGGAGCCCCCTCCGCCGCGTCCGTCGCAGGCGACAAGCGGTGCGGACCGGCCAAAACGCCCCGAAGGCCCTCAGATACGCTCCTGAACGTCCAATTCGTGGAAGGGAACAGGTTGTCGGGGGTTGTCGCGGCGTTCGCCGCTCTGGTGTCGGTCGCCGTGCTCGGGTACGTCATCGGTGTCATCGGCGTGCTGCGCGCCACCGACGAGCTGGTGCTGTCGCGGCTGGCGTTCTTCGTGGCCACCCCGGCACTGATGTTCGCCACCGTGTCCCGGGCCGACCTCGGCGCGCTGCTGTCGCCGGTGCTGCTGACCCAGGTCGTCGCGGTGGCGTTCACGGCGCTGGTGTTCGTGCTGGTGGCCAAGCTCGCCTGGCGGCGTACCGCGCGGCAGCTCACGATCGGCGCGCTCGCCTCCTCCTACGTCAACGCGGGCAACCTGGGCGTGCCGATCTCCCTGTACGTGCTCGGCGACGCCGCCCTCGTCGCCCCGATCCTGCTCTTCCAGCTGCTCGTGCTCACCCCGCTCTCCTTCCTCGTCCTGGACAAGGGCTCCCGTTCGCCGCGGGCCGCGCTGCTGCTGCCGCTGCGCAACCCGCTCACCGTGGCCTCGCTGTTCGGGCTCGCGTTCGCGCTGGCGGGGGTCGCGCTGCCGGTCACGGTCATGCGCCCGATCGACCTGCTCGGCGGCGCGGCCGTGCCGGTGGCGCTGCTGGCGTACGGGCTCAGCCTGTACGGCTCGCGCCGCGCCGCCCCAGCCCCGGAGGAGGACGGCGTGGGCCGGGACATCGCCCTGGCGGTGGCGCTCAAGGCGTTCGCGCAGCCCGCGGTGGCGTACGCGACCGCCCGCCTGCTCGGCCTGGAGGGCACGCACCTGCTGGCCGCCACCCTCTTCGCGGCCCTGCCCACGGCGCAGAACATCTACGTGTACGCGGTCACGTACGACACCGGCAGGCGGCTGGCCCGCGGCGCCGTCCTGGTGACCACGGGCCTGTCCATCCCGATCATGGCGACGCTCGGCGCGGTCCTCGGCTGACCTCGAAAAAAACTTCGCGGCGGATGTCGATCCGCGCCCGGCGTGTTCGACGCCCTGGTGAACGACCACGACGACTCCCGATGGAGGGACTCACCATGCGGAAGATCACCACGTGCCTCTGGTTCGAAAGCCAGGCCGAGGAGGCCGCCACCCTTTACACGTCGCTGATCGCCGGCTCCCGGATCCTGGAGGTCCAGCGGTTCGGCGAGGCCGGCCCCGGTACCCCCGGGACGGCCATGGCGGTCACGTTCGAGCTGGCCGGCCAGCAGTTCATGGCGCTGAACGGCCGGCCGGGCTCCGCCTTCACCGAGGCGGCGTCCGTGTACGTGGCCTGCGAGTCGCAGGCGGAGATCGACGAGCTGTGGGCCAGGCTCACCGCGGACGGCGGCGAGGAGGGGCAGTGCGGGTGGTTGAAGGACCGCTGGGGTGTCTCCTGGCAGATCGTCCCCCGGCAGCTGTCTGAGCTGCTCGGCCACGCCGACCCGGTGGCGGCTCAGGGGGCGATGAAGGCGATGCTCGGCATGCGCAAGCTCGACCTGGCCGCCCTGTACGAGGCCGCCGGCCTCTGAGGCCGATCCCCGCCCGGCGCAGAGGCAGCTGGGCGGGATGCCGCCGCGCTACGACGCGGGTCGCGTCAAGGGCTGACGTAGTGGTGCACCAGGGCGGGCTCGCCTGCCGCGTTGAGCCAGGCGGCCCGGTCGCTGCCGATCCTGCGCCAGCCCGCGCGCTCGTAGAAGGCGATGGCCGCCTTCCCCTCCGAGGAAACCTGCAGCTTGAGCGGCCCGGCCGCGGCGGCCCTGGCGGTTTCGAGGAGCCGCGCGGCCAGTCCGCCGCCGCGCGCCGCCGGGGTCACGAACAGCCGCACGATCTCCGCGTCCCCGGTCAGCCCCACATGCCCGACCACCACACCCGACTCCACCGCGATCCAGGCCGCCGCCAGGTCATCGGGCGTCAGCCAGCCGCCCGGATCGTCCGGCCAGTCCACCGGATACCGGTCGGCGGCCTGGACCTGAGCGAGCGCGTCGACACATGCGGGAAGGTCTTGCGGGGTTCTGGGGCGGATCGTCACCCGGGCAAGGGTAGCCGCGACGTCACCCGGCCCCGGCACCGCGGTCGATCCTTATCCGGGGCGTCGCACCGGCCTTCCTGACAGACGCGTGCTCAAACTCAGCCGTCGCTGCGGAACGGCCCCGTTCCGGTCAGTGCTTCATGCTCAGCAGGACCGCGGCGGGAACAGCCGCGACGAGGGTCATGACGAGCGCGGCGGGGCCGAGCAGGCCGGCCGCCAGGAGGGGGGTGACGATCGCGGCGCCGATCGGCGGCGTCGCCTGCATGAGCGTCCTGAGGATGGCGAAGCCCCGGCCACGCAGGGGCGCGGGGATGCGGGCCATGCGCAGCGACTGCGCCCAGATGGTCATGGGCGCGCTGAACATCCCGATGACGAGGAACCCCGCGAGGACGGTGATCGTGAGCGGGGCGGTCAGCAGCGCCAGGAACCCGGCTGCGGCGACGAGCTGGACTCCGGCGATGGCCCTGAGCGGGCGAGCCCGCGGCGTCCTCGCGCCGGCGACCGCCGCACCGGCCAGCTCGCCCGCCGCCAGAGCGGCGAGCAGCAGGCCCAGAGCTTGCGGACCGCCCTGGAGCTGGGTCTTGGCCAGCCAGGGGCCGGTGACGAGCAGCATGCCCACGGCGATGTTGAAGGCCATGAACGCGAGCGTGGTCGCGACCAGCACCCGGTCACGCAGCAGGGTCATGAGCGTGCCACGCGCCGACTCCGGCACCGCTTCCGCCGACGGTTCCGTCGCCGCTTCCCGCGGCGGTTCCGTCGCCGGAGACGCCTGCGGTGCGAGAGGGCGGCGGACGACGGAGGGGCGGCGGACAGCGAAGGGCGGACGGACGGAGGCAGGCCGGCGCACGACGAGGGGACGGCGGACGGTGAGGGCTGCCACGGCGAACAGCGCATAGGAGAGGGCGTCGAAGGCCAGCACGGCCTCGCCGCCGAACCCGGCGATCAGGACACCGCCCAGAGCGGGTCCGATCATGCCCGAGAGGCTGAAGCTCAGGCTCTCCAGCGCGTTGGCCGCGTCCCGATCCCGCTCGGGGACGAGGTCCGGGATCGCCGCCGGAAACCCGGCCAGGGGCACCATCCTGAACAGCCCGTACACCGCGGCGACCACGAACGGCATCGCCGGCGGCACCTCGCCCACCAGCGACACGACCGGGATCGACGCCATCGCCCCGCCCCGGACCACGCTGTCGACGGCCAGCACATGCCGCTTGTCGAACCGGTCCAGCACCGGCCCGGCCAGCAGCCCGCCCACGAACACCGGCAGCGTGTGGCAGACGGTCAGCAGCCCGAGCCGCCGCACCCCGTCAGGCTGGGACAACACCAGCCACGTCAGCGCGACGAACGTCATCCCGTCGCCCACGAGCGAGACGGACGAACCCAGCCAGAGGACGCGGAAGTCACGCCGCGACAGCGCCCGCCGGTATCCGGCCAGACGGCCGCCGGCGACATCGTTCACCATCATGCGGACAAAGCCTGGTCCCGGCCCGCCCGCCGGCGCTGGCGGGCATCGGCCGCCGACCGTCGCCGTCCGATGCCCGCCAGTCGTGCTCCCGTCCCTGTGGCACGCTTGATGAGGTGATCGAGGACGAGCTGGCGTACGCGGCCATGCGGAGCCGTGACCCGCGCTTCGACGGATGGTTCTACGTCGCCGTCACCACGACCCGCGTCTACTGCCGTCCGAGCTGCCCGGCCGTCATGCCGAAGCCGCAGCACGTGCGGCTGTTCCCGACCGCGGCGGCGGCGCAGGTCAACGGGTTCCGGGCGTGCAAGAGGTGCCGTCCCGACGCGGCCCCGGGATCCCCCGAGTGGAACACGCGCACGGACCTGATCGGCCGGGCCATGCGGCTGATCGCCGACGGGATCGTCGACCGCGAAGGCGTCACCGGGCTGGCCGCCCGCCTCGGCTACAGCCCGCGCCAGGTGCACCGTCAGCTCGTCGCCGAGGTCGGCGCCGGACCCCAGGCCCTGGCCAGGACGCGACGGGCGCAGACCGCGCGGATGTTGCTGGAGTCCGGCCCGCTGCCGATCAGCGACGTGGCCTTCGCCGCCGGGTTCGCCAGCATCAGGCAGTTCAACGACACCATCAGGCAGGTGTACGCGACGACGCCGAGCCGGTTGCGCGGCGCCGGGAACGGTGCCCAGCCGCCGGGGGTCACCACGGTGCGGCTCGCCTACCGGCCGCCCATGGACGTGCCCGCGCTGCTGGCCTGCCTGGGCGCGCGGGCCGTTCCCGGCATCGAGCACTATGACGGCGACGCCTACAGCAGGTCGCTGTCGCTGCCGCACGGCGCGGGCGTGATCACGTTGCGGCCCGGGGCCGGGCACGTAATCTGCGCTCTGCGGCTGGAGGACCTCAGAGACCTCGCCGCCGCGGTGCAGCGCTGCCGGCGGCTGCTCGACCTGGACGCCGACCAGCAGGCCATCGACGCCTTCCTCGGCGCGGACCCGGCGCTGGGACCGCTGGTCGCGGCCCGCCCCGGCCTCCGGGTGCCGGGTTGCGCCGATCCTGGAGAACTGGCGATCCGGGCGGTGCTCAGCCACCGGACGCGAGCCGCGACGGTACGCGACCTGCTCGCCGGCCTGGTCAGCACGTACGGGACACCGCTCACCACCCCCTTCGGCGCGATAACCCATGTGTTCCCCGACATGTCGGTCCTGGCGGACACCGCGTCCGCAGGCCGTACCGGGCGGGAGCTGGCCCGCGCGCTGGCCGACGGAACGCTCAGGCTGGACACCGGCTGCGACCCCGCCCAGGCGCGCAAGCAACTGCGCGACATCCCCGGGATGAGCCGGTGGGCGATCGCCTGCATCCAGATGAGGGTCCTCGGCGATCCCGACGTCCTCCTCCCCGGCCTGCCGGTACGGCGAGCCGTGCACCGCCTCGCCGCCGATCCCGGCCGGTGGCGCCCCTGGCGCTCATACGCCATGCGGCACCTGGCCCTCATACCCGACACCTCCGGGAGCCGGCCCCACGCCGCGTCTGCCACACGACCACGACTTCCGCGGCACCACCCGCGCGTAACCCACGGCACCACCCGCTCGTAACCCACGGCGCCGTCCGTTCGTAGCCCGCGTGCAGTCCCCATCCGCAACACGAGGCAGGGCCGGTTTGCCCACCGCATCGCGCCCTCCCGCTCGCAGCACCTCAGCTCGTCTCGTCCAGGGGAGCTCGTCGAGCCGCCCATCCCGGGAGTAGGTGCACCCCGGTTCTGCCTCCACCCTCAACCACGCCCACGTCGCGTCCTCCCGCCCGTATCACCCCGGCTCATCCGCTCAGAGGAGCTGGTCGAGCCACCCGCCCCGGGTGCAGGTGCGCTCAGGTCGTGCCGCCCCAGCCCCGCCGCGCCCACGTCGTGCACTCCCATCGGCAGCAGGAGATGGCCCAGCCCTTCCGGGCTCCTCCCCCACACACGACGCACCGGCCGCCCGACCCGTCCTCAGACCGGCGGCATCCCGAATCGCCCCCTTTGGGCGGCACTCCGGGTCGCCCAACCGTCCTTCAGCCGCAGCGCCCCGGCCCATCCCTTCCGTTCTCCGGGGGCAGTGCCCCGGCCCATCCCTTCCGTTCTCCGGGGGCAGTGCCCCAGCTCATCCCTTCCGTTCTCCGGGGGGCAGCGCTCCGGCTCATCCCTTTTGTCTCCCCGGGGGCAGCGCTCCGGGGCGTCCATTCCGCCCTTCGACCCGAAACGCTTGGTCGCCTATCTCACCCTCCCGCCGGCAGCACGCCGGCCTGCCGCTCCTCCCCTCCGACCAACAGCAACCCAGCCCTCCCACGGCCACGCGCAGCATATGGCGATTGACATAGTGGGCGCTTGCCCATTTATAGTGGGCACATGACCACTTCTACGCCGGACTCCGGCCGTACGTCCATGTCCACCCCCGGCAACGCCCACGTCGCGAACTCTCATCGGCAGCGGGAGATGGCCGAGTCCTTCGGGGTGGACGCCGAACGTTACGACCGCACCCGCCCCGCCTACCCGGACGCCCTGATCGATCAGATCATCGCCACCAGCCCCGGGCGCGACGTCCTCGACGTCGGCTGCGGCACCGGCACCGCCATGCGGCAGTTCCTGTCGGCCGGCTGCACCGTGCTGGGCGTCGAACCCGACCCGCGCATGGCCGCCTTCGCCCGCCGGGGCGGGCTCGACGTCGAGGAAGGGACGTTCGAGACCTGGGACCCTGCCGGCCGCACCTTCGACGTCGTCGCCGCCGGGACGGCCTGGCACTGGATCGACCCGATCGCCGGCGTCACCCAGGCCGCGCGCATCCTGCGGCCTGGCGGGCGGCTGGCGGCCTTCTGGCACGTCTACCAGCTGCCGGCGGAGGTGTTCGAGTCCTTCACCGCCGCCTTCCGGCAGGCCCTGCCCGTGTCACCGGTCAACGGCCAGGCGCCCGGCCAGTCCCTCGACGCCTACCAGCCGCTGCTCACCAAGGCCGCGAACGGCATCCGCGAGGCGGGCGGCTTCGCTGAGCCCGAGCAGTGGCGGCACGACTGGGAGCGGACCTACACCCGCGACGAGTGGCTCGACCAGCTCCCCACCTCGGGCACCCTCACCCGGCTCCCGCGCGAGGAACTGGAGCCGATCCTGGACGCTGTCGGCGCCGCCATCGACGCCCTCGGAGGCCGCTTCACCCTGCCGTACGCCACCATGACCGTCACCGCGACCCGGCTTTCCTGAGCCCGGCCCGGCCGACTACCCCCGGCCGACGCTAGCCCGGCAGCGGACCCGGCTTTCCTGAGCGACCAGGCCTTCTTGAGCAACCTGCCTCTTTGAGTAACCACCTCCCGATGCGCGCGCATCCCCTGGCGACCCTCTTACGCCACCCGACCGGGTCTCCCTACAGGGATCGGCGTCCCTTGAGTTGCCTCCTCCCGCCGAGCAACCGACGTCTCTTGGGAGACCCTCTCGCGCCACCCGGCCGGTCTCCCTACAGGAACCGGTGCCGCTGGCCGATGTCCCTCGAAAGACCCGCCTCCGCTGAGCGACCGGCGCCTCATGAGCGACCCTCTTACGCCGCCCGACCGGCTCCCTACAGGGATCGGTCTCCGCTGAGCGACCCGCTTCCCACGCAAGCCGTCTCCGCATCTTGACCCACTTCCATAAGCGACCATCCCCCGAACTACCGGGCACCCAGAACGGTCGACTCCCTGAAACGACCAGCCCGAACGACAGGCCCCCGAACTACCGGCCCCCGAACGACCGCTCGCCTGGCCGGTCTCCCTTGACAAGCCGCCTCCGGCACTCAACCCGCCCCATCGAGCAACCCGCTGCTGGGTCGTCGTTGCTTGTTGTGTTTCAGTTCTTTCTCTTCGAAAGATTTGCAGGTAGCGATGGCCTTTACGTTGTAGATTTCTGCGGTGACGCGTCGGCGATCCCGATCAGTCGTCGCGCCTCCAGGACGAGTCTGGACGATCCCTTGCGGGCCGCGAGCGCCGCCACCTCCGGCAGGTCGGCCCGGGCGCCCGCGATCCTGGCGGCCCGTGCCCCCGCCGCCAGGAGGTCCGCCGCTCCGGCTCGGGGCCGCTCCCCCTCCTTGGGCAGCAGGCCGGGCAGCAGGTGGGTGATCACCGCCCACACCGCCTCGTGCGCCCCGGCCTGGTTGGCGTCGTCGAGGACCGACACCACCCGGTTGAGCCGGATGAACTCCTGCGTCACCAGGTCCGTCACCGCCTCGCCCAGCTCCCGTGCCGGCACCTCGCCGCGCGCAGCCAGGGTGAGGAAGGCGTCGGTGGCGGCGGCTCGTTCCGCGGTCTTCTCGTGGCTCATCCCGCAGGCCAGGGCGTAGGCCGTGGCTAAGCCGAGCGGCCCGTCGCCGTGGGTGAGGACCGCGAGCGCGCGCGTCTGGCCGTCGCTGGACTCCATGGACGACGGCAGGTAGCCGGTCAAATGTGCCGCCGCGAGCTCCCGGTGGCCGGGCAGGGCGAGCGGCCACCAGGTGAGGGTGTAGCTGTGGCCCGACCGCATCTCGAACAGGGCGCGGATCTCCTCGGGCAGCCCGTCGGACGCGGGGATCTCGGGCTCCGCCTCGAGCAGGTGCCACCCCGCCTGGTTGTAGCGGCCCCAGCGCCGTACGGACATGCTCACCGGCGGATCGGCCAGCCCTCCGCTCCGCATCCATGCCGCGCACTCGCGCCCCGCGTCGGACGTCAGCCGGCCCGCCCGCTCCACCTCAGGCGCGGAGAACGTGCGCGGCAGCCGGAGCAGCGCCTGGGCCAGGTCGGCCGGCAGGGCCCGCACGCCCTCGGTCTCCAGCAGCTCCAGCCGGTCGAGCAGGGTGGCCGGGTCGAGGTGGCCGGTGCCCGATGTGGGCGTGGCCAGCAGGACCGGGTAGCCGGTGCCCTCCTCGAACGGCGTCACCAGCTCCAGCGCGCGGCGCAGGTAGAGGCGGTCGAGCGGGCCGGGGGACGCCGGTCGCCGCCGTGTCCCGGACGCGGCCAGGGTCAGGCTGATGCTGTGCTCAGGGGCGGCGAAGGCGAGGAAGGCTCGGGAGACGGCTTGGATCAGGTCCTCGTGGATCTCGCTGCCGTAGTGACCGTACCAAGAGGGATTGAACGGGTACCACCAGGACCGCAGCGCCTCGCGCAGCTCGTCCGGCGCGCGGTGCGACCACTCGGCCAGGCCAGCCAGCAGGCGTTCGAAGGTGTGGACGTCCTGGGCCCAGCGCCCGGCGGTGAGGACCTCGACGAGTTCGCCGGGCGAGGCGACGGGCGGGGGCATCGCCGGCACGGCGGGGAGGATCAGCGGGAGCGCGGCGGGCGCCTCGGCCGCGGCGATGCCGCCCCCGAACGCCGCCGAGACCCGTTCCCGCAGTTCGTCGGGCAACTCGGTGGCGGCCTGGCGCACCGCTTCGCGCGCCGCCTGTCCCGCGCGGGGCGCGAGTTTGACGGCCAGGCGTACGGCGCGATCCTGCAAGGCCAGCGTGTCCTGGGCGAAGATCAGCGCCAGCGCCTCCAGCACCGTGCCGGTCCGGCCGGCGTCGCGCAGCACCGCGTCGCCCGCCCACGACATGGCCGCCCGCAGCAGCTTCTTCTCCGGCCGGAACGCCAGCGCCCGCATCGCCTCCTCGAACAGCTCTTCCTCCAGCCGTCCCGCCTCCTCCAGTCGCCGCAGCTGGGCGAGCGCCAGATCGGCCACCGCGACCGGCCCCGCGGGCAGCAGCCGGGCGTAGTCTTCGGCCCGCGCGTACGCCTCGTCGATGTCGGGGTCCAGCCGGTCGTGCAGGCCCGCCAGCGGTACGAGCGCGCCGGGGCCGTCGCGCAGCAGCCGCCCCACGACCGCGTCGAGGACGGCCACGCGGTCCAGCCGGCCGGTGTCGACGAGCCGCACGACCGTCTCGACGACCTGCCACAGGTCGGTCTCCGCCAGCGCGTCGATCTCGAAGATCCGGTCGACGTAGGCGGCGAACAGCGGATCGTCCGCGACCTGTCCCACCTGCTTGATCGGCCCCGCAACCTGCCCCGGGGTCGACCCTTCGATCGGCCCCACGACCGGCCCTTCGATCAGCCCCGCGATCGGCCCCTCGACCGACCCCACGGACGACCCTTCGATCGGCCCCGCAACCTGCCCCGCAACCTGCCCGGCGATCGGCCCTTCGATCGGCCCCCTGATGGGCTCCGAGCACAGTTCGCGCAGCCAGCCGACCATGAACGCGTCGTCGCCGGGCGGCTCGATGCCCGTTTCGCGGACGAGCCGTGCCGCCAGCCCCCAGCGCCGCAGCTCCGGCACCCGCAGCCGCCCGCACATCCGCCGCGCCAGGTCGGCCCGCCATGCCACCGGCCGCCCGCCCAGCAGTTCGAGCACCCGCTCGGCGGCCTCCGCCTCGCGCCACCACCGGAACTCGCGCCGGAACAACCACGACGCCACGGCCGCCGGGCCGCCCAGGCACACCACGCCGGCCAGCACGAGCGGCGTCATCTGCCGGTCCCACGACTCCCATCCCGCGGCGCGGGCCTCGCCGGTGACGTACGCGGGCAACTCGGCGGCGACCGCCTTCCGGCCGGCCGCGTCCAGCTCGGTGACCATCCTGATCGTGCCGAACACGTCGCCCGCTCGCACCAGCTTGCGCACGTCCGCCCACGCGTCCACGCCTGCACCTCCTTAGGGAGGCACCGCGCCTCCATACCGAAAAGGGACGGCCGGGCGCGGCCTGATCACGGCCGCGCCGACCATGATCGGGACACTAGCGACCGGGGACGACAATTCCGGGATCACGACGGTCTCCGTGACCGCAGTGGGATCACGACGGCTTCCCGGTCGCACTTGAGGAGATGTCGACGGCTCCCCATCGCCCCCGACAAGGCCTCGGCGGGTCCCCATCGCCTCCAGCGACGTCTTGACGGCTCCCGGTCGCCCTAGGGGAGGTCTCGACGAGTCTCCACCCCGCCCATGGCGGGATCATGGCCGGTCCCAGGTCCCTGGCGCCGGTGGGTACACCACTTCCATGGTCGCGGCCCGCCGGCGACAGCGCGCCGCCGAGCTCAGTGATGGCGCCAGTAGCCGCAGAACATGCTCCCCCACCACCACCCGTAGCACGGCTCCTGAGGAACGGGCAGGCTCAGCGCCGCCGTGCCGGGCACCGCGCCGGGGTCGTCGCGGACGATCCAGCTCACCGCGACCCCCTCAGGGTGGTCGAGCGGCTGCCGGTCCTGCGGCGAGGGGATCTCGGCGCCTCCGAGCGTGACGCGGGCGACGTGCGGCGGCAGGCGTTCGCGGCGCAGGACCCGCAGGACGAGGAGTTCCGACGTCCGGGGCTTGATCCTGGTGCTGTTCAGGTTGCCGCGGGCCACGCGGGGCTGTTCTTCCGCAGACGCACGCCTTTACGTTGTAGATTCACCGGCGGAGGCTGCGGGGACGCAGATCGGTCCAGTTGCCGGCCACGTACGCGAGACAGGCCGCCCGCGCGTCAGGCCCGAAGCGGACCTCCCAGCCGTCGGGCACGGCCGCGAAGGAGGGCCAGATTGAATGCTGGTCCTCGTCGTTGACCAGGACCAGGAACTCGCCGTCCGGGTCGTCGAAGGGGTTCATCGGTTCGCTCCTTAGTTAGGTAAGCCTTGCCTAATTTGATCGGAAAGTCGTGATCTGTCAAGGAGGAAACGGACAGTGAGGTGCAACACCTGGCGGGGTGCCGGACACTGACCACGGTGTCAGGCACCTTTCGCGAGGAGAATCTGTGACACACCGGGATCGCTTCGAAGCGGTCTACGACGCGTACTATCCGGCGATCCACCAGTACGCCGCCCGCCGTACCGGCTCGGCCGACGACACCGCCGACGTCATCTCGGAGACGTTCCTCATCGCCTGGCGACGCGCCGGCGAGATCCCGGAGGGCGAGCGGGCGCTGCTGTGGTTGTACGGCGTGGCGCGCCGGGTGCTGGCCAACCACCGGCGCGGCGACTCGCGCCGGGCCATGCTCGCCGACCGGCTGCGCGCCGAGCTGTCGGCCCAGCGGCCGGAGCGAGCGGCGGGGCCGGGCGAGCTGGACCACGTACGCGCCGCGTTCGACCGGCTGCCCGAGCGCGACCGCGAGGTTCTGGCGCTGGCCTGCTGGGAGGAGCTGACCAGCGAGCAGATCGCCAAGGTCGTGGGCTGCACGGCCATCGCCGCCCGGACCCGCCTGCACCGGGCGCGCAGACGACTGGCGGCGGCGCTGGAGCGGCGGCCGTCCTCGACGATCGTGATGGGGGAAGCGTGAACGGCATCGACCACCTGGTGAAAGCTATCGACCCCGCACCGCGGGCGCCGGAGCGAGGGCCCGGCGCGCGCGAGCTGCGGGCGGAGATCATGGCGACCGAGCCGGCGCGCAGCCGCCCGTTTCGAGTAAGGACGCGCGGGTTCGTGCTCGCGGGGGCGGCGACCGCGCTGGCCGTGGCCGGCGCGATCGGGATCGGCCTGCCCGCGACCGGCCCGGCCACCGAGTACGCCAACGCGGCCGTCGCCATCAAGAAGGCCGCGGACCACTTCACCGTCACCGTCACCGACCCGGCCGCGGATCGCGAGCGTTTCGAGGAGGCCTTCCGCGCCGTCGGGCTGAACGTCACGGTGAAGATCGTCCCCGTGGCCCCGGGGAAGGAGGGCGAGCTCATCGGCCCCGTCGTGCCCGGGGGTTTCCGCTGGCACGGGAGCGTCGGCGTGCAGGCGGTGCGGCCGTGCGCGTCCGCGTTCTGCGGCAAGGTGTGGCTGCCGTCTGACTTCCCCGGACGGGTCGTGTTCGGGATCGGGCGGCAGGCGGCCGCCGGCGAGGCGTACGTGCGCGACGACCTCGCCACGGATTCCGAGTGCATGACCGGCTACCCGGCCCACGGCAGAACGGTCGAAGCCGTGCGGGCCGAGGTGCTGCGGCGCGGGGCGAAGATCGGCTACCGCCTGCTCTGGTCCTCCCCCGGAGGCGGCTGGTACGAGCAGTCCGTCCCGGCGGAAAGGATCGAGGCGGACTGGATCGTGGCCGGCTGCCGCCCGTACAGCTCCGACACCATGGAGGTCTACGTCAAGCCCGGCCCCGGCGCCGGCCCGGCCCCCGATCCGCGCACGGTCGCCACGCCCGAGTGGTACGACGACTGAGCCGCGCCGGCCGCCAGGCGGCGCCTGCGCCTGGGCAGGCCGTAGGTGGGGTGCCGGGTGGCCCACAGCGCCATCCTGAGGATCCACGCCTTGATCCGCGCGCCCTCGCGGCCGCCGTAGTACCGCGGTTTCGCCCGCCCTTCTTCGTCGAACGTCTGCAGGATCCCGTCCCGCCGTCCGAGACTGATGTGGTTGTACGTGTGGACCAGCCTGGTGTGCACGATCCTGCGCCCGGTCAGGCGCCCCACGATCGCCTCGATGGCCTGCCGCCCGGTGTAGCCCGCCGAGGCGCAGGACATCGGCAGCGGCTGGCCGTGGTCGCCGACGACGTGGACGCTGTCGCCGACGGCGTACACGTTCGGGTGCGAGACCGACCGCATGGTGCGGTCGACGACGATCTGACCGGTCCCGGTGACCTCCAGCCCGCCGGCGGCGGCGATGGAGGTGACGGCGAAGCCGGCCGTCCACACGGTCGCGTCGGACGCCAGGGCGGTGCCGTCGGCGCACCGCACCCGCGCCGCTTCCACGGCCGCGACGCTGGTGTGCTCCAGGACGGTGACGCCGAGCCGGTCGCAGGCCCGTCGCAGGTGGCCGCGGGCCCCGGCGGAGAGCCGGGCGCCCAGCTCACCGCGGGCGATGAGCGTCACCGACAGGCGGGGCCGTGATTCGGCGATCTCGGTGGCGGTCTCGATGCCGGTCAGCCCGTCGCCGACGACCACCACGTTCCCGTTCCCGCCTGGCCTGGACAGCCTGTCCAGGCGTTCGCGCAGGCGCAGCGCCGAGGGCCGGCCGGTGACGTCGAAGGCGTGCTCGGCCACGCCGGGGACGCCGTGGTCGGCGACGCGACTGCCGAGCGCGTAGACGAGCGTGTCGTAGCCGAGCTCTTCTCCACCTTCGCCGTCAGCGTCAGCGGCGGCCACGGTGACGACCTGGCGTAGGGGGTCCACGGCGGTGACGCGGGCCAGGCGCAGCCGTATCCCCGTGCCCGCGAAGACGTCGGCGAGCAGGGGCGCCTCCACCTCCTGCCCAGCAGCGACCTGGGGCATCCGCATGCGCTGGACGAAGTGCGGCACGGCGTTGACCACGGTGATCTCGGTGTCCTCCGGGGACAGCCGGCGTGCCAGGTTCCCGGCCACGTAGGCCCCGGCGTATCCGGCGCCGAGGACGACGATGCGGTGCTTCATGGGTGACTCCTCGTGTTGATCCCGGCCGGCGGAGGCAGGGCGTCCTGACCATGCGGCGCCGGCGCCCCGCGACCTGTGACAGCGCGGCCATGTGACGTGTGTCACCGGGCGCGGGTGTCACACAACGGCGGGCTCCGACGCCTTGTGCATAGAGCGACAGGCAGGAGCCAGATATGAACGAGTACGGGGACGCCACGAGGAGCGGCCGGACGGACCCGGCCACCGAGGTGTTCCTCGCCCACCGCAACCTGCTGTTCACCGTCGCCTACGAGCTGCTCGGCTCGGCGGCCGACGCCGAGGACGCCCTGCAGGAGACCTGGTTGCGGTGGGTCAGGGTCGACCTCGGGCAGGTGCGGGACCAGCGCGCCTACCTGGTGCGGATCACCACCCGGCGCGCGCTCGACCGGCTGCGCGCCGTCCGGCGCCGCAAGGAGGAGTACGTCGGCCCCTGGCTGCCCGAGCCGCTGCTGACCACGCCGGACGTGGCCGAGGACGTCGAGCTCGCCGAGAGCGTGTCGATGGCGCTCATGCTCGTCCTCGAGACGCTCTCCCCCACCGAACGCGCCGTCTTCGTCCTGCGCGAGGTGTTCGGCGTCAGTCACGAGGAGATCGCCGCCGCCGTCGGCAAGAGCCCGGTGGCCGTCCGGCAGATCGCGCACCGGGCCCGCCGGCATGTCGAGTCACGCCATCCGCGTGAGGTGGTCTCCCCGGGCCAGACCCGGGTGGCGCTGGAGTCGTTCCGGCGCGCGCTGGAGACCAGAGACCTGCAGGGCCTGCTCGACGTGCTCGCCCCTGACGTCGTCCTGGTGAGCGACGGCGGCGGCGTCAAGCAGGCCGCGCCGCAGCCGGTCACCGGTGCCGGCAAGGTGGCCCGCATGATCGTCAACGGGCTTGGCCGAGCCCCGTTCGCGCTCGCCAGCGAGCCCGCAATGGTCAACGGCAACCCGGCGCTGCTGCTCCGCCTGGACGGCGCGATCGACGGCGTCATCGCGGTCCGGGTCGAGGACGCCCGCATCACCGGCCTCTATTACGTCCGCAACCCGCAGAAGCTGACCCGCATCGCCTCCGAGACCCCGCTCACCCTGCGCTGAACACCGGCGCCACACCCGAGGCCGTCGCCGGCACGGACAGAACCCGCCAGATCCATCAGGAGGTCATTCATGATGAAGAGCCGCACCGAAATCGAGCTGCCGGTCGAGCGGGACTGCCCGTTCGCCCCGCCCACCACCTACGACCGGCTGCGCGAGCAGGCGCCGATCAGCCGGGTCCGCCTGGCCGCCGGCGGCGAGGCGTGGTGGGTGGCCGGGCACGAGGAGGGCCGCGCCGTCCTCGCCGACCCCCGTTTCTCCTCCGACAAGCGCAAGGACGGTTTCCCGCTCTACAGTCTCGATCCGGCGACCCTGCGCCAGCTCCGTGAGCAGCCGCCGTTGCTGCTCGGCATGGACGGCGCGGAACACGCCGCGGCCCGCCGCCCGGTGATCGGCGAGTTCACCGTGCGGCGGCTGGCCGCGCTGCGCCCGCGGATCCAGGCCATCGTCGACCACTTCGTCGACGATCTGCTCGCCGCCGACCGGCGACCGGTCGACCTGGTGCGGGCGCTGTCCCTGCCGGTGCCGTCCCTCGTGATCTGCGAGCTGCTCGGCGTCCCGTACGCCGACCACGACTTCTTCCAGAGCCGTGCCTCCATGATGGTGAGCCGGAGCTCGCTCGAAGACCGGCGGCGAGCCTTCGCCGACCTGCGCGCCTACCTCGACGACCTGGTCACCCGCAAGGAGTCGGCACCCGGCGACGATCTGCTCGGCCGGCAGATCGCCCGGCAGCGGCGGGAGGGCGCCGTCGACCACGGGGGCCTGGTGAGCCTGGCGTTCCTGCTGCTGACCGCCGGGCACGAGACCACGGCGAACATGATCTCGCTCGGCGTGGTCGGGCTGCTCTCCCACCCGGAACAACTCGCCGTGATCAGGAACGACTCGGACAGGACGCCCTTGGCCGTGGAGGAACTGCTGCGCTACTTCGCCGTCGCCGACGGGGTCACCACCCGGGTGGCCACCGAGGACGTGCGGATCGGCGGGGTGAGCATCAAGGCCGGCGATGGTGTCGTCGTCTCGACGCTGTCGGCCAACTGGGACCCCGCGGCGTTCACGGAACCGGGCGAACTGGACGTCGAGCGCGGGGCCCGCCACCATCTCGCCTTCGGCTTCGGCCCGCACCAGTGCCTCGGCCAGAACCTGGCCAGGATGGAGCTGCGGATCGTCTTCGACACCCTGTTCCGCCGCGTCCCCGCCCTGCGGCTCGCCGTACCGGCCGGGGATCTGCCGTACAAGGCCGACGCCGTCGTCTACGGCGTGCACGAACTCCCGGTCACCTGGTGAGCGGGACGTCGATCACCTCGGCGACCAGCGGGCTCGCCGTCACTGCTGGCCGGGGCGGCGGGCCGGGGTGGGGGCCGGGCCGGCGGTGCCGTCGGCGAAGCGGTCCGGCCGGAACGGGGCCAGCAGCGCCGACTCCTGCCCGAACACCTCCCCCGCGACCTCCTCCATCAGCAGCGGCGCCAGCGTGACCCCGCTGTGCGTGGCCACCGTGTAGATCCGCCGGCCCGCGTCGGCGAACCCGGCCACGGTGAGCCCGTCGCCCGGCATCGCGCGCTGGCCGACCACCGCCCGCTCGGCCGTGGCGCCCTCCGTGCCGCGCAGGACGCCGGGCAGCAGCGTCAAGATCTCGTTGATCACCTCGCCGGGCACGGGCGCGTCCGGTCGGGCCAGGCCGTCCAGGGGCAGCGACTGCAGCAGCAGCCGTCCGCCTCCGTCCGGGCGCAGGTTGAGCGCGGCGGTGGTGAGGACGCGCGACAGCCGGGCCGGGAGCGCGGCCGTGGTGACCAGGAAGCCGTTGGTGACCGTGCCGGACACGGCCGGGTCCAGCATCGGGATCGTCACCCCGGCCAGCGCGGCGACCCGCTCGGTCCAGCGGCCGGCGCAGGTGACGACCACGTCGCCGGCGAACGTACGCCCGTCGGCCAGCGTCACCTTCGCGCCCGAGGCGGACGTCTCGATCGCGGTCACCTCGGCGCCGCACTCGACCGTGGCGCCGCCGTCGCGGGCCTCGCCGAGCAGCCGGCCCAGCAGGCGCAGCGGCTGCACGTATGCCTCGCCGGGGAAGAACACGTACTCGGTGCCGGGCGGCGGGGGCACCAGGTCCGGCTCCAGGGCCAGGGCGCGGCGGGCGGTCACCCGCTCCACCGGGTAACCCATGGCGATCAGCCGGCCGACCCGGGCCTCGAGCTGCTCCTTGTGCTCGTCGGTGAGCGCGCATTCGAGGTTGCCGGTGGGGAAGAACCAGTCGCCGGGCAGCTGGTGGTGTGCCCAGACGGCGGCGTGGTTGAGGTCGAAGTACTCCTTCGGCGTCTTGTTGTTGGCGTTGACCCACGCGACCGAGGTGGACGACGTGCCGGCCCCCGGGGCGCGCGCCTCCAGCACCGTGACCTGCGCGCCGCGCCGGGTCAGCCCGGCCGCGACCGCGGATCCGAGCACCCCCGCGCCGATGACGACGACTCGCACGCTCATTCCTTTCCCTTGTGCTCCTCGTCGGCGCCGAAGAGCTTGGCGACGCCGACGAATCGTTCGATGACGACGACCGCGACCAGCGCGAACAGCACCATCAGGGTGCCGATGGCGGTGACGGTGGGGTCGTAGTCGTACTGCATGTAGTTGAAGATGCGCACCGGCAGCGTCTGCAGGTCGGTGGTGACCACGAACAGCGCCACGGTCAGGTCGTCGAAGGAGGTGATGAAGGCGAAGAACGCCCCTCCGATCAGCGCCCCGCGCACGGCCGGCAGGGTGACGTGCCAGAACACCAGGAACGGCGGCGCGCCCAGCCCGGCGGCGGCCTTCTCCGCCGAGCGGTCCAGCCCGGCCAGCCCGGCGAGGACCAGCCGCACCGCGTACGGGACGGTCAGCACCAGGTGGGCCAGCAGCAGCGTGAACGGGCTCGACGCCAGCCCCATCTGCGCGAACCACTGCAGCAGCCCTATGCCGAGCACGATCGTGGGCACCGCGAACGCGCTGGACAGCACCGTCTCCAGCGCCGCCCGGCCCGGAAAGCGGTAGCGGTGGATGGCCAGCCCGCCGGCCAGCCCCACCACGGCCGAGATCGCCGCCGCGGCCACCGCCACGCCCGCGCTGACCGCGAACGACGACAGGAACTCCGGCTTGCGCAGCACCTCGGCGTACCAGCGCAGGGTGATGCCCTGCGGCGGGAACGTCACGTACGAGGTCTCGGTCAGGGAGGAGGCCACGGTCACCGCGACGGGCGCTATGAGGAACGCCCCCACCAGCGCCGCGAACACGCCGCCGAGCACCCGGGTCAGCCGGCCCGTCCTGCTCATTGGAACACCACCTCCCCCTTGCCCCGCCGCAGCAGCCGCGAGTAGCCGAGCAGCAGCCCCGTCGTGACGACCACGAGCACGAAGCCGATCGCCGCCGCGTACGGCCAGTCGAGGGTGGTCGTGGCCTGCGTGTAGACGAAGTACGGCATGAGCTTCACCTTGGGTCCACCGAGGATGGCCGGGGTGACGAAGCTGGAGGCGGTCAGGCTGAACACGATCATCGCGCCGGCCAGCATGCCGGGCGCCGACAGCGGCAGCGTGATCCGCCAGAAGCAGGTCCAGCCGGGCGCGCCGAGCCCCTTGGCGGCCGGGACGAGCGTCGGGTCGATCCGGTCGAGGCTGCCCATGAGGGGCAGCACCATGTACGCCAGCATCACGTGCACCATGCCGATGAGCACGGCGGTGTCGTTGTAGAGGAGCTGCGGCGGCGTGAGCCCGAACCACTTGATCACCGAGGCCACGGGGCCGTTGGGCCCGAGTACCACCAGCCATCCGTACGCGCGGATGACCATGCTGATCAGCAGTGGAGACAGCAGGAGCAGCGCCAGCCAGTTGCGCACCCTGGGTGAGCGCCCGCGCAGGTAGAGCGCGAACGGGTAGCCGACGAGCAGGCAGCCGAGCGTGGTGAGGCCGGCGACTTTCAGCGTGTTCCACAGCACGTCCCGGTAGAACGGGTCGCCGAGGAAGCGCGCGTAGTTGCCGAGCGTGAACGCCCCGGTCTGCGTCCTGAAGCTGTTGGCCACCAGCGTGAACAGCGGCGCCACGAACAGCAGCGCGAAGATCACGAGGGCGGGCAGCGCGAGCAGCAGCCCCGTCCGGCGGGCGGAGCGGCCGGCTCCGGCGGTCACCGCGCCGCCAGCGACGCGTCCGACGGCCGCCATGAGCAGGTCACCTCCTCCCCCGCCGCCGGCACCCGGGCGTCGAACGGCAGCGCCGCCGTCACCTCTCCGGCCGGGGTGGACACGACGCAGCGGATGCGTGAGCCGAGGAAACGCGTGTCGCGCACGGTCCCGTGCAGCCCTTCGCCCTGATCGCCGGAACCGACCCGGACGACCTCGGGCCGTACGTACACCCGCACGGCGGCGCCCTCGGCCGGAGCCTGCCCGACCGGGGTGGCGGACACCTTCCGGCCCGCGACCTCGCAGGTCCCGCCGCCGGCGGCGGTGCCGTCGAGGGCGTTGACCTCGCCGATGAACTGGGCCACGAAGTCCGTGGCCGGGCGCAGGTAGACCTCCTGGGGCCGGTCGAGCTGGTGGATGACGCCGTCGGCCATGACCGCGATCCGGTCGGAGACCGCCAGGGCCTCCTCCTGGTCGTGGGTGACCAGGATGGCGGTGGTGCCGATCCTGCGTTGCAGCGCGGAGACCTCGTCGCGCAGGCGTACCCGCAACTGCGCGTCGAGGTTGGAGAACGGCTCGTCGAGCAGGAGCAGGTCGGGCTGGATGACCAGGGCTCTGGCCAGCGCGGCGCGCTGCTGCTGGCCGCCGGACAGCTGGCGCGGATGCCGCTCGGACATGCCGTCCAGGCCGACCAGCTCCAGCACCTCGGCGACCTGTTTGCCGCGCCGGGTGGCGGCGACCTTGCGCATGCGCAGGCCGAACGCGACGTTCTCGGCGACCGTCATGTGCGGGAACAGGGCGTAGGACTGGAAGACCATGCCCATGGAGCGGCGGTGCGGCGCGACCGTGGTGATGTCGCGGCCGTCCACCTCGATCAGGCCGCCGTCGGCGGTCAGGTGGCCGGCGATCATGTTCAGGGTGGTCGTCTTGCCGCAGCCGGACGGGCCGAGCAGGGTGAGGAACTCGCCCGGCTCGGTCTCCAGGTCCACGGCCGAGACGACCTCCTTGCCGCCCAGGATCTTGCGCACGCCGTCCAGGCGCAGCCGCCCGCGCGGGGCGTCCGTCCCGGGCGGCGTCTTCGCGCTGGTCAAGGGGGTGCTCGTCACTGTTCGACCTCCTTCGTCCATCGGTCGGTCCAGGCGGCGCGGTGGGCGTTGACGTCCTTCCAGTCGAGCGCGGTCATGCCGGCCGCCTGTTTCGTGCCGACCACCCGCCGGGCCAGTGCGGCGTCGAGGGTGGCGT
Organism: Nonomuraea fuscirosea; assembly: GCF_003001935.1. Classification (GTDB taxonomy): domain Bacteria; phylum Actinomycetota; class Actinomycetes; order Streptosporangiales; family Streptosporangiaceae; genus Nonomuraea; species Nonomuraea fuscirosea. Next base: position 68,853 of record NZ_PVNG01000006.1, on the reverse strand, counting down.
CGGTGACGGTGGGGCCGTCGTAGCCCTCGGCGGCCAGCTTGCGCTGGATGGCCGGCTCCAGCAGCGCGTTGACGAACTTCTGCGCCAGATCGGGATGCGGGGCCTTGGCGACGACGTTCGCGGTGGCCAGCAGCGGGATGGCGCCTCCGTCCGGGTAGACGAACGTGATCGGGAAGTCCTTGTCCGCCAGCGTCTCCACCCGGGAGCCGCCCCACACGCTGGCCACGGCCTGCCCTTGCAGGAAGTAGTTGGACACGTCGGCCGTGGTGTCGAAGGTGAAGGCGTTGGCCGCCACCTTCTTGATCCCGTCGAAGCCGGCCTCGATCGATCCGCCGCCCTCGCGGGCCGCCAGCATGAGGGCGCCCACGCCGTACGTGTTGCTGATCGAGGGCAGCACGACCTTGCCCTTGAGCTTCGGGTCGGCCAGGTCGGACAGCTTCTTCGGAGCGGGCAGGCCGTTCTTGGCGTACCACTCGCTGTTGTAGGCCAGCCCGGTCGCGGTCATCGCGAAGCCGACGCCGACGTCGCCGTCCAGCCGGGCGATCTTCTCCACCTTGGCCAGCCGGGTGACGGCGGCGGGATCGAGCGCGGCCAGCAGCCCCGCCTGCGCCGCCTGGGCCTGTGGCCCGTCGTCGATGAGGGCGACGTCGATCTGCGGGGCGGCCTGCTGGGCCTTCAGCTTGGCCACGGTGTCGGTGGAGCTGCCGGCGATGTAGGTGACCCGGCAGCCGCACGACTTCTCGAAGCCGGGCAGGACGGCCTGCTCGAACGCCTCCTGGTAGGAGCCGCCGTATCCGGCCACGACGAGCGTGCCGGCGGAGGCGGCCGGGTTCGGCGGGGAGCAGGCCGTCAGGCCGATGAGGGCCAGCGCCGCGGCGAGCAGCCTGGTCATGAGGTCTCGATCTCCTTGTTCCAGCGGTCCGTCCAGGCGGAACGGTTCTCGTTGATCACGGCCCAGTCGAGTTTGCGCAGCTCGGCGGCCCGATCCTGGCCGACCACCTTGTCCGCGAGGGCGGGGTCGAGTTCGACGCCCTTGACGGTGGGGCCGTTGAAGTTGGACTCGGCCATGGCCTTCTGCGCGGCCGGTTCGAGCAGCGTGTTGACGAACTTCTGGGCCAGGTCGGCGTGGGGGGCCTTGTTCACCACGTTCACGGTGGCGATCAGTGGCAGCGCGCCCTCCTCCGGGTAGACGAATTCGACCGGGAAGCCCTTCTTGGCCAGCATCTGCACCCGTGAGTTGCCCCAGACGCTGGCCACGGCCTGGCCTTGCAGGAAGTAGTTGGACACGTCGGCGGTGGTGTCGAACGTGACGGCGTTGGCCGCGACCTTCTTGACGCCGGCGAAGCCGGGGTCGACCTCGCGCTCGGATCCGCCGCCGACCTTGGCCGCGATGAGCAGGGCGCCCAGCCCGTACGTCTGCGTGATGGACGGCATCACCAGCTTGCCCTTGAGCCCGGCGTGCGCCAGGTCGGCCAGCCGTATGGGGGCGGGCAGGCCGTTCTTGGCGTAGTAGTCGGTGTTGTAGGCGATGCCGGTGGCGTTCAGGGAGAAGCCGACGCCGACGTCGCCGGGCAGGCGGGCCAGGTCGATGACGTTGGCCAGGTTCGTGACGGTCTCGGGGTCGAGCTCGGCCAGCAGGCCCGCCTGGACGGCCTGGTTCTGCACGCCGTCGTCGATGAGGGCGACATCGATCTGCGGGGCGGATTTCTGGGCCTTCAGCTTGGCGACGGTGTCGGTGGAGCTGCCGGAGATGTAGGTGACGCGGCAGGAGCAGGACTTCTCGAAGCCGGGGATGACGGACTGCTTGAACGCCTCCTCGTACGAGCCGCCGTATCCGGCGACGACCAGCGTGCCGGGGGCGGCGGACGGGTTGGGCGCGGCGCAGGAGGACAGGGCGAGGGTGGCGAGCATGAGGCCGACGATCGGCGTGACGGGTTTCATGGCGACCTCCGAAGGGGGCGGTCCGGGGCTAGGTGGCCGATGCCGCGCGTGGTGGCGCCGCTCTCGACCAGGTCGGCGACGATGTCGCCGAAGACGGGGGCGAGCTTGAAGCCGTGCCCGCTGAAGGCGGTGGCGACGACGGTGCGGCCCCGCCGGCCGAGCAGGCCGTGGCCGTCGGGGGTGAAGGCGTCGGCGTACGTGGCCACGCGCACCGGGTCGGGCCGCAGGCCGGGCAGCGTGGCGGCGACCGCCCGCGCGACCTGCCTGACGTAGGCGGCGGGGACGCTGCGGGCCAGGGACTCGGGTGAGCCGATCTCCTGCCACGGCACGTGCAGGTTGACCTTGACGCCGGCGCCGTCCACGGAGGGGAAGCAGGAGTAGGCGGGCTCGCCGACGCGGATGGCGATCGGGCACCGGCCGGGGTCGAACAGGCTCTCGTCGCGGCGCGGGAACCAGGTCGAGGTGATCGCCTTGGCCACGATCGGCTCGTGCGGGAGCAGGCTGCGCGCCCACGGGCCGGGGGCCAGGACGGCGTGGGTGAAGCGCTGTTCTCCTTCCGCGGTGACGACGGTGACGCCGGCCGCGTCCTCGCGTACCTCCGTGACGGGGGTGTAGCGGGCGATGCGGGCGCCCGCCTGTTCGGCCGCCGCGGCGGCGGCGACCACGGCGGGCTCGGGGCGCAGGTGTCCGGCCTCGGGGTCGGCGACCATGACCTCGCCGTCGCGCAGCGGGTGCTCGGGCACCCGGTCGCGGGCGTCCTGGCCGGTCAGGACCTCGACGGGCAGGTCGCAGGCGCGGGCGGAGTCCAGCACGGCGCGGATCGAGGGGTGCTCGCGCGGGCCGACGGTGACGCCGCCGACCGGGGTCAGCAGGCGGCGGCCGCACCGGCGTTCCAGCTCCTCCCACAGGTCGCGGGCCTGACGCAGCAGCGGCACGTACGCGACGCCCTCCTTGTAGGCGGTGCGGAAGATCCGTGACTCGCCGCCGGCCGCGCCGCGGTCGTGGCCGGGTGCGTAGGCGTCGAATCCGACGGCGGGGATGCCGCGCTCGGACAGCCGCCACAGGGCCATGGAGCCGACGGCGCCGACTCCGACGACGGCGACAGAGGTCATGGATCCGCTCCTTCTCGGGGGCATGGCTGGGGGCCGTTACTCGCGCATGGCTTCGCGCGCATGGCTGGGGACGGTTTTTCGGGCATGGCTGGGGACCGTGGCGCGGGCGGGCCCGGCGCACGGGGGTGGGCCGATCTGTCGGGAAAGGGGGATTCAGCTGTGGTCGGAGGAGCCGCTCAGATCGGTCTCGACGTAGAAGCGCTCGGACCCGGCCGGGATGACGATCTCGACCACTTCGGCGATCTCGCCGCGGCGGGTCCAGGTCTCGCGGGTCCAGCGGAAGACGGGCGCCCCCACCGGCAGGGCGAACAGCTCCGCCTCGGGCCCGGTGAGGACGTGCGGCTCCACGTAGAGCCTGGCCCGCACCAGCTCGACCCCGCGATCGCGCAGGTAGGCGTGGGTGGTCAACGGTTCTAACGGCTGGTCGAGCAGGTCGGGCGCGAGCCGGAACGGCAGGACGTGCAGTTCGATGTTGGCCGCGGTGCCGTCGGGCCGCAGCTTGTGCCGTTCCATCTGGACGACCGCCTCCTCGCCGGGCACGCCCGGCAGCCGCAACCGCGCCGCCTGGGCGGGCAGCACCTGCGCGGAGACGACCCGGTGGTCGCCCGGCATCTCCGGTCCCTGGATCAGCAGGCCGGTGTAACGCAGCAAGTTGTGCCGGCCGACGGCCTGGGCCACGAAGCTGCCGCGCTTGCGGAAGCGCACGATCAGCCCGGCGTCGGCGAGGTCGCGCAGGGCCCGTTGCACGGTGATGCGCGAGACCCCGAACTCCTCGCAGAGCTCGACCTCGGTGGGGATCCGGGTGCCCGGACCCCACTGTCCGTCACGGATACGTGCCTCGAGCGCCCTGCGGATCCGCACATGAAGCAAGAGGTCACGTTCTGACATGCCAAAATACTCGTTGTAGCCTTAAGTTATGTCAATAGGTGTTTAGGTATAACTTATCGGCGTACGGCGAGGTGAGCGCCGTCGTGATCAGCGTGCCGCGGACGTCTCCCTGACCCAGGGCAGCAGCAGGCGCTCGGCCAGCACCAGCGCGTAGAACAGCGCCAGGCTCATGATGCCCAGCAGCGCGATGGCGGCGAACGCGAGCGCCGTGTCCGCGCTGCCGCCGGCCTGGACGATGACGAAGCCGAGCCCCGCGTCGCCCGCGCTGAACTCGCCGATCACCGCGCCGACCGAGGCCAGGGGCATGGCCACCTTCAGCCCGACGAAGATCTGCGGCAGCGCCGCGGGCAGGCGGATCCGCACGAACGTCTGCCCGCGCGGCGTGTCCAGCGACCTGGCCAGCTCGACCAGCTCGGGCGGCGTGGACGTCAGCCCCGAGGCCACCGACAACACGACGGGGAAGAAGCACACCAGCAGCGCCATGACCACCTTGGGCTGCTGCCCGAAGCCCATCCACACCACCAGCAGCGGCGCCAGCGCCACCTTGGGCACGGCGTTGAACGCCACCAGCAGCGGCGCGAACATCAGCTCGGCCACGCGCCAGGCCGCGATCACCAGCCCGATCGCCAGCCCGCAGACCACCGAGAGCGCGAAGCCGAGCGCGGTCTCCGCAAGGGTGATCGCGGCCTGCTCCAGCAGGTAGCCGGGCAGGCGCAGGAAGGCGGTGACGACGGCGGCGGGCGAGGGCAGGATGATCTCCGGGATCGCGAAGGCCGCGGCGGCCAGCGCCCAGCCGCCGATCGCGGCCGTCACGCCCAGCGCCGACCAGCCCGCCGCCGTCACCGCGTCCCCGTGCCGCCCGCCCTCCTCCACGGCTCAGCCCTTGGGGACGAGGCCGAACGACACCACCGACTCCGGCGCCACCTCGCCCGTGAAGGCCCCGGCCTCGCGCAGGACGCCGATCGCGCGTTCGACGCGCTCGCGGCTCATCGCCCCCATCGGCTCGCCTCCGGCCGGGCGCACGTACGGGGCGATCAGGGTCAGCTCGGCGGCCGCGGCCTCGGCGTTCTGGGCCGGCTGGTGCGCGAGCAGGATCCTGGCCGCCTCCCGGGGGTTGTCCACCGCGTACGCCAGCCCCTTGAACAGGGCGCCGGTGAACCGCCTGACCAGGTCGGGGTTCTGGGCCGCGAGGGTGGCGGAGGTGCTCAGCGCCGAGCCGTACATGTCGGTGATGACATCGCCGAACGGCAGCACCTTGACCTCCTTGCCCCGGGCGGCGTTGGCCACGGTGGGCCGGCCGACCACGTACTGGCCGATCGCGTCCACCTTCCCCGAGGCCAGGTTGGCGGCCAGCTGCGCCGGCTGCAGGCTGACCCACTTGACCTTGCTCCTGTCCACGCCGGTGAGCTTGGCGTAGGTGGGGAACATCATGGCGATCACCGACGTGGCCGTGTCCCCGACGGTTCTGCCCTCCAGGTCCTTCGGCTCGCTGATGCCGCTGTCGCCGAGGGTCATGAGCGCCGCCAGCGTGCGCTGGTGGACGGCGGCGACCGCGACCGTCCCGGTCGCTCTGCCGCTGCCGGCGGTGAGCAGCATCGCGGTGAAGTCGATGGGCGAGAAGTGGGCCCGGCCGCCGGCGAGCGCGGCCATGTTCTCGCCGCTGCCCGTGCCCGGCTGCACGCTGACCTCGATGCCGGCCTCGCGGAAGTAGCCCTTGTCCATGGCGACGTAGACGTAGGCCTCACGGCCGAAGGTGCCGAAGCCGGTCACGTAGGTGACCTGGTCGGCGGCCGGCCGGGCGGGTGACGGCTCCGTGCCTCCCGAGCCGCAGCCGGCGGGGAGGGAGAGCGTCGCGACGATGGCGGTGGTCATGATGACACGCGGCAGTCGCCTCATGACACCGATCATGACCGTTTGACGCCTCCGGTCAATATCGCGGCAGGATTTCGTCAGGTGGGCGCGGCGGGCGTCGTCTACGATCGAGATCGATCCGGGCTCGGGGCCGAGGAGGTCGCCAGGTGATCCGGCTGAGCAAGGTGTCCCAGGTGTTCGGCGGGCGCCGGGGTGCGGTGGAGGCGCTGCGCGAGGTCGATCTCGACGTGGCCGGCGGGGAGTTCGTGGCGGTCGTGGGCCGGTCCGGCTGCGGCAAGTCCACGCTGCTGCGGCTGATCGCGGGCCTGCTGGTGGCCGGCTCGGGCGAGGTGCTGGTGGACGGCGATCCGGTGGTCAGGCCGCGCCGTGACGTGGCCATCATGTTCCAGCGTCCCGCGCTGCTGCCGTGGCGTTCCGTGCTCGGCAACGTGCTGCTGCCGGTCGAGGTGTTCGGATGGCGCGGGGAGGAGCACCGGCGGCGGGCGCGTGAGCTGCTGGACATGGTGGGGCTGGAGGCGTTCCACCGGCGGCTGCCGCACGAGCTGTCGGGCGGGATGCAGCAGCGGGTGGCGCTGTGCCGGGCGCTCATCCAGCGGCCGCGCGTGCTGCTGATGGACGAGCCGTTCTCCGCCCTCGACGCGCTGACGCGGGAGGAGCTGTCGATCGAGCTGCAGCAGATCCACATGGAGCACGCGGCCACGGTCGTCCTGGTGACGCACTCGATCGAGGAGGCGGTGCTGCTCGCCGACCGGGTCGTGGTGCTGACGCCGCGTCCCGGGCGCGTCCACACGATCGTGGAGGTGAACGTGCCCAGGCCACGCACGCTGGGCAGGGGCGCGCACGCCGAGGAGCTGGCCCGCTGCTCGGCCGAGCTGCACGAGGTGCTCGGCGCCCGGCGTGCCTGATTCCGGACCTCGTCAATCCGGTTGCCTGGCGGGCGTCTTTGCCCGAATCATGTGGATGTGGTGCGGCTGGCATTCGGAGTGGTGACGGGACGCGATCAGCGGGTCTGGGACGCGCGGGGGCGACCGGTGATGGACCACGGTCCAAGGCGCGGCACGGGGAGCGGCAGGGAGGACCATCCGGGAAGTGACACGGAAGGTCGCGTTGGGGACGGCGCGGAGAGCGACACGGAGAGCCGCGTTGGAGACGACGCGGGGAGCGACGCGGAGGGCCGCGTAGGGAGCCGTGCGGAGAGCGGCGCGGTGGTGTGGGTTCCGGTCGAGGGTGCGCCGGTCGTGGTGGGGCCCGCCGGGGGCGATCCGGGGCCGGCGGTGGCTGAGCTCGGCCGGCTTCTCGCCGACGGTCCTACGGCGGCCGGGGCGGGGGTGGAGTTGTGCCCGGGGTTCGTCTCCGCTCGGCTGGACGGCGCGCGCGGCGATCGGCGGGACGCGGTGCTGGCCGCGGTGCGGGTGCTGGGGCTAAAAGGTCTGCATCGGCTGGGTGAGCGGGCCGGGGTGCTGGTGGCGCTGTTCGGGGCGGAGGCGACCAAGCCGGTGGCCGCCGCCGCGGGCCAGGCCATCGCCGACGGCCGCTGGGCGGCGCTCCAGCTCGCCTCGGCGGCCAGCGGCGTGCTGGGGGCCGAGCAGCTCGAACGCGTCCTACGCCTCGGCCTGCCCGCCCCCACCAGGGAGGGGTCCGCCGCGCCGACCCCGGCACGGCCACCCGGCGATCCGGCTCCCGGGGGAGCCGCGGCCGAGGCAACTCCAGGACCGGCCGTCGTCGAACCCGCACCTGAGCCCGCCGTTGTGGAGCCCGCGCCGGAGCCCGCCGTCGTGGAGCCGGGGTTGGAGGCTGCCGCGTCTACGATGGCTGGTCATCTGGAGCGGGTGCTCAGCCCGTTTCCGCGCAGGCGGCGGCTCGATCTGCTGCTCGATCTGTGGGAGCAGGTGGCGGCCGAGCGGGAGCGGGTCGGGCGCAGGCGGCGGTTGCGGGCCATGCAGGGCAGGCAGAGCAGGCTGGAGGAGCTGACCGCCCGGTACGAGGCCCACGAGGAAGAGCTGCTGATCGCGCACATCACCCAGCAGCTGGGCCACGAGCCGTCGCTGGCGGAGGCGGCCCGCTGGTTCCCCGAGCCGTGGGAGCGGGCGGCGCTCATGCGGCGGGTCGTGGCCGACGCCCTCGCCGCCACCGTGCTGGTACGCACCGCCGTGGCGGTGGCCGATCACGGTGTGCGCGAGGGCATCGCCCGGTGCGCGGACCAGCTCGTCGCCGCAGCCGCCCTCATGAAGCCGGACGAGGCGGGGCGGGCGGCCCGGCGGGTGCCCGGGCTCACCGGTCTGCCCGCCAGGCCCGGCAACTACGTCCGGGATCTGGCCGCCAAACGGCACGACCCGCGGGAGCCGTACGTCAGGCAGCGCCTGGCCAGGGCGGCCGAGTACGCGGAGGTCGTCATCGAGGCCGTCACCGACCGCGTCCTTGAGGCCCGCCCGCAGCCGGGCGCCTGGGCGGGCGCGGGGATGCGTGAGTGGCGGGCCGTCGCCGGATACACCCCGCAGCGCGACCCCGCCTCGTGGTCGCAGCCGCACCAGGAGGAGTCGCGGGCGTCGCTGAGCGAACGGCTGGCGGCCCGGCCCGGCACGGCGCCGGAAGAGGAGGAGACGGCCGGGGACCTGCTCTGGTACGCCGAGCTCGCCGACGCGCTCGCCCAGCTCAACGGCCACGAACGGGCGGACATCGACTTCGGCCCCACCTACCCCTACCTGAACTGGAATCCCTTCCCCCGCCCTGAGGAGCAGCTCACGCCGCCGGTGGAGTCGATCCCGGCGGCGCTGGCCGGGGCGGCGCAGCTGATCTCGTTCGGCGGGCGGCCGCCCCGGCAGTGCCGTACCTGGGAGGAGCTGGTCACGGGGCTGATCGCCGACCTCCGGTTCACGGAGGCGTTCACGCGGGACTTCTCGCTGCCCGAGCCGCTGGCGGCGCGCGACGGCACGATCCTGCCCGGTACGCGGCTGCGGGTGGAGTGCGCGCGCAACGCCCGCATGCTCACCCGGTGGTCGGCGTACATGGGGAACTGCATCGGCTCACCGCACTACGCCGAGGCGGCCGCGCAGGGCAGGTGCGTGCTGCTGGCCCTGCGCCGTGAGGACGGCGCGATCGCCGCCAACGTCGAGCTCGTCCAGCACACGCGCGGGTGGCGGATCGAGGAGTTCCGGGCCAGGTTCAACGCCGACCCCGACCCGGCGCTGCGCCAACGCGTGCTGACCTGGGCAGCCGGTCTGCCGGTGCCCGCGCCCGCCGCGCCCGAGCCGCCTGACCTGCTCCCCGGGCCGCGCCCTGCGGCCCGGCGGCGGCCGAGGCGGGCGTCTCTCGAGGTGAGCGGCCCGCTGGCGGAGCTCGTCGCGGACGCCTTGACGGCCCCTGACGTGGTGGCGGCCCTGAACACTTTCGATCGCCTGTACGCCGCCCGCGACGGCGCCCCCACGTCCAGCACCGCTCCTGGATCCCGGGCGTCCGGAAGCGCGGTTCCCCGATCCCGAACGCCTGCGGGCGCCGCGCCCTCGGCTGCCGTCCCTGGATGGCGAACGCCTGCAGGCGGTGCCGCTTCCGGATTCCGGGCGGCCTGGGATGACGGCCCCGGATCCCCGGAACCGGCGAGTGCCACCACCGGGCCTCAGGAGTCCACGGGTGCCACGCCCGGACACCAGGTGCCCACGGATGCCGCCCCCGAATATCAGGCGCCCACGAGTGCCGCGCCCGGATCCCGAGCGTCCGAGGGCCCCGTGCCTGGATATCGAGTTCCCACGGGTGCCGTACCCGGACCCGGAACGCCCACGAATGCCGTGCCAGGAGCCCGGACGACCGCAGGTGCCGCGCCCGGAGCCCGAGGCGCGCCCGCGATCCAGGTGCCGGCGGGCCTGACGGCGCTGCGCCGGCTGCCGGCCGAACGGATCGAGCGGGCCTGCCGGTACGGCCTGGCCGCGGCGGGCCTGGTGGCGCTGTGGCGAGCCACCGGCGTGCGTCCCCTGGAGCGCGCGCTGGCCGCGCTCGATCCGCGCCTGCGTGAGCAGTACGACCAGCTCCCCCTGCTGCTGGCCGACGCCCCGCTCCCCGGCTCGCTGCGCCGGCTGGCCAGGCACGAGGCGATCGCCCCCGCTCGCTCGATGGAGCTGGTGGCCCGCCGGATCCGTGCCGCGCTCGGGCGTCTGGCGCGGGCCGGGGATCCGGTGCTCGCCGACCACGTGGCCCGCCGCGCCGACACGGCGCTGCTCTGCGCGCTCGTCGTCGTGGTCACCTCCTGGCCGGACGCGGGGCTTCCGACCGTCCCGGTGACACGGCCGGGCGAGACGGGCGTGCCGGGCTTTCCCCGTACGGACCTGGATGACCCGGACGGGCCGTGGCGGCGAGCATTCCCCGCGGCCGCCGAACTGGGCGCCGACCTCGCCGTCTTCAGCGAGCGGGTCGCCACGGACGGCCTCCGGGTCCCGTCCGCGTGGCTGGGCCACGGCGGCTGGCCAGCGCTGTGGCAACGCGCCGCACGCTGAGGCCGACAACGCCGCCCGCTTCAGGCCGACCTTTGGACGCTACGCACTGAGGCCGCTGATTTCGCCCGCTTCAGGCTGATCGCAGGGACGCGACGCGCTGAGGCCGCTGATTTCGCCCGCTTTAGGCTGATCACATGGACATCTCCTCTGCCGCCGGGCTCTGGGACGCTCACCCGGGCTGGCTCAACACCGCCTCCTACGGCCTGCCGCCCCGCCGTGCCTTCGACGAGTTGCAGGCCGTGCTGACCGAGTGGCGGCACGGCAGCGGCGACTGGCAGCCGTGGGACGCCTCCGTCGGCCGCTCGCGCGCGGCCTTCGCCCGGCTCGTCGGCGCCCAGGCGGCCGATGTGAGCGTCGGGTCGACCGTCTCGCAGATCATGTCGGTCGTGGCCACGGCGCTGCCGCCGCGGGCCGAGGTGGTCGTGCCCGAGGTCGAGTTCACCAGCAACCTGTTCCCGTGGGCGGTGGCCGCCGACATCGTGACGGTGCCGCCCGACCGGGTGGCCGACGCGATCACCCAGGACACCGCGGCCGTGGCGTTCAGCGTGGTGCAGTCGGCGAGCGGATACGTGGCGCCGGTGGCCGACATCGTGGCCGCCGCGCGGGACCATGACGCGCTGGTCATCGCCGACGCCTCGCAGGCGTGCGGCTGGCTGCCGGTGGACGTGGCGGGCGTGGACGCGCTGGTGTGCGCGGCGTACAAGTGGCTGATGGCGCCGCGCGGAGCGGCGTTCGGCTACCTGTCGCCGCGGCTGCGCGAGCGCATGCGCCCGCTGGCCGCCAACTGGTACGCCGGCGCGGACGAGGGCGGCTCCTACTACGGGCCGCCATTGCGCCTGGCCGGCGACGCGCGGGCGTTCGACCTGTCGCCCGCGTGGTTCAGCTTCGTCGGAGCCGCGCCCGCCATCGAGCTGCTGAACGAGCTGGGCGTCGAGCGCGTGCGCGAGCACGACGTGGCCCTGGCCAACCGGTTCCGCGCGGGCCTCGGCCTGGAGCCGTCCGACACGGCCATCGTCTCGGTGGACGCCCCGGGCGAGCGGCTGGAGGCGGCGGGAATCAGAGCGGCGGTACGGGCCGGCCGGGTGCGCGCCAGTTTCCACGTCTACACGACCGAGGCCGACGTGGACCGCGCGCTCGACGTCCTGACCTGACCTCCCCCGCACGCCGAGCACGCCCCCGCCAGAGGCCATATTTCACGAAATTTCGAAGTATCAGGACAGGTGCCCTCAGGGCGTCGGGACACCCGTCGAGGGGATCGGCGCTTGGCGTGTCCGACAGCGGAACGTAACCGATGGTCACGTTCTGTAGTCGTCGTGAGCGGCAAGAAGACTCATGGAAACCATCGACCCCCTCCGTCACAGAAGGGCACCTCAGAATGCGCCAGTCAACCCGTATCGGCACCGTAACCCTCGCCGCGGCCTTCGCGCTGTCCGCGCTCGCGGCCCCGGCGGCCGCGATCGGCCCCATCTCCGTCGACGGCACCGTCAACGCGCTGAACGACACGAAGGTCTGCGCGCCCGGGCTCAAGGCCGCGGGCCTGGGCCTGGAGATACCGATCGCCTCCCCGCAGACGTCGGCCTGCGCACAGAGCTGACGGCCTGAGGGGGGCCTGAGGCGCGCGTCCCGCTCCCCCGGGGCGACGCCTCAGGCCCCCTGCCGACTCGGGACACACCCTCCGACCAGCGTTTCCTTCCCACCGGTACGGCCGCCCCGGCTCCATACTCGTGGCATGGACCCGCGGACGGAGATCCTTCACCTGCCGGCCGGCTACCGAAACCAGGAACAGACCGTGACGCTGGCATGGCCGGAGGTGCTGGCCCGGCTGGCCGCCGCGCCCAGCTACTGGCTGGCCACCGTACGCGCCGACGGCCGGCCGCACGTCGTGCCCGTCGGCGGGGTCTGGCTGGACGACGCACTCCACTTCGGCGGCAGCCTGGAGACCGTCCACGAGCGCAACCTGCGCCGCAGCGGCCTGGCCGCCGTGCACCTCGACGACGCCGCCTCCGCCGTCATCGCCGAGGGCCGGGCCGTACGCGTGCATCCCGCCGCCGAGCAGGCCCGCCGCCTCGCGGACGCGACGCGGGCGAAGTACGGCCTCGACTCGGGCCCCGACACTTACGCGCAGGGCTGCTGGTCGCTGACGCCGTCGCGGGCCATCGCCTGGACCGCCCTGGCGACGGACGCGACCCGGTTCATCTGGGACGGCAGATGACCTCCCGCCGCGTGGTCGTAGCGGCTCGGCCGCGGGTTCCGGCGACATCGATGTCGGCCACCGGGCGCGTGGGCCGTCACGGGAGCGGGTCGCCCACGAGGTAGTGCTGCACCACCGGCCCGACGTCGCGCACCAGCGTCTCCATGTCGGCGTCGGCCATCGGCGGGAAGCGCAGCACGTACCGGGTCAGGGCCAGGCCGAGCACCTGGCTGCTGACGAGCCCCGCCCGGTGCGCGGCGTCGGCGGCCCCGGTGACGGTGGCCACGAACGCGGCGATCTGCGTCTCGAACACCTCGCGCATGCGCTCGGCGGCCATGGGGTTCGTGCTGGCCGAACGCAGCAGCATGATGAGCACGTCGTCGGACAGGTCGCCTTCCCACCGGGCCAGGAAGTGCCGGACGAGCAGCTCGCCCAGCCGTTCCCTCGGCGGCCGCTCGACCACGCCGAGCCGCAGGTCCACGTCCACGGCGGCGCTGAACAGCCCCGCCTTGCTGCCGTAGTAGCGCATGACCATGGACGGGTCCACGCCGACCATGGTGGCGACCGCCCGGATCGTCATGGCCTCGTAGCCGCGTTCGATGAGCAGTTTCCTGGCGGCGGCCAGGATGGCGGTCCTGGTCGCCGCCGAGCGTTCGGTGAAGGCCATGACAACAAGTGTAGGCCAACATCTGTTGGGAATCGTCCGTCGCTCACCACCCCTGCCCGGACATCCATTCCCTGACGGCCGCCGCGACGACCTCCGGCTGGTCCTCGGGGGTGTGGTGACCGGCGACCTCCTCCCGGCGGACGATCTCCAGCGCGGCGATGTTCTCCGCGCACCAGGCGAGGGTCTCCTCCGTCCACATCGTGCCGGGCCCGGGACGGAAGCCGAGCAGCAGTTTCGGCACCTCCGCGCTGGCGGCCAGCCACCGGCCGAACGCCTCCACCCTGGCCACCACGTCGGCCGGCTCGCCGCCCAGCGGCATCGAGCGGGCCCAGCGCAGCAGCGGCAGCCGGCTCTCCCTGGTCGGGTACGGCCGCAGGTAGGCCGCCCGGTCCTGCTCCGTCAGGGTGGCGGCGGTGGCGGGCAGGCCCGCGCGGAGGAAGGCGTTGTCGTCCAGCATCATGGACTCCCCGACGCCGTCGGTCTTGATCGCCCGGAACAGCTCGCGCCCGCCTTCAGGGAACTCCTCCCAGGTCATCGGCTTGACGATGGCCTCGGTGAAGGCGATCCCGCGGACCCGTCCCGGATGGCGGGCGGCCCAGTCGAAGGCCAGCGCGCCGCCCCAGTCGTGCCCGACGAGCACGACGTCGTCGAGGCCGAGGGCGTCGAACCAGGCGTCCAGGTGGCGGGCGTGGTCGGCGAAGGTGTAGCCGATGGCGGGCTTGCCCGACTCCCCCATGCCGATCAGGTCGGGAGCCAATCGCCGGCCGCGGCCGACGGCGGGCATCACGTGCCGCCACAGGTGGGAGGAGGTGGGGTTGCCGTGCAGGAAGACGATCGGATCGCCTTCACCCAGTTCCCGGTAGGCGATCGTGGACCCGAGGACCGGCAGGCTCCGCATGACGGAGCCGGTCCCGTCCCGTCCGGGCGCAGGAGTGCGCGGGCCGACCGGCGCGTTGAAGGTGCGCGGGGCGTTCATGGTGCGCGGGGTGCGCGCGGTGCCGGTCATGGGCGGAAGGCGGCGGCGTTGCGGGCGGCCCAGTCGGCGAAGGAGCGCGGGGCGCGGCCCAGGACGCGCTCCACGTCGGGGCTGACCCGCTGCTCGGCGGGGAGCGGCGTGCCGAGGATGGCCAGGGTGCCCTCGACGACCGGCTCCGGCATGAACTGCAGCATCTGCTCGCGGGCCTGCTCCGGGGTCTGCTCGACGAAGCTCACCGGCGCGCCGATGGCCTGCCCGATCGCGGCCGCCCTGTCGCGCGGGGTGACGGGCGCGGGCCCGGTCAGCTCGTACGTACGCCCTGCGTGCCCGTCCGAACGCAGCACCACGGCCGCGACCTCGGCGAGGTCGGCCGGATCGACGACCGGCAGCGCCACGTCGGCGAACGGCGCGGCGGCGGTGCGGTGCGCGCGGATCGGCTCGGCCCAGGCCAGGGCGTTGGAGGCGAAGCCGCCCGGCCGCAGGATCGTCCACTCCAGCCCGGACTCGCACACCGCCCGCTCGAAGGCGGCCGGGTGCTCGTACGCCCGCGGCCTCGTCCCGGCCCCCTGGGAGGAGAGCAGGACGACGCGTTTGATGCCGCCCGCCTGGGCGGCGTCGAGGACGGCGCGCGGGTCGGGGCCGGCGACGAGCAGGAACAGCGCGTCGGCGCCGTCGAAGGCGTCCTTCAGCGTCGCGGGGTCCGCCAGGTCGCCGGCGCTGTGCCGGACGCCCTCGGGGAACATCGCGGGCCGACGGGAGAGCGCGGTCACCCGCTCGCCGGCCGCGGCGAGCAGCCGGACAAGCTCGCCGCCCACGTTGCCGGTGGCGCCTGTCACTACGATCATGTCCGCTCCTGAGAATTAGTTAGTTGACTGACTTAGAACGCGACCATAGCGAGCCGCCGGACTGCTTGTCTATAGTTAGTCAGGTGACTAACTCAACACGGGCGGGGAAGCGGGAACGGCTGGCGGGCGCCGCCGTGCGTGTGCTACACGAGCAGGGGGTCGAGAAGACGACCCTCGCCGACATCGCACGCGCGGCCGACGTCCCCGTGGGCAACGTCTACTACTACTTCAAGACGAAGGACCAGCTCATCGAGGCGGCCATCGAGGCGCACGGCCACCACCTCCAGACGATGCTCGACGAGCTGGGCCGGCTCGCCGAGCCCCAGGACCGGCTCAAGGCCCTGCTGCGCGGCTGGATCGGCGAGCGCGACCTGACCGCCCAGTACGGCTGCCCCACCGGAACGCTCGCCTCCGAGCTCGACAAGCGCGACGACGGCCTGGACCGCGCCATCGCCAAGGTGATGGGCCGGCTGCTCGCGTGGGTGGAGGAGCAGTTCGCGGCCATGGGACGGACGGACGCCAAGGAGCTGGCGGTGGCGCTGTTCGCCTCCTACCAGGGCGTCGCCCTGCTGACCAACACCTTCCGCGACCCGGACCTGATGGCCACGGAGGGAGCCCGCCTCGAACGCTGGATCGACTCGCTGACCTGAGCGCACCGACACCGCGGCATGAGAGCACGGCCGGAAAGCCGGGCAGCGGCCACGAGTTGACGTGCTCCTGAGCGGCCGGTAGTGTCCCCCTCCCCTAGCGACGCCTTCGGAGGAGCTGCGGGTGGGGTTCACCCACCGGCCCTCTGGAGGCTCCAGTGCCCAGCGATCCCCTGTCCGACGGACCCTCGCCGCGCCGCCGCGACTTCCGGCTGCTGCTCTTCGGCCAGACCACCAGCCAGCTCGGCGCCCAGGTCAGCACGGTCGCCGTCCCGTTGCTCGCCGTCACGACCCTGCACGCGTCCCCGTCGCAACTGGGGCTGGTCACGGCCTCGGGGACGCTCGCCTTCGCGCTGATCGGGCTGCCCGCCGGCGCCTGGATCGACCGGTGGCGGCGGCGGCCGGTCCTCGTCGCCGGAGACGTGGCCCGCGCCGTCCTGCTGACGTCCATCCCGCTCTCGGCGTTCCTCGGCACCCTGACCATCGCCCAGCTCGTGCTCGTCTCGCTCCTGACCGGCGTGGCCAGGGTCTTCTTCGACATCGGCTACCAGAGTTACCTGCCCTCCGTCGTCGGCGAGCGCGGCCTGCTGTCGGGCAACGCGTCCATGGAGGCCGTCCGGGCCGGCGGTCAGCTGGTCGGCCCCGGTCTCGGCGGCTGGGCCACCACGCTGGTGGGAGCCGCGAACGTGGTGCTGTTCCAGGCGGTGACGTTCGGCCTCTCCGCCGCCTCGCTGCTGGCGATCAGGACGCCCGAGCCGGCGCCGTCCCGCCCGCCGCACGGCGACGGAATGGTGGCGCGGATCCGTCAGGGGGTGACGTTCATCTGGCGGACCCGGGTCCTGCGGGCGACCCTGATCACCAGCGTCGCGTGCAACTTCTCGTTCGCGATGGCCTCGGCCGTCAGCTTCATCTTCCTGGTCCGCACCCTCGGGCTGCCGCCGGCGGCCATCGGATTCGTGCTCGCCGCCGGCTCGGTCATGGTCATGATCGGCGCGCTCGTCACGCCGCGCCTGGCCCGCCGCTTCGGCTCGGCCCGCGTCGTCTGGCTGTCGCTGGCCGTGACCGGCCCCGTCACGCTGCTCGGGCCGCTGGCCCGGCCCGGCTGGCAGGTCAGCCTGCTCGTGGTGGCCACGGCCGCCGGCGAGCTGGGCCAGATCGTGTACGCGATCACGAACGTCACCCTGCGCCAGCGCCTGTGCCCCGCGCACCTGCTGGGCCGGGTGAACGCCACCATGCGCTTCTTCATGATGGGCCCCTTCCCGCTCGGCGCCCTGCTGGGAGGCGTGCTCGGGGAGGCGATCGGGCTCCGGGCGACCCTCTGGGCGGCGGCGGCCGTCATCGTGCTGTCCCCGTCGCCGATCTGGCTGGCCCTGCGGGGCATCAGGGAGACCGAAGACCTTCACTGACCACCGGCGGCCGGGCGACGGCACGCCGCCCGGCCGCCCTCCGGTCAGCCCAGGACGGGGAAGTTGGCGCGGATCACGCCGTGCGGGTCGTGGGCCCGCTTGATCGCCCGCAACCGCGCCAGGTCCGGCCCCGTGAACGCCGCCGCGGCCCGCTCCCCGGCCCCCAGCATCGTGTACGGCTTGCGCCCGCCGACCCGCTCCCCCAGCTCCTCCGCGTAGCGCCGCTGCCTGGCGCCCACGGCCGTGCTCAGCTCCGGGTTGAGCGCGAGGCCGAAGGTGGACAGCAGGTAGGGCTCGGTCACGGGACCGCTCGGCCCTCCGTCCGGCCGGGCGGCGGCCAGCGCCCCGCCCAGGTGCCTGAGCTGCACGCCGACCACCGGTTCCGCGGGCGTGTCCAGCAGGATCCCCGCCACCTCGTCGTCCAGGCCGGTCAGCAGCTCGGCGCGGGAGCGGGCCGGCGCCGGGTCGGTGGGCTCGGCGGTGACGGCGCCGAGGTCGGCCACGGCGACCGGCCTCCGGCTGTCGGAGAGCGCGTCGCCGATCTTGTCGAGCCGGGCGAGCAGCGCCCTGCCGTCGCCCTCCTCGCCGAGGTAGGTGACGTCCAGGGTGACGAGGGGCGGCGCCTGCGGCAGGCGTACCCGGTTGAACCAGACGCTGAGCTCGTCCGGCGCGTCGAAGGTGATCTCGCGGAAGGCCTCGAACACCTCCCTGGCCCGGTCGCCTGGCCAGACGACCCGGCCCCCGTACAGAGCGGGGGCGGGATGCAGGTCGAACTCGACCGCCGTGACGAGCGCGAAGTCGCCACCGCCGCCGCGCAGCGCCCAGAACAGGTCGGGGTCGGAGCCGGCGGTCACGGTGGCGGGCTCCCCGTCGGCCCGCACCACCTCGAAGGCGCGCACGCTGTCGGCGGCGAACCCGTACCGGCGGCCGAACCAGCTGAGGCCGCCGCCGAGCGTGTAGCCGGTCACGCTCACGACCGGGTTGCTGCCCGCCAGCCCGGTCAGGCCGAGCGGCCCGGCCGCGGCCAGCGTCTCCCCCCACGTCACCCCGGCGCCGACCCGGGCCACCCGCTCCTCCCCGCGTACCTCGACACCGCCGAGCCGCCGGGTGCGCAGCAGGACGACCCCGTCGGCGTCGCCGGAGGCGCCGTGCCCGCTGGGCTGCGCGCTGACCGCCAGCCCGGCTTCGGCCGCGTACCGGACGACGGCGGCGACGTCGGCGGCGTGCGCGGCCTCCACCACGGCCGCCACGCGCTGCTCCACCGACAGGTTCCACGGCCTGGCCGCCTGCTCGAACCCGTCGTCTCCGGGCAGCAGCACCCGGCCCGCCACCGCGCCGCGCAGGTCTGTCTTCGTCATGTGCTCTTCCAGCCTTCCCGTGTCCGTCATCGGCCCCCGGTCGTCCGGGGGCATCGCTATGACGGAGGCCGCGGAAGAGATGTGACGGGAAGGCCGGAGTCCGGCGAAAAGGGTTTGGGGTGGGGCGACGCCGTCCGGCATATTGCCTGCCATGGAACGCGACCTGATCAGCCATCTCGCCCACGGCGACCATCCCATCGCCGCGCCCGTCTCCGGGAGCGGGCTCGAACGCCTGCTCACCAGGGCCGGGTTGCCGCCCCGGGCCCGCATCCTGGACCTGGGCTGCGGGGAGGGCGCGTGGCTGACGCGGGCGCTGACGCTCTACCCGGACGCGACGGCCGACGGGGTGGACGTCTCCGAGTCCGGCCTGGCCGCGGCCGCCGAGGAGGCGGAGCGTCGCGGCGTGGCCGACCGGCTGCGGCTGCACCGCACGCCCGCCGCCGGCCACACGAGCGCGGAGCCGTACGACCTGGTGCTGTGCGTGGGGGCCACGCACGCCTACGGCGGGCTCGCGCCGACGCTGGCCGCCGTCCGCGGCCACCTGCGGCCGTCCTCGGGGCTGGCGCTGGTCGGCGAGGGCTTCTGGGAGCGCCCGCCGACCCCTGAGCAGCTCGCCTTGCTCGGCGCCGAGCCGGACGAGTACGCGGACCTGGCCGGCACGGTGGAGCGGATGGAGGCCGCCGGGTACGCCGTGATCCACGGTCACACCAGCACGCTCGCCGAGTGGGACGAGTACGAGTGGTCGTGGACCGGCACGCTCAGCCGCTGGGCCCTCACTCATCCGGGCCCCGACGGGGACGCGGCCCTGGCCGCGGCGCGTGCGCACCGCGAGATGTGGCTGCGCGGCTACCGCGGCGTTCTGGGCTTCGTCACGCTCCTCCTCCACCAGACCCCTGAGCCGGGATAAGGCGTTGTCAGCGGGTCCGTCCGGCTGGGAGGATCCCGTGCCTGTGAGCCGTTCCGTCGCCGCCGAGATCCCGGCCGGCCCTGTGACCGTCCCCGCCGTCGTCGCCGGCCTGGCCGGCGGTGACGGCATCACCCCGGTGTGGCGCAACGAGCTGGGCGGGCTGACGTTCCGGCTCGACGGCGCGGGGGGCGAGGTCCGCTACGCCAAGTGGGTCGCCGCCGGCACCCCCGAGATCGATCTCGGCGCCGAGGCCGAGCGGCTGGCCTGGGCGGGGCGGTGGGTACGGGTGCCGCCGGTGCTCACCCACGGCGCGGACGCCGACGGCGCCTGGCTGGTGACGGCCGCCGTGCCCGGGGTGTCCGCGGTGGACGCGCGCTGGGCCGGCGCTCCCGCCGTCGCGGCGACGGCCATCGGGCGGGGGCTGCGGATCCTGCACGACGCGCTGCCGGTGGCGGAGTGCCCGTTCGACTGGAGCGTCGAACGGCGGCTGCCCCGGGTGGCCGAGCGGATCGCCGACGGCGAGGGTCCCGGCGACTGGGCCCCCGAACATCGCCCGCTCGGCCTGGCCGAGGCGCGGGCCCGGCTCGAAGCGCCGCCGCCGGTCGACCGGCTGGTGGTCTGCCACGGCGACGCGTGCGTGCCGAACACGCTGCTGCTCGACGACGGCACGGTCGCCGCCCACGTCGATCTCGGCTCGCTCGGGGTCGCGGACCGGTGGGCCGACCTCGCCGTCGCGGCGTGGAGCGCCGAGGAGGACTACGGGCCCGGGCACGACGCCCACGTCTACGCGGGGTACGGGATCACGCCGGACGCCGAGCGCATCGCGTACTACCGGCTGCTCTGGGACCTGGCCTGATCCGGTTCCGGGGTGATGTTGAAGTTGTCGCGGAAGACGTTGTCCGGGTCGTAGCGGCGTTTGAGCGCGCGCAGCCGGCCCAGATGGGCCTCCGGGTAGGCGTCGTGCAGGCGTTCCGGGCGCAGGTCGGTCTCGAAATTGAGGTAGAGGCCGGAGAAGTGGGGCAGCATCGCGTCCCAGGCGCTGTCCAGGGCGCGGCGGTTCGCGCCGAACGCGACGAGCTGGAAGTTCGCCGAGCGCCCGGCGTACGCGGTCGCGTCGGAAGGTACGTCGGCAACGGCGCCGCCGACCGAGCGGATCGCGAAGAAGTACGACAAGCCGCCCGCGATCAGCCGTCCCACGTCGCCGGCCAGCTCGGGCGTGAGGTGGCCGGCCAGCGCGGACCTGGTCACCGGCTCGCCCTGGCCGTCGTGGGGAGCCTGCGGCGCGTTCATGATCGCCTCGTAGGGCAGCACCTGGATGGAGTAGTCGAGCACCGGCGCCACGGAGGCGAGCGGCTGCAGGCGGGCGATGATGGTCTCGGCGTCGCGGGAGTCGACGACGGCCATGACCTGGGCGACGGTCGGCTGTCCCAGGCGGGGCCGGCCGATGATGAGGAAGCTGGTCAGGTCGCGCGGCGCGGCCTCCATGACGGCGCCCCACCGTTCGAGGAACCCGGCCGTGTCACTGGCGTCCATCACGAACTGCCCGAAACCCACCTCGCCCACCTCGTCGGCCTCGAACTCGAAGGAGGTGACGATGCCGAAGTTCGCCCCGGCGCCGCGTACGCCCCAGAACAGCTCGGCGTTCTCCTCCTCGTCGGCGCGCACCCGGGTGCCGTCGGCCAGCACCAGGTCCACGGCGCGCAGGTGGTCGACGGTGAGGCCGTGCTCGCGGACGAGCCAGCCGATGCCGCCCGACGTGGCCAGCCCGCCGACGCCCACGCCGCCGTAGTCGCCCGAGCTGAGCGCCCAGCCGTGCGGGGAGAGCGCGGCGGCGACGTCGCGCCAGCGCGCGCCCGGCTCGACACGGACGCGCCGGGTGGCCTTGTCGAGTATTTCGATGGCGTGCAGGCGGGACAGGTCGATGACGATGCCGCCGTTGTTGGTCGAACGGCCGCTGATGCCGTGGCCGCCGCTGCGGACGGACAACTTCACCGGCTGCGTACGCGCGAACCGCACGGCCTCGGCGACCTCGCCCGGAGTGCCGGGGCGCAGGACCAGGCCGGGGGATCCGCCGCGCAGGTACGTCGAGCGCACCCGGCCGAAACCGGCGTCCCCCGGCTCGATCGCGGAGCCGGCCAGCGACTCGGGGACGGCGTCGTAGGCGATGCCGTCGCGGCGGTGGCGGCGGACGTACAGGCTGGGGACCTGCTCCGACCTGGGGATCTCGCCCCGGGCGGCGCGCAGCGCCGGGGCGACGTCGGTGGCGAAGCGGCGGATGGTGGCGGGGTCGTCGGTGGTGAGGATGAGCGTGCTGACGCCCTGGTCGAGAATGAGAGGGAGCAGCGCGGAGATCCAGCGTTCGGGCGTGCCGGTCAGCGAGCTATCCGCGTTATCGGCTGCGGTGGTGAAGCGGCCCGTGATGTGGGTCAGGCGGTGGATCTCGCGCGGATCGCGCCCGGCCGCGACGGCGGCCTGGTCGATGGCGGCATTCGCACCCGCCTGACCCTCGGCACCCGCCCAGCTGTCAGTGGCCGAGCCGCCATCGGCGGGCGGCCGTAGCCAGCCGTCCGCCTTGGTGCCGGCCAGGCGGAGGAGGGCCGGGTCCGGGGTGCCGGTGAGCAGGATCGGGAGGTTGTGCGCGGGGGCGGGGCCGCGTTCGGCGCCGGCCAGCCGGTGGTGCTCGCCGGCGAAACTCAGGGGTGAGCGGAGGTGCGCCGTCCAGATGCCGCGGACGATGTCGATCGCCTCGTCCAGGCCGGGTTCCGCGCTGAGGATCAGCTCGGCGCGCCCGTCCGCGAGCAGGTCGAGACTCGCCGCCGCCCGCGCCACGAGGGCGGGGTTGATCCCCGGCCCGCCCGGATGCGCGGCGAGGTGGATGCGGGTGGTGCGGGCGGCGGTCCAGCTCAGCAGCGTCCACGGGTCGAGCTCCGAGGCCCCCGGCCGGAACGACACGAGGTCGTAGCCCAGCTCCTCCCCCAGCCGCGCCCGCTCCACCGCCGCCTGCGGCCCGTCGTCCCCCGGGGTGAGCAGCAGGCCGAGCCGCAGCGGATGCCGGTAGTCCACGCTCATCGCCCCGCTCCGGCGATCCCGCCGCCGCGCGTCGCGCGTTCGGTGGCCACCAGGTCCCGGACGAGCGGCGCCACCTCCTCGCCGAACGTCCGGATGGTGGCGGCGTCGTCGCCCATGACGATGTAGCCGGACAGGCCGTACTCCAGGGTCAGCGCGGCGAGTTGTTCCGCCCACTGCTCGGGAGGCCCGGACAGGAGCCGGTCACTGCGCGGCCCGAAGCTCCCGCCGAGGTTGAGCAGGCGGCGGACGGCGGCGGGCTCGCGCCCCGCCTCCACGGCGGCGGCGTCGATGATCTCGTTGGCCTGGGCGATCTCGTCCAGGCTCTTCATGTACGGCAGCGACGGCAGCCACCCGTCGGCCTTGGCGCCGGTCAGGCGGAGCATCTTCGGCTTGTACGCGCCCAGCCAGATGCCGATGTCGTGCGCCGGGGCGGGCCCGCGCTTGGCGCCGTCGACCTGGTAGTACGTCCCGTCCACCCGGAACAGCGACCGGTCGGCCACGTCCCAGACGCCGCGGATGACGTCGATGGCCTCACTCAGCGCCTCGACGGCCTGCCCCGGGGTGAGCCGCCGCCCGCCCATGGCCTCGATCGCGTCCCAGAAGGCGCCCGAGCCGAGCCCCAGCTCGAACCGGCCCCCGCTGAGCAGGTCGAGGCTGGCCGCGGCCCTGGCGAGCACGGCCGGCGGGCGGAGCGGGAGATTGATGACGTTGCCCGACAGGCGGATGCGCTCGGTCCGGGCGGCGGCGTACGACATCAGCGTCCAGGTGTCGAGGTAGGCCGACTGGTAGGGGTGGTCCTGGAAGGTGGCCAGGTCCAGCCCCGCGGCCTCTGACTCCCGCACCAGCGAGACGACCTCCTTGGGTGAGGCGTTCGCGGGGGTGATGAAGGATCCGAACATGAGCTCGTGGCCGTAGTCAGGCATGTGCCCTCCCCTTGCGCCCTCCGACAGGGCAGATGTGTTGTTGTGAAGACTATCTAGATGCCAGACGAGTTGCACAACAGTCGGTTGCACGCGGGCATTCCCCGCGCATGCAAGTACTTGAGGCGCGGCTCAGGCGCCGTCGGCGAGCACCTGTTCGGCCACTTCGCACGGGTCGGTGGCGGGCTCGATGTCGCGCACGTCGCAGGCCACCCGCCGCAGCAGGCTCCTGAACGTCTCCCGTTCGGCCGCGTCGAGCGCACCGAGCAGGCCGTCCTCGGCCTCGCGGACGCGCCGCTCCAGCTTCTCGAACGCGCGCACGCCCTCGGAGGTGGCCACGATCCTGCGCTGGCGGCGGTCGGCCGGGTTGAGCCGCCGCTCGACCAGGCCGGCCTGGACGAGGTCGTCGACGAGGTACGTCATCACGGTCCTGTCGATGCCCAGATGCGCGGCCAGGGCGAGCTGGGTCGGATGGTCTCCGGCCACGACGGCGGCGAGGGTCTGGTAGCCGCGCGGGCCGTGCGGCAGGTCGCCGATCACGGTGACGACCGAGCTCTGGTACGCGCGCAGCAGCAGGCCGAGCGTCCAGCCGAGATTGTCCTCACCCGAGGTCTCCCCGCTCATGCGCCCCAGCATAGTCACCAGCCTGGACGGCGGCCGGTGGCCGGATGTTTCACAAAACGCTGAAGCGTGACGAAGAGGATTCCAGGCGCCGCTAACGTGGCCTCTCATGACGTACGGCCCGCACCAGCCTCCACATCCCGCGCCCTACCCTCCCCAGCAGCCCCCGCAGTCCTTCGGCCCGCCTCCCGTGGTGATCGACGTCGGCGGCGACGCCAAGGTGAAGGCGATGATCGGCGGCTCCGTCTCGGGCGTGATCGGGCTCTTCGTGATCTTCTCGGTGCTGACCGGGCAGACCACGGGCGGCGCGGGGACGGCGGTCGTGGCCGGGCTGCTGGGGCTGGTCTTCCTGGGCATCGGCCTGCTGCCGGTGTTCGCCTGGAAGAAGATCAGCCGGCCGCGCCTGCTGGTGTTCGACGGTTTCGGCGTGCGCTGGGACGATCCCCGGGGCAAGCCGTGGGCGGTGGCGTGGGCGGAGCTGTCCGGGGTGGGCATCTCGCGGACGCGGCAGCGCCGGGTCAAGCTCGCCGACCACATCTTCCGCAAGACGATGGTCCGGCTGGACCTGTTCCCCGCCGACCAGGGGTTCCGCACGCGTCATCCGGACATGGAGCACCTGTGGGAGTTCCACACGGTCAAGAACGGGTACCGGCTGCCGCTCGGGTCGAATCCCAGGTACATCCCGGTGATCGAGGGTGCCATGCGGCAGTACCGGCCGGGGGCTTACCTGGGGGTCAAGGACGAAGGATTCATGGTCGGGCTCGTCTGAGCCTCATCGAGCGGCGTCGGCGGCCGGGGTGGTGAGCGAGAGGGCGCGCAGGTCGTCGAAGGCCTGGAGGAGGTACGCGTCCAGGCTCTGCGTGGAGTCGTCGATCCAGGCCTGGGCCGCATGGTGGAAGGCGGCCCACCCGGTGTGGGCGGCCAGGCCGGCCAGCCGGTCGGCGACACCGCGCCGGCGCAGCGCTTCCGCCACGGCTTCGGCCATCGACGCGGCCTTGGCCAGGTCCCGTTCACGCAGGGCCGGCGTCTCCGCGATGACCCGCAGCCGGGGCTCCGCGAAGGGCCGGTTGCCCTCAAGGATGTGCTCGACCTTCCTGAACGCGTGCAGGATCAGGTCGAGCGGCTGCAGACCGTCGGGCGCCTCGGCCACCGCCTCCGTCAGGGCCGCGCGCAGGTCGGACTCGCCGTCGAAGAGCACCTCGCGCTTGTCGGGGAAGTGCCGGAAGAACGTGCGTTCGTTGAGGCCGGCCCTGGCGGCGATCTCGGCCGTGGTGGTCCGGTCGAACCCGCGTTCCCGGTAC
The DNA here is from genome assembly GCF_003001935.1 of Nonomuraea fuscirosea. GTDB lineage: Bacteria > Actinomycetota > Actinomycetes > Streptosporangiales > Streptosporangiaceae > Nonomuraea > Nonomuraea fuscirosea. Next base: position 43,648 of record NZ_PVNG01000006.1, on the reverse strand, counting down.
AGCTCCAGAGCCGCCTGCTGAAGGCGGCGGCGCGCTTCTGCTCCGCTCCGTGGCACGCTCCCCAGGATACGCATATGTCAGTCACTGGCGCTACTTGACGCCAGTGACTGACGCTACCTACAGTCGACGGCTGAACGTAGTGTCAGTAACTGGCGTTAAGCGGGAGAGTTCTCATGCATGTCTTCGTCACCGGCGGTACCGGCCAGACCGGCCCCGCCGTCGTCGCCGAGCTCATCGCGGCGGGCCACACCGTGACCGGTCTGGCCCGGTCGGGCACGGCGGCCGCCCGGCTGAGAGCCCTGGGGGCCGCCCCCCATCACGGCTCGCTGGACGACCTCGGCAGTCTGCGAGCCGGCGCCGAGGCCGCCGATGGCGTTCTCCACCTGGCCTACGGCGGCGACTTCTCCGACCTCGACGACATGCTGCGGCGCGACAGGACCGCGATCGAGACGCTCGGCCGGCCGCTGGAGGACTCGGGCAAACCGCTCGTCGTCACCTCGGGCACGCTGGTCATGCCGGCCGGCCGGGAGAGCACCGAGAAGGACGAGCCCGACCCGGCCGGGCTCGCCGCCTTCCGCGTCGCCGGCGAGCGGGCGGGCCTGGACTTCGCCGCCAGGGGCGTGCGCGCCGGCGTGGTGCGCCTGGCTCCGACCGTCCACGGGCCCGAGGACCACGGTTTCGTCCCCATGCTCATCGCCACCGCACGGAAGACCGGCGTGTCGGCGTACGTGGGGGACGGCGCGAACCGGTGGCCCGCGGTGCACCGGCTCGACGCGGCGGTCCTGTTCCGGCTGGCGCTGGAGCAGGCGGCAGCGGGCAGCGTGCTGCACGGAGTGGCCGAGAGCGGGATCCCCTTCAGGAGCATCGCGGAGGTGATCGCCCGGGGGCTGGGCGTGCCGGCGGTCTCGCTGACTCCGGAGGAGGCCGCCACGCACTTCGTCAGCCCGTTCATGGCCAGGGTCTACGCCTTCGACGGGCCCGTCTCCAGTTCCCTCACCCGGGAGTCGCTCGGCTGGTCACCCGTACACCCGACGCTGCTCGAAGATCTTGAGCACGGCGACTACCTGGCCTCCTGACCGCGCTTCTCACGGGCAGACGTCCCGGTACGGCAGGCCGGGCACGAAGGCCGCCCACTCCTCGCGGGTCAACGAGCGCCCCGCCTGGGCACAGGCCGTGGCCGTCACGTCGCCGGTCAGCGCAGCGGTGTCCCACTTCCAGACGGCGTACGCATCCCCGGTCACCTGCACGAGGTCGGCCACCGCCACCACCAGCTCCCTGCCGTCGCGGGTGAACGCCAGCGCCCGCACCTCACCACCGTGCCCGGCCAGCGGCGGCCCCAGGGGCCGGCCGGTGGCGGTGTCCCACAACCGCACGGTGCGATCCTGACCGCCGGTGGCGAAGACCGTCCCATCCGGGGCGAAGGCCACAGCGCGGACCTGCCCGGTGTGACCGATGAGCGAGGCCCCGTGGGGGCGGGCGGTGAGCGGGGCTTCGTGAGGGCGGACGCTTGGCGGGGCTTCGTGGGGACGGGCGGTGGCCACGTCCCAGAGCCGGGCCCGCTGGTCCTCGCCGCCCGACAGGAGCAGACCGCCGTCCGGCGCGAAGGCCAGCGAGGTCACCGGCAAGGCGTGGGCCCGCACCGTGCCCCGCGAACGGCCGGCCGCCACATCCCACACCGACACGGAACCGTCCGAGGTGCCCACAGCCAGCAACACGCCACGCGGATCAAAGGCCGCCGCCGTCACCCGCCCCGCATACCCGACCGGCCCGCCTTTTACCTGCCCGCCGGCCTTAGACGACCAGATCAGAACCCCACCCGACTCCTGGCCTGGTGTCCCGTCGCTCTCGTTCTCGATCTCCGTGGCCAGGAGGCGGCCGTCCGGGCTGTAGGCGAGGGGGCGGCCGCGGATCGAGGTGGGGCCGTCGAGGACGGTGGTGTTCAGGCCGCGGGCGGCGTCGTCGGAGCCGGAAGCCGCCAGCACGCGGCCGTCCGGGGTGAGGGCCATGCCGTCCACGAGGTCGTCGGGCCGGATGCGCAGCCGTTCGCCGAGCCGGCGGGGCCGCCGCACGTCCCATGACCACACGGCACCGGACCCGGGCGTCGTCGCGTCGTACGGCTGGACCACGAGCCTGCTCGCGTCGGCGCTCAGGACGGCCTGGGTGGTGTCCTGCCGCTCGTACCAGCGGTCGGGCATCGGCCGGTCGGCCGGGACCTCGCCGCCTGCGCCGCCCGTGCCCGGCAGGGTGAGCCGGTGCCGGACGCCACGCGGGATCCGCCACAGGCGCACGGTCGCGTCGGCGCCCGCGCTGGCCAGCAGACCGCCGCCGGGGCTGAAGGCGACGGCGTTGACGGCGTGCGTGTGCCCGGTCAGCGGCTCCCCGAGCGGGCGGCGGGCGCGCACGTCCCACAGCCTGATCGTCGCGTCCTGGCCGGCCGTGGCCAGAACGCTCCCGTCGGAGTTGAAGGCCGCCGAGGTGATCAGGCCGGTGTGGCCGGTGAGCGGCCGGCCGATGGCGCGCCTGGTGGCGACGTTCCAGAGCTGGATGTGCTCACTGCCCGTGGTGCCGGCCAGGATCCTGCCGCCCGGCCCGAACGCGAGCGCGCCCGCCTCCTCGCGCGGCTCCGGCACGACACTCCCCCGGACCGGCCGCAGCGGGTCTCCCGTCAGCCTGCCCGAGGCGACGTCGAACGTCCTGATGAGCCCGCCCGGATACGCGGCCGCGAGCAGCGACCCGTCCGGGCTGAACGCGACCGGTCCCGGGGCGCCGTCGAGGGAGTGCAGCGCGGCCACCGGCCTGCCCGAGCCGACGTCCCACAGGCGGGAGGCGCCGGTGGAGCCGCTCGTCGTGGCCAGCAGCCTCCCGTCGGGGCTGAACGCGGCCCAGCGCCGGCTCCACGGAGCGGTCTCACCACCGCTCCAGCTCTCGCGGGTACGGGTGTCCCACACGCGCACCCGCCCGGTCGCCGACGCGACGGTGAGATGACGGCCGTCGCGGCTGTACGCCACCGCCATCCCGTCCTCCATCCCACCCTCCGACCGCCCACCCGCTTCCTCCTCCCCTGGCTCCCCTTGGCCGGGTTCCCCCTGCCCGGTCTCGCTCTGCCCTGGTTCGCCCTGCTTCGTCCCCCTCTCCCCCTGTGGCCAGGCAACGGGGGTCAGGCCGGCCGTCTCCCACAGACGCAGCGGCGTGCCGCGACCGGCAGCGGCCAGGGTCGCACCGTCGGGACCGAACGCGACGGCGTGCATCTCCCCGGGGAACCCACCCAGCACGGCCGGCTGCGGCGTCACCGTGGCCGCGCGAACGGCCGCCCCGGCCTCAGCGGACCCGGGCATGATCCGGGCGGCGGCGACAGCAAGCAGCCTGGCCAACTGCGGCGATGCGACGGCCATGGCCCGGCTCTGCGCGCTGAGCTGTCGGCTGAGCGCCTGGTCACGCTGAACGCGGACACGATCAAGCTCGCCCCGGGCGGCGACGTTCACGACCACCAGCCCACCCACGACGACCAGCAACATCACCACCAGCACGGCCAGCACGACAACCGGCCTGACCCGGCGCCGCCCCCGCCGAGAAGGCGCCACCCCCAGAGAACCGCGCGACACTCGGCCGACGGGCACGGGGTCCGCGGGTGGCGGGTCCGGGGTGTCGGGTGGCATCGCGGACCTTCCCTGGGGGTGCGGGCCACTCGTCACGCTAGTGAACGGTGGCCCCCACGCCTCTGACCGTGGGCGTCTCTGTTCCGTTCCGGCTCGCGTTCACAGGGACAGGACGGTCACCGAGTGCGGTGGAACGGCCCATCTGCCGTCGGCGGCCTCGACCGGGCCGAGGTCGCGGACGGCGATCGTGTCCGGCGCGGTCAGCGTGTTGGCCGCGCCGAGGTCGGGCACGTCGGCGCCCACCTCGCGGATCCGGGCGGTGGCGGGCGGGGCGGCGTCGTCGAGGACGAGGCGCAGGCGTACGGTGGCGGAGCGGTGCCGGTTGATCACGGCGACGCGTACCGAGCCGTCGTCGGCGCGGGTGGCCGAGACGTCCAGGTACGGGACGGTCATGGGCGCGGTGAGCAGGCTGCCGTCCGGCCCCCGGTTGTCCCCGAGGACGACCGAGGCGGTCCGTGCCGGGCCCTCGACCTGGCAGGGCAGCACGGTGCGGCCGGTGTGGTGCCGGTAGAGGTGCCAGATGGGGTGGATCGCCGAACGCACCGCGCCGCCGGGCCGGGCGACCACAAGGCCGTTGGCGTTGACCAGGTTGACCGGGTTGGCCATGGCGACGGGGGCGGGCAGGCCGGCGGTGCGGTGGATGGCGTGGAAGACGCCGGCGCAGAAGAGCGCGTCGGCGACGGTCCTGGGGCTCCACCGGTTCACCCGCACGGCCCCGGGATCGCCGCCGGGAACGGTGGTCTCGCGCGGGGCGACGCCGCCGTCGTCGCCGGGCATCGGCTCCGGCCAGGCGGCGGGTTCGAGATGACGCATCGTCCACTCGTCCAGCGCGAGCGCCGGCGGCCGGTCCAGGCCGGCGTCATGGGCGAGGGCGGTGACGAGCTGGGAGTAGGCGTGGATCTCGCGCTCGAAGTAGAGCGACTGGGCCACCACGGCGTCGTAGTCGTCGCCGGTCCACAGGTGCGTGCCGGCCCCGTACAGGTGCAGGGACAGGTAGTCGAGCAGCGAGCCGGCCCGCTTGAGCAGGGGCCGCGTCCACTCCTCCTGCCGCCACGGGATGCCGACCCCGACCAGTTTGACGTCCGGGTCGACCAGGCGCATGAACAGGGCGTGCTCGCGGGCCGCGGCGGCGTACTGCCCGGCCGTGCGGTGGCCCATCTGCCACGGGCCGTAGACCTCGTTGCCGACGCCCCAGAAACGCACCTTCCACGGCTCGATCCGGCCGTTGCGCGCCCGGCGCGCGGTGAGCGTGGTGTCCCTGGCGGAGTTGGTGTACTCGATCCAGCGCACCGCCTCGTCCACGTCCCGCGCCGAGTGCACCAGGTACGGCTCCGCGCCCACCGCCTCGCACCAGGCCAGGAACTCGTCGGTGCCGAACCGGTTGGACTCCCGCCCGCCCCAGGCCAGCTCCAGCCTGCTGGGCCGCTCGTCCCTGGGGCCGACGCCGTCCTCCCAGTGGTAGGCCGAGGTGAAGTTGCCGCCCGGCCAGCGGATCGGGCCGGGCCCGAGCTCGCGGCAGAGCGCCAGCACGTCCGTACGCACGCCGCGCAGCAGGCCGGGCTCGCCGATCGACAGGGGCGAGCCCTCGTCGAACACCCCGCCGTCGATGTTGCCGAAGAAGGCCGACTCCAGGAAGTGCCCGTAGACGTCGTCGTCGAGGCGGCCCGACGGCCGGCGGGTGTCGACGGTGACGACGGCCTCGGGACTGGGGACTGGCATATCAGGAAGACTCCGTTCTGGTCGTGGCCGGCGCCGCTCCCGCGCTGCCGCCGGCGTACTGGCGGCCCCGCAACCGGGCCACCGCGCGGATCGGCGGGATCGCGGCGGCCTGGCCCGGCCGCCGTCCCCTTTCCCGCTCGTCCACGGGAACCGTCATGCCCACCCCCGGCGTGCGCCGACCGGGCTCGCGGGAAGAGTCCTCATCCGGCGCGCTGTGACGGCGGGAGAGCCTTCATCCGGCGTACGCCGACCGGGCGCGGGAGCGGTTCTCATCCGGGGTGCGGAACGCTCCTCATCCGGCGTTAAGAATGGCCGCCTAACGTGGCCGTCTGTGCTGGTGCGAGACGACGTGGAGACGGCGGGGGCGGCGCGGCCCCGCCGGGTGTGGCGGGGCCGGGCGGTCATCGGGGTGAGCGTGCTGTTCGCGGCGGGGACGGCCATGCGGGCCGGCGGGTGGGAGGCGGGCCCGCTGCTGGTGCCGCTGGTCTCCTTCACCCCCTACTTCGGGGTGGCGGCGCTGGTCGCGCTGGTGGTCGCGGTCGCCGTCAGGAGCCGGGCCGCGATCGCGATCCTGCTGGTGGTGTGTGCCGGCCTGGCCTGGTTCGTGCTGCCGCGGGCGATCCCGGGCGACGGGGCCTCCGGAGGTCGGGCGTTGCGGGTGCTGACGGCCAACCTCAACGGCGGGCGCGGCGACGCGGCGGTGATCGTCGATCTGGTACGCAGGCTCGACGTGGACGTCCTGAGCATCCAGGAGCTCACGTACGCGGTACGCGACCGGCTGTCGGCCGCCGGATTGGAGCGGCTGCTGCCGTACCACGTCGGCCGGGCGGACTTCCGCGGCCCCGAGGGCAGCGGCGTGTACTCCCGCTACCCCCTGACCGAGCGGACCGGCCTGTTCAAGCCGGTCGGGCACCACATGCCGGTGGTCGAGGTGGCGCTGCCCGGCGGCTCGCCGGTGGAGATCGTGGTCGTGCATCCGGTCGCGCCGGTGCCCCGTACGGTGCCGGAGTGGGCGGCCGGGGTCGCCGCGCTCCCGCCCGCGCCCTCGTCGGGGCCGCCGCGGATCCTGGCGGGCGACTTCAACGCGACGCTCGACCACGCGGTGCTCCGCCGGCTGCTGGACACCGGCTACACCGACGCGGCGGCGGCCACCGGGCAGGGGCTCGTCCCCACCTGGCCGCACGGACGCTCGCTGCCGCCGCTGGTGACCATCGACCACGTGCTGACGGACGCGCGGTCGGCGGCGGCAAGTGTGCGGGTGTTCGACGTGCCGGGGTCCGACCATCGTGCGCTCTTCGCCGACCTGCGAGTGAAGAGTTGACCATTCATCGGACATCTGGCGCTTATTTCGCTTCGGGCATGACGTAAAAAGGAGTCTCCGCGTGCGGGCGTTCAGTTGAGACAGGGAATCATGGGTCCACGTGCCGGCCGGCACTTTTCAGCATCGAGGCCGGAGGTGGGCGGGAATTGTCGTTTTTGTTTCGTATGGCGGTTGTGCGGAGAATTGCGGCCGGTGTGGTGCTCGGCTGGGTGGCCGTCGCCGCGGTGGCCCTCCTGGCGGGCGGGCCGCTCGACGACGTACGCGTCACCAGCGGCACCTCCATGCTGGCCAGGGGCGCCGAGTCGGCCCGCGTGCTCGACCTGCTGGCGAAACAGGACGGCAGGGTGGTGCCCGCGCTCGTGATCTACGAGCGTGACGGGCCGCTCCAGGCCGGCGACCTCAAGGCGGCCAGGAAGGACCTGCGCCGCTTCATCGCCGTCCCCAACGTGCTCGGCACGGCCTCCGACCCCGTCCCCAGCGCCGACGGCCGCGCCCTGCAGACGACCGTGCTCGTCTCCGGCAAGCCCGGCGTGCTGGTCAGCCCGGTCGCCGAGGAGCTGCGCAGGATCGCCGCGGAGGGTGGCCCGCCCGGGCTGGTCACCTATGTGAGCGGCGCCGTCGGGGCCGCCGCCGACTACGTCGACTCCTTCGGCCACGTCGACGGCACCCTGCTGGCGCTGAGCGTGGGCGTGGTGCTGCTGGTCCTGCTGGCCGTCTACCGCAGCCCCGTGCTGTGGGTGATCCCGATGCTGGCCGTGGTGGTGGCCTACATCTGCTCGGCGGCGGCGGTCTACGCGCTCGCCCGGGCCGGGGTGATGACGCTGCGGGCGGCCACGCCCGAGATCTTCACCGTCCTGGTGTTCGGGGTGGCCACCGACTACGCGCTGCTGCTCGTGGCCCGCTACCGGGAGCGGCTGCGGGTGACGGCCGACGAGCGGGCCGCGCTGAAGGACGCGCTGTCGGGAGGCATCCGCACGGTCGTCGCCTCGGCCCTCACGGTGGCGGGCGGCGTGGGCTGCCTGGTGGTGGCCGACACCAACGCGCTGCGCTCGATCGGCGCGGCCGCCGCCGCCGGCATCGTGATCACGATGGTGGTGATGGTGACGCTGCTGCCCGCGCTGATGCTGCTGGGCGGGCGGCGGGCGTTCTGGCCCAGCGTGCCGCGTCCCGGCGAGGCCGCCCGCGACGGGCTGTGGCGGGGCGTCGCCGGTTTCGTCGGCCAGCGCCCCCGGCTGTCCTGGGCGGGCTCGGCGCTGCTGCTGACGCTGCTGTGCCTGGGGCTGACCACGCTGGACGCCTCGGGCATCCCGCCGTCGGCGCTGTTCACCATGCGTACCGACTCCGTGGCCGGCTACGACGCGCTGAAGCGGCACTATCCCGCCAGCGCTCCCGTGGTGGTCCTGGCCAGGCAGGACAGGAGCGCCGCGGTGGCCGAGGCCGCCCGGCGGTCGGAGGGGGTCGTCTCCGTGCGGCCGGGGCCGCCCGCGCGGTGGCGCGGCATCGACGTGGTGCTCGCCGCCGAGCCCAACACGCCGGAAGCCCAGCGCCTGGTGGAGCAGTTGCGCGCGTCCGTACGCGGCGTCGCCGGCGGCGCGGCGCTGATCGGCGGGTTCACCAGCGAACTGCTCGACGTCAAGAACGCCGCCGTCGACGACGCCTACCTCGTCGTGCCGCTGATCCTGCTGGTCGTGGGGCTGATCCTGGTCGTCCTGCTGCGCTCGCTGGTGGCGCCGCTGCTGCTGATGGGCACGGTCGTGCTGTCGTTCGCCGCCACGCTGGGGCTCTGCTCGGCGCTGTTCACCCAGTTCCTCGGCTATCCCGTCATGGACGCCTCGTTCGCGCTGTACGCGTTCGTCTTCCTCATCGCCTTCGGCATCGACTACAACATCTTCCTGATGGCCCGCGTACGCGAGGAGTCCATGCGCCTCGACACCCGCGAGGCCACCCTGCACGCGCTGCGGGCGACCGGCGGGGTGATCACCGCGGCGGGCGTGGTGCTGGCGGCGGCGTTCTTCGTGCTGACCGTGCTGCCGCTGGTGCCGATCGTCCAGCTCGGGCTGCTGGTGGCGATCGGGGTCGTCATCGACACCGTGGTCGTGCGCTCGTTCCTGGTGCCCGCGCTCGCCCACCACCTGGGGCGGGTCATCTGGTGGCCGGCGCGAGCGACTCCGTGAGCTCCCGCCGCAGCAGTTCGGGGAACTCCTCCGTACGGGCGACGCGGGGGTCGAACACCGCCGAGATCGCCACGTTCGCGCCGGCGGGCAGGATCACGACCATGCCGGCCAGGGCCGGCGGCAGGCCGGGGACCGCGAACACCTCGCCCTGACCGGCCAGGTCCCTGGGCACGGGCAGGGCGGTGGCGCCGAGCCGGCGGGGGAAGCCCCGGCCGAGCAGCGGCGACAGCAGCCGCAACATCGGCACGGCCACGGCGGCGGGCAGCCCGTACAGGCGGCGGGCGGACCGGCGGGCGTGACCGATCCGCGTGATCGTGGTCTGCTCGGCGATCCGTTCGAGCCTGGCCGCGGGGGACGGCTCGTCGCAGGGCAGGGTGATGGGGAGCAGCCCGGTGTGGTTGCCGAGCCCGGTGTGCTCCCGATGCCCGACCAGCCCCACCGGCAACCCCACCGGTAGCCCCCTCGACAGTCCCCTTGGCGGTCCCACGGGCCATTCGTCCGGCGGCCCCGCCGATGGACCGGCCGCCTGCCCGGCCCGCGACTCACCTCGCGGGCCGGCCGCCGGCTGCCCGTGTCCGTCCAGGGCCGGCCCGCCGTCCATGGACGGCTGGTTCCAGGTGCGCAGGGCGCCGGTGACGAGGGCGAGGCCGATCTGCGCGATGCTGGCGCCGGTGGCCCGGGAGACGGCGTCGAACGCCGCCCGGTCCAGGTTCGCCACCTCCAGCCGGGGACCGTCGCCGGTGCTCTCGCCGGGGTCCGGGTGCGTGGCGAACCACGGGGGCGAAGCCGCCGCCAGGCGGCCCAGGTCGGCGAGCGCGCGCCGGGCCGGACCCGGCGACCCCCGGTACACCGGTCCGGCACCACATCCCCGTTCGGCACCGCCACCGGCACCGGCACCGGCGCTGCTACCGCCGCCTCCACCGCCCACGTCACCGCCACGACCATCGTCACCGCCACGACCATCGCCCGCGCCCGTGGGTGCGGGCAACGTGCCGGTGCCGAGCAGGGCGCGGGCGGCGGCCACGACTCCCATGCCGTCCTGGAACGCGTGGTGCGCCCGGTAGCAGATGACGTGCCCCTCCCCCGGCTCGCCGTACAGCACCATCAGGCTCCACAGCGGTCGCTCCCAGGACAGCGGCCGCAGCCGCATGGCGTCCACGACCGCCTGGTACGCCCCGGCCCCGCGCGGCAGCCGATGGAACTCGACGTGGTCGGCGGCGTCGAACCCGGGGTCCGGCTCCCAGTACGCGTTCCGTCCTCGCCCGGCCGGCCGGTAGGTCAGTGCGGGGGCCGCCACGCGCACCCGTTCCGCGACGAGTTCGCGCAGCGACCCGGGCTCGGGCGGCGGGCCCGGGAGGCGGACGGCGAGGCCGCAGTGCATGCGGGAGTCGTGCACCGCCCCCGCGCCCAGACGGATCGCGTAATGGTCGCCGAAGGTCAGGGGCACCGCGCCGGCGGCGAATTCGCCTTTCACGCTTGACCACGTTATCGCCGCCACCCGCCCGGTCGAAGCCATTCGTGCGGGGCGTGCCGCGACTATATTGAGCCCCAGCGAATGGCGCGGAATGGCGACGCAACGGCGCGGGGGTCGCGGGACTTATGGTGGAATTCAGACCGGTTGAAAAGATAATGCTGGGCTATTTCGGGATAATGGCGGTCATTGTGGCCGTGGCCCGGAATCGCCTGCCCGAGTGGCCGATGCTGCTCGCCGGCTACGCGCTCGCCGCGCTGCTCCTGCTCGCCCTGGCCGCCGCCATGCGACGGCGGCCCGGCAGCAGGCCGGTCGCCGTCCTCCGGTTCGCCGCTCCGCTGCTGGTGCTCCCGTTCGTCTACTCCGCCGCCGCCGAGACCGTCCTCGTGCTGCACGGCCGCTTCGTCGACGACGTGGTGCTCGCCTGGGAGCGGGCGCTGTTCGGGGGCTCGCCGAACGTGGCCGCGGTGTCCGCCGGCAGCCCGCCGCTGACCGAGCTGCTGACGCTCTGCTACTTCTCCTACTACGGCTGCTTCCTGCTTCCCATCGTCCTCTACGTCCGCGGCCGTGAGCCCCTGGCCGAGCGTTACCTGTTCGCCGCGATGACGACGCTGCTGATCTGCTACCTCGGGTTCATCGCGGTCCCGCTGGCCGGTCCCGTGCCGGCCACGCCCGAGCTCGCCGCGGCGTACAAGCCGTCCGGCTATCTGATCACGTCGCTGCAGAACCAGATCATGGCCGCCTTCGACCCGCCCGGCGCGTGCTTCCCCTCGCCGCACGTGGCGGGCGCGTGGATCACGCTGCTGAGCCTGCGCCGGCACATCTCCACCCGCGCCCGCCTCGCGCTGGGGGCGCTGACCGCCGGTCTGACGGCGGCCGTCGTGTACGACTGGTACCACTACCTCTCCGACGTGGCCGCCGGGCTGGCGGTGGCGCTGGCGGTCCACTTCGCCATCGAGCGGTACGCGGCCAGGAAGCCGGCCCGGCAGGCGCGGTCACGTGTCCTGCAGAGCTCGCACCGCTAGCCGCGTCACGCGGGCCGTCGTGCGTCCACCTCGATCTCGAACTTCATCCGGGGGTCCGACAGGCCGCACACGAGCATGGTCGCGGCCGGGCGGACGTCGCCGAAGCGGCGGCGCAGGGCCGGCCAGCACGGCGGGAAGTCCTCGCGCTCGGGCAGCAGGTATCTGACCCGGACGACGTCGGCGAACGAGCAGCCCGCCTCGGCCAGGGCCGCTTCGACGTTGCGCAACGCCTGCTCGGCCTGTTCGGCCACGTCGCCGGAGATCGTCATGGTCGTGTAGTCGAAGCCGGTCGTCCCGGACACGTGCACCCGGTCGCCGTCGATCACCGCCCGGGCGTAGCCGATCTCCTCCTCGAAGGTGGACCCACTCAAGATCGCGCGTCGCTCTGTCATAGGGCCACAACGTAGAAGACCAGGAGCGATATGTCCAAGACCGTCCCCATCATCATCTGATATCTCTAAGCGTATGGACCGTCCCGAGCTCAACCTTCAGCAGTTGCACGCCTTCACGGTCCTGTCCGAAGAGCTCCACTTCGGGCGCGCGGCCGAGCGGCTGGGCATCGCGCAACCGCCGCTCAGCCAGCAGATCCGCCGGCTGGAGGCGAAGGTCGGGCATCCGCTGTTCACCCGGGGGCCGGGCGCGGTCGCCCTCACGGCGGCGGGCCGGCAGCTCCTGCCCGCCGCCCGGCGCGCGCTCGGCGAGGTCGCGGCCGGTCTGGACACGGCCCGGCGCGCGGGCAGCGGTGAGGCGGGGCTCATCCGGGTCGGCTTCGCCGCGTCGCTCGCGCTGACCGTCCTGCCGGGCTTACTGCGTACCTACCGGGACCGGTACCCGCAGGTGCGGATGGAGATCCGCGAGATGACCTCGGCGCCGCAGGTGACGGCGCTGCACGAGCACGTGATCGACGTCGGGCTGCTGCGCGAGCCGCCGGACGAGCCGGGGCTGGCCGCCGAGGCGATCCTGGCCGAGGAGTTCATCGCGGTCCTGCCGGTCGCCCATCCGCTCGCGGCCCGGCGCGTCGTCCCGGTCGAGGCGCTCGCGGACGAGCCGTTCGTGCTGCTGCCCCGCGGTGCCGGGCCGAGGTTCCACGACCGGATCCTCGGCCTGTGCCGCAGCGCCGGCTTCGAGCCCCGCCTCGGCCAGGAGGCCGTCGAGTGGCAGACGGTGTGCGCGCTCGTCGAGGCCGGGCTGGGCGTGTCGCTCGCCCCGGCGAGCATCCGCCGGATCCGCCTGAACGGGGTCGCCTACCGCCGGATCAGTCCGAACGACGCCCGCACCACCGTCGCGGTGGCCTGGCGCCGCGACGACCACGATCCCCTGCTCGCCCGCTTCCTCGCGGCCGCCCGCAGCGACCTCTGATGCCCCCTGGCGGCTTCCGGACGATCGTGAACTGCGGTCGCCGTCGGCTTCACAGCTCGCGGCCGTAGATGCGGTACGTCCTGGCGCGGGCGCAGCCGAGTCGGCGCAGGTAGCCGTTGACGGCCTGGTTGTCCTCCAGTGTCCAGCCGTACTCGGTGCCGCCGGTGTAACCACGCGCCGTGATGGCCTCCTGGCCCCTGGCGAACAGCACGGTCTCGACGCCGCGCCCGCGCGCGTGCGGCAGGACGCCGAACAGCACGCCCCTGACCCGGTCGATCCGGCGCACCGCCCGGACCAGGCGCAGCATCCCGATCGGCAGGCCGAAACGGGTCAGGCGGCCGCGCGCGGCGGTCAGAGCCTGGTTGAGGTCGGGCAGGGCGAGGGCGACCCCGGCGGGTTCCCCGGCCACCTCCGCGAGCTGCACGATCGCGGGATCGAGGTGCGCCTTCAGCCGCCCGGTGACGTCGGCGAACTCGGCGCCGGTCATCGGCGTGAAGCCCCAGTTGCCCTGCCAGGCCCGTTCGAAGACCTCCTGCACCACCCTCATGTCGGCGTCGTAGCCGGAGCCCAGGTCGAGGGGCCGCACGGTGACCTGGTGACGCCGCTCGGCCAGCCGCGCCACCCGCAGCAGCCGCTCCATCGGCAGCCCGCCGGCCGTCTCCTCCCACGTCCACAGGTCCTTGGCCTTGGTCAGCCCGCAGGACTCCAGCAGCGGCGGGTAGTAGGCCGGGTTGTACGGCATCATCACGCTCGGCGGCCGGCCGAACCCGTCCACCAGCACCCCGCACTCGTCGTTCGTGGTGAACCCGACGGGCCCCAGCATCGTGCGCAGCCCGCGCCCGCGCAGCCACGACGCCGCCGCGTCCAGCAGCTCGCGCGCCACCGACGGGTCGTCGGCGCAGGCGAACTGCCCGAAGAACCCGTCGCGGGCGGCGCGGAGCTCGTTGTGCCGCGGGTTGTGCACGGCGGCGACGCGCCCGGCCACCCGGCCGCCCCTGCGCACGGTGAACAGCTCGACGTCGCCGTACTCGAAGAACGGGTTGCGCCGCCGGTCGAGCAGGCGCCGGCAGTCCTCCCGCAGCGGCGGCACGAAGGCCGGATCGCGGCCGTGCAACCGGTACGGGAGCTCGATGAACTCCCGCAGCTCGCGGCGGCCCCGCACGGGCACGGCCGCCGTGGCCGGCCCGCTAGGGGCGTGCGGAGGTGAAGACGAGGCTCGCATTGTGGCCCCCGAAGGCGAACGAGTTGGACACGACGGCTCCCGGACCGAGCGGGCGCGGCCGGCGTACCACGTCGATCTCGCACTCGGGGTCCTGGACGTCGAGGTTGATCGTGGGATGGATGAGGCGTTCGTGCAGCGTCAGCACGCTGACCACGGCCTCGATCGCCCCGGCCGCGCCGATCGCGTGGCCGAGGATGCTCTTGGTGGAGGTGACGGGCACCTGGCCTGGCCCGCACAGCCGGGCGATGACCTGGGCCTCGGTGATGTCGTTGAGCGGGGTGCCGCTGCCGTGGGCGTTGACGCAGGCGACGTCGCCGGTGCGCAGGCCCGCGTCGGCCAGCGCCTGCCGGACGCACCGCTCGGCGCCCTCCCCCTTGGGGTCGGGGGTGGTCAGGTGGTGGGCGTCGGAGGTGCGGCCGTACCCGGACAGTTCGGCGTAGACGCGGGCGCCGCGCCGTTCGGCGTCCTCCAGCCGTTCGAGTACGACGAACGCCGCGCCCTCGGCCAGCACGAACCCGTCGCGGGCGGCGTCGAACGGCCGCGAGGCGCACTCCGGCTCGTTCACCCGCTGCGACAGCGCGCCGCAGCGGTGGAAGGCGAGCAGGATCGTGGGCGACACGCACGCCTCCGTGCCGCCGGCCACGACCAGGTCGGCCGAGCCGTCGCGGAGCAGGCGCAGGCCCTCCCCGATCGTGTGGCCGCCGGAGGCGCAGGCGGTGGAGACGGTCAGGCTGGGGCCGAGGATCTGGTGACGCATGCTGACGAACGCGGCGGAGGCGTTCGGCATGATCCTCGGGACGTAGAGTGCGCTCGGCTGCGCGCCGGCCCCGGGCGGGCTGGGCGGCGGGCTGGGCGGCGCGGCGTACGCGGCGCCGAGCAGGGTGGCCTCGGCGGTCTCGTTGCCGCCGAGCGCGGTGCCCGTCACGACCGCCCGCCGCTCGGGCGGCACCGACGCGCCGGCGAGGCCGCCGGGACCGCCCAGGCCGTTCATGCCGCTCGGATCGATCAGCCCGGCGTCGGCGAGCGCGTCGTCGGCCGCGCACACGGCCAGCAGCGTCGCCCGGTCCATGCGGCGCGCCTGCTTGCCCGTCACGTAGGGACCGGTGTCGAAGCCGGGGACCTGGCAGGCGAAGCCGACCGGCAGGGACGAGGCGTCGAAGGAGGTGATGGTGCGCGCGGTGGAGCGCCCGGCGATCAGGGTGTCCCAGAACGTCCGCAGGTCGTTGCCGCCCGGTGTGCGCACGCCCAGGCCGGTGACGGCGACGCGGACCCGTTCCGCCATCAGCCGGCCTGGGCCCCGGCGCGGACCAGGGAGGCCACGTCGGCCAGGGTGCGGGCCTGCTTGGCGGTGTCGAGGTCCACGACGAGCTGGAAGCGGTCCTCGCTCGCCGCGGCCAGCTCGGCCATGTCGAGGCTGTCGGCGTCCAGCTCCTCGCGCAGGTCGGTGTCGGGGGCGATCCGCGCCGGATCCACCGAGAGGATCCTGGCGCAGATGGCGCGCAGCTGGTGGAAGGTCTCGTCCTCGGTCATGCTCACGTCCTTGTCGGCTCTCGGCTGTCGCCCGGTCAGGTGCTGGTCGGGCGCTTGGTCGGGCATCGGGCCGGCGACGCGGCGGACCCGGGCGCCGCACGGCACGGAGCACTTCCTCCGGACCTGGGCACCGCGAAGCACGAGGCGCTTCCCCCGGACCTGGCCGGTTACTCTACTCTTACGCTTCGACACTGTCAGCTACGATCGCCTGACGCGGAGCGAGTCGCCGGACCGCTCCGGACAAGGCGGAAAGTGAGTGCCGTGACGGACCCGTTCAGCAAGTGCCGGCTGCCCGGCGAGATCGAGGCGCTCATCGCGCCGGGCGTCTACCCCTTCTACGTGCCGGTGGAGGAACGGCCGGGCGGCGGGGAGGCCGTGGTGGGCGGCCGTCGCGTGCTGATGGCCGGCTCCAACGACTACCTGGCGCTGTCCGGCGACCCCCGGCTGAAGGAGGCGGGTGCGCGGGCGCTGCGCCGGCTGGGCGCGGGCAACTCCGGCTCGCGCGCGCTCAACGGCACGCTGGCCCTGCACCAGCGGCTGGAGGAGGAGCTGGCGGCGTTCCTCGGCCACGAGGCGGTGATGGTGGTCTCCACCGGCTACCAGGCCAACCTCGCGCTCAGCGCCCTGTTCGGGCCGCGTGACCTGCTGCTCGCCGACCGCGACATCCACGCCTCGCTCATCGACGCCGCCCGCCTCGGCCTGGCCCCGCTGCGCCGCTACCGGCACAACGACCTGGACCAGTTGGAGCGCCTGCTGGCGGAGGCCGATCCGGCGGCCGGGGTGCTCGTGCTCACCGAGGGCATGTTCTCGGTCGGGGGCGATCTGTGCGACCTGCCCGGCATCGTCAAGCTGGCCGAGCGCCACGGGGCGCGGATCGTGCTCGACAGCGCGCACGACCTCGGGCTGCTGGGGCCTGGCGGGCGGGGCGCCGCCGAGCACTTCGGGCTGCAGCCGGCGGTGGACGTGCAGACGCTGACGTTCTCCAAGTGCTTCGGCACGCTCGGCGGGGCGGTCGCCGGGCCCGGTCACGTCATCGCCTACCTGCGGCACAGCGCGCGGGCCGCGCTGTTCTCGGCCTCCCTGCCGCCGGCCTGCACGGCGGCGGCGCTGGCCGCGCTCGACGTGGTCCGCACGGAGCCGGAGCGCCGCCTGGCCGTGCTCTCCGCGGCCGAACGGCTCCGCTCAGGGCTGGCCGCGCTCGGCTTCGCCGTCCCGGCCGGCGGCACCCCGACCGTGTCGCTGCGGGTGGGCGACGCCATGACGTGCTGCCGGTTCTGGTCGGGGTTGCTGGAGGAGGGGGTGCTGGCCAACGCCATGCTGCCGCCGGGGGTGCCCGAGGGCCGGGCGCTGATCCGGCTGAGCGTCACCGCCGCCCACACCGCTGCGCAGGTGGACCGGATCCTGGACGCGGTCTCCGCCGTCGCCACCCGCCTCTCCCTTCCCGCCGGCTGACCGTCCGGCTTCAGGCGCGAGTTCCGGTACGGAGCCGCCGCCTTTCAGGTGCCGGTCGAAGCCTCCACCCCGACGACCTGCCCGGGTCCCTGGAGCGGATGAACCGGCCTCATCGGCGACGCCTCGGCAGACGGCGGCCCGTGCGCGGGCTCCGGATCGAACGGGATACGCTGGCGCGCGTTGCCGGTGGGCGAGCGGGAGGGGCCGATGTTGCGTACCTGGCTGACCGAGCGGTTCGGGCTGGAGGTTCCGCTGGTCGGGGCGCCGATGGCGGGAGTGAGTGACGGACGGCTGGCGGCTGCCGTGTCGGCGGCGGGCGGGCTCGGCATGTTCGGGGCGCCGGCCACCGCTTCGGCCGCATGGATCGCCGAGCAGGCCGCCGTCGCCGCCGCGAGCGGCCGGCCGTACGGGATCGGGCTGATGGCCTGGGCGCTGGAGGAGCGGCCCGGCCAGCTGGACGCGGTGCTGGCGGCGCGACCCGCCCTGGTGTCGGTGAGTTACGGGGACTTCGCGCGTTACGTGGAGCCGCTGCGTGCGGCCGGGATCGCCGTGGCCACGCAGGCGGGCACCACGCGGGAGGCACTGGAGGCCGAGCGGGCCGGGGTGGACGTGATCGTGGCGCGCGGCGGAGAGGGCGGCGGCCACGGCAGGGACGAGGTGGCCACGCTGCCGCTGCTGCAGGGCGTGCTGGACGAGGTGAGCGTCCCGGCGCTGGCCGCCGGCGGCATCGCGACGGCGCGCGGGCTGGCCGCCGTGCTGGCCGCGGGCGCGGAGGGCGCCTGGGTGGGCACGGCGTTCCTGGGGTGCGCCGAGACGACGCTGTCCGGGGCGGCCAGGGAGCGCGTTCTGGCCACGGAGGAGACGGGCACCGCCTACGGCCGCGTCTTCGACGTCGCGCAGCGGCTGGCCTGGCCGCCGGAGTTCGGGGGGCGGGCGCTGCGCAACGCGTTCTTCGACCGGTGGGACGGGCGGGAGGAGGCGCTGGCCGCCGACGAGGCCGCGCGGGCCGAGCTGGAGGCCGCACGGGCGAAGGGCGACTTCGACGGCGCGTACGTCTACGCGGGCCAGGCGGTGGGTTTGGTGCGGCGGGAGCGCACGGCCGCGGACGTGGTGGCCGGCTTCAAGGCCGCGCGGGAACTGCTCGCCCGCCGCTTCGACGACCCGCCCGCTTAGGAACGAACACCGCTCGGCGCGCCGCCGCCGCTCCGGGGCTGTCCCGACCGGCGCTCTACCGCCGTCCCATGGCCGCCCCTCCCGGCGCTGCACGGCGCGGCGATGTCCGGCGTTCCCCGGCGTTCGGTGCGTCGTGATCCCGGGGGCGGCTCGGTGGGTAGGGAGCCGTCAGGGCAGGAGCCGGGAAGGGAGCGGATGTGCGGGACGAAGGTGAGCGCGCCCTCAGCGGCCTGCTGGAGTTCATGCACCTCAACGGGATGGAGGAGCTGGCGTCCGCGGTCGAGGAGCACGCGCGGCCGCTCGGCCTGTCCGAGACGGACATCTACCTGACCGATCTGCAGCAGTTGCAGCTCATCCGCCTGCCGGGCAGGCAGGACCAGGACGACGAGCCGCCCAAGCCGATCCGGATCGACGGCACCCTGCCGGGCCGCGCCTTCCGCGCGGTGGAGATCGTGCGCGGCCGCTCCCCCGCCGCCCCGGCGAACCCGGAGGGAAAGCCGCGCCTGTGGGTGCCGCTGCTCGACGGCGCCGAACGGGTCGGCGTGCTGGGCATGACCGTCCCCGGCTACACGGAGCCGGTCGAGGAGCGGGCCAAGGCGCTGGCGTCCCTGGTGGCGCTGCTGGTGATCAGCAAGCGCCCGCACAGCGACTCCTACGCCCGGCTGGTACGCGCCCGCCCGCTGACCCTGTCGGCCGAGGTGCTGTGGAACCTGCTGCCCCCCAGCACGTTCGCCAACGGTGACGTGGTGGTGAGCGCGGCGCTGGAGCCCGCGTACGAGATGGGCGGCGACGCGTTCGACTACGCCGTGGACGGCCGCCACCTGCATCTGTCGATCTTCGACGCCATGGGGCACGACACCGCCGCCGGGCTGACCGCCTCCATCGCCATGGGCGCCTCCCGTACCCATCGCCGGCAGGGGCTGGAGCTGCCGGAGGTCGGCGAGGCGGTCGACGCGGCCGTCAAGGAGCAGTTCACCGGGCGGTTCGTCACGGGGATCCTGGCCCGGCTGGACCTGCGAACCGGGGCGCTCACCTGGGTCAACCGGGGTCACCACCCGCCGCTGGTGCTGCGGGAGGGCCGCCTGGTGACGACGCTGGACAGCGTGCCCGACCCGCCGATGGGCTTCGGCCTGGCCCCCTCGACGGGCCTGCTGCGGTACCAGTTGCAGCCGGGTGACCGGCTGCTGTTCTACACCGACGGCGTCATCGAGGCGCAGAGCCCGGCCGGGGAGCTGTTCGGGCTCAAGCGGTTCATCCAGTTCGTGGTCAAGCGGGAGGCGGACGGGCTTCCGGCTCCCGAGACGATGCGGCGGCTGATCCAGGAGATCCTGGAGCACCAGCATGGGCGGCTCCAGGACGACGCGACGGTGATGACGGTGGAGTGGCGCAGCCGGAGAAGCAGGCAGCAGTTCCGGCTCTGATCCAGCAGCGGGCAGGCGCTGATCCGGCGCTGATCCGGCGCTGATCCGGCTGTCGCGGGATGCCGGGGATGCCGGGGATGCCGTGGGATGATCGGGACGAAGAGGCTAAAAAGGAGAGGCAGGCCACGGTGCCAGAGCAGCAGCAGGAGCGACGCGTACCCGGAATGTCAGGCCCGCTGGAGGCGGTGACCGTCGGCCTGTCGGCGCTGGGCCGCGAGCCGGACGGCGAGAAGCTGGCGGACGCGCTCATGTCCGGCCGCTTCCGCCAGCTCGACACCTCCAACGAGTACGCGGGCGGCCGCAGCGAGACGCTGATCGGGCAGGCGCTCGCGAACGCCGGGGGCGGCGCCGGGGTGACGATCTTCACGAAGGCGGACCGCGACCCGGACACGGGCGTGTTCGACGGTGACCGGGTGATGCGCTCGTTCGAGGAGACGATCACCCGGCTGGGCGTCGAGCGGCTGCCGGTCTACCACCTGCACGACCCGTTCACGATCACGCTGTCGGAGGCGATGGCGCCCGGCGGCGCGGTGCCGGCGCTGGTGTCGCTGCGCGAGCAGGGGCTCGTCGGTGAGATCGGCATCGCGGCGGCGGGCGGCACGCTGGTGCAGGACTACATCCGTACGGACGCGTTCGACGCGGTCCTCACCCACAACCGTTACACGCTGGTGGACCGGCGGGGGGAGGACATCCTCGACCTGGCCACGGAGCGGAACATGACGGTTTTCAACGCCGCGCCGTTCGGCGGCGGCATCCTGTCGGGCTCCCCGCGCCGGGCCGGCCGGTACGGCTACCGGCCGATCTCGCCCGAGTTCGGGCAGCACGTGGAGCGGCTGCGGGAGCTGGCGGAGCGGTGGGGCATCGGCCTGGCCGCCGCCGCGCTGCACTTCTCGCTGGCCGAGCCGCGGGTCCATTCGACGGTGGTGGGGGTGACGTCGGTGGCGCGGCTGGAGCAACTGGGTGCCCTGGCCGACACGGTCGTGCCGGACGGCTTCTGGGACGAGGTGGCCGCCCTGGGCTCCCCGCCGCCCTCGCCGGTGGACTGAGCCGGCCGGCCGGTTCAGGGTAGCGGGGACAGGCCCTCGTGGCGGACCGTCCACGTGCCGGGGAAGCCCGGCGAGGGCGGGCCGCCGTCCCAGCCCTTGACCATGAGCGCGACGGCCGTCAGCAGCCCGCCGTTGCCCGGCAGGTAGACGGGGAGCGTGGCGCTCTGCCGGTTGTGGCCGTTGGGCAGGTACGTGTTCTTCGTCTCGGGCCGCAGCAGCGCCTCGACGGCCAGGTCAGGCTCGCCCAGCCGGGTGGCGGTCATGGCGATGGCCGGGTAGTCCCAGCCCCAGGTGCTCTCCCAGTTCCAGCGGGTGAGCACGTCGTCGAGGGTGCGGCGCATGGTGGCGTTGTCGACGAGGTGCGTCGGGGGGACGACGCCGAGCGCGTACAGCATGGAGGGGTGGTCGTCGCGCACCGTGTACGGCGGCGCGTCCATGGCCGCGTACACCCCGTCGCGCACGAGCGGCCGGGCCATCCCCTCGGCCACCTCGGCCCAGCGCGGCTCGGGCGGCAGGCCCAGCAGCAGCCGCCAGCGCTGCGCCACCCGCAGCGCCCACGACCAGTAGGCCAGCTCGAACGTCGGATTCGCCGCCTCGGCGCGCACGTCCGCGTACGACTCCTGGGCCGGCACCAGCGGCGGCCCCAGCCCGTACCCCTGAGGTCCCTTGACGGCGAAGGCGGCCATGAAGGCGGCGGTGTCGAGCACGAGGTCGCCGTAGAGGGACAGCGCCCGGCGGGTGCCGGCGGCGCGGCGCACCAGCTCGGCCAGGTAGATCGGGTGGGGCTGCTGCCACACCAGGAACGGCCCGATCGGGCTCGGGCTCTCCCGCCCGTCGGGGCCGGTCTGCTTGGGCCAGCGGGCTCCGGGGCAGCCCTGCGCGCGGGCGGTCTCGCGGGCGCGGGGCAGGATGGCGGCGTACCAGGACAGGCTGCGTTCCAGCAGCTCAGAGCGGCCCCACAGCGGGAAGTGCGCCGCGTGCCACCAGTGCATCTCCAGGTGGAAGCGGCCACGCCAGCTGTTGGCGATCAGCCCGGTCTCGGCGGGCGGTGAGGAGCCGGCGCAGTGGATCGCCGTGAGGTACTGCGACAGGACGATCCGCCGCTCCAGCTCGGGGGCGCGCTCGTCGCGGCTGCCGGACAGGTCCACCGCCCCGCCCGTGCTCCAGAAGCGGGGCCAGTGCCGCGCCGCGGCCCCGGCGACCTCGTCGTGACCCGGCGGCTCCGCCACCGCGTAGCCCGGGGATTCCGCCCCCAGGTGAATCGGCGGTTCCGCCTCGGCGTGACCCAGCGCTTCTGCCCCAGTGCGGCCCGGCGGTTCCGCCTCGGCGTCGCCTGGCAGGAAGGCGAACGTCAGCTCGGCGACCGGCTCGCGGAAGGTGATCAGGAACTCGTGGGCGCCGGCCGCGGACACCTCGCCGCCGCCCGTCATCCGCACGCTCACCTGGTACGCGGTGCCGTCGAGCCGCCGCAGCACCGTGCCGCCGCCGGCGCGGGCGAGCAGGCGGGAGGTGTGCTCTCCCGGTCTGGTCCAGTCGGCCGCGTTCCCCCACGCCTCGGACCCGTACGGGAACGCCAGCCGCACCCCCGTCTCCCCCAGCGCGGGCGACTCCAGCCGCACGCTGATCACGTCCCGGCCGGGATGGCAGACGGTGACGACGTGGAAGGGCGCGCCGCGCAGCAGGTAGCGGCTGGTCAGCGTGCCGGTCCACAGGTCGAGGCGCTGGCGGGCGCCGCTCACGTCCCCGGGGGTGAAGGGCGCTCCGCCGGCCGAGGCCAGCCCGATCCGGCCGAGGTCGAGCCGGTGCGGGTTGGCGCGCAGCCACGACTCGGCGGCCGAGGCGGGGTCCTCGCCGTCGCCGCTCAGGTCCCCGCGCATGTCGACGTACGGGACAGGCCCCCGGGCCGTCCCGTACACGCGGGTCGTGTCCGCCAGCCGGTACGAGCCGGGCATGCTGTGCCAGCCCCACGACGCCATGGTGGCCAGCAGCGTCCCCGGCGCCGTACCGGTGCGGTCCTCGACCGGGTAGGAGCCGGGGAACGTCTGCAGCCCGGTGAGGTCCGCGGTGAAGCAGAGCTCCCCGTTGCCCACCGACAGAGGTGACTCGGGCAGGATCCGGGTCACCTCGACGGCGTGCCGTGCGGCGAGCGCGTGGCGGTCGATCACTGCTTGATCGCCGTCCCGACCTGCTGGACGAAGTCCGTCGCCGCGGCGGCGGGCTGCTGGCGGGCGAACAGCACCTCGGCGTTGACCCGGTCGAGGATCTTCGGCGTGTCGGTGGACCCGGCGGGCCCGATCACCAGCGGCGGCCCGGCCTTCGGCGTGAGCGCGTCGATGAAGGTGGCCTGCGCCTTCTCCGGCTCGCCGAGCACGTCCTGGATGGCCGTGCGGACGTCGGAGTTGGCCGGGATGCCCCGGTCAGCCAGGATGATCTTGCCCGCGTCGGGGCTGTTGACCAGGAAGTCGACGAACTTGGCGGCCTCCTGCGGATGCTCGCTCTTGGCGTTGATGCTGTAGATCTGCGAGGCCTGCAGCCACATGCCGGGCTGCGTGGCGCCGCTCTCGCCGGGCACCCGCATCAGCCGCAGCGGCTGCCCGGCGGCCTTGCTGAGGGCGCTGAGCTGGTTGCTCCAGTCGAACTGCATGGCCGCCTGGCCGCGGCCCATCAGCGACTGCTCGGGCGCGGGCTGGGTGATCAGCTCGGCCGTCTGCGAGGCCGGCGGGGTCGCCCCGGCGTTCATCAGCTCCAGCGTCATCGTCCACCAGTCCACCAGCGTCTTCTCGCCGATGCCGACCTTGCCGTCGGCGGTGTAGAGCGCCTCGCCGCGCTGGCGGGAGTACACGTCCAGCATGTCGGTCCTGGTCGGGTCGGCCAGCGCGAACGTGCCCTTCGGCAGCTTCTGGGCCAGCTCCTTGGCGATGCGCTTGAAGTCGTCCCAGGTCCAGGTGTCCTCCTCGGGCAGGTCCACGGCCGCCTTCTCGAACACGGACTCGTTGACGATGAGGGAGATGGCGTTGACGCCGGTCGGCACGCCGTACTGGACGCCGCCGAACTTGCCGTTGTCCAGCGCCGCGGCGCCGATCTTGTCGGTCTTCAGACCGGTCTTGGCCAGGTCGAGCAGGGCGCCGCGGTCGCCGTACTCGCGCGGGTAGGCGCCGCCGAGCGTGATGACGTCGGGTGCCCGCCCGCCCGCCACCTCGGTGGCCAGCCGGTCGAAGTAGGAGTTGAAGTCGGTGTAGCTGCCCTTGACCTTGATGCCGGGGTTCTTGGCCTGGAAGGCCTCGATGACCTTCTGGGTGGCGGCCGCCCTGTCGTTGTTGCCCCACCAGCCGAAGCGCAGTTCGACCGCGCCTCCGTCCGAGCCGCCGGACGAGCCGCCGCCGCACGCGGAGACCGCGAGCAGGACACCGGTGAGACAGAGCGCCGCCAGGCCACTGGTTCTTCTCGGCATGGCCTTCTCCTTCTGTTGGTACGTGGTGACACGGGGGGGGTGACGCGGGGGGGTGGGCGTGGCTCAGCGGAAGCCGGTCGTGGAGATGCCCTGCGTCAGGTAGCGCTGCCCGGCCAGGAAGAACCCGAAGATCGGCGCCAGGCCCACGATGGACATGGCGAACAGCTGACCCCAGGCCGTCTCGCCCTGCCCGTCCATGAACGAGCGCAGCGCCACGGGCATGGTCCACAGCTCGGGGTCGGTCAGGAAGATGAGCTGGCTGAAGAAGTCGTTCCAGGTCCAGATGAAGGTGAACAGCGCCGAGGTGGCCAGCGCCGGCACCGACAGCGGCATGATGATCCGCCAGTAGATCCTGAAGTGCCCGCAGCCGTCGATGCGGGCCGCCTCGTCCAGCTCCCTGGGCAGGCCGCGGATGAACTGCACCATCAGGAAGATGAAGAACGCGTCGTGCGCCAGGAACTTCGGCACGACCAGCGGCAGGTCCGTGTTGATCCAGTCGAGCTGGGAGAACAGCACGTACTGGGGGACGATGAGCACGTGGATGGGCAGCATCAGCGTCGCCAGCATCATGGCGAAGAAGACGTTCCTGCCCC
Source organism: Nonomuraea fuscirosea (assembly GCF_003001935.1). GTDB lineage: Bacteria > Actinomycetota > Actinomycetes > Streptosporangiales > Streptosporangiaceae > Nonomuraea > Nonomuraea fuscirosea. The sequence continues at coordinate 19,035 of NZ_PVNG01000006.1, read as the reverse complement.
GGAAGTTCAGCCGCGCGAAGGCGTAGGCGGCCAGCGAGCACGAGATCAGGTTGCCGGCCACGGCCAGCAGGGCGATCACGGCCGAGTTCAGCAGGTAGAAGTGGAACGGGTGCTCCAGCGCCGTCCAGCCGTCGGTGTAGTTGCCCAGATCGAAGCTGGTCGGCCAGATGGAGGGGTCGCGGAAGATGGTCTCACTGGGCTTGACCGAGCTGGACACCATCCACAGCAGCGGATAGAGCATCACCAGGCCGAAGCCGATGAGCAGCGCGTGCTTCGACAGGCGGCGCGAGCGTCCGCCGGAGGCCTTGAGTTCAGCCGCCATAGAACACCCACCGCCTGGCGAAGAGGAAGTTGATTCCGGTCAGCACGGCGATGATGGCCAGCAGGAACCACGCCATCGCGGAGGCGTAGCCCATGTCGAAGGAGCCGAAGCCGCGTTCGTACAGGTAGAGCGTGTAGAGCAGGGTCGAGTCCGACGGCCCGCCGCGCCCGCCGCTGACGACGAACGCCTGCGTGAAGCTCTGGAAGGCGCCGATGAGCTGCAGGACGAGGTTGAAGAAGATGATCGGGGTGAGCATCGGCAGCGTGATGTGGAAGAACCTCGTCACCGTGCCCGCGCCGTCCACCTGGGCCGCCTCGTAGTACGAGGTGGGGATCTGGCGCAGCCCGGCCAGGAAGATGACCATGGGCGCGCCGAACGTCCAGGCGTTGAGCAGCACGAGCGTGCCGAGGGCGAAGTCCGGATGGGACACCCAGCTGACGCCCTCCGTGCCGAACAGCGCCAGCACCTGGTTGACCAGGCCGTCCTTGCCGAAGATCTGCCGCCACAGGATGGCGATCGACACGCTGCCCGCCAGCAGCGAGGGCAGGTAGTAAACCGACCGGTAGAAGCTCAGCCCGCGCACGCCGCGGTTGAGCAGGAGTGCCAGGGCCAGCGCCAGCACGAGCTGGATGGGCACCGACACGAACACGTAGACGAACGTGACCAGCAGCGACTTGTGCAGCCGCGGGTCGGCGAGCATCTCGCGGTAGTTGTCCAGCCCGAGCCATTCCGGCGGCTTGAGCAGGGTGTACTCGGTGAAGGACAGGTAGAGCGAGGCCAGGATCGGCCCCACGGTGAACAGCGCCATGCCGATGAACCACGGCGTGAGGAACAGGTAGCCGATCCGGTCGCGTGGCGGGCCGCTGATCTTTCTGTGCCCGGCCGGACGCCGGTCCTTGAGCCGCGTCCGGACGAGTGAGGTGCTGGTCGGCGAGACGGTCGTCGCGGGGGTTTCGGAGGTTTCGGGGGGATGCAAACGTTCGCTCATCTATTACCCTTCACGGTCGCGCTGAGCCGCACGCGACCGGGGACCATCAGGGACGCAAGCCGTGAGGCGCCTGCGAGTAACCAGTTTCTAACATTGCCCACATCGGGTGTCAACGCTTGGTCAGCCGTGCGATGACCTGCGTTGACGGGCATCGGCGCAGGACTTGCGCGGTTTTCGGCAAGCGGTTGTAATACCTGGTGAGAAACCGGTATCTCAGCGTCGGCGCCCGGCCGGGGGGCCGGTGTGATGTCATGCGTGCGAGACGACGGCCGAGCGCGTGCGGGAGAGCGGATGAGGGCGAGCCCCGAAGACAGAGACGGAGACGATGAGCGGGAAGCGGCGGCCCCCACGGCGGGGCGTGTGACGGGGCGGCGCGGGCCGCGACCGGCCGGGCCGGCCACGATCAGCAGTGTCGCCGCGGCCGCGGGGGTCTCGCGGGCCACGGTGTCGCGGGTCATGAACGGCTCGCCAAGCGTGCACCCCGAGCTGGCCGCCCGGGTCAGGGCCGCGGCCGAGGCGCTCGACTACGAGCCGAGCGCGGCCGCGCGCCGGCTCGCGCTCGGCCGCACGGGCACCGTCGCGCTGGTCGTCCCCGACCTGTCCAACCCGCTCTTCCAGAACGTGCTGCGCGGGCTCAGCCAGGCCGCCGGCAAGGCGGGCTGCCAGTTGCTGGTGGTCGAGTCGGACGAGGACCCCGAGGAGGAGGTGGTCCTGGCGCTGGAGGCGCGGCGCAACGCCGACGGGATCGTGCTGGCCTCGCCCAGGGCGCCGGACGCGCGGCTGCGTGAGCTGAGCGAGCGGCTGGCGCCGTTCGTGCTGGTCTACCGGGAGGTCGCCGGGCTGGGCGCGCCGTCGTTGTCGATCGACAACCGGGCCGGCATCGGCGAGATCGTGGCCCACCTCACCGCGCTCGGCCATCGCCGGGTGGCCTACCTCGCCGGACCGCCGGCCAGCGCGGGCAACGCCGAGCGGCTGGCCGCGCTGCGCGCCGACCGCGGCCTGGAGCTGACCGTGCTGCCGTGCGGGTCGATGTTCGACCACGGCCACGCCGCCGCCGGGGCGGTGGTGGCGTGCGGGGCCAGCGCGGTCGTGGGGTTCAACGACATGGTGGCCTCAGGCGTGCTGACCGGCCTGCGCGAGCTGGACGTTCGGGTGCCCGGCGAGGTGTCGGTGGTCGGGTTCGACGACATCGCGTTCGCCCGCTACACCTCGCCGCCGCTGACCACGGTGGCCATCCCGGCGAACGAGCTGGGCCGGCAAGCGTGGGAACGGCTCTGGGCGCTGATGAACGGGGAGAGCGGCGGCTACAACGTGCGCTACCAGCCCCGGCTGCTCGTCCGCGACAGCACCGGCCCCGCACCGTCCTGAAGGTCCCCGCGTCCTGAAGGTCCCCGCTGTCCCGAGGGTGCCCGCCGTCCTGAAAATCCCCGCCGCCTCGAAAAAACCCGCCGCCTCGAAGATCCTCGCCGTCCCGAGAATCCCGCCGCCCCTGGGACGACCCACCGCGCGGCCGCGTGCGTCACCACTCGGCGAAGGAGCCGTCCGGGTGCCGCCAGATCGGGCCGCGCCAGCAGTGGCCCAGCTCGGCGGCGCGCTCGACGGCCCGCTCGTCGACCTCGACGCCCAGCCCTGGCCGGTCCGTACGCCGGGCGTACCCGCCGGTGAACGTCAGCGGCTCCGGGTCGACCAGGTAGTCCAGCACGTCGTTGCCCTGGTTGTGGTGCAGGCCGACGCTCTGCTCCTGGATGGGGAAGTTGGGGACGGCGAAGGCGAGCTGCAGGCTGGAGGCCGGCGAGACGGGGCCGAGCGGGCAGTGCGGGGCCAGGCTCACGTCGTAGGGCTCGGCCATGGCGGCGATCCTGCGTACCTCCGAGATCCCGCCGGCGTGGCTCACGTCGGGCTGGGCCACCGCGATGCCGTGCCCGATGACGTCGCGGAAGTCCCACCGCGAGTACAGCCGCTCGCCGGTCGCCAGCGGGATGGAGGTGCTCGCCGATCGCCTCACGCACGGCGGCCACCCTGGCCACCACCTCGCGCGAGCGGGCCGGGGTGTCGATCGCGGTCAGCTCGCCCGAGCCGTTCATCTTCACGGCGGTGAACCCGGCCTCGATCTGCGCCGCCGCCGGCTCGGCCACCTCGGCGGGCCGGTCGCCGCCGATCCAGGCGTACATGCGCACCCGCTCGCGTACGGGCCCGCCCAGCAGTCCGTGCACCGGCCGCCCCGCCGCCTTGCCCGCGATGTCCCACAGCGCCTGGTCGATCCCGGCCACCGCGCTGGACAGCACCGGCCCGCCCCGGTAGAAGCCGCCCTTGGTGAGGACCTGCCAGTGGTCCTCGATGCGCAGCGGGTCGGCGCCGATCAGATGGTCGCTCAGCTCGGCCACCGCCTCCCTGACGGTGGCGGCCCTGCCCTCGACCACCGGCTCGCCCCAGCCGGTGATGCCCTCGTCGGTGCGTACGCGCAGGAACAGCCAGCGCGGCGGGACGAGGAAGGTGTCCATGGACACGATCTTCATGGGGTTCCCTTCTAGGAGGAGGCGATCACCAGGGCCCCCTCGGTCCCGGCCGGCAGCGGGCAGAAGGTGCGCGCGGCCAGGAAGGCGGCCTTGAGCGAGACGTCGATCTGCAGGTCCCAGTCGGCTTCCGGCATCTCGTGCGCCGGTCTGGCCGCCACCACGCGGCCGGGCCCGTTGGCGTGCAGCACGTCGAGGCGGCCGAAGCCAGACGGCGGGCGGTGGCGGCGCCGATTTCGCGGCCGACGCCGGTATCCGTCTCCCGGCGACTGAACATCGGCGGAGTGCACTGCGTACCTCCTGACGAAGCCATGACGAGGCGACGGCGAGGCGACGCGGAGGAGGCGGGACGGTGACGATGGCCGGGCTCGGACGGATGGCGGGCGTCATGACCGTGACGGTGACGGCCGCTGTCACGGTGGCGGTGACGGGCGCCATGGCCGTGCCCGGCGCCGCGCTGGCCGACCCCACCCCGGCCCAGGCCAGGGCCAAGCTGGTGAAGCTGAACGAGCAGGCCGACCAGCTCGTCGAGCGCTTCAACCAGGCCACCGAGACCTACGGCAAGGCCAGGAAGAAGTACGAGAAGCTGGACACCGAGCTGCGCGCCAAGCAGGCGCAGGCCGAGGCGCTGCGCGGCGAGGTTGCCGAGCTGGCGCTCAACGACTACCAGATGGGCGGCCCGCTCGGCTGGCAGCGGTACGTGGTCCAGGGCCGGCCGGAGGCGATGCTCGGCGGCATGGCCTCCCTGGAGCAGATCATGCTGGACCGGGCGGCCAAGGTGCGCGCCTTCCACAGCGCGACCGAGGACCTGCGCAAGCGGCGCGACGCGGCCAAGGGTGTGCTGGCCGAGGCGGAGAGCGCCCGCGACGACGTACGCGACGAGAAGTCGAAGGTGGACAAGCTCGTCGGCGAGCAGACGAAGCTGCTGCGCAGGCTGGGCGCCTTCAACACCGGCAACCCGCGCAGCACCGGCATCACCTACACGGGACCCGCCTCCGGCAACGCCCGCCAGGCGCTGCAGTTCGCGTTCGCGCAGGTCGGCAAGCCGTACCGGTACGGCGGCACGGGGCCGGGCTCGTGGGACTGCTCGGGTCTGGCCCAGGCGGCCTGGCGCGCGGCCGGGGTGCGGCTGCCGCGCACCACGTACACGCAGTGGAGCTGGGGCGCCGCCCGGCGCGTTCCGGTGAGCCAGGCGCAGCCGGGCGACCTGCTGTTCAGCAAGGGCCTCGGGCACATGGGCCTGTACGTGGGCGACGGCAAGATGGTGCACGCGCCGCAGACCGGGGACGTCGTCAAGGTCGTCGTGCTGGACGACTACTGGCGCAACCGCCTCGTCGGCGCGGTCCGCCCCTGAACCTCCTGACGACGCCCCCGGACGGCACTCCGTTACAGGTTGACGGGCGCGCGGGTGAACACCGGCCCGGCGTGCCGCCCGGTGGGGACGCCGGCGGCCAGCACGGGCATGGTGGCCAGCATCTGGCCGGCCAGCTTCAGCTCGAACATGACGCCCATCGCCGCGTCGAGATGCCCGGGGTCGCCGTCCACGCAGCGCTGCAGCCCGTCGAGCAGCCGGGTGAACGTCACCCTGAACTGGTGCACGCGCCGCCACGCCTCGCTCTCCGGGTCGAGGTCGGCGGCCCGCTGGTTCGGCGTGAGCGGCCACACCCCGTCGGCGTCGAAGGGGTAAGGGGCGCCGCTGTAGGAGAAGCCGGCCGGGGCGGACGGGTCGCGCACCAGGCGGCGGCCCTTGGCGATGGCGGCGAAACGGTAGTAGTGGGCGATGTCGCCGTCGGGGTCGACCGGCGAGTCGGGCGTGCCCTCGCCCTCCGCCACGATGAGCCCGATGGCGCGGGCGGCGTCCTTGGTGGTCGTGATCGGGAAGAGCCGGTCGGGGCCGAACCACGCGGGCGCGACCACCTGCCGCCGCACGTCGCCGGGCAGCACGGCCTGGGGCAGGGCGAGCAGCGCGTCGGACAGCGTGCGGTAGAACTCGCCGATCGTGGCGAACTCCGGCGGGGCTCCCGCCCCGTCGGCCTGCCGGAACGTCAGCGGGTTCTCCGGCTCCTCGATCCGCATGAACACCGACTCCATGAGCCCGAGGGAGAACGGTTCGAGCCCGACGACGAGGTCCTCGCCGATGCCGAGCGGCAGCGGCCCCGGATAGTCGGGGACGAAGTCCGCGGCGTCGAGCGCCGGCCTGGAGCCGAGGGCGTTCAGCAGGTTGCACCCGATGAGCAGGTGCAGCATCTCGTCCACGACGACGTCGTGCACGGCCCACCAGATGTCGCGGTTGCGGCCCGGCTTGAGCGACAGCATGGCGGTGAGGTACGGCGGGATGGTGGCGAACTCCAGCCGGACGGCGTCCTGGACCCGCGGGACGAGGTCGGCGGGCTGCTGCGCCCTGCTCAGCTCCTCGACGGCGGCGCGGTCGATCCTCAGCATCGGTCAGTCGCTCCCTTCGGCGGCCCGGTCGAGCCGTCTCCTGATCCGCTCGGCGCTCTCGTGCGCGGCCGTCGTCTTGGCGACGGACTCCCGCTCCGCCCGCCCCGGCACGGTGCGCGCCATGGCCCGGGGGCCGGTGGGCAGCCCGCGCAGCCAGCGCAGGATCGTGGCCCGCTTCGGCTCGGACAGGTCGCGGGTGACGGGCATGTGGTTGGGGTCGGTGATGTCGCGCGACAGCGCCAGCAGCATGGCGGCCCGCCAGGGCTTGAGGGCCTCCAGGTCGCCGAGGTTCACCAGGTGCTCGCCCATGATCGGATAGTGCAGGGCGTACGGGGCGAGGAGGCGCCGTACCTCGTGTTCGAGGTCCTCGTCCGCGGGCGGGACGTGGGCGTCGCGCACGTGGGCGACGATCACGTCGAAGCTCGGGTCGAGGCCGGTGCCGTCCAGGTCGAGCGTGCCGTCCGCGGCGACGCGCGGGCTGTAGCCGACCTGCTCGACGATGCCGTCGAGCGCGCCGCGCGGGTTGCCCGGGTCGGCGGCGTCCAGGGTCACCGTGGCGGTGCCGCCGGGGCCGGTCTCGACCGTGGCGGGTCCCGTGAGCACGGAGCCGGGGCCCTGGGCGGAGGCGAGGTGGATCGTCAGGCCGGCGGCGGGCGCGCCGCGGCGCCGCGCGTGCAGGGTGACCGTGGCGCGGGCGCCGGCCTCGACGCGGTGCACGAAGTCGTCGGCCCTGACGTACAGGCCGTCCGCGATCTCCCTGGAGACCACGAGCCGGCTGCCGTCGGGCCTGGCGGTGACCAGCGCGAGCGGAAGGCGGGCGAGCGCCTCGGCGGCGTCGCGGGCGAGCGGGAGCGAGACGACGCCCGCGGGCGGGAGCTCCGGCAGCAGCGAGATCGTGCCGAGGTCGAGCCCGGCGCCGGGCGCGAGGACGTCGCCGGCCCGCACGTCCTCGCCGGGCAGCACGGCGACGCCGATCGCGGCCGCCTCGGGGTGCACGGTCCCGGTCACGTCGGCGAGCGGGTAGGCGTTGCCGAGGTCGAGCACGAGCCGGTCGCCGGTGACGACGGCCACGGCCTTGCTGATGGGGACGTCCTCGGTCAGCAGGCCCGCGTCGAGCCGGCGTCCCGCGACGAACGACGTCGGCTCCCCCTCCCGCCACGGCCCGACGCAGCCGGTGAGCCTGCCGGTCGCGAACGTGACGCCGCCGCGCCTGGCGTCGATCCCGTACACGTTGAGCCCGATCGACAGCCGCTGCGGCGACGCCTCGCGCAGGGTGGCCAGCACGGGGACGGAGCCGGCGCCCGGCCCGTACTCGACGTCCTCAAGGACGGAGATCCACGAGGCGCCGAGCCCGCCGAAGCCGTCATCGGGGACGCGCGGCCACAGGTCGCGGAAGGCCGCGGGCCGGTAGCGGCCGGACAGCAGCGTCTCGCCGTCGTAGCCGGTGAGCCGGACGGTCAGCCCCCAGATCTCGGTGGAGAACTGCCAGTCGGGGTCGAGGTCGGCGAGCTTGGCCGCGGCCCGGTCGCGGGTGGCGGCCACGACCAGACCGAAGGCCGGGTCGTCCTTGGTCAGCGGCCTGCCGGGCGCGCTCTCCCCGCCGTCGACCACGCAGCCGAGCAGGTCGAACGTGCCGCACCCGTACGGGTTCCAGCCCGGATCGGGCGCGCCGCCCGTGCCGAAGGAGGACGGGTCGTTGTTCATGGTCGGCACGTCGCTGAGGAACCGGCCCGCGAAGGTGATGCGCGGGCTGTCGAGATGACTCATGGTGGCGCTCCCCCTGTCCGTTCGGTATCGGATCGTGCGAAGGACGCTGAGATCGGGCCCCGTCCCCTTCAGCTCCCACCACACACTGATGCCGCACCGCCGGGCCGGGCACTGCCCCCGGGGATAGACCTCAGGGACCGCGCTCCGGGCCGCGCTCCGCCGGAATCTTCACGACTTTTCCGGCTGCGCACGGGTACGGCATGCTAATGATCTGTAAGCACCCGCCCGCGATCGCCGCGGGCCGAGGTCACGATCACGAGCACATCCAGCAGTGATCACATACCGCGACTGAGCGGCCACCAATCATCGATCGAAGGTTGTGAGACTCATCGAGACACATGACGGAGGTACCCGATGCCCTTCCTGACCCAGCTCGCCGACGTCGCGCGCCGCACCGGGCACCCCGTGACCGAGGTGGGCGGCTGGAAGACGCGCGGCCACGGGCCGCAACCGGAGGTGAAGGGCATCGTATGCCATCACACCGCCGGACCGGCCGCCGGCGGCGACTACCCCTCGCTCGCGGTGGTGCGCGACGGCCGCCCCGGGCTCGACGGGCCGCTGTCGCACTTCGGGCTCGGCAGGTCGGGGCACGTCTACGTCATCGCGGCCGGGCGCTGCTGGCACAACGCCCCCTCGACCTCGCCGCAGCACACCAACTCCAGCTCGATCGGCATCGAGGCGGAGAACGACGGCTCCCAGCCGTGGCCGGCCGTGCAGCTGGACGCCTACCGCAAGCTCTGCGCCGAGCTGTGCCGCGAGTTCGGGCTGCCCGCCTCGCGGGTCAAGGCGCACCGGGAGGTCAACACGGCCAAGCCCGACCCCCACTCCATCGACATGAACGACTTCAGGGCGGCCGTCGCCGCCCTCGTGAACGGCGCGCCCGCGCCCGGCCCGACCGGACCACCCGGGCCTACCTGGACGGAGGACATCTTGCGCGAACTGCCGCTGATCCGGCTCGGCGACGACAACTACGACGTCAAGACCGTGAGGGGGTGCCTGTTCGCCCGGGGGCACGTGCCGCCGACGGTGTACGCCGGCATCCAGGACGGCCTGGAGGGCTGGCTGAAGACCACGCAGTGCGACAACGGGCTGGTGGAGCTGGTGCGCGGCTTCCAGCGGGCCGAGGGCATCGACGAGGACGGTCTCGTCGGGCCCGCGACCTGGGCGCCGCTGCTGCGCGTTTAGGCGTGCCATACTTCGGGAATGGCGCGGATCGTCTTCATCGGGGTCGGTGACGTGGAGCTGACGCGCCGCGTCGCCTCCGCCCTGATGCTCGCCCCCTCGCTGCGCGGCGAGCTGGAAATCGTGCTGCACGACGACGACCCCGGCCGGCTGGCGACCACCGAGCGGCTCGTGCGGGCCCTCGACGCCGAGGCGCGGGCGGACGCGAAGATCCGCAGCGTGTTCGACCGCAGGCAGGCGCTCAAGGGCGCCGGGTTCGTCGTCGCCCACCTCGACGTCGGAGGCTTCGAGGCGACGCTGCGCGACTTCGAGATCCCCCACCGCTACGGTCTGCGCCAGACCATCGGCGACACGATCGGCATCGGGGGCGTCTTCCGCGGTCTGCGGATGATCCCCGTGCTGGTCGAGCTGGCCGCCCAGATGGCCGAGGAGTGCCCCGACGCCTGGCTGCTGAGCTGCAGCGACCCGATGGCGATGACCGGGTGGGCGGTGCACGAGGCGACCGGGTTCGAGCGGTTCGCCGGGCTGTGCCACTCGGTGTGCGACACGCACGCGTACCTGGCCGACCTGGTGGGCCGCGACGAGGACGAGGTGAGCTTCCTCAGCGCGGGCCTCAACCACCAGTCGTTCGTGCTGCGCTTCGAGGCGGGCGGGCGCTCGCTCTACCCGGAGCTCGACGCGGTGCTCGACGCCGATCCGCAGCTGCGGCGGCACGTACGCGCCGAGCTCTACCGCACCTTCGGTTACTTCCCCACCCAGTCGAGCGAGCACGCCGCCGAGTACGTGCCCTGGATCATGCGGCACCCCGACGAGACCTCCCGGCTCGGCGTGCCGGTCGAGGAATACCTGCGCCGCGTCGGCAAGAGCCTGCACCTGTACGAGGAGACGCGGCGGGCCCTGTCCGCCGGCCATCCGCTGCTGATCCGCTGGCAGCACCAGGAGCCCGCCGCGGCGGCGATCCTGGCCATGCTGACCGGCGAGGAGAAGGAGATCTACGTCAACGTGGCCAACCGGGGCCTGATCGGCAACCTGCCCGCGGGCAGCTGTGTGGAGGTGCCGGCCGACGTGGGCGCGGGCGGGGTACGGCCCAGGGCCGTGGGCGACCTGCCCGTGCAACTGGCCGCGCTCAACCGGACCTTCCTCAACGTGGTCGAGCTGACCGTGCGCGCCGCCCTCGACGGCGAGCGCGGCCACGTCTACCACGCGGCGATGCTCGACCCGAACACGGCGGCCACGCTGCCGCTGCCCGCGATCGAGCGGCTCTGCGACGAGCTGATCGAGGCGCACGGCGACCTGCTGCCGCCGGCGGTCCGTGCATGATGGAGTCGATGCCGACCGAGGTGCGGCGCGAGCGCATGCTGGCGCTGCTCACCGAGCAGGAGTTCGCCAGGGTCGCGGAGCTGGCCGAGGCGTTCGGGGTGTCCAGCGTGACCGTCCGCGCGGACCTCGACGCGCTGGAGGAGCAGGGCCGGGTGCGCCGGGTGCGCGGCGGCGCCGTGTCGGCCGGGCCCGCGCCGCACGTCGAGCCGTCGTTCGAGCTGTCGCTGGGCACGGCGGCGGTGGAGAAGTCGCTGATCGGGAAGATCGCCGCCCGGCTGGTCGGCTCGGGCGAGAGCGTGCTGATGGGAGCCGGCACCACCACTTCCTACGTGGCCAGGGAGCTGGTCGCGCGCTCCGACCTGACCGAGGTGACGGTGTTCACCAACGGGCTGCGCACGGCGCTGGAGCTGGAGCCGGCGCTGCCCAGGATCTCGGTCGTGGTGACCGGCGGCAGCCTGCGCCGCCAGCAGCACTCGCTGGTCGACCCGCTGGGCGGCAAGCTGCTGGAGGGCATCAGGGCCCACACGGTCATCCTGGGCTGCGGCGGCGTGGACGCCGCCGGCGGGGTGACCAACGTGAGCCTGCCCGACGCGGAGATGAAGCAGCGCATGTTGCGCGCCGCGGCCAGGAAGATCCTGGTCGCGGACGCGTCCAAGCTGGGCGTGGTGGAGATGGCGCCGATCTGCGCGATCGGCGACATCGACCTGCTGATCACGGGCGAGTCGGCCGACCCGGAGTGCGTGGCGGCGCTCCGGGACAAGGGACTTGAGGTCGAGATCGCCCGCTGAGCACGCGTGCCGAGCCCGCTGAGCACGCGTGCCGAGCTCGCTGAGCACGCGTGCTGAGCTATCGTGCTGAGGTCACCCGCGCAGGGCCTCCGGGAGGAGGTCGCCGTGGGCGCGGGTCAGTTCGTCCGCCATGCGCCAGATGTCCTCCAGCGGAAGTGACGCCGCGGTGTTGGGGTCGATCATCAGGGCGTGCCGGACGTGGCGGGGCTCTCCTTCCAGCGCCGCACGTACAGTGAGCTCATTGACGCTGACATATGTCCTGTTCAGAGCGGCGAGCTGCGGGGGCAGCGCGCCGACCGCGGTCGGCCTGACGCCGGTCGCGTCGGCCACGCAGGGCACCTCCACCACGCAGCCGTGCGGCAGGTTCGAGATGAGCCCGTCGTTGACGACGTTGCCGTAGACGACGCGGGGCGTGCCGGTGACGATGCTGTGGATGATCTGGGGGGCGTACTCGTCGGTGCCGGCGATGTCCAGCTCGCCGCCCTGCCGGACGAGGTCGCGGGTGCGCTTGTACTCGGCCAGGTTCTCCTCGCTGACCCGCAGGTACTCCCCCACCGGGATGCGCAGCCGGTCGATCTCGGAGTCGTGGTGCATCAGCCAGGGCACGTACTCGGCGGAGTGCTCGCTGGTCTCCGTCGGGTAGTAGCCGAGCCGCCGGTACATGTCCACCCGCACCCTGCGGCGCAGCTCCGGGTCGTTCACGTCGAGCAGCGGGTAGAGGTCCTGGCCGTCGCGCTCGAAGCGCAGCACCCACGCCTGGTGGTTGACGCCGGCCGCGAGGTAGGTGATCTCCTCGTACGGCACGTTCACCAGCTCGGCCAGGTCCCGCATGGTCCAGTAGACCGAGTGGCACAGCCCGACGACGTTCCTGACCTTGCCCGACAGGTACCAGACGTTCATCGCCATCGGGTTGGTGTAGTTGAGCAGGAGCGCGTCGGGGCAGACCGCGTCGATGTCCGCGGCCAGCGCGTCGAGCAGCGGGAACGTGCGCAGCGCGCGGAAGATGCCGCCCGCGCCGATGGTGTCGGCGATGGTCTGGCGCAGCCCGTACCTGGCCGGGATCTCGAAGTCGGTGACGGTGGAGTCGTAGCCGCCGACCTGGACCATGTTGATCACGAAGTCGGCGCCGTCGAGCGCCTCGCGCCGGTCGAGGTGGGCGGTGACGGTCGCGGCGTCGCCGGTGATCCGGCGGGCGACGGCCTCGGCCACCTGGAGCCGCTCGGGGTCGATGTCGTGCAGGGCGATGCGCATGCCCCGCAGCTCGGGGAACTTGACCAGGTCGGCGAGCAGCCCGTGGGTGAAGACCACGCTTCCCGCGCCGACGAACACGATCTTCTTCATGAGGTAGCTTCCTCCCAGGTGGGCTGGGCCGCGGTGCCCCCGGCGGCGCGGGTGGAAAGGGTGCCGCAGGCCACGGCCACCGTCATGGCCTGGCGCAGCGGGCGGCCGCGCAGGAGCGCGGCGAGCAGGCCGGCGTTGAAGCTGTCTCCCGCGCCGACGGCGTCGACCACGGTGACGGGCGGGGCGGGGGCCTCGACGAGCTCGCCGTCGGCGAGGGCGAGCGCGCCCCGCCCGCCCCGCTTGACCACGGGCAGCGTGCCGCGGGCGGCCAGCTCCTTGACGGCCTGCTCCAGCGTGGTGGCGCCGGCGATGGACAGGGCCTCCGCCTCGTTCGGCAGCAGCACGTCGGTGACCGGGAGGACGTCCTCCAGGCCCGCCCAGCGGCCCGCCGGGTCGTCGTTGGTGTCGAGGGAGGTGGACGCGCCCGCCGCCCTGGCCAGCCCGAACAGGCCGCCGAGCCCGGCCGCGAGCAGCGGCTGCAGGAAGTACGACGACACGTGGACGTGCGCGGCCCGCTCCAGCAGCCCCGGCGGCACGTCGGCCGCGCCGAGCCGGTCCAGGCAGCCCGGGGCGGTGAGGATGGCCCGGTCGTCGCCGTCCACCAGCGCCACCGTCATGGCGGTGGGCACCGCGGGGTCGACGACGCACGCGGACACGTCCACGCCGCCGGCGCGCAGGGCGTCCAGGACGAAGGCCCCCGCGGGGTCGTCCCCGACCCGCCCGACGAAGGCGGTGCGCAGGCCGAGCCTGGCGGCGCCGTACGCGGTGATGGCGCCGGAGCCGCCGAGCACCAGGCCGGCGGCGGGGACGAGCTGCTCACGCTGGCCGAACTCGGGGTGGCGAGGCGAACCCGACACGATCACGTCCGGGTTGGCGTCGCCGACGACAAGAAGGTCGAAGGTCGTTCTGGACACCACGGCACCGTCCCAGGAGTTGTGAAACCTTGTCAAGCCTTGCGCTTTTTCGAAGGTATTGACAAGACTTCGAAAGTAACCATGATTGGCTCCAACATTCCGGGAGGAGCATCCACAGTGCGAAGAAGAACCGCGGTGGCCCTGGTCACGGCGATCATCCTGACGGCAGCGGGCTGCGGGGGGTCGTCCCAGGAGGGCGCCAAGACGGTGGACCCGCAGGCGAAGGTGAAGCTCACCTGGTGGACGGGCCAGACCTCCGATGCGGAGAAGATCCTGGAGAACCTGGCCGCCGAGTTCACCAAGAAGCACCCCAACGTCACCATCGACGTCTCCTCGGGGGCGTCCACCACCGACGAGCTGCTGCAGAAGCTGTCCGCCGGCTTCGCCAGCGGCGTCTATCCCGATATTTCGTACTCTTTCGGGAACTGGGCGTCGCAGCTCCAGGAGTCGGGCAAGACCCTGGACCTGACGGAGAAGGTGAAGGACCCGGCCGTCAAGTGGGAGGAGTTCGCCGCCTCCGCCCGTACCACCGCGACGCCGAACGGCCAGGTCATCGGCTTTCCCGCGATCGTGGACAACCTCTCGCTGCTCTACAACAAGAAACTCTTCGACGCCAAGAACGTGCCGTACCCGACCGACGAGTGGACCTGGGACGACTTCAGGGCGGCGGCCAAGAAGCTGACCGACCCGGCCGCGAAGGTCTACGGGACGGCGTACTCGGTGAGCGCCTCCGAGGACACCACCTGGCACTTCTGGCCGCTGCTGTGGCAGCGCGGCGGCGCCATCCTGTCGCAGGACCAGAAGCAGGCCGCGTTCAACGGCCAGCCCGGGGTGGACGCGCTGGAGTTCCTGCGGGCGATGGCGGTGGACGACAAGAGCGTCTACCTCGACCAGACCGACGAGCGTTACGCGCCGCTGTTCGCGGACGGCCGGATCGGAATGATCATCAACGGGCCGTGGACGCTGTTCGACCTGAAGCAGAAGAAGACCGACTACGGCGTGGCCTTCCTGCCCGGCACGAACGGCGACCACCAGACGGTCTCGGGTCCCGACCTGTGGACGCTGTTCGACAACGGTGACGCCAACCGGGCCTACTGGTCGTTCGAGCTGATCAAGTGGCTCACCTCGGCCGAGGGCGACTCGCAGTGGAACCTGGTCCAGGGCAACCTACCGCTGCGGGCCTCCGAGACGTCCCTGCCCGCGTACGAGGACTACGTCAAGGAGTACCCGGGCGTGGAGAAGATGGTCGCGAACATGGCCAACGCCAAGCAGGCCCGGCCGACGGTCAGCGGATACGTGGAAATGTCGAGACATGTCGGCGAGGCCATCGCCAAGGTGCTCCAGGGCGCGGCCGCGCCGAAGGCGGCGCTGGACGAGGCCGCCACCAAGTCGGCCCAGGCGCTGGCCGGGGGCTGACCATGTCGCTGCTGTTCGCCGGGCGGCACCAGAGCGCCGCCCCCCGCGCGGCGATCCCGTCCGGCAGGGTGCGGTGGCTGCACCGCACCCTGACCGGCTGGGGGTTCGCGGGCCCCGCCACCGCGCTCGTGGTGGGCCTGTCGATCTTCCCCGCGGTGTGGGCGTTCCTCATCTCGCTGCAGAAGTGGAACGGCATCGCCCCGGCCAAGCCCATCGGCCTGCTCAACTACGAGTTCATGGCCCAGGACCCCGACCTCCTCGCGGCGGTGCGGCACACGCTGGTGTTCACCGTGCTGTTCGTGCCGTCGTCGATCTTCCTCGGGATGCTCGTCGCCGTCGCCCTCAACCGGCCGATCAAGCTGGTCGGCTTCTACCGTACGTGCATCTTCATCCCCTTCGTCGCCTCGGCGGCGGCCACCGGCATCCTGGCCAGCTTCGTCTTCAACCCCCAGTACGGCGCCGCCAACAGCGTCCTGCGCGCGCTCGGCCTGCCGCAGCAGCAGTTCCTGGAGAGCCAGTCGCAGGCGCTGACCGTGATCTGCCTGATCGCCCTGTGGGGGCAGGTCGGCTTCACCGTCGTCGTCTACCTGGCCGCGCTGCAGGACATCCCCAAGGACGTGGTCGAGGCCGCCCGCATGGACGGCGCCAACCGCTGGCAGGTCTTCCGGCACGTCACGCTGCCCGCGCTCGGGCCGGTCACGGTGTTCACCTCCATCTGGCAGACGATCACCGCGCTCCAGCTCTTCGACCTGGTCTTCACCACGACCAGGGGCGGCCCGCTGGGGGCGACGCAGACGATCGTGTACTACGTCTACACGCAGGCGTTCAAGCTCACGAAGTTCGGCTACGGCTCGGCCGTCGCCTACGGGCTGTTCGCCGTGACCATGCTCATCACCGTCGGGATGATCCTCTACTCCCGGCGCAGCAAGATCGAGGCCTTCTGATGAGACGCCTGCCGTTCAGCCCCTGGCATCTGCTGCTGATGCCGCTGGCCCTGCTGTTCGCGCTGCCGCTGGTGCAGATGGTGCTGACCGCGTTCATGCCGGACGGCGACATCAACCGCTTCCCGCCCCGCTTCATCCCGACCCGGTTGCAGCTCGACGGCTTCATCGGCCTGTTCAACGAGTCGCAGGCGCTGCGCTGGCTGCTCAACACCGTCATCGTCTCCGCCATCGCGGTCATCGCGCACCTCGTGCTCTGCTCGATGGCCGGCTACGGCTTCGCCCGGCTGAAGTTCTTCGGCAAGAACGCCGGGTTCCTGATGATCCTGGCCACCATCATGATCCCGGCCCAGCTGCTGATGATCCCGACGTACGTGATGTTCACCCGGCTCGGCCTGATCGACACCCTGGCGGCGGCGTTCGTGCCGTGGCTGGCGTCGGCCTTCGGGATCTTCCTGATGCGGCAGTTCTTCCTGTCGCTGCCCGCCGAACTGGAGGACGCGGCCCGCATCGACGGCTGCAACACGTTCGGGGTGTTCTGGCGGGTGGTGCTGCCGCTGGCCAAGCCGGCCCTGGCGACGCTCACCGTGTTCACGCTGCTCGGCTCCTGGAACGACCTGATCTGGCCGCTGGTCGCGATCAGCGACGAGAGCATCTACACGATCCAGCTGGGCCTGGCCAACTTCCAGGGCACCCGGCACACGCAGTGGTCGCTGCTCATGGCCGGCAACGTCGTGGCCACGATGCCGCTGATCATCGCCTTCATCGTGGCGCAGCGGCAGTTCGTGGCCACGATGACGTTCAGCGGCCTGAAGGGGTGAGGCGAGCCGGGTTCAGCGGACCAGCCGGAAGAACGCGCGGACGTCGGCGACCAGCAGGTCCGGCGCCTCCATGGCGGCGAAGTGGCCGCCCCGGCCGAACTCCGACCAGTGGATCACGTGGTGCTCGCGCTCGGCGACGCGGCGGATCCCGGGGTCGCCGGGAAAGACCGCCACCCCGGTGGGGACGTCGGACTTGTCCACGGGCTGCCCCCAGTCGGTCGCGCCCTCCTTGTACAGGCGGGCCGACGACCCCGCGGTGCCGGTGAACCAGTAGATGGACACGTCGGTGAGCAGCTGGTCGCGGTCCACGGCGTCTTCGGGCAGGTCGCGGGCGGGGTCGGTCCACTCCTTGAACTTCTCGGCGATCCAGGCCAGCTGACCCGCGGGAGAGTCGTGCAGGCCGAAGGCCAGCGTCTGCGGGCGGGTCGACTGGATCATGGCGTAACCCGAGCGGTCGTGGTCGGTGTAGAGAGCCAGCCGGGCCCGCTCCGCCTCCGTCAGCCCCTCCGTCTCGCCGGGCTCGAACGACGGGAAGCCCAGGGCGCCGTTGACGTGGACGCCGGCGACCTCGCCCGGTGCGACCCGGCCGAGCTCGGGAGAGACCAGCGCGCCGGTGTCGCTGCCCTGGGCGCCGTAACGGTCGTAGCCGAGGCGGCGCATCAGCTCGGCCCAGGCGCGGGCCACGCGGCGCAGGTTCCAGCCGGTCTCGCGGGTGGGGCCGGAGAACCCGAAGCCCGGCAGGGAGGGCGCCACCACGTGGAAGGCGTCGGCCGGGTCGCCGCCGTGGGCGCGGGGGTCGGTGAGCGGGCCGATGACCTTCATGAACTCGGCGATCGAACCGGGCCAGCCGTGCGTGATGATCAGCGGGAGCGCGTCCGGCTCGGGCGAGCGTACGTGCATGAAGTGCACCGTCTGGCGGTCGATCTCGGTGGTGAACTGCGGGTACGCGTTGAGCGCCGCCTCCTGCGCGCGCCAGTCGTACGTGGTCCGCCAGTACTCGGCCAATTCCCTCGCGTACGAGGTCGGGACCCCGTAGGACCAGCCGACTCCGGGCAGCTCGTCCGGCCAGCGGGTGCGGCCCAGCCGGTCGCGGAGGTCGTCCAGGTCGGCCTGGGGAATGTCGATGCGGAACGGGTCGATGCTCGTCATGCCTCAGACGTTAGACGCCACCTAGGACGGATTCGGTCCTAGCTCGGAGGCAGAATGGGCTCATGTTGGAGACCTCGGCCAGACTGCTCAGACTGCTGTCCCTGCTGCAGACCCATCGCGACTGGTCCGGCGCGGAGCTGGCGGAGCGGCTGGGCGTCACCACGCGGACCGTGCGCCGCGATGTGGACCGGCTGCGCGAGCTGGGCTATCCCGTGCACGCCACGCCCGGCGCGCCGGGTTACCGGCTGGGCGCCGGGTCCGACCTGCCCCCGCTGCTGCTCGACGACGACGAGGCGGTCGCGGTCGCGGTGGGGCTGCGCACGGCCGCCGGCGGCACGGTCGCCGGGATCGAGGAGACGTCCGTGCGGGCGCTGGCCAAGCTCGAACGCGTGCTGCCCGCGCGGCTGCGACAGCGCGTGCACGCGCTCCAGTCGATGACGGTGCCCATGACGGGGGCCGCGGCGCCGGTCGACGCCGCCGTGCTGACCGCCATCGCCGCGGCCTGCCGGGATCATGAGGGGCTGCGGTTCGACTACCGCTCGCACGACGGCCGCGACAGCCTCCGTTCCGCCGAGCCCCACCGGCTCGTCAACTCGGGGCGGCGGTGGTATCTCGTCGGCTGGGACGTCGACCGGCGCGGCTGGCGCACGTACCGGGTCGACCGGCTGCGGCTGCGGACGCCGAACGGGCCGCGTTTCGTCCCCCGCGACCCGCCCGACGACGACCTCGCCGCCTATATGTCCCGCGCGATCTCCAGCGCTCCGTACCGGTACCGGGCGCGCGTCGTCATGCACGCGCCGGCCGAGGTCGTGACCGGGCACATGCCGCCGACGATGGGGACGGTGGAGCCCATCGACGACCGGACCTGCCTCCTGCTGTGCGGCGCGAACACCCTCGACGAGATCGTCGTGTGGATCGCCCTGATGGACATCGGGTTCGAGGTGCGCGATCCGCCCGAGCTGGTCGAGCGGGTCGGCGTGCTGGCCGACCGCCTCCGGGCGGCGTCCCGGTGAGGATCGCGGCCCGCCGGGTCCGAGTCAGTCGGTGAGGGCGGTGCGGAGCTGGGTGAGGACGGCGCGCAGGATGCGGGAGACGTGCATCTGGGAGATGCCGAACTCCTGGGCGATCTCG
>NZ_PVNG01000005.1 GCF_003001935.1 Nonomuraea fuscirosea | reverse complement strand
AGCAGGGTTACCGGTGGAACCTCGACTACGAGGTGGACACGCACGGCAACGCCACCACGTACTGGTACACCCAGGAGAAGAACTACTACGGCCGGAACTCGAAGCCCGAGCTGGGCACCGTGTACGACCGGCACGCCTACCTGACCCGCATCGACTACGGCTACCTGAGCAACGAGCTGTTCACCAGGAACCCGGCGTCCCGGGTGCTGTTCGAGACGGCCGAGCGCTGCCTGCCCAGCGGCACCGTCACCTGCGCGGCCGGAGAGCTGAAGAAGGAGACCGCGAGCCACTGGCCGGACGTCCCGTTCGACCAGATCTGCAACTCGGGGGTGAAGTGCACCGACCGCCTCACGCCGACGTTCTTCACCCGCAAGCGGCTGACCAAGGTCACCACCCAGGTGCTCAACGCCGCCGGTCAGTACTACCCGGTGGACTCCTGGGCGCTGACGCACCAGTTCCCCGCCACCGGTGACGGGCTGAGCCCGGCGCTGTGGCTGGCCTCCATCCAGCAGACCGGTCACGTGGGCGGCACGATCACGCTGCCGAAGACCACGTTCAAGGGCGTGCAGCTGCCCAACCGGGTGGACGCCACCGAGGGCCGCGCGCCGCTGGTCAAGTGGCGCGTCCAGTCCGTCGACAACGGCACGGGCGGCGAGCTGAGGGTCAACTACAAGGCCGCCGACTGCCAGGCCGGCGCGCTGCCCGCCGCCGACAAGAACACCAAGCTCTGCTTCCCGCAGCGCTGGTCCCCGCCGAACGAGGCGGAGGTCACCGACTGGTTCCACAAGTACGTGGTGGCGCAGACGGTCGAGGTCGACCGGGTGGCCGCCTCCCCGAACGTGGTCACCAGCTACGAGTACCTGGACGGCGCCGCCTGGCGGTACGCCGACAACATCCTGGTCAAGCCCGCGCACCGTACCTGGTCGGACTTCCGCGGCTTCGGCCGGGTCCGGGTCCGTTCGGGCGACGGGCAGGACACCAAGCGCACGCTGACGGAGTTCCGCTACTTCCGCGGCATGCACGGCGACAAGCAGGCCGACGGCTCCAAGCGCAACGTGCAGGTGGTCGACTCCGAGGGCGTCAAACTGGACGACCTCGACCAGTACTCCGGCTTCGAGCGCGAGGAGATGCTGTACGACGGCGACGGCGGCTCCCTGCTGAAGGCCACCGTCGAGGCGCCGTGGTCGGTCAAGACCGCCGAGTCCACCCAGGACGGCGTCACCAAGGCCGCGTACGTGGTCGAGGCCGAGTCCATGGTCACCCGTACCGCGCTGCCCGGTGGCAAGTGGCGGCGTACCGGCGAGGCGCGTACGTACGACGCCAAGGGTCTGCTCACCACGGTCGAGGAGAAGGGCGACCTGGCCGGCACCGACGACGACCGGTGCACCCGCTACACCTACGCCCGCAACGACACGAGCTGGATGCTCGACTACACCAGCCGCGTCCAGAAGGTGGCCGCTCCCTGCTCCGCCTCCATGTCCACGCTCGCCGCCGGAGAGCTGATCTCGGACGAGAAGGTCCAGTACGACGGCAAGGCGTTCGGGCAGGCACCGAGCAAGGGCGACGTGACCGCGGTGCAGCAGGTCGTCAACGCCGACGGCAGCACGCTCACCGACACCGCGCACACGTACGACGTCTACGGCCGCGAGACCAGCGAGACCGACACGGTCGGCACCAAGACCGTGACCAGCTACACCCCGGCCACGGGCGCCCTGCCGACCGAGATCAAGGAGACCAACGACCTCGGCCACGTCGACCGGACGATCATCGAGCCGGCCTGGG
Organism: Nonomuraea fuscirosea; assembly: GCF_003001935.1. Taxonomy (GTDB): domain Bacteria; phylum Actinomycetota; class Actinomycetes; order Streptosporangiales; family Streptosporangiaceae; genus Nonomuraea; species Nonomuraea fuscirosea. The sequence continues at coordinate 501,290 of NZ_PVNG01000005.1, read as the reverse complement.
GCGAGCCCGTCACCGAGATCGACACCAACAACCGCCGCGTCGACATGGAGCACGACGCGCTGGGCCGCCTGATCAAGGTCTGGCAGTCCGACCGCAGCAAGGCGGGCGGGCAGTCGCCCAACACCGAGTACTCCTACACGATGCGGGCCGACGGCCCCAGCGTCGTCACCACCAGGACGCTGCGCGCCGACGGCGGTTACACCGAGAGCCACGAGCTCTACGACGGCCTGATGCGCGAGCGCCAGACCCAGGAGCCGGCGCCCACGGACGACCAGACGCAGGACCCGGCACTGCGGGACGGCCGCACGATCACCGACACCTTCTACAACTCCCAGGGCGAGGACTACAAGAAGAACACCGGCTACTTCGCCACCGGCGCGCCGTCCACCGCCCTGCTCGCGGTGGCAGACGCGGACGTGCCGAACCAGGTCGAGACGCTGTTCGACGGCGTGGGCGACGCCAAGGCCCAGTTGCTCAAGGCCAAGGGCGTGGAGAAGTACCGGGTCACCGCCCAGAACGACGGCGACCGGGTGCACACGACGCCGCCGCCGGGCGGCACGGCCACCACCCGGATCGGTGACGCCGAGGACCGGCTGATCGAGCTGCGCCAGTACAAGGGCGCGACCCCGACCGGCGAGTACGAGGCCACCAAGTACACCTACGACCACGCGGGACGCCTGTCCACGGTGACCGACCCGGCGGGCAACGTCTGGAAGCACCACTACGATTTCCGCGGCCGGGAGATCAAGACCGAGGACCCGGACAAGGGCGTCACGACGATGACGTACAACGACGCCGACGAGCTGGTCTCGACGACCGACGCGCGCGGCAGGACGCTCTGGTACACCTACGACGCCCTGGGTCGTAAGACCGAGATGCGTGAGGGTTCGGCGACCGGCACCCTGCTGGCCGAGTGGAAGTACGACGCGCTGGCCAAGGGACATCTGAACGCCAGCATCCGGTACGTGGGCGGGCAGGCGTACACGGCGGAGATCAACGCCATCGACGCCGACTACCGCCCGCTGCGCGAAACCGTCACCATCCCGGCGCGGGAGGGCAAGCTGGCGGGCTCCTACCAGCTCAACACCCGCTACACGCTCGACGGCCAGGTGCAGTCGGTCAGCTTCCCGGCCGCCGGCGGGCTGGCCGAGGAGCAGGTCGTCTACAGCTACGACGCGCTCAGCCAGCCGGTCAAGGTCACCGGCCTGTCGGCGTACGTGAACGCGACCCGCTACTCCAAGCTCGGCGAGACCCTGCAGTACGAGCTCGGCGGCGATGGCAAGAAGACCTGGCTCACCTACACCCACGACGAGTCCACCCGCAGGCTGACCAGCATGCGGCTGGACCGCCAGAACACGACCAAGACCGATCTGGACGTCAACTACGGCTACGACGCCGTCGGCAACATCACCAAGATCAATGATCGGGCGAACCAGGACACGCAGTGCTTCACCTATGACCACCTGCGCCGCCTGACCTCGGCGTGGGCGGCCACGGACGACTGCGCGAGCGGTTCACCCCAGTCCGGCAAGATCGGCGGCGTGGCCCCGTACGCGGTCAGCTACGCCTACGACGTCACCGGCAACCGGACCAAGGAGACCAAGCACGCCTTCGGCGGGGCGGGCGAGCAGGTGCGCACCTACACCTATCCCGCGGCGGGCGGCAAGCAGCCGCACGCGCTGCAGGCCGTCGGGGCGGACGTGTTCGCCTACGACGCGGCCGGCAACACCACCCGGCGCAAGGTCGGCACCTCCGACCAGAACCTGGTGTGGGACGCCGAGGGCAACCTGGAGTCGGTGACCGAGGCCGGCAAGACCACGTCGTTCGTCTACGACGCGGAGGGCGACCGGCTGATCCGCAAGACGCCCACCGACGCCACCCTCTACATCGACGACATGGAGCTGCGTCTCGACCACGCCAAGGACGTCGTCGAGCAGACCCGCTACTACACCATCGGCGGCGAGCCCATCGCGGTCCGCACGCCGGACGACCAGGTCTACTTCCTGGCGAGCGACCACCAGGGCACCGCGCAGGCCGCGGTGAACGCCGGCACCGGCGACCTGGCCGTGCGCAGGCAGACCCCGTTCGGTGAGGACCGCGGCGCGCCACCGCCGTGGTGGCCGGGCCAGCGCGGGTTCGTCGGCGGCACCAAGGACGCCTCGACCGGGCTCGTCCACCTGGGCGCCCGCGAGTACGACCCCAAGAACGGCCGCTTCCTGTCGGTCGACCCGATCATCGACGACACCGACCCGCAGCAGCTCAACGCCTACGCCTACGCCAGCAACAGCCCCGTCAGCATGAGCGACCCCGACGGGCAGTGGGTGTGGGTCGTGGTCGGGATCGGCGTCCGCGTCGGCGTCAAGTGGTGGCTGAAGAAGCAGGCCAAGAAGAAGGCACGCGAACTCGCGCTCAGGAAGGCCAGGGAGCTGGCCAGGAAGAAGGCGCTGGAGGAGGCCAAGAGGAAGGCCAGAGAGGAGGCCAAGAGGAAGGCCAAGGAGGAGGCCAAGAGGAAGGCCAGGGAGGCGGCCAAGCGCAAGCTCAAAGAGGCGGCCAAGAAACGCGCGGCAGAGGCGAAGAGGCGGGCCCGCGAGGCGGTGCAGCGGCGCCGGGCGGCGGCCAAGGCCCGCCGGGAGGCGCGGAGGGCCGAACGCGAGGCGGCGGCCAAGCGCCGCGAGGCCAAGGCAGCCCAGCGGCGCAACCACCGGGCCGGCCGGCTCCCGGCCGGCATCCGGGAGGCGCGCTCGCGTCCCGCCAGGCGGCCCACGAGCCACCGCTCCACCCAGCGGCAGTCGCCACCCAAGGCGACCAGGCAGACGGCCCGGCCGCGGCCGAGCCAGGTCTACCGCAACGACGGCAGCGTGCAGCCGACCCAGTCGTACACCGTGTACGGCAACGGCCGGATGTACCCGCAGGGCAGGCCGCCGTCGAACCTGCCGAACGGCGGCGGCAGCGGCCAGGCCAACCGGCAGATCACCCAGGCCGACGACTTCGAGATGGAGGTCAACACCAGGCGAGGGGCCGTGGCTCACCTGGGGATGCGTGGCGGGAAGCTGGGCGATGACATCGCCGACTTCTTCGACATCTTCCTGGGCGGCCTCGGCTGACCCCGATCTCGTAGCGACCGGCGCGGGACCCTCACGGTCCCGCGCCGGTGGCGCGTTATGAGCGGGTGTCGACCTCCGGCGCTTCCTGAGCGGGGCCCCACCGCCGGCATTCTCCGCCATCCCCGGAAGCCGATCTTGTACGATCCGCTGATCCATCCCCCTCGACCCCCGCGGGGTGCAGCGGGCCTGGGATCTGGCGCCGCTTCGTCACCGCGTGCACCGCGCTGGAGCGGGCCGCCTGCGTCTGGGACTCCGCCACCGGCAAGGCCGTCACCCGGATCAAGGTGGCTGACCGGCTCCCGGTGCTCGGCTGGTACGACGAGAAGCACCTGCTCGCCCCCGTCCGCGACGGCTTCGGCGTCGTCGACCTCACGGGCCGGACCGTCGAGACCCTGATCAAGGTAGGCAAGAACGAGAACATCTACCCGTACTTCGACGCCCGCACCAAGCGCTGACCCCTCCACCTTCGGCGAACCCGGAACCGTCAACGGCAGCCTGTGTAGGGACGTGCTGGGATCCTCGTGGCCGCCATCGTGGCGACACCTGTCCATCGTCGCCATGATCACCGTGCCGGGCTCAACGTGCCCTGGCGAGAGGTCGGGGCTATCGTCATTGTGGACGGCGGTCTCGCCAGGTCCGACATGTTGAGCAGGTACCCGCACGCTGGGATTCTCCTGTTTACGGTCGCTGACATCTACCAGGAGCGGCGTGGAAAGGTCCCTCACCCGCCACCTTGCCTGGAGTCGCGGGGGCTTCTGGTGCTGGCCAAGGTTCCCGGAGTACTGCCACGCGGCGCGCGGTCGAGCACGCCGTCGCTCGGCCCGGCACCCGCCCTGTGCGGCTGTTCGCCGTGCTGTGGCCTCTGTGGCAGGTCGAGGTGACCGCCGATTTGTACGAGGAGCAGGCGTACGAGGTGATCGACTGTTACCTCGTCGAGGCCGTGGCTGACGGCGGGGTCGGCACGGTGGCCGAGCTGAGCGCGTTCTTCGGCCTGGACCGCTTGCTCGTTGAACGTTGTCTGCACTTCCTGTCCGTCATGGGTCACGTGCGGGTTGACGGTGAGAAGGTCGTCCTGACCGACCTTGGTCTGCGCTCGCACCGCGAAGGCATCCGGTACGCGTTGCACAAGGAGAGCCGCAGGAGGCTGCTGTTCGAGCGGTTCACGGGCCGCCCGCTGCCGCGCTCCCACTACGACGGCTCGATCAGCGTGCTCGAAGTGCCCGTCGTCGGCAAGGAGGACGGGACGGTGTTCCGGCCGCTGTTCGCCGGCGCCTCCTTTCAGGAGCGGGATGGTGGCGGAGCTGGCGGCTCGGCCGGACCGGGCGGCCTACACCCTGCCCGCGCAATTGCGGGCACTCCAGGACCTGCGCTCGCAGGAGGCATACTTGCCGTCTTACGTGATCGAGATCGACGACGGGCGGCTGCTGGGGTATATGGCGGCGGGCCCGGGGCGGGACGCCTTCCTGGAGGCGATACTCGCCGAGGTACCCGAGGCGCGGGTGGAGTCGGAGACCCGGCTCGATGAGCGTCGGCTGTGGGAAGAGTGGCTGGCGGGCAACGGGCTCGGCCACGGGTCCCTGCGGCGGGCTTCGTACGGAGGGTGGTGCTGCCGGCTGCGGCGTTCGGCGCGGGGTGGAAGCTGCGGCTGAGCCGGGTTGGGGCGTTCCAACTGCACAGCAACCACTTTTGCAGCTGTGGTGCGAGGACGAGAAGCTGCGCGACGGGCAGCCTGCGAGCGGGCCCTCGGCATGGCCCGGCAGCGTGAGGTGCGCACGCAGGCACAGTTCGCGGAGAAGACCGACGCGCTGGCCGTCCAGTTGGAGACCAGGTCGCTCACGATGACGGAGTTGCGCGCGTACGCGCGGCAGCACGGCTGCACGAGCGCCTGGCCCACCTCGACGCCCTGGAGTAAATGGAGGGCCGGGGGCGGCGCCGACGAACAGCGGTGAGACGAATCACTGCATAGTCAGGTCTGGCTGCCCACGGCGTGTCGGCCTGTTCGTCCCGGCACGATGAGGCTCTGGGAACCACGCATCCCGTCGCCGCCTTCTGTCGGTGTCGGAGCGTACGTTCGCAACCGAATCCACGTTCGAGACGGTGATGATCATGACCACGATCGACGAGCAAGCCGCTGTTCTCGCCCTCACCAAAACCACTGGAGACAATCCCTGGTTCTATACCGCCCGCGTGATCATCGATGCCGGCAGTGCCCTGGAGTTGCTGAACGGCGGCTGCCTAAGCGGGGACGCCGACGACCGGGCGCACGCCGCCGCCGTCGCAGCCCGCGTAAAGTCCGACGACCTGGTCTGGGCTCGTGCCCTCATTGGCACCATGCGTAGCGGTGGCGTTCAACTCGTCACCGTGCTGGACGATACCTACCCCGGCAATCTGATGTGGGCCTACGATCGGCAGCCGTTCCTGTGGCTCCGCGGTGAACTTCACCACAGCGACCGGCGGGCCGTCGCCGTGGTAGGCGAGGAAGACTCCGACCACGCGGCGGCCGCGGCCCATGCCTTGGCTCAGGCCGGCATCACCATCGTCGCGCCGCTGTGCTCGCCTTTCGATGTAGCCGTTCATCAGGCCGCGCTTGACGTCGGCGGCCGCACCCTCGCAGTCCTCGCAGGCGGGATCGCTGCGCCGGAGGCCGTCGGCGCGTACGCCAGTGTGGCTGAAAAGATAGCCGACCGTGGTGCGGTCGTCTCCGCGTTCTGGCCTGATGCTGCCCCGACAGGCCGGACCGTCGCGCTCGCCCGCATTGTGACCTGCGGGTTGGCGGACTGCCTGTATGTGGTGGACGGGGTTGACGGTGGGACGTCCGCCGCCCATGTCGAGCAGGGACTGCAGACGGGGAAATACGTGTTCGTGTCTCAGCGGCTTCACCAGGAACAGCCGTGGGCAGCTCGCGCGGGATTCCGGGGAGGCATGACTGTCGTCCAGGACATTGACGAGCTGACCAAGCAGGCGGTCAATCTCGTAGATATGACCCCTGGAACGAACATCAGCTGATCATGGCTGACGCCGAGGCGTTCATCCGTGAATTTCTGCCATGGTTCCGCCCGGTTCCTCCGACACGGCCGGGCGTGTGCCGGATCTGCCACTCCGGTCCGAACAACGTCGGTGACACCGGCGGCCCCTGGGGCATCTGCGTGAGCTGCAAGTGCACCACGAAGAACCTGTATGGCCACACCCAGCAGGTGGTGCCGATCTCGCTGATGACCAAGAACTCGCAGCTGTACGACCTGCTCGTCCGGAGGACGGATCCCCGCGGTGCCGGAGGACGGCGGAATCGGGCCGACGTCTTGGCTGCGGCCTTGAGTCACTTCTACCACCGGCATATCCAGTGCCTCGAAGGGCTGGCAGGCGGGCCGTTCACACTCGTTGCCACAATCCCGAGTAACAATCCCGAGGCACCAGGAAAGGCCTTCCACATCATGTGGCAGGTCGTGGGAAAGGTAGCGGCACTGAAACGACTGTGGCAGCCCCTTCTGCTGGAGCCCGACACCACGTTCGCGCGCGTGCTGGCCGCGCGCCACTCCCACCGCGACGCCTTCCAGGTGCCCCGGGCCGGCAGGCTGGACAGGGCACGAGTCTTGCTGGTGGACGACTTGTTCGTGTCCGGTGCACACGTGCAGAGCGCAGCGTCCGCCCTGATCGAGAACGGCGCGGCCGCGGTGGTGGCGCTGGTGATCGCCCGGCTGATCAACCCCGCGTCCAAGGATCCTTACAGCGCCGGCATCTGGAAGGAGTCCTGCGAGCGACCTTTCACCTTTGACCGCTGCTGCGTCTGCGATCCAGCGCGCGGAGGGGCCTGACAGGCGTCGCTCACCGGAGACAGGTCTGGGGCCGGCGCTTCATCATGGAGCCGGGCGACCGTTCGCTCGCCCGAGTCGAGTGCGTCGGCGGCTCATACGGTGCGCGATCAGGTCGGCCGCGCGCCGAGATCCGACAGCGAGCGCAATACCGCCACGCAACCCCTTGTGCTGCGCGTCAGCAGGTACACCTCCCAGGTGTCCGACAACTGAGGTTCGAGTCCCGCCCACAGGTAGGCGAAGCTCGTCTCGGGGTCCAGGCCGCCGCGGCCAGCGCCGAACAGCGGGAAGCAGATCGATCGGAGGGACGGTGCGTACCTGTCGCGTTCCTGCCCGGCCAGCTGAAACGCGTTGCCGACCGCCCGTACCACGCCGGTGGGCTCGACGTCGTAGTCGTTCGTTTGCGTACGCGGGATCGCCGTCGCCGCGTGGTAGATGCGCCTGACACCGATGCGTGCGAGCTCTCCCGGAGAAGTGGGGACCACGGTGCCCGGCGCGACGGCCAGTCCTTCCCGGCCGTGCTCGCGTGACCAGAGGCGCAACTCTCGCTGTAAGACGTCGTCGATCAGCTCGCCGGCGTCGTTCCTGCGCGCGGCGGCGGCGCGCAGGCTGGCCGACAGGGACGATTTGAAGATCTTCGACATCTCCAGGTACACGTTCTCGGAGGAGACCAGGATGTCCATGTCGCGCAGCGCCTGCACCGGCATGCGGCAGACGGTCACGTGCCGTTCGTGTCCGGGCTGACCCAGGAGCAACCGGCGGTGGGCCCCTAAGGGCAGGCCCTCGGCCGGCGACAGGTGGGTCCGTGCGTCGCCCAGGCGCAAGATCTCCTCAGCGACATACTCGATGATCATCCGCTCGTGGTGCTTTCGGAAGCGCTCTGGCGACACGGCGTACACCTCCGCCGCCCGCCGCCTGCGGCTCTGCGCCGGCCAGTCGCGGGTGCCGGCGATGACCCCGAACGTGTACGCGCACGCCGTCGCCAGCGTGCCGTCCTCCATGCCGTTGACGACCTGGTCGAGCAGGGACGCGATCGAGGACGGGACCAGCTCGGCGTCGATCGGTGGGCCGAGTGCCTCGACCGCGGCGGTCAAGGCGGGGAGCGGCGTGCGGCGGAGCCTGAGCAACCCTCGCTCGCGTACTGTTCTCAGCTCCGCGACCAGATCAGCGTGCCGGATCGCAGCTGCCATCCGACCATCGTCGCACCGATCGACGAGCCTGCCCAGGCGCGGCATCGCCTACCACCGCCTGTCCTGCCATCCGCGCTCCGGTCGCGGCCGGTCTGATCGGCGCTGACGCGATCGTCCTCAGAGGTCTTCCCAGAGCTGCTCGGGGGCGCCTGCGGGGACCGAGGTGCCGAGGCGGGCGGCGAGCGCTCTGGCCTCGGCCAGCAACGGGTGGCCCTCGGCCAGTGCGGGGCGCGCGTGCTCGAGCGGCGTGCGTGAGAGCAGCGGCGCAAGCAGCGCCGGGACCTCATCGGCCAGGCCGGCCTGGGCTCGCCGCGTCGCGGTGGCCATCCGTCCCGCCAGCACGGCCGGGTGCTGAGCGTCCAGTGCGGGGCCGGCCATCGCTTCCAGCGCGGCGGAGAAGGCCTCGCTCTCGTCGGCCCGGCCGCGGGCATCAGCGGCGCGAGTCGCCAGCAGCAAGGTACGGGCCAGACCGGGTGAGTCGTCGCCGAGGCCGCGCTCGATCTCGGTCAGGGACTCCAGGACGGCGGCGGCCTCGTCCGCGCGGCCGAGCGACAGCAGCGCCTCGGCCCTGGCCCGGGAGGCTCCCCGATCGCCTGGAGAGAAGCGGCCGAGCAGATCGAGCGCCGCCCCGGCAGCGCCGTCGGCTGTCAATGCCTCGGCGTGCAGGATCGCGGCCTCCTGGGCCAGCCGCTCCGAGACCCGCTGCTTGAACCACGGCGTGCTGACCGCCGAGCCGGTGAGCGTGCTGATAGCCAGCGCGGGGAAGCCGGCGGCCAGTTCGATCTCGGCCAGCCGCACGTTGTCGTACTGACGCCAGTAGCCGTCGGACGGAAGGTACTGCGCCCGGCAGCTCATGGCTTCAAGCAGGTGCCGACGCGCGTGAATGGGGTCGCCCGCCGCGAGCAGCGCCTCGGCGAGGGTAATCCGCGCCGACGCGGTGTTCACATTGCCGGCGCCGAGTCGCTGAACGCGGTCGCGCAGCACTTCCTCCGCCAGCAGCACACCGCGGATCACTCGTCCCGACCTGGTCGCCGCCCTGACCGCGGCTTGGCGGGTGAGCGTGAGCCGGCGCCATCGCGGGCTCACCCCTTCTCTGGACACGCCCTTTGCCCGCGTCGCCGCCACTTTTCCCAGCAGGAGGGCGGCCTCCGCCGGGCGGTCCATGGCGATCAGGGCGTCGGCGATGTTGTGGTCGACCCGTGCCATGTAGGACTCGGCCTCCTGCTCGTCGGGCAACTGGGCGGCCACCTCGCGCGAGCGCTCCAGCCGTGCGACGGCACCCGCCGGGTCGCCGAGCCGCAACAGGAGCAGCCCGCGCCGGCTCTCGATGTCGCAGAGCAGGCGCAGATCGTCCACCGACCTGCCGTCTCCTGCCAGCGCTTCCAGCAGCTGGGCCAGCTCCGCCGCTACCTGGATCGCCCGTGCGGTGAGCGGTGTGCCGTCGATGAGGATCCGCAGGACCTGCTCCAGGGCGGCCATTCTGATCCTGGGCCCCGCTCCGTCGTGGAGTGCGAGCGCGGCGGCGCGCTCGGTGGTGCGCAACGCGTTCGCCCACCCCCCGGCCAGCGTTACGACGTCGCGCTCGAACCAGTACGCGGCGAGCGCGTCCGCCTGCCGCTCGGTGGCCCCTTCGGCGTCGTCGGACAGGGCGCGGAAGGCGAGCTCGGACAGCCGCTCCGCGCTTCCGCGCGCCCAGCCCGCCGGGGGCACGGCGACCGTCGACACCGCAGTCTCGATGCGAGGGGCGAGATACTGCGCGTACGCGGTCACACGGCCCTCCCAGCCAGACGCCGCGACCTCCCCGTAGGGTCCGTCCGGCCACTCGGGGCTGTTCTGCGGCGAGGTCGACCGTTTCTCCGAGGTGGAGATGTCGCCGATGCCGAGCCTGACCTGACCGACAAGAAACCGCTCCGCCTTGCTGAAAGCGGCGATCCGGACGAGAGTGGCGGCGATCAAGGACTGGGCGTCGGCGACGGTTTCAGGTGACTCCGCCGGCCCCGGGTCGTCGTCGGCGAACTCCTCGAACGCGTGCTTGAGCGCCAGGGCAACCAGTACCCGGCGGCTGCGGACTTCGTTGTAGAGCCACACCGCGCTACGGGCCTTGCCCTTTTCCCCCTTTCTGGACAGGCGCACCAGTTCGGCCACGTCCTCGGCTCGCACCTGCTGATAGGCGTGGTGCCGGAACGCCGTCGCCGAGGCGGCTGCGATCGCGGCGAGCCTGCGTTCCTGAGCCTCACCGGAGGTCGCAGAATGGATCATGAATAAACTATATCTGGCTATCGTTGTCTCGGCTCACAATCTCTACTCGACTATCGTTGCCGAGCTGACGCGAATGGCCGGATCACGCCCAGAATGCGCCCGGATCGCGGACGCCCCCGCTGGTTGCCTGGATATCGCACCCACAGATGCAGGGAGGGGCGATTCGGTGAACGAGATGAACTTCACTGCCGCCAGGCGCCACCTGGTCGAGCAAGGATGGGCGGTGTTGCGCACCGGTCTGTGTTTCGCCGACGGCGGGGCGGTGGACCACACGAAGATACTGTCTCTGGCACGGCGGTTCGGAGCGCCGTCGCGCAGAGACGCGGGCCGGGAGATCTGGCCGGTACGGCCGTCGAGAACGGATGCCGCGGCCACCCTGTCGGAACGGGCGGGCGCGGTGGACTTCCACACCGACGCCGCCTATCGCTCCCGTCCCGAGGATCTCGTCTGCTTGTTCGTCGTGCGGCCCGCGGCGGACGGCGGGCTGACGCTGCTGCTCGACGCCGCCACCGTGGACGCCGAACTGCGGCGGCACGCTCTCGGCGAGCGCGTCCTCGCGGCGCTGGGAGAACCGAGGTGGGGGTGGAGGGTGCCTGAGGCGTTCAGTGGCGGGCCGGCGGACGTCTCCCCCCGAGCGGCGGTCATGCCAGGTGACGGTACGGTGCGCTGGCGCGGCGACAACCTAGTGGGCTTGACCCCGGAGCAGCGCAAGGTGGCGACCTGGTTCGGCTCGCTGCTGAAGGTGGTGCCAGGGGCAGTGCGCCTGGAGCACCGGCCCGGGGACGTGATCGTCATCGACAATCACCGCGTCATGCACGGTCGCACGTCCTTCCAGGATGCGGCCCGCCTGCTGCTGCGCGTCCGGCTGTGGGCGTCATGACCGGGGCACGCGCATGGGCGGCCGCCGCGGCGAGCGCGGCGGCCTGCGTCCCCGCGGAAGGAGCGGAGGCCGCCGCTTGGACGGTATACGGCTGGGCCGAAGTGGCGCTCGGCTGCGCGGTGCTCGCCCGGCCGAGCGCGTTCGCCGGGCTGGATCAGGTGATCGCGGCGAGTGGCGTGCGGCGCGGGGGCGTCGCCGCGGCACGGCTCCGCGCGCTGCGCGCCATCGCCGGGCCAGTGCCCCGCTACTATCCGGTGGCCGAGCCGCCCGGTCCGGTCCCACCCGTGGCTGGGAGCACGTGGCACATGTGCGCGGCGCTCGCCGAGTTCTGTGACGCGCTGCCCACGCGCCGCGGGCACGTGCGCGTGCCCGACCGGGCCGCGAGCCACCTCTGGTGGGGCGAGAGATTCCGCCCCTCCGCCCGGCGCGGGCACCTCGTGGTGCCGGGACGGGGCTACACGGGGCTTGCCCGGCGGCTCTGGATGCGGCTGCCAGGTCATCCTGCCGTGCTGGTCGACGTACCTCGTCGCGCGCCTGAGCTGCGGCGCCGTGTCTGGCGGGGCATCCACGAGGGGGCGCACCTCGACCACCTCGCGATGGTAGAGGAGGTCCCTGGAACCTGGCCGCCGGCCACGGGCGGTGAACCGCCGACTCCGCCTGCCGCCGAGTTCGGGTATGGGCTGCTCGCCGCCGAGTCCTACGCCATGGCGGTCGAACTGGTCGCGCTGCTGGAGAGCTTGGAACGCGGCGAGGGCAAGGTCGCCGGCTGTCTGCGGGACGGGCTGGCCGAGCGGATCGGCCGCCTCCCGGGGTTCCCGGGCTGCCTCCGTCCTGTAGGCCGCACGCTGCGGCGGGCCACCGACCACCGGGGACCCGAGTTCGCGGCGCTGCCGCGGCTGGCCGCCACATACGTGACCGGGCCCCTTCGTCTGCTGGCCGGTGACGACGTCGCCCTGCCCGCGCGGCTGCGCGCCGATCTTCTCGGCCGGTGGGAAGGGCTCACCCGGCGCTGGCCAGTGGCCCGGCGGCTGATGACGGAGGTGCGGGACATCCATGCTGAGGAAGTATCGGTCATTTCGACAACCCTCGTAGTATAGTGACCTTCAATCTAGCGCGGTGAGAAACTACAGCCAGCTCCAGAATAGTCGAGCGCCATGGTAGGCACAATCCACGCGTCACGTCGCGATGCCGCCCGAAGGACGGACCGCGGAAAACGATCCAGTCAGCACGGCCGGGGCCGTCTTGGATCGTCTGTCGGGTTCAATCGTCCTGCTGGGCCGCGACGTCCCGCCCATGGAAGCCCTATATGCCCTGGCTCGCCCGCTCCTAGGTGCCGCTGTCGGCTCCCGCCCGAAGCGGCCTCCGGCAGCGGCCATCGGCGGCGACGAGGGGCTCGCCGAAACCGGCAAGATGCTCAGGGGGCTGGCAGGCTCCGGTCTGCCGGGCGGCCCTGCCCGGCGGACCGGACTAGCCTGCGTCTGACGGCCGTGACCGCTCATCGGGCTCCGTGCCCCGCTCGTCGGCCGCGCCAAGGCGGCGAGCGGAACGCCCCCTTCGAAGAACTCCGGTCGACGCGGTGCTTTGTTGCTCGGCTAAAAATCACACAATCGTCGCGATTGCGACATTTGCCACATATCGTTTAAGTAAGACAAAGTATCATATCTCAGCGGTATGCGAATAAATCGCCCTGAAGGTGCCCGTGAGGGATGGCTTAACGGGGTGAAGAATTTTGCCACAGCTCGGGTTAAGTGGCAAAAAAGACCAGGTGCTGAGGGATGTCGTCCAAAGTGGTCTTTGATATAAACTGCCGCCTCGGGGGACATGCTCGGCTTCTTCATCGGCATTACGGGGAGCGTAAGTGAGTGGGGGGCGTAAGGAGGGCTTTGTCGTCGTCGTCAACGGACGACTTCGATCGGCCATCCCTTCAGCGGAGTTGCGTTTCCGCGAGATCAACGCACTCGCCGGACGACGTCAGGCGACGAAAGTTCGAGCCGACCGCCTCTGGCGGTCCTTTATGCGCCGCTGGCCACGGCGGCCGATCCAGGTACGGGTCTCGATCTCGCGGGCTCCCGCGTTCCCGGTGACACCGCCGGGGCGCCCCGCCCTTCATGGCCCGGCCTCTTATCCCTCTGGTGGGCACGATGTAGGGGAAAGTGAGGGTAGATGACCCAGCCGCCCGTGGTCAGGCCGGTCGTTCCTCGGCCTTTACGGCCCCATAATCGTCAGTCATTCCTGATCTGGCTGTCCGGTGCCGACCCGTACATTCTTGATCAAACGCCGAGTGATCGTCCCAAATATCAGGGGATGGGTGGCGCCGTTCTCACGACGGCCACGCTTGCCGGTGTTTCGATGTTCTTCGCCCTGAGCATGGCCTTGAACGCGGCGCCCGCCACCGCCGGATTCGTCTCCATGGTGTGGTTCCTGGCCATTCTGAACCTGGACCGCTGGCTGGTCTCCTCGCTGCAGCGAAGTGCCCGCAGGCGGGACATTCTCAAGATCGCGATACCGCGCGCCGCGCTGGCCCTACTGTTCGGCGTGATCATCTCCACGCCGCTGGTCCTGCAGATCTTCGGCCCGGAGATCGAGGCCGAGATCACCAAAATCAGAATCGAACAGTCCTCGGCGAACCAACGCATGTTGGACAGCGGTCCCATGGCTCAGGAGATCAAGAGGCTCCAGGGCGAGCGAGAGAGCCTTTTGGTCACGATCGCGGGCGGTGGCACGGCGGTCGACGCCGTGGGAAACGACCGGGAGGCCGACCGCCTCACTGCGCTCCTCGAAATCCAGAGGAAACGGCGTGACGCCAACGAGGACGCGGCGGCCTGCGAGCTGACGGGCGACAAATGCAAGGGGCGCGTCAGGCACGACGCCGGCCCCGGGCCCTACTGGAAGAAGTACAAGCGCAGGGAGGCCGATGCCGCAAAACGGATCGCCGTCTACCAGCAACAGCTCGATGAGCGAACGGAAAGCGTTCGGCAGCGCGCCGAGGCGACGGCCGGCGACACGCTCAAGGAAGCGCGGACACGGCTGCCCGTCGTTCAGGCCAGGCTGAAGCTGCTGCAAGGCGCGCAGAGCGACCAACAGAAGGCATTCGAAGAGAAGAACGCGGCGAACAAGGGGTTCCTGATCCGGCTGAAGGCGCTGGACCGGGCCTCGGGCAACGACTTCACGCTCGGGATGTGGCGCGCTCTGGTGTTCCTGCTGATCACCACGCTGGAGTGCCTGCCCATCTTCGTGAAGATCCTCTTCCTGCTGGGCCGGCCGACCAGATATGACGAGCTGCTCGAAGCGTACGAGAGGGAGCGGCTCGAGCTCGGCAAGCAGACCGCTCGCAAGGAACGCCAGGCGGGATTCCTCGCCAACAACGACGAGATCCTCTATGCCGACTACGTGGCACGGGAACGTTCCAAAGTGCTGGAGGCCATGGCGCAGCGCGCGGCCGAGGCAGAACTGGAGGTGGCGCAGCGATCACTCGACCTGTGGCGCGACCGAGAACTCCGCCTCCTGCCGCACGATGTGGACGGGTACGTCGAAGTGCGCGGGACGTTGCCGATGCCGATTCAAGAGGCGGAGCCGGGCGGCATCCAACCACCGGTGAACCCGATGCTGGCCGCAGCAGGCGCGGCGGGCAACGGCCGCCGCAGGATCCCGCGCTGGGGAACGCTCACCGCCCTGTTCCGCAGGGGCAGGTGATCTCATGCTGAACGTGGCCGAGATCTGCACGGCGACCGAAGCGCTGGGCTCGGGTATTCGTGCCGTGGTCTGGGTGCAGGGCTGCCCCTTCCACTGCCGTGGATGTCTGGCGCCGGACTGGATCCCCGACCGCCCGGCCCAGCAGATGTCCCCGCACGAGCTGGCCGCCGCCCTCCTCAGCGACTCCCGGGTGACCGGGTTGACGTTCTCGGGAGGGGAGCCGATGGCACAGGCGGCCGAGCTGGCGGCGACCGCCCGGGTCGTGCGCGCGGTCAAGGAGGTCACACTCATCTGCTTCACCGGCTTCCGCCTGGAGGAACTGACCGATCGGCCGGCCGCCGCCGAACTGCTCGCGGAGGTCGACGTTCTCATCGACGGGCGCTACGTCGCTGCCCGCAACGATGACCGCGGGCTGCGCGGCAGTGCCAACCAGCGGGTGCATCACCTGACGGACCGGCTGCGCGGCTTCGATTTCACCGGCGCGCCGCGCCGCGCCGAGCTTCATGTCAACGACCGGGACGTCCTGCTGGTGGGAGTCCCGCCCAGCGGCCTCACCGCTGCTTGGAGCACGATCGGAAGGGGTGGGATGTGAGCGGCACCAAGCACATCATGGTCGACGAGAGCGCCTGGAACTCGGCGCAGCAAGCAGCCGGGAGGCTGGCACAGGTCCAGCGCGAGCTGCCCGGGATGCTGGAGAACATCCGGCGGCAGAATCTGGCCGACCTCAACCGGGTCCAGACGACGCTCTCCCGCCGGCAGGACCAGGTGGAGAAGGGCCTGTCCGCGCTGAGCGCGAACACCCGGCAACTGGAGGCGTGGGTCGATGTCGAACTGCGCGAGCAGGCGGCCGGCCTCACGGACCTGCGCAACGAGACGAGGAAGACGGCCGAGCAACTGCGCAGGGACCTCAGCCGGGAACGTTCCGAGCGGCAGGCGCAGTTTCAGAAGCTGTCCGATCGCGTGGACGACCTCAAGGCGGGCCGCGAGCGGGCGTCCGAGATGGCGCGCGCCTTCTACCAGGACGCCCGGGTCATGCACGACGTCGTCGACTGCCTGCCGCACGAGCGCTTCGCCCCCGGGCGGCTCGACCGGCTTCACCAGCGGCTCGCCGACGCCGGGCGGATGCTCCAGGAGCAGGAAGCCGCGTACTCGCTCGGCACCGTCCGGCAGCTCTATCACGATCTCAGCGAGCTGCGCGCCGACGTCCAACTGCTCGAGACCGACTGGTTACGGACGCAGGCGGAGGCGCTGACCGCGCTGCACCGGGTGGCCGAGACGGGACGCCTCAACGCCGAAGTGCCGGTCCCCGACCTGCCCGGCGCCACGGTGGACGTGGACCACTGGACCGATGGAGGCCTGAGCGAACTGCTGGCCGAGATCCAGGAGCGGACGCGTGTCGCGACCGGGGAGCAGAGCCCGCTGACCGTGGAGGAGCTCCGGGCGATCATCACCCAGGTCGCGCCCGGCTACGAGGCACGGCTGGATTCCTTGGTCGAACGGGCGGGCCGCCGAGTCGTCGCAGCCCAGTTCCGGGCCAACACCGCGGAACAGGTCATCGACGCGCTGGCTGATCAGGGGTTCGCCTTCGTGGAGGAGACCTATGAGGAAGGGGACTTCCGGGCGGCGCACTACAGCAAGCTGCGGCATCACGACAGTAGCGAGGTCGTGGTTGAGGTGGCACCGCACGGGGACACGGGGATGGCCATCCGAGTCCTTTCGTACGACGACGAGCGTTCCCAGAACCGCCGCTCCCAGCGCGCACAGGACCTGTCGCAGGTGCTGCGGCGAAACGGCGTCCCGGTCGGGGAGGCCACCGACGCGGGGATCGAGCCGGCTCCCGAGCAGCGCGACTTCGAGCGGATTCGCGCGCGGAGCCAGGGGGCGCGCTGAAGTGAAGGAGCGAAGCCTGGCCGTCCCTGAGCGGTTGCGGCCCCTGTACGAGGCCGCCGGTGAAGGTGTCCCGATGCTGCTCCTGTACAGAGAAGGCGCCCGCGACGCCTTCGTGACCGAGGACTACCACCGCGTCGATCTGAGCCAGGCGTTACACGACATGCTGCACGCGACCGGTTTCCAGCGCATCGTGTTCTTCTCGATCGAGAACATGCTGACCGTCCGCGATGCGGGGTCCCGGCTGGGACATGGGGAGGAGGCGCAGGCCGTACGCCGGCGGCGGCACGCCGTGGCAGGACCCCTGGGCACCACGCTCCTGCGGGAGCCGCCCCGGCCCGAGCGAGCGGAAGTTCGCAGCGTCATGACAGACGTCTCCGCCATCCGGCTCATGCGGTCGCTGATGAACAAGGGCGACGCCCGTACCGCGATGATCCTGGAACGGATCGAGGTGATCGACGCCTGGCTGGACGGCCACCGCGACCTGGCCACCGCCCTCGAGAGCTGGCTGGACGGGCGCATGGGAGCCGGCAACCTCTGCCTGTTGCTTTTCGACAACGAAGAGCTCTCCCAGATCGAGCGGTACGCCCAGGACAGCCGTAATCTGCCGGGTCTGCGGGCGGCCGTCCGCGCGGAGCGGCGCCGCCGCGGCACCCCCGGGCGGATCGAGCCGCCGCAGGAGGCCGAGCTGACCAGGCTGGTGCACCGGCTGCACGTGAAACAAGGTCTCGCCATCGCGGACTGGGCCGCGCTGCCCTTGATCGTCAGGCAGATGGCGGCCGCGGGGCGAACGCTCAGGGACTGGGAGGGAAGACTACGCGGACTGTGTGACCGGGGGCAGCCTTTCGAGGCGGAAACCCTCCGGGAGCGCAAATGGGTGGACGGCTCCATGTCCGCACAGGGCGATGTGTGGGCGCGGCTCGCCGACCTCAAGGGACTCGAGCCCGTTCGCCGTCACCTGGAGAATCTGCGCTGGCAGCCGCCCGAGGGCTCGGAGCCGGTGGCCCGGCACATGGTGTTCACGGGGAACCCGGGGACCGGGAAGACCACGGTGGCGCGGCTGGTCGGAGAGATCTTCCTGGAGCTCGGCCTGCTGCGGCGGGGCCATCTCGTCGAGGCGAGTCGGGCCGACCTGGTCGGCCAGTACGTGGGCGAGACCGCGATCAAGACCGAGGCGGTGATCGACCGGGCGCTGGATGGCGTGTTGTTCATCGACGAGGCATACACGCTCAAGGACGGCGAGGGAGCCGGTGGATTCGGTCAGGAGGCGATCGACGTCCTGCTGGCCAGGATGGAGAACGACCGGCAGCGGCTGGTGGTGATCGTAGCCGGCTACGGCGACCCCATCCGCGAGTTCCTGGCGAGCAACCCCGGATTAGAGAGCCGGTTCCCGAAGGCGAATTGCCTGGACTTTCCCGACTACGAACCGCCGATGCTGGCAAGCATCTGCCGCACGTTCCTGGACGACCGCAAGCTGGTACGGACAGACGCGTTCGACGCCGCGCTGGACAAGGTGGTCGATCGGCTGTACCGGCAGCGGACCGAGCGGTTCGGCAACGCCAGGGCGATGCGGGAACTGGCCGATGAGACAGCACAGCGCTGGGCCCTGCGGGTCCGTGACGACCGCCGCTCGCCGCTCGACCCGCGCGATCTGCCCGAGCGCTGGACTGCCGATCCCGTGCCGCCGCCGGTCGCTGAGCTGCTCGGGCCGCTGGACTCGCTGATCGGGATGCGGACGCTCAAGGAGAGCGTACGCAGGACCGTCCTGCGCATCCAGCACAACCAGCGACGCGGGCGCGGCGAGGTGCCGGCGCCACATCTGCTGTTCGTCGGCCCGCCGGGCACCGGCAAGACCACGGTGGCCAGGCAGATCGGACGGATCTTCCGGGAGCTGGGGCTGCTCTCTCGTGGGCACGTGATCGAGGTCGACCGGGCGGACCTGGTCGCCGGCTTCGTCGGCCAGACGGCACCGCAGGTGAGGAAGCGCATCGAGGAGGCCCGGGACGGGGTGCTCTTCATCGACGAGGCTTACAGCCTGTCGCCCGGCGGGGAGGCGGTCGGACACGACTTCGGGCGGGAGGCGATCGACACGCTGACCCGGGAGATGGAGAACAGACGCGGCCAGTTCAGCGTCATCGCCGCCGGTTATCCGGCGGAGATGGCCAGATTCCTGGCCGCCAACAGCGGTCTCGCCTCCAGGTTCGGCGAACGCATCGAGTTCTCCGGGTATGAGGTGGCGGAACTTGTAGAGATCCTCGCCTCGATGGCCGCCGCGGAGGGTTACACGCTGTCGCCGCAGGCCCGGACGAAGAGTTCCGCCTGGCTGGAGGTCGCCCGGCACGCACCCGGCTTCGGCAACGCCAGGACCGTGCGCGGCCTGCTCGAGGAGATGGTCGCGCGATTGGCCGCACGATGCGCCGAAGAACCCGGCGCCGACCCGAACGCGTTCCACGGGGAGGACGTTCCCGATGCGCACCGGTAGTCCCGCCTGCCCGGTCTGCCGGCTGCCGATCGGGCGGCACGAGCGCTGCGCGTGCGGCTGGACGCTGCGTACGAGCTGGACCGTGGGGGAGGGGAACCGCTCCGCCTTCGCGGCGGAACTGGCCTCGGCGCAACTTTCCCATGACGTGCGGGCCGCGGTACGGGCCGGCTGCGACCGGGACACGATCGCTCCGCTGCTGCGCGGCGAGCCCACCCGGGCGGACTGGGATCAGGCGGAGGAGCACGTCGCCGCGCGGACGGAGCCACTCCAGCCCGTGCTGACAACTGCCTTCGCGTCCCTGGCCGCCGGGCAGGTCCTCGCCCTGGTGGAGATCGGGCCGCAGGACATCACGATCACCCGGGCCGCTGCCGCGGACCCCGACCCCGGCGGCCCGCCGGCCGAGCGGCGGTCCCAGCCGTGGCGCGAGGTGCTGCCCATGCTGGCGGCTGACGCGGAACATCTGCGCTACCAGCTCGCGGGCGGCCTGGTCGGAGTGGATCGGGCTGAGATCAGCGTGCGGCTGGCCGGCTGGGCCGAAGGCCTGCTCGCCGCGTTCGAGTTGCCGGGCGACTCCGTGCTGGTCGCCGTCAACCGCCGCCCCGGCTGGACGTTGCCCGTCGAGCTGATCGACCATCTCCGGCGGTGTCATCCGCGGTTGCGGGCCGCCGCCGACGCCGGAGAGGTCGCGCCCGTGTTGACCCGCGTCCTGGCCGAGCAGCCGCTGCACACCTCGTACGGCCTGCTCACCGCCGAAGTCGGAAGGGATGGAACGATCCGGCTGGCCCCTCGGCCCCTATTCGCTCAAGGGGACCGCGCGCGGAAGACCGCCACGGTCACGGTCCGCTGCCCGCCGGGCGGGACCCACAATGACTCCGTGCTGGCCGTAGTGACGGGCACCCGCCGCCTCGTTGGGGCCTGGTCCGTGAGGTTGCGCCCAGGCGTGCCCGTTCCGGTGCAGGCCGAGCTGGCGGCACCGGGGCTGGTGCGGCTGATCTCGCCCGCAGGCGCCCGGCCCGACCGGCGGAGCCTCGCTCAGCTGGAGGCGCTCGCGCCCGAACGAATCGATGTCCGGAGCAGTCCGGTGGAGATCATCTGTCTGGTCGAGCTGAACGGGCCGCAGGACGCGGCGCGGCGGCGCAGGAAGCTGCTCGCGGAGCTGTTCGACCTGCTCGCGGCAGAGCTCACCGTGCCGGCCGGCATCGCGCTTCTCGGCTACGCCGACCACTACGCGGCCGGAGCGGCGGACGAGCACGTCGTGCATGGACGCTGGCTCGGCTCGCCCGCGGAGGCGCAGGAGGCGCTCGACGCCCTGCCGGACGCCGCGTCGCGCTGGAATCGGAACGCCGCGCCGCTGGAGGACGCCCTGCAGGAGGTGGCCCGGCGCTGCACCCAACGTCCGGCGAGGGGGTCCCGCATCCTGGTGGTGGTAGCCGGTCGGCCACCGCATCCCGCCGCGGTAGCCGACGTGCCGCGGCCGGCACAGCGGTGCCCACTTGGCTGGGACTGGACGATGTACGCGCGCCGGCTCGACACCGTCGGCATCGGGGTCCGGCTGGCGGTGCTGGACGAGCCACCAGGACCGCAGGAAAACCCGTGGCGGACGCTTGGCCTGCGGGTGGTGGCACCGCTCGGCGCGGCGACCGCCAGCAAGCTCGGCGAGGCCATGGCACTGGTTTCGCCGAACCCCGTCCGCCTTCCCTTCCCGCTGGCCGACTCATCACAGGAGTGATCATGACCTTTCCCGGCCCGGAACCGCGGGCCCCGTTCCAGGGACGCATCGGCCTCTGGGGCGCTCCGCAGAGCGGCAAGACGACCTTTCTCGCCGCGCTGCGCGTGGCCGTCGACCAAGGGGAATCCGACTGGTGGCTGCACGGCAGCAACGACGCCTCGACGGACTTCCTTACCGACATGACCCATCAGTTGATCACGCTGCGGCAGTTCCCGGCCGCGACGCTGAATCTGCCGCCGAACCTCCAGTGGGTGTTCCGCGGTGAGCGGGAGGTACGCCGCAGGACCAGGTTCGGGCTGACCCGGACCGAACGAGAGGTCACGGCCATCATGCTCGACCTTCTCGACGCTCCAGGAGGCATGTACCGGGGCGACAGCCGCAGGTCGAACGCGGCGCCGTCGGGCCGGGTCCAGTTCCACGACGACGACGGAGCCGACGCGGGTGACGGCCGGAAGGACCTGTCCGAAGAGGAGCGCCTGATCGATCACCTCGTGTCCTGTGACGGGCTCATCTACCTCTTCGACCCGACCCGTGAGCGAAGCCGGCGGGACTCCTACGACTACTTCCAACGGACCGTGATGCAGCTGGCCCAGCGGGCCGCGGGCCGCAGCCGCGACCGGTTCCTGCCGCACCACCTCGCCGTCTGCATCACCAAGTTCGACCACCCCTACGTCTACGAGCCCGCGCACCGGCTCGGCTACGCCGACAACACCACCAAGGACGAGGGGTTCCCGACGGTGCCGGATGCGCTGGCCGCGGAGCTGTTCTCCGTCCTGTGCGCGTCCGACGTGCAGAACAGTGCCGTTCTGCTGGACAAGGGCATCAGAACGTCCTTCAGCCCGGACCGCACGCGCTATTTCATGACCTCGGCCGTCGGCTTCTACCTCGACCCCAAAGTGCGGCGGTTCCAGCCCGCCCAGCCCTGGAACGTCGTCGAGGAGACCGGCCCTGAAGGGGACACCACACGCATCCTCGGCGGCGTCCACCCGATCAACGTCATCGAGCCGCTGGTCTGGCTCGCCACGGCCACGCTCCCGAGGAGCTGACATGACAGAGGTACGGGCCGGCTGGGCATTGCACGGAAAGCCCCGCGACAGCCACGAGGACTACACCATCATGGCGTCGGGCGGATTCGGATTCACCGACGGCGACCTCATGCTGATCCTCTCGCGGTACTCGCTGGGCAATCCGCCGGCGGACCGCGATTCCCCCGGATCGTTGCCGTGGGTGGCGATCAACGAGGCGAGAGACGGCGAAATCACCTACGTGGGTCTGACCGTGCAGGAGTGGTCGAACGACCCCGACGGCGCGGGGCGCCCCATCGCGCACAGCCGGTACTTCGCCGTGCCGTACCAGGCGCTGTGCGCGGAGGCGATCTCCTACCAGGACCTTTACCACACCCTCCGCCGGGCGCCACTACCGTCGGCCGGGGCGCCGATGCGGATCGAGCTGTCCGCTACGAAGGCGACCGAGCAGGCCCGGTCGATCGCGGCACTCGGTTTCGCCCGGGTGGCGACGGCCGCCGCGATGTCACTGGAGGGGCCGGTCACCGTCACGCGCTGCCCGGAGCTGCGGCTGGAGGAGCGGCTGACATTCCTGGACGCGGTCGCCGCGTTGCTGCCGTACGGGTGGCGGACCGAGTACAGCGCCGGCACCTGGCATGAGGGCGGGAGCAAGCATGTCAGGCTCGCCTTCGCCCGGCACAACCGGGCGAACTCCTTTGAGCTCGACTGGCTCGCCCCGGCAGGGCCTCCCGCACGCGCCGACATCGCCGGGACCTATCTGCAGCGGCTGCGCGAGCTGACCGGCGGGGGCTCGGGCGAGGAAGCGGTTGCCCGGGTCATCGGCCACCTGCGCCTGATGACCGGCCCGGTCAACGGGCCCGAGGACGCGATCCGATCTCTGAACGAGTTCGACTGGCACCTCCGGGTGCTGAAGGCGGCCCGGCAGGGGCACGCGACCCGCGCGGACCTGCGGCGCATGTTCAACTCCGAGGAGTGGCGGCTGCTGGAGTCACAGGAGGACCGGGTGCTCGTGTTCGGCGAGCTGATCGACGCCGCCGACCGCGAGGACATCCCCTTGATCACGCGTGTCTGGAACGAGGTGGCCGCCGATCACCGCACGCCGTTCGACCGTCTGGTGCACGCGGGCGCGGCCGCGCTCTGTGGACCGGATCCCGACCGCGACACGTCGGCATACGTGGCTGCGGCCGAGACCTTGGGTATCGGCGACCGGTACCTGGCAGCGGTGCTCGAAGGCGGTGGCACCACGGTGCACGCGCGCAGCCTGGCCGTCGCCGCGGCGCAGGTCAAGCGGAGGCTCGACACCGATCACGCCGAGACCTTCGAGGCGGTCGTGCGCGACATCCCCCTGGCGTTCGCGCTGATCACGGAGTTGCTGGACCGGCCGGAGGACCTGTCCGCGCTCGTGGAGCAGCTGAAGACGCGTCTGCCCGTCCCCATGGGCTCCTTCGATGCGGTCCTCACCGGTCCCGGCGTGCGGATCAGCGAGTGCGAGATCGAGCAGCTGGCGGCCTACGGGGCGAACTGTCTGTATGACTACCTGCGCGTCGCCGCCGCGTACGAGCGGCTCGGCCTGGTGCTGCCCGCTTTCGTCGGCTGGCTGGTCGGCCAGGCTCGGATCGACGCCGCGTTCTGGGGCAGCCGGCTGGCGGGCCTTGAGCGGGCGGGAGCCACCGAGCAGGGCGTGATCGACGCGCTGCTGCTCGGGCTGAGGAGCGGGCCGCGGCATCTCCGCTTCGTCGGGCAGGCGGAGCAGGCAGCCTACCGAGCCGGATTCCTGGAGGTCCTGCGGCTGTCGTCGTCGCCCTTGCGTGCCCGTGTCCTCGATGGTCTGGCCCGGCACTTGGAGACCTGGACCTGGCCCGCCGAGCCGGACTCGGCCGCGCTGGTCCTGAGCCTTTCCGCGGCTGTCGGCGGGGACGGAGAGGCCGGCGGCGTAACTCTCGCGCGCGTCGTCGCCGCTGGGCGCGCCCTGGATCCCCGCCTCAGCGCGAACCCGGAATATGCGGGCTGGTGGGCGACCGCCCTTCGAGAGGACCCGCCGCTGCGATCCGAAGCACCGCTGATCGCACTCCGGGCGCTGCGCCGGAGTGCCGACCCGAAGCAGGTGGCGATGTTGTGCGCCGAGGGATATCTCGCCGGCACCACGGCCGGCCAGATCTGCGAAGCGCTCCGCGTATCCGAGTGGCATCCGACCGGCGAGGAGCTGCTGTGGCTGCTCAGGCAGACCCGCATGCTGCACCCGTCCGCGCCCGTCCATTCCGAACGGATGGACGAGTGGCTCCGTGACCTGCTGAGGGTGTACATAGCCGATGACGTCTCAAAGGCAGGACCGCGTGCGGAGGTCACCCTTCTGCTGCTCCGTGAGATGGACTTCCATCTCGGTCTCCTCGACTGCGTGGTGCCGGGCGGCCATTCGCTCGGCGAGGAGGCCAGGGAAGGACTGAAGGAGGCCGCGCAACGCATCAAGAACCTGGCTGCAGAGGGAGGATGGCGGCTGTGGCGCCGATGACCATGGTGCTCGACACTGACGGCGGCCGCACCGAGGCGGACGGGGAGTCGATCACGGTGCGGCCCGCCTCGGAGGCGACCGGCGCCCGCGCCCTGCCTGACGCGCCAGGGTCGCCCGCGCACGAACGGATCGTCCTGCTTACGGGCGGGATGGGAGTGATCGAGGAGGAACTGCTCCATCGAGCACTGGTGCCGCTGGGGCCCGTGCACGCGGTGCCCAGGATGGCGGCCGCGATCGCGGCGGTCATCCGGCCGGGCGGGGCGGAGAGTACATGGCTGGTCTGCGACGCGGGGGAGAACGCCTTCACCGTCGCGCTCGCCGACGCCCACGACGGGCTGATCCGGCCCGTCAGCGTCGTGACCGAGCCGAGGCTGGGCCGGTGGGCTTTCGTCGAGGCGGTGACCGCCGCCACGGGCGCGGAAACGGGTGCCGAGATGGGCAGAGCGCTGCGAGAGGGCGGCGTCCGGCTCGCAGCCGTGATCCGGCAGGCGATGCGGCACGACTATGTGCGTGACGAGGCGGTGGTGGCAGGGGCCACCGCGGGTCTGGTGCTCGACACGTTCACGGCCTTCGCCGAGCGGATCAAGGCGCTGCTGCCCTCCTGCCCCGGTGCCGAGATCATCCTCATCGGCGGGTTCGCGGACTTTCCGCCGGTCCGGCAGGCCATCGCGGACGGTGCCTGCCGCGAACCCCGAACGCTGGACGTGGCGGCGATCGCACGCGGCGCCTGCGACGTTGCGGAGGGCCGCATCAGCGTGGCGGCGACGCATGAGCAGGTCGCGCTTCCGCTGCACCGGACGAGAGCCGGGTTGCTGGAGGAGGTCGCGGTGCCTGTGCCCGCCGGCCTGGGGCAGTTCGCCCAGCTGGACGATCGTCCCCTCGTCCTGAGTAACCGAGGGACGCTTGTAGCGGGGCCGACGCTGCCGGAGCGCCTGCCGCTCCTCGTAGGAGACGAGCGGTGCCGAGCCGGCCTTGCCGGGCTCCCGCCAGGCGACTACAGAGTCGGCGTACGAGGTGCGCCGATCGGCCTGCTGCTCGACCGCGAAGCGGCCGACCCGATCCTGATCCCGGTGGAGAGACAGACGTGAACGATCCCCTTGCCGAGCTGAAGGCGACAGTGGCGAACATCTCCCGGCAGGCTGTGGAGATCGGCCCGGCGGACGACGCCGTCGCCTTCGCCTTCGTCACGGACCTGGCGGCCTCGCTGGACGGCGTGCCCGCTCTACTGAACCGGGTCCTCGACCTGGTCGAGATCGCGGCGCCAGGACCGCCCACCCGCGAGCGCGTGCTCTCCCGCCTCGACGACCTGCGCCGGTTGCGACAGCGCATCGAGGCCGACCGCGAGGAGCTGGAACGACTCCGGCCCATCCTCGAGGAGTTGCGGGCCGCCGAGACGGAACACGGGCGACTGACCGCCGAGCTGACCGATCTGCTGAGGCTGCGGGAACTCGCTGGGGAGCTGCACGACCTGAAGGCCCAGCGAGCGCGGATGACCGACCAGTACGAGGAGCTGACCGCGGTGGGCACCACCGAGCGGGAACTCGCCACATCAGCCGCGGCCGTGGTCACTCTGACCAAGGCACAGCTCACGAAGGTCGGTGAAGGGATCGCGGAGACGCTCGCGGAGGCGGAGCGGACCGGCCGTAGCCTCACTGAGGCCAAGAAGGTCCTTGCGGCCGAACGAACCCGGCTCGATCGGCTCGGTGCGGAACTCAGCGAGGCCGTCGAGGGATTCGCCACTCTCCGGGAGCAGAGCGAGCGGCGGCTGCCCTCTATCGAGGCCTACCGGCTGGCCCAGCGGCGGCTGCTGGAGGGCATCGGGAGCGACCCGTCGCACAACGGATCGGGAGTGGACCACGCGAACACCGCGCTTGACGAGCTCGACCAGCGGCTGGCCGACGTCAAGGCCGCCCTGAAGATCGCCCTCGTCGCTCATGACGAGACCTATGAGCAGGCGCGGGCCCTGCTCCCCGTGCAATGACGTGCAGAGAACACGAGGATGTTATGAGCGACGAGCAGCGACGGCGCGAGCGGCGCCTGGACGAGGCGCTCCGGCAGTACGCCGCCGGCGAGCCGGACGATGAGGCCCGAACCCGGCTCGATGAGGCGCTCGACGACGCACGGTGGCTGGTGGACCGGGCGCCAGGGGCCGATACGTGGCTGCTGCTCGGCCAGGTCCGACAGGCCCGCTGGGAGCTGTTGCGCGACGCGGAAGACCTGGACGGTGCGATCGCGCTGCTCTCCCAGGCGGACGACCCCGCTCATGAAGGGACCGGATTCGGCTGGAACGAGCACTTCTCGCTCGCCGAGTTGCTGATGGCGCGGTTCGAGCACCGGCAGACCACCGGCGATCTCGACCCGGCCGTGGAGCGGCTGCGCATGGCAGAGGGCATCCTCGCCGACAACCTGCGGTGGATGCGGCTCCGGCTCGCCGACGTGCTGGCGACCCGTTTCGCCGTGCTCGGCCGAAACGACGATCACGACGAAGTGGTCGGCCTGCTCGGCACGTTGGCTGAGCAGGTCACCACCGCGCCGGAGGTCGCCGTCCAGGCGGGTCACGTTCATCTCCGGCTCGGCGAGGAGATGAAGGGCATGAAGATCCTCGCCGAAGTGTGGTCGGCGTCGGAGGGCACGGTCGCCGCTGAGGCCGGTTGGGAGCTGGTGCTCGCTCTGGGCAACCGCTACCAGGGGCCGGACGGATCACCGGCGGACCTCGACGCCGCCATCGAGACGGCCTACCGCCTGATCGCCGAGTCCCGGCTCACGGGCCGGCAGTCGTCGCCTACCGAGGCGGAATGCCATGCCGTGCTCGGTGTGCTGCTGATGTGGCGCAGCGGAATCGGGCTGCCGGAAGCCCCCGACGAACACGACATCGTCCTCGCGCTCGAAACGGGGCGGACTGGTATCCGGAACGCGGATATCGACGAGGCTGTCCGGCAACTCGTCCTCGCTGTCTCCCTGGACCAGGGTGACGTCGAGTCGGCGATCGTGCTTGGTGTCTTGTTGCTCGCGACCGCGGCAGGCCCGAATCATCCGGCGATCGATGCGCTGGAGCGGCGCCTGGCCGTGCTGCCGCCGGATCACCCGCTCAGGTCGCGGCTGACCGGGCTCGTCGAGCTGCTACGCGCCGAACCGGCTCCCGACACGCAGCCGGGCGAGGACCGGTTCATCCTGCGCCTGGAGGCTTTTCTGAGTTCGCCGACGACGCGGCATCCGATGCGTTCGGCCGGCCAGACCTTCCTCGGCGCCACCCTGATCTCGCGGGGCGTGGACGTCGGTGACGAGGACATGTGCCGCAGGGGCGTCGCCGCCTTCCACGACGCCTTGGAGAGGCTGGAGCCAGGGCACCCTCTCTGGAGGCGGACCGTCGTCCGGTTGATCAACGCCATGATCGCCATGCGGATCTTCGATCAGGGGGCGGTGGACCTCGACCGGGTCGCCGCGCTCATGAAGGACCACTCAGACCCTCTCGAACTGGTCGCCCTGGAGCTCGCTCTCGGATGGCGGGACAGCACGCACGCCGTTCTGAGCAGGACCGTGGAGCGCGTCACCGACGCGATGGCCACCGTGACGGAGGACCCCGCTCAGATCCTGCTCCTGATGACCGCGCTGCCGCTACTCGTCGAGCGGTACCTCGCCACGCAGAATCTCGAATACCTGGACCTGGCACAGCGCTGCGTCCAGGAGTTGCGATCCCTGCCCGGATGGGCCCGATCGGGCGACGATCCGGTGGAAGGCATGTCGGCCCTCGTGGACATCATGCAGGCGGTGGCCCGACGCGACGGGGTGGCCGCGGTCGAGGCGGCGGAGCGGCTGAAGGTGCTGGCCGCGGAGGGCTACTCGCGTGAGGCCGGCTTCTTCGCAGCGCTCGCGACCGCGGTCGCCGAGGACGCCGCCGGGGTGGACGCGGCCCTGGCGGTCGCTGCCGGTGCGGACCGTGAGCCCGGGCCTCCGCGGGAGCAGCTGGACGACGGGCAGCGCGCCGCGACGGCCATCATGAAGGGCATCTGGAGCCGCGACGACGGCGAGCTGTCCCGCGGCATCGACCTGGTGCGCCGCGTCCTGGCCGGTCCCGAGTCCCACATCGGCGGCCTCACCTCCACCGCGGCGATCCTGGGCAAGGCGCTGACGTTCCGGCACGGGCTGGGCGGTGCTGCGGAGGATCTGGACGAGGCGATCGCCAAGCTGGAGGAGGCCGCCACCGAGCGGCGCTCGAACCCGGGCGCGGCCCTGGCGGCGCAGATCTTCGCGGATCTGTCCGAGGCGCACCGGCACAAGAGCGGCGGCGACGGTCCCGCCGTCGATCGCGCACTAGAATCGCTGCGGGCCCGGCTGCGTGAGGTGCAACTGCAGAGCGGCACCGAGCGTATGCTCGCGATGTCGAAGGCGGGCAGAGGCGAGGCCATGCGGGCGGCCGGATGGTGCATCGCGGACGGCCGTACGGACGCTCTGATCGAAGCGCTGGAGCTGGGCCGCGGGCTGGTCCTGCAGGCCGCGATCTCGGTCCGGAGCGTGCCCGAGCTGCTGCGTGACGCGGGCCGGCACGACCTCGCCACCGCCTGGGAGTCGGCGGACGAGCTCAGGCCCGAGGTACGGGCCCGGGCGTTCGCGGTGTTGAGCGACTCTCCGCTGCAGCACCCTGCGACGGTGGGCGAGATCGCCGCCGGGCTCCGGTCCGTTCGCGCGGACGCGCTCGTCCATCTGCTGCCGGGCGGCAAGGACGCCGGGGGCGCGGCGGTGCTCGTACGCTCCGACGAGACGGTCGCCGTGATCCCGTTGCCGGAGCTCCGCGCCGACGGTCCGATCAAGCGCTATGCGACGGCGCACGACGAGTTCATCGCCGCACATGGCACGCCCGCGGAGAAGGAGGCGAAGCAGGCCTGGACCCTGGCGCTCACGGAGGTGTGCGATTGGGCGGGACCCGCCGCCATGGGGCCGGTGCTGGCCGGGCTCGGCACCGGGCCCGGCTCGCCACGGCTTGTCCTGGTGCCCTGGGAGCTCGGGAGCCTCGTCCCGTGGCACGCGGCGCGGCTCGGAGACGGGCACGCGTGTCAGCGGGCGATCATCTCGTACGCCGCCTCCGGGCGCCAGCTGATCGAGGCCATCGGCCGGACGTATCGGCCGCTTCTCTCGCGCCCCGTCATCGTGGCCGATCCGGTCGGGGAACTCATGCATAACAGCCGGCGGGAGTGCGCGGAGATCGGCCGCCTGTGGTATCCGGACGCGGCGCGGTTAGGAAGGTGGCGGCACGAGGAGGCGCGCCCCGCGACGGTTCCCGAGCTGATGGCAGTGTTGCCCGAGGTGTCCATGCTCCATTACAGCGGGCACGCGTCCTCCGCTACCTGGGCCGCGGACTCCCACCTGTATCTCGCGGGGAGGGACGGCTCGGGCGCCGAAGAGAAGCTGACGATCAACGACATCCTCCGTTCCACCGGCACGACGGCACGGCCGGGCGCGGTAGTGGTCCTGACCGCCTGCCTGTCGGACATCGCCCGCGAGAGCTTCGACGAGGCGCTCACACTGTCGACCGCCCTGCTCGCGACGGTCGCGGCAGGCGTCGTCGGCTCGCGCTGGCTGGTGGCGGACGACCCGCGGACCGCGGTGATGATGGCGGTGTTCCACCATCATCTCCTCCGGACTCCCGAGGACCCCGCCCTCGCCCTGCACGAGGCGCGGCTGTGGATGCTCGATCCCGCCCGTGAGCTGCCCGCCGGGATCGGTGAGCCGCTGCGCAGGCTGTCGGCGGAGCTCGATTTCACCGACATCCGCATCTGGGCGGCGTTCACCCATCAGGGCAAGTGACCTGGCTGTCCGGGCCGTGCCCGGCGACTCCGCGCGCTGAGAGGCGGTTTCGATGAGCGATGACCAGGCCGGGCAGATCATCGCCTGGCGGCGCCGGCGGGAGGACGCCCGCGCCGAGGGCTGGGAGGACGATTGGCGGGCCGAGATGGTCGCCCTGCTCATCGGCGATCCGGACGATCCGGATGGCGCCGACGAGGCGATCCAGTTGCTGGCCGAAGCCTCCGAGCCGACGTGGGAGGAAGAGTCGGCGCTCGCCGACCTGCTGCTGCGTCGGCACGGGACCGGCCGCGCCGATCCGGACGATCTCGACCAGGCTGTGGAACGGCTCCGTAGCGTGCTCGCGCGTTGTGGCGAGGAACAGCTCCAACAACTGCTCGACCTGGCCCTGGCCCTCGCCATCCGCGCCGACGCGCGGCCGCCCGGGATCGCCGATCGGGAGGAGGCGATCGGTTGCCTGGAGCGTGCCGAGGCAATTTGCGGACCCAAGGAGCCCGTCCGGGCCGTGGTCCTTCACTGGCTGGCCGTGTTCGTGGCGGAGCGGGCCCAGGATCATCCGGACCTGGATCGGGCGATCGGCCACCTGGAAGAGGCGCTCGGTCTGGACTCGCTGGACGGCGCGGGGCGCGCCGAGGTCGAGGGCCGGCTCGGCGACGTTCTGGCGTACCGCATCATCCACCACGGCGGGGACGCCGCAGCCGTGGACCGGGCGATCGGCCTCCTGGAGGCCGGCTACGACACCCTTGAGGAATCGCTTGCCCGGCGGAACACGGCCAGGACCATCGCCGGCCTTTACGACCGCCGGGCGGGCCGTCCATGCGGTCCCGCGCCGGACCGGGGCGTCGCCGCCGGATGGCTGCGCCGGGCCCTGGCCGAACAGCCGCCGGAGGGAGCCGCACAGTGCCACGCCGACCTGGGCCTTCTGCTGCTGCGGCAATGCCTGCCGGAAGACACCCCAGAGGATCTGACGAAGCTGGGGTTCGCTGAGGCCGCCGCGCTAGGGGCCAAGGCGCGGGATCAAGGCGCGGGGGGCACACTGGCCGAGGCCGGACAGCATCTGGGCCGCGCTGCCGCGCTGACCGGCGATCCGCGCATCCGTGGCCTGGGGGCGCTCGCCACCATGCTCTCGGCCCGTTCGGTCAAAGA
Organism: Nonomuraea fuscirosea; assembly: GCF_003001935.1. GTDB lineage: Bacteria > Actinomycetota > Actinomycetes > Streptosporangiales > Streptosporangiaceae > Nonomuraea > Nonomuraea fuscirosea. The sequence goes on along the minus strand of NZ_PVNG01000005.1, from coordinate 469,778 downwards.
GGTCCAGGAGGCGGCGGAGGCGCTCCGTATCGCGGTCGAGGCCATGCCCGAGAAGGACCGCGCAGCGGCGGCACCCATGGCCGCCTTGCTCGAAGCCGAGGCCGAGACCGCTGCGCTCCCGGCCACCGCGGAGCAGCTCGACGCGCGGGCCGGGAAACTGCGGGAGGCAACCGCGCTGCTCCGTGGGCACCCGCTCCGGCCCGCCGCGCTGGCCCGCCTCGGCGAGGTGCTGACGCAGCGGGGAGAGCTGCCCGACGGCGCGGACGCCTGTATGGAGTCGTGCGAGGTACTGACGGAGGCGTTCCGCGGGATGCTCAGAGGGCATCCGCTCCGCGGCGCCACGGCTCTCGCTCTCGCCCGCGCGGTCCTGAACACCAGGTGGCGGGTCCCGAACCGGGCCGAGCTCGATAGCCTCGTCGAGTGCCTGCCGGCCGCCGACGCGCTCGATCCGGCGAACTCCCTCGCGGAGGACGCTGAGCTCTGCGCCGCATCGGGCGCCGCCCGCGGCATGCGCGCGGTCTACTCGTCCTCCCGGGACGATTTCGAGGATGCACTCCGCCTCCTCAACAGGGCCGTCGAGCTCATCTCGCCAGGCCACCGGCATCGCGGCTGGCTTCTGCTGCTCGCGGCGTCGGTGCTGACCGACCGCTTCAGCCTGGACGGTGACCTGCAGTATCTCGACGCCGCCCTCGATCTGTACGCCACGATCGAGAAGGAGTCCCTCGCCGTCATGGACGGGCCGGCATTCCGCCTGGCCCGCGGGATGGCCCTCCTGCTCCGGGCGATGCACGATCGCGGCAAAGACCGGCTGGAACGCGGGATCGCCGATCTGGAAAGCGCGCTCGCGACCGTGCCGGGCGACTACCCCGGCCGCGACGCCATGGAGGTGACCATCGCGGCGGCCCGGCACCTCGCCGCCGGGACGGTGGACTTAGCCATTTTGGACAGGATGATCGAAGTCGCAAACGAGACGAGTACGGAACTGATCCCGGGCAAGGAGGTAATCATGAAGCTCGCGGACAGCCTGCACCGGCTCGCCCGCGGTGGCGTTCCCGAAAGCGCTGAAACGGTCACCGACAGAATGGAGGAGTTTCCCGGGCACTATGCCCAGAAGTTCAGCCACGAGGTGCACGCCGAGCAGTTGTCGGCCCGGGGCGACCTGGCCGGGGCCGTACGGGCCGGGCTGCGGGCGCAGCGTGCTCGCCTGACGGAGGTCATGGTGCAGTCCGCGGTGGGGCGCGGGCTCGTCGCCTCCCGGGAGGCGGGCGACTACGCGCTGAAGAACGCGAAGCTCGCCATCCGAGCGGGCATGCCCGCCGAGACCGTGGAGGCACTCGAGCTCGGCCGGGGGACGGCCCTGCACGCGGCCACCGCATCCGGCCTGGGCCGGCTCCTCGACGCGGCCGGAGAGCGGGCGCTCGCGCGCGAATGGGCCGAGCGTACAACTGGCGGCCGGCGGGACGCGCAGCCGGTGATCGGCATCCCTGACGACCTCCGCCACCGGGTGGTCCTGGCTCTGGCCAGGGCGGATGAGAACGGTCTGCTCGCCCCGCCCGGCGTCGACACGATCGCGGCGGCCCTTCGTGACGGCGGCTTCGACGCGCTGATCCACTTGTTGCCCGGCACGGCCGAGGGTCCGGGGCGGGCCGTGCTGATCCGCGGGGACGGCCGGGTGGACGGCTTTGAGCTGCCCGGCCTGGACCCGGGGCCGCGAAGCCGGGTCGATGCCTACCGGCTGGCGCTGATGGCGATTCTCGACTGCCTGCGCGGGAACGGCACTGACCTGCGCAGACTCAGGAGACGCTGGCGGATCGCCCTGCTAGATCTGTGCGAATGGGCCTGGCGGGTGGGCATGGAGCGGGTGCTGGAGCAGGTGCGGCGGCCGGGCCGGATCCCGCGTGTCGTGCTGATCCCCTGGGGCGAGCTCGGCCTTGTGCCCTGGCACGCGGCCGGACTGCCCGTCGCAGGCAGGTACGCCTGCCAGCAGGTCGCCATCACCTACGCCGCTTCGGCCCGGCAGCTCTGCTCCGTGCTCTCCCGCGCCCCGGCCGTTCCCGCCGCCGCACCGCTTCTGGTCAGCGATCCCACAGGGGAGACCCGGCTGCGGTGGTGCCGCACGGAATGCGATGAGATCGCCCGGCTGCACTATCCGGCAGCCGAACGGCTGGGACGTTGGCGAGGCCGCAGCTCCCTGACCGCGAGTGGCGAGGCCACCGCGGAAGCCGTGCTGGCCCGCCTTCCCGGCGGCGCCGCGCCCGCGTCGTTGCTGCATCTCGGTTGCCACGCGGTGTCCGCTCCGTCCGCGGCGGACTCGGCCATCCTGCTGCACGGCGAAGGCGGTCGGCTCAGCGTCGACCGGATCCTGGAGCGCGCCGCGCGCGAGGAGCCGGGCGGGACCGGCCCGCTGATCGTCCTCACCGCTTGCACCGGCGATCTGACCGAGAACGACCACGACGAGTCGCTGACGCTGGCCTCCGCCCTGCTCGCGGCCGGAGCGGCGGGCGTTGTCGCCTCGCGCTGGGCGATCGACGACGATCCCCGGACGGCCCTGATGATGATCATGTTTCATCACTTCCTCGGCGCGGCGCCCGGTGCGCCTGGTGAGGCGCTGCGGCGGACCCAGGCGTGGATGCTCGATCCGCTGCGGGAGATCCCGGACACGATTTCCCCCGGGCTGCGGCGGCTGGCGACTCAGAAGAACCTCGCCGACCCCACCATCTGGGCCGCGTTCACGGCACAGGGTCGGTGAGCCCGTTAGGCGGGTTGACAGCGACCCCGTACGGCAGCAGCAGCCTCGAGAGTTCGGCATGACAAGCGTCGTCGCTGAGCAGGAAGCCCTCCCCGGGGACGGTCTTGAACGCGTCGGCGCATCGGTCGCCGAAGAACATCATGGCGTGCCTTGGGGAATCCCTCTTGGCCTGCCACACCATGCCCTGTGGTGCCCCCGGCCAGTCGCTTCCCTGTTCGCGCCAGTCACGGCCGTGCACCCACATCGCCCATCGCCGGGTCAGGTCGTAGTCGATGGCCTCGGCATGCACGAGCCATTCCGTGGCGCAGATGCCGCTCAAATTCCGCTGGTCGGCGAGCATGAGGACGCGCACGTCCCTGGTCAGCTCAATGGCGGACATGCGTAGTTTCTTGATCACCGCCCGGACGACGGCACGGGCGCCGGTCCTGTCGAACAGGAGGCTGCGGACGATCGTCTCCATCAGCGCCGTCGACTTCTCCGCCGCCGCGTAGAGGTATGGGTAGTAGCGCAGTGAGGTGCTGTCGAACCGGCCTCCGCCAATCTTGTGATTGGCCGGAAGAGGGTTGAACTCGTGCGCCTCCCGAGCCGCTGAGTGGACCCGCCACAGCCGTGTGCCCTGGGGCAGGGTGTCCGTCGTCGCCACGCCGGGGCACATGTCGGGGGGAAGGCTCGCCGTCATCGTCAGAACCCCTCCAGCTCGGCCTGGGCGGCAGCGACGAGATCGTCGTCGCGATCGGTGCCTAGCAGCTCGGCCGGGGCCGTGCCGAGCCAGGCGTTTCCGTACAACCACCAACCGGCCACCCCCCACGGATCGTCGTCCACGTCCAGCAGCCGATTGATCAGTAGCACCACAGGTAGGGCCAGGCCGTCCGCGTCGAACTGGAAGGCAGGGACGCGAGTCGTCCCGTCCCCGGCGCTGAGCCGGACCAGATGAGGATCGTAACCGTCGAGGACGTCGTCCGGCCGGTAGGCGGGCGCCGCCAGCAGGGAAGTGTGAATCTCCGTGAGCAGATGCTCCGGACTGGGGTACGGCGCGGCCAGGTCGACAGTGCGGATCCGAGAGAGGGCTGCCTCCCACTCCCGGGGCCTGGAGCTGTCGAAGCGCATCGCGCTGCTTATCGCCTCGCGCACCGGGTGCCCCGGGGGGAGTTCCGGTTCCACCAGTTCGACGATGTCAAGGGTGCGCTCTTCGAGCTCGTCCCGGTTGTCGCCAGCCTGTCTCAGCTGTTCGAGCAGCCGGTCGAGTTCCGCCGAGAGCTCGTCGCCCAGATACCGCCGGACCTCCTGGAGATCGTTGATGAGCGCAGTGATGAATGCCGGCCCGTCCATGGTCCCTCCTTTGGGGAGCTCCCCGGCGTTCTCGCGTCTCCCTATTGTCGCCGGGCGTGGGCGATCGCGGATGATGGATCGGCGTTTCAGGATGGAACGTTACGGGCCTGGAGTGTGGTTGATCAGCGTCGGCGGCTGGACATCCGCCGGTCTGTTCCGCTCACGTCGCTATGACGACGTCGCCGTGCGGCATACCACCCGAGCGATCGACCTGCCCAGGGACAGGCCGGGGGTCCGGCTCAGCGAACGGGCCGGCGTTTTCCATAGGCACACCGGTTGCATCGGTGCAGGTCAAGCAGCATTTTAGTGCTCGGAAGGACGCAGCCGAGGAGATTGAACGGCGGCGAACGGGCCACTCTCTGTTTGCTTCTCGCCGGCACCGCCGTCGCGGCCGACCTATCCGTCAACGTCGTTGGCGAAACTGTGCTCACGTAGGTAGGCCGTACTCGTCCCATGAGCACCAAGGCTTGAGTGGCCGCTCGCGAGCGGCGCGCCTGGCGCTCAGCCGACGGCGTACGCCCGGGTGATCGTCTGCGTCACGCCGGTGCCCTCGGTGCCGGTTGCGACGGCGCGCAAGGAGACGAAGCCGGGGCCAGCCGGGGTTGAGACGTGGCCTGTCGGCACGTCGGCGCGGAGTTCGCAGCGCTCCGGGCGCAACACCTCGCACGTGGCGAGGTCCGTCTCGGCGAGCACCGGCCGGCGGGGGAGCGTGGCGGTGCCGGTGGCCGTCACCGGTGGTCAGGGTCACCTCGCCGCGCCCGGGCGGGGGCATTTCGCGCCGGGGTTCAGTACCGGGTGATCGGCGCCCAGCCCTTCACCGCGAAGGCGGCGCCGCGCTGCTCGATCTCCAGGGCGCTGTGGCCGCTGAAGTGGGCGGGCAGCAGCAGGGCGCGTTCGTCCGCGGCCCAGCCGAGCAGCCTGCGGCGAGTGGCGCGGGCCTGCGCAGGGTCCTCGCAGAAGCAACTGTTGTGCTCCGGGTACGTCAGCTGCAGCGGGGTGTGCAGGATGTCGCCGGCGAACAGGGCCCGGTCGTCGCCGGACGCCAGCTTGACCACGCTGGACCCGGGAGTGTGGCCGGGGGCCGCCTCCAGGCGCAGATTCGCGTCGATGGTGTGGCTGTGCTCCCACAGCCGTACCTGGCCGGCGGCGTGCACGGGGGCGATGCTGGCTTCGAAGACGTTCTCGTTGACGCCGCCGGCTATCGACGGGTTGTTCGCGGGGTCGAAGAACTCGAAGTCCGCCTTGGGCATCAGGTAGGTGGCGTTGGGGAAGGTGGGCACCCATGCGCCGTCGGCCAGGCGGGTGTTCCAGCCGACATGGTCGACGTGCAGGTGGGTGTTGATCACCAGGTCGACGTCCTCGGGCCGGACGCCGGCGCCGGCCAGGTGGCCGAGGTAGCCGAGTTTCAGATTGCTCCAGTACGCGGCGCCCGGGAGGGTCTTGTCGTTGCCGATGCCGGTGTCGATCAGGATGACCCGGCCCTCGCTGCGCAGCAGCCAGGTCTGGAAGGCGCTGTTGACCATGGCGCTCCCGGCGTCCAGATGGTCGGGCACCAGGTCCGCGCGGTGCTCCTGCCAGGCCTCGGCGGGCAGGTCGGGGAAGAACTGGTCGGTGGACATCACCGGACCGTGCATCTCCTCGATCCGGACGGTGGTGACGTCGCCGAGCTTGAGCTCGTTCATGAGCGGTTCCTTCTTGTTGTGTGCAGCCTTTTCGGATACGCCCTGTTTTCGGGCATGCCGAAGGCGCGTGTGTCGTGTGGTGGAGAGAGAAGAGGTGGACGGCGGGGACGGGAGCGCGGAACGGCTACTCGGGCAGCGCCGGCAGCCGCGGTTGCTCAGCCGGTGCCTGAGCGCCGTGCCGTTGGGTGGCCGCGGTGTGCGCCAGCAGCGTCATCGCGGCCTGCGACGGCGAGCCTGCCTCCGTGGTCGCGATGACGACCACCTGGCCGCTCCCGGTGCGCAGCGCCTGCTGGGTGACGGTCATCGCCCCCACCAGCGGGTGACGCATGCGGTAGACCTCGGAGTCGCCGGACTTGACCCGGTGGCCGGCCCACAGCCTGGCGAACTCGGGACTGTGCACCGAGAGCTCGCCGACCAGCGCCGCGATCGCCGGATCGTGCGGGAACCGCCCGGAGGCGGCCCGTAGCGTGCCCACCACGGTGCGGGCCTTGGCCGGCCAGTCCTCGTACAGCTCGCGGGTGTGCTCGTCCAGGAACACCAGGCGCGCCATGTTCGGCCGCCGCCCCGGACGATCGGGGCCGTCCGGGTCCAGGTGCCCGGCGAACAACGCGTGCCCGGCCGGGCTCCACGCGAGTACGTCGCTGCTTCGGCCCAGCATCACGGCCGGTACGTCCGCGAGGGTCCGCATCAGTTGCCGTGCCGCCTCGCCCGCCCGTTCCGGGGCGGCCCGCCGCCCGGCCGGCCGGCCTTGGGAGCCGGCGGCCAGCCGGTGCAGGTGACGGCGTTCGGCCTCGTTCAGCCGCAGCGCCGTCGCGATCGCCTCCAGGACCTGCGGCGAGGCGTTGACCGACAGGCCCTGCTCCAGCCGCGCGTAGTACGACGCGCTCACCCCGGCCAGCAGGGCCAGCTCCTCGCGCCGCAGCCCCGGCACCCGGCGCTGGTCACCGTACGTCCGCACACCGAGTTCCTCGGGACTCACCTGCGCGCGCCGGGTCCGCAGGAACTCGCCGAGCTGCCGTCGTCCGTCCATGACCTCCAGTATTCGCCTTCACCGCGTCCCCGGCCGCACCCTGCCAGTGTCAGGCAGGGTGCGGGCGGGTCGAAGAGGTGGTGGACGAGTCGTGCTCAGGCTGGCCGGTCTGCGGCGGCCTCGACGATCTTCTCGATGCGGCCGAGCGCCGTGGTGAGATGGTCGATCTGCCGCTTGATGCGGGCGTGCTCGGCGGCCAGCATGGCCCGCTGGTGCTCGGTGGTGGTGTCGGCCTCGATGCAGGGGAGCAGTTCGGCGATGCGGCGGCTGGACGGGCCCGCGGCGTAGAGCTGCTGGAGGATGTGCACCCGGGTGACCGCGTCCTCGGTGTACTCGCGCTGGCCGCCGGGGCCGCGGCCGGGCGTGAGGAGCCCCTGTTCCTCGTAGTGGCGCAGGGCGCGGACGCTCACCCCGGAGCGCTGACACCCGCCCCGCGTACGGTCTCCGGATCGAGGGCGCGGTCGCGCTCGTGACCGGCGCCAACCGGGGGCTGGGCCGCCATTTCGCCCGCCGGCTTCTGGAACGCAACTTCTGGGGCACACTGGCCGTCGTGCGGGCGTTCGCCCCGGTGCTCTCGGCCAACGGGGGCGGGGCGATCCTCAACGTGCTCTCCGCGCAGTCCTGGCACGCCTATCCCGGGACGAACGGCTACCACGCCTCCAAGGCGGCCCACTGGGCGTTGACGAAGGGCGTGCGGCTGGAGCTCGCCGAGCAGGGCACGCTCGTGACCGGGCTGCACCTGGGAGCCGTCGACACCGACTTCAGCGCGGGTTACGACGGGCCCAAGAGCGACCCGGGCGTCACCGTACGGGCCGGCCTGGACGGGATCGAGGCGGGCGAGGTCGAGGTGATCGCCGACGCGTGGAGAGCCCACGTCAAGCAGGCGCTGGCCGGCCACCCCACCCGGCTGAGTGACGAGATCCGCGCCGGCTTCGTCTGATCAGGACGCTTCCTCCGGCCGGGTGCCGGCCCGCTGCGTCCGAGCTGTCGCCGCGTCGCGGAACTGCCTGGGTGAGGAGCCGACCACGCGGCGGAACGCGGTGCTGAAGGCGCTCTCGGATTCGTAGCCGGTCGCGAAGGCGAGCTCGGAGATCGATCGAGTGTCACGAATCAGGGCATCACGGGCCAGGCTCATCCGCCACTTGATCAGGTAGTCCAGTGGTGCGGTTCCGACCCGGTCCTTGAAGGCGGCCGCGAACGCCGAGCGCGACATGCGGCTGACACCGGCGAGCTCCTTGAGCGTCCAGCGGTGCGCCACGTCCGCGTGCATGGCGCGCAGCGCGGCGCCGATGCCGTCGTCGTTGAGCGCCGCGAGCCAGCCGACCGGCCGGCCCGCCTGCTCGGCGTGGGCTCGCAGCAGGTGGACGAAGAGAATCTGGGCCAGATGGTCCAGGACCAGGGAACCGCCGACGGCGGCGGCGGTCTCGACCTCGGCGACCAGCAGTTCACTCAGGTATGCGAGCAGCCTGCCCCGCGGATCCGCGGCCCGGACGTGCACGAGCGGCGGCAGGACGTCGAGCAGGAGCGGGGCGTTCGAGTCGTCGAACATGAAGTGCCCACCGCAGAGGTACGCGTCTTCGTCCGCCTCGGCTCCGATGCGTACCGCACCGTTCGCGGCGCCGTCCCACAACGACTTGGCGGGGCGCGGTGTCGCGGTGAGCTCGCCGCCGAGCACGTAGGGCGGAGGGTTGCCCAGGAGGTAGAAGTCACCCTCGCTGAGACGCACAGGTTCGTGCCCGTCGAGGGCCAGCCAGCATGCGCCACGCACCACGACGCCGAGTTTCACGTGCGGGAACGGCTCGAACCGCACCGCCCACGGTCCCGCGGCGTGCAGACGGGGTTCGACCACGGTCCGTGGTCGCAGCAGGCCGACGGCGTCGGCGATCGGATCGCTGGAGCCGAGCATCGATCTCTGCCTGGACGATCCGTAAAGAGAACCGGACTTCACATGATGCAGCGTACCGGCCTGGTCCGGCAGGATCGAGATCGGTGAAACGACACGACACTGAGGAGAACCATGTCGACCATTGGCCTGATCGGCGCGGGCAAGATCGGCGCCGCTCTCGCGCGATCGGCGGTCGCCGCCGGGCACCGTGTGGTCCTGAGCAACTCGCGGGGTCCCGATTCCTTGGCGGAGCTGGTCGCCGGACTGGGCGAGCGGGCGAGCGCGGCGACCCCGGCGGCGGCCGCGCTGGCGGGTGATCTGGTCGTGGTGAGCGTGCCCCTGTACGCCCTGCGCGATGTCCCGGCCGCGGAACTGGCGGGCAAGGTGGTCATCGACACGAGCAACTACTTTCCCGGGCGGGACGGCGCGGCCCCCGAACTGGAGAGCGGGGAGGTGACCGTGAGCGGGCTCGTCCAGAGACATCTGGAGAAGTCGAAGGTTGTCAAGTGCTTCAACAATCTGTACTACCGCCACATGCCGCTCCTGGCCCGTCCTTCGGGTGCCCCGGACCGTACCCACCTCACGATCGCGGGGGACGACACGGAGGCCAAGACGGCGGCGGCCGCGTTCGTCGACAGCATCGGCTACGGCGTCATCGACGCCGGGCCGCTCGCGGAGGGATGGCGGTTCGAGGTCGGCCGCCCCGCCTACGCGGTCTTCACCGACGACACGACCGAGCCGGACGAGAACGGGATCCACGGCCCGGCGATCAGGACGGCTGGCGAGGTGAGACAAGCGCTGGCGCAGGCATAGAAGCACGCGACGGAGCGGAGCCGGCGAAAGCACGCGCTGGATGGCGGACGGGCGCTAGTTGAGCTTGGCTTCGTCAGAACCGGAGAGGTCATCGTGCGAAGGCGCCGACGCGGGGTCGTAGGCGGGGGGAGTCTCGGACTGCCACCAGGAGTTCCTGCGGGTGCTCACCGTGTAGCCCTCTCCGCCGTACAGAGATTCGTAGCGGACCTCCAGGTCCATCCGCCGCGTGATGAGTTCCAGGAACGCGTTGTTCGCGGCCGGGTTGTAGTCGTCCACGGTCAGCAGGTACTCGGTGTATCCGGGCGGGACTCCCATGCCGTCGGAGAGGGCTGACGCGCGTGGATAAGGAGCGATGTCCCTGCGTACCTGCTTCGACGTCTCCCTGTTCCACGACCCCAGTTCTTCGCCGTCCAGCCAGACGCGGGTGCCGGTGATGATGGCGGGGCCGAGGCCGGTGTTCACCATCCAGATGCCCGCTCGCTGCCCCGCCGAGATCTTCAGCCGCAGCTGGAGGAGGGGGCGGAGCGTGTGCCGGTTGTGCAGGCGGGTGGCTCGCACCTGGTAGACGGACACCACGAGCGAGGCGATGGCGATGACGACGGCGCTCAGGGCTATGACCGTCTGTGAGTCCATGCTGGCTCCTGTTGTGAAACCGCCGCGGACACAGTGCTGAACCGATCACCCTGTCAACTCCTGGCTGAACCCCGAAAGTTCCGGTAACCGGCACGCGGTCCCCATCGGACCACCCGATGGCCCGCCCGCTGCGGACCATGCCGCGCGCCCTCGGCTCCGAAACTTTCGGGAAAATACTTAAATGTTTCTCTGTCGCAGACGGCCCGGATTGCCTATTGTTTCGAACAGACGCGTTACGGGGCGGCCGTATTAGGCCCATCTGATGCTGCTGCGAGTCTGGGAGTAGGTCATGCCCACGAAACATTTCGGTATCCGGCCGTGGTGAACGGTGACGATCGGCTGACGCTTCCCGACCTGCTCGCCCGTCGCGCACAGGAACAACCGGACAGCCCGGCCCTCGTGGTGGCCGAGGTCGGGACGCTCTCGTTCGACGCCTGGGACCGGCGCTCCAACGCGGTCGCCCGCGCGCTGATCGATCACGGCCTGCCGTCCGGCCACCGGGTCGGGCTGCTGTTCGACGAGCGGGACTGGATCGACCTCGCCGTCGCCTGGTGCGCGGTCATGCGGGCCGGTTGCGTCGCCGTGCCGCTGTCCGGCCGGCTGGCCCCCGCCGAGGTACGCCACGCGCTGACCGACTGCTCCGTGAGCGCCGTGCTGCACGGGGCCGGCGTCGATCCGCCGGACGTGAACGCCTGGCGGGCGACACCGGCGGAACTGGATCAGGGGGACGAGGGCCCGGTGCGGCGGGACGTCTTCCCCGGCGGGCTGGCGCAGATCATCTACACGTCCGGCACCACGGGCCGGGCCAAGGGGGTCGGCGCCACCCATGCCAACCTCGCCTACGGCGTCTCCGCCGAGCCTCGGCGCCGCACGCTCCTGCACTCCCGGCATTTCCTGCACGCCTTCCCCATCGGCAGCAACGCCGGACAGACCATGCTGGTCAACTCCCTGGGCGCCCGCCCGGCCGCGCTGACCCTGCCGCGCTTCACGCCCGCCCGCTTCGCCCGGCTGATCGAGTCGTACGGGGCGGGGACGGTCTTCGTGGTGCCCGCCATGGCCATCGAGCTGCTCAACGCCCGCGTCCAGGAACGCCACGACCTGTGGAGCGTACGGCTGCTCGGCTCCACCGCGGCCAGCCTGCCGCCCGCCGTGGCGGCCGGGATGGCCAAGGCGTTCCCGAAGGCGACGATCGTCAACTACTACACCTCGACCGAGGCGGCTCCGGCGCAGACCGTGATGATCGTGGACCCCGCGCGGCCCGCGTCGGTCGGACGGCCCTCCTCGGGCGGCGACCTCAAGATCGTCGCCGCGGACGGGCGGCGCGCGAAAGCCGGGGAGCGGGGGGAGGTCTGGCTGCGCTCGCCCGCCGGCACCCGCTCCTACTACCGCGACCGGCGGTTGAGCGACGACATCTTCCGTGACGGCTGGGTGCGCATGGGCGACGTCGGCTACCTCGACGAGGACGGATACCTCTACCTCGTCGACCGCGAGAGCGACGTCATCAAGTCCGGCGCGCACAAGGTGTCCACCCTGCAGGTGGAGGCCGCGCTGTACGAGCACCCATCGGTCGCCGAGGCCGCCGTGGTCGGGGTGCCGCATCCGGTGCTCGGCCGGGTCACCGCGGCCGCCGTCGTGACCCGGTCCCCGGTCACCACCGCCGACCTGCGGACGTTCCTGATGGACCGGCTCGCCAGGCACGAGTTGCCGAGCCGGTTGCTGTTCGTGCCCGAGCTGCCGAAGAACCACCTCGGCAAGGTGGTGAAGTCGCGGCTGCGGGATTTGCTCGGGCCGCCGGCGGACGGCTCCACGTGACCACACGACGCTTGTGAACACAGAAAGAACGCACATGACGCACTGCCAGGAGAGCATTCCGGCCTCGTTCGTTCAGCAGGACATGTGGGTCGGCGAACGTATGGGGGCGGGGCTGACGTACCACATGCCGCTCGCCCTGTGGTTCGACGGCGCTCTCGACGTGTCCGCGCTGCTCGGCGCGTGCGCCGGGGTGGTCGCCCGGCATCCGGTGCTCGCCACCGCCGTCGCGGAGAGCGGCGAGGGGCTCCGGCTGGTCCCCGCGGCCGAGCCGGCCGTGACGATCGCCCACCTGCCCGATCCCGCGCCCGACGCTCTCCAGCGGTTGATCGGGCAGGAGAGCGCGCGGGAGTTCGACCTGGAGAAGGGGCCGCTGGCCAGGTTCACGCTCGTGCCGGCCGGATCCGGGCGGCACCTGCTGCTGTTCGTCGCCCACCATCTGGTCTTCGACGGCATGTCCAAGGACATCCTGGTACGTGACCTCGCCCAGTTCTACGCGACCGGCTCGGACGGGGCGGTGGAGCCGTTGCCGTTCGCCTGGCGGGAGCCGGAACCGGAGGTGCTGGAGGCGGCGCGGGAGTTCTGGGCCGGGCGCTGGACGGAGCCGGCCGAGATCGTGCTGCCGGGGCAGCGGCGTACCGGCAGACGGTACGGGCCCGGTGCGCAGATCGACGCCGGGCTCGACCACGAGCTGAGCCGCTCCGCCGCGAAGGCCGCGGCGGCGACCGGCGCGTCGGTCTTCGAGGTGCTGCTGGCCGGGGTGCACGCGCTGCTGTTCAGGCACGGCACGGAGGACGTGGCGGTCGCGATCGACGTGACCACGCGCGGCCCCGTGACCCGTGACCACATCGGCCCGTTCGTCGGCGAGCTGCCCGTGCTGTCGCGGCCCGAGGCCGGTCAGGCGTTCCGCGCGTTCGTCCGGGAGATGCGCGACGAGCTGCGTGCGGTGTACAGGTTCCGTGAGGTGCCGCCCGCGCGGGTGCTGGGCCAGGGGGCCCGGGGCGCCGCCGTACCCGTGTCGATCAGTTACCGCAGGCGGGAGGCCGACCCCGTCTTTCCCGGCGTGAACGTCACCGTGGACCGCATGATGTTCGGCGGAGGCGCGCGCAACCCGCTGCACCTGCAGATCCTGGACGGTCCCGACGGGCTGGCCCTGTGCGTCCGGTACGACCCGGCGGCGGTGGACCGGGACGTCGCGGCCCGGTTCGCCGACGGTCTGCGCGCCCTGCTGCGCCACGCCGCCGACGATCCCGACGCCCGCCTGGGCGAGCTCGACGTCATGCCCGCGGCGGAGTCGCGGCGGATGCTCGTCGAGTGGAACGACACCGAGGTCGCCCATCCCGCCGGGGCGACCCTGCCGGCTCTGTTCGCCGAGCAGGTGCGGGCCCGTCCTGACGCGTGCGCCGTCACGTTCGGGGAGCGGTCGCTCACCTACGCGGAGCTGGACGCGGCGGCCGCACGGTTGGCCGCCAGGATCCGGCGCGCCGGGGTCGGGCGCGGGGACCTGGTCGCCGTGCACCTGCGGCGGTCCGACCTGCTGCTGGTCTGCCTGCTCGCCGCGCACAAGGCGGGGGCCGCGTATCTGCCGCTCGATCCCGACCATCCCGCGGAACGGCTGGCCATGATCGTCGACGATGCCCGGCCCGCGCTGCTGCTGTCCGAGACCGCCGTGCCGGACGGGCTGCCGGGGCCCGTGCTGCTGGTGGATCCCGCGCTCCCGGCGGACGGGGCACCGGCCGCGAGCCCGGCGCCGGAGGAGCCGGTCGCGGGTCTGGCGCCGGAGCAGCCGGTACGGCCGGCGTCGCCAGAAGAGACGGCTTACGTCATCTACACCTCGGGATCGACGGGACGGCCCAAGGGGGTCGAAATCGATCACGGCAACCTGGCCAACCTGCTGCTCGCCATGCGTGACCGGCTCGGGTCCGCGCCCGGTGACACCTGGCTCGCGCTCACCTCGCCCGCGTTCGACATCAGCGCCCTTGAGCTGTACCTGCCGCTGATCGTGGCCGGCCGGGTCGTCGTCGCGCCCCACGACGCGGTGCGGCGGCCGGAGGCGCTGGCCCGGCTGGTCGCCGCGCAGGGCGTCACGCACGTGCAGGCCACGCCGTCGGTGTGGCGACTGCTGCTGCCCGGCGGCCTGGCCGGGGTGACCGCGCTGGCCGGGGGAGAGGCGCTGCCGCCTCAGCTCGCGCGGGAGTTACGCGCCCGCTGCGACCGCGTCGTCAACGTGTACGGCCCGACCGAGACCACCATCTGGAGCACGTACGGCGAGCCGGGCGAAGGTGATGCGCCGATCACCATCGGCCGGCCCCTCGCCAACACCCGGATCTACCTGCTCGACGAGGCCATGCGGCCGGTGCCGATCGGGGTGCCGGGCGAGCTGTGCATCGGCGGGGCCGGAGTGGCGCGGGGCTACCTGGGCAGGCCCGCGCGGACGGCCGAGCGATTCGTCCCCGATCCCTTCGGTCCTCCCGGGGGACGGCTGTACCGTACCGGCGATCTGGCCCGCTACCGGCCCGACGGCGAGATCGAGTTCCTCGGCCGCCAGGACGGGCAGGTCAAGCTGCTCGGCCATCGGGTCGAGCTCGGCGAGATCGAGACCCGGCTGCGGGAGCACCCCCAGGTCGGCGAGACGGCGGTGGTCGTCCGTGGTGGGGACACGGACGACCACCGCCTGATCGCGTACGTCGTCCCCGCGCCGGGCCGGGCCGCCCCCGACGCCGGCGCCCTGGCCGCCCACCTGGCCAGGACCCTGCCCGCCGCCACGGTGCCGAGCGCCTACGTGGTGCTGGACGCCCTGCCGCTGAACCCGATCGGCAAGCTGGACCGCGCCGCCCTCCCCGACCCCTCCGCCGCCACGGGCCGAAGCCAGGACCCGGACCCGGACCAGGACCCGGGCCTGGACCGTGGGGCGACGCTGGTCGAGGAGGTGCGGCGGATCTGGTGCGAGGTGCTGGAGCTGGACGACGTCGGCCCCGACGACGACCTGTTCGACCTCGGCGGGCACTCGCTCACCATCACGCAGATCTCGGCCAGGATCAGGGACGGCATCGGCGTGGACGTGTCGCTGGACGCCTTCTTCGACGATCCGACCATCACGGGGGTGGTCGAGGAGATCGTCCGGCTCCGCGGGGCCGCGACCGACGAAGGGGACACTCGGCCGGCGGAGATCCTGCCTCGCCCGGACGGGGTCGATCCGCCGCTGTCGTTCGTCCAGGAACGGCTGTGGTTCCTGCAGCGGTTCGACCCGGACGACGCCTCGTACAACATGTACCTGGTGTTGCGGCTGCGCGGCGAGCTGGACACCGATGCGCTGGATGCGGCGCTGCACGCGGTGGTGGCCAGGCACGAGAGCCTGCGCACGTCGTTCGCCGACGTGGACGGCGAGCCGATCACGGTCGTCCATCCGCCCGGTCCCGTGGCCTGCGAACGCCTCGACCTGTCGGGCTCGCCCGACCCGGAGGAGCGGGCGCTGCGGCTCGTCGCCGACCGGACGAACCAGCCGTTCGACCTGGCCGGGACGCCGCCGCTGCGGATCAGCCTGCTCCGGCTCGGGCCGCTCGACCACGTGCTGTGCTTCGTGCTGCACCACATCATCGCGGACGGGTCCTCGCTCGGGGTCCTGTTCGACGACCTGTTCGCCCTCTACCAGGCGCGGACGCGGGGCGAGGAGGCGGATCTCGTGCCGCTCCGGGTCCAGTACGGCGACATCGCGCTGTGGCAGCGGGAACGGGACTCGGGCGAGGCCGCCGCGGAGTCGCTGGCCTACTGGCGCGAACAGCTCGCCGGCCCGCCCGTGCTCGACCTGCCCGCCGACCTGCCCGGCGGTGAGCGGCCCGAGGGCGCGTTCCACTCCTTCCAGGTGCCCGCCGAGCTGGTGTCCCGGCTGGAGCGGCTGGCGCAGGAGCACAACGCGTCGCTGTTCATGGTGCTGGTCGCCGCCTACCAGGTGCTGCTGGCCCGGCACACGGGGCAGGACGACATCCTGGTCGGCACGCCGTGGGCGACCAGGGACCGGACGGAGCTGGAGCCGGTCATCGGGTACCTCACCGACACGCTGGTCCTGCGCGGCGACCTCACGGGGGATCCGGTCTTCTCCGACCTGCTCGACGCGACCCGCCGCACCGTGCTCGACGCGCACGCGCACCGGACCGTGCCGTTCGAACGGCTCATCGGCGAGCTGGGCGTGCCGCGTGACCTCCATCGCAATCCGCTGCTGGCCACCATGATCATTCTGCACAGCCAGGCGGGGGAGGGGACGCCGCCGGAACGGGTCGGCGACCTCGGGGTGGAGCTGTTCGACGGCGGGTATCGCCAGGCGAAGTTCGATCTGTCCCTGGAGACCTGGCGCAACGAGCAGGGGCTGCTCGCGGTGCTCGGCTACGACGCCACCCGGTATCGCGCGGCCACCGTGCAGGGGCTGGCCGCGCGGTTCGAGGTGCTGCTCCAGGGCATCGCGGACGCCCCCGGCACCCCGATCTCGCGGCTGCCCATGCTGACGGACGCCGACGCGGCCGTCCTGGGCGCCTCGGCGCGGGGCGGCGTGGACGCCCGTCGCGGCGTCGCGGAGACGGTGCCCGCGCTCATCGAGCGGGCCGTCGCCGCCACCCCCGACGCCACGGCGCTGCTGTGGGACGGCGAGACGATGAGCTACGCACGACTCGACGCCAGGGTGGCGCGGCTCGCGGCGGACCTGCGGCGGCGTGGCGTCGCGGGCGGGTGCGTGGTCGGGGTCTGCCTGCGGCGCTCGGCCGATGCCGTCGTGGCGTTGCTGGCCGTGTGGCGGGCCGGCGGCGCGTACCTGCCGCTCGATCCGGACTATCCCGACGAACGGCTCGCCTTCCTGATCGCGGACAGCACCGCACGCCTGGTGGTGACCGACGCCGGACTCGCGCCGAGGTTGCCGGCGGAGACGGTCGTGCTCGTCTCCGCCGGAGAGCCAGGGCCCGGCGACGAGCCGGGGTCCGCCGGCGAGCCGGGGCCCGGCGACGACCGGTGGGCCGGCGGCCGGCAGCCGGTCCAGCCGGACGACCCGGCGTACGTGATCTACACCTCCGGATCGACGGGCCGGCCGAAGGGGGTGCTGGTCGAGCACGGCAGCCTGGCGGGGCGCGTGCGCTGGATGCGGGAGGCGTACGGCATCGGGCCGGACGACCGGGTCGCGCAGTTCGCCTCGCTCAGCTTCGACGCCCACGCCGAGGAGCTGTACCCGGCGCTGACGGCGGGCGCGGGCGTGCTGCTCCTGCCCGACGGCGCCGCGTCGCTGCCGGACGTGCTGCGGACCGCGGCCGGTGGCCGGGTCACCGTGCTGGACCTGCCCACCGCCTACTGGCACCGGCTCACCGAGGCGCTCGACGACGTGACCTGGCCGCAGCCACTGCGGCTGGTGATACTCGGCGGCGAACAGGCGCACGCGGCGGCGGTGGCCAGGTGGCGCGACAGGTTCGGCGACCGGGTACGGCTGGTCAACACCTACGGGCCCACGGAGGCCACCGTCATCGCCACGGCCACCGACCTCGGCGAGGCGGACACCACCGGCCGCCCGCCCATCGGCCGGCCGATCGGCGGCACGACGGCGCACGTCCTCGGCCCGTACGGCGAGCCCGTGCCGCCGGGCTTCCCCGGGGAGCTGTGCCTGGGCGGGGAGGGGCTGGCGCGGGGCTATCCGGGACATCCGGGGCTGACGGCCGAGCGGTTCGTCCCCGATCCGTACGGCCCGCCGGGATCCAGGCTCTACCGGACGGGCGACCGGGTGCGCCGGCGGCCGGACGGGACGCTGGAGTTCCTGGGCCGGTTCGACACCCAGGTGAAGGTCCGCGGCTTCCGGGTGGAGCCGGGTGAGGTGGAGACCGCTCTGCTGGCCCATCCGGGTGTCCGCCAGGCGGTGGTGACGGCGGACGGGGAACGGCTGGCCGCGTACGTGGTCGGGCCGGCCGGGCCGGACGAGCTGCGTACGAGTCTGGCCGCGACCCTGCCGGCCCATCTGGTGCCCACGGCCTGGGTGAGCCTGGCGGCGCTGCCGCTCACGATCACCGGCAAGGTGGACGTGGCCGCCCTGCCCGTGCCGGGGCCCGGCCCCGTCGCGGAGTTCGTGCCGCCGCGCACGGACGCCGAAGTGCTCGTGGCCGGGATCTGGGGCGAGCTGCTGGGTGTCGAGGCGGTCGGCGTCGACGACGACTTCTTCGCCCTCGGCGGGCATTCCCTGCTGGCGACCCGGGTCGCGGCCCTGCTGCGGAACGCGCTCGACACGGAGGTGCCGATCCGCACGGTGTTCGACCAGCCGACGGTCGCCGGGCTCGCGGCGGCGGTCGAGAGGCTGGTGATCGAGGAGCTCGCCTCGCTCACCGACGCCGAGGCGGCGGATCTGCTGGAGGTGGGGGAGTGACCGACTCGGAGACCTCGTCGGAGGCGTCGTCCGAGGCATTGTCGGGGACGTCCGGGGCTTTGCCGGGGGCTTCGCCCGGGGTGTCGTCCGGGGCTCTGTCGGCGGCCAAGCAGGCGTTGCTGGCGCAGCGGCTGCGGCGCGGGGCGGCGGCGGTGCCGCGCCGCACCATCCCCGCGCGCCCCGCCGACGAGCCGCCGCCGTTGTCGCACGCGCAGGAGCGGCTGTGGTTCCTGGAGCAGTTCGCGCCGGGCACCGCCCAGCTCACCATCCCGATCAGGCTGCGGCTGCGCGGCCCGCTGGACGCGGGCGCCCTGGCCGCCGCGCTCGACGCCGTCGTGGCCGGGCACGACGCGCTGCGCATGCGCTTCCCCGCCACGGACGACGGCCGCCCGCGCGTGGTCCTCGCCGACGACGCCACGCTTCCGCTGACCGTACGCGACGCATCCGGCGAGGCCGCCGCGAAGGCGCTGGCCGAGCAGTTCCTGGCGGTGCCGTTCGACCTCGCGGCGGGCCCGCCGGTACGGGCGCTGCTGGTGCGGCTGGGCGACGACGATCACGTTCTGGTGCTCGCGGTGCACCACATCGCCGCCGACGGCTGGTCGGCCGACGTGCTGATGCGCGAGGTCTTCACCCGCTACGACGGCCGCACGCCGCCCACCCCGCAGGTGGCGTACGGCGACTACGCGGCCTGGCAGCGCGGCCTGGCCCCTTCCCCGCGCGACCTGGACTTCTGGCGGGACAGGCTGGCCGGCCTGGAGCCGCTGGACCTGCCGGCCGACCGGCCCCGCCCGCCGGAACGGACCTACACCGGCGCCGCGCACCCGTTCACCCTGAGCCGGGAGGCGGCCGCCGGGCTGGCCCGGCTCGGGCGCGAACACCGGGCCACGCCGTACATGATCATGCTGTCCGCGCTCGCCGCGCTGCTCGGCCGGTACGCCGGCGTCGAGGACGTCGCCGTGGGATCGCCGGTAGCCGGTCGCCAGGTCCCCGAGCTCGACGGCGTGATCGGCTGCTTCGTCAACATGCTGACCATGCGGGTGGACCTGACGGGCGACCTGACGTTCGCCGAGCTGGTCGACCGGGTGCGGAGCGTCGTCCTGGACGCCTTCGCCCACCAGGACCTGCCGTTCGAGCAGCTCGTCTCGGAGCTGGACCTGCCGCGCGACGTGTCCAGGTCGCCGCTGTTCGGCGTGATGTTCGCGATGCAGAACTACCGGAACGAGGCCATCGAGCCGCCCGCCGGGCTGACCGTGGCCGACTTCCCCGTGGACGCCTGGGCGACCCGCTACGACCTGGAGCTGTACGTCGGCGACGACTCGGGCGGGATGTTCGTCTACAACACGGACCTGTTCGAGCCGGACACCGTCGAACGCCTCGCCGGCCACCTGTGCACGCTGCTGGAACGGGTCGCGGCCGGGCCGGACGTGCGGCTCTCGGGGATCGACCTGCTCGGCGCGGACGAACGCCGCCTGGTCCTGGAGGTGTGGAACGACACCGCGGCCGCCTTCCCCGGCGACGCCACGCTGCACGGTCCCATCGAGGAGCGGGCGGCGCGTACGCCCGACGCGGTCGCGGTGCGCTTCGAAGGGCGCGCGCTGACGTACGGCGAACTGGACGCGGCAGCGGACCGGGTCGCGCGCACGCTGCGCGGCCTCGGCGCGGGCCCGGGGTCGGTGGTCGCGGTGTGCGCCGAACGTTCGCTGGAGCTGCTGCCCGGCCTGCTCGGCGTGCTCAAGGCGGGTGCGGCGTACCTGCCGATCGACCCCGACTATCCGCCGGACCGGGTGGCGTTCATGCTGGCGGACGCCGTACCGGCCGTGGTGCTCACCCAGAGCGGGATCCGCCCCTCGTTGCCGTACACCGCCGCGACCATCCTCGACCTGGACGATCCGGACGTCTGGACCGGCGCTTCCGGCCCGCTGCCCGACGTGCGGCCCGACGACGTCGCCTACGTCATCTACACCTCCGGTTCCACCGGCCGGCCCAAGGGCGTGCCGAACACCCACGGCGGCATCGCGAACCGACTCGACTGGATGCAGGAACGGTTCCGGCTGGGGGACGCGGACGTCGTGGCGCAGAAGACGCCGCTGAGCTTCGACGTGTCGGTGTGGGAGCTGTTCTGGCCGCTGCGCAGCGGGGCGAAGCTGGTGCTCGCGACGCCGGGCGGCCACAAGGACGCCGCGTACCTGCGCGAACTGATCGTCACGGAAGGCGTGACCACCGCCCATTTCGTCCCGTCGATGCTGGCCGTCTTCCTCGCCGAGCACGGCGCCGGGGGCGCTGCCGACGGCGCCGGCGGTTGCGGCTCGCTGCGGCGGGTGATCTGCTCGGGTGAGGAACTGCCCGCCGACCTGGCTCGCCGCTGCGTCGCGACGCTCCCCGCCGCCGAACTCCACAACCTGTACGGTCCCACCGAGGCGGCCGTGGACGTGTCCGCCTGGCACTGCCTGCCCGCCACCCTGACCTCGGCGGCCCGCGTCCCGATCGGCACCCCCATCGCCAACACCACCCTGTACGTGCTGGACGCGGCCATGTCCCCGGTGCCGATCGGGGTGCCGGGGGAGCTGTTCATCGGCGGCGCCGGCCTGGCCAGGGGTTACCTGAACCGTCCCGCGCTCACGGCCGAGCGGTTCGTGCCGGACCCGTACGGCCCGCCGGGCTCGCGGCTCTACCGCACCGGTGATCTGGTCAGACGCCGCTCCGACGGAGTGCTGGAGTTCCTCGGCCGGCTGGACGCCCAGGTCAAGCTGCGCGGGCTGCGCATCGAGCCCGGCGAGATCGAGGCCGCCCTGCGTGCTCTGCCCGCCGTCGGGGACGCGGCCGTGATCGTCCGCGACGACCGCCTGGTCGCCTACGTCACCCCGGATGCCGACCGGACCGGCCCCGCCGACGGTGCGGACGTCCTGGAGGCGGTGCTCGATCACGGCGCGCTCCGGGCCGAGCTGAAGAAGACGCTCCCCGACTACATGGTCCCCGCGGCCTACGTCACGCTCGCCGCCCTGCCCCTGAGCCCCAACGGCAAGCTGGACCGCCGCCGGCTCCCCGCACCCGTGGCCGCCAGGGACGCCACGGTCGAGTTCATCGCGCCGGACACGCCCACGGAACGGACGCTGGCCGCGATCTGGGGCGAGCTGCTGGGCGTCGAGGCGGTCGGCGTGGCCGACGACTTCTTCGACCTCGGCGGCCACTCCCTGCTCGCGACCCAGGTGGTGGCCCGGCTCCGCCAGCAGGCGGGCGCCGTGGTCAGCGTCATGGACGTGTTCAAGCACCGCACCCTCGGCGAGCTGGCCGCGCTCGCCGACATCCCGCCGGACCGGCGCGGCCCCCGCTCGCTGCTGCACCGGCTGACCGCCGCCCGGAGCACGAGCTCCGTCCTGAGTTACGTGTGCGTCCCGTACGGCGGCGGCAGCGCCGTCGTCTACCAGCCGCTGGCCGACGCCCTGCCGGACGGGCACGCGCTGTGGTCGGTGGCGATCCCCGGCCACGACGTGGGCGTCGACGAGGACAGACTGCCCTTCGACGAACTCGCCGAGGGATGTGTGCGCGAGATCCTGGAGAAGGTCGAGGGCCCGATCGTCCTGTACGGCCACTGCGGCGTCGGCTCGGCCCTGACCGTGGAGATCGCCCGCCGGCTGGAGGCCGCGGGCCGGGACCTGGAAGGCGTCTACATCGGCGGCATCTTCCCGTTCGCCCGCCCGCGCGGCCGGGTGATGTCGCGGATCGCCAGGATCGCCGAGGCCGAGCGGCTCCGCAGCGACCAGCGCTACGTCAACTGGCTGATCTCGCAGGGCGTGGACATGAGCGACCTCGATCCCGAGCAGGCGCGGCGCATCGTACGGAACATGCGCCGCGACTCGCGCGAGGCCGAGGAGTACTACACCCGTCTGTTCGAGTCGGGCACGCGACGGCTGAACGCTCCCGTGATCAGTGTCGTGGGGACCGAGGATCCGGCGACGGACTACTACCAGGAACGTTTTCGCGAGTGGCACTTCCTGACCTCGGTGTCGGCGGTGGTCGTGCTAGCGGAGGCAGGGCACTTTTTCCTGAAATATCGGGCGCAAGAGCTGTCCGAGATCGTCACCACCCTCCACCGGAACCTGAAGGAAAAGGCCCCCCGGGAGCCGGAGGAAGCGGCGGCACGAAGCGGTGACCGTACCTGGTGGCTGCACGACGTGTCCCACGCCGGCGCGCTGTCCGCCCCGGCGGGAGCCCAGCCCGGCATCGGGCGCTTCCTCGCCATCGCGCTGAGCCAGCTCGTGTCCGTGACCGGATCGGCGCTGACGGAGTTCGCCGTACCGCTGTGGATCTACACCACGACCGGATCGGTGGCGTTGTTCGCCCTGATGGCGGTCGTGGGCCTGGTGCCGGGGATGCTGACCGCGCCGATCGCCGGGGCGATCATCGACAGGACGAGCCGGCGCCGGGTGATGCTGGCGGGGGACATCGCGGCGTTCACGATCCAGCTCGCGCTGGGCGTGCTGCTGTGGACCGGGAATCTGTCCACGGGGATGATCTATCCGCTGCTGGGCTGCCTGTCCGTCGCGCTCACGTTCCAGCGGCTCGCGTACTTCTCGGCCGTGCCGCAGCTCGTGCCCAAGCACTATCTCGGGCACGCCGTCGGCATCACGCAGCTCGGCAACGGCACCGCCCAGCTCCTGGTGCCCATCTTCGCCGTCGGCCTGCTGTCCGCCATCGGGCTCGGCGGCATCCTCCTCCTCGACATCGCCGGCTACGCGGTCGCCATCGTCGTCCTGCTGGTGGTGCGGTTCCCCGCCACCATGCCCTGGCGACGCCGGGAGTCGATCAAGAACGAGATCCTGGGCGGGCTGCGGTACTCGCTGGGCCATCGCGGATTCGTCGCCATGCTGCTGTTCTTCGTCGTGCTCAACGTGTTCCTCGCGCCGCTGCTGCTGATGTTCTCGCCGCTGGTGCTCTCCTTCGCCGGGCTCGCCGACGTCGGCAGGATCGCCTTCCTGGCCGGAGCGGGGACGTTCGCGGGCGCGCTCGTCATGATCGTCTGGGGCGGCCCGCGCCGGCTGCGCCTGCGCGGGGTCCTGCTGTGCAGCCTCGTCCTGGGCTGCTTCTGCCTGCTCACCGGCCTGCGCGCCGACCTGGCCGTGATCGCCGTCGGCGTGTGCGGCATCACGCTCTGGATCACCCTGCTGAACGGCATCTACACCACGATCGTGCAGGTCAAGGTGCCGCAGCGGTTCCACGGCCGGGTGTTCGCGATGAACACGCTCATCGCCTGGTCCACGCTGCCGATCGGGTACGCGCTCGTCGCCCCCTACGCCGCCTCGCTGCTCGACCCGCTGCTGCTGGACGGCGGCGCGCTGGCCGGCACGGTCGGGGCGGTCATCGGCACCGGCCCCGGTCGTGGCATCGGATTCATGTACGTGCTCTTCGGCCTCGTCATCGTGGCGATCACGCTGGCCGCCATGCGGGTGCCCGCGCTGGCCCGCTTCGACCGCGAGGTTCCCGACGCCGTCGCCGACGACCTGGTCGGCGTACGAGCCCTGCGATCCCAGGAGGAATGACATGACGGGACGGCACCAGGTGGTCGTCAACGACGAGGACCAGTACTCGCTGCTGCCCCTCGACCGGCGGCTCCCCGACGGCTGGCGGGCCACGGGCTTCACGGGCGACCGGCAGGAGTGCCTGGACCACATCGACGAGATCTGGACGGACATGCGGCCGCGCAGTCTGCGGCTGCGCCAGGACGCCGACGGGAGCGCGCGGTGAGCGGCGCCCTGGAGCACAGGCTCGCGGACCTGGTGGCCGACGTGTCCGGCGGCGAGATCAGCGCCGAGCAGGCGCTCGCGGGCGATCACTCGCTGTCGGCGCTGGGCCTGACCTCGCTGGCGTGGATCCGGCTCATCGACGCGATCGAGGACGCCTTCGAGGTGGACCTGGATCTCGGCGGCGACCTGTCCGCCTTCGAGCGGGTGGACGCCCTCGCCGCCCACCTGTCGGGCCTGCTGGACGCCCGATGACCCCTTCGACGACCCCGGCGACCACTCCGGCGGCCGTCTCGGCGGCCACTCGTGAGACCGTCTCGGTGCCGTTCAGCGGGACCCGGGACGGCGAGGCGCCGCTGACCTGGGGACAGCGGCTGATGTGGCGGGCCGTTCACCTGATGGGCCCCAGCCAGTCCTTCCTCAACTGCCCATGGGTGCTGCCGGTCCACGGCAGGCGCGATCTCACGACCGTGCTGGGCGCGCTGGGCCGGATGCTCGAACGCCACGAGAGCCTGCGTACCACCTTCGCCGACACCCCGCACGGCCCGGTGCAGCGGGTGGCG
Source organism: Nonomuraea fuscirosea (assembly GCF_003001935.1). Lineage (GTDB taxonomy): Bacteria > Actinomycetota > Actinomycetes > Streptosporangiales > Streptosporangiaceae > Nonomuraea > Nonomuraea fuscirosea. Next base: position 445,162 of record NZ_PVNG01000005.1, on the reverse strand, counting down.
CGCGGCGGCGAGCTGACCGTGGAGCTGGCGCCGGCGGGCCCGGACGGACCGCTGGGCACCGCCACGCGCATCGCCGCCGAGCTGGGCACCACGGTCTTCGCCCACGACGCGGATCTCCCTCTGCGCTGCGTCATCGTGCTCGCCGACGGCAGGCCGAGGGCCCTCGCGTTCGCCTTCTCGCATCTGGCGGTGGACTTCCAGGCGCTGAGCCTGCTGTCGGCTGAGTGGCGGGCGCTGCTGAGGGGCGACGACCTGCCGGCGCCGGAGTGGCAGCCGACGGAGCAGGCGGAGCTGGAGCGTGCGGAGCCGTTCCTGGCGCGTTCGCGGCGGTCGATCGGCTACTGGCGCTCGGTGCTCGAAACGGTCCCGCTGGAGGTGTTCGACCATCCGCCGGGGGAGCCGGAGGAACCCCGGTTCATCGAGGTCGGCATGGAGTCGGTGGCGCTCGCGGCGGCGGCCGTGCGGCTGGCCGAACGGCTGACGATCAGCACGACGAGCGTGCTCATCGCCGCCTGCGCCACCGTCCTGGCCGTCGTGAGCGAACGGCCGCGGGCGGTCATGCAGCTCGTCCACAGCAACCGGCGCGATCCCCGCACCCGGCCGCTGGTCGCCACCGTGGGCCAGGACGGCCTGCTCGTGCTCGACCTGCCCGGCACCGGCTTCACCGACACCTGCCTGGCCGCGCACCGCAGCGCCCTCATGGCCTATCGCAACGCCCACTACGACCCCTTCGAGATGCAGGCCATGCGCGCGGAGATCGGTCGCGTCAGGGGCAGGGAACCGGACCTGGACGCCTTCTTCAACGACAGGCGGGGCGACGGGACCTGGCCGAACCTGCCCCGCCTCACTCCCGGCGCGGATCTGACCCCGCTCACGGCGCAGACCCGTACGTACGTCACGAACGCCTGGCCGGGGGTCCGGTTCAAGGTGTTCTTCACCTTGGGGACCGCCCCGGACACCGGCCAGCTCAGCCTCATCATCGACACCGCGTACCTGCCCAGGGAGCGGGCGAGAGCCATGCTGCTCGGCGTCGAGACCCTGCTGGTCCGCAGCCTCACCGAGGACGTCCCGATCGCCGCCGTCAGAGACCTCGTCCAGGCGGAGACCGCAGAGGAGTCCGGCACCAGCCCCGGTGGGGGCTGACCACGCGCTTCGGCACCGACCCGGGCGCCGTTAAATACGTTGCGGGGGCCGAAACGGGTCGGGCATGCTGGGCCGATCGAGCGGCGGAGAGCGCTGCCTGGACCAAGGAGGGCTGACGGATGGCCAACACCGTGCTGCGGCATGTCCGCATCAGTCTCACCTCTCTGTTCAGGAGCATTCCCGTTGTCTTCCGAGTACGAATTCTCTGACACCTCCTCCGGCCTCGGCCCCCGCCCGTCCGCGTACGCCGGTGACGACTCCCGGTCGGATCCGGCCACGCCCTTCGTCTTCGCGTTCCACTCGGTGGACGAGGAGCTGGACCCGGGCCAGCGGTGGTCCACCTGGCTGGACGTCGAGCGCGGTTGCCGCGGCCCGGAGCCGCGCCCCTCGTGGGTCGTGACGGACCAGGCCGCCGTAGACACCGAGCTCGGCGTGCTCAAGACCGGCAAGGAAGCCGACGTCTTCCTGCTCGAACGGGCCGTCGAAGCCATCGGCGACAACCCGGCGAAGTCCTCGCTGCTGGCCGCGAAACGGTACCGCACGGAGGAGCACCGCACCTTCCACCGCAGCACGTCGTACGCCGAGGGCCGCCGGATCCGCAACAGCCGCGACAGCCGGGCGATGGCGAAGAAGACCGCGCACGGCCGCGGTGTCGCGGCCGGTCAGTGGGCGTACGCCGAGTGGGAGGCACTCAACCGGCTCTGGCTGGCAGGCGTCCCGGTGCCGTATCCCGTGCAGGTGGACGGCACCGAGTTGCTGATGGAGTTCATCGACGACGGCGAGGGCGGTGCCGCGCCCCGGCTGGCCCAGGTCCGGCCGTCGAAGGAGCTGCTCGGCGGGTATTTCGAGCAGCTCCGCGACGGCATGCGGGAGCTGGCCCGGGCGGGGCTCGCGCACGGCGACCTCTCGCCGTACAACGTGCTCGCGCAGAACGAGCGGATCGTGCTGATCGACCTGCCCCAGGTCGTGGACGTCGTCGGCAACCCGCAGGGCATGGACTTCCTGATGCGCGACTGCCACAACATGGCCACGTGGTTCACGAAGCGCGGGCTGGAGGTCGACGAGCACGAGCTGTTCGCCGACCTGCTCACCATGGTGTTCTGACGTAACCGGCCTGAGCACGGACGCATTTCCGCTGGAGAGGAAGGGGCTCGTCCAGGTGGCCGAGCGCCCGTCCGAGCTGGGCCCGCCGCGCGGGTTCTACGGGTTCTGCGACGACCTGATCAAGGACTCATCCACCTACGCGGGCCGCTACCAGCGGTCCGTCACGGACGTACGCGAATGATCGTCTTGCCCTTGACCCGCTCGGCCGGGTTGAGGGCGGCGACGGCGTCGTCCAGGGGCGCGACGTCGCCGATGACCGTCCGCAGCCGTCCGTCCCGCACCCGCTGGGCGATCTCGCCCAGCTGAGCTCGGTCGGGCACGACGACGAAGTCGATCGCCAGGCCGTCGGCGGGTCGTGCCGGCGGCGGCCCGGCGATGCTCACCAGCGTTCCGCCGGCTCGGACGAGGCCCGCGGAGCGCTGCCCGATGCCGCCCCCGATGACGTCGAAGACCAGGTCGACCCCGCCCACGTCCTCCAGGGTTTCGTTCTCCAGGTCGACGAACTCCCGCGCGCCGAAGTCGAGCGCCGCCCGCCGGTCGGCGGCACGCCCGGTGCCGATGACGTACGCGCCGGCCTCGCGGGCGAGCTGCGTCACCATGGAGCCGACGCCGCCGGCCGCACCGTGGACGAGGACGCTCTGCCCCGCCCGGACCCGGCCGTGCTCGAACAGGCCCTGCCACGCGGTCAGGCCCGAGATCGGCAGGCTCGCGCCCACCGTGAAGTCGAGGTCGCCCGGCAGCGGGGCGAGGTTGCGCGCCTCGACGGCCGTGTATTCCGCCAGGGTGCCGTCGCGGGTCCAGTCCGTGAGGCCGAACACCCGCTGGCCGACCGACAGCCCCGTCGTGCCGTAGCCGAGCGCGCTGACCACGCCGGCCAGCTCGTGGCCGGGGATCGACGGCGTCCGGTCGCGGCCGAGGCGGTCGGTCCAGGTCGAGGGCCAGGTCAGCTCGCCCGGAGTGAAGCCCGACGCGTGCACCTCCACCAGCACGTCGTTTCCGGCCGGCTGTGGCTGTGGCCGCTCCGTCAGGGTCATCCCGGCCGTCCCCGCGGCCTCGTCCGTCACCACGATCGCCTTCATCAGGCACCTCCCCGCATCCGGTCCTCGCCGCCGTACTCCGGACCAAGTCTTTGGACTATTTCGTCCATCATGCTAGCAGGCCATGCGTCTGGAGACGGGCAAGGGTGTGCTGTATGGACTCATCGGTCCGTCGAGAGTGATCGGGCGAGGTAGCCTGGAGTGGTGAGCAGGCCGGAGAACGCACAGCCGGAGCGGAGGCTGACGCCCCGTGGGGCCTCGACCCGCGCGCGCATCGTGTCGGCCGCCGTCGAGCTGATGTACGTGAAGGGCGTCAACGCGACCACGCTGGACGACGTCAGGGCCGCGAGCAACACCAGCAAGTCCCAGCTCTACAACCACTTCGCGGACAAGGAGGAGCTGGTCCGCGCCGTCGTCGCGGAGCGCTCCGCGCAGGTCCTGGAGCGGGAGCGCGCCAACCTGGAGCGGCTGAAGTCGTTCCGCGGCCTGATCCGCTGGCGCGACGCGCTGGTGCGGCGGAACGCGTTGCAGAACGGCGCGTACGGCTGCGCGCTCGGTTCGCTGGCCGGCGAGCTCGCCGACCAGGACGAGCAGGCCCGCGTCACGCTGGCCGAGTCCTTCGCGCAGTGGCAAGGGCTGCTCGCCGCCGGTCTGCGGCGAATGAAGGAGAACGGGGTGCTCAGGCCGGACGCCGACCCGGAGCGACTCGCCACGGGTCTGATGGCCGCCTTGCAGGGCGGATACCTGCTCGCCGAGACCGCGCACGACATCGAGCCCATGGCCGTCGCCCTCGACCTGGCGCTCGACCACGTGAAGTCGTTCCTCACGACGTGACGGCGCGCGTCCTGCGGACGGAGCTGCTGTCGTCGGGGTTCGCCCGAATATGCGCTTGCGTTCTCCCGAACGTGCGTCCGCGTTCTCCCGGAAGCGGGCCCGCGTTCTCCCGGACATGCGTCGGCGCGCGGACCGGGATCCGCGCGCCGGAGGTGTCAGGCCGTCAGGCCGAGGCCCGCTTAGGCAGCTTCCACCCGGGACGGGGGAAGTGGCAGGTGTAGCCGTTCGGATACTTCTGCAGGTAGTCCTGGTGCTCGGGCTCGGCCTCCCAGAAGTCACCCGCCGGGGTGACCTCGGTGACGACCTTGCCGGGCCACAGGCCCGAGGCGTCGACGTCGGCGATCGTGTCCTCGGCGACCCGCTTCTGCTCGTCGCTGGTGTAGAAGATCGCCGAACGGTAGCTGGTGCCGATGTCGTTGCCCTGGCGGTTCTTCGTCGAGGGGTCGTGCACCTGGAAGAAGAACTCGAGCAGCGCGCGGAAGTCGGTCTGCTCGGGGTCGTAGACGACCTCGATGGACTCCGCGTGGGTGCCGTGGTTGCGGTAGGTGGCGTTCGGGACGTCACCGCCGCTGTAGCCGACGCGCGTCGACACGACGCCGGGCTGGTTGCGGAACAACTCCTCCATGCCCCAGAAGCAGCCGCCGGCGAGGATGGCCTTCTCGGTGGTCACGTCGTCTCCCTAGTTGTCGTCGGTGTCACTGGTGAACGGGGTGCGGTAATCGCCGTATCCCGGCCTTTCTCCGCATAATCGGTGAACCAGATGAAACGCACCTGAACGTGCACGTAAAGACACTGCACGCGCCCGATCTATTCCTGCCGATGGCGGCCGCGTGCGTGCCTGTCGCCCTTACGTCCGAGGTGCCGTCGCGGGACCTCCGCCGATGAGCGGCAGCCACAGGACGAACCTAGCCCCACGCGGCGAGTCCTCGACCGTCAGGGTGCCACGGTGGGCGTGCGCGATGTCGCGCGAGATGGCCAGGCCGAGCCCGCTCCCGCCGGGGTCGCGGCGGCGGCCGTCGTCCAGGCGGACGAACCGGTCGAAGACACGTTCGCGCTGGTCGGGCGGGATGCCGGGCCCGTCGTCGGCCACCGTCACCGCGACCCCGTCACCGGCCGGCCCGACGCTGACCGTCACGGCGGACTCGGCGTGCCGCCACGCGTTGGCGAGGAGATTGTCCAGCACGCGGATGAGCTGGATGCGGGAGCCGAGGATCTGCAGCCCGGCGGGCGTGTCGACCTTGATCGGCACGGGTGAGGGCCGCGCGCTCACCTCGGCGGCGACGAGCTCGCCGAGATCGATCCGCGCCGCGGGCAGCGGATCGGCGGCCCGGAGCCGGGCGAGCAGCAGCAGGTCGTCGACGATGGCCTCCAGCCGGCCGACCGTGGAGAGCGCGCCCCTGAGCGCGTCCTCGGCGGCGACGTCGTCCGGGTAGAGCAGCGCCTCCTCCAGTTGCGTGCGCATACCGGCGATCGGGGTGCGCAGTTCGTGGCTCGTGGTGGAGGCGAACCGGCGCAACTGCTCCACCGCGCCCTCAAGCCGGCCGAGGGTGTGGTTGGCGGTGGTGGCGAGCCGGCTGATCTCGTCGTCGCCCTGAGGTTCCGGCACGCGCAGGCTGAGGTCGCTCACCGTGATCTGCGAGATCCTGGCTCTGATCGCCTCGACCGGACGCAGCGCCCGCCCCACCAGCACCCACGCGGCCCAGGCCGCGATCCCGGTGACCGCGACGATCCCGGCCGCGATGGCGTACTCCAGCTGATGGGTGGCCAGCAGCTCCGGCTCGGGGATGCCGGCGTAGACGACGCCCGCGTCCGCCGCCGGAGTGAGGCGGATGGCCTGCAGCAGGACGCACCGCCCGTCCGGCGGGCACTCCCGGTACGGCTGGAAGCGGGCGTCGGGCGGCGGCCGGTGTCGGCTCAGCGGCACGGTCGCGGAGGCGTCCCGGCTGGAGTCCACGACCCGGTCGTGGACGTCCACGACCTGGATCAGGCCGACGGGCGGGCCGGCGGGGATCGGCCGCGGCACCAGACCCTGCCGGGCGACCGGGCTCCACCGGCTCGCCACCTCCTCGGCCAGCCGGAAGGAGCTGGACTCGATGTGGGACCGGATCGCCAGATCCAGCGTCGCCCCGAGCACCACGAGGACGCCGCTGGCGAACAGCGCCACGATGAGGGTGCACGAGGCCCGGACGGAACGCATGCCGATCCACGAAGCGCGGGTGTGGTCCTTGGTGTCCGTGTCGTAGCTCATGACGATGTCCGCTCCTTCGCTGGCAGTGGCCCCGTCAACGGTGTGCCGTGGGCGTCGTCGTGAATTCGCTAATGGACTATATGGTCCCTTTCGGCATCGTCCAAATCGCCGGACCGGCGCACTCCAGGGCTGCTTCAGGCCGGCGTTCCTCCTCGCCCGACCGCGGCGAAGGTGGCGCCGAGGCCCTTCAGCGCCGTCATGACCTCGGCGTCGCCGGCGTCGTCCGAGGCCCACCACACGTGCCCGTCGGGACGGACGACCACCGCCGCGGCTGTGGTCCACGGTTGGTCGCCGGGGACCACGTCGATCCCCATGGCCGCCGCGAGAGCCGCCGCTTCCTCGCCCACGGTGCCGAGCAGGGCCGGACGACCGGATCTCAGCAGCTCGAAGAGGCTGGGCACCCGCGTGCCGACCAGGGGGTGTCCGGCCTGCGGGTAGGCCACGTCCAGCGCGGACAGCTTGCGGGCCAGTGCCAGGGAGAACTCGGGCACCGTCGCGATCAGGCCGTTCAGCAGGGAGCGCAGGGCGGCGCCGTCCGGGGTGGTCGCGGTGATCAGCGCGGACTGGGCGAGCGTGTGCTCCGCGAGCTGCTCGCCGATCGGATGCCGCTCGTCGTGGTAACCGTCCAGCAGCGCGGGGTCCGCGTCGCCGCGGGCCACGGCGGCGAGCCGCCAGCCGAGGTTCATCGCGTCCTGCACGCCGACGTTGAGGCCGACGCCGCCGGCGGGCAGGTGCATGTGCGCCGCGTCCCCCGCGAGCAGGACCCGGCCGCTCCGGTACGTCCGCGCCACCCTCGTGGCGTTGCCGAACCGGGACAACCAGCCGGGGTCGTGCATCCCGAAGTCGCTGCCCGCCACCCGGATCGCGGTCTCCCGCAGCGCCTCCAGCGTGAACGGGTCGGCCGCGCCGTTGTGGTGCGCGTCCACGCCGGCGATGCGGTGCCTGCCGCCGCGTACGGGAACGCTGATGAGGGCGCCGTGCTCGTTGTGGGCGCTGACCACGGCGGGATCGGTGAGGCGCACCTCGCCGACGTAGCCGTAGGACGTCGTGTCGGTACCGGGGAACGCGATGCCCGCCGCCTTGCGGACGGTGCTGCCCGCGCCGTCCGCGCCCACGACGTAGCTCGCGGTGCGGGTGTACTCCCCCTCCGGTCCGGTCACGCGCAGGGTGACGTGCTCGGCGTCCTGGTCGAGCCCGGTGACGGTGTGGCCGCGCAGGATCCGTACACCTTTGGCGAGCGCGTGCTCTTCGAGCAGTTCCTCGGTGCGGACCTGGGGGATGGCGAGCATGAACGGGTACGGCGTGTCGAGCGCGCTGAAGTCGAGGCGGCTCTCCAGCATCCCGAAGTGCCACTTCGGCACCGGAACCCCTTCGTCGAGGAACCGCCGGGCCAGGCCGCGCATGGCCAGCACCTCGATCGTGCGCGGGTGGACACCCAGGGCCTTCGAGTACGGGCTGCGTTCCGCCGCGCGTTCCAGGACCACGACCGGGACCCCTGCCAGCGCCAGCTCCGCCGCGACCCACAGCCCGACGGGGCCCGCACCGGCCACCACGACCGACGCGTCGATTGACTGGATAGACTCACTATTCATAGTAAGGACTCTACAATGAATTGAGGAAGGTAGGATCCCGGCATGGTTGTGCGCGGTTATCGGTCACCGGTGCGGGCCAGGCACGCCGAGGACACGCGGCGATCCATCATCGAGGCGGCGGCGAAGCTGTTCGCGGAGCAGGGCTACGCCAGGACGAGCGTCGCCGCCGTCGCGGCCGCCGCTGGAGTCGCCGTCAACACCGTCTACACCAGCGTCGGCAACAAGCCCGCGCTGATCATGGCGATGTCCGAGGACGGCGCCGCGGACGACACGGCGAAGGAGACGGAGCGCAGGATCGCCGAGTCCGCCGACCCGCGCGAGATCCTGCGCCTCCTGGCCGACGGCACCGGACAGGTGCGCCGGCGCCGCCAGGACACGCTGGCGATCCTGCTGGACAACAGGAACGCCGACCCGGACGTGGCCGCGGCGGCCGAGGTGGCGGTCCGCGCCGTGCGGGACCGGCTGAAGGTCGCGGCCGCCCGCCTGCTCGCCGTCGGCGGCCTGCGCGAGGGCCTCACCGGCGAGCAGGTCGAGCAGACGCTGTGGTTCTACTTCGGCTTCGAGGCCTGGCGGACCGTCCGCGCCTTCGGCTGGAACTGGAAGGACTCGGCGGACTGGCTCGCCCAGCAGGCCACCCACGCCCTGCTGCCCGCCGACGGCTCCCGCCCATGAACGGCTCGTGAGAGCACGCTGAGATTCGTGGGGTGTGAGGGCTTGGGGTGGGATTTGTCAGGGCGATAGAGTCTGGCCCGGAAGTGGCGCTCGTGCCGGGGTTCGAGGAGGAGATGTCCATCACGCCCTTGTCCCTGCCGCAGCCTCCCGCCAAGGCGCCGGAGTTCGGGCGAGACGCGCTCATCGCGTGCGAGAGCCTGGTGCGGATCTATCAGTCCGGGTCGGTCGAGGTGCAGGCGCTGCAAGGGCTGGACCTGGTCGTGGACGGCGGGGAGATGGTGGCCGTCGTCGGGGCGTCCGGGTCGGGGAAGTCGACGTTGCTGTCCATCCTGGCCGGAGTCGACGCGCCCACCGCCGGGCGGGTGCGGGTCGATCGGTGGAACCTCCTGGACATGTCGCGGGCCGATCGGGTCCGATACCGGCGGCACACCGTCGGACTCGTACGCCAGCAGACCGCCGCCAACCTGATCCCGTACCTGACCGCGCGTCAGATGGTCGACCTGCCGATGACGGCGGCCCGCACGTCCGGCCGGGTGCGTCGCAAGCGCGCCGCGGAGCTGCTGGAGCTGCTCGGCGTCGCCGAGTGCGCCGAGCGGCGGCCCGGGCAGTTGTCCGGCGGGCAGCAGATGCGGGTGGCCATCGCGGTGGCCCTCGCCAACGAGCCCAGGGTGCTGCTGGCCGACGAGCCGACCGGAGAGCTGGACAGCGCCACGTCGGCCTCGGTGTTCGGGGTGCTGCGCGACGTCAACCGGCACTTGGGCGTCACGGTCGTCGTCGTGACCCACGATCCCGCGGTCAGCGGGCAGGTGGAGCGGACGGTGGCGATCCGCGACGGGCGCACCAGCAGCGAGGTGCTGCGGCGTACCGCCACCGGCGACGACGGCGCCCAGCGGATGATCGCCGAGGAGTACGCGGTGATGGACCGGGCCGGACGGGTCCAGGTGCCGCGCGACTACCGGGAGGCGCTGGCGCTGACGCGGCGGGTCCGGCTGGTGCTGGAGGCCGATCACGTCGCTATCCGTCCCGACGGCGGCGAGGCCGGATGACCGGCGGGAACGGCGGACCTCTGGTCAGCGTGCGGGGCGTGCACCGCCGGTTCGGCAGCGGGGCGACCGCCGTGCACGCGCTGCGGGACGTCACGTTCGACCTCGCGCCCGGCACCATGACCGCCCTCGTGGGGCGGTCCGGCTCCGGCAAGACCACGCTGCTCAACGTCATCGGCGGCCTGGACCGCCCGGACTCCGGCACGGTCCTCGTCGACGGTACGGACGTCACCTCCCTCGACGAGGACGGCCTGTCCCTGTTACGGCGGGAGAAGGTCTCCTACGTCTTCCAGACCTTCGGCCTGATCCCGGTGCTGTCGGCCGCGGAGAACGTGGGCGCCCCGCTGCGGCTGGCCCGCGTACCGGCGGCGGAGCGGGAGCGGCGGGTCGCGCTGCTGCTGGAACTGGTCGGGCTGGCCGACCACGCCGAGCAGGTGCCCGGTGAGCTGTCCGGCGGGCAGCAGCAGCGGGTGGCGATCGCCAGGGCGCTGGCCGCCTCACCCCGGCTGCTGATCGCGGACGAGCCGACCGGGCAGCTGGACGCCGAGACCGGCCTGTCGGTGATGGCGCTGCTGCGGGGGGTGGTGGAGTCGGAGGGGGTGACGGCGCTGGTCTCCACGCATGATCCGACGATGCTCGCGCTGGCGGATCGGGTGATCCGCATCAACGACGGGCATCTCGACCAGGATCCCGGGCAGCGCTCTGACGGTCAGGTCGATCAGCCTTCCGGTACGCGGTCCCATGGGCGGCTCGACTCCGACGGCCGGGGCGATTCGTGATCTGTGAGGGCTGCCCGTGCTGAGGCTGGTCGCCCGGCGCGCCCGTGCGCAGTGGCCGCTGCTGGCCGCCCTCCTCGCCGTCGCCGTGGTCGGCCCCACGCTGCTCGGCATCTGCGCCCTCCTGCTCACCCGTACCGCCGAGCAGGCGCTGGAGACCGCCGCCTCCCGTACCACCTCCGACCAGATCGACGTCACCGCCTACACCGTCACCGTGCGCGGCGAGGACGCGAGGTCCGTCGCCGACGACACCCGCGCCGTGCTGACCTCGGCCCTCGCCCCGTTCGCGACCACGACGGCCGCGCGCGCGTCGTCCGTGATGCGGTCGTTCCCTGACGCCGGCGCTCCGGCCGTGGCGTACCTGTCGGGGGTGGAGGACCTGCCGGCCCGCACCCAGCTCGCCGAAGGACGCCTGCCCCGGGCGGGTGCCGTTCCGGCGGAGTCGGTGGTGCTGGAGAGCACCGCGCGGCGGCTCGGCCTGAAGGCGGGCAGCCGGGTCAGGCTCGGCAGGGAGCTGACCGACGATCCCGACGAGGGGATCGAGGTGCGGGTGACCGGGATCGTCCGCGCGCTGCCCGGCACCGGCTGGGAGCGTGACCCGCTCGCCGCCACCGGCCACGATCCGGCCTACCGCGACGGCCGCTCCGCGCAGCCGGTGCACGCGTACGGGCCGTTCATCGTCGACCTGGCCGACCTGCTCGGCGGCGGCTCGGTCCTCGACCGGCTGGAGATCACCGCCCACCCTGACCTGTCCGCCCCCGACGTCCGCGACCTCGACACCGTCACCCAGGCCGTGCTCGGCGCCGACCGCCGGCTCGGGCGGACGCTCGGCGACCGGGTACGCATCCAGCGCGTCGCCTCCCTGCTGCCCTCGACGCTGCTGGCCGGGCACGAGCAGCAGCGGGTCACCACGGCCGCCGTGCTCGCCGTCGCCGCCATCGGCCTCGTCCTGACCGCGACCGCCCTCGCCCTGGCCGGCCGGCTCAGCGCCGGGGTGCGCGGCGACGAGACCGTGCTGCTGTCCGCGCTGGGCGTCGGCCGCGGTCAGCTCGCCGGCGCCGCGCTCATCGAGGCCGGCGTGCTCGCCGTGCTCGCCACCGCGGTCGCGATCCCGGCCTCGTCCGCCCTCCACGCCGGGCTTACCCAGTTGCCGCCCATGGACGGAGCCGGGCTGGCCACGCCCTTCGCCGTGAACGCCGCGCAGGTGCTCTCCGTGGCCGGCGGCGCGCTGGCGCTGGCGGCGGTGCTCGTCGTGCCCTCACTGCGCACCCCCGCCGCCGGGGTGCGCGGGCGGCGCGAACTGCTCGCCCGATCCGGCGCCGACCTGCTGCTCGTGGCGCTCGCCGCAGTCGGCTGGTGGCAGTTGCGCGACCAGCCGGCCGGTTCCGGATCTCCCATCGACGCCGTACGGGTGCTCGCTCCCGCGCTGCTGCTCATCGCCGGGTCGGCTGTGACGTTGCGGCTGGTGTGGCCCGCGTTGCGGGGCGTGGAACGGCTGGCCGTCCGGGCTCGCGGGTTCATGGTGCCGCTGGCCGCGTTCGAAGCCGCCCGCAGACCCCAGGCGGTCGCGGCGGGGCTGCTGATCGGGCTGGGCTGCGCGGCGGCCACGTACGGGATCGGGTTCGACGCGACGTGGCAGCGTTCGCAGCAGGACCAGGCCGATCTGGCCGTCGGCACCGACCTCGCGCTCACCCTCACCGCGCCGCCCGCCGCCGGGCAGGGCGGGAGGGTCGGCGCGGCCGTCGGGGGAGAGGTGAGCCCGGCCACCGATCGGGGCGTCGCGGTCGGGCAGTGGCTCGGCGGGGCGGGTGACCCGCCGCGGCTGATCGCCATGGACACCACGCGGGCCGAGGCGCTGCTGCGCGGGCGGCTGAACGACGGCCGCACCTGGAACGACGTCGGCGCCGCCCTCGCGCCGCCGGAGCGTGCCGCCGGTGTGCCCGTCCCGGCCGGAGCCGCGCTCTCCCTGGTCGGGAAGGCGACCGGTGGGACGCCGCTCACCGTGACGCCGCGGCTGCTGCTGCAGGACGTGACCGGGCTGCGTACGCCTTGCACGGGTGCGCCCATCCCGCTCGACGGAAAGGCACATCGGCTGCCGGACTGCGCCACCGCCGAAGGACTCCGGCTGGTCGCGGTGTCGCTGCCGTTCGCGATCGCGACGGGGAACGTGGGCACCGGCTACTCCAATTTCCTGGACGAACTCCCGGCCGGAGACAGCCGCGTCGCCGTGACACTCACCGTGGCCGGAACCGGAACCGGAACCGGCACGGAGACTGGCGCAGGGACCGGCACGGAAGCCGGCGCGGAAACCGACGCAGGGACCGGCGCGGGACGCGGTTCGGCGGAGCCGTCCTGGACGGCCACCTCGGCCGGGCCCTCCCCTGGGCAGCTCGGCCGGCCGGCCGTCGCCCTGACCGGCACCTCCGCGGGCACCGCGCTGAAGATGACCACGACCGTCGCGCTCAAGGGCCCGCCGGACGCCGCCAGGACCCTGGTCGCCACCGCCTTCCCCGCTCCAGGACCGGTGCCCGTCGCCGTCTCCGCCCGCTTCGCCGCCGAGGCGGGCGCCCGGCGCGGCTCCCAGCTGGACCTCACCGTCGGCCTCGCCCGCGTCCAGGTCGGCGTGGCCGAGGTGCTGCCGGCCGTGCCGTCCGCTCCGAACGCCGCGGCCGTCCTGGCCGACTTCGACGTCCTCTCCCGCGCCCTCGCCGTCAGCGGCGACTTCGACGTGCCCGTGGACGCGTGGTGGGTCGGCCGTCCCGTCAGAGCCGACGTGGCCGACCTCCGTCTCGGCGGCGTCACCACGCGCGCGTCCGAGACCGCCCGGCTGACCGGCGGCCCGCTGCGGGCCGGGCTGCCGGCCGTGCTGCGACTGCTGGTGCCGGCCGCGGTGCTGCTGATGCTGGCCGGGATCGTCCTGCACGTGACGTTCGACCTGCGGGCCCGCGCGGTCGAGGTGGCGCGCCTGCGGGGGCTGGGGATGACCCGGCGCGAGATCCGTACCGTGCTGCTCGGCCAGCACGTCGGCATCCTGCTGCCGCTGCTCGCGGCGGGCGCGGTCGTCGGCGCGCTGGCCACCCGCCTCGTCGCTCCGCTGCTCGTCCGCGCCGACACCGGCGCGGCTCCCGTGCCCGAGGTGCTGCCCGTCTGGCCGTGGGCCGCCGAGGCCGTCCTGCTCGTCGGGTTGCTGGCCGGGTGCGCGCTCGCGGTGAGCGCGGTGGTCGTCGTCCAGGCCCGGCGCGCCGACGCCGCGTACCTGCGGGTGGCGTCATGAGGATTCCGGTACCGCACTGGCCCAGCGTGGCCGGCCGCGCCCGCGCGGACGCTGGGCCGCTGCTCCTGGCCGCCGTCGTGGTGGCGGCCATCACGTTGCTGGCCGGCGCGGTGCCGCCGCTCCTGACCGCGACCGCCGACGCCGCCGTACGGGAGGCCGTCCGCGGGAACGGCGGCGACCTCCAGGTCCACAGCCGCATGGAGGCCGACGACGGGCCGAACGGCAGCCGCCTGCGGCACCCCCGCCTCGCCGAGGACGTCGACGACTTCAGAGCCAGGGCGACGGAGGAACTCGGCCCCGGCCTGCGGGCCGTCCTGCGCCCACCGGTCGCCAGCGTCATCAGCCCCACCCTCAAGATCACCGACGGCAGCGTGCTGCGGACGTTCCAGCTCGCCTACGTGGCCCGCGACGGCGGACCCGCCGTGACCTGGGTCGCGGGCGGCCCGCCCCGGCCCACGGCTTCCGAGACGGCGTCGGTTCCCTACGGCGCGCCGCCGTGGGTGGTGCAGGCGGGCCTGTCCGAGGCGGCCGCCGCCGCGCTCCAGGTCCGTCCCGGCGCCCGCATCCCGCTGGCCGACGACCAGGGGAACGTGAAGGACGTCCAGGTCAGCGGCATCTTCCGGCCGCAGGACAAGGCCGATCCCGCCTGGCGGCCGCTGCCCGCGCTGCTGAACCCCGTCACCGCCGCGAACGGCACCCGGTTCGCCGGGCTGCTGTCCCGCGAGTCGCTGCCCGACGCCCGGCTCGCCTTCGGCCAGGACGAGTTGCGGCGTACCGTCCGGTTCACCCCCGACCCTGACCGGCTCACCTGGGCCATGGTCCCGCCGGTCGCCGCGAGGGTGGTCGCGCTCAAGGCGGCCTCCGGCTCCTCCGCCGCCAGGGACGGCTCGCTGAAGTGGGAGACCCGGCTCGACGGGGTGCTGCGGACGGTGAGCGCGCAGGTCGAGGCCGCGTTCGCGCAGGCGTCCCTGCTGGTCGTCACCCTGCTCGCCGTCGCCGTCCTGGTCCTGCTGCTGGCCGCCGACCTGCTGGTGCGCCGCCGCGCCCGGGCCCTGGCCGCCGCCCGGCAGCGCGGGATGTCGCTGCCGGTGATCGGCGGCGAGCTGCTGCTCGAATCCGCGGTGACGGCGCTGCTGGCCGCGGCGGCCGGGCTCGGCCTGGCCCGGGCGGTCGCGCCGGGGGTCTCCTGGGAGTGGATCGCGCCCGTGGTGGTCACGGCCGTCGCCGCCGGACCGGCGTTCGGGACGCTCACCGCCGCCCGCGCCACCCGGGACCGCCGCGTCCCGGCCAACCGGAGCGCGCGGCGATGGATGCGGGACACCGTACGGCTGCGGCGGGCCGCTCTGGAGCTCGGCGTGCTGGTGGCCGCGGCCGGCGCCCTCGTCGCCCTCTACCAGCGGGGGATCGGCGGCGGAGTGCTGGCCGCGAGCGCGCCCGCCCTGTGCGCGCTCGCGGGCGCGCTCCTGCTGGCGAAGGCGCTGCCCCTCGCGCTGCGCGTCGCGCTCGGGCGGCTGCTGCGCTCGCGCCGGCCGCTGGCGGTCTTCGGGGCCGCGCGGGCGGCGGCGACCTCGGCCCGGCTGCTGCCCCTGCTGGTGCTCGTGACGTCCGTGGCCCTGACCTCGTACGCGCTCATCTTCGCCGCCACCATGAGCCACGGGCCAGCCCTCGCCGCCGTCGGCCAGGGAACCGCGGCGGGGCCGCTGGCCACGGGCCTGCTGCGGCTGGCCTGGGTCTCGGCGGTGACGCTGCCGGTTCTGGGCCTGCTGGGACTCGCTCTCGGCACGGCGGCCGGCGCGCCGGAGCGCTGGCAGACCCTGACCCGGCTGCGCACCCTCGGATTGCGGCCCCGGGAGGCCCGATGGGTCGCCGCCGGAGAACTGCTGCCGCCGGTGCTGCTCGCCGCCGTGGGCGGCCCGCTGCTCGGGGCGCTGCTCGCCCACCTGACGTTCGGCTCGCTCTCCCTGCACCTGCTCACCGGCGCCGCGCCGGCCCCGGCAGCGCCGTGGTGGGGGCTCGGCCTGGTGGCAGGGGTGTTCCTGGCGGCGGTCGCCGTCGTGGTGCCGGTCGAATCGGCGCTACGCCGCCGACGCAGGCTGAGCGAGGTACTCCGCGCGGGCGACAACTGATCCCCTAGACCGCCGGCGAACCTGCCGTGCGCTTCCGTGCCGCGACGATCCGGGCGACGACGATGCCGGTGATGGTGCTGACACCCAGGCCGATCGGCACCGCGACGACGGCGTACGTCCACAGGGTGCTCTGGAGGCTCTCCTGGTCGCTCAGGCCCGGGTCGATCGTGAGGTAGACGGCGCAGAGCAGGAGAGGACCGGCCGTGCCCGCGAGGGCGCCGCTCCGCCACCGGCCCCGCCGCGCCGCCGCCCAGGCCGCGACGACCCCGCTGATCAGGACCGGTCCGATCAGCCCTGCGGTGATCCCACCGGCCTTCCGGAGCAGCGCCGTCACCACGGGCCGGCCGTCGTCGCTCAGCACGGCTTCGGTGAGCAGGGGATCGAAGGCCGGCGGCCGGTCCCACCACCAGGGTCTGGTGAACTCCAGCAGGGAGATCCACAGGGTGTAGGCCATCAGGCCCACGCCGGCCTCTCGATGCCGTAGTGCGGCCATCGCCGCGGCGGCGCCGGCAGCGCCGCCGACGATCGTCGCCCAGGCCACCTCGGACGGGCTGGAGTTGAGGCCGTGTTCCGGCGCGGCGGAGGCCAGGCCGTACAGCAGCGGGGCGGCGATCAGCGAGGAGCCGAGCCAGGCCGCCGGCGGCAGCCACCGCCAGGACCATGGCGCACGCCGGAACACGCGGTAGGTGATCGCGGCGGCGAGCAGGGCGGAGGCGGCCGGATACCAGGTGGAACGGGTCACCGCGTGGTCCCAGTCGACGTACTCGTCGAACGGGCCCGCTCGGGTCGTCCACGGATTGATGCCGAGGCGATCCGCGGCGAGGACCTGCGCGGCGGCCAGAGCCGCGGCGAGCAGCGCGCAGACGGCCGAGGCCGCCGGCCTCCGGTTCACGCGCTCATCCTTGAGGCTCATCGCCGCCATTCTGCCTCGCCGGCCTCGGATCCGAGCGTGGCGAGCGCCGGAACCTGGCATTCGTCCCCGGGACTCACCGCCCGCGGGGCCCGGAGTCCAGGTGGTACGGGGTCTCGTCCAGGCGCTGGTAGGCGGCCTCGATCACGCTGTCGGCGTCGATGGACGCCTCCAGCAGCGTCATGCCCCGGTCGGTGCGCCTGGTCACGGCGCGCCGCCAGCGGTCGAGGTTCTCCCTGCTGAGTTCGAGGAACCGGCGGGCCGGGATCGACAGCGGGGAGGTCGAGGTGATGGCGTAGATCGCCCGTACGGTCAGCGGTTCGATCATGCGCAGGCTCGCCCCCCTGCGCCGGGCGTCCAGCGCCTGGCGCATCGGCAGGACGGCGGCCCCCGCGCCCGCGATGATCAGCGGGACCAGCCCGGCCGGTTCGCTGACGTCCACGACGACGGTGGACTCGACGCCGATGGAGTCGAGGTACGACCGCCCGAACCCCCGATCGACGATCATCGGCAGGCCGCCGAGCAGGGCGGCCGGGACCGGGTCGGGGAAGTCGGCGCGCCAGCTGGGCGGCAGCGCCAGCACGACCTCGCCCTCCCCGATGCGCACGCAGTCGATGCCCGACCGGGACACGGGCGCGACCGCGTAGGCGAGCTCGGCCTCGCCCGACCTGATCAGGTGGACGATCTCGTCGGTGTCGCCGTCGTGCTGCTTGAGCCGGACCGTGAACCCGGGATGCTCGCGCCGGAAGTGCCCCACCCACGCGGCCAGGAAGTTGGATGTGAGGGAGGTGGAGATCGCCAGGTCGACCCGTCCGCGTTCGAGCCCCCGGTAGCCCTCGGCGACCTGGCGGGCATGGTGCAGGTCACGGACGACCTGGCGGGCCGGCCCGACCAGCGCCTCACCGGCCGGCGCGAGCACCAGCCCGCGCCCGACCCGGCGGAACAGCTCCACGCCGAGGTCGCTCTCCAGGCGGCGGATGATCTGCGACAGGGACGGCTGCGCCAGGTAGAGCGCGGAGGCGGCCCGGGTGATGCTGCCCTGGTCGACAACGGCGAGAAAACATTCGAGCTCGCGGACGTTCATGGTGCGATCCAATGGGGGCCCCGCGTACCAGGTCAAGCGGTGTGCCAGCCGGGCGCGTCCGAGTGCGCCCCGGCGCGGGGCACCGCCCGGTCCGCCTCGACGGTGACGCCGTCGAGCGTGAAGGGCAGCGAAGGAACGGTGAAGCGGTCACCGTCCGGCCCGACCCCCGTGGTCAGAACGCCGCTGGCGCGCACGTCCGCCGCCTCGGTCACGTCCTGGTACGTCCGCACCTCCGCCGCGACGATCCCGTGGCCGGCCAGCATCGCCAGGCACTCCTCCGTCCGCAGGCCGCCGAGGGCCTGGGAGATCTCCGCCAGGAGCGCCTCCCGGTTGGCCACCCGGGCGGGGTTGTCGGCGAAGCGGGGGTCGTCGAGCATCCACGTCCTGTCGATGAGCCGGCACAGCCGGGCGAAGTGCTCGGCGGTGTAGGCCGACAGGACGATGGTTCCGTCGGCGGTGCGGACGAGGTCGGCGGCCGGGGCCACGGTCGCCTGGCCGTTGCCCTTGCGCCGCGGCTCCTGCCCGGAGGCGTGCCATTCGCCCCACATCGCCGACTGCAGGTGGATCGCGGCGTCCAGCAGCGAGACCTCGGCCACCCCGCCCTCTCCGGTACGCTCCCTGCGCAGCAGCGCGGCGAGGACGACCTGGACGACCGCGTAGCTCGCGGCGACGTCGGCGATGGGGAAGCCGACCCGGAGCGGATCACCGCCCAGCTCACCGTTGACCGACATCAGCCCGCTCTCGGCCTGCGCGGCGATGTCGAGGCCGGCCCGCTGTGCAGAGGGGCCCCGGGAGCTGAACCCGCGGACCGAGACGTGCACGAGCCGGGGATTGGCCGCCCGCAACTCCTCGGGCCCGAGCCCGAGGCGGGCCAGCGCGTCGGCCCGCAGGTTCTGCACGACGACGTCCGCCTCCGCGATCAGGCCCAGGGCGGTCTCCCTGTCGCCGGCCTGCTTGAGGTCGAGCACGATCGAGCGCTTGCCGCGGTTGTAGGCCAGGACGATGCCCTCGCCGTACGCGCCGATGCCACGCGCCTGGTCGCCGCTGGGCGGCTCGATCTTGATGACCTCGGCGCCCAGGTCGGACAGCATCTGGGTCGCCGCCGGCGCGGCGATGTAGTGGCCGAACTCGACGACGCGAACTCCCTCAAGCGGGGGCTTCATGCCGCTCCTACTCTCCGGTGAAGACCGGTTTGCGCTTTTCCAGGAAGGCTTGGGCGGCCCGCCGCGCATCGCCACTGCGGGCACACTCGACCATACGGGGCACCTCTCGGCGCAGGTAATCGGGCAGGGTGGCCGTTCCGGCGTCGGTCAGGTTCTCCTTGGCGTACTGCATCGCCTTGGGCGCCTGCGCGGCGAGCTTGGCCGCCAGCGCGCCGACCCGCGCCGCCAGGTCGGCCGTGGTCTCGGTCACGAGTCCCAGGTCGGCCGCCTCGGCGGCGGTGAGCTTGGCCGGGTCGAGCAGCAGCGCCCGCGCGCGGGCGCCGCCCACCGCACGGGTCAGCAGCCAGGCGCTGCCCAGGTCGCCGGACACTCCGGCGCTGACGAACGCGGTGTTGAACACCGCCTTCCGTGCCGCGATCCGGAAGTCGGCGGCCAGGGCGAGGCTGAGCCCCGCCCCGGCGCAGGCGCCGTTGACGGCGGCGATCGTCGGCGCGGGGAAGTGCGCGAGCGTCTCCACGATGGCCGAGGCCCGGCGCAGCCGTTCGCGGTCGTCGGCCACCGAACGTCCGCGCAGCGTCCGCGTCTCCTGGTCCTGGGCACTGTCGGAGCCGACCCGCGCGAGGTCGGCGCCGACGCAGAAGTCGGCGCCCGCGCCCGTGAGGACGAGGACACGCAGGTCCCGTTCCGCGCCGGCTCGCTCGATCGCGGCGAGGAGGTCCTGCACGAGCGGCCAGGAGATCGCGTTGCGGCGCTCGGGCCGGTTGAGGGTCACCGTGCCGACCCCGTCGTGGAGCTGGAACAGCACGGTTCCCGAGCCGATCGCGGTGGCGCTCATCGGGGGAGGCCCAGCAGGTCGCGGGCGATGATCGTGCGCTGGATCTGCGCGGTGCCGCCGGCGATCCGCTGGCCGCGTACGTGAAGGTGCCGCCAGCGGAGATGCCCGAACTGTTCGTGATGCCCGCCGTCAGGTCCGGCGCTGAGGTGGCCGTCCAGGCCGAGGATGTCGGCGCCCAGGTCGGCGATCGCCAGCCTGGTCCGTGACCACAGCAGCTTGGTGACCGAGGCGTCGGCCCCCAGGTCCTCTCCTCGGGCCGTACGGGTCATCGCGTCGTAGCCGCGGACCCGGAGCAGCTCCAGGTCGGCCCGGCAGCGCGCGATCCTGGTCCTGACCTGAGGGTCGTCGATGGCCGGACGGCCGTCCTTCCTGACCTGCCGGGCCGCGGCGATCACGTCGTCCAGCTCGTGGCGGAACTCCACGTACTGGCTGATCGGCGAGGCGTTCCGCTCGACCGAGAGCAGGTACCTGGCCACGGACCAGCCGTCGTCGATCCGGCCGACGACGTTGCCGTTGATCGGCACCCGTACCTCGTCGAAGAACTCCTCCCCGAACTCCTGCGAGCCGGACATCTGCCGGATCGGGCGCACGCGCACCCCCGGCAGCGTCAGGTCGATCAGCAGGAACGTGATGCCGCGCCGTCGTTCCGCCGCCGGATCGGTGCGGACCAGGGCGAACATCGCGTCGGCGTGCCGCGCCAGCGTGGTCCAGGTCTTCTGGCCGGAGACCACCAGGACGTCGCCGTCGCGCCGGGCGGCGGTCGAGAGGCCCGCCAGGTCGCTGCCGCTCTCCGGTTCGGAGAACCCCTGGCACCAGATCGTCTCGCCGGACAGGATGCGCGGCAGGATCGTGCGTTTCTGCGCGTCGGTGCCGTAGCGGAGCAGTGTGGGGCCGAGCAGCGCCGTGCCGAGGTAGGTCAGGCCGAGGAACGGGCCGATCGGCGCCCTGGCGCGCGCCATCTCCTCGTCGTGCACCGCTCTGATCTCCTGATCGGCGCCGCGCCCGCCGTACTCGGCCGGCCAGTCGACGCCGGCGAAGCCGTTCTCGAAGCGGTCCTTCTCCCAGCGCCGCCGCAGCTCCAGGGACTCCTCGCTCCCGTCGCGGTCGATCCAGAAACCCGGCCGGCGCCACGTCGCCGGCACGGACTCCGCCAGCCAGCGACGGATCTCCCGCCGGAATCTCTCCGCCGCCGGCGAGTATCGAAGATCCATGCCGTGCACCACTCCCCGTCCGATTCGGCCCTGTCGCACGCCCATCCTGGGCACCGTCGTTCTGGAGCGTCAAAGAGCAAAACCCATGACCGACTCATTGCGTAACGCAATGAGTCGGGGTGAGTTCACGTCTTTGACGTACTTCACACCCGCACGGTGAACTGTGTGCCATTCGCGGAAGTGGACCGGTGACATGGACTTCAGGCTGAGCGAGGAGCAGGTGGCGATGGGTGGCGCCGTACGGCGGCGACTCGATCGTCACCTGGACCTGGCGCGCGTGGCGCAGTACGCCGACGCGCCCTCGGCCGGGCTCGACGCCGAACTGCGACGCGCGGCCGCGGAGCTCGACTGGCTCGGGGTGACGGCCGCGCCGCCGGACGGCGGGCTCGGGCTCGGACTGCTCGATCTCGCCGTGGTCGCCGAGGCGCTGGGGGCCGGCCTCGCGCCGGCCGGCGTCGGTACGGCCATGGCCGCCTGCGACGTCCTCGCCACCTCGATCGACCCGGAGCAGCGGCGCCGCTGGCTCGCGCCGATGGTCGCGGGCGAACTCGTCGGCGCGACCGCCCTGCGCGCTCCCGGCGGCTCGTGGGACCGCGCTGGCATCGCCGTCACCGCCACCGGCGACGGCCTGCTCGACTCCGGGACCGGCATCGCCACCGGCGACGGTCCGCTCAACGGCGGCGCCGGCATCGCCACCGGCGAGTTCCTGCTCGACGGCGACGCCGGGATCTCCGGCCAGGCCGAGGACGCCGACCTGCTGCTGGTCGCCGCCACGACGGCGACCGGCCCCGCCGTCTTCGTCGTGCCTGCCGGGCATCCCGGGGTGTCGATCCGCCCGGTCGAGACCGTCGACCGGACCGTACGCGCGGCCCGGGTGAGCCTGACCGGCGTGCCCGCCGAGCCGCTGAGCTGGGCACACGCCGACGGCTTCGAGCACGTCGTACGGCGGCTGACCGTGCTGGTGAGCGCGGACCTCGTCGGCGCCGCGGGCACGGCGCTGCGGATCACGCTCGATCACCTTCGTGCGCGCCGGCAGTTCGGCCGCGCGATCGGCAGCTTCCAGGCGATCCAGCACGAACTGGCCGAGCTGTACGTGGCGTGGACGACGATCACCCAGGCGTTGTGGTATACCGCCCACGCCCACGACACCGGGCGCGACGACGCGGTGCTGATGACGTCGGTGGTCAAGAGCCGCGCCGCCGACCTGGCCCGCCGGATGTCCGCCGCGATGGTGCAGTTCCACGGCGCGATGGGCTTCACCTGGGAGCACAGCGCGCACCTGTTCTTCAAACGGCTGCATCGAGACGCCTACGACTTCGGCGACGACGGCTGGCATGACCCGATCATCGCCACGGCCGCCATCGGGCCGGGAACCCATCCTCCCCAGTCCCTCCCAGGAGGTCCCCCATGAGTGTTCTTCCGGCCGGCGGACGCGGCCGTGCCGCGCTGCCCGCGCTCCTCGCGGCCGTCGCCCTCGTCCTCGCGGCGTGCGGCGCGCCCGCGTCCCAGGCCGGCTATCCGACCAGGAACGTCCAGCTCATCGTGCCCTATCCGGCCGGCAGCGCCATCGACGCGACGTCCCGCGCGCTGGTCGAGATCGTCAACGCCGAGGGCAAGCTGGGCCGGCGCGTCCAGGTCGTGAACAGGGAGGGCGGCGCGGGCGCGGTCGGCACCACGGCGACGCTCAGCGCCAAACCGGACGGGCACACGATCGGCCTCGTGCCGGACGGGCCGCTGACACTGCTTCCGCGGACCGAGAAGGTCTCCTACGACCCGGCTTCGATCTCGGTGATCAGCGAGGTCACCACGTCGCCGGTGCTGTTCGTGGTGCCCGGCGACTCGCCGTACAAGAGCGTCGCCGACCTGGTCACGGCCGCCAAGGCGCGGCCGGGGACCATCACGATCGCCGAGGGGCCGCTCAACTACGCCATCCCGGCCCAGAAATTCGAGCAGCTGACGGGTACGCGGTTCAAGCACGTCAAGTTCGACGGCGACCAGGCCACCGTCACTGCCCTGATCGGCGACAACGTCGAGGTGGGCGTCATGCAACTGGCCGGCGGGATGGCGCAGCTGAAGGCCGGCAAGCTGCGCGCGCTGGCGATCGCCTCCGCCGAGCCCATCGAGCTCGCCCCCGAGATCAAGACCTTCAAGCAGCAGGACGTCGCTCTGGAGTGGGAGGCGTACAACGTGGTGATCGCGCCGAAGGGCCTGCCCGCCGACGTCCAGCGGAAGCTGAACGAGGTCTTCGGCTCGGCCGTCAAGAGCCCGAAGTTCGCCGAGGCGGCGCGGAAGCTGGGACTGGTCGTCAGCGGGGCCGACGGTGAGGCGGCCAAGGCCAAGCTGGCCGAGAAGACCGCCGAGGCGGCGAACCTGATCGCGGCGAAATGAGAAGATCGGGTCTTGTGCGAGGAAGCGTCGAGCCGGAGGTGATCGTCGCCGGATCGCTGCTGGTGCTGGGCCTGCTGTACGGCGTGCTCGCCCTCGGCGAGGGCTTGGGAACGATGGCGGACAGCGGGGCAGGCTTCTTCCCCTTGATCGTCGCGCTGGTCCTGACCGTCACCAGCGTCGTCGTCCTGCTGCAGAGCCGCCGGGGGACACCGGGCGACGTCACCGCACCGGAAGCCGGCCTCGGGGCGGCGTCCGAGGGCGGTGATGTCGCTACGGAGGATCGCGGCGTCGGCGCGGAGGTCGCCGCTGGGGATGGGGATGGGGGCGAGGGTGAGGTGCGCTGGTGGCGGATCGCCGGCGTGCTGGCCGCCGCCCTGCTGGTGCCGGCGGTGGGCGACACCGTGGGGATGGTCGTGACGCTGTCGATCGCCCTGGTCCTGATGGCCAAGATCATGGGGATCTCCCGGTGGAGCAGAGCCGTGATCTTCGGCCTCGCCTTCGGCGCCGCCACCTGGTTGATCTTCGTCCGCTGGCTGGCCGTCCCCCTGCCGAGCGGCACGCTCGGCCTCTTCTGACCTGGCCTGCTGTGACCCGGACCGCTCTGACTCGGCCTGCTCTGACTCGGCCTGCTTCGACCGGGACTGCTTTGAACGGAAGGACCCCCCGTGGGTGACGCGATCGACAACCTCGGCGCGGGCTTCGCCACCTTCGCCGACCCGGCCTTCATCATCCTCGCGCTGGTCGGCGTGGTGCTCGGCACGGTGGTCGGCGTGCTGCCCGGCATCGGGCCGATCGGCGCGATGTCGGTCCTGCTCGGGATGACCACACAGCTCGGCCCGACGGGATCGCTGATCCTGTTCGCCGGCATCTACTTCGGCTCCACGTACGGGGGCTCGACGACCTCGATCCTCCTGAACGTACCCGGTGAGGCCTCGTCGGTGGTCACGGCCCTCGACGGCCACGAAATGACGAAACGGGGCAGAGCAGGACCCGCACTGACCATCGCGGCGCTCTCCTCGTTCCTGGCGGGCACCATCGCCATCTTCGGCCTCATGATGTCGGCGCCGTGGCTGAGCGGGCTGGCGGTCAAGCTCGGCCCGCCCGAGTACCTGGCGCTGTGCGTGGCGGGGCTCCTGCTGCTGGCGGCGCTCGCCGAGGGCTCCGCCGCGAAGGCGATCGTGATGATCTGCGCCGGCCTGGCGATCGGCACGGTCGGGATCGACCCGGCCGGGGGCCAGTTGCGCTTCACCATGGGATCCGACGCCCTGGCCGAGGGATTCAGCTTCATCGCCCTGGTCATGGGGGTCTTCGGCGTGGCCGAGGCGCTCACGATGGTCGGCCGGCGCTGGCGTCCCGAGCCGGTCAAAGCCCCACGGCTCAAGGAGCTCCTGCCGAGCGGGGAGGAGTCCCGGCGGGCGGCTCCGGCGGCGGTGCGCGGCTCGGTGATCGGCTTCCTGCTGGGGCTGGTGCCGGGCCCCGCCGCCGTACTGTCGACGTTCGCCTCCTACGTCACCGAGCGGAAGATCTCCAAGGACCCCGGCAGGTTCGGCAAGGGCGCCGTCGAGGGGGTGGCCGGCCCGGAGGCGGCCAACAACGCGGCGGCGGGCGCGGCGTTCGTCCCGCTGCTGGCGCTCGGGATCCCGTTCGCGCCGACCATGGCACTCGTGCTCGCCGCGCTGCTGCTCAACGGCATCGTGCCCGGGCCGACGTTCGTCGAGGACCAGCCCGAGCTGTTCTGGACCGTGATCGCCGCGATGTACATCGCCAACCTGATGCTGCTGGTGCTCAACCTGCCGCTGGTGGGACTCTTCACCCGCCTGCTGGCCATCCCGCCGCAGGCGCTGATGCCGTTCGTGATCGGCCTGTGCGTCGTGGGCGTGTACGCCGAGAACAACTCGATGTTCGACGTCGTGGTCATGCTGGTCGCGGGCCTGCTCGGCTTCGTCCTGCGCCGGGCCGGCTACAGCATGGCCCCCTTCGTACTGGCGGTCGTCCTGCAGCCCACGCTCGAAACCTCGCTGCGCCAGACCCTGGCCTTCTCCGACGGCAACCCCGGCTACGTCCTCGGCCGGCCCGTCACGATGGTGATCCTGGGTCTCGTCGTCCTGGCCACGGCCCTGTCGGTACGGCGAGCACTCCGCGCACGAAGAGTCCGCCAGAACACAGACCAAGAGGTGACGGTTTGACCGATCCTCAGCCGGGAGGCCGCGGCGGCACGACGGCTGATCACCGGGCCGGCGAACATCAAGTGCCGGTGCCGGAGTCGCCGGCTTCGCGGAGCTGGTGTGCTCGGCGGAGGACGTCGATCTGGGCGGGGTTGTAGAGCGCCCTGAGGGCGTGGCCGGCGGCGCGGCGCGCCGCCTCGGCCTGGCCCGGTGTGGTGGCGCGCGGCTTCAGCGTCACGCCGGGCTCGGCGGTGGCCGGGGTGATGAAAGGGGCGAGCCGTTCGGCGAGGGACTGCCGGGTGGCGTCGTCGGCGTCTTCGGGCAGGTCGCGGAACGCCTCGTCGAGGTCGTCGTTCGGATGTGACTCAAGGGTCCGGCGCAGTGCCTCCATCGACTCGTCCGAGAAGAGCTGGGCGTAGATCGTCAGCAGGGCGCGGTCGTTGCCGCGCAGGTCCTGGACGACGGCGCTGAAGCTGGTGGGCACCTCCGGCGACGCGCCCGGCCGAGCCAGGGCGGCCAGCTCCCGCCGGATGCTCTCCAGCCGCAGGACCGTCGCCTCCAGCTCGGCGTCTACGGTCCGCAGGACCGCGGCCAGCTCGTCGCCGCTCGTGCCCATCCCGGCCACCTGCGCGAGCGGCACACCGAGCCCGGTCAGGCGCTTGATCTGCAGGAGGCGGGTCAGGTGGTGCACCTCGTAACGCTTGTAGCCGTTGGACGCGCGATCGGGCTCGTCGAGCAGCCCGATCTGGTGGTAGTAGCGCACCGTCTTCACCGTGGTGCCCGCCAGGTCGGCGATCTCGCGTGTGCTCCAGGTCATGGGTCCTGCCTCGTGGTCCGGTGCTCGTTCCAGGCTGCCATCCGGGTACGTCGCTCGCGTGCCCAGACGAGGGCGACCATGGCGACGTTGACGGCGGCGAGGATCAGCAGGGCCGCGTCACCGGTGTCGGTGGACCGGTCGATGACGTACGACCCGCCGTCCGCCATCAGCGTGTTGACGCTCGAGAACAGGACGTTGTTGGCGATGTGGAACGCGGCCGGCGCCTCGATGCCGCGGCTGATGATCGCCATCAGTCCCGTGGCGACGCCGATGAGAGTGTAGTAGCCGAACAGCCAGGGGTCGCCGGAGCCGTGGACGACCGCGAAGGCCAGGCTGGAGACCACCAGACCGACGGCGAGGGCCGGGCGCACCGCGCACACCCAGGACGCGGCGGCGGGCAGCACGGCACCGCGGAACATCAGCTCCTCGCCGACGGACTGGAGCGGGGTGGTCAGCACGGTGACCACCAGCATGAGGATCGTCGTCCCGGAAACACCGAACGCGACCCAGCCAGGGGACTCGGGTGCGACCAGCGCCACCACTCCGATGCCGGCGCTCACCAGCAGGGCCGCGCCGAGCAGGTACCGCGCCAGGCGCCGGCCGTCGAACGCCCGCGGCGAGCTGATCAGGCCGCGCCACGGCACCTTCGCCAGCCGCGCCGGCAGCAGGATCGCCACCACGCCCGCGATGCCCACACTCAGGTTGACGGCCAGGAGCTTCAGCGGGGTGAACGTGGCCGACATCGGGTCGCCGCTGCCCTCGATGACGCCCACGACCTGGAAGAACAGGACCTGCAGCAGCACCATCACGACCGGCGGCACGACGAGCACGACCAGCGGCCCCCACCAGCTCATCCGGATGTGAGCCCCGAACGGCCGGGATTCGTCCACACCCGCCCCGCGCCGTCCGGGCACCGGGCCTGCGGCCTGGGGCGGGGAGCTCGGGCGCGTGGCCGGGCTCTGGTGGTCGGGTCCTGGCGCGGGCATCGGGGTCCTCCTGGGTCGAGACGTTCGTTCCACGCACCAGCGAACACCGTGCCCTGGGGGCACACTCAAGCCCGTGTCGTCCGGCTCCTCGACGCCTTCGGCGACCTCGTCATGGCGATCCGGCAACACCGGCGGGATCGACGGCGGCGTCGTCACCACGATCGCGAAGGGCAAGGTCAGAGGGCCGCGCGTGCTGTCGTGCGGACCTGTGCAGTGCCAGATCGGCGGGCACGGCTACGACGGAGCCGCGTGGGAACCCACCGAGCTGTGGAGTGGTCATCACCTTCCGGGTCTGTCCGCCCTGTCCATGATGTCGGGCAACGCGGACGAACTGCGCGGTAACGTACGCGAGGCGTTCCGTCGCGGGGCCTCCTTCCTGAAGCTCTGTGTGACCGGCGGAGTGGTCGGCGCTCACGACCGCCTGACCGACACCCGGTTCACCGTGGACGAGATCGCCGTCGCCGTGCAGGAAGCCGCGGCTCGGGGCACGTATGTGACGGTTCACGCCCACAACAACCAGGGCATCCGGAACGCGGTCGAGGCCGGGGCGCGCTGTGTCGAGCACGGCACCGACCTCGACGAGGCCACGGCCACTCTGATGGCCACGCACGATGTCGCCCTGGTGCCCACGTTCGCCGTCGTCGAGAAGCTGCTGCACGACCCCTGCGGAAGACGGCCCCGGCGAGTCGGCCCGCGACCGGGTGATGGGTGTCGGGGAACGGATGACCGAGGCGCTCGCCGTCGCCAAGGAGGCCGGAGTGCGGATCGGGCTGGGTTCCGATCTCATCGGCCCGGCCCAGGACCGCCGGGTGAGGAGCTCAAACCGCGCGCGGAGCTGGAGACGCCGATGGAAGCCCTCGTGGCGGCCACGAAGATCAACGCCGAGATCCTCGGCCTGTCGGACCAGGTGGGGGTCATCGCTCCCGGCATGCGGGCGGACTTCGTGTGCCTCACCTCACGCGGCGGAGCCGTCACCAGCGCGATCCTGGACGAAACCCACGTAACCGGCCTGCAAGCTTCGTTCCTCAGCTACCTCAGGTCCTGCCGTGCCCGCTGAGCGCGACTCCACGGGCGGTGACACTCGCGGACGGGAGCAGGATCCCCTTGTTCGAGGCCGAGGTGACGAGGCCCGCGCATCGACCTTTCCGCGTTCTCCCGCAAGCGTCCTCGTGGCACCGAGAACCCGGGCACCGTCCTGGGCTGATGCGCCTTGACCGCGAGTGACGGGACCGGGAGGGTTCAGTGCGGCCAGGGGGCGGTGCCGCCGTCCACGCCGAGCGTCATGCCGGTGACGTAGCCGGCGCGGTCGCTGAGGAGCCAGGCGGCCGCCTCGGCGATCTCGTCCGGCCGGCCGGGGCGACCCAGAGCGGCGAGGGAGCTGAGGTGCTCGACGATGCCCGGGTCGCGCTGCTGCCAGGCGACCATCATCTCGGTCATCGTGGCGCCGGGTGCGATGGCGTTGACGCGGACACCGTCGCGGCCGTACTCGGCCGCGGCGGCCCGGCTCATGGCGATGACCGCGGCCTTCGTCGCTCCGTACACGCTCTGCCCGGCAGCGCCGAACGTGCCGCCGATGCTGCTGACGTTGACGATCGAGCCACCGCCGGCGCCCTCCGCGGTCATCGCCCGCAGTTCGGCGCGCATCGCCAGCCACACGCCCTTGAAGTTGACCTCGGCGACGGAGTCGAAGGTCTCGTCGGTGACTTCGGCGAGGCGGCCGCCGCCCTGGGTGCGGCCGGCGTTGTTCAGGGCGCCGTCGAGGCGGCCCCACCTCTCGACCGCTGCCGCGACGGCTCGTCGCAGATCGTCGGCGCTGGTGGTGTCGGCCGGAACGGCGAGCACGTCGCCTCCGTTCCCGGCGATGCTCTCCGCGACGCGATCGAGTTCGGCCTGGCGGCGGGCGGTGAGAACGACGTTCGCGCCTTCGCGGGCGAACAGGTGCGCGGCGGACGCGCCGATACCGGACGAGGCGCCGGTGATGAGGATGGTCTTGCCGGTGAGCAGGTCGGTCATCGGTGTGGCTCCCTGAGAAGTGGATGCCTTCTCACCCCGGGCCGGGCCGAGAAGGGGCCGGTCACGGCCTGTCGTCAGCCACGATGAGCGCGTGGATGAGCGCGTCACGGACGACGGCGGACGTCATGTCATCGCGGTCGCCGGGGTTCGTGGCGACGGCGTGGGCCACGCCGCGCAGGGCCGCGCGGAGCGCGTTCGTCGCCAGCGCCGCGGTGATTCCGGGACGGAGGGCGCCGGCTCGCTCAAGCTCGTCGAAACCGGCGCGCAGCAGCGCACCGCTCCGTCCCAACTGGCTCGGCGGCGGGCCCGACGCCGGGTACATCGCGGGGTAGAGACCCGGGTAGGCGCGCGCGAAGGCGACGTGCGCGTCCCATCCCGCGGCGACCCGGGCGCGCGGATCCCCGTCATCCGGTGCGGCAGCGGCGTCCTTGCGGTGGAAATACTCCTCGAACGCCACATCGACCACGGCGCTGATCAGTCCCGCGCGGTCGCCGAAGTGGTGGTACAGCGAGGGGGCCTGCACGCCCGCGGCGGTGCAGACCGCCCGCGTCGTGACGGCGTCGACACCGTCATTCCTGGCTATCTCGAACGCCGCGGCGAGCATGCGCTCGCGAGCGACGGCGGCTGGGTTATGTAGCATCGCTATAACTATAGCGCCGCTACAGACCTGCGCGTGCTATGCCCGGACGCGCCATCGCGAGGGGGGTGGAGGTCGGGCGCGCCATCGCGGGGCAGGGCGGAGTTCAGGAGGCCGGGTCGGGGCCGAGCGCGAGGTCGAGCAGGTCGCCGAGCTGGTCGAGTTGCTCTTCCGTGAGGTTCTGGAACGAGGCGTTCAGGACTCCGTCGGCGAGCTCCTGACCGGCCACGAGCAATCGTTCGCCCTCTTCCGTGAGCCGGTGCCGCACCGCTCGGCCCGGTCCGGGTATCCGCTCGATCAGGCCGCGCTGCGCCATCCGGGTCGCGAGCGACCCGAAGGACTGGTCGGTCTGGAACGTCAGCACCGCGAGGTCGTGCAGTGAGGCGTCCGGGTTGCGGCGCAGGTGGCGCAGCGTGTCCCACTGCACCAGGGAGAGGCCCAGCGGGGCCAGCGCCCGGCTGAACGCCCGGTGGTGGCGGTGCTGCAGACGTTTGACGGCGAGGCCGACGTCGGATTGGCGGTGTCGCATACCTGTCAGCTTATCTCACCAAGTCAGCTTCCTTATATAAGCAAGATGATATAAGGTTCTTTATGTAAGCAACCTGATTCGCCTGGGAGCGACCATGCCCTCAACCCCCGCGGCCGGCAGTCTCCGGCCCGTCCGTACCGACGTCCACATCCTCGAGACCAGCGCGGGAGCGGTCGAGCTCACCGTGCGCGACCACGACCGCGCCCGGCCGTTCCTGCTGCTGCACGGCGGCGGTGGCGTGGCCTCGATGGCCGGTTTCGCCGGCCTGCTCGCCGAACGCACCCACTCGCGTGTCCTGCTGCCCACGCACCCCGGCTTCGGCGGCACGCCGAAACCCGCCGGGCTCACCGGTGTCGCCGCCCTGGCCCAGGCGTACGTCGCGCTGCTCGACCGGCTCGACCTCACCGACGTCACCGTGATCGGCAACTCCTTCGGCGGCTGGCTCGCGGCCGAGATCGCGCTGCTGAACAGCCCCCGGGTCAGCGGCGTGGTGGCCGTCGACGCGATCGGCATCGAGGTCGAGGGTCATCCCCAGGCCGACATCAGAGGATTGTCCCTGCCCGAGATCCAGCGGCTCTCGTTCCACGACCCGCGCAAGGCGCCGCAGCCGCCGCCCGCCGCCACTCAGGACCCGCGCACGCAGCCGCCGGCCCCCGGCCCGAGTCCCGACGTGCAGGCCCTGGTCGGCTACGCCGGTCCGGCCATGGCCGACCCCAGCCTCGCCGAGCGGCTCGCGAAGGTCGCGATCCCGGTGCACGTCGTGTGGGGCGAGAGCGACCGCATCGTCACCCCGGGCTACGGCAAGGCGTTCGCCGCCGCGATCCCGATGTCGACCTTCACCCTGCTCCCTCGCACGGGACACCTTCCCCAGGTCGAGTCACCCGAGGAACTGCTCGGCGCGCTGCTCGACCTCGGAAACCGCTGAAGCCCGTACGACATCAAGGAGAGCCCCACATGACCACCACCCTGAGCGCGACCCGGATCGGGCACGCCTGCCAGCTGAGCGAGTTCGGCGACACGCGTGTACTCACCGACCCGTGGTTCACCCAGCAGGCGACCTACTATCCGGGCGAGCCGATCGCCGCGTCCGTCGAGACCCTCGGCCGGATCGACGCCGTCGTCATCAGCCACGAGCACTACGACCACTGCGACCTCGACGCGCTCATGGCGGGCGGCTTCGACCTCGGCACTGGTGGTCCCGTGAACGGGCCGGCGGTCACCCCCGGGGGACGGAAGTAGCCGTAGCGGCCGGGTGATCTACCCGTATCGCAGGCACGACAAATCGTCATTTATCTGGCTTTGCCGGGCTTGATCCAGCATTGGGGGAATCTGGACTGTTGATCTCTAGAAACCCCAGGTCGCCTCGCTACGTTGGTTACAGGGGATGACACATGCTGAGGCGACAATCCGAATGGTCGGTGCGAACCCGGCTCACCATACTGGCGACACTGATGATGACCCTGCTGTGCGTGGGCTTCGGCGCGCTGATCCTGACGAGCGTGCACACCGAGCGCACGACCGAACGCAACCGCCGCAGCCACGACGCGAACATGCGCGCCATCGCCCTGCTCGCCCGTGGCGAACTGGCCTCCGTACACGCTGAGCCGGGAGTCGCGGCCCTCCAGATGATCGACCCGGTGGGCCGCGTCGTGGCGGCGAGCCCGAACATGCGGGAACGGCCGCCGATGGCCACCTTCGTCCCGCTGGAAGGACGCATGGGACGGACGGAGACCCTGTGCGACATGCCCGTCTTCTCCCCCGACTGCATGCTCGTCTCCGCCACGCTCGCCCCCCGACAGGACGGCAACTGGATCGGGTACGCGGCCGCCCCGGCCCACCCCTGGTACGTCAGCGGCCGGCTCCTGGGCGGTGTGCTGGTCGGGTCCGTGCTGCTGATCGGGTTCACCGCGGCCGGCGCGTACCGCATCGTCGGCCGGGCGCTCAGACCGGTCGACGCCATCCGGGCCCAGCTGTCCAAGATCACCTCGACCGATCTCGGGCACCGCGTCCCCGTACCCGGGCCGCGCGACGAGATCCACGACCTGGCCCGCGCCGTGAACGAGACCCTGGACCTGCTCGAAGCGGCTCTGCAGCGGGAACGCCGGTTCACCTCCGACGCCTCACACGACCTGCGCAGCCCCATCACCGCCATGCAGGCCCAGATGGAAGAAGCGCTGCTGCACCCCGACGAGGCCGACTGGCCCGTCACCTTCGCCACCACGCTGGACAGCCTGCAGCGACTGCAGGCCATCGCGGCGGATCTGCTGACACTCTCCCGCCTGGACGCCCGCTGCGCCGGCGCCCGCAAGCCGGTGGACGTGAGTGAGCTGGTCGCCCGCGAACTCGACCGCCGCCTTCAGCCGCTGACCATCACCCGCGACCTCGCGCCGGCCGTCGTGCTCGGCGACCGCATCGGGCTCGTCCGCCTGCTCACCAACCTGCTGGACAACGCCGAACGCCACGCCGTCTCCACCGTCGCCGTCTCGGTACGCGCCGAGGACGGGCAGGCCGTGCTGGCGGTGAGTGACGACGGCCCCGGCATCCCCGCTGAGGAGCGCGAGCGGGTGTTCCAGCGCTTCGTCCGCCGCGACGACGCCCGCGCCAAGGACCCCAGCGGCACCGGGCTCGGTCTGCCGATCGCCCGCCAGATCGCCGAACAGCACGGCGGAACCCTCACCGCCGAAGCCGCCGAAGCCGCCGAAGCCGCCGAAGCCGCCGAAGCCGCCGAAGCCGCCGAAGCCGCCGAAGACACGGAACGGGGTGCCTGTTTCGTCGCCCGCATCCCGCTGTGCCACATTCCCGCCGCTCCATGACCGAGCTCAACCCTGGGCCCGGGCGGAGAGCAGGCGCAGGGTGCAGGCGCGTTCGAAGCGGGCGTTGATCGAGGTCCACAGGTCGACGGCCTCGGTCAGCGCGTCGTGGTCGTCGTACAGGATGCCGCGGGCACGGGCCAGGCTCGCGGCGGCCCAGGTGCTCTGCTCCGCGTACGGCGAGGCGGCGGCCACCAGTTCGGCGGCCTCGGGCAGGCCCGCGACGACGGCCAGTTCGGCGCCGGCGGCGCGGGCGTAGGACTCGTACCAGCGGCTGGAGAAGGCGGCGAAGGCGCGCTCGACCAGCGTGGCGACGTCGTCGTGGGTGGGCGCGGTAAGCCGGGCGCCGGCGATGACGTGGGTGTGGGTGGCGAGCCGGGCGTCGGCGAACGCGGCGAAGGCCGCCAGGACCGGTGCGGTGGCCGGGTCATCGGTCCCGGCCATCTCCAGGGCACGCGAGCGCCACAGGGCGAACTCGCCGGTGCCCGCCAGCCCGTGGGCCAGGGCGGCGGCGTACACGCCGGTCGACAGCCAGGTGCTGCGCGGCCGGCCCGCCTGGTGCCAGGCCTGCCACATGGCCGGTGCCTGGTGGAAGACCTTGGAGAACCGGCCGCTCAGGGCGAGCGGCCTGATGAGCTTGGGAATGGACAGGTACGGGTGCTCGCCGATGGGATCCTCCACCTCGGCCCGGCCCGCCAGGGCGATCGCGGCCGGCAGGTCGCCGACGCACAACGCGGCGCGGGCGGCGGAGTGGAAGGTGTCCACGATCTCGGCCGCGGCGGCCGGCTCGTGCGCCGGCAGGTCCTTGATCAGGGCGAGCCGTTCCTGGGAGATCCGCTGAACGGTACGCATCCGGCCGGCCTGAACGTTCGCACCGGTGAGCACGTCCAGGGCGGCCAGCAGGACGAGGGGGTCGCCGCACCGGCGGGCGCTGTCGGCGGCGGTACGGGCGAGCTCCAGGCCACCTCGCTGCCAGGCCCAGGCGATCGCGACCAGCGCTGCGGTTCGGTCGCCCGCCGGTGCCGGTGCCGATGCCGGTGCCGATGTCGGTGCCGGTGCCGGTGCCGACTGCGGCTTCGATGCCGCCGCCTGGAGCGCTTCCGCCACCTGTGCGCGTACGGGAGGAAGGTCGCTGCCGCGCAGGTAGCGGTGGGTGAGCGCGAGGGCGGAGGCGAGCGTGGCGGTACGCCGGCCCGTGTCCCCGACCACGTCCGCGGCCTGGAGCAACAGCCTCAGCGCCAGCCGTCCGTCGGCGATGGCGACGGCGGTGTCGGCCGCGTTCAGGAGGCCGGCGTGCCTGTCGGTAGCGGCGCGGGCCCGGTCGGCGGCGGCCAGGTAGTGATCGATCGCCTCCCTGTGGTGGCCCCGCGCGAACGTCAGGTGCGCCAGTGACCGGGCCAACCGGTGCGCGTCCCGGTCGGGTACGGCCGGGGTGTCCGCGAGCGTGGCCCGCAGGTCGTCGGCCACCAGGTCGAACTGCGGCTGCCGGCTACCACGGAGCCGTGACTCCAGCGGCTGCCCGCCACCCTCCAGCCGCGCCTCCAGCGTCTCCGCCGCCTGGGCGGCCCACCGCAGCCGCAGCCGCAGGGCCGCCTCGGTCTCGCCGCTGCCGGTCAACTGGTCGGCGGCGAAGGCCCTGATGGTCTCCAGCAACCGCCACCTGCTGCCACCGGCGATCCCGGCCAGGCTCTTGTCCACGAGCCGCCCGATGAGGTCGGCCACCGCGCTGGGCGACAGGTCGGGCATGACGGCGACGGCCGCCGCCAGGTCGAATCCGCCGGCGAACACCGACAGCCGGCGCAGCAGCGTACGTTCCTCCTCATCCAGCAGGTCGTAGCTCCAGCCGATCACCGCGCGCAACGAGCGGTGGCGTCGCGGCCTGCCGCGCGCGCCGGACAGTAACCGCAACGCGTCCTGCAGACCGACCAGCAGGGCGTCGATCCCGAGCGCGGCCACGCGTGAGGCGGCGAGCTCGATCGCCAGGGGGAGCCCGTCGAGCCGGGCGCACACCTCGGCGACCGCGGCGGGCTCGGCGGTGAACGCCGGGTCGATCGCGCGGGCCCGGTCCAGGAACAGTGCCTCCGCCTCGCCCGCCAGCGGCGGCACCGTGATGACGCGCTCGCCCGCCAGGCCCGGCCGCTCCCTGCTGGCCAGCAGGATGCCCGCCCGGGGGCAGGTGGCACGCAGCCGCTCGACGAGGTCCCCGACCTCTTCCAGCAGGTGCTCGCAGTTGTCGAGGACCAGCAGGGAGCGCCCCAGGGCGAGGCGTTCCGCGACCACTTCCGCCAGCGGCTGGGGCGGGCGTTCCGCCAGGCCGAGCGCGTCGGCCACCGCCCGCAGCACGAATCCCTCCCCGATCGGGGCGAGATCGACGAACGCCCCACCGGCGGAGAACTCCCTTGAAGCCGCCTGCGCCACGACCGCGCCCAGCCGGGTCTTGCCGACGCCGCCCGGCCCCACCAGGCAGACCGGCGCCGCGTGGGCGAGGGCCGCCAGCGTGTCCTGCCGTTCCTGGCGGCGCCCGACGAAGGAGGTGTGGCTGACCGGGATCTGCGTGATACGTCCCGGTTTGACCGAGGTCGAGGACAGGTGCCGGTTCATGGCGGTCAGGGCCGTCCGGTCGGCCACGCCGTACTTGCGCAGCAGCGAGGAGACGTGGCTCTCCACGGTGCGTACCGAGACCTGCAGCCGGCGGGCGATCTGCGCGTTGGAAAGCTGCTCGGTCACCCCGGCCAGCACCTCGGCCTCGCGCGGTGAGAGCCCGTGGGGTTCGCCGGGCTTCCTGGGCACCATGCGCCTCATTGTGGACTCCGTGCTCTTTCCGTGGCGAATCCGTGGTGTCCGGGCGATCATCACGGATGTGCCCGTGCTTCCTCCCGAGCCATCGTCACAGGGAACGCTTGGACGACGGAGGGCCCCATGATCAAACACGCGACGTTCGTGGCCGAGCACGTGTACACGCTCCCGCCGGTCGAGGTCTTCTCCGCCTGGGCCGACCCGGTCGTCAAGGCCCGCTGGGCCGGCGGCCCCACCGGCTGGAGCCCGCGCCTGGAGCTGGACTTCCGCGTGGACGGGCTGGAGCGGTACCACGGCGGCCCGCCCGGCGGCCCCGCGCACACCCTCCAGGCCCGCTACCTCGACATCGTGGCGAGCAAGCGCATCGTCTACAGCTATGACGTGCTGCTCGACCAGGTACGCGTCCTGGTGTCGCTGGCCACGGTCGAGTTCGCCCGGCACGGGCCGGGGACCAGGCTCGTCCACACCGAACAGGCCGCCTTCCTCACCGGCGACGACACCTCCCCGTTCGAGCGGCACATGCGCGCCGCGCTGAAGTCGCTGGCGGCGGAGCTGCACGACTCCGCCCCGCTGGAGGCGGAGCCGGAGCTGGGCGGCTCGGCAGCTCAAGCCGCCCTTATGAAGCCGGGCGGCCGCGCGGTTCAGGTCACCGTCGCGGAGGAGCGGTCGTGAACGTCGCCGCCTCCCGCCCGCCGATCGTCACCGGTGCCCTGCTGGTGCGGATGGCCACCGTGGTGGCCTCGTCGATCGGGTTCTTCCTCCCGTTCGCCGTCGTCCCCGAGTACGCCGAGCGGTCGTCGGGCGCCACCGCGGCCGGCGCCGCGAACGCCGCCCTGCTGGTGACCACCGTCGCCGTCGAACTGGCCGCACCCGCCCTGGTCGCCAGGATCGGCTACCGCTGGGCGCTCGGCCTCGGCCTGCTCGCCCTGGGCGCGCCCACCCTCGTGCTCATGGCCTCCTCCGACGCCGCGGTCGTCATCGCCGTCAGCGCCCTGCGCGGCGTGGGCTTCGCGATCACCGTGGTGGCGGGCGGCGCGCTCACCGCCGAACTGGTGCCGGCCTCGCGGCGCGGCGAGGGGCTGGCGCTGGTGGGCCTGGTCAGCGGGGTCAGCGCGCTCGTGGGACTGCCGGCGGGAAGCTGGCTCGCGCAGGTCGCGGGCTATGACGCCGTCTTCGCCGTCACCGCCGCCGTCCCGATCCTGTCGGTGCTGACCGTCCCGTTCCTGCCGGGTCGTCCCGCGGCGGCGGGGCGGGCCGCGGGGGTGATGGCCGGGTTGCGCACGCCCTCCCTGATGTGGCCGGCGGCGATCTTCGCCGCCTCGGCCGCCGGGACCGGCATCCTGTGCACGTTCGTGCCGCTGGCCGTGCGCGGCGGGCCCCTCTGGCTCGCGCCGGCCGCGCTGCTGGCCCAGTCGGCCACCGCGACGCTCGCCAAGTGGGTCGCCGGCCGCGCCGGCGACCGTCGCGGGCACGAGGGACTGCTGCTGCCGGGGCTGCTGCTGTCCGCCGCCGGGATGGCCGCCGTGTCGCTGACCTCCTGGAGCGTGAGCGTCATGGTCGGCGCGGCGGTGTTCGGCGCCGGATTCGGCGTCCTGCAGAACGCCACCATGACCGTCATGTACGCCCGCGTCCGGCCGGAGATGTTCAGCACCGTCAGTGCCCTGTGGAACGCCGCCTACGACAGCGGCATGGCCGCCGGGGCGTTCGCCGTCGGCCTCCTGGCACCGTTCACCGGCTACCCGCCGGCCCTGTTGATCACCGCGGTCCTCATGGCGGCCGTCCTCCCCCTCGTCCGCAACGCACGAAGGATTCCCGCAGCAGCATGAACACGCTCACGGACGTACGACGCCGGAGATGGGCGCTGGCCGCACTCGCCCTGCCCACCCTACTGGTCGCCATCGACATCTCCGTCATGGGCGTCGCCCTGCCGTCGCTGGCCCGCGACCTGCATCCCAGCGCCGCCGAGCTGCTGTGGATCATCGACAGCTACAACTTCCTGGTCGCCGGATCCATGCTCGCCACCGGCGCCATCGGTGACCGGATCGGCCGCCGCCGCATGATCCTCATCTGCGCGGCCGTCTTCGCGGCCGCCTCCGCCGTCGGCGCCTTCGCCACCACCCCGCTCCTGGTCATCCTCGCCCGCGCCGTCATGGGCATGGCCGGATCGGCCATCATGCCCGCCTCCATGTCCCTGATCGGCGTCCTGTTCACCGACACCAAGGCACGTATTCAGGCGATGGGCGCCTACATGACCGTCTTCCTGGGCGGCATGGCCGTCGCGCCCTTCGTCGGCGGACTGCTGCTCGCCCACTTCTGGTGGGGATCGGTGTTCCTGGTCGGCGTACCGGTCATGGCCGTCACCATCGCCGTCGTCCCGCGCCTGCTGCCGGAGACCCGATCCGAGCAGGCGCCCCGCATCGACCTGCTGAGCACCGCGCAGAGCCTGGCCGCGATCCTCGCGATCGTGTACGCGCTCAAGGCCTGGATCAACGACGGCGCCACCGCCTCGGTGTGGCTCACCCTGACCGCCGGGATCGTCCTGGCCGCGCTGTTCGCCCGCCGCCAGCGGCGCCTGGACAACCCGCTGCTCGACCTGAGCCTGATCGGCACCCCGGCGGTGGCGCGTACCCTGGCCGCCCTGTTCCTGACCTCGGTGATCATGGGCGGCAGTTCGCTGTTCTTCAACCTCTACCTCCAGGACGTCCAAGGACTGACCCCGCTCGAAGCCGCCTGGTGGACCCTGCCCCAGATCGTTCTCATGATCGCCGCCTCGAACCTGGGCCCGTGGCTCAACCGTCACCTGCCCCAGCGCACGGTCGTCCTGGCGATGCTGCTGGTCATGACGCTCGGCTTCATCCTGTACGCGTTCCTGCCCGTCACCTGGGCCGGCCGCCCCCTGGCCGCCGCCGGCGCGGCACTGGCCGCCTTCGGCATCGGCGCGGCGTTCCCGCTGCTCATGGACCACGTCATCAGCGCCGCGCCACCGCAGCGGGCCGGAGCGGGGGCCGCCCTGGCCCAGGTCAGCAACGAACTCGGCATCGCCGTCGGCCTCACCGTCCTCGGCTCGCTGGGCACCGTGGTCTACCGCGCCCGGCTCGACCTCCCGGGCACGACGGCCGCCGGCAGCGTCGTCGACGGCGTCCGCGACGCCACGGCCCGCGGTGACCTCCACCTCCTGGCCGGCGTACGGGCGGCGTTCACCGACGCCTGCAACGTCGTCGGCCTGGCCGGGGTGGCCGTGCTCCTGCTGGTGCTCGCCCTCACCCGACGCGGCCACGTCCGCTCAGACTGACCCCGGACGCGGTCAGCACTGCCACAGGAAGCGCCCTTCCTGCTCGTCGCCGCTGAGAAAGCCGTACCCGACGCCTCCGTCGCCGAAGTTCACCTCGTACACGCCTGGTACGGAGGAGTGGAGCTGGAAGAAGAACGACCACGGGCCGCCGGGCGGGTGCTGCCGATGCTGCAGCCACGTCGGCTCCCCCAGGAGGTAGGACTCTCCTCGTTCCAGCTCCGCCTGCTCCACCTCGTCCAGATCGATGAGGACCTCGGGTCCGACCAGGGAGTCACCGGTGGCGACGGGAATCGTCTCGATGAAGCCCGGCACCCGGCCGGGCTGGACGATCAGGGCGTTCTCGCCGGCGTCGGGTTCGAAGGTCAGCTCGCACCGGCCGCCCATGAACAGATAGGCCATGCGAAGGGGCTGACCGGGCAGCCGGAACTGGCCGATGAAGCCCATGGACCGCTCGTGCCGGTGGCAGAGCGGCCATTGCGGGGCCTCCAGCCAGACGGGATCCCCGCCGAGCTTCGGTGCGAAGTCGTCGATGGGCTGCGGGCCGCTGCTGAAGGTCATCGCGTACGCGGGGCCGTCGTTCATGGCGGCAGCGTAGGCGCTCCGCGATCAGGGTGTCAGAGCCTCCAGTCGTAGGCGGGGGTGAGGGAGCGGGCGAAGAGCGCGTTCGGGAGGCGGGGGAGGAGGGCGTCCCGCAGCGTGGTCAGCGGCGTGGAGGTCCAGTGCGCGGCGGCGCCCGCCTGGCGGGAACGGCGGACGATCAGCTGGGTCCGCGGCCTGCGGGCGCCGTCGTAGGCCGCCAGCCCCGCGCGCACGCCGAGGGTGTCCACCGCGTGCGCGAGCGTGACCGCGTCCTCAAGTGCCTGGCAGGCGCCCTGCCCCAGGTTGGGGGTCATGGCGTGGGCCGCGTCGCCGAGCACGGCGACGTTGCCGCGGACGTACGCGGGCAACTTCGGCAGCTCATAGGTGTCGTGTTGCAGCACCGTCTTCTCGTCCGCGGATGCGAGCAGCGCGGGGATGGGTGCGTGCCAGCGGGCGAAGCGTTCGCGCAGCTCGGCCAGGCCGATGCGGGAGCCGGCCGGGGCGTTGGCCATCGCGTAGCAGTAGACACGGCCGTCGGGCATCGGCACGTGTCCGAACCGTTCGCCCCTGCCCCACGTCTCCGCACTTCCCTCGACGAGCTGAGGCGGCGCGATGAGCCGCCAGGTGGTGTAGCCGACGTAGCGCGGCCCGGGAAGCTCGGGCCAGAGGGAGCGCCGGGTCACGCTGTGCACGCCGTCGGCGCCCACCACGAGATCGGCGGCGGAGGCGCCGCCGCCGTGGTGGACCGTGCCGTCAGGCCGCACACCCCGGACGTCGACGCCGGGCCGTAACGCCTCGGGCGGAACGGCCGCGCGCAGCAGGGCGACCAGGGCGGCCCGGTGCACGGTCGCCCACGGGCCGAAGCGGCGCTTGAGGCCGTCGACGTCGTTGCGGATCAACCAGTCACCGTGGCTGCCGCGGATGCCCGCGGGTGGGTCGGCCGGCCCGTCGGCGCGCAGCCGGTCGCCGAGGCCGAGGGCGTCCAGCGCGCGCAGGCCGTTGGGCTGGATGCTCAGCCCGGCGCCTGCCTCGGTGAACGCGGGGGCGCGTTCCAGGACCTCCACCTGCCAGCCGCGCCGATGAAAGGCGACGGCCGTGGCGAGCCCGCCGATGCCGCCTCCCACGATGATCGCCTTCCGCCGGCGGCCGCGCGTCGTACCGGCCATGTCAGGACTTCCTCTGCCGCCGGAGATGGGCGGATCGGGACATCCGCCACCACACGGCCGTCACCAGCACCATC
Organism: Nonomuraea fuscirosea; assembly: GCF_003001935.1. Taxonomy (GTDB): domain Bacteria; phylum Actinomycetota; class Actinomycetes; order Streptosporangiales; family Streptosporangiaceae; genus Nonomuraea; species Nonomuraea fuscirosea. The sequence goes on along the minus strand of NZ_PVNG01000005.1, from coordinate 403,858 downwards.
ACCGCGAGCAGGATCCACCACAGGGATTCCACAGTCGCTCCTTAGGATCTTTAGGTTTGCTTAGAGCCATTAAGGAAACATAGGTGCCCTAAGATGTCAAGCGACGAAGGAACGACCGGAGGGGTGCCGATGTCCGCACAGACCAGCAGGCGGGAACGGCTGCGCCAGGCGACCCTGGAGGAGATCCACGCGGCCGCGCGCAAACTGCTGGTCGAGCAGGGATCGGCCGCGGTGACCATCAACGCGGTCGCCCGGCAGGTCGGCATGAGCGGCCCGGCGCTCTACCACTACTACGCCGGCCACGACGAGCTGGTCGGCGCGGTGACCGCGGACTTCTTCCGCGAACTGGCCGCCGTCATGGAGCGGGCCCGCGACGCCCGCGCCGGCGCACCGACCGGCGAGCGGCTGCTGGCCGTCTGCCGGGCCATGCGCGCCTGGTCCGTCGCCCACCCGGCCGAGTTCGGCTGGATCTTCGCCAGCACCATCAGCCCGCCGAACCGCGGCGCCGCCTCGGCCCGTCACCAGGCCGCCCTGCGGTTCGAGCAGGTCCTGCTCGACCTGACGGCCGAGCTGTGGCGGAACCGGCCGTTCCCGGTGCCCGACCTGGCCGCCCTGCCCGCCTCCCAGCGTGAGCAGCTCACCGCCTACTCCGCCGCCATCGACGGACGGCTGCCGCCCGAGGCCGCGCACGTCTTCCTGGCCTGCTGGATCAGGCTGTACGGCCTGCTCTGCATGGAGGTCCTGCACCAGCTCGACTTCGCCTACACCGACATGGAGCCCGTCTTCGAGGAGTGCCTGCGCGACCTGGCCACCGCCCTCGGCATCGACGACACGCAGGGCGCGGCGTCCTGAGGGCCGTCGACCGCGACGTGCGGTAAGAGGGGCACGACCGTGCCGGAACGGTCCGCCTGGAACAACCGCAGGCCGCGGGCTCTACCGGGGGCCCGTCGGTATGCCGGAAGATGTCCGCCATGGGGTCTTCGTCGATATTGGCCAGTCTGCCGTTCGCCATCGGTATCGTCATGTTCGGGCTGGGCCTCAGCCTCACCCTGGACGACTTCCGGCGGGTCGGCCAGTATCCGAAGGCGGCGGTGGTGGCGCTGCTGTGCCAGATCGTGCTGCTGCCCGCGATCTGCTTCGGCCTGGTGCTCGCCTTCGGGCTCGCGCCGGCGCTGGCGGTCGGGATGTTGCTGGTGGCGGCGTCGCCCGGCGGCCCCACGGCCAATCTGTTCAGCCACCTGTTCGGCGGCAACGTCGCGCTGAACGTCACGCTCACCGCGATCAACTCGGTGCTGGCCGTGGTCGCGCTGCCGATCGTGGTGAACCTCTCGGCCGGGTTCTTACTGCCCGACGGGGCCGCCCTCGGGCTGCAGTTCGACAAGATCATGCAGGTCTTCACGATGGTGGTCGTGCCGGTCGCGCTCGGGATGCTCGTGCGCGGGCGGGCGCCGGAGCTGGCCCGGCGGCTCAACCTGCCCGTCCGGGTGCTGTCGGTCGTGGTGCTGGTCGGCGTCATCTACGCCGTCCTGTACGCCGAGCGGGAGAACCTCGTCGGCTATTTCGTCTCGGTCGGCCTGGCCGCGCTCGTCTTCAACGTCGTCAGCCTGCTGATCGGGTACGGCGTGCCGCGCCTGGCCGGTGTCGAGCATCGCGCCGCGACCGCGGCCGGGTTCGAGATCGGCATCCACAACACCGGCCTCGCCATCACGGTCGCGCTGAGCCCGACGCTGTTGAACAGCGCCGAGATCGCCATCCCCGGCGCGGTGTACGGCATCGTCATGTTCTTCACGGCGACCGGGTTCGGCTGGTTGATCAGCCGCCGGCGCGGGTCGCGGGCGGACCAGCCGGGCCTGTCCGTCCAGGAGCCGGCGTGACCCGGCCCGGTGGTGAAGCGGTGCCGGCCGGGGCCGGTTCGCTACGGCTGCAGGTCCTCGGCCCGTTGCGGCTGTGGCGGGACGGCGCCGAGCTGGACGCCGGCCCACGGCAGCAGGCGCAGTTGCTGGCCCTGCTGCTGGCCCGGGTGGGCCACCCGGTCAGCACGAGGGAGCTGATCGACCTGATCTGGGCGGACGACGCCCCCGTCAGTGCGCTCAACCTGATCCAGAAGTACGTCGGCGCCCTGCGGCGGGTGCTCGAACCCGGGGTCGCCGCCCGGGCGGCCGGCACGTACCTGCTCCGCCGGGGCAACGCGTACGTGTTCAGCGCCGGTCCCGGCACGCTGGACCTCGTCACGTTCCGCGAACTCCTCGACACCGCCGGGACCGCCCTCGCCCGGCAGGAGCACGACGTGGCGCTCGACCACTACGTCAGGGCGATCGGCCTCTGGCGCGGCCCCGCGGGGGACGGGCTGTCCTTCGGGCCGGCCGCGATGCCGATCCTGGCCGCGCTCGACGACGAGTTCTACGCCGCCTGCGCGGCGGCGGCCGAACTGGCGGTGTCGTCCCGCCGGCCGGAGCGGGTGATCCCGCCGCTGCAGCTGGCCGCGTCGATGGCGCCGTTCCACGAACCCGTACAGGCCGCCCTCGTCACCGCGCTCGGCGCCGCTGGACGGCAGGCGGAGGCGCTGTCGGCTTTCCACGCGGTCCGTGACCGCCTCGCCGAGGAACTCGGCATCGACCCCGGCCCGGCGTTGCGGGCCGCGCACCTGCGGGTGCTGACACAGACCCCAGCGTCGCCGATGACGGAAAGCGCGGGGAGTGCGGCCAGCGCGGCCAGTGCGGCCAGCGCGGCCAGCGCGGGGAGTGCGGGCAGTGCGGCCAGTGCGGGGAGTGCGGGCGGTCGTGCACCGGCGCGGCCGGCGGCCGGGCTGGTCGGCCGGGCCGAGGAACTCGGCGTGCTGCGGCAGGCCATCGAGGCGGCTCTCACCGGCCGCACCGGCCTCGCCGTAGTCGAAGGCGAACCGGGCTCGGGCAAGACGCGCCTGCTGGAAGAGGCCGCCGCCGACGCCGCGGACCGGCACGGCGCGCTCGTCGCCTGGGCGTCCTGCCTGGAAGGCGACGGAACGCCGTCGATGTGGCCATGGGAGCAGGCGCTCACCGCCGTCCTCGACAGCCTGCCCGCCCTGGCGCGCGAGAAGTGGCTGGCCGGCGAGCTCGGCCGCCTGCTCGAAGCCCGCGACGACGACGCCGCACCGCCGCTGTCCAGCGGTCGCGCCCAGTTCCGCCTGTTCGAGCAGGTCGTCACGTTCCTCGGCCAGGTCTCGGCGGAACGGCCGACGCTGCTCGTCCTGGACGATCTGCAATGGATCGACGCCACCTCGCTCCAGCTGTTCCACCACCTGGCGAGCCGGCTGCCCGCCGGCACCGCGATCATCGGCGCCCTTCGCGACCGCGCACCCGCACCCGGACCCGACCTGTCGCGGGCGCTGGCCGCCGCGAGCCGGCTGCCCGGCCACCGCAGGATCCACCTCGGCCCGCTCCGCCTGACCGACGTGGCCGAACTCATCCGCCGCGAGACCGGCCACGAACCCGGCGCAGACATCGCCCGCACCATCCACGTGCGCACCGCCGGCAACCCCTTCTTCGTCCGCGAACTGTCGCGGCTCCTCAGCGACCGCGGCGCGCTCGGCGACGGCGACGCCGCGGCCCGCGCCGGAGTGCCGTCCACCGTGCGCGACGTCGTACGCGATCGGCTGGCGGGCCTCGACGACGACACGCGCGACCTGCTCACGATCGGGGCGCTCATCGGCCGCGACGTCGACCTCGGCCTGCTCGCCCGCGCCGCAGCCATCGACGTCGCGGACTGCCTCGAACACCTCGAACCGCTGCGCGCGCTCGGCCTGCTCGAAACAGCGCCGGAGGATCCGTTCCTGTGGCGCTTCGCGCACGACCTGGTGCGCGAGTCGATCACCGAGACCACGGAGCGGTCGCGGGCCGTCCGGCTGCACCTGCGGGTCGCGGACGCGCTCGAAGGGAGCCGGGCGGACGACGAGTCCGTCGTCGAACGCCTCGCCTTCCATCTGCGTGCCGCCGGTCCTCTCGCCGACCCGGTGCGTACCGTGGAGGCGCTGAAGCGCGCCGGTCGGCGCGCCACGACCAAGCTCGCCTTCGCCGCCGCCGATCGGCACCTGGAGACGGCCGCCCAGATCGCGCGGAACGCCGGGCTGCCGGAACTCGAACTCTCCGCCCTCTCCCTCCTCGCCATCGCCCCGCGCCGGCAGGCCGGATTCGGCGGCACCACGTTCGACCTGCTGGAGCGCGCGGAACTGCTGGCCCGGCGGCTCGGCAGGGAGGTGGAGGCCGCGGGCCTGCTCTTCGCCCGCCTCTTCGGCGCCTACACCTTTCTGGAGTGGGACCGCGTCCGGCTCGTCCGCCGGTTGTACGAGCAGGGGGAGGCGTCCGGCGACCCGGTCGTCCGGGTGTACGGCCGGCAAGCCTGGGGCCTGCACCAATGGGACGTCGGCCAGATCGGCGCGGCGTTCCGCTGCTTCACCGAGAACGACCCCGCCCTGCTCGACGGCGTCGTCTCCGCCTACAGCGAGTCCCCGATCCGGCGTGACGTCTCGGGGGAGTGGCCCGGCTGGCAGGCCGTCGTCACGGCGCTGCACGGTGACGTCGAGACGGCGGAGACCATCATCGACCAGTGGAACGGCCCCGAGGATTCGTACGCGGTCGCGACCTGGGCCTACTACACCACGATCATCGCGTCGATGGCCGGCGACGCGAGCTGGGTGCTGCGCACGATCGACCGCTGGACGACCGCGGGCACCGGCCGCGCCGCCGTCCAGCAGGAGCACTACATCCGGCTGATCTGGAACTGGGCGCGTGCCCTCGACGGCGACGACCCGGCCGGCATCGCGGCGGAGACGGACCGGATCCTGGCCGGGACGCTGGTCGACCCGCCGCGGTGGGGCGTCGCGTACCACCACGCGCTGAGCGCCGAGATGTGGCTGGCGGCCGGGCTGCCGGAGGAGGCGGGCACCGCACTCGACCGGGCGGAGCAGGCCCTTGAGGCCTACGGCCAGCGCTACGCGGAAGGACTCGTCCTGCTGCTGCGGGCGCGGCTGCTGCATGCCCGCGGCGAGCCCGCCGACGTCGTACGAAGGGCCGCGGAGCAGGCCCGGGACCGGTCCGACGAACGGGGTTCTCACCTGTTCGCCCGCCGCGCCGAGAAGTTCCTCGCCGGACTCTGATCGCCCGCGGGCCCGGTGCGCGGCCTCTGACCGCCTGCGGGCCCGGTGCGCGGCGGGTCATCGCTCCGGCCGCGGAGGAGACCGGCATGCCCGCAGGCCGACCCGGCGCACCGGCCGGCGACCGAGGCGTACTTCCCGACGACTGACCTGCCGGATCCAGTACTCGTCAAGTGGCCGGGACCTACTCTGACCTGCGATCAGAGCTGCCCATCACCCGTTTGGAAGGACCACACCATGACGAGGACTCGCCGGGCCGTGCTGGCCGGATCCGCCGCGGTGGCGACCGGTGCCCTGCTGGGAACGTCCGAGGCGCAGGCGCGCCCCCGGCCGGAAGCCAAGCCCGAACCCAAACCCGAACCCAAGCCCACCGTGGTGCTCGTGCACGGCGCGTTCGCCGACGCCTCCGGCTGGAACGACGTCGGCGCCAGGCTCATCCGCGAGCACCATCCCGTGATCGTCCCGGCCAACCCCCTGCGCGGCGTGGCCGCCGACTCCGCCTACCTGGCCTCCCTCCTGGCCACCATCAGCGGCCCGATCGTTCTCGCCGCGCACTCCTACGGCGGGATGGTCATCACGAACGCCGCGACCGGCAACCCGAAGGTGAAGGCGCTGGTGTACGTGGCCGCCTTCGCCCCCGACGAGGGTGAGTCGCTGCTGGAGCTGCAGACGAAGTATCCGGGCAGCCGGCTCGACGAGGCGGCGCTGGACTTCCGCCCCTACGGTGACGGCCTGGTCGACGGATACATCAAGAAGGAGGCGTTCCACGACGTCTTCGCCAAGGACGTACCGAGGGCGACCACCGACCTGATGCAGGCAGGTCAGCGGCCCGCCGACACGCGCGCGCTCGGGGAGCCGTCCGGGGCGCCGGCGTGGAGGACCATCCCCTCCTATTTCCTCATCGCCAGGAACGATCAGGTGCTCCCGGTCGCCGCGCAACGGTTCATGGCGCGGCGGGCCGGGTCACGGGTGCACGAGGTCGGCGCCTCCCACGTCGCGATGATCTCGCAGCCCTCCGTGACCGCCGACCTCATCAGACGCGCGGCGCGCTGACCTCCGGCCTCCGGGAGGAGACGATGCATCAGCACGCGTACGAGGGCCAGTGCACCGCCGAAGAGGACCGGCACACCCGTGCCGGGTCGCCCGTCCGCAAGCCGGGACCGGCCCTGTTCGCGCTGGCCCTGGGCACCTTCGCCATCGGCACCGGCGAGTTCGGCAGCAACGGCATCATCCAGCTGTTCGCCGCCGATCTGGGGGTGTCGATCCCGGTCGCGACCCATGCGATCACCGCCTACGCCCTGGGGGTCGTGCTCGGCTCCCCGGCGATCACCCTGCTCGCCGCCCGGGTCAACCGGCGCACCCTGCTGCTCGGCCTGATCGCGCTGTTCCTGCTCGGCAACGGGCTCTCCGCGCTGGCGCCGACCATCGAGCTGCTCGTCGTCTTCCGGTTCGTCACCGGCAGCGTGCAGGGCGCGTTCTTCGGCGCCGGCGCCGTCGTGGCCGCGTACCTGTACGGCCCCGGCAAGGGCGGCAAGGCGTTCGCCACCGTGATGGGCGGCCTGACCGTGGCCACCATCGTCGGCTCGCCGCTCGGCACGTTCGTCGGCCAGAGCGCCGGCTGGCGCACCATGTACGGGGCCGTGCTCGCCATCGGCCTGCTGGCCGGCGCCGCCCTGCTGGCCTGGCTCCCGCGTACCGGCGACCTGCGCGGCGGCTCCGTCGCGAACGAGCTGGCCGCCCTGCGCCGGCTCGACGTCTGGCTGATGGCGGCCGTCGCGGCGCTGGGCGTCTCCAGCATCTTCGCCGTCTACACCTTCATCGGCCCGTTCGTCACCGACGCGGCGCGGCAGGACGCCGCGCTCATCCCGATCGCGCTCGCCGTCTTCGGGCTCGGCATGGCCGCCGGCAACCACCTCGGCGGCCGCGTCGCGGACCGGTACGAGCACCTCGGCCTGATCTGGGGGTACGGCGGCGTGCTGGCGCTCCTGGTGCTGATCGGCGTGGCCGGCGGCGACCTGGCGATCCTGCTGCCCTGCCTGTTCGGCGTCGGCGCGACCATGATGTTCGCGATCCCCACCATCCAGGTCCGGCTGACCGGCTTCGCGCCGGGCGCCCCGGCCCTGATGGGCGCGCTCAACCTGGCCGCGCTCAACCTGGCCAACTCGCTCGGGGCCATCGGCGGCGCGCTCACCCTCGACGCCGGCTGGGGGACCCTGTCCACCGTCTGGGCCGGCTTCGCCCTCACCACCGCCGGGCTGCTGCTCTACCTCGGCACCGTGGCCAGGGCGAAACCCGGCGGGCGGCCCGGCCCGGCACCCACGGGGCGCTCCACGCTCCCCGCGACCCCATCGAAGCGACCGTAAGGAGCGGCATCCCATGCCCACCCGAGTGAACCGGCAGACCGTCGATCTGTCCGCCTATCCCGACCTCCTCGTCCTCTACCTCGGCATGCGCGTGAACCACTGGTACGGCATCAGGACCTTCTTCGGCTTCGGCCGCAAGATCAGCGAATCGGTCGCGGGAAAGCCGGACGGGCTGCTGCTGCACGAGCCTGTGTACTACTCGTTCTTCCCGATGAACATGGGGATGCGCCAGTACTGGCGGGACCTGCCGTCGCTGCTCGCCTTCGCCCGGTCCGAGCCGCATCGGCAGTGGTGGCTGGACTTCCTGCGTGACTCGGGCGGCACCGGTTTCTGGCATGAGACGTACTCGGTCAGGGGCGGCATGGAGGCCGTCTACGACGACGTACCCCGGCCGCTCGGTTTCGGGCGGTTCGCCGGGCTCCAGCCCGCTCGTGGCCCCATGTTCGGCTCCGCGGCCCGCCTGAGACGCTCCGACGACGGCGACCCGGCGCTCAGTGAGCGGGACCTCTACCGGTACTAGGCGCTCGGAGGCTCCTCCGCGAAAGGGGCCCACGCGGAGATGGCGAAGCCGTCGCCGTCCGCTCGTACCTCGGCGGCGCCGTGGCCCGGCCAGTGGGCCGGGATGACGAGTTCGTGCTGTTCGGCGGCGCGGGCGAGATGGGCGCGGCGCGTCCTGGCGGCGAGCCGGAGGTCGTCGCAGAAGCAGCTGTTCCAGCGGGGTTCGAGAACCTGGACGGGGCTGTGCAGCAGGTCCCCGACGAAGACGGCGCGGTCGGCGCCCGAGCGCAGGGTGAGCACGGACGAGCCGGGGGTGTGCCCCGGCGCGGCCTCCAGCAGCAGGTTGCCGTCGACGCGGTGCGTGCCCTCCCACAGCACCGCCTGCCCGGTCCGGTGGACGGGGGCGATGCTGTCCTCGAACACCAGCTTGCTCCCCTCCCAGCGGATCCGCTCGTGCTCGTCGCGCGGCGCCCGGCGGCGACGGTCGCCGTCCGGATCGAAGTAGAGGTGGTCGAGCCGGGGGATCAGGTACGTGGCGTTGGGGAACGTGGGCACCCACGCGCCGTCGCGCCACTCGGTGTTCCAGCCGACGTGGTCGTAGTGGATGTGCGTGTTGACGACGACGTCGACGTCCTCGGGCGCGACCCCGGCGGCGCGCAGGCGGTCGAGATAGCCGGTCTTCAGCCCCGCGAACCGCGGGACCTGCGGCCGCTCCCTGTCGTCGCCGACCCCGGTGTCGACCAGGATCGTCCGGCCCTCGCTGCGCAGCACCCAGGTCTGGATGTGGCAGCGGTAGGCGTCGTCGGCCGGGGTCCAGAAGTCCGGCGCCAGCCACTCCTGGTTGCGCCGCCAGACCGCCTCGTCGCTGTCCGGGATGATGAAGCGGGCGGTGCGGATGGGGCCGGACCACTCGATGACGCGGGTGATCTGGACCTCGCCGAGAACGATGCTGTCTGCGGACATTGCCGGTTTCTCCTCCGAGTTCAGTGCGCGGGCCCGTAGCGGGCGAGGAACGTACGTACGGCCTCCTCGATCACCACCTCCGCGGCGGGCTGAACGGCGACCTCCTCCGCGAACGCCATGACCCCCGGCCACACCAGGAACTCCTGCACCAGCCCCATGAACTGGCGCGCCGCGAGATGGGGGTCCGGGCACCGGAGGAGGCCACGCGCGGCCAGGTCGTCCAGGCAGGCCGCGAACGCCGCCGCGATCGGCCCCTTGCCCAGCCGGTAGAACTCCTCCGCGATCCACGGCTGCCGCCCGGACTCGGCGACCACGAGCCGGGCGAACCGGATCTGGTCGGTCTCGGTGGCGAAACGCTGGAGCGACCGGGCGAACCCCCGCAGGACGTCCTCGGCGCTCGCGTCGGCGTCCCACTCGACGCCCCGGCGGTCCGGCCCGTCGAAGGCGGCCCAGTGACGGCGGACCATCTCCCGGAACACGGTCTCCTTGGCGCCGAAGCGGTTGTAGACGGTCTGCCGCGACACCCCGGCCCGCTCGGCGACCCGCTCCAGGGTGACGCCGTCGTAGCGGTCGGCCAGGAAGAGCTCCTTCGCCGCCGCGAGGATCTTCTCGTCGGAGCTCGACCTTCGCGGGTCGCGGCCCGGCAGGTCTTTCACGTGGTCACGTTCCCTCACTCGGCTTTACTTTACAGTACAGTCTAATCTCGCCGTTGACTTCTGTCATACGGGACCGGTGACACAGCGCACTGACCTCCGCCGGGCGGAACGCTCATCCTGGGCGCCATGACCCTTCGTCGATTCACCAGGCACGCATCGCGGCTGGGAGCCGCGACTCTGGCCGCCGCGCTGCTCGCGGCGGGACCCGTGGCCGCCGCCGAGGACGGCGGCCTCGACCGGCAGCGGCTGCGGCAGACGCTGGACGCCGTGCACGAGGCCGGCATGTACGGCATCTACGCGAACGTCGTGGACGGCCGGCGGAGCTGGCAGGGCGCGGCGGGCGTCGCCGACGTCGAGACCCGCCGCCCGGTGCGTCCCGAGATGGTGCACCGGGCCGGGAGCGTCACCAAGTCGTTCGTCGCCGTGGCCGTGTTACAGCAGGCCGGCCAGGGCAGGATCGACCTGGACGCCCCCGTCGGCCGCTACCTGCCGAAGCTGGTCCCGGGCGAGCGCGGGCAGCGGATCACCGTACGCATGCTGCTCAACCACACCAGCCACATCGCCGACCACGCCGGCGTGATCTTCCCGACGGTCGAGAGCCTGGACGCCAACCGCTTCCGCGCCTTCCGGCCGGAGGAGCTGGCGCGGGCCGGCCTCGGCGCCCCCGCGACCGGGCAGCCGGGGGCGGCCCCCGGTGCGTACTCGAACACGAACTACGTCATCGCCGGCCTGCTGCTGGAGAAGGTGACGGGCACGAGCGCCGAGCGGTACATCACCGAGCACGTCTTCCGTAAGGCGGGGCTGCGGCACACGTCGTTCCCGCGTACGCCGCACATCCCGGGGCCCAGCTCCAAGGCGTACGAGGCGCTGTTCGGCTACTTCGACCCGCCCAGGGACTACAGCGTCTACGACATGTCCTGGGCCTGGACGGCGGGCGCGGCCGTCACCACGATGGAGGACCTCAACCGCTTCTTCCGGTCGCTGCTGCGCGGCGAACTCCTCGGCCCGGCCCTGCTCGCCGAGATGCGGACGACCGTGCCCATCCGGTCGCTCGCGGGCGTCGTGATCGACTACGGTCTCGGGATCTACCCGCTCGACCTGCCGTGCGGCCGGTTCTGGGGGCACGACGGGAGCATCCCCGGCATGGAGACCTTCGCCTTCTCGGACGCCGGTGGCGGCCGCCAGTTCGCCTTCGGCACCAACCTGAGGAACTACCGCCAACTCGACGAGAACGGTCTCCCTGTCGCGCACGCCATCGACTTCGCGATCGGCGGCCACCTGCTGGAGGCGGCCTGCGGCCCTGACGCGGGAACGGCGGCCAGGTCGGAGCGGCCGCTCCCGCCGATCGGCGTGGACGCCGGCACGGCCACCCCCTGACCGGACGCCGGCACGGGCTCGTCCCCGGGCGGTGCTGCTCCAGGTCACGGGCAGGGCGGACGGTAAGGGAGGCCGGGTATGTGGCGGGCCCATTCCGCCGGGCTGATCACGGGATGGGCGAGCACGCATGCCCGCCGCGCGGCGCGGACGGCGTCGGTCTCCCAGAGCCGGACGGTCGCGTCCACCCCGCCGGTGGCCAGGGTGCGGCCGTCCGGGCCGAACGCGGCGGCGTACACCCGGTCGGTGTGGCCGGTCAGCGTGACCATGGCGTCCGGCCGGCCGATGCGCGTGAGGTCCCACAGGCGCACGGTGCCGTCGAAGCCGGCGGAGGCCAGCAGCCTGCCGCCGGGGTGGAAGGCCACGGCGGCGACGGCGCCGGTGTGGCCGGTCAGCGGCACGGGTGGCCGCTCGCCGGGCCGGGCGGCGAGGTCGTGGAGCAGGATCACGCCGTCGGCGCTCGCCGCGGCCAGCCGGCCGCCGTCCGGGCTGAACGCCACGTCGCCGACGGCGTTGCGGTGGCCGGTCAGCGTGGCGGTGACGGCCGGGTGGCGGGCGTCGGTGACGTCCCACAGCCGTACGGTACGGTCGGCGCCGCCGGTGGCCAGGGTGCGGCCGTCGGGGGAGAAGGCCGCCGACAGGACCGTGTCGCCGTGCCCGGTGACCGTCGCCAGTGACCGCGGGCGGCGCGGATCGGTCACGTCCCACGTCCGCAGGGTACGGTCGGCGCCCACGGTGACCAGGGTCCGCCCGGACGGGTCGAAGGCGGCCGCGTACACGTGGCCGGTGTGGGCCTTGACGACGGCGAGCGGGCCGGCCCGCCCGCCGTCACCGGCCTGCCAGAGCCGGACCGTGAAGTCGAGGCCGGCGGTGGCGAGCACCTTGCCGTCCGGCCGCCACGCCGCCCGGACGACGTCGTCGGTGTGACCGGTCAGGACGGCCTGCGGCGCGGGCGGGCGCCCGGGGACCAGGCTCCACAGCCGCGCCGTCCGGCCGGCCCCGGTGACCAGGGTGCGGCCGTCGGGGCTGACGGCGACCGTGCGGACGGCGCCGTCCTGCCCGCCGATCAGCGGCGCCCCAAGGTCCCACAGCCGGACCTTCCCGTCCCTGGAGGTGGTGGCGAGCGTTTCGCCGCCGGGCTGGAACGCCGCGGCGAGGACCGTGTCGGCGTGCCCGGTCAGCGTCAGCGGGACGCTCGCGGGCCGCAGCAGGTCCCACAGCCGTACGGTCGTGTCGTAGCCGCCGCTGGCCAGCCGCCGGCCGTCCGGGCTGAACGCCAGCGCCGCGACGCCGTTGGTGTGCCCGGTGAGGGTGACGATCGGCTTCGGCTCGCGCGGGCGGGCGACGTCCCAGAGCCGGACCGTGTTGTCGAAGCCGGCGGTGGCGAGCGTACGGCCGTCCGGGCTGAACCGCGCGGCCAGGATCGCGGCCGTGTGGCCTTCGAGGTCGGCCAGGCGCCGGGGACGGCGCGGATCGGCGACGTCCCACAGCCGCGCGGTGTTCCCCGGCCCGGCGGTGGCCAGGACATCCGCGCCGGGGGCGAACACCGCCGTCGTCATCGTGCCGGGCTCGACGGGCAGCTCGGCGGCCAGGTGCGCGTGCGAGGGGTCGGCGACGTCCCACAACCTGGGGACGCCGTCATGGCCCGCCGTCGCGAGTATGCGGCCGCTCGGGCTGAACGACACGTGCCGGACGCCCTGGGTGTGGCCGGTCAGCACGGCCAGCGGGCGCGGCGCGCGCGGGTCGGCCACGTCCCACAGCCGGGCCGTGCGATCGTCGCCGGCCGTGGCCAGGAGGTGTCCGCCGGGGGCGAACTTCACCGCCAGCACCGCGCCGAGGTGACCGCGGAGCACCGGCAGCGCCTGCGGGCGATGCGGACGGCGTACGTCCCACAGCCGCGTCGTCCCGTCGGTGCTCACCGTGGCCAGCAGCCGCCCGCCGGGCTGGAACGCGGCCCCGTGGACGGCGTTCTCGTGGCCGGTCAGCAGGGTCGCCGGCATTCCGGCCACCGCGCTGAGCAGGCCGCCCCTGGCCTCGGCGGTGGGTGACAGCCGGTAGGCGGCCAGGGCGAGCTGCGCGGCCAGGCTCGGATCGGTGGCGCGCAGCGCGCCGGCGTCCGTCGCGGTCTTACGGGAGAGCGCCTGGTCGCGCTGGTACGTGGCGGTGCGCTCCGCGCCGGCGGCGGCCCGCTGCGCGCGTACCGCCATGACGGAGGCGACCAGGGCCAGCACCAGGAGGGTCGCGAGCGCGGCGACGGCCCGGTGCAACCGGCGGGTCCGCCGCCGGGACTGGCGGACGCTCGCCTCCAGGAACTCCCTCGCGTCGGCCGGGAGCCGCCCGTCGTACCCGGCGGCCCACTCCTGCGCCGCGACCAGGCGTCCGCCGCGATAGAGCGCGTCGGGGTCGCGGCGCAGCCGCACCCAGATCGCAGCGTCGGCGGTGAGCCTGCGCGCGACGACCAGCCCGGCCCGGTCGGCGTCCACCCAGGACCGCAGCAGCGGCCAAGCCCGCAGCAGGGCCTCATGGCTGATCGCGACGGTGTCCGCGTCCGCGGTGATGAGCCGCCGGGCGACGAACCGGTCGAGCACCTCCTCCATCTCGGCCGCCTCCTCGGCGTCGCAGCCGTCGAGGAGCTCCGCCAGGGTGGCCCTGCGCCGGGTGTCGCCGGCGTCGGGCGCGACGTGCACCAGGTGCAGGAAGAGGCGGCGGGCCAGCTCGCGGCGGCGGCCGGTCAGCCCGTCGTGGACCGCGTCGGCGCTGGCCGCCACCGCGCCCTCGACGCCGCCCACCACGCGGTACGCGGCCACCGTCAGGCTCCGGCCCTGACCCTGGCCCCACGTGGCGTAGAGGGCGTGCGACAGCAGGGGGAGCACGCCGACCTCGTGCGCCCCGCCGCCCGTGGACGGGGCGACCTGGCGCAGCAGCAGCTCGACCAGGCCGTCCTCGATCTCGACGCCGGCCCGCCTGGCAGGCTCCACGATGGCCTCGCGCAGTTCGTGCTCCTCCATCGGGCCGACGGCGAGCTGCCCGTCCTGGGCGAGCGCGACCAGCTCAGGATGCCGCAACGCCGCCGCGTAGAAGTCGGCCCGCAGCCCCAGCAGCACGAGCGCGCCGCCGGGTGGCGTGGCCGCGGCGCGTACGGCGGCGATGAAACAGCGCCGCTCCGCCTCGTCCGCGCACTCGGTGAACACCTCTTCGAACTGGTCCACCACCAGCACCAGCGGCCGGTCGTCCGCCCCTGCCCTGGCGGCGTACCCGGCGGCGGCCTCCGGGTCCTCGCGGACGATCGCGGCGACCTCGTCCGCCCGCACGCCGGCCGGCGGCGCGAGCCGTACGGCCAGCTCATCGACCGGCCGCGCCCCCGGGACGATCACGGCCACCGGCCAGTGCGCGGAACCGGGCAGAGCGCCGTCGCGCAGGGCCGCGACCAGGCCGGCGCGCAGCAGGGAGGACTTGCCCGACCCGGAGGGCCCCGTCACCAGCCGCACGCCTCCGCCCGCCGCCCTCATCCCGGCCACCTGTTCGAGCAGCCGGCCGGTCAGCGCGCGCCGCCCGAAGAACCAGCCCGCGTCCTCCGGCCGGTAGGCGGCCAGCCCCCGGTACGGCTCAGGACCGGCGACGCGGCGGCCGGGAGCCCGCCGTACCCGCAGCCAGGCGGCCAGCCACGCCTCCACGTGCGCCGGATCGCTCACCCCGCACACTTCCAGCACCCGTACCAGCAGGTCACGCGACGACGTGGACGGCAGTCCGCGGCCCGCGAACCAGTCGCCGAGGGTGCTGTGCGCGCCGTACGCGCCGGCCTCGGCCGCCACCTGCCGCACGGTCAGACCGGCCCGCTCACGCAGCGACGAGAGCTCTCGCCCGAACTCCCGCCGGGTGGCGATCCTGCCCGGATCGGGATGGTCCGGAGCGGCGTCGGCGGACTGGGACACACAGCCTCCTGCAGTCGTGCGGCTACCCGCCGTCGTCAGGCGTCACCTGTATGTCGCCGTCCGATCACCATTGGTTACATCTGCCCTGTACGGCCTTCCTCGGGCAGGGGCGACCCCTTCACCCGCTCGTGCCGCCGCGCAGTCCGTCGATGACGACGCCGAGGATCGGCTCCAGCGGGTCTTCCCTTCTGCTCATGCAGGCCGACATCAGCGCCCTGACGTCCAGGTAGCCGACGTCGGCCCGTACGTCGCCCGCCTGCTGGGCGGCGGCGAGCAGGCTCTGCAGCCGGCCGCACAGGTCGGCGCCCGCGCGTTCGCCCAGGGCGTCCAGGCGACGGTCGGTCCCGGCAAGTTCGGCCAGCCCGCAGTCGGAGGCGCCCTCGCGTACCAGGGCGGTGAAGAGGGCGAAGAAGGCGGTGCCGGGGGCTTCGCGGCGGGCGATCTCGTCGGCTTCCTCGGTGAGCTTCACCAGCCGGCTGGACATGATCGCGGTGAGCAGGTCCTCCTTCGTGGGGAAGTGCCGGCTCACCGTGCCGGTCCCGACCCCGGCGCGGCGGGCGATCTCGTGGACCGGCACGGACAGCCCCTCGGTGGCGAACACCTCGGCCGCCACTTCCAGTACGCGTGCGCGGTTACGCCGCGCGTCGGCCCGCAACGCGCGTTCGTCCGTCATGGTTCGCACCTCTCCGTCGACAACCGGGACAGCCATCCCGTATAGTCCGGGAACAAGCGGGATGACCATCCCGATTCTAGGAGGTCTTCGCATGTCCGACCAACTCACCCTGGGGCTCATCGGCAGCGGGAACATCGGCGGAGCCCTCGCCAGGCTCGCCGTGGACGCCGGCCTGAACGTCGTCCTCAGCAACTCCCGAAGCCCGGAAACGCTCGCCGACCTGGTCGCGGACCTGGGACCACGGGCCCGCGCGGCCACCCCTTCAGAAGCGGCGGCCGCGGCGGACTGGGTCGTGGTCGCGGTGCCGCTGAAGCATCAGCGCCAGATCCCGGTGGCGCCCCTGGCCGGCAAGGTCGTGCTCGACGCGACCAACTACTATCCTGAACGCGACGGCTCGATCGCGGAGCTGGACGCCGAGCAGGTCACCACCAGCGAGCTGCTCCAGCGGCACCTGACCGGCAGCGAGGTCGTCAAGGCGTTCAACAACATCTGGGTGAACCACCTGGCCTCGCTGGCCCGCCCGTCCGGCGCGCCCGACCGTTCGGTGCTGCCGATCGCCGGTGACGCGCCGGACGCGAAGGCCGCCGCCACCCGGCTGATCGACCTGCTCGGCTACGACACCCTCGACACCGGACCGCTGGCCGGCAGCTGGCGCTTCCAGCGGGACACTCCGGCGTACGTCGGGCTGTACTTCAAGGATCAGCGGGAGATGACCGCGGAGGACCCCGGCGGGACGGTGACCGCCGACGAACTCCGCGCGGCGCTGGCGGCGGCCCGGCGGCAGAGCGCCTGAAAGGGGAGGAGACATGAGAGCCGTCCTGTACCGCGAGATCGGTGCTCCCTCCGTCCTGGAACTCGTCGAGCGTGACGTGCCGGAACCCGGGCCGGGCGAGGTGCGCGTCCGCGTCCACGTCTCCGGCGTCAACCCGACCGACTGGCGGGCCCGCTCCACCCCCGCCTGGCCGATGCCGTACCCCGAGGTGATCCCGCACCACGACGGCGGCGGCGTGATCGACGCGGTCGGTCCTGGTGTCGAGTCGTTCGCGCCCGGCGACCGGGTGTGGGTGACGCTGGCGGCCGGTGGTCACATGAGCGGCACCGCCCAGGAGTTCACCGTCCTGCCCGCGTCCCTGGTGCGAGCGTTGCCGGAGAACGCGTCGTTCGAGGTGGGCGCATCCCTCGGGGTGCCCGCGCTCACCGCGCACCGGGCGCTCACCGTCGCCGAGAACGGCCCGCGCCGCCTGGCCCCCAAGGCGCTGGACGGCACCACCGTGCTGGTGACCGGCGGCGCGGGCGCGGTCGGTCACGCCGCGATCCAGCTCGCCCGCTGGGCCGGCGCCACCGTGATCACCACGGTCAGCGGCCCGGAGAAGGCGGCGCTGGCCACCGCGGCCGGCGCGCACCACGTGGTCGACTACCGCGAGGGCGATCCGGCGGCGGAGATCCGCGCGGTGGCCGAGGACGGCGTGGACGTCGTCGTCGAGGTCGCCGTGGCCAGGAACATCGACCTCGACCTGGCCGTGCTCAAGAGCAACGGCACGATCGCGGTGTACGCCGACGACAGTCCCAAGGTGGAGCTGGACATCCTGCGGAACCTCAGGCTCAACACCCGGTTCCAGTTCTTCGTCCTCTTCGCCGACCTCGACCGGATGGCGGCCGCGGCCGACGACGTCACGGAGGCGGTGCGCGACGGCGCGATGGGGGTGGGCACGGAGCACGGACTCCCGATCATCCGCTTCCCCTTGGCCGAAACCGCCGCCGCGCACACCGCCGTCCAGGACCACGCCGTGGGCAAGGTGGTCGTCGACCCCACGGTGTGACGCCGGCCCCGGCCGGCTACGGCGTCGGGGTGAAGCGGGCGCGGAGGTCGGGGCGGAGGTAGGCGGCGGGGGAGGCGATCGAGAGGCCGCCGTCCACCGGGAGGGTGGCGCCGGTGATGAACGCGGCGGCGGGTGAGGCGAGGAAGGCGACCGCTTCGGCCACGTCCTGCGGGGTGCCGGTGCGGCCGATGGGGTAGCCGTCGGCGGCGTGTTCCAGGTCCTCGCCGCCGATCAGGCCGGGGGCGACGATGTTCGCCCTGATTCCGGCCGGTCCGTACTCCAGGGCGATCTGCCGCATCAGCGCGTCCAGGCCGCCCTTGGCCGCCGCGTACGCGGGCAGGCCGGGGGCGGACAGGAAGGAGTTGACCGAGCCGACCGCCACGACCGCCCGCGTCAGGTGCGGCAGGGCCGCGCGGCACAGGTGGAAGGCGGCGTCCAGGGTCGCTCCGATGGCGGTCCGCCACTGGTCGTCGGTGGTCCTGGTGATCGGGGCGACCGGCATCACGGCCGTGGCCAGCACCAGGACGTCGAGCCCGCCGAAGGCGTCCACGGCGGCGCGGACCACCCGGTCGGCCTGCTCCGGCGCGGACAGGTCGGCCACCTCGAAGCGGGTGTAGACGGGGGCGTCGCAAGGCTCCAGCCCGGTGCCGATGACCTGGTGGCCGTCGCGGGCCAGGGCCTCGGCGATGGCGAGCCCGATCGGCGAGTTGCCGCCGGCGAGGAGGGCGGTCATGCCCGCTCCGATCGCGGGGTGACCAGGGCGGTCATGCCATTCCGCCTCGGGCTGAGTACGGCGGTCATGCGGCTCCCAGCTCGGGCAGGGCGGTGAGGACCTCGTCCAGGGCGGTCAGGGTGCCGGGGTCGAGGGGCTTGGCGGGGGAACGGACGGTCGACGACTCGATCAGGCCGCGGCGGACGAGCACCTCCTTGTGCACCGCCCAGGCCAGGCCGGGCTGCATGCCGAAGCGGATCAGGGGGAGCAGCCTGGCGAAGGCGTCCTGACGGGGCTCCTTCAGGATCGGCGCGAGCAGGTCGGTGAACTCGCAGGCGGGCATCGTGCCGACGGCCCCCCGCGCGTACTCCTCCAGGCAGAACAGCGCGTTCTGGCCGCCGAACACCGCGAAGTCGCCGCCCACCTTGGCGGCGACCGCGCCGACCTTGGGCGCGGTCGGCGGGGCCTCGATCTTGACCGAGGTGACGCCGTCCAGCTTGCTCAGCTCCACGATCAGCGACTCGGGCATGGACACCCCGGTGGCGCCGGGCGCATCCTGGACCATCACGTCGATCCCCGCCCGCTCGGCCACGACGCCGTAGAAGTCGACGAGCTGCGCGCCGGACGGCTTGACCAGGTACGGCGGCAGCACCATCAGGGCGTCCGCGCCCCCTTCCGCCGCGGCCAGGGCCTGCTCCACCGCGGTCGCCGTGCTGGTCGAGCCGACCCCGGCGACCACCGGGCGGGATCCGGCCACCTGGCGCACCTCGGTCAGGATCCGGGCGCGCTCGGCCGTGGTGAGCGCGAAACCCTCGCTGGCCATGCCGAACACCGCGACGCCCTCGGCGCCGGCGGCGAACTGCCACTCGGTCAGCCGGCGCAGGCTCGGCACGTCCAGCTCGCCGGCCGCGGTGAACGGCGTGGCCAGGATCGGGATAAGTCCGGAAATGGGCACTTACGACTCCTCTTTCAGGGTGGTGATGTCGACCTCCACGCCCAGCCCGGGACCGGCGGGGAGGGGGAAGCCGCCGGCGCCGCCGGGCAGCGGCGCGGTGAGGATCGCGCCGGCCACCTCGCAGGTGGTGGGCTGGTACTCGAAGCAGGCGAGGTTCCCCAGGGCCGCGCTGACGTGCAGTCCCGCCGCGAGGGCGACGCCCAGCCCGGTCGAGTGGTGCGGCGCCACCGGCACGTGGTGCGCCGCGGCCAGCTCGGCGATGGACATCAGCTCGGTGATCCCGGTACGCCCGACGTCCGGCTGCGCCAGGCCCAGCGCGCGTCGCGACAGCCAGTGCGCGAACTCGTACCGGTTGCGCAGCATCTCGCCCACGGCGATCGGCAGCTCGGCCCGCCGCACCAGCTCCCGATGCCCCTCGACGTCCTCGGGCGCGAGCGGCGCCTCCAGGAACAGGGCCCCGCGCTCGGCCAGACCGCGCGCCAGCCGTACGGCGGAGGGCACGTCGTAGACCCAGTGGGCGTCGACCGCGACCTTGAGCCCGGAGGCGGCGACCGCGTCCACGGTGGCCAGGTCCTCCTCGACGCCGTGGCCGAGGTGCAGCTTGACCGAGGTCGCGCCCTTGGCGGCCCACTCCTCGGCCAGCGCGGCCCGTTCGGCGTCGGTCGGGCGGGGCAGGCCGCTCACGTACACGGGCACGTCGTCCGTGAACGCGCCGCCGAGCAGGGACGCGACGCTCAGCCCGGTGAGCTTGCCGGCCAGGTCCCACAGGGCGATGTCGACGGCCGCGAGGGCGTCGGCCTGGTGGCCGGTCAGGTGGCCGCGCTCGCGCATCAGGCCGGTCAGCCGCTCCCACAGCGGCCGGACCCGGGTCGGGTCCTGGCCGATCAGCGCGGGGGCGAGCAGCCTCTCGACGATGGCCGCCGGCACCTCGGGAGCGACCGGGGCCAGCGCCTCGCCCCAGCCCGTGGTGCCGTCGGCACAGGTGATCGAGACGAGGAGCGTCTCGAACCGGGCGGAGTAGAGACTGCGCCACGGCGGGCGCAGGAAGTAGCCCTCCTCCTGTGGCGGGGTGCCCAAGTAGGCGGCCTCGTGCCGGATTTTCACCGGGAAGCAGCGCACTTGACGGATTTGCGACATGTGCGCCACGATCCCACATAGTGCACGGCGATTGCAATGGAGACAGAATGGCTTCCGATCAGGGCAACAACCAGAGTGTAGAAAGGGCGATCTCCGTGCTCCGGGCGTTCCTGACCGGTCGCCCCGAGCTGCGCGTTTCGGACGTCGCGAAGGCCACCGGGCTGGGCACGTCCACCGCGTCCCGGCTGCTCGCCACGCTGGAGACGCTGGAGTTCGTCGAGCGCGACGAGGTGAGCGGCCTCTACCGGCTCGGCACCGCGCCGATCACGCTCGGCGGGGTGGCGCTCAACCAGCACCCGGTGCACCGCGAGGCTCGTCAGATCGCGCAGGACCTCGCCGCGGCCCTCGGCCTGGGCGTGAACGTGGCGATCAGGCAGGACGACTCGATGTTCTACCTGGCCAACTTCGAGGGCAGGCTGGCCCCGCGCTCCTTCGTGCTGACCGGCCAGCGCAAGCCGCTGTACGCCACCGGCATCGGCAAGTGCCTGCTGCTCGGTCTGTCCGCCGAGGAGCGCCGGGCGCTGCTGCCCGCGATGCCGCCGTTCACCCCGAGCACCATCACCGGCCACGACCGCCTGGACGAGGAGCTGGCCACCGTGCTCGGCCGCGGCTACGCGACCGAGATCGAGGAGCTGGCCTTCGGCCGCGCCTGCGTGGCCGCCCCGATCCGCGACCGGTCCGGCGCGATTGTGGCGGCGATCTCCATCTCCGGGCCGCTGTCGGCGATCGACCTGCCGGCCCGCGAGGCCGAGCTGGCCAGGACGGTCATCGAGACCGCCGACTCCGTCAGCATCGGCCTGGGCTACGTCGGGCCCGCCCACCTGCTGGGCAGCCGGACATGAGGAAGCTGACCAACGGGCAGTTCGCCTGGTTGCTGATGGCGCCGGGGGTGGCGCTGTTCCTCGCGATCATCGCCTACCCCCTGGTGTCCGCGCTGGTCACCGGCTTCTTCGAGCAGAGCCTGGTCCGTCCCGGCCGCACGTTCGTCGGTCTGGCGAACTTCGCCGACCTGCTCGGCGGCGACTTCTGGCCGGTGCTGCGCAACACCCTGGTCTTCACCATCGGCGCGAGCGTGATCCCGTTCGTGCTCGGGTACGTCCTGGCGCTGGCGCTCAACTCCGGGCTGCCCGGCTGGCTGCGGGGCGTGTTCCTGTTCCCCTGGGTGATCCCGGCCGTGGTCGTGTCCTTCCTGTGGCTGTGGATCTTCAACGCGAACTACGGCGTGCTGAACGGGCTGCTCGGGACGGAGATCAGCTGGCTCGGGCAGCCCGGCACGGCGATGGCCGCGGTGATCGTCACCAAGACGTGGTCCAGCTTCCCCTGGATGATGGTCATGCTGCTCGCGGGCCTGCAGACGATGCCGAAGGAGCTGCACGAGGCCGCCTCCGTGGACGGCGCGGGCACGATCCGCCGGTTCAGGTCGGTCACGGTGCCGCACATGAAGGGCATCGCCGGGATCGTCTTCCTGCTGGAGTTCATCTGGAACTTCCAGCACTTCGACACCATCTACGTGCTCACCGGCGGCGGCCCGGCCGGCGCCACCAAGACGTTCGCGGTGGCCGTCTACGACACGGCGTTCAAGGGGTTCGACCTGGGCCACGCCACCGCCCTGGGCGGGCTGTGGATGGTGCTGCTGCTCGTGCTCATGGTGTTCTACCTGCGCAAGGAGGCGTCATGACGGTGACACTGAGCGCGTCCGTGCCGACGACCAGCGCCAGGCGGAGAAAGCCGGTCAACCGCTCCCGCGTGGCGGCCTGGATCGCCGTCGCCGTCATCGGCCTGTTCGGCCTGGCCCCGGTCTACTGGCTGGTGGTCACCGCGCTCACCCCCGACGAGCGCGCCTTCAGCTTCCCGCCGTCGCTGATCCCGACGGAGATCACCTTCGACCACTTCGCCAAGCTGGCGGAGAACCAGCAGCTGTTCGGCTACCTGGTCAACAGCGTGATCGTGTCGGTGATCACGGCAGTCCTCAGCGTGATCGTGTCGGCGTACATGGCCTACGCCTTCGCCAAGTTCCGTTATCGCGGGCGCAGGTCGCTCATGCACCTCGTGCTCGCCTCGCAGCTCTTCCCGCAAGCGCTGCTCCTGGTCACCCTGTACGCCGTGTTCAGCGCCACCGGCCTGCTCGGCAGCTACACCGCGCTGATCCTGTCGTTCACCACGTTCACGCTGCCGCTGTGCGTGTGGATGCTGAAGGGCATCTTCGACACGGTGCCGTCCACGCTGATGGAGGCGGCCGCGATCGACGGCGCGTCCCGCTGGCGGACGCTGCACACGATCGCGCTGCCGCTCGCCGCGCCGGGGCTGATCGCCGCGGGCCTGTTCGCGTTCGTCCGCGCCTGGAACGACTTCATCTTCGCCCTCACCCTCGCCGACCCCGCGCGGCAGACGCTGCCGCCGGGGCTGGTGCACACCTACCTCGGGGAGTTCCAAACCGCCTGGCCAGACCTCATGGCCGCGTCGTTCGTCGTCTCGCTTCCTGTCATCGCCGCGTTCATGTTCCTGCAGCGATACCTGGTGGGCGGGCTCACGGCCGGCGCGGTCAAGGGATAGGAGACCCATGAACACACTCAACCGCCGGGACGCCCTGCGGCTGCTCGGCCTGTCGACCCTCGGGGTGACCGCGCTGGCGGCCTGCGCCCCCGACGCCTCAGGCGGTGCCCCCCAGGGCGACACCGCCGCCAAAGCCTTCGGCTTCACCTCCTGGTCGCTGAACGAGGAGGCGCAGAAGGCCGCGGTGCAGGCCATCGTGGACGGTTACGCCGGCAACGAGGGCGTCAAGATCACTACGGCGTCGTTCCCGTACAACGAGTACCTCAACCAGGTGACGCTGAAACTGCGCGGCGGGCAGCTCACGGGGGCAATCCAGCTCGACGTGGCCTGGCTGGGCGCCCTCGCCGCGATGGGCAAGCTGCGCGACCTCGCCGCGCCCGCCGCCAAGGGCGGCTACACGGAGGTGGCGCTGTCCAGCGGCCAGAGCGGCGGCAAGCAGCTCGGGCTGCCCTGGACGACCGGCTCGATCGGCCTCATCGCCAACACCGCGCTGCTGGAGAAGGCCGGGGTGGACGGCGTGCCCGCCACCGTGGCGGAGTTCGAGGCGGCTCTGCGCAAGGTGGCCGCGCTCGACGGCGTCATCCCGTACGCCGCCGCCACCAAGGCGGCCCAGCTCAAGGACATCCTGCCGTGGATGCGGACGTTCGGCAGCCCCCTGCTGGACGGCGACACGATCACGGTCGGGGACGAGCCGTCGGTGGCGGCCGTGGAGTGGTACAAGAAGCTCTACGACGCCAAGCTGATCGCGCCGGACGTGGACCGCTTCGACGCTCGCGCCCTGTTCGCCCAGGGCAAGGCCGCCTTCTACGACGACGCGATCATCGCGCGCGGCGTGGTGGCGAGCCAGGCGCCGGACAAGTCGCTGGCGGACAAGATGGCCCCGCTGTCGCGGCCCGTGCTGAAGGCCGGCGACTCGCCGCAGGCCCTGCTGTGGGGGCACGTGATCGCGGTGGTCGAGGGCGAGGGCGCCGACGCCGCCGCGGACTTCGCCGCGTACGCCACCTCCGACACCGCCACCGTCGCCCGCTTCTTCGAGCAGGTGAAGCTGCCGCCGACGACCACCGCCGGTCTGGCCGACCCCAAGGTCTCCGGCGACGCCTTCACCACCGAGTGGACCGAGAAGATCACCAAGACCGCGACCGCCAACCCCTTCTGGCGCTACGCCGGATATGCCCAGATCGAGACGGCCATCGCCGAACAGGTGCAGGCCGTGCTCGTCGGCGACTCCTCGGCGAAGGAGGCACTGGCGAAGGCCACCGAGACCGCCAAGGGCCTGCAGAAGTAGAAGACCGCCCGGCAGCGGGCGTGTTCCGTGGAACGGCATTTCCGCGGTCCCGCGTGCACCGGGCGGCCCCTGACACCCTCTGCCCGTCACGACAGTGGTGCACGGTCCATGCTCGCATGCGCCCGCCCTCGGGCGGGCCGCGAGCATGGACCCCTTCGGCGCGCTCCCGCGCGGCCTCGCACCAGCCGCGCCCATGCCCGAAACGACCCCCCATCGAGGACGACTCATGCGTCGCTTCCCGTCACTCATCCCTCTTGTCCTGTTCGCCTCGCTCGCCGCCGTGGCGCCCGTCGCACCGGCGCACGCCGCCTCCGGCCCGGCCACCTCCGGCCCGGCCACCTCCGGCCCGGCCACCTTCGGCTCGGTCACCTTCGGCTCGGTCACCTCCGGCTCCGTCACCGACACCCGCGACACCGTCGTCATCAGCGGCGACAGCTACCGCATGACCATTCAGAAGGCCGGCTTCCGGTACTCCTTCGCCCGGCGCGACGGCACCGTGATCGCCCCCGCCCACGCCGAGTCCGGCCTGCGTGTCGGCGACGCGGACGCCGTCACCACGAAACTCGCCGGCCGGGCGGGTGGCACGGCCGTGCTCGACGTCACCTTGGAGACCGGCGCGAAGGTGCGGGTGAAGGTCCAGCCGTCCGCCCGGCACGTGAAGATCACCGCCGATCGGGGCGCGGACTTCCGTACCGGATCCGTGGCGCCCGCGTACGGGCTCGGCGACTACGGCGCGCACGCCGACGGCCAGCCCGACCAGGGCACCCCGTGCAGCGGCCAGGTCGAGGCGCGCCGGACGACGGAGCTGACCGGCATCGTCCTGGACAACCTCACCAACGAGGGCAGCTGCAAGCGGTTCATCTCCACCTTCGTCGTCTTCCCCCGGCAGCGCTTCGCCGAGGTGCTCTTCGACGAGGGGCAGAAGCGGGTCGGCCTCACCACCTCGGAGAACCGGCTGGGCAGCGTCGAGCCCGCCCAGGGCCTGTACTACTTCGCCGCCCCCGACCTCAAGCGCATCTACGCCGACTACCGCGACGTACGGCACCGGCACGGCTACGCCGACGCCCGGCCGCGGCCCGAGCTGTTCGGGCTGGGCTGGGAGGCGTACGGGGCGCTGGCCTGGAACACCTACCAGTCGTCGGTGACCGAGACGGTCAAGGCGTTCAAGGAGCACGGCTACCCGCTCCGGTGGGGCGTGGTCGGCTCCGGATTCTGGCCGGGCCCGCGCGGCGACGCCTCCGAGGGGACCACGAACAGCTTCGGCATGTGGGACTCGACCCCCGAGCCGGGCCGCGACGACGGCCTGCCCAATCCGCGCTACCCCGACCCGGACGCACTGAAGAAGCTGTTCGCCGGCAACGGCATGGCCCTGCTGCTCGGCGCGCGGAACAACTTCAAGGTCTCGCCCAACGCCAACGACGGCCCGTTCACCGCCGAAGCCCTGGCCAAGGGCTACTTCCTGCCGGTCAAGGTGACCAAGTCGCAGTTCCCGCAGGGGGAGACGTACGTGCTGGACGCCGCGAACCCGAAGGCCGTGCGGTGGTACGTGACGCAGAACCGTAAATGGGGCGTGGACGGTGTCAAGGAGGACACCATGCTGTACGCGCCCAACCTGAACCGCGACGGCAACTGGAACGCCCTGCAGCAGGCGCTGCACGACGACGGCGACCTCGTGATCGTCCGCAACGCCGCGTACTCGGTGCCGGGCGACGTCGTGCGCATCAACGACACGATCTACGGCCGCGGCGAGGTCTTCCACGAGGACCCCGACCGGATCCCGGTGAACCTGCTCAACATCGCCGCCACCGGCCCCGGCAACCTCTCACCCGACATCGTCGGCGGCACGCCCAAGGCCTCGCTGACCGACCCGTCCTACCGGCGCTACTTCTGGCGCAACGCCCAGTTCGCCGCGCTGACGCCGGTCATGGCCTTCGGCAAGGGGCCGTGGGAGCTGGAGGATCCCGAGCTGGCCGCGTCGGTGCAGCGGATGGCGCTCTGGCACGACGCGCTGCACCCGTACATCTACGACGCGGTGCTCGACGGGTACGAGTCCGGCTTCCCGTACGCGATGACGCCGCTGCCCATCGCCTACCCCGACGCCGACCCCGGCGGGGCGGGCCACGAGTGGATGTTCGGCGAGTCGCTGCTGGCCGCGCCGCTGTTCGGACGCGACTTCGACACCGCGCAGACGCGGGACGTGTACCTGCCGGCGGGCAAGTGGATCGACTACGAGACCGGCGCGGTGTACCAGGGGCCGCGGACCCTGAAGGATTTCGCGATCGGGATGGACCGGCTGCCGGTGTTCGTGGGCGGCAAGGGCGTGCTGATCACGCGTACGGGTGCGGAGGTGTACCCGATCGCGCGCGGCTCGTCCTTCGACGCCCAGGGCACCAGGATCGTCAACGCGAACACCGGCTGGAACCCGGCCGAACTAGTCGTCACCGACACCAAGACCGGCCGCCGCGTCCCCTTCACCGTGCACCCCAAGACCGGCGCGATCCGCTTCCCGGTGGCCAAGGGACGGCAGTACGTGCTGTCGGGCGGAGGCACGTCGGCGCACCCGTTCCCGATCGAGACCGACGTCCCGGGGGCGCCCGCCGGGCTGTCCCACGAGGGCACGGCACTGTCGTGGACCCCGGTCGAGGGCGCCCGAGGCTACGTCGTCACCGGCGGCTGCACCTCGGCAGTGGCCGGCAGCACGACCGGAGCGACCACCCTCACCGTGGCTCCCGGCGTTTACCAGGTCGCGGCGATGAACGCGGCCGGCACCGGCCCCCTCTCGGAGTCCCACACCGTGCCGCCCCCCGTCTCCTCCGAGCCGGTCGTCGTGACCAACGAGGGCGGCCCGCCCACCTGCTCGGACACGCCGCCGTACCGGGAGACGGGAACCTGGTCCTCCAGCAGCCTCAAGGGCTTCGACGGCTCCGGCACCCGGTTCAGCGCGACCACCGGCTCGACCGCCACGTGGACGGCCCGCCTGCCGTCCGGCTCGTACGAGGTGGCCGTCTGGTACCCGGCGCACAGGGCCAGCACCACGCAGGCGACCTACCGGGTCGGCGAGCAGGAGACGGTGGTCGACCAGACCACTGGGGGCGGCGAGTGGCACCCGCTCGGCACCTGGCCCTTCGACGGCCTCGCCTCGGTGACCCTCTCCGTCACCACCCCCGGCAACCATCGCGCCGACGCCGTCCGCTTCACCCCCACCTCATGAAGCCCGTACGTCAGCCTGAGATCGTGCCATCGTCGCTCCTCACGTGACCGATCGCCACTGAGGCCGGCCGCCTCAGCGTCGAGACGCGCTGATGGAGGCCGAGGACAGCTCGACGCCGTCCCGCTCACTGACAATGAGCGGGACGCGGGCGAGGACGGTCAGGTGAAGAGAGCGTTCACGGCTCTGCTCACTTCCGCGAGCGGGAGCTTCTCGCGCTGGCGTTCGAAGGCGATCCACTTCTTGCCCTCCGCGGCCACTCCCTCCAGGACGTGCAGGGCGTTGCCGAGGCCCGCCGTGCCGAGGGTCAGCTGGGACGCGCCTTGCGGGTCTTTGTCCTCGGTCTCGGTGATGTCCGAAGGGGGATCGGTCACCTTCACCTTGATGGGATCGCCGTTGGTCAGGGTCAGCTCGAAGACGTTCTCTCCGCTGTCGGTCTCGGCCACCTGGACGGAGGTGAACGCGTCGTAGCGGTAGTTGGTGCGTGCCCGGCTGCGCGTGGTGGCCTTCTGAAAGTCGAGCTGCTGGGTCAGCTGCCGCACACCGTCCGTGGTGAGCAGGAAGAGCAGAATCTTGTATTTCGAATAGCGCCATGGCCCGTCCTCGACGCGTGCGCGGGAATAGGAGGGTGTGGCGGGGGCTTCGATGAAGGCGTGCGCAAGGACGTCCTGACGTTTCAACCGGTAGAGGGTCATCGCCTCCTCCATCAGCGCTTTGCGGTCGCACTCCAGCCAGCGGGCCATTTCGAGATCGTCCGGCCGGTCGGCCAGTTTCTTCTTCCACCGGTCGAACGCCGCCCGGCGGCCGGCCAGAATGCGATCCCGCTCCGCCTCATCCGCGGAATACCGTCTGTATTCCGCGGCGATGCGCAGCCAGAGGCGAGCCGCGGACCAGACCGAGGCCAGGGCCGGGACCGCGGCCAGCGACACGAGCAGGATTTCGACGTGCGCGCCGGCCCAGACGAGAAAAGCGCCTGCCGCGATCGCCGTGATCGAGGTGAGCACACACAGCACTTTCAGCAGGAAAGGAACACGCAGTTTCTTGCGGAAGTCCCACAGCGTGTCCGCCTGCCAGCGGCGCGCGACGTCGGCGACCATGTACCGGATGAGCCAGGCGACGCTCTTGGCGTTGACCGTGCTCTCCCGGTAGATGGTGACCACCTCGTCGCGCAGGGCACGGCGGACACCCACCGTCTCCGCGAGCCATTGGGCTCTGTCGGCGCCCCGTGGGGTGTAGCGCGCGAAATAGTGCTCGAACTGATGGTCGATCTTGCTCGCGAAACCGTCGCCGCGGGTGGTGGTGGCCGGCCGGAGCAGATAAGCGCGGTCTTTCGCGTGCCAACGCTGCTTCTTGTATCGCCATTCCACGCCGCTGCGCAGGCTCACGTAGCAGGCGGTCGCCAGGGTGAGCAGGGCGGACAGCGCCACCGTCCCGTCGTACTGCCACGCCATGGCTCCGATGTAGCCGACGGTCGCCACGGCCAGCGTGGTCGTCGCCGTGATCGCGGTCCGGACGCCGAGTCCGATGACGACGGGATCCGTGGGCAGTGCCCGTGCGCCGATGGGATCCGGCTGGAAGAACTTCCACGCCCGGCGCAGCCGGTCGTTCGCACAGCGGTCGGTTCTGGCCGCGTCGAAGGCCCGGGCCCAGAGGGCGTCCTCGGCGGAGCTGTCCAGGAACATCTCCATGTGCTGGAGGATGTCGTTGCGCTGCTCGTCGGTGAGTTTCTGGAACTCCTGCTCAAGGCCGACAACCCCGCCCTCCTGAGGACGGGACGTCAGCAGGCGGTCGACCAGCTTGATCGCGTCGGTCCACTCGTCGTCGTCCTTGACGGCACCGCGTACGCACCGCAACATGGCGATCTCGTCCCGCGGCACCTGCTGCAGAGTGCGCCCGCTGAGCAGGGCCAGCAGCAGGTAGAAGCATGAGTGGCCGTTGACGTAGTTGCGCAGGACCACGGCGTCACGGATGTGCTTGCGCGCTTCCTGAGCCATTCCCGCGCGCAGGGAGTTGAGCCCCGCCTGAAAGGTCTCCTCGGCCGAAACGGCGGCCGCGACCTGGTAGACGTTGACAGGTCCGTGGATGGCCTCCGCCTGGACGGCGACGTTCGCCGAATCTGTGGCGAGGTTGGTCGGACCGGAGGCGGAATCGTTCATAGAACGCTCCGTATGGCTGTGATGACGGCCGACACATGCGCCGCCAGCTCCGCCACGTCCGCCAGCAGCCCGCGGAGCTTCTTCAGCGCGATCATCGCCTTGCCCCTGCCCGCCTCTGTCTTCTCGGACAGCGACTCGGCGGCGACGGCGATCTCGTCCTGCGCCGCGATGAACGTGTCCTCGTCCACGTCCTGGGCCTTACGCGCTCTGGCGAGCCGGTCGCGCAGCTCGGCGAGCTGCGCGACCGGATCGGCTGCCTGACTCTGCGGCGGGTGGCCGACGGTGACGTTGCCGAAGATGTGCCCCGCCTGTACACCCACCTGGGCGTTGTCGCGGGCGACGTTCTTCACGTTGTCGGACATGCTGTTCGCCTCTCTCGCCTTGCTCGCCGGACGGTTCTTGTGCTCCACGATCAGTTCCTGGGCGAGGGCCATGGCGAAGGCGGCGGCGTTGGACGCCGCCCTCGGCTGCCAGTTCAGGCCATCGGTCGCGGTCTTGTCGCCGTCCGCGCGGTCGCTGATCCCGCGTACCACGGCCATGGGGAGTGATCGATTGTGGTGGGCGGCCTGTGCCACGCCCGCTGATTCCATCTCGATCGCGAGCGCGTCGTTGTAGGTCTGGCGCACCCACTGTGCGTGCGCGGAGATCGTGGAGTCCTGTACGACCTCGCCCGCCGCGATCGGGCCGAAGCGGAGCGCGGGCACGGCCGCACCGTCGGGCAGGCGGCGGGTCCAGGTCTCAGCCCGGTAGAGATGGCGGGCGATCTGGTCGGTCTCGTGGTCGATCTCCCAGACGCGAGGACGGGCCTTGAAGCCGCTGTCCTCGCTGGTGCCGCCGTGGTAGGCGTACACGTGCGTAGCGACCACCACGTCGCCCAGGTCGATGCCGGGCCACAGGGCCCCCGCGACTCCCACGAACAGCAGCGCCGACGGCGAGAACTCGGCGATCGCCCGCTCGGTGATCACCGCCGCCGGATGATTGCCCTTGCCGACCAGCCCCAGGGCCAGCTGCTGCCCGTCGCCGGCGAGGCAGCCCAGCTCGAAGCGGGTGCCCGCAGCGTGACGGTGCACGCGCAGGTCCGTCAGATGGCTGCGGACGGCCTGATACTCCAGGTCCAGCGCGGAGAGAATCACGATCATGACCATCGACCTCCTAAGGCCGAGTCATCGGGGGAGTGAGGACGTGGACCGGACCCGCCTTGAAGAGCCGGGCGGGCCGCCCGTTCGAGGGCTTGCGCATCGGGCCGACGGCGACGATGAAGCCGCGGGCACCCTGTACTTTGCGGTAGAAGTTGCGGGGATCGAGGCGGACGCCCCAGACGGCCTCGTACACCTGCTGGAGCTCCGAGATGGTGAAGGACTCGGCGCAGAACGCGGTCGCCAAGGCGGTGTGCTCGAGCTTGGCCCGGGCGCGCTCGACCCCGTCGACGATGATGCGGCGATGGTCGAAGGCCAGCTCGGCGCCCGGAGCCAGGATGTCGTCCACCGGGGTCCAGGAGGCATGGACGGCGTCGGTGCCGGCGACCGGCTCCGGCAGGCGAGGCGCGATGGCCAGGTGGGCGACGGACACGACGCGTCCGCGCGGGTCGCGGCCCGGTTCGCCGTACACGCCCAAGGGCTCCAGGTGCACGCCGGACAGCCCGGCCTCCTCGGCCAGCTCGCGCCTCGCCGCCGCCTCGATGTCCTCGTGCTCGTCGGCCAGAAATCCGCCCGGAAGGGCGGGGGCGCCCCGGAACGGGTCGATGCCGCGGTTCACGAGCAGCACGTGCAGGCGGGCCGCACGCAGGGTCAGGATCACCAGGTCGACCGCGAGCAGGATGCGGGGCGGCTGCCAAGGGTCGTCGGGCATGAACACACCCTAACTTTTTGTCAGTTCGACAGGAACCTCTCCGTTCGGCCACGATCGGGTACCGGAGCATGTCGGTTTCGTCGAATGGCGGGCGGCGTCCTGTCGAACGTCATGAGACTTGGCCGGATGTCGGCCCGCCTTCGGAGAAGATCAATGTCACATCCGGCATGGTGCGTACTCGCAGGACCTCTGATCGCGTTACTCGTGCTGACCGGGTGCGCGAAGACGGATGAGCCCGGAGTGCCGAAGGCCGCCGGAGCGGGTGCGACACTCGAGGAGCACATCACCCGGACCTTCGAGGGAGCTCAGGCCAAGGACGTCAGGCTGCGAGGGCCCGCGCAGCGTACCCGGCATGATCTCGCCAGCGAGGAGTTCAGGACACATATCGTGCTGTCGTCACCGGCTGAGCACGTCATGGTCATCCGTGGCGAGACGGACTGCCTTCCCGGCTGAGTACGGCGAATCGCGGGGACGGCGGTCAGTCGCGTACCCAGAAGGAGGGCGGGAGGGCTTCGAGTTCGGTCACGGCCTGTTCGAGGTTGGCGGCGAACGGCAGGAGTGCTCTGTGGGACGGCTCGCCGCCGGCGGCGAGGCGGCGGATGACCTCGGCGTTCCTGAGTGCCCGGTCGGCCACCTCCAGGCCGAACGTCGAACGGTCGCCCTCGTAGCCGTAGGCGTCGAGGAGCAGGTGCAGGCGTCGGTGCCGGTCGTCGAAGGCGGTGAAGCCCTGCGCGGTGACGACGTGCCGGGCGTGCAGCGGGACCCAGGTCAACGCGCAGTACGCCAGATCACGCTCTCGCGGGAACGGGCCGGCGGTGTCCCAGTCGACGAAGCCGACCAGGTCGTCGCCCTGCCACACCGCGTTGTAGGGCGAGGCGTCGTTGTGCGTGATGACCAGTCCCGGCTGCCACGGCCGGGCGACGAACCAGACCGCGTCGGGCTCGGGCACGAACGACGCCGTCGCGTCGTGCAGGCGCCTCAGCCAGGCCCCGACCTGCGTGAGCGCGCGGTCCGTCCACGGCCAGGCGGGCCAGGGGTGCTGCTCGCCGATCGTGTCGCCGTGCAGGTACGTCAGCACCTCGCGCCCCTGCTCGTCGAAGCCGAGCACCCGCGGCGCCCCCTCGAACCCGACCTTCTCCAGATGCGCCAGCACGGTGTGCACGCTGCGGGTCCACGGGTTGGCGGTCCGGTGGACGGTCTCACCGATGCGTACTGCGCCGACATGCCTGCCGCCCGTCAGGGGCTGCTCGTCCATGACACTGTTTGTACGCCTGGGCCGCCGGTCGCGGCATCTGGTTTTCGGCGGCCGGATCTTATGTGTCGGAGCTGCGGAGGGGTGGAGGTGCCGGTCTCCGGTCAGCGGCGGCCTCTGCCCTTGCCCTTGCCGGGGTGGCCGGCGCTGTGTCCGGGTGGGACCTGGTCGCGGGACGTGGTCGCCTTCTTGGCCTGGCCCGGCGGCACCCAGATGTCGGCCGAGGAGGTCGCGCGCCCGGCCGTCGTCGAGCGGCGCTGGGTCGAGGGCTGCTGATCTTGCGATGTTCTGGGGCGAGACGTTGTCGTCGCAACCGTGGTGGGCTCGGACGACGGTCGTGACGGCTGCGACGTCGTCGGTGTCGCCGCGGGCGTGGTGGCGCTGGAGGCCGTGGGGGAGGGGGTGGGGGTGGGCGTGGTGAGCGCGGCCTGGAGTCGGTCGGTGGGTTGTGGTGCGGCTGGGAGCGGATCGGACGGGGCCTCGGGCCAGAAGCTGGCGGCCAGTACGCCGACGGTCAGCGCGGCCGCCACGACCACGTGCCGTACGTGGGCGCGTCGCTCCCGCCCGCGCGGCGACGGCGGATCGGGCGCATCGGCTGCCGGTACGGCGGCGAGCAGGGATCCGGGCGTGGCTGGAGGCGTGGAGTCGAACCCGGTCAAGGGCACGACAGCCGGGCTGGAGCCGGCATCGGCTGAAGGCGAAGGCACGGCGGCGGGAACGGCGGCGGGCACAGCGGTAGTGGGTACGGCTGAAGGTGCGGCGGCCGGTGCCACGTCCCCGGTCTGCGGCAGGTAGTCGGTGGGCGGGGCGCAGATCCGCTCCAGCTGCCGGCGGGCCGCACGGGTGTCGATGCGCTGCTCCGGATCCTTGGCCAGCAGGTTCGCGAGCAGGGGCGCCAGCGGTCCCGCGCGCTCGAACGGAGCCGGTTCGGCGGTCAGTACGGCGCTGATCGTGGCCAGCACCCCGACCTGGCCGAAGGGGCAGCGTCCCTCCACCGCCGTGTACAAGGTCACGCCCAGCGACCACAGGTCGGTCTGCGGTGTGGGCGGGCCGCCGCGGGCGCGTTCGGGAGCGATGAAGGCGGGCGTGCCGACCACGATGCCCACCCCGGTGAGGTCCACCGGCCGCTCCACGCTGGTGGCCAGGCCGAAGTCGGTGAGGACGGCGTGACTCTCGCCGGCGTCCAGCAGGATGTTGGCGGGTTTGACGT
The DNA here is from genome assembly GCF_003001935.1 of Nonomuraea fuscirosea. Classification (GTDB taxonomy): domain Bacteria; phylum Actinomycetota; class Actinomycetes; order Streptosporangiales; family Streptosporangiaceae; genus Nonomuraea; species Nonomuraea fuscirosea. The sequence continues at coordinate 370,135 of NZ_PVNG01000005.1, read as the reverse complement.
CGCGGTGCACGACCCCGGCGGCGTGCGCGGCCTGTAAGGCGTCCAGCACCTGCAGCCCGATCCTGGCGACCGCGACGGGCGGCAGCGGCCCGCGCTTGGCCAGCACACCGGCCAGGGTGGGGGCCGAGACCAGCTGGAGCACGATCCACGGCCGTTCGTCGGCCTCCACCACGTCGTAGACGGTGGCGATGTTCGGATGGGAGAGCCGGGCGGCCAGCCGGGCCTCGGTCATGGTGCGGCTGAGCAGCATCTCGCGTTCGGACTGCGGCCGCTCGTCGAGGGTGACCTCCTTGATCGCGACCGGGCGGTCCAGTATCTCGTCATGGCCGCGCCAGACCCGGCCCATGCCGCCGCGTCCCAACTCGGCCTGGAGCCGGTATCGTCCGGCCAGGAGCCAGCCTTCACACCGCGAAACCGACATAGCGTCCGGCCTACCCGATCATTGGATGCTCATGCAACCTCTACCGGCGAAGAGGCTGAAGGCCGGGAACGACGGCCATAGAGGCGATGGCGTGCGGCCGCCGGGGTTGCCGCCAGCCCGATTGCCCGGCCGCCGCACCCGTCCTCTTCCCTCCTGCGGATCTTGCCGGGGAAAGCGCCTGGTCAGAGCAGAGGCGCAGTTTCGGCGTGTTCCGAGGCCCTGACGATGCGGGCAGTATGGATCACGCGGGCGCCGACGCGGCCCCGAGACGCCACCGTTCACCGAGCCTCGACACAGGCGCCACCTCAGGGAGCATCCATGTCCACGCTGGTGTTGGTCCACGGTTTCTGGCACGGCTCCTGGTGCTGGAGCGAAGTCGTCCCCCATGTCGTGGCGGCCGGGCGGCCGGCCGTGGCGGTGGACATGGCGGGGCACGGGTTGTCCGCCCGCCGTCCCCGATGGTTCACCGAGCAGCCGTACGACCCGGAGGCGGTCGGCACCGAGGTCTCACCCGTGGCGGACGTGAGCCTCGACGACGCGGCCGAGTCGCTGACCGCGCGGCTCAAGCGGATCGGCGGCGGTGAGCCGGTGACGGTGGTGGCCCACAGCGCGGCCGGCCCGGTGCTGACGCGAATCGCTCAGCGGACGCCGGAACTGGTGGCGCACGCGGTGTACCTCACCGCGTACATGCCGGCCTCGGACGTGCCCGCGGTGGCGTACACGCAGATTCCCGAGGCCGCCGACAGCCTGGTCGTGCCGCTGTTGCGCGGGGATCCGGCCAGGATCGGCGCGCTGCGGCTCGACTTCGCCACCGGCGACCCGGCCTACCGGCGGCAGGTGCGCGAGGCGTTCTACAGTGACGTCGACCCGGCCCTCGCCGAGGCCGCCGCCGGCCTGCTGACGCCCGACAGCCCGGTCGGCATCATGCTGGGCACCACCACCCTGACGCACGATGGCTGGGGGTCGGTGCGGCGCACGTACATCGTCTGCACACGCGACCTGGCCCTCCTGCCGGACGTGCAGACGAGGTTCATCGCCGAGGCCGACGCGGCGTTTCCCGACAATCCGACCTCGGTCGTCACGCTCGACGCCTCCCACTCGCCCTTCCTCTCCATGCCCGGCGAACTGGCCGGCGTCCTCACCGCGCTCGGCTGACGGAGGGTGACGGGCGGCTGGAAGGCGTCTAGCGCAGGGCGCGGTGGAGCTGGGTCATGGTGCTCTGGACGCGGCTCCTGTTGCCGACCACGATGTACGTCTCGTAGGAGACCTTCTCGCCCTTGTCCATGGCCCCGCTGGGCGCGGTGACCTGGATGGTGTTCTCGCCGAAGTGGGCGTTGTAGTCCATCGGCGGGCGGGTCATCGTGTAGTAGTAGGCCTTGCCGAGCACGTCGGGCCGGACGTACATGCCGAGGCAGTAGTCGCCGTCGGGGGTACACCGGACCATGGGGTCCTTGCTGGTGTGGGAGTCGGCGGGCCTGGGCGACAGGCGGCCGGTGGTGAGGCCGTAGGAGAAGACCTTGGTGAAGTCCGGCTGCAGGTAGGCGACGAAGACGCCGTCGAAGTGGTCGTGCCGTTCGTCCTCCGAGGTGATCGTGGCGGCGGTGCGGAAGACGTTCTCCAGCTTGGGCACGTCGTGGTCGGGGGCGAGCTCGATCGAGGTCTGCAGCCAGTACGGCGACAGGCCCATGGTGAACGGCACCCGCTCGGGCTGGTGGTCGGCGGCGCGGCAGTCACCCCAGCCCGGCTTCGGGTCGTCGAGGGTGACGAAGAACGCGGGCCTGCCCGCCGTGCGGATGGAGCTGCCCGACTTGGCCATGGTGTAGAGCGCGCTGGTGCTGGGACCGTGGTACGGCGGCGGCATGCGGTTGTCGTCCTTGCTGGCGCCGGCCTGCGTGGGGTTGTAGCACTCGCTGGGCGACTCGCCCTGGTTCCAGGCGTGGAAGGCGTACTGGAAGGCGGCGCCGTGGCCGCCGCTGGTGATGAACTCCTTGTCGTTCACCTTGACCGACGCGATCGAGCCGGCCAGCGCCGTGGACGTCGTGACCGACAGCTTGTTGCGCTTGTCGACCAGGGTGGACACCGTGACGTCCTGGAACGTCCGGTCGTAGTTCTTCTTCGTGGCGCATTCGGACTTGTACGTGAGCACGAAGTCGTTGTAGCCGGCGCTGCCGCGCGCCGGAGCCTCGCACGAGACCGGCGCGGCCGTCGCCGTCACGGGAGTGGCCACGGCCGTCACGACCGTGGCCGCGGCCAGTAAGGCGCCCTGTCGGAGAGATCTCATAGGCGCATCCAAGCGGGACCAGGCGGTGCGGCACGATCTCTTCGAAAAAACGGTAAATGTTCGGGGCGGCCGGTTCGGCAGGTGCGGTTCCCCGAGGGGGAGGCGAGGTCGCCCCGCGAAACGTATGCGCGATTCATGCAAGATCCGCACAGGCTGTGTAGCCTGGCCGGTCGTTGGAAGGCCAGGTACGTCGGCATGGCCCCTGAAATCGGGTCAACTACCGCAATCCCGCCAGCGGAGGCGATCGTGCACTTCAGGATTCTCGGACCGCTGAGCGTGGAACACGGCGGAGACGAGATCCACCTCGGAGGCAGCCTCAATCGAGTCGTCCTGGCGGCTCTGCTGCTCGACGCCGGCCGGATCGTGCCCATCAGCAGGCGGCGGCCGAGATCGTCCGCCTCTGCGGCACCTACCGCTGGCCACGTCCCCCACCTGGTCGCCGCGCCCGAAGGGGGCGCGCCGGCCAGGATCCGTCGGACTCGCCGCCGACCTGGTCAGGGGCGCCGCCCGGGAACTGGCCGAAGCCCGGCACGCGTTCCGCGCCCTGGCGCGAAGGACCGCGGAGGGCAACGTCCGCTACCACCTGGCCGAGACCCATCGGCAGGCCGACCAGGGTGCCCAGGCCATCGAGGCCGCTGAGATCGAGGCCCCGCTCAACGCGCAGCAGCCCGCCCCATAGCGCGGTTAAAGCGCTCGTCCCTACGCTGCGGTCTCATGTTCGAACGAGCGAAACCCCTCTGGGCGGCCGTCGCCGCGGCGCTGGTCGTGCCCTTACTGCCCCTGCCTGCCGCCGCCGCGGCGGAGCTCCGCGTCATCTCGTGGAACGTCTGCGGCGAGGCGGGCGGGCAACGCGGCGACGCCGGCTACTGCCCGTACCGCAATGAACCGGACAAGAAGGTCGAGCAGCTCGCCGGGCTCGTGTCCCGGCACCAGGCCAACGTGCTGCTGCTGCAGGAGGTGTGCGGCGCCGCGCCCGGCAGTCATCTGGACCTGCTGAAGGCGGCCCTCGGCCCCGGCTGGTCCTTCGCCAGGGCCGACGGCGCACGCCCCGACGGCCGCGTCGACTGCCGCGGCTCGCTGGAGGGCGATCTCGGCCTCGGCATCGCGGTGAAGGCGGAGATCACCGGGACCACGGTCACGCAGACACTGCCGCCCGACCCCACCGGGCAGAGCGGGCAGACCCTGCCGACGCTGTGCGTACGCACGGACACCTGGGCCGGCACCCGGATCTGCACCACCCACGTGCTCGCCGACCCCGCCGATCCACGCCGGGCCCAGCAGGTCAGGAACGTCAAGGCCGCGGCCTCCGCCGGCGGTCTCGACGTGGTGCTCGGCGGCGACTTCAACCTGTTCCCCGGCTCGGCGGAGCTGAAGCCGCTGTCCAGCGCGTACGAGGAGTGCGACTCGCTCGGCAACTCCCGCGACGAGGTCACCCATCACGCCTGGACCAGCGGGAAGCACGTCTACCGCAAGCGTGACCACATCTTCGCCACCAGGACCGGCACGAGCCGGCGCTTCACCTGGTGCGACGCCGACCAGTCGCTTATGGACCGCACCGCGAACGAGCCGGACAGCGGCCCGCCGAACGGGTACTCCGACCACGCGCCACTGATCGGCTACCTGCCGGGAACGTGACGCGGGAGCCCGGCGCGGGCAGCCCCGTCCGCGCCGGGAGCAGCCCGTTAGCTACTGTGCCGTCGCTATCATGGGCGGGGTGACCGACACCTCCGCCCGTCCCAAGCGGCGCGGCCGCGAAGTGCTGTTCCAGGCGGTACGCCAGGCGATGCTGGACGAACTCGCGGAGCGCGGCTACGGAGAGGTCTCGATCGAGGGCGTGGCGGCCCGCGCCGGGGCGGCGAAGACCTCCGTCTACCGCCACTGGGGCACCAAGGAGGACCTGGTCGTCGACGCCCTCAGGCACGCCCTGCCGGTCCTCGACCAGCCGGCGGACACGGGTCACGTGCGTGAGGACCTCCTGGTGCTGCTGCGCCGCATGTCCGCCTCGCTCGACGGCCTGACCGGCCAGGTGCTGCTGACGGTGGCCGGCGAACGCCGGCGTCATCCCGAGATCGCGGAGGCGGTGGTGGACGAGATCGTCCGCCCGCGCCGGCGGCTGTTCCTGGCGGCGCTGGAACGGGCCGCCGAGCGGGGGCAGATCTCCGGCGCGGCCGTCACGTCCCTCCCGATCGAGGTGGCGAGCGGCCTGATGCTGCAGCACTACCTGCACACGGGCACGCCGCCCGGCGAGGAGCGCATCCAGGAGTTCCTCGACCAGGCCATCATGCCCCTCCTCACGCACGACCGGGCGTGATCATCCGCAGGTCACGGGATTCTCATCTGCTCACAGCAGATCTGCCCCAGGCGGATTACGTCGACTTCGGTCCGCGGCGCCTCACATGATGGACGCATGAGCGAAGAATCGAAACTTCCCCTGTTCAACGCACGGGTGCGACGCGAACTCTACGAACAGCGAGTTCTCGTTCTCGACGGCCCGCTCGACGACGACAACGGCACTCTGCTGGCCACGCAGATGATGGCGCTCGCCACGCATGACACGTCGGCTGACATCGCCTTGTGGATTCATTCCCCGGGCGGTTCCGTGCCCTCGATGCTGGCGATCCGCGACGTCATGCGCCTCATTCCCTGTGACGTTTCCACCCTTGTTCTGGGAATCGCCTACAGCGCCGGGCAATTCTTGCTGTCCTCGGGGGCGAAAGGGAAGCGCCGCGCCCTGCCGCACGCGCGCGTCCTGATGCACCAGGGCTCGGCGGGCATCGGCGGCACGGCGGTCGACATCGAGTTGCAGGCCGGTGACCTGCGGCACACGCGTGACACCGTGCTCGGCCTGATCGCCGAGGACACGGGCCAGCCGGTCGAGCGCATCTTCGAGGATTCGCTGCACGACCGCTGGTACACCGCGCAGGAGGCGCTCGACTACGGCTTCATCGACGGCATCGTGCAGACCTTCGACGAAATAGCGCCGCAACATCGCCCACGACCCGGATTCGGCGTCACCGAAGGAGTCGGCCAGTGACCACCTATACGATCCCTAACGTCATCGCGCAGAATCCGCGCGGCGAGCGCGTCATGGACGTTTATTCGCACCTGCTCACCGAGCGCATCGTCTATCTCGGCACCGCGATTGACGCGGGCGTCGCTAACGCGCTCATCGCGCAGCTGATTTTCCTGGAGTCGGACAACCCCGACGCGGAAATCCAGTTCTACATCAACTGCGAAGGCGGCGATCCGAGCGCGATGCTCGCCATTTACGACACCATGCGCCATATCAGGCCGCGCGTTTCCACGACGTGCGTCGGACAGGCGGTCGCGGTGGGCGCCGTGCTGCTCGCCGCGGGCGCGGAGGGGAAGCGGGCCGCCCTTCCGCACGCCCGGGTCATCCTGCACCAGCCGGCCGCCCAGGGGCGCGGCGCGATCCCCGATCTCATCCTGCAGGCCGACGAGGTCGTCCGCGTCCGGGCCGACATCGAGCGCATCCTGTCACGGCACACCGGTCAGAGCATCGAGACCCTGCGCGCCGACACCGACCACGATCGCGTGTTCACCGCGACCGCGGCGATGGAGTACGGGCTCCTCGACCAGATCATCGAGGAGCACGCGTAGGCCGGTGGGACCGCCCCGGCCGGTCGCGTCACGCCGCCAGCGCGTACGCGGCCGAGCAGGTGGCGCCCGTCGACGTGCTGGGCTGAGCGGAGCGCAGGTTGTCGGCGACGGCGAGGGTCAGATCGATCAGGGTCACGTCCAGCGCGCCGGCGACCGCGGCGATCATCTCGCTCGACGGCTCCTTGAGGCCTCGTTCCATCTCGGAGAGATATTGCGGCGAGACACCGGCGCGGCTCGCCGTCTCGCTCAGCTTCTCGCCCCGCTCGTGGCGCAGGCCGCGCAGGCACTCACCGAGCGCGTGCCGCCACAGCGGCTCGCGGGCCGGCGACGGCGTGGGGACGGTCCGGTCGAACGCTGGACGCAGCGGCGGGATGGTGGAGGCCATAATTCACCATAGACAGCCGGTGCGCTCGCGTGCTGCCTGCTTCGCGTAGAGCGGAACCGTCCCTCGCCTGATTGATGAGCCTTTCCCGGGCTACGTTTGCGTATCTATCCGCCGCGCGTTAGGGTCACATGGATACGTCAACGTTGCTAAAGGACTGCCGGTATGTCGCAGATCGTCTGGAGCACCCGCGCGGAGACCGAGCAGGACGTCCCGGTGATCCGCGAGATCCTGCTGGCGGCGTTCCCCACCGCGCTGGAGGCCGACCTCGTCGACGCCCTGCGCGAGGACCCCGCCTGGATCCCGGCTCTCTCCGTCGTCGCCACGGACGCCGAGGGACCCGCCGGATACGCCCTGCTCACCCGCTGCCACGTCGATGACGCGCCCGCCCTGGCCCTCGCGCCCTGCGCCGTGCCGCCCCGCCACCAGCGGCGGGGCGTCGGCTCGGCGGCGATCCGCGCCGGGCTCTCCGCCGCCCGCGACCTGGGCGAGAACCTCGTCCTGGTGCTCGGCCACCCCGAGTACTATCCGCGGTTCGGCTTCACCCCCGCCTCCGCCTACGGCATCCGTCCCCCGTTCGAGGTGCCTGACGAGGCGATGATGGCGCTCACCCTGGACCCGGCGGCGCCGGCGCCGGGCGGCGGCACCATCGTCTACCCCGCCCCGTTCGGCGTCTGACGCGGCAGACCCTTTTCCGCCGGTGGACAGCCAACGATCAGCAGGGCTGCGACAGTGCGGTCTGTGGAGACCGTGGATGCCCGGGCGCGGCTGGGGCGGCCGTTCGTCGTCGGGCGCGCCTCTTTGGCTGCCCTCAGGCAGCTGGTGCCGCTGGTGGCGCCGGCCGTGGTGGTGTTCGCGCCGCTGGGCCTGATCACCGCGTTGGCGCTGTTGCCGCTGCTCAGCGGGTCGGCCGTGGTGCGGAACGGCGAGCTGGAGATCTTCGGCGCCGAGCCGGGTCAGCTGCTCGTGTCGGGTGCGGCGGTGCTGGTGGCGTTCACCGTGGCGCAGGCCGTGGTGTTCCCCGCGACCGTGCTGATCGCGGCGAGCCTGCAGGCGGGCGGGCGGCCCGTGTCCGCGCGTCGGGCGCTGGGGGTTTCCTTGCGCCGGCTGCCCTCCATGATGCTGCTCGTGCTGCTGGCCGCGCTCGTGTTCGCGCTGGTGGTGGCCGCCGGGTACGCGGCGTTGACGGTGACGGGAAGCGCCGTTCCGGCGATGATCGTGTTCGTGGGGCTGGCGCTGTTCACCATGCCGGCGCTGCTGGCCGTGCCCGCCATCGTGCTGGAGGGCCGCTCCGCGATCGGCGCCGTCGGACGCGGCTACGACCTGGTGATCGGTCATGAGCCGTCCAGCGTGTTCACCCTCGCCTGCGGTGTGTACGTCATCCCCGGCGTCGTCTCCGCGGCCCTGGACGCGGCCATGGCGGGGCTGCACGGCCCGGCGCTCATGTACGCCACGGGCCTGGCGGGCGGCGTACTGGCGCCGGTCGGAACCGCTTTCCAGGCGAGCGTGATCACCCGCCAGTTCCTGCACCGGCTGGCGCTGCGGCCGGACCCGGTCTCGGCCGAGGAGCTGGACCGGATCCTGGCCGGCCTGCCCGATACGGGCCCGCGCCGCCGGGTCCGGTTCCCGCTCGTGCTGCCCGCGCTTCTCCTGCCCGGCCTCGTGCACGGCGGCGTCGCGACGGCCAACCCGTTCGGCTGGCTGGAGACCAGCGAGACGGACGTCACCGCCGCGTGGTGGAACGCGTTCGGGGACGGCACGGACGGCTTCGCACTCCGCGCGGGAGACCTGCGCGCTCTGTACGCGGGGCCGGGGACGGGCCTGGTCGCGCTGGTCCACGGCGGATTCCAGCAGCCGTCGGCGATGTTCGCGTGCGCCGACGCCACCTGCCGCCGGGCCCGCTTACGCCACGCCCACGGCGCGAACCAGGACCTCGGTCTCGAGCCCGGCGGGGCCGCGCTGCCGGACGGTCGCCTGGTGCTGACCTCGTGGACGCGGCACCACGCCGAGTGGGACACCTGGAAGCGGCTCGGCCTGCTGATCTGCGACCAGCGGGCGTGCCTCCCGCCGCCGGGCGGCCGACCCCTCATCTCGCGGCACGACGTGGCCGGCCTCCTGCCGCTGGCCATGTCCGCACGCCCTGACGGCGGGCTGGTCGTCGCCACGGCCGAGCAGGTGGAGAGCGGCCGAGGGCGGTACGACGCCGAGATCTCCCTGATCCTCTGCGCGGACCCCGCCTGTACGCGCCCGGTCAGCCGGAAGGTGGCGCGGATCCCCTCGGGAGGCTACTACCCCGAGTCGAAGACCCTGTCCGTCGCGGTCGGCGCCGACGGCGGCCCGGTGGTGGCGAGGATGGACAGCAGGACCGGCGCGATCCACGTGATCTCCTGCGACACCCCCGCCTGCGCGCGCCCGCGCGTCACCCGGCCGGTGCCGCCGCAGGCGATCGAGCGGACCCGCGACACCCCGCGCCATGCCGTGGCGGTGGCGGTGCGCCCCGACGGCCGGCCGGTGCTGGCGTACCAGGACATCCGGGATTCGGCGGCCAGATTCGTCGACTGCCGCTCCCGGGACTGTGCGCGGCACGTCACCGTCACGCTGTCCGGGGAGTCGTACGCACCGCCGGTGCCGGTCATCGATCGGGCGGGGCGCGTCCTGGTGGCCTACCAGGACGCCGTCCGCCCGTACGTCATGCTCGCCACCTGCGCGGAGGGCCGTTGCGCCCGGACCGCGGTGACCGGCACGCGCAACGGTCCCGGTGACGTCCTGGCCATGGCGCTCGACCAGGCGGGACGGCCGGTGATCCTCTGGACGGACGACAACGGCTCGTACTTCTCCGACGGCAGATGGTCATTGCTGGTCACCACGCCGCTCAATCTCCCGCTCAGCCGAGCTGAAGGGTGAAGCACCTGGCCAGGGGTTCGCCGGCGTACGGTCCGTAGCCGTCGATCCGCTGGTACCCCTCACGCTCGTAGAACCGGATCGCGTCGGGCTGCCGCACGCCGGTCGACAGCAGCAGCGTGCCGACCCCGTGCCGCCGGGCGTGCTCCTCCAGGGCACGCAGGACGCGGGTCGCCACGCCGGTGCCGCGTGCCGCCGGGGTCACGTACATGCGCTTGATCTCGGCCGTACCGTCGTCCAGCAGGCGCAGCGCGCCGCAGCCGGTCGCCTCGCCGGCCGGGTCGCGGGCGATCAGGAAGACGGTGATGGTCTCCGCGGTCGGCGGCTCGCTCTCCTGGTCGGGTATGTCGTAGCGGGCGGCCAGTTCGGCCCGCATGGCCTGGCGCAGGCGGACGCCGTCCGCGCCGTCCCACGGCTCCTCGGTGACGATCACGCCGCCCTTCCTTCCTCGGTACGGGTCCTGCGGCTCCTCGATGACGGTCATGCCGCCCTTTCCTCCGTGGTACGGGTCCTGGCCAGCTTGCGCTCCCGTACCGTGCACGCGAGCCGCACGACCACCGAGCGGACGGCTTCGGCGGGACGGTTCGACGGCACGAACAGCTGCTGCTTCACCCGGGCGAGGTGCTGGTGCCTGACGATGGCGGGGCGCAGCCGTGACTCCCAGGCGGTCAGCGCGGCGGCGAGGTCGCCGGGGTGGTCGCGCAGCTCCCGGCCGAGGTCGGCGCCGCCGCGGAGGGCGAACGTGGCGCCCATGCCCGAGTAGAGGTTCAGGCACCACGCCGCGTCGCCCACGAGCACGACCCTGCCTCTGCTCCACCGGGGCATCTTCACCTGGTGCACCGAGTCGAACAGGAAGTCGGGCGTCTCTTCCAGGGAGTCCAGGGCGTGCCGCACCACGGGGTCGTCCATGTCGGAGAACGCGGTGCGCAGCCGCTCGATCCTGGATCCGGTGAACTCCGCCTCGACGTCCTCGGTCCGGTAGGTCAGCAGAGCGGTGGGGGGCCGGTCGGCGAATCCGAACACCCAGGCTCCGCGGCCGGCGCGGGCGCTGATGATGCTGTCCGCCTCCTGGAACGACGGCACCTGTTCCCTGAGCTGGAACGCGCAGATCATCGCGTTCCAGCCGGTCAGGTGGTTCTCGTGCGGGCCGAAGACCATGCGGCGCACGTGCGAACGCATTCCGTCGGCGCCGACGACGAGGTCGAAGCTCTCGCGCCGCCACGCGCCGGTGGCGGTGTCCTCGAGCAGGACGCGGACGTCCGCTCCGCTGTCGTCGATCTCGACGGGTCGCGTGGCGAAGCGCACCGGGATGGGCTCGCCCGCCCCGTGTGCGCCGATGCCCTCCCAGAGCGCGGCCTCGATGTCGCCGCGGACCACCGCCGCCGGGTCGCCCGGCTGGTGCAGGAACCCCAGGCCCGGCTCAAGGTTGCCGTGCCGGTTCAGCGACCAGGCCTTCCCGCCGCCGGGCGGGTTGCGGGTGTGCAGGTGGTCGCGGATGCCGAGGTCGGCGGCGGCCTGTCTGCCTTCGGGCATGAGGCCGACGAAGTAGCCGCCCCTGCGGCGATCCGGGGCCTTCTCCACGATGACCGGCTGCCATCCGGCCTGCCGCAGCCCGATCGCCGCGGCCATGCCGGCGATGCCGAGCCCGACCACCAATGCGCGTTTCCGCATGCTGTGCCTTCCTCTCTCCGGTGGGTGCGGCGTGGTCAGCCGGGGACGACGACGGCGCGGGTCCGCCCCTGGTGCGCCCACGCCTCGCCGACGCGGCTGAGCGGGTAGGTGGTGTACGGCGCGTCGAAGGTGCCGTCGGCGAACCGGGTGATCATCTCGGGGAACTCGACGATCATCTCGGCCTTGGAGACCGAGCCCATGCCGCTGCCGGTGATCCGGATCCGCCGGCTGCGCAGGAGGTCCGCGGGCAGCGCCGCCTCGGTTCCGGCGAGCGAGCCGATCTGCACGTACGACGTCGTTTCGCCGTCGTGCGGGCGGATGCCGCCCAGCGCGGCGAAGGCGGCCTCGGCCACGGGGCCCCACACGAAGTCGAGGACGAGCCCGGGCCGCGCCTCGGCGACCGCGGTGGTGAGAGCGGCTCTTCCGGCATCGGAGGCCGGGTCCGCGAGCGGGACGGTGACGGCGCCGAGGCCACTCAGCCGGTCCAGCGCCTCACGGTCGCGCCCGGCCGCGACGACCTGGGTCGCGCCGAGAGCCAGCGCCGCTCGTACGGCCAGGCCGCCCGACATGCCGGTCGCCCCGAGCACCAGCACGGTGCCGAGCTCGCCCGCCTCCTTGCGGTGGGCGACCAGCGGCATCCAGCCCGCCGAGGCGGGGTTCATGCCCGCGGCGACGGCGAGCGGGTCGGCCCCGGCGGGCAGGTCCACCTCGAACGGGGTGACCATCGACTCGGCCATCGTGCCCCAGGGCGACCGGGCGAGGCCCGTGTAGACCAGCCGCCCGTCCTCGGCCCTGGCCACCGCGTCCACGCCGGGGACCAGGGGGAACGCCTTGCCGCCGCGATAGTGGCGGCCGGTGGCCATGCCTCGGACGACGTGGTGCAGACCCGCGCCCACGAGGCTCAGCGGAGCCCGGCCCGGCTGGGGCTCCGGGGCGGGGAAGTCCGCGCAGACGGGGGTCGCCTGTGCGGAGTTGACGACGGCAGCACGCATGACACGCTCCTGAACTAAGTTCAATTCGGACGTCACCAACCGTGCCTGAACTTTGTTAAGGTGTCAACCGTGGCGAAGGGCATCACTCGGGAGCGGATCGTGGCGGCGGCCCTCGACCTGCTCGATGACAAGGGCATGGACGCGCTGACCGTCCGGGCGCTCGCGTCCCGGCTCGGCGTGGGAGCCCCCGCGCTCTACTGGCACGTCCGCAACAAGCAGGAACTGCTCGACGAGATGAGCACGTTCGTCATGCGCCGCGTCACCGACGCCCTCTCGGAGATCGCGCCCGGCGCCGGCTGGCGCGACGACGTGGCCGCGTACGGCCGGGTGCTGCGCTCGGAATACCTGCGGCACCGCGACGGGGCGCGCATCTTCAGCGGCACCCGCTTCTCTGACCCCGACGTGGTCAAGGCGAAGGAACGCTGGCTCGAACGCCTGACCTCGGCCGGGTTCTCGCTGGCCGAGGCGGACGACACCCTCGACCTGGTCACCGCGTTCGTGGTCGGCTTCGTGATCGAGGAGCAGGAACGCGGTCAGCCCGGCGGCGATCCGGACCGGTACTCGCTCGCCGGGCGGGACGCCTGGCTGGGGGAGGGCGCCGAGCTGGTCAAGGCGGCGGGGCATCTTCGCGACGACGGTGACCGGAGGTTCGACCGGCAGCTCGGTGTCGTCCTCGACGGTCTGGCCGCCCGCCTGCGGTGACGGCCCGGTTGCGCTGACGGCCCGGCCCGGCCGTCATGCCGGCGCCCGCGGCTCGACGCGGGCGCCCGGCCTGTCTACCGAGGTGTCACTTGCTGTGGCGGAGCGCCGCCCGTACGGCGGTGTAGATGACGATCCAGAGCACCGCCACGGGGATGATGAAGACGAAGACCAGCTCGTAGATACCGATGTTGGGCATGTCCGCACATTAGGCGGCCCGGATTGAGAGGCGATTGACGATCACTTGCGAGCGGGGGAAGACCGGAGCTCCTCGATGGTGACAGCCGCGGCAGTTGGTGGGACTGTAAAAGGCAAGGTGACCTGCTGGAGGAGATCGTGGCACACGCTGAGCTGAACACGGACGTGGTCCTCGCCGCCATCCGCGACCACGGATTCGCCGCCTATGACGTTCTCGTCAAGGACCACCCGTCCGACGCGGTGATCACGGAGTTCACCCGGGCGGCCAGGGAGGGGTTCACCACCTTCGGCGTGGCGGTGCACCTGGCGTCACTGACGGACAAGGGGAGCAAGCGAGTCGGGTGACCCTGCTCGCTCACGGGCAACAGTCCGACCCCGGCGCGAGCGGCTGAACAGCTCACGCCGGGGCCCGTTCGCGTGCCGGCTCGTCACGCCGCTCCGGTGCGCAGCTTCTCCTTCGGGACGATCTGCCGCACGATGCTGGGGCTGGACCAGTGGAGCTGGGCGATGGCGTCGAAGCCGCCGTCGTAGAACTCCATCCTGATGTCGTGCGCCCCGGCGGTCAGGGCGATCCGACCGGTGTCCTCCCGCTTGGAGTGGTCCGTCCAGTTGTCCACGAGCAGCGTCCCGTCCACCCAGAGGCGGACGCCGTCGTCGCTGGTGGTGATGAAGGTGTACGTCTCGGCGCGGTCGGCGATCACCTTGCCCGTCCACCGCACGCTGAAGGTGTCCGGCTCCAGGGCCGGGTCAGGGGAGGCGGACCCCCAGTCGAAGTCGATGCCCGGGTCGACGCGGGTCACCTTGGGGTCGGTCAGGCCGGCGTTGTCGAAGTAGGTGGCGTTCAGGCCCGCCTCCTCGACGACCAGGGTCGTGACCGAGGCGGCGGGCAGGGTGAGCGTGGTCGCGCCGCCCGCGACGGTGGCGGAGCCGGCCCGGTGCGGGGCCCACGCGTCGGAGGTGCTGCGCCAGACGGCGGCCGTGGCGGCGGTCAGGCCGGTGAACGACAGCGTGGCGGGCAGCGGCTGGTCGCCGACGTTGACCAGGACGATGTTCTTGGCCGCGTCGGAGGCGAACACGTGCAGCAGGTCGTCGTCGGAGGTCGCCGTCACCATCGTGGCGCCGAACGGCCGGAACAGGTCCTCGCCGGTGAACATGCCGATGCCGTGGTAGATGGGCAGCGGCTCGTTGCGCGGCACCCCGCCCTCGCCGTCGGTGCTGGTCAGGCCGAGCCGGCCGTTCTTGTCGCCGTACTGGTAGGCGGCCGCCCCCGCGTGCAGGATCCGGCCGAGCGCAGCCGCGCCCCACAGCGTGTTGAAGTGCGTCAGCGTACGGTGCCCGTCGTCGTCCTGCCAGTCGGAGTTGAACTCGCCGATCTGCAGGTCGATCTCGTGGCCGAGGATCGACTTCGCGAGCGCGGCCACCTCCTTCAGGTCGGTCTCGTACTGGCGGATGACCGGGCCGAGCAGCTGCTCGTCGGTGGTGGTGTCGTCGCCGCTGCCGTAGTCGTGGTAGTCGAGGAAGTCGACGCGCTCGCCCGACGCGGTGAGGAACGTCCGCAGGTAGTCGAGCTTGTTGGAGGACGTGGCGGGGCCGCCGAGCTCGACGTCCGGGTCCTTGGCGCGCAGGGCGTCGGCGATCAGGTTGAAGCGCCTGCTGTACTCGGCGGCCGGGATCTCCGGCTTGCCCGGCACGCAGCTGCAGTCGGTCTCGTTCCCCACGATGAACCGCCGCACCGGGGTGCCCGTGGCCGCGAAGTGCTCGTAGAGCGCGACCGCGTCGTCCCGGTTGACCTCGGCGCTCTGGCGGGCGTCCACCGGCAGGATGACGACCGGCTCCGCGCCCAGGTCGCGGATGGCGGTGATCCAGGCGTCGCCGGTGATCGTTGTGTCGCAGAAGAAGCCGCCGCAGACGATCGGGCTGTCGTGGTCGCCGGGCACCTCGTAGTGCAGCTCGATGCGCATCCGGCCGGCTCCGAGCTTGCGGATGCGCTCCCGGTGCTCGGCGTCGTTGGTGATGTACGACTGGTTGCCGTACCCCGTGATGCCGATGCCGTAGTCGGTGGCGGACAGCGTACGGACCGGCTTGGTGAAGTCGACCGAGACGGACGCGGGCGCGGCGGCCCCGGCCTCTGCCCGAGCCTGGACCGGAGAGGTCGCGACGGCGGCGGCCAGAGCGCCGGCGAGGACGGCACGCAGCAGGCGGCCGGCTAAAGCGATCATCGTGTTCCCCCCGCAGATCAGAGATGTTCGATGATCATGGCATAGAGATCGTTACGGGGCGGTTTCCTGGGCGGGCACGGAGGGCGGTCGCCGGTCACCGGCGCCCGCCTTCCGCGTCGTCGCTCAGCCCTCGGCCCACCCGTGATTCTTGGCGAACTGCAGCAGCCCGGTACGGATCTGCACGATCTGCGCGCCGGTGAGCGACGGCGCCTGGCTGAGCAGGAGCTCCGTCACCTCCCGCAGGTACTCGTCCGCGTCGAGCACGTCGCACAGGGACTCGTCGTCGTCCCCGTGCGCGGCGGCGACGCGCGGGGGAGCGGTCGTCACCGGGGCCGCCGAGGTCTCCGCCGGCCGCACCCGCCACGCCTTCGGCCCCTTGTCGCCCTCCTCGACCTCGAACACCACCGCGAGCCCGGCCCGCACCTCGGACTCGGGCATCAGCATGTCGTTGACGTGCAGGAAGACGTCCTCGCCGCCACCGTCGGGCGCGATGAAGCCGTAGCCCCGCGCCGCGTCGAACTTCACCACTCGTCCAGAAACCACCACAACCCCCAAACCTCGGACCCCATGTCCGATACCTCGCTCCACAACATAGAGCCACCGGGCCGGCTGACGGGAATGACCGTTCCGGGCGGAGGCGTGATCGCGGGTAACGCGTTCGTCGTCACGGCTCCCGCCCGGCCCGGTCCGGGGGCACTCTGGAATCATGCCGAAGCCGACGCCGGGGACGGAACCCGCGGCCGATCCGCCGGCCGCGCGGCCCCGAGTCCAGCAGATCGGTGTCGCGTCCGGGCACAGCCGCGTCTACCAGGCCGGGCGCGACCTGACCGTCCACGAGACGGTGCTGCCCGCCACGGCGCTCCGGCCGGTCACCGAGGTCGACGCGCCGCCGGCGACGGTGAACGTGCCCGGGCACCAGCAGGTGTTCGTCGGACGTGACGACGAGCTGGCGGCCCTGCGGACGGCCCTGTCCGCCAGCCGGCCGGTGGTGGTGGCCGCGGTGCACGGGCTGGGCGGCATCGGCAAGTCCACCCTGGCCGCCCGGTACGCCGCCGCGCACGCCGGGGTGTTCAACCCGGTGTGGTGGATCACCGCCGACACGCCGACCGGGATCCGGGCGGGGCTGGCGGCCCTGGCCGCCGCGCTGCAGCCGGAACTGGCCGCGGCCCTTCCGCTGAAGGCCCTGGCCGAGCGGGCCACGGCGTGGCTGGCCGGGCACGAGGGCTGGCTGCTGGTCCTGGACGACGTCACCCGCCCCTCCGACGTGACGCCCCTGCTGGCCCGTACGCTGACCGGGCGGGTGCTGATCACCAGCCGGCTCGGCCAGGGCTGGCACCCGCTCGGCGCCCAGGTGCAACGGCTGGACGTGCTGGCCGAGGCGGAGGCCCTCGACCTGCTCACCCGGATCGCCGGGCCCTCCGCTCCCTGGACACCCGAGGAGGGTGCGACGGAACTGGTCGAGGAGCTGGGCGGGCTGCCGCTGGCGATCGAGCAGGCCGGCGCCTATCTGCGGCAGAACCGGCTCACCCCCCGCGCCTACCTGGGCCTGCTCACCGCGTACCCGGCCGAGATGCTGGACCAGCCCGCCGAGAGCGGCGACGCCCGGCGCACCGTCGCCCGCGTCTGGCGGCTCACCCTCGACCGGCTCGCCGACGTCCCGCCGGCGGTGGACCTGCTGCGCGTCCTGGCCTGGTACGCGCCGGAAAGCGTCCCCCGCGACGTCCTCGACGGCCTGGCCGAACCGCCGCGGCTGCAGCGCGCTCTGGGCGCCCTGGCCGCGTACAACATGATCACCCTGGACGGTCCCGGCATCGTCGTGCACCGCCTCGTGCAGGCCATCGCCCGCACCCCCGACCCGGCCGACCCGCACCGCCAGGCCCCCGACATCGAGGCCGCCCGCACCCTCGCCATCGCCCTGCTGGACCGGGCCCACCCCGCCGAGCCCGACGCGCCGGAGTCGTGGGCGCGCTGGCGGGCGCTGCTGCCCCACATCGACGCCGCCTTCGACCGCACGTCCCCCGAGACCGATACCGTCGAGGCGCAGCGGCTGCTCCGCGCCACGGGCTTTTTCCTGAACGGCCAAGGGGCGGTTGACCGTTCGCTCACGTACCTCAAGCGCTGCCTGGCCGCGGCCCTGCGTCTCCACGAGGCCGACCATCCGGTCGTGCTCAACGCACGCGCCGGCCTGGCCTACGCCTACTGGACGGCCGAGGATTTGCGGCAGGCGATCCCGCTGATGGAGCACAACCTGGCGGAAGAGGAACGCATCCTGGGCGCCGACCACCCCAACACGCTGACCTCGCGGAACAACCTCGCCAGTGCCTACCAGCTGGCGGGGGATCTGGGCCGGGCGATCCCGCTGTTCGAGCGGACGCTGGCCGATCGGGAACGCCTTCTGGGCGCTGACCACCCCGGCACGCTGACCTCGCGGAGCAATCTCGCCGGCGCCTGCCAGCTGGCGGGGGATCTGGATCGGGCGATCCCGTTGTTCGAGCGGACGCTGGCCGATCGGGAGCGGTCGGCGGGCGCCGATCACCCCGACACCCTGGCCTCGCGAAACAACCTCGCTCACGCTCTGGAGACGGCCGGGGATCTGCGCCGGGCGATCCCGCTGCTGGAGCGGACATTGGCCGATCGGGAACGGGTGCTGGGGCCCGATCATCCCGACACCCTGGCCTCGCGTAACAACCTGGCCGGCGCCTACCGGTCGGCGGGGGATCTGGGCCGGGCGATCCCGCTGTTCGAGCGGACAATGGCTGATTACGAGCGGGTGCTGGGGCCCGATCACCCTGGCACCCTGGCCTCGCGCAACAACCTCGCCGCCGCCTACCGGTCGGCGGGGGACCCGGGCCGGGCGATCCCGTTGCACGAGCGGACGCTGGCCGATCGGGAGCGGGTGCTGGGGCCCGATCACCCCGACACTCTGACCTCGCGCAACAACCTCGCCTACGCCTTCGAGTCGGCGGGGGAGCCGGGCCGGGCCATCCCGCTGCTGGAGCGGACGCTGGCTGATCGGGAGCGGGTGCTGGGGCCCGATCACCCGCACACCCTGGCCTCGCGCAACAACCTCGCCTACGTCTACCAGTTCGTGGATGCGGGCCGTGCCGTCCCCTTGTATGAGCGGACAATGGCCGAGCAGGAACGAGTGCTCGGCTCCGGCCACCCCGACACTCTGGCCACGCGGAACAACCTCGCCGGCGCCTACCAGCTGGCGGGGGATCCGGGCCGGGCGATCTCCCTGTACGAGCGGACGCTGGCCGATCGCGAACGGGTGCTGGGCTCCGATCACCCCGCCACGCTGATCTCCCGCAACAACCTCGCCTTCGCCTACCGGTCGACGGGGCACGCGGACCGGGCAATCCCGCTGTACGAGCGCGCGCTGGCCGACTGCGAGCGCCTGCTCGGCGCCGACCACCCGACGACGGTCATCGTGCGGGACAACCTGACCTGGGCCACCGCCCAGGCGACCCCTGAACCCGGCCCGCCTGCCACGGAGTGAGAGGCGGCCGCCCGGCCTTCGAGCCGCGTCGGCGAGAGGTCGTCGGGGGGCTATCGTCAGGGAGCTTCGAAACCGGCCTTGGTCAGCACGTCCGCTCCCTGCGGAGACAGCACCAGCTGCACGAACTCCCCGGCCGTCCCACCGGCGGGGGCCTTCGCCAGGGCCGCGATCGGATAGTCGTTGACCGCCTGCCCGGCCTCGGGGAACTCGATGCCGCGCACCTTGCCGCCGGAGGCGATCACGTCCGTCCGGTAGACCAGGGCGGCGTCCACCTCGCCCAGCTCGACCTTGGTCAGCGTGGCCTTGACGTCCTGTTCCAGGGTGACCGGCCGGACCGCCAGCCCGGCCGCGGCCAGCGCCTTCGCCGCCGCCGCGCCGCACGGCACCTGCTCGGCGCAGAGCGCGACCTTCACCTTCGGGTCGGCGAGGTCCTTCAGCTCGTCCACCCCGGCCGGGTTGGCGGCGGGGACGGCGATCTGCAGCCGGTTCCGTACGAACGTGACCGGCGCCGCCGCCAGGGACGCGTCGGTGACGGTCTTCATCGTGGCCGGGCTGGCGGCGGCGAAGACGTCGGCCGGCGCGCCCTGGACGATCTGCTGCGCCAGGGTCGCGCTGGAGCCGAAGTTGAACCGCACCGCCGTGCCCGGATGCGCGGCCTCGAAGACCTTGCCGAGCTCGGTGAACGTCCCGGTCAGCGAGGCCGCCGCGAACACCGTCACCTCCGCGGCAGCGGCCGGAGCGGACGCGGACCCGGCGGCGGACGTGGCGGGCGCGCCGGAGCCGCACCCGGACAGGCCCGCGAGCGCCAGCGCGACGGGCAGGGCCATCGCCCATCGGAACCTCCGCCGGCGGACGGTGCCGCCTCCGATTGCCGCCGTGGCCGCACTGATCCGGAGCATCGTCACGCACTCACCATACCCGGCGCACTTGCGAGGTTGAACGCCATTTGTCACCCGCAGAGGCGGCCTCATCGACCCTTCTGCCATCGTATCCGCGAGACAAGGCCGTCAGCCGTCCATGATCACCCTTCCGTCGGCCGGGGGTGACGGCGGGCGTTGACGGTGCTCCAGTGGTCGGCGCGCAGGCCGGCCCAGTTCTCGCGGGTGGCCAGGTCGCTCAGCTGGGCCGGTGGGAGGCGGAAGCCGGGCAGGCCCGCCAGCCGGTCCAGCTCCACCGGGTTGGGGGCGGAGACGTAGAGGATGCGCGCGGCATCCAGGCTCGGCGCCTGGCCAGGACTCTGGTACAGGCAGTAGAGGACGTCGCCGAGGACCGCCGCGGCGGGGCCCGACGCGCCCGAGGCGTTCGGCAGCTGGGCGTCGGGCTGCCAGGTGTTCCCGTCGAACACCGAGTACCAGAGCGGCGCGCCCGGCATGTTCTCCCAGCCCTTGTGCAGCACGCAGATCGCGCCGTCATAGACGACGGCCTCGGGGGATCCGGTGATCCCCACGTTGCTCACCTGCTGGGGCGACGACCATGCGCCGCCGTCGAACCGGACGTACCACAGGTGCCCGTCGCCGCCCGGCTGGCCGGAACCGGCGCCCTGGTAGAAGCAGTAGAGCTGATCTTCGTACACGACGGCGCTGGGCCGTCCCGTCATGCGCACGCCGGAGATCCGCGTGTCGGGATGCTGCCACGCCGACCCGTCGTTGCGGATGTACCACAGCTGTCCCAGGTCGTCCAGGCCCGCTCCTTGATGGAAGCAGTAGAGCGAGCCGTCGTAGACCGCGAGGCTGGGGCCCGCGGTGAGGCCCACCTGCGGGACGTTCGTGTCGGCCTGCCACGAGGTGCCGTCGAAGACGGAGCACCACAGCGCGTAGTCCGGGCCAGCGCCCTGGTGGGCGACGTACAGCCGCCCGTCGAACTCGGCCACGGCGGGCGAGGCGGTGAGGCCGGCCCCGGGCACCTGCTGCTCGGCCGACCAGCTCGTGCCGTCGAAGACGGTGTAGCGCAGGGACGCGTCCAGATCGCCCTGATAGAGGCAGTAGAGGGACCCGTTGAACGTGCCCAGCGCGGGAGCGGCCGAGGTGGCGATGCCGCCGACGGGGTTGTCGGCCGACCAGGCGGTGCCGTCCCACGTGATCGACATGAGCTGCCCGAAGCTGTGATATTTGAAGCCGAAGACCACGCAGTCCGCGGTGCCGTAATAGTCACTGACGCCGTTGATGTGCAGGCGCGACATGTACTCGCCCGGATACGAGAAGCTGAACGAGCCGCCCCCCGGATAGCCCCCGCCGAGCTGGTCCGTCGCCGTGCCGTCGGCGAAGGTGAACGACAGCGCGTTCACGACGTCGCCGGACAGGCCCTCGGCGACGACGACCTGACTGGAGTTCGTCAGGTCGAAGACGCCGCCGCGCGGAGGTTGCGGGCTGCCTCCTCCGGCCGCTCCCATGCGGGGCGTCTGCGTCACGCCTCCCGGACCGCCGCCACCGGGGTAGGTCAGTTGCGCCGCGTCGATGCGATCTCCGCCCCAGACGGCGATCTGGGCGATCGGCAGGGTCGGGGGCGAGGCGAGCTCGATGGGGCCGCTGTTGTCGCAGCTGCCCTGCGGGTCGGAGTAGATCTCCCGATCGAGGTACGGCGTGACCGGATCGGGGTATTTCGTGGGATCCAGGTACGGCCACACCTGGAGAAAGTCCGTCACGCCGAGGGTCATCAGGCGCACGTACCGGTTGACCGACGCGAAGGGCTCGCACGCGTGGTCGTCCCGCGTCGTGGACTTCGTGATCTGCTCGTATCCCTGCTGACAGTACTTGTTCGCGTAGTCCGTATAACTTTTCGTCTTGTCCGTCAGTTTCGTCTGGACTTTCTGCATCCAGGATTCGTCCCAGCCCCAGCTCGGGCCGAACAGGACGCCGTCGCGGAGCAGGACCAGGTGGAGATTGGCGGCCTGGGCGAAGAGCGGCAGCAGATTGACCTCGTAGCCGCCCTGCTGAAAACTGGGCAGTTCGTTGTCGAAAAGGGCGTCCGTGGTTATCCAGTAACCTGCGGTGACGGAATTGTCCGGCGGTGTCGTGGCCGCCGCCTGCACGTAGTCGGTGATGTTGTTCTGCAGTCCGGTGAGCGTGTCCGCGACATTCTGGTAAATGTTCTGCTCGATCTTCTGATCGATCATCTGCGCGGTCTGCTGGACGATCTGCGTCCACGGGCTGACCCCGGACAGCGCCGGCTGCCAGAACAGGTACACCAGGCCGCTGAGGAGGTTTCCGGCCTCGGGGACGAACCCCAGCGCCGTGGCGACGATGATCTCCGCCATGGCGCTGTACGGAAGACTGTCATCGAGCCGGGCCGGGCCGTTGTCGGTGTAGTAGTTGTCGGTGCACGAGCTGCTCACCGGCATGATCACGCTCCAGCCGTCGGTGAGCGGGCCGAACGTGACGCGTACCGCCTCGCCGCTGTCGTAGTCCTCCTCCTCGACGTCGCACTGCTTGCCGGACCGGACCCAGTTCTCGCCGCTCGCGTCGACGCAGGAAATCGTCCAGAGGTCGCTCCCGCCGCTCCCCGTCTCGATGGAGAAGGGCGTGAGAATGACGTCGCCCTGCGCCAGTTCTCCCACCGAGACCGACTGGGTCGCATTCCAGGTGTGTGCCACGCTGACATTCGTGATGGGGCCACCCGTATTGTTCATGACGATGCACTGCATATTGCCCTGCCAGCTCATGGCAACCATTTCCCCGTGAATCGAACGCCGGCATGAGGCCGGCCGACACCAGCAGTCGATTCCTTCCGTCCGGCGATCCGGGCAAACGCGCCCGGCCGAATGCGGAACCAAAAATAGGATGCTTTGGTTCCGGGCGGGGAAAAGCCCTGCCCCCGCGGACTTCGCCGGCTGGCGCGGGTTGTCAGCGCGCTGCTCGGGTACGGCCCGCGGGGTCGTCCGGCGTCACGCGGAACCGGTGCGCCGAGGGGTCGTTGACGCGGAACGCCGGCCTGCCGGACAGGGCGTTGACGAGTTCGACCGCGGCCTCCCGCCCGGCGGCCGCGCGTGCCTCCACCGTCTGGCCGGCCATGTGCGAGTAGACCGTGATGCCCTGGACGCCGCGCAGAACGCTGTCGGCCGGCAACGGCTCGACCTCGCACACGTCGAGGGCGGCTCCGGCGATGACCCCGTCGCGGACGGCCGCGGCCAGGGCGTTCTCGTCGACGATCGCGCCGCGCGCGGTGTTGACGAGCAGCGCGCCCGGCTTCATCAGGCGCAGCGCCCCGGCGTCGATCAGGTGGCGGGTGGCGGGGGTCAGGGCGGTGTGGATCGAGACGACGTCCGAGCGCGTGAGCAGGGTGCCGAGGTCGACGAACTCGACATCGGTGGCGGGCAGGCCGGGACCGGGCTCGACGGCGGTGCGGCACAGCACGGTCATCCCGAACGCGCGGGCCAGCGGCACCACGGCACGGGCCGCCGCGCCGAACCCGATCAGGCCGAGGGTCGACCCGCGCAGCTCGTGCCCGTCCGTACGGGGCCAGCCGCCCGCGGCGACGCCGGAGGCCAGTTCGACCAGGCGCCTCGACGCCGCCAGGATCGCGCCCATCGTGAACTCCGCGACGGCGTTCGCGTTGATGCCCGGCAGGTTGCTGACCAGGATGCCCAGCTCGGAGGCGGCGGCGACGTCGACCGAGTCGTAGCCCACGCCCGACCGCACCACGGCCTTCAGGGCCGGCGCCGCGGCGAGGACGCCGGCCGTCATGGGCTCGTTGGCGATGAGCGCGCCCTCGACACCGTCGAGCAGCCGGACCAGCTCGTCGGGGTCGCGCCGCCCGCGCAGCGGCGCGTGCACCGTCTCGTGTCCCTGCTCCTTCAGGTACACGTCGACCGGATCGCCGGGCTTGAGGTAGTCGGTGGTGATGAGGATGAGGGACATCGGCCGGGCACTCGCTTCTCCGTCGGGGTGGTACTCGCAGCACCGTAACGGCGGTGGCCGTGGCGGGATAAGCCCCGGCGGCGAAAGGTGACCTTTCAGGCGAGTCGTTCGGGCAGCCGTTCGCCGAGGAAGTCGAGCACCGCCGTCACCCGGGCGGGCACGTGGTCGGCGGGCGCGTGCAGGGCGTACACGTCCGCGTTCGGGGTGGGCACGTCGGCCAGCACCCGGACGAGCCGCCCGTCCTTCAGCAACGGGGCCACCTGCCAGGTGGAGCGCATGATGAGCCCGCGGCCCTCCAGCGCCCATCCGGTCACGACGTCGCCGTCGTCGCTGGACAGCGTGCCGGCGACCCGGACCCGGAACTCCTCCGAGCCCTCGCCGAAGCGCCACAGCGCGTAGTCGCCGTGGTTCTCGCGGAGCAGGATGCAGTTGTGGCCGGCCAGCTCGTGCACCGTCGCCGGCGCGTTGTGCTCGCGGACGTACGCCGGGGACGCGCACACCACGCGCCGGTTCCGCGCGAGCCGCCGCATCCGCAGGGTCGAGTCGTGCAGCGGGCCCACGTGGATCGCCACGTCGAAGTCGCGCCGGTGCGGGCTCACCGGAAGGGGCGTCGTGGTGAGCCGGATGGCTAGCCGCGGATGCCGCGCGCCGAACTCGCCCAGCAGCGGGCCGATGTGCGCCCGTCCGATCCCGAGCGTCGACTCCACGACGAGCGTCCCGCGCAGCTCGCCCGAGCCGCCGGAGATCTCCTCCTCCAGCCGCTGCACGTCGGTGAGGATCGGGCCGATGCCCTTCGCGAGCGCGGCTCCCTCGGAGGTGAGCACCAGTCTGCGGGTGCCCCGCCGGACGAGCCGTACGCCGAGGCGCTGCTCCATCGCGGCGAGCCGCTTGCTCACCACGGGAAGGGAGCACCCCAGCCCGCGGGCGGCCGCCGTCAGCGTCTCGCTCGCGGCCACGACCGTGAAGAACCTCAGGTCGTCCACAGACTCCGGCACGGCCGACCTCCGCCACCCGTCTTTCCTGCGGCGAAAGCCTACCTTCCCCCGCGGCGGCCGAGAGCCCACCTAGCATCGCCATGAGGATCTCGGCGGTCGCCGTCGGCGGGTCAGAACTTGAGCCACCAGCTCCTGAGGGTTCTCCGGGTCAGGCTTCGGGGTGCTGCCGAGCGCGGCGGCGTCCGGTTGGAGCCGGGGGTGACGGCGGAGCCGTTCGTGATGGGCCGGCCCGTGCTCTTCATCAGTGTGAGCAGCTCGGCGACGCTCTTGGCCGGGAACTTCTGGCGCAGGACGGCGAAAGCGCCGGTGACGTGCGGGGCGGCCATCGAGGTGCCGTTCAGGCCCCCGTCGTTCCCGGCGGCGATCACGGCGGCCACCCCATCGGCCAGCAGGTCGTCGATGACCGGCCCGCGCGGGTCGCTCTCCCCGCAGTCCGCGGTGTAGCGGCCGGAGCCCAGGCTCAGGTTGGCGGCGACGAGCGGGAGGCCGGACGCCTTGAGCTCCAGCACCTTCTCCAGCCCCGAGAGCTGGGCGCTGGTGAAGCTGAGCACGCACGGCGAGGCGCCCGCGCCGCAGAGGTCGACGCGCTCACCGGCCTGGAGGCGATGACTCCCGCACGGAACGGATAGCTCCCGGCTGACGGTTTAGGGTGAGTCCGTGTGGTACGTGGTGATCTCGCTCGCGGTGATCGCCGGCGCGCTCGTCTTCGCCCGGCGCCGGCTGGTGATCGTCCAGGTGACCGGGCCGAGCATGCTGCCGGTGTACCGCCCAGGAGACCGGGTGCTCATCCGCCGCGTGGCCGGGGCGAAGCTCAGGCGGGGCCAGGTGGTGGTCTTCGAGTCGGCGCTGGAGGGCCGGTGGCGCACCGGCCCGCTGTCCGCCCCTGACGCGGCGAAGTGGGTCATCAAGCGGGTGACCGCCCTGCCCGGCGACCCGGTGCCGCTCTCGGTCGCGCCCGCGGCGGACGCGAAAGAGGGCGATCTCGTCCCCGAAGGGCGGCTGGTCGTCATCGGCGACGGCACGAGCAGCGCCGACTCGCGGCACTGGGGGTACCTGCCGGCGGACCGGATCCTGGGCGTGGTCGTCCGCCGGCTCTCCCCGGCACCGCCTCAGCCGGACGCGGCGGAGGGCTCGGGCGCCGGCTCGTAGCCGCTGGCCTGGAGGCTGAACAGGCGCGCGTACTGCTCGCCCTTCGCCATGAGCTCGTCGTGCGTACCGCGTTCTGAGATCTTCCCGTCGCTCAGCACGACGATGAGGTCGGCGTCGCGCAGGGCGCCCAGCCGGTGCGAGATCAGCACGCTGGTGCGGCCCGCCCGGTGCCGGCGCATGCCCTGGTGGACGGCGTGCTCGGCCTCCGCGTCCAGACCGGAGCTGGGCTCGTCGAGGATGAGCAGATCGCGCTGGTGCCGCATCAGCGCGCGGGCCAGCGCCAGGCGCTGCCACTGCCCGCCCGACAGCGTCACGCCCGCCTGCCGCTCGTCGCCCTCGCCGAAGAAGATCCGGCTGAGCAGCGTGTCGTAGCCCCTGGGCAGCGCGTCGAGCGTGTCGTGGATCCCGGCCCGGCGGGCGGCGGCCCTGACGGCCTCGGGATCGGCGCCGCCGGCCAGGTCGCCCAGCATGATGTTCTCGGCGGCGGTGAGGTCGTAGGTCATGTAGTCCTGGAACACCACGCCGATCCGGGCCCGCAGGTCGTCGGGGTGCGCCTCGCGCAGGTCCACGCCGTCCCAGAGGATCGAGCCGCGGACCGGGTCGTACAGGCGGCAGAGCAGCTTGACCAAGGTGCTCTTGCCCGCCCCGTTCAGGCCGACCAGCGCCACGGCCTGGCCGTGCGGGATGAACAGGTCCACGCCGCGCAGCACCCAGGGATGCTCGTCGTCGTAGCGGAACCACACGTCACGCAACTCGATGCCCGCGCGCAACGCGGGCAGCGCGGAAGGCCGCGCGGCCACCGGGAGACCGGGCTCGGCCTGGACGACGCCGACGTAGTGGCCGAACATCAGCAGCGCGTTGTGCGCGCCGGCCCACCGGCTGACGATCGCGGTCAGGGCCGTCTGCACCCCGGCGACGGCGGCGACGAACACGGAGACGTCCCCGACGCTCAGACCGCCCGACGCGGCGGTCAGCACGGCCCAGAACAGGCCGCCGGCCGCGACGGCGGCGCCCAGCAGCGACAGCAGTCCCTGGCTGCGCAGCGTCCGCCAGTCGAGATCGCGCTCGGCCTCGTTGACCGTCTCCAGCTCCGTGAGCATCCGGGTGCGCAGGAAGTCGCCCAGCCGGAACAGCCGTACCTCCTTGGCCGCGTCCGGGCTGGTCAGCAGGGCGCCGTAGAAGAGCTGGCGGCGGGTGTTGGAGCTGACCCCCCACAGGGTGCGGGCCCTGCGGCGGCTCAGCGCGAGCTGCACCCGGGCCGACGGCAGCGCGGCGGCGATGACGATCACGACCATGACGGGGCTGAGCACGGTCAGCGTCACGACGAACCCGAGCAGCGTCAGGACGCCCTGGCAGATCGCCAGGGACGAGCCGACGATCTGCTGCGGGGCGTTCTGGCCGGCCTCGTGGGCCAGCCGCAGCTCGTCGTGGAAGGAGGGGTTCTCGAAGCGGCTGAGGCCGGGGTCGGCGTTGACGGCCAGGAACAGCCGGTCGTAGACCAGCCGCTGCAATCCCCGGTGCAGTTGCCCGTTGAGATATTCGGAGACGTGCGGCAGGACGACCAGGGCCAGGCCCGCCACGCCGAGGGCGGCGGCGACGGGGAGCAGGCCGCCTTCGCCGTTGGCCAGCCGGTCGATGACCAGCTTGGTCAGCCAGGCGGTCGCCACCGGCGCCGCGCCCATGAGCAGCACCAGCGCCAGCGAGCCCAGCACGGCGGCCGGTCGCGCCCGCCAGGCCAGCTCGGCCGCCACCCGTCCGCGGCGGAACAGGGAGCCCGCACCGGTCTCTCCCGCCGGGCCCCGCGGATCCCTCACGTGTGCGCCGGCAGCGGCAGCTCGTCCGGGGTGAGCGCCGCGGCGGTGATCACCGCGCGGTCGTCCACGAGGTAGAAGGCCGGGAAGAACGTCACCTGGAACGCCTTGGCCAGCGGCCCGTCCGGCGGCTCGACGGCCAGGGTGGCGACCGGGGTCAGGGCGGCGGCGAACGCACCGGCGTCCCGCTGGTCGTCCACGACCACCGCGAGCGCGCGGCCGGGCCCCAGGGACCGGGCCTTGGCGGTGAACTCGGGCAGCCGCTCGTGGCAGGCCGAGCAGGTGGTGGAGAACATCCCCACCAGGGTCGGCCCGGTGAAGAACTCCCGTGACAGCTCCGTGCCGTCGGAGGCGGCGGAGGCGAACTCGGGCAGTGCGGTGCCGGCGGTCACGAGGGGCGGCCTGGCCGGCCGGTCGGCGTCGAGCCGGGCGGAGTGCTCGCGCAGGCGGCGAATGACCGCCAGCGTCAGCAGCAGGTTCACCGCGCACAGGGCCCCGACGAGGACCACGGCGGCGACGAGATACGGCATCGGAATCCCTTCACGGGCCGGCCCGCCAGGGGGCGGGCGGCGGCCCGGCGTACAGGCCGGCGCGCGTGGCTCCGGCCGGCCAGAAGCCGGCCGGTGCCGGGTGCCGGATCGCCGGCAGCGCGACGGCGATCACTCGGCGACGATCTCGATCAGCGCCAGGGGGTGCAGGCGGTGTATCCGGCGGCGATGCAGCACGTCCTGCGGACGGTGTAGCCGACGAACTTGATCTCGTCCCAGCAGGTGTCCGCGGCGGCGGTGGTCGTGGGCAGCAGTTTGTCGAGCAGCCGGTCACCCAGCTTGCCAAGAGAACGGATCATGAAATCTCCTCTGTCGAGCCGTGTCGGGAGGTCGCTGACGCCGGACGCCGTCGAGCGCCGAGCACGTCGTCCGCTCGCCGTTGCGCCGGAGCCGGCGATCTTCGCCCGTTGGCGCCTGCAACTTATGCCGGTCCAAGATCCGAAAAAAATGATACAAATCCCCATGCGAGATACTGTTGTTTCGGTAGTTACTGCCGTTGACAGGCTTTCTGAGCCGGCGTACGCACGCGGGGGCAGAAGCGGTGCGGCGGGTCAGCCGCAGGGCGGGTCGTACGGGAGGTCCGCGCCGACGTGGTCCCGCCATTCCTGCCGGGTGAGCGCGGTGAGGGCGCAGATCCGGCGGGCGGCCCGTGTCTCGTCGAGGTCCCACAGTGACAGTACGTAGTCGTTGCCGCCGGTGACCAGCCTGGTGCCGTCCGGGCTGAACGCCACCGACATGACGTTGTCGATGTGCGCGGTGAGCGGGCCGCCGAGCACGGAGGGACGCGCCGGATCGCGGCCGTCGTACAGCCGGGCCGAGCCGTCGGCGCCCGCGTCGGCCAGCGTCCGGCCGTCGGGGCTGAACGCCACCGAGTAGACCGCGCCGGCGTGCCCGGTGAGGCGGCGGCTCGCCGTGCGGCCGGTCAGGTCCCAGAGGCGCACCTGCCGGTCCTCGCCCGAACTGGCCAGGGTCCGCCCGTCCGGGCTGAACGCCACCGCGCGGACGCTCCCGGTGTGGCCGGTCACCAGCCGCTCGCGCTCGACGGGACGGCCGGGATCGCGCACGTCCCACAGCCGCACCGACTTGTCGCGGGTGGCGGCGGCCAGGGTCGTGCCGTCGCGGCTGAACGCCAGCCCGTGGACGTACCCGGCGTATCCCGGCAGCGGACGGCTCGGCAGCGGACGGCCGCGCAACGCGGGACGGTCCGGGTCGGTGACGTCCCACATTCTCACCACACCGGCCGCGTCCGCGCTCGCCAGAGTGTGGCCGCCGGGGCTGAAGGCCACCGCGCGCACGGTGCCGGTGTGGCCGCGCAGCGGCGGGCCGCGGGAGGCGGGATGGCCGGGGTCGGTCACGTCCCACAATCTGACGGCACGGTCGGCGGCGGCGGCCAGCGTGCGTCCGTCCGGGCTGAACGCGACCGCGTAGACATAACCACCGTGCCCCGCGCTGCCGCGCGGGCGCGGCCCGTCGGAGCCGGTCACGTCCCACAGCCGCACCATGCTGTCGCCGCCGCCGCTGGCCAGGGTGCGGCCGTCCGGGCTGAAGGCCGTCGTGGTGACGCCGCCCGCGTGCGCGGAGACCTGCCCGGCGGGCAGGTGCCACAGGCGGATGACGTCATCGTCGCCGCCGCCGGCCAGGGTCGTGCCGTCGGGGCTGAACGCCAGCCCCCAGACGTTGTCCCGGTGCCCGGTGAGCGGACGTCCGCGCTGGACGGGCCAGAAGGGCGAGGTCAGGTCCCACAGCCGGATCGTCTGGTCGTCGCCGCTGCTGGCGAGGGTGTGGCCGTCGGGGCTGAAGGCCAGCGCTCGGACGGTGCCGGCGTGGCCGGGGACCGGGTTGGCGCGCGGCTCGATCCGGCCGGGCACGGCCACGTCCCACACCCTGACGGCACGGTCGACGCCGCTGGTGACCAGGAGCCTGCCGTCCGGGCTGAACGCCAGCGCGTTGACCGGCACGCCGCCGGAGCCGATCCGCCGCTGGACGCGCACGGCAGGCCGGCCGGTGGCGGGCACGTCCCACATTCTCACCACACCGTCCCCGTCCGAGCTGGCCATGGCGCGGCCGTCCGGGCTGAAGGCGACCATGAGGACGGCGGCGTCGTGGCGCTGGAGTCTGCGCCCGGCGCGGTCAGGACGGGTGGTGTCCCACAGCCACATCGTGCCCGTGTTCCCGGTCGCGACGGCCAGCGTCCGGCCGTCCGGGCTCAACGTCACGTGGTTCACGTCCTCGGCCGAGCCGGTGGTCAGGATGCCCCGGGCCGTGGGCCGGGCGGGGTCGGTCACGTCCCACAGCCGGACCTCGCCCCCCTCGCCCGCGCTCGCCACGGTCGTGCCCGCGCGGTCGATCGCCACCGAGTGGACCGGCCCCGCGTGCCCGGTGAGCGTCCGGCTTTCGCGCCGGGCCACGTCCCACAGGCGTACCGTGCCGTCGCCGCCCGCGCTGACCAGGAACTTCCCGTCCGGGCCGAACACCACCTGGTTGACGTCGCCGCCGTGCCCCGCGAGCTGCGTGGGCAGCGGGACGTGCTGGGTGGCGAGCAGGCGCGTGTAGGTGTCGCCGGCCGGTCGTCCTGGCGGGCGCCTGCGGTGGGCGAGCAGCGCCAGTTGCGCGGACAACGCCAGATCGGTGCCGGCGCTCCGGTCGGACTCGGCCAGGATGCGCTGGTAGAGCGCGGTGTCGCGCTGGCGTACCGCCTCGCTCCGCTGCACGGAGGCGAACACGGCGGCGGCGCCGGCGAGCACGGTGAGCGCGGTCAGCGCGGCGGTGACGCCGGTACGCAGCCGCCGCGCCCGCCGCCACGCCCGGACCGACGCGGCCAGGAAGTCCCGCCCGTCCGGGCTCAGCCCATCGCCTTCCAGGGCGCTTCGCTCGGCGGCCCAGGTGCGGGCGGTTTCCAGGCGGTTGCCCCGATACAGCAGGGATCCGTCGTGGCGGGCTCGCTTCCAGGCGGCGGCCGTGTCCTCCAGGTCCTGGCGGAGCAGGCCGCCGGCGCGGTCGTCGCCGAGCCAGCCGCGCAGCCGGGGCCATTCGCGCAGCAGCGCCTCGTGCGTGATGCGGATCGTGCCCGCGTCCTGGGTGATCAGCCGGGCGTCGGTGAAGGCCGTCAGCGCGGCCGCGGCCGGGCCGTCCGCCACGTCTTCCCTGGACAGCGGGCGGCGGGTGTCCTCGCCGTGGTCGCCGAGCTTGACCAGGCGCAGGAACAGCGGCCGCGCCGCCCGCCGGGCGTCGGGGTCGAGGGCCGTGTGCACGAGTTCGGCGCTGGTGGCGATGGCCCGGTGGATGGTGCCGGTGTCGCGATAACCCGCCACGGTCAGGGCCGAGCCGTGGCGCTGCTGCCAGGTGGCCCGCAGCGCGTGCGCGAGCAGCGGCAGCCGTCCGGCCTCGTACCCCTCGCCCAGGCCGCCGCCGCCGAGGTCGCGCAGCAGCAGCTCGGTCAGCCCCGGTTCGACCTCCAGCCCGGCCTCCTGCGCCGGATAGCGGATCGCCTCGCGTACCTGCTCCGCGCTCATGGCCCCGAGCAGCAGTTGCCGGTCCTGCGAGGCCCGGCGCAGCGCCGCGTACCCGGCGCAGGCCGGATAGAAGTCGGCCCGCAGCCCGGCCACCACCAGCGCCTGCCCCGGCCCGGCCAGGCGGTCCAGCGCCTCGATGAACGCCGCCCGCCGCGACTCCGCGCCGCACAGCGTGAAGACCTCCTCGAACTGGTCGACGATCAGCACCGTCCGTCCCGGCAGGCCGGCCGCGCGCGACAAACGCGCGCCGCTCCCCGGATCGGTGGCCAGCGCCTCGGCCACCTCGTCGACTGATCCGCCGGTACGCGTGCGGATCGCCGTGGCCAGTGCCCGCAGCGGATCGGCTCCGGGCGTCAGGGTCAGCACGGCCCACGCCGCCGACCCGGGCAGCGCCCCCGCCTCCAGCCGGGGCACCAGCCCGGCCCGCAGCAACGACGACTTCCCCGCCCCGGAGGGAGCCACCACCAGTTGCGGCCCGCCCCGCTCCAGCCGTCCGTCGAGCCGGTCGATCAGCTCCGCGACCACCTCGTCCCGCCCGAAGAACCACCGGGCCTGATCCCGCCCGAACGCGGCCAGCCCGGGGTAGGGGCACTCCTGCCCGGCAGCCGTGCCCCGCCGCCGTTCGCGCACCCCGTCGCCGTAGTGGAAGTGCTGGTCGCGCCCGGCCTGGTGGACGACGGCGTCTCCCGAGGCGTGAGCCGTGAGGTGGACGTCACGTCCGTCACCCGTCGGCCCCATACGGTGACCATAGGGCCACGTGGAGCGACCGGGCAAGGGTGCTCCGGGGCAAGATCATTACACTTGTAGCGGTATGGCCGTATTTGCCGATGGCTGGCGTCACCGAGTGGGAGGAATGACCCGACATGACCGGCACCTGTACGTTCTGCGGCATCGTCGCCGGAGAGGTCCCCGCGGAGATCGTCTACTCCGACGAGCACGTGGTCGCCTTCCTCGATATCTCCCAGGCGACCCGCGGCCACACCCTGGTCGTCCCCCGTGAGCACTGCCGCGACCTGACCGACATCGGCCCGGACCGGGCCGGCCTGCTGATGCGCGGCGCCGTACACACCGCCGGCCTGCTGCGGCGCGCGCTGGAACCGGGCGGGATGAACATCTGGCACGCCACCGGCGCCACGGCCTGGCAGAGCGTGTTCCACTTCCACCTGCACCTGGTGCCCCGCTACGCCCCCGACGACCTCCGGCGGGCGTGGACGCACCGCGAGCTGCCGCTGTCGTCGCTGACGCCGGTGGCCGACCAGATCAGGGCCGCGGCGGAACGGCGGCCGGACGCGTCATGACCTCGATCGGCGGAGCCACGGGCGGCGCGTCCTGATGAACGTCACCAGGAACATCACCTGGATGCCGCCCTCGACCAGGATGAGCAGCGCGGCGTCGACGGCGGCGATCGCGGGCCCGCCGTGCAGACCGTCCCAGACGGCGGCGAACGCGTGGACCAGCCCGTTGACGATGATCGGGCCGCCGTAGAAGGCGAAGACCGTCAGCGTGACGGAACCACCCAGGGCGAGGGCGACGGCGTAGATCCGCACGGCACGCCGCTCGTGCGGGGCCAGCTCGCCGGTGGGGTCGGTCACCGGCGAGGCGGGCCTCCTGAACGGGGTGACCGCCCGGGCGAGCAGGTACCTGACGTAGCGGAGCCCGTCCCCGAACAGGTCCTTGCACCGGAGCAGGTCGCGCAGCACGAAGTAGAGGTCGGTGCGCATGTAGATCTGGGCCTGGAGGGGCAGGGACAGCAGCGCGGTCAGGATGAAGGCCCGCAGCAGCGCATCGGCGAAGCCCGGCAGCGGCAGGTACGCCACGGCCAGCAGCATCGTGGCGATGAGGAAGAGGTCGGAGGCCATCCCGGCCAGGTACACGCGGTAGCGGTGCCTGCGGGGCACCCCCCAGATGGCGGTGACGTCGGTCTGCACCACGAGGTAGTGCAGCCGGGTGCCGAACGCGATGCGTGCCGGAGCGCCGAGCGAACGCGCCGCCAGCAGGTGCATCATCTCGTGCACGCTCGCGAGTACGGAGAAGAAGGCCGTGTTGACCAGCACGGAGAGCCCGGTGTACTCGCTCCAGAAGAAGTCACGGTGATGGGGGAACAGCTCCGGCCGCACGACGACGGTCAGCGCCGCGGCCGCGACGACGGCGAGCCAGACCAGCCTGACGGGCCCGGCGAAGAGCCACCGTACGTGCCGCTCGGTGACGCCGGGGAAGTGGGCGGCCCTCGGCGCGGTCCCCGGCAGCGGCAGCCCGTCGATCTCGGCCACGAACTCGAGGTCGGCGAGCGACTCCACGAAGTCGGCCACGTCCAGCTCGACGTCGTGCTCGTCGGCGACGGCGGCTTCGACGTCCGCGACCGGACGCCCCTCGCCGAGCAGCCGGATCACCTCTCCGCACACCGCGGGCAGCTCGACGAACTCGCCGAGGTCCGGGCGGCCCGCCACGATCGTCTCCGGGTCGTCGTCGTCGGGACGGACGACGAGCGGGTGCAGGCGTACGACGCTGCCCGCGCCGACCTCGGCCGCCGGGACGCTCACCCGGCCCCCGGCCCGCACAGCGGGCAGTCGTCGTCACGCGGGACGTCGATGAAGTACTGGTGGTCCCAGACGGCCATGTTCCAGTGGAAGACCCTGCCGCGGGTCTGCGCCGGCAGGCCGCCGAGCTGGTACAGCACTTCCAGCGCACAGAGGTGGCCGCTGATGTTCGCGCTGGCCGCGACCACCGCGTTCGGCCGTGACTCGGGCAGCAGCCGCCCGAGCTCCTTCTCCTTACGCGCCTCCTCCTGCCGGTCCAGGCAGGCCCAGCAGCCGGTCTCTCCTGGCACGAACGAGCCCACGACGACCATCGGCCCGGTGTAGAGGCTCATGAACCACGGGGTTCCGGTCCGCAGCGCGGCTTCGTTGGTCCACTCGACGATCTCCGGATGCGGCTCGTCCGCGCACAGGACGAACAGGTCGCAGCCGCTCATCAGCTCCACGACGTCGCCGGGGCCGGTCACCTTGGTGTCGCCGCCGGTCACCGCCACCGCGCCGTTCATCGCCCGCAGCCGGGCGACGGCCTGGTCGACCTTGGGCTCGCCCACGTCCGACTCGGCGTACAGGAGCTGACGGGTCAGGTTCGACTCTTCGACGCGGTCGAAGTCGGCGATCCGCAGCGCTCCGATGCCGCCCGCCACCAGTCCCGCCGCCACGGCCGATCCGGTGCCGCCCACGCCGAGCAGGCTCACCCGGGCCGCCTTGATCTTGGACTGGACCTCGTGGGGCGACGTACGCGGCGAGGTGTCGATCCAGCTGAAGAAGTGGCGTGCCGATTCGTGCCGGGCGAGGTCGCGCTCGGTGAGGTTGGCCGGCACGGGCGCTCCCGCGTCCTCGATGAAGCCGCTCTCGATCAGGTCGGCGACGACGTCGCGCACGCTGTCGTCGTCCACGTCGGGACGGGTCTCGGTGAAGTCGGCGCAGATCTGGTCGACCGTCCGAGTGCCGTCCATGAGGGCCACGATCGCGGCGATGCTGCCCTCGTCGTCGTCGGCTATCTCGGAGGCCACCCCGTACTGGGACAATCCGATGACGATGCGATTACCCGGCAGCAGGAACGGCTGGTGAACGCGTTTGACCCTGGGCAGACGCACTCGTCACCTCCTTCTTCGCAGGAAAAGCGGAACCGGCCGGACAAGATCCGGCCGGTTCCGTAGGTCAGTAGGTCAACCGCTCTGTCCGCCGCGGTTGATGGTGGTCTCGATCTTCTCGAGCTTCCTGATCTTGACTTCGAGCTTCTTCTTCTTCTCCATCGACATCTCCTCGCTCTCGACCTCAAGCCGGGGAGACTCCCCGAACGACGACCGGCGAAGGACACGCGCAACAACGTGAGTCCCACTCGCCACTCTTGTGGGCAAGATCCTGACACTCGCGTGATATGGACGTCAATGCCGTATTTTTCGGACGACAGCCGCCGAAGTGACAGGCGGCTCAGCGCTGAGTGAGGCCTCCTCCGCGGGGCCGGCCGCCTGCCCGCCCAGGCTCGCGGTCAGACGGTCTCGTCCAGTTGGGCGGCCAGTTGCTCCAGGCCGCCCTTGATGAGCCGGCCGTAGTCGTCGTCGCCGAGCGCGCCGATCCCGTCCCGCGCCTGCCGCAGATGCTCACGGGCGCGGTCGAGATCGCCCAGCTTGCGGTAGCACTCGGTCAGGTTGAGGTGCAACGACGGGTACAGACCGGCCACCGACAGCGGGACCCCGGCCTGGGCCACCCGCTCGTCCGTGATCGAGCCGACGGCGGCGAGGGCCCGCAGATCCCACATCAGCTCCTCGCCCACGTCGTCCTGCACGTCGGCCATCGAGTGGGCGAGGACGCAGACGTGCAGCGGGTCGCCCTGCTCGCCGCCGATGTCGTCCCAGATCCGCGCGAACAACTCACGGGCGTCGTCACGCCGGCCCTGCTGGTGGTTCAGCTCCACGCCCTGGGCGATCCGGGCCATCGTCGGGTCGGCGGTCATGCGCGGCTCCTTCGCGGTCGCGGCACAGCCTACTCGCCGTTCGGAGAATCTCAGTGATCCTCTTGCCTGATTCGCTGGCATCTGCCAGGCCGGAGCCTGGTCTTACGTCGCCTCCACAGGCGTTTAGCGTCTACGGGGAACTGCCCGGCGACGTGGAACTAGGCCGCGCTCTGCTCGAGCGTCATCGCGTTGAGCAGATTGCGGGCGGCGTTGACGTCCCGATCGTGCTCGAGACCGCACCCGCACTTCCACGCCCGGTCAGCGAGCGTGAGGTCCCGGTTGATGGCACCGCAGCCGCCACACAGACTCGAGGACGGGAACCAGCGGTCGGCCGCCCACACGCTCGAGCCGTACCAGCGGGTCTTGTACTCGAGTTGGCGGAAGAACTCGCCGAAGGCGAGATCGGAGATCGCGCGGGCGAGTCGCCGGTTGGCGACCATGCCGGTCACATTCAGGGTCTCGACGGCGATGGCCCGCTTGGATCTCGCGAGCATCGTCGTCGTCTTGTGCAGAAAGTCGGCCCGCCGATGGGCCACCTCGAGATGAACCCTGGCCAGCCGCTTGACGGCCTTGGCCCGGTTACTCGAGCCGGACTTCTTCCTCGAGACCGCCTTGCCCGCCTTGCGCAGCTTCCGCAGTGCGGCCTTGAGTGGCTTGGGGGCGTGCAGTTCGGTGACGGTGCCGTCGTCGTCCACGATGGTGGCGAACGTCTTCACCCCGACGTCGATCCCGCACGCCGGCGCATCACTCGAGACCGCGCGCTTTTCGTTGATGCCGGTCCGGTCGATCTGGAGTTGGAACGACACCCACCAGCGGCCCGCCTGCTCCCGGACGGTGGAGCCGACCACTCGAGCACGACCGTCCGCGATGCGGTCGGTCAGCCACGACATGTCCTCGAGTGTGCGCACCTTGCCGACACCGGGCAGGCGGATGATTCGAGGGGACTCGGGCCGGGCGCGGTCGGCGTCGTAGCGGAACCTCGAGCCGTGCTTGCGCTTGCGCCAGTCCGGGAAGCCGATCTTGCGGCCCTTCCTTTTCCCGGACCTGGAGTCGAAGAAGTTCTTGAACCCGGCCGCCCGGACCCGGCACGCCTCTTTCGGCACTCTCGAGGACAGGCCCTCTTCGGTGAACCACGGGTAGCGGTCGCGGTGCTCGAGGCGCCACAGCCTCTCGAGTGCGGGGGCGGACCACGGCACGGGCGTCAAGTCCTTGTCGGGGACGCCGTAGGTCTTCTCTGCCTCGCGCTGCTCGAGCGCGGCCTTTACCTTCTCGAGGCAGAAGTTCTCCACCACCCGCGACAGCCCCGCATGCCGGCCGAGCCGGGCTCGCTGCTCGAGCGTCGGAGCCAACTCCAGGCGCAATCCCTGGCGGTCGCTCACGCGACCTCCCGGGCGGCGCGCAGAGCGGCTTTGGCGCGGCGGGAAGCCGAGCGCCGCCCGTACAGGCGGGCGCAGAACGAGGTGAGGACCTCGGTCATGTCCCGCACCAGATCGTCTTCCACCTCGGCGTCGTCGATCACGACAATGCGCCGCCCGCTCGCCCCGAGCGCGGCCGACAGATGCTCCAGGCCAAACCGGGCCAGGCGGTCGCGGTGCTCGACCACGATCACCGAAACGGACGCATCGCGCAGCAGCCGGGCCAGTTTCGGCCGTCGGCCGTTCAGCCCGGACCCGACCTCGGTGACCACGTCCGAGATGGTCAGTCCCATCCCGGTCGCGGCGGTGACGACACGCCCCGCCTGCCGCTCGAGGTCCGCCTTCTGGTCGGCGCTCGAGACCCGGCAGTACGCCACGGCCCGTCCATCCCTGTCGGCGGGCTGTTCGAGCACCAGGTATCGGCCGGTCGCGGTCTTGACGACCGGGACCGGCATCGTCCCGTCCCGAGCCCACTTCCAGGCGGTCTGGTAATGGACGCCGTTCCGCTGGGCCCATTCGGAGAGCTTCATACGCTGATCATCGCTGACGAAGACAGAGGAGTACTGATGATTCGCTATCAGCTGACCACCCCACCCGGCCCGTCGATCTTCAAACCGGCCGGGCGGACGCCCGTGCCCGCCGGACGTTCCGGCCCGGCGCCACCGGGCCCGCCCGATCTGGTGTGTTCGGAACGGTTTCCGGCGGTGAGCACCTGACGGTGGCGGGCCTGATGCGTTCCGGTCAGTTTCCCGTGGTGAGCACCACGCGGTAGCGGGCCTGGTTGTCCACGACCCGCTGGTACGCCTCGTTGATCTGCTCCAGCGGCCGCTCCTCGGTGATGGGCCGGACGCCGGTCAGCGCGGCGAAGCGCAGGGTGTCCTCCACGTCCTTGGCGGTCCCCGACGGGTGGCCGTGCACCGACTTCGTGCTCGGCAGGATCTGGAACGGGCTGACCTCGATCGGCTCAGGCGTGGCGCCGACCACGAGCAGTTCGCCGTTGTACTTCAGCCCGTCGATCGCCCCGCTCATCGCGGCGGAGCTCATGGCCGTGGCCAGCACGACCTGCGCACCGCCGAGAGCCTGCAGCGCCTGGGCCGGGTCGGTGGCTGTGGAGTCGATGTAGTGGTGCGCGCCGAGCCGCTTGGCCAGGTCGGCCTTCTCGGTGCCGCGCGAGATCGCCACCACCTCGAAGCCCATCTTCGCGGCGAACTGGACGCCCAGGTGGCCGAGCCCGCCGATGCCGAGCACCGCGACCAGGTCGCCGGCACGCGCCGAGCTGCGGCGCAGCGAGTTGAAGGTCGCCACGCCCGCGCAGCCCATGGGCGCGGCGTCGACCGCCGAGAACCCCTCGGGGATCCGGGCCAGCGCCGTGGCCGGGACGACGGTGGCGTCCGCGTATCCGCCGGCGTAGTGCCAGCCCGGCACCTTGACCTGGGCGCAGTGGATGAAGTCGCCCGCGCGGCAGGCGTCGCAGGCCCCGCAGTTGCCGCCGAACCAGCCGACCTCGACGCGGTCGCCGACGTTCCAGCCGGTCACGCCCGCGCCGAGGGCGTCGACGCGGCCGGCGATCTCGTGCCCGAACACGGCCGGCCACTCCACGGGGTAGCCGCCGTTGACGAAGTAGTGGTCGGTGTGGCAGACCCCGACGGCCTCGACGGTGACGCGGACCTCACCGCGCCCCGGCTCGGGCAGGTCCACGTCGACGAAATCGAAGCCGCCCCCGACCTCGGTCACCTGGGCGGAACGAATCTTGGTCATGATGTACCTCGCTGCTCTGTCGTTCTGACACTCACCAGTTTCCCCTCGTCAGAGGCCGGTCTGAGGGTCATCATCGGCCCTGCGCGACCTAGGACTCCCAGACCCAGGCACGACGGCGGCCCGCTTGGCACCATGGAGACATGAGCGTCAATCGTGAGCTGGCCGACTTCCTGCGTCGCGCCCGGAGCAAGGTGGATCCGGCACGGGCCGGGCTGCCGCCCGACGACCGGATCAGGCGCGTTCCCGGGCTGCGCCGCGAGGAGGTCGCGCTGCTGGCCGGCGTCTCCACCGACTACTACACGCGGCTGGAGCAGGGGCGACGGATCACGCCGTCGGACCAGGTGATCGACGCCGTCGCTAACGCGCTCGACCTCGACGACGCGGGCCGGACGTACCTTCGCGAGCTGTTCGGCGCGACGACGCGCACCACGCGCCGGCGCGCGCCGAGCGTCCAGCGGGTACGACCGGGGCTCTACCAGCTGCTCGACAGCCTCGACGGCAACCCGGCGCTCATCCTGGGCCGGCGCACGGACGTGCTGGCGGCGAACCGGCTGGCCCGCGCGCTGTTCACCGACTTCGACGCGATGCCGCCCAGGGAGCGGAGCTACGCGCGCTGGATGTTCCTCGACCCGGCCACGCGGGACCTGTTCGTCGACTGGGAGGAGCACGCGCGCAACTGCGTCGAGAGCCTCCGCCTCGACCTGGGCGCCAACCCCGACGACCCGCTGGCCCGCGACCTGCTCGCGACCCTGTCTGAGCGCAGCGGGGAGTTCCGCGCCTGGTGGGCCGAGCACGGCGTCTACCAGCGCACGTTCGGCAGCAAGACCCTGCGCCATCCCGTCGTCGGCGAGCTGACCGTCGAGTTCGAGACCTTCACCATGCCGGGCGACAACGACCAGACCATGTTCGTCTACACCACCGAGCCGGGCACGGCGTCCCGCGAAGCCCTCAACCTGCTCGCGAGCTGGACCCTGACCAGACCGGGCACCGACCCGGCGACCCCGACCCCGCCACCAGGACGGTAGGGGGCGGACAGAACCGCCGGCCCCCTACCGCGCCAGCCGAGCCGGTCAGGTCTGCCGGGTCAGGAGCTGGTGCAGGCCGCGGCAGGCCCTGGTCAGCGAGGTCGAACCGCGCCTTTTCGCGTACGCGGCCACCTCGGGGATCTCGCCCCGTGCGCCGGCCCACGTGGCGATGGTGGTGGCCAGGACGACGGCGTCGGTGTGCGGGCGCTGGGCCCGTTCGCCCTCCCCGGGGAGGAAGACGGCCAGGAAGTGACACAGGATCGTCCAGACCTCTTCGTGCGCGCCCTGCCTGGCGGCCAGCTCCAGCGAGGGCAACGCGGGCCCCGCCGCATGACGCGTACGCCGGTCCAGCAGCCCCAGCAGCCGGCCCGTCTCGGCGGCGGGCAGCGCGCCCTCGGCCGCCAGCCGCAGCAGCGGGGGCACCGCCTCGTCGCCCTCCAGGGTGAGGAAGTAGGCCAGGATCAGCGCCGTCGCCGGCCCTGACGTGCCTTCGGCCTGAGCCAGGGCGCTGAGGTCGTCGATCGTGAGCTGGGGCTGGTGGAACCCGTCGATCAGGCCGACCGCCAGGTGCGCCGCCGCCAGCTCCCGGTGATGGGGCGTCATCCCCGGCCAGAACTCCCGTGACCCGCGCCGGAACGAGATCGTCTCGGGCGCCGTCAGCAGGGTGTCGAGGTGGGCGAGACCCGTGGGCGGGATCGGCTCCCAGCTCACCTTGGCGTCTTGGTCGAGGGCCTGATCGCCGTAGGAGCCAGGGCGGAGGGTCCAGGTCAGCTCCACCCGCGGGGACGGGAGCGCGCCGCGCCCGAACCAGTGGGCGACCGTCGCGGCGGCGGCCGTCCCGATGGCTCTCGCGCGTTCGGCCAGATCGGGGGAGGGGCCGGGCGGGACGCGCAACAAGGCCTGCTGCAGGTCCAGCGGCAGCGGCTCGCGCCCGGCCGCCGCGCATTCGATCAGGCGATCGAGCAGGGTCTCCGGATCGAGGTGGCCGTCGGCACGGGTGGGGGTGGCCAGCAGGACCGGGGGCAGAGTGCCGGCCTTGGCCGCGCGCAGCAGCTC
Source organism: Nonomuraea fuscirosea (assembly GCF_003001935.1). Classification (GTDB taxonomy): domain Bacteria; phylum Actinomycetota; class Actinomycetes; order Streptosporangiales; family Streptosporangiaceae; genus Nonomuraea; species Nonomuraea fuscirosea. Next base: position 328,638 of record NZ_PVNG01000005.1, on the reverse strand, counting down.
GTCGAGGCGCGACAGCAGGAAGAGGTCGGGGCCGGCGCACCGCCGCGGCGAGGGGAGACGGTTCCAGGGGGCGGGTGCGGGCCGGGTCCGCGGGTCGTAGAGGTCCTCAGGTGGGGCCTCCGGTTCGGGCGGATCCGTCCGGAGATCGGTCGTCCGCAGGAACTCCTCCTGGAAGGAGTCGGGCATCTCGTGCAGCGGGAAGATCGTGCGCAGGCCGGGGAACAGCTGGTACGCCGTGGCCGCGACGTTCATCATGCTGTCGTACAGGGCTTGCCCGAGATCACCCGGTTCCTCCGCCCCGGACCGCCGCTCCCCGGACGACGTAGCCCAGGACGAAGCCTGCCGCTCGTCGGACGTCGTCCCCCGCGTAGAGGCGCGCCCTCCCTCGGACGTCGTCCCGCGCGACGAGGAGCGCCGCCTCGGCGGACGTGCGTCCGGCGGGCCCGGATCCTCGCCGGGGTTGACGAGTTCCCTGGCCAGCGCGGTGCACCAGTCACGAGGCGAGCGCCACGCCGGCATGTCGTAGAGCACCGGCCGCAGCTCTTCGCCGAACCGCCGGGCCAGCGTCTGCTTCAGAGCGTCCCGGTCCGCGTGCGCCTGCCGCGTGACCGCCGCCAGCCACGCCTCGACCCCGACCCAGTCGCCCACCTCCAGCGGACCGCTCGCCGGACCTGACCCGGGGAACGGGCCGGGGACGGTGGCCTCGGGCAGGCGGCCGGGGGTGAAGTCGCCGCTCCAGTCCTCGGTGAAGCGCTCGAAGAGCTGCCGGGCCGAGGCGGAGGGGAGCAGGTCGGCCGCCTCCAGGATCGGGGCCGTGTCAGTGAGATGGGCGGCGTGCTTGAGGGTGAGGGTGACCGCGCGGTCGCGTACCTCGTGCGAGGCGTGCCCGTAGGCGTGGGTCAGCGCGGTGACGTGGTCGGACACCCGTTCCGGATGGCGGCCGAGATGACGGTCGAGCCAGGTCAGGCCCTTCACGGCGAGCCCGGTCTCCTGGCGGAAGGTCATCGCCTCGATGGCCTCGGCCACGTCCGCGGGATCGAGCCGCGCCCCGCGCACCTGCCGCCAGGCCAGCTCGGCCACCTGGCCGGGCGCGACGGGCAGCAGCCGCAGGTAGTCGCGCAGCCGCCCGGCAGACTCCTGCGGCGTAGGTGCGACGAACGTGTGCAGCCGGACGAAGAAACGCAGGTCCCGCCCGTCGCCGCCGCGCAGGAACCGGCCCACGCAGCCGACGATGATCTGCTCGCGCGGCAGCGTGCGGGCGGTCAGGGCGAGCCAGTGGGACGGCTGCGGGGTGAGCGTCTCGGCGGACAGGGCCCGGCCCGCGCCGGTGGCCTCGAAGATCTTCGGCAGCAGGTGAGGGGTCAGCGGGTCTTCGGCCAGGACCGTCGCCGACAGCCAGGCCGCCACCAGGGGTTCGTGGTCGGGCGGGGTGACCCCGGCGTCACGCAGCAGCGCCAGGGCCAGTGGCACGAACCGGTCGTCGGTACGGCGGACGCGGCGCGCCAGCCGTACCGCTAGATCGGCACGCCAAGACGCCGGGCGACCGGAGATCGCGCGCACCAGCCGGTGCGGGTTCGGCGCGTCGGACCAGCGGGGGTTGAGGTCGCGCCGCGTCAGCCAGGTGGCCGCCCCGGCCGGACCCGGCAGGGTCGCCGCGCCCACCATCATCATCACCTCGGCCGCGCCGACGACCAGCCCGCCGACTCCCCAGCCGGCATCCCAGTCGGTACGGAGCTCGGCGAGCAGACCGCGCGCGTCGGCGGCGACAGCGGCCCGCTCCGCGTCGGTGAGCCGCGCTAATCGCCCGGCCAGCCCCTCGGCGTCGTGGTCGAACACAAGAGCCTTGATCTCTGTACGAATGGCGTCGATGGTCATGACGTGGCCCCCGTGAGCTGGGTGTGCAGGCGCTGGCACTCGTGGGCGAAGCGGCTCTTGCGTCGGCTGCCCGTGAACGCGGTCACGGCCGGGATCTCCCCGCGCGCGCCGGTCCAGCCGGCCACGTCGGCGGCGAGGGCGACGAGCTCGGTGTGGGTCACGTTGGCGCGCTGCCCCTCGCGCGGCAGCAGTTCGGGCAGCAGGGCGTGCAGGATGCGCCACACCTCGTGGTGGCCGCCGGCCTCGGCCAGCTCCGTCAGGGCCGTGATGGCGGGACGGGTCTCCAGCCAGGTGCGGCGCAGCACCAGCGCGAGCTGGCGGCCGATCGCCTCGGCGGGCAGTTCGCCCTTGGCGGCCAGGCGCAGGATCAGCGGGACCAGGCCGGGCACACCCTGGACGAGGAGGAAGGCGAGCGTCACCGCGGTGGCCTCGCCGAGCGGGCCCTGGGCGATCTCCAGGCCGGCGAGCTCCGCCGGAACCGCCCACGTGCCCCAGTGGCCGCGCAGCAGGTAGGGCAGGAGGTTGACGGCCACGATCTCGCGATGCGAGGGCAGCATGGCGGGCCAGGCCCACGTCGTGCTGTTGTAGTCGTCGTAAAGGTAGTCGGACGGCTCGCGCAGCAGCACCTCGTCGATCAGCCGGTGGCCGGTCGGGGCCGTCACCCGCAGCACGGGCCGCAACCTGACCGAGGTGAAGTGTTCCGGCTCCGTGTCGCCGAACTCGACCATGGACGCGTCGACCATGTGACGCCACACCAGGCCGCACTCGGGGTCGGCCATACCGTCACCGGCGAGCCAGTGGGCGGCAGAGCGCGCCGCCTCCGAGTCGACCTTGGCCGCCCGCTCGGCCGCGGCCTGGTGGCGGCCCCTGGGCAGCCGCAGCAGCGCCTGCGCCAGGTCGGACGGGACCGGCTCGACGCCGGCGGCGGCGCAGGTCTCCAGCCGGTCGACCAGCACGTCGGGGTCGAGATGGCCGCTCATCCAGGTCGGCGTGGCCAGCAACACCGGCGGCAGGACGCCGTCGCGCAGGGCCGCGAGGAGCTCGGCGTAGCGGAGGAGCAGGAAGTCGTGCGGCGGGGTGACGCGGTGGGGATGGGGCAGGTGGTTGCGCCGCCGCCACTCCTCGTGCTCGGGCAGCGCCTTGGGCAGGAACGAACGCAGCCGGGGCGGGACGAAGACCACGGTCACCTGCACGAGCGGCTCGTCCGCGCCCGGCGGAGGCACTGGGCCTCCTGCCAGCATCGCCCTGATCCGGGCGGGGTCGACGCCGAGCTCGGCCATCCGGTCGTAGGCGAGGCTCAGGACGTGGGACGGCATGGCCTCCGCTGAGTCGTCGTAACAGGCGCGGGTCCCCACCGGACGATCCGGCCGCGGGTCCTCGCCGCGCTCCGGCGGCTGCTCGGCGTCAGTGGGATCGGTGGGATCCCTGGGCTCGGTGGCGTCGGTGGCGTCGGTGGTGTCGGTGGGGGAGGGGCCCAGGTGGATCCGGCCGCCGGCGAACGGGACCGGCCGCCCGCCTTCGTGGGCCACCGCATGAGCGGGGCCGTCGTCGCTGGTCCAGGTGATGAAGAAGGCACGCAGCGGGGCGTCGTCGTCGAGGTAGCGGCCGGGCCGGTGGAAGCCTCCCACGGTGATCCGCCGGGGCGACGGCTCGTCGTCGGGCTCCTCGCCACGGGTGAGGACGCGCACCCGTACGGAGTGGTTCGCGGCGTCCCAGAACTTCTGCGGCCCGACCGGCGGCCGTTCGGGCACGCTGCCGGGGGTCACGAGCTCGGCGCACAACGTCGACTGCCAGTCGTCCGGGTCGAGGCGCATGTCCTTGCGCCGCCAGTCCTGCCAGTGAGGCAGGCCCTGCTCGACGCGGGGCCCGAGCTGACGGCGCAGCTCTTCCCGGTCACCGGCGGCCGCGGCGACGAAGGCGGCCAGCCAGCGTTCGTCGCGGACCCAGCGCTCGCCGTCGCTCAGGGAGAGCGAAGGCTCGGGGAACGGCCGCGGCGCGGCGGGTTCCGGCAGCGGCGGGAACTCCTTGCGCTCCGGCAGCGCCTCGGCCGGGATCTCCCCGCCGAACCGCTCGGCCAGCTTCGCGCCCAGGTCGGCGGGGAGGTGGTGCAGGCCGTCGCGGATCGCCTCGGAGTGGCCGGCGAACACCTCGGCGTGCTTCAGGCTCAGCTCGACCGCGCGGTTGCGTACGTCGAAGGACTGGTGCGCGTACGCCGTGGTCAGCGCGGGCACGAAGTCGCCGGCCGCCTCCGGCGCGGCACGGAGCGCCTGGTCGAGCCAGCGCAGCCCCGTGACGGCGAGCTTGGCCTCGGCCCTGAAGGTGAGCGCCTCGACCGCCTCGACCAGGTCGGCGTGGCCGAGCGGCGGCGCCGCGCGCACCTGCCCGGCGGCCAGCTCGGCGACCGGGCCGGGCGCGGACGGCAGCAGCCGCAGGTAGTCGCGCAGGCGGGGAGCGGACTCGGCGGGCGTGGGGGCGAGCAGCGTGTGCAGCCGGACGAAGAAGCGCAGATCCTGCGCCTCGCCGCCGCGCAGGAAACGGCTCACGCAACCGTCGAGCACCTGCTGCCTGGGCAGCTCGCGGACGGCGGCGGCCAGCCAGTGCGACGGCCGCGGCTCCAGCCGCTCGTCACGCAGGGCGCGGCCCGCGCCGTCGGCGTCGAAGACCCGGGGCAGCAGCACGCGCGTCAGCGGGTCACGGGCCACGACCGGCCCGGCCAGCCAGGCGGCCACCAGCGGGTCGTGGTCGGGCGGCGCAGCGCCGGACTCGCGCAGCAGCGCCACGGCCAGCGGCGCGATGCGGTCGCCTGGGCGGCGGATCCGCCTGGCCAGCCGGACGGCGACGTCGCGGCGCCACTCCAGGGGACGGGTGGCCGCCACCCGGCACACCTGGATGACGTCGATGTCCCCGGCCCAGCGGCGGTTGACGTCGCGGCTGGTCATCCACGTCACGGCGGCGGCCGGACCGGTGATGACGGCGACCCCGGTCAGCAGCAACGCGGGGGCGGCCGTGTCGATCAGGTCGCCGATCTCCCAGGACTCCAGCTCGTCGTCGAAGTCGTCGGGATGCGCGGCGCGCACCTGCTCGGCGTGGACGTGGCGCAGCTCCTTGACCAGGCCGGGTAAACGCGCGCCGAGCTCGGCGCGTTCCGCGTCGGTGAGCTTGACCAGCCGGGCGGCCAGGAGGGTGACCTGGCCGCGGGCGACCAGGTCGCGGATCTCGGTCCAGAGGCTCATCGGGAGACCTCCACGGCGGCGCGGGCGACGATCCGGGCGGCCAGCACGTGTTTGCACGGCCCGCGCGAGCCGCGATGGTCCCACCACCACTCGCAGGTGCAGGAGCCGTCGGCCGGCGAGACCCGGCGGGTGCCGCCCGTGGTGCGGACGGTGGCCGACTCGCCTTCGAGCCGCACGGCGCCCGCCTCGACGAGCCTGCGCGCCTTGGCCAGCCGCGGGTTGAGCAGGCTCACGTCGTCCTTGTCGTACGGCAGCTCGCGATGGAAGTGGGCGGCCTCCGACAGGTCGTAGCCGACCCGGCCGGCCACGCCGAGCTGGGTCAGCGCCGCCCGCACCCGGTCGGCGGGCAGACCGGCCCGGTCCGCCAGCAGGCCGATCTCGACCTCGGGCTCGAAGTTGAGCAGCATGCCCACCACGTCGGCGTCGTTCTCGGCCTCGTCGGTGGCCAGGTCGTCGAGCACCGCGCCCTCGCCGGAGAAGCCGCGCCAGCGCTCGGGCGACAGGGTCAGCGTGTAGCGCATGCCGGGCAGCTCCAGCTCCCAGGCGCTGGAGGCGGCGTCGGCCGGGCCGTACACCCGCAGGGACTTCGCGAAGCGCAGCAGCGGCAGCAGGGTGGCCAGCCGGTTGGGGCCGGCGAGCTGGACCGAGCCGGGGACCTGACGCGGCGAGACCTTCAGCTCGCGCCCCGCCTGCGCCACCCACACCGTGCCCTTCCTGGGCAGCCCGCGCAGGAACCGCACCGCCGCCATGCCGGCCAGCTCGCCGCGCTGGTCCATGCCGGAGGCGATGACCTGCACCTCGGCGAAGCCGCGCAGCCAGCGCTCGGGCAGCGGCACCTTCTTCTCCACCACCGCGCCGTCCATCGTGGTCACGACCAGCTCGTCCAGGCCCACCCCCAGGTGCAGCGGGTCACGCGCGCCGATGCGGGCCAGAGCCTCGCGCAGCGGCGCGTTCACGTCGACGTTGGTGGTGCCCCGGTCGAACACCTCGCCGTCGAGCGCGCCGCTCAGCAGGTCGAGCCGGGCGTAGACGCCGCCGCAGGCCGAGAACGACTCGAACCTGAGCCGGTCGCCGTTGCACGTCACCACGGGGTCGCGCACCCAGCCGGGCCGCGACTGCGGCTGGTGGTAGCGGGCCAGCGCCACGTCGGCGACACCGAGCAGGGCCGCCGCGGCGGGGGCGGCCTGGGTCACCACGCCGCTGAAGAACCGGGGGGCGACGGCCGGGCCGGACAGGGCCCGGCCGCCGGAGGTCGCCAGGCCGAGCCGGCCGTCGACGAGGGAGGAGGGCGCGGCGTACGTGTACGCCTGCGTCGTTGAGGTCATGGCCGGGACAGTAGATCAACACACCGACAAACCGGCTCGGCCGATGTGAGCGAGGGCATAGGACCCCGGCCTTGACGGCCGCCCTGACCGCGCGCTACTAGTGATCGAACTCTGTCGGGGGAGCCACACATCCACTCAGCGGGGGCACGGCTATGGCGGGAGCGACGTTCGGCATCCTGGGCCCCGTCCAGGTGCGGGCGGCGGACGGGCGGGAGATCGCGCTCAAGGGCAAAGAGGCCGCGGTCCTGACCACGCTCCTCCTCAACGTCAACACGCCCGTCCCCAGGGACCGGCTGATCGCCGCGCTGTGGGCGGCGGCTCCGCCCTCCGCCGTCTCCAACCTGCAGACCCACGTCGCCCGCATCAGGAAGGCGCTCGCGTCCGACCTCCGGCTGTTCACCACGGGCTCGGGCTACCTGCTCGAAGCCGATGAGGAGGACGTCGACCTGCTGGTCTTCGACCGGGAGGTGCGCCGGGCGCGGGCCGACATGCGGCGGGGCGATCTGGTCGCCGCGATACGCGGGTTCCAGGGGGCCCTGGCGTTGTCGCGGGGGCGGCCGGCCGAAGGCGTCCAGGTGCACGACTGGATGCGCGAGCGGCTGGCGGAGCTGGCGGAACGGCTGGTCGAGGCGCGCCTGGACGGCGCGGAGGGCAAGCTGGGCGCAGGCATGCCCGCCGAGGCCATCGGCGACCTGCGGCCGCTCCTCGCCGAGCAGCCCCTGTGCGAGCGGGGCTGGCACCTGCTCATGCTCGCGTACGTACGGACCGGCCAGCGCCACCGAGCCCTGGAGGCCTACCAGCGGGCCCGCACCCACGTCGTCGCGGAGCTGGGCGTCGAACCCGGCCTCGACCTGCGCCGGCTGCACGCGGTCATCCTGGCCGACGACCTGAGAGCGGCCGAGCACGGACCGCGCGCCACGGTCTGCCAGCTCCCGCCCGACCACGCCGACTTCGTGGGCCGGCGCGACGAGGTGGCCGCGGTGACCGGGAACCTGCTCTCGGCGCACGGCCACGGCGCGCCCGCCGGCACGGCCGTGCCGGTCAGCGCCATCTCCGGCCAGGGAGGCGCGGGCAAGACCACGCTAGCCGTGCACGTCGCGCACCGGCTCAGGCACGAGTTCCCCGACGGCCAGCTGTACATCGACCTGCGCGGCTGCGAGCGGCATCCGCTCGACGCGGCCGAGGCGCTGGGCCGGTTCCTGCGCGCCCTGGGCCTGGACGCCTCCCGGCTGCCGGCCGACCTCGACCAGCGCGTCGAGCTCTACCGCGAGAGCCTGGCCGACCGGCGCTACCTCATGGTGCTGGACAACGCGGCGGACGAGGCGCAGGTCCGCCCGCTCATCCCGGGCACGCGCGGCTGCGCCGTGCTGATCACCAGCAGGCAGCGGCTGGCCATGCTCCCCGCGACCCGGCGCATCGACCTCGACGTCCTGCCCGTCGCGGACGCTGTCGAGCTGCTGGGGAACATCATCGGCGCCGAGAAGGTGGCCGAGGCGCCCTCCGACGCCCGCACCCTGGTCCGGCTCTGCGGCGAGCTGCCGTTGGCCGTGCGCATCGCCGGCGCCAAGCTCGCCGCGCGGCCCCACTGGGACCTGGGCCACCTGATCACCCGGCTGAGCGACACCCGCGGCCGGCTGGGCCAGCTCTCCCACGGCTCCCGCGAGGTCCGGGCCGGCATCGCCATCGGCTACCAGGGCCTGCCGGCCCAGGCCCAGCGGATGTTCCGCCGGCTGGGCCTGCTGGAAGCGCCGGACTTCGCGGTCTGGGCCGGCGCGGCCCTGCTGGACACGTCCGAGGTCGAGGCCGAGCAGCTGATGGAGGAGCTGGCCGACATCCGGCTGCTCGAAGTGGCCGGCCACGGGCCCGGTGGGCAGGTGCGGTTCCGGTTCCACGACCTGATCAGGGAGTACGCGCGGGAGCGGGCCGAGGCCGACGAGACGGACGGCGCACGTTCCGCCGCTCTCGAACGGGCCTTCAGCGGCTGGCTGGACCTGGCCCAGCGCGCGCACCAGCGGCTCTGCGGCGGCGACTACCGGGTCGTCCACGGCGACGGGATCGTCTGGCGGCCGGACGCGAAGGCCGCGGAGCACGTGGTGGCCGACCCGATGGCCTGGATCGAGGCCGAGGCGGCGGGCGTCGTGGCGGGCGTGCGCCAATGTGCGGCGCTGGGGTTCGACGAGCTGTGCTGGGATCTGGCCACCAGCACCGTGGACCTGCTCCAGACCAGGAACTCCTACACCGCCTGGCGTACCACGCACGAGACCGCGCTGCGCAGCGCCCGCGTGTCGGGCGACCTGCGCGGGCAGGCGGCCATGCTGACCGGGCTCGCCCGGCTGTGCCTGGCCCTCGACGACCTGGACGGCTGCGGCCTGGCCCTGGAGGAGGCCCTGGAGCTGTTCGACAAGGCAGGAGACCGGCACGGGCACGCCCTGACCCTCGTCCACCAGGCCGAGCTGCACCGGCTGCGGGGGCGCGACGCCGACGCGCTGGCCTGCTACGAGCAGGCCGGCGACGCCCTGACGCGGGCCGGCGACCGGAGCACGGAGATCACCGTCATGCGGGGCGTCGGCCGGATCCACTTCCGCACGGGCCGGCTGGAGCTCGCGGACACGTACATCCGGCGGGCGGTGCGGACGGCGGACGAGATCGGCGACGTGCGCTCGCGCGAGTTCACCAGGATCGTGCTGGGGGAGATCGTGCTCGCCCAGGGCGACCCCGCCGGCGCGGAAGGGCACTTCGGCCAGGCGCTGGGCGTGCTCGACGCGCTCGGCTTCCCGAGCGGCGTCGCCTACGCGTCCCTGGGCCTGGCCGAGGCGCGGCTCGCGCGGCACGATCTCGCCGACGCCGAACGCCTCCTGGAACAGGCCCTCGCCATCTATCGCGATATAGACGACAAGATAGGTCAGGCCCGGGTGCTGTTCACCAGAGCTCAGGTGTGGCACCGGCAGCGGCGCCTGGACGCGGCGGCCGCGCTGCTCAACGAGATCGTCGCGATGTGCGCGGCCATCCAGGCCCCGAGCCGCCAGGGCATGGCCCTGCGCCTGCTGGGCGACGTGCACCGCGACGCGGGAGACCTGCCCGCCGCCGTGGCCGCCTGGCGGCGCGCCCTCACCTTCCTGCGGGTCACGTCCCCACCGGAGGCCGGCAAGGTCGCCGCGCTGATCGAGCGGCACACCGCCTGACCGTACGGCGGACGCGGCTTCGCCCTCGTGACGAGCGGGCCGGGGAACATTCGTTCAATCCACTGCCGCGTGCCGGCGACGACACTGAGATTACGACCGCTTCGCCATCGAGCCGCATGTGGACGGCCACGCCGCCGGCGGAGCCACAGAGACGAGGGCAGGTTCATGCGGATTCTCATCTCCGGAGCCAGCATCGCCGGCCCGGTGCTGGCGTACTGGCTGACCAGGCACGGCTTCTCCGTCACCGTCGTCGAGCGGGCGCCGGCCCTGCGCAAAACCGGCGGCCACGCGGTGGACCTGTTCCGGCCCGCGATGGACATCACGGAGAAGATGGGCCTGCTCCCGCGCGTCGAGGAGCGGGCCACCGGCGCGACGAGGATGACCCTGCGCGGGGAGGGCGCGCGGCGTCCCGTCCGGGTCGAACTCGCCAAGATCTTCAGCGTCGCGTCGGGACGGCACGTCGAGATCATGCGCGACGATCTGAGCGAGATCTGTTACGACGCCACGCGCGACGACGTCGAGTACGTCTTCGACGACTCCATCACCGCGATCTCGCCCGACGGGGAGGTGCGGTTCGAGAACGCGCCGCCGCGCCGCTTCGACCTCGTCGTCGGCGCGGACGGGCTGCACTCCAACGTGCGCCGCCTCGTCTTCGGCGAGGAGTCCCGCTTCGGCGCCTTCATCGGCGCCTATCTCGGGGTGCTGACCCTGCCGGAAGGTTTCGGCCGCGACGGCGAGATGCTCATGCACGTCGGCGTCGGCCGCACCGCCGGCATGTACGGCGCCCGGCACCTCGGCGAGGCACGGGCGTTGTTCCTGTTCAGGAGCGAACGCGAGCTGGACTACCACCGGCACGACGTGCCCCGGCAGAAGGAGCTGCTGCGCGGCGCGTTCGAGGGGCTGCACGCCGAGGTGGACCGATGGCTGGACGAGCTCGACGACACTCCGGCGTTCTACTTCGACTCGATCACCCAGGTCCGCATGGACACCTGGTCGCGGGGGCGGGTGACGCTCGTCGGCGACGCCGGCTACTGCCCGGGACCGGCCGTCGGCGGCAGCACCAGCCTGGCCGTGGTCGGCGCGTACGTCCTGGCGGGGGAGCTGGCGCGGGCGGGCGGCGATCACGAGCGCGCCTTCCCCGCGTACGAGCGCGCGATGGCGGAACACGTGCGCGGCAGCCGCGCGGCGGCGCTCAGCGCGGCCAGAACCCTGGTGCCCACCTCCCGCCTCGGCGTCTCGGGGCTGACCCAGGGCATCCGCCTGATCTCCGCCCTGCCCGCGGGCCCCAGGCGCGCCCTGCTCCGCCTCACCACCAAGAGCGGGCGCGTGTACGAGTCCATGACCCTGGACGACTACCCACCGTCACTCCATAAGCGCGGATCCTGACTCCCACAGGCGGATCGTCAACCGGCCGGCGGCGCGGCGGTGGAGGCGCGGTAGACCATGGAGACGGGCAGGACCTCCTCCTCCGCCGCGCTCCTCTCCGCGATGCGATCGAGGAGCAGGCGGACGGCGGCCGCCCCGGCGTCGAAGAACGGCATGCGCACGGTCGTCAGCGGCGGGATGGTGCGGGCGGCGACCGGATGGTCGTCGCAGCCGACCACCGAGCAGTCGTCGGGGACACGACGTCCCCTCTCGTGCAGGGCGTTGAGGACCCCGACCGCCATGAGATCGTTCTGCACATAGATCGCGGTGAGGTCGGGGGCTCGGTCGAGCAGCCGGTGCGTGGCCGCGTAGCCCCCCTCGACCTCCCACGCGCCGTCCTCGACCAGCAGCGGATCGTCCGGCACGCCGTGCCCGGCCAGCACCTCCCGGTAGACGGCGGTGCGCTGCTGCGCGCTGTGCCGCCGCTGAAGTCCGGTCACCGTGGCGATCCGGCGGTGGCCGAGCGCGAGCAGGTGGCGGACCGGGAGCGCCGCGCTGTTCTCCGCCTCGATGGTGACGGACGGCACCCCGCCGCCGGCGATGTCGTGCAGGCTGACGCACGGCGGCCCGGCCCGCAGCAGCCGCCCGACCTCCTCGTCCTCCTCGGTCGCCGGGGCGTTCATGATGATCCCGTCGACCCGGCGTTCCATCAGCACGCGCAGGTACCGCACGCAGTCGGACCCGTCGGGCTCCAGGCTGCTGAGGATCACGCTGAGGCCGTGCCGCCGGGCTTCGCGCTCGATGCCGACCAGAGACAGCGCCGGCGTCGAGTTGCTGAAGTCGACGGTGATCACCCCGAGGGTCAGCGAGCTGCGTGACTTCAGGCTGCGGGCCAGCGCGTTGGGGATGTAGCCGATCTCCTCGGCCGCCTCGATGATGCGCTGCCGGGTGGCCGGGTTGACGGCGCCCTTGCCGTTGAGCACCTTGCTCACGGTCTGGAAGCTCACGTTGGCGCGCGCGGCGACGTCTCTGAGCGAGACACTGGCCACGGTGGTCACCTCCGAAGGGCGAACGTTCGCATCGTCGGTGTGGCAGCACGGCCGCGCGGCCATGCTCCCCACCTGCAGGCTGGGATGAACTGGTCCACACCCTAACGCGGAAGGGTTGACGTGGCCACCTGGGCTGGCACACCATAGGCGAACGTTCGCCTTCGGATCGGCCCAGGTCCGACGCCTCGACCATCCCCCGCTCCCTCGTCTCAGTTCCCGCGCCACGCTTCCGGCGGGAAGGAGAGGACCCACCATGACCGTTCTCGGCCGCCGGCGATTCCTCGGACTGTCCGGCGCCGCTCTGGCGGGCGTCCTCGGCGCCTCCGGATGCAGCCGTACCTCGCAGCAGGAGGCCGTCACCACGGCCGGCGCCGACGTGATCCGCTGGTGGGATCACTTCCAGCCGCTCAAGCCGCTGTACGAGCGCATGTTCGCCGAGTACGGCAAGGCCCACCCCGGCACCCGGGTGGAGCACGTGGTCTACAACCCGAGCGAGATGGGCCAGGCGCTGCAGCTGGCGTTCAAGAGCAACCAGATCGCCGACGTGCACACGGTCGCCGGCCTCGGATCGTCGGAGGCGGCCCTGGTCGCCGGCGGCTGGTTCTCCCCCCTGGCGGACCCGGACGCGATCCGGGCGAAACTCCCCGCCGACAGCCTGCTCGAAGGACTGCACGTCTTCGACGGCAAGCTCTACACCTTTCCCGTCTTCACCCCCCGCCAGTACACCACGCTCACCTGGATCAACCGCGAGCTGGTCGAGAAGGCCGGCGGCGATCCGGACGCGGGCCCGGCCACGTGGGACGAGTTCCGCGCCCTCGCCGCGCGCATCACCAAGGACGGCGGCGGCCGGGCGTACGGCTGGATCCAGGGGCTGCAGTTCCAGGAGCGGATGCAGACCCACGTGACCGAGCTGGCCATGTCGGCCGGAGCCGCGTTCGCCATCATCCCGGGCGCCGGCGAGATGGGCCTGGTGGACCCGCGCACCGGCGACTACCCCTACGCGAGCGAGCCGTTCGTCCAGGCGCTGGAGTTCCTGCTGTCCCTGGTCCGTGACAAGGTCGTCTTCCCCGCGTCGACCTCGCTGGACGCCAGGACCGCCCGGGCCAGATGGGCGACCGGGGTGGCGGGCATGTTCTTCGACGGGTCGTGGAACATCGGCGTGGTCAACGGGCAGTTCAAGCAGTTCGCCGGAAAGGTCGGCGTCGGTCCCGTGCCCTCGCCCGACGGCGAGCCGGTCCTCTACGGCGCTCCCGCCCAGGGCCAGCTGTTCGTGTCCAGCAAGTCCAGGCACGTCGAGGCGGCCTCCGAACTGCTCGCCCGGTGCACAGGACCCGAGTTCAGCCGGGCGCTGGCCGGCTACATGGACCAGGTTCCCCTCGACCTGGAGGCCGTCGCCACGGCGGACGTGCACCCGACGTACAAGCGGGCGGTCGAGCTGTTCGGCCGGAACGTACGGCTCGCGCCCAGCCCCGTCTCCCGCAACCCCGCCGTCACGCAGGTGATCAGCGAGATGAAGGAGCAGCGGCCCACGCTCGGCGAGATCACCCAGGGCATCCTCAGCGGCGAGATCACCGACATCGGGAAGTCGCTGCGCGAGCACAACGGCAAGCTCACCGCCGAGCGGGAGCGCGCCACGCGGGTGGTGTCGGGCAAGGGCGTGCGGGTGAGCCTCGACGACTGGGCGTTCCCGAACTGGAAGCGCGGCGAGGACTACACGGCGGAGATGTACCGGCAGTGATGAGCACCATGACGCGGAAGGCCCCGGCGGGCGGCCGGCTCGTGCCGGCCCGCCGCCGGGGGCTCGCCGCCAGAATCTGGGCCGAACGCTGGTCGTACGTCTTCCTGCTGCCCACCGTCGTGCTGTTCGGCATGTACACGATCTGGCCGATCGTCTCCGGCCTGTACTACTCCCTGCTCGACTGGAACGGCCTCGGCGCGGAACGCCCCTTCATCGGTCTGGCCAACTACCGCGAGGCGTTCGGCGACCCGCTGTTCTGGAAGTCGCTCGGGGTCACCCTGCTGATCATCGCGGTGACCGTGCCGCTGCGCGTCGCGCTGAGCCTGCTGGTCGCGCTCGTCCTGAACAACCCGCGGCTGCCCCTGGCCAAGCTGTTCAGGACCGCGCTGTTCGTGCCCGTGGTGACGACGACGGCGATCATCGGCGTGGTCATGGGGTTCATCTTCGACCCCGCCGGCGGCCCGGTGAACCAGCTGCTGCTCGACCTCGGGATCGTCGACCAGCCCGTCGACTTCCTGGGCGACCCCGCCACCTCCCTGTGGACGGTGATGGGCGTGCACATGTGGAAGTGGTTCGGGATCACCCTCGTCTACTGGCTGGCCGCGCTGCAGACCATCCCCGTCACGGTCTACGAGGCCGCGCGGACGGACGGCGCGGGCGGCTGGGCGGCGCTGCGGTACGTGACGCTGCCGATGCTCAAGCCGTTCCTGATCATCATCGCGCTGCTCACGGCCATCGAGACCATGCAGATCTTCGACCTGGTCCTGACCATGACGAACGGTGGGCCGTTCTTCTCCACCCTGACCACGGAGGTCTACATCTACCAGCAGGCCTTCGCCGGCACCACGCCCCGGCTCGGCTACGGCGCGGCGCTCGGCGTGCTGTTCGGGGTCTTCACGCTCGTCTTCGCCGCGATCCAGGCCGTCGGCCTCCGCTACGCGAACCGGGTCAGGAGCAGCTCATGAACACCGCCCTCCGCCGCCGCCGTCTGGGCATCTGGGCCCAGGTGGCCGTGCTCGCCGTCATCTGCGTGGTGTGGATCTATCCGCTGCTCTGGATCGTCTCCGCCTCCCTGAAGGACTCGCTGGGGGTCTTCTCCGGCGGGCTCGGCCTGCTCCCCGGCTCGCCGCACTTCGAGAACTACGCGCGGGCCTGGCAGGACGCCGACTTCGGGCTCTACACGGTGAACAGCGTGATCGTCACCCTGGGCACGGTGGTCCTGGTCGTCCTGCGCTGCGCCCTGGCCGGCTACGTCATCGCCCGCCGCGAGTTCATCGGCAAGCGCGTGGTCGTCGGCGTGCTGGTGGCCACGCTGTTCGCCCCCGGCGGCCTGACCATCATCCCCGTGGTCGAGCTCAGCGACCTGCTCGGGCTGCTGAACTCGCGTACCGGCATCATCCTCGCCCTCGCGGGCGGCGGCCACGTCGCCGCCGTCCTGCTCTACGCCGGCTACTTCAACCGCATCCCGCGCGAGCTCGAAGAGGCGGCGATCATGGACGGCGCGGGCTTCCTGCGTACGTTCTTCCGCGTCGTGCTGCCCCTGGCCGGCCCGGTCACCGCGACCGTGAGCGTGATGACCTTCCTGGCGGCCTGGAACAACTTCCTCCTGCCGCTGGTCTTCACCTTCAGCCGCCCGGACCTGCGCACGCTCTCGGTGGGCATGCTCGCCTTCCGCGGCACCAACTCCACCGACTGGTCCGGCCTCGCCGCCGCGGGCACCATCTCGCTGGTCCCGCTGCTCCTCGTCTTCCTCGCGCTCCAGCGCTACTTCGTCGAAGGCGTCGCCGGAGCCGTGAAGTCCTGACGCGCCGGCCCCCGCCCGAGCCGGGCGGGCCCGGCGCGACCGACCCCGATTGAGGACCATGAACGCACCGAACATCCTGCTCATCTGCACCGACCAGCAACGCTTCGACGCGCTGGGCGCGTACGGCAACGACGAGATCCACACGCCCCACCTCGACCGGCTGGCCGAGCAGGGCGTGCTGTTCGAGAACTGCTACGTCAACAGTCCCGTCTGCGGCCCCTCCCGCGCCAGCCTCATGTCCGGCCGCTACGTCCACGCGCACGGCGCCTGGGCGAACGGCGTCGGCCTGCCCGCCCACGAGCGGCTGTTCTCACGCGATCTGGCCGACCACGGTTACGATTGCGGCCTGGTCGGCAAGTTCCACGTCGGCGGAGCCTGCTCGGGCGGCCGGCTCGAACCGCGGCTCGACGACGGCTTCCGCGTGTTCCGGTGGGCCCACGACCCCTACCCGGGATCGTCCGAGAACGCCTACCACCGGTGGCTGCGCGCCGTCCGGCCCGACCTGTACGAGTCCGCCGTCCAGGCCGGCGCGGGCACCGGCTTCGACGCGATGCCCACCGAGTTCCACTACAGCCGGTGGATCGGGAACGAGACCATCGACTACCTGCGGCGCTCCCGCGATCCCGGTAAACCGTTCTTCTTCGTGGCCAACTTCTTCGACCCGCACCACGGCTTCGGCGCGCCGAAGGAGTACGCCGACGCCTACCGGGACAAGCCGCTGCGGCGTCCGGTCACCCGCGACCAGGAACTCGCCGGCAAGCCCCCCGTGCTCACCGAGGCCTCGCACCGCTCGTACGCCGGCCACGCCCGCGGCTACGTCGAGTACACCGAGTCCGAGCTGCACGACGTCAAGGTCAACTACTACGCGATGGTGAGCCTCGTGGACGACGAGGTGGGCCGGATCCTCGCCGCCCTCGACGAGACGGGCCTGGCCGAGAACACCCTGGTCGTCTTCACCAGCGACCACGGCGAGATGCTCGGCGACCACCAGCTCATGCTCAAGGGCCCGATGATGTACGAGTGCGCCGTCCGGGTCCCGCTCCTCATGCGCTGGCCGGCCGGGCTGCCCGCCGGGGAACGGCGGGCGGAGCTCGTCCAGTGGATCGACCTGGCGTCCACGTTCCTCGCCGCGGCCGGCGCGCCGCCCCTGCCGCGCGGGCAGGGGCTGGACCTGCTGCCGCTGGCCCGCGGCGAGCAGGACGCGCCGGTCAGGGGCTGGGCGCTGTGCGAATACCGCAACAGCGGCCACCCGTACCCGGAGCCCGTGCACACCACGATGCTCAGGCGGGACCACTGGAAGATCGTCGTCTACCACGGCGCGCCCGCCACCACCCGGGCCCGCACCGGCGAGCTGTACGACCTGGACCGCGACCCGGCGGAGCTGGACAACCTGTGGGACGACCCGGCCCACGCCGCCGTCCGCGCCGAACTCCAGGAGTCCCTGCTCGACGTCCTGGTCGCCACCGAGGACCGCAGCCAGCCCCGGCTCGGGGACTGGTGAGGACGAGGCCCGGACGAAGCCGGTATGAAGTCTCCGCCTGCTTGGCTGGTGAGCCGCCCGGATCGCCGGCGGAGCTCCCAGATACTGGGCCATCAGCGGAACCCGCCACTACGGCTGGGAAAGCAGCCTCGACCCCCGGTCCTTCTGAGCCGCGAGGCGCGGCCTGGGCCGGTCACGCGATGCCGATCAGGGTGAACTCGATCTCGGGGACGCTTCGCCCGCTGCGGTGGTCGAACACCGCGGCGCCCCACTGGGTGAACTCGGGGGTCTTGTCGCGGTAGCCGCGGTTGCCGCGCAGCGTCACCCGGCGGCTGTCGCGCACGCTCACCCCGTACGGGTGCGGGCCGAGGACGGTGGCCACGCGGAAGAGGACCGAGTTGGCCAGCAGGATGTCCCGGCCGCGCTCGATCTCGACCGCCTGCGAGCGCCAGCCGTAGATGTGGTCCTCCGTCTGCAGCCCGAGGAACCGCCATCCCGAGACACCGCGCAGCACCACCTCGCGGGTCTCGTGGTGCTCGACGGAGATCTCGTACAGGCGGGCGGGGACGTCGGTGTCCTCGACGAGCAGGCCGTTCTCGGCCCAGCCGTTCATGCTCCACACGTTGGCGAACGTGCCGCCGCCGCCCCTCACCCAGATGCCGTACTTGTGCGCGCCCCTGTAGGTGTAGCCGGGGTCGCCCGACGGGGCGTCCGCCGGATGCCACTTGACGAACTGGGTGGTGACGTCCGCCAGGTAGGAGTCCGCGCCGGAGCGCCAGAGGAGGTTGACCGCGCCCGCCGTCTGCCGGGCGGTGTCCAGACCGAGGCCCGTGACGACGTTCCGGCCGCCGCGCGGGGTGGACACCAGCGCTCGCGGCGCGGCGGGGTCGGTGAAGTTCGGGTGGCCGTCGGCGGCGAGCAGCCAGGTCTGCCGGGGGTGCAGGCCGATCAGGCTGGACGTGCGCCGCAGCTTGAGCGTGCCGGACAGCACGTACCGGCCGATCGGGACGAACACCGTGTCGTGCCGGTCCACGGCCGCCTGGAAGACGGCCAGGTCGTCCTCGCCCGCGCCGATGGTGCGGCCCATCCCGGCCGCGACGTCGGCGACGCTCACCCACGTCCGGACCGGTGGCGGCGGCGGGGTGTCGGGGCGCAGGTTCGCCCGGACCCTGGCCACGGGGGCGCCCGCCGTGAGGTCGGCGTGCACGCCCTCGCGTCTGGTCTCCCTGCCGCTCAGCGCGCGTTCGACGCGCAGCCCGTACGTCAGCTCGCGGACCAGCGCCGACGGCCGCCCGGCGGCGGTGCGCGCGCCGCTGCCGGCCAGCAGGAGCAGGTCCCCGGTGGCCGAGGTGGTGCAGTTGAGCAGGGTCAGCTGGTTGCTGCGGCGGATCCGGTCGTCGTCCGCGCCGGGGATCGACGCGCTGTCGTTGAGCACCACGGCGGCGTCGCCGACGTCCTGGAAGTGGGAGTCCTGGACGTAGAGATGCTGCCACTGGCCGGGCGCCGACTCGAACGCCCGAGGGGTGCGCGCGACGATCGCCCTGACGACGACGAGCTTGGCGTCGTTGTTCAGCAGCACCGCGGCCCGGCGCTGGCCCTCGAACCGGCAGTCGAGCAGCGTCGTCTGCCAGCCGGCCGAGGCGGCGAAGGCGTTCAGGCCGACCTCGCCGCCGCGCACCCGTACCCGGTGGATCAGGTTGGCGTTGTGGTCGATGCCCGCACGGCCCTGACCGGCGTCGATGTCGAGGTCCTGGAGCAGGCAGAGCTGCGCGCCGCCGAACCGCACGGCGATCGCGTCCGGGTTGCCCGGCTCGATGGTGATGTCCAGGTTCACCAGCGCGGAGCCGAAGGTGTCGTTGTTCGCGTACGTGACGGGGCCGCCGACCGGGCGCCGGCGGAAGGCGAACACGTCCCGCGGCGTGCCCGAGGCGTAGCCGGGGGAGTTCGCCCCGAGGACGAAGCGGGGCCGCTTGCGGCCGTAACCGATCACGCGGACGGAGTCGTGCACGTTCACGGGGGCCGAGAGCCGGTACGTGCCCTCGGGGACGAGCACCACGCCGCCGCCGTCGCCGGGCGGGAAGTCGCGCGCGCCGCCGAGGATGTCGCCGAGCCCGTTCGCGATCCCGCGCCGCGACGCCTCGTCCACGGCCGCCTGCAGCGCCGCCGTGGCGTCCCCCGCGCCGTCGGCCGGGGCCTGGAAGCCCGGCCCGCCGAGCACGACGGCGTACGGGTCGGGCGGGAGCGCGGTGAGGACCGAGGTGAACGCCGTCGGGTCCAGGTGGTCGGCGGGCGTGACCGGCGTGGCCGACGTGACGGTTGCGGCGGATGCGGCCGTTTCCGGCAGCAGCGGTAAGGCGGCCGTGCCGGCGGCGAGCGTGACGAAGGCGCGACGAGAGTACATGGCTGGTTCACCCCTTGCGGCCCGGCCCGCTGCTCGATCTGCCGCGGCCGGGTGAGAACGAAGACGATCAGGACGCGGGCGGCCGGGGCCCGCCACCGGTCACGGCGGCGAGCGTGGAGCCCTCGATGAGGTCGCAGGGCAGCAGCTCCTGGGGGGTGCCGCCGCTCTCGATCACCCCGGTCAGCAGCTCGACGGCCCTGCGGCCCATCTCGCGCCGGGGGATGCGGAATCCGGTGAAGTCGATGTCGGAGCGGACCGGCCGGGTGGCCGAGCCGAGCGTGACCACGGAAAGGTCTGCCGGGATGGAGATCCGGTGCCGCGCCGCCGCCACGAACGCGACGGCGTCCGCCTGCTCCTCGAAGAACGCGACCGTGGCCCCGGTCCCGAGCACCGCGTCCATGTCAGGCGCGCCGCCCTGAACGCCGGGCGGGCCCACGCCAGGTGTGCCGGGTGGCGGGTCCGCGCCCGGGGTGGCGTTCACCATGACGCCCTCGACGTCGAGGCGCGTCACCGCGTCCAGGAAGCCGCGGTGGCGGTCGACCCAGGACTCCGCGCCCGCTCCGGCTCCGACGTAGACGAGCCTGCGGTGCCCGAGCGCCACCGCGCGCCGGACCAGGGCGCCGGCGGCGGAGGCGTAGTCGGCGCCCACGTACGGCACCGGCCCGCCCGCGTCCTCGCGGCGGCCCACCGACACGAACGGGATCTGGTCGGTGATGAGCCGGGCCAGGTCGTCACGGTCGACCGTGTGGCCGAGCAGCACGCACCCGTCGGCCAGCCGCACCCGGCTGTCCTGGTCGAAGATCCGCCGCCGCCCGCCCGAGGCCCGAGCGCTGGTGAACAGCAGCAGGTCGCAGCCGGCCTCCTCGGTGCACTCCTCGATGCCGACCAGGAACGGATGGTAGAAGTCGGCGCTGGTGGCCGGGAAGACCGCCTCGTAGGTGAAGACGCCGAGGATGCGGTTGCGGCCCTCGGCCAGCCGGCGCGCGGCCGGGTCGGCGATGTAGCCGGTCTCCCTGATCACGCGGATCACGCGCTCCCTGGTCTCGGGAGAGATGCGCACAGCGCCTTCCGCGCGGTTGTTGAGCACCAGCGACACGGTGGTCTGGCTCACTCCCGCCATGCGGGCGATGTCCTGCTGCGTGAGACGTCTCGCCACGGCTCCCTCTCCTCGATCAAGGGCGACAGCACGGAGTCTGCGACCTCACCGGCCGTGGCGTCAAGAGTGAAACCCCAGTAATAATCCGCATTACCATGATCACTTCATGGCGACCGCGTCACGGCGCGGAGGCGGCGGCGGGGTGGAGGCGGGCGGCGTCGTGGCTGGGCGGGACGCCGTACTGGCGCCGGTATTCGCGGCTGAACTGGGAGGGGCTGTCGTAGCCGACGCGGTGCGCGACGGCCGTGACGTCGTGGGCGCGGGTGGCGAGCAGCAGCCGGGCCCGCTGGAGCCGGATCTGCTTCTGGAACTGGATCGGGCTCAGCGCGGTGACGGTCTGGAAGTGCCGGTAGAACGCCGACGGGCTCATGCCGGTCAGCCGGGCCAGCTCCTCGACGCGGAACGGCTCGGCGTAGTGGTCCTGGATCCACCGGACGGCCCTGGAGACGTGGCTGAGACTGCTGTCGGCCAGACCGAGCTGGCGTACGGCATCGCCCTGCTCTCCGGTGATCAGCCGCCAGAGGATCTCGCGCTTGACCAGCGGCGCCAGCACCTCCCGGTCGCGCGGATGGTCCAGCAGGTGCACCAGGCGGATCAGCGCGTCCAGAAGTTCGGCCGTCATGCCGGCCACGGCGATGCCCGGCAGCGCCCCCGCCCGGGGATGGGGCAGGTCGCGGGCGCCCGCGTGCAGGAGCAGGTCGGCGATGGCCCGCGGCTCCAGGACGAGCGCCAGCCCCAGCGCCGGGTGCTCCGGGGTCACGTCCACGAAGGAGCCGGTCACGGGCAGGTCCACGGAGGCCACCAGGTAGCTGCCAGGACGGTATTCGAGGGCGCGGTCGCCCACCATGAGCCGTTTGGCGCCCTGGGCGAGGACCGCCAGCACCGTGCCGGACATCGAGGGCGACGGCGGGCCCGCGCGATCGGCCCGCGCGATGTGCAGCCCGTCGATGTCGGTGGCCTCGTCGGGCCGGAGGTGCCGGGCCAGCGCCGCGCGGAGCTCGTCGAATCCCATGCTCGGATTCCATCACACCTTTGAAGTGGAGGATCAGGCAAGAAGCGAGGAGGTTCGTTCTACCCTATGGCCAGCTCAAGCGGTGGAATGGGATCAGCCGGCCGGGAGGTCGAGCACCACCCGGCTGGAGGAACGTACATCCGCAAAGGAGCATCGCCGTGAAGATCGGATACGGGTTCAACGCCGCCATGACCGCCAGGCCCGGCATGGGGGAGCGGCTGGCCGAGCTGCTGCTGACCGGCCTGGACGAGGGCAACCCGGCCGCGAGCGAGCACTGCCTGGTCTACCTCGTCAGCCGGTCGGCCTCCGACCCCGACGTCGTCCATGTCACCGAGGGCTGGACCAGCGAGGAGGAGCACCACCGGCTCTTCGCCGGTCAGGCCGCCCAGGACCTCGTCGCGCGGGTCCAGGAACTGGTCGCCGCGCAGTCCCCGTACACGGACTACGTGCCGGTCGGCGGCAAGGCCGCCTTCTGACGCCGCCCCCGGCGCAGAGCCCCGGCCCACCCCAACCTGAGCACTTCCCCGCTTTCCCCCGCAGAAAGGAACCCTCATGTCCCGACCCGCTGTCGACCCCGAGCTGAACTCCCTGCTCGCCGGCATGCCGCTGGTCCAGGAGATCACCCCGCAGATCCTCACCGAGCTGCGCCGCATGACCTCGGTCCCGGTCGAACCGCTGCTGGCCGGCCGGGCCGTCGACCGGCGCGAGGTCACCGTCCCCGGCTCCGGCGGCGCGCCGATCCCGATGACGATCCTCACCCCCACGGCCGACGCCGGCACCGACCCCGGCGACCGTCCTGAAGCGGAGCCCGGAAATCGAGCCGGAGCGCCGTGCGTCTACTGGATCCACGGCGGCGGCATGGTCATGGGAGACCGGTTCTCGCAGCTCGACATCCCCCTCGAATGGCTCGACCGGCTCGGCGCCGTCGTGGTCACCGTCGATTACCGGCTCGCCCCGGAGACCGGCGGCACCACCCCCGTCGAGGACTGTTACCACGGCCTGCTGTGGCTGGCCGAGCACGCCGCCGAGCTCGGCATCGACCCCGACCGGATCGTCGTCGCGGGCGCCAGCGCCGGCGGCGGCCTGGCCGCGGGTGCCACGCTCATGGCCCGCGACCGCGGGGCGCCGGCGCTCGCGGCCCAGGTGCTGATCTGCCCCATGCTCGACCACCGCAACACCACCGCCTCCAGCCGCCAGTACGCCGGCGAACCCGGCGTGTGGACCCGCGAGAGCAACGCGTTCGCCTGGAAGGCCCTGCTCGGCGACCTCCCCGACGACCAGGTCCCCGCCTACGCCTCACCCGCCAGGGCCGGCGACCTGTCCGGCCTGCCCACCACGTACGTCGACGCCGGCTCGGCCGAGGTCTTCCGTGACGAGGACGTGGCGTACGCCACCCGCATCTGGGCCGCGGGCGGCCAGGCCGAGCTGCACGTCTGGGCGGGCGGCTTCCACGGCTTCGACGCCCTCTTCCCCGAGGCCGGCCTGTCCACCGCCGCCCGCCGCACCCGTACCGACTGGCTCACCCGCACGCTCACCCGCCCCGAGCACGCCCGCGCCTGAGGACCGCGGGACAGCTGAGGACCGTCCGGACAGCTGAGGGCCGCCCGGGAAGCCCGCGCCCCAGCCCCCGGTCACACGGGCAGCGGCCGGCGCACGCCCTCCGTCGACTCCCGCGCGACCAGCCGGTACGGCGCCAGATGCACCTCGAACGGCAGCGGCCCCGCCGACCCGATGCGATCGGCCAGGCACCGGACCGCCAGCGAGGCGATGGCGGCCTTGTCGGGGATCACCGTGGTCAGCGACGGCGTGCTGTAGAGCGCCTCCTGCGACCCGTCGATGCCCGCCACCGCCACCTCCCCAGGGCAGTCCACGCCCGCCTCGTACAGGGCCCGCTGCGCCCCGATCGCCAGCAGGTCGCTGAAGCAGAAGACCGCGTCGGGGCGGACCCCGGCCGGCAGGCGAAGCAGGTCGCGCATGGCGAGCAGGCCGTCGGGGCGGTCGAACCGCCTGATCGCGGGCGCGAGGCGCGGATCGTACGTGAGCCCGGCCTGGTGCAGGGCCTGGTGGAAGCCTTCCAGGCGCTGCCGGGCGGAGGCGGACGGCGTGGTCGTCACCCCGATGGCGGCGATCCTGGTCCGGCCCAGCCCGGCCAGGTGCGCGGTCACGTCACGCGCCGCCGCGATGTTGTCGATCATGACGTGGTCGGCGGTGATCCGGTCGCGCTCGTAGCCGCGCTCGCCGAGCAGCACGAGGGGGATCTCGTGGGTGACGGGGGCCAGCTCGTCGAGCGAGACGTGCAGCGGGGAGAGGATCACGCCGTCGAGCAGGTCGGCCCCGACGCCGGTGGCCAGGCGCAGCTCCTCCTTCGCGTCGCCCATCGTCTCCTCGATGAGCACGGTGAGGCCGAGCCGGGCGGCCTCCGCGCGGACGTGCTGGGCCAGCTCCGCGAAGTAGGGCGTCGTCAGGTTGGGGACGGCGAGCGCGATCAGCCCGCTGCGGCCGGTCCGGAGCCGGCGCGCCGACGGGTTGGGCCGGTAGCCGAGCTCGTGCACGGCGCGGATCACCCGGTCCCGCGTCGCCGCCGACACCTTCGGTACCCCGCGTACAACGTTGGAAACGGTTTTGATCGACACGCCCGCGCGATCCGCCACGTCCTTCAGCGTCACTGCCGCCACTGCCCGGCCCTCACCCTCTGTCTGCCTGCATTATGCCCGGCCGGACAGGGGGTTCGTGAGTTTCTGGGCAGGCCGGAGGGCCTGGCGGTACGAAGGCGCGGCGGCCCCGCCGGCGCCGTCTCATTTTCCCACCGAAGGGTTGACCCGCGGTGAAAGCGGCTGTTACAACGTTGGAACAGCTGATGAGGAGGCGGCCCGGCACATACCTGCGGACGGGGCCGCGTGCCCGCGGGAGCGGGTGCGGGGCCGGGGTCCGCGTCACAGCCCCGACCGGTCGCGCTCCGTTCCCCCTGCCCCCATGAGAGGGTCCGCATGTCTCCGCTTGGCTCGAACCTCCCGCTGCGCACGGCCGTGGCCGGCACGGGAGGGATCGCCCGCGCCAGCCACCTGCCCGCCCTCGCGAAGCTGGCCGCCCAAGGCGAGGTCGAGGTCGTCGCCGTGGCGGACATCGACGAGGCGGCGGCGCGCGCCGTGGCCGCCGAGCACGGCATCCCCGGCGCCTTCACCGACCTCGACGCGATGCTCGCCGAGGTACGCCCCGACCTGGTGGTGCTGGCCACGCCGCCCGCCGTGCACCGGGAGCAGTCCGTGGCCGCGCTGCGGGCCGGCGCCTGGGTGTGGTGCGAGAAGCCGCCGTGCCCGTCGCTGGCCGACTTCGACGCCATCAGCGCGGCGGAGCCGGGCGGCGACGCGGAGCCGTACGCGTCGATCGTCTTCCAGCACCGCTTCGGCTCCGGCGCGCACCACGTGCGCCGGCTGCTGCGGTCGCAGGCGTTCGGCCGGCCGCTGGTCGCCCACTGCCAGACCACGTGGTACCGGAATCGTGCCTACTACGCCGTGCCGTGGCGCGGGCGCTGGGCCACCGAGGGCGGCGGCCCCGCCATGGGGCACGGCATCCACCAGATGGACCTGCTGCTCGACCTGCTCGGCCCGTGGGCCGAGGTGCGCGGCATGGCGGCCAGGCTCGTGCACGACGTGGAGACCGAGGACGTCTCCACCGCGCAGGTCCGCTTCGCCGGCGGCGCCCTGGCCACGGTGGTCAACAGCGTGCTGAGCCCCGACGAGGTCAGCCGCATCCGCATCGACTGCGAGCTGGCCACGATCGAGCTGACCCACCTGTACGGCTACCGCAACGCGAACTGGCGGATCACCCCCGCGCCCGGCGTACCCGAGGAGACCGCCGCCGCCTGGCAGGACTTCGGGGCCGACGAGCCGAGCTCGCACCTGGCCCAGCTGCGCGCCCTCGTCGCCGACATCAGGGCCGGGCGGCGCCACCCGACCAGCGGCGCGGGCGGCCGTCAGACGCTGGAGTTCATCACCGCCCTGTACAAGTCGGCGTTCACCGACGCTCCCGTCCTGGCCGGCGAGATCGGCCCCGGCGACCCCTACTACACCGCATTGCACGGCGGCGCCCCCGGCTGGGCGCCGGCCGCTCCGCGCGAGGAAGAGGAACACGCATGACCCTGGCACTGACCCACGCCCACGGCGACCGGATCACGGTGGCGTACGAGGCGACGGGCACGGAGCTGTTCGCCTACGTCTACCGGCCCGAGGCCGCGTGGGAGGCGCCCAAGCCGTACCTGCACCCGATCAGGACGCTGTCGGGAGGGCTCGTCACCGACTACCGCCCCAACGACCACCGCTGGCACAAGGGCCTGCAGCTGACGGCCTCCCACCTGTCCGGCCAGAACCTGTGGGGCGGCAACACCTACGTGCACGGCGAGGGCTACCTGCGGCTGCCCGAGCGGGTCGGCTCGATGGCCCACGTGGCGTTCGAGGACGTGCACGCCCATGTTGACAGCGCTGTCATACGGGAGCGGCTCACCTGGCACCCGTACGGGGGCGAGCTGTGGGCCGACGAGGAGCGCCGCATCGAGGCCCGCGTCGACCAGGCGAGCGGCAGCTGGTCGCTGACCTGGACGTCGGCGGTGACCAACCGGCGGGCCGAGCCGCTGCGCTTCGGCAGCCCCACCACCCATGGCCGTCCGGCGGCCGGCTACACCGGGCTGTTCTGGCGCGGGCCGCGTGCCTTCCGCGGCGGCCGGGTGTTCACCGCCGAGGCGGACGGCGGCGACCTGATGGGCAGCCAGGCGCCCTGGCTGGCGTACGTGGGCGAGCACGACGGACGCGACGGGCACGCCACGGTCGTCTTTGAGCACGCCCCGTCCAACGACCACACGGGCGAGCAGGGCACGCACCCGGCGCACTGGTTCGTGCGCAGCGACCCGTTCGCCGCCGTCGCGCCCTCGTGGGCGTTCCACGAGGAGCTGGTCCTCGAACCCGGCGACACGCTCGCCCGCGCCTACCGCGTCGTCGTCGCCGACGGCGCGTGGGACCGCGACCAGGTCGCCGCGCACCTCGCGGGGCACGCCTGGTGAGCGCGACCTACGACGGGTTCCCCGGGGCGGTCGGCGTGTCCAGGCTGCGCGTCTACGACTGGCCCGCCGTGGACGGCCGGGCCGGCGGCGGCACGCCGCACCTCCACCTCACCTGCAGCGAGGGGTACGTGGTGACGGCCGGCAGGGGAGCCGTG
Organism: Nonomuraea fuscirosea; assembly: GCF_003001935.1. Lineage (GTDB taxonomy): Bacteria > Actinomycetota > Actinomycetes > Streptosporangiales > Streptosporangiaceae > Nonomuraea > Nonomuraea fuscirosea. The sequence continues at coordinate 301,810 of NZ_PVNG01000005.1, read as the reverse complement.
CAGACCCTGACCACCTCCGGCTACCGGGAGACGCCGCTGGAGCCGGGCGTCGTGGCCTGGTTCACGCCCGGCACCATCCATCGCCTGATCAACGAGGGCGGCCTGGAGATCGTCGTCGTCATGCAGAACAGCGGCCTGCCCGAGGCGGGGGACGCGGTGCTCACCCTGCCGCAGGACCTGCTCGCGGACCCGGAGACGTACGCCGCCGCCGTCCGCATCCCCGCCGACGTGCCCGAGGCTGAGCAGGAGGGGGTCGCCCGCGCCCGGCGCGACCTGGCCACCCGCCGTTTCCTTGAGCTGCGCGCGGCCACCGAGGCCGGCGACCCCGGGCCGCTGGCCGCCTTCCAGCGCGCGGCCGCCGATCTGGTGCGGCCCCGGCTGGACGAGTGGGAGCGGCGCTGGGCCGACGGCGCGCACGCGGCGGCGACGGCGACCGGCGCCCAGTTCGCCGCCCTGCGCGACGGGCGGGACGACCACCTGACCGAGGCCGGGGTCGCCGCCACCGGCCCCGCCGCGCGCGGGCGCTTCGGCATGTGCGGCCGCCTGGACGTCTACCCGGGCATCTGAGAGCGCCCCCGTGTCCCCCTACACGATCCGACCAGGAGAGGCCCCCATGCCCGAGCCACCCGGCGGCCTGCGCCCGCCCCCCAGCCGCCGCGCCGTCCTGGCCGCGCTCGGCACCGCGATCGCGTCCACGCTCACCGGCTGCTCCACGGAAGGCGCAGGAGCGTCGTCGTCCCGGGGCGTGACCCTCACCTTCAGCTGGTGGGGCAACGACGACCGGGCCGCGCGCACCCAGGAGGCCGTCCGCCTCTTCGAACGCGAGCACCCCGGCATCACCGTCCGCACCTCGAACGGCGAGTTCGGGGCGTACGTGCAGAAATTGGCCACCCAGGCGGCCGGCGGCGGCATCCCGGACGTGGCCCAGGTCGACTACCGGCAGATCACCCAGTACGCCGACGGCGGCGCGCTCCTGCGGCTCGACTCCTTCGTCGGGGACGGGACCATCCGCACCTCCGAGATCGACCGCGGCTTCCTGCGCACCGGCACCTTCCAGGACAGGCAGTACGCCGTCCCGCAGGGCCGCGGCATCACCGGCTACGCCTACGACTCCGCCCTCTACCAGAAGGCCGGCGTCTCCGCGCCGCAGCCGAGCTGGACCTGGGAGGACTTCGAGCAGGCCAACAAGGCCATCGCCGCCCTCGGGCTGAAGGGCCCCGACGGCCGGCCGGTCACGGGGGCCAACGACGGCGGCGGCAACGAGGACATCTTCGAGACCTGGCTGCGCAGCCGGGGCGGGCAGCTCTACGCCGACCAGAGCCGGCTCGGGTTCACCGAGGACGACCTCACCGAGTTCTGGACCTACTTCGACCGGATGCGCAGGGAGGGCGCGGTCGCGTCGGCGGCGGACACCGCGCAGGCCGGCAGCACCGAGACCAGCCCCATGGGCCGCGGGCTGACGGCCGCCGACTTCACCTGGGACGCGCCCTTCCCCGGCTACACGACGCTGCTCGGCGACCAGATCCACTTCATGCCGGTGCCGACGACCGGCGGGCGCGCGGGCTCGTACTTCAAGCCCAGCATGCTCCTCGCCATCGGCGCGCACACCGCGCACCCCAAGGAGGCGGCCCAGCTGATCGACTTCCTGATCAACGATCCACGGGCGGGCGACATCCAGGGATTCACCCGGTCGACCCCGCCGAACCGGCTGATCGCCGCGAACGTGGCCAAGACCCTCGAAGGCCCTGAGGTGGAGATCTACCAGTACGCGCAGAAGATGGAGCAGTACGGCCTGGACGCGCCGCCCACCGCGCCGCCCAGCGGCGACGTCGCCATCCAGACCGCCTTCACCCGCGTGTACCAGCGGGTCATGTTCGAGCTGGCCACCCCCAGGCAGGCGGCGCGTGAGCTCATCGACGAGGCCAACCGGGAGCTGAGGTAATGAGCACCTTGTCGACCAGCGCGCCCGCGCGCGCCCCACGGGGCACGGTGACGGAGGGCCGCCGCCGGGTGCGCGAGAAGCAGTGGCCCGCCTACGTGTTCCTGTCGCCCTGGATGCTCGGCGCGGGCGTGCTGACCCTGCTGCCGATGGCCGTGTCGCTGTACCTGTCGTTCACGGACTACAACCTGTTCGACCCGCCGCAGTGGGTGGGCCTGCGCAACTACGCCGAGATGCTGGCCGGGGACCCCCGCTACTGGCGCTCGGTCGGCACGACCATGCTGTACGTCGTCGTGGCCGTCCCGCTGAAGCTGGCCCTCGCGCTGGGCGCGGCGATGCTGCTGAAGAACCTCAGCAGCAGGGGCCGCGGCTTCTACCGTTCGGCGTTCTACGCGCCCTCGCTGCTCGGGGCGAGCATGTCGATCGCGCTGGTGTGGCGGGCGCTGTTCAACGACGGCGGCTCGGTGCCCGACGTCCTGGGCTCGATCGGCATCGACACCGGCGGCTGGGTCGGCAACCCCAACTTGGCGGTGTTCGCGGTCGTCCTGCTCGCGGTGTGGCAGTTCGGGGCGCCGATGGTGATCTTCCTGGCGGGCTTGCAGCAGATCTCACCCGACCTGTACGAGGCCGCCTCCCTCGACGGCGCCGGCGCCTGGCGCAAGTTCGTCTCCGTCACCGTGCCGATGTTGTCGCCGGTCGTCTTCTTCAACCTGGTGCTGGAGATCATCCAGTCGTTCCAGGTCTTCACCCCCGCCTTCGCCATCAGCGGCGGTAAGGGCGGCCCGGCCGACTCCACCATGTTCTACACGCTCTACCTGTACGAGCGCGGCTTCACCGCCTCGCACATGGGATACGCGGCGGCGATGGCCTGGCTGCTGCTGATCGCCATCGGCGTGGTCACCGTGATCCTGTTCCGCACGTCCCGGTCCTGGGTCTTCTACGCCGACGAGGAGGGACGATGAACGCCGCTACGTTCGGGGTGGCCAGGAGGAAGTGGCTGCCGCACGCCATCGCGGTCGTCAGCCTGCTGATCCTGCTGTATCCGCTGGTCTGGCTGCTGGCCACGTCGCTGAAGCCGGCCGACGAGGTGGTGACCAGCCTCGACCTGTGGCCCAGCCACCTGGAGTGGTCGAACTACACGACCGCCCTGGAAGGGGTGTCCGGCGTCTCGATCACCCGGTTGTTCGGCAACACGCTGCTGATCGCGGGCGGCGCCGTCATCGGGAACGTGCTCTCCTGCTCGCTGGCCGCCTACGCCTTCGCCCGGCTGCGTTTCCGGATGCGGAAGGTGATGTTCGCCTTCATGGTGGCCACGCTGATGCTGCCGCACCACGTGGTGCTGATCCCGCAGTACATCATCTTCAACCGGCTCGGCCTGGTGGACACGTACTGGCCGCTGATCCTGCCGAAGTTCCTGGCCACCGAGGCGTTCTTCGTCTTCCTCATCGTGCAGTTCATGCGCGGGCTGCCGCGTGAGCTGGAGGAGTCGGCCCGGATCGACGGTTGCGGGCCGTTCCGTACGTACTGGTCGATCACGCTGCCGCTGAGCCGGCCGGCGCTGATCACGACGGCGATCTTCACGTTCCTCTGGGCCTGGAACGACTTCCTGACCCAGATGATCTATCTGTTCGCGCCGGAGAAGTTCACCGTCACCCTGGCCCTGCGCAGCTTCGTCGACCAGTCCAGCACCTCGGCGTACGGGCCCATGTTCGCCATGTCGGTGATCTCCGTGCTGCCGATCGTGCTGTTCTTCTTCGTGTTCCAGCGCTATCTGGTGCAGGGCATGGCCACCTCCGGGCTGAAGGGCTGAGCCGGCGTGCCCCGCCTGCCCTCCGCGCCCCGCCGTGAGCCGGGGGAGCTGTTCGGCCCCGGCTTCACGCTCTTCGCGGACATGCTGCTCGCCGGCCTGCTGACCGCCGTCGTCAGCCTGCCGGTCGTCACGCTTCCGGCCGCGTTCGCCGCCGCCTCGGCCTCGCTCCGGCGGTCCGCCGAGGGCGGGCACGTCACGGCCGGCGCGTACTTCGGCCACCTGCGCGCCCGCCTGTCCGCGCGCGGCCTGGCCGCCGGGCTCGCCCTGCCGGTGGTCGTCGTGGTCCTGCTGGTGGACGCCGCTCTCGTACGTGCCGGGCTGCCGGGGGCGGGCGTGATGGCGTCCGCCCTGGCCCTGCTCGCCCTGGGCGGCGCGGTCGTCGGGCTGCGCGCCACCGCGCTCGCGGAGCCGTACGCGCTGTCGGCGCGCGAGGCGCTGCGCCGCACGGCCGGCGACCCGCGCGGCACCCTCCTGCTGGCCTGCGCCGTGCTGCTGGCCGCGCTGCTCGCCTGGTCGATCCCGATGCTCACCCCGCTGCTGCCGGGGCCGCTGGCCTTCGCCGCCACGGCCGTGGACCTGCGCTCCGCCCCGGAACCCCGGAGCTGATCCTTCCCGCCGTCCTCCGGCTCGGCGAATCGAGCGCTTTCTCCGGGGAGGTCCCTTTATGATCTTTAGCGATTTCCCCCCAGAGAGAGGACGTCCATGCGATCAGCGATGGTGCGCGGCGCCGGCGCGGTGGCGCTGGCACTGGCCTGCGTCACGGCGGCCGGCCCGGCCGCGCAGGCAGAGGCGTCGCAGGCGGCGGCCGCCTGCGTGCTGGACTTCTGCCTGTACGAGCACGACGCCTTCACCGGCGCCAAAGAGGAGTACATGTTCCAGGCCTACGGCTGTTACAAGGTCGGCAGCGGGATGAACAACAAGGCCAGCTCCATGCGCAACAAGACCGTCGCCAGGGTGCAGTTCTACGACTCCGCCAACTGCTCGGGAGCCTACGGCTACGCGGCGGCCCCCAGCTCGCAGGACCTCGACCTGACGAACAACGGCTTCGACAACAAGACCAGCTCGCTCAAGTTCGTCCGGCCGTGAGCCCGGCCCCGCCGGTGCGGTGAGGGACGGCGGCGGCGGGCCCGCGCCGCCGCCGGTGGGAACAGGACCTCTGGCGCGGGCCGGGATCACCTGTCATGATCTTGGCGAATCGCAACGCAGCGGAGAACGGGGTCGTTGATGAAGAGAACATCGGTGCGCCGGGCGGGTGTCGTGGCGCTGGCATTGAGCAGCCTGATGACGGTGGGCGCCACCGCGCAGGCCGACGCCCGGCTGGCCAGTTCGTGCGGGCTCAGCTTCTGCCTGTACGAGCACGACGACTACGCCGGCGCCGAGCAGGAGTTCCTCTTCACCAGCAACAACACCTGCGCCAACGTGACCACGCTGAACAACAAGGCCAGCTCCATGCGCAACCCGTCGGCCGGCCGGATCCAGTTCTACAACAACGCCAACTGCTCGGGCTCCTACGGCTACGCGGCCGCGCCGGGATCGTCCGACAGCGACCTGACGAACAACGGCTTCGACAACAAGACGAGCTCCGTCAAGCGGGTCAGCCCGTAACGTCCGGGGTCACAGGGTTCGGTGAGCGAGATGTCCGCCCGGCGGCGTCGCAGGGTCGCGGCGCTCCTGGCCGCGCTGCCGCTGGCCGCAGCCTGCTCGTCGCCGCCGCCCCCGGTGCCGCCCCCCGGTGAGCAGGCGCGGGCGATCTCGTTGCCGTTCGACCGCTACAACTTCACCCCCGCCGACCTCTCGGTCATCGAACGCGCCGAGGACCTCCTCGTCGGCGACTGCATGCCGAGCAGGGGCCTGGCCTGGGAGACGCTGCCGCCGTCGGCCGAGGAGGACCTGGAGCCGCCGAACCGCCGCCGCTACGGCGTCGTCGAACCGGAGATCGCCCGCCGGTACGGCTACCACGTCGCCCCCGACCGCCCCTCCGTGGCCCGGCGGAGCGCGGCGGGCGAGAGCCGTACCGCGAGCCTGTCGGAGCAGCAGCGGCGGGCCGAGGGGTGGCGCTACGACGACCCGCTCACCGCCATCGCCGCGGCACGGTGACCGGCGACGGCCGGCTCGGTTCGCGGTCTTGTGACGGTTGTGTGGCGGTGACGAGAAGGGTTGGTTGCTCGGCGTCGTACGGGGGCTGGGTGGCGGCGGCGAGGAGGGTCAGTTTCTCGGCGTCGTCGCTGCCGGGGTCCGGGTGGTAGATGACGAGCGTACGCCCGCCGCCGACGCCCAGCCGCTCCCGGTTCAGCCGGAGCACGCCGAGCTGGGGATGGTCGATCCGCTTGGGCTCGCCCTCGCACGCGTTCACGTCGTGGCGGGCCCAGAGCCGGCTGAACCGGGGGCTGGCCAGGGAGAGCTCGCCGACCAGCTCGATGAACCTCGGGTCGTCGGTATCGGTGCCGACGGACGCGCGGAAACCGGCGACCATGCCCGCGCCGGCGCTCTCCCACTCGGGGTAGAGGGCCTGCTCGGCCGGGTCGAGGAACGCGTCCCGCAGCCGGTTCGCCCCCGGCACGAGGCGCGGTGACAGAGCGGTCGCGAGCGCGTTGGCGGCCAGGACGTCGAGGTAGCGACCCTCGACGTACGCGGGCAGCGCGAGCGTGGTGACGAGCTGGGCGACGCCGGGAGGCACGCTCTCCTTGCGCGGCCGGCGCCGGCGCCGCCGGGGTTTTGCGGCGGCGAGGCTCAGCAGGTACGCCGTCGCGGCGTCGTCCAGCCGCAGCACGCGGGCCAGGGATTCGAGCACCTGCACGGACGGGTTGCGGTCGCGGCCCTGCTCCAGGCGCAGGTAGTAGTCGGCGCTGATGCCGGCCAGCATCGCCACCTCCTCCCTGCGCAGGCCCGGCACCCGCCGCACGCCGAGGACGGGGATGCCGGCCTGCTCGGGGGTGACGAGCTCGCGCCGGGCCCGTACGTAGTCGCCCAGCGGGTTCGATCGCTCGCTCATCCCTCCACGGTATGTGCCGGGGCCGCGTACGTGCCTGGTCCTGTCACCCCCAGGATCGCGGCGGCCCTGGCTGTGCCTCGGCCCGGCGGGCAACGTGGCCGGCGAAGGATTCACGAGGCGAGGAGAGCCCATCATGTCGACATATCTGCTGGTACACGGCGCCTGGCACAGCGGGGAGTGCTGGAAGCGGGTGGTCCCGTTGCTGGAGGCGGCCGGGCACCGGGCGTTCGCGCCGTCACTGACCGGCTACGGCGATCAGGCCCATCTGCTCGGCCCCGAGGTGGGCCTGGACACGCACGTCGCCGACGTCGTCCGGCTGATCACGGAGGAAGATCTCACCGAGGTGGTGCTGGTCGGGCACAGTTACGCCGGGCTGGTCATCTCGTCCGTGGCGGGGCAGGTCCCCGACCGGATCGCGGAGCTGGTCTACCTCGACGCGATGGTCCCGGAGGACGGGGAGAGCGCGGAGGACGTCATGCCCGTGACGCGGCAACTGATCGAGCTCGCCGCGGCGTCCGGCGACGGCTGGCGGGTGCCGCCGATGCCCGAGCTGCCGCCGCCCGCGGGCCTGTTCGGGGTCACCGACCCGGCGGACGTCGCCTGGCTGCGCACGATGCTGTCGGATCAGCCGGTGCGCTGCCTCCAGCAGCCGGTCCGGCTGGGCGGCCCGGCCGCGCGGGCGATCCCCCGTACCCACATCCACTGCACCGTCGGCAAGCCGGAGGGCGTCGTCCGCCGTCCCGTCCCCGAGGTGCAGCCGAACGGCCGCCCCGCCCAGGTCTGGGAACTGCCGACCGGCCACGACTGCATGATCACCATGCCGGCCGAACTCACCGACCTCCTGCTCAAACTCGCCTGACCCGAGCGGCTGGTCCCCTCGGCCCGGGCACCCGCCGGGCGGCCGCTCGCCACGGTGGACCCGCGCCCGGGCACCCACCGCCCAACCGTCATGCGCTCGTGTGTGACCATGGTCGGCGAACAGCCGAGCCGGCCGGACGGCCTCGTGACCCCGACGCGAGGCCGCCACGGCCGGCACCCCCGGAGAGAACAGTGACGCACGCCCCCCGCACCCCGCTCGCATGACGGCCGAGACCACCGAAGGATCCGCACCCCGGCGGGTGGCACTGATCGTGGCCGTGGCCTTCTTCATGCAGAACCTCGACATCACGATCATCAACACCTCGCTCCCGCAACTGGCGCAGACCTTCGGCGTGGACGTCGTCAGCGTGAACGTCGGCATCACGGCGTACGTCGTCGCCGGCGCGGCCTTCATCCCGCTCGGCGGCTGGCTGTCGGACCGGTACGGCGCCAAGCGGGTGTTCGCCCTCGCCATCGTGATCTTCGGCCTGGCCTCGATCGGCTGCGCGGCCTGTACGGAGTTGTGGCAGTTCGTCCTAGCCCGCGTGATCCAGGGCATCGGCGGCGCCCTGATGATGCCGGTCGGCCGCATCATCGTGCTCAAGAACGCCGGCAAACAGGACCTGCTCCGCGCCACGGCACTGATCACCTGGCCGGCCCTGATCGCGCCGGTCATCGCCCCGGTCGTCGGCGGCGCGCTGACCACCTGGTACGGCTGGCCGTGGATCTTCCTGCTCAACGTGCCGTTCGCCCTGGCCGGAATCGCGCTGGTGCTGGCGTACATCCCGGATGTGCGCGAGCCGGACCCCAAGCCGCTGGACCGCGTGGGCACGGTCCTGATCGTCACCGCGCTCAGCCTGACGATCTACGGCCTGTCCGAGCTGGCGCAGCCGTCGGCGCTCGGTCTGGACCTCGCCCTGCTCGCCGTCGGCTGCCTGGTGGGCGTGTCCGCCGTGTGGTGGTTCCGCCGAACCGCCCACCCGCTGATCGCGCTGGGACCGCTGCGGGTGCCCACGTTCGCCGCCACCACCCTGCACGCGGGCAACCTCATCCGGCTGGCGATCAGCGCGACCCCGTTCCTGCTCCCGCTCATGCTGCAGGAGGCCTGGCGGCTGACACCGCTGGAGGCGGGGCAGGTCGTGCTGGTGTACTTCCTGGGCAACCTGGTCGTGAAGACGGTGACCACGCCGCTGATGCGCCGGCTCGGATTTCGTACGGTGCTGGCCGGCAACGGCGTGGCGGTGGCCCTGTCGATCGGTGCGCTCGGCCTGGTGGACGCCGGCACCGGCTTCGCCGTGGTCGCCCTGGTGGCCTTCGCCGCCGGCGTCACCCGGTCGATCGAGTTCACCGGCATCAACACGCTGTCGTTCGCCGACATCGGCCCCGCCGACCGGGCGGCGGCCTCGACGTTCTTCAGCATGACCCAGCAGATCTCGGTGGCGCTCGGCGTGGCCGCCGCCGCGATCATCCTCCAGGTCTCGCACGGACCGGCCACGACCCCGCTCACGCAGGGGGACTTCTCGCTCGCGTTCGTACTGACCGGCGCGATCGCCCTGGCCGGCGCCCTGCTGATGCTGCGCCTACGCCCCGACGCCGGCCACGAGGTAACCGGCCACCGGCCCCGGCCAGGAGCGGGGTCACCGCCCGCGGCTGAGCCGACGGACGCCTTCCCGGTGCCGACCGAAAACAGGAAATAAATGCCGCGCAAACCGGTCACTGAATATGCGGGAATTTGCCAGGGGTAGCAAACTAGTTCTCCCCATCGCATGGCGTCTCGGATAGCATCGTCATTCACTCGGATATTTCCGGCGGTGCGGGGTGTAACAGGATTGACGTACCAGGGGGAGGATCCAGCGGGAGAGTGGCCCGACACTCTCGACGTGGCCCGAATGCTGAAGGACGGCTGGCGTCCCCGCCCCTTCCGGCAGTTCCTGCTCAAGGTGCACAGCCGCTGCAACCTCGCCTGCGACTACTGCTACGTCTACACGCTCGCCGACCAGAGCTGGCGCTCCAAACCCATGGTCATGGCCCCCGACCTGGTCACGGCCGTCGCCGGCCGCATCGCCGAGCACGCCACCGCCCACAACCTGCGCTCGGTCCGGCTGATCCTGCACGGCGGCGAGCCGCTGCTGGCGGGCCACGCCTACCTGCGCAAGGTCGTGGAGACGTTACGCGCGGCGGCGCCGGGCGGCCTGCACGTCGACGCCGTCGTCCAGACCAACGGGGTGCTCCTGGACGAGGCCGCGCTGCGCACGTTCCGCGAGCTCGACGTGCGGGTGGGCATCAGCCTCGACGGCGGTAGAGGGGCCAACGACCGCAACCGCCGCTACGTCGACGGCCGCAGCAGTTACGACGCCGTCGCCGACGCGCTGGCCCTGCTGCGCGGCCCGGAGTTCCGTCCGCTCTACACCGGCCTGTTGTGCACGGTGGACCTGGCGAACGACCCCGTCGAAACATATGAGTCGCTGGTGCAATTCGAGCCGCCGATGGTGGATTTCCTGCTGCCGCACGGCACCTGGGAATCGCCGCCGCCGTATCGATCATCCGACCCGTCGAATACGCCCTATGCCGACTGGCTGATCGCCGTTTTCGACCACTGGTACGGACGCAGCGGTGAAACGGTCGTCCGCCTCTTTCAGGAGATCGTCACCCTGATGCTGGGCGGCGCGTCCGCCAGTGAGGCGGTCGGGCTGACGCCGTCCACGCTGGTCGTCATCGAGACCGACGGCACGATCGAGCAGACCGACTCGCTCAAGGTCGTCCGGCACGGCGCGCCCGTCACCGGCCTGAACGTGGTCGACCACCCCTTCGACCTGGCCCTCACCCACCCCGGAATGGTGGCCAGGCAACTGGGCGCCGACGCGCTGAGCGACACCTGCCGCGACTGCCGGTTCGGCCGGGTCTGCGGGGCGGGCCTCTACCCCCACCGTTACCGGCCTGGCACGGGCTTCCTCAACCCGTCCGTGTACTGCCCGGACCTCTACCGGCTGATCGGGCACATCCACAACCGCCTCGTCGGCGACCTCCGCCGCGCTTCTCGCTGAAAGGACCCGCATGCTGCCCAGTGATCACCGCCTGCCCGGCCATGCCCTGTCCCGGCTGGCCTCGGGGGGCGGCGGTGCGGACGCCGTACGCCACCTGGCCGCCCCGCAGCGCAGCAAGCGCCTGCTGAACGTGGTGGGCACGATGCGACTGGCCGCCGAGGCCGGTCATCCGCACGCGCGGGCCGCCGAACACGCCTACGACGTGCTCGCCGAGATCGAGAAGAAGAGCCCGGCGGCGGTACGCGGCACGCTGGCGCATCCGGCGGTGGGCGCGTGGGCCGCCCGCACCGTCCGTTCACTGGAGGAAGGCGGCCCGCCACCGGACGGGCAGTGCGATCCGGCCCGGCTCGGCGCGGTGGCCGCCGCCGCGGCGCTCAAGTCGGGCATGCCGTGCGAGGTCCAGGTCCCCGTCTCCGGCGGCACGATCATGCTGCCGTCCCTGGGCCGGATCGACCTGGGCGGCGGCCAGGACGACGGGCTCGCGGACCTCGTCGTACGCGCCGACGGCCGGGTGGAGGCCGGGGACCTCTGCCTGCGTCCCGGCGCGGGCGAACAGCGCGGCTGGCGTCCGCTCCGCCGCCTGCAGACCGCCGACGCCGGCCTGCGCGTGCTCGTGGACGACCTCGACGCCTTCCGCTGGAGCGACCCCGCCGAGGTCGGCGGACGCCTGGGCGAGCCGGAGCTCAGGACGTGGCGGGGGAGCCTGGACGCGGCCTGGACGATGCTGCGCGCCCACCACTGGACGATCGCCGAGGAGACCCAGGCCCTCGTCACGGTCCTCACCCCGATCAGGGGGCCGGCCCAGGGGATGAACAGCGCCTCCTCGGGCGATCTGTTCGGCACGATCGGCATGTCCGCGCCTCCGGACGGTCGCTGGCTGGCCTCGACGTTCGCGCACGAGGTCCAGCACGGCAAGCTCAACGCGATCCAGGACGTGGTGACGCTGCTGGAGCCCGACGAAAGCGACGAGCCGAACCGCTACTACGCGCCCTGGCGCCCCGACCCGCGCCCCCTGTCAGGCTTGATCCAGGGCGCCTACGCCTACCTGGGCGTGGCCGGGTTCTGGCGACGGCAGCGGGCGCACGAGGCCGACCTGCGGCCGCACATCGAGTTCGCCCACTGGCGGGAGGCCGCGCACCAGGTGACCGGCACCCTGCTGGACAGCGGCCTGCTCACCACGGAGGGCGAACACTTCGTCGGGGCGATGCGGCGCACCCTGACCCCGTGGCTCTCGGAGCCGGTGCCTCCCGCCGCACGCGAGATCGCGCGGCAGGAGGCCGAGGCACACCTGCGAACCTGGCAGGCCGTGAACGGGAGCGCTCCCGCTCACAGACTGTAGGAGTCGAAGTCCCAGTTGAAGCGCTTGCCCTCGGCGGCGTGCAGGCGTTCCGGGTGGGTGGGCGACAGGGTGGTCTCGTACGCCGCCATGGTCTGGCCGTACAGCTCCGTGGCCTCGTCGATCTGCCCGATGGCGCGCAGGTCGATGGAGAGGTTGATCGCGGCCGAGAGCGACAGGCCGTTCGCGGGCCCGACGAAGTCGCGCACGCCGGTCAGCGTTTGCCGGCCCAGCTCGCAGGCCCGCTCGTGCTCGCCGAGCTCCGCCAGGTCGCCGGCCAGGTTGATGGTGCTGCTGAAGGTGTAGACGTGCGCCGCGCCGAACTGGTCGAGCATGCCCTCGTAGGTCTGTTCGTCCAGTTCTCTGGCCTTCTTCACGTCCCCGCGCAGCCGGTAGAGCAGGGCGAGGTTGAGCTGGCAGCCGTAGGTGAACGGATGCCTGTCACCGTAGGTCTGCTTGTATCGCTGGTGTGCGTCCCTGGCCAGCGCCATGGCCTCTTCCAGGCGGTTCAGCTGACGCAGGGTGTTGCTCAGCGCGACCGCGGCGGCCATGGTCTCGGGGGAGTCGGGGCCGTAGAGCTTGTTCAGCCTGGTGTGGGCGTCCTGGATGAGCTCGTACGCGCCGTCGAGGTCTCCCACCCGCCGCTTGGCGATGGACAGGTCGCGGGCGGTGGCCAGCGTGAGGGGATGCTCGATCTTGAGCTCCCTCATGCCGTAGGCGTAGGCTTCCTCGCCGAGGTCGCACGCCTGCTGGTGCTGACCGGAAAGACGCACTACTCGGGCCAGGTTGTTCCAGGTCGACTGGACGTCCCACTTGTTGACTCCGTGACGCGCGCTGCTCTGCTCGAGATAGGCGAGCGTCTGCAGTTCCAGGGCGGTGTCATAGCGACTGAGCAGGGCGTGGTCGAGCGCCAGGTTGTTGATGGCGCGCAGGGTCGTCTGATCCCTCACCCCGTATCTGGCCTCGAGCGCGGCGAGCGACGCCGCGTCCTGTTCCATGGCGTCCTGGAAGCGGCCCTGGGCGCGCAGATTGGCGGCGTAGGTGAGGGAGATGCGCAGGGTCTCCTCGTGTTCGTTCCCGAAAACCTCGCGCATGAGGTCGAACGTCTTGTCGTTGAGGTCGAACGACTCCTTGTTCGCGCCGAGCTGCCACAGCACGTTGCCCAGGTGCCGGTGCAACCGCAGCACGAAGGGGCTGCGGTCGCCCGAGACCGCGGTCCAACTCTGGCGGAACTCCTCGGCTAGCGACCGCGCGGAGCGCCAGTTGGCCACGCGGTAGAGGTGGCGAACGACGTTGAGGGCGAACTCCTGCACGCGCTCGTCGTGGCACCGCGTGAGAGCGGACGGACGCACGTGAGGCAGCAGGAAGGTGTATTCCTCCTGGGTGGAGATGTCCTCAGGGTCGGTGGGGGCGCCGGCGGCCAGCAGCAGGTGCACCTCATGTCGGATTGCGTCTTGCTGCTCCTTTTCGAGCGAGTCGCGCAGAAGCGCCTGCACCAGTCGGTGCACTTGGACCGTGCCGGTGTCGGGCTCGATCCGCAGGAGGGAGAACCGGGCCAGCTCGGCGAAGGCCTGGCTGCGTGTGAGCGGGTTGGACAGGACCGTCCCCATGCGCTCGGCGCCGCTGTCCCTCCCGCGCTCGAAGACGAAACGCGGGATCGGGTCGGGACCGAAGAAGGCCAAGCAGCGCAGCACCTCGGCGGCCTCGCGCATCCGTGACTCGATCTGGTGGACGGACAACTGCCAGGCGGCGGTCATCGTGTGCGGGTACTCGGTGGATTTGCCGAGCTGAAGCAACTTTCCGGTCTGCTCGGCCAGCAGTCGTACGTACTCGTCGGTAGACATGCCGGTCGTATCCTGCAGGGCGGCCGCCTGCTCCAGCGCCAGCGGGAGGTCGCCGAGCTCATGCGCCAGATGCACGGCCTCCTTCTCCGGGACATCGCGACGTAGGCGCTTGCGCAAGAAGAACACACTCTCAGCAGGGGAGAAGACGTCGACGGACACGGTCTCGGCGACGCCGCTCCACCTGCTGTTCCTGGAGGTGATGAGAACGTGGCCGTCCTGGCTGCCGTGCGGGATGAAGGGCCGGATCTCCTCGGGATCGTCTGCGTTGTCGAAGATCAGCAACCACCGGTCCACCGGGTCGCCGCGCTGTAACGCGTCGCGCACCGAGTCAGCCGCCTCCTCGATGCCCATGCTGCCCGCAGACGGCAGCTTGAGGTCCTCGGTCAGTCCGGCGAGCGCGCTCGGAATCAGCAGCGGCTGGTCGGCCGCGACCCACCAGACCAGGTCGTAATAGCCGCGGTAGGCCCAGGCGTATTCGATGGCGAGCTGCGTCTTGCCGACGCCGCCCAGCCCTTGCAGAGCCTGTGGCAGGGGCACGACGGCGGCCGTGTTGGTCTCCGTCAGGCTTTTCCGCAGCCCGTTGAGCAGGTTTTCGCGCCCGGTGAAATGCTTGTTACGGCCGGGAATCTTCCGGCCCCAGATGGGCGGCATCCGGGGCACCGTCTGAGGAGCGGCCTGCTCGTTCACGTCGCCTCGCCTTCTCTGTCCCACTTAATTGTGATCCTACGATTGATTCTGGCGAAGGGGAGCCACAGAATCACTATTAAGGCGTTATTTAGCACGTCCAGATCGAATCCCGGTTTACGGGCGGCCGTAAACCGGCTAGAGGAGGGGTGCATGGGCGGCGAGCCCGCGAGCGGGATCATTGACCTGGATGAGAAGACCCTCGAAGACTTGAAGAACCTCGATTTACCTGTGATTACGCGAGGGCTGCGGCGGCTTTCCAGCCGCAGCCAAACAGTCGCAGGCTTCCAGTCGGCTACCTGATCTGACGTTCGGAAAAGTGCTGGCGCGGCTCGCCCTACATATCAATGTCCATGGACACAGACGACGCCGGTGGATGCGCGGTACGGTGAGGTCAGGTTTATCTGTCCGCAACCGGGCGACGATGCCCCTGCTAATCCGGTGATGCGACGGTGAACGAATTGTTCGGTCCCGACACTAGGCGGCGGAGCGTGGCATGACTTCCAGCGGCAAGGGCCTGGCCCCGTTCGTCGGGTTGCAACCATTCCGCCGCGAAGACGTCGCCAGGTTTCATGGGCGGGATGACGAGATCCGCGAACTCACCGAACGCTGGCAGAACCATCGCCTCACCGTCCTGCACGGCCCCCCTGGGGTCGGGAAGACGTCGCTGGTCGCGGCAGGCGTGCTGCCCAGGCTCGACCTGTCGCGATACGACGTGCTGTCCGTGGGCGGGGTGCGGCCGCCGCCCTTCGTGCCGGCGGCCGTCATCCCCGAGGGCGGTGACCCGCACGCCTTCGCGCTGCTGGCCGCCTGGTCGCCGTACGAGAACCCGATCCGGTTCGCCGGCCTGACCATCTCCTCCTATCTGCGCTGGCACCACTGGAGCCCGGACCACCGTCCGATCATGGCTGTGCTCGACCAGGCCGACGAGGTCTTCACCGCCTTCCGCCGGCCGTCGCGCGGCCACTCCCAGCTGCTCGACCAGCTCAGTGACGCGCTCTCCGCCACCGAGGAGGATCTGCCGCTCCGGCTGCTCGTCGTGGTCGGGGACGAGCAGCTCGAATCACTACGCCGGCACGACGGCCTGCGATCCCACCTGGCCAGGGGTGCCTCCTTCCGGCTGGGCCCGCTCAGTCGCGAGGCCGCGCTGGAGGCGTGCCGCCGTCCGCTCGAAGCGGCGGGCCACGTGTTCGAGCCGGGCGCGGACGAGACCTTCGCCGACCGGCTGCGGGGCGAAGGAGCGGCGCCTGCTGCCACCGTCGAGCCGCTGCACCTGCAACTGGCCTGCACCGCGCTGTGGGACTCCGTCCGCGACCGCTCCGCGCCCATCGGCGCCGGTGACCTGGTGGACGTCGATGACGTGCTGGGTTCGTTCACCCGTCGGATGGTCCACGAGGTGGCCCGCGACCATTTCCGCGGCGACACGGACAAACTGGTCGCGTTGTTACGTCCGATCGCCCGCCAGGACGACACCTGCGAGGAGTTGCCGCAGCCGGTCGCCCAGGCTCTGACCGAACGCCATGTGCTGCGTGCCAGTGAGAAGTGCCGCTACGAGATGCCCGGACGGCTGGTGGAGCCCTTTCTGCGGCGCGCCGTCGCCGTCCCCGCCGCGAGGGTGGCCGACCGGCTGGCCGTGGCCGCCGCCGCGCTGCACAAGGGCTGGTTCGACATCGCCGAGCGGTACGCCCGCGACGAGATCGGCCAGCGGCCCGACAACAGGACGCGGGCCAGGGCCGAGTCGCTGCTGGGGGACCTGGCGTACCTGCGCGACGACGTCGACTCCGCGCTGGAGCACTACCGGGCGGCGGCCCGCCACTACGACGCGACACCGGGATCCGAGCAGATCGTCGCCACCCACCTGACCGCCATCGGCACGATCCTGCTCGACCGCGGCGCCTACCAGGACGCCGTCAGCCAGCTGGAGTCGGCGGCCAGGCGCAGCAGGGAGCCGGCCATCAGGACCGAGCTGGCCTGGGCGCTGTGGTACGTCGGCAGGGAGAGCGGGGCGGTGGACGTCCTCGACAGCGCGATGCGGCAGAGCGGCGAGCGGCCCGAGATCCTGCGGGCCAGGGGCGAGATCCTGTCCGACCTGGCCAGGCCCGAGCGCGCCCTGAAGGATCTGCGCAAGGTCGAGCCGCACGAGCAGCCCTCCACCCAGGCCGCCTACGCGCTGGCGCTGGCGCTGAGCGGCGACGTGCGCAAGGCGGTCGAGGCGGTGCCCCGGCTTGACGTGGACAGCGACGCGGCGACCCTGTTGCGGGCGGCCCGGGTGATGAAGGAGGCCGGGCGGGACTCCGAGGCGTCGCGGCTGGCCTGCCGGGCGCGGGACAGCAGGGGCAGGCGGCCACTCCCGCCGCAGCTGACCGCGGCGGCTGACCGGCTCATTGGCACAGCCTGATCGAAAAATAGGCCGGAGTTTGTCACAGGCGTTACTGGTGTTGCTCTATTATCATATCGAGCCTCGGCTCTCAACCGATGTGCCATTTGGGAATCAGAGGCCGCCAACGTCCGTTTTCGCGTTTAAGCGGTCACGGGCGTGGAGCGGACTTCGTGAGTGTTTTTAAGGGAAATTCGCCCTTTCTGTGGTCCTGGGCGGGATCGACCCTTTCGGTGCTGGGCAGCCGCACCATCGGCGTGACCTACCCGCTGCTGGCGTACGGTCTCACGCAGTCGGCCACCTCGATCGCCTGGGTCATGTTCGCCTCGACCGTTCCTGGCCTGTTGTGGTACATCCCGGCCGGGGCGTGGATCGACAGGATCGGCCCGCGCCGAGTCATGGTGTGGAGCGAGTTCCTTCGCGGCACGCTCGTCATGGGCATCGTGGTTGCGCAGGTCGCCGGGGTGCTGGAGCTGAGATGGCTGCTGATCGTCGCTCTGCTTGAGGGAACGCTCTCCGTGCACTCGTCGGTCGCGGAGACGGTGCTCATCCCGTCCACGGTCAAGCCGGACAAGGTGGAGAACGCCTTGGCGCTGCACGAGGCGTCCGTACACGGCATGGTTCTGGCGGGGCGTCCCTTGGGGGGCTTGCTTTACGGAGTGAGCCCCATTGTCTCTTTTATCACGAATGCGGCCATGCTTTTTGGAGCCGCCGCGAGTCTGAGCCGGGTGCCTCGCGATATCACAGGGAGAGGAAAGCCGCTCGGTGCGATATTTGGGGAGATGCGCGGCGGTCTGACCGAATTGCGGAGGAATCGATTCCTCTGTTCTGCCACGCTCATTACCGCGTACATCAACTTCATGGTCCAGGGCATGATCGTGGTGTTCCTGTCGGAGGCGACGGACGACAACCTGCCCTCCGCCCTCGCCGGCACCATCCTGGCCGCGTCCGGTGTCGGCGGCGTCATCGGGGCGATCACGTCGCTCCGCCGCGGCCGGACCGGCCGGCGGTTCCGGCACCGCCCCGTGATGCTGGTGCACCTGTGGGCCTGCACGATCGCGCTGGCGATCCCGCTGCTCTTCCTTCAGGCGTCGTGGTCGTTCGCGGTCGCGTTGCTCATCATCGGGCTCGCCGGAGGGCTGAGCAACGTCACCATGCGCACCGTGCTCAGCCAGGCTCCGCTCGACCGGGCCGCCCGCGTGGCCGCGGTGTCCCGCCTGGGCAGCTACAGCGCCGTCGCGCTCGGGCCGCTGCTGGCGGGCCTGCTGGTCGGGCAGGTCGAGTCCTGGGTCGCGCTGTTCATCCTCTGCGTCCCGATGGGCGGGCTGGCCCTGGCGATGACCACGGTGCCGAGGCTCAGGAGCGCCCTGGTGTCCGTGCCGAGGCTGGAGGCCGCCATGCGGGAGACGGAGACCGCCCTGCGCCACGCGGAGGCCGCCGTACGCACGGCGCAGATCGCGCTGGACAGGACCGAGGTGGTCGTGCGCCGAATGGACGACTCCCCGAACGGCGACGACGACACCGACCCGCACGTCGTCGACCCGCACGTTGCCGGTCGGCACGTGGTCGGCCCGCACGTCGCCGCGCCGCAGATCTCCGCTTCGCAGGCCGTCGTCACATAACCGATCGGTGACGAATGGTGCGGGGAGCGCCACTTCGGGTTGCAATCGGAGCATGCCGAGGAGACTTGGTCCACTGCCGCGCTCATCCGCCAGGGTCGGCCTCACCGCGGTGATCGCCGCTGGGCTCATCGCGGCCGGGTACCCGGCGCGGGCCGCGCCGCCGATGACTGTCTCTGTCGCGCCGGTCGGGCCGCTGCGGGTCGCCTCCGTCCGGGAGGCCGTGGCGTCGCCGGAGTTCCTGGACGAGGACCGGCTCTCCATCGCGCTGGAACGCCTGCCCACCGGCACCTGGCCGGTCGTCGTGGTCAACCCGGGGCCGGCCGCCGACGTCGAGGTGCGGGTCGCGGGGCCGATCGCCGACGCCATCGCGTTCAAGGGTGGGAACAGGGCCCGCGTCCCGGCCGGAGGCGCGGTGACGTTCACCGTCATACGGGGCACGCGCCCGCACGCCGGGACAGGGCAACTGGTCCTCGTCTCGGCGGCCGGTGTCGACCGGTTACGGGTGGCCGTCACGGCGCAGCCGTCGCTCCTGCAGCGTTACCCGTTCCTGCCGTACGCCGGCGGCTTCCTGCTGCTCGTGCTCATCGTGGCGCCCCCGCTCCTGCGGCGCCGCGGCCGACACGCCCCGCTCCAGCCCCAGGAGCAGGAGACAGAGGAGCAGGTAGAGACGACGGAGGCGGAGGCCGCCGGGGAGGAAGCGCTGCCGTGGCCGACCACCCAGGTGCCCGTCGCGTCGGAGGGCTTCACGCACAGCGACGAGCCCGTACGGGAGGACGAGCTCAACCGCGCCGCCTACGTGCGCCAGCTCGCCGCGCTGGCCCGCGAGGCGACGCCGCCGATGGTGGTCGGCGTGTTCGGCGAGTGGGGCACCGGCAAGACCTCGATGTTGCTGCAACTGCGCAGGCAGCTCGAACAGCTCGACGAGCAGGACCCCAAGTGTGCCTATGTCTGGTTCGATCCCTGGCGGCACCAGCATGAGGACAACCCGGTGCTGCCGCTGCTGCACGCCATCGTCAACGACCTCGGTCTGCGGAACAGGGAGAACGTGCGCAGGACGCTGCGGACGATCTCCGACGTGCTCGGCTCGCTCGTGCTGTCGGCCACGCTCAGGGTCAACCTGTCCGACGTGCGCCAGTCGATCGAGGACTACGACGACCAGCACTTCCGCATCCGTACCGAGCGGACGCGGCTGGAGGAGTACCTCGGCTTCCTCATCGACGCCGCCCTGGCCGCGAAGGGCAGGGAGCGGCTGGTCGTGTTCGTCGACGATCTGGATCGCTGTGACGCCGACCGGATCACCGGCCTGCTGGAGTCGCTGAAGCTGCACTTCAACCGGCACAACTGCGTGTTCGTGCTGGGTGTGGCCAAGGGTCCGCTGATCGCGGCCGTACGGGAGAAGTACGGGGAGGAGCCGGTCGGGGACTACCTGGACAAGATCATCCAGTTTCCCTTCGAGATGCCGCGGATGGCCGAGGCGGACTTCGAGCTCTACCTGGACCGCCTGCTCGCGGGCAAGGAGATCGCGCCGGCGAGCGGGATGCTGAAGTGCGCGCTGCCGCGCAACCCGCGTTCGATCAAGCGCTTCGTCAACGTCCTCATCCTCCAGGACCGCGTCGCCAGGGAGGTGAGGGACAGCGTCGGGGATGACGGGCAGCGCCACGTCTGGGATCGGCATGGCGGCGTCACCACGGGGACGTCCCGCGGCCGCTACGACGTCTCGATCCTGGCGGCCGTGCTGCTGCTGCGGGACCGGGCGCCGGAGACGTACGCGCGGCTCACCGAGGAGCCGTCGCTGCTGCGCCGGCTGGCCGAGTCGGTGGAGGAGCCCGCGGACGTGACGGTAGCCGGCATCGCGGGCGAGCTGCGCGGACTCGGGGAACAGGTGCCGCACGACGCCGGCTCCTACATCGACCTGGTACGCGACTCCCCGCAGCCCAGCGACGTGCTGGTCGCGGAGTCGCAGGACGACGGGCGGCCGGCGGTCGCGCCCTGGATCAGCAGGCAGGAGGAGCTTCCGCTGCGGGGCCCGCTGGACGACCTGGCCGGGCTCGTACGCGAGCAGCTGAACCGCAGGGTCGGCGACGACGGCGCGTTGATCGATCCGGTGGTGCGCTTCGGCGGCGAGGACGCGTCCCGCGCGCGTGGGCTGGACGAGATCCTCAGCGCGCGGACCGGAAAGCTGCTGCTGACCGGCGCGGCGGGGACGGGCAAGAGCGTCCTGGCGGCCAGGCTGGCGCGCCGCCTGTCGGAGAACCGGGACGGTCACGTGCCCGTGTTCCTGCCGTTCGCGCAGCTGAAGCCCGAGCACATCGTCCAGGCGCCGCCGCCGCGGGCGGGGCAGCCCACGGCGTACCGGGCCGGGCATTCGCCCTACGAGCGGGCGCTGGCACACGCGCTGGCGGCCGAGTACGGGCTGTCGCTCGTCAACGCCAACGCCATGCTGGTGCGGCGGCGGTTCGTCCTGGTGCTCGACGGGCTGGAGACGCTGGTCCCGGAGATCCGTGACGGCTTCCTAGAGTGGGCGGGGCGCACGGAACACGACGTGATCATGACCGGCCGGGCTGCCTCGGTGCCGGGGTTCGAGGCGGTGGAGGTGATCGGCGTGGTGGCGTCCGAGGCGCGCGGGCGGGTGGAGACGCTGCTCTCCGGCCGCCAGGTCGAGCCGGATCGCCTGCTCGGGCTGACCTCCGAGTTGCTGGGTTCGCCCGTGCTGCTGGCCGTGCTCATCGGCGCGCCGGAGTGGATCGATGATCTGCCACGAGAGCCCGTCCGCTTCGTGCCCTGGTACGCCGAGCGGACGCTCGCCGCGACGGCGGCGGCCGGGTTCGACGCCGGAGCGGTGGCCGAAGGGTTGAGGGAGATCGCCGCCGAGATGACCAGGCGGCGGACGGAGACGTTCCCGGGTGACGATCCGGACGTCAGGGCGACGCTGCGGCGCGCGGGCGTCCGCCCGATGGACGTGTCACCGCTGCTCCAAGCCGCGGTAGGGGCGGGTCTGTTGCGGCAGTGCGAGCCGCACGTCTTCCACTTCGTGCACCGGCAGGTACGCGAGCACCTGGCGGGACGGCGCTGAACAGGGTTTCGCCCAGCCATCCAGAGGCCACGGAATGAAGGGGCCGGAGCGGCCGGCGCGGGGCGACGCTCAACGAAGGTGGGCGGCCAGAGCGGGGCGGCGTTGACCCGGTCTGGCGCCGGTGGGTGGCGCGGGAGGGGGTCGGTCAGACCAGGCCCAGGGCCAGCATGGCGTCCGCGACCCGGCGGAAGCCGTCGATGTTGGCGCCGGCCACGTAGTTGCCCGGCATGCCGTACTCCTCGGCGGTCTGCAGGCAGCGGCCGTGGATGTCGCGCATGATCTCCTGGAGGCGGTGCTCGGAGAACTCGAACGTCCACGAGTCGCGGCTGGCGTTCTGCTGCATCTCCAGCGCGCTGGTCGCGACTCCGCCCGCGTTGGCCGCCTTGCCCGGCCCGAACGCGACGCCCGCCTCCAGGAACACCTTGATGCCCTCAGGCGTGGTCGGCATGTTGGCGCCCTCGCCGACCGCGACGCAGCCGTTGTCGACCATGAACGCGGCGTCGCGGCCGGTGATCTCGTTCTGCGTGGCGGACGGCATCGCCACCTCGCAGGGGACCTCCCACACGCTGCGATCCGGGACGAAGGTGACGTGTTCGCCACGGCGTTCGGCGTAGGTGTTCAGGCGGCCGCGTTCGTTCTGCTTGATCTGCTTGAGCAGGTCGAGGTCGATGCCCTTCTCGTCGAGCACGTAGCCGGAGGAGTCCGAGCAGGCGACCACGACGCCGCCGAGCTGCTCGATCTTCTCGATGGTGTAGATCGCCACGTTGCCGGAGCCGGACACCACGGTGCGCTTGCCGTCGAACGACGTGCCGCGGGCCTTGAGCATCTCCTCCACGAAGAAGGTGCATCCGTAGCCGGTGGCCTCGGTCCGCACCTGCGCGCCGCCGTACGCGAGGCCCTTGCCGGTGATCACGCCGGACTCGTACCGGTTCGTGATGCGCTTGTACTGGCCGAACAGATAGCCGATCTCGCGGCCGCCGACGCCGACGTCACCGGCGGGCACGTCGGTGTACTCGCCGATGTGCCGGTAGAGCTCCGTCATGAAGCTCTGGCAGAAGGCCATCACCTCGCGGTCGGAGCGGCCCTTGGGGTCGAAGTCGGAGCCGCCCTTGCCGCCGCCGATGGGCAGGCCCGTCAGGCCGTTCTTGAAGATCTGCTCGAAGCCGAGGAACTTGACGATGCCCAGGTAGACCGACGGGTGAAAACGCAGCCCGCCTTTGTACGGGCCGAGCGCGCTGTTGAACTCGACCCGGAAGCCGCGGTTGATCTGCACCTCGCCGCGGTCGTCCATCCAGGGCACCCGGAAGATGATCTGCCGTTCCGGCTCGCAGATGCGCTCGATGATCTTCGATTCGGCGTACTCGGGATGTTTGCCGAGAGCCGGGCCGACGCTTTCGAGCACCTCGCGGACCGCCTGGTGGAACTCGGCCTCTCCAGGGTTGCGGCGCAGGACGTTGTCGTAGATCGACGACAGCTTTTCGTGCAAGATGCTCTCTCCCCACATGTTGGCGTAATGGCCCTCACTTTACGGTTTGGTGTGTTGTGAGAAGTACGCGCCCCGGGGGAGTGGATCAGGCGGGCGTCACCTGGTCCCCATCGGCGCCCGCGTTTCCGGGCGGATCTGGAGGGCAACCACCCCGCATGATGCGCGATCTGCTGAAGGGGGCGGTGGGCGGTCTCGCCGCGACCGCCGCGATGAGCGGGGTCATGCTGGCGGGCAGCCGGCTGGGCCTCATGCCGGATCAGCCGCCCAAACGGATCGCCAGGGCGGTGCTGCCGGGCCACCGGCACCGGCCGAAACCGGGCGAGGGCGTCGTGGGCGCGCTCGCGCACTTCGGCTTCGGCATCGCCGCCGGGTCCCTGTACGGGCTGCTGGCCAGGGGACGGCGCACCCCGGCGGTCGCCGGCGTCGGCTACGCCCTGGCGATCTGGGCCTCCAGCTATCAGGGCTGGATCCCCCGGCTGGACATCCTGCCACCGGCGTCGACGGACCGGCCAGGGCGGCAGGCGGTCATGGTGGCGGGGCACGTCGTGTACGGCACGGTCCTGGTGCTGTCGCTCAACTGGCAGAACCCGCATGACGCCGGCTGAACGCGCGTAGCGGCGCGGAGTACCGGATGGTGATCGGACACCGGCCCGCAAGCCACCCATAAGTCCCGCAAGCCACCCATAAGTGTTGACACGGCCGGCAGGGGTAGAGGACGAAGGTCGGCTGTCAGACCGGCAGGTGGTGCGTGTGATCACTCTTGTCCGATGTCCGCTGCGCGACGGTGTACGGAGCACGATGTGACGACGATCAAGCCCGGTGGCGAGCCCCTGACCTCCCCTCTGGCCGCGGTGCGATCACGGCGCAAGGGGACGGTGATCGCGGCCTGGCTGTCGTCCACCGACCACAAGGTGATCGGGTACATGTACCTCATCACCTCGTTCCTCTTCTTCGCGCTGGCCGGGGTGATGGCACTGGTCATCCGGGCGGAGCCGGCCCAGCCGGGCATGCAGGTGGTGACCCAGGAGGCCTACAACCAGCTGTTCACCATGCACGATCGCGACCGCCCTGACCGCGATGAGGACGAGGGCGGCGGGGACGAGAAGGTGCCATGACGCCCCTCCATGCTCTCCGGAACCTGACGCGGTGACGGCGATGGAGCTGTCGGACCGGGAACGCCGCATCTTGGGCGAGATCGAGCAGGATCTCCGCCGCGAGGACCGTGCGTTCGTCCGCCGCGTCGAGTCGTTCGACGCCGCCTGCCGCAGGAGGGAAGCACGACGCTCCGGCGGGCGCTCCGAGGGGCGCTCCGACGCCGGCATCAGCGGGCGTGAGATCTGGTACGTGCTGCTGGTGGTCATCTTCCTGGCCACGCTGCCGATACTCCTGGTCCTGCTGGCCGGCCACGCCGGCGCCCCGGCGGTGCCTCCCGTCCCCGCGCCCGGCCTCACCGCGGGAATCGTGGTCCCGCCGGTGTGACGTCCGGGTTTCTCCAAACGCCGGCGGGAACGGCCGCGGCGCCGCTCCCGATGTTCCTGGGGCCGGGAGTGGCGCCGCGGTGCGATCGTGGTCAGGGGGTGGTGGTCACCCGGCGGCGGCTGAGCAGCAGGCCGAGGGCGACCATGCCGATGCCCAGCACCAGGTGCAGCCAGTTGTCGGCGGTGTTGACGGGCACGAAGTTGGCCGCGGTGTCGTGGCCGACGAGCATGCCGTAGATCCACAGCAGCAGGTAGACGACCCCGCCGCCGATCAGGAAGTTGCGCGCGCCGCTCCAGCTGCGGGCGAGCACGACGCCGGCGATGCCGAACAGCAGGTGCACGATGTTGTGCAGGATCGAGACCTGGAAGACGCCGAGCAGGAGGGCGTCGGACTGGTGGCCGGCGAACTGCAGATCGTCGACGTCGCTGGTGACGCCCGGAACGAACCCGAGCACGCCGACCAGGAGGAACACGACACCGACGGTGAGGGCGGCCAGCTGCACGGGGGTGCGGCCGGCGGGGGTACGCGGGGTGCCCATGAGATCTCCTTGGATAGGTGGACCATCCTCACTACCCGCGGGCACCGACTCAGTCATGGCCGGGCGCGGGCCGGAGGTCAGGTACGGGCCTTCGCCAGGGCCTTCTCCAGTTCGTTCTTGCTCATGCGCGACCGGCCAGGGATGTCGGCGGCGCGGGCCCGCTCGTACAGCTCCGTCTTGGTGAGGCCCTGCCCCGCTCCGGAGGCCGCACGGCCGCCGCGCGCCTTGGCGCGGGAGGACGGGCCGGCGCCGCGCCCCTTCCTGGGGGCGGTCAGCGCGCGCAGCTCCTGCTGCCGGCGCTGCCGGAACGTCTTGCCCAGGTCGCGCAGCCGCCGGTCGTCCGTCGTGCGGGCCAGCAGCGGCAGGAGCGTGCTCTCCTCCTCCTGTACGTGATGAGCGATGGTGAGCGCCAGCAGGGTACGGGCACCGGTGAACTCCGTGCTGTCCGGCTCGGCCCGGCGCAGCGCGTCCAGCAGCACCTCGGCCTCCTTGTGCTCTTCCAGGCCGTGATGGGCGTCGAGGAGCGGATACACCACGTCCTCCTCGGCCCGCGCGTGGGCGGTGATCAGGGCGTGCAGCGCGCCCACGATGGCCCGCCGGTCGCCCTTGCCGGTGGTCAGCCTGGCGAACAGTTCCTCGACCTTGCGGTGGTCGGCCAGGATGAGCGTGATCACGTCGTCTGCCATGGCCGCCCGCTACCCCGTTCGCCCAGCGGCAAGCGCCCGTCGTGCCCTGCCCGCGGGCTTCCAGCCGAGGACGAGAGCCACCGCGAGCATCAGCTCGGCCAGATCGCCGCCGTAGTACATGATCTCGGCCGCGCCCCGGCGCTGCTCCACGGGGACGGGCAGGTCCACCCCGATCCCGGCGTACATGAGCTGGGACAGCCCGGCGTGCACGGCGACGGCCACCCCCAGCACCACCAGCCGCGCGGGCACGGACGGGCGCCGGGGCGCCGGGTCAGGACCGGCGATGACCCAGGCGAACAGGTAGCCGGAGAGCAGGAAATGCAGGTGGACCGCCGCGTGCAGCCGTCCGTCCGCCAGGGTGTGCCGGTAGAGCGGAGTGCAATACAGGACCACCAGGCCGCCCGCGCTCAGCACCAGAGCGGTGACCGGATGGGCGACGGCGTGCGCGGCGCGGTGGCGCAGCAGCGCCCCGAGCCGGCGGGCCCTGGCGGCGGGAAGGGCCCGCAGCAGCAGGGTCATCGGCGCGCCGAGCACCAGGAACAGCGGCGCCAGCATGCCGATGAGCAGGTGTTGCAGCATGTGGCCGCGGAAGTCGGCCGCCGCCGCGGCGAGCGGCCCCGTGACGGCGGCGGCGAGCAGCGCCAGGCCGACCAGGAACGAGGTCGCCCGCCACCGCCCGATCCCGTGCCGCCAGGCCAGGACCAGGTAGGCGGCCCCGGCGAGGACGAGCACGAGGACGAGCACGAGGACGAGCACGAGGACGAGCACGAGGACGAGCACGAGGACGACAGGCGTCATGCCGCCGTGGCCGTCGTGGGCCGTCATGCCGCCGGCTCGTCGTCCCGGCACAGGTCGAGCCGTCCGCCGGTACGCTGCCACGCCCAGCCGCCGGCGATGAGCAGCACGCCGAGCAGCAGGAAGCCCAGGTCCCACCAGAGCTGGTACGGGCCGGAGCGGACGTGGTGGATGCCCAGCAGATGGTGGTCGATCACGCCCTCGACCAGGTTGAACAGCCCCCAGCCGACGAGGATCCAGCCCCACAGGCTCCGCGAGCGCCACACCTGCCCGCGCGAGCCGGTGATCCGGGAGTAGAGCAGGCCGAGCCCGATCAGCACCGCCAGCCAGGTGAAGGTGTGGAACAGCCCGTCCCACAGCGTGTTCATGCGCAGCCCCGGCACGGTGTCCACCGGGTAGGGGCGCACGCCGATGTTGTCGGCGCCGGTGCTGCTCAGCATGTGGTGCCACTGCAGGACCTGGTGCAGCAGGATGCCGTCGACGAATCCGCCCAGCCCGACGCCCAGGATCGTGCCGGGCAGCTCGACGCCGGTTCGGGCGGCCATGGCCATGAGACACTCCTCGTCTTCGTCCGTGCCTGGCCTACCCCGGGGGCCGGGGAACACGCCTGGACGTGGGCGCGGCGGAAGGGCCTCACTTCTGCCGTCTGGGAAATGTGAGCAGGCGATTGAGACGATCGGCTGAGGGTACGTGAGGGGACTCAGCGCACCGAGCGGTGAGCGTGCACCAGCGAGGAACCCTCATGAGACTGGATCTCAGCGTCAGCATGTCCGCCGGCGCTCCCGTCGTCTCCATCGGTGGAGAGGCCGATCTGCTCGTCGCCGACGATCTGTACGAATTTCTCGCCACGGTGATCAGCCAGCGCGGCCCCAGGCTGAGCGTGGATCTGCGGCGGGTCACCTTCATGGACTCGAGCGGCGCCTCCGCCCTGCTGTCCGCCCGCCGGCTGGCCCGCTCGCTCGGCGGGAGCCTCACCCTGATCGGCCCCAGCGCGCCGGCGGCGCTGGTGCTGCGGACCGTCCTGCCCGACCAGGCCCTCGGACCGGAGCCTTCCGGCGCGACCGGCCCGGCGTGATTCCGCTCGCCGTGCCGGGGTAGCACCAGGGGCCGCAGGCAGGTCACGACGGTGAGGAGCGGGCCGATGAGGCAGCCGGGCACATCCCTTGCGAGGTCGGCGCTGGCCGCGGCCTTCGGCACGGCGGCGCGACTGCGGCACGGACGGCCGCTGCACCCGTCCGGGCTCGTGCTGGACGCGCGCCTGCGGCTGCACGGAGCCCCGCGCCCGTGGGGGACTCCGTTCCTCGACCAGGCGATGGAGCTGCGTGGCGTCGCCCGCCTGTCCCGCTCCGTCGGGGTGCCCGCGCCGCTGCCCGACATTCTCGGCGTCGCGCTCCGCTGGGAGCAGCAGGACGACACCGTCGCCGACCTGCTGCTGGCCAGCACCGGCCGCAACCGGATCAGCCGGCGCGTGCTGCGGCCCGCGGCCCGGTGGACGGGGATGTACTCCAGCCTGTTCCCGTACCAGGCGGGGGAGCGGCGGTTGCTGCTGGGCGCGTTGCTGCACACGCCCGCGTCGCTGCCCGCCACGTTCGACGCGCTCGCCCTGGCCGTCGAGTTCGATCCGGTCGTGCTCGAACTGCTGGTCGCCGCGCCCGCGGGGCCGTGGCGGCTGTTCGGCCAGGTGCGGCTGTCCGCGCCGGCGCGGACGGACGCGGAGCGCCCGATGCGGTTCGACCCGCTCCAGCATCCCATTCGCGGGCTGCGGCCGGCGGGCTGGCTGAACGAGGTCCGCGGCGCCGCCTACACGGCCGCCCAGCGGGTGCCCGACCTGCCGGAGCGGGCCGTGCCCCGAGCGACCGCCCACGACCGTCCGGCCGGCCGCCCGGATGATCGTGCCGAGCCTGAGGCAAGGGTGACCGCGTCGGGACTGAGGCGCGGGTGATCGCGTGGTGCCGGCGGTTCAGGTGACCAGGCCGTTGCGGTAGGCGTACACCACCGCCTGTACGCGGTCGCGCAGGTCGAGCTTGGTCAGGATGCGCGACACGTACGTCTTGACGGTCTCCTGGCTGATCACCAGGGTCGCGGCGATCTCGCTGTTGGACTGCCCGTCGGCGATGAGCCGGAGCACCTCCAGCTCACGCGGCGTGAGCGCCACATTGTCGGGAGTGTCCTCCGTGGGACGGATCCGCGAGGCGTACCTGCCGACGAGCTTCCTCGTCACCTCGGGCGCCAGCAGCGCGGCCCCCGTCGCGACGGTGCGGATGCCGTGCAGCAGCTGGGCCGGCGGGGCGTCCTTGAGCAGGAAGCCGCTGGCGCCCGCGCGCAGCGCCTCGTACACGTACTCGTCCAGGTTGAACGTCGTCACCACGAGCACCTTGACCGGGTCCGCCACGCCGGCGCCGGCCAGCAGGCGGGTCGCCTCGATGCCGTCGAGCACCGGCATCCGCACGTCCATGACCACCATGTCGGGTTTGAGGCGCTGGGCGAGCTCGACCGCGGCGCGCCCGTCGCCGCACTCGCCGACCACCTCGAGATCGGGCTGCGCGTCGATGATCGTCGCCAGCCCGGTGCGGATCAGCGTCTGATCGTCGCAGATGAGGACCCTGATGGGCGCGGTCACGACGGGCTCCCCGCCGGGACGAGGGCGCGTACCACGAAGCCGCCGCCCGCCTGCTCGTCCGCGCTGAACTCGCCGCCGAGGGCGTCGACCCGGTCGCGCAGCCCGGTCAGCCCGCGCCCGCTCCCGCCGGGAGAGCCGGCTCGCGAGCCGGAACCCTCGGTACTGACCTCCACGCTGATCTCCTTCTTGCCGTAGCGCACGCGGACCACAGTAGGGGCGCCGTGGGCGTATTTGAGGGCATTCGTCAGAGACTCCTGGACGACCCGGTAGGTGACGAACTCCGCGCTGCCGGCCGGATCCGCGGCCGTGCCCTCCTCGGTGAACTCGACCGGCTGCCCGGCCTGGCGCGTCTGCTCCACGAGCGCGTGCAGGTCGCCGGCCGTCGAGGACGCCCTGGCCTCCGGGTGGTGGCCGGGATCGAGCAGGTCGAGCATGTGGCGCAGGTCGGTGATGGCCCGCCGGCCGGTGTCGGTGACGGCGCTGAGCGTGGAGTCGAGCCGGTCGGGCGCGGCGGTCAGGTAGCGGGCGGCCTCGGTCTGGACGACCATCGCGGTCACGTGATGGGTCACCACGTCGTGCAGCTCGCGGGCGATGCGGGTGCGTTCGGCGGTACGGGTGGCCTCGGCGACGTGGCGGCGGCGTTCGGCCTCGGCGGCCCTGGTGTTGCGCAGCCAGGCGCCGACGCCCCACGCGAGCACCAGGATCAGGTAGAAGACCACGTACCCGTCGAGCCGTTCGGCCGAGCCGAGCCGGTTGAGCGCGATCGCCAGCGGCACGTACGCCACCGAGAGCAGGACGGCGGTGAGCCGCCGGCCCCGTTCGAGATGGGCGCCCGCGCTGATGAGCGCGATCGGCAGCGCGATGCTGGCGAACGTGCGGTAGGCGAGGAGCCCGTCGAGGACGAAGCCGAGCGACACCAGGACGAGGGCCACGGCCGGCCGGCGCCGGCGCACGGCGAGCGGGAGACACTCCAGGGCGATCACCAGGTACGCCAGCGCGTCGAACGGACGGGCCGGCAGGTCACCGACCTGCGTCCCCTGGCCGTGCAGCGCCGGGACGAGCGCGGCGACGCCCAGCAGCAGCGCGAGGGAAAGGTCGCGGAGCACGACGTCAAGCCGCTGCCACAGGTCGGCGATCCGCCGGAATGCGATCACCGCAAGAG
The DNA here is from genome assembly GCF_003001935.1 of Nonomuraea fuscirosea. Taxonomy (GTDB): domain Bacteria; phylum Actinomycetota; class Actinomycetes; order Streptosporangiales; family Streptosporangiaceae; genus Nonomuraea; species Nonomuraea fuscirosea. The sequence goes on along the minus strand of NZ_PVNG01000005.1, from coordinate 271,465 downwards.
CGTAGCGGCCGGGCGGGACCGGCGACCACCGCGGCGAGGGACCGTGCTCACGGCCCTGCCGCCGGTGGGGGGTGGCCGCCACGCCGACCACGAGTTGCTCCAACAGCCGCATGACGACTCCCTCGCACTGGCCGCGGCCGGAGCGCCGCGGTCCTGCCGAGAACGGTAGGAAATCGCAGCTCGCGAATCGTCACCGCGCGGTGGACATTCCGCGGTAGCTCGCACGGGGGACGCGTCCGCCGAGTTAGGGGCGCGGCTTACTGGAAAGGAGAAGTCCCTGGTCAGCGCGCGATATGGGGACGAGCGCCGATGGGGGAGACGAGATGAGCCGTACAACAGCGGGAAAGCCTGTGGCGATCCTGGCCACGCTGACCGTGGCGGTCGCGCCGGCCGTGACGCATCCGGCCGCCGCGCGGGCGCGCAGCCCGCTGCCGTGTCCAGCGGGCTCCGCCAAGCCGACGGTCGTCCTGGTGCACGGCGCGTGGGCGGACGCGTCCAGCTGGGACGGAGAGGTGGACGCCCTGCGCAAGGCCGGTTACACCGCGCGCGCCATCGGGAACCCGTTGCGCAACCTCGACAGCGACGCCGCCACCGTCGCGGCGTTCCTGAAGACCGTCTCCGGCCCGGTCGTCCTCGTGGGGCACTCCTACGGCGGCTCCGTCATCACGAACGCCGCCGCGGACGCCCCCAACGTCAAGGCACTGGTGTACGTGGACGCGGCCGCACCGGACACGGGCGAGACCACCGCCCAGCTCAGCGGGTCCGGCTCCGCGCTCGGCGGCGCCCCCGACACCCTGTACGACAAGGCCTCCTACGCGAACGCGCCCGTGGGGGCCAGCGACCTGTACCTCAAGCGGGACGCCTTCGTCCGCTCGTTCGCCTCGGACCTGCCCGGGGACGTCGCCGAGCGGCTGTGGGCCACGCAGCGGGCCGCCTCGACGGCCGCGTTCCAGACGCCGTCACGGGCCGCGGCGTGGAAGAAGATCCCGTCCTGGTACTTCGCCAGCACCGGCGACAAGATCATCACGATCGAGTCGCAGCTGTCCATGGCGAAGCGGGCCGGCTCGAAGGTCACCAAGTTCGCCGGCGGGTCGCATCTCACGCTGGTCTCGCATCCGGAGGCGGTCACGCCCGTGATCGGCGCGGCGGTCTGCTCGGTGAAGGGGGACTAGCCGCGCGCGGGCCGTTGTCAGCGCCGGTCCGCCGTCAGCGCCGGCTCGATGGCGGCGCCGGTCCGCCGTCAGGGCTTGCCGCCGGCCAGGCGGTCCAGCAGTTCGCGGAGGAGGGCGTGCTCGCCGGCGGTCAGCCCGGCCGGGTCCTCGTCGACGAGGGCGAGCAGGGTCAGCGCCGCGCCGGCCCGCGTCGTGGCGCCCGGGACCGGTCGTTCGGCGGCGGGTTCGAGGACGGCGGCGGGCTTGAGTACGGCGGCCAGCGCCGCCTCGCGGACCCGGTCGGACAGCCCCATGTCGCGCTCGTCCACGGGCTGGGTGATCAGGCTCAGGGTGACGCCGACGTTCGCGGCCAGGATCTGCTCGGCCGCGTCGCCGGCGGGGACCGTGAGCAGCCCTTGCCGGGCGGCCACGGTCAGCAGCTCGCGCAGCATGGCGTGCGCGGGGGCGGTGACGGCGCAGGGCTTTCCGGGCTCGGCGCGCCCGTAGAGCAGCGCGTAGAACGCGGGATGTTCCAGCCCGAACGCGACATGCCGGTCCCAGCCGTGCCGGAGGTCGTCCACCGGGTCGCCCGTGGGATCGGCCGGCTGGACGTACTGAGTGAAACCGTGGTTGATCACCGCGTCGATCAGGCCCTGCTTGCTGCCGAAGTGGTGATACAGGGTGGGCGCCTGAACGCCGGCCCGCTCGCACACGGCGCGGGTCGACAGCGTGCGGTCGCCGGAGCCGTCGAGCAGTTCGGCGGCGGCGAGCAGCAGCCGGTCGCGGGCGTCGCCGCTCTGACCTCGGGTTCTCATGTCGCTATAGTATCTCGTATATCGCTACATTGTTGTGTGTAGCGAATGTAGCAAGGGGGAGACTCATGCGGACCTGGTTCATCACCGGCGGCACGCCCGGCGGTTTCGGCATGGCCTACGCCGACGCGGCGCTGGAGAGCGGGGATCGCGTCGTGCTGACCACGCGCCGCCCGGAGGAACTACGCGGGTGGACCGCCCCGTACGGCGACAGGGTGCTCGTCCTGCCGCTCGACGTCACCGACACCAAGCAGGCCGAGGCCGCCGTGGCCGAGGCAGAAAGCCGCTTCGGAGGCATCGACGTGCTGGTCAACAACGCGGGCCGCGGCTGGTACGGCTCCGTCGAGGGCATGGACGACCGGGCGCTGCGCAAGGTGATGGAGCTGAACTTCTTCGCCGTGCTGGCCGTGACCCGGGCCGCGCTGCCCGGCATGCGCCGGCGCCGGAGCGGCTGGATCGTCAACATGTCCTCGGTCGCCGGCCTGGTCGGGATCCAGGGCTTCGGCTTCTACAGCGCGGCCAAGTTCGCCCTCGAAGGTCTGACCGAGGTGCTGCGGCAGGAGGTGGAGCCGTTCGGGATCAAGGTACTCGCCGTGGAGCCGGCGGCCTTCCGTACCCGGGCGTACGCCGGCTTCGCCGACGAATCAGTCGACGGGGACCTTCCGGACTACCGGCCGATGCTGGCCGAGGTGCGGGCCGGCATGATCGAGCAGGACGGCAGGCAGCCCGGGGATCCGGCGCGTGGCGTCCGGGCGGTGCTGGCCGCGTTGACCCAGGACGACCCGCCTCGGCGGCTCGTGCTCGGGAGCGCGGGGTACGACGCGGTTGCCGGGCAGTTGGAGGGGATGCTGGCCGAGTTGCGGGGGCAGGAGGCGGTCGCGCGGGGCGCGGACTTCCCGCCCGGCCGCTAAGGGCAAGTGCCTGGACGGGAGGTGCCTGAACGGAAGCGGCCTACGGGCCTGCGTCGCCTCAGAGCCACCCAGGAAGCTGGGGTGCCGGACCGCCGTCGGGGCCGGTGACACCGTGCGCTCGACGCCCGGAGAGGTAGGCGGCCAGGCCGGCGAGGGTGCCGGTGACCTCGACGGGGGCGCCTGGGGTTGCGACGGTGGGAGCGTCCGAGTCCGCGACAGTAGGGACGCCTGAACTCGCAACGGTGGAAGTGTCCGAGCCCGCGATCGTCCACGTGCCGTCGTGATCGGTGGCCGTGAGGGTCAGCGTCGGGCCGCCGGCGCCGGACCGGCTGGCGGAGATGTCGTCGACCAGCGCGGCCAGGAACCCGGCCGGAAGATCGTCGAAGGTCACCCCGGCGTCGAGATCCACGGCGTGCACCATGAACTCGCGTGCGCGCATCCAAGGGACCTCGCTCGCGGGGATGGCCTGCCCCCGGGAGGTGCGCACCTCCCGGCTCCACTGCTGCTCGTCCAGCTCGCCCAGCCGCGCCGCAAGGGCGCCGGACGCCTGTACGGCCCAGGCGCGCAACTCGGCCGCCGGCAGTTTCGCGCCCGCCTCGATGTCGGCGTCGCGCTGCTCGCGGGAGGCGTACATCGGCCGCTCCTCGCCCGTACGCGCCCAGTACGCCAGGTTGAGCAGCGCGTCGGCGTTCGCGGCCACGTGGGCCAGCAGGTGCCTGCCACTCCAGCCGTCCAGCGCCGACGGCCCGTCCAGCCGCTCGTCCGGCATCGCGGCCAGGGCGTCGAAGAAGATCGTTGTTCCCTCGGCCAGCCAGCGCATGCTGTCGGCACAGGTGCGCTTCGTACCCGTCACAGGATCACTTCCGAACGGCCGGGCTCGGCGTGGATCGACACATCGCCTCCAGTGGTGGAATCGACGTATCGTATCGCCGCGTGCCCGGACGCGACCGCGGCGGCCCGGCCGTTCGTGCTGACCGGCGTGGTACCAGAAGGTCGGTCCCGCTACTCCCGCTCCATGACGATGACGGGTGCCAGTAGGCAGCGGGCGGACCACACCGAAGGCCACTCCCTCTCGACGAACTCCACCGAGTACCCCCGAGCAGACGGCCGCCTGCTGACCCACGCCAAGGCCACCAGAACACTGAATTCCACCATCTGCGAGATCTGACCCCGAGCCGCCTGCTCACGGACGCGACCCTCCAGAGGCGTCCGACGGCACCGGGACGTCGTAGGCGTTGAGCAGCAGCGAGATCCCGGCGTACTGGGCGATGAGGAAGACGAGCTCCGCCATGCCGGTCTCCCCGAACGCCCCGACCGCGGCCCGGTAGAGCGTCGCGGGCAGCGGCCCGCCGTCGTGCAGGCCCGCCGCCACGTCGTACGCGACCGCCTCCTGCCTGCTCAGCCCCGCCGGTCGCCGTCCGGCGACCAGGTCCGCGACCACGTCGTCCGGCAGCCCGACCGCCGCCGCGACCCGGCTGTGGGAGTAGAGCTCGTACGCGGCGCCGTGCCGGGACCCCGTGGTGAGGACGGCGACCTCGCGCACCCGCGCCGGCAGCACGCTCCCGTCGGTGACGGTCGTGAACCACTCCAGCAGCGGCCGGGCCAGCCCGGGGAAGCGCAGCATCACCGGGAACGGCCCGATCAGCGCGCCGTTCTCGTCCGTCGAGGTGAACGGGGCGCGCAGCTCGCGCAGCATCCGCCGGACGTGTTCGTCGAGCGGGCGCTGCTCGTCGGAGAGTTCGCTCGGGGTGATGGGGGGTACTCTCACGAATCACTCCTGGGTCGCGCGTGTCAGAAAAGCGTTACGAGAAGAAGCCGGGCGGGGCTAGAAGAAGCCGAGGCGCGGGGCCGTGACGTCGATGGTGTCCTTGACGAGGGCCAGTGCCGCCCCCAGCGGACTCGACCGCCCGCCGCTCACCACCACGTCCCCGGCCTCCTGACAGCCGAACACGACCGCCTTCTCCGGCCCGGAGAGCGCGTACAGGGGATCACCCGGCTCCGTCTCCTCCAGCCGTACCTCGACGAGCAGCGGCCGGTCGGCGCGGGCGCTCGCCACGGCGCGCAGCCGGCGCCCCCTGGAGAGCGCGTCCAGCGCGGCGGCGGCGCCGGACCCGTCCACGGCCTGCGCCGCCACCCGCACCGACGCCGGGTCCCAGCCCCAGGCCAGCGCCGCCAGCAGCCGTACCTTCGTGGCGGAGTCGGCGCCGGACAGGTCGGCGGTGGGGTCCGCCTCGGCGATGCCGCGGCGCTGCGCCTCGCGGATCGCGTCCGGCAGCGGGTCGCCGGCGGCGAGGCGGTCGAGGACGTACGTGACGGTGCCGTTCGGGCAGGCCCTGATCGTCGCGCAGCCCAGGCCGCGCAGCCCCGTCCTGGCCAGGTCACCGGCCGGAAGGGCGGCCCCGGTCGCGCCGGAGATCCGGATCATGGCGTCGTGCGCGCGAGCCGTTTCGCCGAGCTCGCGCCAGTGCGTGAGCAGGTGGCTCTTCGTGGCCGTGACCACGTGCACCCCGCGCCGCAACGCGAGCAGGGCCTCGTCGGCGGCCTGCCGCCGCACGCCGGGTGAGGACGGCACCGCCTGGACGAGCACGCGGGCCCCGGTCCGGTCGAGCGTCTCCGCCAGCGGGCCGAGCGGGCTCCACTCCGGGCGCGGCGGCACCGGCTCGCCCGGCTGGAGCAGGCACTGCGCCGTGCTCGCGCGGACGGCGCGGACGACCGGCCGGACGCCGTGCCGCCGGGCCAGCTCGCCGGCGTGCTCCGCCAGGTGCCCGGCGAAGGCCCGGCCGACTGGGCCGTAACCCGACAGCACCACCTCGGCCTGACTCACGTCATCCATGGTGTACCCCTCGACGGACGCGCACGGCCTGGACGTTGGCCAGCTCGTGCAGCCCCCACCGGCCGAGCTCGCGCCCGTACCCGCTGGCCTTGACGCCGCCGGTGGGCAGGCGCGGATCGGTCGCCGAGATCGTGTTCACGAAGACCGCCCCGGCCTGGATCCGGGCGCCCACGGCGGCGGCGTGGTCGTCGTCGGTGCTCCACACGCTGCTGCTCAGCCCGTACCGGGAGGCGTTCGCGAGCGCGATGAGCTCGTCGTCGTCCGCGCCGGTCGTGAGCGCCCCGAGCGGGCCGAACGTCTCCTCGGACAGCAGCACCGAGGGCCCGTCCACCTCGACCACCGACGGCGCGAACCACGCGCCCCGGCCGGATTCCGGCGCGTCGGCCCGCGCGATCAGCCGGCCGCCCGCCGCCAGGGCCCGGGCCTGCTGGTCGCGCAGGGTGTCGCGCAGGTCGTGGCGGGCGAGCGGCCCGACGTCGGTCTGCTCGTCCGCCGGATCGCCGACCCGCAGTTCGCGGACGTGCGGGATGAGCGCGTCCGCGAACGCGTCCCGTACGTCGCGGTGGACGAGGATCCGCTTGGCGGCGATGCAGCTCTGCCCGTTGTTCAGGAACCGGGAGCGCGCCGCGGCGGCGGCCGCGGCGGGAATGTCGGCGTCGGCCAGGACGACGAACGGATCTGACCCGCCGAGCTCCAGCACGCACTTCTTCAGCGCGGCGCCGGCCCGCGCGGCGACGAGCGCGCCCACGCGGTCGCTGCCGGTGAAGGTGACGGCGGCGACCCGCGGATCCCCGATGACGGCCGAGGCGGCCTGCGCGTCGACGACGACGGTCCGCAGCACGTCCGCACCGAACGCCTGGCCGAACGCCTCCTCGATCGCCAGCGCGTTCCCGGTGACGGACTCGGCGTGCTTGAGCACGACGGTGTCACCGGCCGCGATCGCGGGCAGCATCGCCCGGATGACCTGCCACCACGGGTAGTTCCACGGCAGGATGGCGAACACCACCCCGATCGGGACGATCCGCACGATCCCGGTGTCGCCGTCCAGGTCGAACGTCTCCGGCCGCAGCAGGCCGGGCAGCTCACCGGCGTAGTGGCGGCAGGCCGCGACGCACTTGTCGATCTCGGCCCGCGCCTGCGCGATCGGCTTGCCCATCTCCTGGGTGATCAGCGCGGCGAACGGCTCGCGCCGCTCCGCCAGGAGGTCGCCGAGCCGGCCGATCGCCGCGACCCGCTCCTCCGGGCTCGACCGCGCCCACGGCGACCGTGCGGCGGCGTCGAGCACCCGGTCGACGCCCTCGGGAGTGGTGTACGGGTAGAAACCCAGCTCATCCCCCGAAGTGGGATCGATCGTGACAATGCCGGAGTTCGTCACGCGTCGGCCCCCGAGACGGCGTGCACCTCGCGCAGCCAGCGGGTGAACCGGCCGGTGATCGTGACCGGGTCGATCAGCAGCTTCTCGATCCCCTGGGCGTTGCCCTCCTCGATGCGGGCGTACAGGAAGGCCGGTCCGGTGACGGTGAGCAGCTCGCCGAAGGCGGCCCGCAGCCCGTCGGGGGTGTCGGCCCTGCGCGTGGTCCAGCCGGCGGCGGCGGCCAGCCGTTCGAGGTCGATCCTGGCGGAGTAGGTCGGCAGCGCTCCCGTCGATCCGTACACGCCGTTGTCGAGCAGCACGAGGAGCAGGTTGGACGGGGCGAGGTAGCCGCCCGTGGGGAGCACGTTCGGGTTCATGAGCAGCGAGCCGTCCCCCTCGATGCCGACGACCTTCGGCGCGGACGGGTCCACGCTGAGCGCCAGCCCGGTCGCCACCGAGCCCACCAGGCCCATCGCGTCGAGCAGGTAGAGGTGGTTGTCGCGGTCCCGCACGGAGGCCAGTTCGCGGCTCGTCGCCGCGCAGGTGACGACGACGGGGTGGCGTTCCGTCAGGCCGGCGAGCACGCCGAGCGCTTCGATCCGCTTCATCAGGCGACCTTTCCGTCGGTGTTCCAGAAGGACCCGAGGACGACCACGGGCCGGTACGTCATGACCGCGTGCGTCCCGGCCTCCCGTACGGTGTCGTGCCAGTCCTCGGGGCCGCTCCTGCGGTCCAACTCGATGACCGGCAGCCCGACGGCGCGCAGGACGGCCGGCATGGGCTGGCTGATGGAGTGGATCATCGAGTTGTACTCGCCGAGACCGCCCCTGGTGTTGGCGAAGACGAGCAGCGGCAGGTGGTACGACAGCGTGAACGTGGTGAGCGCCGTGAGCGCGTTGCCGAAGCCGTTGTCCTGCATGACCACGGCGCCGAGCCGGCCGGTGAACGCCACCGCGCCCAGCACGCCGATCGCCTCCTCCTCCCGCGACAGCGGGGTGACGCGCGGCGAGCTGCCGTCCGCGCCGCCGTCGGACGCGATCAGCGCGGTGACGATGGGCGCCACGGTCACGGACGGGATGTACCCGACGCGCGCGGTGCCGGCCGCCCAGATGCCGTCGGCGACGGCCTGCGCATAGGTCATGTGCGGTGACTCCTTTCAGGAACGGTTTCGGTCAGACGGGGAAGGCGAGGGCGCGGAAGAGGACGGCGGGATCGATGTTGCCGCCCGAGAGCACGGCGACCGCCCGCCCGTACCTGGCGGGATCGGCCAGGTGGGCGGCGACGCCGAGGGCGCCGCTGGGCTCCACGACGAGACGGGAGCGCCGGGCCAGCGCCGCCACCGCGGCGAGGATCTCGTCCTCGCCCACGGTGACGATGTCGTCGACCGTCGCCCGCATGATCGGGAAGTTGAGCTCGCCCACGACCGGCGTCCGCGTCCCGTCGGCGATCGTGCGGGCGGTCGATCGGGCGTCCCACTCGACCCGGTGGCCCCGGGCGAGGGAGGCGCGGGCGTCGGCGGCCAGTTCGGGCTCCACGCCGATCACCCGGGTCCGCGAGGACAGCGACGCGACGGCGATCCCCACGCCCGAGATCAGCCCGCCGCCGCCGACCGGCACGAGCAGGGTGTCGATCTCGTCCAGGTCCTCCAGCACTTCGAGGGCGAGCGTCCCCTGGCCGGCGATGACGTCGGCGTGGTCGTAGGGCGGGATCAGCGTCATGCCGCGCTCCGCCCGTACGGTGCCGGCGACGCGCTCGCGCCGGGCGGCCGGGGCCATGACGACCTCGGCGCCCAGCTCCCTGGTCGCCTCCACCTTGACCGCCGTCGCCCCCTCCGGCATGACGATCACCGCCGGGACGCCCGCCGCGCGGGCGGCCCAGGCGACCGCCTGGCCGTGGTTGCCGCTCGAATGCGTGACGACGCCACGGGCGCGGACGTCGGGACGCAGCCGCGCGATCGCGTTCACCGCGCCGCGCAGCTTGAAGGCGCCGATCGGCTGGAGGCTCTCGGCCTTCAGCCAGAGCTCGCCCGGCGCCCACGAGGCGGGCAGCAGCGGCGTCCGTACGACATGGCCGGCGATCCTGGCGCGCGCCGCGACGACGTCGCCGGCCGTCACCGCGAGACCGGGCGCTCCCTGGGAGGCGGTGCGCATGTCAGTCACCGTCCCGCACCGCGACGGCGTCCAGCTCGACCCGGGCGCGGTAGGGCAGCTCGGCGACGGCGACGCAGGTGCGGGCCGGCCGCGGCTCGGGCAGCGTCTCCTGGTAGACGGCGTCCATGGCGTTGCGGTCGGCCATCGTGGTCAGATAGACGGTGATCTTCACGACGTGCCGGTGATCCAGGCCCGCCGAGGCCAGCTTGGCTCGGAGGTTCGCCAGCGCCTGCCGCGTCTCGGCCGCGACGCCGCCCGGCACCACCCGGCCGCCTTCCACGCCGAGCTGGCCGGAGAGGAAGACGAGCCCGGTCCCGGTCTCGCGCACGGGACTGTACGGATGCCGCGCCTGCGCGGGGCTCGCCGGTGCGTGGTCGGTCATGCCGTTCCTCCTAGACCTGGCTCACGGGGACGTCCGTGACGACGTGGCCGCGCATCCGGCGCAGCAGGAACGTCACGGGTACGGCGGCGAGGACGAACGCGCAGCCCGCGACCGCGATGTAGGAGTGCACGCCGAGCGAGGAGTTGACCGTCTCGCCGGCCACGACCACGTCCGTCGCGCCGAGGATCGCCGAGCCGACGAAGCTCATGGTCACCGAACCGATCGCGACCATGACCATCACCATGCTGGAGACGGTGCCCTGCCGCTCGGGCGGGGCCAGGATGGAGGCCAGGTTGAACCCCGAGGTGACCAGCGAACCCGCGGTGACGCTCAGCAGGAACGAGCAGATCACGGCGATCGGCAGGTTCGCCGCGCCGACGGTGAACATCGTGAGGGAGGCGATCGTCCCGAGCGTCAGACCGGCGGCGAGCGGCCAGGCCGGTCCCACGCGGGTGGCGATCGCGCCCGCCACGATGCCGCCGAGCATGATCCCGATCGACGGGATGCCGAACATCAGGCCGAGCGCCGCCGGCCCCGCGATCCCGTAGCCGAGGCCCTCGTCGGGTGAGACGTCGATCAGCAGGCTGAACAGCGCGAGCATGCTCCGGTACGCGCCCGTCCCCATCACCACCACGAGCAGGCCCAGCCCGAGCACCGCGGAGATGCCGCGCACGTCGATCACCGGCTCCGGGACGCGGCTCAGGACGAAGTACCAGACGAGCAGCGCCACCACGCCCAGGACGAGCGCGGCGACCGGAAGCAGGCTCAGCCAGCCGAACTCCTGCCCGAGGCTGATGTACACCAGCACGCCCGCCAGCCCGCCGCCGAGGACGAGCGCGCCCGCGACGTCGACCCGGCCCGGCGTCGTGATCCGGGAGTTCGGGATCACCAGGCGCACGAACAGCGCGGCCACGGCCGCGAACGCCGCCGAGACGACGAACACGAACTGCCAGCCGAACACCTTCGTCGCGATCTCCAGCACGAACGGCTGCACGATCCCGAACGCGGCCGAGCCCGAGGTGACGACGCCGGTCACGATCATGGCGAACTTGGGCGCGCAGACGTCCCTGATGATCGCGACGGTGAGGAACAGGGCGGCGACGGCGGCGCCCTGGAGGACCCGGCCGAGGACGAAGACGCCGATGTTCGGCGCCAGCAGGGATACGAGCCCGCCGAGCCCGGCGACGATCAGCGTGATCACGAGGATCCTGCGCTTGCCGTAGATGTCGGCGGTCTTGCCGAGCAGCGGCGCCCACATGGCGCCCGCCAGCATCGCGCTGGAGTCGAGCCAGGCGAACTGCGTGGTGTCGAAGGCGTCGCGCAGTTGGGGCAGGACGAAGGTCGGCGAGGCGAGCACGGTGTCGACCATGACGTTCACCAGGACGAGGACCGCGACATAGCCGATGACCCGGCCGGTCCAGCCGGTGTGCAGATCGGCCGGCGGCCTTTGCGCTGTGGTGTCGGAGCTCATGTCTGGCACGAGCCGCTCCTTTCTGGCAGCGTGAGTTTACGGACGACGCCCTGCTGGGCGACCAGGACGATCTGCTCGGGGGCCGACAGCAGGCCGATGTCGCGCAGCGGATCCCCCGCGCACAGGACGAGGTCGGCGGCGTACCCGGCGCGCAGCGTCCCGAGCGTGTCCTCGACGCCGAGCAACCGGGCGCTGGCCGAGGTCGCGGCCCTGATCGCGGCCATCGGCGACATCCCCAGCTCGACCAGGTACGACAGCTCGGAGAGGTTGCCGCCGTGCGGCGAGATCCCGGCGTCCGTGCCGGCCGCGATGTCGACCCCGCGCGCGATGGCCGCGGCGATGTTCTCCTTGGCCCGCTCGTTCCAGCGCAGCTTCTTCTGGTAGCGCCACGGCGTGGTCTTACGCGGGTCCAGCGGCTGGAAGACGGTCGACAGGGTCGGCACGAGGAAGGCCCCCCGCTCGCCGAGCAGGTCGCATCCCTCGTCGTCGATGCCGAAGCCGTGCTCGACCGAGCGGACGCCGCCGCGGATCGCGGCGAGGACGCCGGCCCGGCCCTGCGCGTGCGCGGCGACCGGGCGGCCGCGGTGGCGGCGCGCCTCGTCCACGACCGCGGCGATCTCCTCGTCGAGCAGGTCCTGGTCGTCCGGGTCGTCGTGCGCGCTGCTGATGCCGCCGCTGGTGCAGATCTTGACCAGGTCGGCGCCGGCCCGCAGCATCCGCCGCGCGGCCTTGCGCACGCCGGGCACGTCGTCGGCGATCTCGCAGTAGTCGAGGTCGAGGCTCTTCCCGCCGGGCAGGGTGCCGTCGGCGTGGCCGCCGGTGTGGCTGAGCACGCCGACCGAGGTCTGCAGGCGGGGGCCGGGAACGAGTCCCGCCGCGACGGCGTCGCGGAACCCGGCGGGCAGCCCGCCCAGGTCGCGGGCCGAGGTGACGCCGGCGTCGAGCGTGCGCTTCATGCGTTCTGTCGTCTGCAGGACGCCCAGGACGGGGTCCGTCAGGAGGGCGGCCTCCACGAGCGACCGGTCGGACGGGACGCCCAGGTGGGTGTGGCAGTCGAACAGCCCGGGAAGGAGCGTGCCACCCTGGCCGTCGATCGTCCTGACGCCCGGCCGGGGCTCGGGCGCCCGCGCCGCCGGGCCGGCGTAGGTGATCCGGCCGTCGTCGCCGCATTCCAGCACGGCGTCCTGCACGGCCTGCGCACTGACCCCGTCGATGAGCCGTACGTTGCGCACCCGCAACGCGGCTCCGTCGTTCGATCCCACTCGTCGCCCTGTCCTCGTTCGCCGGCTGCTGACGAGCGACACGCTAGGGTGATCGCACGGTTCGGCCGCCGAATCGCAGGAAATCTGATCCGTGGGCTTGTTCTGTGCAGGAAAGCTGATGTGATGCTTCCGTCGTCCTTCGACGAGCTCGACGTCGCCATCGTCGACGCCGTACGGTCGGCGCCGCGGGCGAGCTGGCGTGACCTCGGGGAGGTCCTCGGGGTCGACCCGGCCACCGTGGGCCGCCGCTGGGCCCGCATGGAATCCGAGGGCGCCGCCTGGGTGGCCGCCCATCCCTCAGGCAGCGCGACCCCCGCGTGCGCGCTGGTGGAGGTCGACTGCGTGCCGGGGCGGCTGACCGAGGTCGCCCGCGCGCTCGCCGAGGACAGCCAGGCGGCCACCGTCAAGGTGACCAGCGGCGCCCGCGACGTGCTCGTGCTGGCCCAGGCGCCCGGCCTGGACGAGCTGTCCGGCTACCTCCTCGACCTCGTGGGGCGGATCCCGGGCATCTCGAAGATCCGCAGTCACGTGGTCACCCGGTCGACCCTGGAGGCCAGCCGCTGGCGGGAGGGCGCGCTCAACCCCGAGCAGCGCCGCCGCCTCGGCTCCGACGCGGGGCGGAGCTCCGGCGGCGCGGGCCCGCTGGACGACGTCGACACGCGCATCCTGCGCGCGTTGCACACCGACGGGCGGATGTCGTTCGAACGGCTGGCCGAGCACGCGGGTGTCGGCCCGGTGCCGGTGCGGCGGCGCCTGACGCGGATGCAGCAGGCGGGGCTGGTCACCTTCCGCTGCGACATCTCCCGGCATCTGTCCGGCCGGTCGGTGTCCGCGGTCTACTTCGGCTCCCTGGACGTCCAGGATCTCAGCGCCGCCGAGGAACGCATCCGCTCCTTGCCGGGGGTGCGTGCCTCCACGTTCGTCGCCGGGCCGTTCAACGTGATCGTGGACGCGTCGCTGCGCTCGACCGCCGAGGTGCACGACCTGGAGTGGCGGATGAGTCAGGAGGTGCCGGCGCTGCGCGTCCAGGACCGGTCACTGGTGCTGAGCATGACCAAGCTGCTGGGCCGCATCCTGGACGCCGAGGGACGATCCGTCCGCGCGGTGCCGCTCATCCCCGACGTTCAGGCGGGACCGGTGCGGTAGGCGCGCAGGAACGCGTCGACCCCGTCGGCGATCACCGTCACGATCTCCGCCTCGCTCACGTCGCCTCCCGCCTCCAGCGTCTCCAGTGCCAGGCCGATCGTCAGAGCGGTGAAGTGCCGCGCCGCGAGGCGGGGGTCGGCGGCCGTGAGCTCGCCGCCGGCCGCCAGCGCGGCGAAGCGCTCTTCGAGCGTCCGCTCGGGACGGTCGCGCGCGGCCTCCGCCAGCCGGGGGACCGCCCAGTGCTGTGAGGTCAGGCGGCGGAAGGTCACGTAGTCGGAGGACGGCACGGTCTGCGTGACGACCCGCCGGCCGAACGCGGTCAACGCCTCGCGCAGGTCGCGGCCCGGCGTCAGCTCCTCCTCGATCGCGGCCTGGACGGCGTCCGCCAGCGCGTCGTTGACCCGTTCGAGCGCCTTCAGGAAGATCGTCGCCTTGTCTCCGAAGTGGTCGTACACGGTGCGCTTGGAGACCTGCGCGCGGGCCGCGATGGCGTCGACGCTCGCCCGCTCGTATCCCTCGGCGATGAACAGCGCCTCGGCCGCGTCCAGGATGGCCGCCTTCTTGCCCTCCGACCGGCGGCGACGCCCGGGAGTCTGCACCGCCGCGATAGCCCTCGACATGCGCCCAGCCTAGGCCACTTCCGTCCGTACGGCTTCTAAAAGCACACTCGCTAGTGTACTTTTTGTGGTCCGGGACGCCGAGCGTGTCCTGGCACCCCGTCTGAGCTCGGCGGACATCCGCCACCAGGAGGCAGTCACATGGCATTCGATCCGGCCGACCACTGGAAGGGATACCTCCCCCCGCCCACGTTCGAGGAGTACTCCGCCCGGTACGCGGACTTCTTCCGGATGCGGCGCGAGGACGGCGTCATCGAGGTCCGCCTGCACACGGACGACGGCCCGTACGTGCACACCCACGCCGCGCACAACGTGTGGCCGCGCGTGTGGCAGGAGGTCGGCAACGACCCCGAGAACCAGGTCCTGATCATCACCGGCACCGGCGACAGGTGGATGACGGGCAGCCCGAAGGGCCTCAACCCCAAGCCCGCCTCCGACCTGGAGCCCGACCACATCCACCGGCGGATGATGGACGGCTGGAAGCTCATCGAGAGCTTCGTCGGCAACATCGACATCCCGACCATCGCCGCCGTCAACGGGCCCGGCGTGCACACCGAGTTCGCGATGATGAGCGACGTCACGTTCGCGGCGCCGGACGCCGACTTCATGGACCCGCACTTCTGGCTCGGCTCCCCTCCCGGGGACGGCCAGTTCATGGCGCTCCAGGAGCTCATCGGGCCCAAGCGGGCCGCGTACTACATCTACGCCGCCAAATCCATCCCGGCCGACAAGGCACTCGAATGGGGCATCGTCAGCGACGTGCTGCCGCGCGAGCAACTGCTCGGCCGGGCGTGGGAGCTGGCCCGGTTCATCATGAAGCGGCCCCGCTACACGCGGTGGGCGGCCCACAACATCATCTCGCGGCACTGGAAGAAGGCCGTGAGCGAGGACTTCGGCTTCCACATGGCGCACCAGATGCTGGCCAACGTGGCGAGCAAGTCCCTGGTGCCCGATCCCGAGCTGCTCGCCGACTCCGAGGCGCGCAAGCTGTTCTGACCGGGGTCGGCGGCTTCGTCCTGTAGGAGTGCGAACGATGAACGAACGGCACGAACACCTCGGCCGGCTCCTCACGGACGCCGCCACCCGGCTCGGCCCCGGGCCGCCCTGGCTGGTGCTGGGCACGGTCCCGCTCGATCGGCCAACGGCGGGCTCCGATGCGGTGGCGGGCGGCGACGAGTTACGGCGGTGGGTCAGGCGGCACGTCGACGTCTGGCCGGCGCCGATCGGGATCGCCGCCGAACCGCCGGAGCTCCACCCGGACAGGACCGTCTTCACACCGCCCGGCCGGCCCGCCGGCACGTACTACTGCGAGCTGCACGCGACCGGCTCCGCGCTCGGCGCCGTCCAGGTGGGCACGCTCAAGGAGAGTCCCTCCGACGGCGGGGAGGTGTGGGCGATCGGCGAGGGGGCACTGGCGTGGCTCACCATCGCGCTGCTCCGCCTCCTGACCTCCTACGCCGCTCACGCCACCGGGTGGGGCGGAGCCGGCGTCGAGGCCAGAATCATCCCCGCCGCCGGCGAGGGTCCCGTGGTGCCGATGGAGGTGTGGAACCACGACGGCGGGGCGTACGGCCGGGCGGGAGTGCGCCGGCTCGCCACGGCCGGCACCGCCCGCCGCACCGTGGACCTGGCTTCCTGCCTGTCTCCCGCCCTGACGGCGACGGCGCGACCGCTCGTCCTCGACCTGCTGCGCCGGTTCGGGCTGTCGGAGTCACGCCACATCGACCCGGCCGGCGTCCTGCGGCGCAGCCACTTCACCGGCCACGACGAGCTGATCCGCACCTGGGCCGACACGATCGGCGTCCCCTCGGCACCATGATCGCGGGGATGCCGCCCGTCCCTGATCAGGGATATGCTCCCACATATGAGAAGCCTCCAGGGGCGGGCACCCGGCGGTCCCGACGTCCAGAGCGACGGCCCCGGCCGCCCGGTCGATCCCTCCAGCGGCATCGAGGGGCGGCTGGCCGGTCGGCTCGCCGAGTTGCGGACCGAGCGCGGCTGGTCGCTGGACGATCTCGCCGGCCGGACAGGGGTGAGCCGTTCGACCCTGTCCCGGCTGGAGCGGGCGGAGATCAGCCCGACCGCGGCACTCCTGGGCAAGCTGTGCGCGGCCTACGGCCGGACGATGTCGCACCTCCTGGCCGAGGTGGAGTCGGAGCCGCCGCAACTGGTGCGCGCCGGCCGGCAGCTGGTGTGGCGGGACGAGGAGTCGGGCTTCACCCGGCGCTCGGTGTCCCCGCCGCACCCCGGGCTCAAGGGCCAGATCGTTGAAGGCCACCTCCTGCCGGGCGCGGACATCCCGTACGACCGGCCGCCCGTCCCCGGTCAGGAGCAGCACGTCTGGATCTTGGAGGGCGTCCTGGAGCTCACCGTGGACGGCATCGCCCACGAGCTCCATGCGGGTGACTGCCTGCGGTTCCGGCTGTGGGGACCGTCTCACTTCCGCAATCCGGGCCCCGGAGCGGTCCGCTACACCATCATGATCGTCCTGCCATGACCGGAAACCGCAGAAACGAGGACATCGTGACAGACGCCGAGACGATCATCCGCCCCGTGACCCCGGAAGACCTCAAGAAGGTGGCGGAGATCTACGCCCACTACGTCACCCACACCGTGATCACCTTCGACCAGACGCCGCCGCAGCTCACCGACTGGCGGCAGCGCCTGACCGACCTCACCGCCCGCGGGTTGCCGTTCCTGATCGCCGAGCTGTCGGGCGACGTGGCCGGCTACGCCTACGCCGGCCAGTGGCGCCCCAAGCCGGCCTACCGCTACACGGTCGAGAACTCGATCTACCTGGCCCCCGGCCTGACCGGCAAGGGGCTGGGCAGCGCCCTGCTCGGCCCTCTGATCGACGGGTGCGCGACGGCGGGCTTCCGCCGCATGGTCGCCGTCATCGCCGACACCGGCAACCCCGCCTCGGTCGCCCTGCACGAGCGCTTCGGCTTCGCCCATGCGGGCCGCCTGATCGAGGTCGGCCACAAGCACGGCCGCTCGATCGACACGATCCTCATGCAACGACCCCTCGCGACCGGCTGAGCCGGCCGCGACGCTAGAGCCGCCGCGTCATGAACACGCTGTGCACGTCAGGCTGATAGTCCGCGAACGGCTCGCAGTACGTGAACCCGAACCGCTCGTACAACCTCCGCGCCGGCAGGAAGAACTCGGTCGAGCCGGTCTCCAGGCTCAACCGGCCGAACCCCATGGACTTGGCCTCGATGAGGATGTGCTCCATGAGCAGGGACGCGATCCCCGTACGCTTGCGCTCGGCGGCGGTACGCATCGACTTCAACTCGGCGTGCTCCGCGTCCAGCCGCTTGACGGCCCCGCACCCGATCACCGCCTCGCCGTCCCACGCCGACCAGAACGTGACCTCGGGCCGGCGCAACCCGTCGAGGTCGAGCGCGTGCACGCTCTCCTCGGGCGTGGTGGACCGCATCTCCCGCATGTGCTCACGGAGAAACGCGGCAATCCGCTCCCCGGACAGATCATCCACGACGATCCTCACCTGATGTCCCACATTTGAGACCTTATCCCGAATCCGGGAATTGCCGGAGGGCGTCGTGGTGCGAGCGGGCCTGTGAGGTCAGGAGCGGCGGGCGGCGAAGCGGCCCGCGTGTTCCTTGACGGCCAGGACCAGGGCCAGCGTCTCGGGGCCGAGCAGGAGTCCCGCGCAGAGCAGCCGGTACCAGAAGCCCACCGTCAGCGGCCCCTCGGCCAGCCCTTCCGCGGCCCAGCGCAGCACCTCGGCGAAGACCGGCAGCAGCAGGAGGCAGAACCAGGCGGCCACGCCGGCTCCACCGGCCAGCCACACCCAGCGGAACCAGCGCCCGGTACGCAGGTCGGCCTCGCTCGCGTCCGCCAGTTCTGCGGTCTCCTCCGCGCTCAGCCGGCCGAACGCCCGCTTCAGCATCAGCGACTTCACCCGCCACAGATTGCGGCAGCCGAGCGCGTTGACCAGCACCGCGTACAGGTCGGTGCGCAGGAAGACCAGGCACTGCCAGAGCATCTGCATGACCTTGATGAACGCCCAGGCGGCCAGCAGCGACCCGACCAGCTCAGGTGCCCGCCAGACGCCGAGATCGATCAGCAGCCGGCCGGTGAGCAGGGCGGCGAGCAGCACCGAGTCCACGGCGAGGCCGGCCAGCAGGGGGCCGTAGCGTACGCGGCGCGGCAGCGTCCACAGCTGGGTGAGGTCCGTCTCGAAGACCAGCATGATCATGCGGCGGTCGACGCCGAAGCGGGTCTGGATGCCGAGCGCCCGCGCGCCGAGCCAGTGGCCGACCTCGTGACTGGCCGCCGCGAACCAGACGAACGGCAGCCAGGCCAGCGCGCTCAGCCCGATGTCGGCGAAGGGGAAGGCGTCGGTGGCGGGGGCGGGGATCAGGTTCGGCCGGAAGACGAAGACGCCCAGCGAGAACAGCAGGCAGGCGGCGTAGCAGGTCCAGGCCACGCGGCCGAAGAAGGGCCGGACGATCTCCGGGCGGACGCTGGTCATCCAGCGACGGGCCTGGATCGGCGCGGTCCGTACGGGATCGGGCGCGGCGGACTCGTCCGCGGGGTCGGCCAGGAAGCCGAGCTCCCCGAGCGTCTCCACGAACGACGGCACGTTCACCGGCTCGCCGGCGAACTCCTCGGCCTCGGCCGCCGCCTCCGCGACGCTCGCTCCGCGCTGGAGGGCGGCGATCACCACCCCGCCGACCGCCGGGATCGTCACGAAAGTGCCGGTGGCGGGGTCGCCGACCAGCACCTCGTCCTCTCCCTCCGGTACGACGCTGAGCGCCTTGAGCGCGACCGTCCCCGTAGCGGTCATCGGCGCTCACCTTCGCGCGGCGGCGCCAGCCGGCAGACCCGGCAGTCGGGGTTCCTGGGCAGGGCCTGCCACGCGGGCGTCAGTCCTTCGCGCAGATCGAGGGTCACCCGGAAGCCGGCCGCGCGGGGCGGCTCGTACCCGGTCAGGTAGCGCTGCGCCTCGAACGCGAGCAGCGACCCGACCTGCATCGCCATCGGCCCGGTGAGCGGGTTGCTCAGCTTCATGTTCTCCACGATCCGGTACGCGATCCCCTCCGAGGTGTCCTCGGCGGGCCGGTCCTCGTAGTCGCAGGCCAGGCAGGCCGTGCGGCCCGGATCCACGGAGAGGTACATCAATTGCGTACGGTTCGCGCCACCCAGCACGTACGGGACCCCGGCCCGGACCGCGGCCTCGTTCGCCCAGAGATTGGCGTGCGGATGGCCGTCGAGCCCGCCGGCGATCAGGTCGATGCCCTCGACCAGGTCCGCGAGGTCCTCGGGGCAGGAGACCCAGCGGTCGACGGCGTTCACCTTGATGCCCGGGTCGTAGTCGCGCACCCACGCGGCCGCGCGCTCGGCCTTGGACAGGCCGATGTCGGCGTGCCGGTAGAGGAACTGCCGGGCGAAGTTGCGGGGTTCGACGCGGTCCTGATCGACCAGCGTCATCTCGCCGACGCCGAGGCCGGCCAGGCACTGGACCAGGGAGGAGCCGCCGCCGCCGACGCCGAGCACCAGGACGTGGGCCTCGCGCATCGGCCGCTGGAAGCCGGCCCGGTGGCGGTCCAGGGCGGCGTAGGTGCCGTAGAAGCAGAGGTTGGAGAAGTGGCGTTCGTCCTCGTCCGGGTCGCCGAGGCTCCTGCCGTCGGCGTCCTCGACCAGGCCCAGGGAGTCGAGCCCGCGCAGGCCCTGGCCGACGTCGTCCTCGGAGACGTCGAACCCGTGCGCGCCGAGGGCGGCGCTCAGCTCGGCCGCCGTCCGCGGGGCCCGGCGCAGCTCGCTCAGGAGCGCGGCCACCTGTCCGTCGGGATCGCTCAGCGTGATCGCCTCGCGGGCGTCGAAGACCACGAGCAGATCCTCGCCGTCCGCCTCCCAGTCACATTCCTTCAACGCCACACGCATCGTGCCTCCAGCGCCAGTACGCGGATTCGAGGGGCCCCGCGGGGAGGGCGACGGCGCTGCGCGACGTGAGCGTCGTTCTTTCGTCTCCCTCCCCGCGGAGAAATCGCCAGGCGGTGTCAGCGCCTCACGTGGCGGGGTTCTGGGTGGCCTTGACGGACTCGACCTTCTTGACCTTGATCTCCATGACATTCCTCCTCGTGAGGGTTCCGCGGCCGTGAGTGCCGCTTGAGGCAAGAGTGGTCTTTGGTGCTGAAATAGCGCTGAATTTCCACTGAGTCGGCGGTTAGGCTGCCATGAGATGATCACGTCGGGCACTCGCGGAGGCATGGGGTGGCTGGAAGACGTGGGTGATTGACCGTGGACGGCGTTGAGTTCCGCCTGCTCGGACCGGTGGGGGTGTGGCACGCCGGGCGACGGCTCGGCCCCGCCACCGCCCAGCAGCGGACCGTGCTGGCGATGTTGCTGCTCGAAGCGGGGCGTCCCGTGCCGGTGACGCGGCTGGTGAGCGCGTTGTGGGGGGCCGAGTCGCCCGAGTCCGCGCGCAACGCCGTGCAGGGGCACATCTCCCGGCTCCGCCGGCTGCTGGCGCCGTACGAGGAGGTCGAGCTGGTGACCTCGGCGCACGGCTACTGCCTCGCGGTGGCCCGCGACCGCATCGACCTGTTCCGCTTCCGCGAGCTGGTCCGCGAGGCCGGGAACGCCGGCGGCGAGACGGGCGGCGAGGGCGGGGCGGAGCGCGCCATCGGGCTGCTGCGCGCCGGGCTCGCGCTGTGGCAGGGGACGGCGCTGGCCGACGTGGCGGGCCGGTGGCTGCCCGACGTCGTCGTTCCCGGCATCGAGGAGGAACGGCTGGCGGCGCTGGAACGGCGGCTCGCCCTCGACCTGCGGCGGGGACGGCACCAGGAGGCGGCGGCGGAGCTGACGGCCCTGGTCGGCGAGCACCCGCTGCGCGAGCGCCTGGTCTCCCTGCTCATGACGGCGCTGCTGCGCTGCGACCGCAGGACCGAGGCCCTGGCCGTCTTCCGCCGCGTCCGGCGCCGCTTCGCCGAGGAGCTCGGCATCGAGCCGGGCGAAGAGCTGCAACGCCTCCACCAGGCGATCCTGGCCGGCCGCGACGACCTGACGGGAACGGCGCCCGCCGTCGTCGCCGTGCCGCGGCACCTTCCGCCCGACACCGAGCTGTTCACGGCCCGCGAGGAGGAGCTGGCCACGCTGGACCGGCTGACGCTCCCGGCTCCCGGCTCCGCCGCCGCGCACGCCATGGCCCCCTGCGTGATCACCGGCACCGGCGGCGTCGGCAAGACCACCCTGGCCGTGCACTGGGCGCACCGGGTGAGCGACCGCTTCCCCGACGGCCAGCTCTACGTCAACCTCCAGGGGTACGGCCCCACCCACATCGCCCGGCCGCCCGGGGAGGCGGTGCGGCTGTTCCTGGACGCACTGCGGGTGCCGTCCGAGCTGGTGGGCGCCACGCTGGAGGCGCAGGTCGGGCTCTACCGCAGCCTGCTCGCTGAGCGGCGCATGCTGATCCTGCTCGACAACGCCCTCGACTCCGACCAGGTACGGCCGCTGCTGCCGAACGCGCCCGGCTGCCTGGCCCTGATCACCAGCCGGGCCGAGCTGACCGGACTGGTCGCGGCGGAGGGCGCCCGCACGCTGTCGCTGGGGCTGTTCTCACCCGAGCACTCCCGCCTGCTGCTGACCCGCCGGCTCGGGGTGGACAAGGTGGACGCCGAGCCGCGGGCGGTGGACGACATCGTCTCCCGGTGCGCCGGGCTGCCGCTGGCCCTGGCGATCGTGGCCGCCCGCGCCCAGACGCGCCCGTCGTTCCCTCTCGGCACCCTGATCTCGGGCCTCGACGGCCCAGGGGACGGCCCAGAGAACGGCCCAGCGGGCGGCTCAGGGGACGGCTCGGCGGGCGGTGACGCGGAGGGCGTGGAAGGCGAGGGCGAAGGCCCGCGCGGCGGCCGGGCCGACAGCGGCGACAGCGCCGACGGGCTGGACGTCTTCGACGGCGGCGACGCCTCGACGAACATGCGTACCGTCCTGTCCTGGTCCTACCGCGCGCTCACCCCCGACGCCGCCCGCCTGTTCCGCCTGTGCGGCCTGCTGCCCGCGCCCGAGATCTCCACCGCCGCGGCCGCCAGCCTGGCCGGCATCCCGGTACGCCAGGCGCAACGCCTGCTGACCGAGCTGACCAGGGCGAACCTGGCCGTCGAGCGCACCCCGGGACGTTACGGCCGGCACGACCTGCTGCGCGCGTACGCCGAGGAGCTGACCCGCCTGCACGACTCCGAGACGGAACGCCACGAGGCACTGCACCGGCTGCTCGACCACTACCTGCACAGCGCCTGCCTGGGCGACCGGCTGCTCGACCTCTATCACCGCGTCCCGCTGACCCCGGCGCCGCCGCGGCCCGGCGTGGTCGTGTCCCGCATCACCGACCGCGCGCAGAGCGAGGCCTGGTTCGGCCGCGAGCACCGGACGCTGCTGGCCGCGATCAGGCACGCCGCCCGCCTCGGCTTCGACCGGCACGCCTGGCAGCTCGCCGGGGCTTGCTGGGGCTTCCTGTCACAGGAGGGACGCTCGGACGACCAGGCCGCCGTGCACCACATCGCGCTGGAGGCGGCGGCCCGGCTGGACGACCCCGCCGCGCAGGCCCACGCCCACGTGGGGCTGGCCCAGGCCCTCATCCGGCTCGGCCAGGACGCCACCAGCGACGCCCACCTGCGTGCGGCGCAGGACCTGTTCGGCGGGCAGGACGACGCGGCCGGGCAGGCGATCTGCCTCATCTACCGCAGCGTGATCGAGGACCGCCGCGGCCGGTACGACGAGGGCCTGCGCCTGAGCGACCAGGCGCTCCGCCTCTGCCGGGCGGCCGGCGACCGGGCCGGCGAGGGCCGGGTGCTGAACAACATCGGCTGGTTCCACGCCCAGCTCGGCGCGTACGGGGAGGCACTGCGGCGCTGTGAGGAGGCCCTGGCCATCCACCGCGAGCTGCACGACCTGCCCGGCGAGTCCGCCACCCTCGACAGCCTGGGCCACATCCACCACCTGCTGGGCCAGTACGAGCAGGCGATCTCCTACTACCGCGGGTCCCTGGCCTGGCGGCGGGGCGGCAAGCGCGCGCTCGGCGCGAGGACGCTGCGCCGGCTCGGCGAGGCGCAACTGGCCGCGGGCCGGCTGCGCGAGGGCCGCTCGACCCTCCAGCGCGCCCTCGCCCTCACCGCCGAACTCGCCCCCGGCGACGCGGACGCCCTCCGCGCCCGCCTCGCCGGCCTGGACGACCCCGCCGGCTGACCCGCACCGCCTCGCCGGCCTGGACGAGCCCGCCGACCGGCCCGCCCCGCGCAGATCACCGACTCACCCGCCCCGCGTAGGTCGCGGAGGGGCTGGCGGCTGGGCACGCGGGCCGGGCCGACGGCCGCGGATCAGGCCGCCGGACGTCGCAGGAGGGGAGAATCGCCTCGTGGCAGCAGAATCCTCGACCCGTCCCGGCGCCGGGCGGACGGCGTTGCGGCCGGTGGACCTGGCGCGCGAGGTGGGCGTCTCCACCCAGCAGATCCGCAACTACGCCGACGCCGGCATCCTGCCGCCGGCCGAGCGCTCGCCCTCGGGGTATCGCCGGTTCGACACCAGGCACCGTACCGCGCTGCTCGCGTACCGGACGCTGGCCAGGGGTTTCGGCTGGGACACCGCCCGCGCGGTCATGCAGGCCGTCCACGAGGGGGACGTGCCGAAGGGGCTCGCGCTCATCGACGCGAGCCACGCGGCCCTGCACGGCCGGCGCCAGGAGCTCCAGGCGACCAGCGAGGCCCTGCACGCCGTGGCGAGCGCCGCCCAGGCCCCTGACGCGCCCGCGAGCGTGCTGCGGATCGGGGAGGCCGCCAGGCACCTCGGGCTGCGTGCCTCGGCGCTGCGGTTGTGGGAGTCGGCCGGACTGCTCAAACCGCCGCGCGAGCCCGGCACCGGCTACCGGCGCTACGGCCCTGACGACGTCCGCGATGCCCGGATGATCAACATCCTGCGCCAGGGCCGTCACCCGCTGCCGCAGATCAGGGCCCTGCTCGACGAGCTGCGCAGCACGGGGAGCACGCGGGCGCTGCGCGGCGTGATCGAGGAGCGGCGGGCGGCGCTCACCCGTACGGCGGCGGCCATGCTGACGGGCTCCGCCGCGCTGCACCACTACCTGAGCACGGACACGCCGGACGGCGGCCTCTTCCCGGAGGCGTGACCTTCGACCGCTCAGTTGAGACTTCCAGCCCCTTACCCCCTGTGTCTTCAGCAGCGGCGACGGCTAACTCTCAACCTGGAACTTCAACGATAAACTTGAAGTCGTGAAAGTCCATCCCCGTGCGGACCTCGCAGCGGCGCCGGAGTGGATCCGGGTGGTCGGTGCCAGGGAACACAATCTGACCGCCGTCGACGTCGAGATCCCGAAACGCACGCTCACCGTCGTCACCGGCCTGTCGGGTTCGGGCAAGTCGTCCTTGGTGTTCGACTCGATCGCGGTGGAGGCGCAGCGGCAGTGGAACGAGACGCTGCCCGCGTTCGTCCGGACGTTCCTGCCGAGCTCGGCCCGGCCCGACTTCGACCTGATCGAGCACCTGCCCGCGACGATCGCGGTGGACCAGCGGCCACTCTCGGGCGGCCCGCGCTCCACGGTCGGCACCATCACCGACATCGCGCCGCTGATGCGGCTGCTGTTATCCCGCGCGGGCGAGCCGTTCGTCGGGTACGCCGACGCGTTCTCCTTCAACATGCCGGCCGGCATGTGCCCGGAGTGCGAAGGGCTGGGCGAGGCCGTCGGCGTCGACCTGGACGCCTTCCTCGACCCGGCGAGATCACTGAACGACGGCGCGCTGCTGGCGCCGATCTTCGCCGTCGGGTCGCGCGACTGGTACCTGCTGGCCTCCTCCGGCCGGTTCGACCCCGGCAAGCCGGTGGCGGACTTCACGCCGGAGGAGCGGGAAGAGCTGCTCCACGGCACGGAGGGCACGGTCCCCGTGGACGTGGGCGGTCAGCGGGTGAACATGAGTTACGAGGGCGCGGTGGTGAAGTTCCGCCGCCGTCACCTCGATCCCGACCGTGAGCCGGGCCCGCGGACCAAGCAGCTGATCGCCCGGTTCACCACCTCGGTGCCCTGCCCGGCCTGCGGCGGCACGCGCCTGTCCGCGCTCGCCCTGGACAGCAGGATCGACGGCCACTCCATCGCCGACCTCACCGCGATGGAGGCCGACGACCTGCTCGGCGTGCTGCGCTCGCTGGACGTGCCCAAGGCGAAGCCGGTGATCGAGGCGTTGGTCTCGCGCGTGGGCCACCTGGCCACGATCGGCCTGGGCTACCTGAGCCTGGACCGCCGTACGGGCACCCTTTCGGGCGGCGAGTCGCAGCGGGTGAAGATCGTCCGGCACCTCTCCAGCAGCCTCAACGACCTGCTCTACGTCTTCGACGAGCCGAGCATGGGCCTGCACCCGCGCGACGTGCACCGGCTGACGGACCTGCTGCGCGCACTGCGCGACAAGGGCAACACGGTGCTCGTGGTCGAGCACGACCGCGACGTGATCGCCGCCGCGGACCACGTCATCGACATGGGCCCCGGCGCCGGCGCGGCGGGCGGCCGGGCGGTGTTCGCGGGCCCGCCGGCGGACCTGGCCGCCTCCGGCACGCTGACCGGCGCCTTCATGAACGCACGGACGCGGCTCAAGGAACGGGTGCGCACCCCGTCCGGGATGATGCCGGTCGTCAAGGCCGGCACCAACAACCTGCGTGACCTCGACGTGGACATCCCCGCCGGGGTGCTCACGGTGGTCTGCGGCGTGGCGGGGGCGGGCAAGTCGAGCCTGATCAACGGGGCCTTCCACCGCCAGTACCCCGATGCCGTGATCGTGGACCAGTCGATGCCGCACACGAACCGGCGCTCCACCACCGCCACCTACACCGGCGTGGCCGACCCGATCCGGGCCGAGTTCGCGAAGGCGCACAAGGTGAGCCCGTCGCTGTTCAGCGCCAACTCCTCCGGCGCCTGCCCGGCCTGCGACGGCCTGGGCGTGATCTTCACCGACCTGGCCTCCCTGGAGGGCGTGAGCCTGACCTGCCAGACCTGTGACGGCAGGCGGTTCACCGACGAGGTGCTCGGTTACCGGGTGCGCGGCCTGACGATCGGCGACGTGCTGGAGCTGACCGTCGGCGAGGGGCGGGAACACTTCGCGGGCAACCGCAAGATCGCCCCGGTGCTGGCGGCGGTCGGCGACGTTGGGCTCGACTACCTGCGCCTTGGGCAGCCGCTGACGAGCCTGTCCGGGGGCGAGTGCCAGCGCCTCAAGCTGGCCGTCCATCTGAGCGGCAGGAGCACCACGTACGTCCTCGACGAGCCGACGAGCGGCCTGCACATGGCCGACGTGCAACGGCTGCTGACCACCCTCGACCGGCTGGTGGACGAGTACGCGGCCACGGTGGTGGTGATCGAGCACAACCTGGACGTGATCGCGCACGCGGACTGGCTGGTCGAGCTCGGCCCTGAGGGCGGCAGCCGCGGCGGCCGGCTCCTCTACCAGGGCCCGGCCACCGGCCTGCTCGACGTTCCCACCTCCCCGACCGCGACCTACCTGCGCCGGGCACTGGCGGGGAGCACGTCGTGATCGGCCGCATCCGGCCGGCGAGGGAGCGCTCATGAGCGGCGAGGCGGGGTCGACGAGCGGCAGGGCTGGGGCGGAGCGGCGGCGGCTGGCGGCGACGGTGGCGGGGGCGGCGGACGCGGTCGTGAGCGTGCTGGCCGCGCATCCGATGCGCGGATCGGCACCCTACCCGGCCGGCGACGTGCTCGCCGTCCTGCTCGGCCAGCAGCGGATCCTGCTGGAGGCGGTGGACGGGTGGGAGGGGCCGCTGGCGGTGACCGCCGACGGCCGGCCGGAGCCGCTGGCGGGTGAACTGGCGCTGTTCATGAGCTATCTGCAGCTCTCGTGCGTGCTGTACCGAGGGTTGTCGGACATTCCCGCCTCCATGCGGGCCGACGCGGCCCGGCACCTGTCGACCATCCACCTGGCCGCCCGCCGCCTGCGCGACCGCGCCCGCCGCGCCGCCCGCGCGGCCTGACCCGTCCGCCCGCGCGGCCTGACCCGTTCGTGGGGCGCGGTCAGGCCCGATCCGGGCGTCCCACGATCCGTGCGACGCCGATCCACTCGTTCGCGAGCCGTGCGGAGGCCGACTCGTTCGGGCGCGGGCTGACCGGAGGACGCGGCCGGTCAGACCGTGGGCAGACGGCGGAGTATGACTCAGGGTGGATGCGCGGGGGAGCAGCCGGTTTCTACTATGAGCGGGTGATGCGGACTCCCCGCTGGCTGGTGCCGGTCGGTTTCGGGCTGCTGGTGCTGCTGGTCGGGCTGTCATGGGCGCAGACGATCGCGGACGGCTGCGGCTGCGTGCCGCCGTTCGCCGGGGGAGCCGCCTTCCTCGTGCTCTGCCTCGTCATGGTGCGTACGGCGCCGGGCCGTCCGGCCGAGGTGGCCGGGCTGCTGGCGCCCGCCGCCGTCGCGGCCCTCACCGGGCTCGCGGTCAACAGCGTCGGCTGGTTCATCCTGGTGTTCTACATCGCGTTCGTCGGGCTCACCCTGCGGCTCTGGCCGGGGATCGTCATGTGGCTCGCCTCGCTGGCCGTGGTGCTGGTGGCGGCGTTCACCACCCCCGACCCGGGGTGGCCCAACTGGCTGGGCGCCGTGACGCTCGTCTTCTGGAGTGCCTGGGCCGCGCGCTACCGCATCGAGGTGGGCGAGCGGTTACATCGGGCCGAGCGCGCCGCCAACGCCGCCGCCACCCTGGCCGAGCGGCAGCGGCTGGCCGCCGACCTGCACGACATCGTCGCCCACACGCTCGCCGTGACGGTGTTGCACCTGGGCGGCGCGCGGCTGGCGATCGAGCACGAGCCGGAGCGGGCGGCGGCCGGGCTGGCCGAGGCCGAGCGGCTCGCCCGGCAGAGCATGGCGGAGCTGCGCAAGGTGGTCAGGGTGCTGGCCGAGGAAGGCGCCGATCCGGCCGTGGTCGCGCCGCAGCCCACCGCGCCCCGGCTGCCCGAGCTCTTCGACGAATACCGTACGGCGGGCCTCGATCTGGAGTCGAGCGTCGAGGGCGAGCTGTCCGTGGTGAGCCCGACCACCGGCATGGTGCTCTACCGGCTCATGCAGGAGGCGCTGGCCAACGCGAGCCGGCACGCGCCGCGCCGTTCCGTCGAGGTCCGGCTGCGTGTCTCGGACGAAGGCGGCGTCGAGGCCACGGTGGTCAATCTGCTGCCGGAGCGCCCGCCTCGGCAGAATGGCGGCATGGGACTTCGCACGATGGCGGACCGGGTGCGCATGGTCGGCGGCCGGGTCACGGCCGGCCCCGAGGACGACCGGTGGGTCGTGCGGACGGAGCTGCCGGCATGATCTCGGTGGTGCTGGTGGACGACCAGGAGCTGGCCAGGGCGGGTCTACGCACGATCCTGCGCGAGCCGTACGGGTTCGACGTCGCGGGCGAGGCGTCCGACGGCCGGGCGGCGCTGGCGGAGGTGGCGCGGGCCCGGCCCGACGTCGTCGTCATGGACATCCGCATGCCGCACATGGACGGCGTCGAGGCCACCCGTGCGCTGCTGGCCGCCGATCCGGCCTGCCGGGTCCTGGTGCTGACCACGTTCGGCGAGGACGCCGTGCTGGCGGCGTCGCTGCGGGCGGGCGCGTCGGGGTTCTGCCTCAAGGACGCTCCGGCCGAGGACATCCAGCGCGCGGTCCGGGCGGTCGCGGCGGGTGACGGCTGGCTCGACCCGGCCGTCTGCGGGCGGGTGCTGCGGCGCTACCGCACGGATCCGGTGACCGACCCCGACGCGGTCCGCCGGCTCGGCGACCTCACCTCCCGCGAGCTCGACGTGCTCAAACTCATCGGCCGTGGGCTCACGAACGCCGAGATCGCCCGGCAGCTCGTGATCGGCGAGGGCACGATCAAGACCCACGTCGGCCGCATCTTCACCAAGCTGGCGGTACGCGACCGCGCGGCGGCGGTCGTCTTCGCCTTCGACCACGGCGTGGTCCACCCCGGCGAGTCACCCGCTCCCGGAGCCTGACCCGGGGTTCGGCTACGGCGTGCTCCGCTCCGGTGGCCGCCCGCGCCGGAAACCTGACCTTGGGCTCGGGCACAAGATGGCCCGTTCCGGCGGGTCGTCTGCGTTCGGAGGCTGCATAGGGGTTCGGCCATGGCTGGTCCGCCTCCCGGGTGGGTCGTCCGCGTCTGGAGTCTGTCCCCGGGTTCGGCCATGGCGTCGGCCGTTCAGGTGGACCGGGCGTGTCCGGGTCTGCCTTGGTGGGGCGGCGGCTATGACCGGGGTCTGACTTCAGGTTCTGCTTGTGGCCAGACGACAGGCGGGGCGGGTTCGAAGACCGTGGAGGCATGCTAGTCAAAGCCCCCAGCCCTCAGACCTCCGCTTTGCCGCTGCCCGCCTTCGCCTGGCGGATCATCGGCCCCATCGCCGCCGCCGTCGTGGTCACCCTGCTGATCCTGAGCCCGTTCTACGGCTACCACCGCGACGAGCTCTACTTCCGTCTCCTCGGCCAGACCCCCGCCTGGGGCTACTTCGACCAGCCCCCGCTGACCCCGCTCCTGGCCAGGCTCTCCACGGAGCTGTTCGGCGACACCATCGTCGGGCTGCGGGTCGTCCCCGCCCTGTGCGCGGGGCTGCTGATCCTGGTCGGCGCGGCGATCACCCGTGAGCTCGGCGGCCGGGCCGGCGCCCAGACGCTGGCCGCCGCCGGGCTCGGTACCGGCATGTTCCCGCTGGTCGTCGGGCACACCCTGCTGACCCAGTCGGCCGACTTCGTGT
Organism: Nonomuraea fuscirosea; assembly: GCF_003001935.1. Classification (GTDB taxonomy): domain Bacteria; phylum Actinomycetota; class Actinomycetes; order Streptosporangiales; family Streptosporangiaceae; genus Nonomuraea; species Nonomuraea fuscirosea. The sequence goes on along the minus strand of NZ_PVNG01000005.1, from coordinate 241,622 downwards.
TCTGGACGACCTGCATCCTGTTCGTGCTGCGCGCCCTGCTGCGCGGCGACGGACGGTGGTGGCTGGCGGCCGGCGCCGTCACCGGAGCGGCGACGTACAACAAGCACCTGATCGTGCTGCTGATCACCGGGCTGGTCACCGGACTGCTCATCGGCGTCGGACTGGCCGTGCGCGGCCCGCGCGCCGTCTTCGCCGAGAGATGGTTCTGGTCGGGAGCGAGCGTGGCCGCCGTGCTCGCCGCCCCGAACCTGGTCTACCAGGCCGTCAACGGCTGGCCGCAGCTCACCATGGCCGCCACGCTGAGCGAGCCGATCAACCGGATCATGTTCGTGCCGATGACGGTGGCGCTGCTCAGCATGGGAGCGTTCGTGATCGCCGTCGTCGGGTGGCGCTGGCTGAGCGGGCGGCGCGAGACCCGGCCGCTGGCCATCGCGACCCTGGTGACGATCCTGCTCGGCTGGGCGTCGGGCGGCCGGGCCGACTACGTCGCGGGCAGCCTGATCTTCGCCTTCGTGGCCGGCTGCGTGCCCGTCGCCGCGTGGATGGAGCGCAGGACCGCCCGGCGCGGAGCGGTCTGGTGCGGGCTGCTCGGCACCTCGCTCATCGGGGTCGCCGTGGCGCTGCCGCTGCTCCCGCCGGCGGCGCTGGGCTACTCGCCGAACGAGGTGTCCAGGGAGTCGGTGGGCTGGCCGCGCTTCGCCGCTCAGGTGGCCGGGGTGCAGCGGGCGCTGCCGCCGGGGACGGTCGTCCTCACCGCGAACTACGGCGAGGCCGGTGCGCTGAACCGGTTCGCCCCGGACGTTCCCGTCTACAGCGGGCACAACGAGCTCTGGTACCAGGGTCCGCCGCCCGCGACGGCGCGGACGGTGGTCGCCGTGGGGCTGCCGCCCGCCGAGCTGCGGTCGCGCTTCGCGCAGTGCTCGTCCGCCGGAGCCGTCGACCACGGCACCGGCGTCCCGAACGAAGAGCTGGGCCTGCCCATCACGATCTGCTCGGAACCGCACACCCCGTGGCCGACCGGCTGGACCGACTACAAGCACGCGAGCTGAGGAGCCGTCATGAGCAACGTCCTGATCGTCATCCCGACCTACGACGAACGCGACAACCTGCCCCGCATCGTCGCCAGGATCCGCGCCGCCGTACCCGCCGCGCACCTGCTCGTCGTCGACGACGACAGCCCCGACGGCACCGGCCGGATCGCCGACCGGCTCGCGACCGAGCTGCCCGGTGTGCACGTCCTGCACCGCGAGCGGAAGCAGGGGCTCGGTGCCGCGTACTCGGCGGGCTTCCGCTGGGGGCTCGCCCGCGGGTACGACCTGCTGGTGGAGATCGACGCCGACGGCTCGCACCCGCCCGAGCGGCTGCCCGCGCTGCTGCGCGCGGCGGAGCGGGCCGACCTCGTCATCGGCTCGCGCTGGACGCCCGGCGGCCGGGTGGCGAACTGGCCGCGCCGGCGGGAGCTGCTCTCGCGCCTGGCCAACCGGTACGCCCGGCTGGCGCTCCGGCTGCCCGTCGCCGACGTCACCGGCGGGTTCCGCGTCTACCGCGCCGCCGCGCTCTCCCGGATCCTGCTCGGCGGTGTCGAGTCGCGCGGCTACTGCTTCCAGGTGGATCTCACCCTGCGGGCGGTACGCCAGGGCTGCACGGTGGCTGAGGTGCCGATCACCTTCGTCGACCGTACGGCGGGGACGAGCAAGATGAGCGCGGGTGTCCTGTTCGAGGCGCTCTGGCGGATCACCGCCTGGGCCTTCCGCGCCCTCTCCGGGCCCGCACCCGCGCCCACCGGCCCACGATCATGACAGGCCGGGCGCTTCCGTCAGCGGCCGGCCAGGTCGAGCTGCAGGTAGTCGAGGTTGAAGTTCTGGTACGCGGTCTCCGGCATGCGCAGGACCAGTTCGTGCGTGCCCTTGGTGAGCCGGCGGCGTTCCAGGGGCTGGAGGGTGAACGCGTCGTGGCTGGTGGTGTTCGCGATCGGGGCCGTCGTACCGGAGCCGGTGCCCCAGTCGAGCACGACGGCGCCGGCGGGGGAGTAGGGCGAGGAGACGCGGGCCGAGACCTGGTAGAGGCCCGCCTTCCTGACCTCGAAGCGGTACTTGAGCCACTCGCCGCCGCGGATCCAGTTCACCGCGACGGCGCCTTCCAGGTCGCAGATGTCCACGCCCTCGTCGGGGCGGGCCACGGTGCAGCGGTTGGGGTCCAGGTCGTGGTAGCCGACGCCCTCGCCGCCCGGCGCGAAGTCCTCGCCCTCGACGCGGATCGTCCGGTTCCCGGGCTGCCGGCCGTAGCGGGACAGGTCGCCGCCGGCGCGCCAGTAGGCGAGCGCCTCGACGTTGTCGGTCTGGATCATGTTCGCGCCGTAGGTCCTGACCAGGGTGCGCCAGCCGAGGTCCTGGTCGCGCAGGGACGCCTCGTCGGTGTACTCGGCCGCCAGACCGTACCACATGCTGTTGATCCAGACGCGGCTGTGCCGCGCGATCTTCGCCAGCGTCTCGCGCGTGACCTGCGGGTCGTCGGTGCTGTCGAAGACCACCTCGTACGCCACCGGCTGACGGCCGGGGAAGGTGCCGACGACGCCGGCGGTGGCGTCGTCGATGATGTGCATGTAGAGGATCTCCGGGTCCCCGGCCATGAAGGCGGCGGCCTCCTCGACCGTGGGAGCGCCCTTGAACAGGCCGTGGTCCACGGTGCCGGTGTGCTTCAGCACCTCGTACATCTGCGCCCTGACCGGCCAGCCCTTGTCCAGGTTGACCAGCGCCCTGCCCTTGACGGCCCGCATCGCCTCCTCGAAGGTCGGCACGGTGTGCTCGGTGATCGCGGCCTGGCCGCCGCCCAGGCCCTGCCTGAGGTGGAGCGACCTGATCTGGTCGAGGGTCAGGTCGGCGACCCGGCCGGTGCCGTCGGTGGTCCGGTCGACGCTGTCGTCGTGCATGAGCACGAGGTGGCCGTCCTTGGTGGGGCGTACGTCGATCTCGACGACCTCGGCGCCGTCTCCGATGGCGGCGTCGATCGCGGCCAGGGAGTTCTCGGGGCCTCGCGCCACTGGCCGCGGTGGGAGGCGATCATGAGCGGGGCGCCGCGGCCGTGCTTGAGCAGCCGCTGGTGCACGCGGTCGATCCCGCCGGGCCCAGTGACCCCTAGGGTGGCCTCTGCGGTCGCCGCCGCGGGGGCCGGGGGGAGTGAGGTCAGGGCGGCGGTGCCGACCAGGCCGGCGATGGCCAGGCCACGACAAAGCTTCCGAATCATGGACATAGACCCTGTAATGGCGACATGTCGCTCATATGAACAGACGGCGGACGCCCCCGCAAGCCGAGATGATCTCATGGCGCCCCCGAGGGCCGGTGTTCCGGCCGTCTCGCGCCGCATCCGAGGTCCGGCACGAGTGACGCGCCTCGGGCACCTGGGTGGGTCAGCGGGGTGAGGCGCGGAAGGAGCGGCGGTAGTTGTCGGGTGGGACGCCGACGATCCGCTTGAACTGGCGGCGCAAAGTCGTGGCGGTGCCCATGCCGGTGGCGGTGGCGACCGCCTCCACGCTCTCGTCGGTGGTCTCCAGCAGCTCCTGGGCACGGCGTACCCGCTGGGTCAGCAGCCACCGCAGCGGCGTCTGCCCGGTCACGGCGCGGAACTGGCGGGCGAGGTTGCGCGGGCTCGTGTTCGCCTGCCGGGCCAGGTGCGTCACCGTGAGCGGCTGGTCCAGCCGTTCCATGGCCCAGGCGAGTACGGAGGCGAGCGCGTGATCGCCCGTGACCCGCACCGGCGTGGACACGAACTGGGCCTGCCCGCCCGGCCGGTGAGGCGGCATGACCAGGCGGCGGGCGACCGCGTTGGCGACCGCCGCCCCGTGGTCGAGGTGGACCAGGTGGAGGCAGAGGTCGACGGCGGCGGCCTTACCCGCGGCGGTCAGGACGCTGCCGTTGTCGGTGTAGAGCACGTCCGGGTCCACGACGGCGCGCGGATGGCGGGCGCTGAGCTCCGCGGTGTGCGCCCAGTGGGTGGTGGCCCGCCGTCCGTCCAGCAACCCCGCCGCCCCTAGCGTGAACGCCCCGGTGCAGAGGGAGGCGATCCTGGCCCCCGCCGCGTGGGCCGCCCGTACGGCCTCGACCAGCTCAGGGGGCGGCGGCTCGTCGATGTCGGCGCACGCGGGCAGGATCACGGTGCCGGCCTCGGCGAGCCGGTCCAGCCCGTGGTCCGGCTCGACCGCGAACGGGCCCACCCGCACCGGGCCCGGCCCGCACAGCCGGACGTCGTACCAGCCGTCCACGGCCTCCTGCGGCGGGTTGCCGAAGATCTCGTAGGCCACGCCCAGCTCGAAGTGCAGCAGGTGACCGGCGGTCGCCAGCGCGACGGTGTGCATGTCGGAAAGTGTACGCATGCTGTCGTTCCGGACTCTCACGGCCGGGGTCGGCGACCGTGGAGAGTGGACTCCTCAGCAGATCGAAGATCGGGGAAGTCATGGGTACGTCGGACGCGGTGGTGGTCTACGGGGCTACGGGGCACACGGGACGGTTCGTCGTGGCCGAACTGCTCCGGCGCGGTTTCACCCCCATCCTGTCGGGCCGCGACGCGGACCGCCTGGCGCCACTGGCCAAAGAGATCGGGGGTGGGGTGGAGGTGCGGGCGGCCGCGGTGGATGATGCGCAGGCGTTGGATCGGGCGCTCGCCGGTGCGGCCGCCGTGGTCAACTGTGCGGGGCCGTTCGCGGTGACGGGAGGTCCCGTGGTCGAGGCGGCCCTGCGAGCCGGCATCCCGTACGTGGACGTCGCGGCCGAGATCGAGGCGAACGCGTCGATGTTCGCCACCTACGCGGAACGGGCGGCGCGGGCCGGTACGCCCGTGGTGCCGGCGATGGCCTTCTACGGCGGGCTCGGCGACCTGCTGGCCACCGCGGCCATGGGTGGCTCGACGGACGCCGACGTGGTACACGTCGCGTACGGGCTGAGCGGCTGGCATCCCACGGAGGGGACCAGGGCGGCGGGCCGGGTGTCCCACGAGCGCCGCGCGGGTCGCCGGGTGCGGTTCAGGAACGGCGCGCTGGAGTACCACGACGACCAGTTGACGGAGCAGGACTGGCCCTTCCCCGAGCCGATGGGCCGGCGGGCGGTGCTGGCGGAGTTCACCATGGCGGATGTGGTGACCGTGCCGAGCCACCTGGACGTGCCCGAGGTGCGTGGCTACATGACGGTCGTGGCCGCGCGGGATCTGGCCGGCGCCGACACCCCCGCACCGGAGGCGGCCGATGCCTCTGGCCGCTCCGACCAGACCTTCGTCGTGGACGTCGTGGTGCGCAAGGACGGCGTCGAGCGCCGCGCCACGGCCGCCGGCCGCGACATCTACGCGATCACCGCGCCGCTGGCGGTGGAGGCCGTGGCGCGCATCCTGGCGGGGGACTTCCGGGTGAAGGGGCTCGCCTCGGCCGGCGCGATGTTCGACGCGACGGACTTCCTGCGCTCACTGGAGCCGCACCTGACGGTCGAGACCCCCGAACCGGCCAAGGCACCCTGACCGGCAGGGGTGCCGATCCGGTCGAGGTGCTCTGGCCGGTCGGGTGCTTGGGGCGGCCAAGGGGGGCTTGACCGTCCGACGTGGCCCGATTTCGGTCGGGGTGCACGTGCCGGCCGGGTGCTGGAAGGCCCTGTTGTGGCGGGGCCTTCCAGCGTTGCGCCAGGTCGGGGTCAGCAGGCCGTGCGGGGCAGGGTGGTGTCGTGGCGGATCTGCGTGTGCGGGAGCAGGCGGACGTTGAACGAGGCCGGCTTGTGGCCGTCGGCGCTCACCTTGACCTCCTGCTTCCCCAGGCCGCCCGGCAGCCACAGGGAGTAACGGCCCTGCGCGTCGGTGGTCGCCGTCCACGTGTCGCGGCCGCGCCGCAGCGTCACTGTCGCGCCCGGCAGCGGGCCCGCCTTCCCGTCGCACGCCTTCGAGCTCACCTCACCGGACAGCCGGGCCCAGTGCCAGGGCGCGTCCACCTTGAGGGTCACGTCGATGGCCGGCGCCGGATACGGGGTGTCCTCGTTGACGGTCAGCCGTGCCTCGTACGTCCTGGGCTCGGCGATCTCGCGGGCGTCGAGCGTGAGGGTGACGCGGACGCTGCGGCCGGGCGCGAGGGTGCCGTGCCCGGGGTCCGCGTTCAGCCAGGGCGCGGCCGTGCCCGCCGGGTCGCAGGCGTCCAGGGTGGGCAGGACCTCGCCGAACGGGGTCACGCGCGGCCCGTTCGCGCCGCCGATCTTGTACAGGCCGCAGGCGGCGGCGCCGCGGTAGAGGGCGTTGCGGGAGTTCGGCAGCGCCGTCCAGGCGTCGGCGTCCGGGTCGTACGCGAACGCCTCGTTGGTCAGCGCGCTGCCGCCGTTCGTCACGCCGCCCGCCACCACGAGCCGGCCGCCGGCCACGGCGTAGCCGCTGGCCCACAGGTCGATCGGCAGGTCGGCGGACTTGGACCAGGCATCGCGCGCCGGGTCGTACGCGTAGGCGTGCGTGGTGCCGTGCGGGCCCGCCGCCAGGCCGCCCGCGCAGTGGACCTTCCCGTCGATGCCGCCACAGGCTGCCCACGAGATCGGCTCGGGGTAGGGGGCCGCCTCGGTGAAGGTGTCGCTCGCCACGTCGTACACGGTGACCTGGTCGGTCGCGCTCTGGCACTCGCCCGTGCATCCGCCGACCGTGTAGATCTTGCCGTTGAGCACGGCGGATCCGACCGCGCCCCACGGGTGCGGGTTGTCCGCGCCGGTGCTCCAGGTGTCGGCCTCCGGGTCGTAGACGAGGGTACGGGCGGCGGGCGTGCCGTCCTGACCCCAGCCGGTGACCACGTAGAACTTGCCGTCCACGAACGCCGAGGCGGGCTTCTGCCTGGCGTCCGGCATGTCGGCCAGCCGGGTCCAGGTCTTGGCGGCCGGGTCGTAGACGTAGGAGGCGGGGGTGCCGCCCTCGCCGCGCAGGGAGCCGCCGAAGGAGTAGACGCGGCCGTCGTGGTACCCGACGGCGTTGTCCCTGATCGTGGTCGGATAGTTGGATATATCCGTCCAAGGCACCGCCGCAGGCGTCCCACCATCCGCCGCAGGCGTCCCACCATCCGCCGCAGGCGTCCCACCATCCGCCGCAGGCGTCCCACCGTCCGCCGCCCGGGTGCCACCGTCCGTGGCGGTGGCAGCGGGTTCGGGTGTTGCGCCGTTCTCAGCGCCGTTCTCAGGGCCGTTCTCAGGGCCGGTGGCCGGGGTGCGGCCGGCGGGGGTGCGGGCGGCGGGGGTGAGGCCGGGTGTTTCGATGCGGGTCGCGGGCGTGCCCTGACCCTGCGCCTGGGCCAACGCGCTGCCCTTCGCCCCGGCGAGGTCGTACGTCAGCGGCGCCGACCCCCGGTTGGTGAGGGTCACCCGGGCCTTCGCCCGCCCCCCGAGCTGGGCCCGCTCCGTCACCTCGTCCGTGCTCACCGACAGTCGCCCCGCCTTGAGCGCGAAGTCGGCCCTGGACACCTGGTCGGCCCCGGACCGCAGCGGGACGGTGGCGCTCTGGTAACCGCGCTGGACGGCGGTGAGGACCCGCCGGCCCGCCCGCGGCATGGGCGCGAACGCCCAGTAGAAGCCGTCCGCCAGCGCCGGGTCGTCGGGCGTGGCGGCGGTGTCGTGGCCGGCTCCGCCGTCAGGGGTGACGGTCGCGCCGTCGACCGGCTCGCGGGTGTTCGCGTCGGTCACGTTGCCGTACACGAGCCCGCCCGCCACCGGCGCGCACGTGCCACCGTCGGTGGCGTAGCCGGGCGCCGAGCAGGCCGCGGGGTCGATCTCCGCCTTGAGTTCGAGCGTGGTTCCGGAGACCTGCGCCGTGACCGGCCGGTAGCCGGGGTAGCGCGGAGTGGCGGTGACCTCGTACGTGCCGCCCACCGGCAGGTCCAGGCGCGCCCGCCCGTCGCCCGGAGCCGTGAACCAGGTGGCCGGAGCGCCCTCGACGGAGAGCTCCGCGTAGAGCGGCCAGCCGTGACCCGAGCCGTCCGCGACCCGCACGGTCACCTTCTTCGTCGGCGTCGGGGACAGCGCGACGTCCTTGGTCGTGCTCTCGTCCCCGGTCACCCGCACGCCGCCGAGCTTCGCGGCGTCGTAGCCGAAGAGCGACAGGGCGACGTCGTAGTCGCCCTCGTCCAGGTGCAGCAGGTAGACGCCGTCCGCGCCGGTGATGGTGTCGAGCACGCGCGGCCCGGTGGCGGTGACGCGGGCGCCGGCGACCGGCTCGCCGGTGCTTTGGTCGGTGACCTGGCCGGTCAGCACGCCCGTGCCGGTGCGGGGGGCGGCGCCGACGGCGCGGTAGACGTCCAGCATGCCCTCGCCGTAGACGTTGTTGTCGCCGGCGGTGCCGCCGCAGGTGGTGTCGGCGTGGTCGCGGGCGGTGCCGCCGAGGATCGCCCGGGTCGCGGCGACGTCACCGACGAGGGCGGGCGCGGCCGACCAGAGCAGTGCCACGGCGCCGCTGACGTGCGGCGCGGCCATGGACGTGCCCTGCTGCACCTGGTAGCCGCCGCCGGGCATGCTCGACCGCACGTTCTGGCCGGGCGCGGCGATGTCGGGCTTGCTGTCGGACAGGCCCGCCTCGCCGCGCGAGGAGAAGCCGGCCACGTTCCCGTCCTGGTCGACGGCTCCGACGGCGTACGACTCCGGGTACTCGCCCGGCGAGTGCTGGGTCCCGCACGCGGGCCCGTCGTTGCCGGCCGCGAAGACGGGGAAGATGCCCGCCGCGACCCACTGGCGCACGTAGTCCTGGTACCAGGGGTTCCCGGTCCCCGACGACCAGGAGTTGTTGAGGATGTCGGGCCGCCGGGCCGGGTCGGGGTCGGAGCCGTCGGCCTTGGTCGGGGCGAGCATCCACTGCGCCGACAGCGCCAGCGTCAGCTCGCCGCACTGGTAGTCGCGGCAGCCCTTGGCCGCGATCCAGCGGGCGCCGGGCGCGACGCCGATGCCCTCGCCGCCGGTCATCGTGCCCATGGTGTGGGTGCCGTGGCCGAAGTTGTCGCACGGCGCGGCCTCGGCGCAGAGCGCGGTGGGGTCGTACCAGTTGTAGTCGTGGGTGAAGCCGCCGTCGCCGTTCGCGCCCCGATACGAGCCGGCCAGCGCGGGATGGGTGTAGTCCACTCCGGAGTCGATGTTGCCGACCACGATGCCCTGGCCGGTGCTCTTGTACTCGCTCCACACCTGGTCGGCGTGGATGGCGCTGACGCCCCACTCCACCGGGCCGCTCGCGGCGACCCGCTCGCCCGGGGTGGGCCGGGGCAGCGTGTACGTGCGCGGCACCCGGACCCGCTCGACCGCGGGATCGTCGGCCAGTTTCGTGGCCAGTTCGGCGGAGCCGCCGCGTACGTACAGGGAGTTGTCGATGTAGAGGGACGTGGCCTCGGCGCCCGCGGCCCGCACCAGGCCGAGGGCCCGCGCCTGGCTGGACTCGGCGGTCGAGCGCAGCTCCCGCAGCACGGCCTCGCCGCGTGCCGACCAGTCCTTGATCGCGGCCGCCGACTTCAGCGTGGCCTGCTCCTTGAACTCCACCCAGAAGTCGGTGGCGCCGCCGTCGGCGGTCAGCCGCGCCGACAGGTCGGGCGGCAGCGGTCCAGGGGGTTCCGCCTGAGCGGGAACGACCGCTCCTGTCAGCGCCAGCAGCACGCCGAGCAGGACGAACGCGCCACGGCGCAGCCGGGTGGAAGGGGGGTTGCGCCGCACCGGGGCCTCCAAGCACACAGGCGCCCGGCCATCGCTTTCGACGGCGCCGTGAACGCCGTCGAGCAGCCTGGCCCAGCGACCCTGTCCGATTCAAGGTTTTCGGTACGGCGAAATCCTGCCATGTCATGAACACGACACACCGAAAAGTATTTCATGCAAATTTGGTAGGAAACACATAACCGCTCGTCACCTGGAGCCGGCCAGGATCGCCGAGCGCGGCAAGCTCGACGCGGTCTTCCTGGCCGACGGCGTGGCGCTCTCCGGCGACGTGCGGCACTACACGCTCCGCGGGCTCGAACCGCTGACCCGCCACCTCCACCGGCGAGGCCGAGCCGCGCGACTTCGGCGTCGAACGTCCCGCGCACGCGACCCGCTACGCCAGGGCCGCCCCACCGATCATCGGCTCGACCGAGCGGGAGGCGCACGCCCTGGAGAAGGGGCTCGAAGAGCTGCTGATCCCCGCGTACGGGCTGGCCCAGCTCTCCCGCATGACCGGCATTGAGCTGACCGAGGAGCACCTGGACGGGCCGCTGCCCGGGCGGGCGTGGGCACCGGGTCTTCGCGGGGACGCCCGAGCAGATGGCCGACCAGCTCCAGGAGTGGTTCCTGGGCGGCGCGGCGGACGGCTTCAACATCACGCCGCCGCTGCTTCCCGGCGGGCGCACCTCCACGTGTCGTATATTTCCTACATTGTCTGTAGGATTACCCTCCAATTGCTGCGTGGACGCTCCGAAAGGGACCTGCCGTGACATCCGCAACGACGGTCGCCACCCCGCGCGACGACCCGCCCTCCGACGGCCCGCTGCTGCTCGTCGACCAGGTGGCGATCGGCTACCAGCGGCAGGGCCGGCACGTGCCCGCCGTCGAGGAGGCGACCTTCGAGGTGGCGTACGGGGAGAAGGTCATGCTGCTCGGCCCCTCGGGGTCGGGCAAGTCGACCATCCTCAAGGCCGTCGGCGGGTTCCTGCGTCCCACGTCGGGCCGCGTCGTCCTGCGGGGCAGGGACGCGCCGGAGCCCGGCCCCGACCGGGCGTTCGTGTTCCAGGAGTTCGACCAGCTGTTCCCGTGGCGCACCATCCTCGGCAACGTCAGTCACCCGCTCAAGGTGACCGGCTCCGACCGGGCCGGGGCGCGGCGCAGGGCCGTCGAATTCCTGGAGCTCATGGGCCTGCACGACGTCCTCGACAGCTATCCGCACCAGCTGTCCGGCGGGATGAAGCAGCGGGTCGCCATCGCGCGGGCGCTCGCGATCGACCCGCTGATGCTGCTCATGGACGAGCCCTTCGGCGCCCTGGACGCCCAGGCGCGCGGACGGCTGCAGCGCGAGCTGGCCGACATCGTCACGCGCACCCGGGTGGCGCTGCTGTTCGTCACGCACAGCATCGACGAGGCGGTGCTGCTCGGGGACCGGGTGGTCGTGCTCGGCGGCCGTCCTTCGCGGGTCAGGGAGATCGTGGACGTGTCCGGCCTGGACGGCTCCGACGCGCCCGGCTTCGCCGAGGCCCGGCAGCGGCTCCGCGCGCTGCTCGCCGAGGAAGGGGAGGACCTCGACGGTGCCGTCTTCGAATAGCGCCCCCGCGGTCGCGCGCGCGGCGGGGCCCGCTACGGCCGGCTCGTGGACGCGCCTGCCTGCCTGGTCGCGGCGCGCGATCATCCTCGTCGTCCTGATCGGGATCTGGCAGGCGTACGCGTCCCTGTCCGGGGTGAGCCCGTTCGTCTTCGCCGGACCCTGGGACGTGGCCGTGGCCTGGGCCGGCGGCTGGGCCGACGGCGAGATGGCCGTCTCCACCCTGACCACCCTGCGCCTGCTGGGCACCGGCATGGCCATCGGCATCGTGCTGACGGTGCTGCTCACCGTGCTGGCCGCCACCACCACGATCGGGAACGACGCGCTGCAACTGGTGTCCTCCATGATCAACCCGCTGCCGTCGGTGGCCATCCTGCCGCTCGCGATGCTCTGGTTCGGGCTGACCGACACGGCGCTGATCTTCGTCACGGCCAACGCCGTCCTGTGGCCGATGACCGTCAACGTCAGCATGGGCCTGCGCACCACGCCCGCCACCCTCCTCATGGTCGGCCGCAACCTGGGCCTGCGCGGCTGGCGGCTGACCCGTGACGTGATGATGCCCGCCGCGCTGCCGCACGCCATCTCCGGCCTGAGGACCGGCTGGGCGTTCGGCTGGCGCACGATCATCGCCGCCGAGCTGGTCTTCGGCACCGCCGGGACCGACGGCGGGCTCGGCTTCTTCATCAACAACGCCCGCTACTACGCGCGCACGCCCGACGTGTTCGCCGGCCTGGTGACGATCGCTCTCATCGGCATCGCCCTCGACCTGGTCTTCAGTCTGGTCGAACGGCACACGGTGACCCGGTGGGGCATGAAGGAAGGAACGTGATGACACTCTCCCGCGCCGCCGGGGACCGCCTCGCCCCCGCCGGGCGGTGCTCGTACAGCCGCAGGGACGCGCTGCGCCTCGGCGTGACCGGCGCCGGCCTGCTGGCACTGACCGCCGCGTGCGGCGGCGGGGGTTCGGGCGGGCCGGGCGGCTCCGGTGGGTCGGGCGGCTCGGGCGGCTCCGGCGGCGAGATCAACATCTCCCAGGGCTCGGGCATCAGCTACGCCGCGCTGATCATCATCCAGGCCAAGGGCTGGCTGGAGCAGGACCTCCCCGGCCGGACGATCAACTGGAAGACCGTCAGCGGCGGCGCCGCGACCAGGGACGGGATCGTCTCGGGCAGCCTCCAGCTCGGGGTCAGCGGCTACGGCCCCTACCTCATCGGCTGGGACGCGGGCGTCCCCTGGAAGGTCGTCTGCTCGCTGAACGACATGCCGCTGTGGCTGGTGGCCAAGGACCCGAAGTTCCGCAGCCTGAAGGACTTCGGCCCGGCCGACCAGATCGCCGCCGTCTCGCCCGGCTCGATCCAGTCGGTGATGTTGCAGCGCGCGGCCCAGCAGCAACTCGGCGACGCGCACGCGCTGGACAAGAACATCGTGGCCATGGCCCACCCGGAGGCGCTGCAGGCCCTGGTCGCCGGGCAACTGGCGGGCGCCTACACCTCGCCGCCGTTCCAGTTCCAGGCCGTGGAGCAGGGGGCGCGCAAACTGGTCGACAGCTACGAGCTCTTCGGCCCGCACGGCTTCAACGCGGTGGTGACCAGCGAGGAGTACGCGGCGGCCAACCCCGACGTGCTCGCCTCCTTCCACAAGAACGTCACCCGCGCCAACGAGCTCATCACCGCGTCACCCGCCGAGGCCGCCGAGATCCTCTCGGAGGCGGAGAAGGGCGAGATCGCGCCGGAGAAGTACCAGGAGTACCTGACCTACACCGGCATCGAGTTCACCACGGCGCCGCACGGCGTACTCAAGCTCAGCGCCTTCATGAAGGAGGTCGGCGTGATCAAGAAGACCCCGGCCGACTGGCGCGACATCGTCTTCGACACGGTCAAGAAGGAGAACGGCTCGTAGTCCTGCGGACAAACTTCTCGATGTCGTGGAAAGGTGGTGGACGTGCTTTTGACGCGGCTCGAACTGTCCCGGCCCCCGACCGACTGGTGCGCCGCCCTCCCCGTGGTTCGCCATCTTGAGTCGCAAGGGCTGACCTTCACCGAGCGGGTGACGTTCCTGGTGGGGGAGAACGGATCGGGGAAGTCCACCTTGGTGGAGGCCATCGCCGACGCGTGCGACATCAACTCCGAGGGCGGCAAGGCGGGGACGAAATACGCCTCCACGGGGATGCCCTCTCCGCTCGGGGAGGCGCTGGACGTCGAACTCACCACGACAGGTCTTCGCCTGCTGCGCGGTCCCCGGCGCGGGCGGCGGGGCTTCTTCTTCCGGGCTGAGACGCTGTTCACCCTGGGACAGCACGTGTCCGGCATGAAGGGGTTCTGGGAGGACGACCTCACGGAGCAGTCGCACGGCGAAGGGTTCTTCACGGTCCTCGACCGCATGGTGTCAGGGCCGGGGCTCTATCTGCTGGACGAACCCGAAGCGGCCCTGTCGTTCCGGTCCTGCCTTCGCCTGCTCGCCCTCATGCACCAGGTCGCCGGCGAAGGCGGGCAGATCATCTGCGCGACGCACTCGCCGATCCTGGCCGGCCTGCCGGGAGCGCAGATCGTCGAACTGGGCGACCACGGCGTCCAGCGCACCGAGTGGGAGTCACTCCAGCTGGTCGACGACTGGCGGCGCTTTCTCACCAAGCCGGACCTCTACCTGCGGTACGTGCTCGAAGAGGACTGACGACGACCACGGCCTCGTTCACCCCGCGCCGGAGCTGAGCTTGTCGGCGACGGCCTTGGCCACCTCCATCGCGCCCCGGGTCAGCCTGCCCTCCGGGTCCTCGGTGACGCGGCGGTCGTACGTCACCTCGATCACCGCGTTGCTCACGCGGACCCCCACGACCGCCGTCGTCGGTCCCTTGCCCGTGTCGCCCGGCAGGGTCCACCCGGTGACGAAGGAGTCGTCCCCGACGATCGGGTCGGGCTTGGTGTAGCCCTTGGGGATCAGTGCGGCCTCGCCCCTGCGGGCGACGAACTGCTCATGCGCCTCGGCCACACCGCCGGTGAACACCTTCGTGTACACCTTCAGCTTGTGGTACATGTTGTCCGGGATCCCGGCGCCGAACCTGGGCAGCGTCCCCCACTCGCACTCCTCCTTGTAGATCTTCGTCTCCTTGGGGAAGAGCACGAGCTTGACCCGCAGGTCCTCACCGACGAGCTTGCACGGATCGACCTCCTTGGTGAACTTCGCCTCCCCCGTCGGCACCGGCTCGCTGGTCGAAGGCTGCTCGGTGGGCGAGGCCGGCGGCGGCGTGCCGGGCTCCGTGGCCTTCTCCGTGGGCCGGGACGTCCGCGCGGAGACCTGCGTGATGACGGGCGCGGGCGGCGGCTGCCTGGTGGCCAGGAAGACGATGGTGAACACCATCAGCACGAGCACCGCCATCGCCCCGCTGAGCAGGCCGGGCGTCATCCGGAGACCGGGCCGCTTGGTGGGAGCCGTGTTCGGGTAGTCGTTCATCTCGTTCGTGGCGGGGCGGCCGCCACGTCTCCTCTCCGCGAGTCTGGGGGAACTGCTGCCCGCATCAGCCGGTGTCCTGGGGCGAGGTGTTCCTGAGGGTGTCCGCCGCCGCTCCGGCGAGCTTGAGCGCCCAGTTCTGGTGCTTGGCCTGGGGCTTGGACTCGCCGAACGTGGCCGCGTCGATCTGCACGACCACGTTGCTGACCCGCAGCCACACGATGCTGTGGGTCTGGGTGAACGTCGTCGCGTACCAGTTCTGGCCGAAGGCGCCGTCCCCGACGCCGGGGAGATCGCGTACGGCCTGGTAGGTCGAACCGCCGCTGCTGCCCGTCTTGGAGGCCTGAGCTTCCTTCCTGCCGCCGAAGACCTTGCGTGCCGCCGCCACCGTGGCCGAGCGGGTGACCTTGACCGTGATCACGTCCTCCCCGCCGTTCCAGCCGCACTCGGCGGGGTCCATCCCGGACTGCCGCTTGGCCAGGCCGGGAATGATCTTCGCGGCCTGGTCCTCCGGCACCAGGCCGCACGCGCTGGGCGCGGTGGCGAACTTGCCGTCGCCCGGTGCGCGCGGGGACGCGGTCGTGCCGGCCGTGGGACTCGGTGGCGGGCTGGAGGGCGGTCCACTGGACGGCTCGTTCGAGGGCCCGTTCGACGGCTGGGCGATCGGGCGGGTCTCCGGGGGCGGGGTCGTCCCGTTGGCGGCGTTGACCAGGAGCACCACGCTCACCGTGACGGCGGTGGCGGCCGTCAGAGCGGCCAGCACCAGGGGCAGCCTGCTCCTGCTCCGGGTCACCGGCATCGTGGCGACGCCGGTGGAGGGGTCGGTGGGTGGCCTGGCGGGGGTGACGGAGCCCCCGACCGGGCGGCGGGTGGGCAGGGGGGCCGCGATCGGGCCGAGCACGTCCTTGATCACGGAGAGCGGCGGGCGCGCGGCCGGGTTCTTGTCCAGCAGCGCCATGAGCAGGCCGCCGATCGGCCCCGCGTGCACGGCGGGCAGCGGGGGCTGGGTGAGCACCGCCGCCACCATCGCCATGGGGGTGTCGCGCCGGAACGGGCTCTGCCCCTCCACCGCCGTGTACAGGGTGGCGGCCAGCGACCAGTGGTCGGAGGCCGGGCCCGTGGGCTCGCCGCGCAGCCGTTCCGGCGCGATATACCCGGGCGTGCCCGACTGCTCGGCCGCAGCGAGCGCCGAGGCGGCGCCGGGGCCGCCGCCGGTCCACGCGCCGCTCCGCGGATCGGCCTGCGGGCCGTGCCCGGGGCCGGTCCGGGGGTCGATCTGCGGGTCGATCTGGGCGGCGATGCCGAAGTCGGTGAGGATGGCCTCGCCCGCGTCCGTGATGATCACGTTGCCGGGCTTCACGTCACGGTGCAGGATCCCGCGCCGGTGCGCCGCGTCGAGCGCGTCGAGCACCCGCAGCCCGATGGTGGCCACCTGCCCGGCGGGGAGCCGGCCGGACTCCTTGATCAGGTCGGCCAGCGACCGGCCCGCGAGCAGGTCCATGACGATCCACGGCTGCCCCTGCTCGGCGATGACGTCGTGCACGGTGATGATCGCGGGATGGTTCAGCGCGGCGGCGGCGCGGGCCTCGCGCAGGGTGTCCGCGAGCGCCTTGTCCCTGCGGGCCGGGTCGGAGGGCAGGCGTACCTGCTTGACCGCGACCTCGCGGCGCAGCACCGCGTCCTGCGCCCGCCAGACCGTGCCGGCGCCGCCCGCCCCCAGCGGTGCGACCAGGTGGTAACGCCCGGCGACTACGTGCATGCGTCAGCCCTTGGCGTCGAGGTTCTCGGCGAGGTACTTGATCGCCTTCGGGATCTTCTGCCGCAGCGTGGGGTCCTCCTTGACGTCACGGGTGTAGCGGACCTCGCCCACGATGTTGCCGGTGCTGAACACCGAGTAGACCGTGACCCTCTTGGAGCTGAACGTCGTCTCCTGCACCTCCCAGGCGACCGCCTGGTCACCGGCGTCGGGGATCTCGAAGACCTCGCCGTGCTTGGCGCCGCTGCCGCCCCGGCCCGCCTCCGACTCGGCCTTCGCCTTGGCGCCCTGCACGTGCTCCTCGGCGAGCTTGGTCTCGTAACCGTCGCCCTGCTGGGCGTACAGGTAGAAGGTGGCGTAGATGGCGAGGTCGCCGCTGTCGCGCAGCGCGCCCCAGCCGCACCTGACGCTGGGCTCGGTGCTGGAGGTCACGTACCGGCCCACCAGCTCGGTGGCCTGCTGCCGGGTGAGCAGCTGGCACGGCCTCGGGACCGCGGTGAACTTGCCGGGGGTACGCGCGACCGGCGAGCCGGTGGGCGCCGGGGTGGCGGACGGTGCGGAGGTGCCGGTCGGCGTCGCGGCGGGCGTGGGCCGCTCGGTCTTCGCCGTGACGGTCGGGGCGGCGACCGGCGTGGTGGCCGGTGCGGCGGGCCCGGACGAGGTGGCCAGGATGATCGCCAGGGCCGCGACGAAGGCGACGGTCACGGCCGCCGCGGAGCCGTACACCGGGATCCGGGGCAGCGTCCAGGACGCCGGGAGCGCCGACGGGACGGTGGCGGCGGTGCGGCCGGTGAGGTGCTGCAGCGACTCCCTGAGCGCCACCGTGTCGGGGCGCTGCATCGGGTTCTTCTCCAGCAGCCGCATGAGCACGGGCGTGAGGGCGCCGGCCCGCTGCGGCGGCCTGGGCGGCTCGGTCATCACCGCGCCGTGCGTGGCCATGGCGGTCGGACGCGCGAAGGGCGGCACGCCCTCGACGGCCGTGTAGAGCGTCGCCCCGAGCGACCACAGGTCGGAGGCGGGCCCGGCGGCCCGGCCCGGCTCCTCGGTGAGCGTCTCGGGAGCGGTGAACCCGGGCGTGCCCATGGGCGCGCCGCCCTGCGGCCCGCCGCCGGTCCGCGTGGCGATGCCGAAGTCGGACAGCAGGATGCGGCCGTCGTCGGCCAGCAGCACGTTGCCCGGCTTGACGTCACGGTGCAGCAGGCCGCGCGCGTGCGCGGCGGCCAGGGCCGACAGCACGAACAGGCCGATCGAGGCGGCCCACTCCGGCGACATCGGCCCGCCCGACTTCACCACCTGGTCGAGGGAGCGCCCGTCGACCAGCTCCATCACGATCCACGGCTCACCCCCGTCCTCGACCACGTCGTGGATCGCGACCACGGCCGGGTGCCTGACCTCGGCGGCCGTCCGTGCCTCGTGCAGGGTGCGCATGCGCAGCCGCGCCTGGTCGTCGGGCGACAGGTTCGGCGGCAGGTGCACCTGCTTGATCGCCACCTCGCGCCCGATCCCGGTGTCGAGGGCCCGCCACACCACACCCATCCCGCCGCGGCCGATGGGCGCGAGCAGCTGGTAGCGCCCGCCCACGAGTCGTGGCTGGTTCATCGCATCACTCCTGGCGTCCTAGCGCCGCCGCGATCCATCGGGCGGCGTCACGCGCGCCTTTGCGCATGGCCTCATCGTCGCCGATCTTCCCGGCGTCGATGTACTTGATCTCCATAACGACGTTGCTCATCCGGAAGACGACGTCGTGCCGCTCCACCTGGCCCTTCGGGTTGACCAGCTCGTAGCTGAACGCCTCGTCCCCGATCCCGTTGACCTCCTCGTACGACCTGCGCTTCTGGGTGATCAGCTTGTCCAGGCCGATGCCCGGCCAGTTCCAGGAGAGCTCGGCCCCCGACTCGGCCACGTTGAGCGTGTTGACGAACTTCTCCGACGCCTCGTCCACGCTGCGGCCCCAGGCGCTCTCCAGCGGCTCCGGGCGCAGCGGAACCACCGCGACGCCCTTGCCGCGCGTCGTCCACTCGCAGCCCTCGTCCCTCTGCTTGCCCTTGGCCGGCGCGGCCGGGACCAGCCGCCGCACCTGGGTCGGCGTCAGGAGCGTACACGGGCTCACCGGGACCTCGAACTTCGCCTCCGCCACGGTGGGCTTCGCGGTGGCCGGCTCCGACGGCTCGGGGGTGGACGGGGCGGAGGTGGCGGGCGGCGCGGCGGTCTCCGGCGTGGACGGCCGCGGGGTCGGCTCCGGCTTGAGCAGCGTGGTGCCGGCCACGGCCGCCACCGTGACGACCGCGGCCGCCGCGGTCGCCGCCACTCCGATGATGAGCGGCCGGCGCCCGCTCTTCCGCGGGGGCGCGGGCAGCGGCGCCATCGGCTCCTGGCCCTCCGCCACCCGTTGCAGCAGGTACGCCGCCGAACGCGGATCGGGACGTTCGTGCGGCTCGCGCGCCAGCATGTGCATGAGCACCGGCCCGAGGCTCCCGGCCCGGACCGGCGGCCGGGGCGGCAGGGTGAGCGCGTCGCGCAGCACGGCCATGGGGGAGGTGCCGACGTAGGGGGCCTGCCCCTCGACGGCCGAGTACAGGGTGGCGGCCAGCGACCACAGGTCGGAGGCCGGGCCGCCGCGCTCGCCGCGCAGCCGTTCGGGAGCGATGTATCCGGGCGAGCCGATGAGCAGGCCGGACTCGGTGATCGTGGCCAGGTCCTCCAGCCGGGCGATGCCGAAGTCGGTCAGCACCACCCTCCCGTCGTCGGACAGGAACACGTTGGCCGGCTTCACGTCACGGTGCTGGATGCCGTGGGCGTGCGCGGTGGACAGCGCGTCCAGCACCCGCAGCCCGAGCGCCGCCACCCGCTGCGGGGCCCAGGGACCCTCGGCGGCCACCGCGTCCTTGAGGTCGCGGCCCTTCAGCAACTCCATGACGATCCAGGGCATGCCGTTGTGGGTCAGCACGTCGTGGATCTTGATGATCTCCGGATGGCGGAGCTGGGCCGCGGCCATCGCCTCGCGGATCGAGCGTTGCAGCGCCTCCTCCCGCTCGGCGGGGGAGAGCGAGTCGGGGAGCCGCACTTCCTTGATCGCGACCTCGCGGTCGAGGAGTTCGTCGTGGGCGTGCCAGATGGTTCCCATGCCTCCTTGACCGAGTGCTCCGAGCACGCGGTAACGGGAGGCGATTCTCTCTTGAGGAAGTCCAGGCACAATGGCAACAGTATTGAGACCCCCTTTCACTTCGCTATATTTCGCCCCAATCCCTCTGACGACCGACCCTTCGGAGCGAAGATGACCACTGGACCTCCCGTGCCTCCCGCGTCGTACTGGCCGGACGGGGGCAGCACCCGGCCGGCGACGTCGAAGCCGCCGGGCTGGGCGGTGGGCATCATGTCCGCGGCCGCGGTGGTGGCGCTGATCGGCGGCACGGTCCTCGCCACCCGTGACGCGGGCTCCGGCACGCCCGTCGCGCAGCCTCCCCCCGAGGTGGAGCTTCCCGTCTCCCCGCCTTCCGAAGGGCCGTCCGCGAGGCCGTCGCTCGAGCCCTCGTCCGCCGCCCCCGAGGAGACCTCTGAGGAGACCCCCGAGGCGTCCCCTTCCGCGACCGCCACCTCCACCTTCGCGCCGGTCGCGGACGTGCCCGAGGTGTGCGACCTGCTGCCGGAGAGCCTGACCTCGCGGCTGGCGCCCAAGAGCTCGTCGGCGCCCGGCGTCGCCAAGGACGGCTACGGCGCCAAGCGGAAGGACTGCCGCTGGGACCAGAAGGGTTACCACATGGTCGGCGGCTACAACCTGTCGCGGTCGATCAACGTCAAGGTCAACGCCTTCCAGGATCATGACAACGCCCTGGAGGACGCCGACTTCATGTGGGACTCGATGCGCGACTTCTCCGGCCAGACGCGCGAAGATCCCTACAACACGAAATATGGGGAGATCAAGGAGGTTTCCGGGCTGGGCGACTCGGCGTACATGATCTACAGCGAGCACACCGTCAGACGCACCTCGACCGCCTGGATCTACGTCGTGCGGGGGAACGTCACGGTCGACATCAGGTTCACCGGCGCCGACAACAAGGGCCGCGAGATCCTGTCCGACGAGAACAGCCGCCCGGTGCCCGAGGCGGAGATGCTCAAGGGCGTGGAGGAGATCGCCAAGGAGGTCGTCAAGGGCCTGAACGGCTGATCCGGGCGAAGCCGCCGACAGGGGATTCAGCGGCGGACGCGGTAGCGCAGGTGCAGCACCCGGTCGCCCTGGACCACCGCGTGCGGATCCTCCAGCAGGTGCTGGGCGTCGATCGACCCGAAGTAGCGCCGGCCCGAGCCGAGGACAACGGGCACGACGTCCATCGCGACCTCGTCCACCAGCCCGAGCGCCAGCGCCTGGCCGCCGATGTCGCCGGCCGCCACGGCGACGGTGCGCTCACCGGCCAGCTCCGCGGCCTTGGCCACGGCCTGCGCCACGTCGGCGACGAAGTGGTACGGCGCCTCCGGGTGCCATCCCTCCGGCCTGGGCCGGTGCGACACGACGACCACGTGCTCACCCGTCGCCGGCCTGCCCTCCCAGCCGTTGGTGAGGTCGAACAGCCGCCGCCCGATCACCATCGACCCGACGCCCGCCCAGATCGGCCGGACGTAGTCGGCCGAGGCCCGCGAGACCTTCATCGGGCCGCCTTCGACGAGTGCGACGTCGCCGTTGAAGTACCAGTCGAACAGCGGGCCGACCTCGTCCTTCCGGTCGGCGATGAAACCGTCGACCGAAACGACGTTGTGCATGATCACCGTGCTCATTCGCGTCTCCTTGACGTCCGCGGGGTGTCCCCGCCCGTGTTGCGCTTTCACCAGGGCGTCGAACGGCGGAACGCCGGATCGACATCCGGCGCGACGAATCTCAGGAGAATCTCGCCGGGCGCCGGGAAGGCGGCTCCGGGCGGCGGGAAAGGCGGCGAAAGGACTCCCCTAGGGGTGATTCCCGAGGCCTGGGGTGGTACGGGCGGGCCATCGCGTACGTGCGAAGACGTATCCCGGTTGCCTCCCTGGGCCTGACGTTCCCCGGCGCCGGTTTCGCGACGCTGAACGCAGACGAAATCGACGACCTCGACGAGGGAGCCCGGGATGACCGCCACCATCGACACCATGATCTCCAGACTGGCCGCCTGGCTGAGCCGGCACAGCATCGACGTCCTGCGGGTCAGCCTCGGGCTGGTCTTCGTGGCCTTCGGCACGCTGAAATTCTTCCCAGGAGTCAGCCCGGCGGAGGCGCTGTCCGTGGCCACGCTGGAGAAGTTGTCCCTGGGCCTGCTGTCGGGCTACGCGGCGCAGGCCGTGATCGCCGCCATGGAGGTCTTCATCGGCCTCACGCTGGTGACCGGCAAGCTGCTCAAGACCGGCCTCGTGGTGATGACCGGCGCGCTGGCCGGGTTCTTCGCCCCGTACGCGCTCTTCTTCACCGATCTGTTCCCCGGCGCGCCGACGCTGGAGGCGCAGTACATCTTCAAGGACATCGTCCTGGCCGCCGCGGCCATGGTGATCGCGGCCCGCGCGCTCGGCGCCCGCCTGGTCCCGGTCCGCGAGCCCCTGGAGCGGGTTCACGAGCTCCGCGAGCGGGCGGCGGCCTAGCCGGCCGGACGCGGCGGCGCCTTCCGGATCCGGTCCGGGGAGCGCCGCCGCGTTCGACCGCCGCGAAGACCTGGGTGAGGTCGGCGCGGAACCGGTCCTTCGCCAGGGCCCGCCCGGCCCGGATGTTGGAGAAGCGGGCCCGGCGGCGGTCGGGCAGCGCGTTCCACAGCCACCGTGCTGCTCTACGCCGCCGAGCTGGACGCGCTGACCGGTGCGGACGACGGGCGCGCGGAGCCCTTGGGCCAGAGGTAGCTGCCGGGACGGCGGCGCTCCAGCCGCAGCGACCCGACCGTGAACCGGCACACCAGCTCCTTCACCCAGGCGGCCACCCGGCCGCGCAGGACGAACTCCACCGGCGAGTCGTCGCTCCTGACGAACTGGATCAGGCCGTCGCGCCGCCCCAGGCTGACGCACTGGATCAGGTACCGGAACCGGAACGGCCGCGCGGCGCGACCGGCGGCCCTGGCGTTGACGACGTCGGCCGCGTGCGCCGCGATCGGCATCCCGGCCGCGCACGACATCCGGGACGCCCCGCCGGGCACCCGAACGGCCGCCGCGTCGCCGACGACGTACACCTCGGGATGCGACACCGACCGCAGCGTCTCGTCCACCAGGGCCCGCCCGCGCGGGTCCACGGCCAGCCCCGCCTCTGCGGCCAGCGGCGGCACCACGAACGACGCGGCCCAGACCACCACGTCGGCCGCCAGGTCGCCCCGATCCGTCCTGAGCACGCCGGGTCCCGCTCCCGTCGCCCGCGTCCCCGCGTGCGTGCGGACGCCGAGCCTGGCGAAGGTGCGGGCCAGATGCCGCCGGCCCTTCTCCGACAGCCCGGCCCCCGGCTCGCCGCCGGTGACCAGCGACACCCGCCAGGACGGATGGCGCTCGGCCAGCTCCGCGGCCATCTCGACGCCGGTCAGCCCGCCGCCGACCACGGCCACCTCGCCACTGCCCGCTTCGAGCCGGGCGCGCAGCTCACCGGCCCTCTCGGCGGTGTAGGCGTGTTCGGCGACGCCGGGGGCGCTCACGTCGGTCCCGCTGCCCAGGGCGTACACGAGCGTGTCGTACGGGAAGACCCGCCCGTCGTCCGTGCGCACCCGCCGCGCCTGCGGATCGATGCCGCTCACCCGTGCCTGGACCGTGGCGATGCCGGTGCCCGCGGTCAGCTCGGCCAGCGGGATCGTCACGCTCGGCCGTCCCGCCGCCAGCTCGTGCAGCCTGATCCGCTGCCGGAAGGACGAGTCCGCGCTGATCAGCGTGATCCGGTGGGTACGGTCCAGCCGCAGCGCCGTGGTGAGGCCCGCGTAGCCCGCTCCGATGACCAGGATGTCCATGTCCGCCTCCTTGAGAATTCCATCTGCGGGACAGACGGCACGGCGGAGGAGAACGTGAGCGTGAGTCGGGTCACACGCCGGTGAGCTTGGCCGGGTTCCGCACGTGACACACCTCGGTGATACGGCCGTCGGCGACGGTGAAGGCCAGCACGGAGTCCACGGTGCCGTCCGCGTTCCTGACCACCACGCCGGGAGCGTCGTTGACCTCGGTGAACTCGGAGGTCATGCCCGCGTACCAGCGTTCGACCAGGCCGCGCACCAGCCGGGCCACCCGCTGCGCGCCCACCACGGGCACCAGCGCCGCGCCGACCACGCCGCCGCCGTCGGCCCGCCACACCACGTCGGGATCGAGCACCGCGACCAGCCCGCTCAGATCGCCGGTGGTCGCGGCGGCGGCGAACGCCGCCACCGCCTTGCGGTGGGCCACCCGGTCACCCGTGCGGCGCGGCGCGTACTCGCGCACCCGGCCGCGGGCCCGCGAGGCGAGCTGCCGCACCGCGTCGTCGCTGCGCCCGAGCACGCGGGCGATCTCGTCGAACGGCACCGCGAACACGTCGTGCAGCACGAACGCGGTCCGCTCGGCCGCCGACAGCCGCTCCAGCACGGCCAGCAGCGCCAGGCTGACCGATTCGTCCATGGTGGCCCGGTCCTCCGGGCCCGGTTCCCGCACCACCGGCTCGGGCAGCCACTCCCCGACGTACGACTCGCGCCGGGCCCGGGCGGAGGTGAGCGCGTCGTAGCAGATCCGGCTCACGGTCGTGGTCAGATAGGCGCGCACGTCCTCGACGGCACCCGGAGTCGCCCGCTGCCAGCGCAGCCACGCCTCCTGGAGCGCGTCGTCGGCGTCGGCGCGGGTGCCCATGATCCGGTACGCCACCCCCCACAGGTGGGCGCGGTGGGCCTCGAAGTCCGCCAGCCGGGCGGCGTCACCATCCTGCACGAGGCTCACCCTGCGCCCGGACCCCGGAGCACGTCAACTCGGGTCTCATGAGCCGAAGGCCCGCCGGTAGGCGTTGGGGCTGACGCCGGTCGTCTTCTTGAAGCGGTCGCGGAAGGCGGTCGGCGAGCCGAAGCCGACCTGCGCGCCGATGCGCTCGACGGGATGACGGGTGGTCTCCAGCAGGTGCTGGGCCTGCCGGACGCGGGCGCGGTGCAGCCACCGCAGCGGGGTCGTGCCGGTCTGCTCGCGGAAGCGGCGGATCAGCGTACGGGTGCTCATCCCGGCCTGGGCGGAGATGTCGTCGAGGGTGAGCGTGCGGGCGAGGTTGTCCTGGAGCCAGACGAGCAGCGGCTCCAGCTCGGCGCCCCGGGGCGTGACCTGGTGGTCGTGCGCGATGAACTGGGCCTGCCCGCCCTCGCGTTCCAGCGGCATCACGGACAGCCGGGCGGCGTCGGCGGCCACGGCCGAGCCGTAGTCGCGGCGGATCAGGTGCAGGCACAGGTCCAGCCCGGCGGCGGCGCCGGCCGAGGTGAGGAACTGGCCGTTGTCGACGTACAGGACGTCGGGGGCGACCTCGAGCCGGGGGTGGCCGGCGGCCAGCCGGTCGGCCAGGATCCAGTGGGTGGTCACCCGCAGGCCGTCCAGCAGCCCGGTCGCGGCCAGGGGGAACGCGCCTGAGCAGATGGAGGCCATCCGGGTGCCGGCCGCGGCGGCCGCGCGCAGCGCGTCGCGGACGGCGCCGGGCAGCGGCGCGAACGGCGTCGCGGTGCCCGGCACGATGATCGTGTCCGCGCCCTTGAGCCCGTCCAGGCCCCAGGGCGCGCGCAGCGTGAACGCCCCGGCGTCGATCTCCGGCCGCTGCGCGCACACCCGGATCCGGTAGCCGGGCCGGCCGCCGGGCAGCCGCGCCCGGCTGAAGGCCTCGATCGGGGTGGACAGGTCGAACGGGATCACCTGGTCGAGCGCGAGGACCGCGACGGTGTGCATGGCGCGAACCTACCTCCGCGCACCGCCGGTCCCGCGCCCGCCCCTGGCCGTGACCTGGCCGGACGGGCCTGGCGGGTTTCCGTTGACAGCCGCCTTCAGCGCCAGGCCGGGTGCCCGGTCGTTGACCGCCAGGCCAGGTGCTCAGCCGCCTTCGGCGCCAGGCCGGGATTCAGCGGCCGATCGGGTGCCAGACCGTCTTGACCTCCAGGAAGGGGCGGATCCGCGCCAGCCCGGGATCGGCGTCGGCCCAGTCGTCCCGGCCCGGCCGCAGCACCCGCTTGAGCGTGCCGGCCGCCAGCTCCTCCAGCTCGGCCGCGAGCGCGCCGGCGCCGGTCAGGTCCAGGGCGTTCACGTCGGCGTGCCCGGCCAGCGGCGGGGCCAGCTCGGCGACCCGGCCGGTCAGGATGTTCGCCACGCCGGCCGGCAGGTCGGAGGTGGCCAGCGCCTCGGCCAGCGTCACGGCCGGCAGCGGGACGCGCTCGCCCGCCACCAGGACGGCCGTGTTGCCCGAGGTGATCACCGGCGCGAGCACGGACACGAGCCCGAGCAGCGACGATCCGGCCGGGGCCAGCACGCCCACGACGCCGGTCGGCTCGGGATCCGACACGTTGAAGTAGGGGCCGGACACCGGGTTCGCGCCGCCGAGCACCTGACCGATCTTGTCGGCCCACCCGGCGTAGTAGACCCAGCGGTCCACCGCCGCCGAGACCAGCGCCTGCGCCCGCCCCGCTTTCACGCCCTCGGCCGCGGCCACCTCGGCCGCGAACTGGTCCCGCCGCCCCTCCATCATCTCGGCGATCCGGTAGAGGATCTGACCCCGGTTGTACGCGGTCCGCCCCGACCAGCCGGGGAACGCCTTCCGCGCCGCCACGACGGCGTCCCGCACGTCCTTGCGGGAGGCCAGGGCCGCGTTGGCGAGGTGATCTCCGGCCGCGGACGTCACGGGATACGACCTCCCTGATTCCGAGCGCGGGAACGCGCCACCGATGTAGAGCTTGTACGTCCTGCGCACGCCGACCCGCGCCGCCGCCGTCTCGCCCGTCGAGGTCAGCTCAGCCATCAGATCCTCCTGAGGGGACCGTCGTCTTCAGGCGACGGGGGAATCGGGAGCGGGAGGGCCGTCAAGGCTCGAGCGTGTATTGACCTGTCAGGTCTGCGCATCAGAGATCTCCGTTCATCGCACGTTAGATAGATGACGCTGTTGTAATGATCGTGTGATTGGTCAGGTGCGCACTTCCCCTGGTGCGGCGTACAACCTCGGCTACCACGTGGTGTGGTGCCCGAAGTACCGCCGCCCGCTTCTGAGCTCCCAACTGCCCACACTGTGGTCGCGGTCGTACTTCGTGGCCACGGTTGGCGCGGTGTCCGCCGAGACGGTGCAGCGCTCCATCGAGACCCAGGACGGGCCCGCCCCCAAGGGGAGCGGCCGTGCGTAGGTCGTTCAAGTTCCTGCTGCGCCCCACCCGCCGCCAGGAGATCGCCCTCACCGCCTGTCTCTACGACCACCGCGACCTGTACAACGCCGCCCTTGAGCACCGCCGCACCGCCTACTGCAAGGCGGGCGTGACGATCCGGTACGGCGACCAGTCGGCCGAGTTGAAAGAGATCCGCAAGGCTGACCCGGACGGGCAGGGGCGCTGGTCGGCGGGTTCGCAGCAGCAGACCCTCCGCCGCCTCGACAAGGCGTTCCAGGCGTTCTTCCGCCGTGTCAAGGCAGGACAGGCGCCTGGATATCCGCGCTTCAAGGGCAGGAGATGGTTCGACACGATCGAGTGGCCCGCGCTGAAGAACGGCGCGGCGTGGGACTCTCAGCCGCACGACCCGGTCACCCGGGTCTACCTGCTCGGCATCGGCCACGTCCGTGTTCACCGGCACCGTCCCGTCAAGGGCACGGTGAAGACGATCAGCGTGAAGCGGGAGGGATCGCGCTGGTATGTCGTCCTTTCGTGTGATGACGTGCCCGCGGAGACCCTGCCCGCCACCGGAGCGGTGGCAGGCGTGGACATGGGCGTGGCCTCGCTCGTCACCACCTCGGACGGCACGCATATCGCCAGTCCGCGCCACCTCGCAGCGATCGCCGATCGTCTCGCGATGGCTCAGCGGGATCTGGCCCGCAAGAAGCGAGGCGGCAAGCGGCGGCGTAAGGCCGTCGCCCGCGTCGCCGTCCTGCTCGCCAAGGTGCGGCGTCAACGGCTCGACGGGGCGCACAAGGCCGCGAACGCGCTGGTCCGCGACTACGACCTCATCGCTCACGAGGCGCTTCAGGTCGCGAACATGACCAAGCGGGCAGCGCCCAAGCCGGACGGTGAGGGTGGCTATCTGTGCAATGGCGGGTCGGCCAAGTCCGGCCTGAACCGTTCGATTCTCGACGCGGGTTGGGGGGTGTTCCTGACGGTCCTCGCGCACAAGGCTGAAAGCGCCGGTCGAGAAGTGATCGCGGTGAACCCTGCCAACACCTCCCGCACGTGCGCCCAGTGTGGTCACTGTGCGAAGGAGAACCGCGTCAGCCAAGCCGGGTTCCGGTGTCAGCGGTGCGGGCATGAGGCGCACGCCGACGTGAACGCGGCGATCAACATCTTGAGGGCAGGGCTTGCCCTTCGTGCATCTGCGCAAGCGGCTTAGCGAGAAGCCGCCTCCTTCAGGGGGCGGAGGAGTCACTGACGTAAGCCTCCAACCCGATCAGCCCGCCCTCGCGGCCGTACCCCGACTCCTTGTAACCGCCGAACGGGCTGGTGGGGTCGAACACGTTGAACGTGTTGGACCACACCACCCCGGCCCGCAGCCGGGCGGCGGTCCAGAGCATCAGCGAGCCCTTCTCCGTCCACACCCCCGCCGACAGCCCGTACGGCGTGTTGTTCGCCTTGGCCACGGCCTCCTCCGGCGTACGGAAGGTGAGCACCGACAGCACAGGACCGAAGATCTCCTCGCGGGCGATCCGGTGCGCCTGCGTGACACCGGTGAACACGGTCGGCGGGAACCAGTAGCCGCGCTCGGGCAGCGGGCAGACCGGCGACCAGCCCGTGGCACCCTCGGCCTGCCCGGCGGCGGACAGCTCGCGGATCCTGGCCAGCTGGGCGGCCGAGTTGATCGCCCCGATGTCGGTGTTCTTGTCCAGCGGATCGCCGAGCCGCAGCAGCTCGATCCTGGCCCGCAGCCGCGCCAGCAGCTCCTCCTGAATCGACTCCTGCACCAGCAACCGCGACCCGGCGCAGCACACGTGGCCCTGGTTGAAGAAGATGCCGGTGACGATCCCCTCCACGGCCTGGTCGAGGGCGGCGTCGTCGTAGACGATGTTGGCGCCCTTGCCGCCCAGTTCGAGGGTGAGCCGCTTGTCCGTGCCCGCCACGGCGCGGGCGATCTGCCGGCCCACCTCGGTCGAGCCGGTGAAGGCGACCTTGTCGGCGTCCGGGTGGGAGACCACGGCCCGGCCGGTGTCGCCGGCGCCGGTCACGATGTTGACCACGCCGGGCGGCAGCTCCGCCTCCTGGCAGATCTCGGCGAAGGCCAGCGCCGTCAGCGGCGTGGTCTCGGCCGGCTTGAGCACGACCGTGTTCCCGGTGGCCAGCGCGGGCGCGACCTTCCAGGCCAGCATCAGCAGCGGGAAGTTCCACGG
This sequence comes from Nonomuraea fuscirosea, assembly GCF_003001935.1. Classification (GTDB taxonomy): domain Bacteria; phylum Actinomycetota; class Actinomycetes; order Streptosporangiales; family Streptosporangiaceae; genus Nonomuraea; species Nonomuraea fuscirosea. Next base: position 212,709 of record NZ_PVNG01000005.1, on the reverse strand, counting down.
GATGACCTGCGCGGCCACGCCCAGCGGCCGGGCACCGCCGAGCCCGGCGTGGGCCAGCTTGTCCGCCCAGCCGGCGTAGTAGAAGAAGTGGGCCGCGACCAGGGGCAGGTCGACGTCCCTCGTCTCCTTGATCGGCTTGCCGTTGTCCAGCGACTCCAGCACGGCCAGCTCGCGGGCGCGTTCCTGGATGACGCGGGCGATGCGGAACAGGTACTTGCCGCGTTCGGCGCCCGGCAGGCGGGACCACACGTGCTCGTACGCCCGCCGCGCCGCGGTGAACGCCCGCTCCACGTCGGCCTCGCCGGCGGCGGCCACCTCGGCGAGGGGTTCCTCGTCGGCCGGGTTGACGGTGACGATGCGCTCGTCGTTCTTCGCCTCGACGAACTCCCCGTCGATGAACAGGTCGTACGACGGCCGGATGGACACGATCGAACGTGACTCCGGCGCCGGCGCGTACTCGAAGATCTCCACGCCTCTCCCTAGTCGATGGTGTAGTAGTCGGGGCCTGAGTAGTGCCCGGTGGCGAGCTTGGTGCGCTGCATGAGCAGGTCGTTCAGCAGCGTCGACGCGCCGAGCCGGAACCACGCTGGGTCCAGCCAGTCGTCCCCGGCGATCTCCTTGACCAGCACCAGGTAGCGGACGGCGTCCTTGGTGGTACGGATGCCGCCGGCCGGCTTCACCCCGGCCTGCCGCCCGGTCGCGGCCCGGTAGTCCCTGACGGCCTCCAGCATGATCAGCGTGACCGGCAGGGTGGCGGCGGGGGAGACCTTGCCGGTGGAGGTCTTGATGAAGTCGGCCCCGGCGTGCAGCGCCAGCCACGACGCCCGGCGCACGTTGTCGTAGGTGACCAGCTCGCCGGTCTCCAGGATGACCTTCAGGTGCGCCCGGCCGCACTGCTCCTTGACCGCGGTGATCTCGTCGAAGACCTTGCCGTAGTCGCCGGCCAGGAACGCCCCCCGGTCGATGACCATGTCGATCTCGGTGGCTCCGGCGGTCACCGCCGCGCGGGTGTCGGCCAGCTTGACCTCCAGCGACGTACGCCCGGCGGGGAAGCCGGTGGCGACCGAGGCGAGCCCGACGCCGGTGCCCGCCAGCGCCGGCGCGGCCGTGGCGATCATGTCGGGGTAGACGCAGAGGGCTGCCACCGAGGGGGCGGTGGGATCGGCGGGGTCGGGCCGCACGGCCTTGGCCGCCAGCGCGCGTACCTTGCCGGGGGTGTCCGACCCCTCCAGCGTGGTCAGGTCGACCATCCGGATGGCCAGGTCGATCGCCTGCCGCTTCGCGGTCGTCTTGATCGACCGGGTGGACAGGCCGGCGGCCCTGCGGGCCACCCCGACCTCGTCCACACCGGGCAAACCGTGCAGATAGCCCCTCAGGGGGCCGGGCAGGGTGTCAGGCACGGGCGCCACGCCTTTCGATGAGCAGGTTGAGCACGAGGGCGACCAGCAGGATGAGACCGGTCACCACCATCTGGAAGAAGGAGCCGAGGCCGAGCAGGTTGCACAGGTTCCGCAGCACCGACAGCAGCAGCACGGCCACGAACGTGCCGAACACGCCGCCCCGCCCGCCGAACAGGTTCGTGCCGCCGAGCACCACCGCCGCGATGGCGTCCAACTCCAGCCCGTTGAACGCGGTGGGCTGGCCCACGGTCAGGCGGGAGGTGAGCAGCACCCCGGCCAGCGCGGCCAGCCCGCCCGACACGGCGAACACCGTGGTGATCACTCCGCGCACGGGCAGCCCGGACAGCCGGGCCGCCTCCTTGTTGCTGCCGACCGCGTAGACGTACTCGCCGAACGTGGTGCCGCGCAGGATCCCGGCGGCGAGCAGCGTGACCACCACGAAGATGATCCCGACGATCGGGACGTAACCGATGAATCCGCCGCCGAGCAGCTGGAACCCCTCCGACCCGCCGGCCTCGGCCGGCTTGCCGTCGGTCAGCAGGTACGTGAGCCCGCGCACGGCGGTCAGCCCGGCCAGCGTGGTCATGAACGACGGCAGCGTCAGGTACGCCGACAGCCCGCCCATGAACGCGCCGAACGCCGCGCCGGCGACCACGCTGAGCAGGATCGCCGGCAGGACCGGCACGCCCGAGGTCATGAGCAGCGCGACCGTCATCCCGCCGAAGGCCGCCACGCTGCCCACGGACAGGTCGATCCCGGCCGTCAGCACCACCATGGTCATGCCGATGGCCACGATCCCGGTCAGCGACGACTGCTGCAGCAGGTTGGCGATGTTGCGGCCGGTGAGGAACTGCGGGGCCAGCAGCGAGGCGACCACGCACAGGCCGAGGAAGACCAGCAGCAGATTGGACTTGACGATCAGGTCGGCGCCGCGGCGTGAGCGCGTGCCCGGCTCCCCGGTGGCCGAGGTCACCGAGGATCCGATGGATGCGGTCATGGTGTCGCTCCTGTGATGACGGTGTGCGCGATGACGTTCTCGGCGCTGACCCGGGGATCGAAGCGCGCGACGTTGCGGCCCTCGTACAGGACCTGGATCCGGTCGGCGTTGGCGGTCAGCTCGTTGAGCTCGCTGCTGGCGAGCAGGACGGCCACGCCCTGGTCGGCCAGGTGGCGCACCTGGCGGTAGAGGTCGGCCTTGGCGCCCACGTCGAGGCCGCGCGTGGGCTCGTCCAGCAGCAGGACCCTGATCCCGCCGCGGGTGATCCACTTGGCCAGCACGACCTTCTGCTGGTTGCCGCCGGAGAGCTGGCCCACCGGCTGGCCGGGACCGGCCGCCCTGACGCCGAGGTCGGCCAGGGCGGGCGCGGTCAGGCGCCGGCCGAGCCGGCCGGGCAGCAGCCACGGCGGCCTGCCGAGCGCGCCGACGGCGGCGTTGCGGCTCACCGACAGGCCCAGCATCAGCCCCTGCTCCTTGCGGCTCTCCGGCACCAGCGCGAGCCCGGCCCGCACAGCCGCGGCCGGGCTGCCCACCTTGAGCGGGCGGCCGTCCAGGCGGGCCGTGACCTGGGCCTTGACGTCGCCGAACAGGGCGCGCAGCAGTGTGGTGCGGCCAGCGCCGCCGAGCCCGGCGAGCCCGACCACCTCGCCTGGCCGCACCTCGATGCCGCGCACGTCGAGCAGCCCGGGGACGTGCACGCGTTCGACGCTCAGCAGCGGCTCGCCCCCGGGCGCGGGCCTGTCGGTGGCGCCCACGAGCTCACCGGCCTCGCCGATCATGGCCGCGACGATCTCGTCCGCGCCGGTGACGGCCAGGTCGTAGACGCCGACGGCGCGGCCGTCACGCAGCACGGTCGCGCGGTCGCCGATCTCCATCACCTCGTCCATCCGGTGCGAGATGAAGATCACCGAGCGTCCTTCCGCGACGAGGGACCTGATGACCTCGAACACGGCGAGCAGCTCACTCTCGCCGAGCGTGGCCGACGGCTCGTCCATGACGATCACCCGCGCGTCCGCGGTCAGCGCCTTGGCGATGGCCGTGAGCTGCTGGGCCGCGATCGGCAGGTCCCTGACCTTGGCGGTCACCGGGAAGCGGGCGCCGACCCGGTCCAGCGCCCGGCGGGCCAGCCGCGCCCGTTCGGCCCTGCGGACGAACGGGCCCAGCCGGGGCGTGCGGCCCAGCAGCAGGTTCTGCGCCACGGTCAGGTCGGGCAGCAGGTCCAGCTCCTGGTAGATCACCGCGACGCCGGCGGCCAGTCCCGCGTGCGGGGTGGCCGGCGTGTACGGCTGCCCGTCCAGCAGGATCGTCCCCTCGTCCGGCCGGTACGAGCCCGACAGGATCTTCATCAGCGTGCTCTTGCCGGCCCCGTTCTCGCCCAGCAGGCAGTGCACCTCGCCGGGACGCACGCTCAGCTCGACGCCGTCCAGGGCGACGGTGCCGGGGAACCGTTTCACGATCCCGGTCATGCGCAGGCGTTCCGTGCTCATGCGGCCTCCAGGAGATGGCGGGCGTTGTGGTCGTCGGTGATCAGCACGTCGCACAGGCCGCTGGAGACGACGGCCCGGCACACGGCGCGCTTGGCCGCGCCGCTGACCAGCGCGACGGAGGTGGTGGCCGAGCGCAGGACGTCCAGGGAGAGCCCGAGGGTGCGCCCGTCCAGGGCGGGATCGACGATCTTGCCCTCGGCGTCGATGAAGCGCCCGAGCACGTCGCCGACCGCGCCCGCCCGGGCGAGCCTGGACAGGTGGGCGGCGTCGATCTGGCCCGAGTCCACCAGCACCGAGTCGCTGTCCATGCCGCCGGGGCTGAACAGGAACAGGTCGGCGCGGGCGGCCAGGGACAGCACGTCGGCGATGGCCCGGTCGCTCTCCAGCACCGCGCGGGTGCTCTCCTGCTCCAGGATCGCGGGGGCGGCCAGCAGCGTCGCGGTGCCGCCGCCGTGGTGGGCCATCAGACTGGCCATGCTGTGCGCGCTGGTGGGGTGGCGCGACCGGCTGAGCGCGCCGTTGATCTGCACCACGTTGACGCCGGTGGCCCAGCCGGGGGTCAGCCCGCCGGCCAGCCGGTCGAGCGTGCGGCCCCAGGAGACGCCGATCAGGTTCGGCGCGGGCCGCATCTCCATCAGGTGCTCGGCGCCCGCCGCGGCCACCCGGTCGCGCATCTGCTCGGCGTCGTCGCCGCCGACCGCGGCGACCACGACGGCGTCGCGCAGGCCGAAGCGCTCCCTGAGCGAACGCTCCAGCGTGCGGACCCGGGAGCGCGGGTGCAGCACCTCGATCCGGACGATGCCGACCTCGCGCGCCTCGGCCAGCATGCGGCCCACCTTCCAGCGGGTGAGGTGCATCGCGGTGGCGATCTGCTCCTGGGTCTCGCCGCTCTCGTAGTAGCGGACGGCCACCTGGTAGAGCTGGTCGTCGTCACTCATGCGCCGGGCCTCCTCCGGTTGCGGTGGCTCATGCGCAGGGCCCTCGGGTTGCGGTGGCTCATGCGCCCGGCCTCCTTCCGCTGAGGCGGTGGGAGATGCCGGTGGTGGCGGCGGTGGCGGCGCGGTAGTCGGCGTAGCCGTCGCGGTAGGCCGCCACGTTGCCGGGGACCGGCTCGACCGTGCGCACCTTGGGCGCGTAGTGTGCCGCCGCCTCCGCCAGCGAGCCGTGCCGGCCCGAGCCGGCCGCGGCCAGCACCGAGCAGGCCCGCAGCGTCAGGTTGTCGCCGCCGACCAGGTGCACCGGCCGGCCGAGCACGTCGGCGGTGGTCTGCAGCCACAGCTCGTTGTGCTGGATGCCGCCCGACAGGAAGATCTCGTCCACGGCGATCCCGCCGTCGGTGAAGGAGTCGACGACCTGGCGGGTGCCGTACGCGACGCCCTCCACCGCCGCCCGGTAGACCTGCTCGGGCGTGCTGGCCAGGGTCAGGCCGAGCACCGCGCCGCGCAGGTGCGGGTCGCGCAGCGGCGTGCGGTTGCCCATGAAGTAGTCCAGGACGATCAGGCCGTGCTCCACCGGCGGCAGCTGCGCCGCCGCCTTGATCAGCCCGCCGATCTCGGACCGCGGCCGGCCGATGAGCCCCTCGCCCGTCCACGCCAGGACGGAGCCCGCGCTCACCTGGCCGCCCTCGACGAGCCAGCGGCCCGTGCGCAGCGCGTCCGGGTACGGCCCCCACACGGTGGCGGGGAAGACCGGCTCGGCGATCTCCGTGACGAAGGCGTTGGACGTGCCGCAGACGATCGACACCTGGCCCTCGTGCCCGCCGCCGACGGCCAGCAGCGACAGGTGCGCGTCGATCCCGCCGGACACGACGGTGGCCGGTCCGGTGATGCCGAGCTCCGCTCGGGCCGCCGCGCCGAGCGGCCCGACCGGTTCGCCGACGGGCACGATCTCGTCGGGCAGCTTGGCGGCCAGGTCGCCGATGCCGAGTGCCTCGTACAGGTCGTGCGGATGACCGGCGCCGCGCGGATCGTAGTTGCTCTTGCAGACCGCGTTCATCCGCGATCCCGCCCACCGCCCGGTGAGCCGCCAGACCAGGTAGTCCGCCGCCTCGACGATGCGGGCGGCGGCGCGGTAGGTGGCGGGCTCGTGCCGGGCCAGCCACATGGCCTTGGGCACCAGCCACTCCACCGCGTCGCGGCCACCGGAGTACCGCAGGACCGGATGGCCGGTCTCGGCGGTGAGCTCGGACTCCGCGCCGGCCCTGCCGTCCATCCAGAGCAGGGCCGGCCGCAGCGGGCGGCCGTCCCGGTCGAGCACGGCCACGGTCGAGGCCGTGGTCGCCACCGCGATCCCGTCGATCGACGGGCCGCCCGCCTCGGCGAGCGCCTGCCTGACGGCGTGCGCGCCCGCCCGCCACCAGTCGTCCGGATCCTGCTCGGCCCAGCCGGGCCGGGGGAAACGGGTCGGATACCGGTCGGCGCCCGACCCCATGACCGTGCCGTCGACGCCGTAGACCGCCGCGCGGGCGCCTTCGGTCCCCAGGTCGAGGGCGAGGAAGGCAGCCATCGTCAGCCCTCGTTCGGCAGGAAGAGGACCTTGGAGCTGAAGATCGAGCGGTCGCCGAGGCTCGCGATGGTCTCGGGCAGCGCGTCCAGCCCCAGCTCGTGCGTGATCATGAACTTCCAGGCCAGGTCGCCCGAGGCCAGCGACCGCGCCGCCACCCGCCACTCGTCGCCGGGGAAGGGCGCGGAGAAGGAGTTCCAGGCACCGTGCAGGGTGACCTCGCGGCGCAGGAACGAACTGAACGTGGCCTTGGGCAGCACCACGGGCTCGTGCGGGATGCCGATGAAGACGGCCTCGCCGTGCCGGGCGGTCAGCGCCACGGCCTGGTCGACGGTGGCGGGCACGCCCGCCGACTCGATGACCACGTCGTAGCCGTCACCGGCCGTCTCCGCCGCGGCCTGCGCGCTGGTCGCCGTGTGCGTGGCGCCCGCCTCCGTGGCCATGGCCGCCTTCTGCTCGTTCAGCTCGATGACCAGCACCTCGGCGGCCCCGGCGAGCCTGGCCCACTGCGCGGCGAACAGCCCGATGGGGCCCGCGCCCACCACCGCCACCCGCTTGCCGCCGCGCATCTTCGTCCGCCACAGGGCGTGCAGCGCGATCGCGGCCGGGTCCAGCATGGCCGCCGCGCGCGGGTCGAGGTCCGCGGGCAGCACCATCAGGTTCTCCGCGGGCACGGTGACGTACTGCGCGTACGCCCCGTCGCGGCGGCTGCCGAAGTAGCCGTAGTTCTTGCACAGGCTGAAGTGACCCTGGCTGCAGGGGGCGCACTCGTGGCACGGGATCAGCGGGGGCACCGTGACCAGGTCGCCCTCGTGGACGCGGCCGGCGGCGGCCAGGTCCGCGCCGAGCCGTACGACGTGCCCGGAGAACTCGTGGCCGCAGATGATCGGGAAGTGGTACGCCCCGGCGTGCAGCATGCGGGGGACGTCCGAGCCGCAGACGCCGCAGACCGCGACGCGGACGAGCGCCTCGCCGGGACCCGGCTCCGGCACGGGCACCTGCTCGACCCTGATGTCGCCGGGGGCGTGGAGCACCGCGGCCTGCATGGTTTCCGACATCCTTGCGCCTTCCATCCTTCGTTTTCCGGCCTTACTTGGCGGCCTGGGCGAACTCACCCGAGCCCGCGTACTCGGCCGCGTTGTCCGTGTCGATCAGCGCCGTGCCCGCGTCGATGTTCGGCTCGACCTGCTCGCCCTTCTGCACCTTGAGCACCGTCTCGACGGCCTTGGAGCCGAGGGAGATGGGGTCGTTGAGCGCGGTGGCCACGTACTGGCCCGAGGGGATCTGCTTGACCGCCTCCATGAGGCCGTCGACCCCGGCGACCAGGACCTTGTCCTTGCCGTTCTCCTTCAGTACCTGGAGCGCGCCGAGGGCCATGTCGTCGTTGTGCGCGTACACGGCGGCGACGTCGGGGTGGACCTGGAGCAGGTCCTGCATCGCGGTGACGGCCTTGGAGCGCACGTAGTCCGAGTACGGCCCCTCGACGATCTTGATCTTGGGGTTGCCCGCCACGGCCTCGTGGAATCCGGCGCCGCGGTCACGCGCGACCGCGCCGCCCGCGTCACCGCGGATCTCGATGACGGTGCCGCCCTTGGCGCCGAGCTGCTCGCTCAGCCGCTTGCCGACGAGCGCGCCCATCGCCTTGTTGTCCCGCCCGACGTGCGCGACCGCGCCTTCCGGCACCGGCCGGTCCACGGTCACGACCGGGATCCCGGCCGCCTTGGCCGCGGCGAGGCCGGGCTGGACGCCCTTCGGGTCCACCGGGTTGATCAGCAGGACGTCCACCTGGCGGGTGATGAGGTCCTGGATGTCGTTGTTCTGCTTGGTGACGTCGCCGCCCGAGTCGGCGAAATAGAGCGTTCCACCGGCCTTCTCGGCGGCGGCCTCCGCGCCCTCGCGCAGCTGTACGTAGAAGGGGGACTGCTGGGTCGCCTGGCTGAAGCCGATGGCGACGGGACCGTCGTCCTTCTGCCCGGCAGCCCCGGTGGAGCTACTGGTGGAGCCACCAGGGGAGGTGGACACCGAGCACGCGGTCAAGGCGGTGACCAGGAGCAGGGCGGGAATGGTGAACGACCGGAATGCACTCATGGGGGCCTCCGTATGTGACGTAGGTAACGCACCGTAAGTCGGCTATTAACCTGATCGCAACACTTGAGCCAGATTTTGCTCATATGAGCACGAGTGCGAAGGTTGCCCTGATGAGAGGCGTGCCGCGTGGGCACCGGGCGGCGTACGTTGCTTCCGTACGCCTCTATGTCGATCTTTGGAGATGAAGAATGTTCGCAGTGTCCCTGGGGGACGACGGCGCCGAGCTGCGCCCGCTCGAACCGTGGCAGGCCGAGGAGTTCCTGGCCCACCTCGAGCGCGGGCGCGAGTTCATCGGGCGCCACGTCGGGCTGCCCGACCGGGTCCAGGACCTGGAGTCGGCGCGGGCCTTCCTGCGGGAGTACGCGCTCAAGGCGGTGGACGACACCGCGCGCCTGTACGGCATCTGGGCCGAGGCCAAGCTCGTCGGCGGGGTCATCTTCCGCACCATGGACGTCCCGCGGGGCAACGCCGAGGCGGGCTGCTGGCTGGAGCCGTCGGCGGCGGGCAAGGGGCTGGTGACCAGGGCCGTACGCGTGCTCATCGACTGGGCCGTCGAGGAGCGCGGCATCCACCGCGTCGAGTGGGTGGTCTCCTCGGTCAACGAGCCCAGCATCGCCGTGGCCAGGCGGCTCGGCATGACCAGGGACGGGGTGCTGCGCGAGAGCTACCCGTACCGGGGCGTACGGGCGGACATGGAGATCTGGTCGGTGCTCGCGCCCGAGTGGCGGGCCCGCCGCTGACCCGCGGGAAGGCGGACGGAATCGTGGTGCGGGATTTCATCTCGGCGAAACCTACGACGAGGTCACGCTGGGTAGAGTCCCCGCATCCTGGACAACGTTGACCCCTTCATCGGCACAGCGGCCACCGACCTGCCACGCGCCCGCGGTCTGGCCGCCACCTGGTGGTGGCCGAAACCGCAGGTGGGAAACACCCACCCGGGCGCCACGTCGCCGCTCGGCATGGTGTCGGCCTGCGCCTACTCCGGGGCCTACCCCACCGGCTACGGCCGCTACGCCAAGAACACCGAGGGCGTGCCCGAGGAGATGTACGAGCGGCTGCAGGCGTCCGGCTTCACCCACTTCCAGCAGTCCGGCACCGGCGCGATCCGCAAGTACTACAACTACGTCCGGGTCACCCCGATGGTGCAGGCACTCGACGTGCTCGGCCAGGCGTGGCCGCTGCGCGACGAGGTGGCGGAGGCGGGCTACTACGCGGCCACCCTGGACACCGGGATCCGCTGCGAGCTGACCGTCGGCGCCAAGGTGGCCGTCCACCGCTACACCTTCCCCGAGCACGGCAGCGCCCGCGTCGTCGTCGACCTGTCCTGCGGCGGCCTCGACATCGATCTCGGCCGCACCGTGCCGCTGCGGGCCCAGGTCGAGAGCGCAGGGCACGGCCGGGCCCAGGCCACGGTGGTGATGGAGGGCGTCCCGCTGTCGGTCTGCGTCGACGTCGACAGCCCGGGCTGGCGGCAGATGCTCTGGTACGACCGGCGCCTCATCGACGGCGGCACCCGCCTCGACTTCGACAGCATCCGGCACACCACCCTGCGGCCCTTCGGCCTGCTCTTCATGGGTCCGGCCGCGGCGGGACAGACCATCGAGGTGCGGCTCGGATTCTCGCTGCGCGGGTGCGACCAGGCCCGGCGGAACCTGGAACGCGAGTGCGGGTCCGCCCTGCCCGCCTTCGACGCCGTACGCGCGCGTACCAGGGCCCGCTGGGCCGACCACCTCGGCCGGGTCCAGGTCGAAGGCGGAACCCCGGCCCGGCGTACCGTGATGGCGACCGCGCTCTACCACGCGCTGGTCAAGCCGTGTTTCGCCGACGACGAGAGCCCGTTCTGGCCGGCCTCGGGGCCGTTCGCGTTCGACGTCTGCACCATGTGGGACATCTATAAGACGCAGCTCCCCCTGCTCGCCGCCATCGCCCCCGGCCGGGCCGCCGACCTGCTCGAATCGCTGATCAGGGTGTGCGAGGAGGAGGGCAACTTCCCCATCGGCTACCGCATGGCCCGCGGCGCCGACCGGTTCTTCCGGCAGGCCAGCGCGCTCGTGCACACCGCGCTGGCCGACGCCCACGCGCTCGGCTGGGAGAGCTTCGACTGGAACTGGGCGCTCGTGCACATGGTCGGCGACCTGCGCCGGATGTACGGCGAGGACTTCTTCGAGCACGGCCTGGTGCACCCGATCACGCACACTCTCGACCTGGCCTACGCCTACCACTGCACGGCGCGGGTCGCCAGAGCGCTCAACGACCGCGGCCTGGCCGACGACCTGGAGGACCGCGGCCGCCGGTGGTCCAACGCCTTCGACCCCGGCACCGGGCTGCTGCGCGACTCGGAGTTCTACGAGGGCGGCAAGTGGAACTACTCCTTCCGCCTGCTGCACGACATGGCGCCGCGGATCGCCCTGGCCGGCGGCGACGAGGCCTTCACCGGCAAACTCGACCGCTTCTTCGGGTTCGGCGCCCCGCCGGTGCGGCAGCCGGGCCGGCGTCCCCATCCGGCGGAGATGCTGGCCGGCTACGCGCTCAACCGGTTCGAGGGGCTGAACAACGAGCCCGACATGGAGGCGCCGTGGGCCTACCACTACGCGGGCCGGCCCGAGCGCACGGCCCAGGTGGTGCAGGCGGCGCTGACCTGGCAGTTCGGCACCGGGCCCGGCGGGCTCCCGGGCAACGACGACTCGGGCGGCCTGAGCTCCTGGTACGTCTGGGCGTCACTGGGGCTCTTCCCCGTCGCCGGGCAGAACCTGTTCCTCGTCAACGCGCCCGCGTTCGACCGGGCCGTGCTCAGGGCCGGTGACAACGAGTTCGTCATCGAGACCAGCGGGCACCGCGAGACGCCGATCGGCGCCGACGGCCTCGACCGCGACCCGCCGGCGCAGTACGTCCAGGCGGCGACGCTCAACGGCGAACCCCTGCACGCGACCCACCTGAGCGCCACCACGCTGCACCGCGGCGGCCGGCTGCACCTGCGGCTGGGCCCGGAGCCGTCGGCGTGGGGGCGGGCCGTCCGCCCGCCCTCCCTCTCCCATCCGCCCGCGACACCGGAGGAAACGCGATGACCCACCCCCCTCGTCGTCTCGTCATCGTGGTCAGGGCCGATCCGGTCATCTGCGGCCACTCCGGCGAGGCGCGCAATCTCGCCGAGGTGGCCCTCACCCGCGGGTTCACCGACGTACGCCTGCTGACCTGGCCGATCCCCACACTCCAGGCGGCCGGGTTACCGCTCAAGCCGCTGGACCGGCTGCTGCCGTACAGCGCCGGGATCACCGTGGAGCGGCCGGACGCGGTCGGCGACTACCGGGTCCCGGACGGACGCCACCAGGCCGGGCTCACCGGGCGGCTCGTCGAACTGCTCGCCGAGCCGGTGCCCACGGTCTGCCTGTCCATGTACCTCGCGCCGCACACCGCGGTGGTCGTGGACGCGGTGGCGGCGGCCCGCGCGGCCGGGTTCGCGCCCGACGTGCGGACCGTGGCCAAGGCGGTCGGCTCCGACGTGACGAACGTGATCCGGTCGTGCCTGCGGGAGGGCCGGTTCGGGGCGGCGACCGTGCTGTTCACCACGTTCCTGGCCAACGACGAGGTCGTCGCCGTCTCCGAGTACACCCGGCAGGAGATCATCGCCTCCGCCGAGCAGGTGGACGCCCGGTGCGGCACCACGTTCGCCGAGCAGTGCCGGCGCCGCGTCAGCGTCAGCTACCCGCCGATCGACTCCTCCGCCTTCCTCGGCCTGGACCCCGCGCGGATGGACGCCGCGCTCGAACGACGCGGCCTCTCGCGTGACGGATACGTGCTCTTCCTGTCCCGGGTGACCCGGGCCAAGGGCGTCCACGACCTGATCGCCGCCTTCGGCAGGGCGCGCTGCCGGTCGCGGGTCAAACTCGTCGTCGCCGGCACCGGGCCCGCTCTGGAGCAGGTACGCGCGCTGGCCGCGGGCGACGAGCGGGTGGTCTTCATGACCGACGTCGACGACCAGGAGAAGGCGCTGCTCATGCGCGGCTGCGCGGCCTACGTCCTGCCGACCAAGCCCGTGCCCGAGTTCGTCGAGACGTTCGGGATCGCGCTCGCCGAGAAGATGCTGGCCGGTGGCGGGCCGATCATCACCACCATGACGGGCGGAACCCTGGAGGCGGTCGGCGACACCGCCGTCATCGTCGCGCCCGAGGACGTCACCGGCCTGGCCGCGGCCCTCGACCGGGTGGTCCTCGACATGTCCCCGGCCGAGCGGGGCGACCTCGAACGGCGCGCCCGTGCCCGCGCGATGCGCTTCGACCGGGCGGCGGTCTTCGACGACCTGTTCCCGCGGCCGCGACCCGCCGTCGAGGTCGCCTGAGCCGCGCCCGTCGAGCCCGGTCATGCGCCGGGCGGCTCGGTGTGGTGGGGGAGACGCAGGGCGGCTTCGGCTCGGGAGAGGGCGTCGAGGGCGTGCGGGAAACCGGCGAGGCGGGCGGCCAGCGACCCCAGGATCGACCGCAGCAGGTGCGGGGGGACGCCACGTGCCTCGTGCGTGTCGGCCATCCAGCGCACGAAGGACGAGAGGATCTCGGGGTCCTCGACGTACAGGGCGGCCCGCAGGAAGTCGACGGTGTGAGCGACCTCCTCGGCCGTCTGCTCGAACCACCGCCCGTCCCGCTGCTCCGCCGGCTGCGGGGCCCGCTGTTCGGTCTGCCGCTCGTTCCGGGACGCGGTTTCCGGAAGCCGCTGGGTCAGGTCGTCCAGCACGGCCCGTACGAGGTCGGCGGCGGATCGGGTCACGTGGCGGTACTCGCGGCCGTCCAGGCTCGGCAGGTCGTCCTGGGCATGAGCGGAACGGCGGGGCAGCGGCCCGGCGGCCAGGAGGTCGGCCGCGGCCCGCGCGTCGGGCGCCCAGGCGTCGGCCCCGAGCAGGCGGGCGTAGCGGCCGTCCACCCCGAACGCGGGTCCCCCGGCCAGCACCGGCATGCCCGCCGCCCGGGAGGCGGTGATCGCCGTGTGCGCGGCGGGCAGCCGGACGGCCAGCGAACTGGACAGGGCCACCGCGTCGGGGTTCGTCCGGTGCAGGTGCGCGACCAGCTGCGGCGTGGACACCTGCGAGCCCAGGTAGTCCACGTCCCATCCCCGCGCCCGTAGCACCTCGGTCAGCAGCCGGGCGGGGAAGGCGTGCCACTCACCGTCGATGCACGCCACCGCCACCCGCCCCAGCCCCGCCGCGCCACCTCGTTCGGCACCCCGCTCGGCACCCCGCTCGGCGTCACGCTCGGCACCCCGTTCGGCGTCACGGCCGTTGGCACGGGCGCCGGCGCGTTCGACGCCACGACCAGGAGTGTGGCCGGCGGTCCGGTCGGCGCTCTGGCCGGCGATGCGTTCCGTGGTGCGGTCGGCGAGGGCGGTGAGCACGCGTTCGTTGACGGCGGTCGTGGTGTGCTCCTGGGCCACCGTGATCCGGTTGGCCGCCCACTCCTGGCCGACGCGCGACTGCACCGCCGCGACGATGTCCAGCAGCAACGTCTCCATGGGGACGCCGGCGTCGAGGGCGGCCATCGCCACGCCGGTGGCGGCGTACTCGTCGCCGGCCGTCGCCGCCGCCCACAACGCCTCGGCGCGCTCCTCGATGTCGTGCCTCACCGCGTTCCTCCCGTCGGCGTGCCCTGCGCGGGTGTCCCCTGCGTGGGTGTCCCCTGAGCAGGCACCCCCTGAGCAGGCACCCCATGAGCGGGCGTGCCCTGCGAGGACGCCCCCTGCGCTGATGTGTCCTGGGCCGGCCCGTTCGGCGGGGAGTCGCGTGGGGCGGTGATGGCGACGACGGCCATGTCGTCGTGCTCGCCCCCGCGGACCCACTGGGAGGCCAGCATCTGGACCCGTTCCGCCAGCGCCTCCGGCGGCATGCCCGCGCACATGAGCAACTGCTCGCACAACCGTTCCTCGCCGAAGAACTCCTGGCCGAGCGGGCCGCCCCTGGCCTCGATGATGCCGTCGCTGTAGAGCAGGCACGTCTCTCCCGGCTCCAGCACGACGGGCGTGGTGACGCTGGAGACCTCCTCGATCGCGCCGATCAGCGTGCCCTCGGCGGGCACCGTCTCGACGCGGCCGTCGTTCCTGATGATCAGCGGTGGCGGATGGCCGGCGCTGGTCACCCGCAGCGAGACGCGCCGGCCGTGTCGCTCGAACGAGACCAGGACGAGAGTGACGTAACGGGTCGGATCGCCATCGTTGACCAGCACGCTGTTCAGCCGCTCCAGCACGCACCGGTGATCGTCGGCCAGGGGCAGCAGCGCGCGCAGGGTGTTACGGATGCGACCGGTGAGCACGGCGGCCTCCAGCCCCTTCCCGGCCACGTCCCCGAGCACCACCAGCGACTCGCCGCCCGTGCCGGCGACGGCGTGCACGTCGTAGAAGTCGCCCCCGACCCGCTCGGCCGGCCCCGCGGGCCGGTAGAGCGCCGCCAGCTCCACCCCCTGTAGCCGGGGTGTCGGCGGTGGCAGCAGCTCGGCCATGAGGACCTCGGTGATGGTCACCTGCTCGGTGTAGAGGCGGGCGGCCGAGATCGCCGACCCGGCCAGCGCGGTGAACAGCCGCAGGAACACCTGCTCCCCGGCCTCGAACGCGGCCGGGCGTCCGTGGCGCAGCAGCACGAGCGCGCCCACGGGCAGCCCGTGCCCGGGCAGCGTGGTCACCGCCACGGACGTCACTCCATCGGGCCGGTGTTCGTCAGGCCGGCGTTCGTCAGGCCGGCGTTCATCGGGCTGGTGTTCATCGGGCTGGTGTTCATCGGGCTGGTGTTCATCGGGCCGGTGGGGGAGCAGCCACGCGGGCAGCTCGGCCGGGTCGATCCAGTGCACGGACGCCGGCGGAAGGGACTGCAGGGCCTCGGCGAGCCCCGGCATCGTCCGCGGATCGACGCTCACGCTTTCGCGCAGCACGCCGCGATCCGGCTCGTACCAGGTGAGCAGCTGTTTACGACCGGACACCGGCAGCACGACCAACGCGACGTCGGCCAGGTACCGGACGGCCAGCCGGGCGACGGAGTCCAGGCAGCGATCGAGGTTCAGCGACGGCAGCAGCTCGTTGGCGGCCTCCACCATGCACGCGGCCCACTCCCGCTCACCCCGCCGCG
Organism: Nonomuraea fuscirosea; assembly: GCF_003001935.1. GTDB lineage: Bacteria > Actinomycetota > Actinomycetes > Streptosporangiales > Streptosporangiaceae > Nonomuraea > Nonomuraea fuscirosea. Next base: position 197,139 of record NZ_PVNG01000005.1, on the reverse strand, counting down.
TCCCGGTCTCCGTGGCGGACACGGCCCGTTCGTGCTCGGCCTGTCGCGCCGCGGCCTCCACTCGCTGCTCGGTGACGTCCACGAGCCACCAGACGATCCGGCCGCCGCCGGAGTGGACGGGGTGGGCCTGGAAGGTGCGTCCGCCGATCTCGCCCTCGACCGCGCCGTGCCCGTCGTGGGCGCGGGTGAGCCAGCCGGGTGCGGTCCGCGGAGACCGGTCGCCGTCGGCCGTGCCGGCGAGCAGCAGCCGGGCAGCCTCGTTCGCCTGCGCGACGACGCCCGTGGCGTCGATCGTCAGCATGGGGTACGGCGAGTCCTCCCACATCATCCGGCCCATGCTCTGCCCCCGACGGATGTGTGTAGTCGCCACATTACAAGCGGTTAGTCATCGCTTGTCGCCCCGTTGCGCATCTTTGCCGTCCCTTTCAGGACGTGGGGGTCCTGGCGGCCGGGCCGCCCGCACGCATACCCCCGGCATACCACCGCCGGATACGGTCTCCCACCAGGTGATCGGCACGGGGCGCGCCGTTCCCTGAAGGATGGATGGCGGCTCTCCTCCGAGGGGGAGGAGAGCCGCCTCCACAGCGAGGCGCCGCGACCGGGCAGGGCGCCGCCGGCCGGCGAGGTGGTGTTACCGGACGCTGCGGTACTCGGCGGTCGCCGCGTCACCGCCGGTGCGACGGAGGCCGGCCTTCTCCAGTACGCGGACCGAGGCGGGGTTGGCCGGTTCGACCGTGGCCCGGACGACGGAGACCTCCGGTGCGGTCAGGGCGAACTCGACCAGCGCCCGGGTGGCCTCCGGCGCGTAGCCGAGGCCGCGCCGCGAGGGCACGACCCCGTACCCGAGCTCCACGACACCGTCGCTCGGCGGCCAGAACAGGCCGATGGAGCCGACCACCAGCCCGCTCTCGCGCTCGACGATCTGGCGGTGGCCGTAGGCGCCGAGCAGGTCCGGCTGCCCGTCGATGACGCCCGCGATCACGCGGTCGCCCTCGGCGGGGAAGTCGTCCGCCCAGCCGGCGGAGCGGCTGCCGTCGAGGACGGCGGTGAGGTCATCGGCGGGCCACGGACGCAGCACGAGGCGGTCGGTGGTCAGATCTGCACCGGTCAGGAAATATGTGGACACGTGACACTCCTGGTCGTTGTCGAGTGACGACCGGGACGCGGCAGGCGAGCCGCTTCTCAGACTCGCGCGACCCGGTCAAGGGCATGCCGATGAAGCTCTCGGCGAGCCATATTCATCAACCTCCCTTGCCGACGCGGTCACGTGCCGGAGCACCCTACCGCACGAGCGACGCCCGCCCGGCGGCCGGCCGGATCCTCCGAAGCCGGACGAACGTCACCTTCACCGCAGGCGGATACCCGAGTGAGCAGGTCACGATTCGGTGGAATCGATACCGATCATCAGGCTCACCTGCTTGCCTTTGCCGGTGAGCGAACCCGAGCTGTGGCTGTCGGTGCTGGGCCCTGTGCGCGCCCGCCGGAACGGGGCCGAGATCGACCTCGGCTCGCCCCAGCAACGGCTGGTCCTGGCGGCGCTGCTGCTGGCCCGTGGCCGGGTGGTCGGCCATGACCTGCTGCTCGACGCCGTCTGGGGCGACCGGCGGCCCCGTACCGCCCTCAGCACCCTGCGGACCTACGTCTCCCGCCTGCGCGCCGCGCTCGGCGCCGGCGCGATCGTCTCCGCCGGGCACGGGTACGCCCTCGGCTCCGGCCCGTCCGATGGCACGTCCGACAGCACGTCCGACCTGGCCGCGATGGAGCGGCTGGCGCAGGAGGGCAGGTACGGCGAGGCCCTGGCGCTCTGGCAGGGCGAGCCGCTGGGCGGCCTGGAGGGCGCCTACGCGCAGGCACAGCGGGCGCACCTCGCCGAGCGCCGGCTCACCCTGCTGGAGCGCAGGATTTGCGAGGACGTCGAGCAGGGCCGGCACGCCGAGGCCGTCGCCGAGCTGACCCCGCTCTGCGCCGAGCATCCCACCAGGGAACGGCTGGCCGGCCTGCTGATGCTGGCCCTGTACCGCTCGGGCAGGCAGGCGGAGGCGATCGGGGTGTTCACCGACACCCGCGAACTGCTGGCCGGGGAGCTCGGCCTCGACCCGTCCGCCGACCTGGTCCGGCTGCACCAGCGGATCATCACCGCGGATCCGAGCCTCGGAGCCGGGCCGCAGGAGGACCGGGCGGTCTCGACCCCGGTGCCGCGCCAGCTGCCCGCCGACACCGCCGACTTCACCGGCAGGCGGGCGCACATCGAGCAGGTGACGCGGACCCTGCTCCCCGCCGACGGCTCCGCGCTGGTCATTGCGGCCGTGGCGGGCGCGGGCGGCATGGGCAAGACCGCGCTGGCCGTGCACGTGGCGCACCGGCTGGCCGACGCCTATCCCGACGGCCGGCTCTTCGTGGACCTCCAGGGCGCGGGGCCGCGTCCGCTGGCGCCCGAGGCCGTGCTGGGCGCGTTCCTGCGCGCGCTCGGCGTGGACGCCGCGTCGCTGCCCGACGACGCCGGCGAGCGGGCCGCGCTCTACCGTTCGATCCTGGCCGAGCGGCGGGTGCTGGTGGTGCTGGACAACGCGGCCGGCACGGTCCAGGTACGCCCGCTGCTGCCCGGCGCGGCCGGTTGCGCGGTGCTGGTGACCAGCAGGGCCAGGCTGACCGGCCTGGCCGGCGCCCACCACGTCGACCTGGAGGTCATGCCCCCGGACGAGGCGATGGAGCTGCTGGTCAAGGTGGTCGGCGAGTCCAGGGTGGCGGCGGAGCGCGAGGCCGCGTACGACCTGATGCGGGCCTGCGGGCACCTGCCGCTGGCGATCAGGATCGTGGCCGCGCGGCTCGCGGCGCGGCCGGGATGGAGCCTGGCCAGGATGCGCGACCGGATGGCCGACGAACGCCGCCGGCTGGCCGAGCTGCGGGTGGACGACCTGGCCGTCGAGGCCACGTTCGCGCTCGGGTATGACCAGCTCGACGAGGCGCACGCGTCCGCGTTCCGGCTGCTGGCCGCGCCGAACGGGCCCGACCTGCCGCTGGCGATGGCGGCGGCCGTGCTCGGCATGGACGAGGCGGAGGCCGAGGAGCTCTGCGAGGCCCTGGTGAACGTGAGCCTGCTGGAGTCGCCCGCCCCCGGCCGCTACCGCCACCACGACCTGCTCAAGATCTTCGCCCGCTGCCGGCTGGACGAGGAGTCGCGGCGGGTGGCGCTGGACCGGATGCTCGGCCACTTCCTCACCGCCATGGCGGAGATCTTCGGCATGATGTACCCCGGCGCGCCCCTGCTCGACACGGTCAGGCTGACCGGCGCGGGCCCGGCGTTCGCGGACCTGGAGGCGGGCCTCGAATGGGGGACGGCCGAGGAGTACGGCATGCTCTGCTGCGTGAACCAGGTCGCCGAGACGCCGGGATCGGCGCTGTACGACGCCGTCTCCCTGATCGACATGATGACCGACGTCTTCGACTTCGAGTCCGACACGAGCGGCTACGAGCAGGTCGTGGGCCGGATCATCGAGGCGGCGGCCGCCCGCGGCGACCTGGCCGCCGAGGTGTACGCCCGGCGCAAGCGCGGCGAGATCCTGCACGCCCGCCGGGCGATCGAGGCGGCGGTCGAGGAGGGCATGGCCGTCCGCGTGGCCGGCCGGGCCGGCGGGCTGGCCCTGCACCACGCCTACGCGGTCAACCTGCTGGCCATGATCGCGCACGAGCGGCGGGCGTACGACGAGGCGGCCGCGATGTACAACGAGTCGATCGAGGTCTGGCGCTCGCTCGGCCACCGCTCGGAAGAGGCCGTCGTGCTCGGCAACCTGGCGCTCGTGCTGGCCGAGGCCGGCTCAGGAGCGGAGGCGGTGCGGGTCGCGGAGACGGCGGTGGGCATCTCGCGCGACCTGGGTGCGGGCCGGCCCCATCCGCAGATCGTCTACCAGCTCGCCGTGGCCCTCGGCGCGGCCGGCCGGCCGGATGAGGCGCTCGCCCGGTTCGAGGAGTGTCTCGCGGAGTTCCGCCGGCTCAAGCAGCACACCTGGGTGGGGCTGGCGCTGCGCCGGATCGCCGAGATCCACCTCCGCACGGGCCGGGCTGACAGCGCTGTCGAACGTGCTGAGGAGGCGCTGGCGATTCTGTCGGAGGTGGCTCAGGTGTGGGCGCGGGGCAGGGTGCTCGCCCTGCTCGGCTGGGCGCTCATTGAGCTGGGCCGCGCCGCGAGGGGCCGGGCCTGCCTGTCGGAGGCGCTGGAGATCCTGGAGCGCCAGCGCCTCCCCGACGCGGACGACGTGCGCGTCCTGCTGGCCGAGCTCCCGTCCCCGGGCGCCTGATCCTGGGGGAGCCGATCCCCGGACACCCGACCCCCGAGCGCCCGACCCCCGGACACCCGATCCCCGAGCGCCCGATCCATAGGCGGCTGATCCTCGGGCGGCTGATCCCAGGGTTCGGCCGCCCGGCTGCCGGTCGGGTGGCTACTCTTCCTTGTCGGCCAACCCGCCGCAGGTGAAGCCCTTCTCCCGCTCCGGGTCGAGCTGGATGTCGGAGAGGTTGGTCGTCTCGATCGGGCGGCGCATGGTCTCCAGCTTGTCGCAGTCGAAGAAGACGTACGTGCCCTCGCTCTCGCCCAGCAGCATCATCCAGCGGCCGTCGTAGAGCGGTTTGTCGTCCTCCGCGTTCTTGATCACCGTCCACTGGTCCTGGAAGCCGACGTAGCCGAGCAGCTCGTTGGCCTGGCCGGTCTCCTGGACCTCGACCGCGCCCTGGATCATCGCGAGGATCAGCAGGAAGCCCAGCCCGACGCCGGTGAGGGCGCCGACGAGGACCTTCGTGGCGGCGCGGCCGACGGGCTTCCTGCGCAGCAGCCGGAACGGCACCACGAACGCGGCCACGCCGAGCCCGCCCGCGATGAGCACCATGACGGCGAGGTTGAGGTCGCCGACGAGGTTGAACAGACCCCAGTAGGTGGCGCCGCACCACAGGGCCGCGACCAGCGCGGCGATCCACGGCCGCCGCCTGATGCCGGTGATCATCTTGCTGAGCAGGCCGAAGGTGACCTTGTCGGCGAGCCAGCAGAGCCCGACGACGAGGCCGATCGTGGGCAGCAGGATCAGCAGCATCAGGATCAGAGTGCCCATCAGCCGGCCCAGGAGCACGGACTGGTCGATGCCCGCCTGCTGGGGGGTGATGCCGAAGATGCCGTACATCTGCTCGACCCCGAGGTAGAGCACCGCGTAGAGCGTCACGCCGATGGGGACGATGACCGAGCTGATGCTCTCCAGCACTCCGAGAACGCTGCTGCTGCCCTCTTCCTCGGCGGAGGTGTCGGACGCGGGAGGCTGGGGTATATCGGTGCGGTCATGAACCGCGACCTGGTGATGGGACATGGCGCTCGAAGATAGACCTTTCACATATACGACTTGTTGACGAAAGGTAAACGGGTGGACACCATAGCGCCCACCCGTTCATCTGCCTTGCGCCGGGGCTCTACGCGCGGCGCGGTGCACGGCGATCTCCGTGAGGGTCGGGCTGTAGACCTCCGACGGCAGCAGGCCGGTGAGCGCCACCCGCAGCTTCGCGGTGGTGACGTCGCCGAAACCGGTCACCGACCGGTCGTGGCCGACGCCGTCCGAGCCGCTCGCGAAGGTGACCCAGGCGCCGCTTCCGGCGTCCCATCGTTGCAGGTCGAACGTCCGCACCCGCGGGTTGGTGCCCGAGTCGGTGTACTCGTCGAGATACACCTCGTCGAACGTCGTGTCCGCGCCGAAGTCGACGTCCAGGGTGATCGGGTACGCCGCGTCGTCGGCCGCCGCCCAGCGGGTCGCCGGGTCGCCGTCGGTCAGGTTCGCGGCCACTAGGGTGCCGTTCGCGCCGGGATGGGTCGAGCTCGCGGTGACCGGCTTGCCCAGGGCGAGGTTGGGACGGCCGCCCTGCTCGTCCTCGATGGGATGCTCGTCGACCGGATTGCGCACCTTTCTGCCGATCCGGCTCTCCGCCATGCCGATGTCGGGCGCGTCCCCGTAGTAGATGTGGGTGCCGAGGAAGTCCTCGGTGCCGAGGTGGGGGTTGTAGCGGCCGGCGTCGATGAGCGGGGAGTCCTTGCGCAGCTTGAAGTGGGCCGCCGCGGTGCGGATGCGGTCCACGCCCGCCCCGGTCACGTACTTCGCCGGGTCGCCGGCGAACTTCGGATCGGCGCGTACGCCCGCCTGGTCGGCCGGCTCCTGGGTGGAGTGCGTGCCGCCGGCCTCGTAGAAGGCGTTGTTGGAGAAGACCGCCTGGCGCAGGGCGCCGGTGCGGCGGTACCAGGGCGTCGCCGCAGACTCAGAGGTGTTGTAGAAGATGTTGTTCAGGAAGTAGACCCGGCTCAGGAACGTCTCGTCGTGGACGTAGTCCAGGTCGGCGCCGTCGTACACGAAGGTGTTGTTCGTGAAGTACGTCGGCGTGTAGTTCGTCGAGAGCATGTTCTTCACGAGCACGCCGTTGTCGTTGACGCTCAGGTTGTAGCGGGCGACCGAGTTCGAGCTGTTGCCCATGTAGGCCATCCAGCCCGCCGCGTTGTCGTGCGAGTAGTTGAACTGGTAGGTGACGTTGAAGTTGGTGTACTCCAGGTCCCAGGGGGTGCCGTCGTACTCGTTGTCGGGGCCGCCGTACACCTCGTTGAACTGCATCACCGAGTCGGCGCCGGCCCAGAGGTAGAGCCCGCACGAGACCGCGTCGTAGCGCTGCAGGAACCCGTTGACCTCGTTGTACTCGGCCGTCATGTTCTTGCTGTTGGCGAACTGGAACGCGCCCTGGCCGATGCTCTCGGCGTAGTTGTGGCTGATGGAGACGTCCCGGCTGTACAGGTCGCGGGTGCGCACCCAGAGCTGCTCCCAGCCCTCGTGGAACTTGCCTGCCTCGTCGTACTCGCCGGCGTCCTGGCCGTCGGCGGCGAACCAGTTGAACGCGAACTGCACCGCGTGCAGCTCGACGTTCTCGAACGTGTTGTCCTCGATCTTGACGTCCTTGAAGTGATGGCCGCCGGTGCCGTACTCCTTGTAGCTCTTGGCGCCGAAGACCTGGAAGTTGACGCCGCCGTAGTGGATCTTCTGCCAGGTGCTGGGGCCGTCGAGGTCGTGGACGTACACGTCGGTGATGCGGAAGTGGTCCATGACGCTGTCCGCGCCCGGCGGGAGGAGGTCGGCGTTGATGGAGACCGCGATGCCGTCCCTGACGTACGTGCCGGTGGTGATGTTCGTGGCGAAGTCGTCGTCGTTGGACAGCTCGACGTGGTCGATCTCGAAGTACTGCTGGTTGCGCAGCACGATGGCGCCGGTCAGGCCGACCGTCTCCGGGTTCTTCGTGCCGTCCGCCTTGAACGGGTTCGGCACCTTGCCGTTCGCCGCGATGTACGGGCGGCGGGCGCGCGGGTCGCCGTACGCCGAGATGGTGATCGGCTTGCCCGCCCGGCCGGAGCCCTTGGGCCACAGCTGCTCGTCGTGCCACTCCTCGCCGGCCTTGAGCAGGATGCGGTCGCCGGGCCGGAACGTCGTCGCGCTCGCCTTGGCCAAGGTGCGCCAGGCGGTCTTGCGCGAGGTGCCGGCCGCCTCGTCGCGGCCGTTCGTGGCGTCGATGTAGTAGTCCGTGCCGCCGGTCCTGTTCGGGGTGTTGCCCGGCAACGCGCGCTCGGTGGCGGGGGAGGGGCGGCCGGGCGCCTGCGCGGCCGAGGCGGCCGCGGGGGCGAGCGAGCCCGCGACGAGCGTGGCGAGCAGGGCGGTCAGGCCCGCGCGCAGCGCCCGCGCCACAGGCCGGCGGCGGGCCGGCTCGGGGGGTGCGGTACCGACAGGTTTCACTGTTGCACATCCTCTGCGTTGATGGCGTCCACCGCCGCCGCGTCGATCTCGACGTCGCCGGCGTCGACGCGGCGGCGGATGAACTGGTCGAACTTCTCCTCGACGAGCGACTGCCTGATCCGCCGGGCGTACTCGGCGAACGCCGCGTCCTCGTCGACGGTCTTGCCGGTGAGCTCGTAGTAGGTGATCTGGCCGGCGCCGGTGACCGGGGCGGAGATCTGGCCCGGATCGAGGGCGCCGAGCACCGCCATGAGGTCCTGGTCGTGCACGGCCGAGCCGCCGCCGCGCCGGGTGTCGGTGGTGAGCTCGGCGCCGGGCTCGCGCTCGGCGACCCGCGCCAGCCGGTCCGCGGCGGCCACCCGCCGCCGCAGCTTCTCCGCGTAGTCGCCCGCGGCTCCTTCCGGCACCGGGACGACGAGCTTGGCGTACGTGTACGTGGTCGCGTTGGCGCTCCACGCGTCCCTGTCCTGCTCGAACGCCTTCCTGACGTCGGCGTCGGTGACGTGCAGCGGCCCGTCCCGGCTCGCGCTGAGCCGCTGCTTCAGCGTCGTGGTCAGCTCGGTGAGCCGGTGCGAGTAGAACTCCTCGGGGGAGAACTCCGCCAGGCCGTACACGACCTCGCCCTTGGCGATGGCGGCCGAGCGGCGCTCGTTCTCGGCGGCCAGTTCGGCCAGGAAACCCGCGTGGTCGGCGGCCGCGGGCAGGCCCTGCTCCCCGGCCAGGGCGAGCACCGCCCGGTCCCGCTCGATCTGGTCGAGCGCGCGGGCGGCGAGCCGCTGGAGCGCGGTGCGGTCGCCGGCCTTCGCGTTCCAGTCGGCCGGGCTCTGGAGGTGGTACGTGTTCCGTAACTCGTTCTGCACCCGGGGGGCGAGCCTGCGCATGTGGAAGAGCAGCTCGTCCCGGGTCACCGGCCGGCCGTCGATGGCGGCGACCTGGTCGGTGCGCTGGGCGAGCACGACCGCGCCGGTGACCAGGAGGGCGGCGAGCACGACCAGCACACCCGCCACGACCAGCACCCGCCGCGACGGACGGCCGCTCGATGGGCGGGGGTGTGCGGGGTGGAAGCGTGCCGGGTGGCGGGGCTGCTTGCTCCCTCGCGCGCGGGCTTTCGTCGAGGCGACCTTCATGAGCCGGCCGTCTCTGAGTCGGCCGTCTCTAGGGTGGCCGTTCCCGGGGTGGCCGTCTCTGGGGTGGTCGTCCCGATGGCGGCGATTCGGGCGATGACGGGTGTGTCCCTGGTGCGGGTGATCTCGACCCGCACGGCGTCCACCTCCGCCGGCGAGAAGGTGAGGATGCGCTGGTAGCCCACCGCGTTCGCTTCGGCCAGCGTCGTCCACCGGCCGTCCGCCCGGCCCCGTACGACCACGTGCTCGACGCGCTGCCCCTCAGCGATGTCCTCGCCCACGACGACCGCCTCGACCGGTCGCGCCCGGTCGAAAAAGAGCGTGAGTCCGGGCCGCGGGTCGGTGGCGTCCGGCCGCCACGGCGTCCGCGCTCCGGCGGGCCGTCGTCCGGCGTCGTCCGCCCCACCCGGAGCCTGCTTCCCTCCGGGCCAGGCGGCCGTGACGTCGCCGGGGCTGCCGGACGTCACCGTCACGGACGCCTCGACGCGCCGGGCGCGGAAGTCCTCGATCCGCCGGCCCAGCTCCGCCAGCACCGCCACGTCGGCCGCGCGCACCAGCCCGTCGCGGGCCGGCGGGACATTGAGCAGGAAGCACGCGTTGCCGCCGACGGAACGCAGGTAGATCTCGAACAGCTCGTCGGCGGAGCGGACCCGGCCGTCCTCGGCCGGATGGTGGAACCACCCGGGGCGGATCGAGGTGTTCACCTCGGCCGGATACCAGACCAGGTCGTCCTCGTGCCCGGCCAGGGCGGCCCGGCTGCCCAGGTCGCGCTCGTCGCTGCGGACGAGCCGGGCGAAGGCGCCGTCGTCCGCCTGCTGCGAGCGGTCCGCGATCCGTTCGGCGTCCTGCAACGCGCGCGGGACCACGCTCCACTCGTCGGGACGGGTCGCGCCGGCCTCGTTGCCGCACCAGCGCACGTCCGGGCCGCACACGTTGATGACCGCGTCCGGCTGCAGGTCGCGGACCACCGCGTAGTAGCGCTCCCAGTCGTAGACCTGCCGTCTGCCGTTCGGGCCCTCGCCGTTCGCGCCGTCCAGCCACACCGTGAACACCGGCCCGTAGCGGGTCAGCAGCTCGGTGAGCTGGGCGACGTAGAAGTCGTCGTACGCGCCCCCGGCTCCGTACGACGCCTCCGTGCGGTCCCACGGCGACAGGTAGACCCCGAACTTCAGCCCGTGCCGCCGCGCCGCCCGCGCGACCTCGTCCACCACGTCGCCCCGGCCGCCCCGCCACGGCGACGACGCCACCGTGTACGAGGTGACGTCGCTCGGCCACAGGCAGAACCCGTCGTGGTGCTTGCAGGTCAGGATCACCCCGGTCATCCCGGCCGCCTTGAGCGCCCTGACCCACTGGTCGGCGTCCAGGTCGGCCGGGTCGAAGCCGGCCGGGTCGTCGTGCCCCTCGCCCCACTCCCGGTCGGTCATCGTGTTCATGCCGAAGTGGACGAACCCGTAGAACTCCATCTCCTGCCAGGCGAGCTGACGGGCACTCGGCCGGACCGAGGCCAGCTCCGGGGCCGGCTCCGGGGGCGAATCAGGGATCGCTGTCACCGGAACCGCCGGTTGTAGGAGGCCAGCACGCCCAGCAGCACCGCCAGCGCGACCAGCATGATCGCCAGGCTGTCCCACCCGACGGTGGTGCGGGCGACGACGACCGCCGCCACGCAGGCCGCCGCGATGATCGTCCGGGCGGTGACGAGCAGCACGCCGCGCGTCGAATCCTTCATGAGTGTCTCCTTCTAGCCCTTCACGCCGCCGGCGGCCATGCCCTCGATGAGCCGGCGCTGGATGAGCGCGTACAGGATGAGGACGGGGACGATGACGATGACCATGCCGGCGTACAGACGCCCGTAGTCGGCCGCCGCCTTCTGTGCGGTCATCAGGTTGAGCAGCCCGACCTGCAGCGTCTTGCCCTCGCCCGGCAGCAGGGTGAGCGCGATGATGAAGTCGTTCCAGTAGGCCAGGAAGTTGAACAGGATCACGGTGGTGAGCGCCGGCCGCGCCATCGGCAGCATGACCCTGGTCATGATCTGGAAGCGCGAGGCCCCGTCCAGGGCCGCGGCCTCCTCGTAGTCGGCGGGGATCGAGCGGAAGTACGCGGTCAGCAGGTAGACGGTGAACGGGATCGACGTGGCCGCGTACACGAGCGACAGGACCCCGGGGTTGTCGATGAAGAAGCCGCCGGGCAGGACGTCCACCAGCGCGCGGTCCCAGTCGACGAGCATCAGGAAGATCGGCACCACGATGTAGTTGACGTTGACGAACAACCCCGCGAGCAGCGCGACCTCGACCAGGCTCCGGCCGCGGAACTCGTAGCGGGCGATGACGTACGCGGCCGGCACCGACACCGCCACGACGAACACCAGCCCGAGCACGGTGACCAGCAGCGAGGTGAAGAAGTACTGGCCCATGCGGGCGCCCACGAACGCGTCCACGTAGTTCTGCAGGTGCAGGCCCTCGGGCAGCGCCCACGGGCTGCCGTAGAACTCGCCCTTGCGCTTGACCGAGGCGAACAGCACCCAGGCGACCGGCACCGCGATGGCCAGCGCGATCGCCGTGACGAGGACGTAGGTGAGCGCGCGGCCCGTCCTCGCCTTGGTGAAAGGTGTCATGGTGGGAGAAGTCCTCAGAACTGGAGGGGCTCGCGCCGCGTCGCGCGGCTCACCAGCAGCGACACGAGGAACGAGAAGGCGAAGATGACGACGCCGATGGCCATGCCGTAGCCGTACGACGAGTTCGTGTACGCCTGCTTGTACATGTAGCTCAGCAGCACCTCGGAGGAGCCGTCGGGCCCGCCGCCGGTCATCGCGCGGACGAGGACGAAGCTGAGGTTGACCGCGCTCATCACGAAGAACGTCAGCGTCGTGCGCAGGTTCTGCCAGATGAGCGGCAGCGTGACGGCGAAGAACTGGCGGCCGGCCGAGGCGCCGTCGAGCGCGGACGCCTCGTACACCTCCTCGGGGATGCTCGCCATGCCGGACATGTAGAGCACCATGTAGTAGCCGAGCGACTGCCAGACCATGGCGATGGCCAGCGACCAGAGCACGATGTCCTGGTCGCCGAGCCAGACCTGGCGCAGGCCGTCCAGCGACAGCAGCCGCAGGGTGCCGTTGATCAGGCCGTTCTCCTGGTCGTAGAGGGCCGAGAAGATGGCCGCGATGACGACCACGGACAGCACACTCGGGACGTAGAGGACGAACCGGTAGAGGGTCCGGCCCCGCAGCCGCTGCCGTGTCATGATCGCCGCCAGGAACAGGCCCATGCCCATCGTCACGACGGTCACGACGACCAGGAGCGCCACGGTGTTCTGGAACGCGCGGACGAACTGGGTGTCGTCGAGCAGGCGGACGAAGTTGTCGAGCCCCACGAAGCGCATGTCCGGGGAGAAGCCGCTCCACGTGTAGAACGACATCCGGAACACGTTCACGGTCGGGACGATCATGAACAGCACGAAGAGCACGAGCGCGGGCAGGAGGCAGGCGAGCACGAACGGGCCGCTGCCCCGCCTGCGGGCCGCGGGACCGGCCACCTCAGTTACCCGCCTGGCGCAGCTTCTCGCTGGCGTCGTTCAGCGCGGCCTGCCACTGCTCCTGGGTCTTGTCGCCGCTGATGATGCTGTTGGCGGTGTCGAAGAGCGTGCCCTTGATGTCGACGCCCTCGACCGGCGCGGTGCCGGCGAAGCCGCCGACGAGCGCGGAGACCGACGGGTCCTCGTAGACCCGGTAGAACTCGGCGTTCTCCCCGGTCAGGCTGCTCACGATGCCGTCGATCGGCTGGATCGCGTCCGACTTCGCGAAGATCGCGGCCGCCGCGTCGGAGTAGAGGTAGGCGACGAACTCCTTGGCCGCGTCCTTGTTCTTGGCGGCGGCGGGCACCCAGACCGACTCGACCGAGGTGGTGATGTAACGCTTGCCGCCCTCGGTGACCGCGGGCAGCGGCGTCAGGCCCCAGGCGAAGCCGTCGGCGCGCGGGGCGTCGGCCATCTCGCCGACGATCCAGGTGCCGTTCGGCATGAACAGGGCCTTGTCGTCCAGGATGGACTGCTGGTTCTTGGTGAAGTCCTGCTCGTTGGCGTACCCGACGGTGGTCGGCGCGGCGTACTTCAGCAGCCGGGTGGTGAGGTCGAGCACCTGCTTGGCCTGCGGCGTCTGCCACACGCCCTGCTTGTACGTCATCACGTCGGTGTAGAACTGCTCCCCGCCCACGTCGGCCAGCAGCGCGAAGAAGTAGGAGTCGAGGTAGCCCGCGGTCGGGTAGGTGAACAGCGAGATCTTGTCCTTCTTGGCCGTCTCGCCGAGCGCGAACATCTCGTCCCAGGTGGCCGGGACCTTCCAGCCCTTCTTGTCGAACAGGCCCTTGTTGTAGAACAGGCCGGTCGGCGCGTAGTACATCGGCATCGTGTACGTCTTGCCGTCACCGTACGGGTTGGTGTTGAGGTTGCCGACGATGCCGTCGATCAGCTTGTCGCCGACCGTCTTGTCCTCACCCGGCACCTTCGCCCGCAGCACGGGCGTGAGGTCTTCGAGCGCCTTGTCCTTGATCAGGGTCTCGGTGAGCGCGGCCTTGCGGCCCTGGCCGAGCACCACCACGTCGGGGAAGCGCCCGGCCTTCATGTTCGGCGTGATCTCGTCCTCGATGCTCTTCGAGATCTGCAGCTGCACGTCCACATTCGGGTGGGCGCTCTCGTAGGCCTGGATGACCTGCGTGTACATGTCGCGGCCGTAGCCGCCTTCGAGTGCGGCGACGTTGAGGGTCGTCTTGCCGCCGGTGTCCGAGCCGTCCCCCTCGGCCGAGCAGCCGGTGAGCAGTCCGAGCGTCGCGACCGCGGCGGTCGCGAGGACGAGTGATCTCCTCATGGTTCTGGGATCCTTCCGTGGGCACTCTGCCCACCTGACTGGGGCGGAGGAACGAGTCCGGAGCCGGACGTTGTTACAGTGGCATCGATAACATGGCTGGCGCAAGTGGCACTTGTCCAAGTGCCGCTCACCCGGGGTTCAGGAGGCGCGGGGCGGGCCCGTGGACGCGCGCACGGAGAGCGTGGCCGTGACCAGGGATTCCTCCGACTCGGCCCCGTCCTCACGCAGTAGCAGGGCGACCGCCGCCTCGCCGGAACGGTAGAAGTCCTGCCGCACGGTGGTCAGCGGCGGCGAGCAGTAGGCGGCCAGCTCGATGTCGTCCACGCTGACGATGGAGACGTCATCGGGCACGCTCCTGCCGCGCTCGCGCAGCGCGCGGATCACGCCGAAGGCCATCTCGTCGCTGGCCGCGAAGACGGCGGTCACGTCGGGGATCATCGCCAGGACCTGGCCCTGCCGGTAGCCGGAGTCGGGCGACCAGTCGCCCTCCAGCGGGGGCGGCGCCGGGATCCCGGCCGCGGCCAGGCACTCCTGCCAGCCCTGGCGGCGCTGGCGGGCCTCGATCCACTCGTCGGGGCCCGCGACGTGCCACACCTGGCGGTGGCCCAGGTCGAGCAGGTGCTGGGTGGCCAGGCGGCCCGCCTCCTTCTGGTCGATGCCGAGCACCCTGGCGCTGGCCGTACGGGAGCCGTCGAGCGTGACCGTGGGGATGTCGCGGGTGATGTCCTCCATCTTCTGCGTCACGGAGATGAGCGGCACGGCGATGACGATGCCGTCCACGCCCTGGTCGGCCAGCTTGGACAGGGAGCGCTCCATCAGGCCCGTGTCGAGCCTGGCGATGGTCGCGATGCTCACCGCGTAGCCCGCCTCGCCCGCGGCCGCCTCGACGCCGGCGGTCACCGCCGAGCGCGAGTAGTAGCCGCCGGACTGGAGCAGCACGAGCCCGATGGTGTGGCTGCGGCCGGACGACAGCACCCGCGCGGCGTTGTTGAACCGGTAGCCCAGCCGCTCCACGGCGGCCAGCACGCGTTTCCTGGTCTCCGGGTTGACGTTGGGGGAATCGCGCAGCGCGCGCGAGACGGTCTGCGCCGACACCCCGGCGGTCCTGGCCACGTCAGCCATGCTGGGCTGCCTCGTCGGCCGCTCGGTGGCTTTGGTCACGGCGCTCCTCTCTCGCGGCTTCGTCAGGGGGATCCTACCGCGCTTGTTACATATGGCATCGATAACATAGGGTCTCCCCTCGTGATCGAGCTCCCTGCGACGCGAACCCCGACGACCTCCGCGGCACCCACGGCATCCACGGCACCTCCGGCGTCCACGGCGTTTTCTGCGTCCGCTGCATTCGCGGCCCCGGCTGAAGCGCCGTCCGACGCGGAGGCCAACGCGGAGGCCGGCGTGAAGGCCGGCGTGAAGGCCGGCGGGCCGGCCGGATCGGCCACGAGCGCGCTCACCTGGCGCGGACGGCGCCTGCACCGGCACGGGGTCCCGCACCGCATCCTGTCCGGGGGGCTGCACTACTTCCGCGTCCACCCCGATCTCTGGCGGGACCGCATCCGCCGCCTGGCCGACCTCGGGCTCAACACCATCGACACCTACGTCGCGTGGAACTTCCACCAGCCCCGCGAGGACGCGGCTCCGCGCTTCGACGGCTGGCGCGACGTCGAACGGTTCATCCGGCTGGTGGGGGAGGAGGGGCTCGACGTCGTCGTGCGGCCGGGGCCGTACATCTGCGCCGAATGGTCGAACGGCGGCCTGCCGAGCTGGCTCACCGCCCGCGACGTCGCGCTGCGCAGCTCCGACCCCGCCTTCACCGCGGCCGTCGGCCGCTGGTTCGACGAGCTGATCCCGCGCCTGGCCGCGCTCCAGGCCGGCGCGGGCGGGCCCGTCGTGGCGGTGCAGATCGAGAACGAGTTCGGCAGCTACGGCGACGACCAGGCCTACCTGCGCTGGAACCGCGAGGCGCTCACCTCACGCGGCATCGGTGAGCTGCTGTTCACCGCCGACGGCCCCACCGAGCTGATGCTGGACGGCGGCACCCTGCCCGGCACGCTGGCCGCCGTCACCCTGGGCTCCAAACCCGCCGCCGCCCGGCGGCTGCAGGCGGCGCGGCGGCCGGACGAGCCGTTCGTCGTCGCCGAGTTCTGGAACGGCTGGTTCGACCACTGGGGCGAACGGCACCACGTGCGCGGCGTGGACAGCGCCGTGCGCACCCTCGAAGGGATCATCGCCGACGGCGGCAGCGTGAGCGTCTACATGGCCCACGGCGGCACCAACTTCGGGCTCTGGGCCGGTGCCAACGAGCACGAGGGCCGGCTGCAACCCACCGTGACCAGCTACGACTCCGACGCGCCCGTGGCCGAGGACGGCAGCCTCACCCCCAAGTTCCACGCCATGCGCGCGGCCCTCGGCGCCCGCGGGCCCGTCCGGGTGTCCGAACGCCCGCCGGTGCTGCCGCCGGCGCGGGTGCCGCTCGTCCGCCGCGCCGGACTGCTGCCCGGCCTGCGCGCCGTGTCCGCGCCCGCCACGGTCGAGCCGCGGCCGGCCTCGTTCGAACGGCTCGGGCTCGACGCCGGCATGGTCCTGCACACCGCGCATCCGCGCGTCCCCGAGGGGGAGCATCGGCTCACGCTCATCGACGTGCGCGACCGGGCCATGGTCTACTGCGACGGCACGTTCCTCGGCGTGGCCGCTCCCGGCCTGCCTGAGCTGTCCGTACGCGGGACCGGCGCCGTCGTACGGCTGGAGATTCTGGTCGAGAGCCTCGGCCGGGTGAACTACGGCCCCGGCCTCGGCCGGCACAAGGGCCTGCTCGGCCCGGTCCTCATCGACCGGCGCATCGTCCAGGGCTGGGAGAGCACCCCGATCGCCCTCCAGGAGTGGACCCCTGCCGACCTCGCCACCGCGACCGCCGCCGGAGAAGCCGCCGCAGAAGACTTGGCTGCCGGAGACTCCACCGCCGGAGACTCCGCTGCCGCCGGCCCCGCCGCCGGAGAGCTCGCGCCGGCCGGCGGCGGGTTCGCCGAGGCGATCGTGCGCGTCGGGACGCCCGCCGACACCTTCCTCGCCCTGCCGGGATCGGGCCGCGGCCTGGTCTGGGTGAACGGTTTCCTGCTCGGCCGCTACTGGGACATCGGCCCCCAGGTCACGCTGTACTGCCCCGCGCCGCTGCTGCGCGAGGGGGACAACGTCGTCACCGTGCTCGAACTCGAACGCCCCGGCGCCGTCCTCGAACTGCGTGACCGGCCGGAGCTGGGTCCGCCGGAGGAGTACGTCGAGGAGTTCGACTGATCCCGCCGCCCAGTGCTGTCGAGCGTCATCCGGCGCCCCCGTTCCGGCGAACCAGTGATCGGCGAAGACGCCGATTCCTTCCTGGGGGTGTCCGTGGATCAGCGCGCGCAGCAGATCGTCGTCGGCCGGGCGGACGACGTGCCCGGATGGCTGCTCGACGGCATGTACCGGCTCCGTCACGAGGTGTTCCGCGAACGCCTGCGCTGGGACGTCGGCAGCAGGGACGGCAGGGAACGCGACGGCTACGACGACTGCGACCCGGTCTACGCGATCGGTTACGCCGAGGAGCGCCGGGAGGTCACGGGCTGCTGCCGCCTGCTGCGCACCGACGGCCCGTACATGCTGCCCGAGGTCTTCCCCGAGACGCTGCGCGGCGGGCCCGCGCCGCGTGATCCGGCCACGTGGGAGATGAGCCGGCTGGCCATCGGCCGGGGCTGGTCGCGTACGGTGTCGGCGGGTTTCGGACCTTTCGCCCGCGCGCTGATCTGGGAGGCGTTCCGCTGGGTCGATCGGCACGGCGACACGGTCGTCGCGGTCTCCAGCGTGGCCGTGGAACGGATCGTGAACGGCATGGGCGTGCGCACCCGGCGCTTCGGCGACGGCCGGGCGACCCGCGTGGGCAGCGTGCTCTGCTCCGCCTACGCCACCTCGACCAGGGACTATCTGGCCCACGCCGCGCCCGGCCGGTGAAATCCGGTGGACATCGCGCATCCGGATGACCATGGTGGGCGGATGCGACAGCAGGAGATCTGGAACGACGAAGTCGCCCAGGGCTACGACACGCCGGGCACCGGCATGTTCGCGCCCGAGGTGCTGGGCCCCGCCGTGGACCGCCTGGCCGAGCTCGCGGAGGGAGGGCGGGCGCTGGAGTTCGCCATCGGCACTGGACGGGTGGGCGTGCCGCTGGCCGAGCGCGGTGTGCCCGTCACCGGCGTCGAGCTGTCACCCGCGATGATCGCGCAGCTGCGGACCAAGGTGAGCGAAGCCGTCATCCCCGTGGTCGAAGGCGACATGGCGACCGTCTTCGTGCCGGGCGACCACACGCTCGTCTACCTCGTCTACAACACGATCTCCAACCTGCTCACGCAGGCCGAGCAGGTCGAGTGCTTCCGCAACGCCGCCCGGCACCTGGTGCCGGGCGGACGCTTCGTGATCGAGCTCTGGGTGCCCGACCTGCGTAAGCTGCCCCCGGGCCAGCAGGCGGTCGTGTTCGCGTCCGAGCCGGGCTACATCGGGCTCGACACCGTCGACGTGCTGCGCCAGCACGTCGTCTCCCACCACTTCAGGTTCGACGACAGCGGGCGGGCCGAGCTGTTCCGCAGCCCGCACCGCTACATCTGGCCGGCCGAGCTCGACCTCATGGCCCAGCTGGCCGGGTTCGAGCTGGAGAGCAGGCACGCCGACTGGACCCGAGCCGAGTTCACCGCGGAGTCTCGCTCCCACGTCTCCGTCTACCGCCTGCCCGTCTGAACGTCGGGCCGCCCGTCACGGACGCTCGGCGTCGGGGTGGGCGCCGAGCAGGTCGAGCACGGCGGTGACGGCCGGCGTCACGGTGCGGACCAGCGCGTACGTGGTCCGGGTGATCTCGACCGTGGCGATCGGCCTGAGCACCACGCCGTCGGGCACGCCGACCACGGAGGCGACCAGCTCGGGCACCAGCGCGACGCCCAGGCCCTCGCGCACCATGCGCAGGACCAGCGCGTAGTCGTCGGCGGTGTGGATGACGTCCGGATGGAAGCCCGCCATGGCGCAGGCCCGCCCGAGCAGCACGTGATCGGTGGTGCCCCGCGAGCCCGCGATCCACGGGTCGCCGCGCAGCGTGCCCAGATCCACCGAGCTGTCGTCCGCTGGGCCCGCCGCCGGATGGGTGGCGGGAAGGGCGAGCAGGATCGGCTCGGCGCCGACGAACCAGCGGGAGATGCCCGGTGGCAGATCCTCGGGGATGAGGTTGTAGGAGAAGGAGATCCCGAGGTCGCAGGCGCCGCGGCGGAGCGCTTCGACGGTCTCGCGGGGTTCGAGCTCGGCCATGATGACCCGCAGGCCCGGATGACGGGTCCTGGCCACGGCCATCGCGGGCAGCAGGCGGTGCACGGCGGCGGTGGCGAAACAGGCCACGCGGACGGGGCCGCGCGGGGTCGTGGCCGAGCGGAGGTCCTCCTCCGCCGCGTCCAGGGCGTTGAGCACGATGTGCGCGTGCCGTACGAGCCGCCGTCCTTCCGCCGTGAGCCGGACCCGGCGCCCGGAACGCTCGAACAGCGGCACCCCGGCCTCGCGTTCGAGCGTGGCCAGTTGCTGGGAGACGGCCGAGGAGGTCATTCCGCAGACCTCGCCCACGGCCGTCATCGTGCCGTGCTCGGCGAACTCGCGCAGCAGGCGGAGTCTGGTGGGATCCAGCATCAAGCGATCCTTACAGATCAGCGCACGATTACTAAGTGGACGTTGCCGATTCGACCACGCGAGACTGTCGTCGCACCACCGGAAAATCAGCACGGGACACCAGCACCGGCTTGCACCGGAGATCGAGGCGAGGAGAAACGTGATGCGGACCGTCGTCGAGGTGCCCCAGTGGCAGGGCTCGCGCTCGCCCACGGCGCCGAAGCTGGTCGAAGGCGCGGCCCGGCTGGCGGCGATGGTCCCGGCCGACGCGCACGTCCGGGTGGAGACGGGCGGCACCCTGGCCGAGACCGCCGCCCGGGTCCGGCACGCGTTGCCGGCCGGCGGCTTCACCGTCACGGTCGGCGGTGACTGCGGCGTCGAGCTCGAACCGGTCGCGGCCGCGCTGCGCCGGTACGGCGACCGGCTGCACGTCGTGTGGTTCGACGCCCACGGCGACCTGAACACCCCGGATTCCTCCCCGTCGGGCGCCTTCCACGGCATGATCGTCCGTACGCTGCTGGGCGAGGGCCCGCCGGACCTGGTCCCCTCACCCGCGCTGCGCCCCGACCGGCTCGCCCTCGCCGGAACGCGGGCGCTGGACCCCGCCGAGGCCGACTACATCCGCCTGGCCGGCATCGGCGGCCCGGCCGGCGTCGCCGACGGCGCTCTCGTCTACGTCCACGTCGATCTCGACGTCCTCGACGGCTTCAGCTCCGTCGGCTATCCCGAGCCCGACGGCCTGAGCCCCGACGCCCTGATCGCGGCCGTCGCCGAACTGGCCGCCCGGCACGAGGTCGTCGGGCTCGGCATCACCGAGTACGCCCCCGCGGACCCCGCCGACGAGGACCTGCTCAAGTGGCTGGTGCCCGAGCTGGTCCGGCTGTGCGCGGGCTCCGGCGCCCGGCAGATCGAGCGGCGGGCCGTCGCGGCCTGGCCCGCCTCGCACGCGGAGGAACGTGACGGCTGGCTGCTGCGCCACACACCCGGCGTCGACCGCAAGCGCTCCAACTCGGCGCTCCCGCTCGCGACCTCGTCCCCGTCCGTCGCCGCCATGGAGACCTTCTACGCCGACCGCGGACTGCCCGCGATCGTCCAGGTCAGCCCGGCGGAGCAGCACGCCGAACTGGACGCGGCCCTCGCCGCCCGCGGCTACGCCAAGACAGGCGAGACACTGGTCATGACCGCGGACGCCGATACGGTCATCGCCGCCGCCACGAAGAACGAGCCCGCCGCCTTGGACGGGGGTCCGGCAACCGGTCCGACGGGAGATCCACGTCCGGCGGGAGAGCCGGGCCCGGCCGGCGCCGGCGGTGTCGAGCGGGTCGCCGATCGGGGGCGCTGGGCCGAGCTGTTCGCGGCCGTGACCGGTGCGGCGGACAGCATGCCGGTCGTCCGGCGGATCGAGCCCGAGACGATGCTGCTGGTCGCCGCTGACGGCGCCGGTCTGGGGCTGGCGGTCATGGACGACGGCTGGACGGGCGTGTTCTGCATGGCCACCCATCCCGATCGGCGGCGCCGGGGCGTGGCCGGAGCCGTCATGGCGGAGCTCGCCCGGTGGTCGCGGGAGCGGGACGCGCCCCGCCTCTATCTTCAGGTCGAGGAGGACAACCACCCGGCCCGCGCGCTCTACGAAGGGCTCGGCTTCACGACGTCACACCACTACCATTACCGCCGCGAGGACCGTCGCGAGTAGCGGCGCGAGCACCTGAGTGAGGACCTGAGCGAGAACCGGCGCGCGGGCTGACGGAGACGGCGGCCGGAACGGCCATTGAATTGCCCTTCAACACGGTGCTGCCATGCCGGATCCGTACAGACGCGGGCCCCTTTGCGCAAGTGTCTTTCATGCCCGAAGGCCGCGGCGCATCCGTGCTTTTTCATCGCGAAGGCACCCCCGAGAGGTGCATGATCTGCTGAAGGTGGCTACAGTACGTGCAACCGTGACGTAAATTGGAGCACCCTTATGGCGAAGCGTATTGTTGAGTCCTTTCTCGATGACATCGACGGCAGTGACGCCGAGGGGACCACGAGGTTCTCCCTCGACGGCACCAACTACGAGATCGACCTGTCCGGTTCCAACCGGGAGAAGCTGGAGCGGGCCCTGGCCCCCTTCATCACCAAGGCGCGTGCCGTCCGCGCCGACAGGGGCGCGCGCGGCCGTCGTGCGGGCGCCGTCTCCTCCAGGGCCGTAAGCAGGGAGAAGTCGACCGAGATCAGGCGGTGGGCCAAGGCGCAGGGGCTGCCGGTGAGCGAGCGCGGCCGGATCGCCTCCACGGTCGTGGAGCAGTACGAGGCGGCCCACTGAGCGAGCGTCCGGGGTCCCGCCCCGCCCGGCGCGTTCAACCGGCCGCCCCGATTCGGCCGGCTTGATTCGGCCGGGGCCCCGCCCGCGGGCCACGAGTTTCGCCTGACTTCCTTTCTTCGCCATTAGCCGCGGCCCTCGGCGACGCCTTGCCGGGAGCACCTCACGCCATTCGGCGTCCCTTAACTGCGCGGTTAATTGCTAATTGGCGGATGGCCGGCGTTCATCCGGGAGATCACCAGCTGAACCACCCGGAGATCGCCGGCCGAACCGTACGGGGCCGTTCTCTCATCCCCGTACGGTGGTGACGCGCAGCCGCGGATCCGCCTTGATCTCCGCCTCGGTGAAACGCTCCGTCACCCATCCGCCGCGCGAGAACAGGGCCGTCTGGTCGGCGTGGTGCGGCGAGGAGGGGTTCGCGGACAGCGAGTAGGTGAGGATCGTCCGCGTCCTCGGTCCGTCAGGGGTGAGCTCGACGGCCATCATGAAGGTGGAGCCGGTGTCCACGTCCGGATAACGCCCGCCGCTGAGCCTGCCGCGCATGCGTACCCGGTCGAAGCAGCCCTCGGCCTCGGTGCAGCCGGGGATCGGGTGCGAGCCGTAACGCTGGGCTTGGCCGGGGGTGAGGGTGAGCGGCATGCCGCCGTCCTCGAACGACTTCACCGCCTCGGCCAGCGCCTGCCGCACCTGCGGGGCGTCCCGCTTGAGCCCGCGCGGCGTGGTGAGCGGATGATCGGGATCGAACGGCACCCGCCACCAGCGCCAGATGGGCTCACCCGGCTTCGTCGGGCGCTCCAGCCCGGTGTAGAACTCGCGCCACAGGATCGCCCCCTCGCCGTCCAGGGTGGCGCGCCCGTCCCAGGCCGTCAGCGTCCGGCAGGCCGCGCGCACGTCCACCCGCTCGCCGGCGGCCGTCTTCAGCACGCGATGGTCCCGGCACAGCGCCGCCACGTCCTTGCGCAGCAGCTCGAACGTGTAGTTGCGCTTCGAGCGGACGGTGGCGCTCAGGGTGTCCAGGGTGAAGCCGCGCGGGCCGAGCCCGTCGGTGCCGGCCAGCCGCCGGGCGATCATGTCGAGGCTCACCCGGGGCCGCGGCTCGACGTCGGTGCGGACCTTGCCCCACACCTCGTCGTAGCCGGTCATCGGCGCCGCCGGGTTCGTCATCCACGGGGTGTTGTTGCTGTTGGCGACGTAGTCGGCCCTGGTCAGCCGGGGCTGGCTGCCCGGACCGAAGATGCCGGGCACGACGGCGTCGCCGTCCTCACCCCACTGGCACGCCGACGTGGAGCCGTCCAGCACGTACGCCTCCAGCGACGGATCCGGCGACGGCACGGTGCAGCGGCGCGCCATGGCGTCGGTCACGTGGGGGACCACCGAGGCGTCGGCGAACGTGGTGGTGCCGCCGATGTCGGTGGCCAGCGTGTAGACGAACGGCAGGCCCTGGTAGGTGTCCTGGGCGGCGCGCAGTTCCTTGAGGTTTCGCGCCTTGGCCATCGCCAGCCACGTGTCCGCCGAGCGCAGGTTGGCGGCGTTGACGTCGGCCAGCGCGTAGGCGTACTCGTCGCTCTGGCCGGCGGCCAGCACCGGGCCGTAGCGGGAGGTGGGCAGGGCCCGGGTGACGATGCCGCCGTCCTTCAGGCGTACCTCGATCTCCTGGCGTCCCATCGGCTCGGTCTTTCCGTCCACCAGGTAGCCGCCGCGCCCGCCGGCCGGCTTCAGCCGGTAGACGCTGAAGCGGTGGGCGTGGGAGACGGTGTGCGTCCAGGCGATGCTCGCGTTGTGGCCGATCTGGACGACCGGAGTGCCGTACAGGCTGGCGCCCGCCACGTCGAGCACGCCGGGGATGGTGAGCTGCACCTGGTAGAAGCGGCGGATGCCGTTCCACGGGAAGTGCGGGTCGGCCAGCAGCATGCCGTGGCCGTCCCTGGTGGCCTGACGGCCCAGCGCCCAGGCGTTGCTGCCGGGGGCCGGCCCGTCCGGCCCGGCCCCGCCGCCTCCGGCGACGGCCTCCTTGAGGCCGGAGCCGCCCGCCAGGCGGTTGAGGTCGAGCAGGTTGTGCCAGACGTCGGTGGCGGTGATGGGCCGCACCCATGCCTGGCCGCGGCAGGTGGGATCGGGCAGGTTCGCCACTCCGGTGTCGCGCAGGTACGCGTTGTAGCCGGCGGCGTAACCGGCCACGAGCCGGCGCATGTCCTCGGTGGGGCCGATCGGCGCGGGCCTGGCCAGCAGCCGCGGTACGACGCCCGAGTCGGCGACGCTCTTGAAGTAGATGTCGCTGGTGAGGTTCGCGACCGGGCGGACCGGGTCGTCCGACTCCGCCTCGGGGCCGAAGAACATCGACCGCTCGCCCCGCAGCGTCGTCACCCACGAGGCCAGGACGCACAGGTTGTCCTGGGCGAACGCGTAGCCGTAGCCGAAGCCGAGCCCGCCGTGGTCCTTGGCGGAGATGTGCGGGATGCCGTACTCGGTGCGCCGGATCTCGGCCGCGTAGCCACCGGCGGCGGGCAGGTCCTCCGTCGTGGCGGGCCCGTCCTGCTCCGAGGGGACGGGTCCGTCCGCGGCCGAGACGGTGAGTCCGATCGAGGTCGCGGCGGCCGGCGTGTCCGGGGCCGCCACCGTGACGGTGGCGGCCAGGGCCAGGGCCGTCACCGCGGCCGGCCAGGGTCTGAACTTCAAGGGGGCTCCTATTCGAAACGCGCGTTGTCCGGCGCGGTCATGTGCCGCAGCAACGGCAGCGCCATGAGGATGACCAGCAGCGACGCGGCCAGTCCCGCGCCGACGGTGGCGAAGTAGACGGGTCCCGGCATGGCCGGTGACGCGTTCTTCATGGCGAGCCCGTCGATCATCGGGCCCGCGACGCCGAAACCGGCCGCGGCGGCGACGGCGGCGGCCAGGACCAGCGGCAGCGCCGACTCCAGCAGCACCACCGAGGCCAGGGTGCGGGCGGGCGTGCCCGCCAGGCGCAGCAGGGTGAACGGCTGCCTGCGCTCCATCAGCCCGCCGCCGACCGCCACGACGAGACTGCACCCGCCGGTCAGCAGGGTCAGCGCCACGATGCCCAGCGCGATGTTCTCGATCTGGGTGAACAGCGTCGCCCTGGTCTGGGCGACCTCGGCGAAGGTCATCGGCGCGTCGGCGCCGTAACGCGCCAGCAGCGTCCGCACCCGCTCCAAGGTCGCGGCTCCGTCCGCGCCGGTACGCTCTCCGCCCGGCTCCACGTCGCCCGTCCCGGTGCCGCTCGCGTCGGCGCCGTTCGTGGCGTCGAGGCGGACCAGGACCGCCGCGAGGCTGAGGCCGGTGGTGGTGGCGGGGCGGCTGGAGGGGCCGGCGAGGGGCAGGATCCGGTCGACGGTGAGGGGGTTGTCGGCTCCCACCAGGCGCTCGAAGTTGCCCATGACGGCCCGCGCGCCCGCCGGGCACGTCCCGATGACGGGAAGGCGGGCCAGCTCCGCGCACCCGACGGCCGTCCTCGGCGGCGGCCCGTCGGGGCTGATCAGGTGGTTCTCGGCCGGCTCCGCCAGCGCGTAGACGGGCAGCACGCCGACCCCCGGGTACGAGCGCAGCCGGTCGAGCAGCTCGGCCCCCTCGCGCGGCGGCAGCCCGCCGAGGCCCAGCGGGGCACGCAGCACGCCGGTCAGCGCGCCGCCGGCCACGGCCTGCTGCCCGGAGACGACGGCCGGGACGATGCCCGCGATGGCCGTACCCAGGAAGACCGCCAGCACGAGCCCGCTCACCGAGCGGAAGGCGCCCCTGGGATCGGCCGCCAGCCGCTGCGAGGCGAGCAGGGTGGCCGCGCCCCCGGTCACGCGGGCCGCGAGCCGCGCGGCCAGCATCGTCACCCACGGACCGGCCAGCACCAGTCCGACCATGACCAGCGCGAGTGCCACCGCGGCCAGCCCCTCGTCGGCCTTGTGGCCCTCGTCACGGAACACCGGCCCGGCGAACAGCCCGAGCCCGGCCAGCAGCGGGATCACCCGCCAGATCCGCGGCGGCCGCGGCGCGGCCTTCCTCACGGTGCCGAGCGGCGAGACCCGTACCCGGCGCAGCGACCACAGGGCGGTGCCACCGGCCAGGAGGGGCACGCCGACGAGCACGGCCGCGTACTGCCAGGGCTCGGGGGTGACCAGGTCGGGGTAGAAGCGGGCGCCGGTGATGCGCAGGTCCGCGACGGCCGGGCGTACCAGCGGGAAGAGCGCGAGACCGAGCAGCGCGCCCAGGAAGGCGCCGATCGCCGCGTCCATCGCGGCGATCACGCTGATCTGGCGGGACGTGGCGCCGACGAGCCGGATCGCGGCGAAGCGCGCCTCGCGGCGGGCGGCGGCCAGCCGGGTGGCGGTGCCGACGAGCACGAGCAGCGGGACGAACAATCCGATGGCCGCGACGGCGAACCCGAACCGGTAGAGGTCGCCGAAGTCGTCGTAGCCGGTGCCGGTCTCCACCGTGTCCACCTGCCGCGTCCCGGTGATGGCGGCGACCTCCAGCGGGGTGCGCCCCACCACGACGGTCAGCTCGTCGGGCCCGGACAGGGCGGCCCGGCCGACGGTGCCCGCGAGCGTGCCGGGGAAGCGGTCGCCCAGCTGCTCGGGCGGCACCGAGGCGAGCAGTCTGGCCAGCGCGGGGGAGGCGTAGTACTGGCCGGGGGCGGGCATGCGCGCCAGCCCTGGCACGACCGGCGCCCGCGGGCCGAGCGCGGCGGCGTCCAGGCGCTTGATGCTCTGACCGGCGTAGTAGTCCAGGCGGTAGTTCCACAGCGCGCCGTCGGCGGTGGCGTCGAGGGCCCAGCCGCTGGGCGCGGTGCCGGTGGTGCACTCCCAGCAGGGGCGGGCGGAGGTGGCCTGGAAGGCGTTGAAGAGCGAGAGCGTGACCAGCAGCACGGTGACGCCGGCCGCGACCCCCGCCACGATCAGCGCGAGCCTGGCCACCGCCTCCCCGCCGCCGCGCAGCGACAGGCGCAGGCCCAGGGCGATCATCGTACGGCCTGGCCGGCGAACGGGTTGGTGACCTGGCCGTCGCGGACGATGACCTCCCGGTCGGCGAACGCGGCCACGCGGGCGTCATGGGTCACCACGATCACCGTCGTGCCCTCCTCGCGGGCCAGGCCGACCAGCAGCTCCATGACGTGCTCGCCGGTGAGCGAGTCGAGCGCGCCGGTCGGCTCGTCGGCGAACAGCACCCGGGGCCCGAGCACCAGCGCGCGGGCGATCGCCACCCGCTGCGCCTGGCCGCCCGACAACTGCCCGGTACGCCGGCCGCCCAGCTCTCCCAGCCCCAGCCGCTCCAGCCAGCCGGCCGCCCGCGCGTAGGCCTCCTTACGCCTGACCCGGCCCAGCAGCAGCGGCAGCGCGACGTTGTCGGCCACGGTCAGCTCCGGCACCAGCTGCCCGAACTGGAAGACGAACCCGAACGCGGTGCGCCGCAGCTTGGTGCGCCGGGCGTCGCTCATCGTGTCCAGGCGCCGCCCGCCGAACCACACCTCGCCGCTGTCGGGGGTGAAGATCCCGGCCAGGCAGTGCAGCAGCGTCGACTTGCCCGAGCCGCTCGGCCCCATGACGGCCAGGATCTCCCCGGCCTCCACGGCCAGGTCGGCCTCGCGCAGCGCCAGGGTGTTCCCGTACGAGCGGCTGAGTCTGCGCGCTTCGATGATCATGACTCGCGCACCATGTCGGCCAGCGCCCCGAGCCGCGCCTGCGTGACGTCGATCCAGCGCAGGTCGGCCTCCAGGTGGAACATGCCGTGGTCGGCGAGCAGCGCGTCGGCCAGCGAGCCGGTGCGCTTGATCTGGGTGAACTCCCGCATGCGCCGCAGGTGCGTGGCCCGTTGCAGGTCGAGGTAGGCCGCCGCGTCGCGCCCGAGCATCAGCGCCAGCACGACCTTGGTGAACAGCACCGTCTGCAGGTACGGCTCGGCCGCGACCGGCTCCGACAGCCACTCCTCGACCTGCTGTTGACCGAGGGGGGTGATGGCGTAGCGCTTGCGGTCGGGCCCGTCGCCCGGCTCGCTCATGCCCGCCGTGACCTTCCCGTCTCTGGCCAGCCGGCCGAGCGTGGAGTACACCTGGCCGAACGGCAGCGCCTTGCCCCGGCCGAAGTAGGTGTCGTAGTCGCGCTTGAGGTCGTAACCGTGGCTGGGCTCGCGCTCCAGCAGGCCGAGCAGCGCAAGGGGAACGCTCATGGCTCGGGACTATACACCAGGGGTATATACCCCGTGTATATAGAGGCCGCCGAGGGCCCGGCGTCGCGTACCCAGGTCAGGACGACTCGGCGTCGAAGGGTGGCTGTTCGAGCCCGCGGACTACGGCTGGCCCCAGCACGTCGACGCGGCCGTGGTCGCCGGCATCGCCGACTGGCTGGCACCGCGCCGGCCGGCGCTCGCCCGGCTCCTGTCCACCTTCAGACGCTGACCACCCCTCGGGTGTGTCGATCAGGGCTTGCGTGCCACGCCGCAGACCGCGTTGACCGCCGGCGGCGGGTCCTGGCCGGGCGGCGGGCGCCACAGCGGCGTGGACACCACGCCCGGCGGCACGAGGTCGAGCCCGTCGAACAGGCCGGCCAGCTGGCCGGGAGTGCGCAGCGTGTAGGGGAAGGCGGCTCGCGCGTTGTAGGCGCTCACCGCCTCCACCAGCGCCGGATTGACGTTCACGCCGTCCGACAGGGCCAGATGGCTGCCCGGCGCCAGCGCCGCCACGTACCGGCGGACGAGGTCGGTGGCCGGTCCCGTGCCCGGCACCTGGCCGACGATGCTCAGCATCATCAGGCCGACCGGCCGCGACAGGTCGAGCGTCGCGGCGGCCTGCCCGAGCACGGCGTCCACGTCGCGGACGTCGGCCTCGATGTAGTCGGTCCTGCCCTCGGGCGTGCCGGACAGCAGGGCGCGGGCGTGCGGGAGCACCAGCGGATCGTTGTCGACGTAGACGACGCGGCACTCGGGAGCCAGGCGCTGCGCGACCTCGTGGGTGTTGTCCGCGGTGGGCAGGCCCGAGCCGAGGTCGAGGAACTGGCGTACGCCGGCCTCGGCGACGAGGTAGGTCACGGCCCGCCGCAGGAACTCGCGTTGCAGCCCGGCCACTTGCGCGAAGTCGGGGAACATGTGCAGCAACCCGTCACCGGCCTCGCGGTCGGCCGGGAAGTTGTCGGAGCCGCCGAGCAGGTAGTTCCAGACCCGTGCGGAATGCGGTTTCGTGTGGTCGATCCGGGGGTCGGCGTCCATTTCGGCAGATTACCCGACAGCGCCGTAAATGATCAGGTTCTGGTCGGGTGGGACATGATCGGGCTCCGGGAGGAGCGTGTCTCCGGACTTGATCAGGGGGTGAAGTCGAGCCGCATGACCACCCGTCGCGTCGTCGGATGGGTGATCTCCGCGAAGCCCGCCTCCTCGAACACCTGGCGCGCCCCCACGTGCAGCTCGCCCCAGGTGATCTCCTTGCCGGCATGGGTGACCATCGGGTACGCCTCCAGCGCCCGCGCGCCGCGGTCACGGGCGAAGCCGATCGTGGCCCGCGCGAGAAGATACGTGAGCCCGCGGCCTCGGTAGGCCCGGCGGACCACGAAGCAGGTCACCGCCCACACGCCGTCGTCGTCACGGTCCTCGTTCCGGCCGGCCCACGGGATGCGGGAGTTGCGCAGCTTCACGTACGCCGGGCGCGGCTCGACCGCCACCCAGCCCGCGGGCTCCCCGTCCACGTAGGCCACCAGCCCGCTGGTCATCGGCGCGGCCGGGTCGTCGCAGGCGGTCTGGGCGCGCAACATCGCGACCCGCTCCCCCAGCGTGGTGTCCCGCCAGATCCAGCCGGCCACCTTGAACCGCTGGCAGCGGCAGCGGCGGGCGTCGTTGGCGTCGAAGATCGCGTCCAGATCCGCCCAGGACGCCTCGTTCGCGGGGACGACGGTGAGCCGCTCGGGTGCGATCGGCCCCCGGCCGGCCGGTCCTGCCGCCCGGCCCGCCGCCTGGTGCTCGGTCATGGCCGCATGTTAGGCGCCGTTCCGGACGGTCCGCGTCCGGTATGTCAGGCTCGGGTGGGGGCGTCCCTGTGTAGGCTGGCCGCGAGGAGGGATCAAGACCGGCCATGGACAAGTCCACCGACCGCATCGAGTACGAGACCATGCTGCTCGGGCGGCACCGTTACCTGTCCGCGCCACGTCTTCACCCCGACGGCGGACATCTCGACCGCAGCGCGTACATCGTGCTCAGCCGCCTGGAGCTCGACGGCCCGATGTCGATCGGCCAGCTCAGCGAGGCGTTCCGGCTCGACCCCTCGACGCTCAACCGGCAGACCTCCGCCATGATGCGGGCCGGCCTGGTCGAGCGCATCCCCGACCCCGAAGGCGGCATCGCGCGCAAGTTCCGCGTCACCGAGGAGGGCGAGCACCGCCTGCGGGCCGAGCGCCTGCAGAACATCCAGGGCCTGGAGAAGGTGCTCGAAGGCTGGAGCGAGGAGGACACCGCGGCCTTCGCCGGCTACCTGCGGCGCTTCAACTCCGACATCGAACGGCTCGAAGGCCGCCCCTGGCCCCGTCCCGCCCGCTGACCTTCTCGCCCTACGCTTCCGCTTCCGCTTCCGCTTCCACTTCCGCGCCGAGCCGTCCGGCGAGAGGGCCGGGCGCGCTCTGGGCGGCGAGGCTCTCCATCCCGGCGTTGAACCGCCTCAGATACGCGGCGAAGGCCGCGGTGTCCTCCTCGCTCCAGCCCGCGAGGATGCGTTCCAGCCCGCGCACGTTTCGGTCCCGCTCCTCGTTCAGGCGGCGCCGCCCCTCCTCGGTGACGCGGAACTTGCGCGCGATGCCGCCCTCGGGGTCGGGGATGCGTTCCACCAGCCCGGCGCAGAGCATGGCCGCGCTCTGCCGGTTGATGGTCGAAGAAGCCACTTTGAACGCCTCGCTGAGCTGCCCGATCGACATCGGCCCTTCGAGTTCGAGGCGGCTGAGCAGGACGTAGGCGCTGCGGTCCAGGTGCCGGTCGTCGCCGCGGGCGCTGTGCTGCCTCATGTCGCGGTGCCGCCACAGCAGCATGGCCTCGTACTCGAGCGCGCGTACGGACTGGTTCACGAGCCGTCTCTTTCTTCGTCCGCTGGCCTGTGATGTGCATCATGCACAAGTTGTGCATGGAGCATAGCGTGTGTATGGTGCATTCGGCATAAACAGGTAAGAGGGGGATGAATGGTGCACTCTGCGCCTGCCGTGCGTTCCGGCGGCGGGATCGTCAGCGTGCTCGCGGTGGCCGGCATCGTGGGTGCGCTCATGCAGACCCTGGTGGTGCCCCTGGTCGGCGAGCTGCCCCGGCTGCTGAACGCGAGCGCCGCCGACACCTCCTGGGTGCTCACCGCGACGCTGCTGGTGGGCGCGGTCGCCACCCCCGTCGTCGGCAAACTCGGCGACCTGTACGGCAAGCGCCGCATGATGCTCGTCTGCTCGATCCCCCTCATGGCCGGCTCCGTCGTGTGCGCGTTGTCCGGCTCGCTGATCCCCATGATCGTCGGTCGCGGCATGCAGGGGCTGGGCGTGGGCATGATCCCGCTCGGCGTGAGCGCGCTGCGCGACCTGCTGCCGCCCCAGCGGATCGGCCCCGCCATCGCGCTGATGAGCTCCTCGATGGGCATCGGCGGCGCGCTCGGCCTGCCCATCTCCGCCGCCGTCGCCGAGTACGCGGACTGGCGGATGCTGTTCTGGGGCTCGGCCGCGCTCAGCGTGCTGGTCGCCGTACTGATCTGGACCCTCGTGCCGGCCACGCCCGCCACCGCCAGGGGCCGCCTCGACGTCGTCGGAGCCGTCGGGCTCGGCACGGCGCTCGTCTGCCTGCTGCTCGGCGTGTCCAAGGGCGCCGACTGGGGCTGGACCAGCGGCACCACCCTGGGGCTCCTCGGCGCCGCCGTGGTCGTCCTGCTGCTGTGGGGGCTGTTCGAGCTGCGCGTCCGGGACCCGCTGGTGGACCTGCGGGTGACCGCCCGGCCGCAGGTGCTCTTCACCAACCTGGCCTCCATCCTGGTCGGCTTCGCGATGTACGCGCAGTCGCTGGTCGTCATGCAGATCCTGCAACTCCCCGTGGCCACCGGGTACGGTCTCGGCCAGTCGATGCTGGCGGCCGGGCTGTGGCTGGCTCCCGCCGGGCTGATGATGATGGCCGTCTCCTCGCTCGGCGCCCGCCTGTCGGCCGCCCGGGGGCCCAAGATCAGCCTGTTCGTCGGCGCGCTGGTCATCGCGGCCGGGTACGGGGCCTCGCTGGGGCTCATGGACTGGGCCTGGGGGCTGATGATCGCCAGCTGCGTGGCCAACATCGGCGTCGGGCTCGCCTACGGCGCCATGCCGGCGCTCATCATGGGCGCCGTACCGCAGACCGAGACCGCCTCCGCCAACAGCTTCAACACGCTCATGCGCTCCATCGGCACCTCGGTCTCCGCCGCCGTGGTGGGGGTCGTCCTGGCCCAGATGAGCACGACGCTCGGCGGGCACAGCCTGCCGTCGGAGGGCGGCTTCCGCACGGCACTGCTGATCGGCTGCGGCGTCGCCCTCGCAGCCTCCCTTGTCACCCTGACCCTCCCCAACCCCCGCCCCACCACCCCACAACCTCCCGCCGCCGAACTGGCCACCGGACCTGCAGCCGGGCTGGCCGCTGGGCCGATCGCTGGAGCTGTGGCGGGGCCGGTCGCCGGATCCGCCGATGGGTTTGCCGCCGGGCCCGCTGCTGGACTGGGCGCTGGAGCTGCGGTGGGGCCGGTCGCCGGGCCGCAACCAGGTGCCGGGGCTTCGACCGCCGACTCGCTGCCGTCAAGAGCCGCCCAGTCTGACGCTGTACCACAGGCACTCGGTGGCGGCGCTCAAGCTGGCGCTGATCCGCGGGTCGCCGCCGCGCAGGCCGCCGCGGGCCTCCAAGCTCTCGTCGGCGCTCAGAATTGGGCCGGAACTCAGGCTGCCGCCGCCCAGGCGGGCGCAGGCCCTCAGACCGCCAATCCCCGCCCCGTCACCAGCCCGCACTCGGCTGTCGGCCCACACTCGGCCGCTGGCCAGCGCCCTGCCAACGGCCTGCACTCGGCCAGCGGGCCGCACTCGGTCACCGGGCCGCACTCGGTCACGGGGCCGCACTCGGTCACCGGCCCGTACTCTGCCGTCGGCCCGCTCCCTGCCACCGGTCCGCACCCGGCCGACGGCCCGCACTCAGCCGGCGGTGCGCACTTGGCCAGTGGCCCGCGCTCGGCCGCCGGGTCTTACGCCGGTGCGGGTGCGAATGCCGATGCGATTGCCGATGCCGGTGCAGAGTCCGGTGCCGGTGCGGGTGCCGACGCGGGTGCGGGTGCGAGTACCGGTACGGGTGCGGGGACCGGTGGCGGGTTCTCGTATCGGGCTTCTGCCGGCGACGTGCGGGTGGCGGATGGGGAGCCGGGGCGGCGTTCGTCCGGCGAGGCGACTCAGCCGTTCGGGCGGGTGGCGCAGCCCATGCCGATCGTGCACGAGGAGCTCGGGCCTTGGGGGGACGCGTTCCGGTCGCGCGAGGAGCGAGTAGCCCCTGAGGGGGCTGGTCGTCCGGACCTGTCGCCCGCGTACCTGCCGCAGGACCGGCCGACGGCGGACGAGCTGGCCGAGCTGCGCTGGCTGCGCAGGGAGAACGCCGAACTGCGCCGGGTGAACCTGGAGCTGCGCGGCGAGTGCGCGACCGTACGGGACGAGAACGCCGAGATCCGCGCGGAGAACACCGGGCTGCGCGAGGAGAACACGGAGCTGCGCCGGGAGCTCGACGTGCTCATGGGAAGCGTGTCCGCCTGGGTGAAGAACCTGGCCGACCGCTGATGGGCCAGCCGTCCTGATCGGGCCGGGGGTCAGACGGCCGGGTTCAAGGCGGGGGTCAGAGGGTCGGGTTGGGGGTGGAGGTCAGAGGGTCGGGTTCGGGGTGGAGGTCAGCGGTGGCGGTCGAGGCCGGTGGCCAGTTCGGCGATGGCCTGGTCGATCTGCTTGCCCAGTACGGCCATGGACGGTGTCAGCTCTGGGCCGGGTCCCGGCAGCAGCCACTGATCCAGGACGACACGAAGCGCCGACAGCACCGCCGCCGCGCACACCGCCGGATAGATCGGGCCGTCCCCCGGACCCTGGCCAGGAGGGGGGAGGCCGAGGCGGTCGGCGATCGCGGTGGCGAGGGCCTGTTCCTGGGCGGCGAGCACGGCCAGCTTCTGCGGCACCAGCGACGGCGCCTTCCTGACCAGCCGCATCGCCGCGAGGTAGTCGCGACCGGCCGCGTCGCTGCGGTTCATGACGGTGAGCACCGCCTCGCGGAACGCCTGGAGCACCGATTCGGTGAGCGGCCGGGCCCGGAACTCGGCGATGAGCACCTCCGCCCCGGACGACAGCGAGGCCACCACCGCCTCCTCCTTGCTGGAGAAGTAGTTGAAGAAGGTGCGCAGCGCGATGTCGGCCTCGTAGGCGATCTGCTCGACCGTGACGTTCTCGACGCCGTGCCGCACCGACAGCCGCAGCGCGGCCTCGCGCAGCGCGGCCCGCGTGGCCTGTTTCTTACGCTCACGGCGCCCGACGACCGGCTCGGCGGTCTCGGTCGGCGCAGGATGGCTCACCCGTTCTCCTCTCCTGCCACGGTCGGCCGCTCCCTCATTATGAGGCTTAGGCCGACCACGTCAGGACGGCTTCGGGTGACCGTTACGGGTGGTTCGCCCGGCTGATCGGGTGGGCAAGTCCCGGTGGGGCGGTCAGGCGATGAGCCCGTACTCGATCCCGGCCCGCCGCCGTCCAGACCCTCATCCCTTGATCGTGGTGCCCTGCGCGGAAACGAGGTGCCAGAGGCCGGGGGAAGAGGAGGCGGCGTACACGTGGGTGTAGCGGCTCGCGGCGCTGAACGGGGTGCCGTCGGGGTTGGTGAAGTTCATCCCGGTACGTCCGACGACGATCCCCACGTCCCCGACCACCCGCACGACCGCCTCGCCGGGGAACGACTCGATCCGGGGGAACTCCAGGGACCCGGACGCGACCAGGCCGATCACCGTCTCCTTGTCGGCGACGGCCCCGTCCTCGACGCCCACGAGGAGGAAGTCGTCCGCCAGCAGCTCCTTGAGCCGGCCGGCGTCGCCGCTCACCAGGGCGTCGAAGAAGCTCTGGTCGTGATCGAGGAGGGTGTCGCGGACGGAGTCGGGCGGCATGTCGAGGGAGGCGCCGCCGGGAGTGCCGTGGTCGGAGGTCATGGGAGTCCGTTCGTCGAGGCAGGGACGGACGCCAAGGGTAGACATTGACGCCGGTGTCAAGGTCAAGCGATCGGTTTCCGGGCCGGGCCGGCGAAGTCCTGATCGGCTGGACGGTCTTCTGATCAGGCGGGTGGTCCGATCCGGCGGGCGGGTCCTGTTCGGGTGAACGGTGTCCTGGTCGGACGGGCGGTGTTCCGGTCAGGGGGATGGGGGCCGGGTGGCGAGGGTGACGCAGCAGTTGCCGGGTCTCGGCGCGAGGGTGGCGTCGAGGGTGGTGGCGCCGAGGCCGTCGAGGAGGCCCGAGACGAAGGCGTGGTTGATGGCGCAGACGAGGTCGGGGTCGTCGGCCGCCATCGGGTGGAACGGGCAGTTGCGCAGGCTCATCCGCGTGGGGGCGTCGCGGGCGGGCTCGAAGCCGTGGCGTTCGAGCAGGTCGGCGACGTAGGTGAGGGCCCGCTCGGGGCCGAGCCGCCCAGGCCTGAGCCGGTCGCGGTCGGCCGCGCCCAGTGACCGCCCGTGGGAGGCGGCCGAGCGCAGCGCCGCGTCGGTGCCGCTCTCGCCGGGGGCCTGGTGGCGTACGGCCCGCAGCAGGATGCCGGCCAGCAGGCCGTGCTCGCGCGGCGGGATGCTGATCTGCAGGCTCGTCTCGGCCGGCGCGTACACCTTGGGCGTACGGCCTGCGCGGCGCAGGCCGGCCGGACGGGCGTAGGAGACGGAGAGCAGGCCGACGGCGACCAGCTTGTCCAGGTGGAAGGCGGCGAGCTTGCGCGAGATGCCCGCGTCGCGGGCGGCCTCGTCGCGGGTCACGGGGGCGGGCGAGCGGCGGACGTGGTCGTAGAGGCGGCGCCGCAGATCGTCGCCGAGCACCGCGACGGCTTCCAGCGCTGAGCTCATGAGGTGAGGATAACACCCATGTCGATGGGTCAAATGATGAGGATAGTCTCCTCTAACTGTGCGGCCATAGACCTTCGATCGAATAAAGCTAAAACTTGTTGGCAAATAGGAGGTGGGCCGTGATCAGTCCACTGCATCGCGCCAAGCGCCCGGCGACCGCTCTCGCCGGCCCGTACGGGCATCCGTTCCATCCGATCCTGGTCACCGTGCCCATCGGCGCCTGGGTGACCAGCCTGGTCTTCGACCTCGCCTCGTACGTCGTGCCCGACCCCGCTTTCCTGGTCAGGGGCTCGCTCTGGCTGATCGCGACGGGCGTGATCGGAGCGCTGGGGGCGGCTCTGTTCGGGTTCCTCGACTTCCTCGGCATCGAGCGGGGGACCGCCGCGTACCGCACGGGGATCGTGCACATGTGCCTCAACCTGACGGTCACCGCCGCGTACGGCCTGGCCTGGGCCTGGCGCGCCTCCGGTGGCGTCACGGCCGAGCCGGTCCCCGCCGGGCAGGTGGCCCTGGCGGCCGTCAGCCTGGCCGCCCTGGCGGTCTCGGGCTACCTGGGAGGCAAGCTCGCCTACCGGTACGGCGTCCGCGTCGCCGACGAGAAGACGCAGGCCGAAGGTTTCCACACCTGATCAGCACCTGATCCGCGAAGGAGGATCATGGACATCGCCGCACTCATCACCTGGATCGTCACCGCGCTCGGCGGCTTCGCCATGCTGGGCATCTGGATCTCCCGGGGCGGCCTGCGCCGCGACGAGGGCGCCCCCACCCGGCTGCCCTCGCCCGTGGTCTTCGGGCATCTGCTGCTCGCCGCCGCGGGACTGGTCGCCTGGATCCTCTACCTGGCGACCGGCTCGGCCGCCCTCGGCTGGACGGCGCTGGTCCTGCTGGTGCCGGTGGCCCTGCTGGGCTTCGTCATGCTGGCCCGCTGGATCCCGGTCCACCGCGCCGCAGCCCCCGGGACCGCAGCTCCTGAGACGTCCGCGCCCGCGACCGACGCCTTCCAGACCACCGCCCCAGGGACCGCGCCCGGAGCCGCCGCCGGAGCCGTCGCGCCGGCCGAGCGGCACTTCCCGGTCGCGGTCGTGATCGGGCACGGAGTGCTGGCCGTCGTCACGCTCGTGCTCGTCCTGCTCACCGTCCTCGGCTGAGGCCGGCCGGTACGGTCGTGAGCCATGGAGATCTGGATCAATCCCGCGTGCTCGAAGTGCCGCTCCGCCCTGTCCGTCCTGGACGCCGAGGCCGCCGACTACACCGTGCGGCACTACCTGGAGGACCCGCCGGACGAGGCGGAGCTGCGCGAGGTCCTGGCCCGGCTCGGCCTCGAACCGTGGGACATCACCAGGACCGGTGAGGCGCGGGCGGCCGAGCTGGGCGTGGACGCCTGGCCGCGCGACGCCGCCCACCGGGACCGGTGGATCGCGGCGCTGGCGAAGGATCCGATCCTGATCCAGCGCCCGATCATCACCGCCGACGACGGTTCGGCGGTGATCGGCCGGTCCGAGGATGCGGTACGCCGTACGCTCCAGAAGCGAGACAAGGGCTGACGAGGCGGCGTCCGGCGTGGCACCGGTCGGGGCGGGGTCACGTTCGTCACAATGGGCAGCAGTCTGATCACCACCTGCGAGGGGGCGCATGCGGTCCATCACGAGGGCGACGGCGGCGCTCGCCCTGGCCGCCCCGCTGGCTGTCGTCTCCCTGACCGCCTCGCCGGCCGCCGCCGCCTCCGACGACTCCGACGACGACCAGCCGAAGTGGCGCAAGCTCACGTCGTTCCGCATCTCGCCCGAGGCGCCGCACCAGAACGACGTCCTCAGGGTGCTGCTGCACTGCCCTGCCGAGGCGAACCACGCGATCCTCGGCTCCACCGCGTTCATGCTGAAGGGCTCGTGGCGCCGCTACCGCGAGGTCGGCGTGGGCTTGACGAGCCGGGGCTTCGGCAGGCGGGCCGTGATCATCTCCCGCTACGCACCCCCGGGGGATCACGAGGTGCGGATGAAGTGCGTCAAGGTGAGCATCCACAAGCCGAGCGGCCTGCGGAAGGTCAAGGTGCTCAGCCGGGCCGCGCTGCCGCTCGTGGTGCGCGAGTTCCACATCGGCCAGTACTTCTGAGCACGGCTACCAGTCGTGCACCGTGCCGTCCAGCAGCCGGTTGACCGGCAGGTACGCCTGCTCGTACGGATGAGCCGCCGCCAGCCGTTCATCGAGCTCCACCCCGAGCCCCGGCTCCTCGCCCGGTGGATCGCGGCGGCCATGCCGACGGGGGAGCCGACGGGGGAGATGTCCTCGGGCCCGTGCACGGCGCTCTTGATCGATCTCGACCTCCAGCGGGATCCGGGCCTCGATGAGCTGCCGGACCGTCGGCCGGCCCGCGTTGATCAGTAAGATCGCCCTGTTCGGTGATCCGGCGATCGGGAGCCTCGATGAGCGACCCGGGCGGCTTCGGCCCCCTCACGGAGGACGAGCGCGAGGTCATCGGCCCCTACCGGATCGCGGGCCGGATGGGCGCCGGCGGCATGGGCGTGGTCTACGCGGGCACCGCGCCCGACGGCGCCAGGGTCGCGGTCAAGGTCATCCATCCCGGGCTGGCCGCCGACCCCGACTTCCACGCCCGCTTCGTGCGCGAGGTGGACATGCTGTCCCGGGTACGGGGCCGGTGCACGGTCTCGGTGCTCGCCGCCGACACCGCCGCGATGCCGCCGTGGCTGGCCACCGAGTACGTCCCCGGCCCGACCCTGAACGCCCACGTACGCGGCGGCGGCCCGCTGGCGTACGAGCGGCTGATCGACTTCGGCGTGGACATCGCCGAGGCGCTGACCGACATCCACCGGGCCGGCGTCGTGCACCGCGACCTGAAGCCGGGCAACGTGATCCTGTCCGCGTCCGGCGCGAAGGTGCTCGACTTCGGCATCGCGCGGGCCCTCGACGAGAGCGGGCTCACCGGCACCGGCGGCCTGATCGGCACGCCGGGGTGGATCAGCCCCGAGCAGTACCGGGGCGAGCAGGCAGACGCCGCCGCCGACGTCTTCGCGTGGGGCGCGCTGATGACGTACGCCGCGACGGGGCAGCCGCCGTTCGGCACCGGGCCGCCCGAGGTGCTCGCCTACCGCGTCATGAGCACCGACCCCGACGTGTCCGGGGTGCCCGCGCCGCTGCGCGCCCTGGTGCGCGCCGCCCTGGCCAAGGACCGCGCGGCCCGGCCCGCCGCGCACGAACTCCTCGCCAGGACGGCCGCGATCAGGGCGGGCACGGCCGACCCGGCCGGGGGCGGGAAGCGGATGACGGTGCCGCTCTGGCCGGCGGCGGCGGCCGTCACGGCGGTCGTGGTGGCCGGCGTGGTGATCGCGGTGAGCTCGTCCGGAGTGCTGGGCGCGCTGGTGTCCCCGGACGGGTCCCCCGCAACCGCCGAAGCCGCCGGGCGGAGCTCCGGCGAGACGCCGTCCGACACCCCCGAGCCGGACGTCACCCCGGAGCGGACGCCCGACGACACCGCCGAGCCGACCCCCGAGAAGAGCACCAAGAGCCCGGAGAAGACTCCCGAGGAGACCGAGAGCGAGACCCCGACCCCGCGCCGGACCAAACGGCCCTCCATCCCGTGCGCGAGCGCGTCCGCGGTGCTGAGCTACCTGAAGCGGATGAACCAGGGCAGCCTGCCCGCCGACGCCCGCGTCACCGGCAGCAAGTGCTCGGGCAAGTGGGTGGCCGCCAGGATCGAGTCGCCGAGCGTCGGCGGCGTGCAACTGGTCGCGACCCGGAACGCCGGCGGCTTCACCGGCGGCGAGTACGGCAGCAACTTCTGCTCGCTGACCGACCAGCCGTCCCTGCTCAGGAGCGCCCCCGCGACCATCCGCGGCTGGTTGTGCCCCAACGGGTTCAGCTGACCCGGCCCGTCACCGGGCGGGCGCGTAGCCGTAGAGGGACGGCGTCGCCATGCCGTCCTGCGGGCTGATCGTCACCGTGCCGTCGGACACGTGCAGGTACGTCATCCGGAAGAAGGGCACGAACCAGCCGTCCTCCACCAGGTGCCGGTTGAGCGCTTCGAGATCGGCCTCGGCCGGCCTGTCCTTGAGCTTCGGCAGCAGCCGGCCGACCGTGGCGTCGGTGTAGCCGGACGGGTTGAGCGTCCCCGGCAGCACCAGGTCGCGCAGCACGGCCCAGTCGTCGGCCGACTGACGCAGATTCATGACCAGCCCCGGATACGCCTGCTCCAGCAGGATCCGCCGCAGGGCCGAGCCGTGGTCGAGCGGCTCCCACACCACCTCCACGCCGACCGCGCCCAGATCGGCCCGGAGCAGAGCGGCCAGCGTGGGGCTCACGACCGCCGGGTCGCGCGGCAGCCTGAGCGTGAACCCGTTCGCCAGCCCGGCCTCGGCCAGCAGCTCGCGCGCCCTGGCCCGGTTGAGCGCGTAGTAGGTGTCGAGCTCGGGCCGGTAGCCGGCCGTGCGCGGCCCGAAGACCTGGCCGGTGACCTGGCCGCGGCCCTGCCTGAGCTTGCTCAGCAGGGTCGGGCGGTCGACGGCGTAGTTGAGCGCCCGGCGCACCCGGGGATCCTTCAGCTCGGGCGTCACCGTGCCCGCGCGGTCGAACAGCAGCAGGCCCTGGAGGTCGGCGACCTGCTCGACGGTGCTGAACCTGGGGTCGTTCCTGACCGCCGCCTGCTGGGCCGGGTCGCGGAGCAGGGCGGCGTCGAACCGGCCGGCCGTCAGGCCGTTCACGATCGCGCTCTCGTCGGGGAGGTAGCCGAACGTGATCGTGTCGTAGGGGAGCCGCGCGCCCCAGTAGTCCGCCGCCCTGGTGAACACCCACGTGTAGCCGGCCACCGTCCTGGCCCGGTCCAGCTCGTACGGGCCGGTGCCGCTCGGGTCGATCCGCAGCCCCTCGCCGGGCAGCCCGGAAGGGGCGGCCACCAGGCCGGCCGGGCCGCTGAGCGAGGGGAGCAGCCCCGGATCGGGCTCCGGCAGGACCAGCCTCACCCGCCTGGCGTCCACCACCTCGACCGCCTCGACCCCGGCCAGCACGGCAGCCGCGGCGCCGTCGCCCCGCCGCAGGTGATCCAGGTTCGCCTTGACCGCGCTCGCGTCGAAAGGAGTGCCGTCGTCGAACCGCACGCCGGTGCGCAGGGTGAGCGTCAGCGCGGTCCTTTCGGCGTCGTAGGCCCATCCGGTGGCGAGCATGGGGCTGAGCGTGCCGTCCGGCTCCCGCCTGATCAAAGTGTCGTAGACCGCCTGGAAGTACGGCAGCGTGGCGACGGTCGCGTCTTCGGTGTCGAAGCTCGTGAGCAGGGTCGTGGTGGCGAGGTCGAGAGACGGGTCGGCCGGGGCCGAGGCCGCGCCGCCGGGGACCGCGCAGCCCGCCAGCACCGTCGCCGCGGCCAGCAGGGCGAGCAACCGCGTGGGTGCGGGGGGCATGGCACTCACTCCGTCTCACGAGAGCGGCCCCAGCGCGAGGCGCCCTTCCGGATGGTCAGCCAATTCTCCCGCCGGCCGGGAGCGCTCGGGCCCCCTCGGCCGCTACCAGGGCACGGTGCTCCCGTCCCAGGAGACGAACGCGCCGGTGGGGCCGTCGTCGGGGAGCAGGGCCAGCCGCACGGCCGCCTCCGCGGCCTCGGCCGGGTCGCCGCCGGAGGCGGCCCGCGCGGTGAGATCCGTCTTGCGCAGCCCGGGGGCGAGCGCGTTCACCTTGAACCCCTCGGCGTCGAGCGCCTGCGCGTAGTAGAGCGTCAGGGCGTTCAGCGCCGCCTTGGACGAGCGGTAGGCGGCGGCCGAGCCGACGGAGACCGCGAACGGGTGCGCCGGGTCCGCGCTCTGGGTCAGCGAGCCGGTGCCGCTGGAGATGTTCACGATCCTGGGCCTGGGGGAGCGGCGCAGCGCGGGCAGGAAGGCGTTCGTGACGGCGAGCACGCCGAAGACGTTCGTCTCGTACGTACGGCGGAAGCCGTCCATCGAAGCCTCGGGCGCCTTCGCGTCGTCGGCCATGATCCCGGCGTTGTTCACCAGGACGTCCAGGCTGCCCACCGCCCGCGCCGCCGCGGCGATGCTCTCCTCGTCGGTGACGTCGATGACCAGCGGCCGGGCGTCGCCGCCGATCTCCTTGGCCGCCTGCTCACCCCGGTCTAGATCGCGCGAGCCGACGTGGACGGTGAAACCCGCGTCCGCGAGCTGCCGGGCTATCTCCTTGCCGATCCCCTTGTTGGCGCCGGTGACCAGCGCGGTGGAATCCTGCGGTGCCACGAAGTCGTTCATAGCTTCGACGATGCCATCGGCGGCAGGGGCCCAACCAGGGACTACCGATCCCTGGAAGTGAAGGGAGAGGCACGTGGCCAAGCGGGAGCTGGCCCGTTTCCTGCGGGCGCGGAGGGAGGGCCTGCGTCCCGCCGACGTGGGGCTGCCCGCCGACCGGCGGCGCAGGACACCGGGGCTGCGCAGGGAAGAGGTGGCCGAGCTGGCGAACATGTCGGTCGACTACTACGCCCGGCTCGAACAGGCGCGCGGGCCCCGCCCGTCGCCGCGCGTCCTCGACGCGCTCACCGGCGCGCTGCGGCTCGACCGCGCCGAGCGCACCCACCTGTTCCAGCTCGCCGGAGCGCCGCCCGCGCCGCCGCCCGGCCCGGTACGCCGGGTCCGCCCCGACGTGTCCGGGCTGCTCGACCGCATCCCCGACGCGGGCGCCATCGTCACCGACGCGAGCTACGACGTCATCGCCTCGAACCCGCTCGCCCGCATCCTGCTGGGCGGCGACTTCGAGACCGAGCCGAACCTGGCCCGCCGCCGCTTCCTGGGCACCGGCCCGCTGCCCGAGAGCTCCGGCAGGGAGGAGTTCGGCCGCGTCGTGGTCTCCCGCCTGCGCCGGGCCGCCGAGCGGTATCCGCGGGACGCGGCGCTGGCCGGGCTGCTGCGCGAGCTGCGGGCGGGCAGCGCGGAGTTCGTCGAGCTCTGGGAGAGCGACCCGGTGCACGCGCCGGGCCACCGGACCAAGACGGTGCCGCATCCGGGCGGCGGCACGCTGCGGGTGAACTGCGACATTCTCGTGGTTCCCGACGACGATCAGCAGGTCGTCTTCATCACGGGAGACCCG
The DNA here is from genome assembly GCF_003001935.1 of Nonomuraea fuscirosea. Taxonomy (GTDB): domain Bacteria; phylum Actinomycetota; class Actinomycetes; order Streptosporangiales; family Streptosporangiaceae; genus Nonomuraea; species Nonomuraea fuscirosea. The sequence goes on along the minus strand of NZ_PVNG01000005.1, from coordinate 154,268 downwards.
GGCACGCCCGCCGCCCGCGCGCTGCGCGAACTGAACCGCACGCTGCGCTGACGGCGCGCCCGGCGCGCCCGGCGCGGTCGGCTCGGGGCTCTTGGCGCGGCGGGCGGGCTCAACGGATGCTCAACGAGGGCTCAACGGCATCGGGCGCATCATGCGGATCGCCGGCCGCGTGCCGCCCGGAGGCGGGATCATGCGGTGGTGCGTCCAGGCGTCCGCGATCTCGTACAGGAGCCCTCATGCGAATGAAGCGAACCACCGTCCTGGCCTGTCTCCTGGCCTTAGCCTTCACCGCCGCGCCGGTCACGGGGGCGGCGGCCGACGTGAGCGGGCCGCCGGTGATGAACGCGCCGGTGTTCAACGACCCGACGGCCGACTCGGGCGTGGCCGGCAGCCCGAGCGCCGCGCAGTCGGCCGTCATGGACCAGCTCATCAGGCTCATCAAGGCCGTCCCCGCGGGCGGCGAGATCCGGTTCGCGATGCACGAGTTCGCCCCCGGCGACCGGTCGAGCGAGGTGGCCGCGTCCCTGATCGCCGCGCACGAGCGGGGCGCCGGCGTCCAGGTGATCATGGACAGCCAGGACGACGGCGGCAACGACGCCGTCTTCGGGCAGCTCAGCGCCGCGCTCGGCACCGCGGAGACGGCCGCGTCGTGGGCGGTGCGCTGCGAGTACCCGAGCCAGGACCTCGACCGCGGCTGCATCGCCCGCAACTACCTGCACGACAAGTTCGCCACCTTCTCCCGCGTCGTCGCCGGCGGCGCCACCTACGACAAGGTCGTCTTCCAGAGCTCGTCGAACCTGTCCAACTGGTACCTGTACAACTCCTACAACGACGGGTTCACCCTCTCCGACGCCACGGTCTACGACGGCTACGTCCGCTACTTCAAGGACCTGCGCGCCGGCCGCCTCAAGCCGGTCAACCCCGACTACTTCTGGACGACCCCCACCGGCTCCACGTACAAGGGGCACTTCTTCCCCCGGCTCAGCTCGGCGGGCGACCCGATCGTCAACGTGCTCAAGCTGGTCAAGTGCGGCTACAAGGACGCCGAAGGCGTGCAGCGGCAGACGGACGTCCGCCTGGCCCTGACGGCCTGGAACGCCGCCAGGAAGGAGATCGCCGACGAGCTGATCCGGCTGCGCGGCGAGAACTGCTGGATCGACATCGTCTACTACGACGACCCCGCGAAGCGGAACGTCACCCACCACATCAGGGGACTGCTCGCCCGCAAGGCGTCGAACGGCAAGTATCTGCAGGTCAGGCCGTGCCGGTTCACTGTCGGGAATCGTTCCGTGGTGCCGCACACGAAGCTGATGATGATCGACGGCGCGTACGACGGCGGCATCACGCCCCGCGTCTACACCGGCAGCGCGAACTTCACCACGCTGGAGAACGCCGACGACTCCCTGCTCCGGATCAGCGGCCGTGACGTGCACTCCCAGTACCTGTCGTGGTTCTACCAGATCCGCAGCGCCTGCCGCGGCGGCTGAGCCTCGGGGAGGACGGGCGCGGTGGGACTGGCCGGCGAAGCCGTCTCATCGCGCGGCACCGCGATCGGTAAGCGCTTACCGGCGTAGTATCCTCCGCTTTATGTCTTTTCGCCGCCCGCCGTCCGACGACCACCTGTCCGGTCATACCGGCTGGACCCGGGCGCACTGGGAGGCCATGGCCGACCACCTGCTCGACTCCGTGCTCCCGTACGCGACGGACGGCTTCGCCCAGTTCCGTCTGCCGGGCCGGGCGAGCAGGTCGGGGCCGGTCAGCGACGGCCTGGAGGGGTTCGCCCGCACGTTCCTGCTCGCCGCCTTCAGGATCGCCGGTGCGGGCGGCCGGGTGCCGCCCGCGCTGATCGAGCGGTACGCGAGCGGCCTGGTGGCCGGCACCGACCCCGCTCACCCGCACGCCTGGCCGCCGCTGACCGACATGTCGCAGCAGCTCGTCGAGGCGGCCTCGATCGCGCTCGCCCTGCACGAGACCCGCCCGTGGCTGTTCGACCGGCTGGCCCCGGCCGAGCGGGAGCGGGTGGTGGCCTGGCTGGCCGGGTTCATCGGGCGGCGCACCCCGGACAACAACTGGGTGCTGTTCCGGGTGGTCGTCGAGCAGTTCCTGGCCGAGGCAGGCGGGCCGTACGAACCCGCCGAGATCCAGGGCGGCCTGGAGCGCATCGAGGACTGGTACGCCGGCGACGGCTGGTACTCCGACGGCCAGGGCAAGAACTTCGACTACTACTGCGGCTGGGCGATGCACCTCTACCCGTCGCTGTGGGCCAGGATGGCCGGCGACACCGCCCGCCAGGAGCTCTACGCCGCCCGGCTGCACCGCTTCCTGGGCCAGTACCAGCACTTCTTCGCGGCCGACGGCGGTCCTGTGCACCAGGGGCGGTCGCTGACGTACCGGTTCGCCACGGTCGTCCCGTTCTGGCTGGGCGCGCTGACCGGCGCCACGCCGCTGCCGCCCGGCCGCACCCGGCGCATCGCCAGCGGCGCGCTGCGCCACTTCGCCGAGCACGGCGCGCCCGACGAGCGCGGCCTGCTCACCCTCGGCTGGTACGACGCCTTCGAGCCGGTCACGCAGTCGTACTCGGGGCCGGCGTCGCCGTACTGGGCGAGCAAGGCGTTCCTCGGTCTGCTGCTGCCACCCGAGCACCCCGTCTGGACGGCGCCCGAGCAGGCCGCGCCCGTCGACCTGGCCGACCAGACGCTCGCCATGCCCGCGCCCGGCTGGCTGCTGCACGCCACCCGCGACGACGGCGTGGTCCGGCTGATCAACCACGGCAGCGACCGCGACCGCGTCCAGGACCAGGACATCCCCGACCCGCACTACCTCAAGTTCGCCTACACCAGCCACTCGGGACCCGAGACGGGAGCCGTGGACAACCACCTGGCCGTTCTCGCCTCCGACGGCGCCGCCTCGCTCAGGCGGCGGATCGAGCCCCTGGCCGTCGCCGACCGCTTCGCCGCCTCCGCCTACCAGGACGGTCCCGTCCGGGTGGTGACGGCCTCGGTCGTGGACGGCGCGGCCGAGATCAGGATCCACCGGGTCACCGCTCCCGAGGGGCGTCAGGTGCGCGACGGCGGTCACGCCCTGGCCGCCCCGGTGCCGCTCGACCTGAAGGAAGGGGAGGTCAGGCGGCCGGACGGCCTCGGCAGCGGGGTACGGCCGCTGCACGGGTACGCGGGCACGGGGATCGTCACGGCCGAGGGGGCCAACGCCTTCGGCCGCTGCTCGGCCACCCCGTACGCGATCGGCGACCACCCCGGCGGCACCGCCGTCTACGTCAGCCTCGTCTGGCTGGCCGGGGCCCCGCCGGCGTCGCCCGGCGTGCGCGTCGAGGGGGACGACCTGGTCGTCCTGACGCTGCCCGGCGGCGACACGGCGACCGTCCACCTGAACGGCATCCCGTCCTGCGAACGCGCCACCTTGAGCTGACCTGGTCGCCCCGCTCAGCACGAGTCAGCGTCCCCGCGCTGAACGCGACGTAGCGGCGGGGTGGCGGGCACGGCGGGAGGCTGTTCGGGCGGGGGATGATCGGTATACGGTCGGGCGATACTGGTCCTCCTCCCCTCAAGGAGCGACATACCGTGCGATCCCGGTTCCTGGCCGCGCTGGCGGCCGCGTTGGCCGTCGTGACGGCCCTCACGCTCAACGCTCCTCCTGCCGCGGCGCAGGACGACCTGCTGGACAGGCTCAAGGCCATCCCCGGACTCACCGTGGTCTCGGAGACCCAGCCGGCCGGCTACCGGTTCTTCGTCCTGACCTTCACCCAGCCGGCCGACCACCGCCACCCCCGCAAGGGGACCTTCCAGCAGCGGCTCACCCTGCTGCACCGCTCGGCCGAGGCGCCCGTCGTCCTCTACACCGGCGGGTACGGGCTGCCCGCCGCCCCCACGGCCTCCCGTACCGAGCCGACCCGGCTGGTGGACGGCAACCAGGTCTCCGTCGAGCACCGCTTCTTCACCCCCTCGCGCCCCTCGCCCGCCGACTGGGACGACCTGACGATCTGGCAGGAGGCGACCGACGAGCACCGCATCGTCCAGGCGCTCAAGACCGTCTACTCGGGCAAGTGGCTCCAGACCGGAGCGAGCAAGGGCGGCATGACGTCGGTCTACCACCGCCGCTTCTACCCCGGCGACGTGGACGGCGTGGTGGCCTACGTCGCGCCCGACGACCCGGTGAACCAGGCGGACCAGACCTACGACCGCTTCTTCGACCGTGTCGGCACCCCCGCCTGCCGCGCCGCGCTGCGGACCGTGCAGCGGGAGGCGCTCAAGCGCCGCGGCCGCATGGTGGCGCTGCTGGAGGCCGACGCGGCGCGCAACGGCTACACGTTCACGAGGACGCTCGGCAGCGCCGACCGCGGGTTCGAGATGACGATCCTCGACACGGCGTGGGCGTTCTGGCAGTACATGTCCGAGGCGGACTGCGCCGCCGTGCCGCCCGCGAGCGCCACGGACGAGGAGCTGTACGCCTGGATCGACGCGGTCACCTTCTTCGGCTTCTACACCGACCAGGGCCTGGAGTACTACTGGCCGTACTACTACCAGGCGGCCACCCAGCTCGGCTGGCCCGACCTGGAGTTCGCGCACCTGCGCGGGCTGACCCGCCACCGCGGCCTCTACCAGCCCAACTCGGTGCTGCCCGCCGAGCTGCGCTCCCGGCACGATCCGCGCCCGATGCTCGACGTGGACCACTGGGTGCGGACGCGGTCGGAGCGCATGCTCTTCGTCTACGGGCAGAACGACCCCTGGAGCGCGGAACGGTTCACCCCGAGCCGGCGTGACTCCTACCTCTACGTCGCGCCCGGCTCCAACCACGGGGCGAGCATCGCGCGGCTGAGCGAGGCGGACCGGCAGGCGGCGACCGACACGCTGCTGCGCTGGGCTGAGGTGCCGCAGGCGCGGCGGCTGCCGGAGGCGGCGAGCCTGCCCGACGACGACATGCTGCCCGACCGCCGCACCCGCTGACCGCCGCACCCGAGTGACCGCCGCACCCGCGTGACCGCCGCCCGCCGCCCGCCGCCCGTCTCCCGTTCCGGCGGGTGACGGACGGCGGGCACGGGCGGGGGCTCTCAGCCCGTCCCGGCGGGCGTGCGCGCGGGCGCGGCCGTCCCCCAGGACGCCAGCCGCTCGCGGATCTCCGGCCGGACGGGCAGGGCCAGCGCGTCGCGGTACGCGCGTTCCAGCAGGTCGGCGAGCTCCACCCGGACCCCGCCCGACTCGGCCGAGCGGACCGCCGCCGCGACCATCGCCAGGCTGCCGAGGTTGCGGGCGATGGCCCCGGACGGCTCCGCCCCGGTCCGCAGCGCCGTGACGAACTCCGCCAGCGCCCCGGCGATCTGCTCACTGGCGCCGGGCGGCACGTCGGTGACCCCGTCCACGCTGGAGGTGACCCGGGCCTCGCCGTCCCACGTCGCGCTCCCGCCGGCGCCGGCCGCCCGCCACTCGCCGTTCCACGACGTCTCCAGCCCGTCCGCGCACCAGCTGCCGCTGTAGACGTAGCGGGCGCCGCCGTCGAAGCGGAACGTCGCCGTCGCGGCGGCGTCCCCGCGGTACCAGCTCCACGAGGGGTTCCAGCTCTCGCACACGACCGAGACCGGCTCCGTGCCGAGCAGGTAGCGGGCCGCGTCGAAGGCGTGGATGGCCATGTCCACGAGCAGCGGCTGCGGCATCTCGGCGCGGAAGCCACCGAACCTCGGGGCCCGGTAGAAGCCGGTGGTGAGCAGGCCGGGCGGCCCGAGCGCGGCGATCCGCTCCCGGTAGGCGGCCAGGGCGGCGTAGTAACGGCGCGACTGGCTGATCATCAGCAGCCGCCCGGACGCCTGCGCGGCCGCGGCCTGGACGAGCGCCTCGGCCAGCGTCGGCGCGGCCGGCTTCTCGCACAGGACGGGCACGCCGGCGAACAGCGCCTCGACGCTGACCTCGGTGTGCGCCTCGGGAACGGTGACGTTCACGACGGCGTCCGGCCGGGTCGCCGCCAGCAGGTCGCCGAGCGAGGCGCTCACCTCGGCCGCGCCGCCGACCGAGCGCACGGCCTCCGCCGCCCGCGCCACGTCGAGGTCCACGACGCCGGCCACCTCGACGTCAGGGGAGGCGGTCAGCGTACGCAGCCAGGCCATCCCCATCGAGCCCGCCCCGACCTGCACGATCCGGACCGTGCTCACCCGGCCTCCTTGTTCTTCATGGCGCCGCGGTAGCCGTGCCCGGTGAAGAAGTCGCCGCTGTCGTAGCGCAGGAGTGTCGGCAGCTCACGCCTGGACCGGTCGCCGGCCGCCCACTCGACGCCGTTCGCGATGACCTGGAGCACGTCCGGATGGTGGTAGACCGGGTAGTCCTGGTCGCCGGGGCTGAAGTAGAAGATCTTGCCGTTGCCGCGCCTGAAGGTGCAGCCGCTGCGGAACACCTCGCCGCCGGTGAAGGAGCTGATGAAGACGAGCTCGTCGGGCGCCGGGATGTCGAACTGCTCGCCGTACATCTCCTGGGCGGGGATCTCGATGGGGTGGGGGACGCCGCGGGCGATGGGATGGCCGGGGGCGACCGTCCAGACCAGCTCGCGATCGTTCTCGCTGCGCCAGCGCAGCGTGCAGGTGGTGCCCATGAGCTTGGTGAAGATCTTCGACCAGTGGCCCGAGTGCAGCACCAGCAGCCCCATGCCGGACAGCACGTGCCGGTGCACCCGCTCCACCACCTCGTCGGACACCTCGCCGTGCGCGGCGTGTCCCCACCAGGTGAGCACGTCGGTGCCGGCCAGCACCTCCTCGGTCAGTCCGTGCTCGGGATCGTCGAGCGTGGCGGTGCCCACGGTGGCCCGCTCGCCCAGACGGGCCTCGATGCCGCGCCGGATGGCGTGGTGCATGCCGTCCGGGTAGATCTCGGCGACCTTCGGCTCGACCTGCTCGTGCCGGTTCTCACCCCAGACCGTGACGTGAATGGCTCCCATGACAGTCCCTTCTTCGATGATTACTTGACGGCGCCGCTGACGGCTCCCGCCGCGATGTAGCGCTGGGCGAAGATCAGCAGCAGGCCGGCCGGGATGGAGGCGAGCACCGCGGTGGCCATCACCGTGGCCCAGTCCTGCGAGTTCGCGCTGATGTAGTCGTAGATGCCGAGGGTGATGGGCCGGACCTCGGGCGTGCTGGTCAGCGTGAGCGCGAAGAGGAAGTCGCTCCACGCCGACAGGAAGGTGAACAGGGCCGCGGTGACGATCGCGTTCCTGCTGATCGGCACGATGATCGAGACGAACGCCCGCAGGTTGCCCGCGCCGTCCACCAGCGCCGCCTCCACCAGCGCCTGGGGGATGGAGCCCATGAACGCGCGGATGAGCAGGATCGCGAACGGGATGCCCGCGGCGGTGTTGGCCAGGATGAGACCGAAGATGTTGTTGATCAGGAAGAGCGAGTTGAACAGGGGATAGAGCGCGTTGGCGATGACCATCGCCGGGATCATCTGGGTGATCAGCAGCACCAGCAGGAAGGCGGTGCCGCCGCGGGTGCGGAAGCGGGCCAGGCCGTAGGCCGCGGGCGTGGCGATGACCAGCGTCAGCGCGACGGTGCCGAGGGCGATGAGCAGGCTCGTGACGAAGTTGCCGCCCTGCTCGGTGAGCGCCGTCGCATAACCCTCGAAGGTCGCGTGGACGGGGAAGAAGTCACTGGTCGCGGCCCCCGAGCCGGCCTGGAGGCTGCTGTTGACCATCCAGTAGACGGGGAAGATCATCACGGCGAGGAAGAAGACGCCCAGCACCGTCATGGGCAGCCGGCGCGCGGTCGATGGGTGGTTCATGGTTCGGCTTCCGATCAGCGGCTCGTCGCGGGGCTCACGCGGTGGGCTCCCGGCGCGAGATGAAGAGGTAGACCAGGGCGAAGACGAGCGAGACGACGATGAGGATGTTGCTGATCGCCGCGCCCTCGCCGAAGTTGAACTCGACGAACGACTTGTTGTACGCGTTCGTGGCCAGCGTCTGGGTGGAGTTGGCCGGGCCGCCGCCGGTCAGGCCGAGGATGATGTCGACGACCTTGAGCGTGTAGACGACGCCGAGCACCAGGACGACGGTGACCACGGAGCGCAGGTTCGGCCAGGTGATGTGCCGGAACGCCCGCCAGCCGACCGCGCCGTCCAGCGAGCCCGCCTCGTACAGCTCCTTCGGCACCGCCTGCAGGCCGCTGTAGAGGATGGCCACGTTGAACGGGATGCCCAGCCAGATGTTGACCCCGATCACGCCGATCAGCGCGAGCGTCGGGTCGACCAGCCAGGGCACGGCCGGCCCGCCGAACAGGCCGAGGAACTGGTTGAGCGCGCCGCTCTCCTGGTCGAGCAGCCACTTCCAGACCGCGCTGGAGGCGATCAGCGGGATGAGCCAGGGCAGCAGCAGCATCGAGCGCAGGAACCCGTTCAGCGGGAAGTTGCGCCGGAAGAACAGCGCCAGCGCGAGCCCGATCACGAACTGGAAGGTGATCGATCCGATCGTGAACAGCGCCGTGTTCACCATGGTCGTGGTGAACAGGTAGCTCGACAGGATCGTCACGTAGTTGGCCGGCCCGACCCAGGGGGCCTGGCCGCTGTAGAACGTCGAGGTCGTGTACTCCTGGAAGCTCATGACGACGTTCTGGACGATCGGATAGCCGAAGAACATCGCCACGAAGACGACGGCGGGCAGGGAGAACAGCCACGGGGTGGCGCGGCGGAGCAGCTGCCTGAGGGCGGTCGCGCGCTGGTCGCCCGCCGTGGCGGGAAGGCTGAGGTCGGCCGAGGTCACCTGGCCACTCCTTTGCGAGGTCTGGGTCGGTCGGCTGCGGGGGGCACGGGCCGGCACCGGTCCCGCCGGACGGTCTTCGGCGCGCGGCTATTCGCCCTGCGCCTGCCGCAGCGCCCGCGCCGGCGCGGCCTTGCCGGTCAGCGCGATCTGCACGGCGTTGTAGATCTTCGTCGCCGCCTTCGGCCAGTCGGGCCCGAGGATCGCGGTACGCGAGCGCGCGGTCCGCATGGTCGTGACGAACGTGGCCATCGCCGGATTGGCCCGGCCCGCCCGCTCGGCCACGTCCGGGTCCGCCGGGACGGTCTGCCTGACCTGCGCCGTCTGGAGCTGGCGTTCCGGTGAGACGAGGCACTTCACGTACTGCCCGGCCCGGGACATCCGCGCCCGGTCGCCCGTGCGCGGCACCGTGAACAGCTCACCGCCGAGCGGGGCGACGGTGGGCTGCGTGGCCAGCCGGGTGGGGATGGCGAACGTCCCCCAGTCGATGCTCTTGTCTTCCTGGAGCGTGGGGATCTGCCACGGGCCGTTGACCACCATCGCGGCCTTGCCGGCCAGGAACTGGTCGATCACGTCGTCCTGGCTCCAGATGATGGAGCTCCTGGAGATCGAGCCGTCCGCCTGCAGATCGACGAGGAACTGCAGCGCCTGCACGGTCTCGGGGGTGGTGATGTCCTGCTCGGTGCCGCCGTTGCCCCACATGAACGGCAGGAACTGCCAGGAGCCCTCGTAGGTGTTGATGTTGCTCATCGCGAAGCCGTAGCGGTCGCCGGTGGTCAGCCGTTTCGCCGCCGCGCGCAGTTCGTCCCACGTCCTGGGCGGGGCGGTGATGCCGGCGGCCCGGAACAGCTCCTTGTTGTAGAAGATGCTCAGCGTGTTCACGGCGGGGGCGAGCCCGTACAGGGTGCCGTCGTAGGTGCCCGCCTTGACCACGGCCGGGCCCATGCCCTCACCGTGCAGGCCGTAGTCGCCGAGCGGTGAGAGCGCGCCGGACTCGGCGATCTGCTGCACGTCGGGATTGTCCAGCATGAGCACGTCGGGCAGGGTGCGGGAGGAGCTCTGCTGGAGGACCTTGGGGATCAGGCCGGGGCCGGGCACGTGGTTGATCTCGACCCGCACGCCGGTGCTCTTCGCGCACGCGTCGTAGATGGGGTCGAAGGCGTCGTCGTAGTAATCCTGGATCGTCAGCGTGTTCGGTGATTTCGGGCCGGAAGCCGCCGTTCCGCCGCACGCGGTGAGGCTGAGCGGGAACAGGGCCACTGCCGCGACAGCCACTTTGGGCGCCTTTCTCCGGCGCTTCTGCGCTGTCTCCATATGAGCTACTCCTTGTGCACCACGTGTGGGGGTTCGGGGGTCGGCCACGGCGTGAACGAAGGGTCGGAGCTGCGGATCGGGGAGGAGGGCAGGCGGAGGCGGCCTGCCACGAGGTGTTTACGGCGCCACGCGCGGCGTGGCCGGCACTGATCTATCAAAGCGCTTTACCGCGCTCACTTGTGAAGTATGTTGCGCCGTTCTGTCGGTGATGTCAACAACGAGTCAAGCGTTTTATGGAAGTCCCCGGGGCGATATAGTCGCCAGTGCTTCGCACACCCGCGCCTGATGGGGAGGCGGCCTCGATGGTCACGATGCGCGACGTCGCCGAGCGGGCCAACGTCTCGATCGCCACGGTCTCGTTCGTCATCAACGGCAGCAAGCGGGTCGCCCCGGAGACCCGCGCCCGCATCGAGGCGGCCATCCAGGAGCTCAACTACCGGCGCAACGTCGTCGCCCGCGCCCTGGCCAGCTCGCGCACGCGCATCCTCGCCCTGCTCCACCCCGACCTGGAGTCCCGGCCCAACGCCACGGTGATCCAGTTCGTCATGGGGGCCGCTCACGGGGCGCGCGAGCGCGGCTACGACCTGGTGCTGTGGCCGGTCAACGACGACGAGCAGATGTCCCACCTGCTGGCCGGCGGGCTCGTGGACGGCGTGCTGCTCATGGAGGTGCGGATCAGCGACCCGCGGGTCGAGCGGCTGCTCGCGTCGGGCGTGCCGTTCGCGCTGATCGGCCGGACCGAGAAGGACGATCTGCCGTACGTCGACATCGACTTCGCCGCCACGATCGAGCTGGCGGTCGCGCACCTGCGCTCCTTCGGCCACGAACGCATCGCGCTGGTCACGCAGCGCACGAAGGCTCAGGCCGGCCACGAGCCGGGCCGGATCATGCGGGTCGAGTCCGCCTACCTCGACGCCATCGCGCCCCTCGGGGCCCCGCCCGCCATCGTCGCGGTGGAGGGCACCTCGGCCGGCGGCCGCGAGGCCGCGAGCGTGCTCGGCGCGGACTTCCCCGGCTCGACCGCCGTGATCCTGGTCAACGAGGGCGCCTCGGCGGGGCTGGTCAAGGGCTCTCGGGCGCTCGGGCGGCGCGTTCCTGAGGACCTGTCCATCATCTCGGCGGCCACCACGCGAGAGCTGGGCGAGATGATCGAGCCGGCCCTGACCGTCATGGCGGCGCCGGCCCCGCAGCTGGGGCGGCTGGCCGCCGACGCCCTGATCGACCAGCTCGAAGGCGTCCAGGACGCGCCGCCGCACGTTCTGATCCCGTGCGCGCTGGAGCCGGGCCAGTCGGTCGGCCCCGCGCCCGTGGACTGAGCCGCGCCGCTGAGCCGTCTCCCTGAGCCGCGTTGCCGGGTCGCTTCGCTGAGCCGCTGAGCCGCTGAGCCGCTGAGGCGCGACCATGCGGCGGTTATGCACCATTACGGGCCCTAAAACGGATTTGTCGGGGAATCTCCCGAGGTTGGCGGCGAAGGGAACGACTGTGTTCTGCTGATCCTCGGGGGAGACTGCGTGAGCACACGGTTGGGCCGCTCGCTGCGGACACGGCTGGCGATGTTCGCCGGCATCGCGATGCTGCTGCTGTACATCATCGTCAGCGCGTCCGTCCTGTACGGCATCCGCAACGAGGCCTCGGACGCCAGGGCGCACGACATCAGGGGCAAGACCATCACGGTGCTGCTCATGATCAAACGCGGCAGGCTGCCCCAGGTGCTGGACCCGGTCGGGCTCGACGGTCTCCAGGTGATCAACCCGCGCGGGGAGCCGGTCGCCTGGACCCCCAATCTGGCCGGCCAGCCCAGGGTGACGGCGGAGATCCCCCACCTGCGCCAGACCAACGACTACACCAGGCTGTGCGACCTGCCCGCCTTCGACGGCAAGTGCGAGATCGCGGTGGTGCTGATCGCGTACCAGCCGGACGGCGAGTGGACGATCTACGGCTTCGGCCCGGCCGTCCCCTGGTACGTCAGCCCGCAGGTGCTCATGTTCCTGATCGGCCTGGCGGTGGCGCTGGTCGCGCTGACCTGGTTCGGGGTGTCGCGCGTCGTGGACCGGACGCTCGCGCCCGTCGGCGACATCACCAGGAAGCTCTCCCTGATCAGCGCGGGCGGCGGCGGCATGCGGGTGCCGGTGCCGGAGACCGACGACGAGATCAGGGCCCTGTCGGAGACCGCGAACGAGATGCTGGGGCGGCTGGAGGAGGCGCTGGAGCAGCAGCGACTGCTGATGGAACGGCAGCGCAGGTTCGCCGCCGACGCCTCCCACGACCTGCGCAGCCCGATCACGGCGATGCGCACCCAGATCGAGGACGCCCTGCTCCATCCCGAGGACACCGACTGGCGGGAGACCGGCGCCGAGGTGCTGGCCAGCCTGGACCGGCTCCAGGCCATCGTGACCGACCTGCTCACGCTGACCAAGCTGGACGCCGGCGCCGCCGACAACCGCGAGCCGCTCGACCTCAGCGAGCTGATCGCCGCCGAGACCGCCAGGCCGCGCCGCAAGCAGATCATCACCACGCTGCAGCCCGGCCTGCGCGTCATGGGCGACCGGCTCCAGCTGGCCCGCCTGCTGACGAACCTGCTGGACAACGCCGAACGGCACGCCGAGTCGAAGATCTTCGTGAGCGCTCGGCAGGACGGCGACGACGCCGTGATCGAGGTGGTCGACGACGGCGCCGGCATCGCTCCCGACCAGCGCGAGATCGTCTTCCAGCGCTTCACCCGCCTCGACGCCTCACGCAGCCGCGACGCCGGCGGCACCGGGCTCGGCCTGGCCATCGCCCGCGAGATCGCCTCGGTCCACCTCGGCACGCTGACCCTGGAGGACTCCGACGTCGGCGCCCGCTTCGTCCTCCGGATTCCGATCTCAGAGGACTGACCGGTTTCGGATCAGCGTGACTGGTGGGTGGTCAGCGTAGTTCGTAGGCGTGCCAGCGGCGCGGCATCCCGGCCGCCTCCCAGGGCCGCAGGAACGGCGCGGGCGTCTGACCTCCCCGGTCCACGGCCACCACCCGCGTGCCCGCAGCCGGCGCCCCGCGCACCTGGGAAGGCGGCTCCGCCGGCCAGCTCAGCACCGGGTACCCGTGGCAGCCCATCCGGTAGGCGATCATCACGGCGCGCTCGCCGTACACCAGGCAGGGCGGCCGGACGTCCATGGCCAGCAGCGCTCGCGCCACCCGGCCGTCGGCCCCGCGCCTGGCCAGCCCGCCCGTGACGACCTTGTCCAGCGTGATCCCCTGAAGAACGACCTGGGCCACCACACCGGCGGCCACGAGCCCCGCCAGGACGGGACGCCGGCCAGGCGACCACACGGCGTGCGCCACGGGCAGAGCCAGCAGCGCGTACGCGGGCAGCAGGAACCGGGGAGCCGCGTACCCGACGAGAAAGGCGTACGGCACGGCCATGGCCAGCCCGCAGACGGCGGCCAGCACACATCCAGCCAGGCCGGGCACACCGCCGGGCACGCGCGGGCCGCCGGGGTGCAGGACCGTGACCGGGTGAGCGCGGTGCCGGGTCGTGGGTGCTCGGTCGTGGCGGCGGGCGGCGTACAGGCCGAGCAGGGCGAGGGCGGGGACCGCGATCAGCCAGAGCAGCCACGCCGTCACGACCGGCCCGCAGTCCGCGGGAGGGCGGCACAGCAGCGGCCCGTCGAGCGCCCTGACGTGATCGAGGAGCGAAACGTGCAGGCCGGTCTCGTTCGCCGCACCGGCCGCGTGCCAGCGCGCCGCCGGGCCGCCGAAGCGCACGTACGCCTCGACGATCCAGTCCGCCCAGCCCACCACCAGCCCGGCCACGAGGGCGATCCCGGCCCGCCGGCACCTCCACCCGGGCCTGGCCAGCGCGAGCGCGAGCGGCAGCACGAGCCAGACGCTGTCCGGCGGACGCAGCAGCGCCACGGCCGCCACGCTCACCGCCAGCCCGGCCGCCGGGCCACGCCCCGCCTCCGGACGTACGCAGCGCAGGAAGAACCCCGTGGCGGCCACCGCGCCGAAGGCCACCCACAGGTTCGGCATGGCCTCGTTCCCGTAGAACAGCGCGAGCCACGTGGACGCGAACAGCAGCGCGGCGACGGGCACCACGGGGCCGGGACGCACGCGCAGCCAGACGCCGAACGACGCGTACAGCCCCAGGGCGGACAGCAGGCATAGATAGACCCGCAGCGCCTCGGTGGACGAGGTGACCAGCGCCACGGGAGCGACCAGCAGCGTGATCCCCCTGGCGCGCGGCGCGATGAACTCCGTCGCCGGCACCCGGGGGTCGACCTGGCTGACATAGACGACCTCGTCCCAGCCCAGCCCCATCCCGGGAGCGACCGCGACCAGCTGGACGGCCGCGTACCCCACCGCCACCAGAACCAGCCACGCCCGCCCGGCCGCCCCGTGCCGCCACGGCGGCTGAGTCTCGTTCGATCCCACGGCCCTGTTCTTAGCCCCGGACCCGGCGCCGGGGCGGGCGGAACGGCGGGTGCTGGCGTAACGCATGCCCGTCCATGACGTTCGCGAGGGCCGCCGCCTGCGGGATGACTGACCCGCCGGAGATCGGGAATGCATCTCCGGACCGGGAATGTGCGACATCGAAAGGAGATCCACATGGACCAGCGGGGATCCGGCGACCGGCATGAGCGCACCGCCGCGGGCCACCAGCCCGCGCACGTCCGCTGCACACCTCCCGCCGCCGCCGCGCTGTTCGAGATCGCCGTCCTGGACACCACGAGCGAGGACGGCCGGCCCCGCTGGCACACGATCGGCTGGGGCGTCGGCAGGGGAGAGGCCGACAGCATCGCGGAGACGTACGTGACCCGTCCGATGTGCCCCTACGACGAGGCCCAGATCCGGCACAACGGTCACCTGGTGGGCGTGCACCGCAGGCCCGCGGGCCGCACCGGCTAGACCCGGCCGGATCCGGCAGCCGGTGGTGGGTCAGGATCCGTCGCCAGGGAGCCGGTCGCGCGGTTCGTCGTCGTTCATGACGCCGTACGCGGTCGCCCGGAACAGAAACGACGCCCACGAGCGGTAGGGCCGCCACGAGTCCGCCAGCCTCCGGTACGCCGACGGCGGGGCGTCCTGCGCCAGCCCGTACGCCTCGCGCAGAATGGCGAACAGCCGCGGCTCGTCGCCGGGGAACGCGTCCGGCGCCCCCGCGCCCCTGATCAGGATCAGCCCCGCCGAGAACGGCCCCACCCCGGGCAGCCCGCGCAGCTCGGCCAGCGCCTCCTCAGGGGCGAGCGAGCGCAGGTGCTCCGTGGTGAGCAGCCCGTCGAGCGCCGCCCTGGCCAGCCCGCGTACCCACTCCTCCTTCTGCGCGGGCAGCCCGAGACCACCCGCGTCCAGCAGCGAGACCGGCGGCGGGAAGGCCGTGTACGGCTGCCCGTCCACCTCGACCCGCGCGCCGTACCGCTCCGCGATGCGCTGCTTGATCCGGGCCGCGACCAGCATCGACGAGCGCTGCACGATCACCGCCCAGCACGCCGCCTCCCACGGGCTCCAGAAGCACACCGGCCGCAACCCCGGCCGCAGCCGCTGGAGGTCGCCGAGCACCGGGTCGGCCTCGCTCAGTTCGGCGAATCCGGCGCCGTCCACGTCGAGCGAGAGGATCCGCGCCACCTCGCCCCTGATGCCCGGCCCCGCCGCCCGCGTCGTCGCCACCGACACCCCGCCGGGCGCCGCCGTCACGCGTACCCCGACCGGCCGCCAGTCCGACTCCGCGCAGTAGGCGAAACGCAGCGCCCGGCCGTCGGAGGGCAGCGCGGTCGTGGCCGGCCAGTCCTCCACGAAGCGCAGGGTCTCGGCGAAGTCGAAGGGACCTTCGGCGATGATCGTGAATCCGTGTGTGGGCATGGGCGTATGGTAGGCGCCGCTCAGGACCGGGCGGCGAACACCGTCGCCGGCGCCTCGGCGACGGCAGGACAGAGATCGGACAGGCAGGGGAACGGACATGCGCATCTTCGTCGCGGGCGGCACCGGCGCCGTCGGCCGCCACCTCGTCCCGGCGCTGGTGAAGGCCGGCCACGAGGTCACCGCGACCAGCCGGACGGAGGCGGGGCTCGCGCTGCTGGAGAGCCAGGGAGCGGCCGGCGTGCGCCTCGACGTCTTCGACGCCGAGGCCGTCAGGGGGACGGTGGCCGCCGCCGCGCCCGACGCGATCATCCACCAGCTCACCGCGCTGAGCGACGGCAACCCGGCCGACAACGGCCGCATCCGCAGGATCGGCACCCGCAACCTGGTGGACGCCGCCCGGCACGCCTCCGTGGGGACGATCGTGGCGCAGTCCATCTCCTGGGTGTACGAGCCCGGCGACGCTCCCGCCACCGAGGGCACCCCCTTGGACGAGCGGGCGCCGGAACCCAGGGCCGGCATGGTCGCCGCGGTCCGCGCGCTCGAAGACGCCGTCACCGGCCTCGACCGGCATGTCATCCTGCGGTACGGCCTCTTCTACGGCCCCGGCACCTGGTACCGGCGCGGCGGACTGGTCGCCGACGTGCTGCACGGGGACACCGGCGACCCCGCCGCGCGGATGCTCGGCGACCTGGCCGCGAACGACGCGGTGTCGTCCTTCGTGCACGTCGAGGACGCGGCCCTGGCCGCCGTCGCCGCGCTGGACTGGCCGTCGGGACCGGTCAACATCGTGGACGACGAACCCGCGCCCGCCCGCGAGTGGCTGCCGGCCCTCGCCGCCGCCGTGGGGGCTCCCGCTCCCACACCGGCTCCGGCGGGAGGGCGGCTGGGCTGGCAGCGCGGCGCCGACAACACCTTGGCCCGCTCACGCGGCTGGCACCCCGTCCACCCCACCTGGCGAACGGGCTTCAGCACCGGCGGCTGACCGCGCGGGCGGCCGGTCCGCACGGCCGGGCTGGATCGGGGCGGCGGGTGACCCGCCGGCGTACAGCGTTCGGGGCGGATGGTTCATCCGCTCGGGTGGGCGGCGTGGGTCCGGCCGGGCAGGTGGGTGCGTAGCGCGGTGATGAACCAGGTGAGGGCCGGGGCCAGGCTCTCCGGCGGCGGCCAGCCGTTGATCACGGCCAGCAGTTCGGCGTACCGCTCCCTGCGCGGATCGCCGGCCGCCTCCAGCCGGTCCAGCAGCGTCGCGCCGCTGAGACCGGTCGCGGTGAGCAGCGCCGTCACGTACGGCTCGGCCTCGGCGGAGGCCGGGCCGACGCCGGCGGCGAGCGCGGGCGCGGCCAGAGCCCGAGCCATGGCCGCCGCATCCGGCCGCACGACGGCGACCCGCGCCACACCCCGGCCACGCTCGCCCATGCGCTCTCCCATGTGATCGCCTGTGTGACCGGCCACGTGATCGCTCATGCGCTCGGCCGTGTGATTGGCCGTGTGCTCGGCCACGTGATCGGCTATGTGTCCGGCGATGCGCCGGATGGAGGCGCGGAAGTCCGGGTCGCGGGAGAGTTCCGCCAGCTCCACCCAAGCCTCCACCTGCTCAGGATCGGGATCGTCCGGCAGCTCGGGCGTCATCGACGTCATGACGCCGGCGAAGGCCGGATCCCCGGTCAGGTCGCCGAAGGCGGCGGCGAGGAAGTCGCCGACCAGGCGGCGCCGCTCGGCCTCCGACAGTTTGGCGAGCTCGTGCATCAGTTCCATCTCCTCTGGGGTGGAGCCGCGCCTGGCCACCGCCGTCAGCACGGCCTGCCGCAGGCGCAGCGTGCGGATCTGGGTCTCCAGGGCCGCCGCGTGCGCCGCCGCGACCTCGGCCAGGGAGATCTCCCGGTCCAGGACGCCGCGGATGGTGGCCAGGTCGAGCCCGAGGTCGCGCAGCGTGCGTACGAGATCGAGACGGGCCAGGGCGGTCGGGTCGTAACGGCGGTAGCCGGCGGGGCTGCGGCCGGCGGGGGGCACGATGCCCTGATCGGAGTAGAACCGGATGGTCTTGACCGTGAGCCCGGTGAGCCGGGCCAGGTCGCCGATCGAGTAGAGCGTGTCCCCGTCCATGACCCCACTCTCGCGTCTCCCCTCACTGGAGACTCAAGCCGCCCTCGCGAAGAATGAGCCGCCGTACTCAGCGGGTCTGAGGGCGAATGCTCAGGCCGGCGCGGGCTCGCCCCTGACAGGCTGGGGGAATGACTTCGCTGAGAGAGTACGTGTCGCGTTACGACCGGGGGCGGCGCGGTCTGGCGATCGCGGGGGCGTACGCGCTGCTCGTCCTGCTGGTCGCCGCCTACGTCGAGATCAGTACCCGGCTGGCGGCGGACAGCCAGGGGCTTGAGGGCATCTACCTCTTCATCGTCACGGCCCCGAGCTCGTTGCTCGTCATGCTGCTCCCGGTGGCCGGCGTGCTTCCGTCGGAGGTGTACCTGGCGCTGCTCGTGGGGGTCGGCCTGCTGCAGGCGTGGGTGTTGTGGCTGCTCACGCGGGGTCGGCGGGTGGCACATCATCCCCGGCAGCCGGGGTAGGGGCCGGAAGACAGGACGAACGAGGGGGATACGGTCATGAGCCGCATAGCGGAGTGGCTGAAGAAAGCCGAGAACCTGGCCCGGGGGCACTCCAAGCAGGCAGACCGGGTGCTGGACCGCGCGGAGGAGTTCGCGAAGGAACGCACCGGACACAAGTACGACGACCAGATCAGCAAGGGCGCCGACGCCGTGCAGCAGCGTTACGGCGGCGGCCAGCCCGGTCAGCAGCAGGGCCACCAGCAGCCGGGTCAGCCGGCCGGCCAGGAGACGCAGGAGGAGCGCGAGCGGCGCATGCCGCCGCAGGGCTGAGCCCTCGGCGCGAGAGCCGCGGGACCGCTCACGACGGGGCACGAGTGCCGGTGGCCCACACCACCGGCACCGTCCTCGCACGTCACCGGCGCGCGTCCTCCAGGACCTTGTTCGCGTCCCGTTCGAACGACGCCCTGGCCCCGAGCGTGAGCAGCCCGCCCACGACCATGGGCACCACCAGCACGTACATCCCGGACAGCAGCGAGTCGAACTGGTCTGAGGCGATGCCGACGACCAGCGAGCCGAACGCGGCGCCCGCCGTGAGCAGCAGCTGCAGCACCGCGAAGCCGAGGCCGCGGGCGCCGGCCGGCACCACGTCCGCGACGCAGGCGGTCATGTTGGGGATCGCGATCGACATCAGCGAGCAGGCGAGCAGCACCAGCACCGTGAGCGCGGCGATCGAGTCCATGGACAGCGCGACGGCGAGGACCACGGAGCCCGCCGTGATGCCGCCGCCACCGGCGAGCAGCCGGCCGCCCTGGCGGGTGCCGTGCCATTTCCGGCCCAGCCACGAGCCGACCAAGGTGCCGGTGAGGGTTCCCGCGACGGTGATGAGGCCGCTGAGCGAGCCGGCCGCGGCCACGTCGACGCCGAAGGTCCGCACCATGAGCGTGGGCAGCCAGAAGAAGACGCCGGCCAGGCCCAGGCTGAGCAGGGCCAGGCCGACGCAGACGAAGATCAGCGTCGGGATCGCCACCACCTGGCGGAGCTGGGCCCGGAACGGCGGCTTGGCCGCCGCCTCGACCGCCGGGGAGTCCTCCGGCGGTGACTCGGCCCCGGCCACCAGCCGGTCGAGCTCGCCGCGGCGCGGCTCGCGCAGGAACCAGACGAGCACCGCCGTGAGCACGCCGGGCACGACCATGATGAGGAACGCGGTACGCCAGCCGAAGCTCCCGGCCAGCACGCCGCCGAGCAGGGTGCCGACGCCGCCCAGGTAGGTGGTGACGCGGGTCAGCCCGTACGCCTTGGCCCGGCTGGCGGGCGGGTAGTAGTCGGCCAGCAGACTGCCCGCGGCCGGATTGTCGATGTTCTCGGCCGCCGCCAGGAACACCCGCATCAGGTAGAACAGGGCGAATCCGGTGGCCAGGCCCGAGCCGAGCGTGGCGATCGCCCAGCAGAAGACGACGATCGCGATGATGCGCGTACGGCTGAACCGGTCGGCCAGATAGCCGGCGGGCAGGGAGACGACGGCCGCGGCCAGCGCGGCGGCGGTCGGGATGGAGCCGGCCGCGGTGTCGCTGAAACCCCATTCCCGCTGGATGAGCGGCAGCACCCCGGACAGGAGGTTGTGCTCGATCCGGTCCACTAGTCCGACGATGAAGAGCACCACGAGGGGCGCCCATCCGAATGGCGCGCGCGAGTGCGCGTCGATCAAGCCAGCACGCGGAGAACCGAACGTCCCGACCATGCCCACCCTTTCCAGTAGGGAAATCTAGAATTCTGTTCTAGGGCGATGTTCTAGTCAGAGTGGCAGAAGTCACAGCGTTCGTAAATGGGTGATTACCGCGAAATTTCGTCACTCATGCCTTCGGTACGGTGGTCGCATGGTCAAGGGGGCACTGCTGGTCGCGGGCACCACGTCCGACGCGGGCAAGAGCGTGGTGACGGCCGGCATCTGCCGCTGGCTGGCGCGTCAGGGTGTCCGCGTCGCGCCCTTCAAGGCGCAGAACATGTCGCTCAACTCGTACGTCACCGCCGACGGCGCCGAGATCGGCCGCGCCCAGGCCGCCCAGGCGCGGGCGGCGGGCCTGGAGCCCGTCGCCGACATGAACCCCGTGCTGCTCAAGCCGGGCAGCGACCGCCGCAGCCAGGTCGTGCTCATGGGCCGCCCGGTGGCGGACGTGGACGCCATGGAGTACGGCGCGCTGAAGGACCTGCTGCGCACCACGTCCCTGGAGGCTCTGAAACGGCTGCGCGAGCAGTACGACGTGGTGGTGTGCGAGGGCGCGGGCAGCCCGGCGGAGATCAACCTGCGCCGCTCCGACATCGCCAACATGGGCCTGGCCAGGGCCGCGAACCTGCCCGTGCTCGTGGTCGGCGACATCGACAGGGGAGGGGTGTTCGCCGCGTTCTACGGCACGGTGGGCCTGCTGGACGCCGCCGACCAGGCCCTCGTCTCCGGTTTCGTGGTCAACAAGTTCAGGGGCGCGAAGGAACTGCTGCGACCTGGCCTCGACATGATCGGGCGGCTGACCGGGCGCGAGGTGTACGGCGTGCTGCCCTGGCTCGAAGGCCCCTGGCTGGACGTCGAGGACTCCCTGGCTCTCGACGGCCGCCAGGTCGCCGCGCGGCCCCCGTACGGCAGGCAGACCCTGCGGGTCGCGGTCGTGCGGCTGCCCAGGATCTCGAACTTCACCGACGTGGACGCGCTGGCCGCCGAGCCGGGTGTGCTGGTGCGCTTCGTGAGCGATCCGGCCGAACTGGACGACGCCGACCTCGTCGTGCTGCCCGGCTCCCGGGCCACCGTCGACGACCTGACCTGGCTGCGCGAGCGCGGCCTGGCGGCCGCCCTGCGCGAGCGGAGCGGGCCCGTGCTGGGCATCTGCGGCGGCTTCCAGATGCTCGGCAGGGAGATCGTGGACGAGGTGGAGTCAGGGGCGGGCCGGGTCGAAGGGCTGGGCCTGCTGCCGGTACGGATCACGTTCGAGCGCCACAAGCGGCTGGCCAGACCCGAGGGGCAGGCGTACGGGGAGCGGGTGCAGGCGTACGAGATCCACCACGGGGTGGCCACGGTGGAGGGCGGCGAGCCGTTCCTCGACGGCTGCCGCCAGGGGAACGTCTGGGGCACCACCTGGCACGGCGCCCTGGAGAACGACGGCTTCCGGCGCGCGTTCCTGGCGGACGTGGCCGCGCGGGCGGGACGGGACTTCGCACCGGATCCCGCCACCGACTTCGCCGCGCTGCGCGAGGAGCGGCTCGACGCGCTCGGGGACCTGGTCGAGCAGCACCTGGACACCGCCGCCCTGCTCCACCTCATCCAGCACGGCCCGCCACCCGGCCTGCCGCTCCTGCCACCGGGCGCCCAGATGGGCGAACCCCGCTGACCGCGCTCAGCCGTGTTCGGCCCGGTCGGGGGTTCTGGCCTGGCGCTGGGCGCCGATCCAGGCGTCGATCTGCTCCCAGTGGTCGTAGAGCCAGCCGATCCTGGCCTCGCGCTCCCCGGGCACCTCGGCGGCGGGCACCCGCCACCACTTCGCGGTGATGTGTGCGCGAAGGGGGAGTTTGCGCCAGACGTCCCCGAGGGTGATCAGGTCGTCCAGGCCGGTGTGCGCGACGAAGATGACGTCGGCACCCGGGCGCGCCTCGATCGCCGCGATGGCGCCGTTCGGGCGGGGCGGCAGCAGGTGGTCCATCCCGCGCGCCCGATCCGCCTGCGCGCCCAGGCCCTTCTCCTCCAGCCGCCTGATCGCCAGCCGGCGGCGGCGCGGGGTGAAGTTGCCGCCCTCAGGGAAGATCACCAGAGCGTCCTCGTCGCCCATCGTGCCGGCCAGGCGGCGGATCTCCTCGACGACCCGGCTCTGCTCGGCGGAGCTCCGGGGGACGAACGCGTTCGGCAGCCGGTTGATGACGACGTCGAGCGAGGGATCGTACTGAAGTGCGGCCTTCATGACGATGCGGGGCCGCCGGTGATACCGCGCCAGCAGGTGATGGATGAGCAGGAAGGAGTCGCCGGGCCCCGCGTGCCGTGACAGCACGATGACCGGCCGCGTCAGCCGGGCCGCCCGTTCCTCCGCCGTCGGCTCGGGCTCCTCGATGTCCAGGGTCAGCCGGAAGATGCGCACCGCGGCGGCGTACACCTTCGCCAGGAACCACCCGATCAGCGCATAGTGCCGCTCCTGCCTGCGCGCCCCGCCCGCCACCCACAACCACAGGCAGGCGATCAGCACCGCCGACTCCAGCGTCAGCCAGACGATCCCGAACCAGACGAACCTCGGGCCCCTGCGCTGCGGCGGCGGCAGCCGCAACGAGGCGGCGGCCGTGACAACGAGCCAGAACGGCAGCGTCACCAGCATGAACAGGGTCATCACGATGACCAGAGGAGCCAGCACGAGCCTGCGCAGAATACGTGGTGGAAGCACCGCGGCCTCCCTCAGAGGTCTACTCCCATCCTCCCCCGTTCCGCAGATAGCGGGAAGACGCCTGGTAGGCGCGTTCGATCGAGGCCGAGATCTGCGACACGTCGCGGTAGCGCAGCGGCGACAGCGGCTCGGTCAGCCCGGCCGGCAGCACGTGCACCTCGACGCCCGGCGGCAGCGTGGCCAGGTCCTCGGCGAACCGGTGCCGGCGAGCGATCTCGAACGCCACCATGCCCACCTCCCAGAACCGCCTGGGCGGCGACAGCGGCCGCTCGATCCTGCCGACGTGCAGCACGAAGACGCGCCTGGCCCCGAGCAGCACGGCCCGCCCGATCGGGATGCTGTGCACCAGGCCGCCGTCGTAGAAGTGCTCACCGCCGATCACGACCGGCGGCAGCAGCCCCGGCACCGCGCACGACGCCAGCACCGCCTCCACCAGCGGCCCGCCGGTGAACCAGTGGGCCGCCGCGCGCTCGACCGAGGCCGCCACGCACTGGAACGGCACCTGCAACTCCTCGATCCGGGAAGCCCGCAGCGTCTCGGTCAGCACCCCGCGCAGGGGGCCGATCGGGTGCAGATGGGTGCCGGTCCTGGCCAGCGTCGACAGCCGGGCCACCCATGAGCCGGCGAAGGCCGTACGGACGATGTCGGAGCTCCACAGGTCCGCCAGCAGGCCGACCGCCTCGCCCGGCGCGGCGGCCACGACCGCGCCGTTCAGCGCCCCGACGGACGTGCCCACCACCAGGTCGGGACGGATGCCCGCCTCGTCGAGCGCCCGCAGCATGCCGACCTCGTGCGCGCCGAGCACGCCGCCGCCACCGAGCACGAACGCGGTCTCCACGCGACTCACCCTCTCCTTGCCGGGTTCCGGAAGCCAACCGGGCGCAAACCTGCCGGGCCCGCCCCGTGACGAGCCGCCCGGCGGGGCGCGACGATTCGGCCATGACAGCAGTGGTGCAGACCGAAGGGCTGACCAAGTATTACGGCAAACGCCGGGGCCTGGAGGATCTCACGCTCGAGATCCAGCCGGGCGAGGTCTTCGGCTACCTCGGCCCCAACGGCGCGGGAAAGACGACCACGATCCGGCTCCTGCTGGACGTGATCAGGCCCACCAGAGGCACCGTACGCGTGCTCGGCGGCGACCCGCGCGAGCCCGCGACCCGCGCCAGGATGGGTTACCTGCCCGGAGACCTGGTGCTGGAGGAACGCGACCGGGCCATCGACTACCTGCGCTTCCTCGGCCGCGCCCGCGGCGGCGTGCCGGCCGCCCGCATCGAGGCCCTGGCCGAACGCTTCGACGCCGACCTGTCGGTGCCGATGCGCAAACTGTCCAAGGGCAACAAGCAGAAGATCGGGCTGATCCAGGCGTTCATGCACGAACCGGAGTTCGTCATCCTCGACGAGCCGACCGCCGGGCTCGACCCGCTGGTGCAGCAGGAGTTCCTGGCGCTGGTGCGCGAGGTGCGCACCTCCGGCCGGACCGTGCTCATGTCCTCCCACGTGCTGGCCGAGGTGGAGAACGTCTCCGACCGGGTCGGCATCGTCCGCGCCGGCCGGCTGGTGGCCGTGGAGAACGTCGCGGTCCTGCGCGAGAAGGCGGTCCGCCGGGTCGAGCTGCACTTCGAGTCGCCCGTGCCGCGCGACGCCTTCGACGATCTGCCCGGCGTACGGGACCTGCGCGTCGAGGGCGCCGGCGTGAGCTGCACCATCGACGGCCGGCCCGACGCGCTGATCAAGGCCGCGGCCAGGTTCACCGTGGTGCACCTGGTCAGCGCGGAGCCGGACCTGGAGGAGATCTTCCTGACCTACTACAGCCACGAGGAGGCGCACCATGATCACCCGCAGCCTGCGTGACGTCCGCTGGGTGCTCACCTGGTGGACCGCCGGCGTCAGTGCCTTCATCGTTCTGTACCTGTCCGTCTACGGCAACATCAAGCAGAGCCCCGAGCTGTACGGCCCCGCGATGCTGGCCAAGTTCCCCGGCCCGCTGCGCGACCTCATGGGCGGGCTGGAGGACATGACCTCCGGCGCCGGCTTCCTGCAGACGGTCGTCTACCAGCTGTTCGTCCCCATGCTGTGCATCGCGTGCGCGACCCTCCTGGCCAACCGGGCGCTGGCGACGCCGGAGGAGACGGGGACGCTGGAGCTGATCGTCACCCTGCCGGTGGACCGGCGGCGGCTCGTGCTCGCCAGGTTCGCCGCGCTGGTCCTGAGCCTGCTCGTGCTGACCGCCGTGACGCTGCTGGTCGCCGCCGGGATGGTCACACTCGTCTCCGCCGGCGTCCCGTTCGGCCGGATCCTCGCCGGGCACACCGGCGTCCTGCTGATCGCCCTCTTCTACGGCACCGTGGCCCTGACCGCCGGTGCCGCCACCGGCCGCCGGATCGTCGCCTCGGCCGTGGTGGGGGTGTGGGTGGTGGCCGGGTACGCCGTCACCACCATCGGGCGGTCGGTGGAGGGGATCGCCTGGCTGAAGTGGGTCTCACCGTTCCACTACTACTCATCGGGGCGGCCCCTCTATGAGGGACTGCCGGTGGGGGACTACCTTGTGCTGGCGGGGGCGACGGTGGTGCTCGCACTCACCGCGGTGCTCGCCTTCGACAGGCGTGACGTAGGAGTCTGATGCTGCGCCCTGACCAGCGCCCGGACGCTGACCCACCCACTGAACGGGTACCGGACGCCGACCCACCCGCCGCCTCGCGCGCCGTCCCACCCGCTGGTCCGCGGTCGGACGCCGATTCGCCCGTTGGACGGGGGCAGGACGCTGATCCGCCTGCTGGTCCGCGGTCGGACGCCGACCTGCCCGCTTGCCCGCAGTCGGAGGCTGGTTCGCCCGCTGCGCTACGGTCGGACGTCGGCTCGCTTCCCGGGCTGAGGCCGGATACTGACCCGTTTCCCGGTCGGCGGACCGCCGGCTCGCCTTCCGAGCTGAGGCCGGACGCCGAGCCGCCTTTCGGTCGGCGGACAGGTGCCTCCGTCGACGGACCTGCGGATCCGCGGCCGGCGGCGCCTGTGGACATTTGTGAGGGCCTGCCGGCGGACGTGCCCGCGGGTCTGCCCACGGAGCCGCGCACCGGCCTGCGGGCGGAGGGACCTGGCGGTTTTCGGGCCGACGGACCGGTAGGGGCGGACTTGCCTGGAGCGCCGCAGGCGGACGGGTCGATGGATGTGGACTCGTCTGGCACGGACTTGTCTGGCGTGGACCCATCCGGAGCGGGCCCATCCGGAGGGGGCCCGTCTGGCGTGGACCCGTCCGGTGCGGACTCGTCTGGCGTGGGTCCGTCCGGCGTGGGCCCGTCTGGTGCGGGCTCGTATGGCGTGGACCGGCCGAAGGAGTTGCGGGCGGATGGGTCGTTGGGTGGGGTGGCGGAGCTGCTCGGTGGGCACCGGCAGCGGCTGGCAGACCACGCGGCGACCGGCCGATTACCCGGCAGGCAGGTCATGGACGCCTACCGCGCCGCCGGCACCAGAGCGGCCGAGGAGGGCGTCCCGTTGCGGGCCCTCGTGGACGCCGCACTCGCCGCCGGCGAAGGTCTGCCCGGCGTACTGCCCGCACTCCGCAAGGCCGTCGCGGCGCTCATGGAGGGGTACGAACGGGCGCAGCAGGCGGCCCTGCGTGCCGAGGAGGACGCGCGCAGGGAGTTCGTGGACGACCTGCTCCAGGGCCGGGCCGAGCGGCTGGCGGAGCGGGCCGAGCACTTCGGGCTGCGGCTGGCCGAGTCGTACGTGGTGGCGGTGGCCCGCGGCATGCGAGACGGCGACCAGGACAGGATCGAACGGGAGCTGATCGCCAGGTTCGGCTCCCACAACGTGCTCGTGGCCGTACGCGACGGGCTGCTCGTGTGCGTCGCCCCGGCGATGCTGCCGGCCGCCGTCGGCGAGTTCACCCACCACGTACGCGCCCGCTTCCCGACCGGCTGGCGCGTCGGCGTGGGCCGGCCGCACCGGGGTCCCGGAGGAGTGGTGGCCTCCTACCGGGAGGCGGCCCAGTCCCTTGAGCTGGCCGACAGCCTCGGTCTCAAACCGGACGTCGTCAAGGCGGCCGACCTCCTCGTCTTCCCCGTACTGCTGCGCGACAGAAGCGCCATCGAAGACCTGGTGACCAGCGTGCTCAACCCGCTCCTGGAGGCACGGGGCGGCCACGAGCCGCTGCTGGAGACGTTGGAAGCGATCTTCGCCTCCCAGGGCAACCAGACAGCCGCGGCCCGGCGACTGCGGGTGAGCCCACGGGCGATCACGTACCGCCTGGAACGCATCCGCCGCCTGACAGGCTTCTCCCCGGACGAACCCACACAACGCTTCACCCTGGAAACAGCAGTGCTCGGCGCCCGCCTGTTGGGCTGGCCCACCGCTTTTCCCCGCCCCACCCCACGCCCAGACCCGTGACTTTTACCTGGCGCGCGTACACCTAGGTAGGCGCGCCGACTGTATGGCCGACCTAGGGCAGGACGAGGGGCCGCGTCGGGGCCGGGCGCCGAGCGGGCCGTCGGCGATGCTGGTTGCGACCACGGCGGCGAAACGACCCAACCCGGACCCGGGCCCGACGAACGACCCCACCCACATCCGGACCCGGACCCGGACCCGGACCCGGACCCGGACCCGGACCCGGACCCGGACCCGGACCCGGACCCGGACCCGGACCCGGACCCGACCCGGCTTTGGCTCCTGTTCCCGATCCGGACCTGGGCCTGGATCCGGACCTGGGCCTGGGCCTGGGCCTGGACCCGACCCCGGCCCCAGCACGGTCCCGGGCTCGGATTGATGCTGCGAGGTCTGAGGATGTCGCGTCTCAGTGGGGCGGGGTCAGGGGATGAGTAGCAGCTTTCCGGTGGTGCGGCGGCCGGCGAGGTCTTCGTGGGCCTGGCGTACGTCGGCCAGGGGGTAGCGGTGGGAGATGTTGATCGTCAGTTGGCCCGCCGCGATCCAACCGAACAGGTCGGAGGCGCGTTGGAGCAGCTCCTCGCGGTCGGCGATGTAGTGGCCGAGCGTGGGCCTGGTCAGGAAGAGGGAGCCCTTTCGCTGGAGCGCCTGGGGGTCGAGCAACGGGGCGGGTCCGCTCGCGGCGCCGTACAGGGCCATGAGGCCGCGGGGGCGCAGCACCTCCAGGCCGCCCTCGAACGTGGTCTTGCCGACGCCGTCGTACACGACGTGAAGCTTGCCGCGCAGGGCATCGGCGAAGTCGTCGTACCCCAGCACCTCGTCCGCCCCGGCCTGCCTGGCGAGCTTCTCCTTCTCGCTGGTGGAGACCGTGCTGTAGACCTTGGCGCCCTTGAGCTTGGCCAGCTGGATCAGCAACTGGCCCATGCCGCCGGCGCCCGCGTGGACGAGGACCTGGTCGCCCTCCTTCACCGCGTACGTGGAGTGCGTCAGGTAGTGGGCCGTCATGCCCTGCAACATCGTCGCGGCCGCCACCTCGGCCGACACGCCGTCGGGCACCGGCACCACCCGATCGGCCGGCACCACGGCCTTCTCGGCGTAGCTGCCGAGCACGTTCGCCCACGCGACCCTGTCCCCCACGGCGACGTCCCGCACACCCGGCCCCACGGCTGACACCGTTCCCGAGCCCTCGCTGCCGATGATGAGGGGCAGATCGAGCGGGTACGTGCCGGAGCGGTGGTAGATGTCGATGAAGTTGACGCCGCTGGCGGCGACGTCGATCACGACCTCCCCCTCACCGGGTGCCGGGTCGGGACGCTCGACGTATTCGAGAACCTCTGGACCGCCCTGGGCGGAGATGACGATGGCATGCATGCCCCTAGTCAACTCCGCCTCCCTCCGGCCATGCCACCCCGGGTCATGCTTTCGCGCCGACGCGATGACGCAGCCGTCCCCTCCCATCGGCAGGCACGCCCACGTCCCCGGCCCCGGCCCCGCCAATCATGGCCCACCGGTCTCCGCTTCGGCGGCTGCAGCTCAGCGGCTCCCAAGGCTTGATCGAGCTGAGGGATAGGGACGCAGGCCAGCGCTCGCTCAGGCGCCGAGGGGCAAGCGGTCGGATGGGCAAGCGGGCGGGCTGGGCGGTCGGGGACACGGCCCAGCGCCCCTCAGACGCGGGTGGTGAATGGTCCGGCTAGGAGACAGGGACGCGGGCCAGGGCTCCTGCTTCCAGGGCTACCCAGAGTGCTCCGTCCGGGCCGATCGTCAGCCCGTGGGGCTCGGCCTTGGCAGGTTCGGTGTCCTCCTTGGCCGGCGGGACGGGCAGGGGGTGCTCGTCGATGACGCCGTCGGTGGTGATGCGGCCGACGCGGCCGACGGCCCACTCGGTGAACCAGAGGGCGCCGTCAGGGCCGGCGATGATCGCGTGGGGACGGGCGGCCCGGTCGGGCAGGGGATATTCGGTGATCGCGCCCGAGACGTCTATCCGGCCGATCTGGCCCGCGCCGATCTCGACGAACCAGAGGGCGCCGTCCGGCCCCAGCGTCATCCCCACCGGGGCGGCGCCCTCCGTGGGCAGCGGGTGGAGGGTGATCTCGCCCGACAGGGAGATGCGTCCGATGGCGTTGCCCTGGTTGAGGGTGAACCAGAGCGCGTCGTCCGGCCCCGCCACGATGAATGACGGCATCCCGCCTTCGACCGGCACGTCGAACGTGGTCGTCACCCCGTCGGCGCCGATGCGCCCGATCCGGCCGGCCTCCAGTTCGGTGAACCACAGGGCCCCGTCGGGGCCGGCGGCGAGCCCGTACGGGGTGTTCGCCTCGTAGGTCGTGAGCCGGCCTTCAGCGGTGATGCGGCTGATCCGGCCGCCCTTGTACTCGGAGAACCACATCTCCCCATCCGGACCACGCACGATGAGGGTCGGCTGCCCGTCCGCGGAGTCGAGCTGGTGGATCACCGGTTTCTCGCCCGGCACCAGCCTGCCGACGCGGCCTTGGTGGGCGAGGGTGAACCAGAGGGCTCCGTCGGCTCCTGTGGCGATGCCGTAGGGCGCGCCCGCATCGATCATGGTCAACATATGCTTCTCCCCGATGGTGGTAGATGTGGTCGGCATTTCCCGTCCCCGACGGATTCGGGTCACGCTGCCTTCCCCGACGTAGGCATGTGATGGCGTGGTGCCGGTCATCGAAGGCGGCCTCGTACCAGCTCGATCTCCTTGCCCCGGAATCGGCGCAGGAGGGCGCGGTCGTGGGAGACCACGACGGTCGCGCCGTCGTAGCCGTCGAGGGCGCGCTCCAGCTCCTCCGCCAGCACCGGTGACAGGTGGTTGGTCGGCTCGTCGAGCAGCAGCAGGTCGTGCTGCTCGGCCAGCAGTCTGGCCAGCGCCAGCCTGCGCCGCTGTCCGACTGACAGCTCGCCGGTTCGCTGGGACAGGGTGTGTGGCCGGAAGAGGCCGGTGTTCAGCAGCGCCGACCCGCGTTCGTCGGCGTATCCGATGCCATATGCCTCCAGCACGCTGTGGTCCGGGTCGAAGGTCACCTCCTGGGGGAGGTAGCCGACGCGGCAGCCGGCTCGTTCGGCGAGTATGCGCATCAGCGTGGATTTGCCCGCGCCGTTGGCGCCCCGGAGCAGCAGCCGGTCACCGGCCCTGATGGTCAGTGAGTCGATCTGGAGCCGATCGGCCACCCGGACGTCACGCAGCTCCACCAGCACGGGTGCGGTCGTGGCCTCCCGCGTCGTGCTGTGTGCGGCCGGGGCTTCCGGCGTCGCATCGCGTGCAGCCGCGTCATCGGCCCGTTCGGTGGACTGCTGCGCTGCATGGCCGGGCTGGTCGGTGGACTGCTGCGCTGCATGGCCGGGCTGGTCGGTGGATTGCTGCGCCGCATGGCCGGGCTGGTCGGTGGATGGCCGCGTCATATGGCCGGGCTGGGCGGTGGTTGAGCGGGTCGGGGCGGCGGAGGGGGCGGCCGGGGGCGGGGGGTCGGTGGTGGTGAAGGCGGCTTGGAAGTGGAGGGGGGTCGGGGGGCGGGGGACCGGGTTGGCCTCCAGGCGGCGGAGGCGCTCGTGGGCGTTGCGGACGCGGCTGGCCACTGAGCTCTGGACTCGGCCGGCGTTGCGGTCGTAGGCCATCTTGTTGTTGTCGCGCATCAGCCGGCCGGCGGCCACGCGGTGGGCGGTGGTGGCGGCGTGTTCGCGGACCTGGTGGATCTCTTCGCGCCAGGCCGCGTACGCCTGCTCCCAGCGGGCCCTGGCCGCGGCCTTGGCGGTGAGGTAGCCGGTGTAGCCGCCGCCGAAGCGGGTGACCGTGCCGTGCTCGACCTCAAGGATCACCGTGGCGACCCGGTCGAGGAAGACGCGGTCGTGGGAGACCACGGCCACCGTGCCCCGGTGCTCGCGCAGGCGCTCTTCGAGCCAGGTCAGCGCCGCCTCGTCGAGATGGTTGGTCGGCTCGTCGAGCAGCAGCACGCGCGGCGCGGCTGCCAGCACGCAGGCCAGGCCCAGCCGGGCCTGCTCGCCGCCGGACAGGCTCGACAGCCGCCGGTCGCGGCTCACGTGGGCGAGCCCGAGGCCGTGGAAGGCGCGCTCGACGCGGGCGTCGGCCTCGTAGCCGCCGCGCAGCTCGTAGGCCGTCATGAGCTCCCCGTATTCGTCCATGACCTCGTCGGTGAGCGCCGACTCGAGCTCGCGCATCCTGCGCTCCATCGCGCGCAGGTCGGCGAGGGCGGCGTCGACGGCCTGCTGGACGGTGTGTTCCGGCGGCAGGCCGAGGGTCTGCCCGAGGTGGCCGAAGTCGCCCTCGACGCGCACCTCGCCGTCGTCGGGCCGCTCGACTCCCGCGATCAGGCGCAGCAGCGTGGACTTGCCGGAGCCGTTCTCGCCGACGATGCCGGCGCGCTCGCCGGATCTCACGGAGAGGGAGACGTCGGTGAGGACGGCCCGCTCGCCGTAGGACTTGGTGATCTGGTGAACGTGGATCAGGATGGAACTCCAATCGCGACTGTTGTAGCGTTAGTGTGCCATGGGTGTGGGGCTTAACGCAACTGGAGTAGTTTTTGGAATCCAACAAGCGCCCCGGAGGGCGGAGCGCCCGCGTGCGCGACGCCGTGCGGCAGGCCACGCTCGCGGAGCTGCTCGACCGGGGCTACACGGGCCTGACGGTGGAGAACGTCGCCGAGCGGTCAGGTGTGCACAAGACGACCGTCTACCGGCGCTGGGGCGGCGTCGAAGGGCTGATCTCCGATGCCCTTGAGCTGGCCGGCGACGAGCCGTGGCCCATTCCCGACACCGGTTCTGTCGAGGGTGATCTGCGGGGGATCGTCCAGCTCGTACGCACGGGGTTCGACGATCCCGAGCTGGGCCCCGTGTCGTCGGCGTTCGTGGCGGCGGCCATGCAGAATCCCTCGGCCGCCCGGGCGCTGCACGAGTTCTTCGTGGCCAGGCACGAGCAGTCGGCCGAGGTGGTGCGGCGGGCCGTCGCCCGGGGTGAGCTGCCCGACGTCGTGGACGTCAAGGAGGTGATCAGGGTGGCGGTCGCGCCCGTCTACTACCGGCTGTTCGTCGCCCACGAACCGGTGACCGAGCGCGACGCCGACCGGGCCGCCGACGCCGCCCTCGCCGCCGCCCGCGCGGGAGTCCTCGACGGCGTCTGACCAGCCGGGCCGCGGTGGGGGATCAGAGGGTGAGGACGAGCTCGCGGCGCAGGTGGCGGGCAGGGTCAAAGGGTGAGGACGAGCTTGCCGCGCAGGTGGCCGGCGTCCAGCAGGCGGTGGGCGTCGGCGACGCGCTCGAACGGGAACGTCTCCTGCACGTGCACCCGCAGCCGCCCCTGCTCGACGAGCTCGACCAGCCCGCGCAGACCGGCCGGATCGGGGCCGACGGCGATGCCGCTGAAGCGCAGGCCGGCCGCCTCATACCTGGCGATGAGCCGCGTGTCCTCGTCGGCGACCGCCGTCACGAGGTGACCTCCTGGGCGCAGCACGCCGAGCGACCGCTCGACGGAGTCGCCGCCGATCGTGTCGAGCACGACGTCGACGTCGCGGACCGTCTCGGCGAAGTCGGCCGTCGTGTAGTCGATCACCTCGTCGGCGCCGAGTTCCTCGACGAACGTCCGCTTGCTCCCGGCGGCGGTGGTGATCACGTACGCGCCGAGTGCTTTCGCGATCTGGATCGCGACGTGGCCGACCCCGCCCCCACCGCCGTGGACCAGGACGCGGTCACCCTCGGTCACGCCGGCGAGGTCGACCAGGCCCTGCCACGCCGTCAGCCCGACCACCGGCAGCGCCGCCGCCTCGACGTGGGAGAGCGCCGCCGGCTTGCGCGCCAGGTGCAGCGCGGGGGCGACCACGGCTTCGGCGTACGCGTTCGCCGCCCGGGGGAAGAGCGGCATGCCGAACACCTCGTCGCCGGGCCGCAACCGCCCGGTGTTCGCCTCCTCCACGACGCCGCTGACGTCCCAGCCGAGGATGAACGGCGGCTCGCCCAGCAGCGGGAACTCACCGGTGCGCAGCCGCGCCTCCACCGGGTTCAGCCCGATCGCCTCGACCCGGACGAGAACCTCGGTCGGAAGGGGCCGGGGCGTGGGCGCGTCCACGATGGTGAGCACCTCCGGACCGCCGAACTCCTGCTGGGTGATGACGCGCATGATGACTCTCCTGCTCTTCGGGTAAGGGGGAGAGTTCAACCCTAGGTATGCGACAGGAACCACCAGGTACCTTGGGCTCCATGAGTGGTTCCGGTCCCTGCGGGTTCTTTCTCGCCGACTGCCCGGGGCGGCTGGCGGTCGAGCTGATCGCCGACAAGTGGACGGTGGTCGTGCTCGCGGGCCTCAGCGAGGGCCCGGTGCGTCATGGCGAGCTGGTCGAGCTGATCGGCGGGATCTCCCGCAAGGTGCTCACCCAGACGCTGCGGCGGCTGGAGGCGCACGGGCTCGTCCGCCGTCACGCGTACGCGGAGGCGCCGCCCCGGGTCGAGTACGAGCTGACGCCGCTCGGGGCGACGCTGATCGAGCCGATCCACGTACTGACCGAGTGGGCGAGGGAGCACGGCGACGCGGTCCTCGACGCGCTCGACGCCGGCTCCGCGCCGATCGCCCAGCCCGGCTGAACGGCTGAACGGCTGACTTTCCGCGCCGATCGCCCAGACCGTCTGAACGGCTGACTTCCCGCGCCGATCGCCCAGCCAGGCCGACGTCTCACCAGAAATCGGGCCGGGGGTCAGGATTCCGGGCGGCCGCGCAGCTCGAAGTCGTCCCACGTCGTCTGCAGCTGCGACCTGCCGTCCTTGACCGTGCGCGCGAACACCCCCAGCGACCCGCTGCCGATCCCGTTCGGGTCCTCCACGTCGTGCACCCGCTTGCCGTTCACCCACATCGTCAGCCGGACCGTCTTCCCCGACTGCTCGCACGACACCGCGATCCGCGCCTTGCCCCCGCGCTCGACCTCCGCCTCCACGGGCTGGGCCACCGTGCCGCCCGCGCCGTTCGAGATGCGCCGGATCTTGGCCTTGCCCGTCGTGTCCAGCGCGAACTCGTAGTACGACTTGTCGTCCTCCGAGTTGTGGCAGTAGATGCCGTAGTCGGCGCTGCCCGAGGACTTCTCGACGTCGGCGGTGACGGAGATGAGCACGGACGCGGGCAGCATCGGCGTGGGCGTCGCGGAGGGCTCGGGCGTGCTCGTCGGCTTGTGGATGGTGAAGGGGACGGGCGCTCTGGCCCACTTCTCCTCGTGCCCCGAGCCGACGTCGATCCCGTACGTCCCGTCCGTACGGTATCCGTAGTAGCTCCCGCTCATGGACGGGTCGTACGTGCCGCTCCAGTCACCCGAGGTGGTGAAGTCCTCCTGGTACAGCACGGGAAGGTCGTCGGGCGGCCCGCCGGGGACGAACAGCATCCAGGCGCCCACGCCCGCCGCGAGCACGACCGCCCCGGCCGCCGCGAGCGCCGTGTAGAGCCGGCCCCTGCGCGGCGGCCCGGCGCCCGTCGGGACGATCGTGTACGGCGACGTGGCCCGCTGCCAGGCCACCTGTACGGTCTGCGCCGCGTGCTCGGGCCCGGCCGAGCGCCCGATGAGGTGGTCGAGCAGCTGCTGGGAGGTGGGCCGCGCGGCGGGGTCCTTGCGCAGGGCGGCGGCGACCAGCTCGCGCAGGCCGGGGTCGACGGCCTGCAGGTCGGGCTCGGTGTTGAGGACCTGGTAGACGATCGCCGGCAGCGTCTCCCCGCCGAACGGCGCCCGCCCGCTGGCCGCGTACGCCACCAGGCAGCCCCACGAGAACACGTCGCAGGCCGGCGAGACGGGGTCGCCGCGCAGCACCTCGGGCGACATGTAGCGGGGGGTGCCGACGATCTCGCCGGTGCTCGTGACGCCGCCGAGCGTGTCGAGCGCCCGCGCGATGCCGAAGTCGATCACCCGGGGCCCGACGGGGGACAGCAGCACGTTGGACGGCTTGAGGTCGCGGTGCACCACCCCGGCCCCGTGGATGGCGGTGAGCGCGGTGGCCACGCTCACGGCCAGCGCCTCCAGGCTGGAGCCGCGCAGGGGACCGGACTGCTGCACGGCCTCTTCGAGGTTGGGGCCCGGCACGTATTCGGTGACCACGTAGAGCTGGTCGCCGGCCAGCGCGGCCTCGATCACGGCGGCGGTGCAGAACCTGCGCACCCGCTGCGCCGCGTCGGCCTCCCTGCGAAAGCGCATGCGGAACTGCTCGTGCTGGCTGAGCTCGGGGTTGATCACCTTGACCGCGACCCGTTGCCCAGCGGCGTCCTCGGCGAGATGGACCGTGCCCATCCCGCCTCGCCCCAGCACGCTAAGTAGCCTGTAGCGCCCGATGTGGGAGGTTTCACCGCTCACGCCGCGCAAGCTTACCGATACAAGGCCCGCCGCCGCAGTCGCGCCACACGAGCACCCCTCAGGGCTCGTCGCGGGTTCCCCCGTCGTCCGGCCCGGGGGACCAGGGGAAACAGGCGCGCAGGTGGTCGAGCGAGGGCAGCCCGTGCTCCGGTCCCGCGACCAGCACCAGGCACCCCGCCGCGCTGGCCGCCGCGATCCCGGCCGGGCTGTCCTCGACGGCCACGCAGCGTGACGGCACGGTCCCGAGCCGCCGGGCCGCCTCCACGTACGGGTCCGGCCACGGCTTGCCCCGCGGTGTGTCCTCGTCCGCGATGACCAGGTCGAACGCGTGCCCCAGCCGCGGCAGCACCAGCTCCACGATGCTCCGGGGCGACGCGCTGACCAGGGCCGTGGGGATGGCGGCCGCGGCCAGCCCGGCCAGGAGCTCCGCCGCTCCGGCCACGACCGTCAGGTCACGGGCGACGCGCTCGCCGAAGGCCTCGGTGAGCCGGCCGGTGAGCCCCGGCTCACCGAGGTGCCGGGCGACGTCCTCGATCGTGCGCCCGAGCACGTACGGCGTGTCCGCGTCGGTCAGCGGACGGCCCGCGACGGCGGCGACGGCCTGCCACCACAGGCCCTCGGTGTCCACCAGCGTGCCGTCCATGTCCAGCAGGACCGCGTCGGGCCCGGCGCGGCGGGACGGCGCGGCGAGCTCAGACGGCATCGGCCGCCACGACGGGCGCGGGAACGGTGACCGTGCGCTCGGCCACCAGCACCGGCCGCTCCACCAGCCGCACCGTGACCCGCGTCCCCGGGCCGAGCTGGGCCGCCTCGTGGCCGGGGACGTCCGCGAGCACCTCCCCGCCCTCCACCGCGAGCCTGAGCCGCACGGAGGCGCCCCTGAACGACGCGGCCACCACCTCGGCGGGCCCGTCGGGGGAGGGGACGACCTTGACCGCTTCCGGACGTACCAGCACGTCCACGGACGGATCCTCCGGTACGGGCCCGTCCACCGGCAGGATCTGCCCCAGCACCGTCACCTGGTCCCCTGACACCTGCCCGGCCAGGTGGTTCATGGTGCCGACGAACTCGGCCACGAAGGGGGTGGCGGGCCGGTCGTACACCTCGGCGGGGGCGCCGACCTGTTCGAGCCGCCCGTCGCGCAGCACCGCCACGCGATCCGCGATCGACAGGGCCTCCTCCTGGTCGTGGGTCACGAAGACGGTGGTGATGCCCAGGTCGAGCTGCAGGCGGCGGATCTCCTCGCGCAGGCTCACGCGGACCTTGGCGTCCAGCGCCGACAGCGGCTCGTCCAGCAGCAGCACGCGCGGCTCCAGGGCGAGCGCGCGGGCCAGCGCGACCCGCTGCTGCTGGCCGCCGGACAGCTGGTGCGGATAGCGGTCGGCGTGCGTGGGCAGGCCGACGAGTTCGAGCAGTTCGCCGGCCCTGGCCCGCCTGGTGGCCACCGGGACCTTGCGCACGCGCAGGCCGAAGGCGACGTTGTCGCGGGCGTTCAGGTTGGGGAAGAGGGAGTAGGACTGGAAGACCATGCCCGCGTCCCGTTTGTTGGCCGGGACGTCGGTGACGTCCTTGCCGTCCACGAGCACGGCGCCCGAGTCGGGCCGCTCGAAGCCGGCCACGCAGCGCAGCGCCGTCGTCTTGCCGCAGCCCGAGGGCCCCAGCAGGGCGACGAACTCGCCGGGCGCCACGGTCAGGTCCAGCCCGTCGAGCGCGACCGTCCTGCCGAACGCGCGCCGCAGCCCGCGGAACTCCACCGATGCCGTCATTTCCCCTTCTTCCTGCCGAAAACCGTGGACACGGCGAGCAGCAACAGCCAGATGAGCAGCAGGCTGAGGATCGACACCGCGACGGAGAGCTGCCCCTTGGAGCCCGAGACGGTCACGATCCACACCGCGAACGGCTCGTACCCGAGCAGGCTGGCCACGGTGTACTCGCCCAGCACCAGCGCCAGCGTCAGGAACGACGCGCTGGCCAGGGCCGAGCGCAGGTTGGGCACGATCACCCGCACCAGCACGTACGGCCACGAAGCCCCCAGGTTGCGGGCCGCCTCGACCAAGGTGCGCACGTCCATCGTGCGCAGCCCGGCGTCCAGCGACCGGTACACGAACGGCAGCACCAGCACCACGTACGCCAGCACGAGCACGACGGGGAAGGCCGGGTCCTGCACCGCGATGAGCGTGGCCCAGAACGGCGTCGGCGCCAGCACCTCCGTCCCGTTGCGCAGCGACGTGCCGATCCCCGCCACGAACGTGATCGGCGGCACCACCAGCGGCAGCGTGCACAGCACCTCCATCACCACCCGCAGCCCGGGCGCGAAGAGCCGTACGGCCAGCATCGCGGGCAGCGCGAGCAGCAGCACGACCGCGATCGTGGCCACGGCCAGCCCGAGGGAGAGCGACAGCGAGCGCACGAAGCCGTCGGCGGTGAGCAGCTCCCCGTACGCGGAGAGCGACACCCCGGCCGTGGGCGTGTAGATCGTGTACCAGACCGAGGTGCCCAGCGGGACCAGGAAGTAGGCCGCGGCCAGCGCGAACACGACACCACGCCACGCCTTCGGCCGCCGCGTGACGGTGCCGGAGACCCGTTCCAGGCCGGTCAGTGCAGCCATCGGGAGGTCCTCCTCTGCAGCGGCAGGTAGATCGCCATCACCAGCCCGGCCACCACGACCATGTCGAGGCTGAGCGCCAGCGCGATGTTCTCGTAGCCGATCAGCACGTCGCCGGTCAGCGCGCTGGCGATCTTCAGCGTGACGAGCGGGACGACGGTGCCGACCATGGCGTTGGCGGTGGCGTAGGCGGAGAAGGAGGAGCCGAACAGCAGCACCACGCCGCCCAGCATGGCCGGGGCCAGCACCGGCAGCGCGACGAAGCGCCAGTAGTGCCACGAGGTGGCCCCGCTGCTGGCCGCCGCCTCGCGCCACTGCGGCCGCAGCCCGTCCAGCGCCGGGGCCATGACGAGCACCATGAGGGGGACGGAGAAGTACAGGTAGACGACGACCAGCCCCCAGAACGTGTAGAGGGAGCCGGAGGGCAGCCCGACCAGGCCGCTGATCACGCCGGAGTTGCCCAGCGTGGCGATCCAGAAGAAGGCCAGCGGCACCCCGCCGAAGTTGGCCAGCACGCCGGAGGCGGTCAGCACGGCCTCGCGCAGCAGTGTTCCGCGCGAGGCCACGACCGCCTGGGCGAGGAACGTGCCCAGGACGGCGCCGAGCAGCGCGACCACGGCCGACAGCTTGACGCTGCCGATCATGGCGGTGAGGTAGCCGCCCTGGAGGCTCTGCGTCAGGTTGGCCAGGCTCGGCCGCCCCTGCGCCGTGAACGCCCCTGCCACCAGCGCGACGGCGGGGACGCCGAACACGAAGGCGAAGAACGCCAGCAGCGGGAGCGCGCCGAGCCAGCCCCTCGAACGGGTGCGGGTCATCCGGAGATCGCGGCGTCCCAGCCGGAGGCCAGCTTGGCCTTGGCCGCGTCCACCTGCTCGGTCGTCGGGAACGCGGGCTCGCCCTGGACCGCGGGCAGCTTGTCCGCCAGCGCCTTGTCCACGGTGCCGTCGGCGGTCATCGCGGGCAGCAGGACGGGGCGGGCGAAGCCCTTGAGGTAGAGGTTCTGGCCCTCGGCGCTGTAGAGGTACTCCTGCCACAGCCGGGCGGCGGCCGGGTGGGGGGCGTCCTTGTTGACGGCCTGGGCGTACATCTGGAAGTACTGGCCGTCGGCGGGGATGTTCACCTTCCAGTCGATGCCGTTGGCCGTCATCTGGGGCGCGTAGGCGGCGTTGTTGTAGTCCCAGTCGATGCTGATCTTGGTCTCGCCCTTCTCGATGGTCGCGGGCGTGGTCTCGACCGGGTTGTAGTTGCCGGCGTCCTTGAGCTTCTTGAAGAAGTCGATGCCGGGCTGGATGTCGGCGAAGGAGCCGCCGTTCGCGATGGCGGCCGCGTACACGCCGGCGAAGGCGGAGCCGGCCTCGGTCGGGTTGCCGTTCATCGCGACCTGGCCCTTGTACTCGGGCTTGAGCAGGTCGGCGAAGCTCGTCGGGCAGGTCTTGATCTGCTTGGCGTCGCAGCCGATGGACACGTAGCCGCCGTAGTCGTTGACCCAGAGCCCGGTGGGCTCCTTCTGGCCCTCGGGGATCTTGTCGAACG
Source organism: Nonomuraea fuscirosea (assembly GCF_003001935.1). Classification (GTDB taxonomy): domain Bacteria; phylum Actinomycetota; class Actinomycetes; order Streptosporangiales; family Streptosporangiaceae; genus Nonomuraea; species Nonomuraea fuscirosea. The sequence goes on along the minus strand of NZ_PVNG01000005.1, from coordinate 114,571 downwards.
TCTGCACCTTGTACGGGGCGAACAGCCCCTCCTTGGCCCCGCTGATCGCGAACGCCTGGCCCAGGTCGAGCACGTCGGGGGCGCGGTCCTGGCCCTTGCGCGTCTTGACCGCGTTGATCTCGTCGGCGCTGGCCGCGTCGGGGGTCTCGCTCTCGATCTTGATGCCGTACTTGGCCTGGAACTTCTCGATGATCTCCCCGTAGTTCGCCCAGTTGGGCGGCAGGGCGATGACGTGCAGGGCGCCTTCCTTCCTGGCCGCGGCGACCAGCTGGTCGAATCCGCCGAAGTCGGCGGCGGACGTGGCCGTGGCCGCGTTCACTCCGCCTTGTGAGGCTTGGGTGGTCTGGGAGCTCGGGGCGGCGCCGCACGCCGCGGTGACTACGGTCAGGACTGCGACAACGCCGGCCGCGCGGGCGCGAGGTGTGAACACGACGCCTCCACTTTCCAGGGGGTGTGGCAAGAACGTAGGGGAACTTGTACAAACAAGCGAGCACCAGTAAGTCGCATAAGTGTTGCTCTTTCATGAATGGGAAGGGTCGGGGATGGTTGCCCGCTATGAACGGATCGCTGATGAGCTGCGGGACGAGATCCTGTCCGGCGCCCATCCGGTCGGTTCCCAGCTTCCGAGCGAGGCGGAGCTGGCCGGGCGTTTCTCCGCGGCCCGCGGCACCGTACGGCAGGCGGTCGCGGTGCTGGCCACCGAGGGCCTGGTCGGCTCCCGGCAGGGCGCCAGGCGCATCGTGCTCGGCAGGACGCGCAGCCAGAGCTTCGCCGAGCTGCACAGCTTCGCCCAGTGGGCCCGCGCGAACGGCTACCGCTACGGCGGCCGGGTGATCGCCCAGCGCCGCCGGCCCGCGAGCGGCTCGGAACCCGCCCGGCTCGGCTCCGGCGAGGTGCTGGAGGTGCTGCGGCTGCGCTCGCTGGAGGACGAGCCCGTCCTGCTGGAGCGCACGGTCTACGCCGGGTGGGTGGCCGCCGCCGTGGAGGGCCTGCCCGCCGACTGCGAGTCGGTCACCGAGGCGCTGTACGAGTCCGTCGGCCTGGTGTTCGCCTACGGCGAGCACCTCATCGACGCGGTCCCCGCCGGCGCCCAGGACGCCCGGCTGCTGGGCGTGCGCAGGGGCAGTCCGCTGCTGCGCCAGAGACGGGTGACGACCACGCACGAGGGCCGGCCGGTGGAGTCGTCGGACGACCGGTACCGGGCGGGCAGCGTGGCCTTCAGCATCCGCAACTCGATCGGGGCCAACCCGCTCGTGCGGGAGCCCGGCGACTTGCGTTTCGAGCGCTGAGAACATATGTTCGAGTCATAAGCGCCCGTCTTCCCCCGGGTGGCTCAGCATACGGACCAGAGCCGGCGGGGAGAAGCGTCTTGAGCAGACTCTATGGCGATCCGATAGAGGTGTGGACCCGAGACGGGGAGCCGACCCAGTTCGTCTGGCGTGACCGGCTCTACCTCGTCCGGAGCGTCCTCGATCACTGGGTGGTCGCGCGCGAGTGGTGGAAGACCGGGGAGGGCGATCCCGGCGAGCGCCGGTTCTGGCGGGTCGAGGCCAGCCCGGGCCGCGAGACCGGCTCGTACGAGCTGCGTTACGACACCGCCGGCAACGGCTGGCTGCTGCTGAGGGCGTGGGACTGATGGCGCCCCCGTTCCCGCACCTGCACGTGTCCTCCGCCTACTCCATGCGCTACGGCACCGCCTTCCCGCGCGCCCTGGTGAGCCGGGCGTCGGAGCACGGGATGGACATCCTCGCGCTGACCGACCGCGACGGCCTCTACGGCGCGATCAAGCACGTCCAGGCGTGCGCCGAGGCCGGCATCGCGCCGGTGCTCGGCGTGGACCTCGCCCTCGACGCCCCCGCCTCGCCCTTCGCCCCGGTGCCCGGGGCGAGCCCGCGGCGCCCCAGGACCGGCCCCGGCGCCGAGGACCGCGTCACCGTGCTGTCCAGGGGCAAGGGCTGGTCCCGCCTGTGCCGCCTGGTCACGGCCGCCCACCACGCGGGCGAGCGCGGCGCGCCCAAGGTGACCAGGGAGCTGATCGGCGAATGGGCCGGCGGTCCTGGCGATCATGGATTCGGCGCCGAGGACGGGCTCGTGGTGCTGCTCGGCCCCCGCTCCGACGTGGGCCGCGCGGTGGCCGACCGGCGCGACGAGCAGGCCAGGACGCTGCTGGGCCTGTGGCGCGCCGCCGTGCCCGGCGTGGTCGTCGAACTGGTCGACCAGTACGGCTTCCGCGACGCCATCACGGCCGTCCGCATGCTCGGCCTGGCCGAGTCCATGGGCGTGCCCGCAGTGCTGACCAACGCGGCGCGCTATCTCGATCCGGCCGACCACCAGGTGGGCGACGTGCTCGACGCGGCCCGCCAGCTCGTCCCGCTGCACCCGCGCCACCTGGAGCGCACCACCTCCCACGCCTACCTCAAGAGCACCAAGGAGATGTGGCAGGTGGCGACCAAGGTGTGCGGCGCCGACCAGGAACGGGTGGCCCGGGTGCTGCACACCACCAGGCGGCTGGCCGAGGCGTGCGCGATGGAGCCGCTCGACCTGCTCGCGCTCCGCAACGACCCGCCCGCCCTGCACCTGCCCGAGGTCGGCCGCGACCCGGTGCCGCTGCTGCGCCACCGCGTCGAGGACGGGCTGATCAGGCGCGGCCTCGACCGCTCCGGTGAGGCCAGGGAGCGCCTCAGGGACGAGATGGCCGTCATCGAGCGCAAGCGCCTGTCCGGATACTTCATCGCCGTGGCCGGCATCACCGACATGATCCGCGGCATGGGCGTCCGCTGCGCCATCCGCGGCTCGGGCGCGGGCAGCCTGGTCAACTACCTCATCGGCATCGGCGAGGTCGACCCGCTCGAACACGGCCTGCTCATGGAGCGCTTCCTGTCCGAGGGCCGCATCGGGCTGCCCGACATCGACGTGGACGTGGAGTCGGCCCGCCGGCTCGACTGCTACCAGGCCATCTTCGAACGCTACGGCGAGGCCCGCGTGGCCTGCGTGTCCATGATGGAGACCTACCGGGCGCGCAGCGCCATCCGCGACGTCGCCGGGGCGATGGGCCTGCCGCCGCACGAGATCGACGCCATCGCCAAGGCGTTCCCGCACATCAGGGCCAGGCAGATCACCGCCTCCCTGGGCGACCTGCCCGAGCTGCGCGAGAGCCGGCTCGGCGAGGCGGGCCTGGACCGGGTGTTCCGGCTGGCGGAGAAGCTCGACGGGCTGCCCAGGCACATCGCGCTGCACCCGTGCGGCGTGCTGATCGGCAACAGCGGCCTGCGGGACCGCACGCCGGTCGAGCGCAGCCTGCTGGAGTTCCCCATGTCGCAGTTCGACAAGGACGACGTGGAGGAGGCCGGGCTGCTCAAGCTCGACGTGCTGGGGGTGCGGATGCAGTCCGCGCTGGCGTACGCGCTGGGCGAGGTCAAGCGGGTCGACGACGTCGTGGTCGAGCTGGACGCCCAGCGTGGCGACGACCCGGAGGTCCAGTACGTCCCCCACGACGACCAGGACACCTACGACATGATCTGCGCGTCCAGGACCCTCGGCTGCTTCCAGATCGAGTCCCCGGGCCAGCGTGAACTGGTGGCCAAGCTGGAGCCGCGCCGGATGCACGACCTGATCGTGGACATCTCGCTGTTCCGGCCCGGGCCGGTCAACTCCGACATGGTCACGCCCTACCTGGAGGCCAGGCACGGGTGGCGGCAGCCGTACTATCCGCACGAGAGGCTGCGCGAGGCGCTGAAGGAGACGCACGGCGTCGTGGTGTTCCACGAGCAGGTGCTGAAGATCATCTCGGTGATGACCGGGCGCGACCTGTCGTTCGCCGAGAAGCTGCGCCGCACGCTGGACACGCCGGAGGGGCGCGCGCGGGTGCGCCGGACGTTCATGCCCATGGCCAGGGCCAACGGGTTCGGCGACGCGGAGGTGGAGCGGGCCTGGCAGGTGCTCGACGCGTTCGGGGCGTTCGGCTTCTGCAAGGCGCACGCGGCCGCGTTCGCGCTGCCCACCTACCAGTCGGCCTGGCTCAAACGGCACCACGCGGCGGCGTTCTTCGCCGGGGTGCTCACGCACGAGCCCGGCATGTACCCGCCGCGGGTCATCATCGACGAGGCCCGGCAGTGCGGGGTGAAGATCCTGCCGCTGGACATCAACAAGTCGGGCAAGGACTGGCGGGTGGAGCGGCTCGGCCCGCGCGTCCAGGTGCGGGTGCGCCCGGCGGCGCTGGAGGGCCGGGGCGGGCCGCGCAGGGAGTTCAGGGCCGGCGACATCGGCAAGGGGTACGCGCTGCGCGTGCCGTTCTCGGCGGTCAAGGGGGTGAGCGAGGCGGAGGTCGAGCGCATGGTGGCCGGGCAGCCGTACACGTCGCTGGCCGACTTCTGGGACCGTGCCAGGCCCTCGCGGCCCACGATCGAGCGGATCGTCCAGGTCGGCGGCCTGGACGCGGTGCACGACCTGCACCCGGGCGGGCCCCGCTGGCGGCCGGGCGAGCTGACCAGGCGTGACCTGATCGCCCAGGTCGGAGCGCTCGACCGGGCCTCGGCGATCGGCGTGCGGGCCGGGCCGCGCAAGTCCAGGCGCTACAGCTCCCACATGGACCTGTCCTTCGTCCAGAACGCGGCTCCTCCGGCGGTCCAGTTGCCGCTGGGGTTCGGCGAGCACCTGCCGCCGGGGGAGCTGCCCGAGATGACCGAGACGGAGATGGTCGAGGCCGAGCTGGAGATCCTCGGCATCGACGTCAGCCGGCACGTCATCAGCTTCCACGACGAGCTGCTCGACGCGCTCGGCGTGGTCCGGTCCCGTGACCTGCTGGCCCAGCGCAACGGGGCGGAGATCCTGGTGGCGGGGGTCAAGGTGGCGACCCAGACGCCGGCCGTGCGCTCGGGGCAGCGCGTCATCTTCACCACCCTCGACGACTCGACGGGGCCGATCGACCTGACCTTCTTCGAGTCGGTGCAGGGCCACTGCGCCTCGACCGTGTTCGGCTCGTGGCTCATGCTGGCCAAGGGGGTGGTCAGGCGCACGGGGACCCGCGCGGTGACGATGCGGGCGGTCGACTGCTGGAACCTGGCCGACCTCGACGCGCTCTGGCGCTCCCGGGGCGTCGAGGCGGTGCGCGCCGTCCTCGACCGCACGCCCGAGGAGCTGGCGGGCGTCGGAGGACGTGCGATCGAGTACGCCAACGGCTTCCGGCTCTCGCCCTACGCCGACCTGGCCCCGGCCCTCGCCGACCCGCCCAGAAAGCTCTGGCACGCCAGCCAGGGCAGCTCGGGCCCGACCGCGGCCTGAGCCCCCGCCCTGTGCGGGCGGGCCGCCGCCGTCAGGTCGTCAGTGGGAGTCGGTCGCCAGCGGCCCCTCGATCACGGCACTCGGCGAGAACGTGGACGGCGGCGAGATCGTGGCCGGCGGCGAGGCGGTGGCGCTTGACGGGATGGTGGCGCTTGCCGAGATCGTGGCGGGCGGCGGGGCCTCGGCTCCCGGTGCGGCCGGGGCCGCGGCGAAGGCGGGCGCCGTGCCCGGCAGCCGGGCGCCGCGGGCCTCGCGCTGCAGCCGGGTCAGCTCGCGCACCGTACCCGCGCACAGCAGGGCCGCCACCAGCGAGCACACCAGCTCCGGCGCCCCCACCCCGGTCAGGCCACCGGCCGAGCTGTCGAGCGGCAGCCGGATCGTCACCAGCGCGAGCATGGCCAGCCAGCTCAGCCACCATCCCGTCAGCAGCGCCAGCCACCGCCCCCGGCGGCCGGCCGGGGGGCGGGTGCCGCGCCAGACCTCGTCGACCAGCACGGCGGGAGCGAACAGGTTGAGGCCGGGCACCAGCCAGGCCGCCGCCACCGGGCCGGTCGCGGCCGAGCGGTCGTTGGCCTGCCTGGCCCGCACGAGCCAGGTCACGTAGGCGGCCGCGGCCGCGATCGAGGTGCCGGCCACGGTCATCATCAGCACCGCGAACGTGGTCACCGCCCCGACCACCGCCTCCGCGTCGGCCCCCACGGGACGACCGCCGAAGGCGGCGAGGCGGGCGGCGAGCTCGCGGCCCATGGACTGTTCGAAGATCACGAGAGCGCCGAGGGAGAGGACCTGGGCGGTGAGGGTGACGTAGACGGCGGTGGCGGCTCTGGCGGGCGATGCCTGGGTGTAGCGCACGTTGTTCTCCCCCCGGGCCATGCGCTGAGGTTCTGATTCACTTGTATCCCGCCGGCCGCGCTGTTAATCAGCTCACCACGCCGGATTCCCACGCCCAAGCTGCGATTTCAACCCGATTGCGGACACCGAGCTTGGCGAAGATGCTGCCCAGGTGCGTCTTCACCGTCGACAGTGACACGAACAACTCGGCGGCCACCTCCTGGTTGGTGCGCCCCTTGGCCACCAGCCGCACCACGTCCAGCTCGCGGTCCGTCAGCGGGTCCTCCACCGGCAGCGCGCCGCGCCGAGGTCTGGACAGGTGCTGCAGCAGCCGTACGGTCACCGACGGCGACACCAGCGAGTCGCCCGCCGCGGCGGCCCTGACCGCCTCGATGAGCAGCGTCGGCCCGCTGTCCTTGAGCAGGAAGCCGATGGCGCCGGAGCGCAGGGCTCCGTAGACGTACTCGTCCAGGTCGAACGTGGTGACGATGACCACGCGCAGCGGGTTCTCCACGCCGGGCCCGGCCAGCGCGCGGGTCACCTCCAGCCCGTCGAGCTTGGGCATCCTGATGTCGAGCAGGCACACGTCCGGCCGCAGCCGCCTGGCCTGCGCCACGGCCTCGGCGCCGTCGGCGACCGCGGACACGACCTCCATGTCCGGTTGCGCGTCCAGAATCATCTGAAAGCCGGTTCGTACGAGTTGCTGGTCGTCGGCGATGAGAACCCGAATAGTCACGGCCCCAACTCTGTCACGGCCCCGGCGCCGAGGATCGGCCGTTCGGCTGAGGCGGAAATGGACGCACGGCCGATCCGGCGCACCCCCGGTCCCGGCCACGCTGGACGGCATGAACGACGTGCTTGTTGGACGGGCCCTGGCCAAACGGTTCGGGCAGACGGTCGCCCTCGGCGGCGTGGACATCGCGGTGCGAGCCGGCGAAGCGGTGGCGATCATGGGGCCGAGCGGTTCCGGCAAGTCGACCCTGCTGCACTGCCTGGCCGGGATCATGAAGCCGGACGGCGGTGAGGTGCACCTGCTCGGCCAGCGCATCGACGCGCTGGGCGAGCGGCGGCGCAGCGCGCTGCGCCGCACCCGCTTCGGCTTCGTCTTCCAGTTCGGCCAGCTCCTGCCCGAGCTGCCCGCCGAGGAGAACGTGGCGCTCCCGCTCATGCTGGGCGGAGTGCCGAGGGCCCAGGCGGTACGGCAGGCGCGCGAGTGGTTCGGACCCCTCGGCCTGCAGTCCATGGAGAGCCGGCGGCCGGGCGAGCTGTCCGGCGGCCAGGCGCAGCGGGTGGCCATCGCCAGGGCGCTGGTGAGCAAGCCGGCCGTGGTCTTCGCCGACGAGCCCACGGGGGCGCTCGACCAGCAGACGGGGCAGGAGACGATGCGGCTGCTGGTGGAGGCGACCAAGCACAACGGCGCGTGCCTGATCGTCGTCACCCACGACCCGAACGTGGCCGCCTGGTGCGACCGCACGGTCGAGGTCCGCGACGGCCGGCTCCTGACGAGCGGCGCGCTGGCATGAACCTCGACCTGACCAGGCACCTGCGTGCGAACGGGGTGCGCCCATGAACCTCGATCTGACCTGGCGGCTGCTCAAGGGTGGGGGACGCAGGGGCCTGCTGGGCGCCTGGCTGACGCTGGGCGCGGTCGCCGTGGCCACGGCGCTGCTGCTGTTCGCGGTGGCCGCGAACTCCGCCTTCCAGGCCAGGGCCGAGCGCGGCGCCTGGCGCAACCCGGTCCCGGCCACATCCGGCGCCGTGGCGATCGAGGCGTCCCGCTTCGACTTCGTCCGCGACCGGGCCATCACCGTCGTCGACCTGGCCGCGCTGGACGGCAGGACCCCGGAGCCACCGCCCGGCCTGCCCCGCTTCCCCGCGCCCGGCGAGGTGTGGCTGTCGCCGGCGCTGGCCGAGCTGGCCAGGGAACTGCCCGCCGACCAGCTCGCCGAGCGTTACCCCGCGCCCAAGGGGGTGCTCGGCGACGAGGCCCTCATTCATCCGGACGAACTCGTCGCCGTCGTCGGCCGGCAGGCGGACGCGCCCGAGATGACCGCCGCCCGTTCCGACGACTGGCTGCTCGGCAAGCCGCCGGTCAAGGTCGCGAGCCTGGCGGGGACGCCGAGCGAGGACGCGCAGGCGTACCGGATGCTCTCGCTCGTCGCCAGCGTGCTGATGGCGGTGCCGCTGCTCGTCTTCGGGGGCGCGGCGGCGCGGCTCACGGTGGCCAGGCGTGATCAGCGGTTGGCGGCCCTGCGGCTGGTGGGGGCGACGCCGGGCCAGGTCGTTGGCATGACCGTGACCGAGGCGGTGATCGTCGCGCTGGCCGGCGCGCTCGCGGGCGCCGCCGCCTTCGCCCTGGCCGTGCCGCTGCTGGCCGGGATCGAGATGCAGGGCGGCCGGTGGTTCGCCGCCGACCTGTTCCCAGGACCGCTGGTGCTGGCGGGGGTGCTGGTCGCGGTGCCGCTGCTGGTGGGGCTGTCGGCGGTGGCCGGGCTGCGGCGGGTCGTGGTGAGCCCGCTCGGCGTGGCCAAGCGCGAGACGCCGCCCGCCATGCGGTTCGTCCGGGTGCTCGCCCTGCTGGCGGTGCTGGCCGTGTTCCCGATGCTGACCAGGGGCACCAGCGTCTCGATCATCGCGGCGGCGCTGGCCCTGGCGTTCCTCTGCGTGAACCTGGCGGGCCCCTGGGTGGTCGGCCTGATCGGCCGGATCACGGCGGGGACGGCGCGGAGCCCGGCCCGGCTGCTCGCGGGCCGCCGGCTGGTGGACGACCCGCGCTCGGCCTGGCGGACGGTGAGCGGGGTGGCGCTGACCGGGTTCGTGGCGGGCTTCCTCGGCCTGCTCAGCCCGGCGACGTTCGACCAGGACGCCGGCGGGCCGCCCCAGCTGCGGATCACCGCGCCCGCCGGGCAGGCGGACCAGGTGGTGCGGCAGGCCCGCGAGCGGCTGCGCGAGGCGGGGGTGACGGCCGAGGTGAAGCCGGTGAAGGACGTCGTGGTCGCGGCTCTGGGCAGCTCGGCGGGCGAGGCGGAGGTGGACCGGGCCCGTACGGCGCTGACCGGGCTCGTGCCGGGCCGCACGCCCACGACGAAGGCGGACGACGGGCGCTTCGGCGTCGAGATCCTCGCCGACGTGCGCGTGGGCACGATCGTGGTGCTGTCGGTGTCGTTCCTGGTGGCCATCGCCAGCTCGGGGATCACCGCCATGTCGTCGGTGCTGGACCGGCGGCAGACGTACGGGCTGCTGCGCCTGGCGGGCACGCCGCTTTCGGTGCTGGACCGGGCCCGCCGCTCCGAGACGCTCATCCCGCTGGCGGTGATGGGCGGGGGAGCGATCCTGGTGGGGGCGTTCTGCGCGATGCCGTTCATGATCGGCGGCGTCAACGCGACGGGGGCGATCACGCTGGGGGCCTGCGTCGTCGCCGGCTTCGCCGGCGTGATCGGGGCGGGCGCCCTGAGCCGTCCGCTGCTCCGCTCGGTCACCGCCGACCCGGCCCCCCGCCCGGACTGACACCCGCGCGGGGACCGGGGGAGAGGGTTCTCAGCCGAGGACGAGGTCGCGGACGAGCTTCAGCGAGGGCTCGTCCCGCGGCCCCATGACGAGCAGGCTCGTCACCGGGCTGCGGTGCCACAGCTCCAGCCGTTCCTTGATCCGGCCGGGCGGGCCGACGAGCGAGATGCCGTCGGCCAGCTCGTCCGGGATCGCCTTGAACGCCTCGTCCTTGCGCCCCGCCAGGTAGAGCGACTGGATGTGCTCGGCGGCCTCGGCGTAGCCCATCCGGCCGATGATGTCGGCGTGGAAGTTGCGCTGCTTGGCGCCCATGCCGCCGATGTAGAGCGTGAGCATCATCTTCACGCCGTCGAGCGCGGACCTGACGTCGTCGGAGATCACCACCATCACCATGGCCGCCACGTCGAAGCCGGGTCGTGCCGCCGACAGCGCCTCGCCGTACATCTGCTCGATCTTCTCCGGGAACGCGAACAGCGGCAGCCAGCCCTGCCCCAGCTCGGCGGCCAGCGCGACGTTCTTCGGCCCCTCCGCCCCGAGATAGACGGGGATGTCGGGCCGGAGCGGATGGGTGATGGACTTGAGCGGTTTGCCCAGCCCGCCCGGCAGTGGCAGCGGGTAGTGGGGCCCCTCGGACGTGACCGGCTCCTCGCGCCGCCAGACCTTGCGCATGATCTCGACGTACTCGCGCGTCCTGGCCAGCGGGCGGGCGAACGGCTGGCCGTACCAGCCCTCCACCACCTGCGGCCCCGAGGCGCCCACCCCGAGCAGCAGCCGCCCGCCGGTCAGGTGGTCGAGCGTCATGGCGGTCATCGCCGTCGTGACCGGTGGCCTGGCCGACATCTGGGCGATCGAGGTGCCCAGCTTGATGCGGGTCGTCCGCGCGCCGTACCAGGCCAGCGGCGTGAACACGTCGCTGCCGTACGCCTCCGCCGTCCACACCGAGTCGTAGCCGAGCCGCTCGGCGGCGAGCACCGATTCGGTCGCGTCGTCGGCGTTGCGCTGCCAGTAGCCGAGGTTCAGGCCGAGCTTCATAAGACACCTCCGGAATTAAGTTCTATTACGGCGGTGGGCGGTCTGCGTGTCAATGGCGGATCATCCTGGGTAGTCACACTCTGTGCTCAAGGGTTTGTGTCGTCTCGCCGCCTGCCTGCTGCTTCTGCTGCCGGCGGCGGGACCGACGATGGCCGAGGGCGACTCCCGGCCGAACATCGTCCTCATCATGGCCGACGACCTGGAGAAGGGCACGCTGCAGAACTTTCCCAACATCACCCAGCACCTGGTCGGGCAGGGCGCCTCGTTCGACCGCTTCTTCGTCACCAACTCCTGGTGCTGCCCCTCCAGGGCCTCGATCCTGCGTTCCCAGCACGTCCACAGCCACGGCGTCCTGACCAACACGGCGCCGGAAGGCGGCTTCGCCCGCTTCCACGAGCAGGATCTGGAACGTTCCACGATCGGCACCTGGATGCAGGAGGCCGGCTACCGCACGGCGCTCATGGGCAAGTTCCTCAACCACTATCCGGGCAACTCGGCTCCCGAGGCGTACGTGCCGCCCGGCTGGGACGAGTGGGACGTGCCGGTGCGCCAGCTCTACCAGGAGTACGGCTACCGGCTCAACGAGAACGGCGGCCTGTTCGACTACGGCTGGTCGGAGCAGGACTACCTGGCCGACGTGCTGGCCGGCAAGGCGCGCGACTTCATCGCCGGCTCCGACGAGCCGTTCTTCCTCTACCTCGCGCCCATCGGCCCGCACAACCCGGCCAACCCGGCCTACCGGCACGCCGACGCCTTCCCGACGGCCACGGCGCCGCGCACGCCCTCCTTCAACCAGGCCGACGTCTCCGCCGAGCCGCTCTGGCTGCGCGAGAGGCCGCCGCTGCCGCCGGAGACCGTGGCCGAGGTCGACGAGCGCCACCGCACCAGGCTGCGTTCCATGCTCGGCGTGGACGACCTGGTCGGGACGGTGGTCCAGGCGCTCCAGGACTCCGGCAAGCTCGACAACACCTACATCTTCTTCACCTCCGACAACGGCTTCCACCTCGGCACGCACCGGCTCAAGCAGGGCAAGACCACGCCGTTCGAGGAGGCCATCCACATCCCGCTCGTCGTCAGGGGTCCCGGTGTGCCGGCCGCCTCGGCGATCACGCAGATGGGGGCCACGATCGACCTGGCGCCGACGTTCGCCGAGCTCGGCGGGGCCACGGTGCCGCCGTTCGCGGAGGGGCGCTCGCTCGTGCCGCTGCTGCGCGGCCGGTCGCTGGGGGAGTGGCGCAAGCACGTGCTGGTCGAGTTCAACCGGCCGCTCAACCGGTCGTCGGCGGCCCAGACGCCGGTGCCGGCCTATCGGGCGTTGCGCACGGATCGGTACACCTACGTCCGGTACGAGACCGGGGAGTTGCAGCTCTACGACCTGCAGGCCGACCCGTACCAGTTGCGCAACCTGGCGATGAGCGCCGATCCCGCGCTCGTGTCGCGGCTGGACGCGCTCCTGCACGGGATGGTGCGCTGCACGGGGGCCGGCTGCCGCGAGGCCGACCGCCAGGAGTGACGGCGGCTCGTCCGGCCCTCTCCTGGGGAGAAGCTCAGGTGAACAGCGACGGGTACGCGTGCGCCAGATGCTCGGAGACGGCCGCGACGGCTTCGTCCGCCGCGCCGCGTTCGATGGCCGCGAGGATGCGGACGTGGTCGGCGCGCAGGATCGAGGTGTCCCCCAGCCGCCGCACCGCCTCGACCGAGTAGATCCGCATCGAGTCGCGCAGCGAGCGCATGATGGCGGCGATGAGCCGGTTGCCCGAGGCGTCCGCGATGGCGCAGTGGAAGGCCGTGTCGTGCTCGACGAACTCCTCGGCCGACCCCGCCGCGTCCATCCCGGCCAGGGCGGCGGCGAGCGCGGAGGTGTCGGCGCGGGCGCCGGCCGCCTGGGCCGCCGCCCACTGCTCGATCATCTGCCGGGTGCCGATGACCTCGCGCATCTCCAGACCGGCCAGGCCCAGGTGCAGCCGGAGCAGGTCGGTCAGCGCCGAGTCGGGCCGCGAGGTGAGCACGGCGCCGGCGTCGGGGCCCCGGCCCGCCTGGGAGGAGACCACGCCGAGGGTCTCCAGCACGCGCATGGCCTCGCGTACCGACGAGCGGCTCACACCGAGCTGCTCGGCGAGCTGGCGTTCGGCGGGCAGCCGGTCGCCCGCGGTGAGGCCGTCCTCGGTGATGCGGCGCTCGATCTGCGCGAGCACGTCCTCGAACGTCCGCGTTCGCTTGACGGGACGCCAGCCGGAGCCGTCCAACGAAGCCTCCTGGTGCCGGGATGGATGCTGGCCTGATTCATGATGGTTCGATATGGTCTGACCATACTGTGGTCCGACCATTAGCGGAAGGAGAGCCGTGCGCGTCGCCCTGTTCATCACGTGCGTGAACGACACGCTCTTCCCGGGCACCGGCAAGGCCGTCGTGTCGCTCCTGCGCAGGCTCGGCTGCGAGGTCGACTTCCCCGCCGCGCAGACCTGCTGCGGGCAGATGCACGTCAACACCGGCTACCGGGAGGACGGCGTACGGCTGGCCCGCCACTTCACCGAGGTGTTCGCCGGTTACGACGCCGTCGTCGCGCCGTCGGGGTCGTGCGCGGCCATGGTGCGCGAGCAGTATCCGAAGCTGGCGAAACCGGGCAGCAGGGGAGCGGCGGCCATCGCCGAGGTCGCGCCGAAGGTGTACGAACTGTCCGAGTTCCTGATCGACGTGCTGAAGGTCGAGGACGTCGGCGCATATTTCCCGCACCGGGTGACCTATCACCCGACGTGTCACTCGCTCCGCGGCCTGCACCTGGGCGACCGGCCGGCCCGGCTGCTGCGCAACGTCCGCGGTCTGGAGCTGGTGCCGCTGCCCGGCTCGGAGGAGTGCTGCGGCTTCGGCGGCACGTTCGCGGTGAAGAATCCCGCCGTCTCGGCCGCGATGGGCGCCGACAAGGTCCGCCACATCCAGGACACCGGGGCCGAGGTGCTCTGCGCGGCCGACAACTCGTGCCTGATGCACATCGGCGGCACCCTGCGCCGCCAGAAGACCGGCGTCAGGACCATGCACCTGGCCGAAATCCTCGCATCGACGGAGGAGGCCCCATGAGCTCCACCTTTCTCGGCATGCCCGGCAGCTTTCCGGACAACTCCCGCAAGGCCGTACAGGACTCCCAGCTCCGCTTCAACCTCCGCAAGGCGACGCACACCATTCGCGACAAGCGCGCGGGCGTCGTCGGCGAGCTGCCCGACTGGCAGGAGCTCAGGGCCGCCGGCAAGGCGATCAAGGACCACACCCTGCGCCACCTCGACCGCTACCTGGTGCAGCTCGAAGCGGCCGTGACCAGGGCGGGCGGCACCGTCCACTGGGCCAGGGACGCCGCCGAGGCCAACCGCATCGTGACCGGCCTGGTCCAGGCCACCGGCGAGCGCGAGGTGGTCAAGGTCAAGTCGATGGCCACCCAGGAGATCCAGCTCAACGAGGCGCTGGCCGAGCACGGCATCACCGCGTACGAGACCGACCTGGCCGAGCTGATCGTCCAGCTCGGCGACGACTTCCCCAGCCACATCCTGGTCCCCGCGATCCACCGCAACAGGTCGGAGATCAGGGAGATCTTCCTCGACAAGATGCCGGGGGTCTCGCCCGACCTCACCGACGACCCGCCCGCGCTGACCGAGGCGGCCCGGCTGCACCTGCGCGAACGCTTCCTGCGGAGCAAGGTCGCGATCTCCGGCGCCAACTTCATGGTGGCCGAGACCGGCACGCTGGTGGTGCTGGAGTCGGAGGGCAACGGCCGGATGTGCCTGACCCTGCCCGAGACCCTCATCAGCGTCGTCGGGATCGAGAAGCTGCTGCCCTCCTGGCGGGATCTGGAGGTGTTCCTCCAGCTGCTGCCCAGAAGCTCCACGGGCGAGCGGATGAATCCGTACACGAGCATGTGGACGGGCGCGGTCGAGGGGCAGGACTTCCACCTCGTGCTGCTCGACAACGGCCGCACCGACGTGCTCGCCGACGAGGTGGGCCGCCAGGCGCTGCGCTGCATCCGCTGCTCGGCCTGCCTGAACGTCTGCCCGGTCTACGAGCGCGCGGGCGGTCACGCGTACGGCTCGGTCTATCCAGGACCGATCGGCGCGATCCTCACCCCGCAGCTCAGGGGCATGTCCTCCGAGCTCGACGCCTCGCTGCCGTTCGCCTCCAGCCTCTGCGGGGCCTGCTACGAGGCCTGCCCGGTGGCCATCGACATCCCGGAGGTGCTGGTCGACCTGCGGGCCAAGGCGCCGCACGCGGCGGCGGAGCAGGCGGGCATGAAGGTGGCCGGCTGGATTCTCAGCGACCACGAGCGGCTGGCCAAGGCCCAGCGGGCGGCCGGGAAGCTGCGCAAGCTGGTGCCGAAGCGGCTGCCGGGCCCGCTGTCGGCCTGGACCGACACCCGGGACCTGCCCGACATTCCCGAAGAATCATTCAGAGACTGGTGGGAGCGGAATGAGCGCGCGTGAGGAGATCCTCGCCCGGATCGGCCGGGCCGTCGCCGGCGGCGCGGAGGTGGACATCCCCCGCGATTACCGGACGGAACGGCAGGTGGAGGACCTCGTCGGGCTGTTCGCCGAGCGGGTCGACGACTACCGGGCGATCGTCCACGTCGTGCCGGCGGCCGACCTGCCCGCCACGATCGACGCCTGCCTGGGCGAGCGCCGCATGATCGTCCCGGACGGCTTCGACCGGCCGGGCGGCTGGAGCGACCTGAAGAGCGCCGACGGCGTGGTGACCAACTGCGCCGTGGCCATCGCCGAGACCGGCACCATCGTGCTCGACCACGGGCCGGGCCAGGGGACGCGGGCGCAGACGCTGGTCCCCGACTACCACCTGTGCGTGGTGCGGGCCGACCAGATCGTGGCCGGCGTCCCCGAGGCCGTGGCCCGGCTCGACCCGGCCCGTCCGCTCACCTGGATCAGCGGTCCCTCGGCCACCAGCGACATCGAGCTCAACCGGGTCGAGGGCGTGCACGGTCCCCGTACCCTCGTAGTGATCATCAGTACGTGACGGTCAGTACCTGAGCACCGCGGCCACGTCGTCGACCGCGTCGGTGAACCACAGCTCCGCGTCCGTCATCGCCGCGGCCCTGGCCAGCGCGGAGTCCGCGCGTTCCTGCACCGGCTCGGCCACGCCCCACCGGTGCAGCTCGGCCCGGTCGGTGCACAGTTGCGTGCCGCCCTCGCCGATCCAGACCGGCTTCGGCATCTCGCCGGGCACCAGCAGGGCGTGCACCCGGCCCTCGCGCAGGGCCTTCGAGACCCAGGCCATGCCGGTGGGTCCCGCGGACTCCTGGTGCCGTTCCAGCAGCTCCGCGCGCCGGTGGTCGAGCCAGTCGTCGAGGGCCCGCTCCACGTCCTGCTCGAACCGGCCGTGGTTCTCGCGGCTGCCGTGCTCGACCATGGTCACCCGGTCGGCGGCCTTGGTGCCGAGGTGGCGCAGCAGGTAGGAGCGCGACTTCGGCTCGCCGGCGATCAGCACCAGCTCCGCCCCGACGCGGCGTACCTGCTCGTCGATCTCATGGGCCACGGCGACCGCGTTCTTCTCCCAGGTCTCGTCCACGGCCTGCTCGTAGCGCTTCTGCGACCAGCCTCCCTGCGCGGTCTTCTGCAGCGGCCAGGAGGCGGCCTCCACGGTGGTCGTCCGCGGGGACCCGCCCGCGAACACGGTCACCTCCGCCCCCGCGTGGTCCACGATGACCCGGATGTGCGGCACGTTCTCGCCGCGCAGCATCAGCATGGGCGTGACGTGCGGCAGAGGCGTCCACGTGGTCATCTCGTCCGGCTGGCGATCGAGCGATTCGGCCAGCACGACGTTGCCGTCCGTGGCGAACAGCGCCCGCCCGGCGGCGGGCCGCAGGGCCTCCTCCTCCAGCGCGTCCAGGGTCGTCTCGGTGAGCCGGTCGAGCCGGTCACGCGCGCCGCGCCAGTGGGCCCGGCGCTCGGGGCCGGTGAAGGCGCCCAGGTAGACCGACGCGTACGGTCCCGGGCGCTCGTACAGGCGCCTGATGAAGTCCAGCCGCACCCGTCACCACCTCCGCTGCTCCACGCCGATGCCCAGGGCCTTGGCGATGTCGGCCATGTTGCTGAAATCACGGTCGGGCAGCGACTCGACCAGGTCGACCACCCGGTCGGGCGCGCCCTGGCGCTCGGCGCGCCGCAGCAGCTCCGCCTTGGACGCGGGCCAGTGCGTGTCGCTCAGCCACTTGGCCAGGTCGCTGCGGAGATCGACGTCACCCTGCGTCATGCCCTCGGGGACGCCTGGCTCGTGACCGGGCGGGTACGACCGCTGGGGCTCCTCACCGGCCGACGGCATGGACTCGGGCTCCTTCCACTCCTCGGCGTGCGTCGTGCCGCCGCCGCGGACCATGCCCTCGGTCTCGTGCTTCTGCTGCTCGTCCAGACGGGGGCCGTGCTTGTCGCTCCCACGTTCCATGGTTCTCTCACTCCTCTCCCTGCGCCCCCTTACCCCCGCTTTCGTGGGCAAACATCGCGACTGTGTACCCTGCCCAGCGTGTTCGATCCCGACGTGAGCATCGCCACCGCACGGCTGACGCTCCGCCCCTTCGGTCCCGGGGACGCCGCGCGGATCCGGTCCGTCGTGCAGTCCGGCGTCCGCTTCCTCCC
Source organism: Nonomuraea fuscirosea (assembly GCF_003001935.1). Lineage (GTDB taxonomy): Bacteria > Actinomycetota > Actinomycetes > Streptosporangiales > Streptosporangiaceae > Nonomuraea > Nonomuraea fuscirosea. Next base: position 97,298 of record NZ_PVNG01000005.1, on the reverse strand, counting down.
GCCGGGCGCTCCGGACAGGACCTCCGGCATCGCGCGCTGGCTCACCCACGGCGTGCACGAGTTGCGCCGCTCAGGACAGGGCGTCCATCTGGCCATGGCCGACGCCGACGAGGTCGTCGTGGGGGCCATCAGCCTGTTCAAGACCTCGTGGGAGGCCGGCACGACCGAGGTCGGGTACGGCGTGCACCCCCTCTACCGCCGCCGCGGCTTCGCCACCGAGGCCGTACGCGGGCTGACGGACTGGGTGTTCGACACCACGCGGATGCGCCGGATCGACCTGACGGCCAACCTGGACAACCCGGCCTCGCTCCGCGTCGCGCTCAAATCGGGCTTCACCTGGGAGGGCGTGCTGCGCTCCGCCGTGCTCGACGAGGACGGGACGCACGACCTGGTCATGTTCGGCCTCCTGCGCGAGGACGGCCGCCTGCCCGCCGACTCCCTGCCCAGGACCGACCTGCGCACACCGCGCCTGCTGCTGCGCCGGCCGTCCCCCGGCGACGTGCGTGACCTGGCCGCCACCGGCGCCGACGCGCTCACCCAGGCCGGCACGGGCGTGCCGCGCGACTACAACGAGGAGCAGGCGCGCGCCTACATCGAACGCTCCGAGCGGAACAGGATCAGGGGCGCCGGCATCATCTGGACGGCCGAGGAGCTGGAGACCGGCCGCTTCGCCGTCAACGTGGACCTGCGCGACGTCGACTGGAACAGCCGCACGGCCGAGGTCGGCTACATGACCGCCCCCTGGGCCAGGGGCAGGGGGTACGCGGGCGAGTCCGTGCTGGCCGTCGCCCGCTGGCTGTTCCAGCGGCACGGCTTCACCCGGCTCCAGCTGCGCGCCTCCCCCTCCAACACCGCGTCGCAGCGGGTGGCGGAGAAGGCCGGTTTCGTCCGCGAGGGCGTCGCCCGCGCCTCGCTCGGCGGCGAGGACCTGGTCGTCTACAGCCTCATCCCGTCCGACCTGGCCTGAGGGCACGCCGGACTGACCGTCCCACCCTTTGTGAAACACCCCCGCACCCGTCACCCTTGAGGTGAGGACGGTGAGGCTCAATGATCACGGTGGTCGGCTGGGACGGGTCCGAGCTCTCGGCCAGGGCGGTGGGCAAACTGCAGGAGGCCGGGCTCGTGGTGGCGCCCGCGGCCGTGCTCGGAAGGCTCCAGCTCAACGCGACGACCGCGGTGGACGGGTCGCTGCTGGAGGCCATCGACGGTCATCTCGAACACGGCGAGGGCCCCGCGGTCGTCGTCGCGGAGGGCGATCCCGGCTTCTTCGGCGTCGTACGCACGCTGCGCGCACACGGACTCAAGCCGGACGTGTTACCGGCCGTCTCGCTCGTCGGCCGCGCCTTCGCCCGCGCCGGGCTCAACTGGGAGGACGCCCTGGTCGTCGCCCCTTCGGGCCCCGCCCAGCTCAACCGGGTCGTCAACGCCTGCCGCGCTCACCCCAAGGTCGCGCTGCTGGTCGCGCCCGGTGTCGGCCCCGGCGAGATCGCCAGGGAGCTGGCCCCCACCACGCCGCGCGCGCTGATCGTCTGCGAGGACCTGGGCGGGCCCGACGAACGCGTCACCCACAGCCGGATGGGCGAGGCCACCACCAGGCCGTGGAAGGACCCCGACGTGGTCCTCGTCATCGACCCGCTGCACCGGCCCAAGGAGCCGAGCTGGGTGGCGGGTGCGCGGCCGGGGCCGGCCGAGTGGGCGCTGCCGGCCGGGGGCGGGCTGCCGCCTGAGGTGCGGGCGTACGTGCTGGCCAAGCTGGGCCCCCGGCTGGGGGACCTCGTCTGGGACGTGGGCGCGGGTACCGGCGGGATCGCCGTCGAGTGCGCCCGGCTGGGCGCCGCCGTCGTGGCCGTCGAACGCGACGAGGGCCGCTGCGCCGAGCTGCGCGCCAACGTGCTCGCCCACGGCGTCAAAGTGGCTCTGACCAGGGGACAGGCGCCGCCCGCGCTGGAGCCGCTGCCCGACCCCGACGCGGTCTTCGTGGGCGGCGGCGGCCTCGACGTGGTGATGGCCTGCGCCGCCCGGCGCCCCCGCTCGCTCGTGTCCGCGCTGAGCAAGGTCGAGCAGGTCGCGGCCGTGCTCGACCGGCTGCGCGAGCAGGGATACCACGGCGAGGGCACCCAGATCATGGCCTCCAAGCTGACCCTCGACCCCGACGGCTCACACCGCCTGACCGCCTCCGACCCCGTGTTCGTGGTCCACGCGACGCCCGCACACACAGGGTGACCTGTTCCGTACCGGTGCGCATCGGTTATCCTCGCGTGACTTTGTCTACCGCACCGGAGAATCCCTCAATGAAGCCGCCGCTCCTGCTGATCGGGCAGGGCTCACAGGACGACGCCTACGCCGCGGAGTTCGGGAGGTTCGTGCACCGCCTCCGCTGCCGCCTCGACCAGACGGGCGCCGACGTGTCAGGGGGTTACCTGGAGCGGGCCACTCCCCGGCTGAGCGACTCGGTGGCCTCCCTGGTCGCCAGGGGGCACCACCGGCTGGTCGCGCTGCCGTTGAGCCTCAGCAGGGTGGACGAGGAGTTCCCGGCCGCGATGGCGCTCGAACAGCAGCGTCACCCCACCCTCATGTACGACTACGGTCGCCCGCTCGGCCCCGACCCCCGCGTGCTGTCGCTGCTGGCCGAGCGGCTCAAGGAGGCCGCCGCCGAGATCTCCAGGCCGCGCGCCCTCGAACTGGTCGGCGCCAGGCCGAGGCTCCGCTCCGTGGACGCGCCGCCGGCCGACGACTTCCACGCGCACGTCGAACCGGGCGAGACCGCCGTCGTCCTGGTCGGCGAGGGCTCCACGGACGCGACCGCGAACGCCGAGGTCCACCGGGTCTCGCGGCTGTTCTGGGAGACGTACGCCTACGACTACATGACCGTCGAGACCGCCTTCGTGTCGGTCACCCCGCCCGGCGTGCCCGGCGGGCTCGAACGCTGCCGGCGGCTCGGGGCCAAGCGGGTGATCGTGGTGCCGTACCTGCTGTTCGCGGGCGGCATGCTGGAGCGCGTCTGGGCGCAGGCGCTCGCCTACGGGGCGGGGCATCCCGACCTCGACATCCGCTGCGCCGAGGTGATCGGCGACTGCGAGACCCTGGCCGACGTCGTGATCGACCGCTACGAGGAAGCCCTCCAGCTCGTCCCCTAACCGGAGGTTTGCCGTGCTCGCCGAGACGCTCGCCGCGATCCGCCCCGCCGACCCGCGGGCGCTCGCCGAGGCCCGCGCCCACCAGGACCGCCTCACCAAGCCGCGCGGCTCGCTCGGTGTGCTGGAGGACGTCGCCGTCCGGCTCGCGGGCGCGGCCGGGGTCAGCCCGCCGCCCATGCCGGAGCCGGCCGCCCTGGCCATCTTCGCGGCCGACCACGGCGTGCACGCGCGCGGCGTCACCCCGTGGCCGCAGGAGGTCACCGTGCAGATGGTGGGCAACTTCCTGGCGGGCGGCGCGGTCGCCAACGCCTTCGCCGCGCAGGCGGGCGCGACGGTGACCGTGGTGGACGTCGGCGTCGCCGCCGACCTGCCCGACGCGCCCCAGCTGATCAAGCACAAGATCGCGTACGGCACCGCGGACCTGTCGCAGGGCCCCGCCATGACCGTCGACCAGGCGGTCAGAGCGCTGGAGGCCGGCATCCTCGTCGGCAAGGAGCTCGTCGCCGCGGGCGCGCGCTGCCTGATCACCGGCGACATGGGCATCGCCAACACCACCGCCTCGGCCGCGCTGATCTCCGCCTTCACCGGCATGGACCCGGCCGAGGTGACCGGCAGGGGCACGGGGATCGACGACGAGACGTACGAGCGCAAGGTCGGTCTCGTCCGTTCGGCCCTGCGCGTGAACGCGGTGTCCGACGTCTCCTCCTCGCCCAGCGAGGCGCTGCGGGCCCTGGCCGCCGTCGGCGGGTTCGAGCACGCGGCCATCGCCGGCCTCATCCTGTGCGGCGCCGCGGAGCGCGTGCCGGTGATCCTCGACGGCGTCATCGCCGGCGCCGCCGCCCTCGTGGCCGCCGCGCTCGACCCCGCCGCGATCGACCACTGCGTGGCGGGACACCGCTCGGCCGAGCCCGGCCACACCGCCGCGCTCACCCACCTCGGGCTGCGCCCGCTGGTGGAGCTGGAGCTGCGGCTCGGCGAGGGCACCGGCGGCCTGCTCGCCCATCCGATGGTCTGCGCCGCGGTACGCGTGCTGCACGAGGTGGCCACGTTCGACTCCGCGGGGGTGACCGAGAAACCCGTGTGATGATGGGGACACGGGAGGTGCGGACCATGGCGCGTTACGGACCCATGTACGGGCCCGACATCACGTTCCTCGGCGTCGGGCGGTGCGACGCCGGCGATCCGGCGACCTACGCCGACGCCGACGTGGTGATCATCGGGGCTCCGTTCGACGGCGGCACCTCCAACCGGCCCGGCGCCAGGTTCGGGCCGATGGCGCTGCGCCAGGCCTGCTACCTGCCGCACGACGGCTCCAGGCCCAGCCTGGCCCTGCGCGTGGACGCCCTGCGGGACCTGCGGGTGCTCGACGCCGGCGACGTGGAGTGCTACTCCGGCGACGTCGAGGGCTCGCTGGCGGCCATCGAGGAGACCGTGCACCGGGTGGCCGCGTCGGGGGCGATCCCGCTGGTGCTCGGCGGCGACCACACGGTGGCGCTGCCGGACGCGCGCGGCACCGCGCGGGCACACCCGGCCGGGCGCACCTCGATGATCCACTTCGACGCCCACGCCGACACCGGCGACATCTCCTTCGGCCACCTGCACGGCCACGGCCAGCCCATGCGGCGGCTGATCGAGTCGGGGGCGATCCGCGGCGACCGGTTCCTGCAGCTGGGGCTGCGCGGCTACTGGCCCGAGCCCGAGACGCTCGGCTGGATGGCCGCCCAGAACATGCGCTCCTACGAGATGACCGAGATCGTGGCCCGCGGGCTCGACGAGTGCCTGACGGAGTCGTTCGGGATCGCGCTCGACGACTGCGACCAGGTCTTCCTGTCGGTCGACATCGACGTGTGCGACCCCGGCCACGCCCCGGGCACCGGCACGCCCGAGCCGGGCGGGCTGACGGCCAGGCAACTGCTCGACGCCGTCCGCCGGATCTGTTACGAGCTGCCGGTCGCGGGGATGGAGGTGGTCGAGGTGGCGCCGCCGTACGATCACGCCGACATCACCGCCTACCTCGGTAACCGGGTTATCCTTGAGGCCTTGTCAGCGATGGCCAGACGCCGTAAGGACGATGAGGGCGGGCCTCGCTGGGATCCCCGGCAGCCTCTTCTCGACGGTCGTTGACCGTGCGCAGCAAATGACACAGGCGAAGCCGGTAGGTTTACCTCTTAACACAACGTTCGCGAACGGGAGATTCCCCCCATGGGCCCCTACCTCCTCGGCCTGCGGCTTTCCGGCCGCCGGGTGCTCGTCGTGGGCGGCGGCCGCGTCGCCCAGCGCCGGGTTCCCGCGCTGCTAGAGGCCGGTGCGGAGGTCACCGTCGTGTCGCCGTCGGTCACGCCGGCGCTCGACGACCTGATCGCCGCCGGCAGGGTCACCTGGCACGCCCGGCCCTACGAGGTCGGCGACTGCGACGGCGCCTGGCTCGTCCAGGCCTGCACCGACGACAGATCCGTCAACACCGCGGTGGCCGGCGAGGCTGAGGCCAAGCGCGTCTGGTGCGTGCGCGCCGACGACAAGGACGCCTCCGCCGCCTGGACCCCGGCGAGCGGGCGGGTCGACGAGATCAGCGTGGCCGTCACCGCGGGCGGAGACCCGCGCCGGGCCGCCGGCATCCGCGACGCGGTCGTCGAGGCGCTGCGCGACGGCACCGTCGACGCCCGGCGCAACCGCACCAAGCCGGTCGGCGTCGCCCTCGTCGGCGGCGGCCCCGGCGATCCCGGGCTCATCACGGTGCACGGGCGTCAACTGCTCGCCCAGGCCGACGTGGTGGTCGCCGACCGCCTCGCGCCCCGGGGGCTGCTCGACGAGCTAGCCGCCGACGTGGAGCTGATCGACGCGGCCAAGGTGCCCTACGGCCGCTCGCTGTCCCAGGAGACGATCAACGAGCTCATCGTGGACCGCGCCAGACAGGGCAAGTTCGTGGTCCGGCTCAAGGGCGGTGACCCGTTCGTGTTCGGGCGCGGCGGCGAGGAGATGATCGCCTGCGCCCACGCCGGCATCCCCGTCCTCGTCGTCCCCGGCATCACCAGCGCCGTCGCGGTGCCCGCCGCGGCCGGGGTGCCGGTGACCCATCGCGGGGTGAGTCAGGAATTTCATGTCATCTCCGTGCACGTGGCTCCCGACGACCCCAAATCCACCGTCGACTGGCCTGGCCTGGCCCGTTCCCAGGGCACCTTGGTGCTGCTGATGGCCGTCGAACGGCTGGCGAAGGTGGCCGAGGCACTCCTTCGCGACGGACGTGCTCCGGAGACTCCCGCAATGGTGGTGCAGGACGGTACCCTTCCGACCCAGCGGGCGGTTATCGCTTCCCTTGCCACTGTGGCCGACCGCGTGTCCGCGGCTGGGATACGGCCGCCGGCGATCGTCATCGTCGGCGATGTCGTGAGGGTCGGCCAGGAGGTCGCAATGGTTCGAGCGGAGCGCTTGCCGTGAACACGGCCAGGGATGACGGACGGAACGAGTCAGCCGGGGAGCAGACGTTGAGCTTCCGCGCGGTGACTGACGAGGGCCTTGACCAGGGCCTTGACCAGGGCTCTGATCAGGGCCGGGGCGACGACGCCCGCAACGGCGCCGGCACCCGCGAGACTCCGGAACGCCCCGGCGCCTCAGGCCGCCCGGATCGTTCCGTTCCGGCCGGCGGCGATCCTGGCCGACGGGGCGAAGCCGCTTCGACCGGCGACGACGCGGGGCGCGGCTCCGGCCGCCTGGGCGGCTCGGCTCCGGCCGGCGGCGATGCGGCGGCCCGCGGCGGCTCCGCTTCGGGCAGAGGTGACGCGGGGCCCGGCGGTTCCGGCCGCCCGGATCGTTCCGTTCCGGCCGGCGAAGAACCGGCCGGCGGCTCCGGCGTGGCGAATCGTTCCGCGGGTGGCGGCTCCGGCGTAGCAGGACGTCCCGCTTCGGGCGGCGGCTCCGGTGGGGGCGAGCCTCGTGAGGGGTCCGGCGTGCAGCCGGGCGGGCGACTGCCCGTCCGCAAGCCGCGCAGGCCCTCCTTCCGCGAGCAGGGCTCCGAGCCTCCCGCCCGGGAGAGCGGGAGCAACAGCCGGGAGCCCGGCCAGTGGTTCCGCGACTCGCCCGCGCCGACCCAGCCCCCTTCCGAGGCGCCCAGCGGCAGGCCGTCCCTGTTCGAGAAGCCCGCCGCGTTGCGACGCCCCACGACACCCCAGGACCTTGAGGCCCTGCGCCCGCCGGCCGGCTTCGACGACCCTGAGCCTCCTTCGGGGCGGCCCTCACTCTTCGTCAAGCCCGCCTCCCTCGGCGGCCCCGGCGCCCGCCCCGCCCCTCCCGCCGAGCCGGTCGGGGAACAGGGCGAGAGCCTGTGGGTCAAGAAGCCCGCAGCCGCCACCCGCCCTGCCGAACCCGCAGACGTGGAAGCCGGCGACACCGCTGCCGGGCTCGACGCCGACACGGAAGCCGCCGCGCGGAAGGACGCCTCCGAGACGCGGGAACCAGCCGAAGCCGCACGAACCGGCGCATTCGTCCCGGAAACCGGCGAAGCCTCGGAAGAGGAGACCCGCACCGGCACGGACGCCGAGCCGTCGGCTGATGAGGCGCTCAAGGCCCCGAGTCCATCGGCCGATGACGCACTCGTGGACGTACAGCCATCAGGTGGCGACGCACTCGCGGACGTACAGCCATCAGGCGGCGACGCGCTCGCGGCGGCGGAAGCCGGCGACGTGCTCGCCGACACGGACACTGAGACCGGCGACGCGCTCACGACCACCGACCGGACCCGCGCCGACAGCGGCGCGAAGCTCGCGGACGGCGGCGAAGAACCTGCGGACCTCCAGCAGGAGGCACCTGAATCCGAGCCCGCGGATGCCCGTGGCGACGCTGCGGCCGCAACGACGGGCGAGGCCGCGGAGACAGTCGCGGACCCGGAGGCCCACGAGGCCGCCGCCGAGGACGCGAAGACCGATCAGGTCTTCGCCGATGCAGCGCACGACGACGCGAGCTCCTATGACGCGGGCTCCGGCGACGCGAGCTCCGATGACGCGAGCTCCGGCGACGCGAGCTCCGATGACGCGAGCTCCGGCGACGCGAGCTCCGATGACGCGAGCTCCGGTGGCGAGGGCTCCGACGACGCGAGCTTCAGCGACGAGGCCTCCGAAAGCGCGAGGGCCGATGAAGAGGGCTCCGCGGAGACGGACGGCGAGGACACGGCCGCGAAAACCGCCGACGACCAGGAGGCGGTCACATCCGAAGCCTCCGACCAGGTGGCGGCCACGCCGGAAGCCCCTGACCAGCCGGCGGCCCCATCCGACGATTCCGACCAGCCTGCGACCTCACCCAGCGCGTCCGACCAGTCCGCGAGCCCGTCCGGCGCCTCCGCAGCCGTACCCCTGCGCCAGGGCGAGCGGCTGGAGGACCTGCCCCCCGAGGCGGTCGAGGCGCTGACGACGGCGCTCGACGCGCTGCGCGCGAGCGTCGCCGACCTGCGTTTCGGCCTCGACCTGCCGGGCTCCGAGGAAGCCAAGCGCACGCAGGCCGACCTGCTGGCCCAGCTCGACAACTACGTGCTGCCCCGGATCAAGACCCGCACCGCCCCGGCCCTCATCGTGATCGCCGGCTCGACCGGCGCGGGCAAGTCCACCCTGGTCAACAGCCTGGCCGAGAAGAACGTCTCGCGTACGGGCGTACGGCGTCCCACCACCGGCACCCCGGTCCTGGCCTGTCACCCCGAGGACCACAAGTGGTTCGCGGAGGGCGAGCTGCTCGGCGCCCTCCAGCGGCTCGACAAGCCGACCCAGGAAGCCACGATGGGCAGCCTGGTCATCGTCCAGACCGAGAAGCTGCCGCAGGGCGTCGCGCTGCTCGACACCCCCGACATCGACTCGGTGGTCGAGGAGCACCACGAGATCGCGCACCGCATGCTCGACGCCGCCGACCTGTGGATCTTCGTGACGACGGCCGCCCGCTACGCCGACGCCCCCGCCTGGAACCTGCTGCGGCTGGCCAAGGAGCGCGGCGCCCGCCTGGCGATCGTCCTGTCCCGGGTGCAGCAGAAGTCCGCCGACGTGGTGCTCAAGCACTTCGGGCGGATGCTGAGCGAGTACGGTCTGGGCGAGATCGACCGGTTCGTCATCCACGAGGCGGAGGTGGCCGACGGCAGGCTGCCCGACAGCGAGGTGACCGACCTGCGGCTGTGGCTGGCCGAGCTGTCCGTGGACGAGGATCGGCGGGCGCAGGCCGTACGCGAGACGCTGAACGGCGTGCTCAACAGCTTCCGCACCCGCGTACCGGCGCTGGCCCGGCACCTGGAGTCGCAGGTGGCGTTCCGGGCCGAGCTGCGCAGCGACGTGGAGGCGGCCTACCTGAGCGCCCTCAGCACGATCGACAAGGCCTCCAAGAACGGCTCGCTGCTGCACGGCGAGGTGCTCGCCCGCTGGCAGGACTTCGCCGGCTCCGGCGACCTCATGCGTTCACTGCAGCTGCGCAGGCGCGGCCGGGCGGCCAAGCAGGCGCCGGAGCGGGTGCTGGCGTTCAAGGCGGCGGTCCGCACCGGGCTCGAATCGGTCATCGTCGCCGCCGCCAACCGGGCCTCCGAGGAGGTGGCGGCGCGCTGGCGGCACCGTTCCGAGCTGGGCGCCAAGCTCGGGGAGAACCTCGACCGGCCGTCCGACAACCTCGTCCGCCACACCAGCAGGGCCATCGCCTCCTGGCAGGATCACCTGGGCGAGCTCGTCCGCACGGAGGGGGTGGCCAAACGGTCGGTGTCGAAGCTCGTCTCGTTCGATCCCGAGTCGCTCTCGCTGATCTTCATGGTCGCCATGTTCAGCGGGAGCAACGGCGAAGGGGTGCCGCACCGGCTGGTCAACGCCCTGCTCGGCGCGGAGTCGCTGCGCGGCATCGGCGCCAAGGCGCTCAGTGACCTGCGGGCCAGGATCGGCATGTTGTTCGACGAGGAGGCCATGCGTTACGTGCAAGCGCTCGATTCCGCCGGCATTCCGGACGAATCCGTCGCCACCCGCCTCTATCAGGCTACGTACAACCTTGAGGTCGCGCGATGACCACCATGACCACCAGACCGGGGCTCGCTCCACGGTTGGCCGCGCTCACCAAGGTGGTGGAGCTGGGCCCGGGGCGGCTGGACAAGAAGCTGCTCGACGAGGCCGGCGGGCTGCTGAAGCGGGCCGGTGACCGGCTCAAGCTGTCGTCGGAGCACACCGTCGTCGCCCTCGCGGGTGGCACGGGCAGCGGCAAGTCGTCGCTGTTCAACGCGCTGTCGGGGCTGGAGCTCTCGCCCACCGGCGTACGCCGTCCGACCACCGCTCGTACCCACGCCTGCGTGTGGGGGCTGGAGGGCGCGGGGCCGCTGCTCGACTGGCTGCAGATCCAGTGGCGGCACCGCTTCTCCCGGGCCAGCGCGCTCGACAAGGGCGACAGCCAGCTGCACGGGCTGATCCTGCTCGACCTGCCCGACCACGACTCGATCCGGGCCCTCACCGACACGGAGGCCGACCGGCTCATCGGGCTGGCCGACCTGGTCGTGTGGGTGCTCGACCCGCAGAAGTACGCCGACGCCTCCACCCACCGGCGCTACGTGACGGAGCTGGCCGGGCACGACGCGGTGACGGTGTTCGCGCTCAACCAGGCCGACCGGCTCACCACCGAGGAGCTGGCCGAGCTGGTCATCGACCTCAACGACCTGCTGCGCAGGGAAGGCGTGGAGCATCCCAGCGTCGTACCCACCTCGGCGGTCACCGGTCGCGGCGTCGAGAGCCTCAGGAGCGTCATCGCCACCGCGGTCAGCCGCCGGCGCGCGGCCATCCAGAAACTCGAGGCCGACCTGCACCGGCTGGAGCAGAAGCTCAGCGAGGCCATGCCGATGGGCGAGGCGCTGTCCGCGCCGTCCACGGTCGACGAGGCCCGCAGGATGGGGCTGACCGACGCGCTGTGTGACGCGGTGGGCGTGCCGGCCGTGGGCGAGGCCATGGAGAACGTCTACGCGGAGCGGTCCGACCAGTGGGTCGGGTGGCCGTACCCGCGGTGGGTCGGGAAGCTCCGTACCGACCCGCTGAAGAGCCTGCGCCTGGACGACGTCGGCCAGGAGATCCGCGGCATCACGACCACCTCGGTGAGCGCTCAGTCGGCCGAGGTCGCCAACGCGGTGCAGGCGCTGGCCGACGGGCTGTCCATGGGCATGCACCCGGTGTGGCGCACGGCGGTGCACCAGGCGGCCCGATCGCGCTCCAGCCAGCTGCCGCAGGCCCTGACGGAGGACCTCACGGAGGTGGCGCCGCAGCTGGACCGCGTACCGGGATGGTGGCGGGCGCTGAAGGTGTGGCAGTACTTCCTGGTGGTGGCGTTCGTGGCCGGACTGGCCTGGCTGGTGGTGGGCCTGCTCATGCCCGGCCAGCTCCCGCCGGCCTTCGAGCTGCTGGGAGAGAGCGCGACGCTGCCGTGGGTGGGGCTGATGATGGCCTCCGTCCTGGGGCTCGGGGCCCTGTCCGGCATCGCGTCCCGCAACTTCGTGGAGCTCGGGGCGTCCAGGGAGCGGGAACGGCTCGAACGGGAGATGAGGCGCAGGGTCGCGGCGGTGTCGACGACCATGGTGGTGGAGCCGGTGGAACGAGAGCTGGGCCGCCATCACGCGTTTTATACGGCTATGAGGGACTTGTCCGTCTAAAAGCACTCAACCCCGAGCCCACCCTCAAGCAGAACGCCCTCTCCCAGAACGCGCTACGCCAGAACGGCCTTGCGCCACCACGGCCACGTACATCAGGCCAGAACGGCCCTGCCCCAGGACCCGCAATGCGAGACGACGTAGGGCGAGACGACGCAGTGTGAGACCACCTAGGGAGAGATGACGATGATGGCGGGCTCCCTCGGGGCCCGCCATCACCATGCCAACCACTTCCCTCCCATGGGCCGGGACGAATCCATGGCGGGACGAACCCATGGGCGGGGACGAACCCAAGCCGGGACGAATCCATGGGCTGAGACGAATCCGCAGCGAGCATGACACGACCGGCTATCCACAGCGCGCATGACACGGCCGGCTATCCACAGCCCCAACCTCCCCCCACCCCTTCATCCACAGAACCCCGTTCGGCAACCCTTCCCCCCACCCGCACACGGCACCGTGGTCCCCAGATCGCGGGCAGCCGGCCCGCCGCACTGGGAGGCATGGGATGAACGACATCTACATCACACTCACCGGCAACGTCGCGGCAGAGCCGAGGCAGTACAGCTTCGACGAAGGCACCAAGGTCACCTCGCTGAAAGTCCTCACTTCACACCGCTACTTCGACCGGAAGACAGGCCAGTGGACCGACGGCGACAAGGTCTGCTTCACGGTGCGCTGCTGGCGCGCCCTGGGAGACAACGTCGCGGCTTCTGTACGTTCCGGCCATCCCGTGGTGGTGTCCGGCAGGTTGCGCATCCGCGAGTTCGGCACTGACGGAGATCGCCGCTTCATGCCCGAGATCGAGGCCAGTTCGGTGGGCCACGACCTGCGGTGGGGCACCGGAGTCTTCACCAAGCCCGAGCGCGGCGGCAACGCCCTGGTGAGTAGGGAGATGCGCGAACGCCTGGACGAGGAGACCCGAGACTGGGCGATGGGCACCCGCCCGCAGCGCCCCCTCGGCCGCCCCGAGTTCCCTGACGACAACGAGCAGCCCTCGACCTACGCCACCGACCGCCACCCCGCAAGCCACTCGTCCCCGGCTGACAGCAACACCCGCCCCCCGCTCCCGAACGGCACCAACACGCGCCCGCTGGCCGCAGGCGCCGGAGACGTGCGCACCCTGGTCCAGGACGGCGGCGGCGTACACACGCTGCTCCCGCACGACGAAACCACGCGAACGCCTGCACCCTTCGACGCGACCGCAGAAGGGTCAAGCTCGAACAACATGGCGACTCGCACCCAGAGCCCGGCCGAAGGGGCCGTCCACCCGCTGGACCCCGACGACGGCGCCGCACACCTACCGGGCTGGGCCGACGGAACCACCCACCGTCCGACCGCGGACGCCGCCGCACCTACGCCGACCTCGATGGGAGGCAAGACCCCACGCACCCGCCGCGCGACCAGCGACACCGCCCGCACGCCGAAGCCCGAGGCCGACGACGCCACCATTCGCGTTCTGAACGGCACCGAAGCCGACGACGCGACCGATCGCGCCGACGAAGGCCAGGCAGCCGCCGGCGGCAAGACACAGCGGAAGGTGAGGGAACGAGCAGCGGCGTAACGCAGACCAGCGCAGGACGACCGACATGTGGGGACACCGACCACCACGACGGTGTCCCCACACCCTCCCCAGCCAGCCAGCCACACCAGGACGCCACAGGACACCGAGGTTGTGGGCGGCGAGCGAGAGGTGTGCGGCACCGACCACTGAAGCTGCAGGGCTGAGCAGAAGAGGAGAACGGCGCCGGTCCCCGAGATCGGGGGCGGCGCGCGGTGGGGGAACGGTGCGGGTCGCCGAGCTCGGGGGCGGCGCGCAGTGGAGGAACGGTATGGGTCACCGAGGCTGGGGGCGGTCAGCGGAAGTGGGAACGGTGCTGGCCCCGAGGGCAGGGCATTGAGCAGCGGGGGACGGGGCTGGCGTTTGGGCCAGGAGGCGGACGCTGAGCGAGGTCTGGAGCGGGGCCGAGTCGCGTACCGGGAGCCGGTGTGGCGGGAGTGCGAGGGAGACGCGGAATGGAGAGGCGGAATGGAGAGGCGGAATGGAGAGGCGGAATGGAGGGGGAGGGGGCATCGGCCGGGTCCTGAAGACCCCCGATGAGCGGCCGATGGTGGGTTGGCCGCCTCAGGCGGCTAGAGCATCTGTCATGTCCAGGTCACGCCCCGCACCATGGGCTGCTCCTTTCCAGCACGACTCTGCATCACGGGCCCGCTCGTGGAGTGAGCAGGTGTTGTGGTCATTGCCAACGTATCGGTTCCCATCGCACAACGCACACTCCGCAATTATTGTGTTACACATCGTTAGTCAGGGAGGAGACGAGATGGCGGTGACCAGTCACGTCCCGATCAAGTCACGCGACGGTGTGTCAACACTGGCCGACCGCTGGCCATTGCTAGGGCAACGTCGCCCGCTCGTGGTCTACTTGTGCGCGATCGTCGCACTTGACGTGGCCGCGATCATCGTGTTCGCGACGTCCACCGTCTTCGAATGGCGCGACCTGCTCATGTTCGGCGCTCTCATGGGATGCGGCGCCGTGTGCATCGAAGCGACCAGGCGCCTCGGCATGCCCGCCGGGGTGTCCCGCGACCTGCTGTCCGCGTGGTGGCTGCCGGTCGCGTTGCTCCTGCCCCCGGTCTACGCCCTGTTCGCGCCGATCGTGCTGCAGGTTCTCCTCCAGGTCCGGGTACGGGCGACGGTGCTCTACCGCCGGGTGTTCAGCTCGGCCGCCATCGGACTGGCCGGATGCACGGCGTCCGTCGTGTTCCACCAGTTCGTCAGCGATCCGTGGATCCTGTCGCAGGGCGGCGGACTGCCGATCATGATGGCCGTGGCGTCCGCCGTGCTGTTCTCCCTGCTCAACATCGCGCTCATCGCCATCGCCGCCCACACGGCCAACCCCGACAGCACGTGGCGGGAGGTTCTGTGGGACAGGGAGAGCCTGCTGCTGGACATCGTCGAGCTGTGCCTGGGCGTGACCGTGTCCGTCGGCTGCGGTCTCAATCTGGCCCTGCTGCTCCTCGCGCTGCCCCCGGTGGTGCTGCTCCAGCGCAGTCTCCTTCATGCGCAGTTGCAGGCGGCGGCCCGTACGGACGCCAAGACCGGCCTGCTCAACGCGGCCGCGTGGCAGCGCGAGGCCGACACCGAGATCGTCCGGGCCCGTCGCACCGGCGACACCCTGGCGCTTCTGATCATCGACATCGACCACTTCAAGCGGGTCAACGACGCTCACGGCCATCTGGTCGGTGATCAGGTCCTGGTGGGGGTGGCGTCGACGCTGCGCAGCCAACTCCGCGATTACGACGTGGTGGGCCGGTTCGGCGGCGAGGAGTTCGTGGTCCTGCTGCCGGGGGCCGACATCGACGAGGCCCGCCGGGTGGCCGAGCGCCTGCGCGTACGCATCGGCCACATGGCCGTCCCCGTCGACGCGACCTTGATCAGGGTGACGATCTCGATCGGCGTGGCGTTGATGAGCGTCCACGGCGACGACCTGATCGACCTGCTGGCGGCGGCTGACCTGGCCCTCTACCGGGCAAAGGAGCTGGGCCGGAACCGCGTCTGCATACCCGTCGTCCAACCTCCACCCCCCGCCCTCCCCAACGACCCAGCCGCCTGATCGAAATCTTCGCTCAAGGGGCATGCCACCCGGCCCTTGCCGGGACGGCACGCCGGGCGGCTCTCTTCGGGCGGCACGTCTGGTGGTCCTCCCCGACGGCCCTGCTGCCTGATCGAAATCTTCGCTCAAGGGGCATGCCACCCGGCCTTTGCCGGGACGGCACGCCGGGCGGCTCTCCCCGGACGGCATGCCAGCCCTCCCTGCTCAGGCGGCACGCTGGGCGGCTTTCCTCGGATGGCGTGCCGGGCGGCCCTCCCTGGGCGGCATGCTGGGTGGCCTTTCTCAAGGTTCCGCCGTCTGATCGGCATCTTCGCCCAAGGGGGCACGCTGAGCTGTCCTCGGGCGCCACTCCAGCTGGTCCTGCCCGGGCGGTGTGCGTCCATTGCCCATATAGAGGGCGAGGGTGGCATGTGCCCATGGTGCAGAGGGCGAGGGCGGTGTCTGCACCATGGCGCAGACGGTGGCGTGGCATATGCCCCTGACGCAGAGGAGGAGGCAGCGTGTCTATGGCGCGTGAAGACGTGCGGCTGCATGTCGATGAATGTGGACCTGTGGCTGTGTGTTGCTGGGGGACGGAACGTGGGGCTGTGTCCGTCCTGAGGTGGGCGGCTGAGCGGGTGCTGAGGGCTGGGGTGCCGTGGTGCGGGTGAGGGACTGCCACGTGCGGGTTGCGGAACCGTGGTGCGGTGAGAGAAGGCTGAGCGGCCGTGGTGCTCTGAGCTGGGGCTCTGTGGTGAGTGGCTGCGACATAAGGGGCTGCGGGCCATGGTCTGGGGAGGGCTGAGCGCCGTGGTGCTGTGAGCTGGGGTGCTGTAGTGAGTGGCTGGGGCGTGAGGGGGTTGCGGGGCCTTGCGTCTGTGAGGGTTGAGCGGTCCAAGGATCAAAGACAGTTCCTCAGCATCACGAAGGATCTTTGGATCACGCTCCGGGCCAGCCCTAAAGACGTCACCTCCGTCGCGATAAGGAGCGATGGAGGCACCGGGAGGAGTCGGCCGTCAGCGCGTCAGTGCGGTGCCCAGTTGGCGAATCACCTCGGATTCGTCGAGGTTGACGTCGTCGCTGGATGGCGCGTGTTCGGTGATGGCTGCCCCGATGATGTCGTCCACGTGGGAGATGAGGTCGATCAGTCGCTGCGGCTGCACGCCGTTTGGCTCCGGGTAGCAGGTGGCGCCAAAGGCGGTGGGCTCCAGGACATCGAGGTCGATGTGGACGTATACGGGGCCGCGCAGACCGTCGAGTGCGCGCTCCAGGTCGTCGACGCCGTACCTGCGCAGGCCGGTCTTCGCGAGGTACTCGTGCTCGGACGTGTCACCTGCTCGCTCTCCAGCGATGATCACCTGATGTGGTGCCAGCGGATGCTCCAGGGTGAGGCCGGTCGGCCCGTCTCCGGGTAGTGCGCGTACCACCATCCCGTGGAAGGCGCCCGATGGGAGCGTCTGCGGGCTGTAGACGTCCGGGTGGGCGTCGATCCACAGCACCGTCAGGGCGTCCCCGTAGCGGGTGTGGGCAGCGGCGATCGGCGGGATGTCGACCGCGCAATCACCGCCGACAGTGATCACTCGGTCGCCGATGCCGGCCAGTGCCTCGCGCGTCAGCCGCTGGTTCTCCACGAGCATGTCGTACGCGCGGATCCCGGCGGCCTTGCCGCCGCCCGTTTCAAGCACCGGCACCGTCACTACCGTGTCGGCTGGAATGAGTTCGGCGGCGCGGCGAGCTCCGGCCATCAGCTGGGGCGCCCTGCTCGACGCTGATCCTTGCCATTGGGGCACGCAGAGTGCAGTCGTCATGCGGCGACAATACGAGATTCCAGAATCAAGAGTCTAGATCGATATCGCGCTTTGTCGGGGAAATTTCCGTCAGACCGACACTATGGCGGGAATTTATCCACGATGTTCTCATAGTCGCCCCGTGCTGGCCGAGTAGGCGACAGCGGTCACTCCTCTACCGAAGAAGCAGCCGGACGAATACTTACCGAAGCTCACTTGAGTGTGGTCTTCGCATAAGCAGCTTGCGCGGAAACCGACGCTCGTCGGTCCACGTCGGCGCGGTGGCGTTCCTGCTCTGGTGGCATGACATCAAGGTGATCGCGCAGCCCGAGCCTCAAGCGTCGAGAGCCGAGCCCGGATTCCCGAGCCCCTACTCCCAAGCGTCGAGTACCGAGTCGATCCCCGAGCGTCGATCCCCGAGCGTCCCGAGCGTCGATCCCCGAGCGTTGAGTGCCGAGTCGATCCCCGAGCGTCGATCCCCGAGCGTCCCGAGCGTCGATCCCCGAGCGTCGAGCCCCAGCTCGGAGCGGAACGCGGAGTATCGAGTCCGAGCGCTGAGTTCGGTGTCGAGTGTCCGAGCCCAAGCCTCGGGTTACCGTCTCCCGGGTGTCCGGCAGGAACGCGAGAACGGGATCAAGGGGCATCATCATGTCTCTGGAATTCGGCGACACCGCGATCCCCCCGGCCTGCCCTCTCAAGGAAGCAACCGCTGTCGGCCTGCACGGCCACGACCCTGTATTCCCGGTCGCTCTGAGTTCGGTGAGTAGGCGGGATGGTGGGGGCGGTGGGGGATATGGAGGAGGTGGGCAAAGTCGGTTCCAAGTCATACTCCGGTGGAGCGTCGGAAGCCTGGCGTGGGAGCCCCTAAGCTAGAGGACATGCCGGAGTACATCTACACGCTGCAGCGCGTGCGCAAGGCGCACGGCGACAAGGTTGTCCTTGACGACGTCACGCTGTCGTTCCTGCCCGGAGCCAAGATCGGTGTTCTAGGGCCGAACGGCACAGGCAAGTCGACGCTGCTCCGGATGATGGCCGGCCTGGAGCAGCCGTCCAATGGCGAGGCCAAACTCATGCCGGGCTTCACGGTCGGCATGCTCCAGCAGGAGCCGCCGCTCAACGAGGAGAAGACGGTCCTCGGCAACGTGCAGGAAGGCGTCGCCGAGACCATGGCGATGCTCCAGCGCTACAACGACATCGCCGAGCAGATGGCCACCGACTACAGCGACGAGCTGCTGGAGGAGATGGGCAAGCTGCAGGACCAGCTGGAGCACCGCAACGCCTGGGATCTCGACAGCCAGCTCGAACAGGCCATGGACGCCCTGCGCTGCCCGCCGCCCGAAGCCGACGTGACCACGCTGTCCGGTGGTGAGCGCCGCCGGGTGGCGCTGTGCAAGCTGCTGCTGGAGGCGCCCGACCTGCTGCTGCTCGACGAGCCCACCAACCACCTCGACGCCGAGAGCGTGCAGTGGCTGGAGCAGCACCTGGAGAAGTACGCGGGCACAGTCCTGGCCGTCACCCACGACCGCTACTTCCTCGACAACGTCGCCGGCTGGATCCTGGAGCTCGACCGGGGCCGCGCCTACGCCTACGAGGGCAACTACTCCACCTACCTGGACGCCAAGGCGCAGCGGCTCAAGGTGGAGGGGCAGAAGGACGTCAAGCGCAAGAAGCGCCTCGAAGACGAGCTTGAGTGGGTGCGGTCCAACCCGAAGGCCCGCCAGACCAAGAGCAAGGCCAGGCTCCAGCGGTACGAGGAGATGGCGGCAGAGGCCGACAAGCACCGCAAGCTCGACTTCGACGAGATCCAGATCCCGCCGGGCCCGCGCCTGGGCACCACGGTGATCAAGTCGGAGAAGCTGACCAAGGGGTTCGACGACCGGCTGCTCATGGAGGGGCTGACGTTCGACCTGCCCCGCAACGGCATCGTCGGCATCATCGGCCCCAACGGCGTCGGCAAGACCACGCTGTTCCGCATGATCACCGGTAGCGAGACGCCCGACTCCGGCTCGATCATCGTGGGCGACACGGTCAAGATCTCCTACGCCGACCAGAGCCGTGGCGGCATCGACCCCACCAAGAACGTCTGGGAGGTCGTCTCCGACGGGCTCGACCACATCAAGGTCGGCAACGTGGAGATGCCGTCGCGGGCGTACATCGCGGCCTTCGGGTTCAAGGGTCCTGACCAGCAGAAGAAGGCGGGTGTGCTGTCGGGCGGCGAGCGCAACCGGCTCAACCTGGCGCTCACCCTCAAGCAGGGCGGCAACGTGCTGCTGCTCGACGAGCCCACCAACGACCTCGACACCGAGACGCTGTCGTCGCTGGAGAACGCGCTGCTCGACTTCCCGGGCTGCGCCGTGATCACCTCGCACGACCGGTGGTTCCTCGACCGCATCGCCACCCACATCCTGGCGTGGGAGGAAGGGTCGAACTGGTTCTGGTTCGAGGGGAACTTCGCGGACTACGAGAAGAACAAGATCGAGCGCCTGGGCGCCGACGCGGCCCGTCCGCACCGGGTGACCTACCGCAAGCTGCACCGCGACTGATCGGCCGGACGACCACCGATCGGCTGATCAGCCAGGTGACTTGGTTGGTCACCTGGCTGATCGGGTGGCGGCTGAGTCAGCAGGTCGGCCGGTCCAGAAAAGGCGCCGGATCGGCCGGACTGGGTGGCGGGGGCTGCTCGGTCGGTTGGGCGGCGCAGGTGTCTGAGTGGCGGGGTTGCTCGGTCGGCTGGGCGGCAAGGGTATTCGGGTGGCGAGAACTGTTCGGTCGGCTGGGCGGCGAGGGTGTTCGGGTGGCGAGGGCTGCTTGGTCGGCTGGGCGGCGAAGGTGTCTGGTGGGTTGGGTGATGGGCACGCCCTGAAGGGTGCAGGCCAGGTGTAGGCGCAGGCCCTGGGAGAAGCGTCTTTGGCAGGCGCAGTAGCCGTATTCGGCCTGGTCTGCCAGGTCGGAGCGCGTGACCGTCTCGTAGGAGCGGCGCATTTCGCCGGAGTGGAGTCCACGACCCAGATGTCGTCGCTCCACGCCGAGGTGGTGGTGGCCAGGGCCGGTTGATGCTTCACATCTGGGTGGCGGCCTAGCGCAACTGCCTGTTGTAGCCGGGCTGCTGGGGCAGGTAGGTGAAGAGGTTGCTCAGGTGGGCACGGCATGGAGGAGCCGTTTGGCCTGGGTGCCGCGGCAGCAGGTCGGGGTCTTTCTGTAGCGTGTCGTCGGTTGTCGCCTGGAGCGCTGCGAGGGTGTCCGCGTCGTTCGGCATGAGACGATCTTGGACATTCTCGTTCTCGTCTCTGTAGGCACTTCTTGGAGCACATCACCAGGAGGATTCAGTGTCATACCCGCAACCGCTCACCCCGGAGGAGGGGATCGCCGACGCGAAGAGGCAGCTGAGCCTTCCGCGTATCGTCGTGATCTGCGGCTCCACCCGTTTCATGAGCGAGATGGTCGAGGCCGATCTGCGGGAGACCATAGCCGGAAAGATCGTCGTCAAACCGGGTTGCGACATGAAGTCTCCGCACGAACTCTGGTCCGATCCGGTCGAGGCCGAGGCGCTGAAGGTTCGGCTCGACGAGCTGCACCGGGCGAAGATCCGGCTCGCTGATGAGGTGCTCGTAGTCGGCGGCTACATCGGAGACAGCACCCGAGCCGAGATCTCCTACGCCCGGTCGCTGGGCAAGCCCGTACGGTTCACGCACCCCGAAGTCGACCCCGGCGTCTGATCGCCCCACACCCTCCGCAGGCACCCCTTGGGATTGATCGTCCAGGTCGGAGGGTGAAGGTCGGGGACGTGGCGCAGGTTGGAGAGCGGGGCGTCGAGACCGCGGGTCAGGCTTCGGCCTTGCCGGCGGTGACCTTGGTGGCGGGGGCGGGGGACGGGCGGCGCCAGGGGCCGTTGAAGAGGAGGATGGCCGGGATGAACAGGACGAGGCAGCCCAGAGCCACGAACAGCCACGTCTGCCAGTTGGTGGCCTCCACCACGTGCGGGATGACCAGCAGGCCGATCACCGCGATGCCCTTGCTGAGGAAGCCGAACAGACCCCACGCCGTGCCTTGCAGACGCGGGTCCGCGTCCTCGGCGTCCTCGGAGTAGTTGGCCATCCAGGGGGCGTACGCGATGCCGAGTGAGCCGCCGAGCAGGGCGCCGATCACCATCAGCGTGCCGGTGGAGACGCCTTCCTGGCCGAGGGAGACGGCGAGGTAGGCGGTGACGAGGACGGCGGCGACGGTGCCGGCCAGGGAGAAGGGCTTGCGCAGCTGGGTGCGGTCGGAGAGCCGGCCCGTCACGATGAGCGTGATCAGGTTGAGGCTCCAGAACGCGGCCATGATCGTGGAGGCTTCGGCGCTGCTGATGCCCAGGGCTCCGACCAGCATGGTCTGCCCGAACAGCGACAGGGTGATGTAGAGGACGAGCCAGAGCGAGATCCCGACGACGTGCGCCCAGATGTTGGGCCGGCTGAACAGCGACCGCAGGCGCGGCGGCCGGCCGAGGTCGACGACCTGGGTGCCGGCTCGTTCGGTGTGCTGGATCCTGGCCCGCAGTTCGGGGGAGAGGTCGGCGATGTTCAGCGCGATGACCACGGAGATGACCAGGGAGAAGCAGCCCATGATGACGAACTGGGAGCGCCAGGAGTTGTCGAAGATGGGCAGGGTCCAGCCGGCGACGGCGGCGGCCAGGAAGTTCGCGCCGACCGGGCCCCAGGTCCAGAAGCCGAACGCCTGCGCCCGGCCCATGCGCGGGGAGAAGTCGCGGATCAGCGGGGCGGTGCTGGCCATGGCCACCCCGTCCACGAATGCGAGGACGATGCGGGCGATCAGCAGGTCGCGTGGGCTGTGCACGAGGGTCATGCCGAAGCAGCAGATGGCGGTCAGCGCCATGAGCGGGATGAGCAGGCGTACCCGGCCGAGCCGGTCGGTGAGCCGGCCGCCCAGGATGGAGGCGATGGCGCCCGCCACGGCCGCCGTGCCGGAGACGGCGCCGTACGTGGCCAGCGACATGTCGAGGTCTTTGAGCAGCAGGGGAACGACGGGCGCGATCTGCCCTTCGTAGGAGCCGATGAGGATGGCCAGCACGGCCATCGTGAGGATTTTCATGCGGCGGGCGCCGGTTGGATACTCGTCGAGCTCGCGGGCGTAGGACAGCCTCATGGCCAGCCTTTCTTGGTCGGGCCGAACCCCCCGTACTGTTCTAGAAGCTAGCTCTAGAATCTACTTCTGCGATGCTGCTCCTCACTTGCGGCGGCGTCAAGAGTGAGCGGCTAGAATGAAATTCTAGGATTCCCGAAGTGAGGAGCCCCCCGCGTGGACCTGGAACTCGACGGCCTAGAGGTGTCCTTCGATCACACGGCCGTGGCCGCGCCCCGCATCACGGACTTGCTGCCCATCTACCGCGACCTGCTCGGCGGACGTCATCTGGGAGGCGGCGGCGACAACGGGATCGCCGGATATCGCACCCTGCAGCTCACCTACGCCAACGGCGGCAAGGTCGAGCTCATGGAGCCGCTGGCCGGATCCACGTTCTTCGACAGCTTCTTCGAGCTCACCCGCGGCAGGGGAGGCGTCCACCACCTGAACTTCCACGTCGACGACCTGAGCACGGCGGTGGCCAGGCTGACGGCCCGCGGCTACCGCCTGCACGGGCTCAACCGGGCCGACGCGCGCTGGCAGGAGGTGTTCCTGCATCCCAAGGAGGCGCACGGCGTGCTCATTCAGCTCGCCCAGCCGGGCCCGCGCGAGCCGGGTGACCTGCGGCCTTCGCTGGAGGACGTGCTGGCCGGGCGGGGGAGGTACGGCAACGGCATCCCCAGCTCTTGAGTCCGTGGAGAACCTAGATCTAGAGTGTTATTCTAGAACTAGGATTGGGGAGGCCGATGAAGCCGGTACCGAAGCCCACGCCCGAGACCCAGCCCTTCTGGGACGGCACGGCCGCGGGCGAGCTGCGGATCCAGCGCTGCCTGACGTGCGAGCGGCACTACTTCTACCCCCGGCCCAACTGCCCCCGTTGCGGCGGCGACCAGGTCGAATGGGTCCGGGCCAGCGGGCGCGCGACCCTGTACTCCTACGTCATCAACCACCGCCCCGCGCCCGGCTTCGAGGACGAGGCCCCGTACGCGATCGCGGTCGTGGAGCTGGCGGAGGGCGTGCGCATGATGACGAACATCGTGGGCGTGCCGAACGTACCGGAGCACCTGCCGCTGGACATGGAGTTGCAGGTGGTGTTCGAGCGGCGCGGAGACGTCAGCGTGCCGCTCTTCGAGCCGGCGGGAGGCGCCGCATGACCATCGTGATCGCGGGCGCCTCCGAGACCGATGAGGTCGGCCGCCTCCCCGGCCACTCCACGACCCAGCTGCACCTGGAAGCGGCCAGGAACGCGCTCGCGGACGCGGGCATGACCATCCACGACATCGACGGCATCGCCACCGTCGGGACGCCGGGCCCGGTCCAGATCGCCCACGCCCTCGGCATCACGCCCGCCTGGCTGGACGGCACGGGGGTGGGCGGCTCGTCGTTCCTGTTCCACGTACGTCACGCGGCCGCGGCCGTCCGGGCCGGGCTGTGCCGGACCGTGCTGATCACCCACGGGGAGTCCGGCCGCTCACGGGTTGGCGCCGGCCGCTTCGGGATGGGGCCGGACTCGCTGCTGGGGCAGTTCGAGCTGCCGTACGGAGTGGTCGGGCCGCCCACGTCGTTCACCATCACGGCGCTGCGCTACATGAAGGAGACCGGCCTCACGCACGAGCAGCTGGCCGAGGTCGCGGTGGCGCAGCGGCGCTGGGCCCACCTCAACCCGCGGGCGATGTACCGGGATCTCATCACGGTGGCCGACGTGCTCGACTCGCGCATGGTCGCCTACCCGCTTCACCTGCTGGAATGCTGCCTGGTCACCGACGGCGGCGGCGCGCTGATCGTCACCAGCGAGGAGCGGGCCCGCCGCTCCCCGGTCTACCTGCTCGGCTCCGGCGAGTCCGCGGAGTCGCCGATGATCTCGCAGATGGAGGACTTCACCACCTCCAAGGGCTTCCGGCTCTCGGGAGAGGCGGCCTTCGCCGAGGCCAAGATCGGCCATGAGGACGTGGACCACCTCATGGTGTACGACGCCTTCGCCCACGTGCCGATCTACGGCCTGGAGGACCTCGGCTTCGTCGGCAGGGGAGAGGCGGGCGCGTTCATCGCCGAGGGCCACACCTCGCCCGGCGGACGCCTCCCGATGAACACGAACGGCGGCGGCCTGTCGTACACGCACACCGGGATGTACGGCATGTTCGCCATCCAGGAGGCGGTGCGGCAACTGCGCGGCGAGGCCGCGGCGCAGGTGCCGGACGTGGAGGTGAGCGTGGTGCTGGGCAACGGCGGCATGTTCGCCTCCGCCGCCACGCTGGTCCTGTCGAACCGCCTTCCCTGAGCCGGCACTTCTGGAGGGACACTGGAAGGAGGAGGAGGGGGTGCGTCATGCCGAAGTTCATGGACGTGCACAGCGGATTCGTCGGCGCGACCGAGGAGCAGCTGCGCGCGGCGCACGAGCGTGACCTGGCCGTCGAGGAGGCGGAGGGGGTGCACTTCGAGCGGGCCTGGCTCGATCCGGACTCCGGGAAGGTGTTCTGCCTGTCGTCGGGGCCGTCGAAGGAGGCGGTGCTGAGCGTGCACGAGAAGGCGGGGCATCCGACGACGGAGATCTACGAGCTGCCGGTGGAGGTGGAGTAGCCGGATTCGGCGGAGGCGATCGGCCGGATCGGGGTGCCGGAGTCTGCAGAGACCGGTAGCCGAATCGGTGCAGGCCGAGTCGCCTGCGCGGTTCGGACCTCGACCACGACGTGCTCGTCCTCGATCTCCACCTGGCCACCGACCGGCCCTGCGTGGCCGAGATCAGGGAGCTGTCGGCCGTCACGAGGGTCCTGATCGTCTCCGCCTCGGGACGGCCCGCCGACGTCCTGGCCGCGATCCGGGCCGGCGTCAACGGGTACGTCACCAAGGACGCCCCGGCCGAACTCGTCGTGGACGCCGTGCGCACGGTCGCCGCCGTCGTCGAGACGCCGCCGGGAGAGGGCACCCATGTCACGGTACGGGTACCGCTCCCTCCGGCTGGCCGACCCGCCTCCGGGTGATCAGGGCGCCGGGTCAGCGCCAGGTGATCAGGGCGTCCAGGGCCTCGACGTGGGAGCCGTTCACGAGGAGCGGGTTGATCTCCAGGGACTCCAGGGCGTCACCCAGCGACCCGGCGAACGCGGCGATCCGCGTCACCACGTCGGCCACCGCGTCGAGGTCCGCGGGCTGCCCGCCCCTGACCCCGTCGAGCAGCGCCGTGCCCCGCAGCTCCGCCAGCGCCGCGCGTACCTCGGCGGCGTCCACCGGCAGCACCCGCAGCGCGGTGTCACGCAGCACCTCCACCCAGATCCCGCCGAGCCCCACGGCCAGCGTCAGCCCCCACGCGGGGTCCCGTACGACGCCCACCAGCAGCTCGACGCCGCCCCCACGCTGCGGCTGGACGAGCATGCCGGCCAGCGAGGGCACGGCGGCGGCCACCTCCCGGCAGGCCCGCCGCACCTCCTCGCCGGAGCCCAGCCCGAGCCGGACCCCGCCCACGTCGCTCTTGTGCCCGAGCCCTTCGGCCGCCGCCTTGAGCACCACGGGATAGCCGAACCGCTCGGCCGCCGCGACCGCCTCCGACTCCTCGCGGACCAGCTCCGACGGCACCACCGGCAGCCCGGCCGAGGCCAGCAGGGCGGCGGCGCGGTGCTCGGCCCACACCCCCGTCGCGCCGGACGGAACGGCCCGAGGGGTCACGGGCGCGGCCGGCGGCCGGGAGAGCGCTCTGGCCCGCAGCTCCGACCAGCGCACGGCCGCGCCGATGGCGTGCAGGCCGTGCTCGATCCCGCCCGCCACGTACGGGAACCCGGTCTCCCGCTGCACCTGCCGCCCGAACTCGGTGACGTCGGTCAGCACGTTGCTCACCACGACGACCGGCACGGGGGAGGCGTCGATGCGCCGGGCACTGGCGGCGTACGTCGCGAACACGGGAGCCGGGTCGGGCGGCGCCGTCTTGGGCGGCTCGGACAGCAGCATGACCAGGTCGATGCCCGGATCGGCGGTCACCGCCTCCAGGGCCCGGCCGAGCAGGGTGCGGTCGATGAGCACGTAGCCGGTGACGTCGAGCGGGTTCTGCACGGTGCCGAAGGACGGCACGATCTCCGCCAGCCGCGCCACCGTATCGGGCGCGAACGGCGGCAGCTCCAGCCCCTCGTCCTCGGCCCGGTCGGCGATGATCTCCGAGGCCCCGCCCGACGGGGTGACGACCCCGACGCGGCGCCCCGGCAGCGGCCCCGTGGCCGCCAGCAGCCCCGCCGTGATGATGAGGTCCTCCAGCGAGCGCACCCGGATCACGCCGAGCTGCCGCAGCGCGGCGTCGATGACGTCGTCGTCGCCGACCAGGGCCCCCGTGTGCGCCTGGGCGGTGTGGGAGGCGAGCCGGCTGCGGCCGATCTTGAGCGCCACGATCGGCTTGCCCGCCTCCAGTGCCCGCCGCGCCACGCGGGCGAACTCGGCCGGGTTCCTGATGCTCTCCAGGAACAGCGCGACGACCTTGGTGGCGGGATCGTCCACCAGGTAGTCGACGACGTCGGTGACGGTGACGACGGACTCGTTGCCCATCGAGGTGAGCAGGCTGACGCCCACGTTGCGGGCCTGCGCGAAGGACAGGACGGAGCTGGCCAGCGCGCCGCTCTGCAGCACCACGCCGACCCCGCCGCGCAGCAGCGGCTGGGCGATGGGCAGCCCGTACGGGGTCACGCCGGCGGCGGCGTTGATGTAGCCGTTGCCGTTGGGCCCGAGTATGGTCAGCCCGTTCTCGGCGGCGAAGGCGGTGATCTCGGCCTCCAGCCGAGCCCCCTCCTCGCCGGCCTCCCCGAACCCGGCGGTGAGGATCACGTAGCACCGGATGCCCAGCTTGGCCCCTTCCCGCAGCACGCCGAGCACGGCCGCCGTCGGCACCATCACGTACGCCAGGTCGACTGGCTGCGCGATCTCCGTCAGGCTGCGATGGGCGGGCAGGCCGTGCACCACGCCGCCGCGCGGGTTGACCAGGTGGACGGAGCCGGTGAAGCCATGGGTGCGCAGGTTGGACAGCGTGCTGATGGACCAGCCCGACTTGTCGGTGGCGCCGACGAGGGCGATCGAGCCCGGGTTGAACAGTTCCCCGACCGGCATCGCGTTCACTCCCCGATCAGGCCCAGCCGCGCGTGCCCCTTGATCAGGTTGCGGGCGATCGTCCGCCGCTGGATCTCGTCGGTGCCCTCGAAGATGCGCAGCAGGCGCAGCTCGCGATACCACCGCTCGATCGGCAGCTCCTTGGTGTAGCCCATGCCGCCGTGGATCTGCAGCACCCGGTCGACGACCTGGTTGGCCATGACGGCGCCGTTGAGCTTGGCGATGGAGGAGGCGTGCCGGGCGTCCATGCCCTCTCCCACCCGCCAGGCCGCGTACAGCGTCAGCCACTTCGCCGACTCGATCTCCACCTGGGAGTCGGCGATCATCCACTGGATGGCCTGGTAGTTGGAGATCGTCTGGCCCATGGACTTGCGGATCTTGGCGTACTCGATGGCCATGCCCAGCATGCGCTCGGCCGCGCCGATGGCCCGCGCGGGGATCATGTAGCGGCCCTGGCCGATCCACTGCATGGCCAGCTCGAAGCCCTTGCCCAGCTCGCCGAGGATGTTCTCCTCCGGCACCCGGACGTCCTCGAACACGAGCGAGGCCGGGCCCCACTGGCCCATGGTCGGGATCGGGTCGGACGTCCAGCCCATGTCGCGGTCGACCAGGAAGCAGGTGACGCCGTACGGCTCCGTCACGGCGAAGACCATGACGAAGTCGGCCTCGTTGCCGCCGGTGATGAACGTCTTCTCGCCGTTGATGATCCACTCGCCGCCGTCGCGGGTGGCCCTGGTGCGGATGTTGCGCGCGTCGGAGCCGGCGCCGGGCTCGGTGATGGCGAAGCAGGACCGGCGCTCGCCCTCGATCGTGGGGATCAGGTAGCGCTGCTTCTGCGCGTCGGTGCCGGC
Organism: Nonomuraea fuscirosea; assembly: GCF_003001935.1. Lineage (GTDB taxonomy): Bacteria > Actinomycetota > Actinomycetes > Streptosporangiales > Streptosporangiaceae > Nonomuraea > Nonomuraea fuscirosea. The sequence goes on along the minus strand of NZ_PVNG01000005.1, from coordinate 69,110 downwards.
GTAGAGGATGTTGTCCGCGCTGCCGCCGAAGGTGAACGGCGCGAAGGTACGCCCGGTCTCCATGGCGATGATCGCCGACATGATCGGGCCGAGCGCGGCGCCGCCGTACTCCTCGGGGGTGTTGATGCCCCAGAATCCGGACTTCCTGGCCTTGGCCCGCACGTCGCGCAGCACGTCGGGCGCCAGCCCCGGGCGGCCCTCGCGCTCGTTGCGCAGCACCTCGGGCTCCAGCGGCATGACCTCCTTCTCGATGAAGGACCTGACCGTGTCGCGGATCTGTCGTTCCTCGGGGGTGAGCGAGAAGTCCACAGCCGCCTCCTGGGGCAATTTCTAGAACCGTTCTCTAGGAATAGATTCTAGCCGTTACGGAACGATGTCAAGAATCTGATTCTAGAATTCCTGGCGCTAGGATGACGGGCATGGCACGCAAGTCCTCGTGGGAGTGGAGCCGGACGGCCCAGACCCGCAAAAGCATGCTGCAGGCGGCTCGCGAGGTCTTCAGCGAGCACGGCTTCGCCGACTCCAACGTCTCCGAGGTGGTCGCCCGCGCCGGCTCCAGCGTCGGCAGCCTCTACCACCACTTCGGCGGCAAGACCGAGCTCTTCCTCGCCCTGTACGAGGACCACCAGGCCGCCCACGAGCAGGCGTCGGCCGCCAGCGTCGCCAAGGCGCGCAAGGACGGCGTCTCCGACCCCGTGGAGCTGCTGATCGCGGGCGCGCGGGCCTACCTGGCAGGGGCGTGGGAGCGGCGCGACCTGGTCCGGCTCTTCATCGACGGCGACGGGCCGCCCGGCTTCGAGCTGATCCGCCGTACGCGGGGGCGCGAGTGGGTACGCCAGAACGCGGTCCTGCTGGGGGCCGGCGGCGACCCCCTCGACCGGTTCACCGTGGCCGTGCTGACCAGCGTCATCGGCGAGGCCGCACGCGAGGTCGCCACCTCCGACAACGAGCAGGAGGCTCAGGAGGTCATCGAGGCGGCGGTCACCCTGATCCACCGCCTCGACCCCCTTCGATCGCTCGACGAGAGCTGAGCCAACCGAAAGCTGAGCCGGCCGAGAGCTGAGCCAACCGAAAGCTGAGCCGGCCGAGAGCTGAGCCGGCCGAGAGCTGAGCCGGCCGGAAGCCGGCTCAGGCGATCGTCGCCCGCCCCCGGTCGATCACCACGGTCCCGTCGTCCTTGGCGGTCCTGAACAGCACGTCAGCGCCGTCCACCCAGATCGACACCGTCAGTGACTCACCCGGGAAGACCGGGCTGGAGAAGCGCCCGGCCATCGCCTTGAAGCGCGCGGGATCCGAGCCCGCCACCGCGTGCAGCAACGCCCGCCCGGTGACCCCGTACGTGCACAGCCCGTGCAGGATCGGCCGGTCGAACCCGGCCCGCGCGGCGAACGCGGGATCGCTGTGCAGCGGGTTGTAGTCGCCGGACAGCCGGTAGATCAGCGCCTGCTCGGGGCGGGTCGAGTAGGTCACCTTGTGGTCGGGCGCCCGGTCCGGCGCGGCCCAGGTGTCCTTCGGCCCCCGGTCGCCGCCGAAGCCGCCCTCGCCCCTGATGAACACCGAGCTGCGCGAGGCGATGACCGGCTCACCCGTGTCCAGGTCGACGGCCGTGGCCTCCACGGTCACCAGCGCTCCCGAGCCCTTGTCGTACATGCCGGTCACCTTCGAGGTGGTGCGCACGCCGCCCGCGGCCGGCAGCTCCCTGTGCAGCTCGAAGGCCTGCTCGGCGTGGACCAGCAGGGCCGGGTCGTAGTCGCCCAGCCGCCGCCCCAGGGCCTGCGCCGCCAGCACGGCGAAGGTCGGCAGCACCCGCTGGTCCTTCTCGGTGGTGAACGCCAGCTCGTCGGTGCCCGCGCCGACGCCGAGCGCGTACAGCATGGTGTCCTTCGCGGTCCAGGTGCGCTCGTGCGGCGGGGTCTCGACGCCGATCAGGGTGTGGTCGAGTGCCATGTCAGTCCTCCTGCCCGGGGATGCGGCCGTTGGTCAGCGCGTTGGGCGCGGCCTTCTCGACCAGGGCCGGGATGACCGAGCCCAGCTCGGCCGGGTCCCAGCGCGAGCCCTTGTCCACGCCGGGCCCCGCGTGCCAGCCCTCGGCCACGCTGATCACGCCCGCCCGGACGTTGAACACCCGCCCGGTGATCGCCCGCGCCTCCGCGCTGGACAGCCAGACGACGACCGGCGCGATGTCGTCGGGGTCGGCGGCGAGGCTCGCGCCCTTCGGCATCAGGTTCTCCGTCATCCGGGTGAGCGCGGCGGGGGCGACCGCGTTGACGGTCACGCCGTAGCGCTCCAGCTCCCTGGCCGCGATCACGGTCAGGCCCGCGATGCCCGCTTTGGCCGCGCCGTAGTTGCCCTGTCCCGGGTTACCGTAGATGCCGGAGGACGAGGTGGTGTTGATGATCCGCGCATCCACCCGCTCGCCCGCCTTGGCCTTGGACCGCCAGTAGGCGGCGGCATGGCGCAGCGGCGCGAACGTGCCACGCAGGTGCACCCTGATCACGGCGTCCCACTCGTCGGCGGTCATGTTGACGAGCATCCGGTCGCGCAGGATGCCCGCGTTGTTGACCAGCACGTCCAGCGTGCCGAAGTGGTCGACGGCGGAGCGCACCAGGCGTTCGGCGCCGTCGAAGTCGGAGACGTCCTCGCCATTGACGATGGCCTCGCCGCCCATGGCCTCGATCTCCGCCACGACCTCGGCCGCCGCTCCCGAGGAGCCGGTGCCGTCCACCTCCGCGCCCAGGTCGTTCACCACCACCTTCGCGCCCTGTCTGGCGAACTCCAGCGCGTGACCTCGCCCGATGCCTCTGGCCGCACCCGTGACGATCACCACGCGGCCCTCGACGATCCCGCTCATCCGACACCTCGATCCTTGACCGGCTGACGATGCGAATTGGATTCTAGTATCAAAATCTAGAAAGGACAGGCCCTTGGCGGCGACGAGTACGACCTCCTCCCTCGGCTACGCCTGGCGCACGTTGTCGGTCGTGAGCATGGCCAGCGTGCTGACCGGTCTCGGCGGCAGCGCGATCAACGTCGCGCTCCCGGAGATCGCCAGGAACACCGGAGCCGGCGCCACGGCCGCGGGCTGGATCCTCCTCGGCTATCAGTTGACCACAACGGTCCTCATGGTGGTGTTCGGGCGGCTGGCCGATCTGTTCGGCCGGCGCCGGATGTACCTCCTGGGCCTGGCCACCTACACCGGAGCCGCGCTGCTGGCCGGCCTGGCTCCGAACGCCTGGGTGATCGTGGCCCTGCGGGTGCTCCAGGCGGCCGGGGCCGCCATGCTGCTCACCAACAGCGCCGCCCTGGTCAGCGACGCCTTCCCGCGCGAGCGGCTGGGGGAGGGGATGGGCGTCTACGTGGCCTCGTTCTCCATCGCCGGGCTGATCGGGCCGACGCTGGGCGGAGTGCTGGCCGAGAGCCTGGGCTGGCGCTGGGTGTTCTGGTTCAACGTGCCGATCGGGGTGATCTGCCTGGTGTGGGGAGCCGTCGTGCTGCGCCGTCCTCCTCCCGGCCGGCGCGAGAGCGGGCTGGACGCGCCGGGCAGCGCGCTCGTCCTGCTCACTCTCGGCGGGCTGCTGCTGGCGCTGTCGGAGTTCAGCCGGCTCGGCTGGCAGCACCCGGTGGTGCTGGGCGGGCTGGCCGCCTTCGTCGTGGGGCTGCCGCTGTTCGTGCTGCGGGAACGGCGGGCCGCGTACCCGGTCGTGGACATGGGGCTGTTCAGGGAGCGGGCCTTCGCCTTCGGCACGCTCGCCTCGTTCCTCAACGCGGTCGCCAGGATGGGCATGGTCTTCCTGGTCGCGCTGTACTTCCAGGCCGTGCGCGGCGACGATCCCGTCCAGGCCGGGCTGAAGGTGCTGCCGCTGGCCGTGGCGGCCATGATCGCCTCGGTGACCTCCGGCTTCCTGCAGCGCCTGCTCAGCGCACGCACCCTGGCGGTGGCCGGGGCCGCCACCACCACGTGCGGGCTGACGGTCATGCTCGCGGTGATGTCCGCCGACACGCCGTACCCGGCCGTGGCGGCCGGGCTCGTGCTCATCGGGCTCGGCTCCGGCGTGTTCCTGCCGTCCAACACCACCGCCATCCTCGACGGCCTGCCCTCCAACCGGCTCGGCATCGTCAACGCCATGCGCCTCATGGTGCAGAACACCGGCAACGTCGTGGGCACCGGCCTGGTGCTGTCGATCATCACCGCCCCGCTGCCCGCCGCGTTGCACCAGAGCGTCTTCGCCGGCACGCTCGCCCAGCTCTCCGGCGAGGCGGTCGGTCAGCTCGTGACCGGCTACCGGTGGGCGCTGGGCACCATGGCCACGATCTCCGTCCTGACCGTGCTGGCCTGCCTGGCCCGGCGCAAGGCCACCTGACCGGGACGGGTACGGTTGCGGACGTGGTTGAACGCACTCCTGCCGAACGGCACATCTATCCCCGCACGGTGAGATTCGGCGACGTCGACTCCCAGGGGCACGTCAACAACGTGCGCTTCCTCGACTACCTGGAGGACGCCCGGTTCGGCATGTTCCACATCGATCCGTACAACGCGGGGGAGGAGCCCTTCAAGGGCCTGGTCGTGACCCGCCACGAGATCGACTACCGCCGCCCGCTGGGCTTCCGCGCCCAGCCCGTGCGGGTGGAGACCTGGGTGACGGAGATCAGGTCGGTCCGCTTCACCCTGCGTTACGAGATCGTGGACGACGAGGCGGTCTACGTCACCGCCATGTCCGTCCTGGCCGCCTACGACGTCGATCGGGCGGCGCCCCGCAGGCTCACCGAGAGCGAACTGGCCTACCTCAAACGCTTCGCGGAATGAGACGCTGGCTGATGCTGGCGCTGGGCGTCAACGCCCATGCCAGCGTCACCTTAGGCCTGTTCGGCCTGCCCGTGGTCATGCCCGAAATCTTGCGACATTTCAACGTCTCTCTTCCGGTGGGTGGGCTGATAGGCAACGCCCCGGCTTTGGGGATCCTGTGCACCCTCGTCGCCTGGGGCGCCCTGGCCGACCGGTACGGTGAGCGCCTGGTCCTGGGCGCCGGCGTCGGGCTCGCGGCGGTCATCTTCGCCGCCGTCGCCTTCGTCGAGGACACCTGGGCCGTCATCGGGCTGCTGGCGCTGGCCGGGGCGGCGGGCTCGGCCGCGATGGTGGGCGGCGGGCGCATCGTGCTGCGCTGGTTCCGCCCGCCGGAACGCGGCCTGGCCATGGGCGTGCGCCAGGTCTCCTTCACCCTCGGCATGGCCGTCGCCGCCTTCGCGCTGCCGCCGATGGCGCAGGCGTACGGTCTGACCGGGGTGTTGCTGCTCTGCTCGGGCGCGAGCCTGGTGGCCGCCGTGCTGGCCGCGCTCTTCCTGGCCGAGCCGCCGCACCAGATCGGCGCGGCCGGCGCGGCGCGGGCGCGCTCGCCGTACCGGCAGCTCGCGCTCTGGCGCGTGCACGCCACCAGCGCCCTGCACGTGGTGCCCCAGGTGGTGGTCAGCACGTACGGCGTCGACTGCCTGGTCAGGCTGTACGGCTGGGACGCGGTGGCGGCCGGGCGGCTGTTCGGCGTGGCGGCCATCGGCGGGGCCGTGGTGCGCGTCGCGGTCGGGCGCTGGTCCGACCGGACCGGCCTGCGCATGCGGCCCCTCCTGCTGCTCACCCTCTGGTGCCTGGCCGTGCTCGCGCTGCTCGTCGCCGGCACCTACACCGGCACCGCGCTCGGGCCCGCGATGATCGCGGTGGCCTCGGTGACGACCGTGGCCGGCAACGGGCTCGCCTACCTGTCGGCGGGCGAGCTGGCCGGGCCCGGCTGGGCGGGCAAGGTGCTCGGCACCCACAACACCGTGCAGAACAGCGTCTCCCTGGCCGTGACGCCGCTGGCGGGCGCGCTCATCCTGAGCACCGGCTACTGGGCCGGCTTCGCCGCGGGCGCCGCCGCGGCCCTGCTCTCACTGCCCGTCATCCCGTTACGCGGCGAGCGCTCGAAGCGATGACCACCGCTTCGAGCGCCACGCGACTCACGAGGCCGGACGGCGGAGCCAGACGGCCGTGTCGGGCGGCAGCAATCCGTTCCTGAGCGGCCCGCTCGACAGCAGCACCTCCTCGTGCCCGGGCAGGCGCACGGCGTGCGCGCCGCAGTTGATCGCGCACACCAGCGTGCCCCGGGTGAAGAAAAGCGCTCCCTCAGGAGACTCCAGCCACTCCAAGGAGTAAGGAATCTCTCCCGCCAGCTCGTGGCGGCAGGCCAGGGCCCGGCGGTAGAACTCCAGCGTCGAGTCCGCCACTCCCTCCTGCTTCTCCACGCTCAGCTCCGCGAACGACTCCGGCTGCGGCAGCCACGGCTCGGCCGCACCGGCGGAGAACCCGTGCGAGGGCGGATCGACCGTCCACGGGATCGGCACCCGGCACCCGTCGCGCCCCGGCAGCTCGCCCTTCGACTGGAAGAACACCGGGTCCTGCCTGGCCTCGTCCGGCAGGTCGGTCACCTCGGGCAGCCCCAGCTCCTCGCCCTGGTAGAGATAGGCGGAACCGGGCAGGGCCAGCATCGCCAGCAGCGCCGCCCTGGCCCTGGCCAGGCCCGTGCCGGGTTCGGTGCCCTCGTAGCGGGTGCGGTGGCGTACGACGTCGTGGTTGGACAGCACCCATGTCGCGAACGGCACCGTGGACAGAGTGTCCTCGATCACCTTCCTGAACGCCGGCGCCGACCACGGCGCCTGCAGCCAGGCGAAGTTGAAGCTCTGGTGCAGCTCGTCGGGGCGCACGTACTGGGCCAGGTCCTCGGGACTGTCGGTCCACACCTCGCCCACCGCCATCCGCTCGCCCGGATAGCCGTCCAGCAACCGGCGCCAGTCGCGGTAGACGCCGTGCACCTCGGGCTGTCCCCACACGGGAGAGACCGAGGTGAAGGACTGGTCGCCCACGTTCGGCAGCCCCTCGGCCTTGTACAGGCCCATCGCCACGTCGATGCGGAACCCGTCGACCCCCCGGTCCAGCCAGAACCGCAGCACGTCGAGGAACTCCTCGTGCACCTCGGGGTTGCGCCAGTTGAAGTCGGGCTGCTCCGGCGCGAACAGGTGCAGGTAGTACTGCCCGTCGGCCACCCGCGTCCAGGCCGGGCCGCCGAAGGTGGACTGCCAGTTGTTGGTGGTGTCGCGGAAGATGTAGCGCTCACGCCCCTCGCCCCGCAGCGCGGCCTGGAACCACGGGTGCGCCGCGGAGCTGTGGTTGGGCACCACGTCCACCAGCACCCGCAGCCCGAGCTCGTGCGCGTCGGCGACCAGCGCCTCGAAGTCGGCGAGCGAGCCGAAGAGCGGGTCGACGCCGCGGTAGTCGGCCACGTCGTAGCCGCCGTCGGCCATCGGCGAGGGATAGAACGGGGTCAGCCAGATCGCGTCCACGCCCAGCCGCCGCAGGTAGGGCAGGCGCTCGCGCACCCCGGCCAGATCGCCGACGCCGTCGCCCGAGGCGTCGGCGAAACTGCGGACATAGATTTCGTAGACGACTGCGTCACGCCACCAGGGGATCTCCATGTGGCGTCTCATGCCCCGTTATGTGGGGGAGTTCACCAGACTGTGGGCCGCGTAGACCAGATAGTCCCACAGCCGGGTCTGCTGCTCCTCCGGCAGATCGAGCGAGTCGACCGCGTCGCGCATGTGCCGCAGCCACGCGTCACGCTCGGGCTCGCCGATCACGAACGGCATGTGCCGCATGCGCAGCCTGGGGTGGCCGCGCTGCTCGCTGTAGTCCTTCGGGCCACCCCAGTACTGGATGAGGAAGCCCCGCAGCCGCTCTTCGGCGCCCGTCAGATCGGGCTCCGGGTAGAGCGGCCGCAGTAGCGGGTCGTCCGCGACCCCTTCGTAGAAGCGGTGCACGAGGCGGCGGAACGTCTCCTCGCCTCCGACGGCGTCATAGAAGGAGGTCTCTGTCACGATTCCTAGCTTAGGCGCTGGCGACCATGGGGATGCCCGCGGTGTCCAGGGCCGTCTTCACCCGGAGCCGCAGCTCCCTGGCCACCTCCGCCTGCGCCGACGGCAACGTCTTGGCGGAGATGCGGAAGACCAGCGAGCTGTCGGAGAGCTGCTCGACGCCGTAGACCCGCGGCTCCTCCACCATCTTCGACTCGCGCAGCTCAGGGTCGGCCCAGATCTCCTCGGCCACCTGTTCGAGCAGCACCCGCACTCCGACGATGTCGGCGTCGTAGGCCACCGGGACGTCCATGTAGGCCCGTGACCAGCCCTGCGACTCGTTGCCCACCCGGGTGATCGTGCCGTTGCGCACGTACCAGACGCGGCCGTCGGAGTCGCGCAGCCTCGTGACGCGCAGGGTGACCGCCTCGACCGTGCCGACCGCGGCGCCCGCGTCGATCACGTCGCCCACGCCGTACTGGTCCTCGAGGAGCATGAACATGCCGGCGATGAAGTCCTTGACCAGCTCCTGGGCGCCGAAGCCGATGGCCACGCCCAGGATGCCGACGCTGGTCAGCAGCGGCGCGATCGGGATCGTCAGCCGATCGAGCACGGTCAGCACCGCGGTGCCGAGGATGACGATCGAGGCGACGTGCTTGAGCACCGACCCCATCGTCTCGGCCCGCTGCTTGCGGCGCTCGTGCAGCAGCGCGTCGATCCCGTCGGTCGCCGCGCCCTTGCGGAACCGGCTCGTGATCGACCCGCCGGTCGCCGCTCTGTTGACCACCCTCGTGATGACCCGGTGCGCGAACCTTCTGATGATGAAGGCCAGCACGAGGATGAGCACGATCGTGATCGCACTGGAGACCAGTGGCGCCCAAGGCGCGTCGCCGAACATCTTGACCAGGGTAGAGCAAATCACGGTGTCGCCCTCACACAGGGCGGACATCTGTGAGGCCATCTGGTCGATGCTGGGCATCACCGACGGAGAAGCTGTCGGTGGCTCGGCTGTCACCAGCAGTAACACTATGGTGGATCCCCCTCCGGAAGCGGTTCGGTCGACTCTATGGACCGATTCGATCCAAAAATACAGCCGACCGAACCGCCCGCCGTCACATCACGCCGGGGAAGACGGGGACGCCGGTTCTCTGGGCCGCGGAGGGAGAGAGCCGGCGCTCCGATGACGGACGGCTCGGACCGGGACACACACCCGGAAGCATGTCCCGTGCCGGTTCCGGGAGGGATCCCCCGAACACCCACCCGGCGTACCGGGAGGGTGGCTTGTCGCGTACGGGCGCGCGCCCGTACGTCATGTGCGGCATGTCCGGCATGAACGCCAGGGGCGTCATGCGCGGCCGGGCCGGAACCGGCGGAGTGACCAGGGCCCCGCGAAAGGGAGACCCTCCGCACCGGCCACTCCGCCGGCCCCCAGGAGCCGCCGTGGGTCGCGGTGAGCCGTGGTGGCTGCGCTCCACCCGGATCACCGCGGTCATCACTCCCCCACGGCGGCGAGCACGCGTGCGACCTTCGTCGCGGCGCCGGCCGGGTCGTCGGCGGTGTGCATCCGCTCGCCCCAGGACCAGCAGTACCACCAGTCCGGCAGATCGGAGGACGCCGGCCGACAGGTGACGTTCTCGGACAGGCTGGTCGCCTGCGGGTTGATGACCCGGACGAACCTGCGACCGCTCTGGGTCTGGACCACTCGTGCGAGCAACCCGCGAGCGCCGAGTTCGGCCACGAGGCGCTCCAAGAGCTCGAAGTTGTCGTCCCCCACCGTTCGTTCCTCCCTCAGGAATCTGTGCTGGTGGGCCAAAGATGGCTCAAGTCAAGGGCTCGCGCAACGGCCCGTTCCGCTCACGGGGAGTGGCTTCTCACTCATGGGTTGTAAGAAACAGTCCCGGGGAGGACGATCCTTAACCGTAGGCTGGTTGCGGGCGTTTCCCATCCATCCGGCATTGCTTCATAGTCATGGGTAGGCGCACAGCAATCTGAGGACTACGCTAAGTCACCAGTTGCGGACCGGTCGAGACATGCGGGAGAGGGGCCGGGAATGTCCGGCAGACAGCACAGGGAGACGGAGATCGCCCGGCGGATCAGGGCCAAGGGCCTGGCCGTCGGGCGCACGTCCGCCCAGATAGCGGAAGAGATCCACGAAGCGTGCACGGGCCCGTTCGGCACCACCAGGATCAAGGCGCACCGCCTGTCCTACGGGATCGCGCTGGCCGACGTCATCGAGCAGGTGCGGGCCCTGTTCGAGCGCGACGCCAAAGCCCAGCCCGGCATCGGCGAGACGCTGCTGTCGGCGTACGAGAGCGGGCTGAAACGCCCGGGACCCGAATACCTCCACTACCTGTGCACGGTCTACCGGGTCGAGCCGGTCGCGCTCGGTTACGACGCGCCGTGCATCTGCGGCCACGGGCACCGGATGCCGGGGATCGTGACCACCGAGACCAAGGAGCGCCCGCCGCCGCCCCCCGAGCGTGAGCTGCTCATGCAGCCCGTGGAGAGCGACCCCGCGGCGGAGGAGGACGAGAACGTCCTGCGGCGGACGTTGTTAACGCTGCTCAACACCGACGGCAACGGCTCGGTGCCGCTCGACGGGCCGGTGCTGGGCGCGTGCGAGGGCATCAAGCGCAGGCTGGACGAGACGCTGGTGTCGTCCACCGTGTCCGCCGCGATGCTCGACCAGTGGGAGGAGGCGACGGTCAGCTTCGGCCGCCAGTACACCACCACGGCCCCGCTGCGGCTGCTGTGCGACGTGCTGCTCGAACTGAGCGCCGTACGCACCGCCATGTCCCGCCGCCAGCCCATCGACCTGCAGGAACGACTGTGCAGGATGGCCGCGCAGCTGTCCGGGCTGAGCGGCATGATCATGATCAACCTGGGTGACCACCGGCTGGCCCGCTCGTTCTTCCGCACCGGGCGCACCGCGGCCGACGAGACCGGCGACCGCGCGCTGCGGGCGTGGATCACGGCCCGCGAGTCGCTCGTCCCCCTCTACTTCGGCGACGCCCGCGAGGCGCTCACCCTGGCCAAGAAGAGCCGCGACATGGCCGGCTCCATGCCGTGCCCGGCTCAGGCCATGGCGCCGGTCGTCGAGGCCAGGGCGCTGGCCATGCTGTCGGGAGGCGAGAGCAAGAAGGAGGTCGTCGACCAGGCCAAACGCGCGCTGGCCCGGGCCAGGAACGCCTTCTCCCACATGAAGCCCGACGAGAAGGAGGACGTGGCGTTCGGCTACACCGAGCGGCAGCTCTACTTCTACCAGGGCGACGTGCTCACCAAGCTGGGCCAGACGATCGAGGCCGAGGTGGTGCTCGACCAGGCCCTGGGCAAGTACGACGACCACATCTTCGACCAGACGCTGATCAGGCTCGACCAGGCCCACTGCCGGCTGATCGACGGTGACGTCAAGGAGGCGGTGACCGTCGCCACCAACGCGCTCAGCCTGATCACCGACGACTATCTCACCGACTTCATCGTGCGGCCCGCGCTGCGGCTCGAACAGGCCATCATCGCGGTCGATCCCAACGCTCCCGGGCTGGAGGACTTCAAGGCAATGGTCCGGCGGCGGGCCAAGCCCGGTCTGAAGGGCGTTGATAAATGAAGCTGACGATCAGGCGCTATCGCTGGTCCGATCTCGACACGATCCTCGCCCTCCACCAGATCTGCCTGGCCGAGGTGGGTCTGGTCCCCGGTGACGGCGTCTACTACGACGACGACTTCCCCCGCATCCAGGAGATCTACCTGGCCTGCGGCGGCGACTTCCTGGTCGGGGAGGCGGCCTCGCGGGTGGTGTCCATGGGCGGGCTGAGACCCGTCGACACCGGCACCGCGGAGGTGTGCCGGTTACGGGTGCATCCAGAGTTCCAGGGCCGTGGTTTCGGCACGGCCATGCTGGTCGCGCTGGAGCGCCGCGCGGTCGAGCTCGGTTTCCACCGCGTCAGAGGTGACACGACGCTCAACCAGGAGGCCGCGCTGGCACTCTACGCGCGCCAGGGGTGGCGCGAACTCTCCCGCGAGCGGGTCGGTGACCTGGTCGTCGTCTACGGGGAGAAACGCCTGATCCCGCCCGCCTTCCTCGACCGCTGACCCACGCACGGCCCCGCCCCCTCCTCCTGGGGCCGCCCCCTCCCGTTCCTTCCGGTGACCGTTCCCGGCAGGCTCCCGGCGTGACCGTTCCGCCGATCTTCGTTTTTCCCGCTCCAGGCCGGAGATCAATTCCGCCGGAAGATATGGTACGCCCGCGTACTTTTCGGATCCCGGGGATAAGGATGTCCGAGCCTCTGGGTGAGGGTCTTACCACCCAGGTGTAGCTAAGCCTCACCGGCTGCTCCCTGTACATCTACGGCTGCGAATAGTAGTGCCATGCTTTTCTCATGGCAGGCGTACCCGCTCCCCGCCCCCTTCTGGGAGCCGTGCTTCTGTTGTTCGTCAGTGCCGCTTGGGGGTCGGCCTTTCCGCTGATGAAAGATCTCATTCCCCGGTTACCTGTGGAGGATCTGCTCGCCGAGCGTTATCTGATCGCGGCGACGACGCTGTTCCTGTTCCGGCCGAAGAGCCTGCGGGGGCTGTCGCGGGAGACGTGGATCCACGGGATCACGCTCGGGGTGATGTTCGGGGTGGGGCAGGTCGGTCAGGCGCTCGCGCTGGACCACCTGCCGTCGGCGGTGTCGGGGTTCGCCGTCGGCTGCACCGTGATCGTGACGCCGATCCTGTCGCTCGTGCTGTTTCGGGAGCCGGTGCGGCGGCGGATCTGGGCCGGGGTGCTGCTCGCGCTGGCCGGCATGGCCGTCTTCACGCTGCTGCGTGGGGTCGAGGGGCACAAGGTGTCGGTGCTCGCGCTGGGCGTCACGCTCACCGCCGCCGCCCTGTACGCCGGCCACACGCTCATGCTGGCCCGCCTGTCCAGGCGTCCGTCCGGTTTCCCGGCGTACGCGCTGACCGTGATCCAGCTCTTCACCATCGGCGTCTGCACCGGGGGCGCCGCCGTGCGCGACGGGATCTCCGTGCCGGGCAGCCTGCCCGACTGGCTGATCCTGGCGCACCTGTCCGTGGTGGCGTGCGCGCTGGGCTTTCTGGCCCGCTCCTACGCCCAGGCGCACGTGCCCGCGGTGCCGAGTCAGATCCTCATGTCCTCGCAGCCGGTCTGGGTGGCCGTGATCGCGGTGGTCTGGTTCCACGAGGAGATCGGCTGGGGCATGGTGGTGGGCGGCGTGCTGATGGCGGGGGCCTCGCTGCTGGCGCTGCCGGCCAGGACCGGCCGAACGGGAAAGGAGCTCGGCCGCCGTGACCTGCTGAAGGTGGCGGGCCGGGCCGCCAGGGCGCTGGACGGGCGGCGGGCCAGGCGGGAGGATCCGCTGGGGTTGCGGGGCGGCGCGGCCACGTACCTGGCGAAGAGCGCCTGCCGGGACACCGGGTCGTGTCCCTGGCAGACCCGATCGCTCAAGGGAGGCGCGGAGCCGAGCCTGGAGCGGCTGATCGAGCGGGCGACGTTCATCGTCCGGGCGAAGGGGGGACACGGGCCCGGGTGCTGCCAGTCGGTCACACTGCTCGGCCGGTGCCTGTGCGACCTGATGGAGGATTCGGCGCCTCATACCACAGGATTGCGGCGGTGGTTTCGCTCCAAATAGGTTAGATATACCATTCAAAAGGCAAGTGCTTTTTATCCATTAGCCTCCCACTTAATCGGAATAAACCTTGATATTCGGTGGGGTGACCCAATAATGGGTAATTAACCCCAAGTGGAGAGGCACGTCATGAAGCGCATCGTCGTCCGCAAGCCTGGAACCGCGAGGCTGGCAGGGACCTCCAGCGTCATTCACAAGGGGTGATCGAGGAGAGGTCCCACCTCAGGGTTCAGGGCTCACCGCCCGCCCGACCGGGGGCCGCGCGGCTGATCACGCCGATGATCGACGCACACCGGCGGCCGCGCGGCCCCTACACCGTGGCCGCGGCGCTGCTGCGGGCCCTGGTACCCGGCACCTTGCGTCGCTCGCCCGCTCTGGTGGCGGCCCACGACATCGAGATCCTCGCCGCCGCGCCCGAACTGGCCGGACTCGTACGGGCGGAGCGCGGCACGATCGAGGCCGGGCTCACCGAGGACGAACGCATCCTCGTGCCCGCCCCGCGCCGGACGCTGCGGCTGGCCAACGGCCTGGCCGAGTACGTACGCGACGCCGTGCCCCCCGGGTCGGCGCTGGCCGTGTGCAACGGCGAGGCGGCCGACCCGACCGACACCGAACTGGTCGAGGTCATGATGCGGCGCATCCCGCCCGTAACGCTGTCGATCACGGTGTACTCCGGCGGCCCCGACCCCCCGTCCGACACCCGGGACGCCGCCGAGCTGTGGACGCTCGTCGACCGCTGCATGCGGGAGGGCTTCCTGCACGCCGCCGCCGAGCTGGGGGAGCGGGGCATGGCGCGGACCGAGCCGGGCGGCGCCCGCTGGTGGCGCTTCGCCCAGCGCACGGCGACCGCGCTCGGCGGGCTCGGCCGTACCTCCGAGGCGCGGGCGGTCTGGGACCGGGTGCGCCTGAACAGCCAGGATCCGGCCATGCACGCGGCGGCGGCGTACGGGACCGGCATGCTCGACGCCCGCCACCCCGACCCCGCCCGCCGCGACCTGGTCCGGGCCAGGGCCTGGGTCAACCTGGCCGTCGCCATCTCGACCCTGCTGCCCGACCCGGCCGAGCGGGCCTTCAAGCTCGGCTTCGACCGCAACGGCCTGGCCCTGATCGAGCTGCGGCACGGCCGGCTGGACGCCGCGCTGGAGCTGGTGGAGTCGGCCATCGAGCTGGCGGGCGAGCTGGGGGAGCGGCATCCGCTGCACCGGATGGTGCTGCTGGCCAACCGGGCGCAACTGCTGGCCGGGCTCGGGCACACCAAGGAGGCGCTGGAGGACTACGGGGCGGCGATCGCGATCGATCCCGGGTTTCCCGATCACTATCTGGAACGCGGCAACCTGCTGTTCAAGCTCGGACGCCACGACGACGCGCTGGCGGACTTCGAGCGGGCCATCGCGGCCGGGCCGCCGCTGCCCGAGGCGTACTACAACCGGGCGGAGCTGCGTACCGTACGGGGCGACGTCGAAGGAGCGCTGGCCGACCTCGGCCGGGTGATCGAACTCGACCCCGGCAGCGTGGACGCCTACATCAACCGCGCCGGGCTGCTGGCCGGGGCCGGGCTGGACGAGGAGGCCGCCCGCGACGTCGAGGCCGGGCTGGCACTGGCCCCCGACAGCCCTCACCTGCTCACGGTGCTGGGCCAGCTGGAGACGACGGCGGGCCGCCACACGGAGGCACAGACGGCCCTCGACCTCGCCGTGGACACGGCCCCCGACCTGCCGGCGGCCTGGGGGAACCGGGGGGTGCTGCGGTACGCGATGGGCGACCTGGAGGGCTCGGTTGCCGACCTCACCCGAGCCATCGAACTACAACCCCAGGCCGACCTGTACGCCAACCGCGCAGTCGCCCTCCGCGCCCTGGGCCGCACGGCCGAAGCCATCGCCGACGACCGCCACGCAACCCGCCTGGCTTGAGCGAAGCACGACCGGGCCCTGCCCGTCGCGCGGGGTCGTTTCTGGGGCGCGTGCGGGAACAACCCTTCGCTGTCGAAGCGAGCCGGCGACGGCGTTCTCGCAGGTTGTCGTGTACCGGGGGAGGCGGTACCCGTGGTCACTGGCTGGAGTTGGGGGAGGCGATGCTCGCTGCCTCGCAGGCGGCTGCGTGCCAGGGGAGGCGATCTGCGCGGACCCAGGGGTGGTGGCTGGGAGGCGATCTGCGCACCCACGGGCTGTGGCTGGGGAAGGCGATTCGCGCGACCTCACAGCCTCTAGCCGGGGAAGGCGATCCGCGCGATCTCACAGGCCGTAGCGGGCCAGGGAGGCGATCAGCGCGAGCGGCACCAGGGCCGCCAACCCCAGCGCGGCGACCACCTTCCACCGCCGCGCCACCTGCGCCTCCGTTACGAACGCCGCCAGCGCCCCCGCGCCCGCGAACGCCGTCCCTGCCGCGACCGCGTCCACGAGCGGCGACGTCCAGGAGGGCAACGACTCGCCGGCCAGTCGCAGCACCACCAGCACGCCCGCGGCCACCAGCGCCACCCGCCGCCCCGGCCGCACGCCCACCCGCTCCAGCGCCAGGGCGAACCCGGCGAGCAGAGCCAGGCTGATCACCACGACGACGCCCAGGGCCGGCGGCAAGCAGCCCCACTCCTCGCAACCGACCCCGGCCCAAGCCAGCCGCACGGAGGCCCACCACAGCACGCCGAGCGCGGCACACACCGCTGCCGCCCGCCCCATTCGCCCCCTCATGTCGCCCATGCTGCCACCCGCCAGCCCCACCGGACGCCCACCCGACCCCATCCCTCCGCCTTGCCCGCCCCCGGGTCCGTCCGCCTGTCCGACCGCCCTACCGACCGTCCGCGTGCGTCCGCTTGCCCGGCCGATCATCCGCTGGATGTCAAGGGGACGCCCGCCCGCTCCCCGTCGTCAACTTGCCCGCAGACGTCCGCTTGCCCGCCTACCCGACCGCCCGCCCACCCGCGTCCGCCCGCCGCCTGTCCGACCGACTGCCTGCCTGTCCGCCTGCCCGGTCGGCCGCGTTGTCTCGTCTGTCTGCCTCCGGTTCACCTGGGACGCTCGTCGTTTCGACGCGGTGCTTTGGTTTGGGGTGCTTGACAGGTGTTCAGGGGTGGGGGAGCGTTCCGTATACGGAACAGTCTTCACGGAGGTGCTGTCATGCGGTCCAACTCCCGATTCGCGCAGGTTCAGCCGTTCGACATCGACAAGGTCGCCGCCGCGGCCGGGGCCGATCCTGATGTGTTGCGCATGGAGAACCTCGACACCGATGTCCCGCCCCCGCCGGCGGCCGTGGCCGCGACGACCAGGTCTCTCGCGGAGGGGACGGGCAACAGCTGGCTGCCGTTCACCGGGCTGCCGGAGCTGTGTGAGGCGGTGGCGGCGGACCTGCGGCTGCGTACCGGGCTCGACTACGACCCCGTACGCCAGATCGCCGTCACCTCGGGCGGCACCTCGGCGGTCATGCCCGTGCTGCTGGCCACCACCGAGCCCGGCGACCCGGTCGTTCTCACCGACCCCATCTACGCGGGCCTGCTCCAGCGCGTACGCCTGGCCGGCGCCCGCCCCCACCTGGTGCCGCTGCGCGTGGAGGGCGGTCACTGGCGGCTGGACCGTGACGCGCTCGGTGAGGTGCGCTCGGCCGCGGCGCTGCTGCTGATGAGCCCGTCGATGCCGTCCGGCGTGGTCCTCGACGAGGAGGACTGGACGGCGGTGGCGCGGGCCTGCGAGCGCACCGGCGCCTACCTGATCTACGACGCGGCCATGGAGCGCATCGTGTTCGACGGCCACCCGCGGATCAACCCGTGCCGGGTGGAGGGTCTGGGTGAACGCACGATCGTCATCGGGTCGATGTCGAAGGAATATCGCATGATCGGCTGGCGGATCGGCTGGGTGGCGGGCCCCGCCGACATCATGTCCCGGATCATGGTGGCGACCATCTACAACACGACCGTGGCCAGCGGCTTCCACCAGATCGGCGCCGCCGCCGCGCTCAGGGAGCCGTCGGGGGTGGCGGAGGCGGTGGCCGAATACCAGGCCCGGCACGAGACCGTGGTGGCGCAGCTCGCCGACCTGCCGCTGGTCCGGGCGGGCGGCGGCTGGTCGTGCCTGGTGGACGCCGAGGCCATGGGGCTGACGGCGGACGACCTCTCGGCCCGCCTGCTCGAACGCGGACGGGTGGCCGCCACGCCCATGACGGCGTGGGGTGAGCAGGTCGCACGCCGCTACGTGCGCCTGGTCTTCAGCGCCGAGCCCGTCGAACGCCTGTCGGAGCTCCGCGCCCGGTTCGCGGCCGCGCTGGCCTGAGTGTGGGTCGATTGAGTGTCTGGCGGGTTTGTGCGGCCGGTTCGGGGTCCGTGCCGGTCCGGGCGTGAGTCGGTCAAGTGTCTGGCGGGTTTGTGCGCCCGGTTCACGGCCGTGACGGTCTGAGCAGGCTTTTGCCGGTGACCGTGCGGGCCTCGATGGCGGCGTGTGCCTGTGCGGCCGACTCCAGCGGGTACGTGGCCCCGATGGCCGGGCGCAGTTGCCCGGCGGAGGCCAGCTCCAGCGCCTGCCTGGCCAGCTCGCGCAGGTCCGTGGCGGGCCAGGGCACAGCGGTCACCCGGGGGTCGGGGGTGGTCATGGGGCCGCCCGCCATCCCGTACACGCTCAGCCTGCCCCCGTCCTTGAGCAGCCCCTGGGCCGCGGCGCCGATCTCGCCGCCGACCCCGTCGAAGACCACGTCCAGGCCGCCCGTGGCCTCGCGGACGATCCGGGTCCAGCCCGGGCCGGTGTAGTCCACGGTCAGTTCTGCGCCGAGGGACGCGGCCAGTTCGCGCTTGGCAGCGCTGCCCGCCGCTCCGGCCACCCGTGCCCCCGCCCGGCGGGCGAGTTGCACGAGCAGGCTGCCGACGCCACCGCCGGCCGCCTCGACCAGCACCCACTCGCCCGGTGCCGGCGCGGCGGCGCTCGCCAGCCCCAGCGCGGTACGCCCGTCCGCGAGCAGAGCCACCGCGACCTCGGGCGACAGGTCCCCGGGGATGGGGATGAGGTCGCCGGCGTCGGCCACGGCCAGCTCCGCGTAGCCGCCGAGGCCGCCCAGCGTGCTGACCACGCGCGTGCCCACGATCGAGGGGTCCACGCCGTCACCCGTCGCGCGTACCGTACCGGCGACGCCGTTGCCGAGCACGGCGGGCAGTTCGACGCGGCGCGGCCCCCGGTCGGCGCGCAGCTGGGTCTCGACGAACGTGATGCCCGCCACCTCCACCTCCACCAGCACCTGCCCGGAGCCGGGCACGGGATCCGGCACCTCCTCCACCACCAGCGTCTCCGGCCCGCCGTACCGCCTCAGGACCACCGCGCGCATGCCGTACCTCATCTCTTATCGGAGCGAATCACTCCGATAAGCTTAACGGAGCGCTGCGCTCCGCAATATCCTGTACGTCATGAGCACACGCGGCAGGCAGGCCGAGGCCGCACGCAACGACCTGGCCCTGCTGCGAGCGGCCCACGAGGTGTTCACCACGCAGGGCTTCGACGCCCCCGTGTCGGCCATCGCCAAGGAGGCGGGCGTCGGCATGGGCAGCCTCTACCGCCGCTACCGCACCAAGGAGGAGCTGCTCCAGCGCCTGTGCCTGATCGCCATGGAACGCAGCCTGGAGAGCGCCGAGGCGGGGCTGGCCCACGCCGACCCGTGGGAGGGGCTGGCGCTCTTCGTCCGCGCCGGTGTGGCCGACCGGTCGGGCGCGCTGGCGCCGGTCGCCGGCACCATCGAGGTCACCGACGAGATGTGGCGCGTCGCCCGCAGGGCCGGCGAGGTCGCCGCCCGGCTCGTGGCCAGGGCGCACGAGGCGGGCGTGCTCAGGAACGACGTGACCCGGCTCGACATCGCGCTGCTGATCGAGCAGTTCAGCCGTCCGGCCCCCGGGCCGCCCGCTCCCGAGCACGACCAGGTCAAACAACGCCTGCTCGCCGTCGCACTCGATGGCCTGCGCGCGCCGGGCGCGACCGGCCTGCCGGGCGAACCGCCGAGCCCCGAGTGGTACGAACGGCGCTGGGGGCAGGCCCCGTAGGGCTACGGTGGGTGCGTGGGCTACAACGATCTGTTCCGGGACCTCGACCACAGCGCCAGCGTTCAGGCCGCGGGCATCAGACGCGGCTACGGCGGGCCGCCCGCCCGCACCGTCAACGCCAGGTCGGGCCTGACCCGGCTGCGCTGCGCCTCGCTGCTCAAACCGCTCTACGCCTGGATGAGCGCCGCCCACATGCCCGACGCCGAACAGTGGCGCCGGCACGCCGAGCCCGCCGTCGTCTACTCCTCCAACGCCGACACGCTCAACCTGTGGCTCTCCGTCGGCCCCCGCGTCATCCTCGACGACCTGCGCGAACGCACCGGCGTGGCCTGGACGCCGCCGAACGGCGACCCGTCCAGGTTCGGCTCCGTCGAGGTCGCGGCCGAGGAGGTGGCCACCGCCTACGCGGTGCTCGCCCAGGCCGCCGCGGCGGGTGATCCGGTGGCCGGGACCGTGCTCGGCTGGATGGGCGACGTGGTCGACGCGCAGACGTTCGGCGCCCGCGACGCGCTGCGCTCGCCCAAGGCCGCGGTGAAATGCGGCTGGTACGGCTCCCCCGAGGAGACCTGCCTGCGCACCCACGCCGTGGCCGTCCTGCCGTGCGGCGGGACCAGGGTCACCGTGGTCGTCGCGATGACCGCGCTGCCGTACGTGGACGCGCACGCGCGCGAGGTCTACCGCGACCGGATCGGCCAGGGGCTGCCGGTGGAGGAGGAGCACGAGAAGGTGTCGGGGGCGCTGCTGCGCGACCTGATGGCCACGACGCTGGAAGAGCTGGGCCACAAGAGCTGACGGAACCGGGCGTCCAACGGCCGACGCGTGTCCAGGGGCCGGCGCGCGGCCGGGGTCGAGCGGTCAGGAAGGCTCTCCCACGAGCTCCGCCACGACCGCCGCCAGCTCCGGCGGCTGCACGTCCCCGGGCAGTTCCTCGGCCCAGACATGGCCGCGGAAGGCGCCCCGCTCCTCCTCGGTCAGCCGCCCCGGCCGCACCTCGGGCCGGGCCTCGGCGAACCTGGCCAGGTAGAACGGCTCGCGCTTGACGTAACGCACGCCCAGCCAGCGGAAGTCCCGCCCGACCTCGACGCACCGATCGGCCACCACGGCCGCGCCCGGCAGCCCGGTCTCCTCCTCCAGCTCCCGCCTGGCGGCCTCCAGCGGGGTCTCTCCCGCCTCGACCCCGCCGCCCGGCGGCTCCCAGACGTCCACCCGGTCCACGGGGTCGTACCAGTGCATCAGCAGCACCCTGCCGTCGCGGTCCAGGCACACGACGCGGGCGGCGAGCCGGTCGTTCAGGGCATTCGGGTCGTTCAGGGAATCCACGGGGTGAACGTTATCCGCGGGCGGGGACGTGGTTACGCAGGCGCAGGTCATCGGGGTAGGGGGAGAAGTACGTCTGGTCGCGTACGTACGCCGCCGCCTCCCCCCGCGCGTGATGCCGCAGCAGCGTCGTGGGCACGCTCAGCGGCACCAGACCCGCCTGGTAGGAGTCGATCACCTCGACCAGATCGGCCCGCCGGACCGGGTCGAGCGCGAGCATGCCGAGACAGTGCTGCAGCACGTTGACGTTCCTGCCCGGCGTGGCCTTGGTGGCGAGCGCGCGCTGGAACACCTCGGCGTAACGGGCGGCCACCTCCTCGCGCTCCATCGACCCCGCCCGCGCGACCACGCGGCCCGCCTCCCGGTAGAGCTGGGGATCGTGCGCGAGCACCTGCATCTTGTGCCGGGCGTGGAAGGCGACCAGGTCGCGCGGCCGCCAGTCGCCGTCGAGCAGCGTACGCAGCCGGGCATGCGCGAAGACGCGCTCGACGAAGCTCTCCCGCAGCAGCGCGTCGTGCAGGCGGCCCTCGTCCTCGACCGGGAGCAGCGGGTGACGTTCCATGACGATCCCCGCGAACAGCCCCCGGTTGCGCCGGCCGAGCGGCGGCCCTTCCTCGGGGTAGAGGGGCACGCCGTGGATGCCGCAGGTGGGGCTCTTGGACTTGAACACGTATCCGTCGACGTCCAGCTCGGCCGCCCACCGCTCGGCCAGCGCCGTCATGCGGTCGGTCAGGTCCTCGTGCGTCCCCCGCGTCACCAGCCTCGGGCCTTCGCCCGACTGCTCCTGGCGCAGGGTCTCGCGCGGCGTGCCGAGACCGGCCTCCATCTCGGGGCAGACGGGGACCCAGTCGACGTAGGGGGCCAGGACGTCGGTCAGGAAGCGGTCGCGGCTGTGCCCGCCGTTGTACCTGACCAGCTCACCCACCAGGCAGGACGACACGCCCACCCGGGGACGCTCGCTCGCTCCTGACGTGCTGCTCACCTCTCCTTACTGCCCCGAAGCGGGGCAGCGGGCGACCAAGTTCGGGAAGATCACTCCAATTCTTGCCCCCGCCGGGGACGCGGCCGGGGCTCCTGGGTACGGTCCCTTAGCGATCACGTACGCGGACAGCACAGGCGAAGGGGGCGGCCGTGGAGATCGGGCGCGTCGGAGTGTGGCATCCCATGGTCGGGCAGGCGCCCGCGGCGGAGGGGCGGCGGGCGGCGGCCGAGATCGAGCGGCTGGGCTACGGCTCGATCTGGGTCAACGAGGGCTACGCCGGCAAGGAGCCGTTCGCGAGCGCCGCCGTGCTGCTGGCGGCCACCGAGCGCGTCACCGTCGGCACCGGCATCGCCAACCTGTGGGCCAGGGACGCCATGGCCATGGCGGGCGGCGCGGTGACGCTGGCCGACGCCTTCCCCGGCCGTTTCCTGCTGGGCGTCGGCGTCAGCCACGGCCCCCTGGTCGCCCGCCGCGGCCACGACTACGGCAAGCCGCTGACCGCGATGCGCGACTACCTGGACGCCATGGACGAGGCCGAGCGCATGCTGCCCAAGAGCGACTGCCCCCGGCTCCTGGCCGCGCTGCGGCCGCGGATGCTGGAGCTGTCGAGAGAGCGGGCGGACGGCGCCCACACCTACTTCGTGCCGCCCGAGCACACCGCGCAGGCTCGCGGGATCCTCGGCACCGACCGGCTGCTCATCCCGGAGCAGGCGATCGTCCTGGAGAGCGATCCGGCCCGCGCCCGCGCCACCGCCCGCGCCCACATGGCCACCTACCTGCAGCTGCCGAACTACGTCAACAACCTGCGCACGCTCGGCTTCACCGACGACGACCTCGCTGACGGGGGCGACGACCGCGTGGTGGACGCCATCGTGGCCTGGGGCGGGACGGAGGCCGTCGTCGAACGCGTACGTGCCCACCTCGACGCGGGCGCCGACCACGTCCTGCTCCAGCCGCTCTCGCCGGAGGGCCCCGACCTCGCCGACGCCGTCGCCCAGCTCACCCGCCTGGCCCCCGAACTCGGCCTGTGATCGCCCGGAGCCGGCATTTGACCTGGAGTGCGCTCCAATTCGTACCGTGCAGGCATGACCACACCACAGCACAAGATCGGGTCCGGGTTCGGCGCCAGGAGCACCGCTGAGGAGGTCCTGCGCGGGATCGACCTGTCCGGGAAGCTGGCGATCGTCACCGGCGGCTACTCCGGCATCGGCCTGGAGACCACGCGCGCGCTGGCCGGCGCCGGCGCCCGTGTCGTCGTGCCCGCCCGCCGCCCCGAGGCCGCCAGGGAGGCGATCGGCGACCTCGACGGGGTCGAGGTGGACGAGCTGGACCTCGGTGACCTCGCGAGCGTACGCGGCTTCGCCGAACGCTTCCTCGCCACCGGCCGCGACGCCGACGTCGTCATCTGCAACGCGGCCGTCATGGCCTGCCCCGAGACGCGCGTCGGCCCCGGCTGGGAGGCGCAGTTCGCCACCAACCACCTCGGCCACTACACGCTGGTCAACCTCCTCTGGCCGGCCATCGCCCGGGGCCGGGGCCGGGTGGTGGCCGTCTCGTCCGGCGGCCACCGCCGCTCCGGCATCCGCTGGGACGACGTGATGTCCGAGCGGAGCTACGACAAGTGGCAGGCGTACGGGCAGGCCAAGACCGCGAACGTGCTGTTCGCCGTGCACCTCGACGGGCTCGCCCAGGCCGCCGGCGTCCGCGCGTTCGCCGTGCACCCGGGTGGCATCCTCACCCCGCTCCAGCGGCACCTGCCCAAGGAGGAGATGATGGCGCTGGGCTGGATCGACGAGGAGGGCAACGCGCTGCTGGCCAGTCTCAAGACTCCCGGGCAGGGCGCGGCCACCCAGGTCTGGGCGGCGACGTCACCGCAGCTGGACGGCATGGGCGGCGTCTACTGCGAGGACTGCGACATCGCCGAGCCGACCACCGAGCCGGACGCCCCGTCAGGCGTGCGCCCCTACGCGACCGACCCTGCGGAGGCCGCCCGCCTGTGGGCGCTGTCGGCGGACCTCACGGGCGTCGACGCGTTCGCGTCCCGCTGAACCTTCCCGTCCGTCAGTGCTCGGGGGCGTCAGCGCTTCATCGCGCCGTCGGCGATGGCGTCCGCCGCGTCGCCGATGGCCACGCCGACGATCTCCAGGCGGCGGACGAGCTCCCGCTCCTTCATCGCCTCGGGCGTGATCTCCCCGGAGAAGATCCGCGAGATCTCGTACTGGTACATCCGCCGGATCGCGCCGCCCGCCTTCTTCGCCTCCAGCGCGTCCTGGGCCACCACGGACGGGCGGGAGGCGAGGTCGCGCACGGCGTTCTCCAGCGCGTCGATGCCCACGATGACCTGGTCGAGCAGCGGGGTGAAGCGCATCTGGTCGGGCACCCGGTAGAGGTGCGACTCGCGGACGAAGTCGCGCAGCGAGTCGAGCACGTCGTCGATCGAGCGGGAGAGCCGGAACAGGTCCTCCCGGTCGATGGGCGTGACGAGGGCGGTCTTGAGCTCGTCGATCAGGCGGCCCCGCTCCTCGTCGCCGAGATGCTCGATCGTGCGCATCTGCTCGTGCGCGCCCGTCCTGCCCACCTCGCCACCGATCATGGCCATGGCCAGCCAGGCGCCTTCCTTGGTCGCTTCGAGCTGGCCGAGCAGCGCCTCCGTGAGCGCACTGTCCATGCGACCGGTCATCAGGTCCTTGATCCGCCGCAGCCGCTTCACCACCGGGGCCCCTTTCACGAGAGTCTCACGCTAGCGAATCCCTTGACCAGCAGGGCCAGGCCCCAGCCCAGCAGCCCGCTGGCCGGGAGCGTCAGCAGCCAGGCCATGACGATCTTGACGGTGGCGTACCAGCGGACCCGGCCGCCGCCCTGGGAGACGCCCGCGCCGATGAGGGCGCCGGCGATGGCCTGGGTCATGCTCACCGGCATGCTCGCGGCGGCGCAGCCGATCACCGCCGCGCCCGCGGCCAGCTCGGCCGCGACCCCGTGCGGCGGACGGGAGACGATGATCTCGCGGCCCAGCGTGCGGCCCGCCCTGGGCAGGCCGTAGAGGGTGCCGAGCCCGAACAGCACGGCCACCAGAACCGTGTACGCGGCCGGCGCGCCGGTGAACCCGACCGCGATCATGAACACGGCCAGCATCTTCTGCCCGTCGTTGGCGGCGTACGCGACGGTCTGCAGGAGGAACCCGACCCAGTGCCAGCGCCACAGCCGGCGCGCCGTCGTCGTCTTGACCAGCAGCCGGATGATCATCCAGGCCAGCAGCCCGCCCACGAACGGCGCCGCCACGCCGAACGCGAGCACCAGCGACACCGAACCGGGCGAGACCGGCAGCCCCCACCCCAGCCCGGCGCCGGTGAGACCGCCCACGACGGCCAGGGTGAGACTGGTCGGGCGGCCCTTCGCGCTGAGCACCGTCACCACGCCGAGCGACGAGACCACCGCGATCGTCATCGCGATCCGCCCGCCCGGCGCGTCGAACGAGGCCAGCCGCGTCACGAACGTCAGCGCCACCTGGTGCGTGAAGAGCGGGACGACGGCCACCAGCGTGACCAGAGTGAGAATGCCGGTGGCCGGGCGCACGGTGGGCAGCTTGAGCCCCGTCACGAGGAGCGCACCACCGTCGTTGACCCCGGAGACGACGGCGAACAGACCGGCGACCACCACAAGTATGACCGCGTCCAAAGGCCCCCCGAATACGTTCCGACACCGCGTTATAGCTAATAAGTACCCTAGACCTGCTCAATGATGGACAACAGAAGGAGGAGGACTCGCTTACCCCCTGCTCCCGGTACGCTCGACCGTGCCCGCAGACCCGTACTCTGCCCAGCAGCCGCATGGCGCCGCCACGTCCGAGCCCGCGAGAGTGAAGACATGATCAGCCCCGCCGAATACATCCTCACGCTGTCCTGCCCCGACCGGCCCGGTGTGGTCGCCGCCGTCTCCGGCCTGCTCGCCGGGCACGGCTGCAACATCATCGAGAGCCAGCAGTTCGGCGACCGGGTCGCGCAGCGCTTCTTCATGCGGGTGCAGTTCGCGGCGCCGCTGGGCGAGGACGACCTCAACGCCGCCTTCGCCGCCCTCGCGCCCGACTTCGCCATGGAGTTCAAGCTGCGCGACGTGGCCAGGAAGCCGCGCGTGCTGATCATGGTGAGCAGGTTCGACCACTGCCTGAACGACCTGCTCTACCGCGTCCGGTCGAAGGCGCTCGACATCGAGATCGTCGCCGTCGTCTCCAACCATCCCGACCTGCGCCCGCTCACCCAGTCCAACGGGATCGACTACCACCACCTGCCGGTCACCCCCGAGACCAAGCCGAAGCAGGAGGCCGAGGTCCTCGCGCTGGTGGAGCACTATCAGGTCGACCTCGTGGTGCTGGCCCGCTACATGCAGGTGCTCTCGGAGGACCTCTGCGCGAAGCTGGCCGGCCGGGCGATCAACATCCACCACTCGTTCCTGCCGTCGTTCAAGGGCGCCAAGCCCTACCACCAGGCGCACAGCCGCGGCGTCAAGCTGATCGGCGCGACGGCCCACTACGTGACCGCCGACCTGGACGAGGGGCCGATCATCGAGCAGGAGGTGGCCAGGGTCAACCACAGCCACTCCCCGCAGGACCTGGTGGCGATGGGGCGCGATGTGGAGTGCGTGGCGCTGGCCAGGGCGGTCAGGTGGCACGCCGAGCAGCGAGTGCTGCTCGACGGGCACAAGACCATCATCTTCCCGCGCTAGGAGCCTGCTGCAGGTAGACGGGTCAGGGGCGGTAGGTGCCGAAGAACCAGGGGTTGCCCTCGGCGTCGGCGCAGCCGTACTCGCGCGACCCGTACGGCTGATCGACCAGCGCCATGGTGATCGAGGCCCCCGCCGCCTTCGCCCGGTCGTGGTGGGCGTCCACGTCGTCCACGGCCACGTAGATCCCGGGGCCGCCCGGCCGGCCCTGCCCGATCATGATGATGTCGTCGCCCACGAGCAGCTCGGCGTGGTTGACGACGCCCGCGTCGTCCTTCGAGGTCTCGCGTACGCCGAAGCCGAACGCGCCGGTCAGGAAGTCGATCGCGGCCTGGCAGTCCTGGTAGCGGGCGAGTGCGTAAACGGTTCGTGTCATGAGGCTCACGATGCCCGGATCCCGGCTCCGGGTCTTGGACGAATCTGACCGGGCGTCGTGTCGCCCAGCGTCCTGAACTCGCGGTTCATGTGCGCCTGGTCGTAGAAGCCGCAGTCGGCCGCCACCTCGGCCGGAGCCGTTCCCGAGCGCAGCCGCCGTACCGCCCGGCCGAACCTGATCACCCGGGCCGCCGTCTTCGGCGGCAGCCCGACCTGGTCCTGGAAGCGGGCCACGAGATGACGATGGCTCCAGCCCAGCGACTCGGCCAAGGACGACACCCCGAGCCGCCCGCCCGACTCCAGCAGCCGCGCCCACGCCCACGGCAGCTCGGGCCCCAGGGCCGGGCCCGCCGCGATCCGCTCGCACAGCAGCCGGTCGGCCAGCGCCAGCCGCGCGTGCCACGACGGCGTCCCGGCCAGCCGCTCCACCAGCAGCTCCGCCCACGGCCCGAGCAGGTCGCCGACGGGGACCACCTGGTTACGCAGCTGCCGCATCGGCAGCCCGTACAGCCGGCGGGCCCCGAACGGCGTCAGGAAGACCTCCACGCCCTCCGTCGGGCCCGCCGTGCGCGTGACCGTGAAACGGTCGCCCAGCCCGCCGCCGAACGCCGTCACCCGCCGCCCGCCGGCCTCCATCGCATTGCCGAAGGCGAGGATCAGCACGGCTCCGGGCATCGCCATCTCCGACCGGGTCACCGGTGCGGCGTAGTGTTCGCGATAGGCGCACAGCCTGGTCACGTACGGCCGCAACGCGGCACTGGGCACGGCCTCGACCATGGCGAGCCCCGGCGACTCCATGCCCTCCAGGCTACCGACCAGCACGCCCGCCGTCACAGCACGGCGGGCGCGCACGTCAGCGGGCCGGTGTCACAGGCCGGTGTGCCGGGCGAGGAAGGTCAGCGTGTCGGCGGACAGGTCGACGCTCCTGCTCACCGAGCGCGCCCCGTGCCCGACCTCGGCCTCGTTGCGCAGCAGCACGGGCCGGTCGGACGTCGAGGCGTGCTGCAGCGCCGCGCACGTCTTCCACGCGTGCAGCGGATGCACCCGCGTGTCGGACTGGAAGACGGTGAACAGCGTCGCCGGATAGGCCACCGACTCGCGTACGTGGTGGTACGGCGAGTAGCCCAGGAGCCAGCCGAACTGCTCGGGATCATCGGCCGAGCCGTACTCGACGTTCCAGGTGGCGCCGAGCCCGAACTTCTCGTAGCGGATCATGTCGAGCAGCGGCGCGGAGCAGACCACGGCCGCGTACAGCTCGGGCCGCTGCGTCAGCGCGGCGCCCACCAGCAGGCCGCCGTTGGAGCCACCGGAGATGCCGAGCTGCTCGGGCGTGGTGACGCCCGTGGCGATGAGGTGCTCGGCCGCCGCGTGGAAGTCGTCGAACACGTTCTGCTTGTTGGCCAGCATGCCGGCGCGGTGCCACTCCTCGCCCTCCTCGCCGCCGCCGCGCAGGTTGGCGATGGCGTAGACGCCGCCGGCCTCCACCCAGGTCAGGATCGAGGCCGAGTAGCCGGGGGACATGGACAGGCCGAAGCCGCCGTAGCCGTACAGAATGGTCGGCCGCGGGCCCTCGGCCGCATCGGCCGGGGAGATGACCAGCATGCGGACCTCGGTGCCGTCCTTCGAGCGGTAGACCACCTGCTCGGTGCGGACGTCGGGCACCTCGACCGCGCCGGGGGAGGCCGCCCAGAGCGTGGTCTCGCCCGTCCTGGCGTCGTAACGCTGGATGGTCGGCGGCGTGGTGTTGTCGGTGTAGCCGAACCACGCCTCGTGACCGCCCTCGGGACGCTCGGAGATGCCGCCGATCGTGCCGAGCCCCGGCGTGGGCACCTCGCCGAGGCGCTCGCCGGTCGCCAGGTCGTGCACGCTGATCTCGCTGATGGCGTGGCGGGTCCAGCCCACCAGCATCACCGGGCGCTCCAGGTCGTCGAGGATCGCGAAGTCGGACAGCACCGCCTCGGGGTCCTCGGGGATCAGGTCGCGCCAGTGGTCGAAGCCGGGCGCCGCCGGGTCGCTGACGCACACCCGGCCCCTGCTCGCCTCGCGGTCGGTGTGGACGTAGAGCCTGCCGTCGCGGCCGAAGACCAGCCCCGTCTGCGCGTCCACGCCCTCCTGCACGACCCGCAGCGCGGGCCGGTCGATCGGCGACTCGGTCAGGTCGGCCACCCACAGGTCGTTGCGCGGCGCGGTGCCCTCGTGGGCGGAAACCTGCAGCCAGCGGCCGTCGCGCGAGACCGAGACGCCGTAGTAGTTGGTCATCTTCAGGCCCTGGCCGAAGATCATCACGTCGTCCTCGGTGGAGGTGCCGACGCGGTGCAGGTAGACCCGGCGGTGGAACTGCGACTCGTTCTCCGGCACCTCGGTGCTCGGCAGCCGGCGCACGTAGTAGAACGCCTCACCGCCCGGCAGCCAGGCGATGGGGGAGTAGCGGCACCGGTCGATCGGGCCCTCGACGCGCGCGCCGGTGGCCACGTCGATCACGTAGAGCACCGACTCCTCGTCGCCGCCCACCGAGATCTGGTACGCCAGCAGCCTGCCCTCCTTGTCGGGCTGCACCGCGTCGAGCGTGGTGAGCCCGGAGGCGTCGATCGCCATCGGGTCGACGAGCGCCCGCTCGGTCCCGTCGGGCTCGGCCACGTAGTAGACGGCGTGCTCCTGGTCGGGGGTGCGGCGCGAGAAGAAGTGACGCCCGCCACGCCAGGCCGGAACGCCGACCGAGCCGGACCTGAGCAGCTCGGCGATGCGGCTCTTGAACCGCTGCGGCCCGCGCTCCTTCGCGAACAGGTCCGCCTGCCCGAGCAGCCAGCCCTTCGTCTCCGGGCTGTCCGGATCCTCCAACCACCGATAAGGGTCGGGAACAGGCGTTTCGTGCAGGATGTCGACGACGTCGTCGCGGCGCGCGGTCGGGTACGGCTCTCGGGTCATGTCTCGAACCCTACTGCCAACGGGCATGCGTAAAGCGCTGGTAGAGCGGGCATAAAACGTATCGTGAGTCCCTCTGGTCATTCCTGCAGGAGGATTTTTTGGGGTGGCGGGGACCACGGTGCAAACGCCAGACTTGGTGACAGGACGGTGCCGTGGTGACCATCCGCTGGACCGTCCGGCGGAGGTCCACGTGACGGAAGCACTAGTGCCCCAGGAGGGGCCGACAGTCGGGACATGCCGCGGCATGTCCCCTTTGATACGCGCGCAGCAGGGAGAGGCCCGATGACGCGCCAAGTCCTGCTGCTCAATGCCACCTACGAGCCACTGACCACCCTCTCGCTGCACCGCGCCGTCGTGCTCGTGCTGCGGGAGAAGGCCGACGTCGTCCACCGTGACGGCAGGGGCGCGGTGCTGCGCTCCGCGAGCCGCACGCTCGACGTGCCGTCGGTGATCAGACTTCGCAGATATGTCCGCATTCCCTACCGGTCCCGCATCCCGCTGACCAGGGCCGCCCTCATGCGGCGCGACGACTACCGCTGCGCCTACTGCGGGCAGCGGGCCGAGACCATCGACCATGTGATCCCCCGGTCCAGGGGCGGCACCCACACCTGGGAAAACTGCGTCGCCTCCTGCACCACCTGCAACCACCGTAAGGCTGACAAATACCTTGAGGAGCTGGGGTGGACGCTGCGCGTCAGCCCCGCGGTGCCCAGAGGCGCCCACTGGCGGCTCATCGGCGCCTCGCTCATCGGCGACCCGCAATGGGCGCCCTACCTTGAGGCCGCCGCCTGAGCCGACCGCATTGAGCCGGAGTGCCACCGCCTGACACCATGCCAGGCATGTGGACCTTCACCTCAGACGTCGAGGAGTACGCCGCGGTCGCCGAGCCGTTCCTGCTCGGCGACCCGGTGCGCAACACCGTGCCGCTGACCATCCTGGCCAACCTGCGGGCCGGCATGCCGGCGAAGGACCTGCTGTTCGGCTGGTGGACGGTGGACGGTGAGGTTCGCGGGGCGGTCTTCCACACGCCGCCGCATCCCGTCGGGCTCTTCGGGGTGCCCGTAGAAGCGGTCGAGGCGTTCGTACGGGCGCGTCCCGGCGGCCTGCCCGCGCTGGTGGGCCCGCTCGACGTGACCGCCGAGGTCACCCGGCTGCTCGGGCCGCCCGCGAGGACGGTCTCCGAACGCCTCTACCGGCTCGGCACGCTCACCGTCCCCGACGTGCCCGGCCGGGGCAGGCTCGCCGTGCCGGCCGACTTCCCGCTGCTGGTGAGCTGGTACCAGGCGTTCGGCGAGGAGGTCGCCATGGGCGAGGGCGACGTCGTCGAACGGGTCGCGCGGCGGCTGGCCGGGCGCGAGCTGTTCGTCTGGGAGTCCGGCGAGGCGCCCGTCTCGCTCGCCGCGCTCTCCCCGGCGGCGGGGGGCGTCTGCCGCATCGGCCCGGTCTACACGCCGCCGTCCCGCCGCCGGCGCGGCTACGGCGGCGCCGTCACCGCCTTCGCCAGCCAGACCGGCCTGGCGGAGCGCTGCGAGCAGGTGGTGCTCTTCACCGACCTGGACAACCCCACCAGCAACGCCGTCTACCAGGCGATCGGCTACGAACCCGTGGCCGACTACGCCCACCTCACCTACCACTGACCGGCCGGGCTGATCGGGCTAGGCTTGTGCCATGCCGCGTTACGACTTCCGCTGCCGCGCCTGCGGCTCCACGTTCGAGGTGTCCCGCCCCATGTCCGCCTCCGACGACCCCGCGACCTGCCCCGAAGGGCACGGCGACACCGTCAAACTCCTGTCCACGGTCGCCATGACCGGCGGCGCCGCGGCCCCGAAGGGCGGTGGCGGCGGCGGTTGTTGCGGCGGCGGCTGCTGCGCCTCCTGACCCGTGGGCGGCCTCCCGTCGCACCGGCCGTGACGACGGGCTGACGGCGCCGGCGGTCAGGCGCCGGCCGTCCAGGCCGGCCGATCCGGCAGGCCGAGGAAGCCTCCCGCGTGCGCGGTCAGGCGCCGGCCACCGGTCGAGGACGGTCGTGTCGCCCGGCCGGGTCAGTGCGTCCACCGTCAGCTGGGCCAGCCGCTCGACGGTGGTGACGCCCGTCTCCAGGTCGGGGCTGCGCTCTGACAGTACGGCGAGCAGCAGCTCGTGCCCGCGTACCTGGAGCCGCCCCACGCTGTTGACCGTCCACAGCCCGTCGTGGGCGTCGGCGGGCAGCCAGCCGTTCTTGAGCGCCGCCTCACCCTCGGGGGCGGCGGCGCTGACCCCCCACGCCTGCGCCGGCTCCACCGACGACATGAGCTCCATGACGTAGTGCCGGCTGCGGGCGGTCAGCGGCCCCTCGGGGTCGGTGAGCTGCTCCAGCACCCTGACCTGGTCCGACGGCCGGCTGTGGGTGATCCCCCAGGAGGTGCCGGCGCCGGGCCGGGTGTGCAGGGCGCCGACCTGACGCAGCATCCGGTTCAGCCCTTCCCGGCCGCCGATGGTCAGGTAGAGGTCGTGCGCGCAGTCGTTGTCACTGTGCCGGATCATCCGCGAGGCCAGCTCCCGCTCGTGACCGCTCAGCCGCTCGCCGTCCTTGCCCAGCAGGAGCGCCAGCAGGATGTCCACCTTGGCCACGCTGGCCAGCAGGAACGGGACCCGCTCGCGGAAGGCGTACCGGATGCCGGTCGTGCGGTCGTAGACGGCCAGGGCCGCGCGGCCGGGGCGCTCACGCAGGTAGCGCCCCAGAGCCCGGTCCAGAGCCCGCCGCTCGACCGGCGGCAGCGCGCTCCCGTCGTCCTGGCCCGGCAGCAGCCGCGCCAGGGCCGCCGGACGCGGCGCCACGTCCGACGCCGTGCCCGACGCGCTGCCCGACGCTCTGCCTGTCGCCCTGTCCGGTGCTGGGGCCGACGCCGTGTCCGGTGGCCCGTGCGGCGGAACGGGGCCGCCGACGTAGGTGATCAGCAGGGCGGCGAAGAGCGAGAGCTGCCGAACGCGCATGCCCGGGAGCCTGCCACCCGCCACCCCAACGCCCGGGGACCACCCGGTCAAACTTCACCCACGTCTCCCGCCCACCGGGCGCGAAAAGGGGAGGTCCGACCCCGGATCCACCGTCCGGCCCGTCGACCGGCGGATGCGGCCATGGGTCGGCCGACCCCCGGCCGGCGAGTGCGGCCGGGAGTGTCCGGGCGGAGGCCGGATCGGTTATGCGGCCGTGATCGCGCGCCGCTTGCGGCGCTGGAAGGGCAGGAAGCGGTCGGCCAGGTGCGGGCGGGACGGGGTGAGCGTCGGCTCGACCGCGATGATCCGGTCGAACCGGAACGCCCTGATCGCCCGGCGCATCCTGCACACCCCGACCAGATACCAGTATTCGCGGTGGACCAGGCACGTCACCGGCTCGACGTCGCGGGCGGTGATGCTGCCCGACGCGTCGCGGTAGTGCAGGCGGATGTTGAGCCGGCTGGTGATGGCGTCGGCCATGAGCCTGGCCCGGGAGGCCACGTCGGTGGGCAGCGGCTCGGTGAGGGTCTCGAGCGTGGTGGCGATGACGTCGTCGTCGAGCTCCAGGTGCTCGAACGCGTGTTGCAGGCCACGCCGGGCGGTGACGGCCTGCGGCCCCGCGCCGAGGTGGGCGAGGGAGAGTGCGAGTGCGGCGATCTCGGCGGTCGTCAGCGGGCGAGTATCGTGCTTCACGACTGTCGTCATACCCAAAGAATACGGACGACCACCGACAATTTTCGAAAACCTGTGCGGCAGACGGCGACATTCCTGTCACCTGCCGCACAGGTCAACGAATCACCGCGTCACTCTGAACAGGGTCACGCATCACCCTGATCAGGCGCGCGTCACTGTGAGAGCTGGGTCAGGTCGCGGGAGGCGCCCGTCGAGGCGGACGTGGTCATCGCCGCGTACGCCTGCAGCGCCACGCTGACCTTCCTGTCACGGTCGCGCGGCCGGTATCCGCCCAGTTCGGCCAGCAGCTTCTCGCGCCGGGCGGCCAGCTCGGCCTCGGGCACGCGCAGCTCCAGCAGCCGGTTGGGGATGTCGATGTCGATGATGTCGCCGTCCTCGACCAGCGCGATCGCGCCGCCCTCGGCCGCCTCGGGAGAGGTGTGCCCGATCGACAGCCCGGAGGTGCCGCCGGAGAAGCGCCCGTCGGTGACCAGCGCGCACACCTTGCCCAGGCCCTTGCCCTTGAGGAAGGACGTCGGGTAGAGCATCTCCTGCATGCCGGGCCCGCCCTTGGGGCCTTCGTAGCGGATGACGACCACGTCGCCGGCCTTGACCCGGCCGCCGAGGATGCCGTCGACCGCCTGCTCCTGCGACTCGAACACCACCGCGGGCCCGCTGAACGTCCAGATCGACTCGTCCACCCCGGCCGTCTTCACCACGGAACCGTCGCGCGAGATGTTGCCGTAGAGCACGGCCAGGCCGCCGTCGGCGGTGTAGGCGTGCTCGCGGTCGCGGATGCAGCCGGCTTCGCGGTCGAGGTCGAGGTCGTCCCAGCGGTTGTCCTGGGAGTACGCTTTGACCGTGCGCACGTTGCCGGGGGCGGCGTGCCACAGCTCGACGGCCTCGGGCTTGACCGACGGGGAACGCACGTCCCAGGTGGTCAGCAGGTCGGCGAGCGTGCCGCCGTTGACCGTGGTCACGTCGCGGTGCAGCAGCCCGGCCCGGTCGAGCTCGCCCAGGATGGCGGGGATGCCACCGGCGCGGTGGACGTCCTCGACGTGGTATTTGTCCGTGGCCGGGGCGACCTTGCACAGGCACGGCACCCGCAGCGAGATCTCGTTGATCTCCTTGAGCCCGAAGTCGACCTGGGCCTCGCGGGCGGCGGCCAGGATGTGCAGGATCGTGTTGGTCGAGCCGCCCATGGCCACGTCGAGCGTCATCGCGTTCTCGAACGCCTCACGGGTGGCGATCGAGCGCGGCAGCACCGACTCGTCGCCGTCCTCGTAGTAGCGGCGGGTGATCTCGACGAGCTGACGCCCGGCGTCCTCGAACAGCTGCTTGCGCGCCTTGTGCGTGGCCAGGATCGTGCCGTTGCCGGGCAGCCCCAGGCCGATGGCCTCGACCAGGCAGTTCATCGAGTTGGCGGTGAACATGCCGGAGCAGGAGCCGCAGGTCGGGCAGGCGTTCTCCTCCATCGCCAGCAGGTCGGCGTCGGAGACGGAGTCGTCGGCCGAGGCGATCATGGGGTCGATCAGGTCGAGCTTCTTGCCGGGCGTCTTGCCGGCCTCCATGGGCCCGCCGGAGACGAAGATCGTCGGGATGTTCAGCCGGAACGCGGCGAGCAGCATGCCGGGCGTGATCTTGTCGCAGTTGGAGACGCAGATCAGCGCGTCCGCGCAGTGGGCCTCGACCATGTATTCGACGGCGTCGGCGATGAGCTCGCGCGACGGCAGCGAGTAGAGCATGCCGCCGTGGCCCATCGCGATGCCGTCGTCGACCGCGATCGTGTTGAACTCGCGCGGGATCGCCCCGGCCTCCCTGATCGCCGCGGACACCACGTCGCCGACCTCGCGCAGATGCACATGGCCCGGCACGAACTGGGTGAAGCTGTTGGCCACCGCGATGATGGGCTTGCCGAAATCGCTCCCGGCTACGCCGGTCGCCCGGAGCAGGGCCCGGGCACCGGCCATATTCCTGCCGTGGGTGACTGTACGTGACCTGAGGGCGGGCATTGGGCTTCTCCCATCGCTAGCGAGTCCTCACATGTTACGGCCGCCGCCCGGCAACTGAGACAACTGTCCATGTGTCGGACGGCCGTTACCGGATCGTGCCCCGCTCCCGCCCGCCGGCAGGACCGCGTACGCGTGAGTCCCCGGCTACCTCCGGTCCGGCAGCCGGACGGCGGCGAGCTGGGTGGCCTGGGCCACGAGGCGGCCCTTGTCGTCCCAGACGTGCGCCACCTCGTCCATCCTCTCACCCGCGATGTCCGTGGCCGCCAGCCGCACCCTGACCGGCCCCGGGGCGGGCAGCCTGCGCAGATAGGCCGACAGCTGGATCGTCGGCACCCATCCCGACAGCCCCAGGTCGAACGAGACCGGCGGCACCGGGTCCAGCGCCACCAGCAGGCTGAGCGGGTCCCAGTCGGAGCCGTCGGCCAGCCGCTGCCAGCTCGCCATCACCCCGCGCCCGGAGGGGGCGCCGGCGGCGAAGGCCAGGTGCTCGGGGTCCAGTCGCTCCTCGATCACGCCCATCAACGGCACGCTGAGGGTCGCGCCGGGGGGATCGACGGGCATGAGGAAGCAGTCCTGCTCGGGCGGGAGGCGTACCGGCTCGTGCGCCGACCACCAGGGGTCCGCCTCGTCCAGCAGGCCCAGCGTGATGTGCGCCTCGACCCGGAGCCGTCCTTCCTGTACGAGAGCGGCCCTGACCTGGGCCACGGTCCTGCCGACGCGCAGCGTCTCGACCCGCGCGGCGGCCGGGCCCGGCTCCGGCGGCTCGACGAACGTGCCGCTGACGGCCGTGACGTGCGGATGCCCGCCGCCGGCCACGCTCTCGCCGGCGGCCCGGCCCAGCACGGCCAGGAGGTAACCCCCGTGCAGCCGGCTGCCCACGCTCCACTGCGCGTCCAGGGTGGCGGCGAACTCGCCCTCCCCGTACGCCGTCACAGCGGTCGCTTCCTGAAAAGTCCCCATATTAGGTACGCCCCTTCCGCAGAACCTCAGATTGACATCGTCAACTTGACGGCGTCAATGTGAGATCCATGAGCACCAGACGCGTACGCGCCAGGCGCGGAGAGGGAGCCCTGCTCCGCGAGGAGATCCTGCGCGCGGCCGAGGACCTGCTGACCGAGGCGGGCACCGAGGACGCGCTCACCCTGCGCGCCGTGGCCAGGCGCGCCGGCGTGTCCACGCCCTCGGTCTACCTGCACTTCGCCGACAAGGACGCGCTCGTGGAAGCCGTGTGCATGCGGGTGTGGGACGAGCTGGGCCGCCTGTTCACCGGCAACCTCGGCGGCGACCCGTTCCTCGCCCTCGGCAGGTGCGCCCGCGCCTACGCCCGCTTCGCCCTCGACCACCCCGTGCAGTACCGGGTGCTGATGCTGCGCCCCTCAGCGGCGCCGGGCGTGCCGCCGGCCGCCGAGACGGCCTTCCGCCACATGGTGGCCGCCGTCGCCGCCTGCGTGGAGACACGGGTGTTCGAAGGCGACCCGGAGGAACTCGCGCTCGGCCTCTGGTCGGCCGTGCACGGCTGCGTCTCCCTGCTGATCGCGCAGCCGGCGTTCCCGTGGCCGCGCGACCGGGAGGCGCTGATCGACCACATCGTGCGCCAGGCCGGCTTCGGCGCGGCGGTGTACTCGCGGCTGCCCGGCACGCTGCCGCCGAGCAAGGAGCTGGCCGCCCGCCTCGACGAGTTCGGCGCGAGACTGGCGGCCGTGCCGGACGAACCCTCCCGGCGTCAGTCTTCGCCGTAGCGGGCGGGCAGCCCGAGGTCGAGCTCCGCCGTAGCGGGCGGGCAGCCTGGGTCAGTCTTCGCCGTAGCGGGCGGGCAGAGCCTGGGCGGCGATGTCGTAGATGCGGTCGATCTCCGTGCTCGTCAGCGCCCGCTCCCGCTTGGTGATCCACTTGCGCGCGCGGTCGCCCTGGTAGACGTCCACGCCGCGAATGGTCATGATCTTCCAGGGCACGGGCGGGCCGTAGATGGCCAGCGACGGCACCACGGCGATCTCGCGGCCGAACGACTCGCTGATCAGCTCGCTGGCCTGCGACGCCTCCCACTTGGCCTCGGTGAGGCGGGGTTTCATGTCGAACGGGCCGTGGAAGAGCTTCTTGCCCATCTGCACGCGTACGGGCAGCCGGCGGTCCCACTTCTCCGAGTCGACCGCGTAGACGCCCGTCGGGCCCACCACAAGATGGTCGATCTGGGCCTCGCTGCCCGGGATCGCCCTCGCGTGCAGCGTGCGATAGCCGCTGCGTTCGAGCTTGCGCAGCTGTGCCTCGGTGCGCCGCTCCGCCACGGACGACCGCCGCCACGCCGGTACGGAGGAGTTGGAGCGTGCCCGGTAGACCGCCTCGAGCACGGCCGCGATCACGCCCGCGGTCACGCCCACCCGCCAGTCGCGCACGAGGAACCCCACCACCAGACCCGCGGCGACCGCCACGAGCAGCCGGTTGCGCAGGCGGCGGAAACGGGGTTCTTGCAGCAGGTTGCGCACGGACGCGCGCTGGAGCGGCGCGTACGTGGAGGTGGGCGCCGAAGGCTTGGCGGCGGCGGTCTGCTCGCTTTCTGGTCGGTCGCTCAGCCAGATGGGAGACGTGTTGAGACCGTCTTCTCGCTGGTTGTCGGAGTCCACGTCACTCACCGTAGCCCGGGATTTCGATCGATTCCTAGTGTTGCCGCGTCCATAGTTTTATGGCCCAGCTCATCGTGTTCCACGCCTGATATCGGGGTATGTCTACTGTTCTTCTCTAGAGAAGCCCCGTTAAACGATCTTACCGGGAAAAGACGCGGGGCCGCGGCCGGCATCGGGTCTGGCCGGACCCGCCCACGAGGATTACGGTCTTGGTGTGAACAGCGCGGCAGAGATCCTGCTCTTTCTCATCGGAGTGTCCATGGGGCTGTTCGTGCTGATCAGCCTGCTCGTCATGGTGCCGGGGCGCGGATCGCGCCGCCGGATCGAGGCGGGCCCTGTGTGGCTGGGCGGCCCCTCCAGGAGCGAGCGCGGGGTGAGCACCTCAGGGCTGGTGCTGGCCGACCGCGTGCCCTCGTGGGCGGACGTGCCCGAGCACGACTGGGTGGCCGCGGCCGAGACCGCCGAGCCGGGCAGGCGCGTCGGCGGCGCCTCCGCGGGATGGTGAGGTGAGCATGAAGGGACTGACCGCCGCTCAGGCGGACGACGTCAGGAAGGCGCTGCACACCGCCGAGCGCCGCAGCGGGCTGCGGTTCGGCGTCTTCATCGGCGAGCCGGTGGGCGGGCGCCGTCACTTCGCCGAACGCCTGCACGCCGCCCTCGGCGAGGAGGCGGACCGCGCCGTGGTGATCTTCATCGACCTGGCCGGCCGGGGGCTGGAGATCGTCACGGGCGAGGACGCGCGGCGGCGGCTGAGCGACAGCGCGTGCCGGCTGACCGCGATGTCGATGGCCACCGCGTTCAGCGTGGGCGACCTGATCGGCGGCCTGCTGTACGGCATCGCCGCCCTGGGCGAACAGGCGACCGCCCGCCGCTAGCTCTGTGCCCTGCGCGACAGGCGACCGCCCGCCGCTAGCCCGTCAGTGCCGTTCGAGCAGGCGTACGATGTGTTCGCTCACCCCGGCCAGCAGCGACGCCGGCTCGATCGGGGCGTCGGCCACGGCCGAGAACAGCGACGGCAGGCCGGGCAGCGGGAACCCGTCGTCCTTCAGCGCCGCCGTGCCGACGGCGTTCTTGTCCAGCGTCGCCCGGCTGCGCTCCCAGGCGTCGAGCACCTCCTCGGGCGAGGGCACCCCGAACCCGTGGCCCACGGGGGCGGCGTGGCGCAGCCGGACGAGCGGGGTCTCGGCGAAGGCCAGCGCCGTGCGCGCCCGCGACTGCAGGTCGGCGCGCGGCTCGGGATCGATCCAGTCCATGGCCGTGCAGGGGTTGCGGCAGGCCGCAACGCACACCGCCACGGCCCCGGCGACCTGGCTGTGCTGCCGGTCGAAGTAGGCCCGCCAGCCCTCCGCCGGCTCCCCGGACACGCGCAGGGTCCGGTTCGTGGCCGACTGCTCGGACTTGGTGTGGTCGCACTCCCGGTCGCCGATCACGCCGAACCTGCTCCCCGACGCGCTCAGCCCCGCGGGCCACCTGGCGGGGTCGCCGGCGTGACCGAGCTGCGGCTCGAAGGCCAGCAGCGGCAGGTATTCGCTGGCGATGTGCACCGCCGCGATCATCGGGCTCAGCTCGCGCCGGTGCCACCGTACGGCGATGACCTCAAGCAGCAGCCCGTACGCGGGACGCAGCGACTCCAGCGCCCCGCGCGGCTGCTCGCGCGGCGTCTGCGGCATGTGGCAGGCCCGCGCGCGCCGCCGCAGGTCGGCGGGGACCACGCGGGCCTCGGCCGCGAAGTCCTCGGCGTCGAGCGAGAGCAACCGCTGCCCGAACTCGCACACTTCCGCGATCTCGGCGTCCGGCGCGAGCGCGCCCAGATCGGCGAAGGCGTAACGGCGGGCGAGGGCGATGAACAGGTCACGAGTCGAGTCCACGCGACGACTTTCTCACGATCGGCGACCGGACAAGGACATGTGGCCCAGGGATGTCGGTGTCGGGCACGGCCCTCCAGAACCGCCGC
The DNA here is from genome assembly GCF_003001935.1 of Nonomuraea fuscirosea. Lineage (GTDB taxonomy): Bacteria > Actinomycetota > Actinomycetes > Streptosporangiales > Streptosporangiaceae > Nonomuraea > Nonomuraea fuscirosea. The sequence goes on along the minus strand of NZ_PVNG01000005.1, from coordinate 29,066 downwards.
CAAGGCCGGCGACGTCCCTGCCACCAGCCCGGACACATTGGCCGTCCTGAGCCGATCAACCCGGGCAGGGAGCGCGGATGCACTGGATCTCGCCGGGCGGCCGGGTGACCGTGGGCTCGGCGGTCGGCTCCTCGGGCCCCGGCGTGGTCGGCTCGGGCGTCGGCTCCTCGGGCTCCGTCGTGGCCGGCGTGGTGGGCGGCGTCGTGCCCGGCCGCGTGGTGGTGGTGGGCACGGCCGACGTGGTGGGCGCCGACGTCGTCGCCACGGGCGCGGAGCGGGTGGGCCTGGGCACCGCCGTGCGCTTGACCGGGGGCGGCGAGGTCAGGTCGCGGCCGGTGACCGGCGGCGAGGCGGGGGTGAACTCGATCGTGGTGCTGCCGATCACCGGCGGCGGCACCTCCTCGCTGGCGGCCGGCCCCGAGGGCCGCAGCCAGACGAAGCCCGCCACGGCCAGCGACACCACCACGGCGGCCGTGATGGTCAGCGCCGCCCGCGTCACGGGCCGCCTGCGCGGCATGGGCAGCGTGTCGGGGGCGCTCAGCGCCTGGCGCGCGGCCTGGGCCATCTCCGGCGCCGTCTGCCAGCGCGCGTCTGGCGCCTTCTCCAGCGCCCGTTCCACCACCTGCCGCGGCCCCGGCGGCACGTCGCCGGGCAGCCGCGGGATGGGGGAGTTGAGGTGCTTGAAGATGATCTGCACGGGAGTGTCGCCCTGGAACGGCAGATGCCCGCTCAGGCACTCGTACGCCACCACGCCCAGCGCGTAGACGTCGACCGCCGGCGTCACGTCGCTGGCCGTGGCCATCTCCGGAGCGCAGTAGCCGGCCGAGCACAACATCGTCCCCGTGGCCGTGAGCTGCCCGGCCGAGGCCGAGTGGGCGATGCCGAAGTCGGTGAGCACCACCCCGCCGTCGGGCCTGACCATGAGGTTGGCCGGCTTGACGTCGCGGTGCACGATGCCCTGCGCGTGCGCGGCGGCCAGCGCGTCGCCGACCTCCGCCACCAGGCGCATGGTCGTCTCCACCGGCAGCGGGCCGCGCCGCAGGACGCGGTCGAGCGACTCGCCCTGCACGTATTCCATGACGAGGAAGCTCACCTGGCGGCCGGCGACGTCACAGGTGCCGTAGTCGTAGACGTCGACCACGCCCGGATGCCTGAGCGTGGCCATGGCCCTGGCCTCGTTGTGGAAGCGCTGGGTGAACCTCGGGTCCTCGGAGAGCGCGGGCATGAGCACCTTGACCGCGACCGTACGCCCGAGAACCGTGTCGTCGGCACGCCAGACCTCGCCCATGCCCCCGCCGCCGAGGCGGTCGCCGAGCACGTAGCGGTCGTTGAGGGTGGTCCCCTGGCCTAGCACGGTTTCGAGGCTAACACCGCGCCCAGGATGCCCACGTCAAGTCCGCGCAGCCGATCGGCCCCCGCGTTCCCGCGAGGGCCGATCGGATGCGTGATCAGGGATGAGATCAGCCGGAAGCGGCGTCCTTCTCCCTGTTGCGCAGAGCGCGGCTGACGCCGTCGGCGCCCTCCAGGATGAGCCGGCGCAGCGCCTGCGGCGGCTGCTCCCCGGCCAGGAAGTCCTGCGCCGCCTGCACCGTCTCCGGCTCGATCAGCAACGAGGGGAAACACCCGACGGCGAACGTCGAGGCCTGGTCGAACGTCCACTCGCGGTAGATCCGGCCCACCTCCGCGAAGTACTTCTCGCGGTACGGCGCCAGCAGCTCGGCGTGGTGCGGGTCCTGGAAGCCGCCGATCGTCGTACGGGCGATGTGGTTGGCCAGCTTGCCGCCCACGATCCGCTCCCACGCCGCCGCCTTGGCCTCGGCGGACGGGAGCGCGGCCCGGCAGAGCGCGGCCTGGCGCTCACCCGTCGCCGTAGGGTCCCGTTCGAGCTCGGCGTCGATGCCGGCCTCGGCCAGCCGGCCGCCGGAGACCAGCGCGTGCACGAGGCTCCAGCGCAGGTCGGTGTCGACGCTCAGCCCCTCGGGCACCGAGCTGCCGTCGAGGATCCGCTCCAGCAGGGTCAGGTCCTCGTCGGCGCTCGCCACCTGCGCGAACGCCTGGAGGTAGGCGAGCTGCTGGTCGGAGCCCGGCTGCGCCGAGCCGAGCAGCGAGCGCAGCTCGGCGGACAGCAGCGCCAGCCCCTCGGGCCGCCAGGCCGGGTCGGCGTACTGCTGCACCGCCATGCGCGCCTGACGCAGCACCGCCTGCAGCACGGTGATGTCGCTGACCGTGCCCGCCCCCGAGACCACCAGCTTGACGTAGTCGCGGGTGGGCATCTCGCCGTCGCGGGTCATGTCCCAGGCCGCCGACCAGCACAGCGCGCGCGGCAGCGACTCGGTGAACGCGGCGATGCCGCCCTCGACCAGCGTCCGCATCGAGGTCTCGTCGAGCCGGATCTTGGCGTAGGTGAGGTCGTCGTCGTTGAGCAGCACCAGGTCGGGCTGCTCCTCGCCGACGAGCTGAGCCACGTCCGTACGGGCGCCGACCACGTCCAGCTCGACCCGCTTGGTCCGGGTCAGCTTGCCGTCCGCCAGCGTGTAGAGGCCGATCGCGACGCGGTGCGAACGCAGCGTCGGATAGTCCGCGGGCGCCTCCTGGAGCACCTCGAACTTGGTGAAGCGCCCGCCGGACACCTCGAACGCCGGCCGCAGCGTGTTGACCCAGGAGGTCTCCAGCCACTCCTTCGACCAGGACGACAGGTCGCGGCCCGAGGTCCGCTCAAGGGCGGTGAGCAGGTCCTTCAGCTCGGTGTTGCCCCAGGCGTGCTCGGCGAAGTAGTCGCGTACCCCGGCCAGGAAGTTGTCCAGGCCGACGTAGGCGACGAGCTGCTTGAGCACCGAGGCGCCCTTGGCGTACGTGATGCCGTCGAAGTTGACCTCGACCGCCTGCATGTCCGGGATGTCGGCGGCGATGGGGTGGGTGGAGGGGAGCTGGTCCTGGCGGTAGGCCCAGGACTTCTCCACGTTCGCGAACGTGGTCCACGCGCCCTTGCCCCACCGCGTCGCCTCGGCCTGCGCCAGCACGGACATGTAGGTGGCGAACGACTCGTTCAGCCACAGGTCGTCCCACCAACGCATGGTGACGAGGTCGCCGAACCACATGTGGGCCATCTCGTGCAGGATCGTCTCCGCGCGCCGCTCGACGACCGCGTCGGTGACCCTGGAGCGGAAGACGTAGTCCTCCAGGAACGTCACGCAGCCCGCGTTCTCCATCGCGCCCGCGTTGAACTCGGGCACGAAGAGCTGGTCGTACTTGCCGAACGGGTAGCGCACGCCGAAGACGCGGTGGAAGAAGTCGAACCCCTGGCGGGTGACCTCCAGGATGTTGTCGGCGTCGAGGTGCTCGGCCAGCGACGCGCGGCAGTAGACGCCGAGGGGGATGCCGTCGTGCTCGGAGGTCACCTTGTGGAACGGCCCGGCGACCAGCGCGGTGATGTACGTGGACAGCACAGGCGTGGCCGGGAACTCCCAGCGCCTGGCCGCCTGGACCGTGCCGTGCCGGCCGGCCTGCTCGGGCAGCTCGGTCACCTGCGAGGCGGCGGCGTTGGAGACGACCTCCCAGCCGGCCGGGGCCAGCACCGTGAGCTGGAACGTGGCCTTGAGGTCGGGCTGGTCGAAGCAGGCGTACATGCGGTGGGCGTCGGCCGTCTCGAACTGGCTGTGCAGGTAGACCTGCTGGTCGACCGGGTCGACGAAGCGGTGCAGGCCCTCGCCCGTGCGCATGTAGGAGCAGTCGGCGTCGACGACCAGCACGTTGGACTCGGCGAGCGAGGAGAGGGGGAAGCGGCCCCGCTCGGCGTCGTAGGCCGACACGTCGAGGTCGTCGCCGTTGAGGGTGACCTTGCGGACGGTGGCCCCGTGCAGATCGATGAAAGTGGACTCGCCCGGCCGGGTGCTGGTGAACCGGACCGTCGTGACGCTCTCGAAGCGCTCCTCTCCCTCGGTCAGGTCGAGTGCGACCTCGTACGACTCGACCTTCAACAGCCGGGCGCGCTCACGAGCCTCGTCCCGGGTCAGGTTGCCTGCCAAGTTGCGCTCCTTTTCACCACTTCGTCGGGGTTGTCCGTATCCTGCCATGCCGGGAATAGGACCCGAACCACCTCAGGTTACGGGCAGACATGACAGAGAAGATTCCCGTGGACCTGTGGTTCGACCCCTCCTGTCCGTTCGCGTGGGTGACCTCGCGCTGGTTGCTGGAGGTGGAGAAGGTCCGGCCGATCCAGCCGCGCTGGCGGCAGATGTCGCTCTACTTCCTCAACGAGGAGAAAGACGTACCCGCCGACTACCTCGAGCGCGCCGCCAAGGCCATGGGCTCGGTCAGGGTCATCGCCGCGGCCGCGGCCAAGCACGGCGAGCACGTCATCGGCCAGCTCTACACCGGGCTCGGCACCCGCCTGCACAACCAGGGCCTGAGCAAGGAGCCCGAGCGCCTGCGCGAGGTCATCGAGGGCGCGCTCGACGACGCCGGCCTCGAGCGGAGCCTGGCCGAGGCCATGCACTCCGAGGAGTACGACGCCACCATCCGCGCCTCCCACGACGAGGGCATCGGCCTGGTCGGCCAGGAGGTCGGCACTCCGGTCATCCGCGTCGGCGACAACGCCTTCTTCGGGCCGGTCATCACCAGGATCCTGCGCGGCGACGACGCGGGCAAGCTGTGGGACGGCGTCCTGGCCGTCACGCAGTTCGACGACTTCTTCGAACTGAAGCGCACTCGCACCAGGCGCCCGCAGTTCGACTGATCCCCGAGGGGGAAGAAAACCAGACCGCGGTGGAAAGGGCTTATCCCTCACTCAGGATGAGCCCTCGCCCTCAGGCATGACGCGCTGTCAAGATGGGGCCATGCGTCAGCTGTATATCGACGGCTCCTGGACCGCTTCGGCATCGGACGACTCCATCGAGGTCGTCAACCCGGCCACCGAAGAGATCATCGATCGGGTGCCCGCGGGTGTCCCCGACGATGTCGAAGCGGCGGCCGGCGCCGCCGCGCGAGCCTTCCCCGAATGGTCCGCGACGGCCTCCACCGAACGGGCGAAACTTCTCGCCGACGCCGCCGAACTGCTGAAACAGCGATCAGAAGAGGTGGCCGGGATCATCGCCACCGACATGGGCGCGCCCCTGGCCTTCGCGCTCAGGGTGCAGACGCTCATGCCGGTGAGCGTCCTGACCTCCTACGCCGCGCTCGCCGCCGAATACCCGCGCGAGGCCCGCGTCGGCAACTCGCTGGTGGTCAAGGAGCCGATCGGGGTGGTGGCCGCGATCACCCCGTGGAACTACCCGCTGCACCAGATCGTGTGCAAGGTCGCGCCCGCCCTGGCCGCCGGGTGCACGGTCGTGCTCAAGCCGAGCGAGGTGGCGCCGCTGGCCGCGTACGCGCTGGCCGAGATCTTCCACGAGGTGGGCCTGCCGCCGGGCGTGTTCAACCTGGTCAGCGGCCGGGGGCCGGTCGTCGGCGAGGCGATGGCGGCCCATCCCGCGGTGGACATGGTCTCCTTCACCGGCTCCACCGCCGCCGGCCGCCGGGTGGCCGCGCTGGCCGCGGAGTCGGTCAAGCGGGTCGCGCTCGAACTGGGCGGCAAGTCGGCCAACGTCATCCTGCCCGACGCCGACCTCGCGCTGGCGGTCAAGGTCGGCGTGGCCAACTGCTTCGTCAACGCCGGCCAGACCTGCTCGGCGCAGACCCGCATGCTCGTCCAGCGCGACCAGTACGACGAGGCCGTCCACCTGGCCGTCCAGGCCGCCCGCGGTTACCGGGTCGGCGACCCCTTCGACGACTCCACCAAGATCGGGCCGCTGGTGTCGGCGGCCCAGCGCGACCGGGTGGTCCACTACATCAACCGGGGTCAGGAGGAAGGGGCCCGGCTGGTGGCCGGCGGCACCGAGCGGCCGCACGAGCGCGGCTACTACGTCGAGCCCACGGTGTTCGCCGCGGTGGAGCCGGGCATGACGATCGAGCAGGAGGAGATCTTCGGGCCGGTGCTGTCGCTGATCCCGTACACGAGCGAGGACAAGGCGGTCGAGATCGCCAACGGCACCAGGTACGGCCTGGCCGGCGCCGTCTGGGCGGGCACCGAGGAACGCGCGCTCGACGTGGCCAGGCGGCTGCGTACCGGCCAGGTGGCGGTCAACGGCGGCCGGTTCAACCCGCTGGCGCCGTTCGGCGGCTACAAGCAGTCGGGCGTGGGCCGCGAGCTCGGCGAGCAGGGCCTCGAAGAGTACCTCGAAGTCAAGTCTCTCCAGCTCTGATGGCACCGAGCGGCCCCTGAACGGCCGCTGGGCGGCTACCACCGGAGGGCGCGGCCACGCGCCGCGCCCCCGGTCGGTGCCGCGGCCCTGGTCAGATGTACAGCCCGCCGGTGGCCAGCACGTTCTGCCCGGTCACCCACCGCCCGTCGGGACCGGCGAGGAACGCGACCACCGCGGCGATGTCGTCGGGCCGGCCGAGCCGCCCCAGCGCCGTGTAGGCCGGCGTCGTCTCCAGCGCCTCGGGCGGGTTGGCGGCCCTCAGCATGTCGGTGTCGGTGGCGCCGGAGGAGACCACGTTGACCGTGATGCCCCGCCCGCCCAGCTCCCGCGACGCGACCTTGCTGAACTGCTCCACCGCCCCCTTGCTGCCGCAGTAGAGCGCCAGGGCCGGCGCGGGGATCCGCGTGTTGAGCGAGGAGATGTTGATGATGCGCCCGCCGTCGCGCATCACCCGCGCCGCCCACTGGATGGCCAGGAAGACGGAACGGGCGTTGACCGCGAAGACCCGCTCGTAGTCGTCGTCCGTGATCGCGTCGAAGGTCTTCTGCCCTTCGACGGTGGCGGCGTTGTTGACCACGATGTCGATCCCGGGCAGCCGCGCCTGCGCCTCGGCGAACAGCCGATCGAGGTCCTGCCTGCTGCCGAGGTCGGCCCGCACGGCGTGCGCGCCCGTCGCCGCGGCGACCCGCTCGGCCGCCTGCGCCGCGTGCTGGTAACAGAAGACCACGTCCGCGCCGTCGCCGGTCAGCCGCTCCACGACGGCCTTGCCGATACCCCTGGAACCGCCGGTGACCAACGCGCCCTTGCCGGAGAGTACGCTCACCCGGCCACGTTATGCCCGCAGCAGGATGGTACGGGCCTCGTTTCGCGGCAGGCGATCGACGAACAGCCTGCCGTCGAGGTGGTCGGTCTCGTGCTGGAAGCAGCGCGCGAGCGAGCCGCGGGCCTTGACGCGCACGGGACGCTGCAACCGGTCCAGCCCCTCGACCGTCACGCCCGCCGGCCGCGCCACGGGCGCGTAGATCGGCCGGCCCGTCCCGCGGTCGGGCACCGACAGGCAGCCCTCCTGGTCGGGCACCTCCTCGGGGTCGTCGACGGTCAGCACCGGGTTGACCAGGTGCCCCTTGCGTCCCGTGATGTCGTAGACGAACAGCCGCCGGGAGACGCCGATCTGCGGGCCGGCCAGGCCGACGCCGTCGGCCGCGTACATGACCTGGAACATCTCGTCGATCAGCCGGCGCAGCTCGCGGTCGAAGTCCGTCACCGGCTCGGCGGGCGTGCGCAGGACCGGGTCGCCGACGACACGGATCTCTCGCATGAATCTCTGCTTTCGCTTGCGTAAGGACTCGACAAGGTTAGCGGTCCTTACTCCTGTCGGCGAGCCCGATCCGCGGCGCTGTGGAAGACTGGACGGGTGCGTGTCTACATCGGTGCCGACCATGCCGGCTATGAGCTCAAGAACCACCTCGTGTCCTGGCTGAAGGATCACGGGCACGAGGTGACCGACTGCGGTCCCTTCGTCTACGACGCCGAGGACGACTATCCGGCGTTCATCCTGCGCGCGGCCGAGGGCGTCGCCGGCGACCCCGGCAGCCTGGGGGTGGTCATCGGCGGGTCGGGCAACGGCGAGCAGATCGGCGCCAACAAGGTGCGCGGCATCCGCGCGGCCCTGGCCTGGAGCGAGGAGACGGCCCAGCTGGCGCGTGAGCACAACAACGCCAACGTCGTCAGCGTCGGCGCGCGCATGCACTCCACCGAGGACGCCACCCGGTTCGTGGAGGTCTTCCTGGCCACGTCGTTCTCCGGCAGCGAGCGGCACAGCAGGCGCATCGCGCAGCTGGCCGCCTACGAGACGATCGGCCAGCTGCCCTCGCTTCCCTAGCCCTTGCGCTTGGGGTCGCGCCTGGGCATCTCGTCGCGCAGGGGCCGCCGGTCGGCGGCCTCCTGCTGCTCCTTCGACGGCTTGGAGACATCGCGGGCACGCATGGCCACGACGGCCGTGATCTGCAGGCTTTGCAACGCCATGCCGTCGAGCCTACGTCACGGACCGCGACGTCAGAAGGTCATGCCCGCCCAGGGTTTCGGGCTCCACGCCATGGCGGTGGCGAGCCCGCGGACGGCGCCGACGGTGTGCTCGCGCAGCAGCCCCGCGTCGAGCTGCTGGCCGAGCAGGCCGTCGCCGAGGTAGGCCGACCCCAGCGCGACCACCGGCAGCGTCACGTCCGGCTGGTCCTCGACCGGCACGCACTCCGCGCCGGAAGAGCCGGCGGTGAGGCGCCAGCGCCGGGCGTTCCACGGGCACGTCTCGTCCTCGACCTCGATCACCAGGTCGACGGGCGCGCTGTACGACCGCGCGGACAGCGCCCTGCCGACCTCGACCAGGCGGACGTAGAGCTCGTCCGCCCAGCTCGCGCGCAGCTGCCGGGAGTCGGCCAGCAGCGCGATGAGCGGGTCGTCCACCGGCCTGCCACCGGACTGCACCTTGGAGACCAGGTCGCGGTCCAGCACGCTGCGCCACAGCAGGGCGTAGGCGGCCGGGTCGGTCGCCTCCAGCTCCTGCAGCTTCACGGTCCCGTTCGGGATGCCGTTGTCGTCCCAGGAGGACTTGATCCGGAACAGCGCGTAGCCGCGCACGCCCCGGTCGTCCTCGGCCAGGATCGAGCGCCACGGCCCCGCGCCGTGCTGGTCGGCCTCCTCGTCGGCCAGGAGGCCGTTCCAGAAGTGGGCGTTGCGCTCGTAACGGCCGGGGCGGCGGGGGACGACGGAGGCGAACAGCTTCTCCAGCTCGGCCCGTTCGTCGGCGGGCTTGACCACCCTGAGCCGGAGCGACGGGTCGGAAGGAGCGCCGGGGACGAACGCCGAGCGCCGCGTGTCGATCTGGAAGGACAGCTCGCTGGAGGCCCGGCCGTAGCCGTACCTGCCGTAGATGAGGGCCTCGGAGGCGTAGAGGGCGGCCACGGACTCGCCGCGCTCACGGATGTCGTCGAGCTGCCTGCGCATCATCGCGGACAGGACGCCGCGGCGGCGATGCGAGGGAAGCACGCTGACCGCGGTCACCCCCGCCACGGGGAGCTGCCCGCCGGGAACGGTCATCGGGAGGCTGTAGATGCCGGTGACACCGACGATCTGATCGCCGTCGAAGACGGCCAGCGTACGGTCGAACTCGGTCTCGGTCTTCCACCGCTCAGCCTGCGTGGGGTGTGGCGTCCAGCCGAACCCCTCCTCGAGCACCCGCGTGTAGGCCGGCCACTCTGATTCATCAATCGGACGGATCGGATACGTCATCCGTCCAAGGTAGGAGCGGGCAAAGGGGGACGGCCACCCAATATCCGTGCTTAATGATCAAGGCGTTGGTCAAGTGGGCTGCCCAAACAGGGGTCAGACCGATACAGTCAGGCGCATCATGAGTTCCCGACCAGCGCCGCTGATCCCGCCACGGGTCCGTGCGGCCCTGATACGGGTGCCCTTCCTGGTGCCTGTCGTCCGGTTCGTCCGGAGGGTGCTGCTGGCCCGCGACCGCAACCTGCTCATCACCCTGATCGTGCTCGCGCTCGTCATCGGGTTCCTCGCGGCCGAGGTGTCGACCGAGTGGTTCTCGCCCGCCCTGCTCATCCTGGTCACGCTGATCGGCGGGCTCCAGCTCCGGCTGGGCAGCCTGGTCAAGCTGCTCGTCGGAGTAGGGGTGGCGCTCGGCTACATCGCGGTCAACCTGGGCGCGGGCCGGGTCGGGCTGGGGCTCACCGTGACGATCGTGTTCACCACCGTGCTCGCCGTGCTGATGGCCCGCACCAGGGGCAAGCTGGGCGTGCAGGGGTTGCGCGGCGACGCGATGCTGCTGGAGCTGCGCGACCGGCTCAGGAGCCAGGGCGAGCTGCCCCCGCTGCCGAAGGACTGGGGCGGCAAGGTCGTGCTCAAGCAGGCGGGCGGCTCGTCGTTCGGCGGCGACTTCCTGGTCTCCATGCGCGACGGCGACTCGGTCGAGATCGCCCTGGTCGACGTCTCCGGCAAGGGTGTCGACGCGGGCACCAGGGCGCTGCTGCTGTCCGGCACGTTCGGCGGGCTGCTCGGCTCGGTGACGGACTTCCTGCCCGCGTGCAACGCGTACCTGCACCGGCAGCGCGGCGACGAGGGTTTCGTGACCGCGGTGCACGTACGCCTCGACCTCGACACCGGCGACTACACGATCACCTCGGCCGGTCATCCGCCGGTGGTCAAGTTCGACGCGGGCACGGGCAACTGGCAGGTCGCCACGGCCAAGGGCGTGGTGCTCGGCGTGGTGCCCGACCTGCACTGCGAGCCCGACAGCGGCACCCTGCGCCGGGGCGACGCGCTGCTGCTCTACACCGACGGGCTGATCGAGCAGCCGGGGCGCGACATCGACGCCGGGCTCGACCGGCTGCTCGGCGAGGCCGAGCGGCTGCTGCCCTCGGGGTTCCGCGACGGCGCCAGGGCGCTGGTCAACGCCATGGCCTCGGGGCACAACGACGACTGCGCGCTGGTGCTCATCTGGCGTCCTTGAGCCGCTCCGACCCGTGACCTTTTACACGGTGCGGTCGTGACGGCCTGCACTGGCAGCGGGTGCGTACGGCTGACAGGCTCTACGTGTTCGGGTCCCGGCGGAGCGGCGCGGCTCCACCGGGTCCCGCACAGGCCCGAGCCCATCCGTCGTCCGCCGCCTACAGCCAGCCGGAGTCGCTGGCGATGCGCACCGCGTCCAGCCGGTTGCGCGCTCCCGTCTTGCACATGATGCGGGACAGATGATTGCGTACGGTCCCCACCGACAGGAACAGCTCGTCGGCGATCTCCGTCGAGCGCGCCCCGCCCGCAGCGGCCCGCAGCACGTCGAGCTCCCGCCGGGTCAGCGGGTTGGTCGCGCACTGCAGCGCGGCCACGGCGAGCTCGGCCTCGATGGCCCGCTGCCCGGCCGCGACCTGCCGGATGCCGTCGGCCAGCCGCTCGGGCGGCACGCACAGGCTCATGAACCCCAGCGCGGCGCCGGCCAGGGCCTCGCGCACCTGCGCGGGGTTGGGCGCGGCGGAAAGGAGCAGCACCCGGCACCTCGGCACGTGCGCGGCCAGCAGCCCCGCCGCGGGCTCCCCGGGCAGGTCGAGATCGACCACGGCCACGTCGGCCTCGGCGTCCCGCGCCGCGCTCACCACCTCCCGGGCGTGCCCGGCCTCGGCGACGACCCGCAGCCCTGGTTCGGCCGCCAGGGTGACGAGCAGGCCACGGCGCACCAAGGGCAGGTGCTCGGCGATCAGTATGCGGATCAAGACGTCCCCCTCCGTCGTTATCTCAGCGTGATCGCTTGATCGCGGACTGTCAATGCCCGTCGGAACCGGTAAGCCGTACGGTGTGGCGAGTTCGACTACTCTGGGGTGGTCGGACCCTTCGTCTGTCCTGTCGTCTGCCGGGAGCACACCTCGATGAACTGGCTCTACGTCGTGGGGATCATCCTCTTCCTCCTCGGGCTGATGGTCTCCATTGCGCTGCACGAGCTCGGCCACCTGGTGCCGGCCAAGATCTTCGGCGTCAGGGTGACCCAGTACATGGTGGGTTTCGGCTCCACGGCGTGGTCACGGCGCAAGGGCGAGACCGAATACGGCATCAAGTGGATCCCCTTCGGCGGCTACATCCGCATGATCGGCATGCTGCCGCCGCGCCCCGGCGACGAGCCGGGCAAGCTCAGGAGCACCGCCACGGGCCCGTGGCAGGGCCTGATCGAGTCGGCCCGCGACGCCGCCCAGGAAGAGGTGCGGCCGGGCGACGAGGACCGCGTCTTCTACCGCAAGAAGTGGTGGCAGAAGGTCATCATCATGTCCGGCGGCCCGGCGATGAACTTCGTGCTCGCGTTCGTCTTCTTCAGCATCCTGCTGGTCGGCATCGGCCTGCCCGCCTGGGCCCCGATCGTCTCGCCCGAGACCCACACCTGCGTGATCCCGATCTCCGAGCAGCGCGCCCAGTGCGCGCCCACCGACCAGCTGACGCCCGCCGCCCAGGCCGGCATGAAGCCCGGTGACCACCTGGTCTCCTTCGACGGCCAGAAGATCGGCTCCTGGGACGACGCCACCCGCCTGATCCGCTCCCACGGCGCCGGCCCGGTCAAGCTCGGCATCGAGCGCGACGGCAAGCCGATGACGCTCGACGTCACGCTCATCGCCCAGGACCGGCCCAACCTCGAAGACCCCGAGAAGATCGACAAGAACGTCGGCTTCCTCGGCGTGCTGCCCACCGAGGTCATGGAGAAGCAGAGCCTCGGCCAGGTCGTCGGCTACATGGGCGAGCTGACCGCCCGGGTGGCCGGCTCGCTGCTCAACCTGCCGGAGAAGATGGTCGGCGTCTGGCACGCGGCCTTCTCCGGCGACGAGCGCGACCCCGAGGGCCCGGTCGGCGTGGTCGGCGCGGGCCGCATGGGCGGCGAGATCCTCGCCTCCGACCTGTCCACCGAGAAGAAGATCGCCATCTTCGTCAACCTGCTGGCCGGCTTCAACCTGGCGATCGGCATGTTCAACCTCATCCCGCTGCTGCCGCTGGACGGCGGTCACGTCGCCGGGGGCCTGTGGGAGGGCATCAAGCGGGCGTACGCCAGGGTGATGAAGCGACCGGAGCCGGCCTACGTCGACATCGCCAAGGTGCTGCCGCTGACGTACGCGCTCGCGATCGTGATGATGATCATGGCGGGCCTGCTCGTCTACGCCGACCTGGTCAACCCCCTCACGCTGACGAACTGACGCCTGCAACGCCGACGGGGTCCGTGCCATACCCGGCCGGGCCCCGTCGGCGTTCCCGCGTAGTGGCGGAGAGTCTTTTTCAACTCGTGGGTATTCGTGAGGCTGGGCGCAGTAGTTGGCCAGGCTGAGCACGTAGTTGGCCAAGATGCTGACTGAGGTCGTGATAGACGGAACCGAGATCGCCGCACCTTGGCGCCATCAACGCCCACGGATGCCGAACGCGCTATCCCTGCGGCCAGCAGTTCGGAGCCTGTGCAGGATCTGGGGTTCCAGACAGTGCCTGATGCTGCCTCCTAGCGCCACCCGGTGGCACCGAGAAAGTTGGCGGTCAAGCCCACTGGAACAGGTCACGACAGTCTGGTGGTTTCCCCTATCCTGACGCAGCACGGATGGGGCCCAGCGTCCGTGATGCGAGGTTGGCGCTCGTGCGGTACAGACTGGGTTAGGACCTACACCGTGCCGTCCCCTCTGTGGGAGGCAAACCTCGATCCTGCGCAAGGAGTTCGAGCCGGTCGCCACGTCGCTAGCGCGTCTATCACAACCCTCTACGGCGCGTAACCTGCCTAACTGACTGCAGCTGCGTCATCCAATCTCGGCCACGAAGATGGCGGCTGCCTTCTTCAAGAACATCAACTTCTCGCGCAACTCGAGGTTCTCCCGCTCCAGCTCCCGGATCCGGGCCCGCTCCGGCCCCGATACCGGCTGCTGCTGGTTCTGCGTGATCGCGATCCGATATCGGCTCACCCAGCTGCCCAGGGTGCTGGCGTTAATCTCGAACTCGCGCGCCACTGACGCGACCGTCCGATCGCGCCCCAGGACCATGCGGATGGCCTCTTCCTTGAACTCCGGCGAGAACTGCCTGCGACGCCTCGTCACGTATCTACCTCTTCCGGACGTCGGTCAGCGTAAGTGGACGATTGGCCGGAGCCTGCTGAGTGCCTTAGCGAAGCGAGCCTGATGCACGGCTTGGTGCCGATGCGATAGGCGATGGCCGTGGCGCAGCGCTTTCTCTTCAGGAGAGTCCCAGCGTCCTGGGCGACGAGGTCGGGATTGTCGTGGCCGGCGGCCTTCACGTTCTGCCCGGTTCTCGGATCGACGGGCGTTCGCGCCAGTTCCCTGTTCAGGCATACTTCGGCGGGATCGGCATCGGTACTGGGAGGCGGGGAGCTGACCGCTCGGACGCGCAGCAAGCTGTTACTCCCGGATGGGGCCAGCGGGAGTCGGATTTTCGCGAGGGAGGTGGCGTGGGCAGCATTGCGCAGCATGTTGCCCGCCCCGTGTTCATGGAGTTCCCGGGACAGCCCAGCGTGCTGGGAGATCCGCCAGGCGGGGGAGAATCCGCCGTGGCGGTTGCGATGGGGAGGGGTGGGGATGTGGGCCTGGAGGGGGTGGGCCTGGCAGAAGCGGATCATGCCTCTCTCTCCAAGAAGGGGCGGCGGGAACGGCTGCACGCTGGGCGTGGCTGCATGCTTGCACGTCACGGCAGTTAAGCCGGGACTGCTGCAATCATTTGTACCAACGTTGGTACAGACCTTTGAGGATCATGCCCGTCACCGTGGGTGAGTGCCAGATCCGATCACGCCACGCCTCGCTGAGCTGCGCAGACAGTTCGGGTCGCGGCTGCGTGAGCTGCGCGAAGGGCACGGGCTAACTCAGGAGCAACTCGGTGAGTTGGCCGACGTCGATCGCAAGACGATCAACCGGATCGAGAACGGCATGTACAGCCCACATCTGGATAAGGTGTTCCAAATCGCCGATGCATTGCGTGTTCCTGCTCGTGAGCTGTTCGAGTGGGCCGACCTGCCAGGTCGCCGCTGAACATGCCGCTTCGCATCCCATGGGTGCCGCATTATGGCCGCGTTTGGCGCATGCCCTCTACGGGCCGGAAATACCGGCGCGATAGTTTCAGGCGCGTGCGTGACGCCCGGGTCGCCGCGTGATGGAGCGGGCCGGTTGTGGTGCGGGTGTCTGAGCAGGACCAGGGCCGCGACGAATTCCTCGATTTCTCCCCGGGGGTGCGCCTCCTGGTGGCCGTCGTCATGGCTCACAGCCAGGATGCGCCGACAGAATCGCACGTTCAATAAGAGTTCGTGCGAGAGGGCCATGGCGTGGAAGTCTCCGTTCGGCATCGTCTGCTTTGGGCTGGTCTTGAGCGGTGAACTCGCCCGCGGCGCTTGCCTCATGGCCAAGTAGGAGTGCGATCCAGTCGGCGCTGCGGTCGTGATGATCGCACTCGTGGCCGCTGCCTCACCCTGTGGCGGCACGTCTCGCGGCAGCATCGCGTGGACACAGACGCCTGCAGGAGCCGATGGGCGTGGCTGTGATACTGATGGGAATGGTGCCTGGCGGCCGCAAAGCTTTTGTATGGGCGGCTGGAGAGTCCACGGCTTGTGTATGGAGGTGATTCATGATCACCATCCGTCATACCCCTAATAACATTTCGATCTCAAATTTCGAAACTTATAAGTTCTTGTTCGGCGGTGTTAAATGCCGCCATTCGCTATTATTCTTGGCCGGTGGACCAGGCACTTTCGAATCCGAACATCGACAGTCCAGTGACCAGCCGGGAGCAGGATGCGGTGCGCATCCTGCTGCTCATCGATGGTGCTTGTGAGGACGTCAGCGATGCCGACCGGGCCCTGCCTGGGCTTGCCGAGGCTGTGGGCGTGGTTCGAACGCAGGTGCGGCTACAGAAGCTGGACTTCTGGCTGCGCAATCCCGACTATCTCGCGGACGAGCTTCTGACGGAGTATGAGAAGAGCGGCGAAGAGCCTCTTCTCGAGCTGGCGGGGAGCATCTTGGACTCTGAAGAGCCGGAAGTGCGGCGGTATCCGATGCTGCGCCATCACTTCGGTGCCTATGAGCCTCTGGATGACGCTCTGGCGGTGCTGCGCAGCGCGGCACTGGTGGGAAGGCGGAGGCGCGGCACGGTCAACCGGGTCCGCCAGCATGACTACTTCCTGCTGGCGGCCGGCAGGGAAGTGGCCCGACAAGTGATCTACGAGGCGCCTGTCTTTCAGTACTACGTCGAGCGAACACGTCTTGTCCTCGCTCTGGCCGACGGGCTGGGGGGCAGCCAGCTCAAGCAGCGGCAGTATCTGCAACGGGAGTACGCCGAGGCGACCCGGGGAGAGCGGATTGCGTCGGTTACTGCCCGGGCCCGCGCACGTCTCGAGAAGCTGCGAGCCCAGGCGGTGACTCATGACTGAGAACGGCATGCCTCTGGAGAGCCGGATCTCTGAGCGGATCGGCGTGCCAGCGGAGGATGTCCGCAGCGTGTTCGACGACTACGGCGTTCCCCTCGCGACACCGCCTGCCAGACCCCGCACGCTCAGGTTGCACCGGCTGCGACTGTCGGGGGTGCGTACGGGCTCGGTTTACCCGGGCAAGTTCGATACCCCGCTGCGCTTCTCCGAAGGCTTGACGGGTCTGGTCGCGGCCAACCTCCGAGGCAAGACCAGTGTCCTGGAGCTGATCACCTGGTGCCTGCGCGGCTCGCCGCGGGAGTCGATCGGCGTACGGCACTGGCTGCACGAGATTGATCTGGACGTCGAAGTGGCCGGGCAGCCCATGGGCTTCCGGCTGAACCTGACCAACGAGAAGATCACCTCAGCGGTGGTGCTGACCGGTCCCGATATCCAAACCCTGGAAACGGCGCGTGAACCCGACGCCGCCCGGCAGATCGTCTCCGTTCTGCGGGCATCCAGCGACGAAAGCTATGCCGAGCAGATCCAAGCCCTGATGATGGACCGGCTGGACCTGCACCCACTCGTCAACAGCTTTCAGGAGACGGGCACCCAGACCCATGGCTGGCCTGTGTACTTCGGAGCGATCTACCTGCCCGCCGGCCGGGACAAGGCCCTGCTCGGAGAAGTCCTGATGAGCGGCCTGCCCGGGCGTCTCCTCCAGGTGTTCTTGGACCTACCGTCGGCCGCAGCGCTCACCCGGGTCAAGACCACGGCCGATGTGCTGGCCGCACGCCGCAAGACGCACCTTGCTGCCGACAAGGAAGCCAGGGAGCAACGCAACCAGGAACGACAGCAGATCGAGGAGAATCTGCGGCAGGCACAACAGCGGCTCGCCCTGCTCGGTGACGGCGACGAAGGTGAGCAGGAGTCGCTGACGGATCTGGCGGCAGAGGCGGTCAGGCTCTCTCGCGCCGTGGCTGGCGCGCAGGACCTGTGGGACGAGCTGATGCAGGCGCATCGTCGCGCTCGTGCTCAACGCCAGCACGACGCCAAGCTCGTCAACGATGTCAGCGAGAGTGCCACCGCGCGCCTGCTCTTTCACGGGCTTGACCCCAAGGCGTGCCCGCGCTGCGATCAGGAGATCACCGCCGAGCGCCGCCGCGAGGAGAGCCAAGCCCACGCATGTGCCGTGTGCTCGCGGCTGGTGCCCGGTGACGACGACAACCCCGACGACGTCATCGCCGAGGCCAAGCAGCGGCTGGAGGCCAGTGCCGCTGCGGAAAGGGCCGCCAAGCAAGCGCTGGAAGCCGCCGAAGCAGAACTGACACGCCTCTCAGGTGACCTGGCCCGAGTGCAAGAGCGGCTTCGCCGGGCGGAGTTCGCGACCCAGGTCCCGGCCCGAGTCGCGGCGCGAGAGCAGGTGCTGCGGTTGGAGGGCGCGCTCAGCGTCTTTCCGGAATTGCCGCCTCTGGTCGATGACCCCGGCCAGACCAAGGCATTGAAGGTGCTCAAGACAGCGGTCAAAACCTTGGAGGAAGATCACGAAACCGCTGCGGAAACGCTCTTCTCCGACCTCAACCGCGAGATCGTCGAACTCGGCCGACGCTTCGGTATCGACTCCCTGGAGGCGGTGAGGATCGACCGCGCCGCGCGCCTGGAGGTGACCAAGGGCGGTGACCGCCCCAAGCCGTTCGGCGTCCAGAGCCCAGGTGAACGGCTACGGCTTCGCATCGCAGTCGTGATCGCCCTGTTGCGAGTGGGCGCCGCTCACCACGTCTCCACACACCCAGGGCTGCTACTCATTGACAGCCCGAAGGCGGAGGAGGTACAAGACCTCGACATTCGCAGGCTGCTGGGAGAACTGGCCAAGCTCGCCATGGACAGGCATCTGCAGGTGCTGATCACCACCAGCGACTTCGAACTGGCACATGACGTGCTGCAGCAGGGGAACATTATCGAAGCTCCCGACGGCAGACCGTTGTGGTGACGAACAATCGCGGGCAGAGCAAGGAGACGGCATGGCGCAGTTGGCAGACAGGCTGAACGCCCTGGCGGCTTCCGGGCAGACGATTACGTTTCAGGCCATTTCGTTGCCGCCCCAGGTGGTGCACGGCGAGGTGGGCGACGTCGCAGCCGGCCCCTATGCGCCCTTGCTGGCCGAGGCGATTGTGCACGCCTTTGACGCAGGCGATGCAATCTGGATCGAGAGAGCTGATCCCTTCCCCGCCGGATTCGCCGGGCAAAGGAGTCTTCTGGCGTTCTCCTCAGCGCTGGAGACCCTGCTGGGCAGCTCAGCTACCGCCCGGGGGCTTGCCCGCCAGTTGAACGAGGTCTTGCTGGACGGCCTGGCTGAGGCCATCGGCGCCATGCCATTGCTGGCCGCAGCGCGGTTGGAGGGAGCGGTCCGGCTAGCAGTGGCGGAGGCTGTCAGTCCTTACAAGGTCTGGCAAACGCTGGAAGATCTGCCCGCCGACGGACCGGAAGACTTTCTCGAACGACTGCCACGCATCCTCGGAGTTGCGCTGGATTGCTGGTCACAGCGAGAAACGGCGATCACGGCGAGCATGCGCGACATGCTGCAGCACCTGTCCGTCGACGAGGCGGCCGATGTCGACGCGCTGTTCGAACTTGGCTGTGACCGCCTGCGAGCCGCGTTGACGTCGCGTGAGTGGTCCAAGGTCACAGGCGAGATGACACAGGCTCGCCAATTCTTCGCCACTGCCGCCGCTGCAGAGGAGGGCCGCGACGATGCCGAGGTGTACGCGGCGGTGTGCGATGCCGTCTTGGGATTCGCTGCAGGCAACGCTGAACAGGTGGCCGCCGCCACCGATCAGGTGGCGCGGGCGTTAGAACGGCGGGAGGCATGGCTGCACGGCACCCACCAGCCCGTGTGGTTACAGCCACGCCGGTCTGCGGAGATTGCCTGGGGACGTCTCCTTCTCCAGCTTCGGGCAGCCTCGCAAGCCTTGCAGGCACCGGTGTGGATGGACTGCTGGCGCGCGTTGGACGCTGTGTTCGACGCCTACCGCGCGGCCCGCGCTGTCCGGCCCGTCGGCGTCAGCGAGCCTGCGAGCGGCCTGGCGACGCTGGTCGAGCCCGCGATTGAAGACGGCTTCCTGCGTGAGACAGCCTTTCTGGCGGCCCTGCGACATGCCGCCCGACAGCCGCAGGACTATCCCGGCCCTGTGTTCGACACGGAGACAGCAGCGCTGATCATCGCTAGGATCGACGCGCGGGAGACCAACAGCGATCCCGTCAAGGACCCCGCCGAGGACGATGATGAGGAGGGCGGGCAAACAGCGGTGGCTGATCGCCTCCACCGCTTCGCTCCCGTCCTCGTCCGAACGCTCGGCCTCCAGGAGGCCTTGCGGATCGGCGGAGAACTCAACGACGACGCGCTCGGCGTTCTCGAGGGCCTCGCCTACAGCAGCGATGTCGCCCGGCTTGAAGCTACGGATCCTTTGATCGTGCCGTTGCTGGACCGTTTCATTGCGGAACTGTCTGCACACCCTCGCTTCGCGGGGGATGTCCGGCACACGTTCAGCGCGCTCGTCGAGCAGACCTTGCTCTTCCTCAAGAGCCGCTCCGACCTGACCCGCACCAGCCTCTTCGGCTCCGGCAAGAGCGGCGATCGTCCCTACGATTACCGGCGGAAACCGGAAAAGGGGCAGCGCATGCCCGTCGAAGCCGACCTCCAGCGAGACTTCCATGGCTGGCTGCTGTCGGGGAAACTGCACAACATCGTCCAGGTCGAATCCACCGATGTCGGTATGGGGCGCGCCGACGTCATGGTGCACTTCGGCTCGCTGCGTTACCTCACGGAGATGAAGCAGGACAGCGACGACAACACACGCGAGCACATCGAGGAGAAATACCTCACCCAAGAAGCCGAGTACACCAACACCAACGCACCCTTCGGACAACTTCTCGTTCTGGATCTCACGGCAAAAAGCGATACCAAAGGCACCCGCAGGATCGATGAGCTTACCTGGCTCGCGTCACACCGCCCCCGTCATGCCGAGATTGATCGATGCGTGCTCGTGGGCGTCGTGACAGGCAACCGCCTTACCCCCTCCACCTACTCACAGTAAAGCCCCTTGCAGAAGGGAAGCAGGCGACCATCCCCCCATGCCTATGGACGTGACTGTTAAGCGCCAGGGGTGAGAGTTGAGATGAAGGCGATCGCCGCCGGACCGACCGAGTTTGATGATCTTGTAGCGCGAACGTCGTTGACCTATGGTCGCCCGAGCTCATGCCCTTCACCTGCATTGGCATCCAGGCCCGTAGTCGATCTCTTATATCCACTGTCGGATCGTTCGCTGGTCCAGCCCCAACTGAAAGAGGTGGAGGATGACACGGCAGGCGGGACTGATGGAACTGTCGCTGGGATCGATGCTGTCGCGATCACGCGGCTGACGACCCCCAGGCGGCAGGCGCAACGCGACTAGCTCGGTCTCCTACAGGATGGGCGCCCTATCGCGAGCCAGCCCCGGCCTTCCAACAGATCACCACCCGGATCCTAGGCGCAGTCGAGAACATCTGCGGCTCGGCACCACGGCGTCCTCGGCGCAATAAAGTCGCGGTCATGCTGGGCATTGGTGCAGGTCAGGTTGGCCTGTAACGGGCCCATCGGCCGCCGGAGATTGTCGCCCACCGGTCGACGGTTCCTGGCGCAAGGCCGAGCAGTCGTCCGATAACGGGAGGCGGGAGTTGGCGAGCGTAGTCCAGTAGGGCGCTGTTGCGATCGGGACGGGGATCGATACCAAGCTCGGTTAGGCGGCGGGACAAGCTTGTGGGATGGAGGGGATGGCCGGGGCGACGACCGGGGAATAGCCAGGTTCCGTCGTGGAGATAGCGAGCGGTGCCGTCGCTACGCGGGGTGGGGAGTTGGCTGATCAAGTCAGCGAGTGGGCCAGGGAGAACGACGTTCGTGGCACCGAGACTGAGTTCGGTGACTCTGTCACTGCGATGGTGGATGTGGCTGCGGGTGAGTCGGGCGATTCTGCTGACCTGCTGTGCGAACAGCAGGACCAAGAGGCCAGCAACCCGGTCGGCGGTCGGGAGAGTGTCTTCAGTCAGCAGGCGTCGTGCTTGCGCCCATCGGTGGTCGTCCGGGGTGAACTGGGACGGCTCGGTGTTGATCGTGACGGGGATTTCCAAGGGCGGCAGATTTCTGGTCTTGATGGCCCAAGACCAGAAACTGCGAGTGCTGTTTGCGTGCCGAGGATTGGCAAGCCAGGCGTCCAGGTCGATCTGTCGACAGGTGGCCAGGGTGCGGCCTCGGCGGCGCAGGTGGGCGAGGAAGCGAATGCTGGAGGCGAGTTCTGCACGTGCCCGGTAGGCCGCACCAGGCTGGAGTGCGGAGCCGTTGAGGTGTCGGCGGAGGCGGCGCAGCACATGGCTGCGCGCATACAGAGCAATGATCGTCCTGTCGTCAGGGTCTACAGAGTCCGCAATAGTGCGAGCGAAGGCTTCTAGCCGGACGAGGTGCTCGTCGCGGGCCGGCAGGGCATGGGCGGCGACAAGCAGCCCGCGCAGGTGATCGATGGAGCGGCTGGAGCCGTGCTGGTCCAGGGTGGCATGGGCGAGCGGAGCGCGTCCGGCGGCGATCTCCGCGAGGACGTCGTGGGCTCGGCTGCGGCCTAAGTTGGAGAGGGCGGCCTGGGCGTTGTTCGTCGCGAGAATGGCCTCGCGCAGCGGCACCAGCGTCCCTGCGATGGCCCCGTCAGGCCCCGTGAGGAGGGCGTCGATGCGATCGGCGAGCATGCAACTAAAGCACGCCGGAGCCCCACCGATGCCGGTGTGCCGACCACGGTCGCGCCGACCACAGATCGCGCAGGACACTTCGGGTGCCTGATAGCACGTAGGGCAGATGTCAGGGTTGATGTCAGTGGCTTTCAGAGCGACACGGCGGGATCGTCCGCAGACCCCACAGGGGCGATGCGGACGTGCGTAGCAGCGGGAGCAGAGGATGCGGGTGGTGTCGGTGCGGCCGCCCGGAACCACGACGGGTGGCGCCAATTCGCCGCAGTCGGAGCAGGTTACCTTGGCCTGGATTCGCGGGTAGCAGGTGACGCAGAGCGCGGGCTCACCGTGATCCGCCCTGCCGGAGTTGATGATGCGGAGCTGACCGCAACCATCACATAGGCGCTTGGGCCGGGCGGTCCGATAGCAGATTGAGCAGAGGGTCTTGTCACTCCCAGAGCGTCCTCCTGCCTTGACCGCAGGGAACCGCAGCTCACCGCATGCATCGCAGCGGTGCTTGGGCTTGTAGGCGCGATAGCAGCTGCCACAGACCTGAGCACCGTCCGGACGGCGCCCGCCGATCTGGCCGTCACGACCGCAGCCGGCGCATCGGCCTACGCGTCGGCTCATGGCTCGTCGGGCAGTATTTGGGCCCGACGAGGCCGACGGACTTCGCCCGGTGAGACGGCCGAGGCAGGCCCGGACTCCTCGGCGGTCTTGCGGCGAGCCCGCTCCACCACAACCGGCTCGAACAACTCGGCGGGACTGGCATCCAGGATGTCGCAGAGTGCAGCGAACACCTGCAGGTTGAGCCGCTCCGGGGTGCCGGTCACCAGTCTGTGGACCTGGGAAGCCGACATCTCGATGCCACGTTCGGCCAGATGCGGGGCCAAATCGGTGGTGTTGAACATGCCGCGCTGGGCCATCAACTCCCGCAGATGCCAGCGATAGCGGATCGAGCGCATTAGGTTACCTCTCCCAAGCCGGCATTGAGGACCTCACGCAGGGCATTGTTCATGAAGTCGGATCCGACGTGGGCGTAGATGGCGGTTGTCGATCCCCAGGCGTGCCCAACCTGTCGTTGTACGAAAGACGGATCGGCGCCGTCCTCGATGAGATGTGTGACGTAGGAGTGCCGCAGGCAGTGCGGATGCAGTTCCTCGTCTAGTCCGAGTGCGTCTCGATAGGTGGCGAACCGCCGCGTGATCTCCCGCCCCTGCAAGCGCCCGCCGCTGTCAGTCGGCCAGAGCAACTGCCGCTTGCCAACCGCGAAGTGTGGTCGCACCTCTTCGACGTACTCAGCCAGCGCCTCGGCTGCCCACTCCCACACAGTCAGCACGGTCCGCCGCCGCGGTGGCGACCCCTTCGTCGCCTTCCCGAACCTGACATAGCAGGCACCGTAACGCCCGAACTCCGGAGCTTTCGCATTGCGGGAGAAGTCCGCGAGGTCCAGCTGCGCAGCCTCTCGGCGCCGCAACCCCCAGGCGTAGATGACCTTGAACACAGTTGCGTCCCGGAAGGCCGGGGCCCACCCCTTTCGCCCCGCCGACCGGATTCGTACCACCTGCTCATCGGCATAGTCGAAGAAGTCCTGCAGCTCCCGCCGGCTCAGCGCTCGTACCTCTGGGCGCCCTTCATAGGGCGCGGAATGGGACGGCATGTTCTCTTCGTGGCAGATTTGCACCGGATGCGCACCGAAGTGCTCCAGGCACTGCTCTGCCCAGCCGTAACGAGCGTCGGTGATGTAGTCGCAGAACATCGCGATCTGATTCAGGTAGTTCCGGACCGTCGAGCGCGCCAGCCCGTTCGGCGTCGACAGCAGTTCCGTAGCCCAGTCCTCCACATCCCCCGGCAACCACTCCCAGGGCGAGGTCCCAGTGAACAGCGCGAAGCGGCGGACCAGGTCCACCCGCGTTCGGATCGTCGAAGCCGCCAGCAGACGGGCCCTCTGCTGTCGCTCCCATCCGGTCAGCATCCCCTCGAACAGGGTCTCAGCCGGGCGCAGAGGCACTACACCATCGGCTAGAACCAGATGAGCGGCCCCCTCCACAGCCACCCTTCTCACCGCCAACACCTCCTCGCATCAGACGCGACATACTCGCATCTGATGCGAGAAGGCGTCCGGAGAACGAGAGAAGATGCAGCTCAGAGTGTCACCGGCGATATGGCGGACCTGGCACTCCAAACGCCCAATCGCATAGCGTCTGCCAGCACAAACGCCGTCTCAACTTGTGGATATGCATCATCAGATGCAATATCCCCTACTTTCAGTTCATCGAGATGTGCACGTGGTCGTAGTGGTTCTCGGTGATGCTGCCGCGGTCGGACATCGTGCGCCAGCCCGATCCCTGGTTGATCCGCTGCTTCCAGATCACGTACTTGACGCCCAGCTTGCCCTTGTTCGCCAGCGCCCAGTCCGCGAGCCGGTCGCCGAGGGCGTTGTTGGCGGCCGACGGCATCGAGCCGCCCGTGCTCATCATGAAGTCGCAGGCCCGGCCCAGTGGGTGCTCGCCGCTGGAGCCCGCGCGGAAGCAGCCGACGGAGAACGGCAGCGCGAAGTTCTTCGCCACCTGCTCCTTCATCAGCTGGGTACGCGGGGTGATGTGCTCGGCGCCGGACGGCAACTGGGGCGCCCACGAGCCGTCGGAGTTGCGGCCCGACCCGAACGGCACCAGGTCCTTGAGCTTGTCCTCGATGTCGTCGATGAGGTCCTCGGCGTCGTCGCGCTGCTCGTCCACCGCGGCCGCGTCGGTCTTGATCTTGGTCGCCAGCGCGGCGGCCTCCTTGCTCGCCTTCACCTTGTCGTCCTTGGCCTTGGCCACGCTCTGCACGATCGCCTGCTGCTCGGCCGTCAGCTGTTCGAGCAGGGCGGCGCTGCTGCCGTTCTCGGGGGTCAGGAAGACGGGCAGCGACGGATCGGCGTTCTGGTAGCGCAGGCGGGCGATCTCGGCGACCCGCTGCTGGGCCGTGACCAGCGTCTGCTCGGCGGCGGCCACCCTGGCCTTGGCCGCCTCGGCGGCCTGCTGGGCCTTGGCCAGCTCGACGCGCTTGAGGTTGTACTTCTCGATGAGCTTGTCGACCTTGGTGTTGAGCTGTTTGAGCTGCGCCCGGAGCTTCGCCTCCGAGGGTTTGGGGGCCGCGGACGCCGGCATCGCCGGCATGACGGCGACGGCGGCGGCGGTGATCAGACCGATGGCAAGAGTCGCGGGGGACGAAGCCGCCACGTAGGTGTTCCTCTCCCTCTGCCGGCCGGGTTAGCTGACGGGTTCGGGCATGGGAGTGCGCCCTACCACCGAAGCGGATTCACCCCAGGTGCGGTTTCGGGTCCCCGGCTCCCGGGCCACGCGCCCGGGATTAGGCAAGCTACGGCTGTTGTGGCCGGTGCTTATGGGGATATTAGTGGTAGATCACGAGTCATGCGACCTTAAGCAGAAATCAATTAGTGATCTACCTGTGACCGAAGCATGCGCGCCGCCTCCTCCGGCAGCACGTCGTTGACGAAGGCGCCCATCGCCGACTCCGAGCCGGCCAGGAACTTCAGCTTGTTCGGCGCCCGCCGGATGCTGAACAGCTCCAGGTGCAGGTACGCCAGCTCCCTGTCCTGGCGTACGGGAGCCTGGTGCCAGGCCGAGATGTACGGCATCACCACGCCGAACAGCCCGTCGAAGGCCCGCAGCACCGAGGTGTAGAGAGGAGCGAACGCCGCCCGCTCCTCCTCCGTGAGCGCCGCCAGATCGGGCACCTGCCGGTGCGGATACACGTGCACCTCGAACGGCCAGCGGGCGGCGGCCGGCACGAACGCCGTCCACAGCTCGTTGGCGGCCACCACCCGCGTCCCCGCCTCCCGCTCGGCGGCCAGCACGTCGGCGAAGAGGTTGCCCGGCCCCCGATGGCGGGCAGCCGCGCCGAGTTGCAGCTTGGTCTTGGGCGTGACGTACGGGTAGGCGTAGATCTGGCCGTGCGGATGCGCGAGCGTGATGCCGATCTCCTCGCCCCGGTTCTCGAAACAGAAGACCTGCTCCACGCCTTCGATCCCGGACAGCTCGGCCGTGCGGTCGGCCCACGCCTCCATGACCAGCTCCACCTGGGCGTCGGAGAGCCGGGAGAAGGAGGAGGAGTGGTCGGAGGTGAAGCACACCACCTCACACCTCCCCACACCCGGACGGACCTCACTCAGCCCGCCCACTTCCTGATAAGTCCCGAAATTTGTGGAGAAAGAGGGAAAGCGGTTCTCGAACACCACCACGTCGTAGTCGTACGACGGGATCTCCGTCGACCGCTCGTCCGTCGACGGGCACAGCGGGCACTCGGACGCGCCGCCGGTCGGCAGGAACGTCCGCGTCTGCCGGTGCCCGGCGACCGCGATCCACTCCTCGGTCAGCGGGTCGTAGCGCAGCTCGGAGGCCACCGGCCGGGGGCCGAGCGGACGCCGGTCGATCGCGCTCCTGTCGGCGTCGTCGCGCCGGTCGAAGTAGATCAGCTCTCGGCCGTCGGCCAGGTGGGTGATGGTGCGCTTCACTGCGAGCCCTCCGCGATGATCAATTGCCCAGCCCGTTCGGCCAGGTCCGTGCGTGCGTCCTCGGGCAGCCCCGCGTCGCTGATGACCACGTGGGCCTCGCTCAGCTCGGCGATGGTGCTGATGCCGACCGTGTTCCACTTCGTGTGGTCGGCCGGGACGACCAGCCGGGTCGCCGCCGTCACCAGCTCCCTGTCGGTCTCCGACTCCAGCAGGTTGGGCGTGGTGAACCCGGCCCGCACGCTCATCCCGTGCACGCCGAGGAAGAGCGTGTCCACGTGCAGCCGCCGGATCGCCGCCACCGCGACCGGTCCCACCAGCGCGTCGGACGGCGTACGCACCCCGCCGGTCAGCACCACGGTGCGATCGGCGCGCGGGTTGCGGTGGAAGACCTCCGCGACCGGGATCGAGTTGGTGATCACGGTCAGGTCGGGCACGCCGATCAGATGGTGGGCCAGCGCCCACGTGGTCGTCCCCGCCGACAGCGCCACGGCCGTGCCGGGCCGGACGAGGCCCGCCGCCTGCCGCGCGATGGCCTCCTTCTCCTGCTGCTGGCGGGCGGACTTGGCGGTGAAGCCCGGCTCCTCGGTCGAGCCGGGGCCGAGCGCGGTCGCGCCGCCGTGCACCTTCTCCAGGAGCCCGCGTTCGGCGAGCACCTCCAGGTCCCGGCGGATCGTCATGTCGGAGACGCCGAGCTCGCGTACGAGATCGGCCACCCGGACGCCGCCGTGGCTGCGCACGCGTTCGAGAATCGCCTGCTGACGCTGCTGTGCGAGCACGCCCGCTCCTTCCAACAGATTCCACCAAATTATGACACGGAATTGTTGGGGAATGTTAGTTCTCCGGGACCACTTGCGCTGGTCAGCGCGGGGAGAGACGTTGGGAACTCATGCCCGTACCGGATCACCCGTTCTCGATCACCGGGAGGCGAGCTCATGGCCAGGCGCGCACGCAAGGGCAAGGCACGCAAGAAGAAGAAGGCGAACCACGGCAAGCGCCCTACCGCGCGATGACGGCCGGGTGGCCGCCGACCTTCCCCTTCCGAGGCGGCCACCACGGCTCTTCCCGGCCGCTGATCAGGTTCCGGCCGCGTCCCCGACCAGGACGGCCGGCCGCCGCGGATGATCGGCCCGTACGACGACGTCCGCCGTCTCCTGCGGGCGCACCTCCCGCTCGTAGCGCCGGTAGGCGGGCAGCCGCCACTTCTCGTCCTCGGGCGTGCCGCGTTCGAGCGCGCCAGGCGACAGCCACAGGTGCACGCTCACCTCGAACGCCAGCCCCCGCCCCAGCAGCAGTGTCCCGTCGACCAGGACCACCCCGCCGGGAGCCAGCTCCTCGTACGGCACCCGGTACGCCCGGTCGATCGCGCTGTCCCACAACGCCGGCAGCACCCGCCCCGACCCTCCTGGATCCAGCGGCTCCAGCACCTCCCTGCGCAGCGCCCCTATGTCCAGCCAGTCGTCGTAGAAGGCGTCGGGATCCGTCCTGCCGTACTCCAGCCGGAGCGAGGCGGGCCGCAGGAAGTCGCCGGCCGACACCCGCAGCACCGGCCGCCCGCGAAGGCGCAGCGGCGCGACCAGGTCGTCGGCGAGCGACCCGGGCCGCGCGGAGGGAGCGCCGTCCACGGCCACCCGCACCCACGAACCCGGCGGCCCGGCGGAGATCAGCTCGGCCAGTTCCTCGACGAGGGCCTCACGGGAGATCGGTCGCGCACGCATCGCCCCCAGCTTACGAGCGCACGGAAAGCCTTCGACAACGCGGCCGGGCGCCGCCTAGATTGCCCGCCATGAGTCATTGCGACTGCGGCGCGACCGCCGGCCCGCTCGGCGTCTGCGCGGACTACTACCACGAGGTGCTGTCCGAGGAGCAGCGCGACCCGGAGATGTACCGCTGGCACGCGGTCGTGGTCTGCGCCTACCTCCTGCAACATCCGCCCGGCGGCCCCGGCGCGTATCTCGACGGCCAGTACCGCCTGCTGCAGTTCTACGCCGACAAGGGCCTCGACGCCCTGACCCGCCTCCAGGCCCACCGCGTGGCCCGCAACAACCACAGAGCCCGCGCCACCGACGACCCCGGCCCGCTGGCCCCGTACGCCCCGCTTCCCGCGACCCGGCCCGCCGGCGGCTTCCGCGCCACGTTCAGCGGCCTGCCCTTCCACGACGGCAGCTTCCTCACGGACGGACACGCGGCGTACGGCGACCGGATCGACGTCATCGCCCGCGCGACCCTGGAGACCTACGGATCCCTCGCGCGCCGGGAGACGACGAAGGCCAGGCCCCCGCAATGCGGCTGACCTGGCCTTGCACAACCTGAGAGCGGACGACGGGAATCGAACCCGCGTAGCTAGTTTGGAAGACTAGGGCTCTACCATTGAGCTACGTCCGCGCGAACCGGTCGAACTCTGGTCTAGACTTCATCCGGTCGTCAGGGCAAAAGCGTACCGGAGTCGCGGACCGCATGCGCACTCGACGAGACGGGGCGTGGCGCAGCTTGGCAGCGCGCTTGCTTTGGGAGCAAGAAGTCGCAGGTTCAAATCCTGTCGCCCCGACCAATGTGATGTCGCACGACATCGGAAACCCTCGAACCTACGGGTTCGGGGGTTTCGTCGTGTTGGGGTTTGCCTGAGGTTGGTAGTCGCGGGTGGGGT
>NZ_PVNG01000004.1 GCF_003001935.1 Nonomuraea fuscirosea | reverse complement strand
GGGGACGGGGACGGGGACGGGGACGGGGACGGGGACGGGGACGGGGACGGGGACGGGGAGGGGGATGGGGATGGGGATGGGGGCGTCATCAGGCGCAGCCGAGTTTGAC
Organism: Nonomuraea fuscirosea; assembly: GCF_003001935.1. Lineage (GTDB taxonomy): Bacteria > Actinomycetota > Actinomycetes > Streptosporangiales > Streptosporangiaceae > Nonomuraea > Nonomuraea fuscirosea. Next base: position 601,468 of record NZ_PVNG01000004.1, on the reverse strand, counting down.
GTATCGTTCGTCGCCGGTCCATGAGCCGGTGGCCCAGGTGGCGGGGGCGGCTGGGGTGAAGTCGGTCAGTGCTCCCAGTTGCTTGGTGAACCAGGTGGCGAAGGCCGCTGAGCCCTGCTGACAGGAGTGGATGCCGTCCTTGGCGCGTTGCGCCCGTTCGGCGGAGTAGTCGTTCCCCCACAGCTGGGAGGCGTCCAGGTAGCGGGCGTTCTCGGCCTCGGCGGCCCTGGCCGCCATTTTGGGGGCGCTCTTGATCGCGGCCGCGTGCGGACGGAAGAAGTCGTCGATCTTGAACGGGGGCGCGGACACGAGCACGAGGCGGGCTCCGCCGTCCTCGGCCGTTCTGGCGAGCTTGCGGTAGGCGGTCAGTTGCTGGCGTCCGGTCCCCCAGTCGTAGGTGGTGATCTGGTACGCGACCACGGTCGGCCGGAACGACGTGAGGTGCTTCTGGAGCGTCTTCCAGGTGCTCTTGGCCCCCATCTTCGTCACCGGGTGGTCACCGGCGACGACGTTGCCGCCGCCGTCGGACGTGGCGTTCATGAATTCCACGCCTCCGGCCTCCAGCGCGGCCTCCAGGGCGGGAGCCTGCGCGCCCGCGATGGAGTCGCCCATCCACAGCACCCTGACGCCGGTCGCCTTCGCGGGCTCGTCGTGCGATGCGGCGGATGCGGTCGATCCGTCCTGGCCGCCCGCCTGCGCGCCGCAGGCCGCCAGTGGGACGGCCAGCGCGACGGTCAGGGCGGCGGCGCCGGCCGATCGGGCGCGGCCGCGGGCGATCCTGGAGAACTTGCTCGTCGAATGCATGGCCATCAAGCAACCAGACGAACGGCGGCCTCGACCGTCTTGTCATCGTTTCATCACATGATGGGAGAGCGGCCATCACAGACACGCCCGTCCAGCCGCCGGCCGCCCAGAGATCGTCGATTGACCGGCGGCTGGAGGCGGAACAGGATCCCAAGCATGGATGTGTTCCAGCAGGCCCGGCTCGGCCCCCTCACGCTGCGCAACCGCATCATCAAGGCCGCCACCTTCGAAGGCATGGCCAGGAACGCCCTCGTCGGCGACGATCTCATCGCCTTCCACCGCGCCCACGCCGCCGGCGGCGCCGCCATGACCACCGTCGCGTACTGCGCCGTCGCCCCGGAGGGCCGTACCCAGCGCCACCAGCTCTGGATGCGGCAGGAAGCCCTGCCCGGCCTGCGCCGCCTCACCGACGCCGTGCACGCGGAGGGCGCGGCCGTCTCCGCTCAGCTCGGGCACGCGGGGCCCGTCGCCAACAGCAGATCCACCCGGCTGCCCGCGCTGGCGCCGTCCGCGCGGGCGAATCCGCAGGCCATGGCCATGACCCGCCGGGCCACCGTCGCCGACATCGAGCGGATCACCGCCGCGCACGCCACCGCCGCCGAGCTCGCCGTACGGGCGGGGTTCGACGCCGTCGAGATCCATCTCGGGCACAACTACTTCGCCAGCTCGTTCCTCAGCCCCAGGCTCAACAGGCGCCGCGACGCCTACGGCGGCTCGCTGGCCAACCGGGCCAAGGTCGCGCTCGGCGCGGCCCGCGCCGTCCGCGACGCCGTCGGTGACCGCGTGGCCGTGCTGGCCAAGCTGAACATGGACGACGGCGTACGCGGCGGCCTGGGGATCGAGGAGAGCCTTGAGGTGGCGCGGTGGCTCGAACGGGACGGCAGCCTGGACGCCCTCGAACTCACCTGCGGCAGCTCCCTGCTGAACCCGATGTACCTCTTCCGCGGCGAGGCTCCGCTGCGCGAGTTCGCGGCCACGTTCAAGCAGCCGATGCGCCTGGGCGTCAGGCTCACCGGCGGCCGGTTCATCCGCGCCTACCCCTATCAGGAGGCCTATCTCCTCGACGGCGCCCGCCGGTTCAGGGCCGCGCTCAAGCTGCCGCTGATCCTGCTGGGCGGCATCAGCCAGCGCGCCACGATGGATCTGGCCATGGCCGAGGGCTTCGAGTTCGTGGCCATGGCCCGCGCGCTGCTGCGCGAGCCCGACCTGGTCAACCGGCTGCGGGCCGATCCCGCGACCCGGTCGTTGTGCGTGCACTGCAATAAGTGCATGCCGACGATCTTCACCGGTACCCACTGTGTCCTGGCCTGAGTGGGTGAGGAAGGCCGCCCTCATCTCGTCGGAGGGCGGCCTCGTGGTCAGTCCCGGTGGTCCTCCAGGAGTTGCCGTAGCCGGGTGACGATCTCGGTGTGGTCGGCGGCGGGTGGCAGGTGGTCGGCGGCGTCGGCCCACAGGTCGGTCGCCGCGCGGCCCAGCCGGGGCTCGACGCCGGTGGCCTCGGCCAGGTCGACCGCGATGCGCATGTCCTTGAGCATCAGCCGCAGGCCGAACCCGGAGTCGAACGTCCCGGGCAGCACGTAGTCCGGCCATTTGCGTTCGGTGGAGCCGCTGCGGCCGCTGGAGCCGTTGACGGCCTCCAGCATGACCGCCGGGTCGAGGCCGAAGCGCTGGCCGGCGAGCATGGCCTCGCTGGTGAGCAGCAGGTGGGTGGCCGACATGAGGTTGTTCAGCGCCTTGAGGGCGTGTCCCGCGCCGGCCGGGCCGAGGTGCAGCACCCGGCGGCCGACCGTCTCCAGGATCGGGCGCACCCGGTCGAAGTCGCCGGGCTCGCCGCCCGCCATGACGGTGAGGGTGCCGTCCACGGCGCCTTTGACGCCGCCGGAGACGGGCGCGTCCACCAGGCCCACCCCTCTGGCGGCGGCCCGCTCGGCGAGCGCGCGGGTGCTCAGCGGGCGCGAGGAGCCCATGTCGACGACGATCGTGCCCGGCGCGGCCGCCGCCAGGAGGCCGTCGTCGTGCATGACGGCCTCCACGACGTCGGAGTCGGGCAGCATGAGGACGACGGCGTCGGCCCCTCGCGCGGTGGCGGCGGCGTCGGCGGCGACCCCACTATCCGTGTCGGACCCGGCCAGGTGGCCGGCGAGGGCGTCCACGGAGGCGCTTGCCCGGTCGTAGGCCCTGATCCGGTAACCGGCCGCGAGGAGCCTGCGGACCATGGGCAGGCCCATGTTGCCCAGGCCGACGAACCCGATCGTGGCGCCGGGCTTGAGCGGGGTGCCGTTCAGGGGATCGTCACCCCTTCCGCGCGCAGCTCCCCGAGCGTGCGCTCGGCGATGCGGAACGCCTCCAGCGCCGCGGGCACGCCGGCGTAGATCGCCGTCTGCAGCAGCGCCTCCTGGATCTCGGTCTCCGTGACTCCGTTGGCGACCGCGCCGCGTACATGCACCGACAGCTCGTGCCCGCGGTTGAGCGCGGTGAGCATGGCCAGGTTGAGCAGGCTGCGGGTACGCCGATCCAGGCCCTCCCTGGTCCAGACGGCGCCCCAGCAGTACTCGGTGACCAGTTCCTGCACGGGCCGGCTGAAGTCGCTCACCGCGGCGAGCGAGCGCTCCACGTGGGCCGCGCCGAGCACCGCCTTGCGCATGGCGAGGCCGGCCTCGAAGCGGTCCTGGGCCTTGCCGTCGGTGTCGGTCATGCGGACTCCTCAATGTTGTGGGCGCGGGCGTAGTCACCCGCGGCGACCTCGTCGTGCCAGCGGGTGGGGCCGATGGAGATGGCGGTGTGCGTCATCAGGGTGGTCTCGCTCGCGCCGTGCCAGTGGCGCTCGCCCGGCGGCACCCAGACGGTGTCGCCGGGCAGCAGGCGGCGGGCGGGCCCGCCCTCGGCGCAGACCCAGCCCTGGCCGGCCAGGACCTGGAGGATCTGGCCGCCGGTGTGCTCGTGCCAGTGGGTTCTGGCGCCGGGAGCGAAGGTGACGACGTTGATGGTGGTGCCGTCGGTGGCGGGCAGGACCGGGTCGGCCCACACGGTGCCGGTGAAGGTGTCGGATCGGAGTGAGGTGGCGGCGTCCGCGGCGCGTCCTCTGACGATCTTCACGTCAGTCCTCCTGGTGGTCGTGGACGCGGACGCCGCCGGCGACGTCGCCGATGGCGTCGACCACGCGGTTGCTGATCTGGTCGGCGTAGCCGAGGTTGGCGGCCAGGCCGAAGCTGGCCAGCGGTCCGGCCGCGTTGAGCGAGGGGACGCCGAGCGCGCGCAGGTGGTCGACGTACAGGACGATGTCCTTGGTCATGAGGGTGGAGGTCAGGCCGCCCTCCAGGTAGTCGCCCTCGACGATGCGCGGGAAGCGGTTGGCGGTGGCCCAGTTGGCGCCGCTGGAGGAGTTGAGCACGTCGAGCAGGGTGTGCGGGTCGAGCCCCGCCTTGCGTCCGGCGATCATGACCTCGCTGGTGGCGGCCAGGCTGACCGCGTTGAGGAAGTTGTTGAGCAGTTTGGCGGAGTGCCCGGTGCCGGGGCCGCCCATGTGGAAGATCTTCTGGGCGAACGTCTCCAGGATCGGGGTGATCCGCTCGATCTCCTCCCGCTCGCCGCCGGCCATGATCGTGAGGGTGCCGCGTTCGGCCGCGGCGGCGCCGCCGGAGACGCCGGCGTCGATGAGGCGGGCTCCTTCTGCGGCCAGCAGGCCGGCCAGGCGGCGGGTGGAGCCGGGGGCGGCGGTGCTCAGGTCGACGATGACCTGCCCCTTCCTGGCGTGGGCGAGCAGGCCGTCGTCGCCGAGCACCACCGACTCCACGACCTTGCTGTCGGGCAGCGACAGCAGGATCAGCTCGGCGTCGCGGCCGACCTCGGCGACGGTGGCGGCGGGGGTCGCGCCCGCCTTCTCCGCCGCGCCGGGCGCCGGGTCGTGGCCGAGGACGGAGTGCCCGGCGGCGGTGAGGCGGCGGGCGATGCGGCCGCCCATGTTCCCCAGGCCGACGAAGCCGATCATGAGCCGTTCTCCTTCGCGGTGATGACGCGGGCGGCCTCGTCCACGGCGGACGGGTCCCACGCGCCGGCGCCGCCGCCGGGGCGGACGGTGTTGACCCAGGCCGAGCCGCCGTCCACGGACAGCACCTCGCCGTTGATGTAGGAGGCCTCGGGGCTGAGCAGGAAGGCCACCGCGGCGGCGACCTCCTCCGGTGTGCCGGTGCGCCGCTGCGGGACGGTGGTGCCGCGCCGCCTGATGTCGTCGCCGGCGCCCGGCTTGCCCGCCGCGCCGGTGAACAGCCCGGTGGGGACGAGCCCGGGGGCCACGGCGTTGACCCGCACGCCCTGCGGGCCGCCGTACATGGCGGCCCCGCGCATCACGCCGAGCACGCCGTGCTTGGACGACTCGTACGGCAGCAGATCGTGGCTGCCGCGCAGGCTGGCGATGGAGGCGGTGAGCACGATGGCCCCGCCGCCGCCCTGCTCGGCGTACTGGCGGAAGGCGGCGCGCACGCCGAGGAAGGCGCCGCGCAGGTTGACCGCCACGACCCGGTCGAAGTCGGCGACGCGGATCTCGGGCAGCCGGTCGAAGGTGCCGACGATGCCGGCGTTGAGGTGGTGCAGGTCGACCCGGCCGAAGCGGGCGACGGCGGCGGCCAGGTAGGCGTCGGTGTCGCCGGGGTCGGACACGTCGGCCTTGACCACGAGCGCCGGGCCCGGGAGGCCGTCGGCGACCCGCTCGGCCCCTTCCAGCTCGACGTCCACCACGACGACCGACGCGCCTTCGCGCGACAGCAGCTCGGCGGTGGCCGCGCCGATGCCGGAGGCGGCCCCGGTGACGACGGCGACGGCGCCGTCGAATCTGCTGGTCATGATGTCCTTCCGGGTGCCGTGCGCCGGCCCTGGTAGACCAGGCCGAATGCCGGCAGCGTGCGGCACAGCAGGTAGTAGACGAAGTGGGTGCGGGGCCACTGGGTGACGTTCGCGCCCGAGGGTGAGTGGTAGTAGTTGTTGCAGCCGGCGTCCATGGCCGAGGCGTGGCCGGCGAGCTGGCGGTCCACCCAGCGCACGTAGCGGTCGAGGGTGCGCTCGCGGGTGTCGACCCGGGCGGCGCCGGCGCGGCGGGCCCGGCGGATGGCGCGGACGGCGATCTCGGCCTGGCGTTCGAGCTGGGCGATGATGGAGAAGCCGCCGTTGGTGTTGGGGCCGTACATGATGAAGAAGTTGGGGAAGCCGGGGACGGTCACGCCGAGGAAGGCGCGGGGGCGCTCGCCCCAGAACTCCTGGATCTCCACGCCGCGCCGGCCGGTGACGGTGAAGCCGGACAGGAAGCGGGTGGGCTGGAAGCCGGTACTGAGGATGAGCACGTCCACCGGGTGCTCGACGCCCTGGTCGTCGACCACTCCCTTCTCGGTGACCTTGGTGACGGCGTGCGGCACCAGGTCGACGTTGGGCCGGTTGAGCGCCGGGTAGAAGCCGCTGGCGTAGATGGGGCGCTTGCAGCCCCAGGGGTAGGAGGGGGTGACGGCCGCGCGGACGGCCGGGTCGTGGACGGCGGTCTCGATGTAGCGCAGGCACACCTCGCGCATCCTGCGTTGTTCGCGGCCCTGAGCGTCGTAGGCCTTGAAGCGCCGCATCGAGGTGTGGAAGAGCTTGAGCCGGTAGAGGCGGCGCCAGCCGGGCAGCCGCCGGAAGCGGGCCCGTTCCGCGGGGGTGAAGGCGCGCTCGCCCTTGGGCTCGACCCAGCCGGGCTCGCGCTGGAAGACCTCCAGCCGCTCGACGTCCGGGGCGATGGCGGGCACGATCTGCACCGCGGTGGAGCCGGTGCCGACGACGGCGACGCGTTTGCCGGTCAGCTCCACGCCGGCGTCCCAGCGGGCGGTGTGGAAGGAGACGCCGCCGAACTCGTCCAGGCCGGGCCAGGACGGGTAGCGGGGCACGTTCAGCAGCCCGACGGCGCTGATCACGAAGCGGAACCGGTGCTGCTCGCCGTCATCGGTGGTGACCACGTACAGCGCGGCGCTCTCGTCCCAGGCGACCGACCTGATCGTGACGCCGAAGCGGAACCGGGAGCGCAGCCCGAAGCGGTCGACCACGGCCTCGGCGTACTTCTGCAGCTCCGGCTGGGTGGCGTGGGTGCGCGGCCAGTCGTAGGGCATGAAGGAGAAGCTGTAGGCGTGTGAGGGGATGTCCACCTCGCAGCCGGGGTAGCGGTTGTCCCACCAGGTGCCGCCGGGGGCGGGCGACTGTTCGAAGACGGTGAAGTCGTTGATCCCGGCCCGCTGGAGCTTGACGGCCGCGGCGATGCCGCCGAAGCCGCCACCGATGATCGCGACCTCGCTGGGCGTTCCTCCGGGCACGCGTTGTTCCCTCGCTTCCGTTCAGGCGGTCTCGGCCGGCGGCCGGACGTCGAACACGGCCAGCTGTGTGGCCAGGTGGTTGTACCAGCCGACGATCACCGTGACCTCGAACAGGCCGGGCGTGCCGAGGGTCTCGACGGCCCGCTGGTAGGCGGCGTCGTCGAGGGCGCCCGTGCGCAGCAGGAGGCGGGCGGTGTCCAGCACGACGCGTTCGCGCTCGTCGGCGAAGCCGGGGTCCTCGCCCGCGCACAGCGCCTCGACCTGCTGCTCCGACAGTCCCGCCGCGGGGCCGGCCAGCCGGTGGGCGTACAGCTCGTAGGGGCTGTCGCGGTGCTGGGCGACGCTGAGGATGGTGATCTCGCGCTCCCGGGCGGTCAGCGAGATCTCGAACCGGACGGCCGCGCCGAGCTGCTCGAACGCGCTGCCGATGGCGGAGTTGAGCAGCCAGGCGTTGCACGGCCCGGTCAGCGCGCCCTGCTCGTCCACGATGGGGAACGGCCTGGGCTGGGCCGCGCGCCGGCCGTTGACCAGGGCGTCGTAGATGCGCCACTGCCGGGCGTCGAGCTCGTCGGGGCCTATGGGGGCGATCCTGCTCATGCGGTGGCCTCGTCCCCGGGCATCGGGTAGTCGGCGGCGTTCAGCACCCAGCCGTCCATGCGGGAGAAGTCCGCGCGTGGCGGGGAGAAGATGTCGATCAGGTGGTTGACGCCGTCCGAGGTGGCCTGGCTGGTGTGCTCGGCGGGGGGCGGGATGACGGTGAGCGACGGGCTGCCGCACTGCTCGTGCTCGTCGTCGAGCCACTGGCTCAGGTCGGTGGTCCAGGCGTAGCGCAGGTGGTGGGTGTAGGTGCCGTCGATGATGAGCGAGCACTGCTCGAAGTCGTCGTGGGTGTGCGGCGACATGCGCCTGGTGTCGCGCGGCCCGGTGCGCGGGTGGGTGAAGTTCACCATGAACGAGGTGCACCGGAAGATGCGGAACGGCGGGTCGGCCAGGCCGGGCACGTCCAGGTCGTAGGTGCGCAGCCGGAATCCGCCGACCGGGTCCGGCCAGTTGACCAGCGGGGCGACGCCGGGGCGGGGCTCGGCGTAGGCGTCCTCGTTGGCGGCCCGGCCGGGGGCCACGCCGGAGCGGGCGGTGAAGAGGGTGACGACCCGGCCGGTGCCGGACAGGCGCACGTCGGCGGCGCCCGGCGGGATGAAGGTGAGCGTCTGGCCGCCGATCTCGGTCGCCTTGCCGTCGATCGTGACGGTGGCGGAGGTGCCGGGGTCGGGCATGAGGACGGCGCATTCGTCGGCGTGCGTGGCCGGGACGGTGAAGCCGGTCGGGGTGACGAGGTCGGTGTAGCCGATGATCAGGTGCTGGCTGCGGCCGTACCAGGTGCGGGTGTCGCCGTCCGTCGTGGCGGGCGGCAGGTCGTACCACTTGACGTGGCTCGCGGGCGTGGGCGCGCCGGCCGGCTTCCGCGCGGTCGCCGTCGGCAGTGCCGAGCGGGCGTCGGTCGGGTCGTAGGGCATTGCTGGTCCTCTCGTGGGGGCGTGACGCGTACGTCGGAAAGGAACGCGTCGGGGGCGAGCCGAGGGGGTGCGGCCGTCAGACGCGGGGCAGTGAGCCGGCGGCGCGGCGGAGCTCGGCGGCGGCGGAGCCGAAGATGCCCGCGTCGTTGCCGATCATGACGAAGGAGAAGCCGCGCCCGGCCGCCTCGCGGGCGGCGGCGGCGCCCCGGCAGGCGGTGCCGAGCGGGATGTTCCTGGCGCGGGCGGCCTTCAGCAGGTTGTCGGAGTGCCGCTGGAGGAGCGGGTCGGTGGCGCTGAGCCCGGTGGACATGGTCAGGTCGCCCATGCCGAGGAAGGCGGCGTTGAGTCCCGGGGTGTCGAGGATCTCCTCGGCCTGCTCCAGCGCGCTGAGGTCTTCGAGTTGCGGGATGCGCAGGGTCTCCTCGTCGCCGCGCCGGACGTAGTCGGCGGTGGCGTCGAGCCCCCAGGTGCCGGCGCGGGAGGTGGTGCCGAGGCCCCGGTCGCCGCGCGGGGGGAAGAGCATGCCGGACATGGCGCGCCCGGCGTCGGCCGGACCGGTCACATGCGGGACGAGGATGCCGTCGGCTCCCGCGTCGAGGACGCGCTGCAGGTGGCTGCCGCCCGCGTCGGGGACGCGGACGAGGGCGTGCATCCCGAGCCCCTGGGCGACGACGATCGCGCGGTAGGTCGACTCCAGGGTCATGGGGCTGTGCTCCATGTCGGCGACCACGAAGTCGAAGCCGGCCCGGGCCAAAAGCTCGATCGTCTCCAGCGCGGGGATCTTGACCCAGGTGCCGACGAGGCACGTGTCCGTGTCGCGTAGCCGTTGGAGCATACGCATGGATCCTCCTGTCCCTCATTGCGGGATGTGAGTTCTGTTAAGCGGGATGAGGCGACGGTAGGCTTTCGGGTGCTGTGCGTCAAGAGTCCGGTTCTGAACACGGACCTTTCTCGTAGTCGAAATACTCTAGAAACCTTGACGGCCCCGGTAGGGCGTGTTCTACAGTCCGGCGTACCGGATGCGTGAACGCAAGCTCCGCAATGCGGGACGCGCCAGATCCGGACTACAGGCGGGAGGACCGCACGTGAGCACCAACACCCCCGAGATCCCCAGCGGAGACCTTCAGGTCGTCGCTCGCGTCGTTCAGCTGCTGCGGCTGCTGGGCGAGGCAGGGACCATCGACCTGGTGTCGGCCGCGCAGGAGCTCAGAGTGGGCAAATCCACGGCGCACCGTTACCTGGCCTCGATGGAGAACCACGGCCTGCTCCAGCGCCGTGACCGCAACCGCTACGAGTTCGGGCCGCTGCTGGCCGAGCTCGGCACGATGGCGCTGTCGCGGCTGGGGGTCGTGAACGTGGCCCGCCCGATCCTGGAGCAGATCAGTTTGAGAGTCCGGCACACCGCCGTCCTGACGATCTGGAACGGCCGTCAGGCGGTCGTGGCCCAGGTCCACGAGGACAGCAGCCGCACGGCCCACGTCTCGATAAGGAACGGCAGCACCCTGAGGCGGGGAACGGCGCAGGACTGCGTGTTCCGCGCCTTCCACGACCAGTCCTTCTACCACTTCCGCAAGGAGGCGGTGGACCTCTCGCTGGAGGCCGACAACCTGGAGGAGGTCCGCAGGACGGGCGTCGCCATCCGCTCCAGCGCCTCCGAAGGCGTCCGCGCCGTGGCGGTCCCCGTCAGGGACGCGGCCGACCGCGTCGTGGCCGCCATCGCGGTGATCGGCGTGACCCAGCTCGTCCCCGAGGAGGACGACAGCGACGTGGTGATGACCCTGCGCGAAGGCGCGCAGGCGATCAACCAGGCATTACGCGCCTCGTTCGAGCGCGCGGGAGAGTGATCGACCGCTCTCCGCACCCCGACCGGCCTCAGTCCGGCGGCGGTAGTGACGGGGGTGGAACCGGGAGCCGCGACATCCCCCGGCCGTCACGGCTCTCCCCTCAAGAAAGGCACATCACATGAGGCACAGATATCTTCGCCCCCTGCTCGCCACCGCCACGCTGGTGGCCGCCACGGCGGCCTGCGGCTCCGGCGCCGACTCGACGGCCGGCGCGTCCAAGAGCCTCACCTGGGCCAGTACGGGCGGCCAGTTCCAGGAGGATGAGAAGAAGGCGCTGCAGGAGCCGTTCACCGCCAAGACGGGCACGACGTTCGCCAACGTCAGCCCCGCCGACGCCTCCCAGGTCAAGGCCATGGTCGCGGCGGGCAGGACCACGTGGGACCTGGCCAACATGAGCTGGATCTACGCCGGCGCCTACTGCGGGCAGCAGTACGAGAAGCTGGACGACCCGGCGCTGGACCGCGGCAAGTTCCCGCCCGGCACGACCCACGACTGCTTCGTGCCGACCTACCGCTACGCCAACGTCTTCAGCTACAACGCCGACCTCTTCAAGGGCGAGCAGCCCACCAAGATCGCCGACTTCTTCGACGTCAAGCGCTTCCCGGGCAAGCGGATCGTCCAGGACTACCCCAAGTCCGGCCTGCTCGAAGCCGCGCTCGTGGCCGACGGCGTGGCGCCCGACCAGGTCTACCCGCTCGACCTGGAGCGCGCGTTGCGCAAGCTCGACACCATCAAGTCCTCCCTGGTGTTCGCGCCCAGCTACGGCGCCGTGCAGCAGATGATGGTGGACCGCCAGGGCTCGATGGTCCTCACCGTCACGGCGCGCACCATCGTCACCTCCCAGAGCGGCGCCAACCTCAAGCCGGTCTGGGACTTCACCACCACCGACATCGGCGCCCTGGTGATCCCCAAGGGCTCGCCCAACAAGGCGCTGGCGCAGAAGGCCCTCGCCTTCATCACCGAGCCGGCCCAGGCCGAGGCGTACGCCAAGCTGACCGGGACCGCGCCCGCCCGCGCCGACGTCGACATCGACAAGATCGGCTACAGCGACGTGCAGAAGACGTTCAACGCGTTCCTGCCCGACCGCGGCACCCTGCTGGAGCAGGACAAGCCGTGGTGGATCAAGAACACCGACATGGTCACCAAGCGCTGGACGAGCTGGAAGGTCAGCTAGGAAACATCATGCCGGCTCCCACCGCACCCCCTGAGACCGCCGGAGCGGCGGTCCCGGCCGGGCGGGCCCCTGCCCGCCCGCGCCCGGCGGCGCGCCGCCGGGCGGCCGCCCTGTTCCTGCTCCTGCCCGCCCTGGTGGCGCTCGGCGTCTTCTTCGTGCTGCCGCTGCTCGACATCGTCATGCGCAGCTTCACCGACCCCGAGCCTGGAGCGGGCAACTACCTGTCGCTGTTCACCGACGGCTACACGCTGCGCGTGCTGGGCCGCACGCTGCTGGTCGCCCTGATCGTCACCGTGGCCGGCGTGCTGCTGGCCTACCCGTACGCGTACATGATGACGCTGGCCTCGCCGACCACGCGGGCCGTCATGGTGACGGTCGTCCTGGTGCCGTTCTGGACCAGCATGCTCGCGCGCAACTTCGCGTGGATGGTGCTGATGCAGGACGGCGGGGTGGTGCAGGGCCTGCTCTCCCTGGTCGGGCTGAACGGCGTCAGGCTGCTCGGCACCACGACCGGCGTGGCCGTGTCGATGATCCAGGTGCTGCTGCCGTTCATGGTGCTGCCGATGTACAGCGTCATGCAGCAGATCGACCGCCGGCTGCTGCTGGCCGGGCAGAGCCTGGGCGCGAGCCGGCTGTCGTCCTTCCGCAAGGTGTACCTGCCGCTGTCGCTGCCGGGCATCGTCTCCGGCGCCTCGCTCGTCTTCGTGCTGGCGCTCGGCTTCTACGTCACCCCCGCGCTGCTCGGCTCGCCGCAGGGCGCGCTCATCGCGCAGGTCATCGCGGTCCGCACCAGGGAGCTGCTCGACTTCGGCGGCGCCGGCGCGCTGGGCGTCTTCATCCTGGTCGTGACGCTGATCTCGCTGGGGGTCAGCCGGCGGCTGGCCGGCTCCGGCGCGGCCAGCGGCGCGGCCCACGTCATGGCGGGAGGTGGCGGCCGATGAACGCGCGCCCCTGGCTCAAGATCGTCTCCGTGCTCATCGGGCTGTTCCTGACGGTGCCGACGCTGGTCGTCATCCCCATGAGCTTCTCGGCGTCCAAGACGTTCAGGTTCCCGCCCGAGGGCTGGTCCCTGGAGTGGTACGAGCGGCTGTTCACCGCACCGGAGTGGAGCACGTCCATCGTCAACTCCCTCCAGGTGGGGCTGCTGACGACGCTGCTGGCCACCACGCTGGGCACCGCCGCCGCGCTGGGCCTGCAGCGGCTGGGCCCGCGGGCGCGGGGCCTGGCCACCGGGCTCCTGCTGTCGCCGATCATCATCCCGCACATCCTCATCGCGCTGGTGATCTTCTCGGCGTTCCTGCGGCTCGGCCTCAGCGGCACCCTGTCCGGCATCGCGCTGGCCCACACCGCGATGGCGCTGCCGTTCGTGGTGATCGCGGTGACGGCGCGGCTGCAGGGCATGGACCCGGCGCTGCAGAAGGCGGGCGGCAGCCTCGGCGCCAACCCGTTCTCCGTCTTCCGGAAGATCACTCTTCCGCTGGCGCTGCCCGGCGTGCTGTCCGGCGCGGTCCTGGCGTTCATCTCCTCCTTCGACGAGGTGGTGATCGCGCTGTTCCTGCAGTCGCCGTCCGCGCTCACTCTTCCCGTCCAGATGTTCAACAGCGTGACCGTGCAGATCGACCCCACCATCTCGGCGGCGTCGAGCCTGATGGTGGTGCTGGTCAGCGTTCCCATCCTGCTGGCGCAGGTGATCGGCGCGCGCCGAGGAAAGGCAGGTAGGCAACGATGAGCGCAACGACGGCCGGCGGCGGCCGGATCGAGCTGACGGACCTGTGCAAGAGGTACGGCTCCGGCCCCCTCGTGGTGGACCACGTCAGCATCGACATCGCCCCCGGCGAGTTCATCACCCTGCTCGGGCCGAGCGGCTCGGGCAAGACCACCACGCTCAACATGATCGCCGGTTTCACCGACATCACGTCGGGCTCCATCAAGCTGGGCGGCCGCGACATCGCGCCGCTGCCCCCGCACCGGCGCGAGTTCGGCATGGTGTTCCAGAACTACGCGCTCTTCCCGCACATGACGGTCGCCCAGAACGTCGCCTTCCCCCTGCGCGAGCGCAAGGTGCCGAAGGCGGAGACGGCCAGGCGGGTGGAGGAGACGCTGCGGCTGGTGGACCTGGAGGGCATGGGCGGCCGCCGGCCCGACGAGCTGTCCGGCGGCCAGCAGCAGCGCGTCGCCCTGGCCAGGGCCGTCGTCTTCTCCCCCAGCGTGCTGCTGCTCGACGAGCCGCTCAGCGCGCTGGACCGCAAGCTGCGCCAGAGTCTGCAGCAGGAGATCAAGCGCCTGCACCAGGAGCTGAAGCTGACGTTCGTGTTCGTCACGCACGACCAGGACGAGGCCATGTCGCTGTCGGACCGCATCGCGGTCTTCAACGCCGGCCGGGTGGAACGCATCGGCACCCCCGCCGACCTCTACCGCGACCCCGGCACCCGGTTCGTGGCGCGCTTCCTCGGCGAGTCCAACCTCTTCCCCGGCCGGCTGCGGCCCGGCGGCGTGTACGAGTGGGCGGGCCACAAGTGGGCCGTGCCCGACGCCGACGGCACGCCCGCGGGCCGCGACCTCATCGTCCGCCCCGAACGCCTGCGCCTGGCCGCCACCCCCGGCGAGGTGCCGGACGGCGCCAACAGCATCGCGGCGACCGTGACCACGCTGTCCTTCCAGGGCACCCACCAGCGCGCCGAACTCGACTACGGCGACGGCAGCACGGGCAGCGCCGTGCTGCCCCCCGACGCCACCGACGGCATCAGGGCCGGCGGCCGCGTGACCGCCTACTGGGACCCCGCCCACCAGGTGCTGGTCACCCCGCCAGCGGAGGCGGCCCCCGCCTCCGCCGCCCCCGACCCCCGCACGATCAAGGAGAACGCATGACCCACGCCCCCTCAGAACTGCTCGACCCCGAGCTCGACGGCGACCGCTCCACCCCGGACGCCGAGGCCGACGCGCTGGTCGTCGGCGCCGTCGACCTGCACCAGCACCCGGGGCCGAGCCCGTTCCCCCGGCGCATGAGCCTGCTGGACGCCGCCAGGGACGCGTCCGACGCCGGGTTCGAGGTGATCGTGGCCAAGTCGCACCACCACAGCATGGTCACCGACATCCTGGCGCTCGGCCCGGCCGGCCTGGACGACCTGCCGGTGGAGGTGCGCGGCGGCATCGCGCTCAACCAGAGCGTCGGCGGCCTGAACCCGTACGCCGTCGAGCTGGCGCTGCGCATGGGCGGGCGGATCGTCTGGTTCCCCACCCTGTCCTCGGCGGCGCACATCGACCACCACCGCGGCCACGACACCGGCTTCCCCACCCCGGTGGTGGAGCTGCGCCAGAACGAGGTGCTCAGCATTCTCGGCGACGACGGCGAGGTGCTGCCCGAGGTGCACGACATCCTGTCGATCATCGCGGCCGAGCAGGCGATCCTCACCTGCGGGCACCTGGGCGTCGAGGAGACCACCAAGCTGATCGCCGCCGCCCGCGGCGCCGGCATCGAGCGCATCCTGGTCAACCACCCCTGCTTCGTCGTCGGGGCCTCCGTCGAGCAGGCCGCCGAGTGGTCCAGGCAGGGCGCCCACATCGAGCACTGCCTGGTCATGTACTTCGGCCGGCCCGAGCGCCGCCGCGAACTCGACGAGCTGCTCGCCTTCATCAAGGCCGTCGGCCCCGAGCGGACCGTGCTGTCGTCCGACTCGGGCCAGCGCAACAACCCGCTGCCCGTCACCCTGTTCCGCCGGGGCGCGCGCGGCCTGCTGGACGCCGGGCTGCCCGAGGCCGACATCCGCCGCATGCTCGGCGCCAACGCCTCCGGGCTGGTGAACCGATGAGCGGCCCCGCGACGTACGAGGTGCTGGCGATCCGCTACGCCACCCGTGCCACCTCCCGCGCCCAGACGTTCCTCAACCACCACCTGTACGGCGAGCCCGACACCCCCATCGACATGGACTTCTACCTCTGGGTGGCGCGCAACGAGCAGCGCACGGTGATCGTCGACACCGGCTACAGCGCCGCCTCCAAGGGGCACCGCGCGCCGCGTGAGGACCTGTCGGCCCCGGTCGAGGCCCTGGCCGCCCTGGGCGTGCTGCCCGAGGACTCCCCCCAGGTGATCGTCACCCACGCCCACTACGACCACATCGGCAACCTGCACGCCTTCCCCTCCTCCGAGGTGATCCTGGCCAGGGCGGAGTTCGAGTTCTGGACCGGCCCGTACGCCGGCCGCCGCCAGTTCTCCTACACCACCGAGCCGGAGGAGCTCGAGCACCTGCGTCAGGTGCGCGACGAGGACCGCGCCACCCTGATCGACGGCGCCACCCAGATCGCGCCCGGCATCGAGGTGATCCCCGTCGGCGGCCACACGCCGGGGCAGGTCGTCGTCCAGGTCGCGACCGAGTCCGGCCAGGCCGTGCTCGCCTCCGACGCCGTGCACTTCTACGAGGAGGTGGAGCTGGACCGCCCGTTCACCTACCTCACCGACCTCACCGGCACCTACCGCGCCTACGACCTGCTGCGCGAGATGACCCAGGCGCCCGGCAGCGCCCTGGTGGCCGGGCACGACGCCGGCGTGATGACCCGCTTCCCCCTGCTGCCGGGCGCCGGTGAACAGGTGGTGCGCGTTGGCTGAGCACACCCCTTCCCCCTCTCCGCCCGGCTCCGGCCCCCGGGTCGCGGTGGTGACCGGCGGCGGCAGCGGGATCGGCGCCGCCAGCGCCCGGCGGCTGTCGGGCGACGGCGCGCACGTCGTCGTCGTGGACGCCGACGGCGACTCCGCCGGCGCCGTCGCCGCCTCGCTGCCGGGCCCGGCCCTCGCGGTGCACGCCGACGTCTCCACCGAGAAGGGCGTCGACGCCTACGTCGAGGCGGCGCTGACCCGCTTCGGCCGGATCGACCTGCACCACCTGAACGCCGGCGTGCTCGGCACCCTGGCGCCGCTGCCGGACGTCGACGCGGCCGACTTCGACCACGTGATCGCGGTCAACCTGCGCGGGGTCTTCCTCGGGCTGCGGGCCGCCTTCCGCCGCTACCGCGAGCAGGACAGCGGTGGCGCCGTGGTCGTCACCGCCTCGATCTCCTCGCTGCGCGGGGCCGACGACCAGGTGCCGTACCAGACCTCCAAGCACGGCGTGCTCGGGCTGGTGCGCGGCGCCGCCATGTACGGGGGGCCGCGCGGCGTGCGGGTGAACGCGGTCGCCCCCGGCCTGATCCCGACCGCGCTGTTCGCCTCCTCCGACGACGCCTCGCGGGCCAAGTCGATGGAGCGGCGCGGCGGCACCGTCCCCATGCGGCGGGTGGGCACGCCCGAGGAGATCGCCGGAGTGGTCGCCTTCCTGCTCGGCGACGACGCCGCGTACGTGACGGGCGAGGTCGTGTCCGCCGACGGCGGGGCGTTCATCGTCAACACGGTGACCCGCGGCGGCGGCGCGGGCGCGTGGACGCCGGACAGCTGAATCCGGACAACTGACGCCGGACAACCGACGAGCGGGCCGAGCGCTCCGGCGAGCGGGCCGACGATGCGAGGAGAACACACGAGATGACGCTCACCACCCGGCAGCAGGAGATCAAGGACGAGTTCGTCCGGGTGCGCGGCACCTGGGGCGAGGCGTGGGAGAGCATGCTGCGGCTCGACCCCGGCTTCCTGGAGTCCTACCTGCGCCTGTCGGCGGTGCCCTGGAACCGGGACCGCCTGCCGGCCAAGGTCAAGGAGTTCGTCTACATCGCGATGGACGCCGCGGCCACCCACCTCTACACCCCCGGCATCCGCCAGCACGTCCGCGCCGCCCTCGGCTACGGCGCGAGCGCCGCGGAGATCATGGAGGTGCTGCAGCTGACCGCCACCCTCGGCATCCACGCCTGCAACATCGGCGTGCCTCTGCTGCTGGAGGTGCTGGAGGAGGAGGGGCTGCGCGACGGCCCGGCCCCGCTCGACGAGCGCAGGCAAGAGCTGAAGGCCGGCTTCACCCGCCGGCGCGGCTACTGGCACACCTTCTGGGACGGCCTGCTGGAGCTGGACCCGGACCTGTTCGAGGCCTACCTGGACTTCTCCGGCGTGCCCTGGACGACCGGCGTGCTGGAGCCGAAGGTCAAGGAGCTCATCTACATCGCCTTCGACGCCTCCGCCACGCACCTGTACGAGCCGGGGCTGAAGCTGCACATGCGCAACGCCCTCGGCCTCGGCGCCACCGCGGAGGAGATCATGGAGGTGCTCGCCATCGTCAGCGTCATCGGCATCCACACGGTGACCGAGGGCGCGCCCATCCTGGACGAGGAGCTGCGCCGCGTCGGCGAGCCGAACGGAGACGAGCCGAACGGAGACGGGCCGAACGGGGACGTGCTGAACGGAGACGCTGACGGCGGCGCCCTGGTGGGCGACCGGTAGCCGGGGGCACGGCCGTTTAATCGGAGGCGGGCTCCGGCGGCCCGCCAGTACCATGAAGTGGTGATCTTCCACCTGGCCGCCGCCGGGCCCGGTGACTCCGGTGACGACCGCGCGGCGGGGCGGCCCGCGCCTGCGGGCGCCGCCGGCCGCGCCGGAAAGGGCGCGGCGGGGGGCGTGTCGTCATGGCCGTGAGCATGCACGACGTCGCCCGCGCGGCCGGCGTCTCCCAGCGCACGGTGTCCAACGTCGTCAACGACTACGCCTACGTCCGCCCCGAGACGCGCCGGCGGGTGTTGGAGGCCATGGAGGAGCTCGGGTACGTGCCCAACGCGGCCGCCCGCAGCCTGCGGCGCTCCCGTACGGGGCTCATCGCGTTCGTCGTCCCCGACTTCAGGGCGCGCATCTTCGCCGACCTCGCGGGCCTGGTCGTGCGCGAGGCCGAGGCGCTCGGCCACCGGGTGCTGATCGAGGTGACCGACTCCGACCGGGAGCGCGAGCTGCAGGTCCTGTCGGGCGGCCGCAACCAGCTGACCGACGGCGCGATCATGATGGCGCTGTCGCTGCGGCCGCAGGACGGGCGCCGCCGCCGGGCCGGCTACCCGCTCGTGCTCATGGGCGACCACGTGCTGGAGGGCGTGCACCACGTCGCCATCCCCAACCGGGAGGCCTCCCTGGCGGTGGTGCGCCATCTGGCCGGCTCGGGCCGGCGGCGGCTGATGCTGCTCGGCCACGGCCCCCACGGCAGTGAGACGGCGCGGACGCGGCTGAACGGCTTCCTGGCCGGCCTGGCCGAGGCGGGGCTGCCGGCCGACGAGGCCCTGATGGTCGCGGCCGACTGGAGCCGGGCGCGCGGCCGGCAGGCGATCGAGGAGCACATCGACTCAGGGCGTCCGCTGCCGGACGCCATCTTCGCGATGAACGACTCCCTCGCCCTCGGCGCGCTGCGGGCGCTGCGCGAGCGCGGCGTCCTCGTGCCGCAGGAGGTCGCGCTGGTGGGGTTCGACGACGTGGAGGAGGCCCGCTACTCCACGCCGTCGCTGACCTCCGTCTCCCCCGACCTGGAGGCGATGGCCGCGCACGCGGTCGCGATGCTGCACGAGCAGATCACCGGCAAGCCGAGCGGGCGCGAGCCGCACCTCACGGTCGACTTCCACCTGCGGATACGCGAGTCGAGCCAGTGAGGCCCGCCCGGCCGGCCGGTGCGGCCAGGCGGGCGGGCCTCAGGGACTCAGGACGGCCTCATCACGTCACTGTCACTGGCCGCCGAGGCCGGTCGTCGCGATGCCCTTGATGATCTGACGCTGGAAGAACAGGAACACCACGATCAGCGGCAGCGCGGCCAGCACCGACTTGGCCATGTTCTCGGCGAAGACGACGCCGAAGCCGGTGGAGACCGTCTCCAGCCCGACCGGCAGCGTCATCAGGTCGGGGTCGTTCGTCACGATGAACGGCCACAGGAAGTTGTTCCACGCGCCCACGAACGTGAAGATCGCCACCGCCGCGATGATCGGCCGCGACAGCGGCAGCACGATCCGCAGGAAGATGCGCAGCGACCCGGCCCCGTCCACCCGCGCGGCCTCCTCCAGCTCACGCGGGATGCTGTCGAAGAACCGCTTGAGGATGAACACCATCACCGGCGCGACCACCTGCGGCAGGATGATCCCCCAGTAGGTGTCCACCATGTTGAAGGCGAGCATCTCGTCGAAGAGCGGCACGATGAAGATCGTCCCGGGGATCATGATCGAGGCGACGGTGAGGCCCAGCAGCGTCCTGCGCCCGGTGAAGTCCAGCCGCGAGAACGCGTACCCGGCCAGCGTGGAGATCACCAGCGTGATGAGCGTGACCGCGGCGGCCACGAGGACGCTGTTGACCATCCAGGTGGGGATGCTGCCCAGCCGGAACAGGTTCGCGTAGATGTCCCAGGTGTAGCCGCCCGCGGGCACGATCGTCACGGGGTTCGCGCCGGCGTCCGCCTCGGTCTTGAACGAGGTGTTCACCGCCCACAGGAACGGCGCCAGCATCAGCAGGCTGAACAGGGCCAGCACCGTGAAAGCCACGGCACGCCCGGCGTAGCTGGTTCTCATGACTGGTCGGACCTCCGGGCGAACCGCAGCTGCAGCAGCGACAGAATGAGGATGATGGCGAAGAAGACGTACGAGATCGCCGAGGCGTAGCCGAGCCGGTAGCCGGTGAAGCCGGTGTCGTAGACGTACATCAGGATCGACCGGGTGGAGTCGTCGGGGCCGCCGGCCGTCATCTGGTAGATCTGGTCGAACACCTTGAGCGAGGCCAGCACCTGCAGCACGAGGATGAGCATGGTGATGTTGCGCAGCAGCGGCAGCGTGACCGAGAACAGCTGCCGCCACTTGCCCGCCCCGTCGATCGCGGCGGCCTCGTAGACCGTGGCGGGGATGTTCTGCAGCGCGGCCAGGTAGAGCAGGAAGTTGAAGCCGAGCGTCCACCAGGTGGTAGCCACCGCGATGGCCGCCATGGCGAAGTCGGGGTTCTGCAGCCAGGCCTGCCCCTCGATGCCGAACACGCCGAGCACGGCGTTGATCAGGCCGAGCTCGGGGTTGTAGATCCACTCCCAGAAGAGGCTGACCACGGTGGAGGCCAGCAGGTACGGCAGGAAGAACGCCATCCGCCACACCCACTGCCCCGGCAGCCCCATGTTGACCAGCAACGCCGCCGCCAGAGCCAGCACGACCAGCGGGATCGTGGTCATCACGGTGAACAGCACGGTGTTGCCGAACGTGGTCCACACCATCGGGTCGGTGAGCGCCTCGGCGTAGTTGGCCAGCCCGACCACCCGCGGCTCGGCGCCGGCCGCGAGGTCACGGTCGGTGAAGCTCATCCAGAGCCCGTACACCAGGGGCCACAGCAGGAAGAGCGTGAAGGCGACGAAGAACGGCAGCACGTACAGCAGCCCGCCCCGGCTCCTGGTCACCTTCAGGCGGGTCGTGGCCGTCTTCCGCACGGAGCCCGGCTTGCTGATGGTGGCCGACGTCATCGCTGCACCGCCTTGGACATGAGGACGTTGACTCTCTCGGCGAAGGAGGCGACGGCGTCCTTCACCGACGTCTGGCCGATCAGCACGTTCTGCACGATGCTGCCGAACTGGGTCATGAAGCTGGAGGCCGCCCCGGTGAAGGAGGACGGCGGGTCGTAGTGCAGGTACGTCGCGGTGACCGCGTAGTCCCGGTTCGGCTGCAGCGCCTTGAACTCCGCGCTGTTGACGACGGGCTGGTAGGCGGGGGTGTGCCCGGCGTGGCCCCAGGGCAGCGAGTTCTTCAGGATGCCGGCCACCGCCTGGTAGGCCAGCTCCCGCCGGTGCTCGTCCGGATTGTCCTGGTGCGGCAGCACGAACGTGTGCGAGTCGCCCCAGTTGGCGTTGACGCCGGTGCCGAACATGTTCGGGATCGGCATGGCGCCCAGCGGCACCTTCGCGTCCTGGTACTGCGGCAGCTCCCAGACGCCGGAGAAGACCAGGCCGGAGTCCCCGTTGAGGAAGGAGGAGCTGGCGGTGGCGTAGTCGGCGCTCTTGGAGGCCACGTCGCCGTCGACCAGGCTGCGCATCGTCTCGACCGACTCCTCGAACGCCTCGGCGTCGTAGCCGAACTTGTCGCCGGTCAGCTCGAAGGTGGCGCCGTGCTGGGTGTAGAAGGTCCAGAACAGCCGCCACAGCTGGGCGCCGTCGCCGAGGAAGCCGTAGGCCAGGCCGTACGGCTTGCCGGTGACCTGCTTGAACTCCCGGCCGAGCTTCTTCATGTCGTCCAGGCTCTTGATCTCCGGCAGTTTCCCGCCGGATTCGAGCAGCCCGGCCTTCTCGGCCAGCTCGGTGTTGAAGAACGCCACGAACGTGTGCGAGTCCAGGGCCAGCGCGAAGGTCTTCCCGCCGACCATGGAGCTCTTCCAGGCCGGGGCGGTGAACGACTGCTCCGTGATGCCGTAGCGGGCCAGCCGGTTCAGGTCCCAGGGGTCCAGCAGGCCGCCGGGCGCGTACCCGGCCAGGCGCGACATGTGCAGGACGCCCAGGTCGGGCGCCCGGCCGCCGGCGGCGGACATGGCGAGCTTGGTGTAGTAGGGGGCGCCCCAGGCCAGGACGATCTGCTTGATATGGGCGTCCGGCAGGTCCGCGTCGGCCTTGGTGACGATCGCGTTCATGCGCTCGCCGTCGCCGCCGGTGAGCAGATGCCAGAACGTGATCTCCTGCGAACTTCGGCTCGCGGGCCCCGTGCCGCAACCGGCCAGCAGCGCCGAGAGGCCTGCGGCTTGCAGCACCCTACGGCGGGAGAGCCGGATATTGGGCGACTTGCTCATTTGTGGTTCCTTGCAGAGGATCCGGCGGCCCGCACAGCGGTGGGTAGCCGGATGTTGGCTCCGGTTGGAGGGAGTGTGGCACACTCTGCTACGTAGCAAAAGGACTTGACTTACCCCGATATACGAATTGTTAGGTTGTCTGATGAGCGCCGTTTCCCCTGACGTGCCACGCCCGGAATATCCCCGCCCGCAGATGGTCCGCCCCGACTGGCTCACCCTCAACGGCCCCTGGCAGTTCGAGATCGACGCCGCGGACTCCGGCCTGGAGCGCGGCCTGCGCGAACGCGAGCTCACCGGCAGCATCACCGTGCCCTTCGCGCCGGAGTCGGAGCTGTCCGGGCTCGGGCACACCGACTTCATGGACGCGGTGTGGTACCGCCGCACGGTGACGATCCCGGCCGCGTGGGCCGGCCGCAGGACGCTGCTGCACTTCGGCGCCGTGGACCACGACGCGACGGTCTGGGTGAACGGCGTCGAGGTGGCCCGTCACCGCGGCGGTTTCTCCCCCTTCACCGCCGACCTGTCGGGGGCGGCCCGCCCCGGCGAGCAGGCCACGATCGTGGTCCGCGCCCGCGACTCCCGGCACGGCCCGCAGGCACGCGGCAAGCAGTCGGCCAGGTACCACAACTACGAGTGCCTCTACACCCGCACCACCGGCATCTGGCAGACGGTGTGGCTGGAGCCGGTCCCCGACGTGCACCTGCGCCGCCCGCGGATCACCCCCGACGTCGCCGGCTCCGCCTTCACCGTCGTCACCCCGCTGTCCGGCAACCGCCCCAGCGACTCGGTCCGCGTCACCGTCTCCGACGGCGAGGGCGCCGTCGCCACCGCGACCGTCCGCGCCGACGTCGATCTAGCGCCGTCGCTGCGCCTGGAACTGCCGGCCGCGCGGGTGCGGCTGTGGGAGCCGGGCGAGGGCTTCCTGTACGACGTGAAGGTCGAGCTGCTCGACGCCTCCGGCGCCGTCACCGACGCCGTGGACAGCTACGCCGGGCTGCGCTCGATCGCGATCGACGGCAAGCGCGTGCTCATCAACGGCCGTCCCGTCTTCCAGCGCCTGGTGCTGGACCAGGGCTACTACCCCGACGGGCTCATGACCGCGCCCAGCGACGCCGCGCTGCTGCGCGACATCGAGCTGTCGGTGGCGGCCGGCTTCAACGGCGCCCGCCTGCACCAGAAGGTGTTCGAGGAGCGCTTCCTCTACCACGCCGACCGGCTCGGCTACCTGGTGTGGGGCGAGTTCGGCGACTGGGGCGCGCACGACGGCCGCGAGCAGCTGCCCACCGCCTCCTTCCTCACCCAGTGGCTGGAGGTCCTCGAACGCGACGTCTCCCACCCGTCGATCATCGGCTGGTGCCCGCTCAACGAGACCCGCCAGCCCATCCACGACCGCCTCACCCAGCTCGACGACGTCACCCGCGGCATGTTCCTGGCCACCAAGCTCACCGACCCCACCCGGCCGGTCGTCGACGCCTCCGGCTACAGCCACCGCGTCCCCGAGACCGACGTCTACGACTCCCACAACTACGAGCAGGAGCCCGCCGAGTTCGCCGGCCAGCTCAGCGGCCTGGCCAAGGACGAGCCCTACGTCAACGACGAGTCCGGGCAGGAGATCTCCGTCCCCTACCGCGGCCAGCCGTACTTCGTCAGCGAGTACGGCGGCATCTGGTGGAACCCCGAACTCGCCGGCACCGCGCAGGACGCCGCCCGGGTGACCTCCTGGGGCTACGGCCAGCGCGTGCGCAGCGAGGAAGAGTTCCACGCCCGTTTCGCCGGCCTGACCGACGCGCTGCTGGACGATCCGGGCATGTTCGGCTACTGCTACACGCAGCTGACCGACGTGTTCCAGGAGGAGAACGGCATCTACCGCTTCGACCGCACGACCAAGCTCGACGTCGAGCGGGTCCGCGCCGTCCAGATCCGCCAGGCCGCCTCGGAACGTTCCTCCGGCTGACTCCTCGCCCGGACGTTCGGCCCGCCGGCCGGTCGTCCGGGCGCCTGCGGTCCGGGCGCGGGCCGCCCGGGCGCGGGCCGATCAGCGGGCTGGTGACCGGTCAGTGGCTGGGGTTGCGGCGGGCGATGGAGGCGTTGAGCGCGGTGGCGAAGGCGGTCCAGGCCGCGTACGGCACCAGCATCGCCCCCGCCGCCCGGTCGGCCCGCCCGGCCCGGCGCACCAGGACCAGGTTGGAGGCGTTGAGCACCACGATCTCGGCCAGGGCCAGGCGCGGCGAGCGGGCCTTGAAGAACAGCGCGGGCCAGGCCGCGTTCAGCGCCAGGTTGACCGCCAGCGCCCGGCCGAGCGCGCTCCGGCGTTCCTCGTCCTCGCGCGACAGCGCCCTGGCGCCGCCGTAGGCGATCAGCCCGTACAGGGTCGTCCACACCAGCGGGAACGCCTGGGCGGGCGGCTGCCACGAGGGTTTGCTGAGCCGCCGGTACCAGGCGGAACCCGACGTGGTGGCCAGGCTCCCGGCGGCGGCGGTGGCCGCGGTGGCCAGGGCGGTGGCGAGCAGGATGCTGGCACGCGTCTTCCTCATGGCCGATGCCCCTACCCTCGCGTCCACGCTCCAGACGGCCGCGGCCGGCCCGCGCGGGTCCGGCCGGTTCGTCGACGAACGATCGCGTCATGCGGACGAGCCGGTGACATTCGACGGACAACATCGCAGCCATGACCAACAGCGCACGCGATCACCGCGTCCCCCTGCGAACACTCGCCTCCCGCCTCGCCCCGGGAAGGCAAGGGCATGGACGCTGATGCGGTACGCGACGTCGGGCGGCGGCGGCTGCTCGGATGGGGCGGGCTGGCCGCCGGCGCGGTGGCGGCCGGCGCGCCGCTGGCCGTGCTCGGGAGTGACGCCGCCGCCGCGGCGGGGCCGTCCCGGCTGGACCGGATCCCGCCGGACACCCGGCCCGGCGGGGCCTACGACCGGTTCGTGGCGGATCTGGCCGCACGTGACCGGTTCTCCGGCGTGGTGCTGCTGTCGTACCGGGGCCGGACGGTGTTGTCGCGCGCCTACGGCATGGCCGACAAGGAACGGGGGATCCGCAACCACGCCGGCGTGGCGTTCAACCTGTCCTCGGCGGGCATGCCGTTCCTCCCCGTGGCCGTCCTGCAACTGGTGCAGCGCGGCAAGGTGAAGCTGTCGGACCCGGTGGGCACTCACCTGGACGGCCTCGCCACCGACCTCGCCGCGCAGGTGACCCTCCACCACCTGCTCAGCGGCACCTCCGGGATCGACGCCCCGGCGCCCGACGTGCACCGCGTCTTCACCAGCCGGAAGGAGGTCCAGGACTACCACCGGCAGTGGGCCGGGCAGGCGACGCTGGTGGCGGCCCCCGGCTCGGACGACGCCCGCAACGCACACACCGCAGGCGGCGGCGCCGCCAACGCCATCGCCGCGCAGATCGTGGAGGCCGTGACCGGCACGACGTTCTGGGACCACATGCACGAGCACGTCTTCGCCCGCGCCGGCATGCGCGGCTCGGCGTACTACACCAGGACCCGGTGGCTCGCCGACGAGCGCATCGCCCATCCCTACATGCGCCAGCCGGACGGCGGCCGGATCGACGGCGTCCGCAACCTGGACAAGGACAGCATGAGCCGGCAGGGACCGGGCGAGAACCCGGGCCGCGCCTTCGTCGGCAACGTCTTCGCCACCGCGCCGGACCTGGCCCGCTTCGCGCACGCGCTGAGCCGCGGCACCGTGCTGGAGCGGCCCTACGCCGACCTCTACACCGGCGCCAAACTGCCCGGCCCCGGCGACCGGCTCGGCGCCCCGTCCTTCGGCTCGTACGCGGGCCCGGTCCGCATCAGCGGCGGCGAGTGGGAGTTCAACCGCGGCGGCGGCAGCGGCGGCATCTCGGCCAGCTGGACCGTCTGGCTGGGCTCCGGCTGGGCCGGTGTCGTCCTCAGCAACTACGACGACCTGGAGGACTTCGGGGAGATCCTCCGGCGGCAGGACGAGGCCGTCACCGGCGAGGCGGCCGGCCCGCCCGTCGGAGGCTGACCCGCCCGGCGAAGAAGCAGGCGCAGGGCTGGGGGCCGGGGGGTCAGGTGAGGCCGGCGTCGTGGGCCAGGAGGGCGATCTGGGTGCGGTTGTCCAGGGCGAGCTTGGTCAGGATGCTGGAGACGTGGGCCTTCACCGTCGTGACCCCCATGGTCAGATCGGCGGCGATGTCGGCGTTCGTCCGGCCCTGGCCGATGGCCAGGGCCACCTCGTGCTCGCGCGGGGTGAGGATGGCCAGGGCGGCGCGGGCGCGCTCGTAGGCGCCGGCCTGGGCGACGGTGCGCTCCATCAGCCGCCGGGTGATGCGCGGCGACAGGATCGGATCGCCCGCGGCGACCCGGGTGACCGCCTCCACGATCTGCGCCGGCGAGGTGTCCTTGAGCAGGAACCCGGCGGCGCCGGCGCGGAGCGCGTGCAGCACGTTCTCGTCGGTGTCGAACGTGGTCAGCACGATCACCTCGGGCGGCCGGGCGCGGGCGCGCAGCCGGCGGGTCGCGGTGATGCCGTCCACGCGGGGCATGCGCAGGTCCATCAGGACGACGTCGGGGGCGTGGGCGTCGGTGGCCGTGACGGCCTCCTGGCCGTCGGCCGCCTCGGCGACGACGGTGATGCCGCCGGTGCCGTCGAGCATCATGGACAGCCCGGCGCGGACCAGGGCGTCGTCGTCGACCAGGAGCACGCGGATCACCCGGGCCATGGTAGCCGGGCCAGCAGCCGGAACTCACCCCCGGTGTGGTGGTGGTCGAGCTGCCCGCCGGCCAGCCGGACCCGCTCGGTGAGCCCGACCAGGCCGAGCCCGCTGCCGGGCACGACGGGGGCGGCGTCCGCGGGGGGCGCCGGGTTGCGCACGTCGATCAGCAGGGTGTCGCCGGGCGCGCCGCTCAGCGTCACCTCGACCTGTTCGCCGGGGGCGTGTTTGCGGGCGTTCGTCAGCCCTTCCTGGACGACCCGGTAGGCGGTCATGGACAGGGCCGGCGGCAGGGCGGCGGCGTCGGCGGCCCGTTCGTCCAGTCGTACGGGCTGGCCCGCCCGGCGGGAGTCGGCGATCAGGTCGGGCAGGTCGGCCAGGCCCGGCCGGGGGGCGAGCTCGTCGGACTCGTCGTCCTGCTCGCGGAGCAGGCCGATCACCTGGCGCAGCTCCTCCAGCGCCTGGTGCACGCCCGCGCGGACCACACCCGCGGCGGCGGCGAGCCGGTCGGGCGATGAGTCCGGACGGTATTCCAGCGCTCCCGCGTGCGTGGCGACCAGGGACAGCCGGTGGGCCAGCACGTCGTGCATCTCCCTGGCCAGCCGACGCCGTTCGGCCATGCGCGCCTCGGCCACCCGCCGGCCCTGCTCGGCCTCGGCGCGGCGGGCGCGTTCGCTCAGGGAGATGAGCAGGGCGCGGCGGGAGCGGGCCAGTGAGCCCCAGCCGAGCAGCGCGCCGTACGCGGCGCAGATGAGCAGGAGCCACCACGACAGGGAGATGCCGGAGTTGGGCCGCCACCACCCCTGCACCAGGTGGGCCGCCATGCCCGCGGCGGTCACCGCGGCGGCGACCGGGAAACGCCGGCGCAACGACACCTGCAGCGCCCCCATCGTCGCCGCCGGCGTCGCCACCGGGGACAGCGTGGCCAGCACGGTCGCGACCAGCGTGCCGTGGACCGGCCACCACAGCTGAGCCACCGCCGCGGCCAGGCTCACCACCGCGACCGCCACGTCCAGCCCCCAGCCGGCGCCCGCCTGCCCCCACAGGGACACGGCGGTCAGCGCGCCGATGCCGAGGATCACGCCTGCCACGGCGAAGGGGTGCGGGCGTCGGCTCTGGCTCATCGGCCCAGGCTAACCGCCGGTACGGCGGGCCCATCACCTACCAAAGTCGGAGGCGTACCCCACCCGGGAAGGACACGGCGCGACCGTGCGCCCGATGTGGCGGGCCGGGGCGGCGGGCGAGGCTTGGCGGCATGAACACCACCCCGCACCCCCGGAACACTCCCGCCCACACCTCCACCCAGTCCCCCATCCGGCCCTCCGCCCAGACTCCCACCCGGCCCTCCACTCCATCGCCCGCCCAATCCTCCGCACAGTCGCGCGCCCAGACCTTCACCCGGTCCTCCGCGAAGTCGCCCGCCCGGTCGCGCGTCCGGCGGCTGCTCACCGTGATCGGCGCCGCCGTGGCCGCCGTGGCCGTCTGGGTGCTGGCGGTTCCGGTGGGCGGGATCGACCTGACCGTGCGGATGGGCGCCGGCCCGCAGCCGGTCGGGCCGGTGGCGGTCGTGCTCGCGAGCCTGGCCGCCGGGCTGGCCGGCTGGGCGCTGCTCGCCGTGCTCGAACGCGTCACCGCCAAGGCCGTCCGGATCTGGACGATCACCGCCCTGGCCGTGCTCGCCCTGTCCCTGACCGGCCCGCTCGGCAGCGCCACCGGCTCGGCCGCGACGCTGGTGCTGCTCCTGATGCACCTGGTCGTCGGCTCCGTCGTCGTCCTGGGACTGACCCGGCGCTGAACGATCCCCGTACCCGGAAAGACCGGCCCCCTGCGCCCCCGACAGGAGAGCTGACATGACAGTCCTCGCCAGAGCGATCGACGCCACCCGCCGCTACGGCGACGTGCTCGCGCTCGACCACGTCTCGCTCGACCTCCGGGCGGGCGAGCTGGTCGGCCTGCTCGGCCCGAACGGCGCCGGCAAGTCCACCCTGATCAACCTGTTCGCCGGGCTGCGCCGTCCCACATCCGGCACGGTCGAGCTGTTCGGCGGCTCGCCGCTGGACCCGGTCAGGCGGCGCGGCATCGGCGTGACGCCCCAGGAGACCGGGCTGCCCGAGTCGCTGCGCGTCGGCGAGATCACCGACTTCGTCTCCGCGCACTTCCCCGACCGGGTCGGGACGCCGGAGCTGCTGGCCAGGTTCGGGCTCGGTGACCTGGCCAGGCGGCAGGTCGGCGGCCTGTCCGGCGGGCAGCGGCGGCGGCTGGCCGTGGCGCTGGCGTTCGCCGGCCGGCCGCGGCTGGTGTTCCTCGACGAGCCGACCACCGGCCTGGACGTCGAGGCCAGGCGGGCGTTGTGGGACGGCATCAGGTCCTTCCACGAGGAGGGCGGCACCGTGCTGCTGACCAGCCACTACCTGGAGGAGATCGAGGCGCTGGCCGAGCGGGTCCTGGTCGTCGGCTCCGGCCGCGTGCTGGCCGACGACACCGTGGGGGCCGTGCGCGGCATGGTCGGCACCCGGCGCGTCTCCCTCGTCGCCGACCGGCTGCCCGAGTTGCCGGGCGTGCTCGCCGCTGAACGCGCGGGCGACCGGTTCGACCTGGTCGTGAGCGATCCCGATCGGCTGGTCGTGGCGCTGGTACGCAGCGGGGCGCCGTTCTCCGGCCTGGAGATCAGACCGGCCACCCTGGAGGAGGCCTTCCTCGCCCTCACCGCGGAACCGGCCGCGCATGCCTAGCCCGGCCCCCGCCCCGAACCGGAGCGCGCGAACCCACCTCGCCCCCGCCCCCGCCCCCGCCCCCGCCCCGAAGGAGACCTCGATGCCCAGCCTGGTCCTCGCCCACACCCGCTACCTGCTGATCGAGCAGATCAGGGTGCCGATCGCCATCCTGGCCAGCGCGTTCTTCCCGGCCATCTCGATGGTGGCGTTCGTGGTGCCGTTCGCGGGCCGGGATCCGGTGGCCGCGACGACGGCGACGGGCTCGCTGATGTTCTTCGGCGCCATGTCGGCCGCGCTCATCGGCCTGGGCAACTCGGTCGCGCAGGAGCGCGAGCTGCCGTGGAACCCGTACCTGCGCACCCTGCCCGCCGGCCCGCTGCCGCGTTTCGCCGGGCGGATCCTCGCCACGCTCGCCGTGATGCTCATCTCGGTGATCCCCGTGCTGGTGGTGGCGGCGCTGTTCACGGAGGCGGCGATCACCCCGGCCCGGCTGCTGCTCGGGTTCGGCGCGCTGGTCGCGGGCGTGGTGCCGTTCATGCTGATGGGGCTGTTCGTCGGCTTCAGGCTGGCGTCCAAGGCGGCCATGGCGGTGTCGCAGTTGCTGTTCTTCCCGATGGCCATCCTCGGCGGGCTGCTGCTCCCGCCCCAGGTCCTGCCGCGATTCGTGCAGGACGTGTCCTCGTACGTGCCGACCAGGGGCGCGGCCGAGCTGATCTGGTGGGCGATCGCCGATGCCCGGCCGAGCGCGCTGTCGCTGGTCATGCTGGCCGTCTGGACCGCCGCCATGGCGGCCGCCGCCGCCTGGGCCTACCGGCGTGACGAGGGCCGGCGCTTCTCCTGACCGTCCGCAGCCTCGCCGGATCCGTCCGCCGGCCGGGAGAGGTCGGCGAGCAGGTCGTCGAGGACCCGGTCCAGGGCCGCGCTGTTGGCCGGGGAGAACCAGGTGGTGCGGACGCGTTCGTTGCTTCCGTTCGGAGTCTCGTGGTCGGCGGCCAGCTGCTGCAGCGACCGGCTCTCATCACCCAGCGCACGCCCGACGCCCTGGAACAGGCCGCGCACATAACGGGAGGCCACCTCGGCCGGAACGCCGTGACCGACGGCCCACGACGTGAGCGCGGCGAGGTATCCGAAATGGGTGGTCAGCGTCCCCGTCAGGGCGGAGAACACGTTGAACGCGGCCTCGTCCTCGACCGGCAGGGTCCCGCCCAGGCGCGCGAAGAGGGCCTCCACCGCGGGATGGGCCGGGCACGTCACCGTGACGGAGTCGCGTTCACGGACGGCGGGCAACGGGATGGCCCGCACCAGCGGAGCACCGGTGCCGAGGATCCGGCGCAGCTCGTCGTCACCGACCCCGGCCATCAGGTTCACCACGATCGTGCCGTCGTCCACGCGCAGTCCCGCCAGCGCCTCGTGCCGGTCACGCGGACGCACGGCGATGATCACCAGCTCGGACCGGTCCACCACCTCCTGGTTACCGGCGCACACCCGCACGCTGTGATAAAGCCCGGACAACTCGGCGGCCGTACGGGCACCGCGGGGCGACAGGAACACCTCGGGCGGATCATCGGCTCCCTCGCACAGGCCCGTCACGATGGCCCGGCCGATCTCCCCGACCCCGATGACGCCGACACGCCGCACGTTCACTGTCTCGCTCACGCCGCCCACCCTACGCAAGCGCCCGCGGCCGCCATCAGGCGCCACCGCAGCTCACCGGCTCAGCCCGGCAGCACGGCCCGGCGACGACGCGTGGCACGGCCGCGACCAACACTTAGCCCTTGCGCTAACCATCGCCCATCCGCAACACTTAGCCGCATGGCACACTATTCGGCGCAGCTGGACGGCGTCTTCGTCGCCCTCGCCGACCCCACCCGGCGCGCCGTCGTGCGCCGCCTCGGCCACGGGCCCACGAGCGTCGGCGACCTCGCCCGCGAGTTCCCGATGACCCTCCCCTCGTTCATGAAGCACGTCCGCACCCTCGAGGCCAACGGCCTCATCCACACCACGAAGTCCGGCCGCGTCCGCACCTGCGTGCTCAACCGCGACCGCCTCACCCTCCTGCACGACTGGCTCGAAGAACAGCGCCGCCTCTGGCAGGACCACACCGACCGCCTCGAACGATTCGTCACCGACCCGCAGGAGAACACGCCGTGAACCCCGACCTCGACCTCGCCCTGGAGCGCGTCATCCGCGCCCCGCGCGCGACCGTCTGGAACGCCTGGACCGACCCCGCCCGGCTGGAACGGTGGTGGATCCCCGCCCCGCTCACCTGCCGGGTCGACCGCCTGGACCCCCGGCCCGGAGGCGCCTTCGTGACCCGTATGAGCGAGGGCGGCACGGAGTTCGTCCCGCACCTCGACGCCTGCTTCCTCGCCGTGGACGAGCTCGAACGGATCGTCTTCACCAACGCGATCACCAGCGACTGGCGCCCCGCCGGCCCCGCCCCGGTCGCCATGACCGCCATGATCACGTTCGCCGACCACCCCGACGGCACCGACTACCGCGTCCTGGTCCGCCACGGCGACCCGGAGTCGCGCGCCCACCACGACAAGCTCGGCTTCGCCGACGGCTGGGGCACGGTCACCGCCCAGCTGGCCGCCCTCGCCGAGAGCGCGGCACGATGAGGATCGCCCCGCTCCAGTTCGTCACGCTCGACGGCGTCACCCAGGGCCCCGGCTCCCCCGACGAGGAAACCCGGCACGAGGCGACGCCGAACGGCCTGCTGCCCCTGGAGTACGAGACCACCGGCCAGGCCGCGCAGGCCGCGTACGAAGGCGTCACCGCCTTCATCGACCAGAGACCCTGAGGGACCGGGGCTCAGCGCGCCGCGTCCAGCACCGGCTTCACATCGACGACCGGCGTGCCGTCCACGGCCTCCAGACCGGCCACCCGCACCCGCAGCCCGTCGACCGCCACCACCCGCACGCGGTGCAACCCGATCGGGTTCGGCCGGTCGGCGGAACGGGTGCTGAACACCCCCGTCAGCGGATTGCGCGCGTCGTCGCGCGGATGCACGGCGAGCACGGACCGGTCGGCGAGATGCAACCAGGTCAGCACGAACACCTCGTCACCCGCCGCCAGATCACCGATCCCACCGGCCACCGCCGGATCGAACCGCAGCCAGGCCTCGGGCGCGCCCTCCACCCCCTGCTTCGGCGCCACCGCCGGATCCGCCAGGGACGACTCCACGACCGCGACGGGACGAATCTCGTACGTCATGCACCACCCGTACCGGACGACGACCCCGACACGCCAGGGCCCCGTCACGCCGGAGCCGGCTCCTGCGCGCCGTCCCCCAGCGGCCCGAACCGCCACTCACCCCGCCCGAGCAGCTCCAGCTCGTGCGTGTGATGCTGCTCGACCGTCGAACGGTGACTGACGCTGACCACGATGGTGTCCGGCAACTCCGTCCGCACCAGCCGATACAGCTCGAACTCCAGCCCCTCGTCCAGCGCCGACGTCGACTCGTCCAGGAACACCACCTTCGGCCGCGTCAGCAGGATCCGCGCGAACGCGATCCGCTGCTGCTCCCCCGGCGACAGCACCTTCGCCCAGTCCTGCACCTCGTCCAGCCGGCCCACCAGATGCGGCAGCGCCACCTTCTCCAGCGTCCCGCGCAGCGTCTCGTCGCCGAAGGCGTCCGGCTTGCCCGGATAGGAGACCACCGCACGCAGATCGCCCAGCGGCACGTACGGCAACTGCGACAGGAACATCGTCTCCTCCGGCCCGCACGGCCGCGTCAGCGTGCCACTGGTGAACGGCCACAACTCGGCCAGGCTCCGCAGCAACGTCGTCTTGCCGCTGCCGGACGGCCCCGTCACCACCAGCGTGTCCCCCACCTCCAGCCGCAGATCCAGCGGCTTGATCAGCTGCCGCCCGTCAGGGGTGCGCACCTCGACGTCCTTCAGCGCCACCGTCCCGTCGGCACACGGCAGCGTCGTCACCTCCGGCAGCGCCCGCGCCTCCTCATCCGCCACGACCAGACCGTGCAACCGGATGATCGCCGCCCGGTACCCGGCGAACGCGTCATAGGCGTTACGGAAGAACGACAGCCCGCCCTGGATCGAGTTGAACGCCGACGCCGACTGCGTCAGATCCCCCAGCCGCAGCTCCCCCGCGAACAACCGCGGCGCCTGCAGCAGATAGGGCAACGGCACGATGCTCTGACTGATCGCGTAATTCCAGCCGTTGAACCCGATCGTCCGGTTCAGATACCGCTTGTAGTTGCTCACCACAGGCGCGAACAACCGCCGCAACCCCGAACGCTCGGCCACCTCGCCACGGTAGAACGCCACCGCCTCCGCCGCGTCCCGCAGCCGCACCAGCGCGTACCGGAACGCCGCGTTGAACTTCTCGTTGCGGAAGGCCAGCCAGATGATCGGCCGCCCGATCCAGAACGCCACCGCCGTCGCGATGACGACGTAGACCAGGCCGATCCAGAACATCGCCCGGGGAATGTCCAGCCCGAAGATCGACAGCGTACCCGACAGGTTCCACAGGATCGCCGTGAACGACACCATCGACGTCACCGCGGAGATCCCCCCGAACAGCAGCGTGTTGGCCGTCCCCCCGTTGCTCGGCAGGTTCGGCAGCGGCCCGTACCCGGCGGTGACCAGGTCGATGTCGGACTGGATCCGCTGATCCGGATTGTCGATCGTGTCGTCGATGAACCGCGACCGGTAGTACGCCCTGCCCTCCAGCCAGTCCCCCGTCAGCCGGTCGGTCAGCCACACCCGCCAGGCCAGCACGAACCGTTGCAACAGGAACAGATCCAGCAGCAACCGGGCGATGTGTATCGCCGCCAGGACGCAGAAGATCGCCAGAGAGGTCCAGAACCCGCGCTCCCCGGACGCCTTCACCGCCTGCTCGTGCACGGCCATGCCCTGCACCGCCACCTGAAGGCTGGACAACATGTCATTGCCCTGATAGCTGAACAGAACGTCCAGCCGGACACCGGCGACCACCGACAGCAACAGGACGGCCAGCCAGAGCCACACCCTGACGCTCCCGCGACCGGTGAAGTAACCGCCGGTGATACGCCAGAACTGCCTGCCCCACGTCGTGAAGAGCCCGACCAGCACCAGGACCGCCAGGGTGCACACCGCCGCGATCGCCCACGCCGTGGCGATCCACACCAGCGATGCCCAGACCTCGGAACTCCAGTCCAGCGTCGGGGTGAACAACTCCATTGGGGAAACGTATATGCACGGAGAGTGACGAGCACCCTGGAACGCTCAACTCATGCCAGGTGTCTGCCCGCCGACGCGACCGGCCTCGTCGAGCAGCCGCCGCAACCGCAGCGAGTCCGGCGCCACCGCGGTGACCAGGACGCCCGGCCCGGCCAGCGGAACCAGCACGGCCAGCCCGCCCGCCGGCTCATCGCCGAACGAGCGCACCTGCGCCGGCCCGGCGGCGAACGCCGGATCGACGATCAGCAACTGACCCGCCGCCCGATGACCGGCCAGCACCGCGGGACCGTCCCAGCCGGGCACGTCCGGCCCGTAACCGGCCTGCTGATCCAGCAGCAACCGCCCGCCGCACCTGACCGTCAACCGCGACGACAACCGGCCCGGCCCCTCCCCCGCCCGGCCGAGAACCTGCTCCTCCCGCAGGACCAGCCGCGCGGTCTCCGCCACGTCCGCCACACAGCTCTGACGCAGATGGCTGCCGGCCGCCGAGATCACCGGCTCGGGCAGCCAGTCCAGGCTCCCCCGCTCTCCCACCACCAGCCGCACGTCATAGGTGGCGGGCCCGCGCGTGGGACCCCGCAGCGCGATGGTCGCGCCAGCGGTCGTCACCCGCAGCCGCGCCTCCCGCTCGACGACCGCCTCGATCCGCAGCCGGTCACCGCCCAGCGGAGCGCACATCGCGCCGAGCACGCACACCCGCGCCTGCCTCCCGTACGCACGATTACGGCGCAGATCGAACGGCCCCGCACCGTGCAGGACGGCGAGCACGGTATCCGCACCAGCACGGACCGCCCTGATCCGGGCCGTCGCCCGCACCCCCGTCCCGGCCTCGCCCGCGACGGTCATGCCGGAGCGGACGAGCGGGCGGCCAGCAGCCCCAGCACCCAGTCCGCCACCGGCCTGACCCCGTCCTCGCCCTTGAGCGCGGTGAAGGCGACCGGCAACCCGCCCCGCGCCGCCGCCGCGTCACGCGCCATCACCTCCAGATCCGCCCCGACGTACGGCGCCAGATCCGTCTTGTTGATGACGAGCAGATCGGAGGCCGTCACACCAGGACCCCCCTTACGCGGGATGTCATCGCCACCGGCGACGTCGATGACGAAGATCTGCGCGTCGACCAGCCCCCGGGAGAAGGTCGCCGTCAGATTGTCACCACCCGACTCGATGAGGATCAGATCCAGCGGCCCCAGCCGCTCCTCCAGCTCCTCCACCGCCTCCAGATTCGCCGAGATGTCATCGCGGATCGCCGTGTGCGGGCAGGCGCCCGTCTCCACCGCCCTGATCCGCTCCGCCGGCAGCACGGCCTCGCGCAGCAGGAACTCCGCGTCCTCACAGGTGTAGATGTCGTTGGTGACCACCGCGATCGACCACCGCGCCCGCAGCGCCCGGCACAGCCCGGCGACCGTCGCGGTCTTCCCGGAACCGACCGGCCCGCCCAACCCCACCCGCAGCGCCCGGCGACCATCATCGCCCGGAGAAGCATCCTCGGCCCTGTCATGGTGCAGATGCATGACACTCCCGTCATCTCGTCGAAGAGCAGAACCCGGCAGCACGGCGCAGATCACGAGGCGAACAACCGCACCCGCCGGACGGCATGCCGCTCGGCCGCGATGTCCAGCAGCGGCGCGGAGACGGCGGGCAGCACCGCCACCCCCTCGGCCCGCACCCGCCGCGCGGCCCCGGCGGCCCGGCCCGCGACCTGATCGACCTCGGCGGCCAGCCCGGCCAGCACCCCGGCCGCCTCGAACGGATCGAGACCGAGCAGCCGCACCGTCGCCGCGGCCGGCCCGCTGACGCTCTCGTAAGCCGCCACATGAGCCACGTCCAGCGGACTCAGCCCCGCAGACCGGCCGGCCACCCCGAGCACCACGCACTGGTGCGCGCCACCCGGCCGCGCCACGGCCAGGGCGTCCAGCTCGGCCGACGGCCAGGTCACCCGGACGGCCCGCAGCAACTGCCGCCCCAGCACGCGCGCCACCCGCCGCAGCGCGGGCGCGGGAGTACGGGCGTCCGCCGCCTCCTCCAGCACGAGCGGATCGGCACCGGCCGCCGCAGCCGCGGCCAGACCCGCCGCGACCAGCCCGCTCGTGTGCAACCGGCCACGACAGAACTCCCGCAGGCCCGCCGCGTCGCGCACCCGCCCGGCCGCCACCGCCGCCTCGGCGCCACCCGAATGAGCGTGCCCACCGGCCGGAAAACGGCCATCGGCCAGCATCAGCAACGCGGCACGACTCATCAGGCGCACCCCTCCCCCGCGGCAGCCACGCTCGGAACAGTCAGAACAGGAAGTACCGCTGCGCCATCGGCAACACGGTCGCGTACTGCCGGTGATCGACGGCCTCCCCGTCGATCACCACCTCGTACGTGTCCGGATCGACCTCGATCCGCGGCACGGCGTCGTTGTGCCGCATGTCCTTCTTGAACACCTTGCGCGTGTCACGGATGGCGGCGAACCGCTTACCCGCCCCCACCCGCTCCGGCAGACCGGCCGCGATCGCGGCCCCCGTCACGAAGTTGACCGAGTTCGCCGCCGGCGCGCGGCCCACGGCGCCCCACACCGGGCGCGGCAGCACCGGCTGCGGCGTGGTGATGGAGGCACTGGCGTCCCCGACCTGGGCGTAGGCGATCTGCCCGCCCTTGATCACCCGATGCGGCCTGACCCCGAAGAACTTCGGCTCCCACAACACCAGGTCGGCGAGCCGGCCCACCTCCACCGACCCCACCTCGTGGTCGATGCCGTGCGCGACAGCCGGATTGATCGTATATTTCGCGACATAGCGGCGCGCCCTGAGGTTGTCCGCCCGCCCCGAATCACCCTCCAGCGGACCGCGCCGCGCCTTCATCACATGCGCGGTCTGCCACGTCCGCATGATCATCTCGCCGATCCGGCCCATCGCCTGCGCGTCCGACGACATGATCGAGATCGCCCCCAGATCGTGCAGCACATCCTCCGCCGCCATCGTGGCCGGCCGGATCCGCGACTCGGCGAACCGCTGATCCTCCTCCACCAGCGGATTCAGATGATGACAGATCATCACCATGTCGATGTGCTCGGGCACCGTGTTCACGGTGAACGGCCGCGTCGGATTCGTCGAAGCCGGCAGCACGTTCGCCAGCCCCGCCATCCTGATCATGTCAGGAGCGTGACCACCACCCGCGCCCTCCACATGGAAGACGTGAATCGGATCATCACCGATGGCCGCGATCGTGTCGCCCACGGTCCCGGCCTCGTTCAGGGAATCGGCGTGCAGAGCCAGCTGCACCCCCGTCGCCCGGCACACCTCCAGGCACCGCCGCAGCACCGCCGGAGTCGCACCCCAGTCCTCATGGATCTTGAGCCCCAGTACACCCCCCTCCACCTGGTTGAACAGCGACTCCGCGGACATCGTGCTGCCCTTGCCCAGCAACCCCACGTTGACCGGGAAGGCGTCCAGCGCCTCGAACAACCGCGCCACATGCCAGGACCCCGGCGTCACCGTCGTCGCCGTACTGCCCTCCGCCGGACCCGTGCCCCCGCCGATCAGCGTCGTCACCCCCGACGCCAGCGCCTCGCTCACCTGCTCAGGACAGATGAAGTGCACATGCGTGTCCACCCCGCCCGCCGTGAGGATCTTGCCGTTCCCCGAGATCACCTCCGTCTCCGGGCCGATCACGAAGTCCGTCGCCACCGCATGCCCGTCATGCAGCCGATCCATCGTCTCGTCGTTGTACGCCTTGCCCAGCGCCACGATCCGGCCGTCACGAACGGCCACATCCGCCTTCACCACCCCCCAGTGATCCAGCACCACCGCACCGGTGATGACCGTGTCCGGCGGCAGCGGAGCACCGAACCGCGCCGGATCACGCGGCGCGCACGACTGCCCCATCGACTCCCTGATCACCTTCCCCCCGCCGAAGATGGCCTCGTTCCCGCTGCGGCCAGGACCACCGCACCAGTCCTCGGTGACCTCGATCCGCAGATCGGTGTCCGCCAGCCGGATCCGATCCCCGGTCGTCGGGCCGAACCGGTCGGCGTAGCGCTCCCGGCTCAGCGGCAGATGCCGTTCGTCGACCGGCGCCGGCAGCTCGGGCGCCGTCTCGTCAAGCATCCAGCTCACCCCCGACCTTCCCGTTCAGGCCCTCGACGACCCGGCGGCCCTCCAGCGGCACCAACTGCACGTCGAGCGGACAATTCGGCTCGAAACGCACCGAACTGCCGGCCGGGACATGCAGCCGCCTGCCATACGCGGCATCACGACCAGGCTCGATGAGAAGCACCGCGTTCACCTCGAAGAAGTGAAAGTGCGAACCCACCTGAACGGGACGATCATCGGTATTGGTCACCCGCACCGTCGTCACCTCACGACCCACGTTGAACGCCACCGGCCCCGCGTCGACCGGATGATCCACCCGCCCCGGACGAACCCGCCCCGCCTCCCTCGTCGTCGCCGGAATCGGATCACGCAACGTGACCATCTTCGTGCCGTCGGGGAAGGTCGCCTCGATCTGCAGGTCGCGGATCATCTCCGCCACCCCGTCCATCACCTGCGAACCCTTGAGCACCGGCGCCGGCATCTCCATCAGCTTCGCCACCGACACGCCGTCGCGCGCGCCCTCCAGGACGTACGCCGTCAGGATCGCGACCGCCTCGGGGTAATTGAGCAGAACCCCGCGTTCCATCCGCTTGCGGGCCACGTCCGCGGCCACGTGGATCATCAGCCGTTCCTGTTCGTGCGGGGTCAGACGCACCCGCCACCTCACCTTCGCCTCCGCTCCGGAACTCCGGAGCTCACTCACCGAACGTAACTCGATGAGCACGCAAAGTAAGGTGACAAGGTGGTGACGAGCCCCTCACCCGCAGGCGGCACCACCATGCGATGCCCGCCAGGCGCCACCATGCGATGCCCGCCGCTTCTCCCGCCGGCCGCGTTCACGTCGCGACCGCTCTCACCGATTGAGATGATCATCCGGTGTCGTCGACGGAATGGGTGGTCTTTTGAGGGGCGAAAAAGGGCAAACCGTAGAAATCGAGCGCCTTTACTTTGTAGATTTACGTCATGCGACCGGGCGGCGGACGGAGCCGGCCCGGCCGCCGTCCCAGCGACTCATCAGGGAGACGGGTGTGCCCAGCCAGAGCAGAGGACGGCCGGGCTGGCTGCACGTCGGCGCGCTCGAACACCGCCTGACCCGCGCCTGGTTCCCCGGCACCTTCCCGCCGGCCGCCGTCCTGCTGGCGATCATGACGTTCAGCGCGGTGCCGCGCCCGCTGGGCACCCGCCTGGCCACCCACCTCGACGGCGGGATCGTCGTCGGGCCCGGCGCCGTACCGGACCTGCCCGGCTTCGAGGCGCTGCGCGGGGTGCCCCTGCCGGTCCAGCAGGGCGGCTGGGAGCGCAGCGCCGGCGTCTACGACCCGCACCGGCGCCGCATCGGCGTGGGCAGCACGCCCTCCCCCTCCGTCAGCGTGGCCGGCCACGAACTCGGCCACGCCACCGACCACCTGGACGGCATGCCGTCGCGGGGCGAGACCTGGGCCGGGCTGCACGCCGTACGCGCCCGCCACCTGCCGCCGCCCTACCGCGAGGACGCCGCCGAACTCTTCGCCGAGGCCTTCGCCTGCGTGCTCACCCGCCGGGCCCGCCGGCTGATCGGCCTGTTCGGCGACGAGCACGCCGCCCAGCAGGCCTACACCTGGCTGGCCGGCCGGTACGGGATCGGCTGATGGCCCGCCACTCCCCCGCGTTCGCGGGCCCGCGCTATGCTGAGCGGGGAAAGGTGACGTGCGAGACGGAAGGGACGCCCCTCATGACCGCCCTCATGCTGACCGGCGGAGTTCTTCGCGTCATCGAGCCGATCACCCTGCCCGACGGCACCCGCGTCGACTGCACCCGCGACATCACCCCCGGCGCCCCCGACTACGGAGACTGGCTGCCGTTCGCCGTCCCGGAAGAGGCGGCCTGGCGCGGCGACACCGACGACGCGGCCATCCTCGACCGCTGGCGAGCCGCGGCCAGCGCCTGACCACCGCCCGGGATCGACGCGTCGTCATCGGGCCGGCGTCGCTCACGGGAGAGGGCGCTCGCCCAGCGTCTCCAGCGCGCGGGCTGAACGTGAGCCGGGCTCGGCGTGCCGGAGCAGCACCTCCAGCCCGTCCGTGCCGGTCACGGCGAACTTCTCGACCATCAGCTCCAGGTCGTCGCGTCCCTGCGTGACCGCCTGTCTCAGAGAGAACCCCAGCGCGACAGCT
This sequence comes from Nonomuraea fuscirosea, assembly GCF_003001935.1. Taxonomy (GTDB): domain Bacteria; phylum Actinomycetota; class Actinomycetes; order Streptosporangiales; family Streptosporangiaceae; genus Nonomuraea; species Nonomuraea fuscirosea. The sequence goes on along the minus strand of NZ_PVNG01000004.1, from coordinate 560,313 downwards.
CGGCGCGGACCGACGCCGGCGACAGCGGCGGTTACGCTGGACCCTGACATTGACGTCAGACGCGAGTTTCTGACGGGGATCCCCTCTGGAAGGAATGGGCGATGCGGATCGGTGAGCTGGCGTCGCAGGCCGGGGTGAGTGTGCGGTCTCTGCGGTACTACGAGGAGCAGGGTCTGCTGAGCAGCACGCGCAGTGCCAGCGGGCAGCGCCGCTACACCGACAAGGAGGTCGAGCGGGTACGGTTCATCCAGCGTCTCTACGCGGCCGGGCTGTCCAGCCGGACGATCGCCGAGGTGCTGCCGTGCGTCGAGTCGCCCAGTGAGAAGACCAGCGACGAGGCGTTCGAGCGGCTGGTCCAGGAGCGCGAGCGGATCGACCGGCACATGCGGGAGCTCGGGCGGGCTCGCGAAGCACTCGACCTGCTCATCGACGCCAACCGTGCGCACCGGGGGCTGACGGCCTGCGTTTCGCCCGTCTGATCCGCGTCTCTTCGGTTTGACGTGCTTCTCGGGCGGGAGGCGTCAGATGGGTGGCTCGTCCAGGACGGCCTGCAGGAGCCGCCAGGAGTCCATGATGTGGTCCTGGACCAGGATGCGGGCGGCCGGGCCGTTGCGTACGGCGAGGGCGTGGCGGATCGCCTCGTGCTGGCGCACGTTGGTCTCGTAGAGGCGGTCGGCGGGTGAGCCGGGCGCCCACAGGGCCTCGCCGGAGAAGACCCGCCGCAACCCGGCGATCAGCCGCTCGAACAGGGGCGCGCCCGCGGCTCTGATGATCGTGGTGTGGAAGTCCTCGTTGGCGGCGATCCAGGCGAACGAGGCGCGTTCCCGCTCGGCCGCCGGGACCCCGGGGTCGCGCAGGAGCGCCGTCTGCCGGCCGAACTCGGCGTTCGCCGCGTCCAGCTCGGCCAGTCCTGCGTCCGTCATGCGCTGGGCGGCCAGTTCGGCGGCGGCGCCCTCCAGGGCGGCTCTGGCCAGGAACGTCTGCGCCCATTCGTCACGGTCGAGCGCGCGCACCCGTACGCCGCGGTTGGGCGTGAACGACACCAGGCCCATGGCCGCGAGCTGCCGCAGCGCCTCCCTGATCGGGGTGCGGCTGACGCCGAAGCGGTGCGACAGCTCGTCCTGGCGCAGCACCGTGCCGGGGGCGAGGCGGCCGGCGATGATCATTTCCTCGATGGCCTGCGCGATCTGGTCGGCCTTCGTGGTGGCCGCCGGATCGCCGCCGGTGTCCGTCCGCACCCGGTCTGCCGTCACGCGCGGCTCCCCTTCCCTGGTCGTGATCGCCCCCGATCGGGGCCAAGCCTACGGCTCTCCTCCCCCGGCCCGGTCGCCGCTAGGGTGCCGGTTCCGGTGGTGTCACTATTCTGACTTCTCGGATCCAAGAGTTCGCGCTTTACAGCGGCTATACCACCGATCTAGGCTCGATCATGCCTTTTCGGATCCGATGAGGAGGGCTGGATGCGGACAGCCGAGGTCGTGGTCATCGGTGGCGGTTGCGTCGGGACCAGCACGGCCTACCACCTCGCCGCGGCCGGCTGCACGGACGTCGTCCTGCTCGAAGCGGACGCGCTGGGCTCGGGCTCGACCGGCAAGGCCGCCGGTGGGATCCGGCTGCAGCACGCCGACGCGCTCAACTCCCTGCTCGTACGCCGCTCGCTGGCGGAGTTCCTGCGCTTCGAGGAGCTCACCGGCGTGCCGATCGGCTTCAAGCAGGTGGGTTACCTGTTCCTGCTCAGCTCCGCCGCCGACCTCGACGCCTTCCGCCGGGCGGTAGGCGTGCAGCAGGGCCTCGGCATCCCCAGCGAACTGGTGGACGTGGCGGCGGTGCGCGAGTTCGTCCCGCAGCTGGCCACGGACGACCTCGTGGGGGCCACGTTCTGCCCGAGCGAGGGATACGCGACGCCGGAGGCGGTGGTGCAGGGGTACGCGACGGCGGCACGGCGGCTCGGCGTCCGCGTCGAGACCGGGCGCGCGGTCACCGCCGTCCGCGCCGAGGACGGCCGGATCACCGGGGTCGACACCGACGGCGGGCCGATCGCGGCCCCCACCGTGGTCTGCGCCGCCGGGGTGCACTCGGCCGGGCTCGCCCGCGGCATCGGGATGGAGCTCCCCGTGCACGGCGAGGCCCGCGCGATCCACTACACCGGCCGCGACGGCGGCGTCCCCGGCTCGGCCCCGCTCACCGTGGACTTCGCGTCGGGGTTCTACTTCCACCGCGAGGGCCCTGGAATGGTCTTCGGCGGCCGTCAGCGCGAGCTCGAAGACCTCGGCGAGCCCGCGGTCAGGCGGCTGCCCGTGCTGGCCGGGCTGCCGATCGAGTCGTCGTGGTGGGGCTACTACGACATGAGCCCGGACTCCAACGCGATGATCGGCTCCGGCCCGGTGGACGGCTTCCACTACGCGACCGGGTTCTCCGGCCACGGCTTCCAGCAGTCGCCGGCCGTCGGCGAGCATCTGGCGCAACGGGTGCTCGGCCTGCCCGTGAGCCTGGACCTGTCCCCGTTCTCCGCCGGACGGTTCCGCGCGGGCGCCGTACGTCCCGAGAAGTTCGTGATCTGACCAGCGAGAAGGAGCGTCGATGATCGCCAGAGCCTGGAAGGCGTCCGCCACCCCTGAGGGCGCGCGCCGCTACGCCGAGCACTTCGACGGCGCCGTCCTGCCCGAGCTGCGCCGGCAGGGCGGCTGCCGCGCGGCCTACCTGCTCACGCGGGAGTCGGGAGAGCTGGTGGAGATCCAGGTGATCACGCACTGGGAGTCGCTGGAGACGATCCGCGCCTTCGCCGGTGACGATCTCGATCACGCGGTCGTGGAGCCGGCGGCCCGCGCGGTCCTGACGGACTTCGAGCGGACGGTCGCCCACTTCACCGTGACGGAGGGCGAGGTCGCATGAGTGGCGGAACGGGCCGGCTCGCGGGCCGGGTGGCGATCGTCACCGGCGCCGCGCACGGGATCGGCCGCGCCATCGCCGGCGGGTTCGCCGCCGAGGGGGCCGCCGTCGTCATCGCGGACCTCGACGGCGCCGCCGCCGAGAAGGCCGCCGCCGAGGTCGCCGCGGCGGGCGGCACGGCCGTCGGCTTCGGCGCGGACGTCGGCCGTGCCGCGGACGTGGACCGCCTCTTCGACGCCACCCTCTCCGCCCACGGCACCCTCGACATCCTGGTCAACAACGCCGGCGACGTGACCGTCCAGCGGCACTTCCTGGAGTCCGACGAGCGGTGGTGGGACCACTTCCTGGACACCAACCTCAAGAGCCAGTACCTGTGCGGCCGCCGCGCCGCCGCCGTGATGGCGCCCCGGCGGTCGGGCAGCATCATCAACATGTCCAGCGGCGGGGCCACCCGGGCGCACCGGGGCATGGCCGCCTATGACGCCTCCAAGGGTGGCGTGGAGGGGCTGACCCGGTCGATGGCGCTCGATCTCGGCCCGTACGGGATCCGCGTCAACGCGCTCGTGCCCGGGCTGATCGCGACCAGGCCGGCCCACTTCGAGCCGGAGGCCCGGCGGCTGCGCGACGAGACCGTTCCACTGGGGCGGGGCGGGGTGGCGGAGGACCTGGTCGGACCGGCCCTCTTCCTCGCCGGGGACGAGTCCGCCTACGTCACCGGCGCCACGCTCGTGGTGGACGGCGGCGTGCTCGTGCAGCAGCGCAGCCCGCAGGTGGAGACGTTCCCCGTCGAGCGCTTCCCCGGGCTGGCCTGAGCGCGTGCCTCGGCCCCTCGAACAAGGAGATCCGCGAGACTCGTTCGCCGGGAACGGTCAGGAGCGTGGCGGGTCGTCGCTCGGGGGAAGGGGCAGCAGGCAGGTCAGCACGGTGGTCAACGCCCGTTCGACAGCCTCGGCGTCGACCGCCTCGGGATCGGCGATGTGCTCGTTGACCAGGCCGTTGGTCAGACAGTGCAGGATGAGCGCGGCCTGGTCCAGATCGACGGCGGGGCGGACGCCGGTCCGCTCGGCGACGTCGGCGATCGAGCGGGCCGCTCCTTCGCGCTGAGCCCGGCGCATCGGGGTGAGCACCTGCCTGGTCTGCTCGTCTCTGGCCGCGCGGGCCGCGAACTCCAGGCCGAGGTGGCCGTCGCCGCTGTCCTGCACGATGTGCCGGGTGACCAGCGACGCCACTCGGGCGATCATCGCGGGCAGGTCGTCGAGGTCACGGATCTCCTCCCGCACGGCGGCCAGTTCACTCGCGGCGCCGTCGCCGAGGATGGCGCCGAACAGTTCCTGCTTGCCGCCGAAGTTCGAGTAGACGGCCCCTTTGGTGAAGCCGGCGCCGGCCGCGATGTCCTCGATACGGGCGTCGGCGTAGCCGCGTTCGGCGAACACCCGCGCCGCCTCGGCCAGCAGCCGGCGGCGCACCTCCTCACGCGGCAGGCGCCGGGCCGGGTTCCTCTGCTGATCGCCGTTCACGACACCTAGCATACCGAAAGTACTCAATACTTTCGGTATCGTGTGGCGGGACTTGATCACCTTTCGGTTGCGGAGGACCTTTTGACGACGGCGACAACGACGACGTCCGGGCGAGGCGGTGGGCGCCAGAACTACATCGACTGGTTGCGCAACCTGGGCATCCTGTTCCTGTTCCCGTACCACACGGCGCGGGTGTTCGACGGCGACGCCTCGTTCTACGTCAAGGGCGAGGTGAACACCTTCTCCACCGTGCTGGTGCAGCTGTCCTACTGGTTCATGCCGCTGCTGTTCCTGCTGGCCGGCTCGGCCAGCTTCCACGCGCTCAAGCGCAGGTCGGCGGGTCGCTACGTCAGCGAGCGGGTGTCCAGGCTGCTGGTGCCGCTGCTGTTCGGCGTGTTGGTGGTCGTGCCGCCGCAGGCGTACTACGCCCTGCGGTTCCATCGCGGCTACGAGGGCTCCTACGCCGGCTTTCTGTGGCGGTACTTCACCGACTTCTCCTCCTGGTCGGAATACGCGGGCGGGATCTCGCCGGCGCACCTGTGGTTCGTCCTGTTCCTCTTCCTCATCTCGGCCGCGCTCGTCCAGCCGATGCTGGCTCTGGCCAGGCGGGGATACACGCCGGGGTGGCTGCGGCGGCCCCCGCTCGCGTTGCTGCCCGTCGCGCCGCTGACCGCGCTGTCGTACCTGCCGGAGGTGGGCGGGAAGAACATCTTCGTCTTCGCGGCCTACTTCATGCTGGGCTTCCTCGTCGCCACCGACGACTCGATCATGGACATGGTCGAGCGGCGGCGGCCGCTGTTCCTGGCGCTGGCGGTATGCGGGGCCGCGGGGGTTCTTCTGCTCGGCGGCCAGGAGAGCCTGCCGGCCACGGCCGTGCGCGACCTCGCCTGCTGGACGGCGTTGCTGGCCATGCTCGGGTACGGCAGGCGGTACCTCAACGGCGGGTCGAAGGCGGTGGCGTACTGCAACGAGGCGGCCTTCCCCCTGTACGTCCTGCATCAGACGTTCCTGGTCGCCACGGGCTTCCACGTTCTGCGGCACGCGGACGCCGGGCCCCTGCCGTACGTGGTGATCATGACCGTGTCGTTCGCGCTGAGCCTGATCACCTACGAGATCGTGCGGCGCTGGGGCCTCACCAGATTCGTCCTCGGCCTCGGCCGCCGGAGGCCGCCGGCCGTCGCCGGGGCCGGCTCGGCGGGCGGCGCGGCCCGCCCGAGCCGGTCATGACGAACGGGGCGGGGGCGCCTGGCCGAGCAGGGGGAGCCAGATCTCGTCCACGATCTCGACGATCGTCTCGTCCGGCACCGGGCGCATCGTCAGGAGCAGGTCGTGGCGCAGCAGGTCGAGCGGCAGGTTCAGCATCCGGGGCGAGCGCGGCGCGTCCGGCAGCTCGCCGCGTCCGACCGCGCGGGCGACGATCGTCTCGAAGGCGCTCGGCAGGCCCGGCGGGAGCAGGGTGTCGCGCAGGTCGCCGAGGCTCGTTCCGGTGTCGCGGAAGTACTCCTCCAGGTGCACGCTCATCAGCGTGATCATGCCCGCGCGGTCGGCGTCGGCGTTGCGCAGGAAGCCGATCGCGTCCTCGCGCAGGCTGCCGGTGTCGGGCACGTCGATCAGCCGCCAGAACTTGGCGAGCGTGGCCAGCAGCAGGTCCTGGCGCCGGGGCCAGCGACGGTAGAGCACGGGACGGCTGGTGCCGGCGCGGGCGGCGATCGCCTCGTAGGTGAAGCCGTGGTAGCCGTGCTCGGTGAGCACGTCCCACGCGGCGTCGAGGATGGCGTCCTCCAGCTTGGCCCCGCGCCGGCGCGTCGCGCCCCCGTCCCGTGACGAGCCTTCGGACGGCGGGCTGGCGGGCTTGAGATTCACTTGCGTATCTTATCGCGGTGATCTACGGTGACCACCGTTAGATACAGTCACGTACTTTATTTCGGGAAAGCAGGGCATGCTGATGGCAGCCGACAGCTCGGCGAGCGTGAGCACCATGGCGATGCGGCGGATCCTGCCGACGGACCTGGTGGAGCGGGGGCGCTGTCCCTTCGACCCGCCGCCGGGCCTGCGCGGGCAGGGGGCGATCCGGCCGGTGGATCTGCTCAACGGCGCGCGGGCCTGGCTCGTGACGGGGTTCGACGAGGCCCGTACGGTGCTGTCGGACGCGCGTTTCAGCGCCGACAAGCTGCGTCACCACGACGCGACCTCGCCCAGGCCGCCGGGGCCGGCCGGGCAGGAGACGGCGGAGCGTGCGGACGGGATCTTCGTGTTCATGGACCCGCCCGAGCACACCCGGCTGCGGCGGCCGCTGACGGGCCAGTTCACGGTGCGGCGGATGCGGCGGCTGGAGGCGCGGGTCAGGGAGATCGCGGTCGAGCACATCGAGGCGATGCGGGCGGCGGGCCCGGAGGCCGACCTGGTGCCGGCGTTCGCGTTGCCGCTGCCGTCGCTGGTCATCTGCGAGCTGCTGGGCGTGGACTACGCCGACCGCGCGGAGTTCCAGGAGCGCACGGCGGTGGCGCTCGACGCGAGCGCGACCGCGGAGGAGCAGGGCGCGGCGCGGGCCGGGCTGTACGCGTTCATGGGCCGCCTCGTCGCGCTCAAGCGCGCCGAACCCGCCGACGACCTGCTGTCCGGGCTCGTCCACGACACCGACCCGCCCCTCACGGACAGGCAGCTGACCGACGTCGCGCTCGGCCTGCTCAACGCGGGCCACGAGACCACCGCGAACATGCTGAGCCTGAGCACGTTCGCGCTGCTGGAGCACCCGGATCGGCTCGCGGAGCTGCGCGCCGACCCCGGCCTGATCGAGGGCGCGGTGGAGGAGCTGCTGCGCTACCTGTCGATCATCCAGCTCGGCGTCAGCCGGGTCACCACCGAGCCGGTGACGCTGGGCGGGGTGGAGCTGCCGGCCGGCGCGACCGTCGTGATCGCCACGCCGGAGGCCAACCGTGACCCGCGGCAGTGGTCCGATCCCGACGTGCTCGACCTGCGCCGCCCGCGCGTCCCGCACCTGGCCTTCGGGCACGGGGTGCACCAGTGCCTGGGCCAGCAGCTGGCCAGGATCGAGCTGCGGATCGGGCTGGGCGAGCTGATCTCCCGCCTGCCGGGCCTGCGGCTGGCGGTGCCGGCCGGGCAGGTGCCGGTAAGGGACGAGATGCTGATCTTCGGCGTGCGCTCGCTGCCGGTCACCTGGTCGTGACCGGCCGGGGCCCGACGTGTGGTGTCAGCCGGTGAGCTGGGGGATGACCTTCTCGCCGAACAGCCGGATCGCGGCGAGCACCTCGTCAGAGGGCAGGCCGCCGATGTCGATCAGCACCAGGTGCGCGTCGAGCCCGAGCAGCTTCTGCTGGGCGTTGAGCCGGTCGGCCACCTCGCTGGGGCCGCCGCAGATCGCCGCGCCCTCCATCAGCGCGTCGATGTCGATCTCCCGGCCGTCGCCACGCCACGGGCTGGCGAACGTGGCGTACGCCTGGAGGTAGGGCCGCCAGCGTTCGCGCGCGTCGTCCTCGGCGACGAACACGTGACTGGGCAGCGCGACCCGGCCGGGGGCGTGCCGCCGGTAGCCGGCCACCACGTCCAGGTAGACGCCGGGGTCGCGCAGGGTGCTGGGCAGCATGAGCGGCAGCCCCAGCTCGGCGGCGAGGCCGGCGGAGGCCGCCGAGCCGCTGCCGACCCACAGGGTGGGGTGCGGGCGCTGGACCGGGCGCGGCGTGGTGGTCACGCCCTCCAGCGGGCTGCGGAACGTGCCGCGCCAGGTGACGTCCTCCTCCCGCAGCAGCCGCAGCAGCAGGCGCAGGTATTCGTGCAGGCGCGGCCGCAGGTCGGCGGGGGCGATGCCGAAGGCGACGTCGGTCTCCTTGGACACGCCGCGGGCCACGATGAGCTCGGCCCGCCCGCCGGACAGCACGTCGAGGGTGGCCAGCTCTTCGGCGACGCGGACGGGATCGTGGTGGGCCAGCAGGGTGACGCCGGTGGACAGGCGCAGGGTGGTGGTGCGGGCCGCGATGGTGGCGAGGAGGAGTTCGGGCGCGGAGACGATGTAGCGGGTGAAGTGGTGCTCGCCGATGGCCACGCCGGTGAAGCCGGACTCCTCCGCCACCACGGCCTGGTCGACCATGGCGCGGACGCGCTCGGGCTCGGAGGGCGCGTGGCCGGTGCGTGGATCCGGCAGGTGATCGCCGAGGATCAGCAGGTAGACCTCCACAAGGCGAGACTCTACCCACGGGCGGCCTCGGCGCGGCTTCTTCGGCGCCGAGATGAGCTTCCGCCCTGAGCTTCCCATGAAGGCGGGCCGCTGAGGTGAGATCGGCTCATGTTCGGTCTTGATGCGGGGTGCCGGGCGGTGGATGCTGGCGGCAACCCCGGTACCGCAGGCTGGGAGGTCGTCCCGTGCTCCTCCATCTCACCCGAAGGGCGGCCGCGGCCGCCCTGCTGCTGTCCAGCGTGCTGATCGCGCCACCCGCCGCCGCACAGACCGCCGCCCCCGCGAACGCCCTGGTGAGCGGTTTCGTGGACGGTCACAGTCACCTGTTCTCGTACGAGGCCTTCGGCGGCAGGCTCATGTGCGGCAAGCCGTACGACCCCGCCGGCATCGCGGCGGCCCTGACCGACTGCCCCGACCACTACCCGAACGGCGAACTGGCCTGGTTCGAGAACTTCACCCGCACCGGCTCGCCCACCGGCACCCACGACCCCGTGGGCTGGCCGAGCTTCCGCGACTGGCCGGCGCACGACTCGCTGACCCACCAGCAGGCGTACCACACCTGGGTCGAGCGGGCCTGGCGGGGCGGGCTGCGGGTACTGGTCAACCATCTGGTGGCCAACCGGCAGCTGTGCGCCATCTACCCGCTGCGCCGGTACGCCTGCGACGAGATGGCCGCCATCAGGCGGCAGGCCCAGCGCGCCCGCGAGCTGCAGGACCACATCGACGCCGAGGCCGGCGGGCCCGGTCTGGGCTGGTTCCGTATCGTGGCCGATCCGGCCGAGGCCCGGCGGGTGATCGGGGCGGGCAAGCTCGCCGTCGTGCTCGGCGTCGAGACCTCGGAGCCGTTCGGCTGCCGCCAGATCCTCGGGATCCCGGCATGCACGCGGGCCCAGATCGACCGCGGCCTCGACGAGATGCGCGCGCTCGGCGTGCGCAGCATGTTCGTCTGCCACAAGTACGACAACGCGCTGTGCGGCGTCCGCTTCGACTCCGGTACCCAGGGCGCCGTGGTCAACGTCGGCAACCTGCTCGGCACCGGCTCGTTCTGGCAGGCGCGCACCTGCACCGGGCCCGAGCACGACAACACCATCGACCCGGCCGGCGTGCTGCCCGCGCAGATCGCGCGGCTGCTGCCCCCGGGCGTCTCCCTGCCGCTCTATCCCCCGGCGCCGCACTGCAACACCCGGGGGCTGACCGCGCTGGGCGAGTACATGGTGCGCGGGATGATGCGGCGCGGCATGCTCGTCGAGGTCGACCACATGAGCGTCAAGGCCGCCGACCGCACCCTCGACCTGCTGGAGGCGGCGGGTTATCCGGGCGTGGTCTCCTCGCACAGCTGGTCCGACCCGGCGTTCCTGGCGCGCATCTACGCGCTCGGCGGCATGGTCACCCAATACGGCCACGACGCCGAGCACTTCGTCGCGGAGTGGCGGCGCACGGTGCCGCTGCGGCAGCAGTACCAGGTGCCGGGGTACGGCTACGGCCTGGACGCCAACGGCCTGGGCCGGCTGCCCGCCCCGCGTCCCGGCAACGCGGCGAACCCGGTGACGTACCCGTTCACCTCCCACGACGGGTCCCAGGTGCTGGACCGGTTGCGGACCGGGCAGCGCACGTGGGACGTGAACGTGGACGGCGTGGCCAACTACGGCCTGGTCCCGGACTGGATCGAGGACATGCGCCTGCTGGCCGGCCCCGACCTGGTGCGCGATATGGCGGGGGGTGCCGAGTCGTACCTGCGCACGTGGGAGAACGCCGAAACCGGCGCCCGGTGACGCACGATTTGCTTGAGTGAGCTATTGTTTGCTCATGCCAGCAAATGAGCCGCCGCGTGAGCCCGGCCGGACCTTCACGGAGGTCGGGCGCCGGGCGCAGATCGTGGCCGCCGCGATCGAGACGATCGCCGAACTGGGGTACACCCGTACCTCGTTCGCCCAGATCGCCAAGCGCGCGGGCCTGTCCAGCACGGGCCTGATCTCGTACCACTTCGCCAGCAAGGCCGAGCTCTTCGAGCAGGCCGTGCTGCAGATCTACGGCGAGATCACCGCGTTCATGACCCAGCGCCTCGAAGGGCATACGACGGCGTCGGCCGCCCTTCGCGCCTACATCGAGGGGAACGTCGAGTTCTCCGCGACGCACCCGACGCAGATGAAGGCGTTGCTCGACATCTTCGTCAACGGCGGCATCGACTACGACGAGCCGAAGGAGCGCACCGCCGTGTCGCCGCTGGAGCAGATTCTGCGCTGGGGTCAGGAGTCGGGCGAGTTCCGCGACTTCGACGTCCGGGTGATGGCGACGAGCGTGCAGCGTTCGGTCGAGGGGCCGAACTTCCTGCTCGCCGGTGACACGACGCTCGATCTGCAGGCTTACGCCCGGGAGCTGGTGACGCTGTTCGAGCGGGCCACTCGCGCGGACACGTGACCCGGGCAGTCAACCCCTACGACAGGAGAGATTTTCTCATGCTCACCGTGCACCACCTGGTGTACTCCGCCCTCGCCCTGCTCATGGCCGGCACGGCCACACCCGCTCAGACGACCGGACCGCCCGCCTCCGCGCCTCCCGCTAGCGCATCCGAGCAGGTGACCGGCTCGCCGGTCGTGCGCCTGTCCTCGGGCCGGGTCCGCGGCCTCGACCAGGGGGCGGTCCGTACGTTCTCCGGCGTCCGTTACGCGCAGCCACCGGTCGGCCGCCTGCGCTGGGCGCCGCCCAAGACCGCCGAGCCGTGGCCAGGAGTGGCCGACGCCACCAAGCCCGGCGCCGCGTGCCCCCAGGCCCAGTTCCCCGGTGTGCCGCCGACCGACGAGGACTGCCTGTCCGTCAACGTCACCATGCCGCGTGACACCGGCGGCAAGCGGCTGCCCGTGCTGGTCTGGTTCCACGGCGGCGGGTTCACCACCGGGGCCGGCAGCCAGTACGACGCCAAGCGGCTGGCCACGCAGGGCCGTGTCATCGTGGTGACGGTGAACTACCGGCTCGGCGTGTTCGGCTACTTCGGCCACGAGGGGCTGGCGGGCTCGGGCACGTTCGCCATGGCCGACCAGATCGCCGCGCTGCGCTGGACGCGGCGCAACGCCGCCGCGCTCGGCGGCGACCCGCGCAAGGTCACGGTCGCCGGCCAGTCCGCCGGCGGCATGAGCACGTGCGCGCTGCTGACCAGCCCCGCCGCGGCCGGCCTGTTCGACCGGGCGATCATCTCGTCCGGGTCGTGCCTGATCGACTGGCCCGACGGCGGGCTGTTCCCCACCGCTCCCGGGCACACGCCGTACGCGTCCCTGGCGACCACGCGCAAGGACGGTGCCGCGCTCGCCGCCAAGCTGAAGTGCGACAAGGGCTCGGCCAAGGAGACCCTCGACTGCCTGCGCGCACTCCCCGCCACCGAGCTCGTGCCGCACACGCAGGCGTTCGCCGACCACCTCACGTACGGCACCCCGCTGCTGCCGGTCCACCCCGCCGACGCGCTGCGCAAGGGAACGTTCCACCGTGTGCCGGTGATCTCCGGTGGCACCCGCGACGAGATGCGCTCCTTCATCGGCGGCGCGATCATGGCCGGTCAGAAGTACACCCCCGAGCAGTACACCGAGCTGATGAGCAAGGCGTTCGGCGACCAGGCCGACGCGGTGGCGGCCCGTTATCCGCTCTCCGCGTACGCGTCGCCGGCGCTGGCGTGGGCGACCGTGATCACCGACCGGTCCTGGGCCTGCCCCGCGCTGGAGGGTGACCGGCTGCTCGCCCGCCGCACCACCGTCTACGCCTTCGAGTTCGGCGACCGCGACGCGCCCAACGTCAACGGCGTCGAGGTCCCCGGCTTCCCCCTGGGCGCGACCCACGCCACCGACCTGCCGTCAGTGTTCGACCTGGGTGGCCGCTACGCCCTCAAGACGCCGCCGCAGCAGCGGCTCGGCGCTCAAATGGTCGGCTACTGGGCCGCCTTCGCCAGGACCGGCGACCCCAACGGGCAGGGTGCGCCGCGCTGGTCCCGCTTCACCGGGAAGGGACCCGTGCTCGGCCTGGTGCCGGACGCCGTCAAGCCCATCGGTTACAGCGCCGACCACAAGTGCGCCTTCTGGAGGTCGATCGGCTGACCGCTTCGCGGCGCCCGCGCGACCGGCGCGGGCGCCGCACTCCCCCGGCCCGCCGGTAGGATTCCTTGGTCATGATCCAGGAAGGCGTTGAGGCGCGGCGGGACCGGGCGGGTGCCGTGTGAGCAGCTCCGGCGGCCGATCGACGGCGGGAGCGGCGTGCCACGAAGAGTCATCCTGATCGCCACCGCCCTCGTGCTGACGGCCACCCTGCTGACCGCCCCGGCGGCGTACGTGGCGCGGGCGTTCGTGACCGGGCCCGACGTCACAAACGCGGTCGGCGGACGCGGGATCACCTGGCGGCCGTGCGAGCGGGAGCCCGACGTCGACTGCGGCACGCTGGCCGTGCCGATCGACTGGTCCAAGCCGAACGGCCCTGCCGTCAGGCTGGCGCTCGCCCGGCGCAGGGCCACCGACCCCGCCGCCCGGATCGGGTCCCTGCTGGCCAACCCCGGCGGGCCGGGCAACTCCGGCGTGGACGACATCCTGCGCAACCCGTCCGGCTTCAGCGAGGAGATCCGGCGGCGGTTCGACATCGTCGGCCACGACCCCCGGGGCGTCGCCCGCAGCGGCTCGGTGACCTGCCCGGCCTCGGTCTACAACGAGATGCCCGACCCGGTCATCACGAGCGAGGCCGCCTTCCGCTCCTGGGTCGCGTACGGCAAGAGGCTGCACGCCGGCTGCCGCGAGCTCACCGGCCCCCTGTACGACCATCTCGACGCGGCCGACGTGGCGCGCGACATGGACGCCGTCCGCGCCGCGCTCGGCGAGGAGCGGCTGACCTCGTACGGCGTCTCCTACGGCACACTCGCCCAGCAGATGTACGCCGAGCTGTTCCCCGGCCGGGTCCGGGCCATGGTGCTGGACGGCAACATGGACCACAGCCTGACCGTCAAGGAGTTCCAGGTGAGCGAGGCGGCCGCGGTCCAGGACGGTTTCGACGAGTTCGTCGCCTGGTGCGAGCGGGACGCCGGCTGCGTGCTGCACGGGCGGGACGTACGGGCGCTGTGGCGGGGGCTGCTGGAGCGGGCGGAGCGCGGCGAGCTGTCCTGGCCCGGCCTGTTCGGCCGTATGGTGCGCGCCCACGACCTGCTCTGGCTCGGCGTGGTGCTCAACGAGGCGCCCGCCTGGCGGCGGCAGGCCGCGACGCTGCTCGCCCTGGCCGGCGGGCCGGTGCCGGGGGACCTGCCGGATCCGCCGGGCAACGGGCGGGCGTACGGCGAGTTCGCCGAGCTCCCGACCGCGATCCTCTGCGAGGACTTCGACCTGTCGCTGCGGGACTACGCCGAGTACGCCGACGTGCTGCGCGCCGCGAACGCGGTGGCTCCCGACCTGCGCTACAACCCGATGCCGATGGGCGACATGCCGATCTGCCAGGGCCGCCTGCCCGGCAACCCGCCGCATCGGCTGCGGTACACGGGCGACGCGCCGCTGCTGGTCGCCACTTCGCTGCACGACCCCGAGACGCCGTACGGGTGGTCGGCGAACGTGGCCCGCCAGCTCGGCGGCAAGGCCACGCTGCTCACGTACGAGGGGTGGGGCCACGGCGTCTACGGCATGACCGGGTGCGTGACGGCCGTCATGGACGCCTACCTGATCTCGCTGACCGTGCCCGCGCCGGACGCCCGCTGCCCGGCCGAGGAGCCTCAGGGCTAGGCCGGGCAGGGGCCCGTCGTCACGTCTTCGAGCAGCCTCCGGAGGCGCGGTCGAGGAAGTGCTGCCCGGACGGCGCGGGCAGGCGGTCGGCGGACGGCCGCAGGCTCGACAGCAGCAGGGCCAGGTAGCGGCGCGGGTCGTGCTGGCCGGGGTCGCCCGGATGGGCGGTGGCCAGCGCCATGATGACGATCGCCGCCAGGTCCCGTACGGACACGTCGTCCCGTACCTGGCCCGCCTCCTGGGCGCGGGTCAGGACGGTGCTGAGCGGCCCCATGAACCGCTCCGCGATGTCGACGCTCAGCGCCCGCGACTGCTTGACCGCCATCACCAGCCCCTGGTGGGCGGCCAGCGTGTCGACCGCTCCCGCCAGCGCCCCGGCCAGCGCGGCCCCGGCGTCGGCGTCGGCCTCGCCGCGGGCGCTCAGCGCCAGCGGCTCGATCTCCTCGGCGAAGTAGGTCAGGAAGGCCGCTCTGATCACGCCGTCGCGGTCGCCGAAGCGCCGGTAGACGGTGGCGCTGCCGATGCCCGCCCGCCGGGCGATCTCGTCGAGCGAGGCGTCCGGGCCGCGTTCGCGGAAGATCTCGATCGCGGCCCGGACGATCCTGTCGGCGTTGCGTACCGCGTCGGCCCGCTGCCGCTGTTCGGGCACGGTCACCAGGCGACTTCGAAGGAGGTCAGGCCGTAGACGACGTTGAACGAGCGGAACTCGGGCGAGGTGCCGGTCTCGCGCAGCTCGGGGAAGCGCTCGAACAGCGCCGGGAAGGCGATCCGCATCTCCATCCTGGCCAGCGGCGCGCCCAGGCAGTGGTGCACACCGTGGCCGAAGGCGACGTGGCCGAGGTCGCCGCGGGTGATGTCGAGGCGGTCGGGCTCGGAGATGTAGGCCGGGTCGCGGTTGGCCGCGGGCAGCGCGCACATCACCAGCTCGCCGGCCGGGATGCGGACGCCGGACAGCTCGACGTCGGTCATGGTGACCTTGCCGGTGCCGGAGTGCACGATGCTGAGCCAGCGCAGCAGCTCCTCCACCGTGGCGCCGATCCGCTCGGGGTCCTTCCTGAGCAGGTCGAGCTGGTCGGGGTGACGCAGCAGGGCCAGGGTGCCGAGCCCGAGCATGTTGGAGGTGGTCTCGTGGCCGGCCAGCAGCAACAGCGCGGCGATGCCCACCAGCTCGTCGGTGGACAGGTCGTCGCCGTGCTCGCGGACGAGCATGCCGAGCATGTCGTCGCCCGGCTCCGCCTTGGCGCGGGCGACGAGCTCGCCCATGTAGGCGCGCTGTTCCAGGTTCGCCGCCGTCCGCTCCGCGACCGGGAGCGAGATGTCCAGCACCTTGCCGGTACGCCGCTGGAACCCCTCCCGGTCCGCGTACGGCACGCCGAGCAGCTCGCAGATGACCAGCGAGGGGATCGGCAGGGCGAAGGCGGTGACCAGGTCGGCCGGCGAGCCCGCGCGCTCCATCGCGTCGAGGTGCTCCCGGACGATCTCGTGGATGCGCGGCTCCAGGCGGCGCATCCGGCGCATCGTGAACTCCGGCGTCAGGAAGCGGCGCAGCCGGGTGTGCTCGGGCGGGTCGAAGGCCAGCAGGTTGCCCGCCCGCAGCCGGTTGAGCTGCTCCTCGCTGTACTGCGCGGCGGCGCCCATCCGGAACGCCATGTTCTGGGCGTTGCTGAAGCGCGCGGCGTCACCGAGCACCTCGCGGACGTCGGCGTAGCGGCTGACGAGCCAGGCGTCGACGCCGAACGGGGTGGTCACCCGCCGCACACCCTCCTCGTCGCGCGCCGCCGACAGCTCGGGGTCGGGATCGAACACGTCGCGCCGCATGTGCAGGGGCAACGTCACAGGTTCGCTCATGTCATCTCCCGTGCGGAACCGGCCCCGGACGGACTTCGTCGACCGCCTCCCGAAAGACCGCGTCCCCTCATAAACGAGAGTAACCCATCGTTTCTCTGGGCGCGCGATCTTCTTACCCGTCCTCGCCGGGCACCACGCCGGCCTCCAGTCGCCGCAGCGTCACGGCGGTCAGCAGCGCGGCCACGCCGAGCATGGCCGCGGCCACCACCGCCGAGAGCTGCATGCCCTCGGTGAAGGCGGCGCGGGCGGAGCCGAGCACGGCGTCGGCCAGGTGGCCGGGCAGGTCCACGGCCACGCCGGCGGCGCCGCCGAGCGTCTCCCCCGCGATCCGCGCCACCTCGGGCGCGAGCCCTTCGGGGGCGACGAACGCCGAGCGGTACACCGCCAGCCCCATGCTGCCCAGCACCGCTACGCCAAGGGCGCCGCCCAGCTCGGTGGCCGCCTCCAGCACGGCCGAGGCGGAGCCGGCCCGCTCGGGCGGGGCCACGGCCACCACCAGGTCGGAGGCGAGCGCCTGGACGACGCCGATGCCGCCGCCGAGCAGCGCCAGCCCGGTGACGAGGATCGCGTCGCCGCTGCCGGGACCGACCTGGGCGAGCGCGAGGAAGCCGGCGCAGGCGACGAGCATGCCCGCCGCGATGGTCGGCCCCGGCCGGAACCTGGACACCAGCGCCGCCCCCACCAGCGCGCCGGCCAGCGCCATGCCGGCGGCGGGCAGGGTGAGCAGGCCGGCCACGAAGGGCCGTAGCCCGAGCACCATCTGCAGGTATTGCGAGACGAAGTAGAACACGCCGACCAGGGCGAAGATCGCCAGGGTGCCGGTCAGCAGGGAGACGCCGAAGCCGCGGTCGCGGAAGAGGCTCAGGTCGAGCATCGGGCTGGCCAGGCGGTGCTGGCGCCGGACGAACCCGAGCCCGAAGAGCAGGCCCAGCGCCAGGGCTCCGGCGGCCTCCAGCACCGCGCCGCCTCCGGCCAGCTGCTTGATCGCGTACACGACGGGGAGCACGGCCGCCAGCGACATCACCGCGCTCCACAGGTCGAACCGGCCGGGCCGGGGGTCGCGGTACTCCGGCAGCAGCAGCGGCCCGAGCGCGAGGAGCAGCAGCATGATGGGCACGTTCATCAGGAACACGACGCCCCACCACGCCTGTTCGAGCAGCCAGCCGCCGACGATCGGGCCGAGCACGCTCCCGCCGGCGAAGCTCGCCGCCCAGAGCGCGACGGCGGTCCGGCGCTGGGCCGGGTCGTGGAACATGTTGCGGATCAGCGCCAGCGTGGGCGGCATCAGCGTGGCCGCGGCCGCTCCCTGCAGGGCGCGGGCGACGACGAGCAGTTCGGCGCTGGGCGCGTAGGCGGCCGCGGCCGAGGTCAGCCCGAACGCCGCCGCGCCCCACAGGAGCAGCTTCCTGCGGCCGATCCGGTCGCCGAGGGACCCCATCGCGATCAGCAGGCCGGCCAGCAGGAAGGCGTAGATGTCCACGATCCACAGCAGCTCCGTGCCGCTCGGCCGCAGGTCGACGCTGAGGAAGGGCACGGCGAAGTAGAGGACGGTCACGGTGATGGAGACGAGGAGCACGGGCAGGACCAGGACGGCCAGCCCGAGCCACTCCCTCCGCCCGGCCTTGGGTGGGGCTCCGTTCACGTTGGCGCTCCTATGTACGGCGTACATCATCGA
The DNA here is from genome assembly GCF_003001935.1 of Nonomuraea fuscirosea. Lineage (GTDB taxonomy): Bacteria > Actinomycetota > Actinomycetes > Streptosporangiales > Streptosporangiaceae > Nonomuraea > Nonomuraea fuscirosea. The sequence goes on along the minus strand of NZ_PVNG01000004.1, from coordinate 542,463 downwards.
TGGTGTACAGCGTACCGGCCGATGGCGCCCACTCGGCCGATACACCCTTGAGTGTGGCTATCTCTCACCTTTGATTAGCCATCCAGCAGTCATGCGGAGGCACTGGGGCGGATTAATACGTCACGAAGCGGAGACGTTTTCGTCACACACCTCCTGTGTTAGAATTCGTCACCGGAGGACGCCATGCTGACCTGCGCGCAATGTAGTAAGCCGATGGACGCCCCACCCCGCGGGCGGCGGCCCCGATATTGCTCTCGCTCGTGTCAGGCCCGCGCCTACCGGGCGCGGGCGGCCGTCAGGAAGGGCTCGCCCCCGCATTCCGCCGGCAACGGGGAGCTGCCGCCGCGCACCCCGCCCGCCCGGCCGCCCGAGGGCATGAGCGTGCGGCAGATCGTGCGGGCCGCCGTCGAGATCGCCGACCGCGAGGGCCTCGACGCCGTCTCCATGCGCCGGATCGCGACGCAGCTCGGGCTCGCCACGATGTCGCTCTACCGGTTCGTCTCCGGCAAGGACGCGCTGATCGAGCTGATGGTGGACGCCGTGCACGGCGAGAACGGCGACGACGCGCCCGTGGACGCGGGCTGGCGCACCCGCCTGGAGTTCGCCGCCCGGCGCGAGTGGGGGATCTACTCCCGGCATCCGTGGGTCCTGCGGATCGTGGCCACGCCGCAGCCGCCGGTCGGGCCCAACGTACTGGCCGGCGTCGAGCGGCCGATGCGGGCCATGGACGGGCTCGGGCTCGACGCCGTGACCATGCACTGGGTGGCGATCGCGGTCGGCGCCCAGGTACAGGGAGCCGCGCTGCTGCTGGTCAACGAGCTGGAGACGAAGCGGCGCACCGGCCGCACCACCCAGCAGTGGCGCAGCGACAAGTCACCCGCCATCAGAGAGCTGCTCGACTCGGGCCGGTTCCCGATGCTGACCCGGCTGTTCGAGGAGCAGGAGGACGTGGCCGACATCAACGCCTGGTTCGAGTTCAGCCTGGAGCGGCTCCTCGACGGCCTCGAGGTCTTCGTGGACGGCCGGGCCGGCGTGGGCAAGCGGTCCGGCGTGGCCGGGCGGGCCGGGGTGGAGGGCCGGGCCCGCGTGGCCGGACGGGCCGGCGTGACGGGCGCCGAGGCCACCTGCTGAACGGGGCTCAGCCGGGACGGTGTCCGAGCTCCTCCGCCACCGCGCGGACGTACTTGCCGCAGCCGGAGGGGCCGGCTTCTCCCCCGGCCGGTGGCGGGCGGCCGGACGGGTGGCGTTCGCGCGCTCGGGCGGGGTGACAGCGCGGGGGCCGGACAGGCAGACTACTGTCATGCGGACCCCTGCCGTGGCGGTGTTGTCGGCTCTGACCCTGGCGGCGCTCGCGGCGTGCGGGCCGTCCGCCGCGCCGCCACCGGCGTCCTCCCCCACCTCGGCGTCGCCCAACGGGCTGCTCAGGCAGACGGACGACCAGATCGCCCGCACGTCGGCGAGCCTGCGCCGGCTGGACGACATGCCGCTGTACGAGATGACCTACCACGGCGATTACGACGCCGAGGCGCCGCTCACGGACGCCGAACTGGCCAGGCGCGGTGACGGCTGGGCGTGCTCGCTGTTCCACCGCCCCGGCGAGTTCGGCCGGAACTTCGACTGGGATCCCAACCCGGCCATGGTGATCCACTTCGACCCGCCGGACGGCTACGCCTCGCTCTCGGTGGCCGACGTCTCCTACCTGTTCCCGCCGGGGGCGAAGCCCGATCTGAGCGCCGCCCAGGACCGGCGGCGGCTGGCGCACGCGGTGCTGACCCCGTTCGACGGCATGAACGAGAAGGGGCTCGCCGTCGGCCTGGCCCAGGCGCCCGACGCGGAGCTGCCCGCGCGCACGCCCGGCCGCGCCGTCGTGAGCGGGGTGCGGATCATCCGGCTGATGCTCGACCGGGCCGCGACCGTGCCCGAGGCGATCGAGCTGATGCGCCGCTACGACCTCGACTTCACCGGCGGCCCGCAGCTCCACTATCTGATCGCGGACCGGGAGGGCAGGTCGGCGGTCGTCGAGTACGCCGGCGGCCGGATGAACGTCATCGACGACCGCTATCTCACCAACATCACGATGACCGGCGCCGACCGGGCCGCCAAGCTGACCGACCGCCGTTACCGGCTGCTCGCCGAGGGCGAGGGCACGGACGCGATGAAGTTGCTCGAGCGGGTCGCCCAGTACCACACTCGGTGGTCGATCGTGTACGACCAGAAGAGCCTCACCGCCGAGATCGTGACGGCGCAGCGGTGGAACCGCGTGCGCGACTTAAGCCTTTCCACGGGCGGCTGATCTGGCAGGGCCTCCAGACTGCTCGACGAGTACGCCGCATTTCCCGTACCGCGATCCGCCCCTCGTTCATTTCCCGGCCGCGTATTCGCCCGGCCAGGTCATCAGGAAATGAATTAATGAATTCTTTTTCGGATGAATAAGTGGATAACCCCCTGACGGGTGCCCGAGCGGGCCCGCACATGCCCTCAACCTCGCACGTCGAGCCGGAGTTTCGGGGTGACCCGAGCGCGGGTTAGGGAGACAGGACAATCGGCCCGTCCGATATGTGAAGAGTTTCACCGCAACTTGACAGGTATGCCGACAAATCCGTCCAGGGCCGAGTGGACGACCGCCCGCGTCGGGCCGGCGAGGAAAACTCTAACTCCACTGCTCCGGGCCTGTTTCGAGTCGTTGTCAAGGAGCGACAGGAGGCGGTGCCGCACTTCGGCAGCGACCGCCCTACCCCTGGGGCGGTCGCCGACGAACGTACAAACATGGACAAACCATGCGAAACAACGGGGGTAACCGCCACGCGCTGGTTTCGGTTGCCCGAATCCTGGTTACGGCCACGCTACGGACCGCCCATCTATCATCGGGTGTCCGGCGCTGCAAGAGGCCGTCAGGGTTCAATTCCCTTGACCTCCGTCAGGTACCGAGAACCGCTAATCACACCGTTGACTCCTCCCAGCAACATCGATATAAGAGTTAATGTCGTGCAACGGCGTGAGATCACACGCTATGTCAGGACAGTTCGTAAGCTCCCTATTTCGATGTTGTTTCGAGGCATTGTCCAGGAGCGCCGTAACATGGCGGTTGACGACCTCAGTATTCAGCGACGAATCATCCCTTCGACCTTCTCATCCGGCCCGTGCGTGTCGCGGACGGTCGCTCCCCGCGGGGGAGGTGCTGGGCGATTAGCGGCCAGCTAGCCGCGGCGGCGCAGGGTCCGCACCCCATGGATCCCGGCACCGCCCGCACCCTGTTCTGCCTGCCGTACGCGGGAGGAGGAGCCGGCGCCTACACCGGGCTCCTGCGCGCGCTCTCCGCTCTTCCCGCCGTCCCCGGACTCAGCGTGGTCCCCGTTCAGCTTCCCGGCCGGGAGAGCCGCATCGCCGAGCCGCCCGCTTTCACGATCGCCGAGATCGCCGACGAGGTGGCGCCCGCCACTGATGAGCCGTACGCCCTGTACGGCCACAGCATGGGCGCCCGGCTGGCCTTCGAGGTGGTCAGGGAGCTGCGCCGGCGCGGCCTGCGCGGCCCGTCGCGGCTCTACGTCGGCGGGGCGCATCCGCCGGATCGCCGGGTGCCGCTGGCCGCCGCCGTGGACCTGCCCGACGACGCCTTCATCGACCAGCTCGTCCGCAGATCGGGCGCGCTGCCGGAGTTGCGGGACTTGCCGGAGCTGCGGGAACTGATGATGCCCGTGCTGCGCTCGGACTTCACCTGGATCAAGAACTACTCCTTCGTGCCCGAGCCCGCGATCGACTGCCCCATCGTGGCCTTCACCGGGCTGGACGACGGGGAGGTCGGGGCGGCCGACATGCTCGGCTGGGCCCGCCACACCACCGCCGGCTTCCGCCTGCGCACGCTCCGCGGCGGCCACCTGTTCGTGAAGGACCGCCCGGCCGAACTGGCCGAGCTCATCGCCACCGACCTGACGAACGTGCACGCCCTGCCTGCATCGAACGGGCACGCCCGGCGAGAAGCGGACGAGCACGACCGGGCCGAGCCGGACGGACATGCCTTGCCGCAACAGGACGGGCACCTTCTGCCTGAGCCGGACGAACTTCACCTCTGGCTGGGCCCGGCCGACGGCCATACCGAGGTCCTGCGCCGCTATGCCGGCCGGGCCGCGACCGGCACGAGCCACGCGGGCGGGCTGACCTTGGTGGGCGCCGCGGACGGAGGCGGAATCGGGGTGTCGCTGCTGCGCGCGCTGGACGCCTTCGGACTGGACGGCGGACTGGACGGCGGACTGGAGGCCGGGCCGGACGGCGGGCTGGACAAGGTGTGCCGGGACGAGCTGAGCGACGACGAGCGCGAGCAGATCGAGGACGCCGCCGAGGAGGACCGGGGGTGGCTGGCGCTGCGTGCCGTCACGGCGAAACGGGCGCTGCTGGCCGCCGACGGCCACGGCACCGATCCCACCCGCGTCGGCTTCCCCGACCTGGCCGACCCCGGCCCCTGGCGAGCCCAGTGCGATCCGGTTGATCCGAGGGGCGATCCGGGGCTGGACCGGCTGGACCGGTGGCAGGTCGTGCACCTGCCACTGCACACCTCACGGGGCGAGGCGCTGGGAGCGGTCGCCGTACCGCACGACAGGGTGCGGCTGAGATTCGACATGCCGGCAACGGAGCAGGCAGGGTAACGGGGGACACAGGTGACCAAGAGGGCGCTTCTTCATGACCTCGTCCTGGCGCAGGCCGGCCGCACGCCCGACGCGACGGCCGTGCGGCAGGGGGATCGCAGCCTGACCTACCGCGAGCTGGTCACGGCGGCGGCGGAGCTGGCCCACCGGCTGCGCGGCCTCGGGGCCGGGCCCGAGGTCCGGATCGGCATCTGCCGTCGCCGTACGCCCGACCTGCTGGTGTGCGTGCTCGGCGTGCTCATGTCCGGGGGCGCGTACGTGCCGCTGGACCCCTCGCACCCGCGCCGGCGGCTCGCCGGGATCATCGAGGACGCCGGCATCACCACGGTCGTCGCCGACGAGACGGGCACAGAACTGCTCACCGGCCTCCCCATCCGCCTCGAAACCCCGCCCCACCCGACCACCGAACCGACACCCGCCACACTCACCGCGCCGGACGAGCCGACCACGCGAACCACCAGCGGCACGCCGGCGCCGCGTGTCGTGCCCGCCGGCCGGCCGCTCACGGGCGCGGCGCCCGAGCCGGGACCGCCGCCGGGTGCGGCCGCCTATGTGCTGTACACCTCGGGCTCGACCGGGCGGCCCAAGGGGGTCGTGGTGAGTCATGCCTCGGCGGTGGCGTTCGTGAGGATGGCGGGTGAGGTGTTCGGGCTGGACGCCGGGTGCCGGTCCATCGGGTTCGCCGCGCTCGGGTTCGACGTGTCGGTGCTGGACGTGTTCGCCCCACTGGCCCGGGGCGGGTCGGTGATGTTCGCCCCCGACGAGGCCAGGGTCGATCCCGTGCTGCTCCAGCGTTTCCTGGAGCGGCACCAGGTGACCTGGGGGACGATCCCGCCGGCTCTGCTCCCCCTGCTGAAGCCGGACCGGCTGCCGTGGCTGCGCGATCTGCTCACGGCGGGCGAGCCGGCCGGGCCCGAGCAGGTGGCCCGCTGGGCGACGGGCGGGCGGCGCTTCCACAACTGGTACGGCCCCACCGAGACCACGGTGTGCGTCGTCGGCACCGAACTGGAGGGCGTCTGGGACCGGCCGCTGCCGATCGGGTTCGCGCTGCCCGGCTGCCGCGCGTACATCCTGGACGACCTGCTCCGCCCCTGCCCGCCCGGCACGCCGGGAGAGCTGTGCATCGGCGGCCCGCAACTGGCGCGCGGCTACCTGGACCGGCCGGGGCTGTCGGCGGAGCGGTTCGTGCCGGACCCGTACGGCGAGCCGGGGGCGCGCATGTACCGCACGGGCGACCAGGTCATGCTGGAGGACGACGGCCGCATCGGCTTCATCGGGCGGCTGGACCGGCAGGTCAAGGTGCAGGGCCAGCGGGTCGAGATCGGCGAGGTGGAGGCGGTGCTGCGCGCGCTGCCCGGGGTGCGGCAGGCGGTGGCGGACGTGGCCGACGGCCCGGCCGGGCTGAAGGAGTTGACCGCCTACCTGACCCCGGAGGACGCGCCGGGCATCGACGGCGTGCGGGCCCACTGCCTGGAGAGCATGCCCGCGTACATGGTGCCCACCCGGGTGGTCCGGCTGCCCGTGCTGCCGCTGACGGCGGCCGGCAAGGTCGACATAGGCGCCCTGCGCGCTCACCGCGCCGCGCCCCCGCAGCAGCGCCCACGACGGCGGGCCGCGAACGAGACGGAACGCGGCGTCGCGGCGGCCTGGGCCGAGGCGTTCGGCACCGGCGAGCCGGGACCGGATGACGACTTCCTGGCCTGCGGCGGCCACTCCCTGGTCGCCATGCGCCTGAGCGCGCTGCTGCGCACCGGGCTGGGCAGGGAGATCGGGGTCGGCGACGTGCTCGCGGGCCGTACCGTGGCCGGCATCGCCCGCCTGGCCGAGCTCGCCCCGCCGGTGCGGGACGAACCGCCGGTCGCGCCCTCGACAGCGCTGTCGGCGGTGCAGCGGCGGATGTGGTTCGTGGAACGGCTGGCGCCCGGCACGCCCGCGCACAACATCGCGATGGCGCAGCGCCTGTCAGGGCCGCTGGACGTCGAAGCTCTACGCGCCGCGCTCGCGGTGGTGGCCGAACGGCACGAGGTACTGCGCTGGCGGGTCCCGCAGTCGGACGGGGTGCCGTCCGTCGCCGTGTCGCCGCCCGGCCCGGTGCCGCTGCCGGTGGAGGACGTACGCGAGGAGCAGGTGGGCGAGCGGCTGGAGGCCGAGGCCCGGCTTCCCTTCGACCTGGCGGCGGGGCCGCTGTGGCGGGCCCGGCTGCTGCGGGTCGGCGACGGGGAGCACGTGCTCGCCGTCACGGCGCACCACCTGGTGTTCGACGGCTGGTCGCAGCGGGTGCTCTACGACGACCTCGGGCTGGCCTACCGCCGGGCCGCGCTTCCGCCGCTGCGCACGTCGTTCGGCGGGTACGTGGCCTTCCTCGACGGGCGGGACCAGGAGGCGAGCCTGGAGTGGTGGCGGGAGCACCTGGAGGGCGCGCCCAGCGTGCTCGACCTGCCCCGCGACCATCCGCGCCCGGCCGTGCAGACGTTCGAGGGGGCCGGCGCCACCGCCGAGGCCGACGCCTCCGTCAGCGACGGGGTCCGGGCGCTGGCCGCGCGGCTGGGCGGGACGCCGTACGCGGTGATGCTGGCGGCGTTCGGGCAGGTGCTGCGGCGGCTGACCGGGCAGCACGACCTGATCGTCGGGGCGCCGGTCGCCGACCGCCGCGACCCGTCCTTCCATCCGCTGACCGGCTGCCTGGTCCAGGTGCTGCCGGTACGGCTGCGCGTCGAGGACGCCGGGAGCTTCGAGGCGCACGTCACGCGCTGCCAGGAGACGCTGTCCGGCGCGCTGGCGCATCTGGACGTGCACCTGGAACGACTGGTCGACCGACTCGGCCCCGGCCGCGACCTGTCCAGGAACCCGCTGGTGCAGGTCCTGTTCAACATGTACGACTTCACCGAGCCCCGCCTGGACCTGCCCGGCGTCACCGCCGTCCCGCTGCCGCCTGGGCTGCCGGGCGCGCTGTTCGACCTGACCCTGTACGTCGGCGAACGGGACGGCCGGTACGTGCTGCAGGCCGTCTACAACCCACGGCTGTTCCGAGCGGAGCGGATCGAGGAACTGCTGGCCGGCTACCTCCAGATCCTCGGCGACCTGGTGACCGCGCCTGAAAGGCCGGTCATGAAGGCGTCCCTGCGTCCGTGCGGCCCGCGCCGATCGAACCTGCCCGACGGCACCGCCCCACTGCCCGCCTGGAACGGGCCCGGCGTGCTGGAACGCGTCCTCGCCCAGGCCGCTCCCACGCGGACCGGTGATGAGCGGGTGGCCGTGGCCCACGGTGAGCGCATGGCGGTGGCCGGTAGTGCGCGGGTGGCGGTGGCCGGGGAGGATGGCGAGCTCAGCTATGCCGAGCTGGTGCGGCTCGCGGAGGCGACCGGTGCCGTCGTGTCCGCGGCGGTGCGTCCGGGTGACGCGGTGGCGATCCTGGCGGCCCGCACGTGCGAGTTGCCCGCCCTGATGCTCGGCGTCCTCGGTGCCGGGGCCCGCTGGGCCGTGCTCGACTCCGCGTTGCCGGCCGCCCGCCTGGCTGCCCAGGCCCGCTCGGCCGACGCTCGCGCGCTGATCGCCTGCCCCGGCGTGCCCGTTCCCGCCGAACTGTCCTGGCTCCCCCAGCCGGACCCGCTCCCAGAACCCGCCGCACGCACCGGACCAGCCGGACAGCCGGTTCTGGTCGGGCCCGACCGGGGCACGACGTTCCCGATGGCGGCCGGGCGGCGGGGGTATTTGTCGTTCACCTCCGGCACCACCGGGGAGCCGAAGCCGGTGCGGGCGGCGGAGCGGCCGCTGGCTCGCTTCCTGAGCTGGTACGCGGCCGAGTTCGGGCTGACCGCGGACGATCGGTTCGCGTTGCTGGCGGGGCTGGCGCATGATCCGCTGCTGCGGGACGTCTTCACCCCGCTGACGCTGGGCGCGACGCTGCACGTGCCGGATCAGGAGCGGGTGCGGGATCCGGCCCGGCTGGCGGCGTGGTTGCGTGAGCGGGCCGTGACGGTGGCGCATCTGACGCCGCAGCTGGCCACGCTGATCGCCGCCGCCGGGGTGGAGCTGCCGGATCTGCGGCTGGTGCTGTTCGGCGGGGACCGGCTGACCTACGCGGAGGCGGCCAGGTTCGCGGCGGTGGCGCCGAAGGCCCGGCTGCTCAACACGTACGGCACCACCGAGACCCCGCAGGCGCAGGCCGTCTGCGAGATCACCGGCCCGGTGCCGGCCACCGGCGACCCGGTCCCGCTCGGACACGGGATGGACGGCGCGGAGCTGCTCGTGCTCGACGCCGGCGGCTCCCCCGCGGCGGTGGGGGAACTGGGCGAGGTGGTGGTCAGGAGCCGGCGCCTGGCGGAGGCGTACCTGGACGACGAGCTCACCCGCCGACGCTTCACCCGCGAGCCGGACAGCGAGACGGCCGACGTAACGGGGCGTTACCGCACCGGTGACCTGGGACGGTACGACCCCGACGGGCGGGTGGTGCCGGCTGGGCGGGCGGATGGGCAGGTGAAGATCCGGGGGCACCGGGTCGAGCTCGGCGAGGTCGAGGCGACCCTGGCCGCGCACCCGGGCGTGCTGGCCGCCGCCGTACGCGCCGCCGAGCAGCCAGGTGGCCGGGTGCTGCACGCGTACGCGGTGCCGGAGAGCGCGGCCGTCCAGGCGGGCGAGCTGCGCCGTCATCTCGCGGCCCGCCTGCCCGACTACGCCGTCCCCGCCGAGCTGGTGCTCCTTCCCGCGCTGCCGCTGACGCCGAACGGCAAGGTGGACCGGGCCGCGCTGCCGCCACCGCCGCGGCGGGCCGCGGCCGGGCCGGGGCAGGAGCCGTCCACCACGACGGAACGCCTGGTCGCGGGGGTGTGGCGGGAGGTGCTCGGCCTGCCGCGGGTCTCCGCCGACGCGAACTTCTTCGAGATCGGCGGGCACTCGCTCGCCACCGCTCAGGTCCAGGCCCGCCTCGCTGCCGCGCTCGGGCGCGAGGTGCCGATCGTGGACCTGTTCCGCTTCCCCACCGTACGGACGCTCGCGGCGCACCTCGACGGCGAGCGGCGCACCGCCGGATCGGAGCGCGCCGCCCGGCGGGTCGCGGCGCGCCGGGCACGACCCTCAACTCGGCCTCACCGGGCCAGACGGGAGAGTAAGGAATGACCGCTGCGCTGAACCACGAGGAAGAGGGGCCCGGGGTCGAGCCGATCGCGGTCGTCGGCCTGGCCTGCCGTCTGCCCGGCGCCGAGGACGTGCCGGCCTTCTGGCGCAACCTGGTCGGGGGCGTGGAGTCGGTGCGCTTCTACACGCGGGAGGAGCAGGAGGCGCTCGGTGTGCCGGACTACCTGCTGGACGATCCGACGTTCGTCCCCGCGTGCTCGATCGCGGACGGCTACGGCGCGCTCGACGCGGCGTTCTTCGGCATGTCGCCGCGTGAGGCGGAGTTGCGCGATCCGCAGCAGCGGATGTTCCTGGAGCTGGCCAGCACCGCGCTGGACGACGCCGGTTACGATCCCGCGCGCTACGCCGGCGAGATCGGGGTGTACGGGGCGATCGGGTCGGACGAGTACCAATGGCTGTACATCCGGCCGAACAAGAAGGTGTTCGCGTCGGTGGGGAACCTCGCCGTCTACACCGGCAACCATCCCGACTACCTGGCCACGATGGTGTCGTACAAGCTGGACCTGCGCGGCCCCAGCCTGACCCTGCACACCGCCTGCTCCTCCTCGCTCGTCGCCCTGCACGTGGCGTGCGAGGCGCTGCGCACCGGCGAGTGCGACATGGCGCTGACCGGCGGCGCCTCGCTGGAGCTGCCCGCCGAGTGGGGGTACCAGTACCACCAGGACGGCATCTACTCCCCCGACGGGCACTGCCGCGCGTTCGACGCCTCGGCGGCCGGCACGATCTGGGGCGGGGGCGGCGGCATGGCCGTGCTGAAGCGGCTGTCGGACGCCGTCGCCGACGGCGACCACATCCGCGCGGTGGTGATCGGCAACGCGATCAACAACGACGGCGCCACCAAGATGGGCTTCTCCGCGCCGAGCGCCGAGGGTCAGGCGGCGGCGGTCTCGCAGGCGCTGGGCGTCGCCCAGATCGACCCGCGCACCGTCACCTACGTCGAGGCGCACGGCACCGGCACCTCGCTGGGCGACCCGATCGAGGTGGCGGCCCTGTCCAGCGTGCTGGGCGCCGGCACGGACGAGGCGGGCTGGTGCGGCCTCGGCTCGGTCAAGACCAACATCGGCCACCTCGGCCCGGCGGCCGGCATCGCGGGGTTCATCAAGACCGTGCTCGCGGTGGAGCACGGCATGATCCCGCCGAGCCTCAACTACGCGTCGCCCAACCCGCGCATCGACTTCGGTACGAACCCGTTCAAAGTCGTCTCGTCGCTGACCAAGTGGGAGACGAACGGCTTCCCGCGCCGCGCGGGCGTCAGCTCGTTCGGCATCGGCGGCACCAACGCGCACGTGCTGGTCGAGCAGGCGCCGCCCGCGCCGCTGCCGACCGCCCAGCCGCGCGACGCGCACCTGCTGCTGCTGTCGGCCCGGACCTCGTCGGCGCTGGACGCCGCCGTGTCCCGGCTGGCCGGGCACCTGCAGGGCGGCGAGGCCGATCTGGCGGACGTGGCGCACACGCTGCGGACGGGCCGGCGCACGTACGCGCACCGGGCCGCCGTGGTGGCCGCCGACGCGGCCGACGCGGTCGCGGCGCTGACCACCTCGCGCCGGCTGGTCAAGGGCAAGGCGGGCACGCCCAAGGTGGCCTGGCTCTTCTCCGGCCAGGGCGCGCAGTACGCGGGCATGGGCGCGGAGCTCTACCGCACCGAGCCGGTCTTCGCCGCCGCGGTCGACGAGTGCGCCGCGATCCTGCGCGAGGAGCTGGGCCTGGACCTGCGCACCCTGCTCTTCCCGTCCGAGGAGGAGCGGGAGGCGGCCGACGAGCGGCTGCGGCAGACGGCGCTCACCCAGCCGGCCCTGTTCACGGTGGAGTGGGCGCTGGCCCGCCTGTGGCGTTCGTGGGGCGTGGAGCCGGCCGCGATGATCGGGCACAGCATCGGCGAGTACGTGGCCGCGACCGTCGCGGGCGTCTTCTTCCTGCCCGACGTGCTGCGCCTGGTGGCCGCCAGGGGCCGGCTGATGCAGAGCATGCCGCCCGGCGCGATGCTGGCCCTGCGCCGCGACCACGAGGAGGTGCGCGCCGACCTGCCGGAGGGGCTGTCGATCGCCACCGTGAACGGCCCCGGCACCTGCGTGGTCGCCGGCCCCGGCGAGCTGATCGCCGCCTACGCGGCCCGGCTGAGCGAGAGCGGCGTCCAGCACACCGCGCTGCGCACCTCGCACGCCTTCCACTCGGCGATGATGGACCCGATCCTGGGCGACTTCCACGAAGCCGTCGCCGCGGCGGCCAGGCACGCGCCGAGCCTGCCGTTCCTGTCCAACGTCACCGGCGGCTGGATCACCGCCGAACAGGCCGTGGACCCCGCCTACTGGACCCGCCACCTGCGTGAGGCGGTCCGGTTCGGCGACTGCGTGGCGACGCTGGCCGCCGAGGGCGAGTGGCGGCTGGTGGAGTGCGGCCCAGGACGGCAGCTCGCCGGCCTGGCCAGGACCCAGCTGCCGAGGACCGCGCCGCGCCCGCTGGCCAGCCTGCCGGGCCCCGCCGACGGCAAGGCCGACCTGGAGGTCCTGTACGCGACGGCCGGGGCCCTGTGGACGGCGGGCGTGCCGCTGGACACCGAGGCGCTGGCCGAGCCGGCCCGCCGGGTCCCGCTGCCCGCCTACCCGTACGAGCGGGCCGAGCACTGGGTGCACACCGGCTTCGACCCCGAGCTCGTCTTCACCCGGCCGCCGCGCGCGGGCGCGCTGCCGCTGGACGAATGGTTCTCGGTGCCCGCCTGGCGGCAGGCGCCCGTCACCCCGGCCGGCCGGTCCGCGCTGGCCGGCGTGCGCTGCCTGGTGTTCGCCGGGCCCGCCGCCGAGCCGCTGCTGGACGGGCTGCGCGCGGCGGGGGCCGACGCCGTCCGGGTGGTCCCGGGCAGCGCGTACGGCACCGCGCCCGACGGCACGATCACCGTCCGCCCGGCCGCCCGCGACGACTACGAGGCGCTGCTGGCCGCGACCGGCGTGCCGGAGCGCGTCATCCACGCCTGGGCGCTGGACGGCGATCCGGCGACCACGGCCGAGGAGGCCACGACCGCCCAGGAGGTCGGCTTCCACAGCCTGCTGGCCCTGGTGCAGGCGCTGGCCGGCGCCGAGCGGGAGTCGGGGGTGCGGCTCGACGTCGTGACCGCCGGCACGCAGGGCGTGACCGGCCAGGACGTGCACCGGCCCGAGCACGCCACGGTCGCCGGGTTCACCGGCGTGGTCCCGCTGGAGGCCCGCTGGCTGACCGCCCGCCATCTCGACCTGGAGCCGGGCCCGTACCAGCCCGGCCCCTCCCTGGACCGGGTGCTGGCCGAGCTGGCCGCCGAGCCGGAGGAGCCGGACGAGGGCGTGCCGCCGTCGCCCGTCGCGCTGCGCGCGGGCCGCCGATGGGTGCGCGGCTTCGAGCCGGTGCCGCTGCCGCCGCAGGACGACCCGCTGCGCCGGCACGGCGTGTACGTCATCACCGGCGGGCTCGGCGGCATCGGCCTCACCCTGGCCGAGGATCTCGCCCAGCGCGCCCAGGCCAGGCTGGTCCTGCTCGGACGCACCGGCCTGCCGCCCAGGGACGAGTGGGACACGCTCGACGGCGCCCAGGAACGGGTGCGGCGGGCCGTGGCGGCCGTGCGCCGGATGGAGCGGGCGGGCGCCGAGGTGATCGTGCTGTCCGCCGACGTGACCGACCCAGGCTCGCTGCGCCGGGCCAGGGAGGAGGCGCTGGCCCGGTTCGGCCGGGTGGACGGCGTCCTGCACGCGGCCGGGGTCCCCGGCGGCGGCATGGCCGAGGTCAAGGAGCGCCGCGCGGCCGACGACGTCATGGCCCCCAAGATCGCCGGCACGCTGGCGCTGCGCGAGGTGTTCGGGGACCTGCCGCTCGACTTCGTGCTGCTCTGCTCCTCGGTGACCGCCGTCGCGGGCGGGTTCGGCCAGGTCGACTACTGCGGCGCCAACGCCTTCATGGACGCGTACGCGCACGTCTGGCCGGGCCGGGTCCTGTCGGTGAACTGGGGGGCGTGGCTGGAGGTCGGCATGGCCGCCGAGGTCGCCGCCCCGGTGGCCTTCCGCGCCCTGCAGCGCGGCGACCGGGTGACCCGGCTGGAGCACCCCGTGCTCAGCCACCGGCACGAGAGCGCCGGCCGCCGCCCCTGGTACGCCGCGACCCTGTCGCCCGCGACGCACTGGGTGCTGGACGAGCACCGGGTGGCCGGGGTGCCGGTGCTGCCCGGCACCGGCTACCTGGAGACGGCCCGCGCCGCGTTCGAGGCGGCGGTGCCGCGCCCGGGTCCCGAGCACGTGATCGAGCTGCGCGACGTCGCCTTCGTCGCGCCGCTGCCGGTCGCCGAGGGGGTGAGCGCCGAGGTGCGGGTGCTGCTCACCCCGGCGGGCGACGGCGTGGACTTCGAGGTGGTCAGCGTCACCGGCGGCGAGCCGGCCCAGCACGCCCGCGGCTCGGCCGCCTGGGTGCCCGCGGAGACGGGCGCGGGCGACCCGGCCGGCGGGCTGGCCGGGGCGCGGGGCCGCTGCGTGCACGGCGGTGGCCGGGCCGACCTGTTCGCGTCGGCGTCCGGGCTGGTCACGTTCGGACCCCGGTGGAGCAGCCTGCGCGACGTGCGGCTCGGCCAGGACGAGCAGCTGGCCCAGCTGGAGGCGGGGCCGCTGGTGGCCGCCGAGCTGGGCGCGCTGCCGCTGCATCCGGCGCTGCTGGATGAGGCGACCGCGTTCATCGCCGTCTCGGGCGAGCACAGCTACCTGCCGCTCGGCTACGGCCGCGTCACCGTGCGCGGTCCGCTGCCCGCCACGGTGTGGAGCCACGCCCGCCTGCGCGACACCGGCGGCGGCGAGGTGCTGGCCGCCGACCTCGTCCTGTACGACGACGCCGGCGAGCCCGTGGTGAGCATCTCCGACTTCGTGCTGCGGCGCATCGACCGGGAGGCGATGACCCGCACCGTCGGCGAGGAGGCCAGGCAGAGCGCGGAGGAGGTGGTGGTGAAGGAGGAGTCCGCGACCGCGGGCGTCGCCCTCGACCTCGACGGGGCCAGGCGCGGCATCGCGCCGGCGGACGGCGCCGAGGCCTTCCGCCGCCTGCTCGCCGCCGACCTGGGCGTCCAGGTCGTGGTGAACGCCACCGCGCTGCCCGAGTTCGTGGCCGGGGTGCGCGAGCTGACCCAGGACACCGTGGCCGGCGACCTGGCCGCGGCCACCGCCGCCGGGCAGGCCGACACGGACGACGAGGACCACGTCGCCCCGCGCAACGACCTGGAGGGCGTGCTCGCCGGTCTGTGGGGCGAGGTGCTCGGCGCCCGCCGGGTCAGCGTCGAGCAGGACTTCTTCGAGCTGGGCGGCAACTCGCTGGTGGCCGTCCAGCTGATCGCCCTGATCAGGAAGAAGGTCGGCGTCCGGCTGCCGATGCGCAGCCTCTTCCAGGTGCCCACCGTGGCCGGCATGGCCGCGCTGGTGGAGGAGCTGCGCGGCCAGGACGCCCCGGCGCGGCCACAGGCACAGGCAACGACGATCACCCGGCTTCCCCGGGAGGAAAGGCGCTGACATGCGGGACGGTCAGTACAAGGTCGTGGTCAACGACGAGGAGCAGTACTCCATCTGGTTCGCCGACCGGCCCGTGCCCGCGGGCTGGCGGGAGACCGGGTTCGAAGGGGCCAAGCAGAGCTGCCTCGACCACATCGAGCAGGTCTGGACCGACATGCGCCCGCGCAGCCTGCGCGAGGCCATGTCCCGGCAGTAGAGGAGCGTAGGTGACCGGCACGTACGTCTTTCCCGCCTCGTTCGCCCAGGAACGGCTGTGGTTCCTGGCCCGGCTGGACCCCGGCGCGCCCGCGTACCACGTCAACGCCGTGCTGGACCTGCCAGACAGCGGTGACGAGAGCGGTGACGGGGGCCGGTGCGAGCGGATGCTGGGCGAGCTGGTCCGGCGGCACGAGACGCTGCGCACCGCCCTGACGATCGAGGACGGGCGGCTCGTCCAGGTCGTCCAGGTCGAGCTGCCGGTCACCCTGCCTGTGACGGATCTGCGCGCGCTGCCCCCGGAGCGGGCCGAGCGGGAGTTCCGGGAGCTGGCCCTGGCGACGGCGAGGCAGCCGTTCGCGCTGGACCAGGCCCCGCTGTGGCGGGCGCACCTGGTGCGGATGCCTGGTGGGGAGAAGGGCCGGGCGGTGCAGCGGCTGGTGTTCGTGGTGCACCACGCCGTGTTCGACGCCCGCTCGGGCGTCAACCTCGCCGAGGAGCTGCGGGAGCTGAACGCGGCGCTCGACGAGGGCCGCCCGCCGCGGCTGCCCGACCTGCCCGTCCAGTACGCCGACTACGCCGCCTGGCAGCGCGAGCACCTGGCCGGCGGGGTGCTCGCCGCCCAGCTCGGCCACTGGCGGGAGCGGCTGGCCGGCCTGCCGCCCGACCTCGGGCTGCCCACCGACCGGCCCAGACCGGCCGTGCGCGGACATGCGGGGACCGAGCATCATCTCGCGCTGCCGGCCGCCCTGGTCGACGAGCTGGAAACGCTGGGCAGGCGGCACGGCGCGACGCTGTTCATGGTGCTGTTAGCCGGGCTGAAGGCGCTGCTGTCCCGGTACGCGGGCCGCGAGGACGTGGCGGTGGGCACGCCGGTGGCCGGGCGCGACCTGCCCGAGTTCGAGCCGCTGCTGGGCGTGTTCATCAACACCCTGGTGCTCCGTACGGACCTGGGCGGCGACCCCGCGTTCACCGAGCTGCTGGAACGGGTGCGGGAGAGCGTGCTCGACGCGCTCGACCACGCCGAGGTGCCCTTCGACCGGCTGGTCGAGGCGCTCCAGCCGGTCCGCGACACCAGCCGCACACCGCTCTTCCAGGTGGGGTTCAACCTGCTGCCGATGGCGTCGCGCGGGCAGTTCCCGAACGGCACCGCCCAGCTCGACCTGAACGTGGACGTCGTCAGGACGGGCGACGGCGCCGGCGTCTACCTGGAGTACAGCACCGACCTGTTCGACGCCGGCACGATCGCCCGCCTGGCCGGCGCGTACCGGCTGATCCTGGAGGCCGTCGCGGCGGAGCCGGGCATCCGGCTGTCGGAGCTGCCGCTGATGACCTCCGAGCGGCGGCGTGAGCTGCTGACCGGCTGGAACGACACCGCCGCCCCCTACCCGGAGCGGACGCTGCACGAGCTCGTCGCCGAGCAGGCGGCGCGCACTCCCGACGCGGTGGCGGTGCGCGCGCAGGACGGCGCGGAGCTCACGTACGCCGAGCTCGACGCCCGTACGGCGGCGCTGGCCGTGCGGCTGGCGGCCAGGGGTGTGGGGACGGAGTCGTGCGTGGCGCTGTGCCTGCCGCGCGGCGTGCACCAGATCGTCGCGCTGCTCGGGGTGCTCAGGGCGGGCGGCTGTTATCTGCCGCTGGACGTGGCCTATCCGGCGGAGCGGCTGGCCTATCTGCTGGCCGACTCGGGGGCGGAGCTGCTGCTCACGGAGTCGTCCTGCCTCGATCGGCTGCCGGAAACGCGTCCCGCTGAGCTGCTGCTGGACGCGCCTGTTTCCGACGTGCCCGTGGCCGACGCGCCCGTTTCCGGCATACGCGGTGAACCGGGGCCGCCGCCGCTGGTCACGCCCGACAATCTGGCGTACCTCATCTACACCTCCGGCTCCACCGGCCGCCCCAAGGGGGTGCAGGTGCCGCATCGCGGGGTGGTCAACCTGGTCACCGACGTGATCCGGCGGCTGGGCGGCGGCAGTGCGCTGTTCATGACCTCGCTCTCGTTCGACATCGCGGCGCTGGAGATCTTCACGCCGCTGCTGTCCGGCGGCACCCTGGTGATCGCTCCCGAGGACGCCGCCCGTACGCCGAAGGAGATCCGGCGGGCCGCGGAGGACGCGGACCTGGTCCAGCTCACCCCGTCCGTGGCGGGCGTGGCGCTGGAGCACCTGCCCGCCGGGCTGCCGCGCGCCATCCTCGGCGGCGAGCCGCTGCCCCTCGACCTCGCCGCCCGCATGCTCATGGTCACCGACGAGCTGTGGAACTTCTACGGGCCCACCGAGACGACGATCTGGTCGACCGCGTACCGGGTGCCGGGCTCCCCCGCCACGATGCGCATCGGCCGGCCGGTGGCGAACACGACGGTGTACGTGGTGGACGGCGGTCTGCGTCCGGTGCCGGTGGGCGTGCCGGGCGAGTTGCTGATCGGCGGGGACGGGGTCACCCGCGGCTATCACGGCCGGGCCGCGCTGACGGCGGAGCGGTTCGTCCCCGACCCGTTCGGGCCACCCGGTGGACGTCTCTACCGCACCGGCGACCTGGCCCGCTGGCATCCCGACGGCACCCTCGAATGCCTGGGCCGGCTGGACGACCAGGTGAAGGTGCGCGGCGTGCGGATCGAGCCGGACGAGGTCGCCGCCGTGCTCGGTGAGCACCCGTCCGTGCGAAGGGCGGTCGTGACCGTACGCGACGACGCGCCGGGCGGGCGCGGCCTGGTCGCGTACACCCTGGGCGACGCGGAGGAGGCCGCCCTGCGCGCCCATCTGCGTGCCCGGCTGCCGGAGGCGATGATCCCCGCCGCGTTCGTCACCGTCACGGACCTTCCCGTCCTGCCCAGCGGCAAGCTCGACCGCGCCGCCCTGCCGCCGCCGCGCGCCGGTGACCGGGCTGCCGCCTTCGTGCCGCCGCGCACCCCGATGGAGGAGACCCTGGCCGGCATCTGGACCGAGCTGCTCGGCCGGGAGCGCGTCGGGGTGAACGACGACTTCTTCGCCCTCGGCGGCCACTCGCTGCTGGTGGTCCGCCTGATCGGCCGGATCGACGACGAGTTCGGCGTCGAGTTGCCGCTGCGGCGCTGCTTCGACGCCACGACCGTCGAAGAGCAGGCGCTGGCGGTGCTCGAAGAGGGACTGACCGATGCCGACCTGCTGGACCTGCTGGAGGAGGAGCGGTGAGCGACCCGAACGGGGTACGCGCGCGACTGGCCGGGCTCAGCCCGGAACGACGCGCCGCGCTGGAGGCCCGCCTCACGCGCACCCGGGCCGCGCGGAGGACCGAACCCGAACCCGGGCCTCTCCCCGGGAACCGGGCCGGGGACGGCGGGGCGCTGTCCGACGCGCAGCGCCGCCTGTGGGTGGTCGACCAGCTCGATCCGGGCAATCCCGCCTACACCCTGTCGTGGGCGTACCGGATCGAGGGCGACCTGGACGCCGGCGCGCTGGCCGCCGCGTTCGACGCGCTCGTGGAGCGGCATCCGATCCTCGGGTACGTGATCGAGACCCGCGACGGCGAGCCCCGCCAGGCTCCCGGCCGGGTGCGTCCCGCGCTGCGGATCGAGACGATGACCGCCGGCGAGGCCGACGCCGCCGCCCGCGAGGAGGCCCGCTACGCCTTCGACCTGACCACCGGCCCCCTGACCAGGGCCCGCCTGATCCGGGTGACGCCCGGGACCGGCGAACAGCGCGACACGGGAGTGGTGACCGAACCGGTCGAGAACCGCCGGCCGCACGAGGCCGCCGAACACCGCCTGATCCTGACTTTGCACCACATCCTGGCCGACCGGTGGTCGGTGGCGATCCTGTTCAGCGACCTCTTCCGGCTCTACGCCGGCGAGCCGCCGCCCGACCGGCCGGTGGCGTACGCCGACTACGTGGCCTGGCAGCAGGCGGGCCCGTCACCCGAGCGCGACCTGGACTACTGGCGCAAGGCCCTCGACGGCCTGCCCGACACGCTCGACCTGCCCGCCGACCGGCCGCGCCCGCCCATGCAGTCGAACCGGGGCCACCGCCTGCTGTTCGAGCTGGACGGCGCTCTCGCCTTCGGGCTGCGCGACCTGGCCGCCGGCCTGCGCGCCACCCCCTTCATGGTGCTGGCCGGCGCGCTCCAGGCGCTGCTCGCCCGCTACACCGGCCAGGACGACATCCCGATCGGCACGCCGATGTCGGCCCGCCCGCACCCGTCGCTGGACCAGACCGTCGGCCTGTTCCTCAACACCGTGGTGCTGCGCGGCGACCTGTCCGGCGATCCGTCCTTCACCGAGCTGGTACGGCGCACCAGGGAGCGGGCGCTGGCCGCGTTCGACCACGCGGGGCTGCCGTTCGAGACGCTGGTGGAGGAGTTGTCCAGCGGCCGGGACCTGTCCCGCAACCCGCTCTTCCAGGTCATGCTCGCCTACCAGAACACCCCCGGCCTGCCCGCCGACCTGCCCGGCCTGCGCCTGGAACGCCTGGACGTGCGCCCCGGCACCGCCATGTTCGACCTGGACCTCATCGTCGAGGAGCGCGCGGACGGGTCGCTGCTGTGCGTGCTGGACCACGCCACCGACCTGTTCGACGACGACCGGGTGCACCGGCTGGCCGCGCACCTGCGCACGCTGCTGGAAGCGGCCGTCGCCGACCCGGGGCTGCGGCTGTCGGAGCTGCCGCTCATGGACCCGGCCGAGCTGCGCGACACCCTGCACGCCCGCAACGACACCGCGCTGCCGTACCCGGCCCGCGGCATTCACCACCTGGTCGCCGAGCAGGCCGCCCGCTCGCCCGGCGTGATCGCCGTCGAGGGTCAGGACGGGACGTCGCTGACGTACGCCGCGCTGGAGTCACGCGCGGACGACCTGGCCGCCGGGCTCCGCGCCCTCGGGGTCGGCGCGGAGAGCAGGGTCGCCGTCTGCGTGCCCCGGCAGCCGGACCTGATCGCGGCGCTGCTGGCCGTGCTGAAGGCCGGCGGCTGCTACGTCCCCCTGGACCCGGACTACCCGGCCGAGCGGCTGAGGCAGATCATCGCCGACTCCGGCGCCACCGTGGTCGTCACCGTGGGCTCCCTCAAGGACCGGCTGCCCGCGGACGCCCGCCTCTTCCTGCTCGACGACCCCATGACCGCCGCCGGCCCCGTCCCTGAGCCCGCCTTCGACCAGGGCCAGGCCGCCTACCTGATCTACACCTCCGGCTCCACCGGCCGGGCCAAGGGCGTGGTGGTGCCGCACCGTGGCCTGGTCAGCCTGCTCTGCGACGTAAGCCAACGCCCGGGGCTGGCAGCCGGCGCGCGGTCGCTGTTCCTGACGTCGGTGTCGTTCGACATCGCGATGATCGAGATCTTCGGGCCGCTCGTCACCGGCGGCACGGTCGTCCTCGCCTCCGCCTCCGCCGTCGAACGCGTGCACGACCTCATCAGGAGCGGTGACCTGCACACCGTCCAGGCCACCCCCTCCGTGCTCGAAGGGCTGCTGCCCGCGCTGACGCACCGGGTGCCGCGCGTGATCAGCACGGGCGAGGCGCTGCCCGGCCCGCTCGCCGCCCGCCTGCTCGCCGTCACCGACGAGCTCTGGGACCTGTACGGACCCACGGAGACCACCGTGTGGTCCACCAGGCGGCACGTCACCGACGGCCGGGGCGGCTCGATCGGCCGGCCTGTCGCCAACACGGCGGTCTACGTGGTGGACGGCGACCTGCGTCCGGTGCCGGTGGGCGTTCCCGGCGAGCTGCTGATCGGCGGGGCCGGCGTCACCCGCGGCTACCACGGCCGGGCCGCCCTGACCGCCGAACGCTTCGTCCCCGACCCGTTCGGGCCGCCGGGCGGACGCCTCTACCGCACCGGCGACCTGGCCCGGTGGCATCCCGACGGCACCCTCGAATACCTCGGCCGCCTCGACCACCAGGTGAAGGTGCGCGGCGTGCGGATCGAGCCGGACGAGGTCGCCGCCGTGCTCGGCGAGCACCCGTCCGTTGAGCGGGCGGTCGTGACCGTACGCGACGACGCACCCGGCGGGCGCGGCCTGGTCGCGTACACCATCGGCACCGCCCAGGAGAGCGACCTGCGCGCCCACCTGCGCGCCCGGCTGCCGGAGGCGATGATCCCCGCCGCCTTCGTCACCGTCACCGACCTGCCCGTCCTGCCCAGCGGCAAGCTCGACCGCGCCGCCCTGCCACCGCCACGCGCCACCGCCGGAGCGTCCGTGCCGGTGCCGCCACGCACCCCGGCCGAGCGTGTTCTGCACGGTGTCTGGGCCGAGCTGCTCGAACGGGACGACTTCGGGGTCGAGGACGACTTCTTCGCCCTCGGCGGCCACTCCCTGCTGGCCATGCGGCTGGTGGTCAGGCTCAGGGAGACGTACGGGGCCGAGGTGACCCTGCGCCGCTGCTTCACCACCCCGACCGTCGCGGGCCTCGCCCCCCTCCTGCCCAGTGCCGCCGCGCGGCCCATCCCGCCCCTGCCGGACGGGCCGGCGCGGCCCTCGCACGCCCAGGCTCGGCTGTGGTTCCTCGACCAGCTCGACCCCGGCAACCCGGCGTACAACGTGGCCTGGGCGGAACGGCTGACCGGGCCGCTCGACGTGACCGCGCTGAGCGCCGCGTTCGACGACCTGGTGGACCGGCACGAGGCCCTGCGCCTGGTCATCGTCACCGACGACGGCGAGCCCGCCCTCCAGGAGGGCCCCCGCCGACCACGGCTGACCGTGCGGGCGGACGCGGACTCCGCGGCGCCGGCCGGGGCGAATCTCGCGGCGGACACGGAACCGGCCCGCGCGGACCCGGCAACGGCCGTGGGGTCGGCAGAGGCTCGGCACCGGTTCGATCTGGCGGGCGGGCCGCTGGTCAGGGCCGTTCTGGTGCGGCGCGGCGACGCCGAGCACGACCTGTACCTCACGCTGCACCACGTCGTCACCGACCGGTGGAGCCTGTCGATCCTGCTGCGCGACCTCATGGAGCTCTACCGGGCCCGGGTCACCGGCGCCCCGGCCGCGCTGCCCCCGCTCGCCACCGGGTACCGGGACTTCGCCGCCTGGCACCGGGCCCGGGTGTCCGGGCGGACGGACGACCTGGCGTACTGGAAGGACGCCCTCGCCGGCCTGCCTCCCGCCCTGGACCTGCCCGCGGACCGGCACCGGCAGGGGCCGGCGACCATGGAGGGGCGGCGGCTGACGTTCCCGATCGACGCCGCGACCGTGACGGCGGTGCGGGCGCTCGCCCGGGAACGGCAGGTGACGCCGTTCATGGTGCTGCTGGCGGCGTTCCAGGCGGTGCTGGCGCGGTACACGGACGGCACCGACATCCCCGTCGGCACCCCGGTGTCCGGCCGGGCCCACCCCGACGTGGAGGAGATGGCCGGGCTCTTCCTCAACACGCTCGTCCTGCGCGGCGACCTGTCCGGCGAGCCGTCCTTCGCCGAGCTGCTGGCCCGTACCCGTGAGCGCGTCCTGGACGGGCACGACCACGCCGAGCTGCCGTTCGAGGTGCTGGTGCAGGAGCTGGCCGAGGAGCGCGACCTGGCCCGCAACCCGCTGTTCCAGGTGATGCTCGCCTACCAGAACGTGCCGCCGTCCCCGCCGGAGGTGGCCGGGATCGCGCTGCGCACCCTCGACATCGACCCGGGGGTGACGCAGGCGGACCTGCACCTGGTGATCGAGGAGTCCGGCGACACGCTCACGGGGGTGCTGCACTACGCGAAGGACCTGTTCGAGCACGACCGGATGGAGCGCTTCGCCGACCACTTCCGCTCGCTGCTGGCGGCCGCGGCGGCCGAGCCGGACCGGCCTGTGGCCGACCTGCCGCTGCTCACCCCGGCCGAGCTGGACGTCATCCTGCGGGCCAACGACACGACCGTGCCGGTCCCCGCCGCCACGTTGCCCGCGCTGGTGGCCGAGCAGATCGCCCGTACGCCGGACGCGCCCGCACTGGGGTACGAGGCCGCGGACGGGAGCCGGGCCTGGCTCACCTACGCGGAGTTCGGCGCCCGGGTGAACCGCCTGGCCAGACGGCTGCGCACGCTCGGGGCCGGGCCCGGCGAGGTCGTGGGGGTGTGCCTGGAACGGGGCGCCGACCTGGTCATCGCCGTGCACGCCGTCGTCGCCACGGGCGCGGCCTACCTGCCCCTGGAACCCGACAACCCGGCCGAGCGCCTGGCAGGCATGATGACCGACGCCGGCGCCCGCCTGGCCGTCTCGACCGACCCTTTCGCCGCCCGCCTGCCCGGCCCGACGACGGTGCTGCTCGATCGCGACGCCGCGGCCGTGGCCGCTGAGGATGACGCGCCGCTCCGGGTCGAGCCGCATCCCGGCGCGCTCGCGTACGTGATCTTCACCTCCGGCTCGACCGGCCGGCCCAAGGGGGTCGGCGTCTCGCACCGGGCGATCGTGAACCGGCTGCGCTGGATGCAGGACGCCTTCCGGCTGACCGGGGACGACCGGGTGCTGCACAAGACGCCGTTCTCGTTCGACGTGTCGGTGTGGGAGCTGTTCTGGCCGCTGATGACCGGGGCCGGGCAGGTCGTGGCCCGGCACGGCGGGCACGCCGACCCCGCCTACCTGGCCGACCTGCTGGAGCGCGAGTCGGTCACCACCGTGCACTTCGTCCCGTCCATGCTGGACGCCTTCCTGGCCGAGCCCGGCCTGGGCGAACGGCTGGGCGCGCTCCGCACCGTGGTGTGCTCGGGGGAGGCGCTCGGCGCGGAACCGGCCGCCCGGTTCGCCGCCGCCCTGCCAGGGGCGGGCCTGCACAACCTGTACGGGCCGACCGAGGCGGCGGTGGACGTGTCCTGGCACGCGTGCCGGCCCGGCGAGGCCGCGATCCCGATCGGCCGGCCGGTCGCGAACACCCGCCTGGAGATCCTCGACGGCCGGATGAACCGCGTCCCCGTCGGCGTGCCCGGCGACCTGTGGATCGGCGGCGTGCAGCTCGCCCACGGGTACGCGTCCCGTCCCGCGCTGACGGCCGAGCGTTTCGTCCCCGACCCCTACGGTCCTCCTGGCGGGCGGCTGTACGACACCGGCGACCTGGCCCGGTGGCGGCCGGACGGCGAGATCGAGTACCTGGGCCGCTCCGACCACCAGGTCAAGATCCGCGGCATGCGGGTGGAGCCGGGCGAGGTGGAGGCGGCCCTGGCGGCGCTGCCCGGCGTCCGCGCCGCGGCCGTCCGCGCCATCGAGGACGGCGCCGGCCTCCGCCTGGCCGGCTACGTGGTCCCGTCCGGCCCCGAAGCAGCCGATCCCGAAGCGGCCGATCCCTTGCCGGCCATTGATGCGGCGACCGACGCTCCGGCGGCCGGCGCGGACGTGACGGGAGCGTGGGAGCGGAGGTTGCGGGACACGCTCCCCGAGCACCTGATCCCCAGCACCCTGACCGTGCTCCCCGAGCTGCCCCTCAACCGCAGCGGCAAGCTCGACCGGAACGCCCTGCCCGACCCGCGCGCCCGCGCGACCACCGGGCACGCCGAGCCGGAAGGGGCGGCCGAGCTGGCCGTCGCCGCCGCCTGGCGCGGGGTGCTGGGGCTGGAGCGGGTGTCGGCGCACGACAACTTCTTCGCCGCCGGCGGCGACTCCATCCGGAGCCTCAAGGTGGTCTCCCGCCTGCGCGAGGCCGGTTACGCGGTACGGCTGGAGCAGCTCTTCCGCCACCAGACGGTCAGGGAACTGGCCGAGCGGCTGCTGCCGGCCCCGGCGGCCGAACCACCCGAGGCGCCACCGACGCCGTTCGGCCTGCTCAATCCCGACGATCTGGCACGACTGCTGGAAGGCGAGGCCCAATGACCGTGACGACGGGAGCCGCACGTGGCCTGGAGGACGCCTATCCTCTGGCCGCGCTGCAGGCCGGGATGCTCTACCACAGCGCGTACGAGCCGGACGCGGCCACCTACCACGACCTGACCACGATCACCCTGCGCGGCATGTTCGACGCGGGGGCGTTCGAGGCGGCGCTGGCCGAGGTGACCGCCCGGCATCCCGTGCTGCGTACCTCGATCGATCTGACCGGGTTCAGCGAGCCGCTGCAGCTCGTGCACCGCTCGGCGACGCTGCCCTTGGAGGTGACGGACCTGGCGGGCTTCTCGGGCGACCCAGAAGAGGCCGGGCGCCGGCTCGCGGAGTGGTCGGAGGCGGAGAAGCGGCGGCCGTTCGACTGGGCGTCGCCGCCGCTGGCCCGCGCGCACGTGCACGTGCTGCCGGGTGAGCTGTTCGCGTTCAGCCTGAGCTTCCACCACGCGATCCTCGACGGGTGGAGCGTGGCGGCCCTGGTCACCGAGCTGTTACAGCGCTACCACGGCCACCTCACCGGCGAACCGGTGCCGCTCACCCGCCCGGGCGCGGCCTTCCGCGAGCTGGTCGCGGCGGAACGCGCCGCGGTGGCCGCGCCGGAGACGCGTGACTTCTGGCAGGCCAGGATGGCCGGCGCGCCCGGCACCCGGCTGCCCCGCCTGCCGGGGCCGCACGGCGAGCCGGGGGCGGAGGTGCTGCGGCTGCCGCTGCCGGCGGAGCTGCTGGAACGGCTCGGCGGGGCGGCCAGAGGGCTGGCGGTGCCGCTGCGGACCCTGCTGCTGGCCGCCCACCTGCGCGTGCTCGCCCTGGTCACCGGCGAGAGCGAGGTGATGACCGGCCTGGTCACGCACAGCAGGCCGGAGAGCGAGGCCGGCGAGGAGGTGCTCGGCCTGTTCCTGAACACCGTGCCGCTGCGCCTGGACGTGACCGCCCCCACCTGGGCGGAGCTGGTGCGCGAGGTGTTCGAGGCGGAGGTGGCGCTGCTGCCGCACCGGCGGTATCCGCTGTTCGAGATCCAGCGGGCCGCGGGCCGCTCGCCGCTGCTGGACGTGCTGTTCGACTTCCGCGACTTCCACGTCTACCGGGGCCTGCCCGGCGTCGAGATCGTCGATCAGGACTTCTTCGAGCAGACCGACGTGCCGTTCGCCGCCGCGTTCGGCCGCTCGCGCGAGCACGGCGGCTTCGACCTGACGCTCACGTACGACCGGGCCCAGTTCGACGCCGGCCAGGTCGCGCGGTTCGGGGAGCTGTATCTCGTCGCGCTGCACCAGGCCGCCGACCCCGGTGACGATCCGCGGTCCGAGGGCCCGTACCTGGAGCGCGACGCCGCCGCGATCGACGGCTGGAACGCCACCGCCAGGACCTACCCGGACGCGGCCCTGCACGAGCTGATCGCCGCGCAGGCCGCGCGCACCCCCGCCGCGCCCGCCGTCTGCTACGACGGGACCTGGCTCAGCTACCGCGAGCTGACCGAGCGGGCCGGGGCCGTCACCGCGCGGCTGACGGCGGCCGGCACCCGGCCGGGCGACGTGGTCGGGGTCTGTCTCGAACGCGGCCCCGACCTGCTGCCCGCCCTGCTCGGGGTGCTCGGGGCCGGGGCCGCCTACCTGCCTCTTGAGCCGGGGCTGCCGACGGAGCGGCTGGCGTACATGATCGAGGACGCGCGGGCGCGCACGGTGCTGACCGGCGCGGCGAGCACGACGGTCCTCCCTGCCGGCGTCGCCCTCCCCCTCACCGGCCCCGAACCGGACCCCGCCGCCCTCCCTCGCACCGGCCCCGAACCGGACCCCGCCGCCCTCCCTCGCACCGGCCCCGCAGCGGGTCCCGTCGCCGCCACCGGCCTCGCCCTGGAGCCCGCCGCCGACTCCCCCGACGTCCCCGGCTCGCCGGCGCGGGTGCATCCCGACTCGCCGGCGTACGTGATCTTCACCTCCGGTTCCACCGGCCGTCCCAAGGGGGTCGGCGTGTCGCATCGGGCGATCGTGAACCGGCTGCTGTGGATGCAGGAGGCGTTCGGGCTCGCCCCGGACGAGCGGGTGCTGCACAAGACGCCGCTGTCGTTCGACGTGTCGGTGTGGGAGCTGTTCTGGCCGCTGATCACCGGTGCCGGGCTGGTCGTCGCCGAGCCGGACGCGCACCGCGACGGCGCCCGCCTGGCCGCCCTGGCCGCCGCCCACGACGTCACCACCATGCACTTCGTCCCGTCCATGCTGGAGCTCTTCCTCGACGAGCCGGACCTGCCGGCGCTGCGCCGCGTCATCTGCTCGGGCGAGGCGCTGGGCGCCGAGCTGGCCGCCCGCTGCCACGACCGCCTTCCGCACACCGAGCTGCACAACCTGTACGGCCCGACCGAGGCGGCCGTGGACGTCACCTGGCACCCTTACGAGCCGGGCGAGCCCTCCGTGCCCATCGGCCGGCCCGTGGCCAACACCCGCCTGGAGGTCCTGGACGCCGGCGGCCGGCGGGTCCCCGTCGGCACCCCGGGCGAACTCTGCCTGGGCGGCGTCCAGCTGGCCCGCGGTTACGTCAGCCGGCCCGGGCTCACCGCCGAGCGGTTCGTGCCCGACCCGTACGGCCCGCCCGGCGCCCGGCTCTACCGCACCGGCGACCTGGCCCGCTGGCTCCCGACCGGCGAAATCCAGTACCTCGGCAGGACCGACTTCCAGGTCAAGATCCGCGGCCAGCGGGTCGAGCTGGGCGAGATCGAGGCCCTGCTGACCGCCGAAGCCTCCGTGCGCGCCGCCGTCGTCGTGCTGCGCGGCGAACGCCTCGTCGCCTACGTCGTCCCCGAGAACGGCAGCGCGAACGGCAGCGAGAACGACGCCGCCGGCGGAAGCGACGCGCCGCATACCGACTCCGGCGGAAGCGACGCGCCGAACACCGACGCCGCCGGCCCCGCCGCCCCGGCAGGGCGGCTGCCCGATCTGGCCGCGGCGCTGCGCACACGGTTGCCCGAGTACATGATCCCCGCCGCCTGGGTGCCGCTGGACGCGTTGCCCGTCACCGCCAACGGCAAGCTCGACCGGGCCGCCCTGCCCGACCCCGGCGACGCCGGCCGCGCGCCGTACCTGCCGCCGCGCGACCCGTTCGAGGCCAGGCTGGCCACCCTGTGGGAGGAGACGCTCGGCGTGGACGCCATCGGCGTGCACGACGACTTCTTCGCCCTCGGCGGCCACTCCCTGCTGGCCCTGCGTCTCACCATGCGGCTGCGCAAGGAGCTCGGCCGCGACGTGCCGCTGTCGTCGGTGCTGACCGCCCCGACCGTCGCCGGGCTCGCCGCCGAGCTGCGCCGCCCGCAGGACAACGACGGCGCGCCGCGCCGGATCGTGCCGCTGCGGCCGACCGGCGACCGCGATCCCGTCTTCCTGTTCCACGCGCTCGGCGGCCAGGTCTTCCGCTATCTGCCGCTGACCCGCCACCTCGGCCCCGACCAGCCCGTGTACGCCGTCCAGGCGGCCGGCCTGGCCCCCGGCGAGCGGCCGCACGCCACGCTGGCGGAGATGGTGGACGACTACACCGCCCACCTGCTCGAAGTCCGCCCGCACGGCCCGTACGTGCTGGGCGGTTACTGCATCGGCGGCAACATCGCACTGGAGACCGCCCGCCGGCTGCGTGAGCTGGGCGAGGAGGTGCCGCTCGTCGTCCTGTTCTACTCCGACGCGAACGAGCCGGTGCTGCGCGCCTCGCTGGAGGACGACGCCGTGCTGCTCACCCACGCCCTGGCCGGCGGCAAGGTCCAGGTGAACCTGGACGACCTGCACCGGATGAGCCCGGACGAGCGGTTGCTGGCCGTGATCGACGCCGCGGCCCGGGCCGACACGCTGCAGCCCGACACCGCCGACCTGCGTCAGGCCCGCCGCTTCGTGGACGTGTTCCGCGCCAACGCGCACGCCGTCGGCCACTACCGGCACGACCCGTACGACGGCGACGTCCTGCTGTACTCGCCCGCCGCCGAGGGCGTCCCGCCCGACGACATGGGCTGGCGGGACGTCGTCACCGGCCGCCTGCGCATCTCGCCCATCCACGGCGAGCGTTTCACCGTCATGTACGAACCCCGGGTCGCCCTCGCGGCCGCCGAACTGAGGAGCAGCATCGACCATGGCCTCACCTCCGACGACTGAGCCCCCCACGCCCGGCCCCGCCGCGGCGGAGCCGCCCACGCTGTGGAAGAACCGCGACTTCCTCAAGCTGTGGAGCGGCGAGAGCCTGTCGCTGGTCGGCTCCCAGGTGACCGTGCTCGCCATGCCGATCGTCGCCTACCTGTGGCTGAACGCCTCGGTCGCGGAGATGGGCGTGCTCGGCGCGCTGTCCAGGCTGCCGATGGTGCTGTTCTTCGTGGTGGGCGTCTGGGTGGACCGGATGCGCCGCCGGCCCGTGCTCATCTGGAGCGACGTCATCCGGGCGTTCATGCTGGCCACGGTGCCGCTGCTGTTCGTGATGGACCTGCTGACGCTGTGGTGGCTGTACGCGGTCGTGTTCGTGATGGGCGTCGCCGGGGTGCTGTTCGAGATCGCCTACCGGTCGTACCTGCCGGCGCTGGTGGCCCCCGAGCACCTCGGTGACGGCAACAGCAAGCTGCAGCTCAGCGACTCGGTCTCCAAGGCGGTCGGGCCGAGCCTGGCCGGGTTCCTGATCGCGACCCGCTCGGCGCCGCTGGTCATCCTGGTGGACGCGGTCAGCTACGTGCTGTCGGCGGCGTTCCTGATCTCCATCCGCAAGCGGGAGGACCCGCCGCCGCCCGACAGCGGCGGCAGCATGATCGGCGCCATCCGGGCGGGCTTCGGCTGGGTGATGTCCCACCCGGTCGTGCGCCCGCTGGCCATCGCCAGCGCCGTCTACTCCTTCTTCGACATCGGCATCCTGCAGACCCTCTACATCCCGTACGTGATCGACGGCGCCGGCGTGCCGGCCGGCTGGGTCGGGGGCGTGCTCGCGGTCGGCGGGGTCGGCGCCGTGGCCGGCGCGTGGCTGTCGGTGCGGCTGATGAAGGGGGTGGGTCCCGGGCCCACCATGTTCTGGTCCACGGTGATCGGCAACAGCGCGCTCATCCTGGTGCCGCTGGCCGGGGGGCCGCTCTGGCTGGCGATCGGCGTGCTGGCCTTCTCGCAGCTGCTGGTCGGGCTGTGCACGCAGGTGTTCGTGGTGAACAACATCACCGTGCTGCAGTCGGCGACACCGCGTGAGCTGGTCGGCCGGGTCATCGCCACCATCTGGGCGATGGGGCTGGTGCCCGCGCCGATCGGCGCGCTGGTGGCCGGGCTGATCGGCGAGGCGGTCGGCATGTGGCCGGTGGTCCTCACCGCGGCGGTGATCGGCGCGGTGGTGCCGATGATCGTGCTGGCGCTGTCGCCGATCCCCCGGATGCGCGAGATGCCCCAGGCCCCGGCCACCACCTGAGCGGCCCTGGCGGGTCAGCGGGCGGGTCAACGGGCTGGGTCAGCGGGCGAACCGTTCGACGGCCTCGGGGGTGACGGGGGTGAAGAAGTTCACCAGGTTGCCATCGGGGTCGCGGAACAGCAGCGCCCGGTTGCCCCAGGGCATCGTGGTGGGCTCGTTGACGAAGTCCGCCACGAACTCGGTCAGGTTCTGGTAGACGCCGTCCACGTCGTCGACCAGGAACTCGACGATGACGCTGCGGTTGGCCGCCGGCTCCGCCGAGCCGGGCGCGAACAGCGGGACGGTGCGGGTGCTGCCGATGGCGAGGGTGGCCGAGGCGGTGCGCAGCTCGGCGAAGTCGTCGTTGGCCCAGCTCGCCTGCACCCCGGTGGCGCGCTCGTAGAAGCCGACGAGGCGGGCGACGTCGCCGGTGATGATGCGGATCGAGACGAAGTTCACGGGTGGTTCTCCCTGGTCGTTCCTGAGGTACGACCGCACGCTACGCCGGATACCGGGCGAAACCCGCCCGGTATCTGCGGCAGACTTTCCGTTATGGCCCGACCCACCGCTCGCGTGCTCACCCTGCTGGAGCTCCTGCAGTCGGGTGGCCTGCGGACCGTGACCGAACTCGCCGACCGGCTCGGCGTGGACGAGCGCACGGTACGGCGGTACGCCGGCCACCTCATCGACCTCGACGTGCCCGTGGAGTCGGTGCGCGGCCGCTACGGCGGCTACCGGCTCGGCCCCGGTTACCGCCTGCCACCGCTCATGCTGAGTGACGACGAGGCGCTCGCGGTGCTGCTCGGCCTGGTCGCGGGGCGCAGGACCGGTCTGCTGACGGCCGCGGGCACGGCGAGCGAGACGGCCGCGGCGAAGATCAGGCGGGTGCTGCCCGAGCGGCTCGGCCGCCGGCTCGACGCCGTGCTCGGCTCCCTCGCCTTCACCGCCCCTGCCGGTGAGCCGGCTAGTGAGCCGACCGATGAGCCGAGCGTCCCGGAGACGGCGGTGCTGCTCGCGATCGCCGACGCGGTGAGCCACCACCGGCCGGTCTCGATCCGGTACACCGACGCCGGCGGGCGGCGCAGCGAGCGCACGCTGCACCCGTACGGGCTCGTCGCGCATGCGGGCCGGTGGTACGTGACGGGCGCCGATCCGGCGATCGGCGAGGACCGGACGTTCCGGCTGGACCGCATCGCCGGCGCCCGGACCCTGCCCGGCTCGTTCCACCCGCCTGCAGGGCCCGGCCCGGCCGAACGGGTCCTGACCGGGCTCGCCACCGCCCCGTACCGGCACGAGGTGACGCTCCGGGTCCAGGGCAGCGCCGAGCAGATCCGCACCCGGCTCCCCGCCGGCATCGCGATCGTGACGGAACCACCATCGGAGCACGACCCCGAGTCGCCGCCGGAGAGCGCCGCGGAATGGCCGCCGGGGCGTACCGCTGAGTCGCCACCGGTGAGCGGCGCGGGATCATCGTCCGTGAGCGGCGCGGGTCAGGACGTCATGCGCTGGTCCCGCGTCGAGTTGCGGGCCGAACGGCTCGACTGGCTGCCCGCCGTACTCGCCTCGATGGACCTCCCGTTCCTCATCGAACGGCCGGACGAGCTGCGCGACCTCGTCGTGGCGTTCGCCGACCGGCTCGCCCGGTCGGCCCGGCGAAGCCCGCCCGCCGGGGAAGGCGACGACGGGGGCGAAGAAGGGGTCAGGCGTTGAGTTCGGCCAGCCAGCCGAGCTGTTCGACGCGGTCCTCGACGGTGGGCGCGTTCAGTCCGACGATCACCCGGGTCGCGCCCGCCTTGCGGTAGGACTCCAGCCGCTCGCGCACCCGCGCGGGCGTCCCGCACAGGGCGAGGGCGTCCACCAGGTCGTCGGGCACCTCCTCCATCGCCTCACCGAGATCGCCGTCGAAGTACGCGTCCCGCACCCGCGCCGCCGCCGGGCCGAAACCGAGCCGGTGGGCGAGCCGGTTGTAGAAGTTGACCCCCCGGGTGCCCATGCCGCCCAGGTAGAGCGCCAGCATCGGCCGGATCAGGTCGCGCGCGTAGTCGGCGTCGTCGTCCACCATGGCCATGACCATCGGCGAGACCTCCACCTGGGCCGCGTCGCGCCCGGCCAGGGCCGCCCCAGCCCGCAGGTGTTCCATGGTCTCGGCCACGTGCTCGGGCGGGAAGTGGATCGGCAGCCAGCCGTCGGCGATCTCCCCGGCCAGCGCCACCGCCTTCGGCCCCATGGCCGCCAGGTGGACGGGCAGCGGCCTGCGTACGGGTGCGACCGTCATGCTCAGCGCCTTGCCGCGGCTGTCGGGCAGCGGCAGCACGATCTCGGGGCCGTCGTGCTCGACCGGCCGGCCGTCCAGCGCCGTCCGCACCACGGCCACGTAGTCGCGCAGGTGGGCCAGCGGCCGCTCGTACCGCTGACCGTGCCACCCCTCGGCCACCTGCGGCCCCGAGGCGCCCAGCCCGAGCAGGAACCGTCCGCCGGACACCCGGTCGATGGTGGTGGCGGCCATCGCCGCCGAGATCGCCGTGCGGCCCGTCACCTGGATCACGCCGGTGCCCAGCCCGATCCGCTCGGTGCCGGCCGCCAGCCACGCCAGCGTGGTCGCCGGATCGACCCCGTAGCCCTCAGAGGCCCACACCGAGTCGTATCCGAGCCGCTCCGCCTCGCGTGTCAGCGTCAGCTGGGCTTCATGGGTGGCCGCCACGGGGCCGAGGGTGCCAAGGCTGAATCCGAGCCGCACTGCCGCCTCCTCATGATCCGTTTTGCCCTACTCTCCCGCAGAAGCCGCACCGGCACCAGGGCCGGGGGCGGCCGGCCGGATCAGGGCGGCGCCGAGGCCGGTGGCCCGGTGGATGACCATGTTGGCGTGGCGGGTGCTGGTGATCAGGCCGGCCCGGTGCAGGACCTGGGCGTGCGCGCTGGCCGAGGACAGCGAGGTGCCGGTGCGCCGGGAGAGTTCGCTGGTGGTGCAGCCGGGGGTGGCGGCGATGTGGCACAGGACGCGGGCGCGGGTCGCGCCGAGCAGGTCCGACAGGGCCTGGCCCGGGTCGGGCTCCGGGGTACGCCGCGGCACCGGGTAGATCAGGACGGGCGGCAGGCCGGGGTCCGCCAGCGCCACGGGGGTGTAGCGGCAGAAGTAGGAGGGGATGAGGGTCAGGCCCCTGCCGCGCAGCGGGATCTCGTAGCGGCCCGCGGCGTAGTCCACCTCCAGGACCGGGGGCCGCCACCGCGTACACGGCGGCAGGGCGGCGAGCATGGCCTCCACGCCCTGGTCGGTGAGCAGGCGGGCGAGCCGGGCGCGTTCGCGTCCGAGGGCGTGCTCCATCGTGGTGCGGTGCGGCGTCAGGACGGCCCGGCCGTAGTGGCCGGCCAGGCGGGCCAGGCCGGTGATGGCGCGCCGGTCGCCGCGGGCCAGGTCGTCGAGGGTGCCGGGCAGGACGGTGTGCCGGCGCAGCTGGTCCACCTCGCGCCGGACCCGTGCGGCGGGGGTGGCGGCCAGCGCGTCGAGGCCGGCCTCCACTCCCGACTGGGCCTCGTGCGGGGTGAGGAAGTCGGGCCAGTACGCCTTGATCGGCATCAGCGGCGCCAGTGTGCGCCGGACGGGCCGCAGCAGCCCGGCGGCGGCCAGGTCCGCGCGGGCCCGGCGGCGCCAGGCGGTCAGGTCGGGTCCGCCGCCGGGCTGCCGCAGCACGTGCAGGCTCATCACCGTCTCCCACGGCTCGTCGACACGCGTGGCGACGCGTACGCGGGCCAGATCCTCACCGGTGAAGACGATACGCAGAATTCCGCCGGGCATGCCCCCATGCTGGCCCGGGCCGATCATCAGGCGATCAACACCCGGTGGACACGCACCCGCACCGCGAGCAACTCGCTACCTGTTGAACCATTTATGCGACTTGATACAGATATGGCCCTTGCCGGCGTCCTCCGTGGGGTTGGTCCAGGCCTCCTGCTGGCCCCACAGCAGGGCCCAATGGGCGCCGCCGCAGGTGACGAGATGGACGTCGTCCAGGTTGCCCTTGCGGCCGTTGTTCCACAGCGACTTCACCTTGTGGCTGAACGAGCACGGCCGTCCTCCGCCCGCCCAGTTGGCGTCGTTCCCCTCCCAATTGCACCGTTTTCCCGACCCGCTTACGCCGCTGTAGGCGCAGATGCTGCCCTTGGGGCAGTCCCCCAGCCAGTCCTGCGCCGACGCGACGCCCGCGTTCCCGGTGAGACAGAACGCCGCCATGAGGGTGACCGCGCCGGCGGACACCGCCCGTCTGATTCCCAAGATCCGCTCCCCTTCTCTCTCCGTCGGACACCCAGTACACAGAGCCGGGGTGCGGCGTGTCGCCGTGTTCCGGCCAGGGACGGAACACCGACGTCACCGGCCTGAAGCGGCGTGACCGGCGGCCGGGAGGGCGCGCAATGTCCGGGCAATGCCCGCCCCATGCCCTCGATCACGCGTTCCGGCCCGGCGCACACTACGGAGGTGCCGGAAGCGGCCGAAGGCGGAGACGAGAGCGAGGAGCGAGGCCGGTGACCACTGTGCGGTTCTCGGTGCTGGGTCCCCTGACTGCGGTCCAGGACGGGACTCCTGTCCCTGTCACGGTCGGCAAACTACGTGTCCTGCTCGCCACCCTCCTGCTGCGCCCCAACGAGGTCGTTCCGGCCGACCTGCTCGCCGAGCGCCTGTGGGGCCGCCGGGCTCCGGTCAACCCGCGCAAGGTCCTGCGTACGTACGTCGTACGGCTGCGCCAGACCCTGGACCTGAGGGACGTGATCGTCACCATGCCGGACGGCTACCTCGTCCGGCTGCGGACCGACCAGCTCGACCTGCTCCGCTTCCGCGCCCTGCTCCATGAGGCCGGCCAGGCCGGGGACCCGCTGACGGAGCGGCGGCTCCTGCACGAGGCGCTGGCCCTGTGGCGCGGCCCCGTGGGCGCCGGCGTCGCCTCGGAGACGCTCCAGCAGATCGACGTCCCGCCCCTCGCCGAGCTGCACGTGCACACCCTCGAACGCCGCATCGAGCTGGACGCCGGCCTCGGCGAGCACGCCTCGCTCGTCGCCGAACTGCAGGCCCTGACCACCGAGCATCCCTTCAGGGAGCGGCTCTGGGCCCAGCTCATGACCGCCCTTTACCGCACCGGCCGGCAGGCCGAGGCGCTGGAGACCTACCGGACCGTCTTCCGGCTGCTGCAGGACGAGCTCGGCATCGCCCCCAACGCCGAGCTGCGCCGCCTGCACCAGGCCATGCTCGCCCAGTCACCGGTGGTCGCCCGGGACGACCTGAGCGATCCGCCCCCGCCCGTCCCGCCCAGACAGCTCCCGGCCGGCGTGCCGGCGTTCGTCGGACGCGCGGACGAACTGACCGCCCTCACCGCCGGGAGGGATGCCGCCACGGTCATGGGTGACGCCGCAGCGACGGGTGTCGCGGCGATCACCGGTGCCGCCGCGGTGACTGGTGACGCCGCGGTGACGGTCAGCGTGATCGACGGCATGCCGGGCGTCGGCAAGACCGCCCTGGCCGTGCGCGCCGCACACCTGCTGGCCCCGCACCACCCCGGCGGCCAGCTGTTCCTGAATCTGCGCGCCCACAGCCAGGACGACCCACCGCTCGACCCCGCCGACGCTCTCGACCGCCTGCTGCGCGCCCTGGGCCTGCCCGGCGAGCACGTCCCCGAGCGGCTGGACGACCGCGCCGGGCTCTACCGCAGCCTGCTGGCCGAGCGACGGGTCCTGGTCGTCCTGGACGACGCCGCCAGCGAGGCCCAGGTCCGGCCGCTGCTGCCGGGCGGCGGCGGCTGCCACGTGCTGATCACCAGCCGGCGCCGCCTGTCCGGCCTGGACGTCACCCACGCCCTGTCGCTGGACCCGCTGCCCGCCGCCGACGCGATCACCCTGTTCGCCCGCACGGCCGGCGCTGGCCGGGTGGCCGGCTCGCCCCGGCACCTCCTGGCCGCCGTGGTCGAGCACTGCGGCCGGCTGCCCCTGGCCATCAGGGTGACGGCCGCGCGCCTGCGCTCCCACCCGACCTGGCGCCTCACCCACCTGCTCGACCGCCTCGGCGACCCCCGCCAGCCGTTGCGCGCCGGGCAGCGCAGCGTCACGGCGGCCCTCGACCTGTCCTACCGGAACCTCGACGAGCCGCAGCGGCAGGCGTACCGGCTGCTCGGCCTGAATCCCGCCGCCGACCACGCCGTCGGCGCCGCCGCCGCGCTCATGGACGCCCACCCCGTCAGGACCGAACGGCTGCTGGAGCAGCTGCTCGACGCGCACCTCATCGAGGAGCCCGCACCCGGCCACTACCGCTTCCACCATCTCGTCCGGGCGCACGCCACGCAGGCGGCGGCGACCGTGAACGCGAGCGAGCGCCGGGCCGCCCTGGCCCGCCTGCTCGCCCACCACGCCCGCCTGGCCTCGGAGGGCACGCAGGCGGACGGCGCTATCGGCTTCCGACGAACGTGACCGTCTCGTCGAGCGGCGCCCGGCCCGTGCGGATGTACTGCTCCGCGGCGTCCTGGGAGCCGATCGACATGCCGCAGAACAGGATGAGCTCCTCCGGCGGCCGCAGGATCTCCGCGACCGTCTTCCGGTAGACCGACCACGCCATCTGCGGGCAGCTGTGCAGCCCTTCGGCGCGCAGCAGCAGCATGACGGTCTGCAGGTACATGCCGAGGTCGGACCACTGCGGCCGGCCGAGGTCGCGGTCGACGTAGCAGAAGAGGGCGGCGGGCGCGCCGAAGCACTGCCAGTTGCCCGAGGCGGCGCGCTGGCGCGCCTCCCAGTCCTCGCGGGTGACGCCGAGCGCGCTGTAGCGCTCCCGGCCGAAGGCGGCCCGGCGCTCCTGGTACGGGGACTTCAGCGTGGCCGGATACATCTCGTACTCGCGCTCGTCCCACGGCTCGCCGGCGGCCAGCCGCGCGCCGGCCCGCCGCTTGATCTCGGCCAGCGGCTCGCCGGTCACCACGTAGACGTGCCAGGGCTGCAGGTTCGACCCGGACGGCGCCCAGGCCGCGGCGGACAGCACCCGCTGCAGCACCTCTCTCGAAACAGGCCGTCCGGTGAACCCGCGCACAGCCCGCCGGCTGGTGACGGCCTCGTAGACGTCCATGATCACCATCTCCCCCGCACTTCCGTGACGGTATGCACTGTTTATCGGGGGGACGGGCGGCGGATCCTTCCTGCCTACCCGTCCGCGGGATAGGCGAACCTGGTCAGCAGATCCCGCAACTGCTCGGCCTCTCCGGGCCCGAGGCCCGCGACCAGGCGCCCGGCCATCGGCTCCGCCGCGACGTGCGCCGCGTCGAACAGCTCGACGCCGCTCGGCGTGATCTCCACCGCGCGCACCCGCCGGTCCCCCGGCACGGCCTTGCGCACGGCCAGCCCCTTGCGTTCCAGGTCGTCCACGACCCGCATGATCCCGGCCTTGTCCGACCCCGTCGCCACCGCCAGGTCCCGCTGCACCGTCGGCCCCCGGTCGGACAGCACGATCAGCACGGCGAAGTGGCGCAGCTCGATGCCGAGCGGCCGCAGCGCCTCCGTCATCACCGCGGCCGCCCGCCAGTGGGCCTGGCGCAGCAGCAGGCCGAGGGCGAAGGGCGAGGCGTCACCCGGCCGGTCGGTCGCCCGCGGCGGTGCCGCGGAAGGTAGGTCGGCGCTCATGAACCCACCTTATCAGCATCCTTTCACTCGATACGGTATCGAATGAAACAATTTTCCGTCATCACGAGGCCAAGCCTGCGGCAGGGACGCGTGTCATCGGGCTGCCCCGGTGGTCCCGCGCCTAGCGTGGGTGCGCATGGACGACCGGATCAGCCGCCGATGGGAGGCCTTCAAGGAGTCGCCGTTCCTGCCCGCGACCGTGATCGTGCTGATCCTCTCCGCCGGCGCCGGGCTCTTCGCCGGTTCCTACACCTACGCCATGGCCAACCCGACCCCGCACCGCGTACCGGTCGCCGTGGTCGGGGTCAGCCATCAGACCGTGCGCGGCAAGGCCTTCGCCGCCGGCCTGGAGCGGGCGCTCGACGCCTCCCTCGCCCTGTCCTTCGAACGCTCCTACGAGCAGGCCTGGGAGGCGGTCGAGGAGCAGCGCGTCTTCGCGATCATCGTGGTGCGCGGCGACGACGTCACGCTGAACGTGTCGAGCGCGTCGGGCGCGTCGGTGGCGCTGCTGCTCACCGAGGCGGCGCCGAAGGTCGCGCCCCGGGTCGGCGTCCGGCTGACGGTGCGCGACATCAACCCGCTGCAGCGGGGCGACCCGCGCGGGCTGGCGCTGTTCTACATCACGCTCGCGGCGGTCGTCATCGGGTTCATCGGAGCCGTCCAGCTCCACGCCAACGCCGCGGGACTGTCGGCGTGGCAGCAGATCGCCTTCACGGTGGCGTACGCGGCGCTCGGCGCGCTGTCCATCGTGGCCGTCGTGGACTGGGGGCTCGGCGCGCTGAACCTGCCGCTGCCGGAGTCGTGGTTCATCCTGGCGCTGACCATGTTCGCCTCGGGGATGGTGTTCGCCATGTTCCACACCCTCGTCGGGCGCTGGGCGATGGTGCCCACCTGGGGGCTGATGGTGCTGCTCGGCAACCCGTCCTCGGGCGGGGCGGTGTCCTGGCCGCTGCTGCCGTCGCCGCTGGGGGCCATCGGGCGCTGGCTGCCCCCGGGAGCCTCGGTCAACGCCCAGCACACCGCGGTCTACTTCGGCGGCCATCAGCGGGTGCTGCCGTACCTGGTGCTGGCCGCCTGGGGGCTGGTGGGGTGCGCCGTCTTCCTGATCCGGCGCTCGCGCGCCCCGGAGGACCCCGCATGACGCGGCGGCCGGCGTTTCGCGTGATCGTCCGCGCTGGTGCAGCATGGACGTTTCACCTTGAGTACTGAAATGAGTGATCTGCGTGCCGCGTCGTCGTGCCCATATCTCGATGGTCGGGATCCCCGCCATCAGCCACGTCCTGCCCAG
Organism: Nonomuraea fuscirosea; assembly: GCF_003001935.1. Taxonomy (GTDB): domain Bacteria; phylum Actinomycetota; class Actinomycetes; order Streptosporangiales; family Streptosporangiaceae; genus Nonomuraea; species Nonomuraea fuscirosea. Next base: position 502,950 of record NZ_PVNG01000004.1, on the reverse strand, counting down.
CTTGGAGATCATCCGCGAACTGGTGGCCCGCGGCCACCGGGTGACCTACGCCAACGACGCGGCGGTCGCGGAGCTGATCACCGGGACCGGGGCCGAGCTGGTCACCTGCACCTCCACCCTGCCGGTGGCGGACAACCTCTGGCCCGACGACCCGATCGCCGCGATGAGCCTGTTCCTGGACAACGCCGTCCAGGCCCTGCCGCAGTTGCGCGCCGCCTACGACGACGATCCCGCGGACCTCTACCTGTACGACATCGCCGGCTACGCCGCCCGCGCCCTCGCCGAGCGGCAGGGTCGCCCGCTGCTGCAGTTGTCCCCGACGTTCGTGGCCTGGAAGGGGTACGAGCAGGACGTGGCCGCGCAGTTGTGGGAGCTGCCGGGCGCCGGCGACTACCGGAAGAGGTTCGCGGACTGGCTGGCCGGCTGCGGGGCGACCACCCTCGACGTGGACGCCTTCTCCGGCCGACCCGAGCGCGCCCTGGCCCTGATCTCCCGGGCGATGCAGCCGTACGCGGACCAGGTCGACACCAGTACGGTGACGTTCGTCGGCCCCTGCTTCGACCTGTCGGGCGAGGGGAACTCCTGGACCCGCCCGGCGGACGCCGGCAAGGTGCTGCTGATCTCGCTGGGCTCGGCGTACACGCGCCGGCCGGAGTTCTACCGCCGGTGCCTGGCGGCCTTCGGCGACCTGCCCGGCTGGCACGTCGTGCTGCAGATCGGGAAATACACCGACGCGGGCGACCTGGGCGACATCCCGGCCAACGTCGAGGTGCACCCCTGGGTGCCGCAGCGGGCGATCCTGGAGCAGGCCGACGCCTTCGTCACCCACGCCGGGATGGGCGGGTGCGGCGAAGGGCTGCTGGCGGGCGTGCCGATGATCGCCGTTCCGCAGGGCGCCGAGCAGTTCACGAACGCCGACCGGCTGGTGGAGCTGGGCATCGCCCACCGGATCGACACCGAGGACGCCACGGCCGAGCGGCTGCGGACCGCGCTGATCGAGCTGACCACCGACCCGGAGGTCGCCCGCCGCTCGGCCCGGCTGCGGGCCGAAGCACAGGCCGAGGGCGGCACCGCGCGCGCCGCGGACCTCATCGAGGCCATGCTGCCCTGACCGCCCGGCCGCCCGGAGCCGGCGGCTGCGGGCCCCGGGCGGCGGGAAATGCGGCCGGCGCAGTGGAGCAGCCGGCCGGCGGGTGCTCAGTCGGTGCCGAAGGTGCCTTCGAGGCGGTGGCGGGAGCCCGGATGGAGAAGGCGGGCCGAGCTCACCAGCACGTCGCCGGACCAGGTGCGGCGGCGGACGAGCAGGCACGGCTCGTGGCGGCCGATGCGCAGCAGCCGGCGCTCGGCGGCGTCGGCGAGCACCGCCTCGACGATGTGCTCGCCACGGGTGAGCGGCGCCACCTCGTTCAGGTAGGCGTGCGGGGTCTGCCGGGTGAAGTCGCGCTCCAGGTAGTGGGGCGCGCCGGCCGGGTTGACCAGGCGATCCTCCAGCTGGATGGGGGTGTCGTCCTCGAAGTGCACGATGAGCGTGCGGAACACGGTCGGCCCCGCCGCCGCCCGGAGCTCGGGATCGGCCGCGCCCGACGGCTCCTCGCGTGCGTAGACGACCTCGGTGCGGTGCCGGTGGCCGTGCCGCCGTACGTCGTCGGCGATGTTCCTGACCTGGAGCAGGGCCGAGGCGGCCTTGGGCGCGGCGACGAACGTGCCCACCCCCGCCCGCCGCACGACGAGGCCCTCGTGGGTCAGCTCGCGCAGCGCCCGGTTGATCGTCATGCGGGACAGGCCGAGCGCGCCGACGAGCTGGTGCTCCGACGGGAGCTGCTGGCCGTGGGCCCACCGCCCGGACCGCACGCCGGTCGCGATGAGCGTCTTGACCCGTTCGTACGCGGGCGCGGAGGCGGGGCCGACCTGCTGGAACTGGGCGGCGAGTTCGGACTCGACCACCGTGATGGGCACCATGGCCTGGCGATCCTCAGGGCTCGGGGGACGGCGGGACGGGCTCGGGGACGGCGGGACGGAGGAGCTCTCCTGGCCGATGGCCGGAAGTTTATCTTCCTCCGCAGGGTAGCGAGCTGTATATACAGGACTGTACATTTCCCCCATCCCCTGTATCCCCCAGGGCGCGAGAAGCGCGAGAGGCGGACCGCCATGCAGCACGACCATCCCCCGGGCGCGGCCCCCGCCGTGGAGCGCCGGACGATCGACGTGATCCCCGACGCCGAACGGCACGGCACGCCACGCAGCCAGTTCACCCTCTGGTTCGGCGCCAACATGCAGATCACCGCGATCGTGGACGGCGCGCTCGCCGTCGTCTTCGGCGCCGACGCCCTCTGGGCGATCGTCGCGCTGCTCATCGGCAACGTGCTGGGCGGCGTGGTGATGGCGCTGCACTCCGCCCAGGGCCCGCGGCTCGGCCTGCCCCAGATGATCTCCAGCCGGGCGCAGTTCGGCGTGTTCGGCGCGGTCGTGCCGCTCGTCCTCGTCGTGCTGATGTACCTGGGCTTCGCCGCGACCGGCAGCGTGCTGGCCGGCCAGGCGCTCGGGCGAATCCTGCACGTGCCCGCGACCGCCGGCATCCTGCTCTTCGGCGCGCTGACGGTGATCGTCGCGGTGACCGGCTACCGGCTCATCCACACCGTCGGCAGGATCGCGACCGTGGTCGGCGTGTGCGGCCTCGGCTACCTGCTGATCGCCGTGTTCACCACGTACGACGTGGGCGCGGTCGTCGGCGTCAAGCCGTTCGAGGCGCCGACGTTCCTGCTGGCCGTGGGGCTCGGGGCGGCCTGGCAGCTGACGTTCGGCCCCTACGTCGCCGACTACTCGCGCTACCTGCCGCGCAGCACCCCCGAGTCGGCCACGTTCTGGAGCACGTTCGCGGGCAGCGTGATCGGCTCGCAGTGGGCGATGACGCTGGGCGCGCTGATCGCGGCCGTCTCCGGCGACGCGTTCGTCGGAGACCAGGTCGGTTTCGTCGGCGAGCTGGCCGGGCCCGCGGCCGTCGCGCTGCTCATCTACCTCGTGATCGTGGTCGGCAAGCTGACCGTCAACACGCTCAACGCCTACGGCGGCTTCATGTGCCTGCTGACGACCGTGACCGCGTTCAACGGCCGCTCACGGATCTCGCCGGTGGCCCGCGCGCTCTACATCGTCGCCTTCACCGCCGTGTCGGTCGCGGTGGCGATCATGGCCAGCGCCGACTTCCTGAACAACTTCAAGAACTTCGTGCTGGTGCTGCTCATGGTGTTCACGCCGTGGAGCGCCATCAACCTCACCGACTACTACCGGATCTCCAAGGAGCGGGTGGACATCCCCGCCCTGTACGACCCGTCCGGCCGCTACGGCCGCTGGAACGTGCCCGCGCTGGTCTGCTACGCCTTCGGCGTGCTGATCCAGATCCCGTTCCTGGCCCAGAAGCTCTACACGGGGCCCGTCACCGAGCTGCTCGGCGGCGCCGACATCTCGTGGATCGTCGGGCTGGTGGCGACCGCCGCGCTCTACTACCCCTGGGCCAGGCGCACCGCCAACCCGCCCGCCGAGATGATCTACCCCTCCGCCGAGGCCGCACCGGCCCGCTGACGAAAGGAACCGAACATCATGGAAGGCGCACGCCCGGTCCGGGCCGCCCGCGGCAGCACGCTGACGGCTCTCGGCTGGCAGCAGGAGGCCGCGCTGCGGATGCTGCAGAACAACCTCGACCCCGAGGTGGCCGAGCATCCCGACGAGCTGGTGGTCTACGGCGGCACCGGACGCGCCGCCCGCGACTGGCGCTCGTTCGACGCGATCGAGCGCACGCTGCGCACGCTCAAGGCGGACGAGACGATGCTGGTGCAGTCGGGCCGGCCGGTCGGCGTCATGACCACCCACGAGTGGGCGCCGCGCGTGCTGATCGCCAACTCCAACCTGGTCGGCGACTGGGCCAACTGGGAGGAGTTCCGGCGCCTCGAGGCCGCGGGGCTGACCATGTACGGCCAGATGACGGCCGGTTCGTGGATCTACATCGGCACGCAGGGCATCCTCCAGGGCACGTACGAGACGTTCGCCGCGGTCGCGGCCAAGAGGTTCGGCGGCTCGCTGGCCGGGACGATCACGCTCACCGCCGGGCTCGGCGGGATGGGCGGCGCCCAGCCGCTGGCCGTCACCATGAACGGCGGCGTGGTGATCTGCGTCGAGTGCGACCCGTCCCGCATCCAGCGCCGCCTCGACCACGGCTACCTCGACGTGCGAGCCGACGACCTGGCGCACGCGCTGCGGCTGGCCACCGAGGCGAGGGACGCCCGGCGCCCGCTGTCGATCGGCCTGCTCGGCAACGCCGCCGAGGTGCTGCCGCGCATGCTCGCCGAAGGCGCCCCGATCGACGTCGTCACCGACCAGACCAGCGCCCACGACCCGCTCGCGTACCTGCCCGCCGGGATGGCGTTCGACGACATGACCTTCGAGCGCGACAAGGACCCGGCCGGTTTCACCGAGCGGGCCCGCGCGTCGATGGCGCGGCACGTCGAGGCCATGGTCGGGTTCATGGACGCGGGGGCGGAGGTGTTCGACTACGGCAACTCCATCAGGGGCGAGGCCCAGCTGGCGGGGTACGGGCGCGCCTTCGCCTTCCCCGGGTTCGTGCCCGCGTACATCAGGCCGCTGTTCTGCGAGGGCAAGGGCCCGTTCCGGTGGGCGGCCCTGTCGGGTGATCCGGCCGACATCGCCGCCACCGACCGAGCGATCCTGGAGCTGTTCCCCGGCAACGAGCAGCTGGCCCGCTGGATCCGCCTGGCCGGCGAGAAGGTGCACTTCCAGGGCCTGCCCGCGCGGATCTGCTGGCTCGGCTACGGCGAACGCGACCGGGCCGGCGAGCGGTTCAACGACATGGTGGCGAGCGGTGAGCTGCGGGCTCCGATCGTCATCGGCCGCGACCACCTGGACTGCGGGTCGGTGGCCTCGCCGTACCGGGAGACCGAGGGCATGCTGGACGGCTCGGACGCGATCGCCGACTGGCCGCTGCTCAACGCGATGGTGAACGTGGCCTCGGGGGCCTCCTGGGTGTCGATCCACCACGGCGGCGGGGTCGGCATCGGCCGCTCGATCCACGCCGGCCAGGTGACCGTGGCCGACGGCACCGCGCTGGCCGGGGAGAAGATCCGCCGGGTGCTCACCAACGACCCGGGCATGGGCGTCATCCGGCACGTGGACGCCGGCTACGACCACGCCGCCGAGGTCGCCCAGGACACCGGCGTACGCGTCCCGATGCGAGAGTCATGACGTCAGACTCCCTGAGGACCCGGCCGGTGTAGCGGGGGCGCGGCGCCTCTTACGCCGCACCCGGCAGCTCGTCGTCAGGAGCCGCGGGGGTCGGGGAAGCCCATCCAGCGCAGCAGGATCATCCGGGCGCCCTCGGGCGCGCTGTCGCGGTCGGAGCCGAAGCGGCGCACCAGCTTCAGGTACTCCTCGTGGAACTCCTTGAGCCGCTCCTTGGTCATGAAGGTGCTGGAGCGCGAGCCCTGCTGCCAGTCGCTGTCCTCGTCCCGGTCGCGGACGAAGGCCGACAGCAGGCGCAGGTCCTCGGCGAGCCGCGAATCACCCAGCCGCACGGCGAGGTCCTGCTCGGCGTCGGTCATGTCCGCGCGGGCCGGCAGCCGCCGGTCGGCCTTGACCACCTCCCACCAGCGTTCCCGCCCCTTGGCCCGCTCGCGCAGCTCGGTCACGAAGCCGGTGTCGGCGAGCAGCCGCAGGTGGTAGCTGGTGGTCCCGGTGTTCTGACCCATGGCCTTGGCCAGCGTGGTCGAGGTGGCCGGGCCGTGGTTGGCCAGCTGGCGCAGGATCTCCCGCCGCAGCGGGCTGGCCAGCGCCTTCATCGCCGCAGGCGTGTGCATGACCGGGTCGGTGGACATCCGCCCAGCCTAGTGGCGTGCCGAAACCCTTGTGCAGAGAAGATGCTGCAGAATGCCCTCGGCCCGCGGGCGCGGTCAGGCCGCCGACTGCTGTGCCGACTGCTGTGCCGGCTGCCGTGTCGGCTGCTGTGCCGGCTGCTGTGCCGTCTCCGGGGCGTCCCGGTCCGCCGGGTGCGGCTGGACGAGGACGGGGGCGTCCGACACGACCACGACCGAGTGCGGCAGCTCCCGCACGGGACCGCCGGCACCGACCAGGTCGGCCAGGACGGAGGAGCGGGTGCGCTGCGGCGGGATGACCAGCCGGATCGGCCCCAGCGGCTGCCCGCCCTCCGCGCAGAGCGTCAGCTCGACCCGGGCGATCCCCGCGCTGACGTTGAGCAGGCTGAGCTGGTCGCCGGGCATGCATCCGTCGACGATCGTCATCTTCCAGTCTCCCGCCATGGTGCTCATCCGTGACTCCCGTCTGCCGCTGCGCCGGCCGTCCCGCTACCCCGGCCGGGCGGGATCTATCCAGGAGCGCCGATTTGGCGGTGGCTTTGCTATCGCCGGAGACCCCTTCGGGTACGTGCTCGGCGAAGCCGCAGGCAACCACCATCGGACCACGCACACCCGGCCGTCCCCGCAGCCGTCGCGCAGGACCGGCGGGGAACGACACAGGAGTGCACGATGGCCGATGAATCAGCCGTGCCCGTCCGGGCGAAGGACGTGAGCGTCGACGACGAGGGCCGGGTCACGATCGCCGATCCGGAGATCGCCCGGGCGTTGCAGGCCCTGGCCGGTGACGCGGAGCTGACGCCGCATCCGGGACATCCGGGTCATGTCGCCAACAACTGCTTCGGCGGCAACTGCTCGATGGGCTGCGCGCCCAAGTGAGCGCGGGCGAGCCGGCGGGCGTCTCCGCGTTCGATCGGGAGATGGCCGCGTCGTTCCGCAGCGACCGGCTCCATCTCATCCTCTTCCCCACCGAGCAGTGCAACTTCCGGTGCACGTACTGTTACGAGGACTTCGCCATCGGAAGGATGCGTCCCGAGGTCGTCGAGGGCGTGAAGAACCTCATCGACCGGCGCCGCGACGACCTGGCGCACCTGCAGATCTCGTGGTTCGGCGGGGAGCCGATGCTGGCGCGGCCGATCGTCGAGGACGTGGCCGCGCACGCGAGCGAGGCCCGGCGGCGCAGGCCCGGCCTCGGTTACGACAGCGACATGACCACGAACGGCTACCTGCTCGACGACCCGGCCGCGCGCCGCCTGGCCGAGCTGGGCATCCGCAGGTTCCAGGTGTCACTGGACGGGCCCGCCCAGCACCACGACCACACGCGGGTACGGGCCGACGGCCAGGGTACGTTCGAGCGCATCTGGCGGAACCTGTCGTCGATCCGCGACGGTTCGGCGGACGTGCGGGTGCTGCTGCGGGTCCACCTCACTCCGGGCAACCTGGTGGTGATGCCGGAGTTCCTCACCCGGGTGCGGGACACGTTCCTCGGCGATCCCCGGTTCCTGGTGTTCCTCAAGCGGGTGGTGCGGCTCGGCGGCCCCGGCGACGCGTCCATGGAGGTGCTCGACGCCGAGGACGCGAGGATCGCCGCGCTGGAGGAGATCATCCGGACGGACGGGCGGGGTGCGAGCCTGTTCCAGCCGGAGGAGGTGTGCTACGCCGCCCGCGCGAACTCGCTGATGGTCCGGGCGGACGGGCGGCTCGGCAAGTGCACCGTGGGGCTGTCGGAGCCGGCCAACACCGTCGGCCGGCTGCTGCCCGACGGCTCGCTCAAGGTGGACAACCCACGCCTGCGCCAGTGGCTGCAGGGGTGGGAGTCGCGCGACCCCGAGCTGACCGCCTGCCCATACGAGGCGTTCACCCGGCAGGGCACCGGTCCCCGGGGCCCGGATCTGCTCCAGCTGACGGAACGGCCCGGCGGGCCGCCGCGTCCGGCCGGTCAGGCCGGCGGGCGGTCGTACAGGCAGAACTCGTTGCCGTCGGGGTCGGCCATGACCACCCAGGCGACGTCGCCCTGACCGATGTCCACGCGGGTCGCCCCGAGGGCGACGAGCCGGTCGGCCTCGGCCTGAAGGTCCTGGCCGGGGGCGGGGACGAGGTCGAAGTGCAGCCGGTTCTTGCCGTGCTTCGGGTTCACCGGCGGGCCGCCCCAGGTGATCTTGGGGCCGCCGTGCGGTGAGCGGATCGCGGTCTCCTCGTCCTGGTCCCAGACCAGCGGCCAGCCCAGCGCCTCGCTCCAGAAGTAGCCGACCCGCTGCGTGCCGTCGCTCGCGAGCGCCCCGACGTAGCCGCAGTCGGCGAGGAACTGGTTGTCCGGGCCGATGACGCAGAACTCGTTGCCCTCGGGGTCGGCCAGCACCACGTGGTCCTCGTCGGGGCGCTGCCCGACGTCGATGTGCCGGCCGCCGAGGTCGAGCGCCCTCGCTATCTTCCGCTCCTGATCCTCCAGGGACGTGCTGGTCAGGTCGAAGTGCATCTGGTTCTGGCCGAGCTTCTTCTCCTCGGACGGCACGAACCGGATCCGGAACCCGGTGTCGTCGGCCGGCAGCAGCGTGATGCCGTCGTGCGGGTCGGCGGCCGCCTCCCAGCCCAGCATTCCGGCCCAGAAGCGGGCGAGATCCTCATGGTCGTTCGCGTCGAAGCAGAGTGCGACGAGCTCAGCAGTCATCCCGGATCTCCCATCCGCCGGTCACGGCCCTCCTGACACGGGGACCGAGGCCACGCTAGCCCGCGCGGCGACGGCGACGCCAACGCTTTTCGGGCGCGCTCATCGGCCGCGCTCATCCGCCGCTATGACGGCGATTCCGGACTGATGACGGCGATTCCGGACTTCTGCTATCAATGACGCAATCATGACCCGTTACCTGTATCTCACCCGCCACGGCGAGGCCACGCCGGACGAGAGCGGTCTCACCGAGAACGGCCGCCGCCAGGCCACGCTGCTCGGCGAGCGGCTGCGCGACGTCCCCCTCGCCGCCGTCCACCACGGCCCGCTGCCCCGGGCCGCGGAGACCGCCGCGCTGATCGGGAAGCAGCTGCCGGACGTGCCGCTGCGGCTTTCCGAGGCCGCCGGGGACTACGTCCCGTACCGTCCCGGCGCGGACGAGTTGCCGCCGGAGCACGCCGGCCGTTACCTGGCCTTCCTGGAGCAGTTCCCCGCCGACGGGGGCGACGAGCTCGCCGCGCGGGCCATGGACGCGTTCACCGGCCCGGTGGCGGAGGGGACCGGGCACGAGCTGGTCGTGACGCACAACTTCCTGATCGGCTGGCTCGTCCGTGCCGCGCTCGACGCGCCGGAGTGGCGCTGGCTCGGCCTCAACCACGCCAACGCCGCCCTGACCGTCATCCGCTACAGCCCCGACCGCCCCGCCTCCGTCCTGTACTACAACGACATGGGCCACCTGCCGGCCGACCTCCGCTGGACCGGCTTCCCACCGGACCAGCGGGTCTAGGCCCTTCGTCCCGACCCGGCCGGGCACGGCCCGGCCACCCGTCCGACGCCACCGCCGGCCTTGTCACGGCAGGACGACGACACGTCCCCTGACCCGGTCGGGGCGGTGGTCCTCCAGGAGGCGGTGGGCCTCGGCGGCGTCGGACAGCGGCAGCCTCGCCCCGATCCGGACCCGGAGCCGCCCTTCGGCGAGCAGGGCGTTGATCGTCGTCGCGGCCGACCGGAGGTCGGCGATCGAGGCGTTGCTGATGGCGAAGCCGCGGATGCTCAGGTCACGCGGGTAGAGGTCGCCCGCCGGCAGCACCGGCCGCGAGCGCAGCCCCGCCATGACGAGGACGCGCCCGCCCTGGACCAGCAGCGGCAGCGTGCTTTCGAGGTCGTTGACGCCGGAGTTGTCCCAGACGAGGTCCACGCCGTCCGGGGCCGCGTCCCTCACCCGTTCGGCCAGGTGCGGATCGCGGTAGTCGACGACGGCGCTCGCGCCGAGGGCCAGGCACCATTCGGCGTCCCGCGCGGACGCGGTGGCGACGACTTTCGCGCCCGCGGCCACGGCGACCTGGACGACGGCGCTGCCGACACCGCCGGCGGCCCCGTTGACGAGGACGGTCCGGCCGGCCCGGAGCCCGCCCTCGCGGAACAGCCCGACGCAGGCGGTCGCGGCGGTGTGCAGGGTGCTCACGGCGAGGTCCGGCGGCACGTCGGGCGGCAGCCGGTACAGCCTGTCGGCGGGCACCACCGCGTACTGGGCGAACGACCCCTGCCGGCCGTCGTGGCCGAGGCTGTTGCACCACACCCGCTCCCCCGCACGGAACCCCGCGACTCCGGCGCCGTGTGCGGCGACCGTGCCGACCAGGTCACGGCCGATGACGAACGGGAACGGGGTGTGGGTGCGATAGGCGCCCGAGCGGACGAACGTGTCGACCTGGTTGACGGCCAGCGCTTCCGTGCGGACGAGCACGTCGGTCGGGCCCGGCGCCGGGACCGGCAGCTCACCGATCGTGATCCGGTCGGCCGGGCCGAGGCCGGTGATGTACGCGGCCGTCATGACCGCGGGGACGTTCTCCATCCGGTCGTTCCTGTCCACGAGCTCCCCCCGCGAAACCGCGGGGACATGCCGATCAGCGCCCAGGGATACCCGCCAGAATCCATCCCGCGCCGGGCCCGATGTCCGGCGGGTTCGCGATGGCGGTCCCGTAGTGGTCCACCTTCCCGTTCGGGGCCTGCGGACAACCCGTCCGGGTCGCCTCGGGTCACCGGGCGTCGAAGGCGGTTCTGGAGTCCAGAATGCCGGTGGCGTTGCGCTCCGCCCAGCCGGCCAGGGCGCGGACGACTTCGAGCAGGCTGCTTCCGCGCGGGGTGAGCGCGTAGTCGACCCTCGGGGGCTTGGTGTCGTGGACGGTCCGCGTCACCAGGCCGTCCCGCTCCAGTCCGCGCAGGGTCGCGCTGAGCATGCGTTGCGTGATGGGGGCGCTCATGCGGCGCAGCTCGTTGAAGCGCAGGGTGGTGTCGCCGAGCTGGCAGATGACGATCACCGACCACTTGTCGCCGATGCGTTCGAGCACGCCGCGGATCAGGTCGCGGCCTTCTTCGCACAGGCCGTCGTCAGCCAGGATCGGGAGCGGTTCCGCCATGGCCCCCAGTATACGGACGGTACCTGGTTCCGTTCCGGAACGGTTCTCCCGGTGATACCTGCGCACTTGAAAGTGCTCTCTTGTCGCTTTTGCCCCTTAGTGCGAGGGTACGAATGTCGTACCAGGTAACTAAAGAGAACCGTATGGGAGCTGCGATGATGCGAGCCATCGGCCTTTTCGAGTTCGGCGGGCCGGACGTGCTTCGGGTCATGGATCTGCCGGATCCGCACGCCGGGCCCGGCGAGGTCCGGGTGCGGGTGCACGCGGCGGCCGTCAACCCATCGGACACGCTGCTGCGCTCCGGCGCGAACGCTCACGTGCTCGCCGGCGTGCCGGGCCCGTACGTGCCCGGGATGGACATCGCCGGCGTGATCGACGAGATCGGCCCGGGAACCGAGACCGGTCTCGCCGTGGGCGAGCCGGTGATGGCGATGGTGATCCCGATCGGCCAGGCCGCCGGCGGCTACGCCGAGCACGTCGTGCTGCCGGCCGGCTGGGTCGTCCCCGCGCCCGCCGGCCTGGACCACGTGGCGGCGGCGACCCTGCCGATGAACGGGCTCACCGCCCTGCTGGCCCTCGACCAGCTGGCCCTCGCTCCTGGCTCGGTGCTGGCGGTGATCGGGGCCGCCGGGGCTCTCGGCGGGTACCTGGTGCAACTCGGCGGACACGCGGGCCTGACGGTCCTCGCCGACGCCGCCCCCGCCGACGAGGCCCTGGTCCGCGAGCTGGGCGCGACGAACGTCGTCCCTCGCGACCGGAGCAGAACAGACGCCGCTGCTCGCGACCTGCCCGCAACGGACCCCGCCCCAGGGCGATCGGGCGTTGCCGCTCGTATTCGGGCGCTGTATCCGGACGGCGTGGACGCCCTCGCCGATACCGCGCTCGTCGGGACTGGTCTGCTCGACGCCGTCCGCGACGGCGGGACCTACGCCCGTTTCCGTGACGAGAAGCTGCCCGGCGGCCAGGTGTCGAACGTCGGCGGCCGGGTCACGGTGCTGACGCCGTTCGTCCCGGAATACGCGGGCCGGACGGACAAACTGCGCCAGATCCGCGACCTCGCCGAGCAGGGCGTGCTCACTCCGCGCGTCGCGGCCACCCTCCCGGCGAGCGAGGCGGCCGAAGCACACCGGCGACTCGAAGCCGGCGGCGTCCGCGGCCGCATCGTCCTCACCTTCTGAACCCCGATCCCGGTCATCGCGCTCATCTTCTGAGCCCGAGCCTGGCCATTGACGTCACCCGACAACACTGAGGAGTCATCGTGTCCACGCGTTTCACCGACAAGGTCATCCTGATCACCGGCGCCACCTCCGGCATGGGCCGCGCCGCTGCCGAGCGGCTCGCTGATGAGGGGGCCAAGGTCGTCCTGGCCGCCCGTGGCAAGGAAGCGGGAGAGGCGCTGGTGGCCGGCCTTCGGCTCGCCGGGCGGGAGGCCACCTTCGTCCCCACCGACGTACGCGAGGAAGGGCAGGTGGCGGAGCTGGTCCGGCAGACGGTCGAACGGTACGGCCGGCTCGACGGCGTGTTCAACAACGTCGGGGCCGCCACGGCGGCAGGGGCGGTGACCGAGATCGACGGCGACGCCTGGCAGGGGGACCTCGCGCTCAACCTCAACAGCGTCTTCTTCGGCCTGAAGCACCAGATCCCGGCGCTGGGTGCGAGCGGCGGGGGCGCGATCGTGAACAACGCCTCCATCCTGGGCGTGACCGGGCAGGCGGGCATGGCCTCCTACAGCGCCGCCAAGCACGGCGTCATCGGTCTCACCCGTTCGGCGGCGCTCGACGCGGCCCCGGCCGGCGTACGGGTCAACGCCCTGGTCACCGGCGGCGTCGACACGCCGCTGCTGCGGGCGGGCATGGGCCCGACGCCGGAGGAGTCGATGCGGATCGCCGCCGCGATGCACCCGATCGGGCGGGTCGGCCGGCCGGAGGAGGTCGCGGCGTTCGTGGCGTTCCTGCTCAGTGACGAGGCCGGCTTCATCACCGGCGCCGCCCTCGCGATCGACGGCGGCATCACCGCCGCCTGACCACCCCACCGTTCAGGCCGCACGCGATGCCGGCCGGGTCCGCCCATGCCCGGCACACGGCGTCAGTCCGCCCTCTCCGCGTCCGGCGCACGACGTCCATCCGAGCCCGGCCACGCCCGGCAGGAGACGTCAGTGCCTAAGCAGCCGTGCCTGGTGCGCGACGTCAGGCTGAGCCCGGTCATGCCTGGGGGACGGTGTCGGCCGGGGTCGGGTTCAGGGAGCGGAAGAGGGTGGTGACGAGCGGGGCGAGGTCTTCGGAGTGGGCTTCGGCGAGGGCCGGGGTGCCGATGACGTGGCGCATCAGCCACACCCCCGCCTGCACGGCGAGCATCAGCTCCGCCCGCACCTCTGCCCCCGGGCCGGACAACTCCTCGGTGAGGTGGCGGCCGGCGTGGCGGCCGATCGCCTCGCGCATGATCTCCGCCGCGCGCGGGTTGGCGGCCGACCGGAGCATGAGCAGGAACGGGCCCAGCTCCTCGGCGTCCGGCGCCGTCCGTGACACCAGCGTGCGCGCGGTGCTCGCGGCCAGTTCCCGGCCCGTGCCGGTGATGACGGTACGCGGCGCGAAGGAGACGTCGACCGCTTCGGCGAACAGTTGCTCCTTCGACCCGAAGTAGCGGTTGATGAGCATCGCGGTCACCCCCGCGTTCCCGGCGATGTCGCGGACCCCCACCCCGTCGTAACCGTGCCGGGTGAAGGCGGCGACCGCCGCGTCGAGGATGGCCTGCCGGGTGGCGGCGGCGTCGCGTCTGCGCCGGTCGGGTGCGGGTCGGTCGCTCATTCTACAAGTGTATAGTTCGCTTGAGTACACGCTCGTATACACCGGCGCCCGGCCTGCGTCACATCACAGTGCCGTGGTGCCGTGCTGGGGACGACAGGTGAAGTAGCCGTCCCGGGGCGGCACGGTGCCCGCGGAACGTAGGCCCAGGACGCGTGGTGCAGGAATCGTCCGGAGTTCGGCAGGAACGGCTCCGGTGTCAGCCCGGCGGTGGTGACGAAGCGCCGCTCGCCGAGCACCGGCGCGCCGGCGTCGCCGAGGTCCAGCGTGCGCACGGCGGTGCCGCGATCGGCGACGTCGCAGGACGGGTCCGGCGCGTCCAGGGCCGCGCAGTCCAGTCCGCTGTAGAACAGCAGCAGGTTCCCCTGCTGGTCGACGCTGGTCACGCTGGGCCGGCCCACACCGTAGCCGGCGGCGTTGTAGTCGTGTTCGTCGACGTCGATGACGGCGTCCGCGACGATCGCTCACTCTACCGATCTAGAAGAGGCCCGTTCGGGCGCTTTCCGGCACGAATTCATGGCTTGCCCGGCGGCGGTGCGGCGCTCATCGTGGAGGCATCGATCCTTAGCGGCAGGGGGATGAGCGGCATGTCCGACGACGAGGTACGCCACCTTTTCCAGACCGTCGACACGTTCGACCCGGACGCGTTCGCGAAGCTGCTGGCCGAGGACGTCACGATGGTGTTCGGCAACGCCGAGCCGATGGTGGGCCGCGAGGCCGTCGCCGACGGGTTGCGCGCGTTCTACGCCACCATCGGGGGCCTGCGGCACCGGATCGTCAGGCACTGGCGGGTCGGCGCGGACAGCATCGCCGAGACCGAGGTCACCTACCGCCGGCTGGACGGCAAGGACGTCAGCGCCGCCGCCGTGACGATCTGGCGCACCCGCGACGACGGCCTGATCTCGGACTACCGCATCTTCATCGACCTGGCACCTTTGTACGCGACAACCTGAGGGCCTTGGCCGGCGGCTTCGGACGTCAGGCGAAGTCCGCCGCCGTCATGCCGGGGGGATGGCCGGGCGGCCACTGGACCAGCTCGATCCGGTAGCCGTCGGGGTCGGTCAGCCACGACGTCCAGAACCCCGGGCCCAGCTCCGCCGGCGGCTCGGCCGTGACGCCCTTGTCCGCGAGGCCGGCGATCGTGGCGTGGAGGTCGTCCACCTGGATGACGAGGTGGTTGACGGCGCCGGTGTCCTTGACCGGCCTCGCGGGATCGTGCACGAGTTCGAGGCTCACGTACGGGTCGCCGGGCAGCTTGAGCATGGTCAGGCTGCCGAACCCCGTCTCCGGGACCCGGCCGAGCTCGGCGTAGCCGACGGCGGTGTAGAAGGCGAGCGAGCGGTCCAGGTCGGTGACCCGCAGCCCGAGGTGCAGCATGCGCATGCCCGGCAGACTAGGGGCCGACCGGCTGGAATGGGGCGGCGAATCGCGATAAGTCCGGCCGATGCCCGGCTGCCGCCCTGTCCTGCCCTGTCGCCTCCGCCGAGAATCGGGATTCCACCAGGAGGAGGCTGACATGGCATTCACAAGATCGACGGGACGCCGGCCGGTCGTCGTGCTGGGCGCGGCCGCCGTGCTCGGCACGGTCGTCACGCTGCTGACCGGCGGAAGCGCCGCCGCCGGCGCGAGCACCAGCACGAGCACGACCGCCGGCGCGAGCACGAGCACGAGCGTTGCGGTCGCGCTGGCGGTCGCCTGCAGCGACGGCTCCATCCCCCGCGACTACTACTTCGACTCGTCGTACAACAACCCCAACGCGTGCCTCAAGTGCCAGGCGGCGGGCGCGGTGCTGGAGGCCACCGGCAACTGGCGGGCCTTCTGCAAGCGCCGCTACAACCCGGCCGGCACGCTCACCCGGGTGGACCTCTACCGCTTCTGCCTCGTCTGCCGGAGCCCGGAGGCGGTCCGCGCCGACCGTCCGTGACTCCTCAGGAGACGAGCTTCCCGAAGTCGGGCGCGTACACGGTCATCCAGCGGGGACGCAGCCGGAAGTAGACCACGTCCTTCTCCCAGTCGAAGGCGTCCTGGCCGTAATGATCCTGCAAGTAGGCGAGCAGGTCCGGCCAGTCCGCGGCCGGCTCGCCGTCACGGGGGTTGAGGATCTCGACCTCGCCGTGGGTGAACACGCCCAGGTCCTCGCCGAGCAGGTAGGCGGCGCTGGCGGCGGGCCTGGCGGCGAGATGGCGGGCCTTGGCCGCGTCGCGCGCGGTGCCGAAAAGCCATCTCCCGTGCAGGAAGTGCCCGTCCACGCCGCTGATCCGCGGCTCGCCCTTCGCCGTCACGGTGGACAGGGCGAGGGTCCGCATCCCGGTGAGCACCTGGGTGAGCTGCTCGGCGGTCAGAGTGCTCTCGCCGCGGATGATCGAGCGGAGATGCGGGGTGGAGCGGGCGAGAGAGGCGTCGAGGAGGGCTTGCAGCTCCTTGAGCTCTTCCGGCGTTTCGTGCATCGAGGTCCTCGTCGAGTCATGGCCGGCCCTGGTGGCCGGGCGTCGGTGTCCATTCTCGACCGAAAACCCGACACCTCCTGTCATCTTTCCGCGCGCCGTGTCCGGGCAGCCTCACCGTGCGGGCGGCCTCAGCCGCCCTGGGGGCCGGAGGTCGGTGCCGTACCGGTCCCGCCGGAGTCGCCCGTGCCGCCTGAGTCCCCGGTGTCGCCGGAATCGCCGGTGCCGCCCGAGTCGCCGGTCCCGCCGGAATCGCCCGTACTGCCGGAATCGCCGTTGTCGTTCAGCGTCGGGTCGCCGTCGTCCCCGAGCGGGTCCTCGTCGGACGTGCCCGTGTCGCCGCCGTCGTCACCGCCGTCGTCGACGGTGCCGTCACCCGGGTCGCCGGCGCCGCAGGAGGGGTCGCCGGGGCAGGCCGGATCGGTGCCGAAGTCGTCGCCGCCCGGCTCGTCCGGTTCCTTGGTCGGCTTGGGCTCCGGCTTGTTCACCAGGTTGTGCGGCTCGCCGGCGAAGGCCGGCGCGGGGAACGGCTCGACCGGCTTGCCCTCCATCGCGAGCGTCATGAAGTCGCGCCAGATCTTGGTGGGCGTGCCGGCGCCCTGGATGTTCCCGAGGGAGACCTCCTTGGGCAGCGGGTAGCCGTTGGCGTCCTTGAGGATCTTCTTCGTCTTCGGGTTGCGCTGCGGGACCTCTTTGTACATCCCGACGGCCGCGGACAGTTGCGGGGCGTAGCCGACGAACCAGGCTTCCTTGTTCTCGTTGTTGGTGCCGGTCTTGCCGGCGATCGGCCGGCCGCCGGGCAGCGCCGTGCCGGCCGCGGTGCCGTTCTTGACCACCTGCTGCATCGCGTACGTGGCGTCGGCGGCGGTGTCGGGGCTGATGACCGTGGCCGGCTTGCCGGCCTCCTGCAGGACGGTCTTGCCGGTGTACGCCTTGACCGAGATGACCACGTGGGCGTCGTGGTGGACGCCGCCGTTGGCGAAGATGCCGTACCCGGCGGCCTGCTCGACCGGGGTGACCAGGCCGGCGCCGATGGACATGCCGTAGGCGTGGTCCTTGATGGCCAGGGCCAGGTCCTTCTTGTCGATCCCGGCGCCCTCGGCGATCTTCTCGACCTCCTCCAGGCCGACCTCCTGCGCCATCGTGGCGAACGCGGTGTTCACCGACTGGGCGGTGGCCTTGTCGATCTGCACCGCCGCGCCGACGTCGTGCGAGTTGCGGATCGGCTTGGTGCCCGGCAGCGTGACCGGGCCCTTGCCCGACACGAAGCTCTTGAGGCTGTAGCCGCTCTCCAGCCAGGCGGCCAGCACGTACGGCTTGAACGCCGACGCGGCCTGCTTGTTGGCGTCGAAGGCGTTGTTGGTGAAGCTCTTGAGATAGTCACGGCCACTGTAGAAGGCGATCACGCGGCCGTTGCGCGGGTCCACGGCGGCCATGTTCGCGCGGATGTTCTTGTCGCCGATGGCGTCGAGGTTGCTCTCGACCGTCTTCTTCGCGGCCCGCATCAGCCTCTTGTCGAACGTCGTCGTCACGCGGTACCCCTCGGCGCGCAGGCGCTCGCGGGTGATCCCCCGCCGCTCCAGCTCGCGCTGGACGATGTCGACCATGTAGCCGTTGATGCCCTTGAGCGTCTCCTTCTTGTCCGGCCTGGCGAGCTTGGGGAACTTCGCCGTGGTGCGCAGCGAGCCGTACTTCGCCGGATCGACGACGCCCATGCCGTCGATGACGTACGCGAACCGCTCCTTCGTCGGCGCGAAGTTCTTCTTCGCCTCCGCCGCGTCGAACGCGTCCGGGCTCTGGATCCGGCCCGCCAGGTAGGCGGCCTGGGCGGGAGTCAGCTTCTCCACGTCCCGGTCGAAGAACGCCTGCGCGGCGGCCTGGATGCCGTCCGCGCCGCGCCCGAAGTAGATCGTGTTGAGGTAGTTGGCCAGGATCTCGTCCTTGGACATCTCCTTGCCCGCGCGGATGGCGACGAAGATCTCCTTGACCTTCCGCTGGATCGTCCGCTCCTGGCTGAGGCCGTCGTAGTAGCCGCGGGCCATCTCCTGCGTGATCGTCGAACCGCCCTGGACCTGCTGGCCGGTCACCGTGCTCCACACCGCACGGGTGATGCCCGACACCGAGATGCCAGGGTCGGTCCGGAACGTACGGTTCTCCGCGGCGATGAAGGCGTCCTGGACGTGCCGGGGGATCCGGGAGATGTCGACGATCTCGCGTTTCGTGCCCAGGCGGGCGATCTCGGTCTTGCCGTCCCGGTAGTAGATGATGCTGCCCTGCTCGATGGCCTGGTCCTGGGTCTCGTCGGGCAGCGGCGTGTTGGCGTACGCGACCATGATCATGCCGAACACGCCCGCCACCAGGACGGTGACGCCGGCCACCACGATCTTCCAGCTGGGGACGAAGCGCTTCCAGCCGCTGCGGCGCGAGCCGCGCCGCCCCGCCGGCTCGTCCCGCCCACCGGGACCTTCACCGCCGGGACCACCACCGCCGGGACCGCCACCAGGGCCGCCACCGCCAGGGCCCTGCCCACCAGGACCGCGGCCACCTGGACCACCGGAACCCTGAGCGCCCTGAGCACCGTGACCAGCCGGACCGTCGCCGCCGGACCCGCCCGGCCTCCCGCGACCGCTCCGGCGCCGCCGCGTACCCGGCGGCGCGTCGGGTGGGGCTTGCGACGGGACGCCCGATGGAGCGCCCGGCTGGGGAGCCGGCCGCTCGGCATGGGCGGAGAAGGGCTCGCCGGGCGCGCCGCCCTCGGACGGGCGCTGACGTCTCCCCGGTCGAGCCGACGCGCGGGCCCGCCCTCCGGTGTCCCGAGGGCGGCCGGTCGGCTCCTGGCCGTTGCTGCTGTAACTCACGGGTCCTTTTCGATCATCCGGCGACATGGTCCACGACGTCTTCGGCGGCGGAACGCGGCCCGGTCAGGCGCCGCCGCCCCGGGCTCACGGAATGGACCGTGTCCCCGGAACCGGCGGCGAGGTGCCGTACCGGTTCGGCGGGTCGCCTGTTCCGAGGACGAAGGAGACCAAACAGATGTCTCTAGGATAACTCTGGCAGACATTTACCACTCTGACGCGTTATTTCTCCGTATTCGCGCCCCGAGCCGCCCGTCCGCCGGACCCTCCTCGCAGGTCAGGACCTCACGAGATGCGCGTACGACCCATCCAGACATTGCGCGCATGGAAGTACGTGTCGCCCGCCGGGCCCGGCTGCGCCGGCCAGTCCTCGTCGTCGGGGCCGTCCAGGTCGGACGCCCATGAGCCCATCTGGAGGTTGATGATGAGGTACTGCGGGACGCCGGCCCAGCCCTTGCCCCGGTGCGTCGCCACCCATTCGAGCTGACCGCCCGTGGTGCCGAGGTAGTAGTCGCACATCACGTCCGGGCCGTCCTTGTACAGCCAGACGCGGTACTTGCGGAACGCCTGGTACGGGTCCGCGACGGGCACCGGCGCCCGCGTGACGAAGGCGTCGCCGTCCTGGGTCTCGCCCGGGTCGCCGCTGGAGGTCTTGTTCCAGGTGTTGAACAGGTTGGTCGAGTCGCCCACGTACTCCAGGATGTCGCTCTCCGGCGGCCAGTTCGGCTCGGTCCCCGTGGTCCAGAACGCCGGCCAGACGCCCAGCCCGGTCTGCGTCCTGAACTCGCCCTCGATGTCGTACTCGGGGAACTCGTCGTCGACGACGATCTGCTCCTTGGCGTGGATCGCGCCGGAGCGGTACCACAGCGGGGCGTGCGGCGCGTGCGCGCTCTCCCCCGCCGGCGCGGACAGCCTGGTCGCGGTGAGGGTCAGCACGCCCCCGGAGAGCGAGACCTGGCTCGCCTGCATCAGCGCGGCGCCGTTGTGGGTGTCGGGGTCGCCGTCCCAGGGGTAGAGCAGGTTCCACTCCTTGGTGAAGTTCGTCCAGCTGCTGAAGGACGACTTCTCGATGAGGTTCTCCCAGGTCTCGGCGGCGCGGCCGGCGCGGGAGGCGGCCCGGGCCCTGGCGGCGTCGCGCGCCTCCGCGGAGGCGGCCCGCGCACCGGCCGCCATTCCCAGGGTCAGGCCGCCGACGGCGGCGGCCGAGGTCAGCAGGCGGCGCCGGTTGATGCCGTGCTCGGACATGGCTTCCTTTCGTCCCGTGCCGGGGGCGGTACGGGACTTCACCCACGGGTGCCTCGCCACCGACAGCCCTCGTCCAAGTCAGTGATCATGGTCAAGCGGCATCAGTATGCCCGACCGGATCATGATCTGCGAGAGGTGATCACCGGGCGCTCGGCGGTACGGCCGCCGGCGCGAAAATGGACGGCCGAAACCCCGCCTCATCGGCTAGGTTGTGGCTGCCTTCGGACGAGACGGAATGGAGCGCATATGAGCAGTGGCGTCAGATTGATCAGGAACGACCGGCTCGCGGAGGTGGAGTACGCCTACGCCGCCGTCGCCGACGCGCCGGTGCGCTCCATCTGGGTGGCCGGGGCCTGCCCGCTCGACCTCAAGGGCGAGACCGTCGCGGTCGGCGACTACGCCGGTCAGACGCACCAGGTGATGCGCAACCTCGTGACCGCGCTGGAGGAGGCGGGCGCGGCGCTGACCGACGTCGTCAAGACCACCGTGTACGTGGCCTCCTCCCAGCAGAGCGACCTGGTCAAGGCCTGGGAGGTGTATCGGGAGTACATGGGCGAGCACGACGTGCCCAGCACCCTGCTCGGCGTGACCGTGCTCGGCTACAGCGACCAGCTCGTCGAGGTCGAGGCCGTCGCCGTGCTCGCGGCCCCGCCGGCGTCCGGCTGACCCCACCCCGGCGTCCGGCTGACCCGCCTCGGCCGTCGTGGGCCCGTGTCGGTCAGGACGGCCGCCCGAGCTCACGCCCGTAGGCGTCCAGGACGAGGCCGTGGAAGTGGTGGACGGCGTGCTCGGACAGGCCCGAGCCGCCGGGGTCGTAGACGATCTTCCCCTGGGTGAAGGCGGGGGTGCGCATCCCGCGCTGCACGCTCTCCGCCAGGGCGATGTCCTCCACCTGCAGCACCTCGTCGATGTAGCGGATGCTGTCCAGTTCGGCCGCGTCCGGCTCCGCGGTCTCCAGGTAGAAGTCCCAGGTCTCGCGGGTGCATTCCGGACCGTCGGGGATGATCTGCAGCACCATGAAGTTGCCGCGGCCCGGATAGCGCAGCAGGCAGGTGTTGGGCCACAGCCACCACACGGCGTGCTCGGTGACCGTCGCGCCCGACACGTCGTAGGCGGAGTTGGCGGCCTGTCCTGCCTGGGCCATGTGGCTGGACCAGATCCCGTGCGTGGTGACCCGGTAGGTGCTCATGTCCACCAGCGAGACGAAGTCCTTGTGCGCCACGTGGCAGTGGTAGCACTCCAGGAAGTTGTCCACGACGTTCTTCCAGTTGGAGGCGATGTCGTAGGTGAGCCGCCGGGCGAGGGTCAGCTTGGCCACGTCCGGCGCCCGCGCCGTGATCTCCGCCTCCAGCCCCGCGGCCTGCGCGCCCAGCGGGGCCGCCTCAGCGTCGAGGTTGACGTACACCATGCCGCCGAACTCGGTGACCTGGATCCGGTCCAGGCAGACGCCCGAGACGTCGAAGCCCGGCATGCCGCCGGTGTTCCTGGCCCGCCGCAACCGGCCGGTCAGGTCGAAGTTCCAGGCGTGGTACGGGCACACGATGCTGCGCCGCACCCCGGAGCCGGACAGCAGCTCGTGCGCCCGGTGCTTGCACACGTTGTAGAAGGCCCGCAGCGTGCCGGCCTCGTCGCGGACGGCCACGATCGGCAGGCCGGCCACCGTGCCCGTCACGTAGGCGCCCGCCTCCCGCAGCAGCTCCCCGTGACACAGCCACTGCCACGTGCGGGCGAAGATCGCCCGCTGGTCGACGCCGAACCAGGCCGGATCCGTGTAGGCGTCGGCGTGCAGCGACATCGACAGCGCGGGGTCGGGGTCGTAGCCGGCGTGGATGTGGTCGAAGGCGGGGCTCGCGTCCGGTGTCACCGTACCTCCCGTGCGGGCGCCGGACGCGTGCGCGGACGGCATCCGGGCGTTCCGGTCATAAGGAGACTAAACAGCCGGGCTGGGCGCGTTCAAGCCCTCGGGGAGTCATCGGCCCTGCGGTTTCAGTGACATATCCGGCCGGACCGAATACGGTGTGTCGTTGACGATCGGCCAAAGCCCGCCAGCCCCCGGGAGTCTGCTCTTGCGTACCGCAGCCGCGATCCTGTCCTTCGTCCTCGCCGTCACCCTGCCACCCGCCGTCCCGGCCGGCGCCGCCCCCGCCGCGATCCCCGCGCCGGCCGCCGCATCCGCGTCCGTCTCCGGCTCCCTGGCCGGGTTGCCGGACGGGAAGTCCACGTTCGTCGTCTCGCAAGGGCATCTGAAGGCCTCGTCGCGGCAGAACTGGCTGCGGCTGGGCAGCTACCGCTTCGCCGCGAACGGCACGGTGAGCGCCTCCCTTTACCTGTGGTGGCAGCGCAACCCGAAGGCCAGGCAGCGCACCGGCACCAGGCCCGACCCGAGCTGCACCACCAAGGCCGGCGGTGTCGCCTCCAAGCCCCGGGCCTGCGAGGTGCTGACCGCCGGCGGCTTCACCGGCGCTCCCGACGAGAGCCGTACCGGCACGTACAGCGTGGCGGGCGACGTGCTCACGATCCGGTGGAAGATCGCCCAGAAGTGGACGGAGCAGTGGAACGTGCGGCGCTCGCCGGACGGCAAGCTGGCCCGCCTCGACCTCAGGAGCAGCACGCTGGCCACACACGGGTACGGCTACGGCAGCAACGCCGCGCTCGGCACCCGGCGCGCGATGACCTCGGTCAAGGCGTTCCCCGGCTCGCTGCGGCAGGACCTGACGAGCTGGGCGAGCGGCAAGATGGTCACCTCGCGTAACCAGCCGTTCGGCCACTCCGCCTTCCGCGCCTGCGCCGCCACCACGTCGTGCCTGACGTACCTGCAGCCGTCCTCGCGCGGCGCGTGCCAGAAGTCGGGAGGCTGTCCCAAGTACGGCGGCGGGACGCGCGCCAACGTCAGCTCGATCCAGTACTACCTGACGATGATCTCCAAGACCGACCGCCGCGACACGCTCTGGCACTGGTGCACCTGCCTGGCGATGGAGCGCGGCCAGTTCTGCTACACGGGCAACTCGCACGTCAAGCCGCTCATGCAGATCATCGACGACTCGGGCGCCTTCCGCGGCTGGGTCGGCGCGGAGGCGTCCTTCTCGACCGGTTCCCGGGCCTCGGACATGCTGGCGGTGCTGCGCATCTCCGACTTCCGCTGACACCGGGCTCGCCCGAGTTCCCACGCCGCACGGCGGGCGCGACAACGCGCGCCCGCTCTTCGTCATGCCCAGGGTGTGCTCCGTCGCGTCTCTCCCTCGGACTTGCTTAAGCGGAACAGCATTCCGTATAGTTCCGGAGAGGCGTTCCGTTTCGGGTTCCAGCGTACGGCATCCATGCGGTCCGCCCGGTATTTCCCTCTCACCTCAGGAGACATCCGCATGCAGTACCGCACTCTCGGCGGAACCGGTATCCAGGTCAGCCCTTATGCGCTCGGCGCGATGATGTTCGGCGGCGCCGGCAACCCCGACCACGACGACTCGATCAAGATCATCCACCGGGCCCTGGACGCGGGGATCAACTTCGTCGACACCGCCGACATGTACTCGAACGGCGAGTCCGAGGAGATCGTCGGCAAGGCGCTCAAGGGCCGCCGCGACGAGGTCGTGCTGGCCACCAAGGCCCGCTTCCCGGTGAACTTCAACCCCCGCGGCGGCACGGCCTTCGTCCCCAACAAGTCGGGCGCCTCCCGCCGCTGGCTGATCCGCGCCCTGGAGGACTCGCTGCGCCGACTGGGCACCGACTACATCGACCTCTACCAGATCCACCAGCCCGACCCCGACACCGACATGGAGGAGACCCTGTCGGCGCTCACCGACCTGGTGCGGGCCGGAAAGGTGCGGGCTTTCGGCACCTCGTCCATGCCGGCCTCCGACATCGTGCGGGCCCACTGGACCGCCGAACGGCGCGGCCTCCTCCGGCCGCGCACCGAGCAGCCGCCGTACTCGATCCTCAACCGCGGCATCGAGCGCGAGGTCCTGCCCGCCGTGCAGGAGTTCGGCATGGGCACCCTGGTCTGGAGCCCGCTCGCCGGCGGCCTGCTCACCGGCCGCTACCGCAAGAACCGGCAGAGCACCGCGCATCGCGCCCAGTTCGGCTTCCGGCACCTGCAGGACGAGCGCCGCCTGGACGCCGTCGAGCGGCTCATCCCGCTCGCCGAGGAGGCCGGGATGCCGCTGAACCACCTGGCCATGGCCTTCGTCATCGCCCACCCCGGCGTCACGTCGGCGATCATCGGGCCGCGCACCATGGAGCACCTGGACAGCTCGCTCGCCGGGCTCGACGTCACGCTCACCGACGACGTCCTCGACCGGATCGACGAGATCGTGCCGCCCGGCACCGACATCGGCCGGCTCGACATGGCCTACGACACGCCCGCCGTCCTGCGGCCGGGCCTGCGCCGCCGGCCCGCCGCCGAGCGCGCCGCCGCCTGACAGCCGCGTTGTGACCACCACCCCATGACAGCCGCCACAGGGAGGGCTATCCCATGACTCATCGGCAACATCCCCTCGGTACGGGATTCACCGCCGCGTCGACGGCCGAGGAGGTGCTCAAGGGCATCGATCTGTCCGGCACGAACGTGGTCATCACCGGCGGGAGCGCCGGACTCGGCCTGGAGACCACCCGTGCGCTCAGCGGCGCAGGGGCGTCCGTCACCGTGGGGGCGCGCGACCCCGGCCGCGCCGCCGCCGCGCTGGCGGGGATCGAACGCGTCGAGATCGACCGGCTGGACCTGCTCGACCCGGCCTCGATCGACGCCTTCGCCGCCCGCTACGTCGAATCCGGCCGCCCGCTGCACGTCCTGATCAACAACGCCGGCGGCAGCACGGGCGGCCGGGTCGTGGACGCGCGCGGTTACGAGTCGACGTTCGCGACCAACCATCTCGGGCACTTCCAGCTGACCCTCGGCCTGCGGCCCGCGCTGCGTGCCGCGCACGGGGCCCGGGTCGTGAACGTGTCCTCCGGCGCCCATCGGCTCTGCGACATCCGCTGGGACGACCCGCACTTCACCACCGGCTTCGAGGGTCACATGGCCTACGGCCAGTCCAAGACCGCCAACGTGCTCTTCGCCGTGGAACTGGACCGGCGCTGGTCCGGCGACGGGATCCGCGGTTACGCCCTGCACCCGGGCATCGTGGTCGCCACGACCCTGGCCCACCTGTCGCCCGAGCCCGACGGGGGCGGCCGGAAGAGCGTGCCCGGCCTGTTCGACGAGGACCAGCTGCGGGCGCAGCGGCTCATCGACGACGTCGGCCGGCCGATCATCGACCCCGACCGGGAGAAGAAGACCCCGCAGCAGGGGGCCGCCACCATCGTGTTCGCGGCGGCCGGCCCGCAGCTCGCCGGGATCGGCGGGGTCTACCTGAAGAACAGCGACATCGCACCGCTGAACGACACGCCGTCGGTCACCACCCTCGTCGGCGACGAGCAGGTGGTCGTGACCGACGTCGCACCGCACGCCATAGACCCCGCGTCGGCGCGACGCCTGTGGGAGCTGAGCGAGCAACTGCTCAAGGCGTGACCGACCCGCGCACGAGCGGTCGCGCGAGGCGTGGAGCATCCGCGCCCCAGCGGTCGTGCGGGGCGTGCACATTCCGCGCACGGGGAGCTGCGCGGGGCGGGAGTGAGTGCCACTCCCCCGTGCGGGGGAACCGTCTGGCGCGTGCGGGGGATGGCGGGACCGGCCGTGGCCGCGAGACTCGCGATCATGAGAGTACGTGCCGCGATCGGCGCCCCCACGCTGCCACGCCGCGCCGCCGGGTACGCCGCGGCCGGGGCGATGTCCCTCTACCTGCTGGTCAAGGTCGTCTGGATCGCCCTGGAGGTGCGGCACGGCACGGCCGACTGGGTGCTGCTCAACGCGGTCACGGTGGTGATGGCCCTGGCCGGGATCGGGCTGGGGCTGGCGCTGGCGCAGCCGTGGGGGATGCGGTTGCCGGCCTGGCTGGTGGTTCCCGTCGTGTGGATCTCGGGTGGCTTCCTGGTGTCCATGCTCCCGTACCTGGTCGTCAGCAGCCTGCTGGCGCCGGGGACGCCCGAGCCGGCGGGCGAGCCGGGCCTGCCGGCCTGGGAGACGGTGTTCATCGGCGCCGGGTTCCTCGGCATGGCGCTGGCGCTGGTCGTCGGCCTGCCGCTCTACCTGCGCGATCGATGGCCGTGGGCCTTCGCCGACCGAGCAACCGACCGAGCAACCGACCGGGCTTCCGGCCGGGCATCCGACGGAGCAGCCGACCGGGCAGCCGTCGGGGCCGGGGCGGGCGCCCGTACCCGGTGGATCATGGTGCCGCCCGCCGCGCTCGCCGTGCTGTGGACCTACTGGGCCGCGGGCGGAACCGCCGGCCTCGACCCGTCGGCGCCGCGGACGGAGGGCGCCGACGCCAGGCTCCTCCTCGCCGACAGCGCGCTGTGCGCGGTGTGCGGCGTCTGGAGCCTGCGGGCGCTGAACGGGCGGGGCGGCGCGCGAACGCCGTCGTGGCTGCCCATGGCGCTGGGGTTCGTCGCGTCGGGGTCGTTGTTCGCGTGGGGCGCGTGGAAGCTGCTCTGGCTGCTGCCGCCCGGGGTCTACCAGCCGGCCGAGTACCGCTGGCTGGCGCTGGCCGAGCATGTCGTGGCCGTGGGGGCGGGCCTCGCCATGCTGGTCACCCTGGTACGAAGCACCCGCCCGGCGTCAGCCAGGTCGTGACCGTGCTCCGGGCACCAGCACCGCGAGGCTGGACAGCACGGTTTCGATCATCGTCGTCAGGTCGGTGTCGTCGTCGCCTGCCAGCCACCGCTGGTACGCCGTACGGAAGACCTGGACCCCCGCGCCGGCCGCGAGCTCCGCCACGTCGGGGTCGATCCCGCGCCGGCGGAGTGCGTCGCCGAGCCCGTCGGCCACCTGGTGCTGTTTCACCAGTTCGCGTTCCAGCAGGCGCGGGTTGGCCGCGATCATCGCGTTGCGCCGGTGCTGGCTCTCTCGCGATCCGAGCCGTCCCCAGTCGAAACCGGCCAGGGTCCGGGTCACCGCCCGGAGCGGCTCCGAGACGTCGGCGGCCTGGAGGAGGTCGTGCACGAGCGTCTCCTTGAGCGCGTCCGCGTCGGCGAAGAGAACCTCCTCCTTGTCCCGGAAGTATCGGAAGAAGGTCCGGGTGGTGACACGGGCGCGTTCCGCGATCTGGACCGCGCTGGTGTCCTCGAACCCCTGCTCCTGGAACAGCTCCAGGGCGGCCTGCTTCAGCCGCTCTTCGCTGCCGTGTTCCCACCGAGGCATAGGCGCCAAGATACCCGTCTTGATGACGCGACGTGACACCACATCCGCGCCGGTCACGGCATCGCGGTCGGGTCCGCCCCGGACGGACGTGTCCGATGTCACACCGCGCCAGCTGATGTCACGACGCGACATCACTGTTAATGTGATGTCACGTCGAGACAACAGAAGGAGGGGGTCGCCATGACCGGCAGCCCGAGCGGAACGAGGATGCCCACGGTGCGGCGCATCCAATATCACCGCTTCGGCGGCCCCGAGGTCCTGCGGCTTGAGGACTTCGAGCCACCGCGACCAGGCCGGGACGAGGTGCTCGTCCGGGTGAAGGCGGCGGCCGCCAACGCGATGGACTGGAAGATGCGCAACGGCGAGATGCGCCTCATGACCGGCCGCGCCTTCCCGCGCGGGGTCGGCAACGACTTCGCGGGCGTCGTCGAGGCGGTCGGCGCGGACGTGACCAGGCTGAAGCCCGGCGATGAGGTGCTCGGCGGAACGAGTCTCAAAGGGGCGGGCGCGTTCGCCGAGCTGGTCCTCGCCTCGGAGCGGACGGTGGTGCGGAAGCCGGCGGAGCTGTCCTACGAGCAGGCCGCGGCGCTCCCGGTCGCCGGGGTCACCGCGTACCAGGCCATCCTCGGCAAGGGAAAGCTGCGACCCGGGCAGACCGTCTTCATCAACGGCTGCCTGGGCGGCGTCGGGCGGGCCGCCGCCCAGATCGCGCTGATGTCCGGCGCCTCGGTGGGAGGCAGCTGCCGGGCCACCGCCGTGAAGGAGGCCCGCGAGCTCGGCATCGACCCGATCGTCGAGTTCGGCTTCGACCCCGCACCGCTCGAAGGGCGCTTCGACCTGGTCTTCGACACCGCCGGCACGCTCTCCGCCACGGCCGCCCGGCTGCTGCTGAAGCCCGGTGGCCGCATCCTGGACATCGTCCCCACGCCGGTGAAGTTCGCGCGCAGCGCCCTGCCGGGGCCCTACAAGGTGCTGATCGCCGATCCCAGCACGAACGACCTCGACGTGGTGACCCACCTGGCCGCGCAGGGAGGGCTGCGGATTCCGATCGCCCGTACCGTGCCGCTCGCCGACGCGATCCCGGTGCTCACCGAGCTCGAACGCCACGGCACCCCCAAGAACGGCAAACTGATCGTCACCGCGGGCTGACCGCCGCATCGCTCGCGGCGCGCGGCCTGGTCAGGCCGGTATGGCGCCGAGCTGCTTCAACTGGGAGAAGACGTCGACGACCCCCCACAGCTCGGCGATCCTGCCGTCCTCGAAGCGGGCGATGAAGATCTCGCCGTACGTGACGGACCGGCCTGTCGGCTCCATGCCCCTGAACTCGCCCAGGTGGGTGCCGGTGACCGTGTTCCTGGAGACGACCTTGTCACCCTCGGCGATCACGTCCTCGACCGTGACGCGGATGTCGGGGAACGCGCGAAGGAGCACCTCCCACACCTGTTTCATCGCCTGCGGGCCCGTCGTCCCCATCGGCACCGGCGCGTGGAACAGCACGTCCGGCCGGACGAGGTTGTCGATCGCCTTCGCGATGAGCTCCGCGTCACCGCCGTTGACGACCTCGTGAAAGCGCTGGAACGTCGCTCTGTTGCTGTCTGACTGGGTCATCTGTCTTCTCCCTCAACGATGTCTCACCACTCCGACGAACCAGCGCCCTGGAATGTGACGCGTCCCGCCTCAGGCGCGACCGGGACGCGCGAACAACATCGCCCCGGGGACCTTCTCGTCGAGGTGAACCGTCAGCTGCGTCTCCACCGCGAACCCGGCGTCGCGCAGCAGGTCAGCGAACAGGGCCAGCGCCGCGCGCACGTACGGCCGCTCACCCACCGCCCCGCGCAACTGGTCGGCGCTGGATGCGACCGTGTCGTAGGAGGTGCGGGTGTCGGTCAGCCAGTCGTCCATGCGCCGAGACCTTAGCCGAGGAGGCTCCTCCCACGGCGGGTGCTGAGCCAGCGCAGGGAGGCGAGACCCAGGGCGACCATCATGTCCACCAGGCGGTGATCGGTTTTCGGTCCCGCCGAGGTGGCGGTGCGGAGGAGGAAGCCGGAGTGCGCCACCAGCACCGCGTCGATCTGAGCGGCGTCCAGGCCGCGGGTCAGCGGGTGACGCTCGGCGATGGGTTGCGGATCCAGGCCGCTGAGCGACACGCCCGACAGCAGTGTCACCAGGTCACCGTGCGCGGCGCCGACCCAGGCGTGCGGCCAATCGACGACGAAGACGCGCCGTCCGTACAACATGATGTTGAACGGGTACAGGTCGCCGTGCAGGAGAGTGCGGCCGGTGAGGGCGGGCGCGGCACGTTCCTCCAGCGCGGCCAGCTCGTCGAGATGCCGAGCCGCCCACGGGGAGATCACCGCAAGCTCCTCCCGCCCGGCGGCGGCCCGTTCCGAGGCGGCGCTCGTCGCGGCTGTTGCGGTGGCGTTCGCCAGGGTCGTCCAGCCTCCCAAACGTGGCCGGCCGAGCAGTCGTTCGTCCATCGGGGACGGCGTCAAGGCTTGGGTCAGGTCGGTCACGGCTGCCAGGGCGTGTTCCAGTTCGTCGGGCTGCCACGGCTGTGCGGGCAATCGTCCGGGGATGTCCTCGAAGACCAGCGCCACCCAGTCGCCGTCGTCGTACGCGTCCAGCAACCGAGGCGCCGGCACCGTCCGGGGCAGCGTCCGCGAGATCGCGATCTCCCTGCGGTGGAAGCCCGCCACCGCGGGCGCCGTACGGGAACTGGCGCCTTGACGAAGGCGCGGCCCCCGTCCGCCAGCCGCACCCGCGCGGCCAGCCCCTCGGAGAAGCCTCCCGGCTGACTGACCGCGCCGGTCACCCTGCTGCCGAGCAGCCGTTCTATTCCGGCGGCCACCTGCCAGGGCACCGCCGACCACGCGATTCTGCGGCCACCCGTGGCGGGCGGAAGCGCGCCGTGCATCGTGTTGTTTTCCGTTGCGCTCGTCATCGCGCCCCGCGCGTCCGGTGAATTCTCCACCCACACTCCTTCTGGTGACGACGCGCGGGGCGAGTGCGGGCTCGCGGCGGAATCCGTCAGGCACCGCCAACGGGGACTGGTTTCATACGCGGTGCGGAAACCGCCGCGGCCCGCGGCCTCGGCAGGCCGGTTGGTCTACCACCAGTTCCAGCCGCCGCCCCAGCCTCTGTCCCAGGGTCCGCCCCAGCCGCCCCACCAGCGCCTGCGACGGCGGCAACGACGACGACGCCAGCGGCGCCGCCCGCAGCCGCCTCCTTCGTGGAAGCCGCTCGATCCAGCCATCGTAGTCCTCCCCCCGGTGGTTACCACTTTCCAAATAGGACAATATCCCCGCAAATCGCATCAAACAGGGTTATATCCACTTATTTCGCTTAGCTTTGACGGGGAATTCACTACGTAAAGTCAGCTGCGTTCCCCCATCCGATGACCTTGCCGGCGGCCGGCCACGCCGCGCGCGCCCGTGTGAGCTCGCTCACACGGTGTCACAGCAGGACGCGGAGCCCGTCTTAGAGGGCATGACGAACACCGAACAGACCACGGAACACACCACGGCGCTGATCACCGGCGGCAACAAGGGACTCGGCCTCGAGACGGCCAGGCGGCTCGGCGAGCTGGGCTGGACGATCTTCCTCGGCTCGCGCGACGAGGAGCGCGGCAGGACGGCCGCCGCCAAACTGGCCGCGGACGGCGCGAACGTGATCATGGTGCCGCTGGACGTGACCTCGGACGAGTCCGTGGCCGAGGCCGTACGGCGCGTCCGCGAGCACACCGACCGGCTGGACGTGCTGGTCAACAACGCCGGCGCGCCCGGGAACGTGGTCAACCCCGCCGAGGCCACGGCCGACGAGCTCCACCCCGTCTACGACACCAACGTGTACGGCCCGGTCAGGGTCACCCACGCGTTCCTCCCCCTGCTCAGGGCGGCGGCCAACCCGCGGGTCGTGATGGTGTCCAGCGGCGGCGGCTCCTTCGCGGTCATGACGGACCCCGACCAGCCCGCCTCGAAGATGCACGAGCTCGCCTACAGCTCGTCCAAGGCGGCGCTGAACATGATCACCGTCCGGTACGCCCAGGCCCTCCCGGAGATCAAGTTCAACCTGCTCACCCCGGGAGAGGTCGCGAACCGCAAGTACACCGCGACCGACATGAACCATCACACCGGCCAGCTGACGGTCACCGAGGGCAGCGACCCGATCGTCAAGCTCGCCACGCTCGGCCCCGACGGGCCGAGCGGGATCTTCATCGACCGCCTCGGCCCCGTCGCCTGGTGAACGCCGCCCCGGATACCCTGCTTGACGTCGTACGGAAACGAGAAGGCCATGGAGATGAGCGGCGGTAGACCGGCCGGCGCACGGGAACCCCTGCCCGAGCCGGCGGACGAGACGGGCACGACCGCGTACCGGCCGCTGCTGTTCTCCATCGCCTACGGGATGACCGGGTCGGTGGGCGACGCGGAGGACATCGTGCAGGACGCGTTCCTCGGCCTGACCCGGGCGCGCCGAGCGGGCACCGTGATCGCGGACCTGAAGGCGTACCTGACGACGGCGGTGACACGGCTGGGCATCGACCATCTGCGGTCGGCGCGGGTGCGGCGGGAGACGTACGTGGGTGACTGGCTGCCCGAACCGGTCGTCGTGCCCGCCGACGGCCAGGGGCCGGCCGAGCGCGCCGAGCTGGCCGACTCGCTGTCGATGGCGTTCCTCGTGCTGCTGGAGTCGCTGTCGCCGGTGGAGCGGGCGGTGTTCATGTTGCGCGAGGTGTTCGGGTACGGCTACGAGGACGTGGCCAGGATCACCGGCAAGACCGAGGTGAACTGCCGCCAGATCTTCGCCCGCGCCAGGCAGCACATCTCCGCCGGGCGCAAGGTGCGCGGCGGCCCCGCGCAGCGGGCTGCGGGCGAGGAGCTGGCCCGCAGGTTCTTCGAGGCGGCCGCAGGCGGCGACATGGACGCGCTGCTCGGCCTGCTAGCGCCGGACGTGGTACTGCACGGCGACGGGGGCGGCAAGGCGCCGTCGATCGGGAACCCGGCGGCGGGGTCGGTGCGCGCCGCGCGGATGCTGGTGGCGGGGCTGCGCCGGGCCAGGAAGCTCGGCGTCCTGCCCCGGCTGGCCTGGGTCAACGGGCGGCCGGGCGCGGTGCTGTACGACGGGGACGGACGGGTGGCGGCCGTGGTCGAGCTCGACGTCGCCGACGGCGTGGTGCAGGCCATCCATTCGGTGGCCAACCCCGACAAGCTCGGCCACATCGGGCCGGTGTCCGACGTCGGGCTGCTGGGGGGTACGTGAGGGTTCCGGGCGGGTGGCGGTCCTTGCGGCTCGCGCTCTTACCCGACGGGCCCGGGAGGGGCGGGCCCGAGGGGGTCATCAGTAGGGGGCCTTGACGGAGGTGGCGATGCTCCAGGGGCCGCAGTCGGAGCTGAAGGTGCCGCGGTCGCAGCCCTGCACGATGAAGGCGGCCTTGAGGACTCCGCCGTGACCGTTGGAGGTCATGCAGACGCCGTCCTGGCAGCTGGGGTTGACCGCGTACACGCCGCTCCACGGGGTCAGCCTGCCGACCTTCACCTGCGTGGTCTTGCCGCCGTTGATGCTCCAGCGGACGTTGAAGAAGTCCCAGTCGCGACCGAGACCGCTCCAGCGGAAGACGGCCTTGCCGCCCGCGTAGTAGGCGCGGACCAGGGCGCCGCCGCCCAGGTTGGGCGACCAGACGATCTTGCCGTTGCGGAAGGCCTGGTACGAGCCGCGCTTGCCGGCGTAGCCGTACTCCTTGGTGGTCGGGCAGCCGTAGACGCTGCGCTCGCCGCCGTTGGAGCGCCACAGGTCGCCGACGAGGCTGCCGGCGGGCGCGATCAGGGCGGGGTTGCAGGCCGTGGCGTTCGCCGGAGCGGCGGTGACGGCGACGGCCGTGGCCGCCGTTCCGAGAGCGGTGAGGAGGCCGAGGAAGGCACGGGAGCGCGACATCGGATTGATCCTTTCGTAGTGGCGACGTCACTATGTGTAAGCCGGACCGCTTGCATCGAGGCGACAGGAGTTTGCGCCGTGCTTGCCATCCGCTTTCCGCCGGACCGGACTCGCGGGCCGGCGGGATCATCAACGCCGGCCGGATCGTCTACACCGGCCGGGGCCTTCGCGCCAGCCGGGGTTCCAGCGCCGGCGAGGTTGTGGGTGCCGGCGGAGGTCTCAGCGCTGGCAGCGGCCGAAGTCGACCACGTACGTGCCGCCGCCAGGCGAGCCCGCGCCCGCCGGGTCCGCCGATCCGACCGCGACACCCACGCCGAGGTCCTTCAGGGTCGGGCTGAGCACGATCTGCCGGTGCCCGTACGTGCTGACGTGCACCCACCAGCGCACGGCGGCCCGCGGCGTGCCCGCTCCGGTGCCCCAGCCGGTGTAGGTGGTCTCGGCGTAGGCCCAGGAGACGGGGTTCGGGCAGTAGCCCGCGGCCGTGATGCGGCTGCCCGGCGTGGAGCCGGTCTGCGGGTTGCGGTGCGAGTCGGCGCCCGGCCCCCACCACTTGATCGAGGCGGCGGCAGCGGCGTGCGAGACCGCCGCGTTGGTGAGCGGGGTGTTGACGGTCAGCGGGCCGAGCCCGACCGCGGCGCGCTCGGCGTCGATCAGGCAGTGCACCGCCTGGCGGAACATGGCGAGGTTGGCGCTGGTGGGGGCGCTGTCGTAGTACGCCGACGCGGCGGCGCAGTTGGGCGCCGCGACGGCGGGCGCGCTCAAGGCCGGCAGGACGCCCAGGGCGACGACGCCGGCGGCACCGAGAAGGCTGAGGGTGCGATTCACCGCGATCTCCTTGACTGGGGATGAACGTCCTCCAGTGATAAGGCGGCGACCCCGGTCAGGGCATGAGTAGGTACGCCCTACTCAGGCCGGGAACGCACCTCGTACGGTGGAGCGCATGAACATCTGTGTCTTCCTTTCCGCCGCCGACCTGTCCGAGACCTACACCCGCCCCGCCCGCGAGTTCGCCGAGCTGATCGGCAGGGGCGGGCACACGCTGGTGTGGGGTGGTTCGGACGTGGGCCTGATGAAGGTGATGGCGGACGGCGTGCACGCGGCGGGCGGGCTGCTGATGGGCGTGTCGGTGGACTTCCTGGCCGCCAAGGCGCGCCGCGGCGTGGACGACATGGTGATCGCGGCCGATCTCGGCGAGCGCAAGCGGCTGCTGCTGGAGAAGGCCGACGCCGTGGTGATCATGGTGGGCGGGACGGGCACGCTGGACGAGGCCACCGAGATCCTGGAGCTGAAGAAGCACGGCCGCACGGACAAGCCGGTCGTGCTGCTGAACACGGCGGGTTTCTACGACGGGCTCAAGCAGCAGTTCCAGCGGATGGAGGACGAGGGCTTCCTGCCGCGCCCCCTCACCGACCTGGTCTTCTTCGCCGAGGAGCCGGTGGGGGCGATGGCCTATCTGGAGGAGTCGTCCGGCGTGCGCTGACCACCGGCGCGAGAACCCCCTGCGCTGACCACCGGCGATCCCGCCGAGATCCTGCCGAGATCCCGCCGAGGAGAGGACGGGGAGCCGACGCGGATCGGCGGCCCGCATCAGCCCTCCGACCGGCGGCACCCGCGTCAGCTCGCCGTCCACGGCCGCAGTTTGTCCGGGTTGAGCACGGCCCAGATGTGGGTGATCCGGTCGTCGGCGACGTCGAACGCCATCACCGACACGGCGAGGCCGTCCTGCTCGGCCACCAGCCCCGGCCGGCCGTTCACCGTGCACTCCGAGATCACCAGATCGGGCAGCGCGCCGGCCCGGTCGGCGAAGAAGCGGGCGACCGGCTCGGCGCCGCGGACCGGATGCGGGGCCGCGGTGACGAGCCCGCCGCCGTCGCCTGTGGCCGTGACATCGGGGGCGAGCACGCCGATGAGGGCGGCGATGTCCTTTTTCTCCCAGGCCTGCTTGAAGGCTCGGACGAGGCCGGCGTGCCGGTCGGCGGGCGGCGCGGGAGTCTGCGCGTGGCGGACGCGGCGACGGGCGGAGGTGGCCAGCTGACGGCAGGCGGCCGGAGTGCGGCCGACGATCTCGGCCACCTCGGCGAAGGGATAGCCGAAGACGTCGTGCAGCACGAACGCGACCCGTTCCGCCGGGGTCATCGATTCGAGCACGACGAGGAAGGCCATGGTGATCGACTCGTCGAGGGTGACCCGATCGGCCGGATCGGGCGGGACGCCGCCGGGCCGTCCGCCGACCAGTTCGCCGTGGTCGGGCAGCGGCTCGGGGATCCACTCCCCCACGTACCGTTCGCGCCGCGCCCGGGCCGAGCCGAGCACGTCCAGACAGATCCGGCCGGCCACCCGGGTCAGCCAGGCGGCCGGCGAGTCGATGGCCTCCCGCTGCCGCGGCGACATGGCGTACCAGCGGGCGTACGTCTCCTGCACGACGTCCTCGGCGTCGGCCAGCGAGCCCAGCAACCGGTAACCGAGTCCGATCAGCTGGCGGCGCTCGCTCATGAGCGCACTCAGGTCGGGGTCGGGCCGTCCGTCGTCCGGTGGTGCGGATGGATGGGTCATGGTGTCGCCGGATTCCTTCTCTCTCACCCTCGTACGACGACGCGTCGCGCCGGAATGTGAGGCCGGCGGGTCACCTCACATCACGCGGGGCTGTGTCGTCGTACCGGCGGGAATCGCTGAAGGAAGGACACATCATCATGGAACCCGTGAACGTCGCGGTCATCTACTACAGTGCCACAGGCCGCGTCCACGCCCTGGCCCGGGCCGTCGCCGAGGGCGCCGAGAAGGCCGGTGCGAACGTACGGCTGCGCAAGGTCGCGGAGTCGGCCCCGCCGGAGGCGGTCGGCTCCAGCCCCGAATGGGCGGCGCACCTGCGGGAGACCGCGGACGTGGCCGAGGCCGGTCACGACGACCTGCTCTGGGCCGACGCGGTGCTGTTCGGCACGCCCACCCGCTTCGGCAACCCGGCCAGCCAGCTGAGGGCCTTCATCGAGACCACGGGGCCCCTGTGGTTCCAGGGCAAGCTCGCCGACAAGGTGTACTCGGCCTTCACCGCCGCCAACACCGCCCACGGCGGGCACGAGTCGACCATCCTGGCGCTGGGGAACACGTTCTACCACTGGGGCGGCGTCATCGTGCCACCCGGCTACACCGATCCCGTCCAGTTCGAAACGGGCAATCCGTACGGGACCTCGCACGTGGCGGGGAACGGGATGCCCAGCGAGGTCACCCTCCAGGCAGCCCGCCACCAGGCCCGCCGCGTCGTCGACACCACAGCCCGCCTCAAGGCAGGCCGCGCCGCCTGATCCCACACCGCCCAGGCGGGCGCGGGACCACACGGCGCCCGCCCAGGCGGTGGTCGCCCAGACCGCTCCCGCCTGGACGACCACCGTGCCTGGGCGGGCGCGGGCGGCAGCGACGGCACGCCGCAGTGAGCCGGACCTATCCGCCGCAGTGAGCCGAGATGGCCCACCTGGTCGGGCGGGATCGAACGCTTGACGCGATAGCCCAGCAGGCTCGGCACGATGACCCAGCAGAGGCCACCCACCTACACCACTGCGTGGGGACATGACCCCAGCAGGCCCGGCACAATGGCCCAACAAGCGCCACGATGACCCAGCGAGCTCGGCACGATGCCCTAGCAGGCCCGGTGTGGTGAACAGCAGGTCCGGCGCCGTAACCCAGCAAGCTCGGCGCGATGGCCCCGCAGGCCCGGCGCGATGGCCCCGTAAGCCCGGCGCGATGGCCCCGTAAGCCCGCCATAACCCAGCAAGCACGGTGTGGTGACTTAGCAGGCCCGGAGTGGGGTGGGCCGTCAGGCGATACCCCAACGCCATCCGGTACAGCGGTCCCTCCCCCTCTGGTACCAGCACACCTGTATGCCGACGCTCTGCCCCTCACGGAAGTCACGCCTGATCCACCGCTCCCCGCACCAGCGGTGCGGCTGCCCCTTCCGCGCCAGGTGATAGCGACTCTTCCGCGCGCCGTCGCGTACCTCCAGATAGCCCTGGATGTGACCGAAGAACCCGTTCTGACGGGAGCAGTCCAGCACCAGTTGGAGCCGTTCGACGGCGCCTTGGTGGTGGAACGCGCCGTAGACGAGCGGCCGGGGTGAGCCCTCCACGAGCCGGGCGGAGACATTCTGGCCCGCCCAGGCGGGGGTCGCGGTACTCAGGATCATGGTGATCCCGGCAGCCAGCGTGACGGCGGACGTCGTGAGACTGTTCATGATCGGGCGGCGGGCCTGCTCATCGCTGATTCACGCTGCCCGGCCCGTTCCTCCGCTTCGGACATCGCACGTAGCCACCAGCCTCACTCAGTCGGCAGCGCGGCTTCCATGGCGAAATACACAGTCCCGCCGGATTCTCCGACCCCCGCCGCCACCGTCGCAAAGCCCGATCCACCGAGCCAAGCCAGCTTCCCGGAGCCCGATCCGCCGACCGTGTCGGCGTGGTGCATACTGATCCGCCGAGCCGCATCGCCGATGCTGGGCACCCGATCCTCCAAGCCAAGCCAGCGTCGCGGAGCCCAGTTCCCCAAGCAAGACAGCGTCGCAGCACCCGACCTGCCGAGCGCGCCGACGTCACAGGGCCCAATCCGCCGAACCACATCGCCGACCGTGGGGCGCCCGATCCTCAGAGCCGTACCAGCGTCACGAAGCCCGGTCCCCAAGCAGAACAGCCTCGCGACACCCGACCCTCCGAGCGCGCCGACGTCACAGGGCCCAATCCGCCGAGCCATGTCGCCGCTCGTGGCGCCGGGTTCTCAGAGCCGTGCCGGCGTTGTGGCGCTTCGCAGTTTGGGCACTCCGGTGTCGGATTGGCAGGGCCGGTCAGTGGAGGTCGCGCAGGGCCGGGGCGAGCCCCTCGGCCTGGTCGACGCCGGTCGCGAAGTCGGTGCCGATCGGTGGCAGGAGCGCCACGTGGTCCGCGCCGGCGGCCAGGTGCTCGCCTGCCTTGGCCGCGATCGCCGCCGGTTCGCCGTGCGCGATCATCGTGTCCACCAGCCGGTCACTCACCTCGGCGATCTCCTGCTCGGAGAAGCCGAGCCGGGCCACGGCGGCCGCGAACCACGGCTGGGCGAGGCCGGCCGACACCCGCTCCCGCGCACCCTGCCTGGCCCGGGCCGGGTCACTGCCGGGCACCATGGTGAGCCCGACGACGAGCAGCTTGTCCGGGCCGAGCACCTGCCGGGCCTGCGCGGTGAACGCGGGCGGTCCCCCGGCGGGCAGGGCGCCGTCGGCGAGCTCGCCGGCCAGCGCGAGCATCTTCGGGCCGTTCGCGGCGATGATCCGCGGGTACGGCGCGGGCGGCATGGTTGGCCCGTCCATCCGGTCGAGATAGTCGCGCATCTTGCTCAGCGGGCTGCCGAATTCACGCCCGGTGGCGGCGGCCTGCTGCGGGTAGCCGCCGCCGATGCCCAGCACGAACCGGCCGGGATAAGCCTGAGCCAGCACGGAGGCCGCGCCGTGCAGGGTCTCCGGCTCCCTGGCCCAGACGTTGGCGATGCCGGTGCCGAACACCGTCCGCCGGGTGGCGGCCAGCAGCACGGCGAGTTGCACGAGGGCGTCCTTGCCGCCGACGGTCTCGTTGGTCCAGACGGTGCGGTAGCCGGCGGATTCCAGTCGGACGACGGCCGCGCGCTGCCCGTCAATGTCGATCGGGCTGGTGAGCGAGGCCGCCAGAGCGATGCCGACCGGCCCCAGGGCCCGGCGGGCCGCGTCGACGACAGCGGTGTTCCCCATGAAGATCCTCCGAACTACTCAGCGTGTACGTCCCGGCCAGCGCACAGCCGTTGAACACATCCCGCAAAACGCATCGCGTTGGACGCACCCCGTTCGGCGCACCCCGTTCGGCGCACCCCGTTCGACGTGCCCCGTTCGGCGCACCCCGTTCGGCGCACCCCGTTCGACGTGCCCCGTTCGGCGCACCCCGTTCGGCGTGCCCCGTTCGGCCCACCTCGTTGGGCGCACCCTGCCGCGTACCTCGTTCGACGTTGCCCCGTTGGACGTGCCGTTGGACGCACCTCATCCGACGTGCCCCGCTCGACGCACCCGCTGGACGTGCCCTGTTCGACGTGCCCTGTTCGACGCGTGCGGAGAGGAGGGCCCGAGGGGCCGTCCGGCGGTGTCCGGCTGGTGTTTCCAGCTTGTGGCCGAATGGTGCTTCCGGTCCAATGAACGTTCCGCAAGGGGCATCCCGATTCATGCATCACCGCAGCCAGCGGCGTCTGGAGGGTGGCAGGCGGGGATATACGCTGATCTCATGCCCGACGCGCCGCGCCCCCCGGAGGACCTCGATCTGCGGCTGGTGCGGGCCTTCACCGTCGTCGCCGGGCACCGGCACTTCGGCCGGGCCGCCGCCGACCTGCACCTCACCCAGTCCTCGCTGAGCCGGCAGATCGGCCGTCTCGAACAGCAGGTGGGCGCCCGGCTGCTCGACCGTACCCCGCAGGGCACCCGGCTCACCGAGGCCGGGGAGGTGTTCCTGCCGCTCGCGGCCGCGCTGCTGCGCTCCGCCGAGCGGGCCACGGCGTCCGCGCGGGCCGCCGCGCGGCCCAGCCGGATCGTCGTCGGCTACATCGGCAACCTGACGGTCGCCCCGGCGGTGCGCGACCTGCGCCACCGGCATCCCGACGCCGAGGTACGCATCCTCCACCTGCACTGCAAGGAGCCCCGCGCCGCGCTGCTCGACCACCGGGTCGACGTGGCGCTCGCCCGCCTGCCGTTCTCCACCGACGGGCTGCACGTCACGGTGCTCTACGACGAGCCCAGGGTGCTGCTCGTACCCGCGAATCACCGCCTGGCGGGGAAGGAGGCGGTCACCCTCGACGACATCGCCGACGAGCCCATCCCCCGGGCACCTGACTTCGACCCCGCCTGGAACGCCTTCTGGCGCGCCGACCCCCGGCCGGACGGGAGCGCGGCGCCCGACGGTCCGCTCATCCAGCAGGACGAGGACAAGCTGGAACTCGTCGCCGGCGGGCAGGCCGTGCTCATCGTCCCGGGCGGCGCCGTCGTGAGCGGCCTGCGCTCCGATCTCACCACAGTGCCGCTGGAGGGAGTGGAGCCGAGCCAGGTGGTGCTGGCCACCCGCGCCGGCGACCGCAGCCGCCTGGTGGCGGCCTTCCGCCGCAGCGCCGAAACCCACCTCACCGGTACGACCGGACCCATCGCGAGTCCGGTAGGTCCCATCTCCGATTAAAGCTAGATCCACCGCCGGTCCCGCCGATCCCGCCGCCGGTGAGGCCGGTCCCACCGCCAATCCGATCGACCCCGCCAACGGTGGGGCCAGACCCGCTACCGGTCCGGCCGATCCCACTGATGGTGGAGCCATACCCCTTGCTGGCCCGGCGGTTCCGGCACCAATGCGACCGATCCCGCCGCCGGTGCGGCCGGACCCACAAACGCTGGGACCAGACCAGCCGCCGGCCCGGCCAAACCCCCCTGGCGCTGGGCCAGACCCTACGCTGTCCGGCCGGTCCTGTCGCCAGTCCGGCCGGTCTCGTCGACGCCGGAGCCAGACCCACCACCAGCCCGACCGACGCCGGAGCCAAACCCTCGCTTGCTCAGCCGGTTCCGCCGCCGATGCGACCGATCCCGCCGCCGGTACGGCCAGACCCACCGACGCTGGAACAGACCTGCCGCCAGCCCGACTCGACCCACCGACGTCAGAGCCGGGCCCCTCGCTGCCCGCCGGTTCCGTCTCCGGGGGCGGTCTCGGCACTGGGGTGGACGAGGCCGTGAGGCGCCCCGGCTGAGGGGCGGGTGGTGT
This sequence comes from Nonomuraea fuscirosea, assembly GCF_003001935.1. Taxonomy (GTDB): domain Bacteria; phylum Actinomycetota; class Actinomycetes; order Streptosporangiales; family Streptosporangiaceae; genus Nonomuraea; species Nonomuraea fuscirosea. The sequence continues at coordinate 461,725 of NZ_PVNG01000004.1, read as the reverse complement.
TGTCCGGCGGAGCTTCGGCCCGGGCGTTGCTTGTTCAGAGCTTGCAGCGGGTCCCTGCGGCCGGGACTTCGAGGTCGATGAGGTACGCGGCCACGACCTTGCCCACGCAGGCGTTGCCGGCCAGGAGGGCGCCGTGCTGGTCGCCCTCGACCGTGAGCAGGCCGCCGCCCAGCGCCTTGGCCAGGTTGACGCCGCCCTGGTGGGGCGTGATGGGGTCGTTCGTGACGGAGACCGTCAGTGTGCCGGGCAGGCCCTTGATGTTCGTGGCGTACGGGTAGCCGAGCGTCGGCTTGACGGGCCAGTGCTCGCAGCCGTCACGCGCCTGCTTGATCGTACGGCCGTGGTCGGTGAACGGGGCCGCCTTGAACCATGCCCGGTTCATCGCGGTCTCCTGCTCAGGCGTGTGGCGTTCCTCGTCCAGGCAGTTGATCACCAGGGTGGCCTCCAGCGAGCGGCTGTAATGGCCGTCGGCGCCGCGCTCGTGGTAGCCGTCGCGCAGTTTCTGCAGGGTGTCGCCCTTGCCGGCCTTGAGTTCCGCCATGCCGGCGATCGCGGCGGGCCAGGCGGCCGGGCCGTACATCGCCGCCGTCATCCCCTCGACCGCCTGCTCGAACGTCAGCCCGCGCCCGTCGGACGTCCGCGCCGGCTTGTCGATCAGCGGCCGGACGAGTCGCTGGAACGCCTGGGTGGCGCGCTTCGGGTCGGTGCCGAGCGGGCAGTCCGGCCGGGTGGCGCACGACGCGGCCATGCGCTCGAACGAACGCTGCATGCCGGTGGCCTGCTGGACGCGCCGCTCGTACGTGTCCGCCAGCGGGTCCATCGCCCCGTCGAGCACCAGCGCGCGGACGTTGCGCGGGAACATCTCCGCGTACACGGCGCCGAGCCGGGTGCCGTAACTGGTGCCCGCGAAGGAGAGCTTCGCGTCGCCCAGGGCCTGGCGCAGCACGTCCATGTCACGGGCGACGTCGCGGGTGCCGACGTGCGCGATCACCTGCTTGCCACCGGAACGTGCGGCGCACTGCTCGACCAGCCGGCGTGTCTCCCGCTCGGTCCAGTCGTCCAGGCCGGCCGGGGTCGAGGAGAGCTTCGCGCCGTGGTCGCGCTGGGCGTCGGTGTAGCAGTCGAGCGCCGGCTTGGAGCCGCCGACGCCGCGCGGGTCGAACCCGACCAGGTCGAAACGCTCGGTGATCGGCGATTTCGCCCATATGGCGGCGGTCAGGGCGGCGTGCGTGGTGCCGGGGAAGCCGGGACCGCCGGGGTTCAGCACGAGCGACCCGATCCGATCCCCGCCACGCGCGGGTACGCGCAGCAGCGCGGTCTCCGCCTGCCGGCCCTTCGGTTTCCGGTAGTCGAGCGGCACCTTGAGTCGCGCGCACTCGGTTCTCACGACCGGCGCGCCGGGTGGCAGCTTGGGCGGATCGCACGGCTTGAAGACCAGTTTCTGCTGGTAGAACCGCGCCAGGCCGGCGCTCCGGGCCACATCCCGCCGGCCGGCCTGCCTGGACCGAACGGCTCGACCAGTTTGGCTGGACTGCACGGCTTGATCAGCCTGGCTGGACTGCACGACTTCACCAGCCTGGCCGGCCCGACTGACTCGTCCGGCCAGAGCTACTTGCCCGACCATATTGGCCTGGCCGACCTGACTGACTTGGCCGGCCAGAGCGACTTGGGCAGCCTGACCGACTTGCCCGGTCTGGTCGGCTTGGGCAGTCTTATCGACTTGGCCGGTCTGGGCGGCGATGGCTGGGACGGTGAGCCCGTCCGAAGCCACGGCCTGCCGGCCGTTCGGCGTGCTCTGACCGGACGCCGGGGTGGCGTAGGCGCCGAGGAGCAGCGTCAACGCTGCGGCGCCCAGGGCGGCAGCCGGTTTCCTGCGATATGGCATGCGTTTTCTCCTGTTGCCGGAGGATGATGGCCGACGGGGACGAGTCCTGACGCGCGTCCGGACATGTCCGGTGGGCTCATGGCCGTTCCGAACTGCTCGGCCACGGACAGCCGACCGGCGCGCTCCCGACGGAACGGCAAGGTCGTACGCCTCCCCGAACCGCACCCCCCTGCGTCGATCTCGGGGGCGAACCCGCGTCGAACTCGGCGTCGGCTTGGGTACAGCCAAAACCATGACGTCGCGTCCAAGTCAACGCGCGTCAGGCGGCAGGCAACACGAGCTGTCCGTCGGCGAACGAACCGGCGAACGAGTCGACGAACGAAGGGTCCACGGAGAAGTCGACGAGCGATGGACCCATGGACGAAGCAGCGCTCGCGCCGACGAAGGAAGCGGCGGACGTATCAGCGAACGGATCGGCGGGCGTAACGGGGAGAACGGCGGACGTATCGAGGGTCGGCCGGGGTCGTCGCCGGAGGGGTCAGTGGAAGCGGTCCGGGCGGCAGCCGGCGAGTTCGGGGGCCTGCGCCCCGGTGAGGATTTCGGTGGCGGCCAGGCGGCCGGCCGCGGCGGCCAGGGTGATCGCCGAGTGCATGACGGCGACGTACAGGCCATGAGTGCCGGCGGGGCGGCCGATGATCGGTTCCTCGTCGGCGGGCATCGGCCGCCAGCCGATCTCGGCGGAGAGGACCTTCGTGTCGTCCGCCCCGGCGAAACAGGCGGCGAAGCGGTCGCGGACCCGCTGGGCGGTGGCGAGGAGCGCCGCCTGGTCGGTCTCGCCGTTGTACGCCACGGGCATGAGCACCGTACCGTCGTCGAGCTGCCGGGCCTCCAGCGACGACGTCGCGACGATCGTCCGGACCAGGCCCGGCGCCGCACTCAGCCGGACGAGTACTGCCGGCGACGGTGCGACGGGCAGGGGGACGCCGATACCGGAGCACAGGGCGACCGTGCCCGTGCCGGCGGCCAGGACGACGGTCTCGGCGGGCAGGAGCCCGGCGGTGGTACGGACGCCGTTCACCGTGCCCGCCCGATGGTCGAGGGCGGTGGCCGGCACTCCCGTCAGCACCCGTACGCCCCGGTCACGCGCGGCGGCGACCAGCAGCTCGGTCGTCGCGACCGGGTCGAACGCGGCGTCCTCCGGGTGGTGGACGGCCGCGGCCGGAGGGTCGAGCAGGTGCGGTTCGAGCGCTCCGACGTCGTCGATGCGCGGCCCCGTTCCGTCGAAGCCGTCCCAGGTGATGGAGCCCGTCCAGCGGATCGACAGTTCGGGAAGCTCCTTCTCCAGCCGCCGGTACTCCTCCAGCGCGAGGTAACGCAGCGGCGCCGAGGGCAGGTCGCTGACGGCCGGCCGGCCGATCCAGGCGAAGGAGGCGCGGGTGGCGCCCGAAGCGGGCAGGCCCGCGTCGATCAGCGTGACGGGCCGGCCGCCTCCGGACAGGTGGTACGCCAGGGACGCCCCGACGATGCCGGCTCCGACCACCACGATTCCGCGATCCGTCATTCCAGCGTTCTAGCAGTCGACGCCGTCCCCGCGAAACCGTATTTTTCGCCGCGAGAGGTGATATGTCGGTCCCACTGAGCCACTGAGCCACTGAGCCACTGAGCCACTGAGCCACTGAGCCACTGAGCGATTCAGCCTGTTGGGCAGTTCGGCCCGTTGAGCAAGTCGGCCTGCTGAGCGCCGGGCCTCGATCGTCTCGCGTCTCGGTCGCCTCACGACTCGATCACCTGGTCTCGGTCGTCTCGCGTCTCGATCGGCTCGGTCCCGCGAGAAGGTGACGGGTCCGCGGCGGCCCGGAGGTGCGTCCGCGTCCGCCCGGAGGCAGGCCCGAGTCCACCCAGAAACGATGTCAGTCGTACGAGCGACGCCGGCGCGTCACTCGTACGAACGGCTGATGAACCCGTCAGGGCGGACCAGCACCGTCCCGTACGGCCACCCGTCCACGACATGCACCGGAACATCGGCCTCCACCCCGGGATCGGCCGTGACGACGCACCACCGCGATCCGACCAGGTCCAGCGTGGACACCCCGTCGGCCACCCACAGGTGCGGCAGGCGTGACCCCGGCGACCCGTCGAAGTCGAGGGCGACGTCCTCGGTGGAGGGGAGCGCCGCGCCGCCGTACCGGTACCCCATGTGCACCACCGGCGCGTTCATCGCCCCCACCGCCTCGCGCGCCCGCGCCATGTCCTGCCCCCAGTGCAGGGACGGGTCCTCGAACCGCAGGCGCGCCTGCTCCATCGTCATCAGAGCCACCGGGTGGCGCTCCTCGTGGTAGGTCTCCAGCAGTTCGGGCCCGGCCTCGCCGCGCAGCACGTGCGCGAGTTTCCAGGCCAGGTTGTGCGCGTCGGCGACGCCGGTGTTCAGCCCGAACGCGCCCAGCGGCGGGATGGCGTGCGCCGCGTCGCCCACCAGGAAGACCCGCCCGGCGGAGAGGCGGTCGGCCACCTGACCGCGCCCGCGGAACCTCAGCACGCTGCGGATCTCCACCTCGACCGACGGGTCGCCGAGCGCCGTGCGGATGAGGTCGGGGGCCGGCTCGGTGTCGAGGGTGGTGAGGAAGACCCACTCGCGTGCGCCGTCGACCGTCACCAGCAGGCCGGGCGCGTCGGGATGCTCGATGTTGCACATCGCGAACGGCTGCTCCGGCCGCAGCTCGGCGCGGAACAGCACGCTCGTCGTCTCCCTGCCCATCACGCCGGGACCGGTGACGCCGAGGCCGAGGATCTGCCGGACCCGGCTGCGCACGCCGTCGGCCGCCACGAGATAGCGCGCCCGCACCACCCGCCCGTCGGACAGGGTGGCCGTGACGCCGTCGGGGTCCTGCTCGAACGAGTCGAGCGCCACACCGAACTCCACGTCACCGGCTTTGGTGATCAGTACGCGGTCGAACCGGTTCTGCGCGCAGGTGCCGCGGATCCTGGCCGGGGTGTAGGTGAACTCGGTCTCGCCTCTCGCCTTCCACGCCAAGCCTTCGGTGAAGTCGGCCTCGGCCAGCGTACGCCCCTTGATCTTGCCCGCCCGCAGGTCGATCGCGGCCTCGTTGACCGCTTCCGCCAGGCCGACCTCGCGCAGGATCTCCACCGTGCGCAGCCCGATGCCGTTGGCCCTGGGGTGGTGGGACAGCTCGGGTTTCTCCTCGACGACCAGGGGTTTGACGCCGTGGTGGCGCAGCAGCACCGCGAGCATCAGCCCGACGGATCCGCCGCCGGCGATCAAAACATCAGTGGATACAGTGTTCCCGTTCATGGGAACACTGTATCCATTCCGGTAGAGTCGTGTCCATGCCGCTTGTCTGGGAGCGTGAGCCGTACCGGCCGAAGAGGCAGGCCCTGAGCGTGGAGCGCATCGTCGGCGTGTCCGTCGCCATCGCCGACGCCGAGGGGCTCGACGCGCTGTCGATGCGCCGCGTCGCCGCCGAGCTGTCGACGGGCACGACGTCGCTCTACCGCTACGTGGACAGCCGCGACGACCTGCTCGACCTCATGGCCGACGCGGTGCAGGACGACCAGGTGCCGCTGACCGGCGACTGGCGCGCCGACCTTGAGGCGTACGCGCACCACGAGCGCGAGCTGTGGCTGCGGCACCCGTGGCTCGCCCCGCTGCTGGCGACCCGGCCCTCGCTCGGCCCCAACTGGCTGCGCGGCCTGGAGCGCGCCCTGACCGCGGCCGCCCCGCTGACCGCGGACGTCGCCGCCGCGGGCTCGGTCGTCGGGCTGATCAGGGATTACGTACGGGGTGCGGTCATGCGTGAGCTCGCCGAGAAGCAGACCCGGCAGCGTACCGGCCAGACCGAGGACGAGTGGCGCGCCGACGTGGCCCCGTACATGATCAGGATCATGGAAAGCGGCGCCTATCCCCGGGTCGCCGCCCTCACCGCGACCGCCGATCTGAGCCCGGCCGAACAGTTCACGTCCGGTTTGCGGAGCATCCTCACCGGGATCGCGGCCTCTCATCCGACGACGACGTGAGCCGGCCCATCACCCGCTCCACGAACAGCTGGTTCACGCGGTGCTGCTGGTCGTTGAGGTTGCGCTCCCCGTACGCGGCGAGCATCGAGGAGACGTCCGCGCCGAACTCGACGTCGGGCCAGTTCCGCAGCAGCGGCAGATACCGCGTCACCATGTCGTCGGCCAGCCGCTCGACGGTCTCCTGCGGCGTGTCCGGGCCGAGTTCGCCGAAGCGCTGGACCAGGTCCGCCGTGGCCGGGGTGAAGAGTGCCTGCTCGGCCATGGCGCCGGCGAGGGCGGCGGTCTCGTTCTCGCCGATCAGGTGCGAGATCAGCAGGAGCTGCTCGTACTCGTGGCGCGCCACGTCGGGGGCGACGCCGGCCTCGATGACGGATCCGTAGTCGGCCATCTCCGGTGGCAGGTCGGGCGTCGCGCCCTGGTGGCGGAGCCGGGCGATGGCCGCCCGCCGGCTGGTGAGCCGCTCGATCTCGGCGACCGCCTGCCGGTCCAGCTCGTCCAGCACCTCCTCGGCCACCTGAGGATCGTCCAGAACGCGGGGCAGCTCGGCGAGCGGCAGGCCGAGCTCGGTCAGGCGGCCGATCCGCAGCAGCCGGACCAGATGGCGTACGTCGTAGTCGCGGTAGCCGTTGACCGAGCGCTCGGGCTCCTCCAGCAGGCCGATCTGCAGGTAGTGCCGCACGGTCCTGATCGTGACGCCGGCCAGCGCGGCCAGTTCACCGCTGCGCACCGGTCCCCTCCTTCGGCTCTCGCGGCGCCCCTCCGCCGGCGCGGCCCGTCATGACCGCGCACCCGGTGATGTCATGGCGTGCACGCTACCTCCTGGCTTCAGGTGCGGGCCTCGTACGCTGCCCGGCTGGCCTCCATGTGCGAGACGTGCTCGATGGCCCAGCCGGCCAGCGCCAGCGCGGGCGGGATGAGGCTCTTGCCGGTCGGCGTCAGGGCGTACTCCACCCGCGGCGGCACCTCGGCGTGCACCGTACGGGAGACCAGGCCGTCGCGTTCGAGGTTGCGCAGGGTCAGGGTCAGCATGCGCTGGGAGATGCCGGGAACCTGCTGGTGCAGGTCGGTGAAACGGAGGCTGCCCCGGTCGAGGGTGGCCACGATCAGCAGCGTCCACTTGTTGCAGATGCGGTCGAGGACGGCGCGGAGCGTCCGGCCGCCGTCTCCCCGGATCATGCAGGTGTGCTCGTACTCCGACACGACAGCCTCTTGTGGGTGACGCACACGTGTGTGCCTTTTGTAAGGCCTTCGATAGTGACGCATCATGGGGCTGCCCCACCAGGGGTAACCGTCGTGGCCGACGCCACATCAGCAACCCCCGAGGTGTGCCTTACATGGAGATTTCCTATTGGGTCGTCGCCGCGCTCCTGGCCCTCATGTACCTCTACTCCGGAGGCAAGAAGGTCGCCCAGGACAAGGAGCGGCTGCGGCCGATGATGGGCTGGGTCGACACCGTCCCGATGCCGTACGTCCGCGGGATCGGCACCCTGGAACTGCTCGGCGCGGCCGGGCTCGTCCTGCCGCCGCTGACCGGGATCGCGCCGTGGCTCGCCCTCGCCGCGGCGATCGGTTTCGTGCTGCTCCAGATCGGCGGCATCACGCTGCATCTGAGCCGGGGCGAGTCGCGGCTGATCGGGCTCAACGTCGTCCTGCTGGCCGCCGCGGTGGCGGCCGCCTGGCTGGCCACCGTCTGGCTCTGACAGGGGCCCAGTTCAGTCCCGCGGCTTGCGCCACAGGATGCTGTAACGCCACAGGAGGTGGCGGCGGTACGCGGAGCCGGGCAGCAGCTCGGCGGCCAGCGCCCGCATCTCCGGGTACGTCACCGGCGGCGGCCACACCGTCGGGGACGGATGCTCCCAGTGCTCCTTCGCCGCCCGGTGCAGCCCGTTGGCCGCGACGGCGGCCAGCTCGCGCGGCAGGTCCCCGGGCATGGTGCTGCGGGCCAGCCCGAGGACGGCCAGCACGCCGCCGGGTGCGAGCAGGTCCCGCATGCGGGTCAGCCCTTCGGCGGCGTCCATGTGGTGCAGGGTCGCCACGGAGGTGACGACGTCGAACGAGGCGGGCTCGAACGGATGCGTGCGGAAGTCGTCCTCGACGTAGACGATGTCGTCCGCGTGCTCCCGGGCCAGTGCGAGACCGGCCGCGTCGGGGTCGATGCCGGTGACGTGCGGCACGACCCGCCGTAACTCGCGGGCCAGCGTGCCCTCGCCGCAGCCCACGTCGAGGGCGCTCTTCGCGCCGTCGGGGACCGCGCGCAGGATGCGCGGGTGGTAGTGGATGTTGTGGTTCCACCGCTTGCCGTTCCGCACCGTCATGTGATCATCCCGTCGGTCAGAGTGGGGGGCACGTCATCCGAGCACGAACGGCAGTCTCCCGGCCAGGTCGCCCAGCTCGGCCCGCTCCGCGTCGGTCGGGGCGCGCCGTCCGGTGCCGACCAGCAGCGCGTCCTCGTCCGGGAACGACGCGGGGAACGGCGTCCCCGCGATCTTCTCCAGCATCTCGCGGGAACGGGCCGCGCCCTCCGCCGGCGGTCCAGGCAGGTGCGGAAGGTGCGCGCCGAGGTCGAGGTGGTGCAGCGTCCACTCCAGCACGTACGCGCCGAGGTAGTCGCCCGCCGTGAGCACCACGTCGCGGGTTTCGACCCGCAGCGCCGGATCGGCGAGACGGGCGGCCCGGCCGGCGGCGGACCCCACGTCGTCGAGGTGGAACGTGAGCAGGCGGGGCTCCTCGTACGCGGCGGCCAGCCGGACGGTGAGCGCGTCCAGCGGATCGTCACCGCTCGGCGGCGTATCCGAGACCTCCCAGTAGGTCACAGCGTCACGGGTCGGCTCCGCATCGGCCGGGGTCGCCAGCGTGATCAGAACGTCCTGCGCGTCGATGACCAGGTGACACACCAGATCCCGGACGAGCCATCCCCGGCACCCGGACGGCCGCGCGAAGTCCTCCTCACGAAGCTCGCCGACCGCCGCGAGCAACGCGTCCCAGGAGCGCGAGAAGAGATCCACCCCGGCAACGTAATGCGATCCCGCCACGACAGCCAAACCAGGCCGCCCGGCGCGGGCGGTTACGCCTTCGGCTCCTGGGCGATGCGGATCATGGTGCCCGAGGGGTCGCGGACGGCGCAGTCGCGGGGACCCCACGGCTGGTCGGCCGGCTCTTCCAGCACCTCGGCGCCGCACGCCCGCACCTTCTCGAAGGTCGCGTCGAGGTCGTCGGTACGGAAGATGAGCATCGGCATGACACCCTTGGCGAGCAGCTCGCGCAAGGCGTCGCCGTCGGCTTCGGACCGGCCGGCGTGCGGCTCGGACAGGACGATCTCGAGGCCCGGCTGGGCCGGGCTGCCGAGGGTGACCCAGCGGAACCCGCCCGAGGAGACGTCGTTGGTCACGTCGAGCCCGAGCCCGTCGCGGTAGAAGGCGAGCGACTCCTCCACGTCGTTGACGGTGACGTGACAGTACTGCAGTGCGATGGACATAAGGTCAACGCTAAGCGGCGGCTTCACGTCCCGCCTCCCTTCGGAGCTCGGCTTGCCTGATCGGGCGGGTGCGCACCTTCGCCACGCACGGGGGCATGGCCGTCTCGGCGCGGTGCTCGCGGGCGCGGTAGGCGCTCGGCGTCTCCCCCACCAGCTCGGTGAACCGTGAACTGAACGAGCCCAGCGACGTGCATCCCACCGCCATGCACGCGTCGGTCACGCTCATGCCCGCGCGCAGCAGGGCCATCGCCCGCTCGATGCGGCGGGTCATGAGATAGCTGTAGGGGGTCTCGCCGTAGGCCGCGCGGAACCGCCGCGAGAAGTGCGCCGGCGACATGAGCGCGTGGCGGGCCATCGCCGCCACGTCGAGCGGCCGCGCGTAGTCGCGGTCGATCAGATCACGCACCCGCCGCAGCCGGACCAGGTCGGCCAGGTCTTCCGCAGTCATGCAAGGAATATACAACCGCCCGCCGACAGGCAGCCGGCGGCGCTCACGGCGGACCCGCCGGACCACCTCTACCATCTCAACCGTGACCACCTACGACGCCGACCCGTTCGACCATCTCGACGCCGCCGCCCTGCCGCCGCGCCAGCAGCGCATCCTGGCCGCCATCCAGGACTGGGTGACCAGGTACGGCTACCCCCCGAGCACCCGAGAGCTCGGCCAGGCGGTCGGGCTGCGCTCGCCGTCGTCGGTGTCGAAGCACCTGAGAGACCTGGAGGACAAGGGCTTCCTGCGAAGGGGCGCGTCGATGACCCGGCCCATCGACGTCCGCCTGTTCCTGCGCGGCCCGGCGGCCGAGACGTCCGGCGACCTGGTGAGCGTGCCGGTGGTCGGCGACATCGCGGCCGGCGTCCCCATCCCCGCGGACGAGCACCTGGACGGCGCCCTGACCCTGCCCCGCGACCTGACCGGCCGCGGCAACGTCTTCGGCCTGCGCGTCCGCGGCGACTCGATGATCGACGCCGCGATCTGCGACGGCGACCTCGTCGTGGTACGCCAGCAGCCCGAGGCCCACTCGGGTCAGATCGTCGCGGCGATGATCGACGACGAGGCCACCGTGAAGGTCTACCGGCGGCGCGGCGGGCACGTCCTGCTCGAACCGCGCAATCCCGCGTACGACGTCATCGACGGCGACCGGGCCGTGGTGCTGGGCATCGTCGTGTCGGTGCTGCGCAGCGTGTGAGCGTCGCGGCTGTGTGGCGGCTCAGTCTCGCACCACCGGCCAGCGCCTTTACGTCGTAGATTCCGGCAATCCCGCACATCGTCCCCCGATCCTCCTACTACGATCGTTTTACCGAGTGACTGAGGAGTAGGAATGACGGAGCAGGAGCGGGCACCTGCGGGCGTGGACGCGACCGTGCCGAGCGTGGCTCGGATGTACGACTATCTCCTGGGTGGCAAGGACAACTTCCGCGCCGACCGCGAGGCCGCCGCGCAGATCATCCAGCTCTCGCCCAACGCGAAGGAGGTCGCGCAGGCCAACCGGGCGTTCCTCGGCCGGGCCGTACGCGCGGTCGCGGAAGGCGGCATCCACCAGTTCCTCGACATCGGCACCGGGCTGCCGACCCAGGACAACGTGCACCAGGTCGCGGCCAGGTTCTCCCCCGGCTCGCGGGTGGTCTACGTCGACAACGACCCGATCGTGCTCGTGCACGCCCGCGCCCTGCTGGCGGAGACCGACGACGTCGTCGTGGTCGAGGGCGACATGCGCGAGCCCAAGGCCATCCTGGGCCACCCCGACGTCACCGGCCACCTGGACTTCCGGCGGCCCCTGACGGTGATCATGGTCGCGGTGCTGCACTTCATCCCCGACGACGACCAGGCCCAGTCCATCGTGCGCACCGTACGCGACTCCCTCCCGTCCGGCAGCCACCTGATCATCTCGCACGTGACCGCGGGTGAGCTGGGCAGCGACGTGGTCGGCGAGGGCAACGACGTCTACCGCAGGACCACCGCGGGCAACGTGACCCCGCGCACGCGCGAGCAGATCGCCGGCTTCTTCGAGGGGCTGGAGCTGTTGGAGCCCGGCCTGGTGTCGACGACCGACTGGCGTCCCGAGGTCGCCCTCGACCCCTCGCTGGCCGGCCCGGGCGGCGCCGACATCCTCTGCGCCGTCGGCCGCGTCCCCTGACGTCCGCCGGGGAACGGACGGGCGGGCGAAGAGAACGCGTCAGGCCTTGGCGGCGGCGGCCAGGAGGCCGGCCAGTTCGGCCGGACGGGTGAGCATGGGCCAGTGCCCGGAGTCGAGGTCCGCGTACTCGACCCGCTCGGCCTTGGCCAGCTCAGGCACGTCACCGGCGGCGACCCACGCGCGCGCCTCATCGGGGCTGAACTCGGGGCACACGACCAGCACGGGCACGCCGAACCGCCGCTCGTCCTTCAGCCGCACCACGCCCTTCGCCACCCCCTCGGGCACCGGCACGGCCGCGCTCGCGAAGTCCCGCCTGGCCGCCTCGTCGAGGTCGGCGGAGTCGGGCCCCTCGAACGGGCCCCAGCCGGGGAACGGCATGACACCGTCCTCCACCTCGAAGAAGTCGGCGTACGTCTGCCCGTCGCCGGACGGGAAACCCCCGATGAGCGCGACCTTGGCGACCCGTTCCGGGCGCGCGTCGGCGGCCAGCCAGGCCAGGGTGCAGGCGGCGGAGTGTCCCGCCACCATGACCTCGCCGCGCGCCGCGTCCACGGCCGCGAGCACCGCCGCCACCTGGTCTCCGAGCGTGGCCGAGCGGGAGCCGTCCCCCTGTCCCGGCAGGGCGACCGGCACGGCGCGGTGGCCGTGCGCCTCCAGGGCGGGGACGACGTCGTCCCAGGTGGAGGCGTCGAGCCAGAGGCCGCCGATCAGCAGAATGTCCATGATCCGTTCTTTCTCCTCGGTACGCCCCGGCGAGCGCAGGCCCGCGGGGACCCGGTAGCCACGCCAGGCTAGGGCCGGTTCCGGACGTTCTGCTTCCTGTTCTTGACGTGACCTCCTAACCTTCAGATGTGCCGACCGACCTCAGCCCGACCGCGCGGGCCCTGCGCACCATGGAGCTCCTCAGGAACCGCCCCGGCGTGACTGCCGGCGAGCTCGCCGAGCACCTGCACGTCACCGAACGCGCCGCGCGCCGTTACGTCGGGATCCTGCGCGAGGCGGGCATCCCGGTCGAGTCCACCCGCGGCCCCTACGGCGGGTACCGGCTCGGGCGCGGCACGCGGCTGCCCCCGGTCGCCTTCACCGAGCCGGAGGCGCTCGGCCTGGTCATGGCGGTGCTCGACGGGCAGCCGGCCGCCACCGACGCGGGCGACGTCGTCGGCGCAGCGCTCGGCAAGGTCATCAGGGCGCTGCCGGAGAGCGTCGGACGGCAGGCGGCGGCGCTGCGCGAGCACGCCTCGGCGGCGCCCGACCGGTCCTCGGCCCGGCCGGACCCGGCCATCACCAGCGCGCTCGTGGCGGCCGGCGCGGACCGGCGGCGGGTGGTGGTCGCCTACCGGAGCGAGTCGGGCAGGGAGTGGGAGGCGGAGGTGGACCCGTGGGCGGTCGTCGTCCGGCACGGCCGCTGGTACCTGCTCTGCCACTCCCACCACGCGCGGGCCGTGCGCACGTACCGGGTCGACCGCGTGCGCGAGGTCCGGCGGACGACGCGGGCGTTCGAGCCTCCTGACGGCCTCGATCCGGTGGCGGCGCTGGAGGAGAATCTGGGCACCGGGTGGGAGTTCGCCACGCGGGTCGTGTTCGACGCGCCGCAGGAGGAGGTCGCGCCGTGGATCCGGCCGCCCATGGGACGGCTCGAACCGCGGGGCGGCGCGCCGGGCGAGGGGTGCGTGCTGGTCGGCAGCACGAGCAATCCGGCGATGTACGCGCAGGAGTGGCTGCCGACGATCCCGTTCCCGTTCCGCGTCGAGGGCGGGCCGGAGCTGCGTGCCGCGGTCGCGACGCTCGTCTCCCGCCTCACCGCCTCCCTCGAACCGCGCTGACCGCACCCCGGGCGGCCGGGTCCGAGGCAGGCGTGTCGGAGGCTGCCGAGCGCGACGCCTATGATGCGTTCGGTGTCGATCTCCCGCCGGACGCGGTGGAGAGCGCCGGACGGACGGACTCGCCGTCCGGCCCGGCCTCACCGCTCATCAGGGGACCGGCGGGGAAGATGGACGCCGGGGCGACAGGGGGCGATGGCGGTGGCGGACAACGGGCCGGGCGATCCGGAGGAGCTCGAACGGGCCGCGCGGGTGTTCGCGGAGGTGCGCGGGCGCCTGTTCGGGATCGCGTACCGGATGCTGGGCAGCGCCACCGAGGCCGAGGACCTGGTGCAGGAGGTCTGGATGCGCTGGCAGGCCTACGACCGCGCGACGGTCGACAACCCGGCCGCGTTCCTGGCCACGACGATCACCCGTCTCGCGATCAACGAGCTGCAGTCCGCGCGTGTGCGCCGCGAGACCTATGTCGGCCCGTGGTTGCCCGAGCCGGTCGACACCGGCGCCGACCCCTATCTGGGCGCCGAGCGCGGCGAGGCGCTGAGCCTGGCGGTGCTGCTGCTCCTGGAGCGGCTCTCGCCGACGGAACGGGCCGCGTACGTGCTGCGGGAGGCGTTCGACTACCCCTACCCGCAGATCGCCGAGATCGTGGGGCTCAGCGAGCCGGCGGTGCGCCAGCTCGTCAGCCGGGCCCGCAAGCGGGTGCTCGTCGAGCGCCGCGCCCCCGTGACCCCGGGCGCGCAGCGCAAGCTGCTGACGGCCTTCGTCGCCGCCGCCCGCGCCGGCGACCTGGCCGCGCTGGAGCAGCTCTTCGCCGCGGACGTGGTCAGCTACTCCGACGGCGGCGGCGCCGCGCGCGCCAGCCGCATCCCCGTGGTCGGCGCGACGCGGGTGGCGAAGTACATCAGGGCGTTCGCGCCGCGCTTCTGGACCGGGGTCGAGGTGACGTGGGGGACGGCGAACGGGCAGGCCTCGGCCCTGCTGAGCCGCGACGGCGAGGTGTTCACGGTCGTCACCGTGCACGCCTCCGAGCAGGGCATCGACCAGGTGCTGTGGATGATGAACCCGGCCAAGCTGACCGCCGCGACCGGCGGCCGCCGTCAGGAGAGCGAGTAGCGGATCGGCAGCCGTTTGAGCCCGCCCACGAACGTGGTCGCCGTCCACGCGGGCTCGCCGTCCGGCTCGACGCGGGTCAGGCGGGGCAGCAGAACGGCGAACAGCTCCTGGATCTCCATCCGGGCCAGCGCGGCGCCCAGGCAGTAGTGCACGCCCGAGCCGAACGCCAGGTGCCGGTTGGGGTCGCGACCGGCGTCGAAGCGGAACGCGTCCGGAAAGACCTCCTCGTCCCGGTTGGCCGACGGGTAGGCCAGCAGCACCGACTCCCCCTCGCCGATCGGCGTGCCGCGGACCTCGGTGTCGGCGGACGCCGTGCGCATGAACGACTTGACCGGGCTGACCCAGCGGATCATCTCCTCGGCGGCCGGGGCCAGCAGGCCGGGGTCCGCGCGCAGCCGGCGCAGCTCGGCCGGATGGCGGATGAGCGCGTCCAGGCCGCCGGCGATGGTGGAGCTGGTGGTGTCGTGGCCGGCGGTGGCGATGATGATGTAGTACGAGGCGGCGGTGTTGTCGTCCAGGTGGCGGCCGTCGACGCGGGCGTTGGCGATCTCCGAGGCCAGGTCGCCGGTGGGGGTGGCACGGCGGCGGGCGGTCAGGTCGCGGAAGTAGGCGAACAGGTCCTCCAGCACCGAGGTGTGGTCGACGGGCGTGCCCGAGCCGCGCCCGGTGTCGGCGTCGTCCTGGCCGAACAGCTGCTGGGTCAGCCGCAGCATACGGGGGAAGTCGGACTCGGGCAGGCCGAGCAGCGAGAGGATGACGTAGAGCGGGTAGTGGGCGGCGACGTCGCGGGCGAAGTCGCAGGCGCCGCCGTGCTCGGCCATGACGGCGACGTACCGACCGGCCAGCTCGCGCACGCGCGCCCGCAGGTCGCGCATCGCCTTGGGGCGGAACCAGTCGGCCGCGACGGCGCGCAGCTCGCGGTGGCGCCGGCCGTCCAGGTGCACGAGGGTCGCCAGGGCGCCGCCCCGGGCGCGGCGGGCTTCGAGCGCGGCGTCGAGCGCCGCGGTGCGCAGGACGGGACGCGGGGCGTTGAGCCACAGGGTGTGGTCGCGTTCGACGTCGATGATGTCGGCGTGCCGGGTGACGGCCCAGAAGGGCGTGTAGCCGGGGGCCTCGACGCGGTGGACGGGAGCCTCGCGGCGCAGGAGCGTGAGCGCGGCGTGCAGGCGGGCCTCGTCGGCGTAGGTGGCGGGCGCGGCCAGTGAGCAGCCGGCCTCGGCCACGGACATCGTTGCTGGGGTGGCGGTCACGGGGAGGGCTATTCCCGCGCGGCGGCCGGTCCATGCGGGCGCCCGGCCGCGCCGCCGTCCGCCCGCACCGCCGCCCGCCCGTCCGGCAGGTCAGCGCGGTCGGCGGGCCCGGGTCAGAGCGGACGGTGCATGATGTGCAGGCCCACGTATCCCCGCTCCGGATGCCGGAAGCCCTCGGGCACCGTCCCGATGATCTCGAAGCCGAGCGACCGGTAGAGCGACACCGCGTGCGTGTTCGTCTCGACGACGCCGTTGAACTGCATGGCGCGAAAGCCCTCCGCCCGTGCCCAGTCCAGCGTGTACGCGCACAGCGCCCGCCCGACGCCGCGGCCGGTGCGGGCCGGATCGACCATGTAGCTGGCGCTCGCGACGTGGGCGCCGTTGCCCGCCTGGTTGTTGTTCATCTTGGCCGTGCCCAGGACCTCACCGTCGTCGTCGACGGCGACGACCGTGCGGTTGGGCGGCGGCAGCATCCACCAGTCATGGCCCTGGTCCGCGCCCATGTCGACGGGATAGGTGAACGTCTCGCCGGCGGCGACGATCTTGCGGAAGAACGGCCACACGGCCGCCCAGTCCTCTTCGGTGGCCTCTCGGATCAGCATCCGGCCATCGTACGGGCGGCGAAGACGCGCCCAGGACGGGCGACCTGCTGGGTTTCCGGCACAGTACGGTCGCATTCTCTGGGCTTCCGGCACATTGCCGTGTCTCGTCCGCTCTTCGTAGCCTCTGAGCATCCCCCCGCGACACCCCGGGAGCGCCGCACATGCCCTTCACCAGCGACGTCGAGATCTACTACGAGACGGCCGGAGACCCGTCCGGCGAGCCGCTGGTGCTGATCGAGGGCTTCGGCGGGCAGCTCATCGGCTGGCACGAGGAGTTCTGCGCGCTCCTCGCCGACGCGGGTTTCCACCTCATCCGGCTGGACAACCGCGACGTCGGGCTGTCGCAGAAGTTCGGCGGCCCCGAGGACGTCGACGGCGGCTACGGGCTGTCGGACATGGCGGACGACGTGGTCAGGGTGCTCGACGCGCTGGGTCTGGAGAGCGCCCACGTGGCGGGCCGGTCGATGGGCGGGATGATCGCGCAGACGCTGGCGATCGAGCATCCGCGGCGGGTCCGCGGCCTCGCGCTGTTCTACTCGATCCCGGGGCGGTCGCCGCGGTACGTGCTGCACGGCGAGCACCCCGAGCGCCTGACGGTGCAGCCGCGCCACGGCCGCGACGAGGTGATCGCGTACGCGGCGGCCGCCCACCGGGAGGCGCGGCCCGACCATCCGGAGTCGGAGGTGGCGTGGGCCCGCGACCGTGCCGCGGAGGCGTACGACCGCTGCTACGCCCCCGACGGCATGGCCCGCCAGTGGGCGGCGCTCATGCGCGCCCCCGAGCGGCTGGAACGGCTGCGCGCGGTCGGGGCGCCGACGGTGCTGGTGCACGGACGCGACGACCCGCTGCTGCACTGGCACGCCTCCGCCGACATGGCCGAGGCGATCCCCGGCTCAGAGCTGCACGTCTATCCGGGCATGGGGCACTGGCTGGAGCGTCACCTGTGGCCCGACTACGTCGCCGCGATCACGCGTACGGCGAGCCGCTACGAGAGCGCGCTCGCGGCCGCCGGTCAGGACGCCGGTCAGGACGCCGGTCAGGACGCCGGTTAGGACGCCGCCGGTCTGGACGCCGTGCCGGGCCAGTTCGACAGGGCGGCGTGCAGGACGTCGAGGATCGCGGACCACGAACTGTCCGTGTCGCGTATCCCGCTCGAATGGCTGAAGGACTGGGACGCCTCCAGACTCACGAACCCGTGGAAGGTGCTGCCGAGCAGCCGGATCGCGTCGATCTGGTCGGATTCGGGCACCCGGTAGCCGCGCAGGATGGCCCGCGTCATCTCGGCGTGGCGGACGCCCGCGCTGGCCGCCGCGGTCTCCGGGTCGAGCGGGAAACGGGTGGCGGCGTAGCGTCCCGGATGCCGCATGGCGTAGTCGCGGTAGGCGTCGGCGAAGGCCACCAGCGCGTCCTTGCCCGAACGCCCGGCCAGCGCGTCGCTCACCTCGTCGGCCAGCTCCGCCAGGGCGAACAGCGCCACCTTGACCCGCAGGTCGCGCATGTTCCTGATGTGGGAGTAGAGGCTGCCCTCCTTGACCCCGAAACTGCGCGCCAGCGCCGTGATCGTCACGTTGTCGAAGCCGAGCTCGTCGGCCAGATCCGCCGCCACCTCGGTGAGGCGGTCGACGGTCACCCCCGCGCGTGGCATGCGTGTCCTCCCGGAAACCTAAAGAGTTTATCCATTTGCATAATAGTTCCAGCCTTTCTAGCGTCGCCACTCATGAGAGCCATCACCGAACGTGACATCCGTGCGTCCTTCGTCAACTGTTCCAAGGGCGAGGCCAAGCGGCTCGGCCTGCCCAAGGATCTCGACGAGCAGCCGTGGGACGACCTCGACTTCCTGGGCTGGCGCGATCCCGGCGCGCCCGAGCGCACCTACCTGGTGGCCGAACGTGATGAGCGCCTGACCGGGATCGCGTTGCGGGTGACGTCCGGCGGCGGGCGCGGCTTCACCTCGCGCAGCATGTGCTCGCTCTGCCTGACCACGCGGACCGGCGGCGGCGTGGTGCTGATGTCGGCGCGGCGCACGGGTGAGGCGGGGCGGCTGGGCAACACCGTCGGGCAGTACCTCTGCAACGACCTGGACTGCTCGTTGTACCTGCGGGGCAGGAAGGAGTCGATGTCCGGGGGCGACCTGGAGGAGACGCTGCCCCTGGAGGGCAAGATCGCCCGTCTGCACGCCAACCTGGACGCCTTCCTCACCAAGATCACCGCCTGAGACCGGCAGGCGGCGCGGTACGGCCGTCACACAGCGGGCGCCGTCACACCCCGTCACACCGCGGGCGCCGTCACACCGCGGGCGCCGTCACACCGCGGGCGCCGTCACAGCAGGCGGCGCTGGAGGACGTCGGCGAGGGCCGTGGACACGAGCCGGTCCACCTCGGCGGCGTCCGGCGGGGCGCCCTGCCACCCGGCGAACAGCAGGTGCCCGGACCCGATCAGCATGAGCGCCAGCGTGTCGACGTCGGCGTCGGCGGCGATGCGGCCCATGGCGCGCTCCTCGGCCAGATAGACGGCGATCATGCCGGCCGCCTCGGTCAGGATCGGGACTCCGGCGGGCGCGGTGACACGGAGCAGCGCACGCAGGTCGTCGCGGAAGACGAGCAGGCCGACGACGGCCACCGCGACCGCGTCGAACAATTCGATGAGCGCGCCCGCGAGGTTGCCGGTCACGGTGCCGGTGCCCGCGGCGGCGCGCAGGACGCCCGCCTGCCGCTCGACCCCGGCGACGCGCTCGCGGACCAGCTCGGCCAGGAACTCGTCGAAGTCGGCGAAGTGCCGGTGCAGGACCCCCTTGGCGCAGCCCGCCTCGGTGGTGACGGCGCGGCTGGTCAGGGCGCGGGGCCCGTCGCGGAGCAGGACCCGTTCGGCGGCGTCGAATAGCTGCCGGCGCGCGTCGCGCATGGCCACTCCTGTCGGCATGACACGCCTTCCTTCCTCGCGGTGAGCCACGGCAACTTTATCGGCCCGTACCGTCCCCTCCTATCGGAGTGAGCACTCACTCCAATCTTGACGGAGTGAGTGCTCACTCCGTAATATCCTCGATATGACGAACCCGCCGCGCCTGCCACCGCCCGCCGCTCCGACGCCGTACGAGCTGCTCCCCGCCGGCAACCGCCGGCTGATCACCGCGGCCACCCTCACCTGCGTCTTCCTGAGCATGCTGGACGGCACCGTGACCGGCACGGCGATGCCCAGGATCGTCGCCCAGCTCGGCGGCGCCGAGACCTGGTACGTCTGGGTGGTCACCGCCTACCTGCTGACCTCCACCGTCACCGTCCCGCTCTACGGCCGCTTCTCCGACCTGCGCGGGCGGCGCGGCCCGTTGCTCACCGGCCTGGGGATCTTCCTGGCCGGGTCGCTCGCCTGCGGCCTCGCCTCCTCCATCACCCTGCTCATCGCCGCCCGCGCCGTGCAGGGCCTGGGCGCGGGCGCGCTGCTCACGGTCGGCATGGCGGTGGTACGCGACCTGTATCCGCCCAGCCGCATGGGAGGCATGGTCCGCATGCAGAGCGTCATGGCGGTCATGCTCGTCGCCGGCATGGTGGGCGGCCCGCTGGCCGGCGGGGTGCTGGCCGACTACGCGAGCTGGCGGTGGGCGTTCCTGCTCAACCTGCCCGCGGGCGCGGTCGCCGCGGCGCTGCTGGCCGCCCTGCTCCCCCGCACTCGCCCGGCCTCCTCCGTCACCGGACGGCTGGACGTGGCCGGCATCGCCCTGCTCACCAGCGGGTTGTCCCTCGTGCTGCTCGGGCTGACCCTCAAGGGGCACGGCGAGCGGAGCTGGAGCGACCTCACCGTGGGCGCTCCCCTGCTGCTGGGCGCGGTGCTGCTGGCCCTGCTGGCCGTGGCCGAGCGGCGGGCCGAGGTGCCGATCGTGCCGCTGCGCCTGTTCGGCCACCGCGCCTACGCCGCGATCATCGCGGCCGGGTTCTTCTTCCAGGCGGCGAGCCTGCCCGCGGGCGTCTTCCTGGTCCTGTACCTGCAGCACGTGCGCGGCTACTCCGCGACCGACTCCGGGCTGCTCCTGCTGCCGATGCTGGGCGGGATGGTGCTGTCCAACCGGCTGACCGCCTCCTTCATCCTGCGCACCGCGCGGCCCAGGCCCGCGCTGCTGCTGGGCGCGGCGCTGCTGACCGCGGGCAGCCTGCCCCTCCTCACGCTGAACGCCGGCACCCCCGCCTTACTGATCGCCTGCTGCCTGGCGCTCGTCGGCCTGGGCACCGGCCCGGCCATGGGCGGGGCCTCGATCGTGGCCCAGAACAGCGTCCCCCGTACGGACATCGGCGCCGCCACCGCCGGGTCCATGCTCACCAAGCAGATCGGCGGCGCGGTGAGCCTCGCCTGCGGCCAGTCCCTGCTCGGCCACCATCTCACCGCAGGCGGCGCGGACGCGGTCCAGGTCACCGCGGGTGTGGCCACGGTTCTGGGCTGGGCCGGCGGCCTGGGCGGGCTGCTGGCGCTGGCCTCGGTCGTGCTGATGCCGGATCTCCGGATCGGCGGGCGTACCGACTAATCGGACGACTATGGAGAAAACGGCGGGAACCTACTGAGTCCGGCCGTACGTCCAACCAGAGCTAGCGTTCGCGTCCGGCATCCGTACCCGATGGGGTGGTGCCGGCGCCGTAGTCCGGCCTGTTCGCCTTCGACAATGACGCGAGTTCAGCCCCTCCCTCCACGTCACGGCGGACCGCCGCGGCGGCCGTCGCCATGCGCCGGTTCGCCCCGGGTGGAGGGCACAGATGACTCCGATCCCCATGGAGGACGCGTATGAGGTTCGACCGACCGCGCCCGAGACGGCGCGTCTCCCGGCAGTTGCTCAAGGTCGCCGCCGTCGCGGTCGTCACGGCGGGCGGGCTCGGTGTGACCATGACGGCCTCGGCGGCCACCCTGACGCCGCCGGCCCCGACCCCGACGATCACCGAGTCCCCCACGGAAACCCCGACCGAGACGCCGACGGACACCCCTGTCCCGACGGAGACCCCGGCGCCGGCGCCCACCGCGACCGAGGTGCCGTCGGTCAACCCCTGGAGCTTCCTGGGCGCGATGCACGGCGAGTTCGTCGTCCCGACGAAGGACGGGTGCGGCACGATCACGGTGCTCGCCCAGACCGGCCAGGTGTCCGCCCTCGCGACGGACTCCATCACGGTACGCAGCCAGGACGGGTTCGAGCAGACGTACGCGATCGACGAGTCCACCCGCCGGCCGGTGCGCCTCCGTGACCGGGAGACCCCGATCGAGCAGGGCGGCTGGGTGTCGGTGACGGCCACCACGGACGGCACAACGGCCAGGGCGTTGAACGTCCTCGACCTGTCGCGGCCCGTGCGGCTGCACCCGTGGAACAAGCGCGAGTGGAACGACCGCGAGTGGAAGCGGGCCAAGCAGTGGTGGAGGGGCGTCGTGCCGACGTGGCAGACTCCGGCCCCGTGCCCCACGCCGACGGCGACCGCCACGCCGATCCCGTCGGACACCGCGACACCGCCTCCGACCGACCCGCCGACCGACCCGCCGACCGAAACCCCCACCGAGACACCCACGGAAACCCCGACGGAAACCCCCACCGAGACGCCGACCGAGACCCCGGGTTCCTGAGCCGCCCAAGGAGCGGGCCGATGGATGACCCGGTGAGCCCTCTCCCGTGTCGCCGGCAGGCCGTTCCGTGAGCTGATCGGCGCCGGTCGCGAGCAGTCACCCTCACCCACGCGCGCCGGCCGCGGGCACTGGCGGTATCCCGTGGGAAGTTGTCGATCGAGCCACTGGGGCGATGGCGCCGGGCGGCCTAGCGTTGCCTGCGCACCTGCCGCGACCACCCAGAAACGGATGATCACGCCCCATGTCCATCGTCATGCCGATCCTCATCGGCGTCGTCGCCGTCACCCTGATCTCCCTGGTCCCCGAGCGGCACCGGCGCCCGCTCAACGCCGTCGTGGTGGCCGGGGCGGGCGCCGCCTACCTGAGCGGGGGCGGGCTCGGCCCGTGGGAGTTCGTGCTGCCGGTCGTGATGAGCTACGTCGCCTACCGGGGGCTGGAGAGCTGGACCTGGATCGGCGTCGGCTGGCTGCTGCACACGGCGTGGGACGTGATCCACCACCTGAACGGCAGCCCGCTGCTGCCCTTCGCCGAGCTGTCGTCGTTCGGCTGCGCCATCTGTGATCCGGTGATCGCGCTGTGGTGCTTCGCGGGCGGGCCGTCCGTCATCGGCCTGGTCAGGGCCCGGTTCCGCCGCGACGCCGCGCCCGTGCCGGATTGAGCGGCGAAGCCCGTCAGTCCATGGCGTACTGCGCGATCCCGTCCCCGAACGACCAGTCGATCGGCTCGTTCTCGGTCAGGGTGACGAACACGTTGCGCGGCTCGGTCGCCGCGTACTCGCGGGCGAGTTCGGCGATGCGCCGGTAGAGGGCCTTCTTCTGCTCGGGGGTGCGCCCTGAGCGGAGCGTGATCGCCACGTACACGAGGTCGTCGTCGCGCCTGATGCCGGGGAAGCCGTCGTAGCGCAGGGTGCCGGTCGTGCCGTCGTGGCTGGTCAGGACCTGGAAGCGGTCGTCGTACGGGATGCCGACGGTCTCGGCCAGGGCGTCGTGCACGGCGCGGCCGAGCGCGTCGAGCCGGTCGGGGCCGGCCCTGAGCGCGTCGATGCGGACGAAGGGCATGTCAGTCCTCTCCTTGACGGGTGAGCAGGGCGAGGGCGCCCTCGACGGCCTGGGCGTAGCCGGCGGCCGAGCCGGTGGCGCGGGCCAGCACGTAGCCGCCCTGCACCACCGCGACCAGCGCCGCGGCCGTGGCTTCCGGGTCGAGGCCCGCGGCGAGGTCGCCGTCGTCGCGGGCGCGGGTCAGCAGGGCCGTCAGCCGGTCGGTGAGCCAGGCGAAGGTCCGCTCGATCGGCTCGCGCAGCTCGGGGTCCTTCATCACGTCGGGGTCCTGGGTGAGGCGGCCGACCGGGCAGCCCT
The DNA here is from genome assembly GCF_003001935.1 of Nonomuraea fuscirosea. GTDB lineage: Bacteria > Actinomycetota > Actinomycetes > Streptosporangiales > Streptosporangiaceae > Nonomuraea > Nonomuraea fuscirosea. The sequence continues at coordinate 438,532 of NZ_PVNG01000004.1, read as the reverse complement.
TGAGCGCGTCGCGTTCGCGGCGCAGGTAGGCGGCGACCTGCTCCAGGGCGGTGCCGGGGCCGGTGAACGCGGCCTGCGCCCTGTCCCTCAGCTCCGTGGCGCTGCGCTCGATCGCGGCCCGCGCCAGGTCCGGCTTGCCGCGGAAGTGGTGGTACATGCTGCCCTGACCGGCGCCGGCCCGCTCCTGGATCGCCTTCGGGCTCGTGCCCACGTAGCCGCGCTCCCACAGCAGCTCACGGGTGCTCTGGATGAGCCGTTCCCTCGTGTCCATGCCGTACATACTAGTAGGTACAGATGTGTCGGCTACCATCCCCCTGATGGAAGATCACGCGTTGGCGCCGCTGTTCCTGCTCGCGGGCGCGCCGGGCGCGGGCAAGACCACTCTCCTTCCGCACCTGGTCGCGCGGGCGGGCGGGATCGTCGTCATGGACATGGACGAGCTGCTGGAGGACGGCCGGCTGGTCGGCGTGCCCATCGCGACGCCCGAGGCGGCGCCCGTGTGGCCGGCGTACGACCGGATGTGGGCGCGGATCGTCACCATGGTGCGCCGCGCCGGCCATCCGGTCCTGCTGCTGTGCCCGGTCCCCGACCCGGGCGAGCTCGCGCCGGGAGCGCGGTGGGTGGAGCCGGCCCGCTGGGCGCTGCTGGACTGCCCGGACGACGAGCGGGTACGCCGGCTGCGGGCGCGGGGCGGTCCGGCCGGGTGGATCGGCGGGGCGCTGGCGGACGCCGCCGAGGGGCGCGAGCTGATCCCCCACGTCTTCGGCACGGGCGGTGGTGAGACGCCCGCGGGGGTGGCGGCGCGGGTTCTCGGCTGGGTGCGCGAAGAGACCGGGTGACGAAGATCACAATCGGCCGGGTTATCTCGTATGATCCGATCAGGGCGAGGAAGGCGGGGTCATGGCCGGAGATCGGGAGCAGGACGCGCAGGGCTTACCGGACGAGCGGGCTCCTCAAGGGGTCGATCCGACGGTTCCCAGCGTCGCGCGCATGTACGACTACTACCTGGGCGGCAAGGACAACTTCCACGCCGACCGGGTGGCGGCGGAGCAGATCGTCGCCATAGCCCGCGAGAGCGGCGCCGACGTGCGGGAGATGGCCCTGGCCAACCGCGGCTTCCTCGTCCGCGCCGTACGCCACGTCGCCCGCTCGGGCGTGCGGCAGTTCCTCGACATCGGCACGGGCCTGCCCACGCAGGACAACGTGCACCAGGTGGTGCAGCGGGAGGCGCCCGGCTCGAAGGTCGTCTACGTCGACAACGACCCGATCGTGCTCGTGCACGCCCAGGCCCTGCTCGCCGACAACCCGCACACCGCCGTGATCGAGGGCGACCTGCACCGGCCCGACGCCATCCTGAAGGCCGCCGCCGCCCACCTCGACCTCTCCCAGCCGGTCGCGATCATCGTGGCGGCCGTCTTCCACTTCTTCCCCGACGACGACGAGGTGGCCGCGATCGTCGCCACCCTGCGCGAGGCCCTGGTGCCCGGCGGCCATCTGGTGATCTCGCACAGCTACGTCGAGCCCGAGGAGGGGCGGGCCGACAAGATGGACGAGGCCAGGGGCGTCTACCGGCGCTCGGGCGCGGGGACGATCGCCTGGCGCGACCGGGAGACCATGCGCGGCTACTTCGCGGGGCTGGAGCTGCTGGAGCCGGGGATCGTACCGGTCCAGGAGTGGCGCGACGACGACCCGTACCCGGCGCCGGGGCTGGCGAAGGGCGGCGTCCTGGCGGGAGTCGGCCGCCGGCCCTGACCCGCGCGACCCGGCGCGGGCGTGCCGTCCCCCGGACGGCACGCCGCCGTCGGCGCCGGCCCTGAGCGATACGGTGCGGGCGAGCCGCCTCTTCGGCGACACGCGGTCGCTTTCGGCGGCGGCCTGTTTGACCTGGAGTGCGCTCCAGACGACAGGGTGTTCTCATGCAGAACGCCATGAGAACGCGTGCCATCGGAAACCGCCAGGTCGGGGCCATCGGGCTCGGGGCCATGCCCATGTCGGTGGCCGGCCACATGCCGGACGAGGAGCAGTCGATCCGGACGATCCTCGCCGCCCTGGACGCCGGTATCACCTTGATCGACACGGCCGACGCCTACACGCCCTCGCACGAGGACGTCGGCCACAACGAGCGCCTGGTGTCCAGGGCGCTGGCGCGCTGGAGCGGTGACACGGGCTCCGTGCTCGTCGCCACCAAGGGCGGCCACACCCGTACGCCGGACGGCTGGGACGTGGACGGGCGCCCGTCGTACCTGAGGGAGGCCTGCGACCGGTCGCTGAAGGCCCTCGGCGTGGACAGCATCGGGCTCTACCAGCACCACCGGCCCGATCCGAAGGTGCCGTACGAGGAGACCATCGGCGCGCTGAAGGACCTGCACGACGCCGGCAAGATCCAGATGGCCGGCATCTCGAACGCGGACCCGGCGCAGATCAGGCTCGCCCACGACATCCTCGGTGAGCGCCTGGTGAGCGTCCAGAACGAGTACTCGCCGCGGTTCCGTTCCAGCGAGCCCGAGATCGACGTGTGCGAGGAGCTCGGCCTGGCCTTCCTGCCGTGGTCACCGCTCGGCGGCATCGGCCGCACCGGCGAGCTGCGTGAGCGCAACGCCGCCTTCACCGAGATCGCGCAGGCGCACGGCGTCTCGCCGCAGCAGGTCTGCCTGGCCTGGGAGCTGGCCCGCAGCCCGGTCGTCATCCCGATCCCGGGCGCCAGCCGGCCGGAGTCCATCGTCGACTCCGCCCGCGCCGCCGCTTTGGAGCTGAGCGCGGAGGAGCTCGCCCGCCTGAGCTAGCCACATCACCGACACCCATCGACGACCGTGCCGGTGCCGGCCCAGCCCGGCACCGGCCCGGGCCTGGGCTGCGGTGGCCGAGCCCGGTGGGCGCCACGTTCCTGTCACTTGCTACTTGTCACTTGTCACTTGCCTGATGCCGCGCCTGGGAGAGCCAGATCCCTGACCTTGGTGCCGAAGGCGGTCAGCAGTTTGGCCTCGCCGGTGGTGACGTTCACCTCGTAGAGGCGCCGGTCCGACCCGGTGCTGGTCGCCACCGTGACGTGCTTCGAGCTCCGCCACACGGACATCTCGTCGATGGTCGTATTCGCCGGCACCCCGGTCAGCCGCACCTTCCGTACGATCCGCCCGGTCTGGGCGTCGAGCACGCCGAACGTGGTGCGTGCCCCCTTCCTGTGGTCCGCGTGGTCGATCGCGACCACCGTGCGGCCGTCCGGGTGCGGCTCGCTGAAGCCGATCCACGCCCCCTTGAAGCGGACCGGCTTCCCGCCGCCTTCGACGGGCATGCGCCACAGGTCGGTCTTGACGTACCGGACCAGTTCGATCACTCCGCCCTTGATGCTGATCGGCTCGTACCGGCTGTTCAGCCGCTTCGCCTCGCCGGTGCGCAGATCGATCAGCGTCGTGGGGCGCTTCTTGCCGACCAGCGGGTCGAAGGCCAGGTAGCGGCCGTCGTCGGAGAGCACGAGGATGGCGCCGGCCTGGATCTCCTCCTGCCGGACCTTGATCGGCGAGGTCGCCTCACGCCCGGTCATGAGATCGCGCACCATGTAGGCCGCCGCCTCGTCGCTGTAGTAGGCGAGCTTGCGGCCGTCCCGGCTGAGCGCGAGGGGGACATGGTCGTGCTTCGCGGTGAAGGCGAGCGCCTGTGGCACCCGGTACGTCCTGCCGCCGGCGGTGACCACCCGCCACTCCGCGGAGTCGCAGTCCACCTCGCGGGTGGTCCGGTCGACGGCGCACTCCGTCCGGTAGGCGTGGCTGAGCGCCCCGACCTTGCCCCCGGGCAGTTCGGGCACCATCACGGCGTTCTGCGGCGTGGCGCCGCCGGCCAGGCGGTGCCACGGCACCACCAGGGCCGCGCTCGTCGCCCCCGCCACCGCGAGCGCCACCACGGACGTCATGGCCAGAGCCGTCCGCATCCTCCTGCGACGGTGCCCGGCGATCGCCAGGTCGGCCAGGTTCACCATGGGGGCGTCGGCGGCGATGTCGCCCAGTGCCTCACGCAGCCGCGTCACCGGGCCACCTTCTCGATCTCGTGCTCGGACAGCAGGTGCGCCAGTTCCGGGGCGATCGTCCGCAGCCGGGCCAGCGCGTGATGGGTCTGGCTCTTGACGTTGCCGAGGGAGCAGCCGAGCACGTCGGCCGCCTGCGCCTCGGTCAGGTCCTCCCAGAAGCGCAGCACGATCACGGCGCGCTGCTTGGGGGCCAGCCGGGCCAGGGCCTCGCGCAGCACGATCCGGTCCAGCGTCCTGTCGTCGCTCGAGACGCCGTGCTCCGGCACCGAGGCGCTGGGCAACTCGACGCGGGGGCGGCGCCGCCACGAGATGTACTGGTTCACCAGCGCCTTACGCGTGTACGCCACCGGGTCGCCGCCCTTGGACAGCTTGCCCCACTGCCCGAGCACCTTGACCAGCACGCTCTGCAGCAGGTCCTCGGCGAGGTGCGCGTCTCCCGTGAGCAGGTACGCCGTCCGCATCAGCGCTTGCTGGCGGACGAGCACGAACTCACGGAAGCCGTCATGATCGTTCAATTCGACTCCTCTCGCCCGTTCCCTACGCCGGGGCGGGGCGAAAGGTTGTAGTTGATCGTCCAGTTCTCCGTACGGCTTCAGCCGATCGGGCCCATCGCCAGCACGGCCACCACCGGCGCGAGATACAGCAGCGGGAACGGGACGTGGGCGTACGAGCGCGCCCTGAGCACGGTGATCACGGCCCCGGTGAAGTACAGCACCAGCCCGATCCCCGCCACGACCCCGATGACGGGCACGACCAGCCCGACCACCAGCCCGACCGCCCCCGCGGCCTTGGCGGCCCCCAGCCACGGCCACCACCTACGGGCGACGCCGTACTCGGCCAGCGGTCCCACGACCCACTGGGCACGCCTGAAGACGGACAGGGCCGAGAACCCGACCCAGAGGGCGGTCAGAACGGTGACGACGACAGTGAGCATCAGACGCTCCTTCCGGGACACCCGCCGACGCGGCGACGTGTCCCGGAACGGCGGGTCCGAATGATTCCACCGCCTTGACCCGAGCCGCCCCACAAGTGTGACACCGCACCCGCACAAACACCCCAGACCCAGGTAACCGGGGAACTCCGCAACCGGTCCGGAAAGGCCGGAGACCCGGGAGCCAGCCTGGGATCTGGGAGCCAGGGATCCGAGGTCCGGGTCCGGGAGTCCAGAGAGCCGACGGTCTGGGAGTCAGAGGATTCGGCGTCTGGAGGTCTGGGGTTCCAGGAGCCCGGATCCAGAAACCAAGGTCTGAGAGCCCGAGTAGCCAAAGTCCAGGGATCCGGCGTCCAAGGATCTGGGAACCAGGAATCCGAGGTCCGGGAATCTGAGAACCGAGGTCCCGAGAAGCGAGGGTTCGGGCATCCGAGGCCCGAGAGGCAGGGGTCCGAAGTCCAGGGACCCCAAGCGTCCGAAGATGAAGGGTCCAGAAGTCCCCGGAGTCCGAGGACCCGGGGTCCGAGGGTCCGAGCTCCGGGGATCCGAAGTCCGGGGTTCAGGAATCCCAGGTTCAGGAGTCCGGGGATGCGGGGGTTGAGGGTTCGGGGTGAGGTGGCGGGGGGTATCGGTGCCCCCGCCTTGTCAAGTCGTGCGGTCGCGTAGGTACTCGGTCACCGTGGTGGCGCGGAGCATGTGCGGGTCGAGCAGTTCGGCGCGGCGCCGGGGGATGCCGCCGGCGAGGGCGGCGTCGGTCAGCGCGTTCCTGAGCCAGCGCACGTCCACGGGCCGGCCGTCGGCGCGTGTGAGCAGCGGCTCCCCCGCCTTCCGTTCCGACGACAGGTCGCACAGCAGGGGGCGGGCCGGTGTCGGGATCGGGAAGGCGACGAGGTCGCCCCGTGCGTCGTGCATGGTGACGATGGCGGGCTCGCCCGAGGCGACCGCCCGCAGGTCCTGCAGGGTCAGCCCGGCCAGCGCGTCGGCGGTCGCGCCGGTGGCGTCCAGCAGCGCGACGGCGACGGCCTCGGCGGTACGGCCGCCGGCGGCCAGGCGGGCGGCGCCCTCACGCAGCCTTCGCCGGTCGTCCTTGCTCAGCAGGCGGGGGTCGCGGGTCGCGTCCGTTCGCGGGGGCCATTCGTGCCGCGCGGCGCCGGTTCGCCAGGCGAAGGTGTAGAACGACGACAGCACCGCCCGTTTCCTGGCCACGGTCGCCCGGGCGAGGGGCCTGCCCGGGTGGCGCACGCCGACGGTGAGGCTGCCGGCGAGCGCGGCCTCGCAGTAGGCGTCCAGGTGGGTCGTGGTGACGTCCGCCGCTTCGACGTCCGGCTCGACGGCACCCAGCCAGCGCAGGAACGAGGCCAGCACCTGCAGTCGCGTCTGCCGCGCGGCCGGGGAGACGTTCTCGCTCAGCCAGGCGATGGCGGTGCGGCGGGTCTCCGGGGGCAGCCCGTCCACCAGGTCGACATCGGCGCCGGGCACCTGGCCTCCGTCGCCGGGTTCGCGCCGGGGTCGCAGGCCCTCGACGTCCGCTAATCCGACGCCACGCGAGTGACCGCCCGTTTCCGGCCACCCCATCCCGAGCCCCACCCCGGCCCCACCACGACCGGACGCACCCAGTCCAGCCGCACCGACGAGCCCGGGCATGCCTGTTCCGGAGGCGCCGATTCCAGGCGCACCAGTTCCAGGCACAGCAAGGTTGGACGTACCGGTCTCAGACCCACCAAGTCCGGACGTACCGGCTCTAGATGCATCGAGTCCGGACGTACCTGGTCCAGGCGTACCGGAGTGGGACGTGCCGGAGTGAGACGTGCCGGGTCCGGACGTGCCGGGTCCGGACGTGCCGGGTCCGGACGTATGGGATTGGGACGAGCCGAGCCCTGCCGCACCGAGCCCAGCGGCACCGGGCCGAGCAGCACCGGGGTCGGACGCGTGGGGCCCGGATGCGCCGAGCCCGGCGGCACCGGAGCCGGATACGCCGAGGCCGGCCGCGTTGAGTCTGGACGCGGTCACGCCGAGCCCGGAGGCGGTCACCTCCAGCCCCGGCGCGGTCACCCCACGCTCAGGCCCGACCTCGCTGGGGTCGGTCCCGTAACCGCCCAACTCGGGCCTGTACCCACTTGAATCGGGCCGGCGGCCTCCGAACTCGGGACCCTGCCCGCTGAACTCGGGCTTGCGGCCTCCGGACCCGGGCTCATGGCCTCCAGAGCCAGACTTGTGAGCTCCGGGCTCGGGCCTGTGGCCTTCGAAGCCGGGCTCGTCTGCACCGGTTTGTTCCGCTTCGTGGCCCGCGATCTCGTCACCGGTCATCGTCCGCCCTGCCGCCTTCCACCCGGCCACCGCCGGTCCGGCCGACCCAAGCCCGGCCTCCTCCGGCCCAGCCACTTGCCCTTCTTGGCCAGGTCCGGTCACATGCTCCGCCTGCCCAGGCCCGGTCGCCTGCTCAGCCGGACCGAGCCCGGCCGCTTCCCCAGCCGGACCAAGCCTGGCCGCTTGCCCTTCTTGGCCTGGACCGACCACATGCGCTGCGTGCCCAAGCCCGGCCGCTCGCCCAGCCAAGCCACGCTTGGCCAACTGCCCTTTTTGCCCAAGTTCAGCTGCCTGCCCGGCCAGACCAAGCCCGGTCATCTGCCCTGCCTGGCCTAGCTCGACCGGTTGTCCGGCCGGATCGAAGCCGGTCGCCTGTGCGGGCGGCTGCGCTGGGGTCGGCTTTGACTGCTCGCTTGGCCCGCCTGCCATGGTGAGCGCCTCCTCCGGCGTGGTGCCGGGACTGGAGGCGTCATGGGTTCGGGGCATGCTCAGCACTCGACCGTACCCGCCCTCACCAGCCTGACCGGCCGCGTCATGGACGGCGCGGAGGGGTCGGTGTCCATCGGGCGGCTGCGGGAGTCGCGGCAGCCTGAGCCAGGCAGTTCAGTCATGAGCTTGATCTTCTCACGGAGCGGCCCTTCCCAGCCTCCTCGACCGATTGTTGTAAGCCCTCACCCATGCCTTGGTCAGTACTGACGGGTGTACACGCCGGGCCGTCCATAGGAGTCAGTCGTCTGGCCGATCGCAAGGTCAGTCGTGCGGCCAGTCATGCGGCCAGTCGTCCCGCCGGTCGTCACTCCAGCCGTGCAGGGCGGTCGTGGAGGGCGGTCGTGGAGGGACGGGTGACGGGTCGCTGGAAGGGCGGTGGGTCCGGTGGGATCGGTGGTGCGGGGGCGGCGTATGGCTGGTGGGGAAGGTGGCTTCGGCGGTACGGGGGTCGTACGTGCCAGACTGGGGCGGATGCGGGCGGAAGAGATGAAGGCGATCGCGGCGGCGCTGGGCGTTGAGGTGGTCGCTACCCGGATGCTGGCCGGCGGGTTCTCTCACGAGACGACCCTGCTGGAGCTGGCCGGCGGAGGTGCCGTGGTCGCTCGGCTCGGTGGGCCCGACCCGGCCGTGGAGGGCGCGGTCATGGAGTTGGGCCGCCGTCACGTGCCGGTGCCTGAGGTGTTGCTCGTCCTGCCGTCCGTGGCGGGCAGGCGTCCGGCCATGGTGCTGGAGCACGTGGCGGGCACGCCGCTCGACATCGTGCTGGCCGATCCCGGCAGCGTGTTGGCCGATCCCGAGGTCCTGATGGCCGGGCCCGGCATTGTGGGGTCCGGTCCCGACATCGTGCCGTCCGGGCCCGAGGTCGGGTTGTCCGGGCCCGGGCCCGGCTGCTACGCGGGTGAGTTGCGGGCGTTGGGGGTTGAGGTGGGGCGGGTGGTGGCGGGGATCGGGGGTGCGGGGTTTGATCGGCCGGGGTTCTTCGGTGGGTCTGATCTCGCGGTCGCCGAAGGTCCGCCGTGGTCCAGGCAACTGCCCGCGTTCGCCGAGAGCTGCATGAGCAAGGTGCCGGCCTCTCGTCTCGATCCGGCGGTACGGTCGGCGTGGGCGGAGTTGTGCGCGGCGCACGCTCCGGCGCTCACCCGCGTGGACGGGTGGGCCAGGCTCGTGCACGCCGACATGAATCCCAAGAACGTCCTGGTCACGCGGGCGGCGGACGGCTGGCGGGTGGACGCCGTGCTCGACTGGGAGTTCTCCTTCTCCGGCTGCCCGTACGCCGACGCGGCCAACATGCTGCGGTTCGGGGCCGACTATCCGGCCGGTTTCACCGAGGGTTTCCGGGAGGGGTTCGGCGCGCACCTGCCGCCTGACGACGACTGGGCCTATCTGGGGCACGTGCTCGACATGTTCGCCCTCAGCGACCTGGTCACCCGGCCCGCCGGGCATCCGGTCGCCGATCGGGCCGGCGAGGAGATCAGGCGGTGGGTGGCCGGCGGCGTCCCCGGTTGAGGAGGCGCGAGCCCCGTGCCCGGCCATGGCGGGTTCGCTTCTAAGATCCGAGGTGTGGCCAAGTACATCGATCTGCATCCGGACAATCCCCAGCCCCGCCTGATCGGCCAGGTCGTCGACCTGTTGCGCGGCGACGGGCTGATCGCGTACCCGACGGACTCGTCCTACGCCCTCGGGTGCCGGCTGGGCAACAAGGAGGGCATCGACCGGATCAAGGAGATCCGCCGCCTGAGCGACGACCATCACTTCACCCTGGTCTGCCGGGACTTCGCCCAGTTCGGGCAGTTCGTGCATGTGAGCAACGCGGTGTTCCGCCTGGTCAAGGCGGCGACCCCGGGCGGTTACACGTTCATCCTGCCCGCGACCAAGGAGGTGCCCCGGCGCCTGCTGCATCCCAGGAAGAAGACGGTCGGCGTCCGGATCCCCGACCACGTCGTGACGCAGGCGCTGCTGGCGGAGCTGGGCGAGCCGCTGCTGTCGAGCACCCTGCTGCTGCCCGACGAGACGGAGCCCATGACGCAGGGGTGGGAGATCAAGGAGACCCTGGACCACTCGCTGGACGCCGTCATCGACGCCGGCGAGTGCGGCGCGACCCCGACGACCGTGGTCGATCTGTCGCAGGACGAGCCCGAGATCCTGCGCCGGGGCACGGGAGACCCGTCCCTGTTCGAGTAAGGGACGGTCGTCCTCGCGCGCTCTGCCGTCATCCCCGTGCGGGCGGGTGGGCGCGGAGCCAGTCGGCCGCCCTGCGGGCCGAGGCCCGCGACAGCCACGCGTCCTGGACCACCTCGGCCAGTTCGGCGCGGGTGAGCTCACCGATCCTGGCGGCGCGCAGCAGCACCGACGCGTGACCGTCGAAGTGCGGGGTGGTGAAGAACGGCGTCGTCTCGTCCTGGACCAGCGCCAGCTTGTCCGCCTGGGACTCGACCCAGAAGACGATCACGTCCGGGTAGCGCTCGCCGGTGTCGGGGTCCACCGCGTCCGGGCGCGGGTTGCGGAAGAACACGAACGACTTTCCGCCCACCTGGTAGACCGGGTTGTCGCCGGTCCCGGGATAGACGGTCACGTGCGGCATGGACAGGGCCAGTTCGTGTACGTCCTCGACGCGGGCGGGACGGTCTCCGTCGTCGGTCTCGGTCATGGCCTCCAGCGTAGGCGGCGGCCGGGCCCGTGTCCCGGTGCCGCCCACAGCTCCGCCTTCCGCGGTCAGGGCCCCGATAGCAGGGCAGGGTTGCCTCGGTGAAGCCGGATTCGGTGGATTTCGGCGCGGACCCCAACCGATCGCGCCCCCCGGGGCGTCTTGTCTACATGAGGGATTCCGAGGCGTTCGAGGCCTTCGTCGCCGCCTGGCGCCCGCGGCTGCTGCGTGCCGCCATCCTCATCAGCGGCGACCGGCATCTGGCCGAGGACGTACTCCAGGAAGCCCTGATCAAACTGGCGCGCCGCTGGTCGAAGGTGCACACGGATCCGGTCAACTACGTACGTACCACCTTGTACAGGGATGTCGCGTCCAGGCGGCGCAGGCGGCGGGAGTTCGTCTACGAGGAGCCGCCGGAACAGCAGGACCAGGACACCTCCGGCGAGTCGGACCTGAAGCTGGTCTTCGCCCGCGCGCTGGCCAGGCTGCCGGTGAAGCAGCGGGCCGTGCTCGTGCTGCGTTTCTACGAGGACCTGCCCGTCGGGGAGGTCGCCGCGATCCTGCGGGTCTCCCCCGGGACGGTGAAGAGCCAGACGCACGCGGCGCTGAAGCGCCTGCGCGAGGTCGCTCCCGAGCTGGAGGAGGTGCTGATATGACGGACCAGCGGTTGCGCGAGCTGTTCGGCGAGCTCGCCGAGACCCTGCCGGAGGGTTCGTCCAGCGCGGGAGAGTTGTGGCGGCTGGGCACGCGGAGGCGTGCCCGCCGCCGGTTGACGGCGGCCGCGGCGGTGGCGACGGTCGCCGCGGTCGTCGTGGCGGGGATCGTCATGACGCCGGAGCCGGTCGAACGCGGCGTCGCCGTCCATCCGGGCGGCACGCCCGTGCCCATGACGCCGTCCGCTCCCCCCGCGGACGTCGCCCCACCGCCCGCCGGCGAGGCGGCGCTGCCGGCGCTGGCGACCGCGCTGCCGGAGCGGTGGGCCGGCGTCCCCGTCATGCCCTCGGTCGCCGGGCCCGTGCTGGCGCTGGCCGCGTACGGCGACGGGCGGATCTACGCGATGAAGGCCGGCGGCCGCGTCCGGCTGGACGTGAAGCTGGACGAGGCCGTGGACGCGACCGGCTCCCCCAGCCCGGCGCTGGTCCCCAACTCGCTCGCCCCCGACGGGACGATGGCCGCCTTCCCGCAGCGGGACGAGGTGGTCGTCGTCGACCTGGTGATCGGCCAGGCCAGGCGGTACCGGGTGCCGGGGTTCAACCAGGCGGTGCTGTGGCGCGGGGATCGGCTGCTCGTCGAGCAGCAGGCGGCGAACTACCTGCTCGACCTGGCCACGGGGGCAGCCGTGCGGCAGCCGTTCAAGGGGTTCGCCAGTGCCGCGGGCTACGGCGACCTCAGGATCGTCTCGCCCGGTCAGGGCCGCAGGACGCTGATCCGGCAGGGTGACCGGGAGCTGCGGCTGGACGTGCGGGGCATCACCGGCCAGGGCCGGATGCCCGTGCGCGGCCCGGGTGACCACGGGTGGCAGCGTGACGGCCTCGTGGCCAGGTCCGCGCCCGCGCACGACGACCGGCGGGGCCGGGCGGACGTGGTCGTGGTGGCCGAGTCCGCCACGGGACGGGTGGTCAGGACGCTGCTCCTGCCCTGGGGCGATCCGCCCGGAGCGCGCTGCGGGAAGGCCGGCTGCGCCGTGCGCGGCTGGTACGGGCACGACACCGTGATCGTCGAAAGCGGGGACAGGCTGCTCGGCTGGAACATCGGGAGCGGCGCGCTGTCACGCCTCACCCAGGTGCCCGAGGAGGTGACCGCCTACTCCCTGCGCAGCGGATGAGCGGCCGGTGACGGCGGCCGAGGCGCGCAATTCAGCGCCTCGGCGATAACGCATGCCGTAAATTTCACTATTCACCACCAGCAAACCGGGCGATGGCCGCGATTCGCAATAAATACCGGCAAAGATGTATTTTCTCAACTCGCATACTGTGTTTAAACTCGCATTCGTGACGACACAACTGGCTCGTTACCTCACTCCAATGGAGGACAGCTCCAGGTGGGACGGTTTCGAATTCCGTCCCGGCGACATCGTCATCAATTCTCCGGCGAAGTGCGGCACCACCTGGACCCAGACGATCTGCGCACTCCTCATCTTCCAGACGCCCCGGCTACCCGCCAAGCTGTCGAGCCTCTCCCCGTGGATCGACATGCTCGTACGCCCGAAACAGGAGGTCTGGGACCACCTGTCCGCGCAGCGGCACCGCCGTTTCATCAAGACCCACATCCCGCTCGACGGCATCCCGATCGATCCCCAGGTCACCTACATCACGGTGGGACGCGACCCGCGCGACGTCGCCATCTCCCTGCGCAGCCACGGCAAGAACCTCAAACGCGACGTGATCCGCCGGCTGATCCACCAGGCCGCCCACCCCGGCGGCGGCGCGGACGACGCCCCGGTCGACGGCCATGACGACAGAGACCTCCTCGACGAACGCACGTACCTGATGCGCTGGGTGGACAACGACGACCCGCCGCACGTCAACCTCGACTCGCTGCGCGCGCTGATCTGGACGCAGAGCCGCGCCTGGATCCGCCGTACGGAGCCGAACGTCGTCCTGCTGCACTACGCCGACCTGTCACGCGACCTGGCGGGCCAGATGCGGCGGCTGGCCGGGCGGCTCGGCATCGAGATCGACGAGAGCAGGTGGCCCGGGCTCGTCGAGGCCGCCACGTTCCAGCAGATGCGCGATCGCGCGGACGAACTCGCGCCCGATGAGCAACTGGGTTACATCCGCGACCGCAAACGCTTTTTCCGCAGCGGTAAGTCCGGCGAATGGCAGCAGTTCCTCACCGCCGAGGATCGGGCGCACTACGAGCGCCGGGTGTCCGGCCTCGCCGAGCCGGACTTGCTCGAATGGCTCCATCACGGGGCTGGTTGATCACGTGACCGCCCTGTTCGGATAACGCACCAGGAAATACGCAAAATGACGCCAGAAGTGCCCGGGCCCGTGACGGTCGAACGCGTTCTCTCGCTGAGCGACGTCGCCGGGCGCGCGTGGGACGACGTCGCCGACCCTCAGGACCTGTTCCAGAGCCGTGCGTGGCTGCGGGCTCTCGAACGGACCGGTGAGGCGCCCGTCATGTACCTCATCGCCCGCAGGCCCGGGCACTGCCGCGTCCTCGGCGCGCTCCCCCTCTACGACTCGCTGCCCAGCCGCGGCGACTACCTCTACTGGCCCGAGCTGCACTTCCAGGACCTGCTGCGGGCCGCGAGCCCGGCCGGCGGGCGGCTGGGGCTGCTGGCCGGGTCCCGGGCCGGCTTCGGCACCCGGCTCGTCCTCGACCCCACCCTGACGGGGCCGGCCAGAGCCATGGTCCTGCGCGCGCTCAGGGACGCCGCCGGCGCCGTCGCGGCCGAGCGCGGGCTTCCGTACACCTTCTTCCTGTTCCTCGACGCCGCCGCGTGGCGGGACCTCGCGCCGGTCACGGGCGACGGCGGCCGGCACCGGCTGGCCGGCGTCGCCCAGACCGAGCTGGAGCTGCCCGGCACGTGCTTCGCGGACTACCTGGCGACGCTGCCGCGCAACACGCGTACCAGCGTCCGCAGGGAGACCGGGCGCTTCGCCGAGGTCTGCGCGGCCGAGACCGTCCCGCTGCGCGAGGCCGTCCCGGCCATCGCGCCGATGATCGGGAACGTGCGGGCCAGGCACGGGATGGCCTACAGCGTGGACGCGGTCACGGGGCGGCTCTCGGCGTACGCCTCCGCGCTGGGCGACACCGCGGCGCTGGCCGTGCTGTGCAAGGTGCGCGGCCGGGTCGTCGGCGCCGGGGTGCTGTGCCGGTGGCACGACCGGCTGTACGTGACGGACTTCGGGCGGGTGGACGACGAGGGGCCCGACCCGTTCGTGTACTTCAACGCGGCCATCTACGAACCCATCAGGCACGCGTACGCCATGGGGCTGTCCAAAGTCGTCACCGGCGCGGGGGCGGAGCTGGGCAAGGCCCGGCGCGGTTCCGCCGTGCTCCCGCTGGTGCACGTGGCATGGCCGGCGACCGGCGAGCCGGGGGACGACCGGGCCGGCGCGGCACCGGCGGAGAGCCGCAGGAAACACTGGCGCGACCTGCGCGCCGCTCACCCCAGGTACTTCCACCCGGTGTGGGACGAGCTGCTGTGACGCGACAACGATCGGACGAGCGGGAGTCGTGCCCGCGAGGGAGGCCAGCGTGAGCCGACGGGACCAGCCGACCGGCCCCGCCCGTGACACCATCGGCACCGTTACCTACACTACCCCCACGGGCACCGCAGTCGGCGACCCGGGGCTGGGGCTGTTCGGCGTGCTCGGGCGGGCGCCGCGTGACCCGGGCCGGGTCGCGCTGGTGCACGAGGATCGCCGGCTCACCTTCGGCGATCTCGCCGCGCTCGGCGCGGACGTCGGCGAGGTCGTGCGGCGTCACCGGCTGGAGCGCCGCGTGGTGGGCGTGCCCGCCGAGCGCGGCCCGGCGTTCGTCGCGCGGCTCCTGGGGCTGTGGGGCGCGGGAGCCGTTCCGGCGATCCTCGGGGACTGGGGCCGGGAACGGGTACGCGGGGCGCTGGCGGCCACCGGCGCCGCCGCGGTCTTCGCGCCGTCGTCCGCCCCGGCCGCCGGCCTGGAGCCGCTGGACGTCTCCGCGAACGGCGGCGGCCACGTCGGGGACGACGTCAGTCATGTGCTCTTCACGTCCGGGACGACGGGCCGGCCCAAGGGGATCGTCGTCGGGCGGGCGGCCTTCGCGGCGGCCTGCGCGGCGTTCTTCGAAGAGCTGCCCATGGACGAAGCCGACCGGGTCGCCTTCCTCAGCCGGCCCGGCCACGATCCCAGCCTGCGGGAGCTGATCGCGCCCTGGGTGACGGGTGCGACGCTGTTCGTCCCCGGCCCGCGCACGGCCGCCGATCCGCGGCCGGCGGCGGACTGGCTCGCCGCGCACTCCATCACGGTGCTCCAGGGCTCGCCGGTCCTGCTCCAGCTCATGGCGGGCGCGTCCCCGCGTCCCTTGCCCAGTCTGCGGGTGGTCTGCTCGGTGGGGGCGCGGCTCACGGCGGCGGCGCTGCGGGCGACGGCCCGGTTCGCGCCGCGGGCCACCGTGGTCAACTGTTACGGCGCGTCGGAGACGCCGCAGGTGGTCTGCATGTACCGGGTTCCGCCTGGTCAGGGGGTCGCCGGCGAGGACCCGGTCCCCATCGGGCGCTCGCTCGGCCACGCCACGATCAGGATCGTCCCGGAGCCCGGGGTGAGCGGCGCTGCGAATCTGGAGGGCCGGTTGCAGGTGGAGTCCTCCGCATGTGCGCTCGGCTACACCGGCGGCGCCGCACTGCTGACCACCGACCAGGACGGCCGGCGCTGGTACGACACGGGCGACGTCGTCCGCCTGCTGCCGGACGGCGACCTGTGCTTCCTGCGGCGGGCGGACCGGCAGGTCCAGGTCAACGGCACGCGGGTGGAGCTGGACGAGATCGAGGGCGCGGCCGCCCTGGTCCCGGGCGTGGCCGGCTCGGTGGCGACGTTCGTCGAGGACGGCGCGGGTGTCGGAACCGTGCGCCTGACCGTCGTACGGGCTCCAGGGGCGGCGGTGGACGGCGAGGAGATCCGGGCGGTGCTCCGCGACCGGCTGGACCCGGCGGTCCTGCCGTCGAGCATCGAGGTGCGGGACTCCCCGCAGGACAGCGCCCCGGACAGTGCCCCGGACAGCGGCCGGAACGGCGCGCGGGACGGCGGGCTGGGCGGCGGGCTGGGCGGGGATCAGGCTGATGCGTGGGGTGACGAGCCGGCCGAGGACCAGGCCGGGAAGCTGTGGGCGGTGCTGGACGAGAGTGCGCGGTCCGTGCTCGGCCGGACCGGGATCGACCCTGACGGCGGCTTCTTCGAGACCGGTTTCACCTCGATGTCCCTGATGCGTTTCGTGTCGGAGGTCTCCATCCGCCTCGGCAGGGAGATCTCTCCGGTGCTGGTCTTCCGATATCCCACTCTGCGGGCCTTCGCCGATCACTTACGAGAGACCCTGGACGACGACCTGGCCTGAGGCCGCCCCTCACTCGGTGGAGGGCGGCCTGGTCTCCGCGACGGCTCGTTCCCCGTACGCGGCAAGCTGATTGGAGCACGGACGACATGAGCGACCTCGTCGAGCCGATCGCGATCATCGGGATGGCCGGCCGTTTCCCCGGGGCGGCCGGCACCCGGCAACTGTGGGAGCTGCTCGTGGCCGGCGAGGAGGCGGTGCGTTTCCCCGCCGAGGACGAGCTGCGGTCGAGGGGCGTGTCGCCGGAGGCGCTGGCCGACCCGGCGTACGTGCGGGCGGTGGCGGAGCCGGAGGGCATCGACCTGTTCGACGCCGGGTTCTTCGGCCTGACCCGGCGCGAGGCCGACGTGTGCGATCCGCAGCTGCGGCTCTACCTGGAGACCGCGCACGCCGCCGTGGAGAACGCCGGATATGACGCGACGCGGCTCGGCAGGGCGGGCGTGTTCTCGTCGGTCGCCGCGAACCGGTACGGGATCGGCCGGATTCTCGCGAACCTGGAGGCGCTCAGGAGTGCGACCGGCATGGGGGCCGGCATGTGGAACAACCCCGACAGCGCGTCGACGCTGGTGTCGTACAAGCTGAATCTGAACGGCCCGAGCCTGACCGTGCAGACCGCGTGTTCGAGCTCGCTGGTGGCGGTGCACCTCGCCGTGAACGCGCTGCGGCTGCGCGAGTGTGACGTCGCGCTGGCCGGCGGCGCGGACGTCGAGTTCCCCGTCGGTCACGGCTACCGGTGGGCCCAGGACGGCCCGCTCAGCCGGGACGGTCACTGCCGGCCCTTCGCCGCGGCGGCCACCGGCACGGTCTTCGGCAGCGGGGCCGGCGTCGTGGTGCTCAAGCGGCTCGCCGACGCCCTGGGCGACGGCGACCGGATCTCCGCGGTGATCCGGTCGGTGGCGGTCAACAACGACGGCGCGCACAAGGTCGGCTTCACCGCGCCCAGCGCCGACCGGCAGGCGGAGGTCGTGGCGCGGGCCATGGAACTGGCCGGCGTGGGGCCCGCGGACATCGGGTACGTGGAGGCGCACGCCACCGCGACCCGGCTGGGTGACGCCATCGAGATCGCGGGGCTGCGGATGGCGTTCGGCGCCCGGGCGGCGTCGCGGGCCGAACGGTGTCCCATCGGCTCGATCAAGGGCAACGTGGGGCATCTGGGGCATGCGGCGGGGATCACGTCGTTGATCAAGACCGCGCTGTCACTGAGCCACGAGCGGATCCCGGCGACCGTCAACCTGGACGAGGTGAACCCGCTGCTCGACCTCGACAGCTCACCGTTCCTCGTCAACGACACGCTCCGGTCCTGGCCCCGGGCGGCCGGGCGGCGGCGGCTGGCGGGGGTCAGCTCGTTCGGGATCGGCGGCACGAACGCGCACGCCATCCTCGAAGAGGCACCGGCCCGCCCGGCTGTCCCTGGGCGGAGCCGGCAAGGCGGCGGCCACACCGGATCCCGCCCGGAACCGACGCGTCGTGAACCGGCGGAGCTGATCGTGTGGTCGGCGCGGACGCCGGCGGCGGCCGCGGCCTGGCCGGAGCGGCTCGCCCGAGCCTTCGCGGGAAGCGCTGAGCCGCTCGCCGGGGTCGCGTTCACGCTGCGGGAGGGGCGCACGCCCCATCCGGTACGGGGCGCGGTGGTGGTGGAGAGCCTGGCCGACGCGGCGGCCGCCGTACTCGACGAGGGGCGGCGCATCGTCACCCCGCCGGAGTGGGCGGAGCGGAGCACCGTGTTCCTGTTCCCGGGCGAGAGGGCGTGGCACGCCGGCATGGCGGCGGAGCTTCGCCGTACGGAACCGGTGTTCAGGGCGGCGCTGGACGAGTGCGTCGAGCTCTTCGAGGCGCACGGCCTGCCGCTGCGGCCGCTCTGGGAGGGGACGCGGGAAGCCGCGCAGGACCGGCCGGTCCCGGACGGCGCCGATGTCAGGCAGTCGGCGGTCTTCAGCGTCGAGTACGCGCTGGGACGGCTCTGGCAGGCGCTGGGCATCGAGCCCGACGTGCTGCTCGGCCTGGGCGTCGGGGAGTTCGCCGCCGCCACGCTCGCCGGGGTGTTCACCCTCCAGGAGACGGTACGGCTGGTCAGCGCCAAGGCGACGGGCGGATCGTCCACGGACGACGCCGCCGGACGGTTCCGCACGGCCTTCGACGGCATCCGGCCACGGCGTCCCCGGGCGAAAATCTGCTCCACCGCCGCCGGCGGCCTGGTGGAGCCGGCGCAGGCAGGAAGCGCGGACTTCTGGCTGCGGCTCCTCGACGAGCCCGCCCTGTTCGAGCGGGCGCTCGACGCCGTGCTGTCCGATGGAGACCGGGTGCTGGTCGAGATGGGCCCGGGTCGGTCGCTCACCACCCTGGCCCGCGCGCATCCCCAGGTGCGGGCCGGGCGTCATCTGGTGGTGCCGGTCCTGCCGGCCGGGCCGTCGAAGGGCGCCACGGAACGGGCCTCGTTCCTGTACGCGCTGGGCCGGATGTGGACGCTGGGCGCGGAGGTGAACTGGTCGCCCCTGTCGGCGTCGGGTCCTCGTGAACGCGTGCCCCTGCCCGGTTACCCGTACCAGCGCGAGCGGCACTGGATCGACCTGGAAGCCCCGCACGGCCCGGCCGGCCGCACGCCGGCGCACCAGCCGAACGGCGCACCCGCACACCAGCCGACCGGCCAGTCCGCGCACGAGACGAGCGAGGCGCACGCGCGCGAGGCGGGCGGGGCGGCCTTGCGGCTGCCCACGTGGGTGGAGGCCGCACCAGCCCCACGCCATGGGTCCGGCATCGGGCACGGGTCGCGCCCACTGGTGTTCCTGCCGGACGACCCACGCCGCGCGGCCGAACTGACCGCCCTGCTCGACCGAGCCGGATGGGACGCAACAAGGGTCCGGCACGCCTCCGCGTACGCGAGCTCGGCGACCGACTCCATGGACCGACCCGGATGCTCGGAGAACGACTTCACGATCCGGCCGGGACATTCGGAGGACGTCGTCCGGCTGTTGGACGAGCTGAGGGAGTCGCGCCGCTACCCGGAGCTCGTCGTGGACGCCACCCAGCTCGGCGCCCTGGCGGAACCCGACCTGAGCACCATCGACGACCAGCTCGACGCCGGTTTCCATCGGTTCGTGGACCTGCTGCAGGAGGCGGCGCGGCGGGCACCCGACAGACGCGGCCGCGATGTCCTGGTCATCACCGAACTGTCGGCGGACGTGACAGGCGGCGAGCGCGTGCACCCGGTCCGGGCCATGCTGCTCGGCCTCCTGCGCAGCTACATGCTGGAGAACCCCCGTTCCCGCTGCAAGCTCATCGACGTCCAGGACGGGGTGGGCACCAACCGGCTACTCGCGGAACTGCGCGGCTTCGACCACTCGGAGATCGTCGCCCTGCGCGGCGACCGACGCTGGATCCCCGAAGAACGCCCGCTCCCCCTCGACGACACGGCTCCTGACGTCGCGCCCCGGCACGGCGCGGCTTCCAACGGTGCGGACGCTCGTGGTGTGGGGTCGGTCGGGTTGCGGCGCGGGGGTGTGTATGTGATCACCGGAGGGCTCGGCGGGCTGGGGCTGGCTGTGGCGCGTGGGCTGGCGGAGACGGGGATGCGGCCGCGGTTGCTGCTGCTGGGGCGCCGTACAGGTGGGCACGAGGCGGAGCTGGCTGAGATCAAGGGGCTCGGGGCCGAGTGCCGGGTCGAGACGTGCGACGTGACCGATGTGGAGGCGTTGCGCCGTGTGATCGGTCGGGCGTCGGACTCCTTCGGTGGCGTCAACGGGGTGTTCCATCTCGCCGGGGTGGCGGGGGACGGCATGATCCCGTTCCGGACGCGGGAACAGATGAGGGCGACGCTGGCGCCGAAGGTGCACGGCACGCTGGCGCTGATCGAGGTGCTGCGGGACCAGGCCGGTCTCGACTTCTTCGTGGCGTTCTCCAGCCGGGCCGCGCTCAGGGGCCTGGTGGGCGGCGCCGACTACGCCGCCGCGAACGCCTTCCTCGACGCGGTGGTACGCCGGCAGCCGCTGGCGGGCTGCGCCTCGGTGAGCGTCAACTGGCCGTCGTGGACCGAGGTCGGCATGGCCGCCCGCCAGGAAAGACACCCGCACACCGGCCGCCCAGGGCAAATCGCGGGGACAGGCCCGAACGTGGCTACAGAGGTGGAGCCGGGCTCGGGACCGGAGGCCGGGGTGGCTGTGCGTCGGTGGTCGGTCTCGTTGTCGGCCGAGAGTTATCCGATTCTCGACGAGCACCGAATGGAAGGAGTCCCGGTGCTGCCGGGCACGGCCCAGGTCGACTTCGTTCTGCGCGCGTTCCGTGAGGCGGTCGGCAACGTGAACGGGCGGCCCGAGCGGGTGCGTCACATGGTGTTCCGGCAGCCGATCACCACCCCTGAGCCCGTCTCGCTGGAGGTCGGCTTCGAGCCGCACGAGGATGTCTGGCGTTTCACCGTACGCACCGCGCCGCTGTCATCGTCCTCCGGCTCGCCCAGTGACCATCGCGTGCACACGACGGGTGAGATCGGGCTGGTGGATGCCACGGCGGGCACGGTGGACCTGGACGGGTTGCGCGCGTCGCTGACCGACCGGCGCACGCCCGTGAACGATCCGGCCAACCGGCTGTTCACCATCGGACCGCGATGGCCGGGTGAGGAGATCTGGACGTCAGGGGACGATCCGGGCACGAAGCTTGCTGTGCTCACCTTTTCCGACGCCTTCAGTCACGAGCTCGGCGAGCACGCGCTGCACCCCACGCTGCTGGACGCGGCGGTGTCGCTGGCGCGCGATCCCGATCTGGAGCCGCCGCACGCCCCGTTCGCCTACCAGTCGATCGTGGTGCACCGGCCGATCCCGGGCCGCGCGTACAGCCACATCCGCCGGCGGCCGAGCGGTCCCGACACGATCGTGGCGGACATCGACGTACTGACGGCTGACGGCGAGGTGGCCGTCGAGGTCAGGGGCTTCACCATGCGCCGCGTCGACGAATCGATGGTCGCTTCCGACATTCGTCGTGAGGAGCGAGGCGCCGCCATCACGCCGGACATCAGCCTCGGACGGGACGCCGCCGCCGGGCCGGTGCCGTCGTCCGGACGGCGGCACTTTGACGCCGGGCCGCAGCTTGCGCCTGGTGACGCGATCACGCCCGCGACCGGGATCGGCCTGCTGCTGCGGCTTCTGGCCCGGCCTGAGCACCGGCAGGTGGCCGTCACCGTGCCGGGGCACGACGCCGTCTTGAAGAACGCGGTCATGGGTGACGGGGCCGGTTCATCAGGCGGGCGGCCGGGCAGCATGTCGGGGGCGCCGGCCTCGGTCGATACGCGGCCCAGCGCGGCCGGCACGCGGTCCGCCGCAGCCGATACGCGGCCCACCGCACCCGGCACACAGCCCATCTCAGCCGATGCGCAGTCCACCGCAGCCGGTGCCCCGTCCGCCGTGCCCCAAGGACTCTCGGGCGGGGCGGCGCAGGGGCAGGTGGCGGTTGAGGACAGGCTGGTGGAGATGTGGTGTGCCGAGTTCGGGCTGGAGGAGGTCGGCCTGGACGAGAACTTCTTCGACCTGGGCGGCGACTCCTTCGCCGCCGTCGGCCTGGTCGAGGAGATCCGCCGGGCCTTCAGCGTGGACGTCGGCATCGCGGTGATCTTCGACCATCCGACGGTGGCCGAGCTGGCCGCCGAACTGCGCCGGTTGGGCGAGTGAGAGGAGGCCCGGGGAGAACGACGTCATGGACGCGCGGAAGGGTCAGCAGGAAAGCGTGCTGAGCCATTCTCGTAGCGTCTCGGAAGGCAGCTCTTCGACCATCTGATGGCCGCCCGCGACCATATGGACGGAGAGCCGTTCCGTCGTGTAAGAATGCCACTCGTCGAGGTTTTCCGAGCTCCACGAACTGGCGTCGTCCTTGGCCCCGACGGCGACGATCGGCGCGTTCACCATCGGGCGCGGATACGATTCCAGGTAACGATTGAGAAGGCGGTATTCGGAGCGCCAGAGGCGGGCGTATTCGGGCAGGGCCGCCGTGTCCGCGATGTGCGGCGGCGCGTCGAGTTCGGCCGCCAGCGCCCGGTCCGGCAGCTCCGCGAGCGGCGAGACGGGCGTGCGGTGCGGTGGATACTGGCACATGACGACGACGCCGCGCACCCGCCGGTCCAGCCGCCCGGCCGCCTCCAGGCAGACCAGCGCGCCCATGCTGTGGCCGACGAGCACGACGTCGGAGGCGTCCGCGCGGTCGATGAGGGACGCGAGGGCCGCGCCGCGCTCGTCGACGGCGGGCACGTTCATGGGTTCGCTCCAGACGGCCCGGCGGATGACGGGGCCCCGGCCGGGCTCGTTCCAGCGGTCGACGAATTTCGTCCGGCCGCCCAGCCCGGGGACGAAGACGACCGCCCCGCCGCCGTCGAGCGGCGGGCTGACCACGTAATTCGCAGGTTCCTGAGCGTTCACGTCAATTCACTCCTCGGCGCACCCGTTGACAAAGCCAGAGAAACAACGTAGAGACCATTCGCCGCAGCTCCGTTCTCGATTTCAGGAACGGCCTCAGCCTGCCGATGTGATTATCGCCGATTTTTCTGCCGAGAAATACTGGATCATTTCCCTGGGTTTATGGCAAAGTGTGGCAGGTGACCACGCTGCTCGTCGCCGCAGTGATCGTCCTCCTCGCCTCTACGGTGCACGCGGTGACCGGATTCGGATACGCCCTCGTCGCCACTCCCCTCCTCGCCCTCACCGTCGACCCGCACACGGCGGTCGTCGCCACCACCCTGTCCGCTCTCGCCATGACCATCACGATCGGCGTACGCCAGCGCCATCACGCCGAATGGAAGGTGGCCATGATCGCCATGGCCGGCATCCTGCTCGGCATGCCCCTGGGCCTGTGGATCTACGGGGCCACGTCCGAGCGGGTCCTCACCGCGCTCATCGGCGTCGGCGTCTTGGGCTGCACCCTGATGGTGTGGCGCCGGGTGAAGGTGCCGGGCAACGTTCCCGTGCTGGTGGGGGTCGGTCTCCTGTCCGGCGCGCTGTCCACGTCCACCGGCACGAACGGGCCGCCGATGGTCGCCGCCTTCCAGGGCATGGGCTACGACCCGCGCAAGTTCCGCGCCACCCTCGCCGCGGTGTTCGCCGGCACCAGCGTGTTCAGCCTGATCGGCTTCGCCGTGGCCGGCCAGGTGAACAGCCAGTCGCTCTGGATCGGGCTGGTGGGGGTGCCGGTGGTGCAGCTCGGCTACTTCATCGGCGACGCGGTGTTCAGCCGCATCGACCCGGACCGGTTCCGCCGGGTGGTGCTGCTGGCCCTCATCGTCAGCGCGGGAATGACCCTGTTCAGCGCGCTCAACAACTGACGCCGGCGGTGACCACCCCGGACGTCACGGCGAGACCACCGTGCCGCGCGCCGCGCGGGGCTCCGGCACGGTGGTCATCGCCGCTCGTCGTGGTGCCGAAGCGCCCCCAGCCCGCCGTCGGCGGGCAGGCGACCGTGGCCCACGTACCCGCCGCCGGACGCCCCGGACCCGGTCAAGCGGCCGGCGCGGCCTCCTCGAAGTCGAGGTCGAACACGTCCAGCCCGGAGCAGTCGCCGGGCAGGCCGACCAGCGCGCCCGGCTGCGGCGCCGCCCGCAGGACGGGCGGCCTGACGTCGTCCCATGCCACGTTCATCGGCACCACGCCGTCGACCATCCGCGAGTCGGTGAGGCGCCGCAGCGCCCGCGCGCCGTCGGGCTCGGTCACGAGCAGCCACGTCGCCGATCGTCGCCATGTCACCTCCCGAGCCGTCGAACCGGTTCGACGAGCCGCCGTGGACAAGGCGTTGTCCAAATGTCCAGAAGCGCTTCCTCGCCGCCACCTCGGTCATGGTCCGATGGATGGCAGGCGAACCGGTTCAACGATCTCGCTCGGCAGTCCCTCTCCCACGAGGGAGCCGGTAAGACTGTGCGTTCCCCGGCGTTACCAAACGTGACATGAGCGCACGCGAAGGGCGGCGTGCCGTAGCACGCCGCCCCGGTTCGAGGAAGCTCAGCCGCAGGCCGCGCCGGTGGTGCCGCTGCCCCGGTTGACCCGGCCGGTCCCGGCGGCCACGGTGCCCGACGCCTTGGCGCAGACGCCGCTGGGCGCGTAGACCATGTCGCCCCAGTGGTGCCCGCCGTTGCCGGCGCGGTAGGTGAACGACACCCTCCTGGAGCTGGTGAAGACCGTGATCGTGCCGGTCGCGTTCTTCGGCACCTGGGCCTCGCCCCAGTTGGTGCCGCAGCGCCGCGAGTAGTACAGCCGGATCGAGCCCAGGCTGTCACCGATCTCGTTCTCGAGTGAGGCCTTCTTGCCGGTGAAGACCTTGCTGTTCGCGCACCCGCTCTTGTACGGGTCCTTCCCGTCGTACGGGTGCGCGCTGGCCGGCCCCGTACTGAGCAGAAGTGTGGAGATGGCCGCCGCGGAGACCGCGATGGCGGCTACGTGCATCTTCATGTCGAACCGGCTCCTTACCGGAAGGCGGGGGTCCTGGCCCCCGCGTGGTCAGCAGTCCCTGGTGATGTTCGTGAGATTCTCGGCCAGCCCCTTGTGGAATTTCTTCTTGCCTTTCGTCCCGCCGTTCGTGGCAAGGCATTCCTTCCGCGTTCCGGCCGGGCCCTTGAAATGCAGCTGGGCGTACACGCGATGGGAGCAGTGATTGTTGAAGTAGACCGTCGTGGACGAGTTCCCGTCCGACCACGAGTAGTTCGTCTTCTTTCCGCTGGGCTTGATGCAGCGGACGCTGTCGCGCTCCACCGCCTGGGTGCGGCTCGTCGCGGTGGTGGTCGTGCCCGCCGTCGCGGCCGTGGCGGAGGCGGGTGCGCCCAGCAGCGCCGCGGCGCCGCAGGTCACCAGAGCCGCGGTCAGTTTTCTGTCGGTCATGGTCGCGTCCTTTCGTTCGGGAGAATGTCCGTGGGAAAGGAAGGCATTTCCGGCTTTTGCGGTACGGCGCAGCGAATGAAAGGCGCCGGCCGGTGATTCCCCCCCAGATGTCCGCCGATCGGCTACCGCTCCCGGGTCGCGATCCGGCGGTGACGATTCCGACTATGCCCGGTCATTCGGCCGGCGGCAACGAATGTACGTCGGAGAATTGTCCAAGCATTGTCCAGGGCGTCGCTTGGACAAAAGAAGGGGGTCCGCCTCGTTCAACGGGACACGACCCGAGGGGAAGCGCTCGTGTCAGACGCGTACGACCGCGGTGTGGGCGTGCCCGCGGCTGCCGCCGACCTCCACCTTGATCGCCCGCTTGGACCTGCGCACGCTGCGGTCGCCCCGCTCGATCGAGCGCACCGGCCAGGGCAGCGTGATCTTCACCTCGTCGGCGGTCCTCGACGGGTCGGCGACCGCGAGCCGGACCCGCTTGTCGTCGCGGCGGATCAGCAGCGTGCACGGACCGTCGGCGCGCAGCGGCCCGTCCATGGTCTCGACGGTCCCGGCGCGCCAGAAGACGGCGGCGAGCACGTCGCCGCGGGAGATGGCCTGCGCCGTGCCGGAGTTGGCGAGGATCCTGACCCGCAGGCGGTAGCCGGCGGTCTGCGCGGCGGTGGCGCCGGGCAGGACGGCGTAGGCGTAGCGCGCCTTGCGCGGGTCGACGCCGTGGTCGAGGAGGATCGTGGTGTAGTGGCGGGTGACGGGGGTCCCGTCGCCGCCGGTGGTGGCGCCCTTGTCGATGTCCCGCCAGCGTCCCGTGCGCTTCTCGCGGATCACCTTCGGGCCGGGGCCGTCGAGCAGCACGTATCCGGCCACGCCCGGCAGGTGCACCCAGTCGTCGCCCTTGTCCAGCGGAGGGTGGCAGTCGTGGGTGTTGCGGTTCTCCACGATGGTCTCGACGCGGCGGCCGTCGGAGGCGGTGATGCCGGCGCCGAGCGCGATCACCGCGTCGTCGAGCAGGAACCAGGCTTTTCTGGCCCGCAGCGAGGAGCCGCCGGCGATCAGCCTCATGGCGGCCACGCCGTACTCGCCGTCGAGGGCCACGCCGCCCGCCCACGGGGTGGGCGGCAGGCGGCGGTGGCCGTGGGTGAGATCGGCGCGCCTTCGGCGGTCGACGGTCGTGCCGGGCAGCCGGTACGGGTCGATCGTGGGCCACAGGTCGTCGTTCCAGTGGGTGAGGTCGCCGGTGTAGAGGTAGGTCATGCCGTCGCCGGTGTACCAGCCGTGCAGGTTCTCCCGGTTCATCGCCTCGGCCGCGCCGATCCGCTGCGAGCTCATCGCGATCGCGTACGCCCAGGTGGGGCGGCGGTGCACGACCCGGTCCATGTCGGCGAACACGTACGTGCCCGTCGTCCGCGCTCCGACCGGCACCGACGGGTCGTCCAGCAGCGCCGCGGCCTTGGCGATGCTGGCCGGCGGCGCCAGCGTGACGTAGGGGACGGCCGTGTTGCGGGTGAGCCAGCCCTTCACCAGCGGCCGCCAGCGCTCGGCGTACCGCTCGGGCGCCGACTCCAGCAGGGTGAGGACGGCCTCGATCGTCTTCTGGCCCGAGTGGTAGTCGCGGTGGCCCTGCACCGAGATCTGCCGGCCGCGGACGCAGTCCATCATCAGCCCATCGAAGACGAACGGCGTGAAGGAGCGGTCCACGATGTCGTAGACGCCGCCGACGCCGGTGAGCTCCCAGGGTGAGCGTGCCAGCATCGCGATCAGCTTGGCCATGCTCTCCAGGTAGTCCACGCCGTAGCTGCCGGTGTACGGGTACACGTCGTGCTGGATGAACGACCCGTCGCGGTAGAGGCCGTCGCCCGGCCCCCTGGTCGGCCGCAGCAGCGCGGAGACCGCGGCCCTGGCCCGCCTGACCAGGCGTTCGTCATGGGTGAGCAGCCCGCGCATGGCCACCGCCATGGCCTTGCCGGCCCGGTTGGCGCCGGTCTCGACCACGCCGGGGTGGCTGACCCGCCGCTCGGGGTCGGGGCACCAGCGGCGCAGCGGGCGCAGCCAGCGGGTGATGCGGTCGCGGGGCAGTCCGTCGTAGAGCAGGGCGCAGGTGTCGGTGAGCGCGCGGGGGACGCCGATCTCCCACCAGAACCAGTTGCTGCCCCGCCGGTCGAGTCGCTCGTTGTAGGCGTGCTCGTACAGGAAGTCGAGCGCCCTGGCGGCGGTCTCGGCGACCTGCCTGTCGCCGTGCATGGCGGTGCCGGGCGTGGCCCAGCCGAGCGCCAGGGTGCGCATGCGGTTGTAGGAACGGTTGAAGTCGCCTGTACGGGGGTCGCTCAGGGGCAGGTCCGGCCAGAGGCTGGGGCGGCCCGGGTCGGGCTTCATCTTGCGCAGGACGGCCTTGGCCGAGCCCTCGACCGCCCGCGTCTTGTCGGCGTAGGCGGGGTCGTACGTCGCCCCGGCCAGCAGGCTCACCCACCGCTCACGAGCGGCGTCGAACGCCGCCGCGTCGGCCCCTGCCCCGGTACCGGTCCCGGTCCCGGTCCCGGTCCCCGCGGCCCCCACCGGCTGGTCCCAGAGGGCGAGACCGGTCGCGGCCGTGGCGCCGAGCAGGGCGGACCGACGACTGAGGGGGTGGGTCATGAAGGCCTTCCGGCAGTCGGGGGCAGACGAGTTGAAAAGATCCTATGTCGACACACGGGTGGATCTTTTCCACTCCCCCGGCGGCCGGTCGGCACACGCCCGATCCGGCGCCGCGACCGGGTCAGGCGAGGCGGGCGGCCCGGTCAGGCGGGGGGCGGCCGGGTCAGGCGGGACCGAAGACGCGGATCGCCTCGGGCGGCAGCTCGACGATCAGCTCGGAGCCGTGGTCGACCGGCGTCAGCGTCCGCACCACCAGCTCCCGCTCCCCCAGCTCCGCCACGTACCGGTAGTGATCGCCGAGGAAGGCCCGCGAGGCCACCTTGACCGTGACCACGTTGACCGCGTCCGCCGGTACGCCGCCCGGCGGATGCACCACGATGCGCTCGGGACGGACGGCGAGCCGCACGTCGCCGGTGAGGTCGGCACCGGCCGGGACCGTGAGCGGGCGGCCCAGGCCGTCGAGCGACACCTGCGCGGTGCCGTCCGCGCCCGGCACGGCCCGGCCGGAGAGCACGTTCACGCTGCCCACGAAGTCGGCGACGAACTCGTCCGCGGGCTCGTGATAGATCTCCTCGGGGGTGCCGACCTGCCGGACCCGGCCCTGGTCCATGACCATCACGCGGTCGCTCATGGACAGCGCCTCGTCCTGGTCGTGCGTGACGAAGACGGTGGTGACGCCGATCCGCTGCTGCAGGGCGCGCAGCCACTCCCTGGCCCGTTCGCGCAGCTTGGCGTCCAGGTTGGAGAACGGCTCGTCGAGCAGCAGCAGGTCGGGCGGGTGCGCCAGCGCGCGGGCCAGCGCCACCCGCTGCTGCTGCCCGCCGCTGAGCTCGTGCGGGTAGCGCCGCTCCAGGTGGCCCAGCTCCACGAGTTCGAGCACCTCGCGGACGCGGGCGGCCCTGGCCGGGCGCTTCACCCGGCGCAGTTTGAGCGGGTACGCGACGTTGTCGTGCACGGACAGGTGCGGCCAGACCGCGTACGACTGGAAGACCACGCCGCAGTTGCGCCGCTCGGGTGTCACGTCGACGCGGCCGCCGTCGAACACCACCCGGTCGCCGAAGGCGATGGTGCCCCGGTCGGGCGAGTGCAGCCCGGCGATCGACCACAACGTCGTGGACTTGCCGCAGCCGCTGGGGCCGAGCAGCGTGAACAGCTCGCCGTCCCGTACGTGCAGATCGAGGTCGTGCAGGACGGCGTTGCCGCCGAAGCTCTTGGCCACCTTGGTCAGCGTGAGATCAGGCATGGGCCCGTACCCCCAGGAAGAGTCGTCCGGCGCCGAGCACCGCGAGGGTGATGACCATCTGGATCACCCCGAAGGCGGCGACCGCGCCGCCGGTGCTCGTCGCCGCGAGTTGCAGCATGGTCAGGCCCATGACCGGCGTCCGGTCGGTGACCAGGAAGACGGCGGGGTCGGCGTCGTTCAGGATCGAGACGAACAGCAGCACGAAGCAGGCGGCCATGGCCGGGGCGCACAGGCGCAGCACGACGCTCACCGCGGCCTGCCACCAGGTGGCCCCCGACGTGCGGGCGGCGCGGACGAGGTCCTCGCCGATCGCGGCCAGCGCCGGGTAGAACACGCCGTAGCCGAGGGCGAGGCTGCGCACGGCGAAAGCGAGCCCGATCCCCCACAGGCTGCCGCGGACGGCGCCGCCCGGGTCGAGGATGGCGAACGACCAGAAGAACGCCATGCCCGTGACGAGCCCCGGCATCATCCTGGGCCACACCACCGCCTGCTGCAGCGAGCCGCGGAAGCGGAAGGAGGAGCGGTGGGCCACCACCGAGACGACCGCGATGGCCACCGTGGTCAGCAGCCCGCCCGCGCCGGCGATGAGCAGGCTGTTCACGATCGACTCCGACCAGATGGGATGCTCGGCGATGGCCTGGAAGTTCTCGGTGGTCAGCACGGACCACGGGGTGACGTACGGGGTGAGGATGGTGGTGAAGGCCGACATTACCACCCCGGCCAGCGGCACGACGACGAACACTCCCAGCACGACGGCGAGCAGGGCGGCCGGCAGCCACCGGGCCGGTCCGAGGCCCACCACCCGGGTGGCGGTGGCCTTGCCGGTGACGGTCGTGTACCGGGCGGCGTCCCCGACGAGCCGGTTGCGCAGGACGAGGAGCCCGGAGACGCAGAGGAGGAGGAAGACCGCGCCGGCCGACACCAGGCCCTGGTTCGGCGGAGCGGCGTTGATCCAGTGGTCGTACAGGTACGTGGAGACGAACCTGATGTTGTTGGAGAAGCCCAGGATCAGCGGCAGGCCGAGCGCCTCGAAGGAGATCGCGAAGACGAGCAGCGCCGAGTTGAGCACGGCGGGACGCAGCAGCGGCACGGTCACCGTCAGCAGCGCCCGCAGGGGGCTCGCGCCGGCGCTGCGTGCCGCGTCCTCCAGGGCGGGATCGATGGCGAGCACGGTGGTGCGGCAGAAGAGGAACACGGTCGGCGCGGCCACGGAGGTCGCCACCAGCACCATGCCCGGCAGGGTGTAGAGGTCGACCGGGAACCGGAGAAAGGTGTTGATCTCCAGCCAGGAGCTGACGTACCCCGACGGCGCCCACATCGCCATCCAGCCGACGATGAGCACGAGGCCGGGGAGCATGATCGGCAGGATGAGGAGGGCGGCGAAGAGGCGGCGCAGCGGCACGTCGGTCCTGGACAGCAGCACCGCCGCACCCACCCCCAGCAGCACGGACGTGACCGTGGTGAGGGCGGCGAAGGCGGCGCTGTTACCGACCGCGGTCCACCAGGCCGGGTCGGTCAGCAGGTCGCGGAAGTTCCCGAGCGTGAGCCCGCCGCCGGAGCGGTAGAGCGGCGTCGACCACAGCGAGGCCAGCACGATCGGCACCACGGGGCCGACGACGACGAGCAGGGTCAGGGCCCAGATCAGGTAGTGGCTGGCGGTCGTCGGCACGGACGGGCGCCGCGGGCCCCGGTCCTGCGCGGGGGCCGCCGTCTCCGGCCTGGGGCCGGCCGTGACGGTCACCGGCCGAAGGCCTTGTTGAAGCGGGCGATGATCTGGTCGCGCTGGTCGGCGAGTTCCTTGCCGTACGTGCCGATGATCAGGTTGTCCTCCCCGACGATGGCCTTGACCTGCGGCAGGCCGAAGTCGCAGGTCACGCCGTCACGGTAGGGCGTGAACCCGCCCTGGCAGGCGGCCTCCTGCCCGGCGACCGACAGCAGCCAGTTGACGAAGACCTTGGCCGCGTTGGGGTGTTTCGCCTTGGCGGTCACCCCGACGCCGCGCGGCAGCAGCGGCGTGCCGTCCTTGAGGTAGCTGTAGTTGACCACCTTGGCGACGTCGTCGGTGATGAACGCGCGGACGGTGCCGGAGACGAAGAACTCGGCGGCGTACTGGCCCTGGGCGAGCTTGGTCACCAGGGGGCCGTTGCTCGACTCCACCGCGGCGTGGGGGCCGATCTTCTCCAGCGTGGCCCAGCCTTGCTCGCCGTACTTGCCGAGGTAGGCGCTGGTGGCTCCGTACTGGATGACGTTGCTGATGTCGGTGGTGGCGATCTTCTTGTCCAGCTTCGGCGCCATCGCGGCCAGCTTCACCATCGTGTCGGGCTGCGCGGCCTCGGGGATCAGCGCCTTGTTGAACACCGCGACGACCGGGTCCACGGACATGGAGTAGACGCCGGGGCCGAGCACGGCGTGCTCGGGCAGGTTCGGCGTGTTCGGGTCCTTGTAGTCCTCGACGTCGCCGTTCGCGATGAACGACAGCCAGCCGACCGCGTCGCTGCTCATGACCACGTCGGCCGAGGCCGCCCCGGAGGCGGCCTCGGTCTCGTAGCGCTGGAACATCTCCTGGTTGCCAAGGGTGAGGCTGCGCAGCTTGATGCCGGGGAACGCCTGCTCGAAGGCCTTGACCAGCGGCGCCATCTGCTGCTCCTCGCTGTTGGTGTAGAGCAGGACCTCGCCCTCGGCCTGCGCCGCCTTGAGCGTGGCGTCGTCGACGGGGGTGACCGCGGAGGCCTTCCCGACGTCCGCCGTGGCGGTGGGCTCGGCGGCGGGGGCGTCACCGGCCGGGCTGCCGCAGGCCGAGGTGAGGGCGGCGGCGAGCGCGAGGGGCAGGAATGCGGTCCTTCTCATGATGTTCCTCGGGTTCTTCGACGGCGACGGCGCCGGGACCGGACGCGGCGGACCGTGCGGCGGCTGGATCACGGTCGGCTCACTGTGACACCCGCCATCTTGTGAATGCTATGGCAAAACTGTCAATAGTTGCAGACGGCTTTTGCCATGGGATCTTCGGGGGTGGAATCCGGGCATGACGGGTCGCTCGTCGCCGCGCCCGTGACGTGCGCGGCAACGAGTGCGGCAACGAGTGCGTGACGGGTCAGCCGACCGCTTGGGCCAGGTGACGAATCAGGCGGACCGCCTGGGCCGGGTGACGGGTCAGGCGACCGCCTGGGCGGCGGCACGGCCGGCCACGCGGCCGGAGAAGAGGCAGCCGCCGAGGAACGTGCCCTCCAGGGCGTTGTAGCCCATCATCCCGCCGCCGCCGAACCCGTTGACCTCGCCCGCGGCGTACAGGCCCGGCAGCGGGCTGCCGTCGGCGCGCAGGCAGCGGCCGTCGAGGTCGGATTCGAGCCCGCCGAGCGTCTTGCGCGACAGGATGTGCAGCCGCACGGCGATCAGCGGCCCGGCCTTCGGGTCGAGCAGCTTGTGCGGGGCCGCCACCCGGCTCAGCCGGTCGCCGCGGTAGTTGCGCGCGCCCCTGATCGCGGTCAGCTGCGCGTCCTTGGTGAACGCGTTGCTTATCTCGCGGTCGCGCGCCTCGATGAGCGCGCGCAGCGCCGGCTCCGCCAGCTCGGGGGCGTCCGGGTCGGCCAGCTTGTTCATGCCCGCGACCAGCTCGGTCAGGCTGTCGGCGACGACGAAGTCGGCGCCGTGCCGCTTGAACGCCTCCACCGGGCCCGGCGCCCCGCTCTTGACCCGCGACAGGACGAGCTTGACGTCCTTGCCGGTGAGGTCGGGATTCTGCTCCGACCCCGAGAGCGCGAACTCCTTCTCGATGATCTTCTGGGTGAGCACGAACCACGAGTAGTCGTAGCCCGTCCCCCGCAGGTGCCGCAGGGTGCTCAGCGTGTCGAAGCCGGGGAAGCAGGGTGCGGGCAGGCGTGCGCCGGTGGCGTCGAGCCAGAGCGACGAGGGGCCGGGCAGGATGCGGATGCCGTGGTTGTCCCAGATCGGGTCCCAGTTGCGCAGGCCCTCGACGTAGTGCCACATCCGGTCCGGGTTGATCACTCGCGCGCCGGCCGCCTCGGCGATGCCGAGCATCCGGCCGTCCACGTACGCCGGCACCCCGGCGACCATCGTCCTGGGCGGCTCCCCCAGCCGGGCCGGCCAGGCCTTGCGGACCAGGTCGTGGTTCCCGCCGATGCCGCCGCTGGTGACGATGACGGCCTGGGCGCGCAGTTCGAAGTCGCCGGCCGCGACGCGCGAGGTCGGGCGGCCCCGCTCCGCGTCGTCCGGCTCCAGCACCTGCCCGCGGACGCCGGTGGCCGCGCCGTCCTCGACGATGAGGTCGTCCACGCGGTGGCGGAAGGCGAAGCGGATCCGTCCCGCCTCGGCGTGGGCGCGTACGCGGCGCTCGAACGGCGCGACCACGCCGGGACCCGTCCCCCAGGTGATGTGGAAACGCGGGACCGAGTTGCCGTGACCCTCGGCGCGGCCGTCGCCGCGCTCGGCCCAGCCCACCAGCGGGAAGATCCGGTGCCCCATCGCGCGCAGCCAGGCCCGCTTCTCCCCCGCCGCGAAGTCGAGGTACGCCTCCGCCCACGCCCGGGGCCAGCGGTCCTCCTCGCGGTCGAACTGGGCGCTGCCGAGCCAGTCCTGCCAGGCCAGCTCGCGCGAGTCCCTGATGCCCATCCGGCGCTGCTCGGGGCTGTCGACCAGGAACAGCCCGCCCAGGCTCCAGAACGCCTGGCCGCCCAGCGACCGCTCGCCCTCCTGCTCGACCAGCACGACCGACCGGCCGGCGTCGGCCGCCTCGGCGGCGGCCACCAGGCCGGCCAGGCCCGCCCCGACGACGACGATGTCCGCGTCAGCCACGGCCCGCTCCAGCGGTGATCGGGGCGCCCGCCGGGACGGGGAGGGCGGCCAGGGGGACGTGGTGCTGGCCCGCGTGCATGTCGCGGTCGCGCAGCGACCCCTGGGAGACCGGCCGCGGGAAGGAGATCTTGACGACGTTGAGCGACGGGATGCGGAACATCCGGACCGTGCCGGCGTCGACGCGGTAGAGGCGGGCGATGACGTGTTCGTCGATGAACGTCTCGTCCGCCACGACGCGGTAGCCGTCCGCGTCCCGCATGAACAGCTCCATCGTCACCCAGAAGGGGCCGGCGTTCTTGGACCGGACCTCCAGCGCGAGGTCGCCGACGGTGACCGGAGGCGATCCGGGGGGTGTGTCAGTCATGGTGGTGTGCTCCGTCTGTGCTGTCGTGTTCAATCCGGAACATAGCGGTCGGGGTGATGGTGTCGACGACGTGGTTGAGCACGAACTCGTAGGCGGGGCCCCGCTCGACCTCCGCCGGGGAGGAGGCGAAGGCCAGGCTGGGCAGGTAGTTCATGCGGGGCACCGGCATGTGCAGCATCAACGGGTTGGCGACCTTGGCCACCGCCGTCGCGGTGGCCTGGTCGGGGGCGCTGACGAGGAGCATCACGGCCACCTCGCGCGGCGTTCCCGTCTCGAACTCCAGGTCGTCCAGCACCGCGTTGTGGCCGTAGAGGCGCAGGTCGAAGGCGTAGTCGTCGTCCGTGAGCCCGAGCGTCTGGCTCACCCGCCGCCGCAGGTGCGTGCGCAGCAGGTCCGCCCAGGTCTCCAGGTCGCCGAGGATGAGGGGGTCGCGGATCGCGCTGAAGGAGATCGTCTCGTAGCCGGTGATCCGGGCGCCCTCCAGCTTGACGGTGTGCTGGTCGGCGGTGTGGAAGCGCGACCCCTCGACCCGCACGGTGCGCTCGTCCACGGCGACGTAGGTGGCCTCGCGCACGTCGAGGGTCCCCGCGGGTTCACGCATCTCGAACGGGTCCACCGTCTCGTACAACATGTGGGCGGCGACCGTGTACGGCGTGCACGCGTTGGCCGCGTCGAGCGGCTCGATGGTGAACCCGTCCGCGTCGATCGTGGTGTGCACCCCGCCCGCGCGCGGGTCGACGGTGCACTGCCCGCCGCACTCGACGATCTTGGCGGCGTGCCAGCTCGGCCCGGCCGG
Organism: Nonomuraea fuscirosea; assembly: GCF_003001935.1. GTDB lineage: Bacteria > Actinomycetota > Actinomycetes > Streptosporangiales > Streptosporangiaceae > Nonomuraea > Nonomuraea fuscirosea. The sequence continues at coordinate 403,427 of NZ_PVNG01000004.1, read as the reverse complement.
CATCCCCTTCATCAGCGGGTACGCCGCCGCCACCGCCGTGTCGGTGGCCCGCCCGGCGAGCACGACCTGGGCGCCCGCCTCCAGCGCCCGCACGATCGGCTCGTGACCCATCATGCCGACGATGTGGGTGCAGCCCTCCAGCGTCTCGGCCCGGATCTCCCCCAGGGGCGGCAGCGGGTGGATCCGTCCGGCGTCGAGGTGCTCCTTGAGGCCGGCGGCGTCCTGCTCGCTGTAGATGCGCGCCACCCTGAGGTCCAGGCCCTCCTCCGCCATGATCTCGCTCACCATGCCGGCGACCCAGTCGACGCCGCTGTCGGTGCCGCTGGTGCCGCAGGATCCGATGATCAGCGGCGCGTCCGCGCGGGCCGCCGCCTTGAGCAGGCTGCGCAGGTCGCGGGCGACCGCCTGCGCGGCGGTCTTCGCCGTTCCGGAGCCGAGATAGTACGGGCCCGAGTCGGTGGACCCGCCGTCCACGGTGATCACGTCCACGCCGAGGGCCAGGCCGCGCTCGATCGTGGCCTCGTCCCAGCCGGCGCCGAGCATGCCGACGGGCGTCATGATCCGGACGGAGTCGGGTCTGTTGTCCATGCTTCGCTTCTTTCTCGGACGAGGGGCCGGATCGGCGGTGGGGACGCCGTGACCGTATATTTGCTATAGCATCACCGTCAAGAGTTGCTTATTCTTCTGCCATTGCGGGCGGTATGCTACGGCCGTGGCCATCGAATCCCTCGGATCACTCAGCAGCGACACCCTCGCCGACCGGGCCTATCAGTCGGTACGCGCCGCCATCGTCACGGGCGAGCTCAGGCCGGGCCAGAAGGTGACGGAGCGCGGGCTGGCCGAGCGGCTGGCGGTGAGCCCGACGCCGGTGCGCGAGGCGATCCGGCGGCTGGAGCAGGACGGCCTGCTCGAACGCACGGGCCCGCGCACGGTGAAGGTCTCCACCATCGGCGACATCGCGCTGCAGGAGCTGGCCGAGGTGGAGGTCGCGCTGCGCGGGATGGTGGCCAGGTTCGCCGCCCGGCACGTGACGGCCGAGCAGCTCGACCACCTCGACGCCATCCTCGACGAGGCCGACGACCTGCTCATCCTGATCAAGCAGCGCCATCGCGACGGCGACCCCATGACCAGGCACCTCACCCAGCTCCTCGACACGATGCAGCGCTTCAACGACGCGGTCAGCGCCTGCGCCGACAATCCGGTCCTGGTACGCCTGCTCGACCAGACCCGGGTGTTCTCCCGTTCCGAGAGCCGGGCCCGGCGGCTGGAGCGCGTCGCCGAGGACCCGAACTTCGGTCTGGACCGCTACGCCAGCCACCGCGCGCTGGTCCGCGCGCTGCGCGCGGGCGACTCGGCGGCGGCCGAGGCCATCGTGATCGAGGACGCCCGGGGCGGTCTGAGCGCCCTGCTCTCCGGCGACGCCGACCCGGCTCCGCCCCCGTCCCCGTCGCCGTCTGCACCTCCGCCCTCGTCCGCGAAGAGCTGACCGGGCGCGAAGAACTGACCAGGCGCGAAAAGCCGGACGGGAGCGACCGCCCGGGACGCCGGTTGCGGGGTCGTCAGGCTCCCGACACGGCGATCAGGGCGCCGATCGCCGCGCTGAGCAGCAGGGTCGCGCCCATGATCGGGCCGGCCGAGCGGCTGCTGGGTGTGCTGGTGGCCCGCAGGGGCCTGGCCACCAGGCCGAGCGCGGCCAGCTGGACGAGCCCGACGACCGCCACGCCGAGGTCGTTCAGCAGCAGCGCCAGGGGGAGGAAGTGCGCCGCCACGACGAGCGCGACCCACCAGGCCATCCACCGGGACGCCCCGCGCCTCGACAGCAGCAGGCAGCCGGCTGCCGCCGCGACGACCTCGGCCGCGACCAGGACGCCGAACCAGGCGTACTTCCCGTCCAGCGCGGTCGGCTGGTCCCAGTTCGTCGCGGTCAGCACCCCGAACGCCACGGCGATCCCGATGCCCAGGACCGAACCGGCCCCCAGCCAGACCCGCCAGCGCCGGTCGGGGCTCTCCTGCGACCAGCCGAACCAGACGAAGGCCATCAACCCGAACCATGCGGTGGTGAAGAACTGGTCGCGGAGGAACTCGGTCAGCATCGGCACTCATTCCTGTGCGAGCAGCACTCAGGGGGCAGGGCGGAAGTCTATAAGTCGGCACATGTCCTACTCCGATCATTTACGCCGCAGAGCGTGTCCCGTTCCGGACACGTCCAATTCCGGGCGCATCCGGGCAAGGCGAAACCGAAGTGTTACCTGATGTCCCGAGCGCGGCCGTTTCCTGCCCTCCGCTGAGGGCAGTCGAGGCGCATGGCTACCCTTCTTTGGATCATCGCCGTCATCCTCGTCATCGCCGGCATCTACGTGCTGCTGGCCCGCCGCGACATCCTGTGGGGCATCGTCCTCATCGTTGTCGGGCTGCTCGTCGGACCCGGTGGTGTGAGCATCTTCAACGTCTGAGCCACCGTGGGGCGGCGGGCGGGGCCGCCCGCGCCCCACGGCCTCGGCGTGTCCGGCCTTTCCCGGTGCGAAAGGCCCATTTCGGCCTTGCCCGGTGCGGCAGGCTGAACTCGGCTTTCCCTGGCGCGAGAGGCTGTTCCCCGGCGCCAGAAGCTGAGGTCAGCCGGCCGCGGCGGGGAGGGCGTCCGTCACGTTCGGCCGGCGGTCGAAGATCCGCGACAGGCCGGTGATGGTCATCCAGCGCTCCTGTGTGCCCCGCACCCCCGTGAGGATCAGGTGCGTGGACGCGTTGCGGCAGCGCCGCAGGGCGTACACGAGGGCCGACAGTCCGGACGAGTCGCAGAACGCGACCGTGGACAGGTCCACGATCAGCACGGGCACGTGCGCGCCCCGCAGTACCGCGTCCACCTGCTCGCGCAGCAGCGCGGCGTGGCGGAAGTCCATGAAGCCGTGGACCTGGACGATCCAGGCCCGGCCGTCGACGGACATGCTGACGACGCAGACCATCTCCTCCGGGTCGTCCATCGTGACGATCAGCTCCTTCGCGCCGTGGGACGCCTCATGCGCAGCCGCACCTGGGAGGAGCCGCTCTGCTGGGTGATGGCGAATTCGTCGCACAGGCTGCGCATGACCCACAGCCCGTATCCGCGCGGCCCGGCCTGCGGCGGCTCGTCCAGGCGGGCGCCCGGGGCGAGCCGGCCCGCCAGGTCGACGACCTCCACGTTGAGGAAGCCGTCGTCGGCCCAGATCCGCACCCAGCCCCGGCCGCCGGCGTGGTCCAGCACGTTGGTGACCGCCTCGTTGGCCGCTAGCGCCAGATCTCCGGCACGCTGCGGGCTCAGCCCGGCCTGCCGTGCGTGGTGGCACACCAGATCCCGCAGTCTGGGGAGGTCGAGGCTGATCGGCCAGGTCACGCCGTGGCCGGCGAGACTGTCAGGCAGAGGCGTGAACATCGGCCCCTCCTGCCCGCAATCACGCACTGTGGTCCCATGATGGCACCATGACCGGCACGTTCGCTGGCAAAAGCGGACAAAAGTCCTCGGCGTGGCGTCAGAAGGGCCGAATCCGGCCCTGGTGGGAGCGGGCCGGCGGGGTTGGGAGCGGCCGGGTCAGGCCGCGGGGGCGGGGAGACGGGCGGTGCGGGTGAAGAACTCCTGGATCTGGTGCACGACGGCGGTGAAGTCGTCGAAGCCGGTCGGCTTGGTGACGAAGGCGTTGGCGTGCAGCCGGTAGGTGCCGATGATGTCCTCGTCCTGGGAGGAGGTGCTGAAGACCACGACCGGGATGGTGCGCAGTTCGAGGTCGGACTTGATCTGCTCCAGGACCGCGCGGCCGTCGTACTTGGGCAGGTTGAGGTCCAGGATCACCAGGTCGGGGCGGGTGGCCTCGGCGTGCGCGCCGCGGCGGAACAGGATGTCGAGGGCCTGCTCCCCGTCCCATGCCAGGAGCAGGTTGGGGCGGGTTCGCCGGGTTTCCGCGTGCTCTTCGAAGGCCTCCTGGATGAGGACCTGGTCGGCGGGGTCGTCCTCGACGACGAGGATGGTGCGGAGCTCCGCGGTGTTCATGGGGTGAGCTCTCTCTCAGGACTGCTGGCTGCGGGGGCGTCGTGCTCGGTGAACAGGGCGATCAGTCCTTCGATGTCGCGGTCGGCGTCGGCTGGGTGGCGGAAGGGCCGGCTGGCGTCGACGCTGTAGTGTGTACGTCTGCCCAGACGTGTGCGGGTTATGTAACCGGCGTTCTCCAGGTCGGTGACGATGGCCTGGACGGCGCGCTCGGTGATGCCGGTGACGGCCGCGATCTCGCGGAGCCGCGCGTTCGGATGCCTGGTGATCTCGATGAGGACCCGGGCATGGTTGGTCAGGAACGTCCACGGCCTGCCCGTCCGCGGCTGACCCGCATGTTCCACTGCTGACCTCCTTGTCGGCGAGAGCGTTGGATCAGACAATAGCTGAAGCCATATTACCGAAATCTCTTTCCTGAAACAGCCATCGTGGTCGCCGGGACGCGCGGAGGGCGGAGGAGGAAAGACGGTGCCGCGCGTCCGCGCATCCGTCCGGCCACACGTACGATGACGTCGTGATGATGCCCGCGGGCGAGACCCCCGCCCCCGCACCGCTGCGCCTGACGTCGTCCACGGCCGGCGACATCGCCGTGATCGCCGTGGAGGGAGTGCTGGACGCCACCACCCGCCAGCAGTTCGCCGACCACCTCGACCAGGCCGGCACCTCCATCATCCTCGACCTCGCCGGCGCCGTCTTCATGGACTCCCGCGCCCTCGGCCTGATCATCCACCACTGGCAGGCCAGCCAGGCCGCCGGCGGCAAGTTCGCCCTCATCGGCGTCGACTACCGCCGCGCGAAGATCATGTGGATCACCGGCCTGGCCAAGGTCCTGCCCCTCTACGACGACCTCGACGAAGCACTCGCCGCCCTGACCTGAGCGGGAGACGTTCGCCCTGCCCACACACTGCCCACACACACTGCCCGCGGACCGGCTCCGGCGGTCCGTCCGCCGTCGCCGTCACGCCGCGATCATCGCAACGCCTCCAGGCCCCTGGGAAGATCGCCGGCCTGGAGCGTGCCCACCCCCGTGACCCCCGGCGAAGACCCTCATGTGACACTGTTGCCGCGAAGCGCGACAATTGACCGTCCGAGATGCAGGGTTAGGGGTGACAGCGTGCCGCTTCGATGCGCGATCACCGCGGATCTCTCCCTGCTGCGGTCGCGGCTGCACGCCTTCGCCCTCAGCTCCGGGTTCTCGGGTGAGCGCGCGAACGATCTGATCATCGCGATCAACGAGGCCGCCGCCAACATCCTGGAGCACGGCACCGGCTCCGGCGTCCTCACCGCCCGCAGGGACGCCCACGGCATCTGGGTCGAGATCGTCGAGCCCGGCGGCACGCTGACCGCCGACCATCTGCCGCCGTCCGATCCGCCGGCCAGCGCCGTGCGCGGGTTCGGGCTGTGGATCATCCGGCGCCTCTGCGACGTGGTCACCGTCGACCATCCGGACGGGCATCCGCGCCTGCGGGTGCACATGAGCGACACGACCTGACCGCTCTTTCCGGCTCATAGAGGCCCCGGTCCGATGTCTGAGCTGGGATAAAAGGCGACCGGCTGGACAGGACAGTGGCTATGACTACGTTCGCCCTGGTCGTCATCGACATGCTGAACCCGTACGACCACCAGGACGCCGAGCCGCTCGCGGAGAAGGCGGCGGCGATCGTCGACCCGCTTGCGGAGCTCATCGCCTCCGCCGAGGAGCGCGACGACGTCGAGCTGGTGTACGTCAACGACAACTACGGCGACTTCGCCGCCGATCGGCGCGAGATCGAGGAACGGGCGCTGAAGGGCAGGCGGCCGGACCTGGTGCGGCCGGTGCTGCCGCCGCCCGGCTGCGCGTTCCTGCCCAAGGTGCGGCACAGCGTCTTCTTCGGCACGCCCCTCGAGTACCTGCTGTCGCGGCTGGGGGTGCGGACGGTCGTGCTGGCCGGGCAGGTGACCGAGCAGTGCGTCCTCTACAGCGCGCTGGACGCGTACGTGCGCAAATACGACCTCACGGTGCCGACCGACTGCGTCGCGGCCATCCACGACGACCTGGGCGAGGCGGCGCTGCGGATGATGGAGCGCAACATGTCCGCGCGCCTCACCACGGCACGCGAGTGCTTCTCCGGCTGAGCGGCGGTGTGCGGATCTCTCGCCGGAAGCTCCGCATTCGGTAAGGATCACGCCTCCGGTCCTCGTTCGTGGCGTGGCCACCCCTTGTCCGGGTAGCCGCCGCGTACCCGAACAAGGAGGTACGGATATGACCAGAACAGCCCCGGAGACGATGGACGAGACGGACGTCATCGACCTGCTGCAGGCCCAGCACGGCATGATCAGGAACCTGTTCGACGAGGTAGAGCAGGCGCCCGCGGACGAGCGCGGCGAGGCGTTCACCCGCCTGGTACGGCTGCTCGCCGTGCACGAGACGGCCGAGGAGGAGATCGTCCACCCCTTCGCCCGGCACGCCATCGACGGCGGAGACGGCGTGGTCGACGACCGCCTCGCCGAGGAGAACGAGGCCAAGGAGCTGCTGTCCCGCATGGACGAGGCCGGGCCGGACGCCCCCGACTTCATGCCGAACCTGCTCATGCTGCGCGCCGCCGTCGAGGCACACGCCCGCAGCGAGGAACGCTACGAGTTCGCCCAGCTCCGCGCCCACACCAGTGAGGCGCAGCGGCGCAGCATGGCCGCCGGCGTCAAAGCGGCCGAGGCGATGGCGCCCACCCATCCTCATCCCGGCACCGAGTCCGCCACCAAGAACCTGCTGGTCGGCACGCCGATCGCGATGATGGACCGGGTCCGCGACACCATCCGCAAGGCCATGGGCAAGAACCCCTGAGCCCGGTCGTGCGCACGGCCCAGGCGTCGGCGGCATCATGTCTACACTCGTATACTTTGGTCGTAAGTCTACAAACGTAGATAAGAGCGTGACGACACGAGGAACGACATGAATGCGCAACTGACGGGCAGACGGGCGCTGGTCACCGGGGCCAGTTCCGGCCTCGGTGCGGCCATCGCCACCGCCCTGGCCGCCGAGGGAGCCGAGGTCGTCGTGCACGGCCGCGACCCGGCCCGGACCGAGTCCGTCGCCGGCGCCATCAGGGCGGCCGGCGGCGGCGCCGTGGCAGCCGTCGGCGACCTGGCCACCGACGCGGGCGCCGACGCCGTGGCCGGAGCCGCGCTGGCGGCGGGGCCGATCGACATCCTGGTCAACAACGCCGGCTCCTACCCGCACCGCTCGTGGCGGGACGCCACGGCCGATGACTGGCGCGAGGCGTACGAGGTCAACGTCATCTCCGGGGTCCGCATGATCCAGCGGGTGGTCCCCGGGATGCGGGAGCGCGGCTGGGGCCGGGTCATCCAGATCGGCGGCGGGCTCGCCCTGCAGCCGGGCGCCGAGCTGCCGCACTACAGCGCCACGCTGGCGGCCCGGCACAACCTCGCGGTGTCGCTGGCCCGCGAGCTGAAGGGGACCGGGGTGACGTCCAACACCGTCTCCCCCGGCGCCATCCTGGTCGACGGCGTCCGGCGGTTCATCACCGGACTCGCGCCCGGTCGCGGCTGGGGAGAGACGTGGCCGGAGATCGAACGCCACGCGATCGAGGAGCTGGCGCCGAACGACGTCGGCCGGATGGGCCGCCCCGAGGAGATCGCCGCCGCGGTGCTCTACCTCAGCGGCCCGCTCGCCGGCTACGTCACCGGCACCACGCTTCGGGTGGACGGCGGCACCGTCCGCGGCCTGCACTGATCACTGGGGTGGCGCCGGGATCGGGCGGGCGGCCAGGGCCTTGGCCACGGCGTACAGGTTCGACGCCATCGCGCGGCCGGTCTTGTGCGACCACTCGCGCCCCTGCTCCGAGTCCAGGTAGTCGGGCCCGGCGCCGGGGCCGAGATGCCAGTACGTCCACGCCTGCCCGGGGATCGTGTACCCGATGTCGCCCAGGGCGCCGGCGATCTCGCTGATCACGTGGTGGGCCCCGTCCTCGTTGCCGGTGACCACCACCCCGGCGACCCGGTTGTAGGCCACCGGCCGCTCGTCGTCGTCGGTCTCCGACAACATGGCGTCCATCCGTTCGATCACCCGCTGCGCCAGCGACGACGGATGGCCCACCCAGGTCGGGGTGGCGACGATGAGGATCTCCGCGCCGAGCAGGCTCCGGTGGACCCGCGGCCAGCCGTCACCCTGCCCCATGTCCGTCTCGACGCCCGGCAGGATGTTCTCGTCCACCGCCCGGTACGTCTCGACGGTGACGCCGCGCCCGCGCAGCTCCCCGGCGACCACCTCGGCCAGCGCGTCGGTGTTCGACGGTTCCGGCGACGGCTTCAGGGTGCAGTTGATGACCACGGCTCGCATCGGGTGACCTCCGTACCTCAGTGATCCCGTTCGCGACCCGTACCCGTGGCCAGAAGGGTAAACGCCGCCGCCGATCCCGCCACCGGCCCCGCCCGCGCCGTTCGTTGCGGAGGGTGGATTCCCTTCTGAAACCCACTCGCTACACTGGCCTGGTCTCGCGGCGGACGGCGAGGAGGCGAGCGGTGGCACGAGAGGTGCGCGAACTGGACGCCGTCTGCGCCATCGCGCAGGCCGCGGCGGTGGTCGGCGAGTGGTGGAGCCTGCTCATCGTCCGGGAGGTCAGCCGGGGCCGGCACCGCTTCGACGACCTCCAGGCGGAGCTGGCCATCTCGCGGCGCGTGCTGGCCGAGCGGCTCAGGCACCTACTCGATCACGCCGTGCTGGAGCGCCGCCCGTACCAGCGGCGGCCGATCCGGTACGAGTACCACCTGACCGACGCCGGCCGGGCGCTGACCCCGGTGCTGATCGGGCTGCAGGACTGGGCCGACCGCTTCGTCCTGGGCGACGGCACGCTCACCGCCGTCGCCTCCCCCACCGGCCCGGAGGCCGTCCGGCTGCGCGCGCTGACCGGGACCTCCGTGCCGCACCCCCTCAGCCTGCCCGCGACCGGCGGGGGCGAACTGGACGTCGTGGCCGCCGGCGCGCCCGTCACCGTGATCTTCACCTATCCGGCCACCGGCGCTCCCGGCCTCCCGCCGGAGGACGGCCCGCCGATCCCGGGAGCGGCCGGCTGCACCCTGGAGAACCGCCTGTTCCGCGCCTCGGCCGCCGACTTCGCGCGGGCCGGCGTGGCCCTGCGCGGCGTGAGCACCCAGCGCCCGGACGAGCAGCAGGCCTTCGCCGACGCCGAGGACCTCCCGTTCCCCCTGCTGTCGGACGTGGACCTCACCCTGTGCGCGGCCCTGCGGCTGCCCACGTTCCGCGCCGGGCAGAACCTGCGGCTCAAGCGGGCCGTCCTCATCGCCGACGCCCGCCGGACGATCCAGCACGTCGTCTACCCGATCGCCGACATCCCGTCCGCGGTCGAGGCGGCCCTGCGGCTCGGCGCCGCGCTGGCGGACGCGGCGCCGGGTCAGCCGCCGGCGCGTCCGGGCAGGAGCGCGCCGGCCAGCCGGCGCCAGTAGGGCATCGCCGACTCGCCCGGCCGCACCCCGATCACCTGCACGGTGACGTGGTCGGCGCCCGCGTCGAGATGCCCGTGCAGCTTGCGCGCGATCGTGTCCAGATCGCCCCAGAACACGAAGTCGTCCACGAGCCGGTCACCGCCGCCGCCGGAGATCTCCTCCTCCGAGTAGCCCAGCCGCCGGAACTTGGCCAGGTTGTACGGCGTGGACAGGTAACGGTGCAGGTGCTCGCGCGCGACCGCCCGCGCCTTGGCCGGGTCGCTCTCGAACAGCACGGGGTGCTCGACGGCGAGGAAGGGCTCCGGGCCGAGGATCCGCCGCGCCTGCTCGGTGTGCGCCACGTTGACGTGATAGGTCTGCGCGCCGGCGGCCCGGTCGCGGGCCAGCTCCAGCATCTTGGGCCCGTACGCGGCCAGGATGCGCCGCATCGGCGCCCGCGGCGCCGGGTTGACCGGGTCCACCGCGTCCATCTCGTCGAGGTAGCCGGCCATGGCCGCGAGCGGCTTGGTGCCCGGCTGCGGCTGGCCGCCGAACCCGAGCCCGAGCACGTGCCGGTCCGGGTAGCCGTCGGCGAGCAGCGTCGCGGCGCCGTACGTCCACCGCGCCCCGCGCGACCAGATCCGCGCGACGCCGTTGACCACGCGCAGCCCCCGGGTGGACGCGAGCAGGTAACCGGCGTGCGTCAGCGCCTCGCGGCCGAGCAGCTCGGGCACCCACACCGCCGGCCAGCCCAGCTCCTCCAGCTCCTGGACCGACTCACGCACCAGCGCCGCCAGCTGGTGCTCGAAGTCGAAGGTGTAGATCCCGAACCTGCCGAGATCGATGCCGGGCATGCCGCTCATCGCGCCGCTCCTCAGTCGCCTGCTTTCGCATCAACATATCGCACTATTTCGATGCGAAGGTGCGCGCGGCGCGCCGGGGCGCCCGTGGATCAGAGCTCGGACGCACCCCAGGCGGTGACCCGGACCGTGTCCCCGACCGCGACGGCGCCGGTCGTGACCACGGAGTACTTGGCCCCGAAGGCGACACCGCCCTTGGCGGCCCTGCGGTAGCCGGCCAGGGTGCGCAGCGGCTCGTGGCCCGCCTTCGTCCCGCTCTCCTGGTCGATCGTGGTGACCACGCAGCGGATGGCGATCTTCGCGTAGCCCAGCTCGGCCGCGCCGATCGTGACGGCGTACGCGCGGTCCTCGGTGTGCGGGTCGTCCCAGCCGTCGACGACGATGTTGGGACGGAAGCGGCTGACGGGCAGCGGGTCCTCGCCGCGATCGGCCAGCCTGCGGTTGAGCAGGCCGAGGCTGGCGCACGACACGACGAGCACGGCGCCGCTGTCGGAGAACCCGGCGGTCCCGGGCGTCCTGCCGCTGGTCACCCGGTGATGCTCGGGCGGCACCCGGACGAGCCTGCTCGGCTGCCCGAGCACGTGCGTGAGCCAGCGCCCGGCCGCCGGGCCCTGGTCGATGCCCAGATAGGGGGTCCCGAACAGCTCCACGCGCTCCCGGGCGCCGCTCACGTCCACGTCGAGGTCCAGGTCCTCGATGCCGGGAGCCCGCAGCCGCAGCCGCGCGCCGCCGTCGCCGATCTCGGGGCGGATCAGCGACATCCGCGGATCGCGGCGCTGGCTCATGAAGACGCCCTCCTCGTCGACCACCATGAAGCTGCGGTCGTGCGCGAGGCCGGCGGGCGTGAGCGTCACCTCTTCCGCCGTCACACCGGCGCATCCTTTGATCGGGTAGTACGTCAGTGCGGTGACGCGTGCTGCCATGCGCTGTTCCTCCGTGGCGAGCCCCGCCCTCGTCCGGTCCCGCTGGGACGAGGGCGGCTCTCCTTCACATCTGTCCGAGTTTCGGATTGAAACCTACTCGGCCGGAGAACAGCCCGCCAACCAGGGACGAGCCGCACGACGGTGATCCCGGCGGACGGGATCCGCTCAGCGCGGGGGCATCGGTGCCGCCGCGGCCGGCTCAGCTCGGGGCGCCGGTGGCTGCCTCGGTGGCCTCGGACAGCTCGGCGTCCCGCTCGCCCCGGCCCGCGTGGGCGTCCAGCTGGGCCTGGTTGCTCTCGGCGCGCACCAGGTCGCGGTGGCCGGTGGCGAGGATGGCGATGCCGACGAGGATCGCGCAGGCGCCGATGACGAAGGGCACGTGCACGTTGAAGTGCTCGGCGAGCTGCCCGGCCGCGAACGGCGCCAGGCCGCCGCCGATGAAGCGCACGAACCCGTACGCTGCCGAGGCCACCGGCCGTTCCACCGGCGCGACCATCATCACGGCCTGCGTGGTCAGCGTGTTGTTCACGCCGATGAAGACGCCCGCCACGATCACGGCGGCGATCAGCACCGGCCGGTTGTCGACGAAGACGGCGATGACGAAGATGACCACCGCGAACAGCGCGAGGTTGCCGTAGAGCGTGCGGGCCAGGCCCAGCCGGCGCTGCAGCCAGGGCGCGCCGGCCACCGAGAAGATGGCCACCATCAGGCCCCAGCCGGTGAAGACGAGGCCCAGCTGGATGGCGTCCAGCTCCATGGGGAAGGGCGCGTAGCCGAGCACGGTGAAGAAGCCCCAGTTGTAGCAGAGGGCCGTCAGGCTCATGATCAGCAGGCCGCGGTGGCGCAGGGCCTTGAGCGGGTCGAGCAGGGAGGTCTTGCGCGCGGGTTTCGGCTGCGGGCGGACCAGCATGACCGTGGCGAGCAGGGCGACGGTCATCAGCACGGCGACGCCGTAGAAGGGGCCGCGCCAGCTGATGTGGCCGAGCGCGCCGCCGAGCAGCGGGCCGATGGCGATGCCCAGGCCGAGCGCGGCCTCGTACAGGATGATCGCGCCGCTGAAGCCGCCGCTGGCGGCGGCCACGATGACGGCCAGGGAGGTCGCCACGAACAGGGCGTTGCCCAGCCCCCAGCCCGCGCGGAAGCCGATGATGCCGCCGACGCTGTCGGAGGTGCCGGCCAGCGCGCTGAACACGACGATCAGCACGAGCCCGGCGATCAGCGTCCACTTGGCGCCGATGCGGCTCGACACCCAGCCGGTGACCAGCATCGCGACGGCCATGACGACCAGGTAACTCGTGAACAGCAGCGTCACCTGGCTGGGCGAGGCGTGCAGGTCGGCGGAGATCGCGGGCAGGATCGGGTCGACGAGGCCGATCCCCATGAAGGAGATCACGCACGCGAACGCGACCGCCCAGACGGCCTTGGGCTGGCGGAACGGGCTGGGAGCGGGGCTGGTCATTCACTCACCTCAGGGGAGGGGACAGCGGGGTCGGCGGGTCCGGCGAGGCCGAAGGCCCGGGCGGTCAGCCGTTCGAGGGCCGGCAGCGCGGCGGCGATGGCGGCCCGGTCTTCCCCGGGCAGCTCCGCCAGCAGCTCGGCCAGCCGCTTGGCCTGGACCGCGCGGCGGCGGGCCAGCTCGGCGCGGCCGTGCGGGGTGATGGCGACCACGACGACGCGCCGGTCGGAGGGGTCGGGCTGGCGCTCGGCCAGCGCCTCCCGTTCGAGCCGGGAGACGAGCTGGGTCATCGCGGGCTGCGTGACGCCCTCCATGACGGCCAGGTCGGTGAGCCGGCGCGGGCCCAGGCGTTCCAGGCTCGCGAGGGTGGACAGCGCCGTGATCGACAGGTCCCTGGGGACGTCGAGCAGGCGCATCATCGTCCTGATCCGGGCCAGCCCGACCGCCAGCTCCAGCTCGTCCACGGGCTGAGCAGGGGGTTCGACATCCATAAGCAACTTATATCACCTGCTTATGTATGCCGTGCCCCGGGAGGCCCCGTAACCGGGTCGGGGGCGGGTGGCGGGTTCAGGCGGGGGACGTGTTGGACGCCAGCGCACCACACGCGCAGGACGTGCCCAGTCGCGGCGATGTCGGCCAGCGGGTCGCCGTCGACGAGAAGGAGGTCGGCCCGGCGGCCGGGCTCGATACTCCCCCGGTCGGCGAGGGAGAAGTGCCGGGCGGGCAGGGACGTCGCCGCGCGCAACGCCTCGGCGGGACTCAGCCCGGCCTCGACCAGCAGCCGCAGCTCCTGGTGCAGGCTCGCACCGTGCTCGACCTGGAAGGGGGCGCCGGGTTCCGCGTTGGCGTCGGTCCCGGCCAGAACAGGCACCCCGGCCGCGTGCAGAGCGGCCACGGTCGCGATACTCCCGGCGAAGCCGTCAGAAGCACCGGCACCACCGGCACCACCGGCACCACCGGCACCGATGAAGCGTGCCACTGCCTTCATCATGACCAGGGTGGGGACGGCCACCCGTCCCCCGGTGCGCATGCGGGTGACGTCGGCGGGGTCGGCGGGGGCGCCGATCGGGCAGTGGGTGATGACGTCCGCGCCGGAGTCGAGAGCCATCGTGTACGCCCCGGCCGAGGCGGCGTGCGCGACCACCCGCCGGCCTCGGGCGTGGGCGGCGTCCACGATCGCCTTGGCCACGTCGGCCTCCAGGCCGCCTCCGCCGGGCTCCTCCATGACGATCTTCACGTAGTCCGCGCCCTCCGCGATCCGGTCCGAGACCCAGCCCTCGGCCTGGCGGGCGTCGGTGACGACGGCCTCGGGGTCCTTGACCAGCATGCGGGCGTGCAACCCATCGGGCCCGATGGCGGGCAGGCCGGCGCTGCGCAGATCGGCGCTGCCCGTGGCGCCGCGCAGCGAGGCGATCAGCTCCGGCGGCCAGGAGGCCATGTCCAGGCCGGTGGTCACCCCGTGGCGGGCCAGCGCGTCCCTACTGCGGGCGTCGCGCACGTGGACGTGACTGTCGATCAGCCCGGGCAGCAGGACGGCTCCCCGGGCGTCGATCCGCTCGCCGCGCGCCGCCCCGGAGGCGATGAGCCCGTTCTCGACGACGACGGTGGTCGGCTCCGTCAGCCGCCACCCGTCGAAGACCCGCACGTTGACCAGGGCGAATGCGTTCACGATGGAGCCCTCCTCCATATAAGGGACAGATTTGTCCTCTAATGGAGTGAGGCTAGTCCCCGGGGAGCTGGCATGTCCAACGCGGCCGCGTGCCCGGGTCGGCTATAACCGGAGACGTGCTGCCGCATCCCGCCGACTCCGCCGACTCCGCACCTCGCCCCGCCGCCGATTCGGCGGGCAGGTCCACCCGCAGGCGGGGTGAGGCGCTGACCAGGGCGATCTACCGGGCCGCGTTCGAGGAGCTGGCCCGGCACGGGTACGACGCGCTCGCCTTCGACAAGCTCGCCCCCCGCGCGGGGACCGGCAAGTCGGTGCTCTACCGCCGCTGGCCGAGCCCCGCCGAGCTGCTGCTGGACGCCATGAACGATCCGGTCGAGGGGTTCGCCGACAGCTCCGTGCCCGACACCGGCACCCTGCGCGGCGACCTGCTCGCCCTGCTCGGCGGCCTGGCCCGGGTGCTCGACGAGCCGCGCGGCCGGGCCATCATCCCGCTGCTGACCGACCGGGGCCGCCCGCCGGAGCTGCACGACGCCGTCCGTACCCTGGTCATCGTCCCCCACCAGGACATCCTCATCGGACGGCTGCGCGCCGCCGCCGAGCGCGGCGAGGCGGACCCGGCGGCGGTGACGCCGCTGATCGCGTCCGTCGGGCCGCGCCTGATCCTGACCGAGACGATGCAGAAGGGGCACGTGAGCGAGGAGGACGTCGTCGCCGTCGTCGACGACGTGCTCCTGCCGCTGACCGCGCCCCGCCACCCGGCCGGGCCGAACCCCTGACCTCGCCGAACCGGCCGCGGCAGAGCGCCGCCGGTCCGGCCGCGTCGTAGCGCCGCCGGACCGGCCGGGTCAGGCCGGGCCGCCGCCCAGGCTGATCTCGTTGCCGTCGGGGTCCCGGTAGATCACCTTGGTCGCGCCCCCGTCGAACGTCTCCCGCTCCGCGGGCTCGATCCCCCGCCCCGCGACCTCGGCGACCCGCTCGTCCAGGTCGCCGACGTACAGCAGCACCAGGGCGTTCCCCGCCCGCCGCGGGTCCTGGACGATGTAGACGTAGCGGTGCTCGGCCGTCTCCCACACCGCCTCGATGTCGTTGGGCAGGAACGACGGCGGCCGCCCGAAGAACCGCTCGTACCAGGGCGAGGCCGCCGCGTAGTCGGTCACGGGGATGCCGGCGAAGAGATCCACTGTCAGGTCCTCATCCGTGTGCTGGGCCGATGTGTCACCCGTACCGACGTCCGCGGCGGCGGAAACTCATCGCCGGCCCTGCCGCGACGCCGGCTCGGGAGCGGCCGATCGGGACCAGGACCAGGTGACGGGCAGGGAGTGCACGCCGAAGATGAGCATCTCGTCACGCAGCGGCACCTGTCCCGCGGGCACGGCCAGGCGCAGGCCGGGCAGGCGGGTGATCAGCTCGCGCAGGCCGATCCGCATCTCGACCCGGGCCAGCTGCTGGCCCAGGCACTGGTGGATGCCGTGCCCGAAGGCCAGGTGCGAGGCGCGGGGGCGGCGCACGTCGAACCGGTCGGGGTCGCCCCAGTGCCGCTCGTCGCGGTTGACCTCGGGCGTGGCGATCACGACCGTGGCGCCGGCGGGGAGGTCCACGCCGCCCACGGTGACCGGCTCGGTGGTGACCCGGCTGACGCCGAGCTGGATGATCGACAGATACCGCAGCAGTTCCTCGACGGCGTCGTCGATCAGTCCCGGATCGTCACGCAGCGCGCCGAGCTGGCCGGGGTGCTCCAGCAGCGCGAAGGCGCCCAGGCCGAGCATGTTCGCGGTGGTCTCGTGGCCGGCGCCGAGCAGCACGGTGGCGATGTCGACGAGCTGGGCGTCGGTCAGCGGCGGGTCGGCGTCGTGAATGAGGCCGGAAAGCAGGTCGTCGGCGGGACGGGCGCGCTTGTCCGCGACGAACCGGCGCATGAACGCGTGCAGCGCGGCGCCCGCCTCGGCCCGCGCCTCGGGCGGCGCGGCGGAGTTGAGCGAGACGGCGGTGCGTTCCTGGAACTCGGCCCGGTCGGCGTAGTCGACGCCGAGCAGCTCGCAGATGACCAGCGAGGGCAGCGGCAGGGCGAACGCGGGGACGAGGTCGGCCTCGGTCCCGGCGGCCCGCATCGCCTCGATGTGCTCGACGGCGATCTCGGTGACCCGCTTGTCCAGGGCCCGCATCCGCCGTACCGTGAACTGGCCGGTCAGCAGCCGCCGGATCCGGGTGTGCTCGGGCGGGTCCATGAACACGAAGAGCCCGTCCTGCCGGCTCTCGACGGCCGGCGCCCGCGGCGCCTTCCCGGCCGCCAGGTCGGCCACCTCGTGCGGCCGCAGCGACATGGCCTCGCGGTGGCGAACCTTGTCGGCGCTGAAGCGCGGGTCCGCCAGGACCGTACGGGCCTCCTCGAAGCCGGTCACCAGCCAGGCCGCCGCGCCGTTCGCCAACGGCAGCGGCTGGACGGCGCCCCGCCCGCGCCGTTCCCGCAGCCCCGACGGCGGATCGAACGGGCAGCCGGCCCGCTCGACCAGGTTCGCGGGCAGGACTCCGCGCGTCGCCGTGGGGTTGGCGGCGCGGGATTCCTCGGTCAGGCTGTTGTCGGTCATCGGCACGTCCTGTTCCCGGGCGAGCCGCTCCCGGGCCCGCCCGTCCGGCGAAGGCGCAAGCGTACCGAACATACATAGCGCGCATCATTGCGTTTCGTGCACGTTTTGCGGCGGTCAGCCGCACGCCGCGCGGTGCTGGAGCAGCAGGAGCGCGATGTCGTCGGCGCGGTGCCTGGTGTGGGGCGCGTGGTCGAGCAGGCCGTCGGTGAGGTGTTCGAGGGGCTCGTCGCAGGCGCGGGTGAGGTGCGCGGCGAGCCCGCCGATGGCCTCGTCGAGGTCGGTCCCCGGCGACTCGACCAGGCCGTCGGTGTAGAGGGCCAGGACGGCGCCGGGCGGGAAGGGCGTCTGCACGGTGGGATAGTCGGCGTCGAAGTCGATGCCGAGCAGGACGCCGGGTGGCACGTCGATGACCTCGGCGGGCATGCTCGGCGGGCGCAGCAGCGGCGGGAGGTGCCCCGCGTTGGCCGCGCAGAGCGTGCGCAGCCGCAGGTTGATGTAGACGAGCAGGCAGCTGGTGAACAGGTCGGCGCGCAGGTCGATGAGCAGGCGGTTGGTGTGCATGAGCACGTCGCCGGGGCCGGCGCCGGTCGCGGCGTGGGCGTGGATGGCCGTGCGGACCTGGCCCATGAGCGCGGCGGCGGTCATGTTGTGTCCCTGGACGTCCGCGATGACGGCCGCGACGGTGGTGTCGTCGAGTTTGATGAGGTCGTAGAAGTCGCCGCCGACGCCGACGCCCCGCGTGGCCGGCACGTAGCGGGCGGCCACCTCCAGCCCGGCGATCTCGGGCAGGCTGCCGGGCAGCAGGGAGGTCTGCAGGGTGTGGGAGAGCCGGTCCTTGGTGTCGTAGACGAGGGCGCGGTCGAGCGCCGGGCCCATCATCCCGGCCAGGGCGGTGAGCGTGGCGCGCTGCTCGGCGGTGAAGGGGTGGGGCTGGTCGAAGGCGAGCACGCAGGTGCCGAAGATGTCGTCGGAGACGGCCAGCGGCAGGAACGCCCACGCCTGCATCGGATCGTCGCGGCTCAGCTCGGGATAGAGCTCGCCGAGCTCGCTCCAGCTGCCCGCGAACAGCGGCTCGCCGCTGCGCAGGACCTGCGCCACGGGCGTGGGCGCGTTCAGGGGCAGCCCGTCGAACCTGTCGAGCACGTCGGCCGGGTAGCCGTGGGAGCCGACGATCCGCATCCGGCCGCCCTCGGCGATCACGATCGTCATGGCCGCGGCCCGGAACACCGGCATGACGTGGTCGGCGATCAGGTCGACGGCCTCCCGGACGTTCAGGGCTCTGGTCAGGCCCGCCACCATGTGCAGGAAGTTGTAGTAGACGTCCACCCGGTGCATGCCCGCCGCGCCGGCGGAGGGATCGCGCGGGTAGGCGTTGGCCGGGTCGTCCTGCGCGGCGGGAGTGATGCGCAGGCTGATGCCCGACGGGTCGGGATAGAGCCAGAACCGCAGCTCGCGGCCGTCGGGATGGCGGGCGGTGCACCAGGTGAGCTCCTGGCTGACCACCGCGGCCCGGCAACGGTCCTCGAAGACCGGGTCCTTCAGCCACGCGGCCACCTCCCACAGCGGTTTCCCGCGCAGGTCGGCCACGTCGGAGCCGAGCAGGGCGGCCGCGGTCGCGTCGGCGAAGGTGATGACGCCGTCGAGGTTGAGCGCGACGCAGGCGCCCCTGAGCCGGTCGAGGTAGCCGGCCATGGCGGCATGCGGCTCCGGCATCAGGGCCCGCCCCTGCGGCAGCACGCGCGGCTCGCCGGCGGGCTCCAGCGCGTGCCCGCTGTCGGCCGCCTGCGCCAGCAGGGTGGCCATGTTGTGCGCGGCGGCCTCGACGGTCTCCCGCTCGGCGGCGGCCAGCTCGGCCGGGCGCGAGGCCGGCCAGAGCAGGACCAGCGCCCCCCACAGCCGGGACCCGTCCCACAGGGGAACGGCGACGCACGCGAACCGGTACGGCAGCGCCAGCGCCGCCCCGGGGAACCTGGCGGCCATCTCCTGGCGGTCGGGCACCCAGATCAGCCGGCGCCGGCGGACCGCCGCCGCCACCGGCGCGCTCGCGTTCGTCCTGATCCTGGTCCACGGCTTCACGATCTGGCCGGGCAGGCCGATCTCCGCCTCCATCAGCAGGATCTGCTCCCCGTCGTCCGTCGCGTCGCCGCGCGGGCCGAGCAGGTAGATAGCGCCGATGTGCGCCGTGGTGTCGCGGACGACCCGGGCCAAGGCCTCGTCCAGCCCCGCCGTGTACGGCCGGATCCGCTCGTCAGCGCGGCTCCGCACGCTCTACCTCGATCCGTCCTGCGCTGCCGTACCCGTTGGAGCTGTCATGGGTTCAATCGTAGGGAGCGGTGTCCGGGACGAGACCCGCCGTTGCCACATCTTGGCGACGGACTTGCAGGAATATGGCCCTTTGTCCGGCGTGCGCCCCCCCGAGCCCGCGCGATCACTCCGGACCCGGGGGCGCCGTGGAACGGCGGGTGACGAGGGTGGGGGTGACCGAGAAACGCACCGCGGCGGTGCGCCCGCCGATGCGTTCGAGCAGCAGCCGGCCCGCCGTCCGGCCCATGAGCGCGCCGTCCTGGTCGACGCTGGTCAGCGCGATGTGCGCGAGCCCGGTCACGCGGGCGTTGTCGTATCCGGCCACGGAGATGTCGCCGGGCACGGTCAGGCCGGCCTCGTGCACGGCCGCGAGGGCGCCGAAGGCGGCCTGGTCGGAGCCGGCGAAGATGGCGGTGGGGCGCGGGTCGCGGGACAGCAGCTCGCGGGTGCCCGCGTAGCCGCCCTCCTCGGTGTAGGAGGTGCTGGCCACGGCGATGTGCCCGGCCAGGCCGTGCTCGGTCATCACCCGTTCGTACGTGGCGGCCCTGATGGTCTGCAGCAGGGCGGTCGAGCGGCTCACGAGGGAGTCGGCGATGTGCGCGATGCGGCGGTGACCGAGCCCGATGAGGTGCTCGACCGCCAGCTCGGCCCCGACCTCGTCGTCGTCGAGGACGCAGTCGTAGCGGGAGGAGCGGTCGTGCCGGCCGAGCACCACGAGCGGGGTGTCCTCGGCCAGCTGTTCGAGCTGGGCCCTGGCGCAGGCGGGGGCGACCCAGAAGACGCCGTCCACCTGCCGGTCCACCAGCGCGTCGCTCGCGCGCCGCTCGGCGGCGGGGTCGCGGCCGCCGCTCTGCACCATGATGGCCTGGTAGCCGCCGGCGGAGATCTCGTCCGTCAGGCCGTCGATGATGTCGGCGAAGAACGGGTTCCTGATGTGCGGCAGCAGCACGCCGATGGTGAAGGTGCGCCCGCGCATGGCGCGGGCCGCGTTGTGCGGGCGGTAGCCGAGATCGTCGATGGCGGCCCGCACCTTGAGGCGCATCGCCTCGCTGACGCCGTAGGCGTCGCGCAGCACCTTCGACACCGCCGTGGTGGACACCTGGGCGTGCCTGGCCACATCGGTGATCGTCACCCTGCGCTGCCGTATGGCCATGTGCCGCCTCTCGTTCGACCGGACGCCGCTCGATTGTACGAGCCCCGCGGCACGGCCATCAGGAGTGGGTAACGTTACCCATCCAGCCCAGGAAAGCCGTCCATAAGCCCGGGATGACAGGGATGTCGATCGGGGACCGTTCCCCATCCGAGTCTTGACGCCCTGCTAGGTAACGCTTACGTTAACTCCCATCGGGGGACGGTTAAAACGTTTCAACGAACCCGGAGGGGCGTTGTGAAGACCTCGCACCGCATGGCGGGAGCGGCCCTGGCCGTTCTCACGACGGCGGCCCTGACCTCGTGCGGCTCCGGCTCGGGCGCCGGTTCGGGGCCGGCCGCCGACGGCTCGGTCACGCTGAAGTTCCTCGTCGACAACAGCATGGGCACCACCGCCACCGCCAAGGCGCTCACGGACGCCTTCATGCGGGCCAATCCCCAGATCAAGATCGAGACGGAGACGCGGCCGGGAGGCAGCGAGGGCGACAACATCGTCAAGACCCGTCTCTCGACGGGCGACATGTCGGATGTGTTCTGGTACAACTCCGGCTCGCTGCTCCAGGCGCTCAACCCCGCGCAGACCATGGTCGACCTCACCGGCGACCCGGTGCTGGCCGGCGTGCAGCAGGACTACCTGCCGGTGGTGAGCCAGGACGGCAAGGCGTACGGCGTCCCCGCCGGCACGCTGACCGGCGGCGGCATCCTCTACAACCGCAAGATCTACGAACGCCTGAAGCTGAAGGTGCCCAAAACCTGGGCCGAGTTCATGGCCAACAACGACACGATCAAGGCGGCCGGGATCACCCCCGTGATCGGCACGTTCAAGGACAGCTGGACCTCGCAGCTGTTCGTGCTCGGCGACTTCTTCAACGTGCAAGCGGCGGTGCCGGCCTTCGCCCGCGACTACACCGCGAACAAGGTCAAGTTCGCCGGCACCCCGGCCGCCCAGGCCGGGTTCGAGCACCTGGCCGAGGTGCACGCCAAGGGTTACCTGAACGAGGGCTTCGGCTCGGCGACCAACGATCAGGGCGTCAAGATGCTGGCCGAGGGCAAGGGCGCCCACTACGCGATGCTCAGCTCCGCCCTGCCGCCGGTGATCGCCACGCTGCCGCAGGCGGCCACGGACGTCGGCTTCTTCGGCATCCCGGGCCCCGACGCGTCACGCAACGGCGCCACCGTCTGGGAGCCGGCCGCCGTCTACATCGCCAAGACGAGCGAGAACGTGGCGGCGGCCAAGAAGTTCCTGGCGTTCATCGCCTCGCCGCCGGCCGCCGAGGCGGTCACCGCGGCCGTCCCGCCGACGGGGCCGTACCGGATCAAGGGCGCCGAGCTGCCCGAGGACGCCATCCAGGCCGCGAAGGACCTGCAGGCCTACGTCGACGAGGGCGCCACGGCCCCGGCGCTGGAGTTCGTCTCCCCGGTCAAGGGCCCGTCGCTGGAGCAGATCACGGTCGCGGTCGGCTCCGGGCTGACGCCGCCCGCCGAGGGGGCCGCCCAGTACGACAAGGACGTGGAGAAGCAGGCCAAGCAGCTGGGTCTCGCGGGGTGGTGACCAGGCAGCACGTCGGGCCCCGCACGGGGCCCGGCCCGGTCCCCGGCCCCGGCCGTGCCTCCCGCCGCCGGCGCGACGCGGCCTACCCGTACGCGCTGTACCTGCCCGCCGCCGTCGTCTTCGGAGTCATCTTCCTGGTGCCGACGGCCATGGCCTTCTACTTCGCGCTCACCCGGTGGACGCTGTTCGACAGCACGTTCGTCGGCCTGGACAACTTCCGCGACTTCCTGGCCGAGCAGAACCTCAGCATCGGCTTCGGCAACACTCTGTTCTACGCGGTGCTCACCAGCGGGCTCAAGGTCGTGCTCGGGCTGCTGCTGGGCGTGCTGCTCACCTCGCGGCTGCGGCTGCGCGGCTTCCTGCGCTCGGTGGTGTTCTTCCCGACGCTGGTCTCCACGGTGGCCGTCGGCATCACCTTCAGCATGCTCCTCAAGCCGGACACGGGCCTGGTGAACGAGGCGCTGGCGGTGGTGGGGGTGGACGGGCGCGACTGGCTCGGCGACGCCTCCACTGCGCTGTTGTCGGTGGCGCTGGTGGACGTGTGGAAGGGCGTGGGGCTGGCCACCGTCATCTACATCGCCGGCATCATGTCGATCCCGACGGAGTACTACCAGGCCGTGGCCGTGGACGGGGGCGGCGCCTGGCACCGGTTCCGGCACATCACGCTGCCGCTGAGCTGGCCGGCGACGTACTCGGTGATCATCCTGTCGTTCATCGGCGGGCTGCGCTCGTTCGACCTCATCTGGACGATGACCCGCGGCGGGCCCGGCTTCACCAGCGACACCATCGCCTCGATCATCTACAAGCAGTATCAGGCCGGTTTCTTCGGCCTGTCGACCGCGGGCAACGTGCTGCTCTTCCTCATCGTCACGGTCATCGCCGTGCCGCTCAACCATTTCCTCGGCAAGAGGCAGGTCGCCGTATGAGGGCGCTGCGCAGGCTCGGCGCGGAATCGGTCACGCTGGTGCTGGCCACCGTGATCTTCCTGGTTCCGTTCGCGTTCATGCTGCTGACGGCGGTCAAGGACCAGACGCAGGCCACCGACCTCGACTTCGCCTGGCCGACCGACTGGCCGATCGTGGCGAACTTCGTCGCCGTGGTCGAGGCGCGCGACTACGTGCTGCTGCGCGCCTACGTCAACAGCACCGTCATCACGGTCGCCTCCGTGGCGCTGCTGGTCGTCTTCGCGTCGATGGCCGCGTTCGTGCTGCAGCGCCGTCCCGGCCGGGTGTCCAGGCTGGCCGGCTTCCTCGTGCTGTCGGGGCTGATCATCCCGCCGGCGGTCGTGCCGACCATCTGGCTGCTGCAGGCGCTCGGCCTGTTCAAGACCCTGCCGGGGATGATCCTGGCCGAGGTGTCCTTCCATCTGTCGTTCGCGATGCTGCTGTTCCGGGCGTTCATCGCGGCCATCCCGCGCGAGCTGGACGAGGCCGCCCAGATCGACGGCTGTGGCGGCTTCCGCCTGTTCTTCCGCGTCATCTTCCCGCTGCTGCGGCCGGTCACCATCACCGTCATCCTGGTCAGCTCGGTGAACATCTTCAACGACTTCGTCAACCCGCTCTACCTGCTGCCCGGCGACGAGAACGCCACCGTGCAGGTCACCCTCTACAACTTCCAGAGCCAGTACAACACCCAGTGGAACCTGCTGTTCATGGACATCGTGCTCATCACGATCCCGCCGCTGCTGCTGTTCATCTTCTTCAACCGCAAGATCGTCGCCGGTATGACCGCCGGCGCCGTCAAGGGCTAAGGAGCGCCTTGCTACACGTCAGCACGCCTGCCTTCGAACACCACGACGACCTTCTCGGCATCGGTGAGGCCTCGCCCCGCCTGTCCTGGACCGTGACCACCGACCTGCCCGGGTGGCGGCAGGCCGCGTACGAGATCGAGCTGAGCGACGGCACCGCCACCGGCCGGATCGAGTCGCGGGACTCGGTGCTCGTGCCCTGGCCGGGCGCGCCGCTGCGGTCGCGCGAGCGGCGCGGCGCGCGGGTGCGCGTGCACGGCGCCGACGGCTCGGCCGGCGCGTGGAGCGACTGGTCCTACGCGGAGGCCGGCCTGCTGGATCCGGCCGACTGGCGGGCGGACGCCGCCGCGCCGCCGCTGGAGCTGCTGGACGCGCCGGACGGGCCCGCGCCGCTGCTGCGCCGCGAGTTCACCGCCCGCGCCCCGGTCGAGCGGGCCCGCCTGTACGTGAGCGCGCACGGCACGTACGAGATCGAGCTCAACGGCCGCGTGGTCGGCGACGACGTGCTCGCGCCCGGCTGGAGCAGCTACGGCCACCGGCTGCTCTACCGCACCCACGACGTGACCGGCCTGCTGCGCGAGGGCGGCAACGCGCTCGGCGCCACCCTGGCCGACGGCTGGTACCGCGGCCGCATCGGCTTCGCCGGCGGCAGGACCGGCGTCTACGGCGACCGCACGGCGCTCATCGCCCAGCTGGAGATCACCTACGCCGGCGGCGGCACCGACGTGGTGACCACCGACGGCTCCTGGCGCTGTGCGAGCGGCCCCGTCACCGCGGCGAGCCTGTACGACGGCGAGCACCACGACGCCCGCCTGCTCCCGGCCGGCTGGTCGGAGCCCGGCTTCGACGACTCCTCCTGGCTGCCCGCCGACCCGCTCCCCCACGACGCCGCCCTGCTCGCCGCCCCCACCGGCCCGCCCATCCGCAGGACGGAGACGCTGCGCCCGGCCGCGATCCTGACCGGCCCGTCAGGGGAGACGATCCTCGACTTCGGCCAGAACATCGCCGGCCGCCTGCGCGTCCGCGTCCAGGGCCCCGCCGGGCACACGATCACGTTGCGCCACGCCGAGGTCCTGGAGGACGGCGCGCTCGGGGTGCGGCCGCTGCGCGGCGCCGCCGCCCTCGACCGGTACACGCTGCGCGGCGACGCCTTCCTGGAGACCTACGAGCCGCGCTTCACCACGCACGGCTTCCGCTACGCCCAGATCGACGACTGGCCGGGCGAGCTGGACCCCGCCGCCGCAGAAGCCGCCGTCGAGGCCGTCGTCTGCCACACCGACATGCGCGCCGCCGGCGACTTCACCTGCTCCGACCCGCTGCTCAACCGGCTGCACGACAACGTGCGGTGGAGCATGCGCGGCAACTACGTCGGCCTGCCCACCGACTGCCCGCAACGCGACGAGCGGCTCGGCTGGACCGGCGACATCCAGGTCTTCGCCCCTGCCGCCGCGTTCCTGTACGCCTGCGCGGGGCCGCTGACGTCGTGGCTCGCCGACCTGGCGGCCGACCAGGCGCAGGCGGGCACCGTGCCGCCCTACGTGCCGTGGGTCGAGCTGAAGTCCGCCCCCACGCCCACCGCCGCCTGGGGTGACGCGGCCGTGCTCGTCCCGTGGGTGCTCTACGAGCGCACCGGCGACCTGGGCGTGCTGGCCGCCCAGTACGCGAGCATGACCGCGTGGGTGGACCAGGTCGCCGGCCTCACCCACGACCATCTGTGGGACGAGGGCTTCCAGTTCGGCGACTGGCTCGACCCCGCCGCTCCCCCTGAGCACCCGGGCCGGGCGCGCACCGATCACGCGCTCGTGGCCACCGCCTGCCACGCCTGGTCGGCCCGCGTCCTCGCCGACGCGGCGGCGCTGCTCGGCCACTCCGGCGACGCCGCCCGCTACGCGGCCCTCGCGGGCGAGGTGCGGGCGGCCTTCCGCCGCGAGTTCGTCACCCCGTCGGGCCGGCTGGCCTGCGACACCCAGACCGCCTACGCCCTCGCCCTGCACCTGGACCTGCTCGACGGGCCCGAGCAGCGCGAGCGGGCCGGGCGGCGGCTCGTGGAGCTGGTCGCCGCCGACGACCACCGCATCGGCACCGGGTTCGTCGGCACCCCGCTCGTCTGCGACGCCCTGTGCTCGGTCGGCGCGTACGACACCGCGTACGCCCTGCTCACGCAGCGCGAGTGCCCGTCGTGGCTGTATCCGGTGACGATGGGCGCGACCACCGTCTGGGAGCGCTGGGACAGCATGCTGCCCGACGGCCGGATCAACCCGGGCGAGATGACCTCCTTCAACCACTACGCCCTCGGGGCCGTGGCCGACTTCCTGCACCGCACGGTGGCCGGCCTGGCCCCGGCCGAGCCCGGCTACCGGCGGCTGCGCATCGCGCCCCGTCCCGGCGGCGGGCTGACGCACGCCTCGGCCCGGCTGGACACGCCGTACGGGCCGGCCGCGGTCTCCTGGACCACGGACGGCGGCACGCTGACCGTCGAGGCCACCGTGCCGCCGGGCACGTCGGCGCTGGTGGAGCTGCCGGGGGCGGAGCCGCGGGAGGTGGGGGCGGGCACCCACACGTTCGTGAGCTGACGGCCCGGCTCAGGCGCGGTGGTACTGGGCGGGGACGGCGACCCGCCCGCCCAGTTCCCCGGCGGCGCGGCGGGCCCAGTACGGGTCGCGCAGGAGCTCGCGGCCGAGCAGGACCGCGTCCGCCCGGCCCGCGGCGACGATCTCCTCGGCCTGGGCGGGCTCGGTGATCTCGCCGACCGCCGCCACGGGCATGCCGACCTCGTCGCGGACCCGCTCGGCGAAGGGCACCTGGTAGCCGGGGCCGGTCACCACCCTGGCGCCGGGGGCGTTGCCGCCGCTGGAGACGTCCAGCAGGTCGACGCCGCGGGCGTGCAGGTGCTTGGCGAACCGTACGGTGTCGTCGGCCGTCCAGCCGTCGCGCTCGTCCTCCGCGTTCTCGGTGAGCCAGTCGGTGGCCGAGACGCGGAAGAAGACGGGCAGGTCGTCCGGCCACACGGCGCGGACGGCGTCCACGACCTCCAGGGCGAGGCGGATCCGGCCCTCGAACGTGCCGCCGTACCCGTCGGTGCGGTGGTTGCTGTGCGGGGAGAGGAACTCGTGGAGGAGGTAGCCGTGGGCGCCGTGGATCTCGGCCACCTCGAACCCGGCCGCGAGCGCCCGCCGGGCGGCGGCGGCGAACTGCCCGACGACCTCGCCGATCCCGTCCGCGGTCAGCTCCTGCGGGGTCGTCGACTCCGGGCCGAACGGGACGGCGCTGGGGCCGAACGGGATCCAGGCGTGCGGCTCGCCGGGCTTGAGCGGGCGGCCCTGCTCGACCCAGGTGCGTTCGGTCGAGGCCTTGCGGCCGGCGTGGGCGAGCTGGACGGCCGGGACGGAGCCCTGCGTCCTGATGAACGCGGTGATCCGGCGGAAGGCGTCCACCTGGACGTCGTTCCAGATGCCGAGGTCATAGGGTGAGATGCGGCCTTCCGGGCTAACCGCGGTGGCCTCGGTCATGACCAGGCCGGTGCCGCCGGTGGCGCGGGCGCCCAGGTGCGAGAGGTGCCAGTCGGTCGGCGCGCCGGCCGACTCCCCCTCCGGCGCGGCACTGTACTGGCACATCGGGGCCATCCAGATCCGGTTGGGGATGGTCAGTGACCTGAGGTCGTACGGGGTGAGCAGGGCGGCCACGGGGATGCTCCTCGTCAGTACTCATGATTTACTTGCACACGCCTTCTATTTATATCCGCGACTAGCCGCGCACGCAATTTCCCCTGGCTGTGGCGGCAGATCCGCGGCCCGCTATCTTGGCCCCTGTGATCCGCGCGGTAGTGCTCGACGTCGACGACACCCTCTGCCTCACCGAGGCCGCCTGCTTCGACCTGGAGAACGACGTGCTCGCGCGCCTCGGCCGCGAGCCCATGTCCCGGGCCGCGCACGTGGCCACCTGGGGGCAGCCCCTGCTCCAGGCGATGCCGCGGCGCTCGCCCGGCCTCGATCTCGACGCCTTCACCGCCGTCTATCCGGAGGTGCTCAGGGCGTACGTGGCGGCCGGCCGGCTGGACGTCGTCGCGCCGGATAACCTGCGCGCCCTCGACGAACTCGCCGCCGCCGGCCGCAGCCTCATGCTGCTCACCTCACGCACCGAGGCGGAGATGGAGCACCTCATGGCGCCCGGCCACGCGCTGGCGGGGCGGATCGCCGCCGTCTACCACGCCGGCAACGTCCGCCACGGCAAGCCCGACGCCCGCGCCTTCGACGAACTGCTCGCCGCCACCGGCCTGGAGCCCCGGCAGTGCCTGTACGTGGGCGACTCCCCCGGCGACGCCCAGGCCGCCAACGGCGCGGGCCTGCGCTTCGCCGCCTGCCTGCAGAGCGGCCTGCGGCAACGCGCCGACTTCGCCCCGCACCACGTGGACGCCTTCCTCGACGCCTTCCCCGACCTGGTCCACACCGTCGCCCACCTGGAGACCCCGGCGGCGGCCGGGTGCGATCATCGTAGGGATGAAGGAGAGATGCGTCTTCTGCGAGATCGTCGCTGACCGGGCCCCCGCCTACCGGGTCCTGGAGGACGAGCACGCGGTGGCGTTCCTGACCATCGCCCCCGCCACACCGGGCCACACCCTGGTCGTGCCCCGCGATCACGCGCGGGACCTGTGGGACCTGCCGGAACACGGCTTCGCCGAGGTGGCCCGGCTGGTGCATCGCGTGAGCGCCCTGCTGCGGACGGCGCTGGCCCCGGACGGGATGTCCGTCACGCACGCAACCGGAGCGGCGGCCGGGCAGGAGGTCTTCCACTTCCACGCCCACGTCGTCCCGCGCTGGCACGGCGACGACGCGCGGGTGATGTGGAACTGCCGCCGGGCCGCGCCGGAGGAGCTGCGAGAGGTGCTGGAACGGGTCAGCGCGGCGCGCGGGCGGTAGCCGCGGGCGGCGGCACGAGTTGCGCGATGCAAATCTTGCACACTGCTATGAACACTGCTCACCTCCGCTGCGTATCCATGAGTGACCAGCGCCGCAGGGCGGCCACATCCCCGACCCCCGGAAGAGGTGGCCATGCGAATCCGCCGTAGCCGTCACGTCATCATCGTCTGTGGCATCGGCCTGCTCTGCTCGACGAGCGCCTGCACCACCTACACGCCGACGCCCGTCTCGGACGTGGCCGCCCTCAGCACGGCCACCGCCGGCATCACCGCGGAGCCGGACGACCCGGCCTCCTCCCCCGCCGAGGAGGAGGAGACGGAACCCGCGACCCGGCAGACGGAATGGGGGCCCCTGTCGGAGGCCGACCAGGAGCTCGTCCGCAAGGTACGGCTGGCCAGCCTGTGGGAGATGCCCATGGCGCAGGACGCGGTGCAGCGGGCCAGCACCGCCCGGGTGCGTGAGGTCAGCGAGACGATCGCGTCCCAGCACCACACCCTCGACCGCCGGGTACGGGAGGCGGCCTCGAAGCTGGAGATCAAGCTGCCGGTGAAGCCCACGGCGCAGCAGCAGTCCTGGATGAGCGACATCTCCAGCAAGTCGGGGGCCGCCTACGACGCCACGTACGTCAAATGGCTGCGGCTGGCCCACGGCCAGATCTTCGGCCTGATCGGCGCGGTCCGCGGCAGCACCCAGAACACGCTGATCCGCCGCTTCGCCGAGCAGTGCAACAGCGCGGTGCTCAACCACCAGCGCCTGCTGGAGAGCACCGGCCTGACCACCCCGGCGAGCTTCCCCTCCCCGCCCGCCACCTGACCCGGCTAACGCTGCAGCCGCACCTTGGCGTCAGCGGGGTTCTCGCAGGCACGGGACTGCGCGTCGGCGCAGGCGTACTCCCCCGACGACAGCATCAGGACGATGCCCATCATGAAGACGGCGCAGGTCAGCAGCATCAGCATGAGCCACACCTGGAGAAGACCGTCCCGCCCGCGAGGCCCCCGCCTGCGCGCCGAGGAGGCTCCGGACAGCAACGCGTCGAGTTCGGGATCCTCCCTCGACAGGCGCGCGTCCATCTCCTCGAGCGCGCGGCTCTCCTCCCCGGAAAGGCCCATGCCTCACATCCCCTCGACGGCCGGTGACTGACCATTCAGCCGCACTCAGCATGCCGCATGAAGTGAACGTTGCATACTGCAATAAAGCTGTGATGCCGCACGCCCGGTCACGCGTGCTCCCAGACGTACGCGGCGACCTCGGCGTGGGTGGCGTACCAGACGCCGTCGTGCGCGCCGATGTGCTCGACCAGCCCGCTCAGCGCGATCATCCGGGAGCGGTGGCCGATGACGTGCGGGTGCATGGTGAGCTGGAACAGGCCGCCCTCCGCGAGGGCGGCGTCGAACTCGTCGCGCCAGATCCCGGCCACCTGCCGCGGCGGCGTGTACGGCCGGCTCCCCGTCTGCGGGTCCATCCTCAGGTACGGCGCGTCGTCCCTGATCCACTCGACCGGGATCTCCACCACGCCGGTCGGCTCGCCGTCGGCCAGCAGCTCG
The DNA here is from genome assembly GCF_003001935.1 of Nonomuraea fuscirosea. Taxonomy (GTDB): domain Bacteria; phylum Actinomycetota; class Actinomycetes; order Streptosporangiales; family Streptosporangiaceae; genus Nonomuraea; species Nonomuraea fuscirosea. The sequence goes on along the minus strand of NZ_PVNG01000004.1, from coordinate 373,268 downwards.
TACGGCTCGTCGTCGGCCATGAGCGAGGAGTCGTACCGCAGGCCCAGCTCGCGGGTGATGGCGAGGGTGTGGTCGGAGAAGTCCCACGACGGGGTGCGCAGGCCCACGGGGCGGGTGCCGGAGAGCCGTTCCAGGGTGTCGGCGGCGCGGAAGGCCAGCTCGCGCTCGGTGGCCGGGTCGAGCAGCAGGTTGCGTTCGTGGATCCAGCCGTGCAGGGCGACCTCGTGGCCGGCGGCGGCGTAGTCGCGTACCTCGCCGGGGTGCAGCAGCGCCGAGACCGCCGGCACGAAGAACGAGGCGGGGATGCGGTGCTGTTCCAGCAGGCGCAGGATGCGCGGGGCGGCGGCGCGGGAGCCGTACTCGCCCTGGGAGAGCCGGCCCGGCCGGGTCTCGCCGTCGCGCAGCGGGAGCGTCTCGTGGTCGGAGTCGAAGGAGAGGGCGACGGCGACGCGGGCGCCGCCGGGCCAGGAGCTGGGGCGCAGGCTCCGCCCGGCACGCACGCGCTCGACGTGGCCACGCCACGTGGGCTCGTCCCACTGCCAGGGCTGCTGTTCGGTCATGACGCGACGATAACCCGATATATCCGGATAACGAACCGGGTCATGCCGCGGGACGCCATTCCCGCCTGGCGAATTCGGGTCGGCGTCGTGCCGCGCGCCGGATCCTCGGCCACCTGGCAGCAGCGACTTCGCGCCGATCTCCTTACTGCCTCCCGGCCGAGGACGGCGGCGCTCGCTTCGGGCGGCAATCCGCCAACTGGTCAAGGCAGGTCGTGCACCATCCCCCGCTATGAAGGACGCCATTCTCGGCTGCTTTTCAGGCGGCATTCCGACGAAATTACGGGTGCATTCCTCTGGATTACTGATAAGCCCTCGCCGGGCCGCGAATTCGCCTCGGCATACAATCGCTGGCGTGAGAAGGAACCTGCCTCGCCGATGGGCGTGCCTCATCCTGGGCGGGGCGCTGCTGATGCCGTACATGATGGTCGGGGTGCTGATCTCGGGCCTGGTGCGCGGCCGACCGGCCGACCTGCTGCTGCCGCTCGAGGTGGGCGTGTTCGTCGCGATGCTGCCCGTGGTGGCCGTGACCGGGCTGTTCCTGCCGGTGCGGGCGCTGGAGCTCAACGCGGCGCAGGGCCTGCTCGGGGCGCGGGTGGAGACGCCGCCGCGGCAGGCGGGCAGGTCCTGGGAGGAACGGCGGCGCACCGCCGCCTGGTTCACGCTGCACCTGGGCGTCGGCGGCGTGGTCAGCGGCTGCACGCTGGCGATCGTGCCGTTCACGATGTTCACGCTCGCCCTCCCGTTCACCGGGGGGACGAGGATGCTCGGCATGGACGTCGCCCCCGGCCGGCCCGCCGTGGGCTGGGCGCTGGCCGGGCTGGCGCTGCTGGCGGCGCTGGTCGTGCTCGCGGCGGGCGCGGGCGAACTGCTGGCCAGGCTGGCGCCCGTCCTGCTCGGCCCCACTCCGTCCGAACGGCTGGCCGCCGCCGAAGAACGGGCCAGGACGCTGGCCGAGCGCAACCGGCTGGCCCGCGAACTGCACGACTCGGTGGGACACGCGCTCAGCGTCGTCACTCTGCAGGCCGCCGCCGCGGGGAAGGTCCTCGACCGCGATCCGGGCACGGCCAGGACCGCGCTGGCCGCGATCGAGCATTCGGCCCGCGCCGCCCTGGAGGACCTCGACCACGTCCTCGGCGTTCTGCGCCACGGCGAGGAACCCCGTCCTGCTGCCGCACCGGAACGCGACCACCGCGAGAAGGCCCGTGGAAGCTCCCCAGCCGGCGCCGCGTATGAGGAGGCGCCTGACGGGGAGACGCCCGGCCGGAAGGCGCCTGACGGGGAGACATCTGATGGGGAGACGCCTGACGGGGACGCGAGTCCGCGCGTGCCGCAGCCGGGCCGGCGCGCGCCTCAGGCGACGCTGGCCGATCTCGGTACGCTCGTGGACGCCTCGGGAGCCGAGGTGCACCAGGACGTCGGCGATCTGTCGGGGGTGCCGGCCATGGTGTCGCGGGAGGCGTACCGGATCCTGCAAGAGGCCCTGACGAACGCGATCAGGCACGGCCGCGGCCCCGTGCGCCTGACCGCCGCCGTCGAGGACGGCGAGCTGCGCCTGGAGGTCGCCAACGACGGCCGCCACGGCAGCGCGACCCGGACCGGAGGCAGGGGCGTGGCGGGCATGCGCGAACGCGTACGGCTGCTGCGCGGCGACCTCCAGGCGGGCCCGACCGACGCCGGATGGCAGGTCACCGCCCGCCTCCCGCTACGGTCGGGTGCATGACACTCAGAGTCGTGATCGCCGACGACGAGGACCTCATCCGGGCCGGTCTGCGCGTCATCCTCGACGCCGAGCCGGATCTCAGCGTGGTCGGTGAGGCCGCCGACGGCGCCGCGGTGCTGCCCGTGGTGCGCCGGGAGCGGCCCGACGTCGTTCTCATGGACGTGCGCATGCCCGCCCTCGACGGCATCCGCGCCACCGAGCGGCTGATGGCGCTGGACGAGCCGCCCAAGGTGCTGGTGGTGACCACGTTCGAGAACGACGACCACGTCTACGACGCGCTGCTGGCCGGGGCCAGCGGCTTCCTGCTCAAGCGCACGCGTCCGGACGATCTGGTCCAGGCCGTACGGCTGGTCGCGTCGGGCGAGTCGCTGCTGTTCCCCGCCGCGATCAGGAGACTGGCCGGCCGCCGCACTCCGAGCCCCTCCCCCGCCCGCGTGCCCGGCATCGACCGCCTGACCGGCCGCGAGGGCGACGTGCTGCGCCTCATGACCAAGGGCCTGTCGAACCAGGAGATCGCGGCCGATCTGGTCGTCAGCCAGGAGACGGTCAAGACGCACGTGGGCAACGTGCTGGCCAAGCTGGGCGCCCGTGATCGCACCCAGGCCGTGATCGCCGCCTACGAGTCGGGCTTCGTGTCTCCGTCCGACTGACGACGGAACACCCGCCTCGACCGACGGAGCACCCGTCCGCTCGGCGACGGCTCCCGTCCGGCTAAGGACGGATCCCGCCGCGCCGCATGAGCTCGGCGACGGGCAGCACGGTCGCCTCCGCCGCGCTCAGCCCGGTGGCGGCCAGCGCCCGGTCCACCAGGTTCAGCCCGACCGCGTATCCCGCCATGTCAGGAATGCCGCGCGGCTCCTGCCCGAAACGGACCATGGCGCTGTCACCCAGCACGTACGCCGACGTGTGCTGCATCCCGGCCAGATCGAAATCGGCCATGATCAGCTCGTACGCCCGGTCGAACGCCTCCCCTTGCACCATCGACGACCACGGCCCCATCGCCTCGGCCCCCGACAGTTCCCTGACGAACGCCTCGGCCAGCCCCTCGGCCACCACGTGCTCGCCGACGGTCACCGTGACCGGGTTCCACTCGACGTTGGTGTAGCGCACGTTGTGGTGGAACTCGTGCACCGCCAGATGACAGATCCGCCCGAGCACCTCCTCCGACGGCCAGGCCAGCAGGTAGAGCCAGCCGGGCGCGCCGCCCATGCCGTAGTAGCCGCCGGCCGTCGTCATCAGGTGCTCGTTGTCAGGGTTGCCCATCATGAACATGATCTGCAGCGATTCGACCTGCTTGGCCCCGTGCAGCCGCTCTGAGGCCCGTTCCAGCTCGTGCCGCACCTGCCCGAGCACGTCGGCCTCGATCATGCGCCGCACGGCGGGCAGGTAACGCGGGTCCTCGGTGTCGACCAGGAAGCCGCCGCCCTGCTGGTGGATGTCGACGATGTCGCCGGGCATCGGGATCACCTCGCGGATGGGCGCCAGCACCTCCCGCAACAGGCCGGGCCGCCGCTCCAGCGGCTGCTCCAGCAGATCGGCCATCGCCGTCAGCGTGTCGTGAACGATGAATTCCATGCCGGCGACGCTAAAGCCTCACGTTACGTGAGACTCAACCGGATTAACCGTCAGAGCGGCGCCTCATCGCCCGGGTCCTCCCCCGGCGAGCGGCCCGGCGTGCTCGGCCCGCTCTGACTCGGTGACGGCGACTGCGACGGCGAAGGCTGCGGCATCGGCGTCTCGGGCGTCGGCGGCGGCGTCGGCACGAACACCGTGGGCGGCAGCTGCCGCGGCTGCGGCTCGCTGTCGCGCCGCCCGAGCAGCATCACCAGCAGGATGACCGTCACCAGCAGGAGCAGCAGCACCAGGGTCAGCGCCGCCAGCAGCACCCGCTTGCGCGTCTCGGTCAGCGGCCTGGGCGGACGCCCCGGACCCGGAAGCGCCGGCGCGCGGTCGGTCAGCCAGTACGGGACGAAGTCGGGCCCGTGCGCCGCCCCGATGAACGTCCCGCCCACCATGACCGGATCGAGGAACCACTCGGCCCCCGGCTGCCCCGGCGCGTACGGCACCGCCACCCACGGCGCCCGCCCACCCTCGTACGCCAGCACCTCCGGCGCGCCGTCCAGCACCGCGCCCCGCGACCGCCCGGGACGCCCCAGCCGGCCGCGCAACCCGGAACGCTCGCGCCCGCCGGCCTCCCTGATCGCGGTGACGAACCGATCGCGCGCCGCGGCGTCGTACGCGGCCCCCCGGGTGAGCACGGCCAGCGACACGGCCCGCCCGTCGGGCGACTGCGCCAGGTAGACGAACCCGGCGGGTGCCGCGTGCAGGCGTGCCTGCACCACGTAGGGACCGAGCCCGGGCGGATCACCGTACTGCAGGGGACTTGCCACGTTTGCCATGAAAGCACAGACGTGGCGTCGTGCACGTTTGCGGCGCGTTTGGTGGAATGGCGTCATGAGCGTCGCCGAAGAGTTGCCGGGCGGAAACGACGCGGCACTGCTGCGTCAGAGTCTCGACGAGGTCCGGCGTGTCATCGTCGGACAGGACCACATGGTCGAAAGACTGATCGTGGCCCTGCTCGCGCGCGGGCACTGCCTGCTCGAAGGCGTGCCGGGCGTCGCCAAGACGCTCGCCGCCTCCACCCTGGCCACCGTCGTGGGCGGCACGTTCGCCCGGATCCAGTTCACCCCCGACCTCGTGCCGAGCGACATCGTCGGCACCCGCGTCTTCCACCCCTCCAACGAGAAGTTCGATGTCGAGCTCGGCCCCGTGTTCGTCAACTTCCTGCTGGCCGACGAGATCAACCGCGCCCCCGCCAAGGTCCAGTCGGCGCTGCTGGAGGTGATGGCCGAGCGCCAGGTCACCCTCGCCGGCGTCACCCACCCGCTGCCGAGGCCGTTCATCGTGCTGGCCACCCAGAACCCGATCGAGTCCGAGGGCGTCTACCCCCTGCCCGAGGTGCAGCGCGACCGGTTCCTGTTCCGGGTGCGGGTGCCGCATCCCAGCGCCCACGAGGAGCTGGAGATCCTGCACCGGATGAGCGTCACCCCGCCGGTCCCCGAGCGGGTGCTCGACCCCGCCCGGCTGCTGGCGCTGCAGGAGGCCGCCGAGCAGGTCTCGGTGCACCAGCTCGTCGCCGACTACGTCGTCCGGCTGGTCATGTCCACCCGGGCCCCCGCCGAGTACGGGCTGGCCGACCTCACCGAGACCATCGAGATCGGCGTCAGCCCCCGCGCCACCCTGGGCCTGGTCTCGGCCGGGCGGGCCCTGGCCCTGCTGCGCGGCCGCGACTACCTGCTGCCCGACGACGTACGCGACGTCGCCGTGGACGTCATGTCCCACCGGCTCATGCTCACCTTCGACGCCCTGGCCGACGGCGTCGACCCCGAGCAGGTCGTCAAGCAGATCCTGCACGCCGTACCCCCGCCCCTCGTCGTCTGGAACCAGAACCGTTGACCACCACCGCTGAGCAAGCCCTGCGGCGGCTCGAACTGACCGTCACCCGCCGCCTCGACGGGCTGCTGCACGGCGCCCACCAGGGGCTGCTGCCCGGCACCGGCAGCGAGGCCGGCGACAGCCGCGTCTACGTGCCCGGCGAGGACGACGTGCGCCGCATGGACTGGGCGGTCACCGCCCGCACCACCATCCCCCACGTGCGCGACCTCATCGCCGACCGCGAGCTGGAGACCTGGGCGCTGGCCGACCTGTCCCCCAGCATGGACTTCGGCACCGCCGACAGCGACAAGCGCGACCTGGTCGTGGCCGCCGTCGGCGCCCTCGGGTTCCTGTCCAGCCGGATGGGCGACCGCTTCGGCGCGCTCGTCCTGCACGACGAGTACGTGCACCGCATGCCCGCCCGCACCGGCCGCCCCGCCCTCTACGGACTGCTGCACTCCCTCATGGACGCCCCCCGCGGCCGGATCGTCGACGACCCGCCCGACCTGGCCGAGGGCATCGAGGTGCTGTCGGCCACCCGCAGGCGGCGCGGCATGCGGGTGATCGTCTCCGACTTCCTCGACGCCGAGCCCGACCTCGACCCCGACGCCGAACGGCCGTGGGAGCGCCCCATCAGGCGGCTCGCCGCCCGCCACCAGGTGCTGGCCGTCGAGATCATCGACCCGCGCGAGCTGGAGCTGCCCGACGTCGGCCGGGTCGCGTTCGCCGACCCCGAGACCGGGAACGTACGCGAAGTGCACCTCACGCCTAAAATCCGGCACGCGTACGCGGAGGCGGCCGCCCTCCAGCGCGAGGGCACCCGCCTGGCTCTGCGCCGCGCCGGCATCGCCCACCTCGTCCTGCGCACCGACCGCGACTGGGTGTTCGACGTCGCGCAGTTCGTGCTGCGCCAGCGGCGCACGAGCCACCTCGCCCACCGGAGGCCCTCCGCATGACATTCCTCGCCGCGGGCTGGTTGTGGCTGTTCGTCCTGGTGCTGCTGCTGGCCGCCGGCTACGTGCTGGCGATGTTCGCCCGCCGCCGCTACACCGTGCGCTTCACCAACCTGGCCCTGCTCAACCTGGTCGCCCCCGCCGGCCCCGGCTGGCGCCGGCACGTCGCGCCCGGCCTGTTCCTGCTGATGATGTCGCTGCTCGTCGTGGGCGCCGCCAAGCCCGCCGACGAGGTACGCGTCCCCCGCGACCGCGCCACCATCATGATCGCCCTCGACGTGTCCCTGTCCATGGACGCCGACGACGTCCAGCCCGACCGCATCAGCGCCGCCAAGGCCGCCGCCCAGGCGTTCGCCAAGGAGCTGCCCGACCGCTTCAACGTGGGCGTCGTCTCCTTCGCCCGCTCGGCCAACGTCGTCATCTCCCCCACCACCGACCACCAAGCCGTGGTGACCGCCATCGGCAACCTCACCACCCGTCCCGGCACGGCCATCGGCGAGGCCGTCTTCAACGCGCTCGACTCGCTGCGCTCCTTCGACCAGCAGGCCGCCACCGACCCGCCGCCGGCCGCCATCGTGCTGCTGTCCGACGGCGACAACACCTCGGGGCGGTCGGTGAACGAGGCCATCGAGGCCGCCCAGCAGGCCCGCGTGCCGGTCTCCACGATCGCGTACGGCACCCAGGAGGGCACCGTCTCCATCGACGGCCGGCCCGTGAACGTCCCGGTCAACAAGCAGACCCTGCAGTCGCTGTCCGACGGCACCACCGGCCGCGCCTACACCGCCGAGTCCGGCAGCGAGCTGCGCGAGGTCTACGAGCAGATCGGCACCTCACTCGGCTACAAGCTGGTCAACCAGGAGATCACGCAGTGGTTCATCGTGGCCGCGATCCTGGCCGGGGTGCTGGTGGCGGGCGCCGCGGTCCTGTTCGGTTCGCGGATCCCGTAACGTTTGGCGACGTGGCGCACTACTTCTCCGAGGAGCCGGGGGCGGCGAGCAGGCCGGGGTCGGTCGATCTCGTCCTGCCCGACCTGCATCTGCGGCTGGAGACCGACAGCGGCGTGTTCTCGCCGGAACGGGTCGACGTCGGCACGCGCGTGCTGCTGGAGAGCGTGCCGCCGCCGCCCCAGGAGGGCGACCTGCTCGACCTGGGCTGCGGCTACGGGCCGATCGCGCTCACCATGGCCTCCCGGGCGCCTGAGGCGAGCGTGTGGGCCGTGGACGTGAACCGGCGCAGCCTGGAGCTGACCGAGCGGAACGCCAAGGCCGCCCGCCTTTACAAAGTAAGATCCGTGCACGCCGACGAGATGCCGGACGACGTGCGGTTCCGGGCCATCTGGTCCAACCCCGCGATCCGCATCGGCAAGCCGGCCCTGCACGAGATGCTCACCAGGTGGCTGAGCCGGCTGACGCCCGACGGCGTGGCCTACCTGGTCGTCCAGAAACACCTCGGCTCCGACTCCCTGCAGCGCTGGCTCGGCGAGCAGGGGTGGCAGGCCTCACGCGAGGCCAGCCGGGCCGCCTACCGGATACTGAAGGTGACCCGTTGAGAAGGCAACTGCGCCCCACCGACGTCAAGCGGCTCAACCGCACCTGGCGCAGGAACACCGGCAACCGCCTCGGCCTCATCGTCGAGTCGGTCACCGGCCCGTTCAACATCGGCTCGATCTTCCGCAGCGCCGCCGCGTTCGGCGTGGACGAGGTCTGGCTGGCGGGCAACGCCACCCCGCCCACCAACCCCAAGGCGGGCAAGACCGCGCTCGGCACCGAGCGCCTGGTCACCTGGCACGAGGCGGTGCCGGCCACCGAGGCGGTCAAGGCCGCCAGGGAAGCGGGCTACACCGTGCTGGCCATCGAGCTGACCGCGGAGGCGGTGCCGCTGCACCGGGCCGACCTCGGCCGCGACGTGTGCCTGGTGGTCGGCAGCGAGGACCACGGCTGCTCCCCCGCCCTGCTCGACGCCGTCGACGGCGCCTGTTACATCCCGCAGGTCGGGCGGGTCGGCTCGTTCAACGTGGCGGTCGCCGCGGCCATCGCGCTGGCCGAGGCGCGACGCCAGGAATGGCAGAATCTCCCCGATTCGTAACCTCACCGTTCATCAGGGAAGGGCATACTTCCGTACGTGCTGAGCCGCCGATTCCCCTTCCTCGACCATCCAGGGCCGCTGGCCTTCGCCCACCGCGGCGGAGCGGCGGAAGGCGCGGAGAACTCCGTCGCCGCCTTCGAGCGGGCGGTCGCGCTCGGCTACGCCTATCTGGAGACCGACGCGCACGCCACCGCCGACGGCGTGCTCGTGGCCTTCCACGACCACACGCTCGACCGCGTGACCGACGGGCGCGGCCGCATCTCCGAGCTGCCCTACCAGGCGGTCAGGAGAGCCCGCATCGGCGGGGTGCACGAGATCCCGCTGCTGGAGGACCTGCTCGGCACCTGGCCCGAGATCCGCTTCAACATCGACGTCAAGGAGTCGGCCGCCATCGCCCCGCTGGCCGAGGCGATCAGGCGGACCGGCGCCTACGACCGGATCTGCCTGACCTCGTTCTCCGACGAGCGCCTGGTGCTGGCCAGGGCGGCGCTCGGCCGGGAGGTGTGCTCGGCCCTCGGCCCGCGCGGCGTGGCCGCGCTGCGGGCCGCCGCGGCCACCTCCGGCTACGGCCGCCTGCTGACCCGCCTGTCGCGCGCCGGGGTGCCCTGCGCGCAGGTGCCGGTGGGCTTCCGCGGGCTGCGGGTCACCACCCGGCGCCTGATCAGCACGGCGCACGCCATCGGCATGCAGGTGCACGTGTGGACCGTCAACGACACCGCCCGCATGGAGCACCTGCTCGACCTGGGCGTGGACGGCCTCATGACCGACAACGTCACCGGCCTGCGCGGCGTGCTCGAACGGCGCGGCCAGTGGCATCCCGGCAGCATGGCCGCCTGAGAGAGTCCCCTTCCCCCCGGCCCCCGGCCGCCCGTACAGGAGTCACACGACATCATGCCCGTACCCGCACCCCCCGCGGACCTCGACGACTCCCCGGCGGCGCGCCGGCGTGAGCAGCGCGGCTGGTACCTCTACGACTGGGCCAACTCCGCCTTCTACACCACGATCATCTCGGTCTTCCTCGGCCCCTACCTGATCCCCGTCGCCAAGACCGCCGCCTGCGCCAAGGACTTCGCCGGCGTCGCCACCGCCACCTGCGTCGACACGTTCGACCGGCTGGCGGCGGACAACCCCGGGCTCGGGTACGTCGACGTGCTCGGCGCCGACATCCGCCCGGCCGCGTACTTCGGGCTCATCACCACGGTCGCGGTGTTCCTGCAGATCGTGTTCCTGCCGATCGTGGGCGCGCTGGCCGACCACACCGGCCGCAAGCGGGAGATGCTCGGCGTCTTCGCCTACCTCGGGGCGCTGGCCGCGATGTCGCTGTTCTTCGTCGAGGGCGACCGCTACCTGCTGGGCGGGGTGCTGTTCATCCTGGCCAACGTGGCCTACGGCGCCTCCGTCGTCGTCTACGACTCGTTCCTGCCGCAGATCTCCACCCCGGAGGAGCGCGACCGGGTGTCGTCGCGCGGCTGGGCGATCGGCTATCTGGGCGGCGGCCTGCTGCTGGCGCTCAACCTGGTGCTCTTCCTGCAGCACGAGAGCCTCGGCCTGACCCAGGGCATGGCGGTGCGGATCTGCATGATGTCGGCGGGCCTGTGGTGGGCCACGTTCACGATCTTCCCGCTGCTGCGGCTGCGCAACCGGCCGGTGCCCGCGCACGAGAGCACGGCCCTGCGCTCGGTCGGCGGCAGCTTCCGCCAGCTCGGCCGTACGCTGTCGGAGCTGCGCCGCTATCCGCTGACGCTGCTGTTCCTGGTCGCGTACCTGGTCTACAACGACGGCGTGCAGACGGTCATCGGCAACAGCGCCGCCTTCGCCTCCGAGGCGCTCAAGCTGGACCAGACCGTGCAGATCACGGCGATCCTCATGGTGCAGTTCGTGGCGTTCTTCGGGGCGCTGCTGCTCGGGTGGCTGGCGCGCGGCATCGGGACGAAGCGGACAGTGCTGGCCAGCCTCGTGGTGTGGACGGCGATCGTGGCGATGGCCATGTTCGTGGCCGAGGGGCAGGCGCTGCAGTTCTACCTGATGGCGTTCGCGATCGCGATCGTGCTGGGCGGCACGCAGGCACTGTCGCGCTCGCTGTTCTCCCAGGTGATCCCGAAGGGGCGGGAGGCGGAGTACTTCAGCCTGCTGCAGATCAGCGACAAGGGGTCGGCGTTCATCGGCTCGCTCACGATCACGATCACGCTGCAGCTCACCAACAGTTACCGCATCGCCATCCTGTCGATGGTCGTCTTCTTCGTGCTCGGGTTCGTGCTGCTGGCCATGACGAACCTGCCCAAGGCGATCCGCGCGGCGGGCAACGAGGTGCCCGGACGGATCTGACCTGGTGTCCCGGGCCGGCTGAGCCGCGTCCCGGGTGCACGGCCGGCCTCAGCCGGGCGGGCATCGGGCGGGCACTGTCGGGCGGGCACTGTCGGTCTGGGCTCAGTCGGCGGCTTCGGCGGCTTCGGCGGCGACTCCTGCGGACAGGAGCATCGTGCCCGGCCCCTGAGCCGCACCTGGGCCGCGTACGGCCGTCACCGTGTCCGCCGTGGCCGCGCCCCCGCAGTGCGGGCACGTGACGACGGGCGTGAACTGCGCGCCGCAGTCGTGCACCAGCAGCGCGGGCGGCCCACCGGGCGGCGTGGACCACTGATCGCCCCAGGCCATCAGCGTCAACAGCGCGGGCACCACGTCGCGGCCGGCCCGCGACAGCACGTACTCGTGGCGCGGCGGGCGCTCCTGGTAGCGCCGCTTCTCCACCACCCCCGCCGCCACCAGGTGCTCCAGGCGGCGGGTGAGCAGGTTGCGCGAGATCCCCAGGTCCTGCGCCAGGTCGTCGAACCTGCACAGGCCGAGGAACAGGTCACGCAGGATCAGCGGCGTCCACGGCTCGCCGACGACGCCGACGGCCTGGGCGATGGAGCAGTGCATCTCACCGAACCTGTTCATGACCCCAGGATAGTGGGTTGATAAAGTGAACCCATGACAGTTCACATTCAGGACTCACCAGCGCTGGCGTACCGGCGGGCCGGCGAGGAGCACGACCTCGACGCCCTGGCGGCCACACTCGCCGCCGACGTCGTCTTCCACTCCCCGCTCAGCGGGCGGGCCGCGTTCCAGGGCAGGGAGCAGGTGAACCAGCTGTTCTCCGTCGTCCTGGACGCCATCTCCGACCTCCGTTACCAGAGCGACGTCGGCGACGAGCACACGCGGGCGGTGACGGCCACCGCGCGGATCGGGCGCATGGAGATGCACGAGACGGCCGTGCTGCGGTTCGGCGAGGAGGGCCTGATCGAGGAGCTCACCCTGTGGATCCGGCCGCTGCCCGCGCTCACCGCGATGATGGCCGCGCTCGGCCCGGGCCTGGCCAGAGCGGCCGGCCGTCCCGGCCTGGCACTGCTGGTAGGAGCCGCGGTCAAGCCGCTGGCCGCGATCACCCGCCTCGGGGACCGGACCCTGGTCCCGCTCCTGACGCCACCGAAATAAGGACAGCTCTCCAGAACGAGAGCACCGCTCTTGACAGCGGCTCTCCCTTGACGAGAGCATTGCTCTCATAACAGAGCGACGCACCTTCAAGGGAGCACCGATGACCACCCCTCGGCTGACCGCCGCCGCCTACGCCACCGGCGGGCTGCTCTTCCTCCTCTATCCGGCGATCCGCCCCTCCGGCGACGACGCCGCCGCCATGGCCTCCACCGCGTGGGTGACCGGGCACGCCACCGCGATGGTCGGGTTCATCCTGCTCGGGCTGGGCGCGCTCGGGCTGCACCAGGTGCTCGGCGACCGGCTGTCGCTGCGGGCCACGGTGGTGACGTGGATCGGGGCGGGCCTGACGCTGCCGTACTACGGGGCCGAGGACTTCGGGCTCAACGTCATCGCCCGGCGCTCCCTGCGCGACGGAGCGCCGGCGCTGATGGAACTGGCCGAGGAGTTCAGGTACGGGCCCGTCGCGGTCACGATGTTCGCCGGCGGACTGGTGCTGCTCGGCGTCGGGACCGTCATGGCGGCGCTCGCCATCTGGCGCTCAGGCACGCTGCCGCGGTGGAGCGGCGTGCCGCTGGCGCTGGGGTTCGCCCTGTTCATCCCGCAGTTCTTCGGCCCGTACCCGCTGCGGGTCGCCCACGGGGCCCTCATTTTGGTCGGCGGGCTGTGGACGGCGGCCGCCCTGTGGCGGTCGGGTTCGCTCGCGGGCCGTCAGAGCGCCGTCGCCACCCGAACGTGAAGCACCCCGTCCGACCGTACTTCGGCCGTCCCGTGGCGGCCGGATTCGCTCGGGGCCGTCAGAGCGCTGACGTCACCCGGACGTGAAGCACGCCGTCCGGCCGTGGTTCGGCCGTCATGCCGGCGCGGGTGAGCGCGGTGACGTGGGCGCTCATCCGGGCCGGCATTCTTGTGTACGCGTCGGCGCAGGTGACGACATAAACGCCGTCGTCCCCGCCGGTGACGGTGACCTCGTGCCGCTCGCCCGCCGCCCCGGGGCCGTCCGCGCGGCGTAGCACGGCCCGGATGCGCTCGGCGTCGCGGTCCCGCTCTGACGTCAGAGGACGACCGCCGGCGCCGATCCCGTACGCGGGCTCGTACCGCATCGGTGTGCCCGGATGCTGCGCCTGGAAGTGCGGCGCCTCCAGACGGCCGGCCTCGTCGGCGGCATCGCCACCGGCCGCGTACGGGTCAGCCCCGTAACGGTCAGCCGCATAACGGTCTGCCGGGTGACGGCCGGTCGTGTCGTGGGCGTCCGTGTCACGGCCGGTCGCGTGACTGGCGGCCGCACGACGATCGGCCGCCGTACGATCGGCGCCGCCGGGCCGGGCACGGTACATCGGGTCACCTCATCTCCGTCTTCAAGCCGCCCCGCTGCCCCATCCGGTCGAGCCGAAACCTCAGCCGGGACCAGGGCGTGAAACGGTCGCCCGAACCCGGAAATCACAACCCGCACCTGGGACGAGAACGTGGGCCCGGCGGCCGGAAATGCCCGATCAATCCCGAGCAGGTCCGGACTTGTCACCTTTCGGGACGACTAGCGTGGCTCTGTCCGGTCAGCGGATGAGTGCAGAGGTCCAGCAGAGGGCTTCGTCTCGCGACACATTCGAGGCGCGCCCCCGGACGGACCTTCCGGGCCGGGCGGCACGCCGCACAGGCAGGGACACGACACACCATGGCCGCCCAGAACCGCGCGTTCGAGCACATGACCGCAGAAGAACTCCTCGACGAGATGCACCGGCCGGACGTCGGCGCCCGGCGGCGGGCCCAGGTCCGCGAACGCCTGGTGGAGATGCACCAGTGGCTGGTCTCCGAAGTCACCCGCCGCTACTCCGACCGCGGCGAGCCGATCGACGACCTGCGCCAGGCCGCCTACCTCGGTCTGGTCAAGGCCATCAACGGCTTCGACCCCGACCTCGGCCACGAGTTCCGCGGGTACGCGGCGGTCACCGTGGCGGGCGAGGTCAAGCGGCACTTCCGGGACCGTACGTGGGCCGTCCGGGTGCCGCGCCTGTTCCAGGAGCGCCGCTCCGAGCTCAAGCACGCCACCGCCGACCTGACCCAGGAACTGGGCCGGACGCCGACCGCGGCCGACCTGGCCACCAGGATGGGGCTGACGCAGGAGGAGGTGCTGCGCAGCATGGACGCCTCGGCCGCGTACAGCACCCTGTCCCTGGACGCCCCGACCGGCGACGACTCCGGCGGCGGACGGGCCTGCTTGGGCGACCTCATCCCCGACCGCGACACCACGCTGGACACCATGATCGACGCACAGTCCGTCCGGCCCCTCGTCGCGGCCCTGCCGGCCCGCGAGAGACACATCCTGCTGCTGCGCTTCTACGGCAACCTGACCCAGGCCGAGATCGCCGAGGAGTTCGGCATCTCCCAGATGCACGTGTCCCGGATCCTGCGCGCCGTCCTGACCCGGCTGCGCGAATCCCTCAACACCGCCGACACCCGCCCATCCCCCACCACCCGCACCGCCGCCTGACCACACCCCCACATCCCGCACCTCCACCTCACTCCCCGCATCTCCAGCACCGCCGCCCGACCACACCCCCGCCTCCCGCAGCGGCCGCCTCACCCGCCTTACCTGATCGCCCGCCGAGCGGGCCGCCGATCGACCTCTTGTGATAACTTGTCCAGCGCCGTGAGCCAGTGCGAACCGAGGAGGTGAGTCCCATCAACGCTGTGACATGCCGGGCCTCCCTCTCTCCCACGGCCTAGGGAGAGCCCGCGGGCATCCCGAAAGGCTTTCCACGTTCATGCGCATCATCTCCGAGACGTCGTCCGACGGCGTCCGCGAACAGCTCTTCACCCTCGGCGACATCCCCGGCGTGCTCTGGACGCCCGACGGCGCCACCGGCATCCGCCCGCTCATCGTCATGGGACACGGCGGCGGCCAGCACAAGAAGGCCCCCGGCATCCTGACCCGCGCGCACCGCTTCGTCCGCGAGTGCGGCTTCGCGGTGGTCGCGGCCGACGTCCCCGGCCACGGCGACCGGCCGGTGGACCCCGAATACGACCGCATCAACACCGAGAACCAGGCACGGGTGGCGGCCGGCGAGGACCTGGCCGCGCTGATCGCCGAGTTCCAGGCAGTCGTGGCCCGTCAGACCGTACCGGAGTGGCAGGCGGTGCTGGACGCGGTCCAGAGCCTGGAACACGTCGGCACCGGCCCGGCCGGCTACTGGGGCGTGTCACTCGGCTGCGGCCTCGGCGTACCGTTCGTGGCCGCCGAACCCCGGATCCGCGCAGCCGTCCTGGGCCTCGGCGGAGCCGCCGCCTCAGCCGAACCCGCCGCGCGGATCACCGTCCCCGTCGAGTTCCTGATGCAGTGGGACGACGAACGGGTGCCACGGACCCAGGGCCTGGCCCTGTTCGACGCCCTCGGCTCAGCCGAGAAGACCCTGCACGCCAACCCGGGCAAACACGCGGACATCCTGCCCGCGTACGAACTGGACAGCACGGTGCACTTCTTCACCCGCCACCTGACCTAACCCCGGCCCGGGTTACCGGCAGGCGTTCTGGCGTTTCCTGAGCACCTGCCGGGCCCGCCCAGGCGAGATCCACGGACCGAACCCCAGGCCAAGCGGCGCAGGCTTCAACCCATCGAAGCGGCTTCAACCGCGGTCCGGTTCGTGTAGTGACTGCTGTGATGGTGACCGCCGCCACCCCTACGCCCTATGACTGCCTCAAGCCGAGGACTCGGAGCCGGATCCAGCCGAGTTGTTCCGGCAGCAGGGGCAGTCGCTCGGGCATCCGCAGGCCGTCTCGCCCGGCTTGGCGACCGGGACGACGAGCATGGGCTCAGCTCCTGGAACCGGTCGTACATAAGGCTGTCCTGAGGACGGGTCGTGTCCGATCCCCTGCAAGATGTGTCCGGTGCCTTGGGGAAAGCAGAACATCTCGTGGGGTCCGGCGCGATACCAGTCCTTGCCCTCCGGGGGCTGTGTGGCGAAGACATCATCGAAGTCCGCACCGGTCTCTCCCATCAGCATGTAGGAGATCCCGATACGGTCGATCGTCGGCGTCTTGCCCTGCATGACCTCTTTGACGAACTGCATCCAGGTCGGGTCGAGGCACATGGGGCCGGGAGCCGGCTGACCGGGAGGAGTCGGCATGCAGATCCAGTCGGGCGACCCTTCCCTGAGGACTGTCTTCATGTCCGAGTCCAGAACCGTCGCCGTCTCCGCGATGAAGCGCGGGGCGGCACTGAGCGCATCCCGGATCTTCTCTTCCCTCGTAGGCTCTCCGCGTTCTGACACGATCATTCTCCTCACAACGCGTATGCGGCTCGAACTCGAAGGCAAGGTCGTCAACGCCTTGGTCGAAGTTTCGTGTCGGTACGCCCCGACATGGACCGTATGTTCCCCGGCACGGACGGTATATCCCACCGTGCGAAATCCGC
Source organism: Nonomuraea fuscirosea (assembly GCF_003001935.1). GTDB lineage: Bacteria > Actinomycetota > Actinomycetes > Streptosporangiales > Streptosporangiaceae > Nonomuraea > Nonomuraea fuscirosea. The sequence goes on along the minus strand of NZ_PVNG01000004.1, from coordinate 356,639 downwards.
GCATTGTGCGATGTCACAAAGAGGGCATCGCATGCATTTCGTCGGCTCGCGGGGCTATCGGCCTGCCCGGGAGGAGTCGGGTTGGAGGTAGACGGCGGTGCTGATGGGGACGCGTTCCCTGATGTGCTGCTCCGTCCTGCTCAGCGCCTCGGCGACCGCGTCCCCCTCCGGCCGGCCGGCCATGGTGACGCGGGCGGCCACCAGCAGGTTCTCCGGCCCGAGGTGCAGGGTCCGCAGCTGGGTGAAGTCGTCGATCGACGGGTCATCGCGGAGGATGTCCTCCAGCGTGCGCTGGATCTCGGGCGCCGCCGCCTCGCCGATGATCATGCTCTTGGTCTCCCTGGCGAGGGTGATCGCCACCACGATCAGGAGCAGGCCGATGGCGACCGAACCGAGTCCGTCGAAGACGGTGTTGCCGGTCAGCAGGGCCAGCGTGACGCCGGTGAGGGCGAAGGCCAGCCCGATCAGTGCGGCGGCGTCCTCCAGCAGCACGACGGGCAGCTCGGGCGCCTTGGCCTCGCGGATGTAGCGGGCCCAGGAGCGGCCGCGACGGACCCGGCCGGCGTTGCGGACGGCGGTGCGCAGCGACAGGCCCTCCATGACGATCGCGCCCGCCAGCACTCCCACGGCCCAGGGCCAGCTCTCCAGGGGATGTGGATGGGTGATCTTCTCGTAGCCCTCGTACAGGGCGAACAGGCCGCCGCCGAAGAAGAGCATCACCGAGACGAGGAAGGCGTAGAAGTAACGCTCGCCCCCGTAGCCGAACGGGTGCGCCGGGCTGGGCCCGCGGGCCGAGCGCGTACGGCCGAGCAGGAGCAGCCCCTGGTTGCCCGAGTCGGCGACGGAGTGGATGCCCTCGGCGAGCATGGACGAGGAGCCGGTGAAGAAGAACGCGACGAACTTCGTCACCGCCACCCCGACGTTCGCCGCCAGCGCCGCCAGCGTCGCCTGCTGAGAACCGCCACCACTCACTCCGTCCCCCTTCCGTGCGGCCTCCCCCGTACCCGGGCCTGACGGGACGGAACCTGGCGGCCGGGGCGCCGTGCGGCGGGCGGGGTGGGGCCGGGCGCGTGAGATGCTGCTTTCGTGACCAGGACTGAGCATGCCGAGCCGGCTCCGCGCCGCCGGCGGGGCCGTCCGGGCTACGACCAGCAGGCGATCCTGCGTGCCGCGGTCGAGCTGTTCAACCGCCGCGGCTACGACGCCACCAGCATGGGCGACCTGGCCAAGGAGCTGGGGCTGACCAAGGCGGCCATCTATCATCACGTCACGAGCAAGGAGCAGCTGCTCGGCCAGGCGCTGGACGACGCCCTCGACGAGCTGACCGCCGTCGTCACCGAGGCGTCACGGGAGCAGGCCGGGGTCAGCGCGTACCAGCGGCTGCGCGAGGTGCTGCGGCGCAGCGTGGAGGTGCTGGTGGCGCACCAGCCGTCCGTCACGCTGCTGCTGCGGGTGCGCGGCAACAGCGAGATCGAGCTGGCGGCTCTGGAACGGCGGCGCTGGCTGGACGACCGGCTGGCCGCGCTCGTGGCCGACGCCGTGGCGGAGGGCGCGCTGCGTGACACTGTGCCGCCGGGGCTGGTGAGCCGGCTGCTGTTCGGCATGGTCAACTCGCTGGTCGAGTGGTATCGGCCGGACGGCGCGTACGATCTGGCGCTGGTCGCCGACGCGATCACCGCCATCGCCTTCGACGGCCTGGCCAAGCACGAGGTTTGAGGCGGCTCACGACCGGATGCCCGCCGGACTGGTCGGGGGCCTCGTCGGTACGGGTACCGAACCGGTCGGGGGCGCTCGTCTTCACGGCTCTTGCGTTGGCGGTGGTTCAGGAACTTTACGGCTTTTGCGCTGGCGGCGGTCCAGGAACGCTGTCATGCGGGCCCGCTTCTCCCCCGTCTCGAACAGTACGGCCTGCGCCACGTCGTCCACGAACGGATGCGCCTCCCTGGGCGCGTGGAAGACGGACTTCATCAGCCTGGTCGCCAGCGGCGCCTGCGCGGTGACGCGGTCGGCGAGACGGTGGCCGGCGGCGAGCAGGTCGGCGGGGTCGACGATCTCGTTGAGCAGCCGGACGGCGTGCGCCTCGGCGGCGGTCAGCACCCGGCCCGCGAGCAGGATCTCCTTGGCCAGCGGCTCCCCCACGAGCGCGGCCAGCCGCCACGCGGCCCCGGCCGCGGCGATGATGCCGAGGCCCGTCTCCGGGTTGCCGATCCGGGTGCGCGGCGTGCCGATGCGGAAGTCGCAGGCGTAGGCGAGCTCGGCGCCGCCGCCCAGGGCGTACCCGTCGAGCAGGCCGATGACCGGCATCGGCAGCCGGTGGACCCGTTCGAAGATCTTGGAGTTGATGCCGCGCAGCGCGTCGTCGCGGCCGCGTTCGCGGAGCTGGGCGATGTCCGCGCCGGCCGCGAAGGTGCCGCCCTCGCCGATGAGCAGGACGACCTTCGGATCGTCCTCGACGGCGGCGCACGCCTCGTGCAGCGCGGCGACGAGCTCGCGGTCGATGGCGTTGCGGACCTCGGGCCGGTTGAGCCGCCACACGACCCGGTCCTCACCCTCCTCGACGAGCAGGCCGGACGGCGGGACGGCGGAGTGTTCGGGCACGTGGCGGCTCCTGTGGTCGGTCGAGGCCGGTCGGTGGTCGGTGTCCGGAATGGTGGCCGGTATCGGATCGGTAAGGGGCGCGGGTGAGGGGTGCGGGGCTCAGGCGTCGTAGTCGACGGTCACGTGCTCGCCCGCCGGGTACGTCTGGCAGGTCAGCACGAACCCGGCGGCCACCTCGGCCGGTTCGAGCGCGTAGTTGCGGCGCATGTCCACCTCGCCGGACCGCACCACCGCGCGGCACGTCCCGCAGACGCCGCCCTTGCAGGCGAACGGCAGGTCGGCGCGGGTGGCCTGGGCGGCGTCGAGGATCGGCGTCTCGCGGGAGACGGTCGAGGTGGTCCGCAGCCCGTCGAGTACGGTCGTCAGCTCCGTGGTGGCCCCGGCCGGGATCCCGCCTCCGGTCCGTCTCGGCGGGGGCGGCGGCGCGTCGGCGTAGAACAGCTCGACGTGGACGCGTCCGGCGGGCACGCCCAGCTCGGCGAGCACCGTACGGGCCTCCTCGATCATGCGCAGCGGCCCGCACAGCCAGACGTGGTCGAACACCTCGACGGGCACGAGGGTCGTGAGCAGGCGGCGCAGCCGGTCGCGGTCGAGCCGGCCGGACAACAGCTCGACGTCGCGCGGCTCGCGCGAGAGCGTGTGCACGACCTGGAGCCGGGGCCCGTAGCGGTTCTTCAGGTCGCCGAGCTCCTCGGCGAACATGACGGTACGGCTGGTGCGGTTGCCGTACAGGAGGGAGACCTGCGCGGCGGGGTGGGTGAGCACGGTCGCGGCGACCGACAGCATGGGGGTGATGCCGGAGCCGGCGGCGACGCACAGGTGCCGCTCGCCCGTGCCGGGGTCGGCCCGCCAGGAGCCGGTGGGCGGCTGGACGTCGATCCGGGTGCCCGGCCGCACCTCGCGGACGAGCCAGGAGGAGAACAGCCCGCCGGGGATCTCGCGGACGCCGATGCGCGGCGCGGCGCCGGCGGGAGCGCAGATCGAGTAGGAGCGGCGGTGTTCCCGTCCGTCGATCACGCGGCGCAGGGTGAGGGACTGGCCGGCGCTGAAGGCGTACGCGTCGCGCAGCTCGGCGGGGACGTCGAACGTGATCGCGGCGGCGTCCTCGCACAGGCGGTCCACCGCCGACACGGCCAGCGGGTGGAAGACGGCGGCCCGGGAACGGGCCGGGCCTGGCGCGAGCGTGGTCATGCTCAGATCTCCTTGACGTGCTCGAACGGTTCGAGGCAGCCGGTGCAGCGGTAGAGGGCCTTGCAGGCGGTGGCGCCGAACTCGGAGGTGAGCCGGGTGGCCGCCGAGCCGCAACGCGGGCAGGGCGGCGCGGTCCGCGGCGGGCCGAGGGTGAGCGGGACCGGCCCCGTGCTCCGCCTGGGGGCCGGGCCGGGCGCCGACAGGCCGGCGGCGCGCAGGGCGGCGCGGCCGCGTTCGGAGATCCAGTCGCTGGACCACGGCGGGTCGAGCACGACCCGCACCTCGACCCGGCCGAACCCGGCGTCGTTGAGGCGATGCACGAGGTCGTCGCGCATGGTCGCCATGGCGGGGCAGCCGGTGTAGGTCGGCGTGATCGAGGCCACGACGACCGCCGCGCCGCTCTCGTCCCGTACCATCTCGACGCCGCGCAGGACGCCGAGGTCGGCGAGGGTGAGCATGGGCATCTCGGGATCGCGCACCTGCCCCGCGACCTCCCTGGCGGCCTGTACGGCGTTCTGATCGGCGCCCGTCCCGGCCGGCCCGGCGGGGCCGTGAGCGGCGGGGCCGTGGGTGGTGTTCACCAGCGTCCGCTCGGGTGGGCGCGGGCGACCACCTGCATCTCGGCGAGCAGCCGGCTCAGGGCCTCGGTGTGCAGGCCGTCGCGGCCCGCGCGCCCGCCGACGCCGGCCAGCGGGGCCCGTTCTGGACGGGGTACGCCGCTCGTGGCGAGCACCTGGCCGAGGACGGCGTTCACCTCGCCGGGCAGGGACGAGGTGTCGGCGGCTGCACCGGCCTGGGCCAGGGAGCGTTCGAGAGGGTGGGTGGCGGTCAGCTCGGCCAGCAGCGGCCACAGCTCGTCCAGGGCGGCCAGGAGCCTGCGGTGCGACTCCTCGGTGCCGAGGGCGAGCGTGAGGAACCAGCGCCCGGCCCAGTCGCGGTGGTAGGCGACCTCCTTGACGCCTTTCGCGGCCACGGCGGCCAGCACGTGGTCCCGGCTGGCGCGCAGCCGTTCGAGCAGGGCGAGCCGGGCCGCCGAGAAGAGCAGCAGGCGGACGACGACGTGCGCGAAGTCGCCGTTGTCCACCTCGGCCAGCCGCACGTTGCGGAAGTCGCGGTCGTCGCGGAAGAAGGCCAGCGCGTCCTCCGGCGGCACCGGCGAGCCCTCGGGCAGGACGGGCACGACGCCCGGATCGGCGGCGGCAGCCCGCGCCAGCAGCAGCCGCGCCTGGCCGAGGAGGTCGAGCGCCATGTTGGCCAGCGCGATGTCCTCCTCCAGGTCGGGGGCGCGGCTGCACCACTCGGACAGGCGCTGCGACATGATCAGGGCGTCGTCGCCGAGCATGAGGCAGTACGCGGCCAGGCCGGCGGGGTCCACGCCGTCGGGTGTGCTGGTGTCGACGCCGGCCAGCGGGTCCTCGAAGTCGGTGCCGAAGGCCCACTGGGACGAGTCGCCGCCGAGCAGCCCGTCGAAGACGCTGCCGTGCTCGTCACTCACGGGTGCACCGGTCGTAGGGCCGCCGATTGCGGAATCGCCGGTCATGGGTCCGCCGGTCGCGAGCTCGCCGGTCACGGGCTCGCCGGTCGCGGGCCGGGCGCCCGCAGGTTCGTCGGTCACGGGCTCGTCGCTCACGGGTTGGTCGTTCATGGTGCGGTGGTCCGATCGGGTGAGGCTCACATGTGCGGGACGTCGCCGGGGATGTCGTAGAACGTCGGATGCCGGTAGACCTTGTCGCCGTTCGGCGCGAACAGCGGGTCCTTCTCGTCCGGGCTGGACGCGGCGATGGCGTCGGCCCGGACGACCCAGATGCTGACCCCCTCGTTGCGCCGGGTGTAGACGTCGCGGGCGTGCCGCAGGGCCATCGCGTCGTCCGGCGCGTGCAGCGATCCCACGTGCACGTGGTTGAGGCCGCGCTTGCCCCGGACGAACACCTCGTACAGCGGCCATTCCCGCCGGTCGGCGCTCATCGAACGTCCTCCGCGACGCGCTCGGCGAAGGCGGTGGCGGCCTCGCGTACCCAGGCCCCGTCCTCGTGCGCGGCCCGGCGGTGGGCCATCCGCTGCGCGTTGCACGGCCCGTCCCCGCGCAGGATCGCGGCGAACTCCTCCCAGTCGGGCTCGCCGAAGTCGTAGTGGCCGCGTTCCTCGTTCCAGCGCAGGCCAGGGTCGGGCAGCGTGACGCCGAGCGCCTCGGCCTGCGGGACGGTCATGTCCACGAACTTCTGCCGCAGCTCGTCGTTGGAGTTGCGCTTGATGCCCCACGCCATCGACCGGGCGCTGTTGGGCGACTGCGCGTCCGGCGGGCCGAACATCATCAGCACCGGCCACCAGAACCGGTCGACCGACTCCTGCACCATGGCGCGCTGGGCGTCGGTGCCGCGCATCATCGTCATCAGCAGCTCGTAGCCCTGCCGCTGGTGGAAGGACTCCTCCTTGCAGATGCGGATCATGGCGCGCCCGTACGGGCCGTAGGAGGTGCGGCAGAGCGGCACCTGGTTGCAGATCGCGGCCCCGTCCACCAGCCAGCCGATGGTCCCGACGTCGGCGTACGACAGCGCCGGATAGTTGAAGATCGAGGAGTATTTCTGCCGGCCGGAGAGCAACATGTCGGTCAGCTCGGCGCGGGAGACGCCCAGAGTCTCGCAGGCGGAGTACAGATAGAGCCCGTGCCCCGCCTCGTCCTGGACCTTGGCCAGCAGGATCGCCTTGCGGCGCAGGGACGGCGCGCGGCCGATCCAGTTGCCCTCGGGCTGCATGCCGATGATCTCGGAGTGGGCGTGCTGGGCGATCTGGCGGATGAGGGTCCTGCGGTAGGCGTCCGGCATCCAGTCCCGGGGCTCGATGCGGTCGTGGCGGCCGATGGTCGCGTCGAAACCGGCCTGCAGCCGGCTCTCCAGGGCCGGGTCCGCTGGGGTGGTCGTCATGTTACCTCCGAGACCCTCCGGCTCATTTACTTATCGCTCGGTCAGTAATAAGGTCGCACAGGGAGGGGTGCCCGCGCAACAGGTCACGCCCGGGGAGAGGAGACAGTGTGAGCACGCTGCTGGAGAGCTATGCCGCCGGACGGTGGTTCCGCCCGGCCGACGACGGGGAGCCGCTGCTCGACGCCGCCACGGGTGAGGAGGTCGCGCGCATCTCCAGCCGGGGGCTGGACGTCGCGGCGATGGTCCGCCACGCCCGCGCGACCGGCGGTCCCGCGCTGCGGTCCCTGACCTTCCACGAGCGGGCCGCGCTGCTCAAGGCCCTGGCCAAGTACCTGCTGGAGCACAAGGACGAGCTGTACGCCCTGTCGCTGCGCACCGGCGCCACCACCCGCGACACCGCCGTGGACGTCGACGGCGGCATCGGCACCCTGTTCAGCTACGCCAGCAAGGGCGTGCGCGAGCTGCCGAACGACACCGTCGTCCTGGACGGCGGGCTGGAGCGGCTGGGCAAGGGCGGCACGTTCGTCGGCCAGCACCTCTACGCCTCCAGGCCGGGCGTGGCCGTGCAGATCAACGCGTTCAACTTCCCCGTCTGGGGCATGCTGGAGAAGCTGGCCCCCGCCTTCCTGGCCGGGCTGCCCTCGATCGTCAAGCCGGCCAGCCAGACCGCCTACCTCACCGAGCGCGCCGTCCGGCTGATCGTCGCGTCGGGGATCCTGCCCGAGGGCACGCTCCAGCTCGTCGCGGGCAGCGCGGGCGGCCTGCTCGACGAGCTGACCGTGCAGGACTCCGTGGCCTTCACCGGCTCGGCCCACACCGCCGGCATCCTGCGCCGCCATCCGAACGTGCTGGACGGCGGCGTCGTGCTCGGCGTCGAGGCCGACTCGCTCAACTGCTCCGTCCTCGGCCCCGACGTGCGTCCTGGCGATCCCGAGTTCGACCTGTTCGTCAAGGGTGTCGTCACCGAGATGACGGTCAAGGCGGGACAGAAGTGCACCGCCATCCGCCGCGTGCTCGTACCGTCGTCGCTCGCGGGCGAGGTGGTGGAGGCGCTGGCCGCGCGCCTGGCGAAGGTGAGCGTGGGCGACCCGCGCAACCCGGACGTGCGCATGGGCGCGCTGGCCGGCCTCGGGCAACGCGAGGAGGTGCGCAAGGCCGTCGAGGCGCTGCGTGCGAGCTCCGACGTGGTGGTCGGCGACCCCGCCGGCGCTCCCCTGCTGGACGGGGACGCGACCAGGGGCGCGTTCATGACCCCGCTGGTGCTGCGGGCCCGGCCCGGCGCCACCGAGCCGCACGACGTCGAGCCGTTCGGCCCGGTCAGCACCGTGCTCCCCTACGACGGCCTGGACGAGGCCGTCGCGCTGGCCGCGCGGGGCCGGGGCAGCCTGGTCGCCTCCGTCGTCACCCATGACCCGGAGGTCGCCAGGGCCGTCGTGCTCGGGCTCGCGCCGTGGCACGGCCGGGTGCTCGTCCTCGACCGGGACGACGCCAAGGAGTCCACCGGGCACGGCTCGCCCCTGCCCGTCCTCGTGCACGGCGGCCCCGGGCGGGCCGGCGGTGGTGAGGAACTGGGCGGGATCCGCGGGGTGCTGCACCACATGCAGCGCACCGCCGTACAGGCCTCGCCCGACCTGCTCACCGCGGTCACCGGACGCTGGACGACCGGCGCCGCCCGCGCCGACACGGGCGTGCACCCCTTCCGCAAGTCACTGGCCGAGCTGCGGATCGGCGACACGATCGCCTCCGAGCCGCGCACGGTCTCGCTCGCCGACATCGAGCACTTCGCCGAGTTCACCGGCGACACCTTCTACGCCCACACCGACGCGGCGGCGGCCGCGCGCAACCCGCTGTTCGGCGGCATCGTCGCGCACGGCTACCTGGTCGTCTCGCTGGCCGCCGGCCTCTTCGTGGACCCGGCGCCCGGGCCCGTGCTGGCGAACTTCGGCGTGGACGCGCTGCGCTTCCTCACCCCCGTCAAGGCGGGCGACGCCATCGCCGTGACGCTGACGGTCAAGCAGATCACGCCGCGCAGCGGGGCCGACTACGGCGAGGTCCGCTGGGACGCCGTGGTGAGCAATCAGGAGGGCCAGCCGGTCGCCACGTACGACGTCCTCACCCTGGTGGCCAAGACGTGGGAGGAGGACACGCGGTGAACGGGCCCGCGCCGCCCGCCGAGCGGTCCGGCGAGGGCTGGCCGGGGCGTGCCGCCGCGCCGCTGGACGAGGTGGACCGGGCGATCATCGCCGAGCTGCTGCGTGACGGCCGCATGTCGGTGCGGACGCTGGCCGAGCACGTGCACATCTCCCGGGCCAGCGCGTACGCCCGCCTGACCAGGCTCATCGACGACGGCGTGATCACCGGCTTCACCGCCGAGATCGCGCCGGCGAAGGCGGGCCTGGGCACCAGCGCGTACGTCTCGGTGACCATCGAGCAGAACTCCTGGCGGCAGGTGTCGGCGCGGCTGCGCGAGATCGCCTACGTGGAGCACTTCGCCATGGTCGGCGGCGACTACGACATCCTGGTGCTGGTCAGGACGCCGGACAACGCGGCGCTGCGGCACATGGTGCTGGAACGCATCCAGGACATCCCGGGTGTGCGCGCCACCCGGACCTGGCTCGTGTTCGACGAGGCCCGGGGCCGGGGCGCGGAATGGGGCAAGGGCCCGGGGTGAGCCGGGAGACACGTCGGAGCGAGCATCGGGAGGGCCTGGGGCGAGCACGGCAAAACGTCCGGCGTTCTCCCGGCCGGCCTGCTATTGGATCGACATTTGGCCCGCAATAAACCCACTTGAGGCCATTTGTCGCCCATTGCGCCTGATGTCTTGAACAGATGGCGCGTGACGCGGACGCTTCTCTTGTCAAACGTCCAGCGAAAGCGAGCGTCGCCATGTCCCATCGTCAGGTGGCCGACGGTCTTCTCCCCGAGCCCGTCCCCGTACGCTTCGTCGCCGAGGACGGCACCGCCGCCCCGCCCGCCGGCTACCAGGGCGACCACCCGGCCGGCTATGGGGCGCCCGCGGACGACCTGCTCGTGGAGGCCTACCGCCACATGGTCCTGGGCCGCCGCTTCGATCGCCAGGCGACCGCGCTGACCAAGCAGGGCCGGCTCGCCGTCTACCCGTCCAGCAGGGGGCAGGAGGCCTGCCAGATCGCCGGCGTCCTCGCACTGCGCGCGGACGACTGGCTGTTCCCCACCTACCGCGACTGCGTGGCCCTGGTCGCCCGCGGCCTCGACCCCGTCGAGGTGCTCACGCTGCTGCGCGGCGACTGGCACTGCGGCTACGACCCCGCGGCCACTCGCGTCGCGCCCCAGTGCACGCCGCTGGCCACCCAGACGATCCACGCGGTCGGCATGGCGGAGGCGCTGCGGCGCAGGGGCGAGGACGCGGTCGCGATGGCCTTCGTCGGCGACGGCGGCACCAGCGAGGGCGACTTCCACGAGGCGCTCAACTACGCGGCCGTCTTGCGCTCCCCCGTCGTGTTCTTCGTGCAGAACAACAAGTACGCCATCTCGGTGCCGCTGGCCCGGCAGAGCGCCGCCCCCGCGCTCGCCTACAAGGGCGTCGGGTACGGGATCCGCTCCGAGCAGGTGGACGGCAACGACCTCGTCGCGGTCCTGTCCGTGCTGACCGAGGCGGTCCGGCATGCCCGCGAGGGCGGCGGGCCGTTCCTGGTCGAGGCGCACACGTACCGGATCGAGTCGCACACCAACGCCGACGACGCCACCCGCTACCGCGACGCCGGGGAGGTCGCGCGGTGGGAGGCGGCCGACCCCCTGGCCCGGCTGGAGACCTACCTGCGCGGCCGGGGGCTGCTCGACACGGCCGGCGTCGAGGCGGCGCACGAGGCCGCCGAGGAGTACGCGGCCCGCGTCCGCGACCGGATGAACGCGGAGCCGGAGACGGACCCGTTCGAGCTGTTCGACCACGTCTTCGCCGCCCCGACGCCGCAGCTGCGCGAGCAGCGCGCGCTGCTCGCGGCCGAGCTGAGCGCCCCGGAGGAGTGACATGACCGCCATGTCCGATTCGATGTCCGAATCGATGTCCGCACCGCCTGCGACGACGCCCGGTCCGAAGCCGAGGCCCGAGCCGTCGCGATCGACGCCGACGCGGCAGCCGAGGCCGGAGCCTGTGGCGAAGGCGAAGGCGAAGTCGAAGTCGAAGCCGGAGCCGTCGGCGCCTGTCCCCGCGTCGATGTCGATGGCGCAGGCGTTGAACGCCGCCCTGCGGGACGCGCTGCGCGAGGACGAGCGGGTGCTCGTCTTCGGCGAGGACGTCGGCCCGCTGGGCGGGGTGTTCCGCGTCACCGACGGGCTGACCAGGGAGTTCGGTGAGGAACGGTGCTTCGACACGCCGCTCGCCGAGTCCGGGATCGTGGGACTGGCCGTGGGCATGGCGATGGGCGGGTTCCGTCCGGTGGTCGAGATGCAGTTCGACGCCTTCGCCTACCCGGCGTTCGAGCAGATCGTCTCGCACGTGGCCAAGACCCGTAACCGCACCCGCGGCCTGCTGTCGCTGCCCATGGTGATCCGCATCCCGTTCGCGGGCGGAATCGGCGGGGTCGAGCACCACTGCGACTCCAGCGAGGCGTACTACGCCCACACCCCCGGGCTGAAGGTCGTCACCCCCGCCACCGTCGAGGACGCGTACTGGCTGCTGCGCGACGCCATCGCCGACCCCGACCCGGTGATCTTCATGGAGCCGAAGCGGCTCTACTGGGCCAAGGAGGAGTTCACGCCCGGTGAGCGGCGCGCTCCCGGGTTCGGGCGGGCGGCCGTGCGGCGCGCGGGTGGCGACGCCACGCTCGTCGCCTACGGCCCCGGCGTGCCGGTGGCGTTGCAGGCCGCCGAGGCGGCGGCCGCGGAGGGCCGGTCCCTGGAGGTGGTGGATCTGCGGACGATCGTCCCGTTCGACGACGAGAGCGTCATGGCCTCCGTACGCAGGACCGGGCGGTGCGTGGTGGTCCAGGAGGCGCAGGGGTTCGCCGGAGTGGGCGCCGAGATCGCGGCCCGTGTCCAGGAGCGCTGCTTCCACTCCCTGGCCGCGCCCGTGCTGCGCGTCACGGGGTTCGACATCCCGTACCCGCCGCCGAAGCTTGAGCACGCGCACCTGCCGGACGTCGACCGGATCCTGGACGCGGTGGACCGGCTGCAGTTCGACGACCGGCCGGACGTGCTGCACCTGAGCGGAGGGGCGGCGTCATGACGGCCACGGCCGCGCGGCAGGTGTTCCGCCTGCCGGACCTCGGCGAAGGGCTGACCGAGGCCGAGATCTTGGAGTGGAAGGTCTCCGTCGGGGACACGGTCGAGGTCGACCAGATCGTGGTGGAGGTCGAGACCGCGAAGGCCGCGGTGGAGGTGCCGGTCCCGTACGCGGGCACCGTGCTGGCGCTGCACGCCGCTCCCGGCGCCGTCCTGTCGGTGGGCCTCCCCCTCATCGAGATCGGCCCGCCCGGAACCCCCACGGGGGCCGGCGACCGGCCGGAAGCGGGCTCAGGGGCGGCGGCGCAGTACCGGGAGGAGGAGCGCGCGGGCTCCGGCAACGTCCTGATCGGCTACGGCACCGGCCACACCCCCGCCACCCGGCGCCGCCGTGCCTCCCGCTCGATGACCGGCCGTCCCAGGGTCGAGCAGCTCACCCCCGAGCGCCCCAGGGGAGGCCGTCTCGTGGGGGACCGTCCCTCAGGGGGTGAGCATCGCGCAGGCCCTGGTGGCGCGACAGAGGAGGTCTCCGCGGTCGGGTCGCAGGCGCCGCGGGTGATCTCCCCGCTGGTCCGCCGGATGGCCCGCGACCACGGCATCGACCTGGCCGACGTCACCCCCACCGGCCCGCACGCCGTGATCCTGCGACGCGACGTCGAACAGGCCATCGCCGACCAGGACGTCGGTGACCGGATCGTCGGAGACCAGACCGTCGGTGACCAGACCGTCGCCGAACAGGCGATCCCCACGCACGGCATCGCCGCGCGGACGAGCCGGCCCGCCTCCGCCCCCGCTCCCGTCCTCGACGCGGACCCTGACGACGTCCAGGGCTTCCGGGCAAGGGGGCTGGTGGACGAGCGCGTCCCGCTGCGCGGCCTGCGCCGGGCCGTGGCCGAGAAGCTGAGCCGCAGCCGCGCCGAGATCCCCGACGCCACGACCTGGGTGGACGTGGACGCCACCGACCTGCTGGCGGCCAGGGACGCCCTCAGGCGCTCCCGTCCCGACCTCGGCATCGGCCTGCTGGCCCTGCTGGCACGCATCTGCGTGGACGGTCTGCGCCGCTTCCCCGAGCTGAACTCGTCGGTGGACACGGACCGTTCCGAGATCGTCCGGTACGGCCACGTCAACCTCGGCTTCGCCGCCCAGACCGAACGCGGCCTCGTCGTGCCGGTGATCCGCGACGCCCACCTGCTGACCACCGCCGGGCTCGCCGCCGAACTGACCAGGCTGACCGCCCTGGCCCGGGCGGGCAGGCTCTCTCCGCAGGCGCTGACCGGCGGCACCTTCACGCTCAACAACTACGGCGTCTTCGGCGTGGACGGCTCCACCCCGATCATCAACCACCCCGAGGCGGCACTGCTGGGCGTGGGCCGCATCATCGACCGGCCCTGGGTGAGCGGCGGGGTCGTCACCGCCCGCAAGATCACCCAGCTCTCCTTCACCTTCGACCACCGGGTCTGCGACGGCGGCACCGCCGGCGGCTTCCTCCGCCACGTGGCCGACTGCGTGGAGAACCCGGCGATCCTCCTGGCCGACCTCTGACCCGCACGCGCGATCGGCCCGCGCCGGACGTCCGATCCGCGCGGGCGTCGGCGTCAGACCCGCGCGGACGTCGGCGTCCGACCTGCGGAGCGGTGCGCGGAGGGCTCGGCAAAGGTTCGCGAGCCCTCCGTTTACCCGAACCAGGCCGGGTAGCCGGAAGGCATGACTGTCACCAGGTTCCAAGATCTGCCTCTGGCCGACCGTGACCGTGAGTGGGACGGTGACGCGGCCGACAAGCGGGTGCGCGCCTGGGCGGACGCCGAGGACGAGCCGGACGCCGCGTACCGGGACGCGCACATCTGGTACGACGGCGACAAGCCCGGGAACTTCGGCAGTTACAAGCTGCTGATCGCCGACGTCGTCGGAGGCCGGCTGAAGGCGGTGCCACGTGCCGTCATGGCCGCCGGCAACATCATGCAGGGCGCCCGCGGCGGCATCGACCTACCGGCGGACGAGGTGGACCGCGTCAAAAGCCATTTGGCCCGGTACTACCAGAAAATGGGCGACAGTCCGCCGTGGGCGCGCTGATCGCGGGGAAAAGCCGCGGACCGGACATGAAACCCCAGGCCGCGGCCTTGATCGACGATCATGTGAAGAACCGAGGCGCCAAGCGCGATTGGATCACCCCGCGGGTGGGAATCCCATCACGGTACCAAGCGTTAGACACCGTGGGAGACAGACCCCCCACGCAAGGGGGCCCTGTAGGAGGCATTTAGACATGGGCGAGCGCGCACTTCGTGGCACCCGGCTCGGGGCAACCAGCTACGAGAACGACCGTAACACGGATCTGGCCCCGCGCCAGGAGGTGTCCTACACCTGTCCGAAGGGCCATCATTTCGAGGTTCCGCTTGCCGCAGAGGCCGAGATTCCCGCGACTTGGGAATGCCGCATGTGCGGTGCGACCGCGGTCCGCATGGACGGCGAGCAGCCGGAGTCCAAGAAGACCAAGCCCCCGCGGACACACTGGGACATGCTCCTGGAGCGGCGGTCCATCGAGGATCTTGAAGAGGTGCTCAACGAGCGGCTTGCTGTGCTGCGGGCGCAGCGTCGCAAGAGCGCCTGACCTACTCTCACGGTGAAACCCCCGGGCCGACCGCCCGGGGGTTTCGTCTTGCCCGGAAAACCCGGCTCCCTCCCTATGGGAGCGGACGGGGCGCGACGGGAGGTCACCGGGGTTCCGGGGCGAGACAACTGCCGGCCTCGTGCACCTGCTCCGCCGGCGGGGGCACGACGGTGACGTCACTTCCCCAGCCGGTGAAGTCGATCTCGGTCACGGAGGTCCTGGGCATGCCCTCTTCGGCCGCCGGCATGGCCTCCTCAAGGCGGAGCCGGCGGGGAAGCCCGTCCGGCCCGGCCCACAACCGCCATGAGACCTCCACCGAGCGGAACCGCTCGCGCAGCACCTCGAGGGTGGCGGGGTCGACGCCCGGGGCGGGCCCGCTGAACTCGCTCTGCGCGGCGCTCCCCGCGTGCACGACCGTGCCGACCCCGTCGATGACCTCTCCGGGAGAGGGAGCGGGGGCCGTGAGCTTCCGCAGCACCTCGGGCGACAGGATCGCCCGCAGGTCGAGTGATCCGACGGCGCGCTCCAGCGTTCCGCAGCCGCTGCCGCTGTGGTGCAGCCAGGTCTTGCCGGCCGGAACGTCCCTCCGATCGGCCCGATGCTCGTAGGTGCCGGAGCCGTCGATCGAGATGACCCTGGTCGTCATCGACGAGAGATCGTCCGGGACGAGTTTCAGCTCGCCGGGAACGTTGGTGCGGTGAAAGGTCGTGGTCAGGTCGGAGGCGTCCGCGCCGAGCCGCATGACCCCGGTGGTCCGGCTCTCGTCGTATTCGCCGATGTCGACCGGCACGACGAGGTCGTCCTCCCCCGGAGGGGTGGGCATCGCCGCACCGTAATCCAGGCGGACCAGCTTGGCGATCCGCACTCCCGCCGAGTCCTCCGCCTGCCGGGCCACCGCCTCGGCGGATGGCGGAGCCGCCTGCCCCCCGCACCCTGCAGTCAGGATGATCACGAGCACGATCGATGAGAGACCCCGTGAACGCACGCGATGATCATAAGGGCCCGCAGGCCCCCTCAGGACGCGGAGTCGCGGTCCTCGCGGATCACCTCACCGTGCACCACCCGGCCGCCCTGCGGCGCACCGGCCCGCGCGTCCCTGCCCTCGTCCGCGTACGGCCCCGCGTCCTGCCCGGGGAAGCCGGCGGACGGCGCGAAGAGGCCCGCGTACGGCGAGGAGGCCGCCATCTTCTTGATCCGGCGCTCGAAGAAGTACGCGCCCAGGCGGCGCATCATCGGCCGGGTGAACGGGATCAGGCACAGGAAGCCGAACACGTCGAGGAAGAACCCCGGCGTCAGCAGCAGCGTGCCGCCCACCAGGATGATGCCGCCGTCGGCCAGTTCGCGGTCGGGCATGCGGCCGGACTTGATCGCGTCCTGCAGCACCCGCCAGGCCCGGCGTCCCTCGCGGCGGACCAGCCAGGCGCCGAGGAGGCTGTCGGCGATGAGCAGGGCGATGGTGGCGGGCCCGCCGATCACCGACCCGATCTGGATCAGCAGCCAGATCTCCAGGACCGGGACGACCAGGAAGGCCAGGAAGAGCAGCAGCCGCATCGTTTCCTCGATTCCGCACACGCGCGCCTTACAGCAGACACAACGCCCGGAAGCCGCTGAGCGTTCCGGCGTGGCCGGCGAATCAGGGACATTCCGGACCCGCCCCTGACACCCTCGCGCTCAGCCGCCGTGGTCCGGCGCGCGCGGGGCCGTCGAGGTGTCAGGCCGGTTCAGGATCTGGGGTTGCCCCTGAGGCGCTTGGGGAGCCCGGTGACGCCCCACAGCCCGATCCGCCACAGCGCCTCGGACATGACCTTGCCGTTCATCTTGCTCTTGCCCACCGTCCGCTCCACGAACGTGATGGGCACCTCCACCACCCTCAGCCCGTGCCGGGAGGTGCGCAGGGTCAGGTCGACCTGGAAGCAGTAGCCCTGCGACTCCACCCCGGACAGCCCCACCTTCTCCAGCGTGGCGGCCCGGTAGGCGCGGAAGCCTGCGGTCGCGTCGCGTACGGGCAGGCCGAGCATGACGCGGGTGTAGATGTTGGCCCCTTTGGACAGCAGCTCGCGCCGCTGCGGCCAGTTGACCACCTTGCCGCCGGGCACGTAGCGCGAGCCGATGGCCAGGTCGGCGCCGTCGGCCAGCGCCTCCAGCAGTTTGGGCAGCTCCTCGGGCTGGTGGGAGCCGTCGGCGTCCATCTCGACCAGGACGTCGTAGCCCTCCTGCAGCCCCCAGCGGAACCCGGCGATGTAGGCGGCCCCGAGGCCCTGCTTGCCCGGCCGGTGCAGGACGTGCACCTGCTCGTCCGCGTCGGCCAGCCCGTCGGCGACCTCGCCGGTGCCGTCGGGGCTGTTGTCGTCGGCCACGAGCACGTGGGCGCCGGGCACGGCGGCGCGCACCCGTTCGACGATCGCCGGCAGGTTGTCGCGCTCGTTGTAGGTGGGCACGACGACGAGCACCCGGCCGAGAGTCTCCATCATCCGTCGTTCCTCATCCGATCGCCTCGCCGCCTGCCACGCCACACGGCGACTCCGGCCGCCGCCGCTCCCATCACCATCAGTGCCCACTCGGGCAGGCCGCCCACCTTGGTGGCGATCGTTTCCTGCGTCCGCACGGGCACCTTGACCACGTTCATGTCAGGGACAAGTTCGCGAGTCTGCCAGGAGACCTTACCGTCAGGTGTCACGTATGCCGAGATCCCCGTGGTGGCGGCGGTGACGACGGCCCGGTTGTGCTCGACGGCGCGCAGTTGCGACATGGCCAGCTGCTGCGGCGGCAGGTTGGACTCGGCGTAGCTGGCGTTGTTGGTCTGCACGACGATCGGGGTGCCGCCGGCGCGGACGGTCTCGCGGACGGTGCCGTCGTAGGCCACCTCGTAGCAGTTGACCGCGCCGACCGTGACCGGCCCCATCTTCAGGTCGCCCGGTTCGTCGCCGGGGACCGACTGCCTGCCGACCAGGCTGGCCCGCTCCCACAGCGCCAGCACCAGGTCCTTGAACGGCGTGTATTCGCCGAATGGCACCAGGTCCTGCTTGTCGTAGTAGTCGCCGGCCCCGGTCACCGGGTCCCAGACGAGGCTGCGGGTGGCGCGTTCGTCGCTGCCGATCGCGACGACGGCTCCGACGAGCGTGGGCACGCCGACGTCGGAGACGGCGTCCTGGATGATCTGGCGGGCGTATTCGTCGCGGTAGGGGTCGATGTCGGTGGAGTTTTCCGGCAGGACGACGATGTCGGGCTTGGGCAGTTTGCCGTCGCGTACGGCCTGAGCCAGCCGCTTGGTCTCACCGGCGTGGTTGCGCAGCACGACGGCGGGCTCGTCGCCGAGCGCGTACATGCCCCGGCCGGGGACGTTGCCCTGGACGATGCCGACGTTGACGGTGCGGCCCTCGTCACCCGGCCTGGGCAGGGCGAACGTGAGCGCGGGGACGAGCAGCGCCAGCGCCACCGGAAGGGCCCTGCCGAGCACGGCGGCCCGCGCGGACGACGAGCCGGCCAGGCGGCTGAACACGGACGGCAGGGCGGCTCGGCGGGTCAGCACGGCCTGCGCCAGCAGGCCGGCGCTCAGCGTGACGGCGAACGACACCAGCGGCACGCCGCCGAGCGCGGCATAGGGCGTGTACGGCGTCTCGCCCTGGCTGAAGGCGACCCTGGCCCAGGGGAACCCGCCGATGGGCACCAGGCTGCGCGCCCACTCCATGAGCACCCACAGGCCGGCGAACCACAGCGGCCAGCCCCGCAGCCGGAACACGGGCGCGGCCAGGGCGGCCATGGCGGCGTAGAAGAGGCACTCGGTGGCGACCAGCATGAACCACACGTCGTCGCCGATGGTGCGCACCCAGGCGAGGGCGGGCAGCAGGAACACGGCGGCGGCCAGGTAACCGAGCCAGGCCGCCCGCCTGGCGCGGGTGCCGTACAGGGAGCCGATGACGAGGGCGACGCCCAGGGGGGCGCACGGCCACCAGCCGAGCGGCGGGAAGGCCGCGAAGAGGGCCAGGCCGCCGATGGCGGCCGCGGCGACCCGGCCCGGCAGCACCCATCGCGCCCACGGCCGCGCCGCCCCATCGGAGGCGTGCCCGGCCGCGGGCGGTGGGCTCGTTGTCTCCTGAACCACTCCGGGGTCTCCTCGCCGTGTCACGAAGCCTGCTCGCGAAGCCTGCTCATCATGCCTGCTGGCGAAAACGCTACCGCCCCGCGGCCGCGCTCAGGTCCGGCGCGCCACGGGTGATCGGATTATCGGCTGAGGGCGGAAGCGGAGCGGCGGGGTGATCCCGTGGCTGAACGGGATCACCCGGCGCGATGTCGGTCCGGCGCACGAGAGCGGGAAGAGGGCCCGGAAACCCTTCGGACCGGACCCGTCTCGTCGGCGGCGAGCTCGGAATTCCGTTGTCTACTGGGCTCCCGGACCCGTCCCGGGTCCAACCCCCCGCCCGGTTGGGGTGCCCCGACTCGACGGACCGACGGCCCTGCACCTGGCTGTGTGGACGAAGTCACACTCCGTCACGGACGCAGGATCCGGCGATGTCAGAGACGGCCAACCGGCCAAGTCCCGTGCTGGACTGCGCAGCAAACTACCGACTCCACCTCAGATGTCAACCGTGTCCCGATCAGCAGAAACATCAAGTTTTCGCAGGTAGGACATGTTCGGCCGGTGGCCGTAAAGCCGGTCAAAGCCCATTAGCGGGCACCGGGGAGCGGCTTGGCAAGTCCCGCAGCGCGGGCGACAGCGGCCGCTCGTGGACGACCCCGAGCCGCTGTGTCGCACGCGTGAGAGCAACATACAGGTCGCTGGGACCGCGTGGCGACTGGGCGGCGATGAGGTCGGGTTCGGCCACGACGACGGAGTCGAACTCCAGCCCCTTGGCGTCGGTCACGCTCATGACCGCGACGGGCGCGTCCAGGGCCTCGGCGCCCTTGGCCCGCGCGGCGCCGGGCGAGACGACGACGGTGCCGGGCACGGCCGCGGCGACCTGCTCGCCGAGGGTGGCCAGCAGCGCGTCGGGCACGACCACGGCGACCTTGCCGCCCTCGTCCGTCTCCGCCTTGACCAGGGCGGGCAGCGCGGTCAGCGGCGCGGCCCAGGGCCGCGCGTCCACCTCGCGCACGGAGTCGGGGGCGCGCAGGGCGGGGTCGATGGTGGCCAGGACGCGGGCGGCCACGGCCATCAGCTCGACCGGGGTACGGTAATTGACGCTCAGCCGCTCCTGGCGCCAGCGCCCGGCCACGTACGGGTCGAGCACCTCCTCCCACGAGCGGGCCCCGGCGGCCGAGCCGGTCTGGGCGATGTCGCCGACGATCGTCATCGACCGGGTCGGGCAGCGCCGCATGACGGCCCGCCACGCCATCGGCGACAGCTCCTGCGCCTCGTCCACGATCACGTGGCCGTAGGCCCAGGTGCGGTCGGCGGCGGCGCGTTCGGCGGTGGTGAGGTAGGGGCCGTCGCCGCGCTGGCGCTCGGCCAGCCGTTCGGCCTCCACGACGTCGGACAGGCCCGTCAGCTCCAGGACCTCACGGGCGTAGGCGATCTCGGCCTCGCGCTCGCTCTGCTCGGCCTGCCGGGCGGCGGCCAGCTCCTCCTCGGCCTGCATCGCGCTGGCGCGCAGCACGTGCTCGTCGATCTCGCCGAGCAGCTCCGCGGCCTCGTCGAGCAGGGGGACGTCGGACTCGGTCCACTCCCCCGCGCGCGAGCCCTCGCGGCGCAGGAGCCGGCGTTCCTCGGGGGTCAGGGCGGAGCCGGCGGCGCCGAGGCGGTCGGGGGAGCCGTACAGGCCGAGCAGGAGACGCTGCGGCGTCAGGTACGGCCAGAGCCGGTTGAGCGCGGACTTGATCGCCGGCTCGGTGCGCAGCTCCTCGCGCAGGTCGGCGAGCTCCTCCTCGTCGATGAGCCCCTTGCCGATCTTGCGGGCCTGCTGCCTGGCCAGGGCGTTCAGCAGCGAGCGGACGAAGACGGCGCGGGCCTGGTTGTGCGGGCGGCGCGAGCGGGTGGCCTTGTTCCTGGCCGCCTCCAGCATGGGCCGGTCGATGGTGAGCGTGATCCGGCCGAGGGTGACCTCGATGGGCTGGCGGGGGATCTTCTGCCGGTCGCGCACCGCCCTGGCGATCACGTCGGCCATCCGCGGGTCGCCCTTGAGCGCGGCCACCTCGGGCCGTTCCCTGGCGGTGGCCGTCACGCCCGGGTAGAGCTCGCCGACGGTGGACAGCAGCACGTCGGTCTCGCCGAGCGAGGGTAGGACCTGCTCGATGTAGCGCAGGAAGGTCAGGTTGGGGCCGAGGATGAGCACGCCGCGGCGTTCGAGCCGCTGGCGGTGGGTGTAGAGGAGGTAGGCGGCCCGGTGCAGGGCCACGACGGTCTTGCCGGTGCCGGGGCCGCCCTGGACCACGAGCACGCCGTTGAGGTCGCTGCGGATGACGCGGTCCTGCTCGGACTGGATGGTGGCGACGATGTCGCGCATGCGGCCGGTGCGCCGCTCGTCGAGCGCGGCCAGCAGCGCGGCCTCGCCGTTGAGCGTGGCGCGGTCGTCGTCGGTGAGCGAGTCGAGGTCGAGCAGGTCGTCGTCCACGCCGACGACGTCGCGGCCCTTGGTCTGCAGGTGCCGGCGCCTGGTCACGCCCATGGGCGCGGACGGGGTGGCGCGGTAGAACGGCTGCGCCACGGGGGCCCGCCAGTCGATGAGCAGGCGGTGCTGCTCGTCGTCGGTCAGGCCGAGCTTGCCGATGTACAGCCGGCCCTCGTCCGTGTGATCGAGCCGGCCGAAGACCAGGCCGCGCTCGACGGCCCAGAGCCGGGCCAGGCGGGTGGCGTGCATCTCGGCGAACGCGTCGCGCTCGGACATGTTCTGCATCGTACCGACGGCGCCCGCGGCGAGCACTTCTTTGAGCTGCCGCTGGGTACGCTCACGCAGGGTGTCGAGGCGGTCGTACAGGGTGGTGACGTACGCCTGCTCCCTGGCGAGCTCGGTTTGACGAGTTGCCGCCTGACCGTTAATGTGGTTAATGGGACACTCCGGGCCATTCTGCTTGTTGTTACGACAAACGACGACATTAGCATGCCTGTCGAGGCACTCTCATCGCTTTCCCCCTTCCTGACCTTCCCCGGGCTTGCCGAAGCTTTCCTCAGCCCTGGTCACGTCTTGGTCGCGCCCCTTGACCCGCGCCCACGGCTCTTCCTATCGTCACATTAGTTAGGAAAGTTTCCTAACAACGATGAAGGAGACATGCCGTGAGCGGCCCGGTCCCGGGGACTCCCAGTCTGCTACGCGCCATCAATGATCGCGCCGCCCTGCGCGCCCTCATCGAGCGGGGCCCCCTGACCCGTCCCGAGATCGGCGCGCTGACGGGGCTGTCCAAGCCCACCGCCTCCCAGCTCCTGCTCCGCCTCCGGCGGGCGGGCCTGGTCGTGCTGGACGGCGTCAGGGAGGGCCTGCCCGGCCGTACGGCCGAGGTCTACCGGATCAACCCCGCGGCGGCGTACGTGGGCGCGCTCGACGTCACCCCGGGGCGGATCGAGGCCACGGTGGCCGACCTGACCGGCACGGTGGTCGGCGAGCACGTGCTGCCCACCCCGGGCCGCCCGCGCGGCGACCTGGTCGAGCGGCTGCAGGCCGCGCTGCGCGGCACCGACGCGCCCGGCCCGCTGAGCCGGGTGGTGATCGGCGTGCAGGCCGCCGTCGACCCCTCCACCGGCAGGCTCGGGTACGCCGCCGCCGAGGACGTGCCGGGCTGGCAGCTGCCCGGCCTGGTGCCCGCGCTCAGCGCCGGCCTCGGCGTGCCCGTGGCCGTGGAGAACGACGTCAACCTGGTCGCGGCGGCCGAGCGCGCGCACGGCGCGGCCCGCGGCCACCGCGACTTCGTGCTGCTGTGGGCCGACAGCGGCATCGGCTGCGCCGTCGTGCTGGACGGCCGGATGCACAGGGGCGCCACGGGCGGGGCCGGCGAGGTGGGCTACATGCCGATCCCCGGCGCGCCGACGGCACGCGAGTCCGGCCGCTACGCCAACCACGGCTTCCAGGCCCTCAGCGGCGGGCCCGCCGTGCTGAAGCTGCTGCGCTCGTACGGCGTGCGCGGCGGCGACTTCCGTCAGGCCGTCGCGAGTGCCGTACGGGCGGCGGCGGGCACCGGGCAGAAGGCCGAGGACGCCAGGGCGGGGCTGCGCGACGTCGCCGCCCGCCTGGCCGTGGGCCTGGCGGCGATCACCTCGGTCGTCGACCCCGAGCTGATCGTGCTGACCGGCGGCGTCGTGCTGCCCGGCGGCGAGCCGCTGCGCGAGCTGGTCGAGCAGGAGCTGCACGCGCTCACCATCCCCCGCCCCAAGGTCCGCCTGTCCAGCGTCGAGGGCAACCCGGTGCTGGCCGGAGCCCTGGAGCTGGCCCTGGCCGCCGTACGCGACGAGGTGTTCGGCGTGGCCGGGATCGGGGGCTGAGCGATCGCCGCTCAGGCCTGGCCCTCGGGGGCGGGCGCGGGTTCGCCGGCGACGGCGGGGGCGCGGTGCTCGTACGGGGTGCTCAGCACGACCGTGGTGCGGGTCGAGACGTTGGCCGAGGCGCGGATCTGCTGCAGCAGGTCCTCCAGCGCCACCGGCGAGGCCACCCGCACCTTGAGGATGTAGCTCTCGTCGCCGGCCACGCTGTGGCACGCCTCGATGGCGGCCAGGTGGGCCAGCCGCTCGGGGGCGTCGTCGGGCGCTGCCGGGTCGATCGGCTTGATCGACACGAAGGCGGTCAGCGGCAGCCCCACCGCGTCGTGGTCGACGATCGCGGCGTATCCGCGGACCACTCCCCGCTTCTCCAGCCGGCGTACGCGCTGGTGAACCGCTGAGACCGAGAGCCCGGTCTCCCTGGCCAGGTCGGTGAAGCTCATCCGGCCGTCACGGGCCAGCAGCGTGACGATCCGGCGGTCGATCTCCTCCATCGGTCAAAGGTAGCCGGTCATGGTCACGACATGGTCCCGACGGGACTGACTCCTCTGCGCATCGCGTGCTCGACCAGGGTGATGAGCACCTCCCTGCCGGAGTCCTTGCGGCGCGCGTCGCAGCGTACGATGGGGATGTCCGGCTCCAGGCCGATCGCCGAGCGCACCTCGCCTACCGTGAAGGGGCTGGTGCCGTCGAAGCAGTTGAGCGCCACGATGAACGGCTGGCCGCGCTTCTCGAAGTAGTCGACGGCCGGGAAGCAGTCGTCGAGGCGCCGGGTGTCGGCCAGCACGACGGCGCCCAGCGCCCCCATGGCCAGCTCGTCCCACACGAACCAGAACCGCTCCTGCCCCGGGGTGCCGAACAGGTAGAGCATGTAGTCGTTGGCCATCGTGATGCGGCCGAAGTCCATGGCCACGGTGGTGGTGAGCTTGCGTTCGACTCCTGATAAGTCGTCGATGTGCGTTCCGACCTGGGTCAGGGCCTCCTCTGTTCGCAGAGGCCGCGTTTCGGACACGGCGCCGACCATCGTGGTCTTGCCCGCGCCGAAGCCGCCCGCGATCAGAATCTTGATCGCTGTCGGCAGCCGCCAACGGTCTGTGCGACCGACTTCCATCCAGCACCGCCCGTACCTATCCCGCGCATGCGCAACCCCGCCCCTGAGGTGCCGTGGTCAGTGGTACCTGTCAAGGCGCGTTGAGAAGGCTGATCCACATGCCTGGCATCGAGACACCCTAGCAACGCCACATTTTCCACTCAAGCCGCAATCTTTTACAAGAAACAAAATGACACGGTTTGTCGTCCAGCGCCCCGTTATTCGCGGCCTTAACAGAGTAACAGTCAAGTTTGTCTGTCATGGATTCAGACGAGGCCGTTACGGCACCCGCCGAAAGCCCGAAACTCCGGTGTAACCCGCGCTGAATCCGATCTGTCTGCGCAGGTAGGAGGCGGTCCTCGGGCTGTGCGGGCGGAGCCGTTCGATGAGCTCACACGCCTCGCCGGCCAGCTCCGTCATCGCGTCCGTCACCTCCGTACGCTCCACGCCGAGCGCCAGCACGTTGAGATCGCCCCAGCTCATGTCCCTGCGGTAGGAGACGACGTCGCCGAGCAGGTGCAGGTAGCGCTGCACCTGCCTGCTCGCGGCGCGCAGATCGTCCAGATGCGCCTTCGACCAGTCGTCGGCCACGTAGATCCAGTGCGACAGATCGACAAAGCTGGAGCCCCTGCAGTCGGCGTTGTCGACGTAGCGGGCGAGCGTCGGGACGGCGCGCCGCTCCCGCCACTCCCAGGCCGTCGTCATCGCCACCAGCATGTCGGCGAGCTGGTCGCGCCAGACCCGCTGCAGGCGCTCGAACTCCCCCGCCGTCGCCATCTCGTCGCGCAGGTCGGCCAGGAAACGCGTGAGGGCCGTGCGCGGCACGGCCCCCTCGGCGACGGACAGGCATTCTCGGGTCATGCGATCGACCTGCGCGCGGGTGGTCGCGGTGTACTCGACGTGCCGGTCCACGGCCAGCACCCACAGGGCGGCCCGGTTGACCACCCGCAGCCGGCCCGCGCCGGCCCAGGGCGAGCCGAACGCGCTGGCCAGGGTCAGGTCGTGGAAGAACTCCGTGCCGAAGACGGCCTGCGGGAACAGCCCGGTGTACATCTGCGCGCATCGCTGCAGGTCCCTGCCGCACTCGGCGGCCGTTGCGCATGTCTTTCCGAGCTCGAACGCCTCGTCCAGCTCGTCCGGCATCCTAAGGCCGCTCGATCGGCTCGCGGATCATGGGCCACGACCCCCAACATCCGGATATACACCCGTCAAAGAATTCTTTCATGATCATGCGGTTCCGATCAAGGCATCGGCCGGGTGGCCGATCCGGATCCGCGATGTCACCTCCCTCTCCGTAACTCTCCCATCACCCACCGGGGCCGGTCCCGACGCGCTCCCGACGCGATCCTCGTCCCGGGCCCGATCCCCGGTCCCGATGCGGTTCTGGTGCGTTTTGTTGTGCGGTTTTGGTTGCGGTCCCCTGCTCAGTGGGGTCCCGGTGCGGTCCTCGTCCCGCGCCTAGTCTTATCCCCTGTCCTCGTGCGGTCCCGGGCCTGTCTCGGGCCGGCTCAGACCGCCAGCTTCGCGGCCAGCGCCACCCGGGAGCTGATCCCGAGCTTGGTGTAGATCTTGCCGATGTGGTACTCGACGGTCTTGACGCTGATGAGCAGCTCCCTGGCGATCTGCCGGTTCGTCAGCCCGCCGGCCACCAGCGTGGCGGTGCTCAGCTCCTGCGGAGTGAGACCGAGCCGGGCCGTGGCGGGCGGCTCCATCCCGCACGCCTCCAGCTCCTTGCCACACCGCTCCGCCAGCGGTCGGGCGCCCAGCCGCTCGGAGATCGCCCGCGCCGCTCCCAGCCGCTCGGCCGCCACCTTCCGCCGCCCGGTCCTGCGCAACAGCCTGCCCAGGTCCAGCAGCACGCGTGCCTCCTCCAGCGGACACACTCCCGCCTCCACCAGTGAGAGCGCCCGTACGAACGCCTCCTCCGCCTGGGCCGGCGCATTCCTCCCGGCCAGCAGCAACCCACGGAGCCGAGCCCGCTCAGCCCTCCTCCTGGCCTCACCCCGCCGCGCCTCCGCACTGCCCCGCCACACCTCTTCACCGTCACACCGCACCCCTTCACCGTCACACCGCACCTCTTCACTGCCCCGCCACGCCCCTTCACCGTCACACCGCACCCCTTCACCGCCCTGCCGACCCACTTCCCCGCTCTGCCACGCCCGGTCGGCGTCGTACCGCGTCCCTTCGCTGTCGAACGCGGCCAGCGCCCGCTCCGCCTCCTCCAGCCGCCCGTCCGCGACCAGCGCCTCGATCCGGGCGGGCCGCGCGTCCGGCACGAACACGTCCGGCCCTCCGCCCGGTTCTCGATCGCCACCGGCTCCCGGCACCCCGTACATCCCGGATGCTGTGGAGGGAGCCGGAAGGTGGGCGGCGGGTGGTGCTTCGCCGGGGGTCAGGACCGCCAGGGCCAGGGCGGCCTGCCGCTCGCCCATCACGTGTCCCAGCCTCCGGGCGGTGGCCGCGGCCTCCGTCGCGTGGGTCAGGGCCCGTACGTGCTCGCCCAGCGCCGCCAGTGGCGCCACGCAGGCCGCTGCCAGGGACGGCAGCAACCACCGCTGGCCGAGCGCCGCCGCCTGCGCGAAGGCGTACTCGGCGTGGGCCGCCGCCTTGTCCCACCGGGCGCAGGCGTGTTCGGCGACGGCGAGCAGCGCGGTGGCCAGCAGCCGGTGATGCGCCGGCGCGGCGGACCCGGCGGCGCGTCCGAGCATCGCGCGCGCCTGCCCGGGCTCGTCGCGGGCCAGCAGCGTGACGGCCGCGGCGAGGCTGCCGGGCGGCGCGCCGGCGCAAGGTGCCCCTGCCAGCGCCAGCACGTCGTACGGCCTGGCGGCCATGCCCTGGATGGGCTGCTCGATCGCCAGCCGGGCCCAGTCCGCCGCCGCCGCACGGTCCCCCGTGACCAGCCGCAGCCAGGCCAGCTGCTCCGCCACGTCGGCGGCGAAACCGGGTTCCGCGTGCCGCCACGCCTCGGCCAGCAGCTCGGACGCCTCATCGAAGCGCCCGGCGGCCAGCGCGAGCCGGCCCAGCACGTACCGGCGTACCGGGCGCGGATCGGCGTTGCGCACGGCGGCGAGCTCGGCCGCCCGGAGCACGTCGCCCCCGATGAGGACGTGTTCCAGCACGGCCGTACGCAACTCGTCGCGGCACGCGGCCGACTCGGTGAGCCCGGCGGCCAGGTCGAGGTGGGCGGCGGCCTCCTGCCACAGCCCGTGCTGCGCCGCCTTGGCCGCGTACCCGGCCAGCTCCTCGGCCAGCACCTCGTCCGGCCCGTCGGCCGCGGCGGCACGATGCCACAGGGCCGCCCCGGTGTCCTCGGTCACCCGCGAAGCGGCCAGATGCAGCCGCGCCCGCATCCCCGCCCCGATCCCGTCGTACGCCGCCGCCCGCGCCAGCGGCTCGACGAACCCGACCATCCGACCGGGCAACTCCCGCAACAGCCCCGCCCCGACGGCCTCCTCCAGGGCATCAAGCGACTCCCGCACCCCCAGAGCGTCGAACCGCCCGCCTGCCCCCGACGAATCAACCGGCTCGCCCACCGCCAAGGCTCCGAACCGCCCGCCCACCTCCAGAGGATCAAGCCGCCTGCTTCCCTCCAGGGCGTCAACCGACTCGCCCACCCCTGAAGCACCGAACCGCTCACCCACGCCCATGGCAGCCGAAGGCTCAGCGACTGCCAAGGCGTCGAGCCGCTCGCCTCCCTCTAGGGTGTCAAGTCGCTTATCTACCTCCAAGCCGTCGAGCGACTTGCCGACCTCCCCGGCGACGGTGACCGCCACATGCAGCGGACACTCCTCACCCAGCACCGCGCACACCGACACCAGCCGCCTGGTCGCGGGCGTGCAGGAGCGCAGTCGCCGGGCGAAGATCCGCCGGTACGTCTCCGGTGCCGGCAACCGAGCCCACGGATCGCGAAGCACCGCCGGGGGCACGACCTCCAGCAGCGCTCGGGCGTGCAACGGATTGCCGCGACTGTGCTCCCACAACCTCACTGCCGCCCCCTCCCCCAACCCAGCGCCGCGCCCACCTCCATCGCACGGTTCGACTCCCTCGCCCGCTCCCCTCTCCCCCACAGCCACGCTCCCCCGCAAACCCACCCCGTCCACCTCTCCCGCACCGACCGTTCCCACCGGGACAGGCGCGTCTCCCGGCTGTGGAGCTCGCGCCTTCCCTCCCGACACAGCAGCCCTGCCAGAACCCACCTGTGCCCTTCCCACCGGCCCAGCGACAGCGCCGCCGCCCGCGTGCGCTGTCCCCGGTGGCACGGCCCGCTCACAGCCACGCGACTGTGCTGTTGCCGCTGGCGCGGCCGTGCGTTCGTGGCTCGACTGGACCCTGCGCGCCCGCTGAGCCCCGCCACGCTGGTGGCCGGCGGCCTGACGATCCGGCAGATCGCCAGGGAGCTGCATGGTCGCGTCCGGCCCACTAGGCACGATCAGGTCCTCAGGGATGGCCACCGGCGGCCGATCTGAGGCAATTTCGATCAGATCGGCCGGGCTCAGGCCGCGCAGCGTCAAACGCACCACGTCGTCGCCGGTGAGCAGCCGCCGCAGCCCTTCAGGCAGCCACGCGCCGCCCAGATCCCGACAGGCCACCAGGACGATGACCTTCCCAGCCCGGACCCGTCTCAGGGCGTACCCCAACGCCCGCAACGAGGGCTGGTCAACCCACTGCGCGTCATCGACGACCAGACCCAGAAGCCCCTGCCCCGCCAGCCGCCCCACAAGATCGCACACCACCTGCCCAGCAGCAGCCCACGGACCCACCCCAGCCATGCGTGCACCCACCCCGGCACCACACGGACCCACTCCGACACCGCGTGGACCGAGTCCGGCCGCGCACACACCTGGCCCGCCCGTCTCCGACCGTGTCAGGGTGTCACTCGGTCCGGTGTCGACTGCCGCCGCCGATCCCCGACCGCTGATCGACGCCGCCGCCCCGGCCGGTGCCCCGGGGTCCAGCCGTGCCGCCGTCCCGGCCGGTGCCCGGGTGTTCAGCCGGGTCGCCTCGGCGATGAGTTGGCGGACGATCCCCAGCGGGAGCTCCCGCTCGTCCTCCTCGCCGCTGACCATCAGTACCCGCGCGCCCGCCTCCCCGTCGAGCGCGTGGTTGATGAGGGCGGTCTTGCCGATGCCCTCCGGCCCTTCGACCACCACTCTTCTGACGGACCCGGCGGCGGCCGCGCGCAGTTCCGCGCGCAGGAGGGCGAGCTCCTCCATTCTGCCGACGAACATGTGAGCTCCCTCCGTCCGCCCTCGCAAACCCCAGAGCAGGCGGCGAGGCCACCTGATACACCGGGGTGCGCGGCGCTCAGGGCGGGCTCACGCGGCCCCAGGCGGCGGTGGCGTCGTCGTGCCGCTTGCCCCGCACCGGCCCCCGCCGTACCTCCAGCTCCCGCACGGCGTCGATCACCGCCCCCGGCCCGCCGTCCTCCAGCGTGTCCAGGACGGTCTGCCAGCTCCAGCCGTACCAGTCGGCCAGCCGCGCCACCCCGTCGGTGAACACCCCGGCTCCCCGCACCCCGTCCGCCGCGCCGGTGATCGCCTCCCGGGCAGCCTCCGGACGGGCGGCCGCCACCCAGAAGCCGCCGGGAGCGTTCCGCATGCGCCGCACCAGCTCCAGCGTGTACGGCCGTCCGCCGGGCAGCCGTTCGAGCCGGTCGTCGCTCACCACCCGCACCCCGCCGCCCACCAGGGACAGCACGACCGGCGAATCCCCCAGGACGAGGTACTCCACCCGCCCGGAGCCCAGGCATCGCACCATGGCCACCGTCGCCGAGGGCGAGTCCGGGTTGCCCAGGTCGCACCGGCCCCCATGAGCCGACTGCGTGCCCTCGATGGCCGCCTCCAGGAGGCCCGCCAGCGACGCGCCGTCATCGGCCGCCAGCCCGGCGGCCAGCGCGCCACCGAGCCGCCCCACCAGCCAGGCCACGTCGTGCGCACACCCACTGTCCACCCCGGCTGCCGCCGTCGCCCCGTCCAGCACCACGATCCACGAGGGTCCGGCGATCACCAGGTCCTCGTTGGGCCGTTCGAAACCGGGTCTGGTGGCGTACGTGATCTCCGCGAACATGACAGCGACTGTGCCACAGCCCGCCCCGAGCCCCACCCGCCTACCGCGAGCCGCTCACCCCCCACCCATCGCAAGACCCACCTGCCAAGGGGCGGCCGCCCCCCGCCAGTGTGCCAGCATGCGGGCTGCCGGATGGAAGATCGCGCCCAATCGCCCTAAGATATTCCTTGACACGAATATTCGTCATAGAGAATACTTTGACCCATGGACGCATTGCTCACCGCACTGGCCGACCCGGCCCGTTGGCGGCTTGTGGGGCTGCTGGCTGAGCGGCCGCGGCCGGTCGGTGTTCTGGCTCAGCTCGCCGAGGCGCGCCAGCCGCAGACGACCAAGCACCTGCAGACCCTCGAACGGGCCGGGGTCGTCACCTCCCAGCGCTCCGGGCAGCGCCGTGTCTACGCGCTTCAGGCCGGGCCGCTGCGGGAGCTGGCGGCGGTGCTCACCCTGCTGGCCGACACCGCGGAGCAGGCCGGCGGGTCGCGCGAGACCTATGACCGCTACGGGCTCAGCCTCCAGGCCGAGCGGCTCGCCGCCGCGAAGCCGGGCTGGGCCGACGGCCGTTCCTTCCGCTTCCACCGGTCGCTCACGGCGGGTCCCGAGGAGGTCTGGCGGCATCTGACCGAGGCGCCCCTGCTCGCCCGCTGGTGGACGCCGGACGACCTGCGCGTCTCCGAACTCGTCTTCGAGGCGCGACCCGGCGGCCGGATCGTCCACGAGTACCGCGACGCCGAAGACACCGAGGGCTCCGACCCGGTCGCCGGGCGTGCGCTGGGAGTCGTCGAGGACGTACGTCCCGGCGAGCGCCTGGCCTACCGGCTCTCCCCGCTGCTCGCCGACGGCGGCCCCGCCTTCACCGCCCACCTCGACCTCGGCCTGCGGCCCACCGACACGGGCTCGGAGCTCGACGTGCACTTCCGGGTCGCCGACAGCACGATCGACTCCGCTGACTTCATCGCCGGCATCGAGATCGGGTTCGGGCAGAGCCTCGACAAGCTCGCGACGATCCTCACGGCAGATCCGCACACCACTGAACGCACCGAACGCGAACCCACTGACCACACCATCAACGCCCAGCACGACACCACTAAGAGGAGCACGACATGACGAACTCGACCGGCCGCAAGGTGACCGCCAACCTGAGCCTCACCCTCGACGGGCGTTACCACGGCCCCGGTGGGCCCGGCGACTTCGCGGCGTTCGCCCCCTATGTGACCAGCGAGGTGGCGCGGGACCACATGAACCTCATGTGGGAGAACGCCACGACGGCGCTGCTCGGCCGGATCAACGCCGAGGGGTTCCTGGGCTACTGGCCGTCGGTCGCCGAGGACGAGAACGCCGACCCGCGCGATCGGGGATACGCCAAGTGGCTGGTCGACACGGAGAAGGTGGTCTTCTCCTCCACCTTGACCGAGGCCCCGTGGGAACGCACCCGCGTGGTGAACGCCCCCGCCGCCGACGTCGTCACCGAACTCAAGGCCACCGGCGCGGGCGACATTCTGGTCAACAGCAGTGCGAGCATCATCCAACCGCTCCTGGCGGCCGACCTGCTCGACCGGCTGTACCTCATGATCTTCCCAGAGATCGCCGGCGGCGGGCGGCGACTGTTCGACGACGGCCTGCCGACCTCGGCCTGGACGCTCACCCACCAGCGGACCGGCAGAATGGGCGAGCTCGCCATGGTCTACGACCGAGCTCGCTGACGCACGACGCCTCCGGCAACCGACCCACCGCGCGGCCGACCCCGGGCAGGCGGCCATACCGACGGCCGGGCCGCCTATCGTGGGACGGTGACGACCCTGCGGCGCGCTCTCACCGACCCGCCCCTCCCCCGTCTCCCCGGCGCGGCCGAGGAGCTGCTGCGTGAGCTGGACGCCCCGCCCCGCCTGGCCGCTCATCTGCGCGCCGTTCACGACGCGGCCCTCGACGTACTCGCCTGGCTGCGCGCCCAGCATCCCGCCGTCCCCGTGGACCACGAGGCCGTCCTGTACGGCGCCGCCACCCACGACATCGGCAAGTGCCTGCACCCGGCCGAGCTGTCGGAGCCGGGCTCGGCCCATGAGGAGGCGGGGCACCGGCTGCTGCTCGCCCGGGGCGTGCCCGAGCGGCTGGCCCGGTTCGCCCGTACGCACGGCTCCTGGACGGAGGCGGGCACGACGTTCGAGGACCACCTGGTCAGCCTGGCCGACAAGGTCTGGAAGGCCAAACGGGTGCCCGAGCTGGAGCAGTTCGTGGTCGACCGGCTGGCCGGCGCGGTGCCGGGCTGGCAGGTGTTCATGGAGCTGGACGATCTGCTCACCGGCGTGGCCGGCCGGGCCGACGACCGGCTGGTCTTCCAGAACACCTATCCGGCCGCCGCCCTCCCCCGCTGACCGCGCAAGCCCGGAACGGGGCCCGAACGCACAGAACGGGCCCCGGTACAGGCCATCTCCGCCGCAGCCCGCCCATCCCTATATGGGGAGCGGGTCCGGCACAGGCCACCCATCCCCTACGGCGAGGGGGACCGGCACGGGCCACGGGTCAGGCGCGACGAACCGGTGCCCGGCAGGGATCAGGCAGGGACGAAAGGCAGGGTCAGACGATCACGAGGTCGCGCGGCGTGTTGTTCAGCCGCTCGCCCCCGCTCTCCGTACACACCACGATGTCCTCGATCCGAGCCCCGTGCCGCCCGGCCAGGTAGATGCCCGGCTCCACCGAGAACGCGAACCCGGCCTCCATCGGCTCGCCGTTCCCGGCCACGATGTACGGCTCCTCGTGCGTCTCGATGCCGATCCCGTGCCCCGTCCTGTGGATGAAGTGCTCGCCGTAGCCCGCCTCGGCGATGACGTCGCGCGCGGCCGCGTCGATCGACTCGCACGACACCCCGGGCCGCACCGCCAGGCAGGCCGCCTCCTGCGCCCGCCGCAGCACCTCGTAGTAGGCGGCGAAGTCGGCCGGCGGCTCGCCCACGCTGTAGGTGCGGGTGGAGTCGGAGCAGTAGCCGTTGTGCAGTTGCCCGCCGATGTCGACCACCACGGGCTCGCCCGCCTGGATGACCCGGTCGGACACGTCGTGGTGGGGGCTGGCGCCGTTGGGGCCGGAGGCCACGATGACGAAGTCGACGGTCGCGTGCCCCGAGGCCAGGATGGCCTCGGCGATGTCGCGGCCCACCTCGCGCTCGGTGCGCCCGGCCCGCAGCAGCCCGGGCACGAGCCGGTGCACGCCGTCGATGGCCTCGCCCGCCTCGCGCAGCGCGGCCACCTCGCCGGGCGACTTGCGCATCCGCAGCTCCCGCAGCACGCTGCCGGCCAGCACCTGCTCCGCCTGCGGCAGCACTTCGCGGAAGCGCAGCGACGACATGGCCCACATGCGGTCGGCCAGGCCCACCTTGGCCGCCCCGCCGAGCCGCGCGGCGGCGATCGCGTAGGGGTCTTCTGTCTCGTCCCACGCCACGAACTCCAGCCCGAGCCGCCTGGCGGGCGACGCCTGCGCGGCGGGCAGCTCAAGCCGGGGCACCATCATGTACGGCTCCGCCGCGGCAGGCACCACGAGGCACGTCAGCCGCTCAAGGGGCTTGGCGTCGTAGCCGCTCACATAGCGCAGGTCAGGGCCGGGCGTCAGGAGCAGGGCGTCGAGACCGGCCTTGGCGGTGGCCTCCTGGACGGCGGCGAGGCGGGACACGGGATACAGGTCTGAGGACGTCACAGGCCCAATCTACTCGTGATCGCGGCGGCTAAAATCCGCGAAAAGGTCTCGCCACGCGGCCGGACATCGCCACACACGGTTGCGGGTCGATCACGTAGTGTGGGGCCAATTGTCCAGTTCCCCTGCGTTCGAGAGTGAGATCATGGTCGACGTCACAGGCGCGGCCGAGCTGCTCGGGCACGAGGCCGAGATGCTCGCCGTCCGGCTGGGCCACGCCCAGCGGCTCGGCAACATGGGCTGGGCGGAGTGGCACCTGCACACCGGCGAGACGATCTGGTCCGACCAGGTGTACGTGATCTTCGGCCGCGACCCGGGCGACGGCCCCATCCCGCTGCCCGACCTGCCCGAGCACGTCGAACCGGCCGACGTGGCCACGCTCGACCGGCTGCTGTGGTCGGTCGTGCAGGGCGTGGAGCCGGTACAGGCCGAGTTCCGCATCCGCCGCGGCGGGGCCGCGGCCGACCTGCGCGACCTGCGGGTGGTGCTCGAACCGCTGTCCGGGCCCGGCGGCACGATCGGCATGCACGGCGTCATCCAGGACATCACCGGCCGCCGCCGCGCCGAGCGCATGGTGTCGGAGTCGCGCCGCCAGCTCCTGGAGGCGCGCGAGCGGGCCGCGGAGGAGCGTCACGTGATGCTCGCGCTGCGCGAGGCGATCCTGCCCGAGCCGGTCGGCTGCCTCGACCTGCAGCAGACGAAGATCGCGGTCCGGTACGTGCCCGCCGAGAAGACCGCCAACCTGGGCGGCGACTGGTTCGAGGCCGCCTCGGCGGCCGACGGGCGGGTGCTGCTGGCCATCGGCGACGCCTCCGGCCACGGCCTGCCGGCGATCTCGCGCATGGCCCAGCTCCGCCACGCCCTGGTTGGCCTGGCCATGACCGGGCAGGGCGCCAACCGGCTGCTGGCCTGGCTGAACGACCTCGTCATGCACCAGCTGAAGGACACCACCGCCACCGCGATCATCGGCCATCTCGACCCGGAGACCCGGGTGTTCGCCTGGGGGCAGGCGGGCAACCTGGCGCCCATCCTGGTCCGCGGCGGGGAGGCCACCCAGCTGGCCCAGCCCAGGGGCGTGCTGCTGGGCGCGGCGCCGGGCAGCCCGTACGAGCTGGCCACCACCAGGCTGCTGCCCGGCGACCAGCTGCTGCTGTTCACCGACGGGCTGGTCGAGCGGCGGACGCGGGACATCGACGTCGGCCTCGACCTGGCGCTGGCCGCGGCCCGCCGGGTGTGCGGGCACGACCTGGACGGGAGCCTCGACCGGCTGCTCGCCGACATCGGCGGCCCCAACCCGGAGGACGACGCGTGCCTGCTGGCGGTGGGCATACTGTCCTAGTGCTGATGCTTCTGGACACCCCGTCGCTCTACTTCCGCGCCTTCTTCGGCATCCCGGAGTCGATCAAGGCTCCTGACGGCTCGCCCGTGAACGCGGTGCGCGGCCTCATCGACATGATCGCCACCCTGGTCCGCCAGCACTCCCC
This sequence comes from Nonomuraea fuscirosea, assembly GCF_003001935.1. Classification (GTDB taxonomy): domain Bacteria; phylum Actinomycetota; class Actinomycetes; order Streptosporangiales; family Streptosporangiaceae; genus Nonomuraea; species Nonomuraea fuscirosea. The sequence goes on along the minus strand of NZ_PVNG01000004.1, from coordinate 321,406 downwards.
TGCCGAGCTGGCGGCCACCATGGACGCCGACTGGCGGCCGGCGTTCCGGGTCGCGGCGATCCCGACGTACAAGGCGCACCGCGTCGCCGGCACCGGCCGAGGGGGCGACCAGGAGGAGGTGCCCGAGACGCTCGTGCCGCAGATCGCGGTCATCAACGAGGTGCTCGACGCCCTCGGTGTGGCCCGGCTGGAGTCGCCCGGCTACGAGGCCGACGACGTCATCGGCACGCTCACCCACCAGGCCTCCGGCGCGGTCGACATCGTCACCGGCGACCGCGACCTGTTCCAGCTCGTCGACGACTCCCGGCCGGTCCGCGTCCTCTACACCGCTCGCGGCGTACGCAATCTGCAGATCGTGGACGAGGCGTTCGTCACCGCCAAGTACGGCATCCCCGGCCGCTCCTACGCCGATTTCGCCACCCTGCGCGGCGACCCCAGCGACGGCCTGCCCGGCGTGGCCGGCGTCGGCGAGAAGACCGCCGCCGCGCTGATCACCCGGTTCGGTTCGCTCGCGGCGCTGCTGGAGGCCCTCGACGCGGGCGTCACCGACGGTTTCCCGGCCGGCAGCAGGACCAAGCTGAGCGCCGCCCGCGACTACCTGAACGCCGCTCCCGCCGTGGTCAAGGTGGCTCCCGACGCGCCGCTGCCGGGCGCCGACCTCACGCTGCCGGCCAAGCCGCGCGATCCGGAGGCGCTGGTCGCCCTGGCCGACCGCTACGGCCTGGACAGCCCGCTCAACCGCCTCCTGGACGTCCTCGGCCGCTGACCCGCCCCACGCCGGCCAGCCGAAAACCGCATCAGCCGAACCCGCGCCGGCCGGCCCGGAAGTCCGCCGGCCCCGAGCGTCGGCCGGCCCGGAAGTCGGCGGGCGCCGGAAGTCGGCCGGCGTCGCGCGTCAGCCGGCCAGGTAGGCGCGCACGGCCTCCTGGGCGACGTCGCGCAGGCGGGCGTGCACGAGCGCGTTCTCCTCCCGGTCCGTCCGCACCTCGACCACCCTCGGCCCCTCGCCCCGCATCGCCTTGGACAGGTCACTGAGATCGCCCACCAGCGTGTACGGGGTCCCCGTGGCGGCCGCCACGTATCCGAGGTCCACCCCGTGCGGCGTGCCGAACACCCGCTCGAACGGGTCGCGCACCGCCGCCTGGGGCAGCAGCGAGAAGATGCCGCCCCCGTCGTTGTTGACCACGACGAGGCACAGGTCGGGCCGGGGCTCGCGGGGCCCGAGCACGAGCCCGTTCTGGTCGTGCAGGAACGACAGGTCGCCGATCAGCGCGTACGAGGGCCCGTTGTGCGCCAGCGCCGCCCCCATGGCGGTGGACACCAGCCCGTCGATGCCGGAGGCGCCCCTGTTGGCCATCAGCCGGATGCCGCGCCTGGGCCGCATCGCCTGGTCGAGGTCGCGGATCGGCATGGAGGAGCCGCAGAACAGCAGCGCCCCGTTGGGCAGCGCGTCGACCAGGTCCCTGGCCAGGCGCGGCTCGCTGGTGCCGGACAGGTCGAGCACCTCGTCCATGGCCGCGCGTACCGCGAGGTCGGCCTGCCGCCAGGCGTGCAGCCAGGTGTCGTCGCCGGAGGCGACGGGGATCTCCACGGCCTGCGCCACCTGCGTGGCCGACCGGGTCGGGTCGGGCCAGCGGTCGAGGTCCGGGGCCACCACGATGTGCTCGTCCGCTCGCTTCAGCCAGGACAGCAGCGGCCGGGAGAGCCCGGGACGGCCCAGCGTGACGACCACGTCGGGCCGGTGCGCGTCGGCGAACTCCGGTGTGCTGAGCAGGTAGTGGTAGGTGGAGATGGCGTGGTCGCCGTAGCGGCCGCCGCCGTTGGGCTCCGACAGCACCGGCCAGCCGGCCATCCCCGCCGCCGCGACGTAGCGGCGCACGTTGGCGGCGCCGTCGCCGACCACGAGCACGCCGCGCCTGGTGGGCGGGATGTGCAGGGCGATGGGCGGGGGCGCGACCCTGGCGCGCACCCACGGGCCGTTGGCGCCGCCGTCGAGCGGCTCGGACCAGGTGGTGTCGCCCTCGGGGATCAGCGGCTCCCTGAACGCCAGGTTGAGGTGGACCGGGCCGGGGTTGCCCGCGCCGGCGGCGCGCTGGTAGGCGCGGCAGGCCAGCGAGCGCCAGTAGGCGACCTGGCCAGGACGGTCCTCCGGCACGCCGACCTCGGCGAACCAGCGGGTCGCGCCGCCGTACAGCTTGATCTGGTCGATCGTCTGGTTGGCGCCGGTGCCGCGCAGCTCCGGCGGGCGGTCGGCGGTCAGGACCAGCAGCGGCACGCCCGACTCGCCCGCCTCGATGACGGCGGGGTGGAAGTTGGCGGCGGCGGTGCCGGAGGAGCAGATCAGCGCCACGGGCCGCTCGGAGCGCCGGGCCAGCCCGAGGGCCAGGAACGACGCCGAGCGCTCGTCGATCCGTACGTGCAGCCGCACCCGGGACTCGGCGTGCAGCGCGAGCGCCAGCGGGGCGGAGCGCGAGCCGGGAGCCAGCACCACGTCGGTCAGGCCGCAGCGCACCAGCTCATCGACCAGCACCGTGGCCAGCGCGGTAGCGGGGTTCAACGTGACGCCTCCTGCATCCGGCGAAGCCACTGGGGAGATTCAATCTCAAAAGCCGACAAAAGCCCATAATCCACGCTGGGACGCCGTACCGCCAGCCGCCCGTCCACCGGCACCAGCGAATCGTCCGCCACATCGCCCGACAGCAGCGCCATGGTGCCGAGCCCGCACGCGTACGGCAGCGACGGCAGCGCCGCGGCCAGCGCCAGCCCGGCCGCCAGGCCCACGGACGTCTCCACGGCGCTGGAGACCACCGCGGGCAGCCCGCACGCCTCCACCACCCGCAGCGCGGCCCGCACGCCGCCCAGCGGCTGCACCTTGACCACCGCGATGTCGGCCGCCTCGGCCGCCCTGACCCGCAGCGGGTCCTCGGCCCTGCGGATCGACTCGTCGGCCGCGATCGGCACGTCGCACGCCCGCCGCACCGCCGCCAGCTCCTCCAGCGTGGCGCACGGCTGCTCGGCGTATTCGAGGTCGAAACGGTCGAGCCGCTTGAGCCGGCGGACGGCCTCGTCGACCTCCCAGGCGCCGTTGACGTCGACCCGCAGCCGCCCCGACGGCCCGAGCGCGTCGCGCACGGCCTCGACCCTGGCCACGTCGTCGTCGAACGTCTGCCCCGGCTCGGCCACCTTGACCTTCGCCGTGCCGCAACCCGAGCGCCGCACGATGTCATGGGCCCGCTCGGGATCGACCGCGGGCACGGTCGCGTTGACCGGGACGCTGTCGCGCACCGGCTCCGGCCATCCCTCGAACGCCGCCTCGCGGGCGCACGCCAGCCAGCGGGCGCACTCGCGCGGGCCGTACTCGGGGAACGGGGAGAACTCCCCCCACCCCGCCGGGCCGTGCAGCAGCACCCCCTCCCTGACGGTCTGCCCGCGGAACCGCGTCCGCATCGGGATCCGGAAGACCACGGGGGAACGCGTCACGACCCTCCCTGCGCCACTGTCCGACCTGTCACCATTAACCTTACGAGCATGTGGAGGAACCCGTCGCATCCGGACCGTCCGCTGCATGCCATTGTGCAGCCTGCCGGGCCCGTCCTCTTCACGGCGATCCGCGACGCCCTCTCCGGCGACGGCCCCGCCGTCCTCCCGCTCTCCCCCGGCCACCATGAGCCCGCCCTGGACGCGCTGCGCCCCACCCACGTCGACGGCGTCCCCAACCCCGGCGGGGCGGGCGTTCCCGGCGACGTGGCCATCGTGATCGCCACCAGCGGCAGCACAGGACCGCCCAAGGGTGTGCAGCTCTCCGCCGCGGCGCTGCGCGCCTGCGCGGCGGCCTCGATCCGCCGGGTGGGCGCCGCGAAGGGCGACCGCTGGCTGTGCTGCCTGCCCGTCTCCCACGTCTCAGGGCTGCAGGTCCTGGTCCGCGCCCTGCTCTCGGAGAGCGAGCCGATCATCCATCCGGCGTTCGACCCGCACGCGGTGCTGGCCTCGGGCGCCCACCACGTCTCCCTCGTCCCCACCCAGCTGCACCGGCTGGTCGAGATGGGGGCGGACCTGTCGGTGTTCAGGACCATCGTGCTGGGCGGGGCGGCCCCGGGGCCGGGCCTGCTGGAGCGGGCCACCGCCCTCGGCGCCAGGGTCGTGACGACGTACGGGTCGAGCGAGACGTGCGGCGGCTGCGTGTACGACGGCCGGCCCCTTGACAATGTAGATCTCAAAATCGGCGCGGACGGCCTGATCAGGATCTCCGGCCCGGTGCTCTTCTCCGGCTACCGCTTCGCCGGCCCGCCCGCCCCGCTCGACGGTGGCTGGTTCGTCACCTCCGACCTCGGCGAGCTGCGCGACGGCCGCCTGCGCGTGCTCGGCCGGGCCGACGACGTCGTCAACACCGGCGGCGAGAAGGTGGTGGCCGGCGTCGTGACCGCCGTCCTGCGCGCCCACCCCGGGGTCGCCGACGCCGCCGTGATCGGCGTGCCCGACGCGGAATGGGGCGAGCGGGTCACCGCCGTCGTGGTCCCCACCGACCCCGACACACCCGTCACGCTTCAGCAATTGCGGGCATTCTGCCGCGATAGGCTCGCCCCCTACGCCGCCCCTCGCGACCTGCGGCTCGTCGAGCGGCTCCCCCTGCTGCCGAACGGCAAGACCGATTTGATGCGGCTTAGGGCAGGAACCTGACGAGTGGCCGATGCGTCATAGTGGGGAGAAGGAGGGAGCCTTCATGGACCAGACCCGCAAGCTGTGGGCATCCGCGGCCGTCGTCGGCGTCATCGTCGCCGGAGGCGCCTCAGTCGCGGCGGCCGCCTCGGCGGGAAAGCTCGACCAGGTCGCGAGGGAGACCCGAGCCGTGGTGGAGAAGGCGCCGTCCGGTGAGCCCCAGGAGCTGCTCGAAGGACCGGACGAGACCCCGGCCCCCGCGACCACCGATGGTTTCATCGTCTCCAGGGAGATCAACCCGGACCCGGAGAAGGTCCTCGAATACTGGACCGACCAGCGCATGGAGGACGCCGAGCCCATGCCGATGCCCGAGGCGCGGCCGGACGGGCACGGGTCGACGGAATAAAGTCCACCCCTGGGGCGGTTCGATACGTGGGCGATCCGCCCCTTTTTCGTCCCACTTAGGGTGCACGGGAACAAATGACGGCGTTTGGCGTTATTGATACTGGTGCGCCGTGCGGACGCGAACCCGCCCCACCACAACCTGCCTGATCGCTTCCACTCCGTACGGAGGAGGTGTCCTCATGCCCAGAACCGCCGTGGCGACCCCACCCGCTACTCTCGATCAGCTGATTGAACGAGGGCGAGCCCAGGGTCACCTTTCTCTGGCGGAGCTGCGTGACGCATTCGCGATGGCCGGCATCAGCCCCTCTGAAGGCCGCACGATCCTGCGCGAGCTGTCGGAGGCCGGTGTGAGCCTGGCCGCCGAGAACGAGCCGTCTCTCAGCACGACCGCCCCCAAGAAGAACGCCCAGAAGAAGACCGCTCCCGCCGGGAAGACCGCGCGGGCAAAGAGTACCCGCCGCAAGGGCTCCGAGGCAAAAACCGGAGCGGCGAACGGCGCGACCGACGCGGCGAAGGCGGTGACGGCGCCGGAGTCCAAGCCGGAGCACGAGGAAGACGTGCCGGACGACCTCGTCGTGAACGCAGCGGACGCCGAGATCGAGAACGAGCCGATCGACCTGGACGACACGCAGTCCGTCATGGGCGACTCGGTGCACACCTACCTCAAGTCCATCGGCCGCCGCACCCTGCTCACCGCCGCCCAGGAGGTCGAGCTGGCCAGGCGGATCGAGGCGGGCCTGTACGCCGAGTACAAGCTGGAGACCCAGCCCGACCTGTCGCCCGCCGCCCAGGCGGACCTCCACCTCGTCGTGGAGGACGGCCGGCAGGCCAAGGACCACATGCTGGAGGCCAACCTGCGCCTCGTGGTCTCCGTCGCCAAGAAGTACACCGACCGCGGCATGTCCCTGCTGGACGTCGTCCAGGAGGGCAACCTGGGGCTCATCAGGGCCGTGGAGAAGTTCGACTACACCAAGGGCTTCAAGTTCTCCACGTACGCCATGTGGTGGATCCGCCAGGCCATCCAGCGCGGCTTCGCCGACTCGGCCAGGACGATCCGGCTGCCCGTGCACGTGCTGGAGATGCTGTCCAAGCTGTCGCGCGTCGAGCGTGACATGCACCAGCGCCTGGGCCGTGAGCCCACGCCCGAGGAGCTGGCCGTCGAGCTGGACAAGACGCCGGACCAGATCGAGGAGCTGCTGCGCACGAGCCGTCAGCCGATCTCGCTGAACGCGACGATCGGCGAGGACGGGGAGACCACGATCGGCGACCTCATCGAGGACGTCGACTCCCCCGAGGCGTCGGAGATCGTCGACCGCCAGCTGCTGGGCGACCAGCTGCGGGGCGTGCTCGACAACCTCTCGCCGCGCGAGTCGAAGATCATGGCGCTGCGTTTCGGCCTGGTGGACGGCAAGCCGCACACCCTGGACGAGATCGGCAAGTATCTCGGCCTGACCAGGGAGCGCATCAGGCAGCTGGAGAAGGAGTCGCTGTCCAAGCTGCGCCACCCGAGCAACACCCGCCCGCTGCTCGACTGGGCCAGCTGAACGAGAGCCCCGGCACCGTCAAAGGGCGCCGGGGCTCATCGCACGGGGAACGCTCGCGTATCCGGACCGGCACGCCCAGGTCCGGACGGCTCGGCAGAACCAGCGGACCGGTGGCCGCGAGCGGGTTCGTCCCGGGTCAGGCGGTCGCGGGCAGCGGCCTCGGCACCCGGGGGATCCCCCACAGCCGGTTGTCCTCGCGCAGGGTGCGCAGCCGCTCGACCTCGGCCGTCCACATGGCCCCGGCCGGGGTGGCCTTGGCCTTGCGGCGGGCGATCCGGTCGTCGTAGGCCTTCACCCCGAACGTGGCCCGCTGCCCGGCCTCGGCCGCCCGCAGCGCCTCGGTGAGCGCCGCGTCGAAGGCCCGGCCGGCCGCCAGCAACTCGATCTCGTCGGCCCCGGAGGCGCGCAGCTCACGCAGGACCTGCTCGGCCTGCCTGGCCTTCTCGATGAACTCGGGGAAGCTCTTGGAGATCTCCAGGTCCGCGTGGTAGCGGACCTCTGCCTCCCGGCTCACCCGCGGACGGAAAAACGCCATCGGCCCTGCCCCTTAAAGCTGTCGTGTACTGGTGCGACGACCAAGGGTACGCCGTCGCGCGACACGGGCGGAAATCGCCCTGGCGCGACCGCCTTTACATAGTAAGATGATCTCCATGCCCGCCAAGAGACCACCCGTTCCCCTCTCCCGCGAGCGCATCATCGAGGCCGCACTCCACATCGCCGACAGCCAGGGCCTGCGCCGCCTGACCATGCGCCGCCTGGGCGACGCCCTGGAGGTGGAGGCGATGGCCATCTACCACCACCTGCCCCGCGGCAAGGAGGCGCTGATGGACGCCCTGGCCGAGCACGTCACCACCGTCCACGTCGAGCGCGGCCCCACCTGGCAGGAGACGGCCAGGGCGTGGTGCCGGGCGGGCAGGGAGCTGCTGCGCGAGCATCCGGGCGTGCTGGCGCTGGCGCTGACCAAGCCGCCGAAGGGAGCGACCGCCGTGGCCATCAGGGAGCAGACCGAGCAGCTCGCCGAGGGCGGTCTGGGCGACGCCCCCGAGGCCGTGCGGTCGCTGCGGGCGTTCGTGTTCGGCAGCGTGGCCGTCGAGGTCCAGCAGTCCGGCTGGGCCGACCCGGAGGTTGATGAATGGGTCAGGAGGGACGAAAGAGCCGATATGGACTTCGAGCGCGGACTCGACGCTCTGCTCAAGGGATTGCAAACGTGATGCGCGTGTCGCGCTTGGCCCGTTATCCTGCATAAGGCACGCTGTGTCGAAGGTCACACGACCCGGGGATCCTCCTGTAACAGTCCGAACGGACTATGTCGGAACACGTGACATACATCGCACACTTGCCAGAACAGAACAACCCGAGCCGGCTCCCGACCCTCCAGCACGGGAGCGACCCACGAGATATCGGAGGCACGCCGATGTGCCCGCACGACCCGGCCTGTCCGGATGCCGAGGCGCCTGACCGCGAGGCGGCACGCACCCTGGCCTGCCACCCCGAACAGGGGTGGAGCCTGCTCTGCAACGGCGTCGTCCTGTTCGAGGACACCGGGGAGCTGCTTCCCAGTGGCACCGCCATCGCCCCGCACCGGCCCGCGGTCGGCGCGGCCTGACGCCTCCCGGCGCGGCCCGCACCTGACGCCCGCCGCCAGGCCCTGGGCCCGCGCGCGGCCGCTCACCTCCGGCCGGAGCCACGCCTACGCGTAGCGGACGATCCACTCCGCGACGACCTCGCCCACCCGGGCGGGGTCACGTCTCAGCTCGTGCCCCTCCCCCGGCAGCACCACCAGGCGCGCGGCGTCCCCCGCGTCGGGAACGCCGAACGGATCGCGGTCCCCGTTCACCACCAGCACGTCCACGCCGGCGCCGCGCAGCTCGCCGGCCCTCGACCGCTCCGGCTTCCCCGGCGGATGCAGCGGGAAGGCCAGCGCCACCACCGCCGCGGCGCCGACCGCCTTCGCCGTACGGCAGGCCACGCGGGCCCCGTTGCTCCGCCCGCCCTGCACGACCGGCAGCCCCGGCCGGGCCGCCCGCAGCTCGTCCAGGACGATCTCCCACGCCTCGTCCTGCCGCTCGGCCGGACCGGGCGCCCGCGCCCCCGCCACCCGGAACGCCTGCGTCACCCTGGCCACGCTCACCCCGGCCGCCACGGCGGCGTCGCGCACGGCCAGCAGGTCGGGGGCCTCCACCGTCCCGGCGGAGCCGTGGGTCAGCACCAGCAGCAGCCGGGCGTCCGCGACCTCGTCCACCTGGACCAGCGCCGGCCCTCTCGGGGTCATCACCTGCATGGCAGCACGGTACCTGGGGAGGATCGCGCCCTAGACCTCAAGGCTGATGACGGCGCGGCGCGGGACGGGAGATGATGTCGTCCATGTCAGACAAACGCCTCAGGGACGACCTGCGGGCCACGCTGGAGGCGCGCCGCGATCTCGGCCCCGACTACGAGCCGGCGCTCATCGACTCGTTCATGGAACGCCTCGACGCCACGATCGCCGCGCGCGTCCGGGCCGAGCTCGACCACCACGGCGTCGCGCCGCGCAAGAAGACCGGCCAGGGGACGCCGCTGGTGCCGATCGCGCTGGGCTCGCTGGGCATCGGGGTTCCGCTCACGGCCATCGCGGGCACCACGGGAGGCACGTTCGGGCTGCTGGTCGCGTGGGCGGCGATCGTGCTGGTCAACGTGGCGGCCGCGGTGGCGTTCATGCGCCGCCCCTGACCCCTCCGCCGTCAGGCGTCGCGCTGGTAGCGGAGACGGACCTCGGCCGCCAGCGTCTCGTCCTCGTGTTCGAGCCCGTACGTCCACACCCGCCCCGCGTCGTCGTCGCGCCCCCGCAGCGGCAGGGTGCGGGCGAGCAGCTCGATGGCCAGCGCGCCGGTACGCGGGTCGGCGCCGCCCTCGACGCTCTCGGCGAACTCGGCGCAGGCCAGCTCCAGATGCGCGATGCCGAGCTGGACCCGCAGGCCGGGCACCTCGTCGGCGGGGGCGAACTCCAGCGCCTCCAGCAGCACCTCGGCCGCCGGCCCCGGCTCCCCGTGCTCCAGCATCAGCTCGGCCAGCCGCTGCGCCGCGTGCGCGCCCATCTTGTCGTCGCCCGAGGCCACGCCCGCGCGCACGGCGGCGCGCAGCTCGTCGCCGGCCTCCTCCAGGTGGCCCGCCTCGACCGCCAGCCGGGCCAGCGCGAGATGGGCCAGCGGCACGTACGCGGCCGTGCCGACCCCGAGGACGGCCTGCCAGGCGGCCCTGGCCTGGTCGGCCCGGCCCTCCCGCTCGAAGCCCTGGGCCAGGTGACAGGCCGCCTGGGCGGCGTATTCGGGGTGCCCGGTGGCCAGGGCGGTCCTGGCGGCGGCCCTGGCCCGCTCGACGTCGCCGCGCTGCTCCAGCACCACGGCCAGGCCCACGGCGGCCTGCGCCCGGTCGGGCTCCTCCGGGTCGGCGGCGAGCCGGCTCAGGATGTCGGCCGCGGCGTCGAGGTCACCCTCCTCGGCCAGGCGGCGGGCGGTGTCGAGGGGCGGTGTCTCCAGCTCTGAGGACGTCAAGAGAGCTCCTTGGGGCGACGGTCGCACCGAAGCCTAACGACTTCTGACGATCATGTCTGCTCACTTGACGCGGAAGGACTGGCACCGGGGTGACAGTCCTCCCACCCCGGACGGCTCAGTCCTCGTACGCCTCCAGCGGAGGGCAGGAGCACACCAGGTTGCGGTCGCCGTAGGCCTGGTCGATGCGGCGCACCGGCACCCAGTACTTGCCCTCGCGCAGCGACGGCAGCGGGTAGGCGGCCTCGCCGCGCCCGTACGGGTGCGGCCACTCGTCGGCGCTGACGGACTCGGCCGTGTGCGGCGCGTTCCGCAGCGGGTTGTCGGTCCTGTCGTAGTCGCCCGAGGCCACCTTGGCGATCTCGGCCCTGATCGCGGCCATGGCGTCGGCGAACCGGTCGAGCTCGGCGAGGTCCTCGCTCTCGGTCGGCTCGATCATGAGGGTCCCGGCGACGGGGAACGACATGGTCGGGGCGTGGAAGCCGTAGTCGATGAGCCGCTTGGCCACGTCGTCGACGGTGACGCCGGTCTCCTTGGTGATCTGGCGCAGGTCGATGATGCACTCGTGGGCGACCAGGCCGCCGCGGCCGGTGTAGAGCACCGGGTAGTGCGGGGCCAGCCGCCTGGCCAGGTAGTTCGCCGACAGGATGGCCTGCTCGGTGGCCGCGGTGAGGCCGTCGGCGCCCATCATCCTGACGTACGCCCACGAGATCGGCAGGATGCCGGCCGAGCCGTACGGGGCCGCCGAGACGGGGCCGACCGCGGTGCCGTCGTGCAGCGGGTGGCCGGGCAGATAGGAGGCCAGGTGGGCGCGGACCGCGACCGGGCCGACGCCGGGGCCGCCGCCGCCGTGCGGGATGCAGAAGGTCTTGTGCAGGTTGAGATGGGACACGTCGGCCCCGAACTCGCCCGGCTTGGCCAGGCCGACTAGGGCGTTGAGGTTGGCGCCGTCCACGTACACCTGGCCGCCGGCCTCGTGCACCTTGGCGCAGACCTCGGTGATGCTCTCCTCGTACACGCCGTGCGTGGACGGGTACGTCACCATGATCGCCGCCAGCGCGTCACGGTGCTTGCCGATCTTGGCGTCGAGGTCGGCCAGGTCGATGTTGCCGTCGTCGTCGCAGGCCACGACGACGACCCGCATGCCGGCCATGACGGCGCTGGCGGCGTTGGTGCCGTGGGCCGAGGACGGGATGAGGCAGACGTCGCGCTCGCCCTGGCCCTGGTCGCGGTGGTAGGCGCGGATGGCCAGCAGCCCGGCGAACTCGCCCTGCGAGCCGGCGTTCGGCTGGAGGGAGACGGCGTCGTAGCCGGTCACCTCGGCCAGCCAGCCCTCCAGCGTGCCGATCAGCTCGCGGTAGCCCTCGGTCTGCCCGTCGGGCGCGTACGGGTGGATCGCGGCGAACTCGGGCCAGGTGATCGGCTCCATCTCGGTGGTCGCGTTCAGCTTCATCGTGCAGGAGCCGAGCGGGATCATGGAGCGGTCGAGCGCGATGTCCTTGTCCTGCAGCCTGCGCAGGTAACGCAGCATCGCGGTCTCGGAGCGGTGGGCGTGGAAGACCGGGTGGGTCAGGTACGCGCTCTCGCGCAGGAGCTCGCCCGGCAGCGCGTCCGCGGCGTTCTCCGGGTCCGCCCCGCCCGCCTCGGGCAGCCCGAAGGCGCCCCAGACGGCGGCCACCTCGGCGGCGCCGGTCTTCTCGTCGCAGGCGACGGAGACGTGGTCGTCGTCCACTCGCCAGAGGTTGACGCCCCGCTCGGCGGCGGCGGCCACGACCTCGGCGGCCCGGCCGGGCACGCGGGCCAGCACGGTGTCGAAGAACTCCTGGTGCACGATCTCCACACCGCCCTCGCGCAGCCCGGCGGCCAGCGCGCCGGCGTACCGGTGGACGCGGTGGGCGATGCGGCGCAGGCCCTCGGGGCCGTGGTAGACGGCGTACATGCCGGCGATGACGGCGAGCAGGACCTGGGCGGTGCAGATGTTGCTGGTGGCCTTCTCGCGGCGGATGTGCTGCTCGCGGGTCTGCAGGGCCAGGCGGTAGGCGGGGTCGCCGTCGGCGTCCACCGACACGCCCACCAGGCGGCCGGGGAGCTGGCGCTGCAGCCCCTCGCGTACGGACATGTAGGCGGCGTGCGGCCCGCCGAAGCCGAACGGCACTCCGAAGCGCTGCGAGGAGCCGATGGCGATGTCGGCGCCCAGCTCGCCGGGGGCGGCGATCAGCGTGAGGGCCAGCAGGTCGGCGGCGGCCACGACCAGCGCGCCGGCCTCGTGGGCGGCGGCGGCCACGGCGCGGAAGGCGCGCAGCCGGCCCGAGGCGCCGGGGTACTGCACGAGCACGCCGAAGCATTCGGGCAGCTCGCCGTCGAGCGGGTGCTCCACCAGCGTGATGCCGAGCGGCTCGGCCCTGGTGGCCAGCACGGCCTTGGTCTGCGGCAGCGCGTCGGCGTCCACCACGAACACGGCGCTCTTGGACTTGCCCGCCCGGCGGGCCAGCGTCATGGCCTCGGCGGCGGCGGTGGCCTCGTCCAGCAGGGACGCGCCGGAGACGGGCAGGCCGGTGAGGTCGGAGACGACGGTCTGGAAGTTCAGCAGCGCCTCCAGGCGCCCCTGCGAGATCTCCGGCTGGTACGGGGTGTAGGCGGTGTACCAGCCCGGGTTCTCCAGCAGGTTGCGGCGGATGACGGCGGGCGTGACGGTGTCGTAGTAGCCCAGGCCGATCATCGAGGTGAGCACGCGGTTGCGCCCGGCCAGGGCGCGCAGCTCGGCGATGGCCTCGGCCTCGCCGATCGCGGCGGGCAGCTTGAGCCGGTCCTTGACCCTGATGGACTCGGGCACGGCCACCGCCACCAGATCCGCCACGGACTCGAAGCCCACGGCTTCGAGCATGCGCTGCTGCTCGGACTCCGACGGGCCGATGTGCCTGGACGAGAACGGCGGAGCTGACAGATCGGTCATGGATGTGCCTCCCGAGGCTGTGGAGACCGGCGCCAGGGCGCGGGCGAGTGCCGGATCTCCCCCTCTGTCAGCGCGGCCGCACGACGTACGTGCTACCGCGACCTGAGAGCTTCACCCCCGGTGGGGCTTGCACCGTCGGTGAGGCGCGCCTGGCGGGAGCGCCTGCTTTCCAGAGTCGCCTCGCCCGAGCGGTACAGGATGCCTGAGAGATTCCGGGGAGGGTTGCTCCTTCGGCGCCCCGGCGCCTTGTAGCGGCCCGGGGACTCTCCCGCACGGGGTCGTCAGCCTTGCTGTCCCAGATTACTACGCTACGCCCCATTAGCCGGTCATCGGCCCGCCGCGTGCGGGTTCCCCCGGGTGAATCGGCGCTCTCACGCTCTGGGGATCAGCGCTCCCAGGCGGGTGTTCCCGGGGATCGACGTCCCCTGGGTGGTCGCGGGACCGGCGCTTGTGGCGCTCTCCCGGAACCTGGTCTTCTTCTTCGGCATCCCGGCCCTCGTGGAGCCGGGTGCTCTCAGCCGGTGCGGCGGGCGCGTCGCCTGCGGGCCAGCTCGTCAGCGGGATGGTCGGCCGGGACGGTGTCCTCGACCGCCGCGCGTTCCCCCGGCAGCTCCGCGAGGGAGCCCTCGACCTCACGCCAGACCCGGCCGAGCGCGATGCCGAACACGCCCTGGCCGCCCTGGAGCAGGTCGATCACCTCGTCGGCCGAGGTGCACTCGTAGACGCTGACGCCGTCGCTCATGAGCGTGATCTGCGCGAGGTCACCGACCCCGCGGTCACGCAGGTGCTGCACGGCCGTACGGATCTGCTGCAGCGACACTCCGGTGTCGAGCAGCCGCTTGACGACCTTGAGCACCAGGATGTCGCGGAAACTGTAGAGCCGCTGGGAGCCCGAGCCCTGCGCGGCTCTTATCGTGGGCTCCACCAGCCCCGTGCGCGCCCAGTAGTCGAGCTGCCTGTAGGTGATGCCGGCCGCCGCACAGGCCGTCGGCCCGCGGTATCCGATGTCACCTGGCAGCGTCCTGGGTTGCTGGTCGAAGAGCAGACCCTGCTCTCCGGCACGCTGCCGCGCGCTCTCGCGCCGTACCGGATCTTCCTGGCCGGCCGTCTTTCCCTCGCCGCTGCTGACCGCCACGCGGACCTCCGGCTTTCTCTCATCCCGTGGCCTGATCTGGGGGTTCGTAAAAGGCGACCACGGGTTTCACTTGCACCGTAGGACCGTGACCATGCGCAGTCAACGATCCGGCTCGGCGCGTCGTGAAGCGTAAATGCACTGAAATACCTACCCCGCCCTGCCGAAGTCTTCGGGAGTGATCGTGTCAAGGAACTCCCTGAACTTCTCCACCTCGTCCTCCTGGTCGTCCGGGATGATGACCCCGGCTTCCTGGACGACCTCCTCGCTGGCGAAGATGCGGGCCCCGGTGCGCAGCGCGAGCGCGATCGAGTCGGACGGCCGCGCGCTCACCTCCACGCCGTTGGAGAAGACCAGGTCGGCGAAGAAGATGCCGTCACGCAGGGCGACGATGTTGACCGCGCGCAGCCCCACGCCGAGCGCGCTCAGCACGTCTCTGAACAGGTCGTGGGTGAGAGGCCGCGGCGGCGGCTCCTCCGCCTGGGCCAGCGCGATGGCGGTGGCCTCGGTCATGCCGATCCAGATCGGAAGAAACCGCTCCCCGTGTGCCTCCTTGAGCAAGACGATCGGCTGATTAGTGGGCATTTCAACGCGAACGCCCACGACCTCCATCTGCAACACGGGCTGCTCCGTATTCCTGACCGGTGACCCGGCACAGCTCTTCGGTCATCACTTCTGCTGACATGGCTTCTTCAATTCAACGTAACACCCAGCGGGCCTCGAATGTGCCCGCGCCTCCCAGCTCGCGACGGTCTCAACGACCGAGGACCGAGCGGACACCCGTGCGCACAAGGGATGCGTGCAGGTCGAGCAGCAGGGCGGTCAATTCCCTGGCCACCTCGTCGGCCTCGCCGATGGCGCCGGGGGCGCGCCGCTTGAGTATCGGGGCGACGGTCTGCTCGACGAGCCCGGCCTCGCGCTCGGCCGCGGCCCTGACCGCCCGCAGGTGGCGGGCGTGCAGGCCGAAGCGGGACAGGGCGCCGACGGCGCGGGCCACCTTGAGCGCCTCCTCGTCGTAGCGCCTGGCCACGGGCACGAGCAGGCCGTAGTCCTCCAGCTCGGCGAGGGTCTCCTCGTCGATCTCGGCGGCCTCGAGCAGCTCGGCCCGGTCGAGCCTGACCTCCTGGGCCTGCCGGACCTCGCGCGGCCGGCCGAAGCTCTCGGCCATCCGGTCCTTGATCACCCGCAGCGGGAGGTAGTGGTCGCGCTGCTCGGTGAGGATGAAGCGCAGCTGCTCGACGTGGAGGTGGGTGAACTTGCGATAGCCGGAGGGGCTGCGCTCCGGCTCGATCAGCCCCTCGCCCTCCAGAAACCTGATCTTGGAGATGGTGACATCGGGGAACTCGCCCTGCAGGAGCGCGAGCACCTCCCCGATGCTCATGTGCGACCGTGCCGCCTGAGAACTCACGCGACCGCCTCCCGTGGCCGCGGGCGTGCGGAGGCCGTGTCCATGGGTCGCTCGCTCCGCCCGCTCATGCCCCGGCGTTGCCTCGCATCAGGAAGACGAGGCGGAACTTGCCGATCTGCACCTCGTCTCCGGAGTGCAGGGGGACCTCCTCGATCCGCTCCCTGTTGACGTAGGTGCCGTTGAGGCTGCCCACGTCGCGCACGGAGAACTGGCCGCCGCGGTGGCGGTAGAACTCGACGTGGCGGCGGGAGACGGTGATGTCGTCGAGGAAGATGTCGCTCTCCGGATGACGCCCCGTGGTGGTCAGCTCCTTGTCCAGCCGGAACCGGCTGCCCTGGTTGGGGCCCCTGGTGACGGTGAGCAACGCCGTGCCGGGCGGCAGCTGTTCGACCAGCGCCCGCTCGGCCAGGAGCATGTCGCCTGTCTCAGCCTCGTACGCCTCTATTCCCGCGACGGAGATCGTCGACGTGGTGTCCCCGGAGACCTCGGGCCTGGTCAGCGGTGACCCACAGCGGGAACAGAAACGGGCATCCTCGGGGTTGGCGTGCCCGCACTGCGTGCAGTAGACGCTCGGCATCGATCGGCTCGGCCTCCTACCGCGAAGACGCGGCGACGGTGCTCTGGGGCGCGCCTCGCTTCGCTATTTCAAGTTTGCGAATGCCGCAACTTACGCTGATCAGCGGCAAAGGTCAAGGCGGGGCGCTGCACGTTGGTTCGGACGCAGACAAAGTTACCGCCGCCCCCGCCCCGTGGTCCATGCCGCCGCGCGTTTCTACATTACGATCTTGCGGCGCTCTCCGCGCACATCATCGGTAAAGCCTTTCCGATCACGTTCCGTGACCGGGCCGCCCCGCCGCCTGTTCGACGATGCGCGCCCAGCGTTCGAGCAGCGCCTGGGCGCCGTCCACGTCGCCGGCCTCCGCCCAGAGGTCGGTGACGGGCTCGGCCGCGGCGGGCAGCACCAGCACCCAGCTCCCGTCGTCGTGCGCCACGCGCACGCCGTCGGTGGTGTCGACGCGGTGGCCGTCGGGCTCGGCCTCGGCCGCCTCCATGACCGAGCGCATGACGGCGCCCTTGGCCGCCCACGGCGTGGGGATCGTCCGCCGCAGCAGCTTCACCTCGGGGATCCGCGCGTCGATCTGGCTGAGCGAGAGCCGGGTGCGGGCCACCAGCCCGAGCAGGCGCATGAACGCGGCCAGCCCGTCGATGGCGGGGCTGAACTCGGGCACCACGAAGCCGCCGCGCCCGTCGGCGGCGAAGATCATGTCGGGGCCGGCGGCGGCGGAGGTCAGGGCGTCGAGCGCGGTGGAGGTCCACTGCACCTGGACGCCGTGGAAGCGGCACACCTGCTCGGCGACCCTGGTCGTGGTGACCGGCAGCGCCACCTGGCCGCCCCTGCGCTCGGCCGCCACCAGGTCGAGCACGACGAGCAGGGCGCGTTCCTCGTCGATGAGCTGGCCCTGCTCGTCCACCAGGGCGATGCGCTCGCCGACCGGGTCGAAACGCACGCCGAACGCCGCCCGGGAGGAGCTGACCAGCTCGGACAGGCGCTGCAGGTCGCGGCGGCGCCCGGCCAGCGTCTCGGTGGGCGAGACGTCGTCCAGGCGGGCGTTGACGGTGAGCACCTCGACGCCCACCCGGCCGAGCAGCGTCGGCAGCACCAGCGAGGAGGTGCCGCCCGCGCAGTCCACGACCACCTTCATGTCCTTGACGCCGCCCACGCCGACGTGGCGCAGCAGCTCGTGGGTGTAGTCCTCGACGGCCCTGGCCGGATAGGTGAGCTCGGCGATCTCGCCGGGGAAGGCGCGGCGGAACTCCTGGCGGGAGAAGACCCGCTCCAGCTTGCGCTGGGCCGCCGGCGGCAGGTCGGCGCCGCGGTCGTCCATGATGACGATGTCCACGCTCTGCGGGTCGCCCGGGGTGGTGCGCAGCGCGATGCCGCCGCCGGCCGACTCGCGGGCGGTGTGGAAGCGGGCCACGGGCAGCGGGGCCGCCTCCAGGTCGAGCACGTTGATGGCCCCGGCGGTGAGGGCGCCGATGACGGCGCGCTTGAGCGCCCTGGCGGCCAGCGAGCAGTCGCGGGAGGTGACGACGTGCTCGCCCTTCTTCAGGGTGGTGGCGTACGCGCTGGCCAGGCGGACGCACAGTTCGGCGGTGATCTCGACGTTGACCAGGCCGCTGACGCCTCTGGGGCCGAACAGGTTGCGCTGGCCGCGCGACTCCCAGATGACGCTGGTGTTGACGACCGCGCCGGCCTCGATGGTCTTGAACGGGTACACCTTGACGCCACTGGAGACGTACGCCTCGGCCTCGATGACGCATTCGTCGCCGACGACCGCGTTCTCCTCGATGCGGGCGCCGGCCATCACGTCGGTGCTCTTGCCGATGACGCAGCCGCGCAGGTGGGCGCCGGGGCCGAGGTAGACGTTGTCGTGGACGACCGCCCGGTGCAGGAAGGCGCCCTCGCGGACGACGGCGTTGTTGCCCAGCACGGTGTACTCGCGCAGCTCCGCCCCGGCCTCGACCTTGGCGTACGCGCCGATCAGCAGCGGGCCCTTGAGCACGGCGTCGGGGTCCACCGAGGCGGAGTCGGCCACCCAGACGCCGGGGGACAGCTCGAACCCGGCGATGTCGAGCTGGACCTTGCCCGACAGGGCGTCCGCCTGGGCCTTGAGGTAGCTCTCGTGGGTGCCGACGTCCTCCCAGTAGCCGTCGGCCACGTAGCCGTAGATGGGGGCGCCGCGCTCCAGGAGGGCGGGGAAGACGTCCGAGGACCAGTCGACGGGCTCGCCGGGCGCCACGGCGTCGAGAACCTCGGGCTCCATGACGTAGATGCCGGTGTTGACGGTGTCGGAGAAGACCTGGCCCCAGGTGGGCTTCTCCAGGAAGCGCTGGACGCGGCCTTCCTCGTCCACGATGATGATGCCGAATTCGAGGGGGTTCGGGACCCTTTTCAGGCCGATCGTCACTAATGCCTGGTTTTCCCGGTGGAATCGCACCATGTCCGATAAATCGATATCCGTCAGGGCGTCGCCGGAGATCACCAGGAATCGGTCGTCGCGCAGGCGGTCGGCGGCGTTCTTGACGCTGCCGGCGGTGCCGAGGGGGAGGTCCTCGGTGGCGTACTGGAGGCTCATGCCGAGCTCGTCGCCGTCGCCGAAGTAGTTGCGCACGAGGGCGGCCAGGAACTGCAGCGTCACCACCGTCTCGGTGACGCCGTGCCGCTTGAGCAGGCGCAGCACGTGTTCCATGATCGGGCGGTTGGCCACGGGGAGCAGGGGTTTGGGCTGGTTGGCGGTCATCGGGCGCAGCCTCGTGCCCTCCCCGCCCGCCATGACGACCGCCCTCACCCGATCACCCCTTCTTGGCCTCGGCTACCAGCCGCCGCACCTGTATCCCGTACAGCACCCCCGCCCACCAGTACAGGCCCGTGCCCCAGAGCGCGAAGGCCCACCCGACAATGCGCGCCATCTCGGCATACCACCCAGTGTGGGAGGCGAGGAAGAGCAGAGGGAAGGCGTACATGAGGTTGAACATGGCCGCCTTGCCCAGGAAATGCACTTGAAGTGCCTTGTAACCGTGTTTGCGAAGTACGGGAAAGAAACTCGCGACGAAGAGTTCGCGCGCGAGGATGACGATCACCAGCCACCACGGGATCACGTCGCGCAGCAGCAGGGCGAGGATGGTGGCGAAGACGTAGAGCTTGTCCGCGGCCGGGTCGATGATCCGGCCGAGCCTGCTGATCTGGTTGAACGCGCGGGCGATCTTTCCGTCGAGCCAGTCGGTGAACCCGGCCACCGCGAGGATCCCGATGGCCCATCCGTCCGCCTTGGGCCCGAGAACCAGCCAGAGGAACACGGGGACGCCGAGGAGGCGCAGGAAGCTCAGCAGGTTAGGAACCGTCCAGATCCGGTCCTCGGCGGAAGTTTCGCTCACGCAGGAGACCCTACTGCGTGGAACTCCGACACAGCGGCCCCGCTCGTGCCCGGTCTCTCCGGCCTGACCGGCTCCTGGCCACGCGGACGTACCGGTTCAGAGGAGAACCGGGTGGCCGGATGTGGCCAGGTGGTCAGTGCCGGCCGGGGGTCAGGCGCGGAGGAAGGCGTGGGTGCGGCCGACGGTTTCGAACCCGAGGCGGGTGTAGAAGTGGCGGGGCCAGTCGTCGGCGTCGGCCACCAGGAAGATCAGCTCGGCGTCGGCCACCTCGGCCAGCAGCGCGTTCATCAGGGTGCGCGCGTATCCCTTGCCTCGGTACGCCTCGGCGGTGAGGACGCTCTCGATCTGGGCGACCCCGCCGTGGACGTACAGGTCGGCCCTGGCGGCGATCTCGCCGTCGGGAGCGCGGACGCCGCGGAAACCGACCGTGTCGGCACCCCGCGGCCGTACCTCCACTCGCCGGGCGAGCGCGTCGATCGTCTCGTCGGACGCCTCGGGCAGCGACTCCCGCCAGTCGCGCCGCGACACCGCCACCACCTCCTCCAGCCCGAGCATCTCAACCACCGCAAGCCCCACCGGGGAGGCCGCCGGAGAAGCGATCTGGGACGCCTCCTGGGGCGCGGCCCGGGATGCCGGCGAGGGTGGGGCGGTGGGGATCGGGCCGCGGAAGACCATGACGAGGTTGGTCTCGTGTTCGTAGCCGGCGGCGGCGAAGGCGGGGACGCAGGCGGTGCCGAGCCGGTCGTCGTCGATGCAGACCAGCCGGTGGGCGCGCGTCGCCAGCGTCTCGTCGGCCGCGGCCATCAGCAGCTCGGCGGCCTGCTCCGGGACGTCGCCAGGGGCTGGGCGGACGATGAGCCCGTTGTCGTCGGAAGCCTCCCGGGCAAAGAGCCTGTCGTCGCCGGGCGTCTCCCTGAGGATGCGCCCGTCATCGTCGGGGGTCTCGCGGATGATGAGTTTGTTGTCGTCGTATGAGCCGGGGTAGCGGTCGTCCAGGACGGCGAATCCGCCCGGAACCGGTCGCCGTACGGGTGCCTTGCGGTGGGCGAAGGCGTGCAGGAAGGCGATGGCGCGCGCGAGGTCGCCGATCGCGGTGCCCTGGGTGAGGACGGGGTCTCTGGTGAGCTCATCCATGCGTTCGCCGTACCGCTCGCAGGAAGTCTTCGATCAGGCCGGAGTCCTTCACGCCCGGCGCGGTCTCCACGCCGCTGGAGACGTCGACGCCCCAGGGGCGCGCGGCCGAGATCGCCTCCCCCACGTTGGCCGGGGCGAGGCCGCCTGCCAGCATCCAGTGCCCGGAGGGGCGGCCGCGGACGGCCGCCCAGTCCCACGGCAGGCCGGAGCCCGCCTGAGGGGCGTCGACGATGAGCAGGTCTTCGTCGTAGGCGCCGCAGCGCAGGTCGGCCTGGGCGTCCACGGCCCTGACCAGGCGGGCGCCGAGGTCTTTCAGCGCGGTGAAGTCGCCGTGGGGGTGGTTGCCGTGCAGCTGGACGGCCCGTACGCCGGAGGTCAGCGCGGCGGCCCTGACCGTCTCGGGGTCCTCGCCGCGGAACACGCCGACGGTCAGCACATGACCGGGGACGAGGGCGGCCAGCTCCGCCGCGCGCTCCGGCGAGACGCGGCGGGGGCTGCGGGTCATGACGAACCCGATGGCGTCGGCGCCGGCTCGTACGGCGGTGGCCACGTGCTCGGGCTCGCTCAGTCCGCAGATCTTCACATACACGTCTCCGACTTTAGCGGCGGCGGGCCGCCGCCGAAGACCATGACCGGACCAGTGGGGCGACGATGAGCCCGAACAGGATCACCCCCGGTGGGCAGGTGCGCCCCCAGCCACAGCCAGGTGAAGTGCTGGGCGATCCCGACGGCGAACAGCGCCACGCCGGCCAGCCCCGCGCCCCGGCCGCCAGAGGAGGACGGCCGGCATGGCGATCAGTGGTCCTTCCGCTGGTGTGACGGGTGAAGGACCACATGATGCGTATGAGGGCCGCGTCAGGTCGCCGAGCCGCCTCTGGGCTGGCGTACGGGGCGGAAGGCGGCGTCCACCAGGCCGGTGCGGTGGGCGACGACGGCGGCCTGGATGCGGTTGCGCAGGCCCAGCTTGTCCATGGCGGCGGCGATGTGGGTCTTGACCGTGGTGACCCCGACGTGCAGCTCCTCGGCGATCTCGGCGTTGGACAGGCCGGTGCCGACCAGGGCGAGGACCTCCAGCTCGCGCTCGGTCAGCCCGGGCGGCGCGGAAGGGGCGGCGGCCTGCTCCTCGGCGGCCAGGAAGCGCTCGACGACCCGGCGCAGCACGGAGGGCGCGAGCAGCTGCTCACCGGCCGCCGCCCGGCGTACGGCGTCGACCATGCGCTCGGGGTCGTCGTCCTTGACCAGGAAGCCGACCGCGCCGGCGCGCAGGGCCGCGTAGACGTTGCCGTCCTCGGCGAACGTGGTCAGCACCACGACCCTGGTCCCCGGCCGGGCCGCGAGCACCCGTTTGATGGCTTCGAGCCCGTCCACCCTGGGCATGCGCAGGTCCATCAGGATGACGTCGGGCAGGTGGCGCTCGGACAGGCGGACGGCCTCGGCGCCGTCCTCGGCCTCGGCCACCACCTCCATGTCCCCCGTGGCCTGCAGCAGCATGCGCACGCCCGCGCGGACGAGCGCCTGGTCGTCGGCCACCAGCACGCGGATCACGCCGCGTTCCCCTGGGACAGGCGGGTGGGCAGGTGGGCGGCCAGCAGCCAGCCGCCCTCGCCGTCGGGTCCGGCGCTGAGGGTGCCGCCGACGGTGCGCACCCGCTCGCGCATGCCGGCCAGGCCGCGCCCGGAGGAGGGCAGCCGCTCGATCGCCGTCGGCGGCCGGCCGTTGCGGATCTCGACGTCGAGTCCTTCTTCCGCGGGGGACACGGTTACGCGGACCCGGGTGCCGGGGCCTGCGTGTTTGAGCACGTTGGTCAGTCCTTCCTGGACGATGCGGGCCGCGGAGGTGCGGGCGATGAGCGGGGCCTGGTCGGTCGCCGGGTCGAGGTCGAGGTCCACGAGCAGGCCCGCGGCGGCCATGCGCTCGGCGGACTCGCGTACGACGTCGGCGGGGTTGGCCAGCAGGTCGGGCTGCCGGTCGGGGTCGCGCAGCAGGTCGAGCAGGTCGCGCAGGTCCTGCAGCACCTGATGGCCGGTCTCGCGGATGTCGTCGAGCGCGTCGGCGACGGGGCCGTCGGGCGCGGTGTAGCGGGCGGCGCTGGCCCGCAGCACCATCGCGCCGACGTGGTGGGCCACGATGTCGTGCACGTCGCGGGCGATGCGCTCGCGCTCGGCTAGCTGGTCGGCGCGCACCTGCGCGACGGCGGCGCGGGCGGCCTCCTCGGCGCGCAGCCGTTCGGAGGCGACCGCGGCGCGGCGCATGCCCAGGTAGCGGCCGATCGCGATGGGCGTGGCGACGAGCGTCATCAGGACGCCGATGCGGAACCCGGTGATCTCGGCGTCGTCGCCGATGACGGCGATGGAGCTCAGCAGGCAACCGGTCAGGTACGCGGCCAGGGTCCAGGCCCAGGACACCACGCGCATGGCGAACACTCCGATGGCGATGAGCGTGAGGATCAGGCAGGTGTTGACGGTGTCGTTGAGGTAGATGTCGGCCGAGACGAGCAGCACGCCCTGCAGCGTGAAGACCAGGCCGGGCAGCCGCCTGGCGATGCCCAGCGACAGCCCGCCCACGACGGCCAGCAGCCCCACCACCCAGACCGGCTGGGTGCCGGAGTGCCAGCTGGTCCAGGTGCTGAGCACGGTGATCGCGACGCCGCCGGCGGCCAGCAGCGCGTCCGGGGTGACGTCGCTCTCGTCGAGGCGCTCGGCCGTGCTGCGCAGGTACGCGCCCAGGACGGCGGGGAAGACGGGCAGCAGCACGGAGTACATCCACATGTTGCCGGTGAGGGCGACACCCGGGTCGGCGATGTTGAAGGCGGTGGCGAAGATCGAGCCGATCACGGCCACGGCGGTGGCGCGCACCCGGGCGCTGTATCCCGCCACGCCCAGCGCCACGCAGACGAGGATCTGCGCCGTGTTGGAGGTGAAGGAGCCGAGCTGGTCGGTGACGGCCAGGACGACGGCCAGGTAGAGGGAGACGGCCACGGGGCGGTGGCGGACCAGCCCCATGGGCAGGCCGACGAGCAGCGCCATGGGGAGGTTCATCTCCGCGGGCAGATATTCGGTGTCGCCCGCGTTCGCCGTGGTCAGCAGGTCGAGACCCACTCCAGAGGCCGCGAGCAGGACATCAAGCGGCACACCGCGCCAACGCATGGACACACCGTATAGGCCCCGTGTGAGCTGCTGATCCTCCGCGCGGAGGACACCGCCTCCTCCAAGTGGCCGCAGCTCCGCCCGGAGGGGGGAGCGTTCATGGCCGAGCGTGGCCTAGGTTCGGGTCATGTCCAACGACACCGCACTCTTCCTCGGCCAGTTCCTGCGCTCCCCCGCCACCGTCGGCGCGCTCGCGCCCAGTTCGCGGTGGCTGGCGTCGGCCGTCTGCGCGCCGATCCCCGAGCGGGGCGAGCCGATCGTGGTGGAACTCGGGCCCGGTACGGGCTCGTTCACGGTGGAGATCCAGCAGCGGCTGGGTGGGCGGGGCCACCATCTGGCCGTGGAGCTCAACGAGGCGATGGCCACGGTGCTTTCCGAGCGCTTCCCCACGGTGGACGTGGTCAACGACGACGCCTCCCGGCTGTGTGAGCTGCTCGGCGAGCGCGGGCTGCGCCGGGCGGACGTGGTGGTGAGCGGGCTGCCGTGGGCGGCCTTTCCCCAGGGGTTGCAGCACGAGTTGCTGAGTGCGGTGACGGATGCGATGAGCCCTGGGGCGGCTTTCACCACGTTCTCCTACATTCACGCCGTTCCGCTGAGTTCGGCGCGGCGCTTCCGTGCGTTGCTGGGCGAGCGGTTCGAGGAGGTCGTGCAGGGGCGTACGGTGTGGCGCAACACCCCGCCGGCCTTCGTCTTCCACGCCCGCCGCCCCCGCTGACCAGCCCCGCTGACCAGCCCCGCCGGGACGGCCGGGCGGGGCCGGCACGGAACGGCCGGCCGCCCGATCGGCGCCTGGATCGGGCGGGCCGCGCCAGTTGACCGGGGAGCTCCTGCTCAACCCCTCGTGGCGCGGACGCTCGGACCGCCCCGCGGCTCTGAACCGGCGCTCAGGCCGGATCGCCCGCCCTGTCGCGGCGGGCGCGTGTGCTGGCGACCTCCTCCCCCGTAGTCCCGCGGACCACCGGCAACCGCACCAGCCGCCAGTAGGCGCCGGCTCCGTCCGCCCGGGCTGCGTTCTCGGCCTCGGCGGACGGGGCCTCGGCCTCCCGATGCCGGAGCCTCGGCAGGTCCACCCCCCTGTGGTCCTTCATGGGCTCCCGCTACCCGGGGTCCGGGCAAGCACACCCGGCTCAGCCGAACGCGGGCGGCCGCTTCTCGCGCAGCGCGCGCACGCCCTCGGCCGCGTCGGGGCCGGTGAAGCCGAGGAACTCCATCGCCAGGGACGCGTCGAAGGACGGGCCCGCCAGGCGCAGCCAGTTGTTGAGCGAGTATTTGGTCAGCCTGATCGCCTCGGGTGAGCCGGCCGCGAGCCTGACGGCGATCTCCATCGCCTTGTCGTGCACCTCGTCGTCGTCCACGCACAGGCTGACCAGGCCCATCCGCTCGGCCTCCGCGCCGGTCACGGGCTCGCACAGCAGCAGGTGGTATTTCGCCTTGGCCAGCCCGCACAGCAGCGGCCAGACGATCGCGGCGTGGTCGCCGGCCGCGACGCCGAGCCTGGTGTGGCCGTCGATGATCCGCGCGGTACGGCCGGCGACGGAGATGTCGGCCAGCAGCGCCACCGCGAGCCCGGCGCCCACGGCCGGGCCCTGGATGGCGGAGACGATCGGCTTGGAGCAGTTGAGCACGTTGTAGACGATGTCGCGGGCCTCGGCGAACACGCGCAGCCGGGTGGCGTGGTCGCGCATCATGTCCTCGATCATGGACAGGTCGCCGCCGGCCGAGAACGCCCGGCCCTCTCCCCTGATCAGCACGGCCCTGACGGAGTCGTCGCGGTCGGCGTCACGCCAGACCTCGCCCAGCTCACGGTGCGCGGTGGCGTCGACGGCGTTGAGCTTGCCCGGCTCGCTGATGGTGATCCGCAGGACGCCCTCGGCGGGGGTGTCGAGCAGCAGCTTGTCGTAGGCGTCCTTCACAACCGCTCCCCCGTCATGATCGCTCCTTCGCTCGCGACGTCCCGCCGGTACGGCTCACAGGGACGCACGCAGCCGTTCCGCCACGTAGTCGCGGGCCTCGACGGCCGGGTCGAACAGGCCGGGCAGGACGTAGAAGCCGTGCACCATGCCGTCGTAGCGGCGCAGCTCGACCGGCACGCCCGCCTCGGCCAGGCGGGCGGCGTAGCGCTCGCCCTCGTCTCTGAGCACGTCGTATTCGGCGGTCACGACGGTGGCGGGCGCCAGGCCGGCGACGTCGGGCAGGCGCAGCGGGGACAGGCAGGGGTCGGCCGGGTCGGCGTCGGCGGCATATTGCTGGACGAACCAGACCATGTCGGCGGCGTCGAGGCCGAGGCCCTTGGCGAACTCGGTGTAGCTGGGCGTGTCCATGGCCACGTCGAGCACCGGATAGACGAGCACCTGGTGGGCCAGCGTGAGGCCGGCGTCGCGGGCCTGCCAGGCGGCGACGGCGGCCAGGTTGCCGCCCGCGCTGTCGCCGACGACGGCGACGCTGCCGTTGCTCTGGTAGAAGGCGGGCCGGGCGAAGATGTCGCGCACCACGGTCCAGGCGTCGTCGGCGGCGGCGGGGAACGGGTCTTCCGGGGCGAGCCGGTAGTCGACCGACACCACCACCGAGCCGGTGCGGATGGCCAGGTCGCGGCCGGTCGCGTCGTTGCGCTTGACGCTGCCGAAGACCCAGCCGC
This sequence comes from Nonomuraea fuscirosea, assembly GCF_003001935.1. Lineage (GTDB taxonomy): Bacteria > Actinomycetota > Actinomycetes > Streptosporangiales > Streptosporangiaceae > Nonomuraea > Nonomuraea fuscirosea. Next base: position 294,930 of record NZ_PVNG01000004.1, on the reverse strand, counting down.
CGCCGTGGAAGTAGACCACGACCGGCAGCGGGCCGTCGCCGGGGTCGGCCCGGTAGATGCGGATGGGCACCTCGCCGGCCCGCTCGTCGCGGACGAACGGCAGCTTGGTCAGCGGCCCCCGGTGCGGGGCGAGGGGGTCCTGCTCGCGCATCTCCCGGATCTCGGCCGGGCTGAGCGCGGACAGGCCGGCATCGGAATCTGACGTGGCCTGGGCGACGTAGTCCCGCGCCTGGGGGTGCAGCGGCATGATCGCAGCCTAGCGGGCCGCCTCCATGAACGCATCGAAGAGCCGGTTGTCGTCGCCCCGCTCAGGGTGCCACTGCACCCCCACGCCGAACCGGTGTCCCTGCAGTTCGACGCCTTCGACGATCTGGTCCTCGGCCCAGGCCACGGCCAGCAGGCCGGTCCCGAGGCGGCGTACGGACTGGTGGTGCGGCGCGCTCACCTCGACCCGGTCGCCGACGGCCTTGCCGAGCTTGCTGGTGACGCTGACCTGGATCGTGTGGACGGCGCCGGGGACGGCGTGGCGGTCGCTGTCGAGCACCTCGGGCAGCCACGGGATGAGCGTGCCGCCCTGGGCGACGTTGAGCACGTGCATGCCCCTGGAGATGGCCAGGATGGGCACGTCGGCCTGGACGGCGGCCCTGGCGACGGCCAGCTCGAACCGGTCGCGGTGGCTCTGCGGCTCGGCGACGTGCTCGTCCTGCTCGCCGTTGTAGGTGTCGGCGCCCAGTTCGACGCCGCCGGCCAGGACGATGCCGCGCAGGCCGCGTACGTAGTCGTCCACGGCGTGCGGGCCGAGCGGCGGCAGCACCACGGGCGCGCCTCCCGCCCGGATGACCGCCTTGGCGTAGGAGGGTGGGGAGACCACGGCCTCGCGCACCCAGTCACCCCAGCGTGCGGCTTCGAAGTAGGCGGTGATACCGATGAGCGGACGGGACATGCGATCTCCAGGGAACATGGTGGAGTTCGGGCGGCTGTCAGCCCGTTCGAGATGACGGGACCCCTTGCCCCATCATGGCGCACTCCCTTTCCGATATGTCACCCCTCGCCGAGATCCCTCCTGTCCCATGTCTCCGGCGGCCGCCGGCGAGGGGCCGCCGGAGGGCGGTCACCGGCACGGGCGGGCGTCCTCCCAGGGCTCGCGGAAATCCAGGGAGCGGAATATCCAGGGAACGGCCTTCGCGGGACGACGAAAAGCGAATATTAATTTCTTTCACCTTGGCCATCCGAAAAACTCCGCACCGCCGGACGCGGAGAATCACGAAACCACTACAGGTAGTTCCGCTTCGCACCGTATCGGGGGAAACGGTTGTGACGCGTCATCGGTGGTGTAACACTCGAATTCGAGCGTACGGATGTGCCGGGGCCTGTCCCGCGCTCACGACCCGGAACCGTCAGGGAGGTGAACGACGAAGGCCGGAACGCGTTTCCGGTCAAGGGGTGGGGTTGGATATGTCGTTGAATCCGCGCCTGGTAAAAGAGAGTTTCTCCGTCATCGAGCCGGTGGCCGACAAGGCCACGGCCTACTTCTACGGCCGGCTGTTCGCCGAGAACCCGCACCTGCGCGGGATGTTCCCGCCCGCCATGGACGTGCAGCGGGACCGGCTGTTCAGCTCGTTGACCCGGATCGTCTGGAGCCTGGACAGCCCGGACGGGCTGGCGGGCTTCCTCGGGCAACTCGGGAGGGACCATCGCAAGTACGGCGTCATCGCCGAGCACTACACGGCCGTGGGCAACGCCCTGCTGGCCACGATCAGGCGCTTCGCCGCCGACGTGTGGAACCACGAGATCGAGGCGGCCTGGGTGTCGGCCTACTCGGCGGCGGCCAACCTGATGATCGGGGCGGCCGAGTCGGACGCCGGGGTCTCCCCGGCCTGGTGGCTGGCCGAGGTCGTCGGGCACGAGCGGCGGCACCGGGACATCGCGGTGCTGACGTTGCGGCCGACGCAGCGGCTGCCGTACCAGCCGGGCCAGTACGTGAGCGTGCAGACCTCCCGCTGGCCGCGCGTGTGGCGGACGTTCTCCATCGCGAACGCGCCGCGCGCGGACAACACGATCACCCTGCACGTCCGCTCCGTGCCGGGCGGCTGGGTCTCGACCGCGCTGATCAGGCACACCGGGGTCGGCGACACGCTGATGCTGGGCCCGCCCATGGGCACGATGACGCCGCGCGAGAACAGCGTGCGCGACGTGCTGTGCGTGGCCGGCGGCACGGGGCTGGCGCCGCTGAAGGCGATCGTGGAGTCCATCATCGCCTCGGGACGCCGTCCCGCCATCCACCTGATGTACGGGGCCCGCAGCGCCGACGAGCTGTACGACCTGCCCGACCTGATCAGGCTGGAGTCGTCGTTCCCGTGGCTGCGGGTGCTGCCGGTGGTGTCGGGCCAGCCCGGCTACGAGGGCATGCGCGGCCACCTGCCCGAGGTGACGCAGCGCTTCCGCTCCTGGACCGACCACGACGTGTACGTGTGCGGCCCGGCCGGCATGGTCAACGAGACCGTGCGCCGCCTCCAGGGGGACGGCGTGCCCCTGGTCCGCATCCACCGGGACGTCGCCCACGCCGAACGATGACCTTCCACGGCCGGAGGAGTCACTTTTCTTGATCGGGAGGTTGACAGCAGGGGGTCGGGCGGTGCCATCTGGATGGGACACGCCAAGTGGAGGTGGACTGTGCCAGCCCCCGCCCGGCGCCGAGGAATCGGCGGACTCGTTCCCGTCATCACCGTTCCCGTCATCACCGTGGTCGTCACCACCGTGGCCGTCCTCATCGCGGCCCTGTCCGCCGTTCCCGTTCCCGTTCTCGCCGAGGACGCGGGAGGCGTGCCGCTGACCGAGCTCGGCGCGGACACCGGCGACGACGCGGAGGGCGCGGGCCAGCGGGGCACGCAGGCCGGGTCCGACACCTACCAGTGGGGCTCGACCATCGTGGCGGCGCAGCAGTCGGGCCGCTTCCACGACGCGGGCGCGTCGGGGATCGCCTTCGCGACCTCCGCCGACAACGGCGCCACCTGGGCGAGAGGGCTGTTACCCGGGCTGACGGCGGCGGGCGGCGGGCCGTACGCGCGGGTCAGCGACCCGTCGGTGGCCTTCGACGCCCGGCACGGCGTGTGGCTGATCGCCTCGCTGGCGCTGTCGGACGCGGGCGGGCTCACCGGGGCGGCGGTGCTGACCAGCCGCTCGGCCGACGGGCTGACCTGGGACAGGCCGGTGACGACCGCGGTCGCGGGCGGCGGCGACCTGGACAAGCCGTGGATCGTCTGCGACAACGGCGCCGCCAGCCCGTTCCGCGGCCGCTGCCACGTCCTGTACGACGACCACGCCGACGGCAACGCGATCCACCTGGCCCGTTCCGCGGACGGCGGCCTGACCTGGGAGGTCACGGGCACGTCCGCCACGGGGATCGGCGGGCAGCCGGTGGTGCGGCCGAACGGTGCCGTGGTGGTCCCTTACCTGGGCAACGACGGCCGGATCCGCTCGGTCCGCTCCCGCGACGGCGGGGCGAGCTGGGAGGAGAGCGTGCTGGTCGCGGAGGCGCAGCGGCACGCGGTGGCGGGCGGGTTACGGGCGGCGCCGCTGCCGTCGGCGGAGACCGACGCGGACGGCGCCGTGTACGTCGCCTGGCACGACTGCCGCTTCCAGACCGACTGCGGCGGCAACGACATCGTGCTGAGCCGCTCGGCCACGGGCGCCACGTGGAGCGAGCCCGCGCGGGTCACCGCCGACGGGGGCGACCACTTCATCCCGGGCCTGGGCGTGGACCGCGAGAGCACGGGCGACCAGGCCAGGCTCGCGCTCGTCTACTACCGCTACCCCGAGGCCCTCTGCACGGCCGCGACCTGCCGCCTCACGGTCGCCTACACCTCCTCCTCCAACGGCGGGGCGAGCTGGTCGCCGCCGCTGGAGCTGGCCGGGCCGATGTCGCCGGGCTGGCTGGCCGCCACCGCGGACGGCCGGACGGCCGGCGACTACCTCTCGATCTCCGTCGTCCCCGGCGGCAGCGCCTTCCCGGCGTTCGCCGTCGCGGCGGCGCCCGCGGGCGGCACGCTCGACGTCCGCACCCACACCGTCACCGGCGGCCTGCCGATCATGAGCGGCGAGCCGCCGACCGTGGCCAGGGCCGCCGCCATCGCCTCGGGCGACCCCCACCCGGCCCTCCCGCCGACGGCACGCTGACCCGGGCGTCGCGCCCCGTCGCGCCGCGCCCCGCCCCAGCGGGCCGGCGTCCCGGCGTCGCCCAGGCGTCGCCCAGGCATCGCATCGACGGCGCGGCGGTCAGGCCCGGCCGAAGGCCACCGGTCAGGCCCGGCCGAAGGCCACCGGTCAGGCCCGGCCGAAGGCCGCCGCGGTCTCCTCGTCGCCGGGCCAGAACGTCTCGATGGCCAGCTCGGACACCGTCACGTCCAGCGGCGTCCCGAACGTGGCGATCGTGGTGAACATCGACAGCACCCGGTCACCGGCCGCGATCCGCAGCGGCACCAGGATGTCGCCCGGCCCCGGCACGTGCGCCACGTTCAGATCGACCCCCGGATAGGTGTACGAGGCCAGCTCGTCGTGCAGCTCGGCCAGCCGGCCGTGCCCGGACGCCTCGGCCTGCCTGCGGAGCTGGTGCAGCAGGTGGGCCCGCACCTCGGCCAGGTTGAGCAGCCGCCCGCCCATGGCCTGCGGGTGCAGCGACAGCCGCATCACGTTGACCGGCTCCGCCAGCAGCTCGGCCGGCACGCCCTCCATGAACATGCCCGCCGCCGAGTTGGCCGCCACCAGATTCCACATGGCGTCGACCACGACCGCCGGGTAGGGCTCGTGCCCGGCCAGGATCCGGTCCAGCGCCCGCCGGACGACCTCCATCTCGGGAGCGCGTACTTCCCGTTCCGGATAGACGGGGGCGAACCCGGCGGCCACCAGCAGCCTGTTGCGGTGCCGCAGCGGCACCTCCAGCTCCTCGGCCAGCTTCATCACCATCTCGCGGCTCGGCCGGGCGCGCCCGGTCTCCAGGAAGCTGACGTGACGGGCGGACACGTCCGCCTCGATCGCCAGGTCCAGCTGGCTGACCCTGCGCCGCTGCCGCCACGCGCGCAGCAGCTCTCCGAAGGACTCCTCGTGTACGGCGACCGCTCCCATGCCGCACACGGTATCGAGCGGGGGGAAAGCTCTCGATTACCCGGGAGGTAATGAGGGCCCGGCCGGCCGCCCTTCTGCGGGGAATCTCCCAGTCCTCGGTAACTGTCGGTGCCGCGTGGCACCATGGGCCGCAAGCGAACATTGGAGCAATGTCATGAGCGACGCAGTGCTCGCGATCGGCACCCGCAAGGGCCTGTTCCTCGCCCGCTCGGCGGGCGGCGGCCCCTTCGAGATCGAGCCGATCCAGTTCTCCACGATCGCGGTGACCTCCGTGGCCATCGACACCCGCGGCGCCACTCCCCGCCTGCTGGCCGGGATCGAATACGGCCACTTCGGCCCGTCGGTGATGTACTCCGACGATCTCGGCGCGAGCTGGCAGGAGGCGGAGCAGCCGCCCATCGCCTTCCCCGAGAAGACCGAGGCCACCCTGAGCAGGGTCTGGCAGCTGCTCCCCTCCCCGTCCGAGCCGGGCGTGGTGTGGGCGGGCGTCGAGCCGGCCGCGCTGTTCCGCTCGGAGGACGGCGGCATCACCTACCGCCTGGTCGAGGGGCTGTGGGACCATCCGCACCGCGAGCACTGGCAGCCGGGCGGCGGCGGGCTGTGCCTGCACACGATCGTCGGTCATCCGGCCGACCCCGAGGTCATGGCCGTCGCCGTCTCGGCCGCGGGCTTCTACCGCACCTCCGACGGGGGCCGGTCGTGGGAGGCGGCCAACAAGAACATCCGGGCGCCGTTCCTGCCCGAGGGTCAGCAGTATCCGGAGTTCGGGCAGTGCGTGCACAAGGTGTCGATGCATCCGTCCCGGCCCGAGCGGCTCTACCTGCAGCACCACTTCGGCGTCTACCGCAGCGACGACTTCGGCGGCACCTGACGCGACATCGGCTCTTCGCTGCCGTCCGACTTCGGCTTCCCGATCGTGGCGCACCCGTCGCGGCCCGACACGGTCTACGTGCTGCCGCTGACGGCCGACGTCGACCGCACGCCGGTGGACCACCGCTACCGGGTCTACCGCAGCGACGACGCCGGCGCGAGCTGGCAGCCGTGCTCCACGGGGCTGCCCGAGGGCCCGGTCTACGCGACCGTGCTGCGCGACGCGATGACCGCCTCGGAGGCGGGGCTGTTCTTCGGCACCCGCGACGGTGAGGTCCACTGCTCGCGCGACGACGGCGAGACCTGGTCGACGGTCGCCCGGCACCTGCCCGACGTGCTCACCGTGCGCGCGGCGGTGCTCTAGTTGATCGCGAAACCGGTGACGATGGTCGTCTTCGTGCTGCCCAGTTCGCTGCGCAGATGGGTGAGCGGGCGGACGGAGGTCAAGGTCTTCGCCGTGGGCGCCGACCGCCACTCCCCGCCCACGCTGGGCTCGGCCCTCGACACGCTGCGCCGTACGCACCCGATGCTGGAGGAGCGGCTGCGCGACGACTACGGGCGCATCCGCCGGCACATCAGCATGATCGTGTGCGGCGAGAACGCCCGGGGGCTCGGCGGCCTCGACTGCGCCCTGCCCCCGGGGGCCGAGGTCTACGTGCTCCCGGCCCTCGCCTGAGCCCGCCCGCCTGCTCGTCTGCCCCTCTCCCGGCCCGCGCCTGAGCCGTCCGTGCGACGGCTCAGGCGGACGCGGCCGTCGGGGCGGACGTGACCGCCGGCCTCAGGGGCAGACGCGGCCGTTGGCCTCGAAGGCCGCGTGGGTGAGCGGCATGAGCTCCGCCCAGAGCGCCTCCATCCGCTCCGCGACCATCTCGATCTCCCGCTGCGGGAACGAGGGGAAGGTGGAGTCGTCCCGCTTGACGCGCAACGACAGGAAGTTCATCAGCGCGCGGGCGTTGCAGGTGGCGTACATCGAGGAGTAGAGGCCGACGGGAAGCACCGTGCGGGCCACCTCGCGGGCCACCCCCGCCTCGATCATCTCCAGGTAGGCCCGGTAGGACTGCCGGTAGCTCTCCCGCGTCGTCTCGGCGACCAGCTCCTGCTGCTCGGGCGTGCCGTCGGTGAACACGTATTTGCCGGGCTTGCCCTCCTGGACCAGCTTGCGGTCGGGGCCGGGCACGTAGAAGACCGGTTCGAGCTGCCGGTACCGGCCGGACTCCTCGTTGTAGGAGAACGTGCGGTGCCGCATGAACTCGCGGAAGACGAAGATCGGCGCGCTGACGTAGAACGTCATGGACGAGTGTTCGAACGGCGTGCCGTGCCGGTCGCGCATCAGGAAGTTGATCAGGCCCTTGGAGCGCTGGGGGTCCGCCTCGATCTCGGCCAGCGAGCTCTCGCCCTTAGTGGAGACGCGTGCCGCCCACAACACGTCGGCGTCGGAAGCGGCCGACTTGACCAGCTCCACGTCCATGTCGCTCCGGAACTTGACCTCGGCCTGCGGCTCCATTGCGCCCATCCGCGCCCCCCGTTCTGCTTGACGATGTGCCGGCTCAAGCAAACCAGGTCACGGCCCCGGACGCGAGTCGGCGCCCGCCGCCCCCTCGCGTGGTACGGCGGGCGCCGCCTTGGGCCCGGCCCGGCCGCCGACGGGGCCGCCGACCTGGCCGGACCCGGCTCAGCAGCGGACGACGGGCCGGTCGCGGGTCACCAGGTCGGTGTTCCCGTCGGTGCCGTCGAGCCAGGCGAGCCTGGCGCCCGTCCCCGCGGAGAAGTAGTCCTGCGCCCCGGCGTTGCAGGACACGCGCCGCGGCGTGCCGCCGGTGAGCGGGACCTGGAACACCTTGGGCAGGGTGGCGTTGCCCAGCGTGTCGCCGTCGGGCCACAAGCCCATGGAGATCGTGCTGTCGTTGGCGTCGAACCAGTTGAGGGTGGGCGCGGCCGGCCCGTCGGGCACGACGGCGGTCGAGCCGGTGCCGTCGTGGGCGGCCCGCATGACGGCGAAGCGCCCGTCGAAGTTGGTGTCGGCGGTCCAGACGACGTACCGCTCCAGCAGGATCGGCATCACGGTGTACGACGGGCCCACGGTGCCGGGCACCTCGGGGACGACGACCTGCGTGCCGGTGGCCAGGTCGTAGACGGCGGGCGTGCTGTGGAAGAAGCCGCCCTCCTCCCACTCGCGCGTGTAGGCGACCTTGCCGCCCCTGATCGAGGGCGAATACCCGGAGACGCCCGCCTCGGCGCTGAGCCGCACGGGGGCGGCGGCACCCCGCTTGGCCCAGACCTCGACCTCGCCGCTCGCCGGATCGAAGGCCTCCCAGGCGATGACGTCACCGGCGACCGCCAGCCCGGTCACCACGTCCGGCGTGTCCTGCACGACGCGAGCGGGCGCGCTCCCGTCGATCGGGCGGGCGCTGACCCTGAAGCTGGTCCTGGCGTCGTCGAAGGAGGCCCAGACGACCTGGGCGCCGTCGGTCTTGGGGTAGTAGTTCCACCGGTCGTCGGCGGCCAGGACCACCGGCTTGCCGCCCCGCAGGCGCCCGGTGAGGATCCGGCTGGGCGCGGTGGCGTCGGGTGAGGAGTCGGAGATCACATACCGGTCGCCGGCCACGTCGGGCACGGCGTTGAAGTCGGTGACGCCGTCGATGAGCAGCCGGCTGTCGGTGCGCAGGTGGCGCTCCCAGCCGGGCTTGATGCCGTGCCGGTCGAAGGCCCGCGCGACGGTGAGCCGGTCACGGGCCGGCCAGCCGAGCGCGCGTGCGGCCGACTCGACGGCGCGCCGGCCGTCCACGAAGTCGTCCAGCGGCGTCATGTACTCGGTCAGCGCCTTGTAGGCGAGCCTGTCGGCCCTGCGCCCGCCGAGCTGCTCCCTGACGTCCCAGAGGGCGCCGGAGAAGATGGTGGAGTTGACGTGCACCCCGCCGTTGTCGAGGGCGATGGTGAGCCCGAGATAGTCCTCGGCGGCCACGCGGGCGTCGTCGAGGTCGCGGCCCGCGCACTCGGCGGGCGGCAGGTTCTTGCACAGCCCCTCTCCGAGCAGGCTCGCGTCGGGGTCGCTCATCGGGATGCCGAGCGCGTCCACCTGGACGGCGTTGCCGAAGTAGTCGGCCAGGCCCTCGTTGATCGCGCCCGACTGGCCCAGGTAGACCAGGTCGGCGCTGTGGGTGATGACGCCGTGGGTCATCTCGTGGCCGACCACGTCGAGGCTGGCGGCGAAGGAGTGGTAGTCGGTCCCGCCGCCGCCGTAGACCATCTTGGTGCCGTCCCAGAAGGCGTTGGTGAACGGCTGCCCGCCGGCGGTGACGTTGACCACGGAGAGCATGGTGCCGCCCTGGCCGTCGAGGCCGTCGCGGCCCAGCCCGCGGTAGAACTCGTACACCAGGCCCGCGCCGTGGTGGGCGTCCACGGCGCCGGTGGCGGTGTGCTCGGGGCCGAAGACGGGCGACGGCGACTCGGCGAGCTCGGTGCCCGGCGGGATGCCCGGCTCGAGGAAGCCCTGGACGTCGGCGCCGGCGGCGTCGTAGGTGAGGATCTCGCCGGTGCTGCCGTTCCACATCGGGCGGGCGCGGTCGCGCAGCTCGACGGCGCCGTCGGCGCGTTCGTAGGCGTTCAGGGTGACGTCGCTGCCGTGCGCGGTGCGCCCGGTGCCCTGGACGGGGCCCTCTCTCCTGAGCCGGTCCACGGTGAACAGGGGGCGGCCCGAGTGGGCGTCCACGTACGTGTCGAGCAGCATCGGCGGACTCGCCGGCCCGGTGCTCCCGCGCTCCGAGCGCGAGTTCAGGACGACGTGCCAGGCGAGCACACCGGTGCCGCGCGGCAGCACGACGAGCTCGCGGGCCGTGGCCGCCGGCCGCTCGCGGCCGGTGTAGCCGCGCGGCCGCAGGCCAATGGCGATCTTCTCGGCGGTCTCCTTGGTCACCGTCGGGGTGGTGTCCACGGTCAGCTCGGTCAGGAAGCGGCCGCCCGCGCCGACGATCTCGCGCTGGGCGCCGTCCTTGCGGAGGTGGACGAGGTAGTGGGCGCCGAAGACCGGCACGCCGCGATGGCGCTGGGCGAACCTGACCGTCTCGTCCTGGCCGTCCACGACGGTGCGGACCGGCTGCAGGTCGGCGGGGTCGAGGTGGTAACGGGGGTCGGTCAGGTGCGCCTTGGCCGCGGCGACGGGGTCGGCGGCCCGCGCGGGCTCGGACAGGCCGCTGACCTCGGCGGGCGCTTGGGTGCCCGCCCGCTGCTCGACCTCGGGCGGCGGGTCGTCGGCGGCGGCTACTCCCGGTACGGAAAGCGTCAGGCATAAGGCGGCGATGAGAGTGATGGGGCGCCAGGACACGACACCTCCAGGTGGTGTTGTAGGGACACTGGCGCCCTCGATCATGACTGCGTCATTGACTAATAGACAAATCACGATTTGATGTCATCTATTGGGAAATATGCATTTCTCGATTAACGCGATACTGATCACTTCCCGTTGTGCGACCCAACGGCAGAGGGTGACCTCGCGGCGCAGACCGACCTGACGGCGCAGACCGGCCTGACGGCGGAGGGCAGCCTCACGGCGGAGGGTGGCCCCGTGGGCCGTCCGTGTGCCGGAGGCGCGCCGCCCACCCGCCTATCCCGCCGCCCACCCGGCCGCCGCGGCTCAGCGACCTGGGCGGGGCGGGCGACCGAAAGGGGGCGGGCTCACAAGCGGTAGATGCGCCGGGCGTTGCCTGAGCCGATCATGTGGGCGACCCGGGCCGCGTCGGCGATGCTCCACTCCCCCGAGCCGAGCCGGGCGGCGAGGGCCGCCGCGAGGGCGCGCCGGAAGGTCAGGGCGCCGAGGTAGGCGCTCTCGGCCAGGCCGTGGCAGCCGGAGCTGAACAGCTGCTTGTGGAACGGCGCCAGCTCCAGCAGCTCGTCCATGACCCGGGCGCCGGCGCCGAGGTGCGGCAGGGCGAGGCCGGCGTCCACGTACACGTGCGGGAACGCCCCGGCCAGGTGGGCGGCCTGGCGGTGGAACGGGTAGGGGTGCAGCAGGATCATCGGCACCCCGAGGGGCTGCAGCGCGGCGGCGAAGCGGCCGAGCCCGGCGGGGTCGGCCCGGTCCGGCTCGGCCGCCCGCGCGAGCCCGTGCCCGATCCCGGCCGCGTGCCCGATCCCAGCCCCGTGCCCGATCCCAGCCCCGTGCCCGAGTCCAGCTCCGTATCCGGTCCCAGCTCCATATCCGGTCCCAGCCGCGTGCCCGGCGCCGGCTTCGTGCCCGACCCCAGTCCCGTGCCCGAGCCCGAGCCCGAGTCCGTGGCCGAGTCCGTGGCCGAGCCCGTGGCCGACCGAGGGATCGGCCGGGTGGTCGGCGCGTAGGGTGCCCGGGGCGCCGAAGCCGGTGTGGAACTGGACCGGCAGGCCGCGCTCCCTGGCGACGTCGATCCCGCTCCAGAGCAGGTAGCTGAGCAGGACGGGATCCGTCAGCGGCTCCTTGGGGTCGGCCAGGCGCCGGTTGGCCGCGGCGATGACCGCTCCCCTGGCGGGCCTGGCCGGGTCGAGGTCGAGGCCGCACAGAGGGCCGATGACAGTCTTGACGCCGACCGCCCTGGCGGCGCGGCCGGCCAGCTCCTCCCCCAGGGAGTCGAGGTAGTCGACGGCGAGCTGCGCCGTTGAGGCGACGTCGCGCTCGATCTCCTCGATCCGGACGAGCTCGTCGGCGGCGGCCCCGCCGTGCCGGCCCGTCTCGGCGGCGCTGAGCAGGTCGGCGTCCTCGCGCGCGGAGTCCACCAGGAACGCCACGACCCCGGCTCCGGCGAGCAGCCGCCGGTTGACCTCGCCCGCGCCCAGCTCGGCCCGGCGGGCCAGGTAGACGGCGGGCGGGGCGTGCGGTTCCAGGTCGAGCAGCGGCGCGCACCAGCGGCGCACGGCCGCGCCGGACGGGGTGTCGAAGTGGGTGGTGCCGGGCGGCGCCGGAACGCCGCCCGCGCTGATGAGCAGCTCGAATCCGGCCCGGCTGAGGTCGTCGCGGCGCACCCCGTGGCAGTGGTGGTCGACGAGCGGGGCGAGCAGCGCGTCACGCACCGTGCCGGGCAGGTCTACGGGGAGCATGCGGAGACTCTAGGGGAGCTCCGCACGCTCCCGCGCGCGTTTTACCTACCTGCGGGCAAGACGCAGCACGTTCGCGATGATCTTCGCGCCGGCCGAGCCCTCCTGGGTGAGGATCGACTCGGGGTGGAACTGCACGGCGAAGCGCCGGCGCGCGGTGTCCTCGATCGCCATGACGTTGCCGTCGGGCGTGAGCGCGGTCGGGGTGAAGCCGACCACGCCGGGGCGCTTGGCGTGCAGCGAGTGGTAGCGGGCCGCGGTGAACTCCGCGGGCAGCCCGTCGAGCAGCGCGCTGCCGCCCAGCCTGGTCACCTGGCCGCGCTTACCGTGCTCGGGGTAGTCGAGCAGCTCCAGGCTGCCGCCGGCCTGCTCGACCATGGCCTGCAGGCCGAGGCAGACGCCGAAGACGGGCAGGTCGCGGGCGTAGACCTGGTCGAGCAGGGCGGCCATGCCGAAGTCGGTCGGCCAGCCGGGGCCGGGCGAGAGCACCACCAGGTCGGGCGCGATGTCGTCGATCATCTGGACGGGGAAGCCGTGGCGCAGCGTCACCACGTCCGCGCCCTCCTGGCGGAAGTAGTCGGCCAGGGTGTTGACGAAGGAGTCCTCGTGGTCGACGAGCAGCACCTTCATGCCCAGCCCCGGCTGCTCCCTGGGCTCGGCCACCGGCGCCGCGCCGGGCTGGTTGACCGCGGCCAGGGCTCCGAGCAGGGCGCTGGCCTTGAGCTCGGTCTCGCGCTCCTCCGCCTCGGGGTCGGAGTCGAACAGCAGCGTGGCTCCGGCCCTGACGGTCGCCACGCCGTGCTTGATCTGCGCGGTACGCAGGGTGAGGCCGGTGTTCATGGAGCCGTCGAAGCCGATGAAGCCGATGGCGCCGCCGTACCAGCGGCGGGTGGTGGCCTCGTGGTCCTCGATGAACTGCATGGCCCACGTCTTGGGCGCACCGGTGACCGTGACGGCCCACATGTGGGTGAGGAAGGCGTCGAGCGCGTCGAACTCGGGGCGCAGCCGGCCCTCGATGTGGTCGACGGTGTGGATCAGGCGGGAGTAGAGCTCGATCTGGCGGCGGCCGATGACCTTGACGGTGCCGGGGACGCAGATGCGCGACTTGTCGTTGCGGTCGACGTCGGTGCACATGGTCAGCTCCGACTCCTCCTTCACGCTGGACAGCAGCGTGCGGATGGCCTCGGCGTCCTCGACGGGGTTGCTGCCGCGGGCGATGGTGCCGGAGATCGGGCAGGTCTCGACCCGGTCGCCGCTCACCCGGACGTACATCTCGGGCGAGGCGCCGACCAGGTGCTCGCCCTCGCCGAGACTGATGATGAACTCGTACGGGGCGGGGTTGCTGGTGCACAGGCCGCGGTAGAAGCCGGACGGGTCGGCGCAGGTGGCGTGGAAGACCTGGCCGGGCACGACCTCGAACAGGTCGCCGCGCTTGAACTTCTCCTTGGCGGCGGCCACGACCTTGGCGTATTCGCCCTTCTCCGGGTCCTTGCCCGGCACGCCGGGGGTGACCGGGGGCGCGGTCTCGCCGGTGCGCTCCAGGCCGCGGGTGCTCGTGCCGTCGACGGTGAACTCGTAGCGGTGCTCGACGCTGGTCTCGCGCTGCCGGTCGATCACGACGAGGCGGTCGGGCAGGTGCAGCACGAGGTCGCGCTGGTCGTCGGGGCGGACGAGCTCCTGCCTGATCGGCTCGAACTGGAAGGCCAGGTCGTAGCCGAAGGCGCCGTAGAGGCCGAGGTGCGGGTCGTCGCCCTTGAAGGCGGCGATGACCTCGCGGATGGCGGTGAAGACGGTGGGCCGGCGGCTGCGCATCTCCTCCGGCAGGAGGTCCTCGGACTCGGCCACGTACACCTCGACGCGGTCGGCCGTGGGCTCGGTGACCGGCTTGCCCGCGGCCAGCAGGCAGGAGGCGACGGCGGGCAGCACGACCCGGCCGCGCTCGTTGAGCGCGGTGGCCGAGATCGTCCGGCCCTTGGCCACCAGCTCCAGGCACGGGTCGACGTAGCCGAAGGCCCATCGGCTGTAGCGGCCCGGGTAGTCCATACCCGAGGAGAAGGCACCCCCGCGCCGCTCCGAGAGGGCTGTCACGATCTCTTCGAGGGCGGCCTCGTCCACCTGGCGTGTCTCGCGCTCGACACCGATGCCCCCGGCGGTGGTATATCCGCTCGTATCCACTTGCTGCCCCTTTACCACGTCAATGATCGAGCCCCGGGGGCGGACACGAGAAAGGCCGCCAAACCGGGGCGGCCGTCCGTTGAGGAATGCGAAACACGCGCCGCCTAGGAGCGGCGCCACCACTGGAGCTGAGCGTGATTTCGCATGCCGTCAAGGGTAACCGCCCGACCATGATCGCGCAACGCGACCCGCGAACCCGCCCGCCGCTCATTAGACTGCCCTTCCGGCCCCGACGTATCTTCCAACCCGACGCACGACACGATGGTGACCCGCGACGCATGAAGAGCACCGAGCCCGGTACGTCGGGCGCCCCGCGCCCGGCCGGCCGGCCGCGCAGCCAGGAGGCCGACGTGGCCATCCTGTCCGCCGCGCTCGACCTGCTGATCGAGCAGGGCGCCCAGCAGACCAGCATCGAGCAGGTGGCCAGGCGGGCCGGGGTGACGCGGGCGACGGTCTACCGCAGGTTCGCCGGCAAGACGGAGCTGCTGGTACGGACGCTGGAGTGGGCCAACCACGACGACGACCCCGGCTTCACCGGCTGGCGCGACCTCGAGCACATGTTCGGGGACTGGGCGGCCTACCTGGCGCAGCCGCGCAACCGGCTGCTGCTGCGCCGCCTCTACGGCAGCCGCGACGACCACCCCGAGCTGATGGCGGCCTACCGGCTGGTCAGCGGCGGCCGGCGGGAGGCGGCGGTGCGGGCGGCGCTGGCCGGGGCGCGGGCGGCGGGACGCCTGCCCGCGCAGGTGGACGTGGACGTGGTGCGGGAGCTGCTGAGCGCGGCGGTGCTGTACCACGTGGGCACCAGGCCCGACGACCAGGAGCCGGGCCAGATCCTGGCGTACTTCATGACGATCATGAAACAGGTCGGCCTCCGGTCCTGACCGCGCCGGCGGGGAGCGGCGGATAAGCCCTGGTCGGGGCCGTGTCCGGTCTGACGGAACGCGAGCTGACCAGATTACATTTCCGTCAGCAAAATAACGTTTCACGTCACCTCTTGCTTTCCGAACACGATCTCTTCACCCTTCTCGACAGAGGCGTGAAGATCACCTCTCGCCTTGTCATGAAGGAGAGACAGTGCCCCACACCCCCCGTTGGCGGACGGTCCTGATCGGGATCGTCACCGCCGCTGGTCTCTTAGCCCCGCAGGCCGCGGCGAACGCCGCGCCTGACCCGGGAAAGATCGACCCGGCCGTCCAGGCCGAGCTCGAGCGGAACGACAAGGCCACCTTCTGGGTCCGGATGAAGGGGGCCGCCGACCTGAGCGGCGCCCGCCGGGCCGTCACCAAGGAGGCCAAGGCCGAGCTGGTCTTCGATGCCAAGAGCGCCCGCGCGAAGGCCTCCCAGACGGGCCTGCGCGAGCTGCTGGACTCGCACCACGCCGAGTACACCCCCTTCTGGATCGTCAACGCGGTCAAGGTGACCGCGAGCGAGAAGCTGGCCGCCGAGATCGCGAGCCTGCCCGAGGTCGACCGGATCGCCCCGACCCGTACGGTCTCCCTGCCCAAGCCGATCACCGGCAAGGCGGAGCCCCAGGTACGCGCCACGACGGCGGGCAAGGGCGTGCAGGCGGTCGAGTGGAACATCGACCGGGTGAACGCCCCGCGCGTCTGGGACGAGCTGGGCGACCGCGGTGAGGGCATCGTGATCGCCCACATCGACACCGGCGCCCAGTTCGACCACCCCGAGCTGCTGGAGAGCTACCGGGGCAGGAACCAGGACGGCACGTACAGCCACGACTACAACTGGTTCGACCCGGGCGAGGTCTGCCCGAGCGCGGCGCCGTGCGACAACAACGGCCACGGCACGCACACCATGGGCACCATGGTCGGCAAGAACGGCATCGGCGTGGCCCCCGGCGCGAAGTGGATCGCCGCGAAGGGCTGTGAGGTCAACACCTGCTCCGACGCCTCGCTGCTGGCGGCCGGCCAGTGGATCGTGCGGCCCACCGACCTCAACGGCCAGAACCCGCGTCCCGACCTGGCGCCGGACATCGTCAACAACTCCTGGGGCGGCGACGGCTTCGACCCGTGGTACAAGGAGGTCGTCGACTCCTGGCTGGCGGCCGGCATCTTCCCGGCCTTCTCCAACGGCAACGAGGGCCCGTCCTGCCGCAGCAGCGGCTCGCCCGGCCAGTACGTGACCTCGTACAGCGCCGGCGGCTTCGACATCGACAACAACCTGTACGCCAGGAGCAGCAAGGGCGAGGGCGAGAACGGCGAGATCAAGCCGAACATCGCCGCCCCCGGCGTCAACGTGCGCTCCTCGACGCCCGGCGACGCCTACGCCAGCTTCACCGGCACCTCGATGGCCTCGCCGCACGTGGCGGCCACGGTGGCGCTGATCTGGTCGGCGGCTCCAGGGCTGACGGGCGACATCCCGGCCACCCGGGCGCTGCTGGACGGCTCCGCCTTGGACGTCTCCGACACCAGCTGCGGCGGCACCGCGGCCGACAACAACGTCTGGGGCGAGGGCAGGCTCGACACCTACGCCGCGGTGAAGGCCGCGCCGGACGAGGGTCTGGGCAGCCTGTCCGGCACGGTCGCCGCGAACGGCCAGGCCGTGCCCGGCGTGTCGATCGTCGTCACCGGCCCGCTGACCCGCACGGTGAGCACGGGCGCGGACGGCACGTACACCATCCCCCGCCTGCTGCCCGGCGACTACCGGCTGACCGCGGAGAAGTTCGGCTACGGCCGGACCGAGGTGGACGTCACGATCGCGGCCGAGCAGGCCGCGGTCGCCGATGTGACCATGCCCGTGCTGCCGGCCGGCAGCGTGTCCGGCACGGTGACCACGGCCGGCGCCCCCGAGGCCGGCGCGACGGTGGCGGCCTCGGGCACGCCGGAGCGCGCGACGACCGACGCGAGCGGGCACTACCGGCTGACGCTGCCGCAGGGCTCGTACGAGCTGGTCGTCACGCCCGCCTCGCGCTGCTCCAGCGGCGCGACCGCGTCCGTCACGGTGGACGGCGACGTGGTCGAGGACATCGAGCTGCCGCTGCGCGGCGACAACTTCGGCTACACCTGCGCGAGCGGCGCGCAGCCGTACGTGGCGGGCACGGAGAAGCTGGCGCTGACCGGCGACGACGTCTCCCAGCAGGTGACGCTGCCGTTCCAGGTGCCGTTCTACGGGGCGGGCCAGAGCAGCGCGTCGATCAGCGCGAACGGCTTCATCACGTTCGGGACCGGCGGGGCCACGGCCTCCAGCAACAGCCAGCTCCCGGCGACGAACGCGCCGAACAACGGGATCTATCCGTTCTGGGACGACTTCGTGGTGGACGACCAGGGCGGCGTCTACACGGCGGTGACGGGCACGGCGCCGCGCCGCACGTTCGTGGTCGAGTGGCGCGACGTCGCCTTCTTCGGCGCACTCACGACGCGGGTGTCGTTCTCGGCGCTGCTGGGTGAGGACGGCTCCGTAGCGTTCCGCTACAAGGACATCGACACCGGCCGTGACCAGGGCGGCTCGGGCACGATCGGCATCGAGAACGCGACCGGCACCGACGGCCTGATGTACTCCTTCAACGAGGCCGTCCTGTCGACGGCGCAGGGCCTGACGTTCACCGCGAGCCGGCACGGCCTGGTCGCGGGCAAGGTCACCGACGCCAACGACGGCGACCCGATCTCCGGGGCGACGGTGAAGGTGGGCGACGTGGCCGAGTTCACGTCCGGCGCGGACGGCACGTTCAGCGGGCAGGTGCTGGCCGGCGACTACGAGGTCGTGGTGTCGAAGGAGAACTACGGCACGTTCACGCAGGCCGTCACGGTCGCGCCGACGGCCATCACGCGGATCGACACGGCGCTGGTCACCGGGCGGGTGAGCGCGTCGGTGGCGGAGCTGACCGTGGTGATGCCGGCCGGGGCGACCCGCGATCGCACGCTGGAGCTGACGAACCTGGGCTCGCCGACGCCGTACACGGTTACCGGCGAGTCCTGGTTCACGGTGACGCCGGCGGCCGGTGAGCTGGCCAAGGGCAAGAAGGTGAGCCTGAAGGTGACGGTGTCGAGCGCCGGCGTGACGCCGGGCACGCTCCGCGAGGGCAAGCTGGTCGTCAAGTCCACCAGCGGACGGCAGCCCGAGATCGAGGTCAAGGTCACGGTCGTGGTGCCGAAGCACCAGGTCGCCATCGACGTCGGTGCCACGAGGAACTTCGTGGACGCGGCCGGTGACACCTGGACGCCGGACCGGAAGTACGCCCGGGGCGGCTACGGCTACGTGACCAACGAGAACCGCACGGCGAGCACGTCCAGGAGCATCGCCGGCACGCCCGACCAGGCGCTGTTCCGGACGGCCAGGGAGTCGATGCTGGAATACCGCTTCGACGACGTCCCCAACGGGACGTACACCGTCGAGCTGGACTTCGCCGACGTCAAGAACACGAAGATGGGCAAGCGGGTCTTCGACGTGCTGGTCGAGGGAGAGCTGGCGATCCCGGCGCTGGACCTGGCGCTGGAGGCGGGCACGTACACGGCGGTGAGCAGGCAGTACACGGTCAGGGTGACCGACGGCCAGCTCAACGTGCGCTTCGCGACCCGGCAGGGCGCGACGATCGTGAACGGGCTGCGCGTCTCCGAGCGTCCGGACCGGACCGCTCCGTAGCAGGGTTCGTCACTTGACAGGGCCCGCTCCGCCACGTGGCGGGGCGGGCCCGCGTCATACGGGGGCACCCGGTATACCGCGCACCGGCCGGCATATGTTACTGGTTGGTACATGAGACGCGTGCGGATCCAGCGCGATCTTCCGGTGCCGATGCGCGACGGCGTGACGCTGCTGGCCGATCACTACGTTCCCCCTGGTGACGGGCGGGCTCCCGTCATCCTGATGCGCTCGCCGTACGGCCGGCGCGGCCTGTTCGGCCTCTACTACGGGCGCGGCTTCGCCCGGCAGGGCTTCCACGTCGTCATCCAGAGCTGCCGGGGCGGCTTCGGCTCGGGCGGCCTGCTCGACCCCCTCGGCGACGAGCACGACGACGGGCTGGCCACCGTGGCCTGGCTGCGCGAGCAGCCCTGGTACGGCGGCTCGTTCGCCATGTTCGGCCCGTCCTACCTGGGCTACACACAGTGGGCCGTGGCCCCCTACGCCGGGCCCGAGCTCAAGGCCATGGCCGTGCAGATCACCGCTTCCCAGTTCAGGGACGCGGCGTACGTGGGCGGGGCGTTCGCGCTGGAGTCGGCGCTGAGCTGGACCACGCTCACCGACGGCATGTCCCGCCGCTTCGGCGGGACCGCCGCGCTGACCGCGCCCCGGCTCACCCGCAGGGCGGTCCTGTCGAACCGTCCCGTGGCGGAGCTCGACCTGGTCTCGGCCGGGCGGACGCTGCCGTTCTTCCAGGACCTGCTCGCGCACCACGCCGACCCGGCCGTCCCCTACTGGGACAAGCGCGACTTCTCCCCGAAGGTGGGCGAGGTGGACGCCGCCGTCACCATGCTCGGCGGCTGGTACGACGTGTTCCTGCCGTGGCAGCTGAAGGACTACGCGGCGCTGCGCGCGGCGGGCCGGCGGCCGTACCTGACGATCGGCCCCTGGTACCACATCGACAGCCGGCACGGCCGGCCCACCATGGCGGAGGCGTCGGCCTGGTTCCGCGCGCACCTGCTCGGCGACCGGTCGGGGCTGCGCGCCGATCCGGTGCGCCTCTACGTGACGGGCGCCGGGGAGTGGCGCGACTACCCCGACTGGCCGGTGCCCGGCATGCGGGAGCAGCGCTGGCACCTCCAGCCCGGGTTCGGGCTCGGGCCCGAGGGGCCGGCCGAGTCGGGGCCCGACCGTTTCCGCTACCACCCGTCGCATCCGACGCCGGTGATCGGCGGGCCGGTGCTGCTGGGCGACTCCAGGCCGCGTGACCAGCGGCGGCTGGAGCGGCGCCGCGACGTGCTGGTCTACAGCTCGGCCGGGCTGGACGCCGACACCGAGATGATCGGCCCGGTGCGCGCCGAGCTGTTCCTGCGCTCCAGCACGCCCTACGTGGACGTGGTGGTGCGGGTGTGCGACGTCCATCCGGGCGGGCGCTCGTACAACGTGTGCGAGGGCGTGCGGCGGCTCGGGCCCGGCTATGGTGAGGACGTGCGCCGGGTTGAGGTGGATCTGTGGCCGATCGGGCACCGGTTCCGGCGCGGCCACCGGATCAGGGTGCACGTCGCGGCGGGAGCGTACCCGACGATCGCCCGCAATCCCGGCACCGGCGATCCGCTCGGCGCGGGCGGGGCGATGGTGCCCGCCGACGTCGAGGTGTTCCACTCCCCCGACCGTCCCTCCGCCGTGGTGCTGCCGTTGTGCGCGCCTCAAGGCTGATGTCGCTGGTCCTGCTGCTGCAGGGCCGGGGCGGGATGACGGCGGCCGAGCTGGCCAGGGAGCTGGAGGTCTCCGAGCGCACCGTCCACCGCGACGTGCTGGCGCTGTCGGAGGCGGGCGTGCCGGTCTACGCCGACCGGGGGCGGGGCGGCGGCTACCGGCTGCTGGACGGCTACCGCACCCGGCTGACCGGGCTCGACCGGGCCGAGGCGGAGGCGCTGTTCCTGTCGGGGGTGCCGGCCGCGCTGCGCGAGATGGGGCTGCAGGAGGTGGCGGCCACCGCCCGGCTGAAGGCCGCCGCCGCGCTCTCCCCCGCGCTGCGTGACGCGCCCGCGACCGCGGCCCAGCGCTTCCACCTGGACGCGCCCGGCTGGTTCGCCGGCGGCGATCCGCCGCCTGCCGCCCTGGCGCCGCTGGCCAGGGCGGTGTGGAGCGACCGGCGCGTCTCGGCGCTCTACCGGGAACGCCCGCGCGTGCTCGAACCGTACGGCCTCGTCCTCAAGGCCGGGGCCTGGTACCTGGCCGCCCGCCTCAAGGCGCGGACGCTGATCTTCCGGGTGCACCGGTTCGGCGAGATCACGGTGCTGGACGAGACGTTCGACCGCGATCCCGACTTCGACCTGGCCGCGTTCTGGGCCGAGCAGTCGGCCGAGTTCACCCGGTCCCTGCTGCGCGAGGTGATCACGCTGCGGCTCAGCGAGCACGGCGTACGGATGCTGCGCCACGTCGCCGACCCCGCCGCGCTGGCGGACGCGCTGGCCTCGCTGGAGCCCGACGGGACCGTGCGGCTGGCGGTGGAGTCGCTGCCGGTGGCGTTCGCGCAGGTGCTGCGGTTCGGGGCGGAGGCGGAGGTGCTCGATCCGCCGCGGTTGCGGGCGATGCTCGCCGAGGCCGCCGCCCGCATGGCAGAGCTCTACCGATAAGCCTTCCAGTCGTCATTCCGGTCCGCGCCCGGCTCCTTCGCCTGACGTTCCCGTGCCTCGGTGATGTAGCTCCAGACGCGTGGCCGGCTGCCGTCCACGTCCGTCAGCCCGTACGCGACGGCCAGCTCCTCGCTGCTGACCGACCGGCCCGACCAGCGCTGCCGGTCCGGGTCCTGGGCCACGGCGGCCACGCCCCTGCCGACGTAGGCGGGGGTCTCGGAGACCATCCAGGCGCTGTCCACCTCGGCCTCGCGCCAGTTGTCCTCGGTGACGCCGAAGCCTTCGAGCATGGCCTCGGAGCGCAGGAAGCCGGGTGTCACGGCCAGCCCCGTGCCCCCATACGGGCGCAGCTCGTTCGACCAGGCGAAGCCCAGCCGGTTCACCGACATCTTGGCCAGGTCGTAGTAGACGTTCTCGCGGTAGCGGGTCTCGTTGAACGACCAGGTGCCGTCGGTGACCTCCACGGCCAGGCCGCCCGGCTCCTTGATCAGCAGCGGCAGCAGGTGCCTGGCGCTGATGATGTGGGTCTCGACGGCCAGCCTGAGCAGCCGCAGGCCGTTGTCCAGGTCGTGCTTCCAGACCGGGGTGTCCCACTCCCAGAGGCCGTCGCCGCCCCACACGTCGTTGACCAGCACGTCGAGCCTTCCCTGCTCCCGCTCGACGCGCGCGGCCAGCTCCCGCGCCTGGTCCTGCTCCAGGAAGTCGCACCGTACGGGAACGCCGGCGCCGCCGGCCGCCGTGACCAGCTCGGCCGTCTCCTCGATGGTCTCCGGCCTGTTCATCTCCGAGCGCTGCTCGCGCGTGCTCCTGCCCGCGCAGTACACCGTCGCGCCGGCCGCCCCCAGGGCCACCGCGATGCCTCGTCCCGTTCCGCGGGTCGCGCCCGCCACCAAAGCGATCATGCGCACGATCGTGCCGCTGAAAGCCGACATCTCATGTCATGTTTTCCCGCGGGACCCTGTGATAAGCAGGGAGTTACCATGAACGGCGAATTCGAGCTCCGCGGGGTCAACCACGTCGCGCTGGTCTGCTCGGACATGAAGCGGACCGTCGACTTCTACTCGGGCGTGCTGGGCATGCCGCTGATCAAGACCATCGAGCTGCCCATGGGCTGGGGGCAGCACTTCTTCTTCGACTGCGGGGGCGGCAACGCGCTGGCCTTCTTCTGGTTCCCCGACGCGCCCGACGGCGTGCCGGGCGTGTCCGCGCCGAAGAACCTGCCCGACCGCGGCGAGCTGCTGTCGGCCGTCGGCTCGATGAACCACATCGCCTTCGACGTGCCGCCGGAGCGGATCGAGGAGTACCGCGACCGGCTCGTCGCCAAGGGCATCGACGTCGGCGTGCTGCTCAACCACGACGACAGCGAGTTCGGCGTGGCGCCGAAGATGCACGACGGCGTCTTCGTCCGGTCCATCTACTTCAAGGACCCGGACGGCGTGCTGGTCGAGTTCGCCGCCTGGACCCGGAAGGTCGGCGGGCCCGGCGACGTCAGGCACGAGCCGAGGACCGCCGACGACCGGACGGTGTGACCGTTCGCCGCACGCGGGCGACCACTCGTCGATCGGGACTGACGATCGCGGCGCGCGCGTGCCTAAGGTTTCAGCGGTGTGGTCGTGTGCCGGGGTCTCGGAAGTCAAGATTTCATCCCGGCATTTAGGCCAAACCGTAATACAGCAGACATTGGGTTTAATACCGCTGTAAAGTTACTCTCCCTCCATTGACGAGTTGTCAGGAGCCGGTCATCGACGGCTCCTGATCCATTCATCGGAGGGTCGATGACTACCGGGGAACCCGGGCAGCCGCGAACTGACCGCAGCCCATGGAACTGGCTGCTGGTCCTGCCGATCGTGCTGCCGTTGCTGACGTTCCTGTTCAACGCCGACGAGCCCCGCCTGTTCGGCTTCCCGCTCTTCTACTGGCTGCAGATCGCCTTCATCGTGGTGGGCGTCGTGTCCACGACCATCGTCTACCGGATGACCAAATGAGCGCGCACACGACCGAGCTGGTCGTCTTCATCGTGCTGTTCCTCATCGTCAGCGGCATGGGCTTCGTGGCCGCGCGCTGGCGGCGGCCGAGCGACCTGGCCAGCCTGAACGAGTGGGGACTCGGCGGTCGCAGCTTCGGCTCCTGGGTCACCTGGTTCCTCATCGGCGGCGACCTCTACACCGCCTACACGTTCGTGGCGGTGCCCGCGCTGGTGTTCAGTGCCGGCGCCCTCGGCTTCTACGCGCTGCCGTACACCGTGGTGGTCTATCCGCTGGTGTTCCTGGTGCTGGCGCGGATGTGGTCGGTCTCGCACGTGCACGGGTTCGTCACGCCGGCCGACTTCGTCCGGGCCCGGTTCGGGTCGCCGACGCTGGCGCTGGCCGTCGCGATCACCGGCCTGGTGGCCACGATGCCGTACATCGCGCTGCAGCTCGTCGGCATCGAGGCGGTGCTCAAGGCGATGGGCATCACCGGGCACCTGCCGATCATCATCGCGTTCGCGATCCTGGCCGCGTACACCTACCAGTCCGGCCTGCGCGCGCCCGCGCTCATCGCGTTCGTCAAGGACTCGCTGATCTACATCGTGATCCTGGCCGCGGTCATCTACATCCCGGCGCAGCTGGGCGGCTGGGACTCGATCTTCGACGCGGCCAAGGCCAAGTTCGACGCCTCGGCGGCGCCCGGTGACGGCATCCTGCTGAACGCGAACAACCAGCTCCAGTACATCACCCTGGCCTTCGGCTCGGCGCTGGCGCTGTTCCTCTACCCGCACAGCCTCACCGGCGTGCTCGCCTCCAAGAACCGCAACGTGATCAAGCGGAACATGTCGGCGCTGCCCGCCTACAGCCTCGTGCTGGGCCTGATCGCGCTGCTCGGCTTCATGGCCATCGCGGCCGGCGTCAAGCCCGTCACCGCCGGCGGCAAGGCCGACACGAACACGATCGTGCCGGTGCTGTTCGACCAGATGTTCCCCGACTGGTTCACCGGCGTGGCCTACGCCGCCATCGGCATCGGCGCGCTCGTCCCCGCGGCGATCATGTCGATCGCGGCGGCGAACCTGTTCACCCGCAACATCTACCGCGAGTACATCAACAAGGACGCCACCGACGCGCAGGAGGCCAACGTCTCCAAGATCGCGTCGCTGCTGGTCAAGGTGGGCGCGGTGCTGTGCATCCTGCTCCTCGACCCGCAGTTCTCGATCGACCTGCAGCTCATCGGCGGCGTGGTCATCCTGCAGACGCTGCCGTCGGTGGCGCTGGGTCTGTACACGCGCTGGTTCCACAAGGGCGGGCTGATCGCCGGCTGGGCGGCCGGTCTGGCGGCGGGCATGTGGATGCTCTACCTCATCCCCAACCCGGCCAACGGCAAGCAGCACTTCGGCGGCTCGGCGTTCGGGCTGGCGAACCTGGGCTTCGACACCAAGATGACGGTCTACGCCGGGTTCCTGGCGCTGGGCGTCAACCTGGTGGTGGCGGCCCTGGGCACGCTGATCTTCCGGGCCGCCAAGGTCGCGGACGGCAAGGACGCGACGGCGCGGGACGACTACTTCGCCGACGAGGGCGACCCCAAGGTCAAGGACCTGGACCTGACCGGCTCCCACTGACCCCTTTCCACCGCGCACGGCCCGCTCTCCCGCACGGGGAGCGGGCCGCGTGCGTTGTTCACGGGGTGAGGTAGCCGGGGTTGGCCACCTCCAGTTTCGCGCGCACGGCCTGCTCCAGGACGGCGACGAGGGCGGAGTCGTCGGGGACGCGGCCCTCGCGGACGGCCGCGGCCAGCTCGGCGTCGTCCGCCACGCCCAGCGCGGCCAGGCCCGCGGCGTGCCGCTCGGCCTGGGCGGGGCCGAGCTCGATCTCCCGCTCGACCATGCCGAGCACGTTGATGGCGACGCGGGTGTGGTAGCGGGTCCTGCCGTCCACGGCCGGCAGGACGTCGGTCTCCAGGAAGTCGCGTACGGCGGCCACCAGCTCGGCCGCGCTGGGCACGTCGTGCGGTTCGGTACGGGTCACACCGTCCTCCCTAGCAGAGTAGGAGCCTGCTCCCAAGAGCGATTCGTCCTGGCGGCGGAGGATTCGCCGGAGATGGCGGGCGATGGTGGAAACATGCGCCTCGAAGCCCTCGTGACAGCCCCCTTGACGGTCATCGCGGCCGCGGGCCTGGTGGTGTCGGCGACCCTCCCCGCCGCCGCCACAGCACACGCCACCCCCGCGCCCGCCGTCACCACGGCCCGCCTTCCCACCACCATGCCCGCCGTCACCACGGCCCAGCTCCCCTCCACCGCGCCCGCCGTCACGGCGGTCCGGCGTGCCGCCTCCGAGGCCGGGCCTGGGGCGCTGCATGAGTGTGCCGGGGCCGTCGTTCGGTGTGATGGGACGATCGGCGTGCCGTTGGACTGGCACGATCCGGCGTCCGAGCGGATCGAGGTCGCGTTCGCCTGGATCCCCGCCGCGAAGCGGGCGACCGGGACGATTCTCGCCAATCCCGGCGGCCCGCTCCCCGCGCTGCCCGACGTGCCGCGACTGACGCAGACGCTCGGACCGGTGCTCGACCAGCGGAACCTGCTGGTCGTCGATCCTCGCGGTCTGGGCGCGTCCTCTCCGCTGCTGTGCCCGGGCCTGAAGCTGACCGACCCGGACAGCGTCGCGGCCTGCGCCGCGCACCTGGGACCGCGCATCCGCTTCTTCACCGCCGACCAGGCCGTAAGGGACATGGACGCGGTACGCCGCGCGCTCGGCGCCGGCCCGGTCACCTTCTACGGCAACTCCTACGGCACCGCCTACGCCCAGGCGTACGCCGCCCAACGCCCCGAGGGCCTGGCGGCGGCGTTCCTCGACAGCACGACGATCACCGGTCCTGACGGGCACGTCCTGTGGCCGATGCGGTCCAGGCCCGAGCTCATGAGCTTCGTCTGCGGCCGCTCGCGCGCCTGCCGTGAGCTGCCGGGCGACCCGGAGCGCACCTTCGCCCGCCTGGTGGCGCACCTGCGCGCGCACCCCGACCCCGAGGTGCCCCTGCCCGCGCTCAACGGCGTGGGGCGGATGACGGAGCCGGTCTTCGGCCGGGAGGCGAACGCCGCCGCGACGGCGTACCTGGCCGGCGATCCCGCGCCGCTGCGCCGGCTGACGGGTGTGCTGAAGGGCGTCCCGAGCCAGCCGATCGAGGGCGCCGAGTGGGCCGGGTACCTGGCCTACCGGTGCGGCGACGGGTCCTTCCCGTTCGACCGGGACGCGGGCCCGGCCGAGCGGCTGGCCCAGCTGGAGCGGTACTTCGAGCGGGAGCGGCCGCTGGCGCCGTTCACGCCCGCCGACCTCGGGCTCGACGCGGGCTCCGGGCTGGAGTTCTGCGTGAACTGGCCGACGCCGCGCCCCGCTCCCGTGCTGCCGCCGCACGCGGACCTGCCCGCCGTGCCGGTGCTGGTCGCCGGCGGGGACTTCGACACGCACACGCCCGCCGAGGTGGCCCGCGCGATGCGCGTCTTCCCGCGGGCGACGTTCGTACGGGTGCCGTTCGGCACGCACAGCCTCGCCTGGGGGCCGGGGGCGGCCGGGGAGTGCGTGCGGGCGATGCTGCGCTCGTTCGCGCTCGACCATCGGGTGCCGCGGACGCGGTGCGCCGCGGAGAACTACCGGGCCTCGGGAGCGTTCCCCCGCTCGCTCGCCGAGGTCGCGCCGGTGCCCGCGCCCGGGCTGGACGTGGAGCGGCGGCGGGTGCTGGCGGCCGGGTACGCCACCGCCGCCGACGCCGTCGCCCGCCGCAACCCGTACAACCTGGTGCACGGGAGGCTGACCGAGCAGGCCGGGCTGCGCGGCGGGAAGGTGACCTTCGGGTCCGGCACCATCGACCTGGACGGGGCCGCGTTCGTGCCCGGGGTGGCGGTGACCGGCCGGATCACGCTCCGGCCCGACGGGAAGGCGGTGGCCGCGCTCACCGTCTCCCCCGGCGCCTCGAACGGCGGGGCTGAGGGGCGGGTGCATCGGGTGGAGCTGGTCTGGGAGGCGTTCACCGCTCAGGAGCGGCCCGCGCTGTCCGGATCCTTCGACGGAACGCCGGTCGAGGTCCCCGGGCGACCCTGACCACGCCCGGCAAGGCGCAGCGTCCACGTGTCCCCCGGCGAAGACGCGAACCATGCCTCCGGACAGCGGCGCGAGCCCGCCGTCTGACATGTCCCCCGGCAAAGCGGGGGACATGTCGCCTTTATCAGCGTCCGATCATGTACCAGCTAGTCTGCGCACATGCACACACAGTCCTCCCTCGACCCTGGTCCCGTGCTCGGTCCCAGGCTCATCCGGGCCGAGATCTTCGTCGTGATGTCGGTCTCGCTCGGCGCCAGCGCCGTGGTGGCGTTCGTGCGGCTGATCGGGGCGCTCACGGCGCCGAGGGAGCTCAAGGGCCAGCACGCGGTGCTCGTCGGGTCGATGGCGCCGGGACGGCCCTGGCTGGACCTCACGTTGCAGCTGGTCCAGATCGCGATCGCGGTGGCGCCGGTGGGGCTGGTGGCGTACCTGCTGGTGCGTTCGGGCGAGTCGCTGCGGACGATCGGCGCCGACTTCCGCCGGCCCGGCGGCGACCTGGCGCGCGGGGCGGTGCTCGCGGCCGCGATCGGCGGCTCGGGGCTGGCGTTCTACCTGGTGGTGTGGGCGGCGGGGGTGAACCTGACCGTCGTCCCCGGGCAGTTGCCCCAGGAGTGGTGGCAGGTGCCGGTGCTGCTGCTGGCCGCGGCGCAGAACGGGCTGCTGGAGGAGGTGCTGGTCGCCGGTTACCTGCTGCACCGCCTGGGCCAGGCCGGATGGACGCCGTGGAAGGCGCTGGCCGTGTCGGCGCTGCTGCGCGGGTCGTACCACCTGTATCAGGGTTTCGGGGGGTTCGTCGGGAACGTGGTGATGGGGCTGGTGTTCGGGAAGATGTACCAGCGGTGGGGCCGGGCGATGCCGCTGGTGGTGGCGCACACGCTGATCGACGCCGTGGCCTTCGTCGGGTACGCCTTCCTGCACGGCAAGGTCAGCTGGCTGCCCTGAGACGGTTGACCTTCGCCGGGGATCCGGGATTGGGTGAATCATGAGCTTCGCGGTCCCCGACAGCGTCCGCCCGGTGCGTGACGCCGTGTACGCGTTCATGACCGAGCGGGTGGAGCCCGCCGAGCCCGTGCTGCACGCGGGCGGCCCCGAGGCGGCGGCGGTCCTGGACGAGCTGCGGGCCCAGGCCAAGAAGGAGGGTCTGTGGGCGCTCGGTCATCCGCGTGAGCTGGGCGGGGGCGGGCTGCCGTTCCTCGACTACGTCTACGTCAACGAGGTGCAGGGGCGCAGCGAGTACGGACAGCTCGCGCTCGGTACGTACACGCTGCAGGACTCGCTGATGCTGCACGAGCACGCCTCGCCCGGGCAGCGCGAACGCTATCTGGAACCGCTGGTGCGCGGCGACATCTCGCCGAGCTTCGCGATGACCGAGCCGTCCGTCTCCAGCAGCGACCCCACGCAGATCACCACCTCCGCCGTGCTCGACGGGGACGAATGGGTGATCAACGGGCACAAGTGGTTCACCACGGGGGCGTCGCGGGCGGCGTACACGACCGTGATGTGCAGGACCGAGCCGGACGCGCCGCCGCATCGGGCCTTCTCCATGATCCTGGTGCCGACGGACACGCCGGGCTACACCATCGTGCGCGAGACGCCGGTGCTGGGGCTCGACGGGGCGCACTGCGAGGTGCGGTACGAGGACGTGCGCGTCCCCGCCGCCAACCTGCTCGGGCCGCGCGGGCAGGGGTTCGTCATCGCGCAGAAACGGCTCGGCCCCGGCCGGATCTTCCACTGCATGCGCTGGCTCGGCCAGGCGCAGCGGGCCTTCGACCTGATGTGCCGCAGGCTGCACGAGCGCGCCGCGTTCGGCGAGCCGCTGGCCGCCAAGCAGCTCATGCGGCAGCACGTGTTCGACTCCTACACCGAGATCCAGTCCGCCCGGCTGCTCACGCTGCACGCCGCCGGCGTCGTCGACTCGGCCCCCGGCGCGCAGGCGCGGGTGGAGATCGGGGCGATCAAGGTGGTGGGCGCGCGGATGCTGCACAACGTGATCGACCGGGCCATCCAGGTGTACGGGGCCGCCGGGCTGACCCCGGACACGCCGCTGGACCGGATGTACCGGCACGCGCGGGCCGGGCGGATCTACGACGGGCCGGACGAGGTGCACGTCGACTCGGTGGGGCGGCGGATCCTGGGCACGTACGCGGCGGGCGGCTCGTGGGAGTTCGGCCTGCGATGAGCGATCCGCAGGCGATCGTCCGCGCGGCGTTCGGAACGGGGGCGGTGGTCGCGTCCAGCGCCCGGCTGCCCGGCGGGGCGTCCCGTGAGACCTGGGCCCTCGACGTGGTCGGCCCGGACGAGGGCCGGCACGAGCTGATCCTGCGGCTCGACTCGCCCGGCGCCCCCGCGGAGGCCGGTGCCGGGCTCGCCGCCGAGGCGAGGCTGATGCGCGCCGCGGCGGGAGCGGGGGTGCCGGTGCCGCGGATCGTCGCCTGCGGGGAGTCGTACATCCTGATGACCCGCGTGCCGGGCGAGACGATCCCGCGCAAGATCCTGCGGGACGACGCCTACGCCCCCGCCAGGCCCCGGCTGGCCCGCCAGTGCGGGCAGGCGCTGGCCGCCGTGCACCGGATGCCGCTGTCGTCCGCACCCCCGTCGGAGGAGCAGGACCCGCTGCTGCGCTGGCGCGACGTGCTCGATCAGCTCGGCGAGCCGCACCCGGTGTTCGAGCTGGCGCTGCGGCGGCTGGCCGGCACCCGGCCGCGCGGCCGGCGGCACACGGTCGTGCACGGCGACTTCCGCAACGGCAACCTCATCGTCGGGCCTGAGGGCGTCAGGGCGGTGCTCGACTGGGAGCTCGCCCACGTCGGCGACCCCCTGGAGGATCTGGGGTGGTTGTGCGTGAAGGCGTGGCGGTTCGGCTCGCCGCTGCCCGTGGGCGGGTTCGGCTCCTATGACGAGCTCGTCGGGGCGTACGAGGAGGCGGGCGGCCAGCCGGTGGACCGGGACGCGCTGCGCTGGTGGGAGACGTTCGGCGTGCTCAAGTGGGGTGTCATCTGCGTGATGCAGACCATGCGGCACCTGCGCGGCGGGGCGCGGTCGGTGGAGCTGGCGGCGATCGGGCGGCGCGTGTGCGAGACCGAATGGGACCTGCTGCGGCTGCTGGACGAGCCCTCCGCCGACCCCACGTCTACCGATCGACCCTGACTGCCTTGCGAGGCATGGTGACGGGGACGATGGTGGCGGCGATCACGTCCACCAGGCCCTCCACCACCTGGGCGCGTTCGACCTCCGGATGCTCCAGCCACCAGTCCCCCGTGGCCTGCACCATGCCGACGAACGCGTGGCCGAGCACCTGCGCCCGGACCGGGTCGGGCACCACCCGCTCGGCGGCCAGCGCCGCGCCGAGCTCCTCCCCCAGGCCGCGGACCAGCGAGGTCATGTGGGAGCGGACCCTGGTGTCCTCGGCGCTGGCCCGGTGGAGCAGGAACCGGTAGAGGTTGAGGTTGGCCGAGACGAGGTCGAGGTAGACGCCGATGGCCGCCGTGGCCCGGCCGCGCAGGTCGGCCCCGGTCCGGCCGAACTCCGGCCGCAGCCGGCCGATGACCGTGCCCACATGACGGTCGGCCAGCGCCTGGTAGAGGCCGCGTTTGTCGCCGAAGTGGCGGTAGAGGATGGGCTTGGTGACGCCCGCCTCCGCGGCGATGGCCGCCATCGAGACCTCGGGGCCCTCCTTCATGATGACCCGGTCGGCCGCGTCGAGCAGCGCCCTGCGCCGATCCGGATCCCGCCCGCTCACCTGTCCAGGATAGATCGCAGCCGGGCGGGGAGCAGCGCCGAGAGCACGAGGAGGGCGCCGAGGAGCGCGTACAGGCCGGTCAGGCCGGCCAGGGTTCCCGGCGGCTCGCCCAGCTCGGCCCACGGCGCGGCCTGCGGCGCCGACCAGGGCAGCCCGCCGGAGCGGGCGTAGGGCAGCGTGCCCGCCACGCCCACGGCGGCGTCGAGGTCCAGGGCGAACAGCGTGCCAGCCGCGGCCAGCGGCACGCCGCACGCGAGCGCGGCGGCCGGCCAGGCGGTGAGGAGCACGACGATGGCGGCCACCGCCGCGAGGTAGCCCAGCGCGGCGGGCGCGGGGGCGAACGCGGCGTTGCCCGCGCGCAGGGCTCTGGCGGCGGCCTCGGTGAGGTAGTAGACGGGGACGAGCGCGGCCAGGCCGGCGACGGCGCCCAGGAGGCGGCGGGTGTGCCGGTCGCGTTTCACCCGCATGCTCCCCCTCGCTTCGCCTGCTGCTCCCTTGATCGCGTACGGCGCGGCCGGCCGGGCGGGAGTTCCGGTCGCCCACCTTATCCATGGGACGGCAGCGGCAGGTGCGGAATCCGCACAGCCGGTGACGCTCTGTCATCGCGGGGGCGAAGGCGGACGCCGTACCGTGGTCAGCGCAGGGCGAAGCGTGGGAGCGGGCCGGCGGTGCCGAGGGCGAGGTCGGCGGCCAGGTGGCCGATCAGCGGGGTGAACTTGGCGCCATGACCCGAGCAGGGCGAGACGACCACGACGGGACCGGCCCGGTCCAGGATGAAATCCTCGTCGGGGGTGGTCGTGTAGAGGCAGACGGCCTCGGCGACCGGCTCGGGGTCGAGGCCGGGCAGGCGGCGGGCCACCCAGCCGGAGACGGCGTCCCTGGAGGCGGGGTTCACGACCCCGTCGCGGGTGCTCGCGGTCGTGGGCGTGCCCCGGTCGTGCTCGGCGACCTTGACGGCGGGCGCGGCTCCTCCGTCGGGTCCCGACGGGAGGCCGTAGAGCAGCAGTTCGTCCGTGGCCACGAGGGTGGGCCAGGCCTGGCCGGGGTCACGCTGGCGGAAGTGGAAGACCTGCTGCTGGGTGACACGCAGCGGCGGCAGGCGCAGCGGCGTCCCGATGGCGTCCGCGAGCTCGGGCAGCCACGCTCCCGCCGCCACGACGACGGTGTCCGCCGCCAGCTCCGAGCCGTCGTCCATGCGCACCAGCGCCGAGTCCCCGCCGGTGCGCACCTCCCGCACGCGCGTTCCGGTACGGATCTTCGCCCCGAGCTCGGCGGCCCGCCGGACGCACGCCGCCACGGTGGCGTCGGCGTCCACCACCCCGGCCTGCGGATGGAACAGCACCGGCCCGTCGAAGCGGGCGAACGGCCAGCGCTCCCGCGCCGCCCCCTCGGGCAGCAGCTCGCAGGCCACTCCGGCGGCCGACACCATCGCGGCCAGGCCCTCCAGGTCCCGGTCCGCGCCGACGTCGAGGCCGCCGGTCGTACGGAGCAGGGTGGTGCCCGAGTCGGACTCCAGGTCGCGCCAGCACTCCGCCGCCCGGCCGGTCAGGTCGACGTAGAAGGGGTCGTCGTAGACGCGGCGGAAGATCCGGGACGTGCCGTGGGAGCTGCCGCGGCGGTGGCCGATCTCGTACGCCTCGATCAGGGTGACCTGGGCGCCGCGGCGGGCGAGCTGCCACGCGGTGGCCGCGCCCATCAGGCCCGCGCCGATGACGGCGATCACGGGCCGGCTCCGGTGGTGTGCCAACCGGCGCCCTCCTTCCACGGAATCCGGGCCCGGCGGGCCCGGTGGTGTCCTCGCCGGCTCATCCTAGGTCGGCGGCCGGGCGGTGCAGGCGCACGGGTCCGAACAGGCCCGTGGTGCGCTGGCCGGGGAAGACGAAGTGGGTGGGGCTGACCTCGTCCAGGTAGGCGGCCAGGGTGCCGAGGACGAGGATCTCGACGACGTTCTCGCCCTCGTCGAGATCGACGTCGAACCGGTACGGGGAGCACACGCGCACGCCGCGGGGCCGGCCGTTCACCGTCACCTCGGCCGTGCCCCTGACCCGGCCCAGGTCGAGCACGCCCGGTCCGGAGCCGGCGGTGAGCGTGGTGCGGTAGCGGACGCCGCCGCTGTAGCCGGCCAGGCCGAGCTCCTCCCAGTCGCCCAGCCGCATCCGTCCCGGGCCGCAGGTGAACCGGACGGGGCCGGTGAAGGCGGCCCCGCCGCTCGCGCCCGGGGTGGTCTGAACGACGATCTCGGCCTCGCCCGGTCCCGGTCCGCCGAACGGGGCGCGCAGTTCGATCCGGCCGAGGGCGTTCACCTCGACGCCGGTGGCGCCGGGGGGCGCGTCCAGCAGGAACCGTTCGGACCGCGGCCGGGCGTCCGGGACGGCGAAGACGGCCGGCAGCGCGGTCGGGGTGGGGTCCAGCCAGGTCGCCTCCGACAGAGGGTGGGGGCGTGGGAGCAGCCAGAGGGCGGCGGGGTCGCCGTACTGGCGGCGGCGTACGCGCGGCTCCGGCGTCCAGTGCGGCCCGGAGACGGCCAGGCCGTCCACCAGCACCCAGCCGTCCGACTCGACGCGGACCGTGTTGGCGCCCGGGCGCAGCAGGCCCGTCACGTCGTAGCGGCGCACGCGCGGGACGTCCGACTCGGCGTAGGGGTCGAAGCCGCCCTGTCTGCCCGCCTCCGTCCCGTTGACCAGGACCCGGCAGAACGCCGTGGCGGCCACCTGCAGCACCGCTCCCCCGTGCTCGGGCGCGGTCACCACGGTCTCCAGGGGCGCGCCCGCGATCCACTCGGGGCGGGCGGCGTCGGCGGGGTCGGCCAGCAGGCAGACGTACGCGCGCAGGTCGAGTTCCTCGTCGGGGACGAGCAGCAACTCCAGGAGGTGCTCGCCGGGCGGGACGGGGGCGCGGGACACGGCCGCGTAGCCGCGGTCGTCCAGCGGCCAGTCCGCACCGTCGATCCGCAGCGCCTTCGCCGCCCCTGCCCCGATCGCCACCCACGCGCCGCCCTGAGCGACGGCACGGGACTCGGAGCCGTCCGAGATGAGCGGCCCGGAGCCGATGATGGAGCCATCGGCGAGGGGCGGGCTGGAGCGGGTGTCGGCGGTGTCCGGGACGGTGATGAGGGTGCGGAAGGCGGCCTCGACGCCCGCGCCGGTACGGCCGAACGCGAGGAACTCGACCGGAACCCGTCCCTTCGGCCCCAGCGTCTCCCGGTGCACGGGGTCCTTGCGCAGTCCGCGTGAGGACGACCAGACCGACGGCGTCCACGCTCCGCCGCCGACGCGCTGCTCGCCGTGCGGCCCGAACGTGACGTCCACCGGCTCCCCGTCCGGGGTGCGCAACGTCCAGCCTTCGACGCCCGCGCCGCCGCCGCCGAAGTCGGACCAGGTGTCGTCGAGGGTGGGCACCAGCTCGACGTCCCACTCCGCGTCTTCCAGCTCCGCCGCCACGGTGTACGCGGGCCGTGGCGCGGGCTCCGGCCGGGTGCCGTCGAACACCAGCAGCGCCGCGGGGCCGTCGTCGAACGGGACGCGCACCCGTACGGCGTCGCCGTCCCTCGTGTACGGCAGCGCCACCGGCTCGCCCCCGGCGAAGGGCCGCAGCAGCAGCGGGGCGCCCTGAACGCCGTGGACGGTGACCGGCAGTTCGCGGGCGTACCGGCCGGGGTCGAAGTCGATGACGGCGTCCAGCCAGCCCAGGTCGACCCCGCGTTCCTCGGGCCGTCCGACGCCGATGCGGCTGGCCATGGGGAAGGCGGCGGGCAGGAAGACGAGCGTCGTCCCGCCGTCCTCCCGGACCAGCGCGGGCACGGGCGCCTCGACCCGCCGTTCCAGATCCGTCAGTGCCTCCCCCAGCCGGTCGGCGGACGCCACGAAGCGAGCCCCGAGCCGGGCGGCGAGGTGCGAGGGGTCCGTCCCCTCCGAGAAACGCCCAGCCGCCCCCTCCGAAGAACGTCCAGCCGCCCCTTCCAGGAAGCATCCGGCCGCCCCCTCTGGGGAGCGTCCGGCCACCCCCTCCGAGGAACGTCCGACCGGCCTAACCGAGGAGCATCCGGCCGGCCCCTCTGGGGAACGTCCGGTCGGCCCTTCTGGGGAGGGTTCGGCTGGGGCGCCGACCGCGATGAGGAGGCCGCCGCCTGCGGCGAACTCCGTGAGCCGGGTGGCGACGTCCTCGTCCAGCACCGTGACGGCGGGCAGGATGACGGCGCGGTACGCCTCGGTGGAGACGGTCAGCCGCCCGTCCTTGACGACCGCGCGCCGCACCGAGTCCTCGTCGATGACGTCGGCGTCGAGTCCGAGCCGGTCCAGCACGCCCGGCTTGGTGGCGAACCAGGCCATGTCGCCCACCAGCTCGCGGTACACCTCCTGCGCCCTGACCGCGTCCGCCGCAGCGCTCGCGGCCCCACGCCCGTCCGGCTCGGGCTCGCTCGCCCTCGAACCGGCCGGCTCGTGATCCTCCGCCCCCGAACCGGCCGCCTCGTGATCGCCCGCCCTCGGACCGGCTGTCTGAGGACCCGCCGTCTGAGGACCCGCCGTCTGAGGACCCGCCGTCCGAGGACCCGCCGTCTGAGGACCCGCCGTCTGGGGACCGGTCGCCTCGGGGACCGCCGCCTCCCGACCAACTGCCTCCAGAGCAACCGCTCCCGGGCCACCTGTCTCCGGGCCGGTCGTCCCCGCGCCGGTGCCGGTCTGGGCGGTGGCGGTGGGGAGGAGGACGGCGACGTCGCAGGCGTGGCGGCCCAGGGACAGGGCCGCGCAGAGCCGGGTGAGCGCCTCGGCGAAGACCCGGTGGTGACGCCAGTACGGCTGCCGCCAGTCGGTGGCCGGCGGCGCCCACTCCCACCAGCCGCGCCGGGTCGTGTAGTAGACGGCGTGCGGGTTGTACAGCGTCGCCCCGGCCCGCAGCCACGGCAGCAGCCAGTCGAACGTCTCCTCCAGGGTGCCGCCCCACCCGCTGGAGTGGAACGCCTCGATCCAGGTGCGCGGCCGCCCGTACAGGTGGGCCAGGGAGGAGTGCAGGCGGGCGTCGCCGTGGTGGTCGGAGCCGGGGGCGCCGAACCAGCGGTGGGTGCGCGCGTAGTCGGCGTACAGCCGCACGCCGTCGACCGGATGCCCGGCGCGGGCGGGGTCCTGCTGGTCGCAGCCGTGCACGAGGCCGTGGCGTTCGTGCCACTCGGCCAGCGGCCGGAAGAACGCCTCCTCGGCCAGCTCGGCCCTGGTCGTCTGGTACGCCCGCCAGTCCGGCGCAGGCGAAAGAGGGTCGAACGGCCGCCCGCGCCGGGCGAGGTGTTCTTCGGCGAAGCGGGCGGACCAGGTGGGCAGGGTCGGCAGCTCGTCCTGGAACGACCCGGCGATCACCCGGCCGAACCAGTGCCCGAGGCGCCGTTCGAACTCGCCGTGCACCCGGTCCAGCAGCACCGCGCACGCCTCGCGCGACAGGTAGTCGAAGCCGCGCGTGGTGACCGTCCCGCCGGGGGCCAGCCACTGGCCGGCGAAATCGGGGCGTTCCTGCACCAGCCGCGCCTGGAGGTCGGCGCCGGAGAAGCCGAGCTGGTCGTAGAACCACAGGAAGGCGCCCAGGTCGTGCGCGTCCTGGCAGACCCCGTCCAGCAGCTCCCACCATGCGTCGGACAGGAACGGCGGGTCGTCGGCGCGGGAGCCGAACATCGGCCCCGAGGGGGCGAGGTTGAGGATGACGAGGTTGTGCACGCCGCCGGCGACCAGGCGTTCGAGCTGCCAGCGCAGCCGGTCGCGGCGCAGCGGCTCGCCGCTCCACCACCAGATGGCCGCCGGGGAGAAGGCGCGCGGCGGCTCACGGAAGGCGTCGAAGACGTTCATCCCTTGAGCCCGCTGGAGAAGCCCTTGATGACGTAGCGCTGCAGCGCGAGGAAGACCACGACGATGGGCAGCGCGCCGAGCACGAGCCCGGCGAAGACCAGGCCGTGCTGGGAGACGTACTGGCCGACGTAGGCGAAGACGCTGACCGGGACGGTCTCGAAGCCGGAGCCGCCGAGGTAGACCAGCGGGGTGAAGAAGTCGTTCCAGATGAAGACGGCGTTGAGGATGAGCACGGTGCCGGTGATCGGCCGCAGCAGCGGGAAGACCACGCGGGTGAAGGCCACCAGGTGCGAGGCGCCGTCGATCTGGGCGGCGGCGGCGTAGTCGCCGGGCAGGGCGCGGATGAAGCCGGTGTAGAGGAAGACGGTGAACGGGAGCTGGATGCCGGTGTAGAAGAGGATCATGCCGGCGTGCGTGCCGATCAGGCCGAGGTCGGTGACGAGCCGGTAGAGCGGGATCATGCCGAGCTGGAACGGCAGCACGATGCCGAGCAGGAAGAGGATGTAGAGGCCGTAGCCGAGCCGGCTCTGGACCCGGGCCAGGAAGTACGACGCGAACGAGCCGAGCGCGATGAGCGCCACCAGGCTGACCACGGTGATCACGGTGCTGTTGACCAGCGAGGGGCCGAGCGCCGCCGCCGTCCAGGCGTCGGCGAAGTTGTCCAGCGTGGGCGGGCTGGGCAGCGCCATCGGCGAGCTCGCGATCTGCCCGGGGTCCTTCAGCGCCAGCGAGACCAGCGTGTAGACGGGGAACAGGAACGCCACCGCCACGGCGATCATGACGAGCTCCAGCGGGAAGGTCCTTCTCACGCGGTGACCTCCCTGCGGCGGGTGTAGTAGATCTGCACGAGCGACACGGCGGCCACGAACAGCGCCAGGACGAGCGCGATGGCGGTGCTGTAGCCGTACTTGCCGAACACGAACGCCTGCTTGTACAGGACGGTCGAGAGCGTCTCGGTGGCGTAGCCGGGGCCGCCGTTGGTGGCGGCGAAGACCTGGTCGAAGAGCTTGAGCCCGCCGATCGTGGAGAGCATCAGGTTGATCGTGAGCGCGGGGGCGAGCAGCGGCCAGGTGACGTAGCGGAAGCGCTGCCAGGTGCCCGCCCCGTCGATCATGGCGGCCTCGTGCAGCTCGCGCGGCACGCCCTCCAGCCCGGCCAGGAAGATGACCATGGAGTAGCCGGCGTTCTGCCACACGACCATGCCGGCGATGGACCACAGGGCCACCGACGGGTCGCCGAGCCAGTCCACGTGCAGGCCGAGCAGGCCGTTCAGGCCGGCGGACGGGTCGGGGTTGTAGATGTACTTCCACAGGAAGGCCACCATGACCGGGCTGACCACGACGGGCGCGAAGAAGATCACGCGGAGCAGGGCCCGGCTCCTGAGCTTGACGTTGACGCCGAGCGCGAGCAGCAGGCCGATGCCGTTCTGCACGACCACGATGGCCAGGGTGAGCAGCAGCGTGTTGCCGATCGAGCCCATGGCCTGCTCGTCGCCGAACAGGGTGGCGAAGTTGGCCAGGCCGACGAACGAGCCGTCCGCGCCGATGCCGCTCCAGTCGGTGAACGCGTACACGACGCCGCTGACGGCCGGGTAGAGCACGACGATCGCGTACACGACGAGGGCGGGGGCGGCGAACAGCCAGGGCGGGGTGACGGCGCTGCCGCGCCGCCGGGCGGCGCGGGCGGGCCTGCTGCGGAAGGCGGTCAATGAGGTCACTTGCGGTAGGCCTCGTCCATCTTCTTCAGCGCCTCGTCGATCGTGCTGTCGCCGCCGAGCAGCTCCTGGACGACGGCGAAGTGCACGGGCTGCACCTCGGCGTTGGGCCAGCGCTGGTCCATGAACGGCACCGCCCGGTCCTTGGTGAACGGCAGGAACGACTGGACGGCGGGATCGATGCTGGAGGAGGCGTCCTGGGTGAGCGGGATGGCGGCGATGGCCTTGGCCCAGGCGTTGATGTTCTCCTGCCTGCCGAGGAAGTCGATGAACGCCTTGGCCTCCTCGGCGTTCTTGCCCTTGGCGCCGGCGCCCAGGCCGACGACGACGCCGGCCGGGATCCACACGGAGTTCGCGTCGTCGGCGCCGGGGACGGGGAACATCGACAGGTCGTCGGGCGAGGCGGCGGCCTTGCGGAAGTCGGGCAGGACGGCCGACACCTGCACGGCCATGCCCGCCTTGCCGGTGGCGACCATGGACGTCTGCTGCTCGAACGTGGTGCCGTTCGGCTTGTCGTTGAAGTAACCGCGTTTCTGCAGCTCCAGGTACATCTCCATGGCCTGGCGCCAGCCGGAGCCGGCGAAGGTGGCCTGGCCGGCGAGCTGTTTGTCGTCGAACGCGGGGTCCTTGGCATAGACGGTGGAGGGCACCAGCGCGTACGTGATGAGCTGGGTGACCCACGGTGTCTGCGCGCCGAGCGCGATCGGCACCACGCCGGCCTTCTTCAGCTTGTCGCAGACGGCCAGGAACTCGGTCCACGTCGTCGGCGGCGCGTCGATGCCGGCCCGTTCGAAGACCTTCTTGTTGTAGACGGCGCCGATCACGGAGGAGCCGGCCGAGTACAGGTAGGTCTTGCCGTCGAGCTGGAAGGCGGGCTTGAACCCGGTGGGGATGGTCTGCGTCCAGCTCTGCGCGGACAGGTCGGCCAGCAGCCCCGCCTGGGCGATCTGGGTCATCGACATCGCGCTGCCGTTGCCGGGGTAGACCACGTGCAGGTCGGGGGCGTTGCCGGCGCCGAGCTGGGTGCGCAGCGAGGTCTGCACCTGGTCGGTGGGGGCATAGGAGGTGGTGAGCCGGACGGTGGGCTTGGCCTTCTGGTAGGCGGCGGCGAGCTCGTCCATGGGCGTCTTCTGGTCGGCGACGCCGATGAACTTGAGCTCGGTGGCAGCCGCGCCGCCGGTGGTGGCGGTGGTCTCGGGCCTGGTGGAGCAGGCCGTGGCCAGCGTGGCCGCGGCCAGACCGCCCATCACGCGCAGGAACTGCCCTCGGCTCAGCCTGGCCTGGTGCAGCAGGTCGGTCATGTCGCTGTCTCCTCGGTCGTACGACGTGCGGTGAATCCCCGAGAGCCGCTGGATGCGAACGTTTTAATCGTGTACCACCGTTGTTAACTTCACAAACAATGATGTTAAAAGCGGCGGTGGCTGGAGGGTACGAGTCGCCCGAGCGGGGTGTCAAGAGTAGGATTCGCTGCCGTCCGACACCGGAGAGGACCCAGGTGAACACGCGTCAGCACACCTCCAGCAGGTCGGTGCGATGGCAGGGCATGGCCGAGCACATCGTGCGCCGGGGCTCCGCCTCCGTCACGGAGCTCGCCGAGAGCTTCGGGGTCAGCCTGATGACCGTCCACCGCGACCTCGACGAGCTGGCCCGCCAGGGCATGGTGCGCAAGGTCAGGGGCGGCGCGACCGCCCAGGCCAGCAACGTGTGGGAGAGCAACATCGCCTACCGGCTCAAGGCGCACACGGCCGAGAAGGACGCCATCGCCCGGGTGGTGGCGGGGCTGATCGAGCCGGGCGGCTCGGTGATGCTCGACGACTCCACGACCGCGCTGGCCGTGGCCCGCCACCTGGACGAGCTGCTCCCGCTGACCGTCGTGACGAACTTCCTGGAGGCGATCAGGCTGCTGGCCGGCCGCCCCGACCTCCGGCTCATCGCGCTCGGCGGTGAATATCACGCCACACATGATTCGTTTCTCGGCCTCGGCTGCGTGGACGCGGTCGAGGCGGTGAACACCGATCTGGCCGTGGTCTCCACCTCGGCCGTCTCCGAGGAGTACGCCTACCACCAGGAGCAGGAGATCGTGCTGGTCAAGCGGGCGATGCTGCGCTCGGCGTCGCGGCGGGTGCTGGCCGTGGACGGCTCCAAGCTGGCCCGGGTGGCGCTGCACCGGGTGGCGCCGCTGGCCGACTTCGACGTGGTGGTGGTCGACGCCAACGCCCCGGCCGACCTGCTCCAGCGGCTGCGCGACCACCACGGGAACGTCCTGGTGGCGGAGCTGTAACGCTCGAAGTCGTTATTTTTAACTCGT
Source organism: Nonomuraea fuscirosea (assembly GCF_003001935.1). GTDB lineage: Bacteria > Actinomycetota > Actinomycetes > Streptosporangiales > Streptosporangiaceae > Nonomuraea > Nonomuraea fuscirosea. The sequence continues at coordinate 253,842 of NZ_PVNG01000004.1, read as the reverse complement.
GTCTTGTTAAGAACGGGCCTGCTTGCTAGAAAGTGAGGGCTTTCGTCCCCCCAGACTAGGAAGCGACATGCCTCATCCCTCACGCCGGGGCTTTCTGGGCTTAGGCGGCGCCGCCTTCGCTCTCGCCTTCACCTCCGACCTGGCCGACCCCTGGACCGCGCCGGCCACGGCCAGAACCGCGGACTATCCCTTCAAGCTCGGCGTCGCCTCCGGTGATCCGCTGCCCGACCGGGTCGTGCTGTGGACCCGCCTGGCGCCCGAGCCGCTGGAGCCGCTCGGCGGGCTGCCGTACAACAAGATCAAGGTCGACTGGGAGGTCGCCGAGGACGAGGCGTTCGCCCGCCGCGTCCGTCACGGCTCCGCCTGGGCCACGCCGGAGTACGGCCACTCCGTGCACGTGGACGCCAAGGGCCTGCGCCCCGGCCGCGAGTACTTCTACCGCTTCCGCACCGGCTCCGAGCTCAGCCCCGTCGGCCGGACCAGGACCGCCCCCGCCCCGCGCAGCAGCCCCGAGTCGCTGCGCCTGGCCTTCGCCTCCTGCGCGTCGTGGCAGGACGGCTACTACACCGCCTACCGCCACCTCGCCGACGAGAACCCCGACGTGGTCTTCCACCTCGGCGACTACATCTACGAGTTCGGCATCGTGCCGACGGGCGGCAACCGCAACACGCCGGTGCCCGAGCAGTTCCGGGTGCAGTGCGACACCCTCGACCGCTTCCGCGTCCAGTACGGCCTCTACAAGAGCGACCCCGACCTGCAGGCCGCCCACCACCGCGCGCCCTGGATCGTCACCTGGGACGACCACGAGGTGCTGGACAACTGGGCCGGCCGGTACGGCCCCGGCGGCGAGGTGAGCGAGCAGGACTACCTGGTGATCAGGGCCAACGCCTTCCGCGCCTTCTGGGAGAACATGCCCGTCCGCCTGCCCTCCGCCGAGGGCCCCGACGCCCGCATCTACCGCCGGTTCACCTTCGGCGACCTGGCCGAGTTCAACGTGCTCGACACCCGCCAGTACCGCGACGACCAGGTCTGCGGCGACGGCCAGCAGGTGGACTGCGCCGACCGGCTGGACCCGGCGCGGCAGATGATCGGCGCCGCGCAGGAGCGCTGGCTGCTCGACGGCCTCGGCGCCTCCCGCGCCAGGTGGAACGTGCTCGCCCAGCAGGTCGCCATGATGCAGCTCGACTACGACCCGGGCCCGGCGCAGCGGCTCAGCATGGACCTGTGGGACGGCTACAAGGCGGCCAAGGACCGCCTGCTCGGCGGCATCGCCGAGCGCGAGGTCGGCAACCCCGTGGTGCTGACCGGCGACATCCACTACAACCTGGCCGGCGACCTCAGACGCGACTTCGACGATCCCGCCGCGCCGGCCGTCGGCGTGGAGTTCGTCTGCACCTCGGTCAGCAGCGGCGGCAACGGAAATCCCACCCAGGGCGTGCCGCCCGGCGGCACCGACCCGGCCAACCCGCATCTGCGTTTCTCCAGCTACCAGCGCGGCTACGTGTCCTGCGAGGTCACCCGCGGCCAGTGGCGCTCGGACTTCAAGGTCGTCCCGTACGTGGACCGCCCCGGCGCCCCCGTCTCCACCCGCGCCAGCCTGGTCACCCTCGACGGCGCCCCCGGCCTGCACGTGCTCTAGGAAGGGACAGATCATGCGCATCCTCACCGCCGGGGCCCTCGCCCTCGTCCCGATGCTCGGCACTCCACCGGCCACCCCCGAGCCCGAGACTCCCCCGCAGGCGGTCTCCGTCCAGGTCGAACCGGGCGTCTCCAAGGGCACGGGCGAACTCACCCCCACCGCCGGGGCGGCCAAGCTGATCGCGCCGCTCGGCGTGGACCCGGCCTGCCCCGCCACGCTGCGGATCGGCATGCGCAGCGAGGCGAAGAAGGCCGCGTACGCCACCATGCGGGTCGAGGTGGACCCGCCGCTGACCGCCTCCCGCACGATGCTGACCAGCTATCTCCCGCCCGGCTACGAGGTGCGCGCGAAGCTGCTGGTGGCCGTGCCGCCCGGCACCGGCGAGGGCACGTACGGACTGCGGCTGCGCACGCCGTCGAGCACGCTGAAGGTCCCCGTCGAGGTCGTGCCGGTGGACGGGCTCGACAACGGCGGCAACCTGGCGCTGCGCCGGCCCGTCACCGCCTCCTCCCAGCACGTCAACGCCAACTACCCGCCCTGCAGCGTGGCCGACGGCGACCGCTCGTCCAACGGCTGGGCCGGCGGCAACGGCTGGAACGACGCCACCGCCAGGTCCTGGCCGGACACCGTGGCCGTGGCGCTGGGCGGCGCCCGGCAGGTGTCCAGGGTGGACCTCTACACGCTGGACACCGAGCGGTATCCGGCGTCCAGGTACGGGCTGCGTGACTGGGACGTCCAGGTGCGGGCCGGCGGCGGGGCGTGGCAGACGGTCGCGCAGGTGCGCGGCAACACCGCGGGGACGGCTCGATCCGACTTCGCGCCCGTCACCGCCGAGGACGTCCGCATCGTCGCCCTGGCGTCGAACGGCGCGAACGACTACACACGCATCATCGAGGTCGAAGCCCGCTGAGTGACCACCGGGGCAGCGGGCCTTGAGAGCAGCAAGGGAGAGCACGGTGACCAGCAGCGGAACCAGCAACAGGATCAGCAGCGGGATCAGCAGCACGACCGGTAGCGCGACCAGCCAGAACGCCGGCCCGGAGAACGGCGGCGGCGCTCTGCCCAGGATCACCCCGCGCCGCGTCAAGGTGGGCCTGGTCGCGGGCGGCCTGGGGGCCTACTGGCCGCAGTTCCCCGACCTCCTCCCCCAGCTCCAGCGCTCGGCCGCGCGCGTCTCCGAGCGGATGCGCGAGCTGGACGCGGAGGTGGTGGACGTCGGTTTCATCTCCGACGCCGAGGAGGGGGCCGCGGCGGCGGAGCGGCTGCGGGCGGCCGGCTGCGACCTGATCGTCGGCTTCCTGACGACGTACATGACGGCCACCATGCTCGTGCCGATCGCCCAGCGCAGCGGCGCCCCCGTGCTGCTGATCAACCTGCAGCCGACGGAGTCGATGGAGCACGCGACGTTCGACACCGGCCAGTGGCTGGCCTACTGCGGCGCCTGTCCCCTGCCGGAGATGGCCAACGCCTTCACCCGCTGCGGCATCCCGTTCCGTTCCGTCTCGGGCTATCTGGAGGACGAGCGGGCGTGGCAGCGGATCGGGCGCTGGGTCAGGGCGGCGGGTGTACGGGCCGCGCTGCGGCACGGGCGGCACGGCCTCATGGGGCACCTGTATCCGGGCATGATGGACGTGGCCACCGATCTGACGCTGGTCAGCGCGAACTTCGGCGGGCACGTGGAGGTGCTGGAGTTCGACGATCTGCGGGTGCGCACGGAGAAGGTCACCGACGCCGAGGCGGCGGGGCGGGTGAACCTGGCGCGTGAGGTGTTCGAGCTGGCCGACTCGGTGAACGAGGAGGACCTGGCCTGGGCGGCCCGCGTGTCGGTCGGCCTGGACCGCCTGGTCGAGGACTTCGCCCTGGACAGCCTGGCCTACTACCACCGCGGCCTGGACGGCGAGATCCACGAGCGGCTCGGGGCGGGCATGATCCTCGGGGCGTCCCTCCTCACGGCGCGCGGGGTGCCGGCCGCCGGCGAGTACGAGCTGCGTACGTCCCTGGCCATGCTCATCATGGACCGGCTGGGCGGCGGCGGCTCCTTCACCGAGTTCCAGGCGCTCGACTTCGCCCGCGGTCACGTGGAGATGGGCCACGACGGCCCCGCCCACCTGGCCATCAGCTCCCGCCGCCCGCTGCTGCGCGGGCTCGGCGTCTATCACGGCAAGCGCGGGTGGGGCGTGTCGGTCGAGTTCGACGTGACGCGGGGTCCGGTGACCGCGTTCGGGCTGCGGCAGGCCAGGGACGGGAGTTACGGCTTCGTCGTGTCCGAGGGCGAGGTCGTGGAGGGGCCGCTGCTGCGGATCGGCAACACGACGTCCCGGGTGGACTTCGGCTGCGACCCCGGCGAGTGGACGGACGCGTGGAGCGCCGGCGGCATCTCGCACCACTGGGCCCTGGGCACGGGCCACCGCCTGGCCGACCTGCGGGCGGTGGCCGACCTGATCGGCGCGGACATCACCCACGTCCAGCCCTGACCCCGGCGTCCGGCTCACCGCCCGGCGACTGGCCGGCCGCGGCGGACAGGGCGGTTCTGAGGCCGTCCAGGAGCGAGGTGGCAGGGGTGAAGCCCAGGTCGTGCTGGGCGCTCGCCGGGGTGCAGGTCCAGTCGGCGTGGCGCAGCTCGCGTACCTTGTCCCTGTTCAGCGCGGGCACGTCGCCGCCCAGGCCGGGCAGCCGCGCGGCGAGGCCGGCCAGCGCGGTCACGGCGGCCAGCAGGGGCACGGGGACGGGCAGCACGACCGGGGCGCGCAGGCCCGCCGCCGCGGCGACGGCGGCGCAGATGTCCTGCCACCGGTAGGCGACGCCGTCGCTCAGCGGGTGGACGCCCGCGGCGGGGTCGCCGGCCCGGACTGTCGTGCCGCGCTCGGCGGCGGCGAGCAGGGCCGCGCACAGGTCGTCCACGTAGATCAGGCCGTAGCGGCGCGGCCCGAAGCCGGGCTTGGCCACCAGCCCGAGGCGGATCATGCGCAGCAGCGCCGGAACCAGGGCGGGCTCTCCGGGGCCGTACACGATGCCGGGCCGCAGGATGACCGCCGGCACCCGATCCGCGTACTCGCGCACGACCTGTTCCGCCGCCCGTTTGCTGGCGCCGTACACGGAGACGGGCCCGCTGCCCCGCGCGGGTCCGGCGGCGGCCAGCGAGGAGCACACCACCAGGCGCGGCGGCTCGGGCATGGCGGCCATGGCGCGGACGAGGCGGGCGGTGCCGTCACGGTTGACCGCCCAGAACTCCGCGCCGGTCCGCGCCTTGACCACCGCCGCCAGGTGGATCACCCGGTCGGCCCCCCGCAGTGCCTCGCCCAGGCCCCGGCCCGTGGCAAGATCCCCTTCGACCACACGCACACCCAGCTCACGCAGCGTCCCGGCGCGCCCGGGACGGCGGACGAGCGCGGTCACCCTGCCGCCACGGGCCAGGATCGCCCGCGTCAGATGCGCACCCACGAAGCCGGTGGCCCCGGTGACCAGATACCGCATCACCACCGCCCCCCGGCCCCCGGCCCGCGCGAGGCGGCGTGACCCGGTGGAAGGCGGTGCCGGGCGGGTGCGGGGGCGTCGATCACTGGTGGCTCCTCAGGGTGTGCCGGGCCTCGCCGGCCGAGTGGGGAGGGTCGCGCGGGGCTGGGGCGCCACCCTGGGTCGTCACAGTAACATCACGGATGGTCACGCTTCGCTATGGTTGAGTGTCACGAGAACGAGTGACCCGAATCGGATTAGGACTTCATGATCGACGCGCTCGGCGCATGCCCAGGTGCACCGGATCCCGGAGGCCGGCCCGCCGGTGCGCACGGCCGCCGCCACCCCCTGGAGCCGTGGCTGGGCAGCGTGGTGCTGCCGGCCGCCCTGATCATGGGGGACGGCGTGGTCGACCGCATGTTCGGCCGTACGGACGGCATGTTCGGCCTGTGGTTCCCCGGCATCGGCAAGGCGGTGATGCTGGCCGACCCCGGCCTGGTCAGAGACGTCTTCCGCGCTCCCGGCGGCGTCATCGACTCCGCGGAGGCCAACCGCGTGCAGGAGCCGGTCATCGGCCCGCAGGGGCTGGGCAGGCTGGACGGCCAGGGGCATCGGCGGCTGCGCGAGATCATGGCGCCCGCCATCCGGCATCGCGTCTCCGCCCGCCTGCGCGCCGCGACGGAAGAGCTCGCCCAGAGCGTCGCCGACCGGTGCCCCGCCGGCACGCCGTTCGCCCTGCGGCCCCGGCTGCACGCGGCGCTCATGGACGCGATCCTGGACGTCACCCTGAGCGTCGATCCGGCCCGCGGGCACGCCTGGCGGGAGCCGTTGCGGGAGCTGTTCCGCCGGGCCGACTCCTACGAGATCACCGTACGGTACGCGCTGCGGCACGCGGGCGGGATGGCCCTGTGGCCGTCGTACCGCCGCGCGAAGGAGGCCTGTGACCGGCTCATCTACGACGAGATCAGCCGGCGGCGGCGCGAGGGCGAGGGCGACGACCTGCTCGGCGTGCTCATGCGCGCACGCGACGAGCACGGGGCGCGGCTGACCGACCAGGTGCTGCGCGACCAGGTGATGAGCATGATCGCCGGGGCCCGCACGACCACGGCGACCGGGCTGGCCTGGGCGTTCGAGCGGGTGGTACGTCATCCGGGGGCGCTGCGGCGCCTGTCGGCGGAGAGCGACGAGGGCACGTCCGACGTGTACGCGACGGCGGTGGCGTACGAGGCGCTGCGGGTGCGGCCGCCGGTCGCGTTCTTCGGCCGGGTGGTGCGGCTGCCGTTCGAGCTGGGCGGGCGGGTGCTGGAGCCGGGCACCACGATCATCGTGCATCTGCGGTCGCTGCACCACGATCCGGGCCTCTATCCCGATCCGGCCGCCTTCCGCCCCGAACGCTGGCTCGGCCGGCGACCGGGCGGCTACGGCTGGATGCCGTTCGGCGGCGGCTCGCACACGTGCCTGGGGGATCGGCTGGCGGTCATGCAGATGAAGGCGTTCCTGCGGGTGTTCACCCGTTCGCTGGAGCTGTCCCCCGCCGAACCGGCCGACGAGCAGATCAGGTGGAAGGCCGTCTCCAACACCCCCGGCTCCGACTGCCGCGTCATCGCCCGCCGCCGCTGATGGGGGCTACCGGGTCAGCCGGCCGGCCGGCGGAGGCCGCCCGCCGGCGACCCTCGCCGGACGGCGGCTCCAGGATCGGGGTGAGGACGTATCTGGTGGTGGCCCAGGCCGCGTACAGCAGAGGTGCGGCCAGGAGCAGCACGCCGAGCGCCGGCTTGGCGAGGACGACCAGCAGGGCCAGGGCGAGGACGACGAGGGTGGCCGCGGACAGGTACCAGCGGCGGGCCACCAGGAACAGGCACGGCCGCAGCAGGGAGCGCAGCCGGGTGCCGGGCTCGGCGGCCAGGGTCAGCAGGGCGAACGTCAGGGACATGACGAGCGCGGCGGCGGTGCAGAAGAAGGGCACGAGCGCCGGCCCCCACGCGGTGCCGGCGACGGCCACGGCGTCCACGGCGAACACGCCGACGGCCGCGGCGCCGGCCGCCCAGACGGCCAGGGCGCGCGGAGCCGCCCGGCGGTAGGAGCTCCAGAACGCCCGCGCCATGCTCGTGGACCCGCTGCCCAGGGCGTCGAAGCAGCCGAACGCCCCGGCCAGCGCCGGACCGCAGGGCAGGGAGAGCAGGGCGAAGAACGGCCACGACGCGAGGGGGTCGCGGACGATCGCCAGCGCCGCCAGCAGGGGCAGGCAGGCGACGGCGAGCAGCACGTTCGTCACGAGTCCGGCGTAGACGGTGTCGAAGATCCGCTCGTAGGTGCGCTGGCGGGCGGGGCGCAGCAGCCGCCGGGCGGTTCCGTACCCGCTCATCACTTCAGCCCGCTGGTGGCGATGCCGCGGATGAAGTACCGCTGCCCGAACAGGAAGATGACCATGATCGGCAGCACCGACAGCACCGCGCCCGTCATGATCATCGCGTATTCGGCGTCGTACTGGCCGACGAAGGAGCGCAGCCCGAGCTGGATGGTCCACAGCTCGTTGCTGGTCAGGTAGATGAAGGGCCCCATGTAGTCGTTCCACGTGTTGACGAAGGTGAGCAGGGCCAGGCTGGCCAGCGCCGGTTTGGACAGCGGCAGCATGATGCGCCAGTAGATGCCGTACTCGCTGAGCCCGTCGATGCGCGCGGCCTCGCACAGGTCGTCGGGGATCGACATGTAGTACTGCCGCATGAGGAACACGCCGAACGCGCCGAACGCCTGCAGCAGGATGATCGACCAGTACGTGTCCGTCAGCTCGGCCTGCTGCATCATGATGTACTGCGGCACCATGTACGCCTGCCACGGCACCGCGATGGTGGCGATGTAGGCCAGGAACAGCGCGTCCCGGCCGGGGAAGCGCACCTTGGAGAACCCGTACGCGGCGAAGCTGCCGGTCAGCACCTGCAGCAGCGTGATCACCACGGACAGGAACGCGGAGTTGCCCAGGTAGGTCAGCAGCGGGATGCGTTCCCAGATCTCGATGAAGTTGGACCAGCGCAGCTCCTGCGGGATCCACTGGATCGGCACGGTGAAGACCTGGTTGTCGCGCTTCAGCGAGGAGGACAGCATCCACGCGAACGGCACCAGCACCAGCACCGTCACCACGCTCAGCCCCGCGTAGGCGAGCGCCCTGCGCAGTGTGGACCGGCCGCGGCGGGGCGCCGCGCCGCCGGCCCCGGGGGCGGGCGCGGCGCCGGGACGGGCGGCGGTGTCGGGCAGCGCGGTCATGTGGCGCTCCTGCGCTCGTTGATGCGGAACTGGACGACGGTGACGGTCAGCACGATGACGAACAGCACCAGCGCGACGGCCGAGGAGCAGCCGAACTGCCCCTCCCTGATGCCCTCGCGGTAGACGAGCTGGGCCAGCACCAGCGTGCTGCGGCCGGGCCCGCCGTCGGTCATGACGACGATCAGGTCCAGCACCTTGAAGCTCTGGATCGTCAGCATGACCAGCACGAAGAACGTGGTGGGCCGCAGGCAGGGCAGCGTGACGCTCCAGAACCGCTGCCACGGCCCGGCCCCGTCGACGGTGGCGGCCTCGTAGTACTCGCGCGGGATCGTCTGCAGGCCGGCCAGGTACAGCACCATGTAGTAGCCCATGTCCCGCCACACGCTGGTGATGATCACGGCGGGCATCGCCCAGTCGGTGCTGGCCACCCATCGCGGCGGCTCGGCGACGCCGATCGCCTCCAGGAGCTGGTTGATCGGGCCCGCGGTGGGGTTGAACAGCATGTTCCACACGACCGCGACGGCGACGAGCGAGGTGATGTACGGGAAGAAGGCGGCGGTGCGGAAGAACTGCACGCCGCGGATCCTGCGGTTGAGCGCCATGGCCAGCCCGAGCGCCGCCACCAGCGTCAGCGGGATGTGGCCGGCCGCGTAGAAGAGCGTGTTCCTGAGCGCGACGTGGAAGTTCTCGTCGCCGAACATCTGCCGGAAGTTGTCCAGGCCGACCCATTCGGGGCTGCTGTAGGAGTCCCACTCCAGGAACGCCAGCGCGAACGCGGCCAGCATCGGCACGAGCGTGAACAGGGCGAAGCCGACGAAGTTCGGGAGGATGAAGCTCCACCCGACGAGGATGTCGCGCCAGGCGCGTGCCCGGCGGGGCGGGGCCGGCGTCGGTTGCGTCAATGCCTGAGTCATGGTGTCCTTCGGGACGCTCCGTCGAGCGCGGGACCCGGGATCGCTCCCGGGTCCGCTGCCGGGCTAGTTGAGTACCTCGTTCTTCACCCGCTCGTTCATCGAGCGGATGCCGTCGGCGACGGACTTGTCGCCCACCATGATCAGTTCGTGTTCCTCGTTCAGTATGGTGTCGATGTCGGAGGTGTTCTCGCTGACCGGCATCTCCAGCGTCACCTTGTCGGGCTCGAACGCCTTCTTGGAGCGCTCGTCGGCCGGCATGCCCTTGAGCCCGAAGTACGCCGCGGTGATCTCGGGGCTCTGCAGCGCCGGCACCACGCCGACCTTGGTGATCGCCTCCGCGCCCGCCTGGCCGGCGGCGAACTCGACGAACTTCTTGGCCGCGTCGGCGTGCTCGGCGCGCTTGTTGACGGCGAACGCGGTCGGCGAGCCGAACGTCGTCGTGCCGGTCGCGCCGGCGACCTGCGGCATGGGGGCGAGCCCCCAGTCGACGTCGCTGGCGCCCTTGGCCTTGGCCTCCAGGATGCCGGAGATGTACCAGGTGCCCATCGGCATCAGCGCGGTCTTGCCGCTCTCGAACTGGGTGCGGTAGTCGGCCTGCTGGGACTTGGCGGTGCCGAAGTCGAGGACGGCGCCGGCGTCCTGGAGGCCCTTGGCGATGTTGTACTGGTCGGTGAAGAAGGTGTAGTCGCCGCCGAGCTGGTCGCCGCCGGTCTGCGCGGCGGCGATGGCCTGCACGACCGAGCGCCAGGTGTGGTGGTAGGCGCCGTACACCTTATCGCCGCCCTCGCCCTGGGTGAGCCGCTTGGCCAGTTTGGCGTACTCGTCCCAGGTCAGCGGGTCGGGCAGCTCGACGCCCGCCTTGTCGAGCAGCGTCTTGTTGTAGTAGAGCAGCCAGAAGTCCTGCCGGTACGGCAGGGCGTAGTAGGCGTTGCCGACGTTGAAGGCGTCGAGCCCGGCGAGTTTGGCGTTGCCGGGAGACTTGGCCAGGTCGGTGAGGTCGGCCAGCTGGCCCCGGCTGGAGTAGCGGGAGTAGTCGGTGACGTTCTTCATCGTGATCACGTCGGTCTTGTCACCGCCCGCCAGCATCGTGGTGACCTTCTCGGGGTAGTCGTCGGCGAGGATGTCCACCGGCTTGACGGTGATGTTCGGGTTGGCCTGCTGGAAGGCGTCGAAGAGCGCCTTGAACTCGGGCGTCTTGGCCAGGTTCCAGACGGTGACGCTCAGGGTGATCTTGCCGTTGGGGTCGGCGGGCTCGGGGTCGCCGGAGCCGCAGGCGGCCAGGGTGAGCGTGAGCGCGGCCACGATGCTCAGGCCCTTCACCACCTGCCGCCGTGCCCGGGGCTTCACTGACGTGATCATGGGATCCGGTCTCCTTCTCCGTCACAGGGGGTTGGGTCAGGCGCTGACGGTGAACTCGTCCGGGGTGACGGCCGTGAGGAGGGGCCGGCCGGACAGGTGGCGTTCCAGTTCGTCGAGGGCGCTGTCGCTCATCCGCCAGGTCTCGCTGCCGAGCGAGCCGGCGATGTGGGGGGTGATCATGACGTTGGGCAGCTCGTACAGCACCGAGCCGGCCGGGAGGGGCTCGGGGTCGGTGACGTCGAGGATGGCGTCGAGGCGGCCGGAGGCGCACTCGCGCTCGATCGCGGCGGTGTCCAGGACGGCGCCGCGGGCGGTGTTGATGACGGTGGTGCCGTCGCGCAGCAGGGCCAGCTCGGCCGCGCCGATGAGGTGGCGGGTCTCGGGCAGCGAGGGGACGTGCAGGGTGAGCACGTCGCAGCCGCGCAGCAGCTCCGCCAGCGGGACCAGGCGGCCGCCCGCCGCGCTCACCTCCGCCGCGGCGGCGTACGGGTCGGAGACCAGCACGTCCATCTCCAGGTCGCGCAGCCGCTCCACGACCCGGCGGCCGACCCGGGAGAAGCCGACGACGCCGACCGTGCGGCCCCGGTTGGACAGCTCGCCGCGCCGGGTCACGTAGGACCAGTCGTCGCGGTGGGTGCGGGCGTCCTGGGCCAGGAAGGGCGCCTTCTTGCCGGCGAAGATGATCGCGGCGAGGGTGAACTCGGCGACCGGGATGGCGTTGGCGTCGGCGGCGCTGGTCACCACGATGCCCCTGCGCCAGACCTCGTCGGTGACGAACGGGCGCACGGTGCCGGCGCAGTGGAAGACGGCGCGCAGCCGGGGCGCGTCGGCCAGCCGTTCGGCGGTCAGGGGCGGGCAGCCCCACGACGTGACCAGCACCTCGCTCTCGCGCAGCCGCCGCCGCGCGGAGGGGGTGTCCAGCTCGGGGGTCCAGATCGGGTCGGCGAGTTCGGTGAGCTCGCGCAGGCGGCGCAACTGCCGCTGCCCGAACTGCACGTCGAGCGTGGCCTGGTCCATGACCAGCAGGGCCCGGGGAGCCTCGCTCACCGGAGCGCTCCCGGTCGGCTCGCGACTCGTGATCTGGTGTTCAAGCTGGCTCTCCTCGGGGTGCGGGGGCTGATGACGGTGTGTCCGGCCGGCGTTTCGGACGGCGCACGATCACTTTCGCTCATCTGTGATCGGATGGCATTGCACCGGAGTTAAGCGTGGCCGCTCGCCGTCCGTCAAGAGGCAATCGGATCGCTTTGATCAGCATTGCTCGCCTTAGATCACAACTGGTCAACGAAAGGCGCCGCCGGTCCGGTGACCGCTTGACGTGCTCCCGTGGCGCTGTAACCATCCCGTGAAGCCGTGGTTACGTAAACATGCAAGGCTGAAGGGATCTGTGGATGCCGCGCGTACCCGACGATCCGGCACTGTCGCCGTACACCGGGTGGACCCGGGCTCATTGGGCGGAGCTGGCCGAGCGGCTGCTGCTGTCGGCCCGCCCCTTCGCGTCGCCGGGCCACGCGCGTGTCTCCTTCCCCGGCCGGGCCGGGGGCTACGGCGCCGACGTGGACGGGCTCGAGGGCTTCGCCAGGACGTTCCTCGCGGCCGGGTTCCGGGTGGCCGGCGAGGGCGGCGACGACCCGCTCGGCCTCATGGAGTGGTACGCCGAGGGGCTGGCGACGGGCACCGACCCCGCCTCGCCCGAGCGCTGGGTCCGGCTGGACGAGCACGGCCAGGCCAAGGTGGAGGCCGCCTCGATCGCCCTGGTGCTGCACCTGACCAGGCCGTGGCTGTGGGACCGGCTCGACGACGGCGTGAGGGAACGCGTCATCGCCTACCTGGCGCCGGCGGTGGGCGGCGAGTATCCGCCGATCAACTGGGTCTGGTTCCAGATCGTGGTGGAGCAGTTCCTGGCCTCGGTCGGGGGGCCGTACGAGCCGGGCGACATCGAGGCCGGGCTGGCGCTGACCGACGGTTTCGCCAGGGAGAACGGCTGGTACGCCGACGGGGCCGAGCGCTCCTACGACCACTACGCCGGATGGGCGCTGCAGTTCTACCCGCTGCTCTGGACCGAGATGGCCGCCGGTGAGCCCGCGGCCGACGAGCGGCGGCCGGTCTACCTGCGGCGGCTGGAACGCTACCTGCACGACGCGGTCCGCCTGGTGGGCGCCGACGGCTCGCCGCTGCTGCAGGGCCGCAGCCTGACCTACCGGTTCGCCGCCGCCGTGCCGTTCTGGCTGGGGGCCCGTTACGACCTGGACACGCCGTCACCAGGGCTGCTGCGCCGCGCCGCCTCCGGCATCGCCCGGCACTTCGCCGACCGCGGGGCCCCCGACGGCAAAGGGCTGCTGTCGCTGGGCTGGCACGGGCCGTGGCGGCCGATCGCGCAGTCCTACTCCGGGCCCGGATCTCCGTACTGGGCGGCCAAGGGGCTCTTCGGGCTGACCCTGCCGGCCGGGCATCCGGTGTGGACGGCGGTCGAGGAGCCGCTGCCGGTGGAGCGGGACGACTACCAGGTCGTCGTGCCGTCGCCGGGGTGGCTGGTCAGCGGCACGCGGGCGGACGGGGTGGTGCGCGTGGTCAACCACGGCACCGACCACTCTCATCCGGGGTCCGACCTGGCCGACTCGCCGCTGTACGCGCGGCTGGGGTACTCCACCGCCACCTCCCCCGTGCTCGCGGGGCCGTACGCCGGGCAGCCGCTGGACCAGTCGGTGACGCTGCTCGACGCCGGCGGCGAGCCCAGTCACCGGACCGGCTTCGACACCCTGCTCGCGCAATCGCTCCCGACGGGGACGGCGGCGGGGGCGTCGCGCTGGCGGGCGCACTGGGTCAAGCCCGACTCCTGCGGCCCCGACCACGGCTCCGGCCGCTCGGGGCGGGTCCGGCTCGGGCCGTGGCTGCACGTGCTCTCCCTGGTACGCGGGCCGTGGGAGGTGCGTCTGGTGCGGGTGGGCGCGCCGGACGATCAGGTCGAGGAGGCGGGAGGCCGGCTACGCGTCGGCGGCTGGCCCCTCCCTTCGGACATACCGCATGCGGGTACGGCGGCCCGTGCGGGCGCCGACCCGGTCGCAGGTGAAACTGCCGTGGTGGTCAACGAGCGGGTGTGGTCGTGCGTGTTCGGCGGCGCGTCTCTGGACGTCGGCGGGGTGACCTCGGCCGACGACGCCTCGCCGCTGGCGCCGTGGACGGTGGTGCCGTGGCGCGCGACCAGCGGCCCCGCGCGTGCGGAGGTCTGGCACGAGGCGGTGCTCCACCTCGGCGCCGGGGAACCGGCCGAACGGCCCGCCGTCACGTGGGCGCCATCGGGCGTCCGGGTCGTCTGGCCGGACGGTGCCGTGGACGACTTCGACGTCTCGCGTCTGCTCCGCTGAGCGCTCCCCACTGAGCCACCCGCCGGGCGTGACCGGCGCCGCCTCACCGGTATCGGGGGTCCGGTGAGGCGGCGCCGTCACGTGACGGTCAGGTCGTCACGTGGCGGTCAGGTCGTCACGTGGCGGTCAGGTCGTCACGTGGCGGTCAGGTCGTCACGTGGCGGTCAGGCGGAGGAGCCGCGCACGATCAGCTGCGGTCCCACCACCACGCGGTGGGCGGGCCGCCGCGGGTCGCGGAGCCGTTCGAGGAGCAGCGTGAACGCGGCCCGTCCGATGTCGGCCTTGGGCGGGCGGATCGCGGTCAGCGGCGGGTCGCACAGCTCGGCCACCTCGTCGTCGTAGGTGACCACGGCCAGGTCGGCGGGCACCCGGATGCCGCGGTCCTGGCAGCGTTCGACCAGCGAGATCGCCTCCGGGTCCGAGTGCACGAGCAGGGCGCGCGTGTCCGTGGCCACGCAGGCGTCGAGCACCTCGTCCAGCGCCCGCCCCCAGCCGGGGTCGCGCCGGTCGACCGTGCGCGCGTCGGGGGTCGCCCCGGTCTCCAGCCCCAGCTCCTCGCAGGCCAGCCGCCAGCCGGCCCGCACGTGCGGCGCCGTCGGGCTGGTGATCGTGGTCATGATGCCCACCCGCCGGTGCCCCAGCACCGCCAGGTGCCGTACGGCCATCGCCGCGCCCAGGGCGTGGTCGCTGACGACCGACTCCATCGCCTCCCGGTACGGGCCCACGGTCGCGGCCCGTTCGATCAGCACCACCGGCACGCCGGCCGCCTGCAGCCAGCGGACCAGTTCCTCGCCCTCGTCGCTCTCCGTCGTGGGCGCGACCAGCAGCCCGTCCACCCCCACGGACTCCACCAGCGAGGACAGCTGCCGCCGTTCGTCGGCCACCTGGTACGTGGCCCCGCGCAGCACGACCCGGACCCCGGCCGCCGCGGCCGCCTCGCGCACGCCGCGGATGACGTCGGGATAGTAGTAGTCGAGCGAGGGCACGACCATGCCCACGGTCAGCTCAGGCGCGTCCCCCGTCTCGGCGGCGACGTCGCGGGCGAACCCGCCGGCCCGCGCCCCGCCCGCCTGCCCGAAACCGCCCGCCTGCCCGCCTGCGTCCGGGCCGGCGAAGCCGCCCGTTCCCGTGAACGCGCCCGCCCCGCCGAAACCGCCGGCCCCCACCGGGTCCTGGTGCCGCTCCATAAGGGGACGTTCGGCCGGGGCGGCGCCGCCGCGGACCCGGCGTACGGCTCCCTCCTCGGCCAGCAGCGTGATGTCGCGCCGGATGGTGATCGCGGAGACCGCCAGCTCTGAGGCCAGATCGTGCACCCGCATGAGCCCGCGCCGCCGCAGCAGCTCGACCAGCCGTGAGCGCCGCTCATCGGGCAACTGTCCCTGGGTCTCCGGGCCGGCCATGGGCACGCCTCCGCCTTGATCGTCTCGAACGGGCCCAGTGCTGTCTCCGGCAGGTGACGCGCCGATGGCAACGTTGGTCATACTCCTCCTCGCGACGGCCCATAGTACCGATCGAAAGTGATCGAAGGTGAAAAATTCCGGCACACACGTGATGCAATGATCACACATCCTGGACGCGCGCGGCCCGCCCGCCGACGGGCGCCCCGTGCCGGGGTCGTCAGCGGGCGGGTCGCCTGTGAGATCTGAGACGACCCAGGCGCTGCCGGGCCGGGACGAACGGACCGCTACGCGCCGTCGGGCCGGGGCGAACGGACCGCTAGGCGCCGTCGGGCCGCGACGCGCCGCCGGCTCCGGGTGCGGCGTCCTCCAGGCCGAGCAGGCCGACGGCCTCCGCGCGCATCTCGACCTTGCGGATCTTGCCGGTGACCGTCATCGGGAAGCTGTCGACGAGGTGCACGTACCGGGGGATCTTGAAGTGGGCCAGGCGGCCGGCGCAGAACGCCCGGACCGACTCGGCGGTGAGCGGCTCCGCGTCCGGGCGCATGACGATCCAGGCCATCAGCTCCTCGCCGTACTTCGCGTCGGGGACGCCGATCACCTGGACGTCGGCGATGTCGGGGTGGGTGTAGAGGTACTCCTCGATCTCGCGCGGGTAGACGTTCTCGCCGCCCCGGATGACCATGTCCTTGATCCGGCCGACGATGTTGACGTAGCCGTCGGCGTCCATGGTGGCCAGGTCGCCGGTGTGCATCCAGCGGGCCGCGTCGATCGCCTCGGCGGTCTTGGCCGGTTCGTCCCAGTAGCCGAGCATCACCGAGTAGCCGCGGGTGCACAGCTCGCCCGGCTCGCCGCGGCGGGTCTCCAGGCCGGTGTCCGGATGGACGATCTTCACCTCCAGGTGCGGCATCACCCGGCCGACGGTCTCGGTGCGCCGGGCCAGGCCGTCGTCCCGGCGGGTCATCGTGGACACCGGGGAGGTCTCGGTCATGCCGTAGCAGATCGCCACCTCGCTCATGTGCATCTCGCCGGCCACCCGCTTCATCACCTCGACGGGGCAGGGCGAGCCGGCCATGATGCCGGTGCGCAGCGACGTCAGGTCGAACTCGGCGAAGCGCGGATGGCCGAGTTCGGCGATGAACATGGTCGGCACGCCGTACAGGGAGGTGCACCGCTCGGTCTCGACGGCGCGCAGCGTGGCCTCGGGGTCGAAGCCGGGCGCGGGCAGCACGACGCAGGCGCCGTGGGAGGTGGCGCCGAGGTTGCCCATGACCATGCCGAAGCAGTGGTAGAGCGGCACGGGCAGGCAGACGCGGTCGTTCTCGGTGTAGCCGACGCCCTCGCCGACGAAGTAGCCGTTGTTGAGGATGTTGTGGTGCGACAGTGTGGCGCCCTTGGGGAAGCCGGTGGTGCCCGAGGTGTACTGGATGTTGATCGGGTCGTCGAAGGCCAGCGTGGCGGCGCGCTCGCGCAGCGCGGCGGGGTCGGCGGCGCGGCCCTGCCGGACGAGCTCGTCCCAGCCCGGCTCGCCGATGAAGATCACCGGTTCGAAGCCGATCTCGGCCAGCATCGCCCGGTAGTCGCTGGTCTTGTGCTCGACGGCGCTGACCAGCAGGCGCATGCCGGACTGGCGGACCACGTAGTCCAGCTCGTGGCCGCGGTAGGCGGGGTTGACGTTGACCAGGATGGCGCCGATCTTGGCGGTGGCGTACTGCGTGAGCACCCATTCGGCGCAGTTCGGCGCCCAGATGCCGACCCGGTCGCCCTTGGCGATCCCGCGGGCCAGCAGCCCGAGCGCGACCTCGTCGACGGCGGCGTCGAACTCCGCGTACGTCCACCGCCGGCCGGTGGCCACCTCGACCAGCGCCTCGCGGCCGGCGTACCGGGCCGCGGAGCGCTCCAGGTTCTCCCCGATCGTCTCGCCCAGCAGCGGAGCGGCGGAGACGCCGGAGGCGTAGGAGAGCAGTGAGTCAGCCATGATTGGCAGCATCCGACAGGATCGGCCGTCGCGCCACCCCCGTGGAGGGGCGACCTGGGAAAAGCTCGGTACGCACCCGCGAAAGGGGCCGGCATGCCTCCCGGGGTCAGCTCACGTCGGTCACGCCGCAGATGTCGCATCGGTAGTGGGTGCCGCGTTCGTCCTCGCCGAACTCACTCCAGAGATGGGCGTCACCGGACAGGTCGTACGGATCGCCGGAGCACAGCTTCCGCAGCCGGCCGATCCCGGCTCCCACCGGGGTCACCTGCGCCGGGGGAACGGGGAGCGGCTCGGCGGGGACGGGCGCGGCGGGCGTAAGCATGGCGTCTCCAAGGCGTGCGGCGAAGCCGGGGGCGGCTTCTCAAGGTGAGTCGACGGCCATGCGTCTTTCCAGGAAGAGCCCGCCGAAACCGGTTGCATCGCGCCGAACCGGCAGCGGCCGGTCGAGGACGGCGGCGTCCGGTCCGGCGCCGTCCCCGCCGGGGTGGCGTCACCGGTTCAGCGGACCTGCCACCAGGCCTTGACGACGTGGCAGCCCTGCGGCTCGCCGGAGACGAGGGAGTACGGTCCCGGATGGCCGGAGGTCTTGGTCTTCCACGGGCCGACGACCGTCCTCGTGTAGGGGTAGTGAGCCGAGTTGCACGTGGCGGCCACCCGGTACGTGCCGAATCCGCCGTTGCACACCGCCCCCGCCACGTTCGTCGTCGTGTTGACGAAGCTGCTGCAGGCCCACACTTCGGCGTTCGCGGGCGTGGCGACCCCGGCGAGGGCTATCGCGCCGCCCGCCGCCGCGGCCAGGACCCATGAGAATCTGCGCATCGTGCCTCCTCTGTCTTCTTACGGATCGGCTTGCACACTTCATGCTCATCGCTGTGCGCGGCCTGGAGACAGGGCGTGAGGAGGGCGTCTTGCGGGCATTCGCCGCCCGCCGGACGGGCCGGATGGGCCTGCGGCGTCCGCCGGTCGCGGCCGGATGGGTGTGCGGTGTCCGGGTCTCAGGTGCGGTCGGCGGGTTCCAGGGCCGGTCCGAGGTTCTTGCGGTAGATGACGAAGTCGCAGGGGGTGGCCAGGTGGGGTGACAGGTGCGGGTAGTCCCGCTCCACCGCGCCGGTGCCGACCGGCCGGTAGCCGATGCGGCCGTACCAGCCGGCCAGGAACTCCTTCGACGGGTGCCGCCACTCGCGCGGCACCAGCAGCTCCAGCTGCATCTCGGCGTGCCCGCGCGACCTGCCGCGCCGCTCGGCGAAGCGGACGAGCTCGCGGCCGAGGCCGATGCCCCGGTGGCGGGGTGAGGCGGCCAGCATGCCGAACTCGCCGGTGCCGGCGTCGAGCTCCCGTACCCGGACGCAGCCGGCGATCCGCCCGTCCACCAGCGCCACGACGATCTCGCCCGCGCCGACGTACCCGGCGATCTCCGCCGCGGACGTACGGGCGGCGCCGCCGGCCCACAGCCCCGCCTCCGCGTCCGCGTACACCTCGTTGACCAGCCCGGCCAGCTCGGACATGAGCCCGCCGTCGGCGGCGGCGCCCTCCGGCAGCGGCCGGATCTCGATCTCCGGCGCGATCGTCATGGATGACTCCTCGTCTCTTGTGGTTCGCGGCCGTGGTCACCAGCGGTTGCGGGCCTCCTCCGCCCAGCCGGTCAGGCCGTCGAGGCCGACCCAGCCGCCGTCATCGGCCCGCACCCGGCCGCCGAAGTGCCCGAAGCACTGGTGGGTCTCCGAGCCGACGACGCCGAGCTCCGTACGCGAGACCTTCTCGTGGAACGGGGTGAACTCGACCTCGACCCCGTCCCCCTCGACGCGCCAGGGGCGCATCCAGTCGCTTCGGTCGTAGACCCACTCCAGCCGCGCACCGATCTTGTGCAGCCGGCCGTCCAGGATGAGCGCGTTCTCGGTCAGCCCCGTGCCGTCGGTCCACTTGCCGCCGAGCTGCACGGCCCGCCCGGGGGCGCTGCCGGCGGCCCAGTTCCAGGATACGGAGTACGGCCACTTGCCCCGCCCGTGGTCGAGCACGGCGAACGCCCCCTCGCCGACCTCGTGCTCCCGCCCGTCCAGCACGAGCCGCCCGCGCACGGGGCGGCCGACGTCCTTGACCGTGTACTGGAAGCGGCGCGGCCCTCACGGGATCACCACGCCGAGCGACTCGTGCCCGTCCGGCAGCGGCACCTGCAGCTCCGCCGTCACCCGTGGCGCGTGCGCGCGCAGCGACGTCCCGCCGGCCGTCTGCTCGATGACGATGCGCACGCCGCCGCCCTCGACCCTGGCCGTGCCCCGGCCGCTGCGCTCGGGGAAGGCGGCGCCGCGGGCCAGCGGCACCACGGCGTCGTGGCTCACCTCGGCGCCGGTCGCCCGGTCGAGGACGTAGACGCCGTGCACGCCGGCGTAGTCGAGCGAGGACGCCACCAGCGCGATGACGTGGGACGGGGTGACGACGCCCCAGTATTCCCAGCGCTTGGCCCGGCCCCAGCCGCGCAGGTTGGCGCGGTGCAGCGGGCGCCGGGTCCATCCGACGGCCTCCGGGTTGAGCCGGCCGCCGGGCAGGCAGAGGTCGACGGGTTCGGTGATCTCCCGCTCATGGGTCGGCATGGGATGAAAGGTACTAAACGGTGGCCCTGGCCCAGGGGGCGCGGTAGCGGATCAGGCTCGCCAGCAGGGCCAGGGCCAGGAGAACGGCGCCGCCGTCGGTGATCGCGGTGGGCAGCAGGCCGGCCGGGCCGTACAGGTCGATCGAGGCACGGTAGACCTCCGCGGGGATCATGCCGAACGGTCCCGACGCCTGCCCGACGTTGACCGCGAGGACCATCCAGAACACCCACGCCCGGCCGCGCGGCGCGAGCAGGCCGATCGCGTTGCCCGCGATGAACAGGACGCCCACCGCCCGCAGGAACAGCAGCAGGCCGGGCGCCTGGGCCGCCGCCTGAGCCGGGGCGAGACCGGCCAGCCGCATGCTGTGCTCGATCATGCCGAGGTCGATGACGACGAAGTTCTGCGCGGCCGTGCCGAGCGTGAACACCGCCGACGCGGCGGCGGTGGTGAGCTGCAGTCGGCGCGTCCAGACGGTCGGGACGCGCGGGGGCCTGGTCAATGGGGTGCCTTCCTCGTTGTCGTACGGCGTCGTTGTCGTACGGCGTCCATGCTGAGCGTCGCGGCCGGCGGAATCGTCCGGCCGGCGATGGCGATCCCGGGTACCGCCGCGGCAGCAGCCGGCGCCCGCGCGGGTGCCGCGTACCGCGGAGGAAGTACGCCCGATCTCCTCCGGCGGGTTGGCCCAGGTGGCGGGGGGTGGCTAGCGTGAGGTCCGTGGGCAGAGGGAAGGTGGACGCCGTCGTGGCGGTCGCGCTGGCCTCGGGGGTCGTCGCGGGCAGCCTGGTGACCGCCGACGCGGCCGGGCGGCGCCCGCTCGACCTGCTGGGGGGCGCGCTGCTGGTGGCCGCCTGCGCGCCGCTGGCCCGGCGGCGGGCGCGTCCTGTGCCGGTGGCGCTGGCGGCGGCGGGGGCGTGCGCGGCCTACTACGCGCTGATGTATCCGGGGATCTTCGCGGCGGCGCCCGTGCTGCTCGCGGTCTACACGGTGATGAGTCTCGGGCGGCGGGTGGCGGCGGTGGCCCTGGCCGCCGGGTACGTGGCGGCGTTCTACCTGACCGTCGCCGGGGCGCGCGGGGACTTCGCGGTGCACGACGGCGTGCTGTGGCAGGCCGGGTTCCTGATCGCCGTGCTGGTGATCGGGCACATGGTCGCCACGCATCGCGCGTATCTGCGGGAGACGGTGGCCGCCCATCGCAGGTACCTGCGCGAGGCGGAGCTGCGGGCGGCCGAGGCGGAACGGACCCGCGAGGAGGCCGCGCTGCGCCGGGCCGGCGAGGAGCGGCTCTGGATCGCCCAGGAGCTGCACGACACGCTCACGCACACCATCTCGGTCATCAACGTGCAGGCCGGCGTGGCCGCGCATCTGGCCGACAGGGATCCGGCGCGGGTGGTGCCGGCGCTCGCCGCGATCAAGGAGGCGGGGCAGGAGGCGATGCGGGAGCTGCGCGCGACCCTCGGGGTGCTGCGGCAGGCCGGCGGCGACGAAGGTGAGCCGGGCCTCGACCGGCTGCCGCGGCTGGCCGACCGGGCGGGCGCGGCCGGGCTGCGGGTGTCGTACGAGGTGCGCGGGCGGGTCCGGCCGGTGCCGGCCGAGGTGGGGCGGGCCGCGTACCGGATCGCGCAGGAGGCGCTGACCAACGTGCTGCGGCACGCGGGCGCGGCCGGGGTCGGCGTGCTGTGCCGCTACGACCGCGACACGCTGACGCTGCGTGTCGAGGACGACGGCACGGCGGGCGGTCAGGCGACGGGCGGCGGGATGGGGCTGATCGGCATGCGGGAACGCGCGGTCGCGGCCGGCGGCCGCCTGACAGCCGGCCCCCGCGACGGCGGCGGCTTCCTGGTGGAGGCCGTGCTCCCCCTGACGGACGCGACGGGACCGGGCGTGACGGGCCC
Source organism: Nonomuraea fuscirosea (assembly GCF_003001935.1). GTDB lineage: Bacteria > Actinomycetota > Actinomycetes > Streptosporangiales > Streptosporangiaceae > Nonomuraea > Nonomuraea fuscirosea. The sequence continues at coordinate 231,999 of NZ_PVNG01000004.1, read as the reverse complement.
GGACACGACGGGACCGGACGCTGAAGGGCATGCGACCGGGGCGAGGCCGGGCGCTGAAGGGCGTGGGGGCGGGGCGGGGGCGTGGTGATCCGGGTGTTGCTGGCGGACGATCAGCCGCTGATCAGGGGCGGATTCCGGGCGCTGCTCGAATCCGACCCCGGCATCACCGTGGCAGGCGAGGCCGGGGACGGGGCGCGGGCGCTGGAGCTGGCCGGGGAGCTGCGGCCCGATGTCGCGCTGATCGACGTCAGGATGCCGCTGATGGACGGCATCGAGGCCACCCGCCGCATCGCCGCCGACCCCGCCCTGACCGGCGTGCACGTGGTGATCCTCACCAACTACGCGCTCGACGAGTACGTCTTCGCCGCCCTGCGCGCCGGCGCCGCCGGTTTCCTGGTCAAGGACATCGAGCCGGTCGAGCTGCTGCGGGCCGTCCACGTGGCGGCGCGCGGAGACGCGCTGCTCGCCCCGGCCGTGACGCGCGGCCTCATCGAGCAGTTCGTCGCCACCCCGCCGCGCCCGTCCGCGCCGCCCTCGCTGTCCGCGCTGACCGCCAGGGAACTGGAGGTGCTGGTGCTGGTGGCCACGGGCCTGTCGAACGAGGAGATCGCGCGCCACCTGACGATCAGCCATCTGACCGCCAAGACCCACGTCAGCCGCGCGATGACCAAGCTGGGGGCACGTGACCGGGCCCAGCTCGTCGTGTACGCCTACGAGGCCGGCCTCGTCGTCCCCGGCGCCGGGAACTGACGCGTCTATCCGTTCGCGGGCGGGATGTGGGTGGGCAGCCGCAGCGCGATCACGGCGATGTCGTCCAGGCCCGTGGTGGGCAGCCCGCTGAGCAGCTTGTCGCAGAACTTCTCCACGGGCTCGCGGGCCAGGGTCTCCGCCAGCTGACGCAGCCGTTCCAGCCCTACGTCGAGGTGTTCGCCGGGATGTTCGACCAGGCCGTCGGTGTAGAGGAGCAGCGTGCTGCGCGGCGGCAGCGGCCGCAGGGCGGAGGCGCACGTCTGGTCGTGGCGGAAGCCGAGCAGCGGGCTGGCCGCGCCCAGCAGGAAGCAGCCCGTGCCGTCGGGGGTGACCAGCAGCGGCGGCAGGTGGCCGGCGATGGCGTAGTTGAGGCGGTAGCCGCCGTGGCACGGCTCGACGCGGGCCAGCGCGCAGGTGGCGGTGATGCCGTCGGCCAGGGACTCCATCGCGATGTTGAGCCGGGTGAGGATCTCGCCCGGCGGCTCGCGGCGGTCCATGGCGAGCGCGCGCAGCATGTTGCGCAGCTGGCTCATGACGACGGCGGCGGCGAGGTCGTGGCCGGCGACGTCGCCGATGGCGATCATGGTGGCGCCGTCGGGCAGGACGAAGGAGTCGTACCAGTCGCCGCCCACCTCGGCGGCGGCCGGGCTGGCCCGGTAACGGGCCGCGATGCGCAGGTCGGGCAGGAGGGGCGGCTCGGCGAGCAGGCTGTGCTGCAGGGCCAGCGCGATCTGCTGGGCCCGCTGGAAGCGGATGGCGCTGCTCAGCGCGTCGTGCGCGTGGTCGAACATCTGGCTGAGCAGCGCGATGTCGGCCTGGCTGATGGGTGAGCGGTCGCCGCAGGCCACGGCGGTGACCACGGCCGGGACCGCGCCGTCGACGACGACGGGCAGGATGAGCAGGCTGTTGACGCCGTTGGCGGCCAGCCACGCCTGCGTTCCCGAGGGGGCGAGGTCGGGCGGCGGCTGCCCGGGCGGGAACCGCTTCAGTATCGGCCGCCGCCGTCGTACGGCCGTGACGAAGGCGTTGGTGGAGCCCAGGTACTCCTCGCTGTAGGTGGGCAGCGCGTTGAGGCCGTCGCGTGCCGCGCTCGCGATCCGTTCGGCGACGAAGGGAGTGCCGCCGCGCACGTTGCCGGTGAGGTCGGTGACGAGGTGCACGCCGCAGCCGTCGGCCAGGGCGGGCACGATCACGCCGGTCAGCGCGCCGAGCATGTCCTCCAGGCTCGTCAGGTCGGCCGTCGCCGCGGCGGCCCGGTCGAGCAGCCGCTGGCGGCGTCCCTCCCGCCACGCGTCCTCGACGTCGCTGCAGGCGCCCACCCACTCCACCACTTCGCCGTTCTCGCGGATCGGCACGGCGCGCACCTGGAAGTGCCGGTAGCCGCCGTCGGCCATGCGCAGCAGGTAGGAGTGCTCCCACACGTCCGCCACGGAGTCGACGGCGCGCCACCACGAGTCGAGCGTGGCGGCGCGGTCGGCGGGATGGATCATGGCCAGCCAGCCTTGGCCGCGGAACTCCTCCCACGGCTGCCCGGTCACCCGCTCCCAGCTGGGGCTCGCCTCGATCACGTCGCCCTCGGGGCCGGTCACCCAGATGATCTGGGCGCTGATCCGCATGAGGCTCTGGTAGCGCCGCAGGATCCGGCTGCGTTCGTCGGCGATGGCCTGGATCTGCCGGGAGGTGGCGATCTGCTCGGTGACCTCCATGGCGACCACGAGCACGCCGTGGTCGCCGGGCCCGAAGGAGATGCGCGACAGGCTGGAGGTGAAGAACCGCTCCTCGCCGTCCCGGTCCGCGGGCGCCATGCTGGAGGGCGCGGCGGTCAGGACCATCTGCTCGCCGGTGGCGAGGACGTGGTCGAAGCGGGTCTGGGCGGCGCCGGGGAAGGCCTCCGCGAGCGTGGCGCCGAGCGGCGGGTCGCCGTACTGGGCCCGGTAGGTCGCGTTCATGTAGACGAGCCGGTGGGCGGGGCCGCGTGTCACCGCCACGCCGACCGGCGCCGGGTCGAGCACTTCGAACGCCAGGCCGCTGCCCCCGCAGTCGCGGGCATCTCCCATCGTGACCTCCCCCGAGGGCCACTTCCCCAAGGTGGGCCTACCCGCGTGCGGGAGGAAGACAACACGTCAGGACCGCTCCCACGGCCGGGACCGGTCCCGGAACCCGGCCGGTACGGTGCCGCCGGAGGGACGGGCGGGACCGAGGCGCTGCGAGGGAGACGGAATGGAAAACCTGCCGGCGAGTTTGGCGAGCCCCCTTCCCGACGCCAGAATCGTCCCCATGACCCCTCACTCTCCGCTCGTCACCGGTGACCCGCCACGCCTCGGAGGCCGGGAGCTCCTCGGCCGGCTCGGCGAGGGCGGGCAGGGCGTGGTGTACCTGGCCGTGGCGGGCGACACGCGCGTGGCGGTCAAGTGGCTGCGCGGCGAGCAGTCGGACGACTCGGTCAGCGTGGCGCGGTTCCTGCGGGAGGCGGAGGTGGCCAGGCGGGTGGCGCCGTTCTGCACCGCGGCCGTGCTGGACACGGGGGTCGAGCAGGGGCGGCCGTACATCGTGAGCGAGTACGTCGCCGGTCCCTCGCTGCAGCAGATGGTGCTGCGGGAGGGGCCGCGCTCGGGCGCGGCGCTCGACCGGCTGGCCATCGGCACCGCGACCGCCCTGGCGGCGATCCACCGGGCCGGCATCGTGCACCGCGACTTCAAGCCGGCCAACGTCATCCTCGGCCCGGACGGGCCGCGCGTGATCGACTTCGGCATCGCCCGCGCGGTCGCCGCCACCTCGACGATCAGCGCCACGCCCATGGGCACGCCGGCGTACATGTCGCCCGAGCAGATCGCCGGTGACGTGACCGGGCCGGCGGCGGACATGTTCTCGTGGGCCGGCACGATGGTCTACGCCTCCTGCGGGCGGGGGCCCTTCGGCAACCACGCCATGGAGCAGGTGATCAGCCAGGTGCTGTCCGCCCCGCCCGACCTGGGGCGGCTGTCGGGGCCGCTGCGCGAGGTGGCGCTGCGCTGCCTGTCGAAGAACCCGGCCGAGCGGCCGACGGCCGAGCAGGTGATCAAGGGGCTGCTGGGGCGTCCGGTGGCCGACTCCGGCTTGCTCGCGTCGGGCGCGATGCTGGCCGCGCCGTCCGGCCCCGAACAGCAGCCGGGCAGCCCGGGGCCTGCCGCTGGAGGCGACCCCGGCCCGGAGCGCGGGGAGCCGGCGGCGGGCGGCTCCGAGCGGGGGTGGTGGAGATCGCGGGCGTGGCCGGTCGCCGCGGGCGTCACGGCGGTCCTGGTGGCGCTGGGGGTGTGGGCCGCGGTCGCGCCGCCGTGGGCGGGCCGGGGCGCGAAGCAGGTCGCGGCCACCCGCCCAGCTGCGGCGACGCCCCAGGTCACCCGGTCGCCGGCGGCCGGGACGCCGGTGAAGACCACGCTGCCGGGTGGCGCGATCACTTTGTACGAGCACCCGTCGGACCCGATCGCGCTGACCGCGTACGAGGTCTTCGACAAGAAGGCCGACGACGACGTCGACTACGCCAGGCGGTCGCTGCGCGGCGCCTCCTTCGACAGGTACGCGGACAACTGGGAGTCGCTGGTCTCCCCCGACGGCCGCTATCTGGCGGGGCGGCAGAAGGACTACACCTCGCGGGGTTACGACTCGGTGCTGTTCAACGACAGGACGATGGGGTCGAGCTTCCGGGTCATGACCGTGCGCAAGCCGCTGATCAGCACCATCCGCTCCTGGTCGGCGGACAGCTCGCGGCTGCTGCTCAACGTCGACAAGAAGGTCGAGGGCGACGACGGCAAGGACGAGTGGATCTCCCTCGGTTTCGTCGTGGTGGACGTGGCGAAGGCGAAGGCGGACGTGGTCGAGGTGGCCGACGAGTCGATCCGCGCCTCCGACTTCGGCTGGGACGCCACCGGCACGGGCGTGGTCATCGAGTACGGCGACGACGACGGGCTGCGCCTCTTCGACCCCTCCGGCAGGCGCGTGCGCGACCTGCCGGAGGTCGGCTCGCCCGCCTCGGGCACCACGGACCTGTTCTCCCCGTCCGGCGCCAGGTTCGTCACCGACTGTCCCGAGAGCGACGGCGGCGACCACTGCCTGTGGGACACCCGTACCGGCGAGCAGGTGCGCGCGTTCACCTCCGACTGCGACAAGGTGCTCGGCTGGTACGACGAGTCGCATCTGTTCTGCTGGGAGCAGGACGACAACGCCTCGTTCGACGAGGTGCGGGTGGTGGACTTCGACGGCAAGCTGGTCCGTACGCTGCTCCAGGTGCCGGAGAAGCTCGACGTCACCCCGCTGTTCACCGTCAGGCCCGCCGGTTCATGACGCCCGTTCAGCCGCCCGGCCGCCCAGCCGCAGCAGCAGGTCCTTGACCTGCGTGGCCTCGTACCGTTCCCGCGCCTCGGCCGGATCGGAGCAGAGCAGGACGGGCGCGTCGGCGGCGTCGGCGGGCAACAGCCCGTGGGAGCCGCGCACGGCCGCGGCGCCGGCGTCGAGACCGACGACGTTCATCAGGTAGCGCAGGCCGAGCTTCTTGCGCAGCAACGCGACGCCCGCGCGCCGTTTGGCCGCCGCCGGGGCGGCCGGGTCGAAGAACAGCTCGGCGGGGTCGTAGCCCGGTTTGCGGTGGATCTCGACCAGGCGGGCGAAGTCGGGGGCGCGGGCGTCGTCCAGCCAGTAGTAGTAGGTGAACCAGGCGTCCCGCTCGGCGAGCAGGACCAGCTCGCCGGAGCGCGGATGGTCCAGGTCGTGCGCGGCCTTGCCGCCGGCGTCGAGCACGGTGGCGACGCCGCCGATCGAGCCGCACAGCTTGGCGACGGCCGGCACGTCGGCGGGGTCGCGGACGTAGACGTGCGCGATCTGGTGGTCGGCGACGGCGAACGCCCGCGACGTCCACGGGTCGAGGTACTCCATGCCGTCCTGGGTGTGCACGCGCAGCAGGCCCTCGGCGCGCAGGGCGCGGTTGACGTCGACGGGACGGGAGACGTCGGTGATGCCGTACTCCGACAGCACCACCACGGTCCGCTCCCCCGCGGCGTCCAGCAGCGGCGCCAGCACGCCGTCCAGCTCGGCGGCCGCGGCGGCGCAGCGCGGGTCGCCGGGGCCGTAGCGCTGCAGGTCGTAGTCGAGGTGCGGCAGGTAGGCGAGGGTGAGGTCGGGGTCGCGGGTGGTCATGATGTGCCGGGCGGCGTCGGCGATCCACCGCGAGGAGGGCAGCCCGGCGCCCGGCCCCCAGTAGCTGAACAGCGGGAACGTGCCGAGCTCGGCGGTGAGCTCGTCGTGCAGCTCGGGCGGGTCGGTGTAGCAGTCGGGGTCCTTGCGGCCGTCGGCGCGGTAGATGGGCCTCGGGGTGACGGTCCAGCCGACGTCGGCGCCCATGGCGTACCACCAGCACACGTTGGCGACCGTGTACCCGGGCCCGGCGGCCTGCCACAGCTTCTCGCCGCCGACCAGGGCGTTGTGCTGGCGCCAGAGCAGCACCTCGCCGAGGTCGCGGAAGTACCAGCCGTTGCCGACGATCCCGTGACCGGACGGGGGCAGCCCGGTGAGGAACGTGGACTGGACCGAGCAGGTGACGGCGGGCAGGACGGTGCCGAGCTCCGCCTGGAAGCCCCGGCCGGCGACGGCGCGCAGGTGGGGCATGTGGGCCATCAGCCGAGGGGTGAGCCCGACCACGTCCAGGACCAGCAGCTTCGTCATCCGGTCACTCCCAGCTCGCGCAGCTCGGTACGGGCGAAGTCCAGTTCGGCGGCGAGGCCGGCGGCGAGGCCGGCGGCGGTCGCCGGGCGCAGCGCGGGCGGCAGCACGCTCCAGGTGTAGGTCTCGACGTCGTAGTGGTCGCACAGCGGCTCGGGCCCGCCGGCCAGCTCGCCGAGCGCCTCGCGCAGCACGGGGATGGTGGTGGTCAGCGGCGGGGCGGGGTCGGCGTGCAGCGGCACGTGGTAGTGGACCCGCCACGGCGCGGGCAGGCCGCGGTCCAGGGCCTCGTCGAGGTCGTCGGCCGCGTCCCCGGCCGGGGTGCGGGTCTGGTGCAGGAAGCGCGGCTCGGCGTACTCGCGCAGGGCCGCCGGGTCGGCGCTCTCCAGGGCGGCGGAGAGCTGCACCTTGACGATGGGCAGGCCGGCCGCGCGCAGCGCCTTGAGCGCGGCGGACGGCTGCTCCCAGGCGCAGGCCAGGTGGGCCAGGTCGAGGCAGAGGCCGAGCCGTTCCGTGTCGGCGCCCGCCAGGTGGGTGACGGCCTGGGCGGTGGTCTCGACGACACAGCCGGGCTCGGGCTCGAAGCCGACGCGTACGGTCCTGCCGGTGGCGGACTCGATCGCGGCCAGGCCGGCGGCCAGCTCGTCCAGGTGGCGGGCGGCCGCGTCCGCCATGGCGGTGTTCCACGGCTCGCGCCAGGCGAGCGGCAGGGTGGAGACCGAGCCGCGGGCGGCGTCGCCGGGCAGCAGACCGGCCAGCACGCGGGCCAGGTCGAGGGTGTAGGCGAGCCGGTCGGGGGTGGTCCAGTCGGGGTGGTAGACGGCCTGCTTGACGACGGGGTCGTGGAAGGAGCGGTACGGGAAGCCGTTCAGCGTCACGACCTCCATGCCGCGGACGTCGAGCTCGCGGCGGAGCTTCCGTAGCCGCACGGGGTCCGCGGCCAGCTCGGCGGCGACCGGCGCGGCCAGCCACAGGCCGAGGCCCAGCACGCCGGAGCCGAGCGCGGCCCTGATCGGGACGGCGTAGGCGTCCAGCTGGGCGATGATGCCGTCGAAGTCCTCGGCGGGGTGCACGTTGGTGCAGTAGCCGAGGTGCAGCGGCGTCCCCGAGGGGTGGCGCAGGCGCATCACTCGCCGCCGCGCTTGATCGAGCTGCCCGCGAACGTGGGCTCGGCGAACGACGGCTCCGCGGCGGTGAGCCCGGTCAGGTCGAGCCGGCCCGACTGGGCGTAGAACTCGACGGGGTTGCGCCACATCACCCGGTCCACGTCGTCCTCGTCGAACCCGGCCGCCAGCATCGCGTTCGCGGTCTCCAGCGTCAGCAGCGGGTCGGAGACGCCCCAGTCGGCGGCCGAGTTGACCAGCACGCGTTCGGTGCCGTGCCGGCGCAGGATCTCCACCATGCGCGGCGGCGACATCTTCGTCTCGGGGTAGATCGAGAAGCCCATCCAGCAGCCGGTGCCGCTGACGAGCCCGACGGTGACCTCGTTGAGGTGGTCGACCGCCACCCGTCCTGGGTCGATGCCGGAGGCGGCCACCAGCTCCAGCGTGCGCCGGGTGCCGCGGGCCTTGTCGCGGTGCGGGGTGTGCACGAGCGCCGGCAGGTCGTGCTCGACGGCCAGGGCGAGCTGGCGTTCGAAGGCGTCGTCCTCCTCGGGGGTCATGGAGTCGTAGCCGATCTCGCCGACCGCGACCACGCGGTCCTTGTCCAGGTAGCGGGGCAGCAGATCCAGCACGGGGACGCAGCGGGGGTCGCCGGCCTCCTTCGGGTTGAGCGCGATCGTGGCGTGGTGCACGACGCCGAACTGCGCCGCCCGGTACGGCTCCCAGCCGAGCAGCGAGTCGAAGTAGTCGGTGAACGAGCCCGGGTTCGTCCTGGGCTGGCCGAGCCAGAAGGACGGCTCCACCACGGCCAGCACCCCGGCGGCGGCCATGCGCGCGTAGTCGTCGGTGGTGCGCGACGTCATGTGGATGTGCGGGTCGAAGATGCGCATCAGGTCTCCTCGCTGGTGAGCCGGCGGAGCAGGGCCTCGGCGTCCTGGGGCATGGGGCGGCCGGCGGCCTCGCGTTCCTCGGCGAAGGCGGCCAGCATCGCGGCCAGCTCCGCGTCGGCCCGCTCGTCCAGCCGGTCCACGGCGTTCAGCGGGACGCCGGTGAACACGCACTTGAGCACCGCCTGCCGCCAGGCCGCCTGGTCGAGGTGGCGGGCGTAGGGGCCGAGGGCGGCGGCGAGCAGGCGGGCGTCGTTCGTGCGCAGGGCGTCCAGCAGGAGGGGGACGGCGGCCGTGCCGATCGGCAGCAGGGGCAGCGCCTTCAGCACGGCCCGCTTCTCGTCGGCGTCGCCGTACCGATAGAGGTCGAGCGTCTCGGGGGTGAGACGGTCGTGCGGGAGCGCGGCCAGCAGCAACGCGCGGGCGGCCTCGTCGGCGCTCCACCCGGGCACGCCGGCCAGCGGCGCCCGCCCGGCCCGCCGTCCTGCGGCGGCGAACGAACGCGCGATGCTGCCGGGCCGGCCAGCGACGGCCTCGACCGCACCGTCCAGCCAGGCTTCCTGCGGCGCGCCCTGGAACGCGTCCCGCAACCGCTCGATGGATTCATCGGACGCCTGTACGGGCGGCGTCCCGGACGATCGCATCGGCGGCTTCACGGACGGCTCGACGGGCCGGTTCACGGGCGGGCTCCTTCGGGCGCGGGCAGGGACGCCGCCTGCCCGGCGCGGCGTACGGACGCTGCTTCGGCTTGGCGGAGGAAGGACAGGGAGCGGGCGGCCACGACGGGGGCCGCGTGGGAGTGGCGTGGCAGCTCGACGGCGACCAGGCCGCGGTAGCCGCAGCCGGCCAGCGCGCCCAGGACCGGCGGGAAGTCGATCTCGCCCTCGCCGAACTCCAGGTGCTCGTGCGTCCCCCTGCGCATGTCGTCGATCTGCACGTTCACCAGGTACGGCGCGACGGCCTCGACGCAGGCGGGCACCGGGTCGGGCTCGTTGCAGCGGCAGTGGCCGATGTCCAGGGTGAGCCCGAACCCGTCCGGCTCGCCGAGCGCCCGGCGCAGCGCGTGCCAGCCGCCGATCGTCTCGACCAGCATCCCGGGCTCGGGCTCGAAGCCCAGCGGCACGCCGTGCGCGGACTCCAGCAGCCGGGCGCAGCCGCGTACGAGCCGGTCCCAGGCCCGGTGCGGCGGCACGTGCGGCGGGCGTACCCCCGACCAGAACGACACCGCCTCCGCCCCCAGGTCGGCGCCGATGCGGGCGGCGCGGCACAGGAAGTCCACCCGCCTGTCGTGGTCGTCGTCGAGCAGCGTCGGGGCGTGCTTGCGGCGGGGGTCGAGCAGGTAGCGGGCGCCGGTCTCGACGACGACGGCCAGCCCGAGCGTGCGCAGGCGGTCGGCGGCCGCGGCCACCCGGCCGGCCAGGCCGGGGGCGTAGGGGTCGAGGTGGTGGTGATCGAGGGTGAGGGCCACCCCGGTGTAGCCGAGGCCGGCGATGACGTCGAGGGCGTCGTTGAGGCGGTGGTTGGCGAAGCCGTTGGTGCCGTAACCGAATCGCATCATGTCGGGGACAGCTTTCTGGCCAGGCGGCGGGCCACGGGGACCGCCGCGGCGATGGCGAGACCGAGGCGCGGCGCGCCGGCCTGTGCGGCCAGCGCGCCCTGGAGGGCGGGCAGGCCGACGATCCCGGCCGTGACGGCGTCCCTGACGCGGGCGGCCGTGGGCTCGGCGACGGCACGGGTCTGCGCCGACCCGAACTGCCCCGCGTACCAGAGCGCCAGCCCGGCCCGGACGACGGCGGGAAAGGACTCGCCCAGGGCCCGCCGGACGAGGTCGGCGTTCGAGGCGGGGCCGGGCATCCCGGCGGGTCCGGGCCCGTACGGGATGACGGGCTCAGGGCCACAGGGCACGGCGGCCTCTGAAGCGTGCGGGAGGGCGGCGGTTGCGGCGTCACCCGCGACGCCCGCGGGTGCGGGGCGGCCGGCGACCGCGGTGCTCGTAAGCCGGCCGACGACGGAGTTCGCCGCGCGGCCCCCGACCGCCACGGGCGTGGGGCGGCCTGCGACCGCAACGCTCGGAGGACGGCCGGCGACGGCGGAGTTCGTCGGGCGGCCCGCGACGGTGGCGGTCAGGGCGAGGGTGGCCGTCAGGGTGGTGGCGGGGGTGCGGCGGGTGGTGCCGGCGGTCTCGCCACGGGACAGGGCGGTGAGCAGGTAGGTGTGGGCGGCGACGGAGAGTGCGGCGGGCAGCGCGGCGGCGGGCGCGCGGCCGGGGGCGGCGCCCAGCAGCACGTCCAGGCCCCGGCAGAGCGCCATCGCGGCCGGTCCCGCACGGGTGTTCTTGGCGGCGAGGTCGTACGCCCAGACGGCGCCCGCCAGGGGTACGGCCACGGCCAGGGCCCGGCGGCCCCCGGTGAGACCCGCGAGGGCGAGCCCCGCGACGGTGAGCCCGGTGGCCACCCCCAGAGCCGTGCCCGGCGCGACCCGCCCCGAGGGGATGGGGCGCTCCGGCCGTTCGACGGCGTCGAGGTGGCGGTCGGCCCAGTCGTTGGCGGCCATGCCGGCCCAGTACAGGCAGACCGAGGAGCAGGCCAGCCCGGCCGTCCGGCCACCGAGCGCCCGCCCGGCGGCGGCGCCGGCGAGCACGTCGCCGGGAACCGACAGCGCGGCCGGCGCCCGAACGAGTTCCAGCAGGTCCCGCAGCCCCGCCATGGTCACCCTCCTTCACCGCCGGCCGGTCATCCCCCGGCTCGTGCTCCCGTCACGGACACAGCCACCAACCCCCGGCCGACCTCTGGCCAACCCGGCCCCCGCCAACGCCATCGCCACACCTCGCCAAGCCGTCGCGGCACATCGCTGTCGCCACATCCCCGGCGGTGGCCGAACCTCGCCACACGCCGCAGACACGACATCCCGCCATCGCCACGCCCCGCCGCCCCACGCGGCCGACGCCAACGCCACACCCGACCGCGAGCGCACGCCGCCGTTGCCGCACCCGGCCGTCGTCGCACGCCACCGTCGCCGCACCCTCGGCTGTCGCCGGTCCTCGCCCACACCCTGCCGACGCCACGCCTGACCCACGCCAAACGCACCATCGGCACACCCGGCCGTTGCCACACCCCGCCATCGCCACGCCCGGCCACCGCCACACCCCGCCGACGTCATCGGCATACCCCGCCGCCGCACGGCGCTGTCGCCGCGCCTTCGGCCGTCGCCGAGCCTCTCCCGTACCCCGCCGGGACGAACCCCGCCGTCGCCGGACGTCGCCGTCGCCATAACCCGGCTGTAGCCGGATCTGGCCGGGCGTCGCCGGCGTCACACTCCCGCCGGCGTCGCGCGGCCGGGGATCGGCGAGCCGTGGGCGGGTCACCCCTCTGCCTGGGGGGCGAGGGTGTCGATCAGGTCGCACAGGGCGCGCCACTGTTCGGCCAGGCCGTGGGAGGTTTCGCCCAGGGGGTCCTTGAAGAAGAAGGCCAGGTCGGTGAGGGGTCCCGAGCGGCCCGTGCGGGCGGCGGCGGCGGTCAGGCGGGTCAGGTCGAGGATGAGGGGTGCGGCCAGCGCCGAGTCGCAGCCGTGCCAGGTGAACTCCATGCGCATCGCCGTCCCGAGGAAGCCCTCGAACGTGACGAGGTCCCAGGCGGTCTTGAAGTCGCCGAGGTCCTCCAGGTAGTCGATGCGGGTGTCACCCTGCGGCGCGTACCCGAGGGTCTCGGCCAGCACCCGCTGCTTGCTGGCGGCCTTGGCCGCGTTGGCGCCGGGCTCGGCCAGGTTGGCGCCGTCGCCCCCGCCGAGCAGGTTGACGCCGGACCAGGTGCGCACCCTGAGGTTGCGCTGGGCGAACATCGGCGCGAGCACCGACTTGACCAGCGTCTCGCCCGTCTTGCCGTCGTTCCCGGCGTACGGCAGCCCCCGCTGGAGGGCCAGTTCGGCGAGGGCTGGGAGGCGGGCGCCGGTCGAGGGGGTGAAGTCGACGTACGGGCAGCCGGATTCGAAGGCGGCGAAGGCCGTGAGGGCGCTGGGTGGCAGCACCGGGCCGGGCCCGTCGAGGGCGGCCCGCAGCGCGGTGAGGGTGGCGTGGGCGGGATGCGGGGGCGGGACGGGTTCGGTGGACGAGACGTTGACGACGACGACGCGGTCCAGGCCGTGTTCGCGGCGGAAGCGGTCCAGGTCGGCGGCGACGGCGGCGGCGGTCGCCGCCTGGGTCGGGGCGGCGGGCACCGGCCGCAGGTCCCGTTCGATGACGGCCAGATCGCCCTGGACGGCCCGGGCCAGGGCGGCCGGCACCACCCCGGCCTCGGCGAGCTGGGCGGCCTTCTTCTCCAGGGGGACGGAGGTGACGTCGTGGCCTCCGAAGACGAGGTCGCCGATGCCGGGCCGGACGCGGTCGCGCAGGGCGGGTGACTCCAGGACGCAGCCGGTGGGCCCGGTCAGGCCCGCCCGGACGGCCAGCGCCCCGATCATGCTCGTGACGGCGACCGAGCCTCGGGCTCCGATCAGCCATGCTCCCGTTCTCATACAGTCTCCTTCGCGCGCGGGCGGTGCTGGCCGCCCCCGCGGGCGCTGCTCCCGTGGCGGTCGTAGGTAGGTACGGAGACGAAGGAATGATCGGACTAGTGACCAGGATCCGCCCGAAACGGCCGTCGTTCAAGGAGGACACGAATCTTGTTCGTGTCTGGTGCCGCGCGCCGGTCAGCCCTTCAGGCCGCCGCTGAGCAGGTCCAGCCGCCAGAAGCGCTGCAGGAACAGCAGCAACGCGATGAGCGGGACGACCGACACGGCGGCGCCCACGATGGCGATGCCGTAGAGTGCGGGCTCCGACGATCCCTGGGACAGCAGCGTGTAGAGGCCCACGGTGATCGGGAACTTGGACTGGTCCGACAGCATGATGTACGGCAGCAGGAAGTTGTTCCACGTGCCCACGAAGTGCAGCATGAAGATCGTCACCATGCCGGGGACCATCATGGGCAGCCCGATGGAGCCGAGGATGCGATATTCGCTCGCCCCGTCGATCCTGGCCGCCTCCAGGGTGGCGTCCGGCACCGAGGACAGCGCGTACACGCGGGCCAGGTAGATGCCGAACGGCGAGATGAGGCTGGGCAGCAGGACCGACCAGTAGCCGCCGACCAGGTTCAGCTCCGACATGATCAGGTACTGCGGGATGGCCAGGGTCATGCCGGGCACGAGCACGCCGGCCAGGATGGCGTAGAACAGCACGCCGCGGCCCCTGAACTCGTACTTGGCCATGCCGTAGCCGGCCAGCGTCGAGATGAGGGTGGAGGCGGCGGAGCCGGCGCCGGCGTACAGGGCGCTGTTGGCCGCCCAGCGCACGAACTGGCCGTCGCCGTAGGCGAACAGGTCGCGCAGGTTGTCCAGCAGGCCCGTGCCGGGGGCGAAGGTGAAGGTGGAGAAGAGCTCGGCGCCGGACTTGGTCGAGGCCACGATCACCCAGGCGACCGGCACCAGGCAGTAGAGCGCGCCGACGAGCAGGACGACGGTGGGCAGGATCTTGGCCCGCTGGTGCGGCAGGAGCTGCGCCTTCATCGCATGCCCCCCAACGCCCGCCGCTGGGTGAGCTTGAGCAGCACGACGGAGACGGCGAGGGTGCCGGCGGCCAGGACGACGGAGGCGGCCGAGGCCAGCGGCAGGTCGTCGCGGAGGAAGGCGTTGCGGTAGATCAGCATCAGGGGCACCCAGGTCTGGGAGATCTCGGTGGTCATCGGTTTGAGCGTGGTCGGCTCGCCGTACACCTGCAGCGTGCCGATGAGCGCGAACAGGCCGGTGAGCACGAGCGCGGGCGCGACCAGGGGGATCTTGACGTGCCAGGCGATCCGCCACTCTGAGGCGCCGTCGATGCGGGCGGCGTCCGACAGCTCGGCGGGGATGCCGCGCAGCGACGTGTAGATGATGATCATGTTGAAGCCGACGCCGCCCCAGATCGCGACGTTGGCCAGCGACGGGTAGATGCCGCCCGCGCCGAGGAACGGGATCTCGCCCAGCCCCAGCTCCCGGGTGAGGAAGCTGAAGGGGCTGGTCGAGGGCAGGTACATGAAGCCCCACAGGAGCGAGGCGGTCACGCCGGGGATCGCGTACGGCAGGAAGATCGCCGTACGCGAGAACCGGCGGCCGCGCGAGCCGGCGTAGTCGAGCAGCAGCGCGAACAGCAGCGCCAGCCCGAGCGTCAGCGGCACGCTGATCAGCCCGTAGAGGGCGAGCCGCCCGAAACCGGCCCAGAACTCGGGGTCGGTCAGCGTCCTGGCGTAGTTGTCCAGCCCGACGAAGACCTCCTGGCGGGTGCCGAAGATGCCCGTGCCGGTCAGCCGCAGGCCGCGGACGCTGAGGTAGACGGCGTAGCCGATCGGCACGGCCAGGAAGGCCACGAACAGCACCACCGCGGGCGCGACGAACAGGTACGGCGCCCGCGACCCGCGGCGGGCGCCGGCGGGAGCGGTCATGAGCCGGCGACCTGGAAGCCCGTGGCCTTCATGTCGTCGACCACAACCTGCTGGGTCTTCTTCAGCGCGTCGGCCAGCGGGGTCTTGTCGCGGACGGCGGCGGCCACGGCGTCCTGGTAGGCGCTGGAGGCGGTGCCGACGTTCGGGCCCCAGCTGATGTGCGGAATGGTGTTCTGGGCCGCCTTGGCGGCGACCTGCCAGTAATCCTTCTGCCCGCCGACCAGCTTGGGCGGCTCGCTGGTGCTGGTGGCCCGCTGGCCGGCCAGCGAGGCCGGGTACTCGCCGGCGGCGATCTGGAGGTCGTTGGCCGTCTTGTCGGTGTTCATCCAGGCGGCGAACGTGGCGGCGGCCTGGACGTGCTTCGAGTTCTTGGTGACGGCGAGGGCGCTGCCGCCCTGGAAGGCGACGCGGGCGTCGCCGGCGGTCCACTGCGGCAGCGGCGCGATGGCCCAGTCGCCGGCCTGCTTCTCGGCGATGCCGTACAGCACGCCGGGGGCCCACAGGGCGCTCGGCCAGCTGAGGATCTTGCCCTTGTTCAGCTGGTTGTTCCACTCGGGGGTGAGCAGCGGCTGGGCCTTGATCAGGTCCTTGTCGATGAGTCCCTGCCAGAAGCCGGCCACCTCCAGGGAGGGCGCGTCGGCGATGCCCACGCTCCACGTGGTGCCCTGGACCTTCCACCAGGACGCGCCGGCCTGCTGGGCGAGACCGGCGAAGTTGCCGAACTCGGCGGGGGCGAACGTGGCCAGGTAGGCCTCGGGGTCCTTCTTCCGCACCTGGGCGGCCACGTCGGCGAAGTCCTGCCAGGTGACGGGGACCTCGATCTTCAGCTCGTCGAAGCGCTTCCTGTTGTAGACGAAGACCATCGGGCCGAGGTCCTGCGGTACGCCGTAGACGGCGCCGTCGAAGCTGGTGAGGGTCCACACGTCGGGGCTGAACGCGTCCTTGATCGGGCCGGTGTGGGCGGAGATGTCGGCCAGCGCGCCGGCCACGATCATGGCGGGCAGCGACTCGTACTCCAGGCAGGCGGCGTCGGGGCCGTTGCCCGCGCGGCCGGCGGTGAGCAGCTTGGCCGCCGTGTCGGTGCCGCCGCCGACGTCGGTGTGCTGGACCTGGATGTCCGGGTGCGCCTTGTTGAACGCCGCGACCTTGTCCTTCTGCCCCGAGCCCCAGCACCAGAACTGCAGCGTGACCGGCCCCGACTCGGCGGCCGGCGTGGTGGCGGCCGAGTCGCCGCCGCCTGCGCCCGACGAGCAGGCGGCCAGGAGAGCCGCCATGCCGAGCGCCGCGATCGAGCCGGAGGCCCCTCTGATACGCATCCCGCGTCTCCTCCCGAGAGTTGGCTTTGCAGAAAAGCCAACCTAGGGAACAGATGTGCTTCGTGTCACTACTTGTGCAGATATTTCAGGACGGCTATGTGAGGACGTCTTCACCCGGCCGTCATGTTAGCTTTGCCACAAAGCCAAAGCGAGGGAGGCTGGCGTTGATGGCGGTCAGGCCCCGAAGATGGGGCGGCATGTGGGACGCCCTACCCGACGCCGCGCGCTCCATCGTCAAGGAGCTGATCATTCACGGTCCGCAGTCCAGGACCGCGCTGGCCAAGACCCTGCATCTGTCGACCGGCAGCCTGACCCGGCTGACCAAGCCGATGGTGGACGCCGGGCTGCTCGTCGAGGGCGAGGTGGTGCACGACCCGGTGAACGGCCGGCCCACCCGTCCCCTCGACGTGGCCGCCGCCGAGCACCGCTTTTTCGGGATCAAGCTGACGTCCGACCGGGTGCACGCCGTCGTCACCGACCTGCGCGCGGAGGTCATCGCCGCCCGTGACGAGCCGATCGCCGACCACGACCCCGAGGCCGTGTGCCGGCAGGCCAAGCGCCTGCTCGACGACCTGTCGGGCGAGCGACCGGACGGGCGAAAAGACGGGCGGTCTGACGGGGGTCGCGCGGGGGCGACCGTCGGCGCCGGGGTCACGGTCGGCGGCAACGCCCGCGCCTCCGCGCAGGTCGGCGGCGAGCCCCTGGTCGACGCCCCCTTCCTGGGCTGGTCGCAGGTGGAGCTGGCGCCGCTCATGGAGCGGGCGCTGGGCGTACCGTGCGTGGTCAAGAACGACGTGGCGGCCCTGGCCCACCAGCACCACTGGTTCGGGCCGGGACGCGGCCTGCGCGACTTCGCGCTGATCACGATCGGCGCCGGCATCGGGTACGCGCTCATCGTGCACGACCACCTGGTCGCCGCCACCGAGGCGGACCTCGGCATGTTCGGCCACCTGGTGCTCGACGCCAGCGGCCCCATGTGCCCGGAAGGTCATCGCGGCTGCGCGGCGGCGTACCTGTCGAGCTGGTCCGTCGAGGCCACCGCGGGGCAGGGGCTGCGCCGGGCGGTCACGTACGACGAGGTCCTGCGGCTGGCCGCGGCCGGCGACCGGGTCTGCCGCAGCGTCGTCCGTGAGGCGGCGGGCGCCCTGGGCCGGCTCATCGCCCACGTCGCCACCGTCTCCATGGTCAAGACCGTCGTCCTCGCGGGCGAGGGCGTGGAGCTGGCCCGCCTGGCCGCGGCCGACCTCGACCGGGCCCTGACCGCCGACCGGCGCGGCGTGCCCGGCTCGGTCGACGTGGTCGTCGAGGCCGACGACTTCCGCGAGTGGGCCCGCGGCGGCGCGGTCGTCGCCATCCAGAGTTTCGTCACCGGCAGCGACTAGCACGATCAGGAGGACGGACGCGCGTGAAACGGCAATCGGCCAAGCTCTCGGACGCCGGCATCTGGGTGGGGGTCAACTTCTGGTCGCGGGCGGGCGGGCCGCTCATGTGGCGCTCGTACGAGCCGGAGATCGTCTCGGCGGAGCTGGCGGTCATGCGCGAGCACGGCATGACCGTCACCAGGAGTTTCTTCTACTGGCCCGACTTCATGCCGGCCCCGGACGCGCTGGACGAGGAGCTGGTGTCCCGCTACGCCGACTTCCTCGACCGGCATCAGGAGCTCGGCATGCGCACGATCCCGACCTTCATCGTCGGCCACATGTCCGGCCAGAACTGGGACCCCGCCTGGCGGCAGGGCCGCGACCTGTTCGGCGACGTGTGGTTCGTGGCCCGCCAGGCCTGGTACGTCCGCGAGCTGACGGCCCGCTTCAAGGACCACCCCGCCGTCGCCGCCTGGCTGCTGACCAACGAGATCCCCATCTACGGCGACTGGCGCTCACGCGGCATCGGCACCCTCGACCACGAGCAGGTGACGAGCTGGGCCCAGATCCTCATCGACGCCGTCAGGGCCGGCGGCGGCACCCAGCCGGTCTCCGTCGGCGACGGCGCCTGGGGCGTGGAGGTCACCGGCGCCGACAACGGCTTCCGCGTACGGGAGCTGGCCGGGCTGGTCGACTTCCTCGGCCCGCACGTCTACCGGATGGAGACCGACCCGGTGCGCCAGCACCTGGGCGCGGCCTTCGTCTGCGAGCTGCTCGACCTCGGCGGCAAGCCGGTGATCATGGAGGAGTTCGGCCTCACCAGCGACTACGCCGGTGAGGAGCACGCCGCCCACTACTACCGCCAGGTCCTGCACAACACCCTGCTGGCCGGCGCGACCGGCTGGCTGGCCTGGAACAACACCGACTACGACGACCTGTGGCGGCAGGAGCCGTACAGCCACCACCCGTTCGAGATGCACTTCGGGCTGGTGGACGCGGCCGGGCGGCCCAAGGCCCAGGCCCGCGAGGTGCGCGACTTCGCCCGCGTGCTCGACCGCGTGGACCTGGCGCGCTGCTCCCGCCCGGACGCCGAGGCGGCGCTGGTCGTCTCCTCCTACCTGGAGAGCCGTTACCCGTTCACCCAGCCGGGCGACGCGACGATCGTCTTCGACGTGTGCCGGCAGGCGTACGTGGCGGCCCGCGAGGCGGACCTGGCGGTCGGCGTGGCCAGGGAGCGGGACGGCGTGCCCGGCGACTGCAGGCTGTACCTGCTGCCGTCGGCCAAGCAGCTCACCGCGCCCGGCTGGCGCGCGCTGCTGGAGCGGGCCCGCGCGGGCGCCACCGTGTACGCCTCCTACTTCGCCGGCGAGCACACCAACCAGCGCGGCTCCTGGTGGCCGGACCTGGACGGCATGTTCGGGGTGCGCAAGCGGTCCAGGTACGGCCTGGTCGAGCCGATCCACGGCGATCGGCTGACGTTGACCATGACCGCGGATCTGGGCGATCTCAAGGCCGGGGACGAGCTGGTCTTCCCGGTGGCGGGGACGGCGAACTCGCGCTCGTACCTGCCGGTCGAGCCCGACGGGGCGCAGGTGCTGGCCCGTGACGCGGAAGGACGGCCGGCGCTGCTGCGGCACACGGTGGGCGACGGCTGGATGGTGCTGGCCACCTACCCGCTGGAGTACATGGCGGCGATCACGCCGCACGCCAACCCGGAGGACACCTGGCGGCTCTACCGCGCGCTGGCCGCGCAGGCGGGCGTGGAGCCGGCGGTCTCGTTCGACACGCCCCTCGTGAGCGCCGCCCTGATGCGGCATGAGGACGGCCGCGTCTTCGTGTGGTGCGTCAGCCAGTCGGACGCGGATATCAAGGCGGCGCCCGTCGTCCGCGGCGGAAGCCTCAGGAACGCGGACGGCTCTCCGGTGAGCGTGGTGGAGTTGCCCCCGTACGGCGTGAGCGTGCTCGAACTCGCGTGATCGCCGGGGCGGCGGATGTGCCAGCATGGCCGGTATGACGATCTTTGTCCATGAGGCAGGACCGGCAGGCGCGCCCGCGGTGGTGCTGCTGCATGCCGCGGGCACCAGCGGCTGGATGTGGGAGAAGCAGGTGGCCGCCCTCTCCGCGGATCTGCGCGTCCTGGTGCCCGACCTGCCCGGGCACGGGCGCAGCAACACCCGTGAGTGGGTCTCGTTCGCCGACACCGCCCGCCTGGTCGCCGAGGTGATCGCCGGGCGGGCGCCCGGGGGCGCGGCGCACGTCGTGGGGCTGTCCATGGGCGGGTACGTGGCCGCGCACCTCGCCGCGACCTCTCCCGAAGCCGTCGGCGGCGCGATCGTGAGCGGCATCAACGTGCTGCCGTTCCCGCACCCCGGCCGGTTGCGGCTCATGGGCGCGCTCATCGCGCCGGTGATGAAGTGGGGGCCGGTGCTGCGGGCCAACGCCCGCGCGCTCAGGGTTCCCGAGGAGGACGTCGCCGGCTACGAGGAGGCCGCGCGGGCCACCACCCGGCAGTCGTTCCGCCGGGTCAGCGACGAGGCGGTGGGGTTCCGGCTGCCCGGCGCGGCCGGGACGTCCCCGTGCCCGGTCCTGGCCGTGGCCGGCGGCGAGGAGCACGAGCTGACCAGGGGCTCGCTGGCCGAGATCGCCGCCGTGTTCCCGCACGGCGAGGCCCGCCTGGTGCCGGGCGTGGGCCACGGGTGGAGCGGCGAGAAGCCGGAGCTGTTCACGGCCATGATCAGGGCGCGGGTGTCCGGCGGTCCCCTGCCGGAGGAGCTGCGGCCCCTCGGCTGACGGCGCCGCGGCCCGCGCGGGCCCACGACGGCGGGCCCAGGCGGGTTCAGGCGGGTTCAGGACGGCGGGTCCTTGTGCGGCACCCGGGCCATGAGCAGGGCGATGTCGTCCTCGGCCGGGGTGTCGCCCACGATGGTGTCGATCACGTGGGCGCACAGGTCGTTCAGCGGCAGCGCGGCCCCGGCCAGGGCGGTGCCCAGCCGGTCCATGCCCGCGTCCAGGTCGGCCTGCCGGGTCTCGATCAGGCCGTCGGTGTAGAGGGCGAGCACGGTCCCGGGGGCCAGCTCCAGTTCGAGCGATTCGAAGGAGCCCACGCCCAGGCCGATCGGGGTGCCGCTGGGCAGGTTCGGGAAGTGCACCTCCCCCGACGGCGCCATCACGGCCGGCGGCGGATGCCCGGCCGTGGCCATGGTGCAGCGCCGGGTGGCGGGGTCGTAGACCGCGTACAGGCAGGTGGCGCCCGTGGCGTCACGGGGCTCGCCGTCGGCGGCCTCCTCGTCGGACAGGCGCGCGACCAGGTCGTCGAGGCGGGCGAGCAGCTCGTGCGGTCGCAGGCCCAGATAGGCCAGGGTGCGCACGGCGGTGCGCAGGCGGCCCATCGTCGCCGCGGCGTCGATGCCGTGGCCGGTCACGTCGCCGACGACCAGGGCCAGCCGGGAGTCGTCCAGCCTGATCGCGTCGAACCAGTCGCCGCCGACGCCTTCGTGCATGTCGGAGGGCAGGTAGTGGGAGGCCACCTCCAGCGTGCCGCCGCCGTCCAGATTGCTCGGCAGCAGGTTGCGCTGCAGGGCCAGGGCGGCGTTGCGCTCGCGGGTGTACCGGCGGGCGTTGTCCAGGCTCAGCGCGGCGCGGGCGACCAGTTCCTCGGCGAGAAGCAGGTCGTCGGTGGTGAACGGCTGCGCGTTCTCGTGCCGGACGAACACGGCGACGCCCAGGAGCTCGCCGCGGGCCTTCAGCGGCACGATGATCAGTGAGTGCATGCCGGTGTGGTGGATCATCCGTGCCCGGTCCGGATCCTCGTCGAGCCAACTGCCGGGGCGGGTGTTCATCACGGGCTCGAAATAACTCTCCCCGCTGTCGAGCACCTTGGTGAAGGGTGACGACGGCGGGACGAAGACCGCGTGCCCGCGCGGCCAGAGCGATTCGGGGGCGTCGTCGTGGACCGAGGCCACCCCCGCCCGGCGGAAGACGGGGATGCCCGACGACGTGGCGGTCAGCCGTTGCAGGGGCTCGGAGCCGGGCATGACCTCTTCGCCCAGATCGACCGTGACGTAGTCGGCCAGGATCGGCACCGCCAGGTCCGCCAGCTCCTGCGCGGTCCGTTTCACGTCGAGCGTGCTGCCGATCCTGATGCCGGCCTCACGCAGCAGCGTCAGGCGGTCGCGGGCCTGGCTCCTGCTGATGTCGAGCGCCAGCGAGCAGATGCCGAGCGGCTGCCCCTCCACGCCGTCCAGCCGGAACAGCGAGATGGACAGGGTGAGCTCCCCCCGTCCGTCGGCCGGGAAAGCCCGTGCCTCGCGGTCGACCGCGGGCTTGCCGGTCTCCAGCACGCCGCGCATCGTCTCCCGTATGGTCGTGGTGTCGTACCCGGCGATGGGGTCGTGCAGCGAGGCCCCGATCCGGTAGTGCGGGAAGGCCGGCTCCAGGCTCTCGGCCGCCGCGTTGCGCCACACGCAGCGCAGATCGCGATCCCAGAAGGCCATGGCCACGGGGAAGTGGGTGAGCAGCCGCTCCAGCAGCGAACCCGCGCCGCCGAACAGATCGCCGATCGCCGGGACCAGCGACACGAGCCAGGCGTCGCCCGCCAGCGCGGTCAGCATCTTGGCGCCCTCGGCGCGGACCAGGACGGAGTGCCCGTCGCGGCACAGGATCTCGCTCAGACCGGACAGCCGCTCCTCCTCCTTCAGCCGTCTGAGCCAGCCGCTCCGGTCGGCCGGCGGGAGGAGGCGCGTGCCCGGGCGGCCGAGCACCTCGTCGGCGGTGTAGCCGGTCAGCCGTTCGGTGGCCGCGGTCCATCCGATGATCGTGCCCGCCGTGTTGACCACGAGGAACGCCGGGACCAGCTCGGCCGCCGTCATGCCGTCGTTCAACCTGGGCTCGAACGGTCTCATCAACCCAGGATATTGACCCTGACCTGGGATGATTCTCCCTTGACCAAGGCTTGTGGTGCTATATGCACATCTTCAGCCCAGTGCCTGGTCCAGGTTGAACGCGGCGCTGATGAGCGCGAGGTGCGTGATGGCCTGCGGGAAGTTGCCCAGTTGCTCGCCGGTGTGCCCGATCTCCTCGGCGTACAGGCCGAGGTGGTTGGCGTAGGTGAGCATCTTCTCGAAGGCCAGGCGGGCCTCGTCGACGCGGCCTGCGCGGGCCAGCGCCTCGACGTACCAGAACGAGCAGATCGAGAACGTGCCCTCGGGCCCCTCCAGGCCGTCGGGGCTGACCTCGGGGTCGTAGCGGTAGACCAGCGAGTCGGAGACCAGCCCGTCGCCCAGCGCGTCGAGGGTGGACAGCCACCGGGGATCGGTCGGCGAGACGAACTTGGCCAGCGGCATCATCAGGATCGAGGCGTCCAGCACGTCCTCGTCGTAGTGCTGGACGAACGCGTTCAGCTGCTCCGACCAGCCGCGCCGCATGATGTCGCGGTAGATCGTGTCGCGCGCCCGCCGCCAGCGGGGGATGTCGGCGGGCAGGCCGCGCTGGCCGGCCATGCGCATGGCGCGCTCGATCGCCACCCAGCACATCAGCCGCGAGTAGACGAAGTTCTTGCGCCCGCCGCGGGTCTCCCAGATGCCCTCGTCGGGCTGGTCCCAGTTGTCGGCGACCCAGTCGACCAGCGTGCACACCTCGTCCCAGCGTTCGCTGGAGATCGGGTCGCCCCACTTGTTGTAGAGGTAGATGGAGTCGATGAGCGCCCCGTAGATGTCGAGCTGGAGCTGTTCGGCGGCGGCGTTGCCGATCCGCACGGGAGCCGATCCCCTGTGCCCCTCCAGGTGGGTGAGCTCCTCCTCCGGCAGGTCGGCGCGGCCGTCGATGCCGTACATGATCTGCATGGGGCCGGCGGCGCTCCCGCCGTCGCGGGCGACGTGCTTGGACAGGAAGCCCATGAACGCCTCGGCCTCCTCGGTGAAGCCGAGCCTGAGCAGGGCGTAGACGCAGAACGCGGCGTCGCGCACCCACACGTACCGGTAGTCCCAGTTGCGGCCGCCGCCGAGCTGCTCGGGCAGGCTGGTCGTGGGGGCGGCGACGATCCCGCCCGTCGGGGCGAAGGTGAGCAGCTTCAGCGTCAGGGCGGAGCGGTGCACGACCTCCCGCCACCTGCCCCGGTAGCGGGAGGCGGACAGCCAGCGGCGCCAGTACCGCACGGTGGCGTCGAACTCCCGCTCCGCCTCCTCGATCGGGCAGTCGGCCGGGGCGATCCGGTCGTCGATCCGGTCGAGGGCGAGCACGGCCTGCTCACCCTCCTTCAGCTCGAAGGCGCTCCAGGCGTCCCTGCCGTCGTTCTCGACGGGCACGCTCGCCGACAGCGCGAGGGACAGGGCCTCCGACTCGAACAGCGTGCGGCCGCCTTCCGTGCGGACCGTGTGGGGCTGCCTGGCGTAGTCGAAGCGCGGCGCCACCCTGGCGCGGAACGGGAGCGTGCCGCGCACGCAGGTGACCCGGCGGATCACCCGGTGCCGGTCGGCCTCGCGGCCGTCGTCCGTGAGCGGCATGAAGTCCTGGATCTCGCCCACGCCGTCCTCGGCGAAGAAGCGGGTGATCAGCACATTGGTGTCGGGGAAGTAGAACTGCTTGGTCGTCGCGGGGACGTCGGCGCACAGCTCGAACGAGCCGCCCCGGCCGGCGTCCAGGATCGAGGCGAAGACGCTGGGGGCGTCGAACCGCGGGCAGCAGTACCAGTCGATGGTGCCGTCGGTGCCCACGAGGGCGACGGTCCGCAGGTCACCGATCAGGCCGTGCTCACCGATCGGCAGGTATCTGGTGTCTCCCCGCATATCCCCAAAGTACGCAGAAAGCCGCCTGCAGAGCACCCGTCGGCCGTCAAGAGCCCGCAATCTTCCCGGCTCGTCTCACCCATCGTCCGCCACCGGAACGAATCACCCTGTTTGACGATCTCCAGCGGGGAAAGCTCGGAAGGGCCCCGCGGAACCTCCCGGCCCCCGTCGGGCGAGGCGATGATGATTGACGAGTTCGAACTTCGGTGTCCCATCACGGCCGACCTGGCCCTGATCCGGGACCTGGTCGGCATGCACGCACGCCACTGCGGGCTGCCCGGGCACCGGCTGGAGGACCTGGTGCTGGCCGTCAACGAGGCGGTCACCAACGTGCTCGACCACGGCGGCGGGGCCGGCACCGTGACCGCGCGGCAGGCCGGCGACCTGATCATGGTGGAGGTCCTCGACCTCGCGGGCGGGCTCACCCCCGACCACCTGGCCCGCGCCACCGTCGATCCCACCGCGGCCCGGGGGTACGGGCTGTGGGTGATCCAGCACCTGTGTGACGAGGTCACGCTGCGGCAGACCGAGCGAGGCTCGCTGCTGACCCTGTTCGTGCGCCACCGCGCGCCCGCGCCGCGCCGGAACGAGCCCGGCCCTTTCGTTCGCCCGCGCAGTGAGCTCGCCTTTACGCTGTAGATCTCATCATGGCGTCAGATGTCCCTGAATTACTGGAAAATACTGGGACTGTTGGTACGCTCGCGCCATGAGTGACCGGCTGGACGATCTCGAACGGCGGATCGACGAGCTGCGAGCCGCCGTGCGCACGGCGATGCGGGCCAGGGACGGCGGCGGCGCCCGGGCTCTGCGCGCTGAGCTGCGCAGCGCCGAGCGCGCCTGGGACGCCCTGGTCACCGGCGAGCCGCCGAAGACCAAGGAGCGTCCGCCCGGCCTGGTCACCGTGCGCGAGCAGGTGCACCAGGGGCTGCGCCTGCTCGGGGCCTCCGCTCAGCCCCGGCTGGTCGTGGCCGTCAGCGAGGCGTTCTTCGGCGGCACGATCCGCAGCGGCCAGCTCACCAGCCTGCGCAGGGACGAGGAGCGCTCGTTCAGGTCCTCGCCCTTCGGCCGCCCCTACTACCTGTGCGCCGCGCTCACCGACCGCCTCTCCCCCGCCCGCGGCCTGCTCGCGCTCAGCGCCTGGCCGCTGGAGCGGCGGGTGGTCGGCCCGCTGAGCCCCCGGGTGGACTTCCTGACCGCGGCCATCGCGGTGGCCGGGCAGTCGATGGAGCCGCCCGCCGACGGTGAACGGGCCGAGCGGTTATTGGCGCGGATGGCCAGGAACATCCCCGGCGCCGGCGAGTCCGTGCTGGGCCCGCCGGACCCCGTACGGGTGATCGAGGCGGCCCGCGCGGAGCTGCGCGTGCACGCGGATCGCGACACGCGGGACCGCGCCGAGCTGGCGGAACGCGCCGCCGCGCAGCTGGATGACGTCACTCGCCTGTTCGGCGCCGCTACGCTGAGCACGATCAAGAAGGAGAAGGCCAAGTGAGCGGCTTGAAGCGCGAAGGCGACCCCGTGCACCGGCTGGAGGCCCTGCGGGGCACCACGCCGCAGCAGCCGCATGACGCCCGCGCGATCGCGGCCCTGGCGGCGAACCCCGGCTGCACCCGCCGGGCCCTGATGGACGGGGCCGGCATCGACAAGGACGCCGCGGCCCGGCATCTCGGCTTCCCCGCGCCGTTCGGGCAGTCGCCGTTCGCGATCACGCGCGGCAACATGTTCGAGGCGCTGGTGAAGGCCGACGGGTGCGCGGAGCTGCTGCGCATGCTGCGCGAGCTGCTGGATCTGCCCGTCGCCGAGGTGGCCTACCACGACGTGGAGAACGTCGGCGCCCACCTGCGCCACGCCCACACCAGGTCGCTGATCGACCGGGCCGCGGCCGAGGGCCACGACGCGGGCACGCTCTACGACCATCCCCTGCTCAGCCTGGAGATCGCCGGCCACACCGCCTACCTGGAGCCGGACGTGGTGGCCTTCCAGCTCGGCGGGCGCTTCCACATCGTGGAGATCAAGTCGTTCGCGGTGATCGACGGGCAGGCCGACCCGGCGGCGGTGGCCGCGGCCGCGCGGCAGGCGGCGGTGTACGTGCTGGCGCTGCGCACTCTGCTGGAGGAGCTGGGCCACGACCCGCTGAAGGTCTCCCACGACGTGGTGCTGGTCTGCCCGGAGAACTTCGCCAACCGGCCGGCCGCGACCCTGGTCGACGTCCGCAAGCAGCTCGCCGTGCTGCGCCGCCAGCTCACCCGGATGACCACCCTCGACCGGCTGCTCGAAGCGCTGCCCGACGGCCTCAACTTCGACCTGCTGCCCGGCGAGGACGGCCGGCCCACCAGGCCGGTGGCCGAGCTGGCCGACGCGCTGCGCAGGACCACCGCCCGCTACGCGCCCGACTGCCTGTCCGCCTGCGACCTGTGCTTCTTCTGCCGCGACGAGGCCCGCC
Organism: Nonomuraea fuscirosea; assembly: GCF_003001935.1. Lineage (GTDB taxonomy): Bacteria > Actinomycetota > Actinomycetes > Streptosporangiales > Streptosporangiaceae > Nonomuraea > Nonomuraea fuscirosea. The sequence goes on along the minus strand of NZ_PVNG01000004.1, from coordinate 205,223 downwards.
AGGAGGGCGCCTCCGACCTGCTCGGCCGGCAGGTGCGCGACGAGCTCGGCGGTGTCGCCTCGGTGGCCGAGGCGCTGGGCCTGGCCGACGGCACCCGCGACCCCGCCGAGGGCCAGGAGGAGATCGCCCGGCTGCTCCGCAACGCCGAACGCCTGCGCCGGGAGTGCCTGACTTGAGCCTGCTGACCTCGCTCGCCCGGCTGCGCGCCCTCGACGAGGGCATCGCCCAGCCCGTCGCGACCGTCCGGCACTGCCACCTGTCGGAGCGGCCGATGGTGTTCATCCCGCTCAAGCTGTCGGGAGAGGCCGCCGCGCCGCTCGCGGCCATGCTCGGCACCGACCGCGATGCGCCGCGGCTGCTCGTGGTGACCCAGCCGCGCAACCGTGACCTGCGCTTCGCCTGGGCGGCCGAGCTGGCCGGCGTGCTGCTGCCGTACGTGGAGAGCTTTCTCAACGACACCGAGACGGTGGAGCGCAGGAACGCCGATCCCTACGAGCGGGCGCTCGACGCGCCGCAGCTGATCGTCCCCAACCTGGCCGGTGTCGCCTTCACCCGGCTGCTCGGGCGCTCGACCCGCTTCCGCCGCCCCGACGGGCCCTATCCGGTGCCGGACGTGGTGCCGCTGCTCGGGCGGTGGCTGACGTACTTCGGGGAGCGGGCCGCCTATCCGGGCTCGTCGCTGATGACGGCCGCCACCGAGGAGCTGGGCCGCCACTGGGCCAGCGGGCAGAGCGGGCTGGAGGACGCCAACCTGGCCGCGCTGACCGCCTGGATCACGACCGGGCCGAGCGACGAGGCCGAGGACCCGCTCGTCTGGCCGCCCGCCGGGCCCGCGACCGACCCCGGCTTCGACGCCGAGGTGCTCGCCCCCGCCATCGAGAGCGAGAAGCCCGAGCGCATCACCGAGGCGCTGCGCACCCAGCTGGAGCCCACCTGGCGGCTGATGTGGCAGGCGATCGACCTGCTCGCCGCCCTGCCGGAGGGGCCGAGCGTGGCACAGCGGTGGGAGCACGACCGCGGCTCGTTCAGCGCCATGGCCGTGCACATCGCCGAGGGCGCGCCGCCGCAGCCCCGCCGCGACGGCGCGATCACCGCCGCCGCGAAGCTGGCCCGGATGGAGCGCGCCCAGGCCGCCTACGACGTGCAGCGCGCCTATGACGATCCCCTGGTCATGGCCGAATACCGGCTGACCGGCGAGGCGTTCGCGGGCGAGGTGGCCGAGACGGTGCCCGACAACACCGAGGGCGAGGGCCGCTCGCGCAAGCTGCGCCCGCTCGTGGTGATCAAGACCGACGATCCGGTACGCCTGCCGCCCGGCGCCTCGCTCGGCACCCCGCAGCGCCGCGGCCAGGGCGCCGAACTGGTGGACGCGGGCCAGGGCCTGGTCACCATCAAGATCACCAAGGGGATGGGCCGGGGCAAGACGCCCGCGCCCGGCGCGGTCCCCGAGGTCGGCGAGCGGGTCTGCTACACCTCGCTGACCGACGACTTCCAGGGCTCGCCCGCCCTGCCCGACGCCGAGGCCACGCCGTGGACGCACGGAGGCCCGCCGCAGGAGTACGTGCCCGACGACGAGGACGCGCAGGAGGAGTGGTCGTGACCGCCGAGCCGACGATCGGCCCCGAGCAGGTCATCAGGAACGTGCTCGCCGACCTGCCCCGGCACCGCGGCGTGGTGGTCGACTCCCCGCCCGGGGCGGGCAAGTCCACCCTCGTGGTGCGCGCCGCCGCCCACATCGCGGCCACCGGCGAGCCGCTGATGATCGTGGCCCAGACCAACGAGCAGGTCGACGACCTGGTGTCCAGGATCAGTGACAAGCATCCGCACCTGACCGTGGGCCGGCTGTCGGCCGGCGGCTACGTCCCGCCGCTGCGCCTGCTGGAGCTGCCCGGCGTCCGCGTCGGCACCCGGATCCAGGACCTGGGCGACCCCGACATCGTCATCGCCACGGCGGACAAGTGGGCCTGGATCGGCGACCGGGTGTGGCCGTGGGCGATCGTGGACGAGGCGTACCAGATGCGCTCGGACAAGCTGCTGCGCATCGCGGGGCTGTTCGAGCGGGCGCTGTTCGTCGGCGACCCGGGGCAGCTCGACCCGTTCTCGATCGTGGACGGCGACCGGTGGTCGGGGCTGTCGTGGGACCCGCTGCAGAGCGCCGTCTCGGTGCTGCTGCGGCACAATCCCGATCTGCCCGTGCACCGGCTGCCGGTCTCGTGGCGGCTGCCGGCGTCGGCGGCGCCCGTGGTGTCGCGGGCGTTCTACCCGTTCACCGGGTTCAGGTCCGGGACCGAGCACGGGGACCGGTGGCTGGAGCTGTCGACCGGCGGCATGGGCACCGTGCACGACCGGGCGCTGGAGGAGGCGGCCAGGTCCGGCTGGGCGCTGCTGGAGCTGCCGAACCGGCACACCGTGCGCACCGACGGCGAGGCCGTGCGGGCGGTGGCGCTGCTGGCCGAGCGGCTGCTGCAGCGGGGCGCGGTGTCGGGCTCGGAGCAGGGCGAGCGGCCGGTGACGGCGGACCGGATCGCCGTCGGCGCCGCCCACCGCGACCAGGTGGCCGCGATCCGCGCCGCGGGCCTGCCGGCCGAGATCACCGTGGACACCGCGAACCGGCTGCAGGGCCGCGAGTACGACGTCACGATCGTGCTGCACCCGCTGTCGGGGCGCAGGGACGCCACCGCCTTCCACCTGGAGTCCGGGCGGCTGTGCGTGCTGGCCTCACGGCACCGGCACGCGTGCGTGGTGGTGGCCAGGGCGGGCATCGCCGAACTGCTGGACGCGCACCCGTCGGCGGAGCCGGTGCAACTCGGGGTGCCGGTGAAGTTCCCCGACGGGTGGGAGGCCAACCAGTCGGTGCTGGACCACCTGTCCCGGCACCGGGTCTGATCTCCGGGCCCGGCATCGGGGCCAGGTCACAGGCGGCGGCGCCAGACGTCGATGGCCATGATCCGGCGCATGCCCGCCGACTCGTACAGACCCAGCGCCGGGGTGGTGTTGTTGGAGTCGACGTGCAGGATCGTGCCCTTGCGGCCGGCGGCGGCGTCGGCGGCGAAGGCGTGCCGCAGCAGGAACCTGCCGAGGCCCCTGCCCCTGAACTCGGGCAGGACGGCCAGCGTGGCCACGTAGCCGCAGCCCTCGTCGCTCAGGAACGCGTCGTTGCCGATCACCACCCCGGCCGGGCGGCCGTCGATCCGGGCGAGCGCCAGCCGGCTCCAGTCGGTGACGCTCATGGCCTCCCTGCGCTCGTGCCACCGCTCGTAGGGCGTCGCCACGAAGCCGAAGTGCTCGGCGAAGCCCTCCTGGTAGACGCGGTGCCCTTCGCGGCGCACCTGCTCGTCCAGCCCCGAGTGCAGCGTCAGCCCGGGCGGCGCGGCGGGCGGCTCCAGCGGCCCGTCATGGTCGATGCGCATGCGGTGGTAGCTGGTGCCCGGCTCGAAGCCCCGCTCCCGCATCCGCGCCCGCTTGGCCTCGTCGGCGCGGTAGACGCCGACGTGCAGGGTGACGGCGTCGAGACCGCCGTCCGTCCGGTGCTCGGCCGCGCGGGCCAGCACGGCCTCCCACAGCCGCTCCTCCAGCCCGCTCACGCCGGGCCGGACGATCACCTCGACGTCGACCAGGTCGCTCTCGCCGTTGCGGACCACCCAGGCCCAGCCGTCGAGCCGGCCGCCGGGGTCGCGGGCCAGCCAGGCGTCCCGGTCGAGGTCGAAGCCGGGCTCGACGAGGTCGTCCGCGATGTCCTCGAGCGTCGAGTCCGATGCCCCGATCACCGCGGTGTCGCTGGCGGCGACGAGCTCGTGGATGGCCCCGGCGTCGTCGGGCCGCGGCCGGCTGATGGTGTGCATGGGAGGGATTGTCCCCGCCCCCGCCGCCGCGCGCCTCCCGTTTTCCGCCGGCCTTTCCTCCTGTACGGGGCGAGGTCAGCCCGCCTGCCCGACGGGCCGTCCGACCGCCGTCAGCCCGCCGCGGGGGCGACCGTCCTGTCCTCCGAGGCGTCCACCGGGACGGCGCCGCGCAGCGGGATCTCCTTGATGAACGCCGCCAGCACCGGCACGACGACCGCGAACGCGATGGCCCACCAGAACACCCCGGAGATCGAGGCGGCCAGCGACTCCAGCAGCCCCGTGCGCGTCTGGGCCGGCATCTGCGCGACGGCCGCCGGGTCCATCCGGGCGCCCGCCGTCGCCATGCGCTCCGCCGCCTCGGGGCCGAACCGCCCGGTCAGCTCCGACAGCAGGTGGTTGTTGAAGATCGCCCCGAACAGCGAGACGCCGAACGAGCCGCCGATCGACCGGAAGAACGTGGAGGCGCTGCTGGCGACGCCCAGGTCCCGCTGCTCGACGCTGTTCTGCGCGATGAGCATCGTGGTCTGCATGAGGAAGCCCATGCCGATCCCGAGCACCGCGATGAACACGCCGGTCGTCCAGGACGGGGTGGTGACGCCCATGGTGGACAGCAGCCCCATGCCTGCGGCCATGCCCACGCCGCCGATCACCGGGTAGATCTTGTACTTCCCCGTGCTGGTGATGGCCCTGCCCACGAAGAGCGACACGACCATGGCCGCGCCCATCATGGGCAGCAGCAGCAGGCCGGAGTTGGTGGCCGTGGCGCCCTGCACCATCTGCTGGAACAGCGGCAGGAAGTTGATCGCGCCGAACATGGCGAAGCCGAGCAGGAAGCCGATGGCCGAGATGAGGGTGAAGTTGCGGTTGCGGAACAGCTGCAGCGGCATGATCGGCTCGGCGACCTTGCGCTCGACCATGATGAAGAGCACGAGTGTGAGGACCGCGAGCGCCGCCAGGCCGAGGATCTGCCAGGAGCTCCAGGCGTACTCGTTGCCGCCCCAGGTGGTGATGAGCACCATCGCGGTGATGCTCACCGAGAGCAGGCCCGCGCCCGCCCAGTCGATGCGCACGTCGCCGCGCTCCACCCGCGGCAGGCGCAGCGTCAGCACCAGCAGGACGAGCGCGACCGCGCCGACCGGGAGGTTCACGTAGAAGGCCCAGCGCCAGTCGAGGTGGTCGGTGATGAAGCCGCCGACCAGGGGGCCGGCGAACATCGCCAGCGACATGACGCCGGCCATGATGCCCTGGTACTGGCCGCGCTCGCGGGGCGGGACGAGGTCGCCGATGATGGCCATGACGTTGACCATCAGGCCGCCGGCGCCCAGGCCCTGCACGGCGCGGAAGGCGATGAGCTCGGCCATGCCGCCGTCGGGGCCGCCGAGCAGGTCCGAGCCGGCCATGCCGCAGAGGGCGGAGCCGGCCATGAAGATGACGACCGAGATGATGAAGATGTTCTTGCGCCCGTACAGGTCGCCGATCTTGCCCCAGATCGGGGTCGAGACGGTGGTGCCGAGCACGTACGCGGTCACGACCCAGGACAGGTGGGTCAGCCCGCCGAGCTCGCCCACGATGCGCGGCATGGCCGTGCCCACGATCATGTTGTCCAGCATGGCCAGGACCATCGCCAGCATTAAGCCGGGCAGGACGACCATGACCTCGCGGCGTCGTCCGACTGTTTCCGCCACCACACACCCCCGTGTCCCTGTACTTACTTGCCGACCGGCAAGCGTAGAATGTAGATACTTACTTGCCGGCCGTCAAGTCGAAAAGGTGCGAAGTGCGGGAAGACACGCGAACCCGGATCCAGGAGATCGCACTGAGGCTCTTCACCGAGCAGGGATACGAGGCGACCTCGCTGCGGGAGATCGCCGAGGAGCTCGGGGTGACGAAGGCCGCGCTCTACTACCACTTCAAGACCAAGGACGACATCGTGGCGAGCCTGGTCGACAAGCGCCTGGAGGAGCTGGAGGAGCTGCTCGAGTGGGTCAGGAGCCGGCCGCGGACGCCGGAGATGCGCCGTGAGCTGGTCACGCGCTACGCGGAGAGCGTCAGGAGCGAGCGGCACCTCGGGATCTCCAGATTCATGGAGCGCAACCAGACCGCGCTGCGCGACCATCCCACGCTGATCAGGATCCGCGAGCGGATGATCGAGCTGACCTCGCAGATCAGCGAGCCGGACGCCACCCCCGCCGAGCGGGTCAGCCACTCGCTGGCGCTGTTCGCCATGCACGCGGGCAAGTGGCTGCTGAAGGAGGGCGAGCTGTCCGAGGACGAGATCCACAAAGCCTGCCTGGAGGTGGCCTTCCGCCTGCTGGAGCCCGCCGGCTCCGGGGCCCCCGATCGCTGAGGACGATTGCCGCAGGGGTTTGAGGGCAGGAGCACCGCACGCATCCGGACGTAAGGAGGTGCGGTGGAGGCTACGATGGCGCTCCGACTGCCCAGGGATGCGGCGAGCGTCCCGCTCATCAGGCAGATGCTGGACGGCACGCTGCGGTCGCTCGGCGTCGAGCCACAGGTCCGCGACGACATCGAACTCATGCTCACCGAGGCGTGCTCGAACGTGATCAAGCACGCGGCGCCGAGCGACGACTACACGGTCAGCGCGTCGGTGCACGACCACCTGTGCGTGATCAGGGTGGTCGACACCGGCGACGGGTTCGACGCCGAGAAGGTGTCCGCGCCCGAGCCCGGCTCCGAGCACGGACGCGGGCTGCAGATCATGCGCGCGCTCGCCGACGACATCCGATTCACCAACAGAAGAGAACACGGAGCGGTGGTCTGCCTGGAGAAACGCCTGCGGTACGCGCCGGGGGCGGCCGGGCAGCAGCTGATGACCACCTAGGCGCCTCCTAGGCATCAGGCGACCACTTCAGGCCCTTGGCGGGCGGCATCCGGGCTCAGGCCGCACGAGCGTCCGGCGCCCGGACTGCGTAAGCCCCGCCGGCCCGCGCCCCCACGGCCGTGCCGGCCCCGGGACGCCGCACCGCCCCGTGGTGGTGCGGAGACCCGCACCACCCTCATGACCGCCTCATGACCGGGAGTTCCGGGCTCCGCTCAGCTCCATCCGCAGCCCTGTGGGTGCCGTCTCCTCGCCGGGCCTCGTTCCGGGCTCCCGCTCCGCCTCCCCGGCGGCCGTCTCGGGCTCCTCCTCCCCGGCGGCCGTCTCGGGCTCCGCCTCCCCGGCGGCCGTCTCGGGCTCCGGCTCCGCCTCCCCTGTGGCCGGGTCGCGCCGGGTCAGCCGGTTCCACCACCCCTTCCAGCGGGTCAGCGAGGCCGCCATCACCAGCAGGACGACCATCGAGACGCCCGCGATGAGCAGCACCGCGAGGACGATGAGGAGGAGGACGACCGCCAGGGTCCCGAGCGCGCCGAGCAGTGTCATCATTCGGCGTGAAATGCCCACTCACCAGTAGTTCATGCCAGCGAAGAGGGATAGATCGGGCTTACTCCGTCCCGCCGTCGCGCTGGTCGAGCCGGCCGGGCAGCACGTCGAGCCGGCGCAGGATGACTCCCTCGCGCAGCGCCCACGGGCACACCTCCAGCCGGTCCACCTCGAACAGGTCCATGGCCGCGTCCGCGACCAGCGCCCCCGCGGCCAGTTGCGCCGCCCGCCCCTCCGACACGCCCGACAGCCGGGCCCGCTCGGCGGAGCCCATCGTGGTGAGCTTGCCGGCCCAGTCGGCCATGTCCTGGCGGGACAGCGAGCGGGAGACGTACGGGCCGTCGCTGGAGGGCGCCGCGCCGGCGATCCTGGCCAGCTGCTTGAAGGTCTTGGAGGTGGCGACCGCGCGGTCGGGCACGCCGTATCTCGCGATGTCGCCGACGTTGCGGGCGATCTCGGCGCGTACGTGCCTGCGCAGCTTGCGCACCTCGTCCGCGGGCGGCGGGTCGCCGGTGAACCAGTCGCGGGTGAGGCGTCCCGCGCCCAGCGGCAGCGACACCGCCGCGTCGGGCTCCTCGTCCACGCCGGCGGCGATCTCCAGCGAGCCGCCGCCGATGTCGAAGGCGAGCAGCCGCCCCGACGACCAGCCGAACCAGCGCCGCACGGCCAGGAACGTCAGCCGGGCCTCGTCGCGCCCGGACAGCACCTCGATGTGCACGCCGCAGCGCTCGTCGATCCGGGCGAGGACCTGCTCGCCGTTGGCCGCCTCGCGCACGGCTGAGGTGGCGAAGGCCAGCAGCTCCTCCACGCCCTTGTCCTCGGCGAGGTGCACGGCCTCCTCGACGAAGCGGCCGAGCCGTTCGACGCCCTGCTCGCCCAGCCGGTGCTCCTCGTCGAGGTGCTCGGTCAGGCGCAGGTCCACCTTGTGGGAGTAGGCGGGCATGGGCCGGGCGCCCCGGTGGGCGTCGACCACCAGTAAGTGGACGGTGTTCGAGCCGATGTCCAGCACGCCGAGTCGCATGCGGAAAACGCTACCGTTTTGCGGCTTTTATCGTGAAACGCAGTCGGAAGTGATCGAACGTGACGGGCATCGGGTTCTCCAGGGTGACCGACGGCCTGACCTCGCGCTCGCGCAGGAACGCGCCCAGCAGCGCGGCCGAGGTGGACACCACCAGGTCCTCCCCCGGGCAGCGGGCGAACCCGCCGCTGAAGGGCACCCCCGCCCAGGTGTCCCGGCCGCCGCCGAGCCACAGCTCGGGCCGGTAGGAGCCGCCGGGCTCCTCCCTGTTGACGTACGGGCTGTGGATCACCACCGTCGTGCCCGCCGGGAGGTCCCAGGGGTTGGGGCCGGTGACCTCGCGCAGGATGGCGAGCGTGGTGGGCCAGAGCCGCACGGACTCCAGCACGGCCGCCCGCAGCAGATCGGGCCCCGGCACCCCCGCCTCCCCCTCCGCGCCGCGATCATGGGAGCCCTGATCCCGGCGGCCCGTGGGCGTGGTCAGGAGGGCAAGGGCGCGGTAGGCGGCCATGGCGCCGGCGTCGTAGGCGAACAGCCAGTGCGGCACCTGCCCCTCGGCGTGCACGTCCGCCGCCGCCTCCGTACGGGCCAGCTCCCCGGCCAGGCTGCCGGGCTCGGCCCTGGCGAGGTGGGCGGCCAGCCGCCGCTGGAACGCGTTGCGCACGTCGGTGCGCTGCCCGCGCAGCCAGGCCCAGTTGGCGTCGCGGCGCAGCCGGTCGAGCTGCCTGGTGAGGGTCACGTCGCGGCGGGCCCCGTCGCCGAGCACCACCCGCCGCGCCAGCCGCCAGTGGGCGGCGTGGAAGAGCGGCCAGGTCAGCGTCCCCTGCCGGGGCAGCGTGGCGGCCTCCTCGGCGGCGATCCCGGCGACGGGGACCCCGCCGGTGTGCAGGACCTGTTCGTTCAGGGCGCGGCGGCGGTCGCGCAGGTCGCGTTCGGTGGTGATCAGCACGCCGTCGGGCTGGAAGTGCGCGAGCGCGCCCCGTTTGTCCACGCTCGCCGGGCTGAACGCCCGGTCTTCCAGCACCGCGCGCACGTCGCGCGAGGACAGCGGCAGCATCGCCCACCCGCGCCCCGGCACGGGCACCAGCAGCGGGTCGTCGCCGTGCGCGGCGCGCAGCCGGCGCAGGAGCCTGATCGCGCGGTCCTCGGCGCGGCTCAGGGCGGCCAGGCGCACCATGGAGGGCCGCCGCACCACGGCCCCCTGCGCCAGGGCCGGCAGAACCAGCGTGGCGGCCACGGCCAGCGACTCGGCCGCCGTCACCCGCGCCGGCCGTGTGATCGTGGGCATGGTACAGGGACTACCCTTCCTTGGTGTCGTGACACGTTGGGGGGTTGGGTGAGCGCTTGTTGTGGCCCGAGCAGGGAGGACTCCGGCGGGCCGTACGAGGAGACCGTGACGATCACCGCGCGGCGGGCCGCGCCGCGCGGGATGGTGCGCGTTCCCGGCGGGACGTACCTCGTGGGCGGGGACGATCCTGACGGGCGGCCCGAGGACGGCGAGGGGCCGGTGCGGCAGGTCAGGCTCGACCCCTTCATGATCGATCCGGCGTGCGTGACGAACGCGCAGTTCGCCACGTTCGTGAAGGACACCGGTTACGTCACCGAGGCCGAGCGGATCGGCTGGTCGTTCGTGTTCCGCCAGTTCGCCAGGGCGGGCGTGATCGACGCGACCGTGCCGGGCGCGCCCTGGTGGGCGGGCGTGGAGGGGGCCACCTGGCGGACGCCGGAGGGCCCCGGCTCCTCCAACGGCGACCGCCAGAACCATCCGGTCGTCCACGTCTCCTGGAACGACGCCACCGCGTACGCCACCTGGGCGGGCAAGCGGCTGCCGACCGAGGCCGAGTGGGAGGCGGCGGCCAGGGGCGGGCTCGAACGCAGGCGTTACCCGTGGGGCGACGAGCTGGCGCCGAAGGGCCGCCGCCGCTGCAACATCTGGGAGGGCCCCTTCCCGTCCGCGCCGAGCAAGGGGACGATGCCGGTCAAGTCGTTCCAGCCGAACGGCTACGGGCTCTACAACGTCTCGGGCAACGTCTGGGAGTGGACCGCCGACTGGTGGGGCACGGAGTGGGAGCCGTACGCCGACAATCCCACGGGGCCCGGGCAGGGGCCGGGGAAGGTGATCCGCGGCGGCTCGTACATGTGCCACGACTCCTACTGCAACCGCTACCGGGTGGCCGCGCGCACCTCGAACACGCCGGACTCCTCGACCGGGCACACGGGGTTCCGCTGTGCGGCCATACTCTGATCGCATGTCACGAACCCTGCGACTGCTGATCACCGGCGGCGGCACCGGTGGTCACACCTATCCGGCCCTGACGACCCTGTCGGCCGTCCAGCGACGTCAGGTGCCGCACGACGTGCTCTGGGTGGGCACGGCCAGCGGCCTGGAGGCGCGGATCACCGCCGAGCACGGCATCCCGTTCAAGGCGATCACCACGGGAAAGCTGCGCCGCCGCCCCAACCTGAAAGAGCTGGGCACCAACATCGCCGACGTCTTCCGCATCCCGGTGGGGGTGTTCCAGGCGGTCGGGCACGCCGCCCGCTACCTGCCCGACGTGGTGCTGTCGACGGGGGGCTACGTGGCGGTCCCCATCGGGGTGGCGGCCAAGCTGATCCGCCGGCCGCTGGTGATGCACGAGCAGACCACGGTGGTGGGGCTGGCCAACCGCATCCTGGCCAGGCTGGCGACCAGGATCGCGCTGTCCCACGAGTCGTCGCTCGACTACCTGCCCGCCTCGGCCCGGCCGAAGGCCGTGGTGACCGGAAACCCGATCAGGCCCGCGCTGCTGCAGGGCAACCGGGCGGCGGCCTACGACCTGTTCGGGCTGACGTTCGAGGTGCCGCTGATCTACGTGACGGGCGGCGCGCAGGGCAGCAGGCAGATCAACACGCTGATCGCGGAGATCCTGCCCCGGCTGCTGCAGCACGCGCAGATCGTGCACCAGTGCGGGCCCGCGCTGATCGACGAGATGCGGGCGGTGCCGCTGCCGCCTGACCTGGCCGACCGCTACCATCCGGTGCCCTACGTGGGCGAGGAGCTGGCCGACCTGTTCGCCGCGGCCGACGTGGTGATCTCGCGCAGCGGGGCCGGCACGGTGTCGGAGCTGACCGCGATCGGCAAGCCCTCCGTGCTGGTGCCGCTCATCCCGACCGGGGGTGACGAGCAGCGCAAGAACGCCGGCTACCTGGCCTCGGCGGGCGCGGCGCGGGCGCTGCTCGAACCGCGGCCCACGGGCGACATGCTGCTGGCCGAGCTGATGCCGCTGCTGGCCGATCCCGGGCTGCGGCAGGCGATGGGGCAGGCGGCGGCCGGGCTGGGGCGCCTGGACGCGGCCGACGCCCTGTGCGACGTGCTGCTGGACGCCGCCAACCACCCGGCCGCGGCGGGAGCTCACGGGTCGAGGTAGCGGAAGGCCTCCTGGGCGGAGCTCACGCTCCGCCGGAGTGCCTGCTCCAGCCGGTCGGCGTCCTCGGCCAGGCGTTCCAGCTCCGGTACGGCGAACCCGTCCGCCCCCGTCTCGGCGACCAGTTCCTCGTACTGGTGCAGCCGCCCGCGCAGCTCCTCGATCTGGTGCTGGGCCAGGTACGCCCGCTCGGCGTCCGCCACGTTGGCGGCGTACCGTTCCAGCGCCTCGACCCGGGCCAGTACGGCGTCCTCGCTGCTGTCCAGCGCCCGGGCGAGGGGTGCGGCCACGGCCTCGACCTTGGGCGTGAGCCCCTGCGAGACGGTCTCCCTGTGCTTGGTGCGCAGGGCCGACAGCTTGGCCAGCAGGCGGGCGATCTCCCACTCCTGCGCGGGCAGCATGACCGCGTTGCGCACGTCGTCGAGCAGCCCTTCGGCGTTGACCCGGGAGCCGGTGACGGCGGCGATGGCGCGCTGGGCGCGGCCCAGGATGCGGGCGGAGGACTCGTCGAGGTCGTCGGGGAGCACGTAGCGGCCCTCGTACCAGCGCAGCTGCTCGTAGACCTCCCGCTCGTAGTCCTCCTCGTCGTCGTCCTCCTCCGCCAGGTCGCTGCGGATGAACAGCACGATCATCAGCGGGATGCCGAGCAGCACGAGCAGCAGCAGGCCGAGGCCGCGGCCGAGGAAGCCCACTCCCATGAGCAGGCCGAAGAAGGCCACGCCGCCGAGCGAGGCGATCCTGCGGGCGCGCAGGCCGGAGACCGATCGCCGCGGCTCGGGGACCCAGCCGTGGCGCATCTTGATCAGTACACGCCGGCTCTCCCTGAGCAGTCGGGCGTCCTCCGGCGGCACTCCGGGGTCTACCACCACATCCGCCACGAATCCGGATCCTAAGGTAAATCAGTCGTTGAGGTGTCGAAATGCTTCGTGTGCCGAGCTGACGCTGTCGCGCAGCGCCTGCTCGAGCCGGCCGGCTTCGTCGGTCAGCCGGTCCAGCTCCGGCACGGCGAACCCGTCCGCCCCCGACTCCGCGACCAGCTCCTCGTACTGGTGCAGCTTGGAGCTGAGACGTTCGATCTGGTGCCTGGCCCGGTAGGCGCGCTCGGCGTCGGCGACGTGGCCCGCGTAGCGTTCCAGGGCCTCCACGCGGGCCAGCACCGCCCGCTGGCTGCTGTCCAGCGCGTGGGCGAGCGGCTCGGCCACGGCGGCCACCTCGGGGGTGACGCCCTCGGAGACGACCTCCTGGTGCTCGGCGCGCAGCTCCGACAGCTTGGCCAGCAGCCGGGCGATCTCCCACTCCTGCGCGGGCAGCATCACGCCGTTGCGTACGTCGTCGAGCAGGCCCTCGGCGTTCACGTGGGACGCCATGACCTGGTCGATGGCGGCCTGGGCGCGGGACATGAGCGCCCTGGCGGGGTCGTCGAGCCGCTCGCGCAGCACGTAGCGGCCCTCGTGCCGGCGGGCGGCCTCGTAGACCTCGTGCTCGCGCGCCCGCCGCCGCTCCGCCTCGACGTCCGTCCTGGGCCGCAGCAGCACGCTGACGAACAGCAGCGCCGCCCCCGTCATGATCACCGCAAAGGGGGTGTAGCGCTCGGCGACGAAGAGCACGAGCCCGTACACGGCCGCGCCGAGCGCCGTCACGACGGCCGCCAGGGTGATCGCGAGCCGGAACGTGCGGCTGGACATGGGCCCCGCCACGGGCAGGTGGCGCTTGTGCGCGGGCTCCCAGCCGGCGTGGACCCGCAGCAGGATCTTGCGATTGTCGCGGAGAAGGCCCGCGGCGTCGTCGGGCACCGCCGGATCGACGATCACCTTCGCAGGACGTCCGGCCACGTTACCGATCCTATGTGCCCTTCTGTCCGGGTGTCAGCTCTCCAGGTAGCGGAACGCCTCGTGCGCGGAGTCGACGCTGCGCCGCAACGTGCGTTCCAGGACGTCGGCGTCCTCCGCCAGCCGTTCGATCTCCGGCACGGCCAGCTTGTCCGCGCCGGACTCGGCGAGCAGTTCCTCGTAGCGGGGCAGCCGGGCGCGCAGCTCCTCGATCTGGCCGCGGGCGTGGTAGGCGCGCTCGGCCTCCGCGACGTGCCCGGCGTAGCGTTCCAGCGCCTCGACCCGGGCGACCACGGCGGCCTCGCTGTTGACCAGGGCGCGTTCGAGCGGCTCGATCACCGCGGCCACCTCGGGGGCGATGCCCCTGGCCAGCAGCTCCCTGTGCTCCAGGCGCAGCGCCGACAGCTTGGCCAGCAGGCGGGCGATCTCCCACTCCTGGGCGGGCAGCATGACGGCGTTGCGGGCGTCGTCGAGCATGCCCTCGGCGTTGACGTGGGAGCGCAGGACCGATCCGATGGCGCGCTGGGCCCTGGTCAGGACCATCCTGGCGTCGTGGTCGAAGTCCTCCGGCAGCAGGTAGCGGCCGTCGTACCAGCGGGCCTGCTCGTAGACGCCGCGCTCGTGCGGGCGGTCGTCCTCGGGCACCTCGCTCATGGAGGCGATCTTCACCAGGACGATGAAGACGTACGTGCCGAGCAGCACGAACCCGGCGGGCGCGACCGGCGAGGCGAGCAGGACGGCCATGAGGGCGATCACGACGGGAGTGGCGGCCAGCAGCAGCGCGCTGGAGGGACCACGGCGCCGCTGCGGCGCCGCCACGGCGGGCGGCACCCATCCGGCCCTGATCCTGGACAGTAAGGAGACGTTGGACCGCAACAGCCCGGCGATCTCCGGCGGCACACCCGGATCGACGACCACACCCACGTTCTGTCCTGGCACCCTGGCGCCCCCAACGCTCGTGATGTGTGGATATTACGTGCCATTTCGGCGGAGTGTCAGCCTCCGAAAGGACAGTCCGATGAAACCGCGGCCGGCGCGGCGGGGGCCCCGCCGCGCGGGCGAGCGCATGACGTCCGTCATACGGGCCCGGCTGACATACGGCACTACACCCGCCCCCACCTGCCCGGTCAGGCTTGGGCGCATGAAGGGAAACGCGCTGGAACTGCGGGCCGTGACCAAGACCTACGGCCCCATCACCGCGCTCGGCGGCGTCGACCTGGACGTCGGCCGGGGAGAGACGGTGGCGGTGCTGGGCCCGAACGGGGCCGGCAAGAGCACGCTGCTGTCCATCGCGCTGGGCCTGCGCGCCCCCGCCTCGGGCACCGCGAGGGTCCTCGGCCGCCCGCCGGCCGAGGCGCTGCGGGCGGGCCGGGTCGGGGTGCTGCCGCAGGAGTCGGGGCTGCTGGAGGACGTACGGGTGGGCGAGCTGGTGGCCGCGGTGGCCGGGATGTACCCGGACCCGCCGCCGCCTGAGCGGGCGCTGCGGGCGGCGGGCATCGAGGAGCTGGCCCGCCGGCCCGTCGGGCGGCTGTCCGGCGGGCAGCGGCAGCGGGTCAGGTTCGCGCTGTGCGTGGCCGGGGACCCGGAGCTGCTCGTGCTGGACGAGCCGACCGTCGGGCTGGACGTGGAGGGCCGCCGGGCGCTGTGGCGGGAGATCAGGACCAGGACCGGACAGGGCCGCACGGCCGTCTTCGCCACCCACTACCTGACCGAGGCCGACGACTACGCCGACCGGATCGTGCTGCTCGCCGGCGGGCGGGTTGTCGCGGACGGCTCGGTGGCCGAGCTGAAGTCCCTGGTCGGCGGCGACGAGGTGCGCTGCGTGCTGGAGCACGCCGACCCCGCGGAGCTGGAGCTCCTGCCGGGCGTGCGGCACGTGAGCGTGGAGGGCCGGGCGGTGCGGCTGCGGACCGGTGACCCGGACGCGACGCTGCGCGCGCTCTTCCGCGGCTACGACGACGTCAAGGACGTGCGGATCGAGGGCGTGGACCTGGAGAGCGCGTTCGTGAGCCTGACGGGACGGCGGAGCCGATGAGGTCGTATCTGAGGCTGGAGCTGGTGCGCGGGTTACGCAATCCGGTGGGGCTGGTCATGCTGACGTTCTTCCCGCTGGGGCTCTACCTGCTGTGGACGAAGGTGCTCGACGTGGTGCCGCGCGGGCAGATGGACGACTTCGCGGCCTACTCCATGGTGTCGATGGCCACGTACGGCGCGATGGGCGGCGCGCTGTTCATCGGGGGCGCCATCGCGATGGAGCGGAGCAAGGGCTGGCTCGGCCAGCTCGCGGTGACGCCGCTGCCCGCGCACGGCTACGTGACGGCCAAGCTGGTCAGCGGCGCGGTGACGGTGCTGCCGAGCATCGTCGTGGTGCTCGGCGCGGGGGCGCTGCTGTCCGGCGTCCGGCTGCCGGCCGGCACCTGGCCCGTCCTGGTGGTGCTGATCTGGGCCGGCGTGCTGCCGTTCGCGGCGCTCGGCGTCGCCTTCGGCTACACGCTGAAGGGGCAGGTCGCGAACCTGGCCATGATGATCGTCTACTTCGCCATGTCGGTGCTCGGCGGGCTGTGGCTGCCGGTCCAGGCCATGCCGGCCGGGATGCGGGCGCTGGCCGAGCTCAGCCCGGCCTACCAGGCTGGGTCGCTCGGCTGGCGGGCGCTGGACGGCCTGCCGCCCACGGGGACCTCGCTCACCGTGCTGGCCGCCTGGACGCTGCTCTTCTGCGCGCTGGCCGTCTGGCGTTACCGTCGGGCGTTGTGACGCCGGTGCGGGAGTTCGACTTCGCCAAGGGACGGACGGCGGCCAGGGCCGGGGCGTGCGCCTGGCTGCTGCTGATCGGCTGGCCGCTGTGGGCCTTCATGGAACGGGGGCCGGAACCGCTCGCGGTGATCGCGGCGCTGGGCGGGGTCGCGGTGTTCGCGGCCTGCTGGGTGGCGATCATGTGGCGGATGCTGAGCTCCCGGGCCACGACGTCGAACCCGTGGGCGGTGGCCGGGCTGGCGGGGTCGGGGCTGGCGCTGCTGCCGCTGTTCGGGCCGCCGTGGGCGTACACGTCGTTCGTGTACGCGGTCAGCGCCTTCGCCGCCACCCTGCCCACCGGGGCCTTCGCCGCGGCGACGGCCGCCACCGCCGCCGTGGAGGTGACCGCGCTGCTGGTCTCGGGGGCGCCGCCGGCCCAGGTCTGGTGGGTGCCGCTCGTCATCGCCGCGCAGGCCGGCGCCGTGCACAGCCTGCGGCACATGGGCCTGCTGGTGGCCCGGCTGGACGCGGCCAGGGCGGAGGTCGCCCGGCTGGCCGTGGAGAACGAGCGGCTGCGCTTCGCCAGGGACCTGCACGACACCCTGGGGCACACGCTCACCTCGATCACGATCAGGAGCCAGCTCGCCGCCCGGCTGGCGCCCGCCGACCCCGGGCGGGCCGCCGCCGAGATGACCGAGGTGGAAGGGGCCGCCCGGCGGGCGCTCGACGAGGTGCGGCGGACGATCACGGGGTACCGGGCGCCGTCGTTGTCGGAGGAGCTGGAGGGGGCGAGCCGTAATCTGGGGGTGGCCGGGATCGAGGTGACGGTGTCCCCCGCCGACGGGCCCATTCCCGCCGCCGCCGAAGCCCTGCTCGCCTGGTCCGTACGGGAGGCCGCCACGAACGTCCTGCGCCACAGCCGCGCCCGCCACTGCCGCATCGCCCTGCGCCTGGACGAGACCTCGGCCGCCCTGGAGGTGGTCGACGACGGCCACCCCGCCCCGGCCACCGCGCCCGGAGACCACGGCCACCAGACCGCCGCCGCACGCACCCCGCCCGGCGACGACGACCTCGCCACCGCGGTCGGAGACGGCGACGGCGTGCCCGCCCGGAGGGGTGCGCGGGCGGGGAGCGGGCTGGCCGGGCTGGCCGAGCGGGTCGGGGCCGCCGGCGGGCGGCTGGAGGCGGGGCCGCGGCCCGAGGGCGGCTATCTGCTGCGGGTGCGCGTCCCGCTGGAGGCACACCAGGCGGATGTGGCGCGGGTGGATACGACGCAGGCGAACCCGACGCCCACGAATGCGGCGCAGGCGAACGCGGCGCAGGCGAACGCGACGCAGGCGAACGCGACGCAGGCGAACGCGACGCGGGCGGGTGGGCCGTGATCCGGGTGCTGATCGCCGACGACCAGGACCTCGTCAGGGGCGGCCTGGCCGCGCTCCTCTCGCTGGAGGACGACATCGAGGTCGTGGCCGAGGTCGGCCGGGGCGACGAGGTGGCGGCCGCGACGCGGGAGCACGCGCCCGACGTGATCCTCCTCGACATCGAGATGCCCGGGATGTCCGGCCTGGCGGTCGCCGAGCAGCTCCGCGGCCACCGCGTGGTCATCGTCACCACATTCGGCCGCCCCGGCTACCTCAGCAGGGCGCTCGACGCCGGCGTGGCCGGTTACGTGGTCAAGGACGCCCCGGCCGCCGAGCTGGCGGCCACCGTGCGGCGGGTGCTGGCCGGCGAGCGGGTCATCGATCCCCGGCTGGCCGTGACCGCGCTCACCACCGGCCCCAGCCCGCTCACCCAGCGGGAGGCGGAGGTGCTGCGGGTGGCGGCGGGCGAGGCCACCGTGGCGGACATCGCCAGGCGGCTGTTCCTCACGGAGGGCACCGTGCGCAACTACCTGTCCGCGGCGATCGGCAAGACGGGCGCCCGCAACCGCGCCGAGGCGGTACGGGTGGCGGAGTCACGCGGCTGGCTCTGACCCGCCGGGGCGCGCTGATGTGATCGTCACGGGAGACCCGCCGCGACGAGGCGGGCCGGCTCGGGGCGGGCCGTTTCGGGGCAGGCCGTTTAGGGGCGGGCCGGGAGGGACCCGTCAGTCGCCGGGCATGAGGGCGTTCTGGTGGATCTCCCACAGGGCCGTCTCCGGGATGCCGGCCTTGACCAGCTGCTCCCACGTCTCCATCCGCCCGGCCGGATCGGCGAGCAGGGCCTGGAGCAGGGGCCGCAGCCCGGCGCGGTCGGCGCCCTCCTCGTTCCACATGGCGCCCAGGGCCTGGTGCATGGCCGGCGACCGGACCGCGACCGTACGCAGCAGCTCCTCCAGGATGCCGACCCGGTCGGCGTACGGCAGCGCCCGCCCCTCCCCCAGCGCCCGCAGCAGCAGGTCGAGCAGCCGGCGGTGGCGGGGCGCGTGCCCGGTGGCGACCGCGACGACGACGTCCCCCATGCCGGTCGGCTCGGTGCCGCCGCCGAGCACGACGTCCTCCTGCCCGCCCTCCCACACCCGGTGCGCCGACAGGGCGGCGACCAGCCCGGTCCAGCCCTCCTGCCCTAGCTGGCCCTTCCACAGGTGGGTGAGCGAGGACCAGCGCTCCATGGGGTCGGGTCCCGGCAGGATCGCGGAGACCCGGACGGGCTCCTCAGAGGCGGCGACGACGAGCAGGGTGAGGTTCGCCGAGTACGCGGCCAGCCGCCGGGTCATCGTGTGGCGTACCGGGCGGAACCCGGTGAAGTGCCGCCTGGGCCGTTCGTACAGGGAGCGGCGCAGCAACCCGGCCAGCAGGTCCACGCAGCGGGCCCGCACCTCCGAGGGCACCTGGTCCAGCAGCTCCAGGATGAAGCCGACCGTCGGCCCCCGTTCGGCCAGGCACGAGTGGGAGGTGACGGCGTACAGCAGGTCGTCGTCCACGGCCTGGGCCAGGACCAGCGGCTCGTCCCCGGCCAGGCGGCTGCGCCGGTCGAGGTCGCGCAGCGCGTACATGGTCAGCCAGGCCACCAGGAACTCGCCGAACGTGGAGTGCAGGAACGCGTGACCCTTCCTGCGGACGAAGAAGAAGCGCTCGGTGGCCTTGCGGGCCCAGTCGATCCGCTCCTCCTCCTCGCCCGGCTCCTCCTCGCCGCCGTGGCACAGGGCGGGCAGGTCGCGCTGGAGCGCCTCGTCGGTGATGACCTGGCTGCCTCTGGCCAGCATGGACAGGGCGGCGGCGCCGAGCAGGACCAGCTCCTGGTCGATCTCGACGCGGTGGGCGCCGCCGGTCTCGCGTTCGGTGTAGTCGCGCAGCAGGACCTCGTACAGCCGGGCCCGCTGGAGCGGCCCGTGCTCGCGCTGGAGCGCGTTGCCGCCGGCGTCGTAGAGGGCGAGCAGCAGCAGGAGCAGCGGGTGGCGGGCCATCTCGCCGTGCGCGAGCGCCGCCTCTGCGGGCAGCGGCTTCAGGTCGCGCCGGGCGAGCAGAGCGCGGTTGGCCTGGTCCCAGATGTCGAGCCACTGGCGTACCTGATCGTCGCCGAACGGCTGCAGCTGCAGCGCGAGCAGCCCGGCGGGGAAGCGGACCCTGTCGGCCACCACCGTGCGGCCGGTCACGATGACCGCGACGGGCCTGCCCTGCGCCGCCTCCCTGGCCTGGAACTCGCGCAGGCGCTCCAGGTAGTCGTAGCGGCTGAGCTCGCCCTGCACCAGCTCGTCGAACCCGTCCAGCAGGATCACCGGCATCGCGCCGTCCCCGGCCGCGACCAGGTCGGCGTAGGAGACCTCCTCCCCCAGCACCTCCGCGACGGCCTGCTCGACCTGCTCGACCACGCCGGCGCGGGCCCGTACGGCGCGCAGCTCCACCCTGATCGGCAGGAACTCCGACCTGGCCAGCCGCGCGCCGAGCACCTCGGCCAGCTTGGTCTTGCCCGAGCCCGGCTCCCCGAGCACGAGCAGCGGCGCCTGGGTGGCGCGCAGCGAGGTGAGGTGCCCGGCCAGGAACGCCTCGGTGTCGGCGAGCAGCCGCTGGTCGTCCCACCAGCTCCGCAGGGCGGGCAGGGAGTCGCGGGTCAGCTCGGCCACCCGGCAGCGCGGGCTCAGGTAACCCTCGCCGAGCAGCGGCAGCGAGACGTCCTCCGGATGTTTGCCGGCCAGCAGGAGCGGCCGGTCGAGCGCGTTGGCGGCCATCCGCACCTGGTGGATCAGGGGACGGTCGCCCACCCGGGGCGGCGCCAGCTCGGCCAGCAGCCAGGCCACCCTCGACAGCGCCGTGGCGGGCGGCGGCGTCTCGGTGACCAGGCTGCGCACCCCGAACTCGTGGCTCTCGAGCGCCAGCGACCGGTAGTCCTCGTCGTAGATGCGCAGCGCGTGCGCGGGCGGCCCCTCTTCGAGCAGACGGGGCAGCAGCAGCCGGTCGTCGGTGGACAACTCATCCCAGACGGCGAGTCCGCGCACGTAAGCGCCCAAGGCGTCCGACATACGCAGGTAGGCACGTTCCACGGCCTGACGGGTCTCGGCGTAGGGCACGTGCGGCTCGGGCGTGGGCAGCCGCTCCAGCAGCAGCGCGGCGACCAGCCCGGCGAAGCGCTCGGCCGTCGGCACGCCGTGGGAGATCCGCTCGCCGCGGTCGAGCTGGTCGAGGGTGAACGGCAGCTGCGCCTCGCCGAGCGCCTCGAAGTAGGCCGCCACGACGACCGCGGCGTGCGCCGCGGCCAGCCGCTGGGTGCGGGTGAAGCGGTCGACGCCGGTCTTGAGCTCCGGCATGCGGCGGACGACGTCCTCGCCGTACGCGATGACGCCGTCGCGCAGGTCGCGCAGGTTCATCGTCAGCCGTGGTCCGCCCGCCAGGGCCCAGCCGGTGCGCTCGGCGGCCGAGGCCAGTCCGATCACCTTGACGAGCCTGCCGTCCTTGCACCCGAGGATCCGCAGGGCGTCGGCGTAGCTCGGGGTCTCGATCATGCCTTCTCCCGGGGAGGGGGATGTCCCATCATGCGCTGAACGCCCCGATCAGCGCAGGATCTTGAACCAGGACGATCCGAACGTTACCTGCCTGTCATGTTCCTTCAGTGCCTTGTCAGTGCCCGCCCGTGTCGCTCAGTACCCGGGCGATCTCGGGCAGGGCCGCGGGATCCTCGATGGTGGAGGGCGTGGTGTACGGATTGCCGTCGGCGATGTCGCGCATCGTGGCGCGCAGGATCTTGCCCGAGCGCGTCTTCGGCAGCCTGCTCACCACGACGGCGCGGCGGAAGGCGGCGACGGGGCCGATGCGCTCGCGGACGAGGGCGGCCAGCTCCCGTTCCATCTCCTCCTGACCGCGCTCCGACCCGGCCTTCAGCACCACGAACCCCATCGGGAGCTGGCCCTTCACCTCGTCGGCGACGCCGATCACGGCGCATTCGGCCACGTCGGGGTGGGCGGCGATGACCTCCTCCATCGAGCCGGTGGACAGGCGGTGGCCGGCCACGTTGATCACGTCGTCGATGCGGCCCATGACGTACAGGTAGCCGTCGTCGTCCAGGTGGCCGCCGTCGCCCGTCAGGTAGTGGCCCGGGTAGCGGTCGAGGTAGGAGCGGGCGAAGCGGTCGTCGTCGCGGTAGAGGGTGGGCAGCGCGCCGGGCGGGAGCGGCAGCTTGACGGTGACCGCGCCCTCCGCGCCGGGCGGGCAGTCGTTGCCGTCGGCGTCGAGGATGTGCACGTCCCAGCCGGGCACGGCCTTGGTCGGCGAGCCCGGCTTGATCGGCAGCCGTTCGATGCCGACGCTGTTGGCGGCGATGGGCCAGCCGGTCTCGGTCTGCCACCAGTGGTCGATGACGGGGACGCCGAGCAGGTCGGAGGCCCAGTGGTAGGTGTCGGGGTCGAGCCGTTCGCCGGCCAGGAAGAGGTACCGCAGCGCCGACAGGTCATACTTTTTCGCGAAATTGCCGGATGGGTCCTCTTTTTTGATGGCGCGGAAGGCGGTCGGGGCGGTGAACAGCGTGCGCACCCCGTACGTGGACACCACCCGCCAGAACGCGCCCGGGTCGGGGGTGCCGACGGGTTTGCCCTCGTACAGGACGGTCGTGCAGCCCGCCAGCAGCGGCGCGTAGACGATGTAGGAGTGGCCGACCACCCAGCCGACGTCGGAGGCGGCCCAGAAGACCTCGCCGGGGGCGGCGCCGTACACGTGGGACATGCTCCACTGCAGCGCCACCGCGTGGCCGCCGTTGTCGCGCACGACGCCCTTCGGCGTGCCGGTGGTGCCGGAGGTGTAGAGGATGTACAGCGGGTCGGTCGCGGCCACGCTCACGCACCCGGCCGGCTCGGCGCCGCCCACGGCCGCCACCCAGTCCAGGTCGCGGCCCGGCGTCAGCTCGGCCGGGCTCTCGGGCCGCTGCAGGATCACGCAGTGGTCCGGCCGGTGCCCGGCCTGCTCCAGCGCGGCGTCCAGCAGCGGTTTGTACGCCACCACGCGGGCCGGCTCGATCCCGCAGGAGGCCGACAGCACCACCTTGGGCCTGGCGTGGTCGATCCGCACGGCCAGCTCACGGGCCGCGAACCCGCCGAACACCACCGAGTGCACCGCCCCGAGCCGGGCGCAGGCCAGCATCGCGACCACCGCCTCCGGCACCATGGGCATGTAGATCACCACGGTGTCGCCGGCCGCCACGCCCAGGTCGCGCAGCATGCCCGCGGCCTTGCTCACCTCGTCCAGCAGCTCCAGGTAGGTGTAGGAGCGCGTGGTGCCGGTGACGGGGCTGTCGTAGATCAGCGCCGCCTGCGCGCCGCGACCGGCCGCGACGTGCCGGTCGACGGCGTTGTGGCAGGTGTTGAGCCGGCCGTCGGGGAACCAGCGGCCGCCGGCGTGGACGGTGGCGGGCGCGAGATCCCACTGGATCCCGAGCGCGGCCTCGCCCCAGAACTCCTCGGGCCGCTCGATGCTCCGCCGGTATGCCTCGTCATAAGCGCTCACTTGTCGATCAGAACAGCCGTCGGCCCATGGCGCAAGATAGGACGGTTGACATCCTCCCCTTCCCACAGGAAAGGGATTCCCACGGTCGCCCGTGAGGGTTCCTGCTTCATCGCCGCTTGCCCGCCCGAGAGGACTCTCGTTGAGGTCTTACACCAGCTCCACAGGCGTTTCGGCTCTCCGCCAGCCCGGCGGCGAGCACGTTCATGGCCGCGTTGACGTCCCGGTCGTGGATCGCGCCGCACGCGCAGCTCCATTCCCGGACGTTCAGCGGCATCTTCTCCTGCACGGCCCCGCACGCCGAGCACAGCTTGCTGGAGGGAAACCAGCGGTCCACCGCCACCAGCGTCCGCCCGTTCCAGCGCGCTTTGTACTCCAGCATGAAGCGGAGTTCCCGCCATGCGGCGTCGGAGATGGCGCGGGCCAGGCGGCGGTTCTTGACCAGGTTACGGACGGTCAGGTCTTCCACGGCGATCACTTGGTTCTCGCGAACAAGCCGTGTGGTGACCTTGTGCAGGTGATCCCTTCTGCGGTCGGCTATCCGGGCGTGAGCGCGGGCCACCTTCAGGCGGGCCTTGGCCCGGTTGTTCGACCCCTTCTCCTTGCGGGCCAGCGCCCGCTGAGCCTTGGCGAGTCTGCGCCGATCGCGGCGCTCGTGACAAGGACTGACGATCTTCTCGCCGCTGGACAGGGTGGCCAGCGCGGTGATCCCGGCGTCGACCCCCACCTTCGATGCGATGGCAGGAAGCGGGCTGATCAACTCTTCTACCAGGATGGACACGAACCAACGCCCGGCCGCGTCTTTGGAGACAGTGATCGTGGACGGCTGCGCCCCCTCGGGCAGCGGACGCGACCACACGATCGCCAAAGGCGCGTTCATCTTCGCCAGGGTCAGTTGGCCGTCCCACCAGCGGAACGCCGACCGGGTGTACTCGGCCGACGCCCGCGACTTCTTACGGGACTTCAAGGCCGGGTAGTTGGCCCGCTTGGCGAAGAAGTTCGCGAACGCGGCCTGAAGATGGCGAAGCGCCTGCTGAAGAGGAACCGACGACACCTCGGACAGGAAGCCGAACTCGCCGCTGCGCTTCCACCGCGTGAGCATCGCCGACGACTCCACGTAGGAGACGCGCTTGCCTTCCCGTGTGTAGGCGCGGGTCCGTTCTTCCAGGGCTTTGTTGTAGACGAGGCGGACGCAGCCGAGCGTCCGGGCAAGCTCTTCGGCCTGCTCGGGGGTCGGGTAGAAGCGGTACTTGAAAGCCCGCTTCACGGTCTGCGCCACGCCTCGAATCCTACCGAAAGATCAAGAAAAACTCGCGCGCTTGTTCGATATGTCGGTTCTCCTGGCGGCGAATCGCCTAAAGGCGGGGTCTCCTCGGAGGTATCCGATGAGCGATGACGTGATCCTTACCGTCGTGGTGGGGTCGAGGGCGTACGGGCTGGAGACCGACGCTTCCGACACCGACCGCCGCGGCGTGTTCGTGGCGCCGACCTCGGCGTTCTGGCGGCTGGACAAACCACCAACCCACCGGGACGGGCCGCTGCCCGAGCAGTTCTCCTGGGAGGTCGAGCGCTTCTGCGGCCTGGCCCTCGACGCCAACCCGACGGTGCTCGAATGCCTGTGGTCGCCGCTGGTGGAGGTGGCCACGCCCGCCGGGCGGCGGCTGCGCGAGCTGCGCGAGGCGTTCCTGTCGCAGCGGGCGCACCGGTCGTTCGCCGGGTACGCCGAGGCGCAGTTCCGCCGCCTCGACCCCGGCCGGCCCAACTGGAAGCAGGCCATGCACATGGTGCGGCTGCTGCTCAGCGGCCTGCACCTGGTGCGGCACGGGGAGCCCCTGGTCCGTGTGGAGGCCCACCGGGAGCGGTTGCTGGCGATCAGGAACGGGCGGGTGCCCTGGCCGGAGGTGGACGCCTGGCGGGCCGCGCTCGCGGCGGAGCTGGCCGCGACGCCGAGCGTCCTGCCCGAACGGCCGGACCGCGAGCGGGTGGAGGAGTTCCTGGTGGGGGTGCGCCAGGAGAATCTGCCGGCGTGCGGACGGCCCGCGACGTGAGCCGCGCGGGAAGGCGCGACGCGTCGCGGGCCGCCGAGGTGGCACGGGATCGCGCCTACCTCACGTGGTCGTGGGACCACCCCCACTTCACGTGGTCACGGGATCACCTGTGCCTCACGCGGTCACCGAATCACCCGTGCCTCACGTGTTCGCGGAGTCGGCCGAGAGGACCAGGCGCACGGCGAAGTTGCGGTAGCCGGCCCGTTCGAAGGCTCTGGCCATCGGCAGGTTGCCGGCGTCCGTGTCGGCGACGATCCGGCGTACGCCACGCAGGGCGTGACCGCGGGTGATCTCGGCGAGGAGGTCGTCCACGTAGCCCTGGCCGCGCCGTTCCGGCACCACCCCGAGGTAGCCCACCACGGGCCCGGCGGCGTTGGCCGACGGCAGGGCGACCCCGACGAGCTCGCCGTCCAGGTCGTAGGCGAGCCGCCACCACTCCCGCTCCCCCTCCATGGACCGGTAGTCGCGCACGTCCTCGCGCGCCTGCTCCATCGGGTCCATGACGGCCAGCGCCTGGCGGGTGTGCGCGTCGAGGGTGCCCCGCGCCACCCTGGCGAAGGCCGCGGCGAACACCTCGTCGTCGTCGTCCCCGCGGAAGACGAGCCGCGGCGACGGCTCGGGGACGGGCCCGTCCGCCCACTCGTACCGCAGGCGTTCCAGCTCCTCGGTCAGGCCGGCGCGCCCGGCGGCCTCCCATCGCCAGGCCAGGGCGTCAGCGGTCCTCGGCGCCTCGCGCCAGCCGTTGGTGACGAACACGTGGTACGCGGGCGCCGTCCCGTACGCGGCGTGGGCCCGGCGCAGCAGCTCGGCGGTCAGGCCGACGCGGTCGGGGACCGAGGGGGCGGCGTACAGGCAGTCGAGCGCGAGCGGCCGGTCCTGACCGGGGAAGCCCCACCACACGGCGCGGGCCGCGATCTCGCCGCCGGGCTCGTCCTCGGCCAGCCAGATGCGATCGAAGCGGTAGGCGCCGCTCTCCAGGAACGACAGCAGCCGGTCGGGATGGGACCAGCTGATGGACTCGTCGACGACGCAACCGAGCAGGCGGTCTAGGTCGTCCTCGACGGCGGTGCGGAAAAGCATGATTCCTCCGAGAATCGGAAGCGGGGGCGGCGAGCGCCCATAACGGTGCGGAACACTGAGCGCCTCCTTTCTTCCGACTTTTCGGACGTCGGCTGGCACTCTACCGAAATATCGCGACAGGATGGGCTAGTGAGCTCCTACGACGACGACACGCTGCCCCTGCAGCCCCCGATCCGGCTGCCCGGTGAGTCCACGCTCGCGGCCGCCGTGCGCGCCGCTCCGCTGGCGGCCGAGCTGAAGCCGGAAGGCGACGACGCGGAGGTGCTGGCCGCCTGGTCCGGGCACTGCCGCGAGCGGCTGGCCGAGGACGAGGGGCTGCTGCTGGAGCTGATCAGGATGTTCCTGTCCAGGGAGCCGCTCAAGGGCGAGGCTCCCGAGACGCTGACGGGCCTCGGGCTGGTCCGGCATGCGGAGCCGTACACGCTGAGCTGGCTCGGGCTGTGGGTGGCGCGGCAGATCATCGCCGAGACGACTGGGCAGGACATCCCGGTCATGGGGTCACTCGCGGACGCCGACGCGACGGCGCTGCTGCACGGGCTGCGGGCGTATCCGGAGTCCGAGCGCGGCGAGGAGCTGGCCGGCTGGCTGAAGGACAGGGACCCGGCGGAGGCGGCGGCCGAGATCGGCTCGGTGCTGGGCGCGGTGAGCCCGCTGAGCAGGGCGGTCGGCGTCGAGGTGCTGTCGGCGAACCTCGGCGACGAGGGTCGGCGGGCGCTGGCCAGGCGGCTGGAGGAGCCGAAGCTGGGCGCGGTGATCGCGGCCAGGACCGGGCGGGACGAGCGGCAGCCGTCGCCGGAGGAGATCGCCTGGGTGCTGGTGGACATGGCGGCGGCGCTGCTGGAGTTCGGCGGCGAGACCGGCGAGGTGATCGAGTCGATCGCGCTGGGGATGGACGCCGAGGAGCAGGCGGGGACGATCGCGATCCTCGCGTTCGGGGACCATCCGTGGACCGGGCAGGTGCTGCGCGTCTTCATCGAGCATCATCCGGACGAGCGCGTCTCGGCCGCGGCCCGCAAGGCCCTGCGCCGCCTGCGCGGCCTGGCCGACGTACGAGGCTGAGGCCCGCGGGCACCGGGCGGCCCCGGGCCGGGGTGGGACCCGTGTGAAGAGTGGTGCGCGTGGGGCGGCGGGGCGCCGGTAGAGTCGGATCGGTGAACGAGCATGCGATCTCTCCTCAGACCGGCATCCTGGGTGACGCGTTCGCCTGCGACTGCGGCGTGATCCTGGGCGGCCGGATGGTCGCCGAGCTGCACGCCGCCGACAACGGGCTCTGCTCGGCCTGCCTCGGCACCACCAGGGAGGAGCCGGCCCCCGGCCTGACCCGCCCGTGCACGTCGTGCGCCGGCAGCGGCCGGCGCAAGGAGCAGGTGCACTGGCAGCTCGCGTACGCCGAGGCCGAGCATCTGATCACGATGACCGTCGTCCGCGGCGTGGTCGCCGGGTTCGACGGCCCGTTCCGCCTGTCGGAGATCGCCGACACGGTCAGGAGCGGGCTGGGGCTGCCCACCGGGCGGCTGCCGGTGGGGCCCCGGGTGCGTGACCTGCTGCTGCAGTTGCAGGCGGCGGGCGAGATCACCATGTTGTCGGCGCCCGACGAGATGGTGGGCACCGACATGGTGCTCTACCGCGACCCGCAGTGGCAGCGCGCCCGCACCCTCGGCCTCTGACCGCCCGCCCGCACCGCCCCAGGCCCACCGCCCCAGGCACACCGGCCCCGCCCGCACCGCCTTGGCCCCAGCGTCCCGGGCCCAGCGCCCTGAGCGCAGCGCCCCCAGCGCCGGTCGCCGTGCCCCTGGCGGCTCGAGTCGGGTCAGTCCCGGGCGGGGACGCGGCAGATGATCTCGCCGTGCAGGATCGACAGCCAGCCGTCCCGCGCCCGTGCCCACTCCAGCCATCCCTCCGACATGCGCCGCAGGTCGGCCTGCGTGGCGGCGCCGGTGGCCAGGGCGCGTTCGGCCATCGCCGAGTTCAGGACGCGCTCCGCCCACATCCCGGCCCACCAGCCGCGGTCTTCCTGGTCGGCGAAGCACCAGGTGGAGGAGGTGGCGGTGACGTCCTCGAAACCCGCCTGCCGGGCCCACGACAGCAGTCGCCGCCCCGCGTCGGGCTCTCCGCCGTTGCCGCGGGCGATCCGCTGGTAGAGGGCCATCCACTCGTCCAGCGCCGGCACCCGCGGCCACCAGGTGAACGCCGTGTAGTCGCTGTCGCGGGCCGCCACGTAGCCGCGCGGCTTGGTCACCCGGCCCATCTCCCGTAGCGCCCGCACCGGATCGCCGACGTGCTGGAGCACCTGGTGCGCGTGCACGACGCAGAAGGTGTCGTCGGGGAATTCGAGCGCGTGCACGTCGGCGACGGCGAAGTCCACGTTCGTCAGCCCTCGGGCGGCCACCTCGGTCCTGGCCAGGCCGAGCGTCTCCTCGTCCACCTCGGACGCCGTCACGTGCCCGACCAGGCCGGCCAGGTCGGCGGTGATCGTGCCGGGGCCGCTGCCGATGTCGAGCAGTCTCATGTGCGTTTTGAGGTGGGGCAGCAGGTACGCGGCCGAGTTCGCGGCGGTGCGCCAGCGGTGCGAGCGCAGCACGGACTCGTGGTGACCATGGGTGTAGACGGCGTTCATCGGCGAACTCCCTGCGTTTCGGCGTCGCTCGCCACTCTAACTACATCTCACTATCCAAGAAACTTTGTCTTGATATTCGAGACACGCTCCGGCGCTCGTACACTTGGGCTTACATATGGCGACATATCAGGAGAGGCGGGGATCGTGGGAGAGGTTCGGCCGATCGTGCGCGTGGGCGATCCGGTGCTGCACCGGCCGTGCGAGCCGGTGACCGGCTTCGACGGCGAGCTGGCGGCGCTGGTGGCGGACATGTTCGCGAGCATGTACGCGGCGGAGGGCGTGGGCCTGGCCGCCAACCAGATCGGCGTGCCGCTGCGCGTCTTCGTCTACGACTGCCAGGACGCCGATGGGCGGCCGCACAAGGGCGTCGTCGTCAACCCGGCGCTGGAGCTGCCCGGCCTCGGCGAGCGCCGGCTCGACGCCGGCGACGAGGGCTGCCTGTCGGTCCCCGGCCAGTACGCGCCCCTCCCCCGCGCCGACCGCGCCACCGTGCGCGGCTTCGACGCCGAAGGCGAGCCGGTCGTGGTCGAGGGCACCGGGCTGCTGGCGCGCTGCCTGCAGCACGAGACCGATCACCTCGACGGTCATCTCTACATCGACCGGCTCCCGGCCAAGCGCCGCAAGCAGGTGCTGGCGGCGTACGAGGAATCCACTAAAGCGGACAAAGCACCGCTATAGTGGAGGAATGACAGGCGAAGGGGTCCTGTCCAGCGGGCTGTCCATGGCCGAGCTGGGGCAGCGGATCCGGAGTGAACGGCGGGCGCGCGGGCTGTCCATCGAGCGGCTGGCCGAGCTGAGCGGCATCAGCAGGAGCATGGTCTCCGAGGTCGAGCGGGGCGCGAAGACGCCCAGCGTGCTGGTGCTCGACCGGCTGGCCACCGCGCTGGGCACGTCGATCTCCCGGCTGCTCGACGAGCCCGCCCACGGGACGATGCGGGTGCTGCGCCACGACGAGCAGCGCGTGCTGCGCGACCCGTCGGGGTGGGAGCGGCGGGTGCTGTCGCCCGTGCTGGGCGAGGTCGAGTTCGAGTTCATGCGGACCACGATCGGGCCGGGGGTGGACGCGGGCGAGTTCGTGCCGCACGCACCCGGCTCGCGGGAGTACCTCGCCGTCGAGCACGGCAGCCTGCGGCTGACGATCGACGGGCGGCCGTACGAGCTGGGGCCCGGCGACTCGGCCTACTACCCGGGCGACCGCCGCCACGCCTTCGCCAACGACGGCCCCGCCGACTGCGTCTTCTACCTGGCCATGGAGCTGGGCCCGCGGGCGCGGGAGGGAGCGGCCGGGCACCACGGAACACGGAAGGACACGCCCCATGGATGAGCTGCGCCTGGCGGGAGCGAAGGCGGCCGGGATCTGGGCCGACCACCTCGGCGGCGTCGCCGAGCGGCCGGTCTGGCGGCCGGTGCCGGACGGCGAGCTGGCCTGGCTCACGGGGCAGGAGCTGCCGGAGACCGGGCGGGCGCTGGACGACCTGCTGGAGGACACGCGGGCGCACTTGCTGCCGTACCCGATGGGCAACGGGCATCCGCGCTTCTTCGGCTGGGTCAACTCACCGCCGAACCCGGCCGGCGTCCTCGTCGAGCCGCTGGCCGCGGCGCTGAACCCGAGCTGCGCCGGAGGCGACCACGCCGGGCCGCACCTGGAGCGCACGGTGGTGCGCTGGCTGGCCGGGCTCGTCGGCTTCCCGCACCCGCCCGGCGGCGGCCTGCTGACCAGCGGCGCGTCCATGGCCACGGTGATCTGCCTGGCCGCCGCCCGGCAGCGGGCGGCGCTGGCCGACGGCTGGGACGTGCGCGAGGAGGGGCTGTCCGGGCGGGCGCCCCTGGTCATGTACGTCACCGGAGAGGGGCACAGCTGCCTGCACAAGGCCGCCCAGCTGCTCGGTCTCGGGGCGCGGTACGTGCGTACGGTGCCGGTGGACGCGGCGTACCGGATGGACGTGGGCGCGCTGCGCACCATGATCGGCGAGGACGTGGCGGCGGGGCTGCGGCCGTTCTGCGTGGCGGGCAGCGCCGGGACCGTCAACTCCGGCGCGGTGGACCCCCTCGACGAGATCGCGGACGTGGCCGCCGCGCACGGCCTGTGGTTTCACGTGGACGGCGCCTACGGCGCGCTCGGCGTCCTGGCGGACGGGGCCGCGCCGCACTACGCGGGGATGGAGCGGGCCGACTCCCTGGCGCTCGATCCGCACAAGTGGCTCGGGGTGCCGGTGGGCTGCGGCTGCGCGCTGCTGCGCGATCCTGGCGCGGCGCGGGCGGCGTTCAGCCTGGTGCCGTCGTACCTGGTGGACGAGAACGCCGGCGAGCTCGGCTGGTTCGCCGAGTACGGCCCCGAGCAGACCCGTCCCTTCCGCGCGCTGAAGACCTGGGCCACCCTGTCCCACCTGGGCCGGGCCGGGGTCAAGGAACTGGTGGAGCACACGGCCGCGCTGGCCCGCGAGCTCGGCGCCATGGTCGAGCGGGCGCCCGACTTCGAGCTGCTCGCGCCGGTCACCACCTCGATCACGGCCTTCCGCCACCTCCCCCGGGCCGGCGGGCTGGACGCGCTCAACCGGGCGATCCCCGGCGCGGTCCAGTCCCGCGGCAACGCCTTCCTCACCGGCACCCGGCTCGGCGGGCGGGACGCGCTGCGCGCCTGCTTCCTGCACCCGGAGACGACGCGGGCGGACCTGGAGGTGCTGCTCGACGAGATCCGCGTGGCGGCCAAGTCCCTGTAGCGCACCCGGAAAACCCCCTCCGCACATCACCTGGAATTCGCAGAGAAGCGACAAAGTGTCGTGATGGGCCCGGTCGCCCGGGTAGAGGGCCGTCCCGTACCCGTTCACGCGGAGGATCCCATGGCGAAGACCGTGGCAGATGTGATGACGTCCCACCCGGCGACGGTCGAGGCGGACCAGCCAGTGTCCGTCGCGGCCTCGCTCATGCGCGACCACGACACGGGGGCGCTCATCGTCAACGACAAGGGCCGGATGAAGGGCATCGTCACCGACCGCGACATCACCGTGCGCGTGGTCGCCGACGAGCGCGGCCCGGACACGCCGGTACGCGAGGCGTGCAGCGCCTCCGTCGAGGCGATCGGGCCCGACACCAGCATCGAGCAGGCCGTCCGGCTCATGCGCACGCATGCCGTACGCCGGCTGCCGGTGGTCGAGGACGGGCGCGCGGTCGGCGTGGTGAGCCTGGGCGACCTGGCGGTCGAGCGCGACCCGAGCTCCGCCCTGGCCGACATCTCCGCCGCCGAGGGCAACCGCTGAGGGCGGTCCCCTGAAGGCGAGCGCGGGCGAGCGCGGAAAATGTCGGACCCCGGCGGTAGCGTTGCGGCCGTGATCACAGTCGACGACGTACGCCGGTTCGCGTGCACGCTCCCCCGCTCGTCGGAGCACCTGATCAGAGACCGGGTGAAGTTCCGGGTGGGCCAGATCGTCTACGTGGCCTTCTCGCGGGACGAGACCCAGATGGGGTTCGGCTTCCCCAAGGAGGAGCGGGCGGCGCTGGTCGCGGCCGAGCCGGACAAGTTCCTCATGCCCAGGGAGTCCGACCTGCGCTTCCACTGGGTGGAGGCGCGCACCGCGGCCCTCGACGTCGCGGAGATGCGGGAGCTGGTGCTGGAGGCGTGGCGGATGTGCGTGCCGCAGAAGGTTCGCCGCGAGCAGGAACTCGCCGCCCGCCCGCACCCGTAGCGCCGCCCGCCCGCGGCGTCACGGGTCCGCCCGCGACGGCACCGGTCCATGCCGAACGACGCGGGCCGGATCGCGTGTCAGCGTCGGACGTAGGGTGATGACGCCGCGGTCAGCGTCGGACCACGCGTGAAGACGCCGCCGGTCAGCGGGTGACGTCGCGGTAGAGGTCGCGGGTGATCGTGGTGATGCGCTTGACCGAGGAGCTCCACGTGCCGCCCGTGGGATGGGCGGTCAGCACGGCCATGACGTAGCGGTCGCCCTTCCCGGCCAGCCCGGTCGAGTGCAGCACCGGCCGCCCGTAGTCGGGCACGCCCGAGCCGGTGGCGCGCTGGGCGATCCACGAGATGGGCGCCCCCACGGCCCTGGCGCCACCGCCGCCGCCGCACCTGACCGGCGGCGTCGTGCCGAAGCCCGACCAGCCCTGCTTGACCGCCCACGGCCGGGGCAGCGCGTCGGGGATGCCGAAGGTCTGGTCGAAGCCGTCGGTCCCGCACGGGGTCGAGTGCCGCAGGTGAGTGAGGATCGTGTTCCTGACCCGGGCGTCGGCCCGGTCGAGCAGGTAGCGGTAGGTGCGCACGATGTCGTACGCGCTCAGCGAGGTGTAACCCCAGAAGCCCGGCTTGGACGCCGGCGGCGGCGTGGTGTCGGACAGCCCGAGCCGGCGCGCCTGCCTGACGATGATCTGCCCCTTGCCCAGCCGATCCCAGAACGTGGAGGCCGCGTCGTCGTCGCTGGAGCGCAGCATGATCCGCAGCAGCCTGGCGTCGGCGGCGGGCACGCTCTTGCGCCGCTCCAGGTAGTCGATCGCGATGAGGATCTTCACCACCGAGGCCGAGCGATATTTACGGTGCGCGTTCCGGGTCGCGACGATCTTTCCGGCCTGCCGGTCGAACACCACCCATGCCGCCGTCGTCCCCGCGGGCACCCGTGGCGGCGCGGCTTGGGCGCCGGTGTGGGCGGCGGCGGGGGCCGCGAGCGTGGCGGCGGTGACGGCCGCGAGGGGCACGGCGGCAAGGGGCTTGATTCGCACCTGCCTATAACTACCAGATTGTGACCCGACACTCTTGACCAGCAAACGAAAGCGGGTATAAACACAGAGGAAACCAACCCGAAACGGCGGTGAATCAACATCATGTACGCCGAGGAGCGGCAGCAGGAGATCCTGCGGAGAGCGCGGCTCGCGGGCCGCGTCGACGTGGTGACGCTGGCCGCCGAGCTCGACGTGACCACAGAGACGATCCGCCGCGACCTGACGTCGCTGGAGCGGGCGGGCGTGCTGCGCCGCGTCCACGGGGGCGCCATCCCCGTGGAGCGGCTGGGGTTCGAGCCCGCGCTGGCCGCGCGTGACGAGGTCATGACGGCCGAGAAGGAACGCATCGCCAAGGCGGCGCTGGCCGAGCTGCCCGAGGACGGCTCGGTGATCATCGACGCCGGCACCACCACGGGCCGCCTGGTGCAGGTGCTGCCCCTGGACCGCGAGCTGACCGTGGTGGTCAACTCCCCGCCGCTGGCCACCGCCCTGGCCGCGCGCGCCAACCTGAACGTGATCATGCTGGGCGGCCGGTTGCGCGGCAAGACGCTGGCCACGGTGGACGACTGGGCGCTGCGCCCGCTCGATCGCCTCAACGTGGACGTGGCGTTCATGGCGACCAACGGCTGCTCACTCGCCCGGGGCCTGACCACGCCCGACCCGGCGGAGGCGGCGATCAAACGGGCCATGGTCGGCGCGGCCCAGCGCAGCGTGCTGCTGGCCGACCACACCAAGTTCGGCAACACCTACCTGGCCACGTTCGCGGAGCTGAGTGAGATCGACGTGCTGATCACCGACACCGGCCTCGACGTGGCGCTGGCCGCCGACGTGGCGGCCGCGGGCCCGGAGGTGATCAGGGCGTGATCCTCACCCTGACCCTCAACCCCAGCCTCGACCGCACCATAGAGATCGCCTCGCTCGACCGCGGCGCGGTCATCCGCGCCGCCGCCGCCCGCCTCGATCCCGGTGGCAAGGGGGTCAACGTCTCGCGCGCCCTGCTGGCCAACTCGGTGGCGAGCCGGGCGGTGGTCCCGTTCGGCGGCGACGAGGGCCGGCAACTGATCCGCCTGCTGGCCGCGGAGGGGCTCGACATGGTCACCGTCCCGGTGGCCGGCCCGACCCGGTCGAACGTCACGCTGGCCGAGCCCGACGGCACCACCACCAAGATCAACGAGCCGGGCACCGCCCTGTCGCAGGAGGAGCTCGACACGATCGCCGACACCGTGCTGAGCGCCGCCCACGAGGCGGACTGGGTGGTGGCCTCCGGCAGCCTGCCGCCCGAGGTGCCCTCCGACGTCTACGCCCGGCTGTGCCGCAGGTTCGCCGGGGCCGGCATCCTCATGGCGGTCGACTCCAGCGGCCCCGCGCTGTCCAGCGCGCTCACCGCCGCGCCCGCCCTGGTCAAGCCCAACCTGGAGGAGCTGTCCGGCGCCACCGGCATGCCCATCCGCCGGCTGGGCGACGTGGCCGAGGCCGCGGCCAAGCTGCGGGCCGCCGGCGCGCGCACGGTGCTGGCCAGCCTGGGCGCCGACGGCGCCGTCCTCGTCGAGGAGGACGGCATCTGGTACGGCGAGGCGCCGGTGACGGAGCCGCGCAGCTCCGTCGGGGCCGGGGACGCCATGCTGGCCGGATTCCTGGCCGGCGGCGGCCGCGGCCCCGCCGCGCTCGCGCTGGCGCTGGCCTGGGGCGCCGCCGCCGTATGCCTGCCCGGCAGCCGCATGCCGGGCCCCGACCACATCGACCCCGGCGCCGTCACCGTCCGCGCGCCCGACCCCGACCGTCCGCTCTCCTCACCCCACCCCTGAAATCAGCGGCTGCTCATCCCCCCGAAGGAGCACGTCCATGGCCGACACCTACACACCCCCGGTCACCGGAACCGGGGTCAAGGCCACCATCCAGCGCATCGGCGGCCATCTGGCCGGCATGATCATGCCGAACATCGGCGCGTTCATCGCCTGGGGCCTGATCACCGCGCTGTTCATCCCGACGGGCTGGCTGCCCAACGAGACGCTCGCCAAGATGGTCGATCCGATCATCAAGATGCTGCTGCCGATCCTCATCGCCTATACCGGCGGCCGGATGGTGCACGGGCAGCGCGGCGCGGTCGTCGGCGCGGTCGCGGTCATGGGCGTCGTGGTGGGCACGGACTCTCCGATGTTCCTGGGCGCCATGATCATCGGCCCGCTCACCGCCCTGATCCTCAAATATGTGGACAAGTTCACTGAGGAGCGGACCAAAGCCGGCTTCGAGATGCTGGTGGACAACTTCACCGCCGGCATCGTGGGCGGCGCGATGGCCGTGGTCGGCATGTTCGGCATCGGCCCCGTCGTCCAGACGATCACCACGGGCGCGGGCAACGCGGTCGAGTGGCTGATCGTCAACAACCTGCTGCCGATCGCCTCCGTGCTGATCGAGCCGGCCAAGGTGCTGTTCCTGAACAACGCCATCAACCACGGCGTGCTGAGCCCCCTGGGCGTGGCCGAGGCCGCCGAGCAGGGCAAGTCGATCCTGTTCATGCTGGAGTCGAACCCCGGCCCCGGGCTGGGGCTGCTGCTGGCCTACCTGCTGTTCGGCCCGCGCGCGATGCGCCCGAGCACGCCGGCCGCGATGATCATCCACTTCTTCGGCGGCATCCACGAGATCTACTTCCCGTACGTCCTGATGAAGCCCCGCCTCATCATCGCCGTCATCGCGGGCGGCGCGGCCGGGGTGTTCACCTTCATGATCACAGGTGCCGGCCTGGTCGCGACCCCGTCGCCCGGCAGCATCTTCGCCTACCTCGCGGTCACCCCCAAGGGCGGCTGGCTCGGCTCCAGCCTGGGCATCCTCGTCGCGACGGCCGTGTCGTTCGCGGTCGCCGCCGTCCTGCTCGGCTTCGGCAGGGGCGAGAAGGCGGAGCCCGAGGAGCCCGAGCCCGCCGCGACCGAAGAACCCGCAACCAAGGAGAGCTGAGCCATGGCCATAGACAGCAAGGACATCCACAAGATCATCGTGGCCTGCGACGCGGGCATGGGCAGCAGCGTCATGCTCGCCTCCACGCTCAAGAAGCAGCTCAAGGGGACCGGCGTGACCGTGGAGCACACCCCGGTCAACTCCATCCCCGAGGACGCCGACGTGGTGGTCTGCCACACGGGCCTGGCCGCCCGCGCCAAGGCCGCAGCCCCGGGCAAGCCGCTGGTGTCGTTCCAGATCTTCCTGGGCGACCCGGCGGTCACCAAGCTGGTGAACACGATCAAGAACGGCGGCACCGTCGATGCGTGACGGCCTGCTCGACCCCCGCGCCGTGCTGCTGCACGAGAGCGCCGCCGACCGCGACGCGGCCATCCGCCGGTGCGGGCAGGCGCTGGTCGACGTGGGGGCGGTCGCGCCGTCGTACGTGGAGGCGATGCTCGAACGCGAGCGGACGATCTCCACGTACGTCGGCGAGGGCGTGGCCATCCCGCACGGGACCGCCGCGTCCAAGGAGGACGTCGAGCGCGACGCCATCTGCGTGGTGCGCTTCCCCGGCGGCGTCGACTGGGACGGCGAGCCCGTCACGCTGTGCGTGGGCATCGCGGCCGCGGGCGACGGGCACGTGCCGCTGCTGGCGG
The DNA here is from genome assembly GCF_003001935.1 of Nonomuraea fuscirosea. Taxonomy (GTDB): domain Bacteria; phylum Actinomycetota; class Actinomycetes; order Streptosporangiales; family Streptosporangiaceae; genus Nonomuraea; species Nonomuraea fuscirosea. Next base: position 168,062 of record NZ_PVNG01000004.1, on the reverse strand, counting down.
CGCTGGCCGACATCCTGCTCGACCCCGACCGGGCCAGGACGCTGCGCGAGGCCACCGAGGTATCCCAAGTCATCAAGGAGCTGTCATGAAGGTCGCGCGTTTCCACGCGCCGGGCGACATCAGGATCGAGGACGCGCCGGAACCGGTCGCCGGGCCCGGCGAGCTGAAGATCCGGGTGCGCAACTGCTCGACGTGCGGCACCGACGCCAAGATCTTCAAGTTCGGCCACCACCACATCGTGCCGCCGCGCGTCATGGGCCACGAGATCGCCGGCGAGGTCGTCGGCACCGGCGCGCGGGTGCAGGTGATCGCGGCGATCCCGTGCGGCACGTGCGCCGAGTGCCGCCGGGGCCGCCAGACGGTCTGCCCGAACCAGGAGTCGATGGGCTACCACTACGACGGCGGCTTCGCCGAGTACATGATCGTCCCGGCGAAGGTGCTGGCCGTGGACGGCGTCAACGCCATCCCCGACGGCGTCGGGTTCGCCGAGGCGTCGGTGGCCGAGCCGCTGGCCTGCGTGCTCAACGGCCAGTCGCTGGCGCGCGTCGGTCCTGGCGACGACGTGGTGGTGATGGGCGCCGGCCCGATCGGCTGCCTGCACGTACGCCTGGCGCGGGCGCGCGGCGCGGCGCGGGTGTTCCTGGTGGACGTCAACGCGGGCCGCCTGGCCATGGCCGCCGAGCTCGTGCACCCCGACGCGGTCATCGACTCCGACGCCGTGGAGCAGGTGCTGAAGCTGACCGGCGGCCGGGGCGCCGACGTGGTGATCACGGCGGCGGCGTCCGGCGCGGCGCAGGAGCAGGCCGTGCGGATGGCGGCCAGGCAGGGCCGGATCAGCTTCTTCGGCGGGCTGCCCAAGGACGACCCGGTCATCGCGCTGGACTCCAACCTGGTGCACTACCGGGAGCTGACCATCGTCGGCGCGAACGGATCGAGCCCCGCCCACAACGCGCAGGCGCTGCAACTGGTGGCCGAGGGCGCCGTGCCGGTGTCGGACCTGATCACCCACCGGCTGCCGCTGCCGCAGGTGCTGGACGGGATCGACCTCGTCAGCCGGGGTACGGCCATCAAGGTCACGATCGAACCCTAGGAGGTAGGCGATGGCACAACGAACGGTGGTCGTGGCCTCGGCCAGCGGCTTGCACGCGCGGCCGGCCAAGCTGTTCGTGCAGGCGGCGGTCAAAGTGGGCGTGCCGGTGACGATCAGGGCCGGGGAGAAGTCCGTACCGGCCAAGAGCATGCTCGGCGTGCTGTCCCTGGGGGCCGTGCACGGCACGGAGGTGACGCTGGAGGCCGACGGGCCTGGCGCGGACGAGGCTCTGGACACGCTGGCGGCGCTGCTGTCCCGCGATCTGGACGCGGAAGAGGCGCTCGATGGCTGACGACACCACCCCCCACCACGCCGGCTCCGGCGGGACCGGTGCGGACTCGGTACCACCGCCCGGCGGCTCCGGTCCCGCAGGCGGCCCCTGGACCGGGGCCACCGGGCGGCTCAGCGGGCTCGGGGTCAGCCAGGGGCGGGCGGCCGGGCCGGTGCTGCGGATGGCCGGGCCGCCCGCGCTGCCCGCGCCCCGCGCCGTCACCGACCCGGACGCGGAGGCGGCCACCGTCTCAGGGGCGCTGGAGTCGGTGGCGGCCGACCTCAACCGGCGGGCCAAGGCGGCGGGCGGCGAGGCGGCGGAGATCCTGGAGGCGCTCGCCATGATCGCCGAGGATCCGATGCTGCTGGAGGAGGCGGAACGGCTGGCCAGGGAGGGTTCCGACGCGCCCCACGCCCTGGACGCGGCCTTCACCGGTCACCGTGAGGCCCTGGCCGCGCTCGGCGGCTACCTGGCCGAGCGGGCGGCCGACCTCGACGACCTGCGGCACCGGGCGGTGGCCTTCGCGCTCGGCCTGCCCATGCCCGGCCTGCCCGACCCGGGGCACCCGTACGTGCTGGCCGCCGCGGACCTCTCCCCCGCCGACACCGCCGGCCTCGGCCCCGACGTGCTGGCCCTGGTCACCGAACGCGGCGGCCCGACCAGCCACACCGCGATCCTGGCCCGCGGCAGGGGCCTGCCCGCCGTGGTGGCCTGCGACGGCATCATGGCGGTCGGCGAGGGCACGGTGATCGGTGTGGACGGCGGCACCGGCGAGATCGCCGTCGGCCTCACCACGCCGGAGGCGGCCGAGGTCAACGAGGCCGACCGCGCCCGCAGGGCGAGGCTGGCGGCCAGCGAGGGTCCCGGCCTGACCTCCGACGGCCACCCCGTCAAGCTGCTGCACAACATCGGCTCGGCCGCCGACCTGCGCTCGGAGGAGCTGCGCGCCGAAGGGGTGGGCCTGTTCAGGACGGAGTTCCTGTTCCTGGACCGCAAGCAGGCGCCCTCGTTCGAGGAGCAGGTCGCCGCCTACGCCGAGGTCTTCCGCCGGGTGGAGCACGTGATCGTGCGCACGCTCGACGCCGGCACCGACAAGCCGCTGCCCTTCCTCGGGCTGCCCGAGGAGGACAACCCGGCGCTCGGCGTGCGCGGCCTGCGGGTGGACCGGCTGCTGCCGGACGTGCTGGACACCCAGCTCGACGCGATCGCCGCGGCGGCGCGCGAGACCGGCACGCGGCCGGAGGTGATGGCGCCCATGGTCACCACCGTGGCCGAGGCCGGCGCCTTCGCCCGCCGGGCCAGGGCCAAGGGCATCACCCGGGTGGGCGTGATGGTCGAGGTCCCGGCGGCGGCCCTGCGCGCTAGCCGGCTGCTGCAGGAGGTGGACTTCCTCAGCATCGGCACCAACGACCTGGCCCAGTACACCTTCGCCGCCGACCGCCAGCACTCCTCCCTGGCCGATCTGCTGGACCCGTGCCAGCCGGCGCTGCTGGAGCTCATCGCCATGTGCGCGCGGGCGGGCCGGGAGGCGGGCAAGCCGGTCGGAGTGTGCGGGGAGGCGGCGGGCGATCCCCTGCTCGCTCCCCTGCTGGTGGGGCTGGGGGTGACCAGCCTGTCCATGGCCCCCGTGTGCGTGCCCCTCGTCCGCGAGGCGCTGGCGTCGCTGACGTTCGAGCAGTGCCGCGAACGCGCGCTCGCCGCCCTGGAGTGACCGGCCGGGCCGCCCTGGAGTGACCGGCCGGAGCGCGCCCCCCGCGCCGGAGTGACGCGTCAGGCGGCCGGTTCCGGGTTGTGCGCCCTGAGCCGGAGCCGGTCGTCCTCGACGTCCACGGTCACCTTGCCGTGCTCCCTGATCTCCCCCGTCAGCAGCATGGTGGACAGCCGGTTGTCCAGCTCCCGCTGCACCGTGCGGCGCAGCGGCCGGGCGCCGAACTCGGGCTGGTGGCCCCGCCCGGCCAGCCAGTCCTTGGCCGCGTCGGTCACCTCCATGCTGACGTCCTGGCCGCGCAGCCGCTGCCGGGTGCGTTCCAGCATCAGGTCCACGATCTGGCGGAGCTGGTCCCGTTCGAGCCGCTTGAAGATGATCGTCTCGTCGATGCGGTTGAGCAGTTCGGGGCGCAGGGAGTGGCGCAGCAGGTCCATCAGGCGGTCCTCGACCGGTCCCGTGGCCTCCAGGATGAGCTCCGCGCCGAGGTTGCTGGTCATGATGACGACGGCGTTGCTGAAGTCGACCGTGCGGCCCTGGCCGTCGGTGAGGCGGCCGTCGTCGAGCAGTTGCAGCAGGATGTTCATCACGTCGGGGTGGGCCTTCTCGATCTCGTCGAGCAGGATCACGCCGTGCGGGCGGCGGCGGACGGCCTCGGTGAGCTGACCGGCCTCCTCGTACCCGACGTATCCGGGCGGCGCGCCGATGAGGCGCGAGACCGTGTGCCGCTCCTGGAACTCGCTCATGTCGATCCGCACCATGTGGTCCTCGCCCCCGAACAGGGCGGCGGCCAGCGCCCTGGCCAGCTCCGTCTTGCCGACCCCCGTCGGGCCGAGGAACAGGAAGCTGCCGATCGGGCGGTTCGGGTCGGACAGGCCCGCCCTGGCCCTGCGCACGGCCTCGGCGACGGCGGTGACGGCCTCGTCCTGGCCGATGACGCGCCGGTGCAGGTGCTCCTCCAGGCGCATCAGGCGTTCGCGCTCCTGCTCGGTGAGCTGGGTGACCGGGATGCCGGTGCGGCGGGAGACCACCTCGGCGATGTCCTCCACCATGACCTGCGGGACGGTGTCCGCGCCGTGCCTGGCCCGCTCCAGCTCCGGCCGCACCTTGCCGATCTCCGCGCTCAGCTCCTTGGCGCGGTCGTAGTCCTCGGCGGAGACGGCCTGGTCCTTGTCGCGGCGCAGCGCGTCGAGGCGCTCCTCCAGCTCGCGTACGTCGACGCCGGGCGTGCGTGAGCGCAGCCGGACCCGGGCCGAGGCCTGGTCGATGAGGTCGATGGCCTTGTCGGGCAGGAACCGGTCGGAGATGTAGCGGGCCGAGAGGCCGGCCGCGGCGTCGAGGGCCTCGTCGGTGATGCGGACCTGGTGGTGGGCCTCGTACGTGTCGCGCAGCCCGGCCAGGATCTCGACCGTCTGCTCCACGGTCGGCTCGGGCACCAGGATCGGCTGGAAGCGGCGTTCGAGCGCGGCGTCCTTCTCGATGTTCTTGCGGTACTCGTCGATGGTGGTGGCGGCGATGACGTGCAGCTCGCCGCGGGCCAGGGCGGGTTTGAGGATGTTGGCGGCGTCCATGCCGCCCTCGGCGGAGCCGGCGCCGACCAGCGTGTGCACCTCGTCGATGAAGACGATGACCTCGTCGGCGTGGGCGCGCACCTCGTCGATGACCTTCTTGATGCGTTCCTCGAACTCGCCCCGGTACTTGGTCCCGGCCACCATCCCGGTCAGATCGAGGGCGACGACGCGGCGGTCCTTCAGCAGGTCGGGGACGGCGCCGTTGACGATGCGCTGGGCGATGCCCTCCACGATGGCGGTCTTGCCGACGCCGGGCTCGCCGATCAGGCACGGGTTGTTCTTGGTGCGCCGCGAGAGCACCTCGATGCACTGCTCGATCTCGTCCTCGCGGCCGACGACCGGGTCGATGCGGCCCTGGCGGGCCTCCTCGGTGACGTCGCGGCCGTACTCGTCGAGCGAAGGTGTGCCGGTGGCCCGCTGTGCGGTCTGCTGGCCGCTCCCGGCGCCGGCGCCGGACAGGAGGGCCTGCTGCAGCTCGTTCGCCGAGACCCCCTGCTCGCGCAGGAGCCGGGCGGCGGCGGAGTCGGGGTTGGCGGCCAGCGCGAGCAGCAGGTGCTCGGGCCCGATGTACGACGATCCCAGCGCCCGCGAGACCCGCTGGGCGTCCAGGACGGCGCGCTTGACCGCCGGGGAGAGCGTCGTCGGCGGCTCGGCCGCCTGGCCGGGCCCGGCGGCGGCGTCGATCCCGTCGCGCAGCCGGCCCGGGTTGGCCCCGGCCGCGCGCAGCAGGACCTTGACCGCGTCGTCGTCGATCAGCGCGTCGAGGAGGTCGAGCACGTCCAGGTCGGGGGCGCCCCGCTGCCCGGCCGCCTCGACGGCCCGGCTCAGCACCTCCCTGGCCGAGGCGCTGAGGAGTTTGCCCACGTCCACGCGCTGCACGCCCGGCCGCGAAGGCGGCCAGCCCTCCATGCCGCCGAAGACCCGGCCCGTCAGCTCCTCGAAGCCTCGGAACGGGTCCCCACCGAAGAACGACCTGTACGGCATATCCGACATCGCATATCCCCTTCGCGCTCAGAGGACATCTAGCCGCACATGCCGCCCTTCATAGTCAGGAGTCGGCAAAGCATCCGGGTCACGGGCGGCGGCGCAGCCCCGCGTCGCTCAGCTCGGGCGGCTGCCAGCCGGCGTCGGCCGGGTTGAGCGTGACGCCGGGCGGGACGATCTCGTCGATCCGGTCGAGCACGTCGTCGCTCAGCCGCACGTCGGCGGCGGTGAGCTGGCTCTCCAGGTGCTGCATCGTGCGCGGCCCGATAATGGCCGAGGTCACCGCCCGGTGCCTGATCGCGAACGCCAGCGCCAGCTCGATCAGCGTGAGGCCGGCCTCCTCGGCCAGCACGGCCAGTTGCTCGGCCGCCTCCAGCTTGCGCTGGTTGCCCTCGATCGTCATGTCGTAGCGCTGCGGCAGCCGGTCCGAGCGGCGCGTCTCGGGCAGCTCGCCGCTCTTGCGGTAGCGTCCGCTGAGCCAGCCGCCGGCCAGCGGGCTCCACACGATGACGCCCATGCCGTACGCCTCCGCCACGGGCAGCACGTCGGCCTCGATGCCGCGGACGAGCGCCGAGTACGGCGGCTGCTCGCACACGAACCGCTCCAGCGAGCGCCGCTCGGCGGCCCACTGCGCCTCGACCATGCGGTGGGCGGGGAAGGTGGAGCTGCCGATGTAGCGGACCTTGCCCTGCCGGACGAGGTCGGTGAGCGCGCCGAGCGTCTCCTCGACGTCGGTCTCGGGGTCGAAGCGGTGGATCTGGTAGAGGTCGATCCAGTCGGTGCCGAGGCGGCGCAGGCTGTTCTCGACGGCCTGGAAGATCCAGCGGCGGGAGTTGCCCCGCTCGTTGGGGCCCTCGCCCATGACGCCGTGGCACTTGGTGGCCAGCACCACCTGGTCACGCTTGCCGGACTTGGCCAGCGCCTGGCCGACGAACTCCTCCGACTGGCCCTGGGAGTAGACGTCGGCGGTGTCGATGAAGTTGACGCCCGCGTCGAGCGCCCTGCCGATGATCCGGGCGGACTCCCCGGGGTCGGACTCGCCCCACCAGCCGAACATCATCGCGCCGAGGCAGAGCGGGCTGACTTTGAGACCTGTACGTCCGAGTACGCGATATTCCGTCACAGTCTTACTCTCTCCCGGCGAGGTCGGAGATGGGCGTGTCACCGGACACCAGTTCCAGCGTCCGCCGCACGCTCCCCTGATCGTCCAGCAGCGCCACGACGACGGCGGCCACGTCGTCGCGCGGCACCGCGCCCGGCGGCACCTCCGGGGCCAGCAGCACCCGGCCGGTGCCCGGATCGTTCGTCAGGCGGCCGGGGCGCAGGATCGTCCAGTCGAGGTCGCGGGCCCGCAGGTCCTCCTCGGCCTCGGTCTTGGCCTTGATGTAGGCGGCCCACACCTCGTCCCGGCCCGGCGCGGGCGGCTTGCCCGCCCCCATGGACGAGATCTGCACGAAGCGCCGCACGCCCGCCCGCCCGGCCGCGTCGGCCAGCAGCACGGAGGCGCCCTTGTCGACGGTGTCCTTGCGCGCCGTGCCGCTGCCCGGCCCGGCGCCGGCCGCGAACACCACGGCCGAGGCGCCCTCGACGACGCGGGCGACCTCGTCGATGCCGGCCCGCTCCAGGTCGCACAGCACGGCCCGCGCCCCGGTGGCCTCGACGTCGGCGAGGTGCGCCGGGTTGCGGACGAGCCCGGTGGCGCCCGGTCCGAGCAGGGCGGCCAGCCGCAGTCCGATCTGCCCGTGGCCACCCGCGATGATGATCCCCATAATCGTCATGGTGTCATGGACCCATGCGCGACTTCCCGCAGGCGCCCACGCCGGCGTTCCTGTTCGACCTGGACGGCACCCTGATCGACAGCGTCTACCAGCACGTGGTGGCCTGGCGGCAGGCGCTGTCGGGGATGGGCATCGACCTGTCGGTGTGGCGGATCCATCGGCGCATCGGCATGAGCGGCGGGCTGTTCGTCAGCGCGCTGCTGCGCGAGACCGGGCTGAAGCTGACGCGGGAGCAGATCGAGGAGCTGCAGACCACCCACGCCGAGGCGTACGAGCAGCAGGCCGCCTCGGTCCGGCCGCTGCCCGGCGCGCCGGAGCTGCTGGCCGAGCTGACCTCGCGCGGCGTGCCCTGGGCCATCGCGACCAGCGGCTACGCCCGCACGGCCCGGCTGGCCCTGGGCATGCTGGGGCTGCCGGACGACACGCCCATGGTCACCCGCGACATGGTGCGCCGCGCCAAGCCCGACCCCGACCTGTTCCTGGCCGGGGCGGCGCTGGCGCAGGTCGATCCCGCGCACGCCATGGTGGTCGGCGACAGCGTCTGGGACCTGCTCGCCGCCCGCCGGGCCGGCGCGCTCGGCATCGGGCTGCTGTCGGGCGGGTATGGCAGGGACGAACTGGAGCGCGCGGGGGCGTTCCTGGTGTACGCCGATCCGGCCGAGATGCTGGACCGCCTCGACGAACTCGGCGTGCGACAGAGTGACTGACGGTGGCGACGGGGTGGGAATATCCCTCCGAACCACCGAGCTGGATCATGCGTATTCCCCACAGAGGAGCTGAGATGGACTTGGCAGACATCGGCGTCACCGGCCTGGCGACCATGGGGCGCAATCTGGCCCGCAACCTGGCCAGGCACGGTTACACCGTGGCCGTGCACAACCGCTCGCACAGCCGGACGCAGCAGCTGGTGAAGGAGTTCGGCGAGGAGGGCGCGTTCGTGCCGTCCGAAGAGCTCGCCGCCTTCGTGGCCTCGCTGAAGCGGCCGCGGCGGGCGATCATCATGGTCAAGGCGGGGGCGGGCACCGACGCGGTGATCGACCAGCTCGCCGACCTGATGGAGCCGGGCGACATGATCGTCGACGGCGGCAACGCGCACTTCGAGGACACCCGGCGGCGCGAGGCCGCCCTGCGCGAGCGCGGCCTGCACTTCGTCGGCACCGGCATCTCCGGCGGCGAGGAGGGCGCGCTCAACGGCCCCAGCATCATGCCGGGCGGGTCGAAGGAGTCGTGGGAGGCGCTCGGCCCGATCCTCCAGGACATCTCGGCCAAGGTCGACGGCGTGCCGTGTTGTGTGCACGTGGGCCCCGACGGGGCCGGCCATTTCGTGAAGATGGTGCACAACGGCATCGAATACTCGGACATGCAGCTCATCGCCGAGTCCTACGACCTGCTCCGCCAGGCGCTCAGGGTCACGCCGGCCGAGCTGGCCGAGGTGTTCAGGGAGTGGAACAGGGGCGAGCTCGACTCCTACCTGATCGAGATCACCGCCGAGGTGCTCGACCAGGTGGACGCCGAGACGGGCAAGCCGTTCGTGGACATCGTGGTCGACCAGGCCGAGCAGAAGGGCACCGGCCGCTGGACCGTGCAGAGCGCGCTCGACCTGGGCGTGCCGGTGACGGGCATCGCGGAGGCGACGTTCGCCCGCGCGCTGTCCGGCCACCCCGAGCAGCGGGCCGCGGCCCGGTCGCTGCGCGGGCCCGACGTGTCCGGGGTCGGCGAGCGGCAGCTGATCGAGGACGTACGCCAGGCGCTCTACGCCTCCAAGATCGTCGCCTACGCCCAGGGCTTCGACCAGATGGCCGCGGCCTCGAAGGAGTACGGCTGGGACCTCGACCTGGGCGCGATGGCCACGATCTGGCGGGGCGGCTGCATCATCAGGGCCAAGTTCCTCGACCGGATCAGGGCCGCGTACGACGCCGACCCGCAGCTGCCCACACTGCTGGCCGACCCGACGTTCGCCGGCGCGCTCGACGCCGCGCAGGAGTCGTGGCGGCGCGTGGTGACCACGGCGGTCCAGATCGGCGTGCCCACGCCCGGCTTCTCCTCGGCCCTGGCCTACTTCGACGGGCTGCGCCGCGACCGCCTTCCGGCGGCGCTGGTGCAGGGACTGCGCGACTTCTTCGGCGCGCACACCTACCACCGGGTGGACAAGGAGGGCACCTTCCACACCGACTGGTCCGGCGACCGCCAGGAGCGGCCGGCGTAGCCCTCTCACCCGAGCGATCGGCGGGCGACCGGCGCGGCCCCGCGCCGCGCCCTGCCGTGCCCGTCCGGCTAGCCGTTCATCGCCACGGCGTTGGCGACGGCGGTCACCGCGCAGAAGCCGAGCGGCCCGGTGGTGTCGTGCATGGTCACCTGACCGGCCGCGACACCGCCGGCGCTCACGTGGCCCGTGCTCTCCACGCCGATGAGCTCGCCCTCGGGCAGCCTGGCCAGGGTCATCGTGTAGTCGGCGTTGATGAAGCGCAGCCCCTCGGCCTGGACGTTGCTGAGCGGGCTGGCGAAGTCGGCGGCCAGCGCGGCCCGGACGAACGGGGTCAGCGGCTCGTCGTCCACCAGCGGGAACCGTTCCCGCATCCACACCCGTCCCGGCCCGGGAGCGCCCCACTCGGTCACCCGCCACAGGTCGAACGGCGGCTTCCAGCCCACGCCGTCGGCCGGCGGCGGCCCCGAGGGCGGCGGCTCGTCCCAGGCGGGCGTCACGGTCGAGCGCTCGCCCTCGGGCTGCTCGCCCCGGCGCAGCAGCACCGCGCGGGCCTGCGCGATCACGCCCTGGTCGGTGGAGATCACGGCGTCGGCCACGCGGATCCTGCGCCCGTCTCTGACCAGGACCGTCTCGACGGTGACGGGCAGCATCGGGCTGTTGCGGAACAGGTCGACGGTCAGCCGGGCGAAGTGCAGGCCGGGGCCGGCGTGCCGCTCCTCCAGGGCTCGGGCCGCCAGCCCGCCGAGCAGGCGGCCGTGCAGCATGTCGGGGGACCAGGGGCCGCGGGCGTGCGGCGCGGGGACGAGTTCGTCCCGTTTCTTGGTGAAGAACGCTGACGTCGGCACAGAATCAGATTCTAGAGGAGAGCAGCCGCCGGCCGAGCGCCTGGAGGTGATCTTTCAGCTCGACCGGCTCGATCACCTCGAAGTCGACGTCGAGGAAGGCCACGACGACGGCCATCAGGTGCGGGTCGTCGCCGCGCAGCGTGAGCACGCAGCGGTCCGGGCCCGCGGGCTCCACCACGCCCTGGGTGCGGCCGGCCATCCGCTCGGCCGGCGCGTGCAGCAGGAACCGCCCCTCGATCGGCCACATCCCGTGGGCCAGCCGGTCGTGCAGCCAGGCGGCGACGTCGGGCGCGGGCGGCTCGCGCGGGGCGAAGCGGGGACCGTTGGGGGTGCGCAGCCGGATCCGGTCGGCCCGGAAAGTGCGCCAGTCACGGCGCTCGACGTCCCAGGCGACGAGATACCAGCGGTGGCCCACGCTGACGAGGCTGTGCGGCTCGGCCCGCCGCTGCGCCGTCTCGCCGTCGTAGGTGGTGTAGCCGAAGCGCAGCTGCTCGCGGTCGCGGCAGGCGGCGGTGACGTGGGTGAGCACGTCGGCGTCCACGGTGGGGCCGGCCCGGTTGATCCGCACGGTGTGGGCCTGCAGCGTGCCGACCCGCGTGCGCAGGCGGGCGGGCAGGACCTGCTCCAGCTTGGCCAGCGCCTGCAGCGAGGTCTCCTCGATCCCGGTCACGGTGCCGTTCGCGGCCGTACGCAGCCCGAGCGCCACGGCGACGGCCTCCTCGTCGTCGAGCAGCAGCGGCGGCAGCTCCGCGCCCGCGCCCAGCCGGTAGCCGCCGGCGGCGCCCGGCGTGGAGTGCACCGGGTAGCCGAGCTCGCGCAGCCGTCCGACGTCGCGGCGCAGCGTCCTGGGGGCGACGCCGAGCCGCCGCGCCAGGTCGGCGCCGGCCCAGTCGCGCCGGGTCTGCAACAGGGAGAGCAGGCGCAGCAGCCTGGCCGAGGTGTCCAGCACACCGGCCATTGTGCCCGCCATCGCGGCCAGGAACTGACCGCGATGCCGGCCGTCACGGCGCCTTCCGTCGCGAGCCTGCCATCGCGGCCTGGAACTGACCGCGATGCCGCCTAACGTGCCGGGCATGGACACGTTCGTCATCGACATCTCCCAGGACCGCCTCGACGATCTGCGCGACCGGCTGGCCAGGACGCGCCGGCCGGACGCGCTCGACGGGACGGGCTGGTCGTACGGGGTGCCGCCGGAGGCGGTGCGGGAGCTGGCCGCGTACTGGGAGGACGGCTACGACTGGCGGGAGCACGAGGCGCGGCTGAACGAGCTGCCGCAGTACACGACCGTGATCGACGGGCAGCTCGTGCACTTCGCGCACCTGCGCTCCGCCCGCGAGGACGCGCCGCCGCTGCTGCTGACCCACGGCTGGCCCAGCTCGTTCGCCGACTTCTCCCGCGTGGCCGGGCCGCTCTCCCGCGACTTCCACGTGATCGTCCCGTCCATCCCCGGCTTCACCTGCTCAGGGCCCACCCGCGAGCCGGGCTGGGGCGTGCGGCGGATCGCCGCCGCCTGGATCACGCTGATGGACCGGCTCGGGTACGGCCGCTTCGGCGTGCAGGGCGGCGACTTCGGCTCGCTGATCTCGGCCGCCGTCTCCAGGGCCGCCCCCGGCCGGGTGGCCGGAGTGCATCTGAACGCCTCCGTGACCGCGTTCCCCGACGACGACCTGTCGGGCCTGACGGAGGAGGAGCGGGAGCGCGCCGCCGGCGTCGAGCGGTGGAAGGAGGTCAACGGGTACGCCGTCATCCAGGGCACCAGGCCGCAGACCCTCGCCTACGCCCTGGCCGACTCCCCCGCCGGGCAGCTCGCCTGGAACCTGGACGCGTTCGCCTCCTGGGGCCGGGACGCGGGCGGGCTCACGCCCGACGACCTGCTCACGAACATCTCGCTCTACTGGTTCACCGGCACGGCGGGCTCGGCCGGCCGCTTGTACCGGGAGAGCGTCCCCGACTGGGCGCCCCCGGCGGCGCCCGACCCGACGCCCACCGCCTTCGCGCTCTTCCCCGGCGACACGACCGTGCGGCGCTACGCCGACCGGGTGCACCACGTGGTGCGCTGGTCGGAGTATCCGCGCGGCGGTCACTACGCCGCCCTCCAGGCCCCCCCTGTTCGTCGAGGACGTCAGGGAGTTCTTCCTCGGCCTGCGGCCGTGACGCGAGGGGCCGGGTGGATTTCCGCCGGGCTCGCGCCGTAAGCTCCCCCAATGCGTGATCTAGGTGAGGACCCCCGGCCGGCCCGGGGCGCGGTACGCGAGATCCATTCCCTGCACGGGCCCACGACGCTGGCCTACTCCCCCGACCTCGACGGCATGGCCGACCCCGGGGAGATCGTCTGGGCGTGGGTGCCGTACGAGGAGGACCCGGCCAGAGGCAAGGACCGGCCGCTGCTGATCGTGGGCCGCACGGGCCGGCGGCTGCTGGGCATGATGCTGTCCAGCAAGGGCGACGACGGTGACGACTGGCTGGAGCTGGGCGCGTGGGGCCGCGACGACCGGATCTCCTACGTCCGGCTGGACCGGGTCTTCGTGCTCGACGAGGACGACATCAGGCGCGAGGGCGCGATCCTCGACGGCGAGCGCTTCGCCAGGGTGGCGGCCCGGCTCATGAAGACCCACGGCTGGGGCGCGCGCTAGCCGGCCGCCGTACCGCCCTCGTCCGTGTGGCCGGGGGCGGAAGGGGACGGCGGGGCGGGCCGGCGGATCAGGGCGGCGGTGCGCAGGCCCAGCCAGATCAGCACGGCCAGCACACCGACCAGGACGTACTCGATGGCCGGGATCCTGACCGGCTCGGCCACGGCCGCGCCGAGGTCGCCGCGCAGCCCGTACACGAGCAGCACCGCCCCCGCGTACAGCGCGGCCAGGCCCCAGCGGACGGGCACGGGCAGGCCGAGGCCGTGCATCTGGGTGAGCACGAACACCCCGAGGAAGCCGAACAGGAACATCGGCCACGCGCCGTCCGGCCCCGAGGTCATGACGGCGACCAGCGTGCCGTGCACGGCCACCAGCCCCTCCAGGGTGAAGGTCCACCAGCGGCGGGTGTGCGCCCTGGTGAGGAAGAGCGAGCCCTGCACCAGCAGCAGGAACATGTAGAAGAAGCCGATCAGGTGGCCGGAGGTGCCCTCCGCCGGGTGGTACCAGAAGGTGTAGACGGCCGCCCAGCTGAACAGGTACCCGTGGTAGCGGCGGGCGAAGTCCACGACGGCCCGGCCGATGGGGGCGGGCCGGCCGAGGAGGAGGCCGCGCCGCCGGTTCTCCATGAGCAGCACGACCACCAGCAGCAGCACCACCGAGCCCTGCGAGCTGTAGATCGACACGTCCTGGGCGAGACCGTCGTAGAACAGATGCGTCTGCAGGACGTGCAGGGCGACGAAACCGGCGTTGACGGCCAGCGCCACCACGTTGACCCGGTGCAGGCCGCCGGTGTAGCGGCGGACCCGCGTCTGCGCGTGATAGATGAGCCACCAGAACGCGGCTTGGTGGGCCGCGTAGCCGGTCCAGGCCGACAGGCGGGTCCAGAGGGTGGGGTCGGGCAGCTTCCAGTAGTACCAGGAGGCGCCCTGGTCGGGCCGTAACTCGATGCCCTGCAGCCGGCTGCCGAGCACCCAGATGAGGGCGGTCAGGCCGGCGCTCGCCGCCACCCCGAGGATCAGCGCGCGGCCGGCGCCCGCGCCCGGCGGCGTCGTCACGGGAAGACGGCCGCCAGCTCCGGGATGCGGGCGCGGTAGCCGTCCAGCAGCCGCTCCGCCGTGCTCGTCGAGTCCACCAGCGGATGCATGGCGAACGCCGCCGCCGCCAGCCGGGCCGAGCCGGTCAGCGCGGCCTCGATGACCGTCTGCTCGACCGCCTTGACCTGCTGCGTCAGCCCCAGGAAACGGCCGGGCAGCGGCCGGGTGGCCAGGGCGCGCACGCCCGAGCCGTCGACCGCGCACGGGACCTCGACGACCCCGTCCTCGGGCAGCCCCGGCACGGCGGAGCCGTTGCGCACGTTGAGGATCATGGTGGCGGGCTCGCCGCGGGCGATGGCGGCCATGAGGGCGAGCGCGATGCCCTCGTAGCCGCCCGCCTCCAGGTCGGCGGCGTCGCGTTCCCCGGCGTCGGTGACGCCGCGGGCGTCGGCCATGTACGACTCGTCCCGCTCCCTGCGCGCCCGCGCCCACGCGGCGGGCGCGTCGTCCGGCCGCTCGCGTACGGCGGCGTAGAAGCGGTCCTGCTGGCCCAGCAGTTCCTCACCCCGGGTGCGCCCGGCGCTCGCGGCCACGGCCTCCCTGGTCAGGTAGTAGTAGTACAGGTACTCGTTCGGCAGCGCCGCCAGCACCCGCACCCACTCGGTGCCGAACAGGCGCGCCTCCTCCACCCGGCGCAGCGCGTCGTCGTCGGCGAGCAGACCGGGCAGCACGTCGCGCCCCTCGTGGTGCAGGCCGCGCAGCCAGCCGAGGTGGTTGAGCCCCACGTAGTCGGGCGACACGCGGGCGGGGTCGAGGCCGAGCGCGGCGGCGGCCCGCCGGATCAGCCCGACCGGGGAGTCGCAGATGCCGATCACCCGGTCGCCGAGCACGCGGCGCATGGCCTCGGTGACGATGCCGGCCGGGTTGGTGAAGTTGATCACCCAGGCCCGGGGCGCGAGCGCGGCCACCCGTTCGGCGACGCGCACGGCGACCGGCACGGTGCGCAGGCCGTAGGAGACGCCGCCCGCTCCGGTGGTCTCCTGGCCGACCAGGCCGAGGTCGAGGGCGACCCGCTCGTCTGCGGTGCGGCCGGCCAGGCCGCCGACCCGGATGGCGGAGAAGACGAACGTGGCGTCGCGCAGCGCGGTGTCGAGGTCGGTGGTCACGCGGACGCGGGGCGGGTCGTCGTGTCCGGCCGCCAGGCCGCTCAGCACGTGGGAGACGGCCGCCAGCCGCTCCTCCGAGACGTCGTAGAGCACCACCTCCTCCACGCGCGGTTTGGCGGTGTCGCGCAGGAGCGCGCCGTACACCAGCGGGACTCTGAAGCCCCCGCCGCCGAGAACGGCCAGTCTCATCCTCACCCCTTCATGTGAGCAGCACTTCGGCGCCGGCGGCCGCGCAGGCGCGCAGCGTGCTCTCGTCGGCGCCCGTGTTCGTGACGATCATGTCCACGTCCTCGGGCCCGCACACGCGCAGCGCGCCGGTACCGGGGAACTTGTGGCGGTCCACGAGCAGCACCACCTGCCCGGCCGCGGCGATCATGGCGCGTTTGAGCGGCACCTCGGCCAAGGTGGTGTCGACGAGCTGCCCGTCGGGGCGTACGCCGCTGGCGCCGAGGAAGACGCGGTCGGCGACGACCTGGCTCAGCGCGGCCTCGGTCAGCACCCCGACCAGCGAGTGGTAGGGCCGCCGGATCATGCCGCCGAGCAGCAGCAGCTCGACCTCGGGGTCGGAGCGCAGCACGTCGAGGACGGCGAGGCTGGAGGTCACCACGGTGACGCGGCGCCCGCGCAGCCGCCGGGCCAGGCACATGGTGGTGGTGCCGATGTCGAGCAGGACCACGTCGCCGTCGCCGACGAGTTCGGCGGCGCGGGCGGCCACGGCCTCCTTGTCCTGTTCGTCGGTGGCCGCCACCTCGGCGAAGGGCCGGTCGGCGTCGGCGTCGACGCCGGCCAGGGCGCCGCCGCGGACTCGGCGCAGGGTGCCGTCGCGGTCGAGCACCTCGAGGTCCCTGCGGATGGTGGACGGGCTCACCCCGAGCTGGCTCGCGAGATCGCGCACGCTGGAGGCGCCCGAGCTGCGGACGCGGCGCATGATCTCGGCATGCCTGAGGCGCTGGAGCACGCCGGGAGTGTATCAGTCAAATTCGCGCATAAGTAAGCATCTTGCGCCAATCGGTCGCCCGAAACACTTGAAGTGTGCGAGCAAACGTGCAAGATTGCGCACATCCCGCGTGTCGAGGAGGACCTGATCCCGTGTCTGTCCAGGCGTACGACCCTCTCGCCGGCGAACGGACCCCGGAGGGCCCGCAGTTCGACGTCTTCCTGGCCGGAACCGTCTTCCTCGACATCATCTTCACCGGCCTGCCCGCGATGCCCGCGGCCGGCACGGAGATCTGGGCCGAGGGCATGGGCTCCTGCCCCGGCGGCATCGCCAACCTGGCCATCGCGACCAGCCGGCTGGGGCTGCGCACGTCGCTGGCGGCCGCGTTCGGCGACGACGACTACGGCGACTTCTGCTGGCGCACGCTGGAGCAGCAGGAGTCGGTCGACTTGTCCCGGTCGCAGCGCTTCGAGCACTGGCACTCGCCGGTGACGGTCTCGATGGCGGTGCACCGCGACCGCAGCATGGTCACGCACGGCCATCCGGCCCCCATGCCAGCCAACGAGATGATCGGCAAGCCGCCGCCGTCCAGGGCCGTGATCGTGACGTTGTCGCCCGAGGAGCCCCTGGGCGATCCGGACGCCGCCTGCAACTGGGCGGAGCTGGCCCACCGCGAGGGCGCGCTCATCTTCGCCGACGTCGGCTGGGACCCGTCGGGCGCGTGGCCCCGCTCGCTGCTGGACCAGCTCGGCGTCTGCCACGCCTTCATGCCGAACGCGACCGAGGCGATGGCCTACACCGGCACCGAGACGCCGCGCGACGCGCTCTACGCCATCGCCGACAAGGTGCCGCTGGCCGTGGTGACCGACGGGGCCAACGGCGCGATGGCGATCGACTCGACGACGGGCGAGGAGGCGTTCGTGCCCGCGCCGCGGGTGACGGCGCTCGACCCGACCGGCGCGGGCGACGTCTTCGGGGCCGGCTTCGTGCTCGGCACGCTGTGCCACTGGCCGCTGGACGACCGGCTGGCCTTCGCGGAGGTGTGCGCGGCCCTCGCGGTGCAGCAGTTCGGCGGCTCGCTGGCCGCGCCCGGCTGGGGCGACATCGCCGACTGGTGGCACGAGGTGCGCGCGGCGGCCGATCACAGCGGCGCCTACGGCAGCTCGCTGGCCCGCCGCTACGCCTTCCTCGACCGGCTGGTGCCCACGGTCCCGGTCGGAGCGGTACGCCGCGCGGTCGCCACCATCGCCCGGTACGCCGACGTGGGCATGACATCCCCCGCTTCCGGGAAGCGGCCCGACGAGCCGCACTCCCCGCCCGAGGGCGAGGACCCGGACACGCCTCGCGTACCTGCGCAGAAGGAGTAACTGATGATCGCCCCGAAGCGACAGCCGCGCGGATCCAGGACCCTCGTCCTGCTGGCCGCCGGCGCGCTCGCCCTGGCCGGCTGCGCCCCCGGCTCCTCCGCGCCGCCCCCCGCCGCCACCCCGCAGGCGAGCGCGTCGGCGGTGCGCACCGATCCCGCCTCCCTCGGCGAGGTCACCCTGAACGTGTGGGACCAGGAGGTGCGCGGCGGCCAGGCGGCCCAGATGGAGCAGCTCAACACGGCTTTCCAGGCGAAATACCCCAACATCAAGCTGAAGCGCACCTCCCGCTCGTTCGACGACCTCAACACCACGCTGCGGCTGGCGCTGAGCGGCAACGAGCCGCCCGACGTGGTGGAGGCCAACAACGGCCGCTCGTCCATGGGCGCGTTCGTCAAGGCCGGGCAGCTGCTCGCGCTGGACCC
Organism: Nonomuraea fuscirosea; assembly: GCF_003001935.1. Lineage (GTDB taxonomy): Bacteria > Actinomycetota > Actinomycetes > Streptosporangiales > Streptosporangiaceae > Nonomuraea > Nonomuraea fuscirosea. Next base: position 150,056 of record NZ_PVNG01000004.1, on the reverse strand, counting down.
CTACGCCGAGGCGTACGGATGGAAGAGCCGCTACCCCGACTCGGTGCTGCGTTACTCGCGCTACAGCGCCGACGGCAAGCTGTTCGGCGAGGGCAACCTGTACGGCCTGCCGCAGGTCGGCGAGGTCGTCGGCCTGTTCTACAACAAGAGCAAACTGACCAAGCTCGGCCTTGAGCCGCCGAAGACGTGGGCCGACTTCGAGGCCGCGCTGGCCAAGGCGAAGGCGGGCGGCGAGGTGCCGATGCAGTTCGGCAACCTGGACAAGTGGCCGGCCGTGCACGTGTTCGGCACGGTGCAGGGCCGCAACGTCCCGGCGGAGCAGATCGGCACGCTCGCGTTCGGCCGCAAGGGCGCCTCGTGGAACACGCCGGAGAACACCAGGGCCGCCGAGCAGCTGGTGACATGGGTGAACGACGGCTACTTCGCCAAGGGCTTCAACGGGCAGGGTTACGACGCGGCCTGGCAGGCGTTCGGCAAGGGGCAGGGCGTCTTCCTGATCGCGGGCACGTGGCTGCTGGCCGACCTGGAGAAGGCGCTGGGCGACGACCTGGGCTTCATGCTGCCGCCCGGCGCCACGGCCGACGCCGCGCCGGTGGCGACCGGGGGCACGGGCCTGCCGTTCGCGATCACCGCCAAGAGCCCGCACCCCGACGCGGCGGCGGCGTACATCGACTTCATCACCAACGCCGACGCCATGAAGGTGCTCACCGAGACCGGCAACCTGCCCGTCGCCGACACCGGCGCGCAGACGGTGAAGGAGGGGCCGCAGCAGGACGTGTTCACCGCGTTCGGCACGGCCACCGAGAAGAACGGGCTCGTGCCCTACCTCGACTACGCCACCCCGACATTCGCCGACACGCTCGGCGCGGCGCTGCAGGACCTGCTGGCCGGGAAGGCGAAGCCGCAGGAGTTCCTCGACACCCTGGAGAAGGACTACAAGACGTTCGCCGAGAGCAACGGCTGAGCATGGCCCGGATCATGGCCGGGCCGCCAGGAGAGCCCCGCCGCGTCGCCTACCTGTACCTGCTGCCCGCCTTCGTCGTCTACGCGGCCTTCCTGCTGTACCCGATCGGCCGGGCCGTGCAGATCTCCCTGTACGACTGGGACGGCCTGTCCCTCGGCACCTGGGCCGGGCTGGACAACTACCTCGCGATCGTCGCGGACGAGGGGCTGCGGGCGTCCTTCGTCCACGCCCTGGTGCTCATGGTGTTCTACGCGGGGGTGCCGCTGGTCATCGGGCTGGGGCTGGCCGCGATACTCAACCACGCCAAGGTGCGCGGGCTGGGCTTCTTCCGCACGGTCGTGTTCCTGCCGCAGGTGATCGCCATGGTCGTGGTGGCGGTGGCCTGGCGGCGGGTGTACGCGCCGGACGGCTCGCTCAACGGGCTGCTCGGCGCGCTCGGGCTGGACTCGCTGACGCGCGGCTGGCTGGGCGACTACACGTTCGCGCTGCCGGCGGTCGGCGTGGTCGGCACCTGGTTCGAGACCGGGCTGGTGACGGTGCTGCTGCTGGCCGGGATGAGCCGCATCCCCCTGGAGCTGTACGAGGCGGCGCGGCTCGACGGCGCGGGCCCGCTGCGCGAGTTCTTCGCGGTCACGCTGCCGTCGGTGCGCGGGGAGATCGCGGTGGCGCTGACGCTGACGGTGATCGCCGCGCTGCGCACCTTCGACCTGGTGTACGTCACCACCCGCGGCGGGCCCGGCGAGTCCACCTCGGTGCCGTCGTACGAGGTCTACCATCGTGCCTTCGGCCTGGGCCAGGTCGGCTCGGCGGCGGCCATCGGCGTCACCCTCACCGTGATCATCTTCGTGATCTCGTTCGCCATCAACCGCTTCGCCGACAGGAGGATCTCGTGATCTCGCGCGGGGAGCGGCTGGCCAACTACGTCATCCTGTCGGTGTTCGCCGTGTTCGCGCTCTATCCCGTCGTGGTGATCCTGGCCGCCGCGCTCGGCCCCGCCGACAGCGGCGGCACGGCCGGGCTGGCGAACTTCGCGGCGGCCTGGGAGATCGGCCGGTTCGGCTCCTACCTGCGCACCAGCCTGGCCGTGTCGGCGTTCACCGTGGTGGTGAGCGTGGTGTTGTCCGTCATGAGCGGCTACGCGTTCGGCACGATGCGCTTCCGCGGCCAGTCGGCGCTGTTCTACCTGTTCATGCTCGGGATCATGATGCCGAGCGAGGCCGTGGCGGTGCCGCTCTACTTCGACCTGCGCTCGCTCGGGCTGATCGACACGTTCTGGTCGATCTCGCTGCCGCAGGTCGCGATGTCGGTGGCGTTCGGGACGTTCTGGATGCGGGCCTACTTCCGGGCCTCGAACCGGGCGATCGTCGAGGCGGCCCGGATCGACGGAGCGTCGAGCTGGCGCATCCTGTGGCAGGTCCTGCTGCCGCCGGCCCGGCCCGCCGTCGTCACGCTGACCGTGCTGGTGTTCATGTGGACGTGGAACGAGTTCCTCATCCCGCTGATCATGGTCACCAGCGAGTCGTTGCGTACGGCGCCGCTGGGGCTGGCCTTCTTCCAGGGCCAGTACACCTCCGGGTTCACGCTGCTGGCTGCCGGATCGGTCATCGTGGCCCTGCCCGTCGTCGTCTTCTACCTCTTCCTCCAGCGTCACTTCGTCCGCGGGCTGCTCCAAGGGGCGGTCCGCGACTAACTCCCGGAGGTCCGATGTCCATGAGAGCCGCGGGTCCGCCCCGGACGGCGGGTCGCCTGGCGCTGCTCGGCGCCGTCGCCGCCCTCACCCTCCTGCCCGCCACCCCCTCCCTCGCCACCCCTCTCACTGGTACCGCTGCGAAGGAGCCGGTCGATCTCGACGCGTTGTTCGTCGGCGCCCACCCCGACGACGAGGCGTTCACCCTGTCCACGCTCGGCCAGTGGAAGGAGGAGCACGGCGTCCGCGCCGGCGTCGTCACCGTCACCAGGGGCGAGGGCGGCGGCAACGCGGTCGGCCCCGAGGAGGGCCCGGCGCTCGGCCTGCTGCGCGAGTCCGAGGAGCGCACGGCCGTCGCGAACGCGGGCGTGGGAGAGGTGTTCAACCTCGACGACGTCGACTTCTACTACACGGTCAGCGCGCCGCTCACCGACCAGGTGTGGGGCGGCGACACGCTGGCGAAGGTGGTCCGGCTCGTCCGCCAGACCCGTCCCGAGATCATGCTCACCATGGACCCGGCCCCCACGCCGGGCAACCACGGCAACCACCAGGAGGCCGCGCGGCTGGCCGTCGAGGCGTTCTACGCGGCGGCCGATCCGAAGGCGTTCCCCGAGCAGATCCGCGACGAGGGGCTGCGTCCCTTCGCGCCCGCCCGCCTGCTCACCGGCGGGGCGCGCGGCACCTCCGCCGTCGGCCAGGACTGCGCGGCGACGTTCCGTCCCGCCTATCCGGCGCAGAACGTGTTCGGGGTCTGGAGCGGGCGCGCCTCGGCCGAGCGGGGCAGGACGTGGGCGGCCGTGGAGCGCGACGCCCAGCGGGTGTACGCCTCCCAGGGCTGGGCCGGCTTCCCCGACGTGCCCGCGGATCCCGCGCAGCTCGGCTGCGACTTCTTCACCCAGGTGGACGCGCGGGTGCCGTTCCCCGCTCCGGGCACGGCGGCCGCCGCGTCGCCCACCGCCGTCCTCGACGGCGCGCTGACCAGGCCGGCCGGGACGGCGCCGCTCGGTACCCGATTCGGCCTGCGGACCAGCGCGTTCGACGTGCGGCCCGGCGCGCCGTTCAAGGTCGAGGTGAGTGTCACCGCGCCGCCCCGTGAGCCGCTGGGCCGCTCGGCGGCGGCCCTGCGCGTGCCCGCCGGGTGGAAGGTGACCGGCTCCGGCGGCCTCGGCCGGCTCGGCGCCGGCCGGAGCGGCTCGGCCACGTTCACGGTGACGCCGCCCGCGCAGGCGGAGCCCGGCCGGGCCCGCGTCGCGGCCACGCTCACCACGGAGCGGGGCGGCGGCTACACCGACCGGCAGGTCGAGCTCAGCCCGTCCGTACGCGGTGAGCAGCAGCCGCTCCCCCAGGTGGCCCAGTACCGCGAGTGGACCGGCGAGGTCGGCGTGCCGCAGCTCGACGGCCTGGTCACGCCCGTGCTCACGCTGCCGTCCGGCGGCAGCAGGCAGGTCGGCGTGGTGGTCACGAACGTCAGCACCGCCACCAGGTCCGGCACCGTGCGCCTGGACCTGCCCGCCGGCTTCACCGCCGACCGCGCCGAGGCCCCGTACAGCGGGCTGGCCGCCGGCGAGTCGGCCACCGTGCCCTTCACCGTCACCAACTCCGACCCCGCGCTGAAGACGTCCAACGAGGGCGGCGACTACGCCTACACGATCACGACCACGAGCGAGGACGGCACCGCCACCAGCCGCCCGGCGCTCGAACTCGTCCCGGCGGCCACCGTGCCGCGCGCCGCGTCGGCCCCGGCCGTGGACGGCGTGGAGGGCGACGGCGAGTACGCGGGCGCCGCGCTGAACATCTCCCGCCTGTGGGAGGGCACGGCCTGCTCCTCGGCCGCCGACTGCTCGGGCACGGCGAAGATCGGCTGGCACGACGACACGCTCTACCTGGTGGTGCACGTCAAGGACGACGTGCTCGGCACCCGGCTGGCGGCCTCCGACTGCAAGCGGCACTGGCGTACCGACGCGGTGGAGGTCACCCTCGACCCGCGCGGCACGTCCGAGAACACCTCGACCACGTTCAAGACCGCGGTGCTGCCGGTCACGGCCGAGGGCCCGCCCTGCTTCCTGCGCGACGCCGACAACCGCCAGGGGCCGGGCGAGGAGACGGCGCCCGGGATGCGGGTGGCGTCCCAGGTGTCCGCCGGCGCGTACACGGTGGAGATGTCCATCCCGATGGGGGTGCTGCCCGGCGCCGTCGATCCGGATCATCTGGGGCTGAACGTCCTCGTGTACGACTCCGACACCCAGGACAGGACCGGCCAGACCAGGATCGGCTGGTCGACGTGGGGCGGGGTACAGGGCGACCCGTACCGGTGGGGCGTTGCGTCCCTGCCCGGCTACGAGCCGCCCGCCGACCGGCCGACGACCCCGCCGGACCCGGAGATCCCCGACACGGCGCTGTCCAGCCTCGACTCGCCGCAGTCGCTGGAGCAGGCGGTCCGCGTGCACCTGCCGCTGGCCGGCGGCCCGGCGGCGAAGCCGTCGCGCGGCGCCGAGGTCGTCGCGGCCAGGGGCACGACGGGCGGCGTCAAGGTGACGCTGCGGGCCGCCGCCGGCGGCAAGGCGCACCTGTTCGCCCGCGACGGGCGGGGCACGGCGGGCAGCCGGGTCGTGACCGTGACGCGTAAGGGGACCACGACCGTGACCGTGCCGCTGGACCGGGCGCCGGGTCCGGGGGCGACGGTGGTGGCCGGCTGGGAGGCGTCCGGCGGCGGCACGGCGGCGTCCCAGGTCTCCGTACGGTGAGCGCGCCGTCCCGGGCTTCCGTACGGTGAGCGCGACGTCCCGCTGATCGTGCGGCGGTGATCGTGGTGCGGCCCTCGGCGGGCACCGCGATCACCGCCCCGACCTCAACGGACAGTCACGATAAGTGATTGAACGACTACTCTCCGGGTAGGCGTAAGGGTGACGAACCTTAGTCCCCCGCCCCCAGGGAGCCCCCATGACCGACCGTTGCGCCACCATGGCCGTCCACCACCGACTCCTCGCCTCCTCGCCCCGCTACGCCATCGCCCTGGCCGCCATCGAGAACGACACCTTCGCCAGGAAGAACGCCCGCGCCGCCGCCCGTGAGGAGGTGGTCACCATTCCCGTGGTCGTGCACGTCGTCCACCACACGCCCGAGCAGGACATCGGCCAGGACCAGATCGACAGCCAGCTCAAGGTGCTCAACCAGGACTTCCGCCGGGTCAACCCCGACGCGGCCAAGGTGCCCGAGGTGTGGCGGGAGCGCGCCGCCGACGCCAGGCTCGAGTTCAAGCTGGCCGACACCGCCCCGGACGGAGGGCCGACCGACGGAGTCGTGCGCCGCCGGACCGACGTGCCGGAGTTCGCCCCCGACGACACGGTCAAGTTCGACGACCAGGGCGGCTCCAGCGCCTGGCCCGCCGACCGCTACCTCAACATCTGGGTGTGCCAGCTCAGGGGGGCTCTCGGCTACGCCGCCTTCCCCGGAGGTCCCGCCGACGCCGACGGGGTCGTCATCCTGCACAGCGCGTTCGGCACCACGGGCACGGCGGAGTCGCCCTACGACGGGGGGCGCACCGCCACCCACGAGATCGGCCACTGGTTCAACCTGCGTCACATCTGGGGCGACGACGGCGACGGCTGCTCGGGCACCGACTTCGTCGACGACACCCCCAACCAGGCCGGCCTCAACCGCGGCACGCCCACGTTCCCGCAGGTGAGCTGCGGCAACGGGCCCGACGGCGACATGTTCATGAACTACATGGACTACGTCGAGGACGCGGCCATGTTCATGTTCACGAAGGGCCAGGCGGAACGGATGGACGCGGCGCTGGCCGGGCCGCGGTCGTCGTTCCTGCCCTCCCAGGCCAGGACCGGCGCCCGCGCCTGACCCAACCGCGGCTCGGACGCCCGCGCACCAGAGGACTGCCACCCCTCCGCCGTCCGCGCGAGATCGTGACGGCGCGCTGGGCGTGACCGGCGTTCACGGGGAAGGCGCCGTCTCGGCGCGACGGCGGAGGCGGTGGTTCTCCACCCATGCGGCTCCTCCCGCGCGGGACCGCCCGGTGGGGAGCGTCCTGCGGGGGCCGCTCCGGGTGCGGTCCTGCTCGTCCCTCTACTCCCGTACGACGGGCGCCGGACCCGCCCCGCCACCGCGTAGTCGTAGTGGCCTGATCGCCGTCCGGCGGATGCCGGAAGCCCCGGGGCACGCGCGAGTCTCGCCGGGACGGCGGCCGAGCGGGTCCTGGTGGAGGAGGCGACCGGCCTGTGGCGGGGTACGCCGTTCGAGGACGTCGACTCCGAGTGGCTGCGCGCGACCGTCTCGCCGTCGCTGCTTGAGCTGCACCTGAGCGCCGTGGAGCGGCGGGCCGATCTGGAGCCGGCGCGCGGGCGACCGGCTCCTCCCCGCCGGCGGGCCACAGGCCCACCTGAAATGCCTGTCGTCCGAACCGACCGGCGCCGCCGTCCTGTCCCGGTACGTACGGGGGCGCCGCTGACGGCTCGGCTCATGTCACCACGATCAGCGCCTGCGGGCGGCCGGCGGGGAAGGCCCAGACGTGCCTGCCCGCCGCGATCACCAGGGCGAGCGGCACGTCCAGCCCCAGCTCGATCACGCGCAGGGGTGCGCCGGCCGCCGGGGCGAGGGTGAACAGGTCGCGGGCGCCGCCGGTGAGGACGCCGTTGGCGCAGACGAGGAACGGCACCGGTCCCTCCGGCGCCGCCACGAGCCGGCCCGGCTCCCCCGACCAGGCGGACACGCGTAACAGCCCGCCGGTGACACTGATCCATAACGAGCCCGCGCACACGACCATCGCGCCGCGCCGGTCCCGTCCGAGCTCGACCTCCTTCGGGCCGCCCCGCAGGATCGTGTCCCGCCTGGACGTCCACCACAGCCGCTCCCCCTCGGCCGCGCACGCGTCGAGGGCGGGCAGCTGCACGGGCTCGCCGAGCCGGCCGGGGCCGGTCAGCCGCCTGGCCAGGTCGGCGCCGACGGCCCAGATCTCCCCGCCACCCGCCACCACCCGGCCGTCGAAGGGCAGGTCGCCGTCCGGCGCGCCCGAGGGCCCGAGCCAGTGGAGGCGGTCGCGGGACGTACCGGCCAGCGTCCCCTCCGGCAGCGGCCCCGACAGTGAGGCTCCCGCGAACGACCTGGGCATGATCACGGTCTCCGCCAGCATCCCGGGAACGCCGGCAGGCCCGGTCACCGTCCCCGGCACGGCGGCCAGCGACCGCAGCTCAGGTCCGGGACCGCCCTCTCCGAGCGGAGAGCCGGCGGCGGTGTAGGCGCGCACACCGCCGGCCACCGCACACCAGACGGTCGTCCCGTCGGACGCGGCCGCGCGAACGGGACACGGCAGGTCGATCCGGGTGACCTCGACGCTCATGCGCCTGACATTAGACCCGCGAGAGCCGCGCCGGACAGACCTCGCGCCGCCCCTCGCACGACCCCTGACCCGCGCCTCACCCGGACCTCGCTCGGCCCCTGGCGCGGACCTCGTACGGACCTCGCTCGGGCTCTCGCGGCGATCTTCCGGTGAGGGTGTGTCCAGGCACGGAGAAGGCCGTGGCGGGGTATCCGCATGACAAGGGGCGGATCCGGTCATCGGCCCAGGTCACCTCGGCTGCGATCATTGTGACCATGCGTGTTGTGGTGATCGGAAGCGGCATCGTCGGGGCCGGCGCGGCCTACCATCTGAGCCGCCGGGGTGCGGCGGTGACCGTGGTGGACGGCGGGTACCAGGGCGATGCGACGCGGGCGGGCGCGGGCATCGTGTGCCCGTGGGTGGACCATCCGGAGGACGACGACTGGTACCGGCTGACCAACGAGGGCGCCCGTCACTATCCCGGGCTGGTGGAGGAGCTGGGCGAGGACATCGGCTACGCCAAGGTGGGCGCGCTGCTGGTGGCCGAGGATCCGGCCGACCTGGAGCAGGTACGCGCGCTGTTGCGCCGCCGTCGTCCCGGCGCGCCGGAGATGGGCGAGATCACCGATGTGTCCACCCCGTCGGAACTGTTCCCGCCGCTGTCGGACACCCTGAGCGCGATCCTGGTGCCGGGCGCGGCACGGGTGGACGGCCGCGCGGTCCGCGACGCCCTGCTGCGCGCCGCCGTCTCGATGGGCGCCGAGGTACGCACGGGCATCGCCGCCCTCACCCCGGACGGCCAGGTCCTCCTCCACAGCCCCGACGGCAGTGGGCAGCCGCTCGCGCCGGAGGGCACGGCGGGCTCAGGCGCGACCCCGGCCGTGACCGCCGGCGGCGCCGCGTACCCTCCGACGAGCCGGGCGCACGGCGGCGGGCAGGGGGCGTCGTGGCGGCAGGCCGCGCCGTCGGGGCCCGTCACGGGCGGGCCCCCCGGCGTCCAGCGGCCGTTGAGCGGTGCGGCGGTGCCGCTGGACGCCGACGCGGTGATCGTCGCCGCGGGCGCGTGGACCGGTGAGGTGTGCCGGCCCCTGGGCGTCGAGCTGCCGGTCTTCCCCAGGCGCGGTCAGATCCTGCACGCGACCCTGGAGGGCGTGGACACCGCGTGGTGGCCGATCATCCTGCCCAGGATGGGCCCGTACCTGCTGGGCTTCCCCGACTCCCGCGTCGTGATCGGCGCGACCGTGGAGGACGTGGGTTTCGCCCCGCGGGTCACGATGGGCGGGCTGGACGAGGTGATCAGGGCGGGGCTGCGGGTGGCGCCCGGGCTGTTCAACGCGACGGTCACGGAGACGAGGGTCGGCCTGCGCCCGGTGTACGCGCCGGGCCCGGCGCTGATCGGCCCGCTGACCGGGCGCGTGGTGGTGGCGACGGGGCTGAGCGCGTACGGGCTGACGGCGGGCCCGTTCACCGGCCGGATCGCCGCGGCGCTCGCGCTGGGTGACACACCGCCGATCGACATCACGCCCTACGCCCCCAACACCCGCTAAATCCGACAACCTGGTAGATCCACTACCCCTGCCCCTTAAGCGCGACAAGCAGCCACGTAAGATCGGATACCTCCCCACCGCGACTTCGTGGGGAGGCTGCCGTGCCGCCGCTCGTCCTTCCGCTGCTCCTGGTGCTGCTCGTGGCGGCCACCGCCTGCACCCCGGAACCGTCCGCCCCCGGACCGCCGGGCGCCGCGTCGGGAACACCCGCGCCACCGCCCACCCCGCCGGCCGGTGCTACGCCGAAGCCGCTCGCGCCCGGCGTGCCCGAGCGGGTGCGGGTGCCGCACTCCGCGTCCGGCCGTTACGCGGTCGTGCGCGGCGGCGCGCCCGCGAGGCCGGGCCGGGGGGCGGTGGTGCGGTATCTCGTCGAGGTCGAGCGGGGGCTCCCTTTCGATCCGGCCGGCTTCGCCGCCGAGGTGCACCGCACGCTCAACGACGTACGCGGCTGGGCCAGGTTCGAGCGGGTCGACTCGGGCCCGGTACGCGTCCGCGTCGCCCTGTCCAGCCCGCGCATGACGATCCGGCAGTGCCTGCCGCTGCGCACGGGAGGCGAGCTGTCCTGCTGGAACGGCCGCCGCTCGGTCATCAACGCCCTGCGCTGGGCCGAGGGGGTGCCGCAGTACGACGGCGACCTGACCGCCTACCGCCGCTACCTGATCAGCCACGAGGTCGGCCACGGCCTGGGCCACCACCACCGCCACTGTCCGGGGCCCGGCCGCCTGGCCCCCGTCATGACGCAGCAGTCGAAGTCGCTGGGCCGCTGCCGCCCCAACCCGTGGCCCCACCCCCACCGCATCCCGGACGAGCGCTGACCGTCTCGCGGCCCGGCCGAGCGCCGGCTACAGGCCGCGGCCGGTGCCGGCGCCCCTGAGCAGGGTGTCCACCACCCGGGTGGCCAGCACGTCGGGGTCCTCGTCACGGTACGCGGCGGCCTCGTGGAGCAGCGCGTAGAAGACCCGCTTGGTCCAGTCGAGATCGGCGTCGGCCCGCAGCACGCCGGCGTCCCTGGCCCTGATCAGCAGCCGGTCGCAGCGCTCCGAGATGTCCGCGTGCACCCGGCCCGCCTCGGGGTCGGCGTCCATGACCCGCATTGTGAAACCCCAGTCGATCTTGACGCGGAGCACGTTGGCCGTGACCTGGTAGAGCGCGACGAGCGGCGGCGCGCTCTCGGGGGAGGCCGCGTCGACGGCCTCGGCGAAGTTCTGGGTGGCCCATCTCGCCATGGCCTCCACCAGCGCCTCCCTGGAGGCGAAGCGCCGGTGCACGGTCGTGCGCGCCACTCCGGCGGCCTCGGCGATCTGCTCCATGCTGGCCGCCGGGTTTCTGCTGAGCACGCGCTCGGCCGCCTCCAGGATCATGCGCACCGTCCGCTCGGCGTCGGACCGCAGCGCCCGGGTCGTCCCACTCATGCCTCGAAGGATACTCCACGGTCACCCTTTCCCGCAGACTTGCATCACCAGTGTTGCAAGTCGTATGTTCGACGCATCGCAACTGACGCACATAGCGGAAGGACGTACCACCATGGACATGGGACTCAGCGGCAGGACCGCCGTCGTCACCGGCGCGAGCAGGGGCATCGGCCTGGCCGTCGTCAAGGCGCTGATCGGCGAGGGCATGCGGGTCGTCGCCGCCGCCCGGACGATCACCCCCGAACTGAAGGAGACCGGCGCCGTGCCGGTCACGGCCGACCTGTCCACCGCCGCCGGCCCCGGCGCGGTGATCGACCGGGCGCTGTCCGAGCTGGGCGAGATCGACCTGCTGGTCAACAACGTGGGCGGCGGCGACGCGAGCGACGAGGCGTTCGGGTTCCTGAGCCTGAGCGACGAGCAGTGGCGGCAGCTCTACGACCTGAACTTCCTCAGCGCCGTACGCGCCACCCGCGCCGCCGTCCCGAGCCTGATCCGGCGGCACGGCACTGTGATCAACATCTCCTCCACCAGCGCGCACACGCCGAGCGGCGGGCCGGTCCACTACGCGACGGCCAAGGCGGCGCTGACCGCGCTGAGCAAGGCGCTGGCCGAGGAGTTCGGCCCGCAGGGAGTGAGGGTCACCACGGTCTCGCCGGGCGCCACCCGCACCTCGCTGTGGGAGGACCCCGGCAGGTACGGCGCCGCGCTGGCCGCCGCCCACGGCGTGGACCTGGATGCGTTCCTGGCAGGGCTGCCGTCGGGCACCGGAATGACGACCGGTAGGTTCGTCGAGCCGGAAGAGGTCGCCTCGCTCGTGACATGGCTGGCGTCGCCGCATGCCGCGAGCGTCACGGGGGCCGACTTCCTCATCGACGGCGGTGCGGTGAAAACCGTCTGACCTATCGCGATATATCGTAGATAGGGAAACACCGGGGAGTCCCGCCCGCTGAGCGGGACGAAGAAGCTTGCAGGGGAGAGTGGGCTATGGCAGGGATGCGGACGGCACGGCGGATCCTCGCGGGCGGCGCGGTCCTCGCCGCGGCCGGGTGGGCGCTGCGCGATCTGCCCGCCGAGCTGGGCGTGCGGCCGCTGGCGTCGGGACCGGAACGGGCGACGAGGATACGGCACTCGCCGCAGTTCAGGGACGGCACGTTCGTGAACTCGATGCCCGAGGGCGCGGCCCTGATGACCGCGCCGCCCGTCGGGCTGCTCGGCGAGCTGGCCAAGGACAGGAGCCAGCGCCATCCGGCCGGGCCCGTCCCGCTGCGGATCCCGCCCGCCGACCCGCCGCCCGCCGACGGGGTGCGCGCCGTCTGGTACGGCCACGCCTCCACGCTGGTGGAGATCGAGGGCCGGCGGGTGCTGTTCGACCCGGTGTGGAGCAGGCGGCCCTCCCCCTCGCAGTTCGTCGGCCCCAAGCGGCACCACCCGGTGCCGGTGGAGCTGCAGGAGCTGCCCGAGGTGGACGCGATCGCGATCTCGCACGACCACTACGACCACCTCGACCGGACCACGGTGCTCAGGCTGACGCGCACGCAGAAGGCCCCGTTCCTGGTGCCGCTGGGCATCGGGGCGCATCTGGAGCGGTGGGGCGTGCCGGCGTTCCGGATCATCGAGCTGGACTGGAACGAGGAGGCCGAGGTCGCGGGGCTGCGGTTCGTGGCCACGGCGGCCCGCCACTTCTCCGGCCGCTCCTTCACCCGCAACGACACGCTCTGGGGCTCGTGGGTGGTCATCGGCGCGGCCAGGCGGGTGTTCTACGCGGGCGACTCCGGCTACTTCGCGGGTTACCGGGGCATCGGCTCGGCGCACGGGCCGTTCGACCTGACGCTGATGCCGATCGGCGCGTACAGCCCGTCCTGGCCGGACATCCACATGGACCCGGAGCAGGCCGTCCAGGCCCACCTCGACCTGGGCGGCGGGGTGCTGCTGCCGGTGCACTGGGCCACGTTCACGCTGGCCCTGCATCCGTGGGGCGAGCCGGTGGACCGGCTGTGGCGCGAGGCCAAGGCCCGCGACGTGCGCATCGCCGTCCCGCGGCCGGGCGAGGCCGTCGACGTCTCGGCCGTCCCTGCGGTCGAGGGCTGGTGGGAGATGCTCAGCTGACGGCGGGCTCCCCCATGGCCTCGGGAACGTAAAGTCGGGGCGTGAGCAACCTGGAGCGTGACCCGCGGGAGATCCGCTGCGCCACCACCGGCACGGGCGAGGGCGCCGAGGTGCTGACCGGACGCGAGGTGCCGCTGGGCGGGCCGCGTGCGATGACCGTGCGCAGGACCCTGCCCGGCGCCCACCGGCGGATGATCGGCGCGTGGTGCTTCGTGGACGCGTACGGGCCGCAGCGGGCCACCATGCGCGTGCCGCCGCATCCGCACACCGGCCTGCAGACGGTGAGCTGGCTGGTCGCCGGCGAGGTGCTGTATCGCGACAGCCTGGGCACGCTGCAGGAGATCCGCCCTGGGCAGCTCAATCTCATGACCGCGGGGCGCGGCATCTCCCACTCGGAGGAGTCGCCGGAGACGGTGCTGCACGGGGTGCAGCTCTGGGTGGCGCTGCCCGACGCGCACCGGCACACCGGGCCGGGCTTCGAGCACCATCCGGACCTGCCCGTGCTGTCGGGTCCCGGCTTCGCGGCGACGGTCGTCATGGGGTCGCTGGGCGGGGTGACCTCACCCGCGACCGCCTACAGCCCGCTCGTCGGGGCCGAGGTGGCCGTGGACGGCACGGGCGAGGTGCCGCTGGATCCGGCGTACGAGCACGGGCTGCTGCTGCTCGACGGCGAGGCGGCCCTGGTGGGGCCCGGGCCGTCGGAGTCCGGGCCGCTGGAGTACGGGCCGCTGGAGTACGGGCCGCTGGAGTACGGGCCGCTGGAGTACGGGCCGCTGGAGTACGGGCCGCTGGAGTACGGGCCGCTGGTGTACCTGCCGCCGGGGCGGGCGGCGGTGCGGTTGTCGGGGCGCGGGCGGGTGCTGCTGATCGGCGGTGAGCCGTTCGGGGAGGAACTGGTCATGTGGTGGAACTTCGTCGGGCGCTCCCACGACGAGATCGCCGCGTTCCGCAAGGAGTGGGCGGAGGGCGAGGGGTTCGGCGCCGTCGAGGGCTTCGGCGGCGCCCCGCTCCCCGCGCCCGTCCTGCCCGGCACCCGCCTCAAGCCGCGCGGCCGGGTGCGCTGACCGACGACGACACGGCGCGGTCTTTCATGCCGGGATCCTCCGGTTGCCGCCCGCGAGAAACCTCCGCCCAGGCGCGCGGCCGCCTACGACGACGGGAGTACCGAGGCACTAGCCGTCTACGCGGAACTGCGTAGAAGCCGCCGTCCGCCGGCGGAGGCCGCGCCCGCCTCGACCACGCGAGGATCGAGTCCGTGAAGCACCGCCCAGGCGCTCGCGCTCCTCACCGGTGCCTCGGCCGGCCCAGGCCGAGCCACCGCGACGCACATGCCGCGGGCGCCCATCGTCCGGTCGAAGGGATCCTCCATGTCTGTCCTGGTCGCACTTGCCGCACAGGTGGTCTCGCCTGTCTGTACGACGCCGGCGGAATGCGCGGGCCAGGGTGTCGATACCTTCCTCGGCACCCCTGCGCGGATCTGGGCCAGCGTGGCCGCATCGGTGGCGCTCGGCGGCGTGATCATCGGCTGGCTCGCGCTGCGCTCCGCCCGCCGTGCCGGCGACGCCGGAAGCAGGGCGGGCATCGTGGCGCTGGCGGCGGGGTTGATCGGCGGGCTCAACGGCGCGGTGAAGCTGGCCGTCGCCGACGGTGGCCTCGGCACCGGCAACGGCGTGTTCGGGGCGGCCGTGGCCCTGGTACTGGGCCTGGCCGGTGCGGTCCTCGGCGGTCTGGCTCTGGCCCGCTCCCGCCGCGCCGAGCCGAGCGAGCGGCTGACCGCAGCCGAGACGAGCCCGCGACCGCCCACACCGTGATCGCGGGTGATCGGTCGCGGCGGGCGGTCGGTTTCTGAGCGCCGGATCCCGCCTCTGGCCGTGACGCTCCGGTGTCCCCGGGAGGGGCCGGGGACACCGGAGACTCAAGCCGGCCGCCGCGCCTCGCTCAGGCCGGCCGCCGCGCCTTTCAGGTCAGCCGCTGCGCCTTGCTCAGCAACCGTTGCGCGACCACCACGAGCGCCAGGAACAGCCCGCTGACCACCTGCTGGAACGCCGACGTCAGATTGCCGACCTGGTTGATCAGGCTCTGGATGACGCCGAGCAGCAGCACGCCCGCCACCGACCCGGTGATGCCACCCGCGCCGCCGGTCAGCAGGGTGCCGCCGATGACCACGGCGGCGATGGCGTCCAGTTCGAGGCCGATGCCGAGGATCGTCACCCCGGAGGAGAGCCGGGCGGCGTTCAGCGCGCCCGCCAGGCCGGCCAGCAGGGCGGACATGACGTACACGTACACCTTCGTCCGGGCGACGGGCACGCCCATCAGGGCGGCGGCCTGCTCGTTGCCGCCGATGGCGTAGACGTTCTGGCCGAAGCCGGTGCGCTGCAGCAGCACCATCGCGGCCAGGGCGAGGACGGCGGTGATGTAGACGGGGTAGGACAGGCCGAGGATCTCGCCCTGGCCGAGCGCGGCGAAGGCGCGGTCCTTGACCAGGTACGTGGTCGCGCCCTCGTCCGAGATCGCCAGCATCAGGCCGCGCACGCCGAGCAGCCCGGCCAGGGTCACGATGAACGGGGCCATGCCGGTGCGCGCGATCACCAGTCCCTGCAGCAGGCCGACGACCCCGCAGACCGCGAGCGGCAGCAGCAGCGCGACGAGCATGCCGTACTGCGACCCGTACGCCGCCAGCACCCCGCCGAGGACGAACAGCGACCCCACGGACAGGTCGATCCCGCCACTGATGATCACGAACGTCATGCCGATCGCGATGATCGCCAGGAACGAGGAGGAGACGACCACGCTGGCGGCGTTCGCCGGCGTGGCGAAGGAGTCGAAGGCCAGGCTGCCGACGATCACCAGCGTGCCCAGCACCATGACGGCGCCGTGCTGTTGCAGCGTCCGGCTGAGCTGCTCGCGGTTCATCGGGTCTCCCGCTTCCTGGTGGCGTAGACGGCGGCCAGGATGATGACCGCCTGGACCATCTGGGTCCACGACTGCGGCAGGTTGTGCTTGATCAGCGTGGCCGCGAGGAGCTGCATGAGCAGCGCGCCCATGACGGTGCTGAGCACCCTGATCCGGCCGCCGGTCAGCGGGGTGCCGCCGACGACGACGGCGGTGATCGCCGACAGTTCGATGAACATGCCGAGCGAGGTCGGGTCGCTCGCCTGCAGCCGGGCAGTGGCCAGCACGCCGGCCAGGGCGGCGAGCAGGCCGGAGATCACGTACACGAGCAGCAGCACCCGCCTGACCGGCAGGCCGGACAGCTCGCTGGCCGAGCGGTTGCCGCCGATGGCGACCACCTGCCGGCCGAAGGTGGTGCGCCGCACCACGAACAGCACGATCACGGTCAGCGCCGCCGCGATGAGCACGATCACCGGGATCCCGGCCACGGAGCTGCTGCCCAGGGCGATCAGGTCGGGGTTGCGGAACTCGACCAGCTGCGGCACCAGGACGTTGGCCAGGCCGCGGACGCCGACCAGCAGCGCCAGTGTGGCCACGATCGGCTGCACCCCGACGTAGGCGACCAGCGCTCCCCCGGCGGCCCCGACGACCGCGCCGCCGATCACGGCCACGACCAGGGCGGGCAGCCAGCCGTACCCGAGGTAGAGCACGACGAGCGCGGCGGCCAGCGCCATCACCGAGCCGACCGACAGGTCGATGCCCTGGGTGCCGATCACCAGCGCCATGCCGAGCGAGACGATGACGATCGGGGTCACCTGGACGAGCTGGGTGCGGAAGTTGGAGGCGTCGAGGAAGTGGGGGGTGAACAGGACGTTGAACAGCAGCAGCGCCAGCACGGCGGCGTACACGCCGTAGTCCTGCACCCAGGCGAACACCTGCGGCTTGAGCACGGCGACGCGGCCCCGCGGGCCGCCCCGGTCATGCGTCAGCTCGGCCATCGGACTGCTCCGCGATCGTCGCCATGATTCTCTCCTCGGTCACCTCGTCACCCGACAGCTCCCCGACGACCGCGCCCTCGCGCAGCACGAGGATCCTGTCGGCCCCCTCGACCAGCTCCTCCAGGTCGGAGGAGATCAGCAGCACGCCCAGCCCTTCCCGCGCCAGCTCGTCGATCAGCGCCTGCACCTCGGCCTTGGCGCCGACGTCGATGCCGCGGGTGGGCTCGTCCAGCAGCAGCACCTTGGGCCGTACGGCGAGCCAGCGGGCCAGCAGCACCTTCTGCTGGTTGCCGCCGGACAGCTCGGAGACGAGCTGGTGCGGCGAGGCCGCCTTGATCCTCAGCCTCCGCATGAAGATCTCGACGATCCGGTCGATCTTCGCCTCGGACACCACGCCCGCCCGGCCCATGGAGGGCAGGGCGGCCAGGGCGATGTTCTCGCGGACGGACAGGGTGGGGATGATGCCCTCGGCCTTGCGGTCCTCGGGCAGCAGGCTGACGCCCGCCCTGATCGCGGCCGAGGTGGAGCCGGCCCGCAGCGGCGCCCCGGCCACGAGCACCTGCCCGCCGTCCAGCGGCAGCGCGCCGACGATGGCCTTGGCGGTCTCGGTACGGCCCGCGCCCAGCAGCCCGCCGAGCCCGACGACCTCGCCCGGTTTGACGCTGACGTCCACCCCGTCGAGCACGTGCCGCCGGGTCAGTCCCCTGGCCTCCACCACGGGAGCGCCGTTGCCCGATCCCCGCTCGTCTCCTTCGGCGTGCTCGCGGGAGAAGCTGGTCAGGCCCTCGGTGCGGACCTCGTTCTGGTCGCGGCCGAGCATCAGCGAGATGAGCCTGAGCCGTTCCAGCTCGGCCAGCGGCCCGGTGTGCGCGAGGCGCCCGTCGCGCAGCACGGTCACCTGGTCGCAGACGCGGTAGAGCTCGTCGAGGCGGTGGCTGACGTACATGACCGCGATGCCGCTGTCGCGCAGCCGCCTGATCACCCCGAACAGGGTCTCGACCTCGCGCGGCTCCAGCGAGGAGGTGGGCTCGTCCATGATGACGACCCGGGCGTCCACCGACACGGCGCGGGCGAGCGCGACCATCTGCTGCGCGCCGACGCCGAGCGTGCGCAGCGGGCGGCGCACGTCGGTGTCCACGCCGTAGCCGGACAGGACGCGTTCGGCCTCGCCGTACATGGCGGCCGCGTCGATCACCCCCAACCTGCCGCGCGGCTCGCGGCCGAGCAGCAGGTTGCGGGCCACCGACATCATGGGGACGAGGTTGACCTCCTGGTAGATGGTGGAGATCCCGGCGCGCTGCGCCTCCAGGGGGGTGCCGAAGGCGGCGGGCCCTCCCTGGTAGCGCAGCTCGCCCCCGTCCGGCTGGTACACGCCGGTGAAGACCTTGATCAGGGTGGACTTGCCCGCGCCGTTCTCGCCGACGAGCGCGTGCACCTCGCCCGGACGCAGGGCGAGGGACACGCCGTCGAGGGCGAGCACGCCGGGGAAGCGCTTGCTGACGCCTCTTGCCTCGAGAACCGCTTCCAACTCAGTACGCCTCACCGAGGGAGTCCTTGGCGTTGCCCGTGTCATAGTCGCGGTCGGAGATGATCACCTTGTCGGGGATGGCCTCGCCGTTCAGGAACTTCTGCGCGGTCTCGAACGCGAGCGGGCCGAAGCGCGGGTTGGACTCGATGACCGCGTGCAGCCAGCCGTCCACGATGCCCTGGACGGCGCTGCGGGTGCCGTCCACCGAGACGATCTTGATGTCGCCCGGCTCCTTGCCCGCGCCCTTCAGCGCGGTGACCGCGCCCAGCGCCATCTCGTCGTTCTCGGCGTAGATGCCGTTGATGTCGGGGTTGGACTGGATGAGCTGCTCGGTGACCTGCTGTCCCTTCTCGCGGGCGAACTCACCGGTCTGCTCGAACGAGATCGTGATCTCGGGGGCCTTCTCCTTGACCCGGTCCTTGAACCCGTTCGTCCGCTCGGTGGTGACGTTGTTGCCGGGGGCGCCGAGGAGGATGGCGACCTTGCCCTTGCCGCCCAGGGCGTCGATCATGCGGTCGGCGGCGCGCTTGCCCTGCTCGTAGAAGTCGGAGCCGATGAACGTCAGGTAGTCGCTGCACGCCTTGGCGTTGATCTTGCGGTCGACCGTGATGATGGGGATCTTCTTCGCGGCGGCCTGCTGCAGCACCGGCTCCCAGCCGTCGGAGTTGAGCGGCGCGATGACCAGCAGCTTGACGCCCTGGGCGATGAGCTGCTGCACGTCGGTGATCTGCTTGGAGAACTGCGACTGCGCGTTGGTGACCTTGAGGTCGGTGATGCCGAGCTTGGCGGCCTCGTCCTTGATCGACTTGGTCTCCGCGATGCGGAACGGGTTGGCCTCCTTCTCCGACTGGGAGAAGCCCACCGTGGCCGTCTTGAGGTCGAACTTCGTGCCGCCGAACTGCTCCAGCGTGCAGGTCGGGCCGGCCGTGCCCGAAGGCGTCTCGACGACCTGCTGACCGGCCGAGCTGGCCGCGGCGGGCGCGCTCTGCGGCTCCTCGCCCTTGGCACACCCGGCCGCGGTGAGGAGCACGGCCAGGGTCAGCGCGGCTGTCCGGAGATGGGGGGTCATCGCGGATCCTTTCTTACCAGGTGCGGCGCCCGGGCCACAGAGGCCCGGGCGCCGGTGGTTCAGCTGCAGGTGGGGTTGATCGCGCCCGTCAGCGCCTTGTGGGCGTCGTGGACACGCTTGACGTCGGGCTTGGTGATCGCCCTGTCGTACGTCATGAGGCCGTTGATCTCGGTCTCGACGTCGGTCGTCTGGGTGTAGATCGCGGCGCTGAGCTGCTCACAGGCGTGCAGCCGCTCCAGTTCCCCCACCATGTTCACGTAACGGTCGGTGAGGGCCTCGGGGTCGGGCTCGACCGCGTAGCCCCAGCCGCCGCCGGACCAGGTGTGGCCGACCACGGGCAGGGCCAGGCCGCCGTACTCGCCGATGACGGTCGCCCTGGCGCCCTCGGGCTTGCCGGGGTTGCCGGGGCCCGGGTAGATGTGGAAGTCCTTGACGTCGCCGTTGCCGCCGTCCACCGCGCCGCAGCAGTTGACGCCGCTCATGTTGTTCACCAGGCGGCTCGGGTCCCAGCTCTTGACCAGGTCGGCGATACGGGCCTGGTCGTACTGGCCCCAGCCCTCGTTGAACGGCACCCACATCACGATCGACGGGCTGCTGCGGTGCTGGTCCACCATCTCGCGCAGCTCGGCCTCGAACTGCGGCCTGTCGGTGGTGCGGAAGGCGGACGGCATGTCCTGCCAGACCAGCAGACCGAGCTTGTCGGCGTGGTAGTACCAGCGGTCGGACTCCACCTTGACGTGCTTGCGCACGGCGTTGAAGCCGAGCGCCTTGGTCTGCTCGAGGTCGTAGCGCAGGGCCTCGTCGGTGGGCGGCGTGTAGATGCCGTCCGGCCAGAAGCCCTGGTCGAGCGGGCCGATCTGGAAGACCGGCTGCCCGTTGAGCAGCATGCGGTTGCCGGAGAGCGTGATAGAGCGCATCCCGAAGTACGACTCCACCTTGTCCGACTTGAGTTTGACCTCCAGGTCGTACAGGTGCGGGTCGTCCGGAGTCCACAGCTTGGGGTTGCGCACCGGCAGGCGCAGCTCCTTGCCGACCTGGCCGCGGACGGTGCCGACGACTCTGCGGCCGTCCCTGGCGGTCACCGTGGCGGTGCCCTTCGAGCCGTGGACGGTGACGTACAGGGACTGGCCGCGCAGGTCGGGGGTGGTGTCCACGCGGTCGATGCGGTCCTTGCCGACCGGCTCGATCCAGACGGTCTGCCAGATGCCGGACACGGCGGTGTACCAGATGCTGCCCGGGTTGAGCCGCTGCTTGCCGATGGCCTGGGCGCCCTCGTCCGTGGGGTCGTACACGCCGACGACGAGCTCCTGCGGGCCCGAGCGCTTGAGCGCCGCGGTCACGTCCACGCTGATCCGGTCGTAGCCGCCCTTGTGGGTGGCCACCTGCTTGCCGTTGACGTAGATCGCCGCGTCCCAGTCGACGGCGTCCAGGTGCAGCAGCAGCCGCTCACCCTTCCAGGAGCGGGGCACCTCGAACGTGCGGCGGTACCACATGCGCTCCTCGTGCCGGCCGATGCCGGACAGCTGCGACTCCACCGGGTACGGGACCACGATGCGCTCGGCCAGCCGCCGGCCGAACGGCGCCGCCTCGCCCTCCTTGGCCGGGGCGAACTCCCAGGTGCCGTTGAGGCTGCGCCAGCGGTCCCTGACGAGCTGTGGCCTGGGGTACTCGGGCAGCGGGTTCGCCGGGTTCACGTCGTCGGCCCACCGGGTCCTGAGCACGTAGGTGGAGACGTTGACCACGTGCGCGAAGGGGTAGGCGGCCAGCGGGGTGCCGTCGGCGTAGGTGATGCCGCCGTTGCCGTCGTAGGAGGTGCGGACGGTGCTGCCCGCCTTGGACGGGACCGGATATTTCAGCTTCAGCTCGACTACTTCAGGACTTTTCTGGATTGCGGAGGTTACCGGCCAGGAGGCCGCGCCGACCGTGAATCCCAGCTTCGCCGCCGCGTCGGCGGGCAGCGGGGCCAGGGGCTTGGCGTAGGTGAGCGTCGCGACGTCGCCGGCCGCGTTCAGCCTGGCGTCGTACGGGCCGTCCGGCTGGAAGTCGGCCGGCACGGTGAACGCCTCCGCCGGCACGATCGCCTTCGGCTGGCTCGGGCTCTGCCAGCGCAGGCGCAGGTTGGCGCCTCCGTAGTGCTCGAAGTACTCGACCTTGACGTCGTACTTCCTGCCCGCCTCCAGGGCGATCGGGGTGCCGGTCTGCTCCAGGTCCCAGTCGTCCACCCAGTGGTCGATGATCGGCTGACCGTCCACCCACAGGCGGAAGCCGTTGTCGCCGATGATGGAGAAGGTGTAGGTCTCGGAGTACTTCGGCGTGATCTGCCCCGTCCACCTGACGGTGACGTCGTCCTCCCTGCCGGTCAGCAGCTGGAACGTGGGGTTGAGGTCGGCCATCTCGAGGTTCGGGTCGATGATGCTCGCCTTGAGGTCGGCGAAGTCGAACTGGCCCGCCGCCGAGGCGAGGTAGTAGTCGCCGCGTAGCCCGTTCCGCTCGGGAAGGGCCGCGGATCCGGCCGAGGCGGGGGCCGGCGTCTGCCATAACAAGCACATCAGCACGGACAGCAGCAATGCGAGGCGCTTACGCACGGGGGGTTCCTTTCGGAAGGCGCCGATCAGGTTCGGACAGCTTTTGACCCTGACACGCTCCAAAGTAAGCATCAGCGGACCGAGCCGGTCAAGATTTCCGATCAAATTCGTTCGCGTTCGGTCAGAGGTGAACTTCACTTGGCCCGTCGACTATGATCGGGACGTGAGCGACACGCAGAGTGACGGACGCAGGCCCGTGTTCGCCGCTGAACGCCGGCAGCGCATCATCGAACTGGTGCGCGCGAACGGCGCCGTGTCGCTGCGGGAGCTGGCCCAGGCCGTGCACTCCTCCGAGGTGACCGTCCGCCGCGACCTGCGCGCGCTGGAGTCGGAGGGCCTGCTCAACCGCCACCACGGCGGCGCGACACTGCCGGGCGAGCTGTCCCGCGAGGCCGGCTACACGCAGAAGGTGTCACTCGAGTCGGCCGAGAAGGCCGCCATCGCCGACCTGGCCGGCGCCCTCGTCGAGGACGGCGACGCCATCGTGGTCGGCCCAGGCACCACCACCCAGGAGTTCGCCCGCCGCCTGACCAGGCACGCCGAGCTGGCCGTGGTGACCAACTCGCTGCTGGTCGCGCAGGTGCTGTCCGCCTCGCCGCGGGTGGAGGTGATGCTGACCGGCGGCACGCTGCGCGGCTCGATCCTGGCCCTGGTGGGCAGCGCGGCCGAGCACTCCCTGGCCGGGCTGCGGGTGCGCCGGGCCTTCATCTCCGGCAACGGCCTGACCGCCGAGCGCGGCCTGTCCACGCCCAACATGCAGGTCGCCGGCGTCGACCGGGCGCTGGCCGGGGCGGCGGAGGAGGTCGTGGTGCTGGCCGACCACACCAAGATCGGCGTCGACACGATGGTGCAGACGGTCGCGCCCGACCGGATCGACCACCTGGTCACCGACGACGCCGCGCCCCGTGACGTGCTCGACGACCTGAGCGCGCGCGGCGTCCGGCTGCACGTCGCCGAGATCTAGCCCGGTTCCCCCTTTTTTCTTACGCCCGGATCTGATCGAATGTGACAGGCTCGTTACTATAACGTTTCCTACCTCGACCACCATCGAGGCGGAGGCAACCGTGCTGCAGGTCGCTGGCGTTCTCAAGGCGTTCCAGGGTGTCACCGCCCTCGACCACGTCACCATGTCCGTGCGCGCGGGAGAGGTGCACGCCCTCGTGGGCGGCAACGGCGCCGGCAAGTCGACCCTGGTCAAGGTGCTGTCCGGCGTCCACCAGCCCGACGCGGGCGAGCTGCGCCTGCTCGGGGAGCCGGTCAGGTTCGCCGGTCCGGCCGACGCCAGGCGGGCCGGGATCGCCACGATCCATCAGGAGACGAACCTCGTACCGACGATGAGCGTGGCCCGCAACCTGCTGCTGGGCAGGGAGCCCAGGGGGCGATTCGGGCTGATCGACGCCGCCGCCGTGCACGCCCGCGCCGAGGAGACGCTGGCCGCGTACGGGCTCGACGTGGACGTGCGCCGCCCGCTCGGGTCGCTGGGCGAGGGCGCGCGCCAGATCGTCGCCCTGGCCAGGGCCGCCTCGGCGGACGCCCGCCTGGTCATCATGGACGAGCCCACCACGGCGCTCGACCACGCCGAGCTGGCGACCCTGTTCGCGGCCGTGACCACGCTGCGTGAGCAGGGTCGCTCGGTCGTCTACGTCACCCACCGCCTGGAGGAGCTGTACGGGATCTGCGACCGCGTCACGGTGCTGCGCGAGGGCAGGGTCGTGCACACGGGCCCGCTGGCCGGGCTCGACCGGCTGCGGCTGGTCTCGCTCATGCTGGGCCGGCCCTTCCACCCCGTGGAGCCCGCCACCCAGCACGGCGAGCCCGGCGTGCCCGGCGACGTGCCGGTCCTGGAGGCCAAGGGCCTGACCCGCCACCACGTCCTGGACGGGGTGTCGCTGGAGATGCGCGCGGGCGAGGTCGTCGGGCTCGGCGGCCTGCTCGGCGCCGGCCGCAGCGAGACGGCCCGCGCCATCGCCGGCGTGCTCCCCGTGGACGCCGGCCAGGTGACCGTGGCCGGGGCGCAGGCGCGCAAGTGGTCGATCAGGAGCGCCGTACGCGCCGGGGTCGGGCTGGTGCCGGAGAACAGGAAGACCGAGGGCATCGTGCCGACCCTCTCGGTACGCGACAACATCGCCCTGGCCGCCCTGCCCCGGCTGTCGCGGGCGGGGATCGTGTCGGACGCGCAGGTGGACAACATCGTGGCCACGTTCATGCGGCGGCTGGGCATCAAGGCCGTCTCCCCCAGGCAGCCGGCCGGCGAGCTGTCGGGCGGCAACCAGCAGAAGGTGCTGCTGGCCCGCTGGCTGGCCATGCACCCCAAGGTCCTGCTGCTGGACGAGCCGACCCGGGGGGTGGACGTGGCGACCAAGCTGGAGATGCAGGCGCTGCTGGACGAGCTGGCCGTGGACGGGCTGGCCATCCTGCTGATCTCGTCGGACGTGTCCGAGCTGGTGGAGAACTGCGACAGCGTGGTCGTGCTCAGGGACGGGGCGATCACCGAACAACTGACCGGCCCCGAGGTCACCGAGGACCGCCTCCTGTCCGCCCTCGCCAAAGACTGACCCGCCGCCACCAGGCACTGACGCTTCCCGTAGTCCTCGCGCAGGACTGATCGGCACCGGACCCGCCCATCGCCGCGAAGAGGTCGGCCGGCGCATAAGATCACCTCATACGGTCCGGTACGACCGGCCGTCCCCGCCGCCGTGGCGGCCCCGGCCCGAGGGGAGCATCTCATGAGCATCAGTCCTCAGCAGCTGCGCGACCTGGCCGCCCGTGCCGAGGCGCTGGCCACCGAGGTGCGGGCGCTGTGCGACAGCGCCCCTGCGGCGGCGGCCGAACGCGACCCCCTCCAAGCCGCCCGGCACGCCGCCGGCTGGCTGGACCGGGGCGGCGAGGACCTCCAGCGCGCGGCCGGCGACCTGGCCAGGATCCGCTCCCTGCTGGAGCGCCGGTGCGGCATCCCGTGGGGCGTGTGCCCCGAGCACGGCAACACCCTGTCGTACAGCGTCAACGTCACGACCTGCCGCGTGTGCGGCCGCACCTGGGAACGCGACCGGCGCGGTCAGCCGTGCCAGGAGCGGGTCACCTGGAAGGTGACGGACCGGGCGGGCACGGTGACGACCATGTGCGACGGCCACGTCCTCGGCGCCCGCGCCACCACCCAGGGCGCCACCTTCACCCGCCTCGACGCCGAACTCTCCCAGCCGTGAGCCCGGTCAGGGGGCCCTCCTGAGCTGACGAAGACCCGGACCGCGCCCACCAACCGTGAGCCCCACCGGACCCGACGGAAACCGGGCCTCCTCCCCCAGCCCGAAGCCCGGCCGTGACCCCGGCATGAGGCGGCGGAGACCGGTCCGCGACCAACGGCCCTGCCCCGGGTCAGGCGCGACCAGTCCCCAGAGCTGGTCCGGCCCTGGGCCGAATCGCGATCAGGCCCCGTCCTCGACCCGACCGGATCACCACGCGCCGACCCGCCGGGCGTTCAGCCTGCCGGGCAGGTCGTACAACCCGAGTCATCAGAGGGCGCGGGCGAAGAGGGCGCGGAGGGTGGTGAAGTGGCGTTCGCAGGCGGCCTCGTCGTACATCGACGTGTCCGACATCGAGTAGCCGTGCGGCGCTCCGGCGTACACCTCGTTGGCGGCGGTCAGGCCGGCGTCCTTGAGCGCCCGTCCGAGCCTCTCGACGGCCTCCGGGTCCATGGACGGGTCGTTGTCGGCGTGACCGAAGACGAACTCGGCTCGGGCTGTGGCAAGGCTCAGGTGCGGGCTGTCGGGCGCGTCGGTGGCCAGGCCGCCGCCGTGGAAGCCGCCGACGGCGCCGACCTCGGCGGGGTGGGCGCCGGCCGCCCGGATGGCCAGCCGCGCCCCCATGCAGTAGCCGGTCACTCCCACCGGCCCGGCGGACACGCCGTCCTGGGCCCGCAGCGCGGCCAGGTAGCTCGCGTTGTCGGCCGTCACCCGCTCGGTCGTCAGCGAGCCGATCCGCGGCCCGACGGTCGCGAAGAACTTCTCCCGCTCCCCCGGCAGCCGCAGGTCACCCGTCGGCGAGGTCTCCGCGGCGGTGCCCTCGCGGTAGAAGATGTTGGGCGCGAGCACGACGTAACCCCAGCTCGCGATCCGGTCGGCCATCTCGTGGATCCTGGGACGCAGCCCGATCGCGTCGATGAAGAACAGCACGCCCGGGTGCTCGGCGGAGTCGTCGGGACGGGCCAGCCAGGCTTCCGCCGTGCCGTCGGGACCGGGAATCTCGATCATCATTTCGCACTCCATGGCAAAGAGGACTCATCAAGCACGCCCGGACACCGCCATCACGCGGGCACGGCGACGCGGCGCAGCAGGCCGGCGGAGAAGCACGATGCCGACGCGCCCACCGTATCCCGCGCCGCGACGCACGCGAGCCGGGCGAGGTGAGCCACCGCGGCAGGATCGCCGTCGGATCCAGGCCGGCCCGTACGTCATCTCGGTCGCCGGCTTCTTCACCTACCTGCTCATCGCGCTCATCATGCGCGACCCTCCAGACGGAGGCGGCGGCCACGGTGACGACGGCGGGGACGGAGGCGAGTAGCGCACGGCCGCCCCTGACCAGGGGTTCACGTGGCAAGACGGCCGTGCGCCTCAGTACACCGAGATGTGCGGGTGGTCGTAGTGGTTGGCGGTGGTGCCGCCGCGGTCGGACATCGTCCGCCAGCCGCCCGTGCGGGTGTGCCAGATGCGCTGCCGGTAGATGATGTACATGATGCCGAGCCGCCTGGCGTTCTTGATCGCCCAGGCGGCGATCTCCTCGCCGCGTTTCAGCTCGGCGCCCGACGGCAACGCGCCGCCGCGGCTCAGCATGAAGTCGCAGGCACGCCCGAGTGGATGCTCGCCGCCGTCCTGGATCGCCCGGTAGCACCCGATCCCGTACGGCACCTGGAAGCGCTGCTGAATGAGCTCCTTGACCAGCCGCATGCGGGGTGTGACGTTGTCCGTCCCGGCGGGCAGCTGGGGCACCCAGGTGCCGTCGGGGCGGCGCACCCCCGGGGCGGTGTAGAGCAGGTCGATCCGGTCCTTGATCTTCTCGATCTGCTTCTCGGCCTTCTTCTTGCGCTTCTCCAGCTCCTCGGTGCTCGCCTGGAGTTCCTCGGTACGGGCGGCGGCGTCCTGCTCTGCCTGGCGGCGGTCGTCGCGTACCCGGGCGTAGCCGCTCAGCCTGGCGTCCTGGAGGTCGATCATGTGCTGGGCCAGCGCCATCCGGGCGAGCAGCGCCGACGGGTCGCCCTCGGAGGTGAGCAGGCCGGCCGTGCCGGGATCGCCGCCGATGTACTTGGCGAGGGCCATGGCCCGCAGTTCGGTGGACTGGCGGTCGTAGACCTCCTGGGCGGCGGCCAGCTTCTCGCGCGCCGCCTTCTCCGCCCGCTCCGCCTTCTGCCCGGCGACGCGGCTCTCGTAGTAGTCGGCGATGAACTTGTCCGAGTCCTTCTGCAGCTCGGCCAGTTCCTTCTTCAGCTGCTTGGCGGTGGGCTTGGGGGCCGCCTGTGCTGAAGCCGCCCGCTCCGGGGCCGCCGCGAGCAGCAGCACCAGGGTGAGACAGGCGAGGGTCGTACGGGCCGGGGCGCGCAGCCGGTCGGCAGAGGACGCAACCGCCACTCTTCTCCTTACCCTGGGGCACGCAGGGCAGGTTCCGGTCACGAGCTATTCGGGCCGGGGGCCGCCCTCTATTCGACGCACGATAGTAGAGATCACGCGTTCCGGCATGCAATCACGATTTTCCGGTATCGCGTCCTTTGCGCGTTCTGCGGGCCACGATCTGCCGTCCGAGCAGCACCGAGCCGGGCACCACGAGGAATCCCAGCAAGCTGGTGCCCAGGCCGAGCCCGACGTCGGCGTCCACCAGCCCGTCGCCCTCGCCGCCGAGCACCGGCAGGCCGAGTGACACGCTGACCGACAGGGAGATCAGCGGCTCG
Organism: Nonomuraea fuscirosea; assembly: GCF_003001935.1. Lineage (GTDB taxonomy): Bacteria > Actinomycetota > Actinomycetes > Streptosporangiales > Streptosporangiaceae > Nonomuraea > Nonomuraea fuscirosea. The sequence goes on along the minus strand of NZ_PVNG01000004.1, from coordinate 122,004 downwards.
CGGCCGGGCGGGTTCGTCGCGGGAGGCTCGGGCGGCTCGTCGCCGGTGCCCGGCGGATCGTCGTCAGGGGGCGGCGTGACGGGCGGTGTCGCCGGCGGCGTCGTGCGGGTCCTGGTGGGCGGGCTGGACCGCGTCGGCTCGCGGGTGGGCTCCCGGGTGGCGGTGGGGCGGCTCGTGCGGGTGCGCGTGGGCCGGCTGGTCGGCCGGGTGGCCGGCGGCGGGGTCGCGACCGGCCGGCCCGTGGTGGGTCCCGCCTCGGACGGCGGATCGGCCGGCGTGGGGCCCGAGGTGCGGCCGGGGGTGAAGTCCGGGGTGGCCGGATCGGAGGCGGCCGGTTCCGTCGGCTCGGGCGTGCCGGACTCCTGCGCGGAGGACGCGGTGGGCGCGGCGGTGAACGGCGGAGCCGACGTGGCGGGCGGCAGGGCGCTGCCGGTCCCCGGCCCCGGGCCGTCCCCGAGGATCACGAACGCCGACACCACGGCCGCCGCCGTGGCCACCACCAGCCCACCGGTCATCGCCAGCTTGCCCACGGGCGAGAGCGTGCTCTGCGCGAGGCTCGTGGCCGTGCCGCCGTCACCTTCCACCCCGCCGCTTCCCGCGCCGCCGGCCGCCGCGCGGGCATCCGGCAGCAGGGCGGCCAGCGGCAGGAGCAGGATCCCGAGCCCGGCCCGTCCGCGCCGCTCCCACTCCTCCCCGTACGCCTCCCGTGCCGTCTCCTCCAGCCTGGCCAGGAACGCCTGCGCCGACTCGGGCCGCGCCGAAGGGTCCTTGGCCAGGCCGTGCGCGAGCAGCGGGCGCAGCGGCTCCTCGACGTCCTCCAGCGGCGGCGGCACGTGCTGGTGCTGGTAGGCGAGGGCGGCGACGTTCTCGCCGTGGAAGGCGCGGTGGCCGGTCAGGCACTCGTAGAAGACCAGGGCGGCGGCGTACACGTCGGTCGCGGCCCCGGCCGGGGCGTCGTCCCACTGCTCGGGCGCCATGTACGGCGGCGTCCCCGCCAGCTCGGCGTTCTCCCCGAAGCGGGCGGCCACGCCGAAGTCGACGAGCTTGCTGTCGCCGTCCTGCGTGATCATCACGTTCTCCGGCTTGAAGTCGCGGTGCACGACCCCGTGCCGGTGCGCCTCCGCCAGCCCGAGCAGCGCCCCCTTGAGCACCACCAGCGCCGCCTCGGGACCGGTCGCGCCCTCGTCCGCCAGCAGCCGCCGCAGCGTGACGCCGTCGACCAGCTCCATCACGATGACGGCGTCGTCGCCGGATTCGACGTAGTCGAGCACGCGGGCGGTGTGCGGGCTGTCGATCTCCTTGATGAGCTGGGCCTCGGCGCGGAAGCGGGTCACGAAGCCGGCGTCCTGGCGCAGCGGGGCGGACAGGTGCTTGACCGCGACGGCCAGCCCGTCGGAATCGCGCACGGCGAGCATGACCCGGCCGGTCCCGCCATGACCGAGTTCCCGGATCTCCGTGTAGCCGGGAACCTCCATGATGGGGACCTCCTGACCGGATAAAGATCCTGATGTCAGGACGTTATCCCCGCGTCACACCGGGTGTCGACCCCTTCGCGGGAGCAGCCGCCGGACATGCCGGAATCGGTATTCCACGATGATCCATAGGAGATCCGGGTCCGCGAGACCGGGTCAGGAAGGCGGGTCCGAGGGGAGGGGGCGGGCCTGAGCGGGCGGGCGGAGGTCAGGCGGCGGGGCGGAGCAGGTGAGCGGGGTCAGGCGGCGGGGAGGGGACGGGCGGGGTCAGGCGGCGGGGCGGAGGGGGAGGGCGGTCAGGAGGTTCCGGACGTTGCGGGCGGCCGTGCGGCCGGCTCGGTTGGCGCCGGTGGTGCTGGCCGAGGGGCCGTAACCGACGAGCTGGAGCCGGGGTTCCCTGATCACCTGCGTGCCGTCCACCCGGATGCCGCCGCCCGGCTCCCTCAGCTTGAGCGGGGCGAGGTGGTCGAGCGCGGAGCGGAAGCCGGTGGCCCAGACGATCGTGTCGGCCGCCACGTACGTGCCGTCGTCCCAGACCACCCCGTCCGCCACGATGCGGCCGAACATCGGCAGCCGGTCGAGAGCGCCCTTCGCCAGCGCCTCGCGGACGACGACGCTGTAGGTCAGGCCGGTCACCCCGACGACGCTCTGCGGCGGCAGCCCGGCGCGCACGCGCTCCTCGACCATGGCCACGGCCTCCCGCCTGGCCTCCTCGCCGAAGTCGTCGTCCCTGAAGACGGGCGGCCGCCGGGTGACCCAGGCGGTCGCGGCGGCCACGCCGGCGATCTCGGACAGCACGTGCATCGCCGACGCCCCGCCGCCCACCACGACCACGCGCCGCCCCGCGAACTCGGCCGGTCCCCGGTAGCCGGCGTAGTGGAGCTGCCGGCCCGCGAAATCGGCCGCGCCGGGATGGTAGGGCCAGTACGGGCGCGTCCAGGTGCCGGTGGCGTTGACGACCGCGCGGGCGGCCCACCGCCCCGCGTCCGACTCGACCAGCAGCCGGCCGGCGTCCAGGTGGCCGACGGCGGTGACCTTGGCCGGGCGCACGACGTCCAGCCCGATCTCGCGCTCGTAGCCGGCGTAGTAGGCCGGCACCGCCTCGGCGGCGGGACGCCCGCCGTCGGAGCCGGGCGTCCTGGGCACGCCGGGCAGGTCGAAGACGCCGTGCACCTTGTCCATGGTCAGCGAGGGCGAGCGGTGCCGCCACGCCCCTCCCGGCCCTTCGGCCGCGTCGAGGACGACCGGCTCGAACCCGAACCGGCGCAGGAAGTACGCGCTGGACAGGCCCGCCTGCCCGGCGCCGATCACCACGACCTCGCTGCTGTGCTCCACGATCGGTGCAACCACACCGCCCCGCCGCCTCTTCCCGCGCGCGGACGGGAACCCCGGCCTGGACGGGCTCCGCGTCCGCCGCCGGCCCGGGCTCCCGACCGCGCACAGCAGCGGATCGTCAGGAGCGCGGTGGCACCGGGGCGGTCGAGCCGCGGACGACCAGTTCCGTCGCCAGCTCCACATGATGGGAGTCGATCCGCTCCCCCGCCGCCAGCCGTAACGCCGTACGCAGCGCGACCCCGCCCATCTCCCGCAGCGGCTGCCGGATGGTCGTCAGCGGCGGCGAGGTCACCTGGGCGATCTGGGTGTCGTCGAACCCCACGATGCTGAGGTCCTCGGGGATGCGCAGCCCGCGCGCCCGCGCCGCCTCCATGATCCCGACGGCCATCTCGTCGCTGCCCGCGAAGATCGCCGTCGGGGCGCGCGGCAGGTCGAGCACCGCCGCCCCGCCCGCCACCCCGCTGTGGTAGCGGAAGTGGCTGGAGCGCACGTAGCCGGGCAGCACGGGCGCGCCCTCGGCCTCCATGGCGGCGCGGTAGCCGTGCAGCCGCGCCTGGTTGCAGGCGGCGGTGGCCGGGCCGCCGATGTAGGCGATGCGCCGGTGCCCCAGGGACAGCAGGTGGTGGGTGGCGGCCAGGCCGCCGGCGAAGTTGGTCGAGCCGACGCTGGTGACGCGGGTGCGCGGCAGGTTGAGCGGGTCGATGAGGACGAGCGGCAGCCGGGCCCTGGCCAGCGCGGCGGGCTGCCCGGCGGTCAGCTCGCCGGTGACGGCGATCAGCGCGCGCCGCCCGGCCGCGACCAGCTCGCGGGCCCAGGCGGTGGTGCGCTCGGTGCCGCTCCTGATGCTGACCACGATCCCGACGCCCTCCTCGGCGCCCGCGGCCACCGCGCCCTGGACGATCTCGGTCGAGTACGCGTTCAGGTCGGTGTCGAACTGCACCTCGACGGTGGCCAGCCCGGCCGGCTCGCGGCGGGGGGCGGGCGCGACGTACTCGTGCTCCTGCAGCAGCGACTGCACCAGCGACCGGGTGGCGGGCGAGACGTCGCTGCGGCCGTTGAGCACCTTCGAGACGGTGGCGACCGACACACCCGCCGAGGCCGCCACCGTCGCCAGCGTGGCCCGTCTAGGACTGGGCGGCATCGGCACCCCCCTGCCTGCTGCCGTTCGCTCCCTCGATCATGGTCTCGATGGCGTCGGTTCTCCCGTTCTCGATCTCTACGGTGGTCACGAGCCGCCGGTCGTGGCCGACGTGGCGGGCCGGCCCGGTCAGCCGGACCGTGCCGCGGCAGGGCAGGTCGGCCGCCGAGGTGCCGGCCAGCACCTCGATGTCGCCGGGCTCGACGACGCGGCGCAGGTCGCGGCCGGTGAACGCGGTGCGGTCGGCGTGCACGCCGAAGCTGACCCGCGTGCTCTCCCCGGGTTCGAGCCGGACTCTGGCGTAGCCGGTGAGCTGCCGGACCGGCCGGGTCACCTGGGCCACGACGTCGCGCAGGTAGAGCTGGACGACCTCCTCGCCGGCCCGGCCGCCGGTGTTGCGCACGGCGAGCGAGACGGTGAACTCCCCGTCGGTGGGCACCTCGGTGTCGCTGATCCGCAGATCGGACAGCTCGAAGGAGGTGTAGGAGGCGCCGTGGCCGAAGGGGAACAGCGGCGTCGGGTCGAGGTTGCTGATGCCGTGGCTGTCGGCGCCCAGCGGCGGCTGCAGGTAGGTGCCCGGCTGCCCGCCGGGTGTGCGCGGGATCTGCACGGGCAGCCGGCCGACCGGCTGGACCCGGCCGGACAGCACGCCGGCGATGGCCGCTCCGCCCTCCTCGCCGGGCATGAACGCCTGGACGAGCGCGGCGGCCGACGCGTGCACCTCGCCGAGCGCGTACGGACGCCCCGAGACGACGACCACGACGACCGGCGTGCCGGTGGCGGCCAGCTCGGCCAGCAGGTCGGCCTGCGCGCCGGGCAGCCGCAGGTCCTCGGCGTCGCAGCCCTCGCCCGAGGTGCCGTGCCCGAACAGGCCGGCCAGGTCGCCCACCACGGCCACGCACACGTCGGCCTCGCGGGCGGCGGCCAGCGCGGCGGCGAAGCCGGAGCGGTCGTCGCCGCGCACGTCGCAGCCCCGCTCGTAACGCAGCTCGGCGTCCGGCAGCTCGCGCGCGAGCGCGTCGAGCACGGTCGGCGCGTCGAGGCCGAGCCCGAGGCCCGGGTGCCGGGGCAGGACGTGGTTGGGGAAGGCGTAGCAGCCCATGAACGTCCGCGGGTCGTGGGCGGCGGGCCCGACGACGGCGACGCGGCGGGGCGCGGTGCGGCCCTCGCCGAGCAGCGGCAGGGCGCTCCCGGCGTCGAGCAGGATGATCGACCGCTCGGCCAGCTCCCTGGCCAGGGCGCGGTTGCCCGGCGAGTCGAGGTCCACGGACTCCGCGCCGGCGACCGAGTCCTCGGGGGTCCAGCCGGGGTCGAGCAGCCCGAGCTCGGCCTTCTGGGTGAGCAGGCGGCGCACGGCCCGGTCGATCAGCGCCTCGGGCAGCTCGCCGCGGCGCACCGCTTCGGCCAGGTGCCGGCCGAAGCCGAGGGTGTCGGGCAGTTCGACGTCGATGCCGGCGCTGAGCGCCTGGACGCCCGCTTCAGCGGGGTCGGCGGCGACGTGGTGCATGGTGGCCAGGAACGGGACGGCCCAGTAGTCGGAGACGACGGTGCCGGTGAACCCCCACTCCTCGCGCAGCACCTCGGTCAGCAGCCACGGGTCGGCCCCGGCGGGGACGCCGTCGACGTCGGAGTAGGAGTTCATCACCGAGCGGGCGCCGCCGAGCGCGATGGCCGCCTCGAAGGGCGGCAGGATCATGTCCATCAGCTCGCGCCGGCCCATCGGCACGGGGCCGTGGTTGCGGGCGGCGCGCGAGGCGGAGTAGCCGGCGAAGTGTTTGAGCGTGGCGATGATCCCGGCGCTCTCCAGGCCGCCCACGTAGGCGGCGCCGAGGGTCGCGACGAGGTACGGGTCCTCCCCCATGGTCTCCTCGACCCGGCCCCACCGGTAGTCGCGGACCACGTCCAGCACCGGCGACAGCCCCTGGTGCACGCCCACGGCCCGCATGTCGCGGCCGATCGCGGCGGCCATCCGCCGTACCAGCCCGGGGTCGAACGTGGCGGCCCAGGCGATGGCCGCGGGGTAGACGGTGGCGCCGTAGGCGGTGAAGCCGGTCAGGCACTCCTCGTGGACGATCGCCGGGATGCCCAGCCTGGACGCCTCGACCACGGCCCGCTGCAGCCGGACGACCTCGGCCGCTCCCTGGGCGGCGGTGAGCGGGGCGCTGCCGTGGACGCGGGTGAGGTGACCGAGCCCGTCACGGACGGCCTCTTCCAGGGGGACGGTGCCGGAGGCGGCGAACACGTCCTGCATGGGGGCCACGTTGAGCGTCTCGGGCTCCGGCCCCGCGCCCGGGTCGGGGGCGGGATCCTGATCGGGCTCCAGCATGTCGTTGCCGATCCACCGGCTGCCGAGCTGGCCGATCTTCTCCTCCAGGGTCAGCTCCGCGAGAAGGGCGTCGACGCGGTCGGCCACGGCGAGCGCCGGATCCTGCCATGGGCCCAGGGCCCGGTCCGTCGTGGGGGTCCGGTCTAGAGCCGTCATCTACTGCACTCCTTAAAGAGGTGCGGCGCTGTCGCAAGTTTTCGAAATGTTTCGAGACTGTGACCGACTTGCCGCGCCGAACCTTCATCATCCGAAGCGCCAGCTGAAGGCGTGCGCGAGAGTACCTTACACGCGCTCGCCGGGATTTCCAGGGCTTCGTTGATCGACAAGGTCTTGACACCCTTATTGCCGAAACCTAGATTGGCGAACCCCGCGGTCATGTCGAAAATGTTTCGATGAGCTGACACGAGGAGGGGTGGAAGAGTGGCATCGCCGCGATGCCGTTCCACGACCGCCGGCCATCTCATCAGTTGCGCATCCAGTGACCAAACGCGCCGCGACCCCCCGGCCCGCGGCATTCGAGTACGGAGATCAGCGTGGAGCCCAGCACAACGTCTCGCCGCACTTTCCTCAGCCTCTCCATGGGTCTTCCCCTGGGAGCCGCGCTCGCCGCGTGCGGCAGTTCAGGACCCACCCAGACCGGCGCGGGCGGAGGCACCGGCGCCACGAGCGGCGGTGGTGGAGGTGGCGGCGGCGCGACCTATTGGTACCTGTCGACGCAGCCACAGGAGGGCGTGCGGACCAGGACGGTCGAGCGGTTCAACAAGGCCAACCCCAACGGCAAGATCACTGGTACGACGTTCCAGAACGACGCGTACAAGACGAAGATCAAGACGGCCATCGGCGCCGGCCAGGCGCCCACCATCATCTGGGGCTGGGGCGGCGGCGGTCTGCGCAGCTACGTCCAGGCCGGCCAGGTCGACGACCTGACCTCGTGGTTCGACCAGAACGCCGCCGTCAAGGACCGGCTGTTCCCCTCGTCCTTCGGCGCGGCCACCATCGACGGCAAGATCTACGCGATGCCGTGCGAGACGATGCAGCCGATCGTCCTCTACTACGACAAGCGCGCCTTCGACAAGATCGGCGCCCAGCCCCCGCAGTCGTGGGGCGACATCATGGACCTGGTGCCCAAGTTCAACGCCAAGGGCATCGCGCCGTTCTCGCTCGGCGGGCAGTCGCGCTGGACCAACATGATGTGGCTGGAGTTCCTCTTCGACCGCCTCGGCGGCCCCGAGGTCTTCCAGGCCGTGTTCGACGGTGAGAAGGACGCCTGGAACAACCCGATCGCGATCGACGCCCTGGGCAAGATGCAGGAGCTGATCAAGGCCGACGGGTTCGTCAAGGGCTTCTCCTCGATCACCGCCGACTCCAACGCCGACCAGGCGCTGCTCTACACCGGTAAGGCCGCGATGATGCTGCACGGCGGCTGGACGTACGGCAGCATGTCCACCGACGGCGGCGACTTCGTCTCCGGCGGCAACCTCGGCTACATGAACTTCCCGCCGATCGACGGCGGCAAGGGTGACCCCGGCAACACCGTCGGCAACCCCGGCCAGTACATGTCGATCTCCTCCAAGGCCACGCCGGAGCAGAAGGAGATCGCCAAGAAGTTCTTCTCCACCGAGCTGATGAGCGACCAGTCCGTCAAGGAGTGGGTGTCGACCGGCGCGGTGCCGATCGTCAAGGGCGCCGACGCCCAGTTCGCCGGCTCCAAGGACAAGGCCTTCCTCGACTTCGTGTACGGCATCGCGGTCAACGCCAAGTCCTTCGCCCAGTCGTGGGACCAGGCGCTCAGCCCGACCGCCGCCGAGGTGCTGCTCGACAACATCTCCAAGCTCTTCCAGATGTCGATCTCGCCGCAGCAGTTCGCCACGAACATGAACGCGGTCATCGGCAAGTGAGCGCGGTAGCGACCGCCACCCGGCCCTCCGCGAAGGCGGGCCGGGGCGGCGGCTCCCTCAGCTGGCTGGCCCTTCCCGCCCTGCTGTTCTTCGTCGCCTTCGGCGTGATCCCGCTCATCGGGGTCCTCGTGCTGAGCTTCACTCAGTGGGACGGGCTCGGCGAGATCCACCTCGCCGGATTCGACAGCTGGCGGGCCGTGCTGAGCGACCCCGGTCTCCCGCACGCGCTGTGGATCACCTTCCTGGTCATGGCGGCGTCCTGGGCGGTCCAGACGCCCGCGAGCATCCTCATGGGCGTCTTCCTTGCCGGGCACCAGCGCTATCGCGCGATCCTGTCGGTGCTGTACTTCATCCCGCTGCTGCTCAGCTCGGCGGCGCTGGCGATCACGTTCAAGGCGCTGCTCGACCCGAACTTCGGTCTCGGCGCGGGGCTGCAGATCCCCCTGCTGGTGCAGGACTGGCTGGGCGATCCGGTGCTGGCCTTCAGCGTGGTCATCTTCGTGGTGTCCTGGCAGTTCATCCCGTTCCACTCGCTGATCTACCAGGGCGGCGTGCGGCAGATCCCGCGTTCCATGTACGAGGCCGCGGAGCTGGACGGCGCGGGCCGCGTCCGCCGCTTCTTCAGCATCACGCTGCCGCAGCTCAAGTACACGATCATCACGTCGTCGACGCTCATGGTGGTCGGCTCGCTGACCTTCTTCGACCTGATCTTCGTGCTCACCGCGGGCGGTCCCGGCGACGCGACCCGGGTGCTGGCCCTGGACATGTACAAGCGCGGCTTCCAGGCCAACCTCATGGGGCCGGCCAGCGCAATCGCGGTCATCCTCGTCCTCGTGGGCCTCGTCCTGGCGCTGCTGCTGCGCCGGCTCGGCGGCCGCGACTCCACCCACAGCCAGCTCGAAGGGGCCTGACGCATGACGACCGTCCCCACCAGAGCCCCCGAGCGGCTCTCCGCTCCCGGCCCGGAGCCGCGAGGCCACCGCCGCAGGCAGCGCCGCAGCCGCGAGCGCCCCAACTGGCTGGCCGGCGTCAGCAGCGTGATCTGGCTGGCGATCGTGATCGTGCCGATCTACTGGATCGTCATCACCAGCTTCAAGTCGCAGAGCAACTACTACGCCGAGAACCCGCTCGCGCCGCCGGCGGCGCCGACGCTGGCCAACTACGGCATGGTCATCGAGGCGGACTTCCCGCAGTACTTCGTCAACAGCGTCATCGCCACGCTCGGCGCCGTCGTGCCGGCCGTGCTGTTCAGCTTCATGGCGGCGTACGCGATCGTGCGGGCGGGCCGTGAGAGCCGGTTCCTGCGCTGGACGAACTCGCTGTTCCTCATGGGGCTGGCGATCCCGCTGCAGGCCACGGTCATCCCGATCTACCTGATCATCATCAGGCTGGGCCTGTACGACACGTTGCTGGCGCTGATCCTGCCCTCGATCGCCTTCGCGATCCCCCTGTCGGTGCTGATCCTGGCCAACTTCATCAGGGACGTGCCGAAGGAACTGTTCGACTCGATGCGGATCGACGGCGCGACCGAGCAGGTGACGATGTGGCGGCTGGCCTTCCCGCTGACCCGCCCGGCCGTGGTCACGGTGACCGTCTACAACTCGCTGCAGATCTGGAACGGGTTCCTGCTGCCGCTGATCCTGACGCAGAGCCCCGACAAGCGCACGCTGCCGCTGGCGCTGTGGTCGTTCCAGGGTCAGTACAGCATCAACGTGCCCGCGGTGCTGGCCTCGGTCGTGCTGACCACGCTGCCCATCCTCATCCTGTACGTGGTGGGCCGCCGCCAACTGCTCAGCGGCCTGACGGCGGGGTTCAGCAAGTGAGCTCTCGTTCGGCGTGACGGGCGGGCTTCACGTGAGCGCGCGTATGAGAGCGCTCTCGTGGCGGCTCAGGTGCTCGATGTTCGCCTCGTAGAAGCGGTCGTCCCCGCGGGCGACGTGGCCGGCGAAGGCCGCGTCGCCCGCGGCGGCGCGTTCGCGCATGAAGGCGACCAGGTGGCGCAGGCGGGCGCGTGCCGTGCGCACCAGCGCCGCGCGGTCCGCCGCGCCGAGCCCGTAGGCGTCGGCGAACAGCCGCAGCCGCCGCGCCTGCTCGCCGAGCGGCAGGCCGTCGTGGTCGCCGGGCTCGTGCAGCGGCAGGAACCGGTAGGCGGCGTAGGCCACGTCCCAGATGCGCGGGCCGGGGTGCGCCGTGTCGAAGTCGATCAGCGCGACCGGCCGCCCGTGCCGGAACACGCAGTTGTACGGCGCCACGTCCCCGTGGCAGACGACCTCGGCCGGCTCGACCGGCGGGAAGTACCAGACCGCGTCCGGCGGGGGCGCGAAATCCGCGGTGGCGTCGTGGTAGCCGCGCAGCAGCCGGGCCGCCCGGGTCAGCGCGTCGTCGGTGCGTGACCACGCGGGCAGCGGATGGTCGGCGGCCTCGCCCGGCACGAAGTCGAGGACCTCCCGCCCGTGCTCGTCGAGCCCGTGCGCGCGCGGCGCGCCGGTGAACCCGCGCGCCTCCAGGTGCCGCAGCAGCGCGTGCACGGCCGGCGTCCAGGGGCCCGCCGGGCGGCGTACGGTGGCGCCCGCCCTGACCACGTGGTTCACACCACCGCCGGTCAGCACCTCTTCCCCGGGCACCGCCCCTCCTTGATCGCGTCCGGTCAGTGTGCCACGCGGTCTTCCGGCCGCGCATCGCGTTTTTCACCGGATTCCCAGGTAGAGGGGGTAGAACGGGCGTCATGGCGGCCAACTCACCCCTGGTGCTCGTGGTGGACGACGAGCCCAACATCCGCGAGCTGCTGCTCGACGCCCTGGAGCTGAACGGGTTCCGGGTGCGCACCGCCGCGTCGGGCACGCAGGCCCGGTGGCGAGCCCGCGGACCTTCATCGCCACGCTGCGCGAACGCAACCACGGCCAGTCGGTCACGGTCCTGACCGGATACGACCAGACCGACTTGTGAGGCCCTCGTCATGGCACGGCCGAAGCGGCTCAGACACCGCGTCCCCGTCAAGCTCCGGCACCACTGGAAGCTGGTCGCCCTGTGCGGGGCGTTCCTGGCGGCGTACTGGGGGTGTTCGGCAGCGACACCATCCGCCCGTACGTGACCGCTTCCGGGACCGCCGGGGCCGAGGCCGCCGATCCCCCAGCGTCACGGAGGGTCGGACGAGTCTCAGAGGTCGGATGAGCCACCCCATCCGACCTCCCACCACCTCGCAGGGCCAGACGAGTCACTCGCCCGGACCCCGGCCTTTCGCTTGCTCAGCGGGTGCGGCGGAACGCGACCGCCGTCGTCGAGGTGATGGCGGTGACCAGTACGACGGTCAGCAGCACGGTGTTCAGGGGGTTGCCCCGCCTGGCCGGCGGTTCGAGGCGTTTGACGTGTGATCGAGTCGACGGCGTGGCGGTCGGGGTCGGGGTCGGGTCCGGCGGAGGGGACACACGCACCGGCCGTACGGGGGACGCGGGTGGAGCGGGAGGCACGACCTTACGCGCCTCCGCCCTGGATCTGCGGCGCGGGCACTCCCCCACCGCGACCGCGCCCGAGCACACGCCGTCCGGGTAGATCGTCACCTGGGGCAGCGTGATCTTGGGCCTGGCCCGCCGGTTCACGTTCGGGATCGAGATCGACACCTTGGGCCGGGGCGCCCGCCGCACCGACACCCGGGGCACCTTCACCGTCGGCCCCACGGTGACGCCCTTGGGCGGGGCGGGCGGCCGTACGGACACCTTCGGCACCGGCCGAGGCGACGGCACCCGCCCAGAATCCCACCCCCGCACCGGCACCCGCCCCCCACCCACGTCCCGGTCCACCGAGTCCCCGCGACCACCACCCGCCACCGGCACCACCATCGGCCCTCGCCCCTGCCCTGCAACTGTCACCGGCCCCAGCCCAGAGCCCGCCACCGGCACCACCAGCCCTCGCACTGCACCCGCCGCCACCGTGCTCACCACCGAACCTTGCCCGGCACTTGCCACCCTGGCCGCCACCGAACCCTGTCCAGGGTGCACCGCTGTGGTCGGCGCGGGCACACGATCGGGCCGGGGGCTGCCGCCTGCGGAGGCCGGGATGGCGGCGGGGCCGACGGCGGTGGCGGTGAGGAGGGTGGCGGCGAGCAGCAGGGGCGCGCGTCCGGCTGCCACGGTCACATCCCCCCGGTGATCCGGGCGAACTCCTGCAACGCCCCCTGGAACGCCTCAGGCCCGACCGCCAGCGGCCCGGCGAAGGCGTGGGAGATGTCCCAGGTCAGGTAGGTGCCGAAGCCCAGCAGCGCCGCCGTCGCCAGCAGCGGCAGCATCGCCAGCCCGCGCGGCCTGGCCCCGGCCAGGAACGGGAAGACGATGACCAGCACGCCGGTGAGGATCGTCAGCAGCAGCAGCCCGTCAGGCGGCGACGCGGCGGCGTCGGCGGTGCGCTGGGCACGGGCCGTGGAGATGGCGCTGAGTTGCTCCAGCACGCCGGCCTTGGCGTCCTCCTCGTCGTTGTCGCGCGTCTGCAACTCGGTGACGCGGCCGCGCAGGTCGTCCATCCGCTCGGCCCCGACCGGGTGCATCTTGCCGTCGGCCATGACCGGCCACTCGTCCCGTACGACGAACGCGACGTATTCGCGCAACGATCGCCGCACCTCCTCCGGCGCGGAGCCGGGCAGGTCGGCGGCGGCCCAGTAGGCGTCGACCGCGGCCTGACTCTCGGCGTGGGTGTTGAGCCTGGCTGCGTCGGCCGTAGTCCATGGCACGATGATCGCGATCGCGAACACCAGCAGGAACATGGCCGACAGCATCGCCCCGGCGTGTGCGGCGGACGGGCCGCTGGGATCGCGGTCCTCGCCCGCTCTCTTCACCCGCCTGAACAGCAGCGCGGTGAGCGCCACCGCGCCTACCGCCGCCAAGATCGAGAGCGTGTACGCCACCATGAAGATCTCCCGGATCTCTTTCGGATACGCAGTGTCACATTACTATCACACAGCGCAATGATGGCGTCAGGCGGTGAAAGGTAAAGTCCCGGGCAAGCCCCCGCCCGGCTCCGCGAGTCGCACACGAGGACCGGAGCAGGCGGTTTCCAAAGGCGTATCGGCGTCAACGAGGGCTGCCCATGGACGACCCAGGGAAGCCGACGAGCCGGTGTCGCGGTGGGCCGGTGAGCCAGTGGGGCAGTGGACCATCGAGCTGGTGGCCGACGAGCTGGCCGGGGTCCTCGCCGCGTAGGGGAAGGTGCCCGACGGCCCCCGCAGAGACACCTTTCGGGCACCTGCCCGGAGGCGGCGCTCCGGGGTGGTCGCCCCCGGCAGCGCCGCCTCACGAGGGATCCCCTTTCCGGGCGGTGCCGCCTCACGAGGAATGTCACCTCACGAGGGATCCCGCCTCACGAAGGATCACGCCTCATGAGGAATGCCACCCTCCAAGCGGTGCTGCCTCACAAGGGGTGTTGTTCCATCGTCCCGGTCGGCGCCATCACCCGATCGGTTCCGTGGTCTCATCGGTCCCGCAGTCCCATCGGCGTCGGTGATCCCTGCTCCGGGCTCCAGGGGTGGGGGCGGTGGACTGAGGGGGTGGTGATCGCGGGTCGGGTGGGGTGTTGCTGGACGGATTGGTGCGGGTTGACTGGGGAGCATCACCAAATGTCCAACGGTTTGGTGATATTTCGGGAATCTGGGGACCATGGGGGCGTGAATCTCAACGGTCGTAAATTCGTGATGGTGAGCTCCACGGCGAGCGTGGTGGACCCCGACAGCCCCACCCGGTTCGAGTACTGGGAGGACGACGAGGTGGTGTGGGGCAGCTACACGGGCGACACCGTGACCCAGGGGCGCTTCGTCGGCACCAGGGACGGTGACCAGGTGTCGATCACCTACGTGCACGCGCTGGTGGCCGGGGGCAAGGCGGCCGGGAGGAGCATCAGCCGCATCGAGGCCGGGGAGGACGGGTTGCTGCGGCTGGTGGAGGAGTTCGCGTTCGAGGGGGATGACACGCCGCACGTGAGCGTGTGCGCCGAAGTGGCCTGATCACCGAGCCGAGCGCAGGCGTCAGCCGTCCCGACGAAGACGTCCTGAGCGCGAGGCGTCAGCCGTCCCGCCGAAGGCGTCAGCCGTCCTTGCGGAGGGCGGCGCGGCCTTCGGCGGCGCCGACGAAGCGCATCATGCCGAGCGGCACGTCCCCCTGCGCCTCAGGGGCCGGTCGCCGCGGGGAGCGGGGCCGGTCCCGGTCGCCGTCGCTCGGCAGCACGTACGGCCGCTTGAGCACCTCGTCCAGGATGAACACCGTCTCGGTCGCCTTGACGGCGGGGATGTTGGCCAGGCGATCGGTCACCATGGTGTGCACGGCGGCCACGTCGGAGACGCGTACCTGGATCATCGCGTCGTGCTGGCCGGTGGTGATCGCGCAGTACTCCACCTCCGGCATCCTGGCCAGCTCGGCCCGGAACTGCTTCCACATCTGCTGGCGTACGGTCACGAAGATCAGCGCCGTGATGCCGAGCCCGGTCCTGACATGGTCGATCTCGGCGGTGAAGCGTTTGATCGCGCCGTCGGCGCGCAGCGCCTCGAAGCGGGTGTAGGCGTTGGCCCGCGAGATGCCCACCCGCTCGGCCAGCGCGGCCACCGAGATCCGGCCGTTCTCGCGCAGGACCTCGAGGATCTTCATGTGGACGTCGTCCAGTTCGAGCCCGATGCCGATCCGTCCAGGTTGACCGCCACCGCCGACACCATTTCTGGAAATTTCACTCATCATTACCTCACCGCACTTGATATACGTCTCGCTGGCCGCACAGAGCCTGGACGTTCTGCCGGACAATCCTCGACATCCTTCTGCTGAACGTCCAATTTTGGAGGAACTACATGGCGACCCGCTCGCAGACGGCGGCTGTGCTGCTCGCCGGTGCACTCGCCCTCGCCGCCTGCGGAAGCGGCGGCGGCACCTCCCAGACCCCGGCCGCGGCCGGGGGCAAGACCCTCGTCATCGACACCTCCTTCGACCTCAAGACGGCCGACCCCGGCCGCACGTACGAGCCGACCGGACTGATCATCGGCAAGGCGGTCTACGAGACGCTGCTGACGTTCGACGGGGCCGACGTGACCAAGCCGGTGCCGGCGCTGGCCGAGTCGTACGAGCTGTCCGAGGACGGCAAGACGCTGACGCTCAAGCTGAAGCAGGGGGCCACGTTCGCCGACGGCTCACCGCTGACGGCCGATGACGTGGTGTTCTCGCTCACGCGGGTGCGTGACATGAAGGGTACGCCGTCCTTCCTGCTGGACGGCGTCGAGGTGGCCAAGACCGACGACACGACGATCACGCTGACGTCGAAGGCGGCCAACCCGGCCCTGCCGTTCATCCTGCCGAACCCGGCCCTCGGCATCATCAACAGCAAGCTCGCCAAGCAGAACGGCGCGACGACGGATCCGCAGGACAAGGCCGAGCAGTACCTGAACGGCTCCTCGGCCGGTTCCGGCCCGTACCAGATCGAGTCGTTCAACGTGAGCAGCCAGGTCACGCTCAAGGCGAACCCGAAGTACTACGGCACCAAGCCCGCCTACGACAAGGTCGTCATCCGCAACGTCGAGGCCGCCACCCAGAAGCTGAACGTCCAGCGCGGCGACAGCCAGGTGGCGCTCAACCTGTCGGGCGACCAGGTCGCCGGCATGCCCGCGACCCTCCAGGTCAAGAAGACCCCGTCGGCGAACGTGATCTTCCTGCTGGCCAACCAGGACTCCGCGATCAGCAAGACCACCACGAACCCCAAGTTCGTCGAGGCCGTGCGCAAGGGCGTGGACTACACCGGCCTGCTGGAGCTGGCCGGCGAGGGCTCGGCGCAGGCCCCCGGCGTGATCCCGTCGCAGTTCCTCGGCGCGCTGCCCGCCGATCAGGGGGCCAAGCGCGACGTCGAGGGCGCCAAGGCGGCGCTGGCCGCGAGCGGGCTGTCCAACCCGAGCGTCAAGCTGGAGTACCCGAGTGAGCTGACCGTGAACGGCCTGTCGTTCCAGCCGCTGGCCGAGCGGATCCAGGCCAACCTCAAGGAGGTCGGCATCACGGTGGACCTGCAGCCGGCGCCCGTCACGACGGCGCTGGACAACTACCGCAACGGCAAGGAGGAGATGGGCCTGTGGTACTGGGGCCCGGACTACCCCGACCCGAGCGACTACCTGGCCTTCCTGCCCGGTAAGACGGTGGGCCTGCGGGCCGGCTGGAAGAAGGACGCGGCGAAGGAGATCGAGGCGGCGGGCGACAAGGCCGCCACCACGATCGGCGACGAGGCCCGCGGTGCCGCGTACGTGGACGTCCAGACGAAGCTGAACGAGTCCGGGCCGTTCGTGCCGCTGATCCAGCCGGGCCAGAACATCGTGACCGCCGCGTCGGTGACCGGCCTCGAGTACCACCCCGTGTGGACGGTGGACGTCGCCGACCTCGGCGCGAAGTAAGGGCGGCGCAGGGTGCATCCGCTCGCGCGGTTCCTGATCCGGCGGATCCTGCTGGCCGTGCTGATGGCCTGGGGCATCACCCTGGTGACGTTCGTGCTGACGAACCTCGTCCCCGGTGACCCCGTGGCCGCCAACCTCGGCCAGCGGGCCCTGGGCGATCCCGCCATCGTGGCGCAGTGGCGGGCCGAGCACGGCCTGGACAAGCCGCTCTGGCAGCAGTACCTGATCCACCTGCAGGGCCTGGTCCAGGGTGACCTGGGCATGAGCCAGCAGAGCCACCGCCCGGTCGGCCAGGACCTGGCCGAGTTCGTCCCGGCGACGCTGGAGCTGGCGGGCGCGGCGATCCTGGTCTCGCTCGTGCTGGGCGTGGGCTTCGGCGTGGTGGCGGCGCTGCGCAGGGACCGTCTCTCGGACCACGCGCTGCGGGTGCTGAGCCTGATCGGCATCTCCGTGCCGACGTTCTGGCTGGCGCTGCTGGCGTTCTACGTGTTCTTCTACCGGCTGCAGCTCACCCCCGGCAGCGGCCGGGTGGACGTCGCGCTCGGCCTGGCGCCGCCCGTGACCGGGCTGCAGACGGTGGACGCGCTGCTGGCCGGCCGGTGGGACATCTTCGCCTCCGCGGCCGGCCACCTCGTCACGCCCGCCCTGGTGCTGGCGCTCTACACGATCGGGCTGCTGACCAGGTTCACCCGGTCGGCGGTGCTGGAGGTGCTGGGGCAGGACTACGTGCGCGCCGCCAGGGCCAAGGGCCTGCCCGGGCGCACGATCCTGTTCCGGTACGTGCTCCGCTCGGCCCTGGTGCCCATCATCACCGTGGCGGGCCTGGCCTTCGGCAGCCTGCTGTCCGGCACCGTGCTGGTCGAGGCGATCTTCGCCTGGCCCGGCGTCGGCCAGTACGCCTACAAGAGCGCCACCACCCTCGACCTGCCCGCCGTCATGGGCGTCGGCCTCGTGGTGGGCATCGTGTACCTGGTCATCAACCTGATCGTGGACGTCCTGTACGGCGTCATCGATCCCCGAGTGAGGCTCCAATGAGACGGCGCGACCCCCTCGCGCGCAAGGGCCTGCTCCGCAGGCTGCCGCAGGCGTGGCGGCAGCCGCTGGCCGTCGTCGGCGGCGTGCTGGTCGTCGCCTGGATCGTGGTCGCGCTGGCCGCGCCCGTGCTGGCGCCGCACGACCCCCTCGCCCAGGAGCTGCCGCGGCTGGCCGCTCCCGGGCCCGGCCACTGGTTCGGCACGGACCAGCTCGGCCGCGACATCCTCAGCCGCGTCATGTACGGGGCGCGCGTGTCGATCCCGCTGACGCTGCTGCTGGTGGCGCTGTCGGTGCTGATCGGCGGCCTGCTCGGCGCGTGCGCCGGATACTTCGGCCGCTGGGTGGACGAGACCATCATGCGGGTCGCGGACCTGGTGTTCGCCTTCCCCACGGTCATCCTGGCCATGGTGGTGGCCGCGGCGCTCGGCGCGAGCCTGACGAACGCGGTGCTGGCCGTGCTCGTCGTCGCCTGGCCCGCCTACGCGCGGGTGACGCGCGGACTGGTGCTGGGCGTGCGGGAGCGGGAGTTCGTGCTGAGCGGGCGGCTGCTGGGCTTCTCGGTGTGGCGCTCGCTGCGGGTCGACGTGCTGCCGAACGTGACCGGCCCCGTCCTGGTGCTGGCCACGCTCGACATCGGCACCGCGCTGCTGCTGCTGTCCGGGCTGTCGTTCCTGGGCCTGGGCGCCAAGCCGCCCTCGCCCGAGTGGGGGGCGATGGTCGCCTCCGGCGTCGAGGTGTTCGACAGCTGGTGGGTGGCCACGTTCCCGGGTCTGGCGATCCTGACCGTGGTGCTGGCGTTCAACTTCCTCGGCGACACCCTGCGCGACGCCCTCGACCCCCGTACGGCCCGCGCGATCAAGGAGCGTGCGCTGTGACGCTGGACATCACCGGGCTGAAGATGTCGATCGGCGGGAAGGACATCCTGCGCGGCGTCGACCTGCGGCTGTCGGAGGGCCGGGTGCACGGCCTGGCCGGCGAGAGCGGGTCGGGCAAGACGATGACCGGGCTGGCCGTGCTGGGGCTGCTGCCGCACGGCGCGCGGGTCTCGGGCGCGATCCGGCTCGGCGAGCGCGACCTGCTGACCCTGCCGCCCAAGGAGCTCAACCGGGTGCGCGGCGGCGAGGTCGCCATGGTCTTCCAGGACCCGGCGACCAGCCTGCACCCGATGCTGACCATCGGCAAGCAGCTCACCGAGCACATGCGCCACCACCTCGGCCTGGGCAAGGCGGAGGCGAAGGCGCGGGCGGTGGAGCTGCTCGGCAAGGTGCGCATCCCGGGCCCGGCGGAGGCGTACGGGCGTTTCCCGCACCAGTTCTCCGGCGGGATGCGGCAGCGCATCGCCATCGCGATCGCGCTGGCCTGCTCGCCGAAGGTGCTGATCGCCGACGAGCCCACGACCGCGCTGGACGTGACCGTCCAGGCGGGCGTGCTGCGGCTGCTGCGCGGCCTCTGCGACGAGCTGGGGCTGGCGGTGCTGCTCGTGACGCACGACCTGGGCGTCATGTCGGCGGTCGCGGACGAGGTGAGCGTGATGAAGGACGGCCTGGTGGTGGAGACGGGGCCGCGCGCCAGCGTGCTGCGCGAGCCCGGGCACGCCTACACCCGCTCGCTGCTGGACTCCCTGCCGGATACGGAGCTGACATGAGCCTGCTGACCATTGACGACCTGGTGGTCGAGCACCGCTCCCCCGGCCGGCCCGTGGTGCGGGCGGTGGCCGGGGCCAGCCTGGCGGTCAACCCCGGCGAGGTTGTCGGGCTGGTCGGCGAGTCCGGCTGCGGCAAGTCGACGCTGGCCCGCGCGGTCTGCGGGCTGAACCCGATCACCGCCGGCTCGGTCGCCTTCGACGGGCAGCCGGTCACCCCGCTCGGGCTGCGCCGCAGGAGGCTCACCGGGATCCAGATGGTGTTCCAGGACCCGTACGCGTCGCTGAACCCGAGGCGGCGGGTGGGCGAGCAGATCGCCGACGGGCTGCGCACCTCGGGCGACACCGCCACCACCCCCGCCGACCTGCTGGAACGCGTCGGGCTTCCGCGCGACTTCGCCCGGCGGCACCCGCACGAGTTCTCCGGCGGGCAGCGGCAGCGGATCGCCATCGCGCGGGCGCTGGCGGCCCGGCCGCGGCTGCTGATCGGCGACGAGCCGATCTCGGCCCTGGACGCCTCCGCGCAGGCGCAGGTGGCCAGGCTGATGCGGGACCTGGCCGTGGAGTCTGGGGCGGGGCTGCTGTTCATCAGCCACGACCTGTCGGTGGTGCGGCTGATCGCGGACCGGATCGCGGTCATGTACCTGGGCAAGATCGTCGAGGTGGGCGGTACGGCCGAGGTGTGGGCCGAGCCGCGGCACCCGTACACGAAGGCGCTGCTGGGGGCGATCCCGAAGCCGGACGGGCTGGGCGTGCTGCCCGCCGAGCTGCCCGGGGACGTGCCCGATCCGGCGAACCCGCCGGGCGGCTGCCGGTTCAGCCCGCGCTGCCCGATGGTGATGGACGTGTGCCGCGAGAAGGAGCCGGACTTCGGGCCGGTCGCCTGCTGGCTGCACGAGCCCACGTGAGCGAGGAGCCGCGCGACCCCTTGCCCGGCCGGGTGGCGGCCGCCGGGGAGTCGCACGACGCCGTGCGCGTGGCGGCGGACGCGGGGGAGCCGCTCGACGCCGTGAGCGGCCGGGTGGC
This sequence comes from Nonomuraea fuscirosea, assembly GCF_003001935.1. GTDB lineage: Bacteria > Actinomycetota > Actinomycetes > Streptosporangiales > Streptosporangiaceae > Nonomuraea > Nonomuraea fuscirosea. Next base: position 101,737 of record NZ_PVNG01000004.1, on the reverse strand, counting down.
GGCCGTGCGGGAGGCGATGGCCGGGGCCGGGGTGGACGCGCTGGTGCTGCGGCCCTCGCCGGACTACCGGTTCCTGGGCGGGCGTCCCGACGGGCGGGCGGGGGCGTTCATCGTCGTGACCGGCGACGCGGTGGCCGAGACCACCGATCCGGCCGGACTGGTGCCCGAGGGGGCGCGGCGGGTCGGGGTGGATCCGGAGATGCGGGTGCGGGAGCTGTTCGGGATGGCCATCGAGGCCGAGCTCGTGCCCGCGTCCTCGGTGCTGGCGCCGCTGCGGCTGCGTAAGGAGCCGTACGAGGTGGCGGCCATCGGCCGGGCCGTGGCCGCGGCGGAGGGCGTGCTGGCGCGGGCGAGGGAGCTGGCCTGGTTCGGGGCGACCGAGCGGGCGATGGCCCACCGGCTGCGGGTGCTGCTGGCGGAGTCGGGCTGCGAGGAGCTGGTCGCGCTGCGGGTGGCGGCGGGTGAGCACACGGCCAGGCCGGCGCACGTGCCGGGCGAACGGGTGATCAATCCGGGCGACGCGGTGACGGTGTCGGTGTGCGGGCGGTGGGGCGGCTACTGCGCCGAGGTGGGCAGGGTGTTCGTGGTGGCCGAGCCGCCCGAGGACTTCGAGGCGATGTACTCCGTGGTGGAGGCGGCGTACCGGGCCGGGCTGGGCGCGGTGCGGCCGGGCGCCCCGGTGGCGGAGGTGGCGCGGGCGGTCGGCGAGGTGATCGACGGCAGCGGGTACGGGCGCTTCGCCGCCGCCCGCACCTGCCGGGGCGTGGGTCTAGGGCCCGACGAGGGGCCGAGGGACGGCGAGGACACCGTGCTGGCGGCCGGGATGACGTTCTGCGTCGAACCGGCCATCTACGTGCCCGACCTGTTCGGGGCCCGGGTGGCGGACGTGGTGGCCTGCGCCGAGCCGGGAGCCGTGCCGCTGGGCTCCAGCCCGCGGACGTTGCACGTCCTCGAGCGTTAGCCCCCGCACGTCCTCGACCGTCAGCGCGCGCGTGCTGCACGTCTTTGATCGTCAGCCACTGCGCCGCCGTCCTGGAACGCTCGACTACGCTGGTCCGGACGATCGTCAGGGGGCGTCGTGGACCAGTTGGTGCTGCTGATGCTCGTGCTGCTCGGCGCGCTGGTCACGGTACCGGTGGGTGAGCGGCTCGGGCTGCCCCCGCCTGTCCTGATGACGCTGCTGGGCATCGTGCTGGCCGTCCTGCCCTTCGTCCCGAACGTGAACGTCCCGCCCGGCATCGTGCTGCCGCTGCTGCTGCCTCCCCTGCTGTACGCGGCCGTCCAGCGCACCTCGTGGCGGCAGTTCGCGGCCAGCTGGCAGCCGATCTTCCTGCTGGCCGTGGCGCTCGTCTTCGTGACCACGGCGGCCGTGGCGGCGGTCGCGCACGCGCTCGTGCCCGGGCTGCCGCTGGCGGCGGCGGTGGCGATGGGCGCGCTGGTGGCGCCGCCCGACCCGGTCGCGGCCACGGCGGTGGCGGGCCGGCTCGGGCTGCCCAGGCGCATGGTGTCGCTGCTCGAAGGCGAGGGCCTGTTCAACGACGTCACCGCGATCGTGCTCTACCACGTGGCCATCGCGGCGGCCGTGACCGGCACCTTCTCGTGGCCGGGGGCGCTGGGCGAGTTCGTGCTGTCGGCCGTGGTGGCCGTGCTGGTGGGGCTGGCGCTGGGGTGGCTCGGCGGGCGGCTGATGACGCTGCTGGGCGACGCCACGCTGCAGGTCGGGCTGTCGCTGCTGCTGCCGTTCGCCGCGTACGCGCTGGCGGACCGGCTGCACGGGTCGGGGGTGCTGGCCGTGCTGACCGCCGCGTCCTACCTGGCCGAGCGCATGGCCGACGCCGACGACGTGGTCGGCAGGCTGGCCGCGACGACGTTCTGGCAGGTCGTGGACACACTGGTGACGGGGGTGGCGTTCGGGCTGATCGGGCTGGAGCTGCACGCCGTGCTCGGCACCGTGCACGGGCGGCTCGGGCTGGTGCTCGGCTGGAGCGCCGCCGTCGTGGGGGTCGTGGTGCTGGTCCGGCTGGTCTGGCTGCTGCCGGCCGCGTGGGTGGCCAGGAAGATGGGCCCGCAGGGGGCGGACGGGACCTCCGAGGTGCCGCTGAGCTGGCGCGAGACCGTGGTCATGTGGTGGGCGGGCATGCGCGGGGTGGCGTCGGTGGCGCTGGCGCTGGCCATCCCGCTGGAGACGGAGGGCGGCGGGGCGTTCCCCGAGCGGGCGGTCATCGTGTTCGTCTCGTTCGCGGTCATCCTGGTGACGCTGATCGTGCAGGGGCTGACGCTGCCGTGGCTGGTGACCAGGCTCGGGGTGAAGGCGGACACGGCGGCCGAGCGGGAGCTGGAGAAGCGGCTGGCGATCGAGGCGGCCAGGGCGGCCAAGCGGCGGCTGCGCCAGATCGACGAGGCCGAGGGGCTGCCCGAGGAGGTGGTCGAGGCGCTGACTCGGCGCATGATGGACCTGGGCCTGCGGATCAGCCCCGAGATCGGCGACGAGGAGCGGCGCGAGGCGTACGAGCAGCGGGCCCGGCGGATCAAGCTGGTGCGGCGGGTGCAGGGCGAGATGTTGTCGGCCGCCCGGCAGGTGGTGCTGGAGGCGCGCCGCGATCCGGGCGCCGACCCCGCGGTGGTCTCGCGCGTCCTGCGCCGCCTCGACACCAGAAGCTGGCGCTGACCTCACCCGCCTGACCGCGCGGGCCGCCCAGCGCTAGCTCGGACGCGGGCCGTTCAGGTCACAGGACGGTGGCGGCTAGTTTTCAGGCCTCGTCGGCAGCCGGCGCGGGCGCGCCAGATGCCGCGGGTGACGGCGTTGTCCGGGTTGTGCGTGAGCGGTTCGAGTACGGCGTCGGCGTCGCCGAGCACGGTCATGAGCTCTTCTTTCACCCCGGCAACCTAGAACCGCACCACGGCCGCCGGCTCCTTGATAGGGCGGGGCCACGAAAGGGCGGGGTCGTCTTGGTGAATCCGCACGAACATCGGCGAACGACGATGGCATACCGTCGCCATGAGATGTCCGTGAGAAAGGGTGGGCCGTTGATCGAGGTCAGGGAGCTCCACGAGATGCCGGAGCTCGAAGGCGTGAACGCGCTGTTCGACGGCATCTGGCACTTCGGCTCCGGCGACCCGCCGATCACGCTGGAGCTGATGCGGGCGCTGGCGCACGCCGGCGGCTACGTGGCCGGGGCGTTCGAGGGGGAGCGCATGGTGGGCGCCTCCGTGGGGTTCCTGGCGGCAGGGGGCGCGCTGCACTCCCACGTCACGGGCGCGACGGCCGGGCACGGCATCGGGTTCCTGCTCAAGCAGCACCAGCGGCGCTGGGCCCTGGAGCGCGGCCTGGAGCGCATCACCTGGACCTACGACCCGCTGGTGCGCCGCAACGCGCACTTCAACCTGGCCAAGCTGGGCGCCAGGCCGGTGGAGTACCTGCCGGCCTTCTACGGCGTGATGGAGGACGCGATCAACCAGGGCGACGAGTCGGACCGGCTGCTGGCGTCCTGGCCGCTGACCGCGCCGCACGTGGAGGCGCTGGCGCGGCGGGAGCCGTACGTCGTGCCGGTTCCCGCTGACGCGGTGGTGGCGCTGGCCGACGAGGGCGGGCGCCCGGTCCCCGGGCCGGACGACGCCGCGACCGTGCTGGTGGCGGTGCCCTCCGACATCGAGGGGTTGCGCCGGGCCGACCCGGGAGCCGGCAAGGCCTGGCGGCACGCCGTGCGTGAGGTGCTGGGGGGCCTGATGGCGCAGGGCCGCGAGGTCACGGGGTTCTGCGGGAAGTCGTACTACGTGTTGGAGAGGTTGGAGAGACAGTGAAGTGGGAGCGCAAGTGAAGATCACCGGAGTAGAGCTGCGCCGGATCGCGATGCCGCTGGTGGCGCCGTTCCGCACCTCGTTCGGCACCGAGACCTCCCGTGACATCCTGCTGGTGCGGGTGGTGACGCCCGACGCGGAGGGCTGGGGCGAGTGCGTGGCGATGTCCGGGCCGCTCTACTCCTCCGAGTACGTCGACGGCGCCGCCGAGGTGATCCGCCGCTTCCTGCTGCCGAGGCTGCCGCGGACCCTCGACGCGCAGGACGTCGGCCGCGCCCTCGAACCGATCAAGGGGCACCGCATGGCCAAGGCGGCGGTGGAGACGGCGGTGCTGGACGCGCAGCTGCGGGCGGCGGGCCAGTCGTTCGGCCGCTTCCTCGGCGCGGCCAGGACGCGCGTGCCGTGCGGGGTGTCGGTCGGCATCATGGACTCGGTCCCGCAGCTCCTCGACGCCGTGGCGGGCTTCATCGACGAGGGGTACGTGCGCATCAAGCTGAAGATCGAGCCCGGCTGGGACGTCGAGCCGGTGCGGGCGGTGCGCGAGCGCTTCGGCGACGACCTGCTGCTCCAGGTGGACGCGAACGCCGCCTACTCCCTCACCGACGCCCGCCACCTGGCCCGGCTCGACCCGTTCGACCTGCTGCTGATCGAGCAGCCGCTGGCCAACGACGACCTGGTCCAGCACGCCAAGCTGGCCACGCAGCTGCGGACGCCGGTCTGCCTGGACGAGTCGATCGAGTCGGCCGAGCACGCCGCCGCGGCCATCGCGCTCGGGTCGTGCTCGATCATCAACATCAAGCCGGGCCGGATCGGCGGCTACCTGGAGGCGCGCCGGATCCACGACCTGTGCCGGGCCAACGGCGTCGCGGTGTGGTGCGGCGGCATGCTGGAGACCGGCCTGGGCCGGGCGGCCAACGTGGCGCTGGCCGCTCTGCCGGGCTTCACGCTGCCGGGCGACACCTCCGGCTCGCGGCGCTACTACGCGACCGACGTCACCGAGCCGTTCGAGCTGGCGGACGGGCATCTGGAGGTGCCCGCCGGGCCGGGGCTGGGCGTCGAGCCGATCCCGGCCGTGCTCGACGAGGTGACCACGGCCACGGAGTGGATCACCCTCTGAGCCTGGGCACCGCGGCCAGCAGGGCGCGGGTGTATTCGTGCGCGGGCTCACCGACGACCTGTTCGGTGGGCCCGACCTCGACCAGGCGGCCGTGGTGCATGACGGCGACCACGTCGGCGACGTACCTGACCACGGCCAGATTGTGCGAGATGAACAACATCGTCAGCCCCAGCTCGTCGCGCAGCCCGCGGACGAGGTTGAGCACCGCGCCCTGCACGGACACGTCGAGCGAGCTGGTGATCTCGTCGGCGACCAGCAGGCCGGGGTTCCCGCCGAGGGCGCGGGCGATGGCGACGCGCTGGCGCTGCCCGCCCGACAGCTCGCGCGGGTAGCGCCCGGCCAGCTCGGCGGGCAGGCGGACGAGGCCGAGCAGCCGCTCCACCTCTTTCGGCCCGGCGCCCTCGGCGATGGTCCTGCCGACGGTCATGCGGGGGTTCAGCGAGGCGTACGGGTCCTGGAACACCATCTGCACGCGGCGGGCGCCCTCCACGCTGCCGGTGTGCGGCACGAGCCCGCACACGGCCCTGGCCAGCGACGACTTGCCCGATCCCGACTCGCCGACGAGCCCGACGACGCCGCCGTCGGGGATCTCCAGCGTGACGTCGTCCACGGCGGTGAAGGCGCCGAAGCGCACGCTCAGGTTCTTGATGATCATTTGACCTCCCAGCAGGCGACCCGCTGCCCGGGGCCGTGCGCGACGAGTTCTGGCCGCTCGGACTCGCACCGGGCGGTGGCCAGCGGGCATCGGGGGGCGAACGCGCACCCGAGGCCGATCTGGCCGGGGGCGGGCTGGGTGCCGGCGATGCCCGCCAGCGGCGTGGAGCGGTCGGTGTCCAGGTCGGGCAGGGAGGCGATGAGCGCCTTCGTGTACGGGTGCGCGGCCCCGTCCGCCAGCCGGCCGGCGGGCAGCTCCTCGACGACGCGGCCCGCGTACATGACCACGACCCGGTCGCAGAGCTCGCCCACGACGGCGATGTCGTGGGAGATGAACAGGGTGGCCGCGCCCGTCTCCTCGACGACCTCGCGCAGCAGCCGCAGGATCTGCCGCTGCACGGTCACGTCGAGCGCGGTCGTGGGCTCGTCGGCGACGATCAGGCGCGGCGTGCCCATGAGGCCCATCGCGATCACGGCGCGCTGCCGCATGCCGCCGGACAGCTCGTGCGGATGCTGCCTGGCGCGGCGTTCCGGTTCCGGCAGGTGGACGTGGCCGAGCCGGTCCACGGCGCGGCGGCGGGCCTCGGCGCGGTCGGCGCCCTCGTGCACGATGGCCACCTCGGCCAGCTGCCCGCCCACCTTGAGCGCCGGGTTGAGCGCGGCGAGCGGGTCCTGGAAGACCATGGCGAGCGCGGTGCCGAGCTCCTTGTCCGACAGCGTGGCGACGTCCCTGCCGCCCAGGCGCAGCGCCGCGTACGTGACGGTGCCCGGGTAGGGGACGAGCCCGCCGATGGCGGCGGCGGTCAGGCTCTTGCCGCTGCCGGACTCGCCGACGAGGCCGACGATCTCGCCGGGCGCCACGGTCAGGGAGAGCTGCCGCACGGGGGTGACGCCGCCGGGGAAGGTGACGGTCAGGTCGCGTACCTCCAGCACCGCGCCGGGGTCCGGCTCGCCCGCGCCGTCCGCGACGGGCGGGGCCGGCGTCCGCTCGCGGACGACGGACGTCCGCGCGGCGGCCCTGGCCAGGGCGTCGCCGAGCAGGTTGAAGCCGATCCCGGCGAGCGCGACGGCGGCGGCCGGGCCGAGCGCCACCTCCGGCGTGACGTAGATGCGCGGGAAGCCGTCGAACAGCAGCCGGCCCCAGTCGAAGTCGGGCGGCTGCACGCCGAGCCCGAGGAACGACATCCCGGCCAGGCCGAGCAGCGCGCCGCCGAGCGCCTGGGTGAGGTTGAGGATGAGCGGCTCGGCGATGTTGGGCAGCACGTGCCTGGTCAGGATGCGGCGGCGGGGCACGCCGAGCATGCGGGCGGCCGAGACGTAGTCGGCGTTCGCGACGGTGGCGGCCAGCGTCTGGGTGAGCCGGGCGAAGCCGGGGGCGATGGCCGCCCCGATGCCGAGCACCGCGCCGCGCGCGCCCAGCCCGGTGACGACCGCCGTGAACATGGCCAGCAGCAGCCCGGGGAAGGCCACCAGGGCGTTGACCGTGCCGGTGGCCAGCCGGGCGGCCCGCCTGGGCAGGACCGAGGGCAGGGTGCCGAGCACGATGCCGGCCACGGCGCCGATGGCGGTGGCCGCCAGCGCCAGCAGCAGCGAGTACCGCCCGGCGACCAGGACTCTGGCCAGCAGGTCGCGGCCGAGGTTGTCGGTGCCGAGCGGATGGCCGGGCGAGGCTCCCTGAAGGATCGCGGCGGCGTCGATGCGCACGGCCTCGTCGCCCCAGATGGGCGGGCCCACGACGGCCAGCACGGCCATCGCCGCCACGATGACGGCCCCCGCGACTCCCGGCGCGTTCCTGCGCGACCAGCCGGTCATCAGGCCTCCTTGATGGCGGACGTCGGGTCGAGCGCCCCGAGCACCAGGTCGACCGCGAGGTTGACGACCAGGACGAGGGCGCCGTAGACGAGGATCACGCCCTGGGCCACCGGATAGTCCTTCTGCGTGATGGACTCGACGATCTTCAGGCCGAGCCCGGGCCAGGCGAAGACGTACTCGACCAGCACGCCGCCCGCGATGAGCGAGGTCAGCAGCAGGCCGCCGACCGTCAGGGTGGCGGTCAGCGTGTTGGGCAGCACGTGCCGCAGGTGCAGCCGGGCGGCGGGCAGCCGTTTGGCGCGGGCCAGGCGCACGTAGTCCTTGGCCAGCTCGCGCAGCGTCTCCACGCGCGAGATGCGGGCGATCATGGCGGCCGGGCCCAGCGACAGGGCCAGGACGGGCAGCACGTACGTGAGCGGCCCCGCCTTGCCGGCCGGCGGGAACCAGCCGAGCGCGATGGCGAAGACGGTCACGAGCGCGATGGCGTACAGGAACTCGGGCACGGCCACGGCGGTGCCGGTGGTGGCGCTGAAGCCGAGCTCGGTGCCCCGGTTGCGGCCGTTCTCGGTGCGGACGGCGGCCCACATCCCGAGCGGCACGGCGATCAGCAGCGCCACGGCGGTGGCGAGCAGCGCCAGCGACAGGGTGTTGGGCAGCCGGCTGGCGATCACCTCCCCGACCGGCTCGCCGGTGAGGAACGAGGTGCCGAAGTCGCCCGTCACGACGCCGGTGACGTACGTGAGCAGCTGCTCCGGCAGCGGCCGGTCGAGGCCGAGCGCCGCCCGGCGGGCCTCGACCAGCTCCAGAGGAGCGGCCGGGCCCAGGGCGGCGCGGACGGGGTCGCCGGGGATCAGGTGGATCATCGCGAACGACACCACCATGAGCACCCCCAGCGACACCGCGAACCGCACCAGTCGCCGCACGCCGAGACGGCGGGTCATTCAGTCAGCCTCCCTGGGTCAGCCGGATCGTGGCGGGCACGAACACCCCGGCGTACTGCTGGTACGTGGCGCCCTTGGTGGCCTGGAGCACGGTCTGCTCGACCACGGGCACCAGGTCGGCCGAGTCGAACAGGGCCGACTCCGCCTCCAGCCACTTCGGGCAGCCCTCGGTGGCGGGAACCCGGCCGGCCTCGGCGACGAGCTTCTCGTACTTCTTGTTCGCCAGGTGCGCGAAGTTGGCGCCCTTGGGGGCGGCGGGTCCGGACAGGAAGCCGATGAGCTGGCTCGGCAGCGTGACGCCGATGGGCAGCCAGATGACGTCCCAGTCCTGGGTGGCGTTGAGCGACTCGGCGAGCTTGGTGTCGATCTGGCCGTTCAGCTTCACCTCGGCGCCGACCTTGCGCCAGGCGGCGGCGAGGTACTCGGCGGCGGCCTGCGTCCCGGCGCCCTTGGTGGTGGCGTAGAGGTAGCGCAGGGTCAGCCGCTTGCCGTCCTTGACCCGGATGCCGTCGGGGCCGGGCTTCCAGCCCGCCGCGTCGAGCGCCGCCTTGGCGGCGGCCTCGTCGTAGGCCGGCACGTGCCCGGTGACGGAGTCGCCCTGGCAGGGGCGGGGGTGCAGGACGAGGCCGGTGGCGGGCTTGCCGGTGCCGCTGGTGGCGATCCCGGCCAGCTCCTTGAGGTTGACGGCCTGGGTGAGCGCCTTGCGCACGGCTGGGTCGTGGGCGGGCCTGTCGTCGCCCTGGTGGTAGAAGAACTGGCCGTTCTGGACCGGTTCGACCACCTTGCCGATGCCGGGGGCGGCCTCCAGGCGGGCGCGGTCGGGGCCGAGGACGAGGGCGCCGTTCAGGCCGCCGGAGATGAGCAGGTTGGCGGCGGTCTGCTCGTTCGGCATGATCTTCACCACCACGTTCTCCGGGATGTCCTTGCCGGTGCCGCCCTCCTGGCCCCAGGCGTACTCCCTGCGGGCCTTGAACGTGTAGTGGTCGCCGGGCACGGCCTCGGTGAGCTTGTAGGGGCCGCTGCCGGAGGTGCCCCGGGCCAGCAGGGAGCGGTCCTCGTGGCCCTTGCCGCAGACGACGTAGAGCGACCGGGCGGTCTCCAGGATGAAGCTGAACGGCTCCGGCATCGACAGGGTCACGGTGCCGGCCGCCTCGTCGGCCTCGGCCTTCATGCCGGCGGGCACGATCACGCCGTAGATGGGCGACTTGGTGGCGGGGTCGGCGATGTGGTTGACGCTCTTGGCCACGTCGGCGGGTGTGACCGGCGAGCCGTCGGAGCAGGTGGCGTCCTTGCGCAGGGTGAAGGTGACCTTGTCCGGCTCGACCTCCCACTTCTCCGCCAGGAGGGGCACGGTCTTGCCGTCCTTGGAGACGCCGACCAGGGTGTCGTAGGCGAGGGACAGCGTGGTGATGGTGACGTTGAGCACGGCCCCGGAAGGGTCGAGCACGCCGGGGTCGGCCGAGAGGGCGTAGGTGAACGTGCCGCCCCCGGCCGGCCCGCCACCTCCTTCGCCACCCCCGTCGGTGCCTCCGCAGGCGGCCGCGAGCAGGGCGAGCGCGGTGAGGGCCGCCGCTATCGGTGTTCTCATGGGCACTCCAGACGAGCGAGGGGGGAGAGCACCACCTTCCCCGCTCACCCCCGGCCCCTTCTTCGTGGCCGGTCACGAAAAAGCCGGGGCCGCTAGTGCTGGCGTCCGAAGATCCTCATCTGCAGCATCACGGTGAGCCTGGCGTCGGGGTCGGCCAGGTCGAGCCCGCTGATCTCGACCAGGCGTTTGAGCCGGTAGCGGAAGGTGTTGGCGTGCACGTGGACGCGGGCGGCGGCCTGGTTGACGTCGCCGAACGCGTCGAGGTAGGCCCCCAGCGTGGCGGCCAGCTCGGTGCCGTGTTCGGCGTCGTGGTCGAGCAGCCGCTGGTAGGGCCCGGTGGGCGCCTGGTCCTCGGCGGCGGCCACGTCGGCCACCTGGAGCAGCAGCGACTCGAAGTGCACCCCGGTGTATCCGGCGGCCTGACCCGCGGTGCCGCCGGCGCGCAGCACGCGCAGGGCGCGGTCGGCGTCGGCCCTGGACCTGGCGACCTGGGCGAGGCTGAGCGCGAGGCGGCCGACGCCGATGTTGGCCGCGTGGCGGGGGCCCACCCTGGCCAGGAAGCTCTCGGCCACGCGGACGGCCCGCGCCTCCTCGTCTCCCCCGGCGGCCAGCGGCAGCACCGCGTACGCGACGGAGCCGACCAGCGCCGCCGCGGCCTTCGGATGGATGGCGGCGACGTGCAGCGCGAGCGCGTCGCAGAAGCGCTGCCTGTCGCTCTCGCCCTGCGCCGGGTCGGCGGGCACGCCCGCGAGCTGGGCGGCCAGCACGCACAGGCGGGTGGTGGCGATGCCCAGCCGGCCGGCCGCCTCGGCGGCGTCGGCGCCGCCGGCCAAAACGGTGGACAGCAGGTCGGCGCGCAGCCGCCGCTGGGTGTCGGCCCCGGCCCGCTCGCGCAGGAGTTGCAGCGCCACGATCTTGGCCGCGTCGGCGAGCGCGCGCTGCCGCTGCGGGCTGAGCGGCTCGTGCACGACCGCCCAGATGGAGCCGAGGATCTCGTCGCCGACCCGCACCGCCATCGCGGCCCGGTTGACGATGTCGTCGTCGTCGAGCTCGATGTGGATCGGCTCGTGGCTCTGGTAGAGGCGCTTGAAGACGCCCTGGGCGTCGAGCTGGCGCAGGTAGCGCTCGGGCACCTGCAGCCCCAGCACGGTCTCCACCCGGCCGGGGTCGGTCTCGTCCTGGCGTCCGGAGAAGGCCAGCACCCGCGAGGACCTGTCCTCGATCGTCACGGGCGCGTCCAGCAGCGCGCAGACGGCGTTGGCCAGGGAGAACAGGTCGCCGTACGCGCCCTCCCCCGGCTCGGCCAGGTCGCCCTCGGCCAGCAGGGAGCGCAGCAGCGCCGCCACCTGCGCCCAGGAGGCGGCACGGGTGAGGCCGAGCACGGCCACGCCGGTCTCCAGCACGGCCGCGCGCACCCGCTCGTCCACGTCCACCGGCAGCTTGACCACCATGCCGGTGGCGTGGGGGGCCCGGGCGAGCAGGGCGCAGATGTCGTCCGCGCCCTGCACGCCGACCGCGAGCAGGATCGCCCCCGAGGGGACGATCAGCTCGTCGAGCGGGTCGTAGATGTGCACCCCCGTCACCTCGGCGTCGAGCGAGCCGGGCGAGGCGGCCACGTCGAGCACCGTCGTGCCGAGGTCGTGCAGGATCCGCCCGAGACTGGCGCGTGGGCGGTTCTTCATCCGGTCACGATAGTCCACGGCGCGGGCGGCCGCCTCAGCCGGTCTTCGGCGTCGCGCGGGCGCCCAGGTGCACGTACGGGGAGCCGTCGGGCAGCTCGTAGAACACCGCGGACAGCCAGGACGGGTCCTCGGGCGACTTGAGCACGAACGTCGTCTCGTCGACCGGGACGAGCTCGAACTCCTGCGGCTTCTCCAGCTCGGCCAGCGCGCCGGTGGCCTCCATCCGCAGCCACGGCTTGCCGTCGCGCAGCGACACGTCGAGGATGGCCCCCGCGCGCTCGTAACGGCCGGCGTAGCGGGAGGCGTCCACCTCGACCGGCGTCTCGGGCGGGCCCAGCGTGGCCGGCACGGACAGGCCGTCGAGCTCGGCGAACAGCTCCGTCGCCACGCGGTGGGTGAACGCGCCGGAGTGGCCGCCGTTGACGGTGACGCAGGCGATGGTGCCGGTGCCGGGCACGGCCCAGAGCATCGCGTGCTGGCCGATGGTGTTGCCGCCGTGGGAGATGACGCGCTGGCCGCTCCACTCGTCCACGATCCAGCCCACGCCCCAGTGGCGGCCGAGCGCGTACGGGTTGGGGATGTCCACCTGCGGCTCCCACATGACCTGCGGGTTCTCCAGCAGGCCGCCTTCCAGGTGGGCCCTGGCGAAGGCCACCACGTCGGCGGGGCGGGCGCAGATCAGGCCGGCCGGGCCCGCCGAGCGCATGAGCCCCCACACCGGGGCGGGCTCGCCGTCCACGTGGCCCATGGCGGCACGGAAGCGCAGCACGTCCTCGGGCAGGGTCCAGGTGTGGGTGAGGCCGAGCGGCTCGCCGATGCCCTCACGCAGCACGTCGTCCCAGCGCTTGCCGGTCAGCTTCTCCAGCACCCGGCCGGCGATGCTGAAGCCCGAGTTGCAGTAGGACTGGGTGACGCCGAGCGGGTGGTTCTGGGCCAGGTCGGCGCAGGCCGCGACGTACTTCTCCACGCAGTCGTCGCCGCGCCCGGTGTCGAGGAACAGGTCGCCGTCGATGCCGCTGGTGTGGGTGAGCAGATGCCTGATCGTCACCTTCTTGGTGACCTCGGCGTCGGCCACCTTGAACTCGGGCAGCACCTCCAGCACCGGCGTGTCGAGGGTGAGCCTGCCCTGCTCGATCTGCTGCATGATCAGGGTGGCGGTGTAGACCTTGGTGACCGAGCCGATCTGGAAGAGCGAGTCGGTGGTGACGTCGACACCGGTGGCCTTGTTCAGGGTGCCGGCGGCGAACTCGTGCAGTTCTCCCTCGTGCAGGTACGCCAGCGCCGCGCCCGGCACCTCGTACTCGGCGATCAGCTCGGGGAGCCGCTGACCCATTGCTCCAGCCACGCGAGGATCCTTTCGTTGTAGTCATAGCGGTGTGAGGGCCGGCCGTTCAGGATGAACAGGTGGGAGGCCCCCGGGTAGCGCACGAGCCGGACGGGCACCCGCCGCTCGCGCAGCGCGGCGAACCACTGCTCCGACTGGCCGATGGGGCACCGGTCGTCGTTCTCGCCGTGCAGCAGGAGGGTGGGCGCGGTGACCTCGCCCACCCTGGTCAACGGTGACTGGGCGGCCAGGTCGCCCGGGCATTCCTGGGTCGCGATCAGGTGGCCGAGGTCGGAAGTGCCGCCCGCGACGGCCAGGTCGGTGACGGCGCCGCCGGCGATCGCCGCCTTGAACCGGTCGGTGGCGCCGGTCAGCCAGCACGTCATGTAGCCGCCGTAGCTGTAGCCGGTGACGGCCAGCCGCTCGGGGTCGGCGACGCCGTCGGCCACCAGGTCGTCGATCGCGGCCAGGAAGTCCTGGGTGTCGGCCAGGCCCCACGCGCCGACGGCGGCGGTGTAGAACGCCTCGCCGTAGCCGTCGCTGCCGCGCGGGTTGAGCGCCAGCACGGTCCAGCCGCGCGCCGCCAGGACGTGGTGGTAGAGGTGGAAGCCGTCGAGCACGGGGGCCCAGGCGTTGTGCGGGCCGCCGTGGACGTCCAGCAGCAGCGGGCCCGGGGTGGTGGCGTTCTCGTCGCGCAGGACGAAGCCCTCGACCTCGGTGCCGTCGGGCGCGGTGAAGGTGCGCCGGACCGGCGTGTACGGCTCCGCGTCCGGCAGGGCGTGACCGGTGAGCCGGCGCGGCTCGCCCCCGCCGGGCTCCAGCAGGAAGACCTCGCCCGCGGTGCGCGGATCGGCGGCCACGTACGCGATCCGCCCCGCGGCCACGCTCGCCCCGGACACGCTCACCTCCTCCGGCACGAGCCGGCGGCCTGGCGCCTGGTAGAGGTGGGAGCAGCCGCGGTCGCGGACGCAGAAGACCAGCTCGCCGCCGAGCAGCGCCGGGGTGGCGCCGGGATAGCCGGGGTGGCCGAGCATGACGTTGCGGTCGAGCCCCGTCTCCACCTCGGCCACGCCGCCGTCGCCGCCGGGGTCGAGCGTGTAGAGCCGGACGTGCCCGACGAGCTCGCCCTTCATCCCGGCGATCAGCAGGCGGTCGCCGAGCCACCACACGCCGGCGCAGATGATCCCGGGGTCGGTCAGCCGCTCGGGCACGCCGCCCTCGGGCGGCACGAGGTACACCGCGCCGCCGTACTCCAGGTCGCGGTCGGGCTCCATGTCGGCCACGAACGCCAGGCGGCCGCCGTCCGGCGCCCACGACGGCTCTCCCGCGTGGAAGTCGCCCTCGGTGACCTGCGCGGACTCGCCGGAGGCGACGTCCACCACGAACAGCTGCGTGGTGACGCCGCGCAGCAGCCCGGCCCCGTCGGCCTTGTGGTCGAGCCGGTCGGCGACGACGGGGGCGTTCGGGTCGGGCGCCTGCCCGCCCGGCCCCGCCGGGCCCGAGTAGGCGATCCGGGTGCCGTCGGGCGACCAGCACGCCGCCCCCGCGCCGAGCGCGGCCGAGGTCAGGACGGAGGGCTCGCCGCCGTCCATGGGCAGCAGGTGGAGCTGGGCCGCGCCGCCGCCGGCCGGGCGCAGGAACGCGAGCGTGCGGCCGTCCGGCGACCAGCGGGGCGAGCTGCCCGCGGCCAGGCGGCGCGGCTGCGCGCCTGGGTCGTCGCAGGAGACGAGCCAGATCTCCGAGCGGTTCTCGTCGCCGTCCCGGTCGACGGTGGTCAGCGTGTACGCGACCGCGCCGCCGTCGGGGCGCAGCGCGGGATCGGAGGGTACGGCGAAACGGTGCAGGTCCTCCAGGGCGAGTCGTGGCATATCCGAACCGTAGGCCACCGTTCAGCCGCCTGCTTCGGCGTGCGCGACGAACAGGGCCGCCCCCGTTGTGCTCACCGCCAACCGGGTGCGCGGACTCCGGTGGCGGGGCTCGCGTACAGGACGTGACGGCTGGTCGGGGAGAATGTGAAGGCCAACGTTAAAGTGAAGATCCCGCGCCGGTTTCGGCACCTCTCTCCCCCGAACGGCGGGCGCGCCCCTGACGCCCGCGAGAATGGATGGTCAGCCATGGTCGGCAAGCCGGAACGCCACGTCGCCGTGTTCGGCGCCGGATACATCGGTCTGGTCACCGGCGCCTGCCTCGCCGAGCTCGGCCACCGGGTGGTGGTCCGCGACATCGATCCGGACAAGGTCGCCCTGCTGCGGGCCGGCGACGTGCCGATCTACGAGCCGGGCCTGGGCGACATGATCGCCAGGAACAAGGAGCGGCTGACCTTCACCCTCGACCTGGCCGAGACGCTCGACGGCGCCGAGATCGCCTACGTGTGCGTGGACACCCCGCCCTCGGCCTCCGGCGACGCCGACCTGTCCCGGCTCTGGGCGGTGGTGAAGTCGCTGGAGGGCGCGGCGCACCTCAAGGCCGTCGTGGTGAAGTCGACCGTCCCGGTGGGCACGGGCGCGCGCGTGCGGGCCGCGCTCGACGCGGCGGGCCTGGCGCACGTCGGCTACGCCGCCAACCCCGAGTTCACCGCCGAGGGCCGGGCGGTCACCGACTTCCTCAAGCCCGACCGCATCGTCATCGGCTCGGCCGACGAGGCCACCGCCGCCCTGATCACCGACCTGCACGACGGCGTCGACGGCCCGGTCGTGGTGATGGACGTGCGTTCGGCCGAGATGGTCAAGCTGGCCTCCAACGCGCTGCTCGCCACGAAGATCAGCTTCATCAACGAGATCGCCACCCTGTGCGAGAAGACCGGCGCCGACGTCGAGGAGGTCGCCCGCGCCGTCGGCCTCGACCACCGCCTCGGCCCCCACTTCCTGCGTCCCGGCATCGGCTGGGGCGGCTCCTGCTTCCCCAAGGACTCCGAGGCGCTGCGCCAGCTCGCCAGCAACACCGGCTACCACCTGCAGCTCCTGTCGGCCGTCATCGACGTCAACAACCTGCAGAAGCGCCGGGCCGTGCAGAAACTCCACGACGAGCTGGGCACACTGGCGGGCATGCGGGTGGCGCTGCTCGGCCTGACGTTCAAGCCCGGCACCGACGACATGCGCGAGGCGCCCAGCACCGTGCTGGCCGCCCGGCTGCTGGCCGAGGGCGCCGAGGTGCGGACCTGGGACCCGATGGCGCGCCCGGCCGGCGTGGAGCCGTGGAGCTCGACGACCCGGCACCCGACGCCGGAGCTGGCCCTCGCGGGGGCCGACGCGGCGATCGTGGTCACCGAGTGGCCGCAGCTGAAGGAGGTCGACTGGGCGGGCGCGGCGTCGGTCATGCGCCGTCCCGTGCTCTACGACGGCCGCAACCTGTTCGATCCGGCGGCGATGCGGGCGCTCGGCTACACGTACATGAGCGTCGGAAGGCCCTAACCGCTCCTGGAATAAACCGTTGCGGCGCGGTGCTGAAGCCCGCACTATGTTCCTCATGTTCCAGCACGCTCACCTCGCGACGCCCGCACTGCCGGGCGCGCTCGGGCGTGCCTGCGACGGCCTGGAGCGCTGACCTCTTCCCGTACGTCCACGTGACCCGGCGGGGAGAGGTTGACCGGCCCATGACGGGTCACGGCGAAAACTCCAGGTTTCGAGGGAAGGAACCATGGCCAAGCAGGCCTACGTACGCAACAAGCCGCATCTCAACATCGGCACGATGGGCCACGTCGACCACGGCAAGACCACGCTGACCGCCGCCATCACGAAGGTGCTGGCCGGGCGCGGGCAGGCCACGTACACGCCGTTCGAGCGGATCGACCGTACCCCGGAGGAGGCCTCCAGGGGGATCACGATCAACATCTCGCACGTCGAGTACGAGACCGCCACCAGGCACTACGCCCACGTGGACATGCCGGGCCACGCCGACTACGTGAAGAACATGATCACGGGGGCGGCGCAGCTCGACGGCGCGATCCTCGTCGTGTCCGCGCACGACGGCATCATGCCGCAGACCAGGGAGCACGTGCTGCTCGCCAAGCGGGTCGGCGTCGAGCACCTGGTCGTGGCGGTCAACAAGGCCGACGGCGCCGACCCGGAGCTGATCGACCTGGTCGAGCTGGAGCTGCAGGAGCTGCTCGCCGAGCACGGCTACCGCGACGTCCCGATGGTCCGGGTGTCCGGGCTGCGGGCGCTCGAGGGCGACCCCGCCTGGACGGCGTCGATCGACGAGCTGCTGCGGGCGGTGGATGAGCACATCCCCGTGCCCGTGCGGTACGTGGACGCGCCGTTCCTGATGCCGGTCGAGAACGTGCTGACGGTCACCGGCCGCGGCACGGTCGTCACCGGCGCCATCGAGCGCGGCACGGTGCGGGTCGGCGACACGGTCGAGGCGATCGGGTTCGGCGACGGGTTCTCCGCCGTCGTGACGGGCGTCGAGACGTTCGGCAAGACGATGGAGCGGGGCGAGGCCGGCGACAACGCCGCCGTGCTGCTGCGCGGGGTCCGCAGGGACCAGGTGCGCAGGGGCATGGTGCTGGCCGCGCCCGGCAGCCAGCGGGCCCTCGGCTCGTTCACCGCCCGCGTCTACCTCCTCACGCCGGAGGAGGGCGGACGGCGGCGGCCGATCGCGACCGGCTACCGGCCGCAGTTCTACCTGCGCACGACGGACGTGCCGGGTGAGCTCGTCCTGCCCGCCGGCGTCGTCGCCCGGCCGGGCGAGACGGTGGAGGTGGCGGTCGAGCTGGGCAAGGCGGTGGCGCTGGAGGCGGGGCTCGGCTTCGCGATCCGCGAGGGCGGCCTCACGGTCGGCGCCGGCACCGTCCTCGCCGCCCCGGCCGAGATCGTCCGGCCCTCCGCCCCGGCGGAGGTCGCCTGACGCCTGGTGCCGGCGGGTGCGCTGCCCCGGTCGTCTCGCGCTACCGGGGCATCGGCCCACCTCCGTGGCCTCCGCGCTTCACGTGCGGAGGCCACCGTCAGCGGCCGGGTCCCGTCGTACGGGGCCCGGCCGCTTCATGTCGGGCGCGGGCCCGAACTGTCACCGCGCGTGCCTGGCCCGCCCGGTCTTTCCGTGACGGGGGACGGCCGGGCGTCAAGCGCGGTCGAAGCGGAGGCGGAGGGTGGTGCGGCGGGCCAGCAGATCGTAGGCGGGCAGCGGGCGCGGGCCGCAGGTGGCCGTGCCGATGCCCTGGTGGGCGAGGTCGAGGTGGAGGTGGAGCCGGTCACCCGCCACCAGGTCGGGCAGGTGCCGGGCGGCGGCCAGCTCGGCGGCGCTCCAGCGGCGCGCGGTCAGCCCGAACACGGGCTCGCCGGACACCCGGATCCCGCCGAGCTCGGCCCACCGCACGTCGGCGCGGTGCCCGTTCTCCTGCGGGCGCACGTACGGCGTCTGCAGCTCCTCGAGCGTGGCCGACCACCGGCCGACCCGGGCCGACATGCCCGTGTCCGGGTACGCCTCCCCCGGCCCAGGCCCGAACCACGTCACCCGGTCCACCGCGGAGCCGGGCAGCGTCATCGTCACCCCGATCCGGGCGACCGGGTCGCGCCAGTCGCCCTCCGGCTCGATGTCGAGGACGAGCCGCAGGCCGCCGTCGAACGTCCACCGGTACGTGGCCAGCATCCCCAGGTTCGTCGCCGCCGGCGCGACCCGGGTGCGCACGACCAGCTCCTCGCCCGCGGTGATCTCCTCCACCCGGTGGGTGAGGCGGTGCAGGCCGAGCCGGTGCCACTTGTCCGCCAGGCCGTCGGCCCGGTCGTTGTCGGTCGGGGCCCGCCACAGGTCGAGCCGGGGCCCGTCCACCTCCGTACCGAACAGCCGCACGAGCCGCCCGGTGGCCGCGTCGAACGCGCTGTCCCCCGCGATCAGCTCATCCCGGGCGCCCGCGCCTCCGCCGTACCGCAGGCCGACGCCGTCACGCGACCCGCCGTCCTGACCGGCCTCGCCGTCGCTCACCCCGGCGCCGTCGGCCGGCTCGGTGGCGGCGCGGGTGAAGGAGGTGAGGAGCTCGTTCGGCGCGGGATCGTGCAGTGTCAGCAGCGCCTGCCCCCAGGCCACCTCGTGCCCGGCCGGCGCCCACGGCTCGTCCGCGGCCAGCTCGGCGCGCACGGTCAGCCACCGCTCACCGCCCGGCCGGTCCGGGAAGCCGGGCAGCTTGCACTCGCCGCCCGCCGCGGGCACGTCGAGGCGGTGCTCGGCGACGGTCTCCCCCTCGACCTGCACGACGGCCACGAACCGCAGGTGGGACAGGTCGGTGAATCCATGGCCGTTGACGACCCGGACGACCCCGTCGCCGAACTCGAATTTGACCGGTTCGAACACCTTCTTCAGGTCGATCAGCCCGGGGGACGGCGTCCGGTCGGGGAACACGAGACCGTCGATGACGAAGTTCCCGTCGTGCACGGGCTCGCCGTAGTCGCCGCCGTAGGCGTACCCGTGCTCGGGGTGCGCCAGCCCGTGATCGATCCACTCCCAGATGAACCCGCCGGCCAGCCGCGGATAGCGTTCGAACAGCTCCTGGTACTCGGCCAGCCCGCCGGGCCCGTTGCCCATGGCGTGGGCGTACTCGCACTGCAGGAACGGCAGCTGCCGCCGCCGCGCGTCCAGCTCCGGATCGTCGAGCGGGTCCTCCTCACGCCGGCCGATGGCCTCGACCTCGGCGTGCGAGGCGTACATGCGGGAGTAGACGTCGGTGTGCGAGCACGACCGGTCGCCCTCGTAGTGCAGCGGCCTGGACGGGTCGCGCTCACGCGTCCAGCCCGCCATGACGGCCAGGTTGCGGCCGACGCCGGCCTCGTTGCCGAGCGACCACATGATGACGCTGGGGTGGTTCTTGTCGCGTTCGACCATCCGGCGCATGCGGTCGAGCAGCGCGTCCTCGTAGCGCGGGTCGTCGGTGGGGTTGCCGCGCCAGCCGAACCCGCCGAAGCCGTGCGTCTCCAGGTCGCACTCGTCGATCACCCACAGGCCCAGCTCGTCGCACAGGTCCAGGAAGTCGGGGTGCGGCGGGTAGTGGCTGGTCCTGACCGCGTTGACGTTGTGCCGCTTCATCAGCAGCACGTCCTCGCGCATCGTCTCGTACGGCACCGCGCGCCCGTGCTCCGGGTGGAACTCGTGCCGGTTGACGCCCTTGAGCAGCAGCGGACGGCCGTTGACCAGGAGCACGCCGTCCTCGATGGAGATGCTGCGGAAGCCGACGCGCAGCCGTACGGTCTCGCCGGGGCAGGTCACCACGGCGTCGTACAGGTGCGGGGTCTCGGCCGTCCACGGCCGGACGCCGACCGTGATCTCGGTGCCCGGTTCGAGGTTCTCGACGCCGAGTTCGGGGACGCTGAGCGTGCCGGGGCCGTCGAAGCTCAGCGTGCCGCGTCCGTCCGCCGCGTAGGAGGCGCGCACGAAGACGTCGGCGGCCGAACGGGTGAGCGTGACGTCGCGGAAGATGCCGGGCAGCCACCACATGTCCTGGTCCTCCAGGTACGTGGCGGCCGACCACTGGTGCACGCGCACGGCCAGCACGTTGCGGCCGGGACGCAGGTAGGGGCCGGCGTCGTACTCGACGGGCAGCCGGCTGCCGGTCGAGAAGCCCAGCTCGTGGCCGTTCAGCCAGACGCGGGCGAAGGACTCCGCGCCCTCGAACCGCAGCCGCCCGCCGGTCCAGCCCTCGGGCAGGTCGAAGACGCGGCGGTAGTCGCCCGTGGGGTTCTCGTCGGGCACCCGCGGCGGGTCGACGGGGATCGGGTAGACGACGTTGGTGTAGGCGGGCGCGCCGTGACCGTGCAGCACCCAGTGGGACGGCACGGGCAGGTCGTCCCAGCCCGAGTCGTCGTAGTCGGGCCCGGCGAAGTCCTCGGGGACGTTCGCGGTCGGCGACAGGCGGAAGCGCCACGTCCCGTTGAGATCGACGGAAGGGGCGTCTGTACGGAGGGCTGCCCGGGGTTCGAGGCGGCCCGAACCAGGGGAGAAAGTTTCGAGGTCCATCTCGGCCGAGCCTAGAGGTTCGACCGGGTTTCGTCAGCGTTGAGGTCTTCGTCCGTAACCGATCACCCCTCGAACGGCCCCGCGACCCGCCCGCTACCGCGGTGGGAGGACACCGCCTCCCCGAGCTCCGATGAGCGCCCGCCGGTGCCCGGTGGGGAGGCGGCGAGGTAGCCGGCCAGCAGGGCCTCGGCGACCGCGCCCACGGCGTCGTCGTCCGGCAGGAAACCGGGGCTGTGCAGCCCGGCCGCGGTGTCCACGCCCACGAACATCATCAGCGACGGCGCCACCTCGCCGTAACGCGCGAAGTCGTCGGCCCCGCACGAGCGCAGTTCGTCGTCGACCGTCCACCCCTGCTCCCGCAGCCGCTCCCCCGCCCGTACGGCCAGCGCCCGGTCGTTGACCAGGATCGGCTCGCCGGGCAGGATCTCGACCTCGGCCACGCATCCGTACGCCCGCGCCGTGTCCTCCACCACCTGGGCGAACCGCTCGTGCAGCCGCTCGCGCCACTTGCGGGACATGGTCCGCAGCGTGCCTCTGGCCACGGCCTCGCCGGGGACGGCGTTGGGCGTGCTGCCCGCGTTCACCGTCCCGAACGTGACCACGGTCGGCACCATGGGGTCGGCGACCCGGCTGACGAGCTGCTGCGCCGCCACGATCACCTGCGCCATGGCCAGCACCGGGTCCCGGGTCAGATGCGGGTAGGCGGCGTGCCCCTCGGCTCCCCTGACGGTCACCCTGAACTCGTCCGACGAGGCGTTCACCGGCCCGGGAGCGCAGGCGATCGTGCCCCCGGCCAGCACGGGCTGCACGTGCGCGCCGATCATGGCCTGCACACGATGCCGCCCGAGCACCCCGGACGCGACGACATCGAGCGCCCCGGACGGAAAGGTCTCCTCCCGCGGCTGCAACACGACCAGCAACGGCGCCGGCGCACCCACGTCGCGAGCACGCACATCGGCCGCGTGCGCCTCGCGGGCATGCGCGTCGGAAGCGTGCGTGTCGCCGGCATGTGCGTCGGCCGCACGCGCCTCGTGTACGTGTGCGTCGCGGGCGCCGGTGGCGGCGATGGCGCGGGCGAGGGCGACGACGGCGGCCAGGTGGACGTCGTGGCCGCAGGCGTGCATGGCGCCGTTGACGGAGGCCCACGGCACGCCGGTCTGCTCGGCGATGGGCAGCGCGTCCAGCTCGCCGCGCATCCCCACCGCCGGCCCCGCCCCGCCGATCCGCAGCACCGCGCCGGTGCCCGCCACCTGCTCGACGGCTCCTTCCGGCAGCGCGTCGAGCACCCGCTTCAGCGTCGGCTCCTCCTGGCCGGACACCCTGGGCAGGGCGTGCAACTCACGCCGCAACGCCGCCGCGGCGGGCAGTTCCCGGCCCAGCGCCTCCAGCAACGCCACTCGCAGCTCCGCCCCCGGACCCGCGCCACCTCCTGCGCCACCGATCGGGCCGCCGGTCGCGCCACCGCCCGTGCCACCGCCCGTGCCTGCGCCCGTCTCCGGGTTGCCCGTACCTGCGGCCGCCCTCCGGCCGTTCGCACTCACTCACTGCCCCCGCTCGAAAATCACCGAACCACGAACGCCTCTCTCATCCCCCGGATCCCAGCCCGTAGACACGGCGCGCGTTCCCCGCCCCCACCATGCCGGCCACCCGCAGCGCCTGCGCCAGCGACCACTCGCCGTCGGCGACGAACCCGCCCAGGACCCGCGCCATCGCCCGCCGCCACAACAACGCCCCCAGGTGGTGCAGCTCGGCGGGCCCGAAGGCGTCGGAGGAGAACAGGATCTTGGCGAACGGCGCCACCTCCAGGCTCTCCGCCACCAGCGCCGCACTGCGCGCCCCCGTGTAGCTCACCCCGAGGCCGACGTCGAAGAACACGTTCGGGTACGCCTGCGCCAGGAACCCCGCGTGCCGCTGGTACGGATAACAGTGCAGCAGCACCAGCGGCACCCCGGTGGGCTCGGCCAGTTCGATCAGCCCGCGCAGCAGCAGCGGATCGGCCCGCCGCAGGTCCACGTCAGGGTCGCCGTAGCCGATGTGGAACTGCAGCGGCAGCCCCCGTTCCAGCCCGGCCCAGATGAGGTGCCGCACCAGCACCGGATCGCTCAGCCGCCCGCCACCGGAGTCCAGCCATCGCCCCGCGGCCAGGGTCACCTCGGCGGGTGACGGCGGCGCGGGGTCGAAGTCGAGGCCGCACCGGTAGGCGGCGACGCTCTTGAGCCCGCGCGCCGTACGGGCGCGCTCGTCCAGCGCCCGCCCGAACCGGTCGGCGAACGCGTCCGCCGCGCACCCGAGCGAGGCCACCCGCTCGGCCACCTGTTCCAGCCGCACCACCTCGTCGGCGGGCGCCCCGCTCGCCTCCGCCATCCCCGAAGGGCCGAGCAGTTCGTCGCCGCGGTAGCCGGTCTCGACCAGGAAGTGCCTGATCCCGCTGGCGCCGAGCAGCCGCCGGTTGACCTCGCCCGCGCCGAGCCGGGCGCGCCGGGCCAGGTACTCCTCCGGCGTGCAGAAGGGTTCGAGGCCGAGCACGGGCGCGCAGTGGCGCAGGACGGCGAACCCGACCTGGGAGTCGAACTGGGTGGTCCACTCCGGCACGGGGCGGTCGGACTCGGTGATGAGTTCCTCGAACGCCGTGCGGGACAGGTCGTGCGAGGTCGCCCCGTGCACGTGGTGGTCCACCAGGGGCAGCTCGTCGATGGCCTGGGTGAGCGCGGCGGGCACGAGATCGAGCTCAGCGGACATCTGGGGTTCCTCCCGTCTGGCGGTCGCACGATCCCGTACCCTCGCCCCCTGCCCGCGACCCGCCCATCGCACACACAGGCCCATCACGCACAAAGGCCCCACGGGACGGCGACCGTCCCGCGGGGCCCGGAAGTGCGGGCGTCAGGCGGCGGCCTTGGCGGTCGTCGTCACGGTCGCCTGCCGGGTGACGCCGCTGACCGTGACGGCCACCGTCACCCGGCCGGCCCGCAGTGCCGTCAGCGTGCCGGTGTCCGGGTCGAGCACCGCCACGTGCCAGGGCTTGGCCGTCTCGCGCGGGCCGACGTGCAGGTTCGGCGAGCCGGACCAGCCGGCCGACACCGGGTACGCGGCCGGCACCGTCCTCGTGCCCTGGGCGAGCGAGGCCGTCGCCGTGGCGGGCCTACCGACGGCGACCGTGGCGGGGGCCGTCAGCGTGAGCTCGTCCACGTGCGGGCGGACCTGCGTGCCGATCCAGTCGGGCGCGTCGGCGAACCAGTTGCGCCTGACGTGCTCGGCCTCGGCCCGCGTCACCGGGTCCACACCCCACAGAGACCAGCCGGTGAACCCCCCGTCGTCGGGGGCGGTGGCGGGGTTCTTGCCGGAGTTGCCGTTGATGAAGTACGGCACCGCGTCCACGCGGGAGGCGTGGAAGGTGCCCACGTGCGCCCCGATGAACGCCGCCCCCTTGCCGGTGGTGCGCTGGAAGTCGGCCAGCCAGCCCTCGACCAGCGCGGCCTCCTTGCGGTCGCCGAGCTGGCTGCCCTTGCCGGGCGTCGGGTCGCGCGGCGGCACGTGGAACAGCACGGTGACCGACCCGATCGAGGCGTCCTTCGCCGCCTGGTCGAGTTTGGCGCGGAGCAGCGCCACCTGGTCGTAGCCGCCGCCCCTGAGGTTGAGGCGGGAGGTGTCCAGGGTGATGAAGCGGGTGCCCTTGTGGTCGAAGGTCCCGTACGTGTCGCCGAAGACGGCCTGGAAGTTGTCGATCTTGCCGCCCATGACCTCATGGTTGCCCGGGATGTAGTGATATTTCACCGTTCCGCCGAGCTCTTCGTCGAGGATCCGCTTCGCCAGCGCGAAGTCCTCGGGCGACGCCTCGTCCACCAGGTCACCGTTGATCAGCAGGAAGTCCGGCTTGGCCGCCTTGATCTCGCGCAGCGTGCGGCGGGCGTTCTTCACGATGTCGCTGTCCGGCTCCCTCGCCACGAACTGGGCGTCCGACATGACCGCGAAGCGCCACGGCATCTTCGCCACCTCGGCCTCGACCACCGGATCGGTCACCTTGGGCGTGGCCGGGGTCTCGACCGACGGCGGCACCTTGGCGACCAGGCCGTCGATGAGGATCTCGTTGGTGTAGGCGACGTCGGCCTTGGTCTCGGCCACGTAGAAGCGGCGCAGCTTGAGCGGGTAGGTGACGCCGGGCGGCACGGTGAACTCGACGAACTTCCAGCCGGTCCACGTCATGTACGGCCCGCGCAGGATCTGCGACTGCCCGAGCGCGTCGTAGAACTCGAGGCTCGGCCACTCCCCCTTGCCGGTGGAGTTGATCCACATGCCGAACGCCTGCGGCTGCCCGTCCACCACGATCTGCTGCGGTGGGCTGGCGTAGGCGGCGCGGGTGGCGGTGGAGGTGGAGAAGTCGTAGGAGAGCTTCAGCCCGCCGCCGCTCTGACCGGGCGCGGCCGACAGGTCGCCGGTGGCGCGGGCGGCGGCGAACGTCCAGGAGGCGGCGTCCTCGAAGTCGGCAACCGGCCTGTCCTCGAACCCGACCGTCACCGGCACGGCCGTGGTGAGCTTGCCGACCTTGGCGGTGATCAGCCCGGAGCCGGTGGCGCCCTTGGCCTTGACGGTGAAGTAACCCTGCTCGGCGGCCGTCACCTCGAACAGGCTCTTGTCGTAGTCGAGCTTGAGGTCGGCGGGCTCGACGGGCGCGGAGTTGCCGTTGCGGTCGTAGCCGACCACGCCGAACGTGGCCGTCTCGTCCTGACCGGCGATGCCGAGCCGGTCGGCGGTGGCGCCGAGCCGCTCCAGCGGCTGCAGCACGGTCAGCTCGATGCTGCCCTTAGCGCTCCCGCGCGCGGCGGTGACCGTGGTCTGACCGGGCACGAGGGCGTGGAACCTGCCGTCGCGCACGACGCCGTGCACGGCGGGGTTCGAGCGCCAGGACGGGGTGCCGGCGGCGGGGCCGTACGTCTCGTCGTAGCCGGCCGCGCGCAGCCGCCTGGTGAGGCCGGGGAAGACGCGGTCGGGACGCCCGCCCGCGACCGGCCCGACGCCGGGCGCCCTGGCCGGGTCGCTCGCGGTCTCCAGCCAGTAGCCCTTCAGCTTGCCGCTGCCCTCGGGCGCGTAGAGCGCGAGGCCGTTGGGGACGTGCCGCTCGCCGCCGTCGGAGGGGCTGTTCTCCACCTGGACGTCGGCCGATCCGGGCTCGCGGGCCAGCATGGTTGAGGAGCCGCCGCCGTCGAGGTTGAGCGCGTTCGCGGCGCCGAGGTCGGCCATCATCGCGGCCAGCTCGTTCAGCGTGACGCCGCGGCTGTCGGCCTGGCGGCCGTCCACGGTCAGCAGGTACATCTTCCTGCCGTCGGCGGAGAACCCCACGGCGGTACGCGGGTGCGCGGCCTGGTCGGCGGAGTTCTGCACGACCCCGTCCTTGACCAGCACCCAGTTGCCGCCCACGGCGGCCTTGACCTCGCCCCCGGCCGACGGCTTGGGCCGGTAGCGCACGTCGACCCGGTCACCTGTCCTCAGCGCGGACAGCGCGGCGGCCCCGGCGTCGCGGCCGAGCAGGATCGTGGTACCTGCGGGGATGGGACCGGTGCCGGCGGAGCTGCGTACCTCGGTGACGACGCCGTCCACCAGCACGACCTCGGCGACGGACGTGGCGCCCTCGACGGCGCGGGCCCGGTTGTAGGAGCCCCACAAGGGCGTGAACAGCCCGACGCCGCCGCTCTGCACGATCTGGTTGAACTGGGTGAGCGCGATCGGCGCGCCGCCTGCGGGGGTGGCGCTGCCTTCGAAGTACATCTTCAGCACGCGGCCGACGCCGTCGCCGCCGACGGCCACCGCGTTCTCGTGCCCGGCCACCGGCGACTGGATCAGCGCGCCGTTCTGCACGCCGATGCCCTGGGCGGCGCCGGAGTTGTTGATGTCGAAGAAGTCGCCGTTGACGGCGGCCACGGCGCGCGAGCGCTTGACCGGCCCGGACAGCGGCTCGGTCTTGCTCACCTCGCCGGAGAAGACGTAGTCGGCCTTGACGCCCGGCTTGCCGCCGAGCTCGGCGGTGACGGCGTCCGCGCGCAGCCAGCCGAGCGCGTCGTAGGTGTCGAACGAGGTGAGCGAGATGCCCGGCGCGACCGGCCGGGTCCGCTGGTCCGTCACCAGCCGCGCCTGGCCCTGTTTCTGGCCGGGAGCGGCCCGGGTGAGGAGCGTGGAGGGCGCCGGGTAGGACGACGCGTCGAGCGCGTCCTCTGCGGGGGGAGCGGGTTCGGCCTGCGCGGGCGCGACGAGGGCCATGGGGCCTAACACGAGCGCGGCGGCGGCCAGCAATCGGAGGGTCTGCACGACCGAACTCAATCGCTCGTGGTTATAACTTTCAAGGCTTCAGCATGAACTAAAAGAAAATTTCAGATCTTGTACGGGCCGGGAACGCCTCTCCCCGGCCCGTACGAGCGCTCAGACCTCGCCGGCGAGGACGTCGTCGCGGCGCCCCGGCTCCTCCAGCGGGACGACGACCTCCGGTTCCTCCTCCTCGCCCGGGACCCGCACGCCGGCGTGCAGCACCAGCGGCACGGCCAGGGCCACCACCATCGACAGCACGGCGGTGCCCGAGTCGTTGACCAGCATGCCCACGACGCCGCTGACCAGCGCGCCGACCAGCCCGGCGCGCAACATCGGCCACCGCGCGAACGCCCTGGGCACCACGCCCGCGCTGATCTTCCCCGGCCGCATGATCGCGAAGATCAGGAACGCCAGCCCGGCGAGCACGATCGGCATGAGGTTGGGCGAGAGCAGGGTGTTCAGCATCGCGCCCAGCTTGCGCGCGATCATCGGCAGGAAAGTGCCGTCGATCACCTGCCCCACGAACCGGCCCAGGTGCGTCTGCGCGGCGGGCGGCCGCAGGTGGTCGAGCACGGCGATGATCGACACCGCCACCCCGCCCAGCACGCAGAACCCGGCCAGCTTCAGCACCGACACCTTCTTGCCCGCGATGAGCAGCGCGGTGACGGCGATGCCCGGCACGAACGCGATCACGCCGCCGAAGTCGCTGCCCACGCCGGGCCAGCCTGCCAGCAGCATCGCGACCACGCCCAGCGTGACCACCCCGCCGACGGCGGCCCGCTTGTGCCCGGCGCGCACGAGGTACTGGGCGGCGATGGCGGTGCCCATGAGCACGGCGGTGGACAGCAGCGCGAACGGGATGTTCGCCAGCCCGTAGTAGCGCCCGCCGACCACGGCGGTGTAGCCCATGAGGCTGTTGAACTGCAGCGTCGTCCCGGTCAGCAGGTCGAACACGAGCACCGCGGCGGTGATCGCGGCCACCGTCGCGGGCGGCCCGAGCGGGTCGCGCCGCCACGGGCCGAGCAGGGCCACGGCGGCGATCAGCGCCGTGGAAGCCAGCACGCCGCCGATCAGCGTCACCACCACGTACGGGCTGCGGTCCCACGGCAGCAGGTTGACCGCGTAGGTGGAGACCGGCATCGCGGCCAGCACGATCGCGGCGGCGCCGACCAGGCCGTGCCGCCTGCGCCGGGTGAGCAGGAAGTAGGCCAGCGCGTAGAAGGCGACCGTGACGGTGGCGAAGGCGGTGAAGAAGACGCCCGTCGTGCCGCGCACGCTCACCCCGGCCATGTCGTCCCTGGCCAGGTCGTCAGGGGTGGTGGCCGGACCGAGCCGCCACGGCACGCCGAGCACGGTGTCCGGCACCGCGACGCCGGCCGCGTGCAGGATGGTGGGCGTGATGTCGGGCAGCACGACGATGTCGCCGCGCCGGGTGGAGTTGGCCCCGACGGCGGGGCCCGCCACGCCGGCGACCGCCTCCGTGCCGGCGCGCTTCCACATGGTGACCCGCAGGTGCGGCACGGAGCCGTGGTCGCCGACCCCGGCCAGCACGATCTCGGTGCCGGCGGGCAGCCGGTCCAGCGCCGCGCCCACCTGGGCGTCGGCCCGGCGGGCCAGCTCGCGCCGCTGCTCGGGCGCGATGGCCTCGGGCTCCTGCGACAGCCTGTCGTCGCGCAGGTACGGCTCGATGAGCGCGGGCACGTCCACGGCCAGCACCGGGCAGCGCGACCAGTCGGCCAGGCCGGCCGGGTCGGCGGCGTACAGGTCGACCTTGCCCTCCCGGTCGGCGAGCATCAGCGCGGCGCCCCGGCCCACGGCGGCGGTGCACTTGCCCGCCGCGTGCACGGCGGAGCCGAGCGTGCCGGCGAACGCGCCGTCACGCAGGGCGTGCAGCTCGGGCACCTCGCGCACGAGCGCGCCCGCGCCCTGGACGACCGGCTCGGGCGGCAGCCCGCAGCGGTGCCCGACGGCCGAGCGCACTCCCGCCGACACGCTCAGCCATCCGTCGTACGGGCACGTCACGGTGCCGACGGCCTTGACCGACAGGGAGCCGAGCCCGCTCTGCCCGGCCAGCTCCCACAGGCGCGGCGTGTCACGCGGGTCGATGTCGTCCCACAGCAGCCCCGGCACCCCGATGAAGGCCACCCGTCCCCCGGCCTCGGAGCGGCTCGCGGGCACCTCCCGCGCGGGCGTGTTCCCCTCCGTGGAAGCGACGGCCGGAGCCGACCACCACAACGGGGAAAACAGCACCAATAACAGCACCCACCTCACCGTTAGCCCCCATCCGGACCTGGCTGATCGACTCGGAACGCGGGCAACCCTACCGGTCCGGCGCGCTCACGCGGCGGGTTTGACGGTGACCAGATGATTCAAGGCTTCGCCATAGGAGGGTTCGAGCCAGTAGTCCGTATGCCACCGCGTCTCGGGCAGCGGCTCACCGGGTCCTGGACGCGGCGGATCCCAGCAGAACCGGTCCACCGCGTCCCTCCGTCCGCCGGCGAGCGGATCGACCCGGCGGAAGACGGCTCCGCCGATCGGGTCGCTCAGCCGGTACAGGTTGCACCAGGTCACGGCCTCGCGTACGGCCCGCGGTCCCGGCTCGCCGAAGTAGGCGGGGAAGAAGGGCGCGTACAGGCGGCGCAGCGGCGAGCCGTGCGTGAGCATCCGCACGCGCCCGCGCAGGGCGGGATCGAGCTGCAGGACCACGGCGGCGGCGATCACGCTGCCCTGGCTGTGCCCCGACAGCACGACCTGGTCCCGCTCCGTGGCGGCGAGGGTGCCGATCCTGGCCGTCAGCTCGGGGACCACCCGTTCGGTGTAGCAGGGCGGCGCGAGCGGGTGGATGGCGCGCGGCCAGAACGTGGCGACGTCCCACAGCACGCCGATCGTCCGGCGCAGGCGGGGGTCGCGGTAGGTGCGGCGGCCGAGCAGCGCGAGCCCGGAGATGACCGCCGCCAGGGCCCAGCCGCCGATCGACGCGGCCCGCCCGGCGAGCCCGCCGTCCGGGGTGAACAGGCGCAGCTGGTGGATCGTGCCGACGGCAGCGGATCCGGCCACCCCGATGCCGGTGAGCACGCCCAGCACGAGCCCGGCGCGGTCGGTGAGCGAGGCCAGCGCCCAGGTGCGCGCGACGGCCTCGGCGTCGTCGCGTTCGAGATAGTACGGCTTGAGCTCCGGCGCCAGCCGCCTGGCCTCGGCCCGCCTGATCAGCCACAGCACCACGGCCAGCGCGGCCAGTCCCAGGACAAGCAGCGGCACCAGGGCGGCCGTCCACCAGACGGGGTCGTCGAGGAACAGCCGCCGGCCGGGCGGGCGGGGGCCTCCCGTCATCGCGGGGACGCCGAAGAAGGCGGCCGTGCAGAACAGCACGCCGAGCGCGAGGACGTTCGCGCCGCCGGCGGCGATCATCAGCACGACCCAGGCGGCCACCCCGCCCATCGCCGGCCGCTCTCCCGCCACGACCTCCCGCCCTTCCCGCCCCTCCGGCTCGGCCGGCTCGGGGGCGGTGCGGCGGGTCCGGCGGTCCAGGCGGGCGAGCAGGCAGGTGGAGACCAGGATGAACAGGCCGAGCGCGAGCGTCAGGGCGTACTGGAACGTTCCAATGCCGACACCGGGCAGCCGCCACAGCGTCGTACCGGCGGAACCCTCAGGCAGCCCCGCCAGCGCGGCCCCCACCGTGCCCAGGAAGACCAGCGGCGCCGCCACCCGCAGCCCGTGCACGGAGCGGATGAGCCGGCGCGGCGCCCGCCGTCCCGAGCGCGGGTCCACCCGCCGGGCGGTCCACGGCAGCGCGGCCAGCACGGCGGCGGCCAGCTGCACGCCGGCGTTGGCCACCGTCAGCGCGAGCCCGGGGAACGTCTGCGCGAAGGGCGCCGACACCGCCACCCCGATGGAGGCGAGCGAGAAGGCGACGTGCACCACCCGCAGCCGCCACACCGGCGCGCCACCCCGCCACAACCGCGGCCTGGCCAGCAGCACCTCGGCCGCCTCCGCGGGCCGGGACCCGGGATCGGGATCGGCCTCGGCCTCGGCCGGGGACCGGGACCCGGGCTCGCCACCGGACCGGGACGCCGGATCGGCAGCGGGCCGGTACTCGGGCCGGTCGGGCGCGACGTCCGGCGGTTCGGCGGTGTTCTCGTCGCGGCGCCAGGTGCGGCGGGCGAGCCACCACAGCAGAACGACGAGCAGCAGCGGCACGAGCGCGGTAACCGCGAGCCGCTTCGACGGCTCCGCGCCCCACAGCGTGCCGAGCCAGCGCACCCAGCCGGGCGCCGTGGCGAGGGTGCAGGCGCGCCCGGCGGCGGTGCACTGCCAGCCGACGAGGTCCACGGCGGCCCGGGTGACGGCTCCGACGAGCGTGCCGGTGAGCAGCAGGGCGAACAGCCGCTGCGCCGCCTCGGTGGCGTGCCGCAGCCGGGTCCCGCCGGCCGGCCTCGGGAGCATGAAGTAGGACAGGTTCGCCAGCGAGAACGGCAGCAGGAGCAGCCAGAGCGCGATCGTCCTGCCGCCCGAGGTGAGGTTGCCCCAGGCGTAGGCCTCCCTGCGGCGGACGCCCGGCACGTCGGGGTGCTCGCCGGTCGGCCGCCCGCCCGTCCACCAGCGCCGGTAGAAC
The DNA here is from genome assembly GCF_003001935.1 of Nonomuraea fuscirosea. GTDB lineage: Bacteria > Actinomycetota > Actinomycetes > Streptosporangiales > Streptosporangiaceae > Nonomuraea > Nonomuraea fuscirosea. Next base: position 69,974 of record NZ_PVNG01000004.1, on the reverse strand, counting down.
CCGGTGGTGCCGTCGCCCGCGACGAGGCGGGGGTGGGGATGGTTCAGTACGCCGGCCGGCGGCGTGCCGGAGACGCCGTGCACGCGGAGTTCGGTCACGCCCGCACAGGTCCTGTCGATGAATCCGTCCACGTGACCATGGTCCCGCCCCGGCCACGGTCACGTACAGTGATTGATTGATTACCCGCAGGCGACAGCCTGCTACGCCTTCGTCGCCCCCGCGGTGAGCCCGGTGATCAGATGGCGCTGGACCAGCAGGAAGACCACCCCGGCCGGGATGGCGATGAGCACGGCGGAGGCCGTCATCAACCCCCAGTCGGACCAGTGCTGGCCGATGAACTGCTGCAGCCCGACGCCGAGCGTGCGCTTGTCCTCCTGCGACATGAACACGGTGGCGTAGCCGACCTCGCCCCAGGCGGTCATGAAGCAGTAGAACGCGGTGACCGCGATGCCGGGCCTGGCCAGCGGCAGCACCACCCGCCAGAAGACGCCGAACGGGGTCAGCCCGTCGACCATGCCGGCCTGGTCGATCTCCACCGGGACGGTGTCGAAGTAGCTCTTCATCATCCAGGCGCAGAACGGCACCGCGATCGTCATGTAGGCGATCACCAGGCCGGGGATCTGGTTGAGCAGGCCCAGCCCGGCCATCAGGTTGTACAGCGGGACGATGAGGATGGCCACGGGGAACATCTGGGTGATCAGCAGCAGCCACATCACCGAGCGGTGGCCGGGGAAGCGGAACCGGCTGACCGCGTACCCGGTGGTCGCCGCCAGGAACACGCCGAGCACCATGGTCAGCCCGGCCGTCAGCACGCTGTTGAGCAGCCATTGAGGGAACTCGGTGCCGGTCAGCACGCGGACGTAGTTGTCCAGCGAGGAGTTGTTGAACAGCTGCAGCTCGGCCGACAGCCAGCTGTCGCGCGGCTTGAGCGAGGTGAGCACGAGCCAGACGACCGGGAACAGGGAGATCGCCACCGCGAGCAGCAGGCCGGCGTGCAGCGCGACGGAGGCCAGCGGGCCGCGCTCGCCGCGCGGCCTGGTCGTGGTGCTCACGCGGGGCCGGGTCGTGGTGCTCACCATGGGTCTCCTTGACTGCGCAGGGTACGGCGGTAGCCGACGGCCATGACGACCAGCATGGCCAGGATGATCACACCCCAGGCCGCCGAACCGGAGTAGTTGCGGATGCCGGTGAACGCCTCACGGAAGGCGTAGGTGACCAGGATCTCGGTCTCGCTGCCGGGCCCGCCCCGGGTGACGAGGAAGATGATGGGGAACATGTTGAACGTCCAGATGGTGCCCAGCAGCACCACCGTGGTGGACACCTGGCGCAGGCCGGGCAGCGTGATCGCGCGGAACCGCTGCCAGGGGCCCGCGCCGTCCACCTCGGCGGCCTCGTACAGCTCGGCGGGGATCGACTGGAGGCCGCCGAGCAGCGCGACCATCATGAACGGCACGCCGATCCACACGTTGACCGCGATCACCGCGATCTTCGCCGTGGTCGGGTCGTCCAGCCAGCCGACGCCGGTCAGTCCGGCCATCTTGAGGAAGCCGTTGATCACGCCGTAGTCGCTGTTGTAGAGGTAGCGCCAGATGAAGGCGGCCACGAACGCGGGCACCGCCCACGGCAGGATCAGCAGCACCCGGTAGAGGGAGCGGAAGCGCAGCTTGCGGTTGAGCATGACGGCCAGGCCCAGGCCGATGCCGTAGTGCAGGACGACGCAGGCCGCCGTCCAGACGACGGTCCACAGCAGTTTGTCCCAGAAGACGCTGCTGGTCAGGATCTGCAGGTAGTTGTCCAGGCCGACGAACTCGTACGTGGCCGGGATGACGTTGACGCCGATGGTGCGGCCGATGTTCGCCTCGGTCGCGTCGGTGAGCGACAGGTAGAGGCCCCGCACCAGCGGCCAGCCGATCAGCGCCGCCATCACGATCAGCACCGGAGCGATCATCGCCCACGCGTACCAGTGGGTGGCGATCGAGCGCCGCAGCCGTCCTGGGCTGTCACGGCGACTGCCGCGGGCGGCGCCGCCCGCGGCCTTCACCTGTCCGGTCGACACCGCCACGGGTCAGCTCCAGTCCTTCATGATCCCGCGGTACTGCTCGTCGACCTGCTTGAGCATGTCCGCGGGCGCGGACTTGCCGCCGACGAGCGCCTGATAGCCCTCCAGCAGCGGCTGGAAGAGCTGGCCGCCCTCGGGGATCCACGGGCGCGGCACGGCCGTGTCCATGATCGGCTTGAACACCGCCACGTCCGCGTTGGCCTGGACGTCGGGGTTGTCGTAGGCGGAGGTCCTGGTCGGCAGCAGGCTGATCTCCTTGGCGATCTTCGCCTGGGCCTCCGCCGTGGTCATGAAGCGGACGAATTCGTACGCCGCCGGGATGTTCTTCGAGCCGGCGTAGATGGCCAGGTTCCAGCCGCCCGTGGGGGCCGCGGCCTTCATCGAGCCGGCCGGGACCGGCGCGATGCCCAGGTTCGCCTTGTCCTTGAACTCCTTGCCCTGGTAGATCTCCGACAGGGCCCACGGCCCGTTGTAGATCATCGCCGCCTTGCCCTCTTTCAGGGCCGTCATGGCGTTGGCGTAGCTCTCGGTGGTGGCGGGCTTGGCGGCCGCGCCCGAGCTGATCAGGTCGGAGACGGTCTCCATGGCCTTCACGTTCGCCGGGGAGTTGACCACGATCTTCTTGTTGGCGACGTCGAGCAGGTCGCCGCCCTCGCCGTACATGAAGGGCAGCAGGAAGTAGGAGTCGACGTTCAGCGCGAGGCCCTGCGCGCCGGTCTTGGCCTTGACGTCGAGCGCGGTCTGCTTGAGCTCGGCGATCGTCTTGGGGGCCTCCTCGTGGCCGGCCTCCTTGAGCAGCCGCTTGTTGTAGATGAGCGCCAGCGTGTCGGTCACCTGCGGCACCGCGTACGTCTTGCCGCCGAACTTGGTGCTGCTGAGCGGGCCGGGCAGGAAGTCCTCGGGCTTGTCCACGGCCCGGCTGCCGTCCAGCGGCTGCAGGTAGCCCAGCGAGGCGAACTGCGAGGTCCAGGCCACCTCGGAGCGGATCACGTCGGGGGCGCCGGTGCCGGCCTGCGCGGCCGTCTGGAACTGGTTCTGCGCCTGGTCCGAGGGCACGTTCACATAGTTGACCTTGACCTGCGGGTACTTGGCCTGGAACTCCTTGATCAGCGCCTGGAAGGTCGGTCCCTCACTGTCCGGGCGCGTCGTGTCCCACCAGGTCACCTCGCCGCTGACCTTCGACGGGTCGGAGACCGACGCGGCGGGAGCGGCGCTCTCGCCTCCGCCGCCGCCACAGGCGGCCAGCGTCAGGGTCACCGCGGCGACGGCCGCCGCTGACGGTAAAAGTCGTCGCATGTCCTTCTCCTCACAGCTCTGTCGGAGGTCGGAGTAAGCCGGAGGCTACGCCGACGGAACGCGCGCCGGTAGATGGCGGCGCAAGGTTTCTGCAAGTAGTTACCAGAGTGAGCCAATTGCTTTCTGAAATTTCCAGAAAGCGTTGCAAAGATCGTAGACGGACCGTAACGTCCCGGCAACACCCCGAGGGCAGCTCGGGCAGCGGTTCTGGCACGAAACGCCGTGGTGCCGCGTCGCCGCCGGCCGGGCGGGTCCAACCCGGGGCGCCGTCGCGTCGCATCCCCGCCGCCGGGGTGGGCCGAGCCCGGGGCGGCGTCGTGCTGCATCACCGCTGCCCGGGTGGGGCATCACGAAGGCGGACGGGAATCACGAAAGCGGGGCGAAGATCCTGACGCACAGCAGTGGCGAGCCGCCCGGCGGCGAGGCCAGGGCCCACTGGATCGACCGCGGCACCGTGCTCTGGCGGGCCGGGCCGGCGGCGCGCCACTTCCTGGCCCTCAGCGCCGGCGGCGGGATCACCTGCCGGGACGGGGACCTGCGCGGCGTCCAGGAGCTGATCCGGCTGCTGCCCGGCACGCTGAGCGAGGAGCAGCGGCGCGCCTGGCCGCACCTGGCCGCCCATCCCGCGTTCACGGTCCACCCTGAGGACGCCGGGATGGTCCGCGAGGCACTGCGCGGCCAGGTCGTGGCCGCCGCGCGGGACGGCTCGGGCGCGCTCGTGGCGGCGACCGGCGTGCAGATCCCGGGCGTGCTGGACGACCTGTACGCCACCCGCGCCCTCACCGAGCCGCTCGGCCCGTCCAGCGACACTGCGCTGAGGCTGGCTGTGTGGGCGCCGACCGCGCGGAAGGTCGAGCTGGCGCTGTACGGCCCCGGGCGGAGCAGCGTGCAGCCGATGCGGCGCGACGACGAGAGCGGTGTGTGGTCGGTGCAGGGGCCGCCGTCGTGGCTCGGCCGCGAGTACACCTACCTGGTCACCGTGTACTCCCCCGGCGCGGGCGGGGTCGTGACGAACGAGGTCACCGACCCGTACGGACTGGCGGTCACCCCGGACGGCGGGCGCAGCCGGCTGGTGAGCCTGGACGCCGCCGCGCTCAAGCCGCCCGGCTGGGACCGGCTGGTCAAGCCGCCCCCGGTCCCGCCGCACCGGGCCTCGATCTACGAGCTGCACGTACGCGACTTCTCCGCCTCCGACACCACCGTGCCCCCGGCCCTGCGCGGCACGTACACGGCCTTCGCAGACACCGCCGGCGGCGACCGCGCCGGCGCCCCCGGCGGCGGCCCCACTGACGACACGGCGGGCGACACGGCGGGCGACATAGCCGACGACACGGCCGGGATGCGGGAGTTGCGGGCGCTGGCCCGGGACGGGCTGACGCACGTGCAGCTGCTGCCCGTGTTCGACTTCGCCACCGTCCCCGAGCGCAGGCAGGACAGGACGGAGCCGGACTGCGACCTGGCCGCGCTGCCGCCCGACTCCGAGGCGCAGCAGGAATGCGTCGCGCGCACGGCCGCGCGGGACTCCTTCAACTGGGGGTACGACCCGCTGCACTACACGGTGCCCGAGGGCTCGTACGCGACCGACCCGGACGAGCGGACCAGAGAGCTGCGCGCCATGGTCGCCGGGCTGAACCGGGCCGGCCTGCGCGTGGTCATGGACGTGGTCTACAACCACACCCACTCCACCGGCGTGCTCGACCCGATCGTGCCCGGCTACTACCACCGCCTGCTGGACGACGGCTCTCTGGCCACCTCCACCTGCTGCGCGAACACCGCGCCCGAGCACGCCATGATGGGCCGCCTCGTGGTCGACTCGATCGTCACGTGGGCCACGCAGTACAAGATCGACGGCTTCCGCTTCGACCTCATGGGTCACCATCCGAAGGCGAACCTGCTCGCCGTCCGCCGCGCGCTCGACGCGCTGACCCCCGAGCGGGACGGCGTGGACGGCCGGTCGATCCTCCTGTACGGCGAGGGCTGGGACTTCGGCGAGGTGGCCGGCGGCGCCAGGTTCGAGCAGGCCACGCAGGGCAACCTGGCCGGGACCGGGATCGGCACGTTCACCGACCGGCTGCGGGACGCGGTGCGCGGCGGCGGCCCCTTCGACTCCGACCCGCGCGTGCAGGGCTTCGGCTCCGGGCTGGCCGGCGACCCCAACGGCGCCCCGGCCAACGGCACGCCAGGCGAGCGGCGGGCGCGGCTGGCGTACTGCGCGGACCTGATCAGGCTGGGGCTGACCGGCAACCTGGCCGGCTACGTGCTGCCGTCGGGCCGGAAGGGCTCGGAGGTCGGCTACCACGGCTCGCCCGCCGGGTACACCGCCGCGCCGGGGGAGGCGGTGACGTACGTGGACGCGCACGACAACGAGACGCTGTTCGACGCGCTGGCGTACAAGCTGCCGCAGGAGACGCCGATGGCCGACCGGGTGCGCATGCAGGTGCTGTCGCTGGCCACGGTGCTGCTGGCGCAGGGGACGGCGTTCGTGCACGCGGGCTCGGAGCGGCTGCGCTCGAAGTCGTTCGACCGCGACTCCTACGACTCGGGCGACTGGTTCAACCGGCTGCTGTGGGACTGCGAGCGGGGCAACGGCTTCGGCGCTGGCCTGCCGCCCCGGGCCGCCAACGAGGCCGCGTGGCCTTACGCCAGGCCGCTGCTGGCCGATCCCGCGCTGCGGCCCGGCTGCGCCGACATCGGCGCCGCCCGGGCCGGGTTCGGCGAGCTGCTGCGGATCAGGGCGTCGTCGCCGGCGTTCGCGCTGGGGTCGGCGGAGGAGGTGGGGCGGCGGCTGACGTTCCCCGGCTCGGCGGAGGGGGTGATCACGATGCACGTGGACACGGAAGGGCTCGACCCGCGCTGGGCGTCGGTGACGGTCGTCTTCAACGCCACCCCGTCGGCCCAGGCGCAGACGCTGCCGGAGGTGGCGGGGCGGGAGGTGGCGCTGCATCCCGTACAGGCGGCCTCCGAGGACCCCGTGGTGCGGGAGTCGTCGTTCGATCCCGCCACCGGCACGGTGACGGTGCCCGCGCGGACGGTCGCGGTGTTCGTGAGCGCCTGAGTGTGACCCGGCGGGGTAGGGGGAACGTTCAAGGACATCACTGGCATTGCGCGGCACGACGGCGCAGACTGTATAAACGGCGATCGCGTGGAGCAGTGGAGCACCCGTGGACAATCACCTTGATCACATGCCGGTTCTTTCCCGCGGCAGGCATCGCAACCCGAAGCGCGGCGCCTGCTTCATGGAGCTGGCCTCCTACCTGGCCGGCGAGCGGTGGAGTGACCATCCGGCCTGCACCCATCCGTTGCTGGCCGCGCTCGCCCGCCTGGTCAACGACAACACCGGCGACGAGAGCCGGGCCAAGCTCGTCCACCTCGTCCCGTCCATCATCGGCCTGGCCAGCGACGACCTGCGGGTGGACGCGCACATCGCGCTGCGCTGCGCCACCACGGCCCTGCCGGTCGCGGCGGCCGAGCGCCAGCTCGCGCTGGCGGTGTCGGTGCTGGCGGCCGAGGAGATGCTCGCCCGGCTCGACGGCGCGCCGCCCGGGCGGCTGAGCGAGCGCAGCAGGCGGGCCATGGAGGAGGTCCCGCACGCGGCCGAGCAGGCCCGGCGCTTCAGCAGGGCCGCGCGGATCACGGAGAAGGGCTTCCGCCGGTACGCGGCCCCGAACGCGGTGCAGCTGGCCGTGGTGGGGATCGTGCAGGCGTGCATCCCCGACCCGGACGCGCTGCTGCGGACGCTGCTGGAGGAGACGATCGCCGAGTGCGACGCCTTGATCCGCACCGAGCAGCCCACGTCGGCCCCGGCCACCCCGGCGTCCGTCTGACCCGGTCGCGGGTCAGCCCGTGAGGACCTTGGCCAGGGCTTCGGCGACGCAGGCGGCGCCGGCGGGGTCGTCCATGAGCATGGACTGGCGAACCCAGACCACCTCGCGGGCGGCGGCCTCGGCGGCCGGGCAGGGCTCCGGCCTGGCGCCGGCCCCGGTCAGCGCCGTCATGGTGCCGAGCGGCGGGTAGCCGCCGTCGAGCGGCACCCCCTCCGCCGCCATGGCCTCCAGCAGGAACGACCGGTCGACGGGCACGTGCAGCCTGAGCATCAGCAGGTGCCGGGAGTCCCGCGTGGTCCCCGCCGGCCGCGGGACCACCGTCACGGGCCGGAATCCCCCCGGCCCGGCCCTCTCTCCCGGCTCCCCCGCACCTTCGCGGCCCGGGGGCGCGGGTATCGCGGACAGTTCGCGTTCGAGGGCGGCGCAGAACGCGTTCCTGCGGTCGATCTCCGCGTCGAGCCGGTCCAGCCAGGGCAGCAGCAGCGCGGCCTGGATCTCGGTCAGCCGCAGGTTCCAGCCGACCGACGGATGGCCGTACCAGGCGCCGCCGGGGTCGCGGCCGAGGTTGCAGACCGACCAGACGGCGTCGTGCACCGCCTGGTCCCGGCAGACGATCAGGCCGCCCTCCCCCGCCGTCATCGCCTTGCTCGCCTGGAAGCTGTAGACGCCCGCGTCGCCGAGCCCGCCGACCGGACGGTCCCGGTAGGTGGCGCCGTGCGCCTGGGCGGCGTCCTCGATCACGGCCAGCCCGTGCCGGGTGGCGAGCTCGGTCAGCGGGTCCATGTCGGCCGGGCTGCCCGCGAGGTGCACCGGCATGATCGCGGCGGTGCGCGGGGTGAGCGCCGCCCGTACCGTGTCCGCCGACAGGTGCAGGTCGTCCGCGTCCACGTCGGCGATCACCGGCGTGGCGCCGGCGAGCAGGACGGCGGTGGCCGAGGCGACGAACGTGTACGCCGGGACGATCACCTCGTCGCCGGGCCCGACCCCGAGCCCGCGCAACGCGGCGAACAGACCGAGCGTGGCGTTGCCGACGGTCACGGCGTGCTCGGCCCCCGACCGGCGAGCGAACGCGCCGGCCAGCTCCGCGCACGCGGACCCACCCTGCGTGGCGCCCCACAGTCCGCTGTCCAGCACGGCGGTGACCCGTTCACGCTGGGCGCCGTCGAGCGGCGGCGGCCAGGCGGGCCAGGGGGAGGTGCGGACGGGGGCTCCGCCGTAGAGAGCGAGCGTCATACGAGTTGGTCCTTGTCTGCACGAACGGGGCCACGACGAACGGGTTCAGGCGATCGAGGACGGGATGACCGAGGCTCGGGCGATCACGGCTCGGCTGAACGGGCGGGTCCGGCCACGCACCCGAGGCTCGGGCGATCACGGCTCGGGCGATCGGGCGGGCCCGGCCGGTTGGTCCGGGGGCAGCAGGCGGGCGAGGTTGGCGCCCTGGACGAGGGTGCGGTCGGCATCGGTGAGGGGAGCCAGGGCGACGCGGCCGAAGCCGACGCGCAGGTCGAGGAAGCAGGCGTCGGAGCCGTAGATCACCCGGTCGGCGCCGATCAGCTCGGCCAGCCGGGCGATCCAGCGGCCGGTCATCTTGGAACCGCAGATCTCCAGGAAGAGGTTCGGATACGGGCCCGCCAGCTCGGCCGCCCTGGCGAAGCCGTTCGGCCAGAGCCCGGCGTGGCCGAGCAGGAGCGGCACGTGCGGATGCCGCCCGGCCACGGTGACGAACTGCGCCGGGTCACTCCACGGGGAGCCGGTCTGGCCGTGGGCGAGCACGGGCAGGCCCAGCTCCCACACGGGGTCGTAGCGGCGGTCGTCGAGCCGGCATTCGTGCACGTCCGGATGGATCTTCACGCCCCAGACGCCGCTGCCCGTGAGCCGGTTGCGCTGGTGCGGGTTGTAGACCTGCCAGACGCCGATCCGGCCGGGATGCCGCCCGGCCGCGGCGAACGCCAGCCGGTTGCCCTCCTCGGCGTCCGGGCCGACGGCGAGCAGGTGGCTGATGCCGATCGCGTCGATGCCGAGCCGGTCCATCAGGGACACCATGCCGGCGGCGGAGGGGTCGGGGATGAGGAAGTCGGGCCACGATCCGAGGTGGCCGTGCGCGTCGAGGATCACCGCAGGACTCCTCGCCCGAGCAGGTCGCCGCCCGAAGCGAGCCGGTCGATGAGGATCACCGCAGGACTCCCTGCCCGAGCAGGCTGCCGCCCGAGGCGATCAGGTCGATGTCGGCCTCCGGAAGTTCGAGGTGGTCGAGCAGGAAGCGGGGCCCGCAGTCGTCCATGACGGGAGCCCCGGTGCCGAACACGAGCCGCTCGGCGCCGTAGTGCGCGGCCAGCCATTCGACGCCGCGCTGCGTGTTGACGGTGCCGATCTCCAGCCACAGGTTGGGGATCTCGGCCATGAGCTCGCCGATCGCGCGCAGCCGCCGGTAGCCGGGGCTGAGCAGCAGGACGCGCAGTTCCGGCAGCCGGCGGGTGAGGGTGACGAGTTCGGCCGGTGAGGTCTCGTCGAGTTCGATCGCCGCGACGGCGCCGAGGTCCGCCAGCCGGCGCAGCGCCGTGGGGCCGGTGAGCTCGTACCGGTGCCGGGCCGGGCAGAGGCGGACCATCGGCACGTCCCAGTCCTGGGCGGGCGCGAACGCTTCGGGGAGCAGGACGGGCACCGGGACGAGCCGGGGGTCGCGCAGGCCGAGCAGCGCCTCGTTGCCGGCGTGGACGTCGGAGTAGAGGCTGAGCGTGTGGGTGACGCAGGCGTGGTGGATGCCCAGCCGGTCCATCTCCCGCCCCGGGTCGCGGGGCAGGTCGTCGAAGGGCACGGGCCCGATGAGCCGGTGGGCGTCCAGCACTGATTTCGGCACAGACCGAAATTAGCCTTGCGGTGGAGTGACGGTCAAGAGCGGGCAGCGCGGGTTCAGGTCCACCCTGGCCAGATGACGGCCGCTCATGGTCCACGCCTGCCACGAGCCGGGCTCGAAGTGCAGTTGCGGGTTGGTGTACCAGTCGTCGCCGAGACCGGTGGCCAGGTGCCTGGCGGGTCCGAGCGCGCCGCCGCCGGGCTCGTCCGTGCCCAGCTCGTACGCGTTGCCGCCGCCGAAGAACGTGGCGGCGAACACCCGGCCGCGATGCACGGTCAGCTCGCCGTACCCGGACAGGGCGCCCCGCTGCCTGACCGTCCCGGTGGCCGGGTCGAGGGCGATCCAGGTGCCGGAGTCGCGCTTGTAGACCCCGTACAGCAGGCCGCCGTGCACCTTGACGTCCTGGAACGTCCGCATGCCCGGGACCGGGTCCACCTGCCAGCGCACCGTACGGGTGCGCAGGTCGAAGGCCGCGACGGAGGCCGACGCTCTGACCGGCGGCGTCCCGCCGCCGCCGAGCACGTCGCCGCCCAGGTAGACGACGCCCGCGCGGGAGTCGAGCGACAGGCTCATCAGGCTCTGGTCAGGGATGACGCCCGGGTAGGAGTCGATCGCGCCGGTGCCGGGGTCGATGATCGACAGGGCGCCCTCCAGCCTGGCGCCCAGCGGGGCGGAGGCGACCAGCAGCTTGCCGGTTCCCGGGTCGTACTCGATGTCCCACGGGCGCTGCTGGTCGTGGCCCAGGCGGGCCAGCGGGCGGACCTCGTCGGTGCGCAGGTCGACGGAGACGACCTGGCCGCTGGGATAGAGGGCGGCATAGATCTTGTTCCCGTGGCGGACCAGGTCCTTGGGCTCGCCGGGGACGCGGAACCTGCGCTGCTCGCCCGTACGCAGGTCGCGTACGTCCATGAAGAAGTGCCCGCCGACGTAGACGGCGCGGCCGGGCACCAGCAGCATGCTCTGCGGGCGCTCGGCTCCGGCGGGCAGGCCCGCCTCGATCAGGTCGGTGAACGCGGACGTGCCGGTGCGCAGGTCCAGCGACCACATGCCGCCGCTGCCGGAGAACCCGACGAGGGTGTCGTCGTCCGTGAGCACGATCCGCCTGGTCTCGTCGTCCCGCGACGGCGGATCGGCCACCGGGGTGAGGGCGGTGTCGCCGGTACGGTAGCGGTGGATCGCGCCGTCGGGGCGGGAGGTGGCGTAGACGGTGCCGTCGGCGGCGACCGTGAGCGCGTCGAGGCTGAGCGGGCCCAGGGGGACGTTCCTGACGTCGGTGCCGTCCTTGCGCACGTCGATCAGGGCCGGCCCGCTGACCGCGAGGACCCGGTCGCCGTGCTCGGCCACCACGCCGATGCCCGTCGTGCCCTGCGCCAGCTCCCTGACCGCGCCCGTGGCCCGGTCGATCGCCACCAGCTTGCCCTTGTCGAGCAGGCCCGCGTAGACGGTGCGGTCGTCGGCCACGACGGCCCTGACGTAGCGCTCGCCGGCGGCGAGCACGCCGAAGTCGCGCACGGCGCCGGTGTCCGGGTCGTACTCCCTGACCCGGCCGTCGGGGTACGTGCCGGCGTAGAGGGTGCCGTCGGGCGCGGCGGCCAGCGACCAGATGTAGCCGCCGTTCTTGCCGAACGAGGCCAGGTGCGTCACCTCGCCGCTGGCCGGGTCGAAGCGGTAGAGGTCGGGCACCGGGTACGTGCCGACGTAGACCTTGCCGCCGGAGACCGCCGTGGCCCAGCCGCCCTCGGGCTCCCCGGCCGCGGGGGCGTCCGGCAGGCGGGCGGTCCGGACGACCGCGCGCGTGGCCAGGTCGATCTCGGCCAGCACGGGCGGCTTCTGGCCGCGGGTGACGACGTACGCCCTGCCGTCGTGAACGGCGGCGCCGACGATCGCGCCGGTCAGCGACGCCGGTCCGAACGTCTCCACCCGCGTCCCCGCACAGGACCGGGACCCTTCGGCGGCCTCGGACGCGCGGCCCTGGAAGCCTGTTTCGGCGGTGACCGGGACGGCGGGCGAGGGTGCGCCGGCTGATGGGCCGGATGACGTGGGGGGCGTGGGTAAGACCGCTGCCGAGGCCGGGGCCGCCGTGGTGAGGAGCACGGCGGCCAGGACCGCTGAGAGCGTGAGGGAACCGCGCGGCATGGCCGCACCTCCGCGAGTTGTTGCCCAATTTTGGCCCAGACCGTAATGTGCGGATCGGGAATAGTCAATGGAGGCGGCGTGACGGCGTTCGACGCTGGTGGACTGGTCGGCGAGCTTGAGGTGACCTTCGACGTGGACGTGCTGGTCGGCGCGTATCCCGACCGCGACGGCCCGCCGGGCACCCCGGAATCCGTGCTCGCGGCCCTGGCCGGGCACCGCGTCAGGGCGGGGGCGGTGGCGTCGCTGCGGGCCGCGCTGTTCGACGTGCGGTCGGGCAACGACGAGGTCCTGTCCCTGCGTGGCACCATCGGAGACTCCGGGAGTGGCGGCGCCGGGACCGGAAGAGACGCGGCGGGGGCGGTGGACGTGATTCCGGTCGGGACCGTCGATCTGCGTGACCCGATCGGCGCCGTACGCGAGATCGACCGCCTCGAACCCCTGGGCGTGCGGGCGATCAGGCTGTTCCCCGACGAGCAGGGCGTGGAGGCGGGCTTCCCCTCGGTCCGCCACGTCGCCAGACGGGCCGCCTTGTCGGGCCTGGTCGTGCTGACCGGCGGTGACGTGCGCAGGTTCTGGCAGCCGTTCTCCGGTCTGGAGGCCAAGGTCGTCTTCCTGGACACGCACTTCTACCACCTCGGCGACTTCCTGGTGGCCGCCGCCGACGAGCCCGGGTTCCACACCTCGACCCGCCTGCTCAACTCCCCCGACGCGCTGGAGACCGTCCCGGCCGACCGTCTCGTGTTCGGCTCGCGCACCCCCCACTACGAGCCGATCGTCCCCCTGCTGCGCCTGGCGACCAGCGGCCTGACGCCGGACGAGGTCGCCGCGGTGGCGGGCGGCAACGCGAGGAGGCTGTTCGGATGATCATCGATGTGCACGCCCACTGGGGCCCGTGGTTCTTCACCATGGACGTGGCCGGCGCCAACCTGGCGACCATGGACCGGTACGGCATCGCCCTGTCGATCGTGTCGGCCACCGAGGCGGTGATCTACGACGCGCCGGCGGGCAACCGGGCCCTGGCGGAGTGGCTGGCCACGAGCGAGCGCCACCTGGGCTACGTCACGATCAACCCGCGCAGGCAGGCCGACGCCGAGCGTGACCTGCGCGAATACCTCCCGACGGGCAGGTTCGCCGGGGTCAAGATCCACACCGACTACACGAGGTCGCCCGTCTCCTCGCCCCAGACGCGGGAGGCGCTGGCCATGGTCGCCGAGGCCGGGGTGCCCGCGCTGGTGCACACCTGGGGCGCCACGGTGCTGGACCTGGCCGAGGTCTGTGAGAGCACGCCCGGCCTGCGGGTCATCGCGGGGCACATGGGCGCCGACGGTTACCCGTACGCCATCGAGGCCGCGAACGCCTGCGACCGGCTCTACCTGGAGCCCTGCTACTCCCACGCCCCGGCGGGCCGCGTCTCCCGGGTCGCGGCGGCGGTGGACCGCACCCGCCTGCTGTTCGGCACCGACTCGACCCTCATCGACCCGGCGTCGGCGTTCGGGGCCGTGGCGGCCGCCGGGCTGGACGCGGAGACGGCCGAGCTGATCGCGTGGCGGAACGCCGTACGACTTTTTGATCTGGACATTACGGCCTAGGCCGTAATAGCGTGCGGCCAACCCGTCCTGAGGAGTGCCAGCGCATGATCCCCCGCCGCCGTTTCCTCCAGGCCGCGGCCGCCACCGCGGCCGTGACCTCCCTGCCCGCGCTCACCGCCACCCCCGCCCTCGCCGCGGGCCGCGAGCGTGAGGGCACGATCACCGACCTCGGCCCGGCCAGCGTCACCAGCCCGCTGGGCAACGCCGAGTTCGTCGGCGACGTGCTCTACCTCGGCTCGCGCGGCCTGGCGCCCAACGTCGTCGGCGCCTGGGACCTGGGCCAGGACAAGGTCACCGCCCACTTCGACATCACCTCGGGCGTGGGCATCTGGGCGATGTGCAAGGTCGGCACCGACGTCTACGTGGGCACCCACTCCAGGTCGGACCTGTACCGGATCGACACCCTGACCGGTACGACCACGAAGGTCGCCGAGTATCCCGACCCCTACATCTGGACCATGGCCTCCTCGCCCGACGGCAAGGTCTACCTGGGCACCTCGCAGCCCGGCCGCGTGGTCGAGTACGACCCCGCCACGGGAGCAAGCCGCGACCTGGGCCAGCCCGCCCCCGGCGAGTCGTACGTGCGCAGCATCCAGGCCGACGACACCCACGTCTACGCCGGCGTCGGCAGCAACGCCCACCTCGTCGCGATCGACAGGAGGACCGGCGACAAGCGCGAGCTGCTGCCCGCCGAGGTGGCCGACCGCGACTGGGTGTCGAGCATGTCGATCAGCGCCACCCACATCGCCGGCGGGATGAACTCGCTGGGCGAGCTGATCGTGCTGGAGAAGACGAACCCGGCCGCGTACCAGGTGGTCAAGGCCACCGCGCCGGGCGAGAAGTACGTCGTCTCGGTGCTGATCCACGACGGCTGGGTGTACTTCGCCGGGCGGCCGTCCGGCACGTTCTACCGCTACCGGATCGAGGACGGCACGTACGAGGTGCTCGGGGTGCCGTTCCCCGAGGCGCAGACCGTACGGATCCTGGAGCACGGGGGCCGCATCTACGGCGTCCAGGAGCCGGGCGTCTTCGTCTACGACCCCGCGACCGGCGGCATCGAGTACGTCAGCCACGTGGCCAAGGGCTTCAAGGCCGCCCCCGAGGAGCCCATGTCCGTGCACAGCGACGGCGAGCGCGTCTACGTGGGCGGCAAGGGCGGCTGCGACGTGCACGACCTGGCCTCCGGCGAGGTCACCCGGCTGCCGATCCCCGGCGAGCCGAAGACCATCATGACCGCGAACGGGATCACGTACCTCGGGGTCTACACCCAGGCCGCCCTCTACTCCCACCGCGCGGGCGACGCCGAGGCCGAGCTGCTCCTGCGTACCGGCCACAATCAGGACCGGCCCAAGGATCTGTGCCACGACCGGGCGACCGGCCTGATCGTGATGTCCACCCAGCCGGAGCCCGGTCACCAGAACGGCGCGCTCGACGTCTACGACCCGCGCAGCGGCCGGCTCGACACCTACCGGCCGGTCGTCGAGCGCCAGACGGTGTTCGCGCTGACCGCCCGGCTGGGCACCGTCTACCTGGGCACCAGCACGCAGGAGGGCCTCGGGTCACCGCCGGTGACGTCCACGGCCCGGCTGGCCGCGTTCGACCTGCGGCGCCGCGAGGTGACGTGGGAGGTCGAGCCGGTGGCCGGCGCGACCTCCGTCACGAGCCTCAAGCACACGGCGCTCGCCCTGTACGGCATCACCGGAGACGGCGTGCTGTTCGAGTTCGACCCGCGCCGACGCAAGGTCACCCGCACCCTCAAGGTCTGCGACCGGGGCGGCGACCTGGTGCTGTCCGGGACGAAGGCGTACACGAGCGACGAGGACGCCGTCTACAAGGTCGATCTGGTCGCCTTCACCGCCCGCAAGATCGTGGATGGGCTGGCGAGCGACTGGTTCGGCGGCGGCTCCCGCATCACCATCGACCCGTCCCGCAAGGCCCTGTACGGCCTCAAGGGCCGCAACCTCATCCGCATCGCCATCTGACCCCGCCCGGGGAACGCGCCCGGCCCGCGCCGGGCGCTTCCCGCGGAGCCCGGGGCGTCAGGCGGAGGCCGCTGCCAGCACGCCGGGGCGTTCGTCGTCGGGGAGGCCGGGGCCGTACGGGTCGAAGGCGTGGGTGGCGGGGATGAGGCCCTCCGCCTCGGCCAGCCACAACATGCGCTGCACGTACCCCTCCATGGGGGCCGTGAACGTGGCCCCGGCCAGCCGGTCCAGCCGCGCGGACGCCCGTTCGAACTCCCGCAGGTCGTCGCGGCGGAACGCGCGCAGCACGGCGGCCGTCGTCGGCACCGACGCCGCCGCGATGCCCACCAGCGCCGCCTCGGCTCCCCACAGCAGTGAGGGGCCGAACATGCGGTCCTCGCCGGTGATGGCCAGCCGGCCCGCCGCGCAGGTCAGCGCGATCGCCTCCTGGCAGCCCATCGCGTCCGACAGCAGCGCCGTCTTGAGCCCGGCCACGCCGGGGTGCCGGACGACCTCGCGCAGCATGTTCGGCGGGCACGGCGCGGTGTAGAGGTCGAACGCGATCATCGGCAGCCCGGCCGCCGTCCACACCTCGTCGTGCAGGGCCGCCCGGTCGCCCGGTGACGGGAACACCAGCACGCCGCCGGCCCCCGCCGCCGCCGCGGCCTTGGCCTCCTCGGCGGCCGGGACGGCGCCGCCGCCGACGCCGGCGACCACGGGGACACCGGTCCGGCAGGCGCGTTCGATCACCCCGGCGCGCACGTCCGGCGCGAGGTAGGGTCCGCGACCGGTGTGGGCCAGCACCGCCAGGGCGTCGGCGCCGGTTGCGGCCAGCCGGCGGAAGTACGCCTCCGCCACGTCGAGGTCCACCTCACCGGACGCGGCCATCGGCGTCGCCGCGGCCGCCACCAGGGCGCCGCGCAGGCGGTCGCGCAACCGGGCGGCCCGCGGGTCGATCGGCGTGCTCATCGTCGCTCCCCTCACCGGCACGGCCACCTCGGCCCGCCGGACGGCTCCGTCGGCCAAGCGTAGGCGTTCGGCTCAGGTCACTTCAGGCCCGGGTCACCTGAGCGCCAGGTCACTTCAGGCCGGTCATGGCGATGCTGTTGACCAGGTAGCGCTGCAGCAGGAAGAACACCAGCAGACAGGGCACCGCCGACACCGCGGCCGAGGACATGAGCGTCGCCCACTGCATCTCCTCCGTCTTCAGCACCGTCAGCCCCACGGTCAGCGTCCGCGTGGCGTCGCTCTGCGAGATGACGAGGGGCCACAGGAAGTCGTTCCAGTGCCACAGGAAGACGAACACGCCCAGCGTGGCCAGGATCGGCTTGGTCAGCGGCACCACGATCGTCCAGTAGACGCGCAGCTCAGAGGCGCCGTCCACCTTGGCGGCGTCGAACAGTTCGTCGGGCAGCCCGAGGATGAACTGGCGCATCAGGAAAACGGCCTGCGAGTTCGCCAGTGTCGGGACGATCAGCCCCCAGAAGGTGTCGGCCCCGCCGAAGTCGGACACCAGCACGTAGAGCGGGATGAGCGTGGCCTGGAACGGCACCATCATGGTGGCGAGAAACGTCCACAACATGGCGTCGCGGCCGGGAAAACGTTTCTTGGCGAACGCGTACCCGGCCATCGACGCCGTCAGCAGGATGATCACCACGGAGACGGCCGAGTAGACCAGCGAGTTGATCGTCCACTCCGCGAACCCGGAGGCGTTCAGGACCTGCGCGATGTTGTCGAAGGTGAGCGAGGCGGGCCAGCGCGCGGGCAGGGTCGGCTCGCCGCGCGGCGAGAGCGCCACGACGAGCATCGCGACGAACGGCCCCATCGTCAGCAGCGACATGACCGTGAGCAGGGTGTAGAGCGCCCACCTGCGGCCCCGGCGGCGGGGCGCGGGGGCCGGGCGGCCGGTCCTGGCGGCGGCGGGCCGTGCGGCGGTCAGCGTCACGTGTTCTCCCTGCCGACGAAGCGGCGCTGGATCAGCGAGACGACCAGGACGACGGCGAACAGCACCATCCCCCACGTGGCCGCGTAGCCGAACTCCCAGAACCTGAAGCCGCGTTCGAAGATGCCGTAGATGAGGGTGTAGCTGGCCTTGGCCGGCCCGCCGCCGGTCATCACGTAGATCGTGTCGAACACCTGGAACGAGGCGATCGTCTCGATCACCAGGACGAAGAAGAGCGCGGGCTTGAGCAGCGGCAGCGTGATGGAGCGGAAGCGCTGCCAGGCGCTCGCGCCGTCCACCCTGGCCGCCTCCAGGTACGAGCCCGGGATGGCCTTCAGCCCGGCCAGCAGGATCAGCATCGAGTAGCCGAAACCCTTCCAGCAGGAGACGAGGGCCAGCGCGGGCAGCACCAGCTCCGAGCGTTCCATGAAGGCGACGGGGGCTATGTCCAGCTTGGCCAGCAGGCCGTTGATCAGGCCGTCGAACTCGTAGATCCAGCGCCAGATGAGGCCGGCGAAGACGAAGCTGGTCACGTACGGCAGGAAGAGGATGCCGCGGAACAGCCCGCGCATGAAGACGATCGCGTTGAGCAGCAGCGCGGTGCCGAGCGAGACCAGCACGACCAGCGGCACGTAGATGGCCGTGTAGACGAGGGTGGCGCGCAGGCTGGACCAGAAGTTCGGGTCGTTCACGAGCCGGGTGTAGTTGTCGGCGCCGATGAAGTCCCATTCGCCGCCGATGTTCCAGTTCGTCAGGCTCATGCCCGCCGCGCCCAGCGTGGGGAAGATCTTGAAGATCAGGAAGAGCACGAGCATGGGCAGGACGAACAGCAAGCCTGTGATCGGATCGCGCAGGCGATGACGCACCGGGTTCACACCTTTCCGAAAAGGACGGGGCCCGCGCGGGCGGCGCGCGGGCTCCGGTCGGGTCAGCTGCCCGCGGCGAGCAGCTCGTTCGCCTCCTTGGCCGCCGCGTCCAGCGCCGCCTTGGCATCCTCCTTGCCGATCAGCGCCGCCTGTACGTGCGCCGCGATCATCGACATCACCTGCCGGGCCTTGGGGTGGGTGTCACCGGGGAAGGCGAACTCCAGCGACTTGGCGAACTCCTTGGACGCCTCCGACTGGCCGGGGATGGTCACGTCGGTACGCGCGGAGAAGAAGCCCGACTCCTTGGCCAGCGGCCCGGCCACCTCGGCGGAGGCGACGTAGGCGGCGAACTTCCTGGCCGCGTCCTTGATCTCTGAGTGCTTGGCCAGCACGAGGCCGCCGGGGATGCCGAACGCGACCCGCTTCGTGCCCTCCAGCGGCAGGCCGATGCCCACGTTCTCGGCGCCGATGGCGGCGCCGAGCTGGTCGGCCTGGATGGCGGTGGCCGCGTGGTAGAGGGCGGTCTTGCCGGCCGCGAGCGGGCCTCCCTCGATGTCGTTGCCCTTGCTGGCGGTGTTCTCCGGCAGGCCGCCGGCGGCCTTGAGGTCGAGCAGGTACTGCAGGCTGTCGACGCCCTGCTGGTTGTTGACGACCACGCTCTTGCCGTCGGGGGCGAAGACCGAGCCGCCGTTGGCCCACAGGATCGGGTAGAAGCTCTGGTTGAGCGAGACCTCGGGCTTGCCCGGGTAGTCGAGCACGGCGACCTTCGCCGCGGCCAGCTTGGGCGCGGCCTCCTTGAGCTCCGCCCAGGTCTCGGGCACCTTGGTGACGCCCGCGTCGGCGAACAGCTTCTTGTTGTAGATGGGGGCCGTGATCGTCTGGTAGATCGGCACGCCGTAGAGCTTGCCGTCCACGCTCAGCGCGGTGAGCGAGTTGGGCAGGTAGGCGGCCTTCTCGGGGGCGACCACGTCGTCCACGGGTTCGAGCGTGCCCTGCTGGGCGTACTGCGGGATCTGGTCGGGGCCGAGCACGACCAGGTCGAAGCCCTTCCTGGAGGCCAGCGCGGTGGTGACCTTCTCCTGGCGGCCGTCCCACGGCTGCTGGTCGATGGTGACGTCGACGGCGGGGTTCTTGGCCTCGAAGTCCTTCTCGACCTTGTCCCAGAAGGACTTGTTCGCGGCCTGGTCCATGATGACGGGGTACATCCAGAGCGTGACCGTGCTCTTCTCCGAGCCCGAGCCACCGGATCCGCACCCGGTCATCACGACACTCAGCGCGGTCACGATTCCGGCTGCCGCTGCCTTCCTCATCGGTGGCTTCCTTTCCTGAATACCGGTCCTGACCGAAACCTAGTGAGGAGGGGACAACCGGTCAATGGCTGATACATGAACGTAACTAGGGTCTCGCCTGGTAGCACCGCACGGCGCCGGCGATGGCCGCCACGTGCTCCGACGTGTAGTGCTCGTTCCAGTCGATGACCAGCAGTGTGCTGTCGACCAGGCGCTCAGCGGCCGGGCAGGCGGCGGGGCGGTAGCCGTCCAGGGGGTAGGAGGAGGTCCCGTAGATCGGTTGCCGCCACAGCGGCGCCCGGTTGAGCGGATCCTGGAGATATCCGGACCGCGCCGGAATCCCGGCCGCGCTCAGGTGCCCGGCCAGCTCGGGGGCGTCCCCGCCGGGCAGGACGAGCGGGAACAACCACCACGCGTGCCCGTCCGGCCTGGGCAACCGGATCACGCGCCTTCCCTCCCCCGCGCCGGCGACCTCGTGCGCGCCGCTGTCGAGCACGCCGTCCAGGTCGCGCAGCGCCTCGATGAGCTGGACGGCGGTGCGGCGCCGCGCCGCCACGACGCCGGGCAGCTTGGCGAGCTGGGCGCGGGCCACCGCGGCCTGCAGCTCGGTCATCCGGTAGTTCAGGCCCAGGCTCTCGTGCGAACGGCCCGCGGCCCGGTCCCAGCCCTTGTCCGCGAACAACCGCATCCGCCTGGCCAGCTCGTCGTCATCGGTGACGGTCAGCCCGCCGTCGCCGCAGGTGATGTGCTTCCACTGCTGCAGGCTCAGCGTGCCGACGTGCCCGCCCGTGCCGGCGAGGGCTCCGCCAGGCAGCTCGGTGAGCCACGCCTGGGCGCAGTCCTCGATGAGCGTGAGCCCGTGCTCGTCCGCCAGCGCGCGCAGGGCGCCGATCCTGGCCGGCGCCCCGAACAGGTGCACGGCCATGATCGCCCGGGTGCGCGGCCCGATGAGCGCGGCCACGGAGTCCGGGTCGAGGTTGCCGTCGGACGGGTCCACGTCGGCGAAGACAGGAACGGCGTTCTGCGCCAAGATGGGGGCCACGGTGCCGAAGTCCGTGATCGGCGTCGTGATGATCTCGTCCCCGGGGTCCGGCGCCGCCGCCACGACCGACAGATGGAGGGCCGCGGTGCCGGAGCTGCACGCGATCGCGTGGCGCGAGCCGTACAGCTCGCCGACCTCGCGTTCGAGCGACCTGGCCTCGGTCCCCCACACGGAGTTGAGCATGCCGGAGCGGATCACCCGCTCCAGCGCCGCCACCTCCTCGTCGCCGAGGGTACGGCCCGCGGGTTCGGCCATGTTGGGAAAGTGCAGGGTCACCGGATAACCTTTCGGTCTAGACCGTTATAGGAGAAGGAGGCGCGGGTGGGTATCGTCATCGGAGTCGTCGGCCCGCACGATCTGGTCGACGACGTCGCGGCCACCTGCGAGGAGCAGCCGGGCGTCACCACGACGCGGCTCGACTACGACCACGAGTCGCAGGCCCCGGCCATCGTCGAGGCCCATGCGGGCACGGTCGAGGGCTGGCTGTTCACCGGCGTCGTCCCGTACATGCTGGCCCGCTCCGCCGACGTGCTGTCGCGGCCGGCCGCGTTCGTCGACTACTCGGGCGCGACGCTGCTCAGCGCCCTGGTCCGGCTGCAGCACGAGGGTCACGACATCACCTGCCTGTCCATCGACACCATCTCCCCCGCCGACGTCACCGCCACGTTCCACGAGGCCGGACTGCCCACCGAACGGCTGCGCACCCTCGGCTACCGGCCGGAGACCACCTCCAAGAAGGTCGTCGCCTTCCACCGCCGCGGGCCCGCCCATCCGGTGATCACCTGCCTCAGCTCGGTGCACGAGGCGCTGCGCGACGAGCTGCACGTGCTGCGGCTGGCGCCGTCGGTGCACTCGGTCCGCGTGGCGCTGCGCCGGCTCCTGCTGACCGCCGAGGGACAGGCGCAGGAGGACGCGCAGATCGCGCTCGGCCTGCTGGAGGTGGACGGCGAGGAAGGGCTGCTGCGCGAGGCCGGCGCGCTGGGCGGCACGCTGGCCGCCTTCGGCGACGGCACCCACCTCCTCGTCACCACCCGGGGCCCGCTGCACGACGCCACCGGCGGCTTCACCCGGCTGCCCATGCTGTCCAGGCTGGCGGCGCGCGGCGGCGTGGCGCGGGTGGGGTTCGGCCTCGGGCGCAGTGCCGCCGAGGCCGAGAGCCTGGCCCGCCGGGCGCTGTCCAGGGCCCGGCGGATCGGCGGCGTGGCCGCGGTGCTGTCATTGCGCGCCGACACCGACATCGTGCTGGAGTCGGTGGCCGACGAGCCGCCCGGTGAGCACAACCTGCCGGTGCTGGCCCGCCGGGTGGGGCTGTCGGTGCCGACGCTGGAGAAACTCCTCGAAGCCCGAGACGCGGCGAAGGGTGCCGCGCTGACCACGCGCGAGATCGCCGACCGGCTGGCCGTGCAGCAGCGGACGGCGCGGCGGATGCTGCACCGGCTGGAGCTGGCGGGGCTGGCCGAACGCACCGGCAACCTGACCAGCGGCTCCAGCGGCCGACCCCTCACCCTTTACCGCCTCACCCTCTGACCCCGCCGCACGCGTCGTACCCGGCGCTCCCGTACGGCGCGGAGGGAGGATCAGGCGAGCCATCGGTCCAGGCCCTCCGCCACGAACTCGTCGTCGCGCAGCCACGGGTAGGCCGCCCAGATCCGGTCGATCTCCGCGAGCTGGCCCGGGGAGAGCTCCTCGGCCGGGTCGAGGCACCAGCGGCCCGCCAGCAGGCCCTGCCGGCGCAGCACCTCGTGGATGCCGGGGATGCATCCGTGGAAGCCGTTCGCGGAGTCGAAGATCGCCGCGTTGGCGTCGGTGAGGTGCCCGTCCAGGCTGAGCAGCCTGCGTACCGCCGCGTCGTCACCCGAGCGGGCCAGCGTCGCCTCCTCCAGCAGTTCCACGGCGCGCCGCACCCAGACCGCCCACTGGCCGAGCAGCCCGCCGACGAACTCCACCTCCACCTCCCGCCCGTCCACGATCACCCGGTGCGAGGTGACGAGGTCGGCCAGGATGTGATCGTCGTTGCCGGTGTAGAGCGCCACCTCGCCGGCCCGCCCGGCCCGTACGACGCCGTGCAGCACGTCGAGGGTGCGGTAGCGGTCGAAGGGCGCGACCTTGATGCCCGCCACCGACTCGATCGCCGCCAGCCGCGTCCAGAAGTCCCGCGACAGCGGGCGCCCGCCCACGGCCGGCTGGAGGTAGAAGCCGATCACCGGCAGCACCTCGCCGACAGCCCTGGCCCGTTCGATCAGGCCGTCCTCGTCCAGCTCCCGGTACGGGCTGAGCAGCACCATGTGATATCCCAGCGACCTGGCCAGCTCGGCCTCCGCCACCGCCTGCGCCGTGGGGCCGGTCGCGCCGGCCACCAGCACCACCTCGCGGTCGGACTCCGCGGCCGTGACGGCGGCCAGTTCCAGCACGGGCGGCAGCAGGCCGGTGCCGTGGATGGCGAACTGCGTGGTGTGCACGCCCACCGCCAGCCCGCCCGCCCCCGCCGCCACGTAGTAGCGGGTCAGGGCGCGCTGGCGGCGCTCGTCCAGCCGCCTGTCACCCGTGAGGGCGAGGGGATGAGCCGGGATCACCAGACCGCGCCTGAACAGATCGCGCACGGACGTCTGCGCCTCTGGAGCCGTGCTGAGCACGTGAGGTCCCCCTCTTTCTACTGAAGTGAGCACGTTGGCCGCGGCTGAATCGGGACCGCGAGCACCTGCCGGCCCGGGCACTTGAGCCGCCGCCGAATCGGGCCCGCGAGTGCCTGCCGGCCTGGGCGCGCGGGTCAGAAGCGCCCGTCGCGGCGTTCGAACTTGGTGGGCTTGCCGAGCAGCGGGCCGCCGCCGGCGACCCAGCGCGCCGTGTGCTCGATGAGCTCGGCGGGGGTCAGCTCGGGGTAGCCGAACAGGCGGTGGCATCGGGCGGCGTTCGAGAGCAGCGCCGTCGGCGCCTCCTCGCCGGTGAACACCGGCTCCTTGCCGAGCGCGGCGCCGAGGTCCAGCGCGGCGCGGCGGACCGAGACGAGCTCGGGGCCGGTGACGTTGAGCACGTACGGCGGCACGTCGGCGAGCAGCAGCGACCGCAGCGCGACCTCGTTCGCGTACCCCTGCCAGACCACGTTGACCTGCCCTGTGGCCAGGTCGATCGGCTCGCCCGCGAGCACCTTCTGGGCCAGGTCCACCAGCACGCCGTAGCGGAGTTCTACGGCGTAGTTGAGGCGGATCAGCGACAGGCGGGTGCCGTTCGTCTCGGCGAAGTGGGTCAGCACCCGCTCCCTGCCCAGGCAGCTCATCGCGTAGTCGCCCACGGGGCCGACGGGCGAGTCCTCGGTGCTGCCGCCGCCGCCCGGGGGCACGAGGGGGTAGACGTTCCCCGTGGACAGGGCGGCGATCCGGCCGCCGGCGAAGCGGTCGGCCACCCGGCCGGGCAGGTACGTGTTGGTGAACCAGGTGGCGTGCTCGCGGCCCTGCGTGCCGAACTTGGCACCCACCAGGAACACCACGTTCGGCGCGTCGGGCAGCTCGCGCAGGGCGCGGTCGTCGGCGACGTCGGCGGCCACCACCGTGGCGCCCTCGTCCTGCAGGGCCTGCGCCAGCCCCGGCTCGGAGAAACGGGAGACCGCGATGACGCGCCGGCTGCCCTGGACGGCGTTCAGCGCCAGCCGCACGAGGCTCGGGCCCAGCTTGCCGCCGGCGCCCAGGATCATGATGTCGCCGTCGAGCCTGCCCAGATCGTCGATCAGCCCGGCGCTCGGCCGGGCCAGCCGCTCTTCGAGTTCCGCCGTCGTCCGCACGCGGTCTCCTCCCCTGATTTACGGTCCAGACCGTAACCGGGTGAGACTGCGGCTGTCAACGGGTGCGGCCAGGTCAGGCCCGCTCGCGCGCGGAGACGATCACGTCGAGGACGGCCCGCGTCTCGCGCCACGGCACCGGGCTGGGCGCCCCGGCCGCCATCGCGAGGAACGCCTCGATCGTCCCCTCGTAGCCGAGCCCCCGCACCGGATCGCCGCCGCCCTCGATCACGATCGTCTCGGTGGAGTCGCGGCGGTGCACGGTGACGGCGTACGACTCGGACTCGGAGACGCCCAGGATCTCGACCGTGCCGGTGACGCCGTCGTCCCAGCGCAGCGCCATCACCCCGGTGTCCTCGGAACGCAGGGAGGTGTAGTGCCGCCTGGCCCCCGCGGCCCCCACCAGCTCGACCTCGGGACCCATGAGCGCCACCAGCAGCTCGACCCCGTGGATCCCCATGGTCACCATCGTCCCGCCGCCCTCGCCGGGGGTGTCCTGCCAGGCGTTGTACCCGTCCGCCCAGAGTCCCACGTCATGCCGCACCGTCGCCCGCACGGCCAGCACCTCCCCCCTCACGCCCCCCGTCACGTCCCCCGTCACGTCCCCCGTCCGATCCTCGCCGCCCGGCCTGCGGATCCCGGCGCCCAGGGCGTTCGTGAAGGCCGGGGCGAAGCGCAGCACCGAGCTCGACAGCACCCGGTCGTGGATCGGCAGCGCGTCGAGCCGTTCGAGCTGGGCCCGGCTGGCGGCGGCGGGCTTGTTCACGAAGCACGCCGCCCCCGTCTCCAGCACCTGGGCCAGCGCCTCCGGCACTGCGGGATTGGGCACGGTCAGCACCACCCCGTCGACCCGCCCCGCCAGCACCTCCTCCAGGCTGCCGGCCACCTTGACGCCGGGATGCTCATCGGTGAACCGCCGCAGCCGCTCCGGATCGGGCTCCCATACGACGAGCTCGGCATGGCGGGTCAGGGTGCGGGCGTCGGTGTAGGGATGGCTGGTGGCCAGCCCCGCGAGAGCGATACGCACGGTCGTCTCCGATCTGTCGGAAAAGGGAGGCCATCATCGCAGCGCATCCACGCGAACGCGGAACGAGGGCGACGACAGATCCGTCTTACGGTCCTGACCGTTATGTGAACACAGCCGGCCACCCCATCACCCCTGAGTTTCCGCAGTTCAGGCAAGCCTTTCCTTCGTTGCGAACTTCCGTTCGACATGCCAGATTTGTGATGAGAGATACACAAATGGAGGGAATCCATGACCATCGAGCTCGCCCGCCCGCACTCCCCCGAGCAGCACCACAGCCACCGGGACGTCACCGGCGGCTGGCTGCGGCCGGCGGTGTTCGGGGCGATGGATGGGCTCGTGTCCAACTTCGCCTTGATCGCCGGAGTGGTCGGGGCGGCGGGGGCCGGGCAGGGGGCCGTGCTGGCCGGGTGCGCGGGACTGATCGCCGGAGCGTGCTCCATGGCGGCCGGCGAGTACACGTCCGTGAAGTCCCAGACGGAGCTGATGCGGGCCGAGATCGCCGTCGAGCGGCGCGAGCTGGCCCGTAACCCCGTGGGCGAGCAGGCCGAGCTGGCCGCGCTCTACCGGGCGCGTGGCCTCGACGCCGACCTGGCCGAGCGGGTGGCCGCAGGGCTGTCGGCCGACCCCGAGCAGGCGCTGCGGGTGCACGTACGCGAAGAGCTCGGCGTCGACCCCGACGACCTGCCCTCCCCCTACCTGGCCGCCGCCTCGTCGTTCTTCGCCTTCGCCGCCGGGGCGCTGGTGCCGCTGGCCCCGTTCCTGTTCGGAGCGTCCGGGCTGCTGGTGGCGCTGGTGCTGAGCGTGCTGGCGCTGTTCGGGTTCGGGGCGGCGGTGGCGGTGATGACGGCCCGCCCGTGGTGGCTCGGCGGCCTGCGCCAGCTCGCGCTCGGGGTCGGAGCGGCGACCATCACGTTCGGCCTGGGTCACCTGCTCGGGGTGAGCGTCTCCTAGTACGCCGGCGACACGGCCGTGGTGAGGTCACCTCGCCTGAGCGATCCGGCTCATCAGGCCACGGATAACGCCGAAGCAGGAGAATGACAAAACGCCGGCTCTGTCATTTATGCGACCGTTCGATTCTCCAGCTCGTCCAAGAACCGTTCCACGATGCCGGAATTCCGCACGTTCTCCGTCAATGACTCCCCGATCATTCGGCTCGCAAGATCGGTCGACAGCCGCCCGATCTCGGGGCGAAGTCGAGCGAACGCCGCCTGCCTGTCGGCCTCGATCTGGGCGTGCGCCGTCTCGATGAGCCGGCGCGCCTCGGCCTGCGCCTGCGCGCGGAGCTCGGCCTTGATCTGGGCGCCCTGCTCACGGGCTTCCTCCCGCAGCAGTGCCGCCTCGCGCCGGGCCGTTTCCAGCTGCTCGTGATATCGCCGCTCCAGATCGCGGACCTCCTCCTGGGCCCGCGCCGCCCTGGCGATCGCACCGTCGATCGCGTCGGCCCGCTCGGCCAGCGTCTTCTGCAGGCGCGGTACGAGCACGTTGCCGACGACGAACAGCGTGACGAGGAACACGGCGAATCCGACGACGAACTCGTAGTACTGGTCCGGGAAGAGAGGGTTCATGCGTGGACCTTTCGTCGGCGTGGTACGTCGAGGTCGGCATGATGAAGAGAAACGCCGGTGGAAGATTCAAAGTAACATCGCGAAGCCGACGAAGAAAGCGCGGAATTCAGCCCGATCAGCAGCCGGACTCGGCGAATTCACCCGTCATTCGCCGCGGCACGTCATGGGCGGCCGGCGGTGGCCAGTTTGAGGCCGAGGCCGATCAGAGCGACGCCGGTCAGGCCGTCCACCGCCCTGCGGACGGCCGGCCTGCTGAACACCCGGCGCAGCAGGCTCACGACGTTCGCCACCACCAGGAACCACACGATCGTCCCGGCGAGCGCCACCGCCGACAGCGTCAGCGCCGACAGCCCGGAGGCGAGGAACTGCGGCACCAGGGCCACGAAGAACAGGGCCGCCTTCGGGTTGAGCACGTTCGTCAGCAACCCCTCGGCGAAGGCGGCCCAAGAGCCGCGCCCGCCCGCGTCGGGGACGTGCAGTTCGGGGGTCCCGCCCCCGCGCAGGGCCGCGCGCAACGACTTGACGCCCAGGTAGATCAGGTAGGCCGCTCCGACCACCTTGACCACGGTGAACGCGAGCGCGGATGCGGCCAGCAGCGCCGCCACGCCGGTGGCCGCCGCCGTCACCCAGGCGAACACGCCCACCGCGATGCCCGCCGCGGCGGCCATGCCGTGCCCACGCCCGGAGACCGCGGAACGGCGTACCACCACCGCGAAATCGGGCCCCGGCGACATCGCCCCGAGCAGCACCACTCCACCGAAAGCCGCGATCTGCGCCATGGAAGTCACACCGTCCACCTTACGAGCACCGCCTTCGCACCCGCACGACCCCTGTCGCACACCGGAGCCCGGGGAACGCCGAGCGGCGCCGTCCCATGACCCTGCTCAACCGAGGCCGAAGCTTGCGAGCGCGGCGCCGTCCCATGACCGTGCTCAGCCGGGGCCGAGGCTTTCGAGCGCGGCGGCGGCACGTCCGCGCTCGTCCTCGTCGCCGGTCTCGGCGGCGATGGCCAGCGCCAGCCGGTGCCGCCGCGCGGCCTCGCCGTCCCGGCCCATGGCGCGCAGCGTCTCACCGATCCCGTTGAGCACGCTCGCCTCGCCGTACCTGTGCCCGGTCGACCGGAAGATCGCGAGCGCCTGCTCCAGGTGCCGCAGCGACTCCTCGGACTCCCCCTGCCGGCCCAGGGCGGCGCCGAGGTTGCTCAGCGCGGTCGCCTCCCCGTCACGGTGGTCGATCTCGCGGAACAGGCTCAGCGCCGCGCGCAGCCGGGCGACGGCGAGCGTGTCCTCGCCCAGCGTGCTGTGGATCTGGCCGAGGTTGCACAGGGCGATGGCCTGCCCGGATCGCTCGCCGAGCGCGGCGAACACGTCGTGCGCGGCCAGGAGGTGCCGCGCCGCCTCGGCGTGTTCGCCGATCGACTCCTCCAGGTTGCCCAGGTTCGTCAGTGCGGCCGCCTGGCCGAAGGGGTCGTCGATGTCGCGGTAGAGCGCGACGGCCGCACGGTGCCGGGCGGCGGAGGAGGCGAACTCGCCGAGGCGCTCCTCGATGATGCCCAGGTTCGACAGCGAGCGGGCTTGGCCGTGCCGGTTGCCGACGCGCCGGCACAGCTCCAGCGCCTCGGTCAGCTCCTCGGCGGCCGGGCCGTAGCGGCCGAGCAGCCGCAGGACGACACCGGTGTTGGTGCGCAGGTGCGCCTCACCCCGCACGTCCCGCAGCGCCCGCGTGGCCTCGACGGCGCACTCGTAGATCGGCAGCGCCTCGGTGCCGTGCCCCGCCTCCAGGTAGCGGTGCAGCGCGGCGGCCAGGGCGACCGCCCGCTCCGGACGTCCCCACCTCACCGCGAACTGGCAGATCGTGCCGAACGCGGCCAGTTCGCCGTCCAGCCACGCCAGCGCCGCTTCCGGCGAGAGCGTGACGTCGCCGGGCGTGAGGGCGAGCCCGGCATGCCGGCGGCTGCCGCTCCACCCGGGGTAGAGGGTGTCGCTCGCCGAGACGGCGGTCGTGCAGTAGTGCTCCAGCAGCCGGTCCACGGCCGCCTGCCGGTCGGCCTCGCCGTCCACGGCCAGGCTCAGCTCGGCGGCGTACGCGCACAGCAGGTCGTGGAACCCGTAGCGGCCCAGGGCGTCACAGCGCAGCAGGTGCGCCGAGGCGAGCCGGTGCAGCAGCCGGGCCGCGCCGAGCTCGTCGAGGCCGGACAGCGCCGCCGCGCACGCGACCGTGGAGTGCGCCGCCGGATTCAGGCTCAGCAGCCGGAACAGATGCTGCGCCGCCGGGTCGAGCAGCCGGTACGAGCAGCCGAAGACGTGCCGGATCGCCGCCCCGCCGCCCCCGTCGAGCAGTTCCAGCGGACCGGCCCGGTACAGCCGCGTCACCACGCCGGCCAGCGGCAGGTGCGCCTGCGCCCCGGCGTACTCGGCGGCCAGGCGCAGCGCCAGCGGCAGGCGGGCGCAGATGGCGGCCAGGTCGTCGACGCTGCCGGGGTCGTCACCGGCCTGCTCCCCCAGCAGCCGGCGCAGCAGGTGCGCGGCTTCGGCGGGGGGCAGCAGGTCCAGCTCGACGCGGTGCGCGCCGTGCAGGGCGACCAGCGCGGCCAGCCGGTCCCTGCTGGTGATCACCATGAGGGTGTCGTGCGTGCCGGGCAGCAGTGGCCGTACCTGCTCGGCCGAGGCGGCGTTGTCGAGCAGCACGAGCAGCCTCCGGCCGTCTGTCTCGGTACGCCAGAGCGCGGCCCGGGCCTGGGCCTCGGCCGGGATGTCCTGGTCGGGCACTCCGGCCGCGGTCAGCAGGCGGCCCAGCGCCTCGTGCGGGGACAGCGCGTGCCCGGCGTCGTCGCCGCGCAGGTCGAGGTGGACGCGCCCGTCGGGGAACAGCGCGCGGTTGCGGTGGGCCCAGTGCACGGCGAGCGCCGTCTTGCCCACGCCCGCGGTGCCGCAGATCGCCACGATGCCCGGTGCCCGGCGGGCGGCGGCGGAATCCAGCAGGGCCAGCTCGCCGGCACGGCCGGTGAAGTCCGGCACCGGCGCGGGGAGCTGCTGCGGAACCCTCGGCGTGCCCCGGCTCTCCTGCTCCTGGAGGAGCTGCCGGTAGGCCCGTTCGAGCTCGCCGCCCGGTTCCACACCCAGCTCATCGGCCAGCACCAGGCGGGTGGCCTCGTACCGTTCGAAGGCGAGTGTGCGCTGGCCCGTCGCCTGATAGGCGCGGATGAGCGTGGCCTGCACCGCCTCGTCCAGCGGGTTCGCCGCGCCCTGCACCGCCAGCGTGGCGACGATCTCGGCGGCGTTCCCCGCCCGCAGCATCAGGTCCCAGTAGGAGAGCCGCGCGCGGCTGCGCTCGACCTTCAGGCCCCACACCTTGGGGTGGCCGTCGAGCGCCGGCACGTCGCACAGGGGGTCGTCGTCCTCCCACAGCCGCAGCGCCTCGCGGAACAGCGCGGCGGCCCGCGCCGGGTCGCCGTGGCTCTCCGCCTGCCGCGCGGCCGCCACGCTGCGCCGGAAGCGCAGCAGGTCGAGGGCGCTGTCCGGCAGGCGCAGCAGGTAGCCGTCGCCGACGGTGGCGAGCACGCCGCCCTGGTCGCGCGGGCTGTGCGCGGGGTCGAGCAGACGGCGCAGGTGCCTGGTGTGGGTGTGCAGCACGTTGACCGCGCTGGACGGCGGCCGGTCGCCCCACAGCGACTCGATCAGCTCCCGGCGGGTGGTCAGCCGCCCGGCGTTGAGCGCCAGCACCCCCAGCATCAGGCGGCGGGCGGGCGGCCCGGCGTCGACCTCGCGATCATCGTGCCACACCCGGAGGCGGCCGAGCACCTGGACGACCAGCACCGCCACAGTGTTCAGCAAACGTCCAGAGCCTGTCCAGAGGCCGGGGTTCTGCTTCGCTCGACAGATCCTTTTACGAAGGGAGAAACCCGTGGTCAGGTGGAAAGCGGGGATGGCGAGCGTCGCTTTAGGACTGTTATCCGTGTTCGTCCCCACCCCGTCGGCGACGCCGACCGCGACGGTGGCGGTGGCACCGGACAAACCCGCGCCGGAGCCCGCCGCCACGCAGGCGTGCGGCACCGATCTCCAGCAGGAGGCGGCGGCGCTCGCCGCGGACGGCAAGTCCGGGAACGCCACCTGCGTCCGCAAGCAGACGAGGAAGGCCGGCGCCTCCAAGACCGCCAAGGACGAGGCCGGGCTCGCCGCCGACATCTGCGGCGGCAGCCCCACCCTGAGCCGGTCGGCCAACTGCGTGATCGAGGACGGCCTGCTGCTCATCTTCACCGTGCCGAACGGGGTCGTCATCGGCTCGATCCAGTTCACCGTCTCCAGCCTGACGACCCTCGACTACGGCTCGCTGGACTGGACCCAGTCGTGGCATTACCAGGCCAACAACGTGGCCGGCCCGGCGATCCCGGCGGTCCTCGACACCTTCGTCTACGCCGAGCCGCAGTGCCTGGCCAGTTGCACGGTGCCGCGCAGCGGGCTGGTCGGCGGGTCAGCGCTTCCCGGCCGCGTCCAGTCGGCCACCACGTACTTCAGGTCCCCGCCGGGTGGCTACAAGTGGGACGCGCACGGCGGGATGAGGTACTGGTTCGCCAACGCGGCGTGGGTCAACCCGACGACGATCGCCTCGATCACCGCGCCGGCCGTGCACCGCTGCGACGACGCGCTGCCCGGTTACCCCACGGGCTGCGTCTACGACTCGGCCCGCCCGGTGCTCGACGTGCTGACCTACCGTTATCCGGCGTACGCCCAGCACCTGCGCCTGGCCATCGTCAAGTACCGAATGCCGAGCGTCCTGACCAGGACCCAGAACGAGACCCTGATGGACAACAACTACAAGACGGCCTGCCCACCGGGGCACCCCAAACCCACGACACCGGGGACCTGGTCGTGTGACGAGTACCCGTTCAAGTCCACCTACAACGGTGCGTACTCTCAGCCCTACGGCCGCAACATCTTCTGGATCGACTGGAACACCGGGAGCGGGTTCACCTGCAACGCGGTATGGCTGCCGACCCGGTCCGACAACGACTCCGGCGGCTACAGCGTGTGCATGATCCCCCTGGCGGAGAACACCCTCGGCGGAGCCGACCTGAGCGCCTTCTACTACAAGTCCCGCGTCCTGGACGGGGACCAGTTCCAGGTCCGCGTCATCTGACCACCTCGCCTGGCGACGCGGCACCGCACCGGGCCGCGGGACCGCGCCGCCAGGCAGGCCTCGCGATCACGCCGGCCACCGCCGGAGGGACCGCACGCCGTCGAACGGGCCGATCGTTGCCGGACGGACCGGACGCACCCGTACGGACCGGGCGCAGCCTGACGGACCGGGCGCAGCCTGACGGACCGGGCGCACCCGTACGGGTGCGGGATGGTGTGTCGTGTGATCGCTGTGATCGCTGTGCCGAGCTGCAGGCGGGTGCGGGCCGCGCGTCGTCCTGACGTCCCGCACCCACGCGGTCGCCGGGGTGGTCAGCGCTTGCGGCGGCGGCGCTTGAAGATGGCGCGGAGGGTGAGCAGCAGGACGACCGCGACGAACTGACCGCCGATGACGATGCGGTTGACGTCGACGGCGGGGCGCCACAGCGCCTCACCGTTCTTCAGGACGTACACGCCGGCCGGGGTGGCGCTGAAGCCGAAGCCGCCGCCGGAGCCGCCGCCTTCCTCGCCCTTCTCGCTCCTGCCCTGGCCACGGCCTCCGCCGCCGCCCTGGGCGACCCTGGCGACGGGGATGATGACGATGTCGCCGTGGTGGATCGGCTCGCCGAAGACCCGGTTGACGGTCGCGGCGTCCTTCGACTGCTCCATCAGCTCCATGATGTCCATCCCCCCATGCTCGTCCTCCCGAGCTCCCCCGTCGAACATGGCCCGCACCCCGGGGGGATTTCGGACAGTCCCGAGGAAGGGAGCAACGGAAGGCGCAGTCAGCAGCGCGGCAACCGGAAAACGCCGAAGGCAACCCACGAAGGGCACCGCCGGCGGACGCGCGGCAACCGAAGGAACGGTCGGAGGCCGCCCAGGGAGGGGGCAGCGTCGACAGCGCTCCCCGGCCGGATGGGGGCGGCCCGTAAACCCGAGCCTGGTCACCGCCCGCAGACCCCAACCAGATCACCGCCCGCAGACCCGAGCCGAGTCACCGCCCGTGGACCCCAACCAGGTCACCGGCCGCAGGCAACCCACGAAAGGGCACCGCCGGCGGACGCGCGACAACCGGAAGAACGGCCGGAGGCCGCCCAGAGAGGGGGCAGCGTCGACAGCGCTCCCCGGCCGGGTGAGAGCGGCCCGTAAACCCGAGTCGGGTCACCCCGTAGACCCGACCCGGTCACGGCCCGTGAACCCGAGCCGAGTCACCGCCCGGGGACCCCAACCAGGTCACGGCCCGTAGACCCGAACGGAAGGCGCAGTCAGCAGCGCGGCAACCGGAAAACGCCGAAGGCAACCCATGGAAGGGCGCCGCCGGCGGACGCGCGACAACTGGAAGAACGGCCGGAGGCCGCCCAGAGAGGGGGCAGCGTCGACAGCGCTCCCCGGCCGGGTGAGAGCGGCCCGTAAACCCGAGTCGGGTCACCCCGTAGACCCGAGCCGGTCACGGCCCGTGAACCCGAGCCGAGTCACCGCCCGGGGACCCCAACCAGGTCACGGCCCGTGAACCCAAGCCGAGTCACCGCCCGGGGACCCCAACCAGGTCACGGCCCGTAGACCCGAGCCGAGTCACCGCCCGGGGACCCGAGCCGGGTCATCCCCGTGGACCCGAGCCGAGTCACCCCCGTAGACCCCAACCGGATCACCGCCCGCAAACCCGAGCCGGGTTCGGAGCCAGCCGACGATGGGTGGTCAGTCGAAGGTGGTGGAGATCTCGTGCCAGCCGCCCGGCGGGATCTCGGCCGCCGGTGCGGGGCCCCAGGTGCCCTTCTCGTACGGCAGTGGCCGATCCGTCAGGTCGAGCACCGGCTGGATGATCCGCCACGACTCCTCCACCAGGTCGAACCGGGCGAATCTGCGCGGGTCGCCGCTGACGGCGTCGGACAGGACGCGTTCGTAGGCGGCCTGCATCGGCCCGAGCACCTTGGTGAAGTCGACACTGACCGGAACCGGGCGGGTGTGTTGTTTGCCGGGCTCCTTGGCGAGCAGGTCGAAGGTCACACCGGCGTCGGGCTGGAGCCGGAACCGGATGAGGTTGGGCGCGTCGGGCGCGTCGCCGTTGCCGAACATCGTCACCGGGGGTCTGCGCAGCTCCGCCACCACCTCCAGGTCGGTGACGGGCAGGCCCTTGCCGGAGCGGATGCACCAGGGCACGCCGGCCCAGCGCCAGTTGTCGATGTAGGCGCGCAGGGCGACGTAGGTCTCGGTGGTGGAGTCGGGGCGCACGCCGTCGGTGCCGAGGTAGCCGTCGTACTGGCCGCGCACCACGTCGGCCGGGTCGATGGCCTGGACGGCGCGCAGCACCCGCCACTTCTCGTCGAGCTGGGCCCGGGCGTCGGTGGAGGGCGGCGGGTCCATGGCGAGGATGGCGAGCAGTTGCAGCAGGTGGTTCTGCACGACGTCGCGGACGGTGCCGTTGGCGTCGTAGAAGCCGCCCCGGTCGCGGACGTCGAAGTCTTCGGCCATGGTGATCTGCACGCTGCGGATGTGGGACCGGTTCCAGATGGGTTCGAGCAGCGTGTTGGCGAACCTGAACACCATGAGGTCCTCGACCGGCTCCTTGCCGAGAAAGTGGTCGACCCGGCGCAGGTGGTCCTCGTCGAAGAACTTGAGCAGCTCGCCGTTGAGCTCGCGGGCCGAGGCGAGGTCGTGGCCGAACGGCTTCTCCACCACGAGCCGCGCGTCGCGGTTGAGGCCCTCGCCCGCCAGCCCCTCGGCCACCGCGGAGAACAGCGCCGGGGGGACGGCGAGGTAGTGGACGAGGAAGCCCTTGCCCTCGGTCTCCTCGCGCAGCCGGGCGAACGTGGCCGGGTCGCGGTAGTCGCCGGTGATCAGGCTCAGGTTGCCGGCCAGCTTGTCGAAGGCCGCGTCGCTGACGCCGCCACAGGCGGTGCGGGCGAACTCGCGCAGCCCGTCGAGGCCCATGTCGGTCTTGGCCACGCCGATGATCGGCAGGTCGAACCGGCCGTCGGCGGTCAGGTGGTAGAGGGCGGGCAGCAACATCTTGCGTGCGAGGTCGCCGGTGATG
This sequence comes from Nonomuraea fuscirosea, assembly GCF_003001935.1. Taxonomy (GTDB): domain Bacteria; phylum Actinomycetota; class Actinomycetes; order Streptosporangiales; family Streptosporangiaceae; genus Nonomuraea; species Nonomuraea fuscirosea. The sequence continues at coordinate 34,607 of NZ_PVNG01000004.1, read as the reverse complement.
CCGAACAGCACCAGCGCGCCGGCCCGCGTCTCGTCGGGCCGCATGTCAGACCCGCCTTCCGCGCAGCCGCCGGTATCGGCGGACGAGTTGCTCGGTGGAGGGGTCGGGGAAGGTGGCGGGCGGCTCGTCGGAGGTCAGCGCGGGCGCGAGGTCGAGCGCCATCTTCTTGCCCAGCTCGACGCCCCACTGGTCGAAGGAGTCGACGCCCCAGATGGTGCCTTCGACGAACACGGTGTGCTCGTAGAGGGCGACGAGCTGGCCCAGCGTGGCGGGGGTGAGCTTGGTGGCCAGGATGGTGGAGGTGGGACGGTTGCCCGGCATCACCTTGTGCGGCACGATCTCCGGCGGGGTGCCCTCGGCCGCGATCTCCTCGGCGGTCTTGCCGAACGCCAGCGCCGTGGTCTGGGCCAGCAGGTTGGCGGTGAGCTGGTCGTGCATGCCCTCGCGGTCTTCATGAGGCTCGGCGAAGCCGATGAAGTCGGCCGGGACCAGCCGGGTGCCCTGGTGCAGGAGCTGGTAGAAGGCGTGCTGGCCGTTGGTGCCCGGCTCGCCCCAGAAGATCTCGCCGGTGCCGGTGGTGACGGCGGCACCGTCGGCGCGCACGGACTTGCCGTTGGACTCCATCGTGAGCTGCTGCAGGTAGGCGGGGAAGCGGTGCAGCCGCTGGCTGTAGGGCAGCACGGCGCGGGTCTCGGCGCCGAAGAAGTCGTTGTACCAGACGCCGAGCAGGGCCATCAGCACCGGCATGTTGGCCTCGAACGGGGCCGTGCGGAAGTGCTCGTCGATCGTGTGGAAGCCGGCCAGCATCTCGCGGAAGCGCTCGGGCCCGACGGCGATCATCAGGGACAGGCCGATGGCGCCGTCGTAGGAGTAGCGGCCGCCCACCCAGTCCCAGAAGCCGAACATGTTGGCGGTGTCGATGCCGAACTCGGCGACCTTGGCGGCGTTGGTGGAGACGGCCACGAAGTGGCGGGAGACCGCGTCCTCACCCAGCGCGTCGACCAGCCAGCGGCGCGCGACCCTGGCGTTGGTGAGCGTCTCGAGCGTGGTGAAGGTCTTGGAGCTGATCACGAACAGCGTGGTCGCGGGGTCGAGGCCGGCCAGGTTGCCGGTGATGTCGGCCGGGTCGATGTTGGAGACGAAGCGGGCGGTGATGCCGGCGTCGGCGTAGTCGCGCAGCGCTTCGTAGGCCATGGCGGGGCCGAGGTCGGAGCCGCCGATGCCGATGTTGACGACGGTCTCGATCGGCTCGCCGGTGGCGCCCCGCCAGTCCTTGGACCTGACCCGGCCGGCGAAGCCGCTCATCTTGTCGAGCACGGCGTGCACGTCGACCACGACGTCCTGACCGCCCACGACGAGCTCGGCCTCGCGCGGCAGGCGCAGGGCGACGTGCAGGACGGCGCGGTCCTCGCTGACGTTGATGTGCTCGCCGCCGAACATGGCCGCGATCCGCTCCCGCAGACCCGCCCGCTCGGCCAGGGCCGTGAGCAGGCCGAGGGTCTCCTGGGTGGCGCGGTGCTTGGAGTAGTCGAGGTAGAGGTCGCCGGCGGTCACCGTCATGCGCTCGGCTCTGCCGGGGTCCTGCGCGAACAGCTCGCGCAGATGCCGGCCGGCCAGCTCTTCCTGGTGCTTGCCCAGAGCCGCCCACTCCGGGGTCTGGGTGATGTCGCCGTTCACGTTTTTCCTCCTCGCGTCGCCAAGCCGATCATGCCTGGCCCCATCGTCCCGTAACCGTGTACCCGCCGTGGTTGATTCCGCGCACGGCGGAGCCGAGTCTTGGGAAAGGCATCTCCTTCGCAGATCATCGCGGGGGCGGATGAGGGGCGCCCCTGTCCAGGGGTCTGACAGGGCCCCCTCAGCAGTGCGCTCGCGGTCTTACCTTCGAAGACATGGACATCTCCTCACGTACTGTCTTCATGATCGGCGGCACCTCGGGCATCGGGCTCGAACTGTCGCGCCGTTTTCTCAAGGCGGGCAGCGCCGTCGTCGTCGGCGGCCGCCGCGGCGACGTGCTCACGCGGCTGGCCGGCGAGGGCTTCGCCACGGCCGAGATCGACGTGACCGACGCCGGCTCGGTCGCCCGCGCCCGTGACGAGGTGCTCGGCGCGCGTCCGGACCTGGACACGGTGGTGACGATGGCCGGCACCGGGATGCCGGAGGAGCTGCGTGACCCGGCTCACTTCGCGCAGACCGAGACGATCATGGACGTCAACTTCCTGGGCACCGTGCGGGTGATCGACGCGTTCACCCCGCACCTGGTCGCGCGTGGCGCGGGGACGATCGTCACGGTCAGTTCGGGGATCGGCTTCCTGCCCTTCCCCTTGATGCCGACGTACGCGGCGTCGAAGGCGGCGGTGCACGCCTACAGCGAGGCGTTGCGGGCGCAGCTGGCCGGCACCGGGGTCGAGGTCGCCGAGCTGGTCCCGCCGGCGGTCGCGACCGGCATGGGCGGCGCCAACCCGCGCGCCCTGGCGCTGGACGACTTCGCCACGGAGGTCATGGACCTGCTCGCCCAGGACCCGACACCGGACGAGATCCTCGTACGGGGCGTCCTCATGCACCGCTGGGCCGAGCGCGACGGCACCTACGACGAGCTCGTCGCCCAGCGCTCCCAGGCCCTGGCGACCCTCCCCGGCCGGGCCCGGACGCAGCCGCACGCACAGGAGCAGCTCCACGTCCAGGCCCAGGGCCGGACACAGGCCCCGGGCCGGACACAGGTCCCGGGCAGGCGCTGAAGCCCATGCCCATGAACGGCTCGGGGACGAACCGGCTGGGCGCCTACCTGCGGGCCCGGCGCGGCCTCGTCTCCCCCGAACAGGCCGGGATCCCCGCAGGAGGGGCCCGCCGGGTGCCCGGCCTGCGCAGGGAGGAGGTCGCCATGCTCGCCGGGATCAGCGCCGACTACTACCTGCGGCTGGAACGGGGCCGCGACACCCGCCCCTCCCCGCAGGTCCTCGACGCGCTCGCCCGCGTGCTCATGCTGGACGAGGTCGAACGCGCCTACCTGCACGACCTCGCCGGCACGGCCGCCGCGCCCCGCCGCCCCGGACGGCGCAGACCGCCACCGCGCGTCCCGGCCCGGCTGCACCACCTCCTCGCGGTGGTGGGGGTGCCCGCCTTCGTGGAGAGCCGCACGTTCGACGTCCTGGCCGCCAACGCCCTGGCCACCGCGCTCTCACCCCGGTTGCGGCCGGGCGAGAACCGGCTGCGCTCACTCCTGCTCGACCCGGAGGAACAGGCGTTCCACCGGGACTGGGAGGCGTCGGCGGCGGGCATCGTCGCCGCGTTCCGCCAGACCGCCGGCGACGACGCCGACGACGCCCGCGTGGTCGAGCTCGTGGGCGAGCTCTCCCTGGCCAGCGGACGCTTCCGGCGGCTGTGGGCCCGCCACGACGTCAGGACGCTCGACGGCGGGACCGCCACCGTCGACCATCCCGCGCTCGGGGAGCTGCGCCTGCACCGCGACAAGCTCCCCGTGGGAGACGTCCTGCTCGTCCTGTACTACCCCGACGCCGGGAGCGAAACGGCGGAGAAGCTGAAGCTGCTCGGATCCCTCGCCTCGATCCCCGAGGAAGGGTCAGTGGGACTCCCGCCCGACGTGGTCGCCGGATGAGCCGATGAGGAAGTCGAGGTCGGCGCCGCGGTCGGCCTGGGTGACGTGCTCGACGTAGAGGCGTTCCCACCCGCGTGCGGGCCGCGCGTGACCGGTCATGACCGGCTGCCTGGCGGCCAGCTCGGCGTCGGGCACGTCCACGTCGAGGCGGCGGGCGGCCACGTCGAGCACGATCGGGTCGCCGGTGCGCACTCTGGCCAGCGGCCCGCCGGCGGCGGCCTCGGGGGCGGCGTGCAGAACGACGGTGCCGTACGCGGTGCCGCTCATCCGGGCGTCGCTGACGCGCACCATGTCGCGTACCCCCTTCTCCAGCAGCTTCGCGGGCAGCGGCAGGTTGCCCACCTCGGGCATGCCGGGATAACCCTTGGGCCCGCAGCCGCGCAGGATCAGCACGGAGGTCTCGTCCACGTCCAGGTCGGGCGAGTCGAGCCGGGCGTGGACGTCCTCCACGCTGTCGAAGACGACGGCCCTGCCGCGGTGGCGCAGCAGCTCGGGCGAGGCGGCGGCGGGCTTGATCACCGCGCCGGACGGGGCGAGGTTACCGCGCAGGACGGCGATGCCGGCGTCGGGCAGCAGCGGGTCCGAGCGGCGGCGGATGACGTCCTCGTCCCAGATCTCGGCCCCGGCGAGGTGCTCGACGAGCGGCCGGCCTGTGACGGTGATCGCGCCGGGGTCGAGCAGGTCCTCGACCTCCTTGAGCAGGGCGGCCAGGCCGCCCGCGCGGAACAGGTCGTCCATCAGGTGGCGGCCGGCCGGCTGCAGGTCCGCCAGCAGCGGCACGCCGGAGCCGGTGCGGTCGAAGTCGTCGAGGTCGAGCCGGACGCCGAGGCGGCCGGCGACGGCCAGCAGGTGGACGACGGCGTTGGTCGAGCCGCCGACGGCGGCCAGGGCGACGATGGCGTTGAGGAAGGAGCCCCTGGTCATGATCTGGCTGGGGCGGCGTCCGCGTTCGACCAGCTCGACGGCCAGGCGGCCGCTCTCGTGGGAGAGCTCCAGCAGGCGGCTGTCGGGGGCGGGGGTGCCGGCGGTGCCGGGCAGGGTCATGCCGAGCGCCTCGGCCATGCAGGCCATGGTGGAGGCGGTGCCCATGGTGTTGCAGTGGCCGCGGCTGCGGATCATGGAGGACTCGGAGCGCAGGAACGCCTCGCGGGAGAGCGTGCCCGCGCGGACCTCCTCGCTGAGCCGCCACACGTCGGTGCCGCAGCCGAGCGGGGCGCCGCGGAAGTGCCCGGTGAGCATCGGGCCGCCGGGTACGACGAGCGCGGGCAGGTCCACGGAGGCGGCGGCCATGAGCAGCGACGGGATGGTCTTGTCGCAGCCGCCGAGCAGCACGACGCCGTCGACGGGGTTGGCGCGCAGCATCTCCTCGGTGGCCATGGCGGCCAGGTTGCGCCAGAGCATGGCGGTGGGGCGTACGTTCGTCTCGCCGAGGGAGACGACGGGCAGGTTGAGCGGCACGCCGCCGGCCTCCCAGACGCCGTTCATGACGCTCCGGGCCACCTCGTTCAGGTGGGAGTTGCAGGGGGTGAGGTCGGAGGCGGTGTTGGCGATGGCGATGTGCGGCTTGCCGCCCTCGAACGCCTCGCGCGGCAGGCCGCGGCGCATCCAGGCCCGGTGAATGTAGGAGTTACGGTCGTTCCCCGAGTACCAGCGCGAACTCCTCAGATCCATGCTCGGCACCTTATCGGCGCCCCAGGGGATTCATCACGCTCTGTGGAGGAATCAGCAGGGGCATGGACCACACAGACATGGACCACATAGACGCGTACTGGCGGGCGGCCAATTATCTGTCCGTCGGGCAGATCTACCTGCTGGACAACCCGCTGCTCACCGAGCCGCTGCGGCCGGAGCACATCAAGCCGCGCCTGCTCGGCCACTGGGGCACGACGCCCGGCCTGAACTTCTGCTTCGCCCACCTCAACCGGGTGATCCGCGAGCGGGACCAGGACATGATCTACATCGCGGGCCCCGGTCACGGCGGGCCCGCGGCGGTGGCGCACGCGTGGCTGGAGGGGTCGTACTCCGAGCGCTATCCGGACGTGTCGCAGGACGTGGAGGGCATGCGGCGGCTGTTCCGCCAGTTCTCCTTCCCCGGCGGCATCCCCAGTCACGTGGCACCGGAGACGCCGGGATCCATCCACGAGGGCGGCGAGCTGGGGTACGCGCTCGCGCACGCGTACGGCGCCGCCTTCGACAACCCCGACCTGGTGGTCGCCTGCGTCATCGGCGACGGCGAGGCCGAGACCGGCCCGCTGGCCGCGAGCTGGCACTCCAACAAGTTCGTGGACCGCCGCCGCGACGGCATGGTGCTGCCCATCCTGCACCTGAACGGCTACAAGATCGCCAACCCGACCGTCCTGGCCCGCATCCCCACCGACGAGCTGATCAAGCTCATGGAGGGGTACGGCTACCGCCCCCACCTGGTCGGCCCCGACCACGAGGAGATGGCCGGCACCCTCGACACGGCGTTCGAGGAGATGGCCGCGTACAAGGCGGGCGAAGCCGACCGGCTGCCGATGATCATCCTGCGCACGCCCAAGGGCTGGACCGGCCCCAAGGAGGTGGACGGCAAGCCGGTGGAGGGCACCTGGCGGGCGCACCAGGTGCCGCTGGCCAAGGTCCGCGAGAACGCGACGCACCTGGCCCAGCTGGAGGAGTGGATGCGCTCGTACCGGCCGGACGAGCTGTTCGGCTCGGACGGGCGGCCGGTCGCGGAGATCCTGCGCACGGTCCCGGACGGCCCGCGCAGGATGAGCGCCAACCCGCACACCAACGGCGGCGAACTCCTGGAGCCGCTGCGGCTGCCGGACTTCCGCCGGCTCGCGGTCGAGGTCAAGGCGCCGGCCGAGCAGTCCAGCGAGCCCACGCGGGTGCTGGGCGGGTTCCTGCGCGACGTGATCGCGGCGAACCCGGACACGTTCCGGCTGATGGGCCCGGACGAGACCGCCTCGAACCGGCTGTCGGAGGTGTTCGAGGTCACCGACCGGGCCTGGGACGCCGAGACGCTGCCGACGGATGAGAACCTGGGGCCGGGCGGCAGGGTCATGGAGGTGCTGAGCGAGCACCTGTGCCAGGGTTGGCTGGAGGGTTACCTGCTGACCGGGCGGCACGGGCTGTTCAACTGTTACGAGGCGTTCATCCACATCATCGACGCGATGTTCAACCAGCACGCCAAGTGGCTGGAGTCGTCGCAGAAGATCCCGTGGCGGCGGCCGGTGGCGTCGCTGACGTACCTGCTGTCGTCGCACGTGTGGCGGCAGGACCACAACGGCTTCAGCCACCAGGATCCCGGCTTCCTCGACGTGGTGGTGAACAAGAAGGCGTCGGTGGTGCGGGTCTACCTGCCGCCGGACGCCAACACGCTGCTCTCGGTCGGCGACCACTGCCTGCGCTCGCGCGACTACGTCAACGTGATCGTGGCCGGCAAGCAGCCGGTGCTGGACCTGTTCACGATGGAAGAGGCGATCGCGCACAACACGCGCGGGCTGGGCATCCTGCCGTGGGCCTCCACCGACCAGGGCACGGAGCCGGACGTGGTGCTGGCCTGCGCCGGCGACGTGCCCACCCTGGAGACGCTGGCCGCCGCCGCGCTCCTGCGCGAGCACCTGCCCGAGCTGCGGGTACGCCTCGTCAACGTGGTGGACCTCATGCGCCTGCAGCCGCCCACGGAGCACCCGCACGGCATGTCGGACGCCGAGTTCGACACGCTGTTCACCCGGGACAGGCCGGTCATCTTCAACTTCCACGGCTACCCGTCGCTCATCCACCAGCTCACCTATCGGCGCAACGGCCACGCCAACATCCACGTGCGCGGCTACAAGGAGGAGGGCACCACGACGACGCCGTTCGACATGTGCATGCTCAACGACATCGACCGCTTCCACCTCGTCATGGACGTCATCGACCGGGTTCCCGGCCTCGGCGCCAAGGCCGCGCACCTGCGCCAGCACATGAGCGACGAGCGGCTGCGGGCCCGCGCGTACACGCGGGACCACGGCGAGGACCCGGCGGATATCAGGTCGTGGACATGGCCGGGCGCATCCTCGTCCTGAACACCGGCTCCTCCTCGATCAAGTACGAGCTCGTGGACATGGGCACGGGCGAGCGCCCCGCCCGCGGCCTGGTCGAGCGCATCGGCGAGGAGTCCGGGCGGCTGGAGCACCACGCGGGCGGCGGGCCGCCGTACGAGCGGGCGGCCCGGTTCGCCACGCACGAGGAGGGGCTGGCCGCGGTCATGGAGGCGTTCGCGCGGGAGGGGCCGCGGCTCGACCCCGTCGCGGTCGGGCACCGGATCGTGCACGGCGGCGACCGTTTCACGGAGGCGGTCGTCATCGACGACGGCGTGATCGCCGCCATCGAGGAGCTGGCGCCGCTCGCGCCGCTGCACAATCCGGTCAACCTGGCCGGCGTACGCGTGGCGCGGGCGGCCTTTCCCGGGGTGGCGCAGGTGGCGGTGTTCGACACGGCGTTCCATCGCACGCTGCCGCCGGAGGCGTACACGTACGCGGTGCCGCGCGACTGGCGCGAGCGGCTCGGCGTGCGCCGCTTCGGCTTCCACGGCACCTCGTGCGCCTACGTCTCCCGCCGCGCCGCCGCCGTGCTGGGCCGTGACCTGGCCGAGCTCGACCTGATCGTGCTGCACCTCGGCAACGGCGCCAGCGCCACCGCGATCTCCGCAGGCCGCAGCGTCGACACCTCCATGGGCCTGACCCCGCTGGAGGGCCTCGTCATGGGCACCCGCTCGGGCGACGTGGACCCCGCGCTCGGCGGCTACCTCGCCCGCGTGGACGGGATGGACGCCCGTCAGGTGGAGGACGCGCTCGGTCACGCGGGCGGCCTGCTCGCGCTGGCCGGGACCGGGGACATGCGGGAGGTACGCGCCCGCGACGACGACGAGGCCAGGCTCGCCCTCGCCGTCTACACGCGGCGGATCCGCAAGTACGTGGGCGCGTACTACGCGCTGCTCGGCCGCCTGGACGCGATCGTGTTCACCGGCGGGGTGGGCGAGCACGACGCCGCCACCCGGGCCGAGTCGCTGGCCGGGCTGGACCGTCTGGGCATCGCGGTGGACCAGGAGCTGAACGCGGCGGGCTCGCGGGCGGAACGCGCGATCTCGCCGCCGGACGCGCAGGTCGCGGTGCTGGTCGTCCCGACGGACGAGGAGTGGGAGATCGCCTGCCAGGCCCACACCCTGATCGGCGGCGCCTGACGGCACGGGCGGGTCAGCCGCGCGGCGATGCCGCCCGGCCGTCGGCGAGGGCCGGGCTGGCGGGCACCCAGAATTCCACCGTGGTGCCCTCGCCCGGCCTGCCGCCGATGCTCCACCAGCCGCCCGCCGCCTCGGCGCGCTCACGCATCTCGGCCAGCCCGAAATGCCCCATCTCGCCGTCAGGAGGGCCGCTCAGCGCGGCGCCCCCGGGGGTCAGGCCCACGCCGTCGTCGCGCACCCGTACGTGCACGCCCCGGTCTCGCGACGTGAGCTCCACGGCGACCCGGCCGGCCCCGGCGTGCTTGCGCACGTTCATCAGGGCCTCCTGGCAGATGCGGTAGACGGCGACCACGGTCTCGTCGGGCGGGTCGCCGTCGAGGTCGTGGCGCAGCTCGCAGGTCACGCCCGTGTCGCGCATCGTCTGTTCCAGGTAGCCGGACAGGCTCTCCACCAGGCCGCCGGGCGGGCGCAGGCTGAAGGTCAGCTCACGCAGGCGGTGGACGGCGGCGTCGACGGCGTCGTCGATCGCGCGCAGCCCGGCGGCGTGCTTGTCGGGCAGCTCGGCGCCCCACAACCGCAGCCGCATGCCGACCGCGACCATGGACTGAATGGTGTCGTCGTGCACGCCGGAGGCGATGCGGCGGCGTTCGCGCTCCTGGGCCTGGACCAGGCGGGCCATCAGCGCGCCGCGCTCGCCGGGCGCCCTGGCCTGGCCGTGCCGCTCGGTCAGCTCGCGGATCACCTTCCCGAACCCGCGCAGGACGCCGTCCCCGTGCAGGGCGGTGATGCTCACGGCGGCCCGGAACCGGGTGCCGTCCTTCCGCACCCTCCACCCCTCCTCCTCCCACCGTCCGTCGGCGGCGGCCCGGCGCAGGCCCTCGGCCGGCTTGCCGGCCGCGACGTCCTCGGGCGGGTAGAGGACGGAGAAGTGGGTGCCGACGATCTCGTCGGCGGTGTACCCCTTGATGCGCTCCGCGCCGGTGTTCCAGCTGCTGATCACGCCGTGCGGGTCGAGCATGAAGATGGCGTGGTCACGAACGCTCTGGACGAGCAGCGTCATATCATCCGGTGACGGGCCACGCACAGGCATACCGCAGCCTTTCACGGCCCGGCGGGAGCGCCAAACGCGATCAGCCGCCGTCCTGGGCCGCTCCATGGGGCGGGTCGAGCGCCGGAGGCCGGCTCGTCAGTTCCTGGTGGGCGGTGAGCTCGCACCACACCGTCTTGCCGCCGCCCTCGATCGGCGCGCTGCCCCACGCGGCGGACAGCAGCCGGACGACGTGCAGCCCCCAGCCGCGGGCCGGGCCGGGGTCGCGGAGCTCGGGCAGCTCGGCGCCGGCGTCGCGGACCTCGATCCGCAGGCGCGACCCGCTGCCCAGCACCCGCAGGCCGGGGGGTCCCTCGCCGTGGACCAGCGCGTTCGTCACCAGCTCGGACACCACCAGCAGGACGTCCTCCTGGCGCCCCTGGTAGCCGCACTCCCGCAGGACCTCGGCGATCAGGCGGCGCGCCGCCGTGATGCTGCCCATCTCCTCGGGCAGCCGGGTGTCCACCTGATATGCCTCAGCCTCCTGACTTGCCACGTCTCTACTGTCGGGGAGGCCGGCGGCCGGCCACGAGACGCAGGCGCCCCACGGCGGCTCATACGTCTGAGGGACGCGCTCTGGTGCATCTGCGTCAGTCGAGCAGGCCGTCTCGGCGCGCGAACGCCACCGCCTCCAGCTTCGAGCGGGCGCCGAGCTTCTCCAGCACGTGCTGCACGTGGTTGCGCGCCGTGTTGCGGGCCACGCCAAGACGGTCGCCGATCTCGTCCGTACTGGCGCCCTCGGCCAGGAGCAGCAGCGTCTCCCGTTCGCGCGGGGTCAGCGCGGAGCCCCGGTGCCCGGCGCGCCCGGTCAGCCGGTCGAGCACTCCCGGCAGCAGCCCGGGGGCGAACACCACCCCGCCGCCCGCCACCTCCCGTACCGCCGACTCCAGCTCGCCCAGCCGCGAGGACTTCACCACGAGCCCGGCGCCGCCGGCCGCGACCACTCCGGCCGCCACCGCGGCGGTCGCCTCTCCGGTCAGCACCAGCACCCGCACTCCAGGCGCGGCGGCGGTCAGCCGCCCGATGGCCGCGATGCCGTCGCCGTCGGGCAGCCGGCGGTCGAGCACGATCACGTCGGGCCGACACCTGCCGGTCTCGGCCACGGCGCCGGCGATGGTCCCGGCCTGGGCCACCACCTCGATGCCGGGGGCGCGGCCGAGCGCCTGCCCGATGGCCTCCGCGACCATGGCGTGGTCCTCCACGAGAACCAGCCGGATCGAGGGAGCGGGCGGCATGAGACGCAGTCTCGCACGTCAGGCGGCCTGATCGCAGGTTCCCCGGACGCCGTCCACCGGCCTGTCCCCCATGGGCAGGCAAAGCGTGACCGGATGGTCATCACGCATGGATCAGCCCAGGGTAAGCCGTTGGTAAGGTTGTCCAGAAATGTTCGAGTTTGGACGGGTGGGATAGGTGGAGGTCGAACAGACAGCGCTCCCGGGAATCGGCTTGAAACATGACTTCCTTACCCGCAAGGGACAGCGGGTGGGCGTCGTGTCTCATCGCACCGGACGCCGGGATCTGGTCATCTACGACAAGGATGACCCGGATTCGGTCTGTCAGATGGTCAAGCTCAACGACGAGGAGGCCGACGCCCTGGCCGAGCTCCTGGGCGCCCCTCGCATCGTGCAGCGGCTCAACCAGCTGCACCAGCAGGTCGAGGGCCTGGTCAGCGTGCAGCTCCCCATTCCCGACGGCTCCCCCTACGCGGGCCGCCCCATGGGTGACGCGCGCGTGCGAACCCGGACGAGCGCCTCGATCGTGGCCGTCGTCAGGAGCGGGCAGGTCTTCGCCAGCCCCGGCCCTGACTTCACGTTCCGCGTCGGTGATGTCGTGGTCGTCGTCGGCAGCGAGGACAGCACGGCCGAGGTCGCCGGCATTCTGGCCGAAGGATAGGGCCGCGGGTGCACGAAACCGCGATCATCTTTCTCGAGTTCGGAGCCGTACTTCTCGGCCTTGGCGTCCTGGGCGCCCTGGCGCTGCGCGGCGGCATCTCCCCCATCCCGCTCTACCTGATCGCCGGCCTGGCGTTCGGCACCGGCGGCGTGCTGCCGCTGGCCACGAGCGAGGAGTTCATCTCGGTCGGGGCCGAGCTGGGCGTGGTGCTGCTGCTGCTCACGCTGGGCCTGGAATACAACGCCGACGAACTGGTCACCAGCCTCAAGAGCAACGCCCGGGCGGGCATCGTGGACCTGGTGCTCAACGCCGCGCCCGGCGCCGTCTGCGCGCTGCTGCTCGGCTGGGGGCCGGTCGCCGCCGTGGCGATGGCCGGCGTCACCTACGCCACCTCGTCGGGCATCACCGCCAAGGTGCTGTCCGACCTGGGGTGGATCGGTAACCGGGAGACGCCGACGGTCCTTTCGCTGCTGGTCTTCGAAGACCTCACGATGGCGATCTACCTGCCGGTCCTGACGACCATGCTGGCCGGGCTGAGCCTGCTCAGCGGGGCCATCTCGGTCGGCATCGCGCTGCTCACCGTGAGCGTGGTGCTCGTCGTGGCGCTGCGCTTCGGGCGCTTCATCGAGGCGTTCGTGTCCAGCCCCAACTCCGAGGTGCTGCTGCTCAAGGTCGTCGGCCTTGCCCTGCTGGTCGCCGGTCTGGCCCAGCAGCTGCAGGTCTCGGCGGCGGTGGGCGCGTTCCTGGTCGGCATCGCGCTCTCCGGTGAGCTGGCCGAGGACGCGCAGGCGCTGCTGGCGCCGCTGCGCGACCTGTTCGCGGCCGTGTTCTTCGTCTTCTTCGGCTTCCAGACCGATCCGGCGAAGATCCTCCCGGTCGCGGGCCTGGCCGCGCTGCTCGCCCTGATCAGCATGATCACCAAGCTGCTGACCGGTATGTACGCGGCCAAACAGGCGGGCATCGCCAAGGCCGGCCAGGCGCGGGCGGGCATCGCGCTCATCCCGCGCGGTGAGTTCAACATCGTCATCGCCGGTCTGGCGGTGGGCGCGGGCGTGCATCCCGACCTGGGAGCGCTGGCGGCGGCGTACGTCCTCATCCTGGCGGCGTTCGGCCCGCTGGCGGCCAAGCTGGTGCAGCCGCTCATCACCTCCATCGCCAACCGGGCGGCCTGACGGCGGGAGCGCCGGTCCGCTAGTTTGTTCGCATGGCAGACCGCAGGCTCGGCGTTTCCGCACCCCCGGTGGACAAGACGATCAGGTCCGCGGACTGGGACAGCCTCGACATCTCCGGTGAGAACCATCGCCGGGTGCTGTTCCAGGACGTGGACATGACGGAGCTGTCCGACCACGGCTCCTCCTTCGAGGAGTGCCAGTTCCGCAACGTGCGCTTCAACGTGTCGGTCCACGAGGACGCGCGCTTCCTCAACTGCGTGTTCTCGCGCTGCTCGTTCTTCGACGCCACGTTCACGGGCTGCAAGCTGACCGGCTGCGTGTTCGACGGCTGCACGTACGGGCTGCTGAAGGTGTCCGGCGGCGACTGGTCCTACGTCGCCCTGGCCGGCGCCGACCTGCGCGGCAGCGCCTTCCACGGCACCCGGCTGCGTGAGGCCGACCTGTCGGCGGCCCGGCTGGAGGGCGCCGAGCTGCGGCGCTGCGACCTGTCCGGGGCGTGGCTGCGCGAGGCCGACCTCACCAGGTGCGATCTGCGCGGCAGCGACCTGAGCACGCTCGACCCGCGCGAGGTCACGATGAAGGACGCGATCATCGACCCGTTCCAGGCGACCGTGGTCGCGGGGGCCCTAGGGTTTGACGTACGAGACTGACCCCCACCCCCCGGGACGCCTCTTGCCTAACGCCGAACTCACCCCCGCCGAGCAGGCCGTGTCCGCCGCCGTCGCCCGCGGCGCCAAGGTCGACCTGCGCTCGGGCGACCCCGCCCGCGACTCCCCCGCCGACGCCGCCTCCTGGGGCGCCGACCGCGACGTGCGCGCGGAGGTGCTGGAACGGCTGCTGCTGGCCGATTACTCCGGGCCCGCCGACAAACCCGGCCTGCGCCTGATCGGGGCGCGCATCACCGGCGAGCTCAAGCTGGCGTTCGGCGAGATCGACTTCCCGGTCATCCTGCACGACTGCGTGTTCGACGAGGTCCCCGACCTCTACCAGGCCCGCACCCGCTTCCTCAGCTTCGCCGGCTCCCACATGCCCGGCCTGACCGCCTCCAACATCCAGGTCGAGGGCAACCTGCGGCTGGGCGGCTGCCACGTGCGCGGCGAGCTGCGCATGCCCGGCGCCCGGATCAACGGCACCCTCACGCTGAACGGCGCCCGCCTCGACCATCCCGGCGGCATCGCGCTCAACGCCGAGCACCTCGATCTCGGCGCCAATCTGCGCGCCGAGGACGGCTTCACCTGCGACGGCGAGATCCTGCTCACCGCGGCCGGCATCGGCGGGGCGGTCCAGCTGGACGGCGCGCGCCTGCGGGCCCCGGGCGGGCTGGCGTTCGGCGGGTCCAACCTGGTCGCCCAGGTGGCGCTGTTCGCGCGGGACGTCGAGGTGGACGGGGAGTTCAGCCTGCGCTTCGCCCGGGTCGGCGGGCCACTGTCGCTGCGCGGCTCCCGCCTGCGCAATCCCGGCCGCCTCGCGGTGCGCGCCGGCGGGCTCAACGCCGAGGGCGGGCTGTTCCTGTCGCTGACCGAGATCGAGGGCATCGTCTGGGTCGAGGCCGCCACCATCGGCCGCTCGTTCAACGTCAGCGGAGCGCGTCTGCGCAATCCCGGTGACCTCGTGCTGGCGGGCGACGGCCTCGTCGTCGACGGCGCCCTCGTGGCCCGCGAAGGACTGACGGCCGAGGGCGAGATCAGCCTGCTCGACGCCTCCGTCAGCGGTCCTGTCCACTTCGAGGGCGCCACGCTGGTCAACCCCGGCGGCGCGGCGCTGTCGGCCAACGGCCTCACGGTCGGCAAGGTGCTCAACCTCTGCGACGGCTTCTCGGCGCGCGGGCGCATCCGGCTGACCAACGCCAGGATCGGCAGCCGCCTCTGCCTCAAGGGCGCCACGCTGGAGGCGCCCGGCGACGTGGCGCTCAAGTGCCTCGGGATGGAGACGCGGGAGCTGTCACTGCACACCGCCAAGCCGGTCCAGGGGACGGTGGAGCTGCGGCACGCGCGCATCGGGGTGCTGCGCGACAGCCCCGGCGTGTGGCCGGACGAGCTGCGCATGGACGGGCTGTCGTACGAGGCGCTCGAACCCATGCTGCCGGCCGCCGAACGGCTCGGCTGGCTCGGCCGCGACATCGACGGCTACCTGCCCAACGCCTACGAGCAGCTCGCCGCGCTCTACCGGCGGCTGGGCAGCGAGAACGACGCCCGTGACACGCTGCTGGCCGGCCAGCAGCAGCGCCGCTCGTCGTTACCCTGGTACGCGCGCCTGTGGGGGCACCTCCAGGACGTCACCGTCGGCTACGGCTTCCGCCCCCTGCGCGCGGCCGGCTGGCTGCTCGCGCTGCTGGCCCTGGGCACGCTGGTGTTCGCGCAGAACGAGCCGCCGCCGCTGAAGGCGGGTGAGGCGCCGGAGTTCAACGCGCTGGTCTACTCGCTCGACCTGCTGCTGCCGATCATCGACTTCGGCCAGGACAAGGCGTTCAACCCCGGCGGGGGGACGCAGTGGCTGGCGTACGGGCTGATCGCGGCGGGCTGGGTGCTGGCCACGACGATCGCCGCCGGCCTGACCCGCTCGCTGCGCCGGCCGTGAGCCGGTCGAGCGCGGCGGCGGTGGCGGCGTCGGCGGGCAGGTAGACCACGAGCCGCTGCTCCGACCCGCTCAGGTCGAGCCGCTCCCTGGCCAGCCGCAGCTCGCCCACCTCCGGATGCGCGAAGCGCTGCACGTCGTCCTGCACCGGTGGCCCGGACGCCGCGGCGAGGCGCCCGGTGAAGGCCTCCCCCGCCGCGAAGGACAGCTCGTCGACCAGCTCGGCCCCCCAGGGGTCGTCGGCGCCGGCCTCGTACTTGAGCGTGGCGGCGTACTCGTCGGCGACCCGGTCCCAGTCGGGGTAGGCGGTCCTGGCCCGCGCGTCGGAGAAGACGAAGCGGGTCAGATTGGGCAGGTCATGCTCCAGCAGGCCGGCGGGACCGTGCAGCCGCTCGAAACCGGTGGTGTGGGCGAGCACGTCGCCCAGCCGGTTGAGCAGCACCGCGGGGGCGGGTTCGAGCCGGTCGAGCAGCGCCCGCACGGTGGGACGCACGGTGTGAGGGGGCGCCTGGCCTCCGGACGGGCACAGCGCCATGCCGCCGCTGGTCACCTTGACCAGGTGGCGCAGGTGGATGCGCTCCTGCGGGGTCAGGCGCAGGGCGTCGGCGAGCGAGACGAGCACCCCCACCGACGGGTTGCGGTCGCGGCCCTGCTCCAGCCTGGTCAGGTATTCGACGCTCACCCCGGCCACGGTGGCGAGCTCCGACCTGCGCAGGCCGGGCGTGCGCCGCCGGCCGCCGCCGGGCAGGCCGACGTCGGCGGGCCGGGTCGCCTCCCTTCGTGCGCGCAGGTAGGCCCCCAGCTCGTTGTCGCTCACGGGGTCGAGTCTAGGGGCCGGCCGCTCGCTTATCGTGGCCCTCCGGGGGCCAGTCTGGGCCCGGCCTTCCTCGCGCGTACGTCGGCACGGCAGGGTGGGTGTCCATGACGAAGACGACAGTGATCATGACCGGCTCGGGCTCGTTCGCGGGGAGGGTCTGATGCGTTACCGGCTGCTGGGGCGTACCGGATTGCGGGTGTCCGAGCTGTTCCTCGGCGCGATGACCTACCGGGAGGCCTCGCCCGAGGTGCGGCGGATCTTCGATCGGTACGCCGACGCCGGGGGCAACGTGGTCGACACCGCCTCCATGTACGGCGAGAGCGAGAACGTCGTCGGCGAGCTGCTCCAGGGCCGCCGCGACCGTTTCGTCCTGGCGACGAAGTACACCCCCACCCGCGACCGCACCGACCTGAACGCGGCCGGAAACCACCGCAAGAACCTGGTGCTGTCGCTGGAGCAGAGCCTGCGCCGGCTGCGCACCGACTACATCGACCTGTTCTGGGTGCACGTGTGGGACCGGCACACGCCCGTGGAGGAGACGATGCGGGCGCTGGACGACGTGGTCCGCTCGGGCAAGGTGCTCTACGCGGGCATCTCCGACGCGCCCGCGTGGGTGGTCAGCCGGGCCAACACGCTGGCGGAGTGGCGCGGGTGGACGCCGTTCGCCGGGCTGCAGGTGCCCTACAGCCTGCTGTGGCGGGACGTGGAGCGCGAGCTGCTGCCGATGGCGCGGGCGTACGGGATGAGCGTGGCGGCGTGGGGCGTGCTCGCGCGGGGCGTGCTGTCCGGACGGTACGCGCGGCCGGGGGCGGCGGCCTCGCGGGTGTCACCGGAGTCGATCAGCGAGCGGGACCGGGCCGCGGTGCGGGTCGTGACGGAGGTGGCCGGCGAGCTGGGGGTGACGCCTTCGCAGGTGGCGCTCGCCTGGGCGGTGGCGCGTGGCGTGCATCCGATCATCGGGGCGAGCACCGAAGAGCAGCTCACGGACAACCTGGGGGCCTCGGACGTACGGCTGCCCGAGGAGGCGGTGCGGCGGCTGGAGGCGGCGGCGGAGTTCGAGCTGGGCTTTCCCGGCGACTTCATCGCCCAGACGGACGCCAGCCAGGACCTCTACGGCGACGCCCTCCCCCGCCTCGTCGGCCGCTGACGCCCGCCACCCCGGGGACGGGCGTCAGCACAGGGCGGTGGCGGTCTGCCAGAGGCCGGGGAGCGCCGCGAGCACCCGGTCGCCGCGCCGGCGCCGGTCGGCGAGCGTCTCGACGCCCAGGTCGGACAGCAGTTCGGCGAAGCCGTCCTCATAACCGCTCTCGCCGGCCAGCGCCCGCTTGGTCAGGCAGCGCGCGTACGTGGCCGCCATCCAGAAGACCGCCTCCCGGTGCAGCCCCTGGTCGATGAGCTCCCGGCTGCCGTCGATGGCGGCCGGCCTGGCCACGGGGCTGATGTCGGAGTCGAACCGGTACGCGGGCGCCCGCACCGAGGCGGCCGCGTCGAACACCCGCTCCAGCGCGTCCAGGTGCCGCCCGACCTCGGCCGCGCCGAGCCGCGCGCAGCCGAGCAGGTCGAGCAGGCCCTCGTGGTACTCCAGCCGCCCGTGGTCGGCGAGCAGGTCGCGCACGGCCGCGTACCGGCGGCGGACGGTGGGGTTGCGCAGCCCGGCCACCAGCAGCACGTGCGCGGTCACCCCCGTGCCGAACAGCCACGAGGTGATCTGCTCCACCGGCGGCGCGGACTCGTCCACGCCGTTGATGAAGCCGCGGACCCGGTCCATGGCGTGGGTGCAGCGGGCCAGCACCCAGGGGCGTTCGGCGAAATCGCGGGCCACCACCCGCTGGAGCTCGCCCAGCCGCCCCGTGGGGTCGGCCAGCACGCACGGGAGGTGGAAGCTGCCGGCCAGGTGGTAGTCGCTCAGCACCTCGTGCGTGGAGCCGAGCCCGGTCATGGAGGAGACCTCCAGCAGCACCCCTTGATAGGGGAATTTCCCGATGTGACCGATCGGAGTGCCGGGGTGCGCGACCACCATGACGTCCACGTCGGAGCTCGGGGCCAGCTCGGCGGCCGGGTCGGCCCAGAGCACCGACCCGGTCAGGAACGCCCCCGCGAAGCCGGGCAGCGCGCTGCCCTCCTCGCGCACCCACTGCCGCGCGATCCGCCTGGCCTGCTCAGCCCGCATCCACTTCCTCCCGGTCGCGGGCCCGGCGCGAGGTCCGCAGCAGGACGAACGCACCCAGCACCACCAGCACGGCCAGCCCGCCCCAGATCCAGCCGGGAACGCCGGCCGAGGACGCGGGCCGCTGCCCGGCCGCCGCCGACGCGTCCGGGCCGGCGGGCGCGGCGGACGTCGCGGCGGCGCTGGTGGCGGCGTCGGTGGCGGCGTCGGTGGCTGGGCCGGCGGACTGGCCGTCCGCCGGTGCGGTCTGCTCGCCCGAGGGCGAAGCCGTCGAAGAAGATCCTCGCACGCCGAAGGGGATCTCACCCTCGATGGGATGTCCGTCCGAGGAGACGACGCGCCAGGCGAGCACGTACGAGCCCGGCGGGAGGGCCTGCGGCACGTCGGTGCGGACTAGGGGGCCGTCGAGCCGGGGCTCGCCCAGAGCGATCTCCTTGCCCGCCGCGTCGTGGAGCACGACGAACGGGAACTTCACGCCGGCGCTGAATTCGAGTTCGATCTCCTTGGGCGAGGAGATCTGGGCGTTCTTCGCGGGTGAGCTGCTCTTGAGCGTGTCGTGGGCAAAAGCGGGTGAGGCAGGAAATATCAGGAAAAGTGCGCAGGCGAGCGCCGCCAGCGCGGCCTTGCGGATGTGTCGCGGCGGGATTGTCATGCTGGTCTCCAGAGATCATCCGGACGACCGCGCCCACGGCGCCGGCGTCCGGGCACGGGCAAGGGCGGGGAGGTGCGTCAACGACGCGCCGTCGCCGGCGGCCCTCGCCTGCTGATCGTTCCCGGTACGGCCCGGCCTGAGCAGGCGGCGACGCCGTACGTCATCGACCTGCCCGCCGTTCCCGCGCCGGCCGGTGCCGGGGCAGGGATGAGCAGGCGTACGAGCGAGCGCACGAGCGGGCCGACGAGCGGGCACTCCGTGCCGCACAGGCGGATCATGGTCCACAGCGCGCGCTCGCCGCGATGCAGCCACCACGCCGTCAGCGCCGCGACCGTGAGGTGGGCCAGCGCCATGCCGAAGGAGGGATGCCCGCTCGGGGCGGGCCCGTGAAGGAGGTGCCCGTCCAGCCCGCTCGGGGAAAGCCCGTCCAGGAGGCGGCCGTTCAGCAGGTGGCCGCTCAGGAGGTGGCCCGGATACTGCTCGGGCAGGTGCGCCTGGGCGGGCGCGAGCCGTTCGAAGAGCAGGTGCAGCAGCGTCTGGGTGCCGGTGGTGGCGGCCAGCACGACGGGCAGGCCCCGCTCGCGCCCGTCGATCAGGTACGCCAGCGCGAAGGCGGCGAGCGTTCCGGCCAGGTAGGCCCCGAACGGCACCACGCCCCCGCCGGCCAGCGCGTGCCCACCGGCCGACACCGCCCCGCACACGGTCGCGAACACCACGGCCCGCGCCAGCCGGAGCCCCGTTCCCCCGGCAGTGCTCTCAGCAGCGCCCGGAAAAAAACGCACGCCCGCGAAGGCCGCCTTGCCGTAAGCCGCCTTGCCGTAAGCCGACCTGCCGTAAGCCGACCTGCCGTAAGCCGTCCTGCCAGAAGCCCTCCTGCCCGAAGGCGCGCCATGGGAGGCGGCGCGGGCGAAGGGCCCGGAGAGGGACGGAGTGGGCACAGCCGACATCTTTCCACAGAGTTCGTCGAGGCCCGGGAGGTTCGAAACGCCCGCGTGCGGGCAGTCGGTTCTGATGGACATCGTCACGAGCGCCGGTGAGGACCTGGAGCGCGTGGTCCGCCAGGAGCTTTCCGCGGCCGGCTTCACCGTCGAGCCGTCCCTGATGTCCGCCGACGGCGGACTCGGCATCTGGCACGATCCGGCGCGCGGAGTGGTCATCGCCTGGGGCGCCTCGGCGGAGCAGCTGGTCAAGTACGCCACGATCCGAGCGGCGGTGCAACTGGCGCTGCGGACCGTGCTGACCGACGCCGGCCATCAGGTCCGCCAGGACGCCAACGGCATGGAGCTGATCGTCACGTCCTGACCCCGGTCACGCCTTGGCCTCGCGCAGCGGCCGGCCCACCTCGTGCAGGTGGCGCAGTGCCTGCGCCCACGACTCCACCAGCCCGCATTCGACGTACCCGACGCCGAGCGAGGCGCAGTACTCGCGCACGATCGGCTGCGCCTTGCGCAGGTTGACGCTGGGCATGCTGGGGAACAGGTGGTGCTCGATCTGGAAGTTGAGCCCGCCGAGCGCGGTGTTGATCAGCCGTCCGCCGCGCACGTTGCGCGAGGTGAGCACCTGGCGGCGGAGGAAGTCCAGCTCGTCCTCGGCGGTGAGCACGGGCATGCCCTTGTGGTTGGGCGCGAAGGTGCAGCCGAGGTAGACGCCGTAGCAGGCCTGGTGGACGACCAGGAAGAGCAGCGCCTTGGGCAGCGGCAGCACCAGGAACGCCGCACCCAGGTAGGCCAGCACGTGCGCGCTCAGCAGCAGCCCCTCGACGCCCCTGCCCTTGAGCGATTCGCGGCGCAGCGCGCGGAAGCTGGAGAGCTTGAGGTTGAGCCCTTCGAGGGTGAGCAGGGGGAAGAACAACCAGGCCTGGTGGCGGCCGACGAAGCGGGGCAGTCCCCGGCTCTCCCCGGCCTGCTTCTCCGACCAGACGAGGACGTCGGGGGCGACGTCGGGGTCGTGGTCCTCGTGGTTGGGGTTGGCGTGGTGACGGGTGTGCTTGTCCATCCACCAGCCGTAGCTGAGGCCGACGGCCAGGTTGCCCGCCAGCAGCCCGGCGATCCTGCCGACGCGCCGCGACCGCCAGATCTGCCCGTGCGCCAGGTCGTGGGCCAGCAGGGTGACCTGCGCGAAGGCCACCGCCAGCAGCACCGCGACAGGCAGTTGCCACCAGGAGTCGCCGACGGCGGCGAACAGCGCCCAGGTGCCCGCGAACAGGGCGGCGACCAGGCTGATCCTGACCGCGTAGTAGCCGGGCCGCTTGTCCAGCAGCCCTTCCTGGGCGATGCGCCGCGACAGCCGCGCGAAGTCGCTTCCCCGCCGTTGTCCCGGGGCCGGGCGGGAGGTCTCTGCCACAGTCACGTACGTCTCCGATGCCGAGGAGGGGAATGGTCCTCCCAGCATCGCCGGTTCCCGGGGTCTCACGAACCCCCGCTGTCACCCGGTTCCGCGGTAGTGCCCGCCCTACCATGGGGCGTCCCCGCCGCCTCGGGACCGGGACCGCTCTTCGCCCTCAGCGTCGGCGCCGGGCGGCCCCATCTGGGTGGGGAACGGCGGGCGGCGGGGACACCGGCTCGGCACGTACGCACGGGCCCCTCGCCCGGCCCCGCGTCTCCGCACGGACCCTCGCCCGGCCCGGCGCGTCCGCACGGTCCCTCGCCCGGCCCGGCGCGGCTCGTCCGGCCACCCGTCCGGTCCCGTGCGGCTCACGCCGCCGTCCTGTGCGGCTCACGCCGCCGGTCCCGTACGGCTCACCCGGCCGGTTCCAGGTGGGCCGGGGCCGCGGATTCGCCGTGGACGTGCAGGTCGGGGCGGAAGGCCGCGAGGTAGGCGGCCCGGTCGCGGAAGGTGGAGGCCAGGGCGTCGCCGTAGTCGATGAGCTCCCTGTGGGCCTCCCGGCGCGGCTCGTACCGGGCGCCGAGCAGCCGGTCGAGCAGCTCGTGGTCGCTCCCGGCCGCGCAGATGACGTCGGCCAGGATCTCGGCGTCGTGCAGGGTGTAGCTCATGCCCATGCCCGTCATCGGATGGCAGGCGAACGCGGCCGAGCCGAGCAGGGCGGCGTTGCCCTTGTGGTAGGCCTCCACCCGCAGCGAGGAGACCTTGATCCGCTGCCAGGTGGCGGGCAGCAGGAAGTTGAAGGCGTCGGAGCTCTCGGTGACGAACTTCTTCAGCTCGTCCAGCAGGACCGGGATGCCGTCCTGGAAGATCTCCTTGTCCGCCTCTGGCGGCAGGCCGACGAACACCCTGGCCTGGTCCCTGCTGATCGGGTACAGGTAGGTCATCCAGCCTTCCGAGCTGAAGTAGAGCCGGTTGAGCTGGGCGACGCTGGCGCTCAGCGGCACGGTGGCCACCCGCATGAGCAGCCGCTCGTACGGCATGGTGAGCTGTTCGATGCCGAGCGCCCGGCGGATCGCGGACTTGGTGCCGTCGGCGCCGATGACGACGTCGGCGCGCAGCCGCCGGCCGTCGGAGAGCGTCAGCTCCTCCACGCGGTTCCCGTCCGTGGCGATGTCGTCGATGCTGACGTCGAAGCGGAACTCGACGCCCTCCATCGCGCAGGAGGTGTAGATGAGCTCGACCAGCTCACGGTACGGGCGGATGAGGAAGCCACCGTCGGGGAAGTGGCAGTCCTGGATGGGGTCGCCGTCGTGGTAGTAGCGGACGAGGTCGCGCCGCAGGCCGTTGCGTCCGACGAGGTTCGCCAGCCCGTGCCGGGCCAGCACCCGCAGTCCAGG
The DNA here is from genome assembly GCF_003001935.1 of Nonomuraea fuscirosea. Taxonomy (GTDB): domain Bacteria; phylum Actinomycetota; class Actinomycetes; order Streptosporangiales; family Streptosporangiaceae; genus Nonomuraea; species Nonomuraea fuscirosea. The sequence continues at coordinate 11,701 of NZ_PVNG01000004.1, read as the reverse complement.
TGGCTTGAGGAAGTCGGCCCCCGCGCTGGGGACCGAGGGTCCCTGTTCGATGACGACGACGTCGCGGCCGCGGCGGCTCAGGAGTAAGGCCAGGAAACAGCCGCCGAGACCGGCGCCGACGATGGCTACGTCGCAGGATGTGGTTGCCATGACGGGGAGCCCTTTCGAATGGTTGAACTAGTGCGTGTGCCCGCGGGTGCCGGCGAGCGGGCCTGGTTCGGCCGCTCTGGGGCGCGGGACAGGGTCCGGGTAGTGATCCGGGTTGGGGCCCGGATAGGGGGGTGCGGAGGGAGTGCGGGTCTCGACCGGCAGCAGCGCGTCGGCCTCCGCCGCGACGGTGGCGAGGGTCATGCGCAGTTCGAGCAGCATCCGGCGGGGCACCTTGATCATCACGTCACCCGGGTCCGGCCGGAGCCGGGTGATCTTGGTCAGGGCCAGCGCCCCGATCAGCACCGAGATGGCCACGCACAGGGCGAGCGCGCCGGCCAGGCCCGCGTACGGCCCGGTCATGAACGGGTGGTCGATCACGACCGACACGACGGCGACGCCGACGGCCCCGCCGACCATCCGGGCCATGGTGGCCGCGCCGACGGCGGAGGCGTACTGGTGCGGGTGGGCGGCCAGGGTGGTCGCGACGGAGGTGCCGGGGGCGAGCGCGCCGACCCCCATTCCGACCACGACGCTGGCGATCAGGCCCCACACGGTGGGTCCGGCCTGGACCAGCACGAGCACGCACGCGCCGCCGCAGAGCAGGGATCCGGCGTAGATGAGCCCGTACGCGCCGATGCGCTTCACCATGCGTCCGGCCAGGAAACTGGTGACGACGACGGCGACCGATGTGGGGGTCAGCCACATGGCCACTTCGAGCATCGGGTAGCCGAGGTGGAGCAGGTAGAGGGGCTGCACGGTGAGCAGCCCGTACGACAGCGCGCCGAACCCCCAGGTGGCCAGCCAGCCCCAGACGAACTTGGGCCGCCGCCACAGGGCCAGGTCGATGGCCGGCAGGCGGTGGTGCCTGGCCTGCGCGAGCGCGCCGCCCAGCAGGGCCAGCGCGGCCAGCGCCAGCCACACCACGTCCATGCCCCAGGCCATGGCCTTGGAGATGGCCAGCACGATCACGGCGATGCCCGCGGCCAGCAGCCACGCGCCGAGCACGTCGGGTACGCCCTTGGCGGAGTTGCGCCGGCCGGACGGCAGCCCCGCGCAGGCGATGAGGAGGGCGACGCCGATGACGACGTCGGGGATGAACAGGGACCGCCAGCCGACGGTGGCCGCCAGCCAGCCGCCGCCCGCCTGCATGAGCAGGCAGCCGAGCCCGGAGGCGGAGCTCCACAGCGCGATCGCGCCGCGCCGCTGCGATTCCGGCAGTTCCCCGAGCAGCAGCCCGAGGCTGGCCGGGATCATCGCCGCGGCTCCCGCGCCCTGCACGGCCCGTGCGGCCAGCACGTACGACCAGGGTTCGACGGTGACGGTGGCGATCCCGCCGAGCACGAACACGACGAGACCGACCGCCAGCACCCGGCGGCGGCCGAACAGGTCGGCCCAGCGGCCCGCGGTCGCCAGCAGTGCCGCGATCGGGATGAACGCCGCGCTGGTCAGCCAGACCAGGTCGCCGAGCGGCATCGCGGAGCCGGCGGGCGTGTATCGCAGGACGCCCACCGCCAGGGTGGTGGCCGTGGTGTCGGCCATCACCGTCAACATGACACCCGCACCGACCAGGCGCAGCATCACTCCGTGACGCCGGTTCGCGCCTGGCGTGCCCGTCCCCCTGCTGGCCGTTGGTGACGAACGCACGTGGTTCCTCCTATGAAAGCGTCGATCGTTCTCCGCCGCGGGCGCACTCCGGCGGGTGCCGGCGGCGGAGCCGGACGTGAGGTGGGTGGTGCCGGTCTCAGGCGCCGTACCGGCCGGGCGACAGCAGGCCGTCCGGGTCGAGCGCCGTCTTGAGCCGGTGCAGCATGCCGAGTCCGGCGGTGCTGGTCTCCGACCAGACGTCGGCGGCGGCGTGGTCGATGTCGGAGCGGTAGATGGCGCAGCCGTTCCCGCGCAGCAGGCAGTTGCCGTCGTTGCGGAGCTGGTGCGCGCGGTAGGCGGCGTCGGGCGTGCCGCGGTCGAAGAAGATCTGCATGACGCCGTTGGCCATGTGCTTGCTGACCATGTTCCACTCGACCATGAGGGCGGTGGTGTGGGCGTCCACGGCCGTCTGGAGCGCCGCCAGGATGTGCTCGGTCCTTCTTTCGTGCATCGGCATGACCGGCAGCAGGGCCAGGAAGCCCATCGCGCCTTCGTCGATCTGGTCGCAGGAGGTGACGCCGAGCGCGGCGTGCACGCCCCGGCAGGTGGGGATGCCCTGCGCCATGAGCGCCCTGGGGTAGAGCGGGTCGTCGGGGCCGACCTCGGCCGCGTCCATCACGCGCAGGGCCTCGGCGCCCTCGACCTCGATGAGCGCCTTGCGCAGCAGCTCCTCCGCCAGTTCGACGGTGGCGTCGCTGCCCATGAGCGGGCCGAGGACGGTGAACAGGCCGGGGTCCACGCCGGGCGGCAGCGTCCAGTCTCCGTGGCCGGGGACGAGGGACAGCTCGCGTACGCGCAGCAGCCCGTCGGCCGGGTTGCCGGCGCGCAGGAAGCCGGTGACGGCGCCGACCGCCGCGCTGACCTGGTCGCGCGGCATCCGGCCGTGCACGAGCCCGATGGTCTGCGGGCGCGGCACGAGCGAGACGGCCATCGCGGTGACGATGCCCAGGTTGTGCTGGACGAACGAGGACGTCAGGTCGGGCCCGGCGACCCGGCCGTGGTAGCGGCCGGCGGGGTCGAGCCCGCCGGTGGTGACCACGCTGCCGTCGGCCAGCACGGCCTCCAGGCCGGCCACGTCGTGCACGCGGGAGCGGATGCACCCGTCGCCGCGGTCGAGGGCGTTGCCGATCACGGAGGTGTCGGCGCACGAGGCGGTGACGTTCAACATCCACGGGGTGTCCCGCAGGACGGCGGCGAGCTGGCGCTGGGTGACGCCCGGCTCGATGACCGCGTATCCGGCCTCCAGGTCGAGGCTGCGGACCCGGTTCATGCCGCCGAGGTCGACGACGAGGTTGTCGTCGGTGACCGGCATGCCGGAGCCCATGCCCCAGTTCCTGCCGGTGCTGATGGGATAGAGACGGAGCTTGGCCGCGGTGGCCCGCCGGACGAGCGCGCGTACCTCGTCGAGGCTGCGCGGTGATTCGACGCCCGCCACGGAGCGCGGCTGGTGGCCCCCGACGTCACGCGACCTCAGCTCCGGTCGCGACAGATCCTGCATGACTCTCCTTGAATGGTGCGGTCCATGTCTCCGGCTCCCCGGCGAGGGAGCCGCGGGGGGCACACGTCAGGCGGTGTGCGTGAGCAGGTCGTCGATGGAGCCGATGGCCTGGTTGGACATCTCTCGGATGTCACGCAGCCGCTGCTCGACGAAGACGTCGGCCTCGGCCTCGGCGTAGGAGTCTGCGGACGGGACGGTCTCGGGGAAGGCGGTCGGGACGGTCTCGGGGAAGGCGGGGAAGTCGAGGCTGCCGCGCGGCGCGGTCTGCGCGGGCACGTCGTGCAGGCCGTACGGGTGTCGCCGGACGTGGTCGGTGTGCTCGCGCCGGGAGCGGGCGGGCAGGTGCGGGGGGGTTCGCATGACGGGAGCTCTCCTACCGGATTCTGATGGGGTTTTCCGGGCGACCACTCGCCGTTGAGCGGTTCGGGGTCAGCGTGCGCCCTCCTCGATGCCGGGGTGTCCGGCTCGTGGAGTGACGGCCGCGGGGGTGGCCCGCGGCACGCCGTGGTTGATGACGCTCGCGGCGATGCGGCGCTCCGCCAGCCCCATGTGGGGACGGCCGGCACCGGGGATGCTCGGCCTGGGAGTGGCCGAGCCGCGGATCATGGAGCTGGCGTGCACCCATCGGCGCGTCTCCACCAGCACCTCTCGCTGCGCGCGGACCAGGTCCGCGTGCAGCGCGTAGTGCTCGCAGACGGCCCGCGCCAGCACCCGTGCCATGACGAGGTGCTCTTCGCAGGCGCCCGCGACCTTCGCCTCCAGGCCGGCGACCTGGGCGAGGAGCAGTTGCAGGTGCGGCAGGCCCGAGCTGCGCTCGAAGCCCTTGAGCTCGGCCAGCCGCTCGGGCCAGCGCAGCCGCCGCTCGATGGCGGCGCACACGTCCGCGACGAGCCGCGCGGCGGGCTCGTCGTCGGGGTCGTGCCCGTCCAGTCGCACGGCCCGCTGGGCCGTGGGTTCGAAGTCGGCGAGCCGGCGCAGCCCGCTCTGCAGCAGGCGTACCCGGTTCTGCAGGCACGCGGCGCTCCAGCCGAGTACCAGCAGGCGGTCCGCGTCCGCCTCGCAGTGCCAGCCGACCAGCGCCACTTCGCGAGCCATCTGGTGGTGCAGCACCCATGACTCCTGTCCGGCCGGCGGTAGCGGGGTGTCGATCCACACCTGGAGGCCGCCGGGGGGCAGCTCCGCCACGCCGATGTCCATGCCGTCGGGCGCGACCCTGGCGCAGATCCGCTGCACGACCCGCTGCTGTGCCGCCGTCTCCGGCGACATCGGCACCGGGCCCGGCAGCACGCGCTCCTGGGCCACTCTCGCCCTTGGCTCGATGCTCATCTGGGGCCACCTCCTGACCCGCGCGGTCTCTCGACCTACGTAAATTGACACTTAATAGTGCCGCTCTGATCGTCGTAAGACGACCGTTTTCTGTCAACTGGCACTTTACGTAGCCCGGTTGGCGCCCAGGTTTAGCCGGCCCTCGACACGGGGAGCCGGTGGATCCACGCAGGTGAATGCCGTGTTGTCGCAGGTGGATGATCTAAAGTCCGTACGGTGCGGTGAACCGTGGACGACGATCGAGGAGCGAGCCCGTGCCGATGCGCAACGTCATGGTCGCGGCCGTGACCGTGGTCGCCGGGCTGCCCCCGCATCCCGGCCCGGTGCAGGCCGGAGCCGGTTACTGCGTGCTACCCGATCACTCCCTGCGGTCCGCGGCGGCGGGGCCTTACCTGATCGATACTGCTTCCTTCCTAGACTGGATTCATCCCAATCCGCCGCCCGCCGAGCCGGAGCCGACCTCTTCAGAACGGCTCGACTTCGCCGGATTCCCGAACGTCTCGGCCCTGGACGTCACCGATTCCGACGGCGCTCCCGCGCTCAAGGTGATCTCCACCTTCACCACCAACGTGGACCGGGTCGTCACCCTCACCAGCTCGTCGGCGGTCTCGGAGGACGGCGGGATCACCTTCGGCCCGTCGGGCGCCACGCCGCTGCGCGAGTCCCCGGTCGAGCTGCACGACGGCCGGTTCTTCGCCACGGAGTACTATCCGGACCGGATCGGCCCGCACACGGCACGGCTGGGCGTGCTCACCTCGTCCGTGCTGGACGACGGGGAGAGCTGGCTGCGCTCGGAGGCGCTGCTGTCCACGCCCGGCGAGCTGCTGCCCGGCGGGGCGGCGCACGGGGCGCCGATCCAGCTCGCCGACGGGACGATCCTGATCACGGTGTACGCGCGCTACGCCGACACGGGGACGTACCAGGCCGAGGTGTACGCCAGCGGCGACGGCGGCGCCACCTTCGAGCGGCGCGGCGTGATCGCCGGACCCGAGCCCGGGTTCGTCTACAACGAGGCGGCGGTCGCGCAGGCGATGGACGGCAGCCTGGTGGCCGTGCTGCGCCGCGACGGCGGGAAATACTCGACGCTGCACCAGACCCGCTCCACCGACGCGGGCCGCACCTGGGCACCGGTGCGCGAGCTGCGCTTCGCCGGCCTGGACTGCGTGGTGCGCGGCGTCGCCCCGCGGCTGCTGCTGACCCCCGGCGGCGTCCTCGTGCTGAGCGCGGGGCGGCCGGACAACTGGCTGGCCGTCTCTCCCGACGGGCTCGGGGAGGAGTGGCGGGAGCCGGTGATCACCTACCACAACCGCGACGGCATCTGGGACGCCCACGGCTCGTCCGGCTACACCGGCCTGGCCGCCGTGGGGCCGCACCGGCTGATCCAGGTCTTCGACAACTGCAAGCTGCCGGGGGTGCGGCCCGACGGGCTGCTCGACGAGACGGCCTGCCCCCTGCACGATCGCTTCGAGCACGGCGGCTGGTACGCGGTCAAGCGGCAGCTGTTCACCGTGGCCACTCCTGGCGCCGCCGGCGGCACCCGGCTCGACCTGGACGAACTGTACCGGCGGGGCGCTCTGCGGGTCTCGACCACGATGCGCTGGTCGAGCCGGTACCGGCCGCGCACCGGGCCCGGCGGGGCGCTCGACGGCAGCACCGGCTACTGGTCGAGCGCCGTCGCCAAGGGGCGCGGACGTTACGTGCTGCACCTGGACCGGCCGTACCGGCTGAGCCGCATCGGCCTCAGCCTGCGTCCCGGGCATCCGGCTGGGGCCCGGGTGTACGTGTCGGGGAACGGGCGCGACTGGGGCGAACCCGTCGTCACGATCGAGGACAGGACCGACTACGCCCTGCGTTACGACGACCTCGGCGACCGCAGGGCCCGGCACGTCAAGATCGTCGTCGAGCCGTCGGAGGGTTGCGATCCGGAGATCGGTCGCTCGTGCGGGGTGCTGAACGAGGTCGAGCTCTACTCGTCGAACAGCCCTGGGTGATTTCCGGTCATCGCCGCCGGTGATTCCGGTCATCGGTGTGGCGTACGGACACGGGCCCAGGGGAGGCCGGCGACCATCGCGATCCGCTCGCCGTCATCGCGGCCGATCAGACGGGCTTTCGACGCGGACGCACGTTCCGCGCACATGCTTTCGCCCTCTGCGCCTTCGCGGGGCTTACCTTCACCCGAACATGCCTTCGTGCGGACACCGCCTTCGCGCGGACACGCCTTCACCCGAACATGCCTTCGCGCTTGCCTCCGGCGCCGTACACGCCTTCGCGCGGACACACCATCGTGCGGACACGCCTTCACCCGAACATGCCTTCGCGCGGACGCGGGGAGGGCAGGCAGCCACTCCCCGCGGCGCCGGCGCTTCCCCGCGCGACCCCGGCCGGCGCGCGGCCGGTTGGTTCTCCGCTCCGCCGGCAGGTTCCTTCGATTGATCGCTCGTCCGGAAGGTTTCTTTGGTGGTTCACCGGTCGGGCGGCAGGTTTCTGCCGGGGTCGTCGAGACCGTCGCGGCTGTCACGGCCGAAGCCGGAGCTTTCGTCCCTGGTCTCGTCGATCTCCAGCCGCTCCTTGCGGACCTGACCCTCGACGGTCTCCTCGCGCTGCACGTCCTGCTTGCGCACGTGCACGCGCTCGACCGGCCTGGTCTCCTTGCCGACGACCGGACGTTCCTCGTGCAGGATCATCTCCCGGTCTTCCTCGCCGATCTCGAACGTCCCCACCATCTCGCCGTCGCGGATGGGCTCGCGTTCGATGACAACCTCCTCGTGCGAGAGCGGGATCGTCTCGCGGACGACTTCGGTGTCCACGAACTTGTGCAGGTGGACGCGGCCGGACTCCCGGCTCTCCTTGCCGATGTGGATCTGCTCCTCCGAGCAGATCATGTCGATGTCCTGGTCGTCGCGCAGGCCACCGCGCATCTCGTCGCCGAGGCCACCGGGCGTCTCCCTGCCGGTCGTGCCGGGCATCGCGCCGCCCATAGCGCCACCGGCCAGTCCGCCGCCCATCTCGCCGGGCATCTCGCCGGACGTTCCGCGGGGCATGTCGCCGGTCGTCTCCCCGAGCGTCCCGCCGGGCATGTCGCCGGTCGTCTCGCCGGCCAGCCCCGCTCGCCGTTCCGCGCTCTCCCCCGTGATCGGCTCCCTGGTACGGGTATCGCCGGGGCGCTGACGCGGTATGTCGGACGGGTGCATGCCGTAGTAGCGGTAGAGGTCGGCCTCCTCGTTCAGCGACAGGCGTCCGTCCACGTCGATGTTCGGCGCGCCTTTGATCATCTCCTTGTCGAAGGGGACCCGGATCTCCTCACCCGAGCGGCGGGCGTTGGCCAGAGGCACGAACGTCTGCTTCATCCCGAAGAACCCCGTGCGTACGGTCACCCACTCCGGCTCGCCCGTCCGATCGTTGAGGTAGACCTGTCCTACCTTGCCGATCGACTGTCCGTCCGAACCCACCACGTGGCAGTCGAGCAGGTTGCGGATCTCTGTTTGCATAGCCACGTCGATCCCCCCGATGTTTCTCTCGTGGTTCAAAAGGGACAAATACCCCAAATCACCACATATCCACATAGGGGAAGGTCAGTTTTAACCCTATTCCAGCAACCCACCCCGACACGGCCACCCAGCTCAGACCACCCAGCTCGACGCCCCCCGAACTCCAGCCACCCAGCTCAGCCCACCGGACTCGGCGTCACCAACTCGGCGTCACCCGACTCCAGCCACCCAGCTCGGACCACCGGACTCGGCACCACCCGGCTCGGCATCACCAGCTCGACATCACCCGGTTCACGGTCGTCCGGTTGACGGTCATCCGGCTCACGGCCATCCGGCTGACAACCACCCAGCTCGCCTTCAATCGCTCTGAGCCTTGCGCAGCGCGGACAGATGTTGCCGCAACGACGGGGCGGCCGTCTTGGCCAACGCCACCACCGCCGGCGACGAGCCCTTGGAGATCTCCTTCTGAGTGGCCGCCAGCGCCTGCTTGTGCGCCTTGACCATGCCCGACAGGAAGTCCTGATCGAAGTCCTCCCCCGTGGCATCCTCCAGGCGGTTCAGCTCCTTGTGCTGACTGGCGTCCGGCGAACTGGGCAGCCGCACGCCGAGCCGCACCGCCGTCTGGGTGACCTTGGCGTCGAGCTGGTTGTGATCCTTGACCAGCATCGCGCCGACGGCCTTGACCTGCTTGGCGGCGCCCTTATTCTTGGCCAGCGCTCCAGCCTGAACCTCGGTCAGGTTCCCCTGGTGGATAGCACCCAGCCAGGCCTTGTCCTGCTCGGACGGGGGCGTACCGGTGGGGGTGGCCACCGCAGCGTAGTTCTGTGCCGTCTCACCGGCACAACCGGACAGGGCAGCCAGGGCCGCGACGGCCAGGGGCAGGGCGAGGCGAGTACGCATGAGACTTCCTTTGACAAGGTGAATTGACTCTGATACGGAGAGTAACCATTCGGATCAGAAGCAGCCCAGCATTACGGCCGAGGTGGCGCGTCCACGCCGATCCCCACCGCCCTGACCCAGACGCCCAGACTCGAGCTCGGCCTCAGGCACCTGATCATGCACCCGAACCAGGCCCCCACGCTCAGGCTCGCCCAGAGGCGTCCCGCAGCCTCAGGCGTCCCGACCCAGCCTGGGCCTCAGTGGCCTGGCCTCAGGCACTGACATCAAGCCTCAAGCGGGGCCGCGGTAGTCCGGAGGCGGGCCTTCGGCCTCGTAGGTGTCAACCGTCCGATCCGTGAGGAAGGCCCGGAGCAGGCCGAGGTAGGCGGTGCCGCGCCCGGAGAAGCCATCGTCGCCGGCGGCGTAGGCGAAGCGCGCGTCGGAGAGCGCGCTCCGGTAGTCGCCGGCCTCCGCCCAACTCTGTGCATCACAGGGCCCCTTGACGATGAGCACAGGCGCCTCCACCGCGCCCAGTCCACGCCGAACGGACGCCGGCACCGCCCTGCCGGCCAGCGCGACATACCCGCCATACCCGGCAGAAGCCGCATCGGCCTCGGGACCGGGCACGACGGCATCACCTCCAGAACGGGCGGAAGCAGCACCAGCCTCAGCACCGACCACGGCAACGTCTTCTCCCGAACGCGGCAAAGTGCCGCTCTCGGCCGTCATCCAGCCGAGCCCCGCAACACCGTCACCCTCCCGCCCGAAACCCGCCACCCCAGGACCGGAACCCACCGCTCCAAAGCCATCCGCCCGGAGTCCTACCAGAGCAACGCCCGTCATCCTTGTCTCTCCAAGCCTGCCCACCCCTGGACCGACCATCCCAGGACCGGCCGCCCCTGAACCGGCCATCCCTGAACCGGCCACCCCCGAGCCGACCGCCGCCCCTCCACCGGAGACTGGACCGCGCATACCCGGACCAGCCATCCCTGAGCCGCCCGTCCCTGGACCGGCCGTCCCTGGACCGGCCGTCCCTGGACCGGCCGTCTTTCCATCGGAGGGTGGGCAGGGAGGTGGGGTTTGGTGGCGGAGGAGGGTGAGGTGGGTGGCGAGTTCGGGGTCTCCGGCGAAGGCGTGGGCGGCGACCGGGTCGACTCGCAGCAAGGTGGACACGGCTAGCGTGCGCGGGTCGGGGACCGGTCCTGGACCCAGCAGGATGGCGGAGGATCGTGGGTGGTCGCCCGCGCGTCCAGGAGGCAGGCCGGTGAGGCCCGCCGGGGAGTACAGGACCGCTCTGGCCACCCGGGCCGGGTGCTGTGCCAGGTAGGCCGCCGCCAGTTGGGCGCCATAGTCGCGGGCGACGAGGTTGAGCCGTTCGGCGCCGATGGCCAGGCGGACGGCCTCCAGGTCGGCGACGTCGCGGGTCAGCCCGTACCCGCGCGGATCGGCCAGCCGTCCCGAGCGGCCGGCGCCGAGCTGGTCGTAGACGTAGACCCGGAACCCGTCGGCCGCCAGCTTGCCGAGGAACGCCGAGTCGCCGGCCAGGTCGCCCACCCCGGGGCCGCCGTGCAGGAACACCACCGGCTCCGGCTGGGTGACCCGCCGGGGCGAGACCCGTACGTACGCCAGCCGCGACCCCGTCTCCAGCCGCCACTCGCGCTGCCCGGCCACCTTCGCGGGCGCGGCGGGGACGGCGGGCGGGCGCAGCGTGGCCGCGGAGACCTGCCAGACCACCGCCGCTTCGACGCCGAGCAGCACCACCGCACGCGTCCAGCGCCCCCAGCCGGCCGCCGGCCTGGGCACGCACAGCAGCAGCCCCAGGAAGAACACCGAAGCGAACACCGCCAGCCCGGTCACCGCGAACACCTGGGGCCGCGCCCCCACCATGGCCGTCCCGGCGAGCGCGGCCAGCCCCAGGACCGGCGAGAGCGCCAGCACCACTGCGCCCGTCACCGCCCGCCCGGCCAGCCTGCCGAAAGAAGCCACGAAGGGGACGTTAGCCCACGTTCCCCACCAAGGTCGGAGAAACCCACGCCTCACCCACCCCAAACCGGCACAGACAGCCCCTCCAGGGTCAGGACAAGGAGGGCTCGGGCGTCGAGGGGCTGGACGTGGGGGGTCCGGGCATCCAGGGTCCGTGGGTCCAGGGTCCGTGGGTCCAGGGTCCGTGGGTCCAGGGTCCGTGGGTCCAGGCGTCCGGGGCCCGGAGGTCCGCGGGTCCGCGGGTCCGCGGGTCCGGACAAGTAAGGGCCAGGGCCAGGGCGGAGAGCGGTCCCGGAGGCCAAGGCAGGCAGCGGTCGGCGGTCAGGCAGAGACCGGCGCGAGGAGGAACAGGGAGCCCTCCAGGAGCCGGGCAGGGAACCGGCGCGAGGACGGGAGGGGGTTTCCAAGGCCCAGGGCAGGCAACCGGCGCGGCCGGAGTCCCGGAAGGAGGTTCCAGGGACCAAGGCGAGGAACCGGCGCGGGTTCGGACAAAGGTCCAGGGTCCGGACAGGGAGGGGTCCGAGGGCCAGGGCAGCGGAACCAGGGTAGGTGCCGAAAGCGTGGGTGCGGACAGGGGTACTGGGTCCGGGTCCGGCCGTTCGGGGGTCGGGAGCCGAGGTGGGGAGCCGAGGTCGGGAGCCAGGGTCGGGATGCTTGGGCGTGTAGAGCTTGTCGCGGTCGACCTGTCGCTGTTCGGCGACCAGATGAACGGGGGAACGGGTGCCAGGAATGG
>NZ_PVNG01000003.1 GCF_003001935.1 Nonomuraea fuscirosea | reverse complement strand
TCATGACCGCGATGGTTGCCTATGTCCCGAGACACACTCTGTTGAAGTTTCCTATGTCTTGCGACATGGGTTTCCTATGTCCTGAACCAGCACACTACAGGGGGCACTTGATCTTGAGCAGCGGTTCCGGCCGCTGACCAGGGCGAACATCGTACGAACGGGCGGGCCTCCAGTCACGGAGTCCCGCCCGTTCTCGTCGAAACTCACCAGTTGTGGACCAGCTGTGGACCAAGATCGAGCTTCCATCCAAGCCTGAACGCCGAGGCGACGCCATGTCACCCAGTGCTTCTTCAGACGGCCAAACAGTTAATGATCATCTTTGCTGGCGCAACTGATGGACAACCGGATGCGACTCTTCTCCACATGCTTCAAGGCGGTCCGCAGCACCTTGGGGCGACTGCTGGCCACACTGCGGCTCTTCGGCCGGTCGCGGCCAGCACCGCCTACGCGCAACGACTCGTGACGGCCTGCACACTCTCTGGCATGACACGCGGATGACTCGGGGAATGCGCACAGACACCGCATTACGGAACGCCAGCGCCCTCATGGAGCCCCGCTCCACCGGGACGGGACCTGCGACTTCCTGGGGATCAGCGCTCTGATCTTCCGCTTCAACCCGCGGGCCGGTTTGTCCGCAATGAACGCTTCGGTCCTGGGCGGTTCATCGGCGCACACCACACCTGCGCAATGTAACGTGCTCGAACGGTAGAACGATACAAAGATAAAGTTCACCGATGTCTAAGGCTCAATAGTTGTGGCAATCGATTGGATAATCAAATTCGAGCGTCGACATGACCATATGTCGACGATGAGACAGCGAAGCATATCGGGGATTCTGGTATGGGCTAACATCATTATGCTCGCACTGGTTGTCATCTCCGTTGGCCTCTGGCGGTGGCGGTTCAACCCGAGCTCGGAAAGCATCACATTATTTCTGTGCCTGTGGATTACATCGATCCTGCTGCTGTTGGCTGCGTCGGGCCTCTGGGGTGCACTGAAGAACTATGCGGAAGGCCTGAATACCCACCCGGAAGCCATGTCTCGCACAGAACCCCCAATGCTTTCACGAATTCGTAAATACTTGTATTATCCTGGAGCGCTGCTGAATTTTTTCGCCATCGCCGTGTTGGTGGAGAGTTCGGGAGGCTTACTTTACTCACCCTTCAGTTCGGTCCTCCTCTCCATGGTGCTCGCCGCTCAGCAGTTGGGCAGGTTCCGCACGAATTCAATTCTGTTCACCTTGTTCGGTGCTTTGATGGTGGCCATGGTGCTTGTCTGGGAAACGATGTTCGGGGTGTCCACTGTCCCTCCTCCGCCTCCGGGTCTCCTTTTCTTCATCCTGAGCATTTCCTTCGGGATGGCCGCCGTCTTCAATCATGTCGGGAAGCCTCCAAACCCGCGTATGGTTACAAGTCACATCCGGCCGACACGTGTCGAGATATACATTGATGGCGCAGGTATCTGGAGATATACGGTTTATGGAAAACGGTCCCGCCTCGATCCGATCATAGAGATAAGCGAACGAGATGGTGAAGTTACTCTGGAGGAAGCCAAGCGGTTCGTGGCTGATCGCGCTAAGACTGCCACTGTGGCAGCGGGAGGGTCGTTAGGAGGGGTACAGTGGCGAGATTTCCCAGATGGAGCCTTTGGATATATAGAACCATAAGCGAGCGGCTTGGGCTCTAGGTGTGCATCCGGCTCAGGCTTGTCCTGATCTATTGGCGCTTGGCTGGCCTGTTAGGAATCGTCTATCAGATGATCCGTCTAGTCAGGCCGATCACTGTCGTAGGCGTTGCCTTGGAAGTGATCTTGGGTGGCCATCTCTCAGGGGTGCATATCCCGGTGAGCTCGCTGACCATGCCTGCGTTAGGAACAGGCGCGCTGCTAGGTTTCGCCAACACATTCAACGACATCATGGATGTCGATGCCGACCGAAGGGGTAACCGAAACCGCCCAATATCCCGTGAGGGGGTTACCAGAATCCAGGCTACTTTCGTAGCCTTCCTTCTTGTGGCGGGTGGTGTAGTTCTCCTCAGCCTGTCTGTGAGCATGCTTTCACTGGCTGTCGCACTACTATTGTCGGTCATCTCGATCCTGTACAGCATCGTGTTCAAAGGTGTGATGCTTCTCGGCAACTTGATCTGTGCCAGCTTGTGTGCCGCTCCAATTCTTTTTGGATCCCTTGTCGCGGGCTATGTCAGCCCAAGGGCGGTGATCTCTTTCTCGCTGATTACCATGTTTTTGCTCTCTTACGAGATCCTGAAATCTATGAGGGATCGCGATGCGGACGAATGGACGGGGTCGCAAACCTTGGCAGTTGTTTGTCCCATCTCAACGGTGAAGTACCTGTATGTGACCGGTATAACTGTATCTGTCATAATAGCACTCGTCATTTTCGGATTCGCCAGCGATCCTTTTTTGTATCTTGGGCTGATACTAGCCGGGGTCGCTGCTCCAAGCCTGCTTTCTGTGTCGATCGTCTATCGGCGCCACAGGCCCACACTGCTGGAAATATCCCAGGCCGTTCTGCTGATGAAAATGCCATGGCTTCCTGCAATTTATGCGTTCAGCTTGCTGGTGCATCCATATTATTGGTGACAAGGGCAAGCGAGCTGCTTCAGTGAACGCTTTTCATCCTCATGCTGCCTGCGCAACTCGGTGGTTCTGAAGGACGGCGATGGCCTTGCAGAGGTGGCCGGCCTTGCTGGGGCTGCAGCGTAGCTTGCGGAGGATTCTCCAGCTTTTCAGCTGGGCGTTTGCGCGTTCGCCGGGGCCGCGAAGGCGGGCGTGGGCGCGGTTGGCCTGCTTCTGGGACTCGGGCTTCTTCTTGCCCTTGTACGGGGTGCGGACCGGGCCCTCGTCTCCCTGATATGCCTTGTCGGCCAGGGTGATGATCCCGGCCTGCTCCAGTGCTCGCAGGATTCCCCAGATGCGGGCGGCCCTCAGGTCATGGGCTTTGCCCGGCAGCGCACCGGAGGTCCACAGAATCGTCCCCTCCGGTGAGGCAGGGCCGAAGCGTTCTCGGCTGGTGGAACACGTGCGGGCTCGCTGAGGCCGGCTGGTTGACGGCACCCCGGGGCGCAGATGGCAAACGCGACCCCTGAAGATCGTTGGGTGTCTACGCCAGTCGATCAAGAACAGGGGCCGCGTTCGCGTGCCATCATCCCCGATCAACGTGCTCACCCGCCACCTCGAGCACGTCACCGCCGCCGACCCACCCACCGACCTACTCGATCTGCCCGCTCTGGCCGAGGTACTGGATGCGGTGCCCGACCCGCGCGACCGCCGCGGACGCCGCTACCGGCTCGGCCCGCTGCTGGCGTTATCCCTGCTCGCCGTCCTCGGCGGAGCAACCTCCCTGGCAAAGATCACCCGGGTCATCGCCGGATACGACCCCGGCCTGCGCGCCCGGGCCGGCCTGCCCGGCACGCCCCGGCTGGCCGCCAGCACCCTGGGACGCCTGCTCGCCCGCCTGGACGGCGACGCCTTCGACACCGCGACCTGCGGCTACCTGGCTTCACTCGCCGCCTGCGCCCCGCCCTCACACCAGAGCTCACTCACCGGCTTGGCCGTGGACGGCAAGAGCCTGCGCGGCAGTCGCACCCCCGATGACACCGCGATGCACCTGCTGGCCGCCACCCGCCACGACACCCAGACCGTCGTGGCCCAGCGGCAGATCGAGGCCAAGAGCAACGAGATCCCCGCATTCACACCCCTGCTGTCCGGACTGGACCTCACCCACATGGTGATCACCGCCGATGCCCTGCACACCCAGCAGGACCATGCTCGCCACATCATCGCCGCCGGCGGCCACTACCTGTTCATCGTCAAGGGCAACCAGCCCACCCTGCAGCGCCGGCTCAAGGCCCTGCCCTGGCGCGAGGCGGTCCTCAACGACCGCACCAATGAGACCGGACACGGCCGCCGCGAGATCCGCCGCATGAAGATCTGCACCGTCCGTCCCGGGCTGCCCTTCCCGCACGCCGCCCAGGCCATCCAGATCAAACGCCGCCGCACCGACCACCGCACCGGCAAGACCACCATCGTGACGATCTACGCCGTCACCAGCCTCCCACCGGGACGCATCACCCACGCCCGGCTCGCCACCCTGATCCGCGGACACTGGAGCATCGAGGCCCTGCACCACATCCGCGACGTCACCTACCGCGAAGACGCCTCCCGCATCCGCACCGGCACCGCGCCACGGATCATGGCCGGCCTCCGCAACCTGGCCATCGGCTTGGCCCGCCTGATCGGCTGGACCAACATCGCCGCCGCCACCGACCACTACCGCAGCCATCCCGCGGACGGACTGCAGCTACTCGGTCTTACAACATGAGAACGCTTCGGCCCTGCATCGCCAGCGCAGCCGTCGGGAGGTCTTGCGTGCGGCCGCGAGCACCAGTTTCGCGCTCGCGTCGGTCGCCTCAAGGCACACCGTGGGCAGGACTGAGGTGTAGGTGTCGGCCGTGAGCATGATGCTGGAGTGGCCCAGCATGCCCTGGACCACCTGCAGGTCGGTGTGCGCTGCCAAGGCCAGACTGGCCGCGCCATGCCGCAGATCGTGCAACCGGATCGGCGGCAGGCCGCTGGCCACGACGAGATCGTGGAACCGGGCCGTCAGGTAGTCAGGCCGGAGCGGAGCGCCTCTGGCGGACAGGAACGCGTACTTGGGCAGCGGCCCGGCCTGCAGTTGCTCGCGGCGTAGCGCGCGAAGCAGGCGGACGCTCTCGGCGTCCTGGGCAATGGTCCTCCTGCTGGCGGCGCTCTTCGGCGGTCCGTCGATGATCCCACCGCTGGTCTGCACACGCTGCTGGGCCACGGTCAAACTCTGCGCGGTCGAGGTCGATGTCCACCCAGCGCAGCCCCGCGGCCTCCCCACGCCGCAGCCACCACAGTGCGAACAGCCGATCCTGGCGGACGAAGTCCAGGAAGGTGGCCAGGTGATCGGCTCGCCACACGGCCACGGCGGGACGTTCGCCGGCATTGCGCCACAGAGCGACCCGAGCCTCGGTCCACACCACGGCATACGGCCGGCGAGGCTCGGCATGGGTCAGCGAGATCGCCTTGGCCGGGTTGCCGGGGATCAGGCCGTCCCGGAGGGGCGGTGCTGAGAGCCGTTCGCAGGGTGGCGCGGATGCGTTCCAACGTGGAGGTGCGGATGGGATCGCCGTAGTGGTTCTTGCGCGCGGCGAGGATGGTTAACATCCGGCGCACGTGCCAGCCGCTCAGGTCGGTGAGCCGGACATGACCGAGGTGCGGCAGCAGGTACAGGCGGAGGTGATCCTCATACGCCTTGCGTGTGGTCGGGCGGAGTCGCTGATGGGTGGCCAGCCAGTGCCGCAGCCACTGTCCTACGGTGGCCTCCGCCCCGATCGGGCCGTCCTTCAGCGTCGCCAGCACCGCTGCCCCTTGGACCAGCGCCTCCTCTCGGGTGGTGTACCCGCCCCGGCGGGTCCGCTCCCGGCGCCCTGATAGGTCCGTCGCCTGCACCGCGAATTACCAGCGCCTGTGCTCGAGTGACGCCAGTAGCAGGCACCGCGTGCCGGACTGCCTGCCTGTCGTCTCGTCGACGCAGCCACATCGCTTGTACGCCACGCATCGAACTTGGGATGCCATCCGTCCGTTGTAGATCGTTGGGTGTCTACGCCAGTCGACCCGCGGCCCGTGGCGCCCGATCAGGGTGAGACCGCGGGCGGCAACGCCGTGGACCTGTTTGTCCTTCAGCAGTCGGTGGGCTTCATGTACTGCGCACGCAGGAACTCACCGCCGATGGCTCGGCGTACGCGGTTGCCGTAGTCAGCATCACATGCCGTGCTGAGTGCCCAGTTGCGACCAAAGAGATACAGGGAGTTCAACGCCTGGACGGCTTGGTCGGAGGACAAGCGATACCTGAACTCGGTGTCCCCTGGCCTGGCCACGATGAAGAGAACCGTGCCCTGACCGGTCCAGCACTTGACCACCTGATCCTTCGTCGTCGATATGTAGTAATAAGCGTTCCCACACTCGATGTCGAAGGTAGCCAGCGTCTCCACGAGCTGCTGCGGGCTGTCGAACTGCCCACCGTCCTCTTGACGGGTGAATGTGGGCGGCAGCTCCTTGCGAAGCTCCTCGATCTCTTGATCGGTCAGCAGTCTCGCCTGCGGGCGCTCAGGGATGGCTACTGCGAAGACGACCACTGCGGCCAGGCCGAGCACGACGAAGACGACGCTGAACGACAGCATTATCTGCTGGAAGCTGCTCAGCCGCGAGAACCACGATCCGCGTGGCTCCGGTGCGGAGGGCTGGGGGGTGTATCCATTCATTTCGATCAATCCTGTCGAGAACGTTCCATGATCGGATACCAAGAAGCCCTTCCCCGCAAGAGTGAGGGGCTGTTGACATTGAACTGTCAGGGCAATCTGCGCTGGATGTCCATGAGTCAGCCGGGCTGGCGGGAGAAATTGGATACCGACGGATGCGGGGGCTCGGCGTCTGTGGATCAAATGGTGATGGTGACGCATGCTTTGCTGCACTGCAGGTGCGTCCAGCGATCTTCGTCGTCTTCGCCGATCTTGCTGGCGTCCCAGTACAGTAGCCGCCGGAACGTGAACGCGACGATCCCCTCGTCAGGGCACTCACCGAGGCAGCGGGCCTGCCGGTCTGAGGTGCCCAGCAGATTCCAGACAGTCAGCTGCATAAGCTAGCGCGCGTTACAACCGACTTGATCACGTCTTGAGTTAGGAGCAAAGAAAACTCGCCCCACCACGCAGCCGAAGCCTTGCAGGCTGCCCTTGCCTGGATGTCCGCATGGGCCGGTGTTGACCATCGGGTCCATGCCGGGTGCCCGAACACCCTGTCGCGTGCCGGAACCGTGCCGAAGAGCAACCAGCGAGCAACCGATGGCGCGCCCCGGTCCATCCAGAGGCGGACGGAAGTCCCCTATAAACCGAGAAACCCCAGCTCAGCGAACTGAACTGGGGTTTCTATCGCGGTGCGCCGCCAGGGACTCGAACCCCGGACCCGCTGATTAAGAGTCAGATGTACGACAGAGCCATCTTCGAGCTCCTGCGCCGCCCTCTTCTTTTGATACTGCCACCGAGCCTCAGGTCCCGGACCTCAACTGGACGTCGTCTGTCACAACCACGGCCGCTTTCCCTTCCCGCAGTTCGTTACGGTGCCCGTTTGCTTGGTCCCCCGCAGGGGGCACGCAGAACAAGGGAAACATCATCGGTCGCCGATCCTCCCGCGGGAGGGTCGGCGATTTTGCTGGTCAGGGCTTTGATTGCGGGCATGTTGTCCTTCTTGACGGTGATGCGGATGAGCACCTCGTGGGTGTCCACGCAGTAGCGGAGTACGAGGTTGAAGGCGTCGAACAGTTTGCGCTGCAGGTCCTCGCCGACCGTGCTGAGCTTGGCGGCGAGTCGTGGCAGTTCGTTGAGCAGAACCGTGTCCCCCTACGGTGGAGTGCTGGCGGCGGGTGGAGTGCTGGACCACCCGGCTGATGCCCGCCGGGCGGAGCAGCCCGGCATCTGCCCGCGCACCGGCCGGACCGAAATCCGGCAATCCCCGTCGCGTCGCCTGCCCTCAACGCCCATCCGCGGTCTAACCTGCGGAAACAGCAGTACGGGTACGGGAGGAACATCATGGGGATCGTCATCGTCGACCGCGCCGGCTGGAACGCCCGCCCGCCGAGAGATCCGGACGAGGTGGAGTACGTCGCGCTGTCCGCGCGCACCGAGTTCATCGTTCACCACACCGAAACCCCCACCACGCGCTCGCCGAGATCCATCCAGGACGGGCACATGGATGAACGGGGATGGAACGACATCGGCTACAACTTCCTGGTTCGCGACGACGGCACCGTGTACGAGGGCCGCGGCTGGCTCGTACGCGGGGCTCATGCCACCGACCACAACGTCACCGGGCTCGGCTGCGCGTACATCGGCATGAACGCGCCGACCGAGGCGGCCAAGGAGTCGATCCGCTTCCTGTACGACGAGGCCTGCGCCAAGGCCGGCCATACGCTCAGCCAGCGCGGCCACAGCCAGGTCGGCGACACCGACTGTCCCGGCACGACGCTGCTGGCCTGGGTGGAATCCGGTATGCAGGTCGCCCACGACCAGGTGTGACGCCGGCGGGAGGCGTTCGAAGACGGCCTCGTGGCCGCTGTAGAGCAGGACAGAGCCGGGTGCCCGACGAGCGGCGGCGCCGTGATCGCGTCATCGAGGTAGTCCACCTCATGGATGTCCGCTCATTGGGCCGCCGCGCGTGCCTGCGCGAGCGTACCCGGGTAGAGGTTCATCAGCGTCCTGCCCCGCAGAGCCTCAACGGCGGGCCGACCGAGCGAGGTATCCGGCGACCTGGACGGCTGCGACGCCGTCGGCGTCGTTCCAGGGGAAGGTCACGCTCCGCCCCACCCGTACGAGACGACCCCCGGTGACGTCGTGCTCGTCCACGAGCCGGTCGAAGATCCGCTTCCTGGTGCGCCGTACGCGCATCGCGAGCCATGACGTCAGAACGGCTTCGGCGGTCTCGTTGCTGTTTGCGGCTGATCAGTTGCTCCTTTCGCGGACATCCTTCCCCTGCTCGGCGAACGCCTTGAAATCCTGCAGGTGCTGTTGCGACTGCTTGCGGAAGGAGCCGGACATGAGTAGCCCCACCAGCCGCATCAGCAGGCCGCTGAACCGGTATTCGCTCTCGCTTTCCCAGAGCGTCGTCTCCGGATCGGCTTCGATCAGCCGATCGCGTACGAGGCTCCACATGCCCGCGCCGACGATCTCACGGTAGAAGTGAACGACGCTCTCTTGCGGGATCCCGTGCAGGTCTGCCGGATCCCGGCGTGTGATCGTTTCGATGCACTCGATCTTCCGCTGCCCTGACCGCATCACGACCCGCGACTTGGCACCGAGCTGGCCGTAGCTCCCATGCACCGGCTCGTGCAGCACCAAGCCCCGCAGCCACTTCGGTAGGTGTGCCGGATCGGCGAGCAGCTGGGCCACCCGCTCGCGCGGCAGCGCGATCTCGATCGAATTGGTGTACTTCATCGCGGATTCCTTCTAGGTGTGGGACAACGTGTTGTCGTGCCGCTCGACCTGCTGCTCGACGGAGAGGTCTGACATCCGTCTCGCGATTGACCATTCATCGGCGGTGCGGGCCCCAGAAATGCTGGTCGGCTCCCGACGGGGATGTCAGGTCGGGTCGGGTGCGTAGAACTTGGTGGTGGCCTCGACCGCGGCCGCGACGTGCTCCGGTTCGCCACCGGCGGCCAGGTGAGCCTCGCCCCAGGCCGCGGCGCTGCGCCTGATGAACTCGCGCCCTTCGGGCGACTTCTCGACCGCCTCGTGGTCGGCGATCTCGCCACCGGCCAGCAGCTGGGCCAAGGCGAGGAGACGCAGGTCCCAGCCGACGCCGCCGGCGCCGGGGCCGTAGGTCGGGAAGAGGGGCTCCTCGACAACCGCGGCGTGGATCAGTTCGAATTCGGTGCCGCCGGTCGGGCATGGGGCCAGGCGCACTTCCACCTCGCTCGTACCGGGCCACGCGTCGGCGTCCGGCCCGTAGAGCCAGGACACCTTGAGCAGCCGCGGGGGCTCGCACCGGAGGATCTCGCCGTGCTCGCCACCGTCCAGCTCGAACCTCCCGCCTGGCCGCAGGTCCCCGGTGACCGGTTGGAGCCAGCGCTGCAGCCGATCGGGGCTGGTCAGGGCGTCCCAGACGTCGTCGATCTGCGCTTCGTATCGACGCCGCACCTCGATGGTGTACGCGTCGCCTGCGGGCAGGCTGCCCTTGCCCATCGCTCGGCGCGCGGTGGCCAATTCGTCCAATATGTCTTTCATGTCGTGTTCCCTTCATGATCGATCGGTCTTGTCCGCATCGGCACCCGGGTGGGCCGGTGCGTAGGCTCCCCCACCGGCCGGACTCCGAGTCGCAAGCCCGCCCGGGCCGGCTCGGCTTCCAGGGCGTCGAGGCGTGTTCCCAGAACCGGCGAAACCTGTCCAAACACGCGTCAACCTCGCTCAGCGGCGCGGGCTCGACGACGGAGAACCGGCGAACGCCCTCAGTCCGCGCCGACGCGAACCCGCTGTCACGCAACACGCGCAGATGCTGTGAGACACCCGGCTGGGAGAGCCCGGACTCGGCCCGGATCACGTCCGCCATCGGACCAGAGGTCCGCTCACCGTCGGCGAGCAGCTCCAGAACGCGCCGCCGCACCGACTCGCCAGGGATGTCGAGCGCGTGCACGAACATGGACAATATCAGCTTTCACTTATATAAGGCAGTGCTGGCATCCCTCGATATCCGGCCCCCATCCATGCCGGTGTGGAACGCCGGGCAGCCGGCACCCGCAGCCGCCGGGCAGATGCCGGCGCCGCGCAGGCGGGATGTTCCGTGAGCAGCCACGCCTCATGGTCGGCAGGCCGTGGCGGGCCTGGCCTTGCTCTGCCAGGGCTAGTTTGGTCGGCTCGAACGGACTTCTGCCGGAATCTGGTAGGACGAGGGCTGTGATTACCCCGTGGAGAAGTACGGGGCGCCCACACTGCAGCTTCCCCAGGAACGCCGGACGAACGCGAGGTTGTTCAGGGGGCCCAGGCGCTCCGGATCCAGCTTCGGGGACGGTGGTTTTTGAGGAGAAACGGCGTTGCTTGTTGCTTCCGGGCATTACGGTGCCGCTCTTGGCCGCCTCCACATGGGCATGACGGCGGTTCTCGGGAACGTCGTCATCGATCTCGCTGCCCCCAGGCTTGCCACGATGGCCCTGCGTAGTGACAGCCGGCTGTTGGTCCGGGGTCACAACGTCAACCAGTTGTTCGGCGAGGACCCGATCAGCGCCACGCCGCTGAAGCTGTTCCGGATCCCCGGGCTGCGGGAGATCGGCGCCGGGCTGGACAACGGTGTGGGGCCGCGGGACAACGGGAGGGTGTGGACGTGGGGGAACAACGAGCGCGGTCAGGCGGGCATGGGCTTCAGGCGGATGAGCGCCTGGCCTCCGCATCTCCGGCAACTCGGTCAGAGCACCACCCGGATCACGGTCGGCGTGAAGCGCCCGATCGGGGCGTCGCGCCACCGCCTCAGTTGCGTGACCGGGCGCGTAGCACCAGGTCGTGCAGTGCCGCCTCGGTGGTGGCTCGTTCGGGCAGGGTCGAGGAGTCCCGGGCGTCCTCCAGGGTCTGGGTCATGCGTTTCACGTCCGCCTCGATGTCCTCGCCCGACACGAGGTCATGCGGGAGGGCGCCGTGCTCGGCGGTCTGCTTGGCGGTGACGAGGTCGGGCAGGTACGCGGGGCCGTACGGGTACAAGCGCGTCAGGTCGGCTTCGAGTTCGCCTGTGCGCATGAGGTGCGTGCCCGTGGCCAGTACCCGGAAGGTGTAGAGCAGGGGCTTCAGCTCGCCCGTCTTCCCGAACAACCGCCACTGTGTACGGGCGAATCCGAGGTAGTGGTGGGCGTGATGGCGTGTCAGGCAGCCGGGCGCGAGCGCGGCCAGTTCCTCGTGTGTCGGTGTGGACGTCACCACCAGCGGCGACAGCAGTTGCTCCAGGACGTAGCCGTTGCGGCCGAGCAGCAGGCGGCAGAACTTGGCGATGTCGTGCGTGACGAGGTCCACTTCCGTGCCGTCGCGCGTCCACATGCGCGACAGCGTCTCGGGCCCGTGTCGCAGCCCGGCGACCTCTTCGACCGGCAGGACGTGCACCCCGCGCAGGTCCACGTCCGAGTCCACCGAGGGGAACCCGTACAGGTGCGCCCCGCTCACCGTCGCGAACATCACGGGGTACGGCTGCTCGGCGGGGATCTCCGCCAGCCACCCGGGCAGATGCACTATTTCTCCCTTTCCCGTGTCGATCAGGAGATTCTCCCGCATGGCCGATCGGGTCGCACCAGCCTGTGGGTCACTGGCCGAACAAGGGCACCGTTGGGTTGAGCAGGCCCTGGACGACGGCGCGGATGGAGGGGCGGCGGGAGGCGTCCGTACGCCAGACCGCGTAGATGTGGCGGACCAGGCGTGGGCGGATCTCGATGAACCGGATGCCCGCCGGCACCGGGTCACGGCCGAGACGCGGGATGATGGCGATGCCGAGGCCGGCGGAGACGAGGGCCAGTTGGGTCTGGTGCTCGGCGGCCACGCACGAGATGTCCGGTTCGATGCCGTGGACGCGCAGTGTGTCCCGCAGCCATTCGGTGCAGATCCAGCCGTCGCTCCAGGTGATCCACGGTTCACCGTCGAGGTCCTTGAGGTCGACGACGCCTGGGGAGGCTAGGGGATGGTCTTCTGGAACGGCGACGTCCGCCACGTCGTCGAGGAGTGCCGATCTCGTCAGCGTGTCGGGGATGACGGCCGGTTCGTTGAACCAGTCCTGCACGATCGCGAGGTCCAGGTCGCCGCGGGTCACCCGGGGCAGGGCGAGGTGCGGCTCGACCTCCTCCAACGCGACCCGTAACTGCGGATGCTTGCGGCGGAGGTCCCGCATCGCAGGTGCCACGAGGCCGCGCGCGGCGGTCGCGAACGTGCCGAGGGTCAGGCGGCCGGAGACCGTACCGCGGTAGGCCTCGAGATCCGCCTCCGCCCGCTCGGCCAGGGACAACATCTGCTCCGCGTGGGCGGCCAGGCGTTCGGCGGCGCCGGTGAGCCGGATGCCTCGGCCGCTCCGTTCCAGCAGTTGTTGCCCTACTTCCCGCTCCAGCTTGTCCATCTGCTGGGAGATGGCCGAGGTGCTCACGTGCAGAACGTCCGCGGCCGCGGTGACCGAGCCATAGACGGCGATCGAGTGCAGGACGCGTAGCCGCTCCAAGTTCAACATCTAAGCAATGCTACGAAATGGCGCTAAGAAAGTCTGCCTTGTGCTTCGGAAATGGGGCGGGCATGGTGGCAGGCGTGAACAGCGACAATTTTCTGATCGGTGGCGACCTGCCCGTTCATCGCATCGGTTTCGGGGCGATGCGGCTGACGGAATGGGAGGCGCCACGGGATCCGGCGCCCGCGATGGCGGTCGTACGGCGAGCCGTCGAGCTCGGCGTCACCCTCATCGACACCGCCGACGCTTATGCGCTCGGCGCCAACGAGGAATTGCTGGCTCAAGCGCTGCATCCCTACCCGCAAGGGCTGGTCATCGCCACCAAGGCGGGGCAGAGCCGCCCAGGCCGCGAACGGTGGCAGCCGCTGGGACGGCCGGAATATCTCATCCAGCAGGCCGAGCTCAGCCTGCGCCGACTGCGGGTGGAGTGTATCGAGTTGTTTCAGCTGCATCGGGTCGATCCGCAGGTGCCGTTCGCCGATCAGATCGGTGCGCTGAAACAGCTTCGAGAGGAGGGAAAGATTCGCCATATCGGATTGTCGCAGGTCGGTGTCGGTCAGATCGAGGAAGCTCGTCGAATGGTGCCGATCGCGAGTGTGCAGAATTTGTACAACGTCGGTGATCGGCGGTATGAGGACGTGCTCGACTATTGCGCTTCCGTACGGATCGCGTTCATTCCCTGGTATCCGATGGGTGGCGGTGCGCATGCCGCTGCTGATGGGGTCCTGCCTGAGGTCGCGAAAGAGGTGGGCGGGACTCCGGCGCAGGTGGCGCTCGCCTGGTTGCTCGCTCGCTCGGACGTCGTCGTGCCCATTCCTGGCACCCGTTCCCCCGTTCATCTGGAGGAGAACATGGCGGCGGCGGGCATCGAGCTGACGGAGGAGCAGTTCCAGCGGATCGCGTTCGCCTGACAGGCCACGCTTTCCGTACGGCGGCGGGCGCATCAGAAGTCACCAGCCGTCGTGCGGAAGACGTACCGTGCTCGGTCGAAGTCCAGCGTCCAGGCGTATGCCTTGAGGAAGGCGTGGGTCAGCAGGCCGTCGACGTGTACGCCGCCGAAGGAGCGCCACGGCGCCGTCCGGGATCTCGTGACGGCGACGAACGGTGCCCGGTGGGTGAGCGGGCCGAGTGACAGTGGCTCGGGGCCGTCGAAGTGCGGGCGGGCGGTCAGGTGGCGCGGGACTCCCCAGGCGCGGTAGCGGCGGGACGTGGCCAGCAGGCCGGCCTGACGTGGCGGATCCACGGCGTCGTCCACCTGGACCAGGCCCGAGTCGATGAAGAAGGTGAGGTCATCGCGCGGGCCGAAGCCGCCGCGCGCGAACATGTAGTGATCCGCCCAGAGGTGGAAGGCGAACTCCGCCGCCACGGGGGTGTCCGCGAGGAGGCGGGAGTGGTCGGCGGCGGCGCCGGGGTGGCGTCTCGGGGAGAGAATGAGGCGGTGGCGAGGGTGGTCGAGGGTGGACAGGAACTGTTCCAGCACGTTGGTGCCGATGATCACCAGGTCCTGGGGGCCGACGAGGGTGGAGAGCACCTGGACCGGCACGTTCGTCAGCGACGCGGCGCCCAGGCGCAGCTCGGCGATGGTGCCGTGACGGAGCTCGGCGCGCTGCGATCCGTGGGAGCCGGTGCCGCTCGTGGTGGTCACCACGCCTGTCTCCGCGGCGCGCCGTGGTCCCATGACGACGAAGGGGGCGCCGGTGTCGAGATGCGCCCGTACGTCTACGCCGTCGATGGTCGCCGCCACGGCCGGGAGGTAGGGCGCGAGCTCGTGGTCGGCGAACGGAAGCGTGGAGGTGCCGTCGAGTCGCACCCCCAGCGGGCGTTGCAGTCTCGAATGGAGCAGGCGCAGCGTCTGCTCGACGGCCCTTGGGCGGGTGAAGTGGCGCCGTTGTACGTGCTCGACCGCCCGGTCGGGGCGGCCCAGGTGCAGCCAGGCCTCGACGACCGGCTCGTCCAGCGCTCTCGGCGCGCGGCCGGCCGCGGCGAGGGCGTCGTAGCAGGACAACGCCTTCTCGTACGACTGCCGCACGAAGTGGCAGAGGAAGAGCAGGTGGTCCCGGGAAGGGCCGGACAGGGTCTCGGCGTGACGTTCGCAACCTTCCACGTCGCCCCTCGACCAGGCCCGCCAGGCCGGCCGTGAAGGGGCGTCGAGTAAGCCGCCCATGGCGCTTCTCATTCGGCTTCCTCCTGGGGTGACTCGGCGGCGCCGAGATCCATGGCGACGGCGACGATCGTCATCAGCGGCACCACGGCGTGGGGCGCGATGGCGTACTCGCCGCGCCGGGGCTGGATGAGCAGGCCCGCGCTCTGCAGGTCCTTGAGGTGGTGGTACAGGTGGCCGGTGGACGTCTCGCCGAGGGTCTCCTGAAGCTCCTTGCGGGTCCGCGGCTCCTTGAGGAGGGCGGCGAGCAGGGCCAGGCGCGGCCCGCTGCCGAGGCGTTCGAACAGGGTCGCGGCCCGGGCCCAGTTCGCGTCGGCCACCTCGCCGGCCGCGTGCTCCATCGCCCACATGTAGTGGCGGTCCTCGAAGGTCACCGCGCCGCCGTACATGACCGTGTCCGGGCGGGTCTCCCCTTCGGCCCTGGACCGGATCAGATCGACCAGGTCGAGTGGCGGCGCTTGGGCGACGACGGGGCGTGGTGGAGCGTCCGAAGGCGGCTCTTCCAGGCGGGCGACCCGGCGCTCAAGCTCCGCGATCCGTTCTTCGATCGGCCCCATGGGCACCTCTGTTTCTCGTTATTCCGTATTTCCGGAATAGCAGAACTATAGCGCCCGAGGGCTCCCTGTGCGGCGCCCGCCGGCCGGCCGGCGCGGCCGGGAGCGCGCATTGCGACCGGGACTCGGCGGCGTCCGTTCGCCATCCACGGGAACATCGGCACAGTCACAGCACGTCAGAGGCAATGATTCATATCAACCTTGAAGTAAAATACTTGACGCTTGAAGTGAACCAGACTAGATTCCGTTGAGCCTGCCGCTCATCCAGGAGCGGCGGCGAGACGTCCAGAGAAGGCGATGGGAACGCATGGATGGCGCCGACGAGCTCCGCTGGCTCGACGAGGACGAGCAGGCGGCCTGGACCACCCTCGTCTCCGTCCTGCTGACCCTGCCGGGCGCCCTCGACGCCCAGCTCCAGGCCGACGCCGGGATGACCCTCTACGAATATCTGGTGCTGTCCGGGCTGACCTACGCCCCGGAAGGCACCATGCGGCTGAGTGACCTGGCCCTCGTCACCAACGGTTCGCAGTCACGCCTGTCCCAGGTCGCGACGAAACTCGAGCGACGCGGCTGGCTCGTCCGGCAGCGCGATCCCGACGACGGCCGCTCCACCCTCGCCGTGCTGACCCCGGCCGGCCGGGCGAAGGTCGACCAGACCTCCCCCGGTCATGTCGAGACGGTACGGCGGCTGATCTTCGATCCGTTGACGGCGGCGCAGGTACGGCAGATGCGGGAGATCAACCGCCGTATCCGCACCGCCGTCGATCCGAACGGCAGCGTCATGTTCCGGGCCCACGGAGTGTGACGGCCCGCCCTTTCCCGGCGTAACAGACGAACGACCCGCAGGGCCGGCACGCCACGAGTGCCGGCCGCGATGACTCCTGCGCCGAATCACCCAGAGCAGCGGAAGGTCCCGACCTGATGAACACACGCATAGCCATCGTCGCCGGCGCCGGCGGCGGGCTGGGGAAGGCCACCGTACTCTCCCTGTACACGGCCGGCCTGACCGTGGTCGCCGTCGACCGTACCGAGGCGAACCTGAAAGACCTGCCCGCCACGATCCACCGCGAGATCGCCGACGCCACCGACCCGGCCGCCGCCGCTCCCCTGCTGGAGCGCGTCGTCGCCACGGCCGGAGCGCCGGACGTCCTGGTCAACACCATCGGCGCCCACGCGTTCGGCGGTTTCGAGACGGTGCGGCCCCAGGCGCTCAGCGCGTTGATGGACGTGAACGTCGGCGCCGCGCTGTGGCTGACCCAGGCGGTGGCGCCGTACATGCGGCGGAAGGGTGCGGGCGTGATCGTCCACACCGGGGCGCGCCCGGGAGTGGAGGCGGCCGCCGGCGCGGCGGCCTACGGCATCACCAAGGCCGCGCTCGCGCACCTGGGACGCGTTCTCGATCGCGAACTGCGTCCCCACGGCATCCGCGTCAACGTCATCCTGCCCGAGCTCATCGCCACCGCCGCCAACCAGGCGGTGCTCCCCGCGCACCTGCTGGCTCGCGCGGCCACGCCGGAGGCGGTGGCCGACGTGATCACCTCCCTCGTCCGCGACGCGACCGCCCCGGACGACCGGGTGCTGATTCCCCTGTACGACGACTGACCCCGCGCTCACCGACGCCGGGCGCGAGCCTGCCCGGAAACAGCTGATGAGAGAAGAACCCATGGCCGTCGCTCTGATCACCGGAAGCTCACGCGGCATCGGCCGCGCCGTCGCCGGCAGACTCGCCGCCGACGGCTTCGACATCGTCGTCAACTACCGCGACGACGCCGGAGCCGCCGACGAGGTCGTCAAACGGGTCGAAGCGGCGGGCCGCAGGGCCGTCGCCGTCCGGGCGGACGTCGCCGATCCCGGCGAACTGCGCGGGCTCTTCCAGGTGCCCGAGGAACGCTTCGGCTGCCTCGACGTCTTCGTCGGCAACGCGGCGACCGTCCGGTACGCCGCCGTGGCGGACATCTCCGACGAGCACTTCGACCTCATGTGGCGGACGAACACCCGCGCGACCCTGATCGGCATCCGCGAGTCCGCGCGCAGGATGCGGGACGGCGGCCGCATCGTCATCGTCTCCAGCGGCGCCGTGGTGGCGGCGCCTCCCGGAGTCGGTCCGTACGCGGCGAGCAAGGCCGCCGGGGACGTCCTCGTCCAGACGGCGGCCCGCGAACTGGGCCCGCGCGGGATCACGGTCAACAGCGTCCTGCCGGGGCCCACCAGGACCGAGATGCTGAACGTGGACCCCGGCCTGATCGCCGCCCAGACCCCGCTGGGCCGGGTCGGCGAACCCGAGGACATCGCCGACGTCGTCAGCTTCCTCGCCTCGCCGTCCGGCGGCTGGATCACCGGGCAGGCGATCCGCGCGGCGGGCGGACTCGTCTGACAACTCCTTTTCGAGAAGGGCGAACGGAACATGACCGAGAAGAAGATCATCGCTGTGGTCGGCGCGACCGGCTCCCAGGGCGGCGGCCTGGCCCGCGCCATCCTGGACGACTGGAACGGCCCCTTCACCGCACGGGCCCTCACCCGGAACCCGGACTCACCGGCGGCGAGGGAACTCGCCGGTCGCGGCGCCGAGGTGGTGCGGGCCGACCTCGACGACGAGGCCGGCCTGCGCGCGGCCTTCGACGGCGCGTACGGCGCGTTCGTGGTCACCAACTACCGGGAACAGCGCACCGGCGAGCAGGCCGCGACCCGCAGCCGGGCCCGGATGGAACGGGACCAGGCCGCCAACGCGGCCCGCGCGGCCAAGGCGGCCGGGCTCAAGCACGTCGTGTGGTCGACCTTGGAGGACACCCGCCCGCACTTCACGTTCCTCGGCAGCCAACCACCCACCATCGGGGACGGCTACAAAGTGCCCCACCTCGACGCCAAGCACGAGGCGAACGGCTACTTCACCGCCTCGGGCGTACCCACGACCTTCCTGGAGACCTCGTTCTTCTACGAGATGTTCATCTACGCGGGGCTGAGCCCGCACCGGGGTCCAGACGGCACGGCGACGCTGACCCTGCCGATGGGCGACAGCGTGATGGCGCTCGTGGCCGCCGAGGACATCGGCCGCACCGCGTACGGCATCTTCCACGCCGGCGCCCGCTTCGTCGGCCGCACCGTCGGCCTGGCCGGCACGCACGCCAACGGCGACCAACTGGCCGCCCTCTTCGCCAAGGTGCTCGGCGAGCCGGTCGTCTACCGCCCGATGACCCACGACCAGCTGCGCGCCGCCGACATCCCGGACGCCGAGGAACTCGGCAACATGTTCCAGTTCTTCACCCAGGCGGCCGACACCTTCGTCGGCAACCGCGACCTCGACCTGATCCGCACCCTCAACCCCCGCCTCCAGCCCCTCGAAGACTGGCTGCTCACCCACCGTCCCCGACTCCAAGCCGCCCTCTGACCGAGTAAGAAGGTGCAAGGCCGGGCTGACGCTGACCGGCGACGACCGAGAGTACGCCAAGTCTCCGCGCCGGCGTTGCACTTGGCACCGGCCGATCATCAGATGAGGCTGTGTCTCTGGGGCAGGTCGACGACGCCGGCCAGGGACAGGCCCGCGAGCACGAGCAGGGCGACGGTGAGGACGCCGAGCAGGAGCCAGGCGATCGGGTGGCCGAGGTTGAGGGTCCATGAGGAGGAGCCGAGACGGGCGTGCACGAGCAGGGCCGGGTCGCGGCGGTTGGCGTAGACGGCGCCGGCCAGGAACCAGTGGCGGTCGTCCTCGCGCTGGCCGGCCCCGGAGTCCTCCAGTTCCTCGCCCGGCAGAGCGGGCAGCCGGTGCCCGGCCTGGCCCACCTTGATCTCCCATGTCAGCCAACCGCCCAGCAGCACGATGAACGGGGCGAAGACGGCCACCTCCCAGCCGATCGCGGGAGGGACGATCTCCCACAGCCGCAGACCCGCGAAGAACAGGCTGAGGTTCAGGCAGGCCGCCGACAGCAGCAGCAGCGTCGCGACGCCGCGCAGGTAGACGCGGTAGCGGCGGGCCGAGCCTCGGGGCCTGGCGGCATCGAGGTCGGGGCGGGCGCGCAGCACGGCCAGGGCCGCGACGAGAACGACCAGGGTGACGGCGATCTGGTAGATCACCGGCTGGAAGGCGCTCAGCACCGTCGTCGGCGTACGCTGTACGGAGGAGGCGGTGCCGCCGAGTCCGAGAGACACCGGCAGCGTGGCGGGCAGTCCGCCGTAGCGCGCCCAGCCGACGCCCGCGGTGACCAGCAGCACGGCCAGGGCGGGTAGACCCCACGGCCACGGCACCCGGACCGGGTCGGTGCGAAAAGTGGTGTCGACCGTGACGGTCTGACGACGCTCGGCCGCCCACCCGCCGGCGAGTTTGGCGGCGCGGACCATGCGATGAGCGCGGTAGAACAGCAGCAGGTCCACGACCGTCACCACCGTCGCGGTGACGCTGATCGCGACGGCGGATCCGGTGACCAGCAGCGCCAGGATCAGGACCACCGCGGCGATCACCGCCACCAGGACGGTCAGGCGGGCGTAGGACCGGCGCGCCGCGACGATGACGGGATCGCCGACCCGCTGGACGCCCACGCGCACGCCGAACGGCAGGGTGGGCCTGGCCAGCACCGGCAGCGCCAGCATCAGGGACGTGACCAGCGCGACGATGATCGTGCCGGCGCAGAGGAGCAGGATCACGCGCCCTCCTCGAAACCGATCAGTTGCGCCTCGCACCGGCGCAGCACATCCTGCCGGTCCATGCCGTGAACGGTGGCTTCCGCCAGCAGCACACGCATGCGTTCCTCCCAGTCGTCGACGAAGGGTGTCTCGGGCGGGCCGGTGTCGGCATCACGCCGTACGACCGCGCCGCTCTTGCGGTTGATCCGGATCACGCCCTGCTGTCGCAGCAGGTCGTAGGCCTTGTTCACGGTATGGAAGTTGATGCCGAAATCCGCGGCGAGTTGCCGCGTGGACGGTAGCGGGTCGCCTTCGCGCGCCTGCCGTCGGGCGATCGCCTCCACGATCCGGTCCCGGATCTGCTGGTAGATCGGAACCTCGCTGTCGAGGTCAAGGGTCAGCTGCACACCGACACTCTATCTGATATACAACTAATAGAACAGCTAACGCCCGGAGGGCACGTCATGCATCAGGTAGAGATCCACCAGGAAACGCCGGCCGTCCGCTCCGCGCTTCGGCGCCGGCCGATCGCGGTGATGGCATGAACATCGAAGTACGGGGCCTGACCAAGGCGTTCGGGCCGATCAGTGCCGTCACCGACCTCAGCTTCGAGGCCGAGGCGGGCGTCGTGACGGGATTCCTGGGGCCGAACGGCGCCGGCAAGACCACCACCATGCAGATGATGCTGGGCCTGGTCACGCCGACGTCCGGCACCGCCACGTTCGGCGGTCACCGCTACGCCGACCTGCCCCACCCGTCGGCCGCCGTCGGAGCCGTGCTGGACAGCGCGGGCTTCCACCCCGCCCACACCGCCTACGACCACCTGCGGGTCTATGCCCGCATGGGCCGGCACGGCACGGCCCGGGTCGATCAGGTCGCGGACCTGACCGGGGTGTCAGCCTTCGCCGGCCGCCTCACCCGCACCCTGTCCACCGGCATGCGGCAACGCCTCAGCCTGGCCACCGCACTGCTCGGCGACCCCCAGGTGCTGCTGCTGGACGAACCGAGCAACGGCCTGGACCCTGAAGGCATCGCCTGGCTGCGGGAGTTCCTCCGCGAGCTGGCCGCCGACGGCCGCACCATCCTCGTCTCCAGCCATGTGCTCGGCGAGATCGAGCACACGGCCGACCACGTGGTGGTGATCCGCGACGGCCGGCTGGTCACCGCCGGTCCCATCGCCGGCCTGTACGGCACAGCCACCGTGCTGGTCCGCTCCCCGCAGGCGGACCTGTTCGCGGCCAAGCTGGTGACGAGCGAGGTCCGGGTGGAACATCCACGACCGGATCTGCTGCGCATCCACGGCCTGAGCACCGAGCAGGTCGCCGCCGCGGCCGCCTCCCACGGCGTCACGCTGCACGAGATCACCCCGGAACACCCCACCCTCGAACAAGCGTTCCTGCACCTCACCGGAGGTTCCCGATGACCGCCCTCCTCGCCGCGGAATGGACCCGCCTGACCGGCACCAAACTCTGGTTGTGGGGTCTGCTGGCCGCGCTGGCCAGCGGAGCGCTCATCGGCCTGCTCGCCCTGGCCGGGCCGGAGAACTTCACCCCGCCGATGCCCGGACTGGACACCGCCCAGGGCATCCACGCGCTGCTGGGCCTGCTCGGCTTCACCGTCTTCGTCCCCGCCCTGCTCGGCACCATCGCCGTGTCCGCGGAGTACCGGCACAGGACCATCACCACCACGACGTTGTTCGCTCCCCGGCGCTGGACCTGGCTGGCGGCCAAGCTGGCGATCTACACCGGGGCCGGGCTCGCCTACGGCGCGACGGCCGCGGCGGTGGCCGGCGGCGCTCTGTGGGGCGTGGCCGTGCTCAAGGGCATCACGCTCGGCCTGCCGGCCGTCACGATCACGGCCCTGCTGGCCCGCATCGCCCTGACCATGGCGGTCTACACCCTGCTGGGCCTCGCCGTGGGCGCTCTCCTGCGCAACCAGGTGACCGCCCTCATCGCCGTCGGCGCCTACTTCTACATGATCGAGACCGTGCTGATGCTCATCCCGGGGATCAAGCTGCTCTATCCCTATCTCCCGGGTGGCGCCACCGCCGCGCTGACCGGCTTCACCTATCTGGCGGACGCCATCGCCGACCAGACCGGCACCTCCGCGACCCCGCTGCTGTCCGCGCCGGCGGGTGCCGCCGTGCTGGTGTGCTACGCCCTGGTCGCCATTGCCATCGCCGTCGCGGCCCCGCTGCGGCGGGACATCACGTGAGTCCCGGCGGGCTCCCCTGGACCGGCGCCGATGCCGTTCAGGCGCGTGGCAGGACGCCGACAAGTGCCGCGGTGAAGGAGCTTCGGAGGGCGTCGCGGAGGTCCAGGTGGAGGACGCCGAGGGCGGGTTCCTCCGCGTAGGCGGCGACGAGGCTGGGCGGCGGTGGGACGTAGGCCGACAGGGCGCCCGCCGAGACCAGGGCCATCAGGCAGAACAGTTGTGTGTCGTCGCCCAGCTCCGGCAGGTGCCGGCGGAGCAGTTCGGTCATGGTCGCGAGCCGGGCGAGGGAGGCGCGTTTGTGCCGTTTGACCACCTCGACCGAGACGTTGTGCTCAAGGACGCCCCCCTGCGCGCCGAAGAGGTCGCAGAGCACCTTCCGGTCCGCCAGGGAGCGGCTGAGGATCTCGGCCAGTTGAGCCGCGCGCGCTTCCGGTGCCGCCCCGGCGTCGATGCCCGCCGGCAGGTCATCCGTCAGCTCGGCCAGCCAGTCGCCCAGGAAGACGTCCAGCAGTTCGAGCAGCACGGCCTCGCGTGACTCGAAGTAGCGCAGGACGTTCGACTTGGCCAGGCCCACCCGCCGGCTGAGCTCGTTGAGGCTCACCTCGGCCACCGGCATCTCGTCGAGCATCGCCGCCGCCGTGTCGAGGATCGCCTTGCGGCGGATCTCCCGCTGCTCCTCACTGCGCGCCCGCTGAAATGTCACAACCCTCACCCTAGCTTAAAGACCGCCGGTCTCTTGACAGGAGACCGTCGGTCTCTTATGTTCGTCCATAAGAGACCGACGGTTCCTTAGGAGGACCTCATGAGCGAGAAGTGGACCGAGCAGCACATCCCCGACCAGCGCGGCCGGGTGGCTATCGTGACCGGCGCCAACACCGGGCTGGGCTTCGAGACCGCCCGGATGCTGGCCGAACGCGGGGCCACGGTGGTCATGGCCGTCCGCAACGTCGAGAAGGGCAAGGAGGCGGCCGGCCGCATCGAAGGAGACGTGGCCGTCCAGGCCCTCGACCTGACCTCACTGGACTCGATCCGGACCGCGGCGGCCGATCTGCGCGCCGCCCACCCGCGCATCGACCTGCTCGTCAACAACGCCGGCGTGATGTACACCCCGCGGCAGACCACCGCCGACGGGTTCGAGCTGCAGTTCGGCACCAACCACCTCGGCCACTTCGCCCTCACCGGCCTGCTGCTGGACCGGCTGCTGCCGGTGCCCGGCTCGCGCGTCGTGACGGTCAGCAGCACCGGCCACCGCATCCGGGCCGCCATCCACTTCGACGACCTGCAGTGGGAGCGCTCGTACAGCCGCACCGCCGCCTACGGCCAGTCCAAGCTCGCCAACCTGATGTTCACGTACGAACTGCAGCGGCGGCTCGCCCCGCACGGCACCACGATCGCGGTGGCCGCGCATCCCGGCGTGTCCAACACCGAACTCGCCCGCTACACGCCCGCCGCGTTCCGCCTGCCCCTCACCTGGCTCGCGCCGCTGCTCACCCAGAACGCCGACATGGGCGCCCTGCCCACCCTGCGCGCCGCCACCGACCCGGCCGTCACCGGCGGCCAGTACTACGGCCCCGGCAACCGCGGGGAGATCACCGGCTACCCGAAACTGGTCACCTCCAGCCCCGGCTCCCACGACCAGGCCGTCCAGCGGCGCCTGTGGACCGTGTCGGAGGACCTCACCGGGGTGACGTTCCCGGTGCCGGCGCCGCAATGAGTCAGCCGGCGGTGAGGGCGGCGCAGGCTTCGGTGGCCATCACCGCGCTGAGCTGGGCCGACAGGGAGACCTTCGGGCCCGGCGGGTGGTTCCAGTTCGACCCGGCCAGGAGCAGGCCGTCGCGCACGGACGACTTCCAGAGCCGTTCCGTGCTGTCCAGCAGGAAGTCGCGGACCTCCGGCACGTCCTGGACCTCCAGCA
Source organism: Nonomuraea fuscirosea (assembly GCF_003001935.1). Classification (GTDB taxonomy): domain Bacteria; phylum Actinomycetota; class Actinomycetes; order Streptosporangiales; family Streptosporangiaceae; genus Nonomuraea; species Nonomuraea fuscirosea. The sequence goes on along the minus strand of NZ_PVNG01000003.1, from coordinate 682,346 downwards.
GGCGGTGGGCGTACCGGTAGTAGACGCCCTTGAACAAGCCCTCGTCGCCGCCGTCGCCCTCGTGGGCGAAGACGCCGTCCGAGGTCAGCTCGGTGATGGCGGTGCGGGCCGTGCGGGTGGCGCGGGACACGTAGTCGTCGCGGCCGAGGGCCCGGGCCAGCTCGACGCACGCCCCGACGTACAGGCCCTGGTTGTAGGTGAAGCGCCAGTGCAGGTCGATGGCGTGGTCCTCCTGGCGGTTGACGCCGTCCTCGACGAAGCCGTCCGGACGCACCAGGGCGCCCTCCAGCCAGTCCATCGTCCGGGTCGCCCACTCCAGGTGGCGGGGGTCGCCGGTGACGCGGTGCAGGCGGGCGGACAGGATGACGAAGGGCGCGTTGGCCGGGGTGTTCTTGTAGTACGGCTGCTGGACGCGCCAGGCGATGCCGCCGCCCTCGTGGTCGTTCCAGCCGTTGTCGAGCACGTGCTGCCAGATCACGACGGCGTGGTTGCGCAGGTCGGCCGAGCCGGTGGCCTCGGCCAGGCGCAGGGTCGCGAGCGCGAGCCAGAGCATGTCGTCGAAGTAGTCGTTGAACAGCGCCCCGCCGTTGCGGCGGCGGATGCCCGCGAGGATCGCCGCGGCCTGGTCGAGCCGGGCCGGGTCGCCGGTCCGCCGGTGGGCGTCGATGCGCACGTCCATGGCGTGCGCGAGCCACCAGTAGTTGAAGGTGTCGTTGTCGCCGGGCTCCAGCGGGTGCCAGTTGTCGAAGAGCTGGTCACCGGGGGCGGCGAAGTAGTGGTCGAGGCTGCGCTGAGCCAGGTCGGCGCGGTCGTTCCAGAGGTCGGGCAGCGACAAGGGTGGGTCCTCCGTGCTCAGGTGGTCTCGGGGTCGTGGGCCGGCTCTTGCCCGGGGTCAGGTCTTCTCGGGGTCGACGATCGAGAAGGGGATGATGGAGCGTGGTGGTACGGGCTCGCCGCGCATCTGGGCGAGCAGCAGGTCGACCGCCTGCCGGCCCATCTCCCGCTGCCCCTGCCGGACGTGCAGGAAGTGCGGCCCGGCGACCGGGTCGAGGGGTGAGTCGAAGCAGGCGATGAGCGGCCGCGGCTCCGTCCCGGCGATGGCCCGGCCCATGACGCGCGCCAGGTTGTACTCGCACACCACGAACGCGGTCACCTCGGGCTCGCGGGCCTGGAAGGCGCGGATGCGTTCGACGTCGGCCCGTACGTTGTCGGGGGTGAAGGCGCCCGGCAGCGTGCTGGACAGGTCGGTCAGCTGGTGCACGAAGTCGAGGGACAGGCCGCGCCCGGTGAAGGCGGCGCGGAAGCCCTCCAGCCGCTCCTCGATGCTGGAGGTGTTCTCCGGCGGCGGGGACACGAACGCGATGTGCCGGTGCCCCTGGTCGAACAGGCGCTCGGTCAGGGCGCGCGCGGCCGCGACGTTGTCGGTGTGCACGGCGCACACCTGGATGCCGGCGAGATAGCGGTCCACGAGGACGAGCGGATAGCCGTCGAGGATGGTGCGGAGCAGGCCGGCGTTGTAGTACTCGCCGTGCACGGGGAAGACGATCAGACCCTCGGCGAGCCCGGCGTCGACCATCGACTCGATGGCCTTCTCCTCCTCTTCCTGGCTGCCGCGGGTGCGCTTGATCACCAGGGTGATGCCGCGCTCGGCGCAGCGCTCCTCGACCGCGCAGAGCAGTTCGAGCCCGTACGCCTCGGACGCGTCCGGATAGATCATCGCGATCGTGCCGGGCACCCGCTCGCCCTCCGCCGCCGCGCGGACCGGGGAGAGCGCCAGGGAGTCGAGGTCGGGCAGCTCCGTGGCCACGAACGAGCCCTTGCCGCGGACCCGGTGCACGACGCCGGCCTGCCGGAGGATCTCCAGCGCCTTCTTCGAGGTGATCCGGCTGACCTCGAACCGCTCGGCCAGCTCCATCTCCGAGGGGACGCGGTCGCCGGGGGTCAGTGCGCCCCGCCGGACCTCGTCGAGGAGGTAATCAATGATCCGCTCGTACAGGAGCGGGCCTCTCGCTGCCACTCTTCCCCTTCATAGCTTGGTATGTCAGCACGTCTAGGTATATATCATCTCATAAATTGAACCATCGAAACATATTGACTTATGACAACTTGGTTCCTACGTTTCCCTCAGATGACATCTCGCGCACCTCATGAAGGGAAACGCGTGAACGCTGTCCCAACTGTGCTGCACGACGTGGCCGACCGCGTACGAACACAGCTGGAGCCCCGGTTCCCCGAGGCCGCCGCCATGTTCGAGCAGTGCTTCCTCAACACGCTGGAGACCACGGTCAGGCGGCTGCCGGACGGGACCACGTTCGTGCTGACCGGCGACATCCCGGCCATGTGGCTGCGCGACTCCGCGGCCCAGATCGAGCCGTACGTCCGCCACGCCGCCGCCGACGACGACCTGCGCGCCATGATCCGCGGCGTGATCCGCCGCCACGCACGGTACGTCGCCCTCGACCCGTACGCCAACGCGTTCAACGAGGGCCCCGACGGCATGGGTCACCAGGACGACCGGACCCGGCTCACGCCCTGGGTCTGGGAGCGCAAGTGGGAGCTCGACTCCCTGTGCCATCCGCTGCGGCTGCTGCACCTCTACTGGACGGTCACCGGCGACACGGAGGTGTTCGACGAGGCCGTGCACCGCATGCTCACCGTGGCCGTGGCGACCATGCGGGCCGAGCAGCGCCCCGGGTCCTCGCCGTACAGCTTCGTCCGCCCGCACCCCCAGCAGCCCACGGACACGCTGGTCAACGAGGGGCGCGGGCCTGAATGCGGGTACACCGGCATGGTCCGCTCGGCGTTCCGGCCCAGCGACGACGCCTGCACCTACGGCTTCCTCGTCCCGGCCAACATGTTCGCGGTCGTCGTCCTCGGCCACGTGGCCGCGTTCGCCCGCGACTTCTACGCCGACACGGCCCTGGCCGGCGACGCCGCCGCGCTGCGCGCCGAGATCGAGGAGGGCATCAGGCGGTACGCGGTCGTCGACCATCCCGAGCACGGGCCCGTCTACGCGTACGAGACCGACGGCCTCGGCAACCACCTGCTCATGGACGACGCGAACGTCCCGAGCCTGCTGTCCATCCCCTACCTGGGATACCGGCCGGCCACGGATCCGACGTACCGCGGCACCCGGGCCTTCGTGCTCAGCCCGGGCAACCCGCACTACAGCTCGGGCAAGCACGCCCGCGGCGTGGGCAGCCCGCACACCGAGCCCGGGCACATCTGGCCGATGTCCCTCGCCATGCAGGGCCTCACCAGCACCGACCCGGCCGAGCGGGCCGAACTGCTGGACATGCTGGCCGCCACCACGGCCGACACCGGATACATGCACGAGAGCCTGGACCCCGACGACCCCGGCGTCTTCACCCGCCCCTGGTTCGGCTGGGCCAACAGCCTGTACGCGCAGTTCGCCATGGAGGTGGCGCTGACATGACCCGGACGCTGGCCGGCCCGCCCGCGGTCGGCCGGGCCTCACCCGGCCACGCGAAGCAGCGGCGGTCCCGGATGTCGCGGCACCAGGCGCGGGCCGGAGTGCTGTTCGCCACGCCGCCGATGGTGCTGTTCCTCATCTTCACCGTGCTGCCCGTGGCCGGCGCGCTCGGCCTGAGCTTCACCTCGTACGACGTCTTCACCCCGCCGCAGTGGACCGGCCTGCAGAACTACGCCAGGCTGCTGGAGGACGCCACCTTCTTCACCACGCTGAAGAACATCCTGCTGTACTGCGCGATGTTCGTCCCGGTGATGATCGCCGCCTCGCTGCTGCTGGCGGTGGCGCTCAACAGCAGGCTGCCGGCGATGAGCGTCTTCCGCACCATCTACTACATCCCCGTGGTGACCTCGCCGGTGGCCGCGGCGACGGTGTGGACCTGGATGCTCAACAGCCACTACGGGCCGATCAACGAGATCCTCGGCTTCTTCGGCATCCCCGGCCCGGCCTGGGTGGGCGACAGCAGCACGGCCATGGTGTCGATCGTGCTGGTCACGCTGTGGCAGGGGGTCGGCTCCAACATGCTGATCTACCTGGCGGGCCTGCAGAACATCCCCACACACCTGTACGAGGCCGCCGCCCTGGACGGGGCCGGGCGCTGGGCGACGTTCGCCCACGTCACCTGGCCGCAGCTACGGCTGACCACGCTGTTCGTCACGACGCTGTCGCTGATCGGCGCCTTCCAGCTCTTCGACCAGGCGTACGTGATGACCAAGGGCGGTCCGGGCAACTCGACGCTGACGCCCGTCTACCAGATCTACGAGACCGCCTTCAACCGGCTGCAGATGGGCTACGCCTCGGCGCAGGCGTTCACGCTGTTCCTCATCATCGTGGCCGTCACCGTGATCAACATGCGGATCAACCGGAGTGACGAGACATGACCAGGCGGATCAGGATCGCCCTGTTCTACGGCGTGCTCACCGTCGTCGGACTGTTCATGCTGCTGCCGTTCCTGTGGTCGCTCAGCACCTCGCTCAAGCCCGACGACGAGATCATCGCGCTGCCGATCAAGTGGTTGCCGAGCTCGATCACCTTCGAGCACTACTGGTCGGCGTTCACCACCGTGCCGTTCGCGCGGCACTTCGCCAACTCGATGCTGCTGGCCGTGGCGGGGGTGGTCACCAATCTGATGCTCGGGTCGCTGGCCGGGTACGCCTTCGCGCGGCTGCCGTTCCGGGGCAGCCGGGTGCTGTTCCGGCTGCTGCTGGGCTCGATGATGGTGCCCGCCGTGGTGACGCTGGTGCCGTCGTTCATCATCGTCCGCAGCATGCCGCTGGTCGGCGGGAACGACCTCACCGGGCAGGGCGGCGTCGGGCTGCTGAACACGTACTGGGCGGTCATCCTGCCCGGCGCGGTCGGCGCGTTCTCCGTGTTCATGATGCGGCAGTTCTTCCTGGCCCTGCCGAAGGACCTCGGCGAGGCGGCCCGGGTGGACGGCTGCCCCGAGTTCCGCATCTTCTGGAAGATCTACCTGCCCCTGTGCCGTCCCGCCCTGGCCACGCTCGCGGTCTTCACGTTCGTCGCGGGCTGGAACGGCTTCCTCTGGCCGCTGATCGTGCTGAACGACCCCGACATGAACACGATCCAGATGAGCCTGGCCGCCTTCTCCTTCAACAAGCAGACCGACTACGGGCCGCTCATGGCCGGATCGATCGTCGCCATGGCGCCCACCCTGCTGCTGTTCGCCTTCGCGCAGCGCTACCTCACCCGGGGGCTGGCCTTCACCGGCTCCGGCCTCCAATGACATGTCTTCACGAAAGGAAGTGAGCCGCCGATGCACGCGACCCTGACCAGGCGGCTGGCAGCCGCCGCCCTCGCCGTCGCCACGGTGATCACCACTGGTTGCGCCTCCTCCGGTTCGTCCTCCTCCTCGTCCGCGGACGGGGTGGTGCGGCTGAAGTTCTGGGGCGACTGGTCCGGAGAGGGCGAGCAGCAGTTCAGGACGATGACCGCGGCCTTCAACAAGACCCACCCCAACATCCAGGTCGAGTACGTCGTCCAGGAGGACATGCTCACCAAGTTCCTCACCGCCTCCACCTCCGGCCAGGCCCCCGACGTCATGTTCTGGGACCGCTGGCGGACCGCGAGCTACGCGCCCAAGAACGTGCTCGAACCGCTCGACGAGCGGCTCAAGAAGGACAACATCCCGACCGACCGCTTCTACGGCGAGGCCGTGCGCGAGCTCACCCACGACGGCAAGCTGTACGGGCTGCCGCTCACGGTCGACGCCCGCGCCCTGTTCTACAACAAGGCCCACCTCAAGGCGGCCGGCGTCGAACCGCCGAAGACCTGGGCCGAGCTGGAGCAGGCCGCGGTGAAGCTGACCAAGCGCGAGGGCGGCAAGCTCGTCCGCGCCGGCCTGTCCATGGACGACGCCGGCCTGTTCAGCATGTACCTGGCCCAGGCCGGCGGCCAGATGGTCACCGACGACTGCTCGCGCACCGCCTTCAACAGCCCGCAGGGCCTGCAGACGCTCGACCTGTGGAGCCGCATGATCAAGGCGGGCGTCTACCAGAGCGGCTTCGAGAAGGGCCTCGGCGAGGGCACCGACGCGTTCGCCACCGGCAAGGTGTCCATGATCCTCACCGGGCCGTGGAACATCACCACGTACAAGAAGTACGGCAAGGACCTCGACTTCGGCATCGTGCCGCCGCCGAGCGGCCCCCAGGGCGGCAACGCCAGCCTCATGGGCGGCTTCGGCCTGGTGATCCCGCGCGCGGCCAAGCAGAAGGACGCGGCCTGGGAGTTCGCCAAGTGGTGGACGGCCGAGAAGGACAACGCCATGTTGTGGGCCAAGACCAGCCTGAACATCCCCGGCAACGTCCAGGCCTCGGAGGATCCGTTCTTCTCCGGCGACCCATTCTGGAAGCCGATCCTCGACACGCTGAAGACCGCCAAGACCCGCCCCGCCTGCGCCGGCTACGCGCCGATGGAGGAGGAGGCCGTCATCCCGAACCTGCAGCTCTTCCTGGAGGGCAAGGCCGACGCGCAGAAGGCCCTCACCCAGGCGCAGCAGCAGGGTGACCGGGTGTTGAAGGACAACAACCTCAACTAAGGAAGCACTCGATGAAGTTACGCGTCGCGGCCGCCGGTGTTCTGTTGTCGGCGGCCTTCCTCCAGCCGATCCAGCCGGCCCACGCCGCCGTTCCCGCCGGAGGCCGCACCCCGGCCCACGTCCCCGCCGACGCCGACGCCGCCATGTCGGCCTTCGTCGCGACCTTCTGGGACCCGGCGAAGAAGTACTTCTACACCAACAGCGACCGGCAGATCCACGAGCACGCGCACGGCCCCGAGAACGGCCGCTACACCGACTTCTGGTGGGAGGCCCAGCTGTGGGAGCTGGTGATGGACGCCTACCAGCGCACCGGCAGCGCCACCTACCGCAGGATGATCGACGACGTGTACGCCGGCTTCCTCGCCTACTACCCGACGTTCGAGAACGACTTCAACGACGACCTGGGCTGGTGGGCGCTGGCCAGTGCGCGGGCGTACGAGATCACCGGGAACACCACGTACCTGGACCGGGCGCGGTCGCTGTTCGACCGTATCTGGGCCGAGCAGGACTCCACGTACGGCGGCGGCATCTGGTGGCAGAACAACACGCGGAACCAGAAGAACGTGGCCACCAACGCCCCGGCCGTGCTCACCGCCACCAAGCTCTACACGGCCACCGGCGACGCGAGCTACCTGACCCGGGCGCGGAGCCTGTTCGACTGGATCAAGGCGAACCTCCAGGAGTCGGGGCACGTCTACGACCACCTGGAGGGCTCCGGCACCCTGGTCAAATGGGACTTCACCTACAACTTCGGGACCTACATCAGCGCCGCCGCCGCGCTGAACAAGGTCACCGGGACGGCCTCCTACCTGGCCGACGCCCGCGCGGCGGCCGACTGGGCGACCGCCAACCTGACCAACGGCGGCACGGTGCTGCACGAGGGCGTCAATGACGGCGGCGGCTTCAAGGCGCGGCTGATCCGCGGGCTCAACACGCTCGTCACCGAGCACGGCCAGCGCCAGTACCTGCCGTTCCTGCAGCGCAACGCCACCCAGGCGTGGCAGCACCGCCGCACGTCCGACAACCTCGTGGGCCCGGACTGGTCGGCCCCGGCGCCCGGCACGTACCTGCAGAGCCTGACCGCGGCCGCCGCCGTCAGCACGCTGCAGATCGTCCAGCCGGACGGCAACGCCGGGCTTCAGCCGGAGAACGGCGTCTACGAGGCCGAGAACGCGCGGCCGTCCGGCATCGGCGCCGAGAGCAGCCAGCCCGGCTTCAGCGGCCGCGGCTACCTCGCCGGCTGGAACACCTCAGGACAGACGCTCACGTTCCACGTCAACGTGGCCTCCGCCGGGGCGCACCAGCTGCGCTTCCGCTACGCCGCCGGCGCGGGCGACGCCACCCGCCGGGTGCTGGTGAACGGCGCCCAGGTCGCCGCCGGGCAGCCGTTCGCCTCCACCGGCGGCTGGGGCACGTGGAACACGTCCGTGCTGGGCGTGAACCTGGCTCGGGGGTACAACACGATCCAGCTGGAGATGGGGTCGAACTTCCTCAACCTCGACCGGCTCGACATCACCCGTTAGCCCCAGCCCGGAGGGCAGGGCTTGGTGTCGGCGGGCACGGTGGGGGCGGGCCCGGGCGGCGAGGGCTCGTCCGGGACCCCCACCCAGCGCAGGCCCGCGAGCAGCACGGCGAGCACGACCGCCGCCACCGCGATGCGCGCCACGGCCCGGTGCCGCTCGGGGGCTGCCGGTTCGAGCGTGGATCGCAGCGGGAACGGCTTCGCCGCTTCGGTGGCGAAGCCGTTCTCGTTCGCCAGGAACGTCCGGTAGACGGTCAGGGCGGTGGTGAGTGCTGTGCGGAGGTCGGCTTCGTCGGGAGTGACGGTGCGGGCGTGGAGGCAGACGAACCCGTAGAGGAGGTGCAGGGGGCGGCCGTGCTCGTCCCTGGGGGCGTCGGCCTGGCCGAGGTCGGCCGCGGAGACCTGGCGGGTGGCGTGGACGACGCTGATCGGCCGCCCGGAAGGGGTGGTCAGCGCGATGACGCCGGGCCGGTCCGGCACCGCGCCGGGCTCGACGTGGTCGGCGAGCACGGTGTGGTCGCCGACGGCGAGGAGCGGCGCGGGCGCCAGGAGCGTGCGGTAGCCGGCGCGGTGCCCGCGGGCGATCAGGAACGGCCATCCGTGGACGTCCGTCGTCTTCGGCCATCCGTGGGCGTCCATGGTCAGCGCTCCGGCAGGCGGGAGCTGGGCAGCCGGCCTTCCAGCATGGCCGGCTTGGCGCGCATGTCCTGCAGCACCTGCCGCCGGACGCGGACGAACTCATCGATCCGCCGCTCCGCCTCGCCCGCCTGCGCTCCGGCGCCCGGCCGCCCCAGTCCGGCGATCATGGCGCGGGAGTCCAGGAACATCCCCATGAGCACGTCCCCGGCGACGGCCGCCGCAGGTGAGCCGAGGGCGTGCAGCAGGGCGCGTCCCGAGGTCTGGAAGGTCAGCATGGCCGCTGTGCGGAGGCGTTCCAGCGGGGCTCGCCAGAGGTGGTGGCGGGCTTCTTCGCGGAGTGCCGCGCGCAGTGTGGCGTCCAGGCCCATCTCGGCCTGGTCGAACAGGTCCGGGACCACGGCCGAGAGCGGGACGTCGACGTAGGCGGGCCTGGCCTGGGCGCTGCGGTTCTTCACCACGTGCCCGGAGGCGTCCACCGAGGCGAAGCCCGGCCCGACGGCGCTGACCGGGATGAGCCGGACCACGCGCCGGTCGCTGTGCAGCCGGACCAGGGTGCGGAAGTGCTCGTTGGACATCAGCAGGTCGCGTACGAGGGCCAGCCGGGTGTTCTCATCCTGGTGCAGGTGTGCCAGCAGGTCCCATTTGGTGACCACGAAGCTGACCGGGCAGCTCGCGCCGATCAGGTGCGGGACGAGGATGTTCAGGGTGCGGTGCAGCTCGGTCCAGCCCTGGGGGTCGCCGTCCAGGTGCTGGCGGATACGGCCGCCGTCGATGATGCCGAGCAGCGCGTGCGCCGAGCGGACCTGGTCGAACAGCTCCGTACGCCGGCCGGAGTCGGTCTCGGCGGCGTCGGTGAGCAGTTCGCCGGCGTACTCCAGCAGGTCCAGGCGGAGCACCTCGTGCACCGTGTCCCCGGCCCTGGCCCTGACCCCGAAGGAGAAGTGCCGGGTCTCGCTGGTGAACGTGCCCCGCGGCCACTGATCGGCCCGCGTGGTGTCGGCCATCTGCGCGAACCAGCCGGTCAGCCTGGCCACGTCACCCTCCGCCGCCGACAGGTAGTAGCTCTGCCGCGACGGCGTCTGCAGCTCGTTGTACATGCTGGCCAGCAGCAGCGTCTTGCCCGAGCCCGGCAGACCCAGCGCCACCACCCGGAAGGTCGGGACGGCCGCCCGGATCCCGGCCTCACCCGGCGGCGGACCGCCGCGCCAGGGCAGGCCCGAGTCCAGGAACGCCATCACCGCGGCCACGATCCCGGCCAGCACGAATATCCCGAGGACGATGTCCATGGTTCCTCACCTCTTCTCGCGGAAGGCGCCGAGGCGTTCGCCCCGGACGTAGACGGCGCGGATGCGGTGCAGCGCCGCGAGGTCACGCAGCGGGTCGCCGTCGACGGCCAGGACGTCGGCGTCGTACCCGGGGGCGAGCCGGCCCTTGCGCTCCCCCAGCCCGCACACTTCCGCGGCCAGGCGGGTGGCGGCGTGCAACGCCTCGGCGCTGGTCAGGCCGATGCCGGGAAGCTCGCCGACGGCCCAGCGCAGGACGTCGGGCGGCTTGATCGGGGCGATGCCCGCGTCGGTCCCCGCGACGATCCTGGCGCCCGCCCGATGCAGCCGGCGGGCGTTGGCCATCAGCGCCGGCATCGCGGCGGCGATCGCGGGTGGCAGCCCGGCTCCCTCCACCGGGGCGGCGCCGAGCGTGATCCCGAGGGCGATGCCGCTTCTCGCGATGGTCTTGACCAGGTCGTCCGGCGCCGGGTCGACACCGCCCGCGGTCATGAAGCTGACGTGTTCGAGGCCGTCCACGCCGGCCGCGACCGCGTCGGCGACGGCTTGGACGCCGTGGGCGTGGGCGGTGACCGGCAGGCCGTGGCGGTGTGCCTCGACCACGGCGGCCTGCAGCTCCTCGGGGGTGAACTGGGGCAGCTCGGGACGGGTGCCGGGGGTCAGGTGACCCCCGCTGGCCATGATCTTGACGACGTCGACGCCGCGCTCGGCGCGTTCGCGTACGGCCGCGGTCACTCCGCTCACGCCGGCGGCCGTGCCGCCCAGATAGTGGCAGTGCCCACGTGGCGTGGTGATCGGCGGGCCGGCCGCGACGATCGTCGGCAGCGAGTGGTCGGACGCGGCGGCGCGGCGCAGCGCGAGGGTCAGATAGTCGCGGTCGCCGAGGTCGCGCACCGTCGTCACGCCGCCGCGGGCGGCCCGCCTGGCGGCGGCGGCCATGGCGGCGAGCGCGGCCGCGGCGTCCCGGCCCGCCAGGTTGCCCACCGGATCCGCGCTCGCGTCGAAGGCCAGGTGAACGTGCGTGTCGATGAGGCCGGGCAGCAGCGTGGCGGCGCCGAGGTCGACGACGTCGGCGCCCTCGGGCACACCACCGGGCGGGCCGACGGCCGCGATGACGCCGCCGACGAGCAGGAGGACGGGATCGGGGGTCAGGGCCGGGGAGACGCCGTCGTACAGCCACGCGGCGCGCAGGACGGTGAGCCGGCCGGACCGGGGGGAGCTGGTGTTCATGCCGCCAGGGTGCGGCTCGCGGGCGGTCGCCCACGTCGGGGCAACTACTCACGTGCGGTACTCACCTCCGGCGAGCCGCCGCGCTCACTCCGAGCCGGGGCCCTCCGGTCGTCGCGGCCGGCCGGAGGCGACCCAGGCGGCGATCTGGGCGCGGTTGGTGAAGCCGAGCTTGACCAGGATGTGCTGGACGTGGTTCTCCACCGTCCGCTCGGCGATGTGGGCGGCGGCGGCGATCTGCCGGCTGGTCAGCCCCTGGGACACCAGCACGGCGATCTCGTCCTCGCGCCGCGTCAGCGGGCCGGCCACCCGCCCGGACAACGATCGCGCCAGTTCCGCGCAGGACGCCCGCAGCGGGGCCATGCCGAGCTCGCCGGCCGCGGCGCCCGCCGACTCGGCCAGCGCGGCCGCTTCGTCCCGGTCTCCCGGCCGCCGCCGCCTGGCCAGGACACGGGCCAGTTCGTAGCGGGAGAAGGCGGCCATCGGCGGCGTGCCCGCCCGTTCGTTGACCTCGGCGGCGGCACGCAGGTGGCGTACGGCGTCGTCGAGGCGCCCCAGCGTGGCGGCGGCCCGGCCGAGCGGCAGCCGCATCGAGCCGTGGATCGTGATCACCCCGGCTCCGCCGCAGGCGAACAGATCGGCGTACGGCATCATCGCCGGGTACGTCCGCGCGGCGGTCTCCCGGTCGCCGAACTCCGCGGCGAGCTCGGTGATCAGGGCGAACACGGCCACCAGCAGAAAGGGCGGCACCGACGACGACGTGGCCGGCTGCAGGGTCCGGTAGACCTGCCTGGCCTCCTCCCGTCGTCCCGCCGCCACCAGGAACGACGCCCAGATGGCGGGAACCACGACGATGCCCGGATTCACCGGGCCCGGCGCGTCGATCGGCTCGCCGGAGCTTCCCGTCAGGATGCGCAGGTTCAGCAGGAACGCGTGCGACGGCACCAGGGCGCCCTCGTGGCCGGCCCGCCGCGACAGCTCCAGCGCCTGCTCCCCCAGCACGACCGCGTCGTCGAACCGGCCGCGGGCCAGGGCGATCGCGGCCCTGCAGCGCAGCGCGTGCCAGCGCGTCAGCGGCGAGCGCAGCCGCCGGGCGACCACGTCGATCGGGGCCAGCTCCGCCTCGGCCCGATCGAGACGGCCCAGCTGGGCCAGCGCGTCGAACCGCCACAGGCGGCCCCACAGCACCGCGTCGTCGTCGCGGTCGGCCTCGCCCATCGCGAGCATCCGGTCCCCGAGGGCGAGCCGGTCGGTCACGCCGTCGGGGCCGCTGCGGGCGAGCTGCCTGGCCCGCAGCGCCTCCTTGACCGCCCGCCGGTCGCCGACCCGTTCGGCCATGGCCAGCGCTTCGGCGGAACGGGTCTCGGCTTCACCGGGCGAGCTCCACGCATGGCTCACCGCGTACTGGGCCAGCAGCCGCGCCCGCAGCACGCTGTCCTGCTCGGGGATGCCCGCCAGCGCCTCGGCGTACAGCGCGGCACCGACGTCGTCCCAGACGAAGTCGCTGACCCCCTCCATGATCATGGCCGCCTCGCCGACGGTCCGCGCGTCGCCGGCCTCCCGCGCGAGGTCGACCGCCGCGAGCAGTGACCGGCGCGCCTCGACCATGTCGTACGCCCTGACCTGCGCCCGGGCCCTGGCCAGCAGCAACCGGCACCGGTCCGGCCCGCTCAGCGCCGCGTCGCCCGCCACGGCCACCGCGCGCCCGTACAGGGCCGCCGCCTCCTCCCACGCCAGTTGCGCCATCGCCTGCTCCGCGGCCCGCTCGGCCCACGCCGCGGCCAGGGCGGCATCGCCGGCGGGCAGCGACTCCAGCAGGTGGAAGGCCACCTCGCTGGTCCTGTCGGCCGCGTCGACCCGCCCGATCAGGTGTTCCGCCATCCGCCGGTGCAGGGTGAGCCGCTGTGCCGTGCCCACCTCCAGCCGGGCCGCCTCCCTGATCAGGTCGTGCCCGAACCTGCTCCCCGTCCCGCCCGCCCGTGCGTCCCGCGCGGTGGTGAGGATGCCGGCCGCCGCCGCTTCGTCGAGCGCGTCCAGCACCTCCGCGACCTCCCACCCGGCCGCCGCGGCCAGAGCGGGCGGGTCGACCGCCGACCCGAGCACCGCCGCCGCCGACACCACCTGACCGCACCACGCCGACAACCGGTCCAGGCGGCCGCGTACGGCGTCGCGCACCCCGGCCGGCAACTCCGCCTCGTCCCCCTGCTCGCCGCCCAGCAGCCGGGCCAGCTCGGTGACGAAGAACGGATTGCCCCGCGTACGCCGGCTGACCGCGCCGACCACCGGCTCCGGCGACGGCCAGCCGGTGACGCCGGCCAGCAGGTCACCGACCTCGGACTCGGCCAGTCCCGTCAGCCGCACCCGCGTCACCGACGCCTCCCCGGCGAGCGCGGCCAGCGTCCGCCGCAGCGGCTCGCCGATCTCGGTGTCGCGGTAGATCGCCAGCACCGCCAGCCGCGCCGCCGCCGCTCCCCTGGCCAGGTACACCAGCAGCCGCAGTGACGCCTCGTCCGCCCAGTGCAGATCGTCGAGGACGACCAGCAGCCCGTCCTTCCCCGCCCCGGCCGCCAGCAGCCCGCTCACGTCCTCGAACAGCCGGAATCGTGACTCGGCCTCGTTCATCGCGCCGAAGTCCGGGACGACGAGCCCCGCAGGCCGGTCCCGACCACCTTCGGCCCGGTCCCGACCGCCCTCGGGACGGTCCCGACCGCCTCCGGGCCCGTCCTGAGCGCCTTCGGACTGTTCGAGCGCCCGCAGGACCTGCCGGAACGGCCAGTACGCCGGATTGCCCTCCTCGTCGGTGGCCCGCCCCCAGCAGCACCGCATCCCCAGCCGCGCCGCCACCGCCGCGGCCTGCTCCGCCAGCCGGCTCTTGCCCGCCCCCGGCTCCCCGGCCAGCAGCAGCACCTGACCCGCGCCGGCGGCGGCCGCGCCGAGCCGGTCCTCGATCCACGCGAGCTCCTGCTCACGTCCCACGAACCTGATCTGTCGCGTCGCCGCCTCCACTCGCCCCGGCCGGTACGCCGACCGCCCCGCCGACTCCCGCTCTGCACGAGTGTCAGCGGCTCGCCCGGTCGCGGGCAAGTGAGTCGCAGCGGAATCTCCCGGGTGCCCGCCTTTCAGACGGCGTCGACGAGGTGGTGGGAGGGCCCGTAGCGGATCTTGTAGTCCGCGCAGTAGCCGATGAGTCCGTCGGCCGTGCACCGGGCCGCGATGCTGACCCAGCGGACGTCGGAGTCCGGCGTGTCGTCGTAGAACGTGAAACCGACCGCCGTCTCGAACCGGTCCTCGCCGCACGCGCACTCGACGAAGTACTCGGCCTCGGCCTCTTCCGTCGGCCAGTGCTCCTCTCCGTCGAGCATGAAGATGGTCCGGTCACACTGGACGCAGGTGCGGCGTACGCAGGTCGAGGATTCGTCGGTCTCCAGGACGAAGACCTGACCCGCGCAGTGGGCGCAGCGTGCCACGATCACCTGGTGCGCGGCATATTCATTGGGGTCGGCGGCGAAATAGGCGACCAGGTCGTCGATGCCGTCTCCGACCCAGTTGTCGTTGATCTGCCTGAGTGTCACCCGAGCAAGGTAACGAGGACCCTCCGGCGGGCGCAGCCGGATTCCGGCAGGTCCTCAGCCGGCTCGTGGCATGCGCAGGACCAGGCAGGCGCCCTGGGCGGAGTCCTCGATGGTCAGGGAGCCCTGGTGAGCGTGCGCGATCTCGCGGCAGATGGGCAGGCCCAGGCCGGTGCCCTTGGGGTCGAGGGCGCGGGATTCCGGGAGCCGGGCGAAGCGTTCGAAGACGATCTCGCGGTGCTCCGGGGCGATGCCGGCGCCGTCGTCCATGACCGCCAGCACGGCGGTGCCGTCCTCGGCCCTGACGGCGACGGTGACGGCGGTGGCGGCGTGGCGCTGGGCGTTGTCCACCAGGTTGGTCAGCAGCCGGCCGAGCAGCACCCGTTCGCACTCGACGAAGACCCCCGGCCGCAGGTCGGTGTGCACGGGCACCCGGCCGGGCAGGCGGCGCCGGAGCTCGGAGCGGACCAGGTCGGCCAGGTCGGTGCGCTCGCGCTGCGACGACCGTTCGGGGTCCAGGCGGGCCAGGGTGAGGATGTCCTCGGCGATCGCCTGCTGCCGTTCCACGTCGTTGAGCAGGTCCTTGGCCAGGGACGGCCAGTCGACCGCGGCCGGGTCCATCAGCGCCTCCTCCAGGCGCAGCCGGGCGCCGGCGATCGGGGTGCGCAGGTCGTGGGAGGCCTCGGCGGCGAAGCGCCGCTCCCGGCGCAGGGCCGACTCCTGCTGTTCGAGGGTGTCGTTGACGACGGTGGCCAGGTAGCGGATCTCGTCGTGGTGGGCGGGCACGGGCACCCGGTGACCGGGATCGCCGGCGGCGGCCCCGGCGAGTGCGGCGGTGATCAGCTCGACCGGACGCAGGGTCCGGCCGACGATCCAGTAGGTCCCGACGATCATGACGATCAGCAGGATCGCCGACCCGGCCGCCAGTTCCGCGACCAGCGCCTCACTGACGTACCACGGCGGGGCGGGCAGCGCGCTGTAGGCGATCAGGTCGCCGCCGGCGGCGGGGACCCACATCGCCGCGACGAGCACGCACCGGTGAGGGAAGCCGGGCACGTCGCACAGGAGCCGATCCGTGGCCGCGGATCGCCGTGGCGGCACGAACGTGGCCATCCGCGGCTGGCCCCGCATCCGGGGGGTCGCCGAGACCACCTGCCCGGCGACAGCGGCCAGCTGCATCGCGGGCACGTTCTCGAGGTCGATGACCTCCGGCGCGTCCCGGTGCGCGAAGCGGTGCGCCAGCTCCAGGTTCGCCGCGTACAGGCGGGCGAGCCGGCGCGCCGTCGTCTCCTCGTGCCGGTGATCGAGGATCAGCACGGACGTGATCACGCACAGCACCGTCGCCACCACGGCGGCCAGCATCGTCATCCGGGCCCGGATGGACCAATGGGACCGCCTGAGATGCTCGGCCACCCACGGTGCGAAGCGGGCGGCCCGCGGGTGGAGGTGTTCCATGGCCCCGGCCCTCCCAGCGGATCCGACCCTCCGGAACGTTCCCCTGACCAGCGAAAACAGTCATGACGACGCTATGGAGCGGGCGTAAGGCCCGGCGGAGGCGGTCAGCGGCGCCCGGCCGGCGCATCGGAGCGGCACACGGACTGTGTGGCCGCCTTGAGCGCCCGGCGGTGGAGCCGGTCCAGCCGTTCCCGCGCCGCCCCCGACGCGGTGGCCAGGCCCAGCTGCACCGTGCAGGCGACGGGCTGGTCCCGCACCCGCTCGGTGTTCTTGAGCTCGGCGAGCAGGTCCGTGGTCAGCCGGTCGAGCCGCTCCCGGATCTGGCCGAGGTCGGGGCGGGTCGTGGGCGCCTCCTGCGGGTGCGCGGTCCAGCGGGCGAACAGCCCCTTCTGCACGACCTTGCTGGCGGTGATCTGGTCACGGAAGAACGCCACCGCCGCGTCCGGGTCCAGCTCGGCCGCGACGGCCTGCTTCCGCACCTGCTCCAGGACCTGCTCCTCGCGTACGGGATCCTCGATGGGCGAGCCGGTGCCGAACTTGGCCGCCGCCACGTCGTCGCTCACCCGGATCCGCTCGATGACCCCGTCCGTCAGCGGGCCGAGCCTGCCCCGTGACGTGCCGGCCTCGGCCGCGCTGCCGACGGCGCTCGTGGGCGTCGCCGCGGCCATGGCCTGAGGGGCGGCCGGCATGGTCGCCGCACCGAACATTCCGGCGATCATCGTGTAGCGCGTCATCCTCGTTCGCAGGTTCATTTGTCCACCTTTATTTGGATATATGGGCTGCTTAAGGGCCGGCCTCAGGACGGGTCCGGCAGCGGGATCGCGCGGAAGACGTGGTCCGGGTCATGACGGCGTTTGACCGCGAGCAGCCGCTCGGTGTTCGGGCCGTAGGCGTGGGCGATCCGTGCGACCTCGTCTTCCCCGAGCAGGTTGGGGTAACCGCCGGGCAGCGTGTCGGGATCGAGGGCTCCGGTCAGGTCGGCGGCCCAGGCGCGGTGCTCCGCCGCACGGGGGTCGCCGGGCTCCCAGAGGGCGATGACCTCGATCATCAGGTGCGGGTCGCGGTTGCCGAACGCCGTCTCCCTCACGGGTACGCGGGCCGCGGCCCCGTGCAGGCTGTGCACGGACACGGCCGAGTAGGGCGAGGTCAGGGTGGAGCCCGCGAGGCTCAGCACGTCACGTACGCCGGAGGTCGGCGACGGCACCCAGCGGGGGCGGATCTCGACGTGCCGGCCGAAGGGGAACTGCGCGTCGATGCCCGCGAGCAGCTCGGGCATGGTGGCCGGGGCGACCTGGGAGACGAGGGGCGTCCCGAGCGTGTCCAGCCGGGCCAGCGCGCGTTCGCCCGCAGCCGCGTCGTCGCCGCTCCAGGTCGGCGAGAGGAACACCAGCGGTTTGCCGTCGGGTCCGGCCAGGACGCCGAACTGCACGGTCAGCTCGTCCGGGCTCCCGTCCAGGACGTCCGGCAGCCCGGCCAGCACGGTCCCGGCCTGCTCCCACGGAAACAGCACCATGCCGGACAGCAGCGTCGGCACCTCGTGCAGCCGTACCCGCATCGAGGTGACGAGGCCGAAGTTCCCGCCGCCGCCACGCAGTGCCCAGAACAGGTCCGGCTCACGTTCATGATCGGTGGTGACGACGGAGCCGTCCGCGAGCACCACGTCGGCGGAGAGCAGGTTGTCCAGGGCGAGCCCGAAGCGGCCGCTGAGCGGCCCGTAACCGCCGCCGAGCGTCAGGCCCGCCATGCCCACGGAGCCGGCGGAGCCGGTCGCGGCGGTCAGGCCGAAGGGCTGGGCGGCACGGACGACGTCGGCCGCCGTGGCCCCGCCGGACACCTCGGCGACCTTCGCCTCGGCGTCCACCGTCACCCGGCGCAGGCCGGAGAGGTCGATGGTCAGGCCGCCGTCGCTCAGCGACCTGCCGCCCCAGTCGTGGCCGCCGCCGCGTACGGAGAGCGGCACCCCGTTCTCCCGCGCGGCCAGCACGGCGGCCTGTGCCTCGGCCGGGTCGGCGCACCGGACGATGACGCCGGGGCGGGCGGTCACGGCGCCGTTCCAGATCGCCCGGCCGGCGTCGTAGTCGGGCCCGGTGGTGACCACCCGGCCCGTGCGGACGGCCTGGCGCAGCGTGCCGATCAGCCGGCCGAGTCGTGGATGTGTCGTCGTGGGCATGGGACCCCCATCTCGGGAAGGGACGCGTTTCACCGGGCGTTGCGGGCCGCGTCCTCGATCACCCGCGTGACGGCGTCGGGACGGCTGACCATCACCGCGTGGGAGGCGCTGACCTCCTCGATGTGCGCGCCGGCCCGCTTGGACATGAAGCGCTGCACGTCGGGGGCGATCGCGTGGTCCTGGCGGGTGATCAGGCTCCAGGCGGGAACGGTGCGGTACGCCTCCTCCACGCCGGCGTCGGTGACCGCCCTGGTGTTGGCGGGCCGCTGGGCGGCGGCCAGGTCGGCGGCGGTGGTCTTGTCGACGTCACCGGCGAAGGCGTCGCGGAAGTGGTCGGGGTCGATGGACACCTCCGTGCCGTCCGGGACCTCGGTCGAGACCAGCGGGATGGGCGTCGGGGACTTGGCCGCCAGCTCGCCCACCGTCTCACCCTTCGCGGGGATGAACCCGGCGATGTAGACCAGGGCCTTGACGTCGGGGTCGGAGACGCCGGAGTTGGTGATCACCGCGCCGCCGTACGAGTGGCCGACCAGCACCATGGGGCCGTCGATCGCGGCCAGGTAGCTGTTGACGTAGGCCGTGTCGCTGGTGAGCCCCCGCAGCGGGTTGGCGATGGCGCGGACCGGATAGCCGTCCTTGCGCAGTCGTTCCATCACCGGCGACCAGCTTGAGGAGTCGGCCCACGCGCCGTGGACGAGCACGACGGTCGGCTTGCGGGCCGAGGTCTCACCGGCCGCCAGTGCCACGCTCGGCGCGGTGGCGCCGATCAGGGCGAGGGCGCCGACGGCGAGGGCGACACGACGGAGCACGCGGTTGCGCATGATGCGACCTTTCGGTTCATGTGTTGCTTCGGACGAAGCGGCGGCGACGTTCCTTCGGCAGGCGCAGCGCCGAGGTAGAACGTTCGGTCTTATCTTGGCCACTTCCGATCCATTCGTCAAGACCGAACGTTCTACCTCTCCTCTGGCTGGCAAGATACGTACCGCAACAGACCCGGGAAAGGACGACGTTCATGCCCGAATCCAGCCCGCCCGTGCGGCGCTCCCTGTTCCTGCACGCGCCCATCCGCCGGGGGCCGCGCCGGATGCTGGAGCAGATGCTGGCCCTGGTGGACGACGACACCCCGGCCGACGGGCCGCAGGGTCCCGTCGCGGTGCTGGAGCGGCGGCTGGCCGAGCTGCTCGGCAAGGAGAGCGCGCTGTTCTTCCCCAGTGGCACGATGGCCCAGCAGACCGCGTTGCGGGTGCACGCCGACCGGCTCGGGCGCCGTACGTTCGCCGCCCATCCGCAGTCGCATCTGGACGTGTGGGAGGAGCAGGGCTACAACGCCGTGCACAGGCTGCGGTTGCGCCGCACCGGCGACCCGCACGAGCTGATGACGGCCGCGGACCTGGCGGCGGCCGCCGGCGAGCCGCTCGCCGCGGCCGTCTGGGAGCTGCCGCAGCGTGACCTCGGCGGCCTGCTGCCCACCTGGGACGAGCTGGGCGAGCAGGTCGCGCTCGTCCGCGCCACCGGCGCCGCCGCGCACCTGGACGGCGCCCGGCTGTGGGAGGCCCAGACCTACTACCGGCGGCCGTTCGACGAGATCGCCGCCCTGTTCGACACCGTCTACGTCTCCCTCTACAAGAGCCTGCAGGGGGTACGCGGCGCCGTGCTCGCCTCCGACTCGGCCACCGTGGAGGCGGCCCGGGTGTGGCGGCAACGGCTCGGCGGCGGCATCCGCGACGCCTGGCCGCTCGCCCTGGCCGCGCTGGTCCACCTCGACACCCTGGCGGAGAGGATGCCCGCCTACCGCGAGCACGCCATCGCCATCGCGGCCGCGATCAACGCCGACGGCGCCGCCCGCGCCCACCCCGACCCGCCGCAGACCCCGATGTTCCACGTCCACCTGCCGGCCGGCCGCCACGCCGTCGAGCGAGCCGGTCAGGAGATCCTCGCCGAGCACGGCATCCAGCTCTGGGGCCGGGTACGTTCGGCGTCCGAGCCGGGCCGGTCCGCGTTCGAGGTCAGCGTCGGCGAGAACGCCATGGAGTTCACCCCCGACGAGGTGGTCGGCCTCATCCACGACGTCCTGGCCCGCGCCCGCTGAGGGGGCGCGGAGTGTCCGACCGACGGCGTCGCGATCGGGCACGGCTTCGATACGTCGTCGAGATCTTCATCCGCGAAGATCTCCTCCGGCCGTCGGTTCCCGGCGGCACGGAATCGAGCGGGGAGCGCATGGGCATGGGTCGATGGACGCTTGGGCCGGCTCTTGTGCTGACGGCCTCGATCTCGGTCTCGGTCTCGGTCTCGATCACCGGCGTGCCCGCCGAAGCCGCCGCCCGTCCCGATCCGGTCGCGGCGCTGAAGCGGAAACTCAACGGTCATGGCGGGGTGCGGGAGACTGCGGTGTTTCGCTCCGTCTTGGGGCCGAAGAAGGTTCGCCTCACCGGCCGGGCCAAGACCGTGTTCGAATTCGGTGGTGGCGGGATCGTGGCCAGCGACCTCCGCTTCTCGTCCTCACTGGGCGACTCCCGGAGCATCGCCTTCCTCTACCGCGTCTACAACTGGGAGCCCGAACACCCTGACTACCTGCCGGCGGGCAAGTCCTGGATCGTGTCGAAGAAGAAGAAGAAGAACGACCTGTTCATATCGTGCGGGCAGATCAGGCTGAGTGATCCCGCGGTCCTCCGGCACGTGCTGGCCACCACCACGGCCAAGCACCCCGCCGGCGTCTACGACGGCACCCGCACCACCCTCTACGAGGGCAGCACCACGATCGGCGCGCTGTACAAGCTGGATCCGAGCGTGTGGGTGGACAACGTGAACAAACCCATCGGACAGCACGCGAGCTACCGCAAGTTGCCGGTGAAGTGGCGGCTGTGGCTCGGCTCGGATCAGCTCGTACGCAGGTGCCAGACGCGTTATGACGAGCCCGACAGCCCTTGGAGCGTCGAAGACCGCCATGTGGTGATTACCGATGAGCGGTACTCCGGCTGGCACGACCCGATCGACGTCAAGCCACCTCCCGCCGAACTCGTGGCGACGAGGGACGAACTGGTCTTCTCCGACGACGACTGAACGCGAGGGGTCCGCCGCACGGATAGGAAAAGGCCTGTAGCACGCTGCCGAGAGCCCCGCTACCTGCCCGCCGGCGGTGTCAGCGGCGCCAGAAGGTGTCGTGGGCGTGCTGGTCGGACACGTACTCCCAGCGTTCCGCGACCAGCTCGCGTTCGAAGCGGTAGACGATGAAGTTGTCCATCTCGACCCGCTCGCCCCTGCGCTCCGCCGTCCACCGGTGCAGCGTGACCGCGTGGGAGTCGTTGGCCTGGACGGAGAGCAGGCCGGTGCGGAAGGTGCCGGCCGTCTCCTCGTTCACGAGTGCGCCGAGCCTGACGATGGCGTCCTTACCGCGGTGCTCTCCCGTCACGACGCAGTCGCCGCCGATGTGGAAGACGACGTCGTCGGCGAGCAGGGCGAGATACCCGGGGAGGTCGCCGGCGCCGGCCAGCTCGTACAGGCGCCGGGTGAGTACGGCGTTCGGGTGGGTGTCTGGGCTCATAGGGCTACCATGACGCACCGAGGTGGCCGATGGTCTACGCCCTGTACTCCAGCAACCGCCTGTTCGACCATCGGGCCCGGTGACGGGGGTCGCTCAACCGAGGCTCAACAGAATCTCAATCCGCGCCGCCGTACGTTCCTCTCATCACACCAACGGGGAGGAACGCACATGAAACTCACCGCCAGACTGGGCGCGGCCGCCGTCGCCGGCGCGATCTCGCTGGCCGTCCCGGCGGCCGTGGTTCCCGCTCCTGCCGTCGCCGCCACGGCGCAGGGCGGGTGCGGTCAGGTCACGCACTGGACCAGCAGGTTCAAGCACCACGTACGGGTCTCCAACAAGTGCAACTACTCGATCTCCTTCCAGGTCAAGCGGCGCGGGCCGGACTCCGACTGCCAGATCCTGACCGCGTACGTCACGCGGACGTTGTGGTGGCAGCGGTACGGCCGGCAGTTCCAGGGCATCCGCTGGAACTGCGCGTAGGGGCGGGGTGTGCGCCCGGACCGGCCGAGCCGCGTCCGGGCGCACGGCCGTCCATGCCGGCTGAGGCGTGCGGCCGTGTCCACCCGCGATCAGAGCATGCGTCGCAGGGCGGTCTCGACGGCGTCGACCAGCGCGTCGCCCTCGGTGCCCGGGTGGCGGGCGAGGCCGAGTTCGACGTCCGGCAGGGGCGGAAGCGCGGAGGCGTCGTGGCAGGCCATGGACGGTTCGAGGTTGGCGGGCAGGAGCGCCCCGACACCGAGTCCGGCCCGTAGGGCGGCGAGCACCCCGGCCAGGCTGTTGCTCTCGAACGCCACCCGCCACGGACGTCCCGAGCCCTCCATCGCGTCCAGCACCGCCGTCCGCCAGGCGCACGGGTTGGCGAACAGCACCACCGGCAGCGGGTCGGCGTCGACGGCGACCCCCTGCCCGACCGCCCACACCAGCGGCAGCCGCACTGTCCACTTCGGCGGCCTGGGCAGGTCGGGGACCTCGTCGAGGACGAGCTGCACCCGGCCCGAGTCGTACGCCTCCCGCGTCGCCGCGCCGGTGAGGGTGAGCACCTCCAGCGTCGCGCCGGGATGCAGCCGGGCGAGGTCGGCCAGGGCCTGGTGCAGGCGGGAGGCGGCCAGGTCCTCGTGCAGGCCGAGGCCGCAGTGCCCGGTGAGCGCCCGCCCGGTCTCGGCCAGCGCCTGAGCCGACAGGGCGAGGATGCGCTCGGCGTACGGCAGCAGCTCCTCCCCCACCCGGGTCAGCGTGACGCCGGACGGCGCCCGGAGCAGCAGCGGGCTGCCGACGGTGCGTTCGAGCTTGCGCAACTGCTGGCTGAGCGCGGGCTGGGTGCGGCCGAGCGCCGCCGCGGCGCGGCTGATGCTGCCCGCCCGGACGGTGGCGACGAACGACCGCAGCAGCACGGTCTCAAGGTCACGGGGCATAACAATTCATTATGCCTTATCCTACGAAATGACGTCTTCCTATGGCCTGTCCGGATGACTACCGTCGAACCAGTGACCCGATTTCGACAGGTGCTCGCGGTGCCGGGGCTGACGCCGCTGCTGGGCATCTCCCTGCTGGCCCGTACCGCGATCACGGCGGACGCGATGGCGCTGACGATGGTCGTCGTCGTCACGCTCGGCCACAGTTACGCGGCGGCGGGAGCGGTGGTGGCGGCGCTCACCGCCGGTGTCGCGCTGGGCGGGCCGGTGCTGGGGCGGATGATCGACCGGCGGGGCCTGCGCACCGTGCTGCCGATCACGATCGTGCCGCAGCTCCTGTTCTGGTCGGCGGTGCCCGTGCTGCCGTACGTGGTGCTGGTGGGCGCCTCCTTCGTGGCCGGGCTGCTGATGGTGCCGGTCCAGGCGGTCACCAGGCAGGCGATCACCGCGATGACCACGGCGGAGCAGCGGCGGGCCGCGTTCGCGCTGGAGTCGGTGGCGGGCGAGGTGTCGTACCTGGTGGGCCCGGCCGTGGTGATCCTCTTCGCCACGACGCTCTCCCCCGGCGTGGTGTCGTGGGGCGTGGGCGCCGCTATCGTCGCCGGCGGGGCCGGGATCATGCTGCTCGACCCGCCGCTGCGGGCCGAGGGCGAGACGTCCGGCGCGGCGGCGGGCCGGCCCCGGCGCAGGGAGTGGCTGGGAGTGCGGGTGGTCGCCGTGCTGCTCATGGGGTTCGGCGTCGCGATGTTGCTCAGTGGCGTCGACCTGGCCATCGTGGCCACGCTTCGCGAGGCCGGTCGGGTCTCGTGGGCGGCGCTGGTCGTCGCCGTCTGCGGGGCGGCCTCCGTCGTGGGTGGTCTGGTGTACGGCGCGCTGCCCCGGCCGGTGCCGACCTGGCTGCTGCTCGGGCTGCTCGCGCTGGTGACGATTCCGGCCGGGCTCGCCCCCACCTGGCCCTGGCTCTGCGTCGCCGTCGTCGGGATCGGGCTGCTGACCGCGCCGACCCTGGTCACGGTCACCGACGCGGTGAGCCGGTTGACGCCCGCCGGCGTGCGCGGCGAGGCGACCGGGCTGCACTCGTCGGCGGCGGGCGCGGGGTTCGCGCTCGGGGCTCCGGTGGTGGGGATGGCGATCGACGTGTCCACTTCGGCGGGCGGCTTCGCGGCGGCCGGTCTGGCGGGGCTGCTCGCGGCGCTGACGGGGTATCTGCTCTGGCGCTCGGGAACGGCCGCCGTCGCGCCGCCGATCGCCGATCTGACAAGGACCTGAAACTTTCAGCGGGCCCGA
The DNA here is from genome assembly GCF_003001935.1 of Nonomuraea fuscirosea. Classification (GTDB taxonomy): domain Bacteria; phylum Actinomycetota; class Actinomycetes; order Streptosporangiales; family Streptosporangiaceae; genus Nonomuraea; species Nonomuraea fuscirosea. Next base: position 657,696 of record NZ_PVNG01000003.1, on the reverse strand, counting down.
TCCGTGCGGCTCGCGTGCTTTCGCGGGCCTGACCACTGTCACGTCGTCGTACGTGATCCGGCGGGCGGCCGGAACGCTGACAGCGGCATTGACAGGCGTCAGGGCGTCCTCTTTGCTGTGGGGCGATCACCGTCATCCCGCGAGGAAGGGACGATCTTGCGATGTTAGCGCTAACAGCAGCCTTCGGGGCTCTACCAGGACCGAGAAGACTCTCCCAGGTGATCGCGACGATCACCGGACTGATCACCGGCACGGCCGGCCTGGTGCTCGGTGCGGCGCCCGCGTCCGCCGCCGCCTGCGGAGACGGCTCCTTCCAGGCGCAGGTGACGGTCAGCGGCAGCACCTGGACCGCCCGCAACAGCGCCGGCGCGAGCGTCTACACCGGCACCGACTTCCGCGCGGCGGTCCAGGCCGGCATCGGCAGCCTCACAGCCGGGCGCACCTCGATCCAGCGCGTCGTGGTCCGCGGCAACGGCACGATGAGCGCCGGCAGCCGGATCTCGCTGCCGAGCCACACCTCCCTGTCGGTCTGCGGCACCGTCAACGTGACCGGCTCGGGCTCCGGCGACTACGCGCCGATCTACTCGCGCGGCACCACGAACATCGAGGTCCCGTACCTGAACGTCACCGGCACCCCGGTCTACGGCGTCTTCCTGCGCAACGTCACGAACGTCTGGCTCGGCCAGATCGACATGCGGCTCGGCGCGGGCCTCGGCGTGCGCGTCGACAACCGCGGCGACACCAGCCAGTGGAGCCGCAACATACGGGTCGACAACGTGTACGTGCAGGGGGCCAGTTCGCACGCGATGGAGACGTACGGCGTGGACGGTCTGACCGTCGGCACCGTGACGGCGCGCAACGTCGGCGAGTCCGGGCTGCTGCTCAACCAGACCGTCAACGCGACGGTCGGCACCGTCGACGCCGACAACGCCGGCGCGGGCACCGGGTACGCGGCCTTCCGCATGGCCAACCGCAACGGCCGGATCGGCAGTTCCTACCCGACCAACATCCGCGTCGGCACGGTCAAGGCGCGCGGCGGCGGCCGGGGGATCTTCTGCGTCTCCGAGAGCGGCGGCGCCACCATCGACCGGGTCGACCTCGCCAACACCGGCAACAACGCGGTCCTGGTGGAGAACTGCCACAACGTCGTCATCGCCGGCGCGTCGGGGACGATCAGCGGCGGTGGCGAGGTCCGCATCGCGGCCCGTACGGAGTTCGCGCCGTCGTCAGGGATCCGGTTCCAGAACCTGACGGTCTCCAACACCGGCATCAGGTGGAGTCCGTGCACCGGCAGCAACAACACGATCAGCAACGTGACCAGGATCAACTCCACGCTGACCTGGTGCTGACGACGGCCGCACCCGCGGTCCGCCACGGCAGCCGCCATGGTCCGGCGCGGCCGCGGACCTGAGGCCGGCTCGGCCCGGCGGATCTGAGGCGGTTCGACTGTATGATCCGTCGTTGTCCGTCATGAGCTGTCGCGGAGGCGCCGATGAGGGCACGGTCGCTGGTCGTCGTGGCGTGTCTGCTCGTGCAGGGCTGCGCCGCCGGGCCTCCGCAGACCTCGGTGAGCGCGTCCGGGTCACCGACCGGGTCCGAGTCCCCGCCAGAACCCACGTCCCTGACGACACCGCCACCGACGGAGACGGAGACGGAGACGCCGGGCGACGCGGACGTCCCGGTGTCGGCGCGATGGGAGCGCGTTCCCGGCCTGCCCGACGACGGCGCCTGGGAGCGGGGCCTGTACGACGTGAGCGCCGCCTCCCCCGACCTGGCCTGGGCCGCCGGCTACAAGGGCTGGGAGGACGAGGTCGCGATGACCCTGCGCCACTGGGACGGCTCCGGCTGGCGGATGCTCCCGGCGGGTTACACCGGCAGCCTCGCGGCGGTCGACGCCGACGGGCCGGGCAACGTCTGGGCGGTGGGCGGCGGCTCGTTCGACAAGCCCGTCGCCCTGCACTGGAACGGCAGCTCGTGGCGCCGCCATCGCTCGCCGATGAGCACGCGGGACGTCGCGGTGGACGGCGCCCGCGTGGTGCTCATGTCGTCCTTCCAGGTGATGGAGGGCGACGGGGCCCGCTGGACCAGGAAGCTCGGCGTCAGCCGGCCGGGCTCCGAGCTGCGCGCGGTGAGCGCGGGCGGCGGGCACACCTGGATCGCCGGCACCCGCATGGACCGGCCGATGATCTGGCACGGCACCGCCCGCGGCTACCGGGAGGCCGAGTTGCCCGGGGTGCCGGAGAGCGGCACGCTGGGCGCCGTCTGGCAGAACAGCCCGTCCGACGTGTGGGCGGTGGGAGCGACCGGGGAGAGCCCCCTCGTCATGCGGTGGAACGGCTCGTCCTGGCGGCGGGTCGCGCTGCCGGCGGACTGGCGGGGCAACCTGACCAGCGTGACGGCCTTCGGCCCGGACGACGTGTGGATCGCGAGCCTGCGTACCGAGACCCCGCCGAAGCACGTCGTGCTGCTGCACTGGGACGGCCGGACGTGGACGCGCGAGCGCTCGCCGTCGCCCGGCGAGGTGACCAGGGCGGTGGTCGAACGGATCCCGGGCACGTCACAGCTGTGGCTGGCCGCCTCGATCGTGAACGGCGACTCCGAGTCGATCGTCCTCTTCCGCCGTCGCTGACGGCCGATCGCCCCGGGACGGGAATGTCATGTCACATTCGCCGCCTTCCCGTCGTCCTTCGTAGACGAGGAAGGAGAGCGACGTGGCGAAGAAGGTCGTGGTGATCGGTGGCGGGGTGGCCGGGCTGGTGGCGGCCGTCGCCTGCGCGGAGGCGGGCGCGCGGGTGACGCTGTACGAGGCGCACCGGAGTCTCGGCGGGCGGGGGCGGGCGATCGGCGGGCCGTACCTGGCTCATACGGGCGGTCACGTCTTCTACGCCGACGACCCGAACTGGGCCTGGTTGCGGGAGCGGGGGCTGGTCGGCGCGCTGGGCCGGCCGGCGTTGCGGGACTTCAGGACGGGGTTTGTCCGCGACGGCCGGATGCGGGCGCTGCCGCCGGCCGGATTCGTCCGGATGATGGCGACGGGCCCGGCGACGGCGCCGGTGGACGTGGACTTCCACACCTGGGCCTCGGCCCGGTACGGCGAGCGCACCGCCAGGGCGGCGGCCAACGCGATCAGCGTGGTCACGTACGACGCCGACACGGGACGGCTGTCGGCGGCGTTCGTGTGGAACCTGCTGCGCCGGGTGTTCGCGCTGCGCGTGCCGTCGGTCCGCTGGGTGGCCGGCGGCTGGCAGGCGGTGATCGACCGGCTCGCCGCAAGGGCTCGTGACCTCGGCGTCGCCGTCGAGCTGGGCGCGCGGGTGCACGAGCTGCCGGACGGGCCCGTGATCGTGGCCACCGAGCTGTCCTCGGCCCGGCTGCTGCTCGGCGACCCGGGCCTGCGCTGGGAGAGCGGCGACTGCGTGCTGTTCGACCTGGCCGTACGCTCGGCGCGCGGCGATCGGTTCGTCGCCTGGGATCTGGACGCCGGCGGCTTTCACGAGACCTACTCGATGCAGGATCCGGCCGCCGCCCCGGACGGGGAGACACTGTTCCAGCTCCAGATGCCGATCAGGAGGGACGAGGGCAGGGCCGGGGCGGCCCGGCGGGTGGAGGCGCTGGCCGACCTGGCGGTGCCGGGCTGGCGCGAGCGGACGACCTGGCGGCGCTCCGCCTCGGCCAGGCACCGTGGCGGCGCGCTCGACCTGCCCGGCCTGACCTGGCGCGACCGCCCGGCCGTCGACCGGGGCGACGGCGTGTTCCTGGCGGGCGACATGGTCGCGGCGCCCGGCATGCGCGGTGAGATCTCCGTCGCCAGCGCGCTCAGAGCCGCCGGCGGCGCCCTGCTCGCCCTCCACCTCACCGAGCACGCCACCCGGTGAGCCAGGGACGCCGCACGTCCTCCGGGTGTCGCATCGGCCGGGCGGTGTTCGGTTAAGGGCGGGCGGTCAGATAGCCGCCCATGGTCCGGAACAGGTCGCCGGCCGGCAGGTCGGTGCCGTCCTCGGTGCGGACGCGTTCGATGACCAGGCCGTGGCTGCGGCCCCGGCGGGCCTCGGCGCCGGCCACGATGACGATGCCGTCGCCCTCGCGGATGAACACCCGTCCCGGCGTGCCACCGTAGACGCCCTGGGAGACGGACGCCTTCAGGACGCGGACGCGCTCGCCCTTGTAGTGGGTGAAGGCGTTGGGGTAGGGGTCGGACTGGGCCCGGACGAGGCGTTCGATGTCCTCGGCCGGCCAGGTCCAGTCGATGTTGCCGTCCTCGATCGAGCGCTTGTGGAAGAAGCTGGCCTTCGAGCGGTCCTGGGGCGTCCAGTCCGTACGGCCGGAGGCGATGAGGTCGAGCGACTCGGCCACGATCGGCGCGATGAGGTCGACCGTGCGGTGGAACAGGTCGGTGGCGGTGTCGGCCGGGCCGACGGGGACGGCGCGCTGCACCACGATGTCCCCGGCGTCGAGTTCGTCGTTCATCATGTGGGCGGTGACGCCGACCTCCTGCTCACCGTTGATGAGCGCCCAGATGAGGGGCGAGAAGCCGGCGTAGGCGGGCAGCAGCGAGTCGTGCACGTTGAGGATGCCGTGCCGGGGCAGGGTGATGAACTCCGGCGGTATCCAGGTGCGCCAGTTGTTGGCGACGATGAGGTCAGGCTGGACTTCCTTGAGGGTGAGCAGCAGGTCGTCGTCGGGACGGTCGCGCAGCACGACCGGGACTCCGTGCTCCTCGGCCAGGCCGGCCACCGAGTCGCTCCAGATCTTCTCGTACGCGTGGTCGCTCTGAGGGTGGGTGACCACCAGCGCCACGTCGTGCGCGGACTCCAGCAGGGCCCGCAGGGTGCGGTGCCCCCACGTCTGGTAGCCGAACATCACGACCCGCATCAGCTCTCCTCGCGGCGACTTCGGGGGAAGGGGTGGTCTCGCTATTTAGGGAAGCCTAACCTAAGTTAGAGCAGGATTCCAGCGCGGACTCCGTTCCGAGACCCCCTCTCGAAAGGCCTTCCATGCCCACTGCCGAGCAGCCCGTGCACGACCTTGTCGGTATCGGTTTCGGCCCTTCCAACCTCGCCCTGGCCATCGCCCTGCGCGACCGCGGGACGCGCACCGGCGAGCGGATCGACGCGGTGTTCCTGGAGAAACAACCCTCCTTCGGCTGGCATCGCGGCATGCTTCTCGAAGGCACCACGATGCAGGTCTCGTTCCTCAAGGACCTGGTCACCATGCGCGACCCCACCAGCGAGTTCAGCTTCCTCAGCTATCTCAAGGCCCGCGACCGGATGATCGACTTCATCAACCACAAGACGATGTTCCCCTCGCGCCTGGAGTTCCACGACTACCTGGAGTGGGCCGCGGCGCCCTTCGCCGACCAGGTCGAGTACGGCTCCGAGGTCGTCGCGGTCACGCCCGTCACCGGGGAGGGCCAGGAGGCCGTGGAGTGCCTCGACGTGGTGGTCCGCCAGGCCGACGGCGAGCTCAGCACCCGCCGTACCCGCAACCTGGTCCTCGCCGTCGGCCTCACCCCGGTGCTGCCCGACGGGATCGTCAGCGACGAGCGGATCTGGCACAGCGAGGAGCTGCTGGACAAGCTCCCCACACTCACCGATCCGCGCAGGGTGCTGGTGGTCGGGGCCGGTCAGAGCGCCGCGGAGGTGACCGAGCACCTGCACGGGCGTTTCCCCGACGCCGAGGTGTGCGCGGTGTTCGCCAAGTACGGCTACACCCCCGCCGACGACAGCTCCTTCGCCAACCGGATCTTCGACCCCGCCGCGGTCGACCACTACTTCGGCGCCCCCGAGACGGTCAAGGAGCGGCTGCTCGCCTACCACACCTCCACCAACTACTCCGTGGTCGATCTCGACCTCATCGACGAGCTGTATCGCCGGCACTACCAGGAGAAGGTGCGCGGGCGGGAACGACTGCGCATCCTCAACGCCTCCCGGCTCGTGGACGTGGCCCAGGACGGGGAGGGCGTGCACGCCACCGTCGAGTTCCTGCCCACGGGTGAGCGGACGGTGCTGGAGGCCGACGTGATCGTCTACGCCACCGGCTACCGGCCCGGCGACCCGCTGACCCTGCTGGGCGCCACCGGCGAGCACTGCGAACGGCTGCCCTCCGGCGGGCTGCGCATCGAGCGCGACTACCGGATCGTCACCTCCCCGAACGTGCGCTGCGGCATCTACGTGCAGGGCGCCGCCGAGCACACCCACGGGCTGACCTCGACGCTGCTGTCGAACACCGCCGTCAGGGCCGGGGAGATCGCCGACGCGGTGGCCTCCCGGCTGAGCAGGAGCGGGCGCGGCTCGTACGCGTTCTCGCGATAAACCCGCGCCGTGGTGGCGGCCGGCCGGCGCGGGCCGGTCCGCCACCACGGCGCGTCTCACCACCGGAGCGTCTCATCACCGGAGCGGGCGCGTCTCACGGGGGCGTCTCAGTCTCTGAGAGCCCAGGCGACGTCCCTGAGCAGGGCGTGCCGCCAGCTCGCCCGGTCGTGGCCGGCGGGCGAGCGCGAGACCCGTACCGTCGCCCCGGCCTCCGCGGCCAGCGTCTCGACCAGCTCGCCGTGCGGCAGCATGCGCGGCTCGTGCTCCCCCAGGTCGAACGCGACCCGCAGACCGGACAGATCGGGACGCCGCCGCAACCGTTCGGCGACGACGCCTCCGACGGGACCTCCCAGCGGGTCGGCCAGGCCGGAGGCCGCGGGCGTCCACCAGAACGAGCCCGACTGGCAGGCCACGCGGGACACGAGCTCAGGGAATTCCAGCGCCGCGTACACCGCGCTCAGCCCGCCGAGGCTCTGCCCGGCGACCACGAGCCGGCCGGCGTCGGCGGGCACCCCGCTCTCCGCCACCAGGGGCAGCAGTTCGTCCCTGACCGCCTCCCACAGCTCGGGCCGGCAGCCGAACTCGGCGTCCCGGTCGAGGACGGGCAGGAAGACGAGGGTGACGGGAGGCAGGTCGCCACGGGAGACGGCCGAGTCGAACGCGGTCATGGCCGGGTGCAGGTGGAGCCAGTCGTCCCCGTCGAGCAGCAGCACGATCGGCCCGCCGCCGCCCGCCGGATGGACGCGTACGGTCCGCCGCCGCCCACCCGGCCGCTCGCCGGGCCGCCCGTCCAGCCTCCCGCCGAGCCCACTGAGCCGCTCGCTGATCCAGCGCAGGCGGACGCGCGGCAGGGGCAGGACGTCGTCGGCGCCGACGGCGGGCCAGTGCGGCTGGTCCGGGGCGTCGGGGGTCGCGGCGATGGACCGGTCGCCGCCCGCGCCCACCGGGTTGAACGGGTCCGCGTACGCCGCGCCGTCGCTGACGAGCCAGTAGGTCACCCGCAGCCGCGCGGGCATGGCGACCTCGGCGTACCAGCAGTCGGTCGCTTCCCACCTGCGTAACGCGACCGGCTCCGACCAGCTCTCGAAGTGCAGGCTCGCCGGAGAGCCGCGCCACAGGAAGAGCACCGTCCAGCCGTCCTGCGACGGCACCGCGGCGGGGCCCTTCGCCGCCGCCCAGAACGCGCCGGTCCCCGGCTCCCCTGGCATCCCGTACGCGGCGAAGGTGCTGTCCATGCGATCCCCCAGACGGCGTGTAAGGTTAGCCTCACCTAAGCTACCCATGTTACGGTTTGCCTGCCCAGTACGGGCGCATGAGAGCAAGGGATGGCAGATGCCCCTCGACGTGTCCTTCCCCCGAGCCGCCGTGATCCAGGCGTGAGCACCGCAGACCCGGTCATCCTGCGCACCGCGACCGGGCCCCAGGCCACCCGCTGGGTGACCGCGCACCTGCGGGAGGTGCCGGGGCTGACGACCGCCGCCGTGCTGACCACCGTGGCGGGCGCGGCGCTCCAGGTGGTGCCGGTGTTCATCCTCGGCCAGGTGGTGGACGGGGTCGTCGCGGGCGAGCCGCCGTCGGTGCTCGTCACGATCGGGGCGCTGCTGGTGGCCGCCGTGCTGCTCGGCGCCGCCGCCACGGCCGGCTCGACGTACCTGATCGGGCGGCTGGGCGCGGACCTGCTCGCCAGGCTGCGCGAGGCCGCCGTCCGGGCGGTGCTGGGCATGCCGAGCGCGCGGATCGAGCAGGTCGGCCGGGGCGACGTGCTGTCCAGGGTCGGCGACGACGTGGCCGTGGTGTCCAAGGGCATCCGCACGGCCGTTCCCACGGTGTTCTCCTCCGGGGTGCTGGTCGCCATCGCCACGGCCGGCATGTTCGGGCTGGACTGGCGGCTCGGGCTGGCGGGGGCGGGGGCGCTGCCCGCGTACTGGCTGGCCCTGCGCTGGTATCTGCCCCGGTCGGCGCCGCTCTACCAGCGCCAGCGCGAGGCCCAGGCCGACCGCGCGCAGGCGCTCATCAGCGGCCTGAACGGGATCGACACCGTCCGCGCCTACCGCCTCGAAGCGGACTTCCGCGCGCGGGTCACCCGCGAGTCGTGGCGGGTGCGCGACCTCGGCATCGAGGTGTTCCGGTTCTTCGGCCGGTTCGTCGGCAGGGAGAACCGGGCCGAGTTCATCGGGCTGAGCCTGATCATCGTGGTCGGGTACGTGCTGCTGGAGGCCGGCGCCGTCACCCTGGGCCAGGCGTCGGTGGCCCCGCTGCTGTTCCACCGGCTGTTCAATCCGCTGGGCGCCATCATGTTCACGTTCGACGAGGCGCAGAAGTCGGGCGCCAGCCTGACCCGGCTGGTCGGCGTGCTGGCCGAGCCTGCCGAGGAGCGGCTGGTGGGCCTGGCTCCGGCCGCGCCGGCGGACGGCGGGCCGTACCCGGTGACGGTGGAGGGACTGACGTTCGCCTACCCGGGCACGGAGCGGCCGGTGCTGGTGGACGTGAACCTGTCGATCCCGGCGGGCGGTTCGCTCGCCCTGGTGGGGGCGACGGGCGCGGGCAAGACGACGCTGGCGGCGCTGATCGCGGGCATCGGCACTCCGCAGGCCGGCTCGGTGCGGATCAGCTCGACCGACCTGGCCGGGCTGGACGAGGCGGGGGCACGGGCCCTGGTCAGCATCCTGACGCAGGAGACGCACGTGTTCTCCGGGCCGCTCGCCGACGATCTGCGGCTGGCCGCACCGGAGGCGGGCGAGGCCGAGCTGATGGACGCGCTGCGCACCGTCGGCGCGACCCCGTGGGTCGAGGCGCTGCCGGACGGGCTGGACACGGTGGTCGGCGAGGGCGGCGAACGGCTGGACGGCACCAAGGTCGCCCAGCTCGCGCTGGCCCGGCTGATCCTGCACCGGTCGCCGGTGGTGGTGCTGGACGAGTCGACCGCGGAGGCGGGCAGCCAGGGCGCCGCCGAGCTGGAACGGGCCGTGACGGCCGCGTGCGCGGGCCGGACCACGCTCTACGTGGCGCACCGGCTGACCCAGGCGATGGCGGCCGACCGCATCGCCGTCCTCGACGCCGGGCGCGTCGTGGAACAGGGCACCCACGCGGAGCTGGTCGCCCGGGGCGGCCGGTACGCCCGGCTCTGGCAGGCCTGGCAGGAAGGCTCCTAGAACCTGACTATCGAAGGATGGCTGATGGAAGCGAGCCCTCGTCTCGTATCGCTCTCTCCCGCGCGACTGGCCGGCGTGCGCCGGCGGACCGGTGACCGTTCCGACAGGACCATCACCCTGGCCTGCGCCGCCGGGCTCGCCTACTGGGCCACCGGCCAGAGCCCCGACCGGCTGGACCTCACCCCCGCGACCCCGTTCGCCGACGTCCTCGACTGGGCGGGAGACCATGAGCGTGTCGCGGGGTGGGAGGTCGGTGCGGACGGCCGGAGCATCGTCGTGCCCGGCGGCGTCGACCCGGCCGAGGCGCAGCTGGCGCTGGACGACCTGGCCGACTTCCCCGACCGGCCGGTCGGCACCGTGGGCCCCTCCAGTGTGGCGGCCCGGCTGGAGACCCTGGCCAGGTGGAACGACACCAGGGCCGACCGGGAGCGCCCCACCATCGTGGAGATGTTCCGCGAGCAGGCCAGGACCAGGCCGGACGCCGTCGCCATCGTGGACGAGCGGCGGTCGCTGACCTACCGCGAGGCGGCCGCGCTGTCCAACCAGCTCGCCCACCACCTGATCGAACGCGGTCTCACCGCCGAGCAGATCGTCGGCGTCTCGCTGGACCGCTCCGCCGAGATGGTGCTCGGCCTGCTGGCCGTGCTGCAGGCCGGGGGCGCGTTCGTGCCGCTGGACCCGCGCTGGCCGGCCGCGCGCCGGGCGGTCGTGATCGCGGACGCCGGCGTGGTGCTGCAGCTCGACGGCTCGGGCGCGGGCGCGGCGGGCGAGCCGGAGGCCGTGGCCGTCGATCTGGACGCGTGGCGGTTCGGCGCTTACCCGACCGGGGACACCGGTGGGGACATCCCCGGCCCCGCGCTGGCGTACGTGATCTTCACCTCCGGTTCGACCGGGCGGCCCAAGGGCGCGATGATCCGGCACGAGGCGATCAGCGAGCGGCTGCTGTGGCAGAGCCGCGAGATCCTCGGCTTCGGCCATGACGACGCGTCGCTGTTCAAGGCGCCGCTGTCGTTCGACATCTCCATCAACGAGATCTTCCTGCCGCTGGTGTGCGGCGGCCGGCTGGTGGTGCTGCGGCCCGGCGGCGAACGCGACCCGCACCACCTGCTGAGCGTGATCGCCGGGCAGCGCGTCACGTTCACCTATCTGGTGTCGTCCATGCTGGACGTGCTGCTGGAGATCGAGGGCGGCTCCGGGCGGCTGGACAGCCTGCGGCACGTGTGGTGCGGCGGCGAGGTGCTCACCCCCGACCTGTACGAACGCTTCCGCACCCGGCTCGGCATCCCCATGTACCACGGCTACGGCCCGGCTGAGACGACGATCGGCGTCTCGCACGTGATCTACCGGGGCGCCGCCGAACGACTGTCCACCTCGATCGGCCGTGCCAACCCCAACACGCAGCTGTACGTGCTGGACGACGAGCTGCGCCCGGTCCCCTTCGGCGTCGGCGGCGAGCTGTACGCAGGCGGTTTCCTGCTCGGCCGCGGCTACGTCAACGCGCCCGGCCTGACCGCCTCCCGCTTCGTGGCGAACCCGTTCGCCGGCGACGGCTCCCGCCTGTACCGCACCGGCGACCTGGCCCGCTTCGCCCCCGACGGGTCCCTGGACTTCCTCGGCCGGGCCGACAACCAGGTCAAGATCCGCGGCATGCGGCTGGAGATCGAGGACGTCGAGATCGGCCTCGCCGAGCACCCCCGTGTCCGGCACACCTGCGTCGTCGCCAGGAAGAACGCAGCCGGCGGCACCTATCTGGTCGGGTACGTCATCCCCGTCTCCGGCGACGGCGGCCTGAGCCCCGACGAGGTCCGGGCGTGGGCCGCCGAGCACCTGGTCGAGTACATGGTGCCGGCCCACGTCGTCGTGCTGAAGGAGTTCCCCCTCACCGCGAACGGCAAGCTGGACCGCGCCGCGCTGCCCGAGCCGGAGCTCCGTACCGGCTCGGCCGCCGCGCCCGCCACCGAGAACGAGCGGGTCGTGTGCGCGGCCGTCGCCTCCGTGCTGCGGCTGGAGGAGGTCGGCCCGGACCAGAACTTCTTCCGGCTCGGCGGCGACAGCCTCATGGCGATCTCCCTGATGAGCGCGTTGCGCGACGCGGGCCTGCACGTCACCGCGACGCAGATCTTCACCAACCTCACCGTGGGCGCGCTGGCGGCGGTGGCCGTCCCGGCCGAGGCCGCGTCGGCGGACCTTCAGGACGTCCCGACCGGTCCCTTCGCGGGCACACCCATCGTGCGCTGGCTCGCCGGGACCACGGACGCGATCGACGGTTTCGTGCAGTCCGTGGTGCTCAACACGCCGGACGGGCTCACCGCCGACGCCCTCGGCGAGTTGCTCACCGCCCTGGTCAGGCGGCACGACATGCTGCGCGCCCGGCTGGTCCGCGACGAGCCGTGGGGGTTCCACGTCCCCGAGCCTGACACGGCCGTGGCGAGCTGGGAGGAGAGCGACCGGCCGCTCGACGAGTGTGTGGAGCTCGCCACCGCGGGGCTGAGCCCGGACGACGGCGTGATGCTGCGGGCCGTGTGGCGGCGCGCGTCCCGGCAGCTCGTGCTGGCCGCCCACCACGTGGTGATCGACGGCGTCTCGTGGCGGGTGCTGATGGACGACCTGGCCACAGGGTGGCGGCAGCTCGCCTCGGGCACGCCGGTCGAGCCGCCGCCGGTGGGCACGTCGTTCCGGCGCTGGGCGCAGCTGCTGGAACGGGCGGCGTCCGAGGCGGACCCCGGCCACTTCCAGCGCCCCCTGCCCGGTCCCGACCGCCCGCTCGGCCGGCGTCCCCTCACCGGCTCCGACGTCGTCGCCAGGGAACGGGTACGCACCGTCACGGCCGGGCCCGACGTCACGGCGGCGCTGCTCGGCGAGGTGCCCGCCAGGTTCCACGCCGGGGTCGGCGACGTCCTGCTGACCGCGCTCGCCGTCGCCCTCGCCCGGTGGCGGCGCGACCTCGGGCAGGAGCAGACGTTCGCGCACATCGAGCTCGAAGGGCACGGCCGGGAGGCGCGGTTCGTGGCCGGCGCCGCCGGTTTCGAGCCCGACCTGTCGCGGACGGTGGGCTGGTTCACCACGTTGTTCCCGGTGACCGTGGACCCCGGCGCGGCGGCCGACCTCACCGGCCCCGCCTATCTGTCGGCCGCGCTCAAGGCGGTCAAGGAGGATCTCGCCCGGGTGCCGGACAACGGGATCTCCTACGGGGCCCTGCGGTACCTGGCCGGCGTCGCGTTCGACGCGCCCGCCCCGCAGGTGCTCTTCAACTACCTGGGCCGCTACGACGCGGGCACGCCCGGGGACTGGCAGCTCGCCGGCGCCACCGGGCAACTGGGCGAGAAGCGCGATCCGAAGATGCGGCTGCCGCGCGCCCTGGAGTTCAACGCCATCGCCGAGCCCGGGGCGACGGGGGCGTACGAGCTGGTCACCAGCATCTCGTGGCCGGACGGGCTGTTCACCGACGAGGACGTCGCCACCATCGGCGGGTACTTCCTGCGGGCCTTGACCGGGCTGGCCGCGCTCGACACCGGCGGCCACTCCCCCAGCGACTTCGCCGCGGTCACCCTCACGCAGGCCGACGTGGACGCGCTCGACGGCCCGGCGCTGCTCGACGTCCTGCCGCTGACGCCGCTGCAGGAGGGCCTGTACTTCCACTCGGTCTTCGACGACGACTCGGCCGGCAGCTACGTCGAGCAGCAGATCCTGATGCTCGACGGTGAGGTGGACGCCGGCCGGCTCGCGGCCGCGGCCACCCGGCTGCTCGCCCTTCATCCGAACCTGGCCGCCCGGTTCGTCGCCCTCGCCGACGGCCGGGTGGTCTCGGTGCTGGAGAGCGGCGTGACGGCGCCCTTCCGCACCCTCGATCGTCCCGGCATCACCGGTGACGAGCTGCGCGACCTGGCCGAACGTGACCGCCGCGCCGGGTTCGACCTGGCCGCGGGGCCGCTGACGCGCTACACGCTCGTCCGTACCGGGCCGGGGCGGAGCGTCCTGGTGCAGACCGTGCACCACATCGTCGCCGACGGCTGGTCGGTGCCGCCGATGCTGCGGGCGCTGCTGGCCGAGTACCACGCGCCGGGGAGCGTGCACGTACGGGACGGATTCGCCGGGCACGTGCGCGCGCTCGCGGCGCGTGACGGCGACGAGAGCGACCGGGTGTGGCGCGAGCAGCTCGCCGGGCTGCCCGGCCCGTCGCTGGTCGCCGAGGGACACACCCCGTCGGGGCGGTTCGCGGAGACCGGCGTCTCCGGTGAGGACCTCGCGGCGCTGGACGGCGACGTCGACGCCGCCGCGCGGGCGGCCGGCGTGCCGCTGAGCGTCGCCGTGCACAGCGCGTGGGCGGTGACGCTGGGCGGGATCCTGCAGGGGCGGGACGTGGTGTTCGGGTCCACGGTGTCCGGGCGCGACGCGGACGTTCCGGGCATCAAGGACATGGTGGGGCTGCTCATCAACACGATCCCCGTACGGGTCCGGTGGTCGAACGACACGACGGCGCGTGACCTGCTCGCCTCGGTACGGGAGCACCAGAGCGCGGTGCTGGAGCACCAGCACGTCTCCCTGACCCGGATCGGCCGCCTGGCCGGGAGCGGGACGCTGTTCGACACGCTGGTGGTGTTCGACGTGCCGACGGACGTGGCGTCCCTGCGCAGGCCCGGCGACGAGTTCGTCATCAGCGACCTGGTGAACGAGGGGGCGCCGCACTATCCGCTGACGCTGGTGGTCGAGCGGGAGGCGGGCGGGCGGGCCCGGTTCAACCTGATCTATGACGGGGAGCTGCTGCGGGAGTCACGGGCGCGGGCGGTCCTGCTGACCTTCACCCGCACCCTCACCGGCCTGCTCACCCGACCGGACTCACCGGTCACCGCGGCGGTGAACGCGGACGGGGTGATCACGCCGGTGACCCTGGGGGGGCTGTTCGACGCCGCCGCGCGCCGTGACCCGGCCGCCACCGCCGTCACCCAGTGCGCGCTCGACGGCGGCACCCGATCGATGACCTACGGCGAGCTGGCCGCGGCCAAGGACGAGCTGGCCATGGCGCTGCGCGCCGCCGGGGTGCGGCCGGGCGAGCGGGTCGCGGTCGCCGTTCCGCGCTCGCTGGAGCAGGTCGTCGCGCTGATCGCGGTCGTCAGCGCGGGCGGCGCGTACGTGCCGCTGGACCTGGCCTATCCGGACGAACGGCTGGCGTACGTGCTCGCCGACGCCGCCCCGAAGGTCGTCCTCGTGGACGGGACGGAACGGGAGCGTTTCACTGAGCTGGCGACCAGGGCGGGAGTGCCGGCCCGGGTGCTCACACTGGACGGCGAGGTGTCGCTGCCCGGGCAGGAGGGCGAGCAGCCGCCGGACGGCCGGGATCGGGGGGCGCCGTCGGACGCGCGGGATGGCGAGGTGCCGTCGGACACCGCCGCAGCCATGGCCGAAGCCGACTGGAACGACCCGGCATACGTCATCTACACCTCGGGATCGACCGGCCGGCCCAAGGGTGTCGTGGTGCCGCACTCCAGCGTGGTGGCGCTGCTCGCCGGCACCCAGCCCGACATGGGGTTCGGCCCGGACGACGTGTGGGTGCAGTTCCACTCCTTCTCTTTCGACTTCGCGGTGTGGGAGCTGTGGGGCGCGCTGGCGTACGGCGGTGAGCTGCTGCTGGCCGAGTACGCGCTGACCCGCTCCCCGCTCGACTTCCACCGCCTGGTCCGCGAGCGCGGGGTGACCGTGCTGAACCAGACCCCGTCCGCCTTCTACCAGTTCGCCGAGGCCGACCGGCACGCCGGCCGGCCCGTCACGTCGCTGCGCCGGATCATCTTCGGCGGCGAGGCGCTCGATCTGGGACGGCTGCGCGGCTGGGTCGAGCGGTACGGCACCGCCTCGCCCGAGCTGGTCAACATGTACGGCATCACCGAGACCACGGTGCACGTCACCCACCGGGTCCTGACCGGCGACGACTTCACCGCCGGGGACGTCAGCCCGATCGGCGGCCCGATCCCCGGCCTGACCACCTACCTGCTCGACGACCGGCTCCGCCCGGTGCCGCCGGGCCGGGTGGGCGGCATCTACGTCGCGGGCGACCAGGTTTCGCTTGGTTACCTGGGCCGGCCGGGGCTGACCGCGAGCCGGTTCGTGGCCGACCCGTTCGCGGGTGACGGGTCCCGGATGTACCACACGGGTGACCTGGCCCGGCGGACGATCGACGGCGAGCTGGAGTTCGTCGGACGGGCCGACGACCAGGTGCAGCTCAAGGGCTTCCGCATCGAGCTGGGCGAGGTGGAGTCGGCGATCAGGGGACTGGACGGCGTCGTGGACGTGGCCGTCACCGTGGCGGCCGGCGGCGGCCATCTGGTGGCGCATGTGGTGGGGCAGGTGTCCGATGACCTCACCGGCCCGCTGTCGGCGAAGCTCCCCGCGCACATGGTCCCCGGCCGCGTGCTGCACGTGGACGCCCTCCCCCTCACGGTGAACGGCAAGCTGGACCGCACAGCCCTCACCGAACGCGCGACCGCCCTGGACGACGCGCCGACGTACGCGACCGGCGACTCGTGGGACAGCCCGCCCGCCACACTCGTGAACGACCGCCCCACGTCTACCCCTGACACGACCAGGTCTCGCCTCGACCAGACCGCATCCACCCTCGACGGAAGTGCGTTCGTACACGACCGGCGCGCATCCGCTCTCGGCCGCACCTCGTCCGCCCACGAGCGGCCCGTGCCCGCCGGGGACGGCGCACTCGCCGCGCTGGTCAAGGTCTTCGGGGAGGCGCTTTCCGGCGTTGACGCGGATGCCGACACCGACTTCTTCGTCGCCGGTGGGGACAGCATCGTCGCCATCACCGTGGTCAACCGGGCCAGGGCGCTCGGACTGCCGATCACGCCGCGCGACGTGTTCCTGCTCAGGACCCCGCGTGCGCTCGCCGCCCACGTGCGCACCCACGCCCCGCCGGTCACGGCACCCGTCCGTCACGAGGACGGCCCGCTGACGCCCACGCCGATCATCCTGCGTCAGCGGGAGCTGGGCGGCTCGCTGGCCAGGTTCGCCCAGGCCAGGACGCTGGTGGCGCCTGAGGGCACCCGGTTCGAGGACGTCGAGCGCGCCGCGAACGCCGTCGTGGCCGCGCACCCGATGCTGCGGCTGCGGCTGCGTACCGAACACGGCGTATGGACCCTGCGCACCGACCCGCCCCACCGGATCACCGTCACCCGCCCGGAGGCAGTCACCGACCCGGCGGCCCTGGCGGACGAGCTGGCCGGGCGGCTCGATCCCGAGGCCGGGGAGGTGGTGGCGTTCGCGTGGCTGGCGGCGAGCCGGACGCTGGTGATCGCCGTGCACCACCTGGCCGTGGACGCGGTGTCCTGGCTGATCCTGCTGGACGACCTGGCCACCGCCCTGCGCGGCACGCCGCTCACCCCGCCGACCACCTCCTACGCCGAGTACGCCGACGCCCTGGCCACGGAAGCCACCCAGGCCCAGGCGGTCGGCACCCTCGACCGCTGGATCACCACACTCCAGGCGCCCCCGCTGCTGTCCAAGGCGACAGGCGAGCCAACGACTCTGTGTGAGACCACCGTGGAGCTCCCGCCCGAGTTGACCACCGCCGTGGCCCGCACCGCGCCCGTCGCGCTCGGGCTCGGGCTCACCGAGTTGCTGTGCGGCGCGCTGCGTGCCGCGCTGACCCGCGTCCAGGCCGCACCCACCGACCTGGCGATCGAGCTGGAACGCCATGGCCGCGTCCCGGCGGGCGACCGGCACGACTACGCCCGCACGGTCGGCTGGTTCACCTCCATCGCCCCCGTACGGCTCACACCGCACACCGACCCGGTCGCCGCGGCGCGGGAGCTCACCGAACGTCAGCCGGACGAAGCCGATCATGTCGCCTACGGCCGGCTGAGGTACCTCAACCCGCAGACGGCCCCGCTGCTGAGGGCCCGCCCGCAGGTGCTGTTCAACTACCTCGGCCGGGCCACCGAGTCCCAGGCGCTGCACATCACCGGCGGCGACCAGGGCAGCCCGTACGCGGTCGAGGTCAACGCCTGGATCGACGCGGGCACCGGCACCCTGCGCGCCGCCTTCACCCTGGCGGACGCGGTGCCCGACGAGCTCACCGCGTACTGGCGGCAGGCCCTGGAGCAGGTCGCCGAGGCCGCCGCGACGGCCGAGCGGACGGCCCCGGTGACCCCGTTGCAGCGCGGCCTGTTCTTCCAGGCCCAGCTCGCGGGCTCGGCCGGTCACTACGTCGCGCAGAACTACTTCACCTTCGACCGGCGGCTCGACCCCGGCGCCCTGGCCGAGGCGATGGCGTACGTGATCGCCCGGCACCCGGTCGTGGGCGCCGGCTTCGCCACCGACGCGGCCGGGAACCCCGTCCAGGTGCTCGCGGCCGGCCGGCGCGTCGGCGTGCGGACGATCGCCCTGTCGACGGACGCCGAGGTCGAGGCCCTGTGCGCGAGGGACCGCGACACCGGCTTCGACCCGGGCGAGCCCCCGCTGATCCGGCTGACCGTGGTACGCCGGCCGGACGGCCGGGACGGCCTGCTGTTGAGCTACCACCTGCTGCTGTGGGACGGCTGGTCGCGGGAGATCGTGCTGCGCGACCTGTTCGACGCCTACGAGACGGCCCTCGCAGACGAGCCACCGACCTCGGGGCCAGTGGGCGAGCCGCTTGGCCCGGTGCCGGCCGCGCCGAGTTTCGAGGAGTACGCCCGCGCGCTCGACGCCAGGGATCCGGACCCGTCGCGGCGTTTCTGGGCCGAGCATCTGGCCGGGCTGCCGGGCCCGACGCTGCTGGCCGGGCCGGCGCCGGTCCTCTCGGACGCCCTGCCGCGGGCGCTCGTGCACACGCTGTCCGCCGAGCAGTCCGACCTGCTCAGGGAGGCGGCCAGAACGCACGCCGTCACCCTGAACTCGCTGCTGACCGGCGCGTTCGGCCTGTTGCTCGGCGCGCACACCGGCCGCGGTGACGCCGTGTTCGGGGTGACCGTCTCCGGCCGCGAGGGCGCGGGTCTGGACGGCATCGTCGGCGTGCTGCTCAACACCGTGCCCATGTGGACGCGGCCCCGCCCGTACGAGACGGTGGGCGAATACCTGTCGGGCGTGCAGGCGGCCAGGGTCGCCGCGATGGAGCACGAGCACCTGGGGCTGGGCGAGATCCAGCGGGCCGGCGGGCACGACACCCTGTTCGACAACCTGTTCGTGCTGCAGAACTTCCTGGACCTGGACGCGCTGGCCGCGATGAACGCCCGCCACGGCATCACCTCGGTCAGAGCGGACGACTCCACGCACTACCCGTTCACCTGGGTGATCACGCCGGGCGAGCGGTTCACGATCAAGCTGGAGTACCGCGACGACGACCCGGAACGCGCCCGCGCCCTGCTCGACGACTATCTGCGCGTGCTCGGCGAGGTGGCCCGCGCGACCGGGCCCGTGGGCGGTCTGCCCGGGTTCGGGCCGGAGCCTGAGCGGGCCCCGCGCACGGAGGTCGGCACCGACACCGTGGTCGACCGGTTCGACCGGGCGGCGGAGCGCAGCCCGGGGCGGGTCGCGCTCGTCGCCGACGGCAGGACGATGACGTTCGGGCAGCTCCAGGAGCGCAGCCGGGCCGTGGCGGGGGTGCTCGCCGCGCGCGGGCTCGGGCCGGACAGGACCGTGGGCCTGGCGATCCCGCGCTCGCTCGACTCGATCGTGGCGCTGTTCGCGGTGCTGCGTGTCGGGGCCGCGTACGTGCCGCTGGAGCTGGACCATCCGGACGAACGGATCGCCGCGATCGTCGCCGACGCCCGCCCGGACGTGATCCTCACCGTGAGCGCCGTCTCCCCCCGCCTCACCGGCGCGGCGGGGGGCGGCGAGCCGATCGAGCCGGACCGGCCACGGCCGCGGGCCGACCTGATCGAGCTGGATCGGCCGCTGCCGGAGGCCGAGCCGGTGGCGACGTTCGCGCCGGACGACCCCGGCCGGCTGCGCCACCCGGCGTACGTCATCTACACCTCGGGCTCGACCGGCAGGCCCAAGGGCGTCGTCACCGAGTACGCCGGGCTGACCAACATGCTGATCAACCACCAGCGCCGGATCTTCGAGCCGGTGCTGGCCGAGCACGGGCACCGGATCTTCCGGATCGCGCACACCGTGTCGTTCGCGTTCGACATGTCGTGGGAGGAGCTGCTCTGGCTCGCCGACGGCCACGAGGTGCACATCTGCGACGAGGAGCTGCGCCGCGACGCGCCCCGGCTGGTCGAGTACTGCCTGCGGCACACGATCGACGTCGTCAACGTGACCCCCACCTACGCGCAGCAACTGGTGGCCGAGGGGCTGCTCGACGACCCGGGACGGCGGCCGCCGCTGGTGCTGCTGGGCGGCGAGGCGGTCACGCCGGGGCTGTGGCGGCGTCTCGACGAGACGGAGGGCACGGTCGGCTACAACCTGTACGGCCCGACCGAGTACACGATCAACACCCTCGGCGTCGGCACGTTCGAGTGCCAGGACCCGGTGGTGGGCGTGCCGATCGACAACACCGACGTGTACGTGCTGGACCCGTGGCTGCGCCCCGTGCCGGACGGCGTGCCCGGCGAGCTGTACGTGTCGGGCGTCGGCATCGCCCGCGGTTACCTCGGGCAGCCGGGTCAGACGGCGCACCGGTTCGTCGCGTGCCCGTACGGGGAGCCGGGCGAGCGCATGTACCGCACCGGCGACCTCGTGCTGCGGCGGCCGGACGGGAATCTCGCCTACCTGGGCCGCACCGACCAGCAGGTCAAGATCCGCGGCCATCGGGTCGAGCCGGGCGAGGTCGAGGCCGCCTTCACCGCGCATCCCGCGGTACGGTTCGCCGCCGCGGTCGCCCAGCCGGACCCGCAGGTGGACGGCGCGTACCGACTGGCCGCCTACCTCGTGCTGGACGGCGCCGACCTGGCGCGGGTGGCCGCCGAGGTGGGCGCGGGGCTGCCGGACTTCCTGCGGCCCACCCACTACGCCGAGGTGGCCGCGATCCCGCTGACCGTGAACGGCAAGGCCGACGTCAAGGCGCTGCCCGAGGCCAAGCCGCTGGGCGCGCTGAGCACGGCGGGCGAGCGGCGGCCGGCGACCGAGAACGAGATCCTGGTGTGCGAGTTCTTCGCCGAGGCCCTGGACCTGGATGATGACGAGGTGAGCGCGGTGAGCGACTTCCTGTCCCTCGGGGGACACTCCATGCTGGCGGTGCGGCTGGTCGGGCTGCTCCGCCGTGAGTACGGCCCCAGGATCACCATCCGTGACCTGTACGCCCTGCGTACCCCGGAAGCGATCGCCCGGCACCTCGATGACCACTCCTGACGAGATGACCACTCCCGACGAGATGACCGCACCGGACGAGATGGCCCCTGCTGACGAGACGACCGCACCGGACGAGACGGCCGTTCCTGACGCGCCGGCCCCGCGCGCGGGGATCCTGCGGACCACGCTGCGGCGCAACGTCGGCGCCATGGCGGGCGGCACCCTGCTCATGGGCCTCTACCAGGCCGGCGAGACCGCCTTCCCGATCGCGCTCGGCCTGATCGTCGAGCACACGATGCGCGAGCGCGACCTCGGCCGGCTCGGCCTGTCGATCGCGGCGCTGGCCGTGATCATCACCACGGTGTCGCTGTCGTGGCGGTTCGGCATGCGCGTCCTGCAGAAGGCGAACACGACCGAGGCCCACCGCTGGCGCGTGCGGGTCGCGGCTAGCGCGCTGCAGCCGGTGGCCAGGGACACCGGCCTGAAGTCCGGCGAGGTGCTGACCATCGCGACCGAGGACGCCGACCAGACCGCCGACATCATCGAGGTGGTGCCGCTGCTGATCAGCTCGCTGGTCGCGGTGCTGATCACGGCGGTCGCGCTGGGCCTGGCCGACGTCCGGCTCGGCCTGCTGGTGATCGCGGGCACGATCGCGATCCTGTCGATCCTGAGCGTGATGTCGAAACGCATCGGCGCGAGCACCCGCGAGCAGCAGGCCAGGGTGGCGCGGGCGGGCGCGAAGGTCGCCGACCTGATCAGCGGCCTGCGCCCGTTGCACGGTTTCGGCGGCAACCACGCGGCGTTCCGGTCGTACCGGAGGGTCAGCACGGAGGCGAAGAGCCAGGCGATCACCGTGGCCAGGGTGAACGGCGCGTACGCCGGCGTCGCGCTGGCGCTCAACGCGGCCCTCGCCGCCGCGGTGACCCTGACGGCCGGCTGGCTCGCGTTCGAGGGCCGGATCGGCATCGGCGAGCTGGTCATGGCCGTCGGGCTGGCGCAGTTCATCATGGAGCCGCTCCGGCTTTTTTCGGAGATGCCGAAATACGTGATGATCGCGCGCGCGTCGGCCGAGCGGATGGCGCTCGTGCTGGCCGCGCGCCCGGTGATGACCCCGGGCACGGGGCGCCCGTCCGCCGGCGGCGACCTGGAGGTGGACGGCGTCCGGTACGGGTCCCTGCGCGAGCTGAAGTTCCACGTGGCCGCCGGCGAGTTCGTGGCGATCGCCGCCTACCAGGCGCAGGCGGCGGCCGACCTCGCCGCGGTCCTGGCCGTGCGCGTCCCGCCCGGTGCCTACGAGGGCGTGGTACGGGTCGGCGGGCAGGATCTCGCCGACCTCCCGGTCGAAGGGATCAGGGAGCACCTGCTGGTCAACCCGTACGACGGAGAGATCTTCGCGGGCACGCTGCGCACGAACATCGACCCGTCCGGCACCGCGCGCCTGCTGCCCGAGGCGGTGGCGGCGTCCATGCTGACCGACGTCGTCGCCCTCCACCCCGAGGGGCTCGACCACGGCGTCCGCGACCGCGGCGCGAACCTGTCGGGCGGGCAGCGCCAGCGGCTGTCGCTGGCCCGCGCCCTGGCCGCCGACGCCGGCATCCTGGTCCTGCACGACCCGACGACGGCCGTCGACGCGGTCACCGAGCAGCTCATCGCACGCAACCTCGCCCGGCTCCGCGCGAACCGCACCACCGTAGTGATCACCAGCAGTCCCGCCTTCCTCGACGCCGCCGACCGCGTCCTCGTCCTGGACGGCGGCGTCATCACCGCCGACGACACCCACCGCGGCCTGCTCGGCACGGACGCCGGCTACCGCCAGGCCGTGGCCCGCTGAGCCATCCGCAAAAGCCGCCACACACGAAAAGAGCCGCCCTCCCCGTGCGGAGAGGGCGGCGGCCCGCAGATCACGACTACACGTCAAGGCACCACATGGTCCCGTAGCCCGGCACGTAGCAGCGGTACCAGCCCTCGGGCGGCATCGCCTGCGCGGGGGCGCTGGTGATGCCGACGGTGAGGGCAGCGGAGGCGACGACGAGGGCCAGGGCCGCGGCGCGGCGAACACGATTTCTCATGGACCTCATGCAACCGGGCCCGTCTTGTGGATCACTTGGGACCGGCTGGTACGGGCGCCGGGCGTCCGCCATACCTGGAACATACTCGCCCCGAACAGAATGCCGATCGGAGGTGCACGATGTTCCACACGACGTTCCAACTCTCAGGACGCATGGCGATCGTCGACGGCGGGGGCCGGGCGATCAACGTACGGGCCGCGAAGCAGCAGGCGATCCTCGCCGTTCTGCTGCTGCGGCCGGGCGGGGTGGTCAGCGTGGACCGGCTGATGACCGAGCTCTGGCCGGACGAGCTGCCCGCCACGGCGCGGGCGAGCCTGCAGACGTACGTCTACCGCCTGCGCCGCACCCTGGCGCCGCTGGCCGCGCACGGCGTCGAGCTGACCACGCTCGGGCACGGCTACACCCTGACCGTCCCCGACCGGGCGGTGGACGTGCGGGCCTTCGAGCGGCGCTTCGCCCGCGGGTCGCAGGCGCTGGCCGCGGGTGAAGCGGCGGAGGCGGCCGGGCTGCTGCGGGAGGCGCTGGACCTGTGGCGCGGGCCGCTGGCGCCGGGGATCGAGGTCGAGACCGTCCTGTGCGAACGCCGCCGCCTGGACGGGGTGCACCTGACCGCGTCCGAGCTCTGGGTGGAGGCCGA
Organism: Nonomuraea fuscirosea; assembly: GCF_003001935.1. Taxonomy (GTDB): domain Bacteria; phylum Actinomycetota; class Actinomycetes; order Streptosporangiales; family Streptosporangiaceae; genus Nonomuraea; species Nonomuraea fuscirosea. The sequence continues at coordinate 634,316 of NZ_PVNG01000003.1, read as the reverse complement.
ACTACGGCTCGGCCTCCACAACTCCGTCATCCCGGAACTGGAGCGCCTCGTCGAGGCCCACCCGTTCCGCGAGTCCCTGTGGGAGCTGCTGCTGCGCGCCCTGGCCGGGCGTGGCCGCCGCGCCGAAGCGCTCGCCGCCTACCGGCGCCTGCGGGACATCCTCAGCACGGAGCTCGGCATCGAACCCGCTGACCGGCTACGCCGGCGGCACCAGGCCATCCTCGAAGGCGCGTCGTTCTAGGGGGTCTGTCCCGAAGTCCCGAGGTTCTGAAGGGAGCGCTTCTGGCCGGCGCCTGCCAGAAGGCACTCCCCTCAGCTCCCTTTACTCACTCAGGCGCACTGCTTCCTGATGTAGACGGAACAGTCCGTTCGCCAGCACTTGAAGACGGTGCAACAGATGCTGCCGGTACAGGTCGTGTTGGACACGACGCACCGCGCGGTGCAGGCGGCCTGCGCGTCGCCGGACGGCACGACGAAGGCGACGATCCGGTCCGCCAGGTCGGTGATGAGTTTCACCTTTGCCCCTTTCTCCAACGACCTACTCGCACAGAGTGACCGTCCGGTAGCTGCAGTCCGCGTTGTAGCAACGCATCTTGTAGCAACCGGTGTTCGGGTCGTAGCTGATCTGCACGCACCTCGGGGTGCACGCGGCGTCGGCCTTGACCGTGGGGATCAACCGGTCGATGAGCTTGTCCAGCATTCCTTCTTCACCTCCTCTCCCGTTCCAGGTCCGGTGGGCGCGGCATCACGGTCAGGCACCTCGTGATAGCCGCGGGCTTGGAGGCGGAAGAGACGGGCGTAGACGCCGTCCACCGCCATCAGGTCGTCGTGGCCGCCCCGCTCGGCGACGACCCCGTCCTTCAGCACGACGATCAGGCCGGCGTCGCGCACGGTGTTCAGCCGGTGGGAGATGAGCAGGCTGGTCTGGCCCGCGCGGTGCCGCCGCATCCTGGCGTGCACGTCGGCCTCGGCCTCGGGGTCGAGGCCCGAGCTCGGCTCGTCGAGGATCATCAGGTCCCGTCCGTCGCGCAGGAAGGCCCGGGCCAGGGCGGTCCGCTGCCACTGGCCGCCGGAGAGCACGACGCCGGTGGCGGAGTCCTCCCGATCCTCTTCGCTGGTGAACATCCGGGTGAGCAGCGTGTCGTAGCCGCGCGGCAGGCCCGCCAGCAGCTCGTCCACCCCCGCCCTGCGCGCGGCGGCGCGGATCCGGCCGAGGTCGTCGCGGGCGCCGGTGTCGCCGACGCCGATGTTGTCGCGGGCGGAGAAGTCGTAGGCCATGTGGTCCTGGAAGACGCCGCTGATCCGTTCGCGCAGGTCCTCCGGCCGGACGTCGCGCAGGTCCGTGCCGTCCCAGAGGATCGCTCCCCTGGTCGGGTCGTAGAAGCGGCAGAGCAGCTTGACCAGCGTGCTCTTGCCCGCGCCGTTGAGGCCGACGAGCGCGACCGAGGCGCCGTACGGGAGGTACAGGTCGACGCCGCGCAGGATCCAGGGATGCTCGTCGCTGTAGCGGAACCACACGTCGCGCAGCTCGATCCCCCGGCGCAACGGCGGCAGCGGTACGGGGTCGGCCGGCGCGGGCAGATCGGGCTCGGCCCTGATCACCGCCACGTAGTGGCCGAAGAGCCGCAGGTTGTGGTCGGTCGTCGCGATGCCGTTCACCAGCGCGTCGAGCCCGCCCTGGACCGCGACGACGGCGACGGTGAACATCGAGACGTCCCCGACGGTGAGCGTGCCGGTACGGGCCGCGGCGATGGCCCAGACGAGCCCGCCCCCGGCCACCACGGCGGACAGCAGGGCGAGCGCCCCCTCGGCCGACAGCTCCTTCCGGTCCATCCGCCGCCGGCCCGCGTGTGCCGTGGACAGCTCGGCCATGAGCCGGCCGCGCAGGAATCCGCCCGCGTTGAAGAGCCTGATCTCCTTGGCCGCCTCGATCGTGCTCAGCAGGGTGCTGTAGAAGAGCTGCTGCCGCTCAGCCGGGCCGATCTGCCACATCATCGCCGTACGCCGGCGTGACAGCTTCAGCTGCGCGACGAGGGCCGGCCCGGCCGCGCACAGCACGACCATCGTCATGACCGGGCTGATCACCAGCAGCGAGCCGACGAAGCCGATCACGGTGACGGCGGAGCGGATCAGGCCGAAGGTCTCGGTGACGATGCCCTCCGCCCGCGCCGTGCCCTCCTGCGCCAGGCGCAGCCGGTCGAGGAAGCGCGGGTCCTCGAACGGCCGCAGCCCGGGGAAGCGGGCCGTGGCCGTGAACAGCCGGTCGGTCGTGGTGGCCGCCATGGCGCGGCCGACCTGGCCGCCGAGGTAGCGCGAGCAGTGCGGCAGGATCGCGGCGACGACGCCGGTGCCGGCCAGCCCCGCGGCGAGGCCGAGCAGCCCGGCCATGGTGGCCGAGCCGGTGAGTCCGTCGATGACCAGCTTGGTCAGCCAGGCCACCGCGACGGGCGCCACGGCCGTGCCGAGCAGGGTGAACCCGTATCCGATCATGGGAGCGGCGGCGGCGCTCCAGCCGGTGGCGACCGCCTCGCGCGCGGCGGCGCTCAGCCGTACCCCGTCAGCGGTCATGCCGCGGCTTCTCTCAGTTTCCTGACGGTGACGGCGTGCAGGTCGGCGGCGTGGAAGTAGCCGTGCTCGCGGGAGTCGAAGCTGGCCTCGGTGTTGTCACCGATCAGCACGAACCTGCCGTCGGGGACGACGTCGTCGCCGACCACCCACCGCACATGCGCGGGCACCGGATCGCCGGGCACGGCGGCGACGCGTTTGATCAGGTACCGGCTGCCGGTCGGGCGCGGGCTCACGACGACCGCGATCTGCCCGTTGCGCAGCTCCGCCAGGTCCGTGCGCCGGGACAGGAGCCGGTCCCCGTCGGTGAGCGTCGGGGCCATGCTGTCGCCGTGGACCCTGATCACCAGGTACGTCCTGCGCAGCCGTACGGCCAGGAGGGCCAGCCCCGCGACCCCGCCCGCGGCCATCAGCCAGGCCCGCCTCACGACGCCCCCGCCCCGGCGGGCAGGGTGTGCCCGCTGGTGACGACCGTGTCGCCGGCGCCGATCGTGAGGACGGTCGGGAAGGCGTCCACCTTGAACGCCGTCTGGAGCGGCCCCTGCGGCAGCTCGGTGACGACCCGCGCCACCTCCGCGAGCAGGCCGATCTCGGCGGCGGTGTCCTCACCCGGAGCGGCGACGACCACCGCGAGCACGGCGTCCGACGTGATGCGCGCCCGCTCCGCGAAGAGCGGGAGCAGGTCCTCGCAGGGCCGGCAGCCGTGCGAGAAGAAGCCGATCAGCGCGGGTGCGCCGAGCAGCTCGTCGGAGATCGGCTCACCGCTCGTGGTCGTGGCGGCGAACGCCGGGATCCGCGTGCCGGGCGGCAGGCTCTCCGTCGTCATCGCCGGCGCCGCGCCCTGCCGGCGCAGCCGGCGGATCACGCCGACGGTCAGCAGCAGGTTCAGCCCGCACAGCAGAGCGACCAGCACGACCGCGGCGACCAGGTACTGCATCTCACCCTCCCCGATCCGTCCATCGACCACCCGGCGCACCCGCCGGAAACAGATCCGGATATTTCACGACCCCGCTAGCCCGGCCCTCGCGCGCCGCTAGCCCGGCCTCCAGGAGGACGCGCGAGGAGGTGATCGACTCGCCCCGGGGTGGCGACGCATGATGGGCTCTATGAGCGATTTCGACCCCGCCGGCCTCCGCGTGATCGCCTTCGACATCTTCGGCACCACCTTCGACTGGTACACCGGCGTCGCCGACCAGGTCGCCCGGATCGCCGTCGAGCAGGGCGTCACGATCGACGGCGGCCGGTTCGCCGACGAATGGAGGAGCCGCTACGTCCCCTCCCTGCAGACCGTCAACCGCGGCGAGCGCGACTGGGCCTACCTCGACACGCTGCACCGCGAGTCGCTGGACGACCTGCTGGAGATCCACGGCGTGGCCGGCGCGTTCGACGAGGCCGCCCGCCGCCGCCTGGTGCACGTGTGGCACCGGCTGCCCGCCTGGCCGGACGCGGCCACGGGGCTGGCCCGCCTGCGCCGGCGGTACGTGCTGGCGGCGCTGTCGAACGGCGGGTTCGCGCTGCTGACCCACCTGGTCAACCACTCGGGGCTGCCGTTCGACTGCATCGTGTCGGCCGAGCTCGCCCGCGCGTACAAGCCGTTGCCCGCTCCCTATCTGACCGCCGCCGGGCTGCTCGACGTGGAGGCGGGGCAGGTCCTCATGACCGCGGCCCACGCCTGGGACCTCGACGGGGCGCGCGCGGCGGGGCTGCGTACCGCGTTCGTGGAGCGACCGCTGGAGAAGGGGCCGCACGGGACCCCCGACCGCGCCGCCGACACCACCAGCGACCTGTCCGTCACCGGCTTCGACGGCCTCGCCGACGCGCTCGGCTGCTGAAACCCTCCCATGGCAGCACAAAGGGCCGGTCAGCGGTGACCGGCCCTTTGTGCTGATCGTCAGATGCCGCGGGTGTGATAGGTGCAGGTCGGGTCGGAGGAGGCGCTCGTGTCGAAGAGGACCTTGAACCGCACGTACACCTTGTGTGCCTTCGGCCGGTTCACCGAGATGTTCCTGGTGCCCGTCCTGCCGCCCTGGTAGCTGAAGGCCTTGAAGACGACGTCCGGCTGGGCGTCCTGGACGAAGTAGAAGCGGACGGTGTTGTTGCTCCCGGTATTGGCGGTGGTCCGCCAGGACACCTGGTTGAAGACGTGCCGCGTGCTCGTGGTGATATAGCGGGCGCGGATCTCGATGCCGTGGTCGCCCTTGGAGCAGCGGGCGATGAGGTACTGGTCGGCGGAGGCCATGGCGGGCCCCGTGGCGGCCGCCGCGGTGATCGTGGTGGCCAGGCCCATGGCGGCGATGACGGCCGCGGCGCGCAGGATCTTCAAGGTTGCCCTCCCGTAGGTCGTGACGGTCATTCTCGGAAGGGGCGGTATGCCGGAGGTATGCAGGATCCGTACGTCATGCCATGACGCCGTCCGAAAACGTCAATCCCTGCCTGCGTAACCGGTCATATTAGGACAAGCATTCGCATAGGGAGCAGAAGTCCTGGATACCGTCAGCTTATGGCCGGGCTACGCTCTCCTCTCCGACGGCGGCGCCGCCCGTTCGTGAGCTCCATCCGGCTGCGCTACACCATCGTGGTGGGCGTGCTGTTCACGGTGATCCTTTCGGGGGTCGGCACTCTGATCTCACTCGGCATCCGCAACACCGTCGCGTCCGACCTCACCGAGGACATGCGCCTGACCATCCTCGACTGGGTCACCGAGATGCGGCCGGGCCACATCTCGTCGCCCAAGCCGACAGCCCGCGCGAAGTACCTCCAGCTCGTCGACTCCAAGGGCCGGGTGGTGGCCTCCAACGCCGCGGCGGCGGGCAAGCCGCCGCTGAGCACGGCCCGCCCGTCCCCCAGCGACCGCCTCCTGGACGGCAAGGCGTGCCCGCCGTGGGAGTCCGGCAGGTGCCTGCTGATCACGGTGCTGCGGATGGACGACGGCGCGGCCAGTACCCTCTTCGGCGGCGAGCCGCACTTCGTCTACGCGGGCACGACGGAACCGCCCGCCCTGGCGATGCGTTACCTGGAGGCCGGCATCGTGGCGGCCGTCCTCTTCGCCTCCGCGACGGCGGCGTGGAGCACCTGGGTGGTGGTGGGCCGGACGCTGCAACCCGTAAGGGCGATCAGCACGAAGATGCGCGCGGCCGCGGAGAGCGACCTGCACCTGCGCATCCCCGAGCCGCCGGGCGACGACGAGATCGCCGAGTTCGCCCGCACCTCCAACGTCTACCTCGACCGGCTGGAGAAGGCGGTGAAGGCGCAGCGCCGCTTCGCGTCGATGGCCTCCCATGAGCTGAGGTCCCCGGTCGCCGCCCTGCGCACCCAACTGGAGGAGGCGCTGCTGTATCCGGAGGACACCGACGCCCGGGTGGCCCTGCGACGCACGTTGTGCAGCACGGAACGCCTTGAGGCGATCATCGACGACCTGCTCGCCTACACCCGGATCAAAGGTGCCCCGCCGGCCGCGTACGAGCCGCTCGACCTCGCCGACCTGGTGGAGTTCGAGATCGCGGCCCTACCCCGCGACGGCGCAGAGATCCGGCTGCGGGTGGTGGACCGCCCGATCGTGCTGGGCTCGCGGATCCAGCTCGGCCGGGTGCTGACCAACCTGCTGGCGAACGCGCGGCGGCACGCCAGGTCCCGCATCGACGTCACCGTCGAGCAGGACGGCGGGCATGCCGTGGTGAGCGTGCGCGACGACGGCGCGGGCATCGCCCCCGAGGATCGGGAGCGGGTCTTCGACGCCTTCGTCCGGCTGAGGGAGGCGCAGCGCCTGGATCCCGGGGGCACCGGGCTCGGCCTGGCCATCAGCAGGGAGACGTGCCACGCCCACGGCGGGTCGCTCACCGTGGCGGACGATCCGGCCGGCACGCGGTTCGTCCTGCGCCTGCCGGTGCCGGCCCCCGCGGACGAATGCCCCGGCTGACGCACGCCCGGATCGGCCGGAAACCCGGCCGCGCGAGCCGGATTTGCACCGAGATGGCATCGGTTCAACCTTTTTGGCGAGGTATTAACTCGTCTCATGCCGTCGCCGGGGCCCGGCCTTCATCTCCCGCTACGGCCCGTGTGCTCGACTGGGCGCATGAGGGCTGGGCGAGACTGGTCGATCACCACGCGCATCACGGCGTTCGCGGGCGCGGTCGCGACGCTGCTGTCGGCACTGCTGGCCGTCTCGGTCATGCTCGCCATCCACAGGTACGTGACGCAGGACCACATCAGCGCGATCGCCGTGGACGGTGGCCGGGTGGCTCACGAGATCGAGCACGACGGCGTCCGCCCGCACATGACCGAGGAGGAGGGCCGCGAGTTGCAGGTGGTCGACGCCACGGGCAAGGTCGTCGCCTCGACCCCGCGGCTGCGCGGCAAACCGGCGATGGCCGACTTCACCCCCCTGCCCAAGGCCATGGCCAGCCGCGTCGTCTGCGGCGGCGTGTTCCCCGACGGTGACTGCAGGCTCGTGGTCGCGCAGTCGGCCTACCACGCCGGACAGGACTGGGTCGTCTACAGCTCCGGCCACGTGGTCCCGGTCTACGTCGCCCCGTGGCTGGCCGCGACCGTGTTCGGCGCCGCCGCGCTGATGGCAGCGGCGATCACGGGCCTCGGCCACCGGATCGTCACCGCCGCGCTCAGACCGGTGAACACCATCCGCACGGAGCTCGACACGATCAGCGAGAGCTGCCCGCAGCGCCGGGTACCGCTGCCGCCGACCCACGACGAGATCCACGACCTGGCCGAGAGCGTGAACCGGACCCTGGCCCGCCTGCACGCCGCGATGGCCCAGCAGCGCAACTTCACCTCCAACGCCTCCCACGAGCTGCGCACCCCCATCACGGCGATCCGCGCCGAGGTCGAGGACGCCCTGCTCGCGCCCGAGGAGACCACGGTGCGGAACCTGGGCGAGGCCGTGCTGGGCAGCGTGAACCGGATCGAGACGATCGTCGGCGACCTGCTGGCCATCGCCCGGCTGGAGGCGGCGCAGTCCGTCGACGGCGAGCCGGTCGACCTGGCCACGCTGGTGAGCGCGAAGTGCCGGGAGATGCCCGGCCGGCGCACATCGTTCGACTGCGCGCTGGAGCCCGGCGTGGTGGTGACCGGCGATCCGGCGCACCTGACCCGGCTGCTCACCAACCTGATCGACAACGCCGAGCGGCACGCCGCCGGCATCGTCACCGTGCGCGTCTCGCACGAGCCGGCGACCGGGCGGGACACCGCGCACTTCCCGCTGGGCGTGGCGCTGCTGGAGGTGATCGACGACGGTCCCGGCATCGAACCGGACAAGCGCGAGCTCGTCTTCCAGCGCTTCGCCCGCCTGGACACCGCCCGCGACAGGAACACCGGCGGCACCGGGCTCGGGCTGGTGATGGCCCGCAAGATCGCCCAGGCGCACGGCGGGACCCTCCAGGTCGAGGACAGCACCGCCGGCGCCCGGTTCGTCCTGCGCCTGCCCCTGGCCGTCGCGCCGGTTACTGCAGCCCCGCCCGGACAGACGTGATGCGCTGGGTGTTGAAGCCGAGCCAGTGCATCCGGCCCACGTAACGGGCGTGCTCGACCTTGATGCAGCGGTCCATGACCACCGTCACGCCGCCGTCCACGGCGATCCGCGCGCCCTCCTCGTTGATCACGCCGAACTGGCACCACAGAGCGCCTGCCTTGATCGCCACGGCGTCGCGGGCGATCCCGGGCAGTGCGTCCGGCGCGCGGAAGACGTTCACCAGGTCCACCGGCTCGGGCACGTCGAGCAGGCTCGGATAGCTGGTCTCGCCGAGGATCTCCTTCTCGCGGGGGTTCACCGGGATCACCCGGTAGCCGTGCCGCTTGAGGTAGTAGCCGACGAAATAGCTGGCCCGCAGCTCGTTGCCCGACAGGCCGACGATCGCGATCGTCCTGGTGGAGTGGAGCACCCGCTGGATCGTCAGCGGGTCCTGGTAGCGAGCGAGATCGGTCATGCCGTCTCCACCTTCTCCTCGATCGTCGCGGCGACGCGGGCGAAACCCTGGTCGAGATCCCAGATGAGGTCCTCGACGGACTCGGTGCCCACCGACAGCCGTACCGTACCGGGCCCGACGCCGGCCGCGCGCAGCTCGTCGTCGCCGAGCTGGCGGTGCGTGGTGCTGGCGGGATGGATGACCAGGCTCTTGGCGTCGCCGACGTTCGCCAGGTGCGACCAGATGGTCAGTCCGCCGATGAGTCCCTGGCCGCCGGCCCGGCCGCCGGCGCAGTCGAAGGAGAACACCGCGCCCGCGCCGAGCGGCAGGTATTTCTCCACCAGTGCCCGGTGCCTGCTGCCCGGCAGTCCGGGATAGGTCACGTTCGCGGCCAGCTCGTGCTCCTCCAGGAACGCCGCCACCGCGCGCGCGTTCGCGACGTGCCGGTCCATCCGCAGCGACAGCGTCTCCAGCCCCTGCAGGAACAGGAAGGCGTTGAACGGCGAGAGCGCCGCGCCCAGGTCGCGCAGGGTCTCGGCGCGCAGCTTCATCAGGTAGCCGTACGTACCGAACGTCTCGTGGAAGCGCAAGCCGTGGTAGGCGGGCGACGGATCCGCGACCACCGGGAAGCGCCCGTTGGACCAGTCGAACGTGCCCGCCTCGACCACGACGCCGCCGATGCTGGTGCCGTGGCCGCCGATGAACTTGGTCGCCGAGTGGATCACGATGTCGGCGCCCCACTCGATCGGGCGGCACAGGTAGGGCGTGGCGAACGTGTTGTCCACGATCAGCGGCAGCTCGTGCTCGTGCGCGATGGCCGCCACCGTCTCGATGTCGAGCACGTTGCCGCCCGGGTTGCCGATCGTCTCGCCGAAGAACGCCTTGGTGTTCGGGCGCACCGCCTGCCGCCACGCCTCGGGGTCGTCGGGATCGACCCAGGTCAGCTCCACGTTCATCTTGCGCAGCAGGTGCTTGAGCTGGTTGACCGTGCCGCCGTACAGGGCCGAGGAGGAGACGACGTGGTCGCCCGGCTCCAGCAGCGTGAAGAGCGCGGCCGCCTGCGCGGCGATGCCGCTGGCGAAGGCCACCGCGCCCGCGCCGCCTTCGAGGTTGGCCACCCGCTCCTCGAACACCGCGACGGTCGGGTTCATGATCCGCGAGTAGGTGTTGCCGTATTCCTGGAGGTTGAAGTAGGCCGCCGCCGACTCGGGGTCCTCGAACACGTAGCTGGTCGTCTGGAAGATCGGCACCGCGCGGGCGCCGGTGTTGGGGTCGGGCCGCTGCCCGGCGTGCAGCTGGCGGGTCTCGAACCCGAACGCGCGGGCCTGTTCCTGACGGGAGGGCTTGTCGGTCACGAACGTCTCTTCCTCGATCTCACCTGGGCCCGCCCTGGGCCAGGAACTCCTTGATGATGGGCGTCTGCCTCGCCTCTTCCAGCAGGAAGCAGTCGTGCCCGTACGGCGCCTCGATCACCTGGAACTCGACCGGCTTGCCGAGCCCGCCGAGCGCCTCGGCGATCTCGCTCGACGCGGCCGGCGGATAGAGCCAGTCGGAGCTGAACGCGATCAGCAGCGTCCGCGCCTTGACGCCTTCGAGCGCCCGCGCGAGCGATCCGCCGCCGTGCTGCCGGGCCAGGTCGAAGTAGGTCAGCGCGCGCGAGGTGTAGAGGTAGGTGTTGGCGTCGAAGCGCTTGACGAACGAGTCGGCCTGGTGGCGCAGATAGCTCTCCACCTCGAACTCCGGCTCGGTGATCGTGTAGCGGACGTCGTCGGCGAACTGCAGCCGCCGGCCGAACTTCTCCTCCAGCCCGGGCGCGGACAGATAGGTGATGTGGCCGACCATCCGCGCCAGTCCCATGCCGGCGTCGGGCGCGCGGCCGGTGCCGTGGTAGCTCCCGCCCTGCCAGGCCGGGTCGCGCATGATGGCGTCGCGGGCGATCGCGTTCCAGGCCACCCCCTGCGGGTGGAGCGCGTGGGTGCTGGCGATCGGGATGATCGCGTCGACCTGGTCGGGGTACCGCACCGCCCATTCCAGCGCCTGCATGCCGCCGAGCGAGCCGCCGGCCACAGCCGCGAGCCGGTCGATGCCGAGGGCGTCCAGGAACGCGCGCTCGGTGCGCACCATGTCCGCGACCGTGATCACGGGGAAGTCCGCGCCGTACGGCCGGCCCGTCGCCGGGTCGGTCGACGACGGCCCCGTGGTGCCCCGGCAGCCGCCGAGCAGGTTGGTGGAGACGACGAAGTAGCGGTCGGTGTCGAACGCCTTGCCCGGGCCGATCATGCCGTCCCACCAGCCGAGCCCCTTGCCGGCCGCGCCGTCGCGCTCCTCGGCGCCGAAGCCGTCGCGCGTGCTCTGCGCGGGCGGCGCCTTCGCGAAGCCGGCCGCGTGCGCGTCGCCGCTGAGCGCGTGACACACCAGGATCACGTTGTCGCGCTGCGGGGAGAGAACACCGTAGGTCTCGTACGCGACGCGGACCGGATGCAGCTCCCGGCCGCAGTCGAGGTGGACCGGCTCGGGCAGATCGAGATAGCGCGTCTCCACCGTGCCGACGGAGCCGGCCGCGAGCGTTGTGGCTGGCTGCGACATGGGGCTATGGTAGCCCGCCACGGGCAGTATATGGTCAAATACCTACCGGGAAAGTGGGAACGCAGCCGAAGGGGCGGGACATGACCACGGTCGCCAACGGAGTCAACGTACAGGCACTGCTGGACGCGCGCGAGGCGCTGAAGGGCGCGCCCGAGGCCGCCCAGTTCGTCTGGCGGGCCTCCTCGAAATGGCAGGACGGCGTCCACAGCACGACGCGGGTCAAGGAGTTCTTCGGGCTCGGGCAGGAGCAGGAGCACAAGAGCGAGGCGGTCTTCGACGCCGACCACCCCGAGGTCTTCGCGGCCCAGGACAACGGCATCACGCCGATCGAGTACCTCCTCATCGGGCTGGCGAGCTGCCTGACGGCGGGCGTGGCGTCCGTCGCGCAGAACCGCGGCATCCAGCTCCGCTCGGTCGAGGCGGCGCTCGAAGGAAAGCACGACATCCGCGGCATCCTGGGCGTCGACAGCGACGTGCGCAACGGCTTCAACGACATCAAGGTGACCTTCACCATCGACGCGGACGCGTCCAGGCAGGACATCGAGGCGCTGGTGGCCCAGTCGCAGAAGCGCTCGGCCGTGTTCGACGCGCTCACGAACCCGACGGACGTCACCGTCGAAGTCGCCTGAGCCGTCCGAGCCGTCTGATCGTCCAAGCCGGTGTGATTTGTCTGAGTCGTCCTGAGGGAGCAGAGTCATCGAGTCCGTCACCACCGTCGTCATCGGCGCCGGGCACGCGGGACTGGCCGCGAGCCACTTCCTCACCCGGCGCTCGATCGACCACGTCGTGCTCGAACGCGGCGAGGTGGCGAACTCGTGGCGGCATGAGCGCTGGGACTCCTTCCGGCTGCTCACGCCCAACTGGCAGAGCCGCCTGCCCGGCCACCGCTACGAGGGCCCTGACCCCGACGGCTACATGACGATGGCGGAGGTGACCGCATTCATCGAGGGCTTCGCCGCCCGCTCGGGCGCGCCCGTCAGGACCGGCGCCGACGTCACCTCCGTGCGGCGGGCCGGCGACGGCTACCAGGTGACGACGGGCGGCGGCGAGTTCCGCTGCCGGTCGGTGGTCATCGCCAGCGGCGCCTGCAACGTACCCGTGGTGCCGCCGTTCGCCGGCGCGGTGCCCGGCTCCGTCGAACAGCTGACGCCGTTCGACTATCGCGGTCCCGCGCAGCTCCCCGACGGCGGCGTGCTCGTCGTCGGGGCGTCCGCGACCGGCGTGCAACTGGCGGCCGAGCTACGGCGTTCCGGCCGTCCGGTGACGCTCTCGGTGGGCGAGCACGTACGGCTGCCGCGCACCTACCGGGGGCGCGACGTGCTGTGGTGGATGGACGCCTCCGGCGTGTGGGACCAGCGCTTCGACGAGATCGACGACCTCACCAGGGCCAGGCGGCTGCCCTCGCCCCAGTTGATCGGCACGGACGAGCGGACCACGCTCGACCTCAACGCGCTCACCTCGATGGGGGTCGAGCCGGTGGGCCGCCTGGCCGCCGTGCGGGACGGCCGCGCGCTGTTCTCCGGCGGACTGCGCAACGTGTTCTCCCTCGCGGACCTGAAGATGGAGCGCCTGCTGGACACGTTCGACGCGTGGGCGCGGGAGCACGGCCGGGACGGCGAGGTCGGGCCGCCCGAGCGCTTCGCCCCGACGCGGGCGCCTGAGCGGGCGCGGCTCCAGCTCGACCTGCGCGGCGGCGAGATCCGCACGATCGTGTGGGCGACCGGGTTCCGGCCCGACTACGGATGGCTGGACGTGCCCGTGGTGGACGAGAAGGGCCGGCTGCGGCACGAGGGCGGCGTGGTGGACAGCCCTGGGCTGTACGCGCTGGGGCTGCCGGTGCTGCGGCGGCGCAGGTCCACGTTCATCCACGGCATCGAGTCCGACGCCCGCGAGGTCATCGACCACCTCGCCACGGTGACACTCGCCCAACGCCCCGGCGCCTGAGGCGGACCGTGGCTCGCCGGGCTGACCAGCAGAGGGCTGACCGGCAGGAGCTGACCGGCAGGGGCTGAGCCCGTGGAACGTGCTCAGCCCCCCGATGTGTGCCGCTCAGTAGCGTTCGCTGAGGTTGAGGTTGATCTCGTTCAGCACCACGGTCGCCTTCGTCTGCCGCAGCAGGTCGCCGTCCTGGAGCGCCGACTGCGCGTACCCGGCGGCCTGGCCCACGCTCGTCAGGTCGAGCAGCGCGGCCGGGGCCGAGACGATCCTGGTGGCCGCGTTGATCCGCCGGTCGGCCAGGTTGAGGTAGGTCGCCAGCAGTTCACCGCGCAGCAGCGGCAGCAGGAGCGCGGCCCTCACCTCGGCCTTGGACAGCGCGCCGTCGGGGGCCGAGCCGTCGGCGCCGTCGTAACGCTGGTCCGTGGCCTGTGTGCGGGCCAGCAGGTCAGGCGTCCAGTCGCTCTCGCGCAACTGCCAGACGAGCTTCGCGCGGGGGTCGCGGCCGGGCGGGCGTTCGGTGACCGTCGAGTCCGCCGTGACGGTCACGTCCGGGTACGCGCAGCCGCCGGCGCCGCCGTACCGGAGCGTGGCCCGGGTGGTGACGACGGTGCCGCCGGTGGTCAGCAGGCTCGTGCGGGCGGTGTAGGTGACCGTCGCGGAGGCGCCGGGCGCGACCGTGCCGGGCTTCCAGCGCAGGGTGGTGCGGCCGTCGCCGTCCTTGACCACCTCGGCCGGTCTGGGTCCCGCGCCCTGGTCGAGCGCGCCGCTGTAGTAGACCTCGCGCGGCAGCGTGTCGGTCACGACGACGTCCGTGGCCGGCGCCGAGCCGGTGTTGCGGTACGTGAGAGTGTGGGTGACGGGGTCGCCCGCGTGCGCGCCGGGCGTGGCCGTCCTGGTCAGCGTCAGCACCGGCACGTGCGCGGTCGTCTTCGCGGTGGCGGTGTCGTCGCCCAGCAGTTGCGCGGGCTCGGCCCCGCCGGAGGCGTCCTTGCCGGTGACCGTGGCGGTGTTGGTGAGCACGCCGCCGTCGGTGACCGTGCAGGGCACCTCGTAGGTGAAGGTCTGCTCGTCGGTCCGGCCGGCCGGCAGGTCGGGCAGGTCGCGGGTCACGGCGGCGCCCCCGGGCGGCGTGTCGGTCAGCGAGACGGCGGTCGCGGTGCTGGGGCCCCTGTTGCCGACCTTGACCGTGTACGTGAGCCGGTCGCCGGGCACGGCCTCGGCCCGGTCGACGGTCTTGGTCACGTTCAGGTCGGCGGCCTGCTGGCGTTGCAGGTCGTGGGCGGTCAGCTCGGGCAGGTACGGGCCGTGCGAGCCTTCGGAGAAGTAGCGGCTGGAGGTGAAGTCGTAGACCAGCCGGTCCCAGTCGGGGCTGCTGCGCAGCGTTTCCCCGCCGGGCGACTCATGGCAGCCGTCGAAGACGGGGATGCGGTTGACGTTGACGTTCACCGAGCTTTCCCGCTTGGAGTCGACCAGCCAGTTGATCGGCTCGTCGGCCGGGTCGTAGAACCACTGGCTGTCGGCGCCGCCGCCCCAGATGACCCGGCGGCCGCCCGCGCCGTCCACGCCGGGATCCTTCGTCTCGCTCAGGCTGCTCTCCACCAGCGTTTCCGGCTTGACGTCGACGGGCTGGAGGTCGAGCGGCCGGTCGGGATCGAGCTGCTGGTCGGCGGGCAGGCTCTTGGCGGTGGCGAACTGGCGCGAGTAGTTCATGACGCTGAAGTAGTTGGGCTTGCAGTTGACCGGGTCGGGCCGGCCGTCGTCGGTGCGCCCGCCGTGGCCCAGGCCGAAGGTGTGGCCTAGCTCGTGCAGCAGTGTGGCCTGGCGGACGGCGCCGATGCCGTTGTAGCGGGAGACGTCGATGTTGCGCGCGAAGCGGCCGACCGACACGACGAAATCGTTGCCGCCCCTGTCGTCCAGCTCCGCCATGCCTGACGTGGTGTTGGGGTGCTGCTTCCCGTCGCGTCCTGTCACGGTCGCCGGGCTCAGGCCGTGGATGAAGATCCCGTACCGGAAGTGCAGCCGCTTGAACAGCAGGATCTGCTCACACAACGGGCTCGCGCGGTCGGCGGGGGTGCCGAAGTGGCCGTCCTCTCCGCCATGGGTGCACGACTTCGCCGGATCACCCCATTTCAGGTCGTCGAAGTCGTCGTACGCGCCCGCGTCGCGGCCATCGAACCGCAGCGTCTCCGCCCAGGTCAGCTCCTCGTCAGGGATCAGGTGCAGGGCCAGACCCCGGGCCTCGGTGATCGGGTTCTCGACCCGCGCGGCGTCGAACGCGCCCTCCACCGCGTCCAGGTCGGCCCGGCCCGGACCCTCGTCCTTCATCCAGTCGATCTCGACGAACAGGTCACGCCGTGTCGGGTCGGCGAACTGTTCAAGGTGCAGGTCGATGCTGCCGTCGCCGTTGAAGTCGAGGCCGCGGTGCTCGGCGTAGTCGGTGAAGCCGTCGCCGTCGCCGTCCTCGAACGTGTATGGCCGGACGTCGAAACAGACCTGCACCGGCGGCTGGTCCTCCTCGCCGTTGCCGAGCAGGCACTGGTTGGATGAGGTCAGGTCGCCGGACAGGCTGCCGTCCACCAGGTCCAGCTTGAACCGGCTGGTGGCGTCATCGGGGCGGGGCGTGCTGTCGGCCAGGTCGTCGCCGTTGGGGTCGGGGAAGACGTCCGCATCCCAGATCTGCACCGAGATGTCCACCGAGGGCAGCGAGGTGGACACCTGCTGCGTCATCGTCCATCCCTCGGGGACGAAGACCTTCGTCCGGTCGTCGGGCGCCCTGGGCGTGGTGAAGGTCTGGGAGCCGATGCTGATCTTGGCGTAGAAGTCGGGGGCGCCTTTGCCGGCGTCCTCGAGTCCTTCGTCCGTGCAGTGTTCGCACTCCACGGACATGATCCGCACGGTCACCGGCTGCGTGGCCGGTGCGCTCCGTGCGGGGGTGACCGGCAGCGCGAACAGGCCGGCCATGGCTAAGAGACAGGCGGTCAGCGCTCTTGTCCACATGTGGTTCCCCCTGCGCGAAGGTGTGCTGTCGGGACGTTGCGACAGTCACGCTCCTCCGCGCGGGGGCGTCCGGCATGAGTAACCCCTACTCACCCTCCGCGCCGGGACGGGCTAGCCGGTCGGGTCCGTGGTGGTGGCGGCGCTGTGGCGTTCGTAGTGGCGGGCGACCCGGGCCCGGTTGCCGCAGGACGGTTTGCACCATTCCTGCCGCCCGTGGCTCTTGACGAAGTAACGCACGCACCGGGGCGCGTTGCAGGCGCGCAGCCGCTCGCGTTCAGGGCCGCTGAGGAAGTCGATGGTGGCCCGGGCCAGGGCCGCGACCAGCCGGACGCCGGCGTCGGGCTCGGCCGAGAACACCACCGTCCTGGGCGGCGCCCCCGTGGGCCAGTCGAGGCGCGGGACCACGGCCTCGCGGGCGGCGGCCGCGTTGAGGCGGGCCAGCGCCTGCTCGACCGGCATCAGCCGGTGGGCGTCGGCCCGGCTCGGCGGCGCCGGGCTGACCGCGTGCGCGAACAACGCGCGTACGGCCCGGCGCAGCTCGATGATCTCGTTCCAGAGCCCGTCGTCCACCACGAACCGCGCCACGTCCACCTGGCCGCCCAGCGACTCGCCCTGCTGCCGGACCCAGCGGGTCGCGCCCACCGGGGTGGCCAGGTCGTCGGCGACACCGCCGTCGCCGTCGTGGCGGATCGTGCTCGCCAGCTCCAGCGCCGGCCAGCTCCCCATCTCGCCTCCTCCTGTTGCCCGCATCCTCTCCGTACCCTATCGTCACTAACGCTAAAACAGAATTAACCATTAGACGCCCTCGTAGGAGGCCCGCCCGATGACGTTGCTCCTGGCCCAGATCAGTGACCTCCACCTCGACGGCAGCGAGCGGGCGTCCCGGCGCGCCCGCCTGGTCATGGACCACCTGCGCGCGCTCCCCCGCCCGGTGGACGGCCTGCTGGTCACCGGCGACATCGCCGATCACGGCGCGGAGTCCGAGTACGAGGAGGCCGCCGAGCTCCTCACCGCGCCCTTCCCCGTGCTGACCTGCCCCGGCAACCACGACGCCCGCCCGGCCTACCGCAAGGCGCTGCTGGGCCGGCCGCCCGGCACGGGCCCCGTCAACGAGGTGCACCACCTGGCCGGGACCGCCGTCCTGATGTGCGACACCACGATCCCCGGCCGCGACGAGGGCCGCCTCGAGCAGGAGACGCTCGCCTGGATGCGCGCCACCCTCGACGGCCTCGCCCCGGGCACGCCCGCTCTGATCGCCTTCCACCAACCGCCCGTCGTGCTGCACCACCCGCTGCCCGACTGCTGCCGGATGGAGTCGGCCGCCGAGCTGGCCGCGCTGCTCGACGAGCATCCCCAGGTCGCCGCCGTGCTCACCGGCCACGCCCACACCGCCGCCGCCTCCACGTTCGCCGGCCGGCCCCTGATCGTCGGCCCGGCCGTCACCTGGACCCTGCGGATGCCGTGGGAGGGCGACCGGCCCGACGACCGCGAGCAGCCGCCCGGCCTCGCCTTCCACGTCCTGGACGACGAACGCCGTCTCACCACGCACTTCCGCGTCGTGCTCCAGGCATGATCCATTGGTGCGCGACCGCCGGCTTTCTTATGGCGATCCTGCCCGTCATCGCCACGCCCGGCGCCGGCATGACCCTGCTCGTCCAGCACGTCACGACCGGCGGCCGGCGGCGGGCCGTGCCCGTGATCCTCGGGACCGCGACCGGCCTGTACGCCCACGCGACCCTGGCCGTGGCCGGTCTGTCGGCGCTGATCATGCACTCGGCGCAGGCGTTCACCGTGGTCAAGCTCGCCGGCGCGGCCTACCTCGTGGGGCTCGGCGTGTGGACCTGGCACACCGCCACCCGCCCCCGACCTCACCAGTCCGCCGACCGGCCCGCGCCTCCCGCGTCCGCCGGCCCTCCGCCTCCCGCGTCCGCCGACCGGCCCGGACGGGCCCGGTCCGTCTACGTTCAGGCCGTGCTCGCGAACGTGCTCAACCCCAAGGCCGCCTCCATCTACCTCACCCTGGTGCCGCAGTTCGTCGTGCCCGGCTCTTCCGTCGCCGGGCAGATCCTCGGCCTGGCCACCGTCCACGCCGTGCTGATGGCGGTGTGGTTGCTCACCTGGACGGCGCTGCTGCACCGAGGAGCGCACCTCGTGCGCGAGGCGCGCTTCCGGCGGGTGGTCGGCAGGGTGAGCGCCGTGGTGCTCGTCGCCCTCGGCGTCAGGGCCGCCACGGCGTAGCCCGTACGGGAGCGAAAAGGGGCGAGCCGCCGGAGACCGCGGGGATGGCGGCGGCCTCCGGCGGCTGCGCCGGTCAGGCCGCCTTGGGCAGCATGCCGTTCGGGTCGAGGACGTACTTCTTGGCCGCGCCCTCGTCGAACTCGCGATACCCGCGCGGCGCCTCGTCCAGCCCGATCGCCGTGGCGTTGACCGCCTTGGCGATCTGTACCTTGTCGTGCAGGATCGCCTGCATGAGCCGGCGGTTGTAGCGCATGACCGGGCACTGGCCGGTGGCGAAGCTGTGCGACTTGGCCCAGCCCAGACCGATGCGGATGGACAGCGAGCCGTGCTTGGCGGCCTCGTCGGAGGCGCCCGGGTCGCCCGTCACGTACAGGCCGGGGATGCCGAGCGCGCCGCCCGCCCTGGTGACGTCCATGAGCGTGTTGAGCACGGTGGCGGGACGCTCCACCTCGGCCTCGCGGCCGTGGCCGCGCGCCTCGAAGCCGACCGCGTCCACGGCGCAGTCCACCTCCGGCTCGCCGAGGATCTGCTCGATCTGGTCCCTCGGTTCGCCCGTGGCGACGTTGACGGTCTCGCAGCCGAAGCTGCGGGCCTGGTCCAGGCGTTCCTTGTTCAGGTCGCCGACGATGACGACGGCGGCCCCGAGCAGGTGCGCGGACGCGGCGGCGGCCAGGCCGACCGGTCCGGCGCCGGCGATGTAGACCGTGGATCCGGGGCCCACTCCCGCCGTCACGCAGCCGTGGAAGCCGGTCGGGAAGATGTCCGCCAGCATGGCCAGGTCGAGGATCTTCTCCATCGCCTGGTCCTTGTCGGGGAACTTGAGCAGGTTCCAGTCGGCGTACGGGACGAGGACGTACTCGGCCTGCCCGCCGACCCAGCCGCCCATGTCGACGTAGCCGTACGCCGAGCCGGGCCGGTCGGGGTTGACGTTCTCGCAGATGCCGGTGTTGCCCTCCTTGCAGTTGCGGCAGCGTCCACAGGCGATGTTGAACGGGACCGACACGAGGTCGCCCTTCTTGATGAACTCCACGCCCGGGCCCGTCTCCACGACCTCCCCGGTGATCTCATGACCGAGGACGAGGCCCTGGGGGGCGGTGGTGCGCCCGCGTACCATGTGCTGGTCGCTGCCGCAGATGTTGGTGGCGACCGCCTTCAGTATCGCGGCGTGCGGCAGTTTGCGGCCGATGTTGGCCGGATTCACGCCGGGGCCGTCCTTCAGCTCGAATCCGGGATAGTCGATCTCGTGAACCTCGACCTTGCCTGGGCCTTCGTAGATGACTCCCTTGTTACCAGGCATGGTGCTCTCTCCCTCGCGTCGGAAGTGGTGGGGCATGCGCTCGTGATGGGGCATGCGTTCGCGGCACAGGCTCGCGGACCACCTCCTCCCCGGCAGGGGACGAAGATAACAACGGGCGTTTTGTCCTCTATATCTGAATATATCCCTAGAAGTCGGCGGGGCTCCGGGGG
This sequence comes from Nonomuraea fuscirosea, assembly GCF_003001935.1. Taxonomy (GTDB): domain Bacteria; phylum Actinomycetota; class Actinomycetes; order Streptosporangiales; family Streptosporangiaceae; genus Nonomuraea; species Nonomuraea fuscirosea. Next base: position 614,610 of record NZ_PVNG01000003.1, on the reverse strand, counting down.
TGGCTGCGGGCGTACAAAGGGGGCTTTGTCAGATCTTCACCGACTCGTGCATTCAGCGAGGTCGCGGCGGCGGGAAGGGTTCCGTGCGACGCCGGAAAGGCACGGGGAGGGGGTCGGCATGGGGATCAAGAAGAGTGTTCCCGACACCAGGCTGGCGGCCGAGGCCACCGATTTCGTGCGGCAGGCCACGAGTGACCTGATCTACCACCATTCGCGCCGGGTCTACTTCTGGGGCGTCCTCCAGGGCCGCGAGCGCGACCTGAGCTTCGACCCCGAGCTGCTGTACGTCGCCGCCATGTTCCACGACCTGGGGCTGAACGAGGAGCACCGCGGCAGCGGGCGGCGCTTCGAGGTGGACGGCGCCGACGCCGCCCGCGGTTTCCTGCGCGAACGCGGCGTGCCCGAGGACAGCGTCCGGCGGGTGTGGACCGCGATCGCGCTGCACACGACTCCCGGCATCCCCGAGTACATGGAGCCCGAGGTCGCCCTGGTCACCGCCGGAGTCGAGTACGACGTGCTCGGCCTCGGCTACTACGACCTCACCGACGAGCAGCGGGCCGAGGTCACCGCCGTGCATCCGCGGCCGGGCTTCAAGCAGGCGATCCTGCGGGCGTTCACGGAGGGCATCGCGCCCAAGCCGGAGACCACGTTCGGGAACGTGAAGGCCGACGTGCTCGAACGCTTCGTGCCCGGCTTCCAGCGGGGGAACTTCGTCGACACGATCCTCGACTCACCCTGGCCGGAGTGAAGGCTGACATTTCGGCTATTCGGTAAATGAGGGGAAGCGTCCCGGGAGCTCACTAGGCTGCCGTGCCATGACCGGCACCACTCGCCACCGCCCCCTCGCCCGCCTCACCATGGGACTCGCCTGTGCGCTGATGATCGCCGTGACGGCGGGTTGTGCCGCCGAGGACGATCCGAGCCGGGCCAAGGTCGGCTCCTGCCTCGAAGCTCAGGGCAAGGGCGGCAAGACCGTCCGGGACGACTTCCGCCTCGTTCCGTGCACCAGCCCGCGGGCCGCGTACAAGATGATCAGGAAGAACGACCAGTGCGGCGACAGCACCAACGGATACCTGGAGATCGGCACCCGCCGGTCGCGCACCCGCCTGTGCCTGACGCTGAACGCGAGCGAGGGCGACTGCTTCTATCAGGAGATCGGCTTCCCCACCGGCCGGGCGTCCAAGGTGAGCTGCGGCCCCGCCGCGACCTATCGGGTCACCAAGGTGTCGGACGGCACCGCCGACGCCTCGGTCTGCGGCAAGGACGTACCCAACTGGACCAAGACCCCTGACGTGCTGCCACGCGCCATCGTCTACCGCCACCCGCCCCTCACCCTCTGCGCCGACCGCCCCTGACCCGGCATCTCCGACCTGGGCGGTCGACCCGGCCAAACCTCCGATTCCCGCCATAGACGACATGTGTGGTAAATCTCCGTAACCCCATTTGTCACGGAGGCCCCATGCGTACCCTGGCCGTTGCCGGGTTGACCACCTTGCTGCTCGGGTCCGGCGCCGTCGCCGCGCCCGCCGCCCTCGCCGCGCCCGAGAAGGACGGACCCGTCGAGCACCGGATCGCGACCACCTACGCCGCCGGTGACGGCTACTGGACGCCCGAACGCATGCGCGCCGCCCGGCCGCTGACCGCCCCCGCCGGCTCGGCCAAGCCGGCGACCGGCCGCGCGACGACACTGGCGGCCGGCGACCCGGTGGAGATCGCGCCCGCTCCCGGCCCGGGACCCAAGCGCGCGAAGGGCCTGCCCCTCGCCCCCATGGCGGCCGCCCAGCAGACGTGGAAGTCCGGCGGCCTCATCGCCAAGACGGCCGGCAAGGTGTTCGGCACGGGCGGCAACGGCAAGGACTTCGTGGCCTCCGGCACCGTGGTGAACAGCACCGACGGGGACGTGATCGTGACCGTCGCGCACGCCATGATCGACGGTGACGGGCGCTGGAGCACCAACCTGGTCTTCGTGCCCGCGTACAAAGACGGGGCGGCGCCGTACGGGAAGTTCACCGCGCGCACCATGTACATCTGGTCCGGCTACTACAAGGACAACGCCCACCAGCCGCCGCTCGACTTCGGCATGCTGGTCGTCAACAAGGTGAAGAGCAAGACCCCGGTGCAGACCGTGGGCGGGCAGGGCCTCAGGTTCAACGTGACCACCGAGGGCACGTCCAACCACCTGTTCGGCTACCCGAGCAACGGCAACGGCGGCAAGACCCTGCAGTACTGCAGCGGCGAGTCCGTCGACCCCTCCTACGGCATGAAGTACGCGATGCTCTGCGACATGGGCGGCGGCTCCAGCGGCGGGCCCTGGTTCCAGGAGTTCAACCGGACCACCGGCACCGGCTACGTGATCTCCGCCCACGCCCTGCGCAACACCACGACCAGCTACGGCGCCTACTCCGGCCCCGAAGCCCTGGCCACCTTCCGCGCCGCCGTCGCCGCCTGACCACCCTCCAGGCCGTCCGACGGCACCGCCCTCCGGTCAGGGGTGTCCGATGATCAGGCGGAGCGAGCCGAGGAACTCGGGCTGGTCGCGCAGCCGGCCGTGGCGGTGGTCCCAGGCGCCGCTTTCCAGGTCGCGCCGCAGCTCTTCGACCGCGCGGGCCTCGGCCGCGTCGTCGACGAAGCCCCAGGCCGACTGCGAGGCGCGCACCCCCGGGTCGAGGAAGCGCTCGGGGCGGGCGTAGTAGGCCTCGGTGAACCCGTCCACGCAGTCGATCGGGATCGCGACCGGCACCACGTCGGCCCGCCCGCCGACGAGGGAGGCGATCAGGTCGATCGGCGGGTAGCGGCGGCGTTCCGCGGCGATCAGCTCGGGGGCGTACTCGGCCAGCCAGAGCAGATCGAGCGCGTCGCCGTCGAAGGTCAGCACGACGACGGGCCCACGGCTGACCCGGCGCAGCTCGCGCAGTCCCCGCTCGGTGTCGCTCCACTGGTGGACGGTGACGGTCGCCATGGCGGCGTCGAAGGCGTCGTCGTCGAAGGGCAGCCGCTCGGCGGTCGCGTTCACGGCTGGGGCCAGGTGGCGCGGGCGCTGGGCGCGCATCGCCGCCGACGGCTCGACCGCCACGACGTGACGGTCCTCCGGCTCGTAGGACCCGGCGCCCGCGCCGACGTTGACGACGGTACGGGCCGGTCCGAGCGCGGCATGGACGTGGGCGGCGATGCGCGGATCGGTACGCCGCTGCCGGGCGTAGCCGTGCCCGTGCCGGTCGTAGTCGAAGTCGCCGGCGGGAGCGGGGCTGGACAAGAAACCTCCTGAAAGGCGGGAATCCTCCGGTAGTGATCCTTCCTCAAGCATCACATCCGGCGGCACGGATCCTCCAGCAGCGGCTCTACCAAGAGCACCGCATCCATCAGCACGAAGCCCCGGCGCCGGCCCCCTCCCGAGAGGGTCGCATCCGTCACACCGCCTCCGGTCCCCGGAGCTCTCGGCTCAGGCGGGGTAGGCGTGGGTTTCCGTGGCCTTGACCGAGGCCCAGATCCGCTGACCGGGGGTCAGGTCGAGGTCGGCGAGCGCGGCGGGGGTGATGTCGGCGAAGGCGGTGACGGGGCCGTCGAGGTGGACGCGGACGTTGTCGCCGTGCCGTTCGATCCCCCCGATGCGGGCCTGCCACAGGTTGCGCGGGCTGCCGTCCGGGCGGGTCCGGTACAGCGCCACGGCGGCGGGCGGGAAGGCGACGAAGGCCGCGCCGTCGGTCGCGGGTTCGGAGGTGTGCAGCAGCAGCTCCCCCACCTCGACCCGGCCCCCGCCGGCCACGCCGCGATACAGGTTGAGCCCGACGAGCCGGGCCACGTAGTCGGTACGGGGCCGCCGGGCGACCTCGGCCGGGGCGCCCTGCTGGACAACGGCGCCGTGCTCGATGACGATCAGCCGGTCGGCCAGCACCATCGCGTCCAGCGGATCGTGGGTGACCAGGACGGTGACGCCGTCGAAGTCGGCCAGATGACGCCGCAGCTGGGACCGGATCTCCAGCCGGGTGTGCGCGTCGAGGGCCGCCAGTGGCTCGTCCAGCAACAGCAACTCGGGCCGTACGGCGAGCGCGCGGGCGAGCGCGACCCGCTGCGCCTGCCCGCCGGACAACTGCCGCGGCCTGGCCCCCGCGCGCGCGGCCAGCCCGACCCGCTCCAGCAGCCCGGCGGCGGCGGCCCGGGCGTCGGTCTTGGACATCCCCTGGCAGCGCAGGCCGAAGGCGACGTTGTCCAGCGCGGACAGGTGCGGGAACAGCAGGTAGTCCTGGAAGACCATGCCGATCGGACGGCTCTCGGCGGGCAGGGTGTGCAACGGCCGGCCGCGCAGGGTGACATGCCCGCCGGACAACCGGGTCAGCCCGGCCAGCGCGCGCAGAGCGGTGGTCTTGCCCGCCCCGTTGGGACCGAGCAGCGCCACCACCTCACCCGCCCGTACGTCGAGCGCCAGGTCGAGAGTGAAAGCGGCCCGCTCGACCACGAGCCGCGCCTCAAGGCTCACGGCGCGCTCACCTCCTCGATCGCTCAGGCTCGTCACGGCGCGCTCACCCATCGGTCGCGCAGGCTGGCCAGGATGACGACGGAGACGGCCAGCAGCACGAGACTGAGCACGATCGCCGCCTCCGGATCGGTCTCCAGGGCCAGGTAGACGGCCAGCGGCATCGTCCGGGTCGTACCGGGGAAGTTGCCGGCGAACGTGATCGTCGCCCCGAACTCGCCCAGCGCCCGCGCCCAGCACAACACCGCCCCCGCGACGACCCCCGGCATGACCATGGGCAGCGTCACCCGCCGGAACACCGTCCACCGCGAGGCCCCCAGCGTCGCGGCGGCCTCCTCGAACCGCCGGTCGGCGGCACGCAGCGCACCCTCCACGCTGATCACCAGGAACGGCATCGCCACGAACGCCTCCGCCACGACCACCCCCGCCGTGGTGAACGGCAGCGTGATCCCGAAACCGGCCTCAAGCCACTCCCCGACCAGCCCGCGCCGCCCCAGCACCAGCAGCAACGCGACACCCCCGACCACCGGCGGCAGCACCAGCGGCACGGTGACCAGCGCCCGCACCACCCGCCGGCCCGGGAACTCCACCCGGGCCAGCAGCCACGCCAGCGGCACCCCCAGCGACAGGCACAGGACGGTGGCGACGGTCGCGGTGATCAGCGACAGCCGCAACGCCTCCAGCACCTGCGGCTCGGTCAGCCGGGCCGGCAGTGTGGACCACGGCGCCCGGACCAGCAGCCCCACCAGCGGCAGCACCAGAAAGACCAGCCCCAGCACGGCAGGCACCATCAGCACCCACGGCAACCGCCCGGAGACCGAACGCCGTCCCGACCCGCCACGAAGCCCACCACGAGGCCGGTCATGGACGGGTGGCCGACGCCCGTCATCGGCTCCACCACCAGGTCCGTCCCGGAGCCCGTCACGGGGATCGTCAGGAGGCCCGGCCTCTGGTTCCGGTGGGGAACTGTTCATCAGCGGGCTTCGCGGCTCACCTCGGCGGGCGCGCTCCCCCGCGCCGGCTCCCAGCCCACGAACCCGCGGCCCCTCACAGCTGACCGGCCATGCGGTCGCGGCCGGGGACCTCCACGACGACGTTGGTGGACTTGATCACGGCGACCGCCACCACGCCGGGCTCCAGGCCCAGCTCGTCGGCGGCCTGCCGGCTCATCAGCGACACCACGCGGAACGGCCCCGCGGCGATCTCCACCTGGGCCATCACCGCGTCGCGGATCACCTCGGTGACGATCCCGCGGAAGCGGTTACGCGCCGAGGAACGGCCGCCCTCGTCGTCGGCCCCGACCTGCGCGCGGGCGAAGGCGGCCAGGTCGGCGCCCTTCACCCGCCGGTGACCGTGCTCGTCGCGCTCGGCCCCGAGACGGCCCGCGTCGACCCAGCGGCGGACCGTGTCGGAGCTGACGCCGAGCAACGCCGCGGCCTCACTGATCCTGAACGTCGTCACAACCCCACACATTACCCGCCGCACATGCCAGGCAGAAATCATCATCATGCCCGCAACAGCGGCACCGCGTCGGCAACAGCCATCGCATCTACGAGACCGCCGCCGACCGACGGCGCGGCCCGACCGATCACAGGCCGACCGATCACAGGCCGACCGATCACAGGCCGACCGATCACAGGCCGACCGATGGCGGGCCCCGGTCGGGTTACCAGGTTTTGCCGGCCTGCTCCCTGAGCGTGTGGTTGATCCGGTTGAAGAAGTTGGTCAGCGCGATGTCCAGGACGATAGCCGACAGCTGCCGCTCGTCGAAGTGCTCGGCGGCCGCGGCCCAGATCTCGTCGGTCACCCCCGGCGCCCCGTCCTGGATCCGGGTGGCCGCCTCGGCCAGGGCGAGCGCGGCCCGTTCCGCCTCGGTGAAGAAGGGCGTCTCGCGCCAGGCGACCACGCTGTGCAGCCGTTCGTCGCTCTCCCCCTGTTTCCTGGCCGCGGCGATCCCGGCGTGGACGCAGGGGGAGCAGCCGTGGATCTGGCTGGCCCGCAGGTGGACCAGCTCCAGCACGCGCGGGTCCACCCCGCCCGAGTACATCGCCTTGTACAGGCCCTTGATGGCCGCCATGACGTCGGCGTCGGCCGGGCTCTGCATCCGTGCTTGCATGGTGTCGCTCCTAGGTTCCGGTTACCCGGGCCGGTCCTGGCCCGTCATCACCCATGACGGAGCGGTACGGAGAAAGGTAACGACATGTCCGACCACGGCCAGGCAGACCTGGTGACCGAGGCGTTCGAGGCGCAGCGTGAGCGGCTGCGCGCGGTCGCCTTCCGCATGCTGGGCTCGCACGCCGACGCCGAGGACGTGGTCCAGGAGGCCTGGCTGCGGCTGTCCCGGCAGGACGCGGCGGCCATCCACAACCTGGGCGGCTGGCTGACCACGGTGGTCGGCCGGATCAGCCTGGACGTCCTGCGCTCACGCCAGAGCCGCCCCGAGGCGTCGTACGGTGACCGGCTGCCCGGCATCGTCGTCCTCGACGAGGAGGCGGAGCCCGAGGAGGAGGCGGTGCTGGCGGACTCGGTCGGGCTGGCGCTGCTCGTCGTCCTGCAGTCGCTCAAGCCGGGTGAGCGGCTGGCGTTCGTGCTGCACGACCTGTTCGCGGTGCCGTTCGACGAGATCGGCCGGATCCTCGGCAAGTCGGCCGACGCCGCCAAGATGCTGGCCAGCCGGGCCCGCGGGAAGGTGCGGGCGACCGAGCGGGAGCCGGTCTCCGGACGGGAGCAGCGGCAGGTGGTACGGGCCTTCCGCGCGGCCGTGCGGGACGGCGACTTCGGCGAGCTGCTGCGCGTGCTCGACCCCGAGGTGAAGCTGACCGTGGACACACCCGGCGGCGAGGTCGTGGTGCTCGGGGCCACCGAGATCGCCGGTCGGGCGCGGCTGTTCTCCGGCGCGGCGGCGCGGGAGCGGGAGGTGCTGGTGGGCGGCCTGCCGGGCTTCATGTCGTGGCGTGCCGACGGCACCCCGCTGTCGATCCTGTACTTCACCGTCACCGGCGACCGGATCACCGCCATCACGGCCCTGACCGACGCCGCCCACCTGACGGCGATGAACCTGTCCCCCTGAGCACCAGGAAAATCATCCGGCACGTCACCAAGGGATCAGCGTCAGGGTGGCCGACGACTGGATCAGGGCGAAGACGACTTCGCGGTGTTCACGTCCATCGCGGCCTACGGCGGCTCGCGCGGGGCGGGCGACCGGGAACGCGCGCGGGCTGGCTAAGCTGCGCGCATGGCGCGGATTCTCCTCTTGCACTCGATGTACGGCCTGCGGCCCGCCGTCCACCAGGCGGCCGACCGGCTGCGGGCGGCCGGTCACACCGTGCACGTCCCCGACCTGTACGACGGCCGGGTCGTCGACACGCCCGAGGAGGGCATCGCGATCAAGGACGAGATCGGCCGGGACGAGCTGCTCAAGCGGGCGGTCGCCGCGGCGGCCCCGCTGTCGGCCGACGGGCTGGTCTACGCGGGCTTCTCGCTCGGCGCGGCGATCGCGCAGAACCTGGCCCTGGGCGACGAGCAGTCGCGCGGCCTGCTGCTCATGCACGGCACGTCCGACATGGCCGAAGGGGTCTCCGCCGACGACCTGCCCGTGCAGCTGCACGTCGCCGACCCCGACACCTACGAGCCGGTCGACTGGCTGAACGCCTGGTACCTGCGGATGCGTCAGGCGCGGGCCGACGTGGAGGTCTTCCGCTACCCGGGCGCCGGCCACCTGTTCACCGACCCCGACCTGCCCGACCACGACCCCGAGGCCGCCGAGCGGGCCTGGGCCATCGCCCTGGACTTCCTCGCCGACCTGTGACCCCGTCTGTGACAACGGGCCGTTCCGAACAAGCCGGTCTGTGACGCCGAGCCACACAGAACGGGCCCGTCCATGACAACGGGCCGGCCCCATGCAGGGCCGGCCCGGAGTCAGGGAGCGGGGACGATCAGGCGAGGTCGAACCGGTCGAGGTTCATGACCTTGTCCCACGCCGCGACGAAGTCCGTGACGAACTTCTCCTTGGCGTCGTCGCTCGCGTACACCTCGGCCAGCGCGCGCAGCTCCGAGTTGGACCCGAAGACGAGGTCGGCCCGGGTGCCGGTCCACTTGACCTGGCCGGTGGCGGCGTCGCGGCCCTCGAACGTGTTCTCGTCGCCGCCGACGCCCGACCACTCCGTGCCCAGGTCGAGCAGGTTGACGAAGAAGTCGTTCGTCAGCACGCCCGGCGTCTCGGTGAGGACGCCGTGCTGCGAGCCCTGGTAGTTGGCGCCCAGGACGCGCAGGCCGCCGATGAGGACGGTCAGCTCGGGAGCACTGAGGGTGAGCAGGTTGGCCCGGTCGAGCAGCAGGTACTCGGCCGGCAGCCGGCTGCCCTTGCCCAGGTAGTTGCGGAAGCCGTCGGCGACCGGCTCGAGCGCGGCGAACGAATCGACGTCCGTCTGCTCCTGCGAGGCGTCCACCCGGCCCGGCCGGAAGGGCACCTCGATCTGGTAACCGGCGTCCTTGGCGGCCTTCTCGACGCCCGCGACGCCGGCCAGCACGATCACGTCGGCCAGCGAGACCTGCTTGCCGCCGGTCTGCGCGCCGTTGAAGGACTTCTGGACGCCTTCGAGCGTGCCGAGCACCGTCGCGAGGCGGTCGGGCTCGTTGACCTCCCACGCGCTCTGCGGCTGCAGGCGGATGCGGGCACCGTTGGCGCCGCCGCGCTTGTCGCTGCCGCGGAAGGAGGAGGCCGACGCCCACGCCGTGGAGACGAGCTGCGACACCGTCAGGCCCGAGGCCAGGATCTGGCCCTTGAGCGCGGCGACGTCGGCGGCGTCGATGAGCTCGTGCGTCACCTTGGGCAGCGGGTCCTGCCACAGCAGCACCTCGGCCGGGACCTCGGGGCCGAGGTAACGCTCGATCGGGCCCATGTCGCGGTGGGTCAGCTTGTACCACGCCTTGGCGAAGGCGTCCGCGAGCTCGTCGGGGTGCTCCAGCCAGCGCCGGGTGATCTGCTCGTAGATCGGGTCGTAACGCATCGACAGGTCGGTGGTCAGCATCGTCGGCGCGTGCGTCTTCGCCGGGTCGTGCGCGTCGGGCACGGTGCCGGCGCCCGCGCCGTCCTTCGGCCGCCACTGGTTGGCGCCCGCGGGGCTCTGGAACAGCTCCCACTCGTAGCCGTACAGGATCTCGAGGAAGCTGTTGTCCCAGGTGATCGGGGTGTTGGTCCAGATGCCCTCAAGGCCGCTGGTGATCGTGTCGCCGCCCTTGCCGGTGCCGAAGCTGTTCTTCCAGCCCAGGCCCTGCTGCTCGATGGAGGCGGCCTCGGGGTCGTCGCCGACGTTGTCGGACGGGCCCGCGCCGTGGGTCTTGCCGAAGGTGTGACCGCCGACGATCAGGGCGGCCGTCTCCTCGTCGTTCATCGCCATCCGGCGGAACGTCTCGCGGATGTCGCGGGCGGCGGCGATCGGGTCGGGGTTGCCGTTGGGGCCCTCGGGGTTGACGTAGATGAGGCCCATCTGGACCGCGCCGAGCGGGTTCTCCAGCTCGCGGTCACCGGTGTAGCGCTCGTCGCCGAGCCAGGTGGTCTCGGGACCCCAGTAGACGTCCTCCTCGGCCTCCCAGACGTCCTCGCGGCCGCCGGCGAAGCCGAAGGTCTGGAAGCCCATCGTCTCCAGGGCCACGTTGCCGGACAGGACGAGCAGGTCGGCCCAGGAGAGCTTCTTGCCGTACTTCTTCTTGATCGGCCACAGCAGGCGGCGGGCCTTGTCCAGGTTGGCGTTGTCCGGCCAGCTGTTGAGCGGGGCGAAGCGCTGCTGGCCGGCGCCGGCGCCGCCGCGGCCGTCGCTGATGCGGTACGTGCCCGCGCTGTGCCAGGCCATCCGGATGATGAACGGGCCGTAGTGGCCGAAGTCGGCCGGCCACCAGTCCTGCGAGGTGGTGAGCACCTCGGCGATGTCCCGCTTCACGGCCGCGAGGTCCAGGCTCTTGAACGCCGCGGCGTAGTCGAAGTCCTCGCCGAAGGGGTTGGCCACGGCGGGGTTCTTGGCCAGGATCTTGAGGTTGAGCCGCTCCGGCCACCACTGACGGTTGCCACCACCCTGCGTCGGGTGCGGGGCGCGCACGTGCGCGACCGGGCAGCCGCCTTCGCCCTCCGGCTGCGGGTCTGTGACGATCGCGTCATGGTTCTCGGACATGGGCATCCTTCCGGACTGTGGAGATCACGTTTGCTCAGGAACTGATGTCGGTGGAACAGGCGGGGCACAGGCCCCAGTAGATGACCTCGGCCTCGTCGATGACGAAGCCGTGCTCGTCGGACGCGCTCAGGCAGGGCGCGTGACCGACGGCGCAGTCGACGTCGGCCACGGCCCCGCAGGAGCGGCAGACGATGTGGTGGTGGTTGTCCCCGACCCGGCCTTCGTAGCGGGCCGGGCTGCCGGCCGGTTCGATGCGGCGGACGAGGCCGGCCGCCGTGAGGGCGTGCAGGGCCTCGTAGACGGCCTGCAGGGAGACATGGCCGACGCGTTCGCGCACTCCGTCGGCGATCGCCTCGACGCCGAGATGATCGCCTTCTCTGACGGTGTCGAGCAGTGCCACGCGGGCGGCCGTGACCCGCAGGCCCGCGCCGCGCAACTCCTCGGCGGTGGTCGGAGTGCTGGATGCGGTCATGCGGTCAAACCTACCGCCACAAACACGAACTGTACAAGATAATGAATCGTCCAAGTCTGGGGCCCGGATGGGTAACCGGCGGCGCGTCGCGCCCCGTGCCCGTCAAGGCGCCGACGGCCGCGCGCACGGCGTCCGTTCAGGGCGCGACGGCCGCGCGCACGGCGCGGTACAGGCTCGCGGCCCGGTCGTCGGGAACGCCCTCTCTGAGGCGGTTCATCACGTAGCCGAACGCGATCCCGCTCTCCTGGTCGGCGAACCCGATGGAGCCGCCCAGGCCCCCGAACCCGAAGGCGGAGGGCGAGTACCAGTACGCGTCCGGCGTAGGCAGGCCGAACCCGGTGCCGATCCGCACCGGCACCCGCAGGATCCGGTCGATCCCGGCGGCCCGCTCCTCGACCGCGGCGGCCAGGCTGCCGGAGGTGAGGATGCGGCGGCCGTCCACCTCGCCGATGAGCGCCGCGTAGAAGCGGGCCAGGCCGCGGGCCGTGCAGATGCCGTTGGTCGCGGGCAATTCGGCGGCCTGCTCGGCGGGGTCGTTGTGGTCCAGGGCCGGCTTGACGACGCCCATCGCGCGCGAGGTGAGCGAGGTGGGATCGGCGTAGACGGCCAGGATCTCGCGCATGGGCTCGGGGACGGCGTCGAGGTCGATGGCGCTGGGGTCGAAGGCGGCGGCCTCGGTGAGGATGCGGCTGACCCGGTGGTGCTCCGACTTGGGCAGGCCGATCCAGAAGTCGATGCCGAACGGCCCCGCGATCTCCTCGGCGAGGAACGTGCCGACGCTCCTGCCGCTGACCCGGCGCACGACCTCGCCCACGAGCCAGCCGTACGTCAGCCCGTGGTAGCCGTGCTCGGTCCCCGGCTCCCAGTACGGCTTCTGCGCGGCGAGCGCCTTGACCATGGGCTCCCAGGCGATGGCCTCGGCCGGGGTGATCGGCCGGTCGATCGCGGGCAGCCCGGCCTGATGGGTGAGCAGCCACCGCACCGGCAGCCGCTTCTTGCCCTGGGCCGCGAACTCGGGCCAGTAGCGGGCCACCGGCGCGTCGAGGTCGAGCTCGCCCCGCTGGGCCAGCAGCAGGGCGCAGGCCGCCGTGACGGCCTTGGTGGTGCTGTAGACGACCTGGAGGGTGTCGCGCTCCCACGGGCGCCCGGTCTCGGGATCGGCGATCCCGCCCCACAGGTCGACGACCTCGCGGCCGTGCACGTAGACGCTCACCGCCGCGCCGACGTCCTGGCCGGAGTCCAGGTTCGCGGCGAACGCCGCGCGCACCGCTTCGAATCCCGGTGCGATGTCCCCGCCGATCTCGGTCATGCCTCGTCTCCTCTCGTCGGCCCGCGGAGAAGGAGCGGTCAGCGGCGGAACTTCTCGACCAGCCAGGCGCACAGCTCCGGCTCGGTCATCTCAGGAAATTCCGCCGCGAACGTGGACAGCGCGCGCATCGCCTCGTCCCGGTCGAGACCGCGGGCCAGCGCGGCCTTGAGGTAGTCCTGCCGGGCGGCCGTCGGACGTCCTCCGCCCGCGCCGCGCCCGGGCAGCCCCTCACGCCAGCGGACGATCTCCGCCAGCCGATCGGCCCGCCAGCCGGGGGCGCCGTCCACCTCGACGTCGGGCGCGGGGAACGGGTGATCGGAGTCGCCGGGGAAGCGGGTGCGCCACTTGTGCACCGCGTGCCGGGTCACCCCCAGGGCCTCGGCCAGGCCGAGAATGCCGAGGTAGCGCTCGGTCATGGGTGCACCTGCTCGTCTGTCCGGCCTCCTTCGCGGATCTCCAGTACTACCACGGACGGCGCCCTGCTCCGCGAGCGCCGTAAAACATTGTCTCTATGCGAGACTAAGTTGGCAAGTACGGCTCCACGCCGTCGTACTGGATCAGGAGGTGGCGCGGCCCGCGCAGGACGGGGCTCGGCCGGTAGGGCGGCGGGTCGGTGACGAGCCTGGGGGCGCGCAGCCTGCGGACGAGCTCCGCCAGCATGATCTGCCCCTCCAACCGGGCCAGCGGCGCGCCGAAGCAGTAGTGGACGCCGCCGCCGAAGCCCAAATGCTCATTGGGGAGCCGGCACGGGTCGAAGCGGCCGGGGTCGCTCACGTGGGCCGGGTCCCGGCTGCCCGCCGCCAGCGCGAGCACGACGGGCGCGCCGGCCGGGATGGTGACGCCGGCGATCGTGATGTCGTCGAGGGCGACCCGCGAGGACAGGAAGTGCACCGGCGGCTCGTAACGCAGCAGCTCCTCGACGGCGGGGACGATGAGGCCGGGGTCGGCGCGCAGGCGTTCGAGCAGGTCGGGCCGGCGCAGGAAGGTGAGCATGCCGTTGGCGATGAGATTGATGGTGGTCTCGTGCCCGGCGATGAGCAGCAGCACGGCGGTGGACACCACCTCCTGCGGCGTCATCCCGCCCTCCGGGCCCCGGTAGGTGACGAACCCGGACAGCAGGTCCTGCCCCGGCTGCCGCCCGTGCTCCTCGGCCAGGCCGGCGAGGTAGCCGCGCAGCTCGTTCGCGACGTCCTGGCGTTCCCGCTCCCGTTCGGCGCGGCCCTCCTCGCCCGGTATCAGCGTCTCGACGAGCTTCTCCGTCCAGGCGTGGAAGCGCGGCTCGTCCTCCTCGGGCACGCCGAGCAGCCGGCAGATCATCGCGACCGGCAGCGGATAGGCGACCTCGTCCACGAGATCGACCCGGCCTCGGTCCGCGATGCCGTCGATCAGCCTGGTCGTGATCTCCAGCATCGCCGGTCGCAGCTCCTCCACCACACGGGGCGAGTGCGGCGGCCCGAAGTGACGCACGGCGAGGCGGCGCAGCCGGTCGTGCTCGGGCGGGTCGAGCCCGATGAACGAGGGATTCTGATCGAGCGCCTCGGCCGCGACGGCGAGGTTGCGGCGGTCGGAGCTGATCCGCGGGTCGTGCAGCAGCGCGACGATCTCGCGGTAGGTGCTCACGACGTACGTGCCGTCCTCCTGGCGCGCCACCGGCGTCTCGCGCAGCCGCTCGTAGAGCGGATAGGGGTCGGCGCGGCCGGAAGGGTCGAGGATCCGCTCGAAGAGGCTCTGCGATGACATGCTCTGCACTCCTGATCCGTTCAGCGCTGTGGCGGGTGCACCAGCGTGGCGCGGCGTTCGGCCGGGTCGTGGCCGGTCACCACGACGGTCGCCCCCGCCGTGGCGACCATCCGGTCCGGGACCTGGGCCGGCACCGGCCGGGGCGCCTCGCGCCGGTCGACGTGGCGGGTCACGGGCGGGAACGGCGCGGCCCGCTCGATCAGCCCCTGGTAGTACTCCAGCCACATGCCCTGGTCGAAGGTGACCGCCGCGGTGATCCGGCCCCGGTAGCCGTAGACGGCCACGAAGCGGCGCTCGTCCGTCGAGCCCTGCGCGACCACGAGCTCGTCGGCGAGCGTGGGCACGCCGACCGACTTGATGTTGACCCCGAACTGGGTGGACCAGAAGACCGGCACCGACAGATGCGGCCAGCGGTGCGCCTGGTCGCTGACCATGTTGTGCGCGGCGATCTCGGCCTGGGCGACCGCGTTGCCCCAGTGCTCCAGCGTCATGAACTGGTACTGGTAGAGCGGGTGCGGGAAGCGGGCAATGTCGCCGGCCACGAAGATGTCGTCCGTGACCAGGCCGTTGGTGTCGACGGCGCGGCAGCCCGCGTCGCAGGCCACGCCCCACACGCCGGCGGCCAGCCCCGAGCCGTGCAGCCACTCGACGTTGCGGATCGAGCCGAGCGCGACGACCGCCACGTCGGCCTCCACCGTGCTGCCGTCCGACAGGCGGGCCCCGCGCAGCCGGCCGCCGTCGCCTTCCAGGGCGGTGACGGTGGTGTCGCAGCGCAGGTCGACGCCGTGGTCGCGGTGCATCTGGGCCGCCACGCCGCCGATGACCGCGCCGAGCGCGCTGACGAGCGGGGCGGGGCCGCGTTCGACGACCGTCACGGGCAGGTCCAGCTCGCGGCAGACGGAGGCGAGCTCGCTGCCGGTGAAGCCCGCGCCGAGGACGAGCACCCGGCGCGGCCGGGCGGCCAGGGCCTGTCTCAGGCGGGCGGCGTCCTCCAGTGTGCGCAGCGTGTGCACGCCCTCCAGCGCCGCCTCGGCCTCGTTCGGCCAGGGGCGGGCGCGGGTGCCGGTGGCCAGCAGGACCCGGTCGAAGCCGATCTCGCGGCCGTCGGCCAGGTGGACGCGCTTGCTCGCCACGTCCAGCCCCGTCGCCGGGGTGCCCGCGATCCACTCGGCCTCGACCTCGCGCAGCCTGGGCAGCATGGTGTGGCCGGAGGGCACCTGCCCGGTGAGCACCTGCTTGGACAGCGGCGGCCGGTCGTAGGGCTCGTGGCTCTCGTCGCCGATCACGGTCAGGGTGCCGGCGAAGCCCTCCCGCCGCAGCACGCCCGCGGCGCGCGCGCCGGCCAGCGAGGCTCCCACGATCACGATGTGACCATCGGTCATCTTCGCGGCCGGCGCCTCCTCGTACGACGGCCGCTCCGCCGACGACTGGCCGACCCGGCGCGTCTGCGTCCAGTCGAGGTGGATGGCCTGGACGGGGCAGGCGGCGGCCGCCCGCAGGATGTGCTCGCGCTGCTCGTCGGCGGGATCCAGGTCGTAGAGGAGCGCCTCGTCGCCCACGGTGAAGACGTCGGGCGCGAGGTAGGCGCACTGGCCGTATCCCTGGCAGCGCGTCAGGTCGACGATGACTCTCACAAGGCCACTCCCCCGTCGAGCGGACACGTTCCCGCTGGTCGGCGGCGGGTCCCGGGCTGGGACCTACCCGTGACGCCGAGGGCCGTAGCCCGCCCCGCGCGATCCTGCCCTGCTCTTTGCCCGCCGGGTGCCGGCGCCTTGACAGCCGTTCATGTATCGATACAAACTTGCGTCGCCCGCACCGACGCACGAAGCACGCGAGGTAGTCCTGGATGAGCGCCGTCCCCGCCGTCATCAACGTCGACGTCCCCGGTCCCGTGATCAACCGGCACCTGTACGGGCACTTCGCCGAGCACCTGGGCCGGTGCGTCTACGGCGGGTTCTACGTGGGCGAGGACAGTGACCTGCCGAACGAGGGCGGCCTGCGGCTGGACGTGGTCGACGCGCTCCGTGCCCTGAACATCCCCAATCTGCGCTGGCCCGGCGGCTGCTTCGCCGACGAATACCACTGGATGGACGGCGTCGGGCCCAAGGAGCGGCGCCCGATCATGGTCAACACCCACTGGGGCAACGTCGAGGAGAACAACCACTTCGGCACGCACGAGTTCATGGCCCTGTGCGAGCTGCTGGGGGCGGAGCCGTACATCAGCGGAAACGTCGGCTCGGGCACGGTCAGGGAGATGAGCGACTGGGTCGAATACCTCACCCGCGAGGGCGACTCGCCGATGGTGCGGCTGCGCAAGGAGAACGGGCGCGAGGAGCCGTGGCGGGTGCGCTTCTGGGGGCTCGGCAACGAGGCGTGGGGCTGCGGCGGGCACATGAGCGCCGCGCAGTACGCCGCCGAGGCGCGCAAGTTCGGCACCTACTGCCGCGACCACGGCGACAACCAGCTGTACCGGATCGCGGCGGGGGCCAACTCCTTCGACTACGCCTGGACCGAGACGCTGATGAAGCAGCTCGGCGAGCTGGGCTGCGCCTACCGCCCGGCGCCGTTCATGCAGGCGCTGTCTGTGCACTACTACACGCTCACGGGCACCTGGCAGGACAAGGGCCAGGCCACGGACTTCGGCACCGACGACCACTACCGCACGATGGTGCAGGCGGCCCGGGTGGACGAGCTGCTCACCGGCCACTCCAACGTGATGGACTGCTACGACCCGGGCCGGAACGTGGGCCTGGTGCTGGACGAGTGGGGCACCTGGTGGAACGTCGAGCCGGGCACCAACCCCGGCTTCCTCTACCAGCAGAACACGCTGCGCGACGCCCTCGTGGCCGGGCTGCACTTCGACGTCTTCCACCGCCACGCCGACCGCCTGGTCATGGCCAACATCGCCCAGACGGTGAACGTGCTCCAGGCCATGATCCTGACCGATCCTGAGTCGGGCGCGCTGGTGCTCACGCCCACGTACCACGTGTTCGAGATGAACAAGGGGCACCAGGACGCGGCCTCGCTGCGGGTGGACCTCCCCTCGGGGCTGCCCTCGCGCGAGGTCGGGGAGGACCGGCTGGCGACCGTCTCGCTGTCGGCCAGCCGCAAGGACGGCCGGATCCTCGTGTCGCTGTCGAACCTGGACGCGGACGAGGCGGCGGACGTGGACCTGGACCTGCGCGGCGGCTCCGTGACCGACGTGCGCGCCCGGATCCTCACCGCGGACCGGCTCCAGGACCACAACACCCCCGAGGCCCCGGCCACGGTCGCGCCGCGCCCGCACGATCAGGTCACGGCCACGGCGTCCGGCCTGCGGGTGCACCTGCCCGCCCGCTCCTTCGTCACCGTCGAGGGCAGCCTGGACGGCCGGTGAACGCGTCCCGGTCCCGCGGGACCGCAGGCGACCAGTCCTAGGGCTGCCGGCGCAGGCCGAGGGCGTCGGCGGCGGTCTCCAGGGCGGCGAGGTGCTCGTCCACCGAGCGCAGCCCCGCCCGCATGGTGTTGACGGCCAGGTGCGTGGCTCCGGACTCCTCCCACCGGCGGGCCGTCTCGGCCAGCTCGTCCGGGTCGCCGCGCCAGCTGACGCGCCCCTCCATGCCGAGCGTGGCGGGGTCGCGGCCGGCCCGCGCGGCGGCCTGCTCGACCATGGCCTTGGCCTCGTCGAGCTCCTGGCCCGGTGACATCTGCGGGAACCAGCCGTCGGCCAGGCGCCCGGCCCTGCGGTAGGCGGCCGGCGACTGGCCGCCGATCCACACGGGGATCGGCCGCCGGACGGGCAGCGGCGCGATCCCGGCCCCGGTCACCCGGTGGAACTCGCCCTCGAACGTGACCGACTGCTCGGTCCACAGCCGGCGCATCAGCTCGATCTGCTCCTCGACGCGCCGGCCCCGGTTGCCGAAGTCCTCGCCGAGCGCTTCGTACTCGACCGGGTTCCAGCCAATCCCGACGCCCAGCCGGAACCGGCCGCCGGTCAGCAGGTCGACCTCGGCCGCCTGCTTGGCCGCGAGCACGGTCTGCCGCTGGGGCAGGATGACGATGCTGGTGACGAGTTCGAGCGAGGTCAGCGCGGCGAGGTAGCCGAACAGGACCATCGGCTCGTGGAACGTCGTGCGCACGTCGTAGGGCCCGTCCCAGCCCTCGTGCACCGCCGGGTCGGCGCCCACGACGTGGTCGAAGGCCATCACGTGCCGGTAGCCGAGCTCCTGGACCCGCTGCCCGTAGGCGCGCACGGCGCCCGCGTCGCCGCCGAGCTCTGTCTGGGGCAGGACGACACCGATCCGCATGGCGAGGACTCCCGTCGGGCGCGTGCTACTTCCCGATCATCATCACTTACCCGGCCCCGATCCTTCGCGTACGACGCTCCGGCGGGAGACGACGGCGTACACCACGCTGATGATCACGAAGAACGGGACGCCCGCCCACCACGCCGGGCGCAGCGGCTCGATGAACAGCGTCGAGACGAGCACGGCGGCCAGGAAGAGCATCACCACCACCGAGGTGACGGGCGCGCCCCAGAGCCGGACCGGCGACGGCGCCAGCCCCTGGGCGGCGCGGGTGCGGCGGAAGGCGTGGTGGGTCACCAGGATGAGCAGCCACACGACCAGCGCCCCGAACACCGACACCCCGAACAGCGCCAGGTACGCCTCGCTCTCGCTGGCCGCCGAGACGATCGCGGCCAGCGCCAGGCCGAGCGCCGACAGGGCGAGCGCGTTGCGCGGCACGCCGGAGGCGCTGAGGCGTCCCGTCCAGGCGGGGGCGTACCGGTGGGAGGCCAGCGAGTGCATCATCCTGGTGGTCAGGTACAGGTTCGTGTTGGCGCTGGAGAGCGCGGCGGTCAGGACCACGAAGTTCATGATCGTGGCCGCCGCCGGGACGCCGGCCGCCGAGAAGACGCGGACGAACGGGCTCTGGGTGACGTCGCCGCCCTGCGCGGTGGTGGTCCACGGCACCACGGTCAGCACGACCGCGATGGCCAGCACGTAGAACAGCGCCAGGCGGGTGACCATGCGGCGGGCGGCGCGCGGGATGTCGCGGGCGGGGTTCTCCGACTCGGCGGCGGTGACCGAGACGACCTCGGTGCCGATGTAGCTGAACAGCACGAACACCATGGCCAGGAACAGGCCGTTGATCCCGTTCGGCAGGAAGCCGTCGTGCGCGGTCAGGTTGGACACGCCGGTCGCCTGCGCGCCGGGCAGCCCGACGGTGATCAGGACCACGCCGAGCAGGATGAACACGACGATGGCCACCACCTTGATCATGGCGAACCAGTACTCGACCTCGCCGAACAGCTTGACCGCGGCGGCGTTCGTGATCAGCACGACGGCGGAGAAGACGGTGACCGGCAGCCACAGCGGCAGCGACGGCCACCAGAACTGCACGTAGATCCCGGCCGCGATGACCTCGCCGCCGATCGCGATGACCTGGATCGTCCAGTACGTCCAGCGGACCACGAACCCGGCCCACGGCCCCAGGTACCGGTGCGCGATGACCCCGAACGCGCCCGCCTCCGGATGCACCACGACCATCTCGGCCAGCGCCCAGCCGATCACCAGCGCCACGCCGGCGCAGATCACGTAGGCGACGATGGTGGCCGGCCCCGCCTGCGAGATGGCCAGGCTGGAGCCGAGGAACAGCCCGGTGCCGATGGCGCCGCCCAGCCCGATCATGGTGAGCTGGCGGCCGGTCAGCCGGCGGCGCAGCCCGGTTTCGTTGTCCACGGAAGACCTCTCGGGGGGTGATCAGGTCCTGCGGCAGGCCCTGATGGCTTCGACGGCCGCGTCCACGTCGGAGCGGTCGTTGTAGTAGTGGAACGACAGCCGCAGCAGGTCGCCGCGC
This sequence comes from Nonomuraea fuscirosea, assembly GCF_003001935.1. GTDB lineage: Bacteria > Actinomycetota > Actinomycetes > Streptosporangiales > Streptosporangiaceae > Nonomuraea > Nonomuraea fuscirosea. The sequence goes on along the minus strand of NZ_PVNG01000003.1, from coordinate 594,613 downwards.
GGCGCGGTCCAGATGCGGCGCTCGGCCAGCCGGGCGGCCAGCGCGTTCGGGTCGGCGTCGGCGATGGCGACCTGCGGGCCGCGCGCCCCCGCCGGGCTGGCCACCCGCTCGCCGTCCGCGGTCAGCCGCTGTGCCAGCTCCTCGACCAGGTCCGACACGTGCTCCTGTACGGCGTGCGGGTCCACCCGTTCGATCAGGTCGAACCCGGCGTTGGCCGCGTACGCGGACGGGATGGGCGGGGTGCCGGTCTCGAAGCGGCGGGCGTCGGCGGGGAAGTCGAGCAGCCGGGGGTCGAAGGCGAACGGCTGCGTCCGGCCGAACCAGCCGGTCAGCTCGGGCTCGCGCTGCTGCTCCATGCCGCCCCTGACGTACAGGAAGGCGATGCCGGGCAGGCCGAGGAGGTATTTGAGCGACCCGGACGCCAGGTAGTCGCAGCCCAGCCGCTTGACGTCGATCGGGACGACGCCGGTGGCCTGGTAGGCGTCCACGAAGACGCGCGCGCCCCGGTCGTGCGCCAGCCGTACGACGTCCTCGACGGGCAGGCGGGCGCCGTTGCGGTAGGTGTGCAGCGGCACGGAGACGAGGTTAACCCGCTCGTCGATGACCTGCTCGTACGCCTCGGCCGCGACGCTCTCGCCGGTGTCGGCGGCCACCCGCACCTCGGCGCCGCGCTGGCGCTGGGCCAGCCACACGTGCGCGATCGAGGGGAACTCCAGGTCGTTGGTGACGATGCCGGGGCGGCGGGACCAGTCGAGCGAGGCGGCGGCCTGGAAGGCGGCCTCGGACGCGCACGACAGCACGGCCACCTCGCCGGGTTCCGCGCCGATGAGCCGGGCGAAGCGTTCCCTGGCCTGGCCGACCTGTCCCATCCAGGTCTCCCACGGGGCGCCCTCGGCGCGCAGCGAGTGGCCGATCTCCTGGAGCGCGTAGGTCAGCCGCGACGACAGCGCGGCCTGGCTGCAGCTGGCCAGGTGCACGGAGTCGGCCAAGGAGGGGAACTCGGCCCGGAACTGGGTGGCGTTCAACATGCGCGACATTTCGGGCACACTATCGGGCGGGATTTAACCAGGTCAATGGTTGTTAAATGGTGTTAACACGGGCGATGAGGTTGACGCCGGATAGGATCCCCCCGTGATGGGCGCCAGGATCCGGAAGCTCCGTACCGAACGGGGGCTGACCCTCGCGCAGCTCGCCGCGGCGGCGGGCGTGTCGAGCGGGCTGATCAGCCAGGTCGAGCGCGATCTGGCCGATCCGAGCCTGGAGACGCTCAGGAAGATCGCCAAGGTGCTGGACCTGCCGCTGTTCAGCCTGTTCCAGGAGCCGGACGCGGCCGTCGTCGCCGTGGTCCGGCAGGACAAGCGCATGCTGGTCAGATCCCCTACCGGCGGGGTCACCTACACCCGCGTCTCTCCCGGGCACGGCCGGCTGGAGGTCCTGGAGGGCCGGCTGGAGCCCGGCGGGTCGTCGGCCGCCGAGCCGTGGTCGCACCCGTCCGAGGAGTGCGTGCTGGTGCTGCGGGGGCGGCTCGTCGTGGAGGTGTCGGGGATCGAGCACGCGCTGGAGGAGGGCGACAGCTGCTACTTCGACTCCGCGCTGCCGCACCGCTACCTCAACCCGGGCGCGGAGCCGGTCGACTTCCTCATCACCGCGACCCCGCCGAGCTACTGAACCCTTTCCCGGCGGCGCGCGTACCTTCGTACATGCGTTGGAGAATGGCCTTGATCGCCCTGCTGGCACTGGTGGCGGCGGGCGCGTGCTCCGCGTCGGCGGGCACCCAGGCCGGGTACAACCAGGCGGACGTTCGGTTCAACCAGCAGATGATCACCCACCACCGGCAGACGATCCAGCTGGCCGAGCTGGCTTCCGAGCGGGGCGGCGGCGACTACGTGCGCAAGCTGGCCAAGGAGATCATCCCCAAGGAGCAGGCCGACATCCAGAAGATGTCCGGCTGGCTCACGTCCTGGTCGGAGGCGGTCCCGGCCGAGGAGAAGACGGACGAGGGCGCCGAGCTGAAGGCGGGCGACGGGTTCGACCGGGGCTGGCTGACGCTGCTCAAGGGGCACCTCGAACACGGCGTGCACATGGCCAAGGAGATCCAGGGCACTGGTCAGCACACGGGGACGAAGCAACTGGCCGACCAGATCGTGACCAACCAGACCGAGGAACTGACCGCCATCGGCAAGCAACTGGCCATCTGAGGCTCGCGGCGACCCCGCCGCCGGCTGGGGCCACCCGCCTCCAGGTTCGCTAGGGGACATGGGCGGGGCGCGGGCGTGTCCCCGCTGCCCGGCCCGCGTCCGCTGGATACCGTGATGGTGTGGTTCCGGACTGACTGACGTGCCCGGAACCCGACTCTCCCTCCGCAGCTTGTCACCGAGCGACGGAGGGAGTCCCGTGCGGCGAGGTCCTGTGGTGGTCGTCGGGGCCGGCCTGGGCGGGCTGGCCGCGGCCGTGCGCCTGGCCGTCGCCGGGCGCGAGGTGGTCGTGGTCGAGGCCGGGCAGGAGCCCGGGGGCTGCTGCGCCACCGGGCGTGTGGGAACGTACCGGTTCGACGTCGGGCCGTCCGTGCTGACGATGCCCGGCGTGCTCGCCGACGTCTTCGGCGCGGCCGGGGAGGAGCTGCGCGACTGGGTGCCGCTGCGCCGCCTCGACCCCTCGTACCGGCTGACCTTCCACGACGGCTCGCGGCTGGACGTGCGGGCCGGGCGCGCGGAGATGACCGAGCAGGTCCGCACGCTCTGCGGGCCCGCCGAGGCGGCCCGCTACGAGCGTTACCGGCGGCTGCTCGACGAGCTGTTCGCGGTGGAGTGGCCGGCGTTCATCGACGCCGACATGACCAGGCTGCGCGCCCTGGCCAGGCCGGCGGCGCTGCTGCGGCTGGCCGCGCTGGGCGGCTTCCGCCGGCTCGACCGCCTGGCCGCGCGCCACCTGACCGACCCCCGGCTGATCAGGGCGCACACCTTCCAGTCCCTGTACGTCGGGCTGTCGCCGCATCGCGCGCTGGGCATCTACGCCGTCGTCGCGCACATGGACACCGTCGGCGGCGTGTACTTCCCCGAGCACGGCGGCATGCACGCCGTCCCGGTCGCGATGGCGGCACTGCTGGAGAAGCTGGGCGCGGCCATCCGGTACGGCGTGCGCGCCCACCGCGTCGAGGCCGACGGCGACGGCGTCACCGGCGTGCTGCTGGAGGACGGCGAACGGCTGCCGGCCGCCCACGTGGTGGTGGCCTGCGACCGGCTGGCGGCGCGGCGGCTGCTGCCCGGCCGGGCCGACGACTGGCGGCTGCGCCGTCCCCGCCACTCCCCCTCCTGCCTGGTGCTCCACCTCGGCCTCGAACGCGAGCCGCCCGGCCAGGCCCACCACACCGTGCACTTCGGCCGGACCTGGCGGGAGACGTTCGCCGCGCTGGACCGGGGCCGGCCGCAGCCCGACCCGAGCCTGCTGGTCACCTGCCCGGACACCGGCGGGCCCGCCACGCTCAGCGTCCTGGAACCGGCGCCCAACCTGCGCACCGCCGATTGGAGCCGCCTGCGGCCCGAGCTGGAGGAACGGCTGCTCGCCCGTCTCGCCGACCTTGGTTACGGCGATCTGTCGGGCGCGCCCAGGCTGGTCCTGGACCCGCCCGCGTGGGCGGCCCGCGGCCACAGCGCCGGGACGCCGTTCGCGCTGGACCACCGCTTCACCCAGACGGCGTGGCTGCGGCCGTCCGGGGTCGCCCGGCGCGTTCCCGGCCTGCACTTCGCCGGCATGTACACCGCGCCGGGCGTGGGCGTGCCACCGGTCCTGATCTCCGGCCGCCTCGCCGCGGAACGCGTCCTCGGAGAGTCGTCATGACGCGCACCGCCGAACCGGCGCTCAGGCCGCGCACCACGGAACCGGCGCTCGGGGAGCTCCGATGACGCTGACCTCCGGCTACGAACGCTGCCGGCGGCTGCACGCCCGCTACGGCCGCTCCTACTACCTGGCCACCCGGCTGCTGCCCAGCTGGAAACGCCGCCACGTGCACGCCTTGTACGGTTTCGCCCGCTACGCCGACGAGATCGTCGACTCCTTCACCATGACCGGCGACCGGACCCGCGCGCTCGACCGCCTGTGGGCCGGGGTCGAGGCCGGGCTGTCGGGAGCCGAGGTCCGGGATCCGGTGCTGCCGGCGTTCCTGCACACCGTGCGCTCGTTCGGCGTCGACCGCGACGACGTGCGCTCGTTCCTGACCTCGATGCGCGCCGACCTGTCGGTCACCCGGTACGCCACGTACGACGACCTGCTCGGCTACATGGCCGGCTCCGCCGCCGCCATCGGCACGATGATGCTGCCGCTGCTGGAGCCGGTGCCCGGGTGCGAGGAACGGGCCCGCGAGCCCGCCCGGCAGCTCGGCCTGGCCTTCCAGCTCACCAACTTCCTGCGCGACGTGGCCGAGGACTACGCGAGGGGCCGGATCTACCTGCCGCTGGAGGACCTGGCCAAGTTCGGCGTCGAGCCGGAGCACCTGGGGGCGCGGCGTACCAGCCGGGCCCTGCGGGACCTGCTCGCCTTCGAGGCCGACCGCGCCCACGCCCACTACCGCGCCGCCGCCGAGGGCGTCGAGCTGCTCGTCGCCTCCTCGCGGCCGTGCGTGAGCGCCGCCCTTCAGCTGTACGGCGGCATCCTCACCGAGGTCGAGCGCCGCGGCTTCGAGGTCCTGGCCGCCCGGGTACGACTACCGCACCACCGCAGAGCCGCCGTCTTCACCCGCCACCTATTGGCCGCCACCGCAGCGGGCCGGGCCGAGCGCCGCGTCCGGGTGGAACTCCCGTGAGTGCCGCCTGGGGTTCGGCCGGGAGGTCTGCCGGGCCTGTGGTGCTGGACGCGATGGGTGGCGACCACGGGCCGGCCGAGGCGGTGGCGGGGGCGGTCGAGGCGCGGCGGGCGCACGGGGTGCCGGTCATCCTGGTCGGCGCGGAGGCGCAGCTGAGCAGGGAGCTGTGGCGGCACGGCGCGGAGAGCGAGATCGCCGTGGTGCACGCCCTGCACGCCGTGCCGATGTCCGAACGGGGCGCCGCCGCGGCCGCCCTGGCCGGCTCCAGTCTCGCGGTGGGCTGTGACCTGGTACGCCAGGGCGTGGGCGGCTCGTTCGTGTCCGCCGGGTCCACCGGGGCGGTGGTCACCTGCGCCGTACGCGGCCTCGGCCGGGCCGCCGGCGTGCTGCGGCCCGCGCTGGCCGTGGCGCTGCCGTCGCTGCGGGGCGGCGCGACGGTGCTGGTGGACGCGGGGGCGACGGCCGATCCCAGCTCCGCCATGATGGCGCAGTTCGCACAGCTGGGGGCCGGGTACGCGCGTTCCGTGCTCGGCCGGGCGGACCCGGCCGTGGGGCTGCTGTCCATCGGGTCGGAGCCGGGCAAGGGCAACCGGCTCACCTGCCAGGCCGAGGAACTGCTGGCCGCCCTGCCGCTGCGCTTCGCGGGCAACGTCGAGGGGCACGACGTGCTGTCCGGCCGGGTGGACGTGATCGTCACCGACGGCTTCACCGGCAACGTGGTGCTCAAGAACGTCGAGGGATGCGTGCGTACGGTGCTCGCGATGGTCGCCCGCGAGGGCGTCGCCGCGCCCGAGCAACTCGCCGGAGTGGCCCGCCGCTACGACCCGGAGACCCACGGCGGCGCGGCCCTGCTCGGGCTACGCGGCACGGTCGTCGTCGCCCACGGCTCATCCCGCGCGGCCACCATCGCCAGGGCCTGCGTGGTGGCCCACACCCTCTCCGGAGCAGCACCCGACATCAAGGCACCGGCCCCATGACCACCCGCTCAGCACGAGGGGCCGGGGCCGCCGTGCCGGTCACGTGGGGAGTCGGTGCCGTGGTGCGGCGGTGGCGTGCGCAGGGGGTCGGTGCCGTTCCAGGTGCCTTCGCTGGCGTACGGGACGAAGCGAGCGAACAGCTCTTCGGCGTACCAGTCGTGGGAGCGTACGCGCTCGACGACCCGCTGGTGCGCCGCACCCCGGTAGGCGAAGCCGCGCATCGCGTCCTGGTCGCGCCACAACGAGAACGTGGCCTGCCGGGCCAGCGGCCACTCCCCCATCCCGATCGAGGCCAGACACCCGTCCTGCCGCCGCAGCGACTCGTCCACAGGCGGCACCGACCGATAGAACGCGACCAGCCGCCGCACCCGGATCGACGCTCTGGTGAGCACCGCCACCGGCCCGCCCCGTGCACCCACCACACCGCCGCCCGAGCCCACCTGGGCACCACGCGAGTCACCGGACGGGCCCGCCGGAGGGCCGGGCGGGTCGGCGAAGGGGTTTCGGCCGGTCCAGGTGCCGCGCGAGGACAGCGGAGCCAGTCGTACCTGCCAGGTCTCCGACGCCTCGGCGCGCCAGCGGGCCGCGATCGGCGACGAGCGCAGGAACGCCTCCAGGTCGCCGGCCGAGCGCCAGACCGCGAACAGCGCCCAGCGGCGCAGGTCGGCCCCGAGCGACATCGAGCGTCCCCTCCCCGTGCCGAGCAGCCGCCAGAACAGCAGCCCCCCGCAGTCACGCAGCAGCGGCCGGTCGAAGGCCATGTGGCGCATCGCGCTCGCGGTGTCGTACCGGACGAGGTGGAACGACGCGATGGTTGAGGCGGGAGTCGGGGCGGCGCTTGAGTGGGCGGTGGCGGTCATCGCCGGCTACCTGCTCGGGTCGGTGCCGGTCGCGGTGCTGGTGGGCCGCGTCCACGGCGTCGATCCTCGGGACGTCGGAGATCGCAACCCCGGGTACTGGAACGTCAAGGAGCGACTCGGCCGGCGGGCGGCGGTGCCGGTGTTCGCCGGCGACATGCTCAAGGGCACGCTGGCCGCCCTGCTGGCGTTGCTGGTCAGCGGCGCGCACACCTCCGCGTCCGGCACGGTCTCGGGTGCGAGCGCGGCGCCGGTGTACCTGGCGGTGGCGGCGGCGATGGCCGGGCACGCCTGGCCGGTGTTCGCCGGGTTCAGGGGCGGGCGGTCGGTGCTCACGTTCGCCGGCGGGATCGCCGTCATCTGCCCGCCCGCGTTCGGCCTGGCGGTGGCGGCGCTGGTGGTGACGGCACTGGCGACGCGCTCGTTCGCGGTGGGGGCCCGGGTGGCGGTGTTCGCCATCCCCGTGCTGCAGTGGCCGTTCGCCCCAGCGGGACTGGTCGCGGCCACCGGCGGCCTGATGTGCCTCATCGGGCTACGCTTCGTCCTGGCCACCCGCCGCCACTGACCGCTACGTCCGCACGATCCCCAGGCGACTGGACGGGCTCAGATCGCGGGTACGTACGGTCTCCGGTTGACCCCACAAGACCGGAACGCGGGTCCCTACGATCCCCAAGCGACCCGACAGGGCCGGATCGGGGGTACGTGCGGCCGCGCCAGGTTCGTGCGGGGCGGAGGGTGGCATGGGTCAGGCGGGCGGCGACCGCGGGGTCGAGGAGCGGTGACAGCAGCAGTTCGGCCCCCGGCCCCCGGTAGCTGCCGCGCAGCGCGCCGGCCACCAGTAGACGCACGGCCAGCAGCGCCAGGTCCAGCCCCGACGGCCGCCCGGACGCCAGCCGCAGCACCGGCAGGGCCCCCGTCAGCCAGATCACGGCCAGGTCGCCCGCCTGCCGCCCAGGATCGGTCACGTCGCCCAGTGACAGTGAGCGGCCCCACTCGCGCCACAGTTCGCCCGCCGAGTCGTGCATGTCGACCTGCAGCAGGTCCGCCGCGTCCAGGAAGCCCACCTTCCAGCCCCGCCCGGCCAGGTGGCGGGCCAGCGCGACGTCATCGGTCATCCGGTCACGTACCCGTGCGAACCCGTCCGCCTCCGACATCCGCGCCCGCCGAAAGGCCAGGCACTGGCCGTTCGCGATCGTGCGGTGCGGCGGGGGCGCGGTCGGCGGGCCGATCGGGCCGAACCGGTAGACCAGGCCGGCCAGCATGGAGGCGTGCAGCGCCCGTTCGAAGCGGCCGTCGCAGCGGAAGCGGGGACCGGCGCTCACCAGGTCGTACTGGGCCAGGGCCCGCGTCAGCGCACCGAACAGGCCGGGCCCGGGTCGGGTGTCGGCGTCGAGTGTGACCACCACCTCGCCGCGCGCGGCCGCCACGCCCTGGCGCAGGGCCCACTGCTTGCCGATCCATCCGGGCGGCAGCGGTGCCGACGTGACGACCTTGGCTCCGAGCCGCGCCGCCACATCCGCCGTACCGTCGCTGGAGCCGTCGTCGACCACGATCACCTCGCTGACCCCGGGGTCGGCCAGCACGGCCCGCAGGCACGGCCCGATCCTGGCGGCCTCGTCGCGAGCCGGGATCACCACGGACACCTCATCGCCGGTCGGCGGGCACGCCCGGAGCGGCGGCAGCCTCCGTCGCCCGCGCGCCAGCCGCGCGACCACGACAACGCCGGCCACGGCCTGAGCCACACTGAGCACCCTCACCGGCCACCCCGCTCGACGTCCGATGGCGGCGAGGCTGCCACGACGTCGGAAACGCCACGCGAAGACGGCAAATCCGGCGCGGCGTCGCCCGAACTCCGCGCGGAAGGCCGGCGCGGCGCAGTGTCGCCCGAACCTCGTGACGAGGTCCGGTCAGAAGCGGTGGGTGGGAAGTCGTGGGCGATGAGGCGCGCGACGATGCGGGCGCCCAGGACCACCATCGGCAGGCCGCCGCCCGGGTGGGCCGAGCCGCCCACCACGTACAGCCCGCGTCTAGGCCCCCTGTTTCCTGGGCGCAGGAACGACGAGAGCCTGCCCCGGTAGGCGCTGCCGTAGATTGCGCCGCCCCAGGCGCCGTAGCGGTCGCGCAGGTCGGCGGGGGTGAGGACGTCCACGAAGCGCAGCCGTCCCGACAGGTCGTGCCCGCGCTCGGCCAGCCGTTCCAGGACCAGATCCCGGTACGCGGCCACCCCCATCGGCCACCGCACCGGGTCGCGGGCCGGCACGTTGACCAGCATCGTCCAGTTCTCGGCCCCTTCGGGCGCCTGTGTGGCGTCGTCCACGGCCGAGCAGCCGAGGTAGATCGTCGGGTCGGCGGGCGGCCGCCGGTGCTCGAAGAGGTCGGCGAACTCGCGCTCGTAGTCGCCGGAGAACAGCACGGAATGGTGCGCCAGGCCGGGCGTCCTGCCCTCGACCCCGGCCATCAGCAGGAACGCCGACGACGAGGGGCCGAGCCGGGCGATCCGGCGCAGCCGCCGCCGGTCGGGCAGAAGGTGCCCGTACAGGGCGGCGGCGTCGGTGTTGGCCACCACGACGTCGCAGGGCACGGCGCGCCCGCCCGCCGGCCGGACGCCGGTGACGCGGGAGCCGTCGCAGATGACGGCGGCGATCGGGGTGGACAGATGGAGCCGCACGCCGGCCGCCTTCAACAGCAGCGTCAGGTCCTCGGCCAGCCGCGGCAGGCCGCCCGGCGCGTACCAGACGCCCTGCCCGTGCTCCAGGGCCGGGACGCAGCCGAGCGCGGCCGGCGCCCGGTACGGGTCGGAGCCGGCGTAGGTGGCGTAGCGGCCGACGTACTGGCGCAGGCGCGGGTCGCGGAAGAAGCGGCGGGCCAGCCCGTCGAGGGTACGGGCGGGCGCCACAGCGAGCAGGTCCGAGAGCCGGGCCTGACCGGGCGGGCCGAGCAGGGGGCCGGCGAAGGCGGTCCGGCCGGCCGCGCGCAGGCAGCCGCGGGCCCAGTCGTGGAAGGCGTGCCAGGCGGCGCCCTCGCCGGGGGCCAGCCGGTCCACCGCGGCGGCCATCTCGGCCGGGTCGCGCCGGGCGTCCAGCTCCGTGCCGTCGGCGAACCGGTAGCGGCACAGCGGCGCGGGTTCGATCAGCTCGCGGCGCAGCCCCAGCTCCCTGAACAGCTCGGGCATGGTCAGCAGCGAGGGGCCGAGCGAGAAGGTGAAGCCGTCGCGGTGGTGCTCGGCCAGCTTCCCGCCCAGCCGCGGCGAGCGTTCGTACAGCCGCACGTCGTGGCCCTGTCTGGCCAGCAGCAGCGCGCTCGTCATGCCGCCGACGCCGCCGCCGATCACCGTCACCGCTGCCACAACCGCCTCCAGGCGGGCGCGGCGAACGCGCCCATCGTGATGCCTCCGGCGGCGGCGACCAGCGGATCGGGCGGCTGGAACACCGCCAGGAAGCCGATCGTCTCCATGACCGCCATGACCGTGTAGAGGGCGGGCAGCCCGTATCCCGGCTCACGGTCGCCGGCGAAGCGCTGCACGACCAGCATGACCAGCGCCGACACCAGCAGCCAGCCCGCGTAGTTGCTCAGCGGCACGCCTCGGTACGGCCCGTCTTCCGCCCACGTCCACAGCCCCATCCGCACCATCTGCGGATCGAGGAACAGGTCCCACGCGGTCAGCGCGCCCGCGCCCACGGCGATCCGCCGCCAGCCGGGTACGGGCACGACGGCGGCGGCCACCGCGTACGCGGCCAGCCCCATGCCGCCCCACGCCACCGCCACCGCCACCGGCACCCCGCCTGCCTGCGGCCACAGGACGTCGCCGTAGGCGTAGTCGCCGAACGGGAACCCGGTCAGCACCCCGGCGACCTCGGCCGCGTACCCGGTCAGGACCGCGCCGCCGAACGCGCCCGCCGCCCTGGCCGGCCCCCAGACGGCGGCGGCGAAGGCGAGCGCGCAGGCCGCGAGCAGCGCCACGATCGCCCCGGTGAAGCGTTCGGGCCTCGCGTCCAGCCCCGACACCATCTGGCAGGCCGTCATGGCCAGCAGGAACGCCACGCCGAGCACGCGCACCGGCCCGGCGTCCACGGACCTGACCTGTTCACTCGCCTGTTCCAACGCCACCCCCGGTTTCCGCCGCGGTGAAGGGTTCCCGGTGACGTCCCAAGCGAGCCCCACGGCCGTCCGCGCATCAGGGCAAGATTCCGCGCCTCCAACCGGCGTCCGTGCGGGTGACTTCCGTGCGGGAGGCGTCCATCGGGGTGACGTCGATGAACGTGGCGTCCGTCAGGAGCGGTCGCGGCCGACGCGGCGCAAGGAGCGATCCGCGACCGTGACCGTGAGCAGCAGCGCCGAGACGACCAGCAGGAGCAGCGCGAGGTCGTGCAGCCCGCCGGTGGTCGCGCCGTGCCGGTAGAAGGCGGCGTTGGCGGCCGAGGCGAGCAGCGCGCCGAGGTAGGCGAAGGTACGCAGCAGCCCGGCCGACGACCCCATGCGCGCCGGGTCCGCCTGGGCGTAGAGGGCGTTCTGGTTGGCCAGGCCGATCAGGCCCTGCGGGATGCCGACGGCGGTGGCGATGGCCACCGGGACCCAGACGGGGATGGACACGTCGAGCAGCAGCAGACCGGCGCAGCCCGCGACCTGGATCACGGCGCCGACCAGGAGCTTGCCGCGCACCTGGGGCCGCCGCCCGACCAGGACCGTGGCCACGATGGCCGCTCCCGACATGGGCAGCAGGATCAGCCCCGCCTGCGACGGGCTCAGCGACCGGCTCTCCTCCAGCCACTGGGTGAAGCCGTACAGGAAGGCGTAGATGGTGGTGAAGGCGAGCAGCTGGCGCGCGTACGTGGCCAGCAGCGGCGCGTTGCCGCGCAGGACCCGCAGGTCGATGAACGGCTGCGTCCGCCGCAGCTCCCACCACGCGAAGCCCGCGCCGGTCACGAGGGCGACGGCGGGCAGGTAGGCGTGGTCGAGGCCCGGCTCCATCAGGAACAGCATGAACGCGACGATCGTGCCGGCGAACAACCCGATGCCCACGACGTCGATCCGCTGCCCGGGCGCGAGGCGCAGGTCGGCGCGTCGCGGCAGCCGCAGCCCGCCCAGGACCAGGCAGGCGGCCGACAGCGGGACGTTGATGGTGAAGATCAGGTGCCAGCCGCCGAGGCCGATCAGCAGGCCGCCGAGCGTCGGGCCGATCACCGCGATGACCTGGTTGGAGACGGACAGGGCGGCCAGGATGCCGCTCGGGTTGCGCAGGCCGGTGCGCTCGGCCTCGCTGCGCAGCAGGTACATCGACGCCGGATAGGCCGCCGACGTGCCGATGCCGAGCAGCACCCGGGAGGCGATCAGCAGGCCGAGACCGGGGGCGAACACGGCCATCAGCCCCGCGAGGCCCACCAGCGCGGTGCCGGTCAGGTAGAGCGGGCGCGGCCCGTACGCGTCGACGAGCCGGCCGATGACCGGCTGCGCGACCGCCGTGGCCAGGTAGAGGGCGGTCACCAGCCACGCCGTCTCGGACGGCGGCGCCCCGAACGCGGCCCCGATGGGGATCAGCGCCACCGCCAGCATGGAGGAGTTGACCGGGTTGAGGATGGAGCCGAGGATCATGGGCGCGACCAGCTTGCGGTCGAACCCGCCCGCATCGGGCGGCCGCCCGCGCCGCATCCGTCCGGCGACGCGCCCGATGCCCTGACGGATCGTCACGAGTGCGCGACCTCGTCGAGCAGCGCCATCGCGGTGATCACCGCGCGCAACTGCTCCTCGTCCCCCCGCTCGTGCAGCGTCCTGGCCAACCACGCCTCGCGCGCCTGACGGTCGCCCTGCCGCCGGGTACGCCCCGCCTCGGTCAGCGTGACCAGCAGACGGCGCCCGTCCTCCGGATCGGGATGCCGCTCGACCAGCCCCGCCTGCTCCAGCGCGGCCACGATCTTCGCCATCGACTGCGGCCTGACCCGCTCGGCGGCGGCCAGTTCGCTGGCCGAGGCCGGGCCCTGCTTGCTGAGCCGGGCCAGCACCGACGCCTGCGCGGGCGAGCTGCCGCCCTCCCCCTCCAGCGCCTGGAGCCTGCGGCGCAGCCGGCTGAAGACCACCCACACCTCGGCCGCGGCGTGCGCGGCCTGCTCGGAGACCTGCTGCACCTCGTTCACACGTCCACGCTAGAACGACAGCCTGGACTGCACAACCTGAACTGAACAGCCTTGGCTGTCTATCCCGTCACGTTAAGACGGTGATCACGACCTTGCCCCTGGTGTTGCCGCGGACGGCGGGGGTCGCGCTGGCACTCGGGGAGCCCGCTCCGGACGCCGCCGAGGAGCCGGAGGAGGAGGGAGCGCCGCCGCTCGGGGTTCGGCTCGCGGGCGCAGATAGCCGCGTGGACGGCCACCGAATGATCATGAGCCCGGCTGCTCACGTGGTGGTGTCCGCGGCAGCAGCAGCGCCGCCCCGCACATCACCGCGGCCGCCGCGTACAGCGCCGACCTGGTGTCCGCCCACGTCGCCACGAGGCCGCCGAGCAGGATGAACAGTGGCTGCGTGACCGTCGTCGCGAACGACCACAGCGCCGCCACCCTCGCCATCAGCTCGTCGGGCGTCTGCCGCTGCCGGTAGCTCGTCATGGTGGAGTTGGCGGCGCCGGCGAACAGCAGCACCAGGCCGAACCCGAAGCCGCACATCAGCAGCCCGGGAACGCCGGGCACGGCGGCCGGGATGAGGAAGTACCAGGGCCCGCGGACCATGCTCGCCCACCACAGAGTCCGCACGTCACCCAGCCTGGCCACCAGCCGGGGCGCGGCCCGTGCGCCGACGAAGCCGCCCAGCGACGGCACGCCCATGATCAGCCCGTACTGCCAGGGCTCGAACCCCAGGTCGCGCAGGTAGAAGACGGCCGACACCGACGCCCCCATCGAGCTGGCCCCGGCGAAGGTCACCCAGCTGACCAGCATCGGCCGCAGCGCCGGATGCCGCCAGGCGAACCGCCACCCCGCGAACAGCTCCTCCCGCCGCGACGCGCGCCGCTCCCGTACCGGCGGGGCCGGCTCCGGCGTGCGCAGGGTCCTGATCGCCTGCGCGCTGACCAGGAACGACAGCGCGTCGATCACCAGCGACCCGGCCGCGCCGAACAGCCCGATGAGCGCGCCGCCCGCGGACGGACCCGCCGAGACGCTGAGCCAGCGGGTCGACTCCAGCCGGCTGTTGGCCGCGACCAGGCCCGGCCCCGACACCAGCGCCTTGAGATGCGCCTGCGAGGCGGCGGAGAACGCGATCTGGCACGAGGCGTTCACGACCGCGATCACGCACAGCTGGGCGAACGTCAGCACGTGCAGAAGCGCCGCGACCGGAACGCTCCCGATCGCGGCGAACCTGACCGCGTCCGTCACGATCATGATCGGCCGCTTGCGCCTGAACTCGACGTAGGCGCCGAGCGGGAAGGCCAGCAGCGCGGTCGTGACGGCGGTGAACGCGGCCAGCAGCGCCACCTCGAACGCCGACGCCCCGACGACGGTGACGGCCACCACGGGCAGCGCCACCATGCCGACCGCCGACCCGAGCTGGCTGACCGCCGTCCCCGCCCAGAGGCGCCGGAAGTCCCGATCGGACGCCGGGCGGGGGGAGGACATCCCGCCTATTCTGCCGCAATCCCACAACAAGACGATCAGCCGAACAAGGGACCGACCTAAGCTGACCTCAACCGGCCACCAGCCGATCAGCTGTCGGCCGATCAGCTGTCGGCCGATCAGCCGTCGGCGGGACGATCAGCCGGCTGGGGCGGCGCAGATCTCGGCGAAGCGGCGGGTGTCGATGTTGCCGCCGGAGACGATGATCCCGACCCGGCGCGGCAGGTTCCCGGCCCGCCCCGCCAGCAGCGCGGCCAGCGGGGTGGCGCCGCTGGGCTCCATGACGATCTTCATGCGTTCGAACGCCATCCGCATGGCCGCGCGGATGTCGTCCTCGCTCACGAGGGCGACGTCGTCGACCAGGTGCCGGTTGATCGAGAACGTCAGCTCGCCGGGGATCTCGCTGGCCTGGCCGTCGGCGATCGTCCGCGGGATGGGGATGGACACCCGCCGGCCCGCGCTGAGCGACCGCTTGGTGTCGTCGCCGGCCTCAGGCTCCACGCCGATCACCCGGATCCGGGGCAGCAGGCCCTTGGCCGCCGTGGCGCTGCCCGCGATCAGGCCGCCGCCGCCGATCGGCACGAGCAGCGCGTCCAGGTCGCCGACCTCCTCGATCAGCTCCAGGGTCGCGGTGCCCTGGCCAGCGATGACGTGCGGATGCTCGTACGGGGGGATCAGGGCCAGTCCGCGCTCGGCGGCCAGCGCCTCGCCGATGGCGACCCGGTCGCCGCTGTAGCGGTCGTAGGTGACGATCTCCGCGCCGTAACCGACGGCGGCCTCCCTCTTGGACCGCGGGGCGTCCTCGGGCATGACGATCACCGCCGTGCTCCCCAGCTCACGCGCGGCCAGGGCGACGGCCTGGGCGTGGTTGCCGGACGAGTACGTGGCCACGCCCCGCTCCAGCTGGGCCGGGGTCAGGCGGGAGACGGCGTTGTAGGCTCCGCGGAACTTGAACGCCCCGATGCGCTGCAGGTTCTCGCACTTGAGAAAGACCTCGGCTCCCACCAGGGCGTCGAGCGTACGCGAGCGCAGGACGGGGGTCCGGTGGGCGACGCCCTTGATCCGGGCGGCGGCGTCGTGAACGTCACCGAGGGTGACCGGCAGCGCGTTCGGCATGTTCTGTGTACCTCCCAGTTGACCACCGAAGACCTACCTATATCACCACCATTTTCCCCATCGACGAAGAAACCCGGGTAACCGGGTAGCGCCCGCTCTTCATCTATCGGCGGAATCGCGAGCCGGGCATGCTTACCGCAACGCCTTTTGCACCTTCTGCCCCCCGAACAGCGTCCTGAGCGGGACGGTCTCCGCTCTGCGACCTTCACCACATCTCCAACATTCTCGCGAAATACAACAAGAAAGCCACCCTGATCACCGACCGAATATGCGTTCGGCAACCCGGCCGAAGAGGGATAGCGTTATTTCCATCCTTCCGCCCGTCGAAATCGGGAGTCAGCGTGATGATGAGCGAGGAAAAAGCGAAGAATGTCGGTCCGTCCCGGATCGAGATGACCTACGAACGCTTCGGCGACCCCCAAGCGCCGCCGATCCTGCTGATCATGGGCGCCGGGGGCCAGCTCGTCCACTGGCACGAAGGCTTCTGCGCCGAACTCGCGGGCCTCGGCCACCACGTCATCCGCTTCGACAACCGCGACGCCGGCCTGTCCACCCACTTCCACGACGCGCCGCCGCCCGACCTGCCGGCCGCGCTGGCCGGTGACCTGTCCTCGGCCTCCTACACGCTGTCCGACCTGGCGGCCGACACCGTCGGCCTGCTCGACGCGCTGGGGCTGGACAGCGCCCATCTCGTCGGCGCCTCACTGGGCGGGATGATCGCCCAGACGGTGGCCGTCGAGCATCCCGCCCGCATCCGTTCCCTGACGTCGATCATGTCCACCACGGGCGCGCCCGGAGTGGGCGGCCCCAGGCCGGAGGCGCTGGCCGCGCTGGCGGGGCCGGCGCCTGCGGGGCGCGCGGCCGTCATCGAGCGCTGGGTCGCGGCCTTCCGCGTCATCGGCTCGCCCGGCTTCCCCGCCGACGAGGCCGAGCTGCGCGAGCGCGCCGGGATGGCGTACGACCGGTCCCACGATCCCGTCGGGACGCTCCGCCAGGCCGTGGCGGTCCTCGCGTCGGGCGATCGCACCGCCGGGCTCCGTACGGTCGGCGTGCCGACGCTGGTGCTGCACGGCGCCGACGACGCGATGTGCGACGTCAGCGGCGGCGAGGCGACCGCGGCGGCGATCCCCGGGGCGGAGCTGGTGATCATCGACGGCATGGGGCACAACCTGCCCAGGCAGCTGTGGTCCGACATCGCCGCCCGCATCGCCCGTCTCGTCCACCGCGCCGAAACCCGCTGACCGGTTGCCCGGGGAAATGCCCCCCGAGCAAACCGCTGACCGGTGGCCGGGGAAATGCCCGCCGAGCAAAGCGCCGTCCCGCAGCAAGACCGCGCTCTGCTCGGCGGGGATCGTGGTGACCCGCGGCACGGGCCTGCCCAACTGATCCGTCCTCGGCGGTCGGTCGGCTCTGTGCCGGAGATCGGCCTGTCGCGCAGGCCCTCGTGCTGCGCCACAGGCCGCCGGCACGGCTTCCTGTCCGACCTCCTGCCAAAGGATGCTGCACTCGTAGAGAGCGGGCGTATAGGGAGAAATACCGGTTCGCCGCAAACTTTCCATCGAATTCCGGCGGGCACTGTTCAGGCCCCGTTCGTGACGCGGCGGAGCACGTACTCGATCGGCCCGTATCGGTGCGAACGCAGCCACATCGCGCTCAGCCAGAGCAGCAGGGTGTAGATCAGCGCGGCCACGCCCATCACGGCGAGCGGCGACAGGGTGCCCGCCAGGCCGAGCCCGTACCCGGTGAAGATCAGGCACGCCAGCAGCGACTGGCCCACGTAGTTGGAGGCCGCCACCCGGCCGGCGGGGGCGAGCACGCGCCCGGCGGCGGGGAAGCGCCTGATCACCCGCAGCAGCGTCGCGACGTAGGCGGCGGCCAGCAGGATCGAGGTGACGGTGTTGAGCGCCGTGCCGGCCAGCTCCCACGGGCCCGCCTCGCCGGACGTCCACGCGAGCAGGATCCCGCCGGGCAGGCCGATCCCGAACCCGATCCACTGGATCCCGGGCAGCAGCCGCTCCCACCGCTCGGTGTCCTCCAGCAGCCTGCGCTTGCCCGCCGCCAGCCCGAACAGGAACATGGCCAGCGCCGTCGGCCCCTGGCCCAGCCAGACCAGCACCGCGATGGGCGGATAGAGCTCCAGTTGCAGGGTCAGGAAGTCCAGCGGCCCGCCGGTGGCCAGGCTCAGCGCCCTGGCCGCCTGCGCCGGGTCGGCCGCCGGGGTCTGGCCGGCCGCCGGGTCGAGGGTGGACAGCCACGCCAGCGCCCCCAGCAGCAGGGTGATCACGCCGACGATGACGGAGCCGGTGACCACGGCGGTCCTCGGCCTGAGGTCGCGCATGGCGAGCAGGGCCAGGCCGAGCACGGCGTACAGGGTCAGGATGTCGCCGATCCACAGCAGGATCCCGTGCAGCGCCCCGATCACGAACAGTCCCAGGCACCTGCGCAGGGTCCTGGCCTTCACGCTCGCGCCCGCCCGTTCCGCCGCGCGCATCTGCAGCGTGAACGAGTAGCCGAACAGGAACGAGAAGACGATGTAGAACTTCGTCAGCACGAGAGCCGTGATGACCCAGGCGACGGGGCCTTCCGTGATGGGCATGCTGCCGTCCGCCATGGCATAGCCGGGATCGGCGAAGAAGCCGATGTTCGCGACCAGGATGCCGGCCAGGGCGAACCCCCGCACGGCGTCCACCTCGTGGACACGGGTGGCGGGAGGCGTGCGTAGTTCCGTCATGGGCCGAAGCTACGATCGGCGCTCACGCCGCGACATCAGACCTTGGTCTCCGCCGAGCCGACCAAAGCATCCCCGTCGGCACGCTGACCTAGTATGACAATTGGTGGGGTACTTGAGGCAGAAGGTAATGGCCTGCCCCACAATGGGGGGATGGCATACCCTCCGCAGCCACCCCAACCCCAGCCGCACCAGCCAGAACCCTGGGGCGACGCACAGGGCCAGGCTGCGCCGCAAGGGTACGACCCACCCCAGAACCCGGCCGCGCAGCACCCGCCTTACAGCACCCCGCAACCACCGTCCTGGGGTCCGCCACAACACCCGTCCTACTCCTCCCAGCAGGACCCGCAGGGATGGCCACCCTCTCCTCCACCCGGCAACGGCCCGCCCCAGCCCACCTACGGCCCACCGCCAGGTCAGCCCACCGGCCCCGGCCACGCTCCCCAACCGAGTCAGCCCACGCCCCCGGGACCCGGCTGGGGCCCACCACCGAGCCGGCCCACCACCCCCCAACCCAGCTGGGACCCACAGCCGGGCCAGACGGCCGCCAACCAACACGGTTACGGCATCCCCCAACCCGGTTACGGTCAAATGCCGACTCAGGCCGCCGCCACCCAGCCGGCCTACGCACCGTTGCCGGATCAGACGGCGCTGGCTCACCAGGGCTACGGCAGCCCGCCGTACAACGGGCGACCGGGCGGTGGGCCGTACGCCGGGCAGCCGGGCGGTGGGCAGTTCCCGCAGCAGGGCTATGCGCCTGGGCCGGCCAGGAAGAGCAACGGCGCCCTGATCATCGGGCTGGCCGTCGGCGTGGCCGTGCTCCTTCTCGGCGGCGGCGCCGTGGGTGCGTACCTCTACCTGAACGCGCCCGGCCCCACCACCACCGTCGCCCTGCCCAGCGAGGCCCCCACCACGTCCCCGCCGTCGCAGAGCCCCGAGTCGTCGGACCCGCCCGCGACCACGAGCCCCGACCCCACCTCCGAGTCCCCCACCCCCTCGGCCACGCCCAGCGGCTCCCCGACCAGCACCGCGTCCGCCTCGAAGCAGGTGCAGCCCGGCTCGCCGCTCACCCACAGCGAGTTCAAGGACTGGAACTTCGCCCTGGGCGGCGTCAAGTTCCGGGCCGACAAGGTCGGCGGCTGGACGTACCCGTCGTGCACCCCGGTGGACGGCGAGGGCAGCGTACTGACAAAGAACAAGTGCGAGAGCGCCGTCCAGCTCGCCTACTCCGCCTACAGCGGCCACATCAAGGCGGTGCAGCTCCTGATGTCCTTCCCGAGCGAACAGTCCGCCAAGACCGCCGCCTCCCGCCTGGCCAAGCTCTCGTCGAACGCGGTCAGGTGGCGTCAGGACGAGACCCTCGCCAAGTACTCGTACGGCAAGATCCTCTCGGGGTCGTCCAAGAACTACGTGGTCGTCACGATCGTGACCGCCGACAGATCAGCCCGCTCCCTGGCCCCGAACTTCCACGCCTACCTTCAGACCGACCAGGCGAGCTACTTCCTCCTGCGCGACAAAACAATCACCAGCTGAGCACAGGCCGCAGTCGCCTCCTGGCGGGACGCCGATAACGTCGGTCACATGGTCGCCCACCACCGTGCCCGGATCGACGAGCGCGCTCCCGTGCCGAACCCGACGGAGCCGCCCCGATGAGCAGGCCGAGAATCACGCTGGTCGACACCACCCCGGCCGCGACCGGGCGCGCCATGCCTGTGCGACGAGCAGCCATCCCCGTCACCGCCCGCCGCCAGCACCACCCGAAGGGGGATCGATGATCGGCGCCATCGCCGACGACTTCACCGGCGCCACAGACGTCGCCGTGGCCCTGCGCCGTCACGGCCTCCGCACCGTCCTCTACTTCGGCCTCCCGCCGGACGACCTCGCCCCGTCCAAGCACGGCGCTGACCCGTCCCAGAGCGACACCGACACACCCGAGCACGACACCGACAGGCCCGCGCGGGGCACCGACACGCCCGGGTACGACGCCGTGGTGATCGCGCTGAAGACCCGGACGATCCCCAAGGCCGACGCGGTGGCCCGCTCGCTCGCCGCCCTGGACTGGCTGCGTACGCACGTCAACCTGGACCAGGTCTACTTCAAGTACTGCTCCACCTTCGACTCCACCCCCGACGGCAACATCGGCCCGGTCCTCGACGCGCTGGCCGACGCCATGGACGTGCCGGTCGTGGCGATGACCCCGAGCTCCCCCGAGCACGGCCGCACGCAGTACAACGGCTACCTGTTCGTCGGCGACGTGCTGCTCGGCGAGTCCCCCATGCGCCATCACCCGCTCACCCCCATGACCGACTCCTACCTGCCACGCGTACTGGAAGCCCAGAGCGAGTACCGGGCGGGCGTCGTGACACTCCCCCAGGTCCGTGGGCAGGCCATCGAGGCGCGGCTGTCCGAGTTGCGAGCGGACGGCGTCCGTTACGCCCTCGTGGACGCCCTGGACGACAGCGACCTGACGACGGCGGGCCGGGCACTGTCCGGAGCCCCGCTGGTCGCAGGCGCGGCCGGCCTGGCAGCCGGCCTGGCAAAAGGCCGAGCGGAAGGTCGTGCGGAAGGTCGTGCGGAAGGTCGTGCGGAAGGTCGTGCGGGAGATTCGGCCGAAGGTCCGGCGGTAGGCCAGGCGGAAAGTCCGACCGCGAGCAGGGCGCGCGCCGACCACGGTGAGGCGCCCGTTCCCGCCTCCGGCGAGCCCGCCGCGGTGCTGGCCGGAAGCTGCTCGGCCCGTACGCTCCAGCAGATCGCCGCCATGATCGAAGCGGGCCGGCCGGCCTACCGCCTCGACGCCCTGGCCGACCAGGACCCGGGCTCCCTCGCGGACGGCGCACTCGCCTGGTACGACACCCTCGGCAAGGACACGGAGGCACCCCTGATCTACTCTTCCCTGGAGCTGGCCGCCCTGCGCCACGTACAGCGACGGCTCGGAACCGACCGCTCGGCCGCGATCCTGGAGGCGGCCATCGGCCGGGTCGCCCGGGGGCTGGTCGAGCGGGGTGTCACCCGCGTCGTGTCGGCCGGCGGCGAGACGTCGGGCGCCGTCGTGAGCACGCTCGGCGTGCCGGGCGGCGAGATCGGCGCGGAGGCGGCACGCGGGGTGCCGTGGATCTTCACCCCCTCTGGCCTCACGCTACTGCTCAAGTCCGGCAATTTCGGCGAGCCGGACCTACTGCTGGAGGCCACACGATGAGCCGAGCGACGAACCGAGACGAGCAGCGCGCGGAGATCATCGCCGCCGCGCGATCGCTGTTCCAGCGCGGCCTGACCCACGGCAGCACGGGCAATCTCTCCGTACGCGTCGGCGAGCACCTCCTGGTCACCCCGACCGGATCAAGCCTCGGCACCGTCGAAGCGGACGAGCTGTCGCTGATCGACGCGGCCGGAGCCCACGTGAGCGGACCCCGGCCGTCGAAGGAGGCGTTCCTGCACGCCGCCATGCTGCGGGCCAGGCCCGAGGCGAACGCCGTCGTGCACACCCACTCCACGTACGCCGCCGCCGTCTCCTGCCTGGACGGCCTCGACCCGGAGGACGCGCTGCCCCCGCTGACCGCCTACTTCGCGATGCGCGTGGGCCGGCTGCCGTTGCTGCCGTACTTCGCGCCCGGCGACCAGGTGTTGGAGCCGGCCGCCGAGGAGGCGGCGCGCACGCACGCGGCCCTGCTGCTGAGCAACCACGGCCCCATCGTCGCCGGGACGAGCCTGGGCGCGGCGCTCGACGCGATCGAGGAACTGGAGGAGACGGCCAAGCTCTTCCTGCTGCTGCGCGGCCTGCCCACGCGCCCGCTCACGCCCGAGCAGGTGCGGGCACTGGCGCGACACGGTAAGTGAAGAACGGTTGCGTGGTAAGGAAAACCATCCGGTCGCCGCGATGAATTGCTGATCGTTACTCTGTCTTCATATTCGCCCGTCCCCGGTCGAATTCGGAGACCTTCATGGTTGTTCTCCTCACCGAGGCGATCCGTTGATCCCCCGGCTGACATTTCCGCGTCCTTTACTCCGGCGGCGTCGGCTCTGGCGTCCCTTCGACAACGTGTTCATCTGCGGCTCTCTCGGCGTGGCCGGTCTGCTCTGTCTCGCCGAGGCGGCGGGCCGGCTCGGGTTCGTCTCCACCGTGCAGTTCCCGCTGGCCTCGACCGTGCTGCGCACCGCCGCCGGGCTGGCGGCCGATCCCGAGTTCCTGCTGGACGTGGGCCTGACCTTCGCCGGATGGGCGCTGGGGCTGCTGCTCACGGTCGCGCTCGCCGTACCGGCCGGGCTGCTGCTCGGCAGCGTGCCGGCGATCGAGCGGGCGCTGCGGCCGCTGATCGAGTTCCTGCGGCCCATCCCGTCGGTGGCGCTGATCCCGCTGGCGGCGTTCGTGTTCACCGAGCGGCTGGACATGAAGGTCGCCATCATCGTGTACGCCTCCACGTGGCCGATCCTGATCAACACCATGTACGGCCTCAAAGAGGTCGACCCCCTGGCCAAGGAGACCCTGCGGGCCTTCGGCTTCGGCCACCTGGCGGTGCTGCTGCGGGTCTCGCTGCCGAGCACGGCGCCGTTCATCGCGACCGGGATCCGGGTGGCCGCCACGATCGCGCTCATCCTGGCCATCAGCACGGAGTTGCTCGCGGGCGGCTCCGACGGGATCGGCGCGTTCATCATCCTGGCCGGCAGCAGCCCCGACGGCCTCACGCTCACCGTGGCCGCCACGGTCTGGGCCGGCCTGCTCGGCATCGCCACCAACGGCGCCTTCGTCTGGGCGGAACGCCGCCTCTTCCACTGGCACCCGGGAACCCGCCGATGACCGCCCCCCAGCGCGCAGGGAAACGATCTCCAGCGGGACGGCTGGCCGGTCTTTGGGTCGTACCGGTGGTGCTGCTGGGGTGGGAGTTCGCCACCAGAGCGATGGAGCATCCCTTCTTCCCGCCGCCGTCCGCGATCGCCGTCCGGATGCGCGAGCTCTGGTTCACCGGCCCCCCGTCCCACCTCTGGCTGAACGACACCGCCCTGGCCAACTTCCCGCAGAGCCTGGGCCGGTTGCTGGCGGGCTGGGCGCTGGCCGGGATCGCCGGGGTGGCCCTCGGCGTGGCGCTGGGCCGCTCGCCGCTCCTCTACCGCTTCCTCGACCCGGTCATCCAGTTCGGCCGGGCGCTGCCGCCGCCCGCGTTGCTGCCCATGTTCCTGGCCCTGTTCTCGGTGGGCACGCGCATGCAGGTCGCCACGATCACGTTCGGGATCGTGTGGCCGGTGCTGTTCAACGCGGCCGACGGGGCGCGCTCCGTCGAGCCGACGCACCTGGACACGGCCCGGGTGTTCGGGTTCAGCCGGGGCCAGCGGCTGCTGCGGATCGTCCTGCCGTCCGCCGCGCCGAAGATCTTCGCCGGGCTGCGGCTGAGCCTCTCGCTGGCGCTGATCCTCATGGTCATCGCGGAGTTCTTCAGCACCGAGGGCATCGGCTTCCAGTTACGCGCGGCGCAGCGGGCGTTCGACCTGCCGGGCGTGTGGGGGGCGATCGCGCTGCTCGGCATCCTCGGTTATCTGCTGAACCAGGGGTTCCTGCTCATGGAGAGCCGGTTGCTCGCCTGGCATGCCGCGGCGAAAAGCCGATGAACATTCCAGCGAACGCGGTTAAGCTCGATGATCGCCTTTACCGGACGCATTTCTTCTCAGGAGCGTTCATGTCAGGTTTCCGGCGCGCCACCGTCCTCGGACTTCTCGCATTACTGATCACCGCCTGCGGCGGCGGAGGTGATTCGGGCCGACAAGCCAATGGTTTGGAAAAGGCCGAAATCAGGATCGGCATGTTGCCGCTGCCCGAGGTCGCCCCCATCCAGATCGCCATCGACAAAGGCTATTTCGCCGCCGAAGGGCTCAAGGTCACCACCGAGCAGATCACGGGCGGCGCCGCCGCGATGCCCGACCTGGTCTCCGGCAAGCTCGACATCATGCACGGCAACTACGTCTCCGCCCTGCTCGCCGCCGCCAGCGGCACGGTCAAGCTCAAGATCGTCGGAGCCGCGTACGATGCCAAGCCCGGCAACTTCACGCTCATGACCAAGAAGGGCTCGCCGATCACCGGGTTGTCCCAGCTCAAGGGGCACACCATCGGCGTCAACACGCTGAACAACATCGCCACCCTCACCATGAGCGCCCTGCTCAAGCCCGCCGGGCTGGCACCGCAGGACGTCAAGTTCATCGAACGGCCCTTCCCCGAGATGGCCGGGGCGCTCGACAGCGGCCAGGTCGAGGTGGCGTTCCTGCCCGAGCCGTTCAGCCAGGCGGCGGCCGCACAGTCGGGGGCGGTCGAGCTGGCCGAGCCGTTCGCCGGGCCGATGGCCGACTTCCCGATCGCCGGCTATCTCACCACGGAGACCTTCGCCGCGCAGAACCCGAAGACCGTCGCGGCCTTCCAGCGGGCCCTGCGCAAGGGCGCCGAGCTGGCCCTGTCGAACCCGGCCGAGGTGGCTCCCGCCCTGGAGAAGTACACCAAGATCGACCGCGCCACCGCCGCCACGATGAAGCTCGGCGGCTTCGCCACCTCCGTCGATCCGGCGAAGGTGCAGCGGGTGGCGGACCTCATGCTCGAATTCGGCTACCTGAAGCAGAAGTTCGACGCCACCCCGCTCATCGCCGCAGCCCCCGGCTCCTGACCCCACCCCTTGATGATCACGGCTCATCCCCTGGTCAGGCCCGCCCCGACCTGACCAGGACTCCCACACCCGTCCAACGACAACCCACCCGACCGGGCATCCGGAATCCCACGCACAGGGCCGAGACTCGGGCGTCCACGGACCCGCCGCCCTGGGATCAGACGCGCCGACCCCTCTGCCCGAGGCCGAGGGCGGTCACTCCAGCAGTCCTCGTCGCCGGGCTGCCGCCGCGGCCTGGGTGCGGGTGGAGACGGTGAGTTTGCCCAGGATGTTGGACACGTGGACACTCACCGTCTTCTGCGCGATGAACAGCCGCTGCGCGATCTCCCGGTTGGTCAGCCCCTCGGCCACCAGCCGCAGCACCTCGACCTCCCGCGCCGTCAGCCCGGCGTCACCCGCGCCGCCACCACTGCCCCCGCCGCCGAACCGGGCCCGTCGCCCGAACTCCAGCAGCGCGTTCTCCAGCGGCACGGCCCGCAGCTTGCCCGCCGTCTCCCTGGCCAGCTCCCACTCCGCCTGCGCGGCCTCCCGGTCGCCGGCCGCCAGCAGCGCCTCGGCCAGCCGCCACCTGCCCCGCGCCGCCTCGTAGACGGACGCGACGTCGAACGTCTCCACCACCCGCCGCCACAGCGGCACGTCGAGCCGCCCGTGCACGCGATGCCACTCGGCCTCGACCCGCAGCTCCCAGGCCCGGCCCTCGGGCCCCACGTAGCCGCCCTCGCCGGCGGGCCCGGCCTTGAGGGTGGCGTGGGCGAGGGCGCGCAGGTCGTCGGCCCCCTCGGTGGTGCCCAGCTCGGCCAGCGCCCACAGCCCGATGGCGATCGGCCGCAGCATGCCCACGTCGTCCTCGTCCACCACCGCGAGGACCGCGAGCACGTGGTCGAGCGCCGTCGCCGGGTCGCCGTGCCACAGCGCGTGCTCGGCCGCCAGCGCTCTGGACATGTAGACGGCCAGCGGGTCGGACCAGAACGGCCGCAGCAGGGCGAGCCGCCCCTCGACCGCCGACAGGTCGCGGCCGACCTCGATGAACAGCGCGAACGACGACAGGATCGCCTCCGGCACGGTGCCGACCCGCGCGCCGAAGCCGGCGGCCATCGACTCGGCCTGGTCCCACTCGCCGGCCGCGTAGTGGATGAGGAAGCGCAGGAAACGCAGGTCGGTGCCGTAGGTGCTCCACTTGAGCCCGGTCTCGAACGCCATCAGGATGCCGTCGTCGGCCACCTCGGCGGCGCGAGTGAGCAGGCCCTGCTCGTAGTGGATGCGGGCGTGGTTGAAGCGGGCCCGCAGGTCCATCGCCAGGTCGCCGGTGCGCCCCGCGCAGGCCGCGTCGAGCAGCGCGTGCGCCCGGTCGATGTCGCCGCGGAGCTCGACGAAGCTGGCCAGCGACACCAGCGCGCTCACCTCGGCGTCTCTGACCCCGGCCGCGCGTGCGGTCGCGAGGGCCCGCTCGGCCAGCGGCTCGACCTCCTGGTGCCGCGACGACCACAGCAGGGTGCGGGCGTGGGTGGCCAGCGCGCGGGCGAGCGCGACCTGGTCCTCGGCGCTCTCGACGGCCCGCTCGGCCGCGGCGATCGCGCCTTCCTGGTCCTTGGTCTCGTAGAGGTAGTACGCCAGCCGCTCGCTCACCTCGGACGTCGGCGGCAGCGCGCGCAGCTGGACGACGGCCCGGTGGTTGTCGCCGCTGTCGGAGGCCATGACCGCGCTGCGGAAGGCCAGCCCGGCCCGGCTCTCCCCGGCCAGCCGCTCGGCGTCGTCGACCCGCTCCCAGAGGCCCAGCGCCCGGTCGTAGTGGCTGTGCGCCTCGGCGGGCGCGCCGATCCGCTCGGCCGCCCGCCCCGCCTCGATGGAGGCCCGCAGCGCCCCGGCCAGGTCGTGGCCGGCGAGGTAGTGGTGCGCCAGCTCGGCCGGCGAGGTGAGCAGGCGGGCGAAGGCGGTGTGCAGGCGGGTGCGCTCGCCCGGCAGCAGGTCGGTGTAGACGGCCTCCTGCAGCAGGGCGTGGCGGAAGGCGTAACCGTGGCCCTTGACCCTGAGCAGGCCGCGCGAGACGATCTCGCGGACCGCCTCCTCGAACTCGGCCAGCGGCAGCCCCGACACCTCGCGCAGCAGGTCGTCCTCGACCCGGCGCCCGGCCACGGCGGCGGCGCGCAGGACCCGCTGCCCGGCCTCGGACAGCACCTCGACCCTGGACATCAGCAGGCTGGCCAGCCCGTCGGGG
Organism: Nonomuraea fuscirosea; assembly: GCF_003001935.1. Classification (GTDB taxonomy): domain Bacteria; phylum Actinomycetota; class Actinomycetes; order Streptosporangiales; family Streptosporangiaceae; genus Nonomuraea; species Nonomuraea fuscirosea. The sequence goes on along the minus strand of NZ_PVNG01000003.1, from coordinate 567,689 downwards.
AGGGCGTCGCCCTCGGCCATGGCCGCGAACAGCTCCTCGGCGTAGAACGGGTTGCCGTCGGCGCGGGTGACGATGAGGCCGAGCCCCTGGGCGTCCACCTCGCCCAGGGTGGCGACGTAGTCGGACATCTCGCCGGTGCCCAGCGGCCCCAGCTCGACGTTCATCACCGTGGGCAGGCGCTTCAGCTCGGCCAGCACGGATCGCAGCGGATGGCGTCGGTGCAGGTCGTCGGTGCGGTAGGTGCCGACGACGCAGACCCGCTCGTTCTGCACCATGCGGCTGAGGAAGACCAGCAGGTCGCGGGTGGAGCGGTCGGCCCAGTGGAGGTCCTCGATCACGAACAGCACGGGCTGGAGCTCGGCGAGCAGCCCGAGCAAGGAGCCGAACAGCCGCTGCTGGGTGAGCCCGGCGGACGGCTGGCTCTCGGCGCCCGGCAGCAGCTGGCCCAGCAGCGGATGGGCGGTGGCGGCGGCGCGCACGGCGGGCTCCGCGCCGCGCAGCGCGTCGGCCAGCGGCAGGTAGGGCAGCGAGTCACCGAGCTCGGCGCACTGGCCGACCAGCACGTTGAAGCCGCGCTCCTTGGCCCGGGCGGCCAGCTCGGTGACCAGCCGGGTCTTGCCGATGCCGGCGTCTCCGCCGACGAGCGCCACCCCGGCCACGCCTTCGGCGGCGGAGTCGAGCACCTGCACGAGCCCGGCCAACTCAGAGGAGCGCCCGACGAGAAGACCGTTCACGCCTTGAAACTATGCCATGCCGCACCGACAGCCGATTGGTCCAGTCAGCCGGGCCGGGATTGGCCCTGACCGGGGGACCAACACCGTCCTACGCTGCGGTTCGTGATACCTCCCGCGACTTTCGCCCTCTTCGTGACGGCCTCCCTCGCCCTGGTGCTCATCCCCGGCCCCAACCACCTCTACATCACCGCCAGAGGGCTCGCCCAGGGCCGGGCGGCGGGCCTGGCCAGCGCGTTCGGCGTGGAGGCGGGCACGCTCGTGCACATCGCGGCCGCCGCCGCGGGCCTGTCGTACGTGATCTCCCGATCCGCCACGCTCTTCGCGGTCATCAAGTGGGCCGGCGTCGCGTACCTCGTCTACCTGGGCGTCCGGGCGTTCACCGGCAAGGACGCGCACGCCGGGCGGCCCGAGCCGCAGCCGCTGCGCAAGGTGTTCCTCGAAGGCATGCTGGTCAACGTGCTCAACCCCAAGGTGGCGCTGTTCTTCCTGGCGTTCCTGCCCCATTTCGTGGACCCCGGCGCGGGCTCCCCCGCGCTGCAGATGGCCGTGTTCGGCCTCACGCTGCTGCTCCTCGGGCTCATCTCCGACCTCGTGTACGCCGTCGCCGCCGGCGCGCTCGGCCGCCGCCTCGACCGTGCGGCCAGAACGCTCCGGTACGTCAGCGGCGTCGTCTACCTGGCCCTGGGCGTGGCCACCGCCTTCGCCGGGAGAAAATGAACCGCATGGCGCCCAGGAAGCAGCAGGAGATCTTCGACGCGACGGTGCGGCTGGTGGCCGAGAAGGGCTACGACGGCCTGACCGTGGAGGGGGTCGCCGAGCGCTCCGGCGTCAACAAGACCACGATCTACCGCTGGTGGCCGTCGAAGGCCGCGCTGCTCGGCGCCGCCCTGGTGGAGTCCGACGTGCTGGGCTTCGCGGCGCCCGACACCGGCAGCCTGCGCGGCGACCTGGTCGCGCTGGTGGAGGGCGTCAGGCGGCTGCTGACCCAGCGGCCCGCCGCCGACATCGCGGTGGCCGCGCTGGCCGCCGCCGTCCGCCATCCTGAGCTGGACGGGCACCGCTTCTTCGCCGACAGGTTCGCCAGGGAACGGGAGATCTTCGAACGGGCGGCCGTCAGGGGTGAGCTGAAGGAGTCCGCCGACCCCATGCTGATCGTGGATCTGCTGGCGGGGGCCGTGTGGATGCGGGCGGTCCTCAGGGACCTGGACGTGGGCGACGACTTCGCCACCGAGGCCGTCTCGGCGGTCCTGGACGGCGTCCGCACCCGCTGACCACGGCCGACCGGTCCGGAGGAGGGGTCGCACAGGTCACGCGGAGAACGGCGTCCGGTCAGAGCGACTCCGACAGCGCGGCCGGGATGCGGTCGAGCACCGGGTGCGGCGCCAGCCCGTACGCGTAGAAGTCGACCGCCAGCGCCCCCGCCGCCTTGGCCCCACGGGCCTTGGCCACCAGCCGGTCGGCGGAGTCGCTGTCGGGGTAGCCCGGCCGCAGCACCGCCCGCACCTCCCGGTCCTTGCCCACCGAGCGCAGGTAGGCGCCGACGTCGTCGGCCACCCGCGCCGCGTCACGCGCGTACGCCAGCACCCCGAACGCGGGCACCAGGTCGCCGAGCGCCACCAGGTCGACCCCGAGCTGCCAGGCGTCATGGGCGGCCAGACCCGGCGTCGGCAGCCCGTCGGTGTAGCCCTTGACCGCGCCGGTCGAGTCGATGAAGACCAGTTTCGAGCCCTCGCCGGCCACCGCGGAGGAAACCTCGGACACCAGCGTGGTGACGGTCTCGGAGCGCGCGCGGGCGTAGGCGACGACGTCGGGCCCCGCGTACGCGGTCAGCGCCGCCCTGGTCACCTCGCCCTGGGCGGGCGGGTCGCCGTCGAAGACGCCGCCGACGATCCTGGCGCACTCGTCGCGGGCCACTTCGGCGTTGACGCCCAGGTCGGTGGCCCGGCGCATGCAGTAGTCGCAGAAGCAGAGCCCGAACAGGTAGGCGTCCATCGGCCCCAGGGGCACGAACGAGCGCTGCGGCTTGAGCGGCCTGAAGTGCAGCGACTCGGCCACCACGCTGTCGACGCCGAGCCTGGCCACCGCCCTGGCCAGCGCGACGGCGTATTCGCGCACGTCGGGGTGGGCGGGGCACAGGTCGGTGAGCGAGCCGCGGTCGCCGAAGCAGTCGCGTACGGTCACGTCGGGGTGGCGCTCGCCGAGCGTGGCGTTGCGCAGGAAGACCGTCCACCCGTGCAGCTTCATGGACCGTTTCGCGCACGCCTCACGCAGCCCGTCGAGCGCGTCGAGGTGGCCGGGCACGGGGGTCAGCCTCAGCCCGTCGAACAGCTCGGGCGGCGGGACAAAGTGGGCCCCGTCGTGGCGCAGGGTCAGCCTGGACAGCCCGTGCGGGGTGACGTCGCGGGAGGCGTGGTGCACGGCGCCGACGGTGACGCCGCGGACGCCGTACCCGCTGATCCTGTCGAGCACCCGCTCGACGCCCTCGCCGCGCAGGTCCTCGACGAAGACGTACACCGAACTGTCCACACCACGACCTTAAGCGCTCTTGTGCGCGACGAAGTCGATCTCCACGAGGATGTCCATCAGCTCGGACCCGACGGTCGTGCGGACCGGGTAGGGCTGGTTGAAGTACGACTTGTAGACCTCGTTGTAGGCGGCGAAGTCGCGCTTGAGGTGCTGCAGGTGCACGGTGGACTTGACGACGTCGTCGAAGCCGAGGCCGTGCGCGGCGAGGATGGCGCCGAGGTTGCGCATGACCTGGTGCGTCTGGGTGGCGACGTCGGTGCCGACGACCTCGCCGGTCTTGGGGTCGAGCGGCCCCATGCCGGAGGTGTAGACGAAGTCGCCCACCACGAGTCCCTGCGAGTAGGCGCCGACCGGGGCGGCGCCTTCGGTGGTCCTGAGCTCCTTTTTCACGAAATCTCCCTAGAAGTTGGTGCTTATCGTGCCTACGACACGGTAGTCCTGGTCCACCAGCGGCAGCAGCCGCCACTTGTCGAAGGCCGTGCACGGATGGGAGATGCCGAAGGCCAGCAGGTCACCGGGCTTGAGCCCGGTGGCGCGGACCACGGTGTGCTGGTCCTGCATCTTCACGATCGTGACGCCGCCGCGGCGCGGGATCGGCAGGCCCTCGTCGTAGGGCGCGTCCCGCTTGCCCATGCCCACGATGGCCAGCCCCGGCTCGGGCGTGGACAGCACGTGCGCCCACACCTCCAGCGCCGGGCGCAGCTCGCCCTCCATCCGGTTGAACGGGGTGCGCTCCCGGTAGAAGCCGTCGTCGTGGGTGACGTAGGCGCCGCTGCGCAGCAGGATCCTGGCCTGGGTGGCGACGAGCTCGCGGCCGATCACGTCGAACCACTGGCTGCCGCCCACGCTGAGGATGGGATTGCGGACGCGGAGGTGTTCGACGGCCTCCTGGAGCGAGCCGAGATAGTCGCGGACCTCGTCGGCGCTCTTGAGCCCGCCCTCGTATCCGGCCACCCCGGCCAGCTCCACGCCGGGGGTCACCTGCACGTACGAGGCCAGCTCCAGCAGCTCCTTGACCGACCTGCAGCCGGCCCTGCCGCCCTCGTGGCCCAGCTCGACCAGCACCCGGAACGGCCGCGGCCCGGCGTGGCCGGCCAGGATGTCGACCCCGGCCGTGGAGTCGGCGAAGCTCAGGAACTCGAACGAGGGATCGCGCTCCAGCTCGTGGGCGGCCCAGGTGAGCCCCGCGGGATCGACCACCTGGTTGGCCACCATGATCCGCCGGACCCCGAACCCCCTGACCGTCTCGGCCTGCCGGGGCGTCGCCACGGTGAGCCCCCAGGCTCCGGCGGCGAGTTGCATCGCGGCGATCTCGGGCGACATGTGCGTCTTGGCGTGGGGCGCCAGCTCCATGCCGTGGTCGCGGACGAACGCCGCCATCGTGGTCACGTTGTGCGCCAGCGCGCCCCTGTGCACCAGCATCGCGGGAAATTCGAGCCCGCCGTCGAAGACCGACTGGCCGAGGTTCGCCGGCACAACACCCCCTTCGTCCGCGTCCGACCCTATCCCAACCGTTCCGGCGTTCAGGGCCGGAGCGCCCGCCCGGGGGTGGCCCCGGTGAGCTCGCCGCCGGCCAGCACGCGCACCCCGGAGACGAGCACGTCGTCCACGCCTTCCGCCAGCCTGCGCGGCTCCTGGTACGTGGCCAGGTCGCCCACCACGGCCGGGTCGAACACCACCACGTCGGCGGCGAACCCGCGGCGCAGCAGCCCCCGGTCGGTCAGCCCGAAGCGCCGGGCCGGATGGGACGCAAGGTGCGTCGCGGCCTGCTCCCAGGTCCAGTCGCCCAGCTCCCTGACGTGCCGGCCGAGGAACCTGGCGAACGCCCCGAACCCGCGCGGATGCGGGTGCCCGCCCACGTAGATGGCGTCGGAGCCGCCGGTGTGGGACGGATGCCGCAACACCCGGCGTACGGACTCCTCGCCCAGCGGGCCCTCGTCGGGCCGGGCGGAGACCACGCCGGCCTCCAGGTTCGTCTCCGTCAGGAGACGGCGGCAGAACTCGGCCGGCTCCACCCCCGCCCGCCCGGCCGCCGCGACGATGGTCAGCCCCTCGGCCCACTCCAGGCCGGGCGCGTGGGAGACGGTCAGCCGGGGCCAGGTCGTGGCCAGCGTCGGCCACCAGTCGTCGAGCGCGCCGGAGCCGATCATCTCCAGGGCCCGGGCGGGCTCGGCCCCCGGCACGGCCGGCGGCAGCACGATCATCGCCAGGATCGTGTTGCCGCGCAGGTAGGGGTAGGTGTCGAAGGTGAGGTCGACGCCCTTGCCGAGCGCCTCGTCGACCAGCGGCAGCAGCACGTCGGCGGGCCCGTGCAGGTGCGAGACGTGCACGGCGGCACCGGAGCGCCCGGCGATGTCCACGACCTCGGCCATGCCGACCCCGGCGCGCTCGCCGTAGGCGCGCATGTGGGTGACGTACGGGAGCCCGCCGAGCGGGGCGCACAGGGCGGCCAGCTCCTCGGCGGAGGCGTAGCCGCCGGGCAGGTATTCGAGCCCGCTCGACAGCCCCGCCGCGCCCTCCGACAGCCCCCGCTCGACGTGCCGCAGCATCGCGGCCAGGTCGCCGGGCGAGGCGGGCTCGGCCGACGGGCCCATGACGTCGTAGCGGATGGTGCCGTGGGGCAGCAGGTAGGCGGTGTTGAGCGCCACGGCGCGGTCGTAGGCGCCGAGCAGCTCGGCCACGCTCAACGGCCCCGGCCCGAAGGCGGACCCCGGCTCGCCGTCGCGTCCGCCGTCGCGCTGAAGCTCGCCGTTGACGGCGGCGAAGTAGCGGGAGGCGTAGGCGACGGTGGCGGCGGATCCCGGTGCGAACGACAGCCCGTCCTGCCCCAGCACGAACGTCGTCACCCCCTGCCGCAACGCCGCCAGCTGCACGCCGGGGTCGAACACGACCGCGTCACCGTGGGCGTGGCAGTCGACGAACCCGGGCGCGACGAACCGCCCGGTCGCGTCGATCACGGTGCCCGCCGTCGCGCCGTCGAGCCTGCCGACCGCCGCGACCCGATCGCCCGCGATCGCCACGTCCGCCCGGTACGGCGGGGCGCCCGTGCCGTCGAGCACCCGCCCGCCGCTGATGACTACGTCGAAGCTCACACCAAGATTCAATCAGAGCGCTGCAAGTACGCCGGAGTACATCCCACCCCCTTCACCACCGGCCGCTCGGCCAGCAGGTCTCGGGCCCTGGAACGGGCCAGGTTCCAGCCGTTCCACGAGTCGGGCCGGTCCAGCCGGTTGGCCGCGATCACGTCCGCCAGCACGCAGCTGCGCTGCGGCTCCGGCAGCCGGTCCAGGGCCGGCACGGCCTCCGCGCCGAGATCGCCGAGGTAGTCGGAGTCCAGCTTGGTGACGCCGCGCACCTGCACCTGCGACTCCGCCACCCGCAGATCGGGGTTGACCATCGAGAACGCCACCAGCCCCAGCCCGGTGACCAGCACGATCGTCCTGGGCAGCCAGCCGGACCGACGGCCGGTGAGCCGGGCCGCGCCCGCCAGCAGCACCAGGGCGAACAGCGCGCCCAGCCACCACACGGTGGCCTCCACGGACAGGCGCAGCCGGGACAGGCCGTAGGCGTCGGTGTAGAGGTTCATCCGGTGCAGGGCCGAGGCCAGCACCACCATGGTGAGCCCGCAGAGCACGCCGAGCAGCGCGGCCAGCAGCCAGCGCTCGGCCCGCTCGACCCTGAGCAGCCCCGCGGCCACCGCCACGATGCCCAGCACGAACACGCTGACCACCACGAGCTGGAAGAACCCCTGCCTGGCGTACTCGGCGTAGGTCAGGCCCGCCGTCCTCAGCACCAGCGTGTCGCCGCCGAACAGCGCCGTGATCTGCACCGCCACGAACGAGGCGAACAGCATGTTCACCGCCGTGAGCGGGAGCGCCCAGATGCTCCGGCTCACGCGGAACCTCGTCCCCGGCCCCACCGGGTCCACGACCGGCCGCAGCGCGACCAGGACCACGGCGACCAGCAGCACCGCGAACAGCAGGAACAGGAAGATCCGTCCCGGGATCGACTCCGCCCAGGCGGGGGTGGTGGTCAGCCGCTCCACGTACGAGGCGAAGATCGCGTCCGCCGAGGCGAACAGCAGCCCGAACACCAGCAGCAGCACCGCCGTGATGCTCAGCGCGCCCACCATGGGCAGGACCCGCCGCCGCGCCGTCAGCCGCCTGAGCGGCCCGGCCAGGAACCACGGCACCGGGCCGAACGCCAGCAGCACCGACATCCCGCCCCTGATCACACCCACCCAGCCGGCGCCCGCTCCGGAGACCGCCAGCGCACCCAGCCCGGCTCCCGCCACGAGCAGGATGGCCACCAGCCAGTCGGCGTCCCGCACCGCCGCCATCGAGATCAGCCAGTACGCGGTGAGCCCGAACGCCAGCGTCCACGGCGTCATCCGGTGCAGCAGCGCGGGCAGCGCCGCGCCGCCCACCACCATCGCGACCAGCACGATGCCCAGCCCGACCTGCGCCTCCGGCAGCGCCACCGCGGCGAACACGCCGGCGCCCACGGCGGCGGGCAGCAGCCAGCGCGGCGGATCGGGCACCTCGGGCCTGGGGAAGAGCGGCGGCGGCACGTAGGCCGGCGGCGGCCCCATCTGCCCCCGGTACGGCTCCCCGCCCAGCCCCCCGGCCTGGCTTCCCTCAGGGGTGCCGGCGTGCGGGCCCGCCCGGGTGGCCGCCTGGTACGCCTCCATCGCCCGCCTGCCGGACCCCGCTCCCAGCGAGGCGCCGAGTGCTCCCATGAGCGCGGTGCACCCGATGAGCGTCACCAGCGCCGCCCCGTCCCCCACGACCACGCTGGCCAGCACGGCGGCGAACATGCCGCCGACCAGCCCGACCAGCAGCCCGAGGACGCCGCCGACGACCATCCGGCCCAGCCCACCGGCGAACGGCTCACGCGGCGGCGGATAGACCGGCATCCCCACCGGCGGCATCCCGCCCCCGCCCGGCGCGATCGGCCAGGCGTGCCCCGCTGCCGGACCGGCCCCGACCGGCCCGCCACCACCGGGCACCTCGGTCCGTACGACCGCCGCCGCGGCAGGGCCGGCCGTGGCGGTCGCCATCGGGGCCTTCTCCGCTGGCACACCGTCCGAGGACGCGCCCGCCGCCATGACCGGACTCGCCGGCGGCCCGGACGCGTGCACCGCGTCAACCGGTTGCCCGGCCGGAGCGGGTAGGGCCTCCTCCGCCGGCTCGGCGGGCAGTGAGCGCTCCACGTCCCCCGTGTCGCGTGCACCCTCTGATGGCGCCTCAGCCATCGTCGTCCTTCCTGGTAGCTCGACGACCATCCGGCAACCCGCACCGTCGTCGATTCGAATGGATCCCCCGTGCAGCTCGACGATCTCCTTCACGATGGCCAGCCCCAGCCCGGCCCCGCCCGAGTCGGCCGCCCGCCCCGCGTCCAGCCGGGAGAAGCGCTCGAAGACGCGCGCCCTGGCCGACGCCGGAATGCCGGGCCCCTGGTCGGCGACCTCCATCCGCACCTCGGCGCCCGACGCCGCGGCCCGGATGACCACCTCGCCCGCGGGCGGGCTGTGCCGTACCGCGTTGTCGAGCAGGTTCGCCAGCACCTGGGCGAGCAGGTCGGGGTCGGCGCGCACGACCAGGCCGGCCGGTACGGACGAGCGGATCACGACGTCCTCGCGCGCCAGCGAGGCCTCGCGCACCGCCTGCTCGATCAGCGGCGCCAGCTCGACGGCCTCGGCCTCGATCAGGCGGGTGCCGGAGTCCAGCCGCGACAGGTCGAGCAGCTGGGCGACGAGCCGGCCGAGCCGTTCGGTCTGGGCGAGCGCGGTGCGCATGGTGACGGGGTCGGGCGCGGAGACGCCGTCCACCACGTTCTCCAGCACGGCGCGCAGCCCGGTGATGGGGGTGCGCAGCTCGTGGCTGACGTTGGCGACGAGCTCGCGCCGCTGCCGGTCGACCTCGCCGAGGTCGGCCGCCATCGCGTTGAAGGCCCTGGCCAGCTCGCCCACCTCGTCGCGGGAGGTGGCGTTCACGCGCAGGGTGTAGCTGCCCTTGGCGATGGTCTGGGCGGCGCTGGCCATCTGGCGCAGTGGCTTGGTCATGCCCATGGCCAGCACCTGCACCATGATCAGCGCCAGCACGACCGCGACCGCGATGCGCGTCTCGCGGGTGAGCCCTGACTGGATGCCGAGCTCGTTCACCACGAACGCGGTCCCGACGGCCAGCACGATCACGATGCCGAGCTTGACCTTGATCCGGCCGAGAAAATCGAGCGGGTTCATCGCCGGACCAGGGCGTACCCGACGCCGTGCACCGTGCGGACGACGTCGGAGCCGAGCTTGCGGCGCAGCGCGCGGACGTGGCTGTCGACGGTCCTGGTGGCCGCCGCCTCGGAGAAGCCCCACACGTCCGACAGCAGCCGGTCGCGCTCGAAGACCTGCCCCGGGCGTTCGGCCAGGCGGCGCAGCAGGTCGAACTCGGTCCTGGTGAGCTGGGCCTCCGCGCCGCGGACGAAGACGCGGCGGGCGGCGGTGTCGATCTCCACCTCGCCGACCCTGATCACGGTGTCCTCGGCCGCCAGCTGGGCCGCGCGCTCCACCCGGCGCAGCAGCGCGTGGATCCTGGCCACCAGCTCCCGCATGCTGAACGGCTTGGTCAGGTAGTCGTCGGCCCCGACCCCCAGCCCGACCAGCACATCGGTTTCCTCCCCCAGCGCGGTCAGCATGAGGACGGGCACCGGCCTGGCCGCCTGCATCCTGCGGCACACCTCCAGCCCGTCCATGCCGGGCAACAGCCGGTCGAGGACCACCAGATCCGGTTCCGCGCTGCCGTACTGGACGAGGGCGTCCTGCCCCTCGCCGGCCACCCTGACGTCGAAGCCCTCGGCGGCCAGCCTGTTCCGTACGGCGAGCGCGATGGTCACGTCGTCCTCGACCACGAGAATGCGTCGCTGCTCTGCCACGTACGAAAGACTACGAGCGGCCTGTGCAGACGACACTCCCCGATTCGTGCACAATCCGTGCAGACTTGGCGGCGTGAACACCCCCGGATACCTCCGCCGCCTCGGCCTGCCCGCGCTGCTCGGCGCTCCCGCGAGCGCGGAGGGCTTGCGCGCCCTGCACGCCGCGCACATCGAAAAGGTTTCCTACGAAGCGCTGGAGATCTGGCTCGGCCGCACCACGACCGTCGATCCGCTGGAGTCGGCCGAGCGCATCCTGCGTGGCAGGGGTGGCTACTGCTACCACCTCAACGGCGCGTTCTCGGAGCTGCTCGCGGCCCTCGGCTACGAGGTGACCCGGCACGTCGGCGGCGTGCAGAACCGGGGCGGCGAGCCCGGCGTCACCGGCAACCACCTGGTGCTCACCGTGCGCGACCTGCCGTCGGAGGCCAATCCGGGCGGTGCCTGGCTGGTGGACGTTGGGCTCGGCGACGCCCTGCACGAGCCGCTGCCGCTGGTCGCGGGCGGCTACCGGCAGGGCCCGTTCCGGTACGTGCTGCGCCCGTCGCAGGTGGCGCCCGGCGGCTGGCGGCTCGACCACGACCCCGTGGGCTCGTTCGAGGGCATGGACTTCGGGCTCGAACCGGCGCGGATGTCGGCGTTCGCCGACATGCACCGCCACCTGACCACGTCGCCGGCCTCGGGTTTCGTCCGCGTGGCCACGGTGCAGCGGCGCGACGCCTACGGGGTGGACGTCCTGCGCGGGCTGCAGCTGAAGCGCCTCGGGAACGGCACGCAGTCGGTGACGCTGTGCACGTCGCGCGACTACTACGCGGCACTGGCGGACGTGTTCCTGCTGCCGCTGGACGACGTGAGCGCCGAGGAGAAGGACCGGCTCTGGCACAAGGTGCGCGCGGCCCACGAGAGCTGGTCGCGCGCCGGTTCGGATTGATCGCTCAGGCCCATGGTCATGCGGCGGCCGGGGAGCTATCGTGCGACTCGGAATGGCTGATGAGACCAGGAAACTGAACGGTCGCTACCGGCTGCTGAATCCCTTGGGGGCGGGATCCGTACGGCTGGCCTTCGACGAGGCGGAACACCGCGACGTCGCGGTCAGGCGCCTACGGGTGCCCCCTGAGCTGCGCGAGGCCGCTCTGCAGGAGGCGCGCAGGGCGACCGCGCTGCGTCACGCCTTCGTCGTGCGCGTGCTCGACGTGCTGGTCGAGGACGGCGAGCCGTGGCTGGTCATGGAGTTCGTCTCGGGGGCGTCGCTGGAGCAGACCGTCCGCTCGCGCCGTCCGCTGCCCGTCCCGCAGGCGGCCAGGATCGGCGTCTGCGTCCTGTCTGCGCTGACCGCGGCGCACGCGGCGGGGATCGTGCACGGCCGGGTCGATCCCGGCAACGTGCTGCTGACCACGACCGGCCGGGCGGTGCTCACCGGGTTCGGCTTCCCCAGTCTCAGCATGCTGCCCTCCGCCGACCTGTGGGCGCTGGCGGCCACGCTGCACTTCGCGGTCGAGGGCCGGCCGCCGGGCCGGGCGCCCACCGAGGGCGCCGACCCGTTCAGGTCGCTGGTCAGGGCGATGCTCCGGCCGGTGAAGAGCTCGTCGGGAAGCCTGGGGCCGCCGCCGGCGGAGGTGGTGCGCGAGACGCTGGAGCGGCTGGCGGTGGACCGGCCGCTGGACACCGTGGTCAGGGCGTCGGGCCCGCTGCCGCCGGCCCAGGTGGCCGCGATCGGGCTGGCCGTGCTCGACCGGCTGGCGGACTGGGGCGGGTTCCACGGCGGCGTGCATCCGGGGAACGTGCTCATCGACGTCTGGGGCCGGGCCCGGCTGACGCCGCTGCCGGGGCCGGGAACGCTCCCGGCGTACACGGCTCCCGAGGGCGCCGCCACCCAGGCCGCCGATCTCTGGTCGCTCGGGGCCACCCTGTTCACCGCCGTCGAGGGCGGGCCGCCCGCGCCGGGCGCGCCGCTGCGGCGGGCGGGCCCGCTGGCTCCGGTGCTCTTCCGGCTCCTGTCGGGCAACCCGTTGGAACGTCCCACACTGGACGAGCTCCGCCGCGACCTGCTCAGGATCGCCTCAGGAAGTGCTTGACCTCCGGCACAACGATTGCGATACATCGCGAACGGAACCTCAGCGACGGGTTCACACGTTGGACAGAGGACGCAGAATGTGGGAGAGGCGGGGCGCGCGCTCCGCGTTCGGAGGAAGTTGAGGATGTCGCCAGTTCAGAAGTACGCCATCGGCGCAGGCGCCGCGGTTCTGCTCTCGCTGATCTTCTTGCCCGGTTGGGTCACCTTGCTGGTCGTCCTCGGCCTGGTCGCCGCCCCTGTGGTCGGCTACCTGATGCTCGACCCGTCGCAGCGTGAGCGGCTCAAGCGGGCCCGCAGGCGCGGCATCGGCCGCTGAGGCTCTCGGCGGCGGGGCCCGATCGGGCGCAGCCCGGTCAGGCCTCCGCCGCGGCCAGCGCCGTCTGCACGCGCTGGGTCACCCGTCGCTCCACGTAGAAGGACAGGAACGGCACCGTGCCGCCGAGCATGACACCGAGCATGTACGGCCACGCCCAGCGCGCCTTCATGCCCAGGTTCATCACCGTGATCAGATAGATCATGTAGAGCCCGCCGTGGATCGGGGCGATGATCTTCGACATGGCCGGCTGGTCGAAGCCGTAGCGCAGCACCATGCCGACGCAGAGCACGAGCAGCATGACGCCGACCACGTACGCGAGTGCCCGGAAGGGCTTCAGAGCCGATTCCACCGTTAACCTTCCAGAACCATCTCAGGGGACGACTTGCCGCGGTCCCGATCCGCTCGTACGGCGTCGCGGACGAAGTGGAACCACATGAAGACGGCGAATCCAGCGAAGATCCACCAGTTGGCGGCATATGCCAGGTTACGCCAGGTGAACGTGCCTCCGACCACCGGCGGGTTCACCTGGACCGGCGCCAGCGAGCCCGAGGCCGGCTGCGCCACCACATAGCCGGTGCGCACCCGCTGCCCGCTCCACAGGTTGACCAGCTCGCCCGTGGACACGGTCTGCACCTGGCCGGCGGGCAGGCCCTCCGAGCGCCGCTGCACGCTGTCGGTGCCCTGCTGCGGCCGCAGCCGCCCGGTCACCGCGACCTTCCCCTGCGGCACCACGGCCACGGCCGGGTCGTCGGGCTTGGCCGTCCAGCCGCGGACGACCGGCATGAGCGTGCCGTCGTCGAGCCGCAGCGGTGTGAGCACCCAGTAACCCTCGTCGCGCGAGACGTTGCCGCCGGGGGCGTCGACGTCGGGCTTCCTGTCGGCGACCAGAAGCTGCCGGCCGGCCTCGTAGACGCCCTGTGCGGTGACCCTGCGGCCGACCGCCTCGCCGTCCATCTGGGTGCCGACCCCGGCGAGCGTCGCGACCGTGACGGGCGCGGGATCGGTGGCCGCATGAGGCTTTCCCGAATCTTGGAAGACTCCGAGCTGCCAGCGGCCGAGCAGGATGAAGGCGATGAGGACCCCGATCGTGAGCAGGTGCAGCCCCAGGATGCGGGGTGAGAGCAGGGTCCTCAGCATGCCTTCAAAGTATCCGCCGGGTGGGGCGGTCTGCTAATCAGCCCATACCTACGGATCACACTAAAAGGCACAAACGGAACAGGCGAGCACGCTAGGCTGCTGCCCATGTCTGACCAGCATATTGACCCGGCGGGCAACACCCAGGCCTTCCGCGCGTTCGCGAACGCGCGCGAGCAGGAGGCCGTTGCCAAGCCCAAGAAGTCGCCCCTCATCCCCATCATCGTGGTCGTCGCCGCGGTCGTGATCGTCGGCGTAGCCGCCTTCCTGCTGCTCCAGTAGTCAGCCGACAGCATCACCCGCCGCGGAGCCGTGGCGGGTTTTCGTCGTTCCCGGGCGTGGCGCGGGAAGAACAGGGGGCGTGAGCGGGATCACTCTGGACCGCGCCGGGCAGCGCTTCTTACATTGGATCCAGCGTCCAATAAGCGCGCGACCTTCAGGAGGACCCGTGGGCGAGCCAGGACTGGTGATCGTCGGCTCCGGCTTCGCCGGCATCTGCATGGCCGTCAAGCTCAAGGAGGCCGGCTACCACGACTTCGTCATCCTGGAGAAGGCCGGCGAACTGGGCGGCACCTGGCGGGACAACACCTATCCGGGCTGCGCGTGCGACGTGCCCTCGCACATGTACTCCTACTCGTACGAGCTGAATCCGGACTGGTCGCGGATGTTCGCGCCGCGCGAGGAGATCCAGGACTACCTGCGCGCCTGCGCGGCCAAGTACGGCATCACCCCGCATCTCCGGTACGGCAAGGACGTCGTCGCGCTGGAGTACCACGACGGCCGCCGCGACTGGACGGTCACCACGCAGGACGGCGAGGTCCTGCGTACCAACGCGGTCGTCTCCGGTATAGGCGCCCTCCATATCCCGAAATTTCCGGAAATTGTGGGGCGGGAGTCCTTCACCGGCCCCGCCTTCCACTCCGCCGAATGGGACCACTCCGCCGACCTGACCGGCAAGCGCGTCGCCGTCATCGGCACCGGCGCCTCCGCCGTCCAGTTCGTCCCGCGGCTCGCCCCCGACGCCCGCCACCTGACCGTCTTCCAGCGCACCCCTCCCTGGGTCCACCCCAAGCCCGACTTCGCCTTCTCCCCCGCCGCCCGCCGGCTCCTGCGCCTGCCCGGCGCGGCGAGGACCCTGCGCGGCGGCATCTACTGGGCCCTGGAGAGCCGGGCGCTGGGCTTCGCGGTGGACCCGCGCCTGATGAAGGGCCACGAACGCCTCGCCCTGCGACACCTCGAAGCCCAGGTGCCCGACCCCGTCCTGCGCCGCGCCCTCACCCCGGACTACGTGATCGGCTGCAAGCGCATCCTCATCTCCAGCGACTACTATCCGGCCCTGACCAGGCCGAACGTCTCGCTGGTCACCGACGCGATCACCGAGATCCGGGAGCGTTCGATCGTGGACGCCGCCGGGGTGGAGCACGAGGCCGACGCGATCGTCTACGGCACCGGCTTCAAGGTGGTGGACGCGCTGACCGACCGGCACATCACCGGCAGGGACGGGCTGAGCGTCCAGGACGCCTGGAAGGGCGGCGTGGAGGCCTACCACGGCATCACCGCCTCGGGCTTCCCCAACCTGTTCTTCCTGCTCGGCCCCAACACCGGCCTCGGGCACAACTCGGTCGTGTTCATGATCGAGTCGCAGGTCAGGTACGTCATCGAGTGCCTGCGCCTGCTCTCCCGCACCGGGGCCAGGGCCCTGGACGTGCGGCCGCGGGCGCAGCGCGGCTACAACGACCGGCTGCGCGCCCGGCTCGACCCGCTGGTCTGGAGCGCGGGCGGCTGCCGGTCCTGGTACCTGGACGAGCACGGCGTGAACAGGACGCTCTGGCCGGGCTTCACCTTCGAGTACTGGGCGCGTACGCGGAGGGTGAAACCCGGCGCCTACGAGCTCATCTTCTAGAAGAGACCACCAGCGCGCTGCCGCCGCCGCGCCTGGTCGGCTCGGCCACGGCCTGGATCCGGTCCCGGCCCAGGAACTCCAGCGCGGTGGCCGCGCCGATCTCCGGGTTGGGCGCGAACGAGTGTCCCTTGGCCTCCAGCTCCGCCTGGTGCGCGGCGAGGAAGGCCGGCTCGGCCTGGGTCTGCGCGGTGTTGCGCTGCGTGGCGCGCGGCGCGGCCAGCGCTTCGGGCAGGCTCATCCCGAGCTCGTACCGGTTGACCAGGATCTGCAGCACGGTCGTGATGATGGTGGAGCCGCCGGGCGAACCGGCCGCCAGCACCGGCCTGCCGTGCTCGAAGACCAGCGTCGGGGCCATCGACGAGCGCGGGCGCTTGCCGGGCGCCGGCAGGTTCGGGTCGCCGGGCGCCGGGCCGAAGGTGAAGTCGGTCAGCTCGTTGTTGAGCAGCACCCCGCGCCCCGGCACCACGATGCCGTTGCCGCCGGTGGACTCGATGGTCAGGTTGTAGGCGATCACGTTGCCCCAGCGGTCGGCGACGACCAGGTGGGTGGTCTCGGGGCCCTCCTGCGCGGGCGGTGCCGCCTCGCCGGTCGGCCGGTCGCAGCGCTCGTAGCGGCCGTCGGGGTTGCCCGGCGCGGCCGGGTGGGCCATGGCCGTGTCGCCGACCAGGCAGGCCCGCTCCTTGGCGAAGCCGTCGGACAGCAGCTCCTTGAGCGGCACGCCGGGGATGTCGCCGACGTACTTGCCGCGGTCGGCGAAGGCCAGCCGGGACGCCTCCAGGTATTCGTGCAGGCCCACCTGCGGCAGGGCCTCCAGGATGTTGAGCGCCTCGCCGACCGTGGAGCCGCCGGAGGAGGGCGGGGCCATGCCGTACACGTCCATGCCCTTGTAGGAGATCTTGGTCGGCTCGCGGAGCAGCGCCCGGTAGGCGCGCAGGTCGGACAGCTCCATCAGGCCGGGGCGCACGTTACGGGTGCTGCCCGGGGTGACCGGCGGCCTCTTGACCGTGGCCACGATCTCCTGGCCGAGCCGGCCGCCGTACAGCCATTCGGGGCCGCGCCTGCCGAGCTCGCGGTAGGTGGCCGCCAGCTCCGGGTTCCTGAAGACGGACCCGACCGGCGGCGGGGCGCCGTTCGGCAGGTACAGCTTGGCCGTGGAGGTGATGTCCTTGAACCGGTCGGCGTTCTGGGCGGTCTGGTCGTGGAACGTCTGGTCGACCACGAAACCCTTGGAGGCCACCTCGATGGCCGGCTGGAGCGCCTGCTTGAGGGACATCGTCCCGAACCGGCGCAGGCCCAGGTCCCAGTTCGCGACCGTGCCCGGCACCCCCGCCGAGAGACCGCTGGTCACGCCCTCGTCGAAGGGGATGCCCTCCAGCGTGGTGGCGGTCATGGCGCGCGGCGCGGTCTCGCGGCCGTCGATGGAGAAGACCTTCCGCTGTCTGGCGTCGTAGTAGACCATGAAGCCGCCGCCGGCCAGGCCCGACGAGTACGGCTCCGTGACGCCGAGCACCGCGCCGGCGGCGACGGCGGCGTCCATGGCGTTGCCGCCCTTCCTGAGCACGGAGATGGCGGCCTTGCTGGCGTCGAGGTCGACCGTGGCGACCGCTCCGCCGTACCCCTCTGCGACGGGGACCTTCTGGGGCGGCGGCTGATGATGGGGCGGCCCGGCCAGCGCGACCTGCGCGGGCACGAGCGAGATGAGGACTGCTGCTGCGGGAATGAGCACACGGCGCATGATTCTCACCTTGGACCACATACCCCCATAGTGGTAGGGCCCCCTCACACGCAGGGGTGATGCGCTGGTCGGAGGGGTGATCTAGCGTGGGTGAGGTGCGCAGGAAGTACGGTTTCGATCCCTATCTCGCCCTGATCGTGGCGGTCGCCCAGATGGTCATCGGCAGGGGCGCCAGCTATGGGCAGCGCTCGTTCCGTGAGCCGCTCGTAGGCCCCTACCCGCATCTCCTGCTGCTGGTCGGCCCGCTCGCGCTCCTCGTCCACCGCCGTTTCCCGCTGCTCACCACCGCCGCCGCGCTCGCCGCGTGCGACCTGTTCCTGATCGGCGGGTACGCCTACGGCCCCAGCTTCATCAGCCCGGCGGTCATGCTGTTCCTGCTGGTCACCCGGGGCAAACGGTGGATGGCCTGGTTCATGGCGCTGATGACGCTGCTGTCCTTCCTGTCCTACGCCTGGCTCCTCGGCCGCCCCGACCTCTTCCACAGCGTGTGGGTGCTGACCGCGATCATGCTGCTGATGGTGGTCGGCGAGCTGGTCAGGATCGTCCGCGAACGGCGCATGGAGCAGGAGCGGATCGCCGAGGAGGAGGCCAGGCGGCAGGCCAGCGAGGAGCGTCTGACCATGGCCCAGGAGCTGCACGACGTGCTCGCGCACAACATCTCGCTGATCCACGTGCAGGCCTCCACCGCGCTCCACCTCATCGACGCCAACCCCGAGCAGGCCAGGACCGCGCTGGCCACGATCAAGACGGCCTCCAAGGAGGTGCTCGGCGAGATGCGCTCGGTGCTGAACGTGCTGCGCGAGGGCGCCCCGCGCTCCCCGACCGCCGGGCTCGACCGGCTCGACGAGCTGATCGAGCGCTCCGGGCTGCGGGTGTCGCTCAAGCGCGTGGGCTCCCGCCCGCTGCCGCCGCAGGTGGAACGGGCGGCGTACCGGATCGTGCAGGAGTCGCTCACCAACGCCGCCAGGTACGCGCCCGGCTCCGAGGTCGGCGTGCGCCTGGAGTACGGCGAGCGGGAGCTGGTCGTCCAGGTCTCCGACACGGGCGCCACCACCCCCGCCGTCCTGGCCGAGGCGGGCAGCGGCAACGGCATCCCCGGCATGCGCGAGCGGGCCTCCGCGCTCGGCGGCACACTGGTCGCCGGCCCTTCCGGCGGCGGGTTCCAGGTCCAGGCCCGGCTGCCACTACCCGACGAGGAGACCTCATGATCAACGTGCTGCTGGCGGACGACCAGGCGCTGGTCCGGGCAGGGTTCAAGGCGCTGCTCGACGCCCAGCCGGACATGACCGTGGTGGCCGAGGCCTCCGACGGCGCGGAGGCCGTCCGGCTGGCGGGCGAGCACCGGCCCGACGTCGTGCTGATGGACATCCGCATGCCCGGCACCGACGGCCTGACCGCCACCCGGCAGATGCCGCCGGGGCCGCACATCATCATCCTGACCACGTTCGAGCTGGACGAGTACGTCTTCGAGGCACTGCGCGGCGGCGCCAGCGGCTTCCTGGTCAAGGACACCGAGCCGGCCGAGCTGATCCAGGCGGTGCGGGTGGTGGCCGCCGGGGAGGCGCTGCTGTCGCCCAGCGTGACCCGGCGCCTGATCGCCGAGTACGCCTCCCGCGCCAAGGAGCCGCTCGCCGCCGACGGTCTCGACCAGCTCACCGACCGCGAACGTGAGGTGCTGGCCCTGGTCGGCACCGGGATGACCAACGACGAGATCGCGGCCAAGCTGTTCATGTCGCCGGCGACGGCGAAGACGCACGTGAGCCGGGCCATGATGAAACTGCACGCCCGCGACCGGGCCCAGCTCGTCGTCATCGCCTACGAGTCGGGCCTGGTCAAACCCGGCTGGCTGTGAGTCCTGGTCATCGGGCGGTGGCCAGGCCGAACCAGTCGCGGGCGGCCTCCTCGATCCCGTCCGCCCCGGCCCAGGCCACGTAGCCGTCGGGGCGGATCAGCAGCGTGTCGGCGGGCGGGTCGTCGCAGCGGGCCCTGACCACGTCGATCCAGTCGTCGCCGAGCAGCGCCGCGGAGCCGGCGCCGCCGCCCAGGTCGAGCAGGACGGGACGGGCCGCGCGCATCAGCTCGGCCACCCGCCCGCTGCCCTCCAGCACCAGATCGGGCACGAATCGCCCGACGACCGCCTCACCGTTGGATCCGTATTGGATGCCGGAGTCGTGCAGCAGTATGGCGAGGTGGCGGGCGGGCTCCGCGAAGGCGAACACCTCGCCGAGCAGCTCGCGCAGCGCCTCGCCGTCCTCGCCCTCGGCCCGGTCGATCGCGGACTGCGCCCGGCTGTGCAGGAGCGTGCGCTCGCCGATCGCCCTGCGCTCCGGCTCGTACGTGTCCAGCAACGTCTCCCGCACCCGCCCGCGCAGCACGGCGGCCAGCTTCCAGCCGAGGTTGACCGCGTCCGTCATGCCGACGTTGAGCGCCGAGCCGCCCGCGGGGAACAGGTGGGCGGCGTCCCCCGCCAGGAACACCCGGCCGGCCCGGTACCGCTCGGCCAGCCGGCCCTGCGCGACCGTACTCGACATCCAGATCGGCTCACCCAGCGGCACGTCCACGCCCAGCACGTCGCGGACGGCCGCGCGGAAGTCCGCCAGGCTCACCTCCTCCTCGGTGAACGCGCCGGGGGCCCGTACGCCGGCGATGAGCACGCCGTCCTGCAGCGAGGTGAGCAGCACGCGCCCGTTCGGCCGGCGGTTCCAGCCCGGTTCGAGGCCCTCGCCCTCCAGCGACTCGAAGACCTTGATGTCGGCCTTGAAGTGGCCGAACAGCAGCCCTTCAGCCTCGGTGGTGCCGGGGAAGGCGATCCCGGCCCGCTCGCGGACGACGCTGCGCGCCCCGTCGCAGCCGACCACGTACCGGGCCCTGATCGGACCGTCCCCGGTGTCGAGCGTCACCCCCTCCTCGTCCTGGGCGAAGTCGCGGACCTCGGACCCTCTTCTGATCTCGACGCCGAGCTCGCGCGCCCGCTCGGCCAGCAGCCGCTCCAGCCGGGGCTGCTGGATCAGCAGCAGCCGCAGCGGGACGTCGTCGATCCCGTCGAACCGCAGCGGCACCGCCCCGAACGGGAACCCGGGGGCCCGGCCCGAGAACGGGCTGCCCGCGCTGAAGCGATCGAGCAGCCCTCTGTGGTCGAGCACGTCGACGATCTGCCCGCCCAGCCCGTTGGCCTTGGGCAGTTCGCTCGCCTCGGCCCTCTTGTCCAGCACGATCGGGCGGGCTCCGGCCAGGCTCAGCTCGCACGCGAGCATCAGCCCCACCGGGCCCGCCCCCACGATCAGCACATCTTCCATGCCTGTCAGGCTAGATTGACAAAATCCGACGTGTCAATCTAGCCTGACAACCGTGGACGTAACAGAGCTGTCCGAGCGGATCAGGGCCAACGACCCGGCGATGGGCCTGCGTGCGGTCGGGGCGCTGCACCGGCTGGCCGAGCAGGTCGAGGCCGTCTCCGTGGCCGTGGCCAGGGAGCAGGGCTGGACCTGGGAGCAGATCGGCGACGCGCTCGGCATGTCACGGCAGTCGGTGCACGCCAAATACGGGAAGTGAGGGGATGACGATGTTCGGCAAGCAGAAGAGCCCCGTGTCGGTGATCATCAAGGGCGCGCTGGAGGAGGCCCAGCTGCGCGGCGACCGCCGGATGGGCACCGAGCACCTGCTGCTCGGCCTGCTCCACCACGAGGAGTCCGCCCGCACGCTGGGCGTGGACCTGGCCGCCGGCCGTGCGGCGCTCGTCGAGCTCGACCGGGCCTCGCTGCGCATGCTCGGCCTGGAGGTGGGCGACCTGCCCGAGCGGCCGCGCAAGCATCCGCGCGTCCCCGGCACGGCGCTCACGTCGAGCGCCCGCGCCGTGCTCAACGAGGCCATCAAGGCCACCACGATGAAGACGCGAGACGCGCAGGCGCCGCGCCACCTGATGCTCGGGCTGCTGGAGCGCAAACAGCCCGACCCGGCCGCGCAGGTCATCGACCAGCTCGGGATCGACCGGGCGGCCGTACGCAGCCGCATCGCTTGACGAAAATTGGTTGATCGGCGGGCCCGGCCGTTGAGAGGGTCGAAGGATGCGGCGCACGTACGAGGACCTGGTCCAAGAGGCCGAGCAGGTGTCCGTGGACGGCTGGGACTTCTCCTGGCTCGACGGGCGGGCCACCGAGGAGCGCCCCTCCTGGGGCTACTCCCGGCTGATCGGCGAGCGCATGGCCGGGGCCAGGGCCGCGCTCGACATCCAGACCGGCGGCGGCGAGATCCTGGCCGGTCTGCCCTCCCTGCCGCCGGTGACCGTGGCCACCGAGGGGTGGCCGCCCAACCTCAGGCTGGCCGCCTCCCGGCTGCGCCCGCGCGGCGCCCGGGTGGTGGCGAGCGACGAGGACGCCCGCCTGCCGTTCGCCGCCGGCACCTTCGACCTGGTGACCAGCCGACATCCGGTGAAAACCTGGTGGGAGGAGATCGCCCGCGTGCTGGAGCCCGGCGGGACCTACCTGTCCCAGCAGGTCGGGCCGCGCAGCGTGGCCGAGCTGTACGAATACTTCCTCGGGCCCCAGGGCGAGGGCCATCGTCAGCCCGACGACGCCGTGGCCGAGGCGGAGGCCGCCGGCCTGGAGGTCGTCGACCTGCGCTTCGAGCGGCTGCGGATGGAGTTCCGCGACATCGGGGCGGTGATCTACTTCCTGCGGAAGGTGATCTGGACCGTGCCCGGGTTCTCGGTCGAGCGCTACGCCGGCCGGCTGCGCGAGCTGCACGATCTGATCGAGGCGGAAGGGCCGTTCGTGGCCCACTCCGCCCGGTTCCTCATCGAGGCGAGGAGGCCCGATGGCCAGGCTGCGTGACGTGGTGGTCGACTGCCGGCATCCCGCCTCGCTGGCCCGGTTCTGGGCCGAGGCGCTCGACGGCTACGCGGTGGCGCCCTACGACGAGGCTGAGTTGCAGCGGCTGCGCGGCGAGGGGATCGAGGACCCGGAGGACGACCCGACCGTGCTGGTCGAGGGCGGGTCGCCGCGGCTGTGGTTCCAGCGGGTGCCGGAACGCAAGATCGTCAAGAACCGGCTCCACCTCGACCTGCGTGCCGACGACGTCGACGCGGAGATCGACCGGCTGATCGGGCTCGGGGCCGTGCTGCTCGACACCCACGACGACTGGGTCGTCCTGGCCGACCCCGAGGGCAACGAGTTCTGCCTGGCCTGACCCACCCGGCCACCGAGGCGCCGGGAGCCTCCGGCAAGGGCCGGGCAGCCGCGGGGCGGGCGATCGCGGGCATGAGGCCGCCCCCGTCCTGAGGACGAGGAGCCACGCCGCCGCCCTACCCCCGCTGTCGTACGCGCGGCTCCGCCGAACACTCCAGCGGGCGCAGCCGCGAGAGCGCCCGTGGTGCGATTCGCCGCGCCTGCTTCCGGCGGACCCTTGAGGTACACGTCAAGGAGGAGGAGACATGAACACGATCGCCACCTGGGGTCCGCACTGGGGTCCTGGCATCGGCTTCGCGCCGATCTTCCCCGCCGTCTGGGGCCTGTTCTGGATCGCCGTCATCGCGCTGGCCGTCACGGGCTGGCGCAGGGGCTGGTGGGGGCCGCGCCGCGGAGCCGCCGCCCACGCTCCCGGCGCGCCCGGCGGCTCCGCCACCGCGTCGGCCGAGCAGATCCTGGCCGAGCGGTACGCCCGCGGTGAGATGAGCGACGACGAGTACTTTGAGAAGATGTCCGTCCTCAGGGGCGGCTCCGCGTAACGCCGGCGGCAGTCCCGCCTGACGCCGACGGTGATGCCGTCTGACGCCGGCGGCGATGCGGCAGGACGCTGAGGACGCTGCGGCATAAACGTCACCTTGAGTGCGGCAACTGTCACTGGTCGTACCCATGGGCCCGCGTTAGGTTCCGGGTGATGGTCTCAAGGAAGTGGGGACGACAGATGCGGTCCATCACCAAGTTCTGCGGCCAGTGCAGCTGCGGTTGCCCGGAGCTGTTCGTCGACGCCACGGCGCCCGACGAGCGCCAGGTGATCATCGTCGACGACTTCGGTCAGCGCGTCGAGATGAGCCACGACCAGTTCGGCTCCATCGTGGAGGCCGCCAAGAGCGGGGCTCTGGACAGCCTGGCGCTCGTCCACTGAGCGCCCAGGCCGTCACACTGCTGGCGGGCGGGGTCGCCGCCGGCCTCGTCGCCGGCGCGGCCACGTGCACGGCCACGCAGGGCGGGCTCCTCATGGGTCTGGCCGACGGCCGTCACGGGCGGGACCGGGCGCTGGTGGGCTGGTTCCTGGCGGGGCGGCTGGTCTCGTACACGCTGGCGGGGGCGCTGCTCGGGCTGCTCGGCTCGGCCGTCAGCCTGCCGCCCCAGGCCCGGGCGGCGCTGCTCGTCGCGGCCGGGCTCACCGTGGCCGGCTTCGCCGTCAGGCTGCTGCGGCGCGGCCACGGAGTCTGCGCCGCACCGGAGCCGGCGGCTCCGTCCCGCTACCGGGCGCCCCTGCTGGGCGCGGCCACCGTCCTGCTGCCCTGCGGGGTGACTCTCAGCGTCGAGATGCTGGCGATCTCCAGCGGCTCGCCGCTGGCGGGAGCGGCGGCGATGGCGGGATTCGTGGCCGGCACCGCACCGGCGTTCGCACTGCTCGGCTACGTGCTGCGGCGCGTCTCGCGGACCCGGCTGGCCCGGCTGGCCGGGGTCGTGGCGCTCGCCGCCGGCCTCTGGACGGCCGGGTCCGGGATCAGCCTGGGCGGCTGGGCGGCCACCGCCGCCACACCCGCCCCCGCTCCCGTCGCCGCGGCGGAACCGGGCGCCGTGCCGTCGGTCACCGTGTGGGCGACGCGCGAGGGCTACCGGCCGGCCATGGTGGAGGCGCGGGCGGGCGAGCCCGTGGACGTGGTCTTCAAGCTGCTCGACCGCGGTTGCACCGGCACCGTCGTGATCGGCGGGCGCGACGTCTCCGTCCCCGCCACCGTACGCCTGCCGCCCCAGCCACCCGGCCTGCTGCGGTACGTGTGCGGAATGGGGATGTACGCGGGCTTCATCAACTTCTCCTAGTGCCTTCGGCGATTACGGTTCGCGATCGGGCGATCACGTGCCACTCTGTCGCCATGTCCTGGCAAGGAGAGGCGGCGGTGCCGGCCGTACCGGCGCCGCGCGCGGGAGACGTACCCGAGCTGCTGGCCGCCGCGCGGGCGGGTGACGCGCAGGCGGCGCACCGGCTCGGCCGGCTCTACGCCCAGCACGGCGACCGCGCGGCCGCCCGGATGTGGTGGGAGCGGGCCGCCGCCGGCGGCAGCGTCGACAGCGCGTACAACCTGGGCATCTGGCACGAGATGCACGGCAGCCTGGAGGACGCCGTCACCTGGTACGAGGCCGCGGCCAGCACCGGTGACGCCGAGGCCGCGACCAACCTGGCCACGCTCCTGCTGGAGCAGCGCGGCGACGCCGGCGCGGCCAGGGTCTGGTACGAGAGCGCGGCCGAGGCGGGCTCCAGGAGGGCCGCCCGCAGGCTGGCGCTGATGTGCGAGGACGCGGGCGAGCTGGGCCTGGCGCGCGAGTGGCACCGCAGGGCGGCCACGGACGGCGACGCCGCCTCCGCCCACGACCTGGGCTTCCTGGCCTACTGCGCGGGCGAGGAGGCGGAGACCGTGCGCTGGTGGGAGTGCGCGGCCAGGGGCGGGCACGCCGAGTCGGCCTACTACCTGGGCCTCTACCTGCACGCCTGCCGCGACCCCGAGGGGGCCGAGGCGTACTACCGGCTGGCGGCCAGGAGCGAGCATCCCGGCGCGGCCTCGAGGCTCGGCGGGATCGCGCTGACGCGGGGCGACCTGCGTACCGCGCGGGGCTGGTTCGAGCAGGCGGCCGGGGCGGGGCGGGCGGAGGACCAGCGGATGGCCGGGTTCGTCTGCGTGGAGCTGGGCGACACGGCGGCGGCCAGCCACTGGTTCGGCCGGGCCGCGGCCGGCGGGGACGCCGAGGCGGCCTTCAACTACGGCCTGCTGCTTATCGCCGAGTTCGGCGACCTGGCGGGCGGCCGGCACTGGTTCCGGCAGGCGGCGCGGGCGGGGCACCACGGTGCCGCCGTCGAGCTGGGCGGGCTGCTGTCGGTGGCCGGTGAGCACGGCGAGGCGCAGGAGTGGCTGTCGGACCCGCCGCCGCCCGCCTGGGACCGTCCGGCCGAGCCGGAGCTGACCGCCAGGGCGGAGCTGGCCGCGGCCGCCACCGCACGAGGAGGCGGCGTCCCGCTGGTCGCGGCGGAGCTCGCGGAGGTGCTCAGCACGTGGGACGTGGTGACCCGGCCGCTGCACGACCTGTCCGACGTGCTGGCCTGGCTGGCCGAGCGGAGCGGGGTGCACGAGAGCGCGGTCGAGCACCTGGCGTCCGTACGCGGCACGCTGGTACGGCCGGGCAGCGCGCCGTGGCCGAGCCCCGGCGAGCTGCAGCACGTCCTGACCACCGCCCGCGACCTGCGCCGCCGGCTGGGCCTGCACTAGCCGGCAGCCCCCGCCTGGACCGCACTCGGCCGGCAGCCGTCGCCGCCGGGCCTGCGACAGAGGGCAGGTCGCGGCGTCAGACGAACTCGGCGACCGGCGTGTACGGCAGCCCGAGCGCCTGGGCGACCGGCTCGTTGGTGAGCCGCCCGTCGTGCGTGTTGAGCCCGCCCGCGAGCCCGGCGTCCGCCTTGAGCGCGTCGCGCCAGCCCAGGTCGGCCAGCTTGACCGCGTACGGGAGGGTGGCGTTGGTCAGCGCGTAGGTGGAGGTGTTGGCCACCGAGCCCGGCATGTTGGCCACGCAGTAGAAGACCGACTCGTGCACCTTGTACGTCGGCTCGGCGTGCGTGGTCGGGCGCGAGTCCTCGAAGCAGCCGCCCTGGTCGATGGCGATGTCGACGAGCACGGAGCCCGGCTTCATCCGCGCGACCAGGTCGTTGGAGACCAGCGTCGGAGCCTTCGCGCCGGGGATGAGCACCGCGCCGATGACCAGGTCGGCCTGGAGGACCTCCTGCTCGATCGCGTACGAGGTGGAGACGAGCGTCTTGAGCCGGCCCTGGTAGACGGCGTCGATGAAGCGCAGCCGGTCGATGTTGGTGTCGAGGACGGTCACCTCGGCGCCCATGCCGACGGCGATCTGGGCGGCGTTCAGCCCGGAGACGCCGCCGCCGATCACGACCACCTTCGCCGGCGCCACGCCGGGGACGCCGCCGGGCAGGACGCCCCTGCCGCCGTTGAAGCGCATCAGGTTGTACGCGCCCACCTGCGGCGCCAGCCGTCCGGCGACCTCCGACATCGGGGCCAGCAGCGGCAGCGAGTGGCCGACCTGCACGGTCTCGTACGCGATGCCGGTGGTGCGCGCCTCCAGCAGCGCGTCCGTGCAGGGGCGGGAGGCGGCCAGGTGCAGGTACGTGAACAGCACCAGTCCCTCGCGCAGCCGGTGGTACTCCTCGGCGATGGGCTCCTTGACCTTGAGCACCATGTCGGCCTGCGCCCACACGGCGTCGGCACTGTCGAGGATCTTGGCACCGGCCGCGAGGTACTCCTCGTCCGGGATCTGCGAGCCCAGGCCCGCGCCCCGCTGGACGGTGACGTCGTGCCCGTGACGCACCAGCTCGTGCACGCCGGCCGGGGTGGCGGCGACACGATACTCGTGGTTCTTGACCTCGGCGGGAACGCCGATCTTCATTGCGGTGGATCCTTTCGGGAACCGGCACGCCGTCGTACCGGATTAAGGGGTGTCACAGCCGTGCCCACGCCTCGGTGAGCACGCCGCGGAGTATCGAGCCGATCTCGTCGAACTCCTTCTGGCCCGCGATCAGCGGCGGAGCCAGCTGGATGACGGGGTCGCCGCGGTCGTCGGCGCGGCAGTACAGGCCCGCGTCGAACAGCGCCTTGGACAGGAACCCGCGCAGCAGCCGCTCGGACTCGGCCGCGTCGAAGGTCTCCTTCGTGGTCTTGTCCTTGACCAGCTCGATGCCCCAGAAGTAGCCGGCGCCGCGCACGTCGCCGACGATCGGCAGGTCGCGCAGGTCGTCGAGGGTCTGGCGGAACACCGGCTCGTTCTTGGTGACGTGGCCGAGCAGGTCCTCGCGCTCGAAGATGTCGAGGTTGGCCAGGGCCACGGCCGAGGAGACGGGGTGCCCGCCGAAGGTGTAGCCGTGGGCGAACATGGTGTCGCCGTCCTTGAACGGCTCGAACAGCCGCTCGTGCGCGATCATGGCCCCGATGGGCGAGTAGCCGCTGGTCAGGCCCTTGGCGCAGGTGATGATGTCGGGGACGTAGTCGAACTTCTGGCCGCCGAACATGGTGCCCAGCCGGCCGAAGGCGCAGATGACCTCGTCGGAGACGAGCAGGACGTCGTACTCGTCGCAGATCTCGCGCAGGCGCTGGAAGTAACCGTCGGGGGGCGGGAAGCAGCCGCCGGCGTTCTGCACGGGCTCGGCGAAGACGGCGGCCACCGTGTCGGGGCCCTCCATCTCGATCGCGCGGGCCACCCGGTCGGCGGCCCAGATGCCGTACTCCTCGGGCGTCATGCCCTTGACGCCGGTGATCTCGTCGGCACGGTAGTGGTTGGTGTTGGGGACCCGCACGGATCCGGGCACCAGCGGCTCGAACATCTGCTTGAACGCCGGGATGCCGGTGATCGACAGCGCGCCCTGCGGGGTGCCGTGGTAGGCGATCTGGCGGCTGATGACCTTGTGCTTGAGCGGCTTGCCGACCAGCTTGTAGTACTGCTTGGCCAGCTTCCAGGCGGTCTCGACCGCCTCGCCGCCGCCGGTGGTGAAGAAGACGCGGTTCAGCTCGCCCGGGGTGTAGGAGGCCAGGCGCTGCGCCAGCTCGGCCGCCTTGGGGTGGGCGTAGGACCACAGCGGGAAGAACGCCAGCTCCTGGGCCTGCTTGGCGGCGGCCTCGGCCAGCTCCTGGCGGCCGTGGCCCACCTGGACCACGAAGAGCCCCGCCAGACCGTCGAGGTAGCGCTTGCCGTGGATGTCGTAGACGTAGGATCCCTCGCCCCGCACGATCGTCGGGATCTCGGACGTGTCGTAGGCGCTGTGCCTGGTGAAGTGCAACCACAGGTTGTCCTGCGCGGCCTTGAGGACGTCGTGTTCCGGCTGCGTCATGGTTATCTTCCCTCGTGTCTGAACTTCCCACAGTCTGCCTGCTCACGGGCACCTTGCCAAGCGAATCGGTCGCAGCACTATGCAAGAAAATCGAGATCCGCAGAACCCCTTTGTAACGGCAACGAAATCCGCAGGTACATTGACGCACGTGGTCCCGCCTGCCGGATCCCGTTTCCGCAGCGCAGGGCCCGTTGTGATGCAATGAGACAAACTGCTGTTAACTCCTGTGAACAACTGTGCACTGTTGAGAACGACCCCCGGGGGACCCTCCGTGACTCCTGATCAGATCGAGAGCGCCGTCTCCGCCGCGATGCCCCAGGCCATCGAGGAGCTGAGACGGTTCGCCGCCATACCATCCGTGGCCTTTCCCGGTCATCCGGAGGAGCCCGTCTTCGCCGCCGCCTCCATGACGGAGGAACTGCTGCGCTCCACCGGGCTGCCGCGGGTGCAGCAGGTGCCCGTCGACGGCAGCTTTCCCGCCGTCTTCGGCGAGGCGCCGGCGCCTCCCGGCATGCCCACCGTCCTGCTCTACGCGCACTACGACGTGCAGCCGGCGGGGGACCCGGCCGCATGGCGTACGCCGCCGTTCGAGCCGACGCTGATCGACGGCCGCCTGTACGGGCGGGGCTGCGCCGACGACAAGTCGGGCGTCATCTCCCACGTCACGGCCCTGCGCGCCTTCCAGGGGCGGTTCCCCGTGGGCATCAAGGTGATCATCGAGGGCCAGGAGGAATACGCCGGCGACCGGCTGGAGGCGTTCGTCGAGCGCAACCCCGACCTGCTGCGGGCCGACGCCGTCGTGGTGGCCGACACCGGCAACCCGCGCGTGGGCGACCCGGCGGTCACGACGTCGCTGCGCGGCATGGCCGGGTTCACCGTCGAGGTCCGTACGCTGCGGGAGGCCGTCCACAGCGGCTCCTTCGGCGGCGCGGCGCCCGACGCGCTGGCGGCGCTGATGCGCATGCTCACCTCGCTGCACGACGACAACGGCGACATCCGGGTGCCCGGCCTGCCGCGCGGCTCCTTCCTCGGCCACGGGCCGTCGGAGGAGGAGTTCAGGAGGACGGCCGGGGTCGTCGACGGGGTGTCGCTGGTGGGCTCGGGCTCGCTGGCCGACCGGCTCTGGTCGTCGTACGCGATCACCGTCACCGGCCTCGACGTGCCGACGGTGTCCGGGGCGATCAACGCCGTCCAGCCCGCCGCCAGGGCGCGGGTGACCGTGCGCGTGCCTCCGGCCGGCGACCCGAAGACGACGGTGAACGCCATCGTGGAGTTCCTGCGGCAGGTGGCGCCCTGGGGCGTGCAGGTGTCGTTCGGCGACTTCACGGTCGGCTCCGGCTTCCAGGCCGACTCGGGCGGCAAGGCCCGCGCGGCGCTCAACCGGGCCATGGAGCGCGCCTTCGGCCGCCCGCCGCGCGACGTGGGCGCGGGCGGGTCGATCCCGCTGGTCAGCACGCTGCTCAAGCAGTTCCCCGCGGCGGAGATCCTGCTGTTCGGGGCCGAGGACGAGGAGGCGGCCATCCACGCCCCCAACGAGCGGGTCGATCTGGAGGAGCTGCGCAAGGTGGCGACCACCGAGGCGCTCTTCCTGAACGAGCTGAGCCTTCCTTCGGCCCTGGGCGTGTAGCTCCGGGCGGTTTCAGCCGGCGTGGGGGGCGTTGTGCGGCGGCTCAGCAGGTGTGCGGGGCGGGGAGGCGGCCGGCGAAGAAGGCCACGGGGGTGACGCCCATCAGGCGGCGGAACTCGGCCGCCATGTGCGACTGGTCGTAGTAGCCGCTCGCCACCGCCACCTGCGCCCACCCCTGGCGGCGCCGTCCGCCCCGCGCCAGCACTTCGCGTACGCGGCCGATGCGTTCGAAGCGCTTGGGCGGCAGGCCGACGCCGTCCTCGAACAGGCCGCGCAGGTGCCGCTCGCTGACGGCCAGCCGCCGGGCGATGGCGGGAACCGGCTCACGCCTACCCGTCCGCCCGTCCAGGGCCTCGGCGGCGGCCCGTACCAGCTCGCCCCGGGTCTCGTCCCCGGCGGACCTGCGCTCGATCCGCTCGGCCAGCGCCGCACCGAGCCGGGCGAGAACACGCCGGGGATCACGCCCGGCCGCCGTCAGCGCATCCGTCAGTGCCGCCGTCGAGCCGTCCCACAGCTCCTCCAGGCCGGCCACCCGGTCGACCAGCTCGCTCACCGGCACACCGAGCAGGGGCCGGGCGGCGCCGGGACGCAGGCGCAGCCGCAGGCAGAACGGCAGGTCCTTGCCGACGTGGTACGAGGCCCGGGTGCGCGGCCCGATCACCAGCAGGTCACCCCGCCCGGCGGGCGTCGTACGGAAGATCAGGCTGGTGCCGGCGTCGGGAAGGTGCACGAGGGGCTGAGCGGGCCCGCGGCCGTCCGCCACCAGGACGGTCACCTCGCTCACCAGCCCGCTCAGACTCTCCGGCACTGTCACCTCGGCGCTCATTCCCCTCACGCTATCCGCCCGCCGAGGCGGCCGAGTGTGCCGAAACTTCCTATAAGGGCTGGTGGGCCGGCGGGCACGCTGGTCGGCATGATTCTGGTAACGGGTGCCACGGGCACCGTCGGCAGTGAGCTGGTCCGGTCGCTGGCGGCTCGCGGTGAGCGGGTGCGGGCGATGACGCGGGAGCCGTCGAAGATCGTGTTTCCCGGTGTCGAGGTGGTACGGGGGGACTTCCAGGAGCCCGGTTCCCTGGCCGAGGCGGTGCGCGGCGCCGAGAGCGTCTTCCTGCTCAGCGCGCCGGGCCCCTGGGTGGTGCAGCACGACGAGGCGATGCTCGCGGCGGCCCGGTCCGCCGGGGCGCGGAAGGTGGTGAAGGTGTCGGCCATCGGCACCGGCGAGCGGGCGGGCGCCAGGGTCGGCGACTGGCATCTGCCCGGCGAGGAGGCGCTGCGGGCGAGCGACCTGGAGTGGGCGGCGCTGCGGCCGTCCAGCTTCGCCTCCAACGCGCTGGGCTGGGCGCCGCGGATCCTGGCGGGCGAGCCGATCCCCAACATGAGCGGCGACGGCAGGCAGGGCGTCATCGATCCGCTGGACGTGGCCGAGGTCGCGGTGCGGGCGCTGACGTCGTCGGAGGAGAGCGTGCGGGGTGTGCTCACGCTGACCGGGCCCGAGTTGCTCAGCGTCCCCGACATGGTGAAGGTGCTGGAGGAGACGGTCGGGGGGCGGGCGCCGGCGACGGTCGACGTGCCGTTGGAGACGTACCGTGAGCAGTTGCTCGGGGCCGGGGTCGGCGCGGACTTCGCGGAGATCGCGGTCAACGGGGCCAGGCTGGTGGCGGAGGGCGGCAACGCCCGGCTCACGCAGGACGTGGAGCTGGCGCTGGGACGCCCGCCGCGCGCCTTCCGCACCTGGGCCCACGACCATCGCGCCGCCTTCACCGGCTGATCCCACCAGCTGATTCCACGGGCTGAATCCACCGGCGTCCGGTCAGGCGCTCCAGTCGACGAGCGACAGCAGGCGTTCGGCCTGTTCGCGGTCGGTGGTGGCCAGGGTGATGCCTCTGACCAGCGTGAGCAGGTCGCGTACGTCCAGATCGGCCCGGACGAGGCCGGCCTGTCTGGCCTCCTCCAGCAACATGGAGGCGGCCTCGATCATGGTGCGGTGCCAGGCGGCGTGCAGGGCCGTGTCGTCCGTCGCGGCCAGGGCCAGATCGCGCTTGGTGGTCAGGTGGTCCATGAACAGCCGCAGCCACGCGTGCAGCGCCTCCCCGGGAGGCCCGGCCGCCCGCAGTTCCTCCGCGCTGGTGCGGAGCTGGGCCACCTCGTCGGCGTAGACGGCGGCCAGCAGGTCGGAACGGGTCGGGAAATGCCGGTACATCGTGGCGTTCCCGACCCCGGCGCGCCGGGCGACCTCGTCCATCGGCGCGTCGGCGCCGCGCTCGGCGAACACGTGGGCGGCCGCGGCCAGCAGCAGGTCGCGGTTGCGCTGCGCGTCCGCCCGCAGAGGACGTGGCATCGTGCTCCTTGCTAAGTGGGGACTTCCCCGTTTAGTGTAGCGGCGACACCGAAACGGGGAGTTCCCCACTTAGCCGAGGAGCACATCAGGATGACGACCGCGGGAGAGGTACATCGACGGATCGTCGAGCTCTACCCCCAACTGCTCGCCACCGGGCAGATGGACGAAGCGCTCGCCCTCATCGACCCCGACGTGATCGACCACCGGGGCGGAGCCGCGGGAGACCACCACGGGTTGCGGGCGTGGCGGGAGAAGTGGGAGCTGATGAGATCGGGCGAGACGGGCTTCCACGACCTGTCGGTCACGGTCGAACAGAACGTCTCGGACGAGGAGAGGTCGGCCAACGTCTACCTCAGCCGGGGCACCCACACCGCCTCAGGCCGCCGGTACGAGGTGCGCGGCCTGGACATGATCCGCGTACGGGACGGCAGGATCGTCGAACACTGGGCCGTCATGGACGCGACGGCCAGACGTCATCAGCTCGGGCTGGATGATCGACGGCGCGATCAGTAGTCGACGGCGCGCCGGTGCACGAGCCGCAGCCCCGCCTCCACCAGCACCCAGCCCAGACGCTTCTCCAGCCCGCGGACCAGCGAATCGTCCCTGTCCGGACGGCACTGGCGCTGACGCGCGGCCTCCGCCCGCAGCTCCCGGCCCCTCGCCCGTTCGACATACAGATATAGGTCCGGATACATCCCTGCCCCTCCTCCACAACGTTCGAGTAAGTCCTACGCACGGAACGGGAAGCCGTTCGCGTGCACGGCCACGTTCTCCCGCCCCTCCGTGTCGCCCGCCTCGCGGGCCGCGAGCCCATGCCGCCGCCACCGCACCACGACCTCGTCCAGCTCCTCCTTCAGCCGCTCCAGCTCGGCAGGCGTGAGCCGGAGCAGGTATTCGGAGGCGAAGGCCGCGCCGCGCCAGTCGGCGGGCCAGGCCTGCTTCTCGTCGAGGTAGCGCTCGTAGAGCTCGCTGCGCTGGCGCGCGTAGACCCGCGAGACGGCGGTGTGCACGGCGGCGCGCTCGGGCGCGTCGAAGTCCTCGTCCTTGGTGGTGATGACCGTGGACACCGGCTGCCACCAGCGCTCCCTGGCGTCCCCGCTGCGCCCCTCCGCCTCCTCGATGATGCCGTGGGCGGCCAGCTTGCGCAGGTGGTAGCTGACCAGCGACACGGCTTCGTCGACCTGGTCGGCGAGCTGTGAGGCGGTGGCCGTGCCCGCGACGGAGAGCGCGCGGTAGAGCTGGATGCGCAGCGGATGGCCGAGGGCCTTGAGCGTGTCGAGGTCCTTGACGCGGTGGGTCTTCTCGGTGGGCGCCATGACACCACCATAGAAGCGAAAATAAATTTGCGCAAATAAAATTTCGCATCTGCGCGGCCGTGCGGCGCCGCTCCGGCGGCCGCCGGACAGGTCAGGGCAGCCCAGGATGGCTCATGGGATGGGTGAGGCGGTTACCTGACGGGGAGGTCGTAGACCCGGCGCACGCTGCTGCCCAGCGTGGCCACGTTCGCGCCGTAGACGTGCAGCGACACACCGACCTCGTCGCTCGTGTTGCGCACCTTGTGGATGTCCCCGGGCGGTGCGAACCCGCTGACCTCCCCCGGACGGTTGTCGGCCCGGCCGATCTCCACGAGGTGGTCGCCCTTGTCCCGGTAGAGGGTCTCGTGCTCGATCCCGCTGAGGATGCCGAACGTGCACCACGACACGTGGTCGTGGATCACCGTGTCCTGGCCCGGCCGCCAGACGACGGCCACGATCGAGAAGTCCTCCTCGGCGTGCAGCACGTGGGAGACGTACCCGTCGGGTGAGCCCGCGCGCTCCTGCGGGGTGAGGATGTCGAGGGCGGGAAGGTGCTCGCGCAGGAACGCGGCCACGGCCAGCGCGCTCTCGCGGCGGCCGAGCCGGCGGGCGGCGATGCTGGACACGCCGTGCACCAGGACGTCCAGTCCGGGTCGGACGGTCGTGGTGGCCAGGTTCATGGGCTTCTCCCTGGAGCTGCAGCGGTTCTTTCCTTCTCTCCCTACGCTCCTCCGTTCCGACCGATAGGTCCAACAGAAGTTCTCTGGCTGATCGATAGATATGATTGATGAATGCTCGACGTCGTACGCCTCCGCGTCCTCGTCGCGGTGGCCCGCAAGGGCTCGCTGACCGCGGCGGCCAAGGAGCTGCACTACTCCCAGCCCTCGGTCAGCCATCACCTGGCCAGGCTGGAGGCCGAGACCGGGGCCAAGCTCGTCCAGCGCGCCGGGCGCGGCATCAGGCTCACCGAGGCGGGCCGGCTGCTGGCCGAGCGGGCCGCGGAGATCATCGGCCGGCTCGACGCCACCGCCGAGGAGCTGGCCGCGCACGTGGGGCTGCGTTCCGGCCGGGTGCGGCTGGCCGCCTTCCCCTCGGCGCTGGGCACGTTCATCCCGAAGGCGGCCCGGCTGCTGGCCGGCGCGCACCCCGGGCTGCGGCTGCAGCTCACCGAGACCGAGCCGCCCGAGGCGCTGCGGCTGCTGCGCGCCGGGCGGGTGGACGTGGCGGTGATGTTCCGCTACGACGACACCGCGCCCGAGGACAACGGCATCCACATGGTCCACCTCCTTGACGATCCCAGCTACCTGGTGTCCAGCGCACCGCCCGGCGAGCTCGCCGGGCACGCCGAGTCGTCCTGGATCACCGGGTGCGACCGGTGCCGGAGCCATCTGCTCGACATCTGCGACAAGGCGGGGTTCGAGCCGCGCATCTCGTTCACCAGCGACGACATCGTCGCCGTGCAGGCGCTGGTGGCGGCCGGGCTGGGGCTGACCATGCTGCCGGGGCTCGCGCTCACCGCGCACCGCCATCCGGAGGTGGAGGTCGCCCGGGTGCCCGGTTCGACCAGGCACGTGTACGCCGCCGTCTACGGCGAGCCGCCCCACCCGCCCGCCGTCGAAGCGCTCCTGTCGGCGCTCACGGAAAGCCTTTGACGCCGCATTTACGATGGCCCCATGCCGGAAATCACGACACTCGCCGTCTTCTGCGTGGCCACGCTCGGGTTGCTCATCGTGCCCGGGCCCGCGGTGCTCTACATCGTCACCAGGAGCGTCGCCCAAGGCCGGTCCGCGGGCCTGATCTCCGTGCTCGGCGTGCACACCGGCTCCCTCGTCCACGTGGCCGCGGCGGCGCTGGGCATCAGCGCCCTGATCTCGGCCTCGGCCACCGCGTTCACCGTGGTCAAGTACGCGGGCGTGGCCTACCTGCTCTGGCTCGGCGTACGCAAGCTGATGCGCCGGGGCGACGGCGGCGAGGTGATCGAGCTCAAGGTCCAGTCGAAGCGGCGGCTGTTCTGGGAGGGGTTCGTGGTCAACGTGCTCAACCCCAAGACCGCCATCTTCTTCCTCGCGTTCCTGCCGCAGTTCGTGCATCCCGCGGCCGGGCCCATCGCGGCGCAGATCCTCCTGCTCGGCGCGGTGTGGATCCTGCTCGGGATGGCCTCCGACGGCACGTACGCGATGCTCGCCTCGGCCCTGGCCGGCCGGGTCCGCCAGTCGGTCCGCGCACGGCGGCGGCTGGACGTCGGGAGCGGGCTCGTGTACCTCGGGCTGGCGGCGTGGCTCACAACCGAGAAGGCATGACAAGCCGGGAAATTTCCTGGCCATAGTGCGATAGTGAGATGGGATCAGGCACTGACCAGAAAGACGGCACGCCGGGACGTGGCTAAGACGTAGCTCATAGGCGGACCCATGGACACGCCACCGCACCGCCTCGGACTCGAACGGGTCGTCGAGGTCTTCTCCGGTCATGACGACCTCGTCGGCGTGACCGGCTCCGGCTATGTGATCGGCCCCGACCTGGTCCTGACCTCCGCCCGCCTGACACCCGATCCTGGACGATCAGCCGAGGACGGCGAACGGCCGGCGTTCACCGGTGGGCCACCGCCTCAGGCCGGTGGACGGCCGGTGGGAAACGGCGAAGGGCCAGAGGAAAGCCGCCGGGCCTCGTGTCACGTGCGCCTTCCCGGGTCGGCGCGCTGGTCTGCGGCCGAGCCGGTGTGGCGGGGACGCGGCAGCGCGGACGTGGTGCTGCTCCGGACCTCCGAACCGATGTGGACCGACCTTCCAGGCATCGAGCACAACCGCTGGGCCCGGATAGCGAGCGACTCCGCTCCGGTGCGCTGTGTCGCCAGGGGGTTCGCCCAGGAGCTCCGGCGCGGCGGGCTCCGCATCGCCGAGACACTGCCCGGCCTGGTCTCCCCGCCCACGGGCGCGGTCTCGAAGACTCTGACGGCCGGCGTTCCGTCCTCCGCGACCCCTGAGCCGCTTTGGCGGGGTATGTGCGGAGCCGTCCTGATCGCCGAGCCCGCCGGGCAGCTCATCGGAGTGGTCACCCCGACGACGGCCGGACACGCCGAGGGCCGGCTGGACGTCGTTCCCGTGACCGCGTTACTGGGCGACGAACGGTTCCGGGAGCTGGCGGGCGTGTCGCCCGGCGGGCTGGAGACCGTGACGGGAAGCGACCACGCCGTCCCCTTGCCGGCCCTGATGACGCCGGCCCGGGAGAGTCTGCCGCCGGACTGCCCTGACTGGACGTTGCTGATGGCGCGGCACGCGGTGGTGCCGTTCCTGGGACGACGCGAGGAGCTCGCCGAGCTGCGTGCGTGGGCCACCACCGAGCCGGGCCCGCTGTCGATCGCGGTGCTGAGCGGGCGCGGCGGCATGGGGAAGACCCGGCTGGCGGGCGAGCTGTGCGTGGAGCTGGAGAGCGAGGGCTGGGACGCAGGATTCCTGCCTTTGGACGCGGTGGCAGACCCCCTGGCCGACCAAGGCCCGGTAACGGATCTCCTGGCCGACCGAAGCGCTGTGTCAGGTCCCTTGGCCGATCGGGGCACTGCAACGGATTCCCTGACTGCCCAGGACATCTCCCTTGAGGCGCTGCGGCCGACGCTGCTCGTCGTCGACCGTCCCGAGCCGTCGGCACCCCTCGTGGGCGAGCTGATCCGACGGCTGGCCAAGCACGGCCACAACCCCCGCGTACGCCTCCTGCTCCTGGTCCGTGAACCCGGCGATGCGGACTGGTGGCGGCGGCTCGACACGGCGGCCGGCGGATGGCTGCGGCGGCTCAACACCATGACCGTACGCCTCAACAGCCGCCCCCTCACGCTCCCGGAACGGACCGAACACGCACTCGCGGCCATGAAGGCGTTCGCACCGAGCCGCGCCGCACTCCCCAGCCCGCCACGCCTCGACGACCCCGAATACGGCCTCCCCCTCCACGTCCACCTGGCCGCCCTCCTGCGTCTTTGCGACGGGAACGGGGACGGCGAAACGGACGCGGGCCAGCGCACGGACGCATACACCGGCGGAAGCGGACGTACCGATACAGACGAACGAATCAGCACCAGCGCACGTACCGACGCGGGCGGGGGCGAGTTGCTGGGGCGGTTTCTGAGGCGGGAGTGTGATCAGTGGGCGCGGGTCTGGCCGGACGGGCAGGAACGTCTGCCCGACGTGACAGCACGCCGCGCCGTCGCGGTCCTCACCCTCACCGCGCCCACCGTCGCCGAGCTGCCCGGCCTGCTGG
This sequence comes from Nonomuraea fuscirosea, assembly GCF_003001935.1. Taxonomy (GTDB): domain Bacteria; phylum Actinomycetota; class Actinomycetes; order Streptosporangiales; family Streptosporangiaceae; genus Nonomuraea; species Nonomuraea fuscirosea. The sequence goes on along the minus strand of NZ_PVNG01000003.1, from coordinate 529,771 downwards.
CAGCCGCCGTACCGGGGATCAGCAGCCGCGCACCGGGCGGCGCGTTCGGCCTGCACGGCAGCGCCGCCTCGAACGCGGCCGGCTGGCTGAGCCGGATCTTCCCCGCTCCCCCGCCCGCCCCCGGCTCGCACCGGGACCAGCGGCTGACTCCCCTCGGGCCCGACCTCCTCGCCGAGCAGCTTCTCGCCACGACGGAGGGCCTGGACGCGCTGGTGCTCGCCGTCCACGACCACGAGGGCCGGACGGTCGAGCAGCTCGTACGCATGCTGGACGTCCTGCGATCGTGCGCCGGCCGGGAACGGGTGCGGGCGGCACTGTGGACACTGATCACCCACCGGCTCGGCCCCCTGGTCGCACAGGCGAAGGCGAACCCCTCCGACCGGCTCGGCGACATGCTCAACGCCGCACTCCTGCTGTTCGCCACCGACCAGCGACTCGCCGCGTCCGTGGCCACACTGCCGCTACCGCTGCCGCCCCGACCGATTCCAGACACCGCGCGACCGGACCCACGTACTGCAGCCGCCCCAGGGCCGGGGATGCGGGCGCTCGAGGTGACGCTGGCCGAGCTGAGGGTGCGCCACTGGCGGGCGAGCGGCGAGCGGACCGCGCAGGCCAAGGCGCTGACGCGACTGTCGAGCGCCCTGGCCGCCGTCGGCCGGGTGGGCGAGGCGGTCGTCGCCGCGGCGGAGGCAGTGGAGGTGTACGCGGGCGCTTCCCCGTACGAGGAGGCGGCCGGGCGAGCGGAGGCCGCGTTCGGACTGGGAGCGTGCCTGCTGCTCGGCGGCGAGGCCGGCGGCGCACTCAAGCCCGCCCAGGAGGCGGCGGCCCGGTTCCGCATCCTGGCCGAGGACGACCCCCGCTACCTGGAGCAGACCGCCCGGGCCCACTACAACGTCGCCTGCGCTCTCCTGGGGGTCGGTCGCCTGGACGAGGCGGCGGCCGCATTCGAGGCAGCAGGCGGCGACGCGGACTTCGCGACGAACGTGACAGTCGTCCTATCGGTCCTACCACCAACGAACCCCGCCACCGAAGACGACCCACTGACCCGACCACCACACACGAACACGCCCACCCCGCTCCCCCAGCCACCCACAAGCACGCCCGGCCCGACCGAGCCGTCTCTCCCAGGCACGCCCGGCCTAACCGAACCGCCATCCATGAGCACGTTCGCTCCAACCTGGCAGCCTTCAGCGAGTAGGCCCGGCTCGGCCGAGTCGCCGCGTGCAGGCGGGGTCGGTCCAGCCGCGCAGCTACCCGGAGGCGCATCCGCCCGAGACCCGCGCCCATCCGCACGCCCGCCTGCCCCGCACCCGCAGGCACCCATCCATGGATTGGCTGGAGAGGCGGAGGGCGTGGTGGGTGGGTTCGAGGCGTTCACACCCCCGGCCCGGACGGTGGCGGGGCGATCGGCGCAGGTGCCGGTTGCTCCGTCCCTCCAGGCCCCCGAGCCGCTGACCCCCTTCGAGGGGATCGGCGCCGCCGCCGCGCTGCCCGAGCTGGCCGCCTGTATCGCCGTCGCCGTCACCTCCGCCGTGAGAAGCGCCGCCCCCACCAGCAGGGACGTTGCTCATCGGCTGCACGTGATCGCCACGTGGCTGGAGGCGCACGGCAGACCGGCCGACGCGCTGCGGCCGGCCACCGAGGCGGTCGGGCGGCTGCGGGCGCTGGCGGCGGAGGAGCCCGGGCTGCGGGTCCTGCTGGCGTTCGCCGCCTCCGTCCTGTCCAGGCTGCACGCCCGCTTGGACGATCTGGACGCCGCCGCCCGGTACGCCGCGGAGGCCGTACGCAACCTGCGTGCCCTCGTCACCCTCGAACCGGATGAGCACCGCCCCGCCCTGGCCGGGCAACTGCTCGATCTCGGCGAGCTGCTGCTGGTGGACGACCGCCCGGAGGAGGCGCTGAGGCCGTTGCAGGAGGCCATGGCGCTGCCGTCCGAACCGGATCCGGCCACGCGGGCCAGGGGCACGTGGCTGCTGGGCCTCTGCCTGGACGAGCTGGGCCGCACGGTGGACGGCCTGGCCCAGCTGGAATTCGCAGCCGAGCGGTACGAGCTGCTGAGCGCTGTGGACGCCGACTACACCCGCCATCATGCCGAGGTACGGGCCAGGATCCGCAGGAGACTGGAGCCAGACCCACCAGGGCTATCGGTCCTACCGGGCGTGCCGGGCTTGCCGGGCTTGCCGGGGCTATCGGGCCCTCTAGGGATCGGACTGTCGGGCACTGGCCTGTCGGGGGCCAACCCGTCGGGCACTGGCCTATCGGAGACCGGCCCGTTTGAGACCGGCCGGTCCGAGAACGGCCCGTCGAGGACCGGACCGCCTAGAGCCGGGTTGCCGTGGCTGCTGACGTTGCTCCTCGACCGGCCGGAGGAGGCCGTGAGCAGGGCCGAGCAGCGGCTCAGGGCGCAGGGCCAGCTGGACGATACGGCCGGGGTCGAGCGGGTTCATGCGTATCTGTCGGCACAGGCCATGCTTGCCCGGGCCTGGGCGGACGCGGGGCGACCGGCGGACGGGTTCGCGCTGGCGACGCGGGCGGCCGAGCTGCTCCAGCGGCATGCCGCGCCCGACGGACCACACGCCATCGCGGTGGGCATGGTGGCGGCCGCGCTCGGCCGTTCGCTCGTGGGACTCTGGCGTCCCGAGGAGGCCGTCCCGTATCTCCGGACCGCCATCGACTCGTACGGGCCGCACGCCGCGACGAGCGCCGAGTTCCGTAGCGAGCTGGCCGAGCTGATGATCCTGGAGACGGTCGCCCTGTCGCGCGCCACCTGCCCGTCGAAGGCGGAGGCCGATGCGGAGGTGACGGCAGAAGCGACGACGGCGGAGGCGAAGGCCCACTCGGAGGCGACCTTCGCAGCACAGGCAGGCTCGACGCAGGCGAGCACCGCGCAAGCAGGCGCGACGCAAACAGGCGCGGTGCAAGTGCAAGCAGGTGTGGTGCAGGCGGTGGACCGGCTGGTGCGGCTCTGCTCGGCGCTGGTGGCGGAGGAGTTGCGGCCGCCGCTGCTTCTGGCGGGGGCGCTGCGGCTGCAGGCGGAGATCCGCTGGACCAGGCGCGACGCGGATCCCAGGCAGAACGCCGAGGCCGCACTCCAGTCGATCACACGGGCGCTCGGCCTCCTGCCGTCCTCGCCGGAGGAGCAGGGCGAGCGTGAGCAACTGCTCACCGCCACATGCCTGGAGCTGGCCGGCCTGTGCCTGGCTGAGCTGCACGAGAGCGACGCGGCCAGGGAGCGGCTGACGGCGGGCACATCGGCGATGGCGCGGCTCGGACCCGTTCCCGGTGACCTGTCCGAGGTGCATGTGCGCGCGCTGCTTCGGCTGGCCGAGCTGCGGGTGGAGGAGGCGGGACCGGAGGCGGCGACCGGCCTGTACGCCCAGGTGCTCGGGGTACGCCCGCTTCCCGGGATCGAGGTGCTGGACACGGTCGTCGAGCGGCTCTCCTGGTTCGCGGACACGGGAGAGGGTGCGGCCGGACTGCTGGGGCCCCTGACGGGGTTCACCGAGGCGCTGGAACGCGAGGTGCCACTGACGCCGTCCACGCTGGCCGAGCATGAGGGGCCGGTGATCGCGTCTCCGACGGCAAGGCACGAGGCGCCGACGACGGGCTCCACGCCGGCCAAGCGCGAGGCGTTGGTGGGGGGTGGGCTGGGGGTGCATGAGAAGTTCGGGCGGTGTTCGGGGGTGTTCGCGGTGGCGGTGGAGCGGACTGGAGACGTTGCGGCTGCGGTGCATCTTCAGGAGCTGGCTGTTCGCGTTTATCGGGGGCTTGCCGCTGTCTCCGGTGCCCATCGGGAGTCGCTCGGGTCGGCGTTGGCGGCGCTTGTCGCTGTGGCGGTGCGGGAACGGGGCGGGGGTGCGGGCAGGCGGGGTGAACGGGCCGGGCCGGCCGTGGTCGAGCAGGCGATCGATCTCCTTGGTGAACGGCAGGATCATACGCTGGCCATGGCCTTGAACCACTACGCGGCCGGGCTGCTCGAACAGGGTCGCGCGGTCGAGGCGCTGGCCCATTGCGAGCGTGCCGCCGACCTCTGTGACGAGCTGGAGGACCCGGCCGTGGCCGCCGTCACCTACGCCCAGCTCGGCTCGACCCTGGCCGCGCTGGACCGCCCGCAGGCCGCTCTGGAGGCGATCGCCTGGTCGCTGGCGGAGCTGGACCGAGCCGAGATGCAAGGGGCGGAGCCGCACAGGGCCCGACTGCAAGGGACCGAGCTGTACCTGACTCAGCTATTTGGGGCCGAGCTGTACGGGCCTCAGCCGCTTGGTACCGCGACTGGGGTGGCGGGAACGGGTCGGTCCGCGGTGGCGGCAACTGACCGGCCTGCGGTGGCGGGGTTGGAGTTGGTGCGGGTGCGGGCGCAGGCGGTGCAGGTGCGGGGGCGGGTGTTGCGGGCGTTCGGGCGGGAGCAGGAGGCGATGGCGCATCTCGTCGAGGCGTTGCGCCTGTTCAGCGGGCTGCCCGAACCGCTGGCGGCGGCTGAGACGGCTGGGCTGATCGCCGATGATCTTCTGGCGGCCGGGCGACCGCAGGATGCGGCCGAGTACGCACAGATCGCCGCGAACGGCCACGAGGCGGGCACGGTGAAGCGGGTTCTGGCGACTCAGCGGCTGGCCAGGTGCCACATGATGCTGGGTGAACTGGAACAGGCCAACGCCCTGGTGGAGGAGCTGATCCCGCTGGCCAGGCGATCGCCCGACGACCTGACGTACCGGGCGGCGCTGGCGGACTCCCTGGCGCAGAGCTCCGAGCTGCTGCCCCTGCTGCGGCTGGACGACGGCGTCGAGGCCGAGGCCAGGGCGCGCGAGGCGATCGCGATCTACGACGAACTGCTGACCACCGGCATGGACGCGCAGGCCGTGCACACGAGCCGGGCGGGCGCCTGCCTCACGCTGGCGGGGGCGCTGCGGATGCGGGAGCTGGCGGCTGAGGCGATCCAGCCGTTGCGGGAGGCGGTGGCGGCGCTGGAACGGTTCTCGCCGGGCAATCCGATGCAGGGCGGGCTGCTGTCCCGGGCGATGCTCATGCTGGGCGACGCGCTGATGGAGGCGGGGCGGGCGCTGGAGGCCGGGCTGGTCTTCCACCGCACCACCCAGGTGACACGGGACGAGCTGACCAGGGCCGTGGCGCACGCCCGGCTCGGCTTCTGCCAGCAGCAGCTGGGCCGGGACGACGCCGCCGACGCCGCCCTGCGCGTCTCGGCCGGCCTGCTGCGCGAGCTGCCCGCGGCGGAGAGCGATCTGTTGCGGGACGTGCTGCTCGGCCGGTTGAAGCTGCTGGAGAAGGCCGGAAAGGACGCGGACGCGAAGGCGGTCGAGGCCGAGCTACGCCGCCTGACCTGACCACCGCCCCCAGGCCCGGCAACGGTCGAGGCCGCGCCGAGCCGCCCGACCTGACGCGGCCCCAGAACCCGACGCGGCCCCAGAGCCGACGCGACAGGCCGCTCAGCCGCCGGCGTTCTCGACGGTCTCCCTGGCCCAGCGGTAGTCGGCCTTGCCGGCCGGTGACCGTACCATCTCGCCCACGAACGCGTACGTCCGCGGCACCTTGTACCCCGACAGCAACCCCCGGCAGTGCGCGTCCAGCTCGGCGGCCGTCACCTCGGTCCCGGGCCGGGGCTCGATCACGGCGGCCACCTTGGCGCCCCAGCGTTCGTCCGGCACCCCGGTCACCACCGCGTCGAACACGCCGGGATGGCCCTTGAGCACCGCCTCGATCTCCTCGGGGAAGACCTTCTCACCGCCGGTGTTGATGCACTGCGAGCCGCGGCCGAAGACGTTCACGGTGCCGTCGGCGTCCACGGTGGCCAGGTCGCCGGTGAGCAGCCAGCGGGTGCCGTCCTCGTCGGTGACGAACGTGCGGGCGGTCTTCTCGGGGTCGTTGTAGTAGCCGAAGGCGACCCGTCCCGACCTCGCCACGGTGCCCATCTGGCCGGAGCCGGGCTCGACCGGCCGGTTCTTCTCGTCGAGCACGGCCAGGGTGACGACGGCGTTCGGCTTGTAGCGCAGGCCCTTCTCCGGGGAGGAGCCGGCCACGCCCGAGGCGGTGTAGCCGGACTCGGTGGAGCCGAAGCTGTCGAGGATCATCACGTTCGGGAGCAGCTCCTGGAGGCGGTCGCGGACCGCGCCGGACAGGATCGCGCCGGTCGAGCTGATCACGAACAGGGAGGACAGGTCGAAGTCGCCGCCCTCCAGCGCCTCGGTCAGGGGCCTGGCCATGGCGTCGCCGGTGATGTTCATGGTGGAGACGCGCTCGCGCTCGACCGTCCGCCACACTTCGGCGGCCTCGAACTTGCGCACGAACACGGTGGTCGAGCCCATCCACCAGGAGATGAACGTGGTCATCTGCGCGGCCCCGTGCATGAGCGGCGGCACCGCCATCATGATCATGGGGGTGGCCTTGACGGCCTCGTCGACGACCTCCTGCGGGGTGGTGCGCGGCTCGCCGTACGGGTTGCCGCCGCCGAAGCCCATGAACAGGTCCTCGACGTGCCACATCGCGCCCTTGGGCATGCCGGTGGTGCCGCCGGTGTAGATGATGTAGACGTCCTGGCCGGACCGGGCGGGGAAGCCGCGTTCCGGCTTGCCGCGTTCGAGCGCCGTACCGTACGGGACCGCCGAGCCGATCGACGGCGGCCCGCCGACCGAGATCAGGTGCTCCAGCAGCGGCGCCTGACCGGCCACGGCGGCCACCCGCGGCTCGAACTCCACGTCGTAGATCAGCGCCCGCAGGTCGGAGTCCCGGTAGAGGTAGAGCAGCTCGGCCTCGACGTAGCGGTAGTTGACGTTGATCGGCACGGCTCTGATCTTGAGGGCGGCGAGCATGCCGGCGACGTACTCGACGCCGTTGTAGAGGTGCAGGCCGACGTGCTGGCCGGGCTGGACGCCGAGGTCCATGAGGTAGTGGGCGAGCCGGTTCGCCTCGGCCTCGAGTTCGGCGTACGTGCGCCGTTCCCGGCCGCAGACGACGGCCGTCCTGTCCCCGATCGTGTCCGCGAGCCCTTCGAACAGGTCAGCGTGGTTGAACTCCATCAGGGTCTCTCCCGTCCGACGATCCACATCGCGAAGAACTGGGCTCCCCCGCCGTAGGCGTGGCCGAGCGCCGTCCGGGCGCCGTCCACCTGGTGCTCGCCCGCCATCCCGCGCACCTGGAGCGCGGCCTCGGCGAACCTGATCAACCCCGACGCCCCGATGGGGTTGCTGGACAGCACCCCGCCCGAGGCGTTCCACGGGATGTCACCGTCGAGTGCCGTGGCGCCCGACTCGGTGAGCTTCCATCCCTCCCCCTCCGCCGCGAACCCCAGGTTCTCCAGCCACATCGGCTCGTACCAGGAGAACGGCACGTACACCTCGGCCACGTCGATCTGCCGGCGCGGGTCGGCGATCCCGGCCTGCCGGTAGACGTCGGCGGCGCAGTCCTTGCCGGCCTGCGGGCTGACCGTGTCGCGGCTCGCGCGGAAGATCGGCTCGGAGCGCATGGCCGTCCCGTGCACCCAGGCGGGGGTGCCGGTGACCGCCGCCTCGGACGACAGCACCATCGCGCAGGCGCCGTCGCTGGACGGGCAGGTCTCCAGGTAGCGGATGGGCTCCCAGAGCATGGGCGTGGACTCGACCATCTTCTGGTCGATGCCGGGGATCCGCAGGTGCGCGTACGGGTTCTTCAGCGCGTTCAGCCGGTCCTTGACCGCGACGAGCGTCCCGATGTGCCCGGGGGCTCCGGATCTGCGCATGTATTCGCGGATGTGCGGGGCGAAGTAGCCGCCCGCGCCCACCACCAGCGACGCGCTGAACGGCAGGTGCGTGGACAGCGCCCAGGTGGCGTTGGACTCCGACTGCTTCTCGAACGCCACCACGAGCACCCGCTCGTGCACGCCGCCCTGGATGAGGGAGGCGCCGACCAGCGCGGTCGAGCCGCCGACGCTGCCCGCCGTGTGCACGCGCATCATGGGCTTGCCCGCCGCGCCGAGCGCGTCCGCCAGGTACGACTCCGGCATCATCACACCCTCGAACAGATCGGGCGCCTTGCCGATGACCACGGCGTCGATGTCCTTGAACGTCAGCCCGGCGTCCTCCAGCGCCCGCAGCGCGGCCTCGCGGACCAGGCCGGCGATCGAGACGTCCCTGCGCTTGGTCGTGTAGTGCGTCTGCCCGACGCCGATGACCGCGCACCGGTTTCCCATGGTCATGCCTCCAGGACGGTCACGAGGTTCTGCTGCAGGCAGGGGCCGCTCGCGGCGTGGGCGACCGTGCGGCGGGCCCGGCCGTCGTGGATGTGCCGCGCGGCCTCGCCGATGCGGATGAGCCCCGTGGCCATGACGGGGTTGGCGGCCAGCGGCCCGCCCGACGGGTTGATCAGGGTGCCGCCGCCGAGTTCGAGCGCCCGCCGCAGGATGATCTCCTCGTGCGGGAACTGGGCGTGCAGCTCGGCCACCTCGACGGGCGCCTTGCCGACTCCGGCGGCCCGCGCGGCGTCGGCGGCGGAGGCCGAGCCGGACAGGTCGCGCAGGCCCAGGTAGTGGGGTTCGGTGCGGTGGGCGATGCCCCTGATGTAGGCGGGGGTGGCGCAGAGCCGGGTGGCCAGGTCGCCGGTGGCCAGCACGATCGCGGCGGCGCCGTCCGTGATGGGGGGCACGTCCGTCTTCTTGAGTGGTTGTACGGCGAAGTCCTCGCCGTCCGGTTCGGGCAGATCGAGCGCGTACGGGTTGCCCCGGCCGTCGGCCCGGCTGCGCCGGACGATCTCGTCGAGCTCCGCCCGGTCCGCGCCGACCGCGTTGGCCTGGAGCGCGGCGTAGGAGAGCTGGTCGAGGCCGAGCGGAGCCAGATAGTACGGGTCCAGCTGCAACGTCATGATCGTGCGCAGGTCGCCGAGCGACGACTTGCCGAACCCGTAGACGAGGGCCGAGTCGATGTCGCCGTGCTGGAGCCGGACCCACGCCTCGTACAGGGCCCAGGCGCCGTCCATCTCGACATGGCTCTCGGAGATCGGCGGCCAGGCGGCCAGCGCGTCGAGGGCCGAGACGAACGAGAACGGGGCCCCGGCGAGATAGTCGCAGCTGCCCGAGCAGGTGAAGCCGAACCGCCTGAGCCCGGTGCGCTCCTTGATCTCGTTGATCACCGGCGCGATCAGCTCGGGCTCGGTCAGGCCGGTGTCGTGATCGGTGTGCCGCGTCTGGGCGAACGCGACGATCGCCACATCTCTCATGACAGCTCCACGTCGGGCTCGCCGGTGGGGGCGAACCAGCGGATGTTCGCCATGGACGCCGTGCGCTCGCTCTCGGGCACCCAGACCGCCTTGACCCGCATGCCCTGGCGCACCTCGTGTGCGGGAACGTCGCCGATGAGGGCGATCATGGGGATGTCGGTGGTGTCGAGCAGAATGTACGCCGAGACGAACGGCACCTCGGGGGCCCGGGGATCGGGCAGGTTGTTGATGGCGAACGTGGTGATCGTCCCGGTGTCGGGCACCTCGAACGTGTCCCCCAGGCTCTGTCCGCACTCGGGGCAGTTCAGCCGGTAGGGCACGTACACCTTCGCGCACCGCTCGCACCGGCCGGCCAGGAGGACGCCGCGCTCGACGCCCTCCAGGAAGGTCCGCAGCGCGCCGCCGGCCTGGAGGCGGTACTCGGCGCGTACGTTCGAGACGATCTTCGTGACCTCGGGCGCGAAGTGGGAGATGTCGGTGATGTGGCCGGTGGGCCGGTCGCTCCAGACCGGCCAGACCCGCATGCCCGCCGCCATCGCCTTGGCGTTGTCCGCGGCCACGGCGTGCAGCAGCGCGGTGTCCGCGCCGTCCAGCTCGATCAGCGCCCAGGCGAAGGGGCGGTCGAGGGGGTGGCTGTCCAGCGGCTGCTCCACCCAGGCCCACGTCTTCACCGTGCCGGCCGGGCCCACCTCCGTGTACTCGCCGGTGACCGGCTCGCCGGTCTCGGGGTCGTACTCCAGGGGCGGGACGAGCACCCGGCCCTCCGCCGTCCTGACCCCCACGATGCGGCGAGCGCGTAATTCGGTCAGGAACCGGCCGATCACCGGTCCTGTCGTCCGCGTGTAGCCGCCCGGGAACTCCAGGACGTGCTGAGCGACCAGGGGATCAGATGGCACGGTCGTGTCCCTCCCAGTACGGGGCTCGGAGTTTGCGTTTCAGCAGCTTGCCGTTGGGTTCGCGGGGCATCTCGGCGATGAAGTCGATGCTCTTGGGCCACTTCATCCTGGACAGGCGGCCCTCCAGCGAGGCCAGCAGCTCGGCGGCCAGCTCTGGCCCCGGCTCCGCGTTCTGAGCCGGCTCGACGACGGCCTTGATCTGCTCGCCCCACTCCTCGTCCGGGATGCCGAACACGGCCACGTCGGCCACCTTGGGGTGGATCATCAGCTCGTTCTCGATCTCGGCCGGGTAGATGTTCGCCCCGCCGGAGATGATCATGTCGGCCTTGCGGTCGCACAGGTAGAGGAAGCCGTCCTCGTCCAGGTAGCCGATGTCGCCGACGGTGAAGTAGTCCTTCAGCCGGCTCGCGGCGGTCTTGGCGGGGTCGCCCTTGTACTCGAACGTGGCGCCCATCATCTTCATGTAGATCGTCCCGGGCGTGCCGGTGGGCACCGGTTCGCCCTCGTCGTCCGCGATGAGCAGCTCGCTGATCGGCCAGGCCGAGCCGACCGTGCCCGGGTGCGCCTTCCAGCCCTCGGGCGTGGCCAGGGTGCCGCCGCCCTCGGTGGCCGCGTAGTACTCGTAGACGCAGTCGCCCCACCACTCGAGCATCGCCCACTTGACCGGGACTGGACAGGGGGCGGCGGCGTGGATCATCCAGGAGAGCGAGGAGAGGTCGTACTTCGCGCGGGTCTGCTCCGGCAGCGCGAGCAGCCGCTTGAAGTGGGTGGGGACCAGGTGCGAGTTGGTGACGCGATGCCGCTCGCACAGCGCCAGCATCTCCTCGGCGTCCCACTTGTCCATGTAGACGAGGGTGTGGCCCATGTGCAGGGCCGTGCCGCCGAACTGGGTCACCGCCGTGTGGTAGCTCGGCGAGGTCACCAGGTGGGCGTTCGGGCGGCCGGGGGTGATGCCGAACAGGGTGAGGAGGAACGTCATGAGCTCGGCGGACTCGTCCGGATCCATGCCGCTGAGCGGCCGTCTGACGCCTTTGGGCTTGCCCGTGGTGCCGGAGGTGTAGTGCATGGTGGCGCCGGCGGTGCGGTCGGCGGGGGCGGTGTCGGGCTGCCCCTCGGTGAGCTCGCTCACGTCCAGGAAACCCTCCGCCCCCGTGGCCGCGCCGATGAGGAAGCGGCGCTCGGGCTCGATGGCCTCGGCTCCCCTGACACCCTCGCCCAGGTAGCGCGGGTGCACGAAGAACGCCTTCGCCTCGCTGTCGGAGACGATGTACGCGATCTCGGGCCCGGTCAGATGCCAGTTGACCGGCGTGTAGTACCAGCCGGCCTGGAGCGCGGCGAGATACAGGACGAGCCCGTCGGCGCCGTTCGGCACCAGGCCGCAGATGCCGTCGCCGGGCTGGAGTCCGAGCTCGCGCAGCCCGTGGACGAGGCGGTTCGAGCGGGCCAGCAGGTCACCCGCGCGGTGCTGCGTGCCGTCGGGGTCCACGGCCGCGATCCACTCGGGATCCGCCTGCGCGAGCCTCCAGAAACCGAGCGTGCCCATCTGTTTCTCCTCTGCTCATGGCTTCACTCCGTGAAGCGGGCTCGGTCGCCCTTGATGCCGCCGTCTTCCCCCGCTCTGGTCGCTCCGCTCTCGCCGCTCCTCCAGACGACGGCGCTCTCTCGCGTCGTCGCGCGAGCAAAACAGGAACCTGTTCTCGTTTGCTCATGGGAGCGTATCCTGGGCCAAAGTCCGTAGCAAGCGCTTGATTAAGTCACTTCGGAGGCATCCGTGGAGCTCCTGCCGATCAGCACCCCCCACTGCCGGATCGAGCGTGACGGCCACGTCCTGACCGTCACGATGAACCGGCCCGAGGCCCGCAACGCGCTGTCCTCGGACATGCTGATCGGGCTGGCCTCGGCGTGGGCGTACGCGTCGGAGGAGCCGGAGATCAGGGTCGCGATCCTGACCGGGGCGCAGGGCACCTTCTGCGCCGGCGCCGACCTCAAGGCCATGGGCCAGCCGTCGGCGGACCCCGAGGTGCAGGCCAGGGCCGCCCAGATCGCCAACTTCCACTGGAAGGGCCTGCTGCGCGAGGACCTGCCGACCAAGCCGATCATCTGCGCGGTGGAGGGCTACGCCGTCGCCGGAGGCACCGAACTGCTGGTGGGCACGGACCTGCGGATCGTGGCCGAGTCGGCCACCCTGGGCCTGTTCGAGGCCAAGCGCGCGCTGTTCCCCATGGGCGGCAGCGCCGTCCGGCTGCCCCGGCAGATCCCGTACTGCCACGCCATGGACCTCCTGCTCACCGGCCGCCCCATCACGGCGGCGGAGGCGCTGTCGATGGGCCTGGTCAACCGCGTGGTCCCGGACGGCCAGGCCCTCACGGCGGCCCGCGAACTGGCCGAGAACGTGGCCTCCTCGGGCCCGCTGGCCGTCCAGGCGATTCTGCGCACGTACCGGGACACGCTGGGCATGCCGGAGGTGGACGCCCTGAAGGTCTCGGACGAGCTCGGCTGGCCGGTGATCGGCTCGGAGGACGCCAAGGAAGGCACAAGGGCCTTCCGCGAAAAGCGCCCCGCCACCTACCGCGGCCACTGACTTTCGCGGGGTTACACTGAACCTGTAGCACGGTGGGCTACACAAGGCTACGGTGAGGTGCATGTTGAAGGTCATCAGTCAGCGAGAGTTCCGCAACAACTCCGCAGCCGTCATGAATGAGGTCGAAGCGGGCGAGATCTTCCACATCACCCGCAACGGCGTCGAGATAGCGGAGCTGCGGCCACTTCCGCGCAGGCGCCACTTGACCGCCGAAGAGCTGGTCGCGAAGCATCGGCTGCTCCCCCGGGTCGACTACGCCGAGATGCGCCGCGAGGCTGACGAGTTCTTCGGGACAGAGGACCGCGTGGACGACGACGACCCCTGGGAGCGCCGGCGTGACTGAACGTCGCGCTTCCGGGGTCATCGACACCTGCGTCTACATCGACCTCAGCGAGATATCTCCTGACGCTCTGCCGGCCATACCGAAGCTCACCACGATCACGCTCGCCGAGCTGCACCAAGGTGTGTCCATGGCGCGGGACGCGGCGACCCGGGCCGCTCGCATGGAGCGACTGGGCAGCGCCGTGGTCGACTTCGAGCCGCTCCCTTTCGACAACGATGCGGCCACCCGCTACGGCAGCCTTGTCGCGCTCACGATCGCGGCGAAGCGCGACCCCCGGCCCCGGCGCATGGACCTCATGATCGCCGCGGTGGCGTCCAGCCGGGGCCTGCCGCTCTACACCCGTAACACCGACGACTTCGTGGGGCTCGAAAGCATGGTGACCGTCGTTCCCGTCTGAGCGGTCATTCGTCGGTGAGGCGGGCGAGGCGGTCCAGAGCCTCGCCGTACTCCTCCACCAGGCTGAAGACCACGTCCTTGGCCGGCCGTACCTGGTTCATCACGCCGATGATCTGGCCGGCCGGGAAGGTGGCCAGTTCGGTGGCGTCGGAGCGGCCGATGCGGCGCAGGGCGTCGGAGACCAGCATGAACTGCAGCGGCATCGGCAGCGTCCCGGGCGACTCCTCCGACTCCCACGCCTGCGTCCACTCGTTCTTGAGCAGCCGCGCCGGCTTGCCGGTCCAGCTGCGGGAGCGGACGGTGTCGCGGGAGGTGGCCGAGAGGATGCGGCGTTTGGCCATCTCCGGGGTGTCGGCCTCCTCGACCGTGAGCCACAGGGAGCCGGTCCAGACCCCGTCGGCCCCGAGCGCCATCCCGGCGGCCATCTGGCGGCCGTTGCCGATGCCGCCCGCCGCCAGCACGGGCACGTCCACGGCGTCCACGACCTGCGGGATGAGGACCATGGTGGAGATCTCGCCGGTGTGGCCGCCGGCCTCCGTGCCCTGGGCGACGACCACGTCCACCCCCACCTCCACCTGCTTGAGCGCGTGGCGCGGGGTCGAGGCGAGCGCGGCGACCTTGACGCCGTGATCGTGCGCGAGCTTCACCACGTCGGCGGGCGGCGGGCCGAGGGCGTTGGCGAGGAGCGCGATGGGATGGCGCAGGGCCACCTCCACCTGGGGGCGGGCGGTGGCGTCGGTCCAGCCGAGCAGCACCCGGCCGGCTTCGGCGTCGGCCGACAGCGGCGGGACGCCGTGCTTGGCCAGGAGGTCCTCGACGAAGGCGCGGTGCCCGTCGGGGATCATCGAGCGCAGCCGGCCGACCAGTTCCTCGGGCGCGAAGTCGGCACCCTCGTACGAGGCCGGCATGACCACGTCGACCCCGTACGGCCTGCCGTCCACGTGGTCGTCGATCCATTTGAGCTCCTGTTCGAGCTCCTCCGGCGTGAAGTAGAGCGCGCCGAGCACGCCCATGCCGCCCGCCCGGCTCACCGCGGCGACCACGTCCCTGCAGTGACTGAAAGCGAAGATCGGCAAGTCGATTCCGAACATGTCCGTGACACGTGTCCGCATGGCCCGACCATACGTCCGCCAACCGGCAAACTGCAACGCGTTCTAGACTAGAACTTCTCGTCTGGTACTCACGGGTAACCTTGAGCTATAACTCGTTCTAGTTCGCTTTTCGGAAAAGAAAAAGGGCCCGTTCTCACGGGCCCTCGGACAAATGCCCGGACGTCACTCGCCGGCGGTCGGCCGGCGACGCCCCACGATGATCCCGGCGAGGACCAGGAAGACGCCCACGACGAGCAGGACCAGCGGAATCGTGTTGCGCAGCAGGTTGATCGTGCTCTTGCCGTCCTGCGCGTCCTTGACCAGTTCCTCGACGGTCTTCTCGGTCATCTTCGCGGTGGCGATGAAGGCCGCGGAGCGCTCGACGCCGTCCTGTGTCTTCAGCACCTCGTGGCGCTGCACCTCCTGGCGGACGGGCGACCCGGTGACGGGCTCGATCCAGTACGTGGTCTTGCCGTCGTACCAGCGGTCCACCTGCACGTCCCCGGTGGTGCCGGTCATGCCGAGCACGTTGGCGGGGGCGGTGCGGGTCTCGGTCTTGGTCGGCGGCACGGACTGCTCGAAGACGTAGACGGGCAGGCCGTTGACGTTGTCCTCGCGGACGAACGTGGCGTCGAACGCCTTGCCCGCCGTGGAGTTGAACACCTTGTACGTCTTCTTCTCCACGTCGAACGGGAACTTGTAGACCTGGCCCTCGATCGTCACCGGCGCCTTCTCCACGCTGGTGCCGCAGCAGTTCACGCCCGCGCCCGTGTAGCGGTTGAAGGCGCTGCGGCGCTCGGAGATGTCGATCTGCGGCCGCTTGTTGGTGACGTCGTTGACGACCATGGCCTCGTCCCAGACGACCCGGTCGCTGGTGGCCTCCTTCACGTCGCCGCGGGTGGTGACGATGATGTCGAGGTCGCCGGTCAGCACCTTGAGGTCCTGCAGCGAGAAGTACTGGGCGCCCTTGGCCTCCAGCCGCGAGATGCCGAACTGGTCGGCCGGGGCCGAGATGATCTGGCCGGCCGCCCAGAATTTCAGCAGCGGCGCCAGCGCGATGAAGAAAGCCCCGAACCCGATGAGGACGAGCGTTGAGATACGACCCATCGAGGCCTCCGCCTTAGTAGAACACGTTGTCGTCTGGTGCGATCGTCGAGCAACAAAGTATGACAGGGGGTGATGCCCGTCACGGGCGCCCCTACCACCGCAACCAAATTGATAGAAACAAGTTCTATCGTGGTTTCGGCTTGGAAAGCGAGAAAGTGGGAGCAGGGATGAGGAGCAGGGACGCCGCCCTCGACGGCATCCGCGCGTTCGCCGCGCTCGGCGTCTGGCTGCTCCACGTCGGGAGCAACACCGGGGTCATGTACCGCGAGGGCATGTTCCCCTGGATGATGAGCCGTCTCGGCATCGCCGTACCCATCTTCTTCCTCCTGTCCGGCCTGCTCCTCTACCGCCCGTGGGCGCGCGCGGTGATCGAGGATACGCCACGCCCGAGACCGCTGCGTTACCTGTGGCGCCGGGTGCTGCGCGTCATGCCGGTCTACTGGCTCGTGACCGGGCTGGCGCTGTGGGCGTGGAGCTCGTTCGACTGGACGGGCTGGGCGAAGTGGATGCTGCTGCTGCAGAACTTCTTCCCCGGCGACCCGGTGCCCGACGGGCTCTACCAGATGTGGACGCTGCCCATCGAGATGTCCTTCTACGTGCTGCTGCCGGTGCTGGCCTGGGCGCTGCACCGGTGGGCGCGCGGCGGCAACCGGCCGGTGCGGCTGCTGGCGGGCATCGCCGTGCTGCCGGCGATCTCGGTCGCCACCGTGATCGCGGCCAGGGAGCTCGCGCAGCCGCAGCTCGCCCTGCTGCTGCCGTACCACCTGGTCTTCTTCGCCTGCGGCATGGCCATGGCGGTGCTGTCGGTGTGGATCGGGCACAGCCGCGTGATCGACTCGCTGGCCCCGCAACTGCTCGTGCTGGCCGCCCTGCTGTACGCGCTGCTGAGCACCGGGCTGGCCGGGCCGCGCACGCTCACGCTGCCCACCCTGTCGCAGTCGCTCTGGCGGATCAGCCTGGAGACCGCCGTGGCCGTGCTCGTGGTGGCGCCGTTCGCGCTCGCCTCCCATCCGGGCTCGCTGCGCGACCGCGTGCTCGGCAACCCCGTCTGCGCCTACCTGGGCCGCATCTCCTACAGCTTCTTCCTCTGGCACGCCCCCGTGATCACGCTGCAGCTCAAGATCATGGGCGCGCAGCCGTTCCAGGGCGACTTCGCCAGCGTGGCGGTGGTGTCGTTCGTGGTCACGATGCTGCTGAGCGTCGGCAGCTACCACCTCGTCGAGGTGAGCGCGCTCAAGCTCAGCCGACACCGGTCAGCACCTGTTCCGCCGCCGGCCGCTCCGGCTCCGCTGCCGGCCGCGCCGGCTCCGTGACGAGCTGGCCGAACAGCACGCCCACGGCCGCGCAGGCCGCCAGCTGCGGCGCCTCGTCCATGAGCAGGGCCACGTCGATCCCGTACTCGCGCAGCACCATGGCCGCCGCCAGCGCGGCCGTGGCCGCGCCGAAGACGCCGGCCGCCGCCCAGTGGGCGGGCAGCCCGCGGGACCGCAGCAGCAGGGTCACCAGGACCGCCGCGAGCACCGCGATCATGCCGGGCCAGTTCGCCACCCAGCCGCCGAAGGCCAGCGCCAGCACGATCACGTACGGGGCCCTCGGCCTGGCCATCCGCGCGGCCGACGCCGGGGCGGTCTCGCGTACGTGCTCGGGCCGCGGCCCCCGCAGCACGAGCGCGGCCAGCGCGAGCAGCGCGATGCCGGCCAGGCCGAGCAGGAGCGCGAGCCGGTAGACCCGGTCGGGCAGGTATTCCAGCTCGGCCGTCCCCGACGTGCCCGCCGGCAGCTCCCAGCCCTGCTTCCAGCCGTCGATCCGCACCGGTTTGAGCGTCTTGCCGCTGATCTGGGCGCGCCAGCCGGCGTTGTAGTTCTCGTTGACGACCAGGAAGGCGTCCTTGGGCGCGCTCACCGTGACCTCGCGCGCCGTGGTGGTCCAGACGCTCTGCACCGCCGCGCCCTCCACGCCGCGCGGCTTCTCGGCCAGTGATCCGACCACGAGCGAGTCGATCGCGTACGGGTCCCAGCCCGCCACCCGCACCCGGTTGTCACCGGCGGCCAGCCCGGCCTTGGAGCACCCGATGATCCGCACCGGCCGCTGTTCGAGCAGGTCGGCGTGGGTGCCGACGACCCTGGTGGCGACGCTGCGGCCGTTCACCTCGATGTTCGGCCCGAGCCCGCAGTCCAGCCTGAGCGGGATGTCCGCGGGCCGGCCCACCGGGTCCACGCCGGGCACCACCAGCTCCGTCACCTGCAGCCGCTGGGAGAACGGGGTGAAGCGCAGCTTGATCTTCGAGGTCTTCATGGGCTTGAACGTGAGCACGTTCCGCTCGTCCACCCGCCCGCCGCGCACCGCGCCGCCGTCGCCGCTCACGATCACGTCCATGGGCTGCTTGTCGCCGCCGGGACGGCCGATCTGGACGCGGGAGATCGTGCGCTTGCCCTTCCAGGCGATGGTGAGCGTGGGCTCGGCGTCGTCGGAGGCGGGGATCCAGGTGGTGCTCCCGTCGGCGTCGAAGGCCGACCTGGGCGACACCACGGCATCCTCGCTCAGCTGGGACGAGCCGGTCACGGTGGTCAGGTCCGCACGGACCCGGGTGAACCGGTCGACCAGCTTCGGATCCCTCAGCACGGCCGTTCCGCGCACGTTCGCCGCCGAGGCGGACTCCGCACGGAAAGTCCGGTCGAACCCGGTCTCCTCCCCCTGTTTGGCCAGCATCACCTCGTTGCACACCCACCGGTACGTGTTACGCATGCACGCGGGCCGCTCGTCCAGCCCCCGGTCCATCACGTACACGTCGCCGCCCTGGCCGGGCAGCCGGATCGAACGGCCCGCGGTCACACCGGGGATCGACAGCTCGACGATGCCGACCCGCTGCCCGTAGCTCCACTCCTTCGACGCGGTGCCGGCCACCTTGATCCGCACCCAGCTCGTGGTCCCGTCCGGGACCCGCAGCCGCTGCGGCTCCGTGGTGCGCCGCACGTCCTGGACCAGACCGCCCGCCTCGCTCTCCACCGCCACCTTGGTGATGACCTGGCCGAGCAGCAGGTCGGGGGCGAACATCACGTTCACGTACGGGATCCGCGTGCTGCCCGGCAGGTCCACCCGCAGCCACTCGCCCACCGGGCGCCTGGAGCCGTCGCTCTCCCAGCCGGTGCGGACGTTGCCGTCCATGGCCGCCCAGGGGCTGCGGCCGGTGGAGCTGATGCCCGCGATCGCGTACGGGTCGGCGACCGAGGAGGAGGCGCTGATGCCGGAGATGCCGTGGTATTCGGCCACCGCCGTCTCGTCCAGCCAGCCGTTCTCCAGCAGGTCCAGCGCCCTGACCCCGGCGAAGTCCGCCTTGCTGCCCGCTGTGAGCGTGGGTGACAGGTTCGTCCTGATCTCGCCGAAGGAACGTTCGCGCAGCCGCAGCGCGTCGCTGACCACGGTCGGCGCCTCGCGGGTGCCCGCGTCGCCGTTGACCAGGACCGGGGCGTCTCCGAGCAGGCCGAGGTCGCCCATCGCGAGCAGCGAGTCGGGCCCGCCGCGCACGGCCACCGCGTCGGCCGCGGCCTGCACGGAGACCAGGTCGCTGCTGCCCGCGACCTCGTACAGGTCGAGCGCGGGGAACGGCGCGTCGAGCTGGTTGACCGCGTCGTCGGTCTCCTTGTCGCCGACCGGCTCGCCGAACGAGCGCACCTTCGTCAGGCCCGGCGTCTCGCGCAGCGCCTCGTGGACGCGGGACGGCCAGGCGCCCTGGAGGTTCTGCCTGATCAGGTCGTTCCTGACGAGCAGATAACGCACGCCCAGCCGGCGCAGCACGGTCGCCATCCCGGCCGAGCCGTGCCCGGCGGCCAGGCGCTGGTCGATGACGTCGAGCAGCCTGGTCAGGCCCACCGAGCCGGGCGGGGTGATCTGCCTGGCGGTCCAGCGCGCGGTGGTCAGGGCCTGCAACGGCTCGTCCATGGGGCGCCCCCAGACGTACTCGCCGAACTTGGCGCCCGGCACGACCAGCACGCCGTCGTCGCCGGCGTTGCGGTTGAGCCAGTCCGCCGCCTCCTGCCAGTGCGACGGCACCCGCTCGAAGTCACCGGGCGCGGCCAGCCCCTGGTTGAAGACGGGCAGCACGAGCGCAGCGGCGGCCGCCACCGCGACCGTGCGCAGCGGGATCCTGGCCCTGACCAGCAGGTGGGCCAGGCCGAAGGCGAGCGCGAGCCGGATCAGGGGGTCGAACTTGCGCAGGTTGCGCAGCGGCGCGAGCGGCCCGTCCAGCAGCCAGCGCACCGGCTCGGCCAGCACCGGTTCGAGCGCGCTCGCGTGCCCCGCCACGAGCGCGACCACGCCCACCAGGAACAGCGCCACCACGAACCCCTTGGCGGGCAGGTCACGGCGGGCCAGCCCGGCCAGGCCGAGCGCGGCCAGCACGCCGGTGACGACGACCATCGTGGCCGAGGTGGCGATGGCGAAGCCGGGCGGCTGCTCGAAGACGCCGTTCAGCGGCAGGTAACGCACCCAGTCGGAGGCGCCGCGCAGGACGTTGGTGAGCGAGGTGACCGCGGTGGTGGTCTCGGAGGTCTCGGTGTACGGCAGGAACGAGAACGCGTACCGGCCCACGAGCAGCAGCGGCAGCGTCCAGAACAGGGTGGCCACGGCCACCGCGCCCGACCACCAGGCGAGCAGCCGCCAGCGCGGCACCGGGCGCGGCCGGGTCAGGATGTACAGGACGGGCGCGACCAGCACGGCCAGCACGGCGACCGCGTTCACGCCGCCGCACAGCGCCACCGCCAGCGCCGACCTGACCGCCCCGCGCGCCCGCTGGCCCGTCTCCGACGCGGTGAGCAGTGGGATGAGGATCCACGGCAGCATCGCGGCGGGCAGCCACTCGATGGAGATCTCGCCCAGGATGGACAGCGTGCGCGGGGCCAGCGCGTACGCCAGCGCCCCCGCGATCCGCGTGCCCGGCGTGCCGATGCCGAGCTGCCGTGACAGCCGCTCCACGCCGAGGAAGGCGACGCTCATGAGCAGCGTCAGCCAGAGCCGCTGCGTCACCCACGGCTCGACCCCGGCCAGGTCGCCCAGGGCGAAGAACGGGCCCATCGGGAAGACGTAGCCGGCCACCTGGTTCTGCAGCTGGCCGAAGTGCTGGATGTCCCACAGGTGGGCGGCGCGTTCCAGCCAGCCGACCGGGTTGAGCGCCAGGTCCATCTTGGTGTCGGAGATGAGGTGGCCCGGCTTGGTGGTGAAGGCCATCAGGGCGAAGCCGAAGCAGCACAGCAGCAGCCACAGACGGCGCCTGGCCGGCTCGCCGACCGGCCGGCCGGCTCCCGTGCGCCGTCCTGCGACGAGCTTGTCGGTGGGGAGCAGGCTCATGGCCCGCCGCGCGCCCGTCGGCTCGCTCACCACGCCTCCCGGCCGGGGTCGCGGCCGTGCATGAGGGTGATGAGGCGTTCCGCGCTGCGGTTCCAGGAGAAGCGGCCCGCCCATTCCCGACATTTCACGGTATAAGTGTGGTCCAGCTCGTCGAGTGCCGCGGCAATGCCCTTGGCCAGGTCCGTGCCCTCGGGCAGCAGCCAGCCCGTCTCCCCGTGCCGTACGGCGTCCCGCAGCCCGTCCACGTCGAACGCCACGGTGGGCACGCCGAGCGCGGCCGCCTCCAGCACGCTCAGCCCCCAGCCCTCCCCCTGCGAGGCGCTGACGTGCAGCCACGCCCGCGCGACGAGGCGCGCCTTGTCCTGCTCCGGCAGGTACCCGTGCAGGGTCACGCCCTCGGGCAGCCGCTCCCGCAGCGCCGCCTCCTCCGGCCCCCTGCCGATCACGTCCACGACCAGGCCGGGCCACCGCTCACGCAACTCCGTCACGGCGTCGAGCAGCAGGTGCACACGCTTGTGCGCGACCAGCCGCCCGAGGCAGACGATCCGCGGAACACCGCTCTTCACCGGCTCCACGGGCTCGCCGGGCTGGACGGCGCTCGCCTCGTACGGCACATCCGGCTCGGCGACGCTGACCCCGTTCGGCACGATGTGCACGGGCCCCCGCCACCGGAGCCGCTCGCGCATGGCCAGCACCGTGGACGGCGAGACGGCCACGCTCGCGTGCCGCCGGTAGCTCCACCGCGACACCGGCCCCTCCAGGAACCGCCCGACCGCCGCCAGCCACCCCGGCATGTGCACCCCGAACTGCCGGTCGTGCACGTGGTGCACGACGCAGAGCACCCTGGTACGCCGCCGCAGCACCCACGGGGTGAAGAACGGGATCCCGTTCTGACAGTCGAGCACGGCGTCGAAGCGCCCGCGGCGAAGCAGTAGCCAGCCCAGCACCAGCGGATAGACGGTGAAGACCCCACCCATGCGGACGAAACGCACCCCTTCGACGCTCTCGCGCCCGCTCTGCCCCGGCGCCCGCGCGGTGACGAAGCACACCGAGTGGCCGGCCCGCGCGAAGCGGCGGGCCAGCTCCCAGGCGAACGTCTCCGCACCGCCCGCCTGCGGATGCCAGGGGTCACGCCAGTTGACGACCGCGATCTTCACGGATATCCGACGGGGTCGAGCGGCGGTTCCCAGGCCGGGCGGGCGGCGGGCCGTGGCCGGGCGCGCAGCCGCAGCCAGATCCGGCCGAGCTCCAGCACGATGCCGAACGTGTGACGGGCCGGCGAGAAGCGCGAGCCCGGCATGTCGCGCCAGCGCACGGGGATCTCCGTCACCTCCGAGCCCTGCCGCAGGCAGCGCGCGAGCAGTTCGACGTCGAAGGCGAACCCCGGTGTGCGCAACTGGGCGGCGATGTCGCGGGCGAGCACGCCGTCGAAGAACTTGAAGCCGCACTGGGTGTCGCTCACGCCGTGCACGAGCAGGCCGGCCAGCCCGCGGAAGCCGAACGCGCCCAGCTCGCGGACCTTGCTGTGCCGGTTCTCCACGAGGGAGCCGTCGTGACCCCTCGATCCGATCACGACGCGTTCACCGGACAGCAGCAGCCCGAGCGCCACGTCGATGGCGCCGAGGTCGGTGGCCATGTCGGCGTCGAGGAAGCCGACGAAGGGCGCGCTCGTGCCGAGCAGCCCGGCGCGTACCGCGGCGCCCTTGCCCGGGGTCGCGCACCGGATCAACCGGACGGGAACGGGACCGCGTGGCCAGGTCTCGACGATCTCGGCCGTGCGGTCGGTGCTGTCGTTGTCCACGACGATGACGGAGCTGGGGAACGGCATGCGGGCAAGCTTCGCGCACAGCTGCAGGAGCCCCCCGGGTAGTCGCCCTTCCTCGTTGTAGGCGGGAATGACGATCTCAAGCAGTGGTGGTCGACTCGTCCGCTCGTCCCCTTGCGGAGAGGGCGGCATCTCGGCTCGGGTTACCGGTCGCCGTAGTTGTAGAGCGGCTGGTTGACCGGCGTGGCGGTGGCGCCGGTGAAGGTGACGGTGGTGACCGTCGCCACGAGTGCCGCGACGGCGATGCCGATCATCGCCGCTAAGAGGATCTTGATCACCGGGGTTCCTCCTCAAGCGGGCAAGCGGTGCGGGCGTCCCTCAACTTAGAACCAATTCTTGCTACTCGGAAGTAGCTAGCGGAAATATTAACAAAGAGCCTGATCAGGGTGCGATCCGGAGTCAGGCTCGGCCGCCGACCCGTTCGAATCTGTACAACCCCAGGTCACCGGTATCGACCAGGACCCTCGCGCTCCGTAGCCAGACACCGAACCGGTGCCGCTCCTCAAGTGTCCCCGCGTCCACAATGACGTAGCGGAATCCGGCCGCCGCGAGGTCGGGCGAGGGCCCTTCTAGTACGCGTTCTACCTCGCGGGCGCGGGGATCCTCGCTCCTGACGACGAGCCCGCCGACCCGTACGGCGTCGCCGGAGACCACCCGCCTCCCCGGCGTCGCGAAGAAGCGCTGGGCCGGATCCAGCACCGCCCGCCCCCCGTTCCAGGGGAACTGCCGGTACGACTCGAACGGCAGCACCAGCACGTCCCCCGGCGCGGGATCACGCCGGATGATCTCCCGCGCGGCCGTCCAGCTCGCCGGATAGGAGACGCTGCCGAGCCGCCCCAGCGACCCCCACGCCATCGTCGGCAGCACGGCCAGCGGCACCAGCACCAGCGCGACCGTCCACGCCCGCCGTCCCACCGCCGACCCCGCCACCGGCCCCGCCACCGGCCCTGCCACCGACCCCGTCATCGGCTGGGCCACCGACTGGGCCAGCGCGCCCAGCCCGAGCGCCGCGGCCAGGGCCAGCGGCGCGACGAACTGCTGCGCGTCGCGGAACACCGCGAACCCGCCCCACACCTGCACGAGCCACTTGAACGCCTCCCGGCCCGGCTCGCTCACCCCGGCGCACGCCACCGCCAGCCCGGCCCCCGCGGCCACGGCCAGCCCCGTCCGGTACGGCGCCCGCGACCGCAGGAACGCGACGACCCCGGCCAGCGTGAGCGCCAGCCGGGCCACGGCCCCCACCACGCTCTCGTAGCCGGGCGGGACCGCGTACCTGTTCCAGATCCCGCCCAGTGACAGCAGGCTGCCCACGGCGCCGAAGGGTGTGTCCGCCCGCGCGGCGAAGGCGTCGACGCCCACCGGGTCGCCCGCGATGCCGTGCGGCCTGAGCGCGGTCGGCACCAGCCACGGCAGGCTGAACAGCGCCAGCACCCCGACCACCCGCACGACACCCCACCAGCGCCCCTCAGACCGCCCGGCCTGATCCTGAGCACGCGGCCCGGCGTGATCAGGCGGCTTCGCCTGATCACGCGCCCCGACCCTCCAGCGTGACAACGCGACCGGCACCGACGTGATCGCGGTGACCGTCATCGCCGCGAACCCGCCCACCGCCGCGGGCAGCATCGCCAGGGCCACCCGCCGCCCCGCCCACACGGCCCGCACCACCCAGGGCAGCCCCGCGTACCCGAGCAGCAGCGCCCACTGCCCGATCAGCAGCCGCTCGGCCACGTACGGGTTCCACACGTAGAACGCCCCCGCCACCAGCCGCGGCCCCAGCGACCCCGACGGCAGCAGCAGCGCCGCCCCCGAGCACCCCAGCACGAAGACGGCCAGCAGGATCGCCTTCTGCACCAGCTCGGCCGGCAGCACCTGAGCCAGCGCGGTCACCACGGCGTCGCTCGGCACGACCCGCGCCGCCCCGCCCGCCAGCCCGAACGTGAACGGCGAGAACTCCGGCTCCGGCACGAACACCATGTCCTGGAGCAGCGTGAACCCCCAGCCCAGGGCGGGCCCGAGCGCCAGGCAGCCCAGGGCCAGCCCGAGAAGGGCGGAGGCGGGCCCGGCCCGGACCGTACGGAGCATTGCGCTATGACATCACAACCGGGCCACGGCCATTCCACCGGCGACCTCCGCGTGACTACGCTGCGCCGGTGAGGACGGGGCGATGACGACGGCGGAGGCGGCACCGGAGGTGAGTCACCGGCCGCGCGTGGCCGACGCCGTGCTGGCGGCCGGGCTGGCGATGGTCGTGGCGCAGCTGGTGTGGAAGTTCGAGCTGGTCAGGCGGACCTACTTCCGCCAGGACGACTTCCACTACCTCATCAGGGGCCAGGAGAGCGGCTTCACCTGGGACTACCTGATGTGGGTGGACGTCGGTCACCTGCTGCCCGGCGGGTTCGGCATCTCGTGGGCGATGGCCAGGCTCGGCGGTTACAACGAGGTGCTGGCCCACACGATGACGATGGCGCTGCAGGCCGGGGCGAGCCTGGCGCTGCTGCGGCTGCTCGTGGTGCTGTTCGGGGCGCGGCCGGCGATCCTGGTGCCGCTCGGCTTCTATCTACTGACGCCCATGACGGTGCCGTCGCTGTCGTGGTGGGCGGCGGTGCTGGAGACGCTGCCGCTGCAGCTGGCGCTGCCGATGGCGCTGTCGACCCACGTCCTGTACGCGCGCGACGGGCGGGCCAGGCACCTGGTGGCGGCGTGCGCGTGGACGGTGTTCGGCCTGGCGTTCTTCGTCAAGGCCGCGTTCATCCCGGTGCTGGCACTGGTGGTCACGGCCTGCTGGCTGACGCCGTCGTGGCGGGGCCTGTGGCGGCTGTGGCGGGCCTGGGCGGCCTACGCGGCGGTCCTGGCGGCGTACTCGTGGATCTTCTTCACCGGCCTGTACGGCTCCGTCCAGATCAACCACTCGACGCAGACCCCGACGCTGCCGTCCCTGGAGGTGGCCGGCGAGTTCGCCTGGCTGCTGGGCTCGCGGGGGCTGGTGCCGTCGGCGCTCGGCGGGCCGTGGGCGTGGCAGCCGGTCGGCGACGACTACGCCATGGCCGCCGCCCCCGAGCCGCTGGTCTGGGCCGGGCTCGCCGTCGCGGCGGCGGTGGTGGCGGTGTCGGTGCGCCACCGGCGGCGGGCCTGGGCGGCGTGGCTGGTGCTGCTCGGCTACTTCCTGGCGGCCGACGTGGTGCCGGTGCTGCTGGGCCGGATCGACGTGCTCGGGCCCGGGGTGCTCGGGCACGAGCTGCGTTACCTGGCCGCCACCGCCACCGTCGTCGCCGTCGTGATCGGGCTGGCCTTCATCCCGCTGTCCGGCGAGCAACGTCCGTGGCTGCGCCCGCGCGAAGGGGAGCGACTCCAGGAGACGCCGCTCAGGCGGACGCGACCCAGCTGGAGCTGGCTCAGGTGGAACTGGCTCAGGTGGAACTGGCTCAGGTGGGTCTGGGTCCCGCTGGTCGCCACGTTCGCGGCCGGCTCGGTCTGGTCGGTGGCCGCCTACGCCGACCGGCCGCTCGGCGCCCCCGTGCGCGCTTACGTGGAGACCGCCAGGCAGGCGCTCTCGCGGGTGCCCGAGGGCACGGTCGTGCTCGACACGTACGTCCCGCCCGGCGTCGCCGCCGCGGCCTTCTTCCACGAGTACGCCCGCCACTCCCGGCTGCTCGGCGTACCGGATCCCTGGCCGGTGACCTGGACGTCCCGCCTCTCCGGCCCGTTGCGCAACCCGATGACGTTCGACGCGCGCGGCCGCCTGCGGCCGGTGGCCGTCAAGGGCCTGACGATCCCGCAGGGCCCGGCCTGCGTGCCGGTCGGCCCGCGGGAGGTCCGCTTCCGCCTGCCCACGCGGCTGCCTGGCGGCGAGTACACCGCGCAGATCTCCTACCTGAACGCGGCCGAGACCACCCTGTCGGTACGCCTCGGGCTCGGCGTCGCCCAGGCGGCGGCGGGCAAGGACCTGGGCAGGACGTTCGTGCGGATCACCGGGGAGGGCGGCGAGCTGGCCCTGCGCACGACCGGCGGCCCCGGCGCCTGCGTCGGCGAGATCAGGATCGGCACCCCCGTCCCCGACGAGCACGCCGCGGCCATCCCCCCGCGGCAGGTGGGGGGATGACCGCGGCCGCCCGAGCCTTTGGAGCCGCGGTTACTTGCCCGGCTCCGGGTCCCTGGGCAGGCCCAGCATGCGCTCGCCGATGATGTTGAGCTGCACCTCCGTGGTGCCGCCGTAGATGGTCATCGCCCTGGTCGCGAGCACCGCCCGGTTCCAGTAGCCGGCGTCGCCGAGCTTCATGTCCGCGGCGACCACCGCGGCGGGGCCGAGCAGCTCCACCGCCGTCTCGGAGACGTGCTGGGCGTGGGAGGTGGACAGCAGCTTGCGTACGGAGGCGTCCGCGCCCGGCTCCGCCCCCGCGAGCTGCTTGAGCGTCACCCGCAGCGACAGCGCGTTGATCGAGTGGCCCTCGCAGATCACCTCGGCCACCCGCTGCGCCTCGACCGGCGTCAGCTCCCGCCCCAGGCGGCCGACCAGGCCGAGCAGGTCGGGCACCGACGAGCCGGTGCCGCCCGAGCCGGACGACAGCGAGACCCGCTCGTTGGACAGCGTGTTGCGGGCCACCTTCCAGCCCTCGCCGACCTCGCCCACGACCAGGTCGTCCGGCACGAAGACGTCGTCGAGGAAGACCTCGTTGAACAGGTTCTCGCCGGTCATCTCGGTCAGCGGCCTGACGGTGACGCCGGGGGCCTTCATGTCGACCAGGAAGTACGTGATGCCCTCGTGCTTGGAGCCCTCACTGGAGTTGCGGGCGATGCAGATGCCCCATTCGGCCACGTGGGCGACGGAGGTCCAGATCTTCTGGCCGTTGAGCTTCCAGCCGCCCTCGACCCGCTCCGCCTTCATCTGCAGCGAGGCCAGGTCGGAACCGGCGCCGGGCTCGGAGAACAGCTGGCACCAGATGATCTCGCCGCTGAGCGTCCTGGGCAGGAAGCGCTCCTGCTGCTCGCGCGTGCCGTACGCGGCGATCGACGGCACCACCCAGGCGCCGATGATCATCGCGGGCAGGCGTACCTTCGCGGCCTTGAGCTCCTGCGCGATCAGCACCTGCTCCAGGGGCTTGGCGTCGCGGCCCCACGGCCTGGCCAGGTGCGGCATGACGAACCCGCCGTCGGCCAGGGCCCGCTTCTGCTCCTTGCCCTCCAGCTCGGCGATGCGGGCGATCTCGGCGCGGATCGACTCGCGCAGCTCCTCGGCGTCCGCGGGCAGATCGATCTCCATCTCGCGGGAGACGCCCTGGAGGGACAGCGCGGTCACGGCCCCGGCCCAGTCCGCCGACGAGCCGAGCAGGGCGCGCAGGGTGAGCGCGCGGCGGTAGTAGAGGTGGACGTCGTGCTCGAAGGTGTAGCCGATGCCGCCGAAGGTCTGGATGGCGTCCTTGGCGCACTGCACGGCCGCGTCGGGGGCCATCACCCCGGCCACGGCGGCGGCGAACTCCAGCTCCTTGTCCGCGCTCACGGCCGCGCTGTCGCCGCCCTCCGCGGCCCGCTCGGCCCCGGCCCTGCGCTCCGCGGCGCGGGTGGCGTCCCACACGGTGGCGCGGGCCTGCTCCAGCGCGACGAGCATGCGGGAGAGCTTGTGCTTGATGCCCTGGAACTGGCCGATCGGGCGGCCGAACTGCACGCGTACCTTGGCGTACTCGGCGGCGGCGGTGACGCACCACGAGGCCAGGCCCGCCGCCTCGGCGCCGAGCAGGATCGCGGCCAGGTTGCGCACGTCGGCGCTCCCGACGCCGTCCAGGATGCCCTCGGCGGGGACGACCACGTCGGTCAGCTCCACCTTGGCGACCGGCCTGGTCAGGTCGAGCGACTTCAGCTCGGTGACGGTGGCGGAGGAGGCGTCGATCAGCACCCACTCCTCGCCGTCGGCCGTGGCCACGGGCAGGACGAGCGAGTCGGCCAGGGAGCCGCCCAGGACGGGCTCCGCCGTACCGGAGACGACCAGGGAGCCGTCCTCGCGGCGGGTGCCGCGCAGCGCGCCGCTCAGCGCGACGGCGCCGGTCAGCGTGCCGTCGGCGAACGACTCCAGGTGCTCGGGGCGCTTGGAGGCGTTGATCACGGCGCTGGCCAGCACGGTCGGCACGTACGGGCCCGGCGCCACCCGCTCGGCCAGCGCCTCGATGGCCACGGCCGCCTCCAGCAGCCCGTAGCCCGAGCCGCCGTGCTCCTCAGGCACGTGCAGGCCGAGCAGCCCCTGCTCGGCGAGGCTAGGCCAGAACGCGGGGCGTCCGCCGGCCCCGGCGCGCAGCAGCTCCGCGGGGATGTTCCGCTCGGCCCAGCCGCGCACCGATTCGCGGAGCGCCTCATGCTCCTCGCTCAACCCGATAGCCATTGCTCATCCTCCAGCCAGGTCCGGGGGTATGCCCAGAACCATATTCTAGAGGATGCTTCTGGCGTGTCAGCCTGTCACAGCGGGCGAACTTGCTGGACGAGCGTGTTCAGGTCGCGCCAGTACTTCTTGTTCGGCTCGGGGATCGAGGCCAGCAGCATGCCGGGCTTGGTCTTGCCCACCTCGACCACCGTCACCACGGCCTGCGCCTCCTGCTTCTTGCCGCCGAAGGTGTAGCCGACCTTGTAGCCGAGCGTCCACCCCTTACCGACCGGGATCTTCTGCGACGCGGTCCACTCGTCGAGCCGGGCGCCCTTCGGGTACTGGGTGCGGATCGCCCAGCGGACCGCCTCGGTGGCCAGTTTGCGGTAGTCGGCGTTCGACGACGGCTTCTTCTCCGGCGAGTCGCCTGGGTACATCGCCGAGGCGATCACCGTGTGCGGGATCTCCACCTTGCCCATCCGCTGCGCGATCGAGAACGGCGGGAACGACTTGGCCTTCCACGGCGCGGCCAGCCTCGGATAGGTGATGCCCACGGTCTTGTCGGTGATGAGGCCGCTGGCCAGGGACGCAGTCCCGGAGAACGTCTCCAGCGTCTTGCTCGCCGGCACCGGGGGCAGCACGACCGCGCTCACGGTCGGGCTGGCGCTGGCACTGGCCGACGGCGTCGCCGTGACCGACGCGCTGGGCACCGGCGCCACCGAGACCACCTGCTCGCCCGGCTGCTGGTTGGTGGGCACGTCGCCGGAGAACACCACGAAGATGAGTAGCACGGCCAGGACCGTGGCCAGGATGGAGCCGAGCAGGTAGACGGCCCTGATCGGGATGTCGCCGAGCCGGCGGGACGGGGGCGCGGCGGGGAGCGGGGGGACGGGCGGGAGCGTCGGCACGGGGTGCGGGTGCGCCTGCTGCTGCCCGAACGGCTGCCGCGGCGGCCCCCCTGGGCCCATCGGACCCGGCCCCTGCACGGGACCCGCGCCCTGCATCGACCCCGGCCCCTGCACCGGCCCGAATCCCTGCCCCGGCCCTGGTCCTTGACCCGGCCCCTGTCCTAGACCCGGCCCTTGACCTGGACCTGGCCCTTGTGATGGCCCTTGTCCTGGTCCTTGTGATGGTCCTGGCCCTTGGGACGGTCGGGGCGCTTGGCTCGGCGCCTGGGCCGGGCTCGCGGCCGCGGACGGTGGCGGGCCCTGACGCGTCGGAGCGGGGCTCGGCCCCGGTTTGGGCGGTGCGGTGGGGTTGGGGCCGGACTGCTTCGGAGGCGCCGGCTTCGGGCCCGGCTCCTTCGGGGCGGCCGGCTTGGGAGCGGCGGGCTTGGGAGCGGCCGGCTTCGGGGTGGCCGGCTGTGGGGTGCCCGGTTTCGGGCCGGACTGCTTCGGGGCGGGCCGGCTCGGGGCGGTCTGGTCGGAGGTGGACGGCGCGGACGGCGGGGTCTGCGGCTTCACCGGGGCGGACGAGCCGGCCGCCGGCGGCCGGGAGATCCTGATCGTCTGATCCGCCTGCTGTTCCTCGGACACCTCGGGCATCTCGGGCACGACGATCTTGCGGAACGGAGTGGTGGGTGAATCATAGGTTCGTCTGCGCTCGCCGTCGTCCGCCATGGCCTTGAGATTACGTCACCACGGAGCGGGATAATTCCTCTATTCCCCCTGCAGAATCTAATTCTGTAAGGTCGGCGAACATGAGGGGTTTCTACGAGATCGCGGCCGAAGACCCGGAACGCCCGGCCCTCCTCGGCGACGAGGGCATGACCTACGGAGCGCTGCTCGACCGGGCCAACCAGGCCGCGGGCGGCCTGACCTCGCGCGGAGTCCGCCCCGGCGACTGCGTCGTGACCGTGTTGAAGAACGGGGCCGACGCCCTGGTCATGATGCTGGCGACGTACCAGATCGGGGTCTATCTCGTACCCGTCAACTGGCACTTCACGGCTGAGGAGATCGCCTACATCGTCGCCGACTGCGGCGCCGAGGTGGTGATCGCGCCGGACGCCCTCACGGTCGCCGAGCTCGTCGCCGGCCAGCCGGCCACCGCGCCCGGCCACCGGCGGGCCGGCTCGATGATGCTCTACACCTCGGGCACCACCGGCCGGCCCAAGGGCGTGCGGCGGCGGCTGCTGGACCTGACGCCGGAGGAGCTGTACCCGATCCTGATGCGCAAGAGCTGGCGGCACTTCGGGCTGCCGATGGGCGGCGTGCACCTGGTGTGCTCGCAGCTCTACCACTCGGCGCCGTACGGGCAGGCCATGATGGCGCTGCAGTTCGGGCACTCGATCGTGGCGCCGGAGAGGTTCGAGGCGGCCGCCGCGCTGGAGCTGATCCAGCGGTACCGGGTGACGAACGCGTTCATGGTGCCGACGATGTTCCACCGGCTGCTGGCCGTGCCGGACCGGGAGTCGTACGACCTGTCGTCCCTCACCCACCTCTACCACGGAGCCGCGCCCTGCCCGCCGGCCACCAAGCAGGCGATGATCGACTGGCTGGGGCCCGTGGTGTGGGAGTACTACGGCTCCACCGAGGCGGCCGTGGCGACCATGGTGTCCGCGCGGGAGTGGCTGGAGCGGCCGGGCACGGTCGGCAGGGCGCTGGACGGCATGTCGTTCACGATCATCGGGGACGACGGCGAGGAGGCGGCACCGGGACAGCCCGGACTGGTCTACATCGGCGGGATCAACCGCTTCGAGTACCACCGCGACCCGGACAAGACGGCCTCGGCCATGCGCGGGCGGGAGTACACGCCGGGCGACATCGGCTACCTCGACGACGACGGCTACCTGTTCCTGCTGGACCGGCGGACCGACCTGATCATCTCCGGCGGGGTCAACATCTACCCGGCCGAGATCGAGGCGGCGCTGCTCGAACATCCCTCGGTGGCCGACGTGGCCGTGATCGGCGTGCCCGATCCCGAGTGGGGGCACAAGGTGGTGGCGCTCGTCCAGCCGGCCGACGGGATCGCGGGCGGCGAGGAGCTCACGGCCGAGCTGCTGCGGCACTGCGCCCCCCGGCTGGCCAGGCTGAAGCACCCGCGGCTGATCGAGTACCGGCAGACGCTGCCCCGTACGCCGACCGGCAAGCTGAGCAGGCGGAACGTCCGTGAGGCGTATCTTTCCAGCTGAGCTGGGCAGGGAGCTCCCATGAGGGAGATCGCCGCCGGACTGGTCGCCGCCGCCGTACTGCTGACCGGTTGCGGCCCTCCTCCTGAGACCACGCGAACGGCCTCGCCGTCCGCGACCCCCACCTCCGCGACGCCGTCGGTTGCTCCCACGGCTTCCGCCACGGCGTCGCCGCAGGCCCTTGAGGCGGCGTACGAGCGGGTCATCGCGGAGGTCCTGCCGTCCATCGTGCAGATCACCACGAAGGTCGGGCTCGGCTCGGGCATCGTGTTCGACACCCAGGGCCACATCGTCACGAACGCCCACGTGGTCGGGCAGGCCACGCAGATGAACGTCACCATCGCCACCGGCGGCGCGCCCCGGCCGGCCAAGCTGGTCAAGTCGTTCCCCGCCGGGGACCTCGCGGTGATCAAGGTGGACCGGCCCGACGGGCTGAAGCCTGCGCAGTTCGGCGACTCGGCCAAACTGCGGGTGGGGCAGATCGTGCTGGCCATGGGCAACCCGCTGGGCCTGTCGGGCAGCGTGACGAACGGCATCGTCTCCGCGCTCGGCCGTACGGTGACCGAGCCGCAGAACCCAGGATCACCCGGCGCCACCATCGCCGGAGCCATCCAGACCTCGGCCGCGATCAACCCCGGCAACAGCGGCGGCGCCCTCGTGGACCTGTCCGGCCACGTGATCGGCATCCCGACGCTCGCGGCCACGGACCCCGACCTGGGCGGCGGCGCCGCGCCCGGCATCGGCTTCGCGATCCCGAGCAACACCGCCACCGACATCGCCCGCCAGATCGTCAAGGACGGCAAGGTCACCAACAGCCACCGGGCCGCGCTGGGCATCCGCGGCAGCACGGTGATCGGCTCGGACGGGCAGCCGAGCGGCGTCGGGGTGGCCTCGGTCGAACGGGGCGGCGGGGCCGAGCGGGCCGGGATCCGGGCCGGTGACGTGATCGTATCGATCAACGGCAAGGAGACGCCGACGATGGCGGCCCTGGCAGAGACCATCACCATGCTCAAGACCGGGGATCAGGCCCAGGTCGGGCTGATCCGGGCGGACGGGACGAAGGAGACGGTGAACGTACGACTGGGCCAGCTACAGGGCGACTGAGCCCTCAGAGCGCGGTCGTCCGGCGGTCGGTGGTCTGCCGGCGGTCGGTGGTCTGCCGGCGGTCGGCGGGTGGGCGGCGGGCGGGCAGCGGTCGGCGGGTGGGCGGCGGTCGGCGGGCGGGCGGCGATGGCCGGGCGGCTGACCCGCGGGCTGTCATTGCTTGGCGGTGAAGACGATCTCGACGCGCCGGTTCTTGGCCCGGTTCTTCTCGACGGGCTTGCCCTCGACGACGTTGGGCAGCTTGGGACGGCTCTCACCGAACCCGCGCGACTCCAGCCGCACGCCCGCGTCCGTCAGCAGCCCGCCCATGGCCTGCCGCACGGACTGCGCCCGCCGCTCGGACAGCGTGCGGTTGTAGGCGTCCGTCCCCTGGTCGTCGGTGTGCCCCTCGATCGTGACCACCCCGCCGGCGCCCTCGGCCTCGACCCGCTCGGCCACCTTCGCCAGCCGCTGCCTGGCCTTGGCGGTGAGCTGCCACTTGTCCAGCGCGAACAGCACGTCGCTGGTCACGGCCACCCGTACCTGCCGGCCCTGCTTGGTCTCGCTCTCGGTGCCGTCCATCGACTCGACCTCGCCGACGATGTCCTCGATGGGGAACACGAGGTCCTCGACGGCCCCGGTGGCGTCCGGGGGCGCGCTGGGCGGCGGCGTCGGGGACAGCAGGAGCGCCAGGACGACGCTAAGAGATCGGAACATCGGTCAGCACGCCGAACATCGGCATCTCGATGTTGATCTTGGTGACGTCCGCCGGCGGGGCCGCGAACACCGCGTACAGCGTGGACGCCTCCTCCGGCTCCAGGAACTGACCCTGCGTCCCCGAGCAGACGCACTCCGCGTTCTCGCCGGTGCCGTTGCGGGCCACGCGGTAGCGCTTGGCGTTGACCGGGTCGATCAGAGAGACGCCGGAGACGGTGAAGTCGAGCCCGCCGCCGCCCAGGCCGTTGTGCACGTTGACCTTGCCGTCGGTCGCGGTGACCGTCCAGTTGAGGCTGACGGTCCTGCCCTGGCGCTTGAGCGCGGTGATGTCCACCCGCGCCTTGCCGTACTGGTCGCCTGCGCCGGTGCTGGCCTCGCGGGTGGCGATCACCTTGGCGTCCTGGGGCGGCGCGCTCTGCGCGGGTGTGGCCTCCGCAGCGTCGGCCTGCTCGGAGGCGGCCTGCTCGGAGGCGGTGGCCGGTGCGGTCTCAGGCTGTCTCTCCTCGCCGCCCGCGCCCTGCTGACCCGGGATCACGCCGCAACCTGCCAGCGCGGCGGCCGCGAAGGCCAGTGCGATCGTCTTACGCATGATGTGGTCACCTTCGTGCGTTCGGGGATGTGGCTCTCACCCTAGGGAGGCGACCTTCAGGATTCGCATAGTTCGCTATATATGCTGATCAGGCCATCTGCGGGCCTCCTGCGCGAGCTGTTCCGCCTCGGCTCTGCCCTGTGGGTCGCCGAGACCGTCAAACTCTCCCATAGCACGACTAAGTGTCTCAACTGCGACATTTGGCTGGCCACCCTGCAGCTCGGCTCGGGCGAGGGCCAGGAGGGCCCTGGCGGTGTTCCTGCGGTCGCCGTACGCGGTGAACGTCTCCACCGCCGACCGCGCCGCCTCCGTCGCGGCCCGCCCGTCACCGCGCGCCGCCTCGATCTCGGCCAGCACGAGCAGCGCCACCGCCTCCGGCAGCCGGTCGCCGAGGCGGCGGTTGACGCTCAGCCGCCGTTCCACGCAGTCGCGGGCCACGTCGGGCCGGCCGGCGGCCAGTTGCTGCCTGGCCAGGTCCAGCAGCGCCTCGGCCTCGCCTCTCGGGTCGCCCAGCTCCTGGTAGGCGGCCAGGCTCCGCCGCAGCGTGTCCTCGTCCCTGCGCAGGGCGCCCAGTGCGCGCAGGGTGTCCGCCCGGCCGCGCCGATCACCGGCCTCCTCGAAGACCCGCAAGGCCCGTACGAACGCCCGCTCAGCCTCCGCGCCCCTGCCCTCGCCCCTGCCCGGGCTGCCGGTTTCGGGCGCCTGGGCCGGTCGCCGCCGTGCCGCTCCGGACTCGGCTGCCTGCACCAGGCCGAGCCGGAGCGTGATCCTGGCCAGTTCCAGGCCCTCCACCAGCGGCTGGGCCGCCCGCAGCGCGGCGGCGGCCGCGTCCGTACGGCCCTCCGCCCGGTGCAGGTCCGCCAGGCCGCGCAGCAGCAACGCCTCACCGTGACGGTGACCCGCCGCCCTGGCCGCGTCGAGCCCGGTCGCCGTCGTCGCGTGCCAGTCGTCGTGGTGGGCGCCCAGCTCGAACAGCGGGGTCAGGTAGAAGGCCAGCCGCCACGCGGCCTCGTACAGGCCGGCCCGGTAGAAGTCGCCGACACAGGCGGCCAGGAACCGGCGCTCGGCGCTCAGCCACCGCGCCTCCTGCCGCAACCAGCCGGTCGCCAGACTCGCCTCCTCAGCGAAACCGAACCCCACGGAGGAATCGGACGGGGCGAGACCGGGAGGGGTGAGGCCGGACGGAGCGAGGTCCGGCGGGGTGAGGCCGGGCGAGGCGGGGCCGGGCGGGTGGATCTCGGTGCGGCCGGTGCCGGGTTCGGCCGGGAGCAGAGAGGCTCTGGCCTGCCGGGCACGTTCGAGAATCTCACCGGCGATGGCGGCAAGCACACCAGCGGGGCCGCCGTCCTCCTCGGACAGACGTTCGGCGGCGTAGAGGCGGGTCAGATCGTGCCAGCCGAACCGCTCCTGACCGGCCTCGTCCAGCCCGCGCGACTGCAGCAGCCCGGCCTCCGCCAGCGGCTCAAGGTCCACCCCGAACACCCAGGGCGCGAAGTCGGGCGCGGACAGCGCACCGAGCCTCCGGAGCAGCCGCCGCTCCGGATCCGGCAGGCCGCGATAGCCGAGCGCGAGGCTGCCTCGTACGGCCAGGTCTCCGGCGCTGAGCTCGTCGAGCCTGCGCCGCTCGTCCCCGAGCCGCCCCGCCAGGTGGTCGAGCGTCCAGCCCGGCTTCCTGGCCAGCCGGGACCCGGCGATGCGCAGCGCGAGGGGCAGGTGGCCGCAGAGCCGGACGATGCGCAGCGCGGCCTCGGGCTCCGCGCGTACCCGCTCGTGCCCGGCCACGCCCGCGAGCATCGCCACGGCCTCCTCCTCGCCGAGCAGGCCCAGCTCGTACGCCCGCGCCGCCTCCAGCCCGGCCAGCGGCGACCGGCTGGTCACCAGGGTGAGGCTGCCCGGCCCCGTAGGCAGCAGGGGCCGCACCTGGGCCTCGTCGGCGGCGTCGTCCAGCAGCACGAGCAGCCGCCTGCGGGCCGTCGTGCTGCGGTAGAGCCGTACCCGATCGTCGAGCGCGGGCGGCACCGCGCCGTCGGGGCAGCCGAGGGAACGCAGCAGGTCCTCCAGCACGGCACCCGGCGGCCTGGCGCCGAGCGAGGCGTAGAGGCGGCCGTCGGGGAGTTCGAGCGCGGTGGCGGCGTGCACGGCGGCGGCGGACTTCCCGCAGCCGGGCGGGCCGTGCAGGACCAGGTGCACGGGTGCGGCGGCCCGCTCCCCCGCCATCGCGGCGATCCAGCCGAGCACCGGCTCTCGTCCCGCGAAGTCGGAAATATCCGGCGGCAACTCATCAACCGCCGCCGCTCCCCGCCCCTGCCCACCCCGCACCACCGGCGCCCCGCCCCAGGGCCCTACGCCCCCGAGCTCGCCCGACTGCCCCGCGCCCCGGACCTCTCCACCCCACCGACCCCTCTCCGGATCATCACCCCAGCTCCCCCTTTCCAGCCCGGGACCGCCACCCCGGACAGGGACTCCTCCTAGGGGGCGCACGCCCGCACCCGCGCCCGCCTCCGGGGTGTCGTTCAGCACACGCTGATGGGCCGCGACCAGCTCGGCGCCGGGCTCAAGACCCAGCTCCTCCACCAGCGTCCGGCGCGCGTCCTGGTAGGCGGACAGCGCCTCCGACCTGCGCCCGGCCTGGTGCAACGCCTCGATGAGACGTACCCAGGCGCGCTCGCGCAGCGGATGCGCCCCGACCAGCGCCCGCAACTCGCCGACCACCTCGGCGCCCCGGCCCAGCCGCAGGTCCAGTTCCACCCGCTCCTCCAGAGCGGTCAGGCGCAACTCCTCCAGCGGTACGCCGTACGTCCGGCGCAGCACCGACGACTCCACGTCCGCCAGCGCCTGCCCCCGCCACAGCCCCAGCGCCGCCCCGAACCCACCGGCCGCCTGCGCCACCCGGCCCTCCGCCCGCGCCCGCCTTGCCTCGCCGACCATCCGCTCGAACCGGTGGCAGTCCACGTCGTCCGGCTCCACGTCGAGCAGGTAACCGCCCGGCACGGTACGGATCCCGTCCACGACCTTGCGCAGCGCGCTCACGTACACCCGCAGCACCGACTCGGCCGACGCCGGCGGCCGGTCGTCCCAGACCACGGACATCAGCCGATCAACCGGCACCTGCTCCCGCGCCGACAACAACAACGCCGCCAGCAACGTCCTGTGCTTGGCGGGCCCGGGAGCCTGACCCCCCTCGATCCGCAGCGGCCCCAACACCCCGAACCGCACCTGCGGCCTCACGTGCCGTTCGCCGGTCTGACGGCGAAAGACTCAAACCGCACCCGCATAGCCTCAACCCCAGCATCCGCCCCGAACCCCACCCCACCACCCCGCATGATGTTCGACCGCGTGAGGGCGAACACGGCATCCCCGGACCGCATGGCACCGGAACCCACACCACCGAACGCGGCAGTCCCGGACCGCATGACGCCGGGCCCCGTAACGGCGAGTCGGGTGTCGGCGGGCTCCGTGGCCCCGGGGCGGGTGCCGCCCGACCTCGCCGAGCCGAGGGGCGCGTTGCCCTGGATGCCTGAGCCGGCGGTGGGCTGGTCGGCTGATGGGGCCGCGTAGACGCCGGTCTCGCCGTGGCCGTGGGGGTCGTCGGTGTCGGAGGCCTCGCCGACCAGGCTCTCGTTCAGCCACATCCGCAGCGTCACCTTGTCCCCGCTCCGGCCGCACTCCGCCACGACCCGGTTGGCAGCCGCCTTGGGCGCCTCGGCGGGGCCGTACAGGACCTTGGCCTCGGCGCCCGCACGGCGCTTGACGATCGTGACCTTGCCCTCGCCGTTCACCCCGAACTCGTAACGGTCGCCCGAGCCGGCCGCGCCGTGGCACCACACACCGTACTCACCCGCACCCTGCTCCAGGGTGGCCTTCGCGCTGACGATCACGCCGTTCTCCGGCTCGCGTACGGGCGCCGACTTCCACAGGCGCCAGCCCGGCTTGACGGTCAGCCGGTAGCCGGCGCCGTCCAGGCGGGCGTCACCGCCCTCGGAAGCGCCGGTGTCCCAGGACTCGAACCCCGCCTCGTACGGCCAGGTCTGCGAGGTGAGCCCCGGCAGGTTCGCGACGACGACAGCGGCGGTGACCAGCAGCGCACCGGCCCCGACAACCCACGGCGACCACCGCCTTCGCCCCGGCACCTCGCCCTCACGACCGGCACCGACCACACCGCCCTCAGCAGCGTCGAGCCGACCGACCCCCGCCCCGAGCACAGCGGTCCCCGACCCGCCAGGCCCGGCCGCTCCGGGGTCGGCGGTCGGTCGCGGGGCAGTGCGGGCGTCCACAGGCCCCGACACCCCCTGGCCGACAGTCGGTGGCCGGCCAGCAGGAGCAGCCCCAGGCGGTCCCGGGGCACCGGCCAAGGGCGGGCCAGGAGGGGCGGCGGGCGGGCGGACGTCGGCTGTGATCGACTCCGTCCACGTGCGTTCCACCACCTCCGTCGCCGCCGCCAGCCGCGTACCCCCCACCAGTTCCCCCAGCAGCTCCTGCGCCACAGGCCGGAGGCGGGCGTCTTTGGACAGGGCGCGTTCCACCACCCCACGGATGCCGTCGTCGAGCCCGTCCAGGCGCGGCTGCTCGTGCGCGATCCGGTACAGCACCTCCCCCGGCGCCCCGCCCCCGAACGGCAGCCGCCCAGTCCCGGCGTACGCGATCACCCCGCCCCACGCGAACACGTCGGCGGCGGGCGTGAGCGGGTCGCCGCGCACCTGCTCGGGCGCCATGAACGCGGGTGTCCCGAGGATGGCCTGGCTGGCCAGGCTGGCCTGGTCGACGATCTGCGCGATGCCGAAGTCGATCACCCGGGGCCCGAGCGGCGAGAGCAGCACGTTGGAGGGCTTCAGGTCGCGGTGGATCACCCCGGCCCCGTGGATGGCGCTCAGCGCGGTCGCGATGCCGACGGCCAGCGCCTCCAGGTTCCCGCCCGACAGCGGCCCCTGGTCGCGTACGGCCTGGGCCAGGTCGGGACCCTTGACGTATTCGGTGACGAGGTAGGCGACGCCCCCGTCGATCCCGGCGTCGAGCACCGGCGCGGTGCAGAACCTGGCCACCCGCCGGGCCGCCGCCACCTCCCGTTCGAAGCGCCGCCTGAACGCCGGGTCGCGGGCCAGCGCGGGGTGGATGAGCTTGACCGCGGCCAGGCCGCCGGTGGGCGTGGCGGCGAGGTGCACCTCGCCCATGCCGCCCTGGCCGAGCAGGCGCCGCAGCGCGTACCCGCCTATGACCCGGTCTCCGTCCATCGCAGACACATTAACCAGATTCGGGGTGTTGAGCCGGGTTCATCCGACCGCGGGCGCCTGGGCCAGGCGGTAGCGGGAGGGCGGGATGCCGTACCGGTCGATGAACGCCTGCCGCAGCGTCTCCGCCGTACCGAATCCGCAGCGCACCGCCACCGCCGCCATCGGCAGCGACGTGGAGGCCAGCAGGTGGGCGGCGGCCTCGGTGCGGGCCTGCCGCACGTAGCGGCCCGGCGTCAGCCCGAGGTGCTTGAGGAACAGCCGGGTCAGGTGCCGCTCGCTGACGCCCGCCTCGGTGGCCAGCGCGGGCGTGGTGAGGTCGTCGCGCAGGTGGGCGGAGATGTACTCGATGGTCCGTTTGACCAGGCTGTTGGCCGGGGACGGCGCGTCCACGAACATGCTCATCTGCGCCTGGTTGCCGGGCCGCTGCAGGTAGGTGACCAGGTTGCGGGCGACGGTCCTGGCCAGCTCGGTGCCGTTGTCCTCCTCGATGAAGGCCAGGGTGAGATCGAGCGCGGCGGTGATGCCGGCCGAGGTGGCGACGTTGCCGTCCCTGATGAAGATCGGGTCGGGGTCGACGATCACGCCGGGGTAGCAGGCGGCCATCCGCTGCGCCTGGCCCCAGTGGGTGGTGGTGCGCCGCCCGTCGAGCAGGCCGGCCGCGGCCAGGACGAACGAACCCGTGCAGACGGAGGCCACGCGCCGGCTCTCGCGGGCCAGCCGCCGGACGTGACCGACGATGAGCGGATTGGCGGCGGCGTCCTCGTGGCCGATCCCGCCCGCCACCACGAGCGTGTCGAGCGGCCCGGTGACGCGTTCGAGGGCGAGCTGGGCGTGCAGGGTCAGCGCCGTCGCGGTGGTGACGGGGTGGCCGCCGGGGGTCGCCACGCGGTATTCGTAGTAGGGCTGGGCGCCGTGCCAGTTGGCGCTCTCCAGCGTCGAGGTGACGGAGGCGACCTCCAGTAACTCCGCCGCCTCGTACGCCACCACCACGACCCGTCTCGGCTCCATGCCCCGACTGTAGGTCCGAAGGACGTGGATCCCAAGTTTCCGGACCTCCTCCGCCGCTTTCCTAGGCGCCCCGGCGGGCCCCGGCCACAGTCGAAGCATGACGACGACGACCACCACCCCCAAGTCAGGCCGCCGCTGGGGCAGATTCGCCCTCCACTACGTCGAGATGATCATCGCGATGTTCGTCGGGATGATCGGGCTCGGCATGCTCAGGTCCGCTGTCGGCCTCGGCATCTCCCCCGCCGAGCAGCCGGAGCTCTGGTACCTCGTGATGGCGTTCGAGATGTCCGTGGGCATGGCCGCGTGGATGCGGTTCCGCGGGCACGGCTGGGCGCCGACGCTGGAGATGTGCGGGATCATGTTCGCGCCGGTCGTGCCGCTCTTCCCCATGCTGTGGCTGGGGATCATCGACGGCGGCGTCCTCATGCTCGTCTCGCACGTGGTGATGTTCCCGCTCATGCTGGTGGCGATGCTGCGCCGCCTCGACGAGTACGCCGGCTGCGCCCACTGAGCACCACCGGCGCACCCGGGAGAACGTACGTCACCGACGCTCGGGTACGGGCTCGCGGGCCGGCCGCTTCCTGATGGCGCCCAGCGCGGCGTTCCTGTCCCGGATGTCGGAGATGAGCACGTGTGCGACCAGCAGCAGCCCGAGGCACAGGATGTCGGCCGCCCACCAGGGGATCTCGGCGAGCAGCAGATACCCCTGGCCGTCGCTCAGCGACCTGATCACCACCGTGACCACCGCCACCACGAAGGTGACCAGCAGCCAGCTGCGCAGCCGGGGCAGGTTGCCGTTGTTCCACAGCCGGACCCGCCAGTTCATGAACACGGTCAGCACGCCGAGCAGGGCGCAGAACCCGATCAGCCACCACGGCAGGGCGAAGGCGTTCTGCTCGGCGATCTGCTCGCGCGTGGTGCGCAGCTCGGCCTCGGCCTGGCGCTGGGCCTGTACGGCGGCGTCGAGCTCCCGTTCCAGCTGCGCCACGCTCTTCTGCGGCCGGGAGGGCGGCGTGGCGTCCTCCGTGGGCAGCATGCGGGCCACCACGGTGAGCATGATCGCCACGAACGACAGTGCCAGCACGATGGCCATGAACAGGTCGATGAAGCGCAGGTCGAGCGGCGGCGCGAAGGA
This sequence comes from Nonomuraea fuscirosea, assembly GCF_003001935.1. Classification (GTDB taxonomy): domain Bacteria; phylum Actinomycetota; class Actinomycetes; order Streptosporangiales; family Streptosporangiaceae; genus Nonomuraea; species Nonomuraea fuscirosea. The sequence goes on along the minus strand of NZ_PVNG01000003.1, from coordinate 487,758 downwards.
CCTGGGCGGCCGCCTTCTCACGGTTCCCTCACCAGCGTGTACTTCTGCGGCCGGGTCTCGGCGGCGCTCAGCCGCTCGACCGCCGTACGCAGCGCGTCCATGCCCTTGATCAGTTCCTCGGTCCCGCCCCTGGACATCGCCAGCTCCTGCGTGAGCCCCTGCATGTGGCCCATCTCCCTGGCCAGCCCCTGGATGTGGGACAGCTCGCGCGTCAGCCCCTGCAGCGCGGGGCCGGTCTGCTTGGCGGGCAGGCGCGCGATGTAGATCAGGAAGACCTCGTCGGCCTCCACCACCGAGGCCCGCTCGGCCCGCTCGACCAGGGCCATCGCCCCGAACGCGAGCACGCTCAGGAACAGCGCGATCATGGTGACGCCGAACGCCGACGCCAGCTCGGGCAGCACGTGCTGCTTGAGCGCGGTGATCAGCACACCGGGGTCGCCCCGGCTGTCCAGGGCGTTGGAGAACGAGCTCACCATCGCGGCCATGGTCAGCGCGGTGCCGATGAACCCGAAGACCGGCAGGGCCCAGATGAGCGCGTGGTCGATGTGGTGCTTGTTGCTCATCTCGCTCTCGTCCAGCGCGGAGCGTGCGCTCAGCACGGACTCGCAGTCGTTCCCGGCCTCGGCCGCCTCTTTGAAGAGCTTGAGCCGCCGGGCCACCAGCGTGTCCTCGTTCGGTTTCACGGACCCGATGTTGGTCCTGGCCCGCTCGGTGGCCTCAGCCTCCCGCCGGATGTCCGGTACGGCCCTGGCGATCCTGAGCACCGTGATCAGGAACACCGCGATGACGAGCGTGACCACGAGCTCCGCCGCCGCCGGGGCCGTGGTGGCGCCCACCACCTCCAGCAGCGCCTTGACCGCTCCCGCCACCATGAGTACAGCGGACACCAGCAGGCCCACCACCGGTGCGAACACCGAGTGACGCCAGTCGAACCTTGACACCCTTCAACCCCACTCCGCACACGACTTGTCAGGGGAACACCTAAGCACACGTACAGCAATATTTGGTTACGGAGTGGCAGTTCTGTGACCTATTCTCCCCCAGCCACCACACCCCTCGCACCGCCGCACGAGCACGGCCGACCGAGACAACCTCGAACGCCTTCAGATATCCGAGACATCTACCAGAGATGTCTCCGCGAGATCGCCGGCGGACCACCTGGAGAAGATTCGGCTGGGTACCGATGAGCGAACACGCCTGGGACCGTGCCACAGAGGTTCAGCAGTTGCTCACCGATACCGGGCAGCACAGGTCAGCCGGTCCAGCTGACCTGCTGATCGCCGCCACCGAGCTGGTCACCGACGTCTGATGCCGCTGATGACGGCGAGCCGCGCCTGACCGCCGCCGGCGAGGTGTCCGGCAAGCGAATGCGCGTGGGCGCTCTTCGGATAGTGCGCCCGGGTGGACGATCATATGCTCCCCAGGAAACGTCGGTGCGGGGGCGATCCGCCGCGATCCCGGCCGGGACATGGGAATGCCGAGAAAAGCAGAGGTGTCTCCTGGCGACGAAGGCCTTATCCGTCGGATCTCCGCGTCGGCCCGCGACGCCCGCGCGGATCACACCGTGATATTCACGATCCTGGGCCCCGTCGGCGTGCTGACCCGGCAGGAGGCCGCGCGGAAGACGGCCGACGAGCAGCTTTCCGAGCATCGGGTACGCGGGCTGCTGGCCGCCCTGCTGCTGCGGCCCAACAGGTTCGTGGCCCACACCACGCTGGCCGGGCTGCTCTGGGACGAGCCGCCGGCCGGATACCGTTCCAACCTGCGCACCTATGCCTCCCGGCTGCGTCGCTGCCTCAACGCGGTGGATCCATCGCGGGTCCGGCTGGAGTCGCGGAAAGGCAGCGGCGAACAGGGCGGAGGCGGCGCGTACCTGCTGCGCGTCGGGGAGATGGAGCTGGACGCCGACGTCTTCCTTCGGCTGATCGCCCGTGCGCAGGCCATGCGGCGCGACGACGACGCCGAGTCGGCCGTCCACCTGCTGAAGCTGGCCCTAGAGCTGTGGCACGGGCCGGCCGGCGGTTGTGACGTCGCCGGTTCCGGCCGGCTGCTCGCCCAGCTCGACGCGTTCAACGACCTGCGGTTGATCACGTACGAGGATCTGACCGCGGTCCGGCTGCAGCGCGGGGAGCACCGGCTCGTCATCCCCGAATTGCGGGCCCTGCTGGCCGACCACCCCTACCGGGAGGGCGCCTGGGCACAGTTGATCTACGCCTTCCACCGCTCCGGGGACGTCGAGAAGGCCCTGCGCACCTACCGGGAGCTGCGTGACATCCTGGCCAAGGAACTGGGAGTGGAGCCGAGCGAGGAGCTGAACCGGCTGCACCGCGCCGTCCTGGACCGCGACGACGCCGGGGCGCGTGGCGTCATCTGGCCGGAGCGGGACTCCCTCACGGTCCGATGACCGGTCGTGACCCGCCTCCGACGAGGGAGCCGGTCCGCCCGGCGCCGGTACGCGATCACCGGCCGGGCCGCCGGTCCGCGCGGTCACCCAGCCCGGCTCGACCGCCAGCCAGCTGTCGCGGACCGGCCCTTGACGGACGAACGCGAACGGCAGCCACCCGTAGCCGTCCTCACCCCACCCCGGCCCCCAGCTGTTGCGCACCCGGAACGCGCCGGTGAGCCCGGGCCCGCACAGCCGGTGGTCGTCATAGCCGACGAGCAGCACCACGTGCGCGCCGAGGAGCGCTTCCCCGGCACGCGGGACCGGGAAGATCCCGTCGGCGAACGACCCGGCCGTCGAGAGGTGCAGCGGAACCTCGAAGACGACGGGAACGCCCACCGCGAGCGGCTCCTTCAGCAGCGTGAGGAGCCTTTCCCGCCGGGCCGTGTCACCCGTGTCACCCGCGTCACCCGCGAGCCGCCGGAACTGCAGCCGCGGCGCGCTCGACGGGTACACCTCCTCGGGCGGGTCGTCGTTGACCCGGCTCAGGTCCAGCGGCCAGCTCGCCTCGTCGGCCAGGCCGTAGCGGGCCCAGGCGGCGAGGCTGAAGAGGATGTGCGAGCCGTCGCGGTCGGGATCCCCGCCGAGCCCGCGGGAGAGGCGGTAGTTGAAGAGCAGCGAAGGCTCGAACTCCCGCCCCTCGGCCCGCCGCGCGTAGTAGGAGGCCATGGCGGTGACCACCGCGGAGGTGCACAACGGCTGTTCGCCCTGGTCGATGACGGCGGGGAAGCACCGCTCGACGGGAGGCGTCGCCGGTGGGAGCCCCGCCCCCGTCGGGCCGCGCTCCGACCACGGCGGTGCCAGCCCGGTCCCCGTGGCGCGGAATCCGCCCTTGACCGCGACCTGCCAGCCGGTCACCCGGCCTGCCCGGCCCGCGCGTCCCGCCCGGCATGAGCTTCGCGCATGACCGCGACCAGCCGGGCGTCCCGCATCCGCACCGCGGCGCGAAAGGCGCGCAGCGCCTCGGGGGCGAAGTCCGCGGCGGGACGCCGCTCGGGGACGTAGTGCCCGTGACGATCCTCGCCGCGCACCAGCAGGGCGCTGTCGTCGCCGTGGAGGGGCCGCACGGCGGGATCGATGTAGTCGACGGCGAAGCAGAGCCGCTCCGTCTCGCCCGTGCTGGGTCCCGAGCTGTGAACGGTGGCGGGGGTGTGCACGGCGCACTGCCCGGGTTCGAGGTCCACGCTGAGGACGTCCTCCTGCGCGATCTCGTACGCGGCCCGCTCGCCCTGGAGGAGATCGCCCATCGAGGAGCCGGTGAAGCCGTGCGGCACCAGCCCGCCCGCGTGCGATCCGCGGCAGTACAGCATCGTGCCGTTCGCCCTGCTCGTGGGGGTGAGAGCGATCCAGACCCGGATCGCGCGGCCCTCGAAGCCCTCCCATCCGTAGTACGGGGCGTCCTGGTGCCAGGCGAGGCGGGCAGGGCTGTGCTCGGGCCGCTCGAAGATGTTGGTGGACCACACCAGGAGATCGGGGCCGATCAGGCTCTCGGCGAGATCCACCGCCGCCTCGTGGTGGACCAGCGCGTCGGCCCATCGCGTGAGCAGGTGGATCTTCGGATAGTTCCAGCGCTGCCGCAGCAGCCCGCCGGCCCGCCGGGTGATCTCGCGGTAGGTCCTGAGCGCGGTGGCGTACTCCTGCGCCTCCGCACGCTCCAGCAGTTCGACGGGGAAGAGGAATCCGTCGGCCTGGAAGCGGGCGAGCCGGTCCTGTCGCGGCGCGGGGTGGCCGCTCATCCCAGGTACTCCCTGATCGCGCCGAGCAGCAGCCGGGCGTCGTCGGCCTTGGTGTCGGGCGCCTCGATGGCGAAGAACCGGGTGAGCGCCTCGTGCTCGCCGGCGGGCAGGGCGGGCTCGACGACCCGCAGCACGTTGCGCACGGTGCGGTCGGGGAAGTACAGCTTCTTCGCCGCGTCGACGAAGACCGCTCCCGTCCCGGCCGTGACCAGCCCGCGTTCCACCGCCGCGGCGACGGCGAAGCGAAGATTGATCATGGGATCGGACGCGGCCGTCCCGGTCTCCTCGTCGTAGACGATCGCCACCTCATCGTCCGCGTCGACGGCCCCGGACGCGTACGCCTGGTAGATCCTGCCGACGCCGATCATGCCCCAGGGAGCGCACTCCGCGGCGCGCAGGGCGCCCATGCTGGACGATCCGTAGACGCGTACGCCCTCGTCGACGGCGGAGAGAACCTCCTTCGGCGAGATCGAGAGCGACGACAGGAACCGGCCGTCCACGATGCCGATCACTTCGGGCGGCACGGGCCGGCTCAGCAGGGCGTCGATGTCGCCGCGCTGGATCGGCGGCAGGTACTCCGCGTCGAGCTCCTTCGACGCGAGGGCCGGGCTCAGGCTGGGCCCGAGAAAGACCGCTGCGCGCATGACATTCCTCTCTGCGGTCATGGCGGTCAGCCCGCCTCGGCGAGGGACAGCCGGCGGTCGAGCTCGGCGGCCGTGCGGACGGCACGGTTCCACGCGGTGGCGGCCCGGCGGCCGAGCCTGCTGTGGTCGACGCCCCAGGACTCCAGCCCCGGCACCAGCAGCCGGACCACGGAGACCGGGATCTGCGGCGGGGACAGGTCGACCACGATGGCCCGGGTCATCCCGATCGCCCGGAGCCGGTCGAGCATGAAGCGCACGTCGTCCATCACGTCCCCGTGCCGGTAGGAGGGGATCTCCCGGGCGTCGAGGATCTTGCCGGACGGTTTCCAGAGCCAGCCGTTCTCGTCCACGGTCGCCGACCGGTGCACGTGCAGCATGTGCTTGGGCACCTTCGTGCCCGGCAGGGAGATGTCCTCCCGCATGGCCTGGATGTCCACCGCGCGTCCCTGGGCGCACTCGCTGATCGCCCGCACGATCGCGACCTCGGCGTCGGGGTGGGTGCCGAAGCCGGCGTGGTTGTGCGCCGAGGTGGCCGTCAGCGCCTCGGTGGTCGCCGCCGCGAAGGTGGGCACGCCGATGTCGTTGGTCAGCTGGACGACCCGCATCTCCAGCCGCGCCTCGTGGACCCGGGCGACCAGGTCCTTCGCGCGCGGCGGCAGCGTGCCGATGTCCACGTGCGGGTGCTGCTCCTTGAGCCAGCCGGTGATCGCGGACGTGTGCTCCGAGCGGTCGTCCCCCTCCAGCACCCGGCCGAGCTTCGTGCTCAGCAGCTCGGAGATGGTGATGGCGTCGCGCTCGATCACCTCGCACAGCGCGTGGCACACCGCCTCCTCCAGGCTGTTGCCGGAGGCGAGCCCGTTGGTGGTGGTGATGCGGTAGCAGGGCGCCTCGTGATATTTCGCCACGTAGCCGGCCGCGTCCTGGGGAACCAGGACCGGTTCGCCGGAGAGCAGGTCGTGACCCTGCGCCCAGGAGATGGGCAGGTCGTCGGAATAGTGCGGGGCCGGCTCCAGCAGGTACTCGGCGGGGTGCATCGCGCTCCGCCCCTCGGCGCGTAACTCCCGGTAGGAGGCGATGACGGCGGGCATGCGGGGCAGCCACGCGGAGAAGCGCTCCATGGCCTCCATCACGGCCGAGGTCTTGGCCTGCAACGGGGTCATGCCCTTGCCGTTGTAGACGGAGATGATGTCGTTGGAACGCGGGGAGATCGCGTTGTAGACGGGGATGCCGATCCGGTCCAGCCAGGTGATGTCGGCGACCCGGGTGATGCCCGCCCGCAGCAGATGCGGCTCCACCCGCGACCAGGTCTCCTCGGCGGTGATCTCCCGGTGCACGCCATGGCCGTTGACCTTGGGCACGTGGGTGCGCAGCTTCATGATTCCTCGTCTTTCTGGACGAGTTCGACACGGGCCCGGCCGTCGCCCTCGTACCGGTAGCTCAGCGTGATCATGTCCCCCGGCGCGACCTTGACCTCCTCGGGGAAGGCCCAGCCGGCGCAGTACCAGTGGCTCTTCTCGCCGCCGTCCCAGGGAGCCGTGGAGAGCACGGTGGTGGGACCGAGCTGCGCCTCGAAGTAGACGAGCGCGGTGTTGCACAGGCCCGCCCTGGTGACGGGCACGCTCACCTCGTTCTCGAAGTGCCGTACGTCCTGGTGCAGGTCGACCGTGAACAGGGGCACGGGCTCCGAGAGCGGCTCCCAGTCCCGCACGTGCTCGGGCCGTTCGTAGAAGCCCGCGGAGCGGGAGAGGTTGCCCTCCAGCATCGGCGCGAAGTCGATGCCGTAGCGGCTCTGCCAGCGCGCGATGTGCGCGGGCAGGATCCGGTGCCGGGAGCGGAAGCCGTCCGGCATGTGGGCGAGGTAGATCCTGGCGCGCAGCGAGCCGGGAATCAGGCGGGCGTCGTCGCTGAGCAGGCGCCGCCGCGCGTCCTGGAGGTTCTCCCAGATGACCATGTCCAGGCCGTCGTTGCCGATGATGTCGGTGGTCAGCACGGTCGCCTTCTCGGGCAGTTCGGTGGTGCTGGACCAGCCGCGCACGATCGTGACCCGGTCGGCGAAGCCGTTGCGCTCGACCACGCGGGCGGCGATGTCGCCGGTGCGCGCGGGCTCGACCGCGTACACGTGCCGGGCGCCGGCGCGGGCCGCCGCGACGGCCAGGACACCGCAGCCGGTGCCGAGGTCCAGGACCACGTCGTCCGGGCCGACCACCTCGTCGATGGCCTTGAGGAACAGCGGCTTGCGCACGGGGTCTTCAAGCATCGTGACATCCAGGTACGTCTGTCCGTACCCGCCGATGGGGAACATCAGCTCCGAGTGGCCCTCGGCCGGGTCGGGGGTGAGCAGTCCGGCCCCGGCCATGGTGGTGAGCGTCGTGAGCAGCTCGTCGACGGCTCGCCTGCCCTTGAGCCGCGGGCGAAGACGCTGGAGGGCCTCGGCGACGGTCACGGGCTCGTAGAACACGTCGAGGAGAGACAGCGCGTGCGGGCCGAACTCCCAGATCCGCCGGTCGTGGTGCACCCGCACCCGATGGGAGCTCTCCACCTCGACCAGCAGTTCGGGGACGCGACGCAGCGTCACGTCGGGCGTCAGGGTCACAGGTTCCTCCTGCTCTCACTGCTTGCGGTGTCCGCGGCGGAGGCGGACGTGGACGATCCGGCCGCGGACGATCCGGCCGCGGACGATCCGGCCGCGGACGGAACGGGCGCCGGACGGCCCGCGGCGTGGGCCAGCGCGGCGATCAGCGGCGGCAGGTAGTCGCCCATCGACCCCTTCTCGTCCGCGTCGGTGGCGAGCGAGTGACCCGTGCGCGGCTCCACCACTTCGAGGCCGTCGGCTCTGAGTTGTGCGACGTTGCGCCGCATGACCGGCTTGTTCCAGGTCGTCTCGCTGGTGGAGGGCACGACGACGGTGGGGCATGACACGGCCATGAGCGTGGAGCTGACGAGGTCGTCCGCGATGCCGTGGGCGAGCTTGCCGACCAGGTCCGCGGTAGCCGGCAGCACCAGGGCCACCTGCGCCCACCGGGCGACGGACACGTGGGAGCGGTCCTCCAGGGGGAGGTCGTCCCAGTCGCACATCACCTCGCAGCCGACGACCCGCCGGAACGAGTCCTTGGTGACCAGCCGCAGCGCCATCGGCGTCAGCAGCACCCTGATCCGGCTCAGCCTGAGCCGGCCCGTCAGCCAGAGCAGGATGTGCGGCACCGCCAGCGCCGCGACCGAGCCGGAGACGCAGACCAGCAACCGCACCCCGCTCAGGTCGAGGTGCGTCCGGGCGTCGGCGTCGGACTCGGACTCGGACTCGGGCTCGGGCTCGGGCTCGGGCTCGGGCTCGGGCTGGACCTCGGTCTCAGTCTCGGCCCCGGCCTCGGCCTCAACCTGGGTCTGGGTCTGGGTCTCGGCCTCAACCTCGGTCTGGGTCTCGGGCCCGTGCTCGGTCGGAGGCCGCGTCACGCCGTCACCGCCGTCGCGAACCTCCGCCAGTACGCCTCCAGCCGCGGCAGCGCCACCTCCGGGTCGCCCCCGACGGCGTGACCCGCGGGCCGCCACACCATGCTCTGGGCGCAGTGCTCCAGCAACCGATCGGCGACGAGACCCACCAGCCGGTCGGCATCGGCCACCGCGCCGTACCCGTCGAGGAACGCCGTCGCCGCCGGATCGTCCGCCGACTCGATGAGCGCGGCCGCCTCGACCAGCTCGGCCAGGAAGAAGGCCAGGTCACGCAGGGGGTCGCCGAGCCCCGCCTCCCGCCAGCCGAGCACCGCCGGCCGGTCCGTGTCGGCGCACACACCGGTCGAGAACCGCCCGTGCACGACCACGGGGTAACCGGTGAACGGGGTGACGGCCGCCGCGGCGCGGGCGAGCCGTCCGCCCGGCAGCCGGCGCCGTACGGTCTCGACCGCCCAGGCCGCCCACGATCCCTCAGGCAGCCAGGCCGGGGCGGACCGGCGAGGCAGGTCGGCCGGCGGCGCGGCGTGCAGCAGGGCGAGGAACCCGCCCAACGCCCGGCAGACGCGTTCGAAATCGCCGCGCCCGGCGACGTACGCCCGGTCGCAGAGCAGCGCGGGGGTGGGCAGCGTGGGCCACGTGGCCAGGCCGGAGGCGGAGAGGGTGGGGACGGCGGCGAGCACGGCGGCGTCCTGGGGCAACACGGCACGCAGCGCGTCGAGCCGGCCCGCGTCCAGGTAGCACGGGTTCCGCCGCTTGTCCTGTTCCGCCCAGCGGTAACCGGACGGGGTGCGTACGCAGACCCGGAGCACGAACGGCCCGTCCATGCTGCGCACCAGACCATCGGCGGCCGGGGACGTGCGGCCGGTGCCGCCTCCCGCGAGACCGGTGGTCCGGCCGGTGCCACCTTCCGCAAGGCCAGCGGTCCGGCCGGTGCCACCTTCCGCAAGGCCGGCGGCGTCCGTCGTCCCGCTCATGACACCGGCACCGGCTCGGCGTACGGCGCCTCCAGGCTCAGTCCCTCGCGCGCGTAGCGGTCGCGGATGGCGGCCAGCCGGCCGGCCGCGTCATCCACCCCCCGCTCGTGCGCCTCGGCCAGCGCCTCGGCGACGAGCAGGCAGCGGTGTTCGCCGAAGCTCAGCAGGCGTCCGGGGACCCGGGGCTCGACGGCGAAGGAGACCCCGAACGCCAGCGGCAGCGCCAGCCTCGGGTAGTCGTCGCGCAGGACGGCGCGTGCCTCCGCGCACATCTCCAGCAGGGTCGTCCGGTGGCGCGACCACGCCTCCGCGCTCAGGAAGAGCACTCCGGCGTCGCGCCGGTGGTAGGCGGCCGGGTGGTTGGCCATCTTGAACTGGAAGGGGAGCTCCAGCGCATTGAGCGTCGAGGTGACCGTCTTCATCAGGACGGGGGCGCCGAGGTGCCCGTCCAGGCTGAAGTAGACGCGGACCAGGCCGTCCTCGCGTTCGGCCACGCCCTGATCCCCGACCGCCAGGTACCAGCCGAGCATGGCGTACCGCATGCTCGGCGGGAAACGCACCGACACCGGCGCGCCCACCGTCAGCTCACCGTCCGGTCCGGTCGCGACGAGCTCCCCCAGGGTGGCGCTGAGCGTGATGCCCTCCGCGTGCACCAGGAAGCTCTGCCCGTCGCGCCCGGTGATCCGCCAGCCGGGGGTGAGATGTCCGCGTCCGGTGTTGTGCCCGTGCAGCTGCTCGCTGAAGGCGTAGTCCTCGTAGTCGGGGATGGTGGCGACGGCCTTGCCGCCGTCCATGAGGATCCGCGCGGCCGCGTCGTCCCCCGCGTAGTACGACAGATAGATGAGCTTCGCCAGGTAGGTGACGACCGGGTGACCGTCGCCGGCGGCCATGTCGCGGGGCGGCTCCAGGGTTCCGAACCGCGGGTGGGTGAAGGTGGAGGCGTCCTGGATCACCGCTTCCTCCGCTATCTGACGGAAGAAGCGGAGATAGGGGTTGTCCGTCTCGTCCGTCATCGCAGGATCGCCTCCGGAACGGGGTTCTGGATGAGCTGCTTTCCGTAGAGCAGGCAGAGATGGCCGATCCGGCCGAGAGCGCCCAGGAGGTGCAGCCGGCTCGCCGCCTGGACCAGCAGGAGGATGCCCGCGTACCGGAAGATCCGCTCCTCGTGCGCCTGCTCCGGCTCGGCCAGCCGCCGGTAGGCGAGCAGGAAGGCGCGGATGTTCTGCCGCGCCGCGCGGGGTCCGTCCGGGTCGCCGTGGCGGCGCAGGGCCGCGGTGAGGAACTGGCCCACCAGCGTGCCGAGGTCGAAGTACGGGTCGCCGAACCCGGCGGCCTCCCAGTCGATGACGCGGACGGGCGCGGCCGCCCGCGGGTCCCTGGCCAGCAGGACGTTGTCGTCACGCAGGTCGAAGTGGATCAGGCTGTCCGGCCGCCAGCCGGCGTGGATCTCCACGAAGTCCCGCTGGAGCTCCTGCATCGTCCGCAGGTACACGTCGAAGTCGACGCCGCAGCCGTGGGCGAACTCGTACGGCGTGGGGATCGTCGACTTCGGCACCGGCGGACGCAGCAGCCAGTCGGGATACTCGGCGTACGCCTCCTCGATCGGCGTGCGGTGCAGCCCCGCCATCGCCGCGGCCAGATGGACCAGGTACACGGTGTCCACCACGTGGGTCTGCCTGATCACGTCGCTCAGGCGTACGCAGTCCCGCATCACGTCCAGGGCGATGGTCCCGCTCCGGCGGTCGGCGGCGAGCAGGCGCGGCAGCGCGGCCCGGGTCCCGGCCGGCAGATCGAGCCGGTCGATCAGGCTCAGCATCACGTACTCGTAGTCGTGGTCGTGCTCGGTGTCGGTGTCGGGCCACTTCAGGAGCAGGGCGCTTCCGTCGGCGAGTTCGACCATCAGCACGAGCCGGCGCGAGACGCGCTGACTGACCCGGACCACCCGATCCAGATCGATGCCCAGCGCCGTGAAGACCGGGGCGAGCTCCGCGCCGCGGTGGTCGAACTGCTGCGTCCGGCGGGGCGCGCTGCGCCGGCCCGGACGCGGGATGTGGAAACCCAGCGTCCGGGCGCGCAGGAGCTCGTCAGCCCCTGAGTGCGGGACCATCTAGCAGTGCACCCCGGCGGTGACGATGATGCCGGTGAAGCTGCCCTGGATGCCCTCGTCGGGAGACAGCCCGACCTGCTCCTCCAGGAACTGCTGCAGGTCCTCCGGGGAGACCCCGGCCAGTTCGCTGAACGCGGTTTCGGAGGTGTCGAAGTCCGCGGCCGACTCCTCGGCGCGGATCTGCGCGACGATCTCGTCGAGATTGTGCTCGGGCACGATCGCTGTCATGGCTACTCCATGGCTCGGCATCCGCTCGATGCGGAGGAACAGTGAACGGCTCCAGTCTGGCCACGGAGCGCATGCCGAACGCATGGCGTGCGGACCACCCTCGCGAGTGCCCCCGAAAAACACGAAACCGCCACCTACCTGCGATGTCTCCGCAGGTGGATGGCGGTCTGTGATGGTGGAGGTGGCGGGAATCGAACCCGCGTCCTTCAACCCCAAGTCAGGGCTTCTCCGGGCGCAGCCTGCTGTGCTTTTCTCAGCCCCGGCGATCACGCAGGCGAGTCGCCGACGGGCTCAGCCACTGTTTAGTTTCCCGATCTTCCCCGTGGCCGGGTCGAACGGTTGAGCCTTCTAGCGATGCCAGGTCCCGGGCCGAAGGCACTCCCGGGCTGACAGTGGTTTCGCTACTTAGGCAGCGAGCGCCAGGGAGTCCCTGGCAGCCACAGTGCTCTTGGAATTGGCACTTGTTGTTTGCGGTCACAGGATTAACGAGGTTATGTCCGCAGTCCTCGGCCCGCTTCACCTGGCTTGCAAGGCCAAAGTCGAAGCCAGTCACCCCCTGTGCACTTGTCAACACGCCCTGGATCCCGAACTTCCGGAACTCCACGGCGAGCAACACGAATCTACAGGGGACAACGCCCTCAACGCCAACTTAATTCCTCATGGCGAAACCCCCGGGAGCGCGGCACAGAGGCACACGCTCCCGGGGGCCGACCGGCAGGGTCGAGCCGGTCCGGACGGCAGGACTTCCCCCGAGATGAAGTCCTGATCTCATCACGGCGACTGGAACCGCAACCCCCCGAGCGGGCCCAGTCATCAGGTAAGACGCAACCGGGCCCGCGAATGGTTGCTCCGCGTAGCGACTAATTCACGAAGAGCTGCCGAGGCCCGCGAAGAAGCTGCCCGCGACGGCTCCGGCGTTGTAGTTCTTCGCCAGCACCGCGATGGCCACGTCGCCCTGCCAGCCGACGAACCAGGTCTGCTGGTCGCCCGCGTACGCCGTGACGCCGTAGACCTTGCCCTTGCCCGCCTGGGCAGGGGTGCCGACCGCCCCGGCCCGCATCATCGTCGTCAGCGTCGCGCGGATCTTCGGGTCCATCGGGATCGGCGCGGGCTGGGTGGCCGGCACCGGCTCGGCCGCCGGGTCGGCCGTCTTGGGCTCGGTCACCAGCACGGGCGGCCGCCAGGTGCCGGAGGCGACCGTGGCCGCCACCAGGGCCATGCTGAGCGGGCTCACCTGGACGTTCTGGCCCGCGATGGCCTTGGCCTTGTCGGCGTCGCTGGACAGCGCGGGACGGGCGCCGCTGAACGACTTCAGCGGCAGCCGCCAAGGCTGCCCGATGCCGAAGTCCTGGGCGCTGCGGTCGAGGTCGCCGGCCGTGACGCGGCGGGCCAGGGAGGCCAGCGCGGTCACGCAGCCCTTGGCGAAGTGTTCCTGGAACGTGGCCGACGTCGTGACCCCGGTGTTCTGGCCGACGTGCACGAACTTGGCCCCGCCCACCGTGCGCTCCTGCGGGCAGGCCAGCCGCTGCTTGGGGCTGACGCCGGCCTTGAGCAGCGCGTCCGCGGCCACGATGGAGAACGCCGTGCCGGCCGGGAACTTGCCGGCCAGCGCGTCACGCTCCTGGTGCAGGCCCTTGGTGCCGACCGCGAGGATCTCACCGGTGGTGCGCTGCACCGCGACCAGCGCGCTCGTCTCCGTGTCGGCCACCGCCTGCTCGGCCGCCTGCTGCGCGGCCCGGTCGATCGTGGTCTTCACCGAGACGTTCTGGCGGCCGGGCCACTCCTTGAGCTGGGCGACCTCCTTGCCGGTCTTGAGGTCGAGGGTGATGACCTTGGTCTCGGTGGAGCCGGTCAGGTAGTTCTGGTAGGCCTGCTGCAGGCCGCTCTTGCCGACCGAGTCGCCGGCCCGCTGCGGGCCGCCCAGCTTCTGCTCGGTCTCGGGGGTGAGCGCGCTGACGCTGCCCACGATCTGCCGGGGCGGATCGGGGTTGACCGGCTGGTCCTGCGGCTGGACCACGATCCCGGCGATGGCGTCGAGCTTCGCCCGCATCGACTGGTAGCGCGAGCGCCCGAACGTCACCAGCTGCACGAATTTCTCGGGCGGCGACGACCTGACCCGGCTGAGCAGCCGGTCCTGGGCGTAGCCGGTGACCTCGGACAGCCGCGCGACCACCTCTTCCGCCCGGTCGCCCAGCTTGGCCGGGTAGACGCCGGCGACGTAGAGGATGGTGTCGCTCTGCAGCGGGTCGTTCGCCCGGTCGACGACCGGCATGCGCGCGTTGGGCTCGGTGTCGACCGCGAAGCGCTGGCCCTCCTTGAGCTGCGGATGCAGCACGGACGGCGACCAGCGCACCCGCCACATCCCGTCGACCAGGTGCAGCGGCAGCACCCCGTCGTACTCCCACAGGGGGTTGTTCTCGCCGAGGTCGACCTCGGCGTGGAAGTTGGCCTTGGACTCCTCGCCCTCGACGCCCAAGCTGGTGATCTTGAAGCGGAACGAGGCCGCGTCGAGCTCCAGCTTGGTGTCGGCCAGCGCCTTGCGCACTTTCGCCGGGTCGCCGTCGGTGCGGCCGGCGGCCAGCTCGTAGTCCTCGGTCTGCCAGCCCACGAGGAAGTCACGCACCGCGTCGTGCGGCGAGGGCTCCTCGAAGCAGCCGGTCAGTGTGGTGCTCGCGACCGCCAGGGTGACGGTCGCGGCCAGGGTGCGGCGGGCGCGTCTCATCGGTTGCGGTGCCGCCGTCTCATCGGTTGCGGCCGCGCAGGGCCCGGGCCATCTCTCGCTTGGCCTGCTGCTCCGCCAGCGCCTGCCGCTTGTCCCAGTCCTTCTTGCCCCGGGCGATGCCGATCTCGACCTTCGCCCGGCCGTCCTTGAAGTACAGGACCAGCGGCACGATCGTCAGCCCGCCCTCCTTCGTCTTGGCGGCGAGCTTCTCGATCTCCTTGCGGTGCAGCAGCAGCTTGCGCTTGCGGCGCGCCGCGTGGTTGGTCCACGTCCCTTGCGAATATTCGGGGATGTGCACGTTGAGCAGCCACGCTTCGTTCCCGTCGATGCTGGCGTAGCCGTCGACGAGCGAGGCGCGACCCTCGCGGAGCGACTTCACCTCGGTGCCCTGGAGCACGAGACCCGCCTCGAAAGTGTCCTCGACGTGGTAGTCGTGCCGAGCACGTTTGTTCTGGGCGATGACCTTCCGCCCGGTCTCACGTGGCATGGTTCGACTTTACCGGCGACCGGGGCGGGGACGACCCATGTGCACGACTACACCCTCAGGTAGCGCCGCAACGTCACGAACGAGGCCAGGATACAGATCACGACACCGATGATCATGGTGATCGTGATCGTCTGGGCCACGTCGTTCCAGCCCAGCAGGGCCGTGGCGCCGCCGAAGAAGCCGACGATCTGGTCGAACAGGAACACCTTCGCCACGATCAGGATGACCGCCGCGAACACGCCGCCCACCAGGCCGGCGATGACGCCTTCCATGACGAACGGCAGCTGGATGTAGAGGTTGGAGGCGCCGACCAGCCGCATGATGCCGGTCTCCCGGCGCCGGTTGAACGCCGACAGCCGGACCGTGTTGCCGATCAGCAGCGCCGCCGCCAGCACCAGGATGATCGCCACGGTGAGCGCGGCGATGGCCAGTTTGTCGAGCATGCTGAAGAACGGGGCGATCAGCTGTTTCTGGTCCATCACCTGAGCGACACCGGGCTGACCGGTGACCGCCTGGATGACGGACTCGTAGTTGTCCGGATCCTTGAGCGCGATCCGGAACGACTGGGGCAGATCCTCCACCTTGGTGGCGTCCACGAGGGCCTTGTTGGACGAGAACGACTGCTTGAAGTTCTCGTACGCGGTCGTCTCGTTCTCGAAGAACACCTGCTTGACGCCCTGGGTGCCCTTGATGTGCGCTTCGAGCGCCTTGGTCTGCGCGGGCGTGATCGCCTTGCCGTTGCAGGCCGGCATGGCCGTTCCCTTTTTACACAGGAAGACCGACACTTCGACCTTGTCGTTCCAGAAGCCCTTCATCAGCCCGACCTGACTGTTGATCATCAGGCCGACGCCGAGCATCGCCATGCCGACCGCCACGGTGATGATCACCGCGATCGTCATGGTCAGGTTGCGACGGAGGCCGATCCAGACCTCGGAGAAGATGAAATTCGCCCGCATGTCTTGTCTGCAGCTCCCTGTCAGTACGCCTGGCCGTACACGCCACGCGACTGGTCACGGACGATCTTGCCGTCCTCCAGCTCCACGACACGCTTGCGCATGGAGTCGACGATGGCCGCATCGTGCGTGGCCATGACGACCGTGGTGCCAGTCCTGTTGATGCGGTCGAGCACCTTCATGATGCCGATGCTCGTCGCGGGGTCGATGTTGCCCGTGGGCTCGTCGGCCAGCAGGATCATCGGCCGGTTGACGAACGCGCGGGCCATGGCGACGCGCTGCTGCTCGCCGCCGGACAGCTCGTCGGGCATGCGGTGCGCCTTGCCTTCGAGGCCGACCAGCTCGATGACCTCGGGAACCACCTTGCGGATGAACCGCCGGGGCTTACCGATGACCTCGAGCGCGAACGCCACGTTCTCGTAGACGTTCTTGTTCGGGAGCAGCCTGAAGTCCTGGAACACGCAGCCGATGCGGCGGCGCAGGTGCGGCACCTTGAAGTTGGACAGGCGGGCCAGATCCTTGCCGGCGACGTGGATCGCCCCGGAGTTGGGCCGCTCCTCCTTGAGGATCAGGCGCAGGAACGTGGACTTGCCTGATCCCGAGGGACCGACGAGGAACACGAACTCGCCCTTGTCCACGTCGACGGAGACGTGGTCGAGAGCGGGCCGGTTCTGGTTCGCGTAGACCTTGGTGACATTATCGAAATGGATCACGAGAGCATCACGGCATGCCAGTCTAGGGGTCAGGACGGAAGCGAGGGTGGCACATGCCCACTTCCCGCCACCGGCCGATCGGGGGCGTCTCTTTACTGATGATCGACGTTCCGATTGGCCAGACGACAGTCTAGGGGGAAGACTGGCATGGAACGTCCATAACGGAAACAAAACGATTGTGCGGCTAGACTTGGGGCTGACATGAGTTGCCAACACCTCGTATGCGCGCAGTGCGCCCACCCCGTGATCGAGGGCCGCTGCCCCCTGTGCCGCGCCAACAGGGAGCGGATGCACAACCACGGCTTCGCCGGGCTGTCACCCGCTCTCGTCGTCGGCCTGCTGCTGGTTTTGCTGCTGCTGAGCCTGGTGGCCGAGCACCTAGTCGGTGCCTGACTCCTGCCGCCGCATCCAGCGGATCTCCGACTCGATGAACTCGTCGAGGTCGCCGTCGAGCACGGCTGAGGGGTTGCCGGCCTCGGTGCCCGTCCGCAGGTCCTTCACGATCTGGTACGGGTGCAGCACGTAGTTGCGGATCTGCGTGCCCCACGACGTGGTGGTGGCGCCGCGCAGCTCCGACATCTTCTCCGCCTCCTCCTGCCGCTTGCGCTCCAGCAGCTTGGCCTGCAGCACATTCATCGCGGTGGCCCGGTTCTGCAGCTGGGAGCGCTCGTTCTGGCAGGAGACGACGATGCCGGTCGGCAGGTGCGTGATGCGCACGGCCGAGTCGGTGGTGTTGACGCCCTGGCCGCCGGGGCCGCTGGAGCGGTAGACGTCGACGCGGATCTCGTCCTCGTTGATGTCGATGTGGTCGGTCTGCTCGACCACCGGCACGATGTCGACCCCCGCGAACGACGTCTGGCGCCGCCCCTGGTTGTCGAACGGGCTGATGCGGACCAGCCGGTGGGTGCCGTGCTCGCCGCGCAGCGTGCCGTAGGCGTAAGGCGCCTTGATCGTGAACGTGGCCGACTTGATGCCGGCCTCCTCCGCGTAGGAGGTGTCGTAGACCTCGGTGGCGTAGCCCTTGCGCTCGGCGAAGCGCAGATACATGCGCAGCAGCATCTCCGCCCAGTCGGCCGCGTCGACGCCGCCGGCCTGGGAGTTGATGGTGACGAGCGCCTCGCGGGCGTCGTATTCGCCCGACAGGAGGGTGCGCACCTCAAGGGCGCCGATGTCGGACTTCAGCGTCACGAGCTCCTTGTCGGCCTCGGCCCGCGTGTCGTCGTCGGCCTCCTCGGCCGCGAGCTCGTAGAGGACCGTCAGGTCGTCGAGCCGGCGCGCCACGCCCTCGACCCGGTTGAGCTCGCCCTGGAGGTGGGAGAGCTTGCTCGTCACCCTCTGGGCCTGGTCGGGGTCGTCCCACAGGTCGGGCGCGGCAACCTGCTGCTCCAGCTCAGCGATCTGCTTGCGCATCGCGTCGAGGTCGAGCACGTCCTGGATGCTGCGGACCGTGCCCGCGAGCTCGTTGATCTCTTCTGCCGGATCGATGCCTGCCACGTCTCCCAAGGGTACGCGACCCTCGCGGGCCCGAATAACATGGCGAGGTGCGTGCTTACGGTCGGCGGAAGATGCTGGCGCTCGCCGCCGGCCTGCTCGCCGGGGCGACCGCCTGCAGCGGTGGCGCCCCGCCCGCCCCGACCAAGGCGGCCGAGTCCGGCACGGCCCGGCCTTCGCCCTCGGCGCAGGAGCCGGCCGTCACCCGCGAGGAGGCGGCCGACGCGTTCGCCGAATTCATCGCCACCGACGACCTGCTGCGGGTGAAGAGCGAGCTGCGGGGCAGGCTGCAGCAGGCGAAGGACCTCACGGTCGGCGGCCAGGCCGCGCTCACCGTGGCCGCCTACTCCGCCACCGACTACGCGCCGCCGCGCTACCGGTGGGGCACGCCGACGCTGCTGGTCCCCCGGTTCGCGCCGGGCGAGCGGGCGCCCTGGTTCAGTGCCCTGGTCACCCGCGACGAGCAGCCGACGATCGTGACGTTCGCCAAGTCCGGCGACAACTGGCAGTTCAGCTCGGCCGCGCGGCTGCTGCCCGGCCAGGAGATGCCGCCGGTGGCGCTCGACGCCGACGGCTATGCCACGGCGGTGGCGGCCGACGACAAGTCGGTGACGATCAGCCCGCAGTTCATGGGCCCCGTGCACGCCAGCGTGGCCGAGACGGGCAAGTCGGGGGTCACGGCGGGGCTGCTCGCCCCCGGGCCCTACACGACGGAGGTGGCCGAGCAGATCGCCACCCTGCGCGGCGACGCCAAGTTCAACGAGCTGAGCTACGACTCGATCTTCAGCGCCGACAACTACCCGGTCTACGGGCTGCGGACGGAGAACGGCGGCGCGCTGATCCAGTACTCGCTGTCGCGCACGAGCACGACGAAGAACATGGTCGACAAGTCGTACAAGATCCCGGTGCCGGAGGAGGCCAGCCGCTATCTCACCGGTGGCACCGTCCGGCTGAGCCTCAAACTCACCGAGGTCCACCAGTACGCGACGCTGGTGCCGCCGCTCACCGCTCCGGCCGCCGCCGCCGTGATCGCCCACGACGGCGGTCTGACCGGCGCCGTCGGCCAGTAACACCTTTCAAGCAGCATCCTTCACGCGCTGCCGTGGCCGGCCACCCGCCGTCGTGGGCCGGCCCCCGTCCAGGGAAACGGCCTCTGACCGGTCTGTGGCGCGCCGCCGTGACGGAGCGCACAGTCGGCCCCGTTCCGTGGTCGTTCGACGCCTGGCGGGCCCGTGCAGCGCCGTGTCCTCGCTTCCAGGCCGGCACCGGCGCCTGCTCCCCGGGGAGGCAGGCCGCGGACGCCGGCCCACGACAGCGCGTGAAGAACGGGCTTCTCCCGGACGAGCGGGAGAAGCCCGGAACACCGGAGAACTATGCCTCCGTGTGCGGGAGGTTGCTGGCGGCGACGAGGGTGCGGATGGCGCGGAGGGCGACCGACAGCGTGGCGAGGTCGAAGTTGTCGCTCTCCCAGATCTCCGACAGCGTCTGGCGGGCCCGGGACACCGCCGCCGAGTTGGCGTCCGACCACCGGGCCAGCCGCTCCTCCGGCGGCAGCCCCGGCTTGCTGTGGGCCAGCACGTCCCTGGTCAGCGAGGCGTGCGCGGCGTACAGGTCGTCGCGCAGCGCCGAGCGGGCGATCGAGTTCCACCGGTTGTCGCGGGGCAGCGCGATGATCCGCTCGCGCAGCCGGGCCAGCTGCAGCCGGTCGGCCAGGTCGAAGTAGACCTCGGCCACCTCGCTGACCGGCCGCCCCGTCAGCGACGAGATCTCGACCAGGTCCAGCGTCGAGTACGCGGGCACCATCCCCGCGACCCGCTCGGCCAGTTCCATGGGCACGCCACGGGCCGCGAAGGAGTCGCGGCGATCCTCGTAGGCCGCCAGGTCGGGCCCGGTCAGCAGCTTCGGGATGTGGGCCAGCAGCCCGTTGAAGCCCTTCATGAAGAAGCTGACGGATCCGGCCAGGTCGAGCGGCGGCCGCCGGTTGACCAGCAGCCAGCGGGCGCCGCGCTCGGCCAGCTTGCGCGCCTCCAGCAGCATGGCGATCTGGGTGGCGGTGTCGATCTCGTTGTCCAGCGACTCCACGGCCCGGTAGAAGCTCGGCAGGTCGAAGACCTCCCTGGCGACCAGGTAGGCGCGCACGATGTCGGGCGTCGAGGCGCCGGTCTCCTCGCCGAAGCGGAACGTGAACGTGGTGCCCGCCGAGTTGACCAGCTCGTTCACCACGCAGGTGGTGATGATCTCGCGGCGCAGCGGGTGCTCGTCCATGTACGTGCGGAACCGCTCCCGCAGCGCCGACGGGAAGTACGACACCAGCCACGACGCCAGGTAGGGGTCGTCGGGCAGGTCGGAGCCGAGCAGCTCGGCGTCGGCCACCAGCTTGGTGTAGGCCAGCAGCACGGCGAACTCCGGCGCGGTGAGCCCGAGCCTGGCCTGCCGCCGCTCGGCGAGGGTCTTGTCGGAGGGCAGGAACTCCAGCTCCCGGTTGACCAGCCCGTCGCGTTCGAGCTTGCGCAGGTAGCGGGCGTGGATGTGGAGCATCTCGACGGCCTGCGAGCGGGAGGCGGCCAGGACCACGTTCTGCGCGTAGTTGTCGCGCAGCACCAGGTCGGCGACCTCGTCGGTCATCGAGGTGAAGACCTGGTTGCGCTGCTTGTCGGTCAGCTCGCCGTCGCGGACGACCTGGTCGAGCAGGATCTTGATGTTCACCTCGTGGTCGGAGGTGTCGACGCCGGCGCTGTTGTCGATGAAGTCGGTGTTGACCAGCCCGCCGTTGAGCGCGAACTCGATCCGGGCGAGCTGGGTGAAGCCCAGGTTGCCGCCCTCCCCGATGACCTTGCAGCGCAGGTCGGAGGCGTTGACCCGGAGCCCGTCGTTGGCCTTGTCACCGACGTCGGCGTTGGACTCGGCGGCCGACTTGACGTAGGTGCCGATGCCGCCGTTCCACAGCAGGTCGACCGGAGCCTTCAGGATGGCGCTGATCAGGTCGTTGGGCGCCATGGAGGTGACGCCGGCCGGGATGCCGAGCGCCTCGTGCATCTGCGGCGTGAGGTGGATCGACTTGGCGGTGCGCGGGAAGACGCCGCCGCCGGCCGAGATCAGCTTGGCGTCGTAGTCCTCCCACGAGCTGCGCGGCAGCTCGAACAGCCGCTGCCGCTCGGCGTAGGTGCGGGCGGCGTCCGGCGTGGGGTCGACGAAGATGTGCCGGTGGTCGAACGCGGCCACCAGCCGGATGTGCCGCGACAGCAGCATGCCGTTGCCGAACACGTCGCCCGACATGTCGCCGATCCCGGCCACGGTGAAGTCGGTGCTCTGCACGTCGACGCCCATGGTGCGGAAGTGGTACTTGACCGACTCCCAGGCGCCGCGGGCGGTGATGCCCATGGCCTTGTGGTCGTAGCCGATCGAGCCGCCGGAGGCGAAGGCGTCGCCGAGCCAGAAGCCGTACTCCTTGGCCACGCTGTTGGCGATGTCGGAGAAGGTGGCGGTGCCCTTGTCGGCGGCGACCACGAGGTAGGTGTCGTCGCCGTCGTGCCTGACCACGTCGGGCGGGGGCACGACCTTGCCGTCCACCAGGTTGTCGGTGACGTCGAGCAGCCCGGAGATGAACGTGCGGTAGCAGGCCACGCCCTCGGCGAGCACGTCCTCCCGCGAACCAGACTTTGGCGGACGCTTAACAACAAAGCCGCCCTTGGACCCAGTCGGCACAATAACGGTATTTTTCACCATCTGTGCTTTGACCAGGCCGAGAATCTCCGTCCGGAAATCCTCCATCCGATCCGACCACCGCAACCCGCCGCGGGCGACTTTCCCGAAACGCAGATGCACGCCTTCGACGCGCGGCGAGTACACGAAAATCTCGTACTTCGGCCGCGGCAACGGCAGGACACTAATGGCCCCGGGGTCGAGTTTGAGCGATATGTACGATTTGCGGCGACCATCCACTGTTTGGAAGTAATTGGTGCGCAATGTCGCCTGAATCATCTCCAGGTACGCCCGCAGAATGCGGTCCTCGTCCAGCGAGGCCACCGCGTCCAGCGCCCCGAGGATCTCCTCGTGCAGCGCGTCCACCAGCTCCACCCGCACGTCCTCGCCCCGCCGCGGATCCAGCTTGGCCTCGAACAGCTGCACGAGCAGCCGCGCCAGCCGCACGTTGTCCCTGAGCACCTGCTCCATGTACGGCTGCGAGAACGTGCTCCCGGCCTGGCGCAGGTACTTGGCGTAGGCCCGCAAGATCTCGACCTGCTCCCAGGTCAGCCCGGCGGCCAGGATCAGCGCGTTGAAGTCGTCGGCCTGCACCCGCCCGTGCCACAGCGCGGTGAGCCCGTCCTGGAAGAGGCGCTTGAAGTCGTTCCTGTCGACCTCGTCCGAGGGGGTGTACCGCAGCCCGAAGTCGTAGATCCAGGCGTTCTTGGTGCGCGGGTCGTTGTCCCGGTCGATCTCGTACGGCCGCTCGTCCACGACCTCCACGCCGAGCCGCTGGATCAGCGGCAGCGCCTGGGACAGCGAGATCGGCGAACCGACCTTGTAGACCTTGAGCCGCCGCTCGCCCTCCTCGGCGTCGTACGGCTCGTACAGGTTGATCTCGACCCGTTCGCCGTCACCCTGCTCGACGAGGTGTTCGAGCCGCCGCAGGTCCACCACGGCCACCTTGGGTGGGAAGTCGACCTTGTACCCCTCGGGAAAGGCGGAGGCGTACCGCTTGATGAGCGCGGGCGCCTCCTCCTCGGAGGTCATCTCCCCCAGCGCCGTGGCCAGGTCGTCCTCCCAGGAGCGGGTGATGGCGGCCAGGCGCGCCTCCAGCTCCTCCACGTCCACGCTCGGCCGCGGCAGCGGGGTGCCGCGCTCGCCGCGCACGACCACGTGCAGCCGGGCCAGCACGGACTCGCCGATCATCGCGCTGTAGTCGAGCGACCTGCCGCCCAGCGCCTTGAGCAGCACCTCCTCCATCTTCAGCCGGACCTTGGTGGTGTAGCGGTCGCGCGGCAGGTAGATGAGGCAGGAGATGTAGCGGCCGTAGTCGTCGCGCCGCAGGAACAGCTTGACCTGCTTGCGCTCGCGCAGCCGCAGCACGCCCATCGCGATGGGCAGGAGCTGGTCGACCGAGGTCTGGAAGAGCTCGTCGCGCGGGAACGTCTCGAGGATCTCGATCAGGTCCTTGCCGTCGTGGCTGTCGGCGGTCAGCCCGGCCGCTTCGAGCACGTCGCCCAGCTTGCGCCGCAGCACGGGGATCCTGGAGATCGACTCGCTGTAGGCCACGTGGGTGAACAGGCCGAGGAAGCGCCGCTCCCCGATCACCTCGCCGTCGGGGGAGAACAGCTTGACCCCGATGTAGTCGAGGTAGGTGGCGCGGTGCACGGTGGCCCTGGAGTTGGCCTTGGTGATGATCATGAGCTGCTTCTCGCGCGCCTTGGCCCGCACCTCGGCGGGCAGCGCGGCGAAGCTGTCGGAACCGGCCCTGTCGTCGCGCAGGATGCCCAGCGCCGCCCCCGGCAGCGCCCGCAGCGTCTCGCCCTCGTCGGTGTGCTCCAGGCGGTACTCGCGGTAGCCGAGGAACGTGAAGTGCCCGTCGGCGAGCCAGCGCAGCAGGTCGAGGCTGTCCTCCACCTCCGCGGGCTCCAGCGGCGGCGGGTTCATGCTCAGGTCCTCGGCGGTCTGCACCGCCAGCGCCCGCATCTTCCTGAAGTCCTCGACCGCGTGGCGCACGTCGGTGAGCACCCGCTGCAGGTCGCCCTCGACCCGCTTGAGCGCCTCGGGGTCGGACTGGCGGTCGATCTCGATGTGGATCCACGACTCGACCAGCATCTGGCCGGTCACGTCCTCCTGGCCGCGGCCGAGCATCCGTCCCGTCATGTCGCGGCGCACCCGCATCTGCGGATGGACCACCAGATAGGTGCCCAGGCCGTGCCGGTCGAGCTCCATCGTCACCGAGTCCACCAGGAACGGCATGTCGTCGGTGACCACCTCCACCACGGAGCGGCCGGGGTCCCAGCCGTGCTCGTCGATCGTGGGGGTGTAGGCCCGCACCACGGCCCTGCCCTGGGGGCGGAGCTCGGCCAGCCGGCGCTGGGACATCGCGGGGCCGTACACGTCAACGGGGTTGCGGTCGAGCAGGTCCTCCGGCGCGACATGCCGGTAGTAGAACCGGAGGAAGGACAGAGCCTCCTCGGCGCTCAGATGCTCGCTGCCCACCGCGCAACTCTCTGCGGCTCTCTGGAGCAGCTCGTCCTTGGCCTCGTCGAGCGGCATTTCGCTCTCACTCCTTTGTGAGGGTTCGCCATGGCTGTTCATAGCCAGGCCCTTGGTTCCCACAGCAGCGGGAAGTAGTGCGGGCGTGTGCTACCACGCTGGGTGAGGGCGGTCGGACCAGCATCCCACGGCGCGGGCTCGGAGAGCCTGCGGCGCCGCTGGGCGAGGGGCCGGGGATGGGGCCGAGACCGATGCCGGGGCCGGAACATGCGAAAACGGCCGCTGTACGACAGCCGGCCGCCTTCATCACCGGACCGCCGACGCGGGGGAACGGGCGCATCGCCTTCGATGCCCACCGAACACCTCCCCCTGACCGCCTGGCCGCGGGGCCGGGCGCAACGCCTCGCCGTACCGATACCACCCGAAAAGGACATAAACGTCAATGTGACATCGACATCGGGGGGTCGTCGCCTGAGGTCGAGGAGGGGGAGTTCTTGAGCTCGTCGAGCTGGTCCGGCAGCTCGGCGAGCTCGACCAGCTCCGCCTGGCAGCGCTCGCATGTGTCGAGGTGGCGTTCGAAGGCCTCGTGCTCCTCATCGTCGAGGACACCGAGGACGTAAGCGGCCACCCCGTCATGCATCAGCCGGCTACCCCCTTGTCCCGCAGCAGCTCGCGGAGAGCCCGGATCCCGTAGTAGAGCCGGGACTTCACCGTGCCCGGCGGGATCCCCAGAATCTCCGCCGCCTCACTTATCGTACGGTCTCGGAGATAGGTGTGCTCAATGACTTGGCGGTGTTCTTCGGACAGCGACCGGAGAGCGTCCGCGACGACCATCGCCGACAGCGCACGCTCCGATCCGTCCGGGACCGACATCATGTCGACTTCGGGCGGCTCGACCTCCTGCGGCCGCACGCTCTTACGCCGACGCCCATCAATGACTATGCGGCGGGCCACGGTAAGCAGCCATGCCCATATGAGGCTCGGTTCCCATTGCAGTCTTGCCGAGTTCCGCCAGGCTCGGACGAGCGTCTCCTGCACAACGTCTTCAGCCCACTGAAGGTCGTTACCTGTGGATTTGCGGACGTGTCGCAGCAGAGGGCCGCCGAACTCCTGGTAAAGCACCGCGATGCGATGCTCCGCCTCGGCATCCGCACTCTCGAACCTGCCGTCGAGGTGACCTAGCACGGGGCACATCTTTACACCTTCGTTATCCAAGCGGTAGCCACTCCGATAACTCCAGTCATTTCTAACTATCTCCGGCCATAGGTGAACCAGAACCGGTACAGGCGCGTACCTCCGACCATGCACAGGCTTTTGCGCGGCGAGTTGTTCATGCTCGGCGGCTTCGTCGTAGCCGCCGCCGTGACGATCGTGCTGGTCATGCCACCATCGATCGATCCCGCGGCCGCCCAATGGTCACAGACGTCGTCAGGACCGCTCACAGCTGCCGACCGCGATCTGCTGATCAAAGTCCGTCAGGCAGGGCTATGGGAGATGCCCGCCGGCGAGTACGCCCAGACCCGCGCCGAGTCCCAGCGCGTGAAGGAGGTCGGCAAGTTGATCATGGGCGAGCACATGGATCTCGACCTGATCACCCGCCAGACCGCCAAGAAGCTGGGCGTGGCCCTGCCGGACGAGCCCAATCCCGACCAGCAACGCTGGATGGCCCAGATGGCCGCCGAGAGCGGACCGGCCTTCGACAAGGACTACGTGAACCTGCTGCGTGCAGCTCACGGCAAGGTCTTCAGCACCCTGGCGAGCGTACGAGCCGGAACGCGCAACTCCGACATCCGGAAATTCGCCGGAGAAGGCATCAACTACGTGATGCGCCATATGGCGTACCTGGAGTCGACCGGCCTGGTCGATCACAGCCAGTTGCCCGAACCCCCGACTCCCGCACCTGCTCCACCCGTCGCGATGGCGGTGGAAAAGAGGAGACACACATGAGGAGATCCAGACGCATGGCCGCGGCCGCATCCGCTCTGGCCATGGCGGCAGGCGGCCTGGTATCGGCGGCCGTCATCGGCGTGAGCAGCAGCCCGGCTTTCGCCGACCACTGCGACCCCGCCGAGCAGTCACCTCAGGCGAGCCAGTCCCAGCAGCCGAACCGCGACCAGCGGGGCCAGCGGAACCAGGACCAGGATCAGGATCAGGACCAGCAGGGGCAGCAGGATCAGCAGCAGCCGGACCAGCAGGGCACCGGCGACCAGCAGGACAACGGCCAGAACGGCGACCAGCAGGGCACCGGCCAGAACGGTGACCAGCAGGGGCAGCAGGACCAGCAGGACCAACAGGGCACCGGCGACGACCAGCAGGCCCCTCAGGGCGGCAGCGTCGCGCTCGACCCCGCCCAGGACCCTGACGGCCAGGACCAGGGTCAGGACCAAGGCCAGGGTCAGGACCAGAACCAGGACCAGGGCGCCGACGCCTCCCAGACCGCGCCGGAGGACAACCCCACGGTCCAGTCCCGCCGCCGCGGCGGCAACGGCGGCCGGCCGACCGACTCCCCCAGCCCGAGCCCCAGCCAGACGCAGAACCCCGACGACGGGGGCGACGCGGACCCGAGCGCTTCCCCCTCGGCCTCCCCGACCGCGACCGGCGGCAACGACGAGGAGGAGGCCTGCGCCGACCTCGGCCCGTTCCCCGAGGACTTCGTGAACATCCGCCAGGTGGCGCCGGTGCGCCTCGACGCGCGGCCCGCCCGCAACGGCTCCCGCGGCTCCTTCGTCTCGCAGTGCGGCACGAACCGTAACGGCCACAACAACCCCGACAACTTCATCGTCGCTCCCGGTGTGAGCAACGGCGCGCACCACCTGCACGACTACGTGGGCAACCTGTCGACGGACGCGTTCTCCACCGACGAGAGCCTGGCGGCGGCGGGCACGACCTGCCGGCTGGGCGACCAGTCCACGTACTACTGGCCCGTGATCAGGGACCGCAAGTCGGACGTCAACGCCAACGACCCCGACGGCAACGTCGGCACCGTGCTGCGCCCGCGCTCCGTGCGGCTGGAGTTCGGCGGCAACGCCACCTCCCAGGTGGTCGCGATGCCGAGGTTCATCCGGATCATCACCGGTGACGCCAAGGCGGCCACGAACGGCACCGCCAACGCCCGCGCCGGCTGGAGCTGCTCAGGATTCCAAAACCGCATAAGTCCGGACAAATACACGCTTTGCCCGCGCGGCAGCCAACTGCTCCGTATTCTGGACTTCCCCAGCTGCTGGGACGGTCAGAACACCGACAGCGCGAACCATCGGAACCACGTGGTCTTCCCCGACCAGAACGGAGCCTGCCCGCAAGGCACCCGGGCGATTCCGCGACTGCGCATGACCCTCGGGTACAGCGTGCCCCAGGGGCCGTCGTTCGCCGTGGACGCCTTCCCCGAACAGAAGCACAACCCGGTCACGGACCACGGTGACTTCGTCAACGTCATGCCTGACCGGTTGATGCAGACCGTCGTCTCGTGCATCAACCGGGGGCGCCGTTGCTGACCTGAACCCCCCGCCCCTCGGGCGGCGCAGCCTTCCGAGTCGCACCCTCACTCGACCCTGGAGGGAAATACATGCTCCACAGACGTAGCCCCCGGCACGCCCCCACCAAGCTGGACACCAGGAGTGTCCGGCTGGGGGCGAGCGCCTCGGTCATGGCGATCCTCCTGTCGGCGTTCGCGCTGACCAGGACGGAGCGCGGGATCGGGATGCTGGGCCAGGGGGTCGGCTTCCTCGAGTTCTACGCGGGCGTGTTCGCCCTGGTGCTGCTGACCGCGACCGTCGCGCTCGGCCTGCTCACCACCGAACGCGTGTTCCTGTCGCCGGCCAACCGGGTCAGGGCACAGCTCGCGCACCGGGCCACCGCGCTGATCGGCCTGGCGTACCTGATCACCCACATCACGCTCATGATCAGCCTGGGTCACGTGCCGCCGGGGGCAGCGGTCGTGCCGGTCGCGGGCATCTACGTGGGGTTCGGCACCCTGGCCTTCGACCTGATGGTCGTGGCCGTGGTGACGGGAATGCTCAGGGGGCGGTTCGCGACACGGAGCAGGCCATGGATGTGGCGGATTTTCCACTCGGCCGCCTACCTGGCCTGGCCCGTCGGGATCATGCATGGCCTGACGGCCGGCCGTCCGCCGGCCGGCTGGGTGGCCTGGTCGTACGTGGCCAGCATGGCGGCGGTCGGCGGTGCGCTGATCGTCCGCGTGCTGGCCTCGCTGCGCCGGCCGCCGATCGTACCCGAGAAGGTCGAAGCGCCCCCGGTGACCGCGGCCGCCGCCGTGGGCGTCCCGTCAGAACGTCCGATGAAGGCTCCTGTCGCCGCCGGCGCGGCGGCGGCAGGACCGAGAGCGGCCGCCGCACCCGTGAGCCTCGCAGAGGCCCGGCGCAGATATCGGGAGGCAGGATGACCACCGTCCTGCTCGCGCGTCCCAAGGAGCGACTGTGATTCCGGCCAGAGTGCCACGGGTCTTACGCATGGGTCCGGCCCGGCTGACCGCCGGGCTGGACCACTGCCGACGGCTCGACCTGCCCGCCCACCGCACGCTCCACGGGCTCGTCGAGCCCAGGGAGCTGGGCGAGCTCATCTCGTACGCCAACGAGGTGGACATGCGCGGGCGAGGGGGAGCGGCCTTCCCCTTCGCCCGCAAGTTGCGTGCCGTGGCCGACGCGACCGGCCCAGGCGGTGAGTGCGTGGTGCTGGTCAACGGCGCGGAAGGCGAGCCGGCCAGCTCCAAGGACGCCATGCTGCTCACCCGCAACCCGCACCTGGTGCTGGACGGCGCGGTGCTGGCGGCCGAGGCGCTCGGCGCCCGCGAGGTGGTCGTCGCCACGGCCGGCGGCGAGGTCGCCGAGGCGTCCGTGGCCGCCGCCGTGGCCGAGCGCCGCGCGGCCAACGTCTCCGGCGGAGCCGAGAGCCGGGTCCCGATCCGCGTGGTCGGGATCAAGGAGCGGTTCATCTCCGGCGAGGGCGGCGCGCTGGTCAAGGCCGTGAACGGCGAGGAGGGCATTCCTCCCGGCCGCAAGAAGCGGGCCGCGACCAGCGGCGTGGACGGGCTGCCCACACTGCTGTCCAACACCGAGACGTACGCGCAGTTCGCGCTGCTGGCCGAGTACGGGCCGGAGAAGTACGCCGAGGTGGGCACCGCCAAGGAGCCCGGCACCATCCTGCTCACCGTCAGCGGCGGCGCGGCCAACGGCGCCGTCATCGAGGCGCCGACCGGGACGTACCTGGCGGACGTGCTCGGCCTGTGCGAGGCGGAGGTCGGCGACGGCGTCCTCATCGGCGGCTACCACGGCGCGTGGCTGTCGGCCGACGTCGTCGAGACCGCCGTGCTCTCCCGCGAGGGCATGAAGCAGGCCGGCGCCACCCTCGGGGCCGGGATCATCGTCCCGCTCGGCGAGGCGACCTGCGCCCTGGGCGAGGCCGCCCGGGTCGCCGCCTACCTCGCGGCCGAGTCCGCGGGCCAGTGCGGGCCGTGCCGGCTCGGCCTGCCCGACATCGCCAGGGCCATGTACGCCCTGGTCGAGGGCACCGGCTCGGTGGACGCCGTACGGCGCTGCGTGCGCGGCGTCGAGCGGCGCGGGGCCTGCTTCCACCCGGACGGCACGGCCAAGTTCGTGCTGTCCGCGCTGGACGCGTTCGAGATCGAGATCGCCCAGCACCTGGAGCAGGGCTCCTGCGGCCGCCCCGTACGCGGGGTGCTGCCGATGCCCGAGCGCGAGCCCGAGCCGGAGTACCGGCTGGAGGTCGACTGGTCCCGCTGTGCGGGGCACGGGCTGTGCGCGCACCTGCTGCCCGAGTTCGTGGAGCTGGACGACTACGGCTTCCCGTCGTTCAACACGATCCCCGGGTTCATGGCCAAGGAGGCGCGCCGGGCCGTCGACATGTGCCCCGCGCTGGCCCTGCGCCTGGCCCAGAGCGGCGGCGACCACGGCGGCGCTCCCAAGCCGGCCCCGGGCAAGCAGCTGCGGCTGGTCAAGGACGGCGTGCTGAAGAAGGCGGGAGAGAGCGTGCCCCGGCTCACGCGGGTGGGCATCCCCCGGATCTCGGGAGTCGGAGGAACGGCGTGACCTGACGCGTATGTGACGAACCCGGCGGTTGTTCGCGGGCTCCCCGATGATCTCTCATGATCGTCGGGAGGTGCCGTGACCCGCCGGGTTCTCGCGTGTACCGGAGATGTTCCGTGCGTATTCCGCCCTGCGGCACTGTGGCAGGCAGCCGGGTTCCACAGGATGCGATGACTCCGGAATGGGGACGAATCATGCGCAAGTGGCTCACAAGGTTCATGGCGGCGGCGATGGTCGCTTCCGGGATGGCCGCCGGAGCCGGCGGGATGCAGGCCGCCGCCGCCGACACCGTCAAGCCCTACCTCTACTGGTCGGAGGACCGGGGTCATTGTGGTGGTGAGTGGAGGACCTATCTCGGAACGAGGACCTACGACCCGGCGACGCACAGCGTCAAGCGGCACAAGAGAACCGAGACGTCGTCGACCAGCAAGACGGAGATCTACAACCAGAACGGTGTGCGCACGGCCAAGGTGTACGACCAGTGCGTCAACGGACGCATCGTTCGCAAGTTCAATCCGACGGTCTACCGGCACCGGTCGATCAAGGTGAGCTTCGTCTGCTTCGCGGGTCGCTGCACGAGGACCAGCACCCTCTACGGCAGCTGGCTGAACGGGACCGGCACGCCGTTGTAGCGAGTCATCCGCCCTCTCGCCGCGGATCAGCGGACGGTGCGGGGGCGGATGGCGTTCGGCGCGGCCGTCGTCTTTCCGGCGCACGGCCGTCGTCTTTCCGGCGCACGGCCGTCGTCCTTTTCGGCACGCGCCGGCCCGGTATATATCGCCCGGCAACACATCCCGATATTTCCCGGGTTACGCACATGCGAGTTATATCGGAGCTAATCCGGATATTCGGCGAAATGCTTATCACCGGGCTCACATGATCTTGCCTCGGACGTACACGGGCTCGCCGACCTTGACCATCTCGTACAGGCGCTTGGACGTCTCGATCGGCAGGCGTACGCAGCCGTGGGAGGCCGGGCGCAGCGGCACCTTCGTCGAGCCGTGCATGGCGATGCCCCCCGTGAAGTAGAGCGAGTTGAACATCGACCCAAGGCGTCCGGTGGTCCAGCCCGGCGCGCGGGTCTGCACGCGGAAGTCGCCGACCGGCGTGATCGCGGTCCCGCAGCGCCCGCCCTCGCAGTAGCGCACCTCGGCGCCCGTGGAGATGTGCGAGAACAGCACCGGCTTGCGGTCGCGGTAGACGGTGAGGAACTGGTCGCGCAGGTTGATCTCCACCCGGTCGGGGCCGCCGTTCGGGACCAGCGGGCGGCGGCGGGCGGGCTTGTCGAGGGCGTTCCAGACCTGGCGCCCGACCTCGCCCTTGGGCGCCATCCTGCGGTTCTTCTGCAGCGCCCACACCGCGAACTTGGTCTGCTCGTCGTAGACGCCGTTGATCTTGCCGTAGTAGTAGTGGCCGGCGTGCAGCCGCCGCTGCAGCAGCCTGACGGCCTCGCCGCGGTCACCCGGCCGCAGCAGCGCCCCCGCGACCGCCCCCGTGGACGCGCTCCCCGCCTGCCCGGCGTCCGTCCGCCCTGCGCCCGTCCGGGTCGTGCCCGTCGGCGTCGTGCTCGTTTGCGTGCCGCCCGCTCGCGTCGTGTCCGCCCGTCTGGTGTCCGCCCGTCTGGTGTCCGCCCGTCTGGTGTCCGACCACCTGGTGTCCGACCGCGACGCCCCCGCCCGGCCCGTGCCCGGCCGGTCCCGCTCCACCCACCTGGAGCCCGGCCGCCCCGCGTCCGCCCACCTGTTCTTCGACCTGCGCGCGTCCGCCCGGTCCGCCCCCGGCCGCCCCGTGTCCGCGCGCCCCGCCCCCGGCCTGCCGGGGTCCATCCGGCGCGCCCCTGGCCGGCCCGTCTCCGTCCGACCTGCTTCCGTCCGGCCCGCCCCAGGCCGACCCGATTCCGACCGGCTTGTGCCTGCCTCCGCGACCGCCGGGAGGCCGCAGGCGACCATGGTTCCGAGTCCGAGAGCGGCAATTCTTTGAAGCTTTATCCTCATAAATCAACGCCTACCCCCACCGCCGAGAATTCATGGTTTTTATCAAGCAAAAGTCCCGGCTAATAAAGCCGATCACGCTAAATCGGCCTTTAGTGGAAAAATAGGCAGTGATCCCGCGAAACCGCCACTCACTCCCGCACGCACTCCGCGACCGTGCGCCGGTACCGGCCGGGTGCGACGCCGTAGTCCCGCTTGAACGCGTTGGCGAAGGCGAACTCCGACCCGTACCCCACCCGCCCCGCGATCTCGCTCAATGGCGCGTCCGTCTCCCGCAGCAGCCGCCCGGCGCTGGCCAGCCGCCACCAGGTGAGGTACGCCAGCGGCGGCTGCCCCACCAGCGCGGCGAACCGGCGCGCGAACGCGGCCCGCGACAGCCCCGCCCGCGCCCCCAGCTCGGCCACCGTCCACGGATGGGCCGGATCGCGGTGGATGGCGTCGAGCGCCGCGCTGACGCCCGGATCGGCCAGCGCCGCCGCCCAGCCGTCGACCTGGCAGTCGCCGTGATCGTTGCTGAAGTGGGCCCGCAGGATGTACAGCAGCAGCATGTCGAGCAGGGACGACACGACGGTGTCGGCGCCCAGTCTGGGCTGGCGGATCTCGGCCCCGAGCAGGTGGACGGCGGCGCGTACCTCGGAGTTGAGCCCCGGCCCCGCGGGCAGGTGGATCAGCTCGGGCAGGTCGCGCAGGAGCGGATGGGCCCGGTCGGGGTCGTGCCGGTAGCCGCCGCACAGCAGCACCGTGCTCGCCCCCTGCCCGCCGACCGACGCGGAGGCGAACAGGCCGCGCTCCTCGGCCGGGTCGCACGCGGGCTCGGTCACCGGCGTGGACGGGTGGTCGGCCATGGCGTAGCCGTGACCGTGCGGGAAGAAGACCACGTCACCCGCGGACAGCGCGAGGGCCGGCTCGCCGGGCGGCAGCAGCCAGCACGAGCCCTGCAGGACCACCTGGAAGCCGGCCGATCCAGGGGCCGAGGGGAAGCGCTGCCCCCAGGGGGCGCGCCACTCGACGCGGGCCGAGCGGGGCCGCCCGGTCCGCATGATGGTGATCACGTCGCTCAGCACGTCCATGCCGAGAACTCTAACCGGCAAGACGCTCGCGTATGACAGCGAGACGAGAACACATTGGCCATCTCATCCAGCCCCTCTACGGTTTCCATCGATGCGATTTGAGGCGAGGAGGGCGTGATGGGACGGATTCTGGTCACCGGGGCGACCGGCACGGTCGGGCGGTCCGCGGCGGCGCTGCTGCGCCGGGCCGGAGCCGAGGTGGTGCCGGCGAGCAGGGCCACGGGCGACCTGCGCGACCCCGGTACGCTGCCGCTGGACGGCGTGAGCGCGGTGCTGCTGGTGTGGCCGTTCGGCACGGCAGAGGGCGCGAGGGAGGTGATCGAGGCCGTCGCCGGGCGGGCCGGGCGCGTGGTCTACCTGTCCTCGGCCGCGCGCAGGGAGCACGAGCGCGAGATCGAGCGGCTGATCGCTCGGACGGCCGGCGCGTGGACGTTCCTGCGCCCGCACGCGTTCGCGGCCAACACGCTGCGCTGGGCCAGGCGGATCAGGGCGGGGGCGGTCCGCGGCGCGTACGGGGCGGCGGCCATGCCACCCGTGCACGAGCGGGATGTCGCGGCGGTGGCCGTGCGGGCGCTGCTGGACGAGGGTCACCACGGCGCGGCCTACGACCTGACCGGCCCCGAGACGATCTCCCAGGCCGACCAGGTCCGGATCATCTCCGAGGTCACCGGCCTCCCGGCACGCTGGGTGGAGGTCCCGCCCGAGCACGCCCGCGCGGCCCTGGAGTCCGACGGCCTGCCGCCCGAGGCGGTCGAGGAGGTGCTGCGCGCCCAGGCGGAGCTGGCCCGGCGGCCGCTGCCGGCCACCTCGGTGGTCGAGGAGGTCACGAAGGAGCCGGCGATCCCGTTCCGGCAGTGGGTGGAGGAGCACGCGGAGGACTTCCGCGTGCCCGTGGCCGCCCCCACGATGCGGGCGGCCCGCATGCACGGCTTCGGTGACGCCTCGGTGATCCGGTACGACACGGTCCGCACGCCCGAGCCCGGACCGGGAGAGGTGCTGGTGGAGGTGGCCGCCACCGCGTTCAACCCGTCGGAGATCGGCCTGCGTACCGGGCTGCTGCCGGAGGTGTTCCGGGTGGAACCGCCGCACACGCTCGGCTGGGACGTCTCCGGCACGGTGGTGGCGACCGGGACGGACGTCACCGGCCTGACCCCCGGCGACCGGGTCTTCGGCATGGCCGGCGGCGCGGCGGCCGGGTACGCGGTGGCCCCGGCGGAGTCACTGGTCCGGGCCCCGCGCCGGATTCCGCTCGCCGACGCCGCGGCCGTCCCGGTGGCCGGGCTCACCGCCTGGCAGGCGGTCCACGAGCACGCCCATGTCACTCCCGGGAGGCGCGTGCTGGTCAACGGCGCGGGCGGCGGCGTCGGCCTGTTCGCCGTCCAACTCGCCAAGCTGGCCGGCGCCCACGTCACGGCCACGGCCAGTCCGCGCAGCACCGCCGCGGTGCGCCGGCTCGGCGCCGACGAGGTGATCGACTACACCGCGACCCCGCTCCCCCGCGACCTGGACGTCCTGCTGAACCTGATCCCGCTGGCCGACGGCACGGCGGCGGAGCTGGCCGGGCTCGCCCGGGTCACGGTCTCGATCGCGACCCCGATCGAGGGCGGCGCCCACTTCGTGATGCGCGCCGACCCCGGTCAGCTCACCCGCCTCGCCGAGCTGATCGACGAAGGCGGGCTGATGGTCGAGGTCG
This sequence comes from Nonomuraea fuscirosea, assembly GCF_003001935.1. Classification (GTDB taxonomy): domain Bacteria; phylum Actinomycetota; class Actinomycetes; order Streptosporangiales; family Streptosporangiaceae; genus Nonomuraea; species Nonomuraea fuscirosea. The sequence goes on along the minus strand of NZ_PVNG01000003.1, from coordinate 452,814 downwards.
CGGAGTCGCATCCGCTCTCCGGCCTCGCCGACGTCCACCGCAGGGCCGAGGCGGGCGACCTGCGCGGCAAGATCACCCTCATCCCCTGAACCAGAGCGGCGAGGTCACCTCACGAAGTGCCGCAGCACCTCGGGGTTGGCCATGGCGTCCGGATTGGCGGCCTGCTCGACGGGCGTGCCCAGCAGGATCTTGCGTACGGGCACCTCGAGCTTCTTGCCCGACAACGTGCGCGGGATGCCGGGCACGACGTGGATCTCGTTGGGCACGTGGCGCGGCGACAGCTCGGTCCGCAGGGCGTCGCAGATCGCCCGCTGCAGCGGCTCTTCGAGGTCGGCCCCCTCGGCGAGGGTCACGTACAGGAGCAGGCGGCCCTCCTGCCCGAGCTGGCCGGTGTCGATGACGAGGCTGTCGGCGATCTCCTCGAACCGCTCGACGACGCGGTAGAACTCGCTGGTGCCCATCCGGACACCGCCCCGGTTGAGCGTCGAGTCGGAGCGGCCGTAGATGACGCAGCTGCCGTCCTCGTTGATCTTGATCCAGTCGCCGTGCCGCCACACGCCGGGATAGACGTCGAAGTAGCTCTCGGTGTAGCGCTCGCCGCCGGGGTCGTTCCAGAACTTCACCGGCATCGACGGCATCGGCTGGGTGATCACCAGCTCGCCCACCTCGCCGACGACCGGTTCGCCGGCCGGATCGTACGATTCCACCCGCGCCCCCAGCGACCGGCAGGGGATGATGCCGGCCCTGATCGGATGCAGCATGGTGGCCCCGACGAAGCCCGTGCACACGTCGGTGCCGCCGGAGAACGAGCCGAGCGGCGTGCCGGGCAGCTCGGCGGCGAGCCAGGCGAACCCCTCGGGCGGCAGCGGCGACCCGGTCGAGCCGACCCCGCGCAGCCGTTCGAGCCCTTCGGGATGGAGGCCGGCCTTCAGCGAGGCCATGATGTACGGCGCCCCGACCCCGAAGTACGTCACGTCCTCCGAGTCGGCGATCCGCCACAGCGCGGCCGGCGAGGGGAAGGTGGCCGAGCCGTCGTACAGCACGGGCGTGGCCCCCACCAGCAGGCCGCCGATGAGGTAGTTCCACATCATCCAGCCCGTGGTCGTGTACCAGAAGAACACGTCGCCCTCGCCCAGGTCCTGGTGGAAGGCGAGTGACTTGAGGTGCTCCAGCACCACGCCGCCGTGCCCGTGCACGATCGGCTTGGGCAGCCCGGTCGTGCCGCTGGAGTAGAGGATCCACAGCGGATGGTCGAACGGCACCCGCTCGAACTCCAGCGGCCCCTCCTCGGCGCGCAGCCCCTCCCAGCCGATCACCTCGCCGTGCGGCACCTCCTGGGTGTGCCCGGGACCGGGCTCGGCGTGCTGCGGCGCCCGGCCGTCGTCGGCCGCCGCCAGGTAGGGGATCCACACGGTCGCGCGGAGCGTGGGCAGCGCGGCGGCGATCTCGTTGACGGCGGCGGAGCGGTCGTAGCTCTTGCCGTTGTAGTGGTAGCCGTCGACGGCGATGAGCACCTTGGGCTCGATCTGCTTGAAACGGTCGACGATGCTCGGCACGCCGAAGTCCGGCGAGCCGGCCGACCAGATCGCGCCGAGCGAGGCCGTGGCCAGGCAGGCGATCAGGGCCTGCGGGATGTTGGGCAGGTAGGCGGCCACCCGGTCGCCCCGGCCCACGCCGAGCCGGACCAGGCCGGTCCTGACGCGGGCGACCTCCTCGCGCAGCTCGGCCCAGGTCAGCTCCTGCCGGCCGCCGTCCTCGGAGACGAACACCAGCGCGGTGCCCTCCGTACGGCGCAGCGCGTTCTCGGCGTAGTTGATCGAGCTGCCGCCGAACCAGGTGACCGCCGGCATCTTGCCCGACAGCACGGGCCCGTCACCCCGGTCGCCGATCACCTCGAAGTAGTCCCAGATCGACGTCCAGAACTCGGCGGGATGCTCGACCGACCAGCGCCAGGCGTCCTCGTAGTCGCCGGATCTGCCCAGCCACCGCAGGTAGCGGGTCAGCTTCGCCGACGCCTTGATCTCTTCGCCCGGTTCCCACAGAAGCTCACCCTCAGCAACCATGTGCCCCATCCTGTCGCCCGTCCAGGGGAATGTCATACCCGCCTTTCCCCATAACTTGCTACCTCCGTAGGTGGTCCACCGCCATACGCGCGGAGGTTCCGATCACCGCGTCGGCGCGCGGCTGGTTGAGCGCGGTGCTGAAGGAGCGGGTGAAGACCGACACCGCGTACCGGCCGCCGTCGGGGTAGTCGACGACGCCGGACTCGCAGCGCAGGGTCGGCAGGGTGCCGGTCTTGCCGCTGACGGCCACGTCGTCGTACGGGAATCCCGAGGCCAGCCGGTGCGGCCACACCTGGGCGTTGAGCACGCCCCGCATCCAGGCGCACGAGGCGGCGGAGGCGGCCTCGTCCCGCCAGATCAGGCCGAACAGCCGGGTCATCTCCCGTGGGGTGCTGCGGTTGGACCGGGCCGGGTCCAGCGCGCTCAGCCGCTCTATGTCGTCGGGATCCACGAACGGCCACCCGTGGCCGGTGTCGCGGCCCAGGCTGTCGACGCTCTCCCCCGCGCCCTGCACGACCCGCGTCCCGTCCAGCCCGAACGAGTCGAGCATGGCGTTGATCGTGTCCTGCCCGATCCGGGCGAGCAGGGTGTCGGCCGAGGTGTTGTCGCTCACCGCGATCATCAGGTACGCCAGGTCGCGCAGCGAGATCGTCACCTCGTCGAGCATCGCCGAGATCCCCGTCGGCCCCGGCGAGCGGCCGGCCCCGGTCACCGTGATCCGTTCGGCCGGGTCGAGCAGGCCGGCGTCGGCCTGCCTGCACAGCGCCACCAGCAGCGGCACCTTGAACATCGAGGCCATGGGCAGCGGATCGTCGGAGCCGATCCCGATCTCACGCCCGGTGTCGATGTCGGCCGCGTGCAGCCAGCCGGTGACGCCGGCCGTGCGGAACAGGCTCTCGAAGTCGGGCGCGCTCATGCCAGCATCCCCGGCCTGCGGCTCACCCGCCGCGCGGTCGCGGCGCCCTCGTCCGTCATCCCGGCGCTCTCCTTCAACGTCCGTACGGCCATGGCCGAGAAGTCGGTGGCCGCGACCGTCACCGCGCGCCAGGCGGTGGAGACCCGGCTCGCGATCGGCGAGCCTAGCAGCGGCCGCCAGGCCAGCCCCGGGAGCTCCACCTTCGGCCCGAACGCCACCGCCGCCCCCGCCAGCACCAGCCCGAGCCCGGCGCCCTCGTGCACCTGCTGGGGGACGAACCCCTGCCGGCGGCACTCCGCCAGCACCTCGGCGTGCCAGCCGGGCTCGCCCTCCTTGGGCGGCATCAGCAGCTCGCGCCCCGCCAGGTCGGCCAGGTGCACCTCTCCCACGTCCGCCAGCGGGTCGGCCGCGGCCAGCAGCACGCCCTGGGCCTGCACCAGCAGTTGCCCGAAGCGCAGCCCGGGCGCATTGACCGGGTGGCGGACGAGGCCGACGTCGATCGTGCCCTCGGCCAGGGCGGTCACCTGGTCGGCGGTCCAGATCTCGGCGGGCGCGAGGCGTACGTCGGGGCTGGTCTCGCGGAAGCCCGCGACCAGGGCGGCGAGCACGGTGGCGGCGAGGTCGGGCGGCACGCCGACCTTGAGCACGGCGCCCTCGCCCTGCCTGGCCAGCTCGTGCAGCCGCTCCACCCTGGAGACGATCTCGCGGGCCTCGCCGAGCAGCAGCCGGCCCGTCTCGGTGAGCCGGACCTGGCGGGCCGAGCGGTCGAAGAGCCGTACGCCGAGCTCCTCCTCCAGGCGTTTGACGCGCTGGCTGAGCGGCGGCTGGGCCATGCCGAGCCGGATGGCCGCGTTGCCGAAGTGGAGTTCCTCCGCCACCGCGATGAAGTAGCGAAGGTGCCGGACCAGGTCCATGACCAGCCACTATATCCGGCTTTATATCTATGTGACCCTCATATCAGTATTGGACACCTATGTCGTATCTCTGATGTCCTCTGCGTCATGGCACCACAAACGGGGACAAACTACGCCTACCTGCGGCCGGAGCGGCCGGTGCGGCGCCGCAGGAGATGGCCGTGGATCCTGGCGGGGCTGCTGGTCCCGCTCCTCGCGGCCGGCGGCGTCGTCTGGGCGCTGCGTACGGAGGGCTCACCCGAGGAGACGGCCGACCGCTACCTCGCCGCCTGGGCCGAGCAGGACTACGCGGCGATGCGCGAGCTGGTCGTCGACCCGCCGGCCGACTTCGAAGCCTGGCACCGCCGTTTCCGCGCCGACCTCAAGCTCACCCAGGCGAGTTTCGTCCGTCCGCGCCCGACGGGGGTCTTCGCCCGCGAGAGCTCCCCCGACGGAAAGGTCTCCTTCCAGGCGAAGCTGACCGGGCCGCTCGACTGGGACTACGACGGCGAGCTGCGGCTGGTCGAGCGCGGCGGCACGTGGAAGGTGGCCTGGACGCCCGCCGCGCTCCACCCGCTGCTGAAGAAGGGCCTCGCGCTGCGGGTGACGACGCGGCGGGCCGACCCCGTACGGGTCCTGGCCGCCGACGGCACCGACGTCGGCGGCGCGGACGCCCCCGGGTCGGTGCAGCAGCTCGTCGAGGGCATGAAGCAGACCTTCCCCGACCGCTTCGACTCGCCGATCCGCTCCGGGATCGCCCTCTACCAGGGCGACCGGCTGGTCAGGAACGTCGTCGAGCCCGGCGGCTACCGGCCGATCCAGACCACCCTCGACCTGAAGGTGCATCGGGCGGGGGCCCAGGCGGTCAAGGGCGTGGACAAACCGGTCTCCCTGGTGGCGCTGCGGGCCTCGACCGGGGAGATCCTGGCCGTGGTCAACGCGCCGGGCGGGTTCAACCGGGCGCTGCTCGGCAAGTACCCGCCGGGCTCGACGTTCAAGGTCGTGACCGCCTCCGCGCTGGTGGCGGACGGCGTCCGGCCGGACCGGCAGGTGTCGTGCCCGGCCGAGAAGAACATCGGCGGCTTCCCGTTCCACAACGCGGGCTTCGAGGACTTCGGCACGCTGTCGTTCCAGAACGCGTTCGCGCACTCCTGCAACACCACGTTCGGGGAGATGAGCGTGGCCCGGCTGAACGGCGGGCGGCTGGCCGAGGTGGCCAGGAGCTTCGGCTTCGGCTCCGCGATCACGCCGGGCGTGCCGGCCGTGCGGGCCGAGTTCCCCGACCCCAAGGACGACACCGACCTGGCCTCCGCCGCGATCGGGCAGGGCCGGGTGCTGGCGAGCCCCCTGAACATGGCCTCGGTGGCCGCCGCGATCGCCTCGGGCGCGTACATCCCGCCCCGGCTGGTCACCGCCGAGCACATCCCCGACGGGCAGCCCGGCAACCCGCGCCCGCTGGAGAAGGGGGTGGTGACGGCGCTGCGCGAGCTCATGCCCGCCGTCGTCACCGACGGCACCGCGCACGGCGTGAGCTTCCCGGCCGGCACGGCGGGCAAGACGGGGACGGCGGAGTACGGCTCGGGCAAGGAGCCGCCCGCGCACTCGTGGTTCGTCGGGTACCAGGGGGACCTGGCGTTCTCGGTCATCGTGGAGGGCGGCGGGGCCGGCTCGGCCGTGGCGGCCCCGATCGCGGCCCGCTTCCTCAAAGCCCTCGGCTGACCGGGTCCGGCGGGATCACCCGCCTCGCGGGCCCTGGGACGGGCCGGCGGCGCGGTGTGGGGAGCCGCCGGGCCGGTGACGGCCGTGTCGGGCGGGGCGGGCTGCGGCCGGCGGCCGTTCAGCCCGCCTTGCGGTCCAGCGGCGAGGTCAGGCCCGCGACCGCGGCCACCACCTCGGAGGCGTTGGACAGGTCGGGCAGCACCACGTCGGCCCCCGCCTCGCGCAACTCGGCCGCCATCGACCGCCCGGAGGCGACCCCGATCATCGCCGCCCCGCCGATCTTGGCGGCCTGCACGTCGCGCGTGGAGTCGCCGATCACCACGGTGTTGGCCGGGGTGAACGGCGTGCCGTAGCGCTGCTTGGCCCGCGACTGCGCGACCTGCAGCAGCGTCGCCTTGGGATAGACCTCCTCGCCGTAGCCGCCGAGCTCGAAGTCGACGTGCTTGTCGAGCCCGAACGCCTTCAGCTTGTGCACCGCGTTGCTCTTGATCGTGCCGGTCAGCACGGTCTGCACCACGCCGTCGAGCCGCGACACCGACTTCAGCGCGTCCTTGGCCCCGGGCATCATCCGCCCCTCCTTGGCCAGCCGCCCGCGCCGGTCGGCGAACGCGGTGGCCAGCGCGGCCAGGAACTTCGGCAGATGGCCGTCCTCGGCCACGACGCCGTTGACGGCCAGTGTCTCGAAGACGATCTCCGAGTCGGGCCGGCCCATCGGGGGGACGAGCTTGACCAGGGGGCGCCCGGTCACGAAGCGGAACGCCTCGGCGTAGGCGTCCCTGGTCACGATGGCCACGTCGACGAGCGTCAGGTCGACGTTCCACAGCACAAGGCGGTTGATGGCTGCCTCCTGAGTAATCCCTGCAAGGGTACGGCCGTCGCCGCTCTCAGGGCTCCCGCCTCGGGAATCTAATCACGATCAGGCATGATCCATGGCCTCGGCCAGGGTGTCGACCACCGGCAGCCCCGTGCTCTCCAGCTCGGCCCGCGGTGTCATGCCGCCGGTGTAGAGCACCGCCCGCGCGCCGACGTGGCGGGCGGCCAGCCCGTCGTCCACGCTGTCGCCGATCACCAGGATCTCCGCCGGGTCGACGCCGATGGCCGCGATGTGGGCGGTCATGTGGGCGGCCTTCTCGCCGCCGGTGGCGCCGGTGAGGCCGTCGACCCTGGTGAAGTGCCGGGTGATGCCGAACGAGTCGACCTTGGGCACCAGGTGGGCGTGCGGCGCCATCGAGCAGAGCGACTGGGTGCCGGTCCAGCCGGTCAGCGCCGCCTCGGCGCCCACCGCCAGGCCGCAGATGTCGGCCAGCCGGAAGTAGTGCTCGTGGAACCCGTCGTCGAGCAGCTGCCACTCGCCCTCGTCGAGCGGGCGGCCGAGCAGGCGCTCGTAGGCGAGCCAGATGGGGCGGGTGTAGACCGCGCGGAATCCGTCAGCGGTCAGAACGGGCAGCGCGTACGGCTTGAAGACCTCGTTGGTGGCGCCGACCACGGCGTCGATGTCGTGGAAGAGGGTGCCGTTCCAATCCCAGATGATGTGTTTCGTCATTTCCCGCCAAGCCTAGACGGCGGGTATGACATTCCGGTGAACCGGGGGCGCGGACCATGTGGCCGCCGCCCCCGGCCGGGAGCTCCCTGCGAGCCTCGCCGGAGAGGCCCGGAGCTACTTGCAGGCCTTGGGGGTGGTGCCGGAGCCGTTCTGGCCGCCGCGCCCGCCGTTCCACTGGACGGAGACGCTGCCCCAGGCGCACATGTTGTTCGCCCAGAGCATGTTGCCCCAGTGGCGGCCGCCGTTGCCGCGCTTGAACCGGAACGCGTCGTGACGCCCGTCCCTGGTGTACACGTTGATCGTGCCGGTCATGCTGGTGCCGGTCTTGACCTCGATCCAGTTGGTCTTGCAGCGGCCCGACCACATGAGCTTGATCGTCCCGACCTCGCCGTTCACCCTGCTGGTGATCTTGGCCGACTTGACCACCCGCGCGGACGTGCCGCAGCCGCTCTTGTAGGGGTCCTTGTGGTCGTACGGCTTCGCGGACTGGGCGTGCGCGGGCGAACCCGCCAGCAACGTCACCGCTCCTACGACAATCGCCGCAAATCGACGCATCACGTGGAACCGACTCCTTTGAGAAGATAACAGTGCTTCGTCCGGGACCCTAGCGACACCTGACACCGCGCGGTCAGGAAGCACACCCGGCGTGATCTCACCGTTACGAACTCAGCAGGTCGGGAATCTCCTGGGTCGCGTACCACATCAGCTCGTGGGCCTCGGCGCCGTCCACGGTGAAGCGCGCGTCGTCGTCGCCCGCGTCGGAGGCGGGCAGGGCGGCGACGGCGGCCTCGATGTCGGCCGCCGCGTAGTCGTCGTCGATGTGCACCGCGGCCACCTTGGCCATCGGGATCGGCTCGGCGAGGCGTACCCTCGCCCGCTCCTCCAGGTCGGCGCCGGCGCTCGCGGCGCGATCCGGCACCTCGGCCGCGACCACCACCCGCCTGGGCGGGGCCTCGACGCCGCCGGCGCGGCCGGCGGCCAGCAGCCGCAGGGAGGCGCGGGCCGCCTCGGTGAGCGCGACGTATTCGAGCTCCTCGGTGTCGCCGGAGGCGTACCACTCGGTCAGCGCGGGGGTCACCGCGTAGCCGGTCAGCGGGGCCGGGCCGAGCTCTCCCGCCTCGACCGCCGCGGCCAGGGCCACGAGAGTGCACGGCAGATAGACGCGCATGCAGAACCTTTCCAAACCACGGGGAACCTGCCTCACCAGACCGCAACCTTACTCATAGCGCCTGGTCACGGCCGTGCGGACGGGACTACTTCCGGCCTGTTTCACGCAGGGTGAGCCGCAGCACGCCCTCCAGCTCCGCGATGGTGGTGTCCGCGTCGCGGTGATGGATGCCGGCGATGCCCAGCGCGCGGGCGGCGACGATGTTGGCCTCGATGTCGTCGATGAACACGCACTCCTCGCCGGCCAGCCCGATCCGGGTCAGCGCGTGGCGGAAGATGCGTTCCTCCGGCTTGCGCATGCCGACCTCGCCGGAGATCACGATCTCGTCGAAGAGCTCGTCCCAGTCGTCCCGGGGGTAGGTGTTCGACCAGGAGTTGGACAGCAGGCAGGTCCTGACGCCGCTCGCGCGGACGTCGCGCAGCATGTCGTACATGGCGTCCACCCGCTCGAAGCCGGCGAACATCCGCTCCAGCAGCCCCTCCGCCACCGGCGGCACGCCGTCGAGGGTCATCAGGCGGGCGGCCAGGTCGCGCTCGAAGGAGGGCCCGTCGATCTCGCCGCGTTCGAGGGCGTGCACGACGCTCTCGCCGTCGCCGCCCTTGTAGGCGTGGTCGATCAGCTCGCGCATCACGGCGTAGTAGTGGTCGCGGTCGATCCTGTCCGCCACGATCCAGCGCGCGATGGAGTCGGAGAGGCTGGTGGTCAGCACTCCGCCCCAGTCGATGAGCACACCGGTAACCATCGTTCTAGGGTAGAGCGTCCGGGAATGGAGTCATACCGCCGGGTACGCCGTTCAACTCCGGATTTAACCCCATAAAAGGACATCCGATTTGTCCGGTTAAGGTGACCGTCCAGCGTTCATCGCTCCCCAGAAGGGACCGCCGTGCGGACGACGATCCTGATCACCTCTCCTGACCAGTGGACCGCCCCCGGGCTCGACCTCTTCCAGTTCGCGCCGATCATCCCCGGAGGCCCCGAGTGGTTCACCAAACCCGTTCTGATAGCCCTGCTCAGCTCGGTCGTCGTCATCGCCGTGTGCTGGGCCGCGTTCGCCAGACCGAAGATCGTGCCGCGTGGCTGGCAGAGCCTCGGGGAGTACGCCTACGTCTTCGTCCGTGACCAGATCGCCCGGCCCAACCTGGGCAAGGACGCCGACCGCTGGATGGGCCTGCTCCTGACGGTCTTCCTCACGGTGCTCGGCTGGAACCTGATGGGCATCGTGCCGCTCGTCCAGTTCCCCGTGGCCGCCCATATCGCCTTCCCCGCCGTGCTGGCGATCAGCGTGTACGTGATCAAGCTCTACCTCGGCGTCCGCCACCACGGCGTGCGCGGATACCTGCGCGGCATCGTGCACCTGCCGGGGCTGCCCGGCTGGGCGTACGCGCTCTACGCGCCGATGATCCTCGCCGAGGTGTTCCTCACCTCGCTGTTCACCCACTTCGTCCGGCTGTTCGCGAACATGTTCGCCGGCCACATCATCGTGGCCTTCTTCAGCTCGGTGGGCTTCTGGTTCCTGTTCGAGCGGCTCACCCCGCTCGGCGCCGGTCTCGGCGTCCTCGGCGTGCTGATGGCGATCGTGATGACGGCGTTCGAGCTGCTCGTCCAGTTCCTGCAGGCGTTCCTGTTCGCCATGCTCGCCGGCATGTTCATCGCCAGCGGGCTGCACGGCTCACACTGACGCCTGCCTCGTACGCCGCTAGCCTCCCACGCGGGCGGCCAGCTTGCGGTGGGCGGACGAGCGCAGCACGTCGCCTGCCCGCTCAACCGACGCCACCGGCGCCTCGGCCAGCAGTCCCCTGTTCTGCTTGAGCGTCAGCAGCCGGGTGACCGACTGGTCGAGGCGCTCGCGCGAGATCCGCCCCGACTTCACCGCCCCCAGCACCGCCTTGTACGCCTTCGGCAGGTCGTTCGGCATGAGCAGCAGGTCGGCACCGGCCAGCACGGCCCGCACCGCGATCTCCCCGTCGTCGTACTTCTTGCGCACCCCGGCCATGTTGAGCGCGTCGGTGGAGATCACGCCCTTGAACCCGAGCTTCTCCCGCAGCAGGCCGGTCAGGATGCGCTTGGACAGCGTCGCAGGATCGCCGGACGGGTCCAGCTTGGGGAAGACGATGTGGGCGCTCATCACGGCGTCCACCCCCGCCGCGATGGCGGCCTTGAACGGCGGCGCGTCGATCCGCTCCCACTCCGCCTTCGTGTGCTTGATCACCGGCAGCCCGGTGTGACTGTCGACGGAGGTGTCACCGTGGCCGGGGAAGTGCTTGGCGGTGGCCGCGATCTTCGCGTCGGCGAAGCCCTTGACCGCCGCGCTCACCATGGTGGCCACCCGCTTCGGATCGTCGCCGAAGGCCCGGCGGCCGATGACGGGGTTGCGCGGATTGACGTTCACGTCGGCGACGGGGGCGAAGTCGAGGTTGACGCCGAGCGCGCGCAGCTCCTCTCCTGTCGCCTTGGCCACGGCCCGCGACAGGCCGGTGTCCTTGGTCGCGCCGATCCGGGAGGCGCCGGGGAAGTCTGTCATGAGCGCGGACATCCTGGACACCAGGCCGTTCTCCTGGTCGGTGCCGATCAGCAGCGGGATCTTCTTGGAGCCGCGCTGCAGGCCGTTGGTGAGGCCGACGACCTGGCCGGTGCTCTTCACGTTGTGCGGGAAGAGGATCACCCCGCCCAGGTGGTATTTCGCGACCACCTTGGCCGGGGTGCCGGCGGCGTAGCGGGCCTGGTTCTCGCCGGAGACCGTGTCGGCGGCGGTGCCGTACAGGACCGGCATGAAGAGCTGGCCGACCTTCTCCTCGACGCTCATCCCCGACAGGGCGCGCTGGACCGGGCTGGGCGCCGCCGGCGTCCGCTCGGCCGGAGTGGCCGGCGTGCTCTGCGCCATCCGCGCGGGCGGCGCGGCCTTGCCTCCGGTCGGCTCCGCCCCCGCCGATCCGCCGCCACCGCCGCACGCAGCGAGCGCGACCACCAGGAGCCCTGTCGTACCGATCCGTCGAAGCATGCCTCCCAAGGTATCCATCCGACGACCCGCCCGGGTCCGCGCCCGCCCGGACGCGAGGGCTACAACCCCAGACCGGCCAGGCCCGGCAGGTGGACCCGGGCCGCCGTGCGCGCGTCCGACGCCGACGGTTGCGCCCGCGCGGCCTGCGCCGCCGCACGGCACTGCTCCAGCGAGTGCGCGGCCAGCCCGGCACGTACGCCGGCCAGCGCGGACGGCGCCATCGACAGCGACGAGACCCCCAGCCCGACGAGCACGCAGGCCAGCGCCGGATCGGCGGCCGACTCCCCGCACACCCCGCACGGCTTGCCCACCCGCGTGGCGGCCTCGGCGGTCATGGCCACCAGGTCGAGCAGCCCCGGCTGCCAGGGGTCGTGCAGCGCGCTCACGGCCCCGAGGCGGCGGTCGGCGGCGAAGGCGTACTGGCTCAGGTCGTTGGTCCCGATCGACACGAAGTCGACCATGGCCAGCAGGTCCGCGGCCCGCAGCGCGGCGGCCGGGATCTCGATCATGACGCCCACGTCGGTGAGGCCGTGGTCGGCGCACTCCCTGGTGAACCAGGTGGCCTCCTCGGCGGTGGCCACCATCGGCGCCATCACCCGCAGCCCCGCGCCGGTGCTCTCGGCCGCCTCCGCCGCCAGCGCGGCGAGTTGCACGTCCATCATCGCGGGCGAGCGCATGAACCTGCGCAGCCCGCGCTCCCCCAGCGCCGGGTTCGGCTCCGCGGGCGCGGGCAGGAAGGCCAGCGGCTTGTCCGCGCCGACGTCGAGCGTGCGCACCACCACCTTCTCCCGGGGGAACGCCGCCAGCGCCGCCCGGTACGCCCGCCGCTGCTCCTCGGCCGAGGGCGGGTCGGCGCGATCGAGGTAGAGGAACTCGGTCCTGAACAGCCCGATGCCCTCGGCGCCCGCGGCCACGGCGGCGTCCAGCTCGGCCGGGCCGCCCACGTTCGCCAGCAGCGGCACCGGATGGCCGTCGGAGGTCGCTCCTGGACCGTTCCACGACGCGAGCGCGGCCCGGCGGGCCGTCGCGGCGCCGACCGCGTCGGCCACGTCGGACTCGGCGGGCGCGACCCGCACCTCGCCGGAGGTGCCGTCCACCATCACCTCCACGCCCGCCGGGATGCCGGTCGCGCCCGGGCAGGCCACCACGGCGGGCACGCCGATCGCCCTGGCCATGATCGCGGTGTGGCTGGTGGGGCCGCCCTCCTCGGTGACGAACGCGACCACCTCGTCCCTGGACAGCAGCGCCGTGTCGGCGGGGGCGAGGTCCCTGGCGACCAGCACGTACGGCTGCTCCGGCGCCAGCGGAAGCCCCGGCACGGGCTGCCCGTAGAGCTGCGCGATCACCCGGTCCCTGATGTCGCCCAGATCGGCGGCCCGCTCGCCCAGGTAGCCGCCGGACCCCGCGAGCACGTCCCGATATTTCGTGAAAGCTTCGAAGACCGCCCTGGGGGCGGCCAGGCCGCGGTCGATCAGCGATCGCACCTTCACGACCACGCCGGGATCCTCGGCCATCAGCGCCTGGGCCTTGAGGATCTCCTCGGCCTTGCCGCCCGCCTGGTTGCCGCGGGCCTCCAGCTCGCCCGCGACCTGGGTGAGCGCGGCCATCGCGCGCTCCTTCTCCTGCTCCGCCTCACCGGTGTACGTGGCGCCCTCGGGGGGTTCGGGCACGGAGACGGTGAGCACATAAGAGGGGCCGTGCCCGATTCCCGGGCTGACCCCCACCCCCCGCAGGTTCATGGCGTACTGGCTATCGCGGCCAGCTCGTCGAGGATCTCCTCGGAGCCCTCGCCGTCGGCGGAGATCACCACGGTCTCGCCCTGCCTGACGTCCAGGGCCATGATCGCGAGGATGCTCTTGCCGTTGACCGAGTCGCCGCCATGGGACTTCGTCACCGTGATGTCCATCGGGGCCAGCTTCGCCCGCTGGACGAACGTCGCCGCGGGGCGGGCGTGCAGCCCCACTTCCGCCGCCACGGTGACCTTGCGTTCACCCATTGTCGTCGTTCCTCCTTCACTACCGGTCCAGACCAGCCGGACCTCCGTCTGCCCATGCCGCCGATCGGGGTCGAAACCCGGCGGTACTGCCTATTGTGGCGGTTCCCGCCGCTACTCTTCGCGCCCCGGCGCCGCCGTCACGCCGATGGAGACGTTCGCTATTCCCACCGGAACAGCTCGTCGCCCACGTGCACCGCGCCCTCCGCGAACCCGGTCAGGGCCCCGGAGAGCGCGTCGAGCGCGACGATCGGGCAGACGGGCGAACGCCCGCCGGCCTCGATGGCGGCGGGGTCCCAGGCCACCACCGGCTGCCCGGCGCCGACCCGGTCACCCTCCGCGGCCAGCAGGCGGAACCCCTCCCCCTTGAGCTGAACCGTGTCGATGCCCAGGTGCACCAGCACGCCCCGGCCGTCGTCCCCCACGATGACGTACGCGTGCGGATGCAGTTTCATTATTTTTCCCGCTATGGGGGCCACGGCCTGGCCAGGCCCCCGCAACGGGTCGATCGCCGTTCCCGGACCGACCATGCCCGCCGAGAAAACCGGATCGGGCACGGCGGCCAACCCCACAGCTGCCCCCTCAACCGGGGCGAGAACAGTCGTCATGGTCTCGCCCTTAGCCGATGATGTCCTCGATGTCGCTGGCGATCGTGTCCGCCTCCGGTCCGACGACGACTTGAATCACGTTCCCCGTGGCCATCACGCCATGCACGCCGGCCGCCCGCAGCGCCGCCTGATCGATCTTGGACGCGTCGTGCACCTCCGTGCGCAGCCGGGTGATGCAGGGCTCTATCTCGATGATGTTGTCGGCGCCGCCCAGTGCGGCGATGATCGCGTTCGCGTCGGCCGCCATCGGGCCCTCCCTCGGATCGACACTCTGACCAGGCTAGATCAGTCGGTCTGGGTGACCTTGTTCAAACCGCGCGGCGCGTCGGGGTCGATGCCGAGCCGGCGTGCCAGGGCCTCGGTGAGCAGCTGGCCGGGCACGATCAGGCCCATGGGGGCCAGCCACTCGGGCAGGTCGGGGCCGTTCAGCGCGGCCGTGCCCGCCTGGGCGAGCGCGGTGCCGCCGCCGATCGTGTACGCCGCCGCGCCGGCCGCCACCACCCGCTCGGCCAGCGCGACCGTGCCCTGCAGCGTCGGGCTGTTCTCGGCCGCCACCAGCAGCGCGGGCGTGTCGGCGTCCACGACGGCGATCGGGCCGTGCAGCAGGTCGGCGTACGACAGGCCCATGGCGTGCAGGTAGCAGGCCTCCTTGAGCTTCAGCGCGGTCTCCAGCGCGGTCGAGAAGGCCAGCCCGCGCCCCGAGACGACCACGCCCGGCTTGTCGAGCAGCCCCTGGACCACGGCCTCCAGGTCGCCGGGCTCGGCGATCAGCTTCTCCACCGCCTCGGGCACCCGCCGCAGCTCGTCCACGTCCACGTCCGCGCCCAGGCCGATCGCCAGCACGGCCAGCGCCGCCAGCCCCGTCGTGTACGTCTTCGTCGCCGGAACGGCCTTCTCCTCGCCCGCCACCGTGCACAGCGCGACGTCGGCCGCGAGGGCCAGCGGGCTGTCCTCGCCCCCGTTGGTCACCGCGACGGTGCCGGCCCCGCAGTCCTTGGCCCAGGCCAGCGTCTCGACGATCTCCTCGGTCCGTCCCGACTGCGAGATCGCGACCGCCAGCACCCCGTCCAGGTCGAGCTTGCGCTTGTACGTGGTCGCGATCGACGGCGCGGCCAGCGCCGACAGCCGGCCGGCGTGCGATTCCACCAGGTAACGCCCGTACACGGCGGCGTTGTCCGAGGTGCCGCGGGCGATGAACAGCAGCTGGCGGGTACGCTCGCCGATGCTCCTGATCTCGTCGATCTTGGGAAGCAGGGAGTCCAGTGTGGCCCGCAGCGCGGTCGGCTGCTCGGCGATCTCGCTGCGCATCTTCGTGGTCATCTCGGGCTATCCCTCAACTCATTACGGATCTGACTTGACCGTCTTTCGCGACATGTGGTCTAGTCCGGACTAGACCAGTACGAACCATAGCCCATTGCCCAGGTAGTGACGAGGGGAGGATCCGTGGCGCACATCGATCCGGACAGCCCGGTGCCCAAGTACTTCCAGCTTCGCGAGATCCTGCTGGACCTCATCGACAGTGACGAGCTCAGCATCGGCGCGGCCATCCCGTCCGAGCGCGAGCTGTGCCAGCGCTTCGGCCTGTCCAGGATGACCGTACGCCAGGCCGTCGACCACCTCGTGTCCGAGGGACGCCTGCACCGCGTGCCCGGCAAGGGGACGTTCGTCGCCCGGCCGAAGATCGAGCTGGCCCTGCAGCTCACGTCGTTCACCGACGACATGCGGGCCAGAGGCATGATCCCGGGCTCGCGCGACCTCGACCGCCGCGTCGTGCGCGCCAGCGCCCACCTGGCCAAGGAGCTGGGGATCCAGCCGGGCGAGGAGGTCCACTTCATCGAACGGCTGCGCACCGCAGACGGCGAGCCGCTGTCCATCGAACGGGCCCACATCCCGGTCAAGCTCGCCCCCGACCTGGCCGAGCACAACCTCTCCGACCGGTCGCTGTACGAGCTGCTGGAGAGCCGGTACGGGCTCGTCATGGACGCGGGCGAGCTCACCATAGAC
Organism: Nonomuraea fuscirosea; assembly: GCF_003001935.1. Classification (GTDB taxonomy): domain Bacteria; phylum Actinomycetota; class Actinomycetes; order Streptosporangiales; family Streptosporangiaceae; genus Nonomuraea; species Nonomuraea fuscirosea. Next base: position 436,909 of record NZ_PVNG01000003.1, on the reverse strand, counting down.
GGCGGCATCGCCGACCCGAGCGACGCCGACCTGCTCAAACTTCCCCGCGGCGGGGCCGTGCTGCTGCTGCAGCGCCGGTCGTTCTCCGGCGGCATGTGCGCGGAGCTGGGGGTGTCCACGTACCGCGCGGACCGGTACCAGCTGCGTACGATGCTGGAGATGCCTTCACGACGAGGCTGACCGCACCGGCTCCCGAGCGACCCCACCCCCGCCGCCTCCTGGAGCCGGCCTCCGGGCACCACCTGGAGTCAGCTTCCCTCCCCCTTGAGCTCCGGCCCCGAGACCGGCTCCAACACGCCTCGGAGGAACGCCCGGTGAACGAGACCACCGCCGCCCGGCCTTCGCCGTTCGCTCGCGTGATGTCCGTGCTCCAGCGGCTGGGCCGCTCCCTCATGCTGCCCATCGCCGCCCTGCCCGCCTCCGCCCTGCTGCAGCGCTTCGGCCAGCCCGACATGCTCGGTTCCAACGGGGCGGCGCCGGGCGGGCTCGCGGACGTGGCGGGGCTGTCCTGGATGAACCAGGTGGCCGAGGTGCTGGAGGCGGCGGGGGCGGCCCTGTTCGAGAACCTGCCGCTGCTGTTCGCCGTCGGCGTGGCGATCGGCTTCGCCCGCAAGGCCGACGGCTCCACCGCGCTGGCCGCAGTGGTCGGCTACCTGGTCTTCGACCGGGTGACGAAGGTGATGTTCTTCGGCTCCGACATCAGGGACACCGTCCTGCTCAGGGAGGCCCAGCCCCAGGGCGTCGTCGAGATCATCAACTACGGCCTGCAGAACCCCACCAAGGTCCTCGGCGGCATCGTCATCGGCCTGGTCGCCGCACTCCTGTGGCAGCGCTTCCACCGCATCAAGCTGCCGTCCTGGCTGGCGTTCTTCGGCGGGCGGCGCTTCGTGCCCATCATCACCTCCATCGTGGCGCTGCTCATCGGCGTGGGCTTCGGCTGGCTCTGGCCGGTGATCGGCGAGTGGATCCGGCACGCCGGCGAGGCCCTGGCGGCCATCGGCCCGATCGGCACCGGCATCTACGGCCTGGTCAACCGCCTGCTCATCCCCCTCGGCCTGCACCACTTCGTCAACTCCGTGGTCTGGTACGTGGTGCCGCAGTGCGAGGTGAACGGCCGGGTGCTGGGCGGCGACTGGAACTGCTACTTCGGCGGCGACCCGACCTCGGGTCACTTCATGGCCGGGTTCTTCCCCGTGATGATGTTCGCGTTGCCGGCCGCCGCCCTGGCCATGTGGCGGGCGGCGCCCAAGCACCGGCGGGCCACGGTGGGCGGCATCATGCTGTCGGCGGCGCTGGCGTCGTTCGTCACGGGGATCACCGAGCCGATCGAGTTCGCCTTCATCTTCGTCGCGCCGCTGCTGCTGGTCGTCCACGCCATCCTGACCGGCCTGGCGATGGCCCTGACCACGCTCATCGGCGGCCAGCTCGGCTTCGGCTTCTCCGCCGGGCTGCTGGACCTGCTGCTGAACGCCGGCAAGTCGAACACCGAGAACCTGCCCGGCATCCTGATCCTGGGCGTGATCTACGGCGTCGTGTACTACGTCGTGTTCACGTTCCTGATCCGCCGGCTGAACATCATGACCCCGGGCCGCGAACCGGAGCCCGACCTCGACTCCGGCGAAACCTGACGCGGCGCGTTTCCTGGAGATCCACTCCCGGGTAGTAACCCCTCATCCCCCGCGACCCGAACGGATCGACGCACGCGCGTGGGGGTGAGCACGACCATGCTCCCGCTCCGAACGTCTCACGGCGCCGCGCTCCCGCTCCGGACGTCTCACGGCGCCGCGCTCTCGTCTTCTCCGGCGCGGTGGCGGGCCGGGTGAGCACGATCAAGCTCCCGTCCTGGACGTCCTCGGCGCTCGCGGTGCTGCAGCGGATCGGCCGCTCCCTGATGATGCCCATCGCGGTGCTCCCCGCCGCCGGCCTGCTCTTCCGCTTCGGTCAGGACGACCTGCTCGGCCGGGACGGCCTGGGCGGCACCCTGCCCTGGCTGCTGCCCGTGGCCGAGGTCATGGCCGCCGCCGGTGGCGCCCTCTTCGACCATCTCGCGCTGCTGTTCGCCGTCGGCGTGGCGATCGGCTTCGCCCGCAAGGCCGACGGCTCCACCGCGCTCGCCGCCCTGGTCGGCTACCTCGTCTTCGACCGCGTGACCAGGACCATGTTCTTCGAGTCCGGGCCGGGCGCGGTCCACGACAAGGTCACCGTGCTGCTCAGGAACGGCGCCCCCGCCCTCGACCTGGGCGCCCAGAACCCCACCGGCGTCCTCGGCGGCATTCTCATCGGTCTCGTGGCCGCCCTGCTCTGGCAGCGCTTCCACCGCCTCAAGACGCCCTCCTGGCTGGCCTTCTTCGGCGGACGCCGCTCGGTCCCCATCATCACCGCCGTCGCCGCCCTGCTGCTGGGCGTCGCCTTCGGCCTGCTCTGGCCGCCGATCGGCGACTGGCTGACGCGCGTCGGCGACTGGCTCTCGGCCCACGGCACGGCGGGAACGGGCATCTACGGCGTGGCCAACCGCCTGCTCATCCCGGTCGGCCTGCACCACGTGCTCAACACGATCGTCTGGTTCACCCTTCCGGTCTGCCACGCCGGCGTGAACGGCGCGACGCGGGACGCGGCGGGCGACCTCAACTGCTATTTCGCCGGTGAGCAGGGCGCGGGCGTCTTCATGACCGGTTTCTTCCCCGTGATGATGTTCGGCCTCCTGGGAGCCGCGCTGGCGATCTGGCGGGCCGCCCCGCCTCCGCGCCGCCGCGCCGTCGGGGGCATCATGCTCTCGGCCGGCCTGACCGCCTTCGTCACGGGCATCACCGAGCCGCTGGAGTTCGCGTTCATCTTCGTCGCTCCAGCGCTCTTCGCCGTCCACGCCCTGCTGACCGGCCTGTCCATGGCGCTGATGGCCGAGCTGGGCGCGCGGCTCGGGTTCACGTTCTCGGGCGGCGCCATCGACCTGCTGCTGAACGCCGGCAAGTCCAACACGCACGGCCTGGGGCTGATCATCGGGTTCGGGCTGGTGTACCTGGTGGTCTACTACGCCCTCTTCACCCTCCTGATCCGCCTGCTCAACCTGCCCACCCCCGGCCGCGAACCCCAGGACGACGTCCCGGAGACCGAAACCCAGAAGGCGTAGGCCCTACCGGTTTCAGGACCGCCCGAAAAGCGCCCGTTCACGCCCGGAACTCTCCTGCGCCCCTCACCACCAGGACTCCAACTCCGCGAAATCAGCCCCACCGAATAGGGACGAACACGGGCGCCGAATGCGGAAGTTGGTGCGGTCTGTATTCCTGAGCCGGGCCGAAAACTCCTTATAACGATTCTTTCTTCCATCCCTATCGAGCATTCGGAGGTTCCCATGCCCGGCATCGGCGTCACCCCCGCCCCCGAGCCGCCCCACGACGAAGAGCGCAACCGCGCGTTCACCCACGGCGCGCTGGCCCTTTCCACCCACCCCATGGTGTGGGGTCCGCCGGGCGCCCTGCCCGACGAACGCAAGCTGCGCCACCTGGCCCAGGCCCTGGCCGAGGTCCTCACCGGCCGCCGCGCGCCGGAGACCGTCGCCGACCGGCTCACCGACCGCGCGTACCGGGAACTGACCCGAGCGGGCCGGATGCTCAGGGCCGGCCGCCCGCCTTTCGTCGGTGGCGTGCACATGAAGGAGCCCCGCGAGGGCGCCATTGAAATGTGCGCCCTCGTCCACTGCGGTGACCGCAACCACGTACTCGCCGTACGCCTGGAACGAAGAGGACTGCAATGGCTGTGCACCGATTTCGAAACAGCCTGACCTCAGCGGCGAACAAACGCGAAGACCCTCGCTTTCCGCACGGAAAGCGAGGGTCTCCGAAAACCCTAACCTCAGGCCGCGTTCTTCGGGTCGCCGTGGCAGCGCTTGTACTTCTTGCCCGAACCGCACGGGCAGGGCGCGTTGCGCTCCACGTTGCCGTACGCCGCCCGCTCCGCCTGAGTGGTGCGGACCTTGACGTGCTCGACGTCGCCCTGCTCACCGGGCGCCGAGTATTCGAGCTCGGCGGGCCGGTCCGGCCCGCGCAGGCCGCGCGCGATGATCGAGCGGGTCTCCGCCAGCACCGCGTCCTCTTCCTCGACGATCGGGTTCTCCTGCACCTCGACCTCGAGGTTGAACAGGAACCCGACGGAGTCCTCCTTGATGCCCTCGAGCATCGCGGCGAACATCTCGAAGCCCTCGCGGGCGTACTCGATCTTCGGGTCCTTCTGCGCGTAGGCCCGCATGCCGATGCCCTCGCGCAGGTAGTCCATCTCGTAGAGGTGCTCGCGCCACTTGCGGTCGAGCACGGAGAGGATCACCCGGCGCTCCAGGTCGCGCATGGTCTCCGCGCCGAACTCCTCCTCGCGCCGGTCGTAGGCGGCCAGAGCGTCGGCCTTGATCTTCTCGGTCAGCAGCTCGGCGGTGAGCTCCTCGCGGCTGCCTGCCTCCTCGACGACGTCGTCGATCCTGACGGAGACCGGGTAGAGCTCGCCGAACGCCTTCCACAGCTTCTCGAGGTCCCACTCCTCGGCGAAGCCCTCGGCCGTGGCGCCGTCGACGTAGCCCTCGATCACCTCACCGACGAAGCCGCGCACCTGCTCGTGCAGGTCGGCGCCTTCGAGCACGCGGTGGCGCTCGGCGTAGATGACCTTGCGCTGGCGGTCCATGACCTCGTCGTACTTCAGAACGTCCTTGCGGATCTCGAAGTTCTGCTGCTCGACCTGGTGCTGGGCGGAGGCGATGGCCTTGGAGACGATGCCGGACTCGATCGGCTGGTCGTCGGGGATCTGCAGCCTGGTCATGATCATCTCGACCCTGGCCGAGTTGAACAGGCGCATCAGGTCGTCGCCGAGCGAGAGGTAGAAGCGCGACTCGCCGGGGTCGCCCTGACGGCCGGAACGACCGCGCAGCTGGTTGTCGATGCGGCGCGACTCGTGCCGCTCGGTGCCGAGGACGTAGAGGCCGCCGAGCTTGGTGACCTCGTCGTGCTCGGCCTTGACGGCCGCCCTGGCCTTCTCCAGCGCCTCGGGGTAGGCCTTCTCGTACTCCTCCGGCGTCTCGACCGGGTCCAGCCCGCGCTGGCGCAGCTCCAGGTCGGCGCGGAACTCGGAGTTGCCGCCCAGCATGATGTCGGTGCCTCGACCGGCCATGTTGGTGGCCACGGTGACGGCGCCCTTGCGGCCCGCCTCGGCGATGATCGACGCCTCACGCGCGTGGTTCTTCGCGTTGAGCACCTCGTGCTGCACGCCGCGCCGCTTGAGCGCCTTGGACAGCCGCTCGGACTTCGCGACGGAGGTGGTGCCGACGAGCACCGGCTGGCCGGCCTCGTAACGCTCCTTGATGTCCTCGACGACGGCGTTGAACTTGGCGTCCTCGGTCTTGTAGACCACGTCGGCCTGGTCCTTGCGGACCATCGGCCGGTTGGTCGGGATGGGCACCACGCCGAGCTTGTAGGTCTGGTGGAACTCGTTGGCCTCCGTGGCCGCGGTGCCGGTCATGCCGGCCAGCTTGCCGTAGAGGCGGAAGTAGTTCTGCAGGGTGACCGTGGCGAGAGTCTGGTTCTCGTCCTTGATCTTCACGCCCTCTTTGGCCTCGATGGCCTGGTGCATGCCCTCGTTGTAGCGCCGGCCGTGCAGGATGCGGCCGGTGAACTCGTCGACGATCAGGACCTCGCCGTCGGCGACGATGTAGTCCTTGTCCTTCTTGAACAGCTCCTTGGCCTTGAGCGCGTTGTTCAGGAAGCCGACGAGGTGGGTGTGCTCGGGCTTGTAGAGGTTGTCGATGCCGAGCCAGTCCTCGACCTTCTCCACGCCGGACTCGAGGATGCCGACCGTGCGCTTCTTCTCGTCGACGATGTAGTCGCCGGTGCTCTCCTCGCCCGGGTTCTTCGCCTCGACGCCCCTGCGCAGACGGGGGACGATCTTGGCGAACTCGGTGTACCACTTGCCCGACTGCTCGCCGGGGCCGGAGATGATCAGCGGGGTGCGGGCCTCGTCGATCAGGATCGAGTCGACCTCGTCGACGATCGCGTAGTTGTGGCCCCGCTGCACGCACTCGTCGAGCGACCAGGCCATGTTGTCGCGCAGGTAGTCGAAGCCGAACTCGTTGTTGGTGCCGTAGGTGATGTCGGCCTGGTACTGCTTGCGCCGCTCCTCCGGCTGCTGGCCGGAGACGATGCAGCCGACCTCCAGGCCGAGGAAGCGGTGGATGCGGCCCATGGTCTCGGCGTCACGCTTGGCCAGGTAGTCGTTGACCGTGATGACGTGGACGCCCTTGCCGGAGATCGCGTTGAGATAGGACGGGAGCGTACACGTGAGGGTCTTGCCCTCACCCGTCTTCATCTCGGAGATGTTGCCCATGTGCAGGTTGGCGCCACCCATGATCTGCACGTCGTAAGGCCGCTGGCCGAGCACGCGGCGGGCCGCCTCGCGCACGGTCGCGAACGCTTCGGGAAGCAGATCGTCGAGAGATTCGCCGTCAGCATGGCGCTGTTTGAATTCGTCCGTCAGCGCACGCAACTCCGCGTCGGACAGGCTCGTGAAGTCGTCCTCGATGGAGTTGACCTGGTCTGCGATCCGCTTGAGCTTGCGCAGGATCTTGCCTTCGCCGGCACGTAGGATCTTGTCGAGAATGGCTGCCACTTTATGTAAAGCTCCTCGCAGGTCTACCCCGGCGGCGCCGCCAGGAGGAGAGGCCGAGACAAACTTCCCCGCTTGCCATCGTAGGCGGTTCTGCAACCAGACACAGCCACCGTGACGGCGAGGGCGCGGAACGGGTCTGGGAGAATGACTCAAGGCAGAGGGTATGCCGGTTGAGAGCCGGCTCGCACCAATAGCGGGATTACCGGCAAAGGAAGGATTAGTCATGGTTGAGGGGAAGAAGTCGGAGCAGACGGAGAATCTCGGCAGCCACGGCGGGCGGGCCTCTTCGTGGCTCGCGGTGACGGTGATGCTGGTGGGAACCGTCGTCGCCGGCTTCGGGCTGACGGCGGCCAACTGGACACTCGTCTGGATCGGCGCCGGGGTGTTCGTCGTCGGCGGAATCCTCGCCCTGGTCTTCGACATCTTCACCGATGTCGTGATCGACGCGCCCCGGGTGGGCATGCGCGCCGAAGACCACCGCTGACCACCAGGACCCCGCTCCGAACACCCGGTTCCGGCGGGCGCCCCACCACGGGGCCGCCCGCCACCACCCACCCCAGGGCCGATGACGCCCCAGGAGCCCTCACGGTGTGTGGAACCCGCACCGCCCCAACGGCGGCCTGACCCGGCCGATGACGCCCCAGGAGCCCTCACGGTCCAGACACCCCTACGCACGGCACGAACACTCCACACTTCGGGCCCAGCCCCACCCCCAAGGGGATCCGCCCGCGCATGGGGATCATGCCGTTCCGGGCGTTGTTTGCGCTCGTCTTCCCATGGTTTCTCTTCTCAGCGCACCCTCCGGCCCCGGCCGACCACGAAACCGCCGTAGCAGCCTGACCGCCACGACGATGGTGTCCGTCAAAGCGGAGCAGCTCAGTCAGCGATCCACACATGGGGATCAGCTCCGCACATCGGGTCAGCCTCCCCGCGCTGGGACGCCGCACATCGGGCCGACTTCGCATGAGGCGCATTTCCGGCACATCTGGCCACCCCCGCACACATCAGGCCCTCGGTGCACATCGGGCCAGCCCCACGCACAGAACCGCCAGCGTGTCGCCTCCGCGCCCGTCTCCACGCATTGGACGAGCCCCGCACACCGTGCCAGCCCCCGGCATGCAGCGAGCCCTCGCACACACCGGCCCCTGAACACGGGACAAGGCCCCGCACGTCAGGCCATCTCCGCGCCCTGAGCGAGCCCTTGACCATCGGGTTGGCCTCGCGCACTGAACGATCAACGAGCCCGTGCGTGCTGGACCAACGACCTGGTCGCACATCGCCAACCTCCTCGCGAGTCACGAGCCCCGTCACAGATCACGGGCCCCGTCACAGATCAAGGGCCCCGTCACACATCGCGAGCCTGGGCGAACCGAGCCGAGCGGGCAGAGCAACCGCACCACTCTGCACTCTGCGGCCCCCGGCCACACCCACCCGGTCCGATTCTGTCGGTTCCCACCGCTAGATTTCACACATGCACTTCCGTACGGACGGCCAGCCATGAGCGATGTGACCGGCGTGACCCGCGTGACCAACGCAACTGGCGAGACCAGCTCGATCGGCGAGACCGGCCTGACCACCGCGAGCGGGCTCACGGATCTGACCGCCGACGAGGCGCGCCGGATCATCCTCCGGTCGCAGGGCTTCATCGGCGCCGACGCCCGCAAGGGCGGGGTGCACGGCATGCTGCGCAGGCTGGGCGCCGTGCAGCTCGACACGATCTCGGTCCTGGCCCGTTCGCACGAGCTGGTCGCCTATGCCCGGCTGGGCGCGGTCGGCCGTCCCAAGATCGAGCGCGCCTACTGGCACGATCCGGCCCAGAGCTTCGAGTACTGGTGCCACGCCGCCTGCATCCTGCCCATCGAGCACTGGCCGCTCTACGCGTTCCGCCGCCGGGCGTTCCGCGACAAGCGCCAGCGCTGGCACCAGGTCCCCGAGGGCGTCGAGAAGCTGCTCGACCAGGTGCGCGAGTCGGGCCCGCTGACGACCTCCGACGTGGGCGGCGCGAAGAACGGCGGCCCGTGGTGGGACTGGTCCGACTCGAAGATCGGCCTGGAGTGGCTGCTCGACATCGGCGAGCTGGTCTGCACCCGCCGCGTCGGCTGGCGCCGCGTCTACGACCTGGCCGAGCGCGTCGTTCCGGCGGAGCTGCTGGCTGAAGACCTGTCCGACGAGGAGTGCGTCGTCCGCCTGGCCGCGATCGCGGGCCGTTCGCTGGGCGTGGCCAACCGCACCGACCTCATCGACTTCCTGCGCCTCAAGGGCCGCTACGCCGCGATCCTCGACGAGGTCCTGCTCAGCGGCGCGGCCGGCCTGGTGCCGGTGACCGTGACCGGCTGGCCGGGCAAGAAGGGCCAGGGCAACGCGTGGGCCGACCCGGCCGCCCTGGAGTCGGAGCCGCGCGGGCGCCACCGTACGACGCTCGTGTCGCCTTTCGACTCGCTCATCTGGCACCGGGGCCGCACGGAGCGGGTGTTCGGCTTCAACTACACGCTGGAGCTCTACGTCCCGAAGCACAAGCGCGTCCACGGCTACTTCACGATGCCGGTGCTGGCCGGCGGCCGCCTGATCGGCCGCGTCGACCCGGCCCGCGAAGGCTCAACCCTGGTGGCCAGACAGCTCAGCCTCGAACCCGGCCTCTCCCCCGCCAAGTGGACCGACGCCTTACGAGAAGCGTTGTGGTCGGCCGCCGACTGGGTGGGCTGCGACGCCGTCCGCGTCGAACGCACCGACCCCCCACAACTCCTGCCCGCCCTCAACTCACCCGCCACCCTCTGACCCCAGCCTCGCCTTCCCCCTGCACGCTCCGGGTTCGCGGACGTCCGAGAGCGAGAGCGGGGGCAGCCGTTCAATGGCGACCTGAGACGCGAACGCCGAACGCACTGGGGCGCACTTCCGCACTCGGACGCGGACGGGGCAAGACGGCGCAGGGGGCGAAGGCCGGGGTTCAAAACCACGATGCAGGCTGGGACACATGCATCCGCGAGCAGAGTGGGGCGCGGTTCGGCACTCCAACACAGCGCTGAACGAGCACGCAAACGATCGGCACAGGACGGTGCCCGTCCGCCTCGGCTGCGCCCGTCCTGTTCGGTCCGCCTCGGCTGACCGGGGACTGACCGCCGTCTCGGACAGCAGCATCTAATTCAGGGCTGGACGACACGTGGCAGGATCGCTGATCCACCACTCGGCGAGACACCAACCCACCGCATTCCTCAATTACGCCTGCAACACGGGGAGCGAGGCGGGCGCCGTCTCTGGCTGACGCGGGATGGGGGCACCACAGCGTAAGGCGAGCGGCATGAGGGCGGGGGCTGTTCGAGTCGTTCCGGCCGGCGACGGAGCCCCTTGGCCGAGCCCTTCCGGCCGGCGACGGAGCCCCTTGGCTTCGTCTCGGGGGGTGTCGGGGCCGGGTCACGTCTCGGCTCGCCGACGTCGGAGCCTGAATACGTCCGCTTCGGCCAGCGTCGAAGCCCGCTCGTGTCCGCTGAAACCGACGTCGAAGCCCGTTCGTGTCCGCTTTCAGGCGGCGTCGGAGGCTGTGGGGGTTCGCGCCTGCCTGGAGTGGGACGTGTTCGGGTTCGCATCGGGGGCTGGGGGTGGGTTCGGCTGTGGGGCGCTTTTGCAGTGCGGCTGGGTCAGGTGATTTCGAGCATGCGTTCTCGGACCGCGTACACCACGGCCTCCATCCTCGAATGCAGTTGCAGTTTGTCGAGGATGTTGCGGACGTGGTTCTTCACCGTGTTCTCCGAGATGAACAGCTGCTTGGCGATCTCGCGGTTGTTCATGCCCTTGGCCACCAGTCGCAGCACCTCCATCTCCCGGTCGGTCAGGCGGGGGACGGGGAGCTGGGGTGGGCGCTCGGCTTCCTTGCGGCTCATGTTGGCGAACTCGCTGATGAGCTTGGCCGCCATCGCCGGGTTGATTAACGACTGTCCTTCGTGCACGCCCCGCACCGCGGCCGGTACGTCGTTGATCTGGACGTCCTTGAGCAGGTAGCCGGTGGCGCCCGCCTTGATGGCCTCGAAGAGGTCTTCTTCCTCGTCGCTGACCGTCAGCATGATGATGCGGGTGCTGGGGACCGAGGCCTTGATGCCCTTCGTCGCCTCGATCCCGTCCTGCCGGGGCATGCGGACGTCCATGAGGGCGACGTCAGGCATGAGGCGATCGGCCAGTTCGACCGCCTCCTGCCCGTCGCTCGCCTCACCGACCACCTCGATGTCTGGCTCCGCGGCCAGCGCCAGCGCCAGGCTGCGCCTGATCAGCTCGTGATCGTCGACGATCAGCACGCGGATCGGCTCGCTCGCCGGCGTACGGACCTCGCCGGACTCGGTCACAAGGCCTCCCTGCTCCGCCTCGCGACCTCGGTCCGCCTGGCGACGATCCGCCTCGCGCCTGCCTTTCCCTCGCTTCGCTCGCTCATCTGCGCCTGACTGAGCTCGCTCACGTCTCCTCCTCGTCGGGGGGCCAGAGCCGTTGAACCGCCATGATGGCACGTACCCGCGGTTCTCGGGTGGTCGAGAAGATCTTTTAGCGCGCGATCAGGGCTCTATGAGCCGCAACACGCCGTAGTTGTACCCGCGTCTGTTGTAGACGACGCACGGCTGGCCGCTCTCCTTGTCACGGAACAGATAGAAGTCGTGTCCGACCAGTTCCATCTCGAGGAGGGCCTGGTCGATGGTCATGGGCTCGGCCCGGTGGTACTTCTCCCGTACGATGAGCGGCCCGTCGCCGTCCATCTCGATGGGGACGATGTCGTCGTAGAGCTTGTCGCGCTTCTCCCGCAGCTCGTCGTCCTCGGCGTCGGCCTGCTCGGGGACGGCCGTCCGCTTGGCCTGGGCCAGGTCGCCGGTGTCGGGGATGGTCGCGGTGATCTCCGCCACCGAGGGCGGGCAGTGGTTGCCGTGGTGAACCTTGCGCCGGTCGGCCAGTCGCCTGAGGCGGCCTTCCAGCTTGTCGAGTGCCAGGTCGAGGGCTGCGAACCGGTCGTCGGCCGAGGCTTCGGCGCGGATGGCCGGTCCTTTCGAGTGAATGGTGAGCTCGACGCGCTCTCGCTGTCCGGCGAGGCGCGGGTTGCGTTCCTTCGACACCTCCACATCGACTCGGATGAGTTTGTTGTCCAGACGTTCGATCCTGGCCAGCTTGGTCGTCACGTGGTCTCGGAACCGGTCACTCACTCCTGTGTGCCGGCCCTTGACGATGATGTCCATGCAACAGCCCCCCTTCGGTCTAACGACTGAGCGAGAGCGCCCGACGACGTGCGTGCCGGACGAGGTCTTCTGTCTGCCTTCCTGTCACCGTTACCCTCTTCCGACTAGGCTTCACCGGGAACTCGGAGGGCACCCGTCCGGCCGACCTGGTCTTCGACCCCACATTCGCCTGCTGAGGGTCTCGCAGCTCTGTTGCCACTACTGCCCTTCTCTTCTGGCGGGGGACATCTGGACCCCCGGGAAGGCAGGACTTACCCCTAAGCCGCACCGTGATCGGTCGACAAAGAGTCGCCTTACGTGGACCGTTTTGCCTGCGGCTGGCATCGGCTAGCAGAGCCGGGAACCCCGACCCTGCGCAACCACGGACCCGAACGGGTGCCATGTCAGAACGCTATCCGTATCCAGCACGAATGTCAGCCGGGGGGATCGGAGGATAGATCACGCTGGGTGAGATCCGGCGGGCCGGAGAGCGCCTTCCGGCGCCCTGTTTAACCGATCGGCACCCCTTATCGGCACGGGCCTCCCATCCGCTGAGCTGCTATACCACGGCACGTGGGGTAGCGACATGTCACCCTCCGGCTAGAGACATGAATTGGATCTTTCTTTACCGACCGTCACCGTAACTCTTTTGAGATCTTCGGCGTGTCGCGCCGACGGTCACCGCCAGCGGCACCCGCAGGCCGGACGACCGCAGCGTCCGCGCCGCCTCGGCCAGGGTGGCGCCGGTCGTGACGATGTCGTCCACGAGCAGCGCAAAGGCTCCTGGAGGGCCGTTCGCGGCCGGAGCGACCTGGAGGGACCCGGCGAGGTTGGCGACCCTCTCAGGGCCGCTCAGGCCCGCCTGGTCGGCCACCCGCCCGGTGTGCCGCAGCCCCCGCCACACCTCGGCCGCCAGCCCGGCCTGCCGAAGCCGCCCGGCGACGAGCCCGGCCAGCCGGCCCACGTGGTCGTGCCCCCTGCCCCTGCGGCTCCGCCACGCGCTGGGCACCGGCACCACGACGAGCCCGCGGTCCGGCAGCCGATGCCCGCCCTCGCGCACGGCCGCCACGACCGTGTGGGTCAGCGCCTCCGCGAGAACGCCCGCCAGCACCACGAGCCCCCGCTCCTTGTACGCCACGACCAGCCGGCGCACCGCCCCCTCATAGCGGGCCGCCGACCAGCAGTCGGGCAGGCCGCGCGGAACCGGGTCGGGCAGGCGTGCGGCGGGCGCGGCGGTCAGTGCGCCGAAGCAGCGCGGGCAGCACGACGCCCCTTGGCCGCCGCAGCCGGCGCAGGAGGAGGGCAGGACCAGGTCCAGTACGGCGCTGAGCACGCGGCCCAGCATGCCCGCCGCCACCGACAGTTCCGGCCCCATGCGTCTCGTCCAGCGCGGTTGTCCCGCGGCCACCCGGTTCCGGCCCCATGAGCTTGCTCCGCGGCCATCGCGGAAACGGGGCAGGGCGACGCAGGGCCACCACAGAGACGCGGGCAGGGCCGACGCAGGACCACCGCGGAGACGGGGACAGGGCCGACGCAGGACCACCGCAGGGCCCAGGGCCGACGGAGGAGCGGGGATCAGCCGAGAGGGAACAGGGGAGCGCCCCCGTCTGAGTCGATCTTGGGGGTCCAGGTCTGCCGGTCCTGGTTGAGTTCGAGCAGCTTGGCCCCCTTGTCGGTCTCCGCCAGCACCCGGTCCCCCAGCGCCGCCACCGACTGCAGCCGCTCGGTCAGCGGCACCCCGGTGCTCTCCCCGTCCCCCACGTTGATCTCGGTGAGGATGTGCCCGGCCTGGCTCTGCACGAGCACGAGCAGGTGCTCCTCGTCCCCCCACTTCACGTCGATGATCTTGTCGGCCTCGTTCGTCGTGGTCAGCGCCCGCAGGTTGCCCAGCTTCATCTGCGGCCCCTCCCCGGTCAGCGCGCTGATCTGGACGGTGTTGCGCCCGGTCATCACCATGACCCGGACGCCGTCCCTGGCGATCCGCAGCCGGGTGACGTCGAGCCCGGCCAGGTTGGGCGCCTCGACCGGCTCGGCCCCGCGCCCGCTGGAGGGGTCGTAGCGCAGCAGCACGGAGTTCTTGCGGTCGTAGGTCCACAGGGAGCCGTCGCGGTGCCAGGTGGGCGCGGTGAAGTCGGCGCCCTTGCCGTGGATGACCTCCTGCCAGCGCCCCTGCGGCACCATGGCGGCCACCGAGATGCCGGTGGAGGTCTTGGCGGCGACCAGGGAGTTGCCGTTCTCCTCCTTGGAGACGGCGAAGTCGCTGTAGCCGTCGCGCTGCTCCCCCGCCGCGCCGGCCACGACGCCGCCCGGGCCGTCCTTGCTGAGGTAGTGGATCGCGCCCTTGGTGACGTAGTAGGCCGTCTTGCCGCTGTCGTCCAGCCAGGTCTCGTCGGTGTTGGCCAGGGCGGTGGTGTACGGCTCGCCGTTCGCCTGGATCTCGATCGTGCGGCCCTTGGCGACGTCGTTCATGTTCAGGCTGTACTTGATCTGGGCCCTGAGCGCGTCTCTGGAGCTGAGGTCGAGCGGACCCGACAGGTTGACCACGACGCGCTCGCCGCCCTCGCCCGACCTGATCGACTCGATCGTGGTGCCTTCGGGCAGGCTGGAGGTCACCGCGTCCTTCAGGGTCGCGGTCGGCGGCTTGAGCAGCCGTTCGAGCACCGTCTGCGCGAAGCTCTCCGTCGTCTTCAGCCGCAGCCGGACCCGGTCGACCACCAGCCGGTCCTGGAGGCTGCGGTTGAGGTAGTAGAGGTTGGTCGGCCGGTACGCGCGCCGCACGTCGGCCCTGGTGAGCACCAGCCCCGGGGGCAGGCTCTTGACCAGGAAACCGCCCTGGGGCGCCTTGACCAGGTCGAACGGCTGCCCCCACGACCCGCCGGTGGGCGTGTAGGTGTCGTCCTCGTCGATGCGGGCGACGTACTTGCCCTTGAGCCAGACCTTGAGCACCGGGTCCGTGGCCTCGCGCGGCGGCGGCGGGACGACGTCGATCGCGTCCTCGACCACCGTCACGGGCCCGGCGGCGCTCCACTTGGCGCGCGCCTCGGGGGTGAGGTAGCTGAGCAGGATGGACGGGTCGTCCGCGTAGGCGGCCATGGCGGCCTGGAGGCCCCTCATGGTCTCGTCGACGCCCCAGTTGGGCTGCGGCTTGATGGCGATCATGCGGTGGAACGGCTTGCTGAGCGGATCGCCCGCGCCCTGGTCGTTCACGGTGTACGGGCCGCTCACGGGGATCACGGTGCAGCCGGAGCCCGCCCAGACCACCGTGACCGCGAGCGCGACCGCCGCGCCGAGCCGCCTAATCCTCGTCATATCCGGCCCTGTCGTACGCGGTGCCGTCGAAGCCGGCACCGTCTCCTGACGCGGGCAGCAGCACGGGCGTCATGGCGGTGCGCCAGGTGCGGCGCATCTCGATCTCGGGCGGCACCAGCGACAGCGGCGAGCCCTTCAGGTCGGACCCGGCGACCCTGGGCAGGGTCAGCCGGAACTGGGAGCCCTCGCCGGGCTGCCCCCACGCCTGCAGCCAGCCGCCGTGCAGGGTGGCGTCCTCGCGGGAGATCGCCAGCCCGAGCCCGGTGCCGCCGATGGTCCTGGCCCGCGACGGATCGGCCCGCCAGAACCGGTCGAACACCATCGTGTCCTCGCCGGCCTTGAGCCCGATCCCGTGGTCGCGTACGGCGACGGCCACCGCGTCCCTGTCGGCCCCCACGGTGACCACGACGTCCCTGCCCTCGCCGTGCTCGATGGCGTTGAACAGCAGGTTGCGCAGGATCCGCTCGACCCGCCGGTTGTCGATCTCGGCCATGCACGGCTCGTTGGGCAGCCGCAGCTCGAAGCGGGTGGTGTGGCGTTCGGCCAGCGCCTCGGAGTCGCCGATCGCCCGCAGCACCACGTCGCGGACGTCCACGGAGTCGAGGTCGAGCGTGGCCGCGCCCGCGTCGTAGCGGCTGATCTCCAGCAGGTCGGTCAGCATGGACTCGAACCGCTCCAGCTGCGCCTGCATGAGCTCGGCCGAGCGGGCGGCCATGGGGTCGAAGTCCTCGCGGGCGTCGTACAGCAGGTCGGCGGCCATCCGCACGGTCGTGAGCGGCGTGCGCAGCTCATGGGAGACGTCGGAGACGAACTGCCGCTGGACCTGCGAGAGCTCCTCGAGCTGGTGGATCTTGAGCGCCAGGTTGGCGGCCATCTCGTTGAACGAGTTCGCCAGCCGGGCCAGGTCGTCCTCACCACGCACTTTGAGGCGTTCGTCCAGCTTGCCGGCGGCCAGCCGCTCGGCGGCCTCGCGCGCCAGGCGCACGGGGCTGACGACCTGGCGGGCGACGAGGTAGGCGATGGCGGCCAGCAGCAGCACGAGCCCCAGGCCGACCACGACGATGGCGAGCCTGACGTTGGTCAGCAGCTCCTCTTCCTCGTTGAACGGGAAGAAGTGGTAGACCTCGTAGTTCTCGCCGGTCGGCAGCACGTGGACGATGCCGCCGACGACGAAGCGCAGCTGCGGCTGGCTCTCGCCGGCGAGCCTGATCGACTGGATGAAGCCGACGGTCTTGTCGTACTTGTACTCGCGGATGTTGCGCTGCAGGCTCAGCCGGAGCCCCACCGGCACGTTGGCGGGCTCGACGCTGTTGGACGCGCGCGACTTGCCGGGATTGGTCAGATTGAGGACCAGCACCTCGTAGCGCTTCTCCGAGGCGTCGTCGCGGGAGCCGGTGATGGTGTCCATGACGTCGTCGAGCGGGTCTGCCGCCCCCTTGTCGCCGCCGTCGGCGGCCTTGGCCGGATCGTCGGTCTCGGGAGCGAGCGCGTCGGCGATCCGCAGCCGGTCGGCGGTCGCCTCGCCGGAGGAGGACTGCTGGCTGCTCTGCACGACCGAGTTGTTGATCTGCTGGAACAGGAACGTCCCGAGCACCACGACCACGATCACCGAGATCACCAGCGTGCTGGTGACCACCTGGAGGTGCAGCGAGCGCCGCCAGATGCTGCGCGTCCTGCCCGCCGCACGGCGGATCCGCCGGCGAACGCCTCCGAGAATCTGGCGGAGCGTCCGTCGGCGGGATCTCTTCTTCCTGGTCGGGGGCATGGCAGGGCGCTGCGAGGGTTAGGCGGGGCCGGCTTTGTAGCCGACGCCGCGTACCGTCACCACGATCTCGGGGTGCTCGGGGTCCTTCTCGATCTTGGCCCTGAGCCGCTGCACGTGCACGTTGACCAGCCGCGTGTCGGCCGCGTGCCGGTAGCCCCACACCTGTTCGAGCAGGACCTCGCGGGTGAACACCTGGCGCGGCTTGCGGGCCAGCGCCACCAGCAGGTCGAACTCCAGGGGCGTGAGGTTGATGGTCTCCTCGCCGCGCTTGACCGAGTGACCGGCCACGTCGATGGTGATGTCGCCGATCTGCAGGATCTCCGGGGTCGGCTCGTCGGTACGGCGCAGCCGCGCCCGCACCCTGGCCACCAGTTCCTTCGGCTTGAACGGCTTGACGATGTAGTCGTCGGCACCCGATTCAAGACCGAGCACGATGTCGATCGTGTCGCTCTTGGCCGTGAGCATGACGATCGGAACCCCCGACTCCGCCCTGATCCTGCGCGCGACGTCGATGCCGTCGGCCCCCGGCAGCATCAAATCGAGCAGCACCAGGTCCGGGCGTGTATCCCGGAACGCGTCGAGGGCCTTGTCGCCGTCGGACACAAATGACGGCTCGAAGCCTTCCCCTCGCAGCACGATCCCCAGCATCTCGGCGAGAGCGGCGTCGTCGTCGACGACCAGCACGCGACCTTTCATGGCCCCTCATTCGTTCTACGCATTGTGGGACATACCCGCACGATCGCTGAAGGTTACCCTTGGTCGGCCCATGAGTGTGACCTGAGCCCTGCAAAAGGCGAATTTTAGGTCCGCCCCCGCGACCGCAATCTCAGTCTGCGGTAACACAGCGACTTTCGGCCATCCCCGGACGCGAACCTTGCCCGGATTCCTCCATGAATGCCGTCAAGATGACATCGCGAATCCTCTCCGCGACACCAATGCCCCGCCCAGCGTGCCAGGATTGGGATATGTCAGACGGTCACGGTCCCACGCCCGAGACGCCATCAGGCTGGTCGGCCGAACAGCCCCCGCCCTACAGCGCCCCGCCGGCCTCGCCGTGGACCGCGCCTGGCGCGCAGCCACAGCAGCAGGTGCCCTACGGACAGCCGTACAGGGACGCCCCGCCGCAGCAGCAGCCCGACCCGCTCGGACCCCAGCCACCCTATCCGCCCCATCCGCACCATTCGCAACATCAGCAACATCCGCCGCACCAGCCGCCCGCCCAGGGCTGGGGCCCGCATCCGGCCCCCGGCTACGGCCCCCACGCGCCGGCGCTGCGGCCGGGGATCATCCCGCTGCGCCCGCTCGGCCTCGGCGACATCCTCGACGGCACGATCAAGCTGATTCGGTCCAACCCCAAGGCCGTGCTCGGGCTGTCGGCCGTGGCCGCCCTGCTCGCCGCCGTGCCGCTGGCCATCGGCCAGGTGTTCGTGCTCAACTCCATGAGCGGCATCCTGTCCGACCCCGGCAGCGTCTCCAGCGCCGAGAGCGAGCTCACCACCATCTACGGCGTCGCCGGTCAGTACGTGGGCTCGATCATCTCCTACGCCATCCAGTTCGTCGTGGTGACGCTGCTGACCGGCGTGCTGACCCGCATACTCGGCCGGGCCGTGTTCGGCGGCAACATCAGCGCGGGCGAGTCGTGGCGGCTGGTCAAGGGCCGGGTGCCCGCGCTGTTCGGCGTGGTGGGCCTGATGGCCGTCATCATGCTGGTGCCGCTGATCGTCTTCGTCGGGCTCATCGTGGCGCTCGCGGCCGGCGCCTCCAGCTCCGGCGCCGGCTGGATCGCCCTGGTCTCGATCCTGTTCGTCATCCTCTACCTCGCCTACTACCTGTACTTCAGGACCCGCTTCGCCCTCGCCTCCCCCGCCGTGGTGCTGGAGGGCAGGGGTCCGCTCGACGCCATGCGCCGCTCGTGGCACCTGGTCAGCGGCGACTTCTGGCGCTGCTTCGGCATCCTGCTGCTCACGTCCCTGCTCGTGGGCCTCGTGGCGAGCGTCCTGACGGTGCCGTTCACGCTGGCCGGCACCATGTTCGGCATGTTCGGCGCCGGCTCGGCGACCACCACCGTCGTCTCCGCCGTGCTGATCACGATCGGCGCCACGCTCGGGTCGATGTTCACCTACCCGTTCGAGGCCGGCGTCGCCGGCCTGCTGTACGCCGACCGGCGCATGCGCAGCGAGGCGTTCGACCTCGTGCTGCAGACGGCCGCCGTCGAGCAGCAGCGCCAGGGATGGGTGCACGCCTCGGCCGACGAGCTCTGGCACCCGTCCAACTCCGCCGGGTCGTGAACCCGGTCGACAGGGGCGAGGCCGCGGGCAGGGCCGCGCGCGAGCTCCTCGACCCCGCCTACGAGAAGGAAGCGCTGATCGACCTGATCCACCGGCGGGTGTCGCAGTTCCTCGGCGACCTCGTCGACGCGGTCGGCGGCGGCGGCTCGACGGGCGGGATCATCGCCGCGGCGCTGATCGTGCTGATCCTGATCGGGGTGATGACGCTGATCACCTGGCGGCTGCGCAGGACGAGCCGGCGCCGCCCGCCGGGCGTGAGCGGGCTATTCGGCGGCCGGACGATGAACGCGGCCGACCACCGGCGCGAGGCCGAGCGGCTGGCCGCCGAGAGCGCGTGGACCGAGGCGGTCCAGGAGCGGCTGCGGGCCATCGCCCGCGACCTGGAGGAGCGGGCGATCGTGGACGGCATGCCGGGGCGGACGGCCCACGAACTCGCCACCGAGGCGTCGTGGTCACTGCCCGGCTTCGCCGGGGAACTGGCGACGGCCGCCCGGTCGTTCGACGACGTGACGTATGGCGGGATCATGGGGACGCGGGAGGCGTACGAGCGGATGGCGAGCCTCGACGACCGCCTGCGCCAGGCCCGCCCGGCCCCGCTCGCGACCGCCGGCGCCGCGCTCGGAGGCCCCGCCGATGGAGGCCCCGCAGGCGGAGGCCCCGCGGGCGGTCCCGGCACAGGCCCCATCGGCGGTCCCGCGGCTGGTGGGACGGAGGGCGCGGCGGGATGAGCATCTTCGCGCGTCCGGCCGACACCGGAGCACCGCCGCAGGCCGGCCCCGCGACCTCTCCCGCCCCGCAGGGCGCGAACGGCCAGGGCTCCTACTCGACCTCCCCCACCGCCCGCTCCGCCTGGCGCTCCAGCCGCCTGATCGTGCTGCTGGGCGTGCTGGTCGTGCTCATCGCGGTGATCGGCGTCCTGCTCGCCCCCGGCCGTGGCGAGTCCCGTCCGCTCGACCCCGACGACACCTCACTCGCCGGGTCCAAGGCCCTGGCCGAGATCCTGCGCGGGCGGGGCGTCACCGTCGAGCGGGTCGGATCGGCGCAGGCGGCGGCGGAGAAGGCCGCCGCAGGCGACAAGCTGCTGGTCATCACCGACCTCACGTACTACGACGAGGAGGAACTGGCCAGGCTCCCGGGTGACCGCCTCGTCGTCGGCCCCCTGCCGTACATGGAGCGCGTGGCCCCGGGGGTGCGGATCGAGCCGGGCGACAACCGCTCGCGTTCCCGCGAGCCCGAATGCGGCCTGCCCGCGGCCGCGGCGGCCGGCAGCGTGCACATCGGCGGCCTCGCGATGCGCGGTCCCGCCGGCACGGTCGGCTGTTTCCCGGTCGAGGACGGGCATCTGCTCGTCCGCTTCCAGGCCGACGGCGGCGTCACCACCGTGGTCGGCGACGGGAGCTTCATGACCAACCAGCGCCTGGCCGAGGACGGCAACGCGGCGCTGGCGATCAACCTGCTCCAGACCGGGAAGAGCGTCGTGTGGCTGGCCCGCCCGGCCGACCCGCCCGCCGTGGACCTGCCGGGCGAAAGCGGCAAGTCGATCTACGACCTGATGCCGGAGAGCATCCGCTGGGCCATCTACATGGCGATCATCGCCGTGGCCGTCGCCGCGTTCTGGCGGGGCCGGCGGCTCGGGCCCGTGGTGACGGAGAAGCTGCCCGTCGTCGTCAGGGCGGCCGAGACCGTCGAGGGCCGCGGCCGGCTCTACCGGGCCAGGCGGGCCAGGGGCCGGGCGGCCGCGTCGCTGCGGGCGGGCACGATCGACCGGCTCGCGCCCAGGCTGGGGCTCGGGTCGGGCGCCGGGCAGCACGAGGTCGTCGCGGCCATCGCCGCCCGTACGGGACAGGACGCCCACCAGGTCGGCACCGCGCTCTACGGCCCGCCTCCGACCGACGACGCGGGGCTCGTCGCGCTGGCCGGATATCTGGACTTCATCGAAAGGCAGTTGAGTGAACTCTGAGGATGCATACCGGGTGACGGCCTCGGGCGACTCGGCCAGGGAGGCGCTGGGTGCGCTGCGTGCCGAGGTGTCCAAGGCCGTGGTCGGCCAGGACGCGGTGGTGACGGGGCTGGTCATCGGGCTGCTGTGCGGAGGGCACGTGCTGCTCGAAGGCGTGCCCGGCGTGGCCAAGACGCTGATGGTGCGGACGCTGTCGGCGGCGCTGTCCCTGGACTTCAAGCGGGTCCAGTTCACGCCCGACCTGATGCCGGGTGACGTGACGGGATCGCTGATCTACGACACGCGTACGGCGGAGTTCGAGTTCCGCGAGGGGCCGGTGTTCACGAACCTGCTGCTCGCCGACGAGATCAACCGCACCCCGCCGAAGACGCAGGCGGCGCTCCTGGAGGCGATGGAGGAGCGGCAGGTCAGCGTGGAGGGCGCGGCCAGGCGCCTGCCCGATCCGTTCATGGTGTGCGCGACGCAGAACCCGGTCGAGTACGAGGGCACCTACCAGCTGCCCGAGGCCCAGCTGGACCGCTTCCTGGTCAAGCTGACGGTGCCGCTGCCGCCGCGCGAGCAGGAGATCTCGGTGCTGGAGCGGCACGCGCTCGGCTTCGACCCGCGTGACCTGTCCGAGGTCAAGGCCGTGGCCACGGCCGCCGACCTGGCGGCGGGGCGGGAGGCGGTGGCGCAGGTGCGGGTGGCCCCCGAGGTGCTCGGCTACGTCGTGGACGTGGCCCGCGCGACCAGGAGCTCCCCTTCGCTGCAGCTCGGCGTCTCGCCGCGTGGCGCCACGGCGCTGCTGGCCGCGGCGCGGGCGTGGGCGTGGCTGTCCGGGCGCCCTTACGTGACCCCCGACGACGTGAAGGCGCTGGCCAGGCCGGCGCTGCGGCACCGGGTGCAGCTGCGGCCCGAGGCCGAGCTGGAGGGGGCGACCGCCGACGGCCTGCTCGACGGCATCCTCGCCTCGGTCCCGGTCCCGCGCTGATGCCCGCGAACAAGCCGATGCCCGTGAGCGAGCCGATGCCCGCGAACGAGCTGACAGAGCGGGCGAGCCGACAGGGCGGGTGGAACCGATGGCGCTGACCGGACGTACCGGGCTGATCGCGCTGGCCGGGATCGTCGTGGTGCTGTTCGCGCCGCGCCCCGGTGCCGCGCTGGCCGGGGTGTGTCTGCTGCTGGCCTCGGGGATCGTGGTCGATCTGGCGTTCGCCGGGGCCGTGCGCCCGCTGCGGCTGCACCGTTCCGGCGAGACCCTGGTCCGGCTGGGCGGGCAGGCGACGGTGGAGCTGGTGGTCGAGAACCCGGGCAAGCGGCGCGTACGCGGCCTGCTCAGAGACGCGTGGCCGCCGTCGGCGGGCGCCGCGCCCCGGGAGGCCGAGCTGGACGTGCTGGGCGGCGAGCGCCGCAGGATCGTCGTGACGCTCACCCCGACCCGGCGGGGCGACCGCTCATCCGTGGCGGTGACCGTGCGTTCCGTCGGGCCGCTGGGCCTGGCCGCGCGCCAGGGCAGCCACCGGGCCCCGTGGACGGTACGGGTGCTGCCGCCGTTCCTGTCGCGCAAGCACCTGCCGTCGAGGCTGGCCAGGCTGCGCGAGCTCGACGGGCAGCATCCGGCGCTGGTACGCGGGCAGGGCACCGAGTTCGACTCGCTGCGCGAGTACGTCGTGGGCGACGACGTGCGTTCCATCGACTGGCGGGCCACCGCGCGCCGCCACGACGTCGTCGTCCGCACCTGGCGGCCGGAACGCGACCGCCGCGTGCTGATCGTGCTCGACACCGGCCGCACCTCGGCGGGCCGGGTGGGCGACGCGCCCGTCCCCATGGCCGGGACGGAGGCGAACACCGGCCTGCTCGCACCCCCTGCTTCCCGGCCCGCGCCCGGCTGGCCGCGCCTGGACTGGTCGATGGACGCGGCGCTGCTGCTGGCCGCGCTGGCGGCCAGGGCCGGCGACCAGGTCGACTTCCTCGCCTACGACCGCGCCGTGCGCGCCTGGGTGAGCGGCGCGTCCCGCACCGAGCTGCTGTCGATGCTGGTCAACGCGATGGCGCCGATCGAGGCGGAGCTGATCGAGGCCGACGCTCAGGGCATGGTGGCCTCGATCCTGTCGCGGGCCAAGCGGCGCTGCCTGGTCGTGCTGCTCACCGACCTCAACTCGGCGGCCATGGACGAGGGGCTCATGCCGGTGCTGGCGCAGCTGTCCTCGCGGCACCTGGTGCTGGTGGCCGGCGTGTCCGATCCGCGGGTGGCGGCCATGGCGGGCCGCAGGGGGTCGGTCGAGGAGGTGTACGACGCGGCGGCGGCCGAGCAGGCGCAGCTCGGGCGCAGGCGGATCACGGCCAGGCTGCGGCGGCACGGCGTCGAGGTCGTGGACGCGCCCCCGGAGGAGATCGCGCCGGCGCTGGCGGACGCGTACCTGGCGCTGAAGGCGGCCGGCCGCCTCTGAGCCGGCCGCCTCTGAGCCGGCGTCCGCTGAGCCGGCGTCCGCGTCCTGTGTGCCGGCGCCGAGCCCTGGCGGCCGCTGTCCGTTTCCGGGAGTTTCAGGCTGAGGGGGCGACGTCGGGGGCGCGTTCGATGTCGCCGGTCTCGTGCTGCCGCATCGCCCGCCGCCCGAAGACGATCACGTACGTGAGGAAGACCACCTCGGCGAGCACCCCGATGCCCACGCGCGCCCACGTGGGCAGCCCCGACGGGGTCACGAACGCCTCGATCAGCCCCGACACGAACAGCACCACGACCAGCCCCAGCGCCACGCTCATCACCGCCCGGCCGTTCTCCGCCAGCGCCTCGACGCGTCTGCGCGGGCCGGGGTCGATGACCGTCCAGCCGAGGCGCAGGCCCACGGCCGCGGCCAGGAACACGGCGGTCAGCTCCAGGAGCCCGTGCGGCAGGATCAGGCCGAAGAAGATGTCCAGCTTGTCCCTGGAGGCCATCAGCCCGCCCGAGACGGCCACGTTCGCCGCGTTGGAGTACAGCGCGAACGGGATCGGCAGCCCGAGCACCACCGCGTACATGATCATCTGCGCCGAGACCCAGGCGTTGTTGATCCAGACGCGGTTGGCGAAGGAGGCGGCAGGGTGCTCGGAGTAGTAGTCGGCGAAGTCCTCGTTGACCAGCCGGGTGATCTCGTCGGGGCTGGCGATCGTCGCCTGGACGTCGGGGTTGGCCGCCACCCACGCGCCCATCGCCCACGCGACCGCGAGGAAGGCCAGCGCGCTGCCCAGCCACCACCACCGCGCCCGGTAGGCCACCACGGGGAACGACACCGTGAAGAAGCGCGTCAGCTCCCGCCAGGCCGGGGTGTGCGCCCCGGTGACCGCGGACCTGGCCCTGGCCACCAGCGCGGACAGCCGCCCGACCACCATCGGGTCCTCGGCGGCGGAGCGGACGATGGACAGATGCGTGGACACCCGCTGGTAGAGCTCGACCAGCTCGTCCACCTCGTCGCCGGTCAGCGACGACCGGTTCTTGACCAGGTGGTCGAGCCGATCCCACACGGGGCGGTGTGCTGTGACGAACGCATCGATGTCCACCCGAACATTCTGGCCGCTCAATCACCAGGGCAGAGCCGTTAGGCTCCACATATGTCAGAGGTTGTGACCGGCGACGCGGTCGTCGTCGAGGTGCGGGTCGCCCAGATGCCCTCCCGCGCGCTGGCGATCATCATCGATCTGGCCACGCAGTTCGTCATCCTGGTCGCGATCAACGCGCTCTTAGGCGCGTTCGCGGGGGTCACCGACTTCGCCATGTACGCCGCCGTCATGATCCTGCTGACGGTGCTGGTCCTGATCGGCTACCCGGTGATCTTCGAGAGCCTGTCCAGGGGGCGCAGCCTCGGCAAGCTGGCGCTCGGGCTGCGGGTGGTCGGCGACGACGGCAGCCCCGTGCGCTTCCGCCAGGCGTTGTTCCGCGGGTTGGCGGGGGTGCTGGAGTTCTGGGTGCTGGCCGGGGCGCCCGCGCTGATCGCGTCGCTGGTCTCCAAGCGGGGCAAGCGGCTCGGCGACGTGTTCGCGGGCACCATCGTGATCTCCGACCGGGCGCCGCGCGAGTCGGGCCAGGTCATCGCGATGCCGCCGCCACTGGCCGGCTGGGCCACCACGCTGGAGCTCTCCCAGTTGCCGGACGAGGCCGCGCAGGCCGCCAGGCAGTACCTGGCGCGATGGCATCAGCTCTCGCCGCAGGTCCAGCACGACATGGGGGTGCGGATCGCGACCCAGGTGGCGGCGTTCGTCTCGCCCGCCGCGCCGGCCGGGGTGCCGCCGCACGCGTACCTGAGCGCCGTGCTCGCCGAGCGCCGGCGCAGGGAGCAGGTGCGCTTCGCACAGCGGATGGGGACCGTCCCGCCGCCCCAGAGCCCTCCGGGGCCTCCTCCGGGGCCGTACGGGCCTGCCGCGCCGTCCGGGCCGGGGGCGTACGCGCCGCCCGGTCCGTACGCACCTCCGATGCCTTCGCCGCAGGGGCCGCCCGCCGGGTATCCCCCGCCGCCGCAGGCGTCGCCCGCACCCGCACCAGAGCCGCCGCAGGCGACTCCGGGCGGGTTCGCACCACCTCAGTGAGCGCGGCCAGAGGGCGGACGAGCCGTCACCTCACCAGCCGCCGTGGCCACCACCGTGACCGCCGCCGTGACCGCCGCCGGGGCCACCGTGGCCACCGCCGGGGAACGACTCCTGCGTCTGGACGTTCAACCTGTCGGTACGAACGTGCCTGGCGCCGTCGGTGAGCCGGTCGTCGATCTTGATGACGTCGAGCCCCTCGTTGAAGTCGGCGCCGTAGATGTAACCGTTGTAGTAGTAGGCGGACCAGATGCCACCGCCGCTGCCGTCCGAGCGCGGACCGCGCTCGAAGTAGCCGATCTCCCTCGGCCGCGAGGCGTCGGTGAAGTCCCAGATCGACAGCCCGCCCATGTACCAGGCCTGCACCATGATGTCGCGGCCCTTGACCGGGATCAGCGAGCCGTTGTGCGCGACGCAGTTCTCGCTGTCGGCCTGGTACCGCGGGATCTTGAAGTAGCTCTTGAACACCAGCTTGCCGCGGACGATCTCGTAGATCGCGTCCGCGCCGCGGTTCGGCCCCGTCGCCTCGTTGCAGGTGGCCGCTCCGCCGCCGCCGAGCTCGTCGGTGAAGACGACCTTCCTGGCGTCGTTCGTGAACGTGGCCGAGTGCCAGAACGCGAAGTTCGGGTCCGTGGTCCTGGCCGTGACCCTCGGGTTCAGCCGGTCGCGGATGTCGAACAGCACGCCGTCACCCATGCACGCGCCCGCCGCGATGTCCTTCTCGGCGTAGACGGTGATGTCGTGGCAGCCGGTGGTCGGCACCAGCAGGCCCGGCTGGGTCTCGTTGCCGCCGTCGGGGAAGACGACCGGGGTGGAGGCCACCGCGGCCGCGGTCGGGTTCCTGAGCGGCACCTTGATGATCGAGATCTTGTCGTGCGGCGGCTGGCAGTCGGGGAAGTCCGCCTGCGGCAGGTACGACGAGACGTAGACGTAGACGTTCTTGTTCTGGTCGCGGCCCTTGCCCGGCACCAGGGTCAGGGTGTGGGAGCCGCAGTTGGTCTCGACGGACTTGATGTAGCGCGGGTTGGCCTTGTCGGAGACGTCGAAGATGCGGACGCCCTCCCACGATTCCTTGATCGTGGCGCTCTGCCCGGTGCTGCTGCACGAGTCGTTGTTGCGCGAGGAGTCGACGGCGGCGAACAGCAGGTCGCCGTAGACGCTGACGTCCATCTGGGAGCCGGGGCAGACGACCGAGCTGACGGCCCTGGCCCGCTTGGGGTTCCTGATGTCGTAGATCGAGAAGCCGCCGTAGTTGCCGACGTAGGCGTAGTCGCCCTGGAAGGCGATGTCGGTGTTGATGGTGGCGGCGATCGGGGCGGGCTTGGGGATGTTCAGCACGTGGGTCACGTTCGGGCTGGTGACCACGGCGTCGGGGGGCGGGATGTCGGCGGCCAGCGCGGGCATGCCCGCCAGCGCTAAGGCTGTGGCCGCCGCCGCCACGACGATGGAGCGGCGCAATGAGATCACTCGGGAGCCTCCTTGATCACATTCCTCTGGGAACTCGGGAACCAGGGATGTCGGGGGGAACGCCTGAGCGGCGGGGGCTCCTCGCGGGCGCCCCCGCCGCCGGGGTCCGTCAGTGGTGGCCGTGGCCCCGATCGGGGTACGACTCCTGCGTCTGCGCGTTGAGCGAGCGCATCTTGACGCCGTTGGCCTTGTTCGTCCGCCAGTCGTTGAGCTTCAGCACATCGAGGCCCAGGTTGAAGTCGGAGCCGTAGATGTAGCCGTTGTAGTAGTACGCGGACCAGAAGCCGCCGCTGAGCGCCGGCGCGGTGTTGTCGGGGCCGCGCTCGAAGTAGGCGATCTCCCGCGGGTGGGCGGAGTCGGTGAAGTCGACCACCGAGATGCCGCCCTGGTACCACGCCTGCACCATGATGTCGCGGCCCTTGACCGGGATCAGCGAGCCGTTGTGCGCCACGCAGTTCTCGGTGTCGTCCTGATGCCTCGGGATCTTGAAGTAGCCCCGGAACACGAACTGCCCGCGGACGAGGTCGTAGTAGGCGTTCGCGCCCTTGACGGGCCCGATGGCCTCGTTGCAGGTGGCCCTGGTGCCGCCGCCGAGCTCGTCGGTGAAGATGACCTTCGTGCCTTCGTTGTTGAACGTGGCCGAGTGCCAGAAGGCGAAGTTCGTCTCGTCGCGCACGGTGGCGGTGACCCTGGGCCGCGCCGGGTCGCGGATGTCGAGCAGGACGCCCTCACCCATGCAGGCGCCCGCGGCGATGCCCTTCTCCGGGTAGGCCGTGATGTCGTGGCAGCCCGTGGTGGCCGACTTGCCGTCGGGGTACTGGCCCGGCACGCCGGGGAAGCCGCCGTCGGGGAAGAGGTTCGGCGTGGCGATGACCGAGGCCGCCGCCGGGTCGCGCAGCGGGACCTTCACGATGGTGATCAGGTCGTGCGGCGGCCGACAGTCCGGGTACGTGTCGCTCGGGCTGTAGGAGGAGATGTAGAGGTAGACGTTCTCCCGCCTGCGGTCCGGCACCAGCGTGTGCGTGTGCGAGCCGCAGTTCGTCTCGACCGCCTTGACATACCGCGGATTGGCCTTGTCGGAGACGTCGAAAATGCGGATGCCCTCCCACGATTCCTTGATCGTGGCGCTCTGCCCGGTGCTGCTGCACGAGTCGTTGTTGCGCGAGGAGTCGACGGACCCGAACAGCAGGTCGCCGTACACCGACACGTCCATCTGGCCGCCGGGGCAGACCACGGAGCTGACCAGGGAGGTGCGCTTGGGGTTCTTGATGTCGTAGATCGAGAAGCCGTAGTAGTTGCCCACGTAGGCGTAGTCGCCCTGGAAGGCCATGTCCGTGTGGATGTCGGCCAGGGCCTCTGGCTTGGGCACATTGGTGACGTGCTTGATGTTCGGGCTCATGACGATCTCGCCGGGAGCCGGGATGTCCGCAGCCTGCGCCGGCGCGATGACGCCGGACATCGCGGCGAGCGCCGCGAGCAGGATGAGAGCCCTGCGGGGGGTGAACACGCGGGAACCTCCGATAAAGGGGGCATAAATCTAGGTAATCCTCACCTTTCTTCGCTTCCGTGACCAGCGTCCAACGTGTCAATTTTTGTCACGCTTCGCCCTCTTTTCTTCCGCGGCCTTATCACCTAGAGTGCGCATTCTGAACCGAGTCAGTCAGGAGGTTGAGTGCGCGCTGCGCTCATCGTGATCGCGAGCCTGGTCGTCGTCCTCACCGGCTGCACCTCCAGTACGGCGCCCCAGGCTCCACGGGCCGACTCGACCGCCCCCGTGATCGCGCCGGGCCGTCCGGGCGAGCAGGCCAGGACGCTGTCACCGGGCGAGGCCGCCACCGCCGTGCCCTCCGAGACGCCCAACGCGGCGGACGTGAAGTACGTCCAGGACATGATCGTGCACCACCGGCAGGCCATGGACATGGCCCTGCTCGCCCCCAACCGCGCCGAGTCCGCGAAGCTCAAGAGCCTGGCCGACCGGATCAAGGCCGCACAGGGCCCGGAGATCCAGTTCATGACCTCGTGGCTGCGGGAGCAGGAGCAGAAGGTGCCCGACCATCACGCGGCGCACGAGGGCATGCCGGGGATGGCCACGCCGGAGCAGATGGAGGCGCTGAAGGCGGCCACGGGCAAGGCCTTCGACCAGCTGTTCCTACAGCTCATGATCAACCACCACCTCGGGGCGATCAAGATGTCCGAGCAGGTGCTGGGCGGCGGGATCCACATCCGGATCGAGGAGCTGGCGAGCGACGTCAGCGTGACCCAGGCGGCGGAGATCCGGCGCATGCAGGAGCTGCAGCGGGCGCCGTGAAGCCCGCGAGCCTACAACGTCTTCGCAGGTCATGGCGGTGGGTCGTGCGTCACCCGCACGCTACGGCAATACATCACCCTGAGTAGTTATCCGATCGCGCTGCGTGCACGAGAGTGTGGGGCGTCAGTACCGAACCGCCCCCGAGGAGGCATCGTGCCGTCCCTGAGCACCGCACTCGCCCGCGCCCTGATCGTCACCGCCGCCGCCGCGGCCCTGGCCGGCGTCACCGCCCTGCCCGCCGCGCCGCCCGCCGTCGCCGCCCAGCTCCCGCCGGGCGTGATCCAGCTCGGCGACGGCGAGCCGTGCCCGCCCGGCACGTTGTGCCTCTACCGCGACTACGGCTTCTCCGGCCCGGCGTACGGCATCGGCGCGGGCTACGTCGTCGACCTGCACTGGCTGCCCATGTACGGGTCCGGCGGCCCCACCGCCGCCGACAACGTCTCGTCCTGGGCCAACCGCACGGCGGGCGTCGCCCTGCTGGTCGACGAGCAGGGCGGCCGCCCCCGCCCGCTCTTCCCCGGCCAGCACCTGGAGGAGCCGCTCCCGCTGAACGACACCGTCGACCGGGTCGTCTGGTAGAGGTCGCCCGGAGAAGCCCGCGAGGCGTCCGCGGCAGCCCCTGCCGCGGGCGCCCGCGCTCAGAGCAGGTCGCCCTCACCTGCGCGGGAGAGGGCCGGCGCTGACGATCGCGTTCACGATCCGACGCGCCAGGAGTGCAGGTAGTCCTCCTGCTCGGGGTTGAGCACGTCGATGCCGATGCCGGCCGCGGCCAGCTTGAGCCTGGCCACCTCGTGGTCGATCTCTTCAGGAACGTCGTACACCCCCGGCTCCAGGCCGGCCCGCTCACCGGCCAGCCAGGCCACGGCCAGCGCCTGGGCGGAGAACGACATGTCCATGACGGCCGCCGGATGCCCCTCGGCGGCGGTGAGGTTGACCAGGCGGCCCTCGGCGAGCAGCAGCAGGCGGCGGCCGTCGGGCATGACGTACTCGTCGGTGTTGGGCCGGACCCCGCGGTGCACCTCGGAGGCCAGCTCGTCCAGCGCCCGCACGTCGATCTCCACGTCGAAGTGCCCCGCGTTGGCCAGGATCGCGCCGTCCTTCATCGCCGCCAGGTGCTCGGCCCTGATCACGTCGCGGTTGCCCGTCACGGTGACGAACAGGTCGCCGAGCAGCACGGCCTGCGCCATCGGCCGCACCTCGTAGCCCTGCAGGGTGGCGTCGAGCGCCTTGACCGCGTCGATCTCGGTCACGATCACCCGGGCGCCGAAGCCCTTCGCCCGCTCGGCCACCCCGCGCCCGCAGAAGCCGAACCCGGCCACCACCACGGTCCGGCCCGCCAGCATGGTGTTGGTGGCCCGCATGATGCCGTCCAGCGTGGACTGGCCGGTGCCGTACCGGTTGTCGAACATGCGCTTGGTACGGGTGTCGTTCACGGCCACCACGGGGAACCGCAGCGCGTCCTCGGCCGCCATCTGCCGCAGCCGGATGATCCCGGTCGTGGTCTCCTCGCAGCCGCCGCTCACGCCGTCGAGCAGGTCGGTCCGCTCGGTGTGCAGGATGTTGACCAGGTCGCAGCCATCGTCCAGCACGAGGTCGGGCGCGAGGTCGAGCGCCTGGTGGATGTGCCGGTAGTAGGCGGCCCGATCCACCCCGGCCCGCGCGTGCACCGCGATCCCGTAGCCGCGCAACGCCTCGGCGACGTCGTCCTGCGTGGACAGCGGGTTGGACGCGGCCAGCGCGATCTGCGCGCCGCCCGCCTTCAGCGCCCCCATCAGCACGGCCGTCTCTGCGGTGACGTGCAGGCAGGCAGCGATCTTCAGCCCGTCCAGCGGGCGTTCGAGGGAGAACCGTTCACCGATCGCGGTCAACACCGGCATCGACCGGGCAGCCCAGGAGATCTGCCGTTCACCGCTCGCACTGAGATCCATGGCCAGCCCCCACCGAAGAACACGGCCAAGATTACGCGTCGTCACGGCGCCCGGCCCGTGAGCCTTCACGACCGGCCATGACGGACGGAGGTGGCGTCGGCGCGTGCGGGTAACCTGGCCCGCCGTAAAAGATGAAAAAACGGATGGCTCCGAGAGACGAGCTCCCGGAGCCATCTCTGAGGAAGATCTAGTACCGGTAGTGGTCGGACTTGTACGGGCCCTCGACGTGGACGCCGATGTAGGAGGCCTGCTCCTTGGTCAGCTCGGTGAGCTTCACGCCCAGCGCGTCGAGGTGCAGCCGGGCCACCTTCTCGTCCAGGTGCTTGGGCAGCGTGTAGACGCCGATCGGGTATTCGGCCGTCTTCGTGAACAGCTCGATCTGCGCGATCACCTGGTTGGTGAACGAGTTGGACATGACGAAGCTGGGGTGGCCGGTCGCGCAGCCCAGGTTCATCAGGCGGCCCTCGGCCAGCACGATGATCGAGTGGCCGTCGGCGAAGACCCACTCGTCGACCTGCGGCTTGATGGTGTTCCTGACGATGCCGGGCAGCTTGGCCAGGCCGGCCATGTCGATCTCGTTGTCGAAGTGGCCGATGTTGGAGACGATCGCCTGGTGCTTCATCTGCGCCATGTGCGCGGCGGTGATGATGTTGAAGTTGCCGGTGCAGGTGACGAAGATGTCGGCGATGCCGACGACCTCCTCCAGCGTGGTCACCTGGAAGCCGTCCATGGCCGCCTGGAGCGCGCAGATGGGGTCGATCTCGGTGACGATGACCCGGGCGCCCTGGCCGCGCAGCGCGTCGGCACAGCCCTTGCCGACGTCGCCGTAGCCGCAGATCACCGCGACCTTGCCGCCGATCAGCACGTCGGTGGCGCGGTTGAGGCCGTCGATGACGGAGTGGCGGCAGCCGTACTTGTTGTCGAACTTCGACTTGGTGACCGAGTCGTTGACGTTGATCGCCGGGAAGAGGAGCTGGCCGTTCTTGTGCATCTCGTAGAGACGGTGCACGCCGGTCGTGGTCTCCTCGGTGACGCCCTTGATGCTCTCGGCGATCCGGGTCCACCGCTTGTCGGCGCCGACCGTGCGGGTGAGCAGGTCGATGATGACGTGCCACTCCTCCGGGTCGTCGGCGGTGGCGGGCGGCACGGCGCCGGCCTTCTCGTACTCGGCGCCCTTGTGCACCAGCAGCGTGGCGTCGCCGCCGTCGTCGAGGATCATGTTGGGGGCGTCGCCGTCAGGCCAGGTCAGCGCCTGCTCGGTGCACCACCAGTACTCCTCCAGCGTCTCGCCCTTCCAGGCGAAGACCGGCACGCCGCGCGGGTCGTCCACGGTGCCGTCGGGGCCGACCACCACGGCGGCGGCGGCGTGGTCCTGGGTGGAGAAGATGTTGCAGCTCACCCAGCGCACCTCGGCGCCGAGCGCCACCAGCGTCTCGATGAGGACGGCGGTCTGGATGGTCATGTGCAGGGAGCCCATGATCTTCGCGCCGCGGAGGGGCTGGGAGGCCGCGAATTCCTTGCGGACCGCCATGAGGCCGGGCATCTCGTGCTCGGCGAGCCGGATCTCCTTGCGGCCGAAGTCGGCAAGTGAAAGGTCGGCGACCTTGAAGTCCATCGGGTTTCCCCTCGCGTCACTGATGTTGTCGCGACGAGTTTAGGCGGCCCTCGTACGCGGTCGCACCCCAGGTAGTCGGAATCTGACGTAAGAATGTAAGAATGCGCATCACGGAAGCGGCCAAGCGACTCGGCATGTCCCCGCGAATGCTCCGATACCGGGAGGCTCTCGGTCTGCTGCCGCCGGTGCGGGAGCAGGGGGCCCATCGCCGGTTCGGGCCGGACGAGCTGTCCGCGGTGGCCCAGGGCGTGGAGCTGGAGAAACGGTTCGACGTCTCGCCGGCCGAGCTGGCGTTCGCGCTGCGGGTGCTGAGCGACCCGGCGGTGGCGGCGGCCGTACGCGACCTGGGGGTGCGCATCGGGCGCATCCAGGTGCCCCGCAGGGCGCTCGACTTCGAGAAGGAGAAGGCCCTGCGCCTGCTCCGCCACCGCTGAGCAGAGCCCTGCGCCTGGCCAGCCGCCGCCCGAGCGCAGCCCCGTCACCGCTGAGCAGACCTCGCGCCGCGCGGAGATCTGCGCAACGCGAGGTGGCCAGGCGGCGGCGAGGTGGTCAGGCGGAGGTGGAGGCGTTGCCGGAGCGCAGGCGGTCGAGGTCGGGCTCCAGGTAGATCACCCGGGCGATCGGCACGGCGTCCCTGATGCGGCGCTCCGCCTCGTCGATGCCGTGGGCGACCTCCGCCGCCGTTTCGTTGTGCTCGACCGCGATCTTTGCCGCCACCAGCAGCTCTTCGGGCCCCAGGTGCAGCGTGCGCATGTGGATGACCCGCGCCACCTCGGGCGCGCTTTCCAGGGCGGCCCTGATGCGGCTCTCCATCTCCGGCGCGGCGCCCTCGCCGACGAGCAGCGACTTCATCTCGACGGCCAGCACGATCGCGATCACGGCCAGCAGCACGCCGATCATCAGGGTGCCGACGCCGTCCCAGCGGCCGTCGCCGGTGATGACCGCCATCGCCACGCCGAACAGCGCGAAGACCAGACCGAGCAGCGCGCCGAGGTCCTCCAGCACGATGACGGGCAGTTCGGGCGACTTGGAGCGGCGGATGAACGAGACCCAGGACTGCTTGCCGCGCACGGTGTTCGATTCCCTGATCGCCGTACGGAACGAGAATCCCTCGGCGATGATCGCGAAGATCAGCACGCCGAACGCCCAGGCCGGCGCCTCCACCGGATGCGGATCGGAGAGCTTGTGCACGCCCTCGTAAATCGAGAACGCGGCGCCGATCGTGAACAGCACGACGGCCACCACGAAGGCGTAGAAGTAACGCTCGCGCCCGTATCCGAACGGATGCTCCTTGGTGCTGGCCCTGGCCGCTCTCTTGCCACCCACCAGCAGCAACACCTGGTTGCCCGAGTCGGCGACCG
The DNA here is from genome assembly GCF_003001935.1 of Nonomuraea fuscirosea. Lineage (GTDB taxonomy): Bacteria > Actinomycetota > Actinomycetes > Streptosporangiales > Streptosporangiaceae > Nonomuraea > Nonomuraea fuscirosea. Next base: position 402,550 of record NZ_PVNG01000003.1, on the reverse strand, counting down.
AGTGAATGCCCTCCGCCAGCATCGAGGACGATCCGGTGAAGGCCGCGGCCACGAACTTGGCCACGGCGATGGCCAAGTTCGCGGACAATGCCGCAATGATCGCTTTAGTTCCGCCGCTCGCGCTCACCGATCTGCTCCACTCATAAAGATCAACTGCAAAGGCCTGTGGAAGGGGATCCTATTGCGAAATTCTGGCCTTCAGTTCAGTGATCGCCGACACGGGGGTGGGATCGATGGCATAACCCAGTGCCAGATAGGTGCTGGCGTAGTCGCCGAGCCCGATGAGCGTGGCCATCCGCTCCAGCGGGTGCACGCCCTCGGCCATGAGCTCGCTGACCGGCACCCCGCGCTCGCGGGCCAGCCTGAGCGACGCCTCGCGCCGCCGCGTCACCTGGGGGTGCTCCTCGACGTCGCGCAGGATCACGAGCCGCAGCGAGCGTCCTGAGACGTCGGCGAAGATGTCGCGCTCGGCCACCGGCCCGTCGAGGGCCGCGACCTGGAGGTGACCGGCCTCGGGCAGCTCGCCGTGCATGGCGGGATATTTCGCGTTGGCGTGCAGCTGGCCGGCCAGCCGGTGCGCCGCGACGGCCGTGGACGGCGAGGAGCCCCAGATCATCGGTACGGACTCGGCCAGGTCCATCGCCAGCGACTTGCCCGGGTTGATGAACGACTCGCTGGCCGGCCGGCACCGGTTCGCCATGTCCTCCAGCGTCGCGGCCACCCGCTCGAACAGATCCGGCTCCGCCGTCACCAGCCGCAGCTCGACGGCGGCCACGATCAGCGGAATCGCCAGCAGCCACAGGTTGGCCCTGGACTGCCCGCTGACCGGCACCGGGACGTAGACGGCCGACGCCTGGGTGGCGACGGCCTCCAGCGGCGATCCGGGAGCGCCCACGCCGAGCAGCGTGCAGCCGCGCCGCACGGCCTGGGTGGCGACGGACAGCGTCTCCTCGGTGTCGCCCGAGCCGGAGACGGCGATGACCAGGTCGGTGGCGCCCACCCAGCCGGGGAGCTGGTAGGAGCGCACGGTCACGATCGGCAGCGGGGCGCCGTTGCCGGCCACCGCCGCCAGCATGTCGCCGGCGATGCCCGAGCCACCCATGCCGGCGACCACGATGGCGCGGGGACGCCCCTGGCCGGCCAGGCGGTCCACCCGGGCCTCGATCGCGTTGCGATAGCCGGTGCGTACGTGGGCCGCCGCGCCGGCCACCGCCGGCAGCATGCCCGAGGGATCGCCCTCACTGAGATGACGCTGGTCGTCGAGCCGCTCCGGCTCCCAGGTCACGGCTTCCTGGCCTCGTCGACGAGCAGAACCGGGATGTCATCCCTGACCGGATAGATCAGCCCGCATCCGGTGCAGGCCAGCTCTTCCGCCTCGGTCTCGGCACGCAGCGGCGCCTTGCACGCCGGGCAGGCCAGGATCTCCAGCAGCCAGTCGTCGATCTTCACTCTGACACCTTTCCCACAATGGCGAGGACCTCGTCCCTGATCGCCGTCATCTTCGTCTCGTCGGCCGCCTCGGCGTTCAGCCTGAGCAGCGGCTCGGTGTTGGAGGCACGCAGGTTGAACCACCAGCCGGACCCGGTCACGGTCAGCCCGTCGAGCTCGTCGAACTCCCCGCGCCCGGCGAACTCCTCGCGTACCCGCCGCAGCGCCTCGGCCTGGTCGGACACCGCGCTGTTGACCTCGCCCGAGGCGTGGTAGCGCGAGTAGGCCCCGACCACCTGCGACAGCGGGCTGTCCTGCTCGCCCAGCGCGGCCAGCACGTGCATCGCGGCCAGCAGGCCGGAGTCGGCGAACCAGAAGTCCCTGAAGTAGTAGTGGGCGGAGTGCTCGCCGCCGAAGACGGCGCCGGTGCGCGCCATCTCGGCCTTGATGAACGAGTGCCCGACCCGCGTGCGCACCGGGACGCCGCCGTGCTCGCGGACGATCTCCGGCACGCCGAGCGACGTGATCAGATTGTGAATGATCGTCGCGCCGGGATGCTTGGCCAGCTCGCGCGCCGCCACCAGCGCCGTGACCGCCGAGGGCGAGACCGACTCGCCGCGCTCGTCGATCACCCAGCACCGGTCGGCGTCGCCGTCGAAGGCCAGCCCCAGGTCGGCGCCGCGCTCGACCACCGCGCGCTGCAGATCCACCAGGTTCTGCGGCTCCAGCGGGTTGGCCTCGTGGTTGGGGAAGTTCCCGTCGAGCTCGAAGTAGAGCGGGGTCAGCTCGATCGGCAACCCGTCGAACACGGCCGGCACGGTGTGGCCGCCCATCCCGTTGCCCGCGTCGACGACGACCTTCAGCGGCCGGATGCCCCGCAGGTCGACCAGCGTACGCAGATGGTCGGCGTAGCCGGTCAGCAGGTCTTTGCCGATCACCGAGCCGCCCGGCGCGAACGTGGCCCCGAGCAGCTCGGCCGCCCGGTCGCGGATCTCGGTCAGCCCCGTGTCGCCGCCGATCGGCACCGCGCCCGACCGGCACATCTTCATGCCGTTGTAGCGGGCCGGGTTGTGGCTGGCGGTGAACATCACGCCGGGCAGCCCGAGGCTGCCGCTGGCGTAGTAGAGCAGGTCGGTCGAGCCCAGCCCGGCGTGCACGACGTCGGCGCCGCGCGAACGGGCCCCGCGGATGAACGCCTCGGCCAGCGGGGGTGACGACTCGCGCATGTCGTGCGCGACGACGACCGATCCGGCGCCGGTCACCTCGACGAACGCCGCGCCCACGGCCTCGGCGGCCGGCTCGTCCAGCTCGTCGGGCACCACTCCGCGAACGTCGTACGCTTTGAAGATCTTGGCGAGGTCGCCCACTCTCCAGCTCCGCCCTAGGTCGGTTCCGCCTTACACAGGGAGCCTACCGGTCGCGGTGCTGCTGGGCCGATCTCAGAACGCGCAGATGCCCGCGACGGCCGACCTCGACGCCCTGACCGACCGGCTCACCACCGCCGGACGGCGTCGGCCGCGCGGCCTCCCTGACCGCGTTGGCCAGCGCCTCGAGATCGTCGGAGCTGGGCGAGGCGCCGTCCGTCGGCAGCCGAACCACCTCCCAGCCGCGGGGAGCGGTCAGCCGCTCGGCATGTTCGGCGCACAGGTCATAACAATGTGGCTCCGCGTACGTCGCCAGGGGGCCCAGAACAGCGGTCGAGTCGGCGTACACGTACGTGAGCGTGAAGACGGCAGGCTGGCTGCAGGCGGTGCGGGAACAGCGGCGGACGGGGCTCACGGAGGGACCGTATCTGGTAAGAGTGCGAGGCGCCACTACCTGAGCGCTCTTAACGAGCGTGTCGCCACAATTCGGACACCTGTCGCAGGTTTTCCACCCACATGCCCCGCAGAAATCGCCCCTTCCCCCGCACTTCCCTCCCCGGCTTCCCCACCTGCCCTCATGGCCAACCCCTCCGGCCTCCTCTTCCTTCACCAAAAGTGCCCGGGCCCGCCGCGAGCGGAACCCGTACGCGCTCCGGGTGCGCGGGGGACGCGCCCCGTACACTGGCTGGCGTGACACAGAAGCGCGGGCCCAGACGGCGCGATCGCCATGGTCGCGGCCTGCGCGGCCCGCTCGCTCCCTCCCATGTCCCCATCGCGAAGTCGCGCAGCGAACGCTTCGACGACCTGGTGCTCGACGCGGTCGACCGGCTCCGGCCGCGCTGGGAGAAACAGCTGTCGGCGGTGGAGTTCGCGGTGGAGGAGGTGCCGCCGCTGAGCGAGCTGGGCGACGGGCCCCGCCTCAACTCCGATCCGATCCCGTTCGGCCGGGCCGACGCCGCCGCCGGGCAGTCGCCCGCGTCCGTGGTGATCTACCGGCGGCCGCTGGAGGCCAGGGCGCGCGACCGCGACACGCTGGGGGCGATGGTGCACGACACGGTGGTGGAGCAGGTCGCCACGCTGCTGGGCCTGTCCCCCGAGACGGTCGACCCGGGCTACGACGACCGCCGCTGAACGTCCGGCGCTCACCGCCGCTGAACGGCTGATGCTCAAGAGCGCCGCGTGACCGGCCGGAGTTCAGGGAGCGCCACCTGACCTGCCGGAGCCCGGGTGTTCAGGGGAGCACCACGCGGGGTGTGTCGGTCAGGGGCGGGAGCTTGGTCCACATCCGCGCGGGAGCCAGCGGCTGCGCCGTCAGCAGCAGGCCCGTCCTCAGGCGTTCGCGCACCACCCGCCCGCCGTAGACCTCCCCCGACACCGGCGTGACCACGACCGCGAAGTCCCCCTTGGCCTTGAGCCGCACCGCCCGCGTCCGCCCCGCCGCCACCTCCACGTCGAACGGCTCCTGCTCCGCCCCCTCGCCCGCCACCACCTGCACCCGCACCGCGCCGGGCCCGCCGACGGCGGTGAGCAGGAGTTCCGAGCCGGCGGCGTTGCGGGCCACGGCGCTGCCCAGGTCCAGGGACGGCGTCCCGGCCGTGAAGGCGACGTCCGAGCGGCCGCCGGTGCCGGTGATCACCAGCCCGGCCACGACCGGCGCGGACGAGGTCAGCACGAGGGCGGAGGCGGAGCCGGCGATGCCGGTGGTGACGTCGAGGGCGACCACGCCGCCGGCCGGCACGTCCAGCGACTCCTTGCCGCGCATCGCGAACTCGGCGTCCTCGCTCACCGCCCTGATCCGCACCGTCGCGTCGCCCTCACCGGGCGCGGCGACGAGCAGGCGGCGCGGGCCGCCGCCGCCGGGGATGCCGGGCACGACCACGCGCGTGGCCGGCGGCGCGGCCGGCGGGAGCCAGTCCACGCCGCCCGTCTCCAGCGTGGCCCTCGCGGCGACGGCCACGCGGCCGAAGACGGTGGTGACGCTCAGGGCCATGATGTCGGCGGACGGTGCCAGCGTCCTGAGGTCGATCTCCCTGTGCTCCCCCGGAGCGATCTCCAGCCCGGTGCCCGCGTCACCCGAGATCGGGCCCTCCGCCGCGTAGACCTGCACGTCCGCCAGCGCGGGCGTCTTGTCGGCGTTCGTGAGGTGCAGGCGGACGTCGGCGTTCGCGGGGCCGGGGCCGACCAGCCAGGTGGCGGCGGACGGCTCCGTGCAGCGGACGCCCGCCAGGCCGCGGCCCGCGCCCTTGGTGACGCGGGTGAGGTAGCCGGCCTCCAGACCGGCGGGTCCCTTGGTCACGAACGGCTTCGCGTCCGCCATGGTCTCGCCGTTGACCGTTCCGGGCAGGTAGACGCCGACCCGCTGGCCCTTCGCCCCCGGGCAGACCGCGGTGACCGACTCCACGGGCACCTTCCTCGGGGCCGAGGGCGGGGGTGGGAGCGGGGCGGGCGTGGTGACGTACGCGACGCCGTACAGGGCGGCCAGGGACACGACGACCAGCACCAGCAGCCCTGACCGGTGCTCGACGAAGGCTCTCATCGCGCCGCCTCCGGCTCTCCGGGCCCTTGCGCGCCCGCCGGCGTCCCGGGACGTCACGCGCCCGCCAGCGCCATGCCCGCGGGCTCCGCCGCCTCCTGCCGCTGCCGTCCTGGGGACGCGAGCAGCACCACCACCAGCAGGAACGCCCCCTGCGCCCACAGCAGCGGCACGTGCAGGACGCTCACCGGCTGGGCGGGCACGCGGGTGACCGGCTCGGCCAGCCGCCACAGGCCGCCCGACTCCGACAGGCTCAGGCGCTGCAGCGACGGCTGCGAGTCGAGCGTCCTGGCCAGCTCGAAGGAGACCGGCGGCGCCAGCGCCACCATCCCGATGCCCTGCTGGGCCAGCGTGGCCGCGTCGCCGCCGCGGCCGCCGACCAGCCCTTCCGCCGCCGCGCCCACCCGGGCGCGGGTCCTCTGATCGGCCGGCAGCTCCGCCTCGCCGATCAGCGGGATGCGCCCGTGCAGGACCGTGAACCCGGAACCCTTGATCACCAGGGTCCGTTCCCCCTGCGTGGTACGGGCGGCGGCGAGGGCCGGCATCACGTCGGGCGCGTCACCGCGCAGCGGCCCGCGTACCCCTTCCACCATCCAGTAGCCGGCGGCCAGCAGCGGCGTGCTGAACGCCACCGCCACCACCGCCGTCGCCCCCAGCCGCCGCAGCCCGCCGCCCGCGCGCAGCTCGGTCAGCCGGTGGGCGGTCAGCCCGACCAGCACCACCAGCCCCGCGCCCGCGATCGCCAGCGGCACCCCGGGCCAGGCCCGCGCGCCGTCGACGGTGATCCGGCTGACCAGGACGCCCGCCAGCACGCCGTAGAGCGCGACGCCCCAGCCGACGGCGACGATCGTGCGCTGGCGGCGCATGAGCAGCGCGGCCAGCGCCGCCGCCACCAGCCCCGCGGTCACCCAGAACGGCGGCAGTCCCGGCCCTCCCGGGCTGATCGCCAGCAGGGACTCGGCGGGCAACGACGGGTCCACCAGGGCCGGATCGTGCAGGCCGGCCTCAAGGAGCAGCCGGCCCGGGTCGCCCAGCAGGTCCACCAGCCAGGGCAGAAGGAGCAGCGGCGGCACCGCGAGCGCGATGCCCATCGACCCGGCGACCCCGCCGCGCACGCCACCCTTGTCCGCCCCGCCGCGCACGCCATCCCGCACGCCACCCCTGCCCGCGCCGCGCACACTGTCCCGGACGTCACTTCGGCCGGCGGATCGCGGCCGGCGGCGGGCGCCGCCGGCCGCGAGCACGCCGAGGACCGCGAAGAGCGGGTAGACGAGCGGCACGAACGCCGTCCCGACGGCCAGCAGCAGGCCGAGCCCCCACGCGGCCCTCCTGGACGGCCGGGGCTCGCCGGACAGCAGCCGGGCGCAGAGCCAGGCGTACACGGGGACGAGGACGAACACCACCGCCGTCCCCACCCGCCCCGCCGCGATGGCCCCGGTGCCGACGGGCAGCAGCGCGTACGTCCCCGCCGCCCAGGCCCGGGCCGGCACGGCCGGGACGATGTGCCGCGTGGCCAGGTACGCCGTGGCCCCCGCCAGCGGCACCGAGCCCAGCAGCAGCACCGACACGGCCACCCAGGTCTTGCCGAGCGCGAGCGTGGACAGGGCGGCCAGCACGGCCACGTACGGCGGCGCCCAGGCGGCGGAGCCGAGCCCGACGTCGTGGTACCCCTCGGTGTAGAAGGCCCACAGGTCGCCCGCGCCGCCGGTCACCGGCACCAGGGCGCCGCCGCCGAGCCGGTCGCCGCCGAGGAGCGAGCGTTCGGCGATCAGCGAGACGACGGTCAGCGCGAACATGAGGATGACGCCGGGGCGGCCGATGAAGCGCTGGAAGGCGCCGGCGCCGGGCGGCGGGACCACGTCCGGCTCCTCGCCGGGGGAGCCGGGAGCAGCCGTGGAGTGGTGGTGCCGCCCGGTGGAGTCGACGGGCGCCTCGCCGGCCAGGAAGCTCTGCACCATGTCGGTGAGGCGCCGGTAGGCCGCACCCCGAGGGGTCATAAGCCGCTTTATGCGTATATATCCCCTCTTGCGGCCGTGACGGCGGGCCCGGCGCGCCCGCAGCAGCCGGAACGGATGCACCAGGATCGAGCAGATCGCCACGACCTCGTCCAGCGCGTTCGCCGGCTGTTTGCTCACGATGAACAGCAGCGTGCGCACGATCGAGCTGATCACGTTCCGCAGCAGCGCCCACAGCATCGCGCGGAACGGCAGGTTCGCCATGACCACGAAGATCGCGTTACGCCGGTCGAGACGGCGCGGATGGTCACCGCTGACCGTGATCCGCCGCCGCCGGCGGGCCGCCGCCTCGGCGTGCCAGGCCACCGCCGACGTCACGATCAGCACCCTGTGCCCGGCGTTGCGCACCCGCCAGCACAGGTCGAGGTCGTCACGGAAGATCGGGAAGAACGGGTCCAGGCCGCCGGCCTGCTCCCACACGTCGCGCCTGATCAGCATCCCCGCCGTGGACACCGACAGCACCTCGCGGGTGCCGTCGTGCTGCCCCTGGTCGAACTCGCGCGGCTCCAGCCCCGTGTCCCTGCGTCCCGTACGGCCCACGGTGACGCCGATCTCCAGCAGCAGCCTGCGGTCGAGCCAGTCGCGTAACTTCGGGCCGAGCACGGCCGCCTTGGGATCCTGCTCGGCCGCGCTCAGCAGCAGCTCCAGCGCCCGCCTGTCGGGGGCGCAGTCGTCGTGCAGCAGCCAGATCCATTCGTCCCGCCCGGCGGACGGGAGCTTGTCCAGCACCGCGGCGACCGACTCGCCGAAACCGGTGGAGCGGGGCAGGGAGATCACGCTGCCGCGCCCTAGCGTCTGGGCCAGCAGGTCGGCCGAACCGTCCCTGCTGCCGTTGTCGACGCCCGCCACGCGGTCCGGTCGGCGGCTCTGGTTGATCAGGGCCCGCATCGTCTCCCCGAGCCAGCGCGCGCCGTCATGGGCGACGACGATCACGGTGACGTAGGGACGTGCCATGGGTGGGTGACTCCTGGGGGGATGATCAGGCGGCCCCACCATACAGGTGCGACGCCGCCAGGAGATGCGAAAAGGGTCACACGGCGGACCGCGTGACCCCTTCCCCCCTATATAACGATAAGAAACCGCAGGTCGGACTGCCGTCCGCGACCCACGCCGCAGCGGCGGCCCGCACCGGATCTCTCATTCGACCTAAACGGCCTGACGCTTGATCCGTCTGCGCTCCCGCTCGGACAGCCCACCCCAGATGCCGAACCGCTCATCGTGCTCGAGTGCGTATTCCAGGCACTCGGCACGGACCTCGCACGATCGGCAGACCTTCTTGGCCTCTCGGGTGGAGCCGCCTTTCTCCGGGAAGAACGCCTCCGGATCAGTCTGCGCGCACAACGCGCGCTCCTGCCAGCCGAGTTCTTCAGCGTCAAGCTGATCCTGTGCGATGACCGGATCGGTCACTGCACACCTCCCTGCCGCCCGCCCGCAATGGAGCCCCCCATGGACGCCTTCCTTATTACCCACCCACAGGAAGGCGTAACAACATGGTTGTAATTACACGCGTGTGCCGTGCGTGACGTCAAGCGGCATGCAGCTATCCGGGGAAAGACCAGATCTCGCCCCGGTGTGCTCGGCATGTGATGTTCGCACCGGGCCGGCGCCTTGCACGCATGGCGTCGGCCTGGCTCGTTCAACGCTGTCTGCGGTCGGAACCGTACCAGGGCGGGAAACACGCCCGCCCATGGCCCACCTTCTCTCTAGCAGTCCATTGCCGGTCCGTTACCTGCGGGGCTCATTGGGGGTGTATATGGCCGTCGGGTCGATCGGGTCGTCCCCGGGACGGCGCTGCTCGCCGCCGAAGGCGTTGCCGAACGACGTCGGGTCGAGCCGCATCGTGGACTCGGCCTGGTCCGGCCATCCCGGCTGGGCGGCGGCCTGCGGAGCCTGGTGGGTGGGCCGGTACTGGCCCTGCTGCGGCTCGTAGCCGCCGTACTGCTCCTGGGCCTGCCGCTCGAGCTCCTGCCGCGGGTGGCCGAACGGGTCGCCGCCCTGCCCACCGCCGTAGTCGGGCACGCGCAGCTCCGGCTGGGTGCCCGCGTTCGGCTGGCCGGCGTTGGACTGGTACGTCTCCGCCTGGTGGTAGGCGTCCATGAGCTGCTGCGAGCGCGGGTCGACCGGCGCGTCGGGCTCCTGGTAGGCGGGCGGGGTGGCGAACTCGGCGCCGGAGTAGCCGGTGAACGGCTGGCCGCCCTGCTGTTGCTGCTGCTGGTCGAACGCGCTCTGCCCGAAGTACGACTGCTGCTGCGGCTCGGCCGGCGGGAACGGGGCGTTGGGGGCGGTCTCGCTCGGCGTGTACGCGGCGTCTTCCGGGGGCGCGAACGGGTTCGCCTGCTGCTGCTCGGCCGGCGGCGCGAAGGAGGCGGCCTGGTCGTTCGGGGGAGGCGCGTACGGGTTCGGGCTCGGCTGACCGTAGATGTTCGGCTGGCTGTCGGCCGGGACGTACGGGGCCGGGGTGTACTCGCCGGCCGGCGGCGTGCTGTAGTCCTGGGCCGCCGGGGCCGTGTCCACGGAGCTGTAGCCCTGGCCGAACCCCTGCGGCGGGAAGGACGGCTCGGGCTGCTGCTGGTCCCCGGGCGCGGCCGGCAGCGCGCCCCTGATCTGGGGGTACGGCTGCTGCGGGTTGGTCGCCTGGGGCTCGGGCTGCCCGCCGAAGCTGGGCGGCTGCTGGCCGTAGCCGGGCGTCGAGGGGGCCTGCTGGCCGTATCCGGCGGCCGCCTGGTCGTACCCGGGGGCGGACGGCGGCTGCTGGTCGTACGCGGGGGCTGAGAGCGGCTGTGGCGCGTAACCGGGGGTTGAGGGGGGCTGCTGCGCGTAGCCGGGCGTGGAGGGCGGCTGCTGGCCGTAGCCGGGCTGCTGGCCCGACATGGGCTGCTGGCCGTACTGCTGCTGGTCCTGCGGGCCGCCGAAACCGGGCTGACCGCCGGGGCCCTGACCGGGACCACCGGGGCCCTGCTGGCCGGGGCCTCCGGGGCCCTGCTGGGCGGGACCGCCAGGGGCCTGCTCCTGGCCGAACCCAGGCTGGCCGGGCTGCTGGCCCGACATGGGCTGCTGACCGTACTGCTGCTGGTCCTGGGGACCGCCGAGACCGGCGACCTGGTCCTGCCCGAAACCGGGCTGGCCGGGCTGCTGACCGGACATCGGCTGCTGGCCGTACTGCTGCTGATCCTGCGGACCGCCGAAACCGGGCTGGCCGCCGGGGCCCTGGCCGGGACCACCAGGGCCCTGCTGGCCGGGGCCTCCGGGGCCCTGCTCCTGGCCGAACCCCGGCTGGCCGGGCTGCTGGGCGAAGCCGCCGGCGGCCTGGTCCTGGCCGAAGGGCTGCTGGCCCGAGGGGGGCTGCTGGGGGTAGCCGGGCTGGCCGTAACCGGGCTGGGGCTGCTCGCCCTGGCCGAACTGCTGGGGCTGGCCGCCGAAGAAGCCGGGCTGGGCGCCGAACTGGCCGTGGTACACCTGGGCCGCCTGCCGCTCGGGCATCACCTGCGGGAGCAGGTAGACCAGCGCGATGGCGGTCAGGGCGAGCGTGGGCACGCCGAGGAGCACGTACTCGATGGTCGAGCGGGCGCCGAGGCCGGAGAAGAGGCCGAGCAGCAGCGCGAGCATGCCGAACACCGAGGCCAGCAGCAGTCCGACTGCGGCGCCGTACGTGATCGGCTTGGCCTTGGCCGACGGCTCGCCCACCTTCGTCACCAGCAGCACGGCGCCGAGCAGCAGTGCCGTCACGACCGGGCTGGTCACGCTCGAGAAGTTCCCCGCCGCGCGGTCCATGAACGACGACGCGGTCGACCCGATCAGGATGTGGCCGATCGCCAGCACGACCTGCATCAATCCGGTGACGAGCATGATCCAGGCGGCCGGCTCCTTCAGCCGGGCGACGTCAAGTTTGCTCACAACTACCCCCATCGGACCCATTAGCCCGAAGGGAGTTTGCCACATCACCGACCCCCCTGCCGGGAGTCCCAGGAACCTCTTCCATCTCAATTCATGCAGTACCAGGACGTACACCGCCGACAAAAGGCGAAAACCGGTCCCCCGACCGGCTTGTCAGAGCCCGGTGAAAGACTGGGCCGCATGCACATCGTGTCACTCGCCGGCGGCATCGGCGGCGCCCGCTTCCTGCGCGGCCTGCGCGCCGCCGCACCCGACTCCACGATCACCGTCATCGGCAACACGGGTGACGACATCACCCTGTTCGGCCTGCGGGTCTGCCCCGACCTCGACACCGTGATGTACACCCTGGGCAACGGCATCGACGAGGAGCAGGGCTGGGGCCGGGCCAAGGAGTCCCACGTCGTCAAGGAGGAGCTGGCCGCGTACGGCGTCGAGCCGCAGTGGTTCGGGCTCGGCGACCGCGACTTCGCCACCCACATCGTGCGCTCGCAGATGCTGGAGGCGGGCTACCCGCTCTCGCAGATCACGCAGGCGCTCTGCGCGCGCTGGCAGCCGGGCGTGCGGCTGCTGCCGATGAGCGACGACCGCTGCGAGACCCACGTCGTGATCGAGGACGAGCGCGGCAAGCGCGCCATCCACTTCCAGGAGTGGTGGGTACGGCTGCGCGCCTCCGTCCCCGCGCAGTCGTTCGCGCTGGTGGGGGCCGACACCGCGAAGCCGGCCCCCGGGGTGCTTGAGGCCGTCGAGCAGGCCGACGTGGTCATCCTGCCGCCGTCCAACCCGGTGGTGAGCATCGGCACGATCCTCCAGGTTCCCGGCATCCGCGAGGCGCTGCTGCCCAAGACCGTGGTCGGCGTCTCGCCGATCATCGGCGGCGCGCCGGTCAGGGGCATGGCCGACGCCTGCCTGACCGCCATCGGGGTGGAGACGACCGCGCAGGCGGTGCTCGATCTGTACGGCTCCGAGCTGATCGACGGCTGGCTGGTGGCCGAGGAGGACGCCGGGGTCGCGCTCGACGGCGTGCGCGTGGTCGCCGGACCGCTCCTCATGCACGACGCCGAGGCCACCGCCGCCATCGCCCGCACCGCCCTCGACCTGGCCCAGGAGCTCGCCCGATGACGGCCCACGACTCGGCGGCGCCCGAGCGGGTCGAGGTGGTCGCGGTGACCGGGATCGGCGAGGTGCGGCCGGGCGACGACGTGGCGGCGCTGCTGGCCGGCGCCGGGCTGCGTGACGGCGACATCGTGGTGGTCACCTCCAAGATCGTGAGCAAGGCCGAGGGCCGGGTGCGTCACGCGCCGGACCGCACCCGGGCCATCGAGGACGAGACCGAGCGGGTGGTGGCCAGGCGCGGCGACACCGTGATCTCCCAGACCCGCCACGGCTTCGTCATGGCCGCCGCCGGCGTCGACGCCTCCAACACCGAGCCCGGCACGGTGCTGCTCCTGCCGGAAGACTCCGACGCCTCGGCCAGGCGCATCAGGGCGGGGCTCGCCGGGCACGCCAAGGTGGGCGTGATCGTGTCCGACACGTTCGGGCGGCCGTGGCGCAACGGGCTCACCGACGTGGCCATCGGGGTGGCCGGCCTCCGTCCGCTGGACGACTATCGCGGCGCCTCCGACACCTACGGCAACCAGCTCAACGCCACGGTGACGGCGCTGGCCGACGAGATCGCGAGCGCGGCCGAACTGGTCAAGGGCAAGCTCGCCGGGGTCCCGGTGGCGATCGTGCGCGGGCTGTCCCACCTGGTGACCGAGGACGACGGCCCCGGGGTCAGGCCGCTGGTGCGGCCGGCCGACGACGACCTGTTCCGGTTCGGGTCGCGCGACGTGGTGTTCGCCCGCCGGACGATCAGGGAGTTCTCCGACCGTCCCGTCGATCCCGAGGCGGTGCGCCGGGCGGTCGCGGCCGGCATCGCGGCGCCGGCGCCGCACCACACGACGCCGTGGCGGTTCGTGCTGCTGGAGTCGCCGCAGACGCGGACGAAGCTGCTCGACGCGATGCGCGAGGCGTGGATCGCCGACCTGCGCGGCGACGGGTTCACCGAGCAGTCGATCGCCAAGCGGGTCAAGCGGGGTGACGTGCTGCGCAACGCCCCCTATCTGGTCGTGCCCTGCCTGGTGATGGAGGGGTCGCACACGTACCGCGACGAGCGGCGCAACACCTCCGAGCGGGAGATGTTCATCGTGGCCACCGGCGCCGGGGTGGAGAACTTCCTGGTGCAGCTCGCCGTCGAGGGGCTGGGCTCGGCATGGGTGTCGTCCACGATGTTCTGCCGGCCCGTGGTGCGCGAGGTGCTCGACCTGCCCGAGTCGTGGGACCCGATGGGCTGCGTGGCCGTCGGGCACGCAGCCGCGCCGCCGCGTGACCGGGCGCCGCGCGATCCCGCCGACTTCATCCTCACGCGTTGACGGCGGTCCGGACAGCGGTCAAGTCCGCCATTTACCGTTAGGAAAGTTTCCTTTACATTGGGGCCCCCCCCATGTAAAGGAGCCACTTCATGCGAAGGACTCTCACGCTCGTCGCCGTGGTGGTGATCGCGGTCGCCACCACGGTGTTCAACACCACACCCGCGTTCGCCCACGGCTACGTGCTCACACCGCCGAGCCGTCAGGCCAACTGCCACCAGGGCAAGGTCTCCGGCTGCGGCAACATCGTCTACGAGCCGCAGAGCGTCGAAGGCCCCAAGGGCCTGCGCAACTGCCACGCCAACCTCGGCCAGTTCGCCCAGCTCAGCGACGAGAGCAAGCCGTGGCCCGCCGCGTCGGTGGGCAGCACCGTGACGTTCACCTGGACGTTCACCGCCAGGCACGCGACCTCGAACTTCGAGTACTACATCGGCAACACCAGGGTGGCCAGCTTCGCCGGCAACGGCCAGCAGCCGCCGGCGACGGTCTCGCACCCGGTCAACTTCTCCGGCTACTCGGGCCGGCAGAAGGTCCTCGCCATCTGGAACATCTCCGACACCACCAACGCCTTCTACTCCTGTATCGACCTGAACTTCGGCGGCGGTGGCGGCAACCCCACCCCGACGCCTCCGCCGACCGTCACGCCGACGCCCACCCCGACGCCGACCGTGCCCCCGACGACGCCCTCCGGCACCTGGCGGGCGGGGACCGCGTACAGCACCGGTAACACCGTGACCTACAACGGCGCCACGTACCGGTGCCTCCAGTCGCACACCGCCCTCGCCGGATGGGAGCCGCCGAACGTGCCGGCGCTCTGGCAGCGCGTGTAGCCGCACCCCTTGAGACCGGCCGCCCAGAGCTCCATGGGCGGCCGGTTCCCGTTCTCCCTGGAAAAGCGTCGGTCAGGTGGTGGGTTTGCAGGTCGGGTGACAGAGGCGGCGGGCCAGGGCGGCGAGGAACACGTCGATGATCTCGCCGGGCTCCTGGGCCTCGTGCAGGGAGCCGTTCGTGGCGGCCGTGATCTGCGACAGCGCCGCCCGGTCCACGCCCTTGCCGAACGCGATGACGATGATCTGTACGGGCTTGTCCGGGTTCCACTCACGGCGTAGCTGGTCGAGCAACTGCCGTAGGTCCGCGCCCTTGCCGTCGTCCCGGCCGGCCGTGATCACCAGGAGCGCGTTGTTCATCTCCTCCCGGTACTCCTCGCTGACCTCGCGGAAGCCGCTGTGGATGGCGTCGTACAGGGAGCTGGCGAGCTTGGGATGGGCGGTGATCGTGCTGGTCAGCTCGTCCAGGCGGCTCTTGCGGATGACCTGCCCGCTGTCGGGCTCGCTGATCGGGCCGAGGCCGACGCGTTCCTGGTAACCCTTGATGCGTCCGACCTTGTCGGCGAACTCCCACAGGCCCATGTGCGTGGAGGCCGGGAAGAGCTGCAGGCCGATCTTGGCCGCCGCCAGCGCCACGCTGACCCGGGTGGTGCCGTTCAGCGGCTCGGCCATGTGCTTGGAGGTGTCGGCCAGCACGAGGATGTTCGTCGGCGGGGCCAGCCTGCTCCAGGCGCGCAGCGCGTCGTCGATGTCCTGCGGCGACACCGAGGCCCTGGTCCTGGGCGCCTCTGCGGGGATCTGGGGGCCGGGCGAGATCGGCCCCTGGGCGCCGTCGCCCGACCTGAACCCCGCCCTGCGCACGATCTCCTGCGCCTGCGCGCCCTTCAGCCAGCCCGCGAAGACGCTCGACGCCTCGGCGACGGAGGGATCGGTGGCGGTGACGACGTAGGGGTAGTCGAGGTTGATCGTGCCCTCGCGCGGGTGCAGGGCCACGACGGGGTCGGAGGAGGGCCGCAGGTTGTGGTTCCATACCGACTGCTCGGGCACGATCACGACGGGACGCTGCCAGAACGTACGGTCGTCCACGGCGGCCAGCATGCTGCGGTAGTCGGGCGCCGAGCCCGCCTGCGCCCACCGGACGAACGCCGTCAGCGCCTTGTCCGCCTCGGGCCCCTTCCCGACCACGTCCCGCGCGGCGGCCACGGTCGCGATGCCGGCCCCGGCCAGCGACGGGTCCGGCACCCGGACGACGTCGGGTTCGTCCGCGTTGGGCGTCAGCCGCCCGCGCACGGTCGAGGGGAAGACCATCCGCCAGTTCATCTCGGTCCGCCCCACGGAGAAGCGCTGGGCCAGCGACGCCCGGGTGGCGAACACCAGCGGCGAGGTGGCCACCACACTCTCCCCCGCCGGCAGCGCGCTCGCGCCCTGCTGGCGGGCCAGCCTGATCCAGGCGGAGGAGTCGGCGATCCACCCGTCGGGCCGCTCGCTCAGCACGCCGGCCCGGTCGCCGATCAGCGTGCGCAGGACGGTGGCCGGAGGGTGCTCGGTCACCTGGACCAGCACGCACCGGCCACCCACGGCCGTCTTCGTCCCGTTGAACCGGCTCGCCGCCTCCATGACGGCGGGAGCCACGTCCACCGCCGCCGCCACGTCGACCAGAACAGGCTCTCGTGTGGTGCACAGCACGCCACCGCTGCCGAAGATCACGACCAGGCCGGCCGCGACGATGGCCACGGCGGACAGCCCGGCCAGGATGCCGCGTCGGAGCGCCTTCCTCCGCCGCTGCTCGGGGAGCAGCGCGGCGCGGTGTCGACCCAACCGCACGGTGAACCTCTCTCCCAGGGGAGTGACGATTCTCCCAGCGACTCACTGGGCGGACGCAAGTGCTTGTTAGAACATGTTACAACTAGGCCAGCGGGAGCACCCTTCTGACGCTCTGGCAGACTCCGTCGCTGGCCGCCGAGGCCGCCAGCCGCTCCTCGCTCGGGACGCCGTACTCGGTGGTGCGCTGCCTGGCCGGCCTGCCGGTGACCCCGACCATCTCGCGCAGCTCGCTGATCGTCTTGTACGAGCCGTTCTCCGACCCCGCCATCCGGCTGATCGTCTCCTCCATCAGGGTGCCGCCGAGGTCGTTGACGCCGCCCTGGAGCACCTGGCGGCACAGGTCGTCCTGGAGCTTGACCCAGGAGCACTGGATGTTCCCGATCGCGCCGTGCAGCAGGATCCTGGCCAGCGCGTGCACGGCCCGGTTCTCCCGGGCGGTCGGGCCCGGCCTCGCCACGCCCGCCAGATAGATGGGTGCGCTGGTGTGCACGAACGGCAGCAGCACGAACTCCGAGAACCCGCCGGTCTCCTCCTGCAGCCGCCGGATGAGCTTGATGTGCCTGACCCAGTGCAGGTGGTTGTCGACGTGCCCGTACATCATGGTGGCGGTGGTGGGCAGGCCGACCTTGTGCGCGGTGGTGATCACCTCGACCCACTCCTTGGCGGGCAGCTTGCCCTTGGTCAGCACCCAGCGCACGTCGTCGTCGAGGATCTCGGCCGCCGTCCCCGGCAGGGAGTCCACGCCGGCCTCCTTGGCGGCCTCCAGCCAGTCGCGGATCGACAGGTTCGTCCGGCTCGCGCCGTTGATCACCTCCATCGGGGAGAACGCGTGCACGTGCATGCCGGGCGTCCTGGCCTTGACCGCCTTGGCGATCTCGAAGTACGCGGTGCCGGGCAGGTCGGGGTGGATGCCGCCCTGCATGCACACCTCGGTGGCGCCGGCCGCCCACGCCTCCTCCGCCCGGTCGGCGACCTGGTCGAGGCTGAGGGTGTAGGCGTCGGCGTCGGTCCTGCGCTGGGCGAAGGCGCAGAAGCGGCAACCGGTGTAGCAGACGTTGGTGAAGTTGATGTTCCTGTTGACGACGTAGGTGACCGCGTCGCCGGCCGCCTCCGCGCGCAGGGCGTCGGCGATCGCGGCCAGCTCCTCCAGCTCCGCGCCGTCGGCGCTCAGCAGCGCCACGGCCTCCGCGTCCGTCAGCCCGGCCGGATCGGCCGCGGCCCTCGCCAGCGCCTGCCGCACCTCACCCGAGAACGCGGCGGTCGACGCGGGGAGGCGGTCGCGGAGGGCGTCCCAGTCGCCGTAGACGTGGTCGAAGTCGTCCCGGCGGTCGGCGGTGCGGCCGGTGGTGTCGACCTCGACGTGCAGGTCGACCCGGCCGGACGCGGCGAATCCGCCGTCGGGCTCCTGCCAGGGACGGCCTTCGAGCACGGCGTCCTCGCGCGCCAGACCGGTGGCGGGATCGGCGAGCGCGGCGACGTGGGCGAACAGGCGGGGGTCGAGCCACGGCTCCCCCGCCTGCACGTATTCCGGATATATCGTCAAACGCTCGCGGAGCTGGAAGCCGGCCTCGCCCGTACGGGCCGCGAGGTCGTCGATCTGCGGCCACGGCCGCTCCGGGTTGACGTGGTCGGGGGTGAGCGGGGACACGCCGCCCCAGTCGTCGATCCCGGCCCTGATCATGAGCTCGTACTCGGCGTCCACCAGGTTGGGCGGCGCCTGCAGCCGTACGCGCGGCCCGAGGATCAGCCGGGCGACGGCGATCGTGGCGGCCAGCTCCTGGAGGTCGGCGTCCGGCAGGCCGCGCATGGCGGTGTCGGGCTTGGCGCGGAAGTTCTGCACGATGACTTCCTGGATGCCGCCGTACTCCCTGGCCACCCGCCGGATCGCGAAGATCGCCTCGGCCCGGTCCTGGACGGTCTCGCCGATGCCGATCAGGATCCCGGTGGTGAACGGCACGTTCGTGCGTCCGGCGTCCTCCAGCACGCGCAGCCGTACGGCGGGGTCCTTGTCCGGCGAGCCGTAGTGGGCCTGCCCCTTCTCCTCGAACAGCCGCCGCGACGTCGTCTCCAGCATCATCCCCATCGACGGCGCGACCGGCTTGAGCCGCTGCAGGTCGCGCCAGCTCAGCACCCCCGGGTTGAGGTGCGGCAGCAGCCCGGTCTCCTCCAGCACCCTGATCGCCATCGCGCGCACATAGGACAGCGTGTCGTCATAGCCGTGCGCGTCGAGCCACTCCCTCGCCTGGTGCCAGCGGTCCTCCGGCCGGTCCCCCAGTGTGAACAGCGCCTCCTTGCACCCCATCGCCGCCCCCTGGCGGGCGATCTCCAGCACCTCGTCCGGGCTCAGGAACGGCGCGGGAAGCTTGTGCGGAGCGGTGGCAAAAGTGCAGTAACCACAACGGTCCCGGCAGAGCCGGGTCAACGGGATGAACACCTTCCTGCTGTAGGTGATGATCCCTTCGCGCCCGGCGGCACGCAGCCCGGCGTCGCGTACGCGGGAGGCGTGGTCGAGGAGCGTGTCGAGGTGCTCGTCCCGGGCGTGCAGGAGGACGGTCGCCTCGGTGACGTCGAGGGTCTTGCCGTCCCTGGCTCGGGCGAGGGCGCGGCGGAGCGCGGAGTCAGAACTCATAGAGGCACAGTACGACGGCCTGGGTTCGCCGTACGCACTCAGGGTCGCGCTCAGAACGACCGGCGGCCCCGGTGGCGGGCGCGGAACGACCGGCGGCCGCCCGGCCGGGTCACTATGCGAGGCCCGGTGCCGGGCTCAGAACGCGCGGTAGTCGCGGACCGGCATCCGGGGCCCCCTGGCCGGTGGGCGGACGCCGCTGAGCCAGACCAGGACCGTGGCGCGGTGACGATGGCCGGCATAGGGCTCCAGCAGCCGCATCATCCCGGGGTCGTCCGTCTTCTCCCCGGTGAAGGCGTAACCGACCAGCTTGGCCAGATGGAAGTCACCGACGCTGACGGCGTCGGCGTCGCCGAAGGCGCGCTGGCGCACCTCGGCGGAGGTCCACACCCCGATCCCGGGCAGCGCGCGCAGCAGCCGGTCGAGCTCCTCGGTGGTGCCGGCGGCCTCCAGCTTGGCGGCGTGCCAGGCGGCGTTGGCGATGGTCCTGGCGCGCACGGCCTCGGCGCCCGCCTGGTGCCAGTGCCAGCTCGGGATCCGCCGCCACACGTCGCTCTCCGGCACCACCCGCATCCCCTCGGGCGCGGGCCCTGGGGCCGGCTCGCCATAGCGGCGGAGCAGCCACTGCCAGGCCCGCCACGCCTCCCGGCCGACCACCTTCTGCTCCAGCACCGCTGGCACGAGCGCCTCCATGACCCGGCCGGTCCGCCCGATCCGCAGCCCCGGATGCCTCCTGACGGCCTCGGCCAGCACGTCGTGCTCGACGCTGAACCCGGCGACGTCGTCATCGGCTCCGAGCAGCGCCGGCAGGCTCTCCAGGGCCCAGGCCGCGCCGGGCCCCCACGCCTGCCCGTGCACGCCGCCGGCCTTGACGCTCACCCTGAGCGTGCAGGGGCCGTCGGGGGTCCTGGACGTGCGCCACACGGAGCCGTCGCCCTCGCGGCGCCAGGTGGGATCGCCGCCGCCGCGCCGGTGGGGCATCAACGCCAGCCCCACGTCCAGCGGCCCCGCGGGCACCCACCTGCGCTCCTTCACCCCACCAGTCTGCCCCTGCCCCTCACCTGCTCGGGCCGGGAGGGCGGGTCAGACGTCGCTGGAGTAGCGCAGGGCGCGTTCGGGCAGCTCGACGCCCGGCCATACGCGTACGCCGTGCTGCAACTCGTTGCCCGGCCCCACGACCGCGTCGTCACCGATCACCGCGTCGCGCACCACCGTGCCCGCGCAGATGCGCGCCCGCTGCCCCACGACGGAGTCGCTCACCCGGGCCCCGGCCTCCACGACGCAGTCGTCGCTGAGCACCGACCCGGCCACCGTCGCCCCGGCCTCGACGACCACGCGGGCGCCGACCGCCGTGCCGTCCTGGATCTTGGCCTCGGGCGAGACCCTGGCGCCTTCGAGCGCCAGGTATTCGCCCGTCGGGCCGGGCAGCGCGGGTGAGGCCAGCCGGCCCAGCACCAGGTCACGCGAGCCCTGCACGTAGGCGCTCGGCGTGCCGACGTCGAGCCAGTAGGTGCGGTCGGCGTAGCCCATGACGAGCTGCCCCGACTCGATCAGCCCGGGGAACGTCTCCCGCTCGACCGACACGACCTCGTCGCGCGGGATCGAGTCGATCACCGAGCGGGTGAAGACGTAGCAGCCGGCGTTGATCCGGTTGGTCACCGGGTTGGGCGTCTTCTCCAGGAACGCCGTCACCCGCCCCGCCTCGTCGGTCGGCACGCAGCCGAACCGGGAGGGATCGTCGACCTCCGTCAGATGGAGCGTTACAGCGGCCTGCCTGTCACGGTGCAGGCGCACCTGCGCGCCGATGTCGTGACCGGAGAGGATGTCGCCGTTGAGGATGAGGACGGGGTCGTCGGGGCCCGCGTCGAGCGCCTCGCCGGCGTTGCGGATGGCTCCGCCGGTGCCCAGCGGCGTCTCTTCCGTCATGTACTCCAGCGAGAGCCCGAACGCCGACCCGTCGCCGAAGGCGGGCTCGAACATCGCCGCCTTGTACGAGGTCGCGAACACGATCCGGCGTACGCCGAAAGATCGCGCACGGGCCAGCTGGTGGGCCAGGAACGGCACCCCGGCGGTCGGCAGCAGCGGCTTGGGCGTGCCCAGTGTCAGCGGACGCAGGCGGGTGCCCTGCCCCCCGACCAGGAGGATCGCCTCGAGGTCTGGCAAAGAGCTCTCCATCACTCCGTGAGGTTACCGAACTATTCGATCGCGCGTTGGTACGAGCTGAGATGCGCCTCGGCGCAGGCCTCCCAGGTGAATTCGCGGGCCCGGGCCAGGCCCGCCTCCCGCAGCTGGTGTCTGCGCTGGGGAGAGGCCAGCAACTCGCCGAGCGCCGTGGCGATGCTGTCGGCGTCCGGCTCGGTGTAGGCGACCGCGTCCCCGCCCACCTCGGGCAGCGAGCTGCGGTGGGTCGTCAGGACCGGCGCGCCGCAGGCCATGGCCTCCAGCACCGGCAGCCCGAACCCCTCGCCGCGCGAGGGGAAGGCGACCACGAGCGCCCCGCCGAGGAACCCGGGCAGGTCGGGCGCGCGCAGGTAGCCCGGCCTGATCACCCTGACGGTGGCCTCCACCTCCCGGCAGGCGGCGTCCACGTCGTCCTCGTGCACGCCTCCGCCGAGCACCAGCGCCGGTGGCTCGTCCAGCCGCTTGACGGCGGTGGCGAAGCCCCTGATCAGGTTGGGCACGTTCTTGCGGGGGTCGAGCGCGCCGAGAAAGGCCACGTACGGCTGGTCGTGCAGCCCGCACCTCATGGCGGACCTGCGGATCTCCTCGCCGGTCGGCGGGTGGAACTGGGCCAGGTCGACGCCGTGGTAGGCGACGTCGATGCGGGTGGGGTCGGCGGACAGCACCCGGATGAGCTCGTCCCTCGTCGCCTTGGACGGCACGATCACCCGCCTGGCGTGGCGGACGGCGGTGCGGGTGGCCGAGCGGAAGAACGAGGCGTGCGGGCTGAGCTGGTCGGGCTCGGTGAACCACATCGCGTCGTGCACCGTCACGACGGTCGGCAGGCCCGCGCTGAGCGGGATGGAGTAGTAGGGGGCGTGGATCACGTCGGCGCCGGCCTGGCGGGCGAGAAGGGGCAGCCCGCTCTGCTCCCAGGCCAGCCTGGCGGCCCTGTTGGTGATCGAGACCGGCCCGGGGATCACCTGGGCCGAAGGTGCGAGGCGTCTGTAGCGTTCCGCTTCGGCCCGCTGGCAGGCCACGGCGATGTCGGCGCCGGCCCGGTCGAGCGCGGCCACGAGCCCGTCAACGTATCTGATCAACGCGCCGCGGTCCGCGGGGACCGCTACCGCGTCGACGAGCACTCGAGGCATACGAAGATCTTCTCCCCTCAAGATCAACGTGGGACTGGTCGTCCCCCTCTGATGTTCACCTTATGACCAGCCTCCCCTAAATCGTGGGCCAAATCACACCGAGTCGCGACGCGCTGCGATTCCCGCCAGGCCGGCACAGATCAGATCCCCCACGATGATGACGATCCTGGACGAAAGCGCCACCGCGATGGCGGCGCCCTGATCGAGATGGGGCGCCAGGATCGTCACCATGGCCAGCTCCCTGACCCCCGCGCCCGCCGGGATCACGAAGGTCAGGATGCCCAGGCACCACGACAGGGCGAAGGCCCCCACGGCGAAGACGAGGCCGCCCTGGGGCGCGACGAAATAGAGGTGCACGCCGTAGGCGATCCAGCCGGTCAGCGCCCAGCCGAGCGCCGTCAGCATGCCGCGCCTGGTCAGCGGCCGTTCGAGGGGCTCGCGCTTGAGCCGGCGCAGGGCGTACCCGATGACGGCGTTGATCACCTTGGGTTCGAGCAGGACCAGCAGCAGCGGGATGAACAGCAGCAGCCAGCCGTAGCGGTCCCAGCCGAGCGTGACGAGCGTGACCAGCAGGCCGGTGGCCAGCTGGATCGGCATCATCAGGAAGAACGCCGCCGCGCTGCGCGCGCGGGGCACGCCGAGGTCGCGGCCCATCTCCATCTGGGCCAGCACGGGCCAGATGGTGCCCGGGATGTATTTGCCGAGCTGGCCCACGAAGAACACCTTGGCCGCGGGCCGCGCGGGCAGCGGCGAGCCCAGGTCGGCCAGCAGCGTGCGCCAGGTCAGCATGGCCCCGAGCAGCGCGGCGACCACGGCCACCAGCGAGCCCGCCAGCGCCGCCGGGGTCAGCCGGGAGAACCCGGCCACCACGTCGTCCCACTGCCGGCCCACCGCCCAGGCGCCGAAGCCGAGCGCGACGGCCAGAAAGCCGTATCTGACCAGCCGGCGAGCCATGGGCCGGCGGCGCGGCACAGGCTCCACCGTGACGTCTTCTTCGGTGCTCACAGCGGGCGGACCAGCTCGGGCGGCTGCGGCAGCGCCGCGCCCACCGGCCGGCGCGGCGTCTTGGTCGCCACCCACAGGTACGTCGGCACCACCGGCAGCAGCAGCCTGAGCACCCCGCGCGGCGCCCGCGACAGCACCGCCTTGACCACCTTCCCCGGCATCCCGGGGAACAGCTCTCCTCCGGCGAATCGGGTGGGCGTGGCGAGCACCGGGAACGTGTAGTCCCACACGTGGAAGGCGCGCAACATCTTCCGCAGCCCGCGCCGCGTCCTGAACCGCTCGTAGTAGTGGTCGGCCCGCCCGGACGCGCGCACGTAGCGGTCGGCCAGCGCGGGCGGCAGGTAGGACAGGAACGGCAGCTTGTAGTGCGGCTCCATGATCCCGAGCCGGTTGCCCAGCCCCAGGTAGAGCACGCCGTCGTCGGACAGCACCCGGCGCATCTCGGCCACCACGGCGTCGGGGTCGACCACGTGCTCGTAGATGTGATTGAACACCAGCACGTCGATCGAGCCGTCGGGGAACGGCAGCGCCGTACCGTCGCCGCAGACGAACGCCACCCGCTCGCCGAACCGGTCGGCCGCCTTCCGCAGCCCCGGCACGTCGATGTCGATGCCCAGCGTGTGACCGGCCCCCGCGCCCGCCAGCTCGTCGGCGATGAACCCGGCGGAGCAGCCCACGTCGCCCACGGTCAGCCCGCCGAGCGGCCCGTGGAAGTGCTCGAGCACCGCGATGATCTTCGCCGCCTTCCGCCTGCGCTTCTCCTCGTCGAGCATGGCGGACTGGAACTCTGAGTATTCGAGCTGCGCGACCCGTTGCTTCACCACGGTTCCCCACCGTACCGACCTCCGCGCCCACTCCGACGTCAAACGCCTTTGGTACGGTGGCCGACCTGGCGAAACCAGCACGAACGGGGGCGTAGTGGCGCTGTTCGACAAGATCCGCGGCGAATTCATCGACATCGTCGAGTGGCTCGACGACAGCCGCGACACCCTCGTCTGGCGTTTCCCGCGCCACGACAACGAGATCAAGATGGGCGCCCGGCTGGTCGTGCGCGAATCGCAGACCGCCGTCTTCGTCAACGAGGGCCGGATCGCGGACGCGTTCCCGCCCGGGACGTACACGCTGGAGACGCGGAACCTGCCGGTCCTGTCCACGCTCAAGGGCTGGAAGCACGGCTTCCACTCGCCGTTCAAGGCCGAGGTGTACTTCGTCAGCACCCGCCAGTTCGCCGACTTCAAGTGGGGGACGCAGAACCCGGTCATCGTGCGCGACCCCGAGTTCGGGCCGGTGCGGCTGCGGGCGTTCGGCTCGTACGCGGCCAGGGTGACCGACGCCCCGGCGCTGCTGCGGGAGCTGGCGGGGACCGACCCGCGGTTCCGTACCGAGGAGGTGGAGGGTTACCTGCGCCAGCTGGTCATGGGCCGGCTCCCGCACGCCCTCGCCGGTGCCGGCGTGCCCCTGCTCGACCTGGCCGCCGGCCAGCACGAGATGGGCCGGCGGCTGGCCGTGACGCTGACCGCCGACCTGGCCTCGGTGGGGCTGGCGATCCCGACCTTCACCATCGAGAACGTCTCGCTGCCCGAAGAGGTGGAGCGGGCGCTGGACAAGCGGTCGCAGATGGGGATCGTGGGCGATCTGGGCGACTACGCCAGGTTCCAGGCGGCGAACGCGCTGGAGCACGCGGGCGGAGCCGCCGAGGGCATGGGGCTGGGCATGGGCATCGCCGCGGGCCGGCAGATGGCCGAGTCCCTGGCTCAGAGCCCCCGGCCGTCCCCGGCTTCCGAAGGGCCGCCGCCGCTGCCCGGCAACGAGCGCTGGTTCATCGGGGTGAACGGTGAGCAGCGGGGGCCGTTCGGCGCGGCGGAGCTGCCCGGCAACGGGCTCACGCCGGAGAGCCTGGTGTGGAAGACCGGCATGTCCCAGTGGCTCCCCGCCCGGGACGTGCCCGAACTCGCCACCCACCTGCGCGACACCCCACCCCCGCTCCCGCCCGCCTGACCTCGCCTCCCCGCCCGTCCGACCCGGCCTCCCGGCCAGACCTCCCGCCCGACCGACTCCTGTCCCCGCTCCCGCCCGCCTGACCCGTTCCGACCAGGAGCATGACCCGGGATGACCTCACCCGCCCAGACCCCCGCCCGTCCCTGCCAGGGCTGCGGCGCGAGCGTGGCGTTCGCTCCTGGCACCGCCGTCCTGCGCTGCCCGTACTGCGGTGCGGAGGAGCGCATCGCCGCGCCCGCCCGGCAGGTCCGCGAGTTCTCCTACGACGCCTTCACGGCCAAGCCGCGCGTCAGGGCCCTGGCCAGGCATCAGCTCAGCTGCCCGGGCTGCGGCGCCCGTACGGACAGCGACGCGCTGTCGCGGGCCTGCCAGTTCTGCGGCACCCACCTGGTGGCCGACGCGGCGCGGGACGACCAGATCGTCCCCGAGGCGGTGCTGCCGTTCGCCCTGGACCGGGGCGGCGCGCGGGAGGCGCTGCGCACGTGGGTGAAGAGCCGCTGGTTCGCCCCCAACCGCCTCAAGAAGGTCAGCGAGGCGGAGACGATGAAGAGCACGTACCTGCCGCACTGGACGTTCGACGCCCAGACGGTCTCCGACTACACCGGCCGGCGCGGCGAGCACTATTACGTCACCACCAGCCACACCGACGCGAACGGCAACCGGCGCACCCGCCGGGAGCGGCGGACCCGCTGGTACCCGGCCTCCGGCCGGGTGGCGCGCGGGTTCGACGACGTGCTGACCCCGGCGACGGGCCGGGTCCCGGCCGAGCGGCTGACCGCGCTCCAGCCCTGGCCGCTGGCGCACGCGCTCCCGTACGACCCGGCCTACCTCGCGGGGCACCACAGCCTGCGCTACGACCACGAGCCGCAGGCGGGCTTCGAGCAGGCCAAGCAGCTCATGGCCGAGGTCATCCACGGCGACTGCCGCCGCGACATCGGCGGGGACGTGCAGCGGGTGTCGTCGGTGCGGACGAACTACTCCGGCGTCACGTTCAAGCTGGTGCTGCTGCCGGTGTGGGCGGGCAACTACCTGTTCGCCGGCCGGACGTACCAGGTGCTGATCAACGGGGCGAACGGGGAGGTGCAGGGCGACCGGCCGTACAGCGCGGTCAAGATCTCGCTGGCCGTGGCCGCCGTCGTGCTGATCGTCGCCGTGGCCGTCTGGCTATACCTGGTGAACCACGCGTAACCTGAGCCAATGCTCCGCCGCCTGCTGCGCATCCTGCTGGCCCTGGTCGCGCTGGGTTTCCTCGGCTACGGGCTGGCCGCCAACTGGGACGAGACGACCACGGCCCTGGCCGCGATGTCGCCGTGGGCGGTGCTCGGCGCGTTCGCGGCGGTGCTGCTCGGCCAGTTCCTCATGCTGCTGGCCTGGCGGGAGATCCTCGCGGGGCTGGGCACGCGGGTGCCGGTGCGGATCGCCGGGCGGATCATGTTCGTGGGGCAGCTCGGGAAGTACATCCCGGGGGCGGTGTGGGCGTACGCGGCGATGATGGACCTCGGCCGCGACCACGGCAGCCCGCCGCGGCGCACGTTCGCCACGATCTCGCTCGGCCTCGTGATCAACCTGGGGGTGGCGATCTCGATCGCCGCGGCCACGCTGGGCACGCTGGAGGCGGTGCGCGAGGCCTGGTACCTGGTGCTGCTGGTGCCGGCGATCATCGTCTGCCTGCATCCGAAGGTGCTCACCTGGGGCCTCAACCTGGCGTTGCGCCTCGCGCGGAAGGAGCCGCTGGAGAGCGTGCTGCCGGGCCGCACGGTGGTCGTCGCGGTGGCGTGGACGGCGCTCGGCTGGCTCGTGTACGGCGTGCACATCTGGCTGGTCGCGGGCAGCTCCGACCTCTATCTGATCGCGACCGGCGCGTACGCGTTCGCCTGGGCGACCGGCATCCTCACGGTCGTGGTCCCGGCCGGCGTCGGGGTCAGGGAGGGCGCGCTGGTGCTCGTGCTCGGCCCGGTCATCGGCACGCCGGCGGCGCTGGCGGTGGCGATCGTGTCGCGGCTGGCGTTCACGCTGGCCGACGTGGCGGCCGCGGGCATCGCGTTCCTGCTGGGCCGTCAGGCGCCGAGCAGCGCCCCCGCGTACGCCGACCAGAACGGCTCTGGATCGACGGCCTTGACCCCCGACCGCAACCTCTCGGGTTCGCCGGAGGCGTAGAACCGCTCGATGGCCTCGCGCAGCGCTCCGGCGTCGCCCGGCTCGACCAGCAGCCCGTCCACGCCGTCGGTGACGTGGTCGGCCAGCGCCCCCACCCGGGTGGCGATCACCGGCACGCCGTGCTCGTGCGCGAGCCAGACGTTCTGGCTGGCCGTGGCGTTGCGGTAGGGCAGCACGAGCGCGTCGGCCGCGCCGAACAGCTCCGGCACGTCGCCGGCCGCCACGTATCCGGGCCGCAGCTCCACCCGCTCGCCCAGGCCCAGCTCGGCGATCAGCGCCTTCGTCTCGTCGAGCCCGCCCCAGAACTCGCCCGCGACGGTCAGCCCGACCCCCTCGGGCAGCGCGCGGAGCAGCAGGTCGAGCCCCTTGTACGGCCGCACGATGCCGAAGAAGAGCAGCCGCCGGTGCACCTCGGCCGACCGCTCCCCGGTCGTGGAGGGCAGGTGCGGCGGCAGCGCGGCCACCTCCACGGGCCGCCCTGTGAGCCCTCTGGCCAGCGCCGCCTGCTGCTCGGAGTGGGTCAGCACGGCGTCGACCCGCTTGAGCAGGGCCGTCATCAGCGGCCGGTCGTACGGCTTGCGCTCGTGCGGCAGCACGTTGTGGCAGAGCGCGACCGTACGGGTCTTCCGCCCGATCCCGAGCAGGATGCCCAGGTACGCCGGGACCTGCACCGGGCTCAGCACCGCCAGCACGACCAGGTCGGCCGAGCGCAGCCGCCGCCCGGCCGCCACCCAGCCGTCGGGCCGCCGCCAGTCGAGCCGGCGCGCGGTCTTCGGATAGGGCGTGCCCTCGGGCGCGGAGATCGTCTGCTGCCCCGGATAGAGGAAGGACGGGTACTGCGCCCGCCACGACTCGATCACCACGTCGTGGCCCAGCGCGGCGAGGCGGTGCGCCAGCTCGGTCGTGTGCTGCGCCCCACCCCCCTTGTACGGATACGTCGGGCCGACGATCGCGATCCGCAAGGTCACTCTCCCCGCGAGCGCACGATCAGGTCGGCCAGCAGCGCCACGGACCCGATGAGCATCCCGGACAGGAAGATCATCACGGTGTTGGCCGGGAAGTAGAAGGGGTGCTCGATCATGTCCCAGACGCCCTTCACGAACCCGATGCCCACCAGCCACAACGCCGGCGGCATGAGCACCTTGAGCGGGTTGAAGTACATGATCATCCGCAACACCTGGAGGATGTAGCGGTAGGCGTCGGAGACGAAGCTGAACTTCGACTTGCCGGCCCGCTTGGCGTACTCGGTCGGCAGGTAGTAGACGTCGTGCTGGTTCGACAGGAACGACAGCGTGATCGTGGTGACGCAGGAGAATCCGGGCGGCAGCAGCCGCAGGTAGGGCTTGGCCACCGCCTTGCGGAAGGCGCGCAGCCCGGAGTTGAGGTCGGGGATCTTCTGCCCGGCCAGCATCTCCGCCACCTTGCGGATCACGAACTTGGCGGGCACGCGCAGCAGCTTGTGCGAGCCCTCCTCGCTGGTGCGCGCCCCGACGACCATGTCGACGGTCGCGTCCTTCTCCAGGATCTGCACCAGCTCGGGGATGCGCTCGTTGGCGTAGGACATGTCGGCGTCGGTCCAGACGACGATCTCGCCCTTGGCCTCCTGCGAGCCGATGCGCCGCACGGTGCCGGCGCCGCCGTTGCGGTGGAAGGCGCGGATGCGCAGGTGAGGATAGTCGGGCGCGGCCTGCTTCAGCTTGGCCAGCGTGTCGTCGGTCGAGCAGTCGTCGACGGCGACCAGCTCGTAGGTGTAGCCGCTCGAGTCCATCGCCTTGGTGATGCGCTCCACCTCGTCGATGACGTGATCCTGCTCGTTGTAGCAGGGCAGGACGATCGTGACGTACGGCGCTTCTTCCACGGCAGTTCCACTCTTGGGGGTCTCAAGCGTGCTCACGGGGGTCGAGGTTACTCTGCCCAGCCGAAAGGCGAGTCCACATCGGCCTACCGGGAGCTCCCGATCGGGACATCTTCCAGTCTGGACCATGCGATCAGGCGACGGCCATCCACACGTTCATCCGCAGGGACCAGGTGGCGTTCGGGGCCTCGACGAGTGAGCGTTCGTCCTGGCGGGTGACCAGGCCGAGGATCTGCGCCGGGGTCCCGTAAGGGGAGACCTGGCCCTGTTCGGCTCCGAGCACGACCGGCACGCGCCCCGCCGCCCGCACCCGCTCGGCCAGCCGCCGCACCTGATCGGGCGGCGCGGTCTGGCCCTGGTCGGGCCTGGACACCTGCGCCGCCGGGAGGCCGCACATGCCGCGCACGACCTGGGTGAACCGGTCGGCGGTGACCCGCTCCACGATCAGCACGGAGGCGTCGCGCGGGATCCGCGCGCACATCGCCTCGACCGCCGCCGCCTCGCCCCGCTCGACCGGCGTGAACGCGGTGCCGATCGAGGTCACGGCCGGCGGCACGAGCACGAGCACGACGGTCAGCGCCGCTCCCCACTTGCGCACCAGCGGGCCGTGCCGGTCCGCCAGGACGTGCAGCCGGGCCAGCCCGTACGTGGCCAGCAGGATCAGCCCGGGGATGACGATCGGGACCAGGCGGCGGGCCGCCCACGGATGGTCGGGGGTGATCTCGGGGCGCAGCAGCGTCGTGACCGTGGTCCAGCCCACGACCGCGAGCGGCAGCAGCCACGCGAACGGCTCGCCGTCGCGCAGCAGCTTGCGGACCAGGAGGGCGGCGCCGAGCGTGGCCAGCAGCACGACGGGGACGCCGACGTACCAGGCGGCCCAGTGCAGGGAGTTCTCGAAGTAGAGGCGGGTGCCGTCGAGCGGCATGCCGTTCGCGCGCTGGATCTGCCTGATCATCTCGAACGTGCGCACGTCGTCCGGGTTGGCCGGCACCCGGGTCACGCTCTGGAACCAGGGGCGGGCGTACAGGAGCGCCATCAGCAGCAGCACCAGCCCGGCCCCCGCCGGGGGCGCCCACTTCGGCAGCCGGATCCTGGCCAGCACCGGCGCGGCGGCCGTGCCGGCCACGATCAGCACGAGCACGCCCGCGCAGATGAGCAGCAGCGGCCGCACCGAACCGGACAGATAGGAAAGATAAGGACGAGCCAGTACGTACGCCGCCAGCATCCCGATCCCGGCCCCGGCCAGCAGCCCCGCCAGCAGCGGCACCCCCACCGCACCCTGCGGCCGACCGCGCCGCCGCATCGCGATCAGCAGCCCCGCGAACGCCAGCACCGGCAGCACGTCGCGCAGCCCGTCCACCCTGACCAGCACGGCCAGCCCGAACACCAGCCCGGCCGGCAGCCCCCGCCACCAGGCCGGGCGGGCGAGCGCGTCGTAGGTCAGCGCCAGCCCGCCGAAGAGCAGGATCAGCGACGGGATCTCGCTGAACGTGGTGCGCGAGGTGTAGAGGATCGGCAGGCTCACGGCGAACGCGAGCGCCGCCGGCACCGCCCACCGCGCGCCCGACAGCCGCGCCACCACCCCCGCCAGCGTCAGCACGGCCAGCGCGCCCAGCACGGCCGGGATCAGGAACGGCGCCCCGAGCCAGTTGCCGATCGCGAACAGCAGCGGCGGGCCCGGCATGAACTGCGGCACCACCGCGCCGTTCTCGGCGTAGAAACCGACGCTCTCGAAGATCAGCTGCGGGTCGGGGCCGCCGAACGCCTCCACCTGGGTGGGAATGGGCAGGGAGCCGTGGCCGGCGATCCAGGCGGCGTACTGGGCGTAGGTGGCCGGGTCGCGCCTGACCGCGAGCTGCTCGCTGTGCATGATCGCGTTGAACGCCCCGGACGCCACGGCCACCGCCGCGACCCCGCCTGCCTGCCACCAGGTGGCCGCCGATCCGGCCGGCCCGGCGGGAACCGGCGCGTCCGCATGCCCGTCCTTCGAGCCACCCGGGCTCGGCGCTTCTGCGCGGCGGCCGAGGCCCCGGGTGCCCGCCCAGCAGAGCAGCGCCGCCGCGGGCACGCCGAGCAGCGTGGCGAGCGGCGGCGTGAACCGGCCGAGCAGCAGCAGCGGCAGGCCCGCGAGCAGCCATCCCGCCACGGCCAGAGCGGGCAGTACGGACAGCGCGGCGAGCACCCGGCCGGGTCGATCGACTTCCATGGCTGAGCGAGCGTATCCAACCCGGCACACCGCGTGCGCACGGCACCCGTCGATCTTGCCCCCGCCCCGGGAACACGCAGGTGGAACCGCCCGCGTCCGCCGGGTGAGCGCCTCATGCGGCTCGGGACCACTCCGATCACAGGTAGCGTACGGACCACGTGGCTGTGCGACGCGCCGGAGGAGCGGGAGGAACGTGCGGGTGATGTCGGAGGCTCGTGACGCCGAGCCCGCGAAGACCGGCCGCGGCCACCGGCTGCCGCGCGACCCCAGACCCTGGGCGAGACGGCACGGCTGGTTCCTGGCGGTGCTCGCCCTCGGCACCGCCCTGCGCGCGCTGGCCATGCTGGGCTACCGGCCCGCCCTGTGGTTCCCCGACACCTACACCTACGTCGTCACGGTCTTCAGACCGCGCCCCGACCTGGTGCGCCCGGCCGGCTACTCGATGTTCCTCAAGCTGCTGGAGCCGCTGCACGCCTTCGCCGCCGTCACGGTGGTGCAGCACCTGCTCGGCCTGGCCACCGGCGTGCTGATCTACCGGGCGGCGCGAAGGGCCCCGCGCTGGGCGGCGACGCTGGCCACGGTGCCGGTGCTGCTGGACGCGTACCAGATCGAGCTGGAGCACCTGCTCGTCTCCGACACGCTGTTCATGTTCCTGGTCGTGGCCGCCGTGGCGCTGTGCGCCACCCGCCGGCCGGCGACGGTGGCGGCGATCGGGCTGCTGCTGGCCGCCGCCACGCTGACCAGGACCGTCGGGCAGCCGCTCATCGTGGTGGTGGCCGCCTGGTTCGTGCTGCGCCGGCGGTTCAAACCGGCCGTCGTGCTGCTGGCCGCCGCGCTCGTGCCGATCCTCGCGTACGGCGCCTGGTTCCACGCCACCTACCAGCGGACCGGCCTGATCGGCGCGAACGGCGTCTTCATGTACGCGCGCACGATGTCCTTCGCCGACTGCGCCAAGATGGACCCGCCGCCCGACCTGGCGGTCCTGTGCGACCCGCGCCCGCCGGAGCGGCGGCCCCCGTCGCAGGAGTACATCTGGGCCAAGGACTCCCCGCTCGTCCTGCGTCCCGGCATCACGTTCACGAAGGAGAACGACGACCTGGCGGCCAGGTTCGCGACGCTGGCGATCACCAGCCAGCCGCTCGACTACGCCGCCTCGGTGCTGACCGAGCTGGGCCGCACGTTCACCTGGGGTCGCCCGGTCTATCCCGACCCCGAGATCTACGCCTACTACCAGTTCCCGGTGACGCCCCCCGGACCGCCTGGGCGCTATCCCGCGCAGGTCGGCGCCGAATATGCCAAGCTCTACGAGCAGGGTGCGATCGGTACGCGGATCGTCGAGCCCTACGCCGGATGGCTGCGCGCCTACCAGGATCTGGCCCGGCTGCCCGGCCCGGTGCTGCTGGGAGTCCTGCTGGTGCCGCCGGTGGCGGCGATCGCCCGCCGGCGCGGGGGCAGGCGTCCCGGCACCCGGCCGGCGGGAGCGCCGGCCTGGCTGGTGCCCTGGTCGGTGGCCGTGGTGCTGCTGGTCACCCCGGCCGCGGCCGCCGAGTTCGACTACCGGTACGTGCTGCCGGCCGTGCCCCTGGCCTGCCTGGCGGCCGCTCTGAGCATCAGACCGGAGCGCCGGCCCGGCTCCTCAGGCCGGAGCACCGGGGCCTGAGCACCGGGGCCTGAGCATCCGGCCGGTGCATCGGGCCTGACCGCCGGGCCTGACGATCGAGGACAGATCGGTGGCAGGAAAGAGTTTGGCGATGATATTCCACCCAATGTCCGGCTCTGAGTATGCTGTGCCGCGGAAACATCACACCCGGGTCACGGGCCGTTCCGCACGATCGGGCACGTGGCACGCCGTACGTGACCTAGTCTCGTGGCGCGGAGCGACCAAGCCGGCGGCGCAAGGAGTGAGGCTAGGGGGCGTATGAGTGACTACAGAGGCGTGCCGCCGGTAGTCGATCCCGTGCACGACCGCCGAGGTGCCCCGACGCAGCCGGGCAGCCGGATGGCCCGCCGGGCGGCCGCCGCCGCGCCGCCGCCCCCGCCACCGCAGGAGCGGCCCTCGCACGGGCACCGCTCGGGCGGCCCGGGCAGCGGCCAGAAGAAGATGCGCGTGCTGGCCTGGGTCAGCATCGGCCTGACCTCGGTGATGGTCGCGGGCACGCTGACGGCGTACACCCTCTACCGCGACGCCTTCGGCAACATCAACGAGAAGAGCGTCAAGGAAGACATCATCAACCCCCGCCCTCCCGACACGGGCGCGCTCAACGTGCTGCTCGTCGGCTCCGACACCCGGGCGGGCAAGGGCAACGCGCGCTACGGCCAGCAGCTGGCCCGCGAGGCAGACGCCGGCGGCAAGCGCACCGACACGATCATCCTCATGCACATCTCCCCCGGCCGGGACAAGGCGCGGCTGATCAGCTTCCCGCGCGACTCCCTGGTGCAGATCCCCAAGTGCAAGAACGAGGCCACCAAGCAGGAGATGGCCCCGCGCCGGGACATGATCAACTCGGCGTACAACTCGGGCGGCATCGCCTGCACGATCTCCACCGTCGAGACGCTGACCGGCATCCGGGTCAACCACTTCGTCGAGGTCGACTTCAGCGGCTTCAAGAACATCGTGGACGCGCTCGGCGGCATCGAGATCTGCCTGAAGTCGGGCGTCAACGACAGGGCCTCCAAGCTGGTGCTGCCGGCCGGCAAGAGCCTGCTCGACGGCGAGAAGGCACTGGGCTACGTACGCCTGCGCAAATACGGCGACGGCAGCGACATCCAGCGCATCAAGCGGCAGCAGATCTTCCTGAGCAAGGTCGTGGCCAAGGCGACCAGCAGCGACCTGCTCACCGACGTGGGCCGGCTGAGGGACTTCATCGCGGCGGCGGCCGGCTCGGTCACCATGGATCCCGAGCTGGCCAACGACACCGAGCAGCTCATCCAGATCGCGATGAGCGCCAAGGAGATGACCGCCGGCGGCGTCAAGTTCACCACCGTGCCCTGGGGGCCAGCCCCCGACGACCCGAACCGGGTGGTCTGGAAGGAACCGGACGCGACCGAGCTGTTCACCTCGATCAAGACCGACACCGAGCCCGTGCCCGGCCCCAGTGCCACCGCGAGCGCCAAGCCCAAGGTCGCGATCAAGCCCGAGCAGGTGAAGATCCAGGTGCTCAACGGCACCAAGACCTTCGGCAAGGCCCGCGAGGTCGCCGACGAGCTGGCCAAACAGGGCTTCAACGTCGTCGGGCTGGGCAACTTCGAGGCCCCGGGCGGCGTGAGCCTGAAGAAGAGCGAGATCCACTACGCCAAGACGATCGAGACGGCGGCCGACCACGCCGTCGCGCTGGGCGCCGCGGTGCTGCCCAAGCCGCAGGCCGCGTCGGGCAAGGTGGCGGCGACGAACGCGCAGTCGTACCTCGCCGCCAACCCCGGCACCACGGCGGGAGCCGGGGCGAAGAAGGGCACTCCGGTGATCCAGCTGGTGGTCGGCGAGGACTTCGAGTCGGTCAAGGTGACCAAGCTGCCCGACAGCGTCAACAACAGCACCATCACCGCCTCCGAGCAGAAGAACGTCTGCACCTGAGGCTCAAAGTTCGCTGTGTAACGGGCCGATCTGGGCCGCTGCGTGAGACAGGACCGGCGAGTGCGGGATAGTGTGTTTCGGGTCGGCGACGCAGCGCGACACGGAGCCGCAAGGGGTTTCCTGGTCGTGTTGCCGTCGTGTTCCCCGGACCCGAGCGAAGCTGAGCGACTCCCCTAGTGTCTGAGAGTAGATCCTCCCGACCGGTCACGCCCCCGCGGAGCCCCGAAGAGGAGGGCCCCGCCGACACGGGGGCCAGGTGGCCGCTTCCGGAGGAGACCTTCTGGAGCGAGGCCACCGACCCGCACGGAGTCGCCCCGGGTGAGCGCACCATGCCACAGGCGGCGGTGGCCCCCGCCCCACGCCCCGCACCGGTCCATTCCCCGGCGCAGGTCCAGACTCCGGCGCAGGTCCAGGCCGCGGGGCAGGTTCAGGCCGTGGCGTCCGGCGCCGAGCGGCCGGAGCCGCGTCCGCAGCCCGAGCAGCCGAAGCCGCGCAGGCGCGATCCCTTCCTGGACAACGTCAAGTTCATCCTGATCGCGCTGGTGCCGATCGGCCACTCGCTGGTGCCGACCCTGGCCGCCGACTCGGCCAGAGCCCTCTACATCTTCATCTACGTCTTCCACATGCCGCTGTTCGTGGTGATCAGCGGTTATCTGTCGCGCAACTTCTGGAACTCCAACGCGAAGACCAACAAACTGGTCGACACGTTCCTCGTCCCCTACGTGATCGTCGAGGTCGGCTACGCGGCCCTGCGCTTCTCCCTCGGGCAGAAGTGGAGCCTGACCATCATCGACCCGGCCTGGCTCAACTGGTATCTGCTGGCGCTGCTGTTCTGGCGGCTGTCCACCCCGGTGTGGAAGCGGATGAAGTACCCGGTGCCGGTGGCCATCGCGATCTACCTGTTCGCCGGGTTCTCCCAGATCTCCGGTGACTTCAGCATGGACCGCTTCTTCGGCCTGCTGCCGTTCTTCGTCATCGGCCTGGTCCTGCAGCCCGAGCACTTCGAGCTGCTCAACCGCCGCTGGATCAAGATCGTCTCGATCGTCACCGTGCTCTGCGCGGCGGCGGTGGCGATCTACATCGCGCCGATGGCCAAGCTCGGCCCGTTCTACTACAAGAACAGCTACCAGGACCTCAACCTGTCCTGGTACATGGGCCTCGGGCTGCGCGTCGGGCTGCTGATCTGCGCCCTGGCCATGTGCTTCGCCGTGCTGGCGCTGGTGCCCAGGCGCGAGACCTGGTACACCGACCTCGGCACCCGCACGCTCTACTGCTACCTGCTGCACGGCATCCCGGTGCTGATCGCCAAGGAGATGGGCTGGCTGGAGTTCCCGTGGCTGCACGGGCCGCTGGGCGTGCTGGCGATCAGCACGAGCTGCTTCGCGCTGGCCATCATCCTGTGCCTGCCGGAGACCCGTACGGTCTTCAAGTGGGTGCTGGAGCCCCGGCTCGTCTGGCTCTATCGCCGTCCCTCCCGAAGTTAAGCGCCCGTTCCTTCCGCATTCACGCCGTTGACCTGGGAAGCGCGGAGCATCGACGCATGCGCGCATGTGTCGCCACCACCGTCCATCATCCCGAGGACGCCCGGATCATGCACCGGCAGATCAGGGCGCTGCTCGACGCGGGCCACGAGGTGACCTACGTCGCTCCTTTCAGCTATTTCAACGTGACCCCCGCCATGGGGCTGACCGCGGTGGACGTGCCGCGCCTGGCCTCCCGCGGCCGGGCCCGCCACGCGCTCAGACGCGGCGTGCGGGGCGCGGACCTGCTGCTCGTGCACGACCACCGGCTGCTGCGCGCGCTGCCCCACCACCGTCCTCCGGTCGTCTGGGACCTACGCGAGCCGGTCACGCCCAGGCAACTGGCCCGCGCCGGGCGGCGGCACCGGGTGATCACGCCCGCCGACGTGCCCGAGGCGACCCTGGTGGCCGCGAGCCCCCCGCCGCCGGGCGGCTCCCGGGTCGTCCACCTCGGCCGCCTGTCCGCGGAACGCGGCGTGACGGAGCTGATCGGGCTGGCCGAGCGGCTGATCCCGCACGGCATCAGGCTGGACCTGATCGGCGGCGCGACCCCCGAGGCGCGGCCACTGCTGCGGGACGCGCAGCGGGTCGGGCTGCTCGACTGGTTCGGGTACGTGCCCCACCGCCACGCCCTGCGCATGGCCGAGGGCGCGCTGGCCGGCCTGTCCCTGGCCGACGGCTCGGTGCAGGCCCCGCCGACCACGATCATGGACTACATGGGCCGGGGCCTGCCCGTGATCACCACCCCGCAGGGCGCCGCGCTGGTCGAGGAGGCCGGCTGCGGGCTGGTGGTGCCGCTGGACGTGGACGCGGTGCTGAACGCCGTACTGGATCTGAAGGAGGACCCGGCGCGCCGGGCCGAGCTGGGCGCCTCGGGGCACGCGCGGGCGCGGCTGCGCCACCACTGGCCGGACCACGCCGCCGCCTTCGTCCGCCGCGCCGAGTCCTGGGCCGGGATCACGGCCCACGCCCTCGCCGTGTGATCGTTCCCAGTGGATCCCCGAAGACCACGTACATCGCACCTGGACGACACCGGGCCGGGAATGGCGGTGCGGGCCGCCGGTTGATGTACTGGGTGCATGGCATCGCATCTGATCCAAGGCCGGACGGTTGGCATGCCTGTGCGGGTGAGGGACGCCGAGGTGTGCAGCGCCTTCTACCCGGTGCGTGCCGACGCCGCCAGGGCGGTGATCGCGTACTCCGGCCTAGACGTGGCCGAGGTCCTGCCGGGAAAGGCCGTCTGCGTGCTCGTGTTCGTGGACTACCGCGACGGTGATCTCGACGCCTACCACGAGTTCGGCATGGCCTTCCTGGTCCGCCCGCCCGGTCAGCCGGGCTCCACGGGGCTCGGCGATCTGCGCCAGGCCGGGATCTTCGTGCACTGGCTGCCGGTGGACCAGCGGTTCACGCTGGAGGCCGGGCGGACGTTGTGGGGGTTCCCCAAGGAACTGGCCGACATCGAGTTGCGGCTGGCTTCGCCGTACAAGAGGTGCATTCTGCGCAAGGACGGCCGGCTCGTGCTCGACCTGCTGGTCAAGCCGGGTGTGCCGGTGCCGGTCGGCGGCGCGATGGCGCCGCTCGACGCCTACACCCACCGCGACGGCCGCACCCGGCGGGTCCCCTGGTCCGTACGCGCCCGCGACGCGAAGATCCGCCCCGGCGGGGCGCTGATCCGCCTGGGCAACCACCCCATCGCCAAGGAGCTGAGCGAGCTGGGGCTGCCCAAGCGGGCCCTCTTCAGCACCACGGTCGCGCACGCGGCGATGACCTTCGGAGCCGCCACGACGGCCTGACCCCCGTGGCCCGGTCATGCGCCACGGGGCTGTGCCGCGGCGACGCGCCCCGGCCGGCTCAGACGATCGGCGGGCGGCCGAGCTTGACCATCCGCCACGCGGTCCGCCACGCCATCGGGCGGCGTTCGCCGGCGGGGGTGCGCAGACCCTCGAAGAAGCCGGAGAACCACGCCTTGAGCGCCGCGGAGGCGCCGCGCTCGCGGATCACGGTGAGCACGACCCAGTTGGTCAGGTAGAGCAGCGCCAGCGGCCACGGCAGGTTGCGCCGGGCCAGCCAGACCCGGTTGCGCGCGTTGAGCCGGTGGAACTCGGCGTGGCGGGTCGGGGGCACCTGGGGGTGGTACATCACCGTCTCGGCGTCGTACTCGATCCGGTAGCCCTCGCCCAGCAGCCGCCAGGCCAGGTCGGTCTCCTCGTGAGCGTAGAAGAACCGCTCGGGAAGACCGCCCACCTGGAGGAAGGCCGAACGTCTGATCGCCGACGCGCCGCCCAGGAAGGTGGTCACCGGCGAGGAGCGCTGCGGGTCGCCCGAACGCAGCCGCGGGACGTGGCGGCGCTGGCCGATGCCACCGTCGGGATCCATGATCCGGAAGGAGATCACCGCCAGGTCGGGCTCGGTGGCGAAACGGTCGCGCACGTGCGCGACGACCTTCTGGCTGGCATACCAGCCGTCGTCGTCGAGAAAGAGCACGACGTCTCCCGAGCACTCCTCCACACCGCGATTACGGCCGGCGGGAATGCCCGTGTTCTGGTCGAGCCGGATCGTTTTCACGACCGCGGCCGACCCCTCGGGTGGCGTCGCCGACACCGCGGGCACGTCGGCGCCGTTGCCCACGATCACCACTTCGACGTCGCCGTCGACCTGGTTGAGCGCGGACTCGACCGCCCGGTTCAGCTCCGCGACCCGGTTGCCCATGGTGAGGATGACGCACGAGATCTTCAACGAATCATCGTCCTGACGCGTTGAGAGCACGAGCGGAGCATTCTTTCATGATCACCGAGTCTGCTGGGTTTGCATGGTCTGGATGGTGAAGCTAAGCGTATCGGAACCGGCAGTGAACCCCCACCGAACGGCGGACGTCCGATCAATACGACGGACGAGCGGCGCCTCCGGTTCCGACAGAGATCAAGCAAGTCTTCTCGATGCCATGATGCTGATCAGATGCAGCACCGTCTGCACCGCCGCGGCCAGCAGGCAGGCCACCACGAGCACGCGGGTGGCGGTCAGGTTTCCGGCGAACACGTCGATCACCGCGGTCGCCAGCGCGAGCAGGGACAGCTCGATGGGCTGCATGATCCGGTGGAACCGCGTCGCCGCCAGCACCCGCCGGCCCAGCCCCAGCAGCCCCGACCTGAACTGCACCGCCGCCGCCTCGGTCGCGGCGCTCAGCCCGCCCTTGGCCCTGGCCACCTCCACCAGGTCGCTCTCCGCCTTGATCAGGATGGCGCCGAGCGCGGCGGCGAAGCCGAACACGGTGTACCAGTCGGGCAGCACCTCCGAGGCGCGCCAGCCCAGCCCCGCCAGCACGGCCGCCTCGGCGAAGTAGGCGCCGACGCGGTCGAGGTAGACGCCGGACAGCGAGGTCTTGCCCGTCCAGCGGGCCAGCTCGCCGTCCGAGCAGTCGAGCAGCAGGTAGACCTGGATCAGCAGGGCGGCGAGCACGGCCGCCCACAGCCCCGGCAGCGCCAGCACGAACCCGGCCGCGACGCCCGCGACCGTCATGATCCAGGTGAGCTGGTTGGGCGTGACCGGGGTCTTGGTCATCAGCCACGTGACGTAGATGGACAGGCGGCGCATGTAGAGGACGCCCGCCCAGTGCTCGCCGTTCCTGCGCTCCAGGTGGCCCGGAGGCTGGGCCACCTGGCGGAGCTCAGCTACCGAAGGCCCGGACATAGTCCCCCACCCGATCGCGGATCTCGGAGTCCTGCATGCGCAGGTGCTCCAGGATCGTGTAACGGCCGGGACGGGTGGCCGGGGCCAGCGCCACGACCTCGGCGAACTGCTCGGCGCTCAGCCCGATGTCGCCGGGGACGACGGGCAGCTCGTGCCGGCGCAGGCATTCGACGACCTGCTTGACGCGGGCGTCGTCCTCCCTGAGGAAGAAGCAGAAGGCGGCACCGATCCCGGCGAGCTCGCCGTGGTTGGAGGTGCCGGGAAAGAGCTGATCCACGGCATGAAGGATCTCATGGTCTCCGCCACTCGCGGGCCGGGACGAGCCGGCCACGACCATCGACATGCCCGACAGAATCAGCGATTCGGCCAGAACGGTCAGGAACGCGTCGGACTCGATGGAGTCCGTGCGCCCGATGAGCGCCTCGGCGGCGGTGCGGGACATCGAGCAGGCCAGCCCGTCGATGGGCTCGCCGCGCTCGACGTTGCCCAGCTGCCAGTCCTCGATGGCCGACAGGTTGCTGACCACGTCGCCCACACCCGCGCGCACCAGCGCCTGGGGCGCGTTGTGCACGAAGTCGAGGTCGACCAGGATGGCCAGCGGCATCGGCACGCCGAACGTGCCCTTGCCGCCCTCGTAGATCAGGGAGGCGGTGGGCGAGCAGATGCCGTCGTGGGACAGGTTGGTGGCCACGGCGACCATCGGGATGCCGGCCAGCGACGCGGCGTATTTGGTGGCGTCGATCGTCTTGCCACCGCCGACGCCCACCACCACCTCGTAGGCGCCCTTGCGCAGGTCGGCGCCGAGCGAGACGGCCGCGTCGACCGACCCGTCGGCCACCCGGAACACCTCGGCCTCGCCCAGCGTGGGCGCGATCAGGCTCTCGATGTGGTCGCCCTGGCCGCGGCCGACGGCCACGGCCACCCGGCCGGAGGTGGCCACGCGGCTGTCGGCCAGCAGCGCGCCGAGCTCAGCCACCGCGCCCCGCCTGACGTCCATGGTCAGGGGCGCCGGCAACATCCTCGCGAGAAGCGGCATGCGCGCTCCCTCAGTAGCGGACGGCTATGGTGCGGGCCTTGGCCAGGTCGTCGTGGTTGTCCACCTCGACCCAGTCGACCTCGCCGATGGGCGCGGCGTTGATGATCTCGCCGCGGTCGACCATCTCCTGGTAGCCGTCCTCGTAGTAGAGCTGGGGGTCGCGCTCGAACGTGGTCTTCAGCGCGTCGGCCAGCCGGTCGGCGGCGCCGGGCCTGATGAGGGTGGCCCCGATGTACTCGCCGTAGGCCTCGGCCGGGTCCATCAGCTTGGTGATGCGGCGCAGCGAGCCCTCGGGCGAGAGCGTCACCTTCATCTCCTCGTCGGCCAGCTTCTTGACGTCGTCGACGGCGAGCAGCACGTCGCTGGTCTCGGGGGCCGACAGCAGCGTCTTCTCGATCGAGACGGGGTGCACGGTGTCGCCGTTGACCAGGAGCACGCCCTGGGCGAAGTAGTCGCGGGCGCACCACAGGGAGTAGGCGTTGTTCCACTCCTCGGCCTTGTCGTTGTGCACGAGGGTGAGCTTGACGCCGTGCCGCTCCTCCAGGGCCTCCTTGCGCTCGTGTACGGCCTGGGCCGCGTAACCGACGACGACCACGACCTCCCGCAGGCCCACCTCGGCGAGATTGCGCAGCGAGATGTCCATGATCGTGGTTTCGCCGTCGACCGGCACGAGCGCCTTGGGCAGCGTGTCGGTGTACGGCCGCAGACGTCGTCCGGCTCCAGCGGCCAGAACCATTCCCAGCAACGTGCACTCCTCAGTCGAGCAGGTCTCTTCGAGTACGCGGGGGCGTCCGCAGGGCGCGTCCCACCATAGGCCCAAAGAGTATTCGTCTTTGGACCCCGTGCGGGTAATCCGGCGTTAGTCTTGCGTTCCCGTATCGGCCGTTTCGGCCCCGGACAGCGGGGCGGCGAGCCAGCAGGTCAGGCTCTCCCAGCTGAACAGGGCCCACAGATAGACCGCGAGCACGACATAGCCGCCGGTCAGCCACCCTGACAGGGCGGTCAGCGCGACCACCATCATCCGCCCGTCCCAGCCGAGCCCGAAGGTGGCCAGCCACGGCGGCGGGTAGACGCGCTGGCGCAGCCGGTAGACCAGATCGTAATGGTGGAAGGCCAGCGCGCCGAGCACGAGGAAGATCAGTACGGGGTTCAGCCGGTGGGCGAAGCCGACCGCGGCGATGAAGGCGTACTCGATGAGGCGCAGGATCGGCGGCACGAGCCAGTCGAACCGGCCGTCGTGCGGGTGGGTGCTGCCCGGCCCGGCCAGCAGCAGCGTGACGGCGGGCGCGAAGACCGCCAGCCCGTCGGCGCCGGCCACGCCGATCAGCAGCAGCACGCCCGTGACGAACGTGCCGGCGAGCACCGGGGGCAGCGGCGGGAGCTGCCCGGCCACGAGCAGGCCCATGGCGCGCGAGAGCGGCCCGTCGTCGCGGTAGGCGACGACGGTGCTGTTGGGTACGGGAGTCATGTGCACCGACGTCATCGTGCCGACCTCGCGATCCGTCCGGCGAGCTGATAGAGGGCCGCGACGCCGCCCCAGCAGAGCAGGGACAGGAACGTGACGCGGGCGTTCCAGCCGGCCGCGGTGACGGCGATCAGCGCCATGCGCTCCCCGATGGGCAGGACGACGATCTTCTTCAGCCAGCGCGCGACCGTGCCGCGTTCGAGTCTCTGGGCGATCCTCAGCACGCCCGCGTGGTCGCGCCGGGCGTCGTGCGACTCCATCAGGGAGCGCGCGGGCCGGCCCCACATGGCGCCGACCTTGGCCGCGTCGGCGACGGCTCCCGCGTACGTGGCGTCGATGGCGTGCCTGACGACCTGGAGGATCATGGCGCCCACGGCCAGCGGCCAGATGCCGGGCCCGGCGAAGCCGAAGGCCAGGCCGACGTAGACGACGTATTCCTTGAACCGGTCGGACATGCCGTCGGCCCACGCGCCGAGCGGGGAGAACGTGCGGGTGTAGCGGGCGAGCTGCCCGTCGAGGCAGTCGAGCGCGAACGACAGGTAGAGCAGCACCGCGCCGGCCAGCCGTCCTCCTTGCGTGCCGGCGGAGAACCAGACGGCGGCGAGCAGGGCCAGCCCGGCCGAGAAGCCGGTGACGGTGTTGGGCGCGAGCTTGAGCAGCACGGCCGGTCTGATCAGGTGGCGGGTCCAGGACGAGACGAGGAACGTGGCCAGGAAGCCGTCGTCGTCCTTGACGGAGGTGTCGAGCCTGACCTGCTCCTCGTCCACCTCCGACAGCCTGACGACGGCGGCGTCGGCGGCGTTCTGGCCGCTCACCCGGTCGGCGTGCAGCGGCCCGATCGCCGCGGCGCGCACGCTCACGCCGGACCTGACCAGGCCGACCAGCAGCAGGTCGACGGCCTCGACCGCGGTGACGGGGCCGAGCTTGCCCGCCTCGGACAGCTCGGCCAGCTCCTCGGCGATGTCGGCGAGCGCGGGCAGGTCGGACTCGCCGGTCTGCAGCACGCCCCTGAACGTGGCGTTGGCCTCCGGCACGAGGTGGAACGAGCTGCCCGCCGCGACGACCTTGCCGCCCTCGACGCGTACGGGAGGCCGCAGCGGCGAGGTGGCCGCGTCGTGGGCGATGAGCGCGGCGGTGTCGTGGGCGGGGTGTTCGAGCAGCAGCGCCAGCGCCTCGGTGTGGGCCACCAGGTCGGCGGGGAGCACGGCCACCGTGCCGGTGGTGGTCCGCGCGATCTTGGCGACGCCGCGCAGGTCGGCCCCGAGGCCGCCGCCCGCGCTGACCACCAGGACGTCGCGGACGGGCAGCACGGAGAGCTGGTCGTGGAGGCGGTCGAGCAGGGTGCCGTCACCGCTGGAGAGCCTGCACGCGGGCGTCGTGGCGAGCAGCACGGCCGACGTGGTCGTGCCCCCGCGGATCGGTGAGTCGGGCAAAGCGCAGGTCTCCTCCCGGCCGGGGTGGAGTGCGGTCACTGGGGGTGCGTAGACACAGCGTAGCGACAGGTCACCGCAATATCACGGACCGGCGGCACTACGCTGCCGGGTATGGATTCACCGCTGCGGTCGGTTGGAGTGCTCCTCGCGGGCGGCGTGGGGCAGCGGGTGGGGCTCAGCACGCCCAAGCAGCTCATCGAGGTCGCGGGCCGGACGATCATCGAGCATTCGCTGGCCGTATTCGAGGGCGCGCCGGAGATCGACGAGGTCGTGGTGCTGATGACGCCCGGATACGCGGGCCGGGTGCGGGAGATCGTCGCCGCGGGCGGATACCGCAAGGTC
Source organism: Nonomuraea fuscirosea (assembly GCF_003001935.1). Classification (GTDB taxonomy): domain Bacteria; phylum Actinomycetota; class Actinomycetes; order Streptosporangiales; family Streptosporangiaceae; genus Nonomuraea; species Nonomuraea fuscirosea. The sequence goes on along the minus strand of NZ_PVNG01000003.1, from coordinate 358,045 downwards.
GGCAAGGTCGTGGACGGCGGCGCGAGCCGCACGGAGAGCACGTGGCGGGCGCTGGCCGCGCTGGGCGAGCGGGAGTGCAACGTGCTGCTGCACGACGCCGTACGCCCGCTCCTGGAGCCCCGGATCATCACGGAGTGTGTCAGGGCGCTGGAGACCCACGAGGCCGTCAACGTGGCGATCCCGAGCTCGGACACCGTCTTCACCGCGGTCCCTGGGCCGGGCGGCGAGGTGATCGGCGAGGTGCTGGACCGGGCGCGGCTGCGGCGCAGCCAGACCCCGCAGTGCTTCCGGCTCTCGGTGATCCGCGAAGCCTACGAGCGGGCGATGGCCGATCCCGGCTTCGGCGACCTGCCCGCCACCGACGACTGCGGCGTGGTGCTGCGTTACCTGCCCGAGGTGCCGATCCACCTGGTGCCGGGCAGCGAGCACAACATCAAGGTGACGCATCCGGCCGACCTGCGCATCGCGGAGCTGCTCTTCGGGCTGCCCGCCGCCGTGCCGGCCGGCGCCCCCGACGCGCTGGCGGGGCAGGTCGTGGTCGTGGTGGGCGAGTCCGCGCCGGCCGGGCCCGCCCGTGGCGCCGACGTACGCGTGCTGACCAGGGCGGACGGCGTGCGGCCCGAGGACTTCGACACGGTGGCCAAGGCGCTCGACGACGTGGGCCGGGCCGATCACGTGGTGCTGGCGGCCGGCGCGGGCTCCTCCGGCGACCTGCTCGCGGCCACCGGCGACGGCGTCGCGGACGTGGTCGGGGCCGGCCAGCTCGGCGCGCTCAACGTGGCCCGCGCCGCCCACCCCCACCTGCGGGCGGCGGCGGGACGGTCGCGCCAGGCCGGCCGGCGCGGGAGCCTGCTGCTGCAGGTGCCGCCGGGCTCCGGCGCCCTGCACGCCTCGGGGGCCGCCGCGGTGGCCGCGCTGACCAGGGCGCTGGCCCGCGAGTGGGCCGCCGACGGCATCGGGGTCAACTGCGTCAATACCGGCGCGTCTCCCCTCCTCGTCTCGCAGACCTCGCTGGACATCCTCATCTCCGACCTATCAGGGCAAGTCATAGACGTGCTCGTGGACGGCGCTTGACCTGAGCATTGTTACCGTGCGATCACATGAGGAGACTCATCGTGATCGCGGCACTGCTCGGCTGCTACCCCGCGCTGCTGGTCTCGGCACTGTGGCCGGCGCCGCTGCTGTTCGGAGCGGTCGCCGTGGCCTCCTACGCCGTCGAGCTCGTCGCCCCGCGCGCCGCCCGCCCGCTGCCCGACCTGCTCGGCAAGGTGCACCTCGGGATCACGCTGCGCTTCCTGGTGCGCGAGACGCTGGCCCTGCTGCTGGTGGCGCGGACGGCCGGGGCCGAGTCGCCGTGGTTCGTGGCGCTCGCGGCCGGCGTGCTCGCCCTGCACGCCGTACGGGCGCTGCACACGGGCCTCGCGATGCGGTTGCGTCAGACGCTCAGCCACATGCCGGTGACCACCCGCAACCTCGACGTCTCCGCGCTGCGCATCCCCAAGATGCCGCCCAGGCGGCTGCGTGACGCGCGCAGCGTGCCGTTCCTCTATCTGGACGCCCTTCCGGTGCTGGGCGCGGTCCACGGGGCCGTGCTCGCCACTCTGGGGGCCGGGGTGGCGCTCGTGGCCGGGCTCGCGGCGGCGCTCGCGCTCATCCCGTACGTGCGCCGCGCCCTGCCCCTCACCGACCGCGCCAACGTGCTGCGGGTGGTCGGCGAGCAGGTCGAGCGGTACGCCCCCGAGATCATCCTGTACTTCTCCGGCGCCACCGCCGCCGCCTACCAGGCCAGGATGTGGCTGCCCACGCTGGAGCGCATCGACCGGCGCGCCATCGTCGTGCTGCGCGAGCGCGGCATGGCCGCGCACCTCGAAGGCACCAGCCTGCCGATGGTGTGCATCCCGTCGTCGGCCGACCTGATGAGTTTCCGCGCGCTGGCCGGGGCCCGCCTCTGCCTGTACGTCGCCAACGTCGGCAGGAACGTGCACATGCTGCGCATCCCGACCCTGCGCAGCGCGTTCCTCAACCACGGCGACAGCGACAAGGAGGCCTCGTTCAACCCGTTCTCCCGGGTGTACGACGAGGTGTGGGTGGCCGGGCCCGCGGGCCGCGACCGTTACCGCCGGGCCAAGGTGGGCGTCAGGGACGAGAACATCCACGAGGTCGGCCGGCCGCAGCTGGAGGGCATCTCGACGGAGGGGCCCGGGCTGCCGTACCGGACCGTCCTGTACGCGCCCACCTGGGAGGGCTGGAACGACGACCTGTTCCACACCTCGCTGATCACCATGGGCCCGCGTCTCGTGCGGGCGCTGCTCGACCACCGGCCGCCGCTGCGGGTGATCTACAAGCCCCACCCGCTGACCGGCCACCGCGACAAGAGCGCCACCCGGGCGCACCGGAAGATCGTGGCCATGATCGAGGCGGCCGAGCTGGCCAAGTCGAAGGCCAGGCATCCCTCGCACGGGGCCGGGGAGGAGGCGCAGCGGATCAGGCACCTGATCGTCGACGGTCCCGAGCCGCACCTGTACGACTGCTTCAACGAGTGCGACCTGCTGATCAGCGACATCTCCAGCGTCGTGGCCGACTTCCTGGCCAGCGAGAAGCCGTACGCGGTGACGAACGTGGCCGGGCTGCCCGAGGCCGCCTTCCACGAGCGTTACCCCAGCGCCGAGGCGGGGGTGTTGCTCGGCGAGGACCTGTCGAACCTCGCCGAGTTCTTGGACGGGGATGACACCCTGGCCGGAGCCAGGGTCAAGCTCAGGAGCCAGCTCTTCGGCCCGGAGTACCCGGACGCGCTGGCCCGCTTCAACGCCGCCGTCGAGCGGGTCTTCGCCGGCTCCTGAGCGCACTCGCCGAGGGCCCGGTGCGGGCTCGCTACTCGCCGAAGCGCGGCGCGGGCTCCTCTCTCCTCACTGTCTGTCCCGGCGGGCGGGCCAGCTTTCTCGGGCTGGTCAGGAAGCCCCAGCCCCAGGAGCAGTGCATGGTCGCGTACACGAGCGGCAGCCGCAGCTTCGCCGCCGTGGGCAGCCCGCTGCCGGTCACCGCCGAGCCGGCCGCGATGGCCAGCGCGTAGCCGCCGGGGACGATCAGCGCGAGCGGGAAGAACGGCGAGACGAGCAGCCCGAGCAGCATCGCCAGCACCGCGACCGGCGGCGCCAGGTAGCGCAGGTTGATCGTGCCCTCGTGCGTGCGCGAGACCACGCGGCGCCAGCGGCCGTAGTGGAAGTACTGCTTGGCCAGCGCCTTCACGTTGGGCCGTGGCCGGTAGGAGACCCGCATGCGCGGCTGGAACCACACCAGGCCGCCGGTCTGGCGGATGCGGTGGTTCATCTCCCAGTCCTGGGCCCGCTGGAAGTGCTCGTCGTAGCCGCCGACCCTGGCCAGGGCCGAGCGGCGGAAGACGCCGAGGTAGACGGTGTCGGCGGGGCCCGCCGTGCCGCCCACGTGGAAGGCGGCGGCGCCCACGCCGATCTTGGACGTCATGGCGCAGGCGACGGCCTGCTCGAAGGGGGTGATCCCCTCCGCCGCCATGACGCCGCCGACGTTGTCGGCGCCGGTCTCCGCCAGCGTCTCGACGGCGACGCGCAGGTAGTCGGAGGGCAGCATGGCGTGCCCGTCGACCCTGGCGACGATGTCGTTACGCGAGGCGGCGATGGCCGCGTTGAGGGCGTTGGGGGTGCGGCCCGTCGGGTTGGGCACCACCGTCACCCGGCGGTCGGCCGCCGCGATGGCGTCGGCGACCTCCTGGGTGCGGTCCTGGGACGGACCCACGGCGAGGACGAGCTCGATCTCGCCTGGGTATTGCTGGGCGAGGACCTGGCCGACGGCCTCGCGGAGGTGCCGCTCCTCGTTGAGGACCGGCATGATGACGGAGATGGGGGGCCAGCCGCGCGTCTCCGCGGGCGCGTGCGGCGAGTCGGGGAACTGCTTCATGGCGGGGCTCACGCTACTGTACGACCAGGGGAGGAGGGCAATCGAAGGCCCCGATCCACCGGGGTGACAAAAGGGGGACGGCATGCGCGACCCGGGCGAGGAGGACGGCGGTGTGCTCGTGGGCGGCGACGCCTACGGAGGCGTCAAGCTGACACCCGTCCGCACCCGGAGGCCGCGCAGGAGCGCGAAGGCCCGCCGCCGCAACGTCGTGCTGGCCGGGCTGCTGTCCACGGGCGTGCTGGTCACCACGGGTGTGGTGTGGGCGACACCGCGCCAGATCGGCACGGTGGACGCCGGGGTGACCGCGCCCTCGTCCTCGGGCGCCGAGAACATCCTGATGGTCGGCGTCGACAAGCGCGACGACCTCACCCGCCAGCAGCAGAACCGGCTCAAGCTGGGCCGCGAGTCCGGCCAGCGCACCGACACCATGATGGTCATCCACCTGTCGGAGGACCACAAGAAGGTGACCGTGGTCAGCCTGCCGCGCGACACCTGGACCACGGTTCCCGGCAAGGGTGATCACAAGATCAACTCGGCGTACCAGTTCGGCGGGCCCAAGCTGGCCAAGCAGACCGTCGAGGCGGTCACCGGGCTGCAGATCAACCGCTACATCGAGGTCAACATCCTGGGCTTCATCGACGTGGTCGACTCGCTCGGCGGGGTCACCGTCTGCACGCCCGTGCCGATCGACGACACCAAGATCGCGCTCAACCTGCCGGCCGGCACCCACCAGCTCGACGGGGTGCGGGCGCTCGGCTACGCGCGCACCCGCGCCACCGCCCGCTCCGACCTCGACCGCATCGACCGGCAGCAGCAGGTCATCTCGGCCCTGCTCAACCGGGCGCTCAGCGCCGACACGCTGGCCAACCCGGCCAAGCTGGCCTCGTTCGTCAACTCGACGCTCAGCACGGTCCGGGTCGACCCGGACGACGGGCTGCTCGGGCTGGCCACGCAGATGCGCGACGTCTCGCTCGACGACGTGAAGTTCGCCGAGGTGCCGCTGTCCGACGTCGACTTCAAGACGCCCACCGGCGAGTCGGCGGTGCTGTGGGACAAGCAGGCGGCCCGCGACATGTTCGCCGCGATCGACGCCGACCGGGACCCGGCCGAGCCCACGCCGAGCGCCGCCGCGACGCCGTCGGTCAAGCCGTCCGCGGTCCCGCCCGGCGAGATCACGCTCAAGGTCAAGAACGGCACGCTCATCACGGGCCTGGCGGCTCGGGCCAAGACGGCGCTGGTCGCGTACGGGTTCAAGGTCCCCGGCGATCCGGGCAACACCACCAAGAAGGACTACAAGAAGACCGTCGTCCGCCACGGCGAGGGCCAGGAGGCCGCGGCGAAGGTCGTGGCGGCCGCCATCCCGGGGGCCGAGCTGCGCAAGACCGACACCGCCGGCATTGAAGTGATCCTGGGCAGCGACCAGCTCAAGGTCAAGCAACCGAAGGCGAATGCCACCCCAACCGCGAAACCCGGTGTTACACCAACCACCAAAACGGCAATGCAGAACATATGTAAGAAATAGGCATATCTTTCTGGGCTCGGGGCAGGTGAGGCCCATGGTGGTCAGGTGTTGGCGGGAGGGCCCCTGCACGGTGGTCCGTGTCGTGGGCGACCTGGACGTCGCGGGTGCGCCCCGGCTCCGGGCCGAGCTGGAACAGGCGCTCGCCGCTCCGGTCAATCTGATCGTGGATCTGACCGAGGTGCCGTTCTGCGACTCGGTCGGGCTGGGCGTGCTCGTGGAGACGCTCAACCAGGTGCAGCACATGCGGGGACGAATGGTGCTGGTGGTCGGGCCGGGCATGATCCGGCATCTCCTGACGATCACGAACCTCGACCGGCATTTCGCGACCAGCGGATCGCTCGACGAGGCCCGAACGGCGCTCGGCACCGCGGCCTGACGCCGGCCGCCGCGGCCCGGAGCCGTCACGTCGTCCCCCGAGCCCGCGCGCTCCCAGCTCGGGACCACCACCTGGGCGAGGCCCCGTCAACGTCCCGGCTCGGGACCGCCACCCGGGCGAGGCCCGGCAACGTCCCGGCTGCCGACGCCTTCCTGTGTGCCGGATACTCGGAGACCGGCCGTCTCTACCGCTACCACTGGAGGGCACCGTGAGACTCGGAGTCATGTTCGACCGCGACCTGCCGCCCGAGCAGCTCGTTCCGTTCGCCAAGACGCTCGACGAGACGTCCGTGAACGATCTCTGGGTGGTCGAGGACCTGGGCTGGACCGGCGGCGTCTCGTCCGCCGCGACGGCGCTCGCCGTCACCTCCCGGCTGCGGGTGGGCATCGGCATCACCCCCGCGCCGCTGCGCAACCCCATGCTGCTGGCGATGGAGCTGGCCAACCTGGCCCGCCTGCACCCCGGCCGGCTGGCCGCCGGCATCGGGCACGGCGTGGGCGCCTGGATGGAGCAGGTGGGCGCCGCCGTCCCGTCGCCGCTGGCCCTCCTGGAGGAGACGATCACGTCCGTACGCGCGCTCCTGCGCGGCGAGCGCGTCACCCTCGACGGGAAGTCGGTCCATCTGGACGGTGTCACGCTGGTGCACCCGCCCGCCGTGCCGCCGCCCGTGCTGGCCGGGGTCAAGGGGCCGCGCTCGCTGGCGCTGTCCGGCCGGGTGGCCCAGGGCACGATCCTGCCCGAGGGCGTCGGCCCCGACCAGCTGCCCGGGGTCCTCGACCGGATCGGCGCGACCGAGGAGCACGAACTGGTCGTGTTCGCCTACCTGCGCGGGACCGCCGAGCTGGACGAGGCCGCGCGGTCCCTGCTCGACGGGCAGGCGGGGTTCCTGGGGGTGGCGCCCGAGGACGTGGCGATGGCCTCCGGGGCGCCGGAGGAGGCCGCGGAGTGGGTCAAGAGCCTGGGGGCGGCCGGGGCCGACACGGTGGTCCTCCGCCCGGTCGGCGCCGACCCTCTCGGCCAGGTGCGAACCATCCTGGCCGCCCTGTAGGCGGCTGAGAGGCCGGGCCCGGCCGGCGGCCACCGGCCGGGCCCTATTCGGACCGGCCGAACACGGACGAGGGAGCCGGGGCCTTCTTTCGACCGGCCGAACGGACGAGGGAGCCGGGGCCGGTTCGGCCGGATGGCCGATGGGGCGCGAGCGGCGCTCGGCCACGATCGTGACCATGAGGCAGATCGCGGCATTTGCGGCGTGCGCGGCGTTACTCGTCGCGGCGACCGGCGCTTGCGGCGTGGAACTCGAAGCGGACGAGGTCCACGCCACCCAGTCGTTCCCGTTCACCGGAACCGACCTGAAGATCGACGCTTCCCTCGGCGGGGTACGCGTGCTCCCGGGCACGAGCGGCACCGTCCAGGTGGAGCGCTGGCTGCGCGGCAAGGCGGCCACGGCCGACCCCGCCTGGTCCCTGCGCGACGGCGACCTGCGCCTGAGCGCGGACTGCAACATGGTCTTCGGCGACTGCGGCGCCCGCTATCACGTCAAGGTCCCGCCCGGCGTGAAGCTGTCGGTGGACGCCGCGGACGGCGTCATCCTGAAGGACCTCACCCAGGACGTGGACGTGGTCAGCAGGGACCGCATCCAGGTGACGGGCGCCTCCGGGCGGCTGCGGCTGCGCAGCGAGGGCCCGCTCACGGCCGAGGGCCTCAAGTCCACCTATGTACGGGCCCGTACCTTCGACGGAGCCATCGACGTGGCGTTCACCGTCCGGCCCGCCACGCTCGACCTGGAGTCCACGGACGGGAGGGTGACGGCGAGAGTGCCCTCGGGGGCCTACGCGGTCACGGCGGACAGCAAGGAGGGCAGCGAACGTTCCGAGGTGAAGCACGACGGCAAGAGCGACGGCAAGATCGTGGCGCGCAGCTCGTCGGGCGACGTCCGGATCCTGCAGAACTGACCCCGGCGGCCGCGCGTCCTCCGGCCCGCTACCAAGGCGTCGGCAGTGCTCCGCCCTTCAGTGCGGGGGTGGAGCCGACTCTCCCGCGCAGCGGAGCAGGGGTAGACGAATCGCCGTCAAGGCGATTCGTCGTCTCCGCTTTCGGCGTTGAGTGCCACCTCGATCAGGTGCACGATCTCGGAGTTGAGGGATCGGCGATCGGTTTCGGCCTGGGTGAGCAGCTGGGCGTGTACGTCGTCGGGGAGTCTGAGGGTAATCCGGATCATGACACCACTGTAGTGTCATCGGCGGTAAGATCGGATGGTGCAGCTCCGATACAACGTTCGCCTCTACCCGACCGCTGGTCAGCGTCAAGCGCTGGCCAGGGCGTTCGGGTGTGCGCGGACGGTGTTCAACGACGGGCTGCGCATGCGGCGGGAGGCCCGCGAGAACGGGCAGCCGTACATCTCGGACGGGGACCTGTCCAAGCAGGTGATCACGCAGGCGAAGAAGACGCCGGAACGGGCATGGCTGGGCGAGGTGTCCGCCGTGGTGCTGCAGCAGGCGCTCGCCGACCTGAACCTCGCCTATCGCCACTTCTTCGCCTCGATCACCCGGAAGCGGAAGGGCCCGAAGATCGCGCCGCCCCGGTTCCGGTCGCGCAAGGACAACCGGCAAGCGGTCCGGTTCACCAAGAATGCCCGGTTCGCGATCACCCCTGGCGGAAAGCTGCGCCTGCCGAAGATCGGCGACGTGCCGGTTCGCTGGTCCCGGGACCTGCCCGCCGAGCCGTCATCAGTGACGGTGATCAAGGACGCGGCCGGGCGGTACTTCGCCTCATTCGTGGTGGAGACGGCCGACAGGTCGCTGCCCGAAGTGGCGCCCGAGGTGGGCATCGACCTGGGTCTCACGCGTTTCGCGGTCTTGTCGGACGGCCGCAAGATCGCCAACCCGCGCATCCTGCGGCGCGCGGCGAAGAAGCTTCGCAAGGCGCAGCAAGCGCTGAGCAGAAAAGAGAAGGGCTCTGTGAACCGGGCCAAGGCCAAGGCCAAGGTCGCCAAGGCTCACGCCCAGGTGGCCGACACGCGCCGGGACTTCGCGCACAAGCTCTCCACCCAGATCATCCGCGACAACCAAGCGGTGTATGTGGAGGACCTTGCCGTGAAGGGTATGGCGCGCACGAAGCTGGCCAAGTCGGTGCACGATGCGGGCTGGTCCCGGTTCGTGAACATGCTGGAGTACAAGGCGAAGCGGTACGGCCGCACCTTCGCCAGGATCGACCGCTGGTTCCCGTCGAGCAAGCTGTGCTCGACGTGCGGAGCCTTGCAAGACGAGATGCCGTTGAACATCCGGTCGTGGACCTGCCCATGCGGGGCGGTCCACGACAGAGACGTCAACGCGGCGATCAACAGCCTCGCCGCCGGACGGGCGGAGAGGCTGAACGCCTGCGGAAAAACCGTGAGACCCGCCGCCTAGCGGAGGGCAGGACCCAGAGAAACAGGAAGCCATCAGAAGTGCCGCACACGCGGCACAGGCTGAATCCCCAGCGCCCAGGCTGGGGAGCGCGTCATTGCCAGACGGCGGTGTACTTGCCGTTCTCGGCGTTGACCTGCACGGGGTGAAGGCCCTTGGCCTTGAGGTCGTCGACCCGCTTCTGGTAGCCGGCGGCGTTCATGTCCACGAAGTGGGCCCAGGACCTCAGCCCGTCCTTGCGCCACACCGCGCTGTAGGTGCCGTCGGGCGCCACGGCCACCTTGACCGGCCGAAAGCCCTTCTGCCGCTTGGCGTTGTACTCGGCCTGGTGCTGCTGCCTGCTCTTGCCGTACGTGTAGTACCAGGCGCCGCCCGAGTCGGCGCTCCAGACTCCGACGTAGCGGATGTCGCCGGGGGTGCCGTAGGCGTCCACCGAGCTGAGCGCCAGGCCGTTGGCGGCGGCCCGCTTGTTCTCGGCGCCGAACTGGGCGGGCGTCAGCCCGAACTTGGAGACGAACGCGCCCTTCTTCCGCTCGAAGATGGCGGCGAACACCGGCGAGTCGGCGGGCCCGGTGGCGGAGACGCTGGTCGGCTGCGCACCCTCCTTGACCGCGGCGGCGAAGCGCTTCTTGAACCCACTGGCCGACATGCCCTGCCAGATGCCCCAGTCGTTGGGCGCCCCGCCCTTGAGCCAGACGGCGGCGTACCGCTCCCCGTCCGAAACGTTTACCGTGATCGGCCGGTAGCCCTGGTTCTTGAGCTGCGTCACCCGGCTCACGCTCTGACCGGCGCTGAGCCCGTGGTAGGCGGCCCAGGCGGGCGCGGCCTGCGCGACGGCGGCCGGCGCCGCCGTCCCGGCGGTCGCCGCCGCTCCGGCGAGCACGGAGGTGATGATCGCGATTTTTTTAAAGGTCCTCATGACCCTCCCATGACGAATTCTTGACTCGGTCAGTGATGAGGACCGACCCTAACAGCCATCGTCAACCCCTCGCCGACCCGCTCCGCGCCGCCCAGGCCGCGTCCGGCGACGGGAACGAGGTTCGGCCTGGACATCCGTCGCCGCAGCGCCCACGATGGGGCCAGTCGAGCGTTCCTCATGGAGGACCCATGAAGGCTCACCAGCGCGGCCCTGTCCGCCGCGTGGCCGCGTCCACCGCGGTCATCCTGGCCACCCTCGTCCTGACCTCCGCGCCGGCCGCCCAGGCCGAGCAGGTGGGCGGCGGCACGGAGACGGACTCCACGGTCGTGCGGACGCCGCAGTTCGACGAGTGCGACTACGCCCACACCGACGTCTGACCGGCCCCTCTGCGGGCGGTCACCCTGACGAGCGGGGCGTGAAGGACAGCAGGGCGATCACTCGTCGGCCGTCGTGACGCGGAGGGCCTGGTGGGCGGCTTCGGGGTGGCTGGACGCGCGTACCCGTCGCACCAGCTCCCGCCACGGCGCCGCCCAGCCCGAACGGGGCCCGCACGACGCGGCCAGCGCCGTGGCCAGCAGCGCGCCCTTCTCCCCCTGCCCGGCCAGCCACTCCGCCTGCGGCAGCACCCGCTCCATCGGCACGTCCTCGGCCGACTCGGCCAGGAATTCGCCGGTCTCGACGGCGGACAGCACCCCGGGAACCGTCGCCACCAGCCGCTCCAGCGCCGGTCGCGGAGCGTCCCAGTCGAGGGTGCCGGCCAGGAGCTCGGCCGCCAGGTCCGGCGGGAGGTCGTCGGGCAGGTCGGGCACGATCGGCTCACCCTCCGCCCGGTGCCATCGGCGCAGGACCTCGACGACGTCCGCCAGCCGCTGGGCGGCCGGACGGTCGCGGGCGGCCCCCGCGTCGGGTTCGGCCGCGGCGGCGGCGAGCGCGCGTACCGTCCGCCGCAGCACCTCGGGCTCGTACCCCGAGCACGCGCCCGTGACCAGCCCGCGTACGGCGGCCCGCCAGCTCGCGGCGTCGTCGAGATCGCGGGCGACCTCGGCCAGCCGCTCCATGGCCCCCGGCGCGTGGGCGATCCAGCGCGGCAGCGCCGCGACGGCGGTCAGCCGGACCGTCCGCTCCTCCGCGAGCGTGGCGGCGATGATCAGCTCCCCGAACGCGGCCCGCCACCGGCTCGGCACGTCCAGCGGCTGCGCACCGAGCACGGGAGCCACCAGGTCGGCCACCGCATCCCCGGCCCCATCGCCCCGCGCCATGGCGACCGCCTCCGTGAGGAGGTCCCATGCGCCCGGTTCGTCGAGCAGGCCGAGGACCGCCGAGACGATCGCCACCCGCACGTCCTTGTGCTGCCCCTCGGCCTCCCACAGGCCCCGCAACCGCGCCATCGCCCCGGGCGCGTGGTGCCCGGCCAGCAGCCGTACCGCCTCCTTGCGGGCGGTGATCTTGCCCTCGGCCAGGACCGGCTCCAGCGCCGCCGGCAGCTCGGCCGGCCGGACGAACCGCGCCGCCCGCGCCGCCGCCGACACGGCCACATGGGCGTCGTCCGAGCCCGCGTACGACAGCAGCTCGGCCAGCACCTCCTGCGGGCGCGCCGTCCAGGGCAGCGTCGTCAGCATCGCCCGCCGCAGCAGCACCTCCGACTCCAGGTGCCGCAGCCGGCCGGCCTCGATCGCCGGGACCTCGCCCAGCATCCGCACCGCCTGCGCCCGTTCGTGCAGGGGCAGCGACGTGTTCCACACGACGCGTTCCAGCAGTTCCGCGTACGCCTCCCGCTGCCGCCCCGTCCACCGCCGGACGAGCTGGCGCGAAACGTACCGGACCCGCCGCACCCCGCTCTGGGCGAAGCGCCCCTTGCGGGCCCGCCGGCCCAGGAAGTACTCCAGCAGGTCCGTACGCCGCGCCGCCAGCTCGTTGAACACGGAGCCGAGCATCACCACGGAGGGATCGGCCGCCAGCAGCGCCTCGACCCGCTCACCCCTGGTGCGCGGCGGCGCCAGCCAGAAGTCGACGGCCCTGATCGCGTCGGACTCGCCGGTGGCCGTCAGCGCGCGTTCCAGCGCCCGCTGCAGCTCGGGCAGGTCGTGGCCGCGCCGGTCGAGGGCCTCGGCGAGCAGGAAGGCCAGCTGGTGCCGGTCGTGGCGGGCCTCCGCCTCCAGGTAGGGGGCGAGCCGGCGTACCAGCTCGGCCTCCTGGCCCCGCCTGAGCACCCGCGACAGCCGGTGCACCGAGACCGTGCCCACGGAGCCGGCCAGCCGTTCGAGGACCCGCAGCCCGTACTCCAGCAGGGCGGGCTCGTCCTGCCGCGCGCCCTCCTCGAAGATCGCGGCCGCCAGGCGGGAGAGGTCGCGCCGGGTCTGGTAGGAGCAGTCGCGGGCGTTGACCGCGTCCTCCACGAACCGGTCCAGCACGGGCACGTGCCCGGCCGTCCACAGCCGCGGCGGGATGCCGGTCAGCGCCTGGACGGCGGCCTGGCGTACCGGGTCCTGCTCGTTGCGCAGCCGTCCGAGCGCGGCCAGCATCCGGCTGACGACTTCGGGGTCGCGGGCGCGCCCCGCGCAGGCGATCAGGCTCCGGTAGCCGTCGGCGCGGTCGAGCGCGTCGGAGCGGCGGGTGACGGCCCGCAGCACGGGCTCGGCCTCGTCGTACGGGAGGAAGGCGGTGATCCACCGGGTCTGCCGCGGGTCCTCGGCGACGGAGCGCAGCGCCAGCATGCGTCGCGCCTCCGCGACCCGGCGGCGCAGCGGCAGGACGCTCAGCAGGTACGGCGAGTAGGTCGCCTGCGACTGGTCGACGTCCGCCATCACCTCGGTGAACAGCGCGTCCCTGCGCGCGGGCGGCACCGAACGCAGCAGGTCGATCAGCGACTCCTCGACGTCGCGCACCGCCCGCCCCACCCCGGCCAGCCGGTCGTCGGGAAGCGAGGCCAGCCGCCGGCGTACCGCCCTGCGCCGCAGCAGCCGGGTGAGCTGGTGGCGCTGCCCGGCGCCTAGGTAGAGGGCCAGCGTACGGACGGGGTCGGCGTCCAGCAGCCGGCCCGCGCAGTGCCAGCTCCGGTTGGCCGGGTAGCGCTCCAGCAGGTCGATCACCCGCTCGGGTGCGTGCGTGGCGGCCACCTCGATGCCCGCGGCCGTCGCCGTCCACCACGCCTCGCGCAGGGGGCGGGGCAGCTCGGCCAGCACCGACTCGGCGTGGTCGAGCACCGCGTGCGGATGCCGCCTGGCCAGGGCGCCCCAGTTGGGCACCGCGTGCGCCAGGTCGCCGAGCCTGGCCGCGACCGCCTCGGCGGAGCAGACCACCAGCAGGCCCGCGGCCTCGCGGTCGCCCCAGCGCCCGCGTACCTCGTCGACCAGCCGCTCGGCCAGGTCGCTCCTGCGGTCGCGCCGGACGGCCCGGTAGGCGGCCGCGCGATGGACGGCGGGGGCGTCGCGGACGATCTCCATGACGGCGTCGTCGGGGATGCCCAGCCTGACGGCGTGGCCGATCGCGTACCGGGATATGTCAGCATCCGGGTCGGCGGTGGCGCGGGTGAGGTGCGGAAGGTGCCCGGTCATGACGGCCAGCTGCGCCGCGAGCAGCCGTTCGTACGGGCCGCGCTCCGCCAGGGCCGTGATCAGGGCCTGGAGCGCGTCCGGCCGGCCCGCCAGCTCCTTGCCGCGCTCGGCCAGGCGGTGGCACCGCTGTCCGTGGGACAGGGGTTCGACCTCGTTGAGCAGTTCGTCCGGGGAAAGGTGATCGGGCCGCATAACTGCCTCATTATGGTCCTCGGCCATCGAACAAGCGCGTGCTTTTCCGCCGCCCTGCCCGGCCCTGCTGACGGCCGCCCACGCTCACTTCACGTCGTGACCGCTCCCGCGACCAGCTCCATCTCGAAGCCGTCCGTGTTCTCCAGGTAGGCGGCATAGTGTTCCGTCCCGCCGGCGTGCGGGTGGCGGTCGGGGAACAGCAACGTCCAGCCGTACGCCGTCGCGCGCTCCGCCAGCGCGTCCACCCGGGCGCGGTCGCCGGCGTGGAAGGCGAGATGGTTCAGCCCGGGGCGGAGGCGGTCGTGCCGCCCGGCGCTGAGCGCGGGCGACTGCTCGAACACCAGGTACGTCGCCCCGAGCCGCCAGCTGCGACCGGCCGCCCACTCCTGGTACGGCTCATAGCCGAGCTCCTCCAGCAGCCACCCCCAGGCGGCGACGGCCCGGGGCAGGTCGGGCACCCAGATCTCGACATGGTGCAGCGCACCGACAGCGGTCTCTCCGGTCATGCCCCGATTGTCCCGCGCCCTGGGAACCCGCCGCGCTTGACCTCAAGTTCAGTTGAGTTCCTAACGTCGCTGGTGACGAAAGGAGCAGGACGATGACGACACTGGTGACGGGTGCCACGGGGAACACCGGCAGGCACGTCGTGGCGGAGCTGGTCCGCCGGGGAGAGCATGTACGGGCGCTGACCCGCGATCCGGCCAGGGCGAGCTTCCCCGACGGGGTGGAGGTCGTCGCCGGCACGCACACCGCGCCGGCGGAGCTGGGCGCCGCCCTCGACGGCGTCAGCCGGTTGCACGTCACGGTGACGGCGGGCCTCGCCGAGGCCGCGCCCGAGCTGGTCCGGCGGGCGGTCGACGCGGGCGTGGACCGGATCACCGTGGTGTGGGGCGGTTACGTGGGCCCCGCCGAGCAGGCCGTGGCCGAGTCGGGCGTGCGATGGACCCGCCTCGAACCACAGGAGTTCATGTCGAACGCCCTGACCTGGGCCGACTCGATCCGCGCCGAGGGGGTCGTCCGCGAGCCGTACGACCATCCCGGCGCGCTCGTCCACGAGGCCGACATCGGCGCGGTGGCGGCCGTCGCGCTGCTCGACGACGGCCACGCGGGCCGCGCCTACAACCTCACCGGCCCCGAGGCGTTGAGCACGAGCGAACGGGTCGCGATCCTGGGGCGGGCGATCGGCCGCGACCTGGCGTTCGTGCCCATCACGCCCGAGCGGGCGGTGAACCGGCTGGTGGCCGGCGGCGTGTCGCGGGCGGACGCCGAGTACGTGATCGGCTGGCACGCCGCCGCCAGCGAGGAGTCCAAGACCGTCGTGGACACCGTCGAACGGGTGACCGGCCGGCCGGCCCGCACGTTCGCCCAGTGGGCCGCCGAACACGCCGCGCGTTTCACCGCGTAGCGGCCCCTGCCTCCAAGAGCGTCCGTGTCCGCGTCCGCGTCCGCGAAGAAGGTTTCGTCCGGTACGCCGTCAACAGCTGCGTCGCCATGGACGGCGTCACGATCGCCCACCTGCGCGATGAGAAGCACCCCGAGGGGTGACGCGGACCTACCGCTGGCGCCGGGTGAACGACGGCATGCGCCTGCTCGGCACCCTCAGGCACCAACCCGCGCAACGTGCTGGACGTCGTCGCGGGTGCGCCCCGGCTCTGATCCGGACCACCCGCTTCGCCAGCGTGAAAGGGCGCGAGGGCTGGTCAGGAGCAGGAGAAGCCGTCCGGCGCGTCCCGGCAGAAATCCCTGAACCGGGTCAGCCATTGGGCCGTGGCCGAGTAGTTGCGGCCGAGGTCGTCGCGGTGGAATTCGAAGGTGTCGGGTTCCGTGGTGACCGTCCCGTCGAGCAGCACCCGTCCCTCACCGGGCACGGCCGGCAGGTAACCGTCGAGGAAGACGGCGATCCGCCGGGCGTCCGCCCCGCTCAGCTCCACCAGGATGTTGTAGCCGAGCAGTTCCAGCGTCTCCTCGTCCAGTACGCGGGCCTGTTCCAGCAGCTCCAGGGTCGGCCGCCAGTTCCAGGCGTTGACCCTCAGCGACCTGCCGTCGGGCGTTTCGAGGGTCCATGACACGAATCCCACCGTATCGGGGACCCGGCGACGGCACCGGGGACGACGGCGGATCCGTTCCCGATCGGACCCTTGACCTTGCCCCTGGGGCAAGCCTCGACGATGCTCCACATGAACACCAACGCGCTCCACACCGTCGAGACCCACTTCCGCGAGCAGATCGCCACCGCCTGCGAGTCCGGCGAGGTGCCCGGCTTCGTGTCCGGCGTCCACCACGCCGGCGAACAGATCATCGTCGCCCACGGCACCGCCAACCTCACCACCGGCGCGCCCATGCTGGAGCACACCGGCTTCCTCTTCGGCTCGGTCACCAAGGTCCTCACCACCACACTGGTCCTGCAGCAGGTCGAGCGCGGGCGGCTGAACCTCGACACGCCGGTGGTCGCCTATCTGCCCGAGTTCGCCCTGACCGTGCCGGGCGCGGCGGACAAGATCCTGGTCCGGCACCTGCTCTCGCACACCAACGGCATCGACGCGGACCTGTACTTCCCCGACGCCAAGGGCCGCGACGCGCTGAAGACGTACGTGGACGGCCTGGCCGGCGGGTGCGGCATCCTGTTCGAGCCGGGCGAGCAGCTCAGCTACTCCAACGGCGGCATGATCCTCGCCGGCCGCCTGCTGGAGGTGGTGACCGGCCTGCCCTTCGCCGAACTGCTCGCACGTGACGTCTACGCGCCCGTCGGCATGACGGACTCCAGCACGTCGGCCGAGCAGGCCATCCTGCGCAGCACGGCCGTCGGCCACTTCCCCGACCCCGAGACCATGCTGCTGCGGCCGACGACCATGTTCACGCTGCCCGAGACCTGGGGGCCGGCCGGCGGCACCCCGATCGGCACCGTCGCCGACCTGCTCGCCTTCGGCCGCACCCACCTCGCGGGCGGCGTCTCCCCATCGGGTGCGCGCGTCCTGTCCGCCGAGTCGGCCGCGCTGATGCAGCGGGTCTCGTACGACATGGACAGCCCGAACGTGCCGCCGATAGGAATGGGCTGGGTGCTCTATCCCTTCGGCGACACGACGGTGCTGGCCATGTCCGGCGCGTCACCCGGCGGGGTGTCCCTCCTGTGCGTCGTGCCCGAGCACGACCTCGTCTTCACCGCCTTCGGCAACACCCCGGGAGCGCTCATGGTGCAGGACCGGCTGCTGCGCTGGCTGCTGACCGACCACCTCGGCGTCGCGCTGCCCACGCTGATCACCGGCGTGCGCGAGGACGTCGACCTGACTCCGTACGTGGGCACGTACCGCTCCGACCAGCTCCGCATCGACGTCAGCATCGTGGACGGCCGGTTGGAGGAGCGGACGACCTACGAACCGGCGGACGAGTCGCAGGAGCGGATCTTCACCGCGTTCGCCGGCGGCACGACCTCCGCACCGCCGCAGCGCTACGTCCCGATCCGTCCCGGCCTGTTCGCACCGGAGGGGTACCCGATGGAGGTGTTCGACGGCTACCTGAGGCTGCTGCTCGTCTCGTACCACGACGTCAGCGACGGCCGGGCCCGCTTCCGCAACGCCGGCGGCCGCCTCACCCGCCGCACCTGACCCACCGCACCCGACCCGTTCAGAAAACCGCCTGATGAATGGAAGGATGCCCGGCATGTTCACGATCGGCCAGTTGGCGAACTACGCCGGGGTGACCACCAAGGCCATCCGTCACTATCACGAGCGCGGCCTGCTCACCGAGCCCGGCCGCGACTCCTCCGGCTACCGGCGCTACACCGCCAAGGAGGCCATCGACCTCGTCAAGATCAGAACCCTGGCCCACGCGGGTGTACCGCTGGCCCGCATCAAGAACCTCCTCGACGCCGACCCGGACGAGCTCGCCGCGGCCGTCACCGAGATCGACCTGACCCTCCAGGACCGCATCGCCCAACTGGAGCGCCTGCGCGACCAGCTCGCCCAGCTCCAGGGCGGCGACCGGCTCTACGTCTCCCCCGAGGTCGCCGACCACCTCGACGCCCTGCGCGACCTCGGCGTCAGCGAGCGCCAGATCCAGCTCGAACGCGACGGCTGGATCCTCATGCAGACGGCCTCCCCCGAGGACGCCGCGGTGTGGCTCGCCGAGAAGCACGAGCTCATCGCCGATCCCGAGTTCCGCGCGCTCTACCTCGACCACGACGCCGCCTACCACTGGTCCCCGGACGACCCCCGGCTCCCGGGGCTCGCGGACCGTACCCGCGAGTGGTTCGCCCGCCACCACAGCCGCTCCGAGACCCGCCCCGTGCAGAACCCGGCCGTCGCCCGGCTCGCCCAGCAGTCCCAGCCCGAAGCCTCCTCCCCGGCCTGGGACCGCCTGACCCGGCTCCTGCGGGAAGCCTAGGCGCGGCACCGGCCCGGCCGAACGACTACTCCGGCCGGCCGCCGACTTGCGGTTTCACGCCGAACGGGTTGTCAACGGCGTAGCGCCAGCGCCCATCTTCCCCGCGCCGGGCGACATCCGTGGCGGTGCCCTCGATGTGCACGGGGTGGCCGTCACCATCCGTGCCATCGATCGTCCAGTCGACGATCAGCAGGGCGATGTCGCCCGTGGCGTAGACGTGTCGCGGCCGGACGTCGATCGGCAGCCCGAGACCCAGGAATCGCTCGTTGGCGGCACGGGCGTCCTGTCCCGTCAGCCCAGTGCCCGGTTCCGGGACGAACACCGCACCGCTCTCATAAACCTCCGCCACCGCCTCCGCGTCACCGCTGTTGAACCGCTCGGCGAACACCGCGGGCACGTCCTCGGGACGTTCGGCAAGTTGCCGCATCATCACCGCACACCTTTCCAGCAGGTAGAAATCACTCAGACGCGGCAACGCTAGGAGGCGCCCTCGTGACTCACCAAACAGTTGGTCACCCTCCCCGGCCGGGAGTGCCCGACGACCCTCGCGCGAAGGTCACCGAACCCACCCCCTCCTGCCCGGTGGAGATCACCCTGGCCGCCCTGCACGGCCGCTGGACGACCCTGGTGATCCGCGAATTCCTGCGCGGCGACCACACGTTCACCGAACTCCGCCATGCCCTGCCTGCGCTGTCGGACAAGGTCCTGTCCGAACGGCTGGCGCACCTGACGCGCGCCGGCGTACTCGATCGCCGCCGTTGCCCCGGTTGGCCGCCCCGGGTCCACTACACGCTCACCCCGCACGGACGCCGCCTCGGCCCTGTTCTGCAAGCACTCTGGGACTGGGGCGCGCACCATCAGCCCTGAAGCCACATACCGCCGATATACCGAGGTCTCCTACCTTGAGCCGTCCTGGCACAGGACGAAGAAGGCGAGGCACTCACGTCATGGGGAGACGGCTCGGCATGGCGCACCTGCGTACCCTCGCGGTGGGGATGAGCACCGCACTGGTGACGGTGAGCGCGGCCGTCCACGGACCCGCGCCGGCGGTCGCGGACGCCCGGCAGGCCGTGGCCGCCCAGCCCGGAGGTCTGAGCGCCTACGACAAGCTGGTCCTGTCACACAAACCCGTCGCCTACTGGCGGCTGTCGCACCCGTCCCACGGTACGGAGACCGACTGGAGCGGCAACGCCTACAAGGGCACCTTCCACAATGTCTCCAGTTCGGTCCAGTTGCCCAACCGGGACGGCGCCGCGGCCTTCAACGGCTCTTCCGGCTACTTCGAGGTGCCGGACTCCGGTAAGTTCCACATCTCCACGACCGGCAAGTTCACCGTGGAAGCCTGGATCAGGCCGCACACCCTCCAGTTCCCGAACGAGGAGCAGACCGGCTATGTCTACTTCCTGGGTAAGGGCACGAAGTCGAAGAAGGGCGGCGATCAGGAATGGGCCGGCCGGATGTACTCCAAGGTCACCGACGACAACCGGCCCAACCGCATTTCCGGATACGCCTGGAACCTGGACGGCGGTTACGGCGCCGGCGCGGGTTTCCAGGAGAGCGTGCGGGTGAACGAATGGATCCACGTCGCCTTCACCTTCGACACCTCGGAAGGCGAATACGGCATGGTGCGGATCTACCGCGACGGCGTACTCAAAAGCAGTTCCCAGCTGGTCTACCGCCCTGGCAAACCGGACGAGGTCATCGTCAAACCCAGACCGGGACCGGCACCCGTCCGCGTCGGGACCCGCAGCAAGGAGTCCTGGTTCAAGGGCGCCGTCGGAAAGTTCGCCCTCTACAACCGCGCGCTCACGGGCAAGGAACTCGCGACCCACTATGCCGCGATGACGGCGGCGAACACACCGGACTTCAACGCCGACGGCGTGGGTGACATCTTCTCCACGAAAACCGGATCGCTGAACGTCTGGACCGGCAAAGGCGCCAACGACTTCTGGGGCAGAACCCACGTAGGAGGCGACTGGACCGCCTACAACCGGCCGGTCGCCGGCGACTTCGACGGCGACGGGCGCACCGACCTGCTCGCCACCGACAAAACCACAGGCCTGCTGTACGTCTGGAACGGCCAGGGCGGCAACACGTTCACCGATCCGGTGCGGGCCGGGTCCGGCTGGCTCCCCTACGGGGACACGCTGACGTCCGTGGGCGACATCAACGGCGACGGCCACACCGACATCGCCGCCGTCTCCGGCAACACGCTCTATGCCTGGAACGGCAAGGGCGGCAACACTTTCGGCGCGAGGGCCACGATCGGCCCCGGCTGGAAGAATTACACCCGGCCCATCGGCGGCGACTTCAACGGCGACGGCATCGAAGATCTGGCCGCTGTGGAAAAGGCCACCGGTGACCTCTGCATCTGGAACGGCGAAGGCGGCAACGAATTCGCCACCCGGCTGAAGACGGGGCCCGGCTGGCTTCCGTACGCGAACACGCTGATGTCACTCGGCGACGTCAACCGGGACGGCCACACCGACATCGCCGCCGTCTCCAACGACACGATGCACCTCTGGAACGGCAAGGGCGGCAACAGGTTCGAAAGCCGGAAGGCACTCGACCCGGGCTGGACACCGTACTTCTGAACTTCTGAACTTCTGATCCCGACAATGGCCCCCGTCGGCGCTTCGCCGCCGGGGGCAGCCACCAAAGATCATCATCACTACACTTCTCCGATGGATCTTCTCCAGGAGAAGGTGGCATGACCCAGGAGCAGAAGCCCGAAGCCCAGACGTCACCCCCGAAAGCGGCGCTGCTGCGTTTCAGCGCCGTTTTGACGGCGTCCGGGCCGGTGATCCTGACCGCTTTCGGAATCGGCAGGCAGACCTTCGCCTGGTTCTGCGCTCCCCTGCTCTTAGTGGAAGACCTCTACCCGGCGGAAGAGTCCGAGGATCCGTACTCGCTGGCCAGCCCCTACGGGCTCGGTTTGTACGCGCCGGACGACCTGCCGACCGAACTCCTGTTCTGGGGCGTTCTCCTGCTGCCGATCATCGTGGCCGGCCTGGTCATGAACGGCTCCCGCCGAGCCACCCTCACAGCCGTCGCCACCATCGCGACGCTGCTCGCGTACGGGCTCGTCGTCGCCTTCCTCTCACCGGGCCCCGACCCGTGGACCAGCCGCCCGCATGCCGTCACCCCGCCCTGGCTTTTGATCACCTGCTACCCGCTGTCCGCCGCGGCCCTTCTCCTGTTCGTCCTCGTCGGCATCGCGTCGTACGCCGGCCGCGACACGGACGTCCTCGAACTGCTCCTCACGCAGTCAGCGCCCTGGCGCCTGCTCCTCGCCGCCGCACTGGTCGCATCGGCCGCCTGGCATCCACGTCCACGTTTCTCCTGGACCGGCACCGTCCATGTGACCAGAAGCCTGCTGCGCGGACAGCTCGAAAACGTGATCCCCACCCGAACAAGAAACGCGCTCATCGCCTTACTGATCGCGGCCGGCGCCTTATGGCTGATCGTCTCCTCCTACACCTCAACCCGCTGAACAGAGAAGCGCCGATGCGCCGCTGAAAACCACCATGTAAAGATCACCGACCGCATGCCACACTCATCGAGTACGGCGTTCCGACTCACCACCCGAAACCGTTCGCGTGCAGGAAGGGCGGAGATGCCGCATTGGCTCAGAGTCGCGATCGCCGCGGTGGTCCCGTCCACGGCGGGAGTGCTGGCCTGGTGGATCTGCGTGGCGCGCGGGCTCGCCTTGGACACCACGAGCATCGTCGTGGGGCTGGTCGTCCTTCTCCCGGGAACTCCGCTCGCCATCTGGGCCGGGCAGTCGAAGCCGGGCACCGGCCCGGCGCCCGTCCCCGATGACGACCGGCGCTCAGCCCCTGCGGTGATCGGCGAGGTTCCCCGCGAGCCGAAGGCCTTCCAGCCGCGTCCGGACCTGAGCGAGCGCATCGACGAGGTGTTCTCCGCGCGTCATGCGGCAGCGGTGTGCGCGCTGGCCGGCGGACGCGGGGTCGGCAAGACACACCTGGCCGCGACCTACGCCCGCTCCTGCATCGACCAGGGCATTCCGGTGGCATGGCTGCACGCGGAAACCGTCGGGCAACTGCAGGGGTCCGTGGATCGGCTGGCCGCCGAACTCCGGATCCGCGGCGACGGCGACGATGCGGCGACCGTGACGCGCAAGGTCAGAGCCTGGCTCCAGGAGCGGCGCGAACCGTACCTCGTGGTGATCGACAACGCGACGGACCCCGACCTGCTCGCGTCGCTGCTCCCGTCCCACGGCCGGGCACGCGTACTGATCACCACCAACGACCAGTCCTTCGAACGGCTCGCCACGCTGATCACGGTGGAGCAGTTCTCCGAGGAGGAGGCGGTCGGCTACCTCAGCAGGCGGGTGGGCGGCAGCGAGCACGACGCGTTCCTGCCGCTCGCCCAGGAGCTGGATCGTCTGCCGCTCGCCCTGGCCATCGCCGCCGCCGCGCTGGTCGGCCCTCCCCGCCTGTCCTGTGCGTCCTATCTTGTACGGCTGCGCACCACCCCGGTCGAGACGCTCCTGGCGCGGCCTCGTGGCGAGCCGTACCCCAGAGGAGTCGCGCAGGCGATCATGCGGTCGGTGGGCGAGATCGATCCGGCGTCCGCGCACCTGCTCGGCGAACTGTCGGTGCTGTCGACCTCCGGCGTCGGCCTGGACCTCCTCGGCATGGAGGCACAGACGGCACTGGGCGAGTTGGCCGCTCGGTCGCTGGTGACCTTCAGCCGCGACGACACCACCGTGTCCGTCCACCGTCTGATCCGGCGCGCCGTACGCGAACAGGCCACGCGTGACCGCACTCTGGCCCGGTTGATCGAGACGGCCGCTGAGCGGATGCGCGCGGCCGTCGAGGAGATCACCGAGAAGGACACCTGGCGGAAATGGCCCACGATCATGGCCGTCGCCGACCACGCGACGGCCCTGTGGGAAGCCGTGGAGCAGTTCGGCGGCGACGAGTCCGCGCACATCCGGCCGGCTGCCGAGATCGTGCTCCGCGTACGGGAGGTGGCGGCCTACCACCTCATCTACCTCAATGACGACATCCGAGCCTTTCCCATCGCTCAAAGTCTCGTCTCAGGGCGCGAGAAGTTCCTGCGAGCCGACCATCCGGACACACTCACCGCCCTCTTCATCCTGGCACGGTCGCACACGGCGGATCAGGCACCGCAGGCATGTGAGCTCTTCCAGCACGTCGCGTCCGAACGTGCGCGGGTCCTGGGCGATGACCACCCGGACACCCTGCTGTCCCGCTCCTGGCTGGCGTTCACCCACAACACGGCCGGCCGGCCCGCCGAGGCGCTGGCGCTCCTGGACCAGGTCGTCGCCGACCAGACCCGCGTGCTCGCCCCCGGCCATCCGACCCTCCTGCAGGCCCGCTTCTCCCAGGCATACGTGAATGTCGACGCCGGGCAGCCGGACCGGGCGGTCGCCCTGTTCGAGCAACTGGCGGCCGATCACGAGCGGCTCTTCGGCGCCGACAGTCCTGACACTCTGGTCATCCGCGGCCGGGTGGCCTGGGCACACGCGGCAGCCGGCCACGCCGACGAGGCCGCCCGCCTGTACGAAGTGGTCGCGGCCGCCCAGGAACGGGTGATCGGCGCCGACCACCCCGACACGCTGATCACGCTGCACGGCCTGGCCGCCGCGTACGAGGCCGCGGGACGCTCCGGCGACGCCCTCACCGGATACGAACGAGTGGCCGCACGCTTCGAGGCCGTCATGGGCCCAGAGCAGACGCTGACCAAGACCGCGAAAGCCGACCTGGAGCGTGTCCGCCGCAGCCTGCGACAACCCTGACCGACCAGTTCCCCCGCAGCCCACTGTCCGGCCCCCAGAACTCGATGGACATCCGGAGACCGAGCAGAATGCTGTCACATGGGGCAAGACGAGGTTTCCACATGGGACGGCGTCACGCTGCGGTCGACTTACAGCGACAAGGTGATCGAGGGACGCGACAAACTGGCCGACGCGGCGCGTGACGGTGACTGGTCCATGGTCCTGGATCTCCTCGAAGCGCACCCTGCCTGGATCAACAGCGGCAGAGTCGGCGGCGGCAGCGGGTACGCGCCGCTGCACCAGGTCGCCTGGCACGGTGCCGACGCCGACATCGCTCACCGGCTGGTCGCGTACGGCGCCTGGCGCACGCTGCGCACGGCCCAAGGAGAGCGGGCGATCGACATCGCCGACCGCCGAGGACACCGTCATCTCCTGGCACCGCTGACGCCGGTGGTCCACCACCACCTGCCGGCAGCGACTCTCAGCTCGATTCAACGCCACTTTCACACGCTGATTCACGAACGTGCCGCCGATCTCATCACCGATCAGCAGTTGCGCCTTCCCGAACTGGAGACGCTCACCGAGCAACCGAACCCGGCCTGCTGGTTCGCCGTCCCCGGCATGTACGGCGGTTTCAGTTATCGGCTGACCGGGGCCGAACTGACCGTGGAAAGCTGGAGCCGCATCGCTGGCGGATCAGGCTGGCGTCACGTCATCGACGAACACGGCGCACGGCTAGATGATTGCTTCCAAGAGTTCAGTGGTCATAGGCGGTCAGGGCACGCTTGACGGGCTGGGCGGTGTGATCGTTGTGCCAGATTGCGGCGGTCAGTGCCAGGACGCGCTGTAGGACGCGGGCAATCACGCCGCTGGGCGTGCGCCCGCGGTGGCGTTCCAGGTCGAGCTGGTCCTTGAAGGTCTCGTTGATCGATTCGACGACCTGCCGCAGTAGCTTGAACAGCTGGGTGCCCGGCCGTTCGTTCTCGCCCTTGCGGGCCGGTCGCAGCAGGCGCAGACCCAGCTCATCCAGGTGCCGCTCGAAGTCGCGGCCGTAGTAGTTCTTGTCGCAGATCAGCGTCTGCCCCGCCCGTCCGGAGAGCAAGCCGGGTTCGACCTCGAACATCGCCAGCAGGGTCTCGCGCTCGTCGGCCTTGGCGCCGGTCAGCGCGAAGGCGACCGGCAGCCCGTGCAGGGTACAGACCAAGTGCAGCCGCAGCCCCCAGAAGAATCGGGAGTGGCTAGCGCAGTAGCCGTACTCGGCCCAGCCGGCCAGGTCGGAGCGTTTGACCGTCTCGCGGGAGCGGCCACACTCCACCGGGGTGGAATCCACCACCCACACGCTGTCGCCCCACAGCGTAGTGTCCGCCGCGAGCAGCCGGATGACCTGCTGGATCATCCCGGCGGCCTTGCGCAGCCGCTTGTTGTAGCCCGGCGCCTTGGGCAGGTATGGGAACAGATGCCGCAGGTGGGTGCTGGCGTGGCGGATGAACCGCCGCTCGGAGGTGAACCCGAGCAGGGCCTGTATCACCGCCAGCGTGATCACTTCCGCGTCCGTTCGGCGCGATGCCCACCGCCGGACACCACGGCGCCAGCTCTGCCGATTCCAGCAGCAGATCGTCGGATCTCTCACGTAGAGTGCGGTGGCCAAGCAGTCGAGATCAGGCTGCACCAGTGCTTCCGCCTCCAATGAACAACCCCCGAATACTCTGGCGGAATCGGATACATCTGGCGCGAAGCGGTGCACTGCGCCGCCAGGTTGTGCGCAGGGCGGCGCAGGGGCAAATGTCAAGAGTTGCGGATGAGCAGAGGCTGTTCCTGCCGTTCAGTCAACGGCTGTCGCGGAGCTCCACGTTGACTTGGCGCCCAGGCTGCGGGTTGACAGCGCCACGGGTGGCGGTCACGGCAGCTGCGCAGAGTGCGATCGCGCTGGCGACGACGAACGCGGTGGTGTATCCCGATTCCGCCGGCGGTCGTCCCGGGCCGGTCGCCGCTGACACGATGACGGCGGCGAGCACAGAGCCGACAGCGCCGCCGATGGTGCGCAGGATGGTGTTGATCCCCGTGGCCGCGCCGGTCGCCGCCTGGCCGATGGCCCCGACGACCAGGCCGCCGAGCGAGGCGAAGGCAAGGCCGTAGGCCAGCCCCAGAAGAGCGCACCAGACGAGCAGCTCCGCGATGTGCTCGTGCAACAGGGCGAGGCCCCCCAGCGCGATGGCCGCGAGGACCGCGCCCGCCTGGAAAGCGGCCTTCGCGCCCAGGGAGCGGGTGATCCGCGCTGCCAGCGGCGCTGCGACGAGCATGCAGACGGCCATCGGGACCATCAGGAACCCGGTCCGGGCCGGGGAGTAGCCGAAGCCGTACCCGAGGGCGGTGGGCGTCTGGACGAACAGCGGAAGGAGGGTGACCGCTGCGAACATCCCCACGGCCACGACCAGGGTGGCGATGTTCGTGGTGAGCAGCCGGGGCCCGATCAGGAGCCGCAGGTCGACCAGCGGTGCCGCAACGCGCCGCTCGACGAGCCCGAATGCGGCGGCGAGCGCGACCGCGGCGACGAACAGCATGACGATGCCCGGCGATGACCAACCCCATGCGCGGCCCTGGCTGATGGCGAGCAGGAGGGCGACCAGCGTGCCCGCGAGCAGGGCTGCTCCCGTCAGGTCGACCTGGCCGGCGGGAGAAGCGGACGTGGACGGTGAGGGCACGCGGACCATCCCGGCCAGGGCAAGCAGGGCCAGCACGGCAACGAACCAGAAGAGCACCGCGGGACCGGCGACATCGACGAGCGGACCGGCGGCGACCATGCCGAGCG
This sequence comes from Nonomuraea fuscirosea, assembly GCF_003001935.1. GTDB lineage: Bacteria > Actinomycetota > Actinomycetes > Streptosporangiales > Streptosporangiaceae > Nonomuraea > Nonomuraea fuscirosea. Next base: position 331,192 of record NZ_PVNG01000003.1, on the reverse strand, counting down.
CCCCACCGAAGCCGAACATCGCGCTGAGCGCCGCGACGACGCCTCCCAGCCGCTCGGCGGGAACCGTCTGGCGGGCCAGCCCGAAGGCGCAGGGGAAGACACCGCCGGAGAGCCCCTGCAGCACCCGGCCTGTCACGACTCCGGGGTACGAGCCGAGCGGGGTGCTCACCGCGGCCACCACCGAGCCGGCCAGCAGTAGGGCGAGACCGGTGACGAGGAGACACCGATGGCCGAACTGGTCACCGAGCCGCCCCGCCACCGGCGTCGCCACCGCGGAGGCGAGCATGAAGGCGGTCAAAAGCCAGGTAGCACCCGTCGCGGAGACGTCGAGTTCGCGGGCGAACACCGTCAGTGCGGCGAGCACGATCGTCTGCGCGATCGCCACGCCGCAAGCCGCGAGCAGCAACACCGGCGTCCCGCCTCCGGCGGGCCGACGCGCGCCGCCTCGCCGGAGCTTGCGTACGACGAACATGACCGCGGCGGTCAAGCCGGCCACCACCCACATCAGCGTTCCTCCTCGGTACGAGGCGCTGGCGCGGCCAGCTGCTGACGGGCCCACGCGAGCGCGGCGGCCGGGTCGTGTGTGGCGGTCGTCGGGCAACCCCACAGCTTCGCACCGGCTCTGATCACCTTGGCGTGGGCCTGTTGTGCCTCGGCCGAGACGACGAAGGCGAGACCGGCGCACCGGTCGCGCAGGCCCGGCTGCAGGGTCCTGATCAGCCGCACCCGCTCGCCAGCGCCAGCGAGCTTGCGCGGCCTGCCCTCGGGCATCGTGAGCACGGCCGCGAAGGGTTCGCGACGCTCCAGGGCGGCCGTCAGGACGTCGCCTATGCGGCGGGCGCCGACTGCGGGATCGAGGGCTGATACCTCAACGACTACCAACGGCCATTGTGTGAGCGCGGTGTCGGTGGTTCGACTCACTTCTGCTCCCCTCGAAGATAGATAAGGGCAGCCTAACTTATTTATGACCATTGGTCACTAAGTTGGCCCGGGCGGATTCGTAGACTGGGTTCGTGAAGGCGAAGACACCCAGGCTCGGCCGCCCCGCGCGACTGAGCCGTGAGCAGATCGTGGAGGCCGCGCTCGGCTGCGACCTGCGGACCGTGACCATGCGCGACATCGCAGAGCGACTCGGCGTCTCCCACTCGGCCCTTTACCGCTGGGTGGGCAATCGTGACGAGCTCCTCGACCTCGTCAGCGAGGTCGTCGTCGAACGCATCCTCCCGACGGCCGAGCCCACCGCCGACACCTGGCGGGAGTGGCTGTCTGACCTCGCCTGGAGGATGCACGATCAGTTCCTCGCCGTACCCGGCTACGCAGCCCACGTGGCGATGCCGCATCGCCACAACCCGCACGCCTTCGGCCGACTCCGCGACCGCGTCGTCTCGGCGTTCGAACTCGCCGGCGTCTCCGACGACATGGCCAAGCAGAGTTGGCACATCTTCGGGTTGGGCGTCGTGCAGTGGCTCGGAGCCCAGCAGATAGGGCACGACATCGGCCCGGACGCACCCCGCTTCGACCTCTTCCTTGACGTACTGCTGCGCGGGCTGCCGGCACAGGAGCCCAGTTCGTAGCCGTCCGACCAAGACCACGCACGTCCTGCCCCATAGCCAATCCCTTGGAAGCAATCATCTAGTCGCCGAGGGTTTCGTCTGACCGACAGACTCCAGAACCAACAGGCGAGGGGGACAAGCGATGAGCCCAGGACGCGACCGGCGTGAGACCAGGGCGTAAGCGCACCGAAATAGCCGCCCCACAGCGAAAGGCCGCCATCGATGCGCCTCATTCGGTACGGGTCGCCTGACCACTGACGCGTGATGTGCCCACGGCCGACTCCAGGGTAGGGCCGTCATCGCTCAGGCGAGCAACCCAAGTGTTGGGCCCCACGACGCCGTCGATCAGCAGGCCCCGCCATTCCTGAAAAGCCTCGACCGCCCTGGCCGTGGCGGGGCCGAAGATGCCGTCCGCACTCCCCGGCGTGCTCTCCCAGCGGTTCGGCGCATACTCCGTCAGCACGGTTTGCAGACGGCCGACAATGTCGCCTTCCGCGCCCTCGCGTAGCAGAGGCAGATCCGCTCCGATGGGCAGCGCCTTACGGGTCGCGAATCCATACCGGCCATCGGCCACCAGCCCATGGGCTTCCTGGAAAGCACGCAACGCACGTTCGGTCGCACGTCCGAAAAGCCCATCGACGGCGATCGGCGATTCGCCGCTCCGGCCGAGAGCCGACTGCAGCCGTCGCACGGCCGCCCCCTGATCCCCGAACTGCAGCAGCCGCCGCCGGGGCGAGGAGATCGGCTCGGCAGGGGCCGCCTGACCCAGCTGCCCGCTCTGCAAGAGCCGCAGCATGTGAAGATTCAGGAGATAAACCTGATGGCTGAGCTGATCAAGCCGCTGTCCGATCGGCGGAATCCGCACAGCACGCCGGGACCCCGCGCTTGATTCCCGTACGGCCGCGTCCTTCTCTTGCGCCGCTTCACCACCGAGGTCACGCATGAACTGATCCAGCGCCCGCCCGATGGCCGCGTAATCCTCATAAAGCTCTTCAAGTCGCTGCCGCGCGCCAGAACCGAAGTACGCCTGCGTGAGCGCCGAACTGCGATTCAAATTGTCGTTCCAGATCAGCAACACTTCCCGATAACGTTCACGCGCCTCGGCCAGCCCATCGCCCGCGCCACCCACCGCCCGCCGCTTGGCCGCCCAGAACACCAGCCGCATCCGGTAGAGCCGCCTGTCGAGCAGACTGCTGACCTCCTCGAAGATCTTGCTCGCCTGCTCGCGTTCCCGTTCATGCTGCTGGGTCTTGTACTGGTGCGCCCAGGCACGCCGCTGGAAGAGGTAACCGAGCATCCCACCCAGCACAGTCGTCAGCACGAAGCCGAGCCCGAGCAGAACCAGCTGATCGCCCACCGCCGTCACCCTCCAGGCACGTTCACCGACCTCCGCCGCAGCAGCAGAAGGGACACAGGGAAATCGCTCGGCGAGCTTGAAGCGTTAGGACATCCAGGTGACCGCTAGGGCGTTGGTGCAGGACCTGTTCAGGTAGTCAAACGACGCAGCGAGCGCGGTGGCCACCACATCAACGGATCAGACTTTGCCGCACACGATCTGCGAGGCACTCCCCTTCGTCGCACCCGTCAGGACAGCGACTCGTTCTGCGTCAGAGCCGCGCTCTCGCGGCGTTGGGCAAGCTGCCGAGCGTCAATGGATTCGTCGACCAAGTGCCGGGTCTCGGCGAGAGCTTCTTCGCCTCCGGCCTGCTCAACGTGCTTGGCGCGATTCCACTTCTTGAACGTCGTCATCAGCGCCGGCCCTCCCCTTCTACACGTCCTTGCAGGTAAGTCTCGTGCAGCTGCTCCATGCGGCATGGCCTCCTCCTACCAGCGGGCAGGGTCGCGCGGGCTCGCCTTGACCTTGTCTCCGGCGACTAGAAGGATGGCATCCCGGCTAAGGTCGACGCGGTGGTTTGAGCTGGGGGTTTGGGGGCCGTGCCCCCCAATGGACACGGCCTGAGCCCTGTGCGCGAAGCGCCCCTCGCGATGACCATGCCTTCAGCCCCCGGCCCCCCGGCCGGTCCTGGGTGTCGCTGGTCAGCGGCTACTTGAGGAGTTGTCTGGCCATGACCATGCGCTGGATCTGGTTGGTGCCCTCGTAGATCTGGGTGATTTTGGCGTCGCGCATCATGCGTTCCACCGGGAAGTCCTTGGTGTAGCCGTACCCGCCCAGCAACTGCACCGCGTCCGTGGTGATTTCCATGGCGGCGTCCGAAGCGGCGCACTTCGCGGCGCTGGACAGGAAGGTCAGGTCCTTCTGGGGCTCTCCGTGCATGGCGCGGTCCGACTTCGCCGCCGCGTGGTACGTGAGCTGGCGGGCGGCTTCGAGCTTCATGGACATGTCGGCGATCATGAACTGGAGGCCCTGGAAGTCGGCTACCGGGCGGCCGAACTGCTTGCGTTCCTTGACGTAGCCGATCGCGAAGTCGAGGGCGCCCTGGGCGATGCCGAGGGCCTGGGCGGCGATCGTGATGCGGGTGTGGTCGAGGGTGGCGAGGGCCGTCTTGAAGCCGCTGCCGGGCGCGCCGATCATGCGGTCGGCCGGGATGCGGACGTTGTCGAGGATGACCTGGCGGGTGGGTGAGCCCTTGATGCCGAGCTTCTTCTCCTTGGGGCCGAACGAGACGCCTTCGTCGGACTTCTCCACCACGAACGCGGAGATGCCGCGCGCGCCGGCCTCCGGGTCCGTCACCGCCATCAGGGTGTAGTACTCGGAGACGCCCGCGTTCGTGATCCACATCTTCACGCCGTTGAGGACGTAGTGGTCGCCGTCGGCCACCGCTCTCGTCTTCATGGCGGCGGCGTCCGAGCCCGCCTCCGGCTCCGACAGCGCGTACGAGAACATCGCCTCCCCGCGTGCCACCGGCGCGAGGTAGCGGGACTTGAGCTCCTCCGACGCCGAGAGCAGGAGGGGGACCGTGCCGAGTTTGTTCACGGCGGGGATGAGGGAGGACGACGCGCAGGCGCGGGCCACCTCCTCGATGACGATGACCGTGGCCAGCGCGTCCGCCCCGGCGCCCCCGTACTGCTCGGGCACGTGTACGGCGTGCATGTCCGCCGCCACGAGCGCCTTGTAGACGTCCCAGGAGAACTCCTCGGTCTCGTCGATCTCGGCGGCGTGCGGCGCGATCTTCTCGTCGGCCAGGGCGCGCACGATCTCCCTGAGCATGTCGTGCTCTTCGGCGGGCGCATAGAGAGGGAAGCTCATGGCACAGATACTAGGACGTCCGAGCATTTCGTTACCAGCGGGTACGGTTTGCGGAGAATTGCAGGTGGCACGTAGCAGATAGCGAGGGCCGGTAGCCGGTAACATGCCTGCGCGATCGAAAGGAGCCTCCTCGTGCCATATCGCCTCACGGTGATCGGGACCGGATACCTGGGCATCACTCATGCGGCGTGCATGGCTGATCTCGGATTCGACGTCCTGGGCCTCGATATCGACGCCGACAAGATCCGCCGTCTTAACGCGGGCGAGCTTCCCATCCACGAACCGGGCCTCGAATCCGTCCTGCGCCGTGGCCTCGAATCGGGCCGGCTCCGCTTCACCACCTCCTACGAGGAGGTCGCCGCCTTCGGCGACGTGCACTTCGTCTGCGTGGGCACACCGCAGAAACGCGGCGAGTATGCCGCAGACGTGACTTACATGGACAACGCCATCGAGTCTCTCGCCCCGTTCCTCGATCGCGAGTGCCTGGTGGTCGGCAAGTCCACCGTTCCCGTGGGTACGGCCGAGCGGATGGCCGACAAGCTGACCCGGCTCGCCCCGGCGGGCGGGCAGGCCGAGCTGGCCTGGAACCCCGAGTTCCTGCGCGAGGGCTTCGCCGTCCAGGACACGCTCCACCCCGACCGCATCGTGTTCGGCGTACGCAGCGAGCGGGCCGAGAAGATGTTGCGCGAGATCTACGAGCCGCTGGGCGAGGTGCCGATCGTGGTCACCGACTTCGCCACGGCCGAGCTGGTCAAGACGGCCGCCAACGCGTTCCTGGCCACCAAGATCTCCTTCATCAACGCCATGGCCGAGGTCTGCGAGGCCGCGCACGCCGACGTCGAGCTGCTGTCGGAGGCGCTGTCGTACGACGACCGCATCGGCGGCCGCTACCTCAACGCCGGCCTCGGCTTCGGCGGCGGCTGCCTGCCCAAGGACATCAGGGCCTTCATGGCCCGCGCCGGCGAGCTGGGCGCGGACCAGGCGCTGACGTTCCTGCGCGAGGTGGACGCCATCAACATGCGGCGCCGGGCCCGCATGGTGGACCTGGCCAGAGAGCTGGCCGGCGGCTCCTTCCACGGGTGCACGGTGGGCGTGCTGGGCGCGGCGTTCAAGCCGAACTCCGACGACATCCGCGACTCGCCCGCCCTCGACGTCGCCGTGACGATCGGGCATCAGGGCGGACAGGTCACCGTGTACGACCCGATCGCCCTCGACAACGCTCGTAAGGCGCATCCCGAGCTCAACTACGGCGAATCGGCCGTGGAGGCGGTTCGCGGGGCGCATGTGGTGCTGCTGCTCACGGAGTGGCAGGAGTTCGTCCAGCTCGATCCGGTGGAACTGGGGGCCGTGGTCGCGACCCGGCGCATCGTCGACGGGCGCAACGCGCTCAACTCCGAGATGTGGCGGTCGGCGGGCTGGCACTATCGCGCCCTCGGCCGTCCCTGACCCCTCCGGCTTCCGTGGCTACGGCAGGTGCCGGATCCACTGGGTGAAGAGGGGACGATAGCCGCGACGCGCCCAGAACGGCGTCGAGAGCGGATTCGGCAGCGCGTGGTGCAGCACCATGGACGTCACGCCCTCGGCCGCCGCGTGATCGTGGGCGGCGTCGGTGAGCGCCACCCCCACGCCGTGCCCGCGGGCCGCCGGTTCGACGTACATGGTGCCCAGGTACGCCACCGGCGCGGCGTTCACCGATGAGGAGATCCAGCGGGTCCTGGTGGGCGGCTGGACGATGACGCAGCCCGCCACCCGGCCGGCCACCTCGGCGAGCCGGCACCACTCCAGCGGCAGCACCTCCTTGGCCACCGACTCCCGCAGCCGCTCCGTGGTGGACGCCCGCGCCGTGACCCAGCCGAACTGGGCGTCGTAGTCGATCAGCCGCCGGTACATGCCGGTCACGACGTCCAGGTCGTCCTGGTTCGCCCGGCGTACGGCGACATCGGGCACGGGAGCGGCCGGCGTGTGCGGCAGGATGCGGCGGGCCGCCACGGCGGCGACGGGCATGAAGCCGCGCAGGGCCAGTGCCTTGACGGGGGCGGTGTCGCGGCTGGGCCATGACACGCTCAGCGCCTGCTCAGGGCCGTCGGGGCGGCGGCGGGCGAGCCAGCGGTCGAGCACGGCTCCGAGCGCGGTCTCGGGGTCGGGGCCGGCGACGCGGGCCTGGAGACGGTGGACGACCAGCGGGGACCAGGTGGCCTGCAGGCTGTCGGGGTCGAGCCGGTCCGTCGAGGCGAGCCCGACGGCGTCGCGTACTTCCAGCCACTCGCCCTTGCCGTGGAGCTCGTCCTGGCCGGCGACGAGCGGGTCCACAGCGCGTACGCGAGCCGCGTGGTCCTTGATCAGGTCGTCCATCCCGGCACCCTAACCGCCTCGGAGGCCGGGAATAAAGAGGCGCTTGCGCGCTGGACGCCTCGGAGGTCGGCGCTCAAGCGCTCAGAGGCCGGCGGCCTCCGCGCGCACTTTCTCGCCCTTGGCGTACGCCTGCTCCTTCAGCCGCTCCTGGAACTCCTCCATCCGCGCCCGCAGCCCCTCGTCGGAGGCCGCCAGGATGCGTACGGCGAGCAGGCCGGCGTTACGGGCTCCGCCGACCGCCACGGTGGCGACCGGGACCCCGGCCGGCATCTGGACGATCGACAGCAGGGAGTCCATGCCGTCCAGGTATTTCAGCGGCACCGGCACCCCGATGACCGGCAGCGGCGTGACCGAGGCCAGCATGCCGGGCAGGTGGGCGGCACCGCCCGCGCCCGCGATGATGACCTGGACGCCCCGGGATGCGGCCTGCCGGCCGTAGTCGATCATCTCTTCGGGCATGCGGTGGGCCGAGACCACGTCGGCCTCGAACGGCACCCCGAACTCGGCCACCGCCTCGGCCGCCGCCTTCATCACCGGCCAGTCGGAGTCGCTGCCCATGACGATGCCGATCACGCTGCCTCCTTCACCGGCCCCGCGACCCTCGCGGCACCGTGCCCTGCTACTGAGCTGCCGCGCTCGCTCACACGTACTCCCCCGTCATCAGGTGGACGGCTGCGTGGCGGGCGCGGGCGCGTACTTCGTCCAGGTTGGAGCCGAGGGCGGTCACGTGGCCGATCTTGCGGCCCGGACGCACCTTCTTGCCGTAGAAGTGCAGCTTGATGCCCGGATCGTGGGCAAGCACGTGCTCGTAACGCTTGAACACGTCAGGGTCGTCGCCGCCGAGCAGGTTGGCCATGACGACGTGCTGGGCGGTCATCTTGGGCGTGCCGAGCGGCAGGTCCAGCACGGCCCGCAGGTGCTGCTCGAACTGCGACGTCGTCGAGCCCTCGATGGTCCAGTGGCCGCTGTTGTGGGGGCGCATGGCCAGCTCGTTGACCAGCAGCCCGCCGGAGGTCTGGAACATCTCGACCGCCAGCAGCCCGGTCACCCCGAGCTGCTCGGCGATCGTCAGGGCGATGCGCTGGGCCTGGGCCGACTGCTCCTGGTCGAGGCCGGGGGCGGGCGCGATGACCTCGACGCAGATGCCGTCCTGCTGCACGGTCTCGACGACCGGATAACTCACGCCCTGACCGTGCGGCGAGCGGGCGACCAGCACGGCCAGCTCCCGTTCGAACGGCACGAACGCCTCGGCCATGAGCTCGATCCCGGACGCGAACGCCTCCACGACGTCGGCCGGGGACCGGCACACCCACACGCCGCGGCCGTCGTAGCCGCCGCGCACCGCCTTGAGCACCACGGGCCAGCCGTGCTCGCCGGCGAAGGCGGTGACGTCGTCGACGGACCGGACCCGCGCCCAGGCGGGGCAGGGCGCGCCGATCGCGGTCAGCCGCTCGCGCATGACGGCCTTGTCCTGGGCGTGCACGAGCGCGTCCGCGCCCGGATGCACGACATAGCCGTTGGCGGTCAGGGCCCTGATGTGCTCGGTGGGCACGTGCTCGTGGTCGAACGTGATCACATCGCAGCCCTTGGCGAACTCGCGCAGATCACCAAGATCACGGTAGTCTCCGATGCGCGTGTCGACGACGACCCTGGCCGCGCTCTCCTCGGAGTTGTTGGCCAGCACCCGCAGCTCGACGCCGAGCGCGATCGCGGGCGGCTGTGACATTCTGGCCAGCTGGCCCGCGCCGATGACGCCGACGACCGGCCCGATGGGGCTGTATGAACTCACGCCAGGTGAGCTTACCTGGACGGATGGGCTTTCCCCGACCCGCCCGGAGCATTCCGTGACGGGCCGGGGCTGGGCGGCCGTTCCGGGTCGCCTTGAAGGCACGGCCGTCCAGCCGTCTCACAGGTACGGCCGTCCAGCCGGCCGCAAAGGCACGGCCGCCCAGCGTTCGCGTGCCCTCGAACTGTCCCGCAGCGTAATCCTCCTCCCGCCGTTATGCCCTTCATAAGCCGATATTTCGCTAGATGTTCTTTGCGCGGTATGTTCGGCGGTCTGACACTCGCGCGACATCCCGGCCGGTACGCTGGGGCGAACAGGCGCGACGAGGAAGGGACCGAGCAGAGACGTGGATTTCGCCAGACGGCTCTACCAGCGGTTCTCGTCCCTCGTGCACGAGCTGGCCAAGTTCGGCAGCATCGGGGCGGTGGCGTTCGTCATCGACCTGAGCCTGCTCAACCTGTGCAACAGCGTGCTCGACCTCGGGCCCCTGACCTCGAAGGTCGTGGCGACGACGATCTCCACCACCTTCGCCTACCTGGGCAACCGCTTCTGGACGTTCCGCCACCGCGAGCAGAGCGGGCTCGGCCGCGAATACTTCCTCTTCTTCCTGCTGAACGGCATCGCACTGCTGTTCGGCATGCTGACGATCGGCTTCACCACCTACACCCTCGGCCTGCACGACACGCTCAGCTTCAACATCGCCAACATCGTCGGCGTGGGCCTCGGCACTCTCTTCCGCTACTGGTCGTACAAGAAGTGGGTGTTCCTGGAGGCCACCGAGCCGATCCCGGTCGAGCTGCCCGAGGACGGCGTCAAGCAGGAACGCTGACCCCCCTCACGCCGGGCCGCTGACCACCCGGTTCCTGTTGTCGTCCTCCGCCGGTCGCAGGAAGATGGCGAACGTCGCCGGGCGGCGGCGTACGAGCTCCAGCCGGCCCCCGTCGGCGGCGGCCAGCGCGCGGGCCAGCGTCAGCCCCAGTCCGGTGCCTCCGCCACCGCTCACGTTGCGCTCGAAGATCTTCGGGGCGATCTCGTCGGAGATGCCGGGCCCCTGGTCCGCCACCTCGATCACCACGTAGTTGTCGCCGCAGCTGCTCGTGACGGTGACGTCGCCACCGCCGTGCCGCAGGGAGTTCTCCAGCAGCGAGGCGATCACCTGGCCGAAGCCGCCCGTGGTGGCCATCGCCTTCAGGTCGCGGGCGCCTTCGAGGTGGAGCCCGCGGCCCGCGTCGCGGAAGACCGGCGCCCATTCGGTGATCTGCTGGTCGAGCACCTCGTCGATGGCGACCGGTTCGGCCTGGGCGTGGCGCTGGCGGCGGGCCGCGGCCAGCAGCTCGTCGATCACGGCGGTCAGCCGTTCCGCCTGGACGATCGCCGCCTCGCCCTCCTCGCGTACGACCTCGGGTTCGTCGGAGGCGGCGACGATCTCCTCCAGCCGCATGGTGAGCCCGGTCAAGGGGGTACGGAGCTGGTGGGAGGCGTCGGTGGCGAACTCCCTCTCACGCGTGAGCAGGTCGGAGATGCGGGTGGCGCTGCGGTCGAGCACCTGGGCCACGCGGTCCAGCTCGGGGATGCCGTAGCGGTGTTTGCTCGGCCGCGCGTCCCCGGAGCCCAGCCGGTCGGCGATCTTGGCCAGGTCCTGGAGGGGAAGGGTCAGCCGGCGTGACTGCACGACGGCCAGGCTCACGGCCACCGCCAGGGCGGCGACGGCCAGGGCCACGATGAGCAGCAGCCGGGCCCGTACGTCCTGCTCGACCTGATCCTGGTCGCGGCTGATCCGTACGTAGACCCCGGTGTTGGTCTGGGCGTCCTCGGTCATCAGGTGACCGGACGGCGGGGGGTCGCCGACGACGGTCACCCTCAGGGGGGTTCCGCGTTCCCAGATCTGGATGAATCTGCCCGGGTACTTCTGCTCCAGTTGCTGGGGATCGAGCGGCGTCTCCTGGACGCGGGCGTACTCCACCTCTCCCACGAGACGCTTGGCTTCCGCCCCGAGCTCCTGAGCCGCCTCATCGACGATCAGGCGGCTGACGACGACGCCCAGGGGGACCCCCAGCAGCAGGACCGCGATGACCGCGACGACCAGGGTGGAGGAGAGCAGTCGGCGGCGCATCTACTCGCGCTCGAACCGGAAGCCGACCCCCCGGACGGTCGTGATGTAGCGCGGCTTGGCCGCGTCGTCGCCGAGCTTGCGGCGTAGCCAGGAGATGTGCATGTCGAGGGTCTTGGTGGAACCCCACCAGTTGGTGTCCCACACCTCGCGCATGATCTGCTCGCGGGTGACGACCTTGCCCGCGTCGCGGACGAGGACGCGCAGCAGGTCGAACTCCTTGGTGGTCAGGTGCAACTCCTTCTCCCCCATCCAGGCGCGCCGGGAGTCCGCGTCGATGCGCACTCCCTGAACGACCGGGGTCTCGGACGTGCCGCGGCGCAGCAGCGCGCGTACCCGGGCGAGCAGTTCGGCCAGCCGGAACGGTTTGGTCACGTAGTCGTCGGCGCCGGCGTCGAGGCCGACGACGGTGTCCACCTCGTCGACGCGGGCGGTGAGGATGAGCACCGGAGTGCCGTGCCCTTCGGCGCGGATCCGGCGCGCGACCTCCAGCCCGTCCATCTCCGGCAGGCCTAGGTCGAGAACGATGAGGTCGATGCCGCCCGACAGTGCCCTTTCCAGGGCCTGCGGGCCGTCGGGACTCACCTCAACCTGATAGCCCTCGCGGCGCAGCGCACGCGCGAGTGGCTCGGATATCGAGGTGTCATCCTCGGCGAGAAGTACGCAGGTCATAAAGCGATCGTAGGACCTTAGGCGATCGTTTCCCGGGCGCAGCGCGCGGTTTGACTCGTCGTTGACCTATCCATTGACCTGGGCAAACACAGCTAAAATACAGTAGGTCGTGATTAAAGCACCGCTGCTTTGGGGGCGGAATTCATCGGGTGATCATGCCCACCGATGAAATGACTCAATCCACCCCCTCGGCGCGTCGCCGTCGCGGCATGGTGCGATCATGGGGAAATGTCCCTGCCCGCCGCCGATCGCGCGCGTGAGATGTGGTCCCGCCTCGCCGGCTCACCGGCCGGCTTCCCCGGGCCCGGCGACGCCGGCGTGGTGGTCTCGCCCGAGTCGTCGCTGTGCCCGCCGGGCTGGAGCGGGATGGTCGAGCTCGACGGCGCGATCCTGGCCGTCGTGCCGCGCCCCGATCTGGTGGACGGGGTACGCGAACGGCTGCTCGCCCTGCTCGGCGACGGGGACGGGGCCGGGCTCTCCCGGCTGGCGGTGGGTGAGGTGCTGGGCCCCGCGGAGCTCGCCTACCTGGACGAGCCGGACTTCCGACCGGCCGGCGTGGAGGTGGAGCGCCTGCCGTCCGGGCACGGCGACGTCGAAGCGCTGCTGGCGTCGGTCCCCGAGGCGGACGCGGCGGAGTCCGGGCTGGAGCGGACCGAGTCGCCGGTGTACGTGCTCCGCGACGGGTCGCGGGTCGTGGCCGCGTCGGCGTACCGGACGTGGGTGGAGACGGCGGCGCACCTCTGCGTCCTGACGGCGGACCCGCACCGGGGGCGCGGGCTGGCCCGCGCGGTGGCCTCGGCGGCGGTGGCGGACGCGCTGGCGGACGGGCTGCTGCCGCAGTGGCGCGCCCGGCCGGCCGCGTCGCGCCGGGTCGCCGCGGCGCTCGGCTTCCGCCGGCACGGCGCGCAGCTCAGCGTCCGCGACCTGGCCGCCGCCCTGGCCTGAGGCCGAGGCACGCCAGCCGGAACGACCTGCCGCCAGGGCCGACGAGACGGTGGCCGGCGGCGGCCGGGGCGGGAGCGGGTGTCAGTCGCCGCTGGAGCGAGGCTCGGCGTAGCGGGCCAGGTAGAGCTGCTCGCCGAGGCTGCGGATCAGCCCCAGCTCCGTCTCCAGGTAGTCGATGTGCTCTTCCTCGTCCCGCAGGATGTCCTCGAAGATGTTCGCGGAGGTGATGTCACCCTTCTCGCGCATCAGCTGGATCGCCGGCCGCAGCCGCTCGACCACCGACATCTCCACTTCGAGGTCGGCCCGCAACTGCTCCTCGACGGTCTGGCCGATGTGCAGCGTGCCCAGCCGCTGGTAGTTGGGCAGGCCCTCCAGGAAGAGGATGCGGTCGGTGAGGCGTTCCGCGTGCCGCATCTCCTCGATGGACTCGTCGCGGGTGTGCTCGGCCAGCTTGGTGTAGCCCCAGTTCTCCTGCATCTTGGCGTGCAGGAAATATTGGTTGATCGCGGTGAGCTCCGCGGTCAGCTGCTCGTTGAGCAATTCGATGATCTGCTTGTCGCCCTGCATGGAAACGGGCTCCTCATCGCTATCCGGCTATGCGGTCGTCAGTTCTTCCGACCGTTTCAGGATCGCACAGATCTTCCGTACACAACGGGCACAGTCACCACCAGCACCTGTAGTGTCGCGAATCTGCTTCGCGCTCGTCGCCCCGGAGGCGATGCAGTCGTGCACCTCATTCTCGGTCACAGCACGACAAACGCAGACGTACATCCGGGGACAGGCCTTTCAAGCAGGGGAAGGTGCCGTTAGGTTAGGCACGCCTAAGGTACCCCACTTTGGTTAGGCTTGCCTATGTTGACTGTGTCACAGTCGCCTTCCCCGGCTGTCAGTGCCCTCTGGCGATCCATTCCTCCAGGTGAGGAGCCTCGGCGCCGATCGAGGTCGAGTCGCCGTGACCGGTGTGCACGACCGTCTCGGCCGGCAGGGTCAGCAGCCGCTTCCTGATCGAGTCGATGATGGTCTCGAACGAGCTGTAGGAACGCCCGGTCGCCCCCGGCCCGCCCTTGAACAGCGTGTCACCGCTGAACAGGACCCCGAGCTCGGGCGCGGACACGCAGACCGCGCCCGGCGAGTGGCCCGGCGTGTGCAGGATCTCCAGCACGTTCCCGCCGGCCACCAGTTTCTCGCCGTCGGCCAGCGGCTCGTACGAAACCTCAGGGCCGTACACCTGCTCCCACAGCACCTGGTCGTCCGGGTGCAGCCGGATCGGCGCCCCGGTCAGCCGGGCCAGGTCGGCGGCGGCGTTGACGTGGTCGTTGTGGGCGTGGGTGCACAGGATGGCCCTGACCGCGCGGCCGCCCACCCGCTCGGCGATCGGGGCGGCGTCGTGGGCGGCGTCGATGACGACCACCTCACGCGCGTCGCCGACCACCCAGACGTTGTTGTCGACCTCCCACGTGCCGCCGTCGAGCGAGAACGTGCCCTTGGTGATGACCCGGTCGATCATCAGAAGACCACCACCGAGCGCAGCACCTCGCCGCGGTGCATCTTGGCGAACGCCTCCTCGACCCCGTCGAGCGCGATCGTCTCGGAGACGAACTTGTCCAGCGGCAGCCGGTTCTGCAGGAACAGGTCGATGAGCATGGGGAAGTCGCGGCTGGGCAGGCAGTCGCCGTACCAGGACGACTTGAGCGCGCCGCCGCGGCCGAACACGTCGAGCAGCGGCAGGTCGATGCGCATCTCCGGGGTCGGCACGCCGACCAGCACGACCGTCCCGGCCAGGTCACGGGCGTAGAACGCCTGCTCGTACGTCTCCGGCCGGCCCACCGCCTCGACGACCACGTCGGCGCCGTTGCCGCCGGTCAGGTCGCGGATGGCCTCGACCGGGTCGTTCTCGCGCGAGTTGACCGTGTGGGTGGCGCCGAACTCCTTGGCCCACTCCAGCTTGCGATCGTCGACGTCGACCGCGATGATCCGGGCCGCGCCGGCCAGCGAGGAGCCGAGGATGGCCGCGTCGCCGACGCCGCCGCAGCCGATGACCGCCACGCTGTCGCCGCGGGTCACCCCGCCGGTGTTGATCGCCGCGCCGAGACCCGCCATCACGCCGCAGCCGAGCAGCCCCGCCACCTGGGCCGGCGCCTCGGCCGAGACCTTCGTGCACTGGCCGGCCGCCACGATCGTCTTGTCCAGGAACGCGCCGATGCCGAGCGCGGGCGACAGCTCGGTGCCGTCCTTGAGGGTCATCTTCTGCTTGGCGTTGTGGGTGGCGAAGCAGTACCACGGACGGCCGCGCAGGCAGGCCCGGCACTGGCCGCACACCGCGCGCCAGTTGAGGATGACGAAGTCGCCGGGCTCGACCTCGGTGACGCCGGGGCCGACCGCCTCGACCACGCCCGCCGCCTCATGGCCCAGCAGGAACGGATAGTCGTCGCTGATCCCGCCCTCGCGGTAGTGGAGGTCGGTGTGGCAGACCCCGCAGGCCTGCACGTCGACCACCGCCTCGCCCGGACCCGGATCCGGCACGATGACCGTCTCGAGCGAAACTTCCTGGCCCTTGCCCCGGGCGACCACGCCCTGCACTTCGTACGGCATGCCAGCCATCTTGTGTCAGAGGGATGATCTCCGCAAGACATACGGCTGGACCACGCCGAGTCCTCTGGCCGGACGGTGCCGGATCTTGCGCAGCTCGTAACCGCCGTGGCCGGTCAGGGCCTCGGCCAGGGCCGCGTCCACCAGGATGGTGCCCGGCCTGGCGATGGCGGTGAGCCTGGCCGCCAGGTTGACGGTCGTGCCGAAGACGTCGCCCATCAGCGGCACCACCGGGCCGTAGGCCAGGCCGATGCGCAGGTCGTCGGTGACGGCCAGGTCGAGCGCGACGGCCGCCGCGTGCGCCGCAGTCGGTGCGGTGAACAGCACCTCGTCGCCCAGCGTCTTGACCAGCCTGGCGCCGTGCGTGGCCACCACGTCGGAGGCCCGCGACTCGAACCCCTCGACCAGCTCGGCCAGCGCCTTCTCGTCCAGCTCGCGGCTGCGCCTGGTGAACGACACCAGGTCGGCGAAGCCCACCGCCATCGGCACCCTGGCCGGGGCCGGCTCGTCGCTCACGTCGGCGATGGCCAGCAGCCGGGTGCCGGCGGCGGCCAGCTGGGCCCGCCAGACGTGCACGAGCACATGCTCGAAGTCGGGCATCAGTTTCCGCGCGGTGTCGAGCACCCGGTCCAGGTCGGCGTCCGCGGGCGGCTCAACCTCCGGCTTCGGCTCGGGGTGCGGCTCAGCCTCCGGCTCCGGCCCGGGCTGCGGCTCCGGCTCGGGCGCCAGCGTGCCCATCATGATCTCGGCCTGCCACTGTGCCAGCCTGGCCGTGGTCTGGCCGAGCGCGCGGGCCATCCGGATGAGCGTCGGCTCGTCGAGCAGGCCGGCGTCGAGCATGCCGCGCACCCGGCGCAGCGCGTCGGCGTCGCCCTCGGTGAACGCGACCGCGTCGTCCGCCCGCTGCGCGAAGCCGAGGGCGCGCCAGATGCGCTCGGCCAGCGGCTGCGGCACGCCGCTCGCCGCGGCCACCTCCGCCCGCGTGTAGCGCGGCGGCAGGCCGAGCAGCAGCCGCTCGATCTCCTCGGCGCTCGGACGGCCGGGACGCGCTTCGTTCACCTGCGGCCGGACGAGTCGGTGCCCGTCGAGCACCTGCGGCCGGACGAGTCGGTGCCCGTCGAGCACCTACGGCCCGAGGAGTCGGTGCCCGTCGAGCACCTGCCGCCGGTCAGGTCAGCGTCCATCGAGCTCGCCGTCCGAGGCGTCCTCCACGAGCCGGAACAGGTCGGTCCTGACGTCCTGGATGCGCGGGATGTCGCGCAGCACGATCTCGCCCCTGTCGCCGGCCGACTCGACGGTCAGCGTGCCGCAGCCCAGCAGCCGCTCGGCGAAGGTCTGGTCCGAGCTCACCGTGTTGACCTTGGTGATCGGAATCTCGTCGGTCGACTTGTTGAGCACGCCCGTGCTGATCGTGAAGCGGTGGGTGGTGAGCACGTAGCCGGTGTTCTTCCACCTCAGGTAGGGGACGAACGACCAGATCGTTAGCAGGATGAGCCCGACGACGACGACGGCGATCCTGGCGTAGAAGGCGTACTCGAAGTCGCCGGGGATGAAGTAGAGCGCCGCACCGGAGGCGAGGGCGATGAGGACCAGCGCGATGAAGGGGACGATCAGTCGCTTCCAGTGGGGGTGGAAGGATCGGACGCGCCGCTCACCCTGCGTCAGATGGTGGTCGGGAATGGTCATGGCCCAAATCGTGCCACCAACCCGGCCCGCCTGCTATGCCGACGACACAACCGGACGACTCCCGGCGTTCGGCGCGGACGACTACAGGTCGTCGGCGTGGACGGCTACAGGTCGTCGGCGTGGACGGCTACAGGTCGGCCGGACGGACGTGGACCACGTCGCCGGCGCTCAGCGTGTGGCGCTCGCCGTCCGCCTCGACCTGGAGGTGCCCGGAGCCGTCGATCCCGGTCGCGAGCCCGGTCAGCGACCGGTCCCCCGGCAGCTCCACCCTGACCAGCCGCCCGATCGTGGCGCTGGAGGCCAGGTAGGCGGGGCGGAGCCCGGACGCGTCCGCGTCGCCGCCGGCCTCCGTCCACTCGCGGTAGTGGCTCTCCAGCTCCCTCAGCACCGCCCGCAGCAGCGGGTCGCGGTCGAGGCAGGCCGCCTGCTCGATGCCCAGTGACGTGGCGGTCGCGACCGGGAGCTCACTCGTCTTGAGCGTCACGTTGAGCCCCATGCCGATGACGACGGCGTCGTCGGCCCGCTCGGCCAGGATGCCGGCCAGCTTGCGCTCGCCGATCAGCAGGTCGTTGGGCCACTTGAGGCCGACGTCCACCTCGGCCAGGCGGCGGATCGCCGAGGCCGCGGAGACGCCGTACAGGAGGGAGAGCCAGCCCTGCGCGGCGACCGGCACCTGCGGTCTGAGCAGCACGGAGAAGGTCAGGCCCGAGCGGGGCGGCGCCGACCAGGCGCGGCCCAGGCGGCCCCGGCCCGACCGCTGCGCCTCCGCCACCAGCACCGTGCCGGCGGGCGCTCCGCTCCTGGCGGCCTCTGCCAGGTCGGCGTTGGTGGAGCCGGTGCTCTCGACCACGGTGACGCCGGTCCACAGCGAGCCGGGACGGACCAGGGCCCGGTTGAGCGACGCCTGTGAGAGCGGCGGGCGGTCGAGGTCGGAGTATCGCGAGTCGGGCATCCTCCCATCTTCGCGGATGGCGTGACCCCTCATGACGACGCCGACCAGGCAAGATGGACGGATGAGCGAGCGTGACGTCCCCGGGGGCGGGGCGGCGGCGCGGCCGGGGCCGACCAGCCGGGTCCGGGTGAGACAGCTGTCCGGCCTGTCCGCCCGGGACCGCCGCGACGACCTGGCCACGGAGGAGCCGCTGGAGATCCGGCTGACCGGGCCCGGCGGCGCGGGCAGGACCGTGGCGATCACCATGCGCACGCCGGGGCACGACTTCGAGCTGGCGGCGGGGTTCCTGCACGGCGAGGGCCTGGTGCGGGCCGGCGACATCGCCGCGATCGGCTACTGCGCCGACGCGGATCCGCCGCCGGAGTCGCGCTACAACGTGGTGACGGTACGCCTGCACGTGCCCGTGCCCGACCTGCCCGCGCTCGACCGCCACTTCCTCACTTCCAGCGCGTGCGGCGTCTGCGGCTCGGCGAGCCTCGACGCGCTGCGCGAGCGGTGCGCGCCCGTGCCGAGAGGGCTGCTCACGCTCTCCCCCGGCCTGCTGTACGGGCTGCCGCCGGCGTTGCGCGCGGCCCAGGGGGTGTTCGGCAAGACGGGCGGGCTGCACGCGGCGGGGCTGTTCTCCCCCTCGGGGACGCTGGTGGCGGTGCGCGAGGACGTGGGCCGGCACAACGCGGTCGACAAGCTGGCCGGCTGGGCGGCGCTGGACGGGCGGTTGCCGCTGGCCGAGCACGTGCTCATGGTGAGCGGCCGGACCAGCTACGAGATCATGCAGAAGGCGCTGGCGGCGGGGCTGCCGGTGGTGTGCGCGGTGTCGGCGCCGTCGTCGCTGGCGGTGGAGCTGGCCAGGGAGTTCGGGGTCACGCTGGTGGGCTTCCTGCGCGGCGAGCGCTGCAACGTGTACGCGGGCGCCGAGCGCGTCTCCGTCTGAGAAAAGTGTGGAATGAAGCATTCCGTTCTGCTACTCTGGAAACAGAACAAAGCGTTCCGATCCGCAACTTCCGGAGGCACCGCATGAGCGCCATCACTCCCTTCCGCGTCGACATCCCGCAGTCCGAGCTGGACGACCTCCAGGCCCGCCTCGCGCTCACCCGCTTCACCGACGAGATCCCCGGCGCCGACCAGGGCGTGGCCGTCGAGCGGGTCAGGCGCCTGGTCGGCCACTGGCGCGACGGGTTCGACTGGCGGGCGCAGGAGGCCAGGCTCAACGCCTTCCCGCAGTTCACCACCGAGATCGACGGGCAGAACATCCACTTCATCCACGTCCGCTCCGACAACCCCGACGCGCTCCCGCTGATCCTCACCCACGGCTGGCCCGGCTCGATCGCCGAATACCTCGACGCCGTCGAGCCGCTGTCCCGCCACTTCCACCTGGTCATCCCGTCGCTGCCCGGCTACGGCTTCTCCGGGCCGACGCGGGAGCTGGGCTGGAACAACCAGCGCATCGCCAGGGCGTGGGCCGAGCTGATGGCGCGGCTCGGCTACGAGCGCTACGGCGCGGCCGGCAACGACGCCGGCTCGATGATCTCCCCCGAGCTGGGCAGGATCGACGCGGAGCACGTCGTCGGCGTGCACGTCACCCAGCTGTTCTCGTTCCCGTCGGGCGACCCCGCCGAGTTCGCGGACCTGAGCGAGGAGGACCAGGCCGGGCTGGCCGTGCTCGACTGGTTCTGGAAGGAGAAGGGCGCCTTCAACGTGCTGCAGTCGCAGCAGCCGCAGACGCTCGCGCACGCCATCGCCGACTCGCCCTCCGGGCTCGTGGGCTGGCTGGCCCAGCTGTTCGACGAGGACCTCGACGACGACTTCGTGCTGCTCAACGCGGCCATCCACTGGTTCACCGGCACGGCCGGCTCGGCGCTGCGGCTGTACTGGGAGAACGCCAGGGCCGAGCAGCCGAAGGAGCCCACGACGGTGCCGACCGCGCTGGCCATGGGCGAGGGCGACTTCCGGTCGATCCGCCGCTTCGCCGAGCGCGACCACGCGAACATCGTCTCCTGGACGACCCTGCCTGCCCCGGCCCACGGCCACTACACCGCCCACACCGCCACCGAGGCGCTGACCTCCGACGTCATCGCCTTCTTCGCCGGTGTGCGCTGATCGCGGCCCATGGCGGCGGGCGCCATGGGCCGCGATCAGCGGGGTCAGCCGGTGTTCTGCAGCCCCGCCGCCACCCCGTTGACCGACAGGAGCAGGAGCGTGGACATGCGGTCGCGCTCCCGCTCCGACAGGTCCTCGGTACGCAGCGCGCGCAGGGCCCGCAGCTGGAGGTGGGAGAGCGCGTCCACGTACGGGTCGCGGAGCTGGACGGCCCGCGACAGGACCTTGCGGTTCTCCAGCAGCCGCGTGTGGCCGGTGACCCTGAGCACCAGGTCACGGGTGCGGTCGTACTCCTCCAGCACCTGGCGGGCGAAGTCCTCCCTGCCCCCGAGGGCCAGATAGCGCTTGGCGATCGAGCGGTCGGTCTTGGCCAGCGACATCTCCGCGTTGTCCAGCATCACGTTGAACAGCGGCCACTCCGCGTACGCCGCCCGCAGCTCCTCCAGCGAGCCGACCGAGGCCAGGCCGGTGCCGAGGCCGTACCAGCCGGGCAGGTTGACCCGGGTCTGGGCCCAGGCGAAGACCCAGGGGATGGCCCGCAGGTCGTCGAGGGAGCGGGGCGCGCCCAGGCCGCGCCGGGCCGGGCGGGAGCCGAGCCGCAGGGTGCCGATCTCCTCCAGCGGGCTGACCAGACCGAACCACTCGGGGAAGCCCGGCGCCTCGGTCAGCGCCCGGTACGCCTCCTCCGAGGCCCCGGCCACCCGCTCGGCCAGGCCGCGGAAGCGCTCCGCCGCCGTCGCGGTGCGGGCGCCGACCGTGGGCGAGGAGGCCAGCAGGACGGCGTTGGCCACCTGCTCCAGATGCCTGCGGGCGATGGCGATGTGACCGTAGCGGGCGAAGATGACCTCGCCCTGCTCGGTGACCTTGAACCGGCCGGCGACCGAGCCGGGGGCCTGGGCCAGCACCGCGCGGTTGGCCGGACCGCCGCCCCGCCCCAGGGCGCCGCCCCTGCCGTGGAACATGCGCAGCTTGACGTCGTGCTCGGCGGCCCAGGCGGTCAGCGCCTCCTGCGCCTCGTACAGCCGCAGCGTGGCCGCCGCCGGGCCGAGTTCCTTGGCCGAGTCGGAGTAGCCGAGCATGATCTCCATGCGCCGGTCGGTGTCGGCCAGGCGCCGCTGGATCTCCGGGATGTCGAGCATGCCGGTCAGCACGTCCGGCGAATTGGCCAGGTCCTGACCCGACTCGAAGAGCGGCACCACGTCGAGCGTCGGGGCCCGCTCGCCGAGGGCGCGGCGGGCCAGCTCGTAGACGGCCGCGATGTCGTCGGCGGAGCGGGTGAAGGAGACCACGTAACGGGAGCAGGCCGTGACGCCGAAGCGCTCCTGGATCCAGCCGATCACCCGGATCGTGGCCAGGACCTCCTCGGTGCGCTCGGACAGCTCGCCGCCGGCCCGCAGCTCCTCCAGGGCGGCCGCGTGCACCTGGGAGTGCTGGCGCACCTCCAGCTCGGCCAGGTGGAAGCCGAACGTCTCCACCTGCCACATGAGGTGCTGCAGCTCCCCGTACGCCTGCCGCGGCGCGGACGCGGACAGCGACTCCTGGGCCAGCCGCAGCTCGGCCAGCAGCTCGGCCGGCGAGCGGTAGGCCAGGTCGAGATCGCGGCGGCGGGTGGCGGCGATGCGCGCGGCCACGAACAGCAGCCACTGCCGGTGCGGCTCGCGCGGCGAGCGGGTGGCCAGCTCGGAGACCACGTCGGGATGGGCGTCGACGGCCGCCGCCAGCGCCGCGGTCAGCTCGGGCGAGCAGGGCGCGAACTGGGCGGAGGCGGTGAGCGTGCGGGCGATGCGGGTGCAGGCCGTCTCCAGGGCGGTCAGCACGTGCTCGGACTGGATCTGGATCGTCTCGCGGGTGACCTTGGAGGTGACGTTGGGGTTGCCGTCGCGGTCGCCGCCGATCCAGCTCCCGTAGCGGATGAAGGGCCTGGCCAGCGGCGGCCGGGTGCCGGTGCCCTCGTCGAGTGCGGCGTCCAGCGCGCGGTAGACCTGCGGCACCATGCGGAACAGCGTCTCGTCGAAGGCGGCCATCGCCGTGCGGACCTCGTCGAGCGGGTCCAGCTTGGTCGAGCGGAGCTGGGCCGTGCGCCACAGCAGGTCGATCTCCTCCAGCATGCGCCGCTTGTTCTCGGCGCGTTCGGAGGCCCCGCGGCCGGGGGTGTTGTACTCGGTCAGCTGGCCGCTGATCCGCTGGATGGCGGTGACGACGGCGCGCCTGCGCGCCTCCGTGGGATGCGCCGTGAGCACCGGATGCAGCTCCAGGCCCGCCAGCAGCTCGCCGACGCGCTCGTGCCCCAGCTCGTGCACGGCGTGCGCGAGCGACTCGCGCTGCACCCTGCCCTCGGCGTCCCGCTCGCGCAGAGTGCGGATGCGGTAGTGCTCCTCGGCGAGGTTGGCCAGGTGGAAGTAGCACGTGAACGCGCGGGCCACGGCCACGGCCCGCTCGATCTCCCATCCGGCGACCATTTCGGTGATCACGTCGGCCGAGATCTCACCCCTGCGCGCGGCGATGACGGCCTTGCGCAGTCGTTCGACGTCGGCCAGCAGGTCGTCGCCGCCCTGCTCGGCCAGCACCTGGCCGAGCAGTTTGCCGAGCAGCCGCACATCGTGGCGTAGCTCGTCCGGCATCTCGGTTACGGCGACACTGCGACGCTCGAGCCCCTGGTCAATCATGTTTCGAAGGGTATCCAGTCGGTTCGGGACGCCGTAGACCGGTCTCAGGTATTGGACTAGACCACTGGTCAGGTGGGCTTGGAGATGGCCATGAGCAGCTCGGGCGTACGGGGGAAGCCGATCTTGGCGGCCAGGCGGCGGCCCAGCGTCTCGACCAGCAGACCGTAGAACGGCGCCGCCACGCACACCCAGTACAACCCGAACAGCAGCGGCACCACGAACGGCAGGATCAGCAGCGCGATGCCCGCCGTGGCGCCCAGCGAGGAGGCGGCGGCCACGCCGCCCTGACCGGGCGCGGCGCCGGTGAAGGCGTTCATCCGCTCGGGCACGGTGTACGGGAGCACCACGCTCGTCACGGAGCCGACCCCGAGCCCGATCCCGAGCGCGCCCCATCCGGCCAGCACGGCCGGCAGGATCGAGCCGGGACTGCCGGTGAGCAGCCCGGCCGCCACGCCGACCACGGTCAGCAGCGGCACGGCGATCATCGCGTTGGCCAGGTGACGCCCGGCCAGGTCGATGATCAGGCCGCGCTCGCTGCCGAAGGCGACGGCGTTCATCCACAGGGAGCGGCCGTCGATGCCGAACGCGTTGCCCGACTGCAACGCGATCATGAGCGCACCCGCGGACGTCAGCAGGATGGGCAGGCCGGCTCCGACGCCCAGGTTCCGCATCGAAAAGGCCAGCACGAGCGTGACCACGGCGGCGCTGAACCAGCCCACGCGGGAACGGGGTTCGCGCCTGATGTACTTCAGCTCCTTGGTCACCACCGCCGCCAGCGGCCCGTCCGGCAGGAACCGGTCGGCCAGGCCCCGCTCCCTGCGCACGGAGGCGGCCTGGGTCGAGACGTCGGGCGTGACCAGCGCCCGGTTCAGCGCCTTGATCCACAGCCAGGCGAGCACGGCCACGAGCAGCGCCACGAACACGATCTCGGCCAGCCCCGCCGGGCCGCCGTCGGCGATGGCGTGGGCCAGCATGCCCGGCGGGGTCCACCGCAGCACGTCCGTCATCCGGTGCAACAGGGCCGCCGGATCGCCGAAGCCGGAGTTCAGCACCAGGTTGGGCAGCTGGGTGAGCACCACGACGAGCAGCGCGGCCACGGCCAGCACGTCACGGCCGCGCCGGGTGCGCAGCGCGCTGGACAGCGACGTGGTGATCAGCCGCGAAGCCACCACGCAGAGCGCGAACTGCACGAGCACGGCCGGCACCCCGAGCAGCCATCCCCCGGCGCTCGACGCCAGCCCGACCAGGGCGCCGAACGTGACGATCAGCATGGCCGCCGGCCACACGCCGGTGACGGACGCGGTGAACATGCCGACGGCCAGCCGGCCCGTACGCAGCGGGAACAGCGCCAGCTTCGCCGGGTCGAGCGTGTCGTCCAGGCCGAACACCAGCAGCGGCACGGTCATCCAGCCGAAGAGGAAGACGGAGAAGGCGAGGACGGCCAGTTCGGAGGCGACGTCGGGCGGTGCGAAGCGCAGCAGGCTCATGAGGAAGAAGCCGACCGCGGCCAGGCCGGTCGCGGCCACGAGGGTGAAGATGAAGCCGAGCTTGCGCTGGAGGTCTCCGCGCAGGTTGCCGGCCAGCAGGCGCAGCTTGAGCCGCGCGAAGAGCGTCACCGTGTTCATCGGACCGCCTCCCTTCGCCGGCCGCTCATGCCCGCGGCTTGGCGCCGAGCCAGGTCAGGCCCGTCTCGCCGTCCTGGGGCGAGCCGCCGACCAGCTCAAGGAACGCCTGGTTGAGGCTGCGCCCGCCGCGTACGTCCGCTAACGGGCCCTGCGCCACGATCTGTCCGGCGCTCATCACCGACACCCAGTCGCACAGCCGCTCGACCAGGTCCATGACGTGGCTGGAGAAGATGACGGTGGAGCCGGAGGCGGTGAAGCGCCGCAGCACCTCCGTCAGCGTGTTGGCGCTGACGGGGTCGACGCCCTCGAACGGCTCGTCGAGGAAGAGCACGGACGGGTTGTGCAGCAGCGCGGCGGCCAGGCCGATCTTCTTGCGCATGCCGGTGGAGTAGTCGATGACGAGCTTGTCGGCGGCGGCGGTCAGGTCCATCACGGCCAGCAGTTCGCCCGCGCGCTGCTCGACCTCGGCCTTGGGGATGCCGCGCAGCCTGCCGTTGTAGAGCAGTAACTCGCGGCCCGACAGCCGCTCGAACAGCCGCAGCCCCTCGGGCAGTACGCCGATGCGCGCCTTGACCTCGACCTGGTCGCGCCACACGTGCAGGCCGTCGACCTCGGCCGTGCCTCCGTCGGGCCGGAGCAGGCCGGTGATCATGCTGAGCGTGGTCGTCTTCCCCGCGCCGTTGGGGCCGACCAGACCGGCGAAACTTCCCGCGGGGACGACGAGGTCCACCTCCGCGACGGCGATCTGCTGCCCGTATCGCTTGAACAGCCCATGGGTGCGAACGGCATCCGTCATGGATCCACTCTAGGAGGAGGGACTAGCCTTGCGCGCATGAGCGCTGCCGAGGCGATG
Source organism: Nonomuraea fuscirosea (assembly GCF_003001935.1). Lineage (GTDB taxonomy): Bacteria > Actinomycetota > Actinomycetes > Streptosporangiales > Streptosporangiaceae > Nonomuraea > Nonomuraea fuscirosea. The sequence goes on along the minus strand of NZ_PVNG01000003.1, from coordinate 306,098 downwards.
CCAGAAGAACCGGATATCCACACCACCGCGGGGAAGATCGCCGACCTCGAACGGAGAGTCGACGAGGCCGTGCACGCGGGCTCGGCGGCCGCGGTGGACAAGCAGCACGCCCGGGGCAAGATGACGGCCAGGGAACGGGTGCTGGCGCTGCTGGACGAAGGCTCGTTCGTGGAGTTCGACGCGTTCGCCAGGCACCGATCGACGATGTTCGGGCTCGAACGGCGGCGGCCGTACGGCGACGGCGTCATCACCGGGCACGGCACGATCGACGGCCGGCAGGTGTGCGTCTTCTCCCAGGACGTCACGGTGTTCGGCGGCTCGCTCGGCGAGGTGTACGGCGAGAAGATCGTCAAAGTGCTCGACCTGGCGATCAAGACCGGCTGCCCGATCATCGGCATCAACGAGGGCGGCGGCGCCCGCATCCAGGAGGGCGTGGTCGCGCTCGGCCTGTACGCGGAGATCTTCAAGCGCAACGTGCACGCCTCGGGCGTCATCCCGCAGATCTCGCTCATCATGGGCGCCGCGGCCGGCGGCCACGTCTACTCCCCCGCACTGACCGACTTCGTGGTGATGGTGGACCAGACGTCCCACATGTTCATCACGGGGCCCGACGTGATCAAGACGGTGACCGGGGAGGAGGTCACGTTCGAGGAGCTCGGCGGCGCGCACGCGCACAACACCAAGTCGGGCGTGGCCCACTACCAGGCTTCCGACGAGTCGGACGCGCTGGAGTACGTCAAGGCGCTGCTGTCGTACCTGCCGTCGAACAACCTGGACGAGGCGCCGGTCTTCGAGGCCGCCGCCGACCTGGAGCCGGATCCCGAGCTCGACGAGGTGATCCCCGACTCGGCCAACCAGCCGTACGACATGCACCAGGTGATCGAGCACGTGCTGGACGACGGGGAGTTCCTGGAGGTCCACGCCCTGTTCGCGCCGAACATCGTGGTCGGGTACGGCCGGGTGGACGGCCAGCCGGTGGGGGTCGTGGCCAACCAGCCCATGCATTTCGCCGGATGTCTGGATATCAACGCATCCGAGAAGGCTGCCAGATTTATTCGAACATGTGATGCGTTTAATATTCCGATCCTGACTTTTGTCGATGTTCCGGGTTTCCTGCCGGGCACCGATCAGGAATGGAACGGAATCATCCGCCGCGGGGCCAAGATCCTTTACGCGTACGCCGAGGCCACCGTCCCGTTGATCACCGTGATCACCCGTAAGGCGTACGGGGGCGCGTACGACGTCATGGGCTCCAAGCACCTCGGCGCGGACGTCAACCTGGCCTGGCCCACCGCGCAGATCGCGGTCATGGGCGCGCAGGGCGCGGTCAACATCCTCTACCGGCGCGAACTGGCCGCCTCCGAGGAACCCGACGCGGAGCGGGCCAGGCTCGTCACCGAGTACGAGGACACGCTGGCGAATCCGTACATCGCGGCGGAGCGCGGCTACGTGGACGCGGTGATCCGGCCGTCCGAGACCCGGCCCCAGGTGGTCAGGGCGCTGCGCGCGCTGCGGAACAAGCGGGCCACGCTGCCCCCCAAGAAGCATGGGAACATCCCGCTGTGACGGCACATCTGCGTATTGTCCGCGGCGACGCCACGCCCGAGGAGATCGCCGCGCTGACCGCCGTGCTGGCGACGAGACCCGCCGCGCCCGAACCCCCTCCCGCCCCCCGAAGACATACGTGGCGAAACCCGGCTAGAGGTATGCGTAAGCCTGTCGTGCCAGGGAAGTCGGCATGGCGGATGAGCGCTCTACCCTAGATAGATCCTGCGAATCGGGTGTCAAGTTCCCCGGGAGTTGGGACTATCTAGAGAAAGTAGGCGTATATAGTCAGCCGATCAACTAACACCGCGGCCTGGAGGACGACATGGCCATCCCAGACCTCATGCCGCATCCTGTGGCAGCCAAGTACGCCGTCCTAGTGGATGTCGGTTATCTCTACGCGGCGGCGGGTGAAGTGCTGCTCGGTGCGAAGGAACGCAAGGAATATCGGGTGGCCGCCGATGAGCTCATCCAGAGTCTACAGAAACATGCAGAGGAACGTATATCTGGCGAACTTCTGCGGATCTATTGGTATGACGCCGCCCGTGACCGTGTGCCGACCGTCGACCAGCGGGTGATCGCCCAGCTTCCCTGGGTCAAGGTGCGCCTCGGCAACCTGAACGCCCGCGGCCAGCAGAAAGGCGTGGACGCGCAGATCCGGAGCGACCTGGAGGCGCTGGCCAGGCACCACGCGGTGACCGACACGATCCTGCTGGCGGGTGATGAGGACATGGTCCCGGCGGTCGAGGCGGCGCAGGCGTACGGTGTGCGCATCCACCTTTGGGGCGTCGAACCTCCTTACGGCACGAACCAGGCGGAACGCCTCGTGTGGGAGTCCGACACCGTCGAAGTGATCACCGCTGATTTCCTAAGGCCCTTTTTCAGCCGTGCTCCGCAACCCGTCCCCGTCACTCCACCCGCCGCCGCCCCGTCGCCCGCGCAGGTCTTCGCCGGCCGCACGCCCGTCAAACCGCACGCCAAGCCCGGCCAGGTCGCCAAGCTCGGGCCCAGCCGTCCCCGTGTCGAAGACGTGGGCGAGCACGTGGCGCAGAAGTGGATCCTCACCCGCGGCCGCGACAACATCCGCGACCTGCTGCCCGGCCCGATCCTGCCGACCGTCATCGACACCGAGCTGCTGATCGAGGCCGAGAAGGAGCTGGGGCATTCGCTGCGGCCCTATCCTGAGGCTCGGGTGTGGCTGCGGGACGGGTTCTGGGCGCGGGTCTACCGGGAGTTCGACCTGGGGGTCGGGGTCTCGTCGAAGTGATCCGCGGCGTACGACCCGGGTCCTGACCCGCGACGCACGGACCACAGTCGTGACCCGCGACGCACGGCCAGGGCCCGACCGGCCCTGAGCCGGCTGTCGTTCAGGGGGCCTGGAAGCCCTGGGCGGTGACGTCCGATTTCCGCCAGTCGGTCCCTCCGGGAAGCGCATACTGTCGGAGACATGCCGCCCACAGAGCTCGACTTCGACTCCTGTTACCGGGCCGTCTCCGCCAGGGACTCCCGGTTCGACGGTCGTTTCTACACCGCGGTGACGACGACCCGCATCTACTGCCGCCCGATCTGCCCCGCCCGTACGCCGGCCTCCCGTAACGTGCGCTTCTACCGGCACGCGGCCTCCGCCGAGGCGGCCGGGTTCCGCCCGTGCAAGCGCTGCCGCCCCGAGCTGTCGCCCGGCGACCCCGGCTGGGACCTGCGCGGCGACCTCATCGGGCGGGCGCTGCGCCTCATCGACGACGGCGACGCCGACGAGCAGGGCATCGCCGGGCTGGCCAGGCGGCTGCACATCACCGAACGCCACCTGCACCGGCTGTTCGTGGCCGAGCTGGGCGTCGGGCCGCTGGCGGTGGCGCGCACGAAGCGGCTGCTGCTGGCCAAGCAGCTCCTGACCGAGACGGCGCTGCCGGTGACGGAGGTGGCGTTCGCGGCGGGATTCGGCAGCGTACGGCAGTTCAACGCGACGATGCGGGAGACGTACGGCTTCACGCCCAGCGAACTGCGCGCCACGGCCGGCCCCCGCTCGACCAGAAGCATCCCCGCACCACGCGTCAACGCCGCGGCGGGTGAGCGCCTTCCCTCGCCCACCCGCACCTCCGAGGGCCTGCCCGGAGCCGCCACCAGGCAGCTCGACACCCCGGATCAAGCCCTGCCGGCGGGGTCGCCCGTCACCCTCCGGCTGCGGCTGAACCGGCGGGAACCGTACGACGTGGACGGGGTGTTCGGATTCCTCGCCTCCCGGGCGATTCCCGGACTGGAGGTGGCGGAGCCGACGTCGTACACCAGAGCCGTACCAGGCGGGACGATCACCCTCAGCCCCCGACCGGACCACATCGCCCTGGACGTGGCCGTCGAGGACACCAGGCAGCTCGCCCGCGTCGTGGCCCGCTGCCGCCGGCTGCTCGACCTGGACGCCGACCCCGAGGCGATCTCGGAGGTGCTCGGCCAGACCTCGCTCGCCCCGCTGGTCGCGGCGCGGCCGGGGCTGCGGGTGCCGGGGGCGTTCGACGGGTTCGAGCTGGCCGTGCGCGCTGTCGTCGGCCAGCAGATCTCGGTGGCCGGAGCCCGTACGCTGCTCGGCCGCATCGTCGCCCGCGCCGCCGCGCCCGGCGGGCTCTTCCCCGCCCCCGCCCACCTCGCGGAGACCGACCTGTCCGGGCTCGGCCTGACCAACCGCAGGATCGCCACGCTCAAGGAGCTGGCCACCCACCTGACCGAGGGCCGGATCGACCTCGACGGCGGCCAGGACCCGGCGGAGACGGTGGCCGGGCTGCTGGAGGTCCACGGCATCGGCCCGTGGACGGCCGGCTACATCGCGCTCCGCGCGCTGCGCGACCCCGACGCGTGGCCCACGGGCGACCTGGTGCTGATCAAGCGCATGGCCGCCCTGGGCATCCCGCACGACCACATCGAACGGTGGCGCCCGTGGCGGGCGTACGCCGCCCTGCACCTCTGGAGCTCCTCATGATCGACGCCCAGCTCGTACCGACGCCGGTGGGGCCGCTGGTGCTGCTGTCCCGCGAGGGTGTGCTGGTCGCGGCGGGTTTCACCGCCGACCCCTCGCAGCTGTTCATCCGCCTCACCCCGGACCTCCGGGCGGAGGGGCTGGAGGTCGTGGACGACCTCGGGCCCGCCTCGGAGGCCGTCCGCGCGTACCTGGCCGGAGACCTGACCGCCCTGGACGCCGTCCCGCTCTCCCAGCCCGGCACCCCGACCCGCCGGCGGCTCCACGCGGCGTTGCGCGAGGTCAAGCCGGGCACGACGGTCTCGTACGGCGAGCTGGCCGTCCTGGCGGGCCTGCCGAGGACGGCCGCCAGAGCGGCGGGCTCAGCCTGCTCCCAGAACCTGATCGCCCCGTTCGTCCCCTGTCACCGGGTCCTGCCGAGCAGCGGGGGTTACGGCGGCTATTACTACGGCGTACCGGTAAAAGAGTGGCTCCTTGCCCACGAATCCGGAGCAATCGCCAACCCAAAGTAATCGCACGACAGCGTTCGGTAATGTGTTCGGCATGTCACCAAAGCTCGAACACGAGTACCTCATCGAACTCGTTCGCCACCAGCCGTCCTTCATCACAACCTTACTGACCGAACTCAATGTCAGCGTTCCGCCCTTCGACGAGGCACTGCTGGGCAACACCGACTTCACCCAATGCGTGCCCACCGAATACCAAAGCGACTCGGTCGTCACCCTGAGGAAGAGCGGAAAGGCGGTGCGGGCGGTCGTCCTCGAGGTCCAGCGAAAGCCCGACCCGGACAAGAGCTGGTCCTGGCCGGTCTACCTGGCGACGCTTCGAGCACGGGAGAAGTGCCCGGTGCTGCTTCTGGTGTTCAGCCCGAGTGCGAACACCGCGCGCACGTGCGCGAAGCCGATCGACCTGGGACATCCGGGCTGGGTACTCACGCCGCTCGTCATCGGGCCCGGCGATGTGCCCGCCGTCACCGACATCACGCAAGCCATCGCCGAACCTGAACTCACGGCCTTGTCGGCCATCGTGCACGGCAGCGACGACTCTCCGGAGCAGGTCAAGGTCCTCCGGACATTCGTCGAGGCCATCGTTCAGCAGCCGAACGGGCGGCCAAGCTATTCTGAGCTTGTACTCCTGCTGCTCCCCAGGTCAGTTGCCATAAACCTATGCAAGGAGCTGAAAATGGCCGTAACCGCCGACGACCTCATGCACCTCCCGTTCGTCCGCGAGTGGGTGGAGCGCGGCCAGGCGCAGGGAGAAGCGGAGGGAGAGGCGAAGTCGATCCTCAAGGTCCTGAACCAGCGCGGCATCCCCGTCACCGACGAAGCCCGCGAACGCATCCTCGCCTGCACCGACACGACCACTTTGGACACCTGGCTCGCCAGGGCACTCACCGCCACCAGCATCGACGAAGTGCTCGGCTGACCTCTCCGCCAAAGACGGCCGGGGCGACGTTCTGTCGTGCCGGCCTTGTCATGGGTGCACGAGAGTCCTGCCCATGCCGAGGTCGATGGGCGCGGGGGCGGGCCGGGTGGGAGGCATAGACTGGTCGGCAGACGACGTTAGTGGGCGTGGGCATTATTTGCGGACGCTCACTAGGCGAGGGCGGGACCACGAGGGGACGGAGTCTGCGACATGGCCATTGCCGATGATGCCGTCGAAGCGCGCGCCCAGGGCTGGCGCACTCTCGCGGCGCTGCACGGGAAGATCGAGGAGCGGCTGGAGAAGGCGCTGCAGCGGGAGCACGAGCTGAGCGTGAGCGAGTACACCGTGCTCGACGTGCTGGCCCGGCAGGACGGGTGGCACATGCGCATGCAGCAGCTCGCCCGGGCCGTGGTGCTGAGCCAGAGCGCCACCACGCGGCTGGTGACGCGGCTGGAGAACCGGGGGCTGCTGCGCCGTTACCTGTGCCGGGACGATCGGCGGGGGATCTACTCGGAGGTCACGCCGGCCGGGCGGGAGCTGCTGGCGCTGGCCGGGCCGACGCACGACGCCGTGCTGAAAGAGGTGCTGGCCGAGGCGGCGGAGCAGCCGGAGCTGGCCCCGCTCGCCTCCGTCCTCACCTAGCCTGCCGGGGGTGTGACGTTGCTCTGGATTTCGCCTACCGGGACGTCCCGGGTCGTGTCCAGTTGCACCGGGGCGAACTGGAACGGGACCACGTTGCCCTCGACCGTCACCGGCCACACCGTCGTGACGGTCAGCGTGTACTGCTCGCGCGGCTGGTCGATGGAGGAGCGCAGGTAACGCACCCCGCACGCGAACGTGCCGCCCTTGACGTACGGCTTGCCCGCCGCCCCGCAGCCCTCCTCGTGCACCTCGGCCCGGTCCTTCGTGGTGCCGGGGTCAATCTTGACGTCCTCCAGCGTGGCCGTCACTGTCACGCTCATGATGCCGGGGATGGCCGCGGTCACCGACCGGCGGGTCTCGCCGATCCCGTCGAGCCATACCCAGGTCGGCAGGTTCACGTAGCTCTTGGCGTCGGGGTTGAGCTTGACGGTGGGCTCGGGGACGGTCAGCGCGGCCCTGGCGATCTCGGCCAGTTCCTGGAGGGTGATGCCGGACGGCGGCGTGGTGCCGGGCGGCACGAAGACGAAGGGGTCGAGGGCGGAGAAACAGGCCTGACCCTTGGGGTCGGAGGCGTCGTACGCCGGCCCCCACCAGCGCCCCTCCTTGCCGATCTTGTCCTGGAACTGCTTGAGGAACGCCTGGAACTTCTCCTCGGTCGGGTTCTTGGTGAACCGGAACCAGTACGCCCGCAGGCTCTCCTGCGTCTTGAGCATGTCGCTCGCGTCCGCGCCGGGCTCGTACCAGCAGGGGCGCTTGAGCACGTAACCGTCGCTTTTGCCGCCCCGCGCCCCGTTGCCGGAGACGATGACCTTGGAGTGGACGAGCACGATCCCCTTCGTCTTGTCCTTGTCGATGAAGGTCTCACCGCTCGGCTGTTCCGGGGGCGCGCTGAGCATCATCGTGCCCGCGGCGACCATCGCGATCAGGACCTTCATACGGGGCACCCCTTATAGCTGTAGCGAAATGTCCTGATCCGCCAGACACCGTCGTCGCCGCGGTGGACGAGGATGGCATGGAGGTGGGGCCGGCGGATCCAGTCGGGCTGGGGCACGACCGCCTTGCCGGTACGCGTGTGGATCACGCGCGCGCCCCGATCGTCCACACAGGCGTTGACCTGTGCGCCCTTGTCCAGCTTCACGGCGACACGCAGGTTGTAGAGGCGGGATGTGCCTTTCATGCTCTTGTCCTGTTCGGTGTACTGAGTCACCCAGTCGTACGCCTCGCGGGCCCCGGTGAGTTCGAGATCCAGATCCTGTAGGTATCGATCGCTTCCGGAGACGATCGCCTTCCTGGTGGCGAGGTGGTAGTCGGCCATGAGCTGGATCAGCGGATCGCGCTTGGCGGGCCAGTCGATGGTGACCTTGAGCTTGCCGCCGCCGATCGAGACCGTGCCCGCTCCCGGGGTCCCGCTCGCCGCGGGTTCCTGCGTGCCTTCAGGCGCGCCGGTGGCGGACGCGGACGCGGGCGCGGTTGGGGGCACGGCGCCCTCCCCCGGCTGGTACGGCCGCTCGGCCGGCCCGCAGCCGGCCACCAGCAGCAGGGTCAGTGCCAGGACCGGCACGATCGCCGTACGTCTCATGCCGACGACTCCCTCACCACATGGATGCGCCACGAAGGCAGCAGTTCCTCGATCAACGCCTCGGTCTCGGGGGCCATCCCGCCCCCGTAGGGATGCGAGGCCGCCCGCCTGGTCAGCCCCTCGACGACGGCCCGCAGCCGGACGACGTCCTCGGTGGCGTGGGTGGCCCGCAGCAGGTCGCGCCAGAGGCCCTCGTCGTCGGCCGCCAGCAGCAGCGCCGCGCGCACGGCCGCGACCGCGGCGTCCGGCTGGCCGCCCGCGATCCGGATCTCGCAGAGCTGGTGCGCGGCGTCGGCCACGGCGGCGCTCACGTCGTACTCCAGGTCGTCGGCCGCCAGCCAGGTGTATCCGCCGGACCTGCGACCGGCCAGCAGCGGGCCGCGGACGAGGCCGAGCGCCTTCTCCAGCAGCACGGCCCTGGCCGTGGGGTCGCCGTGGGAGCGGCGGACGAGCTCGCGGAACAACATCCAGTCCGTCCGTACGTCGGGCCCCAGCCGCAGCCGGCCCGCCTCGTCGGTGAGCAGGTGTTCCGGGCCCAGCCACTGGGCGACCCTGGCGATGGTGGCGTCCCTGACCATGTCCTGGACGCCGCGCGGCCACAGCACGCCGCCGAGCACCACGGGATGCACGCCGCCGACGTGGGTCGCCAGGTACACCAGCAGCTCGGTCGCCAGCGCCATCCGGCCCTCCTCCAGCGGCGGCAGGCCGGTGATCTCGACGGGGCCGAGGATCCTGATCTCGACGGCGGGCGGGTGCAGCCCTTCCAGCGGCTCCGGCTCGGGCATGACCTCGCCGTCGAGGCGGTCGGCCGTGCGGAACAGGTCGATCAGCGCGCGGTAGTGGCGGCGGGGCAGGAGCTGGGCCTCCACCTCGAAGCCCAGCTCGGCCAGCCTGGCCTTGCCGTCCTCGTCGATCTCCAGGGTCCAGGTGGCGTGCGGGACCTCGCCCGCCAGCACGTAGCCGGCGGTGTCCCTGCGGGCCAGCAGCGCCAGGCGGCGGGCCTCCTCATGGGTGGGGGCGACCGCGGACAGCAGGTAGTGGGCGCCACGCGGGCTGCCGGTGATGCGGCCGGTCAGCACCTCCATCCGCGGGGCGGCGCTCGCCTCCAGCTCGGGCAGCACCTCGGCCAGGCTGCCGACGGCCCTGATCCGGCCGGGCGCGATGGCGGTCAGCTCTTCGCCGAAGCCGACGAGCGTGATGCGCATGCGGTCGGACCAGCGGTTGGTGGCCAGCTCGACGGCGAGTGCGGCCAGCGCCGCGGTGGTGTGCGCGCCGCGCACGTTGATCAGGCCCTGCGCGGCCTCCAGGTCGATCAGCACCCGGCCGCCGTCGTCGGTGCCGATGGAGACCAGCCCGGGGTACGGCGCGCCGCCCTGTCCCGGCCTGCCCTCCGGCAGCAGGCGGCCCTCGTGCGCGGGCAGCCGCCAGACCTGGCCGCCGTCGGCCGCCGTCCACGGAGCCGGCGGGTCGTCGTCGGCCGGATGGATCCACAGGTCGAGCGTGCGGGCCGACAGGTGGGCCCCGTACACGGTGGGCGGGGTGCGGCGCTGGGCGGCCAGCTCGGCGCCGAGCACGCGCAGCCCGACGTCGAGGACGCGGGCACCCGGCGCGTCACCGCCGAGCCGCAGCGCGACCTCGGCCTGCGCGGCGTCGTCGCGCGGGCGGACGATCCTGCGGCCGAACACGCGCCGCCAGAGCTGCTCGCGCCGCCGCCTGGCCAGCACGAGCAGCAGCCCGGCGGCGGCCAGCGAGGCGGCGGCCAGGTAGTCGGTCAGGTCGCCGTTCTGGCTCTCCCTCATGACGGTCTGCGGGCCGTGATCGTCCTGGCGCTCGGTCTGCGTGCTCCCCTGGCGGCCGGTCTCCTTGCGGTCCTCCCGCTGGTCCTGCTGGCGGTGCCTGCCCTCGGCCCGGTCCTGGGTCCCGCGCTCGGTCGTGTCGGGCCTGGACTCGGCCTGCGCCTTACCGGGGTGCTCGCGCAGGGTCTGGTCGCGCGGCTGTCCGGAGGGGACGATGTGCACGTTTCTCGCGTCGTCCGGCATGTCGAGCACCCAGCCGGGCCTGATCAGGTCCGCCATGCGCAGGCGGCTCCCGTCCGGCTGCTCCTTCGCCTGATTGAGCCGGTAGATCTCGGGATAGCGGCGGCCGTCTCCCAGGCACTTCTCCGCGATCTCCCACAGGCTCTCGTGGTGCCGGCCGTGCGGCGGCTGCACCACGTACACCTTCTTGGTCTTGTGCGTCTCCAGCGTCTGCTCGACCAGCGGCGCCGAGTACGCGACCGCCGTCACCGGCGGAGCCGCGGGCGTGGGCGCCAGCTTGGCCAGCGGCACCACCATCGCCCCCGCCGTGAACAGCAGCAGCACGGCCGACACGAGCTTGTTGGCGAGGAACTGCGTGCCGCCCGACAGCGGCACGCGGGCGGGCATGCCGACCCGGCGGACGCCCGCGTACACCTCGACCAGCACGCACACGAACAGCTGGAACCAGGCCAGCCACACCAGCAGCACCAGGACGGCGATGATCGTGCTCGGGCCGACGTTGCTGCTCAGCACGTCGATGTCGAGCAGTTCGGGCGCGATCGGCGGCCCGACGAAGGTCAGCAGCGCGTACGGGACGCCGCCCACGAGCGCCACCAGCACGACCAGCGCCCCGAGGCCGGCGAGCACGTCACCGGCACGGCGCCGGACCGGGACGCGCACGGGGACGTGACGTCCGTGGGAACGCGCGGGCTCTCGCGTCGGCATCGCCTCTCCCTTCTCCGGTCAAGCGTCGTGGCTCATGTGTCCCGCATCCATCGAGTGGCGGGATTCGGTCTATCTCGCTTCCGGCGCGGCCGTGGCCTCGCCGGTCATCTCGGAGCCGGACAGGCCGACGGCACTGAGGAAGAACGCCTCCCACCGGACCTTGACGGTGACCGTCACCTGCGCCTGGCCCTGGCCGACGGAGCACTCGCCCTGGCTCACGTCGTCGCCGCCGACGGCCGCGACGATCTCGTCGGCCCTGGCGCACACCTGGTCCTCGCCGAGCAGCCGGGTCTGCCCGGTCTGCCGGAGGTGGTCGACGTCGAGCTCGTCGGCGCCGGCCCGCGCGGCCTGCTCGGCCACGTCGGCGGCGCGCAGCCGGGCGTTGATCGCCGAGCCGCCGTCCACCAGCAGCCCGGCCAGCAGGAACACCACGACGGAGAACAGCACGGTGAACACCGACATGGAACCGCGTTCGCCGGACCTCACTCGATCCTCCTGAACTGCTCCAGCGGCACCACGGCCGTCCCCGTCAGCCGCTGGGTGCCGCCGAAGCCGAGGAAGCCCAGGTCCAGCTCGCACGTCACCTCGGCGTGCACCTGGCCGCCCTGCTCCCACTCGGACTCGTCGAGAGAGACGTCCGAGGACTGGCAGCGGCCCTTGAGCACGTCGGTGGTGATGGTCTCGGCGGCGCCCTCGGCCTCGTCCTGGGTGCGCTGCACGGAGGCGGCGCGGGCGGCGTCGCGGGCGGCGCCGTTGACCCGGCCCTGCGACTCCACCACCACGCCGGCGCCGGCCAGGAACATGAGGAAGAGCAGGAAGACCGGGGCCAGCATGACCGTCTCCACCGCCATCGAGCCGCGCTCGTTCATCCGCAGTCCTGTCCGCCGTCGTCGGGCCGGAAGCACTCGACGGGGCCGCCCGCGGTGGCGGTGATCGTGAACGCGAGGTCGGGCAGCAGCGGGATCACCTGGACGGCGCTGCCGGTCACCGTGACGAAGCGCTCGTCCGGCTCCTTCTCCGAGGTCGTCGCCGTGGCGTCGCGCAGCAGCCGGGGACCGATCGCCCGGACGATCTCGGTGGCCTTCCCGGTGGCCGCGCCCTCCCACGCGCCGGAGTCGAACGGGGCCGACCTGGCCACCCTGGCGCCCTCCTGGGCCGCCGCCTCGGCGACCTCGCGGGCGTGGAACCAGAGCGCGACCTGCACGATGAGCAGCGCGGTCGCGAGGATGACCGGCATGAGCAGGGCCAGCTCGATCACCGTCACGCCGCGCTCGTCCCGTGCCGGCCGGACGGTCGCACCGGGCTCGTCCCGTGCCGGCCGGGCCCGCACGCCGCGCCCGTCCCGAGGCCGGACGATCACGGCTCGCCGCCACCGCCGCCGCCACCGCCTTCGCCGAAGTTCTCCTGGATCTGCGCCTGCTGATCCTTGACCAGGTTGGCGATCAACGTGGCCAGGCCGAGCGCGACCCCGGCGATGATCGCGGTGATGATCACCCATTCGACGGCGGAGGCGCCCCGGGTGGGCGCGGTCCTGGCGCGGTGGAGACGGTCGCCCATGAACGCGGTGAAATACACGATCCAGGGATGGTTCATCAGACCCCCAACATCTTCATAGCGGCGGGATAACTGAGAAAGATCACGAAGCCGGCGCACAGCAGGAGCTGGGCGACGAGCATCGACTGGGAACGCTCGCCGGCCCGGCCCTCGATCTCCGCCAGCTCGCGCCGGCGCAGCGTGGCGGCCCTGGCGGTCAGCGAGGCGCGTACCTTCGCGCCGTCGTCCGCGACCAGGCCGAGCGCGGCGGACAGGTCGCGCAGCTCGTCGACGTTGATCTCCTCGCCGAGCTGGCCGAGCGCCTGCCACGGGGTGATGCCGACGATCCTGGCGCCCCCGAGCGCGTCACGGATGCGGCCCATCGCCCAGTTGGGCTGCTCGCCGCTGACCGAGACGGCCATCATCAGCGCCTCGGGGACGCCGCGCCCGCCGGCCAGGTTCATGGAGACGAGGTCGAGGAAGGCCCCGACGACGTGGCGGAAGTCGCGCCGCCTCGCCGCCGCGTCCCGCTTGATCTGCAGGTCGGGCAGGAAGAAGAAGACGGCCGCGGCCACGATCGCGGCCCAGAACGGGATGGTCGGGGAGGCGCCCCACTCCATGAGCAGCAGCCAGGCGAGCAGCAGCGGGAAGACGAGCAGGCCGCCGGCCGCCAGCAGCACCTTGGTCGCCAGGAACGCCTCGAACGAGCGGCCGAGCAGGGCCAGGTCCGCCTTGGCCGACCTGACCTCCCAGCCGCGGGCGCCGTACAGGCGGGCCAGGCGGGTGCCGAGGCCGCGGCGGAACGCGCTGACCTCCTCGTCGGGCAGCACGAGCTGGATGCGCGGCGCGCCCGAGTCCTCGCGTACGGCGTCCAGCGCGAGCAGCCGCGCCACCAGCCCGGGACGGGCCGGGAAGAGCGCCCGGAGCAGCACGAACAGGCCGAGCCCGGCCACCGCTCCGGCCAGCGCGCCCTCAACCATCGCCACCGCCTCCTCCCATGAGCAGCCGCGTGGGCTTGTCGAACCTGGCCAGCCGCCGCATCCAGGCGAACCCCGCGCCGAACAGCCCGGCCACGACGACCAGGACCGCCTGGCCCAGCACGCCCTCGTACTCGGCGACGTAGGAGGGGTTGAACACGACGAGGATCCCGGCGAAGGCCAGGGCGGTGATCACCACGATCTGCACGCTGCGCCGGGTGGCGCGGCGCTCGGCCTCGACACGGCGGCGCATGTCGAGCTCCTCGCGGGCCGAGACGGCCAGCGCGCCCAGCACGTCGCGCAGGCCGGGGCCGCGCAGCCTGGAGTTGAGGATGAGCGCGGCCACCACGAGGTCGGCCGAGGGGTCGTCGAGCTCGTCGGCGAAGCGGCCGAGCGCCTCGGGCAGCGCCATCCTGGTGTGCAGCCGGTCGATCATGGCGCGCAGGTGGGGCCGCAGTGTGGGGGCGGCGGCCCTGATGGACGACGGGATGGCCTGTTCGAGGCCGGCCGCGCCGGCGATGGTGTCGCGCAGCGACTCCGTCCAGGCGGCCAGGCCCTCCAGGCGCTGCATGGCGATACGCTCCTCCGCCGCGCCGCCGGCCAGGCCGCGCCAGGCGAACACGAGCAGCACCGTGCCCACCGCGACGACCGGCCAGCCGGTGACGACCAGGACCAGGGTGGCGGCCACCGCCGCCACGGCGGCGCGGGTGGTCAGCACCTTGACCAGGTGGCGCCTGGGTTTGGACGGGCGGGGGCGCAGGCCGTACAGGGCGAGGCAGAACAGGAACAGGCCGCCGCCGGCGGCCGCCCCCGCCAGCAGCGCGAGCGGGTCGAACGTGAACGGCATACGTCATCGACCTCCAGCAGGAAGGCCCGTGGCGGTGGACATGGCTCACCAGCCCCCGGGGTTGTAGCCGTGGGCGGCGAGCTCTTCCAGGCAGGAGAGCGGGGCGTGCGGGACGGCGCAGCCGTCGGGGCCCGGCGCGAAGACCTCGCTGGACAGCACGCGGCCGTCGCAGCCGTTGACCTCGCGGATGCTGGAGACGTAGCGGCGCAGCTTGCCGCCGAGGTGGTAGTCGTTGCGCTTCTCGATGAAGACGACGAAGTCGATGGCGCCGGCGATGAGCATGTGGGTGGCGTCGATGGGCAGCCGCTCGCGGGCCTGCAGCGCGTAGGTGGAGATGCGGTTGAAGACCTCCATGCTGGAGTTGGCGTGGATGGTCGACAGGGAGCCGTCGTTGCCCTGGGTCATCGCGTTGAGCATGGTGACGATCTCGTCGCCGAGCACCTCGCCGACGATGACCCGGCTGGGGTTCATCCGCAGCGAGCGCCGGACGAGCTCGGCCATGGAGATCTCGCCCTGACCCTCGGAGTTGGGCAGGCGCTGCTCGAAGGCGACCACGTTGGGATGGAGCTCGGGGAACTGGTCGAGGCCCAGTTCGAGGGCGCGTTCGACGGTGATGAGGCGCTCGCCGGGCTGGATCTCGTTGGCCAGGGCGCGCAGCAGGGTGGTCTTGCCGGCGTTGGTGGACCCGGCGATCATGAGGTTCTTGCGGGCGGCGACGGCGGCCGACAGGAAGCGCCCCACGTCGGGGCCGATCGTGCCGTTGCCCACCAGATCGGACATGAAGACCTTGCCCAGCCGGGCCCGCCGGATCGACACGGCCGGCCTGACCGTGACGTCCATGACCGCGCTCAGCCGGGAGCCGTCGGGCAGGCGCAGGTCGAGCTGGGGGTTGGCGGTGTCGAACGGCCTGCTCGACAGCCCGGAGTAGGCCGCCAGGATCTGGATCAGCTCGATCAGCTCGTCGTCGGAGTCGGCGACCGGGTCGTGGGTCAGCTCCTGGCCGTCGGCGTAGCTGACGAACACCTTGTCGCAGCCGTTGATGTCGATGTTCTCGACCTGGGTGTCGTCGAGCAGCGGCTGCAGCCGTCCCACGCCGAACAGCGCCGCGTGGATGCCGGCCGCGAGCGCCTCCTCCTCCTCGACGGTGGGCGGGGTGCGGCCGAGGCCGATCTCGCCGCGGGCGTGCTCCTCCAGCACCTGGGAGATCAGCGCGCGGGCGAACTGGCGCTCGTCCTCGCCGCTCATCGGGGGCAGGCCGTTGGCCTGGTCGAGGCGGCGCTGGTGGGCCAGCCGGTCGCCGACCTCCTGGCGGAAGCGCTTGACGAGGGAGTGGTCGATCACCGGTGGCTCACCAGCCTGCCCGCCAGGTCTCGTGCCGTACGGATGAGCAGCGAGCGGTCCAGGCGGCCGCCCCACTGGCCGCGCAGCAGCTCGGCGCCCTTGGGGTCGTAGGCCAGGCCGTGCACGAACTGCACGCTGTGGCCGACGATCCTGCGGACGTCCTCGATCGAGCCCCGGTAGTTGCGCGGGTCGGCGATCACGACGACGCCGTGCGCCTTGCTGACCTGCAGCCGCTCGCGCAGGTGGGCCACGTGGTCGAGGGTGGCCCGGGTGAGCAGCACGACCTGCTCGGACTCGGCCATCAGGTCGCCGAGCTGCGGATGCGCGCCGAGCCGGCCGCAGTCGGCGATCACGTCGGCGTCGGGGACGGCAGCCAGCGCCCGGCCGAGCGCGCCCCACATCCAGGCGAGCCCGGCCGCCTGCTCGCCGTGGGTGAGCCCGACGAGCACGTCGAGGCCGCCGATGATCTTCTGCGTGTGCTGGTGGATCTGCGCCGCCTCAAGCCCGCGGCGGGCGGTCGCGCCCAGCGTGAGCAGCCCCTTTCCGGGGTTGAGCACGCCTCCGTCGGCGGCGGGCAGCCGGTAGGCCAGGTCGCCGCCGGCGGGGTCGCATTCGGCCAGCAGCACGGGCCGCGGCCACACCGCCGCCAGGGCCGCGGCGGCGGTGGTCACCCCCGGCGCGCCCTTGTCGGCCGCCAGTACGATCAGCGCCACGTCAGCGTGCCCCCGGAAGCTCGGCAACGGCGACCTCACCGGCGGAGGCGGCGGCCACGATCTCGGGCGCGGCGGGCGCTTCCACGACCACGGTGATCTGGCCGGAATTTCCCGTTCTCGACCTGTCGCCGACGCTGAAGACGAGTGCGCTCGCGGCGAGCACGCGGCTTTCTCCCTGACTCGACCGAGCCGGTACGAATATCACCTGTACGCGGTCGCCCGCCTGCACTCCGGCCGGCATTTGCCCGGGTTTCAGGGCCAGCCCGACGGTGGCTTTTCCCTGTCCGAGTTCGCTGCTGGCGCGCACGCCCATCTGGTTGGTCAGCAGGGTGCCGGGCAGGAGGGTGACGGCCGCGAAGCTGTCGAGCACCTTGTCGCGCTGCGTCCACGAGACGAAGGCGACGCCCGTGTCGGCGATCTTCACTTCCTCGATCGCCTGCGGGGTGAACTTCTGGCCGGCGCCGATCTGCTGCGTGACGCGGATGGCGGAGACGCGGTCGCCGCTGCGCAGGACGAGCAGGGTCGTGGCCAGCGCGCCGCCGAGGATGAGCAGGACGGCCAGCGCGGCCAGCGCCGGCTTGCGTTCCCTGGGTGGAACGGGGAGCTTGCGCGAGGCCGGGCCGGACAACCCCGCCGCGTTGGCGGCAGGCTTTTCACTGGTCCTCATGGGTGGGGGGCTCCCGGGGTGAATTGCGGAATTCACGCCATTATGTGGGGATCACCACGGCGGCGTAGGCGGAATTCGCGGACCCATGCTCGTTTCGCAGGTGACATGATGTCAAGCCGAATTCATCGATGCCTATTGTTTCTATCGAGTTGACGAATACCGCTTTATCCGGTTAGCCACCCCATCAATCACATAGGTCACTCCGTTCACACAAATTTCGCCTCAAGTGCCGACATCGAGCGATAAATCCGCTCCGGCGGCGATTCCCCATGCCATTGCCGTCAACCGGCGCGCCAGACCACGTTCCGGACGCTAATTTGGCGCCCGAAGTCGACCGAGGAGACGGCCCCATGCGGATCATGCTCACCGTCATCGGCGGGCAGGGCGACCGTGACGTCGTCATCGACGGCGACGACGGCGCCACGGTGGCGGAGCTCAGCGCGGCGCTGGGCGATCAGGCACCGCTGGCGACGGTGGTCCGCCTGCCCAAGAACCGGGCGCCGTACGGGATGGCGCAGGGCGGGGCCTACGTGCCCCAGCCGCGCCGGCCCGAGCGCTCCGACATGGGGCCGCCCGCCCTGTGGCGCGACGGCCGCCCGCTCGACCCGGGAGCGCCGGTCGCCGCCGTGCTGCGCGACGGCGACAAGGTCACGCTCGACCCTCACCTCGCCCGCGCGACCCTCGTCGCGGAGCCCGGCGGGGTGGCCGAGGTACGGGTCGTCGGCGGGCCCGCCGCCGGGGCCGTGCACCGGCTCGGGCTCGGCGTGCACGTGATCGGCTCCGACCCGATGTGCGCCATCGCCGCCGGTGACCCGGCGCTGGCCCCCGAGGCGGTCACCGTACGGGTGACGCCCGACGCGATCACCGTCGAGCGGGCCTGGCTGCCGCCGGGCGAGGCCCCCAGGCTCAAGCTCAAGGGACGCTGGGCCGACGAGGTCGCCGAGCTCACCGCGCGGACGGCCGAACGCGCGGCGGCCGAGTTCGCGGCCGGCTACGGAGAGACGCCCGAGCTCGACGGCCGCCCGCTCACCGAGCCGGTCGAGTGGCCCGACCAGGCCGTGCTGACCTGCGGCTCCTCGGTGTTCGTGCTGACCTCGATCGAGCCGAAGGACGCGCACCTGGCCCCGCGCGACGAGGGCGGCGTCGCCTACAACCGCCCGCCCCGGCTGCGCAGGCCCGAGCCCGAGCGCGCGTTCGTCCGGCCCAAGGAGCCGTCGAGGAACGAGGGCATGCGCCTGCAACTGCTGGCGGCGTGCCTGCCGGCCGTGCTCGGGCTGACCCTGGCGTTCGCGCTCAAGCAGTGGTACTACCTGCTCGTCGCCCTCATGACGCCCGTGATCATGATCGGCCAGTGGTGGAGCGACCGCCGTCACGGCAAGAAGCAGCACAAGAAGGCCGTCAAGGAGTGGCAGGAGCAGGTCGAGGCGTACGACGCGGCGGTCGAGCGGGCCAGGGTGGCCGACGAGGCCACCCGCAGGGCCGACGCGCCCGACCCCGCCCAGGTGCTGCTGACCGCCACCGGGCCGCGCCGGCGGCTGTGGGAGCGCAGGATCCACGACCCCGACGCGCTCAGGCTGCGGGTCGGGCTGGCCGACCTGCCGGCCGACCTGCAGCTGTCGGAGGAGCAGGGCGGGCCCATCGACCCGCCGATCTGCCGGTCGGTGCCCGTCGCGCTGCCCATGCGGCGGCTGGGGGTGGCCGGCGTGACCGGGCCGCGCTCCGCCGCGACCAGCCTGGCGAGCTGGCTCATCGCCCAGGCCGCGACCCTGCACAGCCCGCGCGACCTGGCCATCGTGGTGGTCTCCGCGCACCCCGACGCCGAACGCCGCTGGGGCTGGCTGCGCTGGCTGCCGCACTGCGCGCCGCGCGCGGGCGAGGAGTGCGTGGTGCTCGTGGGCGCCGACCCGGAGTCGGCCGCGCGCCGGGTGGCCGAGCTGGCCGCGCTCATCGACGAGCGCCAGAACACCGCCATCCCCGAGCTGGGCAAGATCCCCACCGGCTGGGACGACCTCGGCGGTCCTGAGAAGCCCACGTTCTCCTCCTACGACGTGCGCCCGTACGACGTGCTGGTGGTCCTCGACGGCGCCCAGGTGCTGCGCGGGCTGCCCAGCATGCCGCAGGTGCTGCGGCAGGGCCCGCGCTCGGGCGTCTACACCCTCGCCATCGACGACGACCAGCGCCTGCTGCCCGAGGAGTGCCAGACGGTGGCCGCGTGCGGCGCCGACGGCCTCGTCCGGCTGCGCGGCGGCGGCCTCGACGTGATCGGCCCGCTGCTCGCCGATCTCGTCTCCGTCACCTGGTGCGACCGCCTGGCCAGGGCGCTGGCCCCGATCCGCGACGTGAGCCGCGACGACCCCGGCGGTAACCTGCCCGACGCGGCCCGCCTGCTCGACCTCATGGGCATGCCCGTCCCGTCCGGCGAGGAGCTGGCCGCCCAGTGGCGCAAGCACGGCAGCACCGAGGCGCTGATCGGGGTCGGCCCCGACGGGCCCTTCACCGTGGACCTCAAGCTCGACGGCCCGCACGGGCTGATCGCCGGCACCACCGGCGCGGGCAAGTCGGAGCTGCTGCAGACGCTGATCTGCTCGCTGGCGGTGGCCAACCGGCCCGACCAGCTCACGTTCGTGCTGATCGACTACAAGGGCGGCGCGGCCTTCAAGGAGTGCGTACGCCTGCCGCACACGGTCGGCATGGTGAGCGACCTGGACGGGCACCTGACGCAGCGGGCCCTCGACTCGCTGGCGGCCGAGCTGCGGCGCAGGGAGCGGCTGCTGCTGTCGGCCGGCGCCAAGGACATCGACGACTACGAGGGGCCCGGGATGCCCCGGCTGGTGCTGATCATCGACGAGTTCGCCGCCCTGGTGGCCGAGCTGCCGGACTTCGTGACCGGGCTCGTGGACATCGCGCGCAGGGGGCGGTCGCTGGGCATCCACCTCATCCTGGCCACCCAGCGGCCCGCCGGCGTGGTGACGGCCGACATCCAGGCCAACACCTCGCTGCGGATCGCCTTGCGGGTGACCGAGCCGGCCGAGTCGGCCGACGTCATCGACACGCCGGACGCCGCGCACATCTCCAAGAACACCCCCGGGCGCTGCTACGTGCGCTCAGGGGTGGGCGCGGCGGTGGCCGTGCAGACGGCGCGGGTCGGCGGGCGCTCCCCCGCGCCGCCTGCCGGGCCCGGGGATCCCCGGCCGGAGGGCGGGAGCGTGCGGGTGCTGGACGTGGAGTGGCGCGCCCTCGGGAAGCCGTTGCCGCCGCCACCGCGGCCGGTCGAGGAGGAGTCGACCACCACCGACCTCACGCTCGTCGCCGACGCCCTCATCGAGGCCGCGAGCCTGGCCGGCGTGCCCGCTCAGCCGAGCCCGTGGCTGGACCCGCTGCCCACCCACCTCGTCCTCGACCTGCCCGCGAACCTGCCTCACGACCAGCCCGCCGACCGGACCGCTGACCTGGGCTCGGGCTGGGCGGCCGGTCAGGCCGCCGGTCGGCTGGGCGGCCGGCCGGGGGGCGAGGAGGTGGCGCCGATCCCGTTCGGCAGCACCGACCGGCCGTGGGCGCAGGACCGGCAGCGGCTGGCGCTCGACGTGGCCCACGGCGGGCACCTGCTCATCGCCGGCGCCGCGCGCAGCGGCAGGTCCACGGCGCTGCGCACGATCGCCGGCTCCATCGCCCGGCACGCCTCGCCCGAGGACGTGCACCTGCACGCCGTGGACTGCGGCTCCGGCGCGCTGCTGCCCCTGGTCGCCATGCCCCACTGCGGCGCGGTCGTGACGCGCGACCAGCTCGACCGGGTGGAACGGCTGCTGACGCGGCTGCGGGTGGAGGTGGGCCGCCGCCAGCAACTCCTGGCCGAGGCCGGGCACGCCTCGCTGGCCGAGTACCGGCAGGCGGGGCACCGGCTGCCGTGGCTGGTGTTCATGCTCGACCGGTGGGAGGGCTTCGTGGCCGCCTTCGAGGGCTACGACTACGGGCGGCTGATCGAGGCGCTGCTCCAGCTGCTGCGTGAGGGGCCGGCGGTCGGGTTCAGGGCGGTGGTCAGCGCCGACCGGTCGGGGCTGCTCGGGCAGGTGTCGACGGTGTTCGACGACCGGCTGCTGCTGCGGCTGTCGGACAACGCCGACTACGGCCTGGCCGGCTTCCCGCTCAAGGGGCTGCCCTCGGTCATGCCGGCCGGGCGGGCGCTGTCGATGGGCGAGCACGGCATCGTGGAGCACCAGATCGCCCTGCTGGCCGCCGATCCGGCCGGACCGGCCCAGGTCGCCGCCCTGCAAGCTCTGGCCCGGGCCGCCGCCGACCCGTCCGGCGCCGCTTCGTCCGGCTTCGTCGACTCCGCCTCGTCCGGCACCACCACCCCGTCCGGCACCGTCGCCGCGTCTGGCACCGTCGCCGCGTCCGGCACCGCCGACCCCGCCGCGGGCCTGTCCGGCCGGGCCGGTGGTCCGGCGCATGCCGTGGTGCCCGGGAGGAGTGCGTGGCGGTGGGGCGGGGAGCCGCCGTTGCGGGTGGACGCGTTGCCGATGCGGATCATCGCCGCGCAGGCGCTGGCGCTGGAGCCGGGTTTCAGCGCGCCCTCGCCGCTGTGGGCGCTGCTCGGCGCGGGCGGCGACGCGCTCGCGCCGCTCGGGATCGACCTGATGGCCCAGGGGCCCGCCGCCGTGATCGCCGGGCCGTCGCGCTCCGGCCGCTCGTCGGTGCTGATGACGGCCGCCCGCTGGCTGATCTCGCAGGGCACGCCGGTCGTCGCCGTCGCCCCCAGGCGCAGCCCGCTGCGCGACCTCGAAGGAGCGCTGGCCGTGCTGAACGGCGAGGCCACCGACCTGCTGGAGATCCTGGCCGAGCAGCGCCACTACGTCGTGCTGGTGGACGACGCCGAGCTGGTCAACGCCGACGGCCCGCTCGGCACCGCCCTGGAGGAGGTGCTCAGGACCGGCCGCGACGGCGACCACGGCCTGCTCGTCGCGGGCACGACGGGCGACCTGGCCGTGGCCTACCGGGGGTTCGTGGCGGAGGCACGCAAGGCGCGTACGGGAGTGCTCCTGGCGGTGCAGGGACAGACCGACGGCGACCTGTTCAACATCCGGCTGCCACGCGGCACGACCGGCGGGCCGGCCGGGCGCGGGTTCCTGGTGACGACGGGCAACCTCACGCCGATCCAGGCCGCCCTGCCGGACACCGCCTGACCTCAGTCGTCGTCCGCGGGCAGGGTGAAGAATCGGACGTAGACGGGGCGGGCGTCCGGCGGGGTCTCCTCGGCCGGACGGTGGTAGCGCATGAGCAGCGCGATGTACTCCTCGTAGAACGCGTCGAGCTCCTGCTTCGTCAGGCGGGCCAGCCCGCGCGAGCCGCGCGCCCAGGCGGGGTCGGCCCGGTAGGCGGCGGGGAAGCGCTCGAACAGGAGGCGGTCCTCCTCGTAGCCGACCCGGTGGAACTCCTCCAGCACGGCCTGGTCCTCGGGCGCCACCTGGTCGGGGGTGGGCAGGCGCATGTCCCTGGGGGTCCGGGCCCGTCGCCACCAGCGTTCGCGGCCCGTGGAGCGCTCGGGGATCTCCTCGATGAAGCCGTACTTCTCCAGCTGGCGCAGGTGGTAGCTGGTGGTCCCGGTCTTCGCGCCGAGCAGCTCGCCGAGGGTGGTGGAGGTGGCGGGGCCGTGCACGTTGAGGTGGGTCAGCATGCGGCGGCGCATCGGGTGGGCCAGCGCCTTGAGCCGGTCGGGGTCGTCGAGCAGGTACGGCTCCTCATCCTTCATGAGGATCAGGCTAGTCCTCACGAACGATATCTGCAGACTTTCCTTTGCCGACAACTCTCTGCAGACTAGTCTCGGCGGTATGAGAAGAACCGTCGCGGCCCTGAGCGCCGTGTTAACCGCATCGACCGTCTTCGCCGCGTCCGCCTGGCCAGGCGCGACCCGCGCCGCCGCCGAGACCTCGGCCGCCTGGCCAGGCGCGACCCGCGCCGCCGCCGAGACCTCGGCCGCCTGGCCAGGCGCGACCCGCGCCGCCGCCGAGACCTCGGCCGCCTGGCCAGGCGCGACCCGCGCCGCCGCCGAGACCTCGGCCGCCTGGCCAGGCGCGACCCGCGCCGCCGCCGAGACCTCGGCCGCCTGGCCAGGCGCGACCCGGGCCGCCGCCGAGACCTCGGCCTCCTGGCCCGGCGCGACCCGGGCCGCCGTCGCCGAACCGCCGGCCGTACCGGCGGATCTGACCTCGACCGAGGTGAGCTTTCGCGGCGGCGGGGGCCTGAAGCTGCACGGGAGCGTGATCAGCCGGGCCGGCGCCGAGAAGGGACGGCCGGGGGTGGTGCTGGTGCACGGCGCCGGGACCGGAACCCCACGGGAGAAGCTGCTCGGTGAGGCGGTGGCCTTCGCGCGGCAGGGCATGTCCGTGCTCGTCTACGACAAGCGTTCTGAGGGTTATTCGCTGTTCGAGCGTTCGTACCAGCAGCTCGCCGACGACGCGCTGGGCGCGATGGAGATGCTGCGGCGTCAGCCCGGCGTGGATCCGGGCAAGGTCGGCCTGTGGGGGCTCAGCGAGGGCGGATGGGTGGTCCCGATCGCCGCCGCCCGTTCCCGTGACGTCGCGTTCGTCATCCTCGTCGGCGCCAACGGCCTCAACCCGCTGCGGCAGCAGACCTGGGCCGTGGCGGCCGGGCTGCGCAAGGCGGGCGTGAGCGGGTCGCTGGTGGACCGGGCCGAGCACAACCTGTACCGGGTGATCGCGGACGGCGGGATGTTCCCCCAGCCCTACTTCGACCCGGCGCCGGTCATCGGGCGGGTGCGCCAGCCCGTGCTGGCCATCTGGGGCGTGCACGACCTGCTCACGCCCCCTGAGGAGACTCCGCCCATCTTCGCCAAGGCCCTTGAGGCGGGCGGGAACCGCCGGTACACGTTCCGGTTCTTCCCCGGCGCCGATCACGCCGCGCACCTGACCCCCGACGGCGGCGTCACCCGGCTGCCCGAGCTCGCGCCCGGCTATCCCGAGCTGGTCGGGACCTGGGTGGCGCAGGCCGTCTCAGGACGCACGCCCGAGGCGCAGGTGTCCGGGCCCGCGCCCGAGCAGGCGAGCCGGACCGTGGCGGTGCCGCCCACCGCGTGGTGGGAGTCGGCGGGCGCGCAGCTCGCGGCGCTGGTGATCTTCCTGATGGCCTTCTGCGGCTATCCCCTGGTGGCGCTGGTCCGGCGGATCAGGGGGCGGCGCGGCGTGCCTCCGGTCAAGGCGGCGCGGCTGGTCAGCGCGGGCGGGCTGACGGCGGTGATCGGCGGGTTCTCGTACCTGTTCTACGTGATCATGACCGGCGGCAAGCTGTCCGAGCCGGGGCCCCTGCTGGCCGGCCGGCCCGTCGTCTGGCTGGCGCTGCAGGCGGTCGCGGTCGCGACCGTGGTGGCGACCGCGCTCACCGCCGCACGGTGGCGGCGCGCCGCGACCCGCGGCGAGCGGGTCCGGCTGGGACTGGTCGTCGCGGGCGGCGCGCTCTTCGTGCCCTGGGCGCTGTACTGGGGGCTGTTGCTCCCGTGAACGGCGCTGTACTGAGGGCAGTTGCTCCCATGAACGGCGCTGTCCCTGCCGTGGGCGCCGTGCCGAGGGGCGTCTCCTCCCGTGAACGGCGCCCGTCGCGGCGCGGGTCAGCCGATGCGGCCGTTGACCACCGAGTCGGCGTCGCCGCCCCAGACGTCGTCGTCCTCGTGCAGCCAGGTGCTGGACTCGCGGTCCTGGGACTCGCCGCCCCCGCCCGCGCCGGCGCCCATTCCGCCCATCGGCATGAACGGCATGCCGGCGCCCGAGCCCGAGGCCCCGCGGGCGGCTCCCGCCGCGCCAGGGCCCATAGCGCCGCCGACGCCGCCCACCCCGCCGAAGGTGCCGCCGGTCGTGCCCGGCCCGTACGACGGCGTGCCGGGGCTGTTGTAGCCGGGGGTGGTCGTGGTGGGGACGTTCTGGCCGTAGGGCGGGTTCGTGCCGAAGGGCTGGTTCGTGTGGGCGGTGGGCTGGAAGTCCTGGAGGTTGGTCTTGGGGTTCGGCACGGTGCCCGGGGGGTTCACGGCGCCGTTCGGGTCGGTGGTGGTGGGCGTCTGGCCCGGCGGCACGTTCCCGCCCGGCGCGCCGGGGACGCCGGGGGTGCCGGGCAGGCCGGGACGCGACGGGTCGTCGGCGCCGGGACCGCCGCCGGGACCGCCGGGCAGCGACGGGTCACCGGTGCCGGGCGGGTTCGGCGTGCCGCCGGGACCGCCGGGGAAGTCGCCGGGGCCGGGCACGTTCTGGCCCGGTCCGTACGGGGGCCCGTACGGAGGCAGGTTGGAGGCGGTGTTGAGCGGCGTGGGCGTGCCGTTGGGGTACTTCACCGGCGGCGGCTGGCCGTTCCACGGGTCCGGGGGCTTGATGTCGGGAAGCGTCGACTCCACCGAGTTCGGCATCACGTCGAAGACCGCCTGGAGGTCCGTGCTGAGCGTCTGCAGGTGTTCGCCCGCCAGGTCGTTCTGCGACCCCCAGCTGTGGTCGGCCTCGTTCTCGACGTTGTCGTCACCGACGCCGCCGCTGGGGTTGCGGTAGTAGCCCTTGTAGGTGCTCCACACGTCGGGGATGCTGTCGTTCCAGGTGCCGATGCCCTGGTTGTGCCAGGTGTCCAGGATGCCCTTGTGGCCGTCCTCGATGAAGGCCTGGTGCGCCTGCACCACCTTGCCGAGACCGTCCAGGGAGTTCTTGAGGGGGGACATCGCCTCGGCCAGCTTGCCCATGGTGACGTACAGGATGCCGAGCGCGGTCTGCGCCTCGACCGAGGACTTGCCCTCCCAGACCTTGGCCAGCTCGACGGCCTGGTCCTTGACGGCCTCCCTGGCGGTGCCGAGAGCCTTGTGCGCGTTCTCGTAGGCGGTCGCCGCCTTGGGGATGCCCTTGGTGGGGTCGAGGCCCCTGATGAGGGTCACGACCTGCTCGACGTTGTAGGCGTCCGTCTTGACGCTCCAGTCGAGGCACATGCTCTTCAGCATGTGCACCTGGTGCTTGGTCTTGCCCACGCCGATCAGCTCCCGCCCTGGTTGGCGGCGTTCGTCACCTTGTAGGTGCCTGCTCCCGCCTCCACGAGGGCTATCGCGGTGTTGAGGCTGGTCAGCACCTCTTGATACATCTTCTGTATCTCGGTGTGGCTGTTCTCCAGCTGGGAGCCGAACTCGCCGCCGGCCCAGCCCTTGACGGTCTGCAGCTGCTCACGCAGCGCCGTCAGCGTGTAGCTCACCATGCTGAGGTCCTGGAGGGAGCCCGGCCGGGTGCCGACGCCCATCATGTCGATGGGCTTCAGGGCCTCGCGCAGCGCTCCGGCGATGTTCTCGATCTTCTTCGCGTCGTACGTGACACCGTCCCGGTCGGCGACGAGCCCCGGCCAGTCCTTAGGTGGTTCCGTTCCCATGAGACTCCCCCTTGGCACTCGATCAAGGAGCTTAGTGGATCGTTTCTTTGCCGTACAGAAGACCCATAGTCAACATGCGTAACATATGCAAATATGCAGAACCAAAAAGATCTTTATCAGGCGCATCGCTTCATGACGCAGCGCCTGGGACTCGCCCTGCTGCAGGGTGAGCCGGATCTGCCCGAGTCCCCGATGCGGCGGCACAACGTCGCCACCTTCGCGGGGATCATCATCGCGGTGCTGATCATGGCCGCGTTCGGGATCTGGGGCCTGCTCAAGCCCGGCAACGCCACCAAGCTGACGGACCCCGGCCAGTTGCTGCTGGAGGAGGAGACCGGCGCCTCCTACGTCTACAACCAGAAGAGCGGCACGCTGCAGCCGGTCGCGAACTACGTCTCCGCCCGGCTGCTGCTCGACAGCCAGGACATCAAGGTCAGGACGGTGTCGGCCGAGTCGCTGGCCGGCTACACCCGGGGGCACAAGGTCGGCATCATGGGCGCGCCCGACTCGCTGCCCAAGCCGGCCCGGCTGGTCAAGGCGCCGTGGTCGGCGTGCGTGGTCGAGGGAGCCGACGCCGCCAACGTGCGCAAGGCGTACGTCACGCTCGTGGCCGGGATCGACGTCGGCGGGACACCCGTGGGCGGCGAGGCCCTGGTCGTCAGCGACGGGCAGCAGAACTGGGTGCTCTGGGCCAACCAGCGCATGCGCGTGCGGAACGTGGACCGCCTCACCGACCAGACGCCGCGCCGCGTGCCCGCCT
This sequence comes from Nonomuraea fuscirosea, assembly GCF_003001935.1. Taxonomy (GTDB): domain Bacteria; phylum Actinomycetota; class Actinomycetes; order Streptosporangiales; family Streptosporangiaceae; genus Nonomuraea; species Nonomuraea fuscirosea. The sequence goes on along the minus strand of NZ_PVNG01000003.1, from coordinate 278,970 downwards.
CCTGGGTCAACGCCATCCCCGCCGGCACCGACTTCGCCCCTCCGGTGATCCCGCAGCGCGGCAAGAAGACCCGCGGACCCGGCGGCGCGGCGGCCAGGGCCGGGCACGTCTACAAGGTGGCCTCCATGGCGGGCGCGCCCGACCGCTGGTACGTGCTGCTGCCCGACGGCCTGGCCCCGATCAGCCACACGCAGGCGATGCTGCTGCTCCAGGACCCGGCCAGCAAGACCGCGTACGGCAAGAGCCCGGTCCGCGAGACGGCCATCGACGCCGCGAGCGCCAACGCGACCAAGGCGTCGGCGCGCACCCTGCAGAACCCGGGCCTGCCCAAGACGATGCCGCGCTTCCGCGCGCCCGGCGTGACGGCCCCGCTCTGCGCCGTCTACGGCAACACCCTCAAGGGCTCGACCAGCGCGGTCCTGTCCACCGGCAGCAAGATCCGCATCCCGACGCCGCCGGCCAGCGCCGGACCCGACAAGGTCGACCAGGTCCTGCTGCCGCCGGGCACCGCCGTGCTGGCCGGGACCCTGCCGGGCGACGGGCAGCTGTCGGCGGTGCACCAGTACTCGCTGATCACGGATCAGGGCCGGAGGTTCCGGCTGGCCTCCGCCGACGTCCTCGGCAAGCTGGGCTACGAGGCCACGGACGTGGCGCCGGTGCCCGCCCACCTGCTGCGGCTGATCCCCGACGGTCCCTCGCTGGACCCGGCGGCGGCCGGGACGCCGGTGCCGGACACCATGCCGCTCCAGCAGCAGCAGTCGCAGTGACGCCGAGCCGCGAAGCCGGCGCGCGATAGCGCGCCGGCGGGGGCCGGGGCCTGCGGGGACGAGTCAGATCTCCAGGTTGGTCTTGGGCATGAGCTGCCCGGTCTCCTTGTCGTATTCCAGCCCGTCGTTGGTGAACGGCTGGCGCATGTCGTCCGGGGTCTTCCCCTTGCCGGTCATCGCCGACATGTCGTTCGGCATGGCCTTGACCGTGGGGAACGACTTGGCCGTCATCTCGCTGAGGGTGATGACGCCGAAGATGACGCCGGTGAGGATCAGGGCCGCCTTGATGTTGTTCGTCAGGATCTTCTTGGCGCCCTGGAGCATGGCCTTGCCCAGCGCGGCGTCGATGCCGAGCACGACCGCGTTGTAGGCGGGCAGCCATCGTGCGGCGAAGACGAACAGGCCCCAGGCCGCCATGGCGATGGCGATGGCGAGAGCGACCACCGCGACCTGCGAGTGGAAGTTCGCGTTCGAGTCGACGGCGTCACCGGCGTCGTTGCGGGCGTTCTTGAGCTGCTCGACCGACTTGAGGAAGTTGCCGTGGACCTCCTCGAACGTCTCGAAGGCGCCCCCTTCCCACTTGCCCTGGTCCTTCAGCTCCTTCTTGAGCTTGTTCAGCTCGCCCACGAGGTTGTCGAGCTCGGTGGTCACGCCGTTCTTGTCGGCGGAGCGCCAGTTGGTGGCCGAGTCGCGCATGCCCTCGGGATGGCTGCGCAGGGTGGCGATGGTGGCCGCGACGTAGAACGCCCAGGGCCGCAGGATCATGAGGGCGGCGCCGGCCGACATCGTCGTCGCCGCGTCGAACATCTCCTTGCCGGCGCTCACACTTCCTCCTGGCCGATCACCTGCGGCGCGATGTCCTCATCGCCCATCCAGAGACCCTCGTCCTCCGACAGGCCGATGGTCTTCTCGCGGTCGCGGCCCTCCTGGCCGCCCGCGCCGCCGGTCATCGGCATCATGGGCATCATCGGCGCGCCGCCCGCGGGGCCGGCGCCGCGCAGTCCCGCAGCGCCGCCGCCCGGCAAGCCGTTCGCGCCGAGCCCTCCGCCGGTTCCGGCGCTGACGCCGCCGCCCGGCCCGCCGTACGTGTTCGGCACGGCCGTGCGGTTGCCCAGCGCCGAGGGGTCCGTGCCCGGCGGCAGGTTGCCGGTGAGCGACGGGTTCTGCGGCTGGAACTGCGACAGGTCGGTCTTCGACGGGTCGTTGAGCGCCGCGCCGATGTCGGGGACCTTCATGTCCGCCGGGTCGGTCTTCGGCACCTCGGGCTGGGGGATGTCGGTGCCGGGCAGGTTCGAGCCCGGCCCGCCCGGGGTGTTCCCACCGGGCAGGTCGGACCCCGGCAGGTCGCCGCCCGGCAGGTTCCCGCCGGGAAGATCGCCGCCGGGAGGGCCGGGGATGTCACCGCCGGGAAGGTCGCCGCCCGGTGGCTTGGGCAGGTCGAGCCCGCCCCCGTTGGGCAGGTCGCCCGGGTTGAGGCCACCCGGTTTCAGCCCGGCCGGGTTGATGCCCCCGGGGAACTTGCCGCCGGGCCCGCCGGGCGGGTACTGGTTGCCGCTCCCGTCGTCCGCGGCCTTGTAGTTCTCGTCGGCCGCCTTGAGCGCCGACTTCCAGGAGGCCAGCGAGTCGTGGGCCCGCTTCAGCACGTCGCGCTGGTTCTGGATCGCCTTCTCGTGGGCGCTCTGCACGCCCATGCCGAGCACGCTGAAGTGCGGTGAGGGCACGCGCAGGGCGTCGGCCTTCTCGCTCAGGCTGCTGAAGTACTCGACGTGGCCGTCGATCTTCCCGCCGGCCCGGTCGAGCTCGCCCTTCTGGAACGAGACGCCCTGCCCCATGCCGGGCATCCCGAAGTTGCCGAGGTCGCCGTAGGGGCTGGCGCCGTTGTTCGTCATCCGATCACCGGATCCGTCGTCTCATGGCCGGAGGTCCAGTTGCTGGAGTCCTCCGGCATGTACGTGTTCCGCTCCAGGTCGCTGTACTCCCCGCCGCCTCCGGCGCCGCCCATGAACGGCATCATCGGCATGCCGCCCGGCCCGACGCCGCCGGCGCGGACGGAGCCCGGCCCGGCCAGGGCGGGGTGGGCGCCGCCGACCCCGGGAGAGCCGATGACCGACGGGATGCCCGGAGTGCCGCCCACGGGCGCCGGCATGCCGTAGCCGGGCGTCGGGGTCAGCGTGGTGGGCGGCGGCGTCATGGTCGTCGGCAGGGTCGGAGTGGTCGGGACCACCGGGGGCCGGTAGCTCGCCATGTCCGTCTGGCGCGGGTCGGTGGAGGTGGGGCCGCCGGTGGTCGTGGTGGTGTCCCGGTCACCGATGACCGCGGGCACCGTGCCGTCGCCGGGGTTCGTGGTGGTGGGGGGCTGCGTCTGGCCGGGGTCCGCCGGCGTGCCCTGGCCGGGCCCGCCGGGGCCGCCGGGGTCGGAGTTGCCCGGGTCGGACCCGCCGGGGTCGGAGCCACCGGGGTTCGTCCCGCCGGGGTTGGTGCCGCCCGGGTTCGTCCCACCGGGGTCGGAGCCGCCCGGGTTGGAGCCGCCGCCCGATCCGGAGCCGCCGGATCCGGAGCCGCCTGATCCGCCGGATCCGCCCGAGCCGCCGTAGTTGCCGCCGCCCGATCCGTCGTAGCCGGAGCCGGTGGTCGTGTACGGCGAGCCGCTCGGATAATTCGGGTTCGTCGTGGTCGGCGGGCCGCCGGGGATGCTGACCGTCGGCAGGTTGTAGTTGAGGTACTTCGGAGCCGCGTTGTAGACCTCGACGATCTTCTCGTTGAGCTCGTGCATCGTCCGTCGAGCATGGATGTCCTCCATGATCTTCTTGACGGTGTCCGCGTCCTCCGTGCCCGCCGGGACCTTCTGCTCCTCGTTGACCTTGGCCTGCGCGAGCGTGAGGTGCTGGGCGTACGTGGACAGCTGCGAGCCCATCTTCTGCAGCGCGTCCGACAGCTCCTTGCCGGTGGCGTGCAGCAGCTCCAGCGCTTCCTTGGCCTTGTTGGCGTCGGGGCCCTTCCAGATCGCGGCGATCTTCGGGGCGTGCGTCTCCAGAGCCGTGTACGCCTGCTGGACCTTGCTGCTGGCGTTGAGGTACGTCTGCCCCTCGCTGTCGAGGAGGAACGGGTCGGCGCCGTCGAGCCACTGCTTGATCTGGCTCTTGTCCTGCGTGGGGTACTCCCCCGACGGAGCGGCGCCGCCCTGGGCCAGCCAGACCGACCCGTGATCACCCATCAGGCCTCACCCTCGTTCGTCCGGCGTGCCGCGTCGTGGTTCTGCGCGCTGGCATCGACCGCGTCCGCCACCTGTTCGAACGCCTTGATGAACTTCTCGTACACCTCGACGAACTTCCTGCCCGCGTTGTCCGAGCCGAGGACGGCGGCCAGACGGGTGGCGTCGTTCCACTGGCCGAACTGGGAGGTGGACACCTCGCCGCCTCTGTGGATCTGGTGGACGTTGCCGTTCGGGCGCTCACTCTTCCCGTTCAGGGCGTCGTAGGTGCTCTTCAGCTCCTGCGCGATCACCCGCATGCTCGACGGCGAGTTCTCCCGCGCGTCGAACAGGTTGGGGTCGACGTTCATCTCCGGCGCGTTTTCGCTCATGTCTTTCCCCGGCAACAGTGCTCTCGGCCATCGCGCGGCGGCGATGGCCGAGAGGGTGAAGGTGTTGGGTCAGTCAGACCAGATGCTGATGTTGCGGCGCTCAGCGGCCTGGTAATTGCCGTTGGCGATGTTGACCGAGGAGGCCGCCTGGAAGAGCTGCTCACCCATGGCCTTCTCGTGGGTGTTCCACTCTTCGCGCTTCTTGTCGAAGTACTGCTGGGCGTCACCCTGCCAGCTCGGCCCGAGCTCCTTCTTGATGTCGGCGTACAGCTGGTCGGTGACCCGGTCGAGCTCGGTGATGACTTTCTTGAGGTCCTCGTAGGCCTCGTCCATCGAGCCGAACCGGACGAACGTGTAGTCCTCTGCGGGCATACCCATGGCGTTGTGCTCCGTCCAGGTCAGCGGTTGATGAGGGAGTCGACGCGACCGGCGCCGGCGCCGGTGGCCCGGCCGGCCAGGTCCATGTTCTCGTCGGCGGCGTTCTTGTAGACCCCGGCGCCGATGTTCAGGCGGTCGTAGATGTCCTCAAGGCTCTTGATGACGGCCTTGAACTCCAGGTCCCACTGGTCGAGCGCGCCGCTGAACTTCTGGGAAGCCCCGCCCTTCCACCCCTGCGTCGTCAGCTGGGTCTTGATCGCCTGCACCCGCTGCCGCATGCCCTCGATGTACTGCGCGGTCTCCTCGCAGTAGCCTGCCGCGTTCGTCAGCTGAGTCGGGCTTGCCCCGTACAGTGCCACTGGACCTCCAAGTCGAGATGGCTTCGTCTGCTAGGGCGGGCGGTCCCGCAAGGAAACCGACTACCCCCCGCGAACAACATCAAATGGCATCGTAGTCACCATTGACCCCATTTTTCCCAGCAAACTCAGATTACGGATCCATCGCGACATGGTGACTTCCGGACAAATCACCAGGTCAGCGGCTCAATGTGCTCTGACTTCGCGGCCGCCAGAACGGTTGCCGGGCCGCGTTAGAGATCCATCCGGCGGCGGATCTTGTCGAAGTCCTTCATCACGTCCTCGAACGCGCGGTCGTAGACCGCCTCGGCCTGCTTGATCCTGGCCAGCGCGGCGTCGGGGTCCTTCATCTGCTTCAGCGGGTTGTCCGCCTCGCCGAAGGCGTCGTTCGCCAGGGTGTACATCCGGTCCTGGAAGTCCTGGGTCGCCTCGCGGAGCACGTCCTTGATCAGCTCGGCCAGCTCGCCCGAGGACAGCCGCATCGCCTTCGGGTGCAGCTCCAGCTCCCGTACGCCGTCGGTGCCGTACTCGACGGTGACGAAGCCGTTCTCGTCCTCGGCCCGGCCGACGCACTTGCCGATGTCGCGCTGGAAGTCGTCCAGGCGGCCGACCTCGCGGTCCATCTCCCTGAGCAGCTTGTCGACGTCGATGTTGCCGAAATCTCCGAACTCCTGCATGTCACTCCCCTATCCCGACAGTCCGCGCACCCAGGTGTACAGCTCCAGCACTCCCAGGGCGAGCGGGAAGAGCTGGACGATCAGCGCCACGTCCAGGATGTCGCCGGCGCGGCCCCAGAACGGCGAGGGCTTGCCCGTCGCCAGCCAGACACCGACGCCCACGGTCATCAGCGACAGCCACAGCACCCCGATCGCCACGGCCAGCGACCCCACGATCCCGCCCTCGCCCCCCAGCGACAGCGCCAGCATGGCGAACCCGGCCAGGCCCGTGCCGAGGAGCCAGAGCCGCTGCCCAAGACCGCGGAAGACCCGGGCCCGCATGATCAGCGTGAGCGACAGCGACACCGTCATGACGTCCGACACCCAGTCGTCGTCGAGCACCAGCAGCGCCTGCGTGGCCAGGGCCGAGAGCGCGAGGGTGGCGATCATGCCCGTGGCGTAGCCCTGCGCGACCCTGGTGCGCTCCTGGATCACGGGAGCGTCGAGCCGCTGGTTGTCGCCGCGCAGCTCCTCGGCCGTGGTCGGCATCGCCGGCAGCGGCACCTTGGCCAGCTTGAACGACAGCGTCGGCACCAGCGGGCTGAAGGCCAGCAGCAGCGCCATGGCCAGCGCCGCGACCCCGGCGGGGGGCACCGCCCAGATCATGACCACCGCGGCGCAGATGCCGCCGACCGTGGCGACGCCGGCCGTGCCGAGGAAGCCGGGCACGCCGTCGGAGATCAGCGCCCCGCTGACGGCCGCCACCAGCGCCGTGCAGGCCAGTGCGGCCAGCAGGTGCGGCGCCCCGAACCCGGCCGCCGCGCCGGGCGCGAACAGGCCCGCCACGAACCCGTACGGCAGCGCCGCGTGCCCGATCAGCGCCCCGGCCATCGAGTCGCCCACCGCGCGCGACAGCAGCGTGCCGGTGACGATGAGCAGCAGCGCCAGCAGCCCGGCCACGATCGTGACGGTCAAGCCGGGCATGCCCGACACCGCCAGCCCGATCGAGCCCAGCATCAGCAGGCCCATGGCGCCGCTCGCGCCGACGATCCTGGTGTGCTTGGGCGACCACACGCCGCGTCCGCCGCGCACGCCGGTGGCGACCACGTCGGCCACGTCGTCGTACAGGGCGGGCGGCAGGACGGCCTCACGCGGCCTGAGGTAGAGGATCTCGCCGTCCAGCACGCCCAGCGTGCTGAGGCTCTGCCCCAGGTCCATCGGGGCCCCGCCGAGCCGCTGCAGCGTCCATCCGGGAGCCGACGCGGCGTCGCCGCCCACCTCGCCCAGGGCGCGCAGCAGGCTGGGCAGCACGTTCGGGAGGGGGATGTCGGCGGGCAGCGCCAGGTCGGCCTTGCGCCGCGGACCGACCACGGTCACATGGCACTGCGTCGGCAGCGGCATGGGGACCTGCGGCAGGGCGCCCTGCTGGAAGGGCCCCTGCGGCGGCGGCGGACCCATCCGCCCGTTGTAGATCTGCGGTGGTCCCTGCACGGGAGGCGGACCGTGGGGAGGTCCCGGCATCGGGGGCCGACCGGGCGGAGGTCCCTGAACGATGTGACCCAACTCTTAACTCTCCGTCCACAGCAACGCTCACGGACAACACAGAACATATCTGGTCTCTTCTGGTAAGAACGTCTCGATGAGCATCGTCGTCGTCCGCCGCCCCGAGCGCCGCCCCGGCCCCAAGCCGCCGCGGGGCGAGATCCTGCTCGAATCCCCTCCCGAGATCCCCGAGATCCAGGGGCAGGGCTTCGTCCTCGTGCTGACGTACCTGCCGATGCTGGCGGGCGCGGCCGCGATGGCCCTGATGTTCACCTCGTTCGGCAACTCCAACCCGATCATGTACGTGTCCAGCGGCCTGTTCGCGCTGTCCATGGTCGGCATGACGCTGGGCCAGGTCGGCCGCCAGTCCGGCGAGCGCAAGTACAAGCTCAACGGCGCTCGCCGCGACTACTTCCGCTACCTGGACCAGGTGCGCAAGCGGGCCAGGCGCGCGGCCAAGCAGCAGCGCGAGGCACTGGAGTGGAGCAACCCCGAGCCGGACGGGCTGTGGTGGGTGGCGATGAGCCCGCGGCTGTGGGAGCGCCGCCCCCGCGACGAGGACTTCGCCACCGTACGGCTCGGCACCGGCGTGCAGAAGCTGGCCGTCCAGATCATCCCGCCGGACTCCAAGCCCGTGGAGGACCTGGACGCGCTGTCGGCGGGAGCGCTGCGCCGGTTCATCAGGGCGCACTCGACGGTGGCCAAGCTGCCCGTGGCGGTGGCGCTCGGCTCGTTCGCGCGGATCAGGCTGTCCGGCGACCCGACGGCGATGCGGGACCTGGTGCGGGCCATGGTCGCCCAGCTGACCGCGTTCCACTCGCCGGACGACATGCGGATCATGGTGTGCGCCAACGCCGAGTGGATGCCGCACTGGGAGTGGATCAAGTGGCTCCCGCACGCGCTGCACCCCGAGGAGACCGACGCGGCCGGCCAGGTGCGGCTGATGACCGACAACCTGAGCGAGCTGGACCGGCTGGTCGGCGACGAGCTCAAGGAACGCGCCCGCTTCCGCCCGGGGGCCGCCGCCGACTCGCTGCCGTACCACGTGCTGATCGTGGACGGCGGCTACGTGTCGCAGGACTCCCAGCTCGGCGCGGACGCCATCCAGGGCGTGACCGTGATCGACCTGTCCGGCTCGACCCCCGACGTGGAGGAGAACAGCACGCTGCGGCTGGACGTCTGGCCGGACGGCTTCCACATGGTGAAGATCGATCACACGGGCAAGGAGCACAAGACCCGCTTCGGCGACCCCGACGGGCTCGACTACATGCGCGCGGAGGGCATGGCCAGGCAGCTCGCCCCGCTGCGCGCCTCCGCCGCCACCGGCGGCGATGCCGAGGACGTGCTGGCGGTCAACACCACGCTGACCGACCTGCTCGGCGTCGGCGACCCCGCCCACCTGGACCCCGCGGTCGTCTGGCGGCCCCGCGCCGGACGCAACCGGCTGCGGGTGCCGATCGGGATCGGCGCCGACGGGCGTCTCGTGGAGCTCGACATCAAGGAGTCCGCGCAGGGCGGCATGGGTCCGCACGGGCTGGTGATCGGAGCCACCGGCTCCGGCAAGAGCGAGCTGCTGCGCACGCTCGTGCTCGGCCTGGCCCTGACGCACTCGTCGGAGATCCTCAACTTCGTCCTGGTCGACTTCAAGGGTGGCGCGACCTTCCTCGGCCTCGACTCGCTCTCCCACGTCTCGGCCGTCATCACCAACCTGGAGGACGAGCTCCCGCTGGTCGACCGCATGTACGACGCCCTGCACGGCGAGATGGTGCGCCGGCAGGAGCAGCTGCGCGCCGCGGGCAACTACGCCTCGCTGCGCGACTACGAGCGGGCCAGGGAGCAGGGGGCCGAGCTGGCGCCGATGCCGACGCTCTTCGTGGTGCTGGACGAGTTCAGCGAGCTGCTGTCGGCCAAGCCGGAGTTCATCGACCTGTTCGTGATGATCGGCCGGCTCGGCCGCTCGCTCGGCGTCCACCTGCTGCTGGCCTCCCAGCGCCTGGAGGAGGGGCGGCTGCGCGGCCTGGACACCCACCTGTCCTACCGGATCGGCCTGCGCACGTTCTCGGCCATGGAGAGCCGGGTGGTGCTGGGGGTGGCGGACGCGTACGAGCTGCCGTCCGCGCCGGGCAACGGCTACCTCAAGTTCGAGACCACCGGCATGACGCGGTTCAAGGCCGCGTACGTGTCGGGCGCCTACCAGTCCGAGTCCCGCCGGCCCAGCATCGACGACGGCGGCACCATCATGCGCCAGGTCGTCGAGTACGGCTCCACCTACATCCCCGTCCCCGTGGCCAAGCAGCAGCCCAAGGAGAGCCGCGCCGCCGAGGTGGACGAGCGCGGCTCGCAGGACAGCCTGCTCGACATCGTGGTCCGCCGGCTGGCCGGCCACGGCCCCTCCGCGCACCGCATCTGGCTGCCCCCGCTCGGCGATCCGCCCACGCTGGCGCACCTGCTGCCGCCGCTGTCGGCCACTCCCGAGCTGGGCCTGTCCACGCCGGGCTGGGACGGTCGCGGGCGGCTGCACGCCGTCATCGGGATCATCGACAAGCCGTTCGAGCAGCGGCGGGATCCGTACTGGCTGGATCTGTCCGGAGCGGCGGGCCACATCGGCGTGGCGGGCGGGCCGCAGAGCGGCAAGAGCAACGCGCTGCGCACGATCGTCACCAGCATGGCGCTCACCCACACGCCGCGTGAGGTGCAGTTCTACTGCCTCGACTTCGGCGGCGGCGGCCTGGCGGCGCTGGACGGGCTGCCGCACGTGGGCGGCGTGGCCACCCGGCTCGACACCGACCGGGTGCGCAGGACCGTGGCCGAGGTGAGCGCGCTGCTGCGGCAGCGGGAGCAGAGCTTCGCGGCGCACGGCATCGACTCGATCGCCACCTACCGGCGCATGGCCGCCGACGGCACCTTCCAGAGCGACGGCTGGGGTGACGTGTTCCTGGTCGTGGACGGATGGCTGACGATCAGGCAGGAGTTCGAGAGCCTGGAGACGGTGATCACCGACCTGGCGGCGCGCGGCCTCGGTTACGGCATCCACGTGGTGGCCTCGACCAACAAGTGGTCGGAGTTCCGGTCCGGGATCAGGGACCTGTTCGGCACCAGGATCGAGTTCAAGCTGGGCGACTCCTACGAGTCCGAGGTCAACAGGAAGGCGCAGCTGGCCGTGCCGGAGGGCGTGCCGGGGCGCGGCCTGACCAGGGACGGCTTCCACTTCCTCGCCGCGCTGCCGCGCGTGGACGGCAAGACGGGCGCCGACGACGTGGCGGACGCGACCCGCTCCCTGGTGGAGCACGTCAAGCAGTCGTGGCAGGGCCCCGCGGCCCCGCCCGTGCGGCTGCTGCCGGCGCTGCTGCCCGTCTCCGCGCTGCCGGGGCCGGAGCAGACGGGCCGGGGCAGGATCGCGATCGGCATCGACGAGGACACGCTGTCGCCGGTGGCGCTCGACTTCGACACCGACCCGCACTTCATCGTGTTCGGCGACACCGAGTGCGGCAAGTCGAACGTGATCAAGCTGATCATGGAGGGCGTGGTCGCCAGGAACACGGCCCGCGAGGCCATGATGATCGTGATCGACTACCGGCGCTCGCTGCTCGACACGGCGGTGACCGACCACCGCATCGGCTACGCGGCCTCCAGCACCGCGGCCACCGAGCTGATCCAGGACGCCCGCTCGGCGCTGCTGAAGCGCCTGCCGCCGGCCGACCTGACGCCGGAGCAGTTGCGGGCGCGCAGCTGGTGGCAGGGCGCCGACCTCTACATCGTCGTGGACGACTACGACCTGGTGGCGACCTCCAACAACCCGCTGGCGCCGCTGGCCGACCTGGTGCCGCAGGCCCGCGACATCGGCCTGCACCTCATCCTGGCCCGGCAGAGCGGCGGCGCCAGCCGCGCCATGTACGACCAGGCCGTGCAGCGGATGAAGGAGATGGCCAGCCCGGCGCTGATCATGTCGGGCAACCGGGAAGAGGGCCAGCTCTTCGGCAACGTGCGGCCGCAGCCGCTGCCGGTCGGCCGCGGCTTCTACGCCGACCGCCGCTTCGGCGCCCGGCTGATCCAGACCGCGTACCTGGAGTCGGTGTGAGCCGTCCACTATGCTCCGTCGCACCCGTTTTCTCGGCCGGTCAGGGAGTTCCATGAGCTTTGTCGACGTGCACGTCCAGGCGATCGAGGAGTGCCGCCAGGAGGCGTACAAGGTCAGGAACATGCTCGACTTCGAGGACGCGTTCACGGACGGCAAGAGCAAGGCGCCGAAGGGCGCCACCAGCGCCGAGATCTTCGGCAAGCTCGAAGGCGCGAGCGCCCTGGCCAAGAAGATCGACGACGTCTGGGGTTCGGTCAAGGACGAGTACGGCTGGGGGCGCAACCGGATGCAGGGCGTCGAGGAGGCGCTCGGCCAGGTGGCCGCGAACTTCCGCGGCGCCGCGGGAGCCTCCGGCGCATGAGCGTCGCCTCGCAACTCGCCGAACTCAGGGAGAAGGTCCACGGCGACCCGGCGGCCATCCGCGCCATCGCGGCCAGTCTGCGGGCGGCCGGCGACCACGCCTCCACCTCGATCAACCGGCTGCCCAAGTACGTCACCGAGGTGGGCAAGGCCTGGCAGGGCGACTCGGCGCGGGCCTTCGCCGGCTACATGGCGGCCTACCCCAAGGCGGGCAGCCAGCTGGACGGCGCCCTCGACTCCTGTGCCAAGGCGCTCGACACGGCCGCGTCCACCCTCGAAAGCGCGTACAACACCATCAACGGGATGCACCAGGCCGCGCAGACGGCCGAGAGCGCCTTCAAGGGCAAGCACTCCGACGCCACGCAGGAGCAGATCGACGCGCACGTGCGCGGCCAGTTCGACGCCGACCCCGTCACCGAGGCCGGCAACCAGGTGACCAGGGCCCAGAAGGCGCTCACCACGGCCAAGAACGCCCTCGACGGGCAGCTCGGCGACGGGTTCGGCTTCTTCAAGGGCATCCGCGCGGCCGGTGGCGCGGACTTCGAGCCGGGTGAGAAGAAGGTCGACTGGCGCAAGATCGGGAGTTACGACCCGAAGACCACGCTCGCCTCGTCGAGCAACCCCGGCGGCCCCGGTGGCGGCCTCGACGGTGGCGGCGGAGGCGCGGCGGGCGGCGGCGCCGGCGCGCCCTCGTCGTACGGCAACGCCCCCGCGCCCAAGCCCCAGGTCGTCGAGTGGATCAAGCAGGCGCTCACCGTCATCCGCTCACCCGAGATGGCCGCCATCATGAAGAAGCGCGGCCTGAACGTGAGCGACCTCGACCCGAACGACCCCAAGGACATCGAGCGCATCTGGACGATCATCTTCCACGAGTCGGGCGGCCGGCCCAACGCCATCAACCTCACGGACATCAACGCCCGGAACGGCGTGCCCTCCCAGGGCCTGATGCAGACCATCCCGCCGACGTTCGACCGGCACCATCTGCCCGGGTACGACAAGATCCGCGAGCCGGTGGACAACATCATCGCCGGCGTGCTCTACACCTACAGCCGGTACGGGAACCTGGACGGCCATCCGGGCATCAGGTCGATGGCGAGCGGCGGCGGATACAAGCCGTACTGACCCAGGAGAACAGCGCGTGACACGTACGTGAAACGTAGCTGAATGGGGCTCTAACCTGGACTTATAGCCATTTTTCGGGTTATCTCCGGTGCTACGTTGATCACGTGTCGACCCCGTCCCCCAGCACCTCCACGCAGTCACCCGGGCCGTCGCAGTCACCCGGGCCGTCGCAGGCGCCCGTGCCCACGCCGGCCGTGACCGTCGTCAGCCCGTGCCCGCACACGCCGACGTGCCCGCCACCGGCGTGCCTGCCGCCGTCGCTGCGGCCCAGTGCCTCCCCCGCCCCCTCTCAGCCCACCTCGTCCAAGCCGGCATCCGGTCAGAAGGGTGACGGTGCGAAGGGCGGTTACGAGGCCGTCGCCGGGTCCATCGACAAGTTCGCCGGCTCCATCAGCGGCGCCGCCCAGGGCGTGAACCAGGTCAAGGAGTACACGCCTCGCTTCGAAGGCGTGGACCTGGCTCCCCTGGCCGGTGTTCCCCTGGTCGGGCTGATGTTCGTCAACCGCTTCAACCGCATCTCCGACTCCTGGAAGGACAGCGCGGGAATCCTGCACAACCTCCTCCAGGCCGACAGCGGCAAGATCGCCATGGCGGCCAACAACTACCGCAACGCCGAGCGGCCGGGTGGAGGCTCCTGATGTCGACCCCCTCCAACCAGCCGCCGCAGCTCGTCGTACCGGGCCAGAACACTCCTCCCGCGGGCACGCAGCAGCTCCACATCGCCGACCGCAGCGGCAACGTCGCGCGGACCGTCCAGGTGACGCCGGCCGGCGCCCGTCCCGACCCGGGCTTCCACCGCCGCCTGATCAGTCAGCTGAACGTCGCCCGCCAGCCCACCCGCCAGGCGATGCTGCTGTCCGGCCTCGGCGTGGCCGCGCTCGCCCTGGACGTGGCCGCCACGCTCAACGTGGGCAACCCGTTCCTCTTCTCCAGCAGGCGCGACACCTGGAAGGAGATGAGCGGCTCGCTGGAGGGCGACCGGTCGAACCTGTGGCGCGGTTACTTCGACGACATCGCCCCCAACTGGAAGGGCGACGCGGCGGAGATCCTCCAGCAGTACGTCAGGTTCAACGTCAACGGCCTGTTCAGCCAGCTCGGCAAGGTCAGCGACGACATGAGCGGCGCGATGCAGACGCAGTTCAAGGAGGTCGCCGAGTACGACCTGTCCGTGCTCGGCCTGTACGCCGGATCAGCGCCCGTCTTCAAGGCGTTGGCCGGCATGAGCGCGCACCCCGTCGGCCGGGCGGCCCTGCTGAGCTACCTCGGCATCTGGGCCGGCGCGCTCGGCAACCTGCTCAAGCAGTTCGCCGACATCTACGTCACCAACGAAGGCGAGCTGAACAAGCTGGAGCTGCGGCTCAACGACCTGCTGGGCGCCTTCTACAACTCCGGCAAGCCCGAGCAGGGCCCGCGCGAGCTCAACATCTCGCCGCAGATCCAGCACCAGGACCGCTGGGTGCCGATGGAGGAGCAGTCGTGACCGAGATCGACGCGTTCCTCCAGGGCAGGGAGGGCGATCTGGCCGGCCTCGTCCGCGAGGTCACCGCCTGGACCGCCGCGCTCGGCGGCGCGCTGGACGAGCTGGCCCGCGAACGCATGGAGGGCGCCGACGCCCGCGAGGTCGTCCGCGCCCGCGTCTCGGGAACCGGCGGGCTGCTCGGCCTGAGCATCGACGCGCGCCGGCTGCGCGACCTCGACCACGTCGAGCTGGCCGAGGCCGTCAAGCAGGCCATCGGCGCGGCCAAGGGGGCGATGGGCGAGCGGCTGACGGAGCTGACCGAGGGGCTGTCCGGACGGGACCCATTCCTGCCGGGCGGCGATCCGCTCGCGCCCCACATCGAACGTGTGCTGCGGGAAGGATGAGCCATGCCCTTCATGCCTGAAATGCCCGGGCCGCCGGGGAATCGCGAGGCTGCCGGAACGCCCGGAACGTCGGAGACGCCCGGGTCGCGCGAGATGCGGGAGCTGATGGAACGGCTGGACGCCGTCGTGGCTTCCGCCAGGCGGGCCGAGGAGCGGGCGGCCGAGTGGAGCGCGCGGCAGTTCGTCGGGCGGGCCGACGAGGGCCGCATCGTGGCCAGGACCGACGCGCTCGGCACCCTGGTCGCGCTGGAGATCCACCCGCTGAGCCGTAAGCGCCTGGACGCGCGCCGCCTGGCCGACGAGATCACCGCGGCCGTCGTCATGGCCGAGCGGGCCGCCACGGACGCCAGGGACGAGCTGATGAATGCTCCGCGTCCCTGAGAACGGTCTCCGTCCCTGAGCGCGGTCGGGGACGGCTCGCGCTCTGTGACACCGGTCGGAGCCCTCTGACGCGAAACCCCCTCCGGGACCTGCCCGGAGGGGGTTTTCACGTGCCGGAGTGCTCCGAAGGGGTCAGAGGCAGGCCGAGCCGGCGGTGCCGGCGTTGCCGACGCTGCCGGAGTACCGGACGCACTTACCCTTTGCGGGCAGCTTGACCGGCCCCGCGTAGTACTCGTACGAACCGTTGTCCCTCTTGTTGCCGCCGTTCTGCACCGAGATCGCGGCGCTCATGTTGGCCTTCTGGCCGACGTCCTCGCGCTTCATCGTGACCACGCAGCCCTCACCGCTCGCCTGGTGGACGAGCAGGACGACCTGGCCGCCCTGGAACTCCTTCGCGCCCTTCACCACGAACCCCGACCCGCAGACCGAGGCCGGCGAGTGCGGGTTGCGAGCCGGCTTGGCGGTGAGCGAGGGGCGCGGGGCGGTCCGCGTCGCCGTCGGCTTGCTCGTGGGAGCCGTCGTGGGAAGCCACGTGAGGGTCGGCGCCGCGGTGGCGGTGGAGGTCGGGACCGGGGTCGCGGTCTCGGTCACCGTCGGGGTGGGCGTGATCGTCACGGTGACGGTCGGCACCGGAGTCCCGGACTCGGACGGGGTGGGCGTCGGAGTTTCAGTCGTCTGGGGCGGGATCTCGTTCGAGGGCGTCGGCGTGGACGGGGTGCTCGCCGTCACGGTCACCGTGGGCTGGGCCACGGGCGGCTGCACGGTCACCCTGGGCGGCGCGACGGGCCGGGTGGTGATGGGCAGCGGCGTCGGCACCGTGCTGAGCTCGGGCGTCGCGGGCGACTGGGAGGTCCAGTCGTTCGGCAGCACCATCGGGCCGACGTCGTTGCCGGGGTCGGCGCTCTGCGTCACGCCCCACGGCACGGTCACCTCGGCCTGGGTCTGCCCGGGGTCGGGCTGGGTCTGCGTCTGTCCCTGCGGCTGACCCGGGCCCTGGCCCTCACCCTGGTCCGACGACGGGGCCTCGCCGCCCTTGCCGCCGGCCTCCACGGTGCCCACGGGCGACGGGTTCGCCGCCGCCACGACCTCGAAGCGGTGCGTCGAGGCGTACTGGCCCGCGCCCCACAGTCCCACTCCGGACAGCAGCGCGAGCGCGCCGACCGCGGCGGCCAGGCCCAGCGGGAACCTGCGCGGCGGGCGGGAGGGCACCGTCTGGCCGAGGACCGCCGTCGGGCGCTGCTGCTCGGGCGGCGGCTCAGCGCCGGGGCCCGCGGGCGCGATCGGCACGCCGGCCATCGGGCCCGGGCCGTCCAGCTGGCCCTGCGGCAGCGACGGCGGCCCCCACGGCTGCTGCGGCGGCCCCGACGGCCCGCCCATCGGCGGCTGGCCCGGCATGGGCTGCCCGGTCATCGGGGGCAGGCTCGGCACGGGCACACCCTCGATCGGCGCGTCCGCGGCGCCGGGAGCACCGGGGCCGTTGAACGCCCCTGGAACGCCGGGCGCTCCTGGAACGCCGAAGGCGCCGGGCGCCGGCGTGCCGGGCTGGCCGGGAGCGCCGGGCGCGTTGAAGGCGTTGGGAGCGTTGAAGGGGCCCTGCGGACCGGAAGCCGCGCCGACCGGGGTCCCGGGAGCGGCGGCGATGCCGGGCTGCAGCGGCGGGGCCTTGGGGCCGCCGGTGACGCCGCGCTTGTCGCCGAGCACGCGCAGGAGCGCCACGTACGTGGTGGGGCGCGAGCCCACGTCCTTGCCCAGGGCCGACAGCGCCACCTGGCGCAGCGGCTCGGCCAGGACGCCGACCTCGCCCACGTCGGGCTCGCCGGTCAGCACCGACTCCTCGTCGGGGCCGAACGGCGGCTTCCCAGTCGCGGCGAACACCATGATGGCGGCCCAGGAGAACACGTCGGCGTACGGGCCGTAACCCAGGCCGTTGATCTGCTCGGGGGCGCGGTAGCTCACCTCGCCGACCGGCTCACCGAGGTCGATGTCGGTCACGCGGGGCCCGTCGGGGCCCATGATGACGTTGTGCGGGGTCAGCCCGCGGTGCGTGATGCCGGCCAGGTGCACCGCCGTGAGGGCGGTCAGCACGCCCACGGACACGCGTTCGAGGGCGTCGGCGTCGAGCGGGCCGTCGTGGGTCACGACCTCGGCGAGGCTGTGGCCCTGGATGTGCTCGCGTACCACGTAGAGCTGCTCGCCGTGCCTGCCCGCGTCCAGAACTCTGGCGACGTACGAGCTCGACACGCGCTGCGTTCCCGAGAGCCGGGCGATGTCGTCGCCGCCGCCGAGGCTCGGGGCGGGCGGCAGCAGTTTGATCACCCGGAGCGGCGCGTCGCCGGCCTCCTCGCCGTCGGACTCCTTGCCGAGGAAGGCCACGCCACGCGGGCCGTCGGCCAGGCGTCCTAAGAGGTCGTACGCGCCCAGCTTCTCGGGATCGCCCGGCCGCAAGGGGTGCATTTCCGTCCCTCCAGTCAATCCACGATCTTCAACGCGACATTCAATCGCATCCGTCACTTCCGCATCAGGGGATTTGACGTGCAGATTGACATTTCACCCAATTGCAACTTTTAAGCCATGCGGCCGGGACGCCACCTTCTGCGCCGCGCCTGCGGAATGAGCAGCGCGAACGCGGCGGTGAGCATGATCGCCAGCATCACGCCGGCGCCCACGGCCATGGCGATGCCGACGGCGTTCTCGTCCCGCGGCGGAACCTTGGCCACGGCGTCGGCCGGCAGCGCGCTCGCCGGCGGCTCGGCCACCACGGGCATGCCGCCCCGCTCGTACGGCAGCACTGCGGTCAGCGCGAGCAGCGGGTTGACCATGCCCGCTCCGGTGCCCGCCCCGGCCGCGCCGTCGGCGGTGGCGATGATGCGCCGCCGTACCTGCTCCTGGTCGAGCTGGGGGAAGCGGGCCCGCACCAGGGCGGCGGTGCCCGCCACGTACGGCGCCGCGAAGCTCGTGCCCTCCAGGCCGCGCATGAAGGTCCCGCCCGGCCAGGGCGCGGTGATGTCGGTGCCGGGGCCGAGCACGCCGACCGGGGTGGCGGCGTTGGAGGAGTCGGCCCGGCGGCCGTCCGGGGTGGCCGCGCCCACGGCGAGCACGCCCTCGTACGCCGCCGGATAGGCGGGCACGTCCTCGTCCTCCGGGCCGTCGACGTTGCCCGCGGCGGCGACCACGACGACGTCCGCCGCCAGCGCCCGCTGGACGGCGGCCTTGAGCCGGGGATGGTCGGCGGCCTTCACGGAGATGTTGATCACCTTGGGCTTGGCCGAGACCGCGTCGTCGATGGCGCTGATGAGCTTGTTGATGTCGCCTTCGCTCTTGTTGCTCTGCTTGACCACCACGATCGTGGACTCCGGCGCGACCCCGTGGAAGGAGACGCCGGCCACGTAGCGGGCGCCGATGATGCCCGAGACGGCCGTGCCGTGGCCCACGCAGTCGGTGTGCCCGGTGTGCGTCTCGTCGATGATCTTGGCGATCGGCAGCTGCGGATGCCGATAGTCGACACCGCTGTCGACGACCGCGATCCGCACGCCCGCGCCCCTGGTCAGCCGCCAGGCGTTCTTGATGTCCAGCCGCTTCTGCGCCCACGGCTCGGTGGCCGGCAGCTTCAGCGTGCCCTTCTTCGGATTGCACTCCTCGGGCGCCGCCGCCGCGGCCGGGGCCGCTAGGGCGTGCAGGGCGAGCACGGTCGCCAGGAGGGCGCGGACGATCACGCGCCCCGCCCGAGGCGTCCTGCGCCCCGGGCGGCCCCTGCCGGGGTCATCGGGAATCACCCGCAATTAGCCCATCCCGCGCTCGTGCTGCCGGAACCGGCGCTGCCCGAATACCGCACGCACTTCCCCGCCGCCGACAGCTTCACCGGGCCCGCGTACCACTTGAAGGACCCGGAGTCGGTCTTGCTGCCGCCGCCCTGCACCTCCAGCGTCGCGCTGACCGGGGTCTCCTTGCCGACGTTCGCGCCCGACTTGATGGTGACCACGCAGTTCTGCGACGTGCTGTTGTTCCACAACTGGTACGTCGTGCCGCCCGAGAACGAGCTGGACCGCTGGACCGAGAAACCGCCGCCGCAGACCTGGGCCGCGGTGTAGGGGTTCTTCACCGGGGCCGCGGTCGTCTTGGTCGGCTTCGGCTCCGGCGGCTTGGTGGTCTTCGTCGGGGTCGGCTTGGGCGCCTGGGTGGTCCTGGTCGGCGTGGGCGTGGCGGTCGGCTTGGCCGTCGGGCGCGCCGTCTTCGTCACCGTGGCCGTCGGCTTGGCCTGCCTGGTGGGGGTCTTCTTGACCGGCCTCCTGGTGGGCGTCGCCGGCGGCCTGGCCGTCTTCGTCACCGTGGGCCTGCCCGTGGGGACCGCCACCGAACTGGTCGGGAGCGGGGCCGGGGTCGGCACCGTCGTCAGCACCGGGACGCTCGCCGTGCCCGTGGGGCCCTCGGTCGGCAGCACCATCGGGCCGACCTCGTCGTCCCCCTGGCCGGGCGTGGTCGCCCAGGGCGCGGTCACCTCGCCCTGGGGCTGCGTGGGCACGGTCGTCACGGCGTTCGGGACCGCCTCCGCCGACGACTCACCCGTGGCCGTCCCGCCGCCGGTGGCGGCGATCGGCGCGAACGTCACCTTGCCCGAGTACTGGCTCGCGCCCCACAACCCGAGGCCGGCCATGAGCACGACGGCGGTCACGCCCGCCACCAGCCCGATGGGGAACGGCTTCTGCTGCCGGCCGTCGTCCTGCCTGGGCGCGCTCGGAGGCGTCCACCCGTTGGCCGGCTCCGGCCGCCCGGGCCCTGGCGGGGGTCCCCAGGTCTGATACATCAACGTGGGCACCGGCTCCCCGGCCCCACCCGACACCGGCCCAGACCCGCCGACCGGCCCAGGCCCAGCCCAGCCAGCCTCCCCAGGCCCCATCGCCGACTGCCCCACCGGCCCGGAACCGACCGGCCCCGGAACCATCGGACCCGACTCCTGCCCCATCGGGTTCATCGGGCCAGGGCCCGCCGGACCCGCGCCCATCGGAGGCGGGCCCATCTGGGGCGGGCCCATCGGGCCGGGCGGAGCGGGCGGGGGTGGCATCGGGACGGACTGGGGCAGCGGCCCGGTCTCGGGTGACGTGGGCACCGCCTGGGGCGGCGTCCCGGCCTGGGTCGGCGGCCCGGCCTGAGGTGCCGGCCCGGCCTGGGATGGCGGCCCGGCCTGGGATGGCGGCCCGGCCTGGGATGGCGGCCCGGCCTGGGATGGCGGCCCGGCCTGGGGTGGCGGTGCGGGGTGGGCGGTCTGGGGAGGGGGCATCTGGGGTGCCTGGAGGCCCGCGATGTTCAGCTGGATCGGCAGCAGGGTCGGCACCACCGCGGCCGCCGGCTGTGCGGCGCCTCCGGCCACCGCACCACCTGCGGCGCCTCCGGCCATCGTGCCACCTGCTGCTCCGGGAGCTCCGGGGGCGGCGGGGGTCTCGGCCGGGCCGGGGGTGGGGGCGCCGGCGGCGGCGCGGAGGCGCTCCAGCGCCGTGTACGCCGTGGGCCGCCCCGCCGGATCCTTGGCGAGCGCGGCGAGCACCACCTGACGCAGCGGCTCAGGCAACGCGCCGACCCGCGGTTCCTCGTTCAGCACGGCGGCCGCGTCGGCCCGGAACGGCGCGGTCCCCGTGGCGGCGAAGACCACGGTCGCGGCCCAGGCGAAGACGTCGGCGTACGGCCCGTACTGCTGCCCGCCGAACTGCTCGGGCGCCCGGTAGCCGAGTTCGCCGGCCGGATCGCCGAGTTCGGGGTCGGTGACGCGGAGCCCGTCGCCGGTGAGGATCACGTTCGACGGGGTCAGCCCCCGGTGCGCGAACCCGGCCGCGTGGACGGCGGTCAGCGCGGTCAGCGTGCCGATGGCCACCCGCTCCAGCGCGTCGCCGGTCAGCGGGCCGTCGGCCGCGACGGCGGCGGTCAGTGAACGGCCTTCGACGTGCTCCCTGACCACGTACGCGACGCCGCCCTCGACGCCGGCGTCCAGCGTGCGGGCGACATGAGGGCCGGACACCCGGGTGACGGCCTTCAGCCGGTCCACGAACCCGGGATCGGCGGCCATCGTCTTGATCACGACCTGGGGAGCGCCCTCGGACTCACGTGCCAGATGGACCGGGCCTCGCGGCCCCTCGCCCAGGTGGCCGACGATCGTGCGGCCGCCTATGCGCTCGGGCGTGGAGGAGTCCTTCTCCGCCATGACAGTCCTCTCCGGATGGGCGTCATGAACAGAGACATTTAACCAAATACGTCACATACGCATCAGAGGTTTCGGTCGGCCTCTCTGACAGCCACCGTCAATGCGCCCCGAGGCTGTCATCGGCCAGAACGGCCCCGCGCCCCTCCTCCCCGTACGGAAAGGCCGTGCTCACCACGGAGACCCGCCCACAACGGAAAGAAGCCCCAGCTCCCTCGCCAGGGCCCCTCTCGGTGATCATTTCGTGGCGGACTCGATGTTCTGCCGGTAGGTCCCGATGACCCGCGAAGCCTCCTGCAGCTCCTCGGTCATCCGCTGGAACGCCGTCCGGTAGTTCTGCCACGCCTGCTGGAAGCGCTGCGCTCCCGGCCCCGTCCACGCCGTGCCCACCTTGGCGGCCTCGCGGTCGAGCGCGGTCATCGTGGTGCGGACCGCCTCCGACTGCTGCGTGAACTGGGTCGACATCTGCTGCATTTCCGCGGGGTCGCCGCCGAGCATGCTCTGGCTCATGCATACCTCCTGGGAACCTGTGAAAGCGCACTCACCCTAAGGAAGGGGCACCGGCCGTCGCCGGAGATATGCCGAGCGGCTATGGTCTACCCGAGGAATGTTCGGATCGCATTCGGGAGCTGTCGGTTTCATGCGCGAGGTTGTGGTGACCGGCGGCGGAACCGGCATCGGATACGCGATAGCCGAGGCGTTCGTCGCGCTCGGCGACCGCGTCACGATCACCGGCCGCCGCGAGGCCGTGCTGGCCGAGGCCGCCCGCGAGCTGCGGGCCGAGTTCGTCGCGTTCGACGCCGCGAGCGCCGCCGAGGTGCGCGAGGCGCTGCCCCACCTGCCCGAACGGGTGGACGTGCTGGTCAACAACGCCGGCGGCAACACCAACCTGGGCCGCACACAGCCCGAAGAGCTGATCGACGTGGCCGAGAGCTGGTGGGCCAACCTCAACGCCAACCTCATGTCCGCCGTCCTGGTGACGACCGCGCTGTCCCCGCGCCTGAACGACGGCGGCCGGATCGTCTCGCTCGGCTCGATCGCCGCCAGGGGCACGGGCTCCGGCTCGTACGGCGCCGCCAAGGCCGCCCTGGAGTCCTGGACCGCCGACCTGGCCGCCGAATTCGGCCCCAGGGGCATCACGGCCAACGTCGTCTCCCCCGGGCTCGTCCTCGACACCGAGTTCTTCCGCGGCCGCCTCACCGAGGAGGGCATCAGGACCCGCGTCGAGAACACGCGCAACGGCCGCCCTGGCAGTCCCGCTGACGTGGCCGATACCGTTCTGTTCCTGGCCTCCGCGGGAGCCAGGCACGTCACCGGGCAGGTGGTGCACGTCAACGGCGGCGCCTATCTGGGCCGCTGAACCCATGACAGGAAGGGAAGGCCGGTGCGGAAGGTTCTGATCGCCAACCGCGGCGAGATCGCGGTGCGGGTGGCCCGTGCGTGCAAGGACGCCGGGATCGGCAGCGTGGCGGTCTACGCCGACCAGGACCTCGACGCCCTGCACGCCAAGGTCGCGGACGAGGCGTACGCGCTGGGCGGCCAGTCGCCCGCTGAGACCTACCTCGACATCGGCAAGCTGCTCGACGTCGCCCGCCGCTCGGGGGCGGACGCCGTGCACCCCGGCTACGGCTTCCTGGCCGAGAACGCCTCCTTCGCCGCGGCCGTCATCGACGCGGGCCTGATCTGGATCGGTCCGCCGCCCGCCGCCATCGCCGCGCTCGGCGACAAGGTCCGGGCCAGGCACATCGCGCAGAAGGTCGGCGCGCCGCTGGTCGCGGGCACCAAGGATCCGGTGGCGGACGTGGCCGAGGTGGTGGCGTTCGCGGAGGAGCACGGGCTGCCGATCGCGATCAAGGCGGCGTACGGCGGCGGCGGGCGCGGCATCAAGGTGGCGCGCCGGATGGAGGAGGTCGCCGAGCTGTACGAGTCGGCCGTGCGCGAGGCGGTCGCCGCGTTCGGGCGCGGCGAGTGCTTCGTCGAGCGCTACCTCGACCGGCCCCGCCACGTCGAGACCCAGTGCCTGGCCGACCGCGACGGCCACGTGGTCGTGGTCAGCACCCGCGACTGCTCGCTGCAGCGCCGCCACCAGAAGCTGGTGGAGGAGGCCCCGGCGCCGTTCCTCAGCGAGGAGCAGGTCGAGATCCTGCGCTCCAGCTCCAAGGCCATCCTCAAGGAGGCCGGCTACGTCGGGGCCGGCACGTGCGAGTTCCTCGTCGGTCAGGACGGGACGATCTCGTTCCTGGAGGTCAACACCAGGCTGCAGGTCGAGCACCCGGTCACCGAGGAGGTCTCGGGCATCGACCTCGTCCGCGAGATGTTCAGGATCGCGGGCGGCGAGCCGCTCGGCTACGACGACCCGGTGGTGCGCGGGCACTCGATCGAGTTCCGGATCAACGCCGAGGACGCCGGACGGAACTTCCTGCCCGCCCCCGGCACGCTGACGACGCTGCGCCCGCCGTCCGGGCCCGGGGTCAGGCTCGACTCCGGCTACGAGGCCGGGATGACGGTGCCGGGGACGTTCGACTCGCTGGTGGCCAAGCTCGTCGTGACCGGGCGGACCCGGCAGGAGGCGCTGGAGCGCTCGCGGCGGGCGCTGGCGGAGTTCGAGATCGCGGGGATGCCGACCGTGCTGCCGTTCCACCGGGCCGTCGTGTCCGACCCCGCGTTCACGTCGTCGCCGTTCTCGGTGCACACGCGGTGGATCGAGACGGAGTGGGACAACCCGGTGCCGCCGTACGAAGGGGAGATCGCCTCGGCGGAGACCGCCCCCCGTGAGACGGTGACGGTCGAGGTCGGCGGCAAGCGCCTGGAGGTCGTCCTGCCCGCGGGCCTGGGCGGCGCCGCCGCCCCCGCGCCCGCCGCGAGCAAGGCGCCCAGGCGCGGGAGCGGCAAGGCGAAGAAGGCCGCCGCCGGCGGCGACACGCTCGTCAGCCCCATGCAGGGCACCATCGTGAAGGTCGTCGCCTCCGACGGCGACGCGGTGAGCGAGGGCGACACGGTCGTCGTCCTGGAGGCGATGAAGATGGAGCAGCCGCTGACGGCGCACAAGTCGGGCACGATCACCGGGCTGACGGCGGCGGTGGGCCAGACGGTCACCGCCGGCGCCACCATCTGCGAGATCAAGGACACGTGAGCGGCCCTGGCGAAGCGTCCTTGACCCGCGCCCGACCGGAACGCAGCCGAACCGGTGACTGCGCTTCGGTCACGATGCGCACCTGCGAGTCTCCGGACAGGTAGCGTGCGCATTGAGGAACTTTGCCGACCGCCCGTTCGTCCTCAAGGGCGAAGGAGGCTTGCTGCCAATGACCCATTCGCTGCGCCGAGCAGGGGCCGCGATCGCGGCTCTGATCGCCGGTCTGATCGTCGTTCTTGCGCTGTCCCCTGCCGCCAACGCGGCGGCGCCACCGGACCCTAACACGGTGGTCTCCCATTGGAAGAAGGACCCGCTCTACGTGGAGTCCGGCTCGTCACTGACGTCCGACCAGCAGAGTGAGATCCGTGACGCGCTCGAGGGGGCGAGCAGCAAGATCTACGCTGTGGCGCTGCCCGACGGCACGGTCGACGACTCCAGCATCGCCGGCTTCATGACCGGCCTCAACTCCGCCATGAAGGCGGAGAGCGCGCCGTCCTCGACCTACGCGGTCCTCGACGGCACGACGCTCTACGCCGCGTCCAGCTCCATCCGCCGGCAGGGCCTAGCGGGCCAGCTGGCCCGGCTGTCCACCACCGCCAACGCGGGTGACCTGACCGCCGGCATGAGGGACTTCGCCAACCGCGTGGACATGGCCGTCAAGGGCGACCGCTCCGCCCTCGACTCCGGCAGCCAGGCCGACCCGGGGGCCGGCGGCACCGCCGCGCTCGCCGTTCTGGGCGGGCTGATCGTGGTCGGCGGTGGCGGTTACTTCCTCTACTCCAGCAACAAGAAGAAGAAAAAGGCCATCCAGGACGCCAAGGACCTGGCCGCGGTCAAGCAGACCGTGGAGGAGGACGTCACCAAGCTCGGCGAGGAGATCACCGCTCTCGACACCGACGTGACGCTCGCCGGTCAGGGCGGCGGCCACATCGACGAGTGGCAGACGGCGCTCGACTCCTACGAGAAGGCCAAGACGCAACTGGCCACCGTCGAGCGGGCCGACCAGGTCCGCGAGGTCACGCAGACCCTTGAGGACGGCCGCTACGCGCTCGCCGTGGTGAAGGCCAAGGTCAACAAGGAGCCGGTGCCCGAGCGCCGCGCCCCCTGCTTCTTCAACCCGCAGCACGGCCCGTCCGTCCGCGACATCCGCTGGGCCCCGCCCGGTGGCGCCGTCCGCGACGTGCCCGCCTGCAAGATGGACGCCGAGGCCGTGGAGCGCGGCTTCGACCCGCAGATGCGCGAGGTCATGGTCGACGGCCAGCGCCGGCCCTACTACGACGCCGGCCCCGCCTACCAGCCGTACGCCTACGGCTACTACGGCGGCTTCGGCGACATCATGACCGGCATGTTCATCGGCACCATGATGGGCAGCATGCTCGGCGGCGGCTTCGGCTTCGGCGGCTACGGCGCCGGCTACGCCGAGGGTTACTCCGACGGCGGCGGCGACTTCGGCGGCGGTGACGGCGGCGGCTGGGGCGACTTCGGCGGCGGCGGCGACTTCGGCGGCGGCGACTTCGGCGGCGGCGACTGGTAAACGCTGACGACACCGCGGGGCCGCACCCCGACGGACGACGAGAGGCCCCGGACCGTGATCACGGTCCGGGGCCTCCGCATTCCCGGGCTCGCCCGCGGAGGGGCACGGTCAGCCGGCGACCCCGCCGGCGGGGCCCGCGTCCGAAGGAGCGCTCAGGTGAAGCGGCGGTAGCTGATGGAGCGGCCGTTGGCCGAGACGGGGCCCACCGTGACGTCGGCCCCCGGGCGCGGCGCGTGGATCATCTGGCCATCGCCGATGTAGACGCCCACGTGGCTGGCCGGATGGCCGAAGAAGACGATGTCGCCCGGCTGCGGCGACGACACCGGCTTGCCGCTCGCCTGGTATCCGGCGGCCGTGGTGTCGCCGATCTTGATGCCGGCCTGGTTGAGCACGTAGTAGACGAGCCCGCTGCAGTCGAAGGCGTTCGGGCCGTTGGCGCCCCACACGTACGGCTTGCCGATGTGCTGCCGCGCGGCCTGGATGATGCGCGCGCCCGTCCCGGTCCCCGGCGCGAACGTCAGGGGCTCCGGCACGCCCCCTGCTCCACCCGAGCCGGTGCCGCCGGACCCGCCGCCGGGTGTGTACGCGGCCGGGGTGACGCCGTTGCCGCCGTTCCCGCCCTGGAAGGACGTCGGCGTCGTCTTCGGGATGGGGACCGGCTTCCAATCGATGATGTTGCCGTTCGACGGCCGCCACGGCTCGTCGCCGGGGCTGTCGATGGAGCGGAACGTCGGCGTCCGTTCCTTCAGCTGCCTGTTGATCTCCGTCATGGCGGTGGACAGGGCCTTGCTCGCCGTGCTCTCCAGCTCGGTGGCCTTGGGCACGGCCTCCAGGACCTTCTTGATGAGCGCCTGCTGCGCGGCGTCGCTCTCGGGGTCGGCCTGTCCCGCCTTGAACTGGAGCAGCTCGTTGCAGAGCGTGGTCACCTTGGTCTTGGCCGTCTCCAGGGCCTGGGCCGCCTGGTCGAGGGAGCCGGCGGCGCTGTCGACCGCGTCGTGCAGCGCCATGCCCGCCTTGCGGTACTTGCCCATGTATCCCACGAACGCGTCGGCGGACTGCCCCTTCCAGGCGTTGTCGACGTCGCCGACCGCCCGGTTCAGCCGGCCGGACTGCTCGCTCGCCTTGCCCGCGGCCTTGCGCCAGCGCTTGGCGATCTCGCGGATGTCCGCGGGGCTGGTGCCCTCGATGGTCTGCACGATCGGGACGAGCTGCCAGCTCATCGGTAAGGCGGCGATCTTCTCGGCCAGGCCGGCGCCCACTACGCCGCCGCCCCGTTGGCCTTGTTGGCGGCGCGGACGTTCTGTTCCACCGCGCCCAGGGCCTTCGCGACGGCGCCGATCTTGTCGCGGGCGGCTTCGAACTCGTCGCCGACCATCGTCTCGACGTCGTTGACCGCGGAGGCCAGGCCGGAGGCCCCGGCGAGCTTGCCGAAGATGGACGCGCCGCCCAGGAGCCCGGAGCCCGCCGACTCGACCTTGGTCGCCGTGTACTGGAGCTGGCCGGCCACCTCACGCGCGGTCTTCGCGCAGTCTTCGAGTGCCTGGAAATGGATGTCGAGGGCTGTCATCCGACCCCCTACCCCCTGAAGATCGTCGGGACGTCGCCTGCGCTGACCATCTTGCCCCGAACACCCCTGCTGCCGCACCTGTCACAGAAGATAATGACCCTTGCGGTACGGGGGGATCGGAGGGGAATCGCGGTGAACGATCACGTACGGCTCCACTGCCTGCGCCACGCCGAGTCCGAGAACGTCGTCACCGGCACCGCGGGCGCACAACCCGGCGCCGCACTGACCGCACGGGGTCGCGTCCAGGCGTCGGAGGCGGGCCTGCGACTCGGCGGCCAGGGGATCACCCACGTCTACGCCGGCACGGCCGTCCGCGCCCGCCAGACCGCCGCCATCGTCGCCGGCACCCTCGGCCTCACCACCGGCGTCACCGTCGTGCCCGGCCTGGAGGAGGTCGGCCTGGGCCGGATGGAGGGCACGCGGGACCCGGCGGTCCGGGCCCGCACCGCCGAAGTGCTGCGCTCCTGGGTGGTGGACGGCGACCTGGACCAGGCGGTGGCCGACGGCGAGAGCGGCCACGCCGTCACCGCCCGCGTCACCGCCGCTCTGACGTCGCTGGTCGCGGCGCATCCCGGCGGGACGATCGCCGTGGTCGGGCACGTCGCCAGCCTGACCGCCGGGCTCGGTGTGCTGTGCGGGCTGGGCGGGCGGGTCTGGGGGGCGCCGCTGCCGCACGCGGTGCCGTTCCTCGTCGAGTACGGCGCAGGTCCGGGGCCGACCTGGCGGTGCCCCGACTGGCCTGGAGAATGACTGACGTGATCTATCTTGCGCAAGAGGGCCGGGTGGCGATCCGGTACATCTGCCTGGCGGACTTCGACGAGCTGTCGGTGCTGCACCAAGAGAGTGCCGAGATGCTGGCCAGGTGGATGCCGGGCCCGCCGGTCGTCACGTACGAGGACTTCGAGGGATACCTGTCCAGGTTCGACGGCCCGCTGCACGAGGGTTTCCTCATCTGCCGGAGCGACAGCGGCGCGATCGTCGGCCGGGTCAACGTGAACAACATCATCCGCGGCACCCACCAGAGCGCCACCATCGGCTACTCCGCCTACGCCTCCACGACCGGCCGCGGCTACCTGACCGAGGGGCTGCGGCTGCTCGTCGGGTACGCCTTCGGGGAGATGGAGCTGCACCGGCTGGAGGCCAACATCCAGCCGTCGAACACGGCCAGCCTGAGCCTGATCGAGCGGGTCGGCTTCAAACGGGAGGGTTACTCGCCCAGGTTCCAGTTCATCGACGGGGCGTGGCGGGACCACGAGCGCTGGGCCATCACGACGGAGATGACGGAAATGACGAATATGGCCACGTGAGCCGAGGCGACGACCTTGAGCGAGGTGACCAGGCGCGGGGCGACCAGGCGCGGGGCGACCAGATGCGGGGCGACCAGATGCGGGGCGATCAGATGCGGGGCGATCAGGTGCGGGGCGATCAGATGAGCGAGGTGATCCTCCGGGAGTCCGCGCGCGTGCTGCTGATCGACCGCGCCGATCGGCTGCTGCTCTACCGGGGCCGGCTGCTGCAGGTGGAGGATCCGCCGTACGCGTGGTTCACGCCGGGCGGGGGCCTCGATCCCGGGGAGAGCGCGCGGCAGGCCGCCGCCAGGGAGCTGCGGGAGGAACTGGGACACGTCGTCTCCCCCGACGCGCTCGGGCCGGTGGTGGCGACCAGCGAGGGCCCGTGGACCACCGGCGGCCGGCGGTTCTTCTCCCGCGACTCCTTCTTCGCCCTCCGCGTGGACGAGCTGGACGTGGACACCTCAGGCATGGACCAGGAGGAACGCGAGTCGACCGACCGCTTCCACTGGTGGACCCTGGGCGAGCTGTCCGGGCCGGCTCCCGGCGACGAGCAGGTCGTGCCGGCGGGTCTGGGCCCGCTGGTACGCCGCATCGTCGCCGGCGACCCGCCCGCCACACCGATCACCCTGCCGTGGCACCTCCTGAACGACGATCACGCCTGACAGTGCATGGCCAGAACGTGGCCAGGCCGGACGATGCATACCTCAGGATGCGCCCAGGCCCGGCGGCGACCCGCCCGCCACGACAGCCCTCCGTCCATGGCACCTGCTGAAGGACGGCTAGGCCCGGCGGCGACCGGCTGGGCCGGGTGAGGGCGGAGTCAGTGGCGGATGGTCCAGACGGTGCCTCGCGTGATGGTTTCCTTGAAGGCGGCGGAGGCGGCGCCCGTCATGATGGCGTCCACCGGGCTGTCGTCCGCTCTCGTGAACTGGGTGACGCCGTCGTGGCGGCCCAGACTGATGTTCTGCCAGACGTAGCGGAATCTGGCCGGGCGTGGTTCGCGGCCGGTCAGCAGGTCGGCGACCCCCCGGCCCGTGCAGACGCCCATGGGCAGCCCCGTCTGGCAGGCCATCCTGGTCGCGTGGCCGGCGGCGGCCGCGTCGCCGATGCCGAAGACGTCCGGGTGCGAGACCGACCGCAGGGTGCGGTCCACCAGCATGCGGCCGTGCTCGTCCGTGGCCAGGCCGGCGGCGGAGGCCAGGGCGGGGACGCGGAAGCCGGCCGCCCACACCACGGTTCCCGCGCGTAGTTCGTCCCCGTCGGCCAGTAGCACGCTCTCGGGGCCGACGCCGGTGACCCGCGTGTGCTCGCGTACGGAGACGCCCATGCGGGCCAGGGCCCGGTGCACGTGGCGGCGACCGCGGGCGGACAGCCCGGGCCCGACCAGGCCGGCGGACAGCAGCTCGGCGCGCAGGCCCGCGGCGGCGAACTCCGCCGCCGCCTCGATGCCGGTCAGGCCGCCGCCGACCACCGTGACCGGCCCCTTCTCCGAGGCGAGGCGGGCCCGCAGCAGCGCCGCCTCGTCGCCGGTGGCCAGCGGGTACGCGTGCTCGCGCGCCCCCGGCACGGCTGCCACGTCCGAGCCGCTGCCGAGGGCGTAGACCAGCAGGTCGTAGCCCACCGTGTACGGCGGCGCGTCCAGGCCGACCGTCCTCGCCACCGGATCGATCCCGACGACCCTGGCCACCACCAGCTCGATCCCGGTCCCCGAAAGCAGCCCGGCCAGCGGCAGATCGGGCAACCGCTGCCCGGCCGCGAGCTGGTGCAGGCGTACCCGCTCGACGAACCGGTCCGTCGCGTTGACCAGCGTCACCCGCGCTCCGGTGCGGCGCAGCCGGCGGGCGGCGCGCTTGGCCGCCGCCAGCCCCGCGTATCCGGCGCCCAGCACCACGATGCGGTCCTTCATGGTTCCTCCCGTGTCGAAGTCCCCACTTGAACCGGACACGCGACCCGTCCGTGACAGCCCCGGCCCATGACGTCGGTCACATGAGCTGGGCGGCGGCGTAGGCGAGCTTGGCCGGGTTCACGATCGTGCGGACGGCAACGACCCGCCCGTCCGCGATCTCCACGGCCACGATCGCGAGCAGCCCGCCGGGCTCGCGGATGAGCACCGCCGGCTCGCCGTTGATCTCCGCGAAGGCGGACGTCACGTAGCCGGCCTCCGGGCGCCTGCTGAGGCCGCTCAGGTAACGGGCCACCCTCGCCCGGCCGCGCACGGGCCGGCGCGCGGCGGTGCCGCCGCCTCCGTCCGCCCAGGCCGCCACGTCGTCGGCGAGCATCCGTTCCAGGGCCTCGACGTCGCCGTTCACGGTCGCGGCGAAGAAGCTCCTGACGATCCGCAGATGCTGCCCGCGGTCGCCGTCGAAGCGTTTGCGCGGCTGCCCGACGTGCGCGCGGGCGCGCCGGTGCAGCTGGCGTGAGTGCGCCTCCTCGATGCCGAGGATCCCGGCGACCTCCGCGTGCCCGTACCCGAACGCCTCCCGCAGCACGAACACCGCCCGTTCCATCGGGTTGAGCCGTTCCAGCAGGACGAGCAGGCCCATGGACACGGACTCGCGCTGCTCGACCGTCTCCAGCGGGCCGAGGGCGCCGTCGCCGGTGTAGACGGGCTCGGGCAGCCAGGGACCCGCGTAGCTCTCGCGCCGTACGCGGGCCGAGGCGAGCCGGGTGAGGCAGAGGTTGGTGACGACCCTGGCCAGCCAGGCGGCCGGCAGCTCGACCGGTCCCGCGTTCCGCCAGCGCAGGTAGGTCTCCTGGACCATGTCCTCGGCCTCGGCGGCCGACCCGAGCAGCCGGTAGGCCAGCCCGAAGAGCCGCGCCCGCTGCGCCTCGAACTCCCGGACCTCGAACTCCCGAGCCTCGAACCCGCGCGCCCCGGCCTGCCCGTCCGCCTCCATTCATCCGATGCTAGGCGGGGGGCCTGCCGGGGCAGCTCTCCGGGTTCAGGGGAGTTGGCCGGGTTTGTTCACGACTCCGGTGGTGAGTTCGGCGGTCGCGTAGAACGTGCCCTTGGCGGCGACCAGAGAGCCGTGGATGACGTCGTCCTCCAGGTTCTCCACCCGCCTGCCGAGATACTGGAAGGTCTCGGAATCGAGCACGGTGTACGACCGTTCGACGAGGCGGCCGTCGGCGCGGCGCTGACCGGGGTCGTAGGCCAGGCCGAGGCCCGGGCGCCCCATCGCGTCCGGCACGCCCTGGTCGATCCGCACGCCGGGGATCCTGGCCAGCGCCCGGAAGATGGCCGCGGCCAGTTCGGGAGTCACGGCGGCCGGCTGCCCGAGGTAGAGCGTGAGCACCCGGAACGCCCGCGCGTCCGGCGGCTCCTGCCCGGCCTCCCGCACGGGCTTGGTCCGCCAGTGCGCGTCGCCCTTGACGTGGGCCAGCAGCTTGACCGGATCGGTGGGCAGGGCCGCCAGCCTGGCCGCGTACTGCTTGGGCGACAGGTCGTCGTCGTCCGGATCCGGCTCGATCGTGCGCAGGTCGAGCGGGCCGTGGTTGTGCCGGGTGGCCTGCTGCCCGCCGTCGTAGCGGGTCCAGTACTCCTGCGTGTCGCGCTCGGTGTCGCCGGGCTGCCTGACCACGGCCCGCCGGTACAGCCACTGGTCGTCCCTCGGTGTGGCGGCCGGCTCGCGCCGCTCGGCCACCGAGGCGGCCCGCAGCAGCACGACCCGCGGCTCGCCGATCGGCGTCGTCGTCACCTGCGTGGTGGCGATCCGCGGCGCGGGTGGCTGGTCGACCCGGTTGAGCACCACGATCCCCGCGGCGGCGGCCGTGGCGAGCACCAGCGCGGACGGCGCCAGCCACGACCTGCGCGCTCTCCTGGGCGCGCGGCGCCGATCGAGGGATCGGGCGCGCAGCGCGTCCAGGCGCTCACCGGTCGGCTCAGGGGCGTCGGCGCGCAGTCTCTTCAGCAGCTTCAGGTCATCGTCCACGGCCGGGCTCCTCCTCCGTCACGACGGCGCTCGGGTCGACGCCGCCCAGCGCCGCCCTGGTCTTCTTCCTGGCTCGGTGCAGGCGTGAACGTACGGTGCCGACCGGGATCCCCAGCGCGCCGGCCACCTCCTCGTAGCTGAAGTCGGCCCAGGCGACCATCAGCAGCACCTCGCGGTCCCGCGGCGACAGCGCGGCCAGCGCGCTCGCCAGCTCCCGCTGCGCGCCGCCCGCCGACACCCGGGCCTCCACCCGGTCGGCGTAGCTCTCGGCGACCTCGTCCACGCCGGTCCTGGCCAGCGCGCGGTACGCCCTGACCTCGGCCCGCCGGTGCTTGCCGACGATGTTGGCGGCGATGCCGTACAGCCAGGGGCGGGCGTCGCGGTGGGCGGTGTCGTAGTGCGCGAGCCGGCGGAACGCGGCCAGGAACGTCTCCGCCACCACGTCGTCGGCCAGCGAGTCGCCCAGCCGCCGCGTCACGTACTGGTGCAGGGCGGGGGCGTGCCGGTCGAACAACGTCGAGAAGAACCCGGGATCGCTCCTGGCACGCCTGATCACCTCCGCGTCGCTCAGCTCTGTGTCCGGCGTCAAGCTCGAACTCCGTTCCTCGGTTCCTGTCACCTTCCTTCACCCGGAGCGGGCGACAGGGTTCACGCGGGACGGGATCAGTCCGCGGGCAGGAGCGTACCGAGGGGGCCGAGGTCGAGGTTGAGGTCCTGCGGGGTGAGCTCGAAGCGGGCGCAGAGGTCCGTCATCGCCTCTTCCAGGCGCATCAGGGTGACGCCGAGCACCTCGATCTGCTCGTCCGTCAGGCTGCCCTGCTCCATGCGGCGGACGCACTGGCGCTCCACGAGCTGGCGTACCAGCTCGACCAGGGTGAGGACGAGGCGGCTCAGGTCGCGCTCGACCGTCTCAGGGTCGGCGGCGACGCGCCAGCGGGGCGTCTCCACGGCCGCTCACCAGCTCCCTTCGAGCTCGTCCACGGACGCGATCAGGGCGCGCAGCGAAATGTGGACGAGGTCGATGTCGGCGATGGACAGCACCAGGTCGCCGGTCAGCACGACGCCGCCGGCCAGCAGCCGGTCCAGCAGGTCCACGAGCGCCACGCGCTCCGGCGGCAGCCGCTCCTCCGCCACCACGTCCCGTCTCACGTCGCCTCCCCGCACGCCGCCGTCATGACCGCCCGTCTCACGTCCGCACCCTGACCCGTCTCATGTCCCGGTCCTGGCCCGTCTCATGTCGCCTCCATGACCGTGAACGAGTACGGCGCCCACGGTCCGGTCATCCTGAGCTCCACGCCGTCCCCGCCGAAGGTGGCGACCAGGTCGGCGAACTCGGCGTCGCGCTCCTGGTCCACCAGGTACGCGCCGTTCAGCAGCATCGGGGCGTCCCGGCCGGACAGGCGCGGGTCCTGGGCGCGGTGCCGCAGCCCGGCGGCGGCGACGGCGGCCAGCGCGCGGTGGATGTGGTCGGCCCGCTGGAGCGCCTGCCTGCGCGCCTGCTCCCGCCCGCGCAGGCTGGTCCGGCGGCGTTGCAGGTACGCGGTGCCGGGCCGCCCGGCGTGCGCCTCGGCGCTCTGCTGCGGGTGCTCCTGCTCGGCGGGCTGGACGGCGTACGCCTTGACGCCCCACTCCCTGCGGCCGGTGACGTGCTCCAGCAGGCGCAGGAAGTCGTTCTCCCGCCGTTCCAGCAGGTCGGCGACCTGGGCGTCGTCCGCGTACACGGTGACGAGCCGGACCGGCGCGGTCGTCGTGAGCGCCGCCACGGTGTCGACCACGAGGTGGTGGGCGCGGGCGGTCTCCGCCAGCCAGTCCATGTCCTCCAGCAACCGGCGCAGCGGCTCCTCCCCGAACCGCTCCAGCGGCACCGTGCTCACATAGGCCACCAGGCCGGCGTGGGCGATCGTGCGCACGGGGGCGCCCGCCACGCCGGCCGGAGCGGGCAGCGGGTCGCGGGCCACCGCGTAGAGATAGGTCCCCTCGCCCTCACCCGCCGCGAAGCCCTCTCCCTCCGCGAAGTTCCCGCCTACCGCGAAGCCCTCGCCCTCCGCGAAGCCCTCGCCCGAGCCCGAGCCCGCATCAGTCATCGAGGTCTCCCGGGCGTTCGAGTGCGGCCACGCGGCGGCGCAGGCGGCGGTTCTCCTCCACCAGCTGACGGTCCCGCCCCGACAGGAACGGGTCGTGCTTCCACCAGTCGATGCCCAGCTCCTTGGCGGTGTCCACCGAGGCGATCAGCAGCCGCAGCTTGATCGTGAGCAGCTCGATGTCGAGCAGGTTCACCCGGATGTCCCCGGCGATCACCACTCCCCGGTCGAGCACCCGCTCCAAAATGTCGCCGAGGTTGGCGGGCTCACGGCCGCCGCCTGACCCCATCGAGCCGTACGCGGGCCGGGCCACGGCGCCGGACGACGATGCTCTGTCCATGTCAGTACGCCTCGCTGTACTCGGCGTTGGACCGCTTGTATCTCCGGATCCTGCGATAGGACAACAGGCTGCCCTCCTTGTCGATCTGCACCTGGTAGAGGGCGAGGATGTCGCCCGACGAGGGGATCCGGCGGTCCTCGACCACCTCGACGTCGATCACCCAGCCGCCGTCGGCGGGCGCGACCGAGGTGACGCCCTCGACGTGCTTCGTGGTCAGCTCGGCGATCTGGCGCTGGCCGACGCCGCCGGCCGTCACGGCGGTCAGCCCACCCCCGGGCCGCCCCCGTTCCGGCTCCGGCGATCGTTCGGACGGCTGCTCAGGCGGTCGCCCAGACGGCCGGCCAGGTGGCTGCTCGGACGGCTGGTCCTGCGACCGGGACGGGGCATCCGTGCGGAACCGGCGGCGTACGCGCGGCTGCTCCGCGGCGGGACGCCTGATCGTCATCGCTTCACCTCCGGGTCGCCATGCGCAGCACCTGCTCGATCGCCTGGCGCTCGTCCTCCTCGGAGATCTCGCCGGCGGCGCGCATCGCCTCGATCTCCTCCAGCTTCCTGCGCACGGTCGCGGGGTTGCGCGTCTCCCGTTCGACCTGCTCCTGAATGAGCTCCGCGAGCCGGATCAGTCCCCGGACCGGCAGTGTCAGCGGCCAGGTGAAGATGCCGCTTATCAGGCCCATCGCTCATGCTCCTCACGCCTGCGCGACGACGAAGTCGTAGGGCGCCATGGGGCCGAGCAGCCGCAGGGTGACCCGGCCCTCCCAGCGCTGGCCGAATTCCCGCAGCGCCTGCTCCAGTCGTTCCTGCTCGTCGGTCCTGCTCAGCAGGGCCAGGTGCACGGCGTCCTGTTCGTGCGAGGGGTCGCGGATGACCGCCTGGGTGAACAGGCCGGTCAGGGCGTCGGCGAGCAGGTTGGTGTCCATCTCGCGCTTGGCCTCGATCGAGGCGTTGATGATCTCGCCGAGCCTGATCCGCTCGTTCCTGGTCGCGTCCTCCGGCTTGCCGCGGATGGCCTCGCGCAGCGCCTGCGCCTCCGGGCTCTCGGCGAGGATCTCGGTCAGCACGGTCCCCTCGTCGTAGCGGCCCTTGACGACGTACTCGGCGTGACCCTCGACCTCGTTGAGCGCGCCGAGGAAGTCGTCGTGGTGCGGCCCGAGCAGCTCCTCCTCGACGGCGTCGGCGCTGGCCAGGACGGCGCCGAAGCGGAACGGCAGCACGGGGCCCTTGGCCGCCAGCGCGTCCAGCAGCCTCTCGTGCGCGTAGAAGTCGTCGGGCCGGCCGAGCGGCTCGTCCAGCCGGACGTCGCTGACCAAAGCCGCGATCTCGCCCTGCTGGATCAGCCTGACCTCGCCCGCGGGGTCGCCCAGTCCGCGCTGGCCGGAGGGCAGTTTCGCGTTCGCGCGGACGATGCCGTACACGTACGAGCCGAGGGTCTGGCTCTGGGCGGCGGCCTGGTCGGGCGCGGAGGCTCCGGAGACCTTCGTCGGACGTCCCATGGCGCTCAGCCTTCCTCTCGCTTGGGCCGGAACTTCCTCTTCGGCGGGCCCTGGTGTGCGCGGTCCACCTCGACCTCGGTCTCGGACTCGGCCGCCTCGGCCGCGGGATCGCGCTGCTTGCCGGTGAGCTCGCCGAGCGAGTCGCCGGCCTCCTCCACGACGCCCTGGATCATGTCCTTGGCCTTGTCCTGGCTCGGCACGCCCTTGGCGTCCGCGATGACGTCGGGCAGGCCCTTCTCGCTCTTGGTCATGTCGAGCCGGTTAGCGGCCTCGGCGAAGCGCAGGTAGGTGTCGACGCTGGCCACGACGACGCGGGCGTCGATCGTCAGGATCTCGATGCCGACGAGCGACACCCTGACGTAGGCGTCGATCACGAGGCCCTTGTCGAGGATCGTGTCGATCACGTCGGCGAGGCCTGACGGTCCGCCGCCGCCCCCCGCGCCGGCTGACGCCGGTTGCACAGACGTACTCATATGAATCTCCCCCTCGCCTCCGCCAGCCTGCCCGTGAAATACGACAGGGAACCACAAACCAGGCAGATTTGACGTACGCTGAGCGTACGGACGATTACCTTCCGTACTTTTGGGGCGAGAGGGTGTTTGCCGCAGCGGGCCCGGGACGGGTCAGGTGCTGGCGCGGACGGCGAGCAGCGGCGTCAGCAGGGTCGACTCGGGCACCGCACGGCCCTCCAGCTTGTCCATGACCAGGCGGACCGCCTCCCTGCCCACCTCCTCGGCCGGGATCAGCACCGAGGTGAGCGGCGGCCCGGCCCGTTCGGCGACGTCGTCGGGACAGATCGCCACCACGGCCACGTCGTGCGGCACCCGCCGGTCGAGCTGGCGCAGCGCCGCCAGCACGTGGCTCACCGCCGCCTCGTTGTGCACGACGAGACCGGACAGGCCGGGACGGTCGAGGAGCAGGTCGCGGACGGTCTCGTACACCTCGTCGAACGTCTCCTCGCAGGGCAGCGTCACGCCCTTGAGCCCGTGGGCGTCCAGCGCCCGGGCGAAGCCCTCGCGCGTCCGGGTGGCGAAGCCGGTGCCCCGGTCGTAGACCACCGACGGCGCTCCGAGCAGGGCGATCTCCTCGTGCCCGCGCTCGGCCAGGTGCTCCACGCAGCGCGCCCCCGCCGCGGCGAAGTCGAGGTCCACGCAGGTGAGCCCGGCCGGCTCGGCGGGGAAGCCGATGAGCACGCTCGGCTCGGCCAGCTCGCGCAGCAGCGGCACCCGGCGGTCGTCCAGCTCCACGTCCATGAGCACCAGCGCGTCCACGAGCGCGCTGGCCGCCACCCGCCGGATGCCCTCCGGACCTTCGTCGGCGGTCAGCAGCAGCACGTCGTGGTCGAACCGGCGCGCGGCCGTCACGACGGCGCTGGCGAAGCGCATCAGCACGGGCACGTGCATGCCCGCGCGCAGCGGCAGCACCAGCGCGATCACGTTGGAGCGCTTGCTGGCCAGCGCGCGGGCGCCGGCGTTGGGGTGGTAGCCGAGCGCGCTGATGCTGTCGAGCACCCGCCGCCTGGTGTCGGCCGAGATCGTCCGCTTGCCGCTGAGCACGTACGACACCGTGCTGACGGCCACCCCCGCGTGCTTGGCGACCTGCGCGATCGTCACCGTGCGGCCGCTCAAGCCCCGGCTCCGAAGTCGATCCCGGCCAGCGTCACGCCCTCGTTCTCGAAGACCACGTAGAGATCCTGCACCCCGCCGGCGTCTTCGAGCCAGGCCTCGACGGAGTGATAGCCGTACCGGGCGGTCCTGGGCACCGGGAACGTGGCCAGCGGCGGCCCGTAGAGAGGGTCGCCGCGGCGCAGGGTGATCACGCCGCCCTCGGTGCTGCCCGCCCGCGCCACGCAGCGCGTCCGGCCGGTCAGGTCCACCTGCCGGAACAGGATCCAGGCGCCCTCCGCGTCCGAGCGCACGGCGTCGCCGTCCACCCTGGTCTCGTCCACGAAGGTGATCGCGTCGTACTCGTCGTGGCAGGACGCGCGCAGCGGCCCCCGCTGGGGCGGGACGCTCTCGCCCGCGACCTCGAAGCGGGCGCTCAGGCGCAGGTCGGTGGCGCTGCGGCCGACCATGAGCTGGTGCGGCGCGTGCTCCACGACGAACCTGCTCCTGGTGACGTCCCAGAAGGCCAGCTCGGCGACGGGCAGCCGGAGCGTCACCGTCCGGCTCTCGCCCGGCTCAAGGCGCACCTTCTCGAACCCGCGCAGGCGGCGCAGCGGCTGCTTGACGCGGGAGCGCTGCTGGTGGGTGTAGAACTGCACGACCTCGACGCCGGGCCGCGCGCCCGTGTTCGTCACCGTGGCCTCGGCCTCCAGGACGTCGTCGGCCAGGCGGACGCGCAGGCCGGCGTAGTCGAAGGTGGTGTAGCTCAGGCCGTGGCCGAACGGGTGCAGGGGGACGCCGCGGAAGTACTGGTAGGTGGCGTCGGAGGCGATGATGTCGTAGTCGAGCAGGTCGGGCAGCTCCTGCTCCGAGCGGTACCAGGTCTGGGTCAGCCGGCCCTCCGGGTCGGCGTCGCCGAACAGCACCTCGGCCAGGGCGTGGCCGTACTCCTGGCCGCCGTGCGCCGACCACAGCACCGCGGGCAGGTCGCGCGCGGTCCAGGTGAGCGGGTAGCCGCTGGTGAGGACCAGCACGGTACGCGGGTTCGCCGCGCGCACGGCCCGCACCACGGCGTCCTGGGCGGGCGCCAGGGCCAGCGTCATGCGGTCCTCGGTCTCGCGCCCGTTGACCAGCGGATGATCGCCGGCCACCACGACCGCGACGTCCGCCTGACCGGCCAGCCTGGCGGCCTCCTCGGTGCCGCTCCTGACCACGTCCATGGCCAGCCAGACGGCCTGGTCGGCGTCGTCCACCAGGCACAGCACGCCGTCGTCCGCGGCGCCGACGTAGCAGCCGGTCGAGATGTGGCGCAGGGCGAGCGTGCCGCGCGGGCGCTCCTCCATCCGGAACGTCTGGCGCACCTCCCACCCGTTCGGGCCCGGCTGGTCGTTCACCAGCGTCACGCCGTCCACGGACACGAACCGGCCGGTGGTGACCGAGCGCAGCGCGTACGCGCCGCCGCCCCAGTCGAACAGGTCGAACAGCCCGGCCCGCTCGCCCACGCCGAGCGGCCCGCCGGCCGGGTCGGCGGCGATGGGGCCGGACTCGGCGGTCAGCGTCACCCGGTCCACGGCCTCGCAGAACACGGTCTCGCACCGCTCGGCCAGCCCGGCGCGGGCGGTGACGGCGTAGGGCAGGGTGCCGCTGTACCAGTCCTCCATGAGCGCGTCGCCGAGCTGGCCGATCACGGCGATCCTGGTCACGTCGCGCAGCGGCAGCAGCCCGTCGTTCGCCAGCAGCACGAACGAGCGCCGCGCCGCCTCCCTGGCCAGCGCCTGGTGCTCGGGGCAGTTGACCACGTTGTCGTTGACGTCGTCGTACGGCGTCGCCGGGTCGAACTCGCCCAGCCGGAACCGGATCGACAGCGCGTGCCGCACGGCCGCGTCCACGTCCGCCTCGGCCAGCAGCCCCTGGGCCAGGGCCGCGCGCAGGTGGCCGAGCGTGGCCTCGGCGCGGTCGTCGTCCTGGGTGAAGCTGTCGAGCCCGGCCTTGACCGCGTGCGCGTACGCCTCGGGCAGCGTGTCGTGGTAAGCCTGCGGCGCGATGAGGTTGCCCGGCGCGTACGCGTCGCTGACCACCAGCAGGTCGTCCGGCGCCCAGGCCCGCAGCACCTGCCCGATCAGCGGGCTGAGGTGCGCGGGCCGCCCGTTGACCAGGTTGTACGACGGCATCACGGCCACCGCCACGCCCTCCTCGATGGGCGCGCGGAAGGCGGGCAGCTCGTACTCGTGCAGCACCCGCGGCGGCAGGTTGCTGGAGGTCGTGCACCGGTCGGTCTCGTTGTTGTAGCCGAGGAAGTGCTTGAGCGTGGGGGCCGTCCTGAGGATTGCGGGAGCGCTCCCACGATGCCTGTCGAGCCCGCAGAGCCCCCGCGCGTACGCGGCGGCCAGCACGGAGGTCAGCCACGGATCCTCCGAGTAGCCCTCCTCGTTCCGCCCCCACCGGGGGTCGCGCAGCGGGTTGACCACGGGCGCCCACACGTTGAGCCCGGCGCCCGCGGGGTCCTTGTGGTGGAAGGCGAGCACCTCGTTTCCCGTCGCCTCGCCGACCCGGCGGACCAGGTCGCGGTCCCAGGTGGAGGCCAGGCCGACGGCCTGCGGGAACACGGTGGCGGGGCCCAGCCAGGCCAGGCCGTGCAGCGCCTCGGTGCCCGTGCGGAACGCGCCGATGCCCAGCCGCTCCACCGGCGCCTGGTACTGGTGCAGCAGGCCCACCTTCTCCTCAAGGGTCAGCCTGCGCAGGACGTCGTCGATCCGGTCGGGAAGGGGTACCGCCGGGTCACGGAAGGGGGGTTGTTGCATGATCATCCCTCTGAGAGTGTCGAAGCGCTTCGACGACCGGCCTGGGGAAGTTACGCGGGCATTTCGGTGGGTTGACTGAAGGGTGCACGCCGCCGTGACCAAGGTCAAGGGATTCGCGACAATCCCCCGGGCAATCTTCCCGAATCGACGGAGTCGAGCACGCGGGCCGCGCCCCCGAGCGCCGCCGCGTCGTGCCCCAGCGTCGAGGCCACGACCTGGCACCCGCCGGCCTCCTCGGCGACGACCCGGCCGGCCAGCTCGTCGTGGACGGCGGGCAGCAGCCACGGCGCCAGCGGCACGTAGTAGCCGCCGAGAATCACCACTTCGGGATTGAGCAGGCTGGCCAGCAGAGACACGCCCTGGCCCAGATGGCGGCCGACGGAGTCGAGCGTGGCCAGGGTGCCGGCGTCGCCCGCGCGGGCCAGGCGCACGACCTCCTCGATCTCGACCTGGGTCTCGGCCGGCGACGGGTCCCTGCGCAGCACGGCGCCGATCCCGGCCATGGCCTCCAGGCAGCCGCGCCGGCCGCAGTGGCAGCGGGGGCCTTCGGGGTCGAGCTGGACGTGGCCGATCTCGCCGCTGAAGCCGCGCCCGCCCTTGCGCAGCCGCCCGTCGAGGATGACGCCCGCGCCGACGCCGAGCTCGCCGGTGAGGTAGACCAGGTCGGAGGCGCCGGCGTGGGCGCCGAAGCGCTGCTCGGCCAGGGCCGCGAGGTTGGCGTCGTTGTCGACCTGGATGGGGAAGCCGGGGTCGCGCAGCGCCTTGGCCAGGTCGCCGCCGAGGTCGGCGTCGCGCCAGCCGAGGCCGGGCGCGATGCGTACGGTGCCCTGCACGTCGACCAGCCCGGGAACGGCCACGGCCAGGCCGAGCACCTGGCGCTCCTCCTTGGCCATGCGCCCGACCACGCGCCTGACGACCGCCCCGACGGCCGCCACACCCTGGTTGACCGAGTCGCCGGCCGAGAACGAGCGCCGCCAGGTCAGCAGCCGCTCGCCGGCCAGGTCGACGGCCACGGCCGACACGGTGTCGACGTTGATCTCGACGCCGATGGCCGCGTAGGGCGAGCCGTCGAGGACGAGCATCGTGGCCGGCCGGCCGACGCGGTTCTCCGTCAGCCCGGTCTCGCGGACGAGCCGGCGATCGATGAGGTCCGCGACCAGGCTCGACACCGTCGCCTTGTTCAGCCCGGTGGAGGCCGCGATGTCGGCGCGCGAGCAGGGCGCGTGCTCGCGGACGAAGCGCAGCACGACCGCGAGGTTGGTGGCCCGTACGTCGGCGAAGTCGGCCGGCTGAGGCCCGGTCGTAGAAGTGATCAAATCAGCCCCGTTCCCGCCAGGAGGTGACCCCAGCATGCCGCATCGCCGGCTCCCTTCACCAACCTGTGACCATCGTGCTCACTTGTGGGTGCGGTCCCAGTCTACTAATTTGTTTGGTCGGAATACCAACTAATTTAGAGCGGCCATCCCGACAGGGACAGGGGCAGAGCCATGCAGAACTCAACAACCCGCCGGGGCTTTCTCGGCCTGGTAGGCGCGAGCGTCCTCGTGGCGGGCTGCGCCGAGAAGAAGGAAGTGTCTAAGGGCACGGCCGTGGCGGCCGACAAGCTCAAGAGCCTGGTGCCCACGAGGACGCCGTTCGAGATCCCCGGGCTCAAGCCGGACCTGCCGGGCAGCGAGTTCGTCCAGCCCGGCTTCCTGACCCGCCCCGCCGAGATGGTGCGGGCCGTCACCACCAAGCCGCTCACCAGCGGCAAGGAGGTGACCGCGATGACGCCGCTGTGGGGCACGGTGCCGCCGGGGCTCGGCAACAACTCCTACTACGACACCGTCAACGAGCGGCTCGGCGGCACGGTCCGCTTCAACATCTCCGACGGCAACACCTACGGGCAGAAGCTCAGCACCGTCCTGGCCAGCGGCGACGTGCCGGAGATGGTGATGATCCCCGAGTGGGAGCTGATCAAGATCGGCCACTTCACCGAGGCCGCCAACAAGCTCTTCGCCGACCTGTCCCCCTATCTGGCCGGGGACAAGGCCAAGGAGTTCCCGCTGCTGGCCAACTACGACACCGCCGCCTGGCAGTACGGCGTCTTCGGCGGCGTGCTCCAGGGCATCCCGTGGCAGAACGACCCGTTCCCCTTCGCCACGTTCGTCCGCGACGACATCCTGCGCGAGCTCGGCCTGGAGCATCCCAGGAGCGCTGACGACCTCGTCACGCTCGGCAAGGAGCTCACCGACCCGAGGAAGAAGCGCTGGGCCTACGGCGGCGGCATGGACCAGGAGCTCCAGCGGGCCTTCGGCGCGCCGCGCGAGTGGCGCAAGAAGAGCGACGGCACGCTCGAGTACAAGTACGAGACCCCCGAGTGGGCCGCCGCCATCGAGTTCGCGACCAAGCTGTTCGAGGCCGGCTACATCCATCCGGACG
Organism: Nonomuraea fuscirosea; assembly: GCF_003001935.1. GTDB lineage: Bacteria > Actinomycetota > Actinomycetes > Streptosporangiales > Streptosporangiaceae > Nonomuraea > Nonomuraea fuscirosea. The sequence goes on along the minus strand of NZ_PVNG01000003.1, from coordinate 235,500 downwards.
TGGTGGCCAACAAGGACGCCGACAACAAGGCCATCTTCGGCAACGGCGAGATGATCGTCTACCGGGACGGCCTCGGCTCCTGGCACGAGAACATGGGCCGCTTCGGCGCCGACAACCCCGACTTCAGGCAGATGATCGTCGATCCCTATCCGGCGCACGCGGGCGGCAAGCCGATCATGTGGCGCAACGAGCCCGCCAGCATGTTCGTCTTCATCAAGAAGGGCCTCGGCGACGCCCGCACCCGCGAGCTGCTCGCCCTGTCGAACTGGGCGTCGGGGCCGTTCGGCACCCAGGAGTACGAGCTGGTCACCAACGGCGTCGAGGGCAAGCACTACACGGTCGAGGGCGGCAAGGTGAAGCAGACCGCGCTCGGGCGCAAGGAGGTCGCGCCCACGTACCTGTTCCTGTCGGGCCGCCCCAACGCCAACGCGATGAGCCAGTACGAGGGCCTGGTCCAGGGCCTGTGGGACTGGTCGACCAAGGCGGCGGCGATCCTGGAGAACGACCCGTTCGTCGGCATCCGGGTGGAACGCCCGTCCAAGATGGCCGGGCTGACGGTCCCGACCGAGGACAAGCTGCAGGAGATCTACCGCGGCAAGCGGCCCGTCTCCGAGTGGCCCAAGATCCTCAAGGAGTGGCAGGACGGCGGCGGCAACGAGGCGCGCGAGTTCTACATGAAGGTCGCCCGCGACAACGGGCGGCTGTGAGTCCCCGTGACGTACGCGACGACGCCGCAGCACGTCTCCAGGACGGCGCCGCCATGGGCACGGTGACGACCCGGCGGCCCGCCCCGAGCGGCACGCGCCCCGCTCCCCCGCCGCCCAGGCCCACGTGGCGGGTCAAACTGCGCAGGGACTGGCCGCTGCTGGTGATGAACCTGCCGATGCTGCTCGTGGTGCTCGCCTTCTGGTGGCTCCCCGCGCTCGGCAACGTGATCGCCTTCCAGGACTACAACCCGTACACCGACGGCATCCTCGGCAGCCCGGTCATCGGCTTCACGAACTTCGCGCTGCTCTTCGAGGACCCGCAGTTCCTGCGCGCGATCACCAACACCCTGTCGATCACCGCCTTCCAGCTCGTCTTCTACTTCCCGCTGCCGATCATGCTGGCGCTGCTGCTCAACAGCCTCGCCTCGGCGAAGCTGCGGGCGTTCGTGCAGGGCGTGGTCTACATGCCGTTCTTCTTCTCCTGGGTGCTGGTCGTGGCCATCTTCCAGCAGATGTTCGGCGGAGCGGGCCTGCTGGCGCAGATCCTGCGGGAGAACGGCCGCGAGGCCGTGGACTGGATGACGAACTCCGACACGTTCATCCTGCTGATCACCTCCCAGACCATCTGGAAGGACGCCGGCTGGGGCGCGATCATCTTCCTGGCCGCGCTCAGCACCATCGACCCCAACCTGTACGAGGCCGCCGCCGTGGACGGGGCCCGCCGCTGGCGGCGCATGTGGCACATCACGCTGCCCGGCCTGCGCCCGGTGATCGTGCTGCTGCTGATCCTGCGGCTGGGCGACGCGCTGAACGTCGGGTTCGAGCAGTTCATGCTGCAGCGCAGCGCCGTGGGCAGCGAGGCGTCCGAGGTGTTCGACACGTTCGTGTACTGGTCGGGGATCCGGACCGGCGACCTCGGCTACGGGGCCGCGGCCGGGCTGTTCAAGGGCCTGGTGGGGCTGCTGCTCATCGTGGCGGCCAACCGGGTGGCGCACGCGTTCGGCGAGCGAGGGGTGTATTCGAAATCATGACGGCACTGACGAGCAGGCCCCGCACCCGCCGGCCGGCCGGGCTGGCGCCCTGGGAGGAGCGTCCGTCGCCGGTCGGCCAAGTCGGCAAGGGCACGCTGGTGACCATCATCGTCGTGGCCGTGCTGGGCCCGCTCTACACGATCGTGCTGACCAGCCTGAGCTCCACCGCCACGGTGACCAGGGCGGGCGGGCTCGTGCTGATGCCCGACGGGATCACGTTCGAGGCCTACCGGCAGATCTTCTCCGACACGGTGGTCAGTCACGCGGTCATGGTCAGCACCGGCGTGACCGTGGCCGGGACGCTGGTCAGCGCCGGGGTGAGCATCCTCGGCGCGTACTCGCTGTCGCGGCCCGGCTCGTTCCTGCACCGGCCGCTGCTGTTCTGCGTGCTGCTGATGTTCGTCTTCATCCCCGGCATCATCCCCGTGTACCTGATGGTGAGCGGGCTGGGGCTGAAGGACAGTTACTGGTCGCTGATCCTGCCGACGGCCGTGTCGGCGTTCAACGTGGTGGTGCTGCGCTCGTTCTTCATGAGCATCCCCGGGGAGATCCTGGACAGCGCGCGCATCGACGGGGCCGGGGAGTTCCGGATCCTGTTCCGGATCGTGCTGCCCATGTCGAAGGCGGTGACGGCCGTGGTGGCGATGTTCTACGCGGTCGGGTACTGGAACGCGTGGTTCAACGCGATGCTCTACATCGACGACACCAGGAAGTGGCCGCTCGCCCTGATCCTGCGGCAGTACGTGGTCGACTCCAACCCGCTGCCCGCGGCCACGGCCGGCGTGACCGGCGACGCCCCGCCGACCCTGGCGATCAAGATGGCCATCGTGGTGGTCGCGGTCATCCCGGCTCTGATCATCTATCCGTTCGTGCAACGTCACTTCACCAAGGGCGTGATCGTGGGCGCCGTCAAGGGGTGAACGCCGCGTCCGCCGGCTGTTCCGTACGAGAGCGGATCTGGGCAGGATGAGCGCATGGATGACTGGATGCAGGACTTCGCCGGGTACGTCCGAGAGCTGTTACCCGAGGAGCTCGCCGCGCCGTTCATCGCCCTGGCTCGTCCGGCCGTGCGGCTGTCGAGGGCCGAGGAGGGCGAGACCGTGGTCGGCCGGCTGGGCGGCCTGCCCCGGCTGCCCGAGGGGGTGCCGTGGCCGGGCGCGGACGAGGGCAGGGCGATGCAGTTCCTCGCCGAGCTGGACTGCGCGGCGTTCGCGGCGTACGAGACGGACGTCGACCTGCCCGCCGAGGGCGCGCTGCTGTTCTTCAGCACCTGGGACAACGCGGCCGCGCGGGTGATCCTGCTGCCTCCCGGCGCCGTCCGGGTGCCTGAGCGCGACGTGCCCGTCAGCGGAGACGCGCGGGTGTTCCCCGAGGCCCCGCTCGCCGCCCGGACCGTGGCCACCTGGCCGACGCGGAGCCATGACGAACTGGTCAATCTGGGGCAGGAGTTCTGGGACCGTCCCGTGGAGGAGGAACCGGACGAGGATCTGGAGGAGGAGGAAGCGGGGGAGGAATCCGGGGAGCCGTTCGGCGACCTGCTCGCGGAGTTCGCCGGCACGGGAGGTGACCGGGTTCACCAGGTCGGCGGCTACTCCGACGCCCTGCAGGCGCCGATCGAGGTCGCGGCCGCGTACAGGGTCGGGGGGCTGACCCCGAAGGATCCCGGCTTCGCGGCGGAGGCCGCCCAGTGGGTCACCCTGCTCCAGCTCGACGAGGACAATGGGATGATGTTCGGGGACGGCGGCATCCTGATCTTCGGCATCCGCCGGGACCGGCTCGCCGCCCGCGACTTCAGCCAGGTCTTCCCGCACGTCCAAGGGCACTGACCGCTCCCGCCGTCCGGGATCGGCCGCGCTCAGGAGTAGAAGTGCATCACGAGCGCAAGGCCGCCGAAGTGGACCAGCACCACGATCACCAGCAACGAGACGAACACGAACTTGGCCGGGCCGTGCTCGAAGTGCTTGCCCTCCTTCAGCGGAGGGAGCTTGGCCTGGCGTTCGGCGATGCGTTCCTCGATCGACTTGCGGTGAAACACGGGGACGTCCCTTCAGGGGCCGAAGGTTTGCGTACAGACTGTTTGTGGACTATTAGTTAGTACACAAAGTAATTTACCAGATGCCCCCGGAGGTGCCATCGCATGGAGCCTGTGACGGAGACGACAGATCTCCTCGCGCTGGACCGGCAGGTGTGCTTCGCCCTCAGCATCGCCTCCCGCAGCGTGATCGCGCTCTACCGGCCGCTGCTGCAGCCCATGGGCCTGACCCACCCGCAATACCTGGCGATGCTCGCGCTCTGGCAGCACGAGCCGCTCTCGGTCAAAGAGCTGGGCGAGTTGCTCCAGCTCGACCCCGGCACCATGTCCCCGCTGCTCAAACGCCTCCAGGCGCTCGGTTACGTCAACCGCGAGCGCAACAGCCACGACGAGCGCTCCCTCGTCGTGACCCTCACCCCGGCCGGGCGCGAGCTGCGGGCGCAGGCCGAGAAGATCCCGCCGGCCATCGTCTCCCGCCTCGGCATGGACCTCGAAGAACTGCAGGACCTGCACGCCGCGCTGACCCGCGTGATCAAGGCGGCCCACAGCCCCGACGACAGGTGAGCGGGTACGGCGAGACGTCGCCATACCCGCCCTATGCCCGCGAGTCAGTCGAACAGTTCGTCGACACTGGTGGCGACGAGCGCCCTTTCGATCCAGGTCTTCAGAGTTTCCTGGTCCGTGCAGGCGAGGATCCGACGCCGCGCTTCGAACGGGACCTGGATTTTCCGCCCGTCCAGGATCATGAGGACAGCCTTGGCCTCACCCTTCACCTCGCCGTATTCGACAAGCTCGCGGACGAAAGGGTGGACCATGGCGTCTTCGATGGTCACGTCCATGCCGATCTCCTTGCCGAACTGAGCGACGTCGAACTTGGGTAGCAGTCCTCCGCGGTCTTGTCGTCCTGACAGAAGACCAGAAGCACCACCGGGCACTCCTCGATCGCCCGCAAGGTGCTCAGATAGACGGGCCAGGACCAGGTTTTCCTTTTGTCGTATCGTCGTTGGACTTCCAGCACCACTGCTCGCACCGGTTTGTCCTCTCGATCCAGGAGGACAACGGAGTCCGCCCGGTATTCGGTGGGCCTGCAGTTGGTGAAGTCGGCGGTGCCCAGCCTGGCCCGGTCGAAGGCCGGCACCGCAACGCCCACTTCGGCCAGCAGGGTTGTGACCAGGGATGGGCGGTTACGGACGAGTTCGATGAGGTACTCATGTTCTAATGTCGGCGACATGCCGAACAGATTACCGATTGAGACATGTCGATTACTCAGAGTCGAACTTTTCTCGGCATGGGTAAGCAGACGGCCGCTTTGCGGCCTCAGTAGAGCCGGCGCAGGTCCATCTGGAAGTTCTGCCGCCAGCTCTGCCCGCCGTCGACCGAGGTCTCGCCGATCTCGTGCCAGGCCGTGTCGGTGAACGTCAGCGTGTAGCGGGTGGTGAACGTGGGCGTCTGGAGGCTCCACTCGAACCGGTGGTCGCCGACGACCGGCTCGACCGTGGTGACGAAGCCCCGGGAGAACGCCTCCCAGCGGTACTTCCCCGTGACGTCGTTGTAGTTGATCACGGCGAGCGCGCTGTCCACGATCGTCCGCGGATCGGCCTTGTCCCGCCCCTGTCCCTCGACGGAGATGACCAGGTCACCCGCCTGGTAGCGGATCCACTCCGTCTGGAGGAACTCCTGGCGGGCGCCCGAGGGCAGGATGGTCCAGCCGGTTCCGGCCCAGGCGCCGATCATGAAGGAGAGCCTGCGCATCGCCTCGGCCTGCGATAAGGGCTCACCGGCGGAGGAGGCGGCCGAGGCGGGGGTCGAGGCGAGCAGCAGCAGGAGGCAGGCCAGCGGGATCAACAGGCGTGACTTCATCAGGACGTCTCCATGGTCGGGCGGACGGCTTCGGGTGGAGGGCTTCGGTGGACGCTTCGGGTGGGCGGCTGCAAGCGGCGCTGTCGTGGACGTCGCCGCGGACGCTCATCCGCGATTGTCGCCGACGACGTAGTGGCGGGGTCCGATGCGTATGGCCAGATGCCGCGATGCGTAATTCGCGGCGATCCGATGCGTAATTACGGCCGTCCCGCTGGACCTCGGGCGCTGGGCGAGCCGATGCTGGAATCGAGGTCCGTTCTCTCTTCTAAGGAGCGCTCATGGGATTGAACCTCCGGCTGGTCGTCCCCCTGGTCTACGCGGCCGCGGTCGTCGTGGCCTTCCTGATCGGGCAAACGGTGGGCTCGGTGGTCGCCATCGTCGGGGCCATCCTCGTGGCAGCGTTCTTCGTCATCACCGCTCGTTCACGCCAGCGCCAGTAGCGCGCCCCAGGGGTCGCGCACGATCGTCGCGTGGTCGCGGCCCGAGACGATCGTGGCGCCCAGGTCTACGGCCCGCGCGGCCGTCGCCGCGCGGCCGGCGGTGGCGAAGAACGTCACCCAGCACGGGCTCATCCCCTCCGGCGGCGGCATGACCTCGGCCTCGTGCAGCTCGGGGTAGAAGGCCGCGTCGTACGTCCACAGCTCGTGGCCGCACCAGGTGCCCGGCTCGCCCACCAGCACGATCCCGGCCGGCCTGCGCCCCTCCCACAGGCCGAAGGGCGCCCCGCAGGCGTCCAGCGCGAACAGCAGCCGCCCGTCCCGGCCGGCGGGGACCGGGCCGAGGAGCACGCTCCCGCCCCTCTCCTTGACCTCAGTGGCCGCCGCCTGGGCGTCCGGCGTCGCCAGGTAGGTGTTCCACGAGGCCGGCAGCCCGGGAGGCACCCGCCCGAAGCCGCCCACCACCCGGCCGCCGAGCTCGATGAAGGCGTAACCGCCCTCGTCGCGGAACGTCCAGCCGAACAGCTCCCCGTAGAACGCCCGCGCGCCCGCCGGGTCCAGCGCCCCGTAGTCCACCCAGCACGGCGTGCCCGGCCGGTAGTGCTCATGAATCGGCATGCTGCACCTCCCTCGTCGCCGCCCGCAGGTGGCCGCCGATGACGGGCGCCACGACGGCGGGGCGTTCGATCATGCACAGGTGCCCGGCGTCGGGCACGGTGATCACGCCGCAACCGGGAACGGAGCCGCGCAGCAGCTCCGCGCTCGCCCGGAAGCCCGGCATGTCCTCCACGCCCACCACGACCAGGGTGCGCGCCCGGATGCCGCGCAGATCGTCCACCGTGTGGACGTGCTTGCTCAGGCCGTACATGGAGCCGTCGCGCAGCTCGCGCCACGAGTGCCTGGCCACGATCGCGCGCAGCCTGGCGCGCAGCTCGGGATGGCGCTCGGTGCCGCGGAAGATGTCCGGCGGGGCCGCCATCCACACGTCGGCCAGCCGCTCGCCGTCCACGCCCATCCTGGCCAGCCCGGCCAGCGTGCGGTAACGCCCCGCGGTGCCCGGCTCGGCGGGGGCGCCGGCGATGGTCGGCGAGCCGACGACCAGCCCGCGCACGTCGCCGGGATGGTCGATGACCAGTTGCAGGGCGATCATGGAGCCGATCGACTCGGCCACCACCAGCGTGGCCCGCTCCGCACGGGCCAGCTCCGCCAGCTCCGCCGCCAGCGCGGGCAGCGACGTGCCCGGCCGCAGCGGCCGCGACCGGCCGTGGCCCGGCAGGTCCACGCCGACGTGCCGCCAGCCGGGCAGCAGCCCCCACAGCGGCTCCCAGACCGAGGAGTCCATCGTGTAGCCGTGGATCCACAGCACCGCGGGGCCGTCCCCGTGCGTCCGCACATGCAGGCTCACGACGTCACCTCCGCCGGGGCGAAACCGGCGCAGAAGCGGCGGAAGGCGATCACGGACGTGTCGGCCGCGTCGTAGCGCTGCGGCGCGCGCACGTCCAGGTGGTCCCAGACCACCCGGTCCTGGTCGAAGGCGTAGCGGGCGCCGTGCACGAGCGCGGGCAGCGACTCCTTCTGGTCCGGCCGGACGCCGATGACCACCCGCCCCACGCTGCCCGTCCCGTCCGGCACCGCTCCCGTGATGATCGTGTACGGCGCCGCCGCCGTGCCCAGCTCGGTCAGCACCAGGTGCGGGCTGTAGGCGCGGGCCACGAACCGGGAGGCGAAGTTCAGCCGCCGCTCCTTCTCCCACGGCGGCGCCTTGGTCCGGAACTCCCCCTCGATGACCAGCTCGTCGTGCTCCCCCATGCTGACCCGCATGCCCCGCACCGCCGGCACCAGGTGGACGGTGCTGAAGTGCTCGGCGTCGAAGGCGTTCTCGACCACGTACTCGGCCGGGACCGCGACCCGCTGGTTCACCGCCGCGACGAACGTCAGCTCCTCCGCCGCCTGTTTGATCGCCTGCTCGAAGCCCCGGTCGTCGCCCGGGTCGCCGGACAGCCGGGCGAACAGCGCCGCCCCGGCGTGCAGCGTCCGCACCTCGCCCACCGACCAGCGGCGGGACCGGTCGCCGAGCGCGATCCGCTTGCCGTGGAAGGGGCAGACGACGCACTGCCTGTCCAGCTTGCCGCCGTAGCCGAGATGGGCGCCCCGGTGCGGGCAGGTGGCCTCGAACACGCGGACGCCGTCGTCGTCGCGCACCGCGATCAGGTTCACGCCGCCCAGCCTGAGCGGTGTGAGGCCGGGAGCGAGTTCGTCGTCGAGCGCCAGCAGGAACCAGCCGCCGTGCAGGTCTCCGTCGCCCGGCGGGCCTTCTGCCGTGGTCTGTCCGATCACTTCAGTGCTCCGATCAGCTCAGTGGCCGCGCGTTCCCCGCCGGCCATCGCCATGTGCGCCATGGGCGGCCCGGCCAGGCCGGTCGTGGCCTCGCCGGCGAAGAACAACGTCCCGCCCATCGGCTCGGCCCAGGCCGCGGGCGCCCACAGCGCCCCCACCCCCGGGTACGTGTACGCGCCGCCCGCCCACGGATCGGCCCCCCAGTCGGCCACCCGCGCCGACTCCGGCTCCACTCCCCTGGTCCAGGGCAGCGCCCCGGCCAACTGCCGCAGCAGAGCGTTGTCCCGCCAGGCTGCTCTGGCCCGGCCGGCCGCCTCGGCCTTCGCCATGACCACCACCTCGCGGCGTCCGGCCGTGGCGGTGACGAAACCGAGCCGTCCTTCCGGGTCGAAGACCACGACGGACTCGGGTGCGGGCTCCGGGTAGGTGACCAAGGCGCACCAGGCGTCGCCAGGACGCAGCTCGTGGGCCGCCGCCTGCTTGCGTACCGGCAGGTCGTTGATCGCGAGCCTGCCGTCGGCGACGACCGGCGGCGGCACCGTGACCACGGCCGCGACCGCGTCCGCGACGTGGCCGGCGGCGGTGACCGCGCGTACCCGGCCGGGCGACCAGGTCAGGCGGGCGACCGGGTCGCCGAGGCGTACCCGCAGGCCGTCCGCCAGCCGCTCGGGCAGTGTGCCGAAGCCGCCGGGCAGGGCGAACTCGCCTCGTCCCACGGCGTCGGCGCGGCGGGCCACGGCCACGCCGAGCGCGCTCAGCGCCTCGGGACCGGCGGCCCAGTTCTGCCTGAACCACTCGGCGGCCGGCTCCAGCGCGGCGGGAGAGCCCGCCGTCTGCTCCTTCAGCCACTGCGCCACCGGCACGTCCCCGCTCACACCCGCGGAAAGCCGCCCCGTCGCACCTGCCGAAGGCCGCGACGTGGCACCCGCCACCAGCCGCTCCTCAAGCAGCGGCGGGGGCGGGCGCAGTGCGGACAGCGGGTGCGGCGCGCCGTCCAGCAGCACCCTGGCGGCGTAGCGGGGCAGCGGCACCAGGGCGGGCAGTCCTGGCAGCACGCCGATCGGGTTCCGGTCGCCGTGCACGACCTGCGCGCCGAGCTCCAGCCCCGACTCCTCGTCGGTGTGGATCCGGCCGCCGATCCGCTGCCTGGCCTCCAGCACCTCGACCGCGAGGCCGGCGCCCGCCAGCTTCGCGGCGGCGGCCAGGCCGCTGACGCCCGCACCGATCACGACCACATCGAGCTCTGCCACCGGCCGCTCCTCTGTAGTAGGTTGTCGTCGGCTTGATCACGAGGAGATGCGATGACGGCACCCCGTACGTTGCCCGCCCACCTGGCCCACCCGTTCTCTCCTCGCGGGCGGCTGGACCCGTATCCGGCGTACCGGTGGCTGCGCGAGCACGATCCGGTCCACTTCGACGTCACCTCGCGCATGTGGCTGCTGACCACGCACGCCGACTGCGCGCTGGCGCTGCGCGACCCGCGCTTCTCGGCGGCGCTGGGGCAGCGCGAGCGGGTCAGGGACGACGAGCTGCCGCCGTCGATGCTCACCACCGACCCGCCCGAGCACCAGCGTTTACGGTCGCCCGGGGCGCTGCTGATGGGGCCGGCCGCGATCCGCGGGATCTCCGGCGGCATCGCCGCCGAGATCGAGCACGTGCTGGACGCCCTGGCCGGGCGCGAGCGGATCGAGGCCACGGCCGACATCGGCGAGCCGCTGGCCACCGGCGTGCTGGCCGAGCTGTTCGGGCTCCCGGCCGCCGACCGTGCCGCCTTCGCCGAGCTGTCCGCGCGGGTGTCGGTCAACCTCGACCCGCTGGCGGGACCGCAGGCCGCGGCGGCGGGCCGGGCCGCGATGGGCGAGCTGACCCGCTTCCTCGGCGACCGCGCCGACGCGGCGGCCGAAGCCGTCCGGACAGCGGCGGGTGGGTCGCCGTTCGGGAGGCTGGCCGCCGACGAGCGGCTGACCAGGGCGGAGATGCTCGGGATCGCCGCGCTCACCGTCGTCGGCGGGTGGAAGCCGCTGGCCGAGATGGTGGGCAACGCGCTGCACTGGCTGCTGCCCAGGAAGGACGCCGCCGAGCAGGTACGCGAGAGCCCCGAGGCGGCCATGTCGGCCGTGGACGAGCTGCTGCGCCTGGAGTCGCCGATCCCGTTCACGGCCAGGGTGACCACCGAGGAGGTACGGCTGGACGGCGGGGTGATCCCGGCGGGGGCCAGGGTGCTGGCCCTGGTCGGAGCGGCCAACCGCGACCCGGCGGTGTTCGCCGGACCCGACGAGCTGATGGTGCTGCGCTCGCCCAACCCCCATCTCGCCTTCGGCGCGGGCACCCATCTCTGCCTCGGCGCCCCGCTGGTCAGGCACGCCGGAGCGGTGCTGCTCGGCGGCCTGCTGAGCAGGTATCCGGAGCTGCGTCCCGACGGCGACCCGCCCGTGTGGGCGCCGAGCATGGTGCCGAGGCGGCTGACCGGCTTCACCCTCACTACCTGACGTTCGCGCCGCGCCAGCGGAAGGTCAGCAGGCTCAGCAGCAGCGCCGCGGCGCACCACGAGCCCAGCACGACCGCGGTCCTGCCCAGCTCCCACGCGTGGGCGGGCTCCACCACGGCGAAGTCCGCGGGCAGGAACACCGAGCGCAGCCCCTGCGTCATCCACTTCAGCGGGAAGAACGCCGCGATCGTCTGCATCCAGGCGGGCAGCTCGCTGTAGGGGAAGAACACCCCCGAGATGAACTGCAGCACCAGGAACGGCAGCGTCACGATCGCCGCCGCCGACCTGGCGTTCGGGATGACCGCGCTGAACGCCACCGCCAGCAGCGAGCAGGACGCCGCGCCGAGCAGCAGCACCCACGAGAACGTGATCCAGTGGCCGGGGTCCGACGGCATCGGCAGGTGGAACAGCGCCACCCCGACGACCAGCAGGATCGCGGCCTCAAGGACGCCGGTCACGACCACCCGGACGATCTTGCCGACGAAGTACGCGGTCTTCGGCATCGGCGAGGAGGCCAGGCGGCGGATCATGCCGTTGTCCCGCTCGATCGCGATGTTGATCGCCAGGCCGTTGAAGCTGACGCTCATGATGCCGCAGGCGATGATCCCGGCCACGAACATCTGCTTGAAGTCGGTGTGGGTGCCGGGGACCGTACCGGAGAAGATCGAGCCGAGCACCAGCAGCAGCACGATCGGCAGCAGCAGCGTGAAGAACAGCGACTGCCGGTTGCGGAAGAACGACTTCAGCTCCACCGACGAGCGCGCGACCGACGCCCGCCACAGTCCCGAGCCCCCGCCGTACGCGACCGCGCGGCTCTGTCCCGCGACCACCGCGTCCGAGCTGGTCATGACAGTTCCCCCTGGTTCTCGCGGATCAGCTTGAGATAGACGTCCTCCAGCGTGGGCCGGTGGACCCGCAGGTCCCGCAGCTCGCCGACGCCGGCCTCGGCCGCCCACGGCAGCAGCGCGGCCAGGGCCCGCGTGGGCCCGTGGGTGCGCAGCGTGATGACGTCGTCCGTACGCGCGTCCACGGTCGTGTCCGGAGGCAGTTCCGGCAGGCCGGCCGCGCTCAGGCCGCCGGTCGCGGTGAAGCTGACCGTGGCGGGCACCTCGCGCCGCCCGCCGAGCTCGCTGACGGCGCCGGTCTCCACGATGGCGCCCGCGACGATGACGGCGGCCCGCTGCGCCAGCGCCTCCACCTCGTCGAGGTAGTGGGTGGTCAGCACGGTCGTCTTGCCCTGGTCGGCGAAGTAACGCACCAGGTCCCACGCCTCCGCCCGCGCCTCCGGGTCGAGCCCGGTGGTGGGCTCGTCCAGGAAGATCAGGTCGGGGTCGCCGACGACGCCCACGGCCACGTCGAGGCGGCGCAGCTGGCCGCCCGACAGCGTCTGGGCCTGCTTGCGTTCCTGCTTGCCCAGCCCCACCATGCCGATCACCTGATCGGCGGGCAGCGGCGCCGGGTAGAAGGAGGCGAAGTGCTCGACCACCTCGCGTACGGTCAGGTCGGTGTACGCGCCGGTGGTCTGCGGCACGATGCCGAGCCTGGCGCGCCACCGGGGTGAGTCCTCGGCCGGGTCACGGCCGAGGACCTGGACCTCTCCACCTGTACGCCTGCGCACGCCCTCGAGGATCTCGACCGTCGTCGTCTTGCCGGCGCCGTTGGGGCCGAGTAAGGCGAACACCTCTCCTGGCCGGACGTCCAGGTCCACACCTCGCAGGGTGTGACTGGAGCCGTACTGCTTGCGCAGCCCCCGTACCCGGATCGGGTTCGCCTGATCGTCGGACATGATCTCCTCTTCCTCTCGGGCGTGCGAAGACCTCTGTGGCGGCTCAGGTCAGGTGCAGCAGCAGCACGGGCAGCAGCAGCAGTTGATGTCGACGCCGGCCGCGATCGAGTCGAGGTCGCCCTCGCTCAGCTCGGCCATGTCGATCTGCGGCGTCTCGGGGATGTGGAACTCGTACGTCCCCGTCTCCAGCCCGCGCTCCCACAGGGAGACCTGGACGTCGAGGTTGGAGTCGTGGGCGTTGTCGGGAACGTTGCGCACGACGTTGATCTGGGCGCCCGCGGGAACCTCGAGGCCGGATTCCGCCAGCGCCTCACGCGGGTTGCTGTCGAGCTTGGCCGAGAACTCCTCGCTCGACCACGCGGTGATCAGTACTCGCGTGTAGGCGTTGACGAATTCAGTCCGCTCTCTGGGATTCAGGGCCATTGCGTCCTCCTGGAGCTTTTCCCCATCGGCGCCGGTGCGCCGTCTCGAACGGAGTCTTGCACGCCTATTTCCGGGTGCCCAGACTTAATTTCGGGAGCCATTGATTAAGTATTGAGAGGCCCCAGTTCGAAAGGTACGCTGCAAATGCGCGGACCGGAACCGTACGAAATACATATACGTATTCAGCGGCCGGAAATGCGTATCCGAATATTCGTTTACGTAAGCCATCGGGAGTGCTCATGTCCGGGACGTACGTATCCCCCCGGGTGCCGCCTGGACCGGCGGGGACCCAGAGCTTGAGAGCCATGCGGGACGCGCCGCTGGAGTTCGTCACCGCGATGGCGGCCCACGGGGACGTCACCCGCCACGACGCCGACGGGGAGCCGGTCTACATGCTCAACCGGCCGGATCTGGCCAGGTACGTACTCAAGGAGAACGGCGCCAACTACACCAAGGACCGCACGCCGGACGACGACATGCTGCGCCCGCTGCTCGGCAACGGCCTGCTGACCAGCAACGGCGCCGAGTGGGCGGCGCAGCGGCGCAGGTGCGCGCCGGCCTTCAGGCCCGCCGAGGTCGACCGGTTCGACCAGGTCATCGTGGCGGCGGCGGAGCACCTGGCGGCGCAGTGGCGGGGCGCCGCGTCGGTACGGGTCGACCACGACCTGACCTCGCTCACCCTGACCGTGATCGTGAAGGCCATGCTCGGCACCGACATCGGCGGCGCGGGCGAGGGGTTCGGCCGGGCGGTGGACGCGGTCAACCGGTTCATCGGGCACTACGTACCCAGCGACGACCCCGATCCGGCCGACACGGCCGCGCGCTATCTGGGCTTCCAGCGGGCGCGGACGTTCCTCGACCAGGTGACCCATCTGATCATCGCGGCCCGCCGCGCGGGCGGCGCGGGCGACGACCTGCTCAGCGCCCTGCTCGCCGAAGGCCACCCCCGCCCCGAGACCGCACCCGGAGCCGGACCCGGGACCGAAACCGACGCCCCGCCCGGGACCTGTCCGGTGACCGGGCCGGGCGGCATGGCCGACGTGGAGTTGCGGGATCAGGTGCTGACCATCGTCATGGCCGGGCACGAGACCACCGCCAAGTCCCTGACCTGGACGCTCTACCTGCTCGACCGCCACCCCGAGGCGGCCGCCGCGGTCCGCGCGGAGATCGACGAGGTGCTGGGCGGGCGGGCGCCGGCCGCCGCCGACCTGCCGGCGCTGCGCAGGTGCAGGCAGGCCGTGCAGGAGGCGATGCGGCTCTACCCGCCGGTCTGGCTCATCTCGCGGCGCAGCGTGGCGGCCGACGTGATCGACGGCTACGACATCCCGGCCGGATCGCTGGTCTGCGTCAGCCCGTGGGTGCTGCACCGCGACCCGCGCTACTGGGACGACCCCGCCGCCTACCGGCCGGATCGCTTCGACCCCGAGGCGGCGGCGCGGCACCTCAGCCACCAGTACCTGCCCTTCGGCGGCGGCCCGCGCATCTGCCTGGGACGGCACTTCGCCCTGGTCGAGGCCACGCTCGTGCTCGCCGTCCTGCTGCGTGACCTGCGCATGGAGCTGGTCCCCGAATTCCCCGTCGAGCCGGAGGCCCTGGTCACGCTGCGGCCCAGGCACGGCCTGATGATGGTTCCGAGGCCCCGGTGAGCGCGGCGGCCGCGGCGGGCTCGTACGACGTCGCCAACACCACCTGGGGCGGCGTGGACGGCGAGCTGGCCCGCCTCGAAGCGCAGGCGGCGCTCTCCTTCGAGGAGGAGCTGCGCATCATGCGCGACCTCGGCCTGACCCGCGCGGGGCCGCTGCTGGAGCTGGGCGCCGGCTCGGGCGCGGTCACCCGCAGGCTGCGCGCCGCCGAGCCGGGCCTGGACGTCATCGCGCTGGACGTGGACGCGGGGCTGCTCCGCCACGCGGGCGGCTGCGGCGCGCCGCTCGTGGCCGCCGACGGCGCCCGGCTGCCGCTACGTACGGGAAGCGTCGGCGGCGTACTGCTGCGGTACGTACTGCAGCACCTCACCGACCCCGCTCCGATGCTGGCCGAGGCGATGCGGGTGCTGCGGCCCGGCGGCACCCTCGTCGCCGTCGAGGTCGACAGCATGCTGTGGGGCCTGGCCGATCCGATGTACCCCGAGCTGGCCTCCGTGCACGCCACGATGGCCCAGGCGCAGCGCGGCGCCGGCGGGGACCGTCAGATCGGCAGGAAGCTCACCCGGCTGCTGCGGCGGGAGGGCTTCACCGACGTGGTGCTGCGCCCGTTCGCCGCCACGAACGACACCCATCCCACGGCCGCCTTCGCCCCGCACCTGGGGCCTGAGCGCCTGGTGCCGCTGGTGGCCTCGGGGGCGCTCTCGATGGGCGAGCTGGCCCTGGCGGCCGACCGCTGGCGGCGCTTCCTGGCCGACCCGGACGCCTGGGTCATGCTCCTCGGCTTCGCCGCCGCAGGGACCGCGCCGCACGGCGGCCCGGCCCCCTCAGTACCGGAGACAGTTCCGGAGAAACCCGCAAGGTTCTGGAGGAATGCGCAATGAGTCCGTTCTGGAAGATCTTCGTGGCGATCTTCTGCTACATCAGCGGGATCGTCGGACTCGGCCTGGCGGTGGTCAACGCCAGCCAGCAGCCGCCCGCGACGTCCCTGGCCATCGTGTACGGGGTGGCCGGCCTGCTCTTCCTGGCCGTGGGCATCGTGCTCAGCCGCCGGCCCAGCTACTGAGCGGCCATCGGCGGGGAGGCGCCGTCCGGAGCACCGAGAGGGCTCCGGACGGCCCCAGGCCGCCCAGGACGGCCCCGCTCGGCACAACCCCCGGCCACCCACTCGGAACGACGCTCAGGACGACCCCAGGCTCGTCAGGCGGTCGGGTCGCAGGGGCGGACCTCGACGATGTCGCCGGGCGCGTACGGCATCTTGCGCGCCCACGCCTCGGCCTCCTCCGCCGACTTGACCTCGATGATCCAGATGCCGCCGATCTGCTCGCGCCCGACCGCGTAGGGCCCGGCCACGGCCGGCCCGTCCGGCCTGACCAGCTTGCCCTCGCGGGACCTGGTCAGCCCCGCGCCGTATTTGACCTTGACGCCCGCCATCACCATCGCCCTGCCGAACTGGCGGTGCGCCTCGGCCATGCGCGTGCGTTCGCTCTCGCTGAAGGCGTCCCAGAGCATCTCGTCGCCGTGGATCAGCAGCACGAAGTCCATCAGTCGCCTACCTTCCTGGGAGACCCTGCCCTCGGGATCGTCGGGGAGCGGGCAGAGCTCCGGTCGGCACTATCGTGACATCCTTCCACGTCGCAGCGCCGCAACTCGACCTCATCACCTCGCAGGAACGGCGACCGGCCGTCCATTTCGCCGTTCACGCGGGCCGTCAGATCTGCCGCCGGGCCAGGCGGGCGAACAGGCCCTGCTCGTCGCCCAGCAGCTCGTCATAGGTGCCCTGCTGGACGACGCGCCCGCCGTCGAGCACGAGGATCTTGTCGGCGTCCCTGATGGTGGACAGCCGGTGGGCGATGACGACGCGGGTGGCGTTCAGCCTGCGGGTGCTCTCGGCGATGACGTTCTGCGCCGGGTTGTCCAGGGCGCTGGTGGCCTCGTCGAAGAAGACGATGCGCGGGCGTGAGACCAGCGCCCTGGCGATCATGATGCGCTGCCGCTGCCCGCCGGAGAGCGTGTGGGTGCCCTCGGACAGGACGGTGTGCATGCCCATCGGCATGGCGGTGATGTCGCCGTCGATGCCGGCCATCGCGGCGGCCTCCCAGGCGTCGTCGATGGTGTGGCTGGTGCTGCCGACGATGTTCTGCCTGATGTCGCCGGCCAGCAGGGCGCCGTTCTGCAGCACCACCCCGCACTGCCGGCGCACCGCGCCGAGGTCGAGCTCGCCCAGGTCCTGGCCGTCGTACATGACGCTGCCCGAGTCGGGCTGCTCGAAGCCGAGCAGCAGGCGCAGGACCGTGGACTTGCCGCTGCCGGTCGGCCCCACGATCGCGACGAACTCGCCCGGCTCGATCGACAGGTCGATCTCGCTCAGCGCCCTGGGGCCGTCCGCGCCGTAGCGGAAGGAGACTTTGGACAACGTGATGCGGCCCGACAGGTCGCCGGGGTCGGCCTTGCCCGCGTCGTCCTCGGGCTCGACCTCCAGGACGGGCGCCAGCTTCTCCAGCATCGGCACGATGCTCATGGCGGTGATGGCCGCGCCGGTGAACTGCAGCACCGAGGCGATGAGCAGGCTGAAGGCGGTGAAGAAGGCGAGGAACGCGGCGATCGGCAGCTCCCCGCGCATCGGCCCGGCCGCCACGGCGAAGATCACGCACGAGCAGACGAGCGGGAAGCCCGCGTTGAACGTGGTGACCAGGTTCTGCAACCGCCTGGCCTTGGCCGAGGTGGCTCTGGTCCTGGTGAAGTCGCGGGTCCACACGGCGAACGCCTGGTCCTCGGCGGCGGCCACACGCAGCTTGGGCACCGCCGACAGGAGCTGGAACACCCGGGACGACAGCCGCTGCTCCTGCTCGTACAGGCGGCGCTGGAGGCGTACCTCGAAGAAGCCGGCCACCGCGCACACCAGCACGCCGGCCAGCACCAGCAGGGTCGCGAGCAGCGCGAGGCGGACGTCGTAGACGTAGACGAGGGCGAGGTTGGCCAGGCCGCCGAACAGGCCGAGCGTGGCCGTGGTCATCACGCCGGAGAGCAGTTCCTGGGCCGCGCTCACGCCCAGCACGGTCGTGCCCAGCTCGCCGGTGGAGTACCGGCCGAAGAAGGTGACGGGTAACGACAGCAGCCGGGTCCACGCGCCGGCCTGCACCCGCGCGGACGCGCGGCCCTCGATGCGCAGCGCCGCCACGTTCTGGACGATCGACAGCGCGCCGGCCACGAAGGCGCCGCCGATCACCAGCGCGGCGCCCTGCACGATGAGGTCGCGCTCGGCCCGCGCCACGAACGTGCCCAGCACCAGCCCGGTCATCGCGGGCACGAGCAGGCCGATGACGGCCACGATCGTGCCGAGCGAGGCGAGCACCCACAGGTCGTGGCCGTTGCGCGCCAGCCCGAAGCGCAGCAGCCCGGCCACCGTGCGCACTTCGCGCGGCAGCGGCTCGTAGAGCACCTCGGCCTTGTTGGACAGCGTGGCCGCCACCGCCCTGGTGACGGGGGTGACCCGGCTCTGGCCCGGCTGGGCGAGCACGTACCGCGAGCCGATCGGCAGCAGCGCCACGGGCGTCTCGTCGTCGCGCAGGTAGCCCACCATGGGGCCGATGTCCCGTTTCCACCAGCCGTCGTCGAGCCGGACGGATCTGGTCCGCACCCCCGAGGCCAGGGCGATCGCTTGCAGCGGATCGACCTCCCTGTTGCTCCCCGGCGGCGGCGCGGTGACGGTGAAGCCGCCGTGCGAGGCCACCAGCCGGGCCGCGGCCAGGGCCGGCGGGTCGGCGGTGACGTCGGCCAGGCGCACCTTGGCCTCGGTGTCGCGCACGAGCGTGTCGAAGCTGCGCCGGGCCGCCACGGTGGTGGCCGACTCCTGCTCCTTCCTGCGCTCCAGCGAGCGCAGCTCGCGGGCCCGCTGCCGTTCGACCCGGCGGTCCACGGTGTAGAGGAAGCGGATGGCGTGCTCGACCCAGCGGCTCCAGAGCGTCTCGTCCGCCAGCAGCTGCCAGGTGGACTTCGAGCGCAGCCGGGTGGGGGTGGTGGCGACCACCCAGTCCCGTTCGGTCACCGACAGCTCGGCGCCCGCGGTCAGCACGCCGGCCACGCCGTCGGGCATCTCGACCGCGCCCTCCTCGACGCTGAGCCAGCGCACGCCGTCCACCGACCTGGCCGCGCGGTGCTGACCGAGCACGGTGACCGTGTCGGAGGCCAGGGGGACGAACTCGCGCGGCGGCAGCCCGTCGCGCAGCGCCGTGGCCAGCGACACCATGCCCGCCTCCAGGCCGCGGACGAGCTGCTTGACGGCCAGCCCGTAGTCGGCGGTGGACATGGTGGCCGAGCGCCCGGTGCCGGCCAGCTCGCGCAGCCTGGCCAGCGGGACGCGCGAGACGACCGAGCCGGGCACGGGACGGCCCACGATGCCGTGCCGCGGGCCGCGCGGCGCGCCGGGCAGCAGGGTGCCCTCGCGGACCCGGCACAGGTAGTTCCAGCGGCCCACGGGACGCCCGTTGTCCAGGCGCACGGCGAACAGGTCGACCTCGCCCCGCTCGACCAGCAGCACCTCGCGCACGCCCGACACGACGAAGAGGTTGTCGGCGGAGTAGTCCACCGGGGTGGCCGCGTCGGTGAAGAACGGCGAGAACGACGAGAGCAGCGGCGTCGTCATCCCGCCTCCCCGTTCCTGCGCGAGCTCCTGAGCAGCTCCGCGTAGTGCCCGTCCAACGCCAGCAGCTCGGCGTGCCGGCCGCGCTCGACCACCTCGCCCCGGTCGAGGACGATGATCTCGTCGGCGTCGCGCACGGTGGACAACCGGTGGGCGATGATGAGGCAGCCGCAGCCGCGTCTGCGCAGGTGGTCGGCGATGGTCCGCTCCGTTTCCGGGTCCAGCGCGCTGGTCGCCTCGTCCAGGATCAGCAGGGTCGGCCGCAGCGACAGGGCCCTGGCCAGCTCCAGCCGCTGCCGCTGGCCGCCGCTGAAGTTGCGCCCGCCCTCCAGCACGCCGCTGTTGAGACCGCCCGGCCTGGTGGCGATCAGGTCGAACAGGGCGGCGTCACGCAGCGCGGAGACGGCCACCTCGTCCGGCACGTCGTCGCTCCACAGGGTGAGGTTGTCGCGCACGGTGCCCTCGAACAGGGTGATGTCCTGGTCCACGTACGCGACCGACGCGGCCACCACCTCCCTGGGCAGCTCCTCCCTGGGCAGGCCGTCGAGCAGCACCCGGCCGGAGGTCGGCACGTAGAGGCCCGCGGCCAGCTTGCCCGCGGTCGACTTGCCGCTGCCGGAGTTGCCGACGATCGCCACCCTGCGTCCCGGCACCAGCGTGAACGACAGGTCCTTGATCACGGGCGTGGCCAGCGCGTTGTAGCCGAACGTCACCCGGTCGAACTCCAGCCGCCCGTCCAGGCGGCCCTCCTCCCGCTCCCGTACGGGCTCGCGCCGCTCGAAGGTGGTGGCCACGGGGTACTTCTCGACGTCGTACAGGCGGCAGACGTCGGCGGAGATGTCCTGGAGCTGCCCGCCCAGGTTCGTGAGCTGGGTGACCGGCCTGGACAGCGAGGTGAGCAGGGTCTGGAAGGCCACCAGCATGCCCACGCTGATCACGCCGTCCACCACCCGCAGACCGCCGATCAGCAGGATGAGCCCGCTGTTGACCCCGGCCAGCAGCGGCGGCACGACGGTCAGCGTGGCCGTGGCCACGCCCAGCCGCTGTTTGGCGGTGACCGCCTTGGCCAGGAAGCCCGACCAGCGCTGGAACGCGGCGGGCTCCGCGCCGGTGGCCTTGACGGTCTCGATGAGCTGCAGGGTGTTGAACGTGGTCGAGGTGAGGTTGCCCAGGTCGGCGCGGAGCGCGGCCACGGCGTCCGTGCGCGCCCTGGACACCTGCCGCAGCACCAGGATGTTGACCAGCGCCATGCCCACCCCGACCAGGCCGAGCAGCAGGTCGTAGCGGATCAGGACGATGCCGTAGAACAGCACCAGGACCAGGTTGACCAGGGTGATGGCCAGGTCGCGGGAGAGGATCTCGGCGACGGTGTCGTTGGCCTGCACCCGCTTGGCCACCTCGGCGGGCCGGCGCTGGAGGTAGAACTCCACGGGTAGTCGCAGCAGGTGCCGGAAGAAGCGGGCCGAGCTGACCAGCCCGAGCCTGATCTCCATGCGCAGCAGGTAGTGCCGCTGCACCGAGGTCAGCACGAACACCGCGAGAGCCGTGAACCCGACGCCGAACAGCAGCGGCAGCAGGTAACCGGGGTCGCGCCCGGTCAGCACCCGGTCGATGAACACCCGGCTGAACGCGGGCCCGATGATGCCGGGGACGACCAGCAGCAGGCTGGCCAGCAGCACCAGCGGCAGCGCCCGCCCCGACGGCATGCGGCGGGTCAGCAGCGCCTGCCCGACCCGGGTGGGCCGCCCGCCGGGCCGGAAGCCGGGCCCCGGCTCGAAGGTCAGCACCACGCCGGTGAAGCCCGAGTCGAAGTCGTCCCAGTCGATCATGCGCGGGCCGCCGGCCGGGTCGTTGACCGCCACGGCCTTCCTGCCGAACCGGCTGCGCACCCCTTCGAGGACCATGAAGTGCTGGAACGCCCAGAACACGATGGCCGGCCCGGTCAGGGAGCGCAGGTCCTCCGCCTCCATCTGGAAGCCCCTGGCGATCAGCCCGTAGCGGCGGGCGGCGGCGATCACACTGGAGGCCTTGGCGCCGTCACGGGAGACGCCGCAGGCCGAGCGGAGCTCCTCCAGGGGGACGAACTTGCCGTAGTACGCGAGGATCATCGCCAGCGAGGCGGCCCCGCACTCCACCGCCTCCATCTGGATCACCGTCGGCGTGCGCCGCCGCCACCGCCACCGCCTGGCAGGTCGTGGCGGTGACGGTGGCGGGGCCGGCGGGCTCGCCTGCGCGGGAGCGCTCGTGGTCGTCACATCTCCCCCTTCAGCGTCCGAGCAGCAGGTCGAACAGAGTCTGGCTGCCCAGGCCGATCGCGCCGGCCACCGACACCTGCGACTGCAGGCGGGCCGGCGGCCCGTTCTGGGTGGACCAGGCGTAGCCGGACGGCGTGGCGGGGTCGCGTTCGAGGTCGACGATGACGAGCCTGGCCGGGACGCCCTTGAGGTAACCGCGGGCCGCCTCCAGGCCGCCCACCAGGTCGGCCGCGTGCTCCAGCATGACCGGATAGGAGCTGACGGAGTGCACCCGGCCGCGCAGCAGCCCGAACGCGCCCGGCGGGGCCGAGGAGACCGACAGGTCCACGGGTTTGCCCGGCACCACGCCCATCGCCCGGTCCACCGGCACGAACAGCATCGCCACCAGCCGGTCGTCGGGGGTGTCCGTGCGCTCGATGAGCAGCAGCTCCTCCCCCTGGCCGACCACGTGCCCGTCCACCGCGGAGAAGGCGACCACCCGGCCGGTGAACGGGCTGTGCACCGTCCGGTCCCGCCCGCTGTCCACGGTGATCACGGCCACCTCCTGGCCCCTCTGCACGGCCTCGTCGGGGCGGACCAGCATCGAGCGGACCGTGCCGCCGTACGGGCTCTGCAGCCGGGCGGTGCCCGCGGGATGGGTGAGCAGCCCCGCCGCGGGCACCGTCACCGGCAGCCGCCCTGCGAAGAACCAGACGGACGCCGCCGCCACGATGATCAGCACCACGAACGTGGCGATCCAGCCGCGCGGCGAGGCCAGCAGCGTCGGCGAGTCGAGCTCGTCGGGCTCGCGCATCCGCTGCAGCGCCTTGAACCGGAACTTCATCGCCCTATCCCCGCCTGCTGCCGAGGACCAGCTCGCCCACGCTGCCCTCGCTCAGGTAGTCGAGGCCGCTGGCGAGCGCGAAGTCGTCGGCGTCGCCGCCGCCGAGCCCGCACACGGCCAGGTTCATCGCGGTGCCGACCAGGTAGATCGTCTGGTAGAGCACGCCGACGTGCTTGAGCACCAGCGAGTACGCGATCGTCTCGTACTTCCACATCACCCGGCCGAAGCGGGCGGTGACGATCAGCAGCACCTGCGGGTCCTGCGCGAGCAGCGCCGCCGCCCTGGCCCGCTGCACCAGCGCCTGCATCGCCGGGGACGGCTCCGACACCAGCTCCAGCGCGTGCCCGGCGGTGTCGTAGTGCCACAGCCCGGGATCGAGGCCCTGGCAGGAGACGACCAGGGGGTAGACCTCCAGCTCGTGCACCGACCCGCCCGAGGGATAGGGCCGGTCGGCCAGCCGCTGGCCGTCCGGCGAGTCGAAGGCCGCCCGCTGCCGCATCGACCGGTAGAGCAGCTCGCCGAGCTGGTCGAGGGTGATCGGGGCGTCCTGGTCGTGCTCGCGTACGGAGCGGCGGCGCTCCAGCGTCTCGGTCAGGCCCGGCCCCGGCGCCTCCAGGTCGGGGGCGGTCAGCTCGATCCGCTTGCCGCCGAAGGGGGCGGGGGTCTCGGGCAGGGGCTCGAAACGTTCCTTGAACGGGTACGTCCCGCCGTAACGGCCGGCGATCCGCGACCCCCTGCTGTGCGCGTGCAGCCACAGGTCACGGGGCTGCCACTGGGCCAGCGTCAGGTCACCGTCCTCGGTGTCGGCGGCCAGCGCCCCGGCGGCGGCCAGGAAGCGCAGCACCTCGTCGGCGCCCAGCTCTGCCGGGGTGGTCCAGTCGGCCAGCCGGCCCAGCAGACCGGCCGCCTCCGGCGCCAGCTCCACCACGGCGGGGCTGCGCGGGCCGCGCACGCTCAGCACGCCGTCCTCCGCCGTCACCACGGCGAACCTGGACAACCTGATCCGCGCGCCGGCGGCGGGCAGCGGGCCCGGCTCGACCGGGCCGGCGCCGATCGGGCGCAGCCGGGCCAGGGGCGTGCCGTACTCCAGCAGGCCGCCCTTGGCCAGGCGGCGCAGCAGCAGGTTCCAGCGCAGCAGCCCGGCCTCGCCCACCGTGGCCGCCAGCGCCGTCTCCGTCACATCGCCGGCCGCCAGCACGCGCAGGGCGGCCACCAGCTGTTCCGGCGGGTTGCGCAGCCCCAGCGAACCGGCGGGCGAGGAGATGCGCACCTCGCCGTCCGCCTCGGTCAGACTCGCCTCACGCCGCAGCCGCCGTTTCGTCTCACTCACGCCGGGTTCCTCTCTCGTTCACCGCACGGCCCCCGGGACCGTCAGAAGAAGACGCTGACGGGGTTGAGCTCGTCCTCCGCCTTCGGCCGCGGGATCCAGCCGAGCGAGACCGGCACGTCGTAGAGCCGGCCGGGGCCGAGCCGCCGCCAGAAGTGGCGCATGCCGGGCGCGATCACCCGGACGACGCTCAGCTCCAGGTCGGGCCGGCTCTGGTCGAGCACCACGACCTCGACCCCGGCCGCGGCGGCCCTGTTCACGCACGTCTCGACGTCCGCGGCCAGGTCCTCGCCGCCCGAGAGCGCGTAGTCGCCGAGCGTGCGCGGGCTCTGCGCGGGGTCGGGCACCAGCCACGGCTGCTCGGCCAGTCTGGTCTCCTTCCACCAGGCGAGCGTGGCCACGTCGTCGTCCAGGTAGAGGGTGTTGCCCTGCTCGTCCCGCCGTTCCACCGAGGGCAGGAACTGGTTGACCTCGGTCAGCGTCCTGATGGCGGCGATGCGCGGGTCCAGGTGCGCGCCGAAGCCGACGATGACGTCCTCGACCGGATGCCCCTTGCGGTGCGACACCCCCACGAACGCCGGGATGCCGAGGTCGGTGGTGATGTCGAGCAGCCAGATGTCGCGGTCCATGCCCTGGTAGAACTCGCGCACGGTGTCCACGTACGGGTCGCGCAGCGAGTCGAGGTCGAAGGCCGGCCGCCTGGCCCGGTTGTACCACCACAGCGCCACCGCGTCCCGCTCCACCAGCTCGCAGAAGCCCTGCAGCACGGCCTCCTCGACGGAGTTGCCCGAGGCGTTGCCGTTGGAGTCGCCCACGCAGTAGAAGTGCCGCTCCAGGTCGGGGTGGCCGTACCAGGCGTAGCCCGAGGGCACCAGCCGCTCGCGCCCCTCGGTCAGCGACCAGGCCGGCGACCAGTCGACGGGCAGGTCGGTGCGGAAGCGCTCGGGCACCAGGTGCAGGCGGTGCGCGGGGTCCTTGTTCCACTCCTCGCGGCCGGCGTACTGGCCGTCGGAGAAGTGCAGCAGGCTCTCCGGATGCACGGCCACGGCCGGGTCGAGGTCGGCGTAGGCGGCCTCGGTCACCGGCTCCTCGCCGCGCCACACGCCGGAGTAGCGCTCGATGGCCTCGCACAGGGCGCTCACCCTGGCCTGGACCTCGGTGCGGCCCTTGCCGCCGCTCTGCCCGCGCAGGTTGCGCCGCAGCAGGTCCATGTTGTCGCCGATCATGGCGAAGTTGTGGCCGGCGGTGAAGCTGTAGGTGACGCCGTTGTCCTCTTCGGCGAACGTGTGCAACCTGGTCACCGCGCCGATGAGCGGGCTGATGTGCTTCTCCAGCCTCGCGTACGTGCGCGCGGGCGGCTCGATCCGGTAGCCGCCGTCGGTGACGTGCCTGGCGTCGCGCGCCGACAGCATCACCTTGGGGCTGCGCTCGCTGATCAGCGCCGGATCCCCGCAGGCCCGGCACTGCGGCAGCCGGATGACGGTGTGCTCCATGGTGGCCAGCGAGCGCAGGTCGACCGTGGTCATGCTGCCTTCGAGGCGGGCGGGCGGGTTCGTGCCGCCGTCGCGGGCGACCGCGATCCTGGCCAGCTCCACCGCCAGCAGCCCGCCCGCGACCGAGGGGCCGGCGGGCACGGACTCGCGGGCCGGATGGTAGGGCATGCCGCCTCCGCGCTTGCCCGCCAGATACCGCTCTACCTGCCGGTTCCCGGCCAGCCGCTGCGCCAGGCAGGCCCAGCAGCCGGTACGGCCAGGCCGCAGCACCGGGCCCACCCACAGCGTGATCCCGGACGGCTTGACCAGCGCCCACGGGTGCTCGGCGGCCAGGTAGGCGGCGTTGAGCCGCTCCAGCGCGGGATCGAGGTAGTCGCCGGTGACGACGACCGAAAGCTCGCCCTGCGGGCCCGCGGCCTCGTCCTCGACGGTCCTCGTACGGATGCGCAGCCCGTGCTTGCGCAGCACGGCCTCGACCGGCCCGGCGTCGGCGTCCCCGCAGGCGACCACGGTGAATTCGGCGCGTTCCAGCGCGGCGTGCGCCCGGACCGGATCGACGCCCTGCGCGTCCCAGAAGGCCAGCGTGCCCTCCGGCCAGTCCGGCCGCCCCTCGGCGAGCACTCCGAACGCGGCGAACTTGCGCAGGGCGGTGAGCGTCTGGGTGAGCGGCAGCTCGCCGCTGAGCGTCGCGGCGATCTCGGCGACCGTGTGCCGCCCGTCCAAATAGGGCAGGAGCCTGCCGGCCCCCGCGGCCTGCACTCGATAGTGCTGGCCGTCGGCCAGCAGGAAAACTTTCGACCCGTCGATCACCTGAGCGGTGAAGTGTGCCTTGAGACGTGGGCGGTCCATGGCGCTCCCCGTATTGGGTCCCAATCTTGCTGCTGTCATTGCCGCTGTCATTCGTGCTTTCTTTTGATCGCAGAGTTGCATCGGGCCCGCTGCCGTGTAAAGACGTAATTCCGGCGTACGCATTCAGCCGTACGGTGGCGGTGGAATACGTATACGAGGGGCCGGGAATGCGCATTCACCCGGTCGCGGGGCCGATGTGAGATCTGACAACGTGTCGTCATAATTGTCCGATTTGTCCGTCAGCTATTGACAGGCGACCTGTCCATGGCGGGATGATCCTTGTGACAGTCCAGGGGGCCAAGCTTTTGGAGTAGCGATGTCTTCCGGGCAGACGCTGCTACACCGTGACGTAGAACTAGCCGCTGTACGGGAAGTGCTGTCCAGGATTCGCGGGTCGAGTCCGTCCGTGCTGCTGATCCAGGGCGCACGCGGGATGGGCCGCACCACGCTGCTCAACGCGGCGCTGTCGACCCTGGCCGAGACGGGCGCGGTGCTGCTCATGGCGCGCGGCCACCCCGCCGAGCGCGAGCACCCCTTCGGCGTCATCCGGCAGCTGTTCGAGCCGCTCATGGCGGCCGGCCGCGCGCCGCCCACCGGCCTGACGCTGGACGAGGAGCGGAAGGACGCCGTCACCCCCGACGTGCTGCACGGGCTCTACCGCGCCACCCGCAGCTTCACCGGCGACCAGCCGCTGATCATCGCCGTCGACGACGTGCACCATGCCGATCAGCAGTCCTCAGAATGGTGCTCCTACATCGCCAGGCGGCTCGACGGCCTGCCCATCGCGATGATCCTCACCAGTGCCGACCCCGGCGAGTCCGGGGGGAACGACCTCGCCAGGGACCTGGCGGCGCTGCCGTACATGCGGCTGCTGCGGCCCGCGCCGCTGCCCCACCTGGCCGCGCGGCGGCTGCTCGCCTGCCAGCTCGGCACCGCCGAGCAGCAGGTCGACGCCGAGGTGGCACTCGCCTGCCACCAGCTCACCCGGGGCAACCCCGCGCTGCTGCACGAGCTGGCCACCCGGCTGGCCAGGACCGGCGTGAGCGCGACCCGCGACGAGCTGCCCCGGGTGCTGGAGGCGGGGGCGGCGGCGATGACGGAGACCGCGCTCGGCTGGCTGACCGACAGCGACTCCGGCGCCGACGCGGCCGGCGTGGACCTGCTCCGCGCCCTGGCCGTGGTGGCGCCCGACGACGGCCTGGAGCTGGCCGCCATGCTCGCCGGGCACGGTCAGGACGCGGCGCGGGTGGCCGCGGCCCGGCTGCGCGCCCTCGGGCTGATCACGGGCTCGCCGCCCGGCCGGTTCCCGCATCCGGGCGTGCAGCAGGCGGTGCTGGCCGGCATGGACCCCGACGAGCGCGACCGGCTGCACCGCCGTACCGCGGCGCTGCTGCACCGGCTCGGCGCGCCGCTGAGCAGCTCGGCCAGGCACCTGATGTCGGCCGGCCCGACCGGCGACCCGCTGACCGTGACCGTGCTGCGCGAGGCCGCGGAGGAGGCCGGCGGCAACCACGCCTGGCAGGACGCGACCGGCTACCTGCACCGCGCCCTGGCCGAGACCGACGACCGCGACACCGTGCTGGAGGTCACCGCCGAGCTGGGCGCCGTCGAGAAGCACCGCGACCTGCCCGCCTGCCTGCGGCACCTGCGCACGGTCTACGGCCGGGTCAAGCGGGCGCCGCAGGCGCTGATGTCGATGACCCCGTTCGCCGACCTCCTGGTCACCGTGAACTCCGCGGAGGCCGGCGAGGTGCTGGCCGAGGCGGCGACCACCGCCGCCGCGACGCCGCAGTTCGCCGGCGCCGACCTGGCCCTGCTGTTCGCCGCCCAGGCACTGCTGTGGGGCCGCTCGGCGGGACAGATCGGGGTACGGCGGCTGGGCCGTTCGTTCGGCACGCTGCTCACCCCCGCCGCCAGGGAGTTCCTCAGCGCGCTCGCCCTGGCCACCGGCGCGCGCGGCCGCAATCTGCCGCGCATGCTCGCCCAGACCCGCCGCTGCATGGACGGCCAGGGCGCGGTCCCGGTGACCGCGGTGCTGCCCCTCGTGTGGGGCGACCGCCTCGACGAGGCCTCCTACTGGTCCGAACGGCTGGTCAGCGAGACCAGGGACGAAGGCTCCAGCACCAGGCTGGCCCTGGCACTGTTAGCCAGGGCCGAGGTGCGTTACCAGCTCGGCAGCCTGGACGCGGCGCTGCGCGACGCCAACGACGCCATCGCCAGCGCCCGCGAGGTCCAGGCCGAGGGCTTCCACGCCGCCGCCACCGCCTGCGCCGCCAGGATCCTGGTCGAGCGGGGCGAGCTGGAGGCCGCGGAGACCGCGCTCGGCACGGTCAGGACGTACGGCGACTGGCACCCGCTGATCTCCGGCCACGTCCTGGACGCGCTGGGACGCGTGCACCTCTCCCACGGCCGGCCCCGCGACGGGCTGCTGACCCTGCTGGAGTGCGGACGCCGCCTGACCGCCGCCGGCATCACCAACCCGGCCTGCGTACCCTGGGGCACCAACACGATCCTGGCCTACACCCTGTCCGGCGAACGCTCGGCCGCCCGCATGGTGGCCGAGCGCGAGCTGGAGCTGGCCCGGGCGTGGGGCGCTCCCACCACGATCGCCCGCGCGCTCAGCGCGGGCAGCGTCGCCCACGAGGGCGCCACCCGGCTCGACATGCTGCACGAGGCGGTGGACCTGCTGGCCCACCGGGGCGCCCGGCTCGAACAGGCCAGGGCGATGCTCCGCCTCGGCATCGCGCAACGCCAGGCGGGCGACACCGGCAAGGCGCACGAGACGCTGGCCATGGCGCTGCGGCTGGCCGCCGACTGCGGCGCCGTCCGGCTGGCCGCGCTCGCCGACAAGCACCGGACCGCCACCGCGCCGCGCCGCCCCGCCGCGCCGTCCGCCAACGGCCAGGACGGCCATCCGCTGACCGTGGGTGAACGCCGGGTCACCGACCTGGTGCTGCGCGGGATGAGCAATCTGGAGGTGGCCACCGTCCTGTCGATCAGCAAGCGCACCGTGGACACCCATCTGGCGCGGATCTACCGCAAGCTGGGCATCCACACGCGGGCCGAGCTCGCCGTCATCCTCACCGGCCTGTCCGACCACGACGCGCCCGAGTCGAATGGGCACGCGGACGAGCCGGTGGGTGAACGGGCGGACGAGCCGACGCCCGCCGCGTTGCTGGAAGACCTCTGACCGCCCGCGCTAGTCGGTGAAGACGTCCTCCGGGAGGAACGCCGACACCAGGAAGCTGGGCACGTCCACGAGCTGGCTCACCTTGAGGTCCACCGCCACGCTGCAGATCGCGTACGCCTGCTGCGCGCTCCACCCCCGCTCCCCCAGGTGGTCGATCATCTCCAGCAGCGCGTTCCTGGCCGCCAGCGTCGCGTCCTCGGCCGACACCTCCCCGTCCCCGCTCACCGACATGCCGGTGGTGGCGTAGAACCGGCGCGGCGCCGCGTACGCCGGCGCCACCCAGTAATCCGACCGGGCGAACCTCGGCCCCCTGATCCCCTTCTCCGCCGCCTGCCCCTCGTGCACGGTGAACCGCACCCGCAGCGTCGCCCGCATCTCGATCGCCGTGCCGCACGCCTCGCAGTCCCCCTGCGCGAAGTGCGCGTCCCCGGCCGAGAACAGCGCGCCAGGCGCGTCCACCGGCAGGTACAGCCGCGTGCCCGCGCCGAGCTGCTTGATGTCCACGTTGCCGCCCTGCTCCCTGGGCGGGATGGTACGCAGCCCCGCGGCTCCGACGGCGTCGGCCGGGACGGCGCCGTCCGGCGAGGGCGGCAGCACGAACCCGCCGCGCGCCAGCGCCGCCTGCTCCCTGGCCGTGGTCCTGGCCAGCGACTCGCGTCCGGGCGACAGCCCGATCGTGCCCATGAACGGCGCCGCCGGGATCCGCACCCCGGGCAGGTCGGCCGAGACCGCCCACCCGTCGTCGAGCTCCCAGCGCACCATGAACGGCTCGGGGAAGACGTCACGCAGGAACCCGAAACCGGGAACCTGGACGGTGTAGCCGTAGCGGTCCGGCGCGACCTCCAGGATCTCCACCTCCAGCAGATCCCCCGGCCGCGCCCCCTCCACATGGACGGGGCCGGTGAGCGGGTGCACGACGTCCAGGTCAGGTGCTTCGACGGTCTTCAGCGTGGCCTCGGGGCCCATCTGGCCGTCGAAGGCGTCCCTGGTCTCCAGGATCACCTCGTCGCCCGGCTCGCAGCGGACGATGGGCGGGATGTCCGGATGCCAGCGGTTGTGGCCGGTGCCGGGCTCGTCGCGGAGAGGGAGGTCGGGGTCGATGCGGATCTCGTGTACGGCCATGGCGGGCCCCCTCGGATGAGGCGTGTGAGCGCCACGCTTCGCCCGCCCGCCGCCCCTGTCAAGACCTCATCAGCACGGACGGCGGGACCGCACGGGGGTGAGTCCCGTGCGGTCCCCGGTCGTTTCAGGCCGTCACGTCGGGGTGCAGGTGAGGGTGGTGGGTGGGGAGTTGGTGCCGGTGTGGGAGCCGTTGAGGCCGAACGACGTCGTCGCCCCGGCCGCGACGTCGCCGTTGTAGCCGGCGTTCGTCACCGTGACGCTCGTGCCCGTCTGGGCCGGGGTGCCGCCCCAGAGGTTGGTGATCTTCTGGTCTCCCGGCCAGGTCCAGGTCACCCGCCAGCCGGTGATCGGCGCGGCGCCGGTGTTGCTGACGGTGACGTTCGCCTGGAAGCCACCGGGCCAGGAGTTGCCGGGCTGGTAGGTGGCCGTGCAGCCGGTACCGGTCGTGGGAGTGACGGTCGGGGTGACCGTGGGGGTGACGGTCGGTGTGGGGGTGACGGTCACCGGCGGGCCCGTGCGGTCGCCGTAGATGATGCCGCGCCCGTTGGTGCCCAGGTAGACGCGCCCGTACACGCGCGGATCCCCCGTCAGCGCCTCCCCCATGTTGCCCCACTGGTGCTGGTCGTCGTTGATGCGCACCCACGCCGACCCGCCGGTGTCCGACCGGTACAGGCCGGTGACGCCGTCGATGGTGGCCACCGCGTACACGGCCGGGTACGTCGCGCCGGGCGCGGCCTTGCCGAAGCCGACGTTGACCGCGTTCGTGACGCCGGACAGCTTGGCGAAGGAGGCGCCGCTGTCGGTCGAGTGCCAGATGCCGCCCTCGCCCGCCACCCACACGTCACCCTCGACGCCGGCCACGGCCTTGACCTTGCCGCTCGCGGGCAGCCCGGTGGCGGCGGTGGCGGTGAAGGTGGCGCCGCCGTCGGTGCTGAGGTGCAGGCGTCCGCCGCCGAGCCCGTAGAACTTGCGCGGGTTGACCCGGTCCGACTCCAGCACGGCCTCCGTCGGCAGGCCGGAAGCCTGCTGCCAGGAGTTGCCGTAGCCGACCGAGTGGACGGGAGTCACACCCTTGGGCGCCCAGACGAAGCGGGAGCCGTCGGCCGCGGCGGCGACCGTGCCGCCCTCGTTGACGCCGCCGGGCTCGGTGCCCTGGAACCAGGTGGCGCCGCCGTCGGTGGAGAAGGCCACGTGGCTGTCGTTCGGGCGGTCGGCGTCGGTGAAGTTGCCCGCCCTGACCATGATCGAGGGCGCCTTCTCCGCGTAGTCGAGGCTGGTGGTGGAGGTGAAGACCGGCGCGGTGAACATCATCGGCGGTACGGCGTCCAGGTTCGTGTGCCGGAACCCGCCGATGTCGCCGAGCCCGCTGACCAGGGGCGCGCCGCTGGGCGGGCTGATGAGGTCGAGCACCGCCGTCTCCTCCAGCCCCTTGGCCATCGGCCTGATCGTGAACTGGGAGCCGGCGTCCCACCGGGTGAGGTTCTCGGTGCCGTAGATGGTGGCGCCGGTGCCGTACATCATCCTGTCGGAGTCGAACGGGTCGATCTCCAGCGACTCGGTCATCCAGCCGAGCTTGGGGGCGACCTCAGGCGGCTGCGGGTTGGCGCCGAACGTGAGCCAGGGGTTCTCGGAGATGTTCATCGTGTAGCGGAAACTGCGGCTCGGGTACGACGTCCAGTCCCACACCCGGGTCCAGGTGGCGCCGGAGTCCGTCGAGCGGAAGAAGATCACGTCGGGCCACCAGGAGATCTGCGTGGCCACCATGATCGTGCCCGGATTCCGGCGGTCGACGGTCAGGCCGCTGTAGCCGAAGTAGTCGTCGGCGCTGGAGGAGGGGACGGGGCTGATCTGGGTCCAGGTGCCGGTGGCGGTGGCGTAGCGCCACACGTCGCCCTTGGCTCCGTCGTACGGGCCGCCGGTGTCGCTGGTGGCGAGGTAGAGGTAGCCGTTCACGGTGTCGAGCACGCCTTTGTGCGCGATGTACCCGGTGGGCTGGCCGGCCAGCCGCGACCAGGTGCTGCCGCCGTCGGTGGTGCGGTAGACGGTGTTGTCCTTGTCGGCGACGCCCACGTAGATGGTCCTGGTGGCGCCGCCCGGGCTGGACGAACGCTTGTCGTAGGTCACCCAGACCACGCCGGGACGGTGGCTCAGGTAACCGTTGGGGTCGCCGGGGTCCTGCGCGTAGTTGCCCGCGTTCGGGAAACCGGTCACCTTCGACCAGGTCGCGCCGTAGTCGGTGCTGCGCCACAGGCCGTTGCCGTTGGGAGCGCCGAGATAGAGGATCCGGTTGTCGTTCGGGTCGACCGACAGCGCCTCGCCCATGCCGCGGCCGGGCATGTTGCCGCCCAGCTTGAACGGCAGCGGCGTGACCTGCCAGGTGTCGCCCTTGTCCGTGGAGCGCAGGACGGCGCCGTTGTTCGGGTCCCAGCTGTTGGTGTACATGCCGACGGCCGCGTACACCCGGTTGGTCTGCACGGGGTCGGTGGCCAGGCTGATCACCCCGTTGTAGCCCCACTTGTCCCAGCCGGCCCAGTCGAGCAGCGGGGTCCAGGACTTGGTGGACTGGTTCCACCGGTACGCGCCGCCGATGTCGGTGCGGGCGTAGATGAGGTTCCGCTCGGACGGGTTGAAGACGATGCCGGGCACGAAGCCCCCGCCGTCGATCCTGACGTTCTGGTACGCGTACGGATCCGAGGCGACCGCCGAGACCGGCGACATCCGGACGATCGCCGCCGCGATCAGCACGGCGACGGTCGTGAGCATGACGAATAATCTTCTTCGCATGCGCGGCTCTTCCTTTCCGGGCACGCCGGCAGGCGTCCCCAAGGCGTCAGACGACCGCCATGCACGAGCAGAGTGCAGGACCCTGACCGTCGCCGCGCCTTCGCGCATGAGCTCATCAGCAGGCTCACACACACGCGCACCCACGGTCAATAGTTTGGATAGACAACGAATTAATGCCGCCAAGGAGGCACGCATGACGACGTTTCCCGACTACCGCGTGGACGGAAAGATCGCGCTGGTCACGGGCGCGGCACGGGGTCTCGGCCGGGCGATCTCGCTGGCCCTGGCGAACGCCGGCGCCGACGTCGCGCTCGGCTTCCGGGACGCCGGGGCCGACGGCGGGCTGACCGACGAGGTCCGCGGGCTGGGCCGGGCCGCGCTGCCGCTGCAGATGGACATGACCGCGCCCGCCCAGATCGCGGAATCGGTGCGCGCGGTGGTGGAGCGGTTCGGCCGGATCGACATCCTGGTCAACAACGCCGGCATCGCCCCGGGCAACCCGGCCGAGGACGTGACGGAGGACGACTTCGACCGGACGGTACGGGTCAACCTGAAGGGCACGTTCCTGGCCAGCCAGGCGGCCGGCCGGGTGATGATCGAGCAGGGGTACGGGCGGATCGTGAACGTCGGGTCACAGGCCGGCGAGGTGGCCCTGCCCGGCGAGTCCGTCTATTGCATGACGAAGGCGGCCATCGCCCACCTGACCCGCTGCCTGGCCGTCGAATGGGGCCCGCACGGCGTCACGGTCAACAACGTCGCCCCCACGTTCATCCGCACCCCCGGCACCGCGCCCGCCCTGTCGGACCCGGCGTTCGAGGCCGACGTGATCGAGCGGATCGCGGCGCTGCACCGCATCGGCGAGCCCATGGACGTCGCGGGGGCGGTGCTCTTCCTCGCCTCCCCCGCGGCGTCGCTGATCACGGGACACACGCTGGTCATCGACGGCGGCTGGACGGTCCGCTAGGCAGCTCACCCACTCCCGTCCTCGGCGGCCGGACGGCCCGTCAGGCACTCACCCGCTCCACGGGCGCGGCCTCCGAGCGGGCGGTGAACGGAAGCGCCGCCCACAGGGCGATCGCGATGTACAGCGCCTGCTCGGGGATGCGCTGCCAGAGCGGCGAGGAGACCACGAGGTCGGCCTCGGCGGCGTGCACGTTCGCCGGCAGCAGCGCCAGGAACAGCAGCGCCAGGCAGATCCCGGCGGCCTTACGGGTGCGCCCGAGCACCAGCCCGGCCGCCCCGGCCAGCTCCAGCACGCCGCTCAGGTACACCATGAAGCCGGGGAACGGCACGAACGGCGGCACCATGGCCAGCATGTCGGCGTAGTTGGGCATGAAGGTCACGCCGGCCGGGACGAAGTGGGCGCTGGCGGTCATGACCAGCATGACGGCCAGGCCATGGGCCGCGCTCACCCGCCACGTGCCGAACCGGCCCACACCCAGCACTCCCAGCAGCCGGAACGCCAGCGTGGCGACCAGCAGAACGATCACGGTCATGAGACACCCCTTTTGGATAGTCGTGTTATCCAAGCAATAGATAACACGACTATCCAATGGAAGGCAAGCCCGCCGGGCGGCCACGACCATGCTCGCGGCCGCCCGCCGGAGTCCTCATCGGGCGCGTGTCCTCAACAGGCGCATGTCCTCATCGGGCGAGTGCGAAGTCCCTGATCCGCAGATCGCCCTTGAACACCAGGTAGACGCTCCCGGTGCCGGCCCGCACCGAAGCGCTCGCCGTCCCGTACGTGTAGATCCCTCCCGTGGCGGGCACCGGCACGGTCGCCAGCAGCGCGCCGGTCGGCGAGCCGCGGCGCACCTCGAACGAGCCGCCGCCCACCGAGGCCACCGCGGCCGTCAGGCGCGAGCCCCACGAAGCGCCGGTGTACGCCACCCAGTCACCGGCCGAGCCCTCGACCACCTCGCCCCGCGCCTTGCTCTCGTCGGCGAAGGCGACCCCCGCGTAGTCGTCGAAGTCCATCGCCCGCGTCGTCCTGGTCAGGTCGCGCACGGGGACGGTCTCGCCGGGCACGCGCAGCGTGGTGCGTTGACGGATCCGGTCGGAGGCGGAGCCGACGAGGACGTCGTGGGTGGCGTCCTCGACCAGCCACCTGCCCCGGGTGTGATCCCAGACGGCCAGGTCCGACCGCTTGAGCGGGAAGGTGACCGTCCGCGTCTCGCCCGGGGCGAGCGTGATCCGCTGGAAGCCGCGCAGCCGCTTGACCGGCTGCGCGAAGCGGGAGTCGCGCTGGTGGGTGTAGAGCTGGACCACCTCGTCGCCCTTCACCCTGCCGGTGTTGGTGACCTTGACGCTCACCTGGTCGCCGTGCGCGCGCAGGCCCTGGTAACCGAAGGAGGTGTAGCTCAGGCCGTGGCCGAAGGCGTAGAGCGGCTTGTCCTCGCCGTACAGGTACGTCATCCCGGTCTTGACCAGGTCGTAGTCCAGCAGGCTCGGCAGCGCGCCGGCCGCGGGCCAGGTCTGGGTGAGCCGGCCGCCGGGGTTGACGTCGCCGAAGAGCACGTCGGCGACGGCGTGCCCGGTCTCCGCGCCCGCGTGCGTGGTCCACAGCAGGGTCGGGGCGTCCACGACGACCGGATAGCTCGTCTCCAGGACGACCACGGTGCGCGGGTTGGCCTTGCGCACGGCCTCGATCAGCCGGAGCTGTCCGGCGCCGAGCCGCAGGTCGTCGCGGTCGTGGAACTCGCGGCCCGCGACGAAGGGATGGCTGCCCGCCACGACCACCGCGACCTCGGCCTCGGCGGCGCGCGCGGCGGCCGCGGCGATGCCGTCGGAGACGACCTCCTTGGCGAACTTCGCCGCCTGCGCCTTCGGCACCAGGGCGAGCGCGCCGTCGGTGACGCCCACGTACGCGTCGGGCAGGCCGAACCAGCTCTCGACCGTCTCGTATCCGGCGTAGCGGATGAGGTGGCTGCCGTCGGGCTGCTTCTCCAGCGCGAACTGCTGGGAGACGTACCAGCCGTCGGGTTCGGCGTCGTCGGTGTCGAGCGAGCGCCAGTCGCCGCCCAGCAGCCGGCCGTTGCCCGCGTTGCGCAGTGTGGAGACGCCGCCGGTCCAGTCGGTGAGGTCCCACTGCGACGCCGCGCCCGGCGCGGTGTCGATCAGCCCGGCGTTGTCGTCGGGCCCGGTGCCGGTCGCGGTGACGTACTTGCCGGAGTCGAGGTGCCTGAGCGCGACGCGCTCCAGGCCCTCGCCGGTGGTGACGGAGCCGACCCGCTCCTCGATCCCGTCGAGCGGCGTCACCTGGTACGGCAGCTGCCCCGAGTACCAGTCCCGGTACAGCCGGTCCGCCAGCGGCCCCACCACGGCGGCCGACTTGGGCTTGCCGAGGGGCAGCACGCCGGAGTTCTTCAGCAGCACAGCCGCCTTGCCGGCGGTCTCCCGGTTGAGCCGCTTGTTCGCCGCGCTGCCGATCACGTCCGCCGTGATCCGCGCGTACGGCCCGCCGTCCGGATCGAAGTGGCCCAGCCGGGTCCGGATGGACAGCACGTGGCGTACCGACTTGTCCACGTCGGCCACGGTGATGCGGCCCTGGTCGAGCGCGGCCTTGAGGTTGGTCAGCATCGGCCCGAGGTCGCTGCCGTCGATCGTGAAGCTGTCCAGCCCGGCCTTCAGCACCGCGGCGAACGCCTCGGGCTTGTCGTCGTAGTAGCGCTCCAGGTCGGTGAGCGCGTGCGGGCCCCAGGCGTCGCTCGGGTTGTAGAGCGTCCGGTCGGTCCAGGTCCTGACCACGTCGTTCAGGTCCGGGTTGACGTGGTTGGGCCGCCCGTTGACCAGGTTGTACGACGCCATCACTCCGGTCGCGGCGTCGGCCGAGATGGCCGCCTTGAAGGCCGGCTCGTAGTACTCGTGCTTGAGCTTGGGCGTCAGGTTGGAGGAGGTGAGGCTGCGGTCGGTCTCGTTGTTGTAGGCCAGGTAGTGCTTCAGCACGGGCGCGGTCTTCAGGTAGAAGGGGTCGTCACCCTGCAGCCCCTTGCCGTACGCGGTCGAGATGGCCCCCGTGAGCAGCGGATCCTCGGAGTACCCCTCCTCGTTGCGACCCGCGCGCGGGTCGCGCAGCAGGTCGACCACCGGCGCCCACACCTGCAGGCCCCACAGGACGGGATCGACGGCGTTGTAGCCGCGCGTCTCGTCGCCCACCGCTGAGCCGACCTTCCTGATCAGCACCGGGTCCCAGGTGCTGGCCAGCCCGACCGGCTGCGGGAAGACGGTGCCGGCGGCGAACTTCTGGTTCCAGTTGTCGTCGCGGTGGTTGGACCAGGCGACGCCGTGCAGCGCCTCGGTGCCGTTCTTGTGGTAGGCGATGCCGAGGCGCGGGATCGCCGGCTGCGACTGGTGCAGCAGGCTCAGCTTCTCGTCGAGGGTGAGCCGGCCGAGCAGGTCGGTGACGCGCTGGTCGAGCGGCAGGGCCGGGTTCTGGAAGGGGTATGCCTGAGCGGCCCGGGCGGCCTGAGCGACCTGGTCGGCCTGGGCGGCGGGCGCGCCGCATAACGCCGCAGCCAACGAAACAACCGCTAATAACGGGACTTTTCGCATCTTGAGGGATTCTCCGTCACTTGATGGCGCCGACCGTCACACCTCGGGTCAGCGTGCGCTGGAAGATCAGGAAGAAGGCGACCGCCGGGACGATGCCGAGCAGGGCCGAGGCGCTGGACATGGTCGCGTCCATGTACCTCTGGCCTTGCAGGACACCGAGCGCGACGGGCACCGTCTGGGTGTCGTTCGAGATCAGGAAGATCAGCGGCAGGAAGAACTCGTTCCAGGTCCAGATGAAGAAGAAGATCAGCAGCACGCTGAGCGTGGGCCGGCTGATCGGCACCACGATCCGCAGCAACGAGCGCAGCCGCCCCGCGCCGTCGATCGAGGCGGCCTCCAGGATCTCCTTCGGGAACTGGCCCAGCACCGCGCTCAGCAGATACGTGCCGAACGCCGCCTGGATCGCGGTCATGACGATGATCACCGCGAGCCGGGTGTCGTACAGGCCGGCGGCCTTGGCCAGGTAGTACAGCGGATAGGCCAGCGCCTCCTGCGGCAGCGTGTTGGCCACCAGGAACAGCACCAGGATCCACAGCCGGCCCTTCACCCGGCCGATGCCCAGCGCGTACGCGTTGAGCACGGACAGCACCACCGCCAGCACCGACACCGAGGCGCTGATGACGAGGCTGTTCCAGAGCTTGACGCCGAACTCCACCCGGTTCCAGAAGTCCACGATCCCCTGGAGGTAGAGCCCCTCGGGCAGGCTCAGCGGGCCGTTCGAGCTGTACTCGGCCGGCGACTTGACCGCGTTCATCGCCACGATGACGAACGGGAAGATCATCACCACGGCCAGCACGACCAGCGCGAACAGCACCGCCCAGCGTCCCGGGCCCCTCATGCGTCACGCTCCTGCACGCGCAGGAACAGGAACGTCACCACGATGATGATCAGCGCCAGGACGGTGGCGATGGCCGAGCCGTACCCGACGTTGGCCTTCTGGAAGAAGTTCAGGTACGAGAAGTACGACGGCACCATCGTCGCGTTCCCCGGCCCGCCGCGCGTCAGCACGAAGATCGGCCCGAACACCTTCAGCGCGGCGATCGTGCACGTCAGCAGCACCACGAAGATCTCCGGCCGGATCTGCGGGATCGTGATGTGCCAGAA
Source organism: Nonomuraea fuscirosea (assembly GCF_003001935.1). Lineage (GTDB taxonomy): Bacteria > Actinomycetota > Actinomycetes > Streptosporangiales > Streptosporangiaceae > Nonomuraea > Nonomuraea fuscirosea. Next base: position 196,619 of record NZ_PVNG01000003.1, on the reverse strand, counting down.
CTTGCGCCACCACGAGGCCCCGTCGATCTCGGCCGCCTCGTAGTAGGCCGGGTCCACCCGCTGCAGCCCGGCCATGAAGATCACGACCGGGTAGCCGAGCTGGAACCAGACCATGACCGCCATGACCGTGGCCAGCGCCAGATCGGGGTCGCCGAGCCAGTCGAGATCCAGGCCGAAGATCTGGTTGACGGCGCCGTACGACGGGTGCAGCATCCAGCCCCACACCACGCCCGCCACCGCCACCGGCAGCACCTGCGGCAGGTAGTACGTCGCGCGCAGCGCGGAGGCCGTGCGCGCCCCGAAGCGCTTGCCGATGTAGTCGAACAGGGCCGCCGCCAGCACGAGCCCGATCGCGGTCGGCACCACGGCCATGGCCACGATCAGCCCCACGTTGTGCTGGAACGACTCCCAGAACCGTTCGTCCTCCAGCAGCCTGGCGTAGTTGCCCAGCCCGATCCAGCGTGGCGTGCCCACCCCCGACCAGCGGGTGAAGCTCGCGCCGACGTTCATCAGGAACGGCACCACGATGACGGCCAGGAACAGCAGCAGGCTGGGGACCAGGTAGAGCCAGTACCCCCTCGTGCGAGCCCTCATCTAGTTGCCAATGTCGGCGAGGTTGTCCTCGTACGGCTTGGCCAGCTCGTCCAGCACCTCGGCCGAGGTCTTGCTGCCGTTGATGAGCTCCTGGACCCCGGCCACCATCACGTCGTAGTAGCCGGGCGCGGGCCAGTCGGGGTAGAAGGCCAGGCCGTCGGCGGCGGTCAGCTTGTTGAAGGACTCGATGAGCTCCTTGCTCTTGGCGTCGGTGATCGCGGCGGCGTCGGCGGCGACGGGGACGCCGCCGGAGTTGCCGAGCAGGTTCTGGATGTCCTTGCTCATCGTGATGTCGATGAAGTCGTAGGCCAGGTCCTTGTTCTCCGACTTCTCGGGGACGACCCAGAGGTTGCCGCTCGACCCGGGCGACATGGTGGCGCCGGGGAACAGGAAGTGACCCCACTCGAAGTCCTTGATCTCCGAGGCGAAACGGCCGTACCACCAGCTGCCGCTGATCATGACGGGGAACTTGCCGTTCATGAACGCCACGCCCATGTCCTCGGCCTTGACGCCGGAGGAGTTCTTCGGGATGTAGCCCTTCTTCACCCAGTCGGCGAACGTGTCGGCGCCGTAGGTGAACTCGGGGCCGTGGAAGTCGACCTTGCCCTTGTAGGACTGGAAGGCGTCCAGCCACGGCTTCTGCGCCTTGGTGAGCGCGAGCTGGTAGAAGATCTGCTGCGCCGGGTATTCGGCGCCGGCGTTGGAGATGGGGGTCACGCCGGCCTTGACGAAGGTGTCCAGCGCGGCGGTGAACTCCTCGTACGAGGCCGGGACCTTGACCTGGTGCTTGTCGAAGAGGTCCTTGTTGTAATAGACCATCACGAACTCGCCGTAGTTGGGCACGCCGTACCACTTGCCGGAGCCCATCACGCCCCGGTCGTCGTACTTCGCGGTGGTCTGCAGGCCACCCGGCAGCAGCTTGTCCCAGCCCCGCTTGGTGGCCTCCTCACTCAGGTCCGCGAGCAGGCCCTGCTTGGACAGCAGGCCGGAGGTGGCGTTGCCCTTGTTGTACTCCATGATGTCGGGCGCCTCGTCCGAGTTGAGCACCATGGCGGCCGTCTTCTGGATCTGCTCGAAGCCCTTCTCCTCGAACGCGACGGTCACGTTCGGGTGCGACGCCTCGAACTTCTTGATCGCCTCGGCCCACGCCTTGCCCATGGCGCTGTCGGCCGTCTCGTAGTGCCAGAGCTTGAGCACGCGCGGCTCGGTTCCGCCGGGGCTCGGGCTCGCGGAACCGCCGCCCGAGCCGCAGGCCGACAGGGCGAGCACGGCGGCGACCAGCACCGCCGCGCCTGTTGACTTGACCATGATCCCTCCAGGGGGTGTTACGAGATGACGGCCCGCGCGGGAGCTCCGGGCACCGGGACGAGCTCGACACCGGTGACGCGCTTCGGGCCGGTGACGGCGACACGCAGCACGTCGCCGTCCCTGGTGGCGACGGCGACCGTCACGCCGTCGGCGTCGTGGATCTCGGCGCTCCCGCCGCCGGAGCCGAAGGCGACGAGTGCGATCTCGGCCGGCACGTCCACGGTGTCCCGCTGCTCCTGTACGGGAATGAGCGCGCCGTACCGGGCGAAGAGGGGGATCTGGCCGAGCGGCTTGGCCACCCGGACGTAACGGGCGCCGTCCAGCACCTCGCCGGTCCAGTAGTCCACCCACCGGCCGCGCGGCAGGTACACCTGCCTGACGCCTTCGGGCCCGGTCATGGGGGCCACCAGCAGGTCGTGCCCGAGCAGGTACTGCAGGTCGGCCTGCCAGGCGACCGGATCGTCCGGATGGTCCACGCACAGCGCCCGCATCATCGGCGCGCCGGTGCGCGCGGCCTCGACTGCGGCCGAGTACAGGTAGGGCATCAGCCGGTAGCGCAGCTTCAGCGCCGCGACCGCCTGCTCCTCGACCTCGGGGAACTCCCACGGCTCGCGGGTCGTGGTGCCGTGCAGGCGCAGCAGCGGGGAGAGCGCGCCGAACTGGGTCCAGCGCACGTACAGGTCGTCGGCGGGGCGGCCGGTGAAGCCGCCCGCGTCGTGGCTCCAGAACGGGACGCCGGACAGGCCGTGCGCGAGGCCGCCCCTGATCGTGCTGCCCATGGCGGCGTAGCTGGTGTAGGTGTCGCCGCCCCACTGGGCGCTGTGGCGCTGCCCGCCCAGGTACGACGAGCGCGCCCACACCAGCTCGTGCCCGTTGACCTCGCGGGTGACGTCCACGACGGCGTCGTTGAACAGCAGGGTGTAGACGTTGTGCAGGTCGGTGCCGCTCATGCCGTTGGCGGCCACCGCGTCGGCCGGCACGCCCTCGGCGAAGTCGGTCTTGAAGGCGGCCACGCCCTGGCGCAGCAGCGGGCGCAGCAGGCCCTTGAACCACTCGACCGCCCCCGGGTGGGTGAAGTCCACGATGCCGCAGGCGGGGAAGGAGCCGTGCCAGCAGTCGGCGACGTACGCCTCGCCCTGGGGGTCGCGCAGCAGGTATCCGGCGTCGGCGGCCTCCCGAAACGCCGGGCTAAGGTGCGAAATATAGGGATTCATCCATAGGCAGACCTTGAACCCCATCTCCGCCAGCTCGGCCAGCATGCCCTCCGGGTCGGGGAAGTTCACCGGATCCCAGCGCATGTCCGACCAGTGCCCGTCGCTCTGCCAGTAGGTGTCCAGGTGCAGCACGTCGCACGGGATGCCGCGCTCCCTGATCGTGCGCGCCCTGGCCAGCACCCGCTCCCGGCTGTCCACGCAGAACCCCGAGGAGATCCAGGTGCCGAACGCCCACTTCGGCGGCAGCGAGGGCCGGCCGGTCAGCCGGTCGTAGCGGTCCAGCACCTCCGACGGAGCGGGCCCTGCCATCACGTAGTAGTCCATGACGTCGTCGGGCACCAGGATCTGCACCACGCTGTGCGTGGACTGGCAAACGTCGAACTCCAGCGGCGCGCCGCTGTCGACCAGCACGCCGTAGCCCCGGCTGGACACGTACAGGGGGATGTTCTTGTAGGCGCGCTGCGACTCGGCCCCGAAGGCGTCGAAGTTCCACATGAGCGGCCGCTGACCGCGCTTGTCCAGCCGGGTGAACGACTCGCCGAAGCCGGAGAACGCCTCGTCGGGCGCGGCGGCGAAGCTCTCGTGGTACGCGACGGGCGCGCCTCCCGAGGCGCTGCGGCCGAACGGCAGCGTACGCAGGCGCCCGCTGATGTCGGTGTGCCCCCGGTCCTGCTCGACCAGCGTCGCCCCGCCCGCGTCGGTGAAGCGCAGGTGCCACGGCGACAGGGTGATCTCGGCCCGCAGCGACCCGGCGTCCACCACGATCGGCGCGCCCGGCTCCGCCACGACCCGTGCCCCCGCGTACGTGCCCGGCCTCACCAGCGCGATGGCGCGCTCCGAGCGCGGCCGGGCGGTGGCGTCCTCCGACAGCCGCACCCTGATCACGCCCTCGCCCGCCGCGCCCACCTGGACGATCAGCGTCTCCTCCGCCGAGGTGACCGCCTTGAGCAGCACCTCGGCGCCGTCGGCCGCGACCAGCTCGGCGGCGGTGAGCGCCGACAGGCCGCCCTCGCCTCGTACGCGGACCGGCAACTCCGGCGGGTCCGCGACGAAGTACTCGTGCGCGACCAGGGGAGGGCGATAGGGCATGGAAGCTCCTTCGAACGCTGCGCCAACTCGTGACTTAGTTTGGTGTCCATACCAACAAAGGTCAACGGTCAGAGGCACAGAAAAGGGCGCGCGGACCACCGCGCGCCCTGCTTCGCAGAAGACTCCTAGATGTTGACCCCCGGCTGCATCAGCCGCCTGGCCGCCTCGGTCACCGACCCCGACAGCGACGGGTAGACCGCGAACGTGTGGGCCAGCTGGTCGACGGTCAGCCGCTGCTGCACCGCCACCGACACCGCCAGGATCAACTCGGAGGCCCGCGGCGCGACGACCACGCCGCCCAGCACGATCCCGGTGTGCGGGCGGCAGAACAGCTTCACGAAGCCGTCGTTGAAGCCCTGCATCTTCGCCCGCGCGTTGGTGGCCAGCGGCAGCTTGACCACGTTGGCCTCGATCTCGCCCGCCTCGATGGCACGCTGCGCCACGCCCACGGCCGCGATCTCGGGGTCGGTGAAGATGTTGGAGGCCACGGTGGCCAGCCGCAGCGGCTGCACCGCCTCGCCCAGCGCGTGCCACACCGCGATCCGGCCCTGCATGGCGGCGACGGAGGCCAGCATCAGCACGCCGGTGCAGTCGCCGGCCGCGTAGACGCCGGGAGCCGACGTGCGGGAGACCTTGTCGACCTTGACGAACCCGCCCCGGTCGAGCTGCACGCCCGCCTCCTCCAGCCCGATGCCGGAGGTGTTGGGGATCATGCCGACGGTCATCAGCGCGTGCGACCCCTCGGCGGTGCGCCCGTCCTCCAGCGTCACCACCACGCCGTCGTGGGTGCGCTTGACGGAGGCGGCCCTGGAGCGGCCCATGACGTTCATGCCGCGGCGCCGGTAGACCTCTTCGAGCACCTCGGCGCCGTCGGCGTCCTCGTTGGGCATCATCCGGTCGCGGCTGGAGACCAGCGTGACCTCCGCCCCGAGCGAACGGTAGGCCCCGGCGAACTCGGCCCCGGTCACCCCGGAGCCGACCACGATCAGGTGCTCGGGCAGCTCTTCGAGGTCATAGAGCTGACGCCAGTTGAGGATGCGCTCGCCGTCGGGCTCGGCCCCCGGCAGCACCCGCGGCGTCGCCCCCGTGGCCACCAGCACGACGTCGGCCCTGATCGTCCGGTCGCCGGCCCTGACCACCTGCGGATCGACCAGCCGGCCGCGCTCCTTGACGATCTCGACGCCCTCGGCCTCGACCCGGGTCGCGATGTCGGCCGACTGCGCCTGGGCCAGCTCCTTGACGCGCTTGTTGACCAGCGGCAGGTCGACCTGCGCCACCCCGGCGTCGCCGTCGAGGCCACCGGAGAAGGCCACCCCCAGCGAGGGGGCGTCGAGCAGGGCCTGCTTGCGGACGGAGGTCGCGATCAGTGTCTTGGACGGCACGCAGTCGGTGAGCACGCAGGCCCCGCCGGGGCCGTCCTGCTCGACCATCGTGACTTGCGCGCCTAGTTGGGCGGCCACCAGCGCCGCCTCGTAGCCGCCTGGTCCGCCGCCGATGATCACGATCCTCGTCACACCACCATTGTCCCGCATGCCCCGAGCTGCTGACGAACGGGGCGCGGTCTCAGGCGCTAGTCTTGCCGCTGTGCCTGTATACGCCTCCTATGGCAGCAACATGGACCCCGAGCAGATGGCCATGCGTGCCCCGCACTCGCCGATCCGCGGTGTGGGCTGGCTGCCGGGCTGGCGGCTGACCTTCGGAGGCATGGACCTCAAGTGGGAGGGCGCGGTCGCCACGATCGTCGAAGACCCCGACGAGCACGTCTTCGTGGTCCTCTACGACGTGCCCGACTGGGAGGAGCACTCGCTCGACCAGTGGGAGGGCGCGGTGCGCGGCGCCTACCACAAGGTCCGGCTGCGGGTGCAGACGCTCGACGGCGAGGTCGTGGCCTGGTTCTACGTGCTCGACGGCTACGAGGGCGGCCTGCCCTCGGCCCGCTACCTGGGCAGCCTGGCCGAGGCGGCCGAGCGGGCGGGCGCCCCCGACGACTACGTCAAGGAGCTGCGGGAGCGCCCCTGCACCTCGTTCGGCTGACGGCTAGCGGAGCGGCTCGTCCTTCGTCTCCCTGAGCACGAAGATGTAGACCAGCGTCGAGATGAGCGCCAGCGCCGACATGTACCACGGGAAGAGGCCCGGGTTGTCCGCCTCCTGCAGCGCCGTGCCGATCAGCGGCGCGGTGCCGCCGAAGAGCGCGACGGTCAGCGAGTAAGGGAACCCGGCGCCCGCCGCCCGCACCCGCGTCGGGAAGAGCTCGGAGTTGACCGCGGCCGAGATCGCGGTGAAGCAGCCGAGGAAGACCATGCCGACGAGCTGCACGACCAGCAGGCTCCAGTAGGCGTCGGTGAGCAGGCCGAGCAGCGGCACGGGCAGGACGAGGAAGCCGAACCCGAAGGTGATCAGCATCGGCTTGCGCCCGATCCGGTCCGACAGCATGCCCAGCAGCGGCTGCAGGATCATGAAGAAGACCAGCGAGATCGTGCCGATCTGGAGCGACTCGGCCTTGTCGAAGCCCACCGTGATCTGCGCGTACGTGGGCAGGAAGCTGGTCCAGGTGTAGTACGCCACCGTGCCGGCGATCGTGATGCCCACGATCGTCGCCGCCGACCTCGGGTGCAGCCGCAGGAACTCGAACAGCTTGGGCCGGGTGGCCTCGCCGCGCCGGATCTCCTCCGCCACCGCCGAGGTCTCGTCGGCGCCCTTGCGGATCCACAGGCCCACCAGGCTCAGCACCGCGCCCACGACGAACGGCACGCGCCAGCCCCAGGAGTCCATGTCGGCCTCGATCAGGTTCGTGGCCAGCAACGCGGCCAGTCCTGAGGCGATGAGCTGGCCGATGGTGGTGCTCACGTACTGGAAGCTCGAGAACAGTCCGCGCCGGCCGGGCGGGGCCGACTCCACCAGGAACGTGGTCGCGGCGGCGAACTCACCGCCCACCGACAGGCCCTGGATGAGCCGGGCGAGGGTGAGGATGACCGGCGCCAGCAGGCCGACGGCCGCGTAGGTGGGGGTCAGGCCGACCAGCAGGGAACCCGCGCCCATCAGCACGATGGTGAACGTCATGGCCGACTTGCGGCCGTACCGGTCGGCGAACGCGCCGACCAGCAGGCCGCCCAGGGGGCGCATGAAGAAGCCCACCGCGAACACGGCGAACGAGCTGAGCAGCGGGACGAGGCTGTTGTCCGATGCCTTGGGGAAGACCTGGTCGGAGAAGTAGACGGCGAGGAAGGTGTACGCGTACCAGTCGTACCATTCGACGACGTTGCCGATGCTGGCCGCCATGAGCTGCCGGACGCGGCTCTTGGGGATGCCGAGTGGGGAGTGCGCCACGGGGGAAGTCGCCACGAAGGGCTCCTTTGCTGACAAGTGCGGTAATGGCTTACTCTGCATTCGGACGACCGAAACAGTCAAATGTTTAAGCCGATTTTTACAATCCCGACACAGGAACGGGCAACCGTGGACGTTCTCGACCGCCGGCTCGTGGCCGCGCTGCAAGTCAGCCCCCGAGCCTCGTGGGGGGAGATCGGCCGGGCCGTGGGCGAGCACGAGCGCACGGTCGCCCGGCGGCTGCAGCGGCTCATCGCCGAGGGCTTCGTCCGTGTCACGGCCATCTACGACGACCTGCGCACCGGCCACGGCCGCCCCGTGCACCTGCACGTCCAGGTGCGGCCCGGCACCGCCACGCAGGTGGCCAAGGCGCTGGCCGAGCGCCGCGACACGCGCTCGGTCTACTCCCTGACCGGGGCCGCCGACCTCGGCTGCGAGCTGGTCTCCCCCTCCCGCGAGGCCCTGCACCGCATCCTGTCGGCACAGGTGTCGGAGATCGACGGCGTCCTGCAGACCCAGACCCAGGTCGTCCTGCACACGTTCAGAACCGTCGCCGAGTGGCACGCGCCCTTCCTGACCGAGCGCGAGGTGGCCGAGCTGCGGCCGGCCCCGCACCCCGACCGGCTGCCCGGCGAGACCGGCCCGTCACCTCTGGAGCAGCGGGACGAAGAGGGCCTGTCGCCGCTGGAGCAGGAGATCGCCGACCTCCTCGCCGCCGACGGCCGGATCGCCTTCACCGCCGTCGCCGAGCGGCTCGACATCTCCGTGCCCACCGCGCGCCGCCGGGTCACCTCGCTGATCGAGCGGCGGCTGCTGCTGCCGCGCGCCGAGGTCGAGCCCGCCCTGCTCGGCCTGGAGGTCGAGGCCATGCTCTGGCTCAAGGTGCGCCCCCACGGCCTCGACCTGGTCGGTCAGCGGCTGGCGGCGCATCCCGACGTCCGTTACTGTGCCGCCACGACGGGCACGCATTCCCTGATCGTGCAGGTCGTGGCGGCCCACGAGGCGGCCCTCTACCGTTTCATGACCGGCGTCGTCGGCCGGCACGACGAGATCACCGACGTCGACCTCACCCTCATCACCCGCGCGCACAAGCGCGGCCACCTGCACAAGTCCGGACTGCTCACGCTGGATCACCATTGGGAGGCAACACCATGACACCCGCCGAACTCGAAGTCGCCGACCTCTGCGTCGAGCTGATCCGGGCCGACAGCAGCAACTACGGCGACGGCAGCGGCCCCGGCGAACGGGCCGCGGCCGAGGTCGTCATGGCCAGGCTGGCCGAGGTCGGCATCGAGTCCACCTACATCGAGAGCGAGCCGGGCCGCGGCAACGTGATCACCCGCGTCGAGGGCACCGACCCGTCGCTGCCCGCCCTGCTCGTCCACGGCCACCTCGACGTCGTCCCGGCCAACGCCGCCGACTGGTCGGTGGACCCGTTCGCGGGCGAGGTGCGCGACGGCTACATCTGGGGCCGCGGCGCCGTGGACATGAAGGACATGGACGCGATGATGCTGGCCGTGCTGCGCCGCTTCAAGCGCGAAGGGCTCAGGCCGCGGCGCGACATGGTCTTCGCCTGGCTGGCCGACGAGGAGGCCGGCGGCGTCTACGGCGCCAAATACCTCACGGCCAACCACCCCGGCCTGTTCGAGGGCGTCACCGAGTCGATCAGCGAGGTCGGCGGCTACTCGCTGGAGGTGGACCCGTCGCTGCGGCTCTACCTGATCGAGACCGCCCAGAAGGGCCTGGCCTGGATGAAGCTGGTCGCCGACGGCACCGCGGGCCACGGCTCGATGCTCAACGACGACAACGCCGTCACCGAGGTGGCCAGGGCCGTGGCCAGGATCGGCGGGCACGACTGGCCGCTGACGTACACGCCGACCGTGCGCCGCTTCCTCACCGAGGTCGCCGACGCCTTCGGCGTCCCGTTCGACGAGAACGACCCCCAGCCGATCCTGGACCAGATCGGGCCGCTGGTGCGGTTCGTCGGCGCGACGCTGCGCAACACCACCAACCCGACCCAGCTCGGCGCCGGCTACAAGTCCAACGTCATCCCCGGCCAGGCCACGGCCGTGGTCGACGGGCGCTTCCTGCCGGGCTTCGAGGAGGAGTTCTTCAAGACGATCGACGGGCTGCTCGGGCCGAAGGTGCGGCGCGAGTTCGTCCACCACGACATCGCGCTGGAGACCACGTTCGACGGCGCGCTCGTGGAGTCGATGATCGCGGCGCTCAAGGCCGAGGACCCGGCCGCCCGCGCCATCCCCTACTGCATGTCCGGCGGCACCGACAACAAGACCTTCTTCGCCGACCTGGGCGTGCGCGGGTTCGGCTTCGTGCCGCTGCGGCTGCCCGCCGACATGGACTTCGCCTCCATGTTCCACGGCGTGGACGAGCGCGTGCCGGTGGACGCCCTGCAGTTCGGGGTGCGGGTCCTGGACAGGCTGCTCCTAAACTACTGAAGGTGAGCAAAGACCCGTACACCCTGGCCGGTGAGGCCGCCGCGGCGCTGCGTGCCGCGGCCGGCCTCGACCTCTCCGACGCCGCCTTCGACGTCGCCTTCGTCATGGGCTCGGGGTGGGTGCCCGCCGCCGACGCGATCGGTGAGACGGTGCGCGAGATCCCGTTCACCGACCTGCCCGGCTTCCGTGCCCCCGCCGTGGCCGGTCACGGGGGCAAGATCCGTGTCGTCCGCACCGCCGCGGGCCGGCACGCGCTGATCTTCCTCGGGCGCACCCACCTGTACGAGTCGCCGTCCGGGCTCGGGGTGGACGCGGTCGTGCACGGCGTCCGCACGGCGGCGGCGGCCGGCGTACGCACGCTGGTGCTCACCAACGCGGCCGGCGGGCTGCGCCCCGAGACCCAGAACGTCGGCGACCCGGTCCTGATCAGCGACCACATCAACCTGACCGGGGCCAACCCGATCACCGGCACCACGTTCATCGACCTCACCGAGGTCTACTCGCGCCGCCTGCGCGCCCTCGTCCGCGAGATCGACCCGACCCTCGCCGAGGGCGTCTACGTCGCCTTCCGCGGCCCCACGTACGAGACGCCCGCCGAGATCCGCATGCTGCGCACGCTGGGCGGCGACATGATCGGCATGTCCACGGTGCTGGAGGCCATCGCGGCCCGCGAGGCGAACCTCGACGTGCTCGGCATCTCCCTGGTCACCAACCCGGGGGCGGGCCTGTCCGGCGAGCCGCTCAACCACGAGGAGGTCCTGGAGGTGGGCCGGGCCACGGCCGCCCGCATGGGCGTGCTGCTGGCCAAGGTGGTGGACCGGCTGTGAGCGTGCTGCGGCGGGCGCGGGAGTGGCTGGCCCAGGACCCCGACCCCGACACACGCGCCGAGTTGTCCGCCCTCATCGAACGCGAGGACCTGGCCGCCCTGGAGGAGCGCTTCGGCGCCAAGCTGGAGTTCGGCACCGCCGGGCTGCGCGGCGAGCTGGGCGCGGGCCCCAACCGGATGAACCGGGTCACCGTCATGCGCGCCGCCGCCGGCCTGGCCGCCGTCCTCGGGCCGGGCAAGCACGTGGTCATCGGCTACGACGCCAGGCACAAGTCCGACGTGTTCGCCCGCGACACGGCGGCGGTGCTGACGGGCGCCGGCCTGCGTGCCTCGCTGCTGCCGCGCCCGCTGCCGACGCCCGTGCTGGCCTTCGCCATCCGCCATCTCGGCGCCGACGCGGGGGTGACGGTCACCGCCAGCCACAACCCGCCGCGCGACAACGGCTACAAGGTCTACTGGGGCGACGGCTCGCAGATCGTCCCACCCCTCGACACGGAGATCTCCACCGCCATCGACGCGGTCGGCCGCGTGGACGACCTCCCCCTGGGCGGCCCCACGACAGATCCTCCCCCGGGCGGCCTCACCACCCGGGCAGAGCCGGGGACACTGACCGAACTGGGCGAGGAAGTGGTCCATGCCTACCTCAGGGCCGTGACCTCCCTCCCTCTGGGCGACGCCCGCGACCTGCGCGTCGCCTACACCCCGCTCCACGGGGTCGGGGCGACCACTCTGGACGCCGCCTTCCTCGCCGCCGGCTTCGACAGCCCGCTGATGGTCGAGGAACAACGCGAGCCCGACCCCGACTTCCCCACGGTCTCCTTCCCCAACCCGGAGGAGCCGGGCGCGATGGACCTGGCGATCGTGCTGGCCGCCAAGACGGAGGCCGACCTGATCGTGGCCAACGACCCCGACGCCGACAGGTGCGCGGTGGGCGTCCCACTGCCCGGCGGCGGCGCCCGCATGCTGACCGGCGACGAGGTCGGGGGCCTGCTGGCCGAGCACGTGATCACCCACACCACCGGCGACCGCATGGTGGCCACCACCATCGTCTCCTCCACCCTGCTCGGCAAGATCGCCCAGGCGCACGGCGTCCGGTACGGCGAGACGCTCACCGGCTTCAAGTGGATCATCAAGGCCGGCCCCGGGCTGGTCTTCGGCTACGAGGAGGCCATCGGCTACAGCGTCGGCTCCGACGCCGGCCTGCCGGTCAGGGACAAGGACGGGATCGGCGCGGCGCTGACCGTGGCCGCCATCGCGGCGGCGGCCAAGCGCGACGGCCGCACCCTCCTCGACCTCCTCGACGACCAGGCCCGCCGCTACGGCCTGCACGCGACCTCGCAACTCTCGTTCCGCGTGTCCGACCTCTCGCTGATCACGAACGCCATGTCCCGCCTGCGCACCGACCCACCGGCGACCCTCGGGAATCTGCCGGTGCGACGAGCCGACGACCTGGCCCGCGGCGACGGCGGCCTCCCCCCGACCGACGGCCTGCGCTACCTCCTGGAGGGCGGCGCCCGCGTGGTGATCCGCCCCTCCGGCACCGAACCCAAACTCAAGTGCTACCTGGAGGCCGTCGTCCCGGTGACCACCACCCCAGCGCAGGCCCGGGCCCGGGCGGGGGAGCAACTGGCGAGCATCCGTACGGACCTGGAGACCCGCCTGGCCCTCTAGCCCGCATAGAACGTGTTGGTCTCATGCGTGAGACCAACACGGCAGCGAGGGCCACCACGTCCACGCCCTGATACCAACACGTCACGTTGGTATCAGCGTCGAGACCAAGACGAGGAGACAGCAGCTCGACACGCGTGGCGATGAAGGTCGTGGCAGTCTGGCCGCGTGGAGACGTACGAGATCTTCCTGTCCAGGGCCCTGCCCGATCCCCGGGTGCTGGGCCTGGTGCTGAGCGGGTCGCAGGCCCGTGCGGGGACCGCCACCGCCCGCTCCGACCACGACCTCTACCTGATCGCCGCCGACGGGGCCCCGTTCGAGCCGCGCAGGGACGCGCTGGTGGACCTGGTGGTGATGACGCTCGACGAGTTCCGCGCCCACGCCATGCCCGGCTCCGGCACCGAGTGGAACCGGTACGCCTTCACCCACGCCCAGGTGCTCAAGGACACCGGCGGCATCGCCTCCCTGGTCGCCGCCAAGGGCACGCTCACCCCTGACGAGGCCTTCGCCATCGGGCGCGAGGCGCTGGGCGCGTTCCTCAACAGCGTGTACCGGTGCATGAAGAACGCGCGCGACGGCAACCTCCTCGGCGTCCGCCTGGACGGGGCCGAGGCGGTGCCGGCCTGCCTGAGCCATCTGTTCGCCCTGCACGGGCGGGTACGGCCGTACAACAAGTACCTGGAGTGGGAGCTACGCCACCACCCCCTGACCGGCTGGCCCGCCGCCGACCTGCTGCCCCGCCTGGAGTCCGCCCTGTCCGACGACGCCCCGACGGCCCTCCGCGAGCTCCTGAACGCCCTCGAACCCCACGCCCGCGCCGCCGGCCACGGCCCCGAACTTGACTCCTGGGGCGACGACCTGCCCTTCATGCGCGGCACCAGCTAATCTTCTCTGGATAGCAACCATTTTTGGTAGTCCCAAAGTTGGGACCACCACAGTTGGGTGTCTAGGGAGGGGTTCAGCTGGACGGGTTCATCGGGCGGCGGCGTGAGCTGGCTCAGCTCGGCCGTTATTTCAGCAGGGTGAGGACCGGCGATCGTCCCGGCCGCGCCATCCTCATGCGCGGCAGGCGCCGGGTGGGCAAGACGCGCCTCGCCGAGGAGTTCATCCGGCGCAGTGGTGTGCCGAGCCTCTTCTTCGCCGCGGACCAGCAGCCGCCGGCCGTTCAGCTCGAACGGTTCATCAACGATGTGGCCGCCTCCGACCTGCCCGACGCCGCGCACTTCGACGGTGTCACGCCCACGTCCTGGGACAGCGCCCTGCGCCTGATGGCTCAGGCCGTTCCGCAGGACTCGCCGAGCATCGTCGTCATCGACGAGCTCCCCTATCTGATCCAGCAGGACCCCTACCTCGAAAGCACCCTGCAACGCCTCTTCGACCGCGAGTTCTCCCGGCGCCCCATGCTGCTCATCCTGATCGGCTCCGATCTGTCCATCATGGAGGCGATCAACCAGTACGACCGTCCCTTCTACATGCGCGCGTCGGAGATGGTGGTCAACCCGCTCACCGCCGCGGACGTGGCGGACAAGCTCGGCCTGCCCGCCGCGGAGGCCGTGGACGCGCACCTGATCACCGGCGGCCTGCCGCAGATCCTGGACGAATGGCCGGCCGGCGCCTCCGTCGAGGAGTTCCTGGAGACGGCCGTCCCGATGCCGGGCTCGGCGCTGACGGTGAGCGGCGTGCGGGCCATGGCGGCCGAGTTCCCGCCGGAAGCCCAGGCGGGCGTCCTGCTGCGCGCCATCGGCTCCGGTCAGCGTACGTACTCGTCGATCTCCAAGGCGTCCGGCCTGCCCGGCACGTCGATCGCGCGCGGTCTGCAGATCCTCCAGGAGAAGCGCATGGTGACGGCGGAGCTGCCGCTGTCCGTACGGCCGTCGCGGGAACGCCGCTACCACATCGCGGACACGCACCTGCGCTTCTGGCTCTCGTTCATCGAACCGAACATGACCGCGATCGACCGTGACCGCGGCGACCTCGTCCTCCAGCGGATCGAACGGTCGTGGACGGCTTGGCGCGGCGCCGCGGTCGAGCCTTTCGTCCGTGAGTCGCTCCGTCGCATGGACGGGCTGCCCGAGAACACCCAGGCGATCGGAGGGTACTGGACGAGGACGAACAACCCGGAGATCGACCTGATAGGGGCGGACAGAGAGCCGGTCGCCAAGAAGATCACCTTCGTCGGATCGGTGAAATGGCTGGAGAACCGGCCCTTCGACGAGCACGACCTGCGCGAGCTCATCGCCCACCATGCCCAGGCCGAGGGAGCGGGCACCACCACACCGCTCTACGCCGTCTCCCGCAGCGGCTGCGACGTGGACGGCGTCACCCACGTCGACCCGGAGCAGTTGCTCGACGCGTGGCGGTGACGCCCGCTCCCGTTTGCCGGGTGTCAGGTCAGGCGGAGTTGGAGGTCGGTGTCCCAGTTGTTCATGTCGGGTTCGACGCGGGGGTCCGTCCGGTACAGCTCCAGGCGGCAGCCCCAGTGCTCGACCCCGTCCTTCTCGGTCAGGTCCCACTCCAGGCCCTGCTCGCGGCCCCAGCGCAGCAGTGACTCGACGGCGCCGGCGAGCTGGTCCGGGTGGCCGTGGTGGGTGGTGGTGACGTAGCGGCCGGCGGGGAGGGTGGCGGCGAGGAGGTCGTCCTCCGCGTCCATCGGGGCCGGGACGGGGACGCCCGCCTCCACCACCAGCCGGTCGGCGGCCATGTCGATGCTGTGGTAGCGCAGGAACGGCGCCCCGGCGGGGGCCGTGCCGCGCTCGGCCAGCCGGCCGATGATCTCGCCGATCCGGTCGGCGACCAGGTGGAAGCTGGTCATGGTGATGGTACGGCGCACCCCGAGGTACGGGCGCGGCGGGAATTCGATGATCTGTGGCATGGGTCGTAGCCTCCTTCTCACATCTTTGTACGAAGGTCGGCCGCGGAACTCATCGGTGGCTCGGAGATCGGTGGCCGGGTCTACGTGCGCGGGCCGGAGGCGTCCGGGGCACCTATGGCGATTTCGGCGGACATGGGGTATTTTTCGGATCTAAGAGGCAACCGAACGTTCGGTAGGACATGATGATCGTCGACCTCACCGACCGCGACACCGACGCCGGCCGGCGGATCAGGACCGCGGCCGTGCTGCTGTTCGCGCGGCGGGGCTACGCCGCCACCAGCATCAGAGACCTCGGCAAGGCGGTCAACATGACCAACGCCGGGATCTACCACCACGTCACCAGCAAGGAAGCGCTGCTGGCCGACCTCATGCGGGCCGCGCAGCGCGAGCTGATCGAGGCCACCGAGCGCATGCTGGCCCCGTACGAGCGGCCCGGCGACCGCCTCGCCCTGCTGATCAGCTCACTCACCGCCGTCCACGCCCTCACCCCCATGACCAGCCGCGTCATGGACGGCGAGCTGCGCTCCCTGACGCCCGGCTCCGCCGCCCACGCCGAGATCATCGCCCTGCGCGACGCGTACGAGGACCACTGGAAGCACGCCCTGGCCGACGGCGTCGAGCAGGGCGTCTTCCGGGTCGCCGACGAGAAGCTGACCCGGCTCGCCCTGATGTCCATGTGCACCGGCACCAGCGAGTGGTACCGCCCTGACGGGGACTCCACGCTGGAGCAGGTGTGCGCCGAGTTCGTCGCGATCGGCCTGGCCGCCGTCCGCGCCCCCGCCGAAGCTTTTGCGACGGCCGACTTCACTCTGCTGCCCGAGTTCCCGTGGGAGCCGCCGCATGCAAGCAACGATCCCCGACCTGATGAGGCACGCCGCTGACACGTACGGCGCGCGCGAGTTCCTCCGTTTCCCCGACCCCTCACCCGTTTCCCTGACCTTCGCCGAGGCCGACGAGCGGTCGGACCGGCTGGCCGGAGCGCTGGCCGACAAGGGCGTGCGGCCCGGCGACCGGGTGGCGATCATGATGGACAACGTGCCCGGCTGGCCGCTGAGCTGGCTGGCGATCCTCAAGGCGGGCGCGATCACCGTGCCGGTGAACGTCCGTTACCGGGCCGCCGACCTGGAGCACGTCCTGCGCGACTCCGGGGCGGTGGCCACGATCACCACCGCCGGGTACGCCCCGCACATCCCCGGCACAGTCCATCTTCTCGACCAGCTCACCGGCGGAGCTCCCCGCACCAACCCCTCTAAAGCCGACGATGTCGCGAATTTTCAGTACACGTCGGGGACCACCGGTTTTCCCAAGGCCTGCATGCTCACCCACGCCTACTGGCTCAGGTCCGCCGCCGTCGTCGCCGACCAGGTCTGTCTGCGCGACGACGACGTGCTGATGATCGCCCAGGCGTTCTCGTACATGGATCCCCAGTGGGTCACCCTGCTCGCCCTCATGGGCGGGATCCCGCTCGTCGTGCTCCCCCGCTTCTCCGCCTCCGGCTTCTGGGCCTCGGCCAGGGAGCAGGGGGCGACGCTCACGTACGTGCTGGGCACCATGCCCCTCCTCCTGCACAAACAGCCGCCCCACCCGCTCGACCGCGCCCATCGCATGCGCGCGGTGCTCTGCTCGGGCATCCAGCCGGACCTGCACCGCGCGTACGAGGAGCGCTGGGGCACGCCATGGCGGGAGCTGTACGGCTCCACCGAGAGCGGCACCGACCTGCTCTCGCCCCTCGACGACACCGGCACGGTCGGCACCGGCGCCATGGGGGTCCCGCCGCCCGGCAAGGAGGTCGAGCTGGACCCCGGCACCGGCGAGATCCTGGTCAGGGGCGAGCCCATGATGCGGGGGTACTGGAACCATCCCGAGGCGACCGCCCACGCCTTCAGGGACGGCTGGTACCACACCGGCGACCTGGGCGTCCGCGACTCCCAGGGCCGGATCAGGCACGCCGGGCGGATCAAGGACATGGTGCGCAGGGGTGGCGAGAACATCTCCTGCGCCGAGGTGGAGCACGTGCTGGCCGAGCATCCCGCCGTCGTCTCCGCCGCCCTGGTGCCCATCCCCGACGAGCTGTTCGGCGAGCTGCCCAAAGCGTTCCTCCAGCTCCGGCCCGGCCATCCGGCCACGGCCGAGACCGCCGCGAGCGTGATCGAGCACGCCAGGGGGCGGCTGGCCCGGTTCAAGATCCCGGCGTACGTGGAGTTCGTCGCGGAGTTCCCGCTGACCCCGTCCGCCCGCGTCGAGAAACGCCACCTCCTCCATCCCGGCCGCGACCAGCGCGCCGTCCCGGCGATCCACGTCGAACCCGGCCGCGACCGGCGCACCGCGCCCGCCGTCCAGGCCCATCCCGAGCGCGACCTCCCCACCACCCAGGCCGACAAGGAGCAGAGATGATCGACGTGACCGTACGCGACGAGGTGGCCGTGATCACCCTCGCCCGGCCCGACAAACTCAACGCCCTCACCGCCGCCATGCGCGCGGACCTCGCCGCCGCCGTCCGCGAGCACGGCGGGAGCGGCCGGGGCATCGTGGTCACCGGGACCGGCCGGGCGTTCTCCGCCGGCGAGGACATCAACCAGGCCGTCGGCCGGTCGCTGGTCGAGGAGGTGGAGCTGTTCCACGACATGACCAGGGCCGTGCTGGAGACCCGGGTGCCGGTGGTGGCGGCGGTCAACGGCCTGGCCGTGGGCGGCGCCGCCGAGTGGACGCTCTGCTTCGACGCCCGCATCGGCACGCCGGCGGCCGAGTACTTCCTGCCGGAGAACCACATCGGCCTGTCGATCTCCAACGCCGCCGGCTACCTGCTCCCCCGTCTCGTCGGCGGCAGGGCGTTGCGGCTGGTGCTCGACTCGACCCGGATGAGCGCCGAGGACGCCCTCGCCGTCGGCCTGCTGGATCAGATCGTCGATCCGGAGGCGCTGGTGGAGACGGCGATCGCTCGCGTACGCCACTGGAGCGCCGCCGGCACCGCCACGGCGGTCCACCTCGCCCTGCTGCGCCCGCCGCTGGCGGAGGTCGAGCGGGCCTTCCAGGTGGAGACCGAGGCGGCCAAGCAGGTGGAGGCGTCCGGCATCGCCCAGGCCGGCATGGACGCCTTCGTCAACAGGAAGCGAGCAGACTAGACGACGGCCAACAGGCCGCGCGGACCAGGCGACCCTCGACAGGCGCCGCGCCGGTCAGGCGACGACGATCGCGGCGACCACCAGCGCCACCGCGACCACCAGCACCGCGATCGCGTCGTAGGACCACGTCACCCGGGCCGGCCCCGCCTGCTCGTCGCGGCGCCTGGCCGACTCGGCGCGTTCGCGGATCTGGTCGCCCACCCAGTCGGCGTGCGTCTTGCCGGCGAACGCCTCCGCCGCCGCCTGCTCGCCCTTCGACAGGGTCGGCTCGGTCTTGAAGCGCCCCCGCTGTCGCGCGGGGGCGCCGCGCCGCTGCGCCCTGGCCCGCTCACGCGCGCTGCTCATCGGCGTCCACAGCCGCAGCACCTGCTCGTCGCCGTGGTGCACGTTGATGGAGTGGGACACCGTGACGTCCTCGATCGAGGCCCACGGCACGAACGTGGTGCGGAACGGGTTGCGCCCGACCAGCCCCGCCTCCGTGAGCACGGTGGCGGGGCGCAGCGCGACCGCGTAGACGAGCGCCGTCAGCGCCCCCAGCACGGCCAGCGCCACCAGCGACGGCTTGCCGCTGTAGCGGACGATCAGGTCGACGACGTTGAAGGCCACGAAGGCCAGCCACACCCATGCCAGCACGAACGCGGTCCTGGACCGGTAGCTCTGCTTCACGGCTGCCACTTCAGCTGCGCGAACCCCGGCTTGATCCGGCCGTTGATCAGCGCCAGCCGCTCGTCGAACGGGATGAACGCCGACTTCATCGCGTTGACCGTGAACCACTGCAGATCGTCCCAGCCGTAGCCGAACGCCTCGACCAGCTTGTGGAACTCCAGCGCCAGGCTGGTCGAGCTCATCAGCCGGTTGTCGGTGTTGACGGTGACGCGGAAGTGCAGCCGCCGCAGCAGCCCGATGGGGTGGTCGGCGATCGACGCGGCGGCTCCGGTCTGCAGGTTGGACGTGGGGCACATCTCCAGCGGGATGCGCTTGTCGCGAACGTAGGCCGCCAGCCGCCCCAGCTTGGCCGACCCGTCGCCGGACACGGAGATGTCGTCGATGATGCGCACGCCGTGGCCGAGCCGGTCGGCGCCGCACCACTGGATGGCCTGCCAGATCGACGGCAGCCCGAAGCCCTCGCCGGCGTGGATGGTGAAGTGGGCGTTCTCCCGCTGGAGGTATTCGAAGGCGTCGAGGTGGCGGGTGGGCGGGTAGCCGGCCTCGGCGCCCGCGATGTCGAAGCCCACCACGCCGCCGTCGCGGTAGCGCACGGCCAGCTCGGCGATCTCCCTGGAGCGCGCCTGGTGCCGCATGGCCGTCAGGAGGGTGCCGACGCGGATGCCGCGCCCCTCCGAGCCGCGCGCGAACCCTTCGAGCACCGCCTCCACGACCTCGTCGAGGCTCAGGCCCGTGGTGGTGTGCTGCTCGGGCGCGAAGCGCACCTCGGCGTAGACCACGCCGTCGGCGGCCAGGTCTTCGGCGCACTCGGCGGCCACGCGCTCCAGCGACTCGCGGGTCTGCATGACGCCGACCGTGTGGTCGAACGTCTCCAGGTAGCGTTCGAGCGAGCCGGAGTCGGCCGCCTCCCCGAACCACTGGCGCAGGTTGTCGGGATCGTGGGTGGGCAGCCGGCCGTAGTCGGTCTCCCTGGCCAGCTCGACGATCGTCTCGGCGCGGAGCCCGCCGTCGAGGTGATCGTGCAGCAACACCTTGGGAGCCCGCCGGATCTCGTCAAGCGTGGGCCTCATCAGAAACCTCCGAGGAAACCCCCGCCTCTAGGCGGGGAGGAATCGGACCCCTGCGGAGCAGGACAGGGGCAGGCGATTCGCCGCCAGGCGGACCGCCCTCGAAACGCGGCGCGATGCCGCGAGGTTCGGTAGTGTGTTCGACGGCGGCGATGACCAAGCCGCCGGAATACTGATCGGACATACCCTCGCCGCCGGGCTGGCGGAGAGGCGAAACGCCTGTGGAGCTGGTGTAAGACCTCAACGAGAGATCCTTTTCTCGGGCGGGCGACCGGCGATGAAGCAGGAAACCCCACGGGCGACCGTGGGAATCCCCCTCCTTCAAGGGGGGGAGGATGTCAACAGGCCATGATATGAGCACTGCCCGCCCGGTCAGCCCGTCGGGCGGGCTGTACTGGATCGGTCTCGTCAACCCCGTCGCGTCAGTCGCGGCCGGCACCGTCCGGGGAGAAGGCGGGCAGGCACACGGCGATGTACTCGGCGCCCTCGGGCCCGGCGCTGTAGCGGACCTTCTCCCCCGGCGACGTCACCACCGACTGCCCGGCCTCGACCAGCGTCGTGCCCTCGTCGTGCGCCACGATCACCGTGCCGCGCAGCACCACCGTGTACTCGGTGAACGCCGGCGTCTGCGGCGGCTCCTCCCAGCCGGGCGGGGCGACCATGTGGGCGATGGAGATCGCCTCATCGCCGCTGCTGACGCGGCCCACGTGCTCGTCGATGAGCTTGCCGCCTGGTACGGGAATGCGGGCCGGAGCCCCGATCTTTCTGACCACCAGGTCAGTGTGCCACGTCCAGGACCAGGCGGTTCGGCGACCTGTGCTCCGTGACCTGGAACGCCGCCTGCCGGTCCAGCGCCAGCCCGATCCCGACGCGGCCCTCGAAGTCGCCGGTCCTGACGACGTCGGCCAGGTTGGCCAGGCCGGCCGCGTAGACGGGCCCGCCGCTCCAGGTGGGCTCGCCGTCCTCGTCGTGGGCGTTCGCGGGGAAGAGCGTGAGCTGGAGGTACGCGCCGCCGCGCACGCCCATGGGCTTGCCTGAGCCGTCCTGGACGAACTCGTCCACCCATTTCACGTTGTATCCGGGCATCCCGCCCTTGAGGTCCACCACCAGCCGGTCGTAGCCCTCGTGAGCGGCGAAGCGCACCCCCGTCACCACGGCCGGCTCGGTGCCGCTCCGGTCGACCTCCACCTCGGCGGTGCTGGTCGGAGCACCGGGAGCAGCGGCAGAGGGCGAGCCCGTGCCGCCGGTCTCCGTGGTGGCCGGGGTCTGCGGCAGCGTGGCCTGCCGGGCGGTGCCGCACGCGGCGAGCCCTGCGGTGAGCGCTGCGGCGATCACGGCCAGACAGGCCCGCACGACGGCCGCACGAGTGCGCGGCGACCGGCCGGCGGACGGTGAAGACGAGCACATGCCGGGTAGATGCCCAGCGTACGGGCCCGCCACGCCGTGCCACGCCCGGCTTACCGGCCGCCGCGATCACACCCGCCCGGCATGCCGCCCCGGTCAGACGGTCTCGTACACCCGTGCCTCCTGCGGTTCGGCGGCCGGCACCGCCTTGCGGGCGCGCAGGCCGGTGGCCGAGATGGCCAGCCCGACCAGGGCCAGCACCAGCGACACCACGATCGCCGCGCGCAACGCCTCGATGGACAGGGTCTCGCCGCCCGAGGTGAGCACGGCGGTCACGACGGCCAGCACGATCGCGCCGCCCACCTGCCCCGAGGTGTTCAGCAGGCCGGAGGCCAGCCCCTGCTCGTCGTCGCTCACGCCGTTGGTTGCCTGGATGTTCAGCGAGGGGAACGACAGCGCGAACGCGATGCCCAGCAGGACCATGCCGGGGATCACCATGCCGCCCAGGCTGGGGGTGCGGTCGATGCCGAGGAAGATCGCGTACCCGCCGGCCAGCGCGGCGGCGCCGATGACGATCAGCTTGCCGGTGCCGAACCGGTCGGCGAAGTCGCCCATCTTGGTCGAGGTGACCGCGACGAGCACGCCGGCGGGCAGGAACGCCATGGCGGTGCCGAGGGCGGACCAGCCGAGCAGGTTCTGGAAGTACTGCATCGCCACGAACTGGAACGACACGTACGAGCCCATGAGGATGAGCAGCCCCAGGTTGGCCCGCACGATGTGGCCGGAGCGCAGGATGCCCAGCCGCACCAGCGGGTGCCGCACCTTGAGCTCGGTCACCACGAACAGCGCGAGCAGCGCGGCCACGCCCGCCAGCGAGCCGATCGTGCGCAGGGAGGCCCAGCCCGCCTCGGGGGCCTGCACGACGGTGAACACCAGCAGCAACATCGACGCGGTGATGGTCACGGCGCCGACGAGGTCGTGACCGCCTTCGGCCCGCTCCTCCCGGCCGCGCGGCAGCACCTTCAACGCGGCGACCAGCGCGATGATCGCGACCGGCACCGGCATCAGCAACGTCCAGCGCCAGCCGATCTCGGTCAGCAGGCCGGACAGCACGAGGCCGAGCGAGTAGCCGCTGGCTCCCGAGGCGGTGAAGAAGCTCAACGCCCGGTTGCGCTCGGGACCCTCGGCAAAGGTGGTCGTGATGATCGACAACGCGGCGGGCGCCGTGAACGCGGCGGCCACGCCCTTGACGAACCGGGCCACGATCAGCAGGGCGCCGTCGTCCACGATGCCACCGAGCAACGACGCCACGGCGAAGACTCCCAAAGCGACCAGGAACACTCTGCGCCGCCCGAGCAGGTCGGCGGTCCTGCCCCCGAGCAGAAGAAGACCGCCGTAGCCGAGCACGTAGCCACTGACCACCCATTGCAGGGCGGAGGTATCAAGATTCAGATCGTGCTGGATGGCCGGCAGGGCGACGCCGACCATCGACACGTCAAGAGCGTCAAGGAATATCACTGCGCAGAGCACGGCGAGCGCGCCCCAGCGGGATGAGGAAGAGGACATGAGTCAGAACAATACATGCACGCACATCTAATGCAAGCGCATTTAATGTCGTTGCATGAGATTTACGGAAGTGGTAACCTCCGCGACATGGACGAGCAGCTCGTGGTCGACACCTGGCATTACGTCCTGGGCAGGCATGCCAAGGCGATGTGCGCGCTGGAGCGGGAGCTGGGCGATCGGCACGGCCTGGGGCCCAGCGAGTTCGAGGTCCTCGACCGGATCGTCCATCACGACAGAAAGCTGCGCATCCAGGAGCTGTGCGAAGAGGTCCACCTGAGCCAGAGCGCGCTGTCGCGGGTGGTGGCCAGGCTGGAGAAGGCGTCGCTGGTCTCACGCGGGGTGTGCGACGCGGACCGGCGCGGGGTCTTCGTCTGCATCACGGACGAGGGCCGCTCCCGCCACGCCGAAGCCCTGCCGACGCAGCGGGCCGTCCTCACCGAGATCTTCGCCGACACCCCGATCCCGGCCCACTGATCACCGGCCCGGTCCTCAACTCGGGGCCGATGATCGCTGAAGGTCCCGGACCGGTGACCGCGAACGGTCCCGGCCCGGTGATCGCGAACGGTCCCGGCCCGGTGATCGCGAACGGTCCCGGCCCGGTGATCGCGAACGGTCCCGGCCCGGTGATCGCGAAGGTCTAGGCGGCGGTGATGCGGTCGATGACCAGCGGCAGCTGCTCGCCGCTCGCCTCACCCACCGCGCAGGCGTCCTCCAGCGCCTCGACCGCCCGGTCGAAACGCCACGTCTCATCCGTGTGCAACGTCAGCAGCGGCTGCCCGGCCCGTACCAGATCGCCCGGCTTGGCGTGCAGCACGACCCCGGCGCCCGCCGAGACCGGGTCCTCCTTGCGCGCCCGCCCGGCGCCGAGCCGCCAGGCGGCCAGCCCCACCGCGTACGCGTCCAGCCGGGTCAGCACCCCGGACGCGGGCGCCTCCACGGTCATCGTCTCGGCCGCCCTGGGCAGCAGCGCGTCCGGGTCGCCGCCCTGAGCCGCGATCATGCGCCGCCAGGCGTCCATCGCCGAGCCGTCCTTCAGCGCCGTCTCCGGGTCCTTGCTCGCGGAGACCCCGGCGGCCGCCAGCATCTCCCTGGCCAGCCGTACGGTCAGCTCGACCACGTCGGCGGGACCGCCGCCGGCCAGCACCTCGACCGACTCCTCGACCTCCAGCGCGTTGCCCACGGCCCGCCCGAGCGGCCGGTCCATCGCGGTCAGCAGCGCGACCGTGCGCACGCCCGCGTCGGTGCCGAGCGCGACCATGGTCTCGGCCAGCTCGCGGGCGTCGGGGACGTTCTTCATGAACGCGCCGGAGCCCACCTTCACGTCGAGGACGAGCGAGCCCGTCCCCTCGGCGATCTTCTTCGACATGATGGACGAGGCGATCAGCGGGATCGACTCGACGGTGCCGGTGACGTCGCGCAGGGCGTACAGCTTCTTGTCGGCCGGGGCCAGCCCGGAGCCGGCGGCGCACACGACCGCGCCCGCCGCGCGCAGCACGCCCAGCATCTCGTCGTTGGACAGTGAGGCCCGCCAGCCGGGGATCGCCTCCATCTTGTCCAGGGTGCCGCCGGTGTGGCCGAGCCCACGGCCCGACAGCTGCGGCACGTACGCCCCGCAGGCCGCCACCAGCGGCGCCAGCGGCAGCGTGATCTTGTCGCCGACCCCGCCGGTCGAGTGCTTGTCGGCCGTGGGCCGGTCGAGCCGGGACCAGTCCATGCGCTCGCCCGAGCGGATCATGGCCTGGGTCCAGTCGGCGATCTCGCGCCGGTTCATGCCGTTCAGCAGGATCGCCATGGCCAGCGCGGACATCTGCTCGTCGGCGACGTCGCCGCGCGTGTACGCCCCGATCACCCAGTCGATCTGCTCCGTGGTCAGCTCGCCCCGGTCACGCTTGGCGCGGATGACCTCGATGGCGTCCATCACGCGCTCCTGCTGAGGTCCTGCGGCCCGAACGCGTACGGCAGGATCTCGGCCATCCGCTTCGGGCCGTCCTCGGTCTCCAGCACCAGGTCCTCGCCGCCGAACTCGTACAGGAGCTGGCGGCAGCGCCCGCACGGCATGAGCAGCTCACCGTGGCCGTCCACGCAGGTGAAGGCCACCAGCCGGCCGCCGCCCGAGCGCTGCAGCGCCGAGACCAGGCCGCACTCGGCGCACAGGCCCAGGCCGTAGGAGGCGTTCTCGACGTTGCAGCCGGTGACGATCCGCCCGTCGTCCACCAGAGCGGCCGCCCCGACGGGAAACTTCGAGTACGGCGCGTACGCGTACCGCATGGCTTCCCTGGCCTCGTCCCGCAGGCCGTCCCAGTCGATGTTCAATGTTGTTCCCCCCGGCGATAGCTGACGCCGTCGGCCTTGGGCATCCGCAGGCGCTGCGAGGCGACCAGGAGCACGAGCAGCGTGAGCACGTGTGGCGTGATGAAGATGAAGTCGTTGGGCAGCTGGTCGATGGTCAGCCAGAGCCAGATCAGGAAGACCGCGCCGAGCGCGGCCAGGCCCATCAGGGTGTACTGCCTGGGCCCTGGAGCGGCCAGTTCGACCGGCCGGTCGGCGGAGGTCAGGCGGCGGATCTGCAGGCCGAGGTAGACCAGCAGCAGCACCGCGCCGAACAGGAAGAACGTGTTGACCGCCGGGGCGCTGCGCAGCTGCAGGCTGCTGGCGTAGCCGAACAGGGCGGAGCCACCGGCCAGGCCGCCCGGCCGCCAGTTGCCGAAGATCATGGCGGCGAGGCCGATGAAGCCGCGCCCCTGGGTCTGGCCCTCGACGTACTTGTCGGTGAAGAAGACGAGGAACACGCCGCCGAGCCCGGCGAAGGCGCCGGACAGGACGACGGCGACGTACTTGATCCGGTAGACGTTGACGCCGAGCGACTCGGCCGCCCACGGGTTCTCACCGGCCGAGCGCAACCGCAGGCCGAAGGCGGTGTGCCAGAGCACGAAGAACGTCAGCGGCAGCAGCAGCACGGCCACGATCACCAGCACGCTGATGCCGTGGGTGAGCCCGCGCAGCACGCCCGCGACGTCGGCCACCAGGAACCAGTGGGTGCTCTCCAGCTTGCCGAGCAGGTCGGGCCCGGAGGACAGCAACGGCAGGTCGAACGTGGGCGTCTCCCCACGTACCGCGGGCGAGCTGGTGATGCCGGCGCCCGCCTCGGAGGCGGGCGTGCCCTCCTTGTAGAGGACTTCCGACAGGAAGCGGGTGATGCCGGGGCCGAGCAGGTTGATGGCGACACCGCTGATGATGTGGTCGACGCCGAACGACACGGTCGCGATGGCGTGCAGCAGCCCGCCGAGCGCGCCGCCGAGCAGCCCGGCGGCCAGCGCGGCCATGGGACCCCACTGGTAGCCGGCCCAGCCGGCGAACCAGGTGCCGAGCACCATCATGCCTTCGAGGCCGATGTTGACCACGCCGGCCCGCTCGGCCCACAGACCGCCGAGCCCGGCCAGGGCGATCGGCACGGCCAGGACCAGCGCGGCGCCGACCGTGCCGGACGAGGTGAGGTCGTCGAAGCC
Source organism: Nonomuraea fuscirosea (assembly GCF_003001935.1). Taxonomy (GTDB): domain Bacteria; phylum Actinomycetota; class Actinomycetes; order Streptosporangiales; family Streptosporangiaceae; genus Nonomuraea; species Nonomuraea fuscirosea. The sequence continues at coordinate 169,997 of NZ_PVNG01000003.1, read as the reverse complement.
GGTCAGCACGCGCACCAGCGACACCAGCAGGATGAGCCCGGCGACGCCGATCAGCGCCAGGTGGTACGTGCGGACCCTGGTCATGCTGCCACCTCAACGGGAGTGTTCCTGCCGAGCTGCTGGGCCGCTCGCCGTTCTTCGATTCTGAGCGCGACGCGGTTGGTCACCTCGTTGGCCACGACGACCAGCAGCACGATCGCGCCCTGGATGATGGTGACGACGGAGGCGGGGATGTCGGCGAACTGCAGCGCGCCCTGGGCCCGGTCGAGGAAGGCGAACAGCAGCGCGGCGAACGCGATGCCGACGGGCTTGTTGCGGCCGAGCAGCGCCACCGCGATGCCGAGGAAGCCCAGGCCGGCGGTGAAGTTGTTGGTGTAGGCGCCCCGGTCGCCGAGGATCTCGGGCAGGCCGATGAGCCCGGCGATCGCGCCCGACAGCACCATGGCGGCGATGATCATCTTCTTGGGGTTGACGCCGGAGGCGAGGGCGGCCGGGCTGTTGAGCCCGCTGGCCTTGATGGTGAAGCCGAACCGGGTGCGCTCCAGTACGACCCAGATGACCACGCCCAGCGCCACGGCCACGAGCAGGAAGCCCCACAGACCGCCGTTGCGGGTGGGCGGCAGCATGCCGAACCACTCGAAGACGAAGTTCAGGTCGGGGAACATGCCCGACTCGGGCAGCGGCGGCGTCGTCGTGTTGAGCTGGCCCTCCGCCCGCTCACCCGCGAACGGCTCGCGCAGCAGGTACGCCGACAGCGCGATCGCGATGTAGTTGAGCATGATCGTGGAGATGACCTCGTTCACGCCCCTGGTCACCTTCATGACGGCGGGGATGAGCGCGTACAGGCCGCCGACCGCGGCCGCGACCAGGATGATGATCCCGATCTGGATGGGGGCGGGGGCGGTGAAGGTGGAGCCCACGAACGCCGCGCAGATGGCGGCGATGCGGTACTGGCCCTCGACGCCGATGTTGAAGAGGTTCATGCGGAAGCCGACGGCCACCGCCAGACCGGCGATGAACAGCGGCACGGCCCTGTTGAGGAAGGTGGCGACGGAGTTCGACTCCGCCCGCGCGCTGTTGCCGAAGTCGAAGAAGGCGGCCAGCGCGTCGAACGGGCTACCGCCCGCGACGACGATGGCCACACTGCAGATCGCGATCGCCAGGACGACGGCGACGGCGGCGCCGGCGACGGTGAGCAGTGCCCGGTTGAGCCCGGCGGGCATCACATCTCCTCGTTTCCGGCGATGGCGCCGGTCATGTAACCGCCCAGCTGTTCGGGCGTGATCTCGCGGGGGTCGAGCCCGGCGACGAGCCGGCCCCGGTAGATGACCTGGATCGAGTCGGACAGGCCGATCAGCTCGTCGAGGTCGGCGGAGATGAGCAGCACCGCCAGCCCGGCGGCGCGGGCGTCGCGCAGGTGGTCCCAGATCGCGGCCTGGGCGCCGACGTCCACACCGCGCGTGGGGTGCGCGGCGATGAGGAACGCGGGTTCGCCGCTCATCTCGCGGCCCACGATCAGCTTCTGCTGGTTGCCGCCCGACAGGGCCAGCGCCAGCGTGTCGACGCCGGGCGTGCGGACGTCGTACGCCTCGACGATGCGCTGGGTGTCGGCCTTGGAGGCGCGCCGGTCCACCCAGATGCCGTTGCGCGCGGGCTTCCTGGTCTGGTGGCCGAGCACCCGGTTCTCCCAGAGCGAGGCCTCAAGGAGCAGGCCCTGCCGGTGCCGGTCCTCCGGGATGTAGCCGATGCCGGCCTCGCGACGCCGCAGGGTGGACCAGCCGCTGATGTCGCGCCCGTTCAGCTCGACGCGGCCGTGCGCGGCGCGGATGCCCATGATGGCCTCGATCAGCTCCGACTGGCCGTTGCCCTCGACGCCGGCGATACCCAGGATCTCGCCCTTGCGCACCTGGAGCGAGACCTCGTCGAGCAGCAGCCGCTTGCCCTCCGAGCGCAGCCGGGCGGCGTAGTCACCGACGGAGACGCCCTTGGGCAGGGCATGGTGGCCGTCGGCCTCCACGGTGAGCTGGGAGACCCGCAGCGCGACCGTGTCGGTCACCGTGGACTCGCGGGTCTCAGGGGTCGGCAGCTCGCTGCCCACCATCAGCTCGGCGAGCTGGCGCGCGGTGACGTCGCCCGGATCGACGCTGGCGACGGTGGTGCCGCGGCGGATCACGGTGATGGCGTCGGCGATGCCGAGCACCTCGTCGAGCTTGTGGGAGATGAAGATGACGGTCAGGCCCTCGGCCTTGAGCTCGCGCAGGTTCTGGAAGAGCTCGTCGACCTCCTGCGGCACGAGCACGGCGGTCGGCTCGTCGAGGATGAGGATGCGGGCGCCGCGGTAGAGGACCTTGAGGATCTCGACGCGCTGGCGGTCGCCGACGCCGAGGTCCTCCACCAGCCGGTCGGGGTCGACCCGCAGGCCGTGCGCGGCGGCCAGTTCGGTGATGCGCTTGCGGGCCGCGGCCGTGTCGAGCCGCCCGGCCCGCTTCGGCTCGGCGCCGAGGATGATGTTCTCCAGCACCGTGAAGTTGTCGGCGAGCATGAAGTGCTGGTGCACCATGCCGATCCCGACCTCGATGGCGTCGCTCGGCGTACGGAAGCTGACCTCCGTGCCGTTGACCTTGATCGTCCCCTCGTCCGGCTTCTGCATGCCGTAGAGGATCTTCATCAGGGTGGACTTGCCCGCGCCGTTCTCCCCGACGATGGCGTGCACCGTGCCGGGCTGGACGGTGATGCGGATGTCGTGGTTCGCGACGACACCGGGGAAACGCTTGGTGATGCCCTCCAGCTCTACGGCGGGTCGCGCCGTGGCCAGGGTGTCAGCACTCATTTCGCCTCTCCTAGAGCGGGTGGGCGACATAGACAGAAGGCCCGAAGTTTACGGACTCCGGGCCCTCATCTGTCACTCATACCCCAGTTACGGCTTGGCAGGAACCGTGATCTTGCCGTCGACGATGTCCTGCTTGGCAGCGTCGAGCTTGTCCTTGATGTCGTCGATCTCGCCGCCCGTGGTGGACAGGCCGACGCCGTCGACCTTGAGGTCGTACGTCACGTTCGAGCCGCCCTTGGCGCCACCCTGGAACGCCTTGACGAACTCGAAGACGCCGACGTCGACGCGCTTGAGCATCGAGGTCATGATGACGGACTGCAGGTCGCTCTCCTTGACCGTCTGGCGCTGGTCGGAGTCGACGCCGATGGCCTTCTTCTTGGCCGCGGCGGCCGCCTGGAACACGCCGAGGCCGGAGTCGCCGGAGGCGTGGTAGACGATGTCCGCGCCGTCCTGGTACATCTTCTCGGCCGCGACCTTGCCCTTGTCGGGGGCCTTGAAGCCGGAGAAGTCGCCGTCGGGGGTGAGGTAGGTGATATCGATCTTGGCGTCCGCCTTGACCGACTTCACCCCGGCCACGAAGCCGGCCTCGAACTTCTTGATCAGGTCGGACTCGACGCCGCCGACGAAGCCGACGTGGCCGCTCTCCGACTTGGTCGCCGCGGCCACGCCCGCCAGGTAGGAGCCCTGCTCCTCGGCGAACAGCAGGCCGGTCACGTTGGGCGCGTTGGAGGCGGAGTCGACGACCGCGAACTGGATGTCCGGGTATTCCTCGGCCGTCTTCTTGATGTCCTCGCCGTAGGCGAAGCCCACGCCGATGATCGGGTTGTAGCCGGCGTCCGCGAGCTGACGCAGCAGGTCGCCGCGGTTGGAGCCGTCGGCGGACGGGCTCAGCTCCTTGATCTCGGCGCCGAGGTCCGTCTTGGCCTTCTCCAGGCCGGTGTAGGCGGCGTCGTTGAAGGACTTGTCACCTCGCCCGCCGACGTCGAACGCGAGACCCACCTTGAGCGCGTCCTTGGGCGCCTCGCTGCTCGCGCCGGTCGGCTCCTGACTCGCCGTGGTGCCCCCACCATCGCCGCCACCACAGGCGGCCGCTGCCATGAGCATGACGCCGGCGACCGAGCCGAGCGCCATCCTGTTGAATCGCTTGCCGAGCAAGGCGACTCCCTTCCATTTCCCCGCCGCCGAATCTCGTCGCGGGCGCGAAGAAACGTACGGCACCTGCACGGAAGATAGTTGCTTGACCAGGGCTAACCAAACCGGGACACAGGGTCGCAACCTGTCCGTTATCGACATCAGTCGCGTCCGTGACCTGTGTCGCGGTTTTGTGACACAGCAGGGGTTCCACGAAATTTTGCCCAACTTTGGTGCACGATCACCCCTTGCCCCGAAGCTCATCGTGTCAGAGATTCCCACCGACGGTGGAAACCTCATATCGGAGCCCCGCATGCACCCACGCAAGACCTTAGCCAAGCTCATCGTGCCATTGACCGCCCTGCTCGTGGCGAGCTTGGCGGGAACGGCACCCGCCGCGGCCACACCGGCCACCCCGGCGATCAAAGTCGAGAACAACGCCACCCAGCCCGTCTTCTCCCGGGCGGACGCCATCAGCCAGACGGTGTTCGTCGAGGTCGCGGGAACCGACAGCGACAACGACGGCCGGCCGGACCGGGTGGCCGTGGACATCCTGCGCCCCAAGGAGACCGACCAGGGGCTGAAGGTCCCGGTCATCATGGAGGCGAGCCCGTACTACGCGGGCGGCAACGACGTCGCCAACCATCCCGTTGACGTGGACGCGAACGGCAACCCGCTGCCCGCCCTGCGGGCCGCCTCGCCCAAGCTGGCCGCCGAGCCGTTCGACGGCTACTACGACAACTACTTCGTGCCCCGCGGCTACGCCATCGCCCTGGTGGAGAACATCGGCAGCGGCCGGGCCACCGGCTGTCCCACCTCGGGCGACCGCAACGAGACGGCCGGCCCGAAGGCCGCCATCGACTGGCTGAACGGCCGCGCCAAGGGCTTCGACGCCGCCGGTAACCCGGTCCAGGCCACCTGGTCGACCGGCAAGGTCGGCATGATCGGCGTCTCCTACAACGGCACGCTGCCGAACGCCGTCGCCGCCACCGGCGTCAAGGGCCTGGAGACGATCGTGCCGATCGCCGCCATCTCCAGCTGGTACGACTACTACCGCGCCAACGGCGGCGTCCTGGCCCCCGGCGGCTTCCAGGGCGAAGACCTCGACGTGCTCGCCAAGTACGTGCTGACCAGGGAGAACGGCCAGGAGGTGTGCGGCGCCCTGATGGACCGGCTGACCGCCACGCAGGACCGGATCACCGGCGACTACAGCCCCCTTTGGGACGCCCGCAACTACCTGAACGACGTGAACAAGGTCAAGGCCAGCGTCTTCGTCGTGCACGGGCTCAACGACTGGAACGTCAAGACCAAGCAGTTCGCGCAGTGGTGGTACGCCCTGGCCAAGCGGCACGTGCCGCGCAAGATCTGGCTGCACCAGGGCACCCACATGAACCCCTTCAACCTGCGCACGGAGGAGTGGCTGCGCCAGCTGCACGGCTGGTTCGACCACTGGCTGTACAAGATCGACTCGGGCATCATGCGTGAGCCGCAGGCCGACGTGGAGATCGCGGCCGGTCAGTGGGGACAGCACGCCTCCTGGCCGCTGCCCGGCACCGTCACCGTGCCGCTCCACCCGGGACCCGGCTCGTCACTGGGGCTGCTGCCGCGCCCGCGCACGGCCAAGGAGTCCTTCGTGGACCAGAAGACCAGGACCGCCGAGCAGCTCGTGGAGTCGATGGGGGCGGACCCGAACCGGCTGGCGTACACGACCAAGGTCCTGCCCGCCGACGTGCGCGTATCGGGGACGCCGACGGTGTCGATGCGGGCCTCCATGAAGGACGGGGCCTCGCCGTACCTGACGGCGCTGCTGGTGGACTACGGCACCGACGTCCGGCCCAACGGGACGCTGCTCTCGACCGGCCAGAACTACTGTTACGGCCAGGGCATCCCGGGTGACACCGGCTGCACCGTCCTGCGCACCCTGGGCACCTCGACCACCCCGTACAAGATCGTCACCAGGGGCTGGCTCGACGTCCGCAACCGCCACCGCGCCGACCGCACCGAACCGCTGCGGGCCGGCAAGGAGTACTCCTTCACCTGGGACTTCCAGCCGACCGACTACCTGTTCAAGAAGGGGCACCGGCTGGGCCTGGTGATCATCTCGACCGACTACGACTACACCCTGCGCTATCCCGCCGGCACCAAGGTCACCGTCTCCCCCGGCCAGTCGGCCCTGCACCTTCCGGTGGTGCTCGGCAAGCTCTTCTGAGCGCCGGCCCTCGGGAGAAAGAACGACCCCGCCGCCCCGCTCCCCCAGGAAATCTCCGCCGGCGTACCGGCGGAGAGGGAGCGGGCCGGCGGGGACGGGTGTCTCCGGGGACGGCCGGTCGGAGCTCAGGCCGTCTCAGGCCATGGCGCTGGTGATCGAGTCGAGCGGCCCGACCTCCCACAGCGAGGTCAGCGCCGTGGTGGCCATGACCCTGACCCCCATGGCGATCGCCTGCTCGTCCACGTCGAACGTGCCCTGGTGGATGTCGTACGTGATCCCGTCGGTCGAGCGCGTGCCGAGCCGGGCGAACGCTCCGGGGATCGACTCCAGGTACCAGGCGAAGTCCTCGCCGCCGAGCGACTGCTGGGTGGGGACGACCGCCCCCGCGCCCAGCGCCTGCTCGGCCGCCTCGCTCAGCATCTCGACGCTGACCTCGTCGTTGACCACCGGCGGCACCCCGCGGGTGTAGTCCAGGGTGGCCTCGACGCCGTAGGCGCTCGCGACCGACTCCAGCAGCGACTTGATCAGGTCGGGGGCGGCGTGCCAGGCGTTCTCGTCGAGGCAGCGCACGGTGCCCTCGGCCACCCCGTCGTCGGGGATGGCGTTGGCCGCGGAGCCCGCGACGACCTTGCCCCAGACCAGGCTGAGCGAGGAGCGCGGGTCGACCCGGCGCGACAGCGCGGCGGGCAGCTCGGTGAGGATCTTGGCCAGCGCGAAGACGAGGTCGGCGGTCAGGTGGGGACGGGCGGTGTGGCCGCCGGGCCCGGACACGCGCACCGCGATCTTGTCGCAGGCGGAGGTGATGGGCCCGCTCCTGAGACCGAGCTGGCCGACGTCGACCCGCGGGTCGCAGTGGAGGCCGAAGATCCGGTCGACGCCGCTGATGCCGCCCTGGGCCATGACCTCGAGCGCGCCGCCGGGCAGCTCCTCGGCGGGCTGGAAGATCAGGCGTACCCGGCCGGGCAGCAGCCCGGCGGCGGCCTGCTGGGCGAGGAAGAGCGAGGTGCCGAGCAGCACCGTGGTGTGCACGTCGTGGCCGCAGGCGTGGCAGGCTCCGGCCACGGTCGAGCGGTAGGGCACGTCCTTCTCGTCCTGCAGCGGCAGCGCGTCGATGTCGGCCCGCAACGCGATGGTCGGCCCGTCGCCGCTGCCCACGTCGCAGATCAGCCCCGTGCCCCGCGGCAGCACCGAAGGGGTCAGCCCGGCGGCGGTGAGCCGCTCGGCGATCCGCTGCGTGGTGCGATATTCGGCGAAGGCCAGTTCGGGGTGCATGTGCAGGTCGCGGCGGAAGGCCACGAGGTCCTGCTCCATCTCCGCCAGGAACGCGTCGAGTTCCCCCCGAAGCTCACGTCCCCGCATATGTCACCATCCCGTCCCATGCCGCGCGGCCCCACACGTGTCGGCCATCGCGGCTCATGCGCTCCAAAAGACATCCCATCCCGTGGTGGCCACCCGGTTGGAGCGGCCGCTCGGCGAATCCAAAGACACACCCACTGGTTTCGGTGCGCGAGATCGTCAGCACGGGCTTCGCGTATATCGTCGCGAGTGCCGCTCCGGCCGGGAGCACAGCGGTCGGCCGTGAGCCCGATGGCGATGCTTCGACTTTATCGCTCTCGTGCCGCTTCGCGCCGACAGTCACACCAAAAGTTACCTGATGGCATGACCGTAACCGCAGGTCGTCACGTTGTGTACCGGCAGGGCTGACCCGGAAATAGTCACAAGGGATCAGTAGATCGTGACCCGATGCTGTCAGTTCAAACGTGGTCAGCGATTTCGAATCCTGTCACCTTCTGTCATGGTCATCACACTCTAGCGCTGGCTGTCTTTGAGAAGAATGCGTGTTTCACTCGCTATATGATCACTAATATCCCGTTCGGGGAGAAGAATGCTGGGTTGAGCATCTTCGAGCCGAGTGAGGGGACCCTGGTGGTCGTGCCCTCGCTCTCCCTTCCGCAGGATGAGCTGCGCCGGATCACGGGAGCCAGGTCGTACGAGGAGCGCCTGCTCTTCCTGCTCCTGACGCTCCGCGAGCCCGGCGTCAAGGTGGTCTACCTGTCCTCGGCCTCGGTGGATCCCGAGATCGTGGACTACTACCTCGGCTTCCTGCCCGATCCGGATGACGCCGCCAAGCGTCTGACGCTGATCAGCCTCGACGAGCCCTGGTCCCAGCCGTTGACCAGGAACCTGCTCGACCGTCCCGACGCCATCGAGCGGTTACGCTCGGCGATCGACGGTGACGCTTGGCTGGTGCCGTTCGTCCTGAGCGAGCTGGAGGAGCAGCTCGCGTCGTCACTCAACGTGCCCCTCTACGGACCGGCGACGTCCCTTTCCTATTACGGCTCCAAGAGCGGGGCCAGGGAAGTGGGACACGAGGCCGGCGTGCCGATGGCGCGGGGGTTCGGCGACGTGCGCACCGAGCTCCAGATCGAGGAGGCGATCGAGGCGCTGCCCGGCGAGCGGGTGATCGTCAAGCTGAACGACGGGTATTCGGGGCTCGGCAACGTGATCGTCCCGAAGACCGACCGGGCGATGACGAGCTTCTCGGCGGCGGGTGAGAGCTGGGGCAGCTTCACCGCGAAGATCCGCGACCGGGGGGCTGTGGTTGAGGAGTACATCGAACATCGCCCGCTCTACTACCCGAGCGCGCTGGCTCAAATCACGCCGGGCGGACAGGCCCAGGTGCTCGCCACCCACGACCAGGTGCTCGGCGGCCCGAACGGGCAGGTCTACCAGGGCTGCACGTTCCCCGCCGCGCCCGAGTACCGCGCCGAGGTGGGCTCGTCGGCGCGGCGGATCGCGGAGGTGCTGGCCGGGCGGGGCGTGGTCGGGCTGTTCGGGATGGACTTCTTCGCGCTGAAGGCCGACGCCGGGTACGCGGCGCTGCTGTGCGAGATCAACCTGCGGATCGGCGGCACCACGCATCCGTTCGGGGCCGCCGTGCTGACGACCGGGGCCACGTACGACGAGGCCACCGGTCATCTCATGTCCGGAAATCAGCCGAAGTTCTACACCGCGACCGACAACTGCGCTTCGTCATGCCTGCGTGGGCGTACGCCCGGCGAGGTGATGCGGACGGCCGAACGCCTCGGGATCGGCTTCGACGCGAACCGGCGTACCGGGAACGTCTTCCACCTGCTCGGCGCGCTGCCCGAGCACGGCAAGCTGGGCTTCACCTCGATCGGCGACTCCCGCGAGGAGGCCGACGAGCTGCACGCCCTCACCCGCCGGCTCCTCTGCGGCCCCTGAGCGCGGCACCGCCACCGGAGCCGGGACCGCGCAGGCCGCGCCATCCACCCAGGCCGCGCCAGCCGATGACGCCCAGCACGACCCCGAGGACGACGTTCACCGCGATCAGGATGCCGTGCACGACGTAGAAGGCGGTCGGATGCCCGTCGGCCAAGTTAAACCCGAGATTCACCCACTCGAAGATCATGAATACGCCCAGGATGATGAGGAATGCGGCGAGCTTTCGTGACACATGCGCCTCTCTAGTATCGAAGGTGGATCTTCGGGGGATGTGTCGCCACATGGGCATTAACACGGAGCTACGCTGAGACCGCCATGTGGACGAAACTCGTGCCGGTCACGGCACTCATCGCCGCGGCCTCGCTCACCAGCGGGACCGCGTACGCCGCGCCGACGACCCCGGTCGGCGGCGAGGCGCTGGGCAGCCGCGGACTGGTCGCCCCCGCGGGCGTCAAGAAGCCGCCCAAGAGCAAGGCTACTTCGTACGTCATCGCGGACGCCGAGACGGGGCAGGTGCTGGCGGCGAAGGACGCCCACGGGCGCTATCTGCCGGCCAGCACGCTGAAGGCGCTGACCGCGCTCACGCTGATCCCGAAGCTGGACAAGGAGCGCAAGATCCGGCCCAGCAGGAACGCCTGCAACCAGGAGGGCAGCGCGGTCGGGCTGTCGGTCAAGGCGACGTACAAGGTCGACGACCTGTTCAAGGGCCTGCTGATGTCGTCCGGCAACGACGCCGCCATGGCTCTGGCCGAGACGAACGGCGGCCTCGACAAGACCATGAGCGACATGAACGCCGAGGCCAAGCGGCTGCAGGCGTTCGACACCGTGGCCAAGACGCCGAGCGGCCTGGACAAGCCGGGGCAGAGCAGCTCCGCGTACGACCTGGCGCTGATCGCCCGCGCCGGCCTGGCCAACCCGGACTTCAAGCGCTACATCAGCACGAAGACCACGAAGTTCCCGGCGCCCAAGGGGCACTACGAGATCAGCAACCACAACAAGCTGCTCTGGCGCTACAACGGCATGGTCGGCGTCAAGAACGGCTGGACCTCCAAGGCCCGCGCGAGCTTCGTCGGCGCGGCCACCCGGGGCGGCCACACGATCGTGGTCAGCATCATGCGGCACGAGGGCTTCTTCTGGGACGAGGTCGCCTCGCTGCTCGACTGGGGCTTCTCGGTGCGGGGCAAGGCCGCGCCCGTGGGGCAGCTGGTCAACCCGCTCCCGGTCGCCGCGCAGCAGCCGGCCGCCTCCGCGGCGCCGTCACCGGGCACCTCGGTCACGCCGGCCGCGCAGCCGCCGCTGCTCGACTCGGCGGCCGACCGGCAGACCGACTCCACCAGGACGGTCGGCTCGCTGGTGATCGGCGGCGGGCTGCTGTTCGGGCTGATCTGGCTCGGGTACGGCATCTACCGCCGGCGCGCCCGCTCACGCCTCTGACGACCGGCCCGCCCACGCCTCACGTCTCCGACGGCCGGCCCGCCTCACGCGGGGCCGCGCCCGGCTCGCCCGGTTCCGCGCCCGGCTCGTGCGGCGCCGCCTCCGGTTCCCCCGAGCCGGCACCTGGGATCGGCGTCGGGGAGGGTGGCGGGCTGAGCCCGGCGGTGGCCGTCCAGGCGGCGACGAGGAGCACGAGCCGGGCCGAGAAGTTGATCCAGACCAGCAGGCCGACGATGACGGCGAACGTGCCGTACAGCGCCGAGTTGCCCAGCGTGCTCGCCAGCAGCAGTGTCGCGACCTGCTTGAGCACGCCGAAGCCGATCGCCCCGAGCAGCGCCCCCTTGGCGATCTCGCGGAACGGCTGGGCCGAGCGCGCCACCCAGCCGAGCAGGATCACGAACAGCAGCCAGTCGGCCCCCACGCTCGCCACCACCCCGGCCGCCCTGAGCCCGAGCCCGGCCAGCGGCGACGCCCCGAACAGATAGTGCAGGACCTTGTCGGTGGCCGTCGTGGCGAACCCGGCGACCAGCACCGACGCGATGGCCGTGACGCCGATCATGATCAGCGCGGCCAGGTCGCGCAGCTTGCCGGCCAGGAAGCCGAGCGGCGGCGTGGTGGTCATCGACATCTCCCGCAGCGCCGTGCGCAGCGCGTCGAGCGCGCCGAGCCCGGCGTAGAGCAGGCCGAGCAGGCCGATGATGCCGGCCGCCTCCCTGGCGGTGGCGATGCCGGCCAGGTCGAGGTTCTCGGCGATGCCGGGCAGCCGCTCCTCGATCGCCTGCTGCAGGGCGTCCCTGGTGGTCTCGCTGGTCGCCACCACGAACCCGAGCACCGCGTACGACAGCGCCACCAGCGGGAAGAAGGACAGGAACGCGAAGTAGGTGACCGCGCCCGCCAGCAGGTCGCCGGACTGCGCCTGGTAGCGCCGCAGCGCCCTGATGAGGTGGTCGAGCCAGAGCCTGCGCACCCGCCACTGGTCGACCTTGGCCCGGCCCCACGCCTTCACCGACCGGACGCGTTCCGTCAGACTCGCCATCGCCCGCCCCTCTTCCCGGGGATGCTCCTACCCCGTGATCACGCCCCTGCCACGGCGGACGCCGTCTCCGTCAGGGCCGTGAGCGCGGCGGCGGCGTCGTGGTGCAGCAACTGCCCACCGCGCTTGACCACACGCCCGGCCACCATGACCGTCTCGACCACGCCGGTGTCGGCGTTCAGCACGACCGAGGAGACGGTGCGCCAGGCCGCGGACGTGCTCCGCGAGTTGCTGACCCACGTGGGCCGGCGCCGCCACCGCTGAACGCGCGGATGAGGACGGCCTCCTCGCACTCCTGACCGCGACCGAAAACGTGAATGTTTCACGCGTTCTCCTGGCGGGTCCGCCGGTCCGCCGTTCTCCATCCGGTACGGCCTGAGCAGGGCGGAAACCCGTACGGGCGGACATCGGGAGCCCTAGCCTGTGGGGTGTTGGGACCGATCCAGGAGGCGTCACGCCCATGTCCGAAATAGCCACCGGGCAAATGGTCAGGCTTCAGCGCGAACGGCGGGGCATGAGCACCACCGCGCTGGCCACCCAGTCCGGGTGCACCCCGAGGCACATCGAACTGATCGAGCACGGCAAGCGAACACCGTCGCTGCCTCTCCTTCGGGAGATCGCCAAGGTGCTCGGCGTCCGCACCGCGGTGCTCTTAGGCGAGACCCCGCGCGACTCCCACGAGCCCAGCAGGCCGCAGATCGGCGACATCGAACGGGCCCTGTTCACCTGCCGGTCGCTGGCGCCCGACATCGAGCCGCCCGACGCCGAGCAGCTCTCCGAACGGGTGGCCGCGGCGCGCAACGCCTGGTTCACCTCGACCCGCCGCTACTCGATCCTGATGGCCGCGCTGCCCTCCATCGTCTCCGACGCCGAGAACCTGGTGCTCGACCGCACCCCGGCCTCCTACAGCGTGGCGACGGACGCGTACCTGCTGGCCAGGGGGGTGCTGAAGCATCTGCGGCGGGTGGACCTCGCGCATCTCGCGGCCGACCGGGCCATGCGCTTCGCCGAGGAGTCCGAGGACCCGCTGATGATCGCGTGGGCGTACTGGAACCTCGGGCAGTCGATGCTCTCCGACGACATGCACGAGATCGCGTACGACGTCGGCCGGCGCGGCATCGAACTGCTCGAACCGCACGTCGGCGAGGGCGACGAGCGCCATCTCAAGGCGCTCGGCGCGCTGCACCTGCTCGCCGCGATCGGCGAGGCTAGGATGGGCGACGACGACGGTGCCAAGGAGCGTGTCCGCGGGCCGGCCGCGCGCCTGGCCGAACGGGTGGACGACTCCTCCGGAACCTACGACCTGGCCTTCTTCGGGCCCACCAACGTCGCCATCCACCTGGCCAGCATCGAGCACGACACCGGCCGCCCCGAGGCGGTGCTGCGCCTGGCCGACGACATCGACCTGCGGCGTACGCCGTCCATCGAGCGGCGCACCACCCACCTCGGCCACGTCGCCCGCGCCTGCGAGGACCTGGGCGACGACGCCGCCAGCCTGCTCCACCTGCTGCGGATCGAGCGGGAGTGCCCGGAGGAGCTGGAGCACAAGCTGCTGCTGCGGGAGATGGTCCGGTCGCTGGCGCGCCGGGCGCGTCCGTCGTGGGCGCCCGAGGTCCGCTATCTGGCCGAACGGCACGACATCCCCATCTGAGGCATCCCCATCTGAGGCATCCCCATCTGAGCGTGCTGCGTCGGAGGCGCTCCGAACTCTGAGTTCGGTCGGCGCGAACGGGGAGATCCTTCGCCCGAGTTCGTCACGCACCGGCGTTTCGATGCGACTGTGCGTTCATGTCTAGAGCGCCGAGTGCCGACTTCGTCATGGAACACCTGCTGCAGGAGGCGAACCGCGAGTTCTCCGGATGGACCTTCGAACGGGATCCGTCCGGCTGGACCGCCGTCCGTGGCGACGTACGTCTCACCAGGCCCAGCCTGGCGGCCCTGCGGGCCCTGCTGCGTGTGCACCGGGCGACGCGGAGGAGATGACCGGCCCGTCCCCGGACCGGCGCGGACCCGGGGAGCGGGGCGCGAAGAAGGCCGGGCGCGCCGGCCGATCGGCGCGCCCGGCCCTCGACGGCCGCAGCGGTCAGAGCGTGGGCAGGAAGCCCACCCGCTCGCGCACCAGGGCCATGGTCTCCTTGGCCACCGCGGCGGCGCGCTCGGCGCCGATCGCCAGCATCCGGTCGAGCTCGGCCTCGTCGGACAGCAGCTTCTCGGTGCGCTCCCTGATCGGCGAGAACGTCGCCTCGACGGCCTCGGCGACGTCCTTCTTGAACGTGCCGTAGCCCTGGCCCTCGTAGCGGGCGACCAGCTCGGGGATGGGCGTGGCGGTCAGCGCGGACAGGATGCGCAGCAGGTTGGAGATGCCGGGCTTGTTCTCCTCGTCGAAGAGGACCTCGGAGCCCGTGTCCGTCACCGCGCGCATGACCTTCTTGCGCAGCGGCCCCGGCTGCTCCAGGACGTCGAGGATGCCCGCCGGGCTGGAGGACGACTTCGACATCTTCGCCGTCGGGTCCTGGAGGTCGGTGATCTTCTCGACCTCCTTGAGGATGTGCGGCTCCGGCAGCGTGAACGTGTCGCCGAACCGGTGGTTGAAGCGCTGCCCCAGGTCGCGGGTGAGTTCGAGGTGCTGCTTCTGGTCGGCGCCGACCGGCACCCGGTTCGCCTGGTAGAGCAGGATGTCGGCGGCCTGGAGGATCGGGTAGGTGAACAGCCCGACGCTGGCCGCGCTCTCGCCGAACTTGGCCGACTTGTCCTTGAACTGCGTCATCCTGGCCGCCTCACCCATGCCGGTGAGGCAGATCAGCACCCACGCCAGCTCGGTGTGCTCGCGCACGTGCGACTGCACGAAGACGGTGGAGCGCTCGGGGTCGAGCCCCGCGGCGAAGAGCTGGGCCGCGGCCACGCGGCTGCGGCGGCGCAGCGCGGCGGGCTCGGTCGGCACGGTGATCGCGTGGAGATCGACCACGCAGTAGAACGCGTCGTGGGTCTCCTGCAGGGTGACCCACTGGCGGACGGCACCCAGGTAGTTGCCCAGATGGAAGGAGTCCGCCGTGGGCTGGATGCCGGAGAGTACACGAGGTCTGGCCATAGCAGGCAATTGTGTCAGGAATCCTGGTCGGGCGGCGACTCGGTCACCGGTCGGCGTTTCACCCGTACCCGGGCGATCCGGCGGCCGTCCAGCTCGGTGACGGTCAGTTCGAGCCCGGCCAGCTCCACCCGCTCGCCTTCCTCGGGCAGGTGGCCCAGCATGGCCATCACGAAGCCGGCCAGCGTCTCGTAGGGGCCGTCGGGCAGCCGGATGCCGGTCTCGGTGGCGAAGTCGTTGAGGTTCGTCAGGCCGTCGATCTCGATCTCGCCGGCGGGCAGGATGACGACGTCCTCCTCGACGTCGTACTCGTCCCTGATGTCGCCGATCAGCTCCTCGACCAGGTCCTCCATGGTGACGATGCCGGCCGTGCCGCCGTACTCGTCCACCACGATGGCCAGGTGCTGGCCCTCGTCGCGCATCTCGTTGAGCGTGGTGAGCAGGCGCTTGGAGGCGGGCACGAACTTGGCCGCCCTGATCGGCACGACCGCGCTGATCGGCTCGACCCGCCCGATCAGCTCCGGGTCGAGCAGGTCGCGTACGTGCACGAAGCCGACCACGTCGTCGTAGGAGCCGCGGTAGACGGGGAAGCGCGAGTGCGGGAGCGCGGCGGCCAGCCGGGCGGCGTCGTTCAGCGGCGTGTCGGCCTCCATGAACTCCACCTCGGTGCGCGGCAGCATCACCTCGCGCAGTTGCCGCTTGCCCGCGGCGAACACCTCGCCGATGAGCTTGCGCTCGTCGGCGGTCAGGTCGGTGTGCCCGACCACCATGTCACGCAGCTCCTCGGTGGTGACCTCCTCGCGGTCGGCGTTCGGGTTGCCGCCGAGCAGCCTGACCACGCCGTCGGTGGACTTCGACAACATCCAGATGATCGGGCGTGACAGGGAGGCGATGCGGTCGAGGAAGGGCGCCACGTACAGGGACAGGCCCTCCGCCCGTTGCAGGGCCAGCCGCTTGGGCGCCAGCTCGCCGAGCACCAGCGACACGTACGAGATGGCCAGCGTCACCAGCACCAGCGCGAGGACGGGCGCCACTGCCTCGGGCACCCGCCAGCCCGTGAGCACGGGGACGAGCTGCGCGGCCAGCCGGTCGGCGCCGAACGCGGCCGACAGCATGGTCGCCACGGTCACGCCGATCTGCACGGCCGACAGGAACCGGTTGGGGTCACGGGCGAGCTTGGCCACGCGCTCGCCCCGGCGCCCGCGCTGCGAGAGCTTGCGGACCTGGCTGTCACGCAGGGAGACCATGGCGATTTCTGCGGCGGCGAAGAAGCCCCCGATCAGGATGAAGAGCAGGACCAGGGCGATGTTGGCCGCGACGGTGTCAAACATGGTGGTTGGCAGCGTACTCGCCGGGTTTCCCGCGTATGCTGAACGGCAAGCCGTACAAAATCAAACATATTTGAACAGGAGTACACATGAGGCTGCTGGTCACCGGTGGTGCCGGATACGTCGGCAGTGTCGTCGCCGCGCAGCTCGTCGAGGCGGGACACGAGGTGACCGTGCTCGACGACCTGTCGACCGGGCACGAGGACGCGGTGCCGGAGGGCGCCAGGTTCGTCCGGGCCGGCATCCACGAGGCCGGGCCGGCGCTCACCGGCGTGGACGCGGTGCTGCACTTCGCGGCCAAGTCGCTCGTGGGCGAGTCGGTGCAGCAGCCGGGGCTCTACTGGGCCAACAACCTGGGCGGCACGCTGGCCCTGCTGGACGCCATGCGCGACGCCGGCGTGGGCTCGATCGTGTTCTCCTCGACGGCGGCCACGTACGGCGAGCCCGAGCGCTCCCCGATCGTGGAGGACGACCCGACGCGCCCGACCAATCCCTACGGCGCCTCGAAACTGGCCGTGGACACGGCCCTGAGCGCCTACGCGGGGCTGCGCGGGCTGGGCGCGGTGAGCCTGCGCTACTTCAACGTGGCGGGCGCCCAGGGCCGCTTCCGCGAGCGGCACGCCGTCGAGACCCACCTCATCCCGAACGTGCTCAAGGTCGCGACCGGCGAGCGCGAGTCGGTGAGCGTGTTCGGCACCGACTACCCCACCCCCGACGGCACCTGCGTGCGCGACTACGTCCACGTGTCCGACCTGGCCAGGGCCCACCTGCTGGCGCTCGGCGCGATCACCCCCGGCGAGCACCGGATCTACAACCTGGGCAACGGCACCGGCTTCTCCGTCCAGGAGGTGATCTCGGTCTGCCGCGAGGTCACCGGGCACGAGATCCCGGCCGTCGTGGGCGAGCGGCGTCCCGGCGATCCGGCCGTCCTGGTCGCCTCGTCCGCGCGGATCCAGCGCGAGCTGGGCTGGAAGCCGGAACGGGCGTCGCTGCGCGACATCGTCTCGGACGCCTGGGGAGCGCTTTCCGGGAAATGAGCCATATGGCAGGGCAATGTGTGCTGTGATATCGAAATGTGAGGACCTTTTCACCTAGGGTCACGAAGCTGATCTTCGGCGCCCTCATCGTGGCCGGCAGCCTCCTGGCCGCGGCCGGCGTCATCTTCGCCACTCCCCAGTCCGCCGCGGCGATCCTCCCGTGGCCCTGCGACGAGGCGAGCCCAGGATGACCGGCGTCCGCGCGGCAAGAGCGGTCTCCCGCACAGCGGAACGCGCGCGTCCCCGCCGACGGGACGCGCGCGCTCGATGGAACGGCGGCACGCTCAGCCGAGACCCGGCTCCTCGTGCCGCCTGACGCTCAGATGAGGCCCAGCTCCTTGACCGCCTGACGCTCCTCGGCCAGCTCGCGCACGCTGGCGTCGATGCGCTCGCGGGAGAAGGCGTCGATCTCGAGGCCCTGGATGATCTCGAACCTGCCGTCCGCCGCCCTGACGGGGAAGGACGAGATGAGCCCCTCGGGCACGCCGTAGGAGCCGTCGGAGACCACGGCGGCCGAGGTCCACTCGGTGCCGTTGACCCAGTCGTAGACGTGGTCGATCGCGGCGTTGGCGGCCGAGGCGGCCGACGAGGCGCCGCGGGCCTCGATGATGGCGGCGCCGCGCTTGGCCACCGTCGGGATGAAGGTGCCGCTCAGCCACTCGGAGTCGACCTGCTCGGCCGCGACCTTGCCGCCCACCTCGGCGTGGAACAGGTCGGGGTACTGGGTGGCGGAGTGGTTGCCCCAGATCGTCATCTTCTTGATCTCGGTGACCGGCACCTGGAGCTTGGCCGCCAGCTGCGACAGCGCGCGGTTGTGGTCGAGCCTGGTCATCGCGGTGAAGCGGTCGGCCGGCACGTCGGGCGCGTTCTGCTGGGCGATGAGCGCGTTGGTGTTGGCCGGGTTGCCCACGACCAGGACCCTGATGTCGTCGGCGGCGTGATCGTTGATCGCCTTGCCCTGCGGGCCGAAGATGCCGCCGTTGGCGCCGAGCAGGTCGCCGCGCTCCATGCCGGCCTTCCTGGGCATGGCGCCGACCAGCAGCGCCACGTTTGCGCCGGTGAAGGCGACGTTCGGGTCGTCGGTGATCTCGATCCCGGACAGCAGCGGGAACGCGCAGTCGTCCAGCTCCATCGCGGTGCCCTCGGCCGCCTTCACCGCCGCGGGGATCTCCAGCAGGCTGAGCTTGACCGGCACGTCGGCGCCGAGCAGCTGCCCCGACGCGATGCGGAACAGCAGTGCGTAGCCGATCTGGCCGGCGGCTCCGGTGACGGTCACCTTGACGGGCACAGTGGCTGACGACGCCATGGCCTTCCCCTAACTCGCAGCGTGATTCGTTGACGTTGGGGATGTTACCCGCTCGTCATCAGCAGGTTTCCATCGCGGGCACTTTCAGCTCCGCCTTGAAGTCGACCTTGCCGAAATGGCTGGTCAGGAGCTGCTCGACGACGCCCTTGGCGTAGAGGTCGGCGATCACCGCCTTCACCGCCTTGCAGGTCTTCACGTCGCCGTCCCTGATCCCGACGGCGTAGCGCTCGTTGGTGAGCTTCGCGCCGAGGATCTTGTACCGCATGTTCTCCCTGGCCGCGAAGCCGGCCAGGATCAGGTCGTCACCGGGCACCGCGTCGACCTTGCCGCTCCTGAGCAGGTCCATGCAGGCGGCGTAGTCGCTGGTCACCACCGGTTGGACCTTCACCCGGTCCTGGACGGCGCCGACCGACGGGCTGTTGGGCGCGCAGATCCGCTTGCCCTTCAGGTCGCCGATCTCGTCGATGCCGGCGCCCGCGCGGACGAGGAGGTCCTGGTGGGCGAGGTAGTAGGGGCCGGCGAACTGGGTCTGGCTCTTGTCGATCGAGTAGGTGGCGACGATGAGGTCGGTCTCGCCCTCGGCCAGCGACGACGCGCGGTCGTCGCGCCCGACCCTGACGAACGTCGTCTCCTTGGCACCCAGCCCCGTCGCCAGGCGTTTGGCGATCTCGACGTCGAAGCCCTGGAAGGCGTCGCCGTTCTGCAGCCCCACGCCGGGCAGGTCGCCCTTGACGCCGATGACGATCTTCCCGGTCTCGGCCACCTTGTCCACGACCGACGACAGGCCGGTGCCCGGACCTCTGCCGGACGTCCGGTCCGGGGTCGTGTCCCCGGTGAGCGCCAGCGGGTTCCAGCCGTTCACGAACAGCGCGATCGCGGCGGCGGCCAGCAGCGCGAGCGCGGTGAGCACCGCCAGCCACACCCGCGCCCGCCGGCTGCGCTCGGGCCCGGCGGGCTCGCCCATCGGGTACGGCGGCCCGCCTCCCTCCTGCGGCGCGGGCCCGGCGTACGGCGCGCCCGCCTGTGGCCCGGCCTGCCCCGAGGGACCTGTGTGCGGTGTCGACGACCCCGTCTGCTGCCCGGTCGTGTGGTGCTCCTGCTGCGCCATCGAGCCGTGCGTCGTCAGCTGGGACAGCCCGCCACGGGCCTGGGCGTGCGGCACGGGCCCGCCGCTCATGGACGACGGCGCCGCACCACCACCGGTCTGGGCGGACGGCGCCGCACCACCACCGGTCTGGGACGGCTGTCCCGTGCCGCCGGTCTGGGACGGCGGCGCGGCGGCGCCCGTGCGGCCCGGCTGCTCCGTGATCGAGCCGGCCGACACCCTGGTGAACGGCGTGGTGTCGTCGCTGGCCACCTGCACGCCCCGGGTCAGCACCGCCGTGGAGGCCCCGACGGTGGACGCCTGGCCGAGCAGCCGCAGCAGGATCTGGTCGGCGGAGGGCCGCTCGGCCGGCGACTTCGACAGCGCCGACCGCACCACGCTCTGCAGCGGCTCGTGCATCATGCCGACGTCGACCTCGTGGTTGAGGATCCGGTTGAGCACCATCGCGATGGACTTGCCCTCGAAGGCCACCTCCCCGCTCGCCGCGAAGGCGATGGTGGCGCCCCAGGAGAACACGTCGGTGTAGGGCCCGATGTCGTCGCCGGCGATCTGCTCGGGCGCCATGTAGGCGGGGGTGCCGATCGCGCGGCTGGTGATCGTGCCGGTGGAGTCGATGATCCGGGCGATGCCGAAGTCGACCACGCGCGGCCCGTCGGCGGCGATCAGCACGTTGTCGGGCTTGAAGTCGCGGTGCACGATCGAGGCGTGGTGGATCGCCGTGAGCGCGGTGGCGGTGCCGATGGCCAGCCGGTCGAGCACGGTGCCGGTGAGCGGGCCGTCCTCCTCGATGATCTCGCGCAGGGGCCGGCCGTCGATGTACTCGCTGGCGATGTACGGCGTGTCGCCGTCGAGATCGGCCTCCATCACCCGGGCCGTGCAGAACGACGCCACCCGCTGCGCCGCCTTCAGCTCCCTGGCGAACCTCGACCTGGCGATGGTGTCACCGCTGAACTTGACGTGCAGCAGCTTGATCGCGGCCCGCTCGCCCTTGTCGTCGACGCCCAGGTAGACGATGCCCTGGCCGCCCTCCCCGATCCGCCCGGACAGCCGGAAGGACCCCAGCTCGGTGGGATCGCCGGCGACCAGCGGCGAGATCTGCGGCATTCGTCATCCCCACGTGTACTGAACCCCATCGACGCAAACTTTACGACGCTCAGCAACTTCACAGGGATCCGTTAATGCTTCGTGACGTCACGGCTTCGACTCTTTCGCGCACGGCTTCGTCATTTTCGCAGGAGCGAAGCGGTCTTTCCCGGCGATTCGCCAAACGTCCGTAAGCGAGCCCTTGCGCCGGGCCCTCCTCTCGGCCAGCCTCAGGATCATGGACGAGCGCCCGTACGACATCGTGCTCTTCGGCGCGAGCGGATTCACCGGCGAGCTGACGGCCCGCTACCTCGCGCGCGCCGCCGCGCCCGGCGCCCGGTGGGCGCTGGCCGGGCGGGATCCGGCCAAGCTGGAGCGGCTCGGGATCGACGCGCCCATCCTGCGGGCCGACGCCACGGACCCGGCCTCGCTGGCGGAGCTCGCCCGGCGGACGCGGGTCGTCGCGAGCACGGTCGGCCCGTACGTCGTGCACGGCGAGCCGCTCGTCGCCGCCTGCGCCGAGGCCGGTACCCACTACCTCGACCTCACCGGCGAGTCGGAGTTCGTGGACCGGATGTACCTGCGCCACCACGAGCGGGCGGTCATGAGCGGCGCGAAGCTCGTGCACGCCTGCGGCTTCGACTCGATCCCGTACGACCTCGGCGTCCTGTACACCGTGGGCCTGCTCCCCGAGGGCGTCCCGCTGAAGGTCAGCGGCTTCCTGCGCGGGAACGGGCGGCCGTCGGGCGGCACGCTGGCCAGTGCCCTGTCCGTGCTCGGCCGCGCCGGGCAGGCCGCGCGGGCGGGCGCCCTGCGCCGCGCCGCCGAGCCCAGGCCGCCGGGCCGCAGGGTGAGCTCCCTGCCGGGCGGTCTGCGCTACGTCGGCGGCTGGGCGCTGCCGATGCCGACCCTCGATCCGCTCATCGTCGGCTACTCCGCCCGGCTGCTCGACCGCTACGGCCCCGACTTCACCTACCGGCAGCACTACGCGGTCAGAACCCTGCCCGCCGCCGTGGCCACCGTGGCGGGCGCGGGCGCGTTCGCCGCGCTCGCCCAGGTCCCGCCGGTACGCGACCGCGTCCAGGCCCGGCTGAAGCCGGGCGAAGGCCCGTCGGCCGAGCGGCGGGCCAGGAGCTGGTTCAAGGTCACGTTCCTGGGCGAGGGCGGCGGCGAGCGCGTGATCACGGAGGTGGCCGGCGGCGACCCCGGCTACGACGAGACGGCCAAGATGTTCGCCGAGTCCGCCCTGTGCCTCGCCTTCGACGACGTGCCCGAGCGGGCGGGCCAGCTCACGACGGCCGCCGCCATGGGCCGGCCCCTCATCGAGCGCCTGCACCGCGCGGGCGTCACGTTCACCGGCCGAACCTGATCACGGTCAGTAGGGCAGGCTCCAGGTGGTGAACGACTTGCGCAGATACGGCGCCTTGTACTTCGGATAGGCCACCGTGCTCACGTCACCGTCGGAGGTGTAGCGCATGTCCGGGTTCTTCTTCAGCCAGTCGAGCCAGGCCTCCGAGCAGAACTGGGCGCAGTCGCCCTTCTTCTCCATGGCCTTGATCCGCGGGATGCCCGCCGCGTCGTACGACTTGCTGAACGGCGCCGGCGCCGGCGTGTACCCGGCCAGGAACGCGCCCTGGTGGTGGTACTGCTTGCCCTTCAGCGCCCATTCCTTCTTGGTCGGCTGGTTCCCGTACGGCAGCGCGATCGTCGTCGGGTTCAGGTAGGCCAGCGAGCTGATCGTCTTGCCGATCGTGCCGATCTGCTCCTCCACCTCCTGCTTCGAGCGTCCGCGCAGGTTGAGGTGGTCGCGCGTGTGGTTGCCGATCTCGAAGCCGTTGTCCTTGAGCCAGAGCAGCGCCTGGGCCTGCTCTTCGCGCACGGTCTTGCCGAACATGTCGCGCGTCACGTAGAACGTCGCCTTCGGCTTCCAGCCCGGATGCTTGGCGGCCACCTCCCGCAGGATCGCGACCGCGGTGTCCTTCTGCACCTCTCCCATCTCGTTCAGGGTGAGCTGAGAGGGAGAGGAGTCGTCGAACGTGAGCACCACGGGGTGCTTGCCCGCCGGAATGTCGATCTTCCCGGCCACCATCTCGGCGGCGGTGATCGGCACGTAGTCCTCTCTGACCAGCCGCTCCAGATCCGCCCTGAACTGCGCCGGCGACCTGTCGTCCGTCGTCTGCGGCTTCGGCACGATGCGGTGCCACATCAGCACCGGGATCTGCCCCAGCTCGTTCGCCCTGACCGCCGCGGCGGCCTTCATCTTGGCGGCCTTGCCGGCCTTGAGCTTGGCCGCGGCCTGTGCCTTGGTGTCGGGCAGCTTGGCGGTCTCCGGCTCCGAGTCGCACCCCGTCAGGATTGCGGCGGCCGCGAGCACCCCTAGCCCACTCAAAATACGCAGTCGCATCCGAACCCCCCGAGACGCGCACGACTGTTGTGAGGTGGCTCATACCCAGCTGATCAACTACGGCACGCCTGCCGTTCCGTCAAGACATGGGAAAGGGCGGGCCGACCGGCGAGGGGTCACGGGCCGCGCATGCGAAACGGCCCCGACCGTGCGGCGGACACCGCAGGTGGAGGCCGTTTTCGGCATTCAGGCGGACATCTTCTTCTTGAGGTTCTCGTCCAGGGCCGCCAGGAAGTCCTGGGTGGTGAGCCACTCGGCGTCGCCGCCGACGAGGAGCGCCAGGTCCTTGGTCATCTGACCGCCCTCGACGGTCTCGACGCAGACCTGCTCCAGCCTGTCGGCGAACTCGGTCACCGCGGGGGTGTTGTCGAGCTTGCCGCGGTGGGCCAGGCCGCGCGTCCAGGCGAAGATCGAGGCGATGGGGTTGGTGGAGGTGGGCTTGCCCTGCTGGTGCTGGCGGTAGTGACGGGTCACGGTGCCGTGGGCGGCCTCGGCCTCGACGGTCTGGCCGTCGGGGGTCATCAGGACCGAGGTCATCAGGCCGAGCGAGCCGAAGCCCTGCGCGACCGTGTCGGACTGCACGTCGCCGTCGTAGTTCTTGGCGGCCCAGACGTAACCGCCCTCCCACTTCATCGCGGCGGCGACCATGTCGTCGATGAGGCGGTGCTCGTAGGTGAGGCCGGCCTTGTCGAACTCGTCCTTGAACTCGGTCTCGAAGACCTCGGCGAAGATGTCCTTGAAGCGGCCGTCGTACGCCTTCAGGATCGTGTTCTTCGTGGAGAGGTAGACCGGGTAGCCGCGGTTGAGGCCGTAACGCATGGAGGCGCGGGCGAAGTCGCGGATCGAGTCGTCCAGGTTGTACATCGCCATCGCGACGCCGCTGCCGGGGAAGTCGTACACGTCGAGCTCGATCGGCTCGGAGCCGTCCTTCGGCGTGTACGTCAGGGTCAGCGTGCCCTCACCGGGGATCTTCAGGTCGGTGGCGCGGTACTGGTCGCCGAAGGCGTGACGGCCGACGACGATCGGCTTGGTCCACCCGGGGACGAGCCGCGGCACGTTCGACATGATGATCGGCTCGCGGAAGATGACGCCACCGAGGATGTTGCGGATGGTCCCGTTGGGGGACCTCCACATCTTCTTGAGACCGAACTCCTCGACGCGCGCCTCGTCCGGGGTGATGGTGGCGCACTTCACACCGACGCCGTACCTCTTGATGGCGTTCGCGGCGTCGATGGTGACCTGGTCGTCCGTCGAGTCCCGGTATTCGATACCGAGGTCGTAGTACTTCAGGTCGACGTCGAGGTAGGGAAGGATCAGCTGGTCCTTGATGAACTGCCAGATGATCCGGGTCATCTCGTCGCCGTCAAGCTCGACGACGGGATTCTCCACCTTGATCTTGGGCATGCGAATGGTTCCCCTTCAATGAATTGATGCGTTGAGGCTATCGGACCGTCCGGTCACGGGGCGAAAAGGGACAGGATGAGCGCCTTGAGCTCGTTGTTGTAGAGCAGGAGCGAGGTCAGCACCAGCACGAATCCGAAGACGGACAGCGTGATGACGTCGACCTTCCTGCTCCGCAGCGCGAGCTGCCCGCCGTAGCCGGCGAAGCGCAGCGCGGCGGCGACCATGATGACGGCGCCCAGCGCGAACCCGCCCCAGCGCGGATTCGCCACGAAGATCACCAGCACGCCGACAGCCGCACCCGCCAGGATCAGCGGGTACGGCCCCCAGCTCTCGCGTTCGGTCCCGTTCTGGCTCAACACACCTGCTCAGGGTCATGCGCGCGGCGGGGCGGCGTCGGCGGCGTTCCCGCTCTGTCCTGCCCGGTGCTCATCGCTCTTCTATCGGCTTCCACTTCTGGTCCGTCTCACCGATGTACTCGCTGTCAGGGCGGATCAACCGGTTGTCGGCGTGCTGCTCGATGACATGAGCGGTCCACCCCGACATGCGGCTGATGGAGAATACCGGAGTGAACAGGTCGGTCGGTATGCCGAGGTAGTGATAGACCGAGGCGGCGAAGAAGTCGACGTTGGGATAGAGGCCCTTCGTCTCCAGGACGACCTCCTCCATCTCCTTCGACATCCGGTAGTAGGTGTCGTCCCCGGTCGATTCGGCCAGTTCGGCCGACATCCGGCGCAGGTGCGTGGCACGGGGGTCCTCGGTCTTGTAGACGCGGTGCCCGAAGCCCATGATCTTCTCGCCGGCGGCGAGCTTGTCGCGTACGGCCTGGGCCACGCCGCCGGGAGACAGCGACTCCAGCGTCTTCATGACCTGCTCGTTCGCCCCGCCGTGCAGCGGGCCCTTGAGGGTGCCGATGGCGGCGACGATGGCCGAGTGCATGTCCGACAGGGTCGCGGCGCAGACGCGGGCGGCGAACGTGGAGGCGTTCATCGTGTGGTCGGCGTGCAGGACCAGGCACTCGTCGAAGATCTCGACCTCGCGCGGGCCGGGGGTGCGGCCGGTGACCTGGAGCAGGAAGTTCGCGGCGATGCTCAGCGACGGGTCCGCCTCGGGGATGCGCGTTCCCGTACGGGCGGCGTGGTAGCGGGCGACGAGCAGGGGCTGCTGCGCGACCAGGCGCGCGGCCTTGCGCAGGTTGGCCTCAGGGGAGATGCCGTCCTTGTCCGCGTCGTCGGCGGCCGACAGGGAGACCAGCGTGCGCAACGCCTCCATGGGTTTCTGTTTCTCGGCGATTTCGGCGATGTTCGCGGACACCAGGGCGCCCAGCTCCCGGCCGCTCGCCAGCTCCGCGCCGTACGCGTCGAGCTCGGCGCGGGTGGGCAGCTTGCCCCGCTGGAGCAGGTGTGCGGTCTCCTCGAACGTCGCGCGGCCGGCCAGGTCGTGGATGTCGTATCCACGGTAGAAGAGCCGGCCGGCCTTTCCGTCGATGTCGCTCAGCGCGGTGGACGCCGCTACGACATCGGCCAGACCTTTCGTGGGCTTGTCCGCCATGAGTGTTTCCTCCGCTTATCTCCGCCCGAAGTCTACCCGTGAGCAGGCAAAACCGACTGCAGAGGTCCAGACCAATTTCACGTGGGATTCTCCTTTCGGCAAAGGAGATTCCGCATCCCCTCGTTTGGGTAAGCCGGAGCTGTAGTAATAGTTACGGCGGGCTACCTGGGGAGGAACTGCCGTGGAGGGGCCGTTCATACGCATCGAGGACACTGGCGAGGTGGTCCCGTTGCGCCCCGAGATCACGACTGTGGGGAGGGGCCGCGGTGTCGACATCCGGCTCACCGACCCCAGCGTGTCTCGACTCCATGCCGAGTTCGTCAGACGAGGACCCTACCTGTATGTCGTCGACCTGGGGCTGTCCAGGAACGGCACACGGGTGAATGGCAGGCCGATCGCCCGGAGGGTCCTTGACGACGGCGACGTCGTCTCCTTCGGCGCGGCACGGGGTCGCATCGGTGGAGTCCCCCGAGAGGACTTCACCCCTGAGGTCGAGCTGCGCAGAGCGGCCGCGCCCGAGCTGACCAGGCGCGAGGTCGACGTACTGACCTCGCTCTGCAGGCCGGCGCTGTCGGACGAGGCGTTCGTCGCTCCGGCGACGGCACGTGAGATCGCCGACGACCTGGTCGTGACCGAAGCCGCGGTGAAACAGCATCTGCTGCGGCTCTACCAGAAGTTCAGGATTCCCGAAGGCACCAACCGGCGCACCCGACTGGCCAACGAGGTCGTCGCGCTCGGTCTGGTGCGTCCGACCCCCGTGGTTCCGCCACAGAGGTCGTCGGGAGCCTCGACCGAGCAGCCGTCGGCGGCCGGGCGCAGGGCTTCTTAGGGACCGGATCGCGACCGGGGCTTCGGCGAGGGGTTCCGGCAGCAGCGGAACCTGAGCGTCCACCGTGCCCGCGAACCGCGGGCACGGCCACGAGCAGCGGCGAGCGTCCATGAGGGCGCCCGCCGGGCTCGTCGCCGGTCAGGACATGACCGGCGACGCGCGTAGGCGTAGCGTTCCCTCAGACCAGTTCGCCGGGCTGGGTTCGCGCGGACCGAAGCCGGGTCGCGCGGACCCAATCGCGCGGACCGGATCGGGGTCGGGCGGACCCAATCGCGCGGACCGGATCGGGGTCGCGTGGGCCGGTTCGCGCGGACCCGCCGGGGTCCGCGCGCATCGGCGGGTCAGATGACCCTGAAGCCGTTGCTCGGCTTGCTGGTCCGGTTGGCCCGGTCCACCGCGACCACGTAGTAGTGGTGACCGCGCCTGCCCTCGGGGTCGGTCCAGCGCAGTTGCCGGTCACCGGGCACGACGGCGACCAGGTCGCGGGCGTCGTCGAACGCCTTGGCGCCCGCGGGCCGGTCGAAGCGGAAGACGGCGTACACGAACGGCTCGTCCCTGCCCGTCGCCACCGCGCGCACCTCGACCCCGCCGCGGTGGCGCAGCGCGTAGGCCAGCACCGGCCGCCTGGGCGCCTCTCCCCTGGCCAGCCTGGGCAGCACGGGCGCGAGCGCGGGCCGCTGGTAGTGGTCGTTCACCGCGGTGGAGATGGAGGCGAGCCGGTCGACCTTGACGTCGTTGGCGTTGTACCAGATGTCGCCGCCGATCTCGCGGTGCTCGCGGTTGAGCGTCAGGTGCCTGGACAGCTCGTCCGGCGCCTGCCACTCGGCCGCCTGGGCGGGATCGCCCGCCTTGTACGCCGCCTGCCCGATCCACAGCAGCGTCTTCGTGCCGCTCGCCACGTCCGACCACCACGGCACGAGCTTGGAGTAGTCGGCCGGCGGCTGCCCGATGTACCAGTAGAGCTGGGGCGCGATGTAGTCCAGCCAGCCCTTCTTGACCCAGCCGCGGGTGTCGGCGTGCAGGTTGTCGTAGGACTGCCCGCCGTTGGTCTCGGAGCCGAGCGGGTCGCTGGCCTTGTTCCGCCAGATGCCCGACGGGCTGATGCCCCAGGCGATCTCGGGCTTGGCCGCGCGCACGCGCTGCTGCATCTCCTGGACCATCAGGTCGACGTTGTGGCGCCGCCAGGCGGCCAGGTCGGGGAAGCCGGCCCCGTACTCGGCGAACTCCTCGGCGTCGTCGAAGTCTGTCGTGTTGGTCGGGTAGAAATAGTCGTCGAAGTGCAGGCCGTCGATGTCGTAGCGGGTGACCGCGTCCATCATCGCGTCCTGGCAGAACTTGCGGACCTCGGGCATGCCCGGGTTGTAGTAGAGCTTGCCGCCGAACGGCAGGATCCAGTCGGGATGCTTGCGGCCGGGGTGGTCGGGGTGCAGCTTGGCCGGGTCGGCCTGCATCGACACGCGGTACGGGTTGAACCAGGCGTGGAAGGCCAGGCCGCGCTTGTGCGTCTCGGCCACGGCGAAGGCGAGCGGGTCGTAGCCGGGGTCCTGGCCCTGGGTGCCGGTCAGATACTGCGACCACGGCTCGTACGGTGACGGCCAGAACGCGTCGGCGGTCGGCCTGATCTGCACGAACACCGAGTTGAGCTTGCGCTGTACGGCCACGTCCAGCCAGGCGAGATATTCGGCCTTCTGCTCGTCGGCGCTGAGGCCGGGCTTCGACGGCCAGTTGATGTTGACCACGGACGCGATCCACATGCCGCGCATCTGCCGTAACGGCGGAACGTAGCCCGCTTCCGCGAAGGCGGGCAGCGGAACGGCCGAGGCGGCGGCGGCGAGGGCGAGACCCTTCAGGAGAGTTCTTCTGCTGGGCATGGGGGGTGGCCTCTCGGAAGTGGTTGTATCGAAGGCGACGATGACAGAAAATTACCTTCAGATCAACAACTGTGAAGGAAAATGCCGATGAGCGGTGACCTGTACAGACTGGCGATGACGGTGCTGCATCCGGGGTACGAGGGAACCTCCGCCCCCGACTGGCTACGCCGGGCGCTGGGCGAGGGTCTGGGCGGCGTGGTGCTGTTCGCCCGCAACGCCATCGACGACCGGCTGATCAGGGATTTCCGCGCCGAGAACCCCGACACCGTCGTCTCCGTCGACGAGGAGGGCGGTGCGGTCACCCGGCTGGAGGTCATGGCCGGCAGCTCCTTCCCGGGCAACCGGGCCCTCGGCGTGGTGGACGACGTGAAGCTCACCGAGCAGGTGGGTCGCCAGATCGGCAGGATGCTCGCAGATCTGGACATCACCCTCAACTACGCGCCCTCCGCCGACGTGAACTCCGACCCGGCCAACCCCGTGATCGGCGTGCGCTCGTTCGGGCCGACGCCGGAGCTGGTCTCCCGTCACACGGTCGCCTACGTCAACGGCGTCCAGGGCGCGGGCGTGGCCGCGTGCGCCAAGCACTTCCCCGGCCACGGCGACACGATCACCGACTCCCATCTGGCGCTGCCGACCGTGCACGCCTCGCGCGAGGTGCTGGCCGAGCGCGACCTGCCGCCGTTCCGGGCCGCGATCGACGCCGGGGTGCGTTCGATCATGTCCGGCCACCTGCTCATCCCCGCGCTCGATCCGTCGATGCCGGCGACGCTGAGCCGTACCGCCATGACCGAGCTCCTGAGGGGCGAGCTCGGTTTCGACGGGATGCTCGTCACCGACGCGATCGAGATGCGGGCGGTGGCCGCCATGTTCGACCCCGGCGAGATCGCGGTGCGGGCGCTCGGCGCCGGCGTGGACGCCATCTGCGTGGGACTGTCGACCGAGGAGAGCCTGCACGCGATCCGCGACGCGATCGTCGCGGCGGTCAGGAACGGCACGCTCCCCGAGGAGCGGCTGGCGCAGGCGGCCGAACGGGTACGCGCTCTGTCCAGCTGGTACGCCGCCCAGGCCGCGCTGCGCCAGGAGGTGCACGACGACGTCGACGAGGGCGTCGGCCTGCGGGCCGCCCGCGCCGCGCTGACCACCCAGGGCAGCGCCACGCTCGACCGCGGTCCCCTGGTCGTCGAGATCAACACCCGCTTCAGCAAGGCCGTCGATCCCGCCACGCCGACCGGCATCACCGCCGCACTCACGTCCCTGCTGCCCGACACCGAACGGGTGCAGCTGGAACCCGAAGGCGGCGAGCTGCCCGCGTTCGACGAGCGGCCGGTGGTGCTGGTGGCGCACGACGCGGCCCGGCACGCCTGGGTGCGCGACACCGTGGCCCGGGCCCTCGCGCTGCGGCCGGACGCGATCGTGGTGGACACCGGCATCGCCGCCGCCCCCGAGGGCGCGACGCACGTGGCCACGCACGGCATCTCCCGCGTCTCCGCGCTGGCGGCGGCGGAATGGCTGCTGCGGTGACCGCCGAACCTGCGAACCCCGTCGCGGCCGTACGCGCCGTGCTGCCCTCGCTGACCCCCGCGGCGCAGTCGATCGCCCGCATCATCCTCGACGATCCCGGGCTGGTCGTGCGCAGCACGATCACCGAGTTCAGCGCGGTGTCGGGAACGAGCGAGGCGACCATCGTGCGCACGGCGCGGGCGCTCGGCTTCGCCGGATACTCGCAGATGCGCTTCGCCCTGGCCGCCGCCGTGGCCAAGGAGCCGGAACGGCTGGTGCCCGGCGACCTCGCGCCCGACGACCCGCTCACGGACGTGATCGCCAAGGTCGCGCGGGCGGAGTCGGAGGCGCTCGCCGACACCGCCGCCCAGCTCGACCCCGACCAGCTCGGGGAGGTCGTCAAGGCGATCTCCGAGGCGCGGCGGGTGGACGTGTACGGCGTGGCCGCCTCGGGGCTGGTGGCCACCGACATGTCGCAGAAGCTGCTGCGGATCGGCCTGTCCAGCCATCCGTTCAGCGACGCCCACCTGGCGCTGACCAGCGCGGCGCTGCTGCACGACGGCGACGTGGCGGTGGCGATCAGCTGCAGCGGCGAGACGCCCGACGTGCTGGTGCCGGCCAGGACGGCGGCCGAGGCGGGAGCGCTGATCGTGGGGATCACCAACAATCCGCGCTCCACGCTGGCCGAGCTGGCCGATCACACGCTGGTGTCCGCGGGGCGGGAGACCGCGTTCCGGCCCGGGGCACTGGCCAGCCGGATCAGCCAGCTGCTGATCGTGGACTGCATCTTCGTGGGGCTGGCGCAGCGGCGCTACGAGACGGCCGACGCCGCCATCCGCGCGACCAGGGAGGCCACCGACCGCTACCGCAACCGGTGACCCCCTTGGTCCGCGCGTCCGCGTTCGTCCCTGTTCGTCCGCTTTGGTCAGCGCGCGTCCGCGTTCGTCCGGGCGCTGATCAGAACGGATAGGCCGCGATGTCGCCCTGCATCGTGACCCACTGCGTCTCCGTGAAGGCGTCCACGTTGGCCCCCGTCCCGCCGAACCTGCTCCCCGTCCCCGAAGCCCCCACCCCGCCGAAGGGAGCCACCGCCTCGTCGTCCACCGTCTGGTCGTTGATGTGCACGATGCCCGTCGGCACCAGGTCGGCCAGGGCCAGGCCCTTCATCACGTCACTGGTCAGGATGCCGAGCGACAGGCCGTACTCCGAGTCGGCCGCCAGGGCCGCCGCCTCCTCCAGGGTGGAGAACGTGGTCACCGGCGCCACCGGCCCGAACACCTCCTCGGCGTACGCGGGCGCCGCGACCGGCACCTCGGCCAGCACCGTGGGCCGGTAGAACAGCCCCTCATACGTCCCTCCCGTGGCCAGCCGCGCCCCGGCCGTCACGCTCTCGGTGACCAGCCGGTGCACCCGGTCGCGCTGGTGGGCGTCGATGAGCGGGCCGAGCGCGACCTGTCCCGTGGCCGGGTCGCCGACGGGCAGGCCGTCGGCCTTGGCGGCCAGGCGCTCCACGTACTCCTCCGCCACGGCCTCGTGCACCAGGTGCCGTCCTGAGGTCATGCAGATCTGGCCCTGGTGGAAGAACGTCGCCCACGCGCCCGCCGACGCCGCCAGGCCGAGATCGGCGTCGTCGAACACCACCAGGGCGGAGTTGCCGCCCAGCTCCAGGTGCACCCGCTTGAGCAGGCGCGCCCCCGCCTCGCCGACCTTGCGCCCCGCCGCCGTGGAGCCGGTGAACGAGATCACCGGGATGTTCGGGTCGGCCACCAATGCCTGACCGGCCTCGGCGCCGCCGGGCAGCACGTGCAGCAGGCCAGGGGGCAGGCCGGCCTCCTCGAAGACGCGGGCGATGGCGTACCCGCCGCAGACGGCGGTGCGCTGGTCCGGCTTGAAGACGACCGCGTTCCCGAGCGCCAAGGCGGGGGCGACGGACCTTATGCCGAGGATCAGCGGGAAGTTGAACGGGGCGATCACCCCGACGACGCCGACAGGCACCCGGCGCGCGAAGCTGAGCCGCTTCTTGGACGTGGGCAGCACCTCGCCGAGCGGCTGCGAGGCCAGCGCCGCCGCCTCGTAGCACTCCTGCGCCGCCACGTGCGTCTCGAAGCCCGCCTTGCCCGGCACGCCGCCGGACTCGCGCACGATCCAGTCCTGGATCTCCTGCGCGTGCTCCTCGAACAGCCGCCCGGCGCGCCGCAGCAGCGCGGCCCGCTCCTCGTACGGCGTCGCGGCCCACGCCCGCTGCTCCTGCCGGGCGCGAAGCGCGGCCGCGGCCACGTCCTCGGCGCCGGCCGTACCCGCGCGGCCGAGTTCCGCACCGGTCGCGGGCTCGACCACGGGCGCGTCACCGGCGCGCGAGACCGTCCAGCTGCCGTCGAAGATCGAGCCCGTCCAGACCTTGGGGTCCAGGAACGTCATGATGAGCTCCTACTTGTTCGCGATGCGCACATGTATTCTCTGACCGAACAACCCCGTATCGCGGAAGCTACGCTCTTGCCGGCTCCTGTTCAAGGGGGACCCAGCATGGTCGATCATGTGCAGTCGCTGGCGCGCGGCCTCGCGGTGATCCGGGCGTTCAGCGCCACGGAGCCTGAGCTGACGCTCAGCCAGGTCGCCCGCGCGACCGGGCTCAGCAGAGCGGCGGCCAGAAGGTTCCTGCTCACGCTCACCGACCTGGGGTACGTGCGCAGCGACGGGCGGCTGTTCGCGCTCACGCCGCGGGTGCTGGAGCTGGGCTACGCCTACCTGTCCAGCCTGTCGCTGCCCGAGGTGGCCGATCCGCACCTCGAACGGCTGGCCGCCGAGGTGGGCGAGTCCGCCTCGGTCGCGGTGCTGGACGGCACGGACGTGGTGTACGTGGCGCGGGTGGCCACGGCGCGGATCATGCGGGTCACGATCAACATCGGCACCCGGTTCCCGGCCTACTGCACCTCGATGGGCCGGGTGCTGCTGGCCGCGCTGCCGCCGGAGGCGCTGGAGAGCTACCTCGGGCGGGCCGAGCTGCGCCGCCTCACCTCGCACACCATCGTCCTGCCCGCGGCGCTGCGGGCCGAGCTGGACGAGGTGCGGGGGCGCGGGTGGGCGATGGTGGACCAGGAGCTGGAGGAGGGGCTGCGCTCGATCGCGGCGCCCATCCGCGACCGCGCGGGGCGGACGGTGGCCGCGGTGAACGTCTCTACGCACGCCACGCGTACGAGCTTGCAGGCCGCCCGGCGCGACCTGCTCCCGCCCCTGCTGGCCACGGCCACCAAGATCGAGACCGACCTGTCGGCCCTCGCCCCCGCCGCCCGCCCATGACGTCTTCACCTGAGCCGCGCCCGCTCGCCGCCGGAACGCCGCGGCGGCCGGTTCCCGGCCCGACGGCCTGGCCGGAACCGGGCGGCGCCGCCAGAGAGCCGGGCCCGGCGTGTCCTAAGGAAGCCGCCGGTACACGTAAGGGATCTCAGGGCGTACAGGAGATCATGGATCAGCGGCGAGAATCCCCGGAGCGGCTTCCTGTCTCGGAGAGTGTGGCGTCAGAGGCGGTGTTCGGCGGCTTCGACCACGTTGGACAGGAGCAGCGCGCGGGTCATCGGCCCGACGCCGCCCGGGTTGGGCGTGAGGTGGCCGGCGACCTCCTCGACGTCGAGTGCCACGTCACCGGCGATCTTGCCGTCCACGCGGGAGACGCCGACGTCGAGCACCGCCGCCCCCGGCTTGACCATGTCGCGCTTGATGAGCTCGGGCACACCGGCCGCCGCGACCACGATGTCGGCGCGGCGCACGTGAGCGGCCAGGTCCTGGGTGCCGGTGTGGCAGAGGGTCACGGTGGCGTTCTCGCTGCGGCGGGTCAGCAGCAGGCCCAGCGAACGCCCCACGGTGATGCCCCGGCCCACCACGACCACCTCCGCGCCCTTGATCGGCACGCCGTACTCCTGGAGGAGCAGCACGATGCCGTGCGGGGTGCAGGGCAGCGGGGCGTCGACCATGTGGACGAGCCGGCCCAGGTTGACCGGGTGCAGGCCGTCGGCGTCCTTGGCCGGGTCGATGCGCTCCAGCAGGGCCATCGTGTCGAGGTGCTTGGGCAGCGGCAACTGCACGATGTAGCCGGTGCACGCGGGCGAGGCGTTGAGCTCGTCGATGGCCGCCTCGACGTCGGCCTGGGCGGCGGTGGCGGGCAGGTCGACGCGAAGGGAGGCGATGCCCACCTCGGCGCAGTCACGGTGCTTGCCGGCCACGTAGATCTGGCTGCCGGGGTCGTCGCCCACGAGCACGGTGCCCAGGCCCGGCGTGACGCCGCGTTCCTTGAGCGCGGCGACCCGCCTCTTGAGGTCTTCCTTGATCTTGGCGGCGGTGGCCTTGCCATCGAGTTTCACTGCGCTCATGCCGCAATCCTTCCATGCCGCTCCCGTTCCTCCGCACCGGCGGGGCGCCGCGCCACATGGAAGCCGCCAGACACCGGTCACCGCCCGGTTATCCACAGAGGCCAGGCAGTCCACCCCGAGTTATCCACAGCCCGATGCTGACATCGTTGTCATTGATCTTGGAAGGCCTTAAAGTTACGCATGCCCCAGCATCCTGCCCCCACCCTCACCACCCGGGAGAGCGCCATCCCACACCTCACCGCGGAGCCCACCGCCCACCCCCACAGACCGAGCCCTCTCCGGCCGAGCGCCACGCAGCCGACAGCCTTCTTCCGAGCCGCGCGAAGGACGTCCATCCCACCAGGCGCACCAGGGACGAACCTCCGACCAGCCATACGCCGAACATCCGCCTCGCGCGCAACGCGCCGGACGGACTTCTCGCACATCACCTTCCCGCGCCCCACGCCCTGGACGAACTTCCCGCAAGCCCCGCAGGGAACGGCCTCCCCGCGCTGCACGCGACGGACGGACACCCTGGAAGCTTCGGAAGTCTCACGAGGGACGGACTCCCCACACGCCCCCCACGGCACGAGCTTCCCGCGCCCCACGCGACGGACGGACGCCCTGGAAGCCTCGCGATTGACGGACTCCTCGCACACCTGCGGAGGGTTGGGCTTCCGACGAACCCCGCAAGGGCCGACTCCGGCCAGTCCGGCTATTTCGGCTATTTCGGCTCATTGGCTCAATGACCTGGGGGCCGGGAGATCAAGACCCGTGCCCTGCCTGGAACGCCCTGGCGATCCCCACCGGTCCGACGACAACCACCACCGCGGAAACTGATGACCTGCGTACTCGCCATCGACATCGGAGGAACCAAGCTCGCCGCCGCACTGGTGGACGAGGCCGGCTCCATCCTGCGTTCCGCCACCCGACCGACGCCGCGTTCTGACGTCATGTCCACCCTGGCCGCCCTCATCAAAGAGGTGATGGACGACGGTCCCCCGCCTCAGGCGGTCGGCATCGGTTGCGCGGGCCCGGTCGACATCGCCGCCGGCACCGTCAGCCCGGTCAACATGCCGAGCTGGCGCGGATTCCCGCTGCGCCGGGAGGTACGCGAGCTGACCGGCCTGCCCACCGTACTGGCGGGCGACGCGCAGTGCTTCGCGCTCGGCGAGCACTGGCTGGGCGCCGGCCGCGACTGCGCCTCACTGCTCGGCGTCGTCGTGTCGACCGGCATCGGCGGCGGCCTGGTGATCGACGGCGTCCCGTTGCT
Organism: Nonomuraea fuscirosea; assembly: GCF_003001935.1. GTDB lineage: Bacteria > Actinomycetota > Actinomycetes > Streptosporangiales > Streptosporangiaceae > Nonomuraea > Nonomuraea fuscirosea. Next base: position 133,998 of record NZ_PVNG01000003.1, on the reverse strand, counting down.
GGGCCCCACCGGAAACGCCGGACATGTCGGCCACATGAGCATCGACCCGTACGGCGAACGCTGCGAATGCGGCGGCCGCGGCTGCGTCGAACGCTACTCCAGCGGCCCCAACATGACCCGCTGGGCCCTGGAAAACGGCTGGACCCCCGGCACCGCCTCCAGCCCCACCAGCACCGGCACCGCCACGGGCACCGGTACCGCTACTGGCACCGGCATTGGCTCCCCCACCCTCGGCGCCACTGGCACCCCCGATTCCGGCACCCCTACCAGCCTTGGCACCACCGGCACCCTCGACAAGGCGGACGCGCGGGCGCTCGCGCAGGACGCCGCAGCAGGCGACCCCATCGCGGTGGCCGCCTTCGAACGCGGCGCCCGGGCCCTGGCCGGCATGATCGCCTCCACCGCGGCAGCCGTCGAAATCAACGCGGTGGTCATCGGCGGCGGCGTCTCGGCCGCGGGCAAGGTGCTGTTCGAACCGCTGGAGCAGGCTCTCGACGACGTCTCCGGCCTGCCCTTCGTCAAGGCGGTCCAGGTCAGACAGAGCACTCTTGGCGTACGCGCCAGCCTGGCCGGCGCAGCCCACCTGGCCTGGCACCCACCACCCACCAGCTGACCCCGCGCTTCCCAGGAGACGCCCCACCCACCCGCCAACCGCCCGCAGAAACCAACCCAACCTGCGGGCCCACACCGACCCTGCGACCATCCGCCGGGGCTTGCCAACGTGCACAGGAATCCGTGGGCGCACACCTGGACCCACGGGCATGCGCGGAACGGGTCAACGTGCGCGGGGACTGGCGGCGTGCGCGGGACCCTGCGGGCGTGCTCAGTAATCTGCCGGCGGACGCCGGGACCTGACCTGCGGGCGTACGTACACCAAAACGTCGTGCGCGAGACCTGCGGGCATCCGCCGGAACCCGCCAGCGTGCGCAGCGCCGTACGGACATGCGCTGGGGCCTACGGGCATGCGCGGAACCGGCCAGCGTCAGCGGGGACTTGCGGACGTGCTCGGGACCCTGCGGCCATCCGCCGGAACCGGACAGCGTGCGCGGGAACCTACGGGCATGCGCAGAGACCTACGGGCCGACGCGGGAACCTGACGGCGCGCGTCGAGACGTGACCTGCGGGCGTACACCAGGACCTGCCAACGTGCGCGGGACCTGCGGGCGTGCGCGGACCCGCGGGGGCGTGCGCAGTACCTGCGGGCGTGCACCAAGACCTGCCAGCGTGCCCGGAGACCTACGGGTGTGCGCCCGGATGCGACAAACGGGTCAGGCGTCGCGTTCGGCGGCGGCGGCCTGGGCCTCGCGGCGTTCGATGATGCGGCGGGTGTAAGGGATGAGCTCCACGGCGCGACTGCCGAGGTAGGCACCGATGAAGGCGAGTGCCACGAGCACGAAGGGGCTGGTGGACAGGCCGTTCAGGGTGACGAATGCCTGCAGGATCGCGTCGAGCGCCATAGGGGTACTCCGAGTGACGGCAACGGGGAGAGGTTCAGCGTAACCGGATCCGATGAGTGCTCGCGGCAAAATCGGATAAGGGCGACATGATCGGCACATGTCGCCCTTATCGTAATGATCAACCCCTACAGGGACGTTCAGCCTTCTATGGCGATGATCAGCCCGCTGCCAGGCCGGTCAATCCCTCGCGGGGACGACCCGACTTCTGCCGGGTGATCGGTTGGCTGAGCGATCAGTCCCCACACAGGCGGTCGATCCTTCATCGAGGCGGTCAGGCCCCCACGAGGCGACGACCAGTCCCCTCTGGGAACGGTCGGTGTCGGGCGAAGGTGATCAGTGGAAGAAGTGGCGGGCTCCGGTGAAGTAGAGGGTGATGCCGGCCTTCTGGGCCGCCTCGATGACCTGTTCGTCCCGGATCGAGCCACCAGGCTCCACGACCGCGCGTACGCCCGCCTCGGTCAGCACCTCCAGCCCGTCCGGGAACGGGAAGAACGCGTCGGAGGCCGCCACCGACCCCGCAACCCGCTCCCCCGCCCGAGTGACCGCCAGGCGGCACGAGTCGACCCGGTTGACCTGGCCCATGCCGACGCCGACGGTCGCCCCGCCGCTGGCCAGCAGGATGGCGTTGGACTTCACCGAGCGGGCGGCCCGCCAGGCGAACTCCAGGTCCGCGAGCAGCTCGGGCGAGGCGGGCTCGCCCGACTTGAGCTCCCACTGGGCCGCCACGTCGCCGGGCGCGTCGACCCGGTCCACCGTCTGCACGAGCAGGCCGCCGCTGATCTTGCGGAACTCGGTCGGCTCCGCCGGCCCGTCCGGGCACAGCAGCAGGCGCAGGCTCTTCTTGCCGCGCAGCACCTCAAGGGCCTGCGGGTCGTACGCCGGGGCCACCACGACCTCGGTGAAAACGTCGAAGATCTGCCTGGCCAGCTCCTCGGTGACCGTGCGGTTGACGGCGATCACGCCGCCGTACGCCGACACCGGGTCGCACGCGTGCGCCTTGCGGTGGGCCTCGGCCACGTCGGCGCCGATCGCGATGCCGCACGGGTTCTGGTGCTTGATGATGGCCACGCACGGCTCGGCGAAGTCCCACGCCGCGCGCCAGGCGGCGTCGGCGTCGAGGTAGTTGTTGTAGGACATCTCCTTGCCGTGCAGTTGCTCGGCGCCCGCCAGCCCGCCCTCGCCCGCGGTGCCGCCGGTGTAGAGGGCCGCGCGCTGGTGGGGGTTCTCGCCGTAGCGGAGGGTGGCCTTGCGCTGGTACGCCGACCCGGTGAAGGCGGGGAACTCGTCCTCGCTCGCGTACGTCCCCGCGAACCAGTTCGCCACGGCCACGTCGTAGGAGGCCGTGTGCGCGTACGCGATGCCCGCCAGCCGCCTGCGCTCGGTCAGCGTGAAGCCGTCCTCGCCCAGCGCGTCGAGCACGTCGCCGTAGAAGGCGGGGTCGACCACGACGGCGCAGGTGCTGTGGTTCTTCGCCGCGCCCCTGATCATGGCGGGACCGCCGATGTCGATCTGCTCGACGCACTCCTCGGCGGAGGCGCCGGAGGCGACGGTCTCCTGGAAGGGGTAGAGGTTCACCACGACCAGCTGGAACGGGTCGATCTCCAGCTCATCCAGCTGGGCCACGTGGTGCGGCTTGGTGACGTCGGCCAGCAGCCCGGCGTGCACGCGCGGGTGCAGCGTCTTGACCCGACCGTCCAGGCATTCCGGGAAGCCGGTGAGCTGCTCCACCTTCGTCACCGGGATCCCGTACGACGAGATGGCGGCGGCCGTGCCGCCGGTCGAGACGATCTCCACCCCGGCGCCGTCGAGGGCTCTGGCCAGCTCCTCAAGCCCGGACTTGTCGTAAACAGCGATCAGCGCGCGCCGGATGGCGATGCGAGTCACGTGGATTCCCCTCCTGTGTGGTTGCCGATTCGGACGCTACGTCCGCTGACCGTCCAGCCCTCACGAGCCATCCGGCCGACGATCTCGACGAGCAGCCGGCGCTCGACCGTCTTGATGCGCTCGTGCAGGACCTTCTCATCGTCGTCGGGGAGCACGACCACCGCCTCCTGCGCCACGATCGGCCCCGTGTCGACGCCCGCGTCGGCCAGCATCACCGTGCATCCGGTCACCTTGACCCCGTGGGCGAGCGCGTCGCGGACGCCATGGGCGCCGGGGAACGACGGCAGCAGCGCCGGGTGGGTGTTCAGCACGGGGAAGGCGTCGAGCGAAGGCGAGCCAAGGATCTTCATGAATCCCGCCGATACGACGAGGTCCGGCTCGTACGCCGCGATCCGGGCCGCGATGGCGGAATCCCATTCCGCCCGCGTCGCATAATCGCCCACTTTTTCGACAAATGTCGGGACGCCTGACCTCGATGCTCTGGCCAGCCCTTCGATGCCCTCCCTGTCGGCGCCGACCGCTACCACGCGAGCGCCGTACGACGGGTCGGCAGAAGCGTCCAGCAGGGCCTGTAGGTTGGTTCCAGAGCCGGAGACGAGGACGACGAGCCGCCCAGCCTTAGACACACATACTCCAAAGAGGAAACAGGGTGGGGGTCACAGGGTATCTGTTCCTCGCCCGGCGACGCAGAGGAGGTCAGGTGTCGACACCGGTGAAGGCACCGGCAGGCCAGCAGCCCGCTGACGCAGCGGGCCGCCGAGCGATTTGGTTGTCCATCGCAGCGCTGGCCATGACGTTCATGTTGCCGCTCGCGGGTCTGGTCATGGCGCTGTTCGCGCTGATGGCCGGGGTCCGTGCGCTGCCGCTGCTGAGGGCCGAGAGCAAGCCGACGGGCGTGGCGGTGGGCGGCATCACGGTCTCCTCCATCGCGCTGGCGCTGTCGGCCATGGCCACGGGCATGCAGCTCTACCTCATGGACGAATACTCCGCCTATCAGGAGTGCTTGAAGGGCGCGGGCACGGTGTCGTCGCAGGGCGAGTGCTTCGCCCAGTTCAGAGACGCGGCCCAGCGCAAGCTTCCACCCGACGTACTGGAGATGCTGGGCGCCATGCAGCCGTAGCCGCCGCGTCCCCTGACAGTCGCCGCCCGTTCAGCGGCGACCGTCGGCTGCGGCGCCTGACGGCTGACGGCTGACGGCTGACGGCTGACGGCTCCAGCGACCGGCGACTCCAGCGGGCGGCTGACGGCTGCGGCGGGCAACCGACTGACGGCTCCGGCGACCAGCGTCGCTAGCAGGCGACTGACGGCTGCGGCGGGCAACCGACGACTGTGACGATCGGCGGCCGACGGCTCCGGCGACCGGCGGCTTATGACTGCTCGACCCAGTGAGCGTCGTCAGCCGGCCGCCTGCCGCCAGGGTCACCGTGCGACGCGGAAGAACTCGCGCAGATCCCCGACCAGCAGGTCCGGCGTCTCCAGCGCCGGGAAGTGGCCACCCCGGTCGAACTCCGACCAGTGGCCGACGGTGTTCGCCGGGTCGGCGATTGCGCGGATCGTCGTGTCCGCCGCGAACACCGCAACCCCCTGCGGCGGCATCGGCACGTCCGGCCACCCGCCCTGCTCGACACCGGACCCGCCATCCTCGGACTGGCCGTCCCCAAACCGGCTATCCCTGGACCCGCCGCCCTCGGACCCGCCGCTCCCCGACCCACCGTTCCCGGACTGGCCACCCTCGGACCGGCCCTCCCCGGGCCCGCCGTCCCCGGACTGGGCGTCGTTGTAGGAGGAGGCGGTCATTTCGCGGTAGGCCTGCATGCCTTCGTAGAGGAAGTCGGCCGAGGAGGCGCCGGAGCCGGTGAACCAGTACAGGCTCACCTCGGTGAGGAGTCGGTCGCGGTCCACGGCGTCCTCCGGGAGTTCGGCGGCCGGATCCGTCCATTCCTTGAACTTCTCCGCGATCCACGCCAGCTGCCCGATCGGCGAGTCGTTCAGCCCGTAGGCCAGCGTTCGCGGGCGGGTGGACTGCAGGTGCAGGTAGCCGAGGCCGTCCTCGCGGGAGGCGTTGAAGCGCTCGGCGCGGGCCCGGTCCGCGCCGGACAGGCCGTCCAGCTCGATGGGCGGGCCGAACGGGTACGGCGACGGGCCGTTGACGTGGGTGGCGAGCACCCGGCCAGGCGCGGCCATGGGCAGCAGCATGGTCACGCCGCCCCCGACGTCACCACCCTGCGCGGCGAACCGTTCGTACCCGAGCCGGGTCATCAGCTCCCCGAACGCGGCGGCAACCCGGAACAGGTTGCCCCAGCCCGGCTCCCGCACCGGGTTGGAGAAACCGAAGCCGGGCAGTGACGGGATCACGACGTGGAACGCGTCCGCCGGGTCACCGCCGTGCGCGCGGGGGTCGGTCAGCGGCCCGATCACGTCCAGGAAGTCGACGAACGAGCCCGGCCAGCCGTGGGAGAGGATCAGCGGCAGCGCGTCCGGCTCGGGTGAGCGGACATGCAGGAAGTGGATGTCCTGACCGTCGATCGTGGTCACGAACTGCGGGTACGCGTTCAGCGTCTTCTCCTGCGCGCGCCAGTCGAAGCCGTCCGCCCAGTAGTCCGCCAGGCCCTTGAGGTAGTCCACGGGGACGCCGCGCTCCCAGCCGGTGCCGCCGAGCTGCCGGGGCCAGCGGGCGCGGTTGAGGCGGTCGTGCAGGTCGTCGAGCTCGGTCTGCGGGATGTCGACGCGGAACGGGCGGATGTCCGTGTTGTTGGTCATACCGGAAATCTAGGATCGATACCGGAACCGTCCGTTCCTGTATCGAGGCAGACTTTCAAATATGTCGGACACTGCACAACGACTGCTGCGGCTGCTCTCCCTGTTGCAGACGCCGCGGGACTGGAGCGGGCCGGAGCTGGCCGAACGGCTCGACGTCACCGTGCGTACCGTGCGCAATGACGTCGAACGGCTGCGCGGGCTCGGCTATCCGGTGCACGGGATCAGGGGCGTCACCGGCGGCTACCGGCTCGGGCCCGGCGCGCAACTGCCGCCGCTGCTGCTCGATGACGACGAGGCGGTCGCCGTCGCGGTCGGGCTGCGGGTGGGCGCCACACAGGGCGCGGTCAACGGCATCGAGGAGGCGGCGCTGCGTGCTCTGACCAAGCTGGAGCAGCTGCTGCCGTCACGGCTCCGCCACCGGGTCAACGGCCTCCGGGCCTCGCTCCTTCCACTGCCGAACGCGAGCTCCCGTGTGGACGCCGAGACGCTCACCGCGATCGCGGCGGCCGCGCGCGACCACGAGCGGCTCCGGTTCGACTACGCCGCCCATGACGGGTCGACCGGCCGCCGCGAGGTCGAGCCGCACCGGCTCGCGCACGGCCGGGGCCGGTGGTACCTGGTCGGGTGGGACGTCGCGAGGGCCGACTGGCGTACGTTCCGGGTGGATCGGATGCGACTGCGGACGCCGAACGGCCCCCGGTTCACCCCGCGCGAGGATCCCGGCGGTGACCTCGTCGGCCATGTCAGCACCGGCCTGGCCACCGCGACCTGGCAGTGCCGGGCGAGGGTGACGGTCCGCGCGCCGGCCCAGCACGTACGCGACCGGCTGCCGTCCGGTGTCCAGGTGGAGCCCCTGGGCGACGACGCCTGCGTGGCCGAGGTCGGCTCGGACACACCGCAACTGCTGGCCTGCTACCTCGGCATGCTCGGCGCCCCGTTCGAGGTCACCGAGCCGCCCGAGCTCGTCGCGGAGATCCGCGCACTGGCCGACCGCTACCGGCAGGCGGTCCCGGAGGACTGAGACACCTCACCGTGTCGGGCGCGGTCGCGGACGCGGGGGAACCGGCCGTGTCAGTCGCGGTCCCAGGCGTACGGGTCGACGTAGATGACGTGTCCGCCTCGGTCGTCCGACTCGTCCACGATGTCCTTGCGGGGTGGGCGGGCGGCGGGTTCGGGCTCCGGCGGGCGGGGCCGGGCCTGGGCCAGGGTTTCGGCCTCGGCGGAGGCGTGCTCGTCCTGCCAGTCGTCCCTGATGACCGGGATCTCCTGGGTGTCGGCCTCGGTGGCGTCCATCCAGTGGCCGGGCAGCGGGCGCGGGTCGGACTCGGCCAGTCCGACCTTGCTGGCCGCCTTGGCGATGGCGGCGCCGGCCTTGCGTACGGGAGCGGCCGCCTTGTCGAGCGGGGTCCTGGCCCGTTTGTTGATCAGCAGCAGGTTGGTCACGCCCGCCGAGATGCCGGCCGCCACCCCGACCTCGATCGCGACCGACAGCGCCACCTCCCAGGGCGAGGGCCCGACCGTGGCCAGCCGCCCGCCGCCGATGGGCCCACCGGACAGCGCCGCCAGCAACCCGGCCACCAGCCCGGTCGACACCCCGCTGATGAAGCCCCACAGCGGCGCGGCCTCATACGACGGCGAAGGCGCGATCCTGGCCACCATCACGCCCGCCACGGCCCCGGCCGCGAACGGCAGCGCGATCACCGCCATCATCCACGCCGGCACAGGCCCGCTCTCCGGCAGCGCCCCCAGCAGCGGCAGGCTCGGCACGGTGCCGAGTTGCACGCCCGTCGGCGCGACCAGGGTCTCGGCGCCGATGGCGAAGCCGGGCCCGGCGATGTAGGAGAAGGCCCAGATGACGGCGTTGAGCAGGTAGAGGAGCTGGACCAGCGCCAGCAGCACCCCGCCGACGAACCCGGGCGCGAGGACGTCGGACAGCTGCTTGACCTGCCCGAAGTTCAGTACGACGGCGACCAGCACCAGCGCCAGCCCGGCCACGAGCAGCACCGCCGTGGCGACCGCGGTGCCGACCGTCAGCGCGCGCACCCGTTCGGGCAGCAGCCGCAGCATCACCCGCCACGGCCCGATCATGCGCGCGGTGGCCAGCGCGCCGCACAGGAACGCCAGCACGAAGTGGCTGAGCAGCGCCTCGCCGATGAAGGGCTGGGTGATCTCGTTGCTCGCGACGAGCGCGATCAGTCCGGCGAGCAGCGCGTACGGGGCCGCCAGCGACACCCCGGCCTGCATCACCACGACGAGCTGGGCCCGGCGGCGGGCACCCGCCTGCTCCTTCGGGCTGTTCTTGGGCAGCCGGGCGGGCAACCGAAGCCGCAGGTCGGCGTCGCGGGCCATCCAGCGGCCCGCGCGGTAGAGCAGCATGGCGGGCAGGATCATCAGCCCGAGCGGCAGCAGCCCGACGCGTCCGCCGGGGATCGCGAACCCGGCGTGGTGGGCGGCCAGCCAGAGCTGCGCCGCCGTTCTGAACACTCCGGGCAGGCCGGCGCCCAGCGCGCCGCGTGGCGCGGCGATCCAGCCGACCAGGGTGAGCGTGGTGAGTGCGGCCAGGCCGACGCCGAGGGTGCAGGCGGCGGCCAGCATTCCCGACACCGGCAGCGGCCGCCGTGTCTCGTCGTCGTCGCTCGAGACCCCGGGGAGCTTGCCGAGCACCGACCGGGGGGCGGTACGCAGCTGGTCGAGAATCGCCGTCACAGTAGGCGATTTTCTCAAGCTTTCCCGACCGAAGCTTGGTTGACGCGCCGCCCGCCGCCCACTTTGTGCGCCTCCGCACGGGCCGCGGCGCCGTCTCACGCGTTCCACCGGACGGGCTGAGGCGTCCCGCGCGTTCCGTCTGACCGGTTTAAGCCGTCCCGCACGTTCCACCGGACCGGTTGAGGCCGTCCCGCGCGTTCCGCCGGACGATGAAAGCCGTCAGGGGCGCTCCGCCGGAGGGTGCGGGAAACGCGAAGGGCCCCGCATCGAGCAGGGCCCTGGCGAAAAACGGTGAGACGTGGTGCGGACGGAGCGAAGCCCGTCAGCGAGCCTGCATGATCTCGCGCATGAGGCGAGCCGTCTCGGACGGAGTCTTGCCGACGCGGACGCCGACCTTCTCCAGCGCTTCCTTCTTGGCCTGCGCGGTGCCGGCCGAGCCGGACACGATGGCGCCCGCGTGGCCCATCGTCTTGCCCTCGGGGGCGGTGAAGCCCGCGACGTAGGCGACGACCGGCTTGGTGACGTGCTGCTCGATGTAGGCGGCGGCCCGCTCCTCGGCGTCGCCGCCGATCTCGCCGATCATCACGATGGCGTCGGTGCCCGGGTCCTCCTGGAAGGCCTGGAGGGCGTCGATGTGGGTGGTGCCGATGACGGGGTCGCCACCGATGCCGACGGCGGTCGAGAAGCCGAAGTCACGCAGCTCGTACATGAGCTGGTACGTGAGCGTGCCGGACTTCGAGACCAGGCCGATGCGGCCGGCGGTGGTGATGTCGGCGGGGATGATGCCGGCGTTGGAGGCGCCGGGAGAGGCGATGCCCGGGCAGTTGGGGCCGATGATGCGGGTCTTGTTACCCTTTTCGACCGCGTACGCCCAGAAGGCCGTCGAGTCGTGCACCGGCACACCCTCGGTGATCACCACGACGAGCGGGATCTCGGCGTCGATGGCCTCGATGACCGCGTCCTTGGTGAACGCCGGCGGCACGAAGACGACCGACACGTCGGCGCCGGTCTGCGCGATGGCCTCCTTGACCGTGCCGAACACGGGCAGGCCCTCGTGCGTGGTGCCGGCCTTGCGCGCGTTGACGCCGCCGACGACGCGGGCACCGGAGGCGAGCATGCGGCGGGTGTGCTTGGTGCCCTCGCCGCCGGTCATGCCCTGAACGATGATCTTGCTGTTCTCAGTCAACCAGATGGCCATGGGTCACGCACCTACCGCAGCGAGCTCGGCGGCACGCTTGGCCGCCTCGTCCATCGTGTCAACCAGCTCGACGCGCGGGAGCGCGGCGTCGGCCAGGATCTGCCGCCCGAGCTGGGCGTTGTTGCCGTCGAGGCGGACCACCAGCGGGTGGGTGACGGCCTCGCCGCGGCTTTCCAGCAGCTTGAACGCCGAGACGATGCCGTTGGCGACGGCGTCGCAGGCGGTGATGCCGCCGAAGACGTTCACGAAGATCGACTTGACGCTCGGGTCGGAGAGGATGATCTCCAGGCCCGCGGCCATGACCTCGGCCGAGGCGCCGCCGCCGATGTCGAGGAAGTTGGCGGGGGACGGCTTGCCGGGGAACGCCTCGCCGGCGTAGGCCACCACGTCGAGGGTGGACATGACCAGGCCCGCGCCGTTGCCGATGATGCCGACGTCGCCGTCGAGCTTGACGTAGTTGAGGTCCTTCTCCTTGGCCTTGGCCTCGAGCGGGTCCTCGGCGGCCTTGTCGGCCAGCGCCTCGTGGTCGGTCTGGCGGAACGCGGCGTTCTCGTCCAGCGTGACCTTGCCGTCGAGGGCCTTCACCTGGCCGTCGGCCGACAGGATCATCGGGTTGACCTCGACCAGCGTGGCGTCCTCGTCGACGAAGCAGCACCAGAGCTTCTCGATGAGCTCGGCGGCGCCGTCGAGCGACTTCTCCGGCAGGCCGCCGGCCGCCGCGATCTCGCGGGCCTTCGCGCGGTCGACGCCGGTCAGCGCCGAGACCGGCACCTTGGCGACCTGCTCAGGCGAGGTGTGGGCGACCTCTTCGATGTCCATGCCACCCGCGGCGGAGCAGATGGCGAGGAAGGTACGGTTCGCGCGGTCGAGCAGGAAGGAGAAGTAGTACTCCTCCGCGATCGCGCTGGCCTCCTCCACGAGGACCTTGTGGACCGTGTGGCCCTTGATGTCCATGCCGAGGATGGCCTCGGCCTTGGTGACGGCGTCGGCGGCGTCGTCGGCCACCTTCACGCCGCCGGCCTTGCCGCGGCCGCCGGTCTTGACCTGGGCCTTGACGACGACGCGGCCGGTCAGCTCCGTGGCCGCCGACCGTACCTCCTCCACGGTGTGGGCGACGATGCCACGTGGCACCGGGATGCCGTAGTCAGCGAAGAGCTCCTTCGCTTGATGTTCGAACAGGTCCACGAGGGTCCGTCCTCTTCCATTGCGACTGATGTTCGGCGGCCCGGGCAACGGCACTGACGGTCGCGTCCGCTTCGCCGTTCGCTGGCATCGTGCCTGCCCTTTCACGGCGAGCTCCTACGCTCGGGGATGCGTGCCGGGCGTTTCCGCCAGTGAAGCCTAGCCCGAAGCTTGACCTGACCAGGTCATCGGGTCGTGGTTCTTCCACTATGTGACGGTGATCTCACTTCTTCAGGGTGGGACGTGCACCGGAAGTGCACCGATTCGGGGGCATATGGCCAGTTTCTCGATATAGGGTCGTGATCTTCCATTGGCAGGCTGCTGCTTCCCTCTTCTTTGAAGCGAAGGAAAACCCATGAAGCGAATTCTCGCGGGCCTCGCGTTGACGACGGCCGCCGCGCTCGTGACCGCGGCGCCGGCCCACGCCGCTCCCGCGGACCCCGTGAAGGCGCTGAAGAAGCAGTTCGTCGCGGGCAAGGGCGTGCGCATCGTCGAGACGGCGCGGCTGGCCGTGGACGGCAAGAAGTCCTCGACCAGCAAGAGCAGCGGGACCTTCCTCTTCGGCAAGTCCGGAGTCGTGGCCTCCGACCTGAAGAACCAGGCGCCCAAGGCCGCCGCCCAGGTCGCGCCGCCGCGCGTCATCACGATCGGCGGCCACAGTTACGTCCAGGGCGGCGCCTTCAGCCAGGACCTGCCCGAGGGCAAGAAGTGGGTGCGTTACCCGGGCGTGGCCGCGGGGGCCACGTACAGCCAGATGATCGACGTGTTCCAGCCGGGCGTGCTCAAGGTGCTGGTGGCTAAGGCCAAGAGCGTCAAGGGCGGCACGTACAAGGGCGCGCTGACCCAGGACCAGCTCGCCGCGGCCTCGCACGGTCAGAAGCTCGGCGGCAAGCTGGGCAAGATCGAGATTGAGTACGCGCTGTCGGTCAACTCCAAGGGGCTGGTCAGGGAGCTGCGCTCGAACTGGACCATGGACTTCGGCGTCCTCGGCAAGTACCGCTCCAGCACCTCCACCCAGTACATCGGCTGGGGCTCCAAGGTCACCATCAAGGCGCCGGCCGAGGACCTGTGGATCGACGCGAAGGACCTCGGCGAGGACAGCGAGGTTCCGGACCAGCTCGCGGAGAGCTCCATCGGCGCCATCACCGGCTGACTCCGGGCCCCCGCCACATGAGAGCACCACTCCCGGCGCCGTAAGAGCACCGCTCCCGGCGCCGCCCGTGAGCCGGCCGGGCCGATCGCCGCAGCCGGCCAAGCCGGTGGCGGCAGTCGTGCGGCCGGTGGGCAGGTCAGATCAGGTCAGGCGGGAGTCGCGCAGGGTGGCCCATTCGAGTGAATGCCGGATCCCCTCCTCGATCGAGTGGCGGGCCCGCCAGCCGAGCAGGCGGTGGGCCAGGTCGCTGCGGGTGTAGGCGCCGACGACGTCGCCGGGCCTGGCCGGGGCCTCGACGACCTCGACCGGGCGGTCCACGACCCGGTTGAAGGCGTCGACCAGCTCGCGGACGGTGGTGCCCGCCCCGGTGCCCAGGTTGATCACGTCGGCTTCCAGCCCGTCGAAGCGTTCCAGTGCGGCGACGTGGGCGGTGGCCAGGTCCCAGACGTGGATGTAGTCGCGGATGCCGGTGCCGTCGGCGGTCGGCCAGCCGGTGCCGGTGATCCGGAACGGTACGCCGTCCTCGTAGGCCTCGATCATCTTGCCCAGGGCGTGGCTCGGGCGGCGCAGCTGCAGACCCGTGCGCATCTTGGGGTCGGCGCCGATCGGGTTGAAGTAGCGCAGGGACAGGATCCGGATCGGCGCGCCGGCCGCGATGTCGGCGAACATGCCCTCGCAGACGGCCTTCGTCCGCGCGTAGGGGCTCTGCGGGTCGAGCGGGGACTCCTCGGTGACCGTGTGGTCGTCGCCGGCGCGGTAGATCGACGCGGAGGAGCTGAAGATCATGCGGGTGCACCCGTTGCGGATCAGGTGGTCGACGAGCTCCAGGCTCTTGGCGACGTTGGCGCGGTAGTAGCCGATGGGGTCGGCCACGGAGTCGGGGACCACGATGAGCGCCGCGCAATGGATGACAGCCTCGATATCCGGATTTTCGGTAAATATCCGGTCAATCAGTGGCCCGTCGCTGATCTCCCCCTCATAGAACACCCGGCCCTCGGTGAACTCCCGCCGCCCCGTCACGAGACTGTCGAGGATGACCGGCTCGATCCCGGCGTCGAGGCACGCCGACGCGATCGTGCTGCCGATATATCCCGCCCCGCCGGTTATCAAAACGCGCATGCCTGAACCCTAACCATCCCGGACCCGGCTCGCGGACGGCCTGTGGACAACCTCCGCACGTGAAGGGACGGCGCCTGCTCCGTCATGCGGGCTGGACCCGGTCTTTCACATTCGGGCACTGGTCTTGTCGGCTTTGACGTGCGACATTTCGAGTTATGGGCAGAGATGTACCAGTCGTCGTGTTCAGCAGGGACGACCGCCGGAAATATCGCGAAAAGGTCCATCAGTGTCTCGACGTCTTCGCCCAGATGCTGCGGGAATCGCGTTTCGAGTTCGACCACCCGCTGGCCGGCCTGGAGATCGAGCTCAACATCGTGGACGCCCTCGGCGAGGCCGCCATGCGCAACGCCCAGGTGCTCACCGCCATCGCGGAGCCCGACTGGGCCACGGAGCTGGGCCAGTTCAACGTCGAGATCAACGTCCAGCCCCAGGACCTGGCCGGTGACGGAGCCCTGCGCCTGGAGAACGACGTCAGGGCTCGGCTCAACCACGCCAACGAGCGCGCCCGTTCCGAGGACGCCCACCTGGTCCTGATCGGCATCCTGCCCACGCTGCGCGAGCAGGACGTCAGCGAGGGCATCCTGTCGGCGAACCCGCGCTACCGCCTGCTGAACGAGCAGATCTTCGCGGCCAGGGGCGAGGACCTGCACATCTCCATCGAGGGCGTCGAACGCCTCGACACGCGCGCCGACAGCCTCGCGCCCGAGGCCGCCTGCACGAGCGTGCAGCTCCATCTGCAGGTCAGCCCCGAGATGTTCGCCGCACACTGGAACGCCGCCCAGGCCATCGCCGGTCCCCAGGTCGCGGTGGCGGCGAACTCGCCGTTCCTGTTCGGCAAGGAACTGCACAGGGAGACCAGGATCGCGCTGTTCGAGCAGGCCACGGACACGCGTCCGGCCGAGCTGAAGGCGCAGGGCGTGCGGCCCAGGGTGTGGTTCGGGGAGCGGTGGATCACCAGCGTCTTCGATCTGTTCGAGGAGAACGTCAACTACTACCCGGCCCTGCTGCCTCTGTGCGAGGAGGAGGACCCGCGCGCCGAACTCGGTCTGGGCCGCATCCCCCAGCTCCACGAGCTCACCCTGCACAACGGGACCATCTACCGGTGGAACCGGCCGGTGTACGCGGTGGTCGACGGGGTGCCGCACCTGCGGGTGGAGAACCGGGTGCTGCCCGCCGGGCCGTCCGTGGCCGACATCTCGGCCAACGCGGCCTTCTACTACGGGTTGATGCGCATGCTGCCGTACGACGAGCGTCCGATCTGGAGCCAGATGTCGTTCCGCGCGGCCGAGGACAATCTGGCCGCGGCGGCCCGGCACGGGCTGGACGCGCGGCTGTACTGGCCCGGGCTGGGCGAGGTGCCCGCCGCCGAGCTGATCCTGCGGCGGCTGCTGCCCCTGGCCCACGAGGGCCTGGTCAGGTGGGGCGTGCACGGCCACGTGGCGGACCGGCTGCTGTCGGTCATCGAGGGACGGTGCCTGACCGGGCGCACGGGGGCCACGTGGCAGGTGGAGCAGGTACGGGCGCGGACGGGTGATCGACACGAGGCGTTGCGCGGCATGACACTGGAATACATCGAACGCATGCACACCAACGACCCCGTGCACACTTGGGACATGTGAGAACCACGCACACCGACCATCCCCCGCCCGGCTGGACAGATGAGGCCAGTGCCCACGAACCACCCCTTCACCCATGGGATACGTGAAACGGGATGCACAGCACCAACCCCGCACCTGGGATGCGTGAAGCCGTGCCCACCCGACCCCGCACGGCTGGGACATGAAGCCGGATGCCGACCGACCACCCCGTACACCTGGGATGCGTGAAACCCGTGACGCGTGACCGGATCTCCCCCGCTCTGACCTCCCGCGCCGCCCTCGCCCGGCTCGCCCGGCTCGCGGCCGTACTGGTGCTGCTGGTCGCCGGCTGCGGCATCGTCGCCCCGCGGTCGATGGACCGCCAGGGGGCCGACTCGTTCGAGGACGACATCCGCACGGCGCGTACGCTCACGGAGCAGTTCTGGACGCAGCACTTCCAGCAGCTCGGCGAGACCTACCGCCCCATCGCCGACTTCATCCCGTATTCGGGGACGTCCGGGCCGTCCTGCGGACAGGAGCAGTCCGTACCGAACAATGCCTTCTACTGCCCGATCGGCCACTTCATCGCCTATGACCAGGACTGGATGAAGTCGCTGTGGAGCGAGATGGGCGACGGCTCCGTCTACGTGATCATCCCGCACGAGTTCGGGCACGCCGTCCAGGCCCAGCTGCAGACGAGCTTCCGGCTCAACGTGCAGATGGAGCTGCAGGCCGACTGCTACGCGGGCGGCACGCTGTCCGCCCTGGTCGGCTCGGGGGCGCTGACGGCTGAGGCGGGCGACGAGGACGAGCTGCTGCTGAGCCTGGAGGCGGCGGGCGACCCGACCGACAACTGGCTCGACCCGGCGGCCCACGGGACGGCCGAGCAACGCCAGTCGTCCTTCGCGACGGGCTACCGGGACGGCGTGGACGCCTGCTGACCGCGGACGACTATTGGAAGTGCACGCCCACTGAGGGTGGACGCCCGCTGAGGGGTGCCCGCCCGCCGGAATGCGCACGCCTCTTGAGGATGAACGCCTGCTCAGGTGGATTACCCGTCGGAAGTGCACTGGTGCCGGGGTGGGCGACTGGCCCGCCGAAATGCATGCGGTGACATGCCCGGATATGTGCCGACGCCTGCGCAGGGTCTACGTGGCGGGCGCGGGATCAAACCGTAGGACGTACATGAGAGTCAACCCGGAGAATGATGTGGTGGATCATGATCACGCTCTACCTTTGACCCATGCAACCGGAGGAGATCGGCTGGCTGCGCAGGGGGGCGTGCAGATCCAGTGACCCTGACCTCTTCTTCCCCCTCGCCCCCACGCCGTTGCAGGTGACCAGAGCCAAGGCGGTCTGCGCCGGCTGCCAGGTCATTCAGGAGTGCCGTTCCTATGCCTTACGAGCCGGAGAGTCGGACGGCATCTGGGGCGGCCTCACCCCGGAAGAGCGCCGCCGCGCCCGCTCCCCCGAAACCTACCGCCGCCCCGCGGCCTCCTGACCCCGCCCAAGCGGCTCTCCGGATGGTCGGGGACGGTCACGCAGCCTGCCCGAGCGGCCCCGACACCATCGCCACAGACCGTCCGGGCGGCCTCAGGACCATCACATGCCCAGCCTGCCCAGTCTCGGGATCGTCGCGTGGCCTGGTCGGACGGTCCTGGGGCCGTCGCGTGGCCTGGTCGGACGGTCCTGGGGCCGTCGCGTGGCCTGGTCGGACGGTCCTGGGAGCGTGGCGTGGGATGTCTGGGCGGGTTGAGGGCGGTTGCGTGGTGGCTTGGGGTGGATCGGGTGGTGGCACCGACGGTTTCGGGGGATTGCGTAGCCTGCAAGGGTGCTGCTTCGTTCGATCGTCGTGCTCACCGCCGCCAACGTGATGAACAACAAGATCGCCCCGCGCCTGGGCCCGCTGACCTCCACCGTGGCCACGGCCGCGCTCGTCGCGATGGCCCGCCGTTCCGGCCTGTCCTGGCAGGAGATCGGGTTCGAGCACGGACGCCGGGGCGCCGTGGCCGGCGGTGCGCTGGCGGCTGGTGTGGCCGCCGTCTACACCGTCGGCATCCTCACGCCCCGCACCAGGCCGTTCTTCCGCGACGAGCGCGCCCTGTCGCTGTCGCGTGCCCGCGTTCTGGAGGAGGCGCTGGTCCAGGTGCCGCTGGGCACGGTTCTGCTGGAGGAGGTCGGGTTCCGTGGCGCCCTGTACGGCATGGTGCGGCGCCGCCGGGGCACGGCCGCCGCGACGGCGGTCTCCTCCACGCTGTTCGGGCTCTGGCACATCCTGCCCGCGATCGACATGGCGCGCGCCAACCCCGCGCTCGGCGCCCTGACGGCCGGGGAGGCCCCCGGGCGTCTCGACACCGCGCGGGTGGTCGCGGGCAGCGTCGTGTCCACGGCGGCGGCCGGGGTGCTGTTCTGCGAGTTGCGCCGCCGCTGCGGCCTGCTCACCCCGGCCATGCTGCATCTCGCCACCAACTCGCTCGGCTACCTTTTCGCCAGGATCGCCGCCAAGCGCGAGGGCGACATATCCGAGAAGACGGGTTGACGGCTGTTCGCGGTAAATAGGGATCACGGAAGGTGATCGACAAAACGGGTCACGGTGGATCATCTGTCTCGTGCGGGATAAGGGTTTTCACCTAACGGCAGGATTTTCTCCACCGCTCACCCGGTGCCGCTGTGACCTGCGCTTGTCCAGGCTTTACGGTCTCCGAGGCGCCTAGTTCGAACCCACCCGGGTTCGGGCTGGCCGCATGCCCGAAATACACGGATGAACACGGAAACTCGGATACGCCGGAGGTACGGAGGTGCTGTTGCATGCGTACGGTCATCGACATCGACCAGGAACTGCTGGAAGCGGCTCAGCAGAAACTTGGTACGCCGACCATGAGAGAAACGGTCCACGCCGCGCTGCGCGGAGTGGTCGACAAGGACGCGGGCAAGGAGTGTGCGATCAGAGCGTTCGAGTTCTGGCGCACGGAGGGGAGCCCGGACCTGCTGGATCCGGAGATCACGACGCAGGTGTGGCGACGACGGGACTGATGTACCTGCTCGACAAGAGCGCGCTGGCGCGCATCAGGGCCAGCGAGGTGATCGCCGCGGCCCTCCAGCCGCTCTACGCGGCCAGGGCCGTGGCGACCTGCAGCGTCGTGGATCTCGAGGTGTTCTACAGCGCCCGCGACTACGGCCACTACCAGCGCATGGTGCACGCCCAGCGGCAGTGCATCCTGCTGCCGGTCGACCAGGAGGTGCAGACGCGGGCCATGGTCGTGCAGCGCCAGCTCGTCGAGATCTCCCAGCACCGCGGCATCGGCCCCGACGAGCTGCTGATCGCCGCCTGCGCCGAGGTGCACGGGGCGACGATCCTGCACTACGGGCACGCCTTCGACATCATCTCGGAGGTGACGGGGCAGCCGTCGCTCTGGGTGGTGCCGCCCGGCTCCGTCCCCTGACCGTCCCCAGGTGACGGGGGTCGCGGGGGTCAGGCCGTGGGGACGACCTGGAAACCCTCCGCGTAGCGGTCGTCGCCGAAGCCGGCCTGCTTCGCCCACGCGGCGAAGCGGCTCTTGACGAAGTCGGCGAAGCCGTCGACGTGGGCGACCTGGCTGACATGTGACCGCAAGGCCGCGAGCTTGCGGTCCACGGCCTCGGTGATGTCCACGAAGTGGTCGGGGGTGGAGCCCCCGGTCAACCACACCTCACGGACGGTCCACGCCTCCAGCCCCTCCTCCTTGATCAGCTCGGGGAAGGCGTACGGGTTGCGCGCGTCCGGATAGACCGCGTCCAGGGTGGCGCCGCCCACGGCGCGGTGGTCCGGATGGCTGGGGGCGATGAACTGGTAGTTGCGGTCGGGATGATGGGTGATGACCAGGTCGGGCCTGACCTGGCGGATGACCCTGGCGATCGAGCGCCGCAGGTCCAGCGAGGGCACCACCTGGCCGTCGGAGCGGCCGAGGAAGCGCACGTCGGTGACCCCGACCGCCTTGGCCGCGGCCAGTTGCTCGGTCCTGCGCAGCTCCGCCATGCCGGAGTTGTCCAGCTCGCGTTCGTTGCCGCCCGCGTCACCGTCCGTGACCAGCAGGTAGGTGACCTCGACGCCCCGGTCCACGAACAGCGCCACGCTGCCCGCCGAGCCGAAATCGGCGTCGTCCGGGTGGGCGGTCACGACGAGCACCCGGTTGATCTCGCTCTCCGGCAGCATGATTCCCCTCTCTGGACCTTCCATGGGAGACAACCGGCACCCTGCCGGAGGCATTCCGGGCGCCGAATGTCGGTGGAGCGTCTTAACCTAGGTAGGTGCCGACCCAAGTCTCTGTTGACCACCCCTTGCTCGACGGCCTCAACCCGCAACAGCGCGAGGCCGTGATCCATCACGGCAGTCCACTGCTCATCGTGGCCGGGGCGGGCTCGGGAAAGACGCGGGTGCTCACGCACCGCATCGCCTATCTCCTGGCCGAACGCGAGGTGCATCCGGGCGAGATCCTGGCGATCACCTTCACCAACAAGGCCGCCAGGGAGATGAAGGAGCGCATCGACAAGCTCGTCGGGCCGCGGTCCAAGGCGATGTGGGTGATGACGTTCCACAGCGCCTGCATGCGCATCCTGCGCAGGGAGGCCAAGCGGCTGGGCTTCCCGTCCAGCTTCTCGATCTACGACCAGGCCGACTCCCAGCGGCTCATGGCCATGGTCTGCAGGGAGATGGAGCTCGACCCCAAGCGTTATCCGCCGCGCTCGTTCTCGGCCCAGGTCAGCAACTTCAAGAACGAGCTGGTCGACTACGAGACCGCGATCGACCGGGCCGGCTCGCACCTGGAGAAGACGCTCGCGCAGGCGTACAAGGCCTATCAGCTCAAGCTGACCGAGGCCGGCGCGATGGACTTCGACGACATCATCATGAACACGGTGACGTTGTTCCAGCTCTTCCCCGAGGTGGCCGAGCACTACCGGATGCGGTTCAGGCACGTGCTGGTCGACGAGTACCAGGACACCAACCACGCCCAATACATCCTGATCAGGGAGCTGGTCGGCCATCCCGAGCTGCGCACCGGCGACGGGGAGCTGGTGCGCTCCGGCGCCGACATGTCGCAGCTGTGCGTGGTGGGCGACGCCGACCAGTCGATCTACGCCTTCCGCGGCGCGACGATCCGCAACATCCTGGAGTTCGAGCGCGACTATCCCGACGCCCGCACCATCCTGCTGGAGCAGAACTACCGCTCCACCCAGAACATCCTGGCCGCGGCCAACGCGGTGATCTCGCGCAACGAGTCGCGCAAGCCCAAGAACCTCTGGTCCGACCAGGGCGACGGGCCCAAGATCGTGGGTTACGTGGCCGACAACGAGCACGACGAGGCCATGTTCGTGGCTCAGGAGGTCGACCGGCTCAGCGACGAGGAGGACGTCAAGCCGGGCGAGGTCGCGGTCTTCTACCGCACCAACGCCGCCTCCCGTGTGTTCGAGGAGATCTTCATCCGCACCGGCCTGCCCTACAAGGTCGTCGGCGGGGTGCGCTTCTACGAGCGCAAGGAGGTCAAGGACCTGCTGGCCTACCTGCGGGTGCTGGCCAACCCGGCCGACGTGGTGTCGCTGCGGCGCATCCTCAACGTGCCCAAGCGCGGCATCGGCGACCGGGCCGAGGCGATGGTCGAGGCGCTGTCCTCGCGCGAGCAGATCCCGTTCTGGGACGCGCTGCGCCGGGCCGACGAGGCGTACGGAATGGCCACCCGCTCGCTCAACGCCATCCGCGAGTTCGTCTCGATGCTCGAGGAGCTGATCGTCAAGGCCGAGGGCATGCCGCCGTCCGCGCTGGCCGAGGAGATCCTGGTGGCCACCGGCTACCGCGCCGAGCTTGAGGCGTCGGAGGATCCGCAGGACGAGTCGCGCCTGGAAAACCTCAACGAGCTCGTCTCCGTGGCCTCCGAGTTCGAGCAGGCCAATCCGGAGGGGACGCTGGTGGAGTTCCTGGAGCAGGTGTCGCTGGTGGCCGACGCCGACCAGATCCCCGACGCCGACGGCGGGCAGGGGGTGGTCACCCTGATGACCCTGCACACCGCCAAGGGCCTGGAGTTCCCCGTCGTGTTCCTGACGGCCATGGAGGACGGCGTGTTCCCGCACATCCGGTCCCTGGGCGAGCCCAAGGAGCTGGAGGAGGAGCGGCGGCTGGCCTACGTCGGCATCACCAGGGCGCAGAAGCGGCTCTACCTGACCCGGGCGGCCGTGCGCAGCTCGTGGGGGGCGCCGTCGTTCAACCCGGCCTCGCGGTTCGTCAACGAGGTGCCGGGCACGCTGATCGACTGGCGTACCGACCCGGAGAAGTCCGCCTGGAGCGCCGCCACGAAGCGCGAGCCGGCCGCGCGCCAGGCCCCGGCCAAGAGCGGCGGGCGCAAGATCCCCTCCCTGACGCCCGGCGACCGGGTCACGCACGACGCGTTCGGCCTGGGCACGGTGGTGTCCGTGGACGGGGTCGCGGAGAAGACCAAGGTGAAGATCGACTTCGGCAGCGGCGGGGAGAAGACCCTCCTGCTGGCCTACGCCCCCCTGGAGAAGCTCTGACCCTGAAAGGGTGCGGCATGACGAAGGGGCCGCTTTTCCCTCGCGGGATGAGCGGCCCCTCGTCATGTGCTGCCGGGGTCAGGGCTTGAGGGCGCTGCCCTTCTTCCACTGGGTCCAGTTGAGCTGCCAGTAGCTCCAGCCGTTGTTCCACTGCAGCTTGCGCTTGGTGCCGGTGATCTTCACGACGTCACCGCGCTGGGCGATCGTGTAGAACCACTTGGCGCCGGCCGGAGTGGCGCGCACGCAGCCGTGGCTCTGGTTCGAGCGCCCGAGGAACTGGTAGTAGCCGGCGCTCTGGTGCACGTACTCACCGCTGTCGGAGATGCGCACCGCCCACGGGATCTCCTCCTTGTAGTAGCGCGGATCCTTGGGATCCGTCACGCCCATCCAGGAGGAGGTCATGGTCTCGACGGCCTTCTTGCCCATCGTGAGGTGGGTGCCGCTGGTGGTGAGGTACACGTCGACGCCGTTGCGGACGAAGCCGCCCTTGCCGGCGCTGATCGCGATCTTCTTGGCCAGCTTGCCGTTGCGGTAGACCTTCATCGTGTGGTTCCGCGTGTCGACCACGGAGATGTGCTTGGAGCCGACCGCGAAGCGCCGCGAGACGTCCTTGGTCTTCTCGTTGCCCGGCAACTCGGACAGCCGCGCGGTGAAGAGCACCTTCTGGTACGGCTTCCAGTACGTCTTCGTCCGGTAGATGACCTTGCGCGGGGACACCCAGCGCCAGGCGCCCTCGACCGGCTTGTCCGGTTCGACGTCGAGCAGGCCCTCGACCGCGGCCTTGTCTTTGACGTCACGGTCGAAGGTGACGATGATCGGGAACCCGACCCCCACCTTCTCCGTCTTCTCCCCCATGGGGGTGATGTCGGCGATCTCCAGCTTCGCCTTCTTGGCCGGGGCGGCGACGGCACCGGCGGCGGGGGCCCCGGTGGCAGCGACGGTGGGGCCACCGGTGGGGCCAGTGGTGCTCTGGGCCACTGATACGGCTCGGGGGCCGGGCTGTGGAGCGGGGACGCTCTCCGCCGCACATGCCGTGGCGGCGGCCAGAGCGAGCAGAGCCGGAAGCATCCGGGTGACGCGCTTCAAAGGGGTTACTCCTGGACTTAAGTGCTTCGACTACCTCCTTGTGTGACAACGGAGACGGGAGTTTCGTGGGCGAAATCCCGATAACTATCCTGTAACGGTCCAAGTCCCGCCAAAACTTGGCGGGACCGGCGTAAGGGGCGAATCAGACGAGGCGTCGCGCGGTGGCCCAGCGGGACAGCTCGTGGCGGTTGGAGAGCTGGAGTTTGCGCAGGACGGACGACACGTGGGTCTCCACGGTCTTGACCGAGATGAACAGCTCCTTGGCGATCTCCTTGTACGCGTAACCCCGCGCGATCAGCCGCAGCACCTCCCGCTCGCGCTGCGTCAGCGAGTCGAGCTCGGGATCGATGGACGGCGCCTCCGACGAGGCGAACGCGTCCAGCACGAACCCCGCCAGCCGCGGCGAGAACACCGCGTCGCCGTCGGCCACCCGGCGGATGGCGTCGGTCAGCTCCTTGCCGCTGATGTTCTTGGTCACGTAGCCGCGGGCCCCGCCCCTGATCACCCCGATGACGTCCTCGGCGGCGTCGGAGACCGACAGCGCGAGGAAGCGCACCTGAGAGCCGGCGCCCAGCACCCGGCGCAGCACCTCCTGGCCGCCGCCACCGGGCATGTGCACGTCGAGCAGCACCACGTCGGGCTGATGCTCGGCGATCGCCTTGACCGCGCTGTCGACGTCCTCGGCCTCGCCGACCACCTCGATGGAGTCGCCGAGCTCGGCGCGCACGCCCGATCGGAACAGCCGGTGATCGTCGACGATCAGTACGCGCGTCATGCCTTCTCCACCTTCATCGTCAACATCACTTCCGTGCCCTCACCGGGCTCCGTGCGAACGCGGGCCGCACCTCCGTGACGTTCCATTCTCCCGATGATGGACTCCCTGATCCCCATCCTGTCGAGCGGCACCGCCTCAAGGTCGAACCCCTTGCCACGATCCTTCACGAAAATCGTGACCTCTTCACCCTCTACTTCCGCATAAACGGAAATAGAGGAGCTCCCAGAGTATTTGGCCGCGTTCACCATCGCCTGCCGGGCCGCCTTGAGCGTGGCCGCCAGCTTGCCCGCCGCGTCGAGGGCGATGTCCCCCACGCAGACGACCTCGATCGGCACCCCGTGCGAGTCCTCCTCCTCGGCCGCGATCCTGCGGACGGCCGCCGCCACCGTGGCGTCGGCGTCCTGCGCCGGCTGGTAGAGCCAGTTGCGCAGCTCGCGCTCCTGCGACCGGGCCAGCCGCGACACCTCGCGCGGGTCGTGCGCGACCCGCTGGATCAGCGTGAGCGTGTGCAGCACGGAGTCGTGCACCATGGCCGCGACCTCGGCCCGCTCCTCCTGCCTGATGCGCTCGCGCCGCTCCAGCTGCAGCTCTTTCCACAGGCCCGCCAGCCAGGGGGCGGCGATGACCGCCAGACCGCCGACCACGACCACGGTGAACAGCAGGCTGTCCCTGATCTGCGGCAGCTCGCCCTCCGCGGCCAGGAATCCGGTCGCGCCGACCACGACCAGGCCGACGCCCAGCAGCGTGCGCACCCGGTTCTTGCGCATGCTGAGCGTGGCGCCGCTGACCCAGCCCTTGCGGCGTTCCGGGTCGGCCTGCTGCCAGAGGATCAGCGCGCCGATTCCGCCGGCGGCGAACGGCAGCATGCCGATGCCGCCCTGCGAGGCCCCCGTCAGCCAGCCGAACGCCAGCAGCGCCACCCCGATCGCGCTGAACGCGGCCAGCTGGCTCCAGTCCCGCTGGGGCTGCTGCCCCTGGTGCGGCTGCCGCGGCGTGATCATCCACAGCACGGCGTACGCCACCGCGCCGACGCCGTGGATCACGGTGAGCAGCACGAACATCAGCCTGATCACCACCGGATCAAGCTTGAGCTGGGACGCCAGCCCCTGGGCGACGCCGCCGAGCAGGCGCCCCTCCATGGGGCGCAACATCCGGCGGTAGGGCGTGTCGCCGCTCTGCTCGGCGAGAATCTTCTGGTCAGCCATAACATGGCCATAGTCACATGCCGGGGACATTCGAGCATCAGGGAACAACCCCCGGGTCGGGTCAGGGGTCTCCCGGATGCGAGCGGCCCGCGCGTGGGTCCACGATGGTAGGCATGACAGAAGCTCCGCCCAGGCAACCGGCCGCTCCCCCCCGTGAGCTGCGACGCAGCAGCGAGGGGCGCTTCCTCATGGGAGTCTGCGCCGGCCTGGGGCGCTACACCGGCATCGACCCCGTGGTGTTCCGGGTGGGCGTCGCCGTGCTGCTGCTGGGCTCCGGGGTCGGGCTGTTCCTCTATCTGGCGGCGTTCCTGCTGATGAAGGAGCCGAACGGCCGGCCCGGCTTCATCGAGCAGTGGACGCGGCGCGACTTCGACGCCGAGGCCGTGATGGCGTTGCTGACGGCGGTGCTGGCGTTCGGGGTGGCGCTCAACCTGGCGACGGTCTGGCTCGACACGGGGACGCTGGTCGTCGGGGTGTTCCTGGCCGTGTCGCTGCTGGCCGCCCACTCCAGCGGGGTGGATCTGCTCGGGCTGGCCAGGTCGATGCCGGAACGGCTGCTCAGGCGGCAGGGCGAGCGGCCCGCCGCGCACTTCTCCCCGGCCCCGCCGACCACTCCGGTCCCCCGCGCCCCGCGCCCGTCCCCGGCGGGCGAAGGCCTGGACGAGGCCGTCACGCCGGCGAGTGCGGGACGGGAGCCGGCGGCCGGCCAGGAGCGGCCCCCGGCCACGACGGCGGCTCCGGCCGAGACCGCCGCCGCGGCGGCGGCGATGAGCGCCTCCGAGAGCGCGGCACCGGCGGACGCGTCCGACGAGAGCGCGGCGGCGAGCGACGTACCGACCAGGAGCACGGCACCGGCCGAGCAGGAGCGGGAGGCCGTCCAGGAGTTGCGGGCGGCGGCCGACAGCGCCAGGGAGGCGGCCTACCAGGCCCGCCAGGCCGCCCGCGAGGACCGGGACGTGTCGCCGGAGGCGGTGACCGCCGAGCATGCCGTGCCCGGGCCGCAGCGCCCCGACGCCGCACCGGAGCGGCAGCGCCCCGCCTACCGCCCCGACCCTCCGGCCGCGCGCGACTACTCCAGCTACGGCGAGCCGTTCGCGCCGAACGGCCCCTACCAGCCGCTCGACCCGGCCAAGCGGGCCGGCGGCTACTCCCCCTACGACCCCGCCCTGTACGGCCGCCCGATCCCGCCGAAACAGCGGGAGCGCAGGCCCACCTCGTACATCGGCGCCATCACCATCCTGCTGGCAATCATCATTGGAGGGATCGTCGTGGCGGTCCAAGCCAACTCGGCCGGCGGAGTGAGCCCGACCGTCGTCGGCGGCGCCATGCTCATCACGGTCGGCGCGGGTCTGCTCATCGCCGCCTGGTGGGGCCGGGGCGCCGGTCTGGTGGCCGCGGGCACCGCGATCGCGCTGATCGTGGCGATGGGGCTGGTGCTCGGCGGCCTGCCGCGCAACATCGGCCCGGCGGAGTGGACGCCGACCAGCCTCGCCGAGGCGAACCAGCTCTACGACGTGGGCCTGGGAGACGGCCGACTGGACCTGTCGGAGCTGCGGCTGCCGCCGGGGACGCACGTGACGTTCAACGCCGCGGTCTCGGCGGGCGAGCTGGTGGTGATCGTGCCGCCGACGGCCAGGGTCGAGGTGCACGCCACCAACAAGATCGGCGACATCGTCATCGACCAGTCGCTCAAGGGCGGGGTGCAGGTGCGCTCGGACAAGGTGCTGGAGCCGGAGACGAAGCCGGAGGGCAAGGTCTCCACCATTGTGCTGAACCTGAAGGGCGGCGTCGGCGACATGGAGGTGCGGCGTGCGGCGTAAGGTCGAGCGGCCCAGGCGGGTGCACAGGACGGACTGGATGGCCCTGCTCAGCGGTGTGCTCTTCATCGTTCTGGGCATTCTGACCGTGACACGCACGATCCGTGATCCGCTGATTCTGGTCGGGGTGATGGTGCTCGGACTGGCCTTCGCGGGGCTGGTCGCGATCGTCGCTCGGGTGGTCCGCGGTAAGTGACCCTTGACCGGTAAGAACACCGGCGTAGGTTCGGAGTGTCCGCCTTTCCCCCCCTGCTCAATGAGGGAGGACGTATGCCCCGAATCACCGTCACTGTCGACGGGATCACGTACGAGGAGGAAGTCGAGCCGCGACTCCTGCTCGTTCATCTCCTACGAGAACGACTGGGCAAGACCGGAACCCCGGTCGGATGCGACACCAGTAACTGCGGCGCCTGCACGGTGATGCTCGACGGCAAGAGCGTCAAGAGCTGCTCGGTGCTGGCCGTGCAGGCCGACGGCGGCGACGTCGTCACGATCGAGGGCCTGGGCGCGGCCGGTGAGATGCACCCGATGCAGCGGGCCTTCCACGAGGAGCACGCGCTGCAGTGCGGCTACTGCACGCCCGGCATGGTCATGGCCGCGATAGACCTGCTCAGGGAGGACCCTGAGCCTTCTGAAGAGACGATCAGACAGGGGCTGGAGGGCAACCTCTGCCGCTGCACCGGCTACTGCAACATCGTGCGCGCCGTCCGCAAGGGCGCGCAGGAGATGGGTCAGGCGGTGAGCACGCCGTGACCGTTCAGGAGGTGGGACAGCCGCGTAGGCGCAAAGAGGACGCCAAGCTGCTGACCGGGCGCACGCAGTGGACGGACAACCTGTCGCGTCCTGGGATGCTGCACGTGACGTTCCTGCGCAGCCCGATGGCGCACGCCAGGATCACCGGGGTGGACGTGTCGGGGGCGCGCGGCCTTCCCGGGGTCGTGGCGGCCTTCAGCGGCCAGGACCTCGCCGCCGAGCAGGGCAGCCTGCCGTGCGCGTGGCCGGTCACCGAGGACATCGTGATCCCCGACCACCCGCCGATGGCGGTCTCCGAGGTCCGGTACGTGGGCGAGGCCGTGGCCTGCGTGATCGCGGTAGACCGTTACCGGGCGGCCGACGCGCTGGAGGCGATCGAGGTCGACTACGAGCCGTTGCCCGCGGTGGTCGACATGACCCAGGCGCTGTCGGCGGACAGCCCGAAGGTGCACGAGACGGGCAACAAGGCGTACGAGATGACGGCCGACTTCGGCGACATCGAGGCCGCGTTCAGGGACGCGCCCGTCGTCGTCGACCGGACCTTCGTCCAGCAGCGGCTCATCCCGACCGCGATGGAGCCGCGGGCGATCCTGGCCGACACCGACGGCGAGTCGTTCACGCTGTGGTCGTCCACGCAGATCCCGCACGTGCTGCGGGTCATGCTGGCCGTGGTCACCGGCATCCCCGAGCACAAGCTGCGGGTGATCGCGCCCGACGTGGGCGGCGGGTTCGGCTCCAAGCTGCAGGTCACCGCGGAGGAGGTGCTCTGCCTGCTGCTGGCCCGCAAGCTGGGCCGGCCGGTCAAGTGGACGGAGTCGCGCTCCGAGGGCAACCTGACCGTGCACCACGGCCGCGACCAGATCCAGCACGTACGGCTGGCCGCCGAGGCCGACGGGCGCATCAGAGGGCTGCAGGTCAGCCTGCTGGCCGACATGGGCGCGTACCTGATGCTGCTCACGCCGGGCATCCCGCTGCTGGGCGCGTCGATGTGCAACGCGATCTACAAGATGGACGCCTACCAGTTCAACTGCACGGGCGTGTTCACCACGAAGATGCCCACGGACGCCTACCGCGGGGCGGGCCGGCCGGAGGCCACGTTCCTCATCGAGCGGATGATGGACGAGCTCGCGGCCGCGGTGAACGTGGACCCGATCGAGGTGCGCAGGCGCAACTGGATCAGGCACGAGGAGTTCCCGTACGCCACGATCTCGGGCCTGACCTACGACTCGGGCAACTACGAGGCGGCCACCGACCGGGCGCTGTCGCTCTTCGGCTACGACAAGCTGCGCGCCGAACAGGCCGACCGGCGGGACCGGGGCGACCCGGTGCAGCTCGGGATCGGCGTCAGCACGTACACGGAGATGTGCGGGCTGGCCCCGTCGCGGTGGCTCGCGGACGCCAACTTCGGCGCGGGCGGCTGGGAGCACGGCTCGGTGCGGATGCTGCCCACGGGCAAGGTCGAGGTCATCACCGGCACCTCGCCGCACGGGCAGGGCCACGTGACGTCGTGGAGCCAGATCGTGGCCGACGCGCTCGGCGTGCCGTTCGAGGACGTCACGGTGCTGCACGGCGACACGGCGATCGCGCATAAGGGCATGGACACCTACGGCTCGCGCTCGCTGGTCATCGGCGGGGTCGCGGTGCTCAAGGCGTGCGAGAAGGTGAAGGAGAAGGCGCGCAAGCTGGCCGCGTACGTGCTGGAGTGCTCGCCGGACGACCTGGAGTTCGAGGCCGGGGCGTTCAAGGTGCGCGGCACGGATTCGAGCAAGACGATCCAGGAGCTGGCCTACGCCACCTTCACCGCGCACGACCTGCCGGAAGGGGTCGAGCCGAACCTCGACTCCGACGCCACGTTCGACCCGGACAACTACTCCTTCCCGCACGGCACCCACCTGTGCGCGGTGGAGGTCGACACGGAGACGGGCATGGTGAAGCTGCGCTCGTACGTGGCGGTGGACGACATCGGCAAGGTCGTCAACCCGCTGATCGTGGAGGGCCAGGTCCACGGCGGCATCGCCCAGGGCATCGCGCAGGCGCTCTTCGAGGAGGCCACGTACGACGCCGAGGGCAACCTGCTCACCACCACGATGGCCGACTACCTGCTGCCGTCGGCCGCCGACCTGCCGATGTTCACCCTCGACCGGACCGAGACCCCGGCGACCAGCAACCC
This sequence comes from Nonomuraea fuscirosea, assembly GCF_003001935.1. Classification (GTDB taxonomy): domain Bacteria; phylum Actinomycetota; class Actinomycetes; order Streptosporangiales; family Streptosporangiaceae; genus Nonomuraea; species Nonomuraea fuscirosea. Next base: position 104,616 of record NZ_PVNG01000003.1, on the reverse strand, counting down.
GCTGGGCGCCAAGGGCGTCGGCGAGGCGGGCACGATCGCCTCGACCCCGGCCGTGGTGAACGCGGTCGTGGACGCGCTGCGCCCGTACGGGATCGAGGACGTGCGGATGCCGTGCACGCCCGAGCGCGTCTGGCGGGCCCTGGAAGGAGTGCGGCGATGATTCCCGCTCAGTTCGACTACGAGCGTCCGACCTCGCTGGAGCAGGCGTGCCAGGCGCTCGCCTCGGACGAGGACGCCAAGGTCCTGGCCGGCGGCCAGTCGCTGCTGCCGCTGCTGCGGCTGCGGCTGGCCTACCCGTCGAAGCTGGTGGACGTCGGCCGGATCGCGGAGCTGAAGGGCGTGCACGACCGCGGCGACCACGTCTTCATCGGCGCGATGGCCACCCACGACGAGGTGCTGCGCTCGCCCGTGGTGCGGGACGGCTGCCCGCTGGTGGCGCTGGCCGCGGCCCAGGTGGCCGATCCGGCGATCAGGCACCGGGGCACGTTCGGCGGCTCGCTGGCGCACGCCGATCCGGCCGGCGACCTGCCGGCGGTGGCGCTGGCGCTGGAGGCGGTGTTCGTGGCCGCCTCGGCGCAGGGCGAGCGGGAGATCCCGGCGGCCGCGTTCTTCGTCGACTACTGGGAGTCGGCGCTGCGGCAGGGCGAGATCCTGACCGGGGTGAAGGTGCCGAAACTGGGCGCGGGCTGGGGCTTCCACTACGAGAAGTTCCACCGGACCGCGCAGGCGTGGGCCATCGTCGGCGTGGCGGCGGCGGTCAGGCGCTCCAACGGTTCCATCGCCGAGGCCAGGATCGGGCTGACCAACATGGGGGCGACCCCGGTGCGCGCCCGTGCCACCGAGGCCGCCCTCCAGGGCGTGGAACTGGGCGACCAGGTACGGCAGGCGTGCGAGGAGGCGGCGGCCGACACCTCTCCGCCCGCCGATCTGCACGCCCAGCCCGACTACCGGCGGCATCTGGCCAGGGTGCTGACCCATCGCGCGGTGCGGACGGCGACGGCCTCACCGTGAGCCGACGCGCGATCTGACGCGCTATCTGGCGCGCTATGTGACGGGGGCGCCTCTTCCGGGGCGCCCCCGCTGCGGCATATCGTCACAGGCACTGGGAGAAGGAGCGGATCGATGGCGATGCGGTTCGAGCACGAGTTCACTGTTCCCGTTCCGATCGAGCAGGCCTGGGCGGTGCTGCTCGACGTCGAACGGGTCGCGCCGTGCCTGCCGGGGGCGGCTCTCGACATCTTCGAGGGCGACGAGTTCACCGGCAGGATGAAGGTCAAGGTCGGCCCGATCACGGTCACCTACCGGGGCACGGCCAAGTTCCAGGACGTGGACAAAGACTCTTATACGCTCACCATCCAGGCGTCGGGCAAGGAGGCCAGGGGTTCGGGCACCGCCTCCGCCACGGTCAAGGCCCGCTTGCAGGAGCGTGACGAGGCCACGCTGGTCACGGTGGAGACGTCGTTCAACGTGACGGGCCGGCCCGCGCAGTTCGGGCGGGGCGTCATGGCAGAGGTCGGCGGCAAGCTCATCGAGCGGTTCGCCGACAACCTGGCCGCGCTGATCTCCGAGCCCACGGTCGAACCGGTGCCCCAGAACCAGGGCCAGGACCAGAGCCAGAGCCAGGAGGAGGAGCGGCACCTGAGCGCGGTGCCGCCGGCGCCCGAGCAGGAGGTACGGCCCCCGGCGCCGCTGCGCACCTCGCGCACGCCCGACGAGGAGGCGCTCGACCTGCTGCGGATCGCCGGGCAGCCGCTGCTGAAGCGGCTGGCGCCGGTCGCCGGAGCGCTCGTGGCGCTGCTCGCCCTCGTCTGGATCATTCGTCGCCTTATGCGGTGATTTTCGGCAAATAGTCCATCAAGTCCGGACACTTCCCTGCGGCTGAGGGAAGTGCCATTCCCGCAGGTAGAACTAGCTACGGGGGACTTGGGATGCCGGACTGCACGGTCGTCGTCATCACGTACAACGACGCGGCCCGCCTGCCCAGGGCCGTACGTTCCGTGCTCGGGCAGTCGCTGCGCGACCTTGAGGTCATCATCGCCGACGACGCCAGCACGGACGGCACGCCGGAGGTGGCGCGGCGGCTCGAACAGGCCGATCCACGGGTGCGTTACCTGCGCAGGCCGGTCAACAGCGGCGGCTGCGGGGCGCCGCGCAACGACGGGATCGACGCCGCCGCCTCGCCGTACGTCATGTTCCTCGACAGCGACGACGAGCTGCCCAGGCACGCGTGCAAGAGCCTGCTGGCCGAGATCGAACGCACCGGGGCCGACTTCGTCTCCGGGCAGATCTCGCGCCTGTACGAGCCGAGCGGGCGGCTGCAGCCGTACTATCCGTCGCTGTTCGCCAGAAGGCGGGTGGTCGAGGGCATCCGCGAGGAGCCCGAGCTGTTCCTGGACAGCTTCAGCACCAACAAGCTGTACGACGTCGGCCGCCTGCGCGACAACGTGCTGCGCTTCCCCGAGGACATCCACTACGAGGACCACGTCTTCGCCGCCGAGCTCTACGCGACCAGCCGCAGGTTCGCCGTCGTGCCGTGGGTGGTCTACCACTGGCACCGCGCGCCCGCGAACGACTCCATCTCGCTCAGCATCGACGACCTGGACAACGTGCGGCAACGGGTGATCGCGGCCCGGCTGAGCGACGACATCCTGCGCGAGCACGGGGCCGCGGACCTGGTGCCGCACCGGCAGTACCGGTTCGTCCGGCAGGACCTGCGCGTCTACCTCAACCCGCTGCCCCGGCGTGACCTGGTCTGGGTCAAGGAGTTCGCCTCGGTGGTGCGGCCGTACCTGGAGGAGGTGGCGGACGAGGTGTTCGAGCGGATCGCCCCGCTCGACCGGGTCTGCTGCCGGCTCATCCTGGACGACCGGATCGAGGACCTGCGCATCGCGGCCGGCTCGCTGACCGGGCCCAGGGCCGCGCCCCGGGCGGCGGTGCAGCTCGACGGGCGGACGTACTGGGGCACCACGCCCTCCCCCGGCATGGACATCACCCGGCTGCGGCTGGCCGAGCTGCCCTACACCTCCTCCCGGCTGCGGCACGAGGTGGCGGACCTGTCCTCCGACGGGGACCGGGTGCGGATGACCGTGCGGACCTACGACCCGTTCGGCGTGCTGCCGCCGGCCTGGACGGCGTTCCTGCAGCTCGGCCGGGAACGGGTGCCCATCACGCCGGAGCCGTCGAGCGCCGGCGGGTACGTCAGCCGGGTCACCTTCACGCCCAAGGGCCGGTGCGACCCGCGCATCGGCTTCACCAGGACCTCCGACGGGCACACCACGACCGACCGGATCATCGCCGACCCGCACACCGAGCCGATCGAGCTGCCCGGCTGCACGCTCAAGGTCGAGGGGTACGCCGCCTACCTGTGCGTGCGGCCCGACTCCATCGCCCGGTCGGTGTGGCGGCGGATCAAGCGGCAGCTGATGAAGCGGTTCAACACGCCGGCGAACAAGCTGCGGGCGTACAAGCTGATGATCAGGGTGCTGCCGCGCCGGCACGACCTGGCCCTGTTCGAGTCCGACGTCGGCAAGGGTTACAGCGGCAGCCCCAGGGCCATCTACGAGGAGCTGCGCCGGCGCGGCCTGCCGATCGAGGTGGTCTGGTCGGTGGCCAAAGGGCGCCGGAACTTCCCCGCGGACGCGCGGCTCGTCCGCCGCGGGAGCTGGCGCTACATCTACACCATGGCCAGGGCCGGCGTCTGGGTGGACAGCCACGGCTTCCCGCTGGACTACCCCAAGCCCAGGGGCACCCGCTACCTGCAGACGTGGCACGGGCAGGGGATCAAGTCGATCGGGTTCGACGCGCCCGACCTGCGCGGCGACTTCGACAAGCCGCGGGCGCGGTGGCGGGCGGCGGTCGCGCGGTGGGACGCGCTGGTGTCGCCGAGCGCCGAGTTCTCGCGGGTCTTCCTGCCGTCGAACGGCTACTCCGGCAAGGTGTACCGGTGCGGCACGCCCCGCTGCGACGCCCTCGTCCGGGCCGAGCCGGCCCTGGAAGGCCCGGCGGCCGAGGTGCTGCGGCGGCTGGAGGTGCCGCCGGGGCGCCGGGTGCTGCTCTACGCGCCCACCTACCGGGACCTGGGCATCGGCAGCGGCCGGTCCGTACGGGCCGACCTGGAGCTCATGGCCGAGGAGCTGGCCGAGGACTGGGTGGTGCTGCTGCGTACGCATCCGGTCGAGCGTTACCGGCCGCCCGAGCACCTCAAGCACTTCGTCCGCTCGGCCGGGTCCTATCTGGACATCAACGATCTGATGCTGGCCTCGGACGCGCTGCTGACCGACTACTCCTCCGTCATGTGCGACTACGCGCTGACGGGCAAGCCGATGCTGTTCTACATCGACGACTGGGACGACTACCGGCTCGCCGAGCGCGGCGTCTACCACGATCTGCCGGCCATCGCCCCAGGCCCGTGCGTCTCGACGACCGAGAACCTGGTGGCCGCGCTGCGCGACCTGCCCGCCGTGCACGCCTCCTACGCCGAGCGGTACGCGGCCTTCCGCGAGCTCTGGTGCGCCGACGAGCGCGGCGACGCCGCCGCCAGGATCGTGGCCGACTTCTTCGCCGACACGAGGGAGAGCACGCAGTGACGGTCGTCTTCACCTGTCTGGACGCCGACACGCTCGGCGGCACCCAGCAGGTCACCCACACCCTGGCCCAGGGCCTGGCGCGGCGCGGGCACGAGGTGCACGTCATCGGCCTGCAACCGGCCGCCGTCCCGTTCCGCTACGTCCGGCATCCGCGCTACCAGCGGCACGTGATCGGCCGCCGCGCCGCCGAGGGCCCGCTGGCGCGCCGGCTGAGCGACCGCCGGCTCAGGAAGCTGCTGCGCCGGATCAGGCCCGGCTACGCGGTCATGACCTCGCCGTCCGTGGTGGCCAGGCTGTCGGGGCTGCTGCCCGAGGGGTTCCGGCCGATCGGCCAGTATCACAGCTCGTACGACCACGCCCGCGGCTGCTGGCACCTGGCCTCGATCCGCCGCCACTACGCCCGGCTGGACCAGGCGCTCTTCCTCAGCGAGGACGACGCCCGGCTGTTCTCGGAGCACGCGCTGCTGCCCAACGCGTACACGCTGCCGAACCCGCTGGCGGACTGGCCCGAGCGGATGTCGGACCTCGCGTCGCCGCGCGTGCTCGGCGTGGGCCGGCTGGAAGGCGTCAAGCGGTTCGACCGGCTGATCAGCGCGTTCGCCCGCGCGAAGCTGCCGCCCGAATGGGAGCTGCATCTCATCGGGGACGGCGGCGAGCGGGAGCGGCTGCGCGCGCACGCGGAGCGGGACGGCGTGGGCGACCGGGTGGTGTTCAGGGGGCTGGTGCCGGCCGCGCGGATACCCGCCGAGTACCTGTCGGCCTCGGTCCTGGCGCTGACCAGCGAGCACGAGGGGCTGCCGATCGTGCTGCTGGAGGCGGCGGCGCGCGGGGTGCCCGCGGTGGCCTTCGACGTGTCGGGAGGGGTGCGCTCCGCCGGTCCCGTGCTGGTGCCGCCGGGCGACGTGGACGCGTTCGCGGCGGAGCTGGCCCGGCTGGCCGGGGACGAGGAGGAGCGGCGGCGGCTGGGGGCCGACGCCCGCGCACGGGCCGAGGCGTTCCGCCTCGACCACGTGCTGGACCGGTGGGAGTCGCTGTTCGCCCACATCGAGCGCTGAGCGCTCGGAGTAGGCCCGAGCGCTGAGCGCTCAAACGGCATCGAGCGCTGACCCCCAGGGGCAGGCTCAGACCGGTTCGGTGAGTTCCTTGCGCTGCTGCGGCACCCCGGCCAGCGAACGCTGGCGGGTGGTGAGCATGGCGGCCACCGGGCTCGGCTCGCGCAGCCGGTTGAACCGGTCACGCATGGCCTTGCGCATGCGGCTGGCCTTGCGCTTCTGCATCGTCTTCTGCGCGGCCGTCACGTGCTCCTTGGCCGGCTTGGGCGCGCCGGTCAGCTCGTACCCCATGGACTCCAGGCGGTCGCCGAGCATGTGCTCGCACAGCGCGATCTCCCAGTCGTCCAGCCGGTTCGCCCAGCTCCCGACCCGGCTGCGGGTGACCTCGCGGTGGGTGTTGCTGTGCCAGACCTTGTGCTGCGGCACGGCCACGCTGGCCGCCTCGCGCGGCGAGATCATCGACGGCGAGAAGTCCTCGTCCAGGAAGTGGCAGAGCTTCTTCAGCTCGGTCATCGGGTCGTCGGTGAGGTCCTCGTAACGCAGCTCGTAGTAGGTGTCGTCGGGCAGCGTCCGCTTCAGCCGGCCGCCCGCGTCGATGGCCTCGGCCCAGGTGGAGACGGCGTGGAAGGAGTCCAGCGTGTACCAGGGCATCTCCTTCAGCGAGGCCACGCAGTCGCGGCCGTCCCTGATGAGGTGGATGAACTGGGCGTCGGGGAAGAGGCGGAGCAGCAGGTCCACCTGCTTGACGTAGCTGGGCCGCTTGTCGCCCCAGCGGGCCTTGTCGAAGCGGTCGGCGTACATGCGGAAGGCCGTGCCGATCACCGAGCCGAGCGAGCCGGGACCCTCCATGGCCTGCCGGACGAACTCGTCCTTGTCGATCTTGAGCTCGCGGAACTTCGTGCTGCGGTCGGTCGCGATCCACTCCGCGAGCGCGCGGCGGCGCTGGTCCAGCCGCAGGTCCCCCCACGTGCGGCGGCGGTAATAAGCGGGAACGAGGAAGCGCGTCTCCGGCGGCACCGCCATACGGGGGTGCGAGTGGAGCATCAGCTGGAGCATCGTGGTGCCGGACCGCGGGCATCCGATGACGAAGACTGGTCGGTCTGACATTTCGTACTAACCCCCGAAAACTTAGACGAGAACGTGTTCTCGGCTCTCCTGAGACGAGCTCACGCCGTGCCTGCGCGTGAAGAGCCACAGCCGGTAGATCAGGAAGACCTCGTTGGCGAGCAGCAGAGCTCCCGACATGGCGGCGAGCGGGATCAGCGCCCATGCCCCCGCGAGGGGCGCGATCACGAACACCGCCGCGTGGAACTCGATGCCGCTCACCAAGTGCGAGCGGACGCGGTGGCGGGCCAGGAACCGGTTGAGCCGCTTGAAGAACCGGAAGAACGCGCGCGGCCGGGGCCCCCGCCCCATCCGCTCCCGCTCCGGCGGCTCCAGCGGATCCACCGAGAAGGGATCCGGCCGGTACGCGTCCGCCCTGAAGGGATCCGCCGCGAAGGGATCCGCCGCGAGCGGATCGGCCGCCGGCGAGTCCGCCGTCAGGACGTCCACCGCCAGCGGGTCCGGCCCCAAAGGCTCCAGCCCGCTCTCCTGCCGTTCCTCCCTGACGGCCTCGCGCACGCGCTTCATCTGCGGCGCGTTGACGTACCTGAACAGGTCGAGCACGGCCACCGCCGCGCCGAGGACGACGAAGCTCACGTCGCCGGTCAGCGTGTACTGCCCGTACGCCAGCCCTCCGGCGCACAGGACGACCCTGACCCGGTCCCCCACGTAGTCGAGCCAGAGGCCGAAGGCCGTCCCCGTGCCCTTGAGCCGGGCCACTTTGCCGTCCACGCAGTCGATCATGAAGCTGAGATAGAAGAAGCATGCGCCCGCAATGAGCTGGTTCATGGCGAAACAGGCGGCCGATACCAGGCCGAGGACCAGCGAGATCACGGTGAGCGCGTTGGGCGTCAACCGGGTGTGATTGGCGACGGGAAGGGTGACCCGGCAGGCGACCGGGTCCACGAAATACACGGTCCACCAGGAGTCTCTCCGCTTGCGTGTCTCGTGGACGTCATCGAGCGAATAGGTCCTCATGCACTCCAGCATGACCACGCACCGCCCCCGAACGATTACTGTCTGGAACTACTGGGGGATGTCCATGCCGCTTCTTGACCAACCCGGCACGGAAAACCGCCACGCGGAGCCGGCCTCCCCGTCGCGGCACCAGCCCTTGAACACCAGGCCGCGCAGCTCGGCCCGCACCTGCAACCGCCACGGCCCCGTGCCGTGCAGGCGGGAGGGGTCGATGGAGGCCACGACGCCGTAGCGGCCCCGCCGCAGCGTCTCCAGGGGGACCCGGCGGTTGCCGTCGCACAGCCACAGGCCGACCTTGGGGATCTTGCGATCGACGCGGTGGAAGGCCACGTGGGCGCGCAGGCGGTACTCGGCGCCGGTCCACTCGCACTCGTCGACCCTGGCGATCAGCTTGACCTCGTCGCGGGCGTCGAACACCTCGTCGGGGATGCGCAGGCGGCGGCTGCGGAAGAAGGGGTAGTCGCCGTACCAGTTGGTGACGCGCAGGCCGCGCGGGACCACCCGGGCGACGTCCTCACGGCCGCGCCTGAAGTCGCGCACCGCGCGCAACTCCGAGATCAGGCCGCGCCCGAGCAGGTGCAGCTCAAGGCGGCGCAGCGACGGCGCGCTCGCCAGCACGTGCGGGCCCAGCGCGGCCATCCAGGCACGGCCCAGGTCGAGCAGCGGCCCCGCCCCCTCCTCCGCGCGCTCCAGCGCCTGGAACAGGAAGACGGTGTCCTTCTCCAGCACCAGGGCGTCGAAGCCGTCGAGCAGCTCGGGCGCCCGCTCGTCCAGGAAGGCCCGCACCGACTGGATCGCCGCCAGCCGCTCGCGCAGGTTGGGCAGCTCGGAACGGCGCTGCGTGATCGAGTGCTCCCCCTCCTCGCGCTTGCGCCAGTGGTAGACCACCTCGCCCACCATGTCCACGCTGGTGGCCAGCACGTGGGCCTGCATGGCGACGGGCACGTCCTCGTAGATGCCGGACGGGAAGCGCAGGCCGCAACGCTCCCAGAAGTCGCGCCGGTAGACCTTGTTCCACACCGTGCGGTCCCTGATCAGCACCTGCTTGTCGGTGATGTGCGTGCACAGCTGCGGCCGCCGGAACACCTTCTCGTGCAGGACGGACTCCTCCAGCTCGCCGTCCACCAGCCGCCGCACCGCACCGCAGGCCAGGTCGGAGCCGGTCTCGGCGAGCTTGCCGACGAGCAGCTCGTACGCCTCAGGCGGCACCACGTCGTCGCTGTCGGCGAAGGCCAGATAGGTGCCCCTGGCCTGGCGCACCGCCTGGTTGCGGGCCGGCCCCGGACCCAGGTTGCGCTGGCCGATCAGGACGAAGCGCTCGTCCCTGGCGGCGAAGTCCTCGGCGACGCGCCGGCTGCCGTCCACGGAGCCGTCGTCCACCATGATCACCTCGATGTCGTCGAGGGTCTGCGCGGCCAGCGACTTGAGGCACTCGGTGATGTACGGCTCCACGTTGTGGAACGGGACGACGACGCTGAGCAGGGGGATCATGCCGAATTCACTCCTAGGCTCGGTGTGGTTCGAGGGCAGCATGACGTGACCGGCGGGCCGATCCCGGCTTCGATGCCCGTCCCTGATGAGCTCTTTACCTGACGCGGAATCCGCTACGTTGGGCGAGTCATCGAGCACGGATAGTAGGAGGAGCGGTGCTCAGAGACGTCCGCGACGGCGACCTGCCGGACCTGCGCCGCTGGCGCAACCACCCGCGCGTGCGCGCCGCCAGCTTCACCACCCACGAGATCACCGAGGCCGAGCACGCCCGCTGGTGGGCGGCCGTCCGCTCCGACCCCGCCAGGCGGGTGCTGGTCTACGACCACGCAGGAGCACCCGCCGGGGTGGTCACCTACTCGGACGTGGCCGACGGGAGCGCGTACTGGGGCTACTACCTGGACTTCGACGGCCTGGAACGGGCGGGCGCGCTGCTGCCGGCCTGGATCGGGCTGGAGCGGGCGGCCGTCGAGCACGCCTTCGGGCCGCTCGGGCTGAGCACGCTGCGCGGCGAGGTGCTGGCCGGCAACGAGCCGGTCATGCGTTTGCACAGGCGCTTCGGGTTCGTCGAGGTGGGGGCCTATCGCAGGAACGTGGACGGGGTGCCGCGCGAGGTCGTGCGGATCGAGCTGAGAAGGGACCACACATGATCACCATCGGGGGACGCGCGATCGGGCCGGGCCGGCCGCCGTACGTCGTCGCGGAGCTGTCCGGCAACCACAACGGCAGCCTGGAGCGGGCTCTGGCCATCGTGGACGCGGTGGCCGAGGCCGGGGCGCACGCGCTGAAGCTGCAGACCTACCGGCCCGACACGCTGACCATCGACTGCGACGGGCCCGCGTTCCGGCTGGGCGAGGAGCACGAGCTGTGGGGCGGAGAGAACCTCTACCGGCTCTTCGAACGGGCCCACACGCCGTGGGAGTGGCACCGGCCGATCTTCGAGCGGGCTCGCGAGCGAGGGCTGGCCGCCTTCTCGGCGCCCTTCGACCCGACGGCGGTCGAGCTGCTGGAGAAGCTGGGCGTGCCGGCGTACAAGATCGCCTCGTCCGAGATCGTGGACCTGCCGCTGATCCGGCTCGCGGCGGCCACCGGCAAGCCGCTGATCATCTCCACGGGGATGGCCTCGGCCGCCGAGATCGACGCCGCCGTGTCGGCCGCCCGCGCGGCCGGCTGCACGCAGCTCGCGGTGCTGTCGTGCACCGCCTCCTACCCCGCCGACCCGTCCGAGAGCAACCTGCGCTCACTGCCGCTGCTGGCCGCGCTCACGGGCGAGGTCGTGGGCCTGTCCGACCACACGCCGGGGCTCGGGGCGGCGCTGGCCGCGGTGGGGCTGGGCGCCTGCCTGATCGAGAAGCACGTCACCATGGCGCGGGCCGACGGCGGGGTGGACTCCGCCTTCTCGCTGGAGCCGGCCGAATTGGCGGCGCTGGTGGTGGAGAGCGAGCGGGCCTGGCGGTCGCTGGGCGAGGTCGCGATCGGGCCGCGGCCGTCCGAGCGCGAGGGCCTGCGCTTCCGCCGTTCCCTGTACGTGGTGCGCGACGTGCGCGCGGGCGAGCCGGTCACCCCCGGCAACGTGCGCTCGATCCGGCCCGCGGGCGGCCTGCCGCCGGACGCGGCCGACCAGGTGATGGGCCGCCGCTTCACCCGCGACGTTCCCTTCGGCACGCCGCTCTCCTGGGACCTCGTCTAGCGGACGCTCCCGCCGGCGGGCACACTCCCGCCGGCCGGGCGCGGCTCCGCCGGCCGGCCCGGTCGCGCGGGAGCCGCGTCAGCCGGGTGCGAGCAGGGCGTCGGCGACGCGCTCGCGGCCCGCGCCGTCCACGAGGTCGTGGCCCCTGCGGCCGTGCTCCTCGCGGGCGGCGGGGTCGGCGAGCAGGTCTGCCAGCACGGCGACGGCCTCGGGTCCCGGCTCCGGGCCGAGTCCGGCCGCCACTCCCCTGCCGACGAGCTCCTCGTACCCGATGAGCTGGTTGCCGGCCACCCAGGTCAGCGCCGTGGGGACGCCGAGGTGGAGCAGCTCCCAGACGGCCGAGCCGGCCGCGGTGAGCACGAGGTCGGCGCCGGCCATCAGCTCGGGCAGCCGGTCCGTCGGCGGGATCACCTCGATCGGCCCCTCGGCCGCGAACGGCACCGGGCTCACGACCGTGCCCGCGAAGGGCCGCCCGGTCTCCGTGAGCGCCCGCGCCCAGGCCGGCGCGACGCCCGCGCTGTCGGTGCCGCCGAAGAAGCACAGCACACCCGGCACCCGCCCCCGGCGCGGGGCCCGGTCGGGGACCCGCCGCCGCCGATCCCGCCCGAGCCGCCGCACGCTGTCGCGCAGCAGCACGTAACGCGCGCCCGCCAGCCGCACGGCCGCCGGAGGAAAAGGGCGGTGCTCGGCGCCGAGGTTCTGGTCGAGGTACAGGTCGGCCTCCTGGCCCAGCGGATCGCCGTCCACGATGGCCAGCACCCTGACGCCGGCCTCCCTGAGCGCGGCGCCCGTCTTCTCCGGCAGCAGGTACGAGTCGAGCACCAGGGCGTCCAGCCCCAGACCGGCCGCCAGCACGGCCAGCTCGGCCGGCTCGCGCGGCGCCGGGACCAGCAGCAGGCCGCGTTCACGGAGCTGGGCCCGCGCCCACGCCGACCCGCGTACCTCGCCGAGGAAGACCACCTCGACGCCCCTGGCGCACAGCTCCTCCGCCAGCGCCACGCACCGCACCAGATGGCCGACCCCGCTCTCGACCCCGGCGTCGCAGCGCAGCCCCACCCGTCGCACCGGGCCGGCCGTCACGCGTCCTGCAGCGCCTTCTGGCGTACGTGGGCGTTGAGCCCGCGCACGTCCGGCCGTTCGCGCAGCCAGCTCACCAGCGTCCTGACCGGCACGCACCGGTCGCCCAGCTCGGCCGCGACCGCGGAGATGAGCCGCCAGTCGTCCTCGGTGTCGAGCGTGACCCGCAGGTCGTCGCCGGCCGGGCGGTAGGCCAGCCCGAGCAGCCGCGCGTCGCCGGGGTGCTCGTAGATGTAGGAGGTCACGTGGGTGCGGTGGAAGCCGGTGGCCTCCTGGTGCGCCCTGGCCAGCGCGGCCCGTCCGGCGATCTCCACGTCGAGCCCGCGCGGCAGCGTACGCGCCAGGCTCGTGCTCAGGTAGTCGAGCCCGGGAACGGCGCGGAAGACCAGCGCCGCCTCCCTGATCACGGCCGGGTCGAGCATCGGGCAGTCGGCCGTGAACCGCATGACCGCGTCCCAGCGCCGCCCCTCCAGCGCGCCGACGAACCGGGTCAGCACGTCGTCGACCGGCCCCCGGTGGCAGGCGACGCCGAGCCGGCCGCACTCGGCGGCCACCGCGTCGTCGCCCGGCTCGGACGTGGTGGCCACGACGAGGTCGTCGAGCGCGCCCGCCTCGCGCGCTGCTCTGATCACCCAGCCGAGGACGGAGCGGCCCTCCAGGTCCCGCAGCACCTTGCCGGGCAGCCGTGTCGAGCCCATCCGAGCCTGAACCATTCCGACAATCCGCACCGAAGCCCCATTCCCCCGTGTGACAGTTGGGTGCACTTCAGTCACATGCACAGGACTCACTGTGTGTCACTGAACGATCGCGCTATGCTACCGCCTGCCACGACGACGACAACGCGCCAGCGCGCTTTCAGGGGGCCACGTGAGCATTCTCAGTGGATCGTCGATTCTGATCACCGGAGGCACGGGGTCCTTCGGCAAGGCGTTCATCCGACACGCGCTCGACTCGCTGGGGGTCCGCCGCCTGGTGGTCTTCTCCCGCGACGAGCTCAAGCAGTACGAGACCAGGCAGCTCTTCGCCGACGACGAGCGGCTGCGCTGGTTCATCGGCGACGTCCGCGACCGCGACCGCCTGACCAGGGCCATGCACGGCATCGACTACGTCGTGCACGCCGCGGCGCTCAAGCAGGTCGACACCGCCGAGTACAACCCGTTCGAGTACGTCCGCACCAACGTCGCCGGCTCCCAGAACGTCGTGGAGGCCGCGATCGACTCCGGCGTGCGCAAGGTCGTCGCGCTCTCCACCGACAAGGCCTCCAGCCCGATCAACCTGTACGGCGCCACGAAGCTGGTCGCCGACAAGCTGTTCGTCTCCGCCAACCACTACGCCGCCGCCCACGAGACCCGCTTCTCCGTGGTCCGCTACGGCAACGTCGTCGGCAGCAGGGGCTCGGTCATCCCCCTGTTCCAGCGGCTGGCCGAGCAGGGCGGCAGCCTGCCGATCACCGACAAGCGGATGACCAGGTTCTGGATCACGCTGGAGCAGGCGGTCAGGTTCGTGGTCGACTCCTTCGACCTCATGCAGGGCGGCGAGCTGTACGTGCCGCGCATCCCCAGCATGCGCATCACCGACCTGGCCGAGGCGCTGGCCCCCGACAGCCCGATCTACGAGATCGGCGTGCGGCCGGGCGAGAAGCTGCACGAGGAGATGATCGGCGCCGACGACGGCCGCAGGGCGCTGCGGCTGGCCGACCGGTACGTGGTCCAGCCCACGATCGCGACCTGGGGTTACACCCCGCCGCAGACCGGCGAGCAGCTGCCCGAGGGCTTCGCCTACCGCTCCGACAGCAACGACCACTGGCTGTCGGTCGAGGACCTGCGCGCCATGGTGACCGGCTGATGCTGCCCTACGGACGGCAGTCGATCGCCGAGTCCGACGTGGCGGCGGTCGCCGAGGTGCTGCGCGGCGACTGGCTGACCACCGGGCCCGCCGTCGGCCGGTTCGAGGCGGAGCTGGCCCGGTGGACGGGCGGCGTGCCCTGCGTGGCGGTCACCTCCGGCACCGCGGCGCTGCACGTCGCGTACGTGGCCGCCGGGGTCGGGCCGGGTGACGAGGTGGTCACCTCACCGCTGACGTTCGTCGCCACCGCGGCCACGGCCGCGCTGCTGGGCGCGCGGGTGGTCTTCGCCGACGTGCAGCCCGACACCGGCAACCTCGACCCCGACGCCGCCGCCGCGCTGTCCAGCTGCCGGACGCGGGCGGTCACGGCGGTCGACTACGCGGGCCATCCGGCCGACTACGACGAGCTGCGGACGGTGACCGAGCGGTTCGGGGCGGTGCTGGTGGGCGACTCGGCGCACGCGATCGGGTCGGCGTACAAGGACCGGCCGGTGGGGGCGCTGGCGGATCTGACCACGTTCTCGTTCTTCCCGACGAAGACCGTGACGACGGCCGAGGGCGGGGCCGTGGCGGCGAGCGACCCGGAACGGTTCCGGCGCGCCGCCGCGTTCAGGAACCACGGCCTGGTCAGGGAGCCGTCCGAGCAGCGCGAACCGGACGAGGGCGGCTGGCACCAGGAGGTGCACGCGTTCGGGCTCAACTACCGGCTGCCCGACGTGCTGTGCGCGCTCGGCCTCAGCCAGCTGCGGCGGCTCGGCCGCTTCCGCGAGCGGCGGGCCGAGCTGGTCGCCCGGTACAACACGCTGCTGCGCGACGTGCCGGGGCTGACGCTGCCGGCCCAGCGCGCGTACGTGCGGCCGAGCTGGCACCTCTACCCGGTCAGGGTCCGCGACGGGCGGCGGCGCGAGGTGTACGAGCGCATGCGCGCCGCCGGGATCGGCGTGCAGGTCAACTACCTGCCGGTGTACCGGCATCCGGTGTTCGCCGACCTCGGCTACCGGCGCGGACTGTGCCCGCGGGCCGAGGAGTACTACGCCGAGCAACTGTCGCTGCCGCTCTTCCCCGACCTGACGGACGCGCAGCAGGACCGCGTCGTGGAGACACTGACGGACATCCTGTCCTGAGTCGGCGGCGGGGGTGCTCCAGCCGACGCGGGCACCCTGTCCTGAGCCTTCGATGGGGCGGGTCAGCGTTCCACGAGCAGCAGGCAGCCGTCCTCGCCCCGGTCGATCTGGAAGCTCCGCCCGGCGACCGTGACCCGCGGCCGCGGTCTCGTGCGGACCAGGGGCCGCTGCGCCCGCCCGTGGTCGATCAGCACCTCCCACCACGACTCCTGGCCGACACGCTCGTCGATGCCGGCCAGGGGCACGCGGGCGCGGAAGTCCTGGCCTTCCAGCTCGACGGGGAAGTACATCTCCTCGCCGTCGTTCCTGCGCCGCAGCCGCAGCACCGGCTCGCCGTCGCCGGCGTCGGACATCACCCCGGACAGCAGCAGGTCGCCGCCGTCCACCCGGCAGTCGGCGACGGTCATCGACGCCGTACGGACACGCAGCCCCCAGGCGCCCCGCGACGTGCGCACCGGCACCAGCCACACCCCTGACCTGCGCCGGGGCAGCGGGATCGGCGGCGGCAGCCAGCGCGGCCCCGCCACCCTGCCCTCCAGCCGCAGCCCCTGCCCCTTGAGCTGCACGCACAGGTCCCACAGGCCGTGCCTGGCCAGCCGGGCCCGCGACATCGCGCCGGGGTCGAGCGCGAACCTGAACGGGAACGCGTGCTCGGGCAGCCGCCCGCCGTCCTCGTCCTCGACGCTCTCCCAGGTGGGGGCGCTCTCCTCGTCGGACAGCAGCATGACGTCGCCGGTGTCGCGCTCCTCCAGCCAGATCCGCACCCGCACCCGCCGCAGGCCGCCCACGTCGAACCTGCCGACGGCCACCCGGCCCGCGCCGCACAGCACGCCGTCGCGCCAGTCGAGGCTCACCAGCCTGGCCTGCAGACCCAGCTCGCCGGAGATCTCCGACAGGTGCCCTGGCAGCGACGGGTGCCGGCCGTACCAGCGCTTGCGCAACATCCCCGCCGAGCCGACCTTGGGCCACAGGTGGCCCTCCCTGGCCTGGGCGAAGACGGCGGCCAGCTCGTCGAGGCGGCGCCGGTGCAGCAGGTGGACCAGGAGCCGGTGCTCGAACGGGATG
Source organism: Nonomuraea fuscirosea (assembly GCF_003001935.1). Classification (GTDB taxonomy): domain Bacteria; phylum Actinomycetota; class Actinomycetes; order Streptosporangiales; family Streptosporangiaceae; genus Nonomuraea; species Nonomuraea fuscirosea. Next base: position 88,607 of record NZ_PVNG01000003.1, on the reverse strand, counting down.
CTCTGCCAGGCCTCGGGCGAGACGCCGTCGAGATAGCGGACGGCCAGGTCGAGCAGATCCTGGTCGACCGAGTCCCCCGCCGCCCCGGCCATGGCCTCCACGGCCACGCCCATGTCGATGTCGAGCGTGTCGCGGTCGAAGTCGGCCTTGAGGTGCGGCGCCTCGGCGGCCACCAGGTCGGCGGTCTGGAGCACCGACAGCAGGCGGTCGCGCAGGTTGCCCGGCTCCAGGCGGCGCTGGGTGATCGAGGAGGCGGGCTCGTCGCGCTGCCGCCAGTGGTAGACGACCCTGGCCAGCACGTCCACGGACTTGGCGCCGACGTGGGCGGCCATGGCGACCGGCTGGTCCTCGTACATGCGCTCGGGGAAGCTCAGCCCGAGGCGGTCCCAGAAGGAGCGGCGGTAGACCTTGTTCCACAACATGCGGTCGCGGATCAGCAGCGGGTGCCGGGTGATGTGGGTGCGCCGCAGCGGCTTGGCGAACGCCTCGCGGTGCGCCCACGACGGGATGAGCAGGTTGCGGTGCAGCCGCATGACGTTGCCGCACGCCAGGTCGGAGCCGGTGTCCTCCAGCGTGGACACCATGCGCTTGAACGCGTCGGGCGGGACGGTGTCGTCACCGTCCACGAACGCCAGGTAGTCGCCGCGCGCGTGCCGCACCCCGACGTTGCGGGCGTGGCCGACGCCGTGGTTGTCCTGGCGGAGCAGGGTGATCCGCGGGTCGGCCGCGCGTCTGGACGCCACCACCTCCGCGCTCCCGTCGGCGCTGCCGTCGTCCACGCAGATCACCTCCACCTCCTCCCCGAACGTCTGCGCGGCGATGGAGTCGAGACAGGGTCCGATGTACTTCTCGACGTCGTGGAACGGGACGATCACCGAAAGAACCGGCACGGGCACTCCTCATCGTTGGCTCAGCCGGACAGCAGGCGCATGACGCGGCGGGCGACCTTGCGGGGACGGGCCAGGCGGCGGGAGAGGCGGTATCCGAGTGTTCTGCGGTAGGCGGTGGCCTTGCGCTGGGTCCTGCGCAGCTTCGCCTTGGCCCTGACCAGCTCGCGCTCGCGGTAGGAGAGCTTGGTCTCCAGCCGGGCGATCCTGGCCAGCGCGGCGGTGAGCTGGTCGGCCAGGCGGTCGCGGGCGCTGAGCAGGTCGCGGTAGGCGGGGGCGTCCGCGGCCAGCTCGGCGGGCCGGCCGAGCTCGGCGTCCAGCTTGCGGGCCAGGTCGAGGTCACCGGGGTCGCAGGTGTGCCCGGCCATGCCGCACAGGGTCAGCGTGAGCTGGTCGGCCTCCAGCGGCCACGGCCACGGGTGGTGGTGGCCGGCGGCCAGCAGCCTGACCGCGAAGCGCCACAGGATCCGGCAGAGCACGACGCGGGGCTCCGGCGGGGTGGCCGGCGCCGCCGGCGGGTTGACGGCGGCGAACCGCTCTCCGTCGTGGACCAGGCTGTCGGCGGCGGCCGACACCTCGCCGCCCTCCTCCAGCCACGCGGCCAGCTCGGACAGCAGCTCGCGGATGGTCCTGACGTCCTCGCGGGCGCACGCCTCGACCAGCAGCTCCTCCACCACGCGGCCGGCGGGGACCGGCCGCTCCTCGCCGCCGGGCAGCCGCCTGGTGCCCGAGGGGGTGAGCTCGTACAGGGCCTGGCCGTCCTCGATCAGGCCGAGCGGCAGCTCCACCGTCCGGGACGCGCCCGTGGCGCGCGGCGGCCTGGTGGCCACGGCCACCCAGAGCGGCGCCAGCTCCTCGCCCAGGCGGTGCCGGAAGACCAGCCGGGTCACCCGCAGCGGGTCGGCGACCAGCATCCGGTCACCGTCTCCCGCGCTCAGCGCGAACGTCAGCGCCTCGGGCAGGTCGAAGCCCAGCGCCTCCCTGGACAGCAGCGACCTGGGCGCCCGCCGGTCGGGGAAGGCCGCGTAGCAGCGCTGCACGCTCAGCCCGGCCGACTCCAGCCCCACGTCCAGCGCCCCGGGACCGCCGGGGTAGCTGGGGTCGAAGCCGTGCGGGGCCCACTGGTCGTCGGCGCACTCGCGGCCGGTCGGCCTGGCCTCGACGAACCGGTCCACCCCCAGGTCGTTGTGCACGCCGAGGACCAGCCGCCCGCCGGGCGCGACCAGGTCGGCCAGCGCGCCGAGCGCCTCGTCCCAGGCGGCGGCGGGCGCCTCGGCCGAGTGCGTGCGCAGCAGCCCGTCGAGGGCCACCACCAGCTCGTACGGCTCCTCATCCGCGAGCAGCTCCAGCCGCCCGCAGTGGACGGTGAGCCCCGGATGCCGTTCGGCCAGGGCGCGGGCGTCGGGATAGGAACGCAGCAGCACGGCGGCCGACGACGCCCGCGCGACCACGTCGTCCACCAGCGCCTGCGGATGCGGCCCGACCAGCAGCACCCTGCCGTCGTCGGGCAGCACCCGCCCGAGCAGCTCCAGGGCCGCGCCGCGCCAGTCCACCACGCCGCCCAGGCCGGACATGTCCGACCAGAGCAGCATCTCCCCGCCGATCAACCGCACGTTGTCAGGTGCCTCGTTGGTGTTCACGCGGTGCGCACCCGCTTCCATCCGAACATGCGCCGTAGCTCCTCCGGTGTCGCCTGATACTCGAATCCCAGCTCCCGCCGCGCCACCTCGGCCGCCAGCTCCCGATCGACCTCGGTGCCGTGCAGCTCCGGCCACAGCCGCAGGCGGCGCGCGGTGCCGCCGTACTCGGGCCGCTCGTCCTCGTACTGCATCGGGTCTCCGTAGACGGCCACCTCGCATCCCACCGAGGCGCCGTAGAACAGCGCGCTGCCGAGCCGGTTGGAGGCCACCCTGCGGTGGCCGCGCAACTCGATCAGCTGCTTGCGCAGGAAGTCGCGGCCCTTCGCCTCCCAGCGGGAGCCGCGATCGCCATGACAGATGACCCGGAATCCCCTCGATCCATACGCTTGTCGAATGTCCGGATTTGCGTATTCCAACCAATAAAGGCAGATGGTGACCGGACCAGTCTCGACATTTCGTATCTCGTCGGCCAGCCTGGCGTGGTCGCCGCTGACGGAATACTTCTCCCACCCATGAAAGGGATACCAGATCGTGCCCTCGCGATCCGGCCGGACGCCCAGCTCCGGTTCGAGGTCAAGAAGGTAAATCCACGGAGCGCCGATCAGGTAGTGACCCCGCCGGCCCATCGACCATCCCCGGCGGCGCAGCACGTCCGACCAGACGAAACGGGGATAACCGGGACTGCACCAGTGGTCGTTGGGTGGAAATCCGTGGAGATAGTTCCATCCGTGCTGGAGGAAACCTTGAATGCGATTTGGCGTATCTTCAGAAAGGCCGCAGTATCTGCTGAGTATGCGGGAGTGCCCGTACCAGTGATTGGATTCGTCCATCATTCCCCCCGTACGGTTGCCGTGTCCCACCCGACATTCCCAGCACCCATCCGGGGTCACGCCTCGTTATACGCTTCCATTACCCAGGACGGGGCCTTGGTTTTTCATCGCGAACAATTGCGGCTACACTTCGTCGTGGCTTGAGGACAGAGAGTGAGTGATCATGAGTCATCTCGATCGCCTGCGGGCCGTGTTCCGCATGGCGCTCAACCTGCCGCCCGACGCCGACGTCGACGACCTGCGATACCGGGCCATCCCGCAGTGGGACTCCCTGGCGCACATGGCGTTGGTCGCCGCGATGGAGGACGAGTTCTCCATCATGATCGACACCGACGAGATGATCGACATGAGCTCGTTCGCGCTGGCGGCCGAGCTGCTCGAGAAGCACGGCGTCGGTGCGGCCGCCCGCTGAGCCCCGCCCGGCGAGCGCCGGCCCGACGGAGCCCTGCTCGGCCACCGCCGCAGGGCCCACCGAGTGCTCCGTGACCGGCTCGGCGGCACCCAGGATCGCCCTCGTCACCGGCTCGACGAGGGGCATCGGCCGAGCCGTCGCCTGCGCCCTGGCCACGGCTCATCACACGGTCGTGCTGCACGGCCGCGACGAGGAGCGCGCCGCGAAGGCCGCGGCCGAGGTCGCGGCCGAGACCGGCGGCGTGACCGACTTCGCCCACGGCGACGTGGCCGACGCCGGGCGGCTCGCCGACATGATGCGGCGGATCCACCAGCGCCACGGCCGCCTCGACACCCTCGTGGTCAACGCCGGCGTGCACGCCGCCGGCCTGCTCGGCCTCACCGGGCGCGAGACGGTCAGCCACCTGTTCGAGGTCAACGCCGCCGGCGCGGTGCACACGCTGCAGGCGGCGCTGAAGCTGCTGCGCAGGGGCGAGGCCCCCGCGGTGGTGCTGGTCTCCTCGGTGATGGGCCGCGCGGGCGGTGCCGGTCAGGCGGTCTACTCCGCGAGCAAGGCCGCGGTGCTCGGCCTCACCCTGGCCGCGGCCAAGGAGCTCGGCCCCGCCGGGGTCAGGGTCAACGCCGTGACCCCCGGCTACATCGAGACCGACCTGCTCGCCACGCTCGACGACGATGGGCGGGCCGGGGTCGTCGCGGCCACCCCGCTCGGCCGCCTAGGCAGCCCGGGCGACGTCGCCGGCGCCGTGGCGTTCCTGGTCTCGCCGGCCGCCGCGTTCATCACCGGTCAGGTGCTCGGCGTGGACGGCGGGCTGGTGCCATGATGTTCCCCCACCCGCGCGCCCGGCTCATCGCCGCGGGAGACGCGAAGGGCCTGGAGGGCGACGACCTGGCCCGCTACGTCAAGCGCTCGGCGGAAAACCTCGACGGGCTGCGGCCGGGGCCGCTGTTCTGCGCCATGCGCAACACCCTGGCCTCGGTCTTCTGCTATCTCGGGGCCTGGCACTCCGGCCGGCCGATCGCGCTGCTCGATCCCGACCTGCCCACGGCCACGCTGGCCGACCTGGCCGACCGGTTCAGGCCGGCCGCGCTGCTCGGCTTCACCAATCCGCTCGACGGGCCGCCGCCACCGCGCGGCGACCTGCCCGATCCCCATCCCGACCTGGGCCTGCTCCTGGCCACCTCGGGCTCGACCGGCAACCCCAGGCTCGTCCGGCTGTCCCGTCAGGCGGTCCTGGCCAACGCCGCCGCCATCGCCTCGACGCTGTCCATCGGGCCCGAGGTGATCTCGCCCACGAGCCTGCCGCTGCACTACAGCTACGGGCTGTCCGTGCTCAACAGCCACCTCATCGCCGGCGCGACTGTGGTGCTGACGGAGGCGGGGCTGCTGGAGCGCTCGTTCTGGGCCGACTTCTCCGCCCACGGCTGCACGTCGCTGGCCGCGGTCCCCTACCAGTACACGATGATGCGCCGCATGCGCTTCGACCGCGAGCGCTATCCCGCCCTCACCACGCTCACCCAGGCCGGCGGGCGGCTCGCGCCCGAGCTGATCAGGGAGTTCGCGGGGCAGGTCGACCGCTTCTACGTGATGTACGGCCAGACCGAGGCCACCGCCCGCATGGCCGTGCTGCCGCCCGAGCGGCTGGCCGACAAGCTCGGCTCGGCCGGGCTGGCGCTGCCCGGCGGGCGGCTGGAGGCCGACGACGACGGCGAGATCCTCTACCACGGGCCCAACGTCATGATGGGCTACGCCGACACCGCCGACGACCTGTCCAGGGGCGACGACCTGGGCGGGGTGCTGCGCACGGGCGACCTGGGGCGGGTCGACCCCGACGGGTTCCTGCACATCACCGGGCGGCTCAAGCGGATGGCCAAGATCTTCGGCATCCGGGTCAACCTCGACGACGTCGAGCGCATGCTGCGCGGCTCCGGCCCGGTGGCGGTCACCGCCGGCGACGACCGGGTGACCATCTGGACCGAGACGCTCGACCCGCCCGCGCGCGTGCTCATGGCCCGGCGGCTGGCCGCCGAGCTGCGGCTGCACTGGAGCGGGTTCGAGGTCAACCACATCGACCGGCTGCCGCTGCTGGCGTCCGGCAAGATCGACTACCGCACCCTGGAGTCACTCGCATGAGCGGGCGTCCCGCGCGATGAGCGTGTTCACCCTGGCCGGTCCCGAGCGGGACGCCGCGCTGCTGCCCCGGCTGGCGGCGCTGACCGAGCGGCACCGCGAGGCGTGCCCGCCCTACCGCCGCATCCTCGACGCGATCGGCTCCGCGCCTCCCTACGAGCGGGTGGCCGACCTGCCGTGGCTGCCGGTGCGGCTGTTCAAGACCCACGAGCTGCGCAGCGTGCCGGAGGACCAGGTCTTCCGGGTGCTGACCTCCAGCGGCACCACCGGCCAGCGGCCGAGCCGGATCTACCTCGATCAGGAGGCCGCCGCCGCGCAGACCCGCATGCTGGCCGCCACCGTGCGGGCGGTGCTGGGTGAGCGGCGGCTGCCGATGCTGATCGTCGACAGCCGCTCCGTGGTGCGCGACCCCACGCTGAGCGCCCGCGGCGCCGGCGTGCTCGGCATGATGAACTTCGGCCGGGACCACACGTTCGTGCTCGACGAGCAGGGGCTCGTGGACGCGGAGGCGGTCACGTCCTTCCTGCGGCGTCACGGCGGCGAGCCGTTCCTGATCTTCGGCTTCACCTACATGGTCTGGCTCCACCTGCTCGGCCTGGGCGGCGACCTGTCGCAGGCGGTGCTCATCCACTCGGGCGGCTGGAAGCGGCTGGCCGAGCAGGCGGTCGGCAACGCCGAGTTCCGGCGGCGGCTGGCGGCCGAGTGCGGCCTGACCCGGGTGCACAACTTCTACGGCATGGTCGAGCAGATCGGCACCGTCTTCCTCGAAGGCCCCGACGGCGACGGGCTCTACTGCCCCGACTTCGCCGACGTGGTCATCCGCGACCCCGAGACCTGGCAGGAGGCGGCCGACGGGGTGCCGGGGCTGATCGAGGTGGTCAGCACGCTGCCCACGTCCTATCCGGGTCACGTGCTGCTGACCGAGGACATGGGCGTGGTGCGCGGCGTCGACGACGGCAGCTGGCCCGGCAAACGCTTCGAGGTCCTCGGCCGGCTGCCGCGGGCCGAGGCGCGCGGTTGCAGCGACACCTTCGGGCAGGGCTGATGCCGGACAACAGCACCACCATCGACGTCCCCGCCGTGGACGTCAGGTTCCCGGTCGCCGGCACCGTGCCGGTCGAAGGGCTGCTCGCCGGGCTCGACGGCACCCTGCGGGTGGGTGACGAGCGGATCAGGGAGTTCCTCGCGGCCTTCGGCCGGCGGCTGCTGCGGCCCGCGCTGGCGCGCCGCCATCCCGAGCTGGGCTCGCTGGGCTTCTTCCTGCGGCCGAGCGAGCTGGCCCGCACCATCGACGGTCTGGGCGGTCAGCACGTACGCGTCCCGCGCGGCCTCGTCTTCCACGTCCCGCCCGCGAACGTCGACACGGTCTTCGTCTACTCCTGGGCCCTGTCGGCGCTGATGGGCAACCGCAACGTGGTGCGCCTGTCCCCCCGTTCCGGCGCGGTCGCCGAGACGATCCTGGAGACGCTGCACGAGGCGCTGGCCGACGCAGACCCCGCCGTCGCGGCCACGCAGCGCGTCGTCTCCTACGACCGCTCCGACGCCGTCACGGCCGCGCTGTCGGCCGCCTGCGACCTGCGGGTGGTGTGGGGCGGCGACCACACGGTGAGCGAGCTGCGCCGCCACGCCCTGGCCCCCCACGCCCGCGACCTGACCTTCCCCGACCGCTCCTCCTTCGCCGTCATCCGGGCGGCGGCGTGGCTGTGCGCGCCCAGGGCCGCTCGCGTGACGGTCGCCGAGGGGTTCGTCAACGACACCTACTGGTTCGACCAAGCCGCCTGCTCCTCGCCCAGGACCGTGTTCTGGGTGGGCGCGCAGGGCGACTGCGACACGGCGCGGGCCGACTTCACCGACCACGTCTCGCGGGTGGTCACCGTACGCGGGTGGGGCGTCGACGCGGCCATGGCCGTGGAGAAGCGGGTCTCCACCTACGGGCTGGCCGCCGACGGGCTGGCCGAGGGGGTGGAGTTCCGGGGCAACGCGCTGGCCTGCGTCTGCCTGTCGGCCGCCGCCGCGGCGCCGCGCCGGTGGCTGGGGGCGGGCACGTTCGCGTACGCCAGGCTGGAGTCCCTGGGCGAGCTGGCGTCGCTGGTCGAACGGCGCGACCAGACGATGACCCACTTCGGCTTCGGCCAGGCCGAGCTGGAGGAGCTGGCCATGGGGCTGGCCGGGCGCGGCGTCGACCGCATGGTGCCGGTGGGCAGCGCGCTCAGCTTCCACCGGGTGTGGGACGGCGTCGACCTGCCGGCCGAGTTCACGCGTCTGGTGACCGTGATCAGATGACGCCGGTTCCACCCCGGCGTCCGCTCGTCCGCCTCGCTCGCGGACGCGCCCTCCACCCGGGGTGGCCGCCGGCCTTCTTCCGTTTCCTGGGGCGCGGCCTCTTCGCGAGATGGGCACAGGGCGCTTTCGTGCGGTTCCCGGGTCGGGGGCGGGCTGGTCTGGTGCGCTTTCGCGGGGTTCGGTCGGGGTGGATTCCGGCCGTCCTCGTGAGCTGCGGGGCCCTGGCCGTGTTCCTGTGGTGCGGGGTCTCCGCCCGTGACCTGGCGTTCTTCGCCGCCTACCTCGGGGCGGGGGTGCTGATTCCCGGCACGCTGCTGTGGCGGGCGCTGACCGGGGGCGGCCGGTCCCTGGCCGAGGAGCTGGCGGCGGGGCTGGCGCTGGGCTACGCGGTGGAGGTGCTGGCCTACATCCCGGCGAGGGTCGTGGGGGCGCCGCTGCTCGTCCTGGCCGCGCCGGTCGCCGTCCTGTGCGCGTTCACCTGTGTGCCCCGGCTGCGACGGCACTGGTGGACCCGCCACGCCACCGGACGCCACTCCTCCGGTGCCTTCCCATCCGGACGGCACCCTTTCGAGCCGCCTGCGTCCAGACCGCACTCGTCCGAGTCGCCTGCGTCTGGGCGGCACTCGTCCGGGCGGGTCGGCAGGCGGCGGCAGGCGGCCGGGGCGGTGGCTGGGAGGCGGCGTGGGCAGGGGGGTGGTCCAGGGGTCCGGGAGCGGGTGCCGGGGTGGTGCGCGTGGGCGCTGGCGGGGATCGTCGCCTACCTGGTCGGGTGGAGTGCGTTGTTCCTGTACCGGGTTCCGGTGCCGGCCGCGTACGTGGACATGCCCTATCACCTGGCCCTGGTCGGTGAGGCCAAGCACCACTTCCCGCTCACCGTGCCGTCCGTGCTGGGCGAGAAGCTGTCCTATCACTGGTTCGTCTACGCCGAGATGGCCGCCACCAGCTGGGTCACCGGGATCGAGCCGCTGACGCTGGTCTACCGGCTGTCCACGTTGCCGATGGCCGCCGCGACGGTCGTGCTGGTGGCGGCGATCGGGCGGCGGCTGGGCGGCCGGTGGTCGGCCGGGGTGGCGGCGGCCGGGGTGGCGTACTTCGTGTTCGGGCCCGAGCTCTTCCTGTTCGGGCCCGAGCAGCTGGAGGACGTGAGCTTCCCGACGCGCTCGATGTTCACCGTCTGGGCCAGCCCGACGCAGACGTTCGGTGCGCTGCTGTTCGCGCCCGTGGTGCTGCTGCTGGTCGGTGAGTTCGGCCGGCGGTGGGCGGCGCTGGCGGTGCTGCTGCCCGTCCTGGCCGGAGCCAAGGCTACCTACCTGCCGATGTTGCTGGCGGCCCTGCTGCTCATCCTGGCGGTGCGCGCGCTGCCCGTACGCGCGCGCGACCGCAGGGGCGCCGGGCGTACGGCGGGCGGGGTCGTGTGGAAGGTGGTGGGGCGGTGGTGGCGGGGGCCGTGGGCGGGGGCGGCCGTGTGGGCGGTCGTGTGTCTGCTGTTCGCTCAGGTCGTGCTGTTCGGGCAGGGGGCGCAGGGGACGGTGGTGGCGCCGTTCGCGACCATGCGCGGGCTGTGGGCGCGGGTTGCGGGGCTGTCCGATCCGGCGGTGGTGCCGGTCTGGGTGGCGGCGGTGCTGACAGGGGTGCAGCTGTTCTGCCTGGCCTGTGTGTGGGGTGGGGTGGCGGGGCTGGGGCGGCGGGTGCTGGAGCCGGCCGTGCTGCTGGTGGCCGGCGTCGGGCTGGCCGGGATCGGCGCGAGCGTGCTGCTCGGGCATCCGGCGGACTCGCAGCTGTACTTCCTGGAGGCGGCGCGGCCCTACCTGTCGATCGCCGCCGTGTGCGGGGTGCTGGCGGCGGCGCGCCTGCCGTGGGCCCGGCTCGCCGGCCTGGTGGGGGCGGGAGCGGCGGCCGCGCTGGTGGCGGGCCTGCTGAGCACACTGGTGCCGGACCCGACGGGCTTGCCTGGAGGAAGGCTGGGGCTGGTCGTGGCGCCGTACGCGGTGCTGGCGGTGGCGGCGGTGCTGGTGTGGCGGCGCGGGCACGTGCTGGCGGTGGTCGCGGTGCTGGCGGGGTACGCCGTGCCGACCTCCGTACGGGAGGTGGCCGGGCACGTGCTCCCGGACGGTGAGCGGCGCGAGCGGCTCATCCCGCCGGGGGCGCGGGCGGCGGGGCGGTGGCTGCGGGCCCACTCCGCGCCCGGCGACGTGGTGGCCACCGATCTGCACTGCCTGCACGACGGGTGGCAGGTGTGCGACAGCAGGCACTTCTGGGTGTCGGGGTTCAGCGAGCGACGGATGCTGGTCGAGGGCTGGGCGTACACCGAGAGCACGCTGGCACGGGCCGGGCTGTTCGCGGGCTCCTACCTCGCGGTGCCGTTCGCGGACCAGAAACGGCTGGCGGCGAACGACGTGGTCTTCCGCGCGCCCACCGCGGAGAACGTCCGGCGGCTCGCCGACGAATACGGCGTCACGTGGCTTTTCACCGGGATGAATCCGCGACTGGAGGAATTCGCCCGATTGCGGTTTCGCAACGCGACCACGTCCATCTATCAAATCCCCTGAGGAAGTAAAAAGATCCTCTCGTTCGCGGAATGGGGAAGGGAAACCACCCACGCCCCGCCGGACGCCCCTGGACCATACCCGTGGATCGAAGGGCCACGGAGAGATCAGGGGAGTCTATGGACACGCGTGCCATCGTGGAGCCGGGCCCCGGCATTCTCGACCCGGCGGCCCGGGTGGCGAGCGTCGACATCGTCATCCCCGTGCTCAACGAGGAACGCGCCCTGCCCGGCTGCGTCCGTACGCTGACCCGCTACCTCGACGGCGGCTTCCCGCTGCCGTGGCGCGTCACGATCGTGGACAACGGCAGCACCGACGCCACCTGGCCGCTGGCCAGGGCCCTGGCGGCTGAGCTGGAGAACGTGCACGCGCGCCGCCTGGACGTCAGGGGCCGGGGCGCGGCGCTGCGGGCGGCCTGGCAGGACAGCCCGGCCGACGTGGTGGCGTACATGGACGTCGATCTGTCCACCGGCCTCGGCGCCCTGTTCCCGCTGGTCGCCTCGGTGGCCAGCGGGCACTCGGAGCTCGCCGTCGGCACCCGGCTGGCGCACGGCGCGCGCATCCGCCGCTCGCTGCGCCGCGAGGTGGTCTCACGGGGCTACAACGCGCTGCTCAGGTACGGCTTCGGGGTGCGCTTCAGCGACGCCCAGTGCGGCTTCAAGGCGGTCAGGGCCGACGTGGCCAGGCCGCTGATGGGCAAGGTCGAGGACGACTCCTGGTTCTTCGACACCGAGTTGCTCCTGCTGGCCGAGCACAACGGGCTGCGGGTGCACGAGGTGCCGGTGGACTGGATCGAGGACGCCGACTCCCGCGTGCGCGTGGTGCGGACGGCCGTGGACGACCTCAGGGGCCTGGCCAGGGTGGCCTGGTCGATGGCGCTGGGGCGGGCGGAGGTCGCGGTGGCCAGGCCGGAGCCCGAGCCCGCGCATCCCGACGCGGTGACGCTCGGGCCGCGGGCGGCGACGATGGCGGCGGTGGCGAAATTCACCTCGTTCGCCGCCATCGGCACGTTCTCCGTCAGTTTTTACGCGCTCACTTATCTGCTCCTGCGCGAATCCTGGACGCCGGCCGCGGCGAATCTCTGCGCGCTCGTCCTGGCCGGAATCGTCAACGTCGAAGCCAATCGCCGGTGGACGTTCGGGCCACGCGCCGCGCCCCGGTTCAGCGCGCTGGCGTTCTTCTCCACGGCCACGTACGGCCTTTTCACGCTGCTCCGCCTCTCCCGTACAAGGAAATGATGGATGGAAACCTCTGAGATCCGCCGCCTGATCGCGCTGGAGGACGGCCACTGGTGGTATCGGGAGCGCCGCGCCGTCCTGCGCAGGGAACTCCGCAGACTGGCCCGGCTGGGCCGTCCTGGGCGGGCGCTGGACATCGGCGCGGCGGGCGGCGGGAACACCAGGGTGCTGGTGGAGGCGGGCTGGGACGCGACGGCGACGGACAGTTGCCAGGCGGCGGTGGAGACGGCCAGGCGGCGCGGCCTCAAGGCGGTCCTGGCGGACGCGCGGGAGCTGCCGTTCGAACGCGAGAGCGTGGATCTGGTGACGGCGTTCGACGTGCTGGAGCACATCCACGAGGACGACCTGGCCGCCGCGGAGATCGCCCGGGTGCTGGCGCCGGGCGGGCACGCGCTGATCGCGGTGCCGTGCGACATGGCGCTGTGGTCGGCCCACGACGACGCCGTCGGCCACGTGCGCCGCTACGGCCGCGACTCGCTCACGGTGGTCGTCGAGGGGGCGGGCCTCACCGTCGATCGGGTCTGGAGCTGGAACGTGCTGCTGCGCCCGCTCGTGGCCCGGCACCGCCGCCGCTCGACCGGCAGCGACCTGGGCCGGATGCCGCTGATCGTCAACGCCGGCCTGTCGGCGATCGTCCGCGCCGAGCGTTATCTGCCGGTCAAGTCGCTCAAGGGAGTCTCGCTCTTCCTGCGGGCACGGCGGGGCCGCTGATGCTGTCGGCGGCGCCGAAGCTGTCGGCGGCGCTGAAGCCCGTCGGGGCCGCTGAAGCCGTCGGAGACGCCGGGGCCAGAACGAGACATCCGCCGTAACTCCGGCGGGTTCTGTTGGCTTTAGGCTGTCTGCTGTGGTGATTCATGGCCTCCTCGCGGCTTCCTTAGCCCTTACTTCCGTGCCCGCTGCAGCCCTTACTTCCGTGCCCGCTGCAGCCCTTACTTCCGTGCCCGCTGCAGCCCTTGCTTCCGCGCCCGCCGCGGCCTCCGTCGACTGCCGCCGGGTCAAGTGCCTGGCGCTGACCTTCGACGACGGGCCGGGGGCCTCCACCCCCGCCCTGCTCAAGACGTTGTCCAAGGCGGGCGCCAAGGCCACGTTCTTCCTGGTCGGCAAGCGGGTGGAGGAGCGGCCGAAGATCGCACGGCAGATCGTCGCGCGCGGGCACGCGATCGGCAACCACACCTACGCCCACTTCTCGCTGCCGGCCCACTCCGACAACGAGATCCTGGAAGCGATCAAGCTCAACCAGGAAGTCATCCAGAAGGCCACGGGCGTGCGGCCGAAGATGTTCCGCCCGCCGTTCGGTCACACCGACGAGCGCGTGCTCTGGGCGGCGTCACAGACCGAGCTGGCGGAGATCCTCTGGACGGGCACCACGCTCGACTGGAGCCTGCGTGACGCCAAGAAGATCAAGGCGACCGTGCTCAAGCTGGCCAGGCGCGACGGCGTGATCCTCATGCACGACACCGTCCCGCAGACGGTGAAGGCCATGCCGCAGATCCTCAAGGAGCTCAAGAAGCGCGGCTACCACCTCGTCACCGTGCCCACGCTGCTGCGCGGCAAGGGGCCGACGGCAGGAGAGAGCTACTTCTAACACTTCTCCCCCAGCTCAGGATGGGAACCATGGGGAGTGACACCCGGCGCGGGCCGTGGGCCGCGATGGCGACCTTCCTGGTCGTCCAGGCGGTGCTCGGCTGCTGGTGGGCGGCGCTCTACCCCGGCCTGTTCAGCCGCGACTCGGTCCTCTATCTCAGCCATACCCTGGTCGGGCCCTGGGTGAGCGATCACTCTGTGCTCTACGACGGGCTGGTGTGGCTGAGCTTCACCGGCACCGGTGACCTCGGGGCCGTGACGTTCGCGCAGACGACGGCCATGGCCGGGGCGCTGACGTACCTGGCCAGGTCACTCGTGCGCCTCGGCGCGCCAGGAGTGGCGACCACCGCCGTCGCCGTGCTCATGCCGCTGGCGCCGCCGGTGGGCGCGTTCACGGTGACGTTGTGGAAGGACGTGCCGTTCACGATCTGCGCCGTGCTGATCGCGGGCGCGTGCGCGCGCGTCGCCGCCAGGCGGGCCGTCACCGTGCCCGCGCTGATCTGGCTCTCGGTGCTGTTCGTGCTGCTCGGGCTCTTCCGCGCGAACGGCTTCCTCGTCGTGGCGGTGGCCGTGCCGGTGATGGCGCTGATCGTGCGCACCATGCGCGTGCGGCTGCTGCTGGCCGGCGCCTTCGCCGCCGCGATCCCGCTGCTGCTGAACAACCTCGTCTTTCCCCAGTACGGGATCGTGTCGCCGTCGCGGACGTACGTCTACCACACCGCCTTCGGTGACATCGCGGTCGCCTACCGGGCGGATCCCGGGCTGTTCACTCCTGCGGACATCTCGCTCCTCACCTCCGTGGCGCCGCTGGAACGCTGGTGGGAGGGAGGCGCCTGCGCCACCATCAACCCGCTGATCTGGCGCAAGGACTTCAGCTGGTGGCAGGCCGACATGCACGCCACCGAACTGCTGGAGCTGTGGCGGCGGCTGCTGGTCACCGAGCCCGCCATGGTGGTGCGGACCCGGCTGTGCCGCGGCGCGATCGCCTGGCGGCCGGTGCAGGACGAGCTGACGACCGGCGGGATGACGTACCGGCTGTCGCGGCGGCCGAACGCCGACACCTACGTCGGGCCGCACGAGGTGACCGACTTCCCCGAGCGGTGGGTGTTCTCACTGCGGCCGCTGTCGATGGAGCTGAACCGGGTGGCCGAGCCCTTGCTGGACGCCGCGCTGGCCCCCGAATGGGACTGGGTGTTGTGGCGGGGGGCGTCGTGGGCGTACCTGTCGTACCTGGCGGCGGGGCTGGCGGCGTGGGCGCTGCGCAGCCGGTACGTCCTCGTGGTGGCGGCGGCCGTGGCCGCGCAGCAGGTCGTGGTGCTGGCCAACATCTCGGCGCAGGACTTCAGGTACATGGCCGCGCCGATCCTGGTCGGGGCGCTGCTCGTGCCGCTGCTGGCGGCGAGCGTGACCCGGCTGCTGGTCCGGCTGCTGACCTGGCCGTTCCGGCGCCGGCGGCGGAGGCCGCCGGTGGCGCGGCCGCACACCGCCCCGCCCCTGGACGCGGAGCGGGTCTAGCGGAGGTCGTCGTCGCCGCCCAGAGAGGCGCGGCCGGGCAGGCGGACGACCGTGACGAAGAAGTCGTCGATCTGGCGGATCACGGCCATGAACCGGTCGAGGTCGACGGGCTTGCTCACGTACGCGTTCGCGAACAGCTCGTAGCTGCGCAGGATGTCCTCCTCGGCCAAGGACGTGGTCAGGACGACGACGGGGATCGAGCGCAGCGCGGGGTCGCCCTTGATCTGCTCCAGCACCTGGCGGCCGTCGTACTTCGGCAGGTTCAGGTCGAGCAGGATGAGGTCGGGCCGGGGCGCGCCCTCGTACGCGTTGCGCCGGTGGACGAAGTCGAGCGCCTCCAGGCCGTCCCTGACGACGTGCAGGTTGTTGCGGATCTTGTTGTCCTCGAACGCCTCGCGGGTGATGAGCTCGTCGCCCGGATCGTCCTCGACGAGCAGCACTTCGATGGGCTTCCCGGTCGTCATCAGCCGGCCTCCTCGCTCTCGGCGGGCCTCGGCCGCTGTGCGGACTCCTCGGTCCGGGCCTCGGCGGACACCTCGGCCGGCCCCGCTGCGGGCACCTCGGCCGGCACCTCGGCCGGCACCTCGGCCGGCACCTCGGCCGGCACCTCGGCCGGCAGGGTGAAGCGCAGGCAGGCGCCGCCTTTGTAGTCGGTGTCCAGCCAGATCCGGCCGCCGTGGTTCTCCACGATCTTCTTGCACATCGCCAGGCCGATGCCGGTGCCGCTGTAGGTCTCGCGGCTGTGCAGGCGCTGGAAGATGATGAAGATCTTGTCGGCGAACTCCGCCTCGACGCCGATGCCGTTGTCCGTGACCGAGAACTCCCAGCCCTCCTCGCCCGCGGGCGCGCAGTCGATCCTGATCACGGGCGCGCGGCCGGGGTCGCGGAACTTGATGGCGTTGCTGATCAGGTTCTGCCAGAGCAGGCGCAGCATCGTGGGGTCGCCGACGACGCTGGGCAGCTTGCCGGGGCGTTCGAAGCCGGCGCCCGACTCCTCGATGGGCGCCGACAGGTCGTCGATGACCTTGTCCAGGGCCTCCTCCAGCTCCACCGGCTCGCGGTCGTCGTACATCCTGCCCACGCGCGAGAAGCTCAGCAGGTCGTTGATGAGGACCTGCATCCGGGTGGCTCCGTCGACCGCGAAGCGGATGTACTGGGTCCCGCGCTCGTCCAGCACCGAGCCGTAGCGCTTCTCCAGCAGCTGGCAGAAGGTGGCGACCTTGCGCAGCGGCTCCTGCAGGTCGTGCGAGGCCACGTACGCGAACTGCTCCAGCTCGGCGTTCGAGCGGCGCAGCTCACCCGCCTGCGCGTCGAGGTCGGCGGCCTGCTCGCGCAGCTGCACCTGCTGCCGGTGCGAGTCCGCCAGCGCGCGGACGATCTGCTTCCGCATCAGGTCCACGTCCTCGGCGACCTCGCGGATGTCGGCGGCGCCCCGCGCGGGGATCACGTGCTCGAAGTCGCCGGCCGCGATCTGGCGGCTGGCCTGGCGCAGGTCGTTGAGCGGGATGCCGACCGCCCGGCGCAGCAGGACGCCCATGGCGAGGGCCGCCAGCGGGAAGACCACGAGGATGGCCAGGAAGGCCCAGTTGCGGATCTGCTCGGCCCTGACCAGGTCCGCCTGGGACTGCGCGCGGGCCAGCGCCAGGCGGGCGTTCTGCCGTTCCAGCAGCATCCTGATCTCGTCGAAGACCCGCTTGCTCTCCTCGACCCTGGCGGCGGCGACGGCGCCGTCGGCGCGTCTGTCCTCCGTCATGGGCTCGGCGTACTCGCTGCGCCAGACGGCGGCGCGGTCGCGGACGGCGTTCAGCTGGGCGAGCAGGTCCGGCCGGTCGGAGAGGAGCGCGGCGACCTGCTGGTAGCTGAGCCGCTCGGCGGCCACTCCTTCGCCGTACGGCTCCAGGAACTCCTGGCGGCCGGTCAGCAGAAAGCCCCTGACGCCGGTCTCCTGGTCGATGAGGGCCTTCTGCAGCTTGGCGGCCTCGATGGCGGCCGGGGAGATCTTGCCGGTGAGCTGGTCGGACAGGCGGCTGGTGCGGTCGAGCATCAGACCGCCGACCACCGCGCAGACCACGATGAGGACGGTGATGACCGAGATCACCAGCACGAACCAGCCGTGCACGGTGAGCCGCCGCCAGCGGGAGTCCGGAGCCGCGCCCGCGCCTTCCGGGCCCGCGCCTCCCGCGCCTGCTTCTGACGTGCCGGCGGGCGCGCGGGAGTCCGGCGTCGTCGTCACTTCGTTCATGACTCGTCTTTCCAGCGCAGGTGCACCACCGCCAGGTCGTCGGCGGAGGCATCGGGGGCGGTGACCGACTCGACGTCGGCCAGCAGCGCGTCGAGGAAGCCCTCACCGTCGAGGTGCGCGTGGCGTGAGGCCAGGTCGAGCAGGCCCTCCTCGCCCAGCCAGGTGAGCGGCTCGCCGGGCAGCCGGCGCTCGAAGAGCCCGTCGGTGTAGAGGGTGAGCCCGCCGCCCTTGGGCAGCTCCAGCACGTCCTGGTGCCAGTCGACCTCGACCGGCAGGCCCAGCGCCGGGCTGCGCCCAGGGTCCGCCAGCGAGACGGTGTCGTCCTGGTGGAGCAGCATGCCGGGATGGCCGGCCCGCCAGATCCGGACCGTACGCTGGTCGGGGTCGAGCACGAGCGTGGTCATCGTGACGAAGATCTCCGACCCGGGCCGCTCGGCCTCCAGGATGCGTTCGAGCCTGCGCAGCAGGGCCGCGCCCGTCACGCCGCTGAGCACCAGCGCCCGCCAGGCGATGCGCAGGCAGACCCCCACCGCCGCCTCGTCGGGGCCGTGGCCGCACACGTCGCCGATCACCGCGTGCACGGACTTGTCGTCGGACTCCACCACGTCGAAGAAGTCGCCGCCGAGCGTGGCCGCGCCCCTGCTGGGACGGTAGCGGGAGGCCACCTCGATCGGCATGCTCTGCAGCAGCGGCTTGGGCAGCAGGCCGCGTTCGAGGCGCTCGTTCTCCTTGGCGCGCATGCGCTCGGCGTGCAGGGCCACGGCGGCCTGCTCGGCCTGCTTGCGCTGCATCGCGTAGCGCAGCGTCCGGCCCAGCCATTCGGCCTCGACCCGGCCTTTGACCAGGTAGTCCTGGGCGCCGGCGGTCACCGCCGCCAGCCCGGCCTGCTCCTCGGCCAGACCCGTCAGCACCACCACGGCCGCGTCGCCGGCCTTCTCCATGACGGCCGACAGCGCGGAGAACTCGTGGGAGTCGGGCAGCCCGAGATCGAGCAGCACGCACTGGGGGCGCAACCGCACCAGCGCCTTGCGGGCCTCGTCCACCGAACGGGCCCACTCCAGGCGCACTTTCAGCCCGCTGTCCTCAAGCAGCTCCTCGACGATGAACGCATCCTGCGGATCGTCCTCGACGAGCAGCACCAGCGGCTGCCTGCCGTCTTCGCTCGCATGGGCCATGCGGGCCTGTCACCCCTTCCGGACCGTGCGCTTGAGCACCCCGATCCGTCGAGACCTCGGGCGTCCCAGTCGCCAACCACGGTCCACGTTGGCCCAGGGGTAGCCCCACTTCCCAGGAATCTCCCTTGTATGCGCGCCCCGCCCGGCCGATCTGCCTGACCGGGCGAAGACCTGCCCTTGGTGCGCCCCGATGGGCCGCACCCGGGCCTTGGTGGGCCGCACCCGGCGAACCGTGGCTCACCTCCGGGACGAGGTCACTCCCACTCGATGGTGCCCGGCGGCTTGCTGGTCACGTCGAGCACCACCCGGTTGACCTCGCGCACCTCGTTGGTGATCCGGGTGGAGATCCGTGACAGCACGTCGTAGGGCACCCGCGCCCAGTCGGCGGTCATGGCGTCCTCGGACGTGACCGGCCGCAGCACCACGGGATGCCCGTACGTACGGCCGTCGCCCTGGACCCCCACGGACCGGACGTCGGCCAGCAGCACCACCGGGCACTGCCAGATGGACCGGTCGAGGCCGGCCCGGGAGAGCTCCTCGCGGGCGATGGCGTCGGCCTCGCGCAGCAGGGCCAGGCGGTCGCGGGTGACCTCGCCGACGATGCGGATGCCGAGGCCGGGACCGGGGAACGGCTGGCGCCAGACCATCGCGGCCGGCAGGCCGAGCTCTTCGCCGGCCCGCCTGACCTCGTCCTTGAACAGCGCCCGCAGCGGCTCGACCAGGGTGAACTGGAGGTCCTCCGGCAGGCCGCCGACGTTGTGATGGGACTTGATGTTGGCGGTGCCGGTGCCGCCGCCCGACTCGACCACGTCGGGGTAGAGGGTGCCCTGGACCAGGAAGTCGACCGGGCCGTCGGCCATGATCGCGCGCTGCTCGTCCTCGAAGACGCGGATGAACTCGCGGCCGATGATCTTGCGCTTCTCCTCCGGGTCGGAGACGCCCTCCAGGGCCTTCAGGAAGCGCTCGGAGGCGTCGACGACGCGCAGCTTCACGCCCGTGGCGGCGACGAAGTCGCGCTCGACCTGCTCGGCCTCGCCCTTGCGCAGCAGGCCGTGGTCGACGAAGACGCAGGTCAGCCGGTCGCCGATGGCGCGCTGGACGATCGCGGCGGCCACCGCGGAGTCGACCCCGCCGGACAGCGCGCAGATCGCGCGGCCGTCGCCGACCTGGCGGCGCACGGCCTCGACGGAGTCTTCGACGATGTTGAGCATGGTCCACGACGGGCGGCAGCCGGCCGCCTCCAGGAAGTGCTTGAGCACCGCCTGCCCGTGCTCGGTGTGCAGCACCTCAGGATGGAACTGCACGCCGTAGAGGCCGCGCTCGACGCTCTCGAAGGCGGCGACCGGGGTCTGCCCGGTCGAGGCGGTCACCGCGAAGCCCTCGGGGGCCGCGGCCACGCTGTCGCCGTGGGACATCCAGACCGTCTGGCTCGCGGGCAGGCCGGCGAAGATGACGCCCTCGTCGAGCACCTCCATCGGGGTGCCGCCGTATTCGGCCAGGCCGGTGCGGGCCACCTCGCCGCCCAGCGCCTGGGCCATGGCCTGGAAGCCGTAGCAGATGCCGAACGTGGGCACGCCCGTGGCGAACAACCCGTGCGGCACCGGCGGCGCGCCCTCGGCGTAGACCGACGAAGGGCCGCCGGACAGGATGATCGCCTTCGGATTCTTGGCCATCATCTCCTCGACCGTCATGGTCGAGGGCACGATCTCCGAGTAGACGTGGCACTCGCGCACCCGCCTGGCGATGAGCTGCGCGTATTGAGCGCCGAAGTCGACCACCAGCACTGTGTCGAATTCAGACACCGTGAGAACCCCCCAAAGGCGAATGCGGTGACCACAGTGTATCGGCCCCGCGTCTTACACCTGGCCTGGCACTGCTTACACCTGGCCTGGCTCGGGCCGACGTGCTAACACAGAACAATGGATCTTGTCTGGCCGGCGGCGGCATGGGCGCTGTGGGTCGCCACGCTGACCGCCGCCCTCAAGGTGTCCGCCCGGGGCGAGGATCGGCGGCGGGCGGCCGAGCAGGCGCCGGTGCCCGCCCCCGTGGCCGAGCTCTTACGCGGGATGCGGCCCCAGGACGTGTTCCATTCGGCTCTGTACGAGCTGGCCGGGCGCGGCTGGGCGACGATCGAGGGCGATCGGCTGAGTCTCGACGAGCCCTTGGACGAGCCGCTGCGCCCGTACGAGAGATGGGCGACCGAACGGGTGCGGGCCCGGCTGGCGGGCGCGGCCGAGGCCCCCGTGATCGACCTGATCCCGGACGGGCCCGATCTGGAGGGTCACTTCCTGCCCCTCGTCCGGCGCGGCGCCATCGATCTGGGCCTGGCGCGGCGGCGCTGGCCGAG
This sequence comes from Nonomuraea fuscirosea, assembly GCF_003001935.1. Lineage (GTDB taxonomy): Bacteria > Actinomycetota > Actinomycetes > Streptosporangiales > Streptosporangiaceae > Nonomuraea > Nonomuraea fuscirosea. The sequence goes on along the minus strand of NZ_PVNG01000003.1, from coordinate 67,781 downwards.
CGTGATCGTGCCGCTGCTGCTGGCGGCGGCGCTGGTCGTCCCCTGGTACGCGACCATCGCGGCGGCCGGATTGTCGTGGCCCGGGATGATCGCGACGATGGTGTCCCTGGTGGCGGGGATCGGGCTGCTCATGGGCGGGCGGGGGTTCCTGCTCACGGAACGCGGGCGGGAGGTCGCGAAGGCGGGCTCAGCCGGTCACCGGCAGGAGTGGATCTTCACGGGCAGCGGCTGGCGGGGCGGCCAGATCGAGCCCGCCGAACTGCTGCCTCCCGTTCAGGGGCGGCAGGAGGTGACCGGGTACGTGGTCAAGCGGTGGGTGGACGCCGACGACCACTACATCGCCCTGCACGACGGCAGCTCGCCGAAGGCCACGGCGTTCCACGTGGAACAGGGGCTGTATGAGGACGTGCTGCCGGGCGACTCCGTCCGGCTGCTGGTCAAGGCGCGGAAGGGGACCGTCGTCCGGGTGCTGGCCCACGACCGCCACCGGTGAGGCGAGGTCACGCGCGGCCGGGCGGGCCGCCTCACGTGCGGCCGGATGCTACCTGGGGCCGGGCAGGCCGCCGCGTCGCGTGCGGCCCGACGCTCACCTGGGGTCGGGGAGGTGGCCGGTGAGCAGGGTCTCGGTCTGCAGGCGCAGGCGGGCGGCGTACTTCTCGTCCGTCAGCAGCAGGAACCGTTCCTCGCGGATGCCCGTCACGACCAGGTCGGCCACCGCGGCCGGGTCGAGGCCGCGGCCGGCCGCCCGGCCGATCCGCTCCCGTACCTCCACCTCGTCCGGCGTCGGCGTGGTGACCAGCCCGGGCGGCCGGCTCCGCTCGGACTCGCCAATGCGGGTGTCGACCGCTCCCGGGCACAACGCGCTCACCCGCAGCTTGGCGCCGGTCGCCGCCAGGTCCTGGGCGAGCGCCAGCGAGGCGGCCAGGGCGGCGAACTTGCTCACCGAGTAACCGCCCGCCCCCGGCGAGGCGAACAGCCCGGCCACCGAGACGGTGTTGACGACGTGCCCCTCGGTGTCCTGCTCGATCATGCGCGGCACGAACGCCTGGACGCCGTGCAGCACGCCCCACAGGTTCACGCCGAGCAGCCAGTCGAGGTCCTTGTCCGCGCGCGTCCACAGGTGGCCGCCCTGGAAGACGCCGGCGTTGTTGCACAGCACGTGCACGGCGCCCAGCTCCCCGAAACACCGGTCGGCCAGGTGCCGGACGGCCCAGGCGTCGGACACGTCGGCGATCTGCGTCAGCACCTCGACACCCCCGGCCGCACCCGCGCGCACCCCGGCGTCCCCGCCCGTCTCCGCGGGTAACCCGGCGTCCCCGGTCGTCGCGGCCGTCCCCGGGCGTACCTCGACGTCCGCCGCCATCGCGGCCGTCTCGGCGAGCCCGCCGTGGTCCACGTCGGCGAGCATCAGCGTCATTCCCTCGGCCGCGAACCGGAGGGCCAGCGCCCGTCCGATGCCGCCGGCCGCACCCGTCACCACCGCGACCTTGCCGGAGAGCTCGCGCACGGACAGACCTCCTCGTGACCGGACGGCGCTGCCCCCGATCAGTGCGAGTGACGCTACAGGATGGCGTCGATCAGGCCCAGGGGCGGCGAGCCGAGATCGAACAGCGCCTTGTGGAAGCGCTGCAGGCCGAACCCGGCGCCCCACTCCGCCTTCGCCCGCTCCCGCAGGTCCATGATCAGCAGCTTGCCCCAGGTGTAGCGCCCGTACGTCGGGTCGAACGAGGCCCGCCTGGCCTCGGACAGCGCCGCGGGACCCGCGAGGTGCGTGTCGGACTCGAACCGCCTGGCGCCGTCCTCGACCGTCATCTGACCGGTGTGCACGCCGATCGCGCAGGCCAGCCGGGTGACCCGGATGAGCGCCTCCACCCACACGCCGATCTCGAAGCGCGGGTCGTCCGGCGCGAACCCCTCCTCGACGCACAGCTCCTCGGCGTAGTGCGCCCAGCCCTCGACGAACGCCATCGACTGCAGCAGCCGGCGCACCTCGGACGGCGCCCGCCGCAGCGCTCTGGCGTGCGAGAAGTGCCCGGGGGCGACCTCGTGCACGTTGATCGCCGGCAGCGTGGTGCTGCTGAAGACCTCCAGCCACTCGGCCTGGTCCTGCTCGGGCCAGGACGGCTCGGGCGGCGTGATGTAGTACCAGGACGGGCCCTCGGGCTCGCCGGGCGAGTTCCACGCCATCATGGCCATCGCCCAGCGGCGCGACTCGGGCGCCAGCCCGACCAGGCATTCGCCGTCGTGGTAGGGCACGAGGTCCTTCTCGCGGGTGAACGCGATGGCCTGCTCCGTGCCGATCCGCGCGGCCTCGATCACGCCGTCGGCGTCGGGGTGGTCCTTGACCAGCTCGCGTACGACGTCGAGCGGCGCCCTGCCGCCCTTCCCCAGCTTGGCGCAGGACTCGGTGAGCAGCGCGGTCAGCCGGTCCCGCTCCGCGTCGGCGCGCTCGGCCAGCTTGCCGAGGTCGACCGGCAGCCCTTCTCCGGTGCCCATCAGCCTGGCCAGCCCCTGGCCGCCGAGCGCCGCGTCGGGGTCGCCCTCGGTGGTGGCCCGCTCGATGTGGGCGACGAGCCGGGCGTGCGCCTTGAGCGCGGCCTCGTCGTCGATGCCCGCCGCCAGCCCTCTCGCCGCCCCGATCAGGGACTTGGCGACGGGGGCGGGGATCTGGTCGAGGGAGGCGACCGCCTGGTCCACGGCCTCGGGCCAGAGTGCGAGATGGGCCGCCTTGGCCGCGGCGCGGTCCGCGGCCGAGCCGTAGTCGCGGTCGTAGCCGGCCAGGTCGAGGTTGGACAGGTGGATCAGCGGGTTCTTGCGGTGCAGCTCCAGCTCGGCGAACTGGGTGCGCAGGCTCTCCTCGAACACGCTCAGGTGCCGGGCGTCGTGCTCGTCCTGCGGCGCGGGCCCCTCGCCGAGCCGCGCCAGCCCGGTGCGCACGCCCTCGGGCGACAGGTCCTGGATCTGGCCGTCGTACTCGTGCCTGCCGCCGCCCTCGCGCGCCTCGGCCACGATCAGGTCGGCGACGGCACGCAGCCTGGCGTCAAGTTCTGTCATGCCGCCGACGCTAGCGCACGCCGCCTTCACCCTTAAGTACTGATATTTCGCGTTTTAGCGCGAATAAAGGGCGTGCGCGGCCTCCTCCATGGTGTCAGGATCTTGACCATGGCCCTGCGGATCACGACGCTCGGAGAACGCCCGCAGTTCGCGTCGTCGTTGTGGGACATGGACCACACGTGGCACGAGTTCGTGCTGAACGATCCGTTCGCGGACCTGTTCTACGGCTTCGTCACGACGGTCTACCAGGACTACGTGCTGGTGGCCGACGACTCCGCCGAGCCCGGCCGGCTGGTGGCGCGGGCCTGCATGATGCCGTACGTGGCCGGCGCGGACGCGCTGCCCGACGACGGCTGGGACGGCGTGATCCGCTCCGGCTGGCGGGCCCGCGAGCGCGGCCTGCGCCCCGACGCCGTCTCCGCCCTGGAGATCACCGTACGCCGCGACCTGCTGGGCCACGGCCTGTCCGCGCTCATGGTGGCCGCGATGCGTGAGCACGCCGCCCGCCTGGGCCACCACGAGCTGGTCGCCCCGGTACGCCCCAACCGCAAGCACCTCGAACCGCACACCCCCATGGCCGAGTACGCCTTCAGGACCCGCCCCGACGGCCTGCCCCACGACCCCTGGCTGCGCGTGCACGTGCGGGCCGGTGGGCGGATCGTCAAGGTGGCGCCCAGGTCGATGGTCGTGCCGGGCACGCTGGCGGAGTGGCGCGGCTGGACGGGCCTGCCGTTCGACCGTCCTGGGCCGGTCGAGGTGCCGGGCGCGCTCACCCCCGTCCACTGCGACCCGGACCACGACCACGCCGTCTACGTGGAGCCGAACGTCTGGGTCACCCACCCCTTGGGCTGACCTCTGCCTGAGACGGCCTCACACCTCCGTACGCTCGCCGGGCGCGAGCAGCCGCAGCCCGTCCCCGAACGACGCGAACGCCTTCATCACGCTCTCCCTGCCCTGCGTGAAGTGCGCCCAGTGCTCGAAGTGCAGCGGCACGACGTGGCGGGCACCCAGGATGCGCGCGGCGGCCACCCCGTCCTCGCTGGTCAGCGTCAGGTAGCCGTCCACGAGCGGCGTCCTGGCCCCGCCCATGAACAGCAGCGCCACGTCCACCTGACCGACGCGCTCCGCCACCGCCCGTACGACGTCGAGCGAGGCGTTGTCGCCGCTCACGTACACGGTCGGCAGCCCTTCGCCGGACAGCACGAACCCGGTCACCTCCCCCACCAGGTGCTCGGTCCCGTCGGGCCCGTGCTGCGCCGGCACGCCGGTCACCCGTACGGGGCCGACGTCCACGGACGTCCAGTTGGGCAGGGCCCGTACCGGCTCGCCGACGCGGGCGGCGGCCGAGCCGGTCGACAGGACCAGCGGCACGGTGGACAGGTAGGCCCGCCCGGCCCGGTCAAGGTTGTCCGGATGCTGGTCGTGCGAGAGCAGCACCGCGTCCACCGGCCCCGCCTCGTCCGCCTCGAACGCGGGGCCCTGGGTCTTCGTGAGCGCGCGATCGCCGATCGGGTGCTCGCCCGGCCCGTCGAACGTGGGGTCGGTCAGCAGCCGCACCCCGCCGAGCTCCAGCACGGCCGTGGGGCCTCCGGCGTAACGAATCTCCATCATGCCTCCGTCTTCGATCTCAGTCCGTTGACGACCCGCCACGTGGACCGGTGGCAGAGCGCGCGGAAGTCGGCCTCGTCCATGCCGATGCGGCCGCTCAGATACTGCTGCACCAGCCCCTGAGTCGCCGAGGTGACCGTCATCGCGACCTCCAGCGGGTCGTCCGCGCGCAGGAAGCCCGTCCGCATGCCCTCTTCCACCAGCGCCGTGACGACGCTGAACGGCGGCCCCTGCCCGTCGCGGAAGTCCTCGGGGAAGCGCCGCACCCCCTCCCAGGCGTCCAGGATCAGGAACCGGTACAGGTGCGGGTCGCCGAGCGCGAAGTCGAGGAAGCCGTCGAGCGCGGCCGACATCCGCTCCTCCAGCCCGCCGCAGGGCGGCGCGTGCCGGAGCCACCGTTCGGCCAGGGCGCGGGCGCCGCGGTCGGCGACGGCGCGCAGCAGCGCCTCCCTGCTGGGGTAGTGCCGGTAGATGGCCATGGCGGTGACGCCCACGGCCTGCCCGACGCGCCGCATGCTGACCGCGTCGGCCCCTTCGTCGCGCAGGATGCGCTCGGCCACGGCGACGATCCGCGCGGCCGTCCCCTGTTCGTTCACGTTTACAGCGTAGACAGCCGCTCCGGCGGGACTCACTTCAGCCTGAGCCTGCGCATCGCCTTGAGCGCGCCCGCCAGCGTGCCGGCCCACCGCTCGTACGTGATCCCGCCCGGCGGCTCGAACCCCAGCCAGCCCGCCTGGGAGGCCACGGCCTGGACCTCGGTGTAACGCAGCAGCCCTTCCGCGCCGTGCCTGCGCCCGAGCCCCGACGCCTTCATCCCGCCCATGGGGACGTCGTAGGAGGCGTAGGCGGAGGCGTACCCCTCGTTGATGTTGACCGTGCCGGCCTTGATCCGGGCGGCCAGGCGGCGGGCGCGCGGCAGGTCGGAGCTCCAGATGGACGCGTTCAGCCCGTACGCGGTGTCGTTGGCCAGCTCGACCGCCTGGTCGTCGGTGCCGAACGGGTAGAGCGCCACCACGGGGCCGAACGTCTCGCCGCGGCACAGCTCCATGCCGTCGTGCACGCCGGTGAGCACGGTCGGCTCGTAGAACAGCGGGCCGAGGTCGGGCCTGGCCCGGCCGCCGGTCAGCACCTTCGCGCCCTTGGCCACGGCGTCGTCCACGTGCGCGGTGACCGTGTCGAGCTGGCGGCGCGAGGTGAGCGAGCCCATCTGCACCGACCAGTCGTGGCCGGCGCCCAGCTTGAGCGCCCCGGCCTGGGCGGCGAAGCGTTCGGCGAACGCGTCGAAGACGGATTCGTGCACGTAGAGGCGTTCGATCGACAGGCAGAGCTGGCCGGCGTTGGTGAAGCAGGCGCGCAGGGCGCCCTGGACGGCCACGTCGAGGGCGGCGTCGTCCAGCACCACCATCGGGTTCTTGCCGCCGAGCTCCAGCGAGCAGCCGATGAGCCGCTTGGCCGCCTCCTCGGCGATCTTCCTGCCGCCCCGGGTGGAGCCGGTGAAGCCCACGTAGTCGGCGTGGTCGAGCAGCGCGTCGCCGATCTCGGCCGGCTCGCCGAGCACGACCTGCCAGACCTCGCGCGGCAGGCCCAGCTCGGCCAGCAGGTCGATCGTCCACAGCGTGGACAGGGCGGTCTGGGTGTCCGGCTTGTGCACGATCGCGTTGCCGGCCAGCAGCGCGGGCAGCGCGTCGGTGACGCCCAGCGCGAGCGGGTAGTTCCACGGGGTGATCAGCGCGACGACGCCCTTGGGCCGGCGCAGCTCCGTCACGCGGGTGGCCACCGGGAAGACGCCCTTGCGGGCGCGCGGGGCGAGCAGGCGCGGCGCGCGGCGGGCGTAGTAGAGGCTGCAGCCCGCGACGTCGAGCACCTCCTCGAAGGCGTGCTTGCGGGCCTTGCCGGTCTCGTTCTGGACGATGTCGAGGATCTCGTCCCTGCGGTCGAGGATCGCGTCGTGCAGGAGCAGAAACGGTTTCGCCCGTTCCGCGGCCGGTCTGCCGGCCCAGTCGAGCTGGGCGGCCCTGGCCCGTCCGTACGCCGCCCGTACGTCTTCGACATCCGAAATGGGCAGCTCAGCGAGGGTTTCGCCGCTAAAGGGGGCGATGATGGGCCTTGTCCTACCGCTGGACGTCACCTTCATGACAGAAGGATATTCGGCGGCCCTACCCACGGGTAGTTTTTGCGGAAGCCCGCGCGGGGGCCAGAATCCCTACATGGCATCCTTCGCTCCGCTCCGATCCGGAGATCCACAGCGGCTCGGGGGCATGGAGCTTCTCGGCCGGCTCGGCGAGGGCGGTCAAGGCGTCGTCTACCTCGCCAAAGATCATTCTGGCACCAACGTGGCGGTCAAGTGGCTGCGGCCCGACCTGTCCGGTGACCAGGTGAGCGTGGAGAGGTTCCTGCGCGAGGTCCAGGTGGCCCAGCAGGTGGCGCCGTTCTGCACCGCCGCCGTGCTGGGCACCGGGGTGGAGCAGGACCGGCCGTACATCGTCAGCGAGTTCATCGAGGGCCCCTCCTTACACCGGGTGGTGCAGGAGGAGGGGCCGCGCACCGGCTCCGTGCTGCACCGGCTGGCCATCGGCACGGCCACCGCCCTGGCGGCCATCCACCAGGCCGGCATCGTGCACCGCGACTTCAAACCGGCCAACGTGATCATCGGCACCGACGGGCCGCGGGTGATCGACTTCGGCATCGCGCGGGCGCTCAACGCCACCGCCACGATCAGCGGCACGGTCGTGGGCACGCCGGCGTACATGCCGCCCGAGCAGATCATGGGACACACCGTCGGGCCCGCCGCCGACATGTTCTCGTGGGGCAGCGCCATGGTCTTCGCCGCCTCAGGGCGGGCGCCGTTCGGCAGCGACACCATGCCCGCGGTGATCAACCGGGTGCTCAACCAGCAGCCCGACCTGGGCGCGCTGGAGGAGGGCACGCTGCGTGACGTCGTGGCCGCCTGCCTGGCCAAGGACCCGGCGCAGCGGCCCACGGCCGAGCAGGTCATCATGCGGCTGCTGCACCAGCCGGCGGCCAACAACGGCATGCTGGCGCAAGGTGCGGCGGAGGCCCACTTCCCGCCCTCAGGCGGCCCCCAGGGACCACCCTCGAACGGGCCGCACAGCCACCAGGGCCCGCCGTCCGGTGGCCCCCAAAGCCATCACGGCCCGCTGTCCAGCGGGCCGCAGGGGGCGCCGCACAGCCAGGGGGTGCCGTCCGGCGCCTCGTACGGCCATCAGGGACCGCCCTCAGGATCCCCGTACGGGCCTCCGTCCGGGCCCCCGTCCGGCCCCTCGTACGGTCCTCCCTCCAGCGTTCCCTACGGCCCTCCTTCACCGACGGTCTCCGGCCGCTACCCCCAGTCCGGCCACGTGCCGCCGTACGGCGGGCAGCAGGGCGGCTACCCGCAGCCGCCGCGCAAGAGCAAGGCCCCGCTGGTCGCCGGCATCACGGTGGCCGTCGCGCTGCTGCTGCTCGCCGGCGTGTTCGTGGTCATCCGGATGGACAAGGCCTCGCTGGCCGGTCCCACCCCGTCGCCCTCCCCATCCAGGACGAGGAGCACGACGCGGGCGCCGAGCCCCACGGCCACGCAGGTGGGAGTGCCGCGCACCGGCACGAAACGGACCCTGCCCGGCGGGTCGATCTCCCTGTACGAGAACCCGGGCGACGCCATCGTCCTGACCTCGTACGAGATCCAGAAGGGCGACGACTGGATCGACTACGCCAGAGGATCGTTGCGCGGGACGTTCAAGAAGTACGAGGAGAACTGGGAGTCGATGGTCTCCCCCGACGGCCACCTGCTGGCGTCCAGGGGCAGGAGCTACAGCTCCGACGACTACGACTTCGTCGTCATCACCGACCGGCGCAACAACCGGCGCACCACGGTCAAGACCGTCAAGGAACCGCTGATCAGCAGCATCAGGGGCTGGTCGAAGGACGGCTCCAGGATCCTGCTGAACATCGAGAAGAAGAACGGCGACGACTGGCTCTACCTGGGCTTCGTCGTCATCGAGGTGGCCGGCGAGACCGCCGACGTGGTCAACGTCTCCGACACCTCCATCCGCGAGACCGCCTTCGGCTTCGACGGCGACGACAAGGGCGCGGTCAACATCAGGGGCGACGAGAAGAACCTCGACCTGCGCTTCTTCGACACCTCGGGCAAGGCCACCCGCACCCTGAAGGGCATCGGCACGCTGTCCGCCGGCACGCAGGACATCTTCTCGCCCTCCGGCAAGGCGTTCGTCACCAACTGCCCCGGCGGCGGCGACGGCGACCACTGCGTCTGGGACACCGCCACCGGCGAACGGCTGCAGAAGTTCGTCTCCGACTGCGACAAGGTCCTCGGCTTCTACGACGAGGAGCACCTGTTCTGCTGGGAGCAGGACAACGCGACCGACGACGAGATCCAGGTCGTCGACTTCAACGGCAAGCTGATCCGCAAGATGCTCCAGGTCCCCGACAAGCTCAACTTCAGCCCCGCGTTCACCTTCAACCTGAACAAGGGCTCCTGAACCATCCCGGCCGCGCAGCCGTGATGAGGGCATGAAGACGATGATCCGCACGGCTGTGACCGCCGCGGCACTCGCGGCGGTCACGGCCGCCTGCACCTCCTCGACAGGAGGGACCAGGAACCCGCCGCCCGTGCGGGCGGACCTCGGCGCCGTCCGTCTGGTGGCCTACAGCAGCTGTGACGACCTGCTGGCCGGCCTGCGCGAGCAGGCCGTCAAGAACGTCAGCCCGTACGGGTTCGGCGGCGCCATGCCGATGGCACTCGCCAGGGACGCCAGGGCGAGCGTGCCCGAGGGGAAGTCGGCGCCCGAGCACTCCACCACGAACGTGCACGAAGCCGGCGTGGACGAGCCCGACCTGGTCAAGACCGACGGCAACCGGGTCATCACGGTCTCCGACGGCACTCTGCGGATCATCGACACGGCCACCAGGAAGATCACCGCGTCGCTCAAGCTGACCGAGCACGACGGCCCCGGCATCCCGTCCGACCTGCTGCTCTCCGGGGACCGCGCGCTGGTGCTCATGCGCGGCGGCGACATCATGTACAAGACCGCCAGGCCCATCGGGCCGCCCAGCGACACCCGCTACGTGGTCGTCGACCTGTCGGGCGAGCCCAAGGTGCTGAGCACGATCAAGCCGCAGGGCTCGTACGTGGACGCCAGGATGGTCGGCTCCACCGTGCGGCTCGTCACCCGCAGCCAGCCCGACGTCACCTTCCCCGAGCCCAAGGGCGAGGCCACCGAGGCCGAGCGCCTCAAGGCGAACCAGGCCGCGGTCCGGCAGGCGCCGGCCGAAGCGTGGCTGCCGAAGATCGAGATCACGGACGCGTCCGGCGCCGTCACCAAGAGCACCGTCCCGTGCGAGCGGGTCAGCCATCCGGCCGACTACACCGGCACCTCGATGCTGACCGTGCACACCATCGACCTGGCGGAGGGGGTCACGGCGGCGGGCACCGACCCGATCGTGCTGGCCGCCGACGGCGACATCGTCTACGGCACCGGGCAGAGCCTGTACGTGGCCAGCAACCCACGCTGGTGGTTCCCGGTACGCCCGATGCCGATCGACGAGCCCCCGCCCCCCGCCACGACCCCGCCCGCGACGGCCTCAGCCCCAGCGGACTCGGCCCCCGCGGACTCGACCCCGGCGGATTCCCCCGTCGCCCCGGCCGAGGAGCCCACCCCGACCGACCCCAGCGTCCCCGTCTCCCCGCCGACCGGTACGGCCACACCCGCGCCTGACGAGCCGAGCACCGCCACGCCCGCGCCCGACGTGCCCAGCGCCTCCGCGTCCGACGACCCCGCCACCCCTTCCTCCGCTGAGCCGAGCCCGTTGCCGACGCCCACGGCCCCGCCGGAAGAGACCGAGGTGCACCGGTTCGACATCACCGCCCCCGGCGCGCCCGTCTACGTGGCCTCGGGCAAGGTGCCGGGACGGCTGCTGAACCAGTACTCGCTCTCGGAGCACGACGGCCACCTCCGCATCGCCACCACCCGCGACCCGGGCGACGGCGAAGGCAGCTCCAGCGCCGTCTACGTGCTCAAGGCCGACACCATGGCCAAGGTCGGCGAGGTCGGCGGCCTGGGCAAGGGCGAGCGCATCTACTCGGTCAGGTTCATCGGCCCGATCGGCTACTGCGTCACGTTCCGCCAGGTCGACCCGCTCTACACGCTGGACCTGCGCGACCCGGCGGCGCCCAAGGTGACGGGTGAGCTGAAGATCACGGGCTACTCGGCGTACCTGCATCCCGGCGCCGAGGGCCGGCTCATCGGCATCGGCCAGGAGGCCAGCGAGAAGGGCAGGACGCTCGGCACGCAGGTCTCGCTGTTCGACGTCAGCGACCCGACCGGCCCGCGCCGCCTGTCGCGGCTGTTCCAGAAGGACTCGGGCTCGGGGGCCGAGTGGGACCCGCACGCGTTCCTGTACTGGCCGAAGACCGGCCTGTCGGTGATCCCGCTGACGCAGCGGGAGGAGTCGGGCGCGCTCGTGCTCAAGATCGAGGACTCCGGGGTACAGAAGCTCGGGCTGATCAAGCATCCGACGCAGCGCCAGGAGGGCGGTTACGCCTATCAGCCGGGCATCCAGCGCTCGCTGATCATCGGCGACTCGCTCTGGACGCTCTCGTACGAGGGCGTGCAGGTCAACGACCTGACCAGGCTCGCCGCACAATCCTGGATCCCACTCCGTTAAGCAACCAAAGGGTGCCGATTCGTAGCGAATCGGCACCTTTTTTATGGACATATCCCGACATCTGGTGAAAGCTTTACTAACAAAGTCATGTCGGACCGGGAGTCCGCGTCAGGGCGGGCCCGTGGTCCACGACCCCAGAAAGGGGCCCACGCTGCCATGCGAACACGCACCCCCCTGCTCGCATCGCTCGTCGGCGCGCTGGCGTTATTCGCCGCGCCGCTCCCGGTCTCTGCCGCCACCGCGGCTCCGGACGGCACGTACATCGTCCAGCTCAACCCCGCGATGCGCGCCCCGCACGGCGTCGCGTCCGACCAGGTGTCACAGGCCGGCGGCGAGCTCGTCGGCGTGTACGAGCACGCGTTCAAGGGCTACACCGCCCGCCTGAGCGCCGCGGCGGCCGAGAAGCTCAAGCAGAACCCGAACGTGCTCAGCGTGGAGCCCGACGCCGAGGTCAAGGCGTTCGTCCAGACCGTGCCCACCGGCGTACGCCGGATCTTCGGCCCGAGCAACCCCAACCTGGACATCGACGGCGTCGACGACGTCCGCATCGACGTGGACGTGGCCGTCGTGGACACCGGCGTGGACAACACCCACCCCGATCTGAACGTGGTCGCGCGGACCAACTGCCAGACCGGCGTCTGCGTCAACAACTCCGGCGTGGACGACAACGGCCACGGCTCCCACGTCGCGGGCACCGTCGGCGCCCTCGACAACACCATCGGCCCGGTGGGCGTCGCGCCCGGCGCCCGCATCCACGGCGTCAAGGTCCTCAACGCGGCCGGCTCCGGCACCCTGTCCGGCATCGCCGCGGGCCTCAACTGGGTGGTGGCGCGCGCGTCCACCATCGAGGTGATCAACCTGAGCCTGGGCTGCAGCGGCTGTTCGAGCAGCGCGATCAGCACGGCGATCACGAACGCGGTCAACGCCGGCATCGTCGTCGTGGTGGCCGCGGGCAACAGCCACGCCAACACCTCGGGCTTCTTCCCCGCCAACCACCCCGACGTGGTCACCGTCTCGGCGCTGACCGACAACGACGGCCTGGCCGGCGGAGCCGGAGGCAGCACGCTGTCGTGCCGCAGCGAGAGCGACCTGGACGACACGTCGGCGTTCTACTCGAACTTCGGCTCGACCGTCGAGATCACCGCGCCCGGCACCTGCATCTACTCGACCTACCGCAACGGCGGCTACGCCACGATCAGCGGCACCTCGATGGCCAGCCCGCACGTGGCGGGCGCGGCCGGGCTGCTCACCTCGGGCGCCAACAAGCCGACGAACCGGACGGGATCGCTGGCGGTGCGCAGCGCGCTGATCTCGACCGGCAACAGCAACTGGACCGACGACTCGGGCGACGGTGTCAAGGAGCCGCTGCTCGACGTGCACGACGCGACGCGCTACCCCCCGTCATGAGCTCATGAGCTCATGAGCAGGTCGTGAGCCGGCTCGGAGAACCATCCTGGAAAGGGCGGTCCGCGGACCCCGCAGCGCCGCGGGCCGCCCCTCTCCACGACCCCGCGACGCTTTCAGGTCACATCGGCTCCGGCGCGACGACCGGGACGATCTCCGGCGCGCCCAGCCGGATCGCGTCGGCCTCGTGATCGGAGTCCTGCTCCTGCGAGCGCCGCTCGGCCTCGACCCGCTTCGTGTAGTACTCGACCTCTCGCTTCACCTGCTCGCCGTCCCAGCCGAGCGGCCCGGCCAGCAGTTCGGCGGCCTCCTGCGCCACCGCCACCCCGCGGTGGAAGGTCTCGATGGAGATGCGCGTGCGCCGGGTCAGCACGTCGTTGAGGTGGCGGGCGCCCTCGTGGGTGGCGGCGTAGACGATCTCGGCCCGCAGGTAGTCGTCGGCCCCGGACAGCGGCCGGCCCAGTGAAGGATCGTCGTCGATCAGGCCCAGCAGCTCGTCGATCAGCGAGCCGTAGCGCTGGAGCAGATGCTCGATCCTGGCCACGTGGAGCCCGGAGTCGTGGGCGATGCGATGCCTGGAGTTCCACAGGGCCTGGTAGCCCTCGGCGCCCACGAGCGGGATGCGGTCGGTGCACGAGCGCGGCACCCGCTGGTCGAGGCCGTGCGCCACGGCGTCGACCGCGTCCTTGGCCATCACCCGGTAGGTCGTGTATTTGCCGCCGGCGATCATCACCAGCCCCGGCACGGGATGGGCCACCACGTGCTCTCTGGACAGCTTCGAGGTCTCGTCGGACTCGCCCGACAGCAGCGGCCGCAGCCCGGCGTAGACGCCCTCGACGTCGTCGCGCGAGAGCGGCACCGACAGCACGGCGTTGACGTGGTCGAGCAGGTAGTCGATGTCGGTGCGGGAGGCGGCGGGGTGGCTCTTGTCGAGCGTCCACTCCGTGTCGGTGGTGCCGACGATCCAGTGGCGGCCCCACGGGATCACGAAGAGCACGGACTTCTCCGTGCGCAGGATGATGCCGGTCAGCGAGTGGATGCGGTCGCGCGGCACGACGAGGTGGATGCCCTTGGAGGCGCGGACGTGGATCTGGCCGCGCCCGCCGACCAGCTCCTGGATGTCGTCGGTCCACACCCCGGTGGCGTTGACGACCTGCCGGGCCCGCACCTCGAACTCCTCGCCGCACTCGAGGTCGCGCACGCGCACGCCGGTGACCCGCTCGCCCTCGCGCAGGAACCCCACGACCTGCGCCCTGGGCACGACGTGCGCGCCGTAGGTGACCGCCGTGCGCAGCGTGGTCATCACGAAGCGGGCGTCGTCGACCTGGGCGTCCCAGTATTGGATGGCGCCGGTGAAGGCGGACTTCTTCAGCGCGGGAGACAGCCGCAGCGCCCGCGACCTGGACAGGTGGCGGTGGCCGGGCACGCCTCTGGTCACCCCGGTCGCGAAGCCGAGCGTGTCGTAGAGGGCCACGCCCGCGCCCACGTAGGGACGCTCCCAGGCGTAGTGGGTCAGCGGGAACAGGAACGGCACCGGCCTGACCAGGTGCGGCGCGATGCGTTGCAGCAGCAGCGCCCGCTCCTGCAGCGCCTCGCGGACCAGCTCGAAGTTGAGCTGCTCCAGGTAGCGCAGGCCGCCGTGGATGAGCTTGGACGAGCGCGAGGAGGTGCCGGAGGCGAAGTCGCGGGCCTCCACCAGGCCCACGTCGAGGCCGCGCGTGGCCGCGTCGAGCGCGATGCCCGCGCCCACGACGCCGCCGCCGACCACGACCACGTCGAGCTCCTGGGCCGTCATGCGCTCCAACGCCCCGGCCCGCTCGGCGGGCCCGAGCCGGGCCGCGCTTCTTCCCGACGTCATAACTCCCCCTGACACGGCATCGTCGCCTTGCGTCCCAGTACCTACCCGCCCGAAGCCGGACCAGTAACGCGGGGACCGATCAGCCCCTGGCGTAACGGAACGCGACGAACAGGACGCTCACGTCCTGATCACCTTCACCCCGGCGTCCGCCAGTTCGTTCGCCAGCGCATCGGACAGCTGGGCGTCGGTGACGAGCGTGTCGATCCCGCCGATCGGGCAGATCCGCGAGAAGGCCCGCTTGCCCACCTTGGACGAGTCGGCCACCACCACGACCTGGGCGGCCCGGCTGATCAGCAGGTTGTTGACGCTGGCCTCGCCCTCGTGGTGGGCCGAGGCGCCCAGCGAGACGTCCAGCGCGTCCACGCCCAGGAAGGCCACGTCCAGCGTCACCTGCTCCAGCACGCCGCCGGCCAGCGGCCCGATGAGCTCGTAGGACTGCTGCCTGGCCACCCCGCCGGTGACCACGATCTTGACGTGCTGCCGGACGGTGAGCTCCGCGGCGATGTTGAGCGCGTTCGTCACGATCGTGAAGCCGCTCTCCAGCGTGGAGCGCGTGGCGAGGACGCGGGCCAGCTCGGAGGTGGTCGTGCCGCCGTTGAGCCCGATCACCGCCCCCGGCGTCACCAGTTCGGCCGCCGCGGCCGCGATGCGGTGCTTCTCGCCGGCGTGCCTGGCCGTCTTGTACCGCAGCGGCAGGTCGTAACTCACGCTCTGCGCCACCGCGCCGCCGCGCGTGCGCATGAGCATCTGCTGCTGGGCGAGCTGGTCGAAGTCCCGCCTGATCGTCGCCGTGGAGACGTCGAGCGCCTGAGCGGCCTCCTCCACCGACAGCCTTCCCTCCTGCGCCAGCAGTTCGAGGATGGCGTTCCAGCGGTCGTAGCGGGACACGTGGGCCTCCCTGAGGGACGAGGACAGGAGCAAGCGTGGCACAGGCTGGGACGCCAGGGCTATCAGTGTTCATTCTTGCTCTCTGCTGATATAAAAAGAGCAGAAACAATCAATTTTCCGGAGGTAATCGGTGACCAGCCACACCGAGGCCGAGATCGCGTCCCAGCCGTCGTGCTGGCGCCGCGCCGTCGCCGACGTCCCCGCCGGCGCGCTCCCGCGACGGGGTGAGCGGGTCGCCGTCGTCGGCTGCGGCACGTCGTGGTTCGTCGCGATGGCGTACGCGGTGCTGCGCGAGCGGGCCGGGCACGGCGAGACCGACGCCTTCGCCGCCTCCGAGTTCCCCGAGGGCCGCGGCTACGACCGCGTGCTGGCGCTGTCGCGCTCGGGCACCACGACCGAGGTCCTCGACCTGCTGGCGAAGACCTCCACCAGGTCCACGGCCATCACGGCCGACCCAGGCACGCCGATCATGTCGGCCGCCGACGAGGTCGTCGTGCTCGACTACGCCGACGAGCGCTCGGTCGTGCAGACCAGGTTCGCCACCACGCAGCTCGCCATGCTCCGCGCCGCCCTGGGCGAGGACCTCACGCAGGCCGTGGCCGACGCCGAGGAGGCCGTGGCCGCGCCGCTGCCCGCCGGGCTGGTCGAGGCCGAGCAGTTCAGCTTCCTCGGCACCGGCTGGTCGGTGGGGCTGGCCCAGGAGGCGGCGCTCAAGATGCGCGAGGCGTCCCGCTCGTGGACGGAGGCGTACCCGGCGATGGAATACCGGCACGGCCCGATCAGCATCGCCGCGCCCGGCCGCGTGACGTGGATGCTCGGCGCCGCCCCCGACGGGCTGCGGGAGCAGGTCGAGGCGACCGGCGCGACATTCGTGGAGAGCGCGCTCGACCCGATGGCCGAGCTGATCCGCGCCCAGCGGGTGGCCGTGGCGCGGGCCTTCGCCCGCGGGCTCGACCCCGACGAGCCCATGCACCTCACGCGATCTGTGATCCTTTCTCCATGAGCCTTACTCTTGCCGACGCCAGGATCGTGACCCCCGAGGGAGTGCACGAGGGGTGGCTGACCATAGAAGACGGCCGCATCACGCATGTCGGCCACGGATCCGCCCCGCGTGCCGGCCTCAGCGTGGGCGGCCGGCACGTCGTGCCCGGCTTCGTCGACCTGCACAACCACGGCGGCGCGGGCGGCTCTTTCCCCACCGGCGAGCAGGACAGGGCTCGTGACGCCGTGGCGCTGCACCGCCGCCACGGCACCACCACCACCGTGGGCAGCCTGGTCACCGACTCGATCGAGGGCCTGACCAGGGCGGCGGCCTCGCTGGCCGAGCTGTGCGAGGAGGGGTTGCTGGCCGGCCTCCACCTGGAGGGCCCGTACATCTCCAGGGCGCGCTGCGGGGCGCACGACCCCGCGCTGCTACGTGAGCCGTCGCCGCAGGAGCTGGCCGGGCTGATCAAGGCCGGGCGCGGCCACATCCGCATGCTCACCATCGCGCCCGAGCTGCCCGGCGCGCTCGACACGATCAGGATGGCCGTGGCCGAGGGCGTCATCGCCGCCATCGGCCACAGCGACGCCGACTACGAGCAGACGATCGTCGGCATCGAGGCCGGCGCGAGCGTGGCCACCCACCTCTACAACGCGATGCCGCCGCTCGGCCACCGCGCCCCCGGGCCCGTGGCGGCGCTGCTCGACGACGAGCGGGTGACGGTCGAGCTGGTCAACGACGGGGTGCACGTGCACGCGGCGATGCTGCGGCTGGCGTACGAGGTGGCCGGGCCCGGCAGGACCGTGCTGATCACGGACGCGATGTCGGCCACCGGCCTCGGCGACGGCGACTACGCCCTCGGCTCCATGCGAGTGCACGTGCGTGACGGCGTGGCGCGCCTGGCCGAGGGCGGCTCGATCGCCGGCTCCACGCTCACCATGGACGTCGCCTTCCGGCGCGCCGTCCAGGAGGTGGGCATGTCGCTGCCCGACGCGGTCCAGGTGGCCTCGCTCACGCCCGCGCGCGTGCTCGGCCTGGCCGGCCGGATCGGCTCGATCGCCGTCGGCAAGGCGGCCGACCTGGTGGTGCTGTCGGATTCCCTGGAGGTGGACGGCGTCATGAAGGACGGCGTCTGGATCACGGAGCCCTGATGATTCTCACGGTGACGCTCAACCTCGCGCTCGACGTGACCTACCAGGTGCCCGGCGTCGACTGGGACGGGGTCAACCGGGTCAGCGCCGTGCACCGGCGGGCGGGCGGCAAGGGGGTCAACGTGGCCAGGGTGCTGGCGGCGCTCGGCCACGACGTGCTGGTCACGGGCCTGGCGGGCGGCCCCACAGGGCGGGCCGTCGAGGCCGACCTGCGCGCGGCCGGCCTGCCCGCCGCACTCCACCCCATCGCCGGCGACTCCCGCACCACCCTGACCGTCTCCGACCTCCCCGTCTCGGGAACGACTCCGCCCGCCGAACCCACCGCTTCCGGCGATCCCCGGCCGGCGCCGACCGGCGAGCCCGGATCCGCCGGCGAGCCCGGATCCGACGGAGCTGCCGGTGAGGCGCGGACGGCGCTGTTCAACGAGCCCGGGCCCGAGGTGACGGCCGACGAGCTGGCCGGTTTCCTGCGGCACTTCGAGTCGCTGCTCGACGCCGCGGACGCGGTCGTCCTCTCGGGCAGCCTGCCGCGCGGCGTCCCGGCCGACACCTACGCGGCGCTGGCGGCGGTCGCGGCCGGTAAGGGCGTGCCCGCCATCGTGGACGCCGACGGCGACCCCCTGCGTCACGCCCCGAAGGGCCGGCCCGCCATCGTCAAGCCCAACGCGGAGGAACTGGCCAGGGCGGTGCCCGGCGGCAGTCCTGCCGAGGGCGCGCAGGCCCTGCGCGGGCAGGGCGCGCAGGCCGTGGTCGTGTCCATGGGCGCGGAGGGACTGCTGGCCGTGACCGGTGAGGGTACGTTCAGGGCACGGATGCCGTACACCGTGCGCGGCAACCCGACGGGAGCGGGCGACTCGCTGGTGGCGGGGCTGGCGCTGGGCCTGGTCGAGGCCGAGCCCTGGCCGGCCCGGCTCAGGCGCGCCGCCGCGCTCGGCGCGGCGGCCGTGGCCACGCCCGTGGCCGGAGACTTCGACCCCGACGTGTACGCCGACATCCACCCTCAGATCATCATCACGTAAGGAGCACTCCATGCCCCTCGCCAGCATCGGCGACATCGTCAGCCAGTCACCCGCTGGGGTGGGCGCGTTCAACGTGATCCAGCTGGAGCACGCCACCGCGATCGTCACCGGCGCCGAGGCCCTCGCGCTGCCGGTCGTGCTCCAGATCAGCGAGAACTGCGTGCGCTACCACGGCGCCCTGGAGCCGATCGCGCTCGCCTGCCTCGCCGTGGCCAGGCGCGCCGACGTCCCGGTGGCCGTGCACCTCGACCACGCCACCGACCGCGCGCTCGTCGAGGAGGCGGTCGGGCTGGGCCTGGGCTCGGTCATGTACGACGCCTCGGCCCTGCCCGACGAGGCGAACGTGACCGCCACGGCCGAGGTCGCGGCCTGGTGCCACGAGCGCGGCGTCTGGGTGGAGGCCGAGCTGGGAGAGGTCGGAGGCAAGGACGGCGTGCACGCCCCGGGTGCCAGGACCAAGCCGCACGAGGCGGTCGACTACGTGGCCAGGACCGGCGTGGACGCGCTGGCCGTGGCGGTCGGCACCTCCCACGCGATGACCACCAAGGACGCGGTGCTGGACCTGGAGCTCATCGCCGAGCTGCGGGCGGCCGTGCCGGTGCCGCTGGTGCTGCACGGCTCCTCGGGGGTGCCGGACGACGTGCTGCGCGAGGCCGTACGGCAGGGCATGAAGAAGATCAACATCGCGACCCACCTGAACAAGGCGTTCACCGGGGCCGTACGCGACTACCTGGCACACGACGAACGAGTCGTCGACTCCCGCAAATACCTCAAGGCAGGCCGGGACGCGGTGGCCCGCGAGGTCACCCACCTCCTGGGCGTCCTGACGGGCTGACCGGCCGCTCCGCCCAGGACCGCCGCGCCCTCCACCGGCCGCCCTTCACCGGCCGGCTCGGTGGCAGGGCCGGAGCCCGCGCGCCGGCGTCACGCCTCCAGAATCGCGAGTGCCCGTTCGACCTGCCGCTCGAAAGTCCCCGGCGGGTTGCGCGGGCTCTCGTGGGAGAGCAGGAAGAGCCAGGTGAGCGCGTGCACCCTGCGGCACTCCCGCAGCCGCCGCTCCTCCTGCGGGCTCAGCTCGAACCTGCGCGCGATCTCCACCTCCCCGTCCACCCACATCGACACATGCTCGGCCAGTTCGGCCAGCTCCCACGCCACGTCGCTGCGCCCGGAGTCCTCGAAGTCGACGACCCGCACCCGGACGCCGTCCCACAGGAAGTTCGCCAGGTTGCCGTCACCCGCCCCGAACGCGGGCCTGACCCCCGACTCTCCCGGCGACCAGCTCTCCAGCCACCGCAGCCCCTCCTTGACGGCCCGGTCGGCCGGCGGTTCCCGCGGCTGCCACGCCGCGCACCGCCGCAGGACCCAGTCGACCAGCGCCTCCCGCTGCCAGGGACGTACGGGCACGTCGCGCAGGACCCGCTCGGGCACCGCGGCGTGCAGCTCGGCGAGGGTCGCGGCCATGGCCGCGACGTGCACGTCCCTGGCCGGCAGCCCGCGCAGCGACGCGCCGCCGATCCTCGACATGATCACGACGCCGTCCTCGTACGCGATCGGCTCGGGCGCCAGGCCGGGAGCATGCTCGGCCAGCAGCGTCAGCGCCCGCCACTCACGCTCGGCGGCGCCGGGCTTGCCGTCCACGTAGCGCTTGCTGACGCGGTCGCCGTCGTAGACCAGCTCGTGCGTGTGCTGAAGATCGGCCATGGCCGCATGCTAGGACACCGGCCGTCGAAGATCGGCCAAGGCCGCACGCCAGGACACCGGCCGTCGAGGATCCGCCATGGCCGCACGCTAGGGCACCAGCCGTTCGACGGCGCTGGTCACGAGCCTGCCGATCTCCTCCTCGCCGAACACGTCGGGCAGCGTGAGCCGTTCGAGCACCAGCCAGTTCATCGCCAGGTAGAGCAGCACCACGGTGTCGGCGTCGCCCGGCAGCCCCGAGTCGAGGTGGTGGCGGACGTTGGCGTCGACGTCGGCCCGGATGTGCCCGGTCAGCACGGCGCGCAGCTCGGGCCGCCTGGTGGCCTCCAGCCGCAGCTCCAGCAGGGCCAGGTAGCCGGACCTGAACGACGAGACGCGATCCACCACCTCCTGGATCAGCACGGCGACCCGGTCGCGGTCGCGCGGCCCGCTGAGACTGTCGGCCACCGTCGCCGGGTCGGGCTGCAGCCGCTCGTAGATCCGGCCGCCCGCCTGGGTGAGCAGGTCGTCGCGGCTGGCGAAGTAGTTGGAGGCGGTGCCGGTGGGCACCTCCGCCTGCGCGTCCACCGCCCTGAACGTCAGCCCGCGGGCGCCCTCCCTGGCCAGCACCTCGATCGCGGCGTCGATCAGCGCCGCCCGCCGGGCCACATTCTGCCTGACCACCTTGACACCACTCCATCTGTAGTACTACGGTCAAACCACTTCAGCCATAGTACTTCAGATGGAGTTCATTCGTATGCGAAAGCTCGTCTACTACATCGCCACCTCGATCGACGGCTACATCGCCGGACCGAACGGCGAGTACGACTTCTACCCCGTGGCCGACGACATGGCGGCCTACCTCAACAGCGAATACCCCGAGACCATCCCCACCCACATCCGCGCCCACGTCGGCCTCGACGTCCCGAACAAGACCTTCGACACGGTCGTCATGGGCCGCGGCTCCTACGAGCCAGGACTGGCCGCCGGCGTCACCAGCCCGTACGCGCACCTGCGCCAGTACGTCGTCTCCAGCACCATCAAGAGCATCGACGACCCGGCCGTGAAGCTCGTCCCCGGCGACCCGCTCGGTCTCGTCCGCCGGCTCAAGCAGGAGGACGGCCTGAACATCTACCTGTGCGGCGGCGGCAACCTGGCCGCCCAGCTCCTGCCCGAGATCGACGAGCTGATCGTCAAGTGCTACCCGGTCGTGGCGGGGGCGGGCATCCCGGCCTTCCACGGCGGATTCGCCCCGGCCACGTTCACCCTGACCGGCACCCGTACGTTCGGCAACGGCACCGTCCTGATGACCTACCGCCGCCCCGAGACGGCCGGGTGAGGCCCCTAGCCGCCGGCCTTGAGCCGGCGCGCCATGGACTCCACGGCGTTCTTGGCGACGACCAGCGAGGCGCCGGTCGACTCGCGGTAGGTCTTGATGGCCCTGATCAGCTTGCCGTCACGCAACTCCTGGTAGAACCGCGGCGGCAGCTCAGGGCCGCCGCCCGGGGCCTCGCCGGTGTCGGGGTCGATGCCGACATGACGCTGAAGGTACGCGACCTGCTGCTCCAGCCGGGCGAGCCTCTCTTCAAGGGATTCCATGGCAGGAACCCTACTCAACACACGAATACGGGCCACCCCTCACCAGGAGGAGCGGCCCGAAGATCGGCTGGGAGGACCCGCCGGGGCGGGTTCCGACCGGGAGGACCCGCTGGGGGCCCGCCCGGAAGATCGGCCGGAGTCAGCGCTGGATGGGTGCGACCACGACCTCGACCCGCTGGAACTCCTTGATGTCGGAGTAGCCGGTGGACGCCATGGTCCGCTTGAGCGCGCCCATGAGGTTCATCGACCCGTCCGCGACGCTGGAGGGCCCGTGCAGGATCTGCTCCAGCGTCCCCACCGTCCCGAAGCCGACCCGGCGCCCGCGCGGCAGGTCGGGGTGGTGCGCCTCGGACCCCCAGTGGAACCCGTGACCGGGCGCCTCGGCGGCGCGGGCCAGCGGCGAGCCGACCATGACGGCGTCCGCGCCGCAGGCGATGGCCTTGGCGATGTCACCGGAGGTGCCCATGCCGCCGTCGGCGATGACGTGCACGTAGCGGCCGCCGGACTCGTCCATGTAGTCGCGCCGGGCCGCCGCGACGTCGGAGATCGCCGTGGCCATCGGCACCGCCACGCCCAGCACGGTGCGCGTCGTGTGCGAGGCGCCCCCGCCGAAGCCCACCAGCACGCCGGCCGCGCCGGTGCGCATGAGGTGGAGCGCGGCGGTGTAGGTGGCGCAGCCGCCGACGATGACCGGCACGTCGAGCTCGTAGATGAACTGCTTGAGGTTGAGCGGCTCGGCCCGCCCCGACACGTGCTCGGCCGAGACCGTCGTGCCGCGGATGACGAAGAGGTCGACGCCGGCGTCGATCACGGTCTTGTGGTATTGGACCGTACGCTGCGGTGACAGGCGCACGGCGGTGGTCACGCCGGAGGCGCGGATCTCCTCGATCCTGCGGCCGATCAGCTCTTCCTGGATCGGCGCCGCGTAGATCTCCTGCAACCGCTTGGTCGCCGCCGCCTGGTCGAGGGCGGAGCACTCCTCCAGCAGCGGCAGCGGGTCCTCGTAGCGCGTCCAGAGTCCTTCGAGGTCGAGCGGGGCCAGGCCGCCGAGCCGGCCGATCTCGATGGCGGTCGCCGGGGACACCACGCTGTCCATGGGAGCGACGAGCACGGGCAGCTCGAACCGGTAGGCGTCGATCTGCCAGGCGATCGAGACCTCCTCCGGGTCGCGGGTGCGCCGCGAGGGCACCAGGCCGATCTCGTCAAGCGAGTACGCCCGGCGCCCGGTCTTCCCCCGGCCGATCTCCACCTGCTGAGTCATGACTTACCTTCTGTGATAGTTCGGAGCTTCCACGGTCATCTGGATGTCGTGGGGGTGGCTCTCCTTGAGTCCCGCCGCCGTGATCGGCATGAGCTCGCAGTCGGTGTGCATCTGCGGGATCGTCCGGCAGCCCGCGTACCACATGCCCTGGCGCAGCCCGCCGACGAGCTGGTGGGCGACGGCCGCGACCGGCCCGCGGTAGGGGACCTGACCCTCGATGCCCTCGGGGATGTACTTGTCCTCGCCGCCGACGTCCGCCTGGGCGTAGCGGTCCTTGCTGAAGGAGGTGCCGCCGCGCTCGCGGTTGCGTACGGCGCCTAGCGAGCCCATGCCCCGGTACGACTTGAACTGCTTGCCGTTGATGAAGATCAGCTCGCCGGGCGACTCCTCGCAGCCGGCCAGCAGCGAGCCCAGCATGACCGTGTCGGCCCCGGCGGCGATGGCCTTGACGATGTCGCCGGAGTATTGCAGGCCGCCGTCGCCGATCACCGGCACCCCGGCGGGCGCGCACGCCTTGGACGCCTCGTGGATGGCCGTGACCTGCGGCGCGCCGACCCCGGCGACCACGCGGGTGGTGCAGATGGAGCCCGGGCCCACGCCCACCTTGACCGCGTCGGCGCCCGCGTCGACCAGCATCTGCGCGCCCGCCCTGGTCGCGATGTTGCCGCCGATGACCTGCACCTTGCTGTTGGCCTTGACCTTGGCGATCATGTCGGCCAGCCCCTTGGAGTGACCGTGGGCCACGTCGACGACCACCACGTCGACCCCGGCCTCGATGAGCGCCTTGGCGCGCACCTCGGCGTCGCCGCCCACGCCCACGGCCGCGCCGACGATGAGCCGGCCGTCGGCGTCCTTGGTGGACAGCGGGTACTGCTCGCTCTTGGTGAAGTCCTTGACCGTGATCAGGCCGCGCAGCCTGCCCTCGCCGTCGACGAGCGGCAGCTTCTCGATCTTGTTCTGCCTGAGCAGCGCGAACGCGTCGTCACGCGACACCCCGACCGGCGCGGTGACCAGCGGCATCTTGGTCATGACCTCGCGCACGGGCCGCGACTGGTCGGTCTCGAAGCGCATGTCGCGGTTGGTGACGATGCCGACCAGCGTGCCGGCCACGTCGGTCACGGGCACCCCGGAGATCCGGTACGTGGCGCACAGCCGCTCGACGTCGGCCAGCGTGTCGTCGGGGCTGCACGTCACCGGGTTGGTGACCATGCCGGCCTCGGACCGCTTGACCAGGTCGGCCTGCTGGGCCTGCTCCTCGACCGACAGGTTGCGGTGCAGGATGCCGATGCCGCCCTGCCTGGCCATGGCGACGGCCATGCGGGCCTCGGTGACGGTGTCCATCGCGGCGGAGATCAGCGGGATGGACAGCGTGATGTCCCTGGACAGCCGGGACCGGGTGTCGGCCTCTCCCGGCTGCAGGTCGGAATAACCCGGCACCAGCAGCACGTCGTCGAAGGTCAAACCTGTCTCGGTGAACTTGGACATGCTGCGGCCCCTCCTGCCGTTGCGCTGATTGAGCCAAGTCTAGGGCCTGCCTCCAAAACACCCCGCACGGCCTCACCGCTCACCACAGGAGCCGTCGCTGGGCGCCCATGCGGACGGGCGTGCCGCCATGGAGCACCGGCGCGGCCCCCAGCACCCGGACCCCGTACCCGGGCGTGGATAACGATGATGCCGGGAGCACAACGGGCCCCCACGGTCCGTCGTACTCCCGGCATCATCGAAGTGCCGGGGGATGGGACGGTCGGTGATCCGTCCCATCCCCCGGCCACCGGCATCCGGGTGCGGCAGCGCAACGCAACCACCGAACCCCCCTCCGCGTCCTGATGGCCGGCGCTGCCGCGCCCTACCTGGATGCCGACGCTAGGTAAAGA
The DNA here is from genome assembly GCF_003001935.1 of Nonomuraea fuscirosea. Classification (GTDB taxonomy): domain Bacteria; phylum Actinomycetota; class Actinomycetes; order Streptosporangiales; family Streptosporangiaceae; genus Nonomuraea; species Nonomuraea fuscirosea. The sequence goes on along the minus strand of NZ_PVNG01000003.1, from coordinate 42,722 downwards.
ATGCGTTACTCACCGGCACATTGCAATGTGCAAACGTGCAATTGCACGAAGTTGCACCAGGCGTCTGACGAGTCGGCGCAACACGCGGACACAGGCGTAATACGGAGTTATCCTCGCGGCACGCCCGTGACCCCCCACCGGAGCCGCAGAAAATGCGCAACGAGCCCCGAACCGTGTCCGATCCCTTCGAGACGCTGGGCCTCGACCAGGCTCAGACCGCGCTGTACTCGGCGGTGCTGCGGCTGCACAAAGCCAGCCGTACCGACCTCGCCCAGGCCATGGACGGCCCGGTCGAGAAGGTCGGCCGCCAGCTCGACGACCTCGTGAAACTGGGGGTGATCGACGAGCAGTCCGGCCAGTACCTGGCCCGCCATCCCGCGGCCGCGCTCGGCAGGGTGATCGCCGAGCGTCTCGACCGGCTGGCCGAGGAGAGTCGCATGATCGACTCGGCGCTCGGGTCCATTCGCAGCCTGATCCGCGACTACGACGCCGGACGCGACTACCGTAGCGGCCATTTCACGGTGGAGATGGCCAGCGGCGCGGACGTCCTGTACGAGAGCGTGGTGGGCATCGCCGTGCAGTCCCATTCGCCGCCGATGAAATTACTGACCGCCGTTCCCGACGATCGCACTATGACCGACTTTGCGCGGAAATTTGCGGATCCATGGATTGACGCGCAAAAACGAAACCTTCTCACGGTTCGCGCGATCATTCCGGTCTCCAGCCTCGTGCTTCCCGGCGTACGCGACCAGCTGACCGAGCTGACCGAGACGGGCGGCCAGGTACGCACGCTCGACCGGCTGCCGAGCTGGTTCATGACGGCCGGCACCGAGGTCGCGGGCCTGCCCGCGCTCTGGGGCGGCAACCTGCCCGACCACGCCTACAACTTCTACCTGGTCCGCACGTCCGTCGTGGTCGGCATGCTCAGCTCGCTCTTCGACGAGCTGTGGGCCCGCGCGCTGCCCCTCCCCTGGAGCGGCCGGAGCGACGCCATGGTCCAGGTGCTGCGGCTGGCCGCCCAGGGCATGTGCGACGACTCGATCGCCCGGCAGCTCGGCGTGTCGGTACGCACCGTACGCGCCAGATTCGCCGAGGCCATGACCGAGTTGGGCGCTCAATCCCGCTTCCACGCAGGTGTGGAGGCCGCCAGACGCGGATGGCTGAGGTAAAGCCCACCGCTGGGGCCGCTTCGGTCATATGGTGGGAAGGTGCTGGAAGACGTCCCCCGCGATCCGTTCGCGGACGATCCGAACGACCCTTCCTCAGCGATGGGCGCACTCGACGACGCCGAGCCACTGACGGCGGCCGAACGCGACGAGGCCATCACCGACCTCGCCGACGTCGAGGTCTTCCGCTCCCTGCTCGAACCGCAGGGGGTTCTGGGGCTCGTACTCGACTGCCCGGAATGCGGCGAGCAGCACTTCTTCGACTGGGAGCTGCTGCGCGGCAACCTGAAGCAGATGATCGAGAAAGGCCAGCCGCAGGTGCACGAGCCGGCCTTCCACCCTGACCCCGCCGACTACGTCAGCTGGGACTACGCCAGAGGCTACGTCGACGGCGTCATCGACACGGAGGAGCGCCGCTGACCGACGTCTTCGAGCAGCGCGGCCAGCAACCGCGCCGCTGGATCGCCTGATTCAGGCGACTGTCCACGACCGAGCGCGTCGAGCAGCGCGTCGGTCTCGTCCTCAGGCGTCAAGCCGACTCCAGCTCGGCCATCTGCCTCAACCTGGCCAGCGCCCGATGCTGGGCGACGCGGACCGCACCCGGTGACATACCGAGTACATTACCGGTCTCCTCGGCCGACAACCCCGACACCACCCGCAGCAGCAGCAACTCGCGCTGATTGTCGGGAAGCCTGGCCAGTAACCGCCGGGCGTGCTCCACCTCGATGTAGCGGACCACCGTCTCCTCAGGCCCCGGCCCGTCGTCGGGCCCGTCGGGCAGATCCTGGGTCGGCACCGCGGAGCGCACCGAGCTCCGTAGCGCGTCGGCCACCTTGTGCGAGGCGATCCCGAACACGAACGACGCGAAAGGCCGCCCCATGTCGCGGTATCGCGGCAGCGCGGACAACACCGCGATGCACACCTCCTGGGCTACGTCATCGGCAATGTGATATTGCCCTGAAACCCTGCCCAGCCTGGCGCGGCAATAGCGCACCACCATCGGACGCAACTCACCGAGCAGAGATTCGATCGCACTGCGATCCCCCTGCACGGCGAGGCTCGTCAGTTCCCTAAGGTCGGAGTCATCCGTCCGTGCCGGAAGTCTCGACGCGAGCCTTACCCCAATTTTGGCGTCGGCGACGCTTCCCTCGCTCACGATAGGCATGATGCCCGCACTGATCCTGCCTGTCGTCATAGCGAACGGCTACGGATTGGTCACATTGAAGCGACGATAACTGTCAGTAATCGCACGACCACACTAAGCCTTAATGCTGACATAATATTTCACCTGATAACCCGGAATGCACGACATTTGTCACGCCACAGACGCTTATCGCCCATGCTCGGTTTACTCCAACTTTCCACCTTTTCCCCCAATTACCCCCAACCCAGCCCTCCACCCCCCGAAACTCCCCCTTGCGAACCCAGCCCCCCGACCCACCCACGCCGGCAAACATCGGACCCTTCCCACCCCCCACGACACCCGGCCCCCAATCCAGCCCCACCCGCTACGGCTCACGCCTCCGACTCCAGAACCGCGAAGGTACGGCCTCGCGCCCCGAGGTTTGGGGCACCCAGTCGGGGGTGCATGGACTGCCGGGCTGACCGGCCGGACTGAGCTGAGCAGATGGGCTGGGCCCGGGCTGCGCTGCCTGACCGGGCCGGGCTGGGCCGGACGGCCGGGCTTGGTTGGGCTGTCGGACTGGGCTGCTGCTGTGGCAGGCCGCCGCTCGGTCATCGCCCGCACCACGCTCACTCGGGTTGCGACCGGGCCGCTCGCGGTGTGGTGACGTCCTGGTGACGTTCTCAGCCTTCGTCGGGCCCGGCGCGCTTGTCACGCTCGTCGAGGAGTTCGAGGTAGCCTCGCACCGCCTCCCACAGGTGGTGCTCCGGGTAGCGGCTCAGTCCCCGGTGTGCGCGGCGCCATCGCCGGTCCCAGTACGCCGCGTGGACCGATCTCAGGTGGTCCAGGGTCGTCTTCAGCTCGGCTTCCACCTCGGCCGGCGGCCTGCGGGGGGCGGTCGTCTGCCGGCGGGCCGACGAGAACCGGCGCTCAGCCAGCGCCTCCAGCACCTCGGTCTCGATCCCGGCCAGCGACCAGAACCGGACGGGCTCGTGAATGCGATGGTTGGCCACCGGATCCCGGTGGGAGCGCCACCAGTACGCGATCCCGCCCTTGTCCAGGTGCAGGAAGTCCACCAGCCAGGCGGTGCCGGGTGGGTGGGAGCCCCACGACACGTCCTCGGACGGCAGATTCAGCACGAAGACGACCTCGATCGCCTCGATCGGGTCGGTCCCCTCCAGCAGGTCACCGAAGACGTACGCCTCCCGCAGGAACGGCTCGTCCGCCGGCACGCGCCGGGTCTGCTCGCAGGCCTCCGCGAGCATCCGCAACCGCTCCACAGCCCGCCGATACTGCATCCGCGCCACCCTCCCCACGTCGAGTCAGCGCCCAGCGTACGACCTGCTCACACGCCACCGAGATGTCGAGGAACGCCTCACGCCCGCATGTCGCCCGGCGCTCCAGAAACGCACCACAGCCCGCACGCACCCAGCACTTCGCTGACGCCTCCCGGCCCGCACGGCCCCCACACTCCAAAAACGCGTCACGGCCCGCACCCCCGGTGGGGACGGGCCGTGAAACGGGTCGGGCGTGGGGTCAGTGGCCGTGGCCGTGACCGTGGCCCTGGCCGGCGGCCGGGGCCTCCTCCTCGGGCTTGTCCACCACGAGCGCCTCGGTGGTGAGCAGCATGCCCGCGATCGACGCCGCGTTCTGCACGGCCGAACGCGTGACCTTGACCGGGTCGATGACGCCCTGGTCGAGCAGGTTGCCGTATTCGCCGGTGGCGGCGTTGAAGCCCTCGCCGGCCTTCAGCTCGGCCACCTTGTGCGTCACCACGTAACCCTCGAGACCGGCGTTCTCGGCGATCCAGCGGGCGGGCTCCACCAGGGCGCGGCGCACGACGCCGACACCGGTGGCCTCGTCGCCCGTCAGGCCGAGGTCGTCGAGGTCCTTGGAGACGTGGATGAGCGCGGAGCCACCGCCGGAGACGATGCCCTCCTCGATCGCGGCGCGCGTCGCGGAGATCGCGTCCTCGAGGCGGTGCTTCTTCTCCTTCAGCTCCACCTCGGTGGCGGCGCCGACACGCAGCACGCACACACCGCCGGCGAGCTTGGCCAGGCGCTCCTGCAGCTTCTCGCGGTCCCAGTCGGAGTCGGACTGCTCGATGGCAATCTTGATCTCCTTGACGCGGTCCTCGATGGCCTGCGCGTCGCCGGCGCCGTCGACGATGGTCGTGGCGTCCTTGGTGACGACGACGCGGCGGGCCGTGCCGAGCACCTCGAGACCGACGTGCTCCAGCTTGAGGCCGACCTCCTCGCTGACGACCTGGCCGCCGGTGAGGATGGCCATGTCCTGCAGCATCGCCTTGCGGCGGTCACCGAAGCCCGGGGCCTTGACGGCCACGGAGGTGAAGGTGCCGCGGATCTTGTTGGTGACCAGGACGGCCAGGGCCTCGCCCTCGACGTCCTCGGCGACCACGAGCAGCGGCTTCTTGGTCTGGGCGATCTGCTCCAGCAGCGGCAGGAAGTCCGCGATGGAGGCGATCTTGCCCTGGGTGAGCAGGATGTAGGCGTCCTCGAGGACGGCTTCCATCCGCTCGGGGTCGGTCACCATGTAGGCCGACAGGTAGCCCTTGTCGAACTGCATGCCCTCGGTGAACTCGAGCTCCATGCCCATGGCGTTGGACTCTTCGACGGTGAGGACACCGTCCTTGCCCACCTTGTCGAACGCCTCGGCGATCAGCTCGCCGATCTTGGCGTCCTGGGCGGAGATCGTCGCGACGTTGGCGATCTCCTTCTTGTCACCGACCTCACGGGCGCTGGCGAGCAGCTTGTCGCTGATCTCCTTGGCGGCCTTGTCGATGCCGCGCTTGAGCGACAGCGGCGAGGCGCCGGCGGCCACGTTGCGCAGGCCCTCGCGGACCATGGCCTGGGCCAGGACGGTCGCGGTGGTGGTGCCGTCGCCCGCGATGTCGTTGGTCTTGGTGGCCACTTCCTTGGCGAGCTGGGCGCCGAGGTTTTCGTAGCGCTCTTCCAGCTCGATCTCACGAGCGATGGTCACACCGTCGTTCGTGATCGTCGGCGCACCGAACTTCTTGTCGATGACGACGTTGCGGCCACGCGGGCCGAGGGTTACCTTCACGGCGTCCGCGAGGGCGTTCACACCGCGCTCGAGCGCGCGGCGGGCATCCTCGTTGAACTCCAGGATCTTCGCCATAACTGAAAGTCCTCTCCTAGCGTCGAAAGCCCCGGCCGCCCTCAAGAGCGCCCGGGGCTCGACACATCCGGCTACTTCTCGATGATCGCGAGAACATCGCGGGCGGAGAGCACGAGGTACTCCTCGCCGCCGTACTTGACCTCGGTGCCGCCGTACTTGCTGTAGAGGACGATGTCGCCCTCGGAGACGTCGAGCGGAATCCGCTTGTCGCCGTCCTCGTCCCAGTTGCCCGGGCCCACCGCGAGGACCTTGCCCTCCTGCGGCTTCTCCTTGGCGGTGTCAGGGATGACCAGGCCGGAAGCGGTGGTCTGCTCGGCCTCAAGCGGCTGAACCACAATGCGGTCGCCGAGCGGCTTAACGGGAACCTTGGTGGCGGTCGTCACGATCGGACCTCCCCTTCAGATTTGAATGATCAGAAGAGGCGACCAGCTGGGCCTGCCGTCGCGGGTGTCAGACCTGCCTCGTCGCACGTTGGCACTCTCAAGGGGAGAGTGCCAACACGAAACATATGCAAGAGGGGCTTGACAGTCAACACGAACGCGTCTGCTCTGAGCGATCAGGCGTCAAAGCCTGGCCTTCGTCAAGTCTTCCACGTGGACGAATACCCCCATCCCGCCCATGCCATCCGTCCGCTGTCCTGCTGCCCATGCCGCATGGGCAGCGGGACGGGCAGCGGCTCGCGGGACGATCCGGGTACGCCGTGGCGCTAACGTCGGACGACGTGGACCTCGACGCCTTCACCGAGTTGCTGACCCCGCGCGGCCAGGAGGCGTTGGCGCGGGCCGGGGAGCTCGCCGGCGCCGACCCGGTCGCCGCCGCGACCGCGCTGCGCAGGACGTACGACGCCGCCCTCACCTCCGCCGCGCTCACCCAGGCGGGGCTCAGGGAACGGGCGAAGGCCAAGTTCGGCCGGGACGCGACCGTGATGTATTTCACCCCCCATGGCCTGGAGCAGTCCACCAGGACGGAGGTCGCCGAGCACCGCGCACACCGACTCATGAAGATGATCGAACCGCCGGCCGCGCCCGCGGTGGCGGACGCCTGCTGCGGCATCGGCGGCGACCTGCTCGCGCTGGCCCGCGCCGGCTGCGCCGTGACCGCCGTCGACACCGACCCGCTGACCGCCGCCGTGGCCGCGGCCAACGCCCGCGCGCTCGGCGTGGCCGACCGGGTGACGGTGCGCGTGGGCGACGCGGCGGAGATCAGTCCGGAGGAGTACGACGTGCTGTTCGCCGACCCGGCAAGGCGGACCGGCAGGGGCAGGACGTTCGATCCCATGGCCTACTCCCCGCCCTGGCCCGTGGTGCTCGACCTGATCTCGCGCGCCCGCCTGGCCTGCGTCAAGGTCGCGCCCGGCATCCCGTACGAGTTCATCCCCGAGGGCGCGCAGGCGGAGTGGGTGTCGTACAAGGGCGAGGTCAAGGAGGCCACGATCTGGACCGGCCAGGGCGGCGGCCGGCGCGCCACGCTGCTGCCCGGCGGCCACGCCCTGACCGCCCACGGCAGCGAAGCCACCGCCGCGCCGGTGGGCCCGGCCGGCCGGTACGTCTACGAACCCGACGGCGCCGCCGTCCGCGCCCACCTCGTCGCCGAGGTGGCCGAGATGGTCGGCGGCAGGCTACTCGACCCGCTGATCGCCTACATCACCGCGGACGATCCGGTGGACACCCCATGGGCCACCAGATACGAAATAGAGGACATTCTTCCGTTCTCTCTGAAAAAACTCCGCGCGCTACTGCGTGAGCGACAAATCGGCAATGTCACCATCAAAAAACGGGGCTCAGCCGTCGACATCGAACGCCTCCGCGCCGACCTACGCCTCAAAGGCGACAACTCGGCCGTCGTCATCTTGACCCGCATTCTCGACAAACCATCGGTTCTTCTCTGCAAACCCCTCTCACCTGCCTGAACCCCCAATCTCAGTCATCCGCGCGTTAACGGCGATCTTTCACTTCGGCCCTGACGGACCTTGATCGAAGGGCTAAGGTTGGCGGGCGGGAGTTCTCCCCCCTTAATGCGGTCACCCGCGTTCTCGCTCTTTCAGTTGAACCGGACCAACCCCACCGCTGCGCGGCAGACCGTCGGCGAGCGAAGGAGCTTTCGGTGGACCATTCCAACCACACCACCCTGCTTCAGACGGGCGCGCATGACGCCGTACCCAAGAGAATGCGCGACCTGCTCGCGCGGGCCGCCCAGGACCACGTCTACGAGCAGCGCACCCAGGGCGCCGTGCTCGACGAGATCCGCCAGCGGCTCGAAGGCATGGAGTGGCTGCTGCGCGAGGTGCGCGAGCGCGAGCTGGGCGGGCTCAGCGGCACGCTGGAGTCGGTGAGCGGGCGGCTGGAGGAGATCTCCGCCAAGCCGCCGATGTGGGCGGAGGGCCTGGCACAGCACGTCGAGGCCGTACGCGACCACGTGGACGCCGTGGGCGCCAAGGTGGGCGACGTCGACGCGAAGGTCGGCGACGTGGACGCCCGGGTGGCCCCCGTCGCCGAGTTGCCGAGCCTGTGGGCCGACCTCGGCACCGTGGGCGAGAGCGTGGACGAGGCGCTCAACCGGCTGCAGACGGTGCTCGACAGCACCGACGGCATCACCAAGGGCATGTCCGAGTTCTCCGCCAGGCTGGCCACGCTCAACTCCAGCATGGAGGCCGCGGCCAGCCGCTTCACCCGGCTCGACAAGTCGATGTCCGATCTGACCACCCGTACCGACCGGGTCGAGGTCGCGATGAGCGACCTGTCGGAAAACGTCACCGAGCAGCTGCAGAGCACCACCGACCAGTTGACCGGCCGGGTCGAGGCGAGCGAGCAGCGCGTCACCGCCCGGCTCGACGAGGCGGACCAGCGGCTCACGACCCGGCTCGACCAGACCGACCAGCGCCTCGCGGTCCGGCTCGACGAGACCGACCAGCGCCTGGCCACCGCGCTCCTGGAGGCCGACGAGCGCCTCGTCAGCCGGCTCAAGGAGGCCGACGAGCAGCTCACCGGCCGTCTGACCAGCGTCGAGCAGCGCCTGACCACCAGGCTCGACGAGACCGACCAGCACCTCGCCGTGCAGCTCGGCGAGAGCGAGCAGCGCCTGACGGCCCGCCTCAGCGGCGTGGACGCCCGGCTCGACCGGGCCGAGGGCAGACTGCAGGGGCTCGACTCCCGGCTCACCGGGTTCGACAGCCGGCTGGAGTCCGCGGACGAGGGTCTGGCCGACATCGACACCAGGCTCGACGGCCTCGACGGCCGGATCGGCGGGGTCGACCAGCGGCTGCTGTCCATGGACGGGCGGCTCGGCGCGGTGGACAAGCGCCTGGGCACCCTGGACGGCCACCTGGGCCGCCACGACGACCGCTTCGACGCGCTCGACGTACGCGTGGACGCCCGCTTCGCCTCGCTCGACGAGCGCATGGCCACCACCGACCAGCACGTCAGCGAGACCGCCACCCGCAACGAGGGCCGCTTCAACAAGCTGGACAACCAGATCGACGCCATCGACGAGCGGCTCGGCGAGGCGGAAGAGCACATGAGCAGCCGGTTCGACGCCGTGGACGGCCACTTCGGCGGGCTCGACACCCGCTTCAACGGCCTCGACACCCACCTCAACGGCCTGGCCACCCGCGCCGAGCAGGCCGGCGCGCACCTGGAGTCGGTCGACGACCGGATCGAGGCCGTCAACGAGCGCATGACCCAGCTCCCGGCCACCCTGGCCATCCCCGAGCAGGTCGGCGAGCTGATCCAGACCCACTCGGGCGAGCAGGCCGAGCGTCTCACCGCCGCCACCGAGGCGCTCACCGAGCTCGTACGGTCCCGCCCCGACCACGACGAGCTGGCCGGCACGGTCTCCGGCATCGTCAACCCCGCGACGGACGACCTGACCAAGCGCCTGGGCGCCCTGGAGGAGACCATGCTGGCCCTGGCCGAAGCCCTCCTGCGCCCGACCCGCCCCAAGGAGTGAGCGACAGGCCGCCCTCGCCACGCGGGCGGGGGCGGCCGGTCAGACGTGCACGGTCGTGATCGGCAGCGACGAGTCGGCCGGGATCGCCAGCGTCGACGGCGTCACCCCGGCCGCGACCAGGTCGGAGCCGAGCGCGGCGACCATGGCCCCGTTGTCGGTGCACAGCCCGGGACGAGGCACCCGCAGCCGTACGCCGGCCGCCTCGCACCGCTCCTGGGCCAGCGCGCGCAGCCGCGAGTTGGCCGCCACCCCGCCCCCGATCAGCAGGTCGTGCACGTCGTATTTCCGGCACGCCTGCAGCGCCTTGCGGGTCAGCACGTCGACCACGGCCTCCTGGAAGGAGGCGGCCACGTCGGGCACGTGCACGGACTGCCCGGACGCCTCGCGGGCCTCGACCCACCGGGCGACGGCCGTCTTGAGCCCGGAGAAGGAGAAGTCGAGCGTGCCGTCGTCGATCTTGCCGCGCGGGAACGCGATGGCCGCCCCCGACCCGTCGCGCGCGGCCCTGTCGATGTACGGGCCGCCGGGGAAGGGCAGCCCCAGCACCCGAGCGACCTTGTCGAACGCCTCGCCGGCCGCGTCGTCCACGGTGGAGCCGAGCGAGATCACGTCGCCGGCTACGTCGGGCACGAGCAGCAGCGAGGAGTGCCCGCCGGAGACCAGCATGGCGATGCACGGCTTGGGCAGCGGCCCGTGCTCCAGCTGGTCGACCGCGACGTGGGCGGCCAGGTGGTTGACGCCGTAGAGGGGCACGCCGAGGCCGAGCGCGTAGGACTTGGCCGCGGCCACGCCGACCAGCAGCGCTCCGGCGAGGCCGGGACCGGCCGTCACGGCGATGGCGTCGATGTCGGCGAACGTGAGCCCGGCCTCGGCCAGCGCGGCCTCCACGGTGGGCGTCATGGCCTCCAGGTGGGCGCGCGAGGCGACCTCGGGCACCACGCCGCCGAACCTGGCGTGCTCGTCCATGCTGGAGGCGATCGTGTTGGCCAGCAGCGTGTGACCTCTGACGATGCCGATGCCGGTCTCGTCGCAGGACGTTTCGATGCCCAGGACCAGGGGTGCGTCAGTCACCAAGCTTCCTTCTCATCATGATCGCGTCGGTGCCGTCGTCGTAGTAGCGGCGGCGGGTGCCGATCCCCTCGAACCCGAAATGCCGGTAGACCGCCTGCGCGTGGGGATTGTCGGCGCGTACTTCCAGGAAGATCTCGCGCGCGCCGCGGCGGGTCGCCTCGGCCAGCAGCTCGGTCAGCATCGCGCTGCCGAGGCCGGTGCCCTGGTGCTTCTCCAGCACGGCGATGGTCTGCACGTCGGCCTGGTCGGCCGCGGCGGCCAGGCCCGCGTAGGCCACGATCTCGTCGTCCACGGTGACCACCACGTAGTGGCGGGTGCGCGGCATGTCGGCCAGCTCGCCGCGCATCATGCCCTCGCTCCAGGCGTCGAGCGGGAACGTGGCGCGCTCGATCGCCATGACGGCCGGGAGGTCGGCCTCGGTCATCGGCCTGAGGTTCACGCCGTCACCTTCTTGGGCGCGCCCGGCACCACGGCGTCGGGCCTGCGCAGGTAGATCGGTCGCGGGGGGTCGAGCGGCACGCCCTCGCCGAGCCGGAGCGCCGCCAGCGCGGCCAGGGCGCCCGCGTAGGGGTAGGGCGGCGCGTCGCCGCCGTCGCCCAGCAGGTCGGGGTAGAGCCCGGCGCCCGCGCCGACGACCGGCAGGCCCTGGACGGGCACGTCGGCGGGCCGGTCGACGAAGGGGCCCTCGGCGCGGGTGCGGCAGTCGGTGTAACGCGCCCAGAACACCTCTTTGCGCCGCGCGTCGGTGGCCACGAGGAAGGGCTCGCCGAGCCCTGAGGCGTAGGCGACGGCGTCGAGCGTGCAGATCCCGTACGCGGGCACGCCCAGCGTGGTCGACAGGCCCTGGGCGGTCATCAGCCCGACCCGGAGCCCGGTGTAGGGGCCGGGGCCGCTGCCGGCCACGACGGCGCTCACCTCGCGCAGCCGCACGCCCGCCTCGCTGAGCACGGACTCGATGGTGGGCACGAGCAACTCGCCGTGGCGCCGGGCGTCGATCGTGGTCGACTCGGCGAGCACGCCCTCCCCGTCGTGGAGCGCGGCGGTGACGGCGGGGGTTGCGGTATCAAAGGCCAGGACCAGCACGACTGTTTAGCCTACCCGCCGCGCGGGTCACGCCTGGCCGGTACGCCGTTTCACGCCTGAACGCGGCCGCTCAGGCCTGGGAGGCGTACACGATGATGTTGTCGACGTATTCGCCCGACGCGTAGTCGAACTTGCCGCCGCAGGTGACCAGCTTGAGCCCGTCCTCCAGGTAGACCCGTTCGGTGGGGAAGCTGTCCTTGTGCACCTGCTCGATCGAGTCCACCTTGAACGACACGACCTTGCCGTCGCTGCGTTCGACCTTGACGGTCTGGCCCTTGCGTAACTGCCTGAGCTTGTAGAAGACGGCGGGGGCGGTCTTCGTGTCGACGTGGCCGATGATCACCGAGGGGCCCTTCTCGCCGGGCACCGCGCTGCCGGTGTACCAGCCGGCCAGCTTCGGCTTCTCGTACGGCGGCAGCTCGACCTCGCCGTTCTTCTGCAGGCCGAGCTTCATCAGGTCGGCCTCGACCTCGATCGAGGGGATGTCGATGCTCTTGGGCACGACCGCGGCGGCGGGCTTGGTCGTGCCGGTCTCCATGTTCTTGCCGAACGCGACCAGCACCAGGCCCGTGACGGCGCCCGCGAGCACCACCCGTCCTGTCCGGGCCATGGGTCAGGCCCGGTTGCGCCGCTTGACCGCGAAGCCGATGCCTCCGGCCAGGGCCAGGGCGATCAGCGCGCCGGCCGGACCGAGCGGGATGGAGGACTCCTCGGAGGCGTCCTGGGCGTACGTGCCGCCGCCGCCGGCCCGTGGTGCCCTGGTGGGCACCGTCCGGGTCGGCTCGGGCTCGGACTCGGCCGCGGCCACCCTGAGCGTGGCCCTGCCGGTGTCGTTGGTGCCGTCGCACTTGACGTCCACCCGGTAGCTGCCGCGTCGGATCGTTCCCGAGACCTGCGCCTCGCCGCGCACCCACGGGGAGCCTGCGGTCGTGCCGGTCGGGGTGGGACTGGCCGAGGCCGCCGGGACCGGGTTGAGCGTGACGCCGTTGACGAACGCCTTGGACGTGGCGGTGCCGGTGTGGGCGGGACCGCCGGTCGGGACCGGGCAGTTGGCCAGGATCCACACCCTGGACGTCTCGCCGGCGGTGACGCGGTCGGGGTTGAGCTGGACGTTGATGGTCTGCCTGGTGGTGGTCGTGCGCGGGGTGGCGGTCGTCGTCGCGGTGGCGGTGGCTGTCGCCGTGGTGGTGGCCGTGCCGCTGGCCGGAGGCGTCGCTGTGGCTGTTGGATCGGAATCGGCCGAGGCCGAGCAGCCGGTCAGACCGACCATGACGATGGCTCCCGCGTACGCGACACGCCTGACCCTGAGCACCGGCCGCACCCCACTTTGCCGTCTTACAACCCAGCATCCACCAAAAATGTGGATGTCGCCCCTCCTGATACCCAGAAATTCTGGGCGAATCCCTGACCGACGATCATGATTTAAATCATCGGCCCGGTACGTCAAGGGTGCCAGCCATACCGGGCTTTGACCGTCGTTTTACTCTTCTGGCGGATCAGACGGCGTGTCGCTCCACCCGTCACTCCATCGGGAGCCCACGCCGCGCAGGGTCACGATCCGGGCCTCGTCGCCGGCCTCACGGTCGATGTGGATCTCCAGCCGGTCCTCGGCCAGCCCTTCGACCAGCCCCTCGCCCCACTCGACGACGGTGACCGAGTCCTCCAGCGAGGCGTCCAGGTCGAGATCGTCGACCTCCAGGTCGCCGCCGAGCCGGTAGGCGTCCACGTGCACGAGCGGCGGGCCCTGGCGCAGCGAGGGATGCACCCTGGCGATCACGAACGTGGGCGAGGTGATCGGGCCGCGTACCTTCAGCCCCTCCGCGATGCCCTGCACGAGCGTGGTCTTGCCGGCGCCGAGCGGGCCGGACAGCACGAGCAGGTCTCCAGGGCGCAGCCGGGCGGCCAGGCGGGCCCCGTACGCGCGCATGTCCTCGGGCGTCGCCAGTCGCGTCACAACCCTGCCCCCTTCCCCTCGGGCGTGGCCAGTCGCGTCACAGCCCTGCCTCCTCCTCGGACGTGCCCCGGCGCGTCACAGGTCCACCCGCTTCAGCAGGTCGCGCAGCGCGTCGTTGACGACGCCGGGCCGCTCCAGCTGGATCAGGTGCGAGGTGTCGGGCACCTCGGTGAGCTGGGCCTTGGGCAGCGCGGCGGCCATGGCCTTGCTGTGGTCGGGCGGGGTCAGCCAGTCGCGGTCGCCGACCAGGATCACGGTGGGCACCGGGTCGAGCACGTCGAGGGCGGAGAGCTTGTCGTGGTTCATCAGCGCGGGGTAGAAGTCGGCGACCACCTCGGTCGGGGTCGCCCTGATCATCGACTCGGCGAAGTCGACCACGGTCGGGCTGACGTTCTTGGAGTCGCCGAAGCCGACGAAACGGGTGATCAGGAACGCGATGTCGCTGCCCGCGTTGCGGGCCCTGTCGGCCAGGGCGCCCCGTTTGCCCAGCATCGACACGGTGGTGGGCGCCACCTTGTGCACGACCTTGGACAACATCGCGGGCAGGCCCAGGGTGAGCTCGGCGAGCTTGCCGGCCGAGGTCGAGATGAGCGACACCGCGCGGATCTTGTCGCCGAACAGGTCGGGGCGGCGGTCGGCCAGCGCCATGATCGTCATGCCGCCCATGGAGTGGCCGACCAGCACGCACGGGCCGGGCACGAACTGCTCGATCACCTCGGCCAGGTCCTCGCCCAGGCGGTCGATCGTGCTGTCGTCGGCGCCGGCCCGCTGGGAGCGCCCGTGGGAGCGCTGGTCCCACAGGACGATCCGGTAGTTCTCCCGCAGGTCCTTGCGCTGGTAGTGCCAGGATTCGAGGTTGAGGCAGTAGCCGTGGCAGAACACGACCGTCAGCGGCGCGTCCTCGGGGCCGTCGATGACGATGTGCAGCGCCTTGCCGTCGGAGGTGACGAGGGTGCGCTCCCGGCCGCGCAGCTCGCCGAACGGCTCGCTCGCCTCGGTGTCGGGGCGCAGCCTGATGCGGCCGACCGCGTACCGCTTGGCCAGCGCCGCCGCCGCGACACCGGCGGATGCCGCACCGACGAGCGCGCCGGCGATGCCCACCCTGCGCCGTGTTGTCGTCGTCATGTCCCCGATCCTTCTCCGCTCATGGCCGCCGCGATGTGCCCGCCGTCACCCTCGATAGACCCTGGGCACCCGCGCACCGATCCTGGTCACGATCTCATGCGTGATCGTGCCGAGGGAATCCGCCCACTCCTGAGCGGTCGGCTCGCCCTCGTCGCCCGGCCCGAACAGCACGACCTCGTCACCCGCCGCCAGCGGGTCGTCGCCCATGTCGATCATGAACTGGTCCATGCACACCCGGCCGGCGATCAGCCTGCGGCGTCCGCCCGCCAGCACCTCGGCCCGCCCCGTCGCGTGCCGGAGTATCCCGTCGGCGTACCCGAGGGGAACGAGGCCGAGCGTGGTCTCGCGCTCGGTGGTGTAGAGGTGGCCGTAGGAGACGCCCGAGTCCTCGGTGACCCGCTTGGCCAGCCCGACCCTGGCCACCAGCGTCATCGCCTGCCTGAGGCCGAAGTCGCCCAGCTCGGGGACGGGGCTCAGGCCGTACATCGCGATGCCGCTTCTGACCATGTCGTAGCGGGCCTCGGGCAGCGTCATCGTGGCGGCCGAGTTGGCGATGTGCCTGATCACGTGGGAGCCGCCGGCACCGGCCTGCTCGGCCAGCTTCAGCGCCGTCTCGAACGCCTCCAGCTGCCTGGCGATCGACGGATGCCCGGGGATGTCGGCGCAGGCGAAGTGGGACCAGAGCCCGGCGATCTCGATCACGCCCTCGGCGCGCAGCTCCAGCGCCCTGGCCAGCAGCGCCGGCCAGGCGGCCAGCGGGGAGCCGCCTCTGCTCATGCCGGTGTCGGCCTCCAGGTGCAGCGTCGCGGTGCGGCCGGTGCGGCGGGCGGCGGCGGCGATCTCGCCGAGCAGCCGCACGTCGGACGCCGACAGCTCGACGTCGTGGGTCAGCGCCTCGTCGAGCGGCTCGTCCGGCGTGATCAGCCAGGACAGGATCGGCGCGGTCACGCCGGCCTCGCGCAGCGCGAGCGCCTCTCTGACGAACGCGGTGCCGAGCCGGCTCACCCCGGCGCCCAGCACGGCCTCGGAGACCGGCACCAGGCCGTGCCCGTAGGAGTCGGCCTTGACCGCGGCCATGAGCTCGGCGCCGCCGGCGGCGTCCTTGATCAGACCCACGTTGTGCCCGATGGCGGCCAGGTCGACCCGTGCCTCGGCGGGCGTGGCGCGCGGAGAGTACATCCTTCTAGTGTGGCAGCTCGCGCACGTGCTCGGGCGCCGTTCTCATGGCCGGTCTCTCATGAGGTCGCGCTGGTCACGGCCCGGATCGCCGCGGGAACCGCAGTGGCGACGTCGGCCGCCGCGAGGGGCGCGCCGTCGGCGGCCAGCCGTCCGGCCAGCCCGTGCAGGTACGCGCCGCAGGATGCGGCGTCGTAGCAGCTCAGCCCCTGCGCGAGCAGCGCGCCCGCGACGCCGGCCAGCACGTCGCCGGTGCCGCCGGTGGCCAGCCAGGAGGTGCCGGTGAGGTTGACCCGCACCGGTCGCGCGTCCTCGGCCACCACCGTGGTCGAGCCCTTGAGCAGCACGGTCGCGCCCAGCTCCGCCGCCGCCCTGCGGACGTGCTCCAGCCTGGCCGCCTCGATGTCGTCGCGCTCGGCCCTGATCAGCCTGGCCAGCTCACCCGCGTGCGGCGTGAGCAGCACGGGCGCGTCCCTGCGCAGCAGCCCGGGGTCCCGCGCCACCAGCGTCAGGGCGTCGGCGTCGACCAGCACGGGCACGCCGGAGCCGAGCACCCTGGCCGCCAGCTCGTGCGCCCAGTCGTCGGTGCCGAGACCGGGGCCGAGCACCCAGGCCTGCACCCGCCCGACGTGGTCGATGACGGGCTCGTCCAGCGGCGTCACCACGGCCTCCGGCCAGTGGGCGCGCACCTGGGCGACCGGCCCTTCGCGGCCGGCGTACCGCACCATGCCGGCTCCGGCCCGCAGCGCGCCGCCGACGGCCAGCACGGCGGCGCCGGTGAACTGGTCGCCGCCCGCCGCCACGCCGAGCACTCCCCTGCGGTATTTGTCCGACTCGGCGCCCGGCCTGGGCATGAGGGCGTCCACGTCGCCGCCGGTCAGCGCGGCGACGTCGGGATCGGGCAGGTGCTCGCCCAGCCCGATGTCGATCAGCCGGACGTCCCCCGCGACGGAGGCTCCAGGATCGACCAGCAGCCCCGTCTTGTACGCCCCCATGGTCACGGTCACCCTGGCCCTGACCGCAGCGCCCGCCACCTGCCCGGTGCTCGCGTCGGCCCCGCTGGGCACGTCCACGGCCACGACCGGGCCGGGAGCCGCGTTCGCCGTCTCGGCCAGGCGCGCGTACGGCTCGCGCAACGCCCCCGAGGCGCCGATCCCCACGAGGCCGTCGATGATCAGGTCGGCCCGGTCGAGCTCCGGCGGCTCGACCACCCGCCCGCCCGCGTCGAGCAGCGCCCGCAGCCCCGCCTCGTGCGTCTTCGACCCGGCGAGCACGGCGCCCACCCACGCGCCGCGCCTGGCCAGCCGCTCGCCCGCGTAGAGCGCGTCGCCGCCGTTGTCGCCGCTGCCGACGAGCAGCACGATTCGTCTTCCGTACACGCGCCCGAGCAGGTCGGCACAGACGGCGGCGAGCCCGGTCGCGGCCCGCTGCATCAGCGTCCCCTCGGGCAGCAGCGCCATGAGCGCCCGCTCAGCACCCCGGATCTGGTCGGCGGTATAAGCCGTCTTCACGCCCTGACTCCCCTGTCTGATTTGCCGCACTGCGTGCGGCGGGCTCGGTCGCCCGATGCCGCCGCCTTCCCCCGCTCCGGTCGCTGTGCTCCCGCCGCTCCTCCAGGCGACGGCACTCCCTCGCGGATCATCCCTCGGCGATCACGTACGCGACGGCCACGCCGGCGTCGTGGCTGAGGGAGACGTGCCAGCGCTTGACCCCCAGCTCGTACGCCACCTCCGCCACCCTCCCCGAGACCCGCAACTCGGGCTTGCCCAGCTCATCACAGTGCACCTCGGCCTCCAGATGACCGAGACCCTTCGGCGCGCCGAGCGCCTTGGCCACCGCCTCCTTTGCGGCGAACCTGGCGGCCAGGGAGTGCACCGCCAGCGGCCGCTCGACCTCGGTGAACAGCCGGTCCCTGAGCTGCGGCGTACGGTCGAGCGCGGCCTCGAAGCGGGCGATGTCGACGACGTCCACGCCGATTCCCAGGATCATCGTCCCAGCCTACTCAGAACGGCCCGCGCTCCCACGGACCCCAGATCGCGATGGACATGCCCTGTCTGGCCTGCACGTTGACGTAGAGGGTGTGACCGCCGGGGCCGAACGTGGAGCCGGCGAACTCGGCGCCCGCGTCGTCGGGGATCGGCTGCAGCCGGCAGAAGTCGAAGATCTGCCCCGCCTTGCTGAGGCCGCGCAGGTAGTTGTCGCCGTCACCGTCCTCACACAGCACCAGGGTGCCGCGCCGGCTGGCGGTGACGTTGTCGGGCAGGTCGAGCACGGAGGCGCGGGGCGATTCGTAGGCGAGCTTGAGCCGACCGCTCCACGTCTCGTACGCCCACACCTGCCCGCGCCCCTGGCCGAACCCGTCGGGCGCGGTGTCGCCCGGCGCGGTGGCCCCGCCCTGGGTGGAGACGAAGTAGATCGTCCCCTGGTGGTGCACCGCCCCCTCCAGCCTGGAGAAGATCGCCGCCCCCTTCCGCCGGCCCTGCTTGCCCACGGCCTGGACGGCCACGTCGTTGGACGGCCTGCCCTTGAACTCGGGGTCGGGGTCGTCGATGTCCACCCACGTGGCCGCGTACGCGGCGCCCGGCTCCTGCCCCTCGGACAGGTCCTTGCGCTCGGCGCCCTTGACGGCGAGCATCTGCAGCCGCCCGCCGTCGAGCAGCCGCCCCGCCAGGATCGGGTGCTTCGGCGGGAGGTAGCGGTAGAAGCCGGACGGGAAGCCGAAGTTGTCCTCGGTCAGGTAGATCGCGCCGGAGGAGGGGTCGAAGGCGGCCGACTCGTGCGGGAAGCGACCGGCGGCCTTGATCGGCCTGGCACTGGCCGCGCGCCCGATCGGCACCTCGAAGATGTAGCCGTGCTTGCGGGTCAGCTTGGAGTTGTCGCCGCCGGAGAAGTCGTCGCCCACGTCGGGCCCGTTGACCGTCTCCTCGCAGCTCACCCAGGCGCGCCAGGCCATGGGGCCGCCGGAGCAGTTCATCATGGTGCCGGTGAGCGAGGGCGCGCTGGTGATCACCTCGCCGTAACGGGTGACCCGCAGCGTGGAGGTGCCGCCGCCGGCCATCGGGTCGTACGCCTTGTCCTTGTCGCCGAACGCGCCCACGGGCCCGTTGACCTCGTGATTGCGGATCAGGACGGCGCTGCCCTTCGGGCCGGAGAAGGCCGCCATGCCGTCGTGCCGGCCCGGCACGGTGGAGCCGTCGTCGTACTTGTCGCCGGCCACGCTGAACGAGCGGTACTTGAAGCCGTCGGGCAGGTGCAGCCGCACCTTGCCGTCACGCAGATCCTTGACCGGGCGCAGCGGGCCGTAGCCGGACACGGGCTCGGCCCCGCCCCTGGCTCCCGCGCACGCGACCCCGGCGAAGGGCCCGGCGATCCCGGCGACCATGTTGGAGATGAAGCGACGACGGTCCACGGATAACCTCCCGTCCGGACAGTAGCCGCCCGCCATCCGTTTCAGCACGGCTTCGGCGAGACGAGTTCCCTTTCCCCGAACGGAGTCGCGGTAATCCCACGTCTTCGTCCACAGGCTGTGGATCGAGGGCGACCCCCGCCCATGATCCCCTTTGTCCCGCATCGCTACGCTGCCAAGGTGAACAACGGCTACGTGGACCTGAGCAGGGAGCAGTGGAGCGAGCTCCGCAAGAACACGCCCTTGACTCTCACCGCAGACGAGCTGGAAGAACTACGCGGCCTCGACGACCCCATCGACCTCACCGAGGTCACCGACATCTACCTCCCCCTGACCCGGCTGCTCAACCTGCACTTCACCGGGTCCAAGCAGCGCAGCAGCGTGCTGAGCGCGTTCCTCGGCCACGCCGGGCAGCGCGTCCCCTACATCCTGGGCATCGCGGGCAGCGTCGCGGTCGGCAAGTCGACCACCGCCCGCCTGCTGCACACCCTCCTCGCCCGCTGGCCCGAGCACCCGCGCGTGGAGCTGATCACCACCGACAGCTTCCTGTACCCCAACGCGATGCTCGAATCCAGGAAGATCATGCATCGCAAGGGCTTCCCCGAGAGCTACGACCGGCGGGCCCTGGTCCGATTCGTGGCGGAGGTGAAGGCGGGCGTGGCCGAGGTGCACGCACCCGTCTACAGCCACCTTGAGTACGACATCGTCCCCGGCGCCAAACAGACCGTGAAAAATCCTGACATTCTGATCATCGAGGGCCTCAACGTCCTCCAACCGGCCCCGCCCACGTCCCTCGCGGTCAACGACTACTTCGACTTCTCCATCTACGTCGACGCCAAGGTCGAGGACATCCGCACCTGGTACGTCGACCGCTTCCACAAACTGCGCCGCACGGCCTTCGAAGATCCGAAGTCGTACTTCCGGCACATCGCGGAGATGTCGTACGAGGAGGCCACGGCCTTCGCCGTCAACGTCTGGCGCGACATCAACGAACGCAACCTGATCGAGAACATCGCCCCCACCAGGGGCCGCGCGGACCTCGTCCTCAAGAAGGGCGCCGACCACTCGGTACGGCGGGTACGCCTCCGCCAGACATGAAGACCTCCTCGAACAGGTAACGCCCGAACCTGCCCGCGCACTCCTGGTCGTCGATGTCGGCGAACCAGCACTCCTCACCATGGTCGTGACACATGAACGCGATCATGCGAAAAAGCCTCGCGTATCCGCGTCAACACATCGTCAACGTCCGATCGACGACAATGGTCACGTGCTGCATCTGCGACTGATCGTCCCCGCCGCGCGCACCGAGGAGGCGACGGCGGTGTTGGAGGACTGCCCCGGCGTCACCAACATCGTCGTCCTGCCGGGTGCGGGCCGCGACCCCAAGGGCGACGTCGTGCTCTGCGACGCCGCCAGGGAGTCGGCCAACGAGGTGCTCGGCCGGCTGAAATGGCTGGAGACCGAGGGCTCCATCGCGGCCGAGCAGATCGAGCTGTCGCTGTCGGAGGCCGCGCGCGACGCCGTCCACGAGGCGCCGGGCGAGCCGGACGACGCGGTGATCTGGGAGCAGTTGTCGCAGAAGGTCTACGCCGATTCCCGCATCACATGGGCCTACCTGGCCTTCCTCGCCATCGCCACCCAGCTCTCCGGCATCGCCGTGCTCCAGGACTCCCTCATCCTCATCGTCGGCGCGATGGTGCTCGGGCCCGAGTTCGGCGCGGTCGCGGCCATCTGCTTCGGCCTGCTGCACCGCAACGGCCATCTGATCGTCAACGCGCTGCGGACGCTGGTCGTCGGGTTCGGGGTGGCGATGGCGATCACGTACGCGTGCGCGCTCGTCTCGTACTGGCTGGGCTGGATCGTCCCCGGCGACCTCGACACCAGCGCGGAGTTCCACTTCATCGTCAAGCCCGATCGCTGGTCGTTCATCGTCGCCCTGCTGGCGGGCGCGGCGGGAGTGCTGTCGATCACGGCGGGCAAGTCGTCGGCCCTGATCGGCGTGTTCATCTCGGTCACCACGGTCCCCGTGGCCGGCTTCGTGGCCGTCGCCTCGGCGCTGGGCGACTGGAGCGAGGTGGCGGGCTCGGTCGCCCAGCTCGCGGTGAACCTCGCGGGGATGGTCATCGCGGGCACTCTCACCCTCCTGGTCCAGCGAAAATTCTGGCCTCAGGTAGGACGCCGTTCATCCGTATGACTGAGGCGCCGCCCGTGAGCGCACCGGTAGTGTCCGGCTCATGCACATCCTCGCCACCGAGGGGCTGACCAAACGCTTCCCCACCGTCACCGCGGTCGACCAGCTCACGGTCACCGTGGGCCCCGGGGTCACCGGTCTGGTCGGGGCGAACGGCGCCGGCAAGTCGACGCTGATCAAGATCCTGCTCGGCCTGCTGCCGCCGTCCGGCGGCAGCGCGCGCGTGCTCGATCTCGACGTCACCGCGCGCGGCGCCGACATTCGCAGGCTCGTCGGTTACATGCCCGAGCACGAATGCCTGCCCCCCGACGTCTCCGCCACCGAATTAATCGTCCATTTCGCCCGGATGTCCGGGCTGCCCCGTACGGCCGCCCGCGAGCGCGCCGCCGACGTGCTGCGTCACGTCGGGCTGGCCGAAGAGCGCTACCGGCCGGTCGGCACCTACTCCACCGGCATGAAGCAGCGGGTCAAGCTGGCCCAGGCGCTCGTCCACGATCCGAAGCTGATCTTCCTCGACGAGCCCACCAACGGGCTCGACCCGCGCGGGCGCGACGAGATGCTGACGCTGATCAGGCGCATCGGCGCCGAGTTCGGCATCAGCGTGCTGGTCACCTCCCACCTGCTGGGCGAGCTCGAACGCATCTGCGACCACGTGATCGTCATCGACGCCGGACGGCTGCTGCGCTCGTCCGCGATCGGGGAGTTCACGCAGGTCACGCAGACCGTCGAGGTCGAGGTCGACGAGGGCCTCGACGACCTGGCCGCCCATCTCGTCGCCGGCGGCCAGGCCGTCTCGCGGCAGGGACGCCTGCTCGTGGTCAAGGTCACGGGGCCGGAGTCCTACGACGCCATCCGCGACGCCACCGCCGAGCTGGGCCTGTGTCTCATCCGCCTCGAACAGGGACGCCACCGCATCGAGGACGTCTTCAGGGACGAGGTCGCACATGTCTGAGATCTACGACATCGGGTACCGCCACTACGACGGCCCCCGGCTCGGCCGCGGCCACTCGACCAGGGCGCTGGCCGTACACAGCCTGCGCGGCGTCTTCGGACTCGGCCGCCCCGCGCGCAGCAAGATCGTGCCGTTCGCGCTGGTCGGCATCATGTTCATCCCCTCGATCGTGAGCATCGCCATCATGGCGCTGGCTCAGCAGCGCGGCATCCCCTACAGCGGCTTCGCGGTCGTCATGCAGGCCGTGGTGGCGATCTTCCTGGCCGCGCAGGCCCCCGCGGTCGTCGCGCCCGACCTGCGTTACCGCGTGCTGCCGCTCTACCTGTCGCGGCCGGTCTCGATCGCCGAGTACGTCGGCGCGAAGGTCACGGCGATGACCGTGGCGGTGTTCGCGCTGATCGCGGGGCCGCTCACGCTGGCGTACGTGGGTGAGCTGGTCGTGGACATGCCCGGGCCGCCGGCCACCGGCGAATACCTGGGCGCGATGCTGATGGCGCTCGTGCTGTCCCTGCTGCTGTCGGCGTTCGGGCTGGCGCTGGCCTCGTTCACGCCCCGGCGCGGGCTCGGCGTGGCCTCGGTGATCACGGTCTACCTGCTGTCGTCGGCGTCGGTGCCGGTGATCTACGCCACCTTCGCCGAGACCGGCAACGTGGAGACGGCCAAGTGGGCCTGGCTGGCGAACCCGTTCTGGCTGGTCGACTCCGTCCAGCACTGGCTGTTCGGCACCCCGCCGCACTCCATCGAGGGCGACTACCCCAGCGGGCCCGTCTCGGCGCTGCTCCTCGTGGTGCTGCTCGCCGTCGCCATGCTCGCCCTGGCGCTGCGCTACAGGAAGGCGGCCGCGCGATGAAGATCGAGCTCTCGCAGGTTTCCCGCTGGTACGGCAACGTGGTGGCGGTCAACGACGTCACGATGACCATCGGCCCCGGCGTCACGGGGCTGCTCGGCCCCAACGGCGCGGGCAAGTCGACGCTGCTGCACATGATGGCCGGCTTCCTGGCCCCGTCGGGCGGCTCGGTCACGCTCGACGGCACCAAGGTCTGGAAGAACCACCATATTTACCGAAATATCGGCCTAGTTCCTGAAAGAGAGGGCGTGTACGGCTTCCTGACCGGCTGGCAGTTCGTCCTCTCGGCCGCCCGCCTGCACGGCCTGCCCGACCCCATCGAGGCCGCCCGCAAGGCCCTGGCCACGGTGGAGATGGAAGAGCCGAAGGACCGGCGGGTGGAGACGTACTCCAAGGGCATGCGGCAGCGCGTCAAGGTCGCCGCCGCGCTCGTCCACGACCCGCCCGTGCTGCTGCTCGACGAGCCGTTCAACGGCATGGACCCGCGCCAGCGCCTGCACCTGATGGACCTGATCCGCACGATGGGCACCGGCGGCAAGACGATCCTGTTCAGCTCCCACATCCTGGAGGAGGTCGAGCGGGTCGCCCAGCACATCGAGGTGCTGGTCGCGGGCCGGCACGCGGCGTCCGGCAACTTCCGGGAGATCCGGCGGCTGATGACCGACCGGCCCCACCTGTTCATGATCCGCTCCAGCGACGACAGGCGGCTCGCCGCGGCCCTGGTCCGCGACGACTCGACCGGCGGCATCACGCTGCGCCCCGACGGGCTGGAGGTCCAGGCCACCGAGTTCCGCCGCTTCGCCCGGCTGCTGCCCCAGGTCGCCAAGACCGAGGGTGTACGCCTGCACCAGGTCTCCCCGGCGGACGAGGACCTGGAGAGCGTCTTCTCCTATCTGATCAACCGGAGCAGCTGATGAACACCGTCGTAGCGGGCATCACCTACCGCGCCCTGCTGGGCCGGCGGCGGATCATCCTGCTTCTGCTGCTGCCGCTGGCCCTGATCGGCCTGGCCGTGCTGCTGCGCCTGTTCAGCGCCGACGACCAGTCCACGACCGTGCTGCTGATGAAGAACTTCGCGATCGGCACCATGCTGCCGCTGCTGGGCCTCATCGCGGGCACGGGCGTCATCGCGCCGGAGATCGACGACGGCACGATCATCCACCTGATGTCCAAGCCGATCTCCCGCCCGGTCATCGCGCAGACGAAGTTCCTGGTCGCCGCCTCACTGCTGGCCGTGTTCGCGGCGGTGCCGACGTACGTGGCGGCCTGGATCCTGGTCGGCAACGAGGACGGCATCGCGCCCGGGTTCGCGCTGGGCTCGCTCGTGGCCGGCATCGCGTACGCCGCCGTCTTCCTGCTGCTCGGCGTGGTCACCCGGCACGCGGTCACGATCGGCATCATCTACGCGCTGGTCTGGGAGAGCCTGGTGGGCAACCTGCTGGCCGGCGCCCGTACCTGGTCGATCCAGCACTGGGGGCAGGCGATCGCCGCGCAGATCTCCGACTCGCCGTTCTTCCAGGCGGACGTCTCGCTGAGCTTCGCCATCCCGGCGCTGATCATCGTCACCGTCGGCGCGGTCCTCTGGGCCGGGCAGCGGCTGCGCGCGTTCTCCCTGACCGGAGACGAGTGAGCTCTTCTCGCTGAGAGAACCGACCGTCCATCGGGCGCACCGAGGCGCCCGATGGACGGTCGTTCGTCAGACGCAGGCCGTACGGACCACGGCGGCCAGACGGCCCGCCACCTGCGTGGCGTGCTCCTCCGACGCGGCCTCGACCATGACCCGGATCATCGGCTCGGTCCCGCTCGGCCTGATCAGAACCCGGCCGGCCTCTCCCAGCTCCGCCTCCGCCTCGGCGACGGCCGCGACGAGCTCGGGCACCGAGGCCTTGCCCCGGTCGACGTCCTTGACGTTGATCAGGATCTGCGGCAGCGGCGTCATCACCGCGGCCAGCTCCTTCAGCGGCACCCCGGACTTGGCCACCACGCCCAGCAGGTGCAGGGAGGTGAGCAGGCCGTCGCCGGTGGTGGCGTGGTCGAGCATGATGACGTGCCCCGACTGCTCGCCGCCCAGGTTGAAGCCGTCGGACTTCATCCGCTCCAGCACGTAGCGGTCGCCCACCGAGGTCTCCACCACGGTGATCCCCGCATCGCGCATCGCCAGCTTGAAGCCCAGGTTGGACATCACGGTCGCGACCACGGTGTCCTTGGCCAGCAGGCCCTCGCCGTGCATGGCCGCGGCCAGCACGGCCATGATGTGGTCGCCGTCGACGACGGCGCCCGTGTGGTCGACCGCGAGGCAGCGGTCGGCGTCGCCGTCGTAGGCCACGCCGAGGTCGGCCCCGCGCGAGATGACCACCTGACGGAGCTTGTCCAGGTGGGTCGAGCCGTGGCCGTCGTTGATGTTCAGCCCGTCGGGCCTGGCGCCGATGGCCTCGACCCTGGCTCCCGCGCGCACCAGCGCCTCGGGCGCCACCATGTGGGCGGCCCCGTGAGCGCAGTCGACCACGACGTTCAGGCCGTCGAGGGCCGCGGTCATCGTGGTCAGCACGTGGGAGATGTAGCGGTCCGCCTCTCCGTACGCGTCGCGCACGCGCCCGACGCCGGAGCCGACGGGGAAGCTCCACTCCTCCCCCAGCCGCCGCTCGATCTCGTCCTCGTCCGCGTCGGACAGCTTGAAGCCGCCGCGGGCCAGGAACTTGATGCCGTTGTCGGGCGCCGGGTTGTGCGACGCCGAGAGCATGACGCCGAGGTCGGCGCCGAGCGCGGCGGTGAGGTGGGCGACGGCCGGGGTGGGCAGCACGCCGAGGCGCAGCACATCCACTCCAGACGCCGCGAGGCCGGCGACCACGGCGGCCTCGAGAAACTCTCCCGAGGCACGCGGGTCCCGGCCCACGACCGCCACCGGCCGGTGTTTACCGGATCCGGTGGCGGAGAACGCGCCTGCATCGCCGAGGACGTGAGCGGCCGCCACGGACAAGTCCATGGCGAGCTCCGCCGTGAGGTCGCGGCCCGCGACCCCACGTACCCCGTCGGTGCCGAAAAGGCGCGCCAACTTAGCGCTTGCTGTACTGCGGAGCCTTGCGGGCCTTCTTGAGGCCGTACTTCTTCCGCTCCGTGGCGCGGGCGTCACGGGTGAGGAAGCCGGCCTTCTTCAGCGGCGGGCGGTTGACCTCGACGTCCAGGACCGCCAGGGCGCGGGACAGGCCCATGCGCAGCGCGCCGGCCTGGCCGGTCACGCCGCCGCCGTCGATGCGCGCGATGACGTCGAACGCCTCCTCGGCGCCGAGCACCACGAAGGGCTCGTTGACGATCTGCTGGTGGACCTTGTTCGGGAAGTACGCGTCCAGCGAACGACCGTTGATCGTCCACTTGCCGGTGCCGGGGACGATGCGCACGCGGGCGATCGCCTCCTTACGGCGGCCGGTGCCGTACGAGTTGCCCGTGGTGACGGGCTTGCGCACGGGGGCGTCAGCGCTGGCGGTGGATTCGGTGGTGTACTCGGACGGGAACTCCTCGCCGGAGAAGTCCTCCACCTCGGCCGTCTCTACGGCCGTCTCGACACCAGTGGGCTCAGCCACGGTTCTCCTCTAACTCTTTCGAACTACTACTGGGCGATCTGGGTGATCTCGAACGGCACCGGCTGCTGGGCCTGGTGCGGGTGCTCAGAACCCGCGTAGACCTTCAGCTTCTTGGCCATCTTCCGGCCGAGGGAGTTCTTCGGCAGCATGCCCTTGACGGCCTTCTCCACTGCCTTGTCGGGCCGCTTGTCCATGAGCTCGCCATAGCTGACGGAACGCAGACCGCCCGGGTAGCCCGAGTGGCGGTACGCCTTCTTCTGCTCACGCTTGTTGCCGCTCAGCGCGATCTTGTCGGCATTGATGACGATGACGAAGTCACCGGTGTCGACGTGGTTGGCGAAGATCGGCTTGTGCTTGCCGCGGAGCAGGGTCGCGACGTGGCTGGCCAGCCGGCCCAGCACGACATCGGTCGCGTCGATGACGTACCACTGACGCTGGACGTCGGCGGGCTTCGGTGAGTACGTGCGCACGGTCGTAGCCTTCTTTATGCTCGCGTCTTCGGCGCTGTCGGATGTGACAGCTACATTGGTCGGTCGGTGCGGGCACACGACGGCCCGGACCTTCCGTCTCCGCAACACGGGAGATGACGCCGGACGCGCCGCGCATTGGTCGCGCTGGACCTATGCACACAACGAACCTAAGCTACCCGCCCTGAGGCGTGCAGGTCAAAAGACCGGTAACCCTGTGCGAGTCTACCCGACCGCAGAACGGTTCGATTTCGTTTCCCTGGGACCCCTTCTTTCCCAGGACCAGACATCCCTATCGTTGGCGACGGTATGTGGCAGAACTCTCGCACCCGGCAAACCCAGCGCGGCCATCGGCGCCGGAGTCACCTGGGTGTGCTGGCCTGCCTCATGGCCGTGCTCTTCACCGGTGTGCTGATCGGCCGGCTCACCACCGATCCCGACCCGGCCCGGCACGTCTACCTCGAAGAGACCGTCCCGCCCGCGGCCGCCACCGCCAACCCCGCGCCGACGGCGGCGCGGAAGGCGCAGCAGCTCGAAAGCATCCCCAGGGGCGTCACGACCAAGAAGCTGCCCAGCGGCGCCCCGACGCCCAGGCCGACCAGGTCGTCGAAGGACCAGATCCCGGGCTTCGCCTCCGAGGACAGGACGCGGGTGCTCGGCGGCGAGGACGGCGGCGTACAGGTGCTGGCCGGCGTCGCCTCGCGGGTGGTCTCCCTGACGAACTCGGCCAGGTCCAGGCGCGGTTGCGCGCCGCTGCGGGTGGACGGCGGGCTCACCCGTTCCGCGCGTGCGCACTCACTGGAGATGGCCCGCACCGGGCAGCTCACGCACAACTCCCCCGACGGCGCCTCGCCGTGGGACCGGATGGAGCGCGCCGGATACCGCTGGGGCGCCGCCGAGAACATCGGCGCCGGCTACGGCACCGCCGACGAGGCCGTACGCGGCTGGCTGGACAGCCCCGACCACCGCAGGAACATCCTCGACTGCCGCCTGCGGGCCATCGGCGTGGGCGTCGCGTCGGGCCCCGGCGGACCATGGTGGACCCAGGACTTCGGAACCCAATGACAAACATCACGGTAGTGTCGCCGCATGGTTTCCAACGGCGATAGGGAACGCGAGAACGGCACGGGCGATGCCCCCTTCGCCCCTTTCGGCCCCGGTCCCGCCGGTGGCGCCCCCTACGGAATGGGCGGCGCGCCCCGAGGCGGCGCGCCCGCGGGCGGCTCGCACGCGGCCGCGGGACCCTCGGGGGGCAGGCCGGTGAACGGCGACCCCTTCGACAGCGGACCCCTGAACGGCGGGCCGCTGAACGGCGGGCCGCTGAACGGCGGGCCGCTGAACGGCGGGCCGCTGAACGGCGGGCCGCTGAACGGCGGGCCGCTGAACGGCGGGCCGCTGAACGGCGGCGGCGCCCACGGCGCGCCCGCGAACGGCGGCCCCAACGGTGGTGGACCCGCGAGCGGTGGCTTCATCGGTGACTTCAACGGCGGTTCCAGCGGTGGCGGGCCCACGAGCGGCGCCTTCATGATCGGCGGCCCGGGGGGCGGCGGTCCTGGGGGCAGCGGTCCTGGTGGCGGTGGCCACGGCGGCGGTCCTGGTAGCGGCAGTCACGGCGGCGGTCCTGGGGGTGGTGGCCCTGGAGGTGGCGGCCCCGGCGGCGGTGGCCCTGGTGGCGGTGGCCCGTCTGAAGGGCTTCCCAGCCGAGGCAGACGCGCACGCGGCGGTCCTTCTGGCGGTTCGCACGGCGCGGGCGGTCCGGGAGGCCCCGGCGGAGGCGGCGGCCCGGGGGGTGACCCCGGGGGCGGCTTCTTCGGCGGAGGCCCCTCAGGTGGCGGCCCGTCCGGAGGCGGCCGTTCCGGAGACGACCGGTCCGGCGGTGACCCATCCGGCGGCGACCGGCCGGGCGGAGGCCGTTCCGGTGGACGCAGGGCCGGAGGCAGTCCGTTCGGCGGCGGTTCCTTCGGCGGTGGCGACCCGTTCGGCGGCGACAGCGGCGCGTTCGGCGTCAACCCGGGACCAGGCGGTCCCGGCGGCCCTGGCGGCCCTGGCGGCGGAAACCCCGACTCCGGCGCGCCGGACGACGACAAATCGGCGACCGGCAAGGGCCGCCGTTCCCGAAGGGGCAAGGCCGACAAGGGCGACAAGGACCCCGCCAAGGCCAAGGACGCGTCCAAGAAGAAGAACAAGGACGACGCCGGCGACGACACCCCGAGGGCGCCGCAGAGCAAGGTGGGCTGGAGCCCGTACGACGAGGATCAGCGCTCCCGCGCCCCGCTCTGGTTCGCGATCGGCGGAGTGCTGGTGCTCGGCCTGCTCGGCGGCGGCCTGGCCCTGATGTGGAACGCCGACGGCCCCGTGACGGCCGAGACCGCCAACACCCGCCAGACCTCGGCGCCGCTGCCGTCGGTCCCGGCCGGCAAGTACGGCTTCGCGGCCGCGCGCACCACCGACCCTGACGCGATCACGGTCAAGGAGGTGTTCGGGAAGCGGAAGAAGATCACCATCTCGGGCCGCAGCTACGAGATGACGATCACCAGCAAGGACAAGAAGTGCAATGACGGCGCTCTTGGCGACACCCTCCAGAAGGCGCTCAAGTCCGCCAAGTGCACCCAGTTCGTCCGGGCGAGCTTCCGCGACAAGTCCGCCAAGGTGATCGGCACGGTCGGCGTGGCCAACCTCAAGACGAGCAAGCTGGCGGCCAAGGTGGCCAAGGCCGGCGACACCAAGAACTACGTCAAGCCACTCGCGGGCAAGGACACCGTCACGAAGTTCCTCGGCTCGGGCAGCGGCGGCGCGAAGATCTCGACGTACGGCCACTACGCGATCCTGTTCTGGTTCCAGAACAAGGACGGCACGAAGCCCGACGCGAAGGGGACGAAGCGGATCGCACAGGCCATCAACGACATCTCCAAGGCCACCGTCTTCCCCGCCCTCGACAACCGCGCGCTCACCGGAAGCCGGGCGGGCTGATCGGCATTGTGGGACATAAGCGCCGGTACGGGACTCGTGATGCTGCTGGGAACATCCATACCGACATAACGATCTCGCTACTCTCGCTAGGCTCCAGCTATGCGTGGCCAGGAACCCGGGTCTGAGCACGATCACAGGGAAGCCGAACGCTCGGCCGCACCTGTGACGCCACCGCCGAGCTTCGGCCAGACCAACGGGCGAGACGTTCCACCGGCGTTCCCTCCGACCGACCCCTCAACCGACCCCCGAACCGGCGAGCCGACCGACCCCTCGACCGGCACCCCAGCACCCGGACCCGCGTCCGGCGCCCCAACCGATGCCGCCCCCGGCACCCGGGGCGGCTTCCCGGCCGACCCCTCGACCGGAACCCCGAGCGGCTTGCCGGCCGACGCCACCTCCGGCGCCCCCAGCAGCTTCCCTGCGGACGCCTCGATCGGCGCTGCACCCGGCTTCCCGACCGACGCCTCCACCAGCACCTCTAGTGGTTTCCCGACCGACGCCTCCACCGGAACCCCTAGTGGTTTCCCGGTCGACGCCTCCACCGGAACGCCGAGCGGCTTGCCGGCCGACGCCTCTACCGGCACCGCCAGTGGTTTCCCTGCGGATGCCGCGTCCGGTGCTCCGAGCGGCTTCCCGGCGGGTGGGTCAGCCGATGCCGAGGCGTCGCCTGTCGCCTCGGCCTTCCAGGGGCGGCAGGGAGATCCGGAGGAGCCGTCCGGCGCCGCTCAGCCGTGGGAGGTACCGGGCGACGACGCCGCCCCCTACGACTGGTACTCCGACCCCACCGACCCCGGCCCCGCAGCCGCGGAGCCCTCCGGCGCCCCGCACCCCGGCCACCAGCCGCACGCACCGTCCTCGCCCAGCTCCTCCTTCGGCCAACCCTCCACCGACCCCTCCTGGCCAACCCCGCACCACACCCAGCCCGGTCCTGGCTCCGGCTCCGGCTCCGGCTCCGGCCAACCATGGCCGACACCACACCACCCCGGAGCCGAACCCGGCCAGCCGTGGTCACCGTCGCATTCTCAGCCCGCGACCGACCAACCGTGGCCGACACCGCACCACCCCCAGACCGACTCCGGCCAACCCTGGGCGGCCACCCCCACCGCCAACCAGCCATGGTCACCCCCACGCCACCCCGGAGCCGAGACCGGCCAACCCTGGGAAACCACCGCCCAGCCCGAACCCGACCAGCCATGGTCGCCCCCACCCCACGCCCAAGCCGACCAGTCGTGGCCTGCACCGCACCACCCCCAAGCCGACACCGGCCAACCTTGGGCAACCACCCACAACGCCCAACCCGACGCCAACCAACCGTGGTCGCCGCCTCCCCTGCAGACCGGTGCCGACCAACCATGGCCGGCACCCCACCAGTCCCAGGCCGAGCCAGGGGCCAACCAGCCGTGGTCACCGCCACACTCCCAGGCCGGAACCGACCAACCGTGGGCAGCCGCCGCCCAGCCCGAACCCGACCAGCCATGGTCGCCCCCACCTCACGCCGGAAGCGACCAGCCGTGGCCGGCACCGCACCACCCCCAAGCCGAAACCGGCCAACCCTGGGCGGGCACCCCCAACGCCCAACCCGACGCCAACCAGCCATGGTCACCGCCACACCACCCCGGAGCCGAGACCGGCCAACCCTGGGCAGCTCCCCACAACGCCGCACCCGACGCCAACCAGCCATGGTCGCCCCCGCCCCACGCCGGAAGCGACCAGCCATGGCCGGCACCGCACCACCCCCAGGCCGAGAGTAACCAGGTCCGACCAGGACGGATTCATGAGATGCGGCCGTGGGACGCCGCCGGTGAGGATCCCGGTGCGCAGCCCGGCGGTCCCGGTGGGCACGCCAGCGGCCACGGTGGGCAAGTTGGCGGTCCTGGTGGGCAGACCAGCGGTCCTGGTGGGCGAGCTGGCGGTCCCGGCGGACTGGCCAGTGGTCCCGGTGGGCAGGCCGGTGCCTGGCCGGTGGAGCCCGTGGTGCCCGGTGCGCCGCCCTGGGAGCCCCCGCCCGCCTTCACCGCCGCTGCGGCGGGCATGCCGGTGTGGCCCGCGCCCCTCTCCGATCCGCACGCCGTGCCTCCCTGGCCGGCCGCCACGGGCGAGCTGGTGGCCGAGCCCGACTCTGACGAGCCGGGCCAGCTGCCCACGCCCTTCGACGCGAGCGCCACCCAACCGGAGGGCCTCTCCCACCCGGCTCACTACTTCGACCCGGACGCTACGCAACAGGACGCCACCCGCCATCTCCACGCGGACGACACGCCTCCCGACGGCATACCCGCCCACCCATCCACGCCCAACGGCCCAGCGGGCGCCCCAGGCCATCCGGACGCTACTGGTCACCCCGGCGCCCCAGGCCATCCCGACGCCACGGGTCACCCCGGCGCCCTGGGCCATCCCGACGCAGCAGGGCACGCCGACACCCCGGACCATTCGGGCATCTCGGGCGTATCCGGCCGACCGAGCGCCGAAGGCCACTCCGGCGCATCCGGTCATCCCGACGCAGCCGGCCACCCCAGCGCCCCGGGACACCCTGGTGCAGCAGATCATCCGGGCACGGGCACCGAAAGCCATCCGGGAACGCCTCCAAGCACCGCGCTCCCGCACGACCGGCAACTCCAGGACCCACCGGGCCACGGCGGCCAGCGCCTGACGCAGACCGAGCACGATCGGGCGGCCTCGTCGTCCGCCACGCATGACCGGCAGGCCACGCAACCCTCCGGTCACACCGCCCACGACCAGCAGCCACCGGACCACACCGCCCCGGGCGGACACTCCCCGGAGTCGGCGCACACCACGCCCGGCGGGCTCGCCCCAGGGTCACCGCACACCACGCCCGGCGGGCTCGCCCCAGGGTCACCGCACACCACACCCACCGGGCACGCCCCAGGGTCACCGCATGCCGTCCCCGGCGAGCACGCCTCGGCGTCAGCGCATGCCACCTTTGGCGGGCAGGCCTCGGATTCGGCGCATGGCGAGCAGGCATCCGACCGCTCAGAAGGCTTCGCGGGCCACGATGGCCCCGAGCCCGCCGACACGGTGCCCGGTGGCCTCCGTCCCGGCTTCACCGTCCCCGGCCGCGCGACCCCCAAGGGCGCTCACCCAGGCGACCCCCGCACCACCGACCCACACCCCTCCCACGACCAAGCATCCGGCCAGGGACCAGGACAGGGATCCGATCAAGAGTCAGGCCAGGGAGCCGAGCATGGCCTGCAAGGGCCCGGTTCGAAGCCGTCCAAACTCCCTTACCTCCCCGCCCCCATCGCGTCCACCCGCGACACCACCGCCAAACCGGCCCACTACTTCGACCCCAACGCGGCCAAGACCGAATCGGCCGCCTCCCAGAATCCGCCCTTCGACCCCAGCTCCACCAACCCATCCGTCCGCCCCCCGGAGCCAGGCGACGTACCCGTCTGGCCCCCCAATTCTCCGACCGGTGACAAACTGCCCGAGCTCCCGTTTTCGAGAGACACCTGGGGTCACAAGCCCTCGACCTCTTTCGATCTCCCCAAGCCCCCAGCGGGCGGCCCAGCGTTCCCGCCAGGAGCGTTCAAGCAGCCCCCGTTCCAGACCCCGCCACCACCACCTCCCCCGCCCAGGAGCAAACGGGCGTTGCTCGTCACGCTCGGCGCGCTGGCCCTGGCCGGCGTGGCGACGGGTGGGTTCTTCGCCGTTCAGGCGATGAACTCCGCCGCGCCGCCCCCGGTGGCCGCCACGCCCGCGCCGACGAGTCCGAGTGTCGCCGAGGAGTCCGCGGTCCCGCCGGCCGACCTCGCGGGCACGTCGATGCTCGACTCCGAGCAGAGCGATCCGCAGAAGCTGTCGCTGTCGGAGGCGTTCCCGAAGAAGAAGGTGAGTGCGGCGGGCACGACATTCACCAGGGTCAAGGCCCACATGGAGACGACCTGCGACAAGGCCGCGACCGGCGCCTTCGCCGACGCGCTGAAGGAGCAGAAGTGCAGCCGGGTGCTCAGGGCGACGTACGTCGACAGCAAGCGCCGCTACGCCGTCACCACGGGCCTGGCCGTCCTGCCGGACAAGAACGCCGCCGCCACGGTCGACCAGGCGAAGGACCTGTCGCGTAACGTCTGGTTCCGCCCGCTCCCCGGCGCGTCCGGATCGGGCGGCGAGCGCGTGCACATCGCCGGCGGTTACGCGGCGGGCCTCGTCTGGGGCCGCTACATCGTCTTCAGCTACGCCACCTACGCCGACGGCCACACACCGACGGCCAAGGAGAAGACGCTGCCGAAGGTCAGCGGCGCGTTCAGAGACCAGATCACCCTCGTCCTGGAACGCCGCATCACCAAGGGCTGACCCCCAGCCGGCAACCACCCCACCAACACCCTCCCGGCCGTACACCAACCGGCCGGGAGCTCGTTGGCCAAGTACTACCCGGCCGTGCGCAATTCGGACCGGCCCAACCCAGACGGGTACCACCCAAGCCGACACATCTCGAGCGGGTTCATTACGGACCGACGCTCCCTGGACCGGCGCTGCCTGGACGGGTGCTCCTCGGACCGGTGCTCCTCGGACCGGCTCCCCCGGATGGGCTGCGCTACTCGGACGCGCGCAACTCGGCCGGGCGGCGCCACCCGACCGGAGCCACCCATACGGGCGCGCCTCGAACCGTAGCCGCCCGCCCGGACGCTACCGGCCGGGCGCTACTCGGACGGGAGCTGCTCGGTCACCGTCCGGACCCGTCGCGTAGCCACGGCGCGGGCCGCGAGGTTGGACGGGGCCGGGTAGCCCACCTCTTCCAGACAGAGCCCGTGCGCCGGAGCCACGTGCACCCCCGAGTCGCGCACCCCCCGCCGCAGCACCTCCCCCGGCCACTCGACCGGCCGTCGACCGTCCGCGGCCGCCAGCAGCGAGCCGACCAGGGCTCGGACCATGGAGTGGCAGAAGGCGTCGGCGACGACGGTGGCGACCAGCACCCCGTCCGGCCCGCGCACCCAGTCCAGCCGCTGCAGTTCCCTGATCGTGGTGGCGCCTTCGCGCTTCTTGCAGAAGGCGGCGAAGTCGTGCTCGCCGAGCAGCCGCGCGGCGGCGGCGTTGAGCGCGCCGAGGTCCAGCGGCCGGTTGTGCCAGACGATCTCCCAGCGGCGCAGCGGGTCGACGCCTCCCGGCGCGTCACTCACGCGGTACGCGTACCGCCGGAACATCGCCGAGAACCGTGCGTCAAAGCCCTCAGGAGCCACGGAGACCCGATATATCCGTACATCTGGGCCCAGGACACCACCGAACCGTCTGACGAGCGCAGCGAGCCTCTCATCGATGGACAGAGGCCCCCGGTTCCCGTCGAGCTCCCCCAGCCTGTCCTCCGGCACGTCCACGTGAGCCACCTGCCCCCGCGCGTGCACCCCCGCGTCGGTACGCCCGGCCACGGTCAGCATGGCCGGCTCGCCGAGGCGCAGGATTCGTCCGATTGCCTGCTCGATCTCCCCCTGGACCGTACGCAGCCCCGGCTGCCTGGCCCAGCCGGAGAAGCCGGTCCCGTCGTACGCGAGGTCGAGGCGGAGCCGTACCACGATGTTCCCTCCCGGGGATGAAAAACGGGCCCGGACCCCCGTCAGGGGATCCGGGCCCGTCTCAGCCGTTCTGCGAGCTAGAACCTGAAGGTCCGAAAGCTCAGGCTTCGTCCTTCTTCGCCTCGGCAGCCGGGGCCTCCTCGGCGGCGGCCTCAGGAGCCTCGGCGGTCTCGGCCTTGGCCTTGGCCTCCGCGGGAGCCTCAGTCTCCGTAGCAGCCTCGGCAGCCGGAGCCGCAGGGGCGGTCTCGGCGGCGGGAGCCTCGGTGGCGCGGGTCGTGACGCCACCCAGCGGCTCGCTCACCAGTTCGATGATCGCCATCGGGGCGTTGTCGCCCTTACGCGCACCGATCTTGGTGATGCGGGTGTAGCCGCCGGGACGCTCGGCGAACGTCGTCGCGATCTCGGTGAAGAGGTGGTGGACCACGCCCTTGTCCCGAACGACGGTCAGGACCTGGCGACGGTTGTGGATGTCGCCCTTCTTCGCCTTGGTGATCAGGCGCTCCGCGACGGGACGCAGGCGCTTGGCCTTGGTCACCGTCGTGCGGATCCGGCCGTGGCGGAACAGATCGGTGGCGAGGTTCGCCAGGATCAGCCGCTCGTGCGCCGGGCTTCCGCCAAGACGCGCACCCTTGGTGGGCTTGGGCATGTCATCTCTCCTTGGGGTTCACCCGCCCCGGCCGTGCCAGGTACCGGGGTCGGGCCGCCAGGCCCCCCGTTGAAGGGGGCCCGCGCTATCTGGATCAGTACTGCTCGGTCTCGACGTACGCGCTGTCGTCGTCGTCGTAGCCGCCGCCGGCCACCGCGCTCGGGTCGAACCCGGGCGGGGAGTCCTTGAGCGCCAGCGACATCTCGTGCAGCTTCTGCTTGACCTCTTCGATCGACTTGGCGCCGAAATTCCTTATATCGAGAAGGTCCTGCTCGCTGCGGGCGACGAGCTCACCCACGGTGTGGATGCCCTCGCGCTTGAGGCAGTTGTAGGAGCGAACGGTCAGGTTCAGCTCCTCGATCGGCAGCGCCAGGTCGGCCGCCAGGGCGGCGTCGGTCGGCGACGGGCCGATGTCGATGCCCTCGGCCTCGACGTTGAGCTCACGGGCCAGGCCGAAGAGCTCGACGAGGGTCTTGCCGGCGGAGGCCACCGCGTCGCGGGGCTTCATCGCGGGCTTGGTCTCGACGTCGAGGATGAGACGGTCGAAGTCGGTACGCTGCTCGACTCGGGTCGCCTCGACCTTGTAGGTGACCTTGAGCACCGGGGAGTAGATCGAGTCGATCGGAATCCGGCCGATCTCCTGGCCCGGCTGCTTGTTCTGCGCGGCGGAGACGTAACCGCGACCGCGCTCGACGGTCAGCTCCATCTCCAGCTTCGCCTTGCCGTTGAGCGTGGCGATGCGCAGCTCGGGGTTGTGCACCTCGACACCGGCCGGAGGCGCGATGTCGGCGGCGGTGACCTCACCCGGGCCCTGCTTGCGCAGGTACATCACGACCGGCTCGTCGTGCTCGGAGGAGACGACCAGTTCCTTGAGGTTGAGGATGATGTCGGTGACGTCTTCCTTGACCCCGGGAACGGTCGAGAACTCGTGCAGCACGCCCTCGATGCGAATGCTCGTCACGGCCGCGCCCGGAATGGACGACAGCAGCGTGCGGCGCAGCGAGTTGCCGATGGTGTAGCCGAAACCCGGCTCCAGCGGCTCGATGACGAATCGGGACCGGGTGTCGTCGATCGACTCTTCGAGGAGAGTCGGGCGCTGAGCGATCAGCATGTGTGGGTTCTCCCCTTTTTCGTGTGGCGACCGCTATATGACGCCACTCCGATGAAAAGCATAGTTGAGGCACGGAAATCCGTGCCTCAACCACCACTCACTTCGAGTAGTACTCGACGATGAGCTGCTCCTGAACCTGGGTGTCGATCTGCTGGCGAACCGGCAGCTGGTGCACCAGGATGCGGAGCTTGTCCGGCACGACGCCGAGCCACGCGGGAACCGTGCGCTCGCCGGCGGTGGCGCGGGCCACCTCGTACGGCAGCAGGTTGCGCTTGCTCTCGCGGACCTCGATGATGTCGTGCTCGCGAACGCGGTAGGACGGGATGTCGACCTTCTTGCCGTTCACCACGATGTGCCCGTGACGGACCTGCTGGCGAGCGGCGTCACGCGACTGCGCGAACCCGGCGCGGTAGACGACGTTGTCGAGACGGCTCTCCAGGATCTGGAGGAGCACCTCACCCGACTTGCCGCTCTTGCCCGCGGCCTCCTCGTAGTAGTTGTGGAACTGCTTCTCGAGGACGCCGTAGATGCGGCGGGTCTTCTGCTTCTCGCGAAGCTGAAGCTGGTACTCGGTGTCCTTTGGACGACCGCGGCCGTGCTCACCCGGGGGGTAAGGACGGATTTCGATGGGGCACTTGGCGGACTCGCACTTGCTGCCCTTGAGGAAGAGCTTGGTCTTCTCGCGACGGCAGAGCTTGCAGTCCGCGCCCGTGTAACGAGCCATTTCTCACTATCTCCTGGGCTGAGTCAGACGCGGCGGCGCTTCGGCGGCCGGCAACCGTTGTGCGGAACGGGGGTGACGTCCTGGATCGAACCCACTTCGAGGCCGGTGGCCTGCAGCGAGCGGATCGCGGTCTCACGGCCGGAGCCGGGACCCTTCACGAAGACGTCGACCTTACGCATGCCGTGCTCCATGGCGCGGCGGGCGGCGTTCTCGGCGGCCATCTGAGCGGCGAACGGGGTGGACTTACGGGAGCCCTTGAAACCCACGTGGCCGGCGCTGGCCCAGGAGATCACGTTCCCGTTGGGGTCGGTGATCGAAACGATCGTGTTGTTGAACGTGCTCTTGATGTGGGCGTGCCCATGAGCGACGTTCTTCTTCTCCTTGCGGCGCACCTTCTTCGGCGCACCCTGGCGGCTCTTAGGAGGCATCCTTGGCCTTCACTCCTGAGGTCTTCGGTCCTGCGGCTGCGAGGACTACTTCTTACCGGGCTTCTTCTTGCCGGCGACGGTCTTCTTCTTGCCCTTACGGGTGCGCGCGTTCGTCTGGGTGCGCTGACCGTGGACGGGCAGACCCTTGCGGTGCCTGATGCCCTGGTAGCAACCGATTTCGATCTTGCGACGGATGTCGGCCTGGACCTCGCGGCGCAGGTCACCCTCGATCTTGTAGTTCGCCTCGATGTAGTCACGCATCGGGACGAGCTCGGTGTCGGAGAGCTGGTGCACGCGGAGGTCGCCGCTCACGCCGGTGGCCTGGAGGATCTCCAGGGCGCGGGTGCGGCCGATTCCGTAGATGTAGGTGAGAGCGATCTCCAGCCGCTTGTCGCGGGGGAGGTCGACGCCAACCAGGCGAGCCATGGTCGGGCATTCTCCTTCTTTGTGGCGGAGGTCTTGCGCCGCACTACCCCTCCCCAATGCCCGGGGTGAGGGCCCCGGCCTCCGACCGGGGGTCTCCTGAACGGTTCGGACGCTTCACGCGAAGCGGCCGCCTGTTCAGGTGTGTGACGCGACTACTGATGCAGGCTTCTCATACGTCGAGCCCGCACCCTGCCGGGGCGGACTCGGAGAAGCCTTGCGGCGACTAACCCTGACGCTGCTTGTGGCGCAGGTTGTCGCAGATCACCATGACGCGACCGTGCCGGCGGATCACCTTGCACTTGTCGCAGATCTTCTTGACGCTCGGCTTTACCTTCATTGTCCTTTGTTCCTCAGACGTCTTACTTGTATCGGTAGACGATCCGCCCACGACTGAGGTCGTAGGGGCTCAGTTCAACGACTACCCGGTCGTCGGGAAGAATCCGGATGTAGTGCATCCGCATGCGTCCGCTGATGTGGGCCAGGACTTTGTGGCCGTTGTCGAGCTGCACCCGGAACATGGCGTTCGGGAGCGATTCGACCACAGTGCCCTCGATCTCGATGGCGCCGTCTTTCTTGGCCAAAATTCCTCGCGTTTCACTGATCGGTCGTCTGAGGCTCCGGTTCACTACGCAGCCGCGACCTTCACGCTTCGAAGAGAGCGACGGCCGACGAGGGCCGCCGACGCGTGAAAAGTCATAGTGAGCCGACTAAGGAGTGTACGACACCTGAGCCAAAAACGCGAAACGCGTGCCAGGTGTCCTGACACAACCATGTAAGAGTCTACCCCACGTGTCGAATCCTCAGGACACACGACGCGAGGCCCGCCGGGGGTTTCCGCCCGGCGGGCCTCGCTCCGTCCCTCTGCGGGAACATCTAGTAGATGCGGTGGGAGGGGCCGCAGTACTTGTACTTCCCGCCCCAGCACGTGTAGGTGTAGATCTTCTTGATCCCCTTGCCCGACCAGGTCGTGTCGTACGAGCCGTTCCACCGGTGGGAGAACTTGTACCACTTGCCGCCGGCGTAGTACTTGAACCAGACGTAGCCGTACTTGGGCGAGTACTCCTTGCCGTACCAGTGGGTGTAGACCTTGCCGTAGGACTTGTAGGTCTTGCCGTAGGTGTAGGCCTTGTGGTTGCTGGAGTAGTACTTGCCCCAGCCGCCCTGAGAGCCGGCGGCGGCGGCGCTGCTGACCGTGCTGCCGGCCGTGCTCGTGGTGGCCTGCGCGGCGGGGGCCGCGGCCAGACCGGCGACGGTGACGGAGCCGGCGATGGCGGCGGCCGCAAGGATCTTACGCATGAGAGCTCCTCCGTGAGTCGTGCTGTTCGACACACCTCACGTTAGGAATCCGGCCGGATCCGGACTGCGCACGAATGCACAGAGTGCACAACAGCACAGAAACCGCCGAAGACGGCGCGCGGCCTCCAAGAGCACTCCCCGGCGACCGTCCCTCCAGGAACTCTTCCCGGCGACCGTCCCGCTAGGAGCTCTTCTTGTTCGCGTCGCCGCCGAAGATGGTGCTCACCAGCAGGATCACGCCCCACGGACCCATCACCCACAGCGGCCACGGATAGACCAGGTGGCCGCTCGTGAGGGCCACGATCACCCAGACCGTCCAGTTGATGCCGGCCACCGCCGCCCAGGCGCTCCAGGCGGCCTTCATGCCGGGGTGCATGCCGCGCCGCTCGGGCGCCGCGGACGTGGCCTTGGCCGGCAGACGCCGCAGGTCGACGTCGGGGAGGTCCGAGGTCAGTTTGGCCAGCTCACCATAGGTCTTGGCCTTGTAGAGCGACTCCAGCCGCTCGTTGAACTCGTCCATGGTGATGCGGCCCTGCGCGGTGTGCTCGCGGAGGATGGCGGCGACCCGGTCGCGGTCGGCGTCGGAGGCACGCATCTCGGGGCTGTTCGCCATCCCACCACTCCCGGGTTAGATCTGCAGTTGAGCGAGGCGCTCTTCGCCCCCGTCCAGGGCGGTAAGCACCCAAGGTCCATTATGTGTCACCGCGACGCTGTGTTCGAAGTGTGCGGAGGACTTCCCGTCGACCGTCACCACGGTCCAGTCGTCGGCCAGCACGCGGGTGCGCTCGGTGCCCAGGTTGACCATGGGCTCGATGGCCAGGCACATGCCCTCTTCGAGCGCCGGGCCCCGGCCCGGCTTGCCGTGGTTGGCGATCCAGGGGTCCATGTGCATCTCGGTGCCGATGCCGTGGCCGCCGTACTCGGGCGGGATGCCGAAGCGGCCCTGGGACTTGACGTAGCGCTCGATCTCGAAGCCGATGTCCGACAGGTGACGGCCGGGCTTGAGCGCGGCGATGCCGCGCCACATGGCCTCCTCCGTGATCCGCATCAGCTCGGTCAGCTTGGGGTCCACCTCACCCACCGGAACCGTGACCGCGGAGTCGCCGTGCCAGCCCTCCAGGATCGCACCGCAGTCGATCGAGATGATGTCGCCCTCGCGCAGCTTGCGTACGGCGGTCGGGATGCCGTGCACGACCTCGTCGTTGACCGACGCGCAGATCGTCGCGGGAAAGCCCTGGTAGCCCTTGAACGACGGGATCGCGCCCTCGTCCCTGATCGCCTTCTCGGCGATCACGTCGAGGTCGAGCGGCGTCATCCCGGGCTCGACCGAGCGCCGCAGCAGGTCGAGCGTGCGCCCGACCACCAGCCCCGCCGCGCGCATCTTCTCGAGCTGCTCCGGCGACTTGATCTGGATGCCGTGCCTGTTGCGTTTGAACATCTTTTGCCCCCCTGGGTCTCAACGGGCCACGGTGGGAGCCCAATTCCCCCACAATAGCCGCGAGGTGGCACGGAAACCCGTGCCACCTCCGCGAATCAGTCGGATGAAGCGCTCAGCCCATGAACGGCCGGATCGCGTCCATGGCCCGCTGCGTGACCTCCTCGACCGGCCCGGTCGCGTCGACGCCCACCAGGATGCCCTCGTCGGCGTAGTAGGAGACCAGCGGAGCCGTCTGCTCCTGGTAGACCTCCAGGCGGTGCCTGACGGTCTCCTCCTTGTCGTCGTCACGCTGGAAGAGCGCGCCCCCGCACGCGTCACACCTGTCGTCCTTCTTGTCGTCGAACTCGACGTGCCAGATACGGCCGCACTGGCTGCAGGTACGCCTGCCGGCCAGCCGCCTGACCACCTCGTCGTCGTCCACGACGAGCTCGAGAACGAGGTCGAGCGCCTGGCCCCAGTCCTTGAGCATGTCGCGCAGGATCTCCGCCTGCGCGACGTTCCTCGGGAAGCCGTCGAGCAGGAAACCGTCCTGCGCGTCGTCCTCGGACAGACGGTCGCGGACCATGGCGATGGTGACCTCGTCGGGCACCAGGTCACCACGGTCCATGAACGTCTTGGCCAGCTTGCCGAGATCCGTGCCGCCCGAGACGTTGGCACGGAAGATGTCACCTGTCGAGATTTTCGGGATGGACAGGTTCGATGCGATGTACTGGGCCTGTGTCCCCTTACCCGCTCCGGGGGGCCCGACCAAGACGAGACGCACTACCGCAGGAAACCTTCGTAGTTACGCTGCTGCAGCTGGCTCTCGATCTGCTTCACCGTGTCAAGGCCGACGCCTACCATGATCAGAATGCTCGTCCCTCCGAACGGGAAGTTCTGGCTCGCACCGGCCACCGCCAGCGCGACGATCGGGACCATGGA
>NZ_PVNG01000002.1 GCF_003001935.1 Nonomuraea fuscirosea | reverse complement strand
CGGTGCCGGTGTCGGGTTCGTACAGGCCGGACAGGATCTTGGCCAGGGTGGTCTTGCCCGAGCCGTTCTCCCCGACGAACGCGATCACCTCACCCTGCTTGATCTCCACCGACACCCCGCGCAGCGCCGGCGACTCGGCGCCCGGATAGGTGAAGGTGACGTCGTCAGCGGTGATGCGCTCGAAGGTGTCGGGGGCAGGTAGCGGCCTGGGGCCGGTCAGGCGTCGCTCCGCGTCGGCGCAGAAGTCGAGGAAGTCGGTGAAGTAGAGGCCCTGCTCGTAGAGGCGGTTGGTGGCGTACATGAGGCTGAGCAGCGACGACTGACCCGAGCGGATGGCGAGGACCGCGGTGCCGGCCACCGCGAGCGGGATGGCGGCGACGGTCAGCAGCACACCGAGCGCCACGTAGACCAGGCCCGTGCCGAGGCCGCCGAGCGCCTCGCCGACGAGCCTGGCCGTCATCTGCCGCCGGGCCAGGCGCAGCATGACCTCCTGCTCGGCGCGGGCGACGGTGTCGTAGACCCGGAGCAGGAAGCCGCGCATGGTGAACGAGCGCACCTCGGCCGCGTTGTCGCGCTCGGCGAGCAGGCCCGCGAGGATCCACTTGCGGCGGCGGGCGGGGATCAGGGAGTACATCGTCGAGTAGCGCATCCGCGCGCTGCGCACCGCGGCCCAGGCGTCGGGCAGCACGGCCAGCAGCAGGAGCGGGAGCAGCACCGGATGCAGCACGCCCAGCACGCCGGCCGCCGCGGCGATGCCGACGGCCGCGGTCACCACGCCGACGGCCGAGCCCACCACCGGGTCT
Source organism: Nonomuraea fuscirosea (assembly GCF_003001935.1). Classification (GTDB taxonomy): domain Bacteria; phylum Actinomycetota; class Actinomycetes; order Streptosporangiales; family Streptosporangiaceae; genus Nonomuraea; species Nonomuraea fuscirosea. The sequence goes on along the minus strand of NZ_PVNG01000002.1, from coordinate 798,640 downwards.
GCCACGGACACGCCGCGGCTGCCCGCGCGTTCGAGCGCGTCGTGGAAGTCGGGGTCGTCGTAGGCGACCAGCTCCACCCGGCTGGTCAGGCTGTAGAGGCGTTCCTCGGTGTGGCGGGTGATCTGCGGGGTGAGGCGGGACTGCGCCCAGCCCGCGCCCGCCTGCGTCGCCGTGCGCAGCACCGCCGCGCCCGCGACCAGCGCCAGGCTGGGCAGCGCGGCCACGACGCGGTCGGGGGTCGGGCCCTCGCTGAACAGCGCGGTCAGCACTCCCGTGGTGGCCAGCAGGCCGAACGCGGTGAACACCCCGCCGAGCAGGTTGAGCGCGACCGTGGCCAGGGTGTCGCGCGGGCTCGCGGCCCAGGCCATCCGCAGCGCCTGGCCGACGAGCGAAGGGAGCCTGCCCGCGATGGTCAGGAAGCCGACCTCGGCCATCTTGTCGGTGTGGGCGTTCCAGCCGGTGAGAGCGATCTCGCCGAACTCGAGCGGCTCCTCGTTCTGCATGCATCGAGTCTGCACGCGGCCACCGACAGTTCCGCAAGACACGGTGCCCACCCGCTGCGGCCATATCACCGTGATAGGGGCAAGCTGACAGCTCTTCGGGAGGACGGAGCGCGCATACCGTTCACAGCACCCCCCACTCCCCCAGGAGGATCCGTGTCACGACCTCTCCGCCTCATGCTGAGCGCCCTGCTGACGCTGGCGTTCCTGCTGGTCACCGCGCCCGCGCAGGCCAGTGCGCTGGTGACGGTGCTCAGGTACGACGCCGGCCGGGCCGCCGAGTTCAGCGCCACCGTGGACCAGGCCGCGCAGGTGTGGAACGCCAGTGTCGCCAACGTCCGGCTGGTCAGGGGCACGCCCGCGCACTTCGTCGTGCTCGCCGACAACGGCTGGCCCAGGGCCCTGCCCACCAGCCTGGGGCGCGGCACGATCTGGATGGGCCGGCAGGCCGTCGACCAGGGCTACAACCGGGTGCGGATCGCCACCCACGAGATCGGCCACATCCTGGGCCTGCCCGACCGGCGCACCGGGCGCTGCACCGACCTGATGTCCGGCTCCAGCGCGCCCGTGAGCTGTACCAACGCCAACCCCAGCGCCGCCGAGCGGGCCGAGGTCGATCGCAACTTCGCCGGTGGGACGCCGCTGGTCGAGTTCGGCCGGGTGCACACGGACCGGTGACCTACGTGAGTCCGTACCCCTGCGCGAACAGCGGTGTCTGGCCGTCCCCCGCGTTGATCGGCTGCTGGGAGAAGGACCTCATCCAGGTCATGGGCAGCCGGCCGGTCGGCGGGACGACCCCGAAGAGCACGTCGGCGACGCCCTGTCCCTCGGTGCCGGGCAGCCAGGCGGCCACGGCGGCGTTCCAGCCGGGCAGCTCGGCGGCGATGTCGAGGGGGCGGCCGGAGACGAGCACCACGACGACGGGCACGCCCGAGGCACGCAGGGTGGCGATGGTGCTCAGGTCCGCGGCGTCCAGGGCGAGCCCGCCGGGCCGGTCGCCCCGGGTCTCGGCGTACGGGGTCTCGCCGACGACGGCGACGGCCACCCGGTAGGAGCCGTCGATGCCGCTGCCGTCACTGCTGTAGGTGACGGTGGCGGCGGACCCGACGGTGTTCCTGATGCCCTGCAGGATCGTGGTGCCGGGGGTGACGGCGCCGGACAAGCCCTGCCAGGTGATCGTCCAGCCGCCGCTCTGGTTGCCGATGTCGTCCGCGTTCTTCCCCGCCACGAAGATCCTGCCGCCGGTCCTGGCGAGGGGCAGCACGCCGCCGGCGTTCTTCAGCACGACCTGCGATTTGGCCACCGCCTCGCGGGCCAGGGCCCGGTGCGCGGCGCTGCCCACGCTCGCCGTGTACGAGCGGTCGGTCAGGGGCCGCTCGAACAGGCCGAGCTCGAACTTCTTGGTCAGCACGCGCCGCACCGCGTCGTCCACCCGCGCCGTGCTCACCCGCCCGGCCCGCACTTCCGCGCGGAGCAGGTCGATGAACCTGCGCCATTCGACCGGCACCATCACCATGTCGACGCCGGCGTTGACGGCGGTGCGCACGTCGAGCGCGGAGGTGCCACGGAGGCCGTCGATCTGGTCGATGCCGTTCCAGTCGGAGACGACGAACCCGCCGAAGCCCAGCTCCTCCTTGAGCACCGTGGTGATCAGGTAGCGGTGTCCGTGCAGCTTGACGCCGTTCCATCGGCTGAACGAGATCATCACCGAGCCGACCCCGCGCCGTACGGCGGCCTCGAACGGCGGCAGGTGGACGGCCCGCAGGTCGGCCTCGGACAGCCGGGTGTCGCCCTGGTCGGCGCCGCCCGCGGTGCCGCCGTCGCCGACGTAGTGCTTGGCGGTGGCCAGCACGGAGGCGGGGCCGTCCAGCGTCTCGCCCTGCAGCCCGGTCACGATGGAGGCCATCGACGCGGGCAGGTCGGGGGTCTCGCCGAACGACTCGTACGTACGCCCCCACCGGTCGTCGCGCGCCACGCACAGACAGGGCGCGAAGTTCCAGTCGATCCCGGTGCCGGACACCTCCTCGGCCACGGCCCGCCCGATCCGCTCGGCCAGGCCGGGGTCACGGGTGGCGCCGAGGCCGATGTTGTGCGGGAAGATCGTGGCCCCGGCCACGTTGTTGTGGCCGTGCACGGCGTCCACGCCGTACACGAGCGGGATGCCGAGCGGCGTCGCCAGGGCGGCCTTCTGGTAGCCGTCGTACATGTCCGCCCAGCCGGCCGCCGTATTGACCTGCGGCGCGGAGCCGCCGCCCGACAGGACCGAGCCGAGCCGGTACGCGGTGACGTCGGCGGCGCTGACCGAGGCGCGCTCGCCCTGGGTCATCTGGCCCAGTTTCTCCTCCAGCGACATCCGGGACACGAGGTCGGCGACCCGGACGGGCACCGGAAGGGCGGGGTCCTGGTAGGGGAAGGCCGCCGTGGCGGTCGCCGGCGGCATGACCAGGCCGGCCGCGACGAGCACGAGCACCGCGGCCCCGCTCCTCCATCTGCTGCTTCGGTTGCTCATTGCAGGCTGCTCCGGCCGGCTCGAAGGGTTGTCGGAAGCGTCCCCACAGGCACTGTAGGCTCCAGGGCCCGAGTCTCCCGGCCCGGCCCGCCGCACCGGCCGGAGCGGTGACGGCACCAGCGGAAACGGGCCGGGAGGCGGTGAAAGTTTCACCGCCGCTTGACCGGCCCGCGCGTCCCTTCCGCGGCCCGCTGTTGCACGGGCCTTTAAGCGGCCAAGGGGTTAGGTGAACCCGCCTCCGGCTAGGTCGCCAGCGTCACCTCGATCCCGCGTGGAGAAGGAGTGCCGCATGGCGTACGGATCCCTGGCCGGTTTCGGCGGCGGTGTGGCCGTGGCCGCGCTCGCGGGCGGGCACCCCTGGCTGGTCGCCGGCTGTCTGTCACTCGTGCTGGCCGGGGCCTTCGCGGTGCGCGCCGGGTTCCGGCGCGGCCGGGGCCCGATGTGCCGCTGACCCCGCGCTTCCCGGCCGCGACAAACGGACAGCACACCGAAACCGGCAGGACGACGGAACGGACTGGACATGGCCGCACCACGAAAGCTCACCGCCCGGTACGCCGGATCGGGAAAGCTCCTCGTCCTCGGCGCGCTCGCGGTCGCGGCGCTCGCCGGCTGGGGCGTCACCCGTCTGGCCATCCTGACGGGGACGGTCGGCGACCGCCCGTACGAGCTGCCGCTGGTCTGGCTGACCGCCTCGCTGCTGCTGTGGTGGCTGCCGCTGGCCTGGCTGGAGCGGCCGGTCACGGTCCCGCCGGGCGCGCGGAAGCGGATCGACGCCCTGCGGGTGACCGTGCAGGTCCCCGTCTACAACGAGGACCCGGAGGCGCTGCGCGCGTGCCTGCGCTCGGTGCTGACGCAGAGCCGGCCGGTGAACCGGGTGCGGGTGGTGGACGACGGCTCGGCTCTGGCGGGCGAACCCGTCTCCTACGACGACGTACGCCGCGACTTCGAGTGCGAGGCCATGCTCCGCGGCATCGAGACGACCTGGGACCGTACCGCCAACCGGGGCAAGCGCTTCGCCCAGATGCACGTGCTGGCCGAGGACGACGGCGACGTCTTCGTCACCCTCGACAGTGACTCCGTGCTCGACCGGCACGCCGTCAGGGAGGGTCTGGCCCCGTTCGCCGATCCTCGGGTGCGCTCGGTGGCCGGGCAGGTGCTGGTGCTGAACCGCGCCGCCGGCCTGCTCGCCCGGCTGACCGGGGTGCTGTACCTGCCCTTCACCCGTGGCCTGCGCAGCGCCCAGTCGGTGCTGCGCCGGGTGACGATGAACTCGGGCGCGCTGGCCTTCTACCGGGCGGACGTCGTCCGCGCCTGCGCCGGCGCGTACGAGAACGAGTGTTTCCGCGGGCGTCCGATGCAGATGAACGACGACTCCATGCTCACCTTCTACGCCTCGTTGTCCGGGCGCACGGTGCACCAGCCGTCGTCGATGGTGTTCACGCTGGCCCCCGAGCGTTTCGGCCACTACGCCAAGCAGCAGCTGCGCTGGATGCGCGGCACCGCCGTGCGGCACCTGTGGTGGCTGCGTTACCAGCCGCTGACCGGGCCGGTCTTCTGGACCACGGTCGCGGAGTACCTGCATCTGCTGCTCGCCCTGGCCGTCCCGGTCGTGCTGGTCGCCGACCCGGCGTACCGGGGGCGGCTGGGAGAGCTGGCCCTGGCGGCGGCGCAGGTCGGGGTGGCGATGAACTACCTGATGGCGCTGCGGCTGTTCACCGTGCACCGCTCCGACGAGAGCGCGGGCGCGCGGCTGCTCGCTTTCGCGCTGGCCCCGCTGGCCGCCGTCTGGCGGTCGCTGGTGCTGCGCCCGATGTACGTCTACGCGCTGCTGACCTGCCGGCGGGTCAACCGCTGGGGCACCCGCGGCTCGGTCGAGGTGTCGCTCAGCACGGCGGCGTAAGTCAACCCCTTTCCTGACAAGATCGCGCGTTGTATGTTCGAGCCGAAAGAAAGTTTCGGCCATGGAGGCACTGTGGGCAAGAAGTTTCAGATTCTGGCGTTACCGCTGGCTGTCGCGGCCCTGACGGCCGTGGCCGGGCCGGCCCAGGCCGCCGACGGGTACGACCGCTGCCAGGAGGGCTACTACTGCATGTTCTCCGGGCTCGACGGCACCGGGGACATCATCCAGATCCAGGGGAACACGCCCGACCTTGCCGCGCTCGGCATGGCCGACCGGGGCAAGTCCGACTGGAACCGTACGGGCTCCTGGATCCACCTCTACTCCGAGGCCGCCTACGGCGGCTGCACGGCGGTGACCAGCCCGCGCGGCAAGGGCAACTTCTACGTCGACTTCCGCGACTTCTGGAACTCCGTCCGCTTCGACGGCCAGAACGGCCCGTCCTGCGGGATCACCCTCAAGGGCTCGGTGCCCGACTCCCACGGCTGACCCGGCTCTCCCCGGCTGACCGTCTGCTCCGCCTGACCGGGGTCACCCGGCGGCCGGCCTCCACGGAGGCCCGGCCGCCGGTTCGGGTTTTCGCTCACTGATTCGGATTCTCATTGACTCGATGGGAAATTGTCGAACATAGTGACGTGAAACCGAGGAGTTGTAGCCATGTCATCACCGCACATCGCCGTCTACGGCGCCACCGGCCACACCGGGCGCCTGGTGGCGGCCGACCTGCGCGCCCGGGGCCGGGACGTCATCCTGGCCGGCCGCGACGCCGGCGCTCTCAAGGCCCTGTCCGACGAGCTCGGCGGGGCGCCCGTCCACCAGGCCGCGCTCGACGACCCCGCCGCCTTACGTGAGCTGGCCGGCCGGGCGGCGGTGCTGATCCACTGCGCGGGCCCGTTCACGCACACCGGCAAACCGGTCGCCACGGCCGCCGCCGAGGCCGGCTGCCACTACGTGGATCACGCCCTGGAACAGCACCACACGAAGTGGATGTTCGACACCATGACGGAGCCGGCGCGGGCGGCGGGCGTCACCATGGTCACGGCGATGAGCTTCTACGGCGGGCTGGGCGACCTGCTGGCCGGGGCCGTGGCCGCCGGGATGGCCGGGATCGAGCGGGTGGTGACCGCGTACGCGGTGAGCGGCTGGCGGCTGACCACGGGCGCCAGGGCGACGGCCGAGCTGCTGTTCGCCGACACCCAGCGGATCACCTTCGCCGACGGGGTCCAGCGGGTCGGCTACGTCGAGCCGCGCAACGCCGTCTTCCCGTTCCCGCCGCCGCTGGGGCCGCGCACGATGATCGCCCCCGTGCCGTTCTCCGAGGTCGTCACCGTGCCGAGGCACGTGCGGACGGCGCGGGTGGAGGCGCAGCTGACGGCGGCCACGTTCGAGGAGGAGCAGGCGTTCACCAGCGAACACGTGGACGCGGCCACCCGGGCGGGCTCCGATTTCACGGTCGCCGTGCAGGTGATCACCGAGGGCGGCGGCCGGGCGGGGCAGGCGCGCGGGCGGGACCTGTGGCGCATGAGCGCCCTGACCTCGGTCGAGGCCGCCGTCCGGCTGGCCGACGGCCTGGGCCCGGATCAGCCGGGCGTGTACTCCCCGGCCGAGGCGTTCCCCGCCGAGCCGTTCCTGCGCGACCTGGAGCGCCTCGGCCTGTTCACGTTGAGCCTTGAGGAGCGCCGATGAACCCGGTCCTGCCGAGCCTCCCCCGGCCGGCCACCCCGAGCCTTGGGGAGCGGCGATGATCCTGGTCACGGGAGCGGCCGGCGGGCCGCAGGGCTCGACCGGGCGGCACGTCGTGGACCTGCTGCTGCGCCGCGGCGAGGCCGTGCGCGCCTTCGTCCACACCGACGACCACCGGGCGCGGGAGCTGCGCGAGCTCGGCGCCGAGGTGGTGACAGGCGACCTGTGCGAGATCGCGTCGGTGCGCCCGGCCATGCGCGGGGTCAGGCGGGCGTTCTTCACCTACCCGGTGACGGCGGGCCTGCTGGAGGCCACCGGCGCGTTCGCGGCGGCGGCCAGGGAGGAGGGGGTCGAGCGGGTCGTCGAGGTCTCCCAGCTCGACGCCTCCCCCGAGGCGGGCACGCCCAGGATGCGCCGCCACTGGGTGTCGGAGCAGGTCTTCGACTGGGCCGGGGTGGGCGCGGTGCACCTCCGGGCCGCGGTGTTCTTCGAGAACCTCGCCGTCGTGGCCGCCGCGGCGGGCCGGCTGGCGCTCCCCCTCGGCCCTCCCGAGACGCTGATCCCGCTGGTCGCGGGCGAGGACGTGGCCAGGGTCGGCGCGGGGCTGCTGCTCGATCCCGCCCCCGCCGATCCGGTGTGCCTGGTGACGGGGCAGATGGCCACGGCCGGCGAGGCTGCGGACGCGCTCGGGGTGACGTACGAGGACGTGCCGCCCGAGGAGTGGGAGGCGTGGGCGGCGGACGTGTACCGCGACGAGGTCACCGTCGAGCACCTGACCCACCTGTGGGCGCTCTTCCGCTTCATCGGCGCCGCCGACCACCCGCTCTACCGCGTCACCGCGAGCATCGAACGGCACGGCGGCCGGCCCCCGACGACGATCCAGGAGTTCGCGAAATAGACGAAAGACCCCCGGCCGGAGCGGCCGGGGGTCCTCTGTGTCACTGCTGGGCAGAACGTCAGCCGGTGAAGCCGACGGCCGTCCAGTCGTAGTACTTGTAACCGCGGGCGCCCCAGTTCGCCAGCGTCTTCTTCGTCGCGAAGATCTCAGGCCGCTGGTACAGCGGGATGGTGTGCACCCGGTCCCAGATCAGCTTGTCGGCCTCGTTGGCCTTCTGGATCGCCGCGGCCGGGTCCATCTCGTCCACGGCCGCCTGGATGGCGGCGTCGACCTCGGGGTCGCTCATCTTCGGGAAGTTGCTCTCCGAGCCGGTCTTGTAGATCTGCGGCAGCGAGCCCAGCGGCAGCGGCGTGCCGATCCAGGAGAACGGCACCAGGTCGAAGTCGCCCTTGATGATGAAGTCGTTGAAGAACTTGTCCACGGGGACCGGGCGGATCGTGACCTTGATCCCGGCCTCCTTGAGCATGGCCTGGGTGAGCTCACCCTCCGTCTGCGAGACGGGCGTCGCCGTCGGGATGACGAAGGTCAGCGCGAGCTCCTTGCCGTCCTTCTTGCGGTACTCGCCCTCCTGCTTCCAGCCGGCCGCGTCGAGCAGCTGCTTGGCCTTGTCCAGGTTGTACTTGCCCAGGTCGCCGGAGTTGTCGACGTAACCCTTGTGGTTGTTCATGAAGACGTGGTTGCCGAGCGTCTGCAGCGGCCACTCCATGTCCTTCAGGTCCGACTGCGTGATCACGTCACGGTTGATCGCGTACTGGACGGCCTGGCGGACTTCCTTCGTCTTCAGGAACTCGCTCTGGTTGTTGACCGTGATGTGGCGCCAGTTCGGGCTGAGCGACTTGCGGATCTCGGCGCCCGGCACCTCCTTGGCCCGCTTCAGGTCGGCCGGGGCGCCGGACTGGATCTCCGCGGCGTCCAGCTCGCCGTTGGCGAACGCGTTCACCTCGGCGGCCGGGTCGGGGATGGCCCGGTAGATCAGCTTGTCGAGCTTGGCCTTCTGACCCCACCAGTTGTCGTCGCGCACCAGGGTGAGCGTCTTGGTGCCCTCGTCGAGGGACTCCACCTTGAAGGGACCGGCCGTGACCGGGATCTTCTGCAGGTAGTCCTTCTCGTACTTCTCCGGCGTGTCGATGTGCTCGGCCGGGAAGAGGTGCGAGGTGCCGCGGTTGAACAGGCCCTGCCACTCCGAGTACGGCTTCTTGAAGGTGATGACGGCGATGTTGTCCGAGTCACCCTTGGCGACGGACTCGATCTTGTCCCAGCCGTCCGTGGAGGCCGGCTTGAACTTCTTGTTCTCGCCGCTGTTGGCCTTCCACGCCGCCTCGAGGTCCTTCCAGGTGATCGGCGTGCCGTCCGACCACTTGGCCTTCTCGTTGAGCGTGTACGTGACGACCTGCTTGCCCGAGGACATGTCGTTCTTGACGTCGCTGACGTAGTCCTTGTTGGGGGTGAACGTGGCGTTCTCGTCCGCCATCATCAGCTGCGGCATGATCGGGTCCAGCATCGTCGCCGTGTCGGCCTGGTTGCCGTCGACGTGGTTGCCGTTCCACTGCGTGGGCCACTGCCCGATCGCCAGGGTGAGCGTGCCGCCGTCCTTGACCTGCTCGTACGGGACGGAGTTGATGCTGATGATCGGGGTCTCCGTCATCTGCTGCTGAGCCTGCTGGGACTGCTCGGCGTTCGGCTGCTTGTTCTCGGTGCCGCCGCCACCGCCACAGGCCGCGACGGCCATGGCCAGGACCGCCAGCCCAGCGGCCGCACGGTAATGAACCTTCACTCTTCCTCCTGATTTTCCGAGGCCGTGATGACCTCGATCTCCTCCGCGTAATGGCAGGCGGCGCCGTGGTCCACGGCACGCGTCAGCCGGGCAACCGAGGGCTCTTCGTCCACACACCGCCGCCGCTCGGCCTCGCTCAGCCGGGCGAACTTGGGGCAGCGGGTGCGGAACCTGCAGCCCGACGGCGGGTCCGCCGGGCTGGGCAGGTCGCCTTCGAGCAGGATCCGCTTGCGGGTGCGTTCCATCTCGGGGTCGGGCAGCGGGATCGCCGACAGCAGCGCCTGCGTGTACGGGTGCGCCGGACGGTCGTAGACGTTCTCGACCGCCCCGATCTCGGCGATCCGGCCCAGGTACATGACCGCCACCCGGTCGGCGAGATGCCGGACCACCGCCAGGTCGTGCGCCACGAACAGGTAGGACAGGCCCAGCCTGTTCTTCAGCTCCTCCAGCAGGTTGATCACGCCCGCCTGGATGGATACGTCGAGTGCCGAGACCGGCTCGTCCAGCACCAGCAGCTTCGGCTCCAGCGCGAGCGCGCGGGCGATGCCGATGCGCTGGCGCTGGCCGCCGGAGAACTGCTGCGGGTAGCGTTCCGCGTGCTCGGGCGCCAGCCCGACGAGCCGCAGCAGCTCGGCGACCTTGCCCCGCACGTCGTCCTTGACGCCGTGCGCGCGCAGCGGCTCGGCGATGATGTCGCCGATCGGCATGCGCGGGTCGAGCGCGGCCATCGGGTCCTGGAAGACGATCTGCAGGTCGCCGCGGAGCGCCTTGCGCGCCGCCTTGTCCAGCTCGGCGCTGTTCCTGCCGAGCACGACCACCCGGCCGCCCTGCGGCGGCTGGAGCTGCATGATCTGCTGCAGCGTGGTGGTCTTGCCGCAGCCGGACTCGCCGACCAGGGCCAGCGTCTCGCCCTCGGCGATGTCGAGGCTGATGCCGTCGACGGCGTACACCGTGCCGACGCGGCGCTTGAAGACCGCACCCTTCATCAGCGGGTAGTGCCTGATCAGCTCGTCGAGCTCCAGCACGGTCGGCCGCTCGGCGCGCGGCACGCGGACCACCTCGTTCGGCGGGATGACCGGCACCGGGAACACGTCGGTTCCGGTCAGGTTCTTGTGCTCGATCTCGTGCGCGCGGATGCAGGCCACGTGCCGCCCGCCGCCGAAGGGCGTCAGCGGCGGCTCCTCGTCGTCGCACATGTCCACCTTCATCGGGCAGCGCGGCGCGAACGGGCAGCCGGGCGGCAGCGCCGCCGGCGACGGCGGGTTGCCGTCGATGGGCACCAGCGGCCCCTCCTCGCCGTCGACCCTGGGGATCGAGGCGAGCAGTCCCATCGTGTACGGCATCCGCGGCCGGTAGTAGATGTCCTCGACGGGGCCCTGCTCGACCGGCCGCCCCGCGTACATGACGAGCACCCGGTCGGCCATGCCGGCGATGACGCCCAGGTCGTGGGTGATCATCACGATGCCCGCGCCGGTCTCCTGCTGCGCGGTCTTGAGCACCTCCAGCACCTGGGCCTGGATGGTGACGTCGAGCGCGGTGGTCGGCTCGTCGCAGATCAGCAGGTCGGGGTCGTTGGCGATGGCCATGGCGATCATCGCGCGCTGCCGCATGCCGCCGGAGAACTCGTGCGGGAACGCCTTGGCCCGCAGGTTCGGGTTGGGGATGCCGACCAGGTCGAGAAGTTCGACGGCCCGCTTGGCGGCCTTGTCCTTGCCCACCTTCTGGTGCACGCGGACGGCCTCGGCGATCTGGTCGCCGATGGTGAACACGGGCGTGAAGGCCGACAGCGGATCCTGGAAGATCATGCTGATCGACTTGCCGCGTACCTTGACCAGGTCGTCTTCCTTCATGCCGAGCAGCTCTTGCCCGTGCAGCTGGACCGAGCCGTCCACCACGGCGTTCTTCGGCAGCAGGCCCATCACGGCCAGCGAGGTCACCGACTTGCCCGAGCCGGACTCGCCCACGATGCCGAGCACTTCGCCGCGCTCGACCTCGTAGCTGACGCCGCGCACGGCTTCGATGCCGCCGGGGAAGGTGACGGTGAGGTCCTTGACCTGCAGAATGCTCACGTGTTGCTCCCCGGGTCGAGTGCGTCGCGCAGGCCGTCGCCGATCAGGTTGACGCTGAGCACCAGGGCGACCAGCAGACCGGCCGGGAAGGCGAACAGCCACGGATAGCCGGTGGCGTTGCCGGAGCCGGTCGCGATCAGCGTGCCCAGCGAGACGTCGGGCGGCTGGATGCCGAACCCGAAGAAGGACAGCGCGGCCTCACCGATGATCGCGCCACTGACGTTGAGCGTCGCGTCGATGATGAGCAGAGAGGACAGGTTGGGCACGATGTGCCGGAAGATGATCTTCCAGCGGGGGATGCCCATGTAGACGGCGGCCAGGACGTACTCCCGCTCGCGGAGCGAGAGCGTCATGCTGCGCACGACCCTGGAGGTGATCATCCAGGAGAACGCGGCGAGCAGCGCCACGAACCAGAGCCAGGTGCCCTCCCGCAGCCGCGGCGAGATGATCGCGATGACCAGGAAGCTCGGCAGGACCAGCAGCAGGTCCACGCCCCACATGAGCACCCTGTCCACCCAGCCGCCGAAATATCCGGCGAACGCGCCCACGACGGCCGCCAGGCCGGTCGAGATCAGCGCGACCAGCAGGCCGATGATGATGGACTTCTGCATGCCGCGCAGCGTGACCGCGTACATGTCCTGGCCGATCGAGGTGGTGCCCCACCAGTGGTCGCCGCCCGGGGGCGACAGGAAGGACAGGAAGTCCTTGTCGGTCCAGTCGTACGCGCCGAAGAACGGCCCGACGTAGGCCAGCCCCACGAGCAGGACCAGGGCGACGAACCCGTAACGGGCCTGGTTGTTGCGCAGCAGGCGCCTGAAGACGACTTTCGAACGCATGTCAGCTCACCCGGACCCGAGGATCGAGCGCCGCGACCAGCAGGTCCGACAGGAAGGAGGCGAACAGGATGCAGACGGCGGCGAAGAACGTGACCGCGGCGACGGAGTTGACGTCGTTCTGGTTGATCGAGTCGACCAGCCAGGCGCCCATGCCGTGCCAGGCGAAGATCTTCTCCGTGAACGTGGCTCCGGTGAACATCGTCCCGAACGCGAACGCGAAGTAGGTGGCCGAGGGGATCAGCGCGGTGCGCAGCGCGTGCTTCGTCAGCGCCGTCCTGCGCCGCAGGCCCTTGGCCATGGCCGTGCGGACGAAGTCCTGGCCCAGCACGTCGAGCATCATGTTGCGCTGGATCCGGCTGTAGAAGGCGATCGAGCCGAGGCTGAGGGAGATCGTCGGCAGGATCAGGTGGTTGAGCCGGTTGACGAACTGGTCCCAGCCGGACAGCCGCGGGTTGTACTCGCCGGTGTACTCGATCAGCGTGAACCCCAGCCCTCTGTTCAGGTTGTACGTGGCGATGGCCAGCAGGGTCGCCAGCACGAACACCGGGATGGCCATGATCACGAAGGAGCTGACCCCGATTAACCGGTCGCTGAACTTGTACTGCTTGACCGCGGAGACCGCCCCCAGCACCACCCCCAGGGCGAACCCCAGCAGCGTGCCGATCAGCAGGAGGCGCAGGCTGACCATGATGCGCCGGCCCATCTCGCCGTTGACCGAGCCGCCGTTCCAGGTCTTGCCGAAGTCTCCGGTGACGACCCCCTTGGCCCAGGTCGCGTAACGCACGAGCACCGGGGTCTTGTCGTTCAGGTTGTAGGCGTCAAGTGTGGCGTCGATGACAGCCTCGGGCACCGGCGGCTGCCGGCCCTCGTACGCGGCTCGCGGGTTCATGGTCGTCGCCGCGAGCATGTACGCGAGGCTGGCCGCGATGGCTACCAAGATCACATTTATTGCCAACCTGCGGAGCAGGTACTTGCCCATTACTCTCCGTTCGCGCTGATCGAGGGCGCGAACTCACGGGCGGAGCGGCGCCCCCTCAACGTAAACCCATCCCACGTCGTGAAATTCACATGTCTGCGGGATGGCGATCAACGCGAAGAATATAAGCAAAGCGATAACAGGCAGAAACGGAGCCATATAACGGTCAGGTCACTCACAAAAGATCGACGAGCCCTGTCAGACGACTTCGCTCCCACCCCTCGACCTGCGGAAATATCGCCTACCAGATGCCCTTTCGGACGTCTCGCAGAAGCCGTGTGTCACAGGATCCGTACACGGATGACGACGAACCGGCGTGATCCACACCATATTCGCTGAGGGGTGAGGCTACGCGTCAAACGACCCGGCTGAGCGGGCCGGTGAGCGCGGCGGCGAGCACGGCGGCGACGCCGGCGTAGGAGTCGCGTACCGCCGCGGCCTGACCGAGCCGATGCTGCTCCAGCCGGACGGCGCCGAGATGGCGCAGCTCGTAGAGGAGGGAGCGCCACCGCGCCGCCGGGTCGGCGTCCGGCTCGCCGTAGGACTCCCAGAACGCCAGCCGCTCGTCCTGCTTCCTCGACGCCATCCGGATGGTCCAGTCCGCGGCCGGATCGCCCCACCAGGTGCGGTCCAGGTCCAGCACACCCGTGACCGTGGGCACGGGGGCCTCGGCGGCGAGCATGGTGTTGACCGTCCACAGGTCGCCGGTGAGCAGGCGGGGCTCGGTGATCTCGTCCAGTACGTCGTGCCGCTCCGCGGCCAGCGCGGCGGCCCGGCGCAGGTCGGCGGCCTCCAGGCCGGCGCCTTCCAGGTCGGCCGCGATCTGCCGCAGCGACTCCGTGACCGCCTGGCTCCAGGTGTCGTAGACGGGGGCGGCCACCGGACCGAACCCCGGCCCGCGCACGTCGTGCACGCCGCGGGTGATCTCCCCCAGCTGCCGGAAGTAGCTCGTCCAGGTGGGCCGCGGGTAGCCGGGCAGGCGATCGGGGCCGGGCACGCCGTCCAGCCACGTCTGGACCAGGTAGTCCCGGCCGATCAGGTCGTGGGACCAGTCGGCCGCGACGACTCTCGGCATCAGCGGGGCGATCACCGAGAGGTACGGCAGGGTCGCGTACTCGTTGCGCATCAGCTCCCGCTCGGAGGCGAACTGACGGGCCGGTTCCGGCGCGAACCGCATCACCACCGGACGGTCCAGGCCCTCGACGGTGACCTTGTAGGTGGTGTTGTACATGCCGAGACCGAGCTCGACGGCCGCGACGGCGTCCCGTCCGAGGACGCGCCGGCTGATCCGGCTGATGTGGCCGGCGGTCACGGGCTGCTGGAACGCCTGCGCCGGGCGTTCGATCCGGTGAAACTCCATCGCGCCATCATGCCCGCGCTCCTCCCGGTCTCCTCCGGCGACCGGTCCCGCGGGCCGTCACGGCATCCACTTGCCGCCGGCCACGTCGATGGTCAGCCCGGTCAGCCAGGAGGAGGCGTCGGAGGCGAGGAAGGCCGTGACGTTGGCCACGTCCAGCGGCCGGCCTAGCCGTCCGAGCGGGTGCTCGGCCAGCATGCGCTCGGCGAACTCCGGCGGCATCCGCCGCTCCAGGCGCTCCGTCATGATCGTCGAGGGCGCGACGTTGTTGACCCGGACGCCGGCCGGGCCCAGCTCGTACGCCAGCTGCCTGGTCAGCGCGATCACCCCGGCCTTGGCCGCCGTGTAGGCCACGGAGGCGGGGGTGGGGGTGCGGGCGGCCAGGGAGGACATGGTGATGATCGAACCCTGCCCGCGCTCTCTCATGCTTGGCAGGAACGTCCTGATGACGAGGAAGGTCGAGGTGAGGTTGGCGTCCACGGTGGCGTGCCAGTCCTCCGCGCTCGTCTGGTCGATCGGCTGCGGCCGGCCCGTGCCGCCGCCGGCGAAGACCGCCAGCACGTCCACCGGGCCCAGGCGGCGCTCGACCTGCTCGCGCATCGACTCGACGGCGGCCTGGTCCGTGGTGTCGGCGGCCGCCCCGATGGCGCGGCCCTCCGGGGCCTCGTTCACTGTGGCCTCGATGGCGGCGGGGTCGCGGCCGTTGACGGCGACGCGCATGCCCTGGGCGGCCAGCACCCGTACGGTCTCGCGCCCGATCCCGCCCGAACCACCGGTGACCAGCGCTACCTTGCCCTGCAAATCCGGAAACATCATGCCTTCTACGGTGTCGGTCGGGGCCGCCCCAGACATCCCACCCGAGGCACGTCCCTGCCTGCGCCTCCCGTGGTGCACGCCCCTCCCCGGCCATACCGCCCCGGGCGTACGGTCCCCGCCCCGGCTACAAGCGCGCGGCCAGGCAGATGCTCGGCAGGAGCGGCTGCGAGGGCGGCGGGGCGATCGTCAACGTCGCCTCGATCACCATGCACGGCGGCTGGCCCGACCTGGCCGCGTACGTCTCCACCAAGGGCGCGGCGGCCGCCTTCACCAGGGCGCCGGCCCGCGAGCTCGGGCCGAGGGAGATCCCGGAGCGCAGGCGGCCGGCTGAGCTGACGGGCGACCTGAGCGCGGCCAGCGGGGTCCGGCTGGTGACGCTGGCCGACGGCGTGGAGCGCGGGGTCAGGGCGCTGGAGTTCCGCACCGGGTCGGCGGCGACGTGCCGACCGACGGCTACCGGTATCCGCCGCGCGAGTCCGTACGGCACGGGCTGCACGGCCGGGCCGGGAACCTGCCCGCCCGCCTGAGCGGCCACAGCGAGCGGTGGGACGGCGAGCGGTGCGTGCTGTGGACCGAGGGCGAGGCGCGCCAGGCGGCGGTCTTCGCGGAGAACCTGCGCCTGGTCCGCCGGATCGAGGCGGACCTGGGCGGGAACGAGATCCGGCTGACCGACACGGTGACCAACGCCGGGTTCGAGCCGGCGCCACACATGTACCTGTACCACATCAATCTGGGCTGGCCGCTGCTCGACGAGGGCGCCAGGCTGGAGGCCGACCTCCGCGAGACGCTCTGGCGCGGCGACAGCGTGGCCGAGCAGCAGGCCGATCACCTCACCTTCCCCGGGCCCGTGCCGGGGTTCGTGGAGCAGGTGTACGAGCACGCGCTCGTGCCGCGCCCCGACGGCCTGCACCGCGTGGCCGTGGTCAACGAGCGGCTGGGCATGCGGGTGGCGGTGGAGTGGCGGGCGGAGGAGTTCCCGTACTTCTTCGAGTGGCTGAACCTGCGCTCGGGCAACTACGCGGTCGGGCTGGAGCCGTCCACGCACCACGTGTCGGGTGACGCGGCGGCCAGGCGGGACGGCAGCATGATCTGGCTCGGCGCGCAGGAGTCGCGGACGTACCACACGACGTTCCGGGTGGAGGCCGCACGAGATGACGGCCCCCGCCGGGGCCCTACCCTTCCAGCCGGTACGCCCTGCGCGCCGTGCCGGCGAACACCTCGGCCCGCTCCGCTTCCGACAGGCCGGCGCACAGCTCGTCCGCGGCCCGGCTCACCTGGCCGTACTCGGCCGCGAGCAGGCAGACCGGCCAGTCGGAGCCGAACATCACCCGTTCCGGCCCGAACGCCTCCAGCACGACCTCCGCGTACGGCCGCAGATCGTCCACCCGCCAGCCGGTCCAGTCGGCCTCGGTGACCAGGCCGGACAGCTTGCAGAAGACGTTGGGCCGCTCGGCCAGCTGCCTGATCCGGCCGCGCCACGGCTCCAGCTCGCCTGCGGCGATCGGCGGCTTGGACAGGTGGTCGAGCACGAACGTCAGCTCGGGCAGCGCGGTCACGGTGTCGATGGCGGCGGGCAGCTGGTGCGGCAGCGTGAGCAGGTCGTAGGCGAGCCCGGCCGCGGCCACGGCGGCCAGCCCGCGGCGCACGTCGGGCCGGTTGAGCCAGGCCGGGTCCGGCTCGGACTGCACGCCGTGGCGCACGCCGACCAGCCCGCCGGGCAGCGCGGTCAGCTCGGCGAGCGCGTCGGCGGCGTCCGGCGCGGTGAGGTCGATCCAGCCGACGACCCCGGCGACCAGCGGGGACCCGGCGGCCAGGGCCAGGAACTCCCTGGTCTCCGCGGGGTCTGCCACCACCTGCACCAGCACGGTGCGGCTCACGCCGGCCGCCGCCGCGGGCCCGGCGAGGTCGTCGAGGGTGAACGTGCGCCGCACGGGCTCCATCGCACGCCGCTCCAGCCAGGCGTGCGGGCGGGCGGACAGGTCCCAGACGTGGTGGTGGGCGTCGATACGGCTCATCCCAAGACCTCCAATGTTTCCCGGCGAGTTTCACCGACCCCGGAACAGAAAACCAGGACAAGCGTAGAGATACATCCCATGTATGGCGACCCCCGATCTCGGGCGAGTGCGCCGAACCCCCAACCGAACAGGAGCGACCGTGACCGACCACGGGACCATCAGGACCAACGGGACCGGCGAGACCGACGACGGCTACACCAGGAGAGGCGTGCTCGCCCCCGGATTGGGCGCCGCGGCCGGATCCCTGCTCGTGAACGGCGCCGCCGCCGGGCCCGCGCGGGCGGCCACGCGGGGCAACCCGCTCACCCTCTGGTACACCCGCCCGGCCGCCCAGTGCCTGGAGGCGCTGCCGGTCGGCTGCGGCCGGCTCGGCGCCATGGTCTTCGGCGGCGTGGAGACCGAGCGGCTGCAGCTCAACGAGGACGGCATCTGGGCCGGCGGGCCGCACGACTACGACAACCCCGAGGCGCTGGCCGCCCTCCCGCAGATCAGGCAGTGGGTCTGGGAGGACAAGTGGCAGGCCGCGCAGAACCTGGCCGACCAGAAGTTCCTCGGCCGGCCCAGCGAGCAGGCGCCGTACCAGGTGCTGGGCGCGTACGTGACCGTCGTGACGGCCCTGGTGAGGTCAGCGACTCGACACCGACCCGCAGCTGGCCGCCCTGTACTTCCAGTACGGCCGAGCTCGCGCCGGTAGTCCGTGAACTCGGCCGGTCCCGGGAAGGTCAGCGTGAGGTTGGCGGGCGATGCGCTCGTCGGTCGGCAGTGCGTCGTACGGCCGCCCGCTCGCCTGCTCCAGGTGCCGCCCGGCGACCTCGGCGGAATCGCCGCCCACGTCCTTGAAGCTGCGGTAGCCGGAGCCCATGGAGATGAGCAGGGTGACCTCGTCCGCGCCCTCGACGGACACGCCGTTCCAGATCGACGGCAACTTCGGCGGCACCTCCGGGATCACGGAGATGCTGCGCCCCGCCCACTCCCGCAGCGTCGCCAGCGGCGCGGACGTCACGACGGCTGGGCCAGCGCCCTCATGGTGGCGCCCGCCACCGTCCTCTACGTCGTGATGCTGATCATCCCGGCCGGCCTTGCCCTCTACCTGAGCCTGACCGACTGGGACGGCTTCAGCGCCGACCCCGCCTTCGTCGGCGCCGCGAACTACGTCAAGCTCCTCGACGACCCCGAACTCCAGCGCGCCGCCCTGGTGACGCTGCTGGTCGCGGCGGCCGGCACGGCCGGGCTCGGCCTGCTCGGCCTCGGCTTCGCCCTCCTGGTCAACGGCGCCTCGAAGGCCAACACGTTCTTCCGGATCGTGCTGTTCCACCCGCACGTGCTCAGCGCCCTGGTGGTCGGCTTCCTCTGGTCGGCCATCCTGGGCACCACCGGCGCGGTCGACAACCTGGTGACGACCTGGGGCGGGCAGGTCATCCCGTTCCTGTCCGACCGGTCCGGGCCACGGTTACCATGATCGCGGTGCTGGCCTGGGCCGGGTTCGGCGTCAACGTGGTGCTCTACCTGTCCGGGCTGCAGGCGGTGCCGCACTCGCTGATCGAGGCGGCCAGGATCGACGGCGCCACCCGCGCGCAGGTGTTCAGGAACGTGACGCTGCCCGCGCTGGGGCCGTCGGTGACGGTGAACATCGTGCTGTCGCTGGTGACGCTGCTGAAGACGTACGACCTGGTGGTCTCGCTCACGGCGGGCGGCCCGGCCGGTCAGACGCAGAGCGTCGCCTACCTCATTCATGCTCATCCCCCTGTACGCGCTCACCGCCAACGCGTTCGAGGGCCGGCAGGACATCCTGGCCGACCCGTTCGGCCTCGGCGGCCTGACCCTCGAACCGCTCGGCAGGGCGCTGACCAACCCGCAGTTCAACTCGTGACCGGATAAGCGGGCCGCGTGACGTTTCCCGGTTCGGCCGGGCGGGCACGTTGACGTTTCGCGGCCGGACGCGCGCATTCGGTAACCCACGGAGCGTGCTTTCTTCCCTGAACAGGCGATATCGAGCCTTCCGCGTGGAATCACACTGAAAGACGGAATGGCTGTCCGAAAAACCGGCCATTGTCGTCTCCATACGGGTTGCGGGCGGTCTGCTCACCCCCTAATGTTTCTGACACATCTTCACGTGCTCGGAAAATCCGGTGGTTAAGAGCCGGCATCGGTACAGGGCCCGGCGCAGAGTCCGCATCATGGGGGCATGAATGGCACTCGGACCAGACGCGGTCGCCACCGCGACGGCGAGGTCATGACCGTACGGGCCTGGCCCGGAACCCGCGTACGCCTCAAGGGGGAGGCTTCCGCCGCGGAGGGTACCCAGGCACCCGACTGAGGAGAGTCCAGTCGGAAGGGATTCGGCGACGCCACTAAACCAGCACATTAACCACGCGTTGATACGCAGGAAAATGTCGTTCCATTCAGGAGGTTTGCAGTTCCCATGGCTTCGTACTACGAGCAGGTCGGCGCTTCGACCATTCGCGACGTGGTCGACCGCTTCTATGTGGTCGTGCTGGATGACGCCGAGCTCAAGCCGTATTTCGACGGGGTCGACATGGTCCGGCTCAAGCGGCACATGGTCATGCTGCTCTGTTCCGTCCTCGGTGGCCCGGAGGTTTACGAAGGTCACGACCTGGGCGACGCCCACCGGGGCATGGGTATCACCGGCGACCACTACGAGCGGGTCGGCCGGATCCTGGTCACCGTGCTGCGCGAGGACTTCGGCGCCGACGACGGCCTCGTCGGGCATGTCGCCACCGTGCTGGGCCAGGTGCGCGGCTCCATCGTGGAAAAGCCCGTAGGGGCAGCGGGATAAGTGGACACGCAAGCCCTGAAGGGCAGCTGGCAGCTGGTCGCCCAGTCGGGTGACCAGGTGCCGCTGTTCTTCTACTCCGCCTTATTCCTCATGTACCCGGAGACCCGCGCCCTGTTCCCGGTGTCCATGGCCACCCAGCGCGACCGGCTCGTCAACGCGCTGGGGCACGTCGTCAGCAACGTCGACCGGGTGAACGAGGTGGTGCCGTTCCTCCAGCAGCTCGGCCGCGACCATCGCAAGTTCGCCGTGCTCGCCCAGCACTACCCGGCCGTCGGGCAGGCGCTGCTCGCGACCCTGGAGCACTTCCTCGGCGACCGCTGGACGCCCGCCCTGGCGCGTGACTGGACGGCGGCGTACGGGCTGGTGGCGAAGGTGATGACCGAGGCGGCCGAGGAGTCCTCAGCCGTCACGCCTCCCTGGTGGGAGGGCGAGATCATCCTGCACGAGGTGCGCGCGCCGGGCATCGCGGTCATCAGGGCCCGCCTGAACTACCAGTACGCCTTCCGCGCCGGGCAGTCCGCCTCCGTCTCGGTCCCGCTGCGGCCGAAGCTGTGGCGCTTCTACTCCTTCGCCAACGCGCCGCGCCGCGACAACTCTATTGACCTGCACGTACGCGTGGTCGACGGCGGCACGGTCAGCACCGCCCTCGTTCACGGGGCGCAGCGCGGCGACATCCTCAAGGTCGGCGCCCCGGTGGGCGACCGGCTGACGCTCAGCCAGAACCAGTCCAAGGAGCTCCTCCTCATCGCGGGCGGCACCGGCCTGGCGCCGCTCAAGGCGCTCGTCGAGCAGGTGGCGTACGAGGGTCCGCCCAGGGGCGTCCGCCTCTTCGTCGGCGCCAGGACCTCCCGCGAGCTGTACGACCTCGAGGCCCTGTCCAAGATGGAGGCCGAGAACCCCTGGCTGAGCGTGGTCCCCGTCGTGTCCCGCGACGCCTTCTTCAGCGGTGAGCACGGCCACGCCGTGGACGTCGCGCTGAAGGCCTGGCGCGGCCAGGACGTCTTCGTCTGCGGCTCCGAGGAGATGGTGCAGAACTCCGTCTCCCGGCTCCTCGACGCCGGCGTGCCGCCCGAGCTCATCCGCTTCGACGAGTTCACCACTGCTGGAGGTAGGGAGCCGTGACGGTAGAGACGCCGTGGGGAGAGCGCCCGTCGAACGACCATCGGCGCCTCACCCCTGATCGCGTGCGGAACAAGGACTTCTCCCGCACCAAGCTCGGGCACCGCGGATACAGCGAGGAGGAGGTACGGGCCTTCCTGTACCGCGTGGCCGACGACATCGCCACCGGCGACATGGAGAAGGCCGACCTGCGCGCCGAGGTCGAACGGCTGAAGAACTGGTACAAGGAGCGCGGCACCGACGTCGACAACTCCGGCGCCAAGAAGCTGAGCGTCGACGCGGTCAACCTGCTGTCCCGTGCCCAGCAGACGGCCGACGCGCAGATCGCCGAGGCCGAGGACTACGCCCGGCGGCTGGTGGGCCAGGCGCGCCAGCAGTACGAGCAGATGCTGAACGAGGCGCAGCAGCAGGCGGAGGAGGCCGGCAACCAGGCGGTCGACGTCTACCGGTCGAGCGGCGGGCAGCAGTCGGCCGACGCCGAGGAACTCGAACGGCGGATCGCCTACCTGCGCACCTTCGCCGAGGTCACGCAGGTCCAGTTGCGGGCGGTGCTGGAAGGGCTGACGAACGAGGTGAACAAACTCGGCAAACTGCCCGACACGGGCCGGCCCGCCGCGTACTCCTCCCTGGGCCACGACTGAGCCGGCACAGCCTCACGCGGCCGCGGCGGTGCCGGAGGGGCCGCCCGCCTGCCGCGGCCGGACCGTAAGCTGTGCTCGTGAGAGCCGGGGTGGGACGAGCATGGTGACGCGCAACGACGTGGCGCGTCTGGCGGGCACCTCCCCCGCCGTGGTCAGCTACGTGATCAACAACGGGCCCAAGCCCGTCTCCGAGGCGGCCAGGCGGCGGGTGCTGGCGGCGGTGGCGGAGCTCGGCTACCGGCCGAACGCGGTGGCCAGGTCGCTGCGCGCCCGCCGTACGTGGACCATCGGCGTGATCGCCTCCGGCAACACCGGCGGCACCAGCCCGTTCTTCGGCCAGTTCACCCGGGCCTGCGAGGAGGTGGCCTGGCAGCGGGGCTACTCGGTGCTGCTGGGCAACTCCGCCGAGGACCCGATGCGGGCGGAGGGCTACGTCAGGCGCTTCATGGAGCACCAGGTGGACGGGCTGGTGCTGATGCGCGTGCCCATCGCGCCTGAGCGGGCCGAGGAGATGCGGGGCCGCGTCCCGGTCGTCACCATCGACCATACGGCGCCGCCCCACTTCTCCCGGCTGGCGGTGGACGACGAGGAGGGCGGCTACCAGGCCACCCGCCACCTCGTCCAGCACGGCCACCGGCGGATCGGCTACGTCGGCGGCCCTCTCGACATCACCCCCGTCCGCCTCAGGGCCATCGGCTGGCGACGGGCCCTGCGCGAGTCCGCCCTCCTCCCGCCCGGACCGGCGACGAGCCCGCTCACCCCGGCCGAACCGACGGCGGCCGACCTGAGGGCGGACGACCTGATCGCGGAGGGCGAGTTCAGCCTGGAGGGCGGCTACACCGCGGCGCTGCGCCTGCTCTCCTCGGCCGAGCGCCCCACGGCACTGTTCGCCTCCATAGACACCCAGGCCATCGGTGCCATGCGCGCCGCCGCCGACCTCGGCCTCCGGGTCCCGCAGGACGTGGCGGTGGTCGGCTTCGACGGGGCGAGAGAGGCGGCGTACACGGTGCCCGGCCTGACCACGATCAGCCAGCCCATAGACGAAATGGCCCGCCGCGCCACGGAAACCCTGGTGGCGGCGATCGAGAAGGAGAACGAGGAACCCCTGACGGAGATCTTCTCCGCCACCCTGATCACCCGCGGCTCCTGCGGCTGCCCAGAACCCCACCTCCGCCGCTGACCTCCACATCTATACCGCCACGGTCCCGGCTCGACGGCAGGCGATCCGGCCCCGTGGAGCGACGGGCCGCCTTCGCCGGAAAACGTCGGTTGATCGAGGTAATCTGCCTGTCGTAGTGATGCGGCCCGACGGGCTTCCGCAGATCGGCTGATCTCCGGACACGCCCCCATACCGCACGAGTCTCTCGTGCTGCCTGGGGGTAGGTCCGTGACGGCGTTTCGGCGCTCCGCCGAAAGCCTGGTCAAGCTTGTGACCAGTGCTTCGATCCCCGAGCGGCGGCTCAGCGAGGCCATCACGGAGCACCTCGGGAGGACCGCGCACATCAGTCCGTCCCCCGCGGAGTCGCGATCATGGGACCGCAGCCTTCCCGTGCTCGCGCGTGACCTGCTCGACGCCGGGCTGGGCGCGGTCGAGATGCTGATCGAATACCAGCTTCCGCTGACCAGCAAGCGCGCCGACGTCGTGCTCGCGGGTGTGAACCCGCGCACTGGGCGCGACGCCTACATGGTGGTGGAGCTCAAGCAGTGGAGCCAGGCCGAGCTGTACGAGGACGATCCCGAGCTCGTGCTGGTGGAGGGCTGGCCGGGCGCTCCCCGGCTGCATCCGGCACTGCAGGTGCAGGGCTACTGCGACTACCTCGCCGACTTCACCGAGGTGCTCGACGGGCGCGACGATGCCCTCATCGGTGTGGCGTACCTGCACAACGCGGCCGACCCCGACGTACGGGATCTGTACCCGGCGGCGGGTGATGGGCGGGCCCGAATGTTCTCCCGCAGCCGGCGCGCGGACTTTCTCCGATTCCTGCGTGACCAGTTCGCGCCCCGGCCCGGCGCCGACGCCGCCGACCGCTTACTCGAGAGCACGATCCGTCCGTCGAAGCGGTTGCTCGCGCTCGCGGCCCAGGAGATCAAGGAACGGGAGCAGTTCGTCCTCCTCGCCGAGCAGCGCCTGGCCTACGAACTCGTCATGCACGCCGTCGAGCGTGCGCGGCGGGCGGGTTCCAAAGAGGTCGTCATCGTCACCGGCGGGCCGGGCAGCGGCAAGAGCGTCATCGCCCTGTCTCTGCTGGGCGAGTTGTCGCGGCAGGAGCGAGCCGTCCTGCACGCCACCGGGTCCCGTTCGTTCACCGAGACACTGCGACGGGTGCCGGGCCGGGGATCGTCGAAGGTGAAGAGTCTGTTCAAATACTTCAACGGCTTCACGAAGGCCCGTCCTGACGACCTCGACGTGCTGATCTGCGATGAGGCCCATCGGATCCGGGAGACCTCGCAGACCCGCTACACCGCCGCCCACTTGCGCAGCGACCGGCGGCAGGTCGACGAACTCATCGACGCGGCGCGGGTGCCGGTCTTCCTGCTCGACGAGCATCAGGTCGTACGGCCTGGGGAGATGGGCACCGTCTCCGAGATCAGGGCACACGCGCGGGCTCGCGGGGTGCGCGTGCAGGAGATCTCCCTCGACGAGCAGTTCCGCTGCGGAGGCAGTCGCGCCTACGAGACTTGGGTGCTGAGCCTGCTCGGGCTGAGACCCGGGCTCCCTGAAGCGTGGACGGGGGACGATCACTTCACGGTCGCCGCGACCGACTCTCCCCGGCGGCTCGAAGACCTGCTCCGCTCGAAGCTGGACGCGGGCTACTCCGCCCGGATGACGGCCGGTTTCTGCTGGCCGTGGAGTGAGCCGCGCAAGGACGACACTCTTGTCCACGACGTCAGGATCGGCGACTGGACCCGCCCCTGGAACGTCAAGGGCGACCGAGCCGTGGGCCAGGCGCCCGCGAGCGCGCTGTGGGCGACCATGGACGGCGGTTTCGAGCAGGTCGGCTGCGTCTACACGGCTCAGGGCTTCGAGTACGACTACAACGGCGTGATCATCGGGCCCGACCTGGTCGCCCGCAACGGGCGGCTGATCACGGTCAGAGCGGCGAGCAGGGACCCGGCTCTCACCCGCGGCACCGATGATGAGGAGGCCGACCGCTTGATCAGGAACACCTACAAGGTCCTGCTGACCCGCGGGATGCTCGGCACCCTCCTCTACTCGGCCGACGCCGAGACCCAGACGTTCCTGAGGCGGCTGCTGCCCGCCGCATAGTTCAGCACCACCGTCATACGCGGCCCGACGGGCTTCCGGTGATCCGGACACGCCCCCACACCGCACGAATCACTCGTGCCCTGGGGGTAACGCATGGCCAAGCCACCCGGACCTGCCTACCGAGGGTCCGTGGACATGCTCTTCGCATCGTTGTCCACGCCCGCGTCGGAGATGGAGAAGGCGTTCACCGCCGCTCTTTCTGAGGCGACGAAGCTTCAGACGGGGCGACCGGCGACCAAGAGCCAGCTACGGGCGTGGACCAACAGCGTGTCCGCGCTTGTCCGGGATCTGCACGACGCCGGGCTCGGCCAGGTCGAGGTGATGCTCGAATACCCGATGCCCCACAACAGGCGCAGCTCGGCGGACGCCGTACTCGCCGGCACCGATCGACACACCGGCAAGGATCTGTTCGTGGTCGTCGAGCTCAAGCAGTGGAGCGAGGCCGAACTGTACGAAGAGAACGAAAAGCTGGTGGTCGTGCCGGGAAGCCGGAACGAGTACGACACCCATCCGGTGATCCAGGTGTCCGGCTATCGCCGGCGGCTCGTGGAGAACTGCAGCGCGGTGGACGGAGATCCGCAAGCCGTGGAAGGCGTCGTCTATCTGCACAACGCGACCCGGCACAGCGTGCGCGACCTGTTCAAGCTGGCCCTGGACGAGAACGTGCGGCTGTACACGAAGACGGAGCGCAGCGCGTTCATCGACTACCTCAAAAGCCGATTCGGCGATGGCGAAGGACGGCAGGCGGCCGAGCGACTGCTCAACGGGCGGGTCCAGCCGAATCAGCCGCTGCTCAAGAAGGCCGCAGAGGTGCTCAAGGGCCGGGACACCTTCATCCTCCTCGACCAGCAGCAGACGGCGTTCGAGACCGTACGCCATGCGGTCGAAAGCGCCTTCGCCGCGAACACCAAACGCGTCGTGACCATCACCGGCGGTCCCGGCAGCGGCAAAACCGCGGTGGCCATGGAACTTCTGCGCTACATGACCCAGGACAAGCGCAAGACGTGGTATGCCACCGGGTCCAGGGCCTTCACCGAGACGATGCGCCGCTTCGTCACGGGCAGCGACAAAGAGCTGCGGAACCTTTTCAGGTACTTCAACGACTTCGCACAGGCGCGCCCCAACGAGGCCGAGATCCTGATCGCCGACGAAGCGCATCGCGCCCGGCTGAAGTCCTTCGACCGTTTCCGCAGAGAGAAGTGCAGTGACAACCCGCAGATCGAGGACCTGATCAACGCCGCCCGGGTGCCTGTCTTCTTCCTCGACGAACATCAGGTGGTCAAGCCCGGCGAGGTGGGCACCCTTGCCGCCATCAAGGCTCACGCCCAGCGGCTGAACGTCCGTCACCACCACATCTCGCTCGAAGGTCAGTGGCGGTGCGGAGGCAGTGTCGCCTACGACCTCTGGGTCCGACGGCTGCTCGGTCTCGGCGGCGAGGACGCGGAGTGGGACGGCGATGCCCTGCCTGAGCCGTGGGAAGGGGATGAGAATTTCGAGGTGATCGTCGCCGAGTCGCCGGCCCACATGGAGGCCGTGCTCGGGGACAAGCTCGCCGACGGCTGGACCGCGCGGATGACCGCCGGCTACTGCTGGCCGTGGAGCAAGCCGAACGCGGACAGGACCCTGGTCCCCGACGTGAAGATCGATGGCTGGGAACGCCCCTGGAACGCCAACAGCACCTCCAAGGTCGGACAGGCCCCGCCGAGTCACATCTGGGCGACCTCCCCGGGGGGCTTCGGCCAGCTCGGCTGCGTCTACACCGCCCAAGGGCTGGAGTTCGACTGGGCCGGCGTGATCATCGGGCCTGATCTCCTCGCCCGCGGCGGGCGGATGGTCTCCGACCGCGCGGGCAGCCAGGACAGGGATCTGACGAAGTCGACCGTGACACACGAGCAGTTCGACCGGCTCGTCCGCAACACCTACAAGGTGCTTCTGACCCGAGGGCTCGCTGGAGTGGTGCTCTACGCGGTCGATTCCGAGACCCAGGATTTCCTGCGCAAGCTCGTGGACAGGCCAACGGTCTGACCGGCCGGCCCTGGAGGGCCGGAAAGGGTGGGCGGCGGCGGTCAGGTGGAGGAGGCCGCGGCGATGATGCGGTGGACGATTTCCTGGGCCACTCGTTTCGCCGGGGCGGCGGTGGTGATGCGGGTGCGGCCCTCTCCGGGCTCGAATCTGCTGGTCCCCTCGGGGTCCACTGTCACCCGGCCCTCCGGGCTGAACGTGAACAGGTCCGGTGCGAGCAGGGTCAGCACCGTGATCGGGTCGTGCGGGCAGTTCCACTCCTCGTTCCAGAAGCGCCACCACTGCTCGATCTCCGCCTTCAGTGCCTCCCCCAGCGGTCCGGCGGCGGCGATGGCGGCGACGTCGGTGGCGTCCAGCCGCACGGTGGTGGTGATCTCCAGGCCGGTGACCGTGATCGGCGCGCCGGAGCCGAAGACGACGGCGGCCGCCTCCGGGTCGCACTTGAGGTTGTGCTCGGGTTCGGCGGTGTCGAAGCGGCCGCCCATGATCCACAGGTGCCGTACGTCGCGGGCGAAGGCGGGTGACGAGGTAATCGCCGTGGCGATGTTGGTGAGGGGGCCGACGGCGACCACGTCCACCTCGCCGGGTGCGGCGGTGACCCGGTCGACGAGGTACGCCACCGCGTCCCCCGGGTCGGCGCTCTCCGTGTCCAGGTCGGTGAACAGCCTGCCCTCGTGCCCCGCCCACCAGACGGGCCTGCCGGTCAGGGTCTCGGCGGCGCCGGGGACGACGGTCAGGGCGCGGCCGGCCAGGCGGGCCAGGCGCTTGGTCAGGCGGGCCCTGAGCCGGGTGTCCCCGTACACCGTGGTGGCGCCGAGCAGGTCCGCCTCCGGCGAGCCGAGCAGGACGGCGAGCGCCAGCGCGTCGTCCACGTCGGAGCCGATGTCGGTGTCGAAGACGAGGTGGATGGGGGCAGAGGAGGCCATGGAGGTTTCTCCGAGGGGTCGGTGATGGGTGACGAAAGGTGGCCGGTCAGTACGGAGGTGGTGCGGCTACTTGAGGCCGGTGGTGGCGATGGACTGGGTGAAGTGCCGTTGGAAGCGCAGGATGATCAGCAGCGGGATCACCGTCAGCACGATCGAGCCGGCGAAGAGCTGACCGTAGTCGATGGTGAACTGGCCGCGCATGTTCGCCAGCGCGATCGGCCCGAGCTGGTGGTCGGTGCCGGTGCCGATGAGCAGCGGCCAGACGTACGACTGCCACTGGAAGATGAACAGCGTCAGGCCGGCGCTCACCAGGGCGGGCCGGGAGAGCGGCAGGTAGATCCGGCCGAACACCCCGAACCACCCCAGGCCGTCGATGCGGGCGGCCTCCACCAGGTCGCCGGGGATGGCCAGGAAGAACTGGCGCAGCAGGAAGATGGCCAGGCCGTGGCCGAGGCCGGGCAGGATCAGGCCGGCGTAGGTGTTGGTGAGGTCCCAGTCGCGGAAGAGGGTGGCCAGCGGGATCGCGATCGCGTCGAACGGGATGAGGAAGCTGAGCACGACGATCGCGAACAGCGCCCCCTGTCCTCTGAAGCGCAGCGCCGACAGCCCGAACGCCGCCGCGGCGGAGATGAGCAGGCCGGCCACCACGGTGACCAGGGCGACGAGCAGGGAGTTGAGGATGGCGCGGCCGAAGGCGCCGGTGGCCAGGGCGCCGTAGTTGGCGAGCGTGGGCGAGGCCGGTACGAGCGTCTCCCACGACAGCCGCGAGATGTGCTGGAAGATCTCCGACCCGCCGCGCAGCGAGCTGGACAGCGCCCACAGCAGCGGCAGCGCGAAGGCGAGCCCGATGACCGTGGCGAGCAGGGTGTAGAGGCGTCTGGACACGGGCGCTCAGTCCTTCCCGCGCAGGAGCCGGAACTGGACGACGACCACGGCGAGGACGAGCAGCACCAGCAGCATCACCTCGGCCTGCGCCAGGCTCAGGTCTCCCACGGTGTAGGCGCGGGTGAAGATGTCGTACATGGTCACGTTCGTGGAGCCCTCCGGGCCGCCGTTGGTCAGCATCTGTACGGGGGCGAAGACGAGGAAGTTCGCGACCGTGTCGGCCACCAGCACGAACGCCAGCGGCCGGCGCAGCAGGGGCAGCGTGACGTGCCAGAAGCGGCGCCAGGCGGAGGCCCCGTCGATGGCGGCGGCCTCGTACAGGGAGAGCGGGATGTCCTGGAGGCCGGCGATCAGGAACATCATCCAGTAGCCGACGCCGATCCACGACAGCAGCACGATCAGCGACCACAGGGCCTGGCCGGGCGAGGTGAGGAAGGGCTGCGGCGGGAGGCCGAGCACGGTGAGCAGGGAGTTGAGCAGGCCGTCGGGGCGGTAGGCGACGCTCCAGACGGCCGCGGAGACCGCGGGCGGGACGGCGATCGGCAGGATGACCAGCACGCGCAGGAACCGCACGCCCGCGAAGCGTCTGGTGAACAGGACGGCGAGGGCGAGGGCGGCGGCGATCTGCAAGGGGTTGACGATCACGCTGAACAGCAGGGTGACGCGGACGCTCTGCAGGAACGTGGGGTCGGTGAAGAGCGTGGCGTAGTTGCGCAGGCCGACGAAGTAGGTCTCGCCGGTGAGCAGGCTGGTGTGGTTGAGGCTGCTGACGAACGCGATCCCGGCCGGGAGCAGGCGCAGGACGAGCAGGGCGACGAGGGCGGGGGCGAGGAAGGCCAGCGCGATCGCCGCCGGACGGTCGGCGAGCCGGGCCCGCCTCGGGGTGGTGGGTCGCGTCGGCGTGGGGAGCCGCGTCGAGGTGGGTGGCGGGGTGGTCATCGGAGCTGGGCCCAGGCGGTGGTGACCTCCCGCGCGGCCTGCTCCAGCCGCGTCTTGGGGTCGGCGCCGTTGCGGATGTCGGCGAACGTCTTGGTCATGATGTCCTCGAACTGGATGTAGCCGACCGAACGGGGCCGCGCCACGGCCGTGTGATCGGCGTCGTAGGTCAGGATCTCGCCCGCGCCCCTGCTCTTCTCGCCGGCGAGGGCGTCGAGGGTGGGGACGTACTTCTCGAAGGCGGCCCGGTTCGCCGGGATGATGGGGCTGGCCTTGGTGGTCAGCAGGTTGCCCTCGGGGTTGAGGGCGGCGTACTCCAGGAACTCGCGGGCCAGCCGCTGCCTCTTGGACGCCGGGTTGATGCCCCAGGACCACGAGCCGGTCGGCGTGACCTGCTTGCCGCCCTCGAAGTACGGGTACGGCGCCACGCCCCAGTCCAGGTCCTTGGCCGCCCCGAACGTGCCCACGTCCCACGGCCCGCCGGCGAAGAAGGCGACCTTGCCCTCGGTGAACAGCGGCGAGGTCTGGAACGAGCCCACCCCGCGCGGCGCGAGGCCGCCGGCGAACAGGTCCCGGTACCAGGTCATCGCCTTGATCCAGCCCTCGGTGGTCAGGGCGGGGGTGAGCATGTCCGTACCGGTGATGCCGGATCCGCCGCCGAGCGACTCGGGCAGACTCTGCAGCTGGTAGTACTGCTCGATCTGCTCGGGGATGAGCGCCCACTGGGCTCCGCCCCTGGCCTGCGCCTGCCTGCCCGCCTCGACGGTCCGCTCCCACGTCCAGCGCTCGGCGGGATCGCTGGACGGCGGAGTGACACCGGCCTGCTTCAGCAGGGTCTTGTTGTAGAAGAGGAACTGGTCGGAGGTCCAGATGGGCACGGACCAGAGCTTGCCCCTGAACTCGTTGACGTCGTACTGGGCGGGCAGCGCCGCCTGCTTGACGCGGTCCTTCCAGTCGCTGAGGTCCGCCAGGAAGCCGCGGGCGGCGAGGGCGGAGACGCGCGGCTGGTCGACGGTGTAGACGTCGATGGTCTCGTCCTCGGCGGCCAGCCGCTGCTGGAGTGTGCTGTTGAGCTGGTCGAACGGGATCTGCGTGTACGCGATCCGGACCCCGGGGTGCTCGGCCTCGAAACCGTCGATGACCGGCTGGAAGGTCTTGGGGTCTTCCGGACCGAGGAAGCTGAGCGTGTTCGCACCGGCGTCCCCTGATCCGCATCCGGCCGCCGCGAGCACGGCCAGGAGGCTCATGAGGGCCAGGCTCTTCTTCATGGCTGCTCCTTCTGGCCGGTTGACCAGGTCGTTCCCGGAGTCTACACGTGTCACTTCAGACGTGGCCGACAGCATGCCACGTCAGGGCAGGCGCGGACAAGGCTCCTCGCGACGAGGCGGCCTGTACTGGGCGGCTGGGATCCGGACGTGAGAAGGCCGCCGCGCGATGCGCGCGACGGCCTTGGCCCGGGCATGACGGCGTCGCCGTCATGACGGGACGGGGGTCAGTTGCGGTACTTGCACAGGATGGGCGCCCTGCCGCTGAACAGGACGAACTTGCAGGTGCTGTACGCCGGGCTGAGCCGCGGGTGCGTCATCGTGGTGTGCCCGGAGGCCCCCTTCGAGCTGTACGTCGTGTTCGAGACGTTCGAGTCGGTCCAGAGGTACACGTCCGCCCCCCTGGCCGCCTCGACGGAGCCTCCGGTGATCGACAAGGAGGAGGCGCTGCCGCATTCCACGTTGTTGCCGATCTCGCGGTTGCAGTACGTGATGAGCGCGGCCTGCGCGGTCCCGGTCGTGACGGCGAACATCGGCACCACCAGCATGAGCGCCAGCGCGAGGGATCTCTTCCTCAGTGACATGGCCTGGCTCCCCGCGCTCATCGCGCCACGGTAGGTGACAGGTCGGAGAGGGTGAGGGTCCCGCCCGTACCGGCGACGCTGCGCGGGGCGGCCTCCGGCGCGGCCGGGTCGGACAGCACCAGGTTCGGCGCCACCACGGTGTACGCGCCGCCCAGCTGCGCGGCGGGCACGCCGTCCGGCAGGAGATAGGCCTCGCTCGCGCCGGGCGGGCCGGCCACCTGGAGGCCGACGCCCTGACCGGCGAAGTCGGACGGCTCCGCGCACGAAGCGCCGGCGACGAAGTCGGCCTTCTGGTCGCCGATGACGGTGATCAGGCAGAGCCGGCCCTTGGCGTCGACCCCCGACCAGTACGTGCCGGCGCCGGAGGAGCCGAGCCGCCGGGTCGTGTCCGCGCCGACCAGGTCGCCGACCTCGGTCCCCGCGGCGACGAACGCGGGCAGCCGATCGGCCGGAGCCTGCGCCCGGGACATGAGGGACAGCTGCTCGATCGGGGCCTTGGAGGTCGCGGTGCCGGTCTGTGCCGTGCCGACGAGGAAAAGGCCGATCGCGGCGGCCCCCGCGGCCGTCATGATGAAAGATTTTCTCATGTCATGCTGCCCTTCCTAAGAGGCGATGCGCGATTCGCATTTCAGGTTCACGCGGGTGTTCGAACCGCCCAGCGTCCATTTGCAGCCGCTGCGGCCGAGGTTGTACCGCAGATGAGTGAGGACGACGATCGTGCTGACCGAATTCGAGGTGGCGTACAGGCCGCCGTCCGCGCCGTTGTAGGTGTTCGCGTAGACACGGAAAAGGCTGCCGCCGATGCTGGTGCGGCCTCCCTTCCTGGGGCCGCTCGACGCGTGGAGGTAGAGGGTGCCGCCGACGGCGGCATTGTTCTTGTACGTGGTGTAGTGGTCGGCGTACGCGGCGGCGGGCGTGACGGAAATCGCCGCACCGGCGAGCGCGATCACCATGAAACCGGATCTGAGTTTCATGAGTGCCCTTCCGGACAGAGGCCTTGGATAAACTCTGTGGTGCTCCGAGAGTGGTGCACTGCTCAGCCGGCTTCGGCCAGGGCCGGAGCGCTTTCTCAGCCGATTCTGGCGCGAATCGCCGCCGCCTCGCGGCCGGCGCGCGCCGCGGCGTCGTGGTCGCCGGCGGCGGCACGCAGGCGGGCCAGCCGGTCGAGCGCGCGAGCCGTGTTCACCGCGTCGTTCATGTCCCGGGCCAAGCCGAGCGCCTGCTCGGCATGCCGGATCCCCTCGACCTGGCCGGCGTGCAGGTCCGACAGGGCGAGCAGGATCCGTACCTGCATGAGCACGTCGTCGTGCCCACGCGCGGCCTCCAGCCCGGCGGACAGTTGCCACCCTGCCTCGGAGTGGTCGCCGCGGGCCAGCAGCAGCCGGCCCCGGGCGTGGGCCGCGTAGAGGGAGCCGGTGGCCCCCAGCACCTCGGCGCGGGCGGACAGCGTGGCGATGGCCGCCTCCGCCTCGGCGGTCCGGCCCAGGTCGAGCCGGGCCAGGGCCAGCCAGTAGGAGTCCCGTACGATCAGCACCCGGTTCCCGCTGGCCTCCGCCTCGGCGACCACCTCGGTGAGCACGCCGGCCGCCTCTCCGGTCCGGCCGTCTTCCAGCAGCGCCCGCCCCACCTGCGCGTACACGTCGAGGGCCGAGCTGGTCTGGCCGAGCTCGGTGAGCAGACCGCGGATCTCCAGGCCCAGCGCGATCGCCTCACTCAGCCGGCCGGCGGCCACCAGCACGTACGGGAGGTACTGCAGCGCCTGGGCCTCCCCCATCCGGTCGCCGATCTCCTGGAACAGCCGCACGGCCCTGGTGCAGCAGTCCTCGGCCAGGTCGAAGCGGCGCCGCATGAAGTGCACCCCGGCCAGCGAGGCCAGCAGCGCGGCCTGGCCCCGCTTGTTGCCCGCCGTCTCGGTCAGGGCGAGCGCGGGACCGTACGCGTTCTCCCAGCGGTCGAGCGAACGCCGGGCCTGGAACAGGGTCTCGGTGCCGAGGGCCAGCTCCCAGCAGATCTCGTCCAGGCCGAGGTCCGCGGCCTGCCCGATGGCGGCCAGCAGCGCCGGGCCCTCCGCCGCCAGCAGCGACAGCGGGTCGGCCGCCGGCGGGAAGGCGCCGGTCACCTCGCCGGGGCGCCAGCGCGGCGCGTCGCCCCTGGTCAGCTCGTCGTAGCCGGTCTGCGCCCGGAAGACGAAGCCCGTCAGCGCGAGCAACGCGCCGAACGCCCGGATCAGCGCCTCTTCGCGCTGTTCCGGGGTCTCCTCCGCCTCCGCCCGTTCTCTCGCGTACGCCCTGATCAGGTCGTGGAAGCGGTAGCGCGCCCGCGCTTCGAACGTCGTGACCACGTCCAGCAGGTTCACGTCGACCAGCTCGTCCAGGAGCCCCTGTGCCCGGGCCGTCTCCGCGTCAAGCACCGCGGCGGCCGTCCAGGCCGGGAAGTCGGGCGCCTCCAGCAGCCCGAGCAGCCGGAACAGGCGCCGGGCCGCGGGCGACAGCCGCCGGTAGCTCAGCTCGAAGCTGGCCCGGACCGCGAGGTCGCGGTAACGCAGGCCGTCCAGCCGGTGCCGGGCGTCGCCCAGCTGCGCGACCAGGTCGGCCACCCGCCAGTGCGGCCGGGAGACCAGCAGCGACCCGGCGATCCGTAAGGCCAGCGGCAGCCCGGCGCACGCGCGTACCAGGCTGCGCACGTCCTGCGGATCGGCCTGGCCCAGCTTGGCGCCCGCGATGCGGTGCAGCAGGCGCTCGCCGTCGGAGTCGGCCAGCTCGCCCAGCTCGACCAGCCGCGCGCCGGCCAGGCCGCCGAGCCGGGCCCGGCCCGTGACGATCACCCCGCAGCCGCCGCTGCCCGGCAGCAGCGAGGCGATCTGGCCCTCGTCCCAGGCGTCGTCCAGCACCACCAGCATCCTGCGGTCCGCCAGCAGGCTCCGGTAGAGGCCGCACCGCTCGTCCGCGTCGTCCGGCAGCGCGGCGGCCGGCACGCCGAGCGCCCGCAGGAATCGGCCCAGCACGGCGTACGGGTCGTGCGGGCGGGCGCCGCCGAGCACGGCGTAGAGCTGCCCGTCGGCGTAGTCAGGGCGCAGGCGGTGCGCGGCGGTGATCGCGAGCGTGCTCTTGCCGACCCCGCCACGCCCGGAGACGGCCACCACGGGGGTCGCCTCGTCGGGTGAGCGCTCCTTGGAGAGCCACGCCGTGATCTCCGCCAGCTCCATGTCCTGACCGGTGAAGTCGCCGAGCGCCGGAGGGAGCATGCGGGGGACGGGCGGGCGCCGCTCCGGCGGCGGGGCCGCCGTTTCGTCCGGAGATGACGGCTCTTCGCCGTCCTGAGGCGAGAGCGGTGTGCTGTCCGCTTCCTCCGGAGGCGAGGGCACCGCGCCGGACGGGCCCGAGGGCGCAGCGCCGGACCGGGACGAGGCCGCCTCACCGGACGGACCCGCGAGCGCCGCACCAGACCGGGACGAGGCCGCCTCACCGGACGGACCCGCGAGTGCGGTTCCGTGCTGGGGTGACGCCGGGTTCAGGGTGTCCTCCTGGGCGAGGATCGCCTGGTGGAGGTGGCGTAGTTCGGCGCCGGGGTCCAGGCCGGCCTGCTCGACCAGCGTGTGCCGGGCCCTCCGGTACGCCTCCAGCGCGTCGGCCCGGCGGCCGGACCGGTACAACGCCAGCATGAGCTGGGCCCAGAGCCGTTCCCGCAGCGGGTGTTCACCGGTCAGGGCCGTCAGCTCGCCCAGCAGCGCGGCATGGCGGCCGAGGCGCAGGTCGACGTCGATTCGCAGCTCCAGCGCCCCGAGTCGCACCTCGGTCAGCCGCGCGGCCTCCGCCGTCAGGACCGGGACGCCGGACATGCCGGAGAACGCCGGTCCGCGCCAGAGGCCCAGCGCCTCGCTCAGCAGCCGGCCGGCCCCGGGCAGGTCTCCAGCGGTCTCCGCCGTACGCCCCGCGGCGGCGAGGTCCCTGAACCGGGCGGCGTCCAGCTCGGCGCGGTCCACCCGCAGCAGGTACGCCCGGCCACGGGAGGCGATCCGCTCCGGGTCGCCGAGGCGCCGCCGCAGCCGGTGCACGTACGTCTGCACGTTCTTGACCGCGCTCTTGGGCGGTTCGTCGCCCCACAACGCCTCCGCCAGGAAGGGCGCGGAGACCGGCCGGCCCGGATAACAGAGCAGCACCGCCAGCAGCGTCCGCGCCTTGGGCGTGCCGAGATCCAGGTCTGCACCGGCCCGCCGGACCGCGAGCGGACCCAACACTGCGAACTGCACTGCGCCCCTTCCACCGCCGCGAGGAAGCCGGCTCGACGCACCGGCCGGCTGGTGGTGCGTCGTCGCGGTAATCGGCAGCTTACGTGCCGACGGCGCCGACCGTCTCCGATCACGCGGCGGTCAGTTCCCTGGACGGGGTGCTCGTGCTCGTCTCGGAATCGGAGGTTCCGCGGCCGAGCAGCAGCGCGCCGAGCCACAGCACCGCCATGCCCACGGCGACCAGGTTCGAGCCCCTGCCGTCCATGAACGTGGCCGCCGCCAGCAGCACCACGCCGCCGGCCGTGACCGCCGCGCTGACCGGCGTCACCCGGCGCAGCACGCCGAGCAGGACCGCCTGGACGAGCAGCGCGGCGTAGAACAGTTGCGCCCCCGGGCCGTACACCAGCGGGTCCACCCCCGGGTAGCCCTGCACCTGCTCCAGCAGCGCCCGCAGCGCCGCCCCGTCCGCCGCGGCGAATCCGGCGTACAGGTCGATGCCGAGCTGGGCGAGGTTGGCGGCCACGCTGAACAGGGCGAGCCCCGTCAGCGCCGTCACCGCCACCCGCCGCCCGCCCGTCACCGGCCCCGCCAGGCCGCGCATCGCCGCCGTCATCACGCCGAACATCAGGAAGGCGGCCAGCCACAGCGCGTGCGCGGCGGTCCACCAGGGCCCCGGTTCCAGGCCCCCGTGAATGGGACGCATGAGGAACCAACCGGCCAGCAGGGCAGCGGGTCCGGCGGTGAAGGAGATCTGGGCCAGGCGGTTCGCGGGGTTCATACCTGTCACGATGCCGCGTGTCTCCCGCCCGGATCATCGGTGATCGTCCCTGATTTACCCCTGGCCCGCCCTCAGGGACGGGCTCAGGTGCGGGCTCAGGTGCGGGCTCAGGCACGGGCTCAGGCACGGGCTCAGGCACGGGCTCAGGCACGGGCTCAGGCACGGGCTCAGGCACGGGGACACGGCGTCAGGTGAAGTACCGCATCCAGACGTACAGCCAGGCCATCAGCGTGCTCAGGATCGTGACCACGATGCCGTACCTGGTGAACTGCCAGAAGGAGATCTTGTGCCCGTTGCGCGCGGCGATCCCGATGGCCACCACGTTGGCGCTGGCCGCGACCGCGGTGCCGTTCCCGCCGAAGTCGGCGCCCAGGGCGAAGGCCCACCACAGCGCCTGGCCGATCTGCGGGTCGGGGGCCGCGGCGACCACGCCCTCGACGATGGGGGCGGTCGTGGCGACGTACGGGATGTTGTCGAAGAAGGCGCCCAGCGCGCTGGAGCCGAACAGCAGCGCCGTCGCGGCGACGAAGTAGTTGTCGCCCAGCGTCTCCACCGCCCACGTGCCGATCGAGGCGATCAGGCCGGTGTGCACGAGGCCCCCGACCATGACGAACAGCCCCATGAAGAAGACCAGCGTGGGCCACTCGACCTCGTCCAGCACGTCGGACACGCTGGCGCGGGAGACCAGCAGCATCACCCCGGCGCCCACCAGCGCCACGATCGACGGCTCGATGTGCACCACCGCGTGCAGCCCGAACCCGACCACGACCGCGCCCAGCACCACCAGGCAGCGCACCAGCAGCCGCGGGTCGGTGATCGCCCGCCGCTCCTGCAGCGCCATCACCTCGGCCACGTGCTCGGCGTTGTACTGGAACGAGTTGCGGAACAGCCAGCGCGAAAGCAGCACGAACACGGCGAAGATGACCACCACGATCGGGGCCATGTGCACGAGGAAGTCGTTGAAGGTCAGCCCGGCGCGGCTGCCGATGATGATGTTCGGCGGGTCACCGATGAGCGTGGCCGCGCCGCCGATGTTGGAGGCCAGCACCTCCGCGATCAGGTACGGCTGCGCCGCGATCCGCAGCCGGTTGCACACCACGATGGTGACCGGCGCGACCAGCATGATGGTGGTGACGTTGTCGAGGAAGGGCGAGGCGACGGCGGTGATCGCCATCAGCATGACCATCAGCCGGTACGGCCGTCCTTTCGACCGCTTGGCCGCCCAGATGGCGAGATAGTCGAAGATCCCCGTCTGCTTGATGATGCCGACGATGACCATCATGCCGAAGAGCAGGAAGATGACGTTCCAGTCGATGCCCTCGTGCTCGGAGAAGAACACCTCGGCGCCGGGGATGAGGCCCGTGACGGCCATCAGCCCGGCGGCGATGAGCACGACTTTGACCTTGTTGGCCTTCTCGGTGGCGATGAAGAAGAAGGCCACCAGGAAGATCGCCAGTGCGACGAAGGCGCTCATCCGTCCTGTCCCGGCGGTCCGGCCTGCACGGTGCGCCCGGCGGGACAGAGGTGACGGTCAGGACATGACGGAAGGGCACGGGACAGACGGTACGGCGAGTACGGCGAGCGCATGGCAAGGGCCTCCGAACGGTGAACATGCGGCGACCCGGGCGCGGCCGAAGGCGCGCGCCCGGTCAGGGAAAAGGGGTCAGTCGTCCGAGCCGGACAGGACCAGGGTGGTCAGCAGCCGCTCCAGGGTGATCGCCCCGGCGAGGACGCCGTCGGGGCCGACGACCGCGACGATCGGGCTGCGCAGGCGGGCCATCAGGGCCGCCACCTCCAGCAGGGTCGCGTCGAGCCGGACCGTCGCGGGCGTGGCGGGCCGCTGCGGCAGGCAGTCGCCCACCGTCAGGTCGCCCAGCTCACCCCAGAACAGGTCGGCGTGCGCCTCGTCGATCGTCCGGCAGAGCGCCGGGTCCTCCTGGTAAGCCCCCGGCACGGCCAGGCGCAGCACCTGCGTCCCCGGGAGCACGCAGGACGGGCGCCCCCGGCCGTCCACGACGATCAGGCCGGGCATCCGGCCCAGGGCCATGATCCGCACGGCTTTGGTGACGGGGTCGTGGACGGTCACCGTGGGCAGGTTCACGGCGATATTGCTGGCATGCATGACATCATCCCGTTCGACGAGTCGACCGGGTGTCCCCGGCGACGTCATGGCGCCGCTCCGGCCAACCGGGCGACGCGGCGTTCCAGGTCGGCCAGCCGGTCGGGTACGGGCCTGCTGTGCAACAGGTCGGCGACCTGATCGGCTTCGTCCTGGTCGAGGACGATGGTCTGCGCCGGCACGTCGGCGTCGGCGGAGTCGTAGACGAGGAACCGCCGCCGCCCGCCGCTCTCCACGAGCAGACCGAAGCGCTGGCCCGCGCGGGTGACGAGGTGATGCACGATGTCTCTCCCCGGGCCGCTGCCCGGCACGGTCGTGCGAGTGACGTCCATGTCGCTTTCCTCCCATCCGGCTCTCCCCCAGTCTTCCGGCGAACGCACTTCCGCACTATTGGGCATGACACCCATCTGGGCAGGGATACAACATGTAGGACGATTCGCCGGATGAGGGCCAGACCGGATGGACAACCAGGTCCGGCAACGAAGAGGCTGGTGGTATGAACGACCGCGCAGGGGGGCGGCCGGGTGACGCGAGCGGCCAGGGAGCGCCGCGGCCACCGGCTCAGGCGTTGTTCCGCCGGCTGGTGCTGATCAACGGGCTGGTCTTCGCCGCCGGCACGCTCGTGCTCGCGCTCTCTCCCGCCACCGTATCCTCCCCGGTGCTGCTGGCCGAGGTGCCGGTGCTGCTGGTGGGGCTGGCGGTGATGCTCTTCGCCAACGCGCTGCTGCTGCGCCGCAGCCTGGCCCCGCTGGACGCGCTGACCACGCTCATGCAGCGGGTGGACCTGCTGCGGACCGGCGACCGGCTGGCCGACAGCGGCAACAGCGACCTCACCCATCTCATCGACACGTTCAACGCGATGCTGGACCGGCTGGAGGCCGAGCGCAGCGCGAGCAGCGCGCACGCGCTGGCCGCGCAGGAGGGCGAACGCCAGCGCATCGCCCGCGAGCTGCACGACGAGATCGGCCAGAGCCTGACCGTGGTGCTCCTCGCCCTGAAGCGGGTGGTCGACCGGGCGCCCGCCGACCTGTGCGAGGAGCTGCACGGGGTGCAGGAGACCGTACGCGCCAGCCTCGACGAGGTCCGCCAGGTCGCCCGCCGCCTGCGCCCCGGCGTACTGGAGGACCTCGGGCTGCACGCCGCGCTCAGCGCGCTGGCCACCGACCTCTCCCGGATGGGCGGCATCCCGGTCACCCGCGCCGTCGAACCGGACCATCCGGCGCTGGGCGCGGACGTCGAGCTGGTCCTCTACCGGATCGCGCAGGAGAGCCTGACCAACATCGCCAGGCACGCCCGCGCCACCCGCGCCGAGCTGTCGCTCACGACCGAGGACGGCCGCCTGGTCCTGCGCATCTCCGACAACGGCCGAGGCGGCGCGGGCGAGGACGGCGCCGGGATCCGGGGCATGCGCGAACGCGCCCTGCTCATCGGCGCCCGGCTGAGCGTCGACTCCCCGCCAGGCGAGGGCACCCATGTGCGCCTGGTCATCCCGGACCCCTCGGATCGGAGCACACTCTCGTGAACAAGACCCGGATCCTGCTGGCCGACGACCACGCGCTCGTCCGCCAGGGGCTGCGGCTCATCCTCGACGCCGAGCCCGACCTGGAGGTGGTCGCCGAGGCCGCCGACGGCGCCGAGGCCGTCGCCGCGGCCTCCGAGGAGACGGTGGACCTGGCCATCCTCGACATCGCGATGCCGCGCATGACGGGTCTCCAGGCCGCCAGGGAGATCTCCCGCCGGGCGCCCGGCGTGCGCATCCTGATCCTGTCCATGTACGACAACGAGCAGTACTTCTTCGAGTCGCTCAAGGTCGGCGCCTCCGGCTACGTGCTCAAGTCGGTCGCCGACCAGGACCTGCTGGAGGCGTGCCGGGCCGCGATGCGCGGGGAGCCGTTCCTCTACCCGGGCGCGGTGACCGCGCTGATCCGCGACTACCTGCAGCGCAACCGGGAGGGCGACCGCATGCCGGAGAGCATCCTGACGCCGCGCGAGGAGGAGATCGTCAAGCTGATCGCGGAGGGCAACTCGGCCAAGGAGATCGCCGAGACGCTGGTGATCAGCGTGAAGACGGTCGACCGGCACCGGGCCAACATCCTCGCGAAGCTCGGCATGCGCGACCGCCTGGACCTGACCCGCTACGCCATCCGCGCCGGCCTCGTCGAACCCTGACGCTTCCCCGCCGCACGGACGCCGGGACCTCGATCCGGCGATCCGGCGATCCGGCGGCGTCGAGGCCGGTCGAGGGGCCTTGATCCGGCGTCGGACGGCGGTGTTACGTTGAACAAGGCGTGCACGAACCCTCGCGAAGGATGTGGTCTCCCGTGCTCTACCTCTTCGGCTTCGATCGGATCGGCGTGGCCGTGAGCGACATCTACTTCGTCGACCCCGACCCGCTGGCCGGGCAGGAGGGGGCCGAACGCGGGGTGCGGCTGGAGCTGCGCCGGCTCGACCAGGGCGAGCTGAAGGGCTCCATCTACTCGGCCAGGCCGATCACCGTGGACCGCCCGATCTGGCGGGTCGACCTGCTGGAGTCGGTCTCGGGGACGCCGGGAAGCTTCGACCGCACCCACCACCACCCGGGGGTGGACGGCTGGGAGCCGGGGCGGCGGGTGTTCGACCGGCAGTTGTCGCAGGAGCCGCTCAAGTGGCTCGGCGAGCGGCTGGCCGACCTGGAGGCGGTGCTGGATCAGGCCGGGGTCGGGGCGGACGAGGTGAGCCCCGCCGACGTGACGGGCCTGCGCGAGCGGACGCCGGAGATCGTCGAGACGGTCGCCCGCCTGCTCGACGCCGTCCGCGCCGGGCAGGCGGGGCTCCCCGAGGGCGACGGCTCGGGCATCAGCGTGCGGGCCAGCTGGCTGTGACACGGTAGGTCGGCGGGCCGCCGGAGAGGCGCCGGCGGCCCGCCGGTCAACGCGGCGTCAGGCCGAAGCCTCAGGTCGTGAACTGGAACGATCCGCGCAGGATGGTGCCCCGGCCGCTCCAGAAGCTTTCGTAGTCGGCCCGGTAGGTGACGTTGTCGAAGGCGGAGACCTGCTTGCAGGTGGCGTCCGGGTGCTTGACGTTGTCGTCCCTGATGACGATGGGCGTGCCGATCACCCCCGGGCGGGTGAGGGTGACCTCCACCCAGGCCGTCCCGGTGGTGTTGTCGGCGCGGACGCACATCTCGTTGGTGGTGTCGTCGTAACGGACGATTCCGTCGCCGACGTCGCGCTGGAAGCTCGCCGCCAGGGCCGGTTGGGCCAGAATGACGCTCGCCGCCGCGACAGCGGCGCCGACGATGGCTGTCCTGAGGTGGTTCATCGTGCCTCCTTCTCCCGGACGGAGATCGCTCCTCCGCAACGCCGGAGACAGGTACTCCGGCAGCAGCGATCCCCTGGTCCAGGTCACTGGCGTGATCGTCGCACGCGCCGGAAGCAGCCTGGAATACGGCGGGAATACGCCCGAGGCGGGGCCGATGACGCCACGCGGCTCGGCGGGCAGGCGCCCGCCGGCCGGCCGAAAGGTCGCACGGGGTCGTCCGGGTGGGTCAGGAGGGGTCGCCGGCGGTGGGGCGGCGGTGGAGCAGGCCGAACTTGGCCCACATCGCCTCCGCCGCCTCGATCGAGGCTCCCGTACGCGCCGGATCCACCGCGGCCAGCTGGGTGACCAGGGCCTGCGCCACGGCGATGCCGGCCGTGAGCGAGGGGAAGAACGCCTCGCCCTCCGCCGGCACGATCACCACCTGCTCCGCCGCGCTGGCCAGGGCCGGGCTGGCCGCGTCGGTCAGCGCGAACACCCGCACCCCGCGCGAACGGGCCTCGTTGGCGGCCAGCACCGTGCTCTGGTACAGGCGCCAGAAGCTGATCGCGATCAGGACGTCGCCCTCACCGATCGCTGCCATGGCGTTGGCCAGCTCCGCGTCCCCCGCCGTCACCGCGCGTACCGGATAGCCGGCCAGCCGGGCGTTGTGCGCGAGCGCCAGCCCGACGGCGGCGTAGCTGCCGTCGGCGACGATCACGGTGTGCCGCGCCGCCGCCATCGCCTCGGCGATCGTGAGCAGCACGCTCTCGTCCAGGCGCCGGTTGAGCACCGCCAGGCTGTCGAGGTCGCGGCGCAGCGAGCGGGAGCTGGGCGAGCCGGTGCCCCGGTGCTCGGCGGCCACCTGGCCGGCGCTGAGCGAGGACAGGTAGCGGGCGCGCAGCTCCTGCTGGAGCGCCGGCCAGCCGGCGAAGCCGAGCGCCTGCGCGGTGCGGGTGACGGTGGCGACGTTGACGCCGGCGAGCTGGGCCAGCTCCTGCGCCGAGCCGAACGAGGCGCGGCGCGGTTGCGACAGCAGGACTTCGAGCACGGCGGCCGCCTTGCCGCGCAGCCCGCGCACCGGCAACCGCTCACGCAGCCAGTCCTCGTAACTGTCCGCGCTCCCCAGCTCTTCCGGCACGACCGCGCCCTCTGTCACCTGTCCCCTTCCGCCCTTCCCCCCGGGCCCGGGATCCGAGCGTGAGCGCGTCCCGCGGCCCGGAACATGCTACGCGGTCGGCACCACTCTAACTTGCAAAGAACATTGCAATTTTAGCCATCCGCACTATATGTTGCTTCGAATTCGACCTACAGGGCCAGGACCTGGGGAAAGGTGTGTCAGATGACCTTGTTGGCCCGGCTGGACCGGCTCCCCCTGAGCCGTCCGCACTATCTCCTCCTCCTGATCGGCGGCCTCGGCTACACCTTCGACGGCATGGACTCCGCCGTCGTCGCGTTCCTGCTGCCGAGCGCCCAGGAGGCCTGGGACCTCTCCAACGGCCAGCTCGGCATCATCGGCTCGGCGACGCCGTTCGGGTTCCTGTTCGGCGCGACCGTGGCGGGCCTGCTCGGCGACCGCATCGGCCGCAAGAAGGTGATGATGTACGCGCTCGCCTTCTACGCCGTCTTCTCCGTCGTGGCCGCGTTCGCCCCGAACTACGAGATCTTCCTCGGCGCCCGCGTGCTGGCCGGAGCGGGCGCGGGGGCGGAGAGCGCGATCATCGCGCCGTTCCTGTCCGAGTTCGTGCCCGCCAACCGGCGCGGCTGGTTCATCGGCGCGCTGGCCGGCTTCTTCTCGTTCGGGTTCGTGATGGCGGCGCTGATCGGGCGGTTCGTGGTGCCGACGTTCGACGACGGCTGGCGGATCGCGCAGGTGGTCACCGCGCTGCCGATCGTCATGCTGCTGTGGTGGCGCCGCTCGCTGCCGGAGTCACCGCGCTTCCTGCTCCAGCAGGGCCGTACGGACGAGGCCGAGGCGGTGGTGGCCGACCTGGAGCGCCGCGTCGAACGAGCCACCGGCGCGCCGCTGCCACCGGTGCCCGACGCCGCCGTCGCGCCCGTGACGCACACGCCGAAGGTGAACCTGCTCAACGCGCTGAAGTTCCTGTGGAGCCCCGCCATGGCCAGGCGCACGGCGGTGATCTGGCTGGTGTGGTTCGTGATCACGTTCTCGTACTACGGGTTCTTCTCCTGGATCCCCACCCTGCTCGTGCAGCGCGGCATCACCGTGACCAAGAGCTTCGAGTTCTCGATCATCATCTATCTGGCCCAGATCCCCGGCTACTTCTCCGCCGCGTGGCTGTCCGAGCGGCTGGACCGCAAGAACACGATCGCGATCTACCTCGGCGGTTCGGCGGTCAGCGCCTTCTGGCTGTCGCAGATGGACTCGCCCGTCACCATCACGATCGCGGGCGCGGTGCTGTCGTTCTTCCTGAACGGCACGTACGCCGGCGTCTACTCCTACACCCCCGAGGTCTTCCCGACCTGGATCCGGGCGACCGGCTCCGGCCTGTCCAGCGCGTTCGGGCGGGTCGGCAGCATCCTGGCGCCGACGATCATCGGACTGTCGGCCGCCAGCCTCGGCTTCGCCGGCGTGTTCGGGCTGACCACGGCCGTGCTGGTGGCCGGGGTGGTGTGTGTGGTCGTGTTCGGTCTGGCCACGGCCGGGCGTTCACTGGAAGAGCTGACCGAATCCACCGCCGAGGAGGCGACCAAGTGATCGACGACCTGAACGAGCTGGAAGAGACGGTGCGCAGGGAGGTGGGCGTGCGGCTGTTCACCGTGCTGGCCTGGGTGCCGGAACGGCGGGCGCTGC
Source organism: Nonomuraea fuscirosea (assembly GCF_003001935.1). Classification (GTDB taxonomy): domain Bacteria; phylum Actinomycetota; class Actinomycetes; order Streptosporangiales; family Streptosporangiaceae; genus Nonomuraea; species Nonomuraea fuscirosea. The sequence continues at coordinate 753,651 of NZ_PVNG01000002.1, read as the reverse complement.
GCCGCGTGCACAGCAGCCACCCCGTGGAGTACCCGGTGGGCGGCGAGAAGACCGTCGAGGTCGCCCAGGGCTGGCTGGCCACCTGCATCGAGCGGGGCGAGCCGTACTTCGGCCGCGACCGCGCGGCCGTACGGGAGATCTTCGCCGACCACGAGCTGATCGAGAGCCTCGGCTGCGGTTCGATCGTCAACGTGCCCGTGATCGGGACGGACGGCGGCGTGCTCGGCGTGCTCAACATCCTCGACGCCGAGGGCCGCTACGACGACGACTCCGTCGCCGCCGCCCGGGCCATCGCCGCGAAGGCCGCTCCCGCGCTGTCCGGAGGTGCCGCATGAGCCTGCTGCTGCGTAACGCCCTGCTGCTCGACGTGACGACCGGCGAGTACGCCGAAGGCGACCTGCGCTGCGCCGACGGCCGCGTCGCCGAGACGGGACGAGGGCTGCGCGCCCCCGACGGCACGCGGGTGATCGACCTGGCCGGCGCTCACGTCGTGCCCGGCCTGATCGACGCGCACGTGCACGTCACCGCCTCGACCGCGGACCTGGGCAGGCTCGGCTCCATGTCGCCCGCGTACGTCGCCGCGCACAGCGCCCGCATCATGGGCGGCATGCTCGATCGCGGCTTCACCACGGTCCGCGACTGCTCGGGCGCCGACTTCGGGCTCGCCGACGCCCAGGCGGAGGGCCTGATCCGGGGCCCGCGGCTGCTGTTCTGCGGCAAGGGGCTGAGCCAGACCGGCGGCCACGCCGACCTCCGCGGCCGGGGCGAGCACCTGAACGACGACCACCCGTGCTGCGCGGGTGTCGGGCGGGTGGTCGACGGGGCCGACGCGGTGCGCGCCGCCGCCCGCGACGAGCTGCGCAAGGGCGCGGACCACATCAAGGTGATGGCCTCAGGCGGCGTCGCCTCGCCGACCGACCGGATCGACTCGACCCAGTTCTCGGTGGACGAGCTGCGCGCCGCCGTCGAGGAGGCCGAGGCCGCCAACCGGTACGTCGCCGCCCACGCCTACACCGCCCGCGCCGTCAACCGGGCCCTCGACGCCGGGGTGCGCTCGATCGAGCACGGCAACCTGATCGACGACGCCAGCGTCGAGCTGTTCCTGCGGCACGACGCCTACCTGGTGCCGACGCTGGTGACGTACTGGGCGCTCAAGCAGGAGGGCCGCGAGTTCGGGCTGTCCGAGAGCAGCTGGCGCAAGGTGGACGACGTGCTGGACGCGGGCATCGTCGCGCTGGAACGGGCGGCGCGCGGGGGCGTGCGGCTGGCGTACGGGACGGACCTGCTCGGCGGCATGCACCGGCACCAGAACCACGAGTTCCGGCTGCGGGCCGAGGTGCAGCGGCCGATCGACGTGCTGCGGTCGGCCACCATCGGCGCGGCGGAGCTGGCCGGGCGGGCGGGCGAGCTCGGCACGCTGGCCGTGGGAGCGCACGCCGACCTGCTCGTGCTGGACGGGGACCCGCTGGCGGACATCGGCGTCCTCGCCGACCCGGCCAAGCACCTGCGCCACGTCGTCCAGGCAGGCGCGGTCGTCTCCTCGGCGAACTCGTGACCGCCGCCGCTCCTTCCCGGCTGTGACTCCCCGCCGCCGCACCACCTCGGACATGATCACCGCCGGCCGCGTGCTTCCGTAGGTGACCATCGCGGCCGGGTTGCGGGCGGTGTGCGTACCGTGGTTGTCGTGACTACGCTGACGCGCACCGCCCTGGTGGTCGTGGTCGTGCTGCTCCTGCTGCTCGGCCTGCTGTGGGTGTTCCAGCGGCGGCTCATCTACCTGCCCGACCGGGGCCCGGTGCCGCCGGCCGCCGAGGTGATCCCTGGGGCGCGCGACGTCTCGTTCACCACCCGCGACGGGCTCAGGCTCGCCGCCTGGCACGTGCCCGGCGACCGCGACGTGACCGTGCTGGTCACCGGCGGCAACGCGGGCAACCGGCTGCACCGCGCGCCCCTGGCCAGGGCGCTGGCCGCGTACGGGCTGCCGGTCCTGCTGATGGACTATCGCGGCTACGGCGGCAACCCGGGCAGCCCGACCGAGGAGGGCCTGTTCCTCGACGCGCTGGCCGCGCGCGACCTCGTCCGCACCTCGCGGGTGATCTACTTCGGCGAGAGCCTGGGCGCGGCGGTCGCGACCAGGCTCGCGCTGGAGCGGCGGCCGGACGGGCTGGTGCTGCGCTCGCCGTTCACCGACCTGGCCGCCGCCGGCCAGGTCAACTACCCGTTCCTCCCGGTACGCGCCCTGCTGCGCGACCACTTCCCCGTAGCGCGGGACATCGCCCGGGTCCGCGCCCCGGTCGTCGTCGTGTACGGCACCCGCGACACGATCGTCCCCCCGCGCCTGAGCCGGGCGGTGGCCGAGGCGGCGGACGCGACGACCGTGGAGGTGGCGGGGGCCGGGCACAACGACCTGGTCATGCTGAACGGCCCCGGCCTCGTGAACGCGGTGACCGACCTCGCGGAGCGCGTCCGGTGAGCGCCTGCCGGGTCAGGCGGAGCAGGCGGTGCCGCCGCCCGCGTGGTAGATCATGTCCTGGTAGGTGACGCCGGCCCTGATGGGCGTCGAGCTGCGCAGCGTCTGGACGGTGTCGCCGCCCCGGCGCAGCTCGAAGACCGGCGTCGTCCCCGGCACCATCGGCACCTTGAACGACACGACCCCGGCCGCGCGCACCCGCTTGCTCCGCACGTCCGAGCCCTGCGTGATCACCAGCTTGCCCGGCCCCTTCACGAACGCCAGCAGCTCCACCTGGTCCACCGGCCCCGGACCGGCCGCGATGGTGAACCCGCCGGCGGTCTGCCTGCTCCTGTCGTAGGGCGCGCCGGCCTTGTGGCCGCGGTGGAAGTAGTAGAGCGCGTCCCGGACGATCCGCGGCGCCGCGCCGGTCTTGAACCAGGTCGTGTAGTAGGCGTTGACGTCGGCGAGCGCGTGGCCGCGCGCCTTCGAGGGCGCCTGGTGCGACGCGCCGTAGTCGTTCCAGGTGACGAGCTGCACCCAGTCGGCGTCCCCCTTGATCGCCGCCCGCCACGAGCCGCGCAGCGTGCTGCTGTTGCGCGCCTCCCAGTAGCGCAGGTCCTTGACCCTGGTGTCCTCGAATCCGATCGGCGCCATGTACGTCAGCCCGCGCTTGTGCGCGGCCCTGGCCGCCTTGACGAAACCGCCGGTCACCCCCGGACGGTTGGCGCCCCAGGAGGAGTGGCCGTAGACGTACTCGTCCCACTCGGTCCTGCCGCGGCCGTCCCAGTAGCTGAAGATCGACATCAGCGACGTCCGCATGCCTCTGGCGGCCAGCGCCGCCTGGGCGGCCCGCCACCAGGAGGGCGGCTGGCGCTCGATCGTGTACGGCGCGAGCAGCACGCTCCCGTCGGGCAGCGTGAACAGCGATGGATGACCCTTGACCAGCAGGAGGTCCGAGATCATCTTGGTGTACGAGGCTCCGGCCGCGGCCGGGAAGCCGGGGCTGAGCACGATCCTGAACTGCGGGTCCACGGCCTCGGCGGCGTCGAGGAGCTGGGGCAGCTGGTTCCAGCGCTGGTCGCTGGAGGTGTGGTGCTGGTAGATGAACCCGTCGAGCCCCTGCGCGATGGCCTGGCGCACCTCGCGCTCGAAGTCGAGCCGCCGCCAGTGGGCCTCGGGCCGTACGGACCTGGTCAGCGGCCGATCCCGCAGGTAGCCGCCTCTGCTGCGGTAGAGGCCGCTGGAGCCGGCCGGGTCGAGCCAGGAGGCGTACTGGTCGTCCGCCGGGTCCTTGTTGTCGACCGAGACGGGGAAGGGCGGGAAGTAGAACGCGAACGCCTTCTTGGCCGAGGCGCGCAACGCGGCGGCCGAGGGCTTGTCGAAGGGCAGCGTGGCACAGGGGGTGGCGCCGGTGGTGTAGGTGATCGTGAGCTTGGGGCCGCGGTCGCCGCGCTGACGGGAGGAGTACAGCACCGTGGGCGTGCCGTCCGGCTGCGTGAGGGCGAAGGAGTAGGCGCCGTCACGGGAGATCGCCGGGGAGACGTCGAGGCGGACCGGCCGGCCGGCGGTGAAGCCGGTGTGCTTCGCGAGCACCTTCCCGAGCTCGGGGCGGGTCCGCCACGTGGTCGCGGTCTCGGTCCAGGCGCCGGACACCTCGCGCGCCGACAGCGTGGTCGCGGCGGTCCTGGTGGGGGTCAGCTCAAGGGTGGCGGTGACGTTCCCGGCGCCGGCCGGGATGCCGGAGACCCTGAACCTGGCGAGCGCGACCCGCCGGCCGGCGGCGGAGGATCCGCAGGTGGCGCCGCAGACGGACATCCACGTGGCGGCGCCGAAGCTCTTGGCCGGCTCCTCCTGGCTGACGAACACGTCGTCCAGGGCGGGCACGACCACCTTCGTGGGCGTCCCCGAAGAAGCGGGGGACGTTCCCGAGAGAGCGGGGGACGTTCCTGAGAAGGCCGGGGAAGCCGTGGCCTGTCCCGCGACGGACGCGGAAGGAGGGGACGCGGCCTCGCGCGCGGCCGCGGATAACGGCGCCGTCGCGCCGGTCGTGCCGACGGACACGACCAGCGTGAGCAGCGTGAAGATGCCCACCCGTCGTGGCTGGGGGAACATTGCCCTCCTCGTAGGGGTCCATTTTGAAGATCATCACAAGCTACTGCGGCGCGGCCGACAAAACGAGTGACTTTTCGAAATGAGATGAGTCAGACACCCGGGGGTGACGCAGCCCGCGTCACAGACCCCTCACGGCAGCGGCGGAGTGCCGGCGGCGAGCTCGGACGTTCAGGCGTTCAGGTACGGCTCCAGCTCGGCCACCGCGTGGTCGCGGTGCACGTTGAGCGTGGTCACGGCCTCGTCGGCGGACCCGCGGCGCAGGGCGTCGAGGGTGGCGCGGTGCTCCTTGACCACCCGCTCCCTGTTGCCGGCGTCGCCGTAGTACATCGACCGGTAGGCGTCGGTCGTGTCCCAGAGCGTGCGGATCATCCGGACCAGCCGCGGCATCCCCGCGCAGTCGAACAGGGTCATGTGGAAGACCCGGTTGGCGGTGGCCATGGACAGCACGTCACCCGCCGTCGCGGCCCGCTCGACCTCGTCCTGCGCCTCCGCCAGCCGGCGCAGGTCGGCGTCGGTGAGGCGGGCCACGGCCCGGCGCACGGCCTCCTCCTCCAGCAGTTGCCTGATGCGGTAGACCTCGCGCAGGTCGTCGAGGGAGAGCGTCTCGACGGAGTAGCCGCGGTGCGCCTCGTAGGTGACCAGCCCCTCGCCCTGCAGCGTCTTGAGCGCCTCACGCAGCGGGACGCGGCTGACCTGGAACTCCTCGGCCAGCGCGTCCTGCCTGATCGGGGCGCCGGGCCGCAGGCGGCCGGTGGTGATGGCGCGGCGCAGCTCGGCCAGCACGAACTGCTGGGCCGTGGGCGGCCTGCGTCGTGCCTCGTCCGGACTCACGGCCCCAATATCTCACGAACCCACGCGTCGTCCTGCCCGAGCGCGGGCGGCGGGCGGCGGTAGGAGGGCGGGGTGGCGCTCATGCGCACCGGGTTGGCGACCTGGCCGACGCCGTCGAGGTCGACGGCGGGCTCCAGGCCGAGGTCTTCGGCGAGGGCGAAGGCGGCGGCCAGGTCGTTGATCGGGCCGCACGGCACTCCGGCGGCGGTCAGCCGCTCGAACCACTCGTCGGCGCTCCGCCCGGCCAGGGCCTTGTCGAGGGCGGGCACGAGCGTCTCCCTGGCGGCCACCCGGGCGGCGTTGGTGGCGTAGCGGGGGTCGCCGGCCAGGTCGTCCCGGTCCAGGACGGCGCACAGAGCGCGGTACTGGCGGTCGTTCCCCGCCGCGATCACGATCGGCCGGTCGGCGGCCTGGAACACCTCGTACGGGACGATGCTCGGATGCCGGTTCCCCATCGCGCGCGGCACGACGCCGGCGGCGGCGTAGGCGGAGGAGTGGTTGGTGAGCGCCGACAACAACGACGACAACAACGACACCTCGACCCGCTGCCCGACCCCGCCGACGCGGCCGCCCTGGCCGGTGGTGTCGCGGTGGCGGAGGGCGGCCAGGATGCCGAGGGCCGCGTGCAGCCCCGTGATCACGTCCACCAGCGCCACCCCAGCCTTGGTGCCGGGCCCGCCGGGCTCGCCCGTGACGCTCATCAGCCCGCCGACGGCCTGCGCGATCAGGTCGTACCCGGGCAGACCAGCCCCGGCCCCCGACCCGAACCCGGTGATCGAGCAGTAGACCAGGCCCGGGTTGAGCTCCCGCAGCCTCTCGTAGCCGAGCCCGAGCCGTTCCATCGTGCCGGGCCTGAAGTTCTCCACCAGCACGTCGGCCCGCGCCGCCAGGGCCCGCGCGACCTCGGCGTCCGCGCGCAGGTCCAGCGCGATCGAGCGCTTGTTGCGGTTGACCCCGAGGAAGTACGTCGCCTCCCCCTCCGCGTACGGCGGCCCCCACGCCCGGGTGTCGTCCCCCGCCCCGGGCCGCTCGACCTTGACCACCTCGGCCCCCAGGTCGGCCAGGAGCATGGTCGCGTAAGGACCGGCCAGCACCCGGCTGAAGTCGGCCACGAGCAGCCCGGACAGCGCCCCGCTCACGCCGGCGCCCCGAGGTAGACGGTGACCGTCCTGGTGTAGAAGTCCCTGGCCGCCCGCCCCTGCTCCTTGGGCCCGAACCCGCTCTGCCTGGCCCCGCCGAACGGCACGTGCGGAAACGTCCCCGCCGACTCGGAGTTGACGTGCAGCACGCCCACCTCCAGCCCGTCGACCGCGCGCAGCGCCGCCCCGAGGTCCCGGGTGAAGATCGCCGCCGACAGCCCGTGGTCGCTGAGGTTCGCCAGCCCGAGCGCCTCCTCCGCGCTGCCCGCCCGTACGGCGCCCACCACGGGCCCGAACAGTTCGGTCCGCCAGAAGTCCACCCCGGTCCCCGGCAGGTCCAGCAGGGTAGGCGGCGTGAACCAGCCGTCGCGCTCCAGCGGCGCGCCGCCCGCCAGCGGCTTGGCCCCCTCCCCCACGGCCCGCGCGACCCCGGCCGTGACGCGCTCGCGGGCGGCCGCGCTGACCAGGGGGCCCATCTCGACGCCGCTGTCCAGCGGGTCGCCGACGACGAGCCGCGCGGCCCGGTCCGCGACCCGTTCGAGCAGGTCGTCCGCCACCTGGTCGGCCACGATGAGCCGGGAGGTGGCCGTGCACTTCTGCCCGGTCGAGCGGAAGGCGCCGAGGCAGACCTGCTCGGCGGCGTGGTCGAGGTCGGCGTCGGCGAGCACGATGGAGGCGTTCTTGCCGCCCATCTCGGTCTGCACCGGCTTGCCCAGTTCGCCGCAGCGGGCGATGACGGCCCGGCCGACGGCGGTGGAGCCGGTGAACGACACCGCGTCCACGCCCGGATGGCCCACGACGGCCGAGCCGGCGTCGGCCTCGCCGTAGACGAGGTTGAGCACGCCGTCGGGCAGCCCGGCGGAGGTCAGCGCCCAGGCCAGCCGGTAGGCGAGCAGCGGCACCAGCGAGGACGGCTTCCACACCACGGCGTTCCCGTACGTGAGCGCGGGCGCGATCTTCCAGGCCGGGATGGCGATCGGGAAGTTGAACGGCGTGATCAGCCCAGCCACGCCGATCGGCTTGCGGACGACGAGCACGTTCTCGCCGGGGCGCGGGGAGGCGAAGATCTCGCCGCTCTCCCGGTCGGCCTCGCCGGCGTAGTACCGCATGATCCGGGCCGCGCCCTGAACCTCCGCGACCGCCTCGGGCAGCGTCTTGCCCTCCTCGCGGGCCAGCTCGGCGCCCCACTCGCCGGCGTGGCCCGCGACGAGGTCGGCGGCGGCGGTGAGCACGGCGGCGCGGGCGTGGTGCGGGGTCGCCGCCCAGCCGGGCGCGGCCCGCCCGGCCGCCGCGACGGCCCGCTCCACCTCGGGCACGGACGCGAACCGCCCGCGCGCCACGACCTCGGAGGGCCGTGCCGGGTTGGTGTCGGTGAACTCCTCGCCCGCGCCCTCGACCCAGCGGCCACCGATGAGATTCAGAACGTCCATGGTCAACGCACCCTAACTGTGCCATATTGGATTTTCAATATTGGATCCAAAATACGGAGCGGGAATGATCGCACCCACCACCCTCTTCGCCCTCGACACCCTGTTGACCGACGAGGAACGCGAGATCAGGAACACGGTCAGGCTCGTGTGCGACCGGGAGATCCGCCCGCAGGTCGCCGGCTGGTTCGAGGCCGGGGAACTGCCCGCGCGGGAGCTGGCCCGCACGCTCGGCTCCCTCGGCGTGCTCGGCATGCACCTCGACGGCTACGGCTGCGCGGGGATGGGCGCGGTCTCGTACGGGCTGGCCTGCCTGGAGCTGGAGGCGGCCGACTCCGGCCTGCGCAGCCTGGTCTCGGTGCAGGGCTCGCTGGCCATGTACGCCATCTGGAAGTACGGCAGCGAGGAGCAGAAGCAGGAGTGGCTGCCCGCGATGGCGGCCGGCGAGCGCATCGGCTGCTTCGGCCTGACCGAGCCCGACTTCGGCTCCGACCCCGGCGGCATGCGGACCACGGCCAAGCGCGAGGGCGGCGACTGGGTGCTGAACGGCACCAAGCTGTGGATCACCAACGGCTCGGTGTCGGACGTGGCGGTGGTCTGGGCCCGCACCGACGAGGGCGTCAGGGGCTTCCTGGTCCCCGCGGGAACCCCCGGCTTCACCGTCAACGACGTCAAGCACAAGATCTCGCTGCGCGCGAGCGTGACCAGCGAACTGGTGCTCGACGGGGTACGCCTGCCGGCCGCGGCGATGCTGCCCGGCGCCAGGGGCCTGTCCGGGCCGCTCGGCTGCCTGAACGAGGCCAGGTTCGGGATCGTGTTCGGGGCGATGGGGGCGGCGCTGGACTGCCTGGAGGCCACCCTCGCCTACACCGCCCAGCGGGAGGTGTTCGCCCGGCCGCTGTCGTCGTACCAGCTGACCCAGGAGAAGCTCGCGGACATGGCGCTGGAGCTGGGCAAGGGCCTGCTGCTCGCGGTGCACCTCGGCCGGCTGAAGGAGGCCGGCACGCTCACCCCCGAGCAGGTGAGCCTGGGCAAGCTGAACAACGTGCGCGAGGCCCTGGAGATCGCCAGGAAGTGCCGCACGCTGCTCGGAGCGAGCGGCATCACCCTCGAATACCCCGTGATCAGGCATTCGGTGAACCTGGAGTCCGTGCTGACCTACGAGGGGACCTCGGAGATCCACTCGCTGGTCATCGGCAAGGCGCTCACCGGCATCCCGGCGTTCAAATAGAGCCTTCAAGCAGAGCGCTCAGAAGGTCTGCCAGGTCGCCTCGGTGACCTGGCACGGCCCGCCCTGGTGCACCCGCAGCCGCCCGGCGGGCAGGTCGAGGCCGATCGTGGCGAGCGTCTCCCAGCGCTGGTTGAGCGGCTGGGTCAGGTCGGGGTGGGCGCAGACGGGCGCGGCGCCGGGAGCGTGCGCGAGCATGGCCAGCGCCCGCGCGTTGAGGTCGGGGTCGCTGAGCTCCTCGACGTGCTCGTGCAGGTGCCGCAGCCGGTCGTAGGTGCCGGGCCGCTCGGTGGCGTGCCGCTCCCCCGCCGCCAGGTCCGCGTCCAGGAAGTGATTGCAGTGCTGCAGGACCCCGCCGGGGTCCGGCGGGATGACGGCCACCCCGGCCGGTGAGATCTCGATCGAGGCCGCGTCGTCGGCGGTCACGGCCGTGATGACGCTGGAGGCGGAGACCGGGGCCGAGCGGGCGATGTCCGCGGCCTGCTCGACGGTGGCCGCCTCGTCGAGGATGCGGCGGGCGATCAGGTGGACGGGCACGCCGGTCTCGGCCGTGTCGGCGTCGTGGCGCAGGATGTTGAAGTGCACGCCGAGGCCCGCCGTGTTGACGCCGATCTTGGCCAGCACTCCTGCCTCGGTGAACGTGCGCACGACGTGGCCGGGCCGCGGCTCCAGCTCCCACAACATCGGCGCGTCACGCAGGTGGTCGTGCCAGTCCCAGGTCTGCACCGTACGCGGCGGGCCGTCCTGCGGCAGCACGACGGAGGTCGAGCACTCGCCGTGGCCGACCGCGTCGATGCCGGCCAGGATCTCGGTGCGGGCGTTGACCACGGCGACCTGCCAGGGGTCCAGCCCGGCGCCGGCCGCGATCCCGGCCATCTCGTCCGCCAGCGACGGCGCCCACGCGGCGCTGCGGTCGAGCGCCCGCTCGCCCCACGCGCGCACCTGCTCGGGGGTGGCGCCGGCCACCGCGAACAGCTCGCCGTAGCCGGTGAGGTTGGCGACGATGCGCTTGCGCAGATGGGTGCCCAGTTCTTTGCCGCGGGCCCGGGGGTCGGTCTGGCTGGACGTAAAGCAGGGAAATGTCATGACCTGTCCATCAAGTCGGCGAGCCGCGGGTTCTCCGCGGCGAAGGAGTCGCGGACGCGGGCGTACCGCTCGGCGTCGATGTCCTGGCTCAGCTTGAACATGCTCTGCACGGTACGCACGTGCACCCGGAAGGCCACTACCCCCGGCAGCAACGCGCGGAACCTCTCCCGCGAGGCCGGGGTCGCCTCCCAGGACGGGCGGCGGCCCGACTCCACGGCCTCGACCGTGCGCTCCACCACCTCAAGGGCGTCGTCGAGCAGCTCCAGCCGGCCGGTCACGTGCACCGCCGCGTAGTCCCAGGTCGGGACGGCCGGGTCGGTGGCGTACACGGTGGGCGAGACGTAGCCGTGCGGCCCCTGGAAGATCACCAGCACCTCCGGCGAAGACTCCCAGGAGCGCCAGTGCGGGTTGGCGCGGGCCAGGTGCCCGAGCAGCGTGCCGCCCTCGACGTGGTCGCCCTCCAGGATCACGGGCACGTGCGTGGCCACCGGCGCGCCGTCCGTGGCGCTCACGACCAGCGCGAACGGGTTCTCCCTGACCAGCAGGTCCACCTGCGCCGGATCCGGGGCCGCGTAGCGGGGAAAGGTGTACATCCCGGCTACTCCGCCGCGCTCAGGATCGCGTCCCAGGCGACCTCGGAGGCCAGCGTGCCGAGGCCGGTCGGCTTGACGCCGGTCAGCTCGACCTCGTCGGTCGTCATCGCGAACATCGTGTCGCCGTCCGTCAGCGTGTGGAACGGCTGGATGCCCCGGTGCATCGAGCTGTGCACCTGGCGGCCCACCTGGAGCAGCTCCACGTCCGTCAGCCGGACGTTGGTGATCATCACGGTCAGCGTGGTGTTGCCCATGACGGACGGTGCGCCGTCGCCGATCGCCGCGGCGTAGTCGGCGCTCGGGTGGCGGCGCTCCCCGAGGTCGGCGTGGTAGTTGCCGCGCACGACCCGGCCCTGCCGGTCGATCACCGCGCCCACCGAGTTGACCACCGTCGCCACCAGCACCTTGGCCTCGCCGAACGTGCCGAACGCGGCCCCCTGACCGGCGAACTCCGCCCGGCCGAAGTCCACCTTGCCGGCGCTCGCCGTCCGGCCCGCGCCGCACCGGCCCACCGGGAACGCGCCCTCGACCGCGTTGCGCAGCGCGGCCCGGCCCAGCTCGGCGTCCGGGTAGACGGCGGTGTCGCGGCAGGAGAAGTCGTAGATCACCGCCCCGGACACCAGCTGCAGCTCGTCCCACTTGGTGCGGTTGTCCCGGCGGGCCAGCAGCTCGTCGCTGACGCCCGCCGCCGCGGCCAGCCCGTACACCGAGCCGCCCGCCAGGCAGATCGCGTGGTTGAAGTCGTAGCCGCCGCTCATGCCGACCGCGCCGCCGCGCGCGTCCACCGCCGTGCGGGCGCCCGCGGGCAGGTGGACGACGGTGCAGCCGGTGGGGCCCTCGCCGTACTCGGCCGTGCCGACGAACACGCCGGGCAGGTCGAACGCGACCGAGGCGCGCCCGGGGCTGGGCTGCGGGGTCAGCGGCAGGTCCGCGTTGCGCGGCCCGCCCGGCGCGAACTCCGACGGGGTCGCCGGGCGCGGGTCCGCACTCACAGCGTCTCTCACAGCGTCGTCTCTCATAGGGCCTCCAGAAGCTGCTTCGAATACTCGTGTGAAGGGGCGGTGTAGAAGGTGGCCGTCTCGGCGGTCTCCACGATCTCGCCCGCCCGCATGACCGCGATGCGGTCGGCGACGTAACGCACCGCGCCCAGGTCGTGGGAGATGAACAGGGCGCTGAAGCCGTACTCGCCCTGCAGGTCCTTGATCAGGTTGAGGATCTGCACCTGGACGGAGACGTCCAGCGCGCTGACGGCCTCGTCGAAGACGATGAAGCCCGGCCTGGTGACCAGCGCGCGGGCGATCGAGACGCGCTGGCGCTGGCCGCCGGACAGCTCGTGCGGATAGCGGCCGGCGAAGGCCGCCTCCAGGCCGACCTGCTCCAGCACCTCGGTGACCGCGTCGCCCGCGCGGCCGTCTTCGAGGCGGCCGAGCACCGCCAGCGGCTCGGCGACGCTCTGGCCGACGCGCATGCGCGGGTTGAGCGACCAGTGCGGGTGCTGGAGCACGGCCTGCATGCGGCCGGCCAGCTCGCGCCGCCGTCTGGGGAACGGGCGCCCGCCGAACCTGACGGTGCCGGCCGTGGGACGCTGCAGGCCGAGGGCGACCCGGCTGGTGGTCGTCTTACCGGAGCCCGACTCGCCGACCAGGCCCAGCGTCTCGCCCTCGGCGACCGACAGCGTGACGTGCCGCATCGCGTCGAGGTGGATGCGCCGGAACGGCGGCCCCGCGGCGAAGGTGACGGTGACGTCGTCGAGTTCGAGGATCACGCCTTCACCTCCGACACGGCGTCGCCCTGCGACAGGCGGCCCTCCAGCTCTCCCGCCCGGTGGCACAGGACGTCCTGCTCGCGGACGCGGACCGGGACCGGGCGTTCGTGCTCGCAGCGTTCCTCCGCGAACGGGCAGCGCGGCGCGAAGGCGCATCCGGCGGCCGGGCCCTCCAGCACGGGCGGGCGGCCGGGCACCGGATGGAGCCGGACGCCGTGGGGCGCGGCGGCGGGAGCCGAGCCCGCCAGCGCCGCCGTGTAGGGATGGGCCGGATCGCCCAGCACCCGGCGGGCGGGGCCGCTCTCGACGACGCGCCCGCCGTACATGACCGCGACCCGGTCGCAGCGGCGGGCCACGGCGGGCAGGTCGTGGCTGAGCCACAGGATGCCCGTGCCCGCCTCGGCGGCCAGCGAGAACACCACGTTCGACACCTCCTCGCGCACCTGGCTGTCCAGGGCGGCGGTCGGCTCGTCGGCGACGAGCAGCTCGGGCGAGGTGGCCATGGCCATCGCGATGGCCACCCGCTGCGCCATACCGCCGGAGAGCTGGTGCGGGTAGGCGCGCAGCACCCGGGGGTCGTCCAGCCTGACCCGTCCCAGGTGGAAGCGCACGTCGCCGTCGCGCCCGAGCACCAGCCGGAGCTGGGCGCCGACGCGCATGGTCGGGTCGAGCGAGGCGATCGGGTCCTGGAAGACGAACCCGAGGTGTCTCCTGCGCAGGTGGCGCAGCCGGGCGGCGGGCAGCTCGAACACCGGCTCCCCGGCGACCAGCACCTCCCCGTCCGTCCGCCGCGCCGACGTGGGCAGCAGCCGGCCGACGGCGGAGCCGAGCGTGGACTTGCCCGATCCGCTCTCGCCGACCAGCCCGAGGCTCTCCCCCTGCTCCAGGGTCAGATCGGCGCCGTCGAGGGCCCGGGTGCGCGGATAGTCGATCACCAGATTCCGTACCGAGAGCAGGCTCACGTCAAGGTCCTCGTCTCCCTGGGTTCGAGCCGGTCGCGCAGCCCGTCGCCGACCACATTGATCGCCAGGATCGCCGCCACCAGCACGACCCCCGGGCCGAGGATCAGCCAGGGCGCGGCGATCATGTACGTGCCGCCCTGCTGGATGAGCACGCCGAGCGAGGCCTGCGGCGGCTGCACCCCGAAGCCGAGGAAGCTCAGCCCGCCCTCGACCGCGATGCCGACCGACAGCGCGTACGTGCCCTGCACCGCGATCGTGCCGGCCACGTTCGGCAGCACGTGCCGGACGAGCACGCGCGGCAGCCGGGCGCCGCTGATGACGGCCGAGGTGACGTAGTCGCGCTGCGAGACGGCCACGGCGGCGGCCCGCACCAGCCGGGTCATCAGCGGGATCGTCACCAGCACGATGCTGGCCAGCGCCGCCGTCTGGCCGGGGCCGAGCACGGCGGCGACCAGGATGGCCAGCACGATGGCCGGGAAGGAGTAGAGCACTTCCACCAGGCGCATCACCAGTTCGTTCAGGTAACCGCCACGGTATCCGGCGACGATGCCGAACGTCGCGCTCAACGCCGCCGTGACCAGCACCGCGACGGACGACAGCAGCAGCGTCGTGCCCACGCCCTCCATGACGCGCGGCAGCACCGGGCGGCCCAGGTTGTCGGTGCCCAGCCACCAGCCGGAGCCAGGGGGCTGCAGCCGGGGGCCGACGATCGCGTCCGGATCCCCGCCGGCCCCGATCAGCGAGCCCAGCGCGAACACCACCAGGACCAGCAGCGTGACCAGCCCGCCGATGGACAGCCGATCCAGTCTTCTCACGAGCGCCTCCCCGCCATGACGCCGAGCCGGGGGTCGAGCATCCCGACCAGCAGGTCGATGAGCACGTTCATCACGATGAACACCCCGGCCGCCAGCAGCACCCCGGCCTGCACCACCGCGTAGTCGCGGCGGCCGACGGCCTGCACGATGTAGGAGCCGACGCCGGGCAGGTTGAAGACGTGCTCCACGATCAGCGCGCCGCCCAGCAGGTACGCGGTCGTGGTGCCGATCAGCGTGACCACGGGGGTGGCGGCGTTGCGCAGGATGTGGTGCCTGACGATGAACCAGGGCGACTCCCCGCGCCCGACGGCGGCCGTGACGTACGGCTCGACCAGCACGCCCATGACGGCGTCGCGGGTGGTCCTGGCGGTCACCGAGATGGAGAAGACCGACAGGACGGCCGCGGGCAGGATCATCGTGGCCAGGTTCGCCGCCGGGTCCTGGGTGAGCGGCACCCAGGAGCCGACCTTGAGGCCGAGAGCGTACCGGGAGAAGACGAACACCACCAGGCTGCCCAGCACGAACTCGGGCACGCTGACGCCCAGCCCGCTGAGCAGCCGCCCGGCCGCGCCGCCGCCCTCGGGGCGGGCGCGCACGGCGGTCAGCACGCCCAGCGGCACCCCGGCCAGCACGCTCGCCAGCACGGCCAGCACCGTCAGCTCGGCCGTGACCGGCAGCCGGGCCAGCAGCTCCGCGCCCACCGGCTGGCGGCTGATCATGGAGACGCCGAAGTCGCCGCCCGCCACGGCCGAGAGCCAGTGCCCGTACTGCAGGAAGACCGCCTGGTCCAGCCCGTAGCGGGCGGCCAGCTCGGCCTTCTGCTCGGCGGTGGCGAACGGCCCGAGCACGGTCTCCGCGAAGCCGCCCGGCATCAGCCGTACGGCGGCGAAGATGAGGACCGAGACGCCCAGCAGCGTGGCGGCCGAGCTGAGCGCCCGGCCGGACCACCACATCAGCAGCCGCATAATTATTGGGTCTTCTTCACGCGGGCGTCGGCGACCAGGCGCAGCACGTTGCCGTAGCCCTCGGTGGCGTACAGGCTCGGGCTGAGCGCGTCGGTCCTGAACGCGACCGTGGCCGGGCGGGTGACCAGCGGGATCATCTGCGCGTCCGCGTCCGCCTTGGCGCACACGGCGGTCAGCGCCTGATCCCTGGACGGCCCGGCCGGCTCCTTGCCCGCCGCGTCGATGAGCGTGTTCAGCTCCTTGTCCGGCTTCATGAAGCCGACGTTGAAGCCGGCCGTCTCCGGGTTCCACCACTTGGTGACCATGCCGGGGTCGGCGTAGCCGGCGAACCAGGACAGGGCGGCGTCGAAGTCGGCCGGCGCCTTGCCGTACACCTTGCCCGACCAGCTCGCCTCGTCCATCTGCTCGATCTTGACGGTGATGCCGGCCTGCTGCAGGTTCTGCTGGATCACCTGCGCGACCGCCGGGGCCGGCTCGGTGGAGAAGATGGTGAGCGTGAACGACAGATCCTGCGCGCCGGCCTCGGCGAGCAGCGCCTTGGCGTCGTCCACGCTCTTGGCCGCCGACGGCAGCGCGGCCGGGTCGCAGGCGCCGGGCAGGCCCGCCGGGGTGATCGCGGTCGGCTTGCCCTGGCCGCCCAGCGCGACGTCCGCGATCTGCTGGTTGTCCAGCGCGATGGCGATGGCCTGGCGCACCTTCGGGTCGGCCAGCTTCGAGCCCGGCTTCAGGCTGTTCAGCATCAGGTAGTAGAAGTCCGTCGTGGCCTGCGTACCGACCTGGACGTTCCCGGCTCCGGCCAGCATCGTGGCCGAGTCCACGTTGCCCAGGGTCGCCAGGGCGGCGCTGCCGTTCTGCAGCGCGGCGATGCGCGCGGCCTCCTCGGGGGCGATCGTGATGTTCAGCGCGTCGGCCGCGGGCTTGCCCTTGTTCCAGTACTGGTCGTTGCGCTTGAACGCCCACGACACGTCCTGGCGGTGGTTCTCGACCACGTACGGGCCGGTGCCGAGCAGCGTGGTGGCCGGATCGACCGACTTGTCGTCGATCTCCTTCATCGGCAGCACCGCCGCGGGCACGTTGGCCAGCGCCGTCAGGAACGGCGTGTACGGCTCGCTCAGCGTCACCTTCACCTCGCCGTCGCCGTCCGCGGTCACCGACTTGACCGGGCCGAGCTGCCCGCGCCACACCGACTTGGAGGCCAGCAGCCGCTTGAGGCTGCCCACCACGTCGTCGGCCGTCATCTCCCTGCCGTTGGCGAACCGGACGCCCTTACGCAGGTGGAAGACGTACTCGGTGGGGCTCGGCGTGTCCCACTTCTCGGCCAGCAGCGGCTGCACGGAGAAGTCGGGGCCCACCGTGACCAGCGTCTCGTAGGACAGCGACAGCAGCTGCCAGGTGGTGGCGACGTCGGCGAGCTGCGGGTCGTACCCGGTGGCGGCGCCGCTGTCGATGTGGACCTGGAGGTTGAGCGTGCCTCCCGAAGGGAGGGACTGGTCGGCGAGCGCGAGGTAGCCGGGGGCGGCGCTCTGCTGCGCCGCGGCCGTCGGGCTGGTGGTCGTTCCGGTGGCGGCGCAGGCCGAAGCCAGCAGGGCGGCCGCGACACCGCAGGCCAGGCGTAGGTTACGCATGGGCCTCTTCTCCTCTAGTGACAGGAACGTTCGGCGGCGCTCGGCGGTACGTCGAGCGTGGGGTTGCGGTCGAAGAACCCGACCGGCTTGAGGACGAACCCGCAGGTGTCGACCGGCATGATCGGCCAGTCCTCGGTGCGGGGAAAATGCGTCAGGCCGAACGTGTGCCACAGCACGATGTCCTGCCCGTCGATGTCGCGGTCGGCCCTGGTGTAGGCGGGCAGGCCCGCGCCGCCGGGATGCTGGTTCACCAGGTCTCCGGCGGGATAGCGCTCTGCGGGGTGGTAGCGGGTGACCCACAGATGTCTGGTGGCGAACTCGGCCCTTTCGTGGATGCTCGACCCCGGCGTGGCCAGCAGCGTCGGCCTGCCCTCGGCGTGCAGCGCGTAGCCGACGGGGCGGCCCAGCCGGTTGCGCACGTCCGGGTTGACGACGTGCCAGGTGCGCTCCGCCTTCAGGTCGGCGTCCCGGACGGCCTCGCGTTCGGTGCGCAGGCGGGTGACGGCGCGGCGGATGACGCTCCCGTACGGGTTGTCCTGGCCGGCCGGCGGGATGTCCACCTCGACCTCGTCCACGGCGTTGGCCACGCCGTCCACCGTCATGTCCAGCCGGGCCCCGAACAGGTGCTGGTGGTACGGGGCCGCCAGCCCCGGCGCCACCTCCGACGCGTACGGCGCGGCCCGCTCGTCGTAGGCGCCGGTGAAGACGATGCCGGTGGCCTTGACCTCCAGCTCGATGGTGCCGTCCAGGTAGAGGTACCAGTAGAAGCCGTAGTCGTAGTTGCCCACCGTCACGAAGAACGAGATCACCAGGCGGCGCTGCCTGCGCGTCTCCCTGGAGCCGTTGGCCGGGTCGGTGTGCTTCCACAGCACGCCGTAGTCCTCCTCGTGCATGCAGATCGCGTTCGTGATCACCTTGGGCAGGCCGGCGCCGTCCGTGACGACGGCGTCGAAGTAGGTGATCTCGCCGAGGCAGTCGCAACCGAGTTCGAGGGAGTTGGCCAGCTTGCCGAGCTGGTACTCACCGGTGTCGAAGTAGTTCTGCCAGAAGCGGATCGGGCTCGGGTCGCCGTACGGGACGACCATCTCGGCCACCGAGGCCCGGTACACGATCGGGCGGACCCGGCCGCCGTCCTCGAACCCGATCCGGTGCAGTGTCAGGCCCTCGCGCATGTCGTAGCCGAGGCGCAGGCTCCACTTCTCCCACCGCACCAGCGGGCCGTCCACGGTGAAGCTGGGGCCGTCCGGCTGGGTGATGTGGATGGGTTTCTGCGTGGTGCGGAAGGGGCCGTGGCCGTAGTCGCCGGACTCCTGGGGGATCGGCTGGGGGCCGGTGTCCACGATCTCCAGGACCTCGCCCTTGACCAGGTCCACGTACGCGACCAGGCCGTCCACCGGGTGGGCCCAGGGCAGGCTCTCCGGCGTGGGCATGACGTGCGCCAGCACCCTGGCCACCCGCCGTCCCTCCTCCTCGGCCAGCCCGAAGTGGCCGGCGCTGAGCGCGGCCAGGTAGACGCCCTGCGGGTCGTCGATGCCGCGCCTGGCCAGCGCCTCGGCCCAGGCGGCGTCCGCGCGCAGCACCCGCCGGACCAGCGCGTGCTCCTCGTCCAGCATCGGCACCTGGCCGTCGATCGCGGGGTCGATCGGCTCGCGCGACTCCACCCGGCCCGCGCCGATGGAGACGACCACGTCCAGCGCCGCCTCGGTGGCCAGGTCGAGCAGGAACGCACGGGCCCGGCGAGTGACGGGGTCGCCCGGCCGGTACGCCAGCACCTCGCCCTTCGGCGGCTCCTCCAGACCGAGATAGGCCACCCGGGCCGTCTCCGTCAGCAGCCCTTCGGCCACCAGAATCCGTCTGACCTCGTCGATCTCCCGCGCGGCGAGCGGGTCGAGAGGGTGGGGGTGCTTCCCGGTGGACAGGTGCAACGTTCCGCCCCTTTCTGCTGCCGGAACGTTCCGGCAAGTTTCGCGCTAACTTAATTGCGACGGCCGCGAGGCACAAGACCTGAGGCCCAGGCGAAACAGATCCTTAACGGAAGCAGGACGGGGACGCCGCGCTCCGGCTGGGCGCGCAGGCCGGGGACCGAGGGGCCGGGAGCCCGGCACAGCCAGGGGACGAGGACGGAAAATGCACCAGTACCATCAGGGCGTGCAAGCAGACGAGCCGGTCACGATCCTCACCGTCGCCAGGGAAGCCGGCGTCTCCAAGACGACCGCCTCCGACGCCCTGCGCGGCTCGGGCCGGGTCTCGGAGCGCACCCGCGAGACGGTCGCGCGGGTCGCCGAACGGCTCGGCTACGTACCCAACGGCTCGGCCCGCCACCTGCGTAAGGCCAGCACGGGGACGATCGGCCTGCACGTGCCCGAGGTGCTGACCCGCTCCTCCTACTACATGTCGTTCGTCTTCGGCGTGGTCGAACAGGCGGCGCGGCACGACTACGACGTCACCCTGATCACCTCGGGCCAGCGCCGCTCCCGCCCGCCACGCGTCGACGGCCTGGTGCTCGGCGACCCGCTCGGGGGCGACCCGGTGGTGGAGAGCCTGATGGCCACCGGCCTGCCGACCGTCTCCTGCGAACGCTTCCCGGGGGCGCGGCAGGCGGACGGGGTGGTGTGGTCGAAACACGCGCCGATGCTCCACCGCCTGCTCGACCACCTCAGCACGGCCGGCTCCGTCCGCCCCGGCCTCATCGTGGCCGGCGACGAAAGCGACTGGGCCGCCAGCCTGCACCGGGGCTACCTGGAGTGGTGCGCCACGAAGGACATCGTCCCCCGGGTCCGCCGCGTCTCCTTCGACGCCACCGGCGAGGAGATCCGCGCCGCCGCCCGCACCCTGCTCGCGCCCGAGTCCAGCGACGGCGAGGCGGTGGACGCGCTGGTGTGCGCTCCCGCCGGGGCGGCGACCGAGGTGGCGCCCATGGTGCGGGAGACGGGCTCCGGCGTGCTCCTCGCCTCCTGCGTCGACAGCGCCGCCACCCGGATGGCCGACCCCCCGATCACCTCGATCGACCTGCGCCCCCGGGAGGCCGGGGCCGGCTGCGCCGAGCTGCTGTTCGAACTCCTGTCAGGCACCGCCGAGCCCGGGACGGAACGCGTTCACCCGATCGACCTCGAACTACGCCCCTCCACCCACCCGCACCCCTAGGGAGCGCTCGCCCTAGACCCGGGAGGCAGGCCGCGGCAACGGTTCCGCGCCATCGTCGAACCGGGCTCGGTACAGGCTTCCCTCGCTCGGGTGACAGACGGAGCGCATCGGTCCGGCTACAGTCCGGCCATGGCGAAGAAAGGCGAGGACGAAGAGGCGCCACCGGTCTGCGGGATCTGTCTGGGCGCTCAAGGGGAGTGGATGGAGCTGAACGGCAAGAAGGACGAGCAGCGCACGTGGGTGCCGTGCACGACGTGCCGTGGGACCGGCCGGGCGTGACCGACCCCATCACCTGCCCGGAATGCGAAGGCGGCCGCGGGGAGCGGATAGGGCCGCTCTTCCTCACCTGCCGGTTCTGCGCCGGCCAGGGCGTCGTCGGCGGCGACAACGAGCCCGCGGAGCGAGGTGCGAAGCCGCCACCACCTCCGCCGACCGCCGCCGGCCACCGGGTGTGGGCGGACCCCTACGTCGCGGCCGCGCTGGGCTGCCGCGTCTGCATGGGAGCGGGCACGGTCCTGCACATCGACGAAGAGGCGGGCACGCTGCTCGCAGTGCCCTGCGTATGCGCCGGCCCACCGCCCTCCGCACCGGGTGGCTTGTAACACCGACACCGAAACGGGCCGATGTGCGGCTACGTCCCCCGTACGTGCGTCTGATGAGGCCGGACGCGGACGGGCCGCGTCCGGCTGGGGGCTGCTTCAGTTGAATGTGACGTCGCTGCAGAAGTAGTACGTCTGGTCCATGTGGGAGGCCTTCCAGATCGTGTAGACGATGTGGCGGCCGGTGCGGGAGCCCTTGCTGAGGTTGTCGATCTGGTAGACGTTGGCGGGTGCGTACCTGGAGGTCTCCCTGATCAGTTCGAGGTGGTTCCAGCCGAGCCGGGTGGTCGTGGCGTCGTAGCCCTGGCGGGTGATGTAGACCTTGATGTAGTCGGCGCCGTGGTACGCCTGGTCGGTCAGGCGGACGCTGAACGTGCTGCCGAGCGGCGTCGTCTTCCACGCGCCGGGCGTGTCCATGGAGCGGTACCGGCCGCCCTGGGTCTCGCCGGCGCTGCACAGCTGGCCGTTGGGGACGGCGGCCTCATGGTTGCCGCCGACGTTGTCGCGGTAGAGCCCGTTCCAGTTCCACATGGCGTTCGTGTTGTCCTGCCAGGCCTGCCAGCACATGGGGTCCTGCTGCTGCATGGCGGGGTTCTGGAAGTCGCTGCCCCAGCGCAGCCAGCAGCCGTAGTTGCGGGAGGCCGGGTCGGTGGTCGAGCCGTGCGCCGAGGCGGTGCCGCTCAGGGGCACGACGCAGAGCATGGTGAGGGACGTGAGCAGGATCAGGGCGCGCTTCGCCCAGCGTCGTGGTGCTCGTCGGGGCATTGTGCGGTCTCCGTGTTCCGGTCGGGGTCCGGGGGTGGGGAGCGCTCCGGTGCGCGACGGTATCTGACGGCTGGAGTACGGCCAAGTGATGGGGTTTCGTCAAATGGGTTCGGTGCCGAGCGCTGGAGCGGGTGAGCAGCGGAAAGGGCTTTCCAGACATGCATCAGAGAGTTGAAACTTTCAACCCATCCTTAATCTCCCCTTCGATGAGTAATTGCGGAGAAACTTAAAGTGATGAATCTGGGGAAGTAGCATGTGAGCGAGTGCGACGTTCCCGACACTGAGTGGGTGACCGTAATGGCAACGATTGAGCCGGCCGGGCGACGCACGACTTCCTTCGGGCACGCACCGTTCACGGTTGACGACCTACTCGAGTTTCCAGACGACGGAAACCGCTACGAGCTCTTCGACGGGAGCCTCCTGGTGAGCCCTTCGCCCACCCCACCACACCAGCGCATCATCCGTCGGCTGGAGCAAATCCTCGATGATGCCCTGCCATACGAGATGGAGCCGTTGTCGACGGTGAACCTACGGGTATCCGTCAAGGATTTCTACATTCCCGATCTCGTCGTCGTTCACGAGAAGTCGGTGGAGAGAGTCGGGCTCATGTTCTCGCCTCGGGACTTGCTGCTCGTCGTAGAAGTCTGCAGCCCGAGCACCATGAAACAGGACGAAGGCCTCAAAGCGGTCGCATACGCCCAGGCTGGTATCCCCTCCTACTGGCGGATCGAACCGGATGAGGGACCGGCTCTCTACGTCTACGAGCTGGAGGGTGACCGTTACGAGCCCCCGGTCGTGCACAAGGCCGGTGCCGTGGCGAGGATGGCGTTGCCTGTCGCGGTCGAGTTCGATCCCGCCGTGCTCTGCGTGAGGCGCTGACCCTGGACCCCGGTACTGCCGGCCCCCTCCTGCCGGGAGTGCCCGGGGTCCAGGAGTTTCACTGGTCGCCGGGCGGGCCCTTGGCGGCCAGGGAGGTGTAGACGGTCACCTCGTCGGGGCTCACCAGGCCGTCCTGGATGGCGCAGATGAGCAGTTTCTCCTTGGTGGGCGCGGGCCTTCCGGCCGCCGCGTATTTGACCCGCGCCCGGTCGATGTACTGCCGCACCGTCCGTTCCTTGATCCCCATGCGCGCCGCCACCGACGCCTTGGACATGGACTGGAACCAGTACAGCAGCGCCGCCCGTTCCTTGTCGGACAGCTGTGGCCGGTGCGGGCCCTCGTCGGTCGCGATGGCCTGGGCCATCGGCGGGGTGACGGAGGGCCGGTCGGCGGCCACTTCCAGGATGGTCTCCAGGCAGGACTCCTTGGTCGCGCGGCCCTTGCCGATGAAGGCCGAGGCGCCGGCGTCCAGCACCTTGCGGACGATCTCCGGCTCCTCGTGCTCCGAGAAGACGATCACCCGCTGCCCGCCCGCGCATAACTCCCCGACCCGGTCGACGACCATGGTGCCGTTGAGGTTGAGGTCGAGCAGCAGCACGTCGGCGGCGATGCCGCGGACGGACTCGATGGTGGGCCCCTGCACGACCAGCTCGATCGGGCCCGGCGGGCCGAACCACGACCGTACGCCGTCCACGACGACCTGGTGGTCCTCCACCAGGGCGACCGTCACGGGCCCTCCCAGATGCTGTTGACCCATATCTCACCTCCCTGCCGCTGGTAGCTCACGACGACGCCGCTGGCCTCACGTACGGGGGTCGAGCTGATGGGCAGATCCTCGTTGTCGGCCACGACCGCCACGCTCACCATCGTGGACATCGCGGAAACCGTTACCCTCGCCCGCGAGATCGCCCCGTCGAGCGCCCGGACGGGAGCTCTGAGGAGGTCCTCGCGCACACCGTTCGGCAGGGCGGGCAGGTGCTCCCCGAACGGCGGCGCCGTGACGAGGACCTGCCGCCGCTCGGCCGCGTCGATGCGTTCGCGCAGCACGGCGACGAGCTCGTCCGGTACGTCCTCCCGCTCGGTGATGAGCCGGCGCAGCCGCATGGCGCCCGCGGTGCAGTCCTCGCGCACCCGGGGATCGCCCGGGTCGGCGCCGTCGGTGAGCTGGGTGAGCAGGGACTCGGCCACGTCGCGGATGGCCTCGTAGCGGCGCAGCCGGTCGGTGTGGATGCGCTGGGCGGACTCGCGCCAGGCGTCGTCGGCGGCCAGCTTGCGGGCCAGCAGCACGGTGTCCTCGGCGCGGGCGCGCAGCATGTGGCAGCCCGCCATGTAGCCGAGCTGCATGGTGACGCCCCCGGCGATGACGACGAGGTACTTGGCGATGGAGACGCGGTCGAGTGAGCCGGAGACGGCCATCGCGGCCAGCATGATGCCGGCGTTGGCGGCCAGGAAGGCAACGATCTCGCTGCGCCAGCGCGGCCGGTTCCAGGTGAGCATGACGCCGATCCAGCCGATGGAGCCGAACCCCCAGTCGCTGATGCCGAGCAGCTCGTCCGGGCGGGAGGCGACGATGACCGCGATCTCCACGGCCAGGGTGGCGAGCGCGAGTTCGAGGATCCGGTCCGGGCCCCGGGAGGTGCGGGACAGGGCCAGCGCGCCGACGGCGAAGACGACGGAGTAGACGATCCAGGCGGCGAGCGCCAGCAGCGGCCAGCGGAAGGAGCTCCAGCCGGTGAGGGTGACGGTGAGGTCGTAGCCGAGGTGCCAGACCCCGGCGATGACGACGGCGCCGAGCGCGGTGTAGCGGGCGTAGCGCTGGGCGATCTGCTCGATCTCCTCGGTCATGGCCGCCACCAGAGGCTCACCCGGGTGCCCCGGTCGCCGGAGGAGATCTGCGCGCCGCCGTTCGGCAGGGAGCGCATGGTGTCGAGGATGGAGCCGCGCACGCCGAACCGGTCGGGTGGCAGGCGGTGCTGGTCGAAGCCCCGGCCGGCGTCGGCGATCTCGACGTGGATCTCTCCGTCGCGCCGTTCCGAGCTCAGGTCGGCCTCCTGGACGCCGGCGTGCAGGGCGACGTTGGCCAGCGCCTCGGTGACGGCGCGGGCGAAGCGTTCCGCGACGTCGCCGGGCACGGTCTCGGGGGTCAGGCTGCGGTGCACGTCCAGGCCGGTGGCGCGGCCGGCCACCTCGTCGAGCAGCGCGTCCAGGGCGATCGGGGCGGGGGCGGCGCCCGGCTGGTCGCGCAGCTTGTCGAGGGCGGCCAGGTCGGTGGCCACCTGGGCGCGCAGGGTCGGTGAGGGCTCGTCGTAGGTGCCCAGGCCGACCATGGTCAGCGTGTGCAGGGAGGTCTCGTGGACGCTGCCGACCTGGCGCAGTTCGTCCTCGCGGCGCAGTCGTTCCACCATGAGGGAGATCTCGGCGCGGGCGCTCTCACGCAGGAACGTGTCGGCCGAGGCGGCCGAGCGGCGCAGCAGCGTCATGAGCAGCACGATGGCCAGCAGCTGGACGAGGTGGATGCCGAGGGTGGTGTGCACGTCGCCGGAGGGGGTGGCCAGGCGCACGCCGACGGCGAACGCCGCGGCCACGGCGAACCCGACGGGGACGGCCGTGCGCGGCCTCCAGGTGACTCCGGCCATGACGACGGTCATCGTGACCAGCCCCGCGACCCAGCTGGACCCCGTGAAGAGCGCCTCGGGCGCCACGAGGTGGATCTGCGCCAGGCACAGCGCGACGGTGATGGCCACATCACCGGCCACCAGCAGGTGAGGCAGTGGCCGCTTGCGCCGGAACACGCGGGCGTACAGCGCCGTCCAGGTGAAGTGGAGCACGAGCATGGGCGCGAGCCAGCGGAAGTCGACCGGCGGGACGGCACCGAACAGCGCCGCCACGACGGCCACCGAGCCCACCGCGCTCCGTGCGCCGGCCGCCGTCCTCGCGACGGCCTGGTCCAATTGCCTGCTGGCCGAGTCGTATCTCGTGGAGCCGGAATGAACCATGAGCCGTCCGCACGCGATATGGGCATAAGACGGGTCTCACGATAACGCAGGGAAGCATGGGTAAAAAGCTACGGAAAAGGGTTTCTCCGCGTTTTACCGAAATTCCGGTAATTGGCGTCATGGGTCGCATGGCTGTTTGTCCTCGGGCCGGCTCTGTTGCGGTCTTCACCGCCCTCCCCGAACCCTGTCCCGGGCCGCCCCCACCGGCATGACGGCTGATCGGCCGTCATGGTGCTACGACGGCCGATCGGCCGTCAGTCGCGTCCCTTCTCACAGGCGTGTACTGGGACGCGTGTGGCCGCGAAAGATCGCGGCGGGGAGGGGACCTCATGACGGTGTTCGTGATCACGTTCCTGCTGGGCTGCCTGTCCGTGATGACGGTCAGGGGCCGGAAGGGGAACTGGCCGGCGGGGATGCCGGTGGCACGGCCGCGCCTGGTGGCGGTGGGGGGCACGTACGAGGGGACGCGCGGCCGGCCGTCCGACGCGTACGTCGTCCAGGAGCGGTTGATCGCGGCGGCCAGCGGGGCCGTCGGGGCGGAGCCGGCGCACCCGGCCGCCGCGCTGGCCCTGGGGGCGGTCGTCACCGAACGGCCGCAGCACGCCGGCACGATGGAGCGGGACCTGCGCGGCTGCGCGCAGGCGGCGCACCGGGCGGTGCGGGCCGCGGCGCTGCGCGACCCCGCCTGTCCCGAGCTGGCCAGCACGCTCGACCTGGTCGTGCTCGACCGGACCGAGATCCCCCGGCTGCGGTACGCGCACATCGGCGACGGGGGGATCTGGCACTGCCCGAAGGGCGGGGAGCCGCGCCTGGTCACGACGGCGTGGCAGGGCTCGGGGCCGCGCGGGGTCGGCCTGCCGGCCGCCGAGCCGGAGATCGGCACGCTGATGCTGCGTCCAGGGGACCGGATCGCGCTCGTCAGCGACGGGGCGATCAGGACGCTCGGGGAGGTGCGGACGAAGCAGCTGCTGGGGGGCGGCGCGTCGCCGAGTGCCTGTCTCGACCGTCTGTACGACGAGATGGCCGCCGCGGAGCCCAAGGACGACGCCACGGTGGTCATCGCCGAGTTCGTGACGGCGTGACGAGTGTGACCGCGCGAACCAGGTGAAACGGGGTGAACCGGGTGATTGCGCGAACCGCGGGAACCAGGTGAACGGGGCGTGAACAATACGACCAAATGGGGGCGGCGATCGTGCCGAAGATCCGGTTGACCTAGGATCGCTCATGTGAGCGCACCACACGGCATCAACCCGAACATTCCTCACTCCGCCCGGGTCTACGACTACTGGCTGGGCGGGAAGGACAATTTCGAGGCCGATCGCCGGGTGGCGGAGCAGACCATGGCCGCGGTGCCGGGCATCCGCGAGAGCGCCCGCAACAACCGGGCCTTCCTCGGCCGCGCGGTGCGCCACCTCGCCCGGCTGGGCGTGCGCCAGTTCCTCGATCTCGGGACCGGCATTCCCAGCCAGGGCAACACCCACGAGGTGGCGCAGGCCGAGGCGCCGGACTCCCGGGTGGTCTACGTCGACAACGACCCGATCGTGATGGCGCACGCGCGGGCGCTGCTCACCAGCACGCCCGAGGGCAGGACGGCCTACATCGAGGCCGACGTCCGCGAGCCGCGCACCATCCTGGAACACCCCGACGTGCTCGGCACCCTCGACTTCGACCAGCCGATCGCGCTCGTCATGGTGGCGATCCTCATGCACATCTCCGACGACGACGATCCGGGCGGGCTGGTCAAGGCCTACGCGCAGGCCCTGCCGCCGGGCAGCTTCCTGGTGCTCAGCCACCTGACGCTCGACCTGGTGTCCAAGGAGACCGCGGAGGACTACCTGGAGGCCACCCGGCCGCAGGCGATGCACAGGACGCCGCGGACCGGCGAGCAGATCGCCCGCTACTTCGACGGGTTCGAGCTGGTCGAGCCGGGCCTGGTCGCGGTCTCCGAGTGGCACGACACGCCGCTCTTCCCCGACCCGGCGGCCTGGATGTACGCCGGGGTCGGCCGCAAGCCGTGACGGCGGGCCGCGCGCCGTCACGTGCCAAAGCGGTTTAAGGTTCAAGCTGTGGATCAGTTCGGGGACAGGACAGCGCGGTGAGCGCTGCGGTCGGGGTCGAGCAGCCCGTGGCCGGTGAGCGGCCGAGATCGAAGCGGCGCCGCCGGAGGTGGCTGAGCTGGACGGTCGTCACACTGCTCGCGTCGTGGGCCGTGATCAGGGCAGGCGGCTGGGAGCAGGGCTCGTTCCTGACGCAGCTCATGACCGTGACCCCGTACGGCGCGGGGCTGGCCGCCCTGACCGCGCTGCTGTCGCTGCTGCGGCGCAACCGCCGGGCCGCGCTGGCCGCCGCGCTCGTGTGCGTGGCCATGGTGGCGCTGGTGGTGCCGCGCACGGTGAGCGCCGAGCAGCCGGCGACGCGGGGCGCGTCGCTGCGGGTGCTGACGGTGAACCTGTTCGGGCGCGGTGACGCGGCGACGGTGGTCGATCTGGTCCGCCGGTACGACGTCGAGGTGTTCAGCGCCCTGGAGCTGACCTACGCCGAGGCCGAACGGCTGGACGCGGCCGGGCTGAAGCAGCTGCTCCCGTACCGGGTGCTGCAGGCCGAGTGGGGGGCGACCGGCAGCGGCATCTATTCCAAGCATCCGGTGACGAAGCTGACCGGGCTGTTCACGCCGATCGGGCACAACATGCCGGCCGCCACCGTGGCGCTGCCCGGGGGCGGCGAGGTGCAGTTCGTGGCCGTGCATCCGAACCCGCCGCTCGGGCGCATGGAGCGGGAGTGGAACGCCGCCCTGCGCGGCCTGCCGCCCGCCTCGCCCACGGCGATCAGGGTGCTGGCCGGCGACTTCAACGCCAGCCTCGACCACCGCGCCTTCCGCGACCTGCTCGATCGGGGCTACGTGGACGCGGCCGACCAGCTGGGCAAGGGGCTCACCCCGACGTGGCCGAACTTCCGGCCGATGCCGCCGATCATCTCCATCGACCACGTGCTGGCGGATCGGAGGGTGGCGGTGCGCCGGGTGGAGGTCCTGGACGTGCCGAGGACCGACCATCGCGGCGTCTTCGCCGAGCTCCGCCTCCCCTGACGCGCGCCTGCCCCCAGGCGTTCGCCGGGTGGAAGTAAGGGCGGTGTCACCTGCCGGTAAGTTAGAAAGCGTGTTCGAGCATGGCATCGTCTCCTGGTGCCCGGGGCCCGTCCCATTTCCAGGAGGAGATCGCTCATGCCCGCACGCACGTCCTTACGCACGCTGGCGCTCGCGCTGGTGAGCGCCACCGCGCTCGCCGTCCCCGCCCTGCCCGCCACCGCCACCGAAGCCGCCACCGAAGCCGCGTCCACCGGCGGCCCCAGTGTGGTGGTCCGGTGGAACCAGGCGCTGCTGACGGCCATCCGCACCGGAACGCTCGGCCCGCCGATGGTGGCCAGGGCGCTCGCCGTCACGCACACCTGCGCCTACGACGCCTGGGCCGCCTACGACGCGGTCGCGATCGGCACCCGGCTCGGCGGCTCGCTCCGGCGGCCCCCGGCGGAGCGCACCGAGGCGAACAAGGCGGAGGCGATCAGCTTCGCCGCCCATCTCGCGGCGGTGGACCTCTATCCGGCGCAGCGGGCGGGCTTCGACGCCCTGATGAACGAGCTGGGCTACGATCCGGCGAATCCGTCGAGCCAGGCGGCCCGCACCGGCGTGGCCGCGTGTCAGGCGGTGCTCGACCACCGGCACGCCGACGGCTCCAACCAGGGCAACGGCTACGCCGACACCTCCGGCTACGCGCCGGTCAACGCGCCCGTCGTCGTGGCCGAGCCGCTGACCACGCTGAACGCTCCCGGCCGGTGGGCGCCGCTGACGTACGTCAACCGGGCCGGCGCGGTCGTGACGCCGCCGTTCCTGGCGCCGCACTGGGGCGGGGTGGCCTCCTTCAGCGGCGCGGCGAAGTCGCTCGCCGACCGGGTGCCGGCGCCGCACGCGTACGGCTCGGCGGGGTTCCGGGCGCAGGCCGCCGAGATCGTCTCCGGCACGGCCGCGCTGGACGACAGGAAGAAGGCGATTTCCGAGTACTGGTCCGACGGGCCCAGCAGCGAGACGCCGCCCGGCCACTGGTGCCTGTTCGCCCAGCAGGTCTCGGCGCGCGACCGGCACGGCGTCGACCAGGACGCCAAGCTGTTCTTCGCGCTGGCCAACTCGGTCATGGACGCCGGCATCGCCTCGTGGGAGGTCAAGCGCGACCACGATTCGGCGCGGCCGATCACCGCGATCCGCTATCTGT
This sequence comes from Nonomuraea fuscirosea, assembly GCF_003001935.1. Classification (GTDB taxonomy): domain Bacteria; phylum Actinomycetota; class Actinomycetes; order Streptosporangiales; family Streptosporangiaceae; genus Nonomuraea; species Nonomuraea fuscirosea. The sequence continues at coordinate 724,006 of NZ_PVNG01000002.1, read as the reverse complement.
ACCAGGGGCAGAGCATCCCGACGTGGGGCGGACGGACGGTCGAGGGGGCGCTGTGGACGCCGTACCAGCCGGCGACGTTCCCGACGCCGCCGTTCGGCGAGTACGTGTCGGGGCACAGCACGTTCAGCGCGGCGGCGGCCGAGGTGCTCAGGCGCTTCACCGGGAGCGACGCGTTCGGCGGGCAGGCGGTGGTCGCCCAGGGGTCGTCGCTGATCGAGCCGGGGGTGACGCCCGCGCGGGACGTGACGTTGCGCTGGCGTACGTTCACGGACGCCGCCACGGAGGCCGGGCTGTCGCGCCGGTACGGCGGCATCCACTTCCGCCTCGGTGACGAACAGGGCCGCGCCCTGGGCAGCGCGGTCGGCACGGCGGCGTGGGAGCGCGCTAAGAGCTACTGGTCCGGGCGCCGCTGAGCCCCGCGAACTGAGCGGTGCGGGACCGCACCAAGAGCTGAGCGGCGTGGACCACGCCAAGAGCCGCTGCTGAGCGGCGGGCGCCCGCTTCCCGGGTCAGGGGAGCGGGCGCCTTCGTGCTGCGGAAGGTCAGGCCGCGCTCTCCTCGGCCTGCCTGTTGAGCGTTTCGAGGTCGAACGCGCCCGACTTGACGGCCGCGGTGAACGCCTCCCAGTCACGGCGAGGAACTTCCAGCACCGTGTCCGGGTTGTCCGCGTGGATGATCTCCACGTGGTCGTTGATCCGCTTCGCCGCGACGCGGCTGGCGTCTTGTGTCATCTGCAGCACTCCTTTCGGTGCATTGCGGGCTCCACCCCGGTCCTCCATTCGCAGGAGAACCGGGGCGGTTGCGGGCAGCCTTCCATCTCCGCAAGGCCACCTGCCACCGCTCCACCCAACCCGGCGGGGAGAAAACCCCACTCCCAGGTGACGATCTATTGACCTCGGTACCAGAAATGCCCCCCTGGCCAGGGGGAAGCGGCCTGGGAAGCGCGCCGGCGAGGCGGGCGGGGCAACGGAGCTTGTAAGGGACTTTCAAGTCAGAAGTTAGTGAAGAGGCGTAGCTTCCCCGTTCCACAGAGGGACACAGCTTTACAGAAGAGGACAAGGCATGAACTTGACCGCAGAGGCGACACGCCCCCTCGAAAGCCGCACCGTCCGCATCACATAGGGGCCGTTTTTGGATGTTTCTAGCATTGTTGAAGCATTCATCCGGCGATGTCTTACCTGTCTACTGTCCTACCTGTGGGGGCCCAAGTACCAAGGACCAGCGGGTGGAGTGAGCTGCGCCTGAGCTCCACGCCGAAGCTGAACATCTCGATCTCGCCGAGTCTCACCGCCCTTGCCATGCTGATCGACGCCGTCGCCGGCCGCCGCCGCGGCCTGCCCGAGCTGTGGCGGCGGGCGATCGGCTCCCGGGTCGGCCCGCTCGGCCACGAGGCCGTACGCCCGCTGGCCGCTCCCGGTTGCTCGCTGGGGCCGGACAGCCTGGTGCCGCACTCCCCCATCGGGGGTGACGTCTCCGTGCCGGCCCAGGTCGCCGCCCTGCGCGACCTGTCGCCCGACGCCTTCCTCGCGGACCTGGAGCGTACGTACAGGACGGACGCGCCGCCCGTGCAGTGGCGGGCGGCGGCCGAGCGGCCCGCCCGCTGGCTGCACGGCTACGCCGGTGCCCTGGCCGACGTCTGGAACACCGTCGAACCGCTGTGGAAGCGCGCCCGGCCGCTGCTCGACAGGGAGGTCGAGCGGGTCGGCGTGACGACCGTGCGCGGCGGGCCGGAACTGCTGCTCGGGGCGCTCGGCGAACGCATCGTGCACGGCGAGGGCGGCCTGCGCTTCCCCGGTTCGCCCGCCGGCACGTACGAGCTGGGCGAGCGCACGCTGGTCCTGACGCCGATGCTGGCCGGCCGGGACGCGCTCGTGCTCGGCCTGGACGACCCCGGCGCGGTGTGGATCGCCTACCCCGTGCCCGGCGCGGACTCCCTGTGGCGCAAGCCCGTCGCCCCGGCGGTGGACGAGCTGTCGGCGCTGGTAGGGCCGGTCCGCGCGGACCTGCTCTGCGCGCTGGACCAGCCGATGACGATGTCCATGCTGGCGACGGACATGAAGATCGCGCCCAGCGGGCTCACCTACCACTGCGACCGGCTGCGCGCCGGGCGGCTGATCACCCGGGAGCGGCGCGGCCGTGAGGTGTGGATCGCCCGCACCAACCGGGCGGACGAGCTGCTGGAGCTGTTCCGGTGCTGAGGCGCCCGGAAACCGGTGCGGGCTGTCGCGGCTGCTGATCGCCGCCGAGCACGAGGTACGGGCTACCGCGGCTGCTGATCGTCGCCGATCGCGGGCCTGGCGGCCCGTGCCGGGTCCAGCACCGGGCCCTCGGGGATGAGCTGGAGCACGTTCAGCGGCACGGGGGCCGCCTGGGCGGCGGTGTAGCCCAGCCTGGTCAGCACGTCGGCGCCGGGCACGGCGTAGCGGCGGCCCTCCGGGGTGACCAGGTAGAAGGACCGCACGGCCTTGAGCTGGCCGTCGCCGGGCAGCACGCCGGCCAGGACGGCGCGTCCTGCGGGAAGGCGGACCAGGTCGGTGGCGTCACCGTGCGCGGCGGGCAGCGTGGCGCCGGTGGTGACGCGGACGCGGGTGGAGCCGGCGCCGGTCTCCGCGTAGACCACGCAGATCGGGCGCGCCGGGTCGTAGGCGGTCATCCGCGGCAGCACGGCGGGCAGCCCGTCGGCGGGCAGCGCGGTACGGGAGCGGGGGGCGGCGTTGGCGGTGGCGGCGTCCACCCGGATCTCCTCGACCGCGCCGCCGCCATAAGCGGACCTGCTGTCGGGGTCGCTCAGCAGCAGCGCGGCCTGCCCCTGAGTGATGCGGGCCAGGCCGTCGGCGAGCAGCACGTACCAGCGGTCCTCTCCGCCCGCCACGGCGCCGGCCAGGAACACCTGCCCCACCGCCGCGGCCTTGCCGCCCGGTCCGGTCACCGGGCGGCCCCGTCCGGGGATGGCGGGGGCGGCCAGGTCGGGCCCTTCCGGCAGCGCGTTCAGCCAGGCCACCGGCACGGCGGCCGGGCCGGCGGCGGTGAGGCCGCCGGCGATGCCGGCCGGCACGCGCATGCGGGTGCCGCGCCAGATCGCCCACGTCTGGCCGCCCACGCCGACCAGCGTCGCCTCCCCCTCGGCGACCGGCTTTCCGCCGAGGTCACGTCCCGCGGCCAGCATCACGTACGGCTTTCGCCCGGTCGGCTCGGCCCGCTCCCGCACGCACGCCGACCAGGGGCCCTTGGCCAGGTTCGCCGGGTCGGGCAACGAGTCGGGCGCGCCGGGGATGCCGATGGCCGCCCCGCGCTCGTACGAGGCCAGCGCCTGCCTGGCCACGACCCGCTCCTTGATCTGCCCGGCGTTGAGGACGAGGCGGGCGGAGGCGTAGTTGGCGACGGGGATGAGCCGGCGCTGGTCCTGGCTGTAGACGAAGCGCGCCCCCGTCTCGCGCTCGATGATCAGCGTGCCGGGGTCCTCCAGAGCCCTGGTGCCGCCGGGGCGCAGCAGGCCGTAGACCGCGAAGCCGACGCAGAGCAGGACCGCGACCATGACGCCGGCCAGGAACCCGATGTTCTGCCGGCGCAGCGGCCACTCCGGCAGGTTGGGCTGTGCGCGCAGCAGGGCCAGCCCGACGCGCTGCACGGTGAGGCGGTAGGCCTGGTAAAGGTCGCGCTGGTTGTGCACTCCGCCCCTCCCGGCGCGGCCGGGTCAGCCGACCAGGCCGCGGATGGTCTCGTACAGGTTCATCACGGCCAGGGCGAGCGGCACCAGCGCGATCATGAGCAGGATGTCGGCGATGTCGCCCGCGCGGCCCCAGAACGGCGACGGCCGCCCGGTCGTGAGCCACAGCGCCGTCCCCGCCACGGCCAGGGCCAGCGCCACGAGCCCCGGCACGATCACGTAGAGGACGGTCCCGTCCGCGGCGGCGAGCGTCGCGGCCCCGGCCGGCAGGAGCACACCGAGCAGGGTCGCGGCCGTCAGCCAGGCCCGCTGGCCGCGGCCCTCAAAGACGCGGGCCCGCAGGAGCAGCGACAGCGACAGCGCCGCGCTCATCGCGAGCGAGACCCAGGTGCCCTCCAGCACGAGCAGCACCTGCGCGCCCAGCACCACCAGCGCCACCGCGCCGAGCAGCCCCGAGCAGAAGCGGTCGGCGAGCACGGTCTTGTCGATCACCAGGGCGCCGTCCAGGTCGCCGCTCTCTTGGCGCAGTTCCTCCGCCGTGGCCGGCAGCGCGGGCAGCGGCATCCCGGCCAGCCGGAACGCCAGTGAGGGGATGGTCGTGCTCAGCCCGACTGCGAGCGCGGCCAGCACCGCCGCCACCCCGGCCGGGGGCAGGTCGAAGGCCATGACGACGCCGGCGCCCAGCAGCCCGCAGAGCGCGGCGGCGGCCACGCCGAGGAACGCGGGCAGCCCCCGCGCCACCGCGAACCCGGTCGCCGTGGCCAGCATCAGCGTCACGCCGCAGGCGGAGAGCAGGGTGTCCGGCTGGAAGAGCGCCTGCGCCGAGGCCGGTCCGACGAGGCCGGCGACGAAGCCGTAGGGCAGGGCCGCGTACCCGATGGCCGTTCCCGCTCCGGCGTCGTCCATGGCCCGGGACAGCGCCGCGGCCACCAGCAGCAGGACCAGCGCCACGACCCCGGCGACCAGCGCGGCGGGCGGCCACGGCGGGCCGGCCGTCAGCAGCGCGGCCGCGCCGAGCCCGAGCAGGGCGACGGCTCCGCGCAGGCCGTAACTCCTGGTCGCGGCCGGCTGCCAGCGTCCCGTGCGCTCCAGGACGCCGGTCGCGACCGCGTCGGCGACGTCGTCGAAGACGGCCTCGGGCAGTTCGTGGCCGCGCGGGCGCAGGTGCAGCAGCTCGCCGTCGTGCACGGTCAGCTCGGCCAGGGTGGCGTCCGGGTCGAACGGCGGCGCGCCGAGCCGCTGGAGCACCCAGCCGCCGTGGGCCAGGCCCGCCTCGGCCAGCCCCTCGCCCGCGATGCGCAGGAGGGTCGGCAGCAGGTTGCCCAGCGGGATGTCCGGTGGCAGGCCCAGGTCCAGGAAGCCGCGCGGGGTCACGACGGTGACCCGGCACAGGTCGGTTCCGGTGGCGCTCACCCGGATGAGTGTAGGGAGCGGGTTCGCGCCGTGACGGGCGAAAAACGTTCAGGAATTTTGAAATGTCGCCTATATCCCTACGTCAGGGGCTTTCATGAGGCTGGTGAGCGGCAGCCTGATCGTGGTCCGCCGGCCGGAGCGGCGCGAGCCGCCGGAGTCTCCGGCGGGAGAGGTCCTCCTCGAACCCCCGCCCGAGATCCCGGAGACCGTGACGGGCGGCGGGCTGACGCAGCTGCTCACGTACCTGCCGATGATCGCGGGGGCGGGGGCGATGGCGCTCATGTTCACCGGCGGCTCCACCGGCAACCCGATCATGCTGGTCTCCAGCGGCCTGTTCGCGATCTCGATGGCCGGCATGAGCGTCGGCCAGCTGATGCGCACCGCCGGGGAGCGCAGGAACCAGCTCAACGGCCGGCGCCGCGACTACTACCGCTACCTGGAGCAGGTCAGGAAGCGGGTCCGGGCGGCCGCAGGGCAGCAGCGCCGCGCCATGACCTGGAACCATCCCGACCCCTCCACCCTGTGGTCGCTGGTGATGACCACCCGGCTGTGGGAGCGCAGGCCGCGCGACGACGACTTCGTCCAGGTCAGGATCGCCACCTCGGCGCAGCGCCTGGCGCTGCCGCTGATCCCGCCCGAGACCGGGCCGGTCGAGGACCTGGACCCGATGACGGCGGGCGCGCTGCGCCGGTTCGTGCGCACGCACGCCACCGTTCCCGGGCTGCCGGTGGCGCTGGCGCTGCACTCGTTCGCGCGGATCGTGCTGAGCGGGGATCCCGTGGTGGCGCGCGACCTGGTCCGGGCCGCGCTGGCCCAGGCGGCGGCGCTGCACTCCCCCGACGACCTGCGGATCTCCGTGTGCGCGGGGTCCGGCGCCGCGCGGGACTGGGAGCCGGTGAAGTGGCTGCCGCACGCGCTGCACCCCTCGGAGGAGGACGGCGCCGGGCCTGTCCGGCTGGTCGTGGGCGATCTGGGCGAGCTGGACCGGCTGCTGGGATTCGAGCTGAAGGACCGGCCCCGGTTCAGCAAGGGGCTCGCGGCGGACGCGGTGCCGTACCACGTCGTGGTCGTGGACGGCGGCACGGTGCCGGCGGGCAGCCGGCTCGCGCAGGACGTCATCGAGGGCGTGACCGTGATCGACCTCAGCGGCGCCACCCCGCCCGCGCCAGCGCCGCTCACCCTGCGCCTGGAGGCGGGACCGGCGGAGCTGGTCAGGATCGGCGCGGACGAGCTGGGCAATGAGGTCGGAACCGGGCTGGGCCGCCCCGACCGGATGGCCGCGCCCGCGTTCGCCGCGCTGGCCAGGCAGCTCGCGCCGATGCGGACCGGCACGGGCGGCGGTGAGGAGCGGCAGGACGTCCTCGCCACCGGCACCACGCTCACCGACCTGCTCAGGATCGGCGACGCGCGCCGGATGTCCACGGCGGTGACCTGGCAGCCCCGCCCGGCGCGCCACCGGCTGCGGGTGCCGATCGGGCTGGGCGCGGACGGCCGGCCCGTGGAGCTGGACATCAAGGAGGCGGCCCAGGGCGGCATGGGGCCGCACGGGCTCATGGTGGGGGCGACCGGCTCGGGCAAGTCGGAGCTGCTGCGCACGCTCGTGCTCGCGCTGGCGATCACGCACTCCTCCGAGACGCTGAACTTCGTGCTCGTCGACTTCAAGGGCGGCGCCACGTTCCTCGGGCTGGACGCGCTGCCGCACGTGTCCGCGGTGATCACCAACCTGGAGGACGAGCTGCCGCTGGTCGACCGCATGCACGACGCGCTGCACGGCGAGCTGGTGCGCCGGCAGGAGCTGCTGCGCTCGGCCGGGAACCACGCCTCCGTCCGCGACTACGAGCAGGCCCGCGAGCAGGGGGCCGAGCTACGGCCGCTGCCGACGCTGTTCATCGTGCTGGACGAGTTCAGCGAGCTGCTGGCGGCCAAGCCCGAGTTCGCCGAGCTGTTCGTGATGATCGGGCGGCTCGGGCGCTCGCTCGGGGTGCACCTGCTGCTGGCCTCGCAGCGGCTGGAGGCGGGGCGGCTGCGCGGGCTGGACACCCACCTGTCGTACCGGATCGGGCTGCGCACCTTCTCGGCCGCCGAGAGCCGGGCGGTGCTGGGGGTGGCGGACGCGTACTCGCTGCCGCCCGAGCCGGGCAACGCGTACCTGATGTTCGAGACGACCGGGATGACGCGGTTCAAGGCCGCGTACGTGTCGGGGCCGTACCGGCCGGCCGAGGCGCGCCGCCCGGCCGGGCCGGCCCGCACGGGACACCGCGGCAAGATCGTCTGGTACGGCGCCGAACGCGTCCCGCTGCCGCCCGTCGCCGCCGCGCCCCCGGTCGTGGCCGACCCCAAGGGCAGGCAGGACAGCCTGCTGGACATCGTGGTGAAACGGCTGGAGGACCAGGGGGCGCCGGCGCACCGGATCTGGCTGCCGCCGCTGAGGGAGCCCGCCTCGCTCGACCGGCTCCTGCCGCCCGTCGAGGCCACGCCTACGCACGGGCTCACCGCGGCGGGGACGTCGGGCGAGCGCCCCGGGCGGCTGCACGCCGTGGCCGGGATCGTGGACAGCCCGTTCGACCAGCGGCGGGATCCGTACTGGCTGGATCTGTCGGGCGCGGCGGGCAACGTCGCGATCGTGGGCGCGCCGCAGACCGGCAAGAGCACGCTGCTGCGCACGCTGATCGCCTCGCTCGCGCTCACCCACACCCCGGAGGAGGTCCAGTTCTACTGCCTGGACTTCGGCGGCGGCACCCTGTCGGCGCTGTCCGGGCTGCCGCACGTCGGCGGCGTGGCGGCCCGCCTCGACGCCGACGCGGTGCGCAGGACCGTGGCCGAGATGAAGACGCTGCTGGAACGGCGCGAGCGGCTGTTCGTGGAGCGCGGGATCGACTCCATGGCCGCCTACCGCAGGATGGTCGCCTCCGGCGCCTACGAGGGCGACGGCTGGGGCGACGTGTTCCTCGTGGTGGACGGCTGGGCCACCCTGCGCCAGGAGTACGAGCTGCTCGAGGCCGACGTCGGCGACCTGGTCACGCGGGGCCTCGGCTTCGGCATCCACGTCGTCGGCACCGCCAACCGGTGGCTGGAGTTCCGCGCCGGGGTGCGCGAACTGCTCGCCACCCGGCTGGAGCTGCGGCTCGGCGACGCGTTCGACTCGGAGATCGACCGCAAGGCCGCCGCGAACGTGCCCGAGCGCATGCCAGGACGCGGTCTCACCCGCGAGTCGCTGCACTTCCTGGCCGCGCTGCCGCGCATCGACGGCCGCCGCACGCTCGACGACCTGGCCGACGGGGTCTCCGCGCTGGTGCAGGCCGCGGCGTCGGCGTGGCCCGGCCGTCCCGCGCCGCCCGTCCGGCTGCTGCCGGCCCTGCTGCCCGCGCACACGCTGCCCGCTCCCCCGGCCGAGGGCCCCATGCGGATCCCGGTCGGCATCGACGAGGCCGCGCTCGCGCCCGTGCTGCTGGACTTCGACGCCGACCCGCACTTCGTGGTGTTCGGCGACACCGAGAGCGGCAAGAGCAACCTGCTGAAGGTGATCGCGCGCGGCATCGCGGCCGCGCGCACGCCGCTGCGGGCGCGCTTCGTCGTGATCGACTACCGGCGCTCGCTGCTGGACGCCACCGACACCGAGCACCGCGTCGGCTACGCCGCGTCGAGCGCGGCCGCGACGACGCTGCTCAAGGGGGTGCAGGAGGTGCTGACCGAACGGCTGCCGCCGCCCGACCTCACCTCCGAGCAGCTGCGCACCCGAAGCTGGTGGACCGGGCAGGACCTGTACGTCATCGTGGACGACTACGACCTGGTGGCCACCTCCGCCAACCCCCTGGCCGTGCTCGGCGACCTGCTGCCGCAGGCCAGGGACATCGGGCTGCACCTCGTGCTGGCCCGGGCCATGGGCGGGGCGGGGCGGAGCATGCTGGACCCGGTGGTGCGGCGGCTGAAGGAGATGAACTCGCCCGCCGTGCTGCTGTCGGGGCCGAGGGAGGAGGGGCAGCTCTTCGGCAACGTACGCCCGCGGCAGTTGCCCGCGGGGCGGGGGCTGCACGTGAACCGGCGTTCCGGCGAGAAGCTGATCCAGACCGCCTACCTGGCGCCATGAACGGTCGCGCGGCTCAGGTGCCCCAGCGGCGGACGTTGGCGTTCTCCGCGTCCCGCATGATCGCGGTCGCGTCGTGCAGCGACGGCCCGAGGCGCTGCATGGTGTCGCCCATGGCCTCCACCGCCTGGTTCCACTGGACCTTGGCGTCGAGGTAGACGGCCTTGGCCGGGCCGTCCCAGGTCTCCAGGACCTTGAGGTCGTCCTCCAGGTCGGCCAGTTCGCCGACGAGATTGGCGTAGGCGCGGCCGAGCTCGGCCGCGATCTCCTCCATCTCGTCGAAATTGGCGAGGATGATGTCGGGACCGGTCATGGTGAGCTCTCCTTCGCCCTAGATGGCGCCGCCGTTGAGGGACGACCTCAGTCTCGCGGCGACCTCGCTCGCGCTGGTGCTCGCCTCGGTGTACTGGACGTCGGTCGCCTTGAGGTTCTCGCCGATCCTGGCGAGGGCCTCGATGACCTTGGTGAACTGCGGGGTCCACTCGTTGAGCACCTGCGTGTAGACCGTGGCGGCCTCGCCCATCCAGGCGCCGCCGAGCGTCTCGGGGATCAGGGCGAGCCGGTTGCGGATCTGTTCCACGTTCCCGACGGCGATCTGTACGCGTTCCGCGGCACTGTGCTGGCTGCCCTCGGCATAAGTGGTCCTGTCTGCCACGGTTCACCTCTCGGCTCTCGTGAACCCGCTGTCGACCGGGTTCCGAATTTCTGGATCAACGTAGGCGGCGCTCGATGCCAGGGCTGTGGTTTCAACTTTCCTGTAAATGTTCTCCGGCCCCCGGCCCGCCGGCCCCCTGTTCATCGGCCCGCCGGGCCCGCCGCCTGGCTCTGGGCAGCGTCAACGCCAGGAAGACCGTCAGCGCCGTCACCCCGCCCGCGCCGGCCGTGATGCCGATCGCCAGGCCGCGCGTCCGCTCGTCGGGCACCGGCGCCGTGGCCAGGACGACGGGCGGCGCGGCGTCCCGGCTCTCCTCCGCCTCCGGCAGCACGGAGGTGACCGCCTGCAGCGGGTTGACCAGCCCGGCCCCGGTGCCCGCCGCTCCCCCGCCCTCGGCCGTCCGTTCCAGCCGGCGCTTGACCTGCCAGTGGTCGAGGCCGGGGTGCCGGGCCCTGACCAGGGCGGCGACGCCCGACACGAAGGGGGCGGCGAAGCTGGTGCCGTCCAGTCCCGTGCGGTAGCCGCCGCCCGTCCACGCGCTCGTCACCCCGGCGCCCGGCGCGGTCACCGAGACGCGGGTGACGTCGTTGGAGAAGCCCGGCTTCCCGCCGTCGGGCGAGGCCGCGCCCACCGCGATCACGCCGGGGTACTCGGCCGGGTAGGCGGGCGTGACCGCGCCGTCGTCCTGCTTGACGTTGCCGGCCGCGGCCACGATCACCGCGTCCTTGGCCTGCGCGTACGTCACCGCCGCCTTCAGCTCGGGGGCGTCGTGGGCCTGCACGGACACGTTGATGACGTCCGCGCCCAGGTCGGCGGCCCGCCGGATGCCTCGCGCCAGCCGGGACACGTCCCCCGAGCGCCCTTCCGTCTGCTTGATCGACACGATCGCGGCGGCCGGCGCGACGCCCAGCACCGGGACGCCGCGCGAGGTGAGGTCGCGCCCTGCGATGATCCCGGCCACCGCCGTGCCGTGGCCGACGCAGTCGCGCGGGTCCGTGGCGGTCAGGTCCACCTGGCGGGTGACGGCGCCGGCGAGCTGGGGATGCGCGGCGTCCACGCCGCTGTCCACGACGGCGACGGTGACGCCCTCGCCCCTGGTGAGCCGCCACACCCGCTCGAAACGCAGCCGCTCCTGCGGCCACGGCGTGCCGGTGACCTCCGCGACGCCCGGCTCCGGGTCGCAGCTGACCGGCCTGCCCGAGGCCGGGGCAGGGGTCAGGGCGAGCAGCAGAGCCGCGACGCCGTGGAGGAGAGGCACGGTAGGGGAGTCTGCCGACACTCGCCCGCTGTCGTGGCTCTCTTCCAAAAACCTTGAAATGACGCGTCATCCCGCGGTACGCCCGGTACGCAGGTGTCGGCATGTCCGGCGACGTGTGGACGCGGAGAGATCATGACGACACCTGAGGACGGCGGGGACAGCCAGCGGCCGACCGTCGGCAGGTCGTACCTGGAGCGGGAGAAGCTCACCAGGACCTACGAGGGCGGAGGCTCGGGCGAGGAGTTCGACCACGAGGCGCACACCGTCGAGGACGCCTACGCCGACCACCTCGTCGACCACGGGAAGGGCGCCTACCCCGGCCGGAGCACGCTCACGCCGCCCGACCCCGACGGCGGGCGGTTGCTCGCCGCGCACCCGATCGACCCCGGCGCGCCGAAGAAGGAGCTGTTCGTCGACCTCGACGCCTACGAGGACCCGGCCACCGGCACGCCGCGGCCGTCGTCGCCGGTGGAACGGCTGCGTCAGGACCTCGACCGGCTCAAGGGCGCCGGCCAGGACACGGGCCTGAAGCTCCTGCTCGACCGGGCCCGGCTCGACCAGCGCGAACTGGGCGCCTGGCAGGCCGCCGACGACCTGCGCGCGACCACGGACAAGGCGCACGCCGCGCTGGGCGGCGCGATCGACCGGCTGTACACCGTGTATGAGTCCGTCATCCAGGCGCTCGACGCGACCGTGCAGACGGCCAAGGGGGCGGACCGGTCCCTCGCGAGCGACCGGCGGGCGCGTACATGAGCGGCTTCTGGGAGGAGGCGCTCAGGGACGAGAACCGGGCGCCGCATCCCGACGGCACCCGGTCGCTCAACGGCGCGGACTCCGAGGACGCCGACGGCGTCGCCGCCCTCCTCCAGTCGACCGAGCCCGAGCAGATCGCCCGGGCCGGGCGCGACTACCTGGAGATCGCCCGCATGTGCGGGGAGTCGGTGGCGGAGCTGAGCGCGCAGGCCCGCGCCGTCTCCGAGACGCTCGGCGGGGAGTCGCTGGAGGGCGTCTTCAGGACCCTGGGCGAGCTGCAGCGGGACCTGGCCAGGATCAGCGTCGCGGCCACCTCGGTCGGGACGCCGCTCGAATGGTACGGGGACAAGGTGCTGCGCTGGTTCAAGGACAACGTTCCCGGGACCGGCTCGGTCGGCCTCGACGACGACGTCTTCGACGCCTTCGGCAGCGTCGAGGACAACGGCCACGTCCTCGCGCGGCATCACCTCCGTCTGCTCAACGGGTACATGGGGGACGTGTACGGCGCCATCGCGCCCACCGTCGAGCAGCGGACGTCCGCGCCGGGGGCCGATCTGGGCTTGCCGTCGTCAGGGCGGGGTCTTGGCCTGCCCGGCGGCCCTTACTCGGGCAGCGGCCTGACCTCCCCTTACGGTGATATATCCGGTTTTGGCTCCCCTTACGGCCCGGGGACCGGCGGCCCGGACCTCCCCGGCCTCCGCCAACCGCAGGACCCGTCCCTTACGGACCCGTCCCTCACGGATCCCTCCCTGCGCGACCCCTCCCTGCGCGACCCGTCGCTCCGTGACCCGTCGCTCCAGGACCCGTCGCTCTCCGGCGGCCAGAACCCAGGTGTCCAGAGTCCGGGCGTCCAGCACCCGTCGCTGCCGAACCCGGACATGCCTGGCATGTCCCCTCCCTCGCTCGACCCGCCCGGGGGGCTGTCGCAGCCGCCGTCCACGACGAACCTGTCCAGCCTGCCACCGTCCGGCCTGCCGACGTCGAACCTGCCGCCGGCCGTCCCCGGCACCACGCTCACCCCCACCGGCAACGGGCCCGGCGTCACCTCGGGCGTCACCCCCGTGACCCCGTTCGGCGGCACCGTGCCCAAGCCATTGGCCGCCGGAGCGGGGCTCGGGCTGAACGGGATGCCCATGGGCATGCTGCCGCCGTTCGGCGCGACCGGGGCCGGGGCCGGGCAGGAGCGCGAACGGGAGCGGACCAGGACGGCGCTGGTGGAGGACGAGGCGTTCGAGTCCGACGACCTGGGCGGCCCGCCCGTGATCGCATGAGCGCGGCGGCATGAGGCGAGGGATCGCACGAGCGGGGCGACATGGGCGACGGTCGTCTGAGCGTGGTGCGGCGATGAGCGTGGTGTGCCGGTGGGTGTGATCGCCGAGCGGGTGCGCGGTTACCGGCTGCTGGAGCGGGCCGGGCAGGACGGGCCCTGGACCACGTACCTGGCGCGGACCGCGGCTTCCGGCGAGGGAGGCCGGCCGGGCGGCGAGGTGCTGGTCAAGACGCTCGCGTGTCACCGGGTGGACAAGCGGGCGCTGAAGCGGATCGTGCGCGGCTTCGGCTTCCCCGAGGCGCTGGCGGTGCTCGGCTCGGTGGTCCCGGTGCTGGAGGTGGGGGCGACGGGGGACGGGCGGCCGTACCTGGTGACGCCGCCGCACGAAGGTCTCACGCTCGCCGAACGGCCGGGACGCGGCCTGCCCCTGCCGCTGGAGCAGGCCACGGGGCTGCTGCGGTCGGTGGCGCACGCGGTCGCGGCCACGCACGCGGCCAGCGGGGTGCACGGGCGCGTCAAGCCGGAGAACGTCGTCATGACCGGCGGCGGGGTGGTGCTGACGGGGTACGCCATGTCGGCGCTGATGTCGATCGTGGAGCTGCCGGACGGGACGCCGCCCTCGGTGCACGCCGCGCCGGAGGAGCTCGAAGGGCGTCCGCCGGTGCCGGCCTCCGACGTCTACGCGCTGGCGTCGATGACGTACGAACTGCTGGCGGGCCGGCCCGCGTTCGCACTGGACGGACCGGGAAGCACGGCCAGGTTCGCCCTCGGCGTCCTGACCGAGGACCCACCCCCACTGCCCGCCTCGGTGCCGTCATCCCTGGCTGCCCTCCTGCTCGCGGCAATGTCCAAAGACCCGGCAAACCGCCCCCCGGCCACCGCCCTAGCCACCGCCGCCACCCCACCCGGCAGGACCGGGCAGCAGGCCGGCACGGCTGGCGGGGACGGCGAGGTGGATCACGACCCCACCGTCCGGGTCCCCAAAGCGCGCCTGGGTCAGGCACCCACGGCGCGGCTCGCCATGTCGTCGGCCGAGGGCGCGGCGGTCGGCACGACCGGTCCGGTCTCCAGCGGTCAGGAGTGGTCGGGGCCGCCGGAGCTTGTGTGGACGGTGGATCCGGATCGCTCGCAGGTCAGGCCGCCGGCCGGGCCGCAGCCGTTCCTGCCGCCGGCTCCTGAGGTCACCGCGCCGCCGCTCGCGCCCGCGGCCCCGGATCCGGGTGGTCGGGGCGGGAAGGCGCCGTTGCTCGTGGCGGGCGGGGCGGCGCTGGCGGTGCTGGTGGGGGCGGGCAGTGTCGCCCTGGCGATGAGCGGCGGCGCCGGGACCACGACCGCGCAGCAGCAGGCCGGGGCCACGGAGCCCGCCGGCGATGCCACCCCACCGGACGGCTCCGTCAACGACGCGCCACCCGACGCCTCCACGGTCGCGCCGCCGGACGCCTCCACGAGCGTCGCGCCGCCGCCGGCCGACCGGCAGCCGCCGAAGACACTGCGGGACCAGGAGTGGGGCGACCCGGGGACGCCGTCACCATCCCCGCCCGCCGTACGACGAAGCGCCGACCCGGCCACCGTCGCCACGTACCGCCCCAAAAGCCTCAAGCTGGTCACCGACAGCGGCACCACGGTGACGCTGGCCTGGAAGGCCGTCCGGAAGAACGGCTACCCCATGATCATCCAGCAGTCCCCCGGCGACCGCCTGATGTCGGCGACCACCGGCGGCAGCACCTACACCGTCGGCGGCCTGGACCCGGCCCTCGGCTACTGCTTCAAGGTCGGCAGCGTGGTCACCCTGGGCCGGCCGTCGTCGGTGGCCTGGTCGTCCGCGTTGTGCATCAGGGGCGCGGCGGAGACAGGCACTCAGAACGACGACCAGGCCCAGCCCCCGATCGTGCTCCCCCTGGCCACCCCGCCGACGACCTCCGCCGAGTAGCCACCTCGCTCGCAACCCCAGCCTCACAGCGACACCACCCGCCCCGCCCGCGCCCCCAACCGAACAGCCGCTCCGGCCGCGTCGTCAGCCGAGCAGCGACAGTGGCGACAGCCGGGTGACGAGCCTCCGCGCCACCCCTGACCGCCGCCTGACCAGCCCGTCCACCGTGGCGTGGTGCCGCCAGGCCAGTTCGGCGTCGGCGTCGTCCACGGGTGCTCCGCCGAAGGTGGCCAGGTTGGCCAGGTCGGCGAGTGTGGTCAGCGGTTCCTGCGCGCCGGGTCCCAGAGCCTCCTCGGCCAGGTGCGCCACCTCACCGGCGGTCAGCGCGCCCGAGGCGACGGGGATCCCGGCCGCCCGCAGGCGGCTCACCGTCTCCCGCCACGCCCCCATCACGCGGGCGGCGGCCGAGGCGCCCCGGCGTCGGCGCGTTCTGCGGACGAACGGCACGATGCCCGCCGCGAGCAGGTAAGAAGCCAGGAGGACGGCGGGAATCACGGCCCACATGAGAGTCCACGACGTCCCGTCCGGGACGGGTCGCGGCTGCCGGCTAGCCTGACCGGTGGGTGTCTTGTCGGGTTCGGGCTGGGAGGAGTCGTCGTTGATCGCCTGCTCGATCTCCTTGGCCTGCTTGGGAGCGCCCTCGGCCACGTCACCTCCCTCGCCGGCCCGCGTACGCGAGGGCGTCGGATAGAACGGCACCCACCCGATCCCCTTGAACTCCACCTCCGCCCAGGCCAGCACATCCCCGGCGCGCACCTGCCGCACACCACCGCTCCCCCGCTCCCCGGCCCCGCTCTCCCGCTGACCGGCCACGGTCTCGGCCCCGGCCCTCGTCTCGGTCCCGGTCAACTGCTCCCCGGTGCCGGCCCGGCCCGCGCCCGCCCCCTGCGCCCGTCCGGTGTCCCGGCCCGCTCCCGAGGACTCATGCGCCGTACCGGGCCGGAACCCGACGGCGATCCTGCTGGGCAGCCCGATCGAGCGGGCCAGCAGCGCGAACGACGCGGCGAACTGCTCGGTCGTCCCCCGCTTCGACTCCGTCAGGAAGAACTCGATGCTGCGGTACCCGTGCCCCGGCGGCGCGTTGACGTCGTTCACGGCGAGCTTGCGCAGGTAGGCCGCCAGCTTGGCGGCCTGCTGCGCCGGGCTGCGCGCCCCCTCGGTGGCGCGGCGGGCGATCCGCCCGAGCCGGGCCCGTTGCGGCGGCGTACGGCCGTCGGGCCCGTCCGGCAGGGCGCGGGCGGCCGGGTCGTCGGCCGCGGTCGCCCCGCGCAGCTCCTCCGTCGTGAACCGGCGGATCCCCGAGGTCACCTGGTACGTCATCCCCTCGCGCGCCTGCGTGCCGGCCAGCATCCCGGTGGCGGGATCGACCACGATGCCGGGCCCTGTGACCAGCAGCGGCCGGTCGGCGGCGGGCAGCCACGGCCCCGGCAGCCTCTGCACGGTGAACCGCTGCACGACGCTGTCACGCGCACCCGGCTGACCCGGCACCCGGCCGCCGGTGGGGACGAAGCCGGCGTTCGACGTCCAGCTCACCCCGTCGAAGGTGTCCAGGACGGCCAGCCGGAGGTTCGCCTCGGAGCTCGTGCTGACCGTGAACAGCTCGCGCTGAGGGTTCTGCAGCCACGCCGACACCTGGTCGAGCGCGCTGACCCCGTTGATCGGGCGCGGCGGCGGCTGGTCGACCAGCTCGCGCACGTCGTACGGCCGCCCGGCCATGGGCAGCACGGGACCGGCGACGGCGGCCACCAGCACCAGGCCGACCAGCAGCGGCACGCCCGCCGCGATCGTCCCCGCCGGCCTGCCGGACCTGACCAGCGCGAGCAGCAGCGCCAGCCCCGCGAACCCGGCCGCGTACGGCACCGTGGAGCCCGCCCCCGCGACCCCGAGCACGACCGCGACGGCCAGCACGGGCAGCGCGGCCACGGCGGGCAGCAGCACGGCCCGCGACCGCAGCGCCAGCTCGGCCCCGGCTGCGGCGGCGGCCCAGACCAGGAAGCTGACCAGCACGATCGCGGTGCTGTCCGGGGCGGCGGGCAGGATGGTGGTCAGCAGCCGGCCGCCCGCCTCACGCACTCCGGTCAGCGCGGCGCGGACGGCGGCCGGTCCGGGCAGGAACCCGAGCCACGCCTCCTCCCTGAACACCGTGGCCGACACCGCCGTCAGCCAGGCCAGCGCCTGTACGGGGACGACGCCCCAGAGCGGCAACCGCCCGGAGACCAGCAGCGACAGCACAGACGGCACCCCGGCCGCCACCGCCACCACCGGCAGCAGCGCGTCCATCGGGAACACCCCGTCGAACGCCAGCCCGGCCCCCGCCACCAGCAACGCGACCGCCACGACGGACGCCACCCGCCGCCCCGGCCCCTCGCCATCGCGAGGCCCGGCCGCACCGGCGTGCGGGCCAGGGGCGGCAGACGGCTGCGGCCCAGGGGCCGGCCGGTCGGCGGGGGCGCTCGGTGGGGTGGCTAGCGTGGCCATAGCGCGGCCAGCTCCCCGAGATCCCCCACCTCGATCACCGTCACCCCTTCCGCCCGCGGCAGCCCGCCCGGCGACGCGGGCCCCACCCGGACGAACAGCACCTGGTCGAAGCGCCGCCGCACCGCCGCCGCACCCGCCAGTGCCGCGTACGTGCCGCTGACCAGCACCAGCGAACCGCCGGCCCCCGCCAGCCTGAGCGCGTGGGCGGGCGGCTCGGCGGCGTCGGACCGCCGCACCAGCGCCAGCCGGTCCAGCACCTCCTCGTCCTCCCCGCCCTTGGCGTGCACCAGCTCCCCGGCCCCGGTGAACACCCGCACGGGGAACCGGTCCCGCGTCACCGCGCAGGCCGCCGACGCGGCCACGTCCACGGCCAGCTCGAACTCGTCGTCGCCCTCGTACGACGAGGTCCTGGTGTCGAGGACGGTGACGGTGCTGGGCAGGTTGACGTCGGTCAGCTCCTTGACCATGAGGATCCCGGTCCTGGCGGTGGATCGCCAGTGGACGTGGCGCAGGTCGTCGCCGACGACGTACTCGCGCAGCCCGTTGAAGCCGCTCGTCCCGGCCGGCGCCGAGCGCGCCGCCAGCCCGTCGAGGTGCCGCTGTCTCCCCGCGTGCGGCGGCGGCAGCGGGACGGTGCGGGGCCGGACGAGAAGCAGGTCGGCCCGCCCGTACGCGACCGAGCGGCGGGCCAGCCCGAACGGGTCACCCCGGTCCAGCAGCAGCGGCCCCACCGGCGTCTCCCCCCGGCGGCGCGTGGGCAGCCGGTACGACACCGTCCGCGTCGTGTTCCCGGCCAGCGCGGGCACCTCGACGGACACGGTCGTGTCCCGGCAGGTGTCCCTGGCGACCAACCCCGAGTGCCGCCACCGGCCGGCGTTGCGTACGTGGAGAACGGCGATGGCCGGCTCCCCTCGCGTCACCTTCACGGGCGTCACCTCGCGCCGCACCTCCAGCGACACCCCCCTGAGCGTCCACAGCGCGCCGGCCCCCACGGCGGCGAGCCCGGCCACGGCCAGCACCGCCGCCTGGGCGTACCCGAGCGGCGCCCCCACGGCGTACACGAGCACCGAAGAAGCCGCCAGGCCCCACCCCGCCCTGGTGATCATTCACACTCCCAGAGCGGGGCCGCGGGGAAGCCCCCCTTCGGGGTGTCCATGAGCACGTCGTTGAGCCAGCCGTTGCCGTGGGAGGATTCGACCTTGTTCCAGACGTCGCTGCTCATGCCCGTGTCGGTGTCGGTGAAGCCGGCGCCCTTCTGCTGGCAGAGCACGGTCATGGTGACGTACGTGCCCTTCGGGATCCGGCCCGCCTCCGCGCCCGCGCTCGGCCCCGAGCGGATGAGCGTGTCGCGGTGGTCGTTGTGGGCGTTGCTGAACTGGGCCGACGGCGGGCGCAGCTCGGCGGTGGCCTCCGCGCGGTCCTGGCTTTCGCCGGCCTCGTTCTTGGCGCGCAGGGTCCAGGTGTAGGACTGGCCGTTCTTCAGCCCGGTCACCTCCGCGCTCGTCCCGTCGGGGGTGGCCGGGTGGGTGCCGGGGCCGTCGAGGAGGTACGTGACGCCGTCCTTGGCGTTCTCGGGCGGCGACCAGGTGAGGTCGGCGCCGTGGTTCTTGCCCTTGGCGGTGAATCCGGACGGGCGGCCGGGGGCGACGCAGGGACGTACCGGGATGGACGGGGCCGATTCCACCTCGCCGCCGGCGTACTGGGCGGCGACGCGGAACGTGTACTCCTGGCCGCAACTGCCGCCCGTCACCCGGAACTGGAACGGGCCGTCGGCTCGGACCCGGCCCGGGCTGACGTCGGCGCCGCCGGGCGCGCCCTTCAGCGTGTAACCGGTGACGTCGCCCTTGCCGGACGGCGTGAAGACGATCTCCATCCAGCCGGGCCCGGAGTTCGCGGTGACCGTGCCCGGCGGGTCGGGGGTGACCGTCGGCGTCGGCGTCGGGGTCTGCGTGGGCGTCGGCGTGGCGGTGGGGGTCTGGGCGGCGGTCCTGGTCGGGGTGGCGGTGACGGTCACGGTCGGCGCGGCGGTCCTCGTCCGCGTGGGTACGGACGTCGGCACGCTCGTCGGCTGCCTGGTCGGCTGCTTGGTCGTCCGGGTCGGCACGGTCGTCGGCGGCACCACCGTGGGCACGCTGCTGGGCACGGGCAGCGGCGTCGGGGTGTCCTTCTGGCCGAGCGCCTCGTCGTACTTGCCGACCCGGTGCCCCCTGCCGTCCTGCTCGATGACCAGGGCGGTCTCGCTGAACTGGTCGTTCACCCAGAGCAGCCCGTCCTTGACGAACACCTCCAGCGGCCCCGCCTTGCCGGTGACGACCTTGTCCGGCTCGAACCGTTTGGCCACGGTGTCGTACACGATGAGCTTGCCCGTGCTCTCGTCGGCGATGTAGACGCGCCGCCCGAGCGCCTGCGGCGCGCCGAGCTTGCCGCCCTTCACCGAGACCGTCGTCAGCGCGCCGCTGCCGGTGTCGACGAGGACGAGCGCGCCCTGCTCGGGCGCCAGGATCGGCACCACCTGGCTCTCGGCCACGGCGGGGACCCGCAGGCCCGCGCGGCCGGCCTCGGTGACCGTGCTGGGCAGGCTCACCTGCAGCCGGGTCCCGGTCGCGCCGATCACCATAGCGGTGGCGGCGGCGGAGTTGGTGACGAGGGGGACGCCGTTCGCGATCGTCAGCGTGAGCGGATCGCCGGGCTCGCCGACCGTGACCGCCTTGCCCTTCTGCGCGCCGGCCACCTGCACGAGCGTGCCCTCCTCCGGCACGGGCACCCAGAGCGTGCCGCTCCTGTCGATGCCCGCCTGCCCGAGCGGCGGCTTGAGCGTGATCGGGGCGCCGACCGTGTCCACGGTCAGCGGATCGAGCTGCTGTACGGTGCCGCCGCGCGGGTCGATCCCGTACGCCTTGCCCGCGCCCATCACGATCTGCATGCCGCCCGCGCCGATCGTGCCGGTCTGCGCCACCTCCAGCTGGGTGGGGTCAATGCGGCTGACCTTGCCGGTGGACTCGTCGACGACGAGCACGTTGGCGCCGTCCTGCACCACCGTCAGCGCCTGACCGCCGGCCGAGGCCAGGTCCACCCGGCCGTCCACCTGCCCGGACAGGCCGTTGGCGTGCACCACCTCACCGTTGAGCGCACTGGCCAGCCACGCGCCGACGTCGGCGAGCTTGGGGCGCGCACTGGAGACGCCTGTGTCCAGGAACAGGCCGACTCCGACCAGCGCGGCCGTCAGCACGCCCGCGACGATCCCCGCCGCCCGCCGCCCCACCGCGCTCCGCCACCGAAAGACCACCGATTCACATCCCGCGAGATCCCATGCGTACACGCGTCCGCGGACACACTAGGGCGGGCCACCCGGCTCCCGACGACCCTTCAAATAATCTAGAAATATCCAGCTGAGCGACCGTCCCGGCACTCGCCGACGCCCGGCTCAGCAACCGTCCCCACGCTGGTCACCGCCCGGCTCAGCGGTCGTCCCGGCGCTGATCGTCGGCGGCGCGGAACCGCTCGGCCATCGACGCCTCGAAGGACTCCAGCATGGCGGCGAAGCGCCTCTCGTCGTCCACCGCATCCCCGGCGTCCCCGGCGTCCGGGGACCCGGCCATGATCTCGTCCACCTTCCCGGCCGCCTCGTCCTGCGCCTCCTGCGCCGCCCGCAACACCGCCTCGGCCAGCTTCCGGCTGTCCATGCCCATGACCCGCGGGGCGAGCACGACGTCGATGAGACGCCCGGAGGCCCCGGCCGTCACCCGCACCTGCCCGTCCGCCGCCTCACCCCGTCCGACGACCACGTCCAGCTCGTCCTTGAGCCGCTCGACGTGCGCCAGCATCTCCTCGGCCCGCGCGGTGATCCGCTCCAGATCGTCCGGCTGAAATCCGCTCAACATACCTCCCGGCTCTCCTCCGGGAGGGTAAGGGGAGAGACCCTCACTTCGGAAAAACCCGAATCGTGCGCCGGGCCTACTGACCGCGTACGTCGGCGATCAGGGGCGGCGACTTCAGGCGCTGCTCGACGTGCACCGGGGAGAATCGCACCTTCGCCGCGGATTCCGCTGTGTCTCCCGTGGCCGCGCCGTCGGCGCGTGCGGTGTCGATCTTACGAGCACGGCAGCCGTCAGCGAGTGGCCAGCAGGGCGAAGCGGTGGGCTGTGGTGTGGAGGGGGTGGCCGCGTTTCATCGCGTCGTGCAGGGCGCGGAGACGGGGCTCGCATGTGTGAACGTCGAAGTTCGGCACCTGCCAGGGGATGACGCGGAGGAACAGGACGAGTGCGCCGATGTCGTGGAACGTCGTGGTGAAGGAGCCCTCCTGGCTCCATGTGACGTTCAGGCCGGTGGTGGCCGTGTCGAGGTTCCAGGAGTGGTCCTCGTGCGGTGGGCCGCCCAAGGCCGCGTTGATCTCCTCCAGGTCGCGGCCTCCGACCTGCTGGGTGAGGAACGTGCCGCCCGGGGTCAGGAGGCGGTTCAGCTCGTGCGGGTCGTACGAGTCGTGGCGGTTGATGATCAGGTCGAAGGAGGCGTCGGGGAACGGGCGGGTGTCTTCGGTGACCGCTACTCCCAGGGGTTCCAGGCGCGCGCGGGCCAGTGGGAGGTTGGGTGGGTGGGCCTCCGTCGCCGCGGTGCGGGGCGGGAGCGGGGCTAGCGAGGACAGGAACTCGCCGCCTCCCGTCCCGAGGTCGAGAAGGGCCTTGGCGTGGGCGAGGTGGTCGCGGACCAGGCGCTCGTAGTCCCACGGCAGGGTGCCGTGGTAGGTGACGCGGTCGCCGAAGACGGAGAAGTCCCAGCCCTCGAACGGCGTGGTCAGCGCCTCGTGGATCAGTGCCTCGTAGTCCATGAGCGCGATCATGCCCGGTGGGCCGGTGCCCCGCATCCGGTTATGTCGTGGGTGCGGTGCCTCCCCGCCTCCGGTTATGTCGGGTTCGAGGGTGTGATGTGCCGGCGTTAGGGCGTGGGTCTGTGGGGTGTGCTGCTGCGGAGGGTGACCTGGGCCGGGAGGGGGTGGTGGGCGGTCGGGTCGTCCGTCGACAGGGCCAGGCGCATCGCGGTCAGGCCGGCCTCGCGCAAGGGTACGGCCACCGAGGTGAGGGCCGGCAGGACGTCCACCGCCGGGGCGATGTCGTCGAAGCCGGCCACCCCGATGTCCCGTCCCGGGATCAGGCCGGCCTCGCGGAAGGCGGTCATCGCGCCGATCGCCATCACGTCGTTGACCGCGAACACCGCCTCCACGTCCCCCATCCCCCGCCCCACCAGCCGCCGCGCCGCCTCGTGGCCGCCGTCGCGGGTGAAGCCGGTCTCGAACGCGAGCGGAGCGGGCGCGCCGGAACCGTCCAGGCCGGACAGGAAGCCCTCGTGCCGGTCACGGGACGTGCGCAGCGACGGGGCGGCGTGGAAGACGGCGAAGCGGCGGTAACCACGCGCGAGCAGCGCGCGGGCGAGCGCGGCCGAGCCGCCGCGGTCGTCGATGGTGACGGTGCCGAACGGCAGGTCCCGCTGGCTGATCAGCACCACCCGCCCGCCGGCCGTACGGTACTGCGTCAGCTCCTCGATGAGCGCGTCCCTGGTGGTGGTCCCCTCGATGCGGCTGCCGGTCACGATGATGATGCGCGGGCGCTGACCCCGCAGGGTTCTGACGATCTCCAGCTCGCGTTCGGGCGAGCCGTCGGCCACCGCCATGGTGACGATGAGGCCGGCCTCCGTCGCGGCCTGGGTGACGCCGGCCGCGATGGTGGAGAAGTAGGGGTCGGCGACGTCGCGGACCACCAGCGCGACGGTCCTGGTCGAGCCCTTGGCGATGGCTTGAGCCGACAGGTGCGGCTCGTAGTCGAGCTTGGCGGCGGCGGCGCGTACCCGGGCGACGTTCTCCGCTCTGACGTTGCGCGCGCTGCCGTTGAGGGCCCGCGAGGCGGTGGCGATGGAGACGCCCGCCTCTCTGGCGACATCGTGGAGAGTCGCGGCCGACCCTGTGGGAGCAGCCGGAGCCGTGAGACCAGCCGGAGCTGCGGGACCGGCTGGAGCTGCGGGCGGCGCCGACGTTCCGGGGAATGCCGGGGTTGCGGGAGTCGCCGGGGTTGCGGGGGTCGGCGGCGGATCTTCCATGGCGGTCATCCTGTCACCGTCGTCAGCGGTTCGCTTCCGGTTGCGGGGGCGACGGTGGGTCGAGGGTGTGTACGACGGGGTGGGCGACGTCGTGGGCGCGCAGGTTGCCGCACATCCCCCACCGCTCCTGCGGCGGGCTCTCCATCAGCGCCGACTCCACGAGGTGCGCGCCGTCGCCGCGCTCCAGGGCGTCGAGGACTGCGGCCGTGCGCCGGGTCTCCCTGGCGACCGTGCTCTCCCAGATCTCCCGCCAGGCCGCCGCCTTGGGCCTGACCAGGGCGATCGCGCTGTCGTAGAAGGTACGCAGCGCCTCGGGGCCGCCCTCGGTGAGGCGGTGGAAGCCCTCGACCGCCAGGTCCCTGCGCCGGCGTACCGCATCCTCGACGCCGTCGGCGGGCAGGGTCGCGGCCGCGCGGTAGCGTTCGCGGTCCGCGACGATCTCGGGCGGGAACGTCATGACCGCGTCGCCGGCCTCGGGCAGGCCGGCGTTCGACATGACGACCACCACCTCGAGGCCGCCGTGGTTGACGGCCCGGTGGATGGTGCCGGGGGTGAACCACACGGTCGAGCCCGCGCTCAGCGCGGTCTCCCTGAGGCCGTGCGCGTCCAGGCTCTGCAGCGCGCCGTGGCCGGCGATCACCACGTACGCCTCCGTCGAGGCCGTGTGCATGTGCGGCGTGCCGCCCTCCAGCCCGTCGGCGCACGCGCTGCCCGAGTAGACCGTCAGCCGGCTGATCGACGTGCCGCCGGGAAAGGCCTCGTGGGAGGGGGAGGTCCCGTGGGAGGTCATCGCAGCGCGTTTCTGCCGTGGTCGGCCAGCGACGCCGTGCCGTCCTCGCCCCGGTCCCCGTCGGCGACGACGACCGCGTACCGGAAACCGAGCGTCTCCCCGCCCGGCAGCGGCACCTCCTCGCTGAAGAACGGCGCGGGGTTGAGGCAGGCGAAGTTCTCGGTGCGGGCGAACCACTGCGGCGGGTGCTGCGGGTTGGCCGCGTCGTCCACGATGACGACGGTGGAGCGGTCGCCGCTCTCGTCGTGCCGGCCGCGGAAGCCGAACCACTCGGCGCGCCGGCCGCGCAGCTCGTCGCCGCCCGCCCCGTCGGGCGACTGGATGACGCCGTCGGTGAACGAGCGGGGGCCGCGCCAGAACAGGCCGCCGTAGCCGGCGTTCTCCCTGCCCTTGGTGGTCGGCGAGCCGAAGTCGATCGTGGCGCCGGACACGTTCGTCATGGCCGTCTCGAAGACCAGCGCCCAGGTCGCGTCGTCGACCAGGGTGGCCGTGAGCGAGCGCCGCTCCTCGATGACCGGATCGCCGCTCTGCGCGCTCCAGTCGAGCGTGTGACCGATCTCCACCCGGTCGCCGGTGGCCGCCAGCGTGGTCAGCTCGCGGTGGACGGCGCTGCCGTTGTTGTCGCGCTGGACGTAACGGCCGTCGGTGTACGTGGGCCCGCCCCAGAAGTTGTGCTCGCCCACGTGCGGCAGCGACCAGGCGATGCCCTTGTGCCAGACGTGGTCGTGCGGCCGGTACAGCGACACGAGCGCGCCGCCGCGGGTGCGGATCGGGTGCAGGTACGGCTTGGGCGACTCCAGCACCGGCGTGTCCGGGCGGTAGACGTAGGTGAACAGCTCGGCGGCGCCGGCGCTGACGGCGACCGACCGGCCGAGTTCGTGGGTGGCCCGCAACGTCACGTGGTCCTCCAGGGGGCGCCCGTGCCGTCCATGCGGCGGGCGAACGGGCTGTCGGCGGTGATCTGACCGGCTCGTACGCGTTCGCCGGTGAAGGCGGAGGCGTACAGGGCGGCGATGAACTCCATGGTCCTGCGGGCGTCGGCGGCGGTGACCGGCGGGGCCTGGCCCTGGTCGAGCGCGTCGAGCACGGCCTTGAACCAGTCGCCGTGGCCGCTGGATCCGCTGCCGGGGTCGGGCTGCCACCGGGATTTCACGTCGTCGTGGCCGGGGGCGGGGGTGACGGTCCAGTCGTCGTCGGTGTAGCCGTACAGGTGCTCGACCTCGACCGTGGCGCGTTCGAAGTCGAAGCGCAGCTCGGAGGTCTGCCTCGGGGACAGGACGGAGTTCACCACCGTCGCCGCCGCGCCGCTCTCGAACGTCACCAGCGCCATCGACACGTCCTCGGTGTCCACCGGGCGGGACTGACGGGCGGCCACGGCGGTCACCTCGCGCCAGGGGCCGAGCACCGACAGCAGCAGGTCGAACTGGTGGATCCCGTGGCCCATCGTGGGCCCGCCGCCCTCCGACTCCCACGTGCCGCGCCACGGGACCGCGTAGTAGTCGTCGCCGCGGTACCACTGGGTCAGGCACGTGGCCAGCAGCGGGCGCCCCAGCTCGCCGGCCTGCGCCAGCCGCCGCAGCCGTACGGCGCCGGCGCCGAAGCGGTGCTGCAGCACGGTCGCCACGTGCCCGGCCGAGCGCCGCTCCGCCTCGATCAGGGTGTCGAACTCGGCGAGGGAGAGCGTGGGCGGCTTCTCCACCAGCGCCGTCACGCCGGCCTCCAGGCAGGCCAGGGCCAGCGGGGCGTGCTGCTGGGGCGGGGTGCACAGGTGCGCGATGTCCAGCCGCTCCTCGCGCAGCAGCTCCTCGGCGTCGGCGTAGGCGTGCGGGATGCCGTACGTGGCGGCGAACTCGCGCGCCCGCCCGGCGTCCACGTCGGCCACGGCGACCAGCTCGGCCCGGCCACCCGAAGCCCCGGCGCCCGAGGCCCCGCCGCCCGAGGCCGGGCCGCCGGAAGCCCCCGAGGTCCGGCCGCCCGAGTCCAGCACGGCCTTGGCGTGCGCGTGGGCGATCCCGCCGGTGCCGATGATGGCGGCCCGGTACGTGCGTTCAGACATGTGTTCCTTCGCGATTCGGTGGGGGGCCGGGCGCCGTCGATCCCGGCTCGGCGCTCGGTGCTGGTCAACCCGCCGGTCGGACAGCACCTCTTCCGTACGCCATGGGAAAACGTATTCCGCAGTTTGCCCGCCCATTACCCGGAGCGTCAAGACACGCGGGTCACGGACGAGGCCGGAGGCTGTCCCTGACGATCAGCCGTCCCGCAAGGACAAGCCGCCTGGCCGGCCCCCGCTCCCCCACCGCGAACCGGATCGCCTCGGCCCCGGCCCGCGCGAGCGGCAGCGCCACGGTCGTCAGCCGCGGCGTCACGTCGGAGGCGAGCGGGAGGTCGTCGATCCCCGTCACGGAGACGTCGTCAGGGACGTTCAGGCAAGCCGCGCGGAACGCCGACATCGCGCCGATCGCGATGGCGTCGTTGCTCGCGAGAACCGCCTGCCTGCCGTCCATCCCCGCCTCGGCCAGCTCGCGCGCGGCGGCGAACCCGCCGTCCCTGTCGGCCCGGCAGGACACGAGCTCGATGTCGCTCGCACGGACGCCCTCCGCGCGCAGCCCCGCCACGAACCCGGCCGTGCGGTCGCTCATGTTCCGCCGGTCCCCCGCGCCGACGAAGATCGCCACCCGCCGGTGCCCGGCGCGCCCGACGAACCCGCCCATCGCACGGGCCGCGCCGACGTTGTCGAAGGCGATCGTGTCGAACGTCAGGTCCGTCTCGCCGACCACGGCGACCCGGCCGCCCTCCCGTTCGTACGCCAGCAGCTCCTTCACCAGCCGGTCCTCGGCGGCGGCGGCCAGCAGCCGGTTGGAGGTGAGCACGAGGGCGCGCGGGCGCAACGACCTGAGCACGCGGACGGTCTCCGCCTGGCGCTCCGGATCGCCCATCGTGGACGACACAGTGACGAACGCCCCCGCGGTGCGCGCCTCGCGTTCCATCGCCGCCACCACCAGGCCCATGCTCGGCGTCGTGAGATCGTCGGCGACGAGCGCGATCGAGTCGCTGGCCCGGCGCATCGCCCTGGCCGAGGCGTCCACCGTGTAGCGCAGGGCCGCCGCCGCGGCCAGCACGCGGGCCTGGAACTCGGGGGCGACCTTCCTGGCGCTGCCGCCGAGCACCCGGGACGCGGTGGCGACCGAGACGCCCGCCGCCGCGGCCACGTCGTGCAGCGTGACCGTGGGCCTGGCCGCGTGGGGCATACGCTGCGTCCTCTCCTTCGGGAACGACCGCGCAAACGACCGACACTGCAGGGTAGCGCCTGCCAACCGCCTGAACCGTCCCGTAGGCCTAGCGTCGGCCGGCCCTGTCTGCCGCCCGCACGAACCGTCCCGTATGACTCCTGTCATGGACGACCGGTGACACAGTGGACTGACCCGGACACCCCCGCTTCGATCATGCTTCACTCATGGTCATTCGTCAGCTGGGAAAGAACACCGCCGTCCGCCGGACGGCCGCCGCCACCGCCGCCGGCCTGCTGCTCGCCGCACTTCCCGCCCAGCCGGCCACGGCCGGGACCGGGCTCGACCGGCAGGCGCTGCGCGAGTCGCTGAACGCG
Source organism: Nonomuraea fuscirosea (assembly GCF_003001935.1). GTDB lineage: Bacteria > Actinomycetota > Actinomycetes > Streptosporangiales > Streptosporangiaceae > Nonomuraea > Nonomuraea fuscirosea. The sequence goes on along the minus strand of NZ_PVNG01000002.1, from coordinate 696,017 downwards.
GTGCACGAGGCGGGCATGTACGGCGTCTACACCGAGACCCGTGACGGCGGCCAGAGCTGGCGGGGCGCCTCCGGCGTGGCCGACGTGCGCACCCGCCGCCCCGTGCGGCCGGACATGGTGCACCGGGTCGGCAGCATCACCAAGACGTTCACCGCGGTGGCCGTGCTCCAGCAGGTCGCCCGGGGCAAGATCGAGCTGGACGCCCCCGTCGGCCGTTACCTGCCCGACGTCGTGCCGGGCGAGCGCGGCACGAAGATCACCGTACGGATGCTGCTCAACCACACGAGCCACATCGCCGACCTGGTGGGTCCGGCGTTCCCGTCGCTGCTGGAGGGCTCGACGAAGAGCCTCGACGACAACCGGCTGCGTACGTTCACCCCTCTGGAGCTCGTGCGCCTGGGCCTCGGCGCCGCGCCGACCGGCGAGCCCGGGACGACGCCCGGCGTGTACTCCAACACCAACTACGTGCTGGCCGGCCTGCTGCTGGAGAAGGTGACGGGCATGGACGCGGAGCGGTACATCACCCAGCACGTCATCCGCCCGGCCGGGCTGCGGCACACGTCGTTCCCGCGCACGCCGCTCATCCCGGGGCCGCACTCGAAGGCGTACGAGTCGATGTTCGGCCTCATCGACCCGCCGCGCGACTACAGCGTCTACAACATGTCGTGGATCTCGACGGCGGGCGCGCTCACCTCCACGATGGACGACCTCAACCGCTTCTACCGGGCCCTGCTGCGCGGCGAGGTGATCGGCCAGGAGCAGCTCGCCGAGATGCGGAAGACGGTGCCGGTGAACGTCGGCGGCGGCCTGCTGAACTACGGCCTCGGCCTCTACTCCACCGACCTGCCGTGCGGCCGGTTCTGGGGGCACAGCGGCAGCGTCTTCGGCATGGCCACCGACTCGCTGACCAGCGAGGACGGTCAGCGCCAGCTGTCCATCGGGCAGAACCTGACCAAGTACCAGACGGTCGACGAGAACGGCGTCCCGCAGGTGAGCCCCATAGACGTGGCCATCGTCCAGTACTACCTGCTGGCCGCGTGCGGGCAGGCCGCGCCGCAGGCCAGGGCGGCGCAGCCGGCGTTCGTCCCGTTCGCCGCGGACCGGACGTTCTCCGTCAAGCGCTGACCGGCCGAGCCCTGATCGATCAAGCGGTGAGGTGTGTCGGCGGTCACTCTTGATGTGTGGATTCCTCCGCAGATGGGCGGCGCAGATCTCCGTACTGTCCTGTTTGCCGGACCACCCGGCAGCACCGACAGGGGAGGACACCCACATGCGTAAGATCCTGGCGATCGCCGCCATAGCGGGCTCGACGGCCATGACCGGCCTCGCCCTCGTCCCGGCCACCGCCCAGGCGAGCACCAGCGCCGCCACCGGCACCGTGGCCACCGCCGAGAGCGGCACCGCGAGCTTCGGCAACTGGGGCAGGTACTTCTCCAGCGACCGCAAGGCCTACACCTTCGGCAAGACCTGGAAGTCCCACGGCAAGGTCTACACGAAGTGGTACGGCGTCGAGAAGCGCGGCGGCAAGAAGGGCTGGATCTGGTTCGAGTTCTACCAGAACGGCGGCTGGCACAAGTTCAACCGGTCCTGGGACGGCAAGACCGTCGGCAGCTGGAACGGCAAGGGGATCAAGAAGGTCTACACGTTCACCTGCTGGGGCGGCAAGTTCGACCACTGCGGCAGCAAGCACCGCATCTACTAGGACGTGACCTCAGGTCACGCGCGCCCCGGGGCCCGGCGATCGTCCGCCGGGCCCCGGCCCTGTTCCAGCGTCTCCAGCACGGCGGCCAGGTGGGCGGGCGCCGGCATGATGCGCAGCGCCTCGTCGATCTCGCGCTCCGCCCACGCGCGGTGCCGCGGCTCGGCGCCCGGGTCGAGTGCGATGCGCGTCTGGAGCAGCAGGAAGTTCAGCCGGGAGGCGACGAGCATGGAGAAGGCGTCCGGCCCGTCGATCCGGCCGGGCCCGCCCTCCCGCAGGTAGGCCCGGTACATGCGGCGCATGGCGGGCAGGTCGGGCGCCGGGTCGCAGAACCAGTCGAACAGGGCCATGGCCAGCTCCCGTCCCGGCTCAGCGGGGCCGAGGCGGTCCCAGTCCACCACCACGAGCTCGCCCTCCGGGCCGGTCAGGACGTTGTCCGGGTGCAGGTCACGATGGCAGAGGATCAGGGCGGCCGGCTCGGGCGGGACGACCACGGCACTCAGCTCGGGCACCGTGACCAACCGTTCCCGCAGCCGATCCCCCCACACCACATCCACCGCACCTGCCACCCGCTCCCCCGCGCCGGCCGCGCCTTGCCTCTGCTCCCCCGCACCCACCGCGCCTACTACCCGATCCCACGCGCTGAGGTCGGGCGGCCGGTGATACCAGGGGTCGGGGTCCTGCCCGTCGGGTTCGGCGGTCACGGCGGGAGCGCAGCGGTGCAGCCGGGCGAACAGCGCCCCCAGGGCCTCCGGCGTGGCCGGGCCCGCCGGGTCGACCGGGCTCAGGTCGATCCAGTCGTACAGGCGCAGCCACGTCCCCCCGGGTGTCTCGACCAGATGGCGGCCGTCGCGGCTCGGGTGGCTCGCCGGAAGCCGGACCCCGTGCGCGGCGGCCCGCCGGGTGAAGGCGAGCTCGGCCGCGACCAGCGCCTCCGCCGGCGGTTCGCCGAAGATCTCCTTCAGCGCGTACGACGCCGTCCCCGTCTCCACCCGCCAGATCTGGCCCAGCGCGCCCCGCCGCCCCTCCGAGACCACGACGCCGTCATCCCATCCGAACGCCGCCCGCGCGCACGCCACCAGGTCCATGCCTCCAGACTGCCGCACAAGCCCCCGCCACCGCCGGTCACCGCCGCTCCTGGCGGTGCAGACCGGCCCCGTGCACGGGCCCGGACGGCGCACGAACGCCTTGGTCTGGTCGGCGTCGGCGACCGTGTCGAGACCGGTGTCACTGGCGAAGGCGCGCAGCACGTCCGCGGTCATGATCTGGGTGGGGTGCCCGCCGGGCGCGGTGGCGACCATGCCGGAGCTGCGCAGGTCGGCCACGTCGTCGCGCTCGGCGGCCAGGCGGCGCTGGACGGCCAGGGTGGGCGGCAGGTTGTTCATGTCCAGCTCGGTCGTGACGCCGAACGTCAGCGCCTCGGCCAGGTCGCCGTCGAAGGCGTGCGCATGGGCGTCGATCAGGCCGGGCAGCAGCGGCCCGTGCCCCAGGCCGGGACGTGGGCCGCTGCCGGATAGGGAAGGGATCAGTGCGAGAAGGCCTGGAACTCGGCCGCCCTGACCTGATCCCGCTGCGGGCTGGCCGTGGCGCAGTCCGTCGCGGAGTTCGGGTCGGCGTCCTGCTCACCGGCGTACAGCGGGTTGCCGGTGCACTGCGTGCTGAGCGCGCGCAGCATCAGGTGCGTGGCGTTCGTGTCCCTGATGTCGAACGACTTGATCAGCATGTCGGCGCCTCGCGGCCGCGGCAGGCCGGCGTCGAACGCGTTCGCGCGGCTGGTGTAGACCTTGCGGAAACTGGCCGGGTCGGCGCAGTTCGCGCTGCACGCCAGCACCTCGAACGAGCGCAGGCTGGAGAAGCGGTTCTGCGCGCCGGGGTCGGCCGGGTCGCCGACGTTCGGCCGCAGCAGGGCGCTGACCTGCACCCGGCGGATCTTGACCGGCTTGTCGCCCGCCAGGTCCACCACGACCGACTTGCCCGCGGGCGCGCCGGTGAGCGAGGCCCAGTTCGTCGCCTCGGTGTCGTCGATCAGCCTGAGCTGGTTGACGCCGTCGCCCGTCGCCGCCGCCCCGTTCGCCGCCGAGGCGTGGTTGCGGGTCAGCGCCAGCGGCAGCGGCAGCTTGACACCCGGCAGGACCGCGTACTTCAGCCGCTTGTGGCCGAAGCCCGCGCCCACGACGACGAAGTCGTACTGGCCGGGGGTCATCTCGACCGTGTCACCGAGCGGGGTGGCCGGGTCGGTGTCGGCGACGGGGACGACGCGGCCCTCGTAGTCGCCCACGTACAGCCGCAGCGCCGCGCCCTTCGCCTCGCCCAGGGGCTTGAGCTGCAGCGAGCCGTTCCGGCCCGCCGGGTTGACGAAGCTCGGCGTCGCGTCGGCGTCGTTCGCGCCGTTGCTGGCCGCGCCGTCGCCCAGGCCGTGCTCGGCGAACGCGCGCCACATGATGTCCTGGTTCGCCCCGCCGAAGCGGATCGCGTCGGCCGCCAGCAGCGCGTCACGGTGGTCGACGTAGCTGACCGCGCCGGTGGCCATCAGCAGCAGCGCGTCGAACGAGAGCTGCGCCCAGCGCCGGTTGCCCGGGCACTTCCCGACCGGCGTCCGGCCCTCCGCGCACGCCTGCTGCTGCTTGGCCGAGCCCTGGCCGTACCGCTTGACGAAGGCCGCGCGCACGTCGAACTGCGTGGCCGACCAGATCTCGCCGTCCGCGTGCGGCTGAGTGCCGACGATGTCGTAGGCCAGGTCGCTGTAGTTGAGCGGCGACTTCGACATGTCGTAGTTCCTGATGCCGCGCCCCTTGTCGCCGGTGACGTAGCCGCCGGTGACGTACGGGGTCTGGCCCGAGGGGCGGAAGCCGTACTCGTAGAGGTACTCCATGGCGAACAGGTCGGAGGTGCTCTCGTTCATGGCCCCGGGCTGGGTGCCGCTCCAGCCGGCGTTGGGCCCGCCGATCATGCGGCCGGAGATGGCGTGCGTGTACTCGTGGCCGATGACCGACATGTCGTAGTCGCCGTCCACGCACGGCGAGTAGAAGGAGCCGGCGATCGGCTGCCACAGGTACATGTTCGTGATCGGCGCGACCCCGTCGGGGCCGGTGATCTGGTTGGCGTTGTCGCGGACGGACAGGACCCGCGCGCCGGCCTGGGCGTTGCCCTGCTCGGGGTCGTTGCCGAGTCCGCCGCGCGTGCCGTTGTCCGCCTGCATGTTCCACGCGGTCTCGGTGAAGCCGAGCCGGTAGGACCAGTCGTGCATGCGGTTGTGCATGGCGTGCAGGTTGGCGATGGCGGCCTCGAGGTCGGCCTCGCCGGGCTGGTCGAGCGCCGCGGGGTCGCACTTGGCCTGGTACCAGGCGTTCTTCCACGGGTAGACGTAGTTACGGCTCGGGGTGGGCACGTTGGAGCGGGTGCCGACCGAGAACGGGTCGCCGTTCGCCCGGTTCTCGAAGGTCCTGGCCGCGTTGCCGAGGCTGGTGTTCGCAGGCTCGTTCGTGGCGTGGTCCACGTCCCACGCCTTGCCCGTCCCCGGGTCGCCGCCGGTGACGTAGTCGCAGCGGGGGCCGGGCGCGTAGCACCAGGTCTGGCGGGAGTCCTTGGAGCTGTAGTCGTCGCGCGGGTTCGACGGGAAGGCCGCCCAGCGCGGGTTCTCCGGGTCGACATGGTCGACCAGGTTCTCCCTGGTCAGGATCGCGCCGCTGACCGCGTCCACGTGCGTCGTGTACCCCGCCTCGGCGCCCTGAGCCCCGCCGATGAGGACGACTTGGAACGCGTTGTGCACGCCGTCGGGCGCCGGCACCGCGACCGGGGTGGCCTGCTTGGTGATCGCCGTGGCCAGGTCGATGCCGCCGTCGGCGGCCGCGATCTCCATGGCCCGCTCCGCGGTGATGGCCGCGGCCGGAGGCGCTTCGGTGCTGCGGGACAGCGTCGACGTCACGTGCCTGATCTGGCCGCCGGACACGCCGACGGCGACGAGACCGTCCACGCCGGCCGGCAGGTCGCCGAAGCGCTGGCGCAGCAGTACGGCCGCGCCCTCCCCGATCGGGTTGACCGCGACCGTCTCCAGCGCGTCCACGGACTCGGCCGTCAGCCCGAAGACGTTCTGGTTGTTCTTGAGGTAGGTCTTGGCGGCCTGGACCGGGTCGGAGCCCAGGCCCTCGGCCAGCGGCTTCGCGCTGACGACGGCGGCCGGGGTGCCGAGAGCGTTCCAGGTGATCCGCGCGTCCGTCGCGGCGGCGCGCCGGTCGGCCTCCGCCGGGGGCGGCACCCGGCCCTGGCGGTTGTCCACGTCGGGTTCGCCGTGGTTCTCCGCCTGGAAGTCATGGACGACGGCGGCCTGCCCGCCGGGTTCTCCCCGGGCCGCCCCCGCTACGGGTAGAGCCGACGCTGTGAGCGCGGCGACGATGAGTGTGCTGCGTAACCAGGGCTTGGTCGACACGTTTTCCCTCCTGCGTGTCAGGGATGCGCAGCTTTCGCGCATCTCCCCGAAAGAGGTAACATCGCCGACCCTGGCTGACAAGATCTTGTCAAATGAGAAATATCAGCGTATAAGCAGTTGAAAAGTGCGGGACAGGCGTCCGGCGCCTCGGCGACACGAAGAGTCGTCGTAGCGACCATCCCTTACATGGAATGAGGGTTTTTGCCGCCGCGCCCGGAACAGTTCCCGCACTGATCATTCAACGCCGCCCCCGCGGGCGTCGCAACCGGTTTTATCCGGCTTCATCCGGCTTCATCTGGTGGTGAAGACCGAGGCGTACACCGGCCGCCCGTGCTCGGTGACCACCTGCCCGGCCAGCCCGCCGGCGGTGAGCGTGGACAGCCGCAGGTCGAGGTAGCGCTCCTCCTCGACCATCCGCACGTCGCGGGCGGGCGCCGGCATCCAGGACGCCACCTCGGCCAGCCGCACCGCCCGGTCGCGCGCCAGTTCGGCGCGCAGCTCGGCCAGGCTCTCCGCCTCGTACGGCCGCGCCTCCTCCGGCTCCGGCTCCGCCCGCCAGGCCGCCACACCGTACGCGAAGCAGACGAGAGCCGTCCACACCTCGGCGAAGTAGACGGGGTCGGGCGCCAGCTCCAGTCCCGCGAACCGGTCGCCCAGGAAGAACAGCGCGCCGAGCTGCCCCGGCATCAGCTCCAGCCGGCTCTGGAACTGCGTCAGCGTGGCCCGCCTGCGCGACAGGATCTGCTCCAGGTGGCCCCTGGAGGGCAGCCCGCACGCGCGGTTGAGCTCACTGATCTCGTCCCACAGCTTGCTGTAGTTGTGCTGCCCGCGCAGCGCCAGCGCACTGGCGCGCAGCTCGGCGGGCAGCACGAAGAACCACTGGTCGCGGCCCTCCAGGTAACCGCCCTGGGCGGCCTGGACGCAGCAGGCGTCGTCGAAGCGCCTGGTCTGCCCGGCGCCCAGCAGCGCCGAGGCGCACAGGGCGTGGTTCTGGGCGGCGTCCTGGATGTAGCCGATGTGCAGCGGCACGATCGCCACCCCCTCGCGGGCGCCGTTCGACAGCTCCACCTGGCCGTAGCCGACGACCCGCTTGAGCTTCAGCCCGGAGCGGGGCGGCACGATGCCGGGGCGCGCGGGCCCGTAGACCGGTACCATCGTCAGCGCCCCCGCGCGCTGCGGGGTGCCCGCCCGGTAGCCGCCCAGGTCGAGCGGCTCGGGCAGCAGTGTGGCAAGGCTCGTCATGTCCGTCCTCCTTCCAGTCGGCCGAGCATCGTCGCGCGGATCCAGTTCACGCCGGGCGCGCAGTGGGCGAACATCCACGCCAGCAGCCCGGCGAAGTCGTCCTGGTGCCAGAACGCCTGTCCGGGCAGGCCGGGCGCCGGGTCGCGCAGGGTCAGGTCGTCGCCCTTGGTGAACGCCGCCAGGCAGCGCACCACGGGCGTGGTGACGCCGGCTCCGGGCAGCGTGGCCGCCACCCGCGCCAGATCGCCAGGCAGGTGGTTCTCGTAGCCGTCGGTGACGACCACCACCAGGTCGGGGCCGGTGCCGAGCGCGTCGAGCAGGCCGCCGGCCAGGTCGGCCGAGCCCGCCGGGGCCTGCTCGGTGCCGCCGGTCTCGACGACCGTGAACCGGTCGCAGACCTCGGCCAACACCAGCCGCAGCGCGACGGCCTGCGACATGAGGGCCCACTCGCGCTCGCCGTACCCGCGCATGGAGCCGGACGTGTCCAGCACCATGGCCACGCTCGCGTCCAGCCGGGGCAGCCCGCGCGTCGCCCGCGCCACGTATCCCGCGAGGGCCGGGCGCAGCTCGGCGACCGGGCCGCCCTGGTAGAGGTGGACCAGCGTGGCGGCGATGTCGCCCCGGTTGGTGGGGGTGACGATCGGCGGGTACTCCCTGACCGGGTCGAGCGGCGCGGGCGGCTCCTGCGGGGCCGGCACGCCGTACGTGCCGGGGGCGTAGAGCGCGCGCACCCGCTTCGCCGCGAGCACGGGGTCGGCGGTGAAGCGCAGCAGACTCCTGCGCAGGTACCGGCCGGTGTCGCCACCATCGCTTCCGGCTGTTCCGGCGGCTTCGGTGATCAGGCGGGCGCAGGCGCGGGCGGTCGTCTTGCCGAGCGCGTGCTCGAAGCAGTCGACCAGAGCGGGCCGGCGCGCCTCGATCAGCGCGTCCGCCTCCGGGTGCTCCAGGACGAACGCGACGACGGCCCGGGTGACGTGCTTGTGGTTGGCCCGCAGCCGGCGCAGCGCCAGCAGGACGGTGAGCGCGTACGCGGGCGGCAGGCCGAACATGAGCGCCCTGGTCGCCTTGGCCAGCGTGGCGCGGGTCCGCTCGGCCAGGCCGTCCTGGGTGGCGGCCAGCGTCCGCAGCAGGACGCGGGCGCGCTGCCAGGGGAGCACACCGGGCACCAGCGCGAGCAGCGCGTACCCTTCCGGGTCGCTCAGCTGGGCGGTCCGGTGGAGCTCCGCGTCGTCCCAGACCGGCTCGCCGCTCCTGGACAGAACCAGCGGAACGTCATGAGTCCGGAAATGCTGGAGAAGAGTTGGTGTGTCCACAAAATGCGATTTTAGAAATGAAGATCGGCGAAAGAAACTGATTTTCCGCCTGCGTCAATTCCGGCCGCATCCCGAATAACGCGGGAAGGACACCCTTTCTGCTGCCTTGACCCATCTGTTTCCCCGGGGTTCCTATGCCGGGCCTCGGGAAGCGGCGGCCGACGCCGCCGGCCTGAGTGCGGCGATCGCGCGCACCTGGGGCGCGATCCGGTCGGCCCAGGCCGCCACGACCTCCTCCAGCCTGGGGAAATCCGCCTCCAGGAACGCGAGGCCCGGCGTGGGCACGCTCGCGCCCAGCTCCACCAGCAGCGGGCGCAGGTGCACCTCCACCGCCAGGGCGTGCTCGGCGTCCCCCATGACCAGCAGCGGCAGCGCCACCGTGCCCGCCAGCGCCTGCGGGGGCAGCCGGTCGAGGAACGACTTGAGCAGGCCGGTGTAGGTGCCCTTGTAGGTCGGGCTCGCCACCACCAGGACGCTCGCCTCCCGCACCAGCTCCAGCGCCACCTCGACGCCGGGGTGGGCGCCGGGGGCGAGCAGGTGGGGCCCGAGTGCCGACAGGTCGACCTCTTCGTGCGACCGCCCGGAGGTGCCGTTCGCCGAGGCGCTGAGGCCAGCCGGGTTGAGGCGCCGGCCGACCGCCTGCGCCGCCCGGCTGGCGAGGGTCAGGGTTCTGGAGCCCTCGCGGGGGTTGCCGACCAGCGCGACGACGGTCATCGGGCCACCGCCTCCTCATCCTCCAGGACGGTGGGGAAGAACTCCTCCGCCTCGTCGTCCGGCAGGTCGTACCAGTGGACGTCGCCCTCGCGCTCGTCCGGCGCCGCGTACCGGCGTGTCGTCTCAGCCATGATGGGCCGCCACCTTCCGTTCCCTCGCGACGAAGGCGATGGATGTGCCGGTGTGCTGCCGGACGTGGGCGAGGGTCTCCTGCAGTCTCTCGCGCGTCCGCACGTCCAGCCCGGCGAACGATTTCGTCCAATGACAGCACACCGGAGTACTCATGCGTATGAAGCTACGAGCCCCGCGCGGCGAAGTCAACATTTCCTACATGAGATATAGAGAATTAGCGATCGCTACGCTCGTCGGTAACGCCGCCGATCAAGGGAGCCGATTCGATGATCTTCATCACCGCCAAGTTCCGCGTCCTGCCCGAGTCCGCCGAGCGCTGGGCCGAGATCACCGCCGAGTTCACCGCCGCGACCCGCGCCGAGCCGGGCTGCCTATGGTTCGACTGGTCGCGCAGCCTCGACGACCCGGCCGAGTACGTGCTGGTGGAGGCGTTCAGGGACGACGAGGCGGGTGCGGCGCACGTGCAGTCGGCGCACTTCAAGCAGGCCCAGCAGACGCTGCCGCCGCACCTCGCCGAGACGCCCCGCATCGTCAACACCACCCTCGACCAGGACGGCTGGTCCGAGCTGGGCGAGATGGCGGTCCCCGACCGCGCCTGACCAGGCCGGCGCACCCGGCCGGTGCCCGAGCCCGAGCCCGGCCGGGACGAAAATATTTTTTCCGGGTTATTGACGAAAAAGGCCGGGCGTCGGCAGACTCAGCGTCATGGCACAACCCCATGGCCCCCTGTCGCAACTCCGGCGCGGGCACGAAGAGCTCGTGCTCGGGCTGCTGCGCAAGCACGGCCCGCTCAGCCGGGGCGAGCTGGGCAAGCACTGCGGGCTGTCCCGCACGACCCTGTACGACATCCTCGCGGAGCTGGTCGCCGAGGGCGCCGTCGTCACCGCCACCTCGCAGGACGCGCCGCGCGGGCGCGGCAGGCCGGCCGAGACGCTGACCCTCAACCCGGACGCCGGGCAGGCCATCGGCATCGACTTCGCCCGGCGCGGGCTGCACGTGGCGGCCGTCAACGTGGCCCACGAGATCGTCGGCTCGGCCAGCGAGCCGCACGACGCCGACCTGCCGTGGGAGGAGCGGGTCGCGCTGGCCGAGCGGCTGGTCGGCTCACTCACCGGAGCCGGATCGGGGGCGCTGCGCCTGGGCGCGCTCGCCGCGATCGGCGTCGGCGTGGTCGGCGCGCAGGTCGAGGGAACCGATCCGGACGAGAAGGGTTCCGCGCCGCATCCCGCACAACTGCTGCTGCGCGAGCGGTTCGGCGTCCCGGTGCTGCTCGACAACAACACCCGGCTGGCCGCGCTGGGCGAGTCCATCTGGGGCGCGGCGGCGGGCGGCCAGGACGTGCTCTACCTGCGGCTCTCCCACGGCGTCGGCGGCGGGCTGGTGGTCGGCGGATCGCTGCACCGCGGCGCGTACGGCCTCTCCGGCGAGTTCGGCCACATCACGGTCGAGCCCGGCGGCGCCCGCTGCGACTGCGGCGGCACCGGCTGCCTGGAGACCGTCGCGTCGATAAGAGCCGTGCTGGACGCCTACCGTGACGCCGGCGGCCGGGCCGCGGACATACCCGAGCTGGTCAAGGCCGTCAGAGCGGGCGAGACGGGCGCGCTGACCCTGCTGAGCGGGGTCGGCGCCAGGATCGGCGAGGTGCTCGCCGCCGTCTGCAACGCCATCGGCCCCAGCGTGATCGTGATCGGCGGCGAGCTCGCGGAGACCGGCCCCGCGCTGATCGGACCGATCGAGGGCGCCCTGCACGACCACGTCATGCCGGTCTCCCGGCAGCGCGTGAGCCTGCGCCGCGCCACGCTCGGCGAGGTGGCCGGCGCCCTGGGCGGCATCGCCCTCGTCCTGCACGAATCCCCCCTGCTCTCCCGCTATCCGGCCGGTCCCGACCTGGCGGAGATCCCCTCCATGACGCAAACGAGGCACCCATGACCCAGCTGACCGCGCTGGGCAAGTCGTCGCCGGCCCCGGTCGTGCGGCGCGGCCCCAAGCGCTCGCGGCGCGCCGTCGCGCTCAACCTGATCGCGGTCGTCATCGGCCTGGCCGTCTGGACACTGCTGGCCGGCGTCGGCGTGCAGGGCCTGCCCGGGCCGGTAGAGGTGGCGGGCAAGGCGGCCGAGCTGCTCTCGGACGGCACCCTCCCGCTCGACGCCCTGGCCAGCCTGCGCAGGGTGCTGCTCGGCTTCCTGCTCGGCACGCTGCTGGCGGTCCCGATCGGCTTCCTGATGGGCTGGTACGCCACCGCGCGCGGCCTGCTGGAGCCGTACGTGCAGTTCTTCCGCACCATCCCGCCGCTGGCGATCATCCCGCTGGCCATCGTGCTCATGGGCATCGGCGAGGTGCCGAAGGTCTTCGTGATCTTCCTGGCGTCGTTCCTGTCCAGCGTCGTGGCCACGTTCCAGGGCGTGGTGGACGTGGACAGGACGCTGATCAACGCCGCCCGGGTGCTCGGCGCGTCCGACCGGACGATCTTCCTCAAGGTCGTGGTGCCGGCCTCGACGCCGTTCATCCTGGTCGGGATGCGGGTCGGGCTCGGCTCGGCCTGGGGCACGCTGGTCGCCGCCGAGCTGATCGCCGCCCAGGAAGGCCTGGGCTTCCGGATGCAGCAGGCCCAGCTCTACTACGACCTGTCCACGATCTTCGTGGGACTGATCGCCATCGGCGTGCTCGGCCTGCTGATGGACCGGTTGCTGCTGCTCGCCGAGCGCCGCCTCACCGACTGGCAGGAGCGCCGTTGAACGCCAAGATCTCGTTCAGGGACGTGGTCAAGACCTACCCGATGAAGGACGGCACCTTCACGGCCCTGGACCACGTGTCGCTGGACATCGCCGACCGCGAGTTCGTCACCGTCGTGGGACCGTCCGGGTGCGGCAAGAGCACGCTGATGAGCATGGCCGCCGGGCTGGTCGAGGCCAGCGCGGGCGAGACGCTGGTGGACGGCAAACCGGTCACCGGTCCCGGACCGGACCGGGGGGTGATCTTCCAGCAGTACGCGCTGTTCCCGTGGCTGACCGTGCGCAAGAACGTCGAGTTCGGGCTGAAGCTCATGGAGCTGCCGGCCGAGGAGCGCAGGCGGCGGGCCGAGCGGGCGATCGAGCTGGTCGGGCTGTCCGACTTCGCCGACGCGCTGCCGAAGACGCTGTCCGGCGGGATGAAGCAGCGCTGCGCCATCGCCCGCGCGTACGCGGTGAACCCGCAGGTGCTGCTCATGGACGAGCCGTTCGGCGCCCTGGACGCGCTGACCAGGGTGCAGCTGCAGGACCAGCTGCTCGACACCTGGAGCCAGGACCAGCGCACGGTCATGTTCATCACCCACGACGTGGACGAGGCCGTCTACCTGGCCAGCCGGGTGATCGTGATGGCGGCCAGGCCCGGCCGCATCCAGCGGATCATCGACGTGGACCTGCCCTACCCGCGTACCGAGGAGATGCGGCTCTCGCCCGAGTTCGGGCGCATCCGCAACGAGGTCTGGCACGCCGTCTACCACCAGGCGCCCGCCTCGTCGGCGGCCTGACCCACACCACCAGGCACCCGGCCTGAACCACACCCACCAGGCATCTGCCGCGTCAGCGGCCTGAACAACCCCCCGAGAAAGGACTGATCCGCCATGCGTTCTCTTCGTCGCGCCCTGACGGCCGCCACGGCGGTGAGCCTGTTGACACTGTCCGTGACCGCCTGCTCCGACGACGGCTCCACGGTCAGGTTCGGCTACATCAGCGACTACAACGGCGCGAGCCTGCTCGCCATCGCCGACAAGCAGGGCCTGTGGGACAAGCAGGGGCTCACCCCCGAGATCAAGGTGTTCACCAACGGGCCGCTGCAGATCCAGGCGCTCGGCGCCGGCGACCTCGACTTCGGCTACATCGGCCCCGGCGCGATGTGGCTGCCCGCCACCGGCAAGGCCAAGGTCGTCGCGATCAACACGCTCGCCTACGCCGACCGCGTCATCGGCCGGCCCGGCGTCAAGACGATCCAGGACCTGAAGGGCAAGAAGGTCGGCGTGCCGGAGGGCACGTCCGGCGACATGGTGCTCAACCTGGCGCTGCAGAAGGCCGGCATGACGGTCAAGGACATCCAGAAGGTGCCGATGGACCCGGCCACCGTGGTGTCGGCGTTCGCGGCCGGGCAGATCGACGGGGCCGGCATCTGGTACCCGCTGATCGACAACATCAAGCGGCAGGTGCCGGACATGGTGGAGCTGGCCAGCACCAAGGAGTGGCCCGACAGCTCGTTCCCGACCGCGTTCGTGGGCGGCACGAAGGTGGACGACGCGCTCACCAGCAAGGTGATCAAGGTGCTGCAGCAGGCGAACGACTGGCGGGCGGCGCATCCCGAGGAGGCGATCACCGAGTCGGCCGCGCTGCTCAAGCTGGACCCGGCCAAGGTCAAGGCCGACGCGGCGAACGTCCAGACGATGACGACCGAGGACCTGGTCGGCAAGACCAAGGACGGCACCGTCGCCAAGTGGCTGAACAGCCTGGGTGACTTCTTCGTCGGCACCGGCCAGCTCAAGACGAGGCCCGACCCCGCGACGTACTACACCGGCGATCTCTACACGAAGGCCTTCACGAAGTGAACCTGCTGTTCCTGATGACCGACCAGCACCGCGTCGACACGCTCGGCTGCTACGGCAACCCGCACGTCGCCACGCCGAACCTGGACCGGCTGGCCGCCACCGGCACCCGTTTCGACCGGTTCTACACGCCGACGGCCATCTGCACGCCGGCGCGGGCCAGCCTGCTCACCGGGCAGGCGCCGTTCCGGCACCGGCTGCTGGCGAACTACGAGCGCAACGTCGGCTACCTGGAGGATCTGCGGGAGGACGCGTTCACCTTCCCCGAGGCGCTGAAGGAGCGCGGCTACCAGCTCGGGCTGATCGGCAAGTGGCACGGAGGCACCACGCGCAACGCCGCCTCGTACGGCTTCGACGGCCCCGACCTGCCCGGCTGGCACAACCCGGTCGACCACCCCGACTACCTGGCCTACCTGGCGGAGCGGGGGCTGCCGCCGTACCGGATCTCGGACCTGATCCGGGGCACCACGCCCAACGGCAACCAGGGCAACCTGCTGGCGGCGCGGCTGCACCAGCCGGTGGAGGCCACGTTCGAGCACTACCTGGCGACCAGGGCGATCGAGCATCTGGAGCGGTACGCGGCCGACGGCCGGCCGTTCTTCCTGGCCACCCACTTCTTCGGGCCGCATCTGCCGTATCTGCTGCCGGACGAGTACTTCGACATGTACGACCCCGACCTCGTCGAGCTGCCGCCGTCGATCGCGGAGACGTTCGAGGGCAAGCCGCCGGTGCAGCGCAACTACAGCGCGCACTGGACGTTCGACACGATCCCGATCGAGGTCAGCCGCAAGCTGATCGCGGTCTACTGGGGTTACGTGACGCTCATCGACCAGCAGATCGGCCGCATCCTCGACCGTATGGACGAGCTGGGCCTGACCGATCGGACGTCGGTGTTCTTCACCTCCGACCACGGCGAGTTCACCGGCGCGCACCGGCTGCACGACAAGGGCCCGGCGATGTACGAGGACATCTACCGCATCGCCGGCATCGTCCGGATCCCGGGGGCTGCGCCGCAGGTCAGGGACGAGTTCGTGTCGCTCACCGACTGCACGGCGACGATCCTGGAGCTGGCCGGCTGCGACACCGGGCCGGCCGTGGACAGCCGCAGCCTGGTGCCGCTGGTGCGCGGCGAACATCCGGAGTGGCCGGGCGAACTGCTCGCCGAGTACCACGGCCACCACTTCCCGTACCCGCAGCGCATGATCCGCGACGACCGCTACAAGCTCGTCGTCAACCCCGAGTCGGTCAACGAGCTGTACGACCTGCGCGCCGACCCGCACGAGCTGAGCAACCGCTACACCCACCCCGAGCTGGCCCCGGTCCGCCGCCGCCTGATGCGCCGGCTGTACGACCTGCTGCGGGAGCGCGGCGACAACTTCTACCACTGGATGACGCCGATGTACGACATCGGCGCCCTCGACTACGACCCCACGCTGAGCGCGTTCGAGAAGGAGGCCGCCTCGGGATGAGATGGGACCCGGCTCCGGGCGCGGCCGGCTCCGGGCGCGGCCGGCTCGGCGCGTGATCCGAGGGCGGCGATTCCCGTTCTGTGAAACGCGTGTCGGGCGGCGCCTCTGATGTGCTTGACTCCCGCCTGGTAGATAACCCCCTCTGGGAGGGCTCATGGGGGAGTTCGTAGGGATCGACCCCCGTTGGGCACAAGAGGTGATCCGCCGGATGGAGGCGGGAAAGGGGGTCCTCGGCCGGACGCGACCCGGGCTGGACGCCGCCATCGACGAGGCGGGCCAGGACTGGGCCGGCCATCGGGGCACCACGGCCATGCGCCGCGCCTGGGAGTTCTACCACGAGTCCCAGCAGGACCTGAAGTGGCGCGTCGACACGCTGGAGCAGCTCGTGCCGGTGCGGGAGAGAGGCATGCTCACCGGCGCCTTCCCGTTCGGCAGCGAGACGGAGGCGGTGCTGGCCGCCGAACGGACCGCGCACGCCGTCCTGCGCGCCCTGGACCAGCCTGCCACCGGCGCCCGGGCCGCCCCGGAGACGGCGACCGGGGCCGAGGGGGGCGACGAGCAGGCGGACGGCGAAGAGGCAGGCGACGATCAGGCGGACGACGGGCAGGTGGGTGGCGAAGAGGCAGGCGACGATCAGGCGGACGGGCAGGTGGGTGGCGAGGAGGCGGGTGACGTGATGGAGCGAGCCTTGGCCGGAGCCGAGGGCAAAACCGGCGATCCCGCCTACGCGGCGGCGCTGCTGGCGACCCTCGGGCCCGACGCCTTCACCCGCCTGCTGTCGGAGCACGCCGCCTCGGACACCGATGGGCCTGCGGAGGACGCCGTCCCGGCCGACGGTGGGCCGGTGGGCGGGCGGGTCCTGGCCGAGGCGTTCGCGAGCGCGGAGCGGACCGGGCGCCTCGGGGACGCATGGTATGAGCTGGTGGACAGCGCCCCGGCCGGCGTCCTGGCGAACCTGGTCACGCTGGCCGGCCAGTCGGGCGCGATGCTGAACCGGGTGGCGACGGGCCTGCTCGGCCGCCCGCCCGCCCCAGGCTGGAGCCCGCGCGCCCTGATCCAGGCGTACGAGCGCGATCCGCTGGCGTTCCAGCAACTGCTGGCCGAGCACCGGGACGAGGCCCGCGTGCTGCTGGACGCCGCGGCCGGCGACCCCGGCTGCGCGGAGCCGCTGGCGAGCGCGGTGCACGAGGCGCTGAAGCCGGGCGCCGGCGTGGACGGGCTGCGCGAGCGGGCCTGGCGCACCGTCGTCCGCGGGCTCGGCGCGACGCTGGAGATCGAGGATCGCTGAGCATGCTCACCAAGCACCAACTGCTGCGCGACGCGGCCGAGAAGGAGTCGCTGGCGGCGGCCTTCACCCGCTACGCGCGCGGCCTGGCGGAGGCGTTCGACGGGATCCCGGTCGAGCCCGGCGACTGCGAGCCGTACTGGACGGGGCCCGCCGCGGAGCGCTTCCTCACCCGGGCGCGGTCACTGCGCCGGGAGCTGGGCGAGCTGGAGGACTCGTGCCTGGCCACCGCCGAGAACCTGCGCGGCCGCGCGGGGCGGTTGCGCGAGGAGGCGGCCCAGTTCGGCCCCTCGTCCGAGAACGATCCGTGGGGCTGGTAGGCCGGCCGCAATCTACGCAAGCTGTTTGCGTTATGGCCGCAAGAATTTGAGGAGTCGCTGAAAGTAGTGCACAGGGCCTTGTGGAGGTGTGTGCGAGCGGCCTACTGTCGCCTCACCCCCCGAGAGAAACGAGGACGCGATGCGTCGCACCCTCATCGCGGCCACCGTCGCCGCCCTGGCCCTGAGCCTCACCGGCCCCGTCGCAGCCGAGTCCGCGGCGCCCGCGCCCGTCGTCACCCGGGCGGGGCTCGATCCGGCGCTGGTCGCGGGCCGGGGCGCCCGGGTGGCCTTCGCCGAGCAGGAGGCGGAGAACGCGGCGACGAACGGCACCGTCATCGGCCCGGGACGCGACGCGTACACGCTGCCCGCCGAGGCGTCCGGGCGCAGGGCGGTCCGGCTGGAGCCGGGCCGGCACGTGGAGTTCACCCTGCCGGCCAGCGCGAACGCGATCACCGTGCGCTACAGCATCCCCGACGCGCCCGGCGGAGGCGGCATCACCGCGCCGCTCGACGTCACGGTCAACGGCCGCGACCGCGTCACGATGACGCTCACGTCGCAGTACTCATGGCTGTACAACCAGTACCCGTTCTCCAACGACCCCGGCGCCGGCCTGCTGCATCCCGACTGGTGGATCACCGAGTGCTCGTGCGTGCCCGCCGCCACGACCCCGCCGCCGGTGATCCCCAAGCCGTTCCGGCCCAGCCACTTCTACGACGAGCAGCGCCTGCTGCTGAAGCGCACGTACCGGGCGGGCGACCGGGTGCGGCTGACCGCCCCGGCCGGGAGCGCGGCCGCGTGGACGGTCGTCGACCTGCTCGACTCCGAGCTCGTCGGCCCGCCGAAGATCGAACTGCTCGCGGCCAGCGTGCTGGCCTTCGGCGCCGACCCCACGGGGCGGCGGGACGCGGCCGGGGCGTTCGACCGGGCCATCGCCTTCGCCAAGCGCAAGCGGCTGAAGGTGTACGTGCCGCCGGGGACGTACCAGATCGATCGGCACATCATCGTCGACGACGTGACGATCACCGGCGCGGGCAGCTGGTACACGATCATCAAGGGCCGCGAGACCGCGCTGCCCCGCCCGGCCCCCGACGGCTCCACGCACACCGGCGTCGGCTTCTACGGCAGGGACGCCGCCGACGGCGGCAGCCGCGACGTGCACCTGTCGGGGTTCGCGATCGAGGGCGACGTACGCGAGCGCATCGACACCGACCAGGTCAACGGCATCGGCGGCGCGATGAGCGACTCCACCATCGACGGCCTGCACCTGCGGCACACCAAGGCCGGCATGTGGTTCGACGGCCCGATGAGCGACGTGCGGATCACGAACAACGTCATCGTCGACCAGATCGCCGACGCGATCAACTTCCACACCGGCGTCACGAACTCGCTCGTGGCGAACAACTTCATCCGCAACACCGGTGACGACGCCCTGGCCATGTGGTCGGAGAAGATCCCGGACACCGGCAACACGTTCGCCCGCAACACCGTGCAGAGCCCCGTGCTGGCCAACGGCATCGCCGTCTACGGCGGCGGCGACAACACGATCTCCGGCAACCTGATCGCCGACCCGGTCAGGGAGGGCAGCGCCCTCCAGGTGGGCTCCCGCTTCGGCGCGGAGCCGTTCACCGGCCGGCTGGACATCACCGGCAACACGACGGTCAGGTCCGGCACCTACGAGCTCAACTGGAACATCGGCCTGGGCGCCATCTGGTTCTACGCGCTGGAGCGGGACATCGCCGCCGACGTCCGGGTGACCGGCAACGACTTCCTCGACAGCACCTACAACGCGATCATGCTGGTCAGCGAGTGGTCGGTGAAGGATCTGTACGCGATCACGAACGTGCATTTCAAGGACATCCGGGTGGACGGCACCGGCACCTCCGTGGTCAGCGCCCGGGTGAAGGGGTCGGCCACGTTCGAGAACGTCGACGCGCGCAACGTCGGGGCGGTCGGGGTGAACAACTGCGGCTCGTTCGGCTTCCCCGCCACCGGGTCGGAGTTCTCGCTGACGGACCGGGGCGGGAACGACGGGGGCTGGCTGGCGCCGTGGCTGCTGCCCAACACCATCACCTGCGACGACCGCCCGCCCGTGGTCCCGCCCCCGGCCCCGTCACCCTGGCGAGGGGGGCGCCGGTGACCGCCCCACGCTGGACGGGGAGGCCGTCGGTGAACGCGCCGCGCTCAGCTCATGGCGGCCAGGCCCTTGACCACGGTGGTGGTCAGGGTGCCGATCTCGCCGATGCCGATGCTGACCGTGTCGCCGTCCTGGAGCGTGAAGGGCAGGTCGGGCACCAGGCACGTCCCGGTGGCCAGCACCGCGCCGTCGGGGAAGGAGTCGGCGCGGAACAGGTAGCCGGCCAGGTCGTCGAGGCGGCGGTTCAGCTGGGAGGTGCTCGCCTTGCCGTCCCACACCGTCTCGCCCGCCCTGACGATGCTCAGCGAGATGTCCAGCGCGTACGGGTCCGCGACCTCCCACGCGGGCCTGATCGCCGGCCCCACCGCGCACCCGCCCAGGTAGATCTTGGCCTGCGGCAGGTAGAGCGGGTTGACCCCCTCGATGGTGCGCGAGCTGACGTCGTCCACGACCGTGTAGCCGACGATCTCGCCGTGCGCGTTCAGCACCAGCCCGAGCTCCGGCTCCGGCACGTCGATGCCCGAGTCCTCGCGGACCGAGATGCGCCCGCCGTCGCCGGACACCTTCCACGCCACCGACTTGAAGAACAGCTCGGGCCGCTCGGCGTCGTAGACCAGCTCGTACACGTCGGCGGCCTGTTCGCTCTCCAGCACCCTGGCCTCGCGCGAGCGCCGGTAGGTGACGCCGGCCGCCCACACCTCCATCCGCCCGTCCACGGGAGCCAGCCGCCGCACCGACCCGGACGGGTGCCGCGGCCCGTCCGCCTCCGCGCAGCGCCGGCGGAGCTCATCGGAGGACAATCGGAGCAGCTCGCCCACGGTGGTGATCCCGGCCAGCTCCGCCACCTGCTCGCCGTCGTCGATTCCGACGGCGTCGGCGCTGGTCAGAGGGCTGGTGAACCGTACGATCTGCATGCCTGCTCCTAGCTCCATCAGACGAGGGGGCGTCGGTCATCCGATGAATAATCCCCTAAGGGATCAACCTAGTAGTTCGGCGGGTTGATCGGGAGGGGCCTTGTGGTCATATCCCCTCATATCACCTCGAAGTCGGCCATCATCGCCATGTCCTCGTGTTCGAGGTTGTGGCAGTGCAGCATGTACGTGCCGCGGTGGCCGTCGAAGCGGACGAGCACGTCCACGACCTCGTACGGGCGCACGTCCACGGTGTCCTTCCAGCCCGCGTCCGTGGCGGCCGGCGGCCGGCCGTTCCTGGCCAGCACCTGGAAGTGGGCCAGGTGCACGTGCACGGGATGCCGGAAGTCGCCGGTCAGCCGCCAGACCTCGGCGGTGCCCAGGCGGGGCCGGGCCAGCGGCACGCCGGGCCGGTAGCGCTGCCCGTTGATCGTCCAGGCGCCGTCCGTCGCGCGGAAGTCGAACCGGCGGGTCACGACGGGGCTGGGCCGCTGCGGCGGGCGGGACAGGACGGCCGGCACGCGGCTGTCGTCCGGCGCCCGCCGGGTGACGACGAAGCGCATGACGTTCCCGGCCGGGCCCTCGGCCAGGGCGTTGACCAGGGTGACGGCGGTGCCGACCGGGTAGGCGGAGAAGTCGACGACGACGTCGTACCGCTCGCCGGGGGAGATCGGGATCTCGTCGTGCGCCACCGGGGCGGCCAGCAGCCCGGAGTCGCTGCCGATCTGGGTGAACCGGCCGCCGGGGGTCAGCCGGAGCAGGTACCTGCGGGCGTTGGAGGCGTTCAGCAGGCGCAGGCGGTAGCGGGTGGCCGTCACCTCGGCGACCGGCCAGGGCGCGCCGTTCACCAGGATCACGTCCCCTTCGACCCCCTCCATGTAGTCACCGCCGAGCCGCCCCCAGCCACCCGGCGGGCCGTGCCGTCCGTGCCCGCCGTCCGTCCCGGTCGCGCCGCTCGCGCCATGGGCGTGTCCGGTCGGCGGGGCGTCGAACGGCTGCGGGTAGCGGAACGAGCCGTCCTCCTCGAAGGCCCGGTCGCAGATCATCAGCGGCAGTTCCCGCTCGCCGCGGGGCAGCGGCAGGGCGTCCTCCTCCTCGTCGCGCACCAGCGCCATCCCGGCCAGCCCCCGCCACACCTGCGGCGCGGTGAAGTCCATCCGGTGGTCGTGGTACCAGAGCGTGGCCGCCCGCTGGCCGACCGGGTAGCGGTACTCCTTGACCAGCGGATGGTGCACCTCCCCTGGATGAGCCGGCCGCGGCGTGAGGCCGGCGGGCATGACGAGGTCGGTCGGGTAGCCGTCGGAGCCGGGCGGGGTGACGCCGCCGTGCAGGTGCGTGGAGGTGGGCACGGGCAGCTCGTTGCGCACCGCGACCGTGACGGGTTCCCCGCGCCGCAGCTCGAACGTGGGCCCGGGGAAGATGCCGCCGTACCCCCACACCTCGGTACGCAGCCCCGGCAGGATCTCGGCCGCCGCCACCCGCTGCGTCACCTCGTACCGGCCTGGACTGACCGGCCTGGCCACGTCCGGGATCGGCAGCGGCACCGTGAACGGCCGGGGCGGCCGCGCCCCGCTCCGCAGCAGTTGCCCCGCCACCTCGTCCGTCGCCCTGCACCCGGCCACCCCCAGCCCGGCCCCGCCCAGCACCCCCAGGAACGCCCGCCGGGAGAACCCTCCGGCGCCGGCCCGGCTCACGCGCCACCGTCCCCGGCGTCGGAGCGGCGGAACGTGCGCCAGGTCCAGGCGGTGAAGACGGCCGACAGGCCGAAGATGGCCATGCCGAGCGGGAAGTGCCCCGCGATGATCCGCGCCTGCCCCAGCCCCACCTGCGCCGTCTCCAGCACCACGAGCCCGGCTCCGGCCAGCGCCGGCCACCCGGGGCCGCGGCCTGGCCGCCACAGCAGCACGGAGGCCACCAGCTGCAGGTAGAGCAGCGCGTGGGTGTAGCCGGCGTTGTCGCGGTGCCAGGCCAGCAGATCGACGTCGCCGGTGACGAACAGCCCGGCGAGCGCCGCCTGGACGAGCACCCCGGCCAGATGCCCGGTCGCCGCCACCCGCAACGACCAGACGATCCAGCCGCGCGGTCGCGGAACGGAGTTCGAGGAGGTCATGGCCGGAATGCTCCTCGGAACACCCCTCCGCTCACATCCCGCACCGGACGACTCTGTTCCCTACTCCCGGGGTCGTACGCGAGCCGCCGGGTACGCGAAACGTACGCCCCCGGGATGACGCCCCGCCCGAGCCGCTCCCCTACCTTGGGTGCATGAACACCCGCCGAAAGGACGCGCTGGTCGCGGCGGGCGCGCTGGCGGCGATCACGGCGGGCACGTACGCGAACCTGTCGTGGTCGGGCCCCCAGGAACGGCCGCTCGACCCGGCGGGCCTGGCGCTGCTCGTGGTCGCGGCGCTCTCGCTCGCTTTCCGCCGCACCGCCCCGCTGGCGGCCGGGATCGTCGCCGCGGCCGCCGGGGTCGCGTACTACGCCGCCCACTATCCGGGCGTGTTCACCGCCGCGCCCGCGCTGGCCTCGATCTACACCCTCGTCGTGCTCGGCCGGCGCAGGGCGGCGATCTGGCTGGCGGCGGCGCTGACCGTCAGCATGTACGGCCTCATGGCGCTGGCGCCCGAGGACCCTCCGCCGGGCAGCTGGATGGCGCTGCTGAGCGGCTGGCTGGTGGCCATGGTGCTGGTGGGCGAGGTGACCAGGAGCGGCCGGGCGTACCTGCGGGCGGTGGAGCAGCGCGCGCAGGCGATGGAGCAGCGGGCGGAGGCCGTGGAGCAGCGGGCGCTGGAGGCCGAGCGCACGCGGGAGGAGGCGGCGCTGCGCCAGGCGGGCGAAGAGCGGCTGTGGATCGCGCAGGAGCTGCACGACTCGCTCACGCACAGCATCTCCGTGGTCAACGTGCAGACCGCGCTGGCCCTTGAGCTGCTGGAGCGCCGTCCTGAGCGGGTCAGGGAGGCGCTGCTGGCGATCAAGGAGTCGGGGCACGAGGCGATGAACGAGCTGCGTGCCACCCTCGGCGTGCTGCGCGCTCCCGAGGAGGTGGAGACGGGGCTGTCCGGGCTGCCGCGCCTGGTCGCCAGGGCCGAGGGGGCGGGGCTGCGGGTGACGCGCACCGTGCTCGGTGTCCCGTACGCGCCGGCGCCTGAGGTGGATCGGGCCGCGTACCGGATCGCCCAGGAGGCGCTGACCAACGTGCTGCGGCACGCGGGCGCGGCGGCGGTCACGGTGACCGTCGAATACGCCGACTCGAAGATCGTGCTGCGGGTGGAGAACGACGGCGAGCCCGGCGTGGCCGGGCCGGGGATGGGGTTGATCGGGATGCGCGAGCGCGCGGTCGCCGTCGGCGGCTCGCTGACGGCGGGTCCGGGCGAGCACGGCGGCTTCACGGTACACGTCGAACTCCCCGCCCGGGCCGCCGCATGAGCCCCCGGCACGGCGAGTCCCGCGCGGACGCCAGGACGCGCGACGCCGCCGCAGGGAGGCGGCCGTGATCCGGGTGCTGCTGGCCGACGACCAGCCGCTGATCCGGGCCGGCTTCAGGGCCCTGCTCGAACTCACCGACGACATCGCCGTGGTCGGCGAGGCGGGCGACGGCGCGCAGGCGGTGGAGCTGGCCGGACGGCTGCGGCCGGACGTGGCACTGCTCGACGTGCGCATGCCGCTGATGGACGGCATCCAGGCCACCCGCAGGATCGGCGCCACCCCGGAGCTGAACGACGTCCGCGTGGTGATCCTCACCAACTACGCCCTCGACGAGTACGTCTTCGCCGCGCTCAGGGCCGGCGCCAGCGGCTTCCTGCTGAAGGACATCGAGCCGGGCGACCTGCTGCAGTCGGTGCGGGTGGCGGCCAGGGGCGAGGCGCTGCTGTCGCCGTCGGTGACGCGCCGCCTGATCGAGGAGTACGTCAGCACCCCACCCCGCCCGGCACCCTCCGCGCCGGGGCTGGACCGGCTGACCGGCCGCGAACGCGAGATCGTCGCCCTGGTCGGCAGAGGGCTGTCGAACGAGGAGATCGCCGCGCACCTGGTGATCAGCGGCGCCACCGCCAAGACGCACGTGAGCAGGTCGATGATCAAACTCGGCGTCCGCGACCGGGCCCAGCTGGTCGTCTTCGCCTACGAGTCGGGCCTGGTGGTCCCGGGGGCGAGCGCCTGACCGGCGAGCGCCCGGGGCTCAGAAGGTCAGCAGGAAGTCGTAGCAGTTGAGCAGCCAGATCAGCAGCCACAGGGCGACGGCGGGCAGCCGGGCCGGCCTCCGCCACCTTCCGTCAGTCGGCACCTGATATCACAACGCCTTCCATGAACGGCGATGTCGTCCTCCCAGTCTGCGTCTTCACCGCCGCAGGCGCGCGTTTTCCGGCGCGCATTCTCCAGCGCGTATTCTCCGGGGGCCGGAGAACGGGCGACGGAGGACAGGCGAAGGAAGGGGCGGCGCGCGACAAAGGATTCCCCGAATGCGCTCCGGCAGAGGAGCCGGTTTATATGCTCCATTGCACGGCCGACCTGGCGAGCCCGCAAAAGGAGCATTCATGGACAAAGACATTCCGGTCCTGTCCGATGCGCCGGTCGGGCTGGAGCAGGACGAGCTGGGCTTCGGCCGCTACGTCGACCCCCTGGTCCAGGTGATCACCGACCCGGCGACCGAGACCCCGTTCACGGTCGGCGTCTACGGCTCCTGGGGCAGCGGCAAGTCGAGCCTGCTGCGCATGCTGGACCAGCGCCTGGCCGCGGAGCATCCGGGCCGCACGATCAGGGTGCACTTCAACCCGTGGGTGCACCGGGGCGAGCCGCACCTGCTGCTGCCGCTGCTGCACGCGCTGCAGGACACCCTGGAGCAGGACGGACGCCACCGCCTGCGCGAGGCGGCGGGCCGGCTCGGCCACGTGATCGCCGGGCTGACCTCCGACACCCTGCTGCGCAAGGTCTCGGGCGGCGCGGTCACGCTCGACCGGATCGGCGAGCTGTCCAGGCAGTACGCCGAGCAGCGCGGCAAGGTGCACAGCGAGCTGCGCAACCTGCGGCGCACGCTGCAGGAGCAGGCCGACCGCGCCGCGGCCGACGACGCCCGGCTGGTGATCTTCATCGACGACCTCGACCGCTGCCAGCCGCACGAGATCGTCGATCTGCTGGAGTCGGTCAAGCTGTTCCTCGACCTGCGCCATGTCATCGTCATTCTGGCCGTCGCCAAGAATGTGGTCGATCAGGGCATTGCCATGAAATATCGGGAATTCGGATTCGAGGCCGCCCGACTCGTGGAAATAGGCGACGAATATCTGGACAAGATTGTCCAGCTGCCGCTCACGCTGATGCCGATCGACCCCGGCGCCTTCCTCGACCGGCTGCCGCTGCCCGGCGGGCTGGCCACGTACCGGGAACTGCTGGCCGGGATCGTCGCCCCCAACCCGCGCCGGATCAAACGGGTGCTCAACACGTGCGCCGTCATGAGCGTCGTGGGCGGCCCGCCGCTGCGCGCCGACATCGTCATCAGGCTCGTCGTCCTGCGCGTCCAGAGCCCCGACCTGTACGACGCCATCGTGGCCCGCCCCCGCCTGGCCGCGGCGCTGGAGGACATGTACGCCGGCCGCCTCCCCCTCGACCGCCCCGACCGGCTCATCGAACGCTACGGCCAGGCCGAGGCGGAACCGATGGCCGCGGCCGTACGCAAATTCCACCGGTCGCAGGACTACCTCGGCGGCGTCTTCTGCGGCACGGCGTTCGCGGAGGTGAAGGACGAGCTCCCCGGCTATCTCACGATGCTGGGCCGCTGACGATGTTGTCGGAGCCGCTGCGCTACGAGCTGTACGGGCTGCGTCACGGCAACCCGTACCGGATCGAGCCGCTGGACCCGCTGGCCCGCGCGGGCGACCGCGCGCTGCTGGTGGACATCGACGGGTTCGTCTCGACGGAGGCGCTGCGCGCGTACCTGCGCGAGAGCGTGGCGGCGGGAGAGTCGGCGTTCGTGGTGGTGAGCGGGCGCGACTACACCGGCCGCACGACGATCGCCAACCACGTGCTGGACGTCTACCGCGAGGTCAGCGAGCTCGACGACCGGCTGCTGGTCAGCCGGATCAAGGTGGGCCACAACCGCGACTTCGAGTGGGTGAAGGAGGCGATGGTGGAGCTGCAGAACGAGATCGAGGAGGCCGACCTGACGCTCTCCCCCGCGTTGACCGAGTCGCTCAACACCATCGAGGGCATCGACGAGGGCGTCTACCAGAGCCGTTACCGGGGGCTCGCCCGGCGGTTGCACGGGGAGCTGGCGGGGCAGGCCAGAGGACGGTGCTCGTTCGGGGTGGTGTTCGAGGGGCTGCGGCAGACGAGCCTGGTGGACGCGATGCGCAAGGTGTTCAAGAGCAGCCGGTCGATCGCGGTGTTCACGCACGGCGACTACAAGCACGCCAACACGCCCTCGTACGAGGAGCTGAGCCGGTTGGACGTCCACCTGATCAAGCTGGAGCCGCTGAAGGGCGAGCAGGTCCGCTGCCTGGCCGAGGAGCGCTGGCGGGCGGCCTCCGCGCTCCCGAGCCCGTTCCCGCCCGACAGTCTGGAGACGGCCTGGCCCGCGCCGACCCCGATCAAGTCGGTGGTCAAGACGCTGAGCCTGCTGCTGGACATCCGGCTCGGCTCGGCCGCCGACCACGGCCCCTGGCCGGACAACACCGAGCTGGAGATCCCGCACCGGTTCATGTTCTTCATGATCAGGATGCTGAACGAGCTGGGGGCGTCGTGAGGACGGCCACCGGCAACCCCTTCCCCGCGCGCGGCACCATGAGCATGGAGGAGCAGGTCAGGGACGCCGACATCCTCGACGCCCAGATCACCGGGCCGACCGTCGAGCTGCCCGCCGTGGCCGGGCTGACCGCGCTGGTCCGGCAGTACCTGGAGCAGCCGTCCTGCGGCCAGGTGGCGTTCCTGCACGGCGAGCACGGCACCGGCAAGACCCACACGATCAGGTACGCGCTCGGCGGCGAGACCGGCGCGCTCCGGCTCTACGCCAAGGCCCAGGACGGCGACTTCCGCGCCCTCTACCAGCGGCTCATGAGCCAGGTGGGCCGCGACCGGCTGCGCGAGCTGAGCCGCGGCTTCCAGGCGGTGCTGGCCGGCGAGGAGGCGGGCCTGCGCCGGCCGCCCGATCCCGGGCGGGCGGAGCTGCTGTTCACGGAGCTGCTGGTGGAGCCGGGCGCGGTGCTGGAGGCGCAGGCCGACGAGCTGGGCCGGGTGACCGACGACGGCCAGGAGTTCCAGCGGGCGCTGACCTCGCTGCTGGAGCCCGCGATGGAGGAGGCCGCGTTCGCGTGGCTGGCGGGGCGCGACATCACGCCGACGGACGCGGCGCGGCTCGGCGTGTCCGGCCCGATGACCGACCCCAACCAGTGCCGCCACGGGCTGCAACTGCTGACCGCGCTGTGCGCCCGGGTCGGGCGGCCCGTCATCATCGTGGTGGACCAGTGCGAACGGCTCGTCCTCGGGCCTCCCTCGAACCTGGGTGTGCTGCACTCGCTGGTGGAACGCGTTCCGCAGGAGGGCGGGATGCTGCTGCTGTCGGGGAGCGGCTCGGTGTGGGCGGCGCTGCCCGACGACCTGCGGCAACGGTTCGGCGCCAACCACCTGGAGACGGGGGTGCTGAGCCCGGGGCAGGCCCTCGCTCTCCTCCGCGCCTACCTGGAACGGGCTCACGTCCCCGGCGGTGGCCGGAGCGGCGGGTCAAGCGGGCCGAGCGGCAGACCGGGCGGACCGGGCGTCGGACCGGGCGGACCGGGCGTCGGACCGGGCGGACCGGGCGTCGGACCGGGCGGACCGGAGGGTGAGGTCGGGCCGTTCACGGAGGAGGGGCTGCGGGCGCTGCTGCGGCTGAGCGGCGGCAACGTGCGGGCCTTCCTGCAGCTGGCTTGGCGGGCGTTCCGGCTGGCCACCGCGGGGGGCGAGCGCGGCACGATCGACCGCCGTTTCGCCGACCGCGTCCTCGGCACGGGGGCCGCGATGAGGCAGGCCGCGGACCGGGCCGTGGAGGGGTGGCTGCTGGACGAGCGGGCCGGATACCGGCGCGACTGGCGGGACGGCGACGTCACGGCCGACTACGCGGTCCTGTCGGCGTCGGGGCCCCGGCTGCTGGTCCAGATCGTGGACGCCGTCTTCACCGCGCGGGAGGCGGCGGACCTGGCCGGCCTCATGGAACGGGTGCGGGCGCGGGGCTGGCCGGCCAGGATCGTGCTGGTCGTCGCGGGTTACGCCGCCCCCGAGGCGCTGCCGCTGCTGGAGCGGGCCGCCCACGAGGTCGTGGTGGTGCGCGGCGAACGGGATCTGCACCGGCTGCGCGGCTCGGTCAGGCCGCTGGTGCCGGACGCGGGCGAGGTGTTCGACGGGCTGCCCTATCCGGGGGCCGAGCCGTTCTCCGAACGGGACGCGAAGGTGTTCTTCGGCCGCGAGGAGGCCGTCAGAGAACTGGCCGGGCTGCTGTCGGAGGCGCGGGAGCCGGTGGTGGTGACCGGGCCCACCGGCGTGGGGGCGTCCTCACTGGTCCGGGCCGGCCTGCTGCCCGCTCTGGCCGAGAACGGGCCACGGGGGACGCGATGGCACGGCCTGGTCCTCGTCCCCGGCACCGCCCCGCTGAACGAACTGGCCGCGTCCCTGTCCGGCCTCGTCGACGGCCTGGACACCGCGACCGTCCTGGCCGCCCTCCGCGAACGCCCGGCAAGCGCCCGCTCGATAGCCGCCCAAGCCATCACCGCCCTCCAGAACGCCGCCTTCCCGGGCGACACACTCCCAGGTACCGCCCTGCCGAACGCCGGACTCCCGGGCAACCGGCCCCCAGGCGACACACTCCCAAGTACCGCCTCGCCGACCGCCCCCCTCCCGGGTGAAGGGCTGGTGCTGGTGGTGGATGGGTTCGAGGAGGTGCTGGCCGGAACCGGGGCCGGGGATCCCGACACGGCGGCGTTCGTGGCGGCGTTGCATGCCGTCGCCGGCGGGCCGCACAACGTGCTGGTCGTGGTCGTGGTGAGTGCGCCCTTCGCCGAGCGGTGCGCGGCCTTTCCCGAGCTGGCCGGGCCCGCGTACACACTCGGGCCGATGGGGCGCGGCGAGCTGCGGCGGGCGATCACGGGACCGGCGGAGGTGGCGGGGCTGGCCCTCGAGGAGGGGCTGGTCGACGCGGTGCTCGACGACCTGCGCACCCCGCGCGGCGCGCCGGAGCCGGGCGCGCTGCCGCTGCTGGCCCGGGCGATGCACACCACCTGGTGCCACCGCGACGGCGACCGGCTCACCCTGCGCGGCTACGCCGAGACGGGCGGCATCCGCAGGGCGGTGGTCGACGCCGCCGAGTCCGCCTACCTCGCGCTCGACGCCCCGCGTCAGGCCGTCGCCCGTACGGTGCTGCGCCGGCTGGCGGCGATCTCCCGCGACGGCCGGATCCTGCCCAGGCGGGCCGCGCTCGACAGCCTGCGGGCCGAGCACGCGGACGCGGCCGGCGACCTCGACGCGGTGCTGCGGGCGCTGGCCGCCGCGCGGGTGGTCGTGGTGGACGCGGACGCGGTACGGATGGCGCACGGGTGCCTGGCCGAGGACTGGCCGCGGCTGCGGGACTGGTTCGAGGAGGACCTGTCGGGCCAGATCCTCTACGACCAGTTGCTGGACGACGCTGCCGCCTGGATGGACAGCCGGCGCAATCCGGAGTTCCTGTACCGGGGCACCAGGCTGGCCACGGTGCTGCGGGCGCGCGGGCGGTGGGAGGAGAGCGGCGAGCTGCCCCTGGACGACCGGGCCCGCCTGTTCCTGGAGGCCGGCGACCGGGCCCGCAGGAGACGCAGGAAGGTCCGGGGCACCGCGCTGCTCGCGTTGCTGGTGACGGTGCTGGTGGCGGGCCTGAACGTGGCCAGCCTGACCACCGCGGAGCGCCGGTGGCGGATCGTACGGGACGACGAGGTGTCCCAGGGGCTGGCCGAGCAGAGCGCGCTGGTCAGCGACCCCGCGCTCTCGGCGCTGCTGGCCGCGCTGGCCTGGCGGGTCAGCCCCACGCCCGAGGCCCGTTCCGGGCTGCTGCGGGTGCTCGGCTGGCCGGCCAGGAGGTCGTCCTACCGCCTGGGCGATCCCGCGCTGGCGCTGGCGTTCGGCCGGGAGGGCGACATCGTCGCGGCCGAGGCGGCGAAGGACGGCATCCGGCTCAGCGGCGTCCGGGTCCGGCGCAAGCCGGCCAGGATCGGCGGCGCCGGCTCGGTGGTGGCGTTCAGCCCCGACGGGCGCACCCTCGTGGTCGGCGGCGGCGCGGGCGTGCGCGTCGTCGACCGCCGTTCCCTGGACGTGCGCGACCGCATCCCCACCCGCGCGAAGCCGTCGTCGCTGTCGCTCAGCCCCGACGGGCGCACGCTGGCGCTCGCCGTCGCCGGCGGGGTGCAGCTGGTGGACCTGGGCACGAAGGAGGTCACGATGCGCCTGAACGACAACGAGCCCGTGCTCGCCTCGGCCTTCAGCCCCGACGGCAGGACCCTCGCGACCGGGAACGCGGCCGGCGTGGTGCGCCTGTGGAACGTCCGGGGCGGCGACCAGCCCAGCGCGGCGCTGCTCGGCCACGTGAACCCGGTCACCTCGCTCACCTTCAGCCCCGACGGCAGGACCCTCGCGACCGGCGGCGCGGACGCCACCGTCCGGCTCTGGGACCTGGCGAGCAACCGGCCGATCAGCGTCTCCCCCACCGGGGAGCGCAGGACGGTGACCGCGCTGGCCTTCGCCGTGGACGCGCGGACCCTGGCCGGCGCCGACGACGGGGGCCGCGTCCGGCTGTGGAACGTCGAGCCGCCGGCCGACCTCGCCGGCGGCGCCTGCGCGCTCGCCCGCCGCGACCTCACCCCCGTCGAGTGGGCGAAGTACGTCCCCGCCGAGGTCGAACGCCGCAAGGCCTGCCCGGCGCGTTGACGGCGGCACCACCGCCGGAAGGCGCGCGAGGTGCGTGCCTTCCGCTGGTGGCCCTACCCGTTGACCGGTTTGCCCAGGGCGCTGCCCGCCAGCCAGTCCTCCCAGGACTTGGCCCACGGCGTCGGCCCGTTGCCGAATCGCAGCTTCCTGGAGGTGCCGGTGACCTCGATGATGTCCCCGCGCTGGGTGAACTCGTAGAACCAGCGCGCGTTGGCCGGGCCGGCGTTGACGCAGCCGTGGCTGACGTTCGAGCTGCCCTGCGCGCCGGTGGACCAGGGGGCGGCGTGGAAGAAGGTGCCGCTGTAGGTCATCCGGACGTTCCACTTCGTCTTGATCCGGTACTCGCCCGGCTCGCCGATCGTGGCCGAGTCCATGACGACGTCGGCGGCCTTCTCCTGCGCGATCATGACGCCGGAGTAGCTGTCGTCGCCCGGCCTGCCCAGGCTGACGGGGATGGTCTTGACGACCTCGCCGTCCTCGCGCACGACCGCCCGGTGCGACTTGGCGTCGACCTTGGTGATCTGCTCGGCCCCGACGGTGAAGCTCAACCGGCGATCCTTGGTGCCCCACACGCCCGGGCCCGCGCGCAGTCCCGCCAGGTGCGCCACGACCGTCACCTTCTGCCCGACCGGCCAGTACTCGCGCGGCCTGAACTGCACCTCGCGGTCGCTCACCCAGCTCCACGCGCCCTCGACCGGCTGCGACATCGTGACGACCAGCGACCGCTCGATCGCGGCCCGCTCCTGCTTGCCGGGGACCGGCCGGGACAGCAGGAGCTGCACGGGCATCCCGACGCCCACCTTCTCACCGTCGAGCGGCGACATGCCGCTCTCCAGCGCCCGCCTGGGCTTGAGCGTGGTGAACGTGGAGCGTCCCGTCACCTGCTTGCCGTCGGTGCCGGTCGCCCGGGCATCGACCGTGTAGGTGGTCGAGGGCCGCAGCGGCCACCGGGGCCGCCACAGGCCGTCCGCGCCGACCGCGCCCTTGACCGGCCGGCCCTTGGCGTCGGCGACGGCCAGCTCGCCCAGCTTGCCGCCGGTGACCTTGACGCCGATCCCGGTGTCGGGGGCCACCTTCTTGGTGCCGTCGGCGGGCGTGAACGACAGCTTGGCCACGGGGGCCGTGGCCTGCGGGGGCCGGTCCGGCGACCCGCCGCCCGACGAGGTACAACCGGCGGTGACGAGCAGCGCCGCCGCCATGATGCCGGCGAATGTCCTTCTGGTCCGGCCGTTCCGCATCGCTGATGCCTCCCGCGCCTGACATGTAGGCAGTTCTTCACATTAGTTCGTTTGTCGGCGATCCGGCGGACTCCTGCCCGTATCGGCTTGACCCATGCGGACCGGGGGCGCGGCGCGTGTCAATGATCTTGATCCGGTGTTCGGCCGCCTACAATCATGGGCCGGTGGACTACTACCTGATCTCCCCGACGGCGGGCGACCCCTCGCCCGCGGCCCTCCTGGTGGAGGAGTTCGTCCTGTGCGACGACTACACGGCGGCCGGCATCGACGGCGCCGAGTGGCAACCGGAGATCGGTGCCTGGTCCGCCTCCGCGGAGCTGAGCCGGGCCATCAGGGCCGACAGCGCGCTGCGGGGGCGGGTGACTCCGGTGAGCCGGCAGGAGGCCGCCGCCGCCTTCGCCCGGCTCGGCGGCGGCGGGCTGCCGGAGGAGGCCGGGCTGCGCACCCTCTTCCAGGAGCGCCGGCACCTGCCGACCACGGCCCCGCTCAACCTCGGCTCCGGCTCGGGAGCCCGCCGTTACCGGATCCTGTTCGCCGGGGAACTGGGCGAGGACGGCCTGGCCAACGCGCGCACGGCCCTGCGCCTCGAACCCACCGACCATCCCCGCGTGGTCGGCAAGGCCTCGGTCAGCGCCGGCGGCCACGGCTTCACCTGGGAGCTGCGCCGGATCGGCGCGGGCATCGCCTGGTGCGTGGACGTGACCGCGCGGCTGGGCTCCGGCCCCGTCACCGCGCTTGGGGCGCTGCTGCACCATCACCGGCAGGTGGTGCGTGAGCAGGGCCTCATCCCCGTCACGGTCGAGCGGTTCGCCTGAGGAAAAAATTCATCGGCCGGTGAGTGTCACATTCGTGCCCCGTATCCCGTCTTGTTGCTGAAGGTGAAAACAAGTCGTATGCGGGGTGGCGATGAAGGGCAGCTCACTGGCCGGAGCCTTGGACGACCGGCTCGGCGGAGCCGGATTCCTGAAGAAGGCGATGCGGAAGATCTTTCCCGACCACTGGACGTTCCTGCTGGGCGAGATCGCGCTGTACGCCTTCGTGGTGATCCTGCTCACCGGCGTCTTCCTGACGTTCTTCTTCAAGCCGTCCATGCAGGAGGTCGTCTACAACGGCAGCTACGTGCCGCTGCGCGGCGTGACGATGAGCGAGGCGTACGCGTCGTCGCTGGAGATCAGCTTCGAGGTGCGCGGCGGCCTGCTGATGCGGCAGATGCACCACTGGGCCACACTCATCTTCCTGGCCGCGATCGTCGTGCACATGCTGCGCAACTTCTTCACCGGCGCCTTCCGCAAGCCGCGTGACCTCAACTGGCTGATCGGCGTGGCCCTGTTCGCGCTGGTGCTGCTCAACGGGCTGTTCGGCTACTCGCTGCCGGACGACCTGCTGTCCGGGGCCGGGCTGCGCATCCTGCACGGGGTGATCATCTCGGTGCCGCTGGTGGGCACGTACGTGGCGACGTTCCTGTTCGGCGGGGAGTTCCCCGGCGAGGACATCGTCTCCCGCCTCTACAGCCTGCACGTGCTGCTCATCCCCGCCCTGCTGCTGGTGCTGCTCCCGCTGCACGCGGTGGTGCTGACGTGGCGGCAGACGCACACGCAGTTCCGGGCCAAGGGGCTGCGGAACGAGCAGGTGCGCGGCGCGCCGTTCTTCCCCGCGTTCCTGGCGAAGACGACGGTGTTCTTCCTGTGGGTGACCGGGGTGGTCGCGCTGCTCGCCACCGTCTTCCAGATCAACCCGATCTGGCTGTACGGGCCGTACCTGCCGAGCACGGTCAGCGCCGGCTCCCAGCCCGACTGGTACATGGGCTTCCTCGAGGGCGCGCTGCGGATCATGCCGCCGTGGGAGTTCACCGTCTTCGGCTCCACGGTGACGATGAGCGTGCTGATCCCCGCGCTCGGCGCGCCGGGCCTGCTGTTCACCGTGCTCGCGCTCTACCCGTTCGCCGAGCGGTGGATCACCCGGGACCACGCCGTGCACCACCTGCTCGACCGGCCGCGCGACGTGCCCAAGCGGGCGGGGCTCGGGGTCGCCGGGATCATGTACTACGGCGTGTTGTGGCTGGCCGGGGGCAACGACCTGATCGCCTCGAACTTCCACATCTCGCTCAACGCGACCACCTGGATCTTCCGCGTCCTCATCGTCGCCGGGCCGGTGCTCGGGTACGTGATCACCCGGCGGATCTGCCTGGGGCTGCAGCTGCGCGACCGGCACATCGTCGCGCACGGGGTGGAGACCGGCGTGATCGTGCGCGGTCCCGAGGGCGGCTTCACCGAGATCGAGCGGCCGGCGACCGAGGAGGAGACGGCGGTGCTGGTGCCCGCGGCCCTGCCCGCGCTGCCGCCCGCCCCGCCGGCCGACGGCGACGTGCCGCCCCCGGCCGGGGAACGTGTCCGCCGCACCCTCCAGCGCTCCTGGCCCGGCTGACCACGCAGGTACAAGGTCAGGGCACGGTGACGGCGGGCACCTCGACCGGGCCGGCGAGCGGGTTCAGCACGTCGGCCTGGGACTGCCCGGCCGGGACCAGCACGTCGAGCGCCTTCGGCACCGTGCCGGGGTCGGCCGCGCACAGCGGGTCCGTGCCGCCCTCGGCGCAGACCCCGAACGCGTACGGCTGCGGCGTCGCCGCGAACCCCCTGGCCTGGTCGGCGCTGAACCCGTCCTGCCCGGCGAGCACGACGGCGAAGCGCCACCCAGGACCCGGCGTCCCGAAGACGGCCCTGGGCAGGGCGATCGTGATCGTCCGCGTGGTGCCGGACGCGCGGACCGCGGCCCCGGCCCGCGCCACGCCGTCGGCCGTCACCCAGACCGGGGCGGCGAAGCCCTGCGCCTCCACCCGCTGCGTCCAGGCGTCCGGCCCGGCGATGCGGTGATTGCGCTGCGCGAAGGCCGCGTCCGTCGAGCGGGCGGCCACCGCCGGGTCCTGGACGTACACGTCGAGGAGCTGGGCGCCCATCTGGTTGCCGAAGGTGGCCGTCAGGTCGCGCAGCCCGGCCCGCAGGTAGACGGTGGTGTCGTCGGTGATGACCTGGAATCCGCGCAGGTCGAACGCGCCGTCATGGAAGTCGGCGGCCGTCGGGTAGGCGTACGTGCCGGGACCGTCGTCGTCCCCCTCGGGATCGGTCACGTCCAGCACCGTCGTGGCGCCCGCGATGTCGCCGACGACCGAGCGCCGCGCGTACGCGTCGCGGCCGTCCTGGGTGGCGGCCGTCACGGTGAGCACGACCTCCCCGAAGGAGACCGGCGCCGCTACGGTGAAGGCGCCGTCCGAGCCCGCGCGGGCCGAGACGACCTGGGTGGGCGCGCCGGTGTCGACGGGCGTGGCGGCCACCTCGACCCGCGCGCCGGGCGCGGTGGTGCCCTCGACCCGCACCGACGCCCCGGCGACCGCGGTGCCGTCGGCCGGGGCGGTGACGGTCAGCGGGATGCTCCGCGGCATGGTCGCGTAACGGCCGCGTACGACGTCGGGCTGCTCGACGGGCCGGCCGGACCCGAGCGACAGGATGAGCCGCACGGCCTGGGCCTGCGCCCAGGTCAGCGGGGAGGCCGAGCCCGCCGGGCCGCCGTCGCGGAAGCCGATCGAGGCGACGGCCGGATCGGTCCCGTACGGGGAGGCGGGCAGGTCCCGGTTCTCCCACGCCTGCTCGGGGATCAGCCCGGTGCCCGAGGCCATGGCGCGCATGGCCGACAGCAGTGCGGAGGCGGAGCCCCGGTCGCCGGTCTGCAACGCCTGCTCGGCCCGCTCGCCGGCCAGCACCGGCCACACATGCCCTGAGCCGGTGTTCCCGGTCGGCCACGGTCTGCCCGACGGCGCGCAGTCGGTGGGGTCGGGCTCGTGGCAGTCGCCGTAGCCGTCCTCGGTGCCGGGGGTGTCGGAGCCGTAGCGGTACCAGCCGGGGCCGCGGGCCGTGTCGCGCCTGATCACCCGGTCCACGACGGGCAGGCTGGCCAGCACGTCGGGGTCGCGAGGCGGCAGGATGCCGAGGCGGGTCAGCTCCAGGAAGCCCGCGTCGACCACGCGGCGCTGGTCCTCGGTGGGGCCGCCGTTGCCCAGGTTGTAGGACGAGGCCGCGTCCGGGTCGCCGGCGCGCGACAGGCGCAGGAAGTAGCGGGGCGCGTACGGGCCGGTCGTGGTGACCGTCCACGCCTTGACCGAGCGGGCGAAGTGGTCGGCCGTGGACCGGTAGAGCGCGGCCCTGGCCCGGTCGCCCTGCCTGGCGGCGATCTCCCCCGCCGCGACCAGCCCGGCGATCTCGGCCGCGATCGTGGACGGCGAGTAGCCCGACTGCTCCTCCCAGCGCTCCACGCCGAACGCGGGCCCGCGTGAGAGCACGAAGTCGGCCGCTGCCCGCACCCGCGGCCAGAGCTTCGCGTCGCCGGCCAGCCCCGCCTGGTAGGCCATCAGCAGCGGGTAGGCGGTCTCGTCGAGCTGGTCGCCACCCGAATCGGGGGCGAGCTGGCCGTTGAGCAGGGAGTTGCGCGGCAGCCGGCCGTCCGGCAGTTGCTGGCGCTCCAGCAGGAAGCGGACCGTGGCGCGGGCGGTCGCCACGTCGCCGGCGGCGAGGAAGCCGGTGAACGCCTCGTACAGGTCGCGGGCGAACACCTCGCGGTAGGAGCCGAAGTAGATCGCCTTGCCCCCGACCAGCTCGCCCGCCCCGATCGCCTGCCCCCACGGGCCGGCCAGCGAGGCCACGACCGCGCCGGGGAACGTCTTGTCCTCGCTGGCCTTGAGCACGTTGGCCGACAGCCGGTAGAAGTCGCCCAGCGCGTTCGGCGGCCGGCGCAGCCCGGCGTCGTAGGCGGCCCAGCCGGACTCGTAGCGGGCGCGGGTGGCGTCGAACGGGCGGCCGGCCGCCTCGCCGGCGGTGCGCAGCGCGGCGGCCCTGGTGCGGCCGAAGCCGAGGGCGAACGTCACCTCGCCCCTGCCGTCGATCGGCAGGCGGGCGGTGGCGACCACGTTGCCGGCCGGGGCGTCGGTGTACGGGGTCAGCCGGCGGTCCGCGTCGAGCTGGGCGGCGCCGTCGCCGGCGGTGCCGGCGTATCCGACGCTCGCCTCCGGCAGCCGGCGTCCGGCCCGCAGCGCCAGGTGGGTGGGCACGGCGTAGTCGCGGGCCGGGGCCGAGGTCTCTGTGGTGGCGTCCCAGATCACGGGCGCGCCGGTGGCGCCGTCGATCGTGCCGCTGTCGGCGCCGCCGTTGGGCTCGCCGCCGCCTCCGTTGCCGTTGACGCTCGCGTCGAGCCGGACGTAGAGGCGCAGGCCGGCGGGCTGGATCCGGGTGCGCACCACGACGGCGTCGCCGCCCGGGTCGGTGACGTAGGTGGTGGTCAGGCGGTAGCGGCCGCTCTTGCTGGCCGAGGTGATCGTGCAGGTCATGCCGGAGCGGTCGGTGCTCACCTGGTAGGTGGTGTCGCGGGCCTGCAGCTCGGTGAACGTCCTGCCGTCGGTGACGACGAACTGCATGGTCTCGACGTTGGTGTTGTCGATCGTGGGCTCGTACACGTCGGACAGGACGCCGCCCGCGACCGTGTACCAGACCTTGGAGGCCCGGCCGGTGGCGGTGCCCACGCAGTCCTTCCTGGCCGCGCCGAAGTGCGAGCCCGCCCCCGGCCCGCCCGGCGCGGGGGCCAGGGCGAGCACCGGATCGACGGGGACCGTGACGAAGGCGGCGGTGATGAGCAGGGCAAGGACGGTGCGGCGGATCGCGGGCATGCCAGGGCTCCCCTCCCGACCCCGATGGAACGAGACAAGACCAGCCCCGGTCCCCTGTCAAGCCCGCACGCCGCCCGCCGGGGCGTCCACGCCCCGGTCCAGGGCGAGGCCGCGCGTCTCCTTGAACGAGGTCAGCACCACGACCAGCGAGACCGCCGCCAGCGCCACCATGTAGAAGGCCGGCGCGATCGGGTTGCCCGCCGCCTCGACCAGCCCGGTCGCCGCGAACGGGGCGGTGCCGCCGAACAGCACGTACGCCGCCGTGTAGCCGATGGCCGACCCGCTGGCCCGCACCTTCGCGGGGAACATCTCCACCAGCGCGGGCACGTTCGACGTCCCGATCACCGACACCAGCATCGCCAGCACCGACGTGCCCACCAGCGCCCCGCCCAGCCCCGAGCCCATGAGCCAGAACGCGGGCAGCGGCAGCAGCACGAACCCCGCGCAGGCCGCGATCAGCATCGGCCGCCGCCCGAACCGGTCGCTGGCGACGGCCGCGAAGACGCACGCGACGCTGTAGGCGAGCATCGACACCACGTTCGTGAGCTGTGCCTGCGACTTGGAGTAGCCCAGTTCCTCCGACATGTACGCGATCATGTAGCTGCTCACCAGGTAGTACCCGACGGCGTTGGTGATGCTGTAGCCGAACAGCGTGGCGATCTGCCTGCCGCAGCGGCGCACGGCCTCGCGCAGCGGCGCGGGCTCCACCTCGTCGTGCTGCTCCAGCGACCGGAACACGGGCGTGTCCTCGACCTTGGAGCGCAGGTACAGCCCGATCGCGCCGAGCGGCGCCGCCAGCAGGAACGGGATGCGCCACCCCCAGCTCTGCAGCGCCTCGGCGGTCACCGTCGAGGTGATGAGGAAGCCGACGCCGGAGCCCGCCACGCTGGCCAGGCCCACGGTGACGGGTACGGCGGCGGCGAAGCGGGCCCTGCGGCCCTCCGGCGCGTACTCGACGATGAACGCCGACGCCCCCGTGTACTCACCGCCGGTGGAGAAGCCCTGGGCGCAGCGCAGCAGGAACAGCAGGACCGGCGCGGCCACCCCCCACGAGGCGTAGGTCGGCAGGACGCCGATGAGGAACGTGGCTCCGCTCATGGTCAGGATGGTCAGGGCCAGCATCCTGTTGCGGCCGAGGCGGTCGCCGTACCGGCCGAAGAAGGCCGCGCCGAGCGGCCTGGCGACGAACCCGCCGGCGAAGATCGCCCAGGTGGCGAGCAGGGCGGCCGCCTTGTCGTAGTCGGGGAAGAACAGCGCGGCGATCGTCGCCGACATCACCGCGTACGCCGCCGAGTCGAACCATTCGACGAAGTTGCCGATCGCGGAGGCCATGGTGACCTTGCGCCGGACGGCCGCGGAAAGCTGGGGGGTCATGCTCACTCCTTCACCGCGCGCGGAGCTTCGCGCGCTGGATCTTCCCGGTCGCCGATCGGGGCAGTTCGTCGACGAACTCGATCTCCCGCGGGTAGGCGAAGCGCGAATGCGTGGTCTTCGCGAACTCGCGGATCTCCCGTGCCAGCGCCTCGTCCGGCCGGTGGCCGGGCGCGGGCAGCACCCACGCCTTGACCGCCTGGCCGCGTACGGGATCGGGCACCCCGGCCACGCCCACGTCGGCGACGGCGGGATGGGCGCGCAGCGCCTCCTCGATCTCGTCGGGGCCGACGCGGTAGCCGGATGTCTTGATCACGTCGTCCACGCGGCCGAGGAACCAGTAGTAGCCGTCCTCGTCCACGCGCGCGTGGTCCTTGGTGTGGAACCACTCGCCGCCGAAGGTCTCCGCGGCGGCCTCGGGCCGGTTCCAGTAGCCGAGCGGGAACTGCGGGTTGCTCCGCGCCCGCAGGCAGATCTCGCCGACCTCCCCCTGCGGGACCGGCCGCTCGTCCTCGTCGAGCAGCGCGACGTCCCAGCCGGGCAGCGGGCGCCCCATGGAGCCCTCCTTGACCGGCGTGCCGGGCAGGTTCCCGATCAGCGGGTACGACTCCGTCGAGCCGTAGTAGTCGAGCAGCGTGACCCCGAACTGGTCGCGGAACCACCGGATCAGGTCGGCGCCGAGCGGCTCGTTGGCGCAGCAGATCACCCGGAAGCGCTGCGGATGGCGGGCGCCCGCGTCCGGCACCTTCTCCCGCATCTTGCGCAGGAACGTGGGGTTGACCAGCCCGGTCGTCACCCCGTTCCGTGCCATGGCGGCCAGCAGGCCCTCCGGGTCGAACCCGGCGGCGGGGCGGTAGACGAGGTGGGTGGCCCCGGCCCGGAGCGGGCCCATGAGCTTGGCCATCGACCACGCCCACTCCCCCGCCCCGTAGAAGACGTCGCCGGGACGCAGGTCGTGGCAGTGCCGGAACTCGTTGTGGCCCAGCAGCGTGCGGTGCGCGTGCACGATGCCCTTGGCCGGGCCGGTCGTGCCCGAGGTGTAGAAGATCAGCGCCGGGTCGTCAGCGGCGGTGTCGGCGTCGGCGAACTCCGGCGGCAGCAGCGCCGTGGCCGGGTCGTCCACGTCCAGCACGGTCCCGCCGTAGCCGGCCGCCCTGCGTACCGCGTCCGTCTCGGTGACCAGCACCGACGCGCCCGAGTCCGCCAGCCGGTAGGAGATCTGGTCGTCGGCCCACAGCAGGGACATGGTGACGAGCACGGCTCCGGTGCGCAGCACGCCCAGGTAGGTCGCGGGCGTGTCCGTGCGCTGCGGCAGCATGACCGCCACCCGGTCGCCCTGGCGTACGCCGAGCTGGTGCAGGCGGGCGGCGATCTGGCGGGAGCGGTCCTGTATCTCGCCCCAGGTGATCTCCTCGTGGGCGCCCGCGTGGTCCTCGAAGATCAGCGCCAGGCGGTCGCGGGGGTGGCGGTCGGCGACGTCGACGGCCATGTTGTAGCGCGCGGGAACGCTCCACTCCTCCTGATCGCTCATTTGCCGCGGCCCTTGAGGAAGCGGGTCATCTCGCGCTGGGGTTCGCCGGAGGCGTACGCGGCGGCGTGCACCTTCTTGGCCGCCGCCACGGAGTCGGCCAGCGCCTCGCGTTCCAGCTCCCTGAGCCGCCCCTTGGTCAGCGCCACCGCACCGGCGGGCAGCCCGGCCAGCTCCTTGGCCTGGGCGATCGCGGCCGCCAGCACCTCGCCCTCGCCCACGAGCCTGGTCAGCAGGCCGAGCCGCTCCGCCTCCGCCCCGTGCACCAGCCGCCCGGTCAGCGCGAACTCGGTGGTCTTCGCCCGGCCGAGGATGTTCCACATGGCCCAGATGCCGGTGATGCTGGGGATGCCGGACAACACCTCCGGCTGTCCCATCCGCACCCCCGCGTGCCCGATGCGCAGGTCGGCCAGCAGCGCGAACTGGAACCCCGACCCGGCCGCCACGCCGTTCACCGCGGCCACGACCGGCTTGTCCAGGTCGAGCACCGCCCGGTAGAGGCGGTCGAAGCCGTCGATCCAGGCGTCGGAGGCCGCGTGGTCGTCCGGGTCGATCGCGGCCGTCTCACCGAGGTCTTGTCCCGCGCAGAAGGCGCGCCCGGCGCCCGTCAGGACGACCGCCCCCACCTCGGGGGCCGCGCCGCTCTCGCGCAGCAGCTCGATGAGCCGCTCGCGCATGCCGGCGGTCCACGCGTTCAGCTTCTCCGGCCGGTTCAAGGAGATCACCGTGACGGGTCCGTCACGGTCCAGCAGTACGGTCACGAGCATCCCTTCGCAGGTCAACAGGCTTGCCGGGGATACAACCAGGTGTGCGGGCAGCGTGGCCAACATCAATGCGGACCCTTGGCCATACCAGAGCGATATGGTGAGGCCGATGGAGCTACGCCACCTGCGTTACTTCGTCGCCGTGGCCGAGGAGTTGCACTTCGGCCGGGCGGCGGAGCGGCTGCACATGGCGCAGCCGCCGCTGTCCCAGCGCATCCGCGACCTCGAACGTCACCTCGGCGTGCGCCTCTTCGACCGCAACCCGCACCGCGTCACGCTGACCGAGGCCGGCGCGCTGTTGCTGGAGCACGCCCGGGGCGTGCTCGACCGGGCCGACGCCGCCCGCGAGGCCATGCGCCGCATCCGTCCCGGCGCCTCGGGCGTGCTGCGCGCCGGCGTGCCGCCCGACACGACGCCG
Source organism: Nonomuraea fuscirosea (assembly GCF_003001935.1). GTDB lineage: Bacteria > Actinomycetota > Actinomycetes > Streptosporangiales > Streptosporangiaceae > Nonomuraea > Nonomuraea fuscirosea. The sequence goes on along the minus strand of NZ_PVNG01000002.1, from coordinate 653,865 downwards.
ATGGCGCTGCGGACCCTGGTCGCCGGGTTCACCGGGCGCGTTCCCGACGTGCTGCTGGAGCTGCACGAGCTGACCACCGCCGGCCAGCTCGCCAAGCTGCGCGCGGAGGAGCTGGACGCGGGCCTGGTCCGCCACCCCTGCGACACCGTCGGGCTGGAGTCGAGCCAGGTGGTGCACCGCAGGCTGGGCGTGGTCCTGCCCGGCGACCACCACGCGGCCCAGCAGGACGAGGTACGCCTGCGCACGCTCGCCGGCTCACCCCTGGTGATCTTCCCCCGCGACATGGCGCCGCACCTCTACGACCACATGCTGGAGGCGTGCCGCGACAACGGCTTCCTGCCCAGCGCCATCCGGCACGCGCGCAACCCCCACTTCGTGCACGGCCTGGTCCTGTCGGGCCTCGGCGCGCACCTCAACGAGGAGCCCTACGACGAGCTGCCGGCCGGCCTGGTCTGGCGGCCCATCGACGAGCCCCGGCTGACCTGGTCCACCTCGGTGGTGTGGCCGCCGGTGCAGGGCGGCGAGGTCGTCACGGCCTTCGCCGAGGCGGCCCTGGCGGGGCTGCGCGAGGTCGGCCACACCTGACCGGGTTCAGTTCAGTCGTCTGAGGGGTCCGGCAGGAGTCCGAAGGGCGGCGGAGCAGGCGGACGCGGCCCAGGCGGCGGGGTTGATCCACACCGTGGTCGAGCCGGGACCCGGCTGGTCTTCACCGGGATGAACCCCGCCGACGGTGCCGCCGCACCCGTGTTCCCGCCGACCACGACGATGGGGCGGTACGGCAGGCAGGCTCGGTGAGCCGGTCGGCATGGCGTCCCCTCACCGACCGCTTCATCCGGAAAGCGGCTTTCCGCGAACCAGGTGCGAACGGCGGCAGTCCAACACCTTGGAACGATCCTGGCGCTCGCCGGGGTCGTCGCTCAGGGGGCGCACCGGGGGCGGTGCGCGAGGGGGCAGAAATGAACATCGGCACGAAGCCGCGCCCGCCCGCAGGGGCCGGGGCGCGGCGGGGGACGACGCGACTACTCACCGCAGCCGCTCTGGTGACGGCTGCCTGCGGCTACCTGACCATCACCCCGGACCCGGGAAGGGCCACGTCGGGAGCAGCGCAGGTCAGCGCGGTGGCAGGGCTGGGCGTGGGGGGTATGACACCGGACTCCGCCCAGCCCGAGACACGGCAGGCCGAGGGCGGGGTGTCGCCGGGCGCGTTATCGGTGGCCGTGCGGGCTGCGTGGGCGAGGGCGACGGGGGCGGTGGAGGTGGCGGGGGCGGCCTCGATCGCGCCGGTGCCGGCCGCGATCGACGGCGTCACCGCCGAGCAGGCCAGGCCCGTCGACTGCCGCCGGGTCAAGTGCGTGGCGCTCACGTTCGACGACGGGCCGGGCCGCTACACGGACGCGCTGCTGCGTCACCTGGCGGACCACCGGGCGCGGGCCACGTTCTTCGTCGTCGGCCAGAACGTCGCCGCGAGCCCGGGCATCGTGCGCAGGACGTACGCGGCGGGGCACGAGATCGGCAGCCACACCTGGTCGCACCCGGACCTGACGAAGCTGTCCGCCGTCCGGGTGCGGTCGCAGCTCGCCCGTACCGACCAGGCGATCAAGGCGGTCATCGGGGTCCGGCCGAAGCTCGTCCGGCCGCCGTACGGGGCGTTCAACGCGGCCGTCCGCCATCAGACCAGACGCCCCATCGTGATGTGGAGCCTGGACACCCTGGACTGGCGCCTGCGCGACAGCGCCAAGGTGGCCCGTAAGGCGCTCAAGTCGGTGCGGCCCGGCAGCGTCATCCTGTTCCACGACATCCACCCGTCGACGGTGCGGGCGATGCCGCGGATTCTGCGGACCCTGTCCAAGCGCGGCTACCGCTTCGTCACCGTCAGTCAGCTTTACGGCGGCAGGCCGCCCAAACTGGTGTACGGCGCCCAGTGACCGTAACCGGTCTCACCTGCGCCTTCGTTCCCGCGAAGGCGTGACTTCGCTCCCTTGGCCCCGGCCAAGGGCGGGCGCTGATCCGAAGGTCCGTCGCGTTGGGTGAACCGCGCCCGCGAACCCGCCGTATCTGTCGGTGTGAGCGGTGAACGCGCATGAGCCCCGACCAGAAAGGACGCGGCACCGGCAGCAGGGACACCGCGCAGGCCGGCCGGCCCGGCTTGCGCGGGCTGCGGGCGGCGGTGTTCGCGGCCGTCTGCGTGCTCGCGGCGCTGGGCATGCACGTGCTGGCCGGCGGGCCGATCGCCGGTCTCGGGACCGTGCTGGCGGCCACGGCGGTGACGGCGGCGGGCGCGTACGTGCTGGCCCGCCGCAGACGCTCCCCCGGCATGCTGCTCACCGCCTCCTTCGCCGCCCAGTACGGGATGCACCAGCTGTTCACGTCGGGCGAATCCTCCCTTTTCTCCGCACTGTCCCCCGGCGGCGGCGAGCACGGCTCGCACCTGCTCGCCGGCCACCACGAGGACGGCCTGTTCGCCTGGGCGGGCATGCTGCTGGCCCACGCCCTGGTCGCGGCGGTGTCGGCATGGTGGCTCGATCGCGGTGAGACGGCGCTGGCCGCCCTGCTGTTGTTGCTCGGCTGCTCGGTGCGCGAGCTGCTGTGGGCGCTGCTGATCGCCCGCTCCGCCGCACCCCCGGCGTACGCCCGTGTCGCCCGCCCGATCGCGGCGGACCGCGCGAAGATCCGCGACTCCCAGGTGCTGGCCTGGGCTCTGTGCCGCAGGGGACCGCCCTGCCCGGGACCGGACTGACCCGACCTCTTGTCGGTGCCCGGCCGCACCTTCTCGCCGGGTACCTCCGCCGGCGGCGCAGGCACGAGCCTGTATACCCGCCGCACGGTTCCCTGCCTGGATTCGGCACGTACGCCGGCCCCGCGCGACAGCCAGTCGCCGGTTCCGGCGCGCACGCCGGCTCCGCGCGACCCCTTGTCGCCCGGTTCCGGCGCATACGTCCCCTCCACGCGGTCCCCCCTTGCCCGATCTCGGCGCGCTCTCGTTCAGCCATGCGCGCCGGACGGAACGGAGCCCTTCATGACCTCGGTCGAAACACGCACGGAAGCCACCGCACCCGTCCCCTCACCTCCGCCGACGCCGTCCGCCTCCCAGCGCTACCGGGTCGTCTGGCGCTGGCACTTCTACGCCGGCCTCTTCGTCGCCCCCGTCCTGCTCGTGCTGGCGATCACCGGCTCGATCTACCTGTTCAAGGAGCCCTTCGAGGAGTGGCGTTACCAGGACGTCCGCACGCTGGCCGAACCCGCCGCCACGGCGCGCCCCCTGTCGGAGCAGATCACCGCCGCCCAGCAGGTACGTCCGGGCACGCCCGTCATGTCCGTCATCCCGCCCACGTCCCCCGACCGCACCACCCGCGTCATCCTTCAGGGCACCGACACCGGCCCCTTCGCCCAGGGCATCTCGGTCTACGTCAATCCCGGCACGGCGCAGGTGGTCGGGGAGATCGACGACGCGGCCACGTTCATGCGCGTCGTGCGCACGATCCACGGCGAGCTGATGTCAGGGACGGCCGGCGACCGGGTCGTGGAGATCGCCGCCTGCTGGGCGCTGATCCTGGCCGCGACCGGCACGTACCTGTGGTGGGGCGGCCGGCGCAAGCGGGTCAAGGGGGCGCCGGTCAGGAAGGTGCGGAACGGGCGGGCGAAACTGCGCCGGCTGCACGTCACGGCCGGGATCGGCGGGGGCGCGGTGGTCGTGTTCCTCGTGCTCTCCGGCCTGCCGTGGTCGGGCGTGTGGGGTGACGGGCTGCAGCGCATCGAGGCGGGCACCGGCTCGACGTACCCGAGCGCCGACGACTACCCCAACACCTCCACCCCCCTGTCCGGCGACCTGTCGGCCAACCCCGACGCCAAGGTGCCGTGGGCGGCCGAGCGGCTGCCCGTGCCCCCATCAGACAACACGCCAGACAACACGTCTGGCGACACGTCTGGCAACACGCCCGGCGACACGTCCGGCGACGCGCACGCCGGGCACGGCGCGGCGCACGGCGTGCTGCAGCCGGGAGCGCTGCCCGTCGAGAACGCCCTGGCCGCCGCCCGGCCGGCGATCCGGAGGTGCCCGCCGGCCGAATGCGACGTCAAGGTGCTGCTGCCGGACGGGCCCGAGGGCGTCTACACGATCGTGACCGACCCCCGCCGCGACCCGGCGGACGCGCAGACCCTGCACGTCGACCAGTACAGCGGGAAGGTGCTGACCTCGTACGGCTGGGACGAGTACGGCGTGCTGGCCAAGGCCGTCGAGCAGGGCGTCGCGCTGCACGAGGGCCGCAGGTACGGCGTGGTGAACCTGCTCGTGATGCTGAGCGCCTGCCTGACGATCATCACGCTCGTGGTCACGGGGACGTGGATGTGGTGGAAGCGCCGCCCGCGTGGCCGCGCCGGCGCCCCCGCCCGCGCCACGGACCGGCGCACGGCCTACGGGGTGATGGCCATCATGGCGGTGCTGGGACTGCTGTTCCCGCTGGCCGGGGTGACGATGATCGTGGTGCTGCTGGTGGACTGGCTCGTCCTGCGCCGCATCCCCAAGCTGGCCCGCGTGTTCGGCTGACACCGCCGATGCCGGGCGCGGTCCCGTTCTGAACGGGGCCGCGCCCAGCGGTCAGCGGCGCGGCGGGTCAGGACAGCAGGCCCGCCAGCGCCAGCGCCGCCTCCGGATGCCCGTCCAGCAGCGCGCTCACCTCGGGATGCCCGTCGGCCGGCCCGGCGCCGGGCGCGGCCCACTCGCCCGCGCACCCGAGCACCCCGGCCACCGCGTCACACGCGGCCGGATGCGCCAGCAGCAACTCGGCCACCGGCCCCGACGCCATCGGAGCGGCGCCGGCGGCCGAGGCCGGCTGGGGACGGGACTCCCAGGGCGGCGTCCAGGTGTCGGCGGCGGTCAGCGAGCCGGGGAACGTGCGCCCGGCCTCGCGGACGAGCACCGGCACCAGCTCCGCCGCCCCCTCGCGCAGCGTGGTGATCAGCTTGGGCAGCCAGGGCAGCAGCACGCCGTCGGGCAGCCGGCCGAACGCCTTGGAGATCACCTCCACCACGAACCCCGACAACTGCGGCACCGGCTCCATGGCCTGCACGAACCCGATGATGTACTGCGGGAACGACGGGATGACCAGCGGGTTGGCCAGCAGCTCGTCCGCGCGCGAGCGCAGCTCGGCCAGCGGCAGCAGCCCGAGCTGGTGCCGGGCCGCCCACAGCAGCGCCACCTTGGCCGGCGCCTCCGGATGCGACTGCTGCACCGCCAGCTCCAGCTGAGCCCGGTCGCAGCCGAGCGCCAGCGCGAGGCTCTCCATCGAGAACAGGAACCCGAGCATGGCCGACACCTGCCGCACCCCGGTGTCGTCGTCCACGAAGGCCGTCGGCAGCAGCGTGCAGTAGTGGGCGTATCCGCTGGTCGCGAACGCCTCGCACCAGGCGGGCAGCTCCGGCTCGGCCGACCGGTAGTAGGCCATCAGCCGCCGGATCCGGCGCAGCACCTCCGGCGCGTCGTCCACGGTGCGTTCGGCCGCGAGCAGCTCCACCGCCCGCGCGCCGAGCTCGTCGGCGAAGCGCCGGCTGCCGAGGAACAGGATCGCGTCCTCGACCGCCGCCAGCGCGACGGCCGCGGTGGCCTTCTGGTCCCACACCTTGCGCCGCAGCCGCTGCTCCAGCACCTGCTCGATGGTGACGCCCTCGTAGCCGAGCTCGATGATCGAGCGCTGGTGCTTGCCGAACGACAGGTCCCAGCTCTCCTGGATCGAGCGTTCGCCCAGCTTGCGCTCGCCCATGATGGGCCGGACCGCGTCGGACGGCAGCAGGTGGCGCAGCATCCACAGCAGGTCGGAGCAGGGCACCAGGTCGGGCTCCGCCTGCAGGTTGAGCAGCGCCCGCTGGATCGTGCGCTTCTCCAGGTCGAGCCCGAGCGGCGCGAGCCGGTCGTAGACGTTCCTGGCCAGCGGCGGCAGCGCGTCGTAGCCGACCTCGCCGACGCGGTCGCCGCCGAGCAGGATCTCGCACAACCGCCGCACGTCGCGCCGCCCGGGCACCGAGTCCTTCTCGATGCAGGTGACGGCGGCGTCCTGGAAGTCGTACGGGGTCGGCCTGGCCCGGTTGCGCATGCCCGCCAGCAGGATCGAGGTCTCGTAGACCGCGATCGCGTCGGCGGTGCTGGCCAGGTAGCCGTTGCGCCGGGCCAGCCGGACGATGTCCACCGACCAGCCGAGCAGCTCGGCCTCGTCTAGCGCGTCGAGGGCCGGCGGGCTGGACAGGAACCCGGTCAGCTTGTCGGCCACGTCACCCTGCGGGACGGGCGCCGGCAGCTTGGCCGGGCGCTTGCGCGCGCCCTTCTGGCCTTGGAGCTGGAACGGGGTCAGCTTGCCGCGGGTGAGCGCCTTGGACCAGGTCGCCGCCGCGATCGAGACCGAGCCGGGGGCCAGCCCGAACTGCGCCTCGATGGCCGAGTGGCTGGACGGGATGAGGCCGTACAGCCACTTGGTGCCGGTGCGCGGGCTGATCTCGAACGGCGCCTCGGACCTGACGCCGAACTGCTCGACGTGACTGGCGGCGTGGAAGGCGCCGCACACGTACAGGCAGTCGGCGGCGTCGGCGCCCGAGGCGGACAGGTGCTCGCGCATCCTGGTCCACATGTAGCGCTCGCGGTCCTCGTCCACGGCCAGCCGGCCGCCGCCGGGGCCGAGCCGGCGGAACAGGCTGCCGATCAGCACCATGACCTGGCGGTAGGTCTCGTAGTCGGCTCCGGACAGCGGCTGCTCGACGTACTGGTCCCACCACTCCGACCAGTGGCGCACCTTGCCGTGGTGCAGCAGGTGCTCCTCCAGCTCGGCGAAGCGGGGACGCAGGTCGCCGATCTCGACGCCCACCGCGTCGCCGTGCAGGCCCGCCTCCTCCTCCTTGGCGGCGGTCTGCGGCTCCTCTCCCGGAGCCCACTGGAAGACGTGGTCGGTCGAGCGGTCCACCAGCACCAGCTCGACGCCCGGGGTCTCCAGCGCGTACGAGATGGCCTGGTATTCGGCGGACGCCTCCGTGATGGGCGCCACCACGCTGAGCGGCGCCCACGACTTCGGGAAGCCGTCGATGTCCGTCGCGAACGCCTGCAGCGCCACCGGCAGCCGGCAGTTGCGCAGCTCGGTCAGCAGCGGCTGCAGGTCCTCGCAGAGCTCCAGGTAGATGACCTTCGGCTGCTTCTCCCTGAGCCTGCGCACCATCGCCAGCGCCGAGGCCGGCGAGTGGTGGCAGACCGGGAAGATCTCCAGCTCCTCGCGCAGCGCCCGGTCCACGTCGTCCACCAGGCCCGACAGGATGCCGGACACGGCCACGGGACCCTCGGCGAACTGCTCGGCCGCGCCGAGCAGCTGCTCGCGGAGCGAGCCGAAGGGGCTCGGCTGGTCGATCATGAGAGCGTGGCGATGGCCTCGCGGCCGCCCTCGAGGAACTCCGGCCACTCGCCGCCGTCCTTCTTGCTGCGCGGCTCGACCACCCCGTGCCAGTACTTGTTGAGGATCGCCAGGTCCTCGGGGCTGCGCCGGGCCAGCGAGCCGACCAGCGACCCGGCCAGCGTCTGCGCGCGCAGCACCCGATCGCCGAAGAAGTGGCTGTGCAGGATGGCGTCCTCCAGCACGCCGATCTGCTCGGCCGTGGACAGCGCCGACTCCAGCTTGTCGTCGTCGCTGGTGGCCGAGGACGCCGCCGAACGCAGGTCGGCGAAGCTCTGCAGCAGGATGTCCAGCAGTGTGGGCGGCAGGTCCAGCTCGATCCGGTGCCGGCGCAGCAGCTCCTCCGTACGGAAGCGGACGATCTCCGCCTCGCTCTTCTTGTTCGTCACGACCGGGATGCGGACGAAGTTGAAGCGGCGCTTGAGCGCGGAGGACAGGTCGTTGACGCCCCGGTCGCGGCTGTTGGCGGTGGCGATGATGGAGAAGCCGGGCTGGGCGAAGACGATGTTGTCGTCGTCGAGCTCGGGGATGGAGACGTACTTCTCCGACAGGATCGAGATGAGCGCGTCCTGCACGTCGCTGGTGGAGCGGGTCAGCTCCTCGAAGCGGCCGATCACGCCGCCCTCCATCGCCGTCATGATCGGCGAGGGGATCATCGACTCGCGGGACTGCCCCTTGGCGATGACCATGGAGACGTTCCACGAGTATTTGATGTGGTCCTCGGTGGTGCCTGCGGTGCCCTGGACGACGAGCGTGGAGTTGCGGCAGATGGCCGCGGACAGCAGCTCGGCCAGCCAGCTCTTGCCGGTGCCCGGGTCGCCGATCAGCAGCAGGCCCCGGTCGGAGGCCAGGGTCACGATGCTGCGCTCGACGAAGCTGCGGTCACCGAACCACTTCTGCGGGATCTCCCTGTCGATCCCGTCGGCGCGCTCGGAGCCGAGCACGAACATCCGGATCATGCGGGGGCTGAGCCGCCACGAGAACGGCTTGGGGCCGTCGTCGATCGACTCCAGGTAGTCGAGCTCCTCGGCGTACTTCACCTCTGCGGGGGCACGCAGCATATCGTCACTCATTCGCGGTCTCCTAGGCGAGGAAGTTCTTGAGCTCGAACACGAGCTTGCGGACATGGCCGGAGAGCACGGGCGTGCCCATGGCCTTGAGTTTCTGGCGGTACCACGGGTCGACGCTCTGGCTGCCCGAGCTGTTGACCGAGCCGACGGGGATGAACTTGACCCCCGAACGGTGGATCGCCTCGAAGTCGGTGATCAGTGATCGGTTGTCGTAGAAGTCGGAGATCCACACCATCGCGGTGTTGCGCGGATCGGCGATCTTCGGCCTGGCCAGCGCCATCGCGACCGTGCCGTCGGTGCCGCCGCCGAGGGTGGTGCGCAGCAGCACCTCGAACGGGTCGCTCACCCACGGGGTCAGGTCGAGTGCCCTGGTGTCGTAGGCGACCAGGTGCACGTCCACCTTCGGCAGCCCGGCGAAGATCGAGGCCAGGATGGTGCAGTTGACCATGGCGTCCACCATCGAGCCCGACTGGTCGACGACCACGATCACGCGGGCCGGGGTGGTGCGGCGGGCGGTCTGCTTGTAGAAGAGCCGGTCCACGTAGAGCCGCCGGTCGTCGGGGCTCCAGTTGGTGAGGTTCTTCCAGATCGTCCGTTCGATGTCGAGGTTGCGGTAGACCCGCTTCGGCGGCACCGACCGGTCGATGACGCCCGCGCTGGCCTTCTCCACCTGGGTGCGCAGCACCTCGGCGACCTCGTCCACGAACCTGCGGATCAGCGCCTTGGCGTTGGCCAGCGCGACGCCCGACAGGTTGGACTTGTCGTGCAGGAGCTGCTCGATCAGCGACATGCTCGGCGTCAGCTGCTTGGCCAGGGCCGGATCGGCGAGCACCTCGCGCAGGCGCATGCGCTTGACCAGGTCGCCCTCCAGGCCGGCGAGGACCTTGGCCAGCTCTTCGTCGCCCACGCGGTGGCGCAGCCCGCCGGGCTCGCAGCCCATGCCGCGCTCGAACCAGCCGGCGTCCTGCTTCCAGCTCTGCAACTGGCTCGCGCTGACGTTGCCGGAGCCGGTCGCGAACACGTTGAGCAGCAGTTTGGAGACGAGGGCCGCGCGGCGGACCTCGTCGCCCTCCTCGTGCTCCTGCTCGGTCATCAGGCCCTCGAACTGTGCGGCCAGCTCGGGGAAGCGCTGCACCAGGTTGTCCACCGACACCCCTGGGTCGAGCAGCGCGGGCGGCAGGCCCAGCTCGCCGACGATGCCGACGCTGGCGTTCTCCAGCGAGGGCTGCTCGTCGGGGCTGAACAGCCGGGACAGCAGCCGCCAGTAGAGCACCTGGCGCTTGGTCTGGTCGGCGCTCTGCGCCTCGGGCGCCGTGACGGGGGTCTCGGTCATTTCCGCAGCAGCCGTCCCGCTCGTTCGCGCAGCACGGCGACCACGTCACCGTTCCTGGCCTCGGCCTTGGCCGCCTTCGGGTCGGTCGGGCCCTTGGCCCAGTCGCCGTTGTGCGCCGCGACCGGCTCCTTCTTGACCACCGACTGCACCGCGAGCGGCTGGAGCGACCACTGCCCGCCGTCCCAGCGCAGCAGGCCGACGCAGGCGGTGGAGGCCTTGAGCAGCGCGGGGGTGAGCGGGCCGCAGGACGGCAGCCGGTCGAGGTCGAACGCGATCTTGCCCCCGCCGAGGGTCAGCGTCCGGCCGTCGGACTTGTAGCCCTCGACGAAGACGGGCTCGGCGATGCGCACCGGATGGCGGTCGAGCGGCGTCACCGCCGCCGCCGTGGCCGCGCCGAGCTGGAGCCGGGCGGTGGCGAACGGGTCGGCTTCCTCGCCCGGACGGGCGCGGTCGTCGTGCCACACGAGGTCGCCGCCGGGCAGCAGCGGCATGTCGGTGATCTCCAGGCTGCGGTGCTCGGCCAGCGCGGCCAGCAGCGCGGGGTGGCCGCCGAGCAGCCGCCACACGGTCGGGCCGACGATCGTGTCCACCTTGGCGGCGGCCACGCTCGTCCGGACGAGCATGGTGGGCGCGCCTCCCGACGGCTCCAGCACCGCGTGCACCTGCACGCGGACGACGGTGGCGTGCTCGTGCACGTCGGCGCCCAGGATCAGCAGCCGGCCCGACACCCGCTCGCCGCCGCCGGGCCACGGGCCCTGCTGCGACAGCAGCGTGGCGCGCGTCCACAGGTCGGCCCACCGGCGGGCGGGCAGCCGGTCCATCGTGGCGATCGGGCTGGAGGCCCGCAGCTCCGTCGCGAGGCCGTCGAGCAGCACCGCCAGGCCGCGCAGCTCCGGCACGGCCAGCAGCGCCTCGATGGTCTGGTCGGCGGAGGCGACCAGGTCGTGATCGACGCCGCGCCAGCCCACGATGGCCAGCTCGCGCAGCCAGATGCGGCAGCCGGCGAGCAGATTGGCCCGGGTCTCGCTCTCGCCGGCGACCGGCTCCCAGGTGGCGCGGGTGCGGCCCAGCGCCGTGTCCAGGCGGGCCAGCAGGGCGTCGTGGACCGCGCCGAACAGCGCCGCCCGGCCGCCGGCCAGCGCGGCCAGGTGCTCGTCCGCGACGGAGCCCGCGCTCACCTTCTCCACGGCCTCGCTCACCCGCCCGGCCAGCGGGGTGCCCCCCAGCGCGCCCGCCAGGGCGGCCAGCGCCGCCGCCGGCTCCTCGCCGATCCGGGCGAACCCGTGGGTGAGCGCGGCGTCGAACCCCGCCACCACGTCGAGCGCCGCGCCGACTCCCGCGGGGCCGTCCGCGATCAGCTCGCTCAGCTGTACGTCGAGCATCAGCGCACCGCCCCCGTCGCCGGGAACCAGTGCAGCTCGGTCAGCGGGCCGGTGCTGTCGGGCACCTCCAGGTAGGCCAGGTGGCGCAGGAACCGGCTGAACACGACGGCCGCCGGGGTGCGCTCGACGTGGCCGTTGATGTGCGCCATCAGGCGTTCCCCCTCAGGGACCTCGACCCGCAGGTAGCGGGCCACCCGATCGAGCCCGTACTGCACGACCGCCTCGTCGGCCAGCAGGTTGATGTGCTTGCACGCGTAACCGTGCAGCGCGCCGCACGGCCGGTTGTTGTTGGTGCTGCAGCTCAGCGCGTGATCACCGGCGCTGATCGACGAGACGTAGACCCGCTCGATGTCGGATCCGCTCGACACGACGCCCTGCAGCCGGCCGTCGGCCAGCTCGACGAAGGGCACTTTCGCGAGCTTGCGCGGCTCGACGGGTGGCACCACCCGGAGCACGCTGCGCTCTTCCCACGCGGCATTGTCCGCGTCCACGGCCTCAGAACCTCCCGCCCCTGCCGGCTCGCGGGCACGCGCGGACATGCCCGTGCTCTCCGCGACCGGCTGATCGAATGATCCGGGAACTTACTAGAGGGCACCGACAGATCGGGGCCAAACGATCAAAGCGCCAGGCCCGCGCGGTGGGGGCCCTCCGGCCGCACGACCACGCACGGATTGTTCATAATATTGTCGAACCAGATACGTCCGTACGGCACCAGGAGAAGTCGTGACCGCAGGGTCCCCGCAGGAGGAGACGCTGACCGACCGGGTCAGGTCGGCCATACTCGACGGGGACTTCGTGCCCAACCAGCGGCTGGTCGAGGCCGACGTGTGCGAGCAGTTCGGCGCCGCGCGGGCGGCGGTGCGCGAGACGTTCAAGGAGCTCGCGGGCGAAGGGCTCGTCGAGATCCTGCGCAACAAGGGCGCCCGCGTCCGGGCGATCTCGCGGGAGGAGGCCGTCGAGATCACCGAGGTGCGGATGGTGCTGGAGGGCCTGTCCGCGGCCAAGGCCGCCGAGCGGGTCACGCCCGAGCAGGCCACGCGGCTGCGCGAGATCGTGGGCGACATGCGGGAGGCCGTGGCGGTCAACGACGTCGACCGGTACTCGGAGCTGAACGCCGCCCTGCACGCCGAGATCCGCGCCATCGCCGGGCACCGCACCTCGGCGGCGATCATCGAACGGCTGGGGGCGCAGGTGGTGCGGCACAAGTTCCGGCTGGCCAGGCAGCCGGGGCGGGCGGCGGTGTCGCTGCCGCAGCACGAGCTGATCGTGGCCGCGATCGTGGCCCGCGACCCCGAGGCCGCGCAGACCGCCATGCAGCAGCACCTGCGCAGCGTCACCAAGGCCCTCGAAGCCGGCCCCACCTGACGCGGCTCGTCACGGGGCTTGGTCCGGGGTGGGTGGGACGCCGGTGCGGGTGGCGTGATCGAGGGTGGCGGTGGTGGCCTCGGTCATGGTGGAGGGCACGCCGAGCGCCGTCAGCATCCGGGTGGCCGCCTCCATCTCGTGCACCCGCCGCACGCCGTGCTGTCCCGCTCCCTGGAGCAGCCGGACCACGAAGGCCTCGTCGGCGTTCTGCACGGTCTCCAGCAGATGCTCCCAGAACCACTCCCCCAGCCCGGCCGCCTCAGCCGCCCGCCGGGACTCGATGAGCAGGGCGCTGAGCCCTTTCACCAGCACGCTGCGCAGCAGTTTGCGGGCCGCGGCGTCGCCGGGCGCGCCGCCGATCGGCGTCACCGCCATGCCGTGCGCGCCGGCGAACGCGGCGAACCGCTCCGCCTGCTCCCCGCTGGCCAGGACCGGCGTCGCCAGGCCGCGCAGCGGGATCGGCGCCATGATCGCCCCGTCCACGACGGCCGCGCCGCCCGGCTCCAGCACCTCGGCCAGGCGCCGCTTGTCGCCGGGCGCGCCGGTGGACAGGTCGGCGTACAGGGCGCCGGGCTTGAGGTGGGGCAGCGACTCGGCGCCCGCGGTGAGGCTGTCGGCGCCGGTGGTGACCGCGATGACGACGTCGGCCCCGCGTACGGCGGCGGCATTGGACGCGACCAGTTCACCGGACGCCGGTCCGCCGGGCGGGCAGGCCGGGTCGTACACGCGCAGCGGGACACGTCCGGCGAGTCCGCCGGCCAGGATGCGGCCGACCTCACCGTAACCGAGCAGCGCGACCTGAGGGTCCTGCATGGACGTCCTTCCTTAACCGGCACTCCTTGTTGTTGACAATATTGTCCAGATTCAGCTCAGGCTAGCCACCGGAAACGGGAGAGGCGCGTGGATTGCGAGCGAAAGTGTTGACAATCCGGCCGATCGGCTTTTAGCGTCGGCTGGGTGACCTCGGCAGAGACCTCTTCCCGCACCCTTCTGGTGATCAGTGCCCACGCGGGCGACTTCGTCTGGCGCGCGGGCGGCGCGATCGCCCTCGCGAGCAGCCGTGGCGAGCGCGCCAAGGTGGTCTGCCTCAGCTTCGGCGAACGCGGCGAGTCCGCGAAGGCGTGGCGGGCCGGCCGTACGCTCGACGAGATCAAGGCGATCCGCCGCGAGGAGGCGCAGAACGCCGCCGCGGCGCTGGGCGCGGAGATCGAGTTCTTCGACGCCGGCGACTACCCGCTGATCGAGAGCCCGGAGCTGGTCGACCGGCTCGTCCGGGTCTACCGGGAGCTCGAACCGGAGGTGGTGCTGACCCATCCGCTGGCCGATCCGTACAACGGCGACCATCCGGCGGCGGCCCGCATGGCGTTGCAGGCGCGCGTGCTGGCGCAGGCCGCCGGCTACGACGCGCCCGGCGCGCCGCTCGGCGCGCCACCGGTGTTCTTCTTCGAGCCGCACCAGCCCGAGCAGTGCGACTTCAAGCCCGACCTGCTGCTCGACATCACCCCGGTGTTCGACAGGAAGCGCAAGGCCATGGAGTGCCTGCCGGCCCAGCAGCACATGTGGGACTACTACACCGACCTGGCCAAGCGGCGCGGGGTGCAGCTCAAGCGCAACGCGGGCCCCAATCTGGGGCTGGCGCACGACACCATGGGCGAGGCGTACATGCGGCTCTACCCGCAGGTCACGGACGTGCTCGCATGAGGAACGTGGTCGTCACCGGCATCACGCGGGCGCCCGTCGACCGCATCGACACGCTGGCCTCGTACGGCGTCGCGACCGTGCACGAGGCCCTCGGCCGCACCGGCTACCTCGGCCCCGGATTGCGTCCCGCCTGGCCGGGCGCGCGGACGGGCGGCAACGCGGTCACCGCGGTGTGCTGGCCGGGCGACAACCTGATGATCCACGTCGCGGTCGAGCAGTGCCAGGAGGGCGATCTCCTGGTCGTCACCACGACGTCGCCGTGCACGGACGGCATGTTCGGGGAGTTGTTCGCGACCGCGCTGCGCCACCGCGGCGTGCGCGGCGTGGTGATCGACGCGGGTGTGCGCGACGTGGGGGAGCTGCGGGCGATGGGCTTTCCCGCGTGGAGCGCGGCGGTCAGCGCGCAGGGCACGGTGAAGGCGACGGCGGGCGCGGTGAACGTGCCGGTCACGATCGGCGGGCAGCTCGTCCGGCCCGGCGACCCGATCATCGCCGACGACGACGGGGTGCTCGTGTGCCCGCGCCAGGACCTGGAGCGGGGCATCGAAGCCTCCGCCGCGCGGGCCGCCAAGGAGGCGGCGACGCGGGAGGCGTTCGAGAAGGGCGAACTCGGCCTCGACCGCTACGGCCTGCGCGAACGCCTGCCCGAGCTCGGCATCACGTACGTGAGCGCGGAGGAGTACGACAGTGATCGATGAACCTGACCGATGAACGTGACCCATGCGGCGACCGGCACCGGTGACCGATGGCGGTGACCCTTGGCGGTGATCGATGACAGCGGACGATGAGGGCGTGCGCTGCATGCTGATGCGCGGCGGCACCTCGAAGGGCGCGTACTTCCTGGCGTCCGACCTGCCCGCCGATCCCGTGGAGCGCGACGACCTGCTGCTGCGCGCCCTGGGGAGCCCCGACCCGCGCCAGATCGACGGCATCGGCGGCGCGCATCCGCTGACCAGCAAGGTCGCCGTGGTGTCGCCGAGCGCCGATCCTTCGGCCGACCTCGACTACCTGTTCCTCCAGGTGGCCGTGGACGAGCCGGTGGTCTCGGCGGCGCAGAACTGCGGGAACCTGCTGGCCGGCGTCGGCCCGTTCGCCGTCGAACGCGGGCTGGTCACGCCGGGCCGCGAGCACACCGAGGTGCGCATCCGCCTGCTCAACTCCGGCGGCGCGGCCACCGCGAGCTTCCCCACGCCCGGCGGGCGCGTCGGCTACCGGGGCGGCACCGCCATCTCCGGGGTGCCGGGAACGGCCGCGGCCGTCGTGCTCGGGTTCGAGGACACGGCGGGCTCGGCCACCGGCGGCCTGCTGCCGACCGGCCGCGAGGTGGACGTGATCGACGGCGTCGAGGTGACGTGCGTCGACAACGGCATGCCGGTCGTGGTGGCGGCGGCCGAGGACCTGGGGATCACCGGGTACGAGCCGCACGAGGAGCTGGCCGCCGACGAGAAGCTGCGCGAACGGGTGCAGTCGCTGCGCCTGCAGGCCGGCCGGCTCATGGGGCTCGGTGACGTGACGGGCCGGCCGGTGCCGAAGACCACGCTGGTGGCCCCGCCCAGGGACGGCGGGGCGCTGTGCACCCGTACGTTCATCCCGCTCAGGCCGCACGCGGCGATCGGCGTGCTGGGGGCCGTCAGCGTCGTGACGGCGGCGCTGCTGGAGAACGGGGTGGCGCGCCGGTACGCCCGGCTGCCCGCGGGCAGCCGGGTGGACGTCGAGCATCCCACCGGGCATCTCCAGGTGGAGGTGGAGCTCGACCTGTCCACGAGCCCGCCCACCGCGCTGCGGGCCGCGAACGTCCGCACCGCGCGCAAGCTCTTCGACGGCACGCTCTACCCCCGCCCCTGAGCCGCCGGGCCTCAGCTCGGTGGAGCCTCAGCTCGGCGGGCCGACCTCCCAGGTGGGGTGCTCGCCGGGTGCCAGCTCGATGAAGTCCGGCAGGTCGCGCAGCGCCTCCTCCGCGCCTCCCGGCGTGTACGTGGCGATGATCCGCAAGGGCCGCCAGCCGGTGTTGAACGTCGAGTGCAGCGTCCCCATGGGGATCCAGACGGCGTCACCGGCCTTGACCACGAACTCCGGGTCGTCACCGACCGTCTGACGCCCCTCCCCTTCGATGATGTAGAGGATCTCGTCGGAGTGCGGGTGCAGGTGGCGGTCGTGACCCCGGTTCGGGTTGATCACCACCTCGCCGAGCGTGGACGAGGCGCCGGGCACGCTGCCGGGCGTCACGTGCCATTTGATCGAGCCCCAGTCGAAGAGCATCGTGGGAACGGAGTTCGGTTCGCGGTGCATGGGACCCTTTCCTAGGCGGGCAGGCCCTTGAAGGCCCTGAGCTGGTCGGCGATGGCCCGCTCCGCGGGCAGGCGTTCCATCGAGGAGGCGCCGAAGAAGCCGGCCACGCCGGAGGTGCGCTCCTGGATGTAGCGGACGTCGTCGGGCTCGGCGATCGGGCCGCCGTGACACAACACGATGACGTCGGGGTTCACCGCGACGGCGGCGTCACGCATCTCCTGGACGCGGGCGGCCGACTCGTCGAGGGTCAGCGCGGTCTTGGCGCCGATGCTGCCCTTGGTGGTCAGGCCCATGTGCGGCACCAGGATGTCGGCGCCCGCCCGCGCCATCGCCTCGGCCTGCTCGGCGGTGAACACGTAGGGGGCGGTGAGCAGGCCGCGCTCGGCGGCCAGCCGGATCATCTCGATCTCCAGGCCGAACCCCATGCCGGTCTCCTCCAGGTTCGCCCGGAAGACGCCGTCGATGAGGCCGACGGTGGGGAAGTTCTGCACGCCGGCGAAGCCCATCGCGGCCAGCTGGTCGAGGAACCGCGGCATCAGCCGGAACGGGTCGGTGCCGCAGACCCCGGCGAGCACGGGGGTGTCCCTGACCACCGGGAGCACCTCGCCGGCCATCTCGACCACGATGGCGTTGGCGTCCCCGTACGGCAGCAGCCCGGCCAGTGAGCCGCGCCCGGCCATCCGGAACCGGCCGGAGTTGTAGATGATGATCAGGTCCACGCCGCCGGTCTCGGCCGCCTTGGCCGACAGCCCGGTGCCCGCGCCGGCCCCGATGATGAGCCGGCCCGCCTTGCGTTCGGCGTGCAGCCTGGCGAGCGCCTCGTCGCGATTCATGCCGCTCCTTTCTGGATCAGCTCGTGCAGCCGGTCGGCGGCGGCCACCGCGAATCCCGGCCGGTTGATGTCGTCCTGGCTCTCCACCACCTCCACCGCGCTGCCCGCGACGGCGCGCAGGACGGCGTCGAAGCAGGCGGCGTCGGCCTCCGGGTCGTGGAAGGGGCCGCCTTCGACGTCCACGGCGGAGACGCCGCCGCGCGGGAGGAAGAGCGTGACCGGCCCGGTGGCGGCGGCCAGTTTGACGCCGATGGTCCGGCCGATCTCGGCGTTCTCGGCGGGGGTCGTCCGCATCAGCGTCACGGTCGGGTTGTGCACCAGCAGCCGGCGCCGCGCGAACCGCTCGGGGACGGTGTCCATCGGGCCGAAGTTCACCATGTCCACCGCGCCCAGGCTGACGACCTGCGGCACTCCGGCGGCGCCGGCGGCGGTCAGGCGGTCGGGGCCGGCGGACAGGACGCCGCCGACGAGCTCGTCCGCCAGCTCGGTGGTGGTCAGGTCGAGCACGCCCGCGAAGTATCCGCTCGCGACCAGCGCCTCCATGGCCCGGCCGCCGGAGCCGGTGGCGTGGAAGACGAGCACCTCGTAACCCAGCTCCTCCAGCCGGGCGCGGGCGGCGTCCACGGCGGGCGTGGTGACGCCGAACATGGTCGCGGCGACCAGCGGCCGCTCCCCCTCCCCCGAGAGCCCGGCGGCGGCGCGGGCGTCCCGGGAGGTGCCGGCGTCGGAGGAAGCCCGGGCGCCGCGGGAAGCGTCGGCGGCGCGGGTGTCGTAGGCCGCCGCCATCGCGCTGATCGCGGCCGCCGCGTTGCCGAGGATCTGGCGGGAGATCGAGTTGATCCCGGCCACGTCGACGACGCTGTACATGAGCGTCACGTCGCTCTGCCCCACGTACGCCGACACGTCGCCGCTCGCCATGGTGGAGACCAGCAGCTTCGGCAGGCCCACGGGCAGGACCCGCATCACGGCGGCGGCGATCGAGGACCCGCCGCTGCCGCCGAGCGCCAGCACGCCGCTCAGCCGGCCTTGGGCGTGCAGGTCCTTCGCGATGGCCGCGGCCCCGGCCGCCATGACCTCCAGAGCGCGGCCGCGATCTCCCGCTCCGCGCAGCTCCTCCAGCCGCGCCCCGCCCGCCTCGGCCACCGCCGCCGCCCCGAAGCCGGCCTCCAGCCCCGGCCCGCCTCCGGCCCGTGCGCTCGCCCCCGTGCCGGCCCCGGACCCCGCCTGCGTGCCCGTCCCCGTGCCAGTTCCCGTCCCCGTGCCAGTCGCCGTGCCAGTCCCCGTCCCCGGGCCGGCCCCCGCGTCCGGGGGCGGGGCTCCCAGGACGCCCGCGTCGAGCAGGACCACCTCCTGTCCCGCCGCCGTGACCAGGTCACGGACGTGGGCGTACTCGGCGCCCTTGGTGTCGAAGGTCCCCAGCAACAGCACGGCCATGACGGGCCTCCTCGCAGTCTCGGGTTCTCCGCCACACTGTGGCCTCCCCCGCCACGCGCGCGGTCACGCCTGCCGTTCAGCGGGCGTGCACGATGAGCCAGGTCGCGACCGCGGTGACGGTGGCGGAGCGGTTGCCGATGCTATGCGGCCGGCTGCACGGGAACGTGATCGAGTCGCCCGCCGCCAGGGTGACCACCTCCGACTCGAACTCGATCGTCAGCTCCCCCGCCGTGACCGTCCCGACCTCGTACCCCTCGTGCCGCAGGAAGCTCCCGTGAGCGGTGGAGACGGCGTGCGGCGGGTACGTGGACTCGAAGAACTCGACGTCCGGCGTCGCCCCCGGCGACAGCCGGCGGAACGAGACCCCGCCGCCGAGCACGATCGGCGCCACCTCCCCCGCCCGCCGCACGGCGAGGCCGGGCACGGGCGCGGGCCTGGAAACGGACCCGGCGACGGACCCTGAGGCGGCCCCAGCAGCGGACCCGGCAGTGGTCCCGGCGGCGGACCCGGCGGCGGACCCGGCGGCGGATCGGCCAGTGGCCCCAGCGGAGGACCCAGCGGCGGAGGGCTCCTCGAAGACGGCCGCCAGCGGCACGCCGATGGCGGCCGTGTAGGCGATCAGCCGGCTGACGGACGGGCGCATCGTCCCGCGCTCGATCTGGGACACCGCGCTGGCCGAGATGCCCAGCTCACGGGCCACCGCCCGCAGCGACTTGCCCGACCCGGCGCGCAGCTCGCGCAGCCGCCGGCCGAGACGTTCGCCGCCGAGCGCTTCCAGGTCCATGGGCCCCCATCGTCAATTGTTAACACGGCCGCAATCAGCGCCCGGGTGTCCGGGCTTACATTCGACCTAGGTGTTAAGTCATCACTTAACACTCCGGCGAACGCGTACCCACCCCCCAAGGATGCCGCAGATGACACAACCCGCCGTCACCACGTCCCCGCCGTCCTACGACCCCCGGCTCACCAACGAGGACCTGGCCCCGCTGAAGAAGCAGACCTGGTCGTCGTACAACATCTTCGCCTTCTGGATGTCCGACGTGCACAGCGTCGGCGGCTACGTGACCGCGGGCAGCCTGTTCGCGCTCGGCCTGGCCAGCTGGCAGGTGCTGTTCGCGCTGCTCGCGGGCATCGTCATCGTCAACGTCTTCTGCAACCTGGTGGCCAGGCCGAGCCAGGTGACCGGGGTGCCGTACCCGGTGATCAACCGCGCCGTCTTCGGCGTGCTGGGCGCCAACATCCCGGCCATCGTGCGCGGCGCCATCGCCATCGCCTGGTACGGCGTGCAGACGTACCTGGCCTCGCAGTCGCTCATCATCATCTTCCTGAAGTTCTGGCCCGCCACCGCGGCGCTGAACGAGCCGACCTTCCTCGGCCTGTCCGCGCTCGGCTACATCTGCTACGCCATCCTCTGGCTGGCGCAGGCGGCGGTGTTCTGGCGCGGCATGGACGCGATCCGCCGCTTCGTGGACTGGGCCGGCCCGGCCGTGTACGTGGTCATGCTGGTCCTGGCCGGCTACCTGGTCAGCCAGGCGGGCTGGGAGAACATCAGCCTGGACCTGTCGCAGGGCGACAGCCTCGGGTTCGCCGAGTCGATCCCGGTGATGCTGAGCGCGATCGCCCTGGTCGTGTCGTACTTCTCCGGGCCGATGCTCAACTTCGGCGACTTCTCCCGCTACGGGCGCAGCTTCGAGGCGGTCAAGCGGGGCAACTTCCTCGGCCTGCCGATCAACTTCCTGTTCTTCTCCCTGCTCACGGTGATCACGGCGTCGGCCACGGTGCCGGTCTTCGGCGAGCTGATCACCGACCCGATCCACACCGTGCAGCGCATCGACACACCCTTCGCGATCCTGCTCGGCGGCCTGACGTTCGTCGTCGCGACCGTGGGCATCAACATCGTGGCGAACTTCATCTCCCCGGCCTTCGACTTCTCCAACGTCAGCCCGCAGCGGATCAGCTGGCGTACCGGCGGGATGATCGCGGCGGTCGGCTCGGTGCTGCTCACGCCGTGGAACTGGTACGGCAACCCCGACGCCATCCACTACACGCTCGGCCTGCTGGGCGCGCTGATCGGGCCGCTGTTCGGCATCCTGATCGCCGGCTACTACGTCTGCGCCCGGCAGCGGGTGTCGGTGGACGAGCTGTTCACGATGGACCCGGGCGGGCGCTACTGGTTCAGCCGCGGCTACAACCCCAACGCGGTCTGGGCCACGGTCGCCAGCGGCGGGCCCGCGATCGCGTCGGTGCTGGTGCCGAAGCTGGTCACGGCGGTGGACGTGACCTGGATCGCCGACTACAGCTGGTTCATCGGCTGCGGGCTGGGCTTCGTGGCCATGATCGCCCTGGAGCGCCGCAACCCCAGGATCACCGCCGCATGACGCACATCAAAGTGATCAACCCGAACACCGCCCTGGCCATGACCGACGCGATCGGTCGGTGCGCCAGGGCGGTGGCGTCCCCGTCGACCACCGTGACGACCGTCAGCCCGTCCATGGGCCCCGAGTCGATCGAGAGCCACTACGACGAGGCGCTGGCGGTGCCGGGAGTGCTGGCGGAGGTGGCGGCGGGCGAGCGTGAGGGTGTGGACGCGTACGTGATCGCCTGCTTCGGCGACCCCGGCCTGGACGCCGCCAGGGAGCTGGCCATGGGCCCGGTGCTCGGGATCGCGGAGGCGGCCATGCACGCCGCCACCATGCTCGGCCGCGGCTTCAGCGTGGTGACGACCCTGTCCAGGACCGTGGGCCGGGCCTGGGACCTGGCCCACCGCTACGGCTTCGCCACCGCCTGCAGAGGCGTGCACGCCAGCGACATCCCGGTCCTCGACCTGGAGCGGCCCTCCGCCCGCGCGGCGGTGATCCGGCTCTGCGCCGAGGCCGTCGAGCGGGACGGCAGCGACGCGCTGGTGCTGGGGTGCGCGGGCATGGCCGACTTCTGCGCCGAGGTGTCGCGGGCGACGTCGGTGCCGGTGATCGACGGCGTCAGCGCGGCCACCCGCTTCGCCGAGTCACTGGTGGCGCTCGGCCTGCGGACCAGCGCGCGCGGCGAGTACGCGCCGCCGCGGCCGAAGCGCTACTCGGGCTTACTGCGCGACTTCACATATTGACCGCACATATTGACGGCACCCCAGGCAGGAACTACGGTCGTCTCATAACTTAAAGGAAACTTTCCTAATAGTTGGCATCCTTCACCCCCCTCACACCCCCCAACCGGATGTCGGAGCGTCATGAGACACAAGATCCTGAGCAAGCTCCTCGCGGTGCTGGCGGCGCTGGCACTTCCCCTCACGGCCCTGGCCGTCGCGCCGCCGCAGGCGCTGGCCTCGGCGCAGGCCGTCCTCGCCGACTGGGCGGCGTGGACGGCCTACACGGCGGGCACGCGCGTCACGTACAACGGCGTCGAGTACGAGTGCGTCCAGAGCCACACCTCCCAGCCCGGCTGGGAGCCCCCGAACGTCCCGGCGCTGTGGCGGACCACAGGCGGCGGCGGAGGCGACACCACCGCGCCCTCGGCGCCGGGCAACCTCCGTTCGACCGGCGTCACCAACAACAGCGTCGCCCTGGCCTGGAACGCCGCCACCGACAACGTCGGCGTCACCGGCTACGAGGTCTACCGCGGCGGCAGCCTCGTCACCACCGTCACCGGCACCACGTACACCAACACCGGCCTGAACGCCGGCACCAGCTACACCTTCACCGTCCGCGCCCGCGACGCCGCCAGCAACCGCTCCGGCGAGAGCAACAGCGTCAGCGCGACGACCTCGGGCGGCGGAGGCGGCGACACCACCGCGCCCTCCGTGCCGGGCAACCTGCGCTCGACCGGCGTCACCAACAACAGCGTCGCCCTGGCCTGGAACGCCGCCACCGACAACGTCGGCGTCACCGGCTACGAGGTCTACCGCGGCGGCAGCCTCGTCACCACCGTCACCGGCACCACCTACACCAACACCGGCCTGAACGCCGGCACCGGCTACAGCTACACCGTCCGCGCCCGCGACGCCGCCGGCAACCGCTCCGGCGAGAGCAACAGCGTCAGCGCCACCACCACGGGCGGCGGAGGCGGCGGGGGTAACAAGGTCCTCGGCTACTTCGTGCAGTGGGGCGTCTACCAGCGCGGCTACCACGTCAAGAACATCGACACCAGCGGCTCGGCGGCCAAGCTCACCCACATCAACTACGCCTTCGGCAACGTGCAGAACGGCCAGTGCACGATCGGCGACAGCTACGCCGACTACGACCGCTTCTACCAGGCGAACGAGAGCGTGGACGGCGTCGCCGACACCTGGGACGCGGGCGCGCTGCGCGGCAGCTTCAACCAGCTGCGCAAGCTCAAGAAGAAGCACCCCCACCTGAAGGTGCTGTTCTCCTTCGGCGGCTGGACCTGGTCCGGCGGCTTCGGCCAGGCGGCCCAGAACCCGGCGGCCTTCGCCGACTCCTGCTACAACCTGCTGGAGGACCCGCGCTGGGCGGACGTGTTCGATGGCATCGACATCGACTGGGAGTACCCGAACGCCTGCGGCCTGACCTGCGACAGCAGCGGCCCCGCCGCGTTCAGGAACGTCATGTCGGCGCTGCGCTCGCGCTTCGGCTCCAACTACCTGGTCACCGCCGCGATCACCGCCGACGGCACCAACGGCGGCAAGATCGACGCGGCCGACTACGGCGGCGCCGCGCAGTACCTGGACTGGTACAACGTCATGACCTACGACTACTTCGGCGCCTTCGCCCCGCAGGGACCGACGGCTCCGCACTCGCCGCTGACCTCCTACAACGGCATCCCGACCGCGAACTTCCACTCCGACGCCGCCATCCAGAAGCTCAAGAGCAAGGGCGTGCCGGCGAGCAAACTGCTGCTCGGGATCGGCTTCTACGGCCGCGGCTGGGCCGGGGTCTCGCAGGCCGCGCCGGGCGGCTCGGCCTCCGGGCCCGCGCCGGGGACGTACGAGCAGGGCATCGAGGACTACAAGGTGCTCAAGACGCGCTGCCCGGCCACCGGCACGGTCGGCGGGACGGCGTACGCGTACTGCGGCAACCAGTGGTGGAGCTACGACACGCCGGCCACCATCGGCGGCAAGATGAGCTACTCGAAGAACCAGGGCCTCGGCGGCGCGTTCTTCTGGGAGCTCAGCGGTGACACCACGAACGCCGAACTGCTCACGGCCATGCGCAACGGCCTGGGCTGACCGGCGGCAGACCCGATCGGCCGGTCACGAACCGGCCGATCGGCGGCACCGGCTGATCGGCCGACCAGCCCACCGGCTGATCCGCTGTCCGGCCGGCCGCGTGACCGGCCGATCGGAATGAGCGGCCGGTCGGCAGGCGGGCCGGCCCTCCGTCCGGGGAGGGCCGGCCCGCTCAGCCGAGCTCGCGCACCTGCTCGTCCGTCAGCGTCACCGTCGAGGCCCCCAGGTTCTCCTCCAGGTGCGCGATCGACGAGGTGCCGGGGATCGGCGCGACCACCGGCGAGCGGGCCAGCAGCCAGGCCAGGGCCACCTGCGAGGGCGTCGCCCCGACGGCCTTGGCGACGTGCTGGACCGGGCTGCCCGACCCGGCCAGCGCCCCCTTGGCGACGGGGCTGTAGGGGATGAACACGATCCCCTCCCGCTCGCAGTGCTCCAGCACCTCCTCGGAGTCGCGCAGGGTGAGGTTGTAGCGGTTCTGGACACTGGCGATGCCGGTGACGCGGCGGGCCCGTTCCAACACGTCGACGGTCACCTCCGACAGGCCGATATCGGCGATCTTGCCCTCGTCCCGCAGCGCCTTCAGCTCGCCCACCTGCTCCTCCAGCGGCACCCGCGGGTCCACGCGGTGCAGCTGCAGCAGGCCGAGCCGCTCGGCGCCGAGCCGGCGCAGGCTCATCTCGACCTCCTGCCGCAGGTATTCCGGCCGCCCCACCGGATGCCACTGGCCCGGCCCCGTGCGCACGAACCCGGCCTTCGTCGCGATCAGCAGGTCCTCCGGGTAGGGGTGCAGCGCCTCGCGGATGAGCTCCTCGTTGACGTAGGGCCCGTACGAGTCGGCGGTGTCGATGAAGTTCACGCCCAGCTCGACCACCCGGCGCAGCACCCTGATCGCCTCGTCGTGATCGCGCGGCGGCCCCCAGACGCCGGGCCCCGTGAGGCTCATGGCCCCGTAGCCGAGGCGGTGCACGGTCTTGCCGCCGAGGGTGACGGTGCCGGTGGACGGGAGGGAGATGGACATGCGGTTCCCCGTTTCGAGTGCGACGTTCCAGGTCCGTGATGCAACGGATACGCGGTCAATCTTCCCTATCACCCCGCCGATGAATACGTTTCGGGGGCACGTGCGCATTTTGACCCGATTCACCGTCCACGTTCGAGGAGCAAGCATGCGTTCCCGCTTACGTAAGGGCGTGCTCGGCGCCATCACCGCCGCCGCCGTGGCCCTGTCGCCTCTGGCCATCGCCTCCCCCGCCGGCGCCCAAGGACCCGGACACGGGCACGGGCCCGGACACGGACACGGACCCGGTCCCGGACAGGGGCACGGACCCAAGGACGCCGTGGACAAGCTGGTCAAGGCGGTCTCCGGCAAGAACGTCAAGAAGCACCTGAAGGCGTTCCAGGCCATCGCCTCCGCGAACGACAACACCCGTGTCTCGGGGACGCGCGGGTTCGACGCCTCCCGCGACTACGTGGCCGGCAAACTGCGCCACGCCGGGTACGACGTGACGATCCAGCCCTTCGAGTTCACCTTCGAGGGCTACATCACGCCGCCCGTGCTGCAGAAGACCGACGGGACGCCCAAGTCGTACACGTACGGGTTCTTCAGCGACTACGTCGCGATGGTGGACTCCCCCGCCGGCGGCGTCACCGGCACCGTCCAGAACGTGGACCTCGTGCTGCCGCCGGGTGAGCCGAACTCCTCGACCTCGGGCTGCGAGGCCGCCGACTTCGCCGGGTTCACGGCCGGAAACATCGCGCTCATGCAGCGCGGCACCTGCAACTTCCGCGTCAAGGTGGACAACGCCATGGCCGCCGGCGCCTCCGGCGCCATCGTCTTCAACGAGGGGCAGGAGGGCCGTACGGAGGTCGACCTCAACCCGACGCTGGGCGGGCCCGGCGTGACGATCCCGTCGTTCTTCGCCAGCTTCGCCGTCGGCCAGGAGCTGGCCGCGGCCGGCAGCACGGTCAAGATGAACTGGGACCCGATCGTGGAGACCAGGACCACCTACAACGTGATCGCGCAGAGCAGGAAGGGCGACCCGGACAACGTCGTCATGCTCGGCGCGCACCTGGACAGCGTCCAGGAGGGCCCCGGCATCAACGACAACGGCTCGGGCAGCGCCGGCACCCTGGAGGTCGCGCTGCAGATGGCCAAGATCAAGCCGAAGAACCAGCTGCGCTTCGCCTTCTGGGGCGCCGAGGAGTTCGGCCTGCTCGGCTCGCAGCACTACGTGGACACGCTGACGCCGGAGCAGCGGGACAAGATCACGCTGTACCTGAACTTCGACATGATCGGCTCGCCCAACTACACGTTCGGCATCTACGACGGCGACGGTGACGCCTTCGGCACCGCCGGGCCGCCCGGATCCGACGTGATCGAGGAGGACTTCGAGAAGTTCTTCGCCAAGCGCGGGCAGCCCTTCACGGCGACGGCGTTCACCGGGCGCTCCGACTACGGGCCGTTCATCGCGGTCGGCATCCCGTCGGGCGGCCTGTTCACCGGCGCCGAGGTGCGCAAGACCGAGGAGGAGGCGGCGATCTTCGGCGGCACGGCCGGCATCCCGCTCGACCCCTGCTACCACAGCTCCTGCGACACCATCAAGAACATCAACGACAAGGCGCTGGACGTGAACTCCGACGCCATCGCGACCCTCGCGGGCCGGTACGCCTTCGACACCGGCACGATCGGCACCACCCCGCCGGCGCCGGCGGCCCGGAGCGGCGCCGCCGAGGCGCACACCCACGGGCCCGCGGTCTCCGCGAGCTGAACCCCGGCCGCCCCGCGCCTCCTCCCGGAGAGGCGCGGGGCGGCCCTATGAGCGGGGCTGTCCAGGGGCGGGCTGTTCAGGGACAGGGCTGTTCAGGGAGAGGGCTGTTCAGGAACGGGGCTGGTGGCCGAAACGGACTGGTTTCGGGCCGCGGAGCCGTACCTCCGGGTCGGGCATCGCCTGCTCGCGCCCCGCCCGCGCCACGGCCGGCTCGACGACCGGCTCGGCCTCGCCCGCCGCCACGATCCGCCGCACCAGCCGCTCCCGCAGCCCGGCGGCGACCTCGGCGTGCGAGCCGTACCCCGCCAGGTTGACCAGCTCGTACGGATCGTGCTCCAGGTCGTAGAGCGCCTGCTCCCGGTAGCGGTCGGCGGCCGGGACGTCCCACGGGTCGGCGCCCTCGGCGACGGCGTAGTACTTCCACCGCGAGGTGCGGATGCCGCGCCCCACCTCCGACTCGCTCACCTGGAAGAAGACCTCCTCCGGCCAGTCGGCGCGGGAGTCGCGCACCAGCGGCAGGAACGAGCGGCCCTGCATCTCCGCCGGCACGTCCAGCCCGGCGGCGTCCAGCAGCGTCGGCGGCAGGTCGAGGGTGCTGACCGGCCGGCCGATCGCGCCGCCGCCGTCGAAGCCGGGCCCGCGCAGCGCCAGCGGCACCCGCAGGGAGGCGTCGTGGCAGGAGCGCTTGTACTCGCCGTTGCGAGTCTTGAAGTGGTTGCCGTGGTCGGAGGTGTAGGCCACGATCGTGTCGTCCAGCAGGTCCATGCTGCGCAGCGCGTCGAGCAGCCGGCCGAGCCCTTCGTCCAGGCGTTTGACCTGGCCCAGGTAGCCGCCCATGTGCCGGTGCGCGGTCCCGCCGAGCGCGGCCAGGTCCGGCGGCATCCAGCGGCCCTGGTGGCGCTCCTCGTAGCCGTCGGGGGCCGGGTAGTCGTCCGTCTCGTTCTGGTGGTGCGGCTCCAGCAGCGACAGGAAGAGGAAGAACGGCTCGCCGGCGTGGTCGGCGACGAACCGCACGGCCGCGTCCATCAGCGCGTCGGAGCGGTAGCCGGGCAGCAGGACGGGCTCGTTCGCCTCGTCGTAGACGATCGTCCGGTAGGCGTCGGAGGTGTGCTCAAGGGCGTTGGCGCCCAGCCACGACCGGTAGCCGCCGCGCCGCTCCTCGGGGACCGGCTCGGTGCCGGCCAGGTGCCACTTGCCGATGTAGCCGGTGGCGTAGCCGGCCGCGCCGAAGTGGTGCGCCAGCGTGCGCTCCTCCGGCGGCAGCACGCGGCCGTTGCGGTGCACGCCGGTCGTGGTCGGATAGCGGCCCGTCTGCAGGGCGGCGCGGGCGGGCGCGCACACCGGCTGCGGGGTGATCGCCACCGTGGCCTGCGTGCCGTGCCTGGCCATCCGGTCGAGGTTCGGGGTGAAGGGACCGACGGTGTCCCACCGCTGCTGGTCGGTGAAGACGACGATCACGTTCGGGCGCAAGATGCTGGAACTCCTTATTTGAGGCCGGTCAGGGCGATGCCGCGGACGAAGTAGCGCTGGGTCAGGACGAACAGGACGGCGGTGGGGACGAAGAGGATCACCGAGCCGGCCGCCGTCAGGTGCCACAGCGTGAAGTACTCCTGGTTGAACAGGGTGAGCCCGACCGGAATGGTGCGCATCTCGGGCGTGCTGGTGGCGACCAGCGGCCAGAGGAACTCGTTCCACTGGAAGACGAAGGTGAACAGCCCGAGCACGGCCAGCGCCGGCCGCGTCTGCGGCAGGATGACGCTGCGGTAGATCCGCAGCTCGGAGGCGCCGTCGATGCGGGCCGCGCTGATCAGGTCGTCGGGGATGGGCTGGATGAACTGCCGCATGAGGAAGATGCCGAACGCGTCCATGAGGAACGGCGTGATCAGCCCCTGGTACGTGTCGAGCCACCCCAGGTTGGCCATCAGCACGTACAGCGGGATCATCCGCACGAAGAACGGCACCATCAGCGTGGCCAGCAACGCCACGAACAGCGTGTTGCGCAGCGGGAAGCGGAACTTGGCGAAGACGTACCCGACGAGCGGGTCGAACAGCAGGTGCGCCAGCGTGATGCAGCCGGCCACGACGAGGCTGTTGACGATGAAGTCGCCGAACGGCGCCCGCGCGAACAGCTCGGCGTAGTTGCCCCACTGCGGCGCGTCCGGCCACAGGACGGCGTCGGCCGCCAGCGTCTCCGCCTCCGTCTGCAGCGACAGCGAGACCATGTAGAGCAGCGGCAGGACCGTGACCAGGCAGGCCAGGCCGAGCAGGGTGTAGAGCAGCGGCCTGCGCATCAGTACGTCACCTCCCCGCGCCGCCCCGCCCTGAGCTGGACCAGGGTGAAGGCCACGATCACGATCAGCAGCAGCACCGACTGCGCCGAGGAGTAGCCGAAGTCCCTGGTACGGAAGGCGACGTTGAAGATGTGGAAGACCGACAGGTCGGTGGCGTCGCCAGGGCCGCCGCCGGTGATGATGTACGCCTGCCCGAACGCCTGCAGCCCCGAGATGACCGCCATCACCGACACGAACAGCGTGGTCGGGGCGAGCAGCGGCAGCGTGATCCGCCAGAAGCGGCGCCAGGCGTCGGCCCCGTCGATCTTCGCGGCCTCGTGGTAGGTCTCCGGGATGCCCTGCAGCCCGGCCAGGAACAGCACCATCGTGTAGCCGACGCTCTGCCAGAGGGTGACGGCGGCGATCGTGAGCAGCGGCGCGGTGTTGAGCCAGGTCTGTCCCGGCAGGCCCATCGCGCCCAGCACCCGGTTCAGCACGCCGAGTTCGGGGTCGAGGATGTTGCGCCACAGCAGGCCGACGATGGCCACGGAGGTCAGGTACGGCACCAGCAGCAGCACCCGGAACAGCACCCGGCCCCTGAGCGGCTGGTCGATCGCCATGGCCAGGGCCAGCCCGATGACGATCGACCCGGCCACCACCATCACGGCGAACCCGGCCGTGACCAGGAACGAGTGCCGGACGGCCGGATCGGACAGGGCCTGGCCGTAGTTGTCCAGGCCGGCCCACTGGTCGGCCATCGGGCCCGTGCGGAAGCCGGTGGCGACCACGTTGCCGATCGGCAGGTAGAAGAAGGCGGCGAAGAACAGGATCGCGGGCAGCAGGAACAGGTAGGCGGTCCTGGCGTACCGGCCCTGCAGCGTGCGCGGCCGGAACACGGCGAGGCCACCGGGGCGGGGCCGGTGCGCGGCAAGGCCACGGGACGTGGCGGACCGGTGCGCGGCGGGGGCAGGCGGCGTGCGGGGCCTCACTTCAGGAAGCTCTCGGCGCTCGCGGCGAACCTGCGCAGCGTCTCGTCCGCCGGCTGGTTCTGGATCAGCACCTGCTGGTACATGACCTTGAGCGCCTCCTCCCACTTGCCCAGCTTTCCGGTCAGGCGTACCTGCTGGGAGGAGTCCCTGGCGTCGGGGAGCGCGTCGGCGAAGACCTTGAGCGCCGCGTCCGAGCGCACCTCGGGCAGCTCGGCCCAGGAGACGCGCGGCATGAGCATGCCGGTCTCCTTGGTGGCGGCCCGTTCGACGTCGAGGGCGGTGACGCGCTTGATGAAGTCCCACGACAGGTCGGGCCTGGCCGCCTTGGCCGGCACGAACATGCTGACCCCGGCCGCCTGCGTGGCCGCGACCTTGTGCTTGAGCGGCGGCGCGACGCCCAGGTCGATGTCCGGGCTGGTCTTCCTGATCGGCTCCAGGTCCCAGGGGCCGGTGAGGATCATCGCGGCGCGCCCGGCGGAGAACAGCTTCTGCGGGCCCGAGTAGTCGGTGCCGGACACCGGCACCGGGGCGACCTTGTGCTTGTGCACGAGGTCGGCCTGGAACTGGAGCGCGGCGACCGCGTCCGCGATCGGGGTCATCACCTTGCCGGTCTCCGGGTCGTACGGGGTGACGCCGGCCTGCACCATCCACGGCCACAGGTAGGTGTAGTCCTGGTTGAGCGCCACGCCGTGGACGCCGTCCCCGGTCAGCTTCTTGGCCGCGTCGAGGAACTCCTCCCAGGTGGTGGGCACCGCCACGCCCGCGTCGCGGAGCATGGCCTGGTTGTAGAGCAGCGTGTTGCAGGTCAGGTGCAGCTGCACCCCGTACACCTTGCCCTGGTAGGAGTTGCGCTCGACCGTCACCGGCTGCCAGTCGGAGGGGAAGCCCATCGCCTCGCCGTCGCGGTCGACGTAGTCCTGCAGCGAGCGGGCGTTGCCGGAGATCGCGAACTCCTGCACCCATCCGCCGGGCTCCTCCACCAGGTCGGGAACGGTCCCGGAGGCGAAGTCGGCCAGCAGCCTGGTCCGCAGGTCGGGCCACTGGTACTTCTGCAGGTTGACCTTGACCTTGTTGGCCTGCTCGAACTCGGCGATCACCTTGCGGTAGGCCTGGTAGTCGTGGCCGGCGTTCCAGTAGACGGTGAAGGTGCCGGGGGCGGCGCTCTGCGTGGTGGGCGCTCCAGCGCAGGACGCCAGCACCGGAACGGCGGCGGCCGCCCCGGCGAGACGGAACAGGTCACGGCGTGAGGGGTGGGAGGGCATCTCGGATTTCCCTTCTAGGACGAGCCCCGCCGGATGAAGGTCCACGAACGGACGATCTCGCGGGCGGGCGGCGGCTCCTCGGCCTGGAGGCGGTCGAAGAGCAGGCGTACGACGTCGGTGTAGTCGTGCCGGAGCGGGCCGACGGTGCTGAGCGGCGGATTGCTGATGAGACCCTCGTCGATGTTGCCCGCGCCGACGATCGCGACGTCCCCCGGCACGCTCAGCCCGAGGTCCCTGGCCGCCCAGATGGCGCTGATCGCGGCCCGGTCGGAGGCGGCGAAGATCGCGTCGGGCCGGTCGGGCGAGCTCAGCAGCTCGGTCGCCGTCTGGTACGCCGAGACGCGGTCGTCCGCGCCCCCGGTGACGATCCGCTCCTCGACGCCGTGCCGGTCGAGGGCCGTGGTGTAGCCGAGCAGCCGCCCCGCGGGCCGATCCCGGTAGACCTCGTGCCGGTGCGCCATGAACGCGACCCGCCGGCGCCCGCTGCCCAGCAGGTGCCCGACCGCCTCCGCGGTCGCCTCGGCCTCGGGCGTGCGGACGACGTCGCAGCCCGCGAGCCCGCTCTCGTTGCTCATCACCACCAGCGGCAGCCCCGTGCCGGCCAGGCCGGCGAGCAGGTCGCGGGTGAGGTGGTCGCCGCCGAGGTTGACCAGGGCGCCGTCGGCGATGCCGCCGCGCAGCACCTCGACCGCGGACTTCGCGCGGGCCTCGGAGTAGACGGACAGCGACACCACGGAGTAACCCCGCGCGTCGGCCATCTCGTGCAGGTCGGTGGCCAGCCGCTCGTCGCTCGGCACGCCGCCGAACGAGCTGAGCACCAGGCAGACCCGCTGGGTGCGGCGCTTGCGCAGGCTCCTGGCGGCCTGGTCGGGGGTGTAGCCGAGCTGTCTGGCGGCGTCGAGCACCCGCTGCCTGGTCTCGGCGGCGACCGGACGGTTCCTGCCGCTGAGCACGTAGGAGACGGTCGCCACTGACACGTTCGCCAGTTCGGCCACTTGTCGCGCTGTTGGTCTCATGTTAGTCGAATAACCTAGCATTCCTACAGGACATTAGGGTAATTTCGGAGGCCGGATCTCGGTGGACAGGTCAGCCTAGGGAGGATGTTCATCCCCCGGCTCACGGGCGATGTGAATCGATTAACACCGTATGCCGCGCCCTGCGCCCGGATCAAGAGCCGATTCCGGATGGGCGTCACCCGCTCGGGACGGAGGCGGCTCGCGTGCCGCTGGAGCGTGGCGCGCGGATTTCTTGATCACTCTCGGTTACCTTGCCAGGTGGATGGGGGGATCTGTTGTGAATGGTTCGGCACGCGCGCGGGGTCCGGTTTCTCGCAGGTTGTTCGTCACCGGCATGTTCGCCGCCCTGGGCGCCACCCCGGCCGCCGCTCGGGCGGCCACCGGGGGCGCTGGGGGCGCTGGGGGCGCTGGGGGCGCTGGGCTCGCCGGGAGCGCCGAAGGCGCGGGCAGGGCGGCGCGGCCCGCGCGCGGGGTGACGTTGCGGGCGCGTCCCGCGTCGGTCTCGCTGGGGCGGCGTACCGTCTCCACCTGGGCCTACGGGGAGTCGCTGCCCGGGCCGCGCATCGAGGCCACCGCCGGCGGCATCGTCCGGGCCAGGCTCGTCAACGACCTGCCCGCGCCGACCACCGTGCACTGGCACGGCATCAGGATCGACCCCCGGATGGACGGCGCCCCCGGCTACACCCAGCAGGCGACCCGGCCTGGCGGCACGTTCGACTACGTCTTCGAGGTCCCCGATCCGGGCACGTACTTCTACCACTCGCACGTCGGCATGCAGAACGACCGCGGCCTGTACGGGCCGCTGATCGTCGAGGACCCGCGCGAGCCGCTCGGGTACGACGAGGAGTTCACGGTCGTGCTCGACGACTGGCTCGACGGGATCTCGGGCACGCCCGACGACGCGCTGCGCCGGCTGAACGCCAGCACCGAGCACGACGACACCCTGCGCAGCGACCTGCTGGGCGGGGTCGTGGGCGAGCTGGTCCATCCGTACCACCTGGTCAACGGCCGCACGCCGGACGCGCCCGCGGTGTTCACCAGCCGTCCGGGGCGGCTGGTCCGGTTCCGGATGATCAACGCGGCGGCGGACACGCCGTTCCGGGTGGCGCTCGGCGGGCACCGCATCGCCATCACGCACACCGACGGCTTCCCGTGCCGGCCGGTCACGGTGGACACGTTCCTCATCGGCATGGGCGAGCGGTACGACTTCCTCGTCCGGCTGGGGCCGGGGGCGTTCCCGCTGGTGGCGGAGGCGGAGGGCAAGCGGGCGCGGGCGTTCGCCGTCGTCCGTACGACGAAGATCGCCGCCACCCCGAACAGGAACGTCCGGCTGCCCGAGCTGGACGGGCGCATCCTCACCTACGCCGACCTGGAGGCCCGCGGCTCCGACGAGCTCCCGCGCCCGGCCAGGCGGGTGACGGTGACGCTCGGCATGCGGCCGTCGGGCAACGAGTGGACGATGAACGACCGGCTGGCGAACGACCCGATGCGGCTGCGCGTCGAGCGGGGCGAGACGATCAGGATCGTCCTGGACAACCAGTCGCCGATGTGGCACCCGATGCACCTGCACGGCCACACCTTCCAGCTGCGCGGCACGGGGTGGGGCGGGCCGCGCAAGGACACCGTGAACATCAAGCCGCGCGAGCGTCTGAACATCGACGTGAAAGCCGACAATCCCGGCGAATGGATGTTCCACTGCCACAACCTCTACCACCAGGAACAGGGCATGATGGGCACCTTCGGCTACGGCCCTCCCCCGGCCGGCGTCGGCCACGGCGGCCACGGCGGACAGGGCGGTCGCGGCGGCCAGGACGCTCGCGGCGGTCGCGGCCGCGATGCCGGCCACGCCGGTCACGGCGGCGACGGCGGTCGCGGCGCGAGCCGTCCCGACAAACCGGCCGAGCGGGCCGACTCCCGCCGCCACCGGCGCAAGCCCAAGCGCTGAGCCGGCCCGAACCGCCGCACCGGCGGCGATCCCGTAGTGCTGCCACGACCCGCCACACTGCCGTGCCCGGCCGCGCCGTCCATGGACCGGGCTGTTCCGGCGAGTTACGCTCCGCTGGCGACCTGTCGGGGGACAAACCGACACCGATGGGGGGCCATCATGACGTACACCCTGATCCGCGGCAGCTTCGTGATCCGGTATCCGGACCGGCCGCGTCAGGGCCCCGAGCCCGACGGCGACACCGTCAAGTTCAAGCCTGACACGCCCGCCCTGGTCGAGGCGCTGCCCCGGCGCTCCGGCCGGCCGGCGGCGATCACCGCGCGCGGCGTCTCCGCGCGGCTGGAGGCGATCGACGCCCTGGAGACCCACTTCGCGGAGACCCACCAGGAGGAGGACGGCGCCTACGCGGCCCGCGACGAGCTGCTGCGGCTGCTCGGCTTCACGAACGTGACCTTCTGGGAGGACCTGCCCAACCGGGTGCGCTCGGCCGACCAGGACTCCCTGCGCGGCCACGTGCTCAGCAACGGAATCGACGCCAACGGCCGCATGATCGCGTTCTGCTACGCCGGTGACCATCTGGACCCGGACGGGACCACCGTGTTCGTGGACGGGCCGATGGCCGATCGTTCCGCGAACGCGCAGTTGCTGGGCGCCGGGCTCGCCTACCCGGCGTTCTACGCCACGTTGCCCGCGGACCTGCGGGCGCATCTGGCGGAGGCGTCGCAGGCGGCCAGGCGCAAGGGCTCAGGGCTGTGGCCGCGCTCGGACGCCGACCCGGACGGCGCGGCCACCGTGCGGGATCTGGCCGAGCTGGAACGGCTGGTGATGTGGCCGAAGCTGTTCCGGCGGATCGTGCCGTACCTGGCGGCGGGGTTCGCGGACTTCGACGGCTTCGACGCCTGGCTGCGCGCGGATCCGGTCAACCGGGACGACGAGCTGTTCCTGATCCCGAAGCTGGAACGGGGCAACCTGCACGACGTCGTCATCGGGGCGGGGGCCGGGATCCAGCTCACGATGTGGCCGGAGGACTTCATCATCAGCCCGGACCCGCCCGCCCCCGGCGCACCCGTCACCCCACCACCGGACGCACTCCCCTGACGGGGGGCTACCGAGTTGATCCGGCGCGGTCCCCGTCGGAGACTGGGCGTTCCGACAGCCGAACGAAGGAGACCGTATGTTCTCGCTCGTGCCGCGCTCGCTGTTCAGGCTCGCGACCGGAGCGGCGGCAGGCTACCTGTTCGCGCTCCGGCCCTGGCAGCTGCGCTGGGGCGCCGACGAACGCGAGGTCCACGCGGAGATGCCCGGCGACGACCTGGCCGGCCGCGCGCAGTACCAGGCCACCCGCGCGATCACGGTGGCGGCTCCGCCGGCCGGCGTCTGGCCCTGGCTGATCGAGCTCGCCGGCGACCGCCCCGGCGCCGGGACCGACCGGCCCGCCTCCGCCCCCTCGGCCGGCACCCCCGGGGAGGAGCCCGCCGGGCAGGGGCTCAAGGTCGGTGACGTGCTGCTCGGCCGGAACGACGGCAACGCGTTCATCGTGGAGCGGATCGACCCCCCGCACACGCTCGTCCTGGCCATGCGCGGCGCCGACGCCACCACCACCTGCTCCGTCTCCCTGCGCGAGGTGGACGGCGGAACCCGGCTGATCTTCCGCACACGCGTCCGCGCCGAGCCGAACGTGCGCGGCACCACCTACCTCGCGGCCACGGACCTCGGCGACTTCCTCACCACCCGCCGCCGGCTCCTGACCATCAAGGAGCGCGCCGAGTCCACCCACCAGTAGCCGCGCGTCGGCCGGACCGCCCCGCTGAAAGTCCGCGGGCGCTCCGGCCGCCGAGTCACTTGACGCAGCCGTCGACTCCACGGTTGACGGCGCTTATTGACGGGGGAGCCTCCGCGAGCTTACGGTTCCGGCGATCGGCGAAACATATCGTCACGAGCCCGAAATTTTCGGAGGCGCCATGTTACGAGGACTCGTCGCCATCTCGCTGCTCGGCCTCCCCGCCGTGCATCCCACACCCCCCGCCGGCCCGCCCGCCATCACCGTGAACGAGCGCGTCCGGCACCAGGAGATCGACGGCTTCGGCATCTCCCAGGCCTTCCGCCGCAACGAACTGCT
Organism: Nonomuraea fuscirosea; assembly: GCF_003001935.1. GTDB lineage: Bacteria > Actinomycetota > Actinomycetes > Streptosporangiales > Streptosporangiaceae > Nonomuraea > Nonomuraea fuscirosea. Next base: position 617,493 of record NZ_PVNG01000002.1, on the reverse strand, counting down.
CGCCGCCCTGTCTCCGGCCCAGCAGCGGGAGGTCCTCGACCTGTGGTTCGACCGCCGGAAGGGGGCCGGTCTGAGCATCCTGCGGCTCGGCATCGGCTCCTCCCCCGCCGGCAGCCCGTACGACCACATGGTGTCGATCCAGCCCGAGAACCCCGGCGGCCCCGACGCCCCGCCGAAGTACGTGTGGGACGGCGACGACAACAGCCAGGTCTGGGTGGCCAAGGAGGCCAAGCGGTACGGCGTCGAACGCTTCTTCGCCGACGCCTGGAGCGCCCCCGGCTACATGAAGGACAACGGCGACGACAAGAACGGCGGCACCCTGCTGCCCGAGTGGCGGCGCGCGTACGCGAACTACCTGGTCGCCTACACGAAGTTCTACCGCCGTGAAGGCATCAAAATCACCGACCTGGGGTTCACGAACGAGCCCGACTGGACGGCCACGTACGCCTCGATGCGCTTCACCCCCGAGCAGGCCGCCGACTTCGTCAAGGTGCTCGGCCCGATCGCCAAGGACGTCAAGCTGGCCTGCTGCGACTCCTTCGGCTGGACCGAGGCGAAGGCGTACACGGCGGCGATCGAGGCCGACCCCGAGGCCCGCCGCTGGGTGAAGACGCACACGGGCCACACCTACGCCAGCCCGGTGGACGGCCCGCTGCCGACGGCCAGGAAGACGTGGATGTCGGAGTGGAACCCCAACGGCGACACCTGGAACGAGAACTGGGACGACGGCAGCGGCTACGACGGCCTCACCATCGCCCAGGCCGTGCACGACGCGCTCACGCTGGGCCAGGTCAGCGCGTACGTCTACTGGCTGGGCGGCTCGCGCGGGGCGACCAGGGCGCTGCTGCAACTCGACGACGCGGCCAAGCAGTACCACGTGTCGAAACGGCTGTGGGCGCTGGCCGGCTACAGCCGGTTCATCCGTCCGGGCGCGGTGCGGCTGGAGGCGTCGGCGGCCGATCCGGCGGTGAAAGTTTCAGCCTTCAAGAACCGTGACGGCTCCCGGGTGGTGGTGGCGCTCAACACCGGCACCGCTCCCGTCGCGTGGCAGGGCGTGCGCGGCCGGGCGGCGGCGTACGTGACCGACGAGACCCGTTCGCTCACGCCCGCCCCGATCAAGGGCCGCACGGTGACGCTGCCACCGCGGGCCCTGACCACGATCGTCGTGAGCTGACGGGTTCGAGCCCGCCGAGGTCCGCGCGGGCCACGCGGACGTCCGCCCGACCGGCCGCAGGGGAAGAGCTCAGCCCTTGCTGCCGGTGTGGGCGACGCCCTGAATGAACTGCCGCTGCAGGAACACGAAGACGGCGATCACGGGCAGCGAGGCGATCAGCGAGCCGGCCATCAGCACGGGATAGTCGGTCTGGTACTGCCCCTGCAGCGCCGCCAGCCCCGCCGACAGCGTCATCTTCTCCGGATCGGTGTTGACCACCAGCGGCCAGAACAGGTCGTTCCACGCCCACAGCAGGGTCAGGATGCCCAGCGCGATCAGCCCGGGCCGGGCCAGCGGCAGCATGACCGACCAGTAGATGCGCACGGGGCCGGCCCCGTCGAGCCGGGCCGCCTCCTCGATCTCGCGCGGCAGGGCGAGGAAGAACTGCCGCAGCAGGAACACCCCGAACGCGCTGAACAGGCCGGGCACGATGATCGCCTGGAGGCTGTTGAGCCAGCCGAGCGAGGACATGATCTGGTACTGCGGGATCACGAACAGCTGCGGCGGCACCATGAGCACCGACAGGAAGACGCCGAACAGCAGGTTCCGGCCGGGGAAGCGCAGGCGGGCGAAGGCGTAGGCGGCCATCGAGCAGAACAGCACCTGCCCGGTCACCCGGCCCGCGGCCATGATCACGGTGTTGAGGAACTGCTCGCCGAACGGCAGCAGGTCGAAGACCTTGGCGTAGTTGTCCCAGCGTCCCTCGGGCAGGAACGTCGGCGGCACCGCGGTGGTGCTGCTGAGCGTCTTGAGCGAGGTGATGATCTGCCAGACGAACGGCGCCACCATCAGCAGCGACGAGACGGCGAGGATGGCGTGCACGCCCAGCGGGCGGCGCTCAGACATAGTGCACCCACTTGCGCTGGAGGCGGAACTGCGCGACCGTCAGCGCCGCGATGAGCACGAGCAGCGCGATCACGATGGCGGCGGCGTAACCGCGATCGTTGGTGACGAACGCCCGCTCGTAGAAGAGCTGGACGACGGTCTGCAGCCGCGAGTACGCCGGGTTGGCCCGCGCCGACTGCCCGGACCCGGTCATCACGAAGACCAGGTCGAACAGCTGCAGCGAGCCGATCACCGACACGATCGAGATGAAGAACGCGGTCGGCGACAACATCGGCAGCGTGATCCTGAAGAACTGGCGGACGCGGCCGGCGCCGTCCATGGAGGCGGCCTCGTACAGCTCCTTGGGGATGCCCTGCATGCCGGCCAGGAAGATGATCAGGTTGTAGCCGACGCTGCTCCAGATGCCGACCACGACCAGGGCGTACATGGCGGTGGCCGGGTCGGCGATCCAGTTGGGCCCGTCGATGCCGGCGATCGAGAGCACCTGGTTGACCAGGCCGTAGTCGCCGTTGTAGAGCCAGCGCCAGAGCATCGCGACCGCGACCGGCATGGTCACCACCGGCAGGAAGAACGCCGTGCGGTACACGCTCACCCCGCGCAGCCCCTGCCGGTTCATCAGCGCGGCGAACACGATGGCGACGGGGATCCCGATCAGGCCGAGCGCGGTGTACATGAGCGTGTTGAGCATCGCCCGGCCGACCTCGGGGTCGGCGATCAGCCGCGTGTAGTTCTCCAGGCCGACCCAGGTGTGCCCGCCGAACGCGCCCCATTCGGTGAAGGAGAAGTAGGCGGTCTGCAGGACGGGCCACAGGTAGAAGACGGCCAGGCCGAGGCCGGTGGGGGCGATGAACGCGTACCCCCACAGGGCCTCGGTGCGCGGCCCGCGCCGCTTCGCCGCGTGGGCGGCTCCCGCGGACGAGCGCGGGGGCCGCGTTCCGGCGGTGGTGGTCACGTCACTCCTTGGCCAGCAGGTCGTTCATGCCGGCCGCGAGGTCCGCGGCGGCCTTCTCGACCGGCACCTCGCCGGTCCACGCCTTGGTGAGGTGGGTGAGCTCGGCCTCCTGCCAGGCGGCGGTGTTCTTGGACACCGGGTACGGCACCGCGTACGCGACGGAGTCGAGGAACGTCTGCAGCTTCCACTCGGGGTGGGCGGCCACCCAGTCGTTCTGGGTGCCGTTGTAGGCCGGGATCGGGCCCTTCTTGCCGAGGATGTCGGCGGCCGGCTTGGAACCGAGGAACTTGACCAGCTCCAGCGCCTCGGCCGGGTGCTCGGTCTTGGCCGACACCACGTTGGCCACGCCGTGGATGATCGTGGCCTGCTTCTCGCCCTTGGGCAGCGGGGCGACGTCGACCTTGTCCTTGGTGTAGTCGTTCTTGCCGAACTCGGCCACGTTCCAGGACCCGCCCCAGTACATCGCCAGCTTGCCGGCCTCGAAGAGCTGCAGCGGGGCGGTGTCGGTCATGGTCTTGAGGTCGGGCGACTGCTTGGCGGCGATGAGGTCGGTCCAGAACTTCAGGCCCTGGATCGTCTTCGGGTCGTCGTAGCCGGACTTCTTGCCGTCGGGCGAGATCACGTGGCCGCCGGCCTGGTAGATCGTGTTGTACTGGTATTCCTGGAAGCTGGTCAGCTCGGCCCCGACGGCGTAGACGCCCTTGTCCGGGTCGGTGAGCTTGGCGGCGCTCTCCTTGAAGTCGGCCCAGGTCCAGTCGTCGGCCGGATACTTCACCTTGGCCTGGTCGAAGAGCGTCTTGTTGTACCAGACGCCGACGGTGTCCATGTCCTTGGGCAGGCCGTACAGCTTGCCCTCGTAGGTGTAGAGGTCCACCAGCGCCTTGGGGTAGACCGAGGTGTCGACCTGCTCCTCGATCGGCTTGATCACGCCGTTGGAGGCGTAGAGCTGGAAGTTGGGGCCGTTCATCCAGAAGACGTCGGGCGCGGCGCCGCCGGTGACGGCGGCCTTCATCTTCGTCCAGTAGTCGGCCCACGGGGTGAGCTGGACGTTGACGGTGACGTCCGGGTGCGTCTTGGTGAACTCCGCGGCCAGTTCCTGCATGACCGCCTGCTGGGTGGCGTCCCAGACGCCGTAGGACAGCGTCACCTTCTCTCCGGGCTGCGCGTCCGTGCCGCCGGCCTGCTCACCGCCGCCGCAGGCGGAGGCGAGCAGCGCCGCGCAGAGGAGGGCCGCACCGCTCCGTGCCGACTTCCACATCTCCCAGTCCTCTCCTAGAACGTGGGAGTAATCATGGAGTCCAGTGAAATACTTGGCAAGAGTGAGCGTGTTACAGATGGCTCACGAGCGGGCTGCGGCCGTCGAGCACCCGGTCTTCGACGTCGTCCAGCGCGAGCCGTACGGCGCCGAGCACCACGGCCTCGTCGCCCAGTGCCGACATGCGCACCTCGGGGGTGCGGATGCACCAGCGGTCCAGCTCCCGCCTGAGCGGCTCGATGAGCACGTCGGCCGAGCGCGAGTAGCCGCCGCCGACCACGACCATCTGCGGATCCAGCGTCAGGACCAGCGCGGACGCCCCGAGCGCGAGGTCCTTGACGTAGCGGCGCACGGCCGCGACCGCCGCCTTGTCGCCCTCCCGCGCGGCGGCGAACACGTCGCCCGCCTCGCCGCTGGCGGCCACCAGGTGTTCCTGGGCGCGGATCCAGCCGAGCACCGGCAGCGCCCCGATCTCGCCCGAGGCGTTGGCAAAGCCCCGGTGCAGCTTGCCGTCGATGATCAGACCGGCTCCGGTACGCAGCCCGGCCAGCAGGAACACCAGGTCCTTGGCGTAGCGGGCCACCCCCCGCCAGCACTCGGCCAGGGCGGCGAGCTTGCCGTCGTTCTCCACCAGCACCGGGGCCGGGACCATTCGGCGGACGTGGGCGGCCAGGTCGACGCCGGTCCACTCGGGCAGCGCCTCCGACAGCAGCACCCGGCCGGCGCCGTCCACCAGGCCGGTGGTGCCGACGCCTGAGGCCCACACGTCGCCGCCGGTCAGCCCGGCGCCCTCCAGGCACTCCGCGACCGCCCGGTCCACCGCCGCCAGGCGTTCGAGCCGGCCCATCTCGGGCGTCACGGCGACCCACGCGCCGTGCTGCACCTCGCCGTCGAGGTCGGCGACCACCGCGCGGATCTTGTGCCCGCCGATGTCGACGCCGAGCACCCGGCCCGCCTCGGACCTGAACCGGTAGCGCCTGGCCGGGCGGCCCACCCCGCCGGCCGTGGCGCCCGCCTCGGCGACCCAGCCCTTCTGCAGCAGCTCGCGCACCACGTCCTCGGCCGACGCGCGTGACAGCCCCGTGCTCTTGGCCACCTCGGTCAGCGTGAGCGACGAGCCGCCCTGCAACACCTTGATCACGGCCTGCGCGTTGAGCTGCCGCAGCCTGGACAGGTCGCCGCCGGTCACATCCCCGGCCATCGGCCCCCCTTGCTGTCAGCATTCCAGAACCGAATAATGATGCTCTCCATGATATTTCTTCGGGGGGAAGGTTCCATGACTGAGGTGACTCTAGCCGTCGTCGGCGGCGGCCTGCGAGGGCTGACGTACGCGCGCCGGGCGCACGCGACGGGAGCCGGGCGGGTGGTCGCCGTGGCGGAGCCCGATCCCGGGCGGCGGGCGGCGTTCGCGGCCGAGTTCGGGATCGCGCCCGAGCGGGTCCACGAGGACTGGAAGGACCTGGCGGCGGCCGGCCGGCTGGCGGACGCGGCCGTCATCGCCACGCAGGACCGGCTGCACACCGACCCCGCCGTGACGCTGGCCGACCTCGGTTATCACATCCTCCTGGAGAAGCCGATGGCCACGGAGGAGCACGAGGCGGCCGCCATCGCCGCGGCGGCCGTGCGCAACGGCATCATGCTGGCGGTCTGCCACGTGCTGCGGTACACGCCGTACACGCGGGTGATGAAGGAGTTGCTGGACGAAGGCCGGATCGGCCGGCTGGTCAGCGTGCAGCACCTGGAGCCGGTCGGCTGGTGGCACCAGGCGCACTCGTTCGTCCGCGGGCACTGGCGGCGCGAGGACACCTCGGCGCCGATGCTGCTGGCCAAGGCCTGCCACGACGTGGACTGGCTGGTGCACCTGTTCGGCCGCCCGCCGGCCCGGGTGTCGTCGTTCGGCTCCCTGTCGCACTTCCGCGCCGAGGAGCGGCCCGCCGCCGCGGCCGACCGGTGCCTCGACTGCCCGCTGGAGCCGTCGTGCCCGTACTCGGCGCCGCGGCTCTACCTGGGCTGCCTCGGCGATCCCGAGAGCGAGTTCTGGCCGCTCGGGGCCGTCACGCCGGGGCGCACCGAGGCCGACGTGCTGGAGGCGCTGCGCACCGGGCCGTACGGGCGCTGCGTGTACGCCTGCGACAACGACGTGGTCGACCACCAGGAGGTGGTGATGGAGTTCGACGACGGCGGGACCTGCTCGTTCACGATGAGCGCGTTCACCCCGATGGAGCACCGCCGCACCCGCCTGTTCGGCACCCACGGCTACATCGAGGGCGACGGCGGCACGCTGCGGGTGATGGACTTCCGCACCGGCGCGGAGGAGGTCATGACGGTGGACGAGGCGGGCGGCCCGTCGGCGGCCGACGGCCACGGGGGCGGCGACGAGGGGCTCACCGACGCCTTCCTCGCCGCCGTCGCCTCGGGTGACGCCACGCTGCTGCGCTCGGACGCCGAGCAGAGCCTGATGACGCACCGCGTCGTCTGGGCCGCCGAACGCGCCCGCCTCAGCGGCACGGTGGTCACCCTGTGACCGGCGCTATCCCCACACCTCCTGGGCGGTCTCGACGATCAGGCGCAGCTTGGCGAACTGCTCCTCCGAGGTGAGCTCGTTGCCCTCCAGCGTCGAGGAGAACCCGCACTGCGGCGACAGGCAGAGCTGGTCGAGGTCGACGAACTTGGCCGCCTCGTCGATCCGCCGCTTGAGCGTGTCCTTCGACTCCAGCTCGCCGCGCTTGGTCGTGACCAGGCCGAGCACGACCATCTTGCCGGGCGGCACGTACCGCAGCGGCTCGAAGCCGCCCGAGCGCTCGTCGTCGAACTCCAGGAAGAACCCGTCCACGTTCAGCTCGCCGAAGAGCGCCTCGGCCACGAAGTCGTAGCCGCCGGCGGCGGCCCAGGAGGAGCGGAAGTTGCCCCGGCACATGTGCGTCGTGATCGTCATGCCGGCCGGCTTGGCGGCCAGGGCCGCGTTGATCTGCTTGATGTAGCGCAGGTGCATGTGGTCGGCGTCGTCGCCGCGCTCGCTCAGCTCCGCGCGCTGCGCCGGGTCGTTCAGGTAGGCCAGGCTCGTGTCGTCGAACTGCAGGTACGTGCAGCCCAGCGCGCCGATCCTGCGCACCTGCTCGGCGTAGGCGGCGCTCAGGTCCCGCCAGAACTCCTCCACGTCGGGGTAGACGCCGGGGTCGATGGAGGCGGGACCGCCGCGGTAGTGCACCATGCTCGGCGACGGGATGGTCAGCTTGGGCGTCACCCCCGGCTCCACCGTGTCGCGCAGGAACGCGAAGTCGTCGGCGAAGATCGGCTCGTTCAGCCGGATCCGGTCGTGCACCCGCAGGGCGGCCGGGGTGAACTCGATGTCGCCCTGCTCGTTGTGGAAGCGGACCGTGATCTGCTCGTCGGCGGCCTGGCCGATGCCGCCCAGCTGGTAGATGAAGTCCATGTGCCAGGAGGCCCGGCGGAACTCCCCGTCGGTGGCGCTCTGCAGGCCGGCCTCACGCTGGCCGCGGACGACCGCCCTGATCGCCTCGTCCTCCGCCTCGCGCAGCGCCTCGCCGGTGAGGGTCTGCCGGGCGCGCAGCAACTCCGGCGGGCGGAGCAGGCTGCCGACGTGATCGGCGCGGAAGGGCGGTGAGGTACGCATGGGCGATCATCCTCCGTAGAGCTCTCTCAGCGGGGCCTTGAGCAACTTGCCCGCTGCGTTCTTAGGCAGTTCAGCCACGAATTCAACATATTTCGGGATCTTGTAGCGGGCCAGACGGCCGTCCAGGTGTTTCAGCAACTCCTCCGGCGCGGCCGTGGCGCCGGGGCGCGGCACCACCAGGGCCTTGCCCACCTCGCCCCACTTCTGGTCGGGCACCCCGATCACCGCGCACTCGGCCACCGCCGCGTGCTCGTACAGGGCGCCCTCCACCTCGGCGGGGTAGACGTTCTCGCCGCCGGAGATGATCACGTCCTTGATCCGGTCGGAGATGCGCACGTAGCCGTCCTCGTCGGCGACGCCGACGTCGCCGGAGCGGAACCAGCCGTCGGCGGACAGCACCTCGGCGCTCGCCTCCGGCCGCCGCCAGTAGCCGGGCATCACGTTGGGGCCCTGGACGTAGAGCTCGCCCGGCTCGCCGGGCGCCGCGGGCGAGCCGTCGGGGGCGACCAGGCGGACGTCGGAGAAGAAGTGCGGCACGCCGGCCGTGCCGGCCTTGTCGACGGAGCGCTCGGCGCCCAGGAAGAGCGCGCCGGGCGCGGCCTCCGTCATGCCGTACCCCTGCAGGAACATCAGCCCGCGCTCCTGGTAGGTCCTGATCAGCGGCTCGGGCACGGGCGCGCCCCCGCACAGCAGGTGCCGCAGGCTCGACAGGTCGGCCTTGTCCCAGCGCGGCGAGCGGGTGAGGAAGCCGAACATCGACGGCACCCCGAACATCACCGTCACCCGTTCCGACTCGATCAGGTCGAACGTGCGCTCCACGTCGAACGACGGCTCCAGGATGACCCGCCCGCCCTTGAGCACGCTCGGCACCAGCGTCTGGGCCAGCGCCGCGATGTGGAACAGCGGCGCGCTGATCAGCACCACCTCGTCGTGCGCCAGCGGCACGTCCACGAGCAGGTTGACGGTGTTCCAGGTGAGGTTGCCGTGGGTGAGCATGGCGCCCTTGGGATGGCCCGTGGTGCCCGAGGTGTACATGATCAGGCACACGTCGTCGAGGCCCACGGGCTCGTCGATGGGCTCGGGCGATCCCGACGCCAGCAGCGCCTCGTAGCCGGCGGCGGGCAGGTGCCGTCCCGGTAAGCCCGCGCCGTCGCGTTCCGCGCCGAGCACGAGGACCGCCGGCTCGGCGTCCGTCAAGACGTAACGCAGCTCGGGCAGGGCCAGGCGGGTGTTGAGCGGCACGAACACGGCCCCCAGCAGCCCCGCCGCGAAGAACGTCTCCACCGCCGAGGGCTGGTTGACGCCGAGGAAGGCGACGCGGTCGCCGCGTCGTACCCCGTGGCTGGCGGCCAGCGCCGAGGCCAGCCGGTTCACGCGTTCGCACAGCTCGCGGTAGGTGTGATCGCGCCCCCGGTACGACAGCGCGACCCGCTCCGGCGTCATGCGGGCCCTGCGCGCGGGCCACGACCCCATCCCCTGATTCCGCATCGGCACTCCTCCGCGCTCAAGCCCTCAAGTTAGGCCACTATGCGATCGCTGTCACCGTTCTGCCCAAGTTTCATCGGGCACGGTGTCCAGGAGGTCCGCCACGAGCCGCGCCGCCTCGGGCCGGAACCGCTCGTGCAGCGAGTGGCACACCCGCTGCGCCTTCTCGGCCGGCCAGTCGTGCGGCAGGTGCCGCAGCGGCAGCCGCGGATCGGTCCTGATGATCTGCAGCCAGTCGGTGAGCAGCGTCAGCGACCTGGCCAGGTCGTCGGGGACGTCCGGCGCCGGATCGGCCTGGTCCCAGCGGCGCAGGAAGGCGCGGTAGCGGGCGCCCAGATCGGCCAGGTCGTAGGCGTCGGCGACCAGGGCCTGCATGTCCGTCGGGGGACGCGGTTCGGCGGAGAAGACGCGCACGTTCGCGCCCAGGTCGTCGATCACGCCGGCCGCGTCCACCTCGCCGGGGGCGATCCACAGCCCGTTCTGCAGCGGGCCGAACCCGGCCCAGACCAGCCGGGAGCGCAACTCGTGCCGCTGCCGCTGCCAGGACTCGGGCAGCGAGAAGCCGATCAGGGTCCACCGGTCCTCGTCGGCGTCGTTGACCACGCCGCTGTGCCAGATGCGCCGCTCGCCGTCGCTGAGCACTTCCGCGCTGGTCGGGGTGAGGCCGAAGTACATGCGCCGGCCCGACCGCTGCCGGCGCAGCAGGCCGCGCCGCACCATCCGGGTCAGCGTCGAGCGGGTGGCCTCCTCCGAGATCCCCACCCTGGCGAACGCCTCGATGAAACTGCCCGACGAGACACAGACCCCGCGGCCGTATACGTGGTCCCCGAGGAAGGTCAGAATCACCGACTGAGGCCTCATAACAGCTTGTCTCCCGAAATTCGGCACTCTATTGACAGCCGTAATGTACCTGCCTACATTCGGGGCCACGTCGCCCGGTCCAGGAGGTCCCCGATGCGCAGGCTTCTTCCGTCCCTGGCCTGTTTGCTGCTGGCCGTGACCGCATGTGGCGGAGGCGAGCAGGGCTCCGGCTCCGCAGATCCGATCAAGGTGGGCCTCATCGTCTCCCTGACCGGCAACTACACTCCGCTCGGCAGCGAGGACAAGAAGGCCGTCGAGCTGGCGGTCGAGCAGGTCAACGCCCAGGGCGGGCTGCTGGGCCGCAAGGTCGAGCTCGTCACGCGCGACGACAAGACCGCCCCCGACCAGGGCATCGTGGCCTACAACCAGATCAAGGGCGACATCGACGCGCTGATCGGCCCGGTGTTCTCCAACTCGGCGCTGGCGGTCGAGCCGCTCGCGCAGCGCGACAAGATGCCGTACCTGTCGCTGGCGCCGGCTCAGGAGCAGGTCGAGCCGATAAAGTCCTACATCTTCGTCACCCCCGCCCTGTCCAGCATGTACGCCGAGCGCTTCCTGCAGTACATCCAGGCCGAGGGCATCAAGACGATCGCGGTCGGCTGGGACTCCAAGAGCGCCTACTCGGTCTCCGGCCACGAGTCGATGGTGGCCCTGGCGCCCAAGTACGGCGTGACGATCGCCGTGGACGAGCCGTACGAGACGACCACCTCCGACTTCAGCCCCCTGTTCACCCACGTGCGCGACTCCAAGGCCGAGGCCCTGGTCTTCTGGGGCTCGGGCGCGCCCGGCGTGACGGCGGCCAAGCAGTACGTGGCCTCCGGGCTGAAGACGCCGCTGTTCCTGACCGCGTCGCAGGCCAGCAAGCTGTGGCTGGAGCCGATGGGCGCGGCGGCCGAGGGCATGACCGTGCAGAGCGCCATCGGCGTGGTGGGCGACCACCTGCCCGACGGCAAGCAGAAGCAGGTCATCGAGCAGATGGCCAAGCCGTACCAGGACAAGCACGGTTATCCGCCGCCGCAGTTCGCCCAGGACGGCTACAGCGCCTCGCTGCTGCTGTTCGAGGCCATCAGGAAGGCGAACAGCACGGACAAGACCAAGATCCAGCAGGCGCTCGAGAAGATGGACCTGATCACGCCCAACGGCCGCTTCCGCTACTCCGCCACCGACCACTCCGGCCTGTCGCCCGAGTACATCTCGGTCAACACGGTGAAGAACGGGCAGTTCGTGCCGACGGAGTGGGCCAAGGAGCAGCTCGCCAAGACCGTCAACGCGGCGGGGTGAGGCGTGCCGGAGGAAAGCGCGCTCTCGGTCAGCGGGGTCTCCCGGAGCTTCGGGGGCGTCTACGCCGTCCGCGACGTCTCACTGAGCGTCGCGGACGGCGAAGTCTGCGCGGTGATCGGCCCGAACGGGGCCGGCAAGTCCACCCTGTTCAACCTGATCACCGGGCATCTGGCGGCCGAGCACGGCCAGATCACGTTCCACGGGCACCGGGTGGACCGGCTCGCGCCGCACCGGCGGGCCCGGCTCGGCATGTCGATCGTCTTCCAGGCGGCCCGGGTGTTCGGCGGCATGACGGTCAGGGAGAACGTCATGGTGGGCTCGCACGGCCGCACCAGGGCCGGGTTCGTCTCCGCCGCGCTGCGGCTGCCGCGGCACCGGCGCGACGAGCGTGAGATCGCCGCCGAGGCCGACGTCGCGCTCGAACGCGTGGGGCTGGCCGAATGGGCGGACCGGCCCGCCGACCGGCTGCCGATCGGCCAGCAGCGGGCCCTGCAACTGGCCCGCGCCCTGTGCGCCCGGCCCCGCCTGCTGCTGCTCGACGAGCCCGCCTCCGGGCTGCGCGGCGAGGAGCGCGAGCGCTTGGCGTCGCTGGTGGAGGAGCTGCGGGCGGGCGGGCTGACGATCCTGCTGATCGAGCACGACGTGGCGTTCGTGACCCGGCTGGCCGACCGCATCGTGGTGCTCGACCTGGGCCAGGTGATCGCCGACGGCCCACCGGCCGAGGTCCGCGCCGATCCCCTGGTGCTGGCCGCCTACCTCGGACAGGCCTCATGATCGAAGTCCAGGACCTGGTGGTCTCGTACGGCACCGCGACCGCGCTCGACCACCTCACGCTCACGGTCGGCGAGGGCGAGATGGTGGCCCTGCTCGGCCCGAACGGCGCCGGCAAGTCCACCCTGGCCAACACGCTGGCCGGCATCATCGCCCCCGCGTCCGGCACGGTGCGGATCGGCGGGCGGCTCGCGCTCATCCCCGAGGGCCGCCAGCTCTTCCCCGATCTGTCCGTCGCCGACAACCTCGCCCTCGGCGGCTGGCGCTCGGGCCTGCGCGACCCCTCCTCCGTCTACGAGCTGCTGCCCCGGCTGGCCGAGCTGGCGGGCCGGCGCGCGGGCGTGCTGTCCGGCGGCGAGCAGCAGATGGTGGCGTTCGGGCGGGCGATGATGTCGCGCCCCGAGGTGCTGGTGGTGGACGAGCTGTCGCTCGGGCTCGCGCCCGGTGTCACCGCCGACCTGGCCGCCCATCTGGCCGAACTCAACCGGTCGCAGGGGCTGGCGGTGCTGCTCATCGAGCAGAACGCCCGGCTGGCGTTCGAGCTGTGCTCGCGGGCGTACGTGCTGGAGTCCGGACGGCTGGTGACCGAGGGGGCCTGCGCCGAACTGGCCGACGACCCGCGGGTGGCGGCCGCGTACCTGGGCGGTGCCGTCACATGAGCGCGTTCCTGAGCTATCTGCTGAACGGCCTGGCGGTCGGCTGCGCCATCGCCCTCATCGCCAGCGGCCTGGTCACCATCCACCGCGTCACGGGCGTGGTGAACTTCGCCCAGGGCACGTTCGCCGTCGTCGCCGGACTGTGCACCTCCTCGCTGCTCGGGCTCGGCTTCCCGCACGGGCTGAGCGAGCTGGCCGCCGTGCTCGCGGCGGCGGTGGCGGGGCTGCTGACCGGGCTGGCCGCGATCGGCAAGCGGGGCACCACGCCGCTCGCCTCGCTGATCGTCACGCTCGGGGTGGGCGTGCTCGCGTACGCCGTGGAGATCGTCCTGTGGGGCGACCAGCCGCGCTCGGCCCCCGGGCTGGCGGGCTCGGTGACCGTCGCGGGAGCCCACATCCAGACGCAGCACCTGCTCGTCATCGGCGTCACGGCGGCCACGTTCGTGCTGCTCGCGCTCTTCTTCGGCCGCACCTACCTGGGCAAGGCGCTGACCGCCTGCGCCTCCAACCCCTACGCGGCCCGCGTCGTCGGCATCGACGTCCGCCGCATGGGGCTGCTCGCGTTCGCGCTCGGCGGGCTGCTCGGCGGCATCGCCGGGGTGCTGGTGACGCCGCTGCGGCCGATCTCGTTCGACACGGACGTGACGCTCATCGTCAACGGCTTCGCCGCCGCCGTCTTCGGCGCGCTCACCCGGCCGGTGATCGCGCTCTTCGGTGCGCTGCTGCTCGGCGTGGCCGAGACCATGGCCGCCGGGTACGGCTACGGCTCCCACCAGTTGGAGGTGGCACTCGGCCTGATGATCATCGTCATGATCGTGCAGGCCGGCCGCCGCTCGGCCATCTCGGAGGAGACGGTATGACCAGGTTCGTCAGACCGGCCGCTCTCCTCCTGGTCGCCGCCGTGACCCTCGTGCTCCCGGCGACGCTCGACGACAGCGCGCTGGCCGTCTACATCCTGCTCGGCCTGGCCGCCATCGTCACGGCCGGGGTCTCCCTGCTCATGGGCTACGCCGGCCAGGTCTCGCTCGGGCAGGGCGCCTTCTACGCCATCGGCGCCTACACCGCCGCGCTCCTGTCGCTGGGCGGCGTCCCCCCGCTCGTCGGCCTGCTCGCCGCCCCCGTGGCCGCGGCCGTCTTCGCCCTCGTCATCGGCACGCCGCTGCTCCGCCTGCGCGGCCATCACCTGGCCTTCGCCACGCTCGCCATGCAGCTCATCCTGCTGTCGCTGGCCGGGCAGCTGGAGTTCACCGGCGGGGACATCGGGCTGCAGGCGATCCCGCAGTTCAGCCTGGGCTCGTTCGAGGCCAGCGGGGCGGCGGCGTACGCGTACATGACCTGGGCCGGGCTGGCGGTGGTCATGCTGATCACGCACAACGTGATCTCCTCCCGCCCCGGCCGCGCGTTGCGCGCGCTGGCCACCAGCGAGACGGCCGCCGCCTCATCCGGCATCCCGGTGGGCCGCTACAAGCTGGTGGTCTTCGCCCTGTCGGCCACGTTCGCCGGGCTCGCCGGCGGCATCTACTGCTTCTACACCGGGTACGTCGCGCCGGGGTCCTTCCCCGTGCTCATCTCCATCCAGTACATCGTGATGGCGGTGGTCGGCGGGCTCGGCACGATCTGGGGCGCCGTCGTGGGGGCCACCGCGATCACGCTGCTGGTGCAGGGGCTGGACCGGCTGGCGTCGCTGCCGGGGATGCCGACGTACGCGCCGAGCGTGCTGTCGTACGCGGTGTATGCGCTGGTGCTCATCGTGGTGGTGCTCTTCATGCCGCGCGGCCTGGTGCCGGCCCTGTCACGCCGGCCGGACCGCAGGCCCCGCCGCTGAGCCTTTGACGCATCTCATGACGAGGAAGACGGGATGCCGGGCGGCCTCCGGCCGGCGCGCCGCCCACGCCGGATCCGGCTCCGGCTCGGCCAGCTCGTCCAGCCACAGCTCGTGGCGGCGGAAGGTGTTGACGTACGTCGCCAGCGTCCGGTGGTTGGCGCCCACCTGACGGCGCAGCGACGACTGCTCACCGTCGGCCCGCCACCAGCCCTCGGCCTGGTAACGCGCGTGGGCGGGCCAGGAACCCGAGACGCCGGGGCCGCCGGGGAAGCACGGATGCAGGATCGAGCAGGCGAAGATCCCGCCCGGGCGCAGCGCCGCCGCCGCGGTCGCGACCGCGCCGTCCAGGTCGTCGATGTCGGACAGGCCGAAACCGCACACCACCGCGTCGAACGAGCCCAGCTCCCGCAGCCGCGCCTCGGCGGTGACGTCGGCGTGCAGGTAGCGCACACCCAGCGGGGCCGCGCGCTCGGCGGCCTCCGCCTTGCCGATCAGCGCGGCCGAGATGTCGGCCCCCACGACCTCGGCGCCCCTGCGGGCCAGCTCGCGGCTGATCCGGCCGTGCCCGCAGGCGATCTCCAGCATCCGGCGGCCCGCCACCGGCTCCAGGAGGGCCAGCAGGCGCAGTGAGGCCGGGTCGTCGATGGTGTCGCTCCAGCCGGCCGCGTAGAAGTCGGCGATCTCGTCGTAGCGCGCAACACCTGCCATGGTCCTCACGGTACGCGTGCGGTCCCCGGCTGGAGGAGAGCTGTTCGTCCAGCGCTGAACCCGGCGGGCAAAGATCACGTCATGGAGGCGCATGATTGCGGTCTGACCGGCTTTTCCGCCCGTCCGGAGGGAGGAGGATCGGCCCCGGGCCGAGCACCGTACGACGTCGGGGGTAGGACATGGGCACGCCCAGATTCGGGGCGATCACCGCACTGGTCGCGCTGGCCGCCGCTCTCTGGCCCGCCCCGGTCACAGCCGTGGCCCCACGGCCACCCGCCCCCGTCGACGACTCCGCCCGCGACTCCCGGCGGTTGTGGCCTTCCGCCGGCGACCCCGGCGACCTCCGCGATCCCGGGCTGCCCTCGGCGCGGGCCCCGCGCCATCCTGGGCTGCCCTCCGTGCGGGACCCACGCCGGCCCGGGCTGCCCTCCGCGCGGAAATCGGGCCAGCCCGGGCCGCCCTCCGTCCGTGACCCCCGGCGTCCCCGGCCTCCGGCAGGTGAGGCGGGCAACTCCGGGCGTTCGGCCGGTGACCTGGCCGTGCCACCGCCGCCGGTCAGGAACGCGATCCTGCGCGTCACCGACGTGCTCACCCCCGACCCCCTGATCGCCGGGGCGAGGGCCGTCTACGCCCTGACCGTGGCGAACACCGGTGACCGCGACGCCGACGACGTCCTCGTCACGGGTCTGCTCGACGAGAACCTCGCCCTCGGCCTGCTGCCCGCCGACTGCTCCGCGACCGGGCACACCGTCGTCTGCGGCGGCTCCGGCCTGA
This sequence comes from Nonomuraea fuscirosea, assembly GCF_003001935.1. Lineage (GTDB taxonomy): Bacteria > Actinomycetota > Actinomycetes > Streptosporangiales > Streptosporangiaceae > Nonomuraea > Nonomuraea fuscirosea. Next base: position 601,232 of record NZ_PVNG01000002.1, on the reverse strand, counting down.
CGATCGCGCCGGGCCGCGACATCACGTACGAGCTCCCCGTCACGACCAGCCCCGCGCTCCCCGACGGCACGAACCTCACCAACCGCGCCTACGTCACCTCCCCGAACGCGACCGCCGACGAGGCCCAGCTCATCATCCGGGCCCGGTCCGTGGCCGACGTGGAGATCGTCAAGCACGCCCCGGCCACGGCCCCGACCGGCGGCACCGTCGCGTACCGGCTGACGGTCGTCAACCACGGCCCGTCGCAGGCGGTGGACGTCACCGTGCAGGACCATCTCGGCGGCGACGGCGCCACGCTGCCCGCCGAATGCTCCGCCGCCGGACCGGCCCTCACCTGTCCCCTCGGGGTGCTCGACCCGGACGAGCGCAGGACGTTCGGCTACACCGTCGTCCCCGGCGTCGCCGGGCTGATGGAGGGCTGCGCCACCGTGCACACCGGCGGGCGTGAGCGGAACACCGCGGACAACCGTTCCTGCGCCGGCACCACCGTCATGGGCGACCCGCCGTCGTCGGACCCCGCGCTCGGCACCGGCGAGACGACCGACGAGGTCGCCGAGGAGGCCGCGGACGAGACGGCCGGCGGGACGGGTGACGGGGCGGCGCGGAGCCGGGAGCATGACGCGCGCGGCCATCATGAGAAGGCGGGGCAGGCCGGGCCCGGGAATGCTGACGGCCAGGACGAGCCGAAGTCCCTCGCCGCCGGCGGCGAGGTGCCGGCGCCCGCGCACCACCGGACCCAGTCCCTCCCCCTGACCGGCGCGTCGCTCTGGATGCTCGGCCTGGGCGTCGCCGTGCTGCTCGCGATCGGCCTGCTCGTCCGCTCGTTCTCCCGCCGCGACCCGCACCCCGGGCGAACCCGCTGACCTGCTCAGGGCACCGGCGCGTCCCGCAGGTCCTACGGCACCGGCGCGTCTCTGGTCCACGACCCGAGCACCAGGAGCGTCTTCGTCCCCGTGACGTCGCCGGCCCTGCGCAGCCGGTCGATGACCTTCTGCAGGTGCCCGAGGTCCCGCACCCGTACGTGGATCAGCGCGTCCGGGTCACCGGCGATGGTGAAGACGGCCTGCACCTCGGCCACGTCCGCCGCGGTGCGGATGATCTCGCTGACCGGCGTCGTGCCCGGATAACGCAGCTCGGTGAACGCCTCGATCCCCCACCCGAGCTTGGCGTAGTCGATCTGCACCGAGAAGCCGGTGATCACCCCGAGCTCGCGCAGCCGGTCCACCCGCCGCTTGACCGCCGCCACCGACAGCCCGATCCGCTCGGCCATCTCGGAGAACGTCCTGCGCCCGTCCTCCCGCAGCAGCCGCAGCACGTGATGATCGATCTCGTCGATCTCAGGCACGGAGAACGCCCCCTTCCGGCGCAAACAAATCGAGCCGGGAACCCCCATCGACTCAGTTTGTTTGCGTCTTCGACCCACTTTCTCCTCTAATACTTGCGCACATCCTGCCCGGGTTGCTGTGCTGAGAATCTCACGTCAGCGCCCAGCACGTACGACAGCCAGGAGGTTCGAGCGTGAGCGAGACTCCCGCCCCCGTATCGCTCGACGACAAGTACACCGCGTCCGGCGGCCGGGTGCTCATCTCCGGCATCCAGGCCCTGGTCCGCCTGACGCTGGAGCAGCGCCGCCTCGATCAGGCCCGCGGCCTGGACACCCGGGTGTTCGTCTCCGGCTACCAGGGCTCGCCGCTCGCGGGCGTCGACCTGGAGATGGGCCGGGCCAAGCGGTTCCTGGACGAGGCGGGCGTGGTGTTCCAGGCCGGCCTGAACGAGGAACTGGCCGCCACGTCGGTGGCCGGCACCCAGCTGCTCGGCCAGGTCCCCGGCCGCAGGCACCAGGGCGTCACCGGCTTCTGGTACGGCAAGAACCCCGGCCTCGACCGCGCCGCCGACGCCATCAGGCACGCCAACGTGGCGGGCACCGCGCCGCTCGGCGGCGCCGTGGCCTGGATCGGCGACGACCCCGGCTGCAAGTCCTCCACGCTGCCCAGCTCGTGCGAGCCGATGTGCCAGAGCCTGTCGATGCCGCTGCTCGCGCCCTCCTCCGTGGCCGAGATCATCGAGTACGGACTGCACGCGGTGGCCATGTCGCGGGCCACCGGCCTGTGGGTGGGCCTGAAGATCGTCGCCGACGTCGCCGACGCCTCGTCCACCGTCGACCTCGATCCGCTGCGCGCGGGCGTCCCCGTCCCCGGACAGGAGTCCAGGGCCCCGTCCCCCATCCTGCTCGGCGCGGCCGCCCTGGACGCCGAGCACGACCTGTTCACCCGCCGCCTCGACCTGGCCCGCGCCTACGCCCGCGCGCACGGCCTCAACCGGATCATGTCCGGCGCCGGCAACACCAGGCTGGGCGTGCTCGCCTCGGGCGCCACGTACGCGATCGTCGAGCGGGCCCTGTCGGATCTCGGCCTCGACGAGGCGGCGCGGGACGAGCTGGGCCTGCGCCTGATCAGGCTGGCGATGCCGTTCCCCGTCGACGCTGGCGAGCTGGCCGCCATGACCTCCGACCTGGACAAGGTGCTGGTGGTCGAGGACAAGGTGCCGTTCCTGGAAGGGCACCTCAAGCAGGCCCTGTACGGCGGCGAGCGGGCCCCCGCCGTGGTGGGCCGCGAACTGCTGACCGCCAGGGGCACGCTCAGCGCCGAGGACGTGGCCAAGGCCGTCGCCACCTGCCTCGGCCTCACTCCGCCACGCAGGGAGCGGCGGCGCGGCCTGCTGCCGGTGGTCGCCGCGCGCACCCCGTACTTCTGCTCCGGCTGCCCGCACAACACCTCCACCCGCACCGCCGACGACACGCTGGTCGGCGTCGGCATCGGCTGCCACGCGATGATCGCGCTGGACGGGCACGGGCGCGGCACGCAGGTCGGCATCACCCAGATGGGCGGCGAGGGCGCCCAGTGGATCGGGCTGGCGCCGTTCACCGAGGACCGGCATTTCGTGCAGAACATCGGCGACGGCACCTTCCACCACTCCGGCTCCCTGGCGATCAGGGCCGCCGTCGCGGCGGGGGTGACGATGACGTACAAGCTGCTCTACAACGACGCCGTGGCCATGACCGGCGGGCAGCGCGCCGAGGGGCGGCTGGACGTGCCCGCGCTCACCGAGGAGCTGGCCGTCGAGGGTGTCCGCAAGATCGTGGTCACCACGCCGGAGCCGGAGACGTACCGGGGGGTGCGGCTGGCGCCGATCGCCTCCGTACGGCACCGCGACGACCTGCCCGAGGTCGAGAAGGAGCTGGCCGCGGCCGGCGGCGTCACCGTGCTCATCCACGACGACCGCTGCGCCGCCGAGGAGCGGCGGCTGCGCAAGCGCGGCAAGGTGCCCGCGGCGGCCGAGAAGGTGCTGATCAACGAGCGCGTCTGCGAGGGCTGCGGCGACTGCGGCGACGTCTCGACGTGCCTGTCCGTGCAGCCGGTCGAGACCGAGTACGGCCGCAAGACCCGCATCCACCAGGCGTCCTGCAACACGGATTTGAGCTGCCTCAAGGGCGACTGCCCTTCGTTCCTCCTGGTCGAGCCGGGCGCCGGGAAGCCGCGCACCTCGCCGCCACCCCTCCCCGTCCACCTCACCGAGCCCGCCACCCACCACGGGGCCGGGGACTCGGTGCTGGTCAGGATGCCCGGCATCGGCGGCACCGGCGTCGTCACCGTCTCCCAGATCCTGCAGATGGCCGCCCACCTCGACGGCCTGCACGCCGCCGGAATCGAGCAGACCGGGCTCGCGCAGAAGGGCGGGCCCGTGGTCAGCGACGTGCGGCTGTCCAGGCGTCCGCTCGCCGGGTCCGTACGCGCCTCGCAGGGCGGCGCGGACGTCATCATCGGCTTCGACGTGCTCGGCGCGGCGGCCGACGCCACCCTCGCCGTGGCCTCGCCGGAGCACACCGTCGCCGTGCTCAACACCGCCGTCGTCCCCACCGCCGCCATGGTGACCGGCCGCGTACCGGTGCCGGGACACGCCGACGCGGTCACGCGGGTCGCCTCGGCCACCAAGGAGCAGCTCTGCGTGGACGCCCACGCCCTGTCCGAGGCGCTGTTCGGCGACCACATGCCGGCCAACCTGCTGCTGCTCGGGGCCGCGTACCAGCGTGGCTGCCTGCCCGTCGGCGCCGACGCGATCGAGCGGGCCATCACGCTCAACCGGGCCGCCGTCGAGCAGAACCTGGCCGCCTTCCGCTGGGGGCGGGCCGCCGTGGCCGACCCGGAGGCCGTCCGCCGGGCGGCGCTCCCCGGCTCGGAGCCGGAAGCGCCGCAGAAGCTGGACGAGGTCGTGGCCACCCGGGTCGCCGATCTGACGGGCTACCAGAACGCGACCTACGCCCGTACGTACGCCGACGACGTCCGTCAGGTGACGGCGCTGGCCGTCGAACGCGCGGGCGCGGAGCCCGGCGCCGCCATCGCCACCGCCTACGCCCGCGGCCTGCACAAACTGATGGCCTACAAGGACGAGTACGAGGTCGCCCGCCTCCACCTCGACCCCGCCGAGGTCGCCCGGCGCGAGCGCGAGTTCGGCGCGGACGCCGTCGTGTCGGTGCTGCTGCACCCGCCGGTGCTGCGCGCGATGGGCATGAAGCGCAAGATCCGCCTGCGCCGTTCGGCCGGCGTCCTGTTCCGCGGCCTGCGCGCCGCCCGCGTCCTGCGCGGAACCGCGTTCGACGTCTTCGGCCGGGCCGAGGTCCGCCGGGTCGAGCGCGAGCTGGTCACCGAGTACCGCACCCTGGTCCACACCGCCCTGACCCGCCTCACTCCCGCCAACGCGGCGGCGGTCGAGGAACTCGCGGGGCTGCCGGAGCTGATCCGGGGGTACGAGGACATCAAGCTCGCCCGGGTCGCGGAGTTCCGCGACCGCGCCAAGAAGACCCTGGAAACCCTGTGACCACGCCGGCGAACCGACGGAACACCACCGAGGCCCTCCACCCCATGGACCAGCACAACCAACCTCCACCCCACGAACCAGAGCAACTAACCTCCACCCCGCGGACCAGCACAACTAACCTCCACCAGACAGACCAGAGCAGCTAACCTCCAACCCATCAGCCCAGAACAGTTGACGTGCTACCCCACCAGAGGTGACGTCGACCGCCACCAGGAGCTCGAACCGTGACTTTTGCCCCAGTTGACCGGCTGCTGCCCGACCAGGACGCCCGCGACCTCATCGAGCTCACCAGGGAGATCGCCGACAAGGAACTGGCGCGCCGGGTGGACGAGCACGAGCGGGCGGAGACGTACCCGGAGGGGCTGTTCGCCACGCTGGGCGCGGCTGGGCTGCTCGGCCTGCCCTACCCGGAGGAGCACGGCGGGGGCGCGCAGCCGTACGAGGTGTACCTCCAGGTCATCGAGGAGCTGGCGATGCGCTGGGCCGCCGTCGCGGTGGCGACCAGCGTGCACACGCTGGCCTGCTTTCCGGTGGCGACGTACGGCACGCCCGAGCAGCGCGAGCGGTGGCTGCCCGACCTCCTGGCCGGGCGTCTCATCGGCGGCTACAGCCTGTCGGAGCCCCAGGCCGGCTCCGACGCCGGCGCGCTGACCTGCAAGGCGGAACGGGTCGAGCACGGCTACCGGATCACCGGCAACAAGGCGTGGATCACCCATGGCGGCATCGCCGACTTCTACGCCCTGTTCGCCCGCACGGGCGAGGGCTCCCGAGGCATCTCCTGCTTCCTCGCCCCCGGCGCCGCCGACGGCCTGACGTTCGGCCGCCCGGAGGAGAAGATGGGCCTGCACGCCGTCCCCACGACCAGCGCGCATTGGGACGGGGCCATCCTGGACGCCGACCGCCTGATCGGCGAGGAGGGCCAGGGCCTGCAGATCGCCTTCAGCGCCCTCGACTCGGGCCGCCTCGGCATCGCCGCCTGCGCGACCGGCCTGGCCCAGGCGGCCCTGGACGAGGCGGTGGCGTACGCGAAGGAACGGCAGACATTCGGCAAGAAGATCATCGACCACCAGGGCCTCGGCTTCCTCCTGGCCGACATGGCCGCCGGCGTCGACACCGCCCGCGCCACCTACTTGGACGCGGCCCGCCGCCGCGACGCCGGCCTCCCGTACAGCCGCCAGGCCAGCGTCGCCAAACTGGTGGCCACGGACACGGCGATGAAGGTCACCACGGACGCGGTGCAGGTACTGGGCGGGTACGGGTACACACGGGAGTTCCGGGTCGAGCGCTACATGCGCGAAGCCAAGATCATGCAGATCTTCGAGGGCACCAACCAGATCCAGCGCCTCGTCATCAGCCGTCACCTGGCCAAGTAGCCCCTGACGTGTGGAACCCCGCTTTCCCGGTGATGGAAGGCGGGGTTCGCTCGTCTTCAGGTCGTGTCCCTCTTCGGGTGCGGTGATGTAGCGGTTCCGCCTGCGGCGGTCCTGGTCCGGTGGCGCGATCACTTCCGCCTTGACGAGTGCGGGCTTCCGTACGATCTCGCCGTAGGTCCGGGACTTGATGTGACGGTCATCCGTCCAGCGGAAGAGCAGGTCGTGCGTGCGCGACCTGCAAGTCGCTTCCAGGTGCTGTCTCGACATCACGTCGCGCGATCTTGCGGGGGTTGACGACAGCCGGCATGTGCGGGCCCGTGGTGACAGAGCTGGGGTGGAAGGCTCGGCGCGGGCGAGTGAGCTGTCTGACGGGCCCGCGCCACCTCCGCCAGGTCGTACGCCTCCTAACCGTCGTCAATCGATCTTGGGGGTGGCGCGCATGCCGACGTACACGCAGGCCGTTCCGTCGGCCAGGGTGGAGAAGACTACGGGCATGTGGTCCTCGCTGAAGGACGGGCCCGCCCCCGTGGCCGCGAAGACGGTCTGGGTCACCGGGAGCAGCTCCATGTCCAGGGGCGGGGACATCTCCTTCATGTCGTCCACGAACTCGTAACGCATGCGCAGGCCGTCACCGTCGTCATCACCGGCGCCTCCGCCGTCGTGGCTGACGGTGATGACGACACCGGCGCGCCGGTAGGTGCCGAGCAGCGGGGTGACGTCCACGGTGGAGGGTTGGGCGGGCGGGCCGAAGGGGGCGGGCATGGCGACGCCGGCGAATTCGGCGAGCAGATCACGGAACAGGTCGGCGTACAGGAGGCGGGCGCTGCCGCCGTTGGTCAGCAGGACCAGGGCGAGGCCGGCGTGCGGGACGACGCGCAGGTAGGCGTACTGGCCGATGGCGGCGCCGTCGTGGCCGTAACCGGGTATGCCGTTCCAGTCGTAGAGGGTCCAGCCAAGGCCCCAGCCATCGGCGGAGACGGTCCACTTGTCGGGCACGTCGGTCTCGCGGCGCTGCATGGCGGCGACCGCCTCGGCCGACAGCACGGGGCCGCCGCCTGCCAGGTGCATGGCGGCCAGGCGAGCCATGTCGCCGGCGGAGGTGATGACGCGACCGGCGGGGCCGGCCGAGCGCGGCATGAGGTCCCAGGCGGGGGCCGGGTCGGGGTCGGTGCCGGGCTCGCCCAGGTGGCTCATCGCGGCCGGGAAGCGCAGCGCCTCCTCCGGCAGCGTCATCGAACGCTCCAGGCCGAGCGGGGTGAACAGCAGGTCCTTGAGGGCTTGGTCCCAGGTACGGCCGGTAAGGACCTCGATGAGGCGACCCAGCACGATGTAGCCGAGCCCGCCGTAGGAGATCGCGGTGCCGGGCGGGCAGTCCAGCGGCACGTCCCGGGCGGCCTCGACGTAGCGGGCCAGGCAGTCGTCGCCGCGCCCGCCGTCGTAGTTGAAGTCGTTGGTGACGCCGCCGGTGTGCGACAGGAGCTGGCGGACGGTGATCGTCCGGGTGGCCACGGGGTCGGGGGTGGCGAACTCGGGCAGGACGTCGGCCACCCGGGTGTCCAGCGTCAGCCGGCCCTCGTCGATCAGCCGCATGACGACGGTGGCCGTGTAGACCTTGGCGATCGACCCGGCCAGGAACACCGAGTCGGTCGTCGCCTCCACGCCGGTGCCTCGGTGCAGCACGCCGCTCGCCAGCTCGTGCACCCGCCCGTTGACCAACACCGCCAGCGACGCGCCCGGCACGTGGTGCCGCCGGCGCAGCTCGTCGAGGCGCGCCTGCCAGCGGGCCAGGTCGAAGGTCCGCCCCTGCGAGCCGGCACTCCCCCAGTCCCCGTCCGCCGTCCAGCCACCCTGCTCGGTCCACTGCACGTTCGTCGCCATGCTTTCCTCCGGTACGTCGTTCCGCCGTTGCGAACACTGTACGCATAACGGATCATCGTGCGCAATTGCGCACGGCGACTACGGCCAAGATGATCGGCAGACCTGAAGCGCCACCCGGCGGCGGTTCGACTGTGCGGTTCTGCGGCACGGCTGTGCGGCGGTACGGTCGTGCGAGCGTGCGGCCTGCCTCTGCCGGCGGACGTGTAGCGCACACGCACGCTCTCGGCGGACATGTAGCGCAGACAAGCGTTCTCGGCGCACGAGTCTTCGGGTGCGCGCCTTCGCTACCCACCAGACAGGATCGCTGTACGCATGAGGCGAACGGCGTACGCTACTCTGGGGCGTCCCCGACGAGGAGACCTGCATGCCAGCCGAGAAGCAGCCCATACCCTCGGTATGGGCCCGTCCGCGCCCCAAGCGGGAGCAGCCGTCGCTGAGCCGCGACCGGATCGTGTCTGAGGCCATCCAACTCCTGGACACCGAGGGCACCGACGCCCTGAGCATGCGCAGCCTCGGCGCCCGGCTCGGCGCCGGAGCCACGTCTCTCTATCGGCACGTGGCCAACAAGGACGAGCTGATCGAGCTGGTCGTGGACGAGATCTACGGCGAAGTACGAGTGCCCGCCGCCGACCCCGCACGCTGGCGGGCGGCCGTCACCGAATCCGCCCACAGCCTGCGCTCGATGGTGCTGCGTCACCCCTGGGTCGCCTCCGTGCTCGGCCAGGTCGGGCTCGCCTACCTCGGGCCCAACCTGATGCGACAGTCAGAGCGCATGCTCGCCCTGTTCAAAGCGGCGGGCTTCGCCGTCGACGAGGCCGATCAGGCCATGAAGCTGCTCATCGCCTATGTCATCGGGATGACCACCAGCGAGGCCGCCTACCTGTCGGTGCTCGCCCGCAGCGGCCAGAACGAACAGGACTGGCTCGAGAGCCTGCGACCGACCACCGAACAGGCCCTGCAGGACTACCCGCTTCTGCGCGACGGACGCACCGCGGAGCAGACCAGAGATCCGGAGCAGATCCGCGCGGAGTCCTTCGTCTACGGCGTCGAGCGCATCCTGGACGGCTTGGAGACTAGGCTCACCCGCCCGCCCGCCTGTTGAGACACGGCCGGAGGGCGACCCGACGGCATGGACGAGCCTGTCAACGGTTCGGCCCGATGACTGCCGGAGCCGGGGTCGGGTTCGTCGGGTCCGCTTGGGCGCGCAGGATCCGCCAGCACAGGTAGATGCAGACGCCCATCGCGGGCGCGCCCCCCAGCAGCGTGGCGGCGATGCCGAGCGATGTCACCTTCCCGGTCAGGTACAGAGGCACCAGCACCATTGTGGCGATGCCGTACTTCGCCAGGAAGACCGCCGTGCACACCTGATAACGCCGTCGCCGTGCAGGGTCTCGCCGCCAGCCGAACCGTTCACCGCGTGCCGCCCCCACCGCCAGCCCGATCATGGGCCACCGCACCAGAATGGATACCAGGAACACCGCACCCCCGGCCGCCTGCATGAGCACGGCCGGAAGGTAGAAGTCGACCGCGCGCCCGGTACTCCCGGCCAGCACTGCGGAGGCCCCCACGACGAACAGCCCGACCCCTGCCTGCCAGTACTTTCTGTCGGCGAACACTCGAGCCGCGGCGAACCCCACCACGCCACCGACCGCCACCAGCGCGGAGGTCGACACCTGATCGGTCACCAGATAGGCGACCAGGAACAGCACCCGGGACGCGGCTCCTTCGACGACCGTCCGCCAACCGCCCACCGCGGCGAACAAGGACAACGACTTCTGGCTCAGTACGCTGAGACTCACGTGCCCGCCTTTGCCGCGGCAGGCGCGGAGAAGCTGATCCGGCGCATCGTCTCTTCGTACGCGTCGATCGCGTCGATCAGGCCCAGCCGGCCGCGATCCGTCTCGACCAGGGCCTCGCAAAGGCGGTGCGCGTCCTGCATCGCCAAATTGCCGCCGAAACCCGGGGCCAGGTGGATGGCGTCACCGATGACCGTCACCGGGCCGGCGGGCCAGGCGGGGATCGGCGGGATCGTCCCGATGCGCAGTGCGACCGTGATGTCCGGCCACGCCTCAGCGACGACCAACCGCAGGACCGAGGGCAGGTCCACTATCACCTCCTGGGCTTGGCGCCACATCGCAGCCGGCGAACCGGCCGCGCCGAGCTGCTCCCGCGTGATCGGCAGAGCCCACATGGCGTAGTCCTCGACTGGGGCGACCGCGCTGAGGGGCAAGGCAGGCAGCCACCGCTGCCGCGCGGCCACCGGCGACTCGGTGAACCGCAGCACGCCCAGCACCATCATCGTGCCGTGCACCCGCACGCCGGCGGGGCTGTGGCCGATCAGCTCGGGCAGCTCGGTATCGGCGATCGCCCGCAGCGCGGTCGCGCCCATGAGCATGCGCCGCCCCGTATCGACCACCCGCGCGTGCGGCAGGTACTGACGGCGGACCGCCGAACCGATCCCGTCCGCGCCGACCAGCACGTCCGCCGTGTCCGTGCCGCCGTCGGCCAGCCACACCTGGACCGTGCCGTCGGCCCGCCGCTCGAACCGGGTGAACTCAGCCCCGGTTCGTACCACGTCCTCCAGCCCCGTCAGCAACACCGCACGCAGCAACGGACGATGAACCTGCCGCCCGGGCCGCGGCCGGCCCGCCACGCCGTCCGACGGCTGAGCGCCTGCGATGGTGAGCGCTCCATCCACCTCGGACAACATCAGCGTTCGCTCGCGCGGCCCGCCCATCGTGGCCTCGGCCATCGCGGCGTGCTCCGAAGGCAGGCACGCTCGCAGCGCGCTGACGCCTCGGTCGTCGACATGCAGGCTGACACCCTGCGCACGTCCGCGCACGCCGTCTCGCTCGTACACGACGACATCGATCCCGGCCCGGCGTAAGCCCTGTGCCAGCGTCAACCCGCCCAGGCCGGCGCCGATCACGATCACCTTCATCACGAACACCTTTCTTCATCGCTGATGAAGTTCAAGCTACCGAGATCCGAGAGGGAAGTCCATCTACGATGAAGAACCATCCGATAGACTCGTCCGGCCATGACAGAACACCGTTCCCCCGCTCGCCCGGGGCGCTGGCGAACAGGGGCGGAGAGCAAGCAGCGGATCTTGGACGCGGCACGTGCGCTGTTCCGCGAGCACGGCTACGGCGGCACCACGGTGCGCGCGATCGCCGCCGCCGCGGGGGTTGATTCAGCGATGGTGTTCTACTTCTTCGGCAACAAACAGGGCCTGTTCGCCGCCGCTGTCGAGATGTCCGCCCAGCTCCCGCCGGCCATCGAATCGATCTTCGCCGACGGCCTCGACGGCATCGGTGAACGCATCATCCGGACACTCGTGGAGACCATCGACGCATCGGGCCGCACCCCGCTCGCGATGCTCACCCGTTCAGCCCGAACCGGCGACCAGTCCGAGATGCTGATCCGCGAATACATCGACCGGGAGATCACCAGCCGAGTGGCGGCACTGCTCGGCACACCGGACGCCACATTGCGGGCCGGCATGGTCAACGTCCAACTCCTGGGCCTCACCGTGGCGCGCTACATCGTACGGATCGAACCGATCGCGTCATCGTCCGTCGACGAACTGGTCAGCCGGTTCGGGCCGCTCGTGCAGCACTGCCTGACCGGACCGACCGCACTGCCCTGAGTGACGCTCGCCGGCACGCCACCGAGCCGGAATCGTCCACCCAGCCTCGCCCACAGCCCACCCGACGAGCCTCCAACCAGCCGACCGATCCCGCATCCGACCGCAGGGCCGGCATCGAAAGCTTCCACGGTCGCAGGTCCTCACACAGCTATGACACGGACGAACCGAGAGGGCCGTGGCTGCGTGGCGGCTCGCGCAGACCATGATCGGGGCGCCTGATGGGCTTGGGCTCCCGTGAGCTGATTTGACGGAGAGCAGCGGCCCTCCGTCATGGGAAGCCCTACACGCCGATCTGCCGAACGTTTCCGGTCACAGCACTAGGCCGTGTCCCGTGATCATGCGAGGGGACGGCGAGTCTCCAGGGGGCGGGGTCGGGATGGGATCCGGAGAAGCTGCGGATGTGCGCGGGTGTTAGCTTCCCTTCTCGTGATGAAGCACCAGGACGAGACCAGGGCGGCCTACGACGGGGTCGTCGAGTTGTATGCGTCGATGTTCGCTAATCGGCTGGAGACGCAGCCGTTCTCGCGGAACATGATCGAGACCTTCGCCGAACTGGTGCGCGGGACGGGGAACCTGCGGGTAGTCGACGTCGGGTGCGGGCCGGGACATCTGACTGCAATGCTGCATGATCTCGGGCTGGATGCTTTCGGGCTCGACCTCTCCCCGGGCATGGTCGACCACGCTCGGCGGGCCCATCCGGCGCTGCGGTTCGACGAGGCGCGGATGGAGGCTCTACCGGTCGAGGACGGCACGCTCGGCGGTGTGCTGGCCCACTATTCGATGATCCACACCCCGTCTGAGGAATTGCCGGCCCTGCTCGCCGAGCAGGTACGTGTCCTGGCGCCAGGGGGCCTGCTCTTGGTTTCGTTCTTCGCCACCGATGGACCCGAGCCAGTCCGCTTCGACCACAAAGTGACGCCCGCCTTTAGCTGGCCGGTGGACCAGTTCGCCGAAGTGCTGGCCGGTGCCGGGCTCGTCACGTTCGCCCGGCTGCTCCACGACCCTGCCTCCGAGCGGGGCTTCCTCGACGCCCACTTGCTGGCCCGCCGCCGTTAGGGCGAATCCCGTGATCATGTGACGGGGTGTCGGAGCCAGATGCGGATCGAGGCGACGTCGATGGTGCCCTGGTAGATGGCTTCTCTCTTGTCGTAACGGGTGGCGACCGCACGGAACTGGCGGAGCTTGTTGACGCAGCGTTCGACGGTGTTGCGTTCCTTGTAGGCCTGCCGGTCGAAGACCGGCGGCCGACCGCCCTTGGAGCCGCGATTGACGCGGTGGGCAGCCTGGTCTTTCTTGATCGGGATGACGGCCTTGATGCCACGTCGCCGCAGGTAGCGGCGGTTGGCGCGGGAGGAATAGGCCTTGTCGGCCAGCACGCGGGCCGGCTTGGTGCGAGGCCTGCCCACGCCGCGGCGGCGGATGCGGATCGACTCCATCAGCGCGATGAACTTGGGGCAGTCGGCGTGCTGGCCAGGCGAGGTGAGCCGGGCGATCGGACGGCATCGCCGGTCGGCCACCAAGTGAATCTTCGTGGTCAACCCGCCGCGCGACCGACCAAGCGCTTCACGGCCTTTCGTCACCCGCTCGTGATCCTTACCGGCCCCCTTTGAGGGATGTCCACCGCCGAAGCGCGCCGCGCTCCAGCCGCGTGCTGGTGCGCACGAACGATCGTGGAGTCGGCGCTGACCGTCCAGTCCTCGCCTTCGGCCTCGTCACAGGCCGCGCGCAACCCGTCCAGGATCTGTTCCCACGTCCCATCCAGCGACCAGCGGCGATGCCGGTTATAGACCGTCTTCCACCTGCCGTAACACGGCGGCAGATCACGCCAGGTGCAGCTCGTCCGAGCCCGGAAGAACACCCCGTTGATCACCGTCCGGTGATCGCTCCACCGCGCCCCATAAACATTCTGGGCAGGCAGCAGCGGCTCCAGCCGCTGCCACTCCTCATCCGTGAGGTCATGCCGCTTCAGACGCTCCTCATCCACACAGACGATCTACACCAAACCGCCACCAAAGATCACGGGACACGCCCTAGCCGTCGTCGTCCTGAGAAGGTGAGGCGGATCCCGTCTCCAGTCGACTCAAGACGCGCTCATGGCTCTTCCGGAGAATTTCGTCATCCGGACGGACGTCGATCGCTCGCTCATATGCGCGAGCCGCCTCCTCATATCTTTCCAGGAAATCCAGGGCATAGGCTCGATGCCTCAGCCCGGTCGCATCTTCAGGATTGATGGACAGCGCAGCTTCAAGCCATTCTTCGTCACGGCCCAGGTGGCTCAGCGCAGCAGCGCGTGAAAGACGGTGGACGATTTCATCGGGATGGCGGGGGATCGCTCTGCCGAAAGAGACGAGGGCGGCCGCATATTTCCCCACCTCATGCAGAGTCCGCCCATGCCAGTGAAGTATATAGAAGGTGTCGTGGACCCCGACCTGGAATGGGTGCTCGCCGACCTCCATGCCGATGCTGATGAGTGGATCGCCACTGGAATGTGTGCCTGATCCAGAATTCGGCCGTCGTTGACACACCGATACGGCTGTGCCACCTGAGCGGCATTGCCGAGCAGCTCAGCGATCTGCGCTGCCAGCAACCCGTGCACCGAGTGCAGCACCATCACCGCCCGCGTTGCCTGCCGACACCGGCCTCGTAACTCCGCCTGCAACTGCTCGATCGACCGGCCGAAGCATTAGCGAACACGACAGGAGGGCGCATACTGACCACGACCTCGTCGGGACCGGAAAGACAGTGTGAGCAACCTCGATCCAACCCCCGGCGAGGCCCCTGTCAATACCTGCCCTTCCCGCAGATCCCGCACCCTGTTACGCGCAGACGTCCTGGATTCCCGCTTAGCCGCAACCGTAAATCCTGCTCAGGCTCTTGATCGTCGAACTTTCTAGTGGTTGGGCAGGGCATCGGAGATCATGCAGATCTTCGGAGGGCACCAACCAGATCCAGCGCCTTGGCGAGGTCCTGGGCGGCGCGGTATCCTTTGGTCATTGCTCCCCGCCGTCCTCCGGGATTAGCGGGGCTTTTTCATGCTGGGAGGCGTGATGGCAGACCGCGTTGTGGTCTTCTTGGACTAGCAAAATGTCCATCTTGGAGCGCATGAGCGCTTCGCCGCAGGCCTTGAACGGTGTACGACCTTGGTCCACCCCCTGTCTGTGGCGGAACGGATCGTTGCGAAGAGAAAGCGCGGCGGAACCCTTCAAGGAACGAAGGTGTTCCGGGGACAGCCGAACCCCCAGCATGAGCCGACGCTTGCCGCCGTCAACGATGCCCAGAGCGCGACCTGGAGCCGTGATCCGCCGCCCGTTGAACTACCGGGGATAGCCCAGCGAAAGGCCGCGGGAGAAGGGCGTGGACGTCGCCCTGGCCATCTCACTCGTTGAGACGGCCCTGCCTTCCCACTATGACGCCGCGGTGATCTTCACTAACGACACCGACCTGCTACCCGCTATCGAGATGGCTTTCCACAGAACACGGCCCGATGATCGAAATCGCAGCATGGGTCGGGAAGAAGTCCCTGTGGTTCCCTGAGGAACTGTAGATGAAGCGCTATCTGCCCTACTGCCACTTCCTGTCCGAGGTCGACTTCGAAGACGTACGCGATCGCGCTACGTACATCTAGCATCCACCCTGAACCGTCGACCTGGTGATCGCTTGCCGCGGATCACCAGATCGACGGCTTTTGGAAGCCGTGCGATCAAGTGTCTGTCTGCCGTCGCCGTTCGCCGTACCGCAAGCTTGCTCCAGGCGCTTCACCTGGGTGTGGTAGCCCCGCCTGAGGCCGGGTCCGGAGACGGTCAAAGCCCACCAGCCATCACTCCTGCCCGCGGTGATGGTGTAAGTCCGGCTCTTGCTCACTGCTCCCCCTGCTTCTTCGCGGCCTCAGCAAGGATGCTCTCCCTGTTCTCTCTCGCCGTACGCTCGTCGGCTCTGAAAGCGCTGTGTCAGAGCGCGGCCCCGACCCAGGCGTGTGACGTGGTCAGTCGGAGTTGGCCGGTGGGGTGGCGCTGCCGGTGTATTCGGGGAGTTCGGCGACCAGGGCGGCGATCTCGGGGACGGTGGCGTAGCGACGGCGGTGGATTTCGGCGATCTTGGCGCCGATCTCCGGGTCCGGGTCGTCGGTGATGTCGAACGAGGCGAACCTGTCGACCAGCGGCAGCCCCTTGCGGTCCACCTCAAGATGGGCCGGGTGGTTCATCATCTCCGCGTAGCCTTCGAGGTCCTCCACCACGGAGATGGAGCCGTATTCGTAGTCCCCGCCGAAGTCGGGGCCGACGACGTGTGACTTGATGGCCGGGATGGCGCGGGCGGCCTCGCGCATGCTCTCCAGGGCGGCCTGCCGGTCCGCCTCCGCGACGCCGGGCTTGGCGGTGAAACGGATGCAGTGGTAGATCATCGAGCCTTTCCCTTCGGCTGATGTCCGTCCGGGAGGTCACGCCGGGCCGAACGCGGGGGCGAAGTCGCGGGCGAAGTCGGTGATGTCGCGTGCGGGGCGTCCGGTGAGATCGGGGACGGACGTGTGCACCTCGGCGGCCTCGCCGCCGGCGTAGTGGGCGTAGTCCTCGACCAGGCCGTCGATCTGCCAAGGCGGAAGGACCCCGGTCAGTGCGGCCGTGAACTGGTCGGCGGGGACGCCACGGAAGGCGATGTCCCGTCCGGTGGCCGCGGAGAGCGCCTCGGCGATCTGGCCGTGGGTCACGGCGCGGGGCCCGGTCAGGGTGTAGATCTGGCCGGTGTGCCCCGTGCCGGTCAGGACGACCGCGGCCGTCTCCGCGATGTCCCTGGTGTCGATCGCGCTGACGGCCGCGTCACCGATGGGCGCGCCGAACCAGCCCTGCGCGATGGTGCCGGCGAAGCCGAGCAGTGCCTGCAGGTAGAGGTTGGGGCGCAGCACGGTGTGGTCGAGGCCGATCCGCTGGAGGTGAGCTTCGACTTCGGCGTGCCAGCGCAGGAACCGTACCGGGGAGTCGGCGCGGGCCGCGTACTGGGAGAGCAGCACCAGCCGGTTCAGGCCGGCGTCGCGGGCGGCATCGGCGAACTGGATCTGGAGGGCGGCGGCGTCCGGTGCGGAGGGGCTGTTGAGGAACGCCGCGTCGACGTCTTTCAACGCGGCGGTGACCGATGCGCGGTCGCGCAGGTCGGCGACGACGTTCTGGACGCCGGGGACGGGACGGTCGGGGTTGCGGATCATGGCGCGGACGGTGGCGCCGCGGGCCTGCAGGGCGGAGATCAAGTCGGATCCCACGGTTCCGGTCGCTCCGGTGACGAGGACGGTGGGGCTGTTCATCATGGTGTTCCTTCCTGTGGTTCCGCCGAGGTCCTGTTCCCCGGGGAGAGTGGTGATGCCGGGTCAGCGCGTTCCCGCGGAGGCGGGGTCCGGCCGGGTCTTGACGGTGGGGACGAGTGACAGTCCGAGCGCGATGAGGATGAGCGCGGCCTGCCCCAGGAGCGCGGTCGTGAACGCGATGTCCTCTCCGGCTCCAGCGGTGCCGATGGCGATCCCGGCCAGGGCGGCGAGCCCGACCGCGCCACCCAGCTGCTGTGCGGCGTTGACCAGCCCGCTGAGCAGCCCCGATTCGCCTTCGGCGCTGTCGCGTACCGCCATCGCGGTGACGGCGCCGAGCCCGAGGCCGGCGCCGATCAGCACGAACGCGCCCAGCAGCGTGAGGGAGAAGCCGCCGGCCGTCCGGTCGAGCGCCAGCCACACGAAGCCGGCGAGCAGCACGACGAGGGCGACCGGCAGCGCGCGGGCCGGCCCGATGCGCTTGGCCAGCGGCGGCGCGGCGGCACTGCCCATGATGATCATGACGGCGATGGGGAGCTGGGCCGTCCCGGCCGCCGTCGGGCTCATCCCGAGTACCTCCTGCTGGTACTGCGGCAGGAAGAAGAACAGGCTCGTCAGCGTGCCGCCGATCAGCAGCACCACCACGTTCGCCAGGACCACCGGCCCTCTGCGGAAGACGCCGAGCGGGACCAGCGGGTGTGCCGAGCGTCGCTCGACCGTCACGAACGCGACCAGGGCGGCCAGGCCGGCCGCGAGACCGGCGACGGTGCCGGGCGCGTCCCACCCGGCCTCGGCGGCCGCGACCATCCCCAGCGCGAGGGCGGAGATCGCGACGGTGACGGCGATGGCGCCGGGCAGGTCGAACCGGCCGGGCCTGCCCGGAGCCGGCGGCGCCGAGCGCCACACGATGATCGCCCCGATGAGGCCGAACGGCACCGGGGTGACGAACACGGCCTGCCAGCCGAGCATCCCGGTCCGCGTTCCGCCGAGGAAGACCCCGACGAGACTGCCGGCACCCGCGACCGCGCCCCAGACGCCCATCGCGCGCGTGCGTTCCGCGGACGAGGAGTGCAGGGCGAGGACGAGCGAGAGCGCGGCCGGTATCACGACCGCGGCTCCGGCTCCCTGCCCGATCCGCCCGGCCGTCGCCAGACCGGCCATCGCCACTCCACGCGACGCCTCGGGGCGACCGTCCGCCCCGGGGTGCACCCGTCCACTGCCCATCTTTCGACCTCCTCCGCCTAGAGCAGTGCTCCGTTGAGTTATAGCTTCTAACTATATTGAGCATGTATCACGAGTGCCTGTCATGTCAAGAGATGCTTGACGTGCTCGGCATTCACGGAAGGTCACTCGTGGACGTGGCGTGGATGACACGGAGGGCGGCATCACGTTCCCGCGTACCGCGACTTGCATAATTTTTTCTGCAGCATTTTTTCTGCAATACTCCTTCGTGGCGATCACCCGACAGTGGAACGCCAGCATGGGAGCGAACGACATGACATCACCCGAGAACCGGCACCCGACGGGACGGCGGACCCGCGTCACCGGTCTCATCGCCCTGTGCGTGCTCGTGCTGATCGGCATCGCCGCGATCAGGGACATCACCCCCACCGCGGTGAGCCCCGCCGACGCCCCCGACCGGACGTTCAGCGCGGAGCGCGCCTTCACCCAGGTCGAGCGCATCGCCGTCGCCCCTCACCCCGTCGGCACGGCCGAGCACGCCCGGGTCCGGGACCACCTGGTCGGCGAGCTACGACGACTGGGCCTCAAGCCCGAGGTGCAGGAGGCGGTGGGCGTCGCACCGCGCGGCGAACGAGGCGAACCCGTCACCGCCGGACGCGTCTACAACATCGTCGCGGTCATACCGGGGACCGCTCCCACCGGCCGGGTCTTCGTCACCGCCCACTACGACTCCGTCCCCGAAGGCCCCGGCGCCAACGACGACGGAGCCGGCACGGCCAGCGCGATCGAGACGGCCAGAGCACTGGTCGCGGCCGGCACCCGGCTGCGCAACGACGTCGTCTTCCTCATCACCGACGCCGAGGAGACGGGACTCCTGGGATCGGAGGCGTTCGTCAAGTCTCACCCGCTCGCAACAGGGCGGAACGTCGTACTCAACAACGAAGCCCGCGGCTCGAAGGGGCCGGTGCTGATGTTCCGCAGCACCGAGCCGAACGCCGGCCTGATCTCCACCTACGGATCGGCCGCTCCCCTGCCCGTGGCCGACTCCGTGTACGCCGAGCTCATGAAACTGCTCAACAACGACACCGACTTCACCGCCTTCGAACCCGGCGGGATGGCCGTACTCGACTCCGCCTACGCCAACGCCGGCACCCTCTACCACAGCGTCCTCGACGATCCCGCGCACGTCGACCTCGCCGCACTCCAGCAGATGGGCGACAACACTCTCGCGCTGGTACGGGCCTTCGGCTCCGCCGACCTCGCGAGGCTGACCAGCGGGAACGACAACCTGGTCTACTTCAACCTCCCACCCGGCCTGCTGATCCGCTACCCGGCCTGGGCGGCCACCGGACTGGCCGTCCTCGCCCTGCTGGCGGCACTCGCCCTGATCCTCCTGGCCCGCCGCCGCGGCGTCGTCACGCTGCGACGCACCCTCCTCGGCACCGCACTCGCGCTGATCCCGATCGCGGCCGGGGCAGGCGCCGGCGTCTACTTCTGGGACCTGCTCAAGGCCATCCGCCCCGCGCTGAACGGCACCGCCACCACGACGCCGTACCGTCCCGAACTGCTGTGGCTCGCCGTCCTGACCCTCGCCACCGCCATCCTGATCACCTGGTACGCGCTACTCCGCCGCCGCATCGGCACCACCGAACTGTCGCTCGGCATCCTGACCTGGGCCGCCCTGATCGCCCTCGGCCTCGGCCTCGTCTCGCCCGGAGCGTCCCACCTCGCCGCCTGGCCCACCCTCGGAGCGGCACTGGGCGGCCTGGCCGCACTCCACTGCCCGCCGCGCCGTCGCGCCCTCGCCCTCACCACCGGCCTCGTCCCGGCCGCCCTCATCCTCCTGCCCAGCGCATGGAACACCCTGCCAACCGGCCTGCAGTACGTCGGCTACGCCCCCATCCCCCTGATGATCCTGTTCACCGGCCTCCTGCTCCCGCTGATCGAAACCGTGTGGCCGCACAGGCGCTCCCCACTGATCCCGCTGACCGCCCTGACCGTGTCCATCGCCCTGCTGGCGGCGGGCCTGCTGGTCGAACCCTTCGACAAGGAACACCCCCGGCGCACCAGCCTCGCCTACGGCCTCGACGCCGACACCGGCCAGGCCGTCTGGCTGACCTCCGAGAACCCCGACGAGTGGGCCCGGCGCTACGGCGGCACCACCGCGACCGGCCACCCGCAGGCGGAGCTGTGGGGCGGCGGATCGAAACTCCTCAGCCCGGCGAAACCCGCCACCCTGCCGGCGCCCACGCTGCAGGTGCTCGCGCACACGACCTCGCGCGGCGAGCGAACCCTGCGCGTCCGGATCCGCTCAGAACGCGGAGCGAACACGATCGCCCTACGAGTGGACGGGGGCACGGCGGCAGTGCGCGCCCTGACCGTCGAGGGCCGCACGATCACCGCCGACCCAGCGGGCTTCGCCTTCCACGCCCCCGGCCCGGGGGGCGTGGAGGCAACGCTCACCGTAGCGGCCACGAACGACGAGCTCCGGCTGCGCGTCACCGACATCAGCCCGAACCCCAGCGAAATGTCCGCACTCCCCGGCTTCATCGCGCCACCGGGTTGGCTGTTCCTCGGCGACACCAAGATCTCCGTCACCAAGGCCTATCCCCTGTGACGACCATCGCGCTGAGCAGGGTCCATCCCCGCCAATGCCCTGCCTGCGGGAATGGACCCTGCTCAGGGCGATCGCCATCGACGCCCCCTGGAGATCGGAGGATGTAGTCGCAACCGAGCGACGCCGATGACCCGGCCTGATCCACAGGATCGCGAGTCCACCGAGTCATGTGCCGACTCACTGCGAGCTGACGCATCCGTACATGTGCAGTGTCGCAGGTTCCGTCGAAGTACAGTTGGACAGAATCCGTCGCAGTCGATGTATCGGAGATCGCATGGAGCAGGGTCTGCCGGTCAAGCCGGACGATGTGGTCGACCGCGACCGGGAGTGGGCTCTGCTCGCGGAGTTCCTCACCGATCCCGATCCCGCCATGCGGCTCGGCATCGTGTCCGGGCGGCGGCGGCACGGAAAGTCGTACCTGCTCCAAGCCCTGTCCGAGCAGGTCGGCGGCCTGTACGTGGCCGCGGTCCGCGAGGAGGGGCGGCTGCCCGCGATGCGGCGGTTCAGTGACGCGGTCGCGGCTCATGCCGGTCTTCGGCCCGGGAGTCTGCGTCTGACGGACTGGCGTGACGTCCTGTCCAACGCCCTGGAGGTGAGCGCCCGTTCGTCTCACCCGCTCCTCGTGATCGACGAGCTGCCGTATCTGCTCCAGCACTCACCTGAGATCCCTGGACTGCTCCAGCAGCTCTACGACGAACGCCAGCGCGGTGCCCGTACGGGTGCCGGGCCAGGTCCCCGGCTGATCCTGTGCGGCTCCGCGATGAGTGTCATGCACGAACTGCTGTCCGGGACGAAGCCGCTGCGGGGTCGTGCCGTGATCGATCTACGGCTCGGGCCGTTCGACTATCGGGACAGCCGGGCCTTCTGGCAGATCAGCGATCCGCTGACGGCGCTGAAGGTGCACGCGGTCCTCGGCGGGGCGCCGGGCTACCGGCCGGTGGCCGGGCGGCCGCACCCGGACGACGGTTACGACACCTGGCTCACCCGGACGCTGCTCGACCCGGGCAGGGCGGTCTACTCCCGTACCGAGACCGAGTACCTCCTGCGCGAGGACCCGCGAATCACGCAGCACACGCTCTACTACGACATTCTCACCGCGATCGCGCAGGGAGCCACCACTCCCAGCAAGATCGGCGCCGCCCTGGAACGCCCGCGCAACGCCGTCGCCCATCCGCTGGGCGTGCTGGAATCGACCGGTTACATCCGGCGCGAGCAGGACATCCTGCGCGCCCGGCATCCGGTCATCACCCTCGCCGATCCGGTGATCCGCTTCAACCAGCTCATCACCCTCCCGCAGGCCGCCGCCGTGGAGCAGGGGTTCGCCGAGCAGGTGTGGCAGCAGGCCGCCCCGACCTTCAACTCCAAGATCCTCGGCCCGCACTTCGAGGACCTGGCCCGCGACTTCACCCGCCGTTACGCCCATGCCCTGCTGCCCGGCGGGCTGCCGGGCCCGGTCGGCACCACCGAGGTCGCCGACCCGGCCGCTCGGACGAAGCACGAGGTCGACGTCATCGCCCTCGCCGCGGGCGAGCGCCCGCAGGCTCCCCGTGCGCGGATCGCGCTCCTGGGGGAGGCCAAGGCGACCGTCGCCCGCCGGGGTATCGGTGACGTGGAACGTCTGGAGCGCATCCGAGATCTGCTGACCGATCAGGGGCACGACACCGCCGCCACCACCCTGGCGCTGTACTCGCTGCACGGCTTCTACCCGGACGTGGTCCAACTTGCCGACCGTCGCGATGACCTCCTCCTAGTCGACCTGCCCGCCCTCTACGGGGGTTGAGGTCGGACAACCGGCCGAGCAGCGGTGCTCATCATGGGCCCGGCGGGCGCTTCTGCTTCCACCCACGTGTTGCCGGCCAACGACAGAGCGGCTCTGTATCGCTTGAGAGACACCAGGCGACACATTTCGTTATAAGTCACCCGACGGCGACGAGCGCAGGATGGTGGCGATTATCACCATCAATCACACCAGCCACTCTTGACTTCCGAGCGGCGAAGGACAGGCAGGTGAAGCCGCCGGGCGCCGAGTCCGCGGCGTAACAGGTCCTCCTCCCTCTGCGCGTACGCTCTCGTGCTCGGCCTGCGCAGTGGGCGACATGCGATCTTGGGGTTGTGGAGAGAATCAATCCCCGTCCGATGCACAGCCGCCCTTGCCGTCAGCGCGGTCGTAGGGGTCGTAGAGGGCGTCGTTGACGTGGCGGTTCATGTCTTCGCGGTACTTCCGGTCATCCAGTAGCGGCATGTCGGAGGATGCGGCGGCGAAGTCGGCGCGTGAGACGGTCCGGTGCCGACGGCCGGTGGGAATCAGGTGATGGTGCTCAGGAGTGCTCACTCGTCGGCTCCGTCTCGGTGTGCTGTCCGGTGCTCCAGAGTGGCACGGCGCCGGCGGAGTCGGGTATGCCCGTGCGGCGGTCGCGCGCCCGCTACCCCTTGTACGGCGGCAGGTTGAAGCGGGTGCGGATGGCGCGTTGGACGGTGGTCTTGTCGGCACGGGCGTCGATGGTCATGACGTACTCCTTGCGCCGGAACAGCTCCAGCACCGGATCCGTCTTGCTGTGGTAGTCGAGCAGCCGCCGGGCCAGGGCGTCGGGGCTGTCGTCCTCGCGGGTGACCAGGTCCCCGCCGCACACGTCGCACCGGCCCTCCACCTCCGGCCGGTGGGCGATGAGGTTGTAGTCCATGCCGCATCGTGAGCACAGCCGCCGGGCCAGGACGCGGCGGCGTACCTCGTCGTCGGGCAGGTCGAGGTGGATCACGCCGTCGAGGTCGTAGCTCTCCAGGAAGAACTCCGCCTGGGGACGGTTGCGGGGGAAGCCGTCGATGACGAAGCCGTAGTTCCAGTCGTGCAGCTGGAGCCGGTCCTTGACCACGTCGGCCACCAGGTCGTCGCCCACCAGCTCGCCCGCCGCCACGAGACGGCGTACCTGGGCGCCGAGTTTGGTGTGGTTCTTGACGTGCCAGCGGAAGATGTCGCCCACGCTGATGTGCACCAGGTCGAGATCGTTGGCCAGCAGGGCGCCCTGGGTGCCCTTGCCACTGCCCTGGACGCCCATGATCACATATTTCCGCATGTGTCCACTCCTTGCCTCGTGGTCATGCCACCCTCCCATCGAGGCCGGTACGGCGGAACCACGGTGATACGTAGATCTGCGGATGCTTTGCCAGGCCCGCCGTGCCTAGGGTCGGCCGCGACGAGCGTGTTCAGAGAGGGTGAGTCCATGCGTGTGCTGACCGTGTTCCTGTCCACCCTCGCCCTGGTCACGACGGTGGCGGCCCCGGCGCGCGCGAGACCGGCCGCGACGATCCCCGGCGTCGTCTTCCACCGGGCCGACTTCGCCACCGGCGCCGGTGAGGGCACGACGGCCGGCGACGGGCTGGCGTTCCGCGAGGCGGCGGGCACGGTCACCCACACCGACGCGCTCGGCACGAAGACCTGGGAGTACGCCCGCTGGACCGGCCCCGAGCGGGCCATCGGCTTCGCCGCCACCGAGCTGATCGCGTCCTGGACGGCGGACGTGCCGCAGGGCAGCTGGCTGCAGGTCGAGGCCCGGGTCAGGAACACGGAGGGGCTGACGAGGTGGTATGCGCTGGGCCGCTGGTCCTACGCCGAGGGTGACGTGCTGCGCACGTCGGTGCCCGGCCAGGGCGACGCCGACGCCAAGGTGGCGGTCGACACGCTGGTCGCGGCGGCGGGCCGGCCGATGAGCGGCTACCAGCTCCGCCTGACCCTCTACCGCCTGCCGGGCTCGGGCGTGACGCCGCACGTGCGCACGTCCGGCGTGATGAGCTCGAACGTGCCCGGCCGCAAGACCGTGCCGGTCAGCCCGGGCGGGGGCGCCTGGGGGAAGGAGCTGGCCGTGCCGCGCCGCTCCCAGAACACGCACCAGGGCCACTACCCCGAGTGGAACGGCGGCGGCGAGGCGTGGTGCAGCCCGACCTCGACCACCATGGTGATGGGCTACTGGGACGTGTGGCCGAGCGAGCGCGACACCGCCTGGGTCGACCCGGCGGACCCCGACCCGGAGGTCGACCACGCCGCCCGGCACACCTACGACCACGCCTACGCGGGCACCGGCAACTGGCCGTTCAACACCGCCTACGCCGGTCGTTACGGGCTCGACGGGTTCGTCACCCGGTTGCGGTCGCTGACCGAACTGGAGCTGCTGATCAAGGCGGGCGTTCCGGTCATCACGTCGCAGTCGTTCAAGAAGGGCGAGCTGCCGGGGGCCGGGTACGGCACCGACGGTCACCTCATGGTGGTCGTGGGCTTCACCGCGAGCGGTGATGTGATCGCGAACGATCCCGCCTCGCCGAACAATGAGGCCGTACGGCGCGTCTATCCGCGGGCGGCGTTCGAGAACGTGTGGTTGCGCGGCTCCAGCAGCGGTGGCGTGGCGTACGTCATCCATCCGCCGGGGCGCCCGCTGCCCGCCACGACGCCCGGTCTGCCCGCCAACTGGTGAGACTCCGTCAACCCCCTCGACGCCCGGCCGAGATCTGCGTACCGTAACAACCGGGCAACGGGGGGTTGACCGCGCCCTGACCTTCCCTGCCACCATGGCCGCAAGCATTCCCACGTTGTGGAGCGCCGGATGAGCGAGGACGAGTCGACGATCGAGAAGACCCGGCTCGTGCGGCCCCCCAGGTGGAACGGTCCACCGCTGCTGCTGTCCGCGGCGGAGACCCGGGTGGTGGTGGCGGGCACCGGCACGCATCAGCCCTCCTCACGGCTGCCGCAGGTGCCGGCGGTTCCGGCCACCGTCGCCGATCTCGGTCAGGCGCTGGTCGAACGGGCGGGTCTGGCGCCGGCCAACCTGTCCGTGCTGCTCGATCCGGCGACCCCGGCGAATCTGGGCGAGGCCCTGGAACGGGCGGCGGGCGAGGCCACCGGCGTGCTGTTGTTCCACTATGTCGGGCACGGGCTGTTCGGCCCGGGGAACGAGCTGCACCTGGCCACGCGGGCCACGGCGGACCTCGGGCAGGGGGTGGCCGGCTACCAGGCGCTGCCGTACTCGATGGTGCGCCGGATCCTGGCGTCGTCGCGGGCCGAGCTGGTCGTCGTGATCCTCGACTGCTGCTTCACCGCCGGCCCGCGGCCGGTGCCGGCCAAGGCGATGGAGCAGGCGCTCGACGTGTCCGCGCGGGGCGCGTACGTGCTGGCGTCCTCCAGCAAGGACGAGAACGCGTGGGCGCTGCCCGGCGTCAGGCACACCGCGATGACCGGCGCGCTGCTGCGGCTGCTGAACGAGGGTGACCCGTCGGGGCCGCGCGCGTTCACCCTGGACCACGTGCACCACCACCTGTCCCGGGTGCTGCCCGCGGCCGGGTTCCCCAAGCCCCGGCGGCAGGCCGGCGCGCTCAAGGAGCTGCCGCCGCTGGCCGTCAACCCGGCTCACGACGCTCCCGCCTCCCAGACGGGCCCGCCGACCGGCTCCCCCGGCGACCTCAACAGCCCCTACCGCGGGCTGGCGGCCTTCGGGCCCGAGCACGCGGGGCTGCTCTTCGGTCGTGCGGAGCAGACGAGGTCGCTGGTGACGCGGGCGCGCCAGGCGTTGCGGTCCTCGGGGCCGCCGGTGGTGATCGGGTCGCAGGCGTTCGAGGCCGGCGGGCCACTGGTCCTCACCGGCCCGTCCGGGTGCGGGAAGACCTCGCTGCTGCGCGCGGGGCTGATCCCCGCGCTGGCCAAGGAGGGCGGCCGGTACGTCGTCATGACCCCGGGCGCGCGGCCGGTGGCCGGGCTGGCACGGGAGCTGGCGGCCCTGACGGGAAACGATCAGGAACGGCTGCGCGCGGTGATCGAGTCCGACCCGGGCGCGGCCGGGCGCGGGCTGCCCGCCCGCACGCTGCTGGTCGTGGACCAGTTCGAGGAGCTGTTCACCGTCTGCACGGACGAGCCCGCGCGGCGGCGTTTCGTCGAGGCGCTGGTCGCGGTCTCCCGTTCCGCCGCCGTGGTGATCGCGGTCCGCGGCGACTTCTTCGGGCGCTGCGCGAGCTATCCCGGCCTGCTGGAGACGATGCGGCGGCCCGAGATCGTCGCGCCCATGACGCCGGCCGAGCTGCGCGAGGCGATCGAGGAGCCGGCCGTGCGCTCGGGGCTCTCCCTGGAGCCCGGCCTGGTCGAGCTGATCCTGGAGGACGTCCAGGCGGTCGAGGACGACCTGCTGCCCAGGCTCTCCCACGCGCTGCTGGCCACCTGGCAGCGGCGCGCCGGTGGCGTGCTGACCATGGCCGGCTACCGCTCCGCCGGCGGGGTGGCGCGGGCGGTGGCGATGAGCGGCGAGGAGACGCTGCGGCGGCTGGGCGCGGAGTCCGAGCCGGTGGCGCGCGGCCTGCTGGTCCGGCTGGTGCACGTGGACGAGCAGGCCGGCGGCCTGCGGCAGCGGGTCCCGGTGAGCGAGCTGAGCCCGGGGCCGTCGTCGATCGAGGGGCAGGTGCTGGCGGAGTTCGTCCGCGCCCGGCTGGTCACGCTGGACGGCACCCAGGCCGAGCTCGCGCACGAGGCGCTCATCCGCGCCTGGCCGCGGCTCGGCACCTGGGCGGAGACCGGGCGGGCCCAGCTGCTGGTACGGCGCCGGCTGGCCGAGGACGCGCTGATGTGGCAGCGCGACGGGCAGGACGCCGGTTACCTGTACGCCGACGACCGCCTCGCCATCGCCCAGGCGGCCGTGAGCGCGTCCGCCCCCGCGGCGCCAGCTCCGCAAGCCGCCCAGCCAGCCCAAGGCCCCATGGCCACACGCGGGCCCGCGGCAGCCGCCCCCACCATCACCCCCGTCGAACGGGACTTCCTGGCCGCGTCGCGCGGCCGGCAGGCGCGGCGGTCACTGATCACCCGGGCCGCCATCGCCTCCTTGGCCGTGCTGTTCCTCGTGGCGGCGGCAGGCGGTGTCGTGGCGCTGGTGCGGAGCGGGCAGGCCGGCAGGCTGGCGAACGAGGCCGCCGCGGCGCGCGACCAGGCCCTGTCCCGTCAGCTGGCCGCGTCCGCGAGCACCGTCAGGGACACCTCGCTCGGCTCCCAGCTCGCCCTGGCCGCCTACCGCGTCTCGGCCACGCCCGAGGCCAGGGGCGCGCTGCTCGGCTCCCTGTCGCGCCCGGTCGGCGCCCGCATGATCGGGCACACCGGCCCGGTCGAGCGGGTCGCCTACCGCCCCGACGGCCGCGTCGCCGTCACCGCCTCCGGCGACGCCACCGCGAGGCTGTGGAACGTCACCGACCCCCTGCGCCCGAAGGCCCTGGGCGTGGCGAAGGGGCACACCGGCGGCGTGCTCGCGGCGGCGTTCAGCAAGGACGGCAAGACGCTGGCCACGGCGTCGGCCGACGGCACGGCCCGGCTGTGGAACGTCTCCGACCCGGCCGAGCCCCGCGCTTCGTCCACCCTCAAGGGGCACAAGGAGCAGGTCACCTCGGTGGCGTTCAGCCCGAAGGACGACGTGCTGCTCACCGCGTCCGCCGACGGCACCGGCCGGCTGTGGAACGTCGAGGACACCGCCAAGCCCGCCGCGGTCTCCGTGCTGAGCCGGCAGTCCGCCCTCACCAGGGCGGTGTTCAGCCCGGACGGCCGCCTGGCCGCGCTGGCCGGCACCGGCGGCACGATCGCCATCCTCGACGTACTCACGCCCGCGCAGCCGAAGAGCCTGGCCACGCTGACCTCGCAGGAGGGCGCCGTGCGCGGCGCGGCCTTCTCACCGAACGGGCTCAACCTGGTCACCTCCTCCGCCACGGGCGCGGTGCAGGTGTGGGACATCACGGCGACCAAGCTGCTCGGCACGGCCCGCGGCCACTCCGCCTCCGTGGACGACGTCGCCTACAGCCCCGACGGCAGCGTCCTGGCCAGCGCCTCGGCCGACGCCACCGTGCGGCTGTGGAGCATGGAGTCGCCGAGCGAGCCCGAGCTCACGGCGACGCTGGCCGGGTTCCCCGATCCGGTGACGGGTGTGGCGTTCAGCCCGAGCGGCCAGAACCTGGCCACCTCCGCCACCGACGGCATCGCCCGCCTGTGGAACGTCTCCAACGCCTCCCGGGTCGCCCCCCGCGCCCGGCTCGACCGGCACACCGCGCCGGTCAACGGGATCGCGATCGCCAAGAGCGGCCGCGTCCTGGCCACGACCTCGGACGACATGAGCGTCAAGCTCTGGGACCTGGCCGACCCGGCGGTGGCCGTCCCGCAGTCCACGCTGTCGGGGCACACCGGGAAGGTCATGGCGGCCTCGTTCAGCCCCGACGGGCGGCGCCTGGTCACAGCCTCGCTCGACCGCACCGCCAAGCTCTGGGACGTCTCGGAGCCGGCCACCCCCAAGCTGCTCGGCACGCTGACCGGGCACACCGACGGCCTGCGCTCGGCCGCGTACGGACCGGCCGGCAAGACCGTGGTGACGACCGCCCGCGACGGCAGGACGATGCTGTGGGACGTCGCCACCCCGGCCACCCCTAAGCGGCTCTCCACGCCGGGCGCCGCCGACAGGCGGCTGAACACCGCCGTGTTCCGCCCCGACGGCCGCGTGGTGGCGACGGGCTCGGGCACCTCGTCGGTACGGCTCTGGGACGTCGCCAAGCCCGCCAAGCCCCAGTCGCTGAAGACCTTCTCCGCGGCCTCCGGCGGGGTGCTCGACCTGAGCTTCAGCAAGGACGGCAAGACGCTGGCCGTGGCCGCCTCCGACGGCACGGCCCGGCTGTGGGACGTGTCCCGCCCCGCCCAGCCCAAGGCGCTGGCGAGCCTGCCCGGTCACACCGCCGACGTCTCCGCCGTCGCGTTCGCCGCCGACGACCGCACGCTCGTCACCGCCTCCCAGGACCGTACGTTGCGCGTGTGGAACGTCGCCGACCTCGCCCGGCCCTCGCTCTGGGCCGTTTTCGCCGGCTCCGACGCGGCCGGCGACGTGGAGCTCGGCCCCGACGGCACCGTGCTGGCCAGCGCGTCCGGCACGGCCGCGCAGCTCTGGGGGCTGAACGTGGAGCAGGCGAGCGCGAACGTCTGCGAGGCCGCCGGCACGTCGGTCACCAGGGCCGAGTGGGCCCAGTACGTCCCCGGCCGCCCCTACGCGCCGCCCTGCGCCGCCGCCACCACGACCGCCACCCCGGCCACCGGCTCGTAACGCCACCCGCACGGCGTCCCCCGCTCGAACCGCGCCCCGTTGTCGAAAGCGAGAGTCGAATGCAACCGCTTGTCGCACTCTGCCGAGGTTGCGCATGCGACGCCTCGTCCTCCCCCCACTGATCGCCCTGACGGCACTCGCGACTGCCGCCCCCACGGCAGCCCTCGCAGCGGCCCCGGCGGCGGCCCCGGCGGCGGCCGCGCCCCGCCCGCGAACGATCGTCGTCGCGGCCGACGGCTCCGGTGACCACACGAACGTGCAGGACGCCGTGAACGCCGTGCCGTCCGGCAACACCAGGCCGGTCACGATCCTGGTCCGCAAGGGCACGTACAAGCAGCAGGTGGTCATCCCCGCCGACAAGCCGCACATCACGCTGGCCGGTGACACCCGCGACCCGCGCGAGGTGGTGCTCACCTACGACGTCTCGGCCGCCACTCCCAAGCCGGACGGCTCGGGCCCGTACGGCACCTCGGGCAGCGCCTCGGCTACGTGACCGCCGCCAGCACCGAGGTGTCCCACCCGTACGGCATCCTCATCCACCGCAGTCACCTGGTCAGCGACGCCCCCGCCGGCACCTTCCACCTGGGCCTCCCCTGGCCGGCCGGCGGGTCCACCACGGCGCGCGGCCAGGTGCTGATCCGCGAGTCGTGGCTGGGCCAGCAGGTCAAGGACGCGCCCTGGACCGACATGTCCGGCCTGAGCTGGCGCGACGCCCGGCTGTCCGAGTACCGCAACCACGGCCCTGGCGCCGGCGTCAACGACGACGCGCGTCTGGATCGACCACAACACGCTGAACGACGGCGACAACCCGGACTCCGGTCAGCCGCGCTACTTCGGCCGCCCGTACCAGGTGCACGACGGCCTGCTCGACATCGTCCGCGGCTCGAACTTCGTCACCCTCTCCTGCAACCACCTGAGCGGCCACGACAAGGTGACCCTGATCGGCAACACCGACAACCCGGGCAGGTACGGCGAGCAGGACAAGCTCAAGGTCACCCTGCACCACAACCACTTCGACCGGCTCGGGCAGCGCGCGCCACGGGTGCGCTTCGGCCAGGTGCACGTCTACAACAACTACTACCGGGGCGGCGACGGGCACGGTTACAGCATCGGCGTGGGGTTCGGCTCGCAGGTGTACGCGGACGGCAACGCCTTCGACGGGATCGAGGCGGCGAAGGTGCTGACGGTGTTCAACGGCACGGCCATCACCGCCAGGGACAACCTGGTGGACGGCGTGCCGGTGGACGTGGCGGCCGCGTACAACGCCGCCAACGGCACGACGCTCGGCGGCGACGCCGGCTGGACCCCGACGCTGGTCCCGGCGGGCGCGGGGGCCGGCCACCTCCGCCAGCACCACCCGCCTCCGGAGCAGCGGCGGCTCCCAGCGGGTGGCCGCCGCACCGGAGGGTGGGTGTGGCGCGGCTACCCTGAGCGCCCCGACCTGCCCTTTTCTGGCCTAGCCTCGAAGCATGGACACGGAGAACCTGCTCGGGCAGTTCCTGCGGGCCCGCCGCGAGCTGCTCCAGCCCGAGGACCTGGGCCTGCCCGTCGGCGTCCGCCGCCGGGTGTCCGGCCTGCGCCGTGAGGAGGTCGCCCGGGCCGCGGGCGTGAGCACCGACTATTACGTACGACTGGAGCAGGGCCGCGAACGGCACCCGTCGGCGCAGGTGATCGACGCGCTGGCCCGCGCGCTGGAGCTGGAGGAGGACGCGACCGCGCACCTGCACGAGCTGGCCAGGCCCACCGCCGGCCGGCCGCACGGCCAGGGCGGTCAGGGTGGTCAGGGTGGTCAGGGTGGTCAGGGTGGTCAGGGCGGCGGTCCTGAGCAGGTCAGCCTCCGCCTGCTGCGGATGATGGACGCCTGGCCGCACACGCCCGCCGTGGTGCTCGGCCGCCGGATGACCGTGCTGGCCGCCAACATGCTCGGCGAGGCCCTGTTCGCCGGGCACGCCCACAGCGGCGACCTGGTGCGGCTGGTGTTCCTCGACCCGGACGCGCGCACCTTCTATCCCGAATGGGACCGGGTGGCGCTCAACACCGTCGCCGGGCTGCGCCAGTCGATCGGCGCCGACTACGACGACCCCGCGCTCGTCGAGCTGGTCGGGGAGCTGTCGCTCAAGAGCCGGGAGTTCCGCGAGCTGTGGGCCCGGCACGACATCCGCCAGAAGACCCACGAGACCAAGCGCTTCCGTCATCCGCTGGTGGGGGAGCTGACGCTGCACTACGAGGCGCTGACCGTCAACAGCGCGCCGGGTCAGCAGCTCGTCGTCTACCAGGCCGATCCGGGCAGCGCCTCGGAAGAGGCCCTCGGCCTCCTGGGCAGCCTGACCGCCTGATCCGGCCACCGGACGGCCGCACCGCCTGATCCATCCGCCGGGCGGCCGCACCGACCGAACCGTTCCGTCCCCCGCGCGGCGACCTTCGCCGGCGCGCCATTCGACCATGCCACGAAACCATCAGGAAGTACCTCACACCATGAACGACACGAACGTCTGGTTCATCACCGGCTGCTCGACCGGTCTCGGCCGCGCGCTGGCCGGCGCCGTCCTCGATCGCGGCCTGCGCGCCGTGGTCACCGCCCGCGACCCGGAGCAGGTGGCCGACCTGGTCGGACGCCATCCCGGCCGCGCCCTCGCCCTGCCGCTCGACGTCACCGACGGCAAGCAGATCGAGCACGCCGTGGCCGAGGCGCAGCGCGCGTTCGGCCGGATCGACGTGCTGGTCAACAACGCCGGTTACGGCTATCTGGCCGCGATCGAGGAGGGCGAGGACGAGCAGGTGCGGGCCCTGTTCGACACCAACGTGCACGGCCTGGTGGACGTCACCAAGGCCGTGCTGCCCGCCATGCGCGCCCGCCGCTCCGGCCACATCGTGAACGTGTCCTCGCTCGGCGGCCTGGCCGCCTTCGGCGCGACCGGCTACTACCACGCGACCAAGTTCGCCGTGGAGGGGCTGTCGGAGTCGCTGGCGGCCGAGGTCGGGCCGCTGGGGATCAAGGTCACGATCGTGGAGCCGGGCGCGTTCCGTACGAACTGGTCCGGGCCGTCCATGCGGCAGTCCGGGGTCGGCATCGGCGACTACGCCGAGACCGCCGGCGCGCGCCGCGCGTCGACCCTGGCCACCTACGGCCGGCAGCCCGGCGACCCGGAGCGCGCCGCCGCGGCGATCATCGCCGCGGTCGAGGCCGACGAGCCGCCGCTGCGGCTGCTGCTCGGCAAGGTCGCCTACGACGTGGCCACGGCCCGGCTCGGCACGCTCGCGACCGTCTTCGACACCTGGCGCGAGCTCACGCTCAGCGCCGACTACCCGTCCCAGGAGGGAACCTCATGAGCAAGGTCGTTCTGATCACCGGCGCGAGCAGCGGCATCGGCGAGGCCACCGCGCTGCGCCTGGCCGCCGACGGCCACCGGGTCGTCCTCGGCGCCCGGCGCGAGGACCGGCTGGCCGTGATCGCCAAGGCGATCGAGGCCGCGGGGGGCGAGGCCGACGTACGCCGCCTCGACGTGACCGACCGGCGGGACGTCGCCGCCTTCGCCGACGGCGCCGCCGAGCGGCACGGCCGCATCGACGTGATCGTCAACAACGCCGGCGTGATGCCGCTGTCCCGGCTGGACGCGCTGCTGGTCGACGAGTGGGACCGGATGATCGACGTGAACGTGCGCGGCCTGCTGTACGGGATCGCCGCCGCCCTGCCGCACTTCCAGCGCCGGGGGGAGGGGCACTTCGTCACCGTCGCCTCGGTCGGCGCCCATCAGGTGGTGCCGACGGGGGCGGTCTACTGCGGGACGAAGTACGCCGCCTGGGCGATCACCGAGGGGCTGCGGCAGGAGATGGACCCGGGCATCCGGGTCACCACCCTCTCGCCCGGCGTGGTGGAGTCGGAGCTGGCCGGCTCCATCACCGACCCGCTGGCCCAGGAGGCGATGCGGGACTACAGGAAGGACACCATCCCGCCCGGCAGCATCGCGGACGCCATCGCCTACGCGATCGGCCAGCCGGCGGACGTGGACGTCAACGAACTCGTCATCCGCCCGGCCCGCCAGCGCTGAGCCGGGCGGGCCGGGGGCCGCTCGGAGGAGCGGTGGCGGGGGTCAGCTGAACGGGTTGCCGTTGGGCAGGTCCTCGCCTTCGGGTTCGAGCGCGTACGCGATGCCCGCGTCGATGTCGCTGTCGAACCCCGTCCGGTAGGCCACCGTGTACGCGTTGTCGCCGAGCAGGTCGCGGGCCTGCGCCTCGCAGCCCTTCCTGGCCGCCACCCACGCGGGCACGCTGGCCTGGGCCTGGCCGTGGGTGCTCCAGATCCGCTGGGCCAGCCCGAGCAGCCGCGCGGCGCGCAGGCCCCGTCCGGCCGCGCCCGCCGCCAGGGCCAGCAGGTCCACGGTCATGCCGATGCCGAAGCTGTCGTGCAGCCGCCTCTTGGTGCGCAGCGCCGCCTGCCCGTAGGAGACGGCCGCGTCGAGGCGCCCGCCGCTCAGCTCGGCCTGGCCGCGCAGCAGGTCGCCGTGGGAGCGCATCAGCTGCTCGCCGCGCTCGTCGCAGAGCGAACGCAGGTCCTCCAGGACGGCGATCGCGTCGTCGACGCGGTTGTCGACGGTGTAGGCGTGGGCCCGGCACAGCAGCGCCAGCAGGCCGGCGATGGTCAGCGGCTCGCCGCTCCAGCGGGCGAGGTACGCGGGCTCCGACTCGGCCATCGCCTGCACCAGGTCGCCCCTGATGACCCCGGCGGAGGAGCGCAGGGCCTGGACGCACAGGGCGGCGTAGGGGTCGCCTTCGGGGGCGGCCCGCTCGCACTCCGCGGCCCTGGTCTCGGCTCCGTCGGCGTCACCCTGCGTGGCGGCGAGCAGGCCGTCGGCCCACAGCGCCTGCGCGAGCGCGGGGCCCGGCCTGGTGTCCAGGTCGAGGGCCTGGCGCAGGTAGTGGCGGCCCTCCTTGGCGTAGCCGCAGCCGTACCAGAAGAAGGCCAGCGTCCCGGCCAGCTCCAGCGCGGGCAGGCCGTCCTTGACGCCGAGGGCGACCTCCATGGCGGCGCGCAGGTTGTCGTGCTCGCCGATCATGCGGTCGTACCAGGAGATCTGGCCGGGCCCGAGCCAGCCGGCCGCGCCCTTGGTGGCCAGCGACAGGTAGTGCTCGCGGTGGCGCTGCTTGAAGCGCTCCTCCTCGCCGAGGCCGCGCAGCCAGCCCGCGCCGTATTCGCGCAGCGTGTCCAGCATGCGGTAGCGCTCTCCCGCGCCGGTCGGCAGCCAGGTCAGGATGGACTCCTCGGCCAGCGCGTCGAGGAGTTGCCCGATGTCGGCCTCGGCGAGCAGGTCGTCCGCGCACACCCGGCGTACGGCCTCGGCGTCGAAGTCGCCGGCGAACACCGACAGCCGCGCCCAGAGCAGCCGCTCGGCGGGCTCGCACAGCTCGTGACTCCATCCGATGGCGGTGCGCAGCGCCTGGTGCCACGGCGGTCCGGCCTCGCCGGACGCGCCCGATGCGGCCGCGTCTCCCGACGCGGCGGGATCGGTTAACGACGCGGCCGGGGCGGCGGGATCGTCGCGGAGGGTGGCGAATCTGTCGTCGAGCCGGTCGGCCAGCTGCGCCACCGGCATCTCGCGCAACCGCGCCGCCGCCAGTTCGATCGCCAGCGGGATGCCCTCCAGCCGCCGGCACAGCCGGATGACGGCATCCTGGTCCTGGTCGGCCAGGTCGAAGCCGGGCACGGTCTCGGCGGCGCGCTCGGCCAGCAGCGCCACCGCGTCACCGAGGCCGGCGCTCGTGCCGGGCGGCGGGACCGGCAGCGGGTCGACCACGTAGACGAGTTCGCCGGGCACGTCGAGCGGGCGGCGGCTGGTGGCCAGCACACGCAAGCCCGGCACGGCGTCGAGCAGCGTCTCGACCGTCCTGGCGCAGGCGCCGACGAGGTGTTCGCAGGTGTCGAGGACGAGCAGGATCTCCCGGTCGTACAGGTGCTCGGCCAGCACCTCGACCATCGGGCGGGTGGTCTGGTCGGTGAGCCTGAGCGCCTCGGCGATGGCGTGCGGCAACAACGAGCCGTCCACGAGCGGCGACAACTGCACCAGCCAGGCTCCACCGCTGAACTGGGGCCGCAGGCCGGCGGCGGCGCGCAACGCGAGGCGGGACTTGCCGACGCCGCCCACGCCGGTGAGCGTGACCAGGCGGGAGCGCCGGGCGGCCTGGCGCACCTGTTCCAGCTCGGCCCGGCGGCCGATCAGGCTCGTCAACTCCGCCGGGAGGTTGCCTGCCTGCCACTTGCCCACCATGCGATCGCCACCCATCGGCCGGATTTGTGACAGCAGCTTGCCCGACAGCGCCGCGCTACGTCACCGAAAGTGAGAATGTCATTACTCCGATGCTCGCGATGGTGCGCCCGTGGCACGGGCGCCGTCAAGAGGAGGAGCGCCCCCGATATCGGGAGCGCTCCTCACGATGAGGCCTCAGGTTCCGTAGGCTCTGACCTCCAGCAGGCCGACGGAGCTGGTGCCGGTCCCGGTGAGCAGCACCCGCAGGCGGGTGGTGGCGGTCGCGGTGAAGGTGACGGCGTTGTAGGCGTTCTCGGCCGGCGTGTACGCCGAAGCGCCGGGCACGTCCGCGTACGCGCTGCCGTTCCAGTACTGCAGCCTCCACGACGCCGGCATGTCGATGCCCTGCTCGTCGTCGAAGAAGTACACCTCGGCCCGGTTCAGGGTGCGGGCCGAGGACCAGGTCAGGTCCACCCACTGCTGGCCGGTCTGCGGCCAGCAGCCCCAGCGCGGGTTGACCGTGTCGTTGGAGGAGGGCGGGTCGATGCCGTCGTTGACGGCGTTCACGCTCTCCCATGACGAGGTGTAGGACGCGGTCGGCGTGGCCGACCGCGCCAGGTTGGACGGCGGCTGCACGCCGCCCCGGTGGTGCGCCTTGATCTCGGTGAGGCCGGTCCGCGCGCCGGAGGCGGCCGTGGCCAGCACCCGGACGCGCTGGGCGGTGATCGCGGGGAAGCGCACCAGGTTGTAGTTGGCCCGCGGCGCGGCCGGGGTCTTGGTCTGCGCGGGCACGCTGACCCAGGCCGAGCCGTTGTGGTACTGGAGGTCGTACGACGCGGGCGCCCGGTAGGTCGCGCTCGCCGGACGGCTGTCCTTGAAGTAGAGCCGGACCTCGTCGAGGGTGCGGGCGGTGCCGAAGTTGAGCTCGTACCAGTCCTGTCCGGCGGTGGTGCCGCCCCAGAACGGCTCGTTGATCGGGAAGCCGTCCACGGCGCCGGCCGCCGAGCTGCCGGAGGCGGTGGTGGAGGCCGTGGCGGTGGCGCCGGCGGCCAGGTCGGCCAGGTCGGCGGTCAGGTCGACGCCGGCCTTGGCGAGCAGGTCGACCATGCGGGCGCCGCTGTGGACGACCT
The DNA here is from genome assembly GCF_003001935.1 of Nonomuraea fuscirosea. GTDB lineage: Bacteria > Actinomycetota > Actinomycetes > Streptosporangiales > Streptosporangiaceae > Nonomuraea > Nonomuraea fuscirosea. The sequence continues at coordinate 563,910 of NZ_PVNG01000002.1, read as the reverse complement.
GGGCCGGCGAGCGCAGCCCTGAGACGGCGACGTGGTGGGTGACGGTGCCGCTCGTGGTGACCGTTCCGGTGGCAGGGTCCCAGGTGAAGGGCACGAGTGCGGAGATCGTGGCGGCGCGCGCGCCGTTGACGTAGATGGAGTAGCCCTCGGGCACGCCGGGGTAGCGGACGACGCCGTCGGCCGGGTCGTCCCAGACGATGGTCAGGTCGGCGCCGCGGTAGCGCAGGTTGTTGACGGTGAAGTGGGTCCAGCCGATGTCGATCGGCGAGAGCTCCACCTTGGCGTCGTTGCGCGGCCGCAGCCCGGCGACGTCCTCGATCACGGTCCAGTTGCCGCTGCCCAGGATGTTGTGGTGGATCCAGGATCGGTAGGCGATGGAGGAGCCGTTCCAGTCGGCCCAGAACTCGTTGGCGTCCGGCCACTGGGTGTTGCCGCCCACGTACTGGGCCCAGGCGTTCCAGTAGAGGAGCTTCTTGTACCAGGTCGCGTCGATCCACTCGTTCGGGTAATCGCGCAGCACCGAGGAGAGCAGGCGGAACTGCACGGTGGAGTTGATCGTGGAGAAGTTGTTGCTGCCGGTGCCCGAGGCCGCCTTGTCGGCCTGGTTGGCGGTGTAGAAGGGGAAGATCGGATACTGGGCCGGATCGTCGAAGAGGCGCAGCGCCTGCTTGTAGGTGGCCGTGTCGGGGATCGCGCCGACGGCGAACGGGTAATAGTTGTTGATCTCCTTCCACGGCACCCATTCATGGGTGGACTTGAGCCGGTGCTCGAAGAGCTGCCTGCCCGGGTTCCACAGCACGCCGACGATGGCGTTCTGGATCTGCGTGGCCAGCGTGCGCAGTTCGGCGGCCTTGGCGGTGTTGCCGGCCGTCTCGTACGCCTGCGCGGCGGCCAGCGCGCCGCTGTACTGGTAGGCGCTCTCGGCCCGGTCCATCCGGCCCGGCTTCCAGTGGAAGGAGACGGCGTCGGCGTCGTTGCCGGTCAGGGCGCCCCAGTCGTACTCGATCAGCTTGTTGTTGTCGGTGTCGTAAAAGGACAGCTGCCCCTTGACGTCCTGCTCGGCGTAGCGGGCCAGGTTGGCCGCGATGGCGGGCTGGCCGCCGTGGATCTGGTAGCTCTTCCAGGCGGCCTCGCCGATGTACTGGGTGTAGCTGTTGGACCAGTTCTCCGGATCGCCGGGGTTGTCGAGGAAGCGGCCGTTCTTGGAGGTCTGTCCGACGCTCAGCCAGTCGCCGTAGGCGTAGATCGGGTCGCGCAGGTACTTGAGGTCGTCGATGTGCATGGGCTGGGTCAGCGCGATCGCGTTGTTGTAGCCGAGCACGCCCTCGGTCGAGGTGGGGAACTGGAAGGTCTGGCCGGGGATGTCGGCGTCGAGGTGGTTGAAGCGCATCAGCCACCAGCGGTAGTAGATGTTCTTCTTGATGGCCGGCTCGGGCACGTCGATGTAGGGGACGTTCTCGGCCCACCAGCGGTTGTAGGCGCGCACGTGGGTGGCGAACGCGGTGGCGGCCGAGTAGCCGGCGTAGGCGTCGTACTCGGTGCGGGAGGCCGGGATCTCGTCGGTGACGAAGCCCATGACGACCTTGACGGTGACGGTGGCGCCCGCGGCGATCGTGAGCGAGCGGTTGAGCCCGCCACTGGAGACGGCGCAGCCGTCGCAGGTGAGCCGCGGGCGCAGGGTGGTCAGGTCGTTGTAGGCGTTGACCTGGCCGGTCAGCTCGGCGCCCGAGCCGGTGGTGGCGTACGGGGAGGTGGCGCGCAGTTGCAGCGTGGCCGAGGCGGAGCCGCCGTTGGTGATCGCCAGGTTGGCCACGGCCACGTTGTTGTCGGTGATGAACTTCGTCTGGTTGACGGCGATCGAGCCGCTGGTGTGCCGGCTCTTCCAGTGGCTCGGCGCCTGCCGGCGCGAGCTCACCTGTTCGGTGAACGTGCCCGGCGTGAGCGCGACGGTGAACGCGTTGTCGTTGCTGATGCTCTCCCAGTACGCGGCCTGCCCGGCGAACCCGAGCGTGCCCGGCGTGTGCGTCTTCATGAACAGCGCCCGGCCGCGCGACATGAGCCAGGTGCCCGCCGGGTCGTTGCCGGGCCTGGCCAGCAGCCGGTCCATCCAGAAGTCAGTGCCGGAGCTCTCGGCTTCGTAGATCGCCCGCATCATGTCGCCGGTCGTGTACGCCCCCGGCGGCGCCGGGACGGCGGGACCGCCGAAGGAGGGGTAGCCGATGGTCTGGTCGGCGTGCGCCGGGGCGCCGGCCACGATCAGAGCCGCGATCAGCAGCAGGGCGGACAGGACGCGCCTCATGAGAAGGCCCTCCATTCGAGCACGCCGGTCGAGTAGCCGGTTCTTGAGGTGATGTTCAGCCGCAGCCGGGTCGTGCTGACCGGGCTGAACGTGATCGGGTTGAACGTGTCGCCGGCCACGCCGGTGTGGCCGTCGTTGATCGCGCCGAGCGTCTCCCAGGGGGAGACGTACGAGGTGGACGGGGTGGCGCTCGCGGCCAGGTTGCCCGGGGTGAGCGGGCCGCCGGTCCGCACGACCTTCCGCATGGTGCCATCGGCGTTGAAGGAGAGCCGGTCGATCGTCACCGAGCGGCGGAAGTCGCCCCCGCCGGGACTGGAGGCGTTGTGGTAGACCATGTACCACTGCCCCTTGAACTCGATGATCGCCGGATGGTTGGTCGTCGAGCTCACCTGGTCGAGCACGACCCCGCGATGGGTCCACGGGCCCATCGGGTCGCTCGCGGTGGCGTAGCGGACGCACGCGTAGCCGGGCGCCGAGCAGGCCGCGTCGTTGGCCGCGTAGGCGAGGTAGTAGACGCCGTCGCGCTTGAACATGCAGGGGGCCTCCCAGAAGTTCGACACGCCGCTCGGGGTGATGACCGGGCCGTTGATCGAGGTCATGTCGGCGTTGAGCCGGGCCGCGCGCAGCCCGTAGTAGGAGCCCCAGTACAGGTAGACCTGGCCGTCGTCGTCGGTGAAGACGTGCCAGTCGCGCATGACGAAGTCCGTGCCGCCGGTCGGGGCCACGTCGTGGCCGGTGTAGAGGTACAGGGTGTCGCCGACGACCAGCGCGGCCGGGTCGGCCGTGTAGATCGCGGTGGTGATCCCGCCAGTGCGGGCCGCGCGGTGCCGGGGAGGAGCAGGAGTGCCGCGGCTAGGGCCGCCGCCCATCGTCGTCTCATGAGTGGCCCCTTGTGGATGTGAGCGCTAACATGGCAGGCTCGGGACTACCTAAAAGGTTTTCGGGAACGTAGATCGCCGGAGGCGGGTCTGTCAATCGACTCCTGCATGTTGTTGCACGTGCCATGACCTGCTCGGAAGAGAATCCGGCGGCGCTGATCAGCCCAACCGCGTCTGATTACAGTTGGGTATCAACGAAAAGGATTTCGACGACTTTCTTCGCCTGATGTCACGACGTGGCCGCGCCGCGCGCCTGCGCGGAAAGTCCCCCGGCGCATGAGAGGTTCCGAGAAGTAGCTCCTGATCTCCAAGGACCTTCCGTGGTACACGATCGCGAAGACCGGCGGGTCAGCCGGCGACGGCTCATCACCGGAATCGGCACACTCAGCCTCGGCGGCCTGCTCACCGCCGGCGACCCCAGCTTCGGCGTCACCCTGACGGACGACCCGTCCACCGCCTTCGACCCCGGCACCCACGCCAAGGCGGACGCGCTGTTCGCCAAGGCCAGGACGTGCCGGCTGGCGCCCAGCACGATGCAGGGCCCCTACTACTTCGAGACCGGCGCGATCCGCAGCGACCTGCGCGAGGACCGGGAGGGCGTCCGGCTGCGGCTGGCGATCAAGGTGCAGGACGGCGCCACCTGCCGGCCGCTGCCCAGAGCCGTGGTGGAGATCTGGCACTGCGACGCCGCCGGGCTCTACTCGGGCGCCGAGTCCGAGTCGCGCGACGCGCTCAAGGACCGGGGCGAGGACGGCAAGGCGCAGATCAACCCCGACACGAAGTTCGCCGACATGAGGCCCACGGACCGCAAGCGTTACCTGCGCGGCGTCCAGATCGCCGACGCCGGCGGCGTGGTCCGCTTCACCACCATCTGGCCGGGCTGGTATCCGGGGCGCACCGTGCACATCCACGCGATGGTGGTCGTGGACGACCGGCGCGCCCTGTGCACGGAGCTCATGTTCGACGAGAGCCTCAACAGGAAGGTGCTGTCCCGCCCCCCTTACCTCGGGCACGACCAGGCCCGCGACACCCACAACGGCAACGACCCCGTCTTCAAGGACGACATGCTGGCCCACGTCGTCCAGGACGGCGACGGCTACCTCGCCGTCATCGTGGTGGCCACCGACCCCGACCTGCGCCAGGTCTGACCGGCCCTTGCCCGGCAGGCGGTCGGCCCGACTTCCGGCCGCTCAGTGCGAGCGGCGCGGGCTCGGGTGCGTCAGACGCGGCGCACCACGTGCAGCAGGTACTCCTTGCGGTCGAGCGGGTTGTGGTCGGTGCGCGGGCGGCGCGGGATCGGGCCGCGTACGCGCTCGTACCGGTCGAAGCCGGACTCCAGCACGGCCTCGCCCTGGGTCAGCCCCGGCAGCCGCCGCTCCAGCTCGTGCACCTTGGCCGCCGGGATCAGCCCCTCCACCAGGGAGGAGCGCTGGGTGCGCGGGGTCGCGCCGAGCCGGGCCAGCACGGGCAGCACCGGGCCCAGCGTCTCGGGCGGCAACTCCAGGCGGAAGCGGTGCATCGGCTCGTGCACCGTGGTCCCGGCCTGCCGCAGCGCGTCCATCAGCACCAGCGGGACGAGGTTGCGGAAGTCGCCCGCGGTGCTCGACATGCTCTTGTCGAAGCCGCCGCCGGCATGGCTCTGCCTGGCCCAGTAGCCCGAGTGGGTCAGCGTGACCACGCAGTCCCGCACCTCCAGCCGTGCAGGCCCTGGTGGAGCGTCTCGTGCACCGTCTCCTCGATGGCGCTCATGAACGCGTACGGCAGCGACCCCAGCTCCACCTCCAGCCGGAACTCCACTCCCCCGCCGGTCGGGTCGCCCGCCCCGCCCGGCTCGACGCGCAGGCCGACGGTCGCGAGGAACGGGTTCGGCTCCTTGCCGATCAGCTCGAACGCCGCGCCCGTGCCGGCCGGGCGTTCGACGCAGATGGTGGTGGTCTCGCGGAAGGTGACCTCCAGGCCGAAGTCGTCCAGGAGCGTGGCCTGGATGACCTCCTTCTGCACCTCGCCGTAGAGCGAGACCGACACCTCCTGGCGCACGTCGTCCTGGCGCAGGCCGATCAGCGGGTCCTGCTCGGCGAGCCGGCTCAGCGCGAGGTGCAGCGCGCCCCGGTCGGCGGCGCGGCCTGGCGACACGACGGTCTCCAGCGTGGGCGGCGCGAAGTGCCCGTCGAACGCCTCCTCGCCGCCTGACCTCCGCCCGTCTCCGGACGGCCACTCGTCTCCGGAGGCCCGCCCGTCTGTGGAGGCCCGCCTGGCTCCGGGGTCCGTGTCCTGCGGGTCCCGGTCCTGTGGGCGGGTCAGCCGATCGCCGATGCGGACGTCGGCCAGGCCCCAGAGGCGGGCGATCCGGCCGGCGGGCGCCTCCTGGCAGCGCACGGCCGTGCCCCCGTCGAAGACGCTGATCGCGGTGACCCTGCCCTCGCGGCCTTCGACACCTTCCCGGCCCCCGGAGTGCTCGCCGTCGTGCGCGCCCCCGCGTCGGTCGTCGAAGCGGAGGCGGTCGCGGGTGCGCAGGGTGCCGCTGAAGATGCGCGCGTAGGCGACCTTCTCCCCCGCCGGGCCGCGCTCGACCTTGAAGACGGTGCCCGACATAGGGATGTCCGGGTCGTCCTGGGCGGGCGGCAGCAGCTCCCTGACGCCCGCCATCAGCGCCTCCACCCCGGCTCCCGTGATGGCCGAGCCGAAGAAGACCGGGTGCGCCAGGGCCCGGCCGGTCTGGTCCGCGAGCTCGGCACGCAGGCGGGCGGCGGAGATCGAGCTCTCGTCGTCCACGTACGCCGCCAGCAGCGCGTCCTCCTGGGTGGCGAGCACGTTCACCAGCTCCTCGGCGAACGCGGCCTGGCCGTCGAACGGCGTGAACGCGGCGGCGCCCGTACCGAGCCCTGAGACCGAGCCCATGGCGACGACGGACGGGGACAGCTTGGCGGCGAGCTCGCGCAGGAGGCCGTCATAGCGGGCGCCACGGCGGTCGATCTTGTTGACGAAGACGAGCGTGGGGATGCCGAGCCGGCGCAGCGTGCGCATGAGCACGCGGGTCTGCGCCTGCACGCCCTCCACGGCGGAGACGACCAGGACGGCGCCGTCCAGGACGTTCAGCACCCGCTCCACCTCGGCGATGAAGTCGGGATGGCCCGGCGTGTCGATCAGGTTGACCGTGGTGCCGGCGACGGCGAAGGACACGACCGCGGATTTGATGGTGATGCCGCGCCTGCGTTCCAGGGCCAGGGTGTCGGTCTGGGTGTTGCCCTCATCGACGCTGCCGACCTCGTCGATGATCCCGGCGGCGTGCAGCAGCCGCTCGGTCAGGCTGGTCTTACCGGCGTCTACATGCGCCAAGATTCCCAAGTTGAGCGTACGCAACGAACGTCATGTCCTCTGATCGGCCTACTCCTTCTTTCGTGTGGGACATGGACGTCTGGCGCATCGGGGCTCCTCCGGGTCACTCGGCCACGACGGTGATCGCCGCGGTCGCGGCGGTGAGGCGTTCGGCCGCCTGACAGCACATCAAACCGTCTCTGCGATCGGCAACCGATTTATGCCACGCCGGTCCGCCATGGGGTAGGGTTTGGACAGTTGCCCAAGTCGACCGACCAAGGCACTCGCCCAAGCCGTTCGTCCGAAGAGGAGACCATGGCGACCCGTTCCGCCGAACGCGGCAGGACCACCCGGCAGCGGCTGCTCGACGCCGCCGTCACCCTCGTCCCCGAGGTCGGCTGGGGCGGCGTGACGACCAGGATGGTCGCCGAGCGGGCGGGGGTGGCGCCCGGCGTGGTCCACTATCACTTCGCCTCCGTCACCGACCTGCTCGTCGCGGCCGGGCTCGGCTTCACCACCGCCCTGCTCGACGGCCTCGCCGCCGAGCTGGCCGCACGACCGGGCATCGGCGAGGGGATCGACTGGCTGCTCGGCGAGCTGTCGCAGTACAGCGGCGCCGACCCGGCCTCGCTGCTGGTCATGGAGATGTTCCTCGCCTCGACCCGGCTGCCCGAGCTGCGCGAACGGCTCGGGGTGCAGATCGGCGGCTTCCGCGCGGTCGTGGCGTCCTGGCTGACCGCACACGGCTACCGGGGCGACGCCGAGGCCGCGGCCGCGCTGCTGGCGGCCTCGCTCGACGGGATCGTGCTGCACCGGGCGCTCGACCCCGGCCTCGACCCGGCCGCGCTGGCCGCGCCGCTGCGGGCCATGTTCGCCGCCGGATAGACCGCTCCCGACCCGGTGAGCGGCCCCCGTACCAGAACGAGGAGGACGGAAGCGTGAAGGCTCTGATCTGCGGCGCCGGCATCGCCGGGCTGACCCTGGCCTGGCATCTCGAACGCGCCGGCTGGGAGGTGGAGCTGGTCGAGCGGGCGGAGGCGTTCCGCGAGGGCGGCTACCTGATCGACTTCTACGGCGCCGGTCTCGTGGTGGCCGAGCGCATGGGGCTGAGGGAGCGGCTGACGGAGGCGCGCCACCCGGTCGACGAGGTCCGTTACGTCGACGGTTCTGGGCGGCCCCGCAGCCGGCTCAAGCTCGGGGCGGGCGGGCTGGAGGGGGTGCTCAGCCTGCTCCGGGGCGACCTGGCCCGGATCATCGCCGACGACGTGCGCGCGCCCGTCACGTACGGGACCAGCGTCGAGGCCGCCGAGCAGGACGGCCGCCGGGTGTCGGTGCGGCTGACCGACGGCACGTCCCGCGAGGTCGATCTCCTGGTGGGCGCGGACGGCGCGCGTTCGCGGGTGCGTGAGCTGGCGTTCGGCGACGTGGCGCCGCGCTATCTCGGGCATCAGGTGGCGGCCTGCGTCCTGACGGACGCGGAGCTGAGCCGCCGGGTGGGCGTCCGCTACCAGATGCTCACCGAACCGGGGCTCATGGCGGGCGCGTACGCGCTGGGCGACGACCGGCTCGCGCTGCTGTTCCTGCGCCGCGAGCCCGACCCCGAGTTGCCCGCCGACCCCGCCGCCGCGCTGCGCCGCCACTTCGGCCACCTCGGCTGGATCCTGCCGGACGTGCTGGCGCGCTGCCCCGAGCCGCCCGCCCTCTACCACGACACGGTGACGCAGGTGGTGATGGAACGCTGGCACCGGGGCCGGATCGTGCTCCTGGGCGACTCCTGCCAGGCGGTGTCGCTGTTCGCCGGGCACGGGGCGTCCATGGCCATGGCGGCGGCGTGGATCCTGGCCGACGAGCTGACGTCCGACGCGATGGATCCGGCCAGCGCGCTGGTCCGTTACCAGGCGCGGATGGAGCCGGTCATCTCGGAGGTGCAGCGGTTCGGCCGGCGGTTCATACAGTGGATGGCCCCCTCACACCGGTGGCGCATCGTGGCCCGCGACCTGATCCTCAGGCTGGCCGGGCTCCCCGGGGGCGAGCGCCTGTTCGTCAACGCGCTGAGCCAGGGCGGGCACAACCTCATCCCGCCGCAGCACACCACCGTCTCACCCTCCTGACCCCGCGCCACGCTCCCGGTCTCACCTTCGTGACCCCGCGCCACACCCTTGTTCTCACCCACCTTCACCCGCCGCCCAGCGGGTGCGCAGCCAGGCGGCGTCGCCTTGACGAACACGCGCCGCCCGCCGTCGAGGGTGAGCACGCCGAGGACGCCGTACGAGCAGCCGCCCCGCCGCGGCTCGAATCCCCGTACGGCGCCCAGCCGGCGCTCGGCCTCCGCTACCAGCGGGGCGGGCAGGCCGGCCCGGTCATGCCGCCGGTCCCATCTCCCCGGGACGCTCAACCTCCTCCTCCCGGTCCTTGCGCTCCAGCGCCTGCTGGGCGTTCCGGAATCGGGCACAACGCGCTTCGAGTTCACGCTCGTCTTCGAGCCACTGTTCGATCATGGTCCTCGACGGGATCACACGCCAACGGCCTTCGCGAGCGACTTGGCGCGAACTTTTCACGCCAGCAACTCGACCGTGCCCCGTTCCCCGTCCACCCTGATCCGGTCCCCGTCGCGCAGCCGCATGGTGGCGTTGCCGGTGCCCACCACGGCCGGGATGCCGAGCTCGCGAGCCACGATCGAGGCGTGCGACAGCGGGGCGCCCATGTCGGTCACGACCGCGGCCGCGCGCGGGAACATCGGCGTCCAGCCCACGTTCGTCAGCGTCGTGACCAGGATCTCGCCCGGTTTGAGCCGTTCGCCGTCCTCGGGGCCCGCGATCACCCTGGCCACGCCCTCGACCACGCCGGGCGCGCCGGGGAAGCCGGTCACGGTGTCGCTCACCGGCGTCCCCGGGCCGCGGGCGTCGTACACGTCGGCCCTGCGTCCGGGGTCGGCCGCCCAGCGCACGGGGTCGAAGTGGCCGACGATCAGCACGGGGTAGGGCGGCAGAGCGGCGTAGCGCTCGTGGGTGGCCCGCCGCGACGGCACCCGCTCCAGCACGGCCCGGTCGCCGCGCAGCAGATCGAGCAGTTCCTCCAGGTAGAGGTGGAACACGTCGTCGCCGGCCCCGGTCAGCTCGCCGGCGCGGACGGTGAACGCCCGCAGCACCCAGAACGCGCGCATCGTCTCCGACCGGGTGCTCTCCCGATCGCGTACGACGGCGTTCCAGCGCCGCACCCTGGCCCGCATCCGATCCTCCTTGCCCGGATGCCGCTGGGCGAAGCGCGCCCAGGCCGCCTCGCGCGCCTCCCGTTGCCGGGCGAGCAGCGCCTGGGTGTCGGCCCCGAGGTCGCGCAGGCCCGCGAGCTGGGCGTCGATCCAGGCGGGGTCCTCGCCGGGCCGCGGGATGGAGACCTCGAACTCGTGGGGGCCGCGATGCCCGTAACCCCGGGCGAACTCGTCCCTGGTGATCTCGCCGCGGGCCAGCCTGGACAGGCCCATGACCGGGCCCATGCTGGCCAGCTCGCCCTCGGCGTTGACGCCGGTGAGCATGGCCTCGGCGTCCGCCTCGCCCATCATCCGGTAGAGCCGGTCGCGGGTGTAGACGAGCGTGGAGCCGCCCTGGCGGCCGGCCGCCTCCAGCATGCGGCAGGCGGTGACCAGGTGCGGCCGGATCTCCCGTTCCCACAGGCCGGCCAGCTCGGCGCCGGACGTGGTGGCGGCCACGCGGTCGCGCAGCTCCTCGCAGCGCCGCCGCGAGGTGTCCAGGAACGCGCGCATGCCCTTGAGGTTCTGCCGCACCCGGCCCTGCAGGCGTACGGCCATGGGCAGGACCCGTCTGATGATCTCCCAGCGGGACGCCGGCACGCGCGGCACCTCCAGGCCGGGCGGCAGCTTGCCGAAGACCTGCTCGACGGCGCTGAGCCGGCCGCTCATGCCCAGGGCGCCGGCGATGGAGTGGACGACGCTCAGGTTCATGTAGAACCGGCCGCCGATGTTGCCCACCAGGTCGAAGCCGGGGATCGAGGCGGCGGACATGGCCTCGCCGATGAACAGCCGCACGTACGACCAGGTGATCGGGGTCATCACGTCGGGGATGGCCTCACCCAGGTTGCCGCCGGTCCACAGGTAGTCGCCCTTGAGGCTGTCGTTCCACTCCTCCAGCGGAGGCCTGATGCCGGTGATCGGGCGGGCCTGGACGATCGCGAAATCGCCGTCGCGCCGGGTCCATTCCACGTCCATGGGGGTGCCGTACAGGTCCTGGACGCGCGCGCCCAGCGCGGCCAGCCGCACGGCCTCGGCGTCGTCGAGCACGGCCGCGTCGCGCAGGCCGGCGGGGACCGGCCGTTCCTCGGTGCCCGCCTCGGTGCGTACGGTCATGACCTGCTTGTCGCCGACCCGGGAGGAGGTGACCGCGCCGCCGGACACCACGATCGTGTCCGGCGTGACCTGGCCGCCGACGACCGCCTCGCCCAGCCCCCACGACGCGTTGATCACGGTGTCGTCGCGGGCGCCGGTGACGGGGTCGGCGGTGAACATGACGCCGGCCGCGTCGGCGTAGACCAGCTCCTGCACCACCACGGCCAGGGCCACGTCGTCGTGCGGCACGCCGTTCGTGTCGCGGTAGGCGATGGCGCGCGGGTTCCACAGGGAGGCCCAGCAGCGCCTGACCGCGTCGAGGAGGGCGTCGCCGCGGATGTTGAGGTAGGTGTCCTGCTGGCCGGCGAACGACATGTCCGGCAGGTCCTCGGCGGTGGCCGACGAGCGCACGGCCACCGGGACGTCCCGGCCGAGCGCCTCGTACGCGCGCAGAATCTCGCCGGCGATCGGGCCGGGCACCTCGTGGGCGGCGAACAGCGCCGGGATGGAGCCGGGATCGGCGGCGGCGGCCCGCAGGATCTCGTCCTGGAAACCGGCCACGAACGCGCGGTAGGCGGCGGTCGTGACGTGGAAACCGCCGGGTACGGGCAGCCCGGCTCTGGTCAGCCTGGCCAGGGAGGCGCCCTTGCCACCCGCGGTCGCGAGGTCGGCGGCGGCGTCGTCGAGGGGGATGACGGCCTTCATCTCGCCCGCTCCCCCGTGCTCGGTGACCCGGTTCTCTGCGGCTCGGCGCCCAGGGACGCCGCGAGCTTGCGCCCGGCCAGGTCGGCCGCGGCGTCGAGGAAGTCGAGGGTGGCGCCCGCGACGGCCTTCGCGGCGGCGGCGTCCAGGGGCCGGCCCGTGCTCACGGCCCGCTCGATGGTGTCGGCCACCAGCTCGGCGATGCGGTCGTCGGACGGCCTGCCCCCGTCGGGCAGCTCCTCGGGCGGCCCGTCGGTCAGTCCGCCAGGAAGGAACAGGAACCCGTACACGATCGAGGTGATCACCCGCACGTGGTGGCCGGGCTGCTCGCGCACCGCGCCGAGCTCGATCAGCCGGGCCACGTAGTCCTCGAAGGGCCCGTCGATGCGCAGCCGCGCCGTGTTCGCCCGCTTCTGGCGGGTCAGCTTGCCGAGCACCTCGGAGTCACCGCTCAGCACCGCGTGCAGCAGCGGCCGGCGCAGCAGCGCCCGGGAGAACTCGCCGAACAGCTCGGCCGGCGTGGCCGGCTCCCGGCCGCGGACCGCCTCGACCAGGCTGACCCGCTCGCGCCGCAGCAGCGCGGCGAAGATGTCGTCGCGGGTCTTCCAGTGCAGGTAGATGGTGCCCTTGGCGACCCCCGCCCGCTGCGCGATGTCATCGATCGTGGTCTTGTCGTAGCCCCAGCGCAGCACCAGCTCGGCGACCGCGTCGAGGATCCGGTGCGCCCGTTCGATCTGGCGCGCCGGATCCTGCGGCGGTCTTCCCGCTCTCGCCATACGTCTCACCCCATTTGTTTGACTGGATGAGACTATTTGGTCATTTAATTAACGGCAAGTTTGCTGAGCAACGTCTCGGCCTGCGGGGCGAAGGCGGTGTCCCCGGTGTCGACGGCCGTGGCCAGCAGCCGGCGGGCCAGATCGAGGTCGCCGCGCTCGTACCGGATCTCGCCGAGCCGGTACGCGGCCTCGGCCACCAGGTCGTCCTGCCGGCTCAGCCCCAGCGTGAGCTCGTAGTAACGCAGCGCCCCGTCGCGGTCCCCCAGCCAGTAGCACAGCTCGCCCAGGTGCGCCGCGGCCATCCCCGACTCCGAGTCGCCCGCGTCGATGACCCGCTGGTACCAGGTGAGCGCCTCGGGGAAGTCCCGCTCCCGCTTGGCCAGCGCGCCCAGGTACATCGCGCCCAGCGCGCTGGTGTGCCCCTCGCTCTCCTCGACGGCCCTGCGGTACCACTCGCGCGCCCGTTCCTCGTCCTCGTCGTGGTAGGTCCGGCCGATCGCGACCATCGCCCGCGCGGCGAGGTCGGCGTCGCCGGCGTCCAGCACCCGCAGGTACACCTGCCGGCCCTCCTCCACCTCGCCGGTCTCGACCAGCGTCTGCGCGAAGACGCTCAGCGCGGTCGGCTCGCCGCTCTCCGCCGCCGCGCGCAGCGTGCGCAGCGACGCCTCGGTGTCGCCCTGGCTGCCCTGCAGCATGCCGAACAGGCTGCCGAACACCCCCTGCCCGGGGCTGTCGGCGTCGCCCGCCTGCCGCTCGGCCAGGTCGTAGAAGGCCGCGGCGTCGCCCTCCGCGTCGAGCAGCGACAGCAGCCTGCCGCCGGCCACGAACCTGACGTCGGGGTCGTCGTGGTCCTTCAGCCCCTCGTAGATCGCGCGGGCCTGGTCGGTCCGCTCCAGCTCCTCCAGCCGCGCGGCGATGCGCAGCTCGGTGAAGGGTCCCGGGCCGGCCAGCTCGTAGTACGCCCGCACGGCCGCCGGGTCCTCGCACAGGTCGCCCAGCTCCCAGGCCTGCTCCTTGACCTGCTCGCCGGCTCGCTCGCCGGTCGGGCCCGTCATCGACAGCACCTCGACGGCCAGCGCGTGCTCACCGCGCCGGCACGCCTGGTAGGCGAGCGCCTCGAGGTTGTTCATCGCGGTCTGGGCGAAGTCGCCGTGGCCGCCGGCGACCACGGTGGCGAACGCCCGCGCCGCGCCGAGGTGGTCGCCGTCCTCGTGCAGCCAGACGCCCAGCAGGACGCCGCCTCTCGCCGCGGTGCCCGGGTCGCCGGACTCCACGGCCAGGCGCAGCTCCCGGTCCGCCCCGGCGGCGTCGCCCAGGTCGCGCAGGGTCACGGCGAGGTCGACCCGGATGGGCGGCGTGGTGCCGGGGAACCCGGTCTCGACGCCCTTGACGTACAGCAGGGCCGCGTCCGGCAGGTCGCCCATGGCCTTGCGGGCGTCGCCCCAGGTCCAGTAGGCCAGCGCCACGGTCTCGGGATCGCCGGTGCCGGCCGCCAGCTCGGCCTGCGCCACGAGGGCGTCGAAGTCCTCCCGCTGACGCAGGTGGACGAGCAGCCTCTGGTGGCAGTCCAGGTCGCCGGCCGCCGCGCCCTCGGTCAGCAGCCGTCGTGCCTCGCCGTACTCGCCGCGTTCCTCCAGCAGCTCGGCGACGAGCGAGGCGGTGGCGGGCAGGGCGGCGCGGGCGGCCTCGATCGCGCCGCCGAGGTCGCCGCGGCGGCGGCGGACGGTGGCGAGGTAGCGCCAGGCGGTCTCGGCCGTCGCCTCGACCTCGGTGGCCGGCAGCAGCCACCGCTCGGCCCGGCACTGGTCGCCGGCGTTCGACAGGATCCCGCCCAGCTCGATCCCGGCCCGCGCGGCGAGCTCGGGCTCACCCAGCTCGGCCACCAGCCGGAAGAGCGGCTCGGCCGCCTCGGCGCCGGACTCCAGGCCGTGCGCCAGCAGCTCGCGCAGGGCCTCCGACCGGTCCGGCACGGGCAGCTCGGACAGCGGGCCGCGCAGGCCGTCCACCTCGCCGGTCTGGACCGCGAGCAGCACCTGCGCGATGAGCTCTGAGCCGGTCCGCCCGGCCAGCGCCGCCAGCGCGCCCTCCCGGTCGCCCTCCGCCGCCAGCACCCAGGGCAGGTCCTCCTCGTCACCTCTCCCGAGCAGGTACGCGGCCACGGCGGCGCGGAACGGATCCTCCTCCTGCGCCGCGGCCCGCTCCAGCGCGAAGCGCGCGGCGTCGGTCTCGGGCGTCCCCAGCAGGCAGCGGCCGGCGGCCAGCATCGTCTCGGGCTCGGACCCGGGATCGACGGCCGCCCCCAGCTCGAACGCCGCCTTCGCCCCCTCCAGGTCCCCCGTCTCGGCCAGCAGGCCGCCGAGCAGCCGCTGGGACTCGCCGCTCACGTGCGGCGGCGCGGCCTTCATGGCCGCCAGCGCCGCCCGCGGGTCACCGTGGTCGCGCAGGAACGTGGCCAGGTGCAGCGTCGCGTCCGCGCCGAACCTCCCGGCCAGCAGCTCACGCGCCTCCTCCGCCCGGCCGCAGGCCACGAGGGAGTCGCCGATCATCAGAGTCAGGTCACGGTCGCCGTCCGCTCCCGGCACCCGGGTGAGCGTCTCGACCGCCTCGGCGTGCTCGCCCAGCTCGCGCAGGATCTGGCCGGCCGAGCGCAGCGCCACGCCGTTCAGGTGCTCGTCGTCGCCCAGCGCTCCCATGAGCGCCGCCATCGCGCCGCGCCGGTCCCCCGCGTCGGAGCGCAGCGCGCCGAGGTAGCAGCCGGCCCGCTGCCGCTCGTCCCGCGGCTCGCCGACCGCGGCGGCCAGCGCGAGCGCCCCGTCCGCGGCGGCCGTCGCGCCGAGGCGCCGCCAGGCGTGCGCGCTCTCCATGGCCAGCGCCGTCGCCATCACGGCCGGGACCTCCTCCTGCGGGAAGGCCCGCCGCGCGGCCTCGAAGTCCTCGTCGAGCAGCAGCGCGCCGAACGCGCCGACCTCGTCGGAGGCCAGGGCGAGCGCGGCCCGGGCGGCCTCGACGTCGTCGAGCCTGACCCGCGTGAACGCCAGCGGCAGCGCGGCGCGGTCCTGCCTCCCCTCCGCGATCAGCCGTTCGTGCAGGCGGCAGGCGGCCAGCAGGTCGCCCTGCCGCTCGTACACGCCGACCAGCCCGGCGGCGGCCTCGACCCGCAGCCCCTTGTGCGTCGTGCTCTCCAGCACCGACTCGTACGCGGCCCGCGCCTCGGCCGGGTCGTCCTCCTCGACCAGCCCGCCCAGGTGGTGCGCCACCCACGGCGCGAGCACGGGATGTCCGCCCGCCCTGGCCCGGCGTAGCAGCTCGACGGCCTGGTCCGCGCCCGTGGGCAGGTCCTTGCGGAGCAGCGCCGTGTACGACAGCGCCAGCGGGTCCCCGCTGTCCGCCGCCCGGGTGAACATCTCCGACGCCTCCGACAGGTCGTACCCGATCGAGGCCAGCACCTGGGCGAACACGGCGGTGCCGATCGCGGCGACCGCCGGGTCGGGATGCGCGGTGGCGGCCTCGTAGCGGACCAGGCCCTCCTCCCTGCCGAGCCGCTGGTGGGCGAGTATCGCGGCCAGCACGGGATGCGGCTCCTCACCTGACTCGCGCACCAGGTGCAGCAGGAACGTCGCGTGCAGCCCCTCCAGCACGTCCTCGCCCTCGGCCACGTACGCGAGCAGCTCGTCCGCCTGCTCCCGGTCCCCTTCGCCCATCTCCAGCTCGGCCAGCACCACCATGGCCCGCGACGACTGGACGGGCGCGCCGGAGTCGACGGCTCCGCGCAGCAGCCGCCTGGCCTCGCCCAGGTCCCCCTCCCGCAGCCGGGCCAGGCCGTCGTCGATGTCCTGGAACGCCTGCTCCTCGACGGGGTCGGCCAGCGGCTGCTGCCTGGCGGCGTGCTCCAGCAGCAGCGCGGCCTTGAACGAGGTGTCGGGGTCGTCGCTCCCGGCCGCCAGCCGGACCAGCTCCATGACCTCGTCGCGTGCCTCCGGATGACCGTCGTGCAGCAGGCCGAGCAGCGTGACGCAGATCGAGGCCCACTCGTTCTCGCCGGCCTCCAGCACGGCGCGCAGCTCGGTCAGCGCCTCGGCGGCCTCTCCCGCCTCGGTGTGCATCTGGGCCAGGCAGGCGTGCGCCTCGACGGCGTACTCGCGCTGGCCGCTGGCGATCACCCGGTGGAAGATCCCCCTGGTCTCGGCCACGTCCCCGAGCTGCGCGGTCACCTTGGCCAGCTCGATCAGCGAGGGGAGCCGGAACTCGGGCCTGGGGTCCTCGGCGGCCACCCGGTAGGCGGCCGCGGCCTCGGCGTACTCGCCGAGGTCCACCAGCACCGCGCCGAGCAGGCTGTGCGCCATGGCCAGGTGGTCGGGGTGGCCGACGGCGATGGCGTGCTCGCACACCTCGCGGGCCGCGCCGAACTCGCCGTCGTCGGCGTACGCCCGGTACAGCTTGAACGCCGACAGCGACACCACCTCCGGGTCGCCGCAGGTCAGCAGCGCCCGGTAGTCGTCCTCGTCCTCGGCCACCTCGTACAGGTCCCTGGCCGAGGCCGGATCCTGCTCGAAGTCGGGCAGCTCCAGCCGGGCGGCCAGCTCCGCCACCGAGGGGCTGTCGGACCTGCGGGCCCGCTCCAGCGCCGCCTGCGCGCCGGGTTCGTCGCCCAGTTGCGTGAGCACCAGCACGAGGGCGGTGTCCGCGAGCGCGGCCACCTCGAAATCCGCCCCGTCCGAGGCGATCATCAGCACCCGGTGCGCGGCCGCCCACTCCTTGGCCGTCACGAGCATCATCCCCATGGCGATGGCCGAACGCTGCCCGAACACCGGGTCGCCCGACTGGATCACCGACCGGTGCGCCGCCTCCGCGCCCTCCAGGTCCCCCTGCTCGTGCAGCAGCCCGGCCAGCAGGTGGGACGCCTCCGGGTCACCCGTGGCCGCGATCTGCCTGAACAGCACGGCGGCCTGGTCGAGATCTCCCGCTTTCCAGTGGCTCATGGCCGCGTCAAGCTGCTCCGACGCCATCATTCACTCCAAGGTCATCCAACAATGTGAAAAAGCTACACATGTGTCACGCGCGTCACAGCGCATTCCGAGATCTCCCGTCCTCACGCGGGGAGCCCGGGGAGCGCCGTAGCGTAGGGCTCATGGGCAAGGCGTTCTGGATCGATCAGGAGTTCGACAGGGACCGCGACGGGCGCTATGCCGTACACGTTCGCAAGAACCTGGACGAGTTCGAGTGGGGTGACATCGCGCCGGTGCGCTTCGCCTGCACGGCGTGGCGGCTGGCCGCGCCGCCGTTCCTCGACCCCGGCTACGTGCGGTGGGACCGGCGCGTCCTGGAGGCGACCTGCCACCGCAACACCTGGGACGGCACCCTCTACGCGCGGGTCAGGGTCGTCTCGCCGCTGCCGGAGGAGCTGCGGCGCTCGCGGACGTGGTGGCGCGACCGCGGCTGGCTGGGCTGGCAGGAGACCTTCGGCCAGTACGTCGAGCCGACCCAGCAGGACCTGGCCAGGATCCCGTTCCTGCGCGCCTCCCTCCTCGTCGAGGCGCCGGTGCCGCTGGACGACCTGCCGCCCGAGCCCGAGGGGCCGCACGAGGAGGTCGAGCGACGCGCGCACCGAGCGGTGACGGTGCTGGCCCGCGAGCTCGACGCGCTGGTGTCGCCGGTGCTCGACCAGCTCGGGCCGATGTACTGATCCCCGAGGGCAGCGCTACTCCGAGCATGGCCGATACTCCTGTGGGTAACAGAGGCCCATGAGAAAGCCTCTCGTGGTACTGGCGCTGGTCCTCGTGCCGGTCTCGGCCGCCACCGGCTGCGCCGTGGACACCCGGTCCCCCGCACGAGCGGCCGAGCGCTTCCACGCCGCGATCTCCGCCCACCAGGAGGCGGCCGCGTGCGCGATGCTCACCCGCCAGACCGCCGAGAAGCTGCCCGACCGCGGCCAGACCTGCGCCGACGCGCTGAAGGAGCTGGGACTCGGCCCCGGCGGCGGGGTCACCGCGGTGAGCGTGTGGGGTGACGAGGCGCAGGTCCGGCTGCGCGGTGACACGCTCTTCCTGCGCCACTTCAGCGACGGCTGGCGGATCAGCGCGGCCGGCTGCAGCCCGGTGCGCGACCTCCCGTACGAGTGCGAGGTGGAGGACTGATGCGGGTGATGTTCGTGCTGACCCTGCTGGTGATCGTGCTCGGGCTGGCGAGCTTCTTCGCGATCGGATGGTCGAGACTGTGAGACGGGTCAAGGAGAACGCGCTATCGCTGACGTTCCTGGTGCTGTTCCTGCTGGCGCTGGGCGGGCAGGCCGTGGCCGGGCTGCTGCAGTTCAACGACCAGCAGGTGGCCGAGGGCGCCGAGCCGGTCTCGCTGGCGCGGTTCGTGCTCTCCTCGTCGTTCGCGGTGGACGTGGCCGAGAACTGGCAGTCCGAATACCTGCAGTTCTTCCTGTTCATCATGCTCACCGTCTGGCTGGTCCAGAAGGGCTCGCCCGAGTCCAAGGAGCCCGGCGAGGAGGGGGCGGAGTCGGACGAGGAGCAGCGGATCGGGCCGCACGCGGGGCCCGACTCCCCGCGCTGGGCCAGGGCCGAGGGGATGCGGCTGTGGTTGCTCAGCAACTCGCTCGGGATGGTGATGGGCGCCGTCTTCCTGCTGTCGTGGCTGGCGCAGTCGGTGGCGGGGCAGGCGGCGTACAACGCCGAGCGGCTCAGCGACCTGCGCGATCCGGTCACCTGGGGCTCGTACGTCACCTCGGCCGAGTTCTGGAACCGGAGCCTGCAGAACTGGCAGTCGGAGCTGCTGGCCGTGCTGTCGATGGTGGTGCTGTCGATCTATCTGCGTCAGCGGGGCTCACCGGAGTCGAAGCCGGTCGGGGCGCCGCACGCGTCCACCGGGGTCGAGGGCTGACCGGTGACCACGGCGACGACGCGGGTGCCCGGCGCGAGGACGCCCCGCCGGGCCAGGTCGACGATCCCGTAGAGCATCTTCGCCACGTAGATCCGCTCGACCGGATGCCGCTCGACGAACGCGTCCAGGGCCGGCGTCGACCGCGCGTACCCGCCGAAGTGGTAGCCGAGCTCGATCGACCAGTTCGGCCATGTACGTCCATATGCCTCCCGCTGCAGCCTGGCCACCTCCTCCCGCAGGAAGCCGCCGCCCTTCAGCACCGCGAACCCGAGCGCCCGCCTGCCTGCGGCGAGCCCCGCCGAGAGGCCCGCCAGGGTGCCGCCGGTGCCGACCGGGCAGCAGATGACGTCGTAGTCGCCGTCGATGTCGCCGTCGATCTCCCCCGGCAGCTCGGCGCAGCCGCGTACGGCCGCCGCGTTGCTCCCGCCCTCCGGCAGGATCACCACGTCCTCGCCCCACCGCGCCCGCAGCTCCGCCTGCAGCTCCTCGGTGTGCTTGCGCCGGTAGGAGGCCCGGTCGAGGTAGGTGAGCGTCATGCCGCAGGCCGCGGCGCGGGCCAGTGAGGGGTTGAGCGGCAGGTGCTCCTCGCCCCTGATGACCCCGATCGTCTCGATGCCGTGACGCGCCCCCGCCTCGGCCACGGCCCTGATGTGGTTGGAGTAGGCGCCGCCGAACGTGAGCAGCCGCGCGTGCCCGAGGTTGTAGCGGAGTTTGCGCGGTTTGTTGTCGTCGTGCCGCAGGAACACGCGGACCTGACCGAGCCCTGGGTCCAGCAGCTCCTCCATGGCGCTAGTCTACGGTCGGGCCTTTGTTGAGGAGTGTTCGATTATGGGCGTTGTTGAAGCTTTCCGTGCCGCGTACGGCGCGTCCCCTCAGACCGTCTGGCGTGCGCCCGGCAGGGTCAACCTCATCGGCGAGCACACCGACTACAACGACGGCTTCGTGCTCCCGTTCGCGGTGCCGTGGGGCGTGACGGCGGCCCTGACCCCGCGTACCGACGGCACCATCCGCCTGCTCTCCCTCCAGGCCCCCGGCGAGCCGGTCACCATGGCCACCCGCGAGGAGTCCGAGGGCTGGACCCGCTACGTCGTCGGCGTCCTCGCCATGCTCGGCGACCGGGTCGAGGGCGCCGACATCGCGATCGACGGCGACGTCCCGCGCGGCGCCGGGCTGAGCTCCAGCGCGGCCCTGGAGGTGGCCGTCGCCTCCGCGCTCAACGACGTGCACGAGCTGGGCCTGACCCCGATGGAGCTGGCCCTGCTCAGCCAGAAGGCGGAGAACGACTTCGTCGGCATGCCCTGCGGCATCATGGACCAGGCCGCCTCGGCGCTGGGCCGGGAGGGGCACGCGCTGTTCCTCGACTGCCGCTCGCTCGGCTCCCGCAACATCCCGCTCGACCTGGCCGCGCACGGCCTGAGCGTGCTCATCATCGACACGCAGGTGCACCACGAGCACGCGGGCGGCGAGTACGCCAAGCGCCGCGCCGAGTGCGAGTCCGCGGCCCGCAAGCTCGGCGTCCCCGCCCTGCGCGACGTCACCGACCTGGCCGGGGCTCTCGACCAGCTGCGCGGGGACGAGCGCAAGCGCACGATGCACGTCGTGACGGAGAACCACCGCGTCGAGGCGCTGATCGGCCTGCTGCGGGCCGGCCAGGTCACCGAGATCGGCGCCCTGCTGAACGCCTCCCACCTGTCGCTGCGGGACCAGTACGAGGTGTCGTCGCCCGAGCTGGACCTGGCGGTGGAGGCCGCGATCAGGGGCGGCGCGCGCGGCGCGCGGATGACGGGCGGCGGCTTCGGCGGCTCGGCCATCGCGCTGGTGCCGGACGAGCGGCTGGACGACGTGCGGGCCTCGGTGACGGCCGCCTACGCGGAGCGGGGCTTCCAGGAGCCGCGCTTCCTGCCCGCCACCCCGGCCGCCGGCGCCCACCGCCTCTCTTGACGCCGCCTCTCTGATCAGTGTCCGGTTTCGCCTAAACTAAGTGGAGCGTTGTTCCGATCGATCGATCGTCGGAGCCCGGTCCGCTTCGTCGGCGAAGGAGAGCACGGTGCCCACCACAGGCCAGCCCGGCGAGATGCCGGTCAGGAGCAAGCGGGCCGACGCGCGGCGCAACCAGCAGACGCTGCTGGCCGCCGCCGCCGAGGTTTTCGTCGCCTCGGGTGTCGACGCGCCGATCCGGGAGATCGCCGCGAAGGCGGGCGTCGGGGTGGGGACGATCTACCGTCACTTCCCGTCCCGGGCGGACCTCATCGTCGCCGTCTACCGTCACCAGGTCGAGGCGTGCGCGGAGGCGGGCCCGGTGCTGCTGGCGGAGACCGGCTCCCCGTACGAGGCGCTCCGCCGGTGGATCGACCTCTTCGTCGACTTCCTGGTCACCAAGCACGGGCTGGCCAAGGCGATGCAGTCCGACAGCAACGGCTTCGCGACGCTGCACGCCTACTTCCTCGACCGTCTGGAGCCGGTCGCCGCGCACCTGCTCGACGCCGGGGTGGAGGCGGGCGAGATCGAGCCGGGCACGCGCGCGTACGAGCTGATGCGCGGCGTCGGCGACCTGTGCGTCGACCACGGCAGCGACCCGCGCTACAACCCCCGCCACCTGATCGACCTCGTCTTCAGAGGACTGCGGCGCACCTCCTGAGCGCCGTCGTCACCGCGGATCTTCGAGAACCGCGGTCATGGCACGACGACCAGACGTCTGCCGCGCAGGTCGGTGCGTCGCCAGGCGGACTCGACCGCGCTCAGCGGGACCTTCTCCACCCCGAAGGTGAGCTCGCCGGAGCGGGTCCACGCGACGATCCGCCCGTACACCTCGCCCATGGTGCCGGGGTCGAGGTTTCTGGCCGCGCCGTAGATCTCGACCCCTGAGGTACGCAGGCTGTCGGCGGAGAGGGTCAGCCGCGCCCCGGCCGACTCGCCGACCTGCACCACCCGGGTCGGCTTCGGGAAGGCGAAGGACTCCGGTGTCAGCGAGCGCAGCAGGATCTCGGTGGGCCTGCCCCAGAGGAAGTCCACGACGATGTCGTAGCCGTCGCCCCTCGCCTCCGTGTACGCCCGCGCCAGCGCGTCGTCCTGGACGGCCGTGTTGATCACCGTGTCGGCGCCGAGGTCCAGCACCTCGCGCAGTTGCCCCTCGTCGCGGCCGGTGGCGACGATCCGGCCGGCGCCGAGCAGCCGGGCCACCTGGACCGCGAGCCGCCCGGCCACCCCCGTGGCGCCCTGCACCAGCACCGTCTCGCCGGGCACGAGACCCGCCGCGGTCGCCATGGACATGCCGGTGACGGCGGAGCCGAGCACCGCCGCGACCTCCGGCTCGATCCCGTCGGGGACGGGAACGTACGCGCCGCGCGCCACCACGGTCCGCTCGGCCAGCGCGCCGTAGGGGGCGCGCGGGCGGCCGAAGCCGACGAGGGTGCCGTCCGGCAGCGTCCCGATGCCGTCGAAGACGGGGATCAGCGGGAACCGGGCGAGGTATCCGCCGCCGGCGTAGTGGGTCCCGGCCGCGAAGGCCTTGTCGACGTTCTCGACCGCGACCGCCCTGACCTCGACGATCACCTCGTCCGCGGCGGGCACCGGGTCGGGGAAGTCCTCGAACCGGGGCACGCCGCCGATCTCGTGGAGCACCGCTGCCTTCATGTCAGCTCCTCTCTATCACTGATAGGGAGGACCCTAGCACTGATAGAGTGCGCTGGGAGGTGCCGACTTTGGCCTTGGACAGACAGCGGATCGTCACCGAAGCGATAGCACTGCTGGACGCGGAAGGTCTCGACGGCGTGACCACGCGCAAACTGGCCACCCGGCTCGGGGTGCGGTCACCGACCCTCTACTGGCACTTCCCGAACAAGGCGGCCCTCGTCACCGCCATCGCCGAGGAGATCCTCGAAGAGCAGTTCCCCGAGCTGACCCGGCCCGGGCCGGAGGAACGCTGGCAGGACTGGCTGAGCGGCCTGGCCACCCGGCTGCGCCGCGCGCTGCTGGCCCATCCGGACGGCGCCAGGATCGTCTCGGCGTCCCAGCTCTCCCTCAAGATGGCGGCGATCTCGGAGCTGGCGATGAGCACGCTGATGGAACGGGGCTTCGCGCTGCGGCAGGCCCGTCTGATCGTGCTGACGGTCGAGCGCTTCACCCTCGGGTTCGTCCTGGAGGAGCAGTGGCCCCGGCCCGAGGCGGGCAGCGGGGAGGACTTGGACCTGGCCGCGTACGGCGCGATGTTCCCGACCGTCATGGCCGGCGTGACCGACTACTTCCAGCCCGGCCGCACCGTCGACGACCTGTTCCAGGACTGCCTGCGGATGGTCATCGAGGGACCTCCGGCGGCGCCCTGACCGGCGGTGGCGTCACAGGGGGTGGGAAGTGCGGCGGGCGACTCTGTTACGGAGGCGGGAAGGTGGGCGGGCGGCGCTGTTACAGAGGCGGGAAGGTGGGCGGGCGGCGCTCCAGGAAGCTGGCGACGCCCTCGGCGAAGTCCGGCCGGCCGAAGGAGGCGAGCATCTCCTGGGTGGCCGCCTTGGCCGACTCCTCCAGCGTGGTGTCCCAGTCGTGCCACACCTGCCGCTTGATCACCGCCATGGACGCCGGCGAGCTGTGCACCGCCAGTTCGGCGGCGTAGGCGCGGGCCTGGTCCAGCAGTTCGGCCCCCGGCACGGCCCGGTTGGCCAGCCCCAGCTCGTACGCCTCCCGCCCGGAGAACACCCGCCCCGACAGCAGGATGTCCATCGCCCGCTGCTGCCCCATGACGCGTGGCAGCACCCAGGACAGCCCGTACTCGGCGACCAGCCCGCGGCGCGGGAAGGCCGTCGTCCACTTGGCCTCCTCGGCGGTGAAGACGAGGTCGCAGACGAGGGCGTGCACCATGCCGAGGCCCGCGCAGGCCCCGTTGACGGCGGCGATGATCGGCTTGGCGATGGTCGTGGGGAAGGTGTTGGGACGGGGGTCGGGGGCCTCGTCGTACGAGCCGGTCTGGATGGCGGTCAGCGTCTTGAAGTCGGCTCCCGAGCAGAACCCCCGGCCCGCGCCGGTGACCACCACGGCCCGCACCCCGGGATCCTGCTCCGCCTCCGCCAGCAGGTCGAAGTAGCGCCGCCCCATCGCGTCGGTCCACGCGTTGAGCGTGTCGGGCCGGTTGAAGGTCAGCGTGAGCACGCCCTTGTCGTCGAGCGTCGAGAGCACCAGATCCGCCATGCCCCTAACAGAACCATGTTCTAGCCCGGGAAGGCAAGGATACGGTGGTCCCATGGAGCGGCATCTGGCGTGGGAGGGCTGCCACAACGTCCGCGACCTGGGCGGCCTGGCGGCGAGCGGCGGACGGCGGACGCGCTGGGGAGCGGTGGTGCGTTCCGACACGCCCGACCGGCTCACCCCGGCCGGCTGGGCGGCCGCGGCGGCCCACGGCGTACGCACGATCGTCGACCTGCGCACTCCCGGCGAGCACCGCGCCGCCCCCGGCCACCGCCCGCCCGGGATGACGATCGTCAGCGTGCCCCTGCACCGCCACGACGACCCCGCCGTCACCCGGTACGGCGGGACGCCCCTCTACCTGGGCCCGTTCCTCGACCGGCGGGCCGACCAGTGCGTCCTCGCCCTGCGCGCCGTCGCGCGGGCCGAGCCCGGCGGGGTGCTCATCCACTGCGTGGCCGGCCGCGACCGCACCGGGCTGATCGCGCTGCTGCTGCTCGCGCTGGCCGGGGTCGGGCCCGCCGACATCCTGGCCGACTACGCCTGCTCGGCGGCCCGGCTCGGCCCGCTGTACGCCCTGCTGGGCGAGCCCGACGACGACCTGCGCGTACGGGCCCGCCTGGCGGAGGCCGGGACCACCACGGAAGAGGTCGTCTCGGCTCTGCTGGCGCGCCTCGACGTGGAGGCGCGCCTGACGGCGGCCGGCCTGACCGCCGCCGAGCTCACCACCCTCCGCGACCGCCTGACCGAGCCCTGCCCCTGACGCCTTGCGGGTCTCCTACCGGTGGTGGACGAAGGCCGGAGTCAGGACGCGGGTGTCGTAGTAGCGGTGGAAGACGGGCGTGGCGCTGCCCGACAGCGGTGGCACGATCCACGACCAGTCCGCCGGGCAGACCCGACCCGCCTGCTCCTCCCGCGACAGATGCGTCAGGAAGCGCCGCGACTCCGTGTGGTGATCGGTCATGCTCACTCCAGCCTGCTCGAACGAGTGCAGCACCGCCACGTTCAGCTCCACCAGCGCGTGATCACGCCAGAGCGTCCGTTCGCTGGAGGTGTCCAGCCCGAGCCGCTCCGCCACCACTCCGAGCTGGTCGTACCTGTCCGCGTCCGCCAGGTTGCGCGCGCCGATCTCGGTGCCCATGTACCAGCCGTTGAACGGCGCGCAGGGGTAGCAGATTCCGCCGATCTCCAGGCACATGTCCGAGATGGCCGGTACGGCGTGCCAGCGCAGGCCGAGCTCCTCGAACCAGGGATAGTCGGGATGCGTCAGCGGCACCTCCAGCACGGCGTCCCCCGGCAGGTTGCACAGGAGCGGCTCGCCCGCCGGGGGCCGGATGACGAGCGGCAGCACGTCGAACCGGCCGCCCCGGCCGCGCCAGCCCAGGCGGGTGGCGGTCTCGGTGAGCGCGAGGTTGGCCGGGTCGCCGCGCACGCCATCTGGGGTGCGGTAGCCGGCGTACCGGATGAGCTGGTCGTTCACGATCCGGAAGGCGGGCAGGGCGGGGGTGTCGGGCGGCAGCACGGTGACCGTGGGCCTGATCTTGCCTCGGCCCGTGGCGTCGCGCAGGTGGGCCACGCATTCGAGGGCGATCCCCTCGGCCGTGCTCACCTGGCGGCGGTCACGTACCTTGAGCGAGCGCCAGTACAGCCGCCCGATGCACCGGTTGCTGTTACGCCAGGCCACCCGGGCCCCGAACTCCAGTTCCTCGTACGTGTGCGTGTAGGTCCCGCGCCGGGCCACCTCCCTGGCGACGTCGCGCAGGCGGGTGTACGGGTTCCCGGCGGACGGGTTCTCGGTGTGGAAGAGCCTGATGAAACGCTCGGCCTCGCCGAGGTCGGTGGTGCGCCTGACCACCGTGCGGGCGGCGGGCGCGTCGAAGGGTCGAAGGGATTTGATCCAGGTAGGCACGCGGCAGTCAGCACTTCTCCGTCAGCGGAGCGCCCCGCCGATTCCGGGTCGGCGACACGTCCTGGTGGCGCCCTCTCCACGCCTCCGTCACGGTTCCCGCGGCTCCGGCCTCAACGACCGGCCCTTCCATCCTTGCGCGCCATGCCTGCCTTGTCCCAGGAACGGGAAAACGGGTGATGGTCGAGTCACATAGCGTGAAATGCCACACGCCCCCGGAAACCCTGCCGGGGGCGCG
This sequence comes from Nonomuraea fuscirosea, assembly GCF_003001935.1. Classification (GTDB taxonomy): domain Bacteria; phylum Actinomycetota; class Actinomycetes; order Streptosporangiales; family Streptosporangiaceae; genus Nonomuraea; species Nonomuraea fuscirosea. The sequence continues at coordinate 537,400 of NZ_PVNG01000002.1, read as the reverse complement.
TGACACCGTCCGGGCTACCGGCGGAGGCCACGTGACCGCATCCCGCCTGCCGGCGAGGGCGCGCGGCTACCGGCGGGGGCGCGTGACTCCATCCCGGCTACCGGCGGACGTGCCCCTCCCATGCGCAGGTGAGACGGATGACGCGCGCGTGACGCCACCGCTTGCCGGCGACCTTCCCGCCCGCGATCTCCCGTGCCGGAACGCGGATCGTCAGCCGCTCGGGCGTCGCCCGCCGCACGTCGTCCTCGGCGGCCCGCGCGGGCACGGCCTCGACGTACTCGTCGTCGATCAGCTCGGCCACCTTGGCCCTGGAAAGGGCTACGACCTCGCCGTCATCCGTCCAGCACACGAGCCTGCCGCCGTGCCGCGCACGTTCCGTATGCCCGCCGTGCCGCGCGCGTTCGCCGTGCCCGTCGGGCCGCGCACGTTCGGCGTGCCCGTCCTGCCCGCCGAGCACTCTGACGGGCCCGTCAGGGCGTTCGCCGGCCAGTGCGGGCCCGGCCATGCCGCCGAGTCCGAGCGCCGCGACCGTGGCGACGATCGCCAGATGTCGCTTCATCATTGGGATCTCCCTCCCCGAGGGGGTTTCGACACCCCCGAGGGTCCCCCGCGGCACCTGAAGCCAGGCTTAAGACAGCCGAACCGATCTTCAGCTTCAGCCCCGGCGGCGCGCCACCACGATGGCCACCACCGCCTGCACCAGGGCGAAGAACACCCCCAGGATGATGAACGCGAAGCCGACGAGCAGGTTGTAGTTCCCCAGCTCGGCGAGGACCGGCAGAGCGGGGTTCAGGTAGAACACGACGATCCACAGAACGCCGACGACCCAGCAGAGACCCATCGCCACCACCGGCCACATGGGCGTACGCGCGGGCCGCCGCGACGAACGGCCGGGCGAGTCGGGCGAGCCGGGTGAAGAGGCAGACACTCGTTCACTCCTGTGATGGGGGCCAGGAAACGCGCCAGTCCGAAGCACCGCCATCAAAGCACAACGACCGCCCACCGCCGACCCCTCACGCGCGTCCGTACCTCCGGGCCAAGGCCGATCCTGCTCGGGCGCGGGCTTCATGATCGGCGCCGTGGCTCTGGCCATCGGATCGGGCGCCCCGCACCGCAGGCGCCCTCAGCGGGAGGACCGGCCGACACACCCGAGCCATGGGGTACGACTCTGAGCCACCTGATCACCCATGTCGCCGGAAACGACTCAGGCCCCCTTCCCAGAGGAAGAGGGCCTGGCGGACTGGCTCCCGCGATAGGACTCGAACCTATAACCTGCCGGTTAACAGCCGGCTGCTCTGCCGTTGAGCTACGCGGGATCGAACTGTTTGCCCACCTCGGCGGGGCCCTGGGCCCTGTCGCTGTGCGCAGGAATAGATTAGCGCACTCCGGGAGTGCGTGTCGCATCGTCAGCGGGGTAGGCCCGGAGACAGCGGAGGTGAAAAATGCGTTATCGACTGACATTCGCTGTTGGGCTGGCTGTGGGCTACGTGCTGGGCAGCCGGGCCGGGCGCGAACGGTACGAGCAGATCAAGCGGACCGCGCAGCGCGTGGCCGACAATCCCCGGGTGCAGGAAGCGGCCGGGGTGTTCGGGGCGCAGGCGTCGAGGTTCGCGGGGATGGCCAGGGAGAGGGTGGGTGACACGCTGCAGCAGCGGATCCCGTTCCTCCATTCCGACGAGCACGGTTCGGCGAACGGCACCGGCTGGCCCGAGGAGGACGCCGCGGAGCGGAAGGCCCGGGAGAGCGGCATCCCCTACTGAGGCACACGCCGACCCCGTGTGGGTTGAGAGCGGCCGTACACCCCCGCACGCCTGCGGCCGCGCCCACGCCGGAGCCGGGAAGGTCAGACGCCCATGCTCCGGCGTACGCCTTCCAGGGCCTGTTCGGCCTGGGCGCGCAGGCCGGGGTCGGCGGGGTCGAGGCCGTCGTCGAAGACGAGGGTCCAGCCGAGCAGCTCGCCGCCGGGCCTGCGCCTGGCCACCAGCCGGACACCACCCCTGCCGGGCAGCTGCACGTGCTTGTTGACCACGATCGTGGAGTTGACCCGCTCGCGCACGGTCTCGGGCATCATGCGCGGCTCGGCGATCCGCTCGAAGTGCCGGACGCCGTCCGTGGTGATCACGTGCAGGCCGTCCTCGTCCCACGAGGCCCGGTCGATCTCCTCGTACGGCAGGCGCGTGCCGCCGGGCAGGTGGAGCGCGAGGTTCGTGGCCACCAGGTGACCCGCCTCCGCGGCGGCGAACGTCAGCACCCGCTCCCCCTTCTCGAAGTCCAGGGAACGGCGCACGTCAGCGGGCAGCCGGCGGAAAAGGCTCATTCGACCACGATATCGGCGAGCAGATCCAGGGTGAGCGCCGCACTCCAGGAGAAGTCCCTGCAGCCCCGCCCGCTGCCGTCGAACGGGTCGAAGCACTCGCGGAAACCGGCCTGGCGGACCAGGCGTAAGGTGCCGTTGGTGAGTTGCTGGCCGAGCTGGTCGAGCGAGTGCACGGCCGCGGCCCTGCGCAGCAGCCAGTTGGTGTTCACCCAGGAGGGGCCGCGCCAGTAGCGGGTGCGGTCGAACTGGGCGGCGCGGATCTCACAGCTCGGCACCGGATAGCCGGTCGCGCCCATGAACCTGGCCGACTCCAGCACGTCGACGACGGCCCGCAGCCGGTCGGCGGGCAGCCCCGGGTCGAGCAGCGGCCCGAACGCGCCGACCGTGCACACCCGGATGAGCCGGTCCGCGCGCAGGTCCCTGGCGTAGAAGCAGCCGTCCCAGAGGCGGTCGAGCAGCGCCCGCCTGATGCGTTCCGCCTGCTCGGCGTGCGGCGCGGGATCGACGCCGGCGAGCGGGGCGAGCTCGGCCATGGCCTGGCAGGAGGCCAGCCAGATCCCGTTGAACATCGGGTCCTCGATGGCGAACGGATGCTCGTCGCGCAGGTAGCCGGGGCTGTAGCCGGCGTCCCGGTAGCGCATCGCGAGCCAGACGTAGCGGTCGTGGTCGCTGTCGGGGTGGCGTTCTTCCATCTCGACGTTGTGGTAGCCGTACCGGATCGAGGGCAGCGCGTTGAGCGGCTCGTCCCAGGCCGGGCTGTCGTCCATGCCCGACTCCCAGGGGTGCACGATCGCGGCGAGCCCGGCGCCGCCCAGGTCGCGGGCCGAGGCGAGGTAGTCGTGCTGGGCGGCCAGCGCCGGGTAGGCCTGCCTGACGAACGTGGCGTCGCCCGTGTGGCGGTAGAGCCACCACAGCGCCAGCCCGTGCAGGGGCGGCGCGGTGAGTCCCGAGGTGAGCACGCGGGGCGCGGCCTTGTGCTCCTGCGATCGCCACACGGAAGGACCGGGGAAGTACGCTTCGCGGGTATGGAAGACGATGTGCGGCACCATCCCGGTGGCCCACTGCCCGCGCAGCAGGCTGAGCAGCTCGTCGCGGGCCCGGTCCGGCCGGTGCCTGGCCAGGCCGATGACGACGAAGGCGGAGTCCCAGCTCCATTGGTGCGGATACAGCCCTGGCGCGGGCACGGTGCCGGTGCCCGTCCAGTTCGCCTCGAGCACGGCCAGGGCCTCGCGCCCGAGCGCGGCATCGTCGACCGCCGGCCGCGCCTCCATCACCTCACTATGACTGCGGATGCCTCAGGAAGCTATGTCCGCTTGAGCCACTTCGAGGCGAACATGACGGCGAACGCGACGGCGCCGATGACGAGCCCCCACTTGAGCAGCGTGAGGGCGAAGCCCACGAGGGGGCCGAGCAGCAGGAGCGCGGCGATGACGGCCGCGACGATCAGAAGAATTCGTCCCATGACCACCACGCTAAGAGATCCTTAAGTGGTTTGCAGGCGAGGCAGGGTTAGATCAGGGACAAGTCAGGGGTCACCCCGAGCCAAAGGAACTAAAGCCCTCAAACCCGCCGTTGAGGCGGTATAAACGGGGCAGCGGGGGGCCTCTTCACGGGGAGCGTGATGAGCCTGGGACCACCAATGAGCAGGGAGGGCGCCGAGCACGCGCTGCGCGCTCGGGCCGACGAACGTGACCGGATCTCCGGCGACCTGCTCGATCTCGAATCCCACACCACCTACCAGTTGCTGCGGGGCGCCTCCTTACGCGGGGCGACCGAGCGGCGCTGGGCCGCCGCGCAGGAGGCGCTGTCCGGGTTGTGGGCGCTGAACGACGCCTACCGCGCCGTGCTGCGCGACGCCGAGCAGCTCAGGGCCTCCCGGCCCCGGCTCGGCGCCGACCAGCTCGCCCGGCTCACCGAGCTGCTGGCGGGCCCGTCCGTGGTGCTGCGTGCCGCCGCCAAGCCGGTCGAGCAGCGTTCGCTGCTCCCGCAGGCGGACGCGCGCCTGACGCTCGACGAGACCGTGACCCGGATGGACGCCGCGTTCCGCGAGGTCACGGCCGCGCTGAACGAGATCGACGCGGTGTGGAACGCCGTGCTGCCTCGCCTCGACGACGCCGAGGCCCGCCTGCGCCGGATCCGCGAGCTGGAGAGCCTGCTGGGCGAGACCTCCGACCTGGCCGCCCAGGAGGCGGAGCTGAAGCGGATGCGCGCGGCGGCGGTCGAGGACCCGCTGGGCCCCTCCGTCGTGCAGGACCTCGACCGGGTGACCCGGCTGCTGGCCGGCTCGCTGGCGGAGGTCGAGCTGGCGATCGTGGTCAAGGACGAGTACGCCGGGCGCAGGGAGGAGCTGGTGGCCGCGCTCGACCGGGTGCGGGCCGCCGAGAGCGAGACCCGGCTGGCCCACGGCTCGGTCGTGGTCAAGATCGCCCTGCCGCCGCAGGCCCAGCCGCGCAGCAGGGTCGAGGCGCTGGCCGGTGAGCTGGACGCGCTCGACGCCTCCGCCGATCCGTGGGTGCTGCGGGCCAAGCGGCTGTCGGCCCTGGAGGGCGAGACCCGCAGGGTCGCCGACCAGGCGCGGGCCACCGCCAAAGCGCTTTACGGCCTCGTCGGCAGGCGCGACGAGTTACGCGGCCGGCTCGGCGCCTGCCAGGCGATGGCGGTGCGCAAGGGCCTGGCCGAGGACCCGGCGACCTCGGAGCTGTACGAGCGGGCGCGGGTGCTGCTGTGGAGCGCCCCCTGCGATCTGACGAGGGCGGCCGAGGCCGTCGAGAACTACCAGCGCGCGATTTCCGGAGGTAGGCGATGACCCGCTGCGCGCAGCCCGGCTGCACAGGGACGATCGAGGAGGGCTACTGCGACCAGTGCGGGAACGCGGCGAGCCCGTCACCGCTGCCGCCGTCGGCGCCGTCGTCGGTGCCCCTGCACACGCAGCCGGTGAGCAGATCGATGAGCTCCCCGTTGAGCAGCGGCAGGTCGCGGGCCGGGGTGCTGGCCACGATCGCCGACCTGCCGTCGGTCCCCTACCGCGACCCGTCCACCGCGGTGATGGCCAACCCCGAGGTGCCGGAGGAGAAGCGCCACTGCGCCAACCCCGACTGCGGGAAGCCGGTGGGCCGCTCGCGCGAGGGCCGCCCCGGGCTGACGGACGGGTTCTGCCCGCACTGCCGCACCCAGTTCTCCTTCGCCCCGAAGCTGGCCAAGGACGACCTGGTCGCCGGCCAGTACCGGGTGCTGGGCTGCCTGGCGCACGGCGGTCTCGGCTGGATCTACCTGGCCTCCGACGAGAACCTGGACGGCCGGTGGGTGGTGCTCAAGGGCCTGCTCAACACCATGGACGCCGAGGCGCTGGCGGCGGCCGAGGCCGAGCGGAAGTTCCTGACCACCGTCGACCACCCCAACATCGTCAAGATCTTCAACTTCCAGCGCTCGGCCGGCCTGGGCTACATCGTCATGGAGTACGTCGGCGGCCAGTCACTGCACGAGCTGCGCCGCCAGGGCCCGCTGCCGCTGCGCGAGGCCCTGATGTACGGCAGGGAGATCCTGCACGCCTTCGGCTACCTGCACGAGAACGGCCTGGTCTACTGCGACCTCAAGCCGGCCAACGTGATCAGGGTCGGCCGCCGGCTCAAGCTCATCGACCTGGGCGCGGTGCAGCCGTTCGGCTCGCCGGTGGGCTCGTCCTGGGTCACCGTCGGCTACCACGCCCCCGAGCTGGAGACGCAGCCGTCGTCGATCGCCTCCGACCTCTACACCGTGGCCAGGACACTGGCGGTGCTGGCGATCCAGGGGTTCAGCCCGGCCTCGGGCGGCGTGGCCAGCCCGTTGCCGGCCGACTGCGGGCATCCGTCGTTCACCCGGCTGCTGCGCAAGGCGACCGCGGCGAACCCCGCCGACAGGTTCCAGAGCGCGTGGGAGATGGAGGAGCAGCTCGTCGGCGTGCTGCGCGAGGTCAGCGCGCTGGAGAGCGGGGTGCCGCACCCGGCCCTGTCGACGTTGTTCGGGCCGGAGCGCACCGCCGTCGGGACGGCGCTGTCGCAGCGGGACGGCGAGGTGTTCGAGCCGCTGGACCCGATGGCGGTCGCCCGCGCGCTGCCGGTGCCCCTGGTGGATCCGACCGACCCGGCGGCCGGCGCGCTCGCCGGGCTGCTCGGCCGCGACGGCAAGGAATTACTGGACCAGGTCGCCGCGATGCCGGCGACTCCCGAGACGAAGCTCATGCGGGTCAGGCTGCTGGCCGAGTCGGGCGCGGCCGAGACCCCCGTCGCCCTGAACGAGCTGGACCGCGAGCTGCCGCGCGACTGGCGGCTCACCTGGTACCGCGGGGTGCTCGCGCTGACCACCGGGCAGGCGGACCAGGCGGTGTCGCTGTTCGAGGCGTGCCTGTCGCACCTGCCCGGCGAGACGGCGCCGAAGCTGGCGCTGGCCTTCGCGCTGGAGTGCGCGGGCAAGCCCGCCGCCCCCTGGTACGACCTCATCTGGCGCACCGACCACACCTACGTCAGCGCGGCGTTCGGGCTGGCCAGGACGGGCCGGATCGACGTGCTGGACGAGGTGCCCGCGTCGTCGGTCTACCGGGTGGCGGCGCAGGTGGCGCTGGCGGCCTCGGTGGTGCGCCGGGCCGACCTCAGCGTGCTGAGGCCGGACGAGCTCGTGGGCGCCGCCGACCGGGTCGCGAACCAGGCCGACCTCGACCCGCGCCGCCGCGACCTGCTCACGGCCGAGGTGCTGGGCGGGGCGCTGGCCTGGCTGGACGACAACCCGCCGCCGCAGGGTTCCGTGCGGCTGGCCGACGCGCCGTTCACCGAGCCGGGGCTGCGCAAACGGCTCGAATCCATCTATCGCAGGCTGGCCGTGGCGGCGGAGACGCGCCAGGAGCGGCACGCGCTGATCGACCAGGCCAATGCCGTACGACCGAGGACGTGGTTGTGATCTGTCCCGTTTGCGAGGCTCCCGTGGTGGCCGGAGACACGTACTGCGAGGCGTGCGGCCACGCGCTGGGCGCGCCCACCTGCTCCTCCTGCGGCGCGGCGGCCGTGGACGCGGAGGGCTACTGCGAGCGGTGCGGGCTGCGCCAGCCCACCGGCCGCGACCACGCCGAGATCGTGCTGCCCGGCGGCGCCGCGGCGGTGACCGACAAGGGCCTGCGGCGCAGCAGGAACGAGGACGCGGTGTCCCTGCTCGAAACCGGCGGAACCGTGGTGACCGTGGTCTGCGACGGCGTGGGCAGCTCACCCAGGGCCGACGAGGCCTCCGCGGTGGCGGTGGAGACCGCGGGCGCGGCGCTGGCCAGGGGCCTGCCGCAGGAGGAGGCGTTCGAGCTGGCCGGGCGGGCCGTGGCCAAGCTGGCGACGTCGCTGGACGACGCCCCGGCCTGCACGTACGTCTCGGCCGCGGTCGCGCGGGACGGCCGGGTCACGCTCGGCTGGGCCGGCGACACGCGGGCGTACCTGCTGCCCGGCGGCTCCCTGCTGACCGAGGACGACGTGGTGGAGACCGGCGAGATCACCGCCTGGCTCGGCGCCGACGCCGGCGACGTGGACCTGCACCTGCGCGCCTTCACCCCGGAGCGGCCGGGGATGCTGCTCGTCTGCAGCGACGGCCTGTGGCGCTATCTGGACGGCTACGCCTTCCCCGCCACCGGCACCCCCATCGAGATGGCCCGTGAGATGCTGCGCCACGCGCTGGACTCCGGCGGCCAGGACAACGTGACGATCGTTTTGATCCCCTTAGGAGAGTCGCATGGCTGACCAGCCCGTTTTCACGCTGAACGTCGACCAGAACAAGTACCTTCCGCTTGACGGCCGCGAAGTGCACGCCATTCTCACCGTCGGCTCCACCGGCGGCGCGACCGTGCAGGCGGCCCCGTCCGCCGAGGCGGCCGAAGTGATCATCATTGACACGTCCGGCTCGATGAGCGGCAGCAAGATCCGTGAGGCGCGGCAGGCGGCCGCGACCGCCGTGCGGACGCTGCGCGACGGTGTCTATTTCGCGGTGATCGCCGGTACGGAGTCGGCCAGGGTCGTCTTCCCCGGTGGCCACGCCAATCTGGTCAAGGCGAGCCCGGCCACCAGGGCCGAGGCGGAGCGCGCCATCAGCCGGCTGACCGCGCACGGCGGCACCGCGATGGGCGAGTGGCTCAAGCTGGCCGGTCACCTGCTGACCGCACATCCCTCGGCGATCAGGCACGCGCTGCTCATGACCGACGGGCAGAACAACGAGCGGCCCGAGGTGTTCGCCTCGGTGCTGGCGGGCTGGAGCGGCAAGTTCGTGGCCGACTGCCTGGGCGTCGGCGACGACTGGGTGCCCGCCGAGCTGCGCAAGGTGGCCGAGGCGCTGCTCGGCACGTTCGACTTCGTGCGCAACCAGGGCGACCTGCCCGAATACTTCCGCCGGCTCACGCAGACGTCGATGAGCAAGACGGTGGCCGACCTGTCGCTGCGGGTGTGGGTGCCGCAGACCGCGCGGCTGAAGTTCGTCAAGCAGGTCTCCCCCACGCTGCTCGACCTGACCGGCAAACGCACCGACGTCAATCCGCTGACCGGCGACTACCCCACCGGCTCCTGGGGCGCCGAGGAACGCGAATACCACATCTGCGTCGAGGTGCCGCCCGGGCAGGTCGGGCAGGAGATCAGGGCGGGCTGGGTCAAGCTCGTCCGCCCCGACACCCAGGAGACCGTGGCCTCCGGCAACGTGCTGGCCCAGTGGACCGACGACCTGGCGCAGTCCACCCGGATCAACAGGAAGGTCGCCCACTACACCGGCCAGGCGGAGCTGCACGAGCTGATCCAGGAGGGCCTCAACGCCCGCTCCGTCGGCGACGTCGACACCGCCACCGCCCGCCTGGCCAAGGCGCGGCAGATCGCCACCGACTCCGGCCGGGAGGACACCGCCAGGCTGCTGGAGCGGGTGGTGGAGGTCGACCCGGCCACCGGCACGGCCCGGCTGCGCAGGAACGTGGACAAGGCCGACGAGATCGAGCTGGACACCGGCTCCGTGCGGACGAGCCGGCTGCGTAAGGAAGGAAACTGATGGCGACCTGCCCGCAGGGGCACGCGTCGGGCGCCGACGACTACTGCGACACCTGCGGCGCCCAGATGGCCGGCCCGCCTCAGCCCGTGTCCCATCACTCCGCTCCCCCGCCCCAGCCCCAGCCCCAGGGAGCGGCTTCGGGGCCGGCCGCGGAGACCTGCCCCGTCTGTCAGACGCCGCGCGCAGGACAGTTCTGCGAGGTGTGCGGCCATGACTACAGCGGCAGCGGCTCCGCCGTCCCCCTGCCCGCGACGGGAGCGCGCTACGAGGCCGTCACCGGCGCCGACCGCACCTACTACGAGAAGGTCATCGCCGAGGGCGGTCCCGACGCCGCCGCGATGGCGTTCCCGCCGTACTGCCCCGAGCGCTCGTTCGCGCTGCACGGCGAGCAGGTACGCATCGGCCGGCGCAGCCGGGCCAGGAACGCCGCCCCCGAGATCGACCTGACCGGGCCGCCCGAGGACCCGGGCGTCTCCCACCTGCACGCCGTGCTGCTGGGCCGGCCGGACGGCTCCTGGCTGCTGGTGGACCCCGGCTCGTCCAACGGCACCCAGCTGAACGGCCGGCCCCTCACGGTGAACGTCCCGGTCAGGATCGGCCCCGGCGACCGCATCCACCTCGGGGCGTGGACCGTGATCACGATCAGGGAGGGCACGCCGTGACCATGGTGCAGGTGCGCCCCGCCCCTGCGCCGGCGCGCCGGAGCGTGCCGGGCCGGATCCGCGTCATCTCCGGCATCACGGTCGCGTCGCTGGCCCTGCTCTTCGCCGCGCTCGCGGTCGGCAGTTCCAGCGCCCGCGACGGGCTGCGCGTCATCGGCCGCGACGCCGGCCCGCAGGTCGTCGCCTCCGCCGGCCTCTACCTCGCGCTGAGCGACATGGACGCGCAGGTCGCCAACCTGCTCGTGATCGGCAGGGACTACGGACCGCGGCGGGCCGAGGCGCTGAAGCAGTACGACGCGCGGCGGGTCGAGGCCCACCGGGCGCTGCTGGAGGCGTTCGAGCTGTCGGGCGACAACGAGGCCGAGCGCCAGACCGTCCGGTCGGTGCTCGACGGGCTCGGCCGCTACGAGCGGCTGGCCGGGCAGGCCCTGCTGCTGAACGACCAGGCGAATCACGCCGCCGGGCCGCCGCCGGACGACGTGGTGCGCACCTACCGCACCGCCACCGACCTCATGCGGCTGGTACTGCTGCCGCAGGCGTACAACCTGACCCTGGAGAGCGGCACGATCGTGCGCCGCACCTACGACGAGAAGGCCCTCATGGTGCCGCTCGTGCGGGTCGCGGTCGCGGTGGCCGGGCTGGTCGCGCTGGGCTGCCTGATCTGGCTGCAGGTCTTCCTGGCCCGGCGCTTCCGCCGGGTCTTCGGGCCGGCGCTGATGGCGGCCACGGTGACGACCGCGGTGGCGATGATCTTCGGCGTGAACGTGCTCAGCCAGGACGAGCGGGCCCTGCGCACGGCCAAGTCGGACGGGTTCGACTCGGTGCTGACGCTGGCCAGGGCGCGGGCGATCAGCAACAGCATGCAGGGCGACCAGAGCCGCTACCTGCTGGACAAGGAACGGGCCGACACCTACGAGCACACGTATCTGGACAAGTCGCTGTCGGTCGTCTACTACGAGGCGGGCAACCTGAGCACCTACCACCAGCAGGTGTCCAGCGGCACGACGGGAGGTCTCGGCATGCTGGGGCCTGAGCTCGTCGGCCGGGACGGCGCGAAGGTGATGCGGGCGTACCAGGACTTCCAGCGCGCCGACGCGGCCTTCCGCCGGCTCGTCACGGACGGCCGGGCCAACGAGGCGGTCGCCGAGCGGCTCGGCCGGACCATGACCGCGTTCGGCTCCTACGACCAGGCGCTGCAGTCCATGGCCAAGTCGCACGAGCAGGTGTTCGAGCGGGCGATCGGCACCGGCGAGAACGCGCTGGACAACCTGTGGCGGCTGATGCCGTTCGCCATCGGCGCGATCGGGCTGCTGGTGATCGCCGGGGTGTGGCCACGACTCAAGGAGTACCGGTGAAGCGGGTGCTGGCAGTGGCGCTGGTCCTGGTCGCCCTGGCGGCCGCGGGCTGCGGGATGAGCGGGCGCGAGTCGATCCTGGACAAGGACGAACTCGTCATCGGGGTGCGTACGGACCTGCCCTCGGTCGGGTTCCGCGCGGGCGGCAAGTTCGACGGCTTCGACGTGGACGTGGCCCGTTACGTGGCCGGCCGGCTGGGCAAGGAGGTCTCCTTCCTGGGCGTGCTGGCCGCCGACCGGGAGAAGGTGCTCACCCAGGGGCGGGCCGACCTGGTGGTGGCCACGTTCACGATCGACCAGGACCGTAAGCAGCGGGTGCTGTTCGCGGGGCCGTACCACGTCTCGTACCAGGACATCCTCACCCGGCGCGACGACACGATCTCGAACGTGCGCGATCTCAAGGGCCGGAAGATCTGCGAGGTGCAGGGCGCGAACGCGGCCAAGCGAGTCGTCGAGGAACGCGGGGTGGCGGCGCAGGTCGTGCCGTTCCCCGACTACAAGAGGTGCCTGGCGGCGCTGAAGGACCGGCAGGTGGACGCGGTCACCACCAACGACGTCATCCTGGCCGGGCTGGCCGCCGAGGACGGCTCGGGGCTGCGGCTGGCCAACGCGCAGTTCAACGAGCAGCGCTCGGGGATCGGGATGGCCAAGGGCGACGTGGCCGGATGCGAGGCGGTGAACCGGGCGATCACCGACATGTACCAGAGCGGGACGGCGAAGAAGCTGCTGGACAAGTGGTTCGGCAAGTCCGGGCTGGATCTGTCCACGATCGCGGTGCCGCAGTTCGAGGGCTGTTCGTGACCACTCGCCGGTGACAGGGGAAGCGGAAAGGGGACGGCGGTGGCCGTCCCCTTTCCTCGTGATCGGTCCCGTCTCCTCGTGATCAGTCGCGGCGGCGGTCAGTCCAGGTAGTCGCGCAACATCTGCGCCCGCGTCGGGTGGCGGAGCTTGGCCAGGGTCTTCGACTCGATCTGGCGGATGCGCTCCCGCGTGACGCCGAACTCCCTGCCCACCTCCTCCAGCGTGCGCGGATGCCCGTCGGCCAGGCCGAACCTGAGCTGGATGATGCGCTGCTCGCGGTCCGACAGCGTGGCCAGGATGTCGTCGAGCTGATCCTGCAGCATGATGAAGGCCGCGGCCTCCATGGGCACGACGGCGTCGGCGTCCTCGATGAAGTCACCGAGGTCGGAGTCCTCCTCACCGATCGGCGACTGCAGCGAGACCGGCTCCTGGGCGATGCGCTGGATCTCCACCACCCGATCGACGGGGAGATCCATCTCCTTGGCGATCTCCTCCGGGATCGGCTCGCGGCCGAGATCCTGGTGGAGCTGGCGCTGCACCCTGACGAGCTTGTTGATGGTCTCCACCATGTGCACGGGGATGCGGATCGTCCGCGCCTGGTCGGCGATGGCCCGGGTGATCGCCTGACGGATCCACCAGGTCGCGTAGGTGGAGAACTTGTAGCCCTTGGTGTAGTCGAACTTCTCCACGGCCCGGATGAGCCCGAGGTTGCCCTCCTGGATCAGGTCCAGGAACAGCATGCCGCGGCCGACGTAGCGTTTGGCGATCGACACCACGAGCCTGAGGTTGGCCTCGATCAGCCGTTGTTTGGCCCGGGTGCCCTGCCAGACGAGCTCCCTGAACTCCGGGAAGGCCAGACGCGAGACCCCGTTGGCCAGCTTGTCCTCGGCGAACAGGCCGGCTTCGATCGACTTGGCGAGCTCCACCTCCTCCTCGGCGGTCAGCAGCGGCACCCGGCCGATCTCGCGCAGATAGATCCGGACGAGATCACTGGTCGGCGCCCGCTTGCCTACGTCTTCCTCATCGGCGCGGGAGGTCTCCTCGTCGCCCTGGGGCTCGAGGACCTCCACACCGTTCTCGGCGAGCATCCGCACGACGCGTTCCAGCGCGTCGGACGGCAACTCGGATCGGTCAAGCGCGGCTGCGACGTCATCGACGGTTACGCTCCCGCGCTCCCTTCCCTTCGCGACGAGGTCCGCCACCTGATCTACCGATGGCGGCCCGCTTGGCAGCACCGATGCACCCACGGGAGACAGTCTGCAGTATTGGTTCCATCAAATGGCAGACCCATTTTTGTCACCGAAGGTAAGACGATCGTCCTTACCGAATTGAGATCGCAATAAGGTTTAGCCTGAGTTTGATCAGGAAAGTAAAGTCAATTACGCGGTCTGGATTCACGCGCCCGGCGACACCCCCCGGTCGGACGCCGCCGTTCCGCTGCCCCGACGTGGCCGTCCGTCGCCCGTCGCGGATTGTGGACCGGGCCAAGTTTCCGGGTCTACCACCCTGAATTGCGGTCGCGATCGCGTCCTAACTGTTACCAAACGCGAGTGATGAGACGGCACGACAGAGCCGTTCCGGCGTCGGCTCGGAGGCGCGGAAGCGGCGGTCCGGAGGCGCGGAAGCGGCGGCCTGGAGGCACGCCAGTAGCTCCCTGGAGGCGCGGCAGCGGCGGTCGCGGGTCAGCTGCCGGCGGCGCGGTCGCGCAGGACGCGGCGCTGCTGCTCCAGCGCCACCAGCTCCCCGAACAGCTTGTTGTACTCCTGCTGCTCCTCCACCGGGTTGAGCCGCTGGATCCGCGACTTGACCTGCGCGATGGCCCGATCGACCGCGATGGCCTCGATGGCGGCCAGCATCGCGCCGGCGTAGCGCTCCTCGGCGTGGGCGTCGGCCTGGATCGGGTCCACCGCGAAGCGGGTCACCAGCGCCCGCGCCCCCTCCTCGTGCGCGTGCTCCAGCAGGCGGTCCACCCACTCGCGGCCGCCGTGCCCGGCCGCCGCGAGCCCGCCCGCGGCGGCGATGACCTTGTGCAACGCCACGTGCTCGACGGCGGTGAACGCCTGCGCGTCGAGCGCGTCGAAGCGGGGCCCGATCAGCGCGGGGCGCTGCACGGCCAGCTTGAGCAGCTCGCCCTCGACCCGCACGCCCGGGTCGTGCGGGGCCGCCTTGGGGGCCTGCCTGCGGCGGCCCTGCTGGGTGCCGGACACCTCGGAGATGCGCTGCATGACGAAGCGCTCGTCCATGAACCCCAGCCACCGGTCCAGGTCGATGGCGTAACGCTTGCGCAGCCCCACGTCCTTGATGCCGGCCACGATCGGCGCGGCGGCGTCGAGCGCGGCGATCTTGCCCTCGTTGCTGCGCAGGTCGTAGCGGGAGATCGTGCTCCTGATCGCGAACTGGAAGAGCGGCTCGCGGCTGGCGATCAGATCGCGCACGGCCGCGTCGCCCTGCTTGACGCGCAGATCGCACGGGTCGAGCCCGTCGCCCTGCACCGCCACGTAGGTCTGCGTGACGAACTTCTGCTCGTCGGCGAACGCGCGCAGCGCCGCCTTCTGCCCGGCGGCGTCGCCGTCGAAGGTGAAGATGACCTCGCCGCGGAATTCGGCCTGATCGAGCAGGAACCGGCGCAGGATCTTGATGTGCTCCTCGCCGAAGGAAGTGCCGCAGGTGGCCACGGCGGTCGGCACGCCGGCGAGATGGCAGGCCATCACGTCGGTGTATCCCTCGACGATCACGGCCTGCGCGCGCTTACTGATCTCCCGCTTGGCAAGATCAATTCCATAAAGGACCTGGCTCTTCTTGTAAAGCGGAGAGTCAGGCGTATTCAAGTATTTCGGACCGTCGTCGGAATCAAGCAACTTGCGCGCGCCGAAGCCGATCACATCGCCGGTGGCGTCCCTGATCGGCCAGATCAGCCGCCCGCGGAAC
This sequence comes from Nonomuraea fuscirosea, assembly GCF_003001935.1. Lineage (GTDB taxonomy): Bacteria > Actinomycetota > Actinomycetes > Streptosporangiales > Streptosporangiaceae > Nonomuraea > Nonomuraea fuscirosea. The sequence continues at coordinate 522,309 of NZ_PVNG01000002.1, read as the reverse complement.
CGGTCGATCGGGCCGCGCCGCCCCTCCCTGACCAGACCGCCTTTCACCAGCTCGTCGGCGCTGAAGCCGCGGCCCAGGAGATGGCGGGCCAGCGCCTCCCACTCGGCCGGCGCGTAGCCGACCCCGAACGTCTCGGCGTCGGCCCGCTCGAACCCGCGCTCCGACAGGAAGCGCCGCCCCACCGCCGCGTCCGGCGACATCAGCTTGTCGGCGTAGAACTCAGCCGCCGCCCGGTGCGCCTCGATCAGCCGGGCCCGCTCGCCGTGGTCGCGCCGGGGCACGTAGCCGCCCTGCTCGTACTGGAGCTGGATGCCGGCCCGCTGCGCCAGCCGCTCGACGGCCTCGCCGAACGACAGATGCTCGATCTTCTCGACGAACGTGATCACGTCGCCGCCCTCGGAGCAGCCGAAGCAGAAGTACATCCCCCGCTCGGGGGTGACGTTGAACGACGGGCTCTTCTCGTCGTGGAACGGGCACAAGCCCTTGAGGTTGCCCCCTCCGGCGCTGCGCAACTGGATGTGCTCGCCGATCACGTCGGCGATGGGGGAGCGCTCGCGTACGAGTGCGATGTCGACATCACGGATCCGGCCAGCCACGCCGGGAAGTCTATTCCGCCCCACCGACGGTTCCCGACCGACCGGGTGTCCCCGGTATCGGGAGCGGGGAGGTAGCCCACGGTTACCTTGCGGCTGCTAAAGGGGGAAAGCGGCCATGCGGGGGCTCCCGGTCGGCTACAAAGGTAAAGGTTGTCGGTGGAAACGGTGACACGGGTGGAGAACATGCGATCGGGGCATATCGGACGATGGGCGGCCGTCACGGGCGCTGTGCTGCTGACCGGCGCCTGCACCCAGGCCACCGGGCTGGCGGGCATCGGCGCCGGGGCCGGAGCAGGGGCCGGATCGCCCTCCACGGTCGCCGTCTCGGGGACCCCTTCGGCCACCGCCACGACCCCGAGCCCTACTCCCCAGCCGCAGGCGGCCGAGCAGCCGCCCCAGGGCGACGACCCGGTGAACGTCCCGCCGCCGAAGCTGTCGAAGTACAGTTACGCCTTCCCGGTGAAGGGCTGCAAGACCACCTACCAGCGCAAGCTGCTCGTGCTGCCCAAGACGACGATCTGGGCGCCGCAGGGCTGCTCGTTCGTGTCGCCCGTCGAGGGCGTCGTGGACGAGGTGAACAACCAGGACAGGTGGCAGCCGGGCACCGACGCGGGCGCCGACCGCGAGGGCAGGTTCGTCACGATCATCGGTGACGACGGCGTACGGTACCTGGGCGGCCACCTCGACTCGATCGCCGACGGCGTCAAGCCCGGGGCCAAGGTCAAGAAGGGCCAGGTGCTGGGACGGGTGGGCCGCTCGGGCAACGCCCGCGACACCGGGTCCAACCTCTACTTCGCGATCTCGTGGAAGACCGGCCCGGCCTTCTGGTGGGTGCGCAGGGGCATGGTCGAGCCGTGGGACTACCTCGACGCCTGGAAGAAGGGCAACCGCACGTACTCGCCGCGCGAGGAGACGATGAAGCTGCGCGGCAAGCTGGGCGAGACGCCGCCCTGCTCCGTGCAGTGCGTGTCGCGGCAGGCGACGCCGCAGAGCAGCAAGCCCACCAAGACGCCGAGGCCGCGCAGGAGCTCCGACAGTGACGCCGACCGCAGCCCGACGGCGACGGACCCCCTGACCGACAGCGGCGTCACGGCCGGCTGAGCAGGGCGAGCGGGCGCGCCGGTCGTGCGGCGGGGGTGCGGCGAGGGCCGTCCCGGGGCCGCGTAGGGTGTGCTGGTGACTGCCAGCCGCCGTGACCAGCTCAAGGAGTTCCTGCGGGCCAAGCGGGAAGCGCTCACGCCGGCCGAGGTCGGCATGCCCGCCGCGGGGCGCCGCCGCACTCCCGGACTGCGCCGGGAAGAGGTGGCGGTGCTCGCCGGGGTCGGGGTGTCCTGGTACACCTGGCTGGAGCAGGGGCGCGACATCAAGGTCTCCGACGCCGTGCTGGACGCGATCGCCCGCGCGCTGCGGCTCGACGAGGCCGAGCGGGCGCACCTGTACGTGCTCGCCGGGCTGAATCCACCGGACCCCGCGGGCCGCCCCGGCGCGCCGGTGAGCGAGCAGCTGCGCGCGGTGCTGGCGGCGTGGATGCCCCAACCGGCCCACGTCCTGGACCGGCACTACAACCTGGTGGCGATGAACGACGCGGCCAGACGGGTGTTCGGGTTCGACGACGAGGTCCGCAACTGCATGGTGGCGTTCTTCACCCACCCCACCTACCGCGGCAGGTTCACCGAGTGGCACGAGTTCGCCCCGGACATGGTGGCCGACTTCCGTGCCGGCGCGGCCCGGTACCCCGACGATCCGGTCTTCGGGCGGATCGCAGCGGAGCTGTGCGCGGCCAGCGCGGACTTCGCCGGGTTGTGGGCGCGGCCGGACGTCCGTTCCCGCTCGCAGGGAATCAAGGCGATCACCCACCCCGAGGCCGGGGACCTCACCTTCGAGTACTCGCTGCTGCGCCTGCCGGATCGCGCGGACCTCAACGTGGTGCTGCACACGCCACTCCCCGGCACCGGCACCAAGGAGAAGGTGGAGAGCCTGGTGGTGGCACACCCAGGATGAGCTGACACTGCCGTGGCCGGCGTCGTCCCCGCACGATGGACGGCATGAGAGCGATCACGATCCCCCAATTCGGCAGCGCCGACGTCCTGCGTCTCGACGAGGTCGAGGTCCCCGAGCCCGGGCCGGGGCAGGTCTCCATCGACGTGGCCTACGCGGGCGCCAACTTCGCCGAGATCCTCTACCGGCGCGGTGTGGTGGACGTCCCGCTGCCGTTCGTACCCGGCATCGAGGTGTCAGGCCGCGTCAGGGCGCTCGGCCCCGGCGTCGAGGGGCTGCGCGCGGGCCAGCCGGTCGCCGCGCTGACGATCGTCGACGGCGGCGGCTACGCCGAGGTGGTGACCACCTCCGCCGACCTGGTGACGCCGCTGGACGGCTACGACCTCGACCTGGGCACCGCGGCCGCGCTGCCGTCCAACAGCGCCACCGCGTTCCTCGTGCTCGACCGGGTGGCCCGCATCGAACCGGGAGAGGACGTGCTGGTGCACGCCGCCGCCGGAGGCGTGGGCAGCCAGCTCGGTCAGGCCGCCCGGCTGCTGGGCGCGGGCCGCGTGGTGGGCGCCGTGGGCAGCCCGGCCAAGATCGAGGCGGCCAGGGCGTTCGGCTACGACGAGGTGGTCCTGCGCGAGCAGGTGGCCGGGGCCGGTCGATTCGACGTCGTGGTGGACATGGTCGGCGGCACGGCCCGCCGGAGCGGCCTGGACCTGCTCGCGCCGATGGGCCGGCTGGTGGTGATGGGCAACGCCTCCGGCGCCGAGGACGTCGGGATCTCGGCCGACGAGCTGTGGTTCGCCAACAGGACCGTCTCCGGGTTCAACCTGGCCGCGTTCTCCGCCGCGTTCCCGCAGGAGGCGGGCCGGGCGCTGCGCCGGGCCGTGGCCGCGGCCGCGAGCGGGGAGCTCCGGGTACGGGTCGAGTCGCTGCGGCTGGAGCAGGCCGCGCGGGCGCACCGTCGCATCGAGGCCGGCCGTACCACCGGCAAGCTCGTGCTCGAAGTCGAACGGAGCTGAGGCGTCCACGACGGCGTGCGCCGGCCCGCGCTCAGCCCGACGACAACTCCTTGGCGTCGACCTGGACCCCTGATCTGATCAGCTCCTGGATGCCGTCCACGACGTCCCAGGTGTTGACGTTCATGCCGGCGATCACCCGGCCGCCGCGCAGCCAGTAGACGATGAACTCCAGGCTCTCGGGGTCGCCCCGGTAGACGATCTCGTCGTGGCCCTCGATGTCGCCGGAGAACTCCATGCCCAGCTCGTACTGGTCGGTGAAGAAGTAGGGCAGCCGGTCGTGCACCACTTCCTGGCCCAGCATGGACCGGGCGGCCACGGGGCCGCCGTGCAGGGCGTTGGCCCAGTGCTCGACGCGGAGATGGCGGCCGTACACCGGGTGCAGGAACTCGGCCACGTCGCCGGCCGCGTACACGTCGGGGTGCGAGGTGCGCAGGGAGGCGTCGGTGCGGATGCCCTGGCCGACGTCGAGGCCCGCGTTACGGGCCAGACCGACCTCAGGCGCCGCCCCGATGCCGGCCACGACCAGGTCGGCGCTCAGCCGCTCACCGGAGCTGAGCCGCACGCCGTCCTCGGTGATCTCCGCCGCGGCGATGCCGAAGCGCAGGTCCACGCCCTTGCTCGCGTGCAGGCGGGCGAAGAGGGCGCCGAGCTCGGGGCCGAGCGCCCGGTTGAGCGCGGTGGGCTCGGGCTCGACGACGGTGACAGCGCAGCCGGCCGCGCGCGCCGCGGCGGCGGTCTCCAGGCCGATCCAGGACGCGCCGACGACCAGCACGGAGCCGCCCTCGGCGAAGCGCCGCCGCAGCGCCTCGCTGTCCGCCACGGTACGCAGGTAGTAGGCGGGCCCCGGCAGCCGTCTGGGCACGGCGCCGGTGGCGATGAGCAACTTGTCGTACGGCTGCCGGGAGCCGTCCCCGAGCCGCACCACGTGGTGCTCCAGCTCGATTGTGGTGACCGGCGTGCCGAGCCGCAGATCCACGCCGTTGCCCGCGTACCAGTCGGGGGCGTGGACGAAGATGTCGTTCCGCTCGCTCCTGCCCTGGAGGTACTCCTTGGACAGGGGTGGTCTCTCGTAGGGCCGTTCGCTCTCCGCGCCGATCAGCACGATCTCGCCGTCGAAGCCCTCTTCCCGCAGTGTCTGCGCCGCCTTGGCCCCGGCCAGCCCGGCACCGACGATCACATATGTGGCCATGGGCGCAGTATCCGCCCGGCGGGGGTCCTCGCGAAAGCGGCTCGTCCCGGCGACCCCGGCTCGTTGACGAAGCCTTAACCAGAAGATCGGCCGGCGGGGCCCGTCCGGGATCGGTCAGCGGGAGAGACGGCGGTGCCAGGTCACCGCCGAGGTGTCGGTGAGCGAGGCGATCTGGTCGATCACCACGCGCACGCGGGCGGCGTCGTCCGGGGCCTCCAGGAAGGCGGGCCTGAAGGCGGGTTCGAGGGTGCCGGGCGCGCCGAGCGTGATCAGCGAGGCCAGCTCGGTGATGAGGTCGCGCTGCCTGGCCTGGTTGGCGTGGTGGTCCTCGGTGGTCATCACGTAGTGGGCGGTGACGCCCTTGAGCAGCGCGCACTCCAGCCTGGTGGCGTGCGGCACGACGAGGTCGGCGCGGTGCCGCGAGCCGTACACCTCCCTGGTGGCGGCCTGCGCGGACCTGCAGAAGCGGCCGATGAGGCCGCTGGTGAGGGCCTTGAGCCCGGCCAGGTCGGCGATCGTGGCGGCGAAGTGGCGCGGCCAGAGCGGGTCGTCGATCAGCTTGGCGAAGACCTCCTCCAGCTCGTTGAGGTCGGCGCCGGGGGCGTACCAGGTGCGGGTGATCTCGCACACCTGGGCGCGTTCGGCGGGCGACTGGAGCGCCTCGGGGGTGACGTGGCCGGAGTGCAGGGCGTCCTCCAGGTCGTGCACGGAGTAGGCGACGTCGTCGGCCCAGTCCATGATCTGCGCCTCGAAGCTCACCCGCCCGGCCGGCGCGCCCTCCCTGATCCACTCGAACACCGGCAGGTCGTCGTCGTACACGCCGAACTTGGGCGATTCGCGGCAGGTCCACGGATACTTCACGGAGGCGTCCAGGGCGGCGCGGGTCAGGTTGAGACCGGCGCTGCGCCCGTCCTCGGTCAGCACCTTCGCCTCCAGCCTGGTGAGCAGGCGCAGGCTCTGCGCGTTGCCCTCGAAGCCGCCGCACGAGCTCGACAACGCGTTGAGCGCCACCTCCCCGTTGTGCCCGAACGGCGGATGCCCCAGGTCGTGCGCCAGGCAGGCGGTCTCCACCAGGTCGGGGTCCACGCCGAGCGTGGCGCCCATCTCCCTGCCGACCTGGGCGCACTCCAGGGAGTGGGTCAGGCGGGTGCGGGGGATGTGCTGGCCGCCGCCGAGCGTCTCCCCCGGGCCGACGACCTGCGTCTTCGCGGCCAGTCTCCTGAGCGCGGCGCTGTGCAGCACGCGGGCACGGTCCCGCTCGAACGCGGACCGTTCCGGATTGCCGGGAAGTTCCGGAACCCAACGCTCTTGGTCATGCTCGTCGTAGTACGGCATCAGTGAAGCGATTTTATCCAGTTTCCCGTCTCCGCTAGTGTCGAGCCTCGCGAGAACCCCTTCCCCGGGAGCCCTCCCCCATGACGACAGCGTTCCGAGCAGTGCTGGCTTTCACCCTGCTCGCCGGCTTCTACGTACTGGTCGGCCTCATCGTGGCCGCCGCCATCTTCCTCGACGTCCTGCTCATCATCGACTTCCACGCCACCGCGCTCAAGTTCGCGATCGTGCTCACGCTGGCGTCGGGCGCTCTGGTCAGGACGCTGGTGATGGTCAGCCGCCGCCGTGAGGGCGAGCAGCCGGGCGTGCCGGTGGGACGCGAGCACGAGCCGGTGCTGTGGCAGACGGTCGAGGAACTGGCTCAGCGCGTGCGCACGGCCCCGCCGGACGAGATCCGCCTGGTCCCCGAGGTGAACGCGGCCGTCTCTGAGGACACCCGCTTCCTGGGACTGAAGGCGACGCGGCGGCGCATGTTCATCGGGCTGCCGCTGCTGCAGACGCTCACGGTGGACGAGCTGCGCGCGGTGCTCGGGCACGAGCTCGGCCACTACAGCGGCGCCCACACGCGCCTCGGCGCGCCGGTCTACCGGGGCCGGGTCTCGCTCATCGCCACCGTCCAGGGGCTGCGCAACCATCCGTTCGTGCAGCGCCTGTTCACCTGGTACGCCAAGCTCTACCTCCGGGTCTCGCAGGCCGTCTCGCGCAAGCAGGAGCTGGAGGCCGACCGCTTCGCCGTGGCGATCGGCGGCCGGCAGGCCACGTCAGGGGCGCTGAAGAAGATCCGCCTGACCGCGGCGGGCTGGGAGACCTACGTCGACAGCTACCTGACCCTGACGGGCGCGGGCGGCACCAGGCCGGCGACGGTGTTCGGCGGCTTCCACGCGCTCATGAGCGACCCCGAGCGGCAGGCCGAGCTGGCCAAGCTGAGCGAGCGGCCCGAGGAGGTCTCCCCGTACGACTCGCATCCGAGCATGGCCGAGCGCCTGGCCGCGATCGAGCACCTGCCGGAGCCGCAGCAGGTGCCGGACCCGCGCTCCGCCCTGACCCTGCTCATCGACCCGAACGTGGCCGTGCAGGCCGTGGAGCAGTCGATGTGGTCGCCCGAGGCGGCGACGACGCTGCGGCCGGTGCCGTGGGAGGAGCTGGTCGCGCACGCCATGTACGCCGGCCGCAACGCCGACGCCCTGCACGACCTGGCGGTGGCCGGGCAGCAGGTGATGGGGGCCTCGCGGCCGTACCTGGACGCGGCGTTCGAGGCCATCGCGCGGGGGCGGCAGGCGGAGCTGGAGGCCAAGCTGCTGGAGAGCGGCTGGAACCCTTCCCCTACCCTGCTGGCCGGGGTGCTGGGGCAGGCGCTGGAGGCGGTGCTGATCCAGCTCGGAGAGGCCAAGTGGACGCTGTCGTGGTCGGGGCCCGCGCGGCTGCTGTTCGACGACGGCGAGGAGGTGGCCCTGTCGGAGTACGCGGCCCAGGTGGCGACGAACTCGGAGGCCGTGGGCGGGCTGCGGCGGTGGCTGGGCGATCACGGGATGCGTCACGACTACGTCCCGATCGAGGAACCCCCCGCCTCCGACCCCGCGATTCCGCAACCGACTCCGGCCGACCTGCACCACCTGCCCGGCTGACCGGACTCAGCGGAGGGCGCGGTCGAGGTCGGCGCGGTGCGCGGCGACCCAGTCGCGGGCGGCGCCCACGTGCTCGACGACCCCCTCCGCGACCAGCCTGACGGCGTGCGGCAGGCCGGCCGCCGCGTCCGCGACGATGCCGTTCCGGCACCGGTCCTGCCACCACAGCACGGTCCGCACGACCTCACCGCGCTCGGCCAGGCCGTAGCCGTCGCAGATCACCCGCATCCGCCGCGCGGCCTCGCCCGGCTCCGCGCCGGGGCCGAGGCCGGCGTACTGCCAGCACACGTGGGCCACGTCGTGGATCCGCCGCCCCGGCCCGGCGAGGTCCCAGTCGATGAACGCCACCGGCCGCAGCCCCGCCCCCTCGTCCCGGTAGACGGTGTTCTTCGGCGACAGGTCGTTGTGGCAGACCACCTCGCCGTCGCCCGCCTGCGGGGTGCCCGCGGTCAGGTCGTGGAACTCGCGGACCAGGCCGGCCACCCGGGCCAGGCTCTCGTCCGAGCCGACGCCGTCCGGCTGGACCTCCTCCCACGCCACGTGCCCGTCCACGTAGCCCAGGATCTCGCGCCCCTCACCGTCGAGGCCGAGGAAGCGCGGCGCCCCCCGCCAGCCGCTCCGTTCGAACAGGCGCAGCACCTCGTGCACGTACGCGGCCCGCTCGGCGGGACGGCGGCGGACGGTGTCGCCGACGCGGACGACGGCGTTGACGAAGCCTCCGGGGAGCGGCGTTTCCGGCATGCGCCCAGCCTGCCCGATCACCGCCCGCCCGCGCGACGCCCGTTCACTCTCGGCCGAGCACTCACGCCGATAGCTCTGACCGATCGGCCGGGCCGATCACCTCATGACCGATCACCCGGGCGACGAGTCTGCGGCGTCCCGGCGGATGGGACGGAAAGTCGCGCACACGAGGGCGCCTGGACAAGAGTTTTTCCCGACCGTCTTGCCACACTCCGATCAGTGGCCTTACGGTCACCCTTAGCATTCGCCCGGACCAAGGAGGCGCTGTGAGCAGGCATGACGGCGGAACCCGGCAGGGCTCGACGATGCTGCCCCACATCGCCTGGCGGGTCGAGGCGATGATCGCGACCATCGCCGAGCGCCGCGCCCCCGCCACCGGCCCGATCGCGCAGGCGCTGCGGAAGGTGCCGCGCCACTGGTTCGTCCCCTCGCAGGGCCTGGCGCTCGACGACGACGGCGGCGCGGTGCCGATCGACCGCGACACCGATCCGCCGGGCTGGTGGGACGCCGTCTATTCGGGCAGCCCGATCGCCACCCCGCTCGCCTCCGGGCGCGGCGGCACCGCCTACACCTGCGTCAACCCCTCCCCCAGCGCCGTGGCCGACCTGCTGGAGCTGCTCGACGTCGGCCCCGGGCAGCGGGTGATGGAGGTCGGCACGGGCAGCGGCTGGGTGACCGCGCTGCTGTGCCGGCTGACGGGCGAGGCGGGCGGCGTCACCTCCATCGAGAGCGATCCGGTGGTGGCGGAGGCGGCGGGCCGGAATCTGGCCGCGGCGGGGATGCGACCGCACCTGTTCGTCGGGGAGAAGGCGCGCGGATGCCCGGAGCGGGGGCCGTACGATCGGGTGCTCGTGCTGGCGGGCTCGCCGGAGTCGTGGGCCGGGCAGACCCGGCCGGGGGCGGTGATCGTCGACGCGTGCGGCGGGCACGCGGGGCACGCGCTCAGGACCGTCACCCCGTCCGCCGAATATTACTCGGGACTCCCTGATTATTAAAGGTCATCCCCACTCCACCACCTGGGCAGGCTGACCGGGGACTTGACTTAATTCGCATGGACTCCATGATTAGTCGCAAGCAATCCGCGAACGCCTCGCCGGCCTGCCTGCCTAGGAGCGCCATGCCCAAGCTCGCACGCAGTCTCACCCTCCTCCTCTTCCTGTGCGCGTCGGTCCTCGTCGCGCCGACCCCCGCGCTGGCCGCCATCACCGGCCCGTCGGCCACCGACACCGCCACGACGGTGGCGTACCAGTTCGGCTACACCGGCAGCCCCGCCTACACGCGCGCGTACGTCGACACCGACCGCAACCCCGCGACCGGCTTCGCCCAGGGCGGAGCCGGAGCCGACTTCTTACTGGAGAACGGTTCCCTCTATCGCCACAATGGCGGCGGCTGGAGCTGGACGCTCGTGGGCGCGGTCACCCACTCGGCCTCCGGCGGCACGGCCAGGTGGACGGTGCCGCGCGCGAGCCTCGGCGAGAGCGCCACCCCGAACGACGCCGACCTCGTCTTCCAGGTGGAGTCGCCGCTGGAGACGTCCGCCAAGCTCACGCACGTGTACAGCGGCGGAGGCGGTGGCGGCAACGGCACCGTCACCTACACTCCCACCAGCGCCGACTTCGCCAACCCCGAGCGCGGCCTCTACCACCACACCGGCGACTGCGACAAGAACGACTTCTCCCAGGCGACCCTGCAGAGCTACCGCACCAGCCAGAACATCTCCCTGGTGATGTGCGTGTTCTACCTGGCCGAGTTCAAGACCACCCCGATCAGCGCGGCCGCCCTGCAGCAACTGCAGCAGCAGCTCGACACCGTACGGGCGGCGGGCCTGAAGATGATCCTGCGCTTCGCCTACACCACCTCGACCGACGGCGCCGACGCTTCGAAGGAGCGGGTGCTGGCCCACCTCGACCAGCTCGCCCCCTACCTGAGCGCCAACAGGGACGTCATCTACCTCATGCAGGCCGGCTTCATCGGGGCCTGGGGCGAGTGGTACTACACCCAGAACTTCGGCAACGCCGGAACGGTGACCGCGGCCGACTGGGCCAACAGGAAGGCCGTGGTGGACAAGATCCTCAACGTCCTGCCCTCGACCCGGATGGTGCAGCTGCGCACGCCGAAGTTCAAGCGCACGATGTACACCACCAGCCCGGTGACCTCGGGTCAGGCGTACGGGGGCTCGGCCGTGGCGCGGCTGGGGCACCACAACGACTGCTTCCTGGCCAGCCCGGACGACTACGGCACGTACGAGAACCCGGCCGTCGAATATCCCTACCTCGGCTCCGACACCGCGTACGTGGCCATGGGCGGCGAGACCTGCAACCCCAACCCGCCCCGCTCCGACTGCCCGACCGCCATGGACGAGCTGTCCCGCTTCCACTACTCCTACCTCAACACCGACTACCACACCGGCGTGCTCGGCGGCTGGAACACCGGCGGCTGCCTGGCCGAGATCACCCGCCGCCTCGGCTACCGCCTCGCCCTGACCACCGGCACCTACCCCGGCACCGCCACCCGCGGCGGCGGCCTGCCGATCAGCATCACCCTGCGGAATGACGGCTACGCGGCCCCCTTCAACCCGCGCGGCCTGGAACTGGTGCTGCGCAACACCGCCACCTCGGCCCTGCACCGCTTCCCGCTCACCGCCGACCCGCGCAGGTGGCAGGCCGGCGCCACGAACACGATCACGCAGACGGTGCCGCTGCCCGCCTCCCTGCCCGCCGGCACGTACGCGCTGCTCCTCAACCTCCCGGACCCGCAACTGCCGTCCAGGCCGGAGTACGCGATCCACCTCGCCAACGAGGGCGTCTGGGAACCGGCGACCGGCCTCAACAGCCTCCGCCACACGCTCACCGTGAACTGACCTTGGCCGGCCCATCACTCTCCGGGGCGGTGATGGGCCGGCCCCACCGCCTGAGCCTGAGACGACGGCGGGCCCCACAGCCGGTCCGCGGGCATGACGAAGGGCCTGTCGTCGTACCTGAAGGACTGCTGCCCGCGATCGATCAGGGCCCCGGCGACGAAGTCGGGGCCGGGTCGGCGAACATGGCGTGGAGGAACGTCTCCCGGCGGCCCGCGAGCTCGCCCTGGGACAACGGTCACACGGTCATGACGTGCGCACGGTCCGTGAGCGCCTGCCCGAGCCGCGGGAGCGCCATCGGTCGCCCAAGCGGAATGATCGTTGGACCATTTGCATCCGGATTGTGGGTGCCTCCAGGCGAGGATTGCGGCCCTCGACGTGTCATTATCGTCGGCTGTAAAACAGTTTGACCTGGCGTGGTGGTGTTCTGGACGATCGGGGGCGTGAACGTTGAATTCTCACGGTTCTCCCCTGATGAGGCCGATGCTCTTGTTGACTTCCTGACCGGGGAGGAGTGGCCCTTCCATGCGGGCGTCCAGGAGGAGGAGGCCATCCGGCGGCGGGTCGCCGACGGCGTCTACGACGATGATGACAACCGCACCTTCTGGCTGGTCGCCGACGGTGAGCGGGCCGGGCTGGTGCGGTTGCAGGATCTGACCGACGGGACGCCCATGTTCGACCTGCGGATCCGGGCCAAGTGGCGGGGGCGGGGGCTCGGGGCGGCGGCGTTGAAGTGGCTGACCGCCTACCTGTTCGAGCAGTTCCCCGAGTTCACCCGGATCGAGGGCAACACGCGGCAGGACAACCGGGCCATGCGGGCCGTGTTCCGCCGCTGCGGCTACGTGAAGGAGTCGCACTACCGGGACGCCTGGCCGTCGCCGGACGGCCCGGTGTACGACTCCGTCGGTTACGCGATCCTGCGGCGGGACTGGGTGTCCGGGACGACCACCCTGCCCGACTGGGACGACGAGCCGGCGAACGTCGGCTAAAGGACGGCCAGGAAGACGTCGCCGTTGCCCGGCGCGGTGCCGCCCGCCGGGCTCCCGTAGGTCAGGCCCGTGACGGCCACCTGCCCGGACGGGGTGGTGGTGGCGTACAGGTCGGGCTCGGCGAACGGGTCCACGCCGTCGTCGCGGGCCGTCCCGAGCTGGGTGGCGGCGCGCTGGGCCCCCTTGCCGTCCAGGCGCAGTACCACGACGTCGGCGCCGCCCGCCTGCACGCCGACCCGGCCCCGCGTGTAGCCCACGACCCGCACCTCCCCGCCAGGCAGCGGGGTCACGGCGGCGCCCTCGTCGGCCTGCGGCGTGGCCAGCACGTGCTGCCAGCGCCGCGCGCCCTTGCCGGTGTAGGCGACGGTGAGGGCGTCGCCCCCCGACAGGCCCGTGGCGACGGCCAGGCCGGCGGTGGTGACGGTGACCGCGTTCAGCCGGTCGTCCTCAGGACCGCCGGCGGTGGTGGCCCACTGCCTGGCGCCGTCCGTGCTGTAGGCGGCGATCCAGCCGTCCAGACCGCCGAGTGCGGTCGTGCCGGGCAGGGCGGCGGAGGCGCTGCCGGTCACGTGGACGGTCCCCACTCCGGCGACAAGGGCGTCGGCGGCGATGCCGGTCGCCTTGTCCTCGCCGGGGCCGCCGTACTGGCGGATCCAGGACAGCGCGCCGTCCGGGGTGAGGCGGGCGACGACGGCGTCCTTGTCGCCGGCGTTCGGGCCGTCGAGCGAGCCCTTGGTGTAGCCGGCGACGTACGCGCCCCCGTCGGGAGCGGCGCTGAGCGCGTAGAGGCGGTCGGCCGCGGCCGGGTCGCCGAACTGGGTGAGCCAGCGCACCTCCCCCGCGGCGTCCAGCCGGACCACGAAGGCGTCGTCCGCGGCGTTGCCCGGATGCCGGCCGTCCAGGTCGCCCTTGGTGTAGCCGGCCGCGAGCACACCCCCGTCGGGCAGGGCGGTGACGCCGTACAGGCGCTCGTCCGCCGCCGTGCCGAGCTGCCTGGTCCAGCCGCCGGTACGGGTCAGGACGGCGTCCAGGCGGCCGGCGTGCGGCTGCCCCTCGACCGGGCCGCCGGCGGCGTACCCGAGAGTGAGGGAGCCGTCTGCGTGCGCGGCAACCCCGCCGGCCCAGTCGGCGGCCGGGGTGCCGTGCAGCGGGGCGGGCAGGCCGGTCGGCGGCGTGACACTGAGGCCGGGGCCCAGCTCGGCCATGGCCTGCTCGAACGCGGGCGTCCAGACCGTCCAGTCGTGGCCGCCGTCCAGGACACGGAGCTGCGCGGAGATCGCGGGCGAGCGCCTGGCGGCGTTGTAGAGGGCGGCGGACTCGAAGTCGAGGTCGTGGCGGGCGTCGGCGGGGTCGGGGTTGGCGTACTCGTCGTCGCCGACCGCCACGAACAGCCGGACGGGCAGGTCCTCGTCCAGGTCGGGGAGCAGGGACGGGTAGTTGAGCTCGCGGTAGACCTCTTCCGAGAACTTCGCCGCGCCGTCGCCGAAGGCGCCGTAGTCGCGGGCCGAGGAGTCGGACGGCGGCAGCGGCGCGTACACGGCCGGGCTGAGCACGGCGGCGGCGCCGAACAGGTCCTGGTGGGCGAGCGCGAACCGCAGCGCGCCCGCGCCGCCCATCGAGTAGCCGCCGACCAGGCGCGCCTGCCTGATGGGGGCCGTCCGGTAGGTGGCGTCCACATGCGCGACCAGGTCCCTGGTGAGGGCGGTCTCCACCTTGCGGCCGGGGAGGTCGGCGCCGGTGTAGCGCGAGTCGACGTACCAGTTGCCGCGCTCGTTCCACGGCGCGTCCGGCATGACGGCGATGACCGGCGGAATGCGCTTGGTGCGGATCATGTCGTCCAGCGTCGTCTTGACGCGGGTCCACGCCTGCATGGTGTCGCCGCGGCCGTGCAGCAGGTAGAGCACGGGGTGGCGGTCCTTGGTCCGGTCGTAGCGGGCCGGGAGGTAGACGTTGTAGGCGATGTCCTCGCCCAGGGCGGGCGACGGGGCCGCGCCGGTGGTGATCCGGCCCTCCGCCCGTACGCCCGTCTCACCGGGCCCGGCCGTCAGGCTGAGCGCGGCCACGACCGTGAGCGCGGTGGCGGCGATCCATCGGGGTAAGGGCATCGGATTCTCCTGTAAACGTTTACCGCAGGCACGTGAGTGCACGCGTGTTTCGGGAGAGTTTCATGGGGTTTGTGGGGCTCTGTCAACAGGCGCCCCGAGGTCGCGCCACCGCCCGGCGGGGGCGGTGGCGCTTTCGGTGACGTCAGCGGGTGTCGGAGTCGGTGTCGGTGAGGGCGGCGCGGCCGGCCTCCAGCCGGGCCACCGGGATGCGGAACGGGCTGCACGAGACGTAGTCGAGGCCCACGTCGTGGCAGAAGTGGATCGAGGCGGGGTCGCCGCCGTGCTCGCCGCAGATCCCCAGGTGCAGGTCGGGCCGGGCGGCCCGGCCCTCCTCCGCGGCGATCCTGACCAGGCGGCCCACGCCCTCCTCGTCCAGGGACTCGAAGGGGGAGACGCCGAAGATGCCGAGGTCGAGGTAGCGGGAGAAGAAGGCCGACTCGACGTCGTCGCGGGAGAAGCCCCACGCCATCTGGGTCAGGTCGTTGGTGCCGAAGGAGAAGAACTCGGCCGCCTCCGCGATCTGGCCCGCGGTGAGCGCCGCCCTGGGGACCTCGATCATGGTGCCGACCAGGGCCTGCACGCCGGCCTCCGTGAGGATCCTGACGGCCTCCTCGCGGACCGCCTCCAGCTCCTGTACGGCGGCCACCAGCGGGATCATGATCTCGGGCCTGGCTCCCGGCACCTCCTTGGCGGCCTGGGCGATGGCCCTGACCTGCATCGCGAACAGGCCGGGGATGACCAGGCCGAGGCGGACGCCGCGCAGGCCGAGCATCGGGTTCTGCTCGTGCAGGCGCTTGACCGCGGCCAGGAGCCTGCGGTCCTTGTCCGTGGCGGTGTCGGTGGCGGCCTTGATCGACAGGTCCACGATGTCGGGCAGGAACTCGTGCAGGGGCGGGTCGATCAGGCGGATCGTGACGGGCGCGCCCTCCATAGCCTGAAATATGCCGATGAAGTCGGCTTTCTGGAGTGGCTCCAGGGCGTCCAGGGCCTGCTGGCGGGCCTCGTCCGTGGTGGCCAGCACGAGGTCCTCCACCAGCTGGCGGCGCTCGCCGAGGAACATGTGCTCCGTACGGCAGAGCCCGATCCCCTCGCCGCCGAAGCGCCTGGCGCGGGCCGCGTCCTCGGGGGTGTCGGCGTTGGCCCTGATGCCGAGCCGGCGGGCCGCGTCGGCGTGCCGCATGAGGCGGTCGACCGCGCGGACGAGGTCGTCACCCGGCTCGGCGGCGCCCTCGAAGTACTCCACCACGGCCGAGTCCACCACGGGCACCTCGCCGAGGTAGATCTCGCCGGTCGTCCCGTCGATGGAGATGACGTCGCCCTCGGCGACCGTCACGCCGCCGGGCGCGGTGAAGCGGCGCTCGTCGGTGTGCACCTCCAGCTCCTCGGCCCCGCACACGCACGTCTTGCCCATCCCCCGCGCCACCACGGCGGCGTGGGAGGTCTTGCCGCCCCGGCTGGTCAGGACGCCTTTGGCGGCGATCATCCCGGACAGGTCGTCGGGGTTGGTCTCGCGGCGGACGAGGATGACGTCCTCACCCTGCTCCGCCAGCTCCACGGCGCGCTCGGAGGAGAAGACGACCTTGCCGACGGCGGCGCCGGGGGAGGCGTTCATGCCCTTGGCGATCTTCTTCTTGGGCGCGCCGGAGTCGAAGCGGGGGAACATGAGCTGGGCCAGCTGGTCGCCGGTGACCCGGGTGACGGCCTCGTCCATCGTGATGAGGCCCTGGTCGACGAGCTGGGTGGCGATGCAGAAGGCGGCCGCCGCGGTGCGCTTGCCGACCCGTGTCTGCAACATCCAGAGCTTGCCGCGCTCGATGGTGAACTCGATGTCGCACAGGTCGCGGTAGTGGTTCTCCAGGATCTCCATGATCCGCAGCAGCTCGTCGTACGAGTGCCGGTCGATGCGCTCCAGCCCCTCCAGCGGGATCGTGTTGCGGATCCCGGCCACCACGTCCTCGCCCTGGGCGTTCTGCAGGTAGTCGCCGTAGATGCCCTGCTGCCCCGAGCCGGGGTCGCGGGTGAAGGCGACGCCGGTGCCGGAGTCGTTGCCGTAGTTGCCGAAGACCATGGCCATGATGTTCACGGCGGTGCCGAGGTCGGCGGGGATGCGCTCCTGGCGGCGGTAGAGGATGGCGCGCGGGGCGTTCCACGAGTCGAAGACGGCCATGACGGCCAGGCGCATCTGCTCGCGCGGGTCGGCCGGGAAGTCCTTGCCGGTCTGCTCGCGGACGATCCCCTTGTACGTCTCCACGAGCCCCTGCAGCTCGCCCGCGTCCAGGTCGGTGTCCTGGCGGCGGCCCTTCAGCGTGTCGAGCGCCCGCTCGAACAGGTCGCCGTCGATGCCGAGCACGGTCTTGCCGAACATCTGGATGAGCCTGCGGTAGGAGTCCCAGGCGAAGCGGTCGTTGCCGCCCGCCTGCTTGGCCAGCCCGTGCACGGACTCGTCGTTGAGCCCGATGTTGAGCACGGTCTCCATCATCCCCGGCATGGAGAACTTGGCCCCTGAGCGGACGCTCACCAGCAGCGGATCGTCGGCCTGGCCGAGCTTCCTGCCCATCTGGGCTTCCAGTGCCTCCAGATGCCCGGCGACCTCCTGGTCCAGCCCCTCAGGAACGGAGCCTTCCGCAAGGTAGCGGCGGCAGGCCTCGCTGGTGATGGTGAATCCAGGGGGAACGGGCAGCCCGAGGTTCGTCATTTCGGCGAGGTTCGCACCCTTACCGCCGAGCAGATCTTTCTGATTCCTGTCGCCCTCGGTGAAGTCGTAAACGTACTTGGCCACCACACGCTCCAATCAAACGCCTCTGTCCCGGACTCTACCGGGGGAATTGATGATGAAACTGCACTCCCCTCTTAGGTCACTGTTTGCGCTGGTGAAGGGCACATGAAAGGTCTAATCCAATTATACGACCAGCTCTGGGAAATTGGATTAGACCAATTGGTTTAAACCAATTCTTGAGAAAGGCGGCCCCTGGGTGCAGAATCGGATCACACCCCCACCAGGAGGCCCTGATGGCCACTCCTACCAAGCCCGGGCGGCGGGCCCGCGTGCTCACCGGCTCCGCCAGGGCCGCGGTCGGTTCGGCGCGTTACCTCGACGACCGGCTGCCGTTCGGCCGCTGGTTACGGCCGCAGCTGCGCAAACTCTTCCCCAGCCACTGGTCGTTCCTGCTGGGTGAGCTGGCGCTCTACTCGTTCGTGCTGCTCATCCTCACCGGCACGTTCCTGACGCTGTTCTACAAACCGAACCCCGACGTCGCCTACGAGTCGGTCGTGGAGATCAGCGTGCAGGTGCGCGGCGGGCTGCTGATGCGCCAGTTGCACCACTGGGCGGCGACGGTGTTCGTGCTGGCGATCGTGGCCCACATGTGCCGGGTCTTCTTCACCGGGGCGTTCCGGAGACCGCGCGAGCTGACCTGGATGCTGGGGGTGCTGCTGTTCGGGCTGGCCCTGTTCGAGTCGTTCCTGGGGGTCTCGCTGCCCGCCGACCAGCTCGCGATGACGGGGCTGCGGCAGGCGGAGGGGCTGCTACTGTCGATCCCGCTGGTGGGGACGTACCTGTCGGCGTTCGCGTTCGACGGCGGCTTCCCCGGCCAGGTCATCCCGCGCGTGTTCGTCACCCACGTGCTGCTCGTGCCCGGCATCCTGCTGGCGGTGGTGCCGCTGCACGCGCTCATCCTCACCTGGCGGCAGAAGCACACCGAGCGGCGCGCCACCGCGGCGGGCGAGAAGACGGTGACCGGCGGGCCGTTCTTCCCTTACTTCGCGGTCAAGAACGGCGCGACGGCGCTGTTCACGATCGGCTTCATCGCGCTGCTGGCCACGTTCGTCCGGGTCAACCCGGTGTGGGAGCACGGCGCCTACCGTCCGGGCGGCCTGCCGCCGTCGGCGCAGCCGTTCTGGT
Source organism: Nonomuraea fuscirosea (assembly GCF_003001935.1). Lineage (GTDB taxonomy): Bacteria > Actinomycetota > Actinomycetes > Streptosporangiales > Streptosporangiaceae > Nonomuraea > Nonomuraea fuscirosea. The sequence continues at coordinate 503,966 of NZ_PVNG01000002.1, read as the reverse complement.
ACGCCGGGGTGCTGGAAGGGGCGCAGCGGCTCGTCCCCGCCTGGGAGGTCACGGTCGGCGGGTACGTGCTGCAGTTCGGGCTCTTGATCCCGCCGCTGGTCCTGGCCGTCTTCTTCGGCGTGCTGCTGCTCTACCCGTTCCTGGAACGCCGGTTCACCGGCGACCGCGACGTGCACCACCTGCTCGACCGGCCGTCACAGGCACCCGTGCGGACGGCGCTGGGCGCCGCGGTGATCACGTTCTTCGCCGTGCTCTGGGCGGGCACGTGGGTCTCGGCGCCGCCGCCGGTGATGCGCTCGGCGCCCGGCTTCCCCGCGCCGCCGCCGGCCGCGCCCGCGCTGCTGACGGTCCCTCCTGACACCTACGAGCTGGTCGTGCTCGGCCTGCGGATCGCGGTGGTCGTGCTGCCGGTGGCGGCCTTCCTGCTCACCAGGGCGTGGTGCCGCCGCCGGTCGGACTAGGGGTTCTGGAGCAGGTCGGCGAGCGGGTTGTGGCCGGGCGGGGTGCCGGGCACGCCGCCCGGCGGAGGCAGCCAGAGCACGAACGTGGACCCCTGGCCCAGCCGCGAGAACACCGCCACGCGGCCCCCGTGCGACTCCACGATCTGGCGGACGATGGCCAGGCCCAGGCCCGTGTGCCGGTCCCGGCGGCTGGACTCGCCGCGCCAGAAGCGGTCGAACACCCGCGCCTGGTCGGCCTCGCGCAGGCCGGGGCCGTCGTCGCCGACCGCCGCCCACAGCCAGCCCTCGTCCCGGCCCGCCGAGGCCCTGATCGTGCCGCCGGGCGGTGAGAGGCGTACGGCGTTGGAGAGCAGGTTGGCCACGGCGCGGCGCAGCGCGTCGGCGTCGCCGGTCATCTCCAGCCCCGAGCCCAGGTCGCGGACGATCGCGATCCGGCGCGCCGCGGCGGGGGCGGCGTACTCCTCGCACGCCTCCCCCACCACCCTGGCCAGGTCGAGATCGGCGTCGGCGAACGCGGTGCCCTGCCGCCTGGCGGTGGCCAGCAGGTCCTCGACCAGCCGGGTCATCCGGGTGGTCGCGCGGTCCACGATGGCCACGGCCCTGATCCGCTCCTCCTCGCTGGCGTCGGGGGCGGCCAGCACGGCGTCCACGTTGGCCCTGATGATGGTCAGCGGGCTGCGCAGCTCGTGGGAGGCGTCGTCGATGAGCTGGCGCTGCGCGCTGAACGCCTCCTCCAGCCGGTCGAGCATGGTGTCGATGGTGTCGGCCAGGTCCTTCAGCTCGTCGCGCGGGCCGTCCAGCTCGATGCGCCGCTTCAGGTCGGTGGCCTGGATCTCCTCCGTCGTCCGGGTGATCGACCGGACCGGCCGCAGCACCCGCCCGGCCAGCACCCAGCCGATGCCCAGGCTGGCCACGTACAGGGCGGCCAGGGTGTAGAGGGAGTAGTCGCGCAGCGTGGCCATGGTCTGGACGTTGACCTGGTTCTCGACCTCTTCGACGAAGACGACCTCGCGCTTGCCGAGATACTGGTTGCCGCTGTACGTCTTCGCGAACTCGGTGGTGACCGGCCGCTGGTCGGTGGTCTTGGACACGGCGAAGTAGATGCCGCCGAGCACGAGCGCGGCCAGCACGAACAGCAGCCCCGAGTAGAGCACGGTGATCCGGAAGCGGATGGTGTGGATCACGACGGCTCCTTCAGCCGGTAACCGCGGCTGATCACGGTCTCGATCAGGCCCTCTTCCTGCAGCTTGCGGCGCAGGTTGCCGACCGTGACGCGGACGGTGCTGGTGAACGGGTCGGCGTGCTCGTCCCAGACGTGTTCGAGCAGTTCCTCGGTGGAGACGACGTGGCCCGGCCTGGTCATCAGGTAGTGCAGCACGCCGTACTCCTTCGGGGTCAGCGCCAGCGACCGGCCGTCGAGCGACACCTCCAGCCTGGCCGTGTCGATCCGCAGCCCGCCGACCTCCAGCACGGAGGTGCCGCCCCCGGTGTCCCTGCGCAGCAGGGCCCGCACCCGGGCCAGCAGTTCGGGGAAGGCGAACGGCTTGACCAGGTAGTCGTCCGCGCCCTCGTCGAGGCCGCGGACCCGGTCGTCCAGGCGGTCGCGGGCGGTGATCATGATGATCCGCACGCCCTGGCCCGCCGAGCGCACGGTCCGGCAGAGCTGGAAGCCGTCGCCGCCCGGCAGGTTGAGGTCGAGCAGGACAAGGTCGTAGGTGTTGACCTGCAACTTCTCGTGCGCGGAGGGCGCGTCGTAGGAGACGTCCACCGCGTATCCGGCCCGGACCAGGCCGACGCGCAGCGCGTCGACCAGGTCCTCCTCGTCCTCCACCACCAGCAGTCGCATGTCTCGCACCCTAGTTTCGGATGATGCGGTCCGCGATGGGCGCCGCCCGGTCGATGGGGATGGCGAACCCGATGCCGATGTTGCCGCCGCCCCTGCCGGACGCGATCGCGGTGTTCACGCCCACGACCTCGCCCCGGCCGTTCACCAGCGGGCCGCCGGAGTTGCCCGGGTTGATGGAGGCGTCGGTCTGCACGGCCGTACGGGAGGAGCCGCCCAGGCGTACCTCCCGGTCCAGCGCGCTGACGATGCCGGCGGTGACCGTCCCCGACAGGCCCAGGGGCGAGCCGATGGCGAGCACCTGCTCCCCCACGGACAGGTCCGCGGACCTGCCGAGCGTGGCGGGGGTGAGCCGACCCGGGTCGTCCAGCTCCAGCACGGCCAGGTCCTCGCCGTAGTCGGTGCCGGCCACGCGGGCGGACAGCCGGCTGCCGTCGCTGAGCACCACCGTGACCTGGCTGCTGCCTCTGACCACGTGGGCGTTGGTGAGGATGTGGCCGCGCTCGTCCACCGCGAAGCCGGAGCCACCGCTGTTCCGCGTCTCGATGGAGACGACGCTCGGCAGCACGCGGGCCGCCGTCGCGCTCAGCCCGGTCAGGCCGGCGGGCGGGGCGGGAGCCGCCCTCGGGAGGGCGGCGACGGGAGCCGGCGCGGGTCCTTCGAACAGCCGGGCGCCCGCCGTGGCGACCGCCGCCCCGCCGAGCGCGCCGGTGAGCGCCGCCACCAGCCCGGCGGCCACCAGCAGCCGTCCTCTGGGCGACTCCCGGACGACTCGCGTGGCGTCCGTCCCCGGGCCGGACGCGACGGGTACGGGACGCGGCGGCGGCCCGATCAGCGGCGGCAGGACGGGCGGTGAGGCGTCGGCCGGCAATTCCCGGCGAGCGCCCGGCGACGGGGTCCGGAAGTCGGGCCCGTGGGGCCTGCCCAGGCCCATCACGGCAGCCTCGAGAACCACAACATCGACGTCACCGCCGCGATGAGCGCGAAGATCAGCCCCGCTCCGACGAACCACTGCCAGACCTCCTGACGCTCGACGCGATAACCGACCGACGTGCCGATGTCCTCGTAGACCGCCTGCAACTCATCACCGCTGGCCGCCTCGTAGAAGCCGCCGCCGGCCGCGTCGGCCAGGTCGCGCAGCGCGGGCCCGTCCACCGGCACCGGCACCTCCTGGCCGCCCAGGCTGATGGTGCCGTCCGCCGTTCCGTAGGCGATGGTGGTGACCGGGACGCCGCGCGCGGACGCCTGCGCCGCCGCGTCGGACACCGTGCGGCCGGTCGTGCTGGAGCCGTCGGACAGCAGCACGATGTGCGCGGGCGGCGCCTCCTCCTCCGAGTCGAGTGCGGCGATGGCGTCGAGGGAGGAGAAGACGGCCTCGCCGATGGCGGTGCCGGAGCCGGTGCCGAGCCGGTCGAGCGCGCTCAGCACCGTACGCCGGTCCGTGGTGGGCGGCACGGCGACCGAGGCCGACGCCGAGAACGACACCAGGCCCAGGTTGAACCGCTCCGGCAGGCCCTGGACGAACTGCCTGGCCGCCTGCTTGGCCGCCTCGAACCGGTTGGGCGCGACGTCGGTGGCCCCCATGGAGGCCGAGACGTCGAACGCCACCATGATCGTCGCCCGTTCACGCGGCACCCGCACCTCGGCCGTCGGCCGGGCGAAGCCCACCACGAGCAGGACGAACATCAGCAGCAGCGCGGCCGCGGGCACGTGCCTGCGCCAGCCGGGCCGCCGCGGCGCCACCTTGTCCAGCAGGTCGAGGTTGGTGAAGCGGACGGCGTAGGAGGTCCTGTTGCGCAGCGCCATGACCACGTACGTCACGGCGAGCAGGGCCACGGGGACGAGCAGCAAGAGCCACAGGGGCGCGAGGAGGCTCACGCGGCGTCACCCCCGCCCTCCGGCGGCCGCCCCTGGCGGGCCGGTCCCGTCGCCAGCGCGGCCAGCCGGCGCTGCCGCATGACGTGCCGGGCCAGGTCGCGCACCCAGTCCCGGTCGGTACGCAGCCGCAGGTGGGCGGCCCCGGCCCGGCGCAGCCCCTGGGTGACGGCGTCGCGCTGCCCGGCCGCCGCCTCGGCGTACCTGCGCCGCAGCCGCGCGCTGCCGGTGGCGACCTCGCGCCGCCGTCCCGTCTCCGGGTCTATGAGCGTCAGGATGCCCACGTCGGGCAGGCTCAGCTCGCGCGGGTCGACCACCTCCACGGCCAGCAGCTGGTGCCGGGCGGCGAGGGCGCGCAGCGGCTGCTCCCAGGTCGGCGGCGGATCGAGGAAGTCGGAAAGGACGACGACGAGGCCGCGGCGGCGCGCCGTCCGGCCGAGCTGGTCTGCCGCCACGCCGATCAGCGGCTCGCTCACCCCCGGCTGGGTGCGCGGCAGCGCGAAGGCCGCCTGGAGCAGCGCCATCAGGTGCGGCCGGCCCGTCCTGGCGGGCAGCGTCCTGACGCCGCCGCCGTGCAGCAGGTGGACGCCGATCCGGTTGCCGGTCCGCTGGGTGAGGAAGCCGATCGCGGCCAGGGCCGACAGGGCGAGCTCCCGCTTCTCCATCGCCACGGTGCCGAAGTCCATACTGGCGGTGGCGTCGAGCAGGGCCCAAATCTCCAGCTCCCGGTCGGCGACCAGGTCCCTGACGTGCGGTTCGTTCGTGCGGGCGGTGACGTTCCAGTCCATCCGCCGCACGTCGTCGCCCGGCCGGTAGGGCCGCGACTCGGCCGGCTCGCTGCCCGGACCTGGCACCAGGCCGAGGTGTTCGCCCTGGAGCAGTCCATCGAGTCTCCTCGTGATCGTGAGTTCGAGCCGGCGCAGCGCGGGCTCGGCCATCAGGTACGGCTTCACGCCACGGCCTCCTGCTGCGGGGCGATGACCGGCATCGGCACTGCGGCGAGCACGCGGTCCACGATCTGCCGGGGCACGACCCCGTCGGCCAGGGCGTCGAAGGAGAGCACGAGCCGGTGTGCCATCACGTCGTGGGCGAGGTCGCGGACGTCCTCGGGCAGCACGTACTCGCGCCCGCGCATGAGCGCCAGCGCCCGACCGGCGGCGAGCAGGCCGAGCGTGGCCCTGGGGCTGGCCCCGAAGGCCAGCAGCCGGTCCACGTCCTGGACGCCGTAGCGGCCGGGGTCGCGGGTGGCGTAGACGAGGCGGACGGCGTACTCGGCGACCGCGTGGTGCACGAAGACCTCCTCGGCCCGGCGCTGCAACGCGACGACCTGCGCCGGGCCGAGGATGTTCTGCGGCACGGGCGGGTCCACGCTCATGCGGTAGACGATCGCCAGCTCCTCCGATTCGCTGGGATGGTCCACGTCGATCTTCATCAGGAAGCGGTCCCGCTGCGCCTCGGGCAGGTGGTAGACGCCCTCCGACTCGATCGGGTTCTGGGTGGCCAGCACCAGGAACGGATCGGGCACCCGGTGCGTGACGCCGCCGATGCTGACCTGGTGCTCGGCCATGATCTCCAGCAGCGCGGACTGCACCTTCGCGGGCGCCCGGTTGATCTCGTCGGCGAGCACCAGGTTGACCATGACCGGGCCGAGCTCGACGTCGAACGACTCGGTGGAGGGCCGGTAGATCCGGGTGCCGACGATGTCGGACGGCACCAGGTCCGGCGTGAACTGGATGCGGGCGAACGTCCCCCCGACCACGGTGGCCATGGTCTCGGCGGCCAGGGTCTTCGCGATCCCCGGCACGCCTTCGAGCAGGCAGTGCCCCTTGGCCAGCACCGCCACGAGCAGCCGCTCGACCATGTGGTCCTGGCCCACGATCACCCGCTTGACCTCGAACAGGGCCCGTTCGAGCAGCGCCTGGTCCGTCATGGCCGCAGGCTTCCGTAGTGGCAGTCGTCCACGACGACCCGCAGTTCCAGAGCGGTCGGCTCCGGATCGGCGAACGCGGCGCTCCCCGTCGTGAACGACGTCATGAGCAACGCGACGGCCGCGAGAACCACCAGAGCGAAACGTGATGTACGCATGGATTCCTCGTCCCTCGTATCGGCTTAGGACGAATGTCATCAAGAAACCGCGAAAACCCGCGTAACCGCCGCCTTTACACGATTTTTCGGTGAAAGGCGTTAGACCTCCGGCATGACGCCCATCCAGCGCTATCTCGCAGAAGAGGTGGCCCACGACCACGTGGACGGCCTGATCCCCCGCCGCGAGGCGCTACGGCGGCTCGCCCTGCTCGGTCTGGGACTGCCCGCCGCCACGGCCCTCCTCACGGCCTGCGGCGCGTCCCCTGACGGCGCCGCCCCGGCCACCTCTCCCGCCACCACCCCCGCCGCCCCGGCCACCACGGCGAGCCCGGCGGGGCCCGAACCGCTGCCGACGGAGCCGATCACGTTCGCCGGGCCCGAGGGGACGACGCTGCAGGCCGCCTGGGCCGCCGCGAGGGAGCCCAAGGGCGCGGTGCTGGTGATCCACGAGAACCGCGGGCTCACCGACCACATCCGCTCGGTCGCGGGCCGCCTGGCCGCGAGCGGCTACTCCGCCCTCGCCCTCGACCTGCTCTCCCGCGAGGGCGGCACGGCCACGTTCAGCGACACCGCGGCGGCCACGGCCAAGCTCGGCGAGATCACCGACGAGCGGTTCGTGGCCGACATGAAGGCGGCGGTGGGCGAGCTGGGCCGGCGCGCGGACGGGGCGAAGCTCGGCATGACGGGCTTCTGCTTCGGCGGGGGGATGACCTGGCTGCTGCTGTCGTCCGCCGAGCCCCGCCTGGCCGCCGCCGTGCCCTTCTACGGCCCGCTGCCGGACGGCGCGGACATGACCGGCACGAAGGCGGCCGTGCTCGGGGTCTACGCCGAGCAGGACGACCGGGTGAACGCCTCCAGGGACGCCGCCGAGGCCGCGCTGACCAAGGCGGGGCTCACGCACGAGCTGGTGACCTTCCCCGGCGTGGGGCACGCGTTCTTCAACGACACCGGGCAGCGCTACGACGCGGGGGCGGCGGCGCAGGCGTACGAGCGGGTCCTGGACTGGTTCGGGCAGCACCTCGCCTGAAAGAGCAGGACGGCCACCCCCTGCGCAGGAGGTGGCCGTCCCGTGTGGTGATCAGCCGATCAGGTAGCGCAGGATCTTCCGCAGGGACGCGCTACGCGCCGCGTCGCTGCCGAGTTGCTCCAGCCCGAAGCCGAGCAGGACCGTGTCCTTGGTGGTCACGGCCGCCGTCCGGTCGGCGGAGGCGCGGACGAAGTCGCCGCCGCCGGTCGGGCTGCCCGCCGGAGGTCCGGGGGTCGTCCACGGCCCGAGCCCGGTCTCGAAGCCCTCGGCCTGGGTCGTGCCGCCGGACGTGGTGAGCCGGGTGTCGTCCACGAACGCGCCCACGCCGCCGGTTGCGGGGTCGGTCACGTAGCTGATCGACACCTCGACCTCTTGCCCGGCGTAGGCGGCCAGGTCGAACGCCACCTGCTGCCAGCCGCCCGAGTCACCGGTGAACCGGTTCCACGACCCGCTGCTCCCGGTCGGCTGACAGGGGTTGCCGCGGGTCAGGTAGTGCTCCAGCCACGGATGCTCGTCCAGGTAGAAGCCCGCCTCGCACTCGGACGGGACGCCGGTGTCGGTGCCGCCGTTGAGGTCGGGCAGCGTGGTCCAGTTCCCCTGGCCGACCGTGTGGGCCTCGACGATGAGGTTGTCGTAGCCCGGCTCGGTGTCGAAGGAGAGCTGGAAGGCCAGCCGCGGCTGCTGCGCCGCCGTCACGGAGCCCAGGTCGATCGTCCTGGTCAGCCGCATGTACGAGTCGTCGGCGTGCGGCCCGGCCATGTACCAGGCGCCCTCGACGGGGTCGAACGGTCCCGGGGCGCCGAGCGCGTAGTCGGCGGCCGGGGTGCCGGTGAACCTCGGGAAGTCCGTCCCCATGGGGAACAGCACGCCCGCCTCGTCCACCGGGTTGTCCACCGTGGCCGGTCCGCCGAACGTGCCGCTGATCCCGGCCAGCGGGCCCGTGCCGGTGAAGCCGCTCGGGGCGGACCGCGGCAGCCGTCCGGCCAGGCCCATGTAGTACTGGGTGAAGTCGTCGGCCAGCAGCAGGCACTCGTCGAACAGCCCCTGGATGGTGGTGACCACGCAGTCGCCGTCCGGATTGCCGTCGATGCCGTAGTAGATGCCGCCGACGATGGTGTCCAGGATGCCGTAGTACCCGGCGGTCTCGCCGGTGTAGAGGAGCTTGCCTCCTTCGTTCAGGTAGTCGCGGACGGCGATGGTCAGGTCCTGCTGCGAGCGCTTGACGTCGGCGTCCGGCAGGTCGCCGAGCGGGGTCACCGTGACCACGTCCTGCTGGTCCATGGACAGCCGGTTGTCCCCCAGCTCCCACACCACGCCCTTGAAGTGCGACAGCACGCCGAGGTGGTGCGGCACGCCCTGGGCGTCCACGTCCCAGGTCTCGGAGGCGTACCCGGCGGCCTGGAGGGCCTGCTTGTACGTGGTGGAGTACTTGGGCGCCGTCACGGTGGGCGGATAGTCCGGGTTGAAGCCGGTGTAGTCCTCGTTGGCCAGCACCAGCACCTTGGCCGACGACTTCTTGGCCAGCCGGTAGGTGAAGTGCGCGCTGGAGACGACCCCGGCACCGGGCTTGACGCCCTGGAACCAGACCTCGACCCGGTCACCCGCTCTCGCGCCGCTCACGGTGGCGCGGTACTCGGCGAAGTACAGGTCGTTCTCGTCGCCGTAACGCTCGCCGCCCTTCCACTCGCTCAGCGGCTTGACCCGCGTGGGGCCGCCGTTGATGCGGTAGCGCAGCACCTTGTCCCGCAGCGAGCGGCGCGCGGTGACGGCCACCGGTTGCGGGTCGCCGTACGAGACGGCGAAGGAGTCCGGCTGGAAGTCGGGCACGGTGCGTCCGACCACGGAGACCGGCTTGTCCGGCGTGTGCACGGACTTCGCGGCGGCCAGCGCCAGCGGGACGTTGCGCAGGAACTCGTCCTGGATGAGCGCCTCGCTGTCGGGGAAGGTGAAGCCCTGGCCGCCCGCGCAGTCCGCCAGCGTCCATTCGTCGTTCTGGTCGCGCTCGACGGCGTCCTCACAGGTGGACATCTCGGGCGTGATGGACATGACCTTCCGTACGTTCGTCATGTGCCCGTCGAGCTCGCCGTTGGTGGTGTAGAGCTCGGCGCCGATGTCGGGGTCGTAGCCCTGGACCGCGGGGTTGGCGTCGTCGCCCAGCATGGCCTCGAAGATCAGGTCGTCGGGCGACGGGGTGGCCTGCTGCCAGCCGACCCCGTACAGGAGCAGCATGGCGGCCGAGTGGTAGTTCAGCAGGTACGTGAAGTGCACCCGCTTGGCCAGATTGTCCAGCGCCACGGTCTCGGGCTCCGACTGGGCGGCGGCGCCGCGGTAGGTCTGGCTGGAGCCGAGGCTGGAGGAGCCCTCGTCGTCGTAGCGCCACTTGTAGGCGAAGTTGCGGTTGAGGTCCACGCCGTCGGCGCTGGTGAGCTGGCCGTCGCCGTCGTTGTCGCGCAGGTTCTTGCGCCACAGGCGGTTGCCGGGGGTGAAGGTGTGGTCGTAGCCGTCGGGGTTGGCGACCGGCAGGAACCACAGCTCGGTGGTGTTGATCAGCTTGGTCAGCTCGGCGTCGGCGCCGTAGCCGTTGAGGTAGTGGTGCAGCAGCCGCCGCACCATCTCGGGCGTGATCCACTCGCGCGCGTGCTGCGCGGCCGAGTACAGCATGGCCGGGCGCTTGCCGTCGCCGAGGGTCCTGGCGTTCTTGGTCACCTTGATCGCGGTGATCGGCGTGCCGTTGAGGCTGTTGCCTAGGTTGACGACCTTGGCGATGCCCGGCTTGGCGTTCGCCGCCGCGATGATCTCCTCGCGGATGCCGCCGGCGCCCGCGTAACGCTTGAAGACCCCGTCCGCCTGCAACGCCCGGCGGGCGGCGGTGTTCTGGGCGCGCAGGGTGACGCCCTGGCCGGCGAGAAAGTCGGCCAGCGCGGCGGCCAGGATCACCTCGACGGTGACCTTGCCGTCCGCCCGTTTGACGATCCGCATCTCCTCGCGGTCCACGCCCGCGGCGACCAGCTTGGCCAGTTGGTCGGCGGTGAGCTCACCGCTGTAGACGAAGACGCCGTCGGGCCCGCTCTGGGGCGGTCTCGGCACCGCCGAGGCGGGCGGGATGGTGAACGAGCCGAGTAACAGAAGCATGCCGGCGAACATGATCAGTGCGCGCTTCATCGCGCCTCCGAAGTAATCAGCCCCCGAATTGCCGCAAAGGATGCCCGCAATGTCCGCGTATGCCGGGGGCTTGTCAATCATGACGGCCACATCCGGTCAAACATTTGACGACTTGGCCCCGAGTACGTTCGAGCTTGCCCGGACACGCGAACGGGCCGCTCGCCGGGAAGTCGGCGGGCGGCCCGTCAGGTCGAGCGGCGGTCAGTCGTTGAGGTGCTGGCGGAGGTAGGCGTCGACGCCGTCGATGGAGATGCGCTCCTGGGCCATCGAGTCGCGCTCGCGGATGGTCACCGCGTGGTCCTCAAGGGTGTCGAAGTCGACCGTGATGCAGAACGGCGTGCCGATCTCGTCCTGGCGGCGGTAGCGGCGGCCGATCGCGCCCGCGTCGTCGAACTCCACGTTCCACCTGCGGCGCAGCTGCGCGGCCAGGTCGCGGGCCTTCGGCGAGAGGTCGGCGTTGCGCGACAGCGGCAGGACCGCGGCCTTGACCGGCGCGAGCCGGTGGTCGAGCCGCATGACCGTGCGCTTCTCCAGCACGCCCTTGGCGTTGGGCGCCTCGTCCTCGCTGTAGGCGTCGAGCAGGAACGTCAGCGTGGCGCGGTCGACACCGGCGGCCGGCTCGATGACGTAGGGGACGTAACGCTCGCCCGTGTCCTGCTCGAAGAAGCTGAGGTCGGTGCCCGACGCCTTGGAGTGGGCGGTCAGGTCGAAGTCGGTGCGGTTGGCGATGCCTTCGAGCTCGCCCCACTCCGAGCCGGTGAAGTTGAACCGGTATTCGACGTCGACCGTGCGCTTGGAGTAGTGGGAGAGCTTCTCCTTGGGGTGCTCGTAAAGGCGCAGGTTGTCCTTGTTGATGCCCAGGTCGGAGTACCAGCGGAAGCGCTCGTCGATCCAGTACTGGTGCCACTCCTCGTCGGTGCCGGGCTTGACGAAGAACTCCATCTCCATCTGCTCGAACTCGCGGGTGCGGAAGATGAAGTTGCCCGGCGTGATCTCGTTGCGGAACGACTTGCCGACCTGGCCGATGCCGAACGGGATCTTCCTGCGCGCCGACTGCTGCACGTTGAGGTAGTTGATGAAGATGCCCTGTGCGGTCTCGGGCCGCAGGTAGGCCAGGCCCGACTCGTCCTCGATCGGGCCGAGGTAGGTCTTGAGCAGGCCGCTGAACTGCCGGGGCTCGGTGAAGGTGCCCTTGTTGCCGCAGTTGGGGCAGGTGATGCCGGCCAGGCCGCCCTCGGGCTCCTTGCCGTTCTTCTCCTCGTAGGCCTCGACGAGGTGGTCGGCGCGGAAGCGCTTGTGGCAGGACAGGCACTCCGTCAGCGGGTCGGTGAAGGTCTCGACGTGACCGCTGGCCCGCCACACCTCGGGGGCCAGGATGACGCAGGAGTCGAGGCCCACCACGTCGTCGCGCGACTGGACCATCGACAGCCACCACTGCCGCTTGACGTTGTTCTTCAGCTCGACGCCCAGAGGACCGTAGTCCCACGACGCGCGCAGTCCGCCGTAGATCTCGCTCGACGGGTAGACGAGCCCGCGGCGCTTGGCGAGGCTGACGATGGTGTCCATGACGTCGGTGCGTCGTGCCATTTTGGTTGGTTCTCTTTCCGGCTGGAGGTCGGCGAGGGAAATCGGTGAGATCCCAGCTTAGGGGACGGGCGCCGCTCTCGCGCGCGAGTAGGGCTACGCCCCGTCCCTGAGGTAGACGTCCTCGTACGCGCTGGGTTCGTGGACCATGAGGATCATCAGCGGATACATCACCATCCTGGACGCGGAAAGCGCTCTTCGGTAGAAGCCCGCGCCCTCCCATTCCGACACCAGCGCCCACAGGTTGGGCTCGTCCACCGAACGCGCCAGCCGGCCCCGGAGGTAGCCGGGCTGGTCGGCGAACGTGTCGAGAATCGTGTGGCCCTGCTTGACGAAGTCCTGCGACTGGGACTCTGGAACGGTGTATCGGATCACGGCGAGCACCCGACCAGCCTAAAGGCGCTCACCCCCCAGGTCGCCCGATCTCCCGTAGGCTCTAAACGTGGCCCCTCAGAACAAGCGCGGCGGCAAGCGTCCCATCCCGCAGGGCGAGCAGTTCTTCACGCCCGGCGCGACCGGCCTGCGCGCGGCGGTGGAGCGGCGCAGCGCCGTGCCGATGACGTTCCTGTTCACCCAGGTGCCCCGGTGGGTGGCGCCGGTCCTCCTGGTGGTCCTGCTGCTGGTGGGGTTCGCCGTGGCCAATCCGCTGGGCGGGGTGGCCGTGCTGCCGGTGCTCGCGTTCATCGGGTGGCTGGCCTACCTGTCGTGGCCGTCGCTGGGGGTGGGCGGCAAGCTGTTGCGGGTCGCCATGCTGACGTTTCTCGTCCTGCTCGCGGCGACCCGCTTCGGGGCCTTCTGAGCCCGTCAGCCTGCCTATGAGCCCACCTGGGTCACGGCAGCAGCGTGTAGTGCGGGAAGTTGCCCGGCAGGCGCTCGGCCTCGCCGTCCTGGCCGCTGGTGGCGGCGCGGACGAGCAGGTCGCCGCCGACGAACGCGCCGCGCCACGACGCGCCGAGCCCGCCGAAGAGCTCCTCCCTGTCCCCGCGTGAGCGCGGCCTGTTGTGGCCCACCTTGAACGCGCGGATCTCGGGCGCGAGCCGGCCGAAGGTCTCCTCCCGCTCGCAGGACAGGGTGGCCACCAGGGCGCCGTTGCTGGCGTTCATCGCGGCCAGCAGCTCCGCCTCCGTGTCCACCAGCACGATCGTGTCGACCGGGCCGAACGGCTCGGCGTGGTGGAGGGGTGAGGAGGGCGGCGGGTTGAGCAGCGCGGTCGGCGCAAAGTAAGCGGAAATATCCTGACCGGGGAGGAAGTGTCCGGATTCTAGGGACGCCCGGTGGATCGGCACGCCGCCCCTGGCCACCGCCTCGTCCACCTGGTCGGCCAGTTCCTTGGCCTTCGAGGCGTTGACCAGCGGCCCGAAGTCCAGCTCCGGCAGCGGATCATCGGGATCGGCCACGGCCAGCGGATGCCCGAAGCGCAGCGAGCCGACCGCCTGGAGGTAGGCGGCCAGGAACTCGGGGAAGAGCGAGCGCTGCACGACGAAGCGCGGGTAGGCGGTGCAGCGCTGCTTGGCGTAGTCGAAGGACGCCCTGATCTGCCTCGTGAGCAGGTCCCAGTCGCCGTACTCCCACACGCCCCAGCAGTTGAGCCCCTCCTGTTCCAGCACGTGCCGGCGGCCGAGGTCGGCCAGCGAGGTGACCACCTTCGCCCCGGCATCCCTGCCGCCGACGAACGACACGCACCCGAGCGAGCGCCCGGCCACCAGCACCGGCGACAGTTCCGCCCCTCCCCCGCTCACCAGCGTGAACGGCAGCCCTTCCCGGACGGCCAGGGCGCAGGCCAGGGTGAGGCAGCACAATCCGCCGTCGGTGGGCGTCTTGGCGATCACCGCGTTGCCGGCCAGCGCCTGGATCAGCATGGCGTGCATGAGCACGCTCATCGGATAGTTCCAGCTGGCGATGTTGCTGACCGGGCCGGGCAGCGGCACCCGGCCCTCGACCATGCGGTCGATCTCGCCGACGTACCAGCGCACGCCGTCGAGGCACCGGTCCACGTCGGCGCGGGCCGTCTTCCACGGCTTGCCGATCTCCCAGACCAGCAGCAGGGCCAGCAGGTCGCGGTGCGCAGCCATGGACTCGACCGCCGCCGACACCATCGCCTTGCGCTCGGCGAGCGGCAGGTAGCGCCAGCGGTTGTGCTCCTCGACCGCGCCCGCCACCGCGCGGCCCGCGCCCGCCCGGTCCAGCCGGGGCAGGCCGGCGATGGCGGTTCCGTCCAGGGGTGAGAACGCCGGCACGGGGCGCCCGTCGCGGTGCCAGATGCCGCCCCAGTGGTTCAGCACCCGGTCGTCGTGGAAGGCTTCGGGAGCCACCGAGCAACACTGCTCGTAGGTCTCCCGCCAGGACGTGCCCGGCTTGAGCCGCATGTGCATCCTCCTCAGTCGGACCAGTCGGCGGTGATGAGCTCGGGCAGCGGCTCGAACTCCTTGATCGCCTCCAGCGAGGGGCCCATGGCGGCGTTCGCCTCGCGTTCCACCATCACCTCCACCAGCACCGGCAGCCGCTCGCGCGCCGCCTCCGCGCTCGCCCAGGCCAGCGCGCCGCGGATGTCGCCGGGCAGCTCGACCCGGCGGGCCGGGCAGCCGAACGCCTCCATGGCCTTGACGTGGTCGATCCCGCCCTCGCCGTAGTGCAGGTCCACGGCGTAGTTCATGTCGTACGGGATCTCCGCCTGCCTGATGAGCCCCAGGTACTCGTTGTTGATCATGACGATGACGAACGGAATCCGGTACTGCGCCGCCACCGCCACCTCCTCCATCAGGAACTGGAAGGAGTAGTCGCCGACCACCGCCACGACCTGCCGTTCCGGATGGGCCAGCTTGACCCCCATGGCGGCCGGCACCTCCCAGCCCAGCGGCCCCGCCTGCCCGCAGACCAGGTAGCGGCGCGGCAGGTACGTCGTCTGGAACTGGCCCGACCAGATCTGGTAGAGCCCGATGGCGGTGACGAACGTGGTGTCCCTGGGAAAGTAGTCGTTGATCTCCTTGAACACCCTGGGCGGCTTGATCGGCACGTCGTCGAAGTCGTCCCTGCGCCCCAGCGTGCCGCGCAGCTCCCCGACCTTGCGCACCCACTTGCCCGCCTGACGCGGCTCGCTCCTGCGCCGGGCCTCGTCGCGCAGCGCGGCCAGCACGGGCCTGGCGTGGCCGACGACGCCGAGGTCGGGCTGGAAGACCCGGCCGATCTGCAGAGGGTCGATGTCCACGTGCACGAACTTGCGCCCGCGCCGGTAGACGTCGAGGTCGCCGGTGTGCCGGTCGCCGAACCTGGCCCCCACGGCGAGGACCAGGTCGCTCTCCAGGAACGCGGCGTTGCCCCACCGCGTCTGCGTCTGGATGCCGGCCATCCCGGCGAACAACGGATGGTCCTCGGGGAAGGCGCCCTTGCCCATGAGCGTCACCTGCACCGGGATCTGCAGGTGCTCGGCCAGCGCGCGCAGCTCGTCGCACGCCTCGGCGCCGATCACGCCGCCGCCGGCCAGGATGATCGGCCGCCTGGCGCCCTCCAGCAGATCCATGGCCGCGGTGACCGCCCTGGGCAGCGGTTGCGGCACTTCGACGGGCAGCGGCGCGTCCACGTCGGGGTCGTACAGGCACAGGCCGCGCTGGACGTCGATCGGCAGGTCGATGAGCACGGGCCCTGGCCGTCCCGAGCGGGCCCGCCGAAACGCCTCCCTGAACACCCACGGCGCCTGCGCCGGCTCCTTGAGCTGCACCGCCCACTTGGTCACCGGCCGGGCGATCTCCACGATGTCGACCGCCTGGAACGCCTCCTGGTGCAGCTTGGAGGTCATGGCCTGCCCGGTGACGCAGATCATCGGGATGGAGTCGGCGAGCGCGGTGTAGAGGCCGGTGATCATGTTCGTGCCCGCGGGGCCCGAGGTGCCGATGCAGACGCCGACGTTCCCCGTGACCCTGGCCCAGCCGTCGGCCGCGTGGGTGCCGCCCTCCTCGTGCCGTACGGTTATGTGCCGGATCGAGCTGTTCTGGAGCGCGGCGTAGAGCGGCAGGATGGCCGCGCCGGGGATGCCGAAGACGGTGTCCACTCCCTCCGACTCCAGCACCGACACCACTGCCTCCATGCAGGGCACCTTCTTCATCCGTTCAGCCTTTCGATCACCTTGAGCAGGGCGGAGTGGTCGAGCGAGCCGTGGCCCTGGGCCCTGGCCGCGGCGACGAGCTGGGCGACCTGGCCGGTGAGCGGCAGGCTGACCCCGGCCTCGCGGGCGGCGGCGACGGCGATGCCCATGTCCTTGTGGTGCAGGTCGATGCGGAAGCCGGGGGCGAACTCCCGCCTGAGCATGGTGTGCCGCTTGAGGTCGAGGATGCGGGATCCGGCCAGGCCGCCGGCGAGCACGTCCAGGCCGGGCCCCGCGTCCACCCCCGACGATTCGAGCAGCACGATCGCCTCCGACACCAGGCCGTAGATGCCGCCCACGACGAGCTGGTTGGCCGCCTTGACGGTCTGGCCGGCGCCCGCGGGGCCGACGTGCACGACGGTGGTGCCGAGCCGGCCGAGGACGGGCGCGGCGGCCTCGACGTCCTCGGGCTCGCCGCCGACCATGATCGACAGGGTGCCGTCGATCGCGCCGCGCTCGCCGCCGCTCACGGGAGCGTCGAGGGCCCGTACGCCGGCCGCCTTCGCCCGCCGGGCGACCTGGCGGGAGGTCTCGGGCCTGATGGTGCTCATGTCGATGTAGAGCAGGTTCGGCTTCCCGTACTCGACGACGAGCGGGGCCACTTCCTCGACCTGGGGGGAGTCGGGGAGCATGGTGATCACCACGTCGGCGCCCGCGACCGCGTCGACGACGCCGGTGGCGGGCTTGCCGCCCAGCTCCGCGAGCTGTTCGACGCGGGCGGCGCTCACGTCGTAGCCGGTCACGACATATCCGGCTTTGAGGAGGTTGGCTGCCATCGGGCTGCCCATGATCCCCAAGCCGACGAACCCGATGTTCATTCCTGCCTCCAGTCGAACGCGTCCGGCCCCTCGTGCCGGTACTCCAGGCCGACGTGGCCGCGGTAGCCTGCCGCCTCCAGCCGGGCGAGGATCTCCGGGTACGGCATGTCCCCGGTCCCAGGACGTCCCCTCCCGGGGTCGTCGGCGATCTGCACGTGCCCGAAGCCCGCGCTGTGCCCGTCGATGAGCGCGAGCACGTCCTCGCCCATCCGGTGCAGGTGGTAGAGGTCGGCCAGGAAGGCCACGTTGGGCCGGTCCACCTGGTCGATCAGCTCGAACGCGGCCTGCGACGAGGTGATGGGATAGCGCGGGTTCTCGTAGGAGTTGAGGGCCTCGACCACCACGGTCGCGCCGATGTCCGCCGCGGCGTCGGCCGCCCGGCGCAGGTTCGCCACGGCCAGGTCCCTGTCGGTGCCGGGGTCGTTGCCGTACAGGGCGTTGAGCACGGTGCAGCCCAGCTCCCCCGCCAGCCGTACCGCGACGTCGATGTTGGCCTGGAAGCGGGCCGAGCCGTCCGGCCTGGCCAGCAGGCCGCGCTCGCCCGCCGCCATGTCCCCGGCGTCGAAGTTGAGCCCGGCGAGCCGCACGCCGGCGTCCTCGATCGCGCTCCTGAGCGCGGCCAGCTCGGCGCCGCCCGGATCGGGCGAGTCGAACGGCCACCACAGCTCGACCGCGTCGAACCCGGCCTTGGCCGCCGCCGCGGGACGTTCGAGCAGCGGCAGGCCGGTCAGCAGGATGGAGAGATTGACGTCGAAGCGCACCGCGGTCACGCCCCGGTCCCGCGGTTCAGCTCGGACCGCATCAGCCGCGCCGTCTCCGAGGGGGTGCGCCCGACGCGGACCCCGACCGCCTCCAGCGCCTCCTTCTTGGCCTGGGCGGTGCCGGACGAGCCGGACACGATCGCGCCCGCGTGGCCCATCGTCTTGCCCTCGGGCGCGGTGAAGCCGGCCACGTAGGCGACGACGGGTTTGGTCACGTTCGCGGCGATGTAGGCGGCGGCCCGCTCCTCGGCGTCGCCGCCGATCTCGCCGATCATCACGATGGCGTCGGTGCCGGGATCGTCCTGGAACGCCTGGAGGCAGTCGATGTGCGTGGTCCCGACGACGGGGTCGCCGCCGATGCCGACGGCGGTGGAGAAGCCGAGGTCGCGCAGCTCGTACATGAGCTGGTACGTCAGCGTCCCCGACTTCGAGACCAGTCCGATCCGCCCGGCCGAGGTGATGTCGGCGGGGATGATGCCGGCCGAGGACTGGCCGGGGCTGATCAGGCCGGGGCAGTTGGGGCCGATGATCCGGGTACGGCCGTTCGCCAGGGCGCGGAAGCGCACGGCGTCGTGCACGGGCACGCCCTCGGTGATCACCACGCAGAGCGGCACCTCGGCCTCGACCGCCTCCTGTACGGCCGCGGCGGTGAACCGCGGCGGCACGAAGATCACCGACACGTCGGCCCCGGTCTCCGCGACCGCCGCGGCGACCGAGCCGAACACCGGCACCGTCCGCTCGCCGAAGTCCACCGAGGAGCCGCCCTTGCCCGGCGTCACCCCGGCCACGATGTCGGTGCCGGCGGCGAGCATACGGGCGGTGTGCCGGGTGCCCTCCGCGCCGGTCATGCCCTGCACGAGCACCCGGCTGTCCTTGGTGAGAAAGATCGCCATTTACGCACCTGCCGCGAGTCGAGCCGCCGTCTCGGCGGCGCCGTCCATGGTGGAGACCTGGCGTACCGCCGGGTGCCGGGCGTCACTGAGGATGCGCCGGCCCACCTCGGCGTTGTTGCCGTCCAGCCGTACGACGATGGGCCTGCCGTGGCCGCGCTCGCCGAGGAGTTCGAGCGCGGTGACGATGCCGTTCGCCACCGCGTCGCACGCCGTGATGCCGCCGAAGACGTTGACCAGCACCGAGCGCACGTCGGGGTCGGCCAGGATGATCTCCAGCCCGTCGGCCATGACCTTGGCCGAGGCCCCGCCGCCGATGTCGAGGAAGTTGGCGGGGTCGGCGCCCGCGCCCGCGACCACGTCGAGCGTGCTCATGACCAGCCCGGCGCCGTTGCCGATGACGCCGACGGTGCCGTCCAGCTTGACGTAGTTGAGCCCCTTGGCCTTGGCCCGGTCCTCCAGGCTGTCGGTGCTCTCCTCGTAGTCCTCCCAGGAGTGCCGGAAGGCCGCGTTGTCGTCCAGGGTGACCTTGCCGTCGAGCGCCACGATCCGCTGGTCGGTGGTGCAGATCAAGGGGTTGACCTCGACCAGCAGCGCGTCCTCCTCGACCAGCACCCGCCACAGCTGCTCCAGCACCCCGGCCGCCTGCTCGGGGAGCCCGGCCTTGGCCGCCAGCAGCCTGGCGGTGTCGGCGTCCACGCCCGTCGCGGGGTCGATCGGCAGTCGCACGATGGCGTCGGGGTCGGTGGCGGCCAGTTCCTCGATCTCCATGCCGCCCTGGGCCGACACCATGGCCAGGAACGTGCCCTCCGCCCGGTCCACCAGGAAGGCGGCGTAGTACTCCTCGAACGGGACGGTCGCGGCCTCCACCAGCACGCGGCGCGCGATGTGCCCCTTGATGTCCATACCGATGACGCGGTCGGCCTCCGTCGCGGCCGCGGCCGGCCCCGCCGCCGGTCTGATCCCGCCCGCCTTGCCCCGTCCACCGGTCTTCACCTGGGCTTTGATGACCACGGGCGCGTCCAGCTCGGCCGCGATCTCGCCGGCCCGCGCCGGTGTGGTCGCGATCGCGCCGGCTGGTACGGGGATCCCGTGACGCCCGAAGAGCTCCTTCGCCTGGTACTCGTACAGGTCCATTCGAGCCTCCTTTGTAGACGGTATACCGTATGGAGTATCCTTCGTCTAGGGCCTCGACAGCGGTCGGTCGGCGGGATATTCCATACAGTATGGAGAATGCAATTAAGGACTGGCGGGGGCGTTCGTACTGCCCTGGACCCGTCCCGGCCGACCGCGCCCGCATGTTCCGGCTGGCCCTGGCCGCCATGGCGGTCATCGCGCCCCTGCAGTACGGCTACGCGGCCCTGCTCGCCCGAGACGCCGGCGGGCTGACCCTGCTGGCGGTGTGGATCGCCTGCCAGGCCGCCGGCGCCCTGCCCGCGCTGCACCTCGTCCGGCGTGGACGCCTGCGCGTCCGCGCGTGCCTGGCCGCGGGCGCGGCGCTGAGCGGCCTGGGCCTGGCCACGGCCGCCCTCACCGGCCCGGGACCGGTCGCGCTCATCGGGTACGCGCTGCTCGGCGGGCTCGGCGCGGGGCTGGTCTACGGGGTCTGCGGCGAGGTCGTCTCCTCCTGGTACCCCGAGCGCCCGGCCGCCCGGGTCGGCCTGATCACCGGCGCCTTCGGCTACGGAGCGGTGCCGCTGCTGCTCTGGACCGGGATCGCCCCCGGCGCCACGTCCGCCGCCTTCCTGGTCTCCGCCGTGCTCGCCGCGGCCGTCGTCGGCCTGGCCGCCCGTGAGCTGCGGCTGCCCCCGGCCCGCTGGTGGCCCGACGACGTCGATCCGCGCAGCCACGCCCTCGACGCCGCCCGGCTGCGCACCAGCCCCGAGGCGGTCAAGCAGTTCGGGCTGGCCCAGGCGGTGCGCACCCGTACGCTGCCGGCCCTGGCCCTGCTGCTGACGTGCGCGGGGGCGGTGTCGGTGTTCGACGTGATCGTGGTGGCCGGCACCGGCGCGTGGGGCGCGCTGGCCCTGCTCGTGGCGCTGAACGGCGCGGGCAGGTCGGTGGCGGTGCGGGCGTCGGAGCGGTTCGGCCGCCGCCGGGTGCTGGCCGCGGTCTTCGCCGCGCTCGCCCTCGGCCAGATCCTGCTGGCCGTGGCCGTGCAGAACACCGTTTCACCGCCGGCGTCCGCCGGAAACCCGCTGCTGTGGCTCGGCGCCGTCGCGGCGGGGCTCGGCGGTGGCGCGTTCTACCCCCTGCTGGCCAGCCTCGTCCGCGAGCTGTTCGGCACCGAGCGGGCCACGGAGATCCACGCGGTGGTCTACAGCGCCAAGGCCGTGGCCGGAGTCGTGGCCGCTGTCCTGGCCCTGGTCGCGCTGACCGCCCCCGGGACCGCCCTGCTGGCCGCCGCCGCGCTGGCGGCCCTGCCTGCCCTGGCCACGCCCCGACTGCGCATCCCCGGCCTGCCCGCCACCATCCCGCTCTGACGACATCCCCGCTGAATTCCCCCTAAAATCCCCCCGTTTTATCCCCTGTGATGAGTCTCACGACCATGGAGAACCCCTCCACGGTATGCTGTAGGCAGTCGACCAAAAACCTTAATGTCCTGGAGACGTGTCCATGTTGCTGTCGGATCAGGCCGGTCAGACGGCGGCCGCCAAGATTCCCCGCCCGACGACGCTCCGCGAGAGCGTCATCGAGGCTATCCAAGAGCTCATCGTCTCCGGGCAGCTCAAGCCGGGCCAGCATCTCGTCGAGAGTGAGCTGGCCGAGCTGCTCGGCGTCTCCAGGCAACCGGTCCGCGAGGCGTTGCAGCAGCTCAGCGGCGAGGGATGGGTCGATCTGCACCCGGGGCAGGGCGCGTTCGTGCACGTCCCGACGGTGGAGGAGGCCGACCAGCTGCTCGCCGTGCGCACGCTGCTGGAGACCGAGTCCGCCAGGCTCGCCGCGCAGCACGCGGGCGAGGAGGGCGTCAAGCGGCTGCGCGCGCTGTGCGCGCGCGGCATCGCCGCCGTGCAGTCCGACGACGTCGACGACGCGGTGGCGACCAACTCCGAGCTGCACGCCCTGGTCACGGACCTGTCGGGCAACCGGGTCCTGGCCGAGCTCGCCGCCCAGGTGGCCAGGCGGGTGCGGTGGTACCACACGCCGGTGGCCCGCCAGCGCGGCATGGCCTCGTGGGACGAGCACACCGAGCTGATCGACGCCATCGAGGCCGGTGACGAGCGCAAGGCCGCGAAGATCATGCGCGAGCACACCGAGCACACCCGGTCCTCCTACATGGAGCAGCGGGAGGGCGCGCCGGCCGAGCCGGCGCCCAAGCCCGTACGCAGGCGCCGACCGCGCCGCCTGGGCTGACCTCGTCACAGCTGGTCTCTTAGGCCGGTCCAGCCTGGGCTCACCGTGCCCGGGCCGGTCCCGCCAGGGGTTCGAGCTGCCCGTACGCACGCCGCCCTGAACCACGCCGTCAGGGGGTCGATCGGCCGCGTCCGGGTTTGACATGGCGTTCACGTAAGTCCACATGCTCCGAAACACCTCGGGTAGAGGGTGGAGCTGTAACCGATTGGAGGTGCATGACCATGAAAGCGTTCATCCGCTTTCTGCTCGGTGATCCCCTGGGCCGGTCCGCGGACGGCGGGACCATCGGCGCCGGTCTCAGCGCGGCGCTCAGGAAGCACTACTCCGCACAGGACGCGGAGCACTACCTGCGTCAGTGGAGCGCCGAGCGCCAGGACGTGCGCGACAACACCACGCGTCACTGAACACGGCGGCTGAACACGCCGCTGGGGCGTCGTCGCAACGCCGGCGACCACGGCATCGAGCCGCGGCAGGGGGGCGGCCACCCATGAGCAGCCACCGCCCCCGCGCGGCCCGCGTCAATCCACCTGCGCCGGCTCCACCTCCTTGGCCGCGGCCTTGGCGTCCCGAGCCGACTTGAGCAGGCTCAGCACGGTGGTCACGGCGAGGGTGCCGATGATGACCCCCAGAGACACCATGATCGGGATCTCCGGCGCCCACGACACACCGTCGTGGTGCAGCGCCTCCAGGATCAGCTTCACGCCGATGAAGGCCAGCACCACCGACAGTCCCTTGCTCAGGTAGACGAGCCGGTCAAGCAGCCCTCCGATCAGGAAGAACAGCTGCCGCAGCCCCATGAGGGCGAAGGCGTTGGCGGTGAAGACCAGGTAGGGCTCCTTGGTCAGCCCGAAGATGGCCGGGATGGAGTCCAGCGCGAACAGCAGGTCGGTGGTGCCGATGGCGATCATCACGATCAGCATCGGGGTGACCATCCTGCGCCCGTGGTGCACGGTGAGCCGGGCGCCGTGGTAGGTGTCCGTCGTCGGGAGCACCCGGCGCACGGTGCGCAGCGCGAGGTTCTCGGAGAACTCCGCCTCCTCGTCCTCGTGCCCGATCAGCTTCCACGCGGTGTAGACGAGGAAGGCGCCGAAGACGTAGAAGAGCCAGTCGAACCTGGTGACGGCCTCCGCGCCGGCCGCGATGAAGCCGCCGCGCAGCAGCAGGGCCAGGACGATGCCGATGAGCAGCACCTTCTGCCGGTACTCCCGGGGCACCCGGAACCTGCTCATGATCAGCAGGAAGACGAAGAGGTTGTCCACGCTGAGCGAGTACTCGGTGATCCACCCGGCGAAGAACTCCCCTCCGTGCGCCGGGCCGGACAGCAGGAGCAGGCCGACGCCGAAGGCGACGGCCAGCCCCACGTAGAAGGAGACCCAGGCCACGCACTCCTTGAAGCGGGGTTCGTGCGGATTGCGGGCCACGAGCCAGAAGTCGAACGCGAGCACGACGCAGAAGCCGCCGATCGTGGCCAGCCAGATCCACAGCGGCAGTTCCATCGCCGGCGTCATCTACGCGCCCCCTTCCGTGCGCTCTTGCGCTTCTCCACCACTCGGGCGAACCGCAGGTAGGTGCCGAGCAGGTCCTGGGCAAGCGGGTTGTCGCCGGCCCGGCGGACCAGCCAGTGCGGCATGAACCGCTCGTGCAGCCAGAGGAAGCCGATCGCGAAGCCGAGGGCGATCATCGCCTGGTAGGCCAGGAAGGCCGGCACCCCTTCGGCGAGACCGCCGGTCGGGGCCAGGATCTCCTGCGCCAGCCGGGACACCGGGAAGGCGGCCATCCAGTACAGGCCCACCGGCCCGAAGGTGCCGGGCCGGAAGACGCCGTGACCGAGCAGCATGCCGTACAGACCGCCGAAGAGGCCGAGCGGTACGGCGAGCGCCAGGGCAGCCAGCGCGGCCATACCGGTGGGCTGCCCCGCGAGCAGGGTCAGCCCACCGGCCATGGCACCGGCTACGGCTCCGATAGACGCCCCTGGCAGGGCGAGTTCGAGGCTGTGCCGTCCACCCATCAGCCCACGACCACGCCGTAGGCGAAGAGGCTGTAGAACAGCATCCCGAGATAGAACACCGCGCCGAACCCGATGATCACGTTGGTCCACCACTTGGGGCGGATCGGTTTCGGCAGCATGCGGTTGTTCACCAGCAGCAGGGTCACGCAGTACGCGCCCATGGCGAACGTGGACAGGAACGCCAGCGTGTCCAGGATCCCGCTCGGCCCGTCAGCCGGCCCGAACAACAGGATCAGGATGCCGAAGAGGATGACGCCCCACAGGAAGATCCCGTACAGCTTCGACATGCCCAGCTTCTTCGCCCCGGGGACGAAGTGGAAGGACATGTCGGCCTGGCCGCGGGAGAAGGAGTCGAACAGGCCCAGCGTGGCGTTCAGGCCGATCAGCGCGATGAACCCGAGGAACACGACCCCGAGAACCGAGCTGCCCGCCGACGAGACGGCGTCGGCCATCGCGGACAGCGCCACCTCCCGGTCGTCGCCCTGAATGGCCGTGCGCACGGCCGGGTTCTGCCGCACCGCCGACTGGGCGATCACCGTGAAGGAGATCGTGACCAGCATGGTGATGCCCCAGAACAGCAGCAGCGCGTCGAACGTGACCCAGCGCCGCCACCCCTTCCACTTCGCCATCTCGGCCGGGTCCGAGGTGTCGAACATGAACCCGCGCGAGGGCATCTCCTCTTCCTCGCCCGCGTGCCGCAGCCCGCGCACCTTCGGCAGGTGCACGCCCATGCCGGCGCCGGAGTCGCGCAGGTGCAGCGTGTACCACATCTGCTGCATGCCCGACGGACCGGCGAAGGCGCACGCCCCGACGATGACGGGGAACCAGGCGGCCGACATGGCCTCCGGCGGCAGATAACCGAAGGAGAACATGCCGCTGATCGTGGTGACCACGTCGCTCCACGAGCCGACCATGGCCGCGACCACGGCCGTGCCGAGCACGAGCGCGCCGATGAGCAGCGACAGCACGTTCTCGAGCAGGTTGTAGATCACCTTGGCCAGGGTGAAGACCACGCCGACGAGGACCAGCCCGGCGACCGCGGTCACCACCCAGGGTATGCCGGTGATCTCCTCGAACGCCGCCGCTCCCGCCGACAGGTGTCCCGGCCAGATGTAGACGGCGATCGCCACGATGAAGAAGAACCACATCAGCGGCTTGAACACCCTGGCCGCGCCGGAGAAGATGCTCTCCCCCGTGGCCATGGCGTACCGGGCCATCTCCAGCATCACCACGGCCTGCAGGGTGACGCCGATCAGGAACAGCCACCGGATCTCCGGCCCGAAGAGCAGGACCAGCCGGGGCCACATGTACGACTCGCCCATGCCCACGCCCAGGGCGACGAGGAACACCGTCGGCCCGAGAATGTGCACCGAGGGAGGCGCGTCGGGGAGCTTCCTGATGGGCATCGGCTCAAGCCGGCCCGCTTTCCATACTCGTTGATCCTCGACCGGCGGCGTGGCCGTCGCCGGTGGTGTGTTCGATGTGTCCACCTACGGACCTCCTGGGGGGTTGTTGCCTTCCTCGTGCGCCCCGAATAAGCCCCCTCGCCTGTGCTGCCGCGCTCGGCTCTTAGCGCAACAGCCCGGCTGCCCTGGCCCAGCGGTACTTCGCACCTAGGACCGCCACGGGCTTTTCCGTCGTGTACGGGTACGCGACCACGCCATGCTCGAACAGGTACTCGCTGGCCTCCTCAACCTCGGTGTCGCCGGCGAGCGATGCCACGACCGGCTTGGTGTTGCCCTTCGCCCGCTCCTCCGCGACGACTCTCGCGATGAGCTCGGCGAAGACCATCGGCGGCGTCACGATCGTGTGCCAGTAGCCCAGGACGAGCGCGTGGATGCGGTCGTCCTGAAGGCCGAGGCGGACCGTGTTCTCGTAGGTCGAGGGGGGTTCGCCGCCGGTGATGTCGATGGGGTTGCCCGCCGCGCCGAACGGCGGGATGTAGGCGCGGAAGGCCGCGTCCAGGTCGTCGGGGATGTCCATGAGGGTCAGCCCGGCGTCCACGATCGCGTCGGAGAGCAGCACGCCCGAGCCGCCCGCCCCGGTGATGATGACGACGTTCTCGCCCTTGGGCGCGGGCAGGATCGGCAGCGCGCGGGCGTATTCGAGCATGTCGTTGAGCCCCGGCGCGCGCACCACCCCGGCCTGGCGCAGGATGTCGTCGTAGACCTTGTCGTCGCCGGCCAGCGCGCCGGTGTGCGAGCCCGCGGCCCGCGCGCCCATCGCGGTGCGGCCGGCCTTGAGCACGATGACCGGCTTCTCCTTGACGACCCGGCGGGCGGCCTCGACGAAGCCGCGGCCGTCCTTGAGGTCCTCCAGGTGCATGGCCACGGCCTTGGTGTTGTCGTCCTGCTCGAAGAAGGTCAGCAGGTCGTCCTCGTCCACGTCGGCCTTGTTGCCGACGCCGACGATGGCCGAGACGCCCATCTTCGTGGTGCGGCTGAAGCCCAGGATGGCCATCCCGATGCCGCCGCTCTGCGAGGTCAGCGCCACGCTGCCGCGCACGTCGTACGGGGTGCAGAAGGTGGCGCAGAGGTTCTCCGGCGTGTAGTAGTAGCCGTAGATGTTCGGCCCGAGCATGCGCACGCCGTGCCTGCGCGCGATCTCGACGATCTCCTTCTGGCCCTCCACGTTCCCGGTCTCGGCGAACCCGGACGGGATCATCACGGCGCCCGCCACGCCCTTCCGGCCGACCTCCTCCAGGGCGGGGGCGACGAACTTGGCCGGGATGGCGAACACGGCCACGTCCACGTCCCCGGGCACGTCGGCGACGCTCTTGTACGCCTTCAGCCCCATGATCTCGTCGGCCTTGGGGTTGATCGGGTAGATCTGCCCCTGGTAGCCGCCGTTGATGAGGTTCTTCATGACCGAGTTACCGATCTTGCCGGTCTCGGCCGAGGCGCCGATCACGGCGACCGAGCGCGGTTTGAAGATCCGGTTCATCTGCCGCAGGATCTCCTCGCGCGACAGCCGGGCGACCTCGGGCTGCGGGGTGCCGATGATGACGCGCACGTCGGCGGCGACCGCGCCGTTCGCGTCGGCGAAGACGGGGTTGAGGTCCACCTCGACGATCTCGGGGATGTCGGTGACGAGCCGGCCGACGCGCTCGATCAGCGCCGCCAGCGCCTCGCGGTTGGCGGGCTCGGCCCCCCGGACCCCGCGGAGCACTTCGGCCGCTCTGATGTCGTCCAGCATCTTCAGTGCATCATCACCCGAAACCGGGGCAAGACGGAAGGTCACGTCCTTAAGTACCTCAACCAGGACACCGCCCAGGCCGAAGGCGATGACCTTGCCGAAGGTCGGGTCGGTGACCGCGCCCACGATGACCTCGTGGCCGCCGCCGACCAGCTGCTGCACCTGGATGCCGTCGATCTTCGCATCGGGGTCGTAGGCGCGGGCGTTGGTCAGGATCGTGTCGTAGCCGGCGCGTACCTCCTCGGCGGTCTTCAGTCCGACGAGCACGCCGCCGGCGTCCGTCTTGTGCAGGATGTCCGGCGAGACGATCTTCAGGACGACGGGGAACCCGATCTCCCCGGCCAGCCGGGCGGCCTCGTCGGCCGAGGTGGCCAGCCCCTCGCCGGGGGTGGCGATGCCGTACGCCTGGCAGAGCTCGCGGCCCTCGGGGGCCGTCAGGGCCGTACGCCCTTCGGCGAGCGCCTTCTCGATGACTTCCCTGGGCCCCACTGTGCTCATCGTCGCGCTCCCTGGTTACGCGGGCTGCCGCTGACGGGCCCTACTCGCCGCTCCACTAGATGACTCCGTTCGACTTGAGTTCCGCCAGCTCGTCCGCGCTCACGCCGAGCTCGCCGTAGATCTCCTGGTTGTGCTCGCCGAGCAGCGGCGGGGTGCGCACGTCCACCGGCGAGTCGGACAGCTGCAGGGGGCTGCCCACGGTGACGAACTCGCCGCGCTGCGGGTGCTCGACCGAGACGACGATGCCCTCCTCGCGCAGGCTCTGGTCCTCCACCAGCTCCTTGGTGGACAGGATCGGCCCGCAGGGGATGTTCTCGGCGTTGAGCCGGTCGAGCACCGTCCACTTGTCGTGCCGGATCGTCCACTCCTCGATGAGCTGGAACATCTTGTCCAGCTTCGACAGCCGCGCCTCCGGCGTCGCCCACTCGGGGTCGTCGGCCAGCTCCGGCCGGCCGATGATGGCCGAGACCGGCTTCCAGCCGACCGGCTGGACGATCACGTAGATGTAGTCGTTCGGGCCGCCGGGGGCGCAGCGCACCGCCCAGCCCGGCTGGCCGCCGCCGCTGGCGTTGCCGGAGCGCGGCACCTCGTCGCCGAACGTCTTGTTGGGGTACTCGCGCAGCGGGCCGTGCACCAGGCGCTGCTGGTCGCGCAGCTTGACGCGGCACAGGTTCAGCACGGCGTGCTGCATGGCCACCTGGACGCGCTGGCCGCGGCCGGTCTGGCCGCGCTGGTAGAGGGCGGCCAGGATGCCGGCCACCACGTGGATGCCGGTGCCCGAGTCACCGATCTGGGCGCCGGTGGCCAGCGGCGGGCCGTCCTCGAAGCCGGTGGTGCTCATCGAGCCGCCCATGGCCTGGGCGATCACCTCGTACGCCTTGAACTTGGCGTACTTGCCCTGGCCGAAGCCCTTGATCGAGGCGTAGATGAGGCGGGGGTTGAGCTCCTGCAGCCGCTCCCAGGAGAAGCCCATGCGGTCCACCGCGCCCGGGCCGAAGTTCTCCACCAGGATGTCGGCGTTCTTCACCAGCTCGGTGAAGATCTCCTTGCCGCGCTCGCTCTTCATGTTGAGGGTGATGCTGCGCTTGTTGCAGTTGAGCATCGTGAAGTAGAGGCTGTCGACGTCGGGCACGTCGCGCAGCTGCTGCCGGGTGATGTCGCCGGTCGGCGCCTCCAGCTTGACCACGTCGGCGCCCAGCCAGCCGAGCATCTGGGTGGCCGACGGGCCGGACTGGACATGGGTCATGTCGAGGACGCGGACACCTTCGAGAGCCTTCATCTCTAAGCTTTCCCCTACTTGTACATGGTCTGGTTCATGGTTCCGGGGGCGTACACCTCTGGGTCGACCCAGACGTTGATCAGTGAGGGCTTGCCCGACTGCCGAGCCCGCTCAAGGGCGGGGCGGATCTCGGCCGGGTCGCGCACCTCCTCGCCGTAGCCGCCGAGGAGCTTGGCGAACTCCCCGTAGCGGATGTCGCCGAGGGTGTTGCCGACGCGGGCGCGGTCCTCGCCGTACTTGGCGGCCTGGCCGTAGCGGATCTGGTTCATCGAGGAGTTGTTGCCGATGACCCCGATGAACGGCAGGTCGAAGCGGACCATGGTCTCGAAGTCCCAGCCGGTCAGGCTGAAGGCGCCGTCGCCGAACAGGCACAGCACCTCCTTGTCGCGGCGGGCCTGCTTGGCGGCCATCGCGAAGGCCATGCCGACGCCGAGCGTGCCCAGCGGGCCCGGGTCCATCCAGTGGCCCGGCGACTTCGGCTGCACGACCTGGCCGGAGAAGGTGACGATGTCGCCGCCGTCGCCGATGTAGATCGTGTCCTCGGTCAGGAACTCGTTGATCTCGTGCACGAGGCGGTACGGGTCGATGGGCTGAGCGTCGGAGAGCTGGCGGGGCAGGCGCTTCTCGTACGCCTTGGTCTCGACCGCGCGCAGCTCCTCCAGCCACTCCTTGCGGCGGGCGGCGCTGTTCTCGACGCGGCCGCTGGCGGCCTGGGCCGCCGCGGCGAGGATGAGGCCGGCGTCGCCGACGATCCCGAGGTCGATGTCGCGGTTCTTGCCGACGGTGCGGTAGTCGAGGTCGATCTGCACGACCTTGGCCGTCGGCGACAGGCGCTTGCCGTAGCCCATCCGGAAGTCGAACGGGGTGCCGACGATGATGATGAGGTCGGCCTCGGTGAAGGCGTACCTGCGGCTGAGCTGGAAGTGGTGCGGGTCGCCGGGCGGGAGCGTGCCGCGGCCGGAGCCGTTCATGTACGCGGGCACGTTCAGCGTCCTGACGAAGTCGATGGCCGCGTCCGTCGCCCGGCACGTCCAGACCTGGTTGCCGAGCAGGATGCACGGCTTCTCGGCGTGCGCGAGCAGGTCCGCCAGCCGCTCGATCGCCTCGGGGTCGCCCTGCTGGCGGGTGGAGGCCCGGTAGTGGCCGGCCTCGGGGATGCGCGCCTTCTCGATCGGGACCTTCGCGTCGAGCACGTCGCGCGGGATCTCCAGGAAGGACGGCCCGGGGGCGCCGTGGTAGCACTCGCGGAAGGCCATCGACACGATGTCGGCCACCCGTTCCGTGCTGGGCACCGTGGCCGCGAACTTGGTGATCGGGGTCATCATGTCGACGTGCGGCAGGTCCTGCAGCGAGCCCATCTTGTGCTGGCTCAGCGCCCCCTGACCGCCGATGAGCAACATCGGGCTCTCCGCCCTGAAGGCATTGGCCACGCCGGTGACGGCGTCGGTCGTGCCCGGCCCGGCGGTGACCACCGCGCAGCCGGGCTTGCCGGTGATGCGCGCGTAACCGTCCGCGGCGTGCGCGGCCACCTGCTCATGACGTACGTCGATGACCTCGATGCCCTCATCGACGCAGCCGTCGTAGATATCGATGATGTGGCCGCCGCAGAGCGTGTAGATCACTTCCACGCCCTCGGCCTTGAGTGCCTTGGCTACGAGATGACCACCGGAGATCGTTTCCGACATCATGCCACCCTTTCCCGGCGACTGAACTGCCCACTGTCTTCCGCATACTGCATACCGTATGAACGCAATGGTTACCCCCTGGCGATGGGCCTGTCTAGACCCCAGGGGGCAACTCGATCAGCTCGACCCGCTCTCCCGCCCACCCCGGAGGCACCACCGCCAGCGCTCCGGCCAGGGCCGCTCCCCACAAAGAGCCCGGCCGATCATGCCCTGCGGGAATCGCGCCGACCTCGGATCTGAGCACCGGCACCAGCCGGGTGTCACGGGGGTGCGGGCGCACGACCCCGTGCAGCGGGCTCGTCTCGACGGCGGCGGGCGTCCCGGTCAGCTCGCGCAGGATCGGGGCGAGCAGCGTGAGCGCGGCGGCCAGGGCCGCGAACGGGTTGCCCGGCAGGCCCACCACGAGCCGGCCGTCGCGCAGGCGGGCCAGGAGCTGGGGATACCCGGGGCGTACGGCGACGCCGTCGACGAGCACGTCGGCGGCCAGACCGTCCAGCACGGCCCGCAGGTGGTCGGCGGGCCCTCGGGACGAGGCCCCGCACACGACGACGATCTCGGCCGCCCCCTCCGGGGGACGACCGTCCATGACAGCGGCCGGCTCGTGCGAGCGGCCGTCCGCGAGAGCGGCCCGCTCCGGCGAACGGCCGCCCTCCTCGGGGGCATGTTGCCACGCGGGGGCGGCCTCGCGCCAGCCCCCGGTGAGCGCGGCGCGCAGGGGGCCGGGGCCGTCGGGGAGGTGGTGCACGCCCGTCACGCGCCCGCCGGCCCACTCCACCAGACCCGGCAGGAACGGCCCGATGGCGTCCCTGACCCGGCCGGGGCCCGGCAGCCCGCGATCGACCACCTCGTCCCCCGTGACCAGCACGGCGACCCGCGGGCGGGGCCGTACCGGGAGCTCGTCGTGGCCGAGCGCGGCGGCCAGCCCGAGCGCCACCGGCGTCACCACCGCGCCCTCGGCCAGCACGACCGCCCCCTCGGGGACGTCCTCACCGCGCCGCCTGATGTGCCTGCCCTCCTCGGCCGGGCCGCGCACCTGCCCGCCGGTCGCGTCCGCCCGCTCGTACGGCAGCACCGACCCGGCGCCGGGCGGCACGGGAGCGCCGGTCGCGATCTCCACCGCCTCCCCCGCCCGCAGCGGCCGGTCGTGGGCCGCCCCGCCGGCGAGCACGCGCGCCACCACGCGCCACGGCCCAGGACCGGCCACGGCGTAGCCGTCCATCGCCGAGACGTCCGTTCCGGGCACCGCCACCAGCGCCGTCAGCGGCCCGGCCAACCGGCGTCCGAGCGCCTGCCGCAAGGGGACCGTCCCGGGCTTCCCCGGGCAGACCGCAGCCGCCGCGAGGGCCCGCGCGGCGGGCCAGGAGATCGCTTCCACCACTGGTCCATGCCACGCAACGGCCACGGGCACACTCCTTGACCCTCGTTTTTCCATACTGTATACCGAATGCACGGCGGGCCGCGATTCTGCGGCCCGTTCGCAAGTTACGGGCCCGTACTTGTCATCCGACGCGAGAACGGAGCGCAGCATGAAGGTCGCTGTTCTTGGCGCCGGCGCCATCGGCGCATACGTGGGCGCCGCCCTGCACAGGGCGGGAGTCGAGGTGCACCTCATCGCGAGAGGTCAGCACCTCGAAGCCATTCGTAGCGCAGGTGTGCGGGTGCTCACCCCCAGGGGCGATTTCATCGCCCATCCCCATGCCACCGACGACCCCACCCAGGTCGGTCCGGTGGACCACGTCTTCCTGGGCCTCAAGGCGAACAGCTACGCCTCCGCGGGCCCCATGATCGAGCCGCTCCTGCACGAGACCACGAGCATCATCGCCGCGCAGAACGGCATCCCGTGGTGGTACTTCCACGGACTCAAGGGCCCGTACGAGGGCTACCGCATCGAGAGCGTCGACCCCGGCGGAGCGGTGACCTCCGCCTTACCCCTCGACCGCGCGATCGGCTGCGTCGTGTACGCCGCCACCGAGATCGAGGAACCGGGCGTGATCCGTCACCTCGAAGGCACCCGCTTCTCCATCGGCGAGCCCAGCGGCGAGCCGACCGAGCGGTGCTCCGCCTTCAGCCAGGCCGCCATCGCGGGCGGGCTGAAGTGCCCGGTCGAGCGTGATCTCCGCCGGGACGTCTGGATCAAACTCATGGGCAACATCGCCTTCAATCCGATCAGCGCCCTCGCCAGGGCGACGATGGCCGGGATCTGCCGTCACGACGGCACCAGGGAACTGGTCGTGGCCATGATGACGGAGACCGTGGAGGTGGCCAGGCGGGTCGGCTGCGACCCGGGGATCTCCATCGAACGCCGCCTGCGGGGGGCCGAGAAGGCGGGCGAGCACAAAACGTCCACACTCCAGGACCTGGAGAAGGGCAAACCGCTGGAACTCGACGTGCTCCTGGCCGCGGTGGTCGAACTGGCCGACCTCACCGGGGCCGAGGTGCCGACGCTGCGCGCGATCCACGCGGTCAGCGACCTGCTCAACGAGAATGTTGTTCGTGCGGTCTGACTCGGTATACCGTAGCCCGTATACAGCCTTGCAATCCCTCCTGACCTGTCCATAGCCGCCTCCGCTGCCGGCAGCGCCACAACCCGCTGCCGGACCGGCCAGAACGTCACCCCGGGCACCGGCAACGGCTCTGCCGGCGCACGACCACCGGGGTGATGACGGGACGCCGCACGGCGCGCCTGGCCCCCAGCCGCCGTGCGGCGCGCCCTGGCTCCTTTGCCGTTGGGAACAGGGCCCCACCCTTGCACTGACTGATGTCACCGCAGAACGCGGCTCAGCTTGTCGGCGAAGGCGGCCGGATGCGTCAGGAAACCAGCATGGCCACCGGGGAAGACGGCGGCGGTGACACCGAGCCGCTCGGCCAGGGCGAGGCCTGTGTCGTGGGCGAACTGCCGCACCGAGTCCGTCCCGACCGCGATCGTCACCCGGGCCGAAAGCTCCGAGAGCACGGCCAGGTCCGGCAGGGAAGTGATCGAGCGCAGGACATGGGCGAGGAAGAATTCGGCGTTCTTCTGCTGGCGTACCACCTTCTCCCGCATCCGGGCCATCACCTCCCTCAACTCGGGCGGCGGCTCCTCGTCCATGACCGGCGGAGACCCGCCGAATCCGAGCCCCGCGGCGAAGGCCCTCATCGCGGGTCCGACGCCCTGGCGCCGGTAGAGCTCGTACGTCTGGTGTCCGAGCTCCCGCCGGGGGTCGGTGCCGGCCAGGAGCTCGGTGGCCGGCGGCTCGTGCGCGACCACTGCCCGTACCTGATCCGGGTGCTCGGCGAGCAGATCGAGTGCGACCAGGCCACCGGCGCTGCTGCCGAACACGTACGCCGGCCCGCTTCCCGTCGCGGCCAGCAGCCGGTACGCGTCGTCCGTAAGCATGGCGAGGGAGAGGTCGGCAGGCGGGCCGGTCAGGCTGCTGCTGGAGAAGCCGCGCCAATCGTAGGTCAGGACCGTGTACCGGTCGGCGAGCATCGGGACGATGCTGACGAAGTCGTAGGAGTCGGCGGGCGAGCCTGGGATCATGAGCAGCGCCGGGCCGGACCCGGTCCTCCGGTAGAACAGGCGCGCGCCCGGCACGTCGAGAAGGCCGCCGGCGGCATCCGATGCGGCGTCAGGATCGTTCATCAGCTGGTCGTCCTCTCATCAGGGGAACGCGCTTCGTCCGGCGGGAGGTCGAAGTCGGCCGCCACCCGGCGCCGCCACGGCTCGTCCCAGTCCAGACGCCTGTCCCGCAGGTCGGTCACGACCGACCGGACCCAGGCCAGTTCGGCAGTGAGCAGCGCCCTCCGGTACTCCTCATCCAGCAGGAACAACCGCGGCAAACCGTCGCTGGCGGCGAGCACGGCCTCGGTCTCGGCCAGGTCGGCGGCGAGCAGCTCGATCCGGCGCTCCAGCTGCCGCCGCGCGTCGTCGGGCGGCAGCGCCATGAGCATCGACACAGCCGCCACGAACTCGGGAAACGGGTCCCGGCCCAGGCTGAGCATCTGCCGCTGCCACTCCGTGGCCGTTTCCCGCCCGGCTTCGGTGATGGCGTACACGACCCGATCGGGATGGCTGCCGCCCGGCACCGTCTCCCGCACTGCGATCAGCCCGAGCCGCAGCAACCGCTCGACCACCTGGTACAGGCTCTGCCGCGCCCGTACATTGACCACCCGGTCCTTGCCGCGCTGCCGGATCAGCTGCTGCATCCGGTACGCGTGCATCGGCTCCTCCGCCAGCAATCCGAGCACGATCAGTCCCAGCGTCGAGCGCTGCCCTGTCGCCTTCATAGACATGACATTACTAGTAATAGGCCTACTAAGCCATATAGGTCAGATTTCATGCGGTACGTCCCGTGATGCGGCGTAGTGTGCGGCCATGGCGCGTAAGCTCGGCCTTCTGCTCATGGCGCTGGCGCTCACCGGCTGCAGCGCCACCGGCCCCGCGACCGGCCCCGCCGCCTCGCGGCCCACGCCGTCACCCGGCGCCTCCGCACCGGTCGCGGTCACCCCGGCCGCCTCGTCACCCCCGCGTACTCGCTGCTCGGGCAAGGCCGAGCCCGGCGACCTGAACGGCGACGGCTACGCCGACCTCGCCTTCATCTGGACGGGCCCGACAGGCGACGACCTGGAACAGGATCAGCTCGTGGTGGTGAATGGATCGATGCGCGGCCTCGAACCGGCCACCGCGCACATCGCCGGCCGGTGGAGCATGTCCGCCGAGACGGTCCCGCAACTCGCGGACCTCGACGGCGACGGCTGCGCCGACATCATCGTCCCCGACTCGTCCCTGTTGATCTACTGGGGCGGCCGGGGCACCCCCACCTTCATGCCGTACGGCCGCAGTTCCGGCCTGGCCGACCTCGACGGCGACGATGCGACCGACCTCATGGCGACGGAGTCGCGCGGCGACGACCCGCGGGCCCGCGTCTTCGCCTTCCTGCACGGCCCGTTCACCAGATCCGGCGAACCGGCGCGTAAGACGAGCCGCCCCGTTCCCGAAGGCGACTGGCCCGGCGCCCTGATCACCGATCCGCACGGGCCGGAAGCGGTCCTGTACGGGCCCGACGACGGCGGGCAGGCCGACGCCGGGCTGCTGAAAGACGGCGGATTCCGCAAGGTGGCCAGGGGCGGCGCGGCAGTTTTCGGCGACTTCGACGGCGACGGACGCCGTGACGTGGCCATCGGCGACAGCGGGGCGCGCGACGACGAACCCGGCATGCAGACCGAGGATCAGTCCGTCGAGAGCATCACCCGCGTCTTCTACGGCGGCGACCGCGAGCCGCAGGTGCTCAACGGCATCCGGGGAAGCCTGGCCGCCGGCGACCTGAACGGCGACGGCCTGGACGACCTCGTCTCCGGCGAGGTCGCCGGCGCGAGCGTCGTCATCACCGGCAAGGCCGAGGTCCTCTTCGGTTCCCCGCGAGGCCTGCACCGCACCGGGGTGTCCGTCACCCATCACGGCCCCACCCGGAGCCTCACCGGCAAGCGCCTCAAGGAGTGGCGGCTGGGCTCCGTGAAGACCTGGGCGGTGGCCGACTACGACGGCGACGGCAGGGACGAACTGCTTCGTGTCTGGCGCGGCGGCCAGGACTACGCCCGCTTCTGGCGGGTCGACGCCGAAGGCAGGACCCTGCAGGTCTTCGACCTGAGAGGCCGCCCCTCGGCTCGGCCCCGCCATGGCTGATCGGGAACCGCGTCCACGTACGGCCGCCGCCAGCCGTGGAGATGTGCGAGAAGCCGTCCGCGGAGAGCTCCATGACGCGCACGATCCACATCTCCCGCATCGACCTGGCGATCAGCCTGAACCAGGGCACCACAACAGGAGACTTTGACAACCGTTTTCATTTTGGCGCATACTGACTCCCATGATGTCAGGATTTTCCCGGTTGCGTGCTGGCGGTCTGCTGGCGGGGGCCGCGTTGTTCGCCACTGCCGCCTGCGGGGCCGGTGCCGCTGAGACCACCCCCGACGGCAAGCCCGAAGTGGTCGCCGCCTTCTACCCCTTGCAGTGGCTGAGCGAGCAGGTCGGGGGATCCGACGCGCAGGTGAGCGGGCTGACCCCGCCCGGTGTCGAGCCGCACGACGTGGAGCTGGGCATCCAGCAGGTCACCGAGCTCAAGAACGCCACGCTGGCCGTCTACGTCAAGGGCATCCAGCCGGCCGTGGACGAGGCCGTCGAGCCCGACACGAGTTTCGACGCCGCCACCGCCGTGGCGACCGTCCCGGCCGGTGAGCACGCGGAGGAGGGCGAGGAGGAGCACGGTCACGAGGAGCTCCCGTACGACCCGCACCTCTGGCTCGACCCCTCCCGCCTGGCCACCGTCGCCACCAAGCTGGGCGAGCGCCTGGCCACGGCCGACCCCGCGCACGCCCAGGGCTACAAGGAACGTGCCACGAAGACGGCCGCCGCCCTCGGCGCCCTCGACCAGGAGTTCACCAAGGGCCTGACCACGTGCACGAGCAGGACGCTGGTGACCGCGCACGAGGCGTTCGGCTACCTGGCCGACCGCTACCAGCTCAAGCAGGTCGGCATCACGCTCGACCCCGAGACCGAGCCCTCCCCCGCCCGCCTGTCCGAGGTCGCCAAGCTGGCCAAGGCCGAGGGCGTCACCACGATCTTCACCGAAGCCCTGGTCAGCCCGAAGGTGGCCGAGGTGCTCGCGAGCCAGGTCGGCGCCAAGACGGCCGTGCTGGACCCGCTGGAGAGCAAGCCCTCGGGCGACTACCTCTCCGCGATGCGCGATAACCTCAAAACCCTACAAACAGCACTGGGGTGTACGGCATGAACGAAACGGCCTTCGCGATGACCGACGGCCGGGTCTCCTTCGACGGCAAGTCCGTCCTGCGGGGAATCGACCTGACCGTCTGTCCCGGGGAGGTCGTCGCCCTGCTGGGCGCCAACGGCTCGGGCAAGTCCACGCTGGTGCGCACCCTGCTCGGCCTCACGCCGCTGACCGGCGGCAAGACCCTCGTGTACGGCACCCCGCCGGGCCGCTTCCGCGACTGGTGGCGCATCGGGTACGTGCCGCAGCGGCTCCAGGTCGGGGGCGGCGTGCCCGCGACCGTGCGCGAGGTGGTCGCCTCGGGCCGGATCGCCAGGCAGAGCCGGCTGCGCAGGACCAGCGCGGCCGACCGGGCGGCGGTGACCGGCGCGCTGGAGGCCGTCCGGCTGGCCGACCGGGCCGGTGACCCCGTCCAGTCGCTGTCAGGGGGGCAGCAGCAGCGGGTGCTCATCGCCCGCGCGCTGGCCGGCGAGCCGGACACGTACGTGATGGACGAACCCACCGCGGGCGTGGACGCCGAGACCCAGCAACTGCTCGCCGACACGCTCGCCGGGCTGGTGACCAGGGGCAAGACCGTGGTGCTCGTGGCGCACGAGCTGGGCCCGCTGGAGCCGATCATCACCCGCGGCGTGGTGATCCGCGAGGGCCGCGTCGCCCACGACGGCCGCCCGCCGCGCCCCGAGGGCGAGTGCGCCCGGCCGGGGCACGAGCATCAGCACCCGCACGCCGACGAGGCCGCCGCGGGCCCGCTCACCGGGTGGCAGGGGGAACCAAGGTGATCTTCGAACTTCTGCAGGAGCAGCTCTTCCAGCTCGCGCTGATCGCGGCGCTGCTGGTGGGGCTCTGCGCGCCCGCCGTGGGCACGTTCATCGTGCAGCGGCGCCTGGCGCTGCTCGGCGACGGCGTCGGGCACGTGGCGCTGACCGGCGTGGCGCTGGGCTTCCTGACCGGCACCGCGCCGGTGCTGACCGCCGTCCTCGTCTCCATCGCCGGCGCCGTGGCCATCGAACTGGTCAGGGCGCGCGGCAGGACCAGCGGTGACGTGGCGCTGGCGCTGCTGTTCTACGGGGGCATCGCGGGCGGCGTGATGCTCATGGCCGTCGCGCCCGGCGGCAGCAACGCGAAGCTGAACTCCTACCTGTTCGGCGCCATCGCCAGCGTCACCCCTCTGGACATCTGGATCGTGGCCGCGCTGGCCGTCACCGTGCTCGGGGTCGTCGCGATCTTCGGCAGGGAGCTGTTCGTGCTCTGCCAGGACGAGGAGATGGCCAGGGCCAGCGGCCTGCCGGTGCGTTTTCTGAGCCTGCTCATCGCGGTCACCGCCGCGCTCACCGTGGTCATCGCCATGCGGGTGGTCGGCCTGCTGCTGGTCAGCGCGCTGATGGTGATCCCGGTGGCGACGAGTCAGCAGCTCACGCGCGGGTTCCGGACCACGATGGGGCTGGCCATGCTGTTCGGCGTGCTGGCCTCCGTGGGCGGCCTGCTCGCCTCCACCTACTCCCCCAAGGTTCCTCCTGGCGCCGCGATCGTTCTTCTTGCGCTCGCCGGCTTCGTCCTGGCCCTCGGTGTCGGTAAATTCGTACGCCGAGGCCGTACCCAGGAGTCCACTTTGAGCGAGCGACCAAAGCTGCGCGTGGAGGAGGTCGCATGACGACGAGGCGCGACGCAGTGCACGACACCCTGCGCGGGAGCTCCGGCTTCCGCAGCGCGCAGGACGTCTACGCCGAGATGCGCCTGCACGGGGCGAAGATCGGGCTGACCACCGTCTACCGGGCGCTGCAGGCGCTGGCCGACGGAGGCAAGGTCGACGTGCTGCGCACCGACGAAGGCGAGTCCGTCTACCGGGCGTGCGCGACCGACGCCCATCACCACCACCTGGTGTGCCGCAAGTGCGGGCGCACGGTGGAGGTGGCCGGGCCGGCCGTGGAGCGCTGGGCGGAGATGGTGGGCAGCGAACACGGCTTCACCGAGATCACCCACACCGTCGAGGTCTTCGGCACCTGCTCGTCCTGCTCGACGCCGTCCAGGACCGTCTGAAGCCGCGCGCGTGGCGGCCGGGGACGACGCCGTGACCCGATCAGACGACCGGTGCGCGTTCCTCGGCCGCGGCCCGCTCCGCCGCCGACCGGACGAGGGCGGACTTCTGGCGGCGGGAGCCGTACAGGACGCCGAGCACGATCACCGCGCAGCCGGTCAGCTGCACCGGCGACGGCCGCTCCCCCAGCGCCAGCGCCGAGATCGCCACCGTCGTCATGGGCTGGATGAGCAGCAGCAGCGCGGTGAGCGCGGCGGGCTGGCGCGGCAGCGAGAACGTGATCAGCGACCAGCCGAGCAGCTGCGGCCCGAGCGCGAGCAGCAGCAGCCACCCGTGTCCCGGCCAGGTGGGCATCAGGTCGGCTCCGCCGAACAGCGGGCTGAGCGCGGCGATGGTGAGCGTGGCCACCACGGTCGCGTGCGCCAGCGGCCCCGCGCCCCGCTCGGACCCGCCCTTCATCAGCAGCAGGAACGCCGCGTACGCCACCGACGTCGCCACCCCCGCGAGCACCCCCATCATGGGATCGCTGCCGTAGGCGGCGCTGTCGAACATCCCGGAGATCAGCACGACCCCGGCGAACACCACCGGCGTGCCGACCATCAGCCGCGACGACGGCCGCTCGCCGAACACCGCCCACGCGGCGAACGCCACGATGAACACCTGCAAGTTGCCCAGCACGGTCGCCAGCCCCGCGCCCACGTAGTCGATCGCGTGATGCCAGAACAGCAGGTCGAGCGCGAACATCAGGCCCGCGAGCCAGGCCGCCACCATGCCCCTGCGCGGCAGCGGCCCGAGCCTGCGCCGCTCCAGCCAGGCCAGCAGCAGCATGGGCGGCACGGCGTACGCGCACCGGAACAGGGCGGACGTGGCCGGCGACACCTCGGACAGCCGCACCAGAGGAGCGGAGGTGGAGATGATGAGCGCACCGGCGACCGCGATCAGCACGATACGGCGATGTGCACTCACAGAAACCCCTACAACTACTGACAGGAGATACGCTGCGACCACGCTAGAACCCGGCGCGGACAGGAGTCAACATGCCGTTTGGCCATGACATGGTGCATTCTTTGGCCACCGTTGTCGAGCTGGTCAACACCTCGCCGTCCACCGGCGGCGACGAGGGCCTGCCGGGTCTGCCCGAGCTGGCGGCGTTCGTCGAGGCGCGCGAGGTCAGCGGCATCGGCGCGCTCACGGCCCGCGACCTGGGTCAGGTGCGGATCGTACGCGAGGCGTTCCACCGCGTCTTCACCGCCGCCGACCAGCCCACGGCCGTGCGCACGCTGAACGCGCTGCTGTCGGAGACGCGGATCACGCCCCGGCTGACCGAGCACGACGGGCATCCGCTGCACGTCCACTACCACGCGGCCGATGCGACGCTGGCGGAGCACCTGGCGGCCGACTGCGGGGTGGCGCTGGCCCATCTGCTGGTGGAGGGCGAGGTCGAGCGCCTGCGTACGTGCGCGGCCCCCGACTGCGACCGGGTGTTCGTGGACGAGTCGCGCAACCGGTCGCGGGTCTACTGCGACAGCCGCACGTGCGGCAACCGCATGCACGTGGCCGCCTACCGGGCCCGCCGCCGCGCCTGAGCGCGTCGGCGTGAGGGCGTCAGGGCGCGCCGACATGAGAGCGTCAGGGCACCAGGGCGTCAGCGGCCGAAGTCGCGGTGGCGCAGCGCGAGGAGGCCGGCCGAGGCGAGCAGCGCCGTGACCGCGAGCAGCCCCGTGGTGGGCACGACGGCGAACGGCAGCCCCGTCATCGCGTTGCCGACGAAGTGGAACGGCTCCACCGGCAGCCCGCCCCACACCCCGTACAGGGGACCGGCGACCTGACCCAGGACGGCGGTCAGGAACCACACGAGCCATGAGATCGCCGCACTCGCCCGGGGCAGCAGCCCGTACGCCAGCACGCAGACCGCCCCGACGCACCACGCCGCCGGCACGGTGCTCAGCGCCCCCGCCAGGAAGGCCGGCAGGTCGCTCGCCAGATCCCCGACGAGCACTGCGTAGACCGCGCCGAAGACGAGCCCGGCCACGGCCATGAGGGCCGCGGCGCCGAGCGCGGTCACCACGAGCTGGCCGGCCGCCCAGCGCAGCCGGGTCAGCGGCGTCGACTGCACGTTCTCCGCCCGGCCGCACAGCTCCTCCGCGCGCAGCCGCAGCGTCATGAGGACCGGGTAGAGGGCGACGGCGTAGGCGATGATCAGGATCAGGTACCACGAGTACGCGCCCAGCGCCTCGGGGCCGGACGCGATGCCGAGGGTGCGCCGGAGGTTGTCGACCACGACGCTCGGCCGCGCCAGCAGGTCGCGCGTCAGCGGGCTCAGCGCGCCGCCCGCCGCCGCGAAGACCGCCACGCCCGCCGCCCACTTCGCCAGCAGCCCCCTGTGCAGCCGCCAGGCCAGGCTGACCGGGCCGCGCAGCCCGGGGGCCGACTCGCGTCCCGGCCGCTCGGGCAGCAGGCCGGAGCCGAGGTCCCTGCGGCCGAGCAGCCGGTACGCGACCGCGTACAGGATCGCGGCGGCCGCGATCGACACCCCGAGCATCCACCACCGCTCCTCCTGGTACGGCCGCACCAGGTGGCTCCAGCCCACCGGCGAGAGGTACGCCGTCCACGACACCCCGGCCGCGTCGCCCGCGTAACGCAGCACGTAGGCGGCGGCGAGCGTGGCCAGCGCGGCGGCGGTGGCCGTGCGGGCGCCGCCGGCGACCTGGGCGGCCACCGCCCCGACGCCGCCGAACACCCAGCCGGCGACGGTGACGGCGGCCCCGTACGCGAGCGACCCGACGGGCTCCAGGCCGATCCCCGTCAGCACGGCGGCGGTCAGCACCCCGCCGAGCAGGCTCACCGCGCCCGAGACCAGCATCGCGGCGGTCAGGGGCGCGTACCTGCCGACCGCGCCCGACAGCACCAGCTCACTCCTGCCCGCGTCCTCCTCCGCGCGGGTGTGCCGGATGACGGACATCAGGGCGGCGAACGCGCTCGCCACGTAGAGGAAGCCGCCGCTGCGCCACGTGGCCAGCACCTCCAGCCGCGGTTCGACGGCACCGCCGCCGAGCCCGCGCAGGAAGGCGTTGGCGCCGATCACCTCGACGTAGGTGGCCTTGAGCTCGGGAGTGGCCATGTTGGTCCGGATGTACTCGACCATCACCAGAGCCAGGGCGATGAGCCCCAGAATCCACCAGGGCGCGATCCCCCTCTCCCGGCGCACCGCCAGCCGGACCAGGGCGGCGATGCCGGGCAACCG
Organism: Nonomuraea fuscirosea; assembly: GCF_003001935.1. Taxonomy (GTDB): domain Bacteria; phylum Actinomycetota; class Actinomycetes; order Streptosporangiales; family Streptosporangiaceae; genus Nonomuraea; species Nonomuraea fuscirosea. Next base: position 461,263 of record NZ_PVNG01000002.1, on the reverse strand, counting down.
AGCGGCGCGCGATCCGTTCCCCACGACCAGCTCCTATCCACGGGTACAGCCGACTATTCGCTAGAACAGCAAGCTATACCCGCGTATAGCCGCACGACAATCCGGGGTCCCCGGCGTCATCCGGCGTTCGGACACCGAGCAGGACGGGCACCGCGCCAGGGGAAGACCGCACAGAGCGCGGACCAGGCACCGCGCCGGCCAGGCGCCAGGCGGACCAGGTGCCGGGCAGGCCACGAGCGCCGGACAGGTCAGGCGGGGGTGACCTGCCAGGTGACGCCGTGGGTGGTCAGGCGGGGGTGACCTGCCAGGTGACGCCGTGGGTGGTCAGTTGGTCGAGGAAGCCGGCCGGGTCGAAGGCCTGGGCGGGCGCGAGCGTACCGGCCGGGGCGCCGTCCTCGGCGAGACGACGGGCGCCCTCGACGGCGATCACGGCGGTCATCCCGTACGCGTCGGAGCCCGTCACCCAGCCTCGCGCCCGCCCGCCGCCGGTGCCGGTGGCCTCCGCCAGCATCAGCCAGCGCGAGGCGGCTCTGGCGGCTTCGTCCGGGATCTCGGGAACGCTGTCCACGACGTCCGGCGTCAGCGCCGCGAACAACGCCGCCACCTCGGCCCTGATCACGGTCCGCACCCGCCGCACCCGCACGTGCCGGGGCACGGTGACCGCCCCGGGCAACGCGAACGCCTCCACGTCCACGGGCCCCTCCTCGGTGTCGACCACCGAGGGCCCGCCACCGTCCACCACCCCACGCCGGGACATCTCCGGACCCGGCACGTCCTTCCCAAGCACCTCCCGCTCGGGCACCACCCGCTCGGGCACCACCCGCTCGGACGCTGCCCGCTCGGACACCGCCACCATCGAGCGGGCGGTTCCGCGGGACGCGACTCCCCGTCCGCGCAGGTCCGCGACCAGTATCTCGGCCACCTCCGGCACCAGGCCGGCGGCGGCCGACACCCGCTCGGCGACCAGGCGGGCGATCAGGTCGCCTGGAGCCCCGTCGTCGGTCATCGCGGGCACGACGGCCACCCCCGCCCGTACGGCCTCCTCGTGGAACCCGTCGAGCACCTCCCTGATGAAGCCCTCCTCCCCCGCCGTGTCCAGGTAGTGCGTGCGCGCCGCGAGCGCGGCCCGGACGACGGGCTGGCCCAGCACCGTGAACGGCCCCGCGCAGTTGATCACCGCCGCGCAGTCCGCGAACGCCGCCGCCAGCGCCTCCCCCTCCGCCAGCCCGGCGACCCTGACCTCGGCGTCCCACGCCCCCGCCGCGGCCGCGCTCCGGCGCAGCCGTTCCTCGTTCCGTCCGACCAGCACCGGCGTGAACCCGCGCCGGCGCACCTCCGCGACCGTGAGCCTTCCGGTGAACCCGCCGGCTCCGTGCACCGCGATCCGCATCGCGACAACCTCCTCCTGTCGGCGCCGCTCACGCTAGGAGGAAGCCCCATGAGGACGACATGTCCGCGGATCCGGCGGTCATGTCCATCCGTCCGGCGAACCCGGTCGCCGGGACGGCGTACGGACATGCCGGGATAGCGTACGGACATGGACGTGCTCAGCGACGCCGTCACCGCCATGCGCAACGGCCGCCCCCACGCCTCACGCACCCGCATGCACGGCTCCTGGGGCATCCGCTTCCCGCCGACGCCGGGAGCCGGGTTCCATGTGATCCTCCAGGGCTCCTGCCATCTGCTGCCCGTCGGCGGCGAGCCCGTACGCCTGGGCGTGGGCGACGTGGCGTTCCTGCCGCGCGAGCTCGGCCACGGGCTCGCGGACGCGCCCACGACCCGGCTGGTCGAGGCCGTCCCCCGCGACGAGGACGGCTCACCCATCGGCACGCTGCGCCGCGACGGCCCCGGGCCGGTGACGGAGATGCTCTGCGGCGCGTACCGGCTCGACCAGGTCAGGGTCCACCCGCTGCTGGCCGAGCTGCCCGACGTCATCCACATCCCGGCCAGGATCGGCCGCCACCCCTCGCTCAGGGGCGCGGTGGAGCTGCTCGGCCTCGAACTAGGCGCGAGCCCCGGACCCGGCTCCGACGCGGCCACGACGGCGCTGCTCGACGTCCTGCTGCTGTACATCCTGCGCGCCTGGTACGAGAGCCGGCCGCCCGACCAGGCCACCGGCTGGGGCGCGGCGCTGCGCGACCCGGCCGTCACGGCGGCGCTGCGGGCCATCCACCGGCATCCGGCCCGCCCCTGGACGGTCCGCTCGCTGGCCGAGCGCGCGGGGCTGTCGCGGACGGCGTTCGCGCAGCGGTTCGCGGGCAAGGTGGGGCTGACGCCGCTGGCGTACCTGACGTGGTGGCGCATGACCACGGCGGCCCGGCTGCTGCGCGGCACCGACCTGCCGCTGCGCTCGGTCGCCGAGCGCACGGGCTACGCCACGGAGTTCGCCTTCGCCAAGGCGTTCAAGCGCGAGTTCGGCACGGCCCCCGGCCGCTTCAGAGACGGGCTCGACGGCTCCCCGGCCGCAGCCGCCCACCCGGTCGCGGGCCCGGTCGCGGGCCCGGTCGCGGGCCCGGTCGCGGGTTGAACGTGGCCGGTGGCGTGGCCGGGTCGCGCGGTCAGACCTGGTTGGGGATCGCGCCGCCGTAACGCCGGTCGCGCTTGGCGTAGATCTCGCACGCCTCCCACAGGTCGCGCCGGTCGAAGTCGGGCCACAGCCGGTTGAGGAAGACCATCTCGGCGTAGGCCGACTGCCACAGCAGGAAGTTGGAGAAGCGCTGCTCGCCCGACGAGCGCAGGAACATGTCGACCGGCGGGATCTCCGGCTCGTCCAGGTAGCGGGCGAACACCTTCTCGCTGACCTTGGACGGCTTGACCCGCCCGGCCGCGATGTCGGCCGCCAGCCGGACCGCCGCGTCGACGATCTCGGCCTGCCCGCCGTAATTGACGCAGAACTGCAATGTGAGCTTGCGGTTGGTGAGCGTCATCTGCTCGGCGGTCTGCAGCTCGGAGATGACGCTCTTCCACAGCCGCCCAGGCCGCCCGGCCCAGCGCACGCGCACGCCCATCGCATTGAGCTCGTCGCGCCGCCGCCGGATGACGTCGCGGTTGAACCCCATCAGGAAGCGCACCTCGTCGGGCGAGCGCTTCCAGTTCTCGGTGGAGAACGCATACGCGCTCAGATAGGGGATGCCCAGCTCCAGCGCGCCCTCGATGACGTCGAACAGCGAGGACTCACCCGCCTTGTGCCCCTCGGTGCGGGGCAGCCCGCGAGCCTTGGCCCAGCGCCCGTTGCCGTCCATGACGATGGCGACATGCTGGGGCACCAGCTCTTTCGGGATGGACGGCGGGGTCGCTCCCGACGGGTGCGGGGTCGGCGGTCGTACGTTCACGCGGGCTCCCTTTCGACGTGTCGGAGAGAGCGTATTCCGTGTTCGAGGTGCCATTGCAGGTAGGCGGCCACCAGGCCGCTGCACTCGCTGCGATGGCGCGGCTCGGAGGCGTCGGCGGCGGCCCAGTCGCCGCGCAGCAGCGCCGTCATGAGGCCGAGCGTCTCCCCTGCGGGCACGGCCGCGCCGGCCGGCTTGCACGCCCCGCACACCACGCCTCCCGCGACGATGGCGAACGCCCTGATCGCCGGCGCCTGGCACTTGGCGCAGGCCTCCAGCGCGGGGGCGTAACCGGCCACGGCCAGGGAGCGCAGGAAGTAGGCGTCGAGGACCAGCCTGGCCTCGTGCCCCCGGTCGGCGAGCGTGCGCAGCCCGCCCACCAGCAGCAGGAACTGCCGCAGCGCCGGCTCCTTCTCCCCGTGCGTCAGCCGGTCGGCGGTCTCCAGCATCGCGCTGCCCGCGGTGTAGCGGGGATAGTCGGCGGCCAGCGCCTCGCCGTAGGGCCTGATCGTCTCCGCCTGGGTGACCACGTCGAGCGTGCGGCCGGTGTGAAACTGCACGTCGACATGGGTGAACGGCTCAAGCCTGGCCCCGAAGCGGGAGGTCGTGCGGCGCACGCCACGCGCCACCGCCCGGACCTTGCCGGTGCGCTTGGCCAGGACGGTGATGATCCGGTCGGCCTCCCCGAGCTTCTGAGTGCGCAGGACCACGCCTTCGTCACGGTAGAGACTCACTCGGACATCTTACGGCCACCCCTATACCGGCGGACGGGACGTTACGGGCATGCTCTGTTGACGCGACTTTACGTCACCGTCACTAGACTTTGACGCCTGTCCCCGCATCACCCGTTGTTCAACCCCCCGCTACCGCCTCGAAAGGGAGTCATGACCCGCGTGGTCCTGCTGGGTTCCTCACCCGGCCCCGACACCTCTCCGACCGGCCTGAGGCTGGCCGCGCTGCCCGGCACCCCCACTGTGGCCGAGCGCCTCAACAGCCAGCTCACCTCGATGGATCCGCGTTTCGCCACGATCCAGTCAGGCGACGTGGCCACCGCCCTTCGCGCCCTGGCCGACGTTGCCGAGTCCGCAACGGAGAACCTCTTCATCATCCCGGAGAACTCGGTCGTCCACGACGAGCTGATCTACCAGATCACCAAGTCCAAGCGCGGTGCGCTGGCGCTCGTCGCGAAAGAACCGCGTGTGGGGGTGACGGAGGAGCAAGAGGACAACGGCCAGGACGACAACGGTCCTGAAGACCGCATCCCGATCGACGAGGCCGACCCCGAGATCGGGCTCAACCGCGTCGAGGGGCTGCCCGTACGCGTCCGCGTCGGCAAGTCGCGCGTCGTCTCGGTCGGCACCGCCAACCACGCCGTGACCAGGCCCAACGCGGTCATCCTCGGCCCGTTGCACATCAGCGCGCGCAACGCGCCGACGCTCGCCGCCACCTGCCGCGAGCTGGCCGACATGGCCGACCGGTTCGGCGCCGACGACGACCTGATGCAGCTCGTCGTGTTCGGCCTGGTGCGCAACGGCGTGTCGGTCGGCATCAGGGGCCGCCGCGACCTGTTCTACCGCCGGGTCACCACCCAGGAGGAGATCAACGAGGCCGGCGCCGAGATGGCCGGCATGGACGAAGACCGCGCCCGCCTCAACAACGCGGTCAAGGGCGCCGACGGCTTCTTCACCACCTACTTCGTCTCCACCTACTCGCGCTACATCGCCCGCTGGGCCGCCCGGCGCGGGCTGACGCCCAACCAGGTGACGCTCATCTCGATCACCCTGGGCGTGGCCGCGGCCGCCTGCTTCGCCACCGGCGACCGGCCCTGGATGGTGGCGGGCGGCGCGCTGATCTACTTCGCCTTCGTGTTCGACTGCGTCGACGGGCAGGTGGCCCGCTACGCGCGCAAGTTCGGCGTGCTCGGGGCCTGGCTGGACGCCACGTTCGACCGGTTCAAGGAATACGTGGTCTTCGCCGGTCTGGCCGTCGGCTGGGTCGTCTCGGGCAACGGCGACGACATCTGGATCCTGGCGCTGGCCGCGCTCGGCCTGCAGTCCGTCCGCCACCTGCTCGACTTCTCCTTCGGCATCTCCAACCGCCGCAGCAAGACCCCCAACCCGCTGCCCACGACGCCGCTCGACGCCCCCGACGACCGCGAGCTGCGCCAGGCGCTCACCCGCCGCAAGGCCGAGCGGAGCCAGGGGCTCCGCGGCGTGCTGAAGATGTGGACGAAGGCGGGCAAGTACCGTGTGGTCCATTGGGCGCGTAAGATGATCGTCTTCCCCATCGGCGAGCGTTTCGCGGCCATCGCGATCACCGCCGCCCTCTTCGACGCCCGGATCACCTTCATCACCCTGGTGATCTGGGGCTCCGTCGCCGCCGCCTACACCCTCACCGGACGCCTCATGAGGTCGCTCGTATGATCACCCACCCGCAGGCCATGGCCACCCCCACGCCGGACCCCGACGAGGAGCGCCGCCGCATCCAGACCGCCCGCCTCGTCGCCTACCGCGACGACGGGCCCCTCGCCCACGCGCTGTCCACCAAGATCGGCGGCGGCGTGCCGCCCGTCCCCGCCACGCTGGTGGCCCTGCTCGCCGTGGTCGGCATCACGGCCGCCGGGCTGCTCGACCGCGGGCCGATCCTGCTGCTGCCCGTGGCGATCGTGCTGCTGCTCGTGCTGCCGACGACGCCGCGCGACCACCTCGGCCGCTTCGACTGGCTCACGCCGCCGCTGCTGCGCGGCGCGGAGTTCCTCACCGTGATCGCGGTCGGCCTGGCCGCCGACGCGCCGAAGTGGCTGCTGTTCGTGCTGGTGTACGTGGTCGGCTACCACACCTACGACACCGTCTACCGCACGCGGCAGAGCATCTGGCCGCCCGCCTGGGTGTTCCGGGCGGGGCTCGGCTGGGAGCTGCGGCTGCTCATCATCGGCGTCGGGGCGGCGCTCGATGTGCTGACGCCGGTCCTGGCGGTGCTGACGGCGTACCTGTTCGTGCTGTTCGCGGTGGAGAGCGTGACGAGCTGGGTGCGCCTGGACAAGGCCTCCGCCCAGGCGGGCGCCGACGCCGAGCAGGACCTGGAGGCCTCCCCTGAAGACGCCCTTGAGCAGGCCACGGGCGAGGCCGAGAAGGGCTGACCTTCCGCCGACCCCCCGTCGCGGCGCCGCACACTCGTGCGGCGCCGCGCGCTTTTGGCTTTCCGGCGCGCCATCGGGGGCACTGACTCCTTAGTCTGGGTTTCAGGGACACCTCGGGACCGGGGTGCCGGTCCGGGCGGAGCCAGGAGACGCGGATGGCGTTCTTGTCGCGGCTGTTCAAGCGGGCCGATCCGCCGGCCGAGCGCGAGGAGGCGCATCGGCGGGGGATGCGGGACGCCCGCGAGCATCCCCTGAGCGAGTTCACCGATCCCGACTTCCAGCCCGCGTACGTGACGGAGATCCGGGCCCTGGCCCGTGAGGAGATCACGCGGGTGGACCGGAGGCTGGCCGCCACGCGTACGGCGCTGCTGGAGCGGGCGCTCGGGGAGCGGGAGACGATCCTGCGCGAGCTGGGCCGCGCCGACACCCGCCCGCCCGTGAACGGCCACGCGCGCCCGCCCTCGGGGGATGGCCCGGCGTCGGCGGCGGACCCGTTCATCTCGATCGCGGAGTCGAGGGCGCGGCGGGAGGAGGCGCGGCGGCGGGTCCTGGTCGAGGAGTCGAACGCCGGCGTGCAGCGCTCACGGGCCCGCATCGAGCACCTCACCCAGGAGTGGGAGAGCGCGCTGATCGAGCGCGACCACGAGGTGGAGGCGGTGCACGCCAGGGCCGAGCGGCTCATCGCGGCCTACAAGAGCGGTGTGCTGCGCGGCCATCCGCGCAAGGAGGAGATCCCTTCCTTATGGAAGGGCGAGGTCGTCGCGATGGACGCCACCGGTGACCGGCCGGCGGCGGTGTCGGGGCGGGAGGAGATCGGGCGGATCCTGCGGGAGGTGGAGGCGCGGATCGAGGTGTGGCACGCGGAGGTGTTACCCCGCGAACTCCCCGCCGCTCCCGAAACCGGGACCACCCCGGAGCTCACCCGGCAGGACGCCCCGAAGCCCCCGCCGGGGGACGGCCCGGGGGACGCCGCTGGAGGCGGGGGCTGATGGGCTGGGGTGGGAGGGGCGCGCGGCGGCTGGGCGCGGGGGTCGGGGCGCTGGCGCTGGCCGTCGCCGGGCTGGCGGGCTGCGGCACCGAGGCGAGGGGCGTCTGTGGCGTGATCGTGGACTCCACCAGCTACGCCGACCCGGCCACCTCCAGGAACGACGTCACCTCGAAGCTGCCGCCCTTCACCGAGGGCTGCGACTGGATCGCCTTCGCCGCGGTCACCGGCAGCTCCGAGAGCAGCACGTGCCGGCAGGACCCGGTCGCGCTGGCCGCCACCAGGGCCGAGAACCCGAACGACAACCCGGTCGTCGAGGAGCGGGTCAGGGAGCATCGCGTCACGGAGGTGCTGCCGAGGGCGGTCAAGCTGTTCGACTGCCCCGCCGAGGGCGACGGCTCCGACGTCCTGGGGGCGCTGCGTTATCTGGTCAAGCAGCTCAGCGCGCACCGGCGGCCGGACAGCGCGCACCAGATCATCGTGTTCAGCGATCTGATCAACAACCGCGGCGACCTGGACGTCAACCGGCTGGACCTGAGCGAGGGCGCGCGGCAGCGGAAGATCAAGGAGCTGAGGGACGCCCGGCTGCTGCCCGACCTCAGCGGGTACGCGGTGGTCGTGCACGGCTTCCTCCGTGCGAAGACGTCGGACCCCGACCGGTTCCCGCTGCTGGAAGGCTTCTGGAGGGAGTCGTTCGAGGCGGCGGGAGCGGCCACGGTGGACCTGCTCTGAGCCGGACTGGAGAGCGCTCTCTGACGCTTTTCTGTGCCTCGTCACCACGCTTGCTGGTGCCCTGTGCGGATTGTTGACAGGAAGTCACGCCTGTGTTCACATCTGGTGAGAGCGCTCTCTCACCCCGCCTCAGCACCCCCTGGAGCGATGATGACAACAGAGATCAGGTACAGACGCCGCCTGGCGGCTGTGGCCGTGGTGCTCCTGGCACTCAGCGGCCTGCTCGTCAGAGTGGCCGTGAGTGCCTCCGCCGCCGTCCCGCCCACCCCCTCGGGCTGGTCGCTGGTCTGGTCGGACGACTTCAACGGCTCGGCCAACACCCTCCCCTCATCGTCCAACTGGATCATCGACACCGGGCACGCGTACCCGGGAGGACCCGGCAACTGGGGCACCGGCGAGATCCAGAACTACACCTCCAGCACCTCCAACCTGAGCCTCGACGGCTCCGGCAACCTGCGCATCACACCCCTGCGCAGCTCCTCCGGCGAGTGGACCTCGGCCCGCATCGAGACCAGGCGGGCCGACTTCAAGCCCGCCGACGGGCGCGTGCTGCGCATCGAGAGCCGGATCCAGATGCCGAACGTGACCGGCAACGCCGCTCTCGGCTACTGGCCGGCGTTCTGGGCGCTCGGGGCGCCGTACCGGGGGAACTACTGGAACTGGCCGGCGATCGGCGAGTTCGACATCATGGAGAACGTCAACGGGCTCAACTCCGTGTGGGCCGTGCTCCACTGCGGCGTCAACCCGGGCGGGCCGTGCAACGAGACCACCGGCCTGGGCGCCAGCCGCGCCTGCCCCGGCTCCACCTGCCAGTCCGCGTTCCACACCTACCGCTTCGAGTGGGACCGCAGCGTCAGCCCCAACCAGCTGCGCTGGTACGTCGACGGCCAGCAGTTCCACAGCGTGAACCAGGCCCAGTTCGACGCGACGACCTGGAGCAACATGACCGGGCACGCCGGCTACTTCCTGCTGCTCAACGTGGCCATGGGCGGAGCCTTCCCGAACGCGCTCGGCGGGCAGACGCCGACCGCGGCGACCGTGCCGGGGCGGCCGATGACGGTCGACTACGTGGCGGTGTGGCAGAGCGGCAGCAACGGCGGCCCGACCGACCCGCCCGGCGGGGTCGACGCCCGCTCGACCATCCAGGCGGAGGCGTACCAGGCGCAGTCCGGCACCATCACCGAGGCGACCACCGACTCCGGCGGCGGCCAGAACATCGGCGCCATCACCAACGGCGACTGGCTGCGTTACGACGGGGTCGACTTCGGCTCGACGGCCGCCACCCAGTTCCGCGCCCGGGTCGCCTCCGGGGCAGGGGCCGGGGTGAGCGGGCTCGTCCAGGTACGCCTGGACAGCCCGACGGCCACGCCCATCGGTGACTTCGCGCTGGGGAACACCGGTGGGTGGCAGAGCTGGCGTACGGTGCCGGCCAACATCTCAGGCGTGACGGGGACGCACACCGTCTACCTGACCTTCTCCTCCGGCCAGCCCGCCGACTTCGTCAACGTCAACTGGTTCAGCTTCTCGACCTCCTGAGGGGACTCGGGCCTTCAGGAGCCCCGCCGAGCCCGGTCACCTTCCCGGGCTCGGCCCTCGCATAAGGGACGGTCAGGGACGAGTAGTGCGGCGGTGGTGGACGATGCGTTCGGCCCAGCTGGCCGCCTCCGGATCCCTGAGCCCCTCCACGACGCCCCCGAGGTAGGCCGTCCCCAGGCTGTCGAACCCGCTGTCGAGCTGCCGCACCCGCCCGGCCCGCCGCCGTTCCACCCCTTGCAGGTACTGCGCGATGCTCTCCGCGTACGAGGCGTCGCGCTGGTACGCGGCCTGGGCGGCGGCGCAGGCGCGGGACTCGGCGTCACGCTTGGCGCGCAGCTCCCACAGGCGGCGGTCGTTCGGGTTGTGCATGCGCCGTCCCAGGTCTGCGGCGATGAGGGCGGTGGCGATCAGCAGCGCGAGCAGCAGGATCATGGTGGGCAGCTGCCCGACCCCGTCGGAGGTGGGGCCGATCTCCTGGCCGTCCACCACCAGCGGCCTGACCAGGGCGTCGCGGCGCAGGACGGCCACGGCGGCGATGAGGCCGAGCCAGACGAGCGCCGCGCCGATCAGCAGCAGGCGACCCCTGAGCGGGCTGCCGTGCTCCTGCCACGACCGGAACGCGCGCCCGTACATGTGCGGCGCCACGAGCATGATCAGGGCGGCGCCCGCGGCCAGGAGCGCGGTCATGGCCACACTGTCGCCCCAGCTCAGGATGACCTGGTAGAGGATCGGCACCTCGACGATCAGCAGCAGGAGCAGCAGCAGCGCGGCGGGCAGCCAGCGGCGCACGACCGGCCAGCGGCTGCCCGAGACGGCGATGGAGCTGGGCCGGCCGTCGCCGGGGCGCCTGCTGGGCTGCTCCAGCTCCGCGACCCGGCGCTGACTGTCCTCCAGGGCCTTCCTGGCCTCCCCGAACGCGCGCTGCGACTCCGCCAGGCTGATCTTCTGGCCTTCGAACTCCGCCCGCGCCCGCTGGATCTCCTGCTCCGTGCGCTCCTCGATCCTGGCCAGCTCCTCCAGCCGCTCGTCCTCCAGCTCGTGGAAGCGGGGCACGCCGCCGGTCTGCAGGGTGAGCGTGTCGATCTGGCCGTCGGCGGCGTGCGCTCGGCCCAGCTCGCGCTCCTCGCGCCGGCGCGCCGCCCAGTCGGGCAGGTGGTAGAGGTCGCCGTCGTACGCCACGGCGGGCGCCCGGCGGACGACCTCTCCGTCCTCGGCGCCGTCCGTACGGTCGCGGCCGAGGGAACGGTTGGGGCGGGAACGGTTGCGGCGTAACAGGCGCATCGGGCCTCCACGGCGGGGTTCTCCCTTCGATGCTAAGTCGCGCATCCGCCACGGCCATGGATACCCGGGCGATTTGGGGAACAATGGTGCGGGTGAGCGCATTGCCGGTGATCGATGTGTCGCCCCTCCTCGCCGCCGCAGCCGGCCCTGAGTCAGAAGCGGGCAGGCAGCGGGTCGCGGAGGAGATCGGGGCGGCGTGCCGGGAGAGCGGCTTCTTCTACGTCTCGGGTCACGGCGTGCCGGCCGAGCTCGTCGACCGGCTCGACGCCGCCGCCCGGCGCTTCTTCGCCCTGCCGGAAGAGGTGAAGGACGAGATCCGGATGGAACGGGGCGGCCGGGCCTGGCGCGGCTTCTTCCCGGTCGGCGGCGAACTGACCTCAGGGCGTCCGGACCTGAAGGAGGGCGTCTATTTCGGCGCCGAGGAACCGGCGGGCACGCTGCCGCTGCACGGCCCCAATCTCTTCCCCGAGCAGGTCCCCGAGCTGCGCGAGGCGGTGCTGGCGTACCTGCGCCGGATGACGGAGCTCGGGCAGGCGGTCATGGGCGGGATCGCGCTGAGCCTGGGCCTGGACGAGGACTACTTCCGTACGGGCTACACCGCCGACCCGACCATCCTGTTCCGGATCTTCCACTACCCGCCGAGCCCGCCTGACGACGACGGCTGGGGCGTGGGCGAGCACACCGACTACGGCCTGCTCACCCTGCTCCTCCAGGACGCCAACGGCGGCCTGCAGGTCCGTACGCGATCCGGCTGGATCGACGCGCCCCCGGTGCCGGGCACGTTCGTGTGCAACATCGGCGACATGCTCGACAAGCTCACCGCCGGCCACTACCGCTCCACCCCGCACCGAGTCCGCAACCGCAGCGGCAACGAGCGTCTCAGCTTCCCGTTCTTCTTCGACCCCGGCTGGGACAGCGAGGTCCCGCCCCTCCCCTACGCCCCTGGACGCCGGTGGGACGGCCAGGTGGACTTCACCGGCACGTACGGCGAGTACCTGCTGTCCAAGGTCTCCAAGGTCTTCCCCCGCCTCTTCGAGCAGCAACTCTGAGCCGCCCTCAGGCCGACTCGCGCACGACGAGCCGGGCCGGGAGCACGACGGAGGTGGTGTGCCGTCCCTCCAGGCGTGACAGCAGCAGCCGGGCCAGCGCGAGCGCTTGGTCGGCGACCGGGACGCGGACGGTGGTCAGCGCCGGGGTGGTGGCCGAGGCGGCGTCCACGTCGTCGAAGCCGACGACCGCCAGGTCCTCCGGCACCCGCCGGCCGGCCTCCCGCGCCGCCGTGAGCGCTCCGATGGCGAGCTGGTCGGTGGCGGCGAAGACCGCGTCCAGCTCCGGGTCGTCGCCGAGGAGACGGTGGGTGGCCGCCGTCCCCGCCGCGCGGGTGAGGTCGTCGGCCACGGCCAGGTGCGGGCGGAGGCCCGCCCGCCGCAGCGCCGTACGGTGGCCGGCCAGCCGGTCCTGCACGGTGACCAGGTCCATGGGGCCGCAGATCATGCCGATGCGCCGCCGGCCGAGCGAGACGAGGTGGTCGGTGGCGGCCGCCGCGCCGCCCGCGTTGTCCACGTCCACGTACGGGACCATCGAAGCGATGGGCGGCTTGCCCAGCAGCACGACCGGCACCTCGGTGCGCGAGAGCCGCTCGGCGAGGGTGTCGCCCCGGTCGGGCGGCAGCAGCACGACCCCGTCCGCCAGCCGCCCCTCGACGTGCGCGACGATGCGGCGATGACTCTCGGCCGTGTCGGCCAGCATGAGCGTGATCTGCTTGCCCGCGCCCTCCAGCAGGCTCGTGACGTACTGGACGACGGACTGGACGACAGCGGCCGTCAGCGCGTCACCGCCCTGGCGGGGCACGGACAGCACGAGGGCGACGGCGTTGGTGCGGCGGGTGACGAGGCTGCGGGCGGCGGCGTTGGGCACGTAGCCGATCTCCCTGACGGCCCGCATCACGGTGGCCCGCACCTCGGAACTGACCGACGACTCCCCGTTGACGACGCGTGAGACGGTGGCCCTCGACACCCCGGCGCGGGCGGCCACCGTCTCCAGGGTCGGGCGCCTGGGCCGGGCCTCGGTCAGGCCGTTGCGGCTGATGACGTCGCGGTACCACAGCGCGCTGTCCTTCAACCGGCGTTTCTGGGTGGCGAAATCGACGTGCACGAGACCGAACTTGCGCTGGTACCCGTCGGCCCATTCGAGATTGTCGAGCAGCGTCCAGACGAGATATCCGCGTACTTTCGCGCCTTTCTCGACGGCGCCCCGCAAAGCCCGCAGGTGTTCCTCGACGAAGCTGATCCGGTCGACGTCGTGAATGCCGTCGCCGGTCACCACGTCCACGAAGTCGGCGCCGTTCTCGGTGATCATCAGGTCGAGGTCGGGATATTCGCCGGAAAGGCGGTCGAGGAGCAGCGCGAGGCAGTTGGGCACGATCGGCCAGCCCATGGCGGTGACGGCCGTGGGAATGGTGCAGAAGAGGATTCCCTCGCTGCCGGGAAAGGCCGCGCCGGCGGGCTCGCTCGGCTGGGCCTGGACGACCAGCGGGGTGTAGTAGTTGACGCCGAGCAGGTCGAGCGGCTGGGCGATGACGTCGAGGTCCCCGTCGCGTACGTGGCCGAGACCGCCGTGTCGCTCGGCGATCTCCAGCAGCTCGGCGGGATAGGCGCCGCGCAGCATCGGTTCGAGGAACTGCCGGTTGACCAGGGCGTCGATCCGCGCGACGGCCTCGGCGTCCTCCTCCGACAGCGTCCTGCCGAAGTCGCTGACCTGGGCCGGCGTCATCACGGGCGAGATGTTGAGCACGGCGCCGACCTCGGCGGCTCCGGCGTCACGCAGGGCCCGTACGCCCAGGCCGTGCGCGAGCAGCATGTGGTGGGCGGCGCGGAAGGCGTCGGGGGCCGACGCGCGGCCCGGCGCGTGCACGCCGGAGCCGTAGCCGAGGAAGGCCGCCACCCACGGCTCGTTCAGCGTGAACCAGGTGCCGACCCGGTCGCCGAGCCGCTCGTGCACGGCGGCGGCGTAGTCGGCGAAACGACAGGCCGTGTCCCGCGCGGGCCAGCCGCCCGCGTCCTCGGCCCATTGCGGCAGATCCCAGTGATAAAGCGTGGCGTACGGCGTGATGCCCGCGCCGGTCAGCTCGTCGACCAATCTGTCGTAGAAGTCGAGCCCGGCTTGGTTGACCTTTCCCGAGTCGTCGGGAAAGACCCGCGTCCAGCTCACCGAGAACCGGTAGGCGGCCATGCCCAGCTCTTTCATCAGCCGCACGTCCTCGGGATAGCGGTGGTAATGGTCGCACGCCTCCGCCCGGTCGGCGGTGAAGGTGTCCCAGATCGACGGGGTGCGGCCGTCGGCGGAGGTCGCCCCCTCGATCTGGAAGGCCGAGGTGGACACTCCCCAGACGAAATCCTCGGGAAAGCCGGCGATAGTCATGCTGCGAAATACCTTCCGGTCACAAGTCGAAGGGGCGGCGCTCGACGGGGGTCGCCGCCCGCCCGCCCAGTCTCCCGCGTGCCGCTCGTCGCGCGCCAGCCTGGCCAGGCGGTATACAGAGCGCGTGGAACTGGACCGGCTCGATCGTGACATCATCGCGGCGCTCGTGGACGACGCCCGCCAGACCTACGCCGAGATCGGCCACCGGGTCGGGCTGAGCGCCTCGGCGGTCAAGCGGCGGGTGGACCGGCTGCGCGAACTGGGGGCGATCACCGGGTTCAGCGCGCGGGTGGCGCCGCAGGCGCTCGGCTGGACGACCGAGGCGTACGTGGAGCTGTTCTGCCAGGGCAAGACGAAGCCGTCGGACATCGCGCTGGCCGTGGCCAGGTTCCCCGAGGTCGTGGGCGCGGCCACGATCACCGGCGAGGCGGACGCGCTCCTGCACATCAGGGCGACGGACGTGCGGCACGTCGAACGGGTGATCGAGCGCATCGCGGCGGAGACGTTCGTGGTGCGGACGAAGAGCGCCATCGTGCTGTCGCGGCTGGTGGACGCAACTCACAACCCGTCCGTGCCCGAGGTGCGCAACGAATCCCCCTCGATCGGGTGAAAGACGCAACCGATCGGCGGCAAGACGCAATGTCAACCCCTTGGCTTGCCCAATCGGGCATTCCTAGGCTGGGCGCGTCCCCTGAAGGGGGTTTTCCCTGGTTACGACCCGTTGGAGCGTTGCATGCCCAAACACTTCCTCATGTGCCGCCCGGACTACTTCACGGTCGAGTACACGATCAATCCGTGGATGCGTCCCGAGGCCGGAGCGGACCGTGACGTGGCGGTCCGGCAGTGGGAGGGCCTCAAGTCGGCGTACGAGGAGCTCGGACACCAGGTGAGCCTGATCGACCCGATCGAGGGGCTGCCCGACATGGTGTTCGCCGCGAACGGCGCCCTGGTCGTGGGCGGCCGCGTCTACGGCGCGCGCTTCGCCTACCCGCAGCGCGCCGCCGAGGGCCCGGCCTACCTGCGCTGGTTCACCGACCGCGGCTACGAGGCGCTCGAACCGTCCCACGTCAACGAGGGCGAGGGCGACTTCCTCACCCTGGACGACGTCATCCTGGCCGGCACGGGCTTCCGCACGGACGTGGTCGCCCACCAGGAGGCGCAGGAATACCTGGGCCGGCCCGTCGTCTCGCTGACGCTGGTGGACCCGCGGTTCTACCACCTCGACACGGCGCTGTTCCCGATCGACGGGCACAACGTCGGCTACTACCCCGCCGCCTTCTCGCCGGGGAGCCTCGCGGTGCTGCGCCGCATGTTCCCCGACGCGGTGATCGCGACGGACCGCGACGCCGAGGTACTCGGGCTGAACGCGGTCAGCGACGGCACGAACGTGGTCGTCAACGCCGAGGCCTCCGATCTGCAGCTGGAGCTCAAGCGGCGCGGCTACGAGGTGATCCCGGTCGATCTGTCGGAGCTGCGTAAGGCGGGCGGCGGCCCCAAGTGCTGCACACTTGAGATCAGGGGGGAGAACTGATCATGACCACCAGCGCAGAGCTGATCGAAGTGAGCGAGCGCCGCAGCGCGCACAACTACCATCCACTGCCCGTGGTGATCCACGAGGCGCACGGCGCCTGGGTCACCGACGTCGACGGCAAGCGGTATCTGGACTGCCTGTCCGGCTACTCCTCGCTCAACTTCGGCCACGGCCATCCGAAGATCATCCAGGCCGCGAAGGAGCAGCTCGAACGGCTGACGCTGACCAGCCGCGCCTTCTATCACGACCAGTTCGCGCAGTTCTGCGCCGGGCTGGGCGACCTCACCGGCAAGGACCTGGTCCTGCCCATGAACACCGGCGCCGAGGCGGTGGAGACCGCCATCAAGGTGGCGCGCAAGTGGGGCTACGAGGTCAAGGGCGTCGAGCCGGACCAGGCCAACATCATCGTGATGGAGGGCAACTTCCACGGCCGTACCACCACGATCGTCAGCTTCTCCACCGACCCCGACGCGCACGACAACTTCGGCCCGTACACGCCGGGCTTCCGCGTCGTCCGCTACGGCGACATCGAGGCGATCAGGCAGGCCGTGGACGCGAACACGGTCGGGGTGCTGGTCGAGCCGATCCAGGGCGAGGCCGGCGTGCTGGTGCCGCCGGACGGCTACCTGGGCGAGGTGCGGCAGCTGTGCACGGCCCAGGGCATCCTGATGATCGCCGACGAGGTCCAGTCGGGGCTGGGGCGCACGGGCCAGACGTTCGCGTGCGACTTCGAGGGCGTCGTGCCCGACATGTACGTCCTGGGCAAGGCCCTGGGCGGCGGCGTCGTCCCGGTCTCGGCCGTCGCGGCCAACCGGGACGTGCTCGGGGTCATCCACCCCGGCCAGCACGGCTCCACGTTCGGCGGCAACCCGCTGGCGTGCGCGGTGGCCAACGCGGTGATCGAGATCCTGGGCACCGGCGAGATCCAGGCCAGGGCCGCCAAGCTGGGCGAGCTGCTGCACACGCGGCTGCGCGACCTGGTCGGCAAGGGCGGCGTGGTGGCGGTGCGCGGGCGCGGGCTGTGGGCGGGCGTGGACATCCACCCCGACCTGGGCACCGGCCGCGAGGTCTCGAAGGCGCTGCTGAAGCGGGGCGTGCTGGCCAAGGACACGCACGGGTCCACGATCCGGCTGGCGCCGCCGATCGTCATCTCGGAAGAGGACCTGCTCTGGGCGATCGACCAGTTCACCGACGCCGTCTACGACCTGCAGCACCCGTAACAGGGCAGCCGTAGCGCCGGTGAGCCCGGCGGAGCGGAAGGAGGCGGCAGGGGCCCGGCCACCGGTGGTGGCCGGGCCCCGGCATGTCATGCGGGCAGCGACCACACCTGCATGCCGTCGGGCGCGTCCTCGGCGACGAACCCCTGCTCCTTCAGCTCGGCCACCAGGACCTCCCCGGCCGGCCAGTGACTGGTGGAGACCACCTCGTCCTCGCTCACCACCACGCCGCGCTGCCTGGTCCGGTAGACGAAGCGCGAGGTGACGCTCTCCCCCGAGGCGTCGAGCACCTGCCCGGCCACCTCGTACGTGTGCCGCCCCACCGGATAGGAGCCCATGGACACGAGCTCCCCCGGCACGGCCGCGCCCCGCTGCCGCCAGTTGAACAGCAGCCGCCCGCCCGGCTCCAGCTGCCTGGCCAGCACCCGCCACAGCTCGGCCCGTTCGGCGGCGGAGAAGCTCTGCAGCACCGAGATCATCACCACGGCCTCGACCGGCTCGTCCACGTCCACGTCGAGGGCCCCGCACGGCAGCACGGTCACCCGCCGGAGGGCCGGCGGGTCCTGGGCCAGCCGGGAGACGAGCACGGAACGCATGCCGAGCGACGGCTCGACGGCGTAGATCTCGGCCGGGGTGGCGCGGGCGATCACTTCGGTGATCAGGCCCGTGCCCGCGCCGATCTCGATCACACCGCGCCGCACCCCGGCCAGCAGGGGCGGCAGCAGCTCACGGATCAGCGGCACGTGCCCGTCCTCGTGCCAGAGATCGTAGAAGGGTACGGCGACGGCGTTGGCATCCATGGAGATCAGCGTAGGCGGGCGGAGTCGATCGGCTTGACCACCTCGCCGGTGGAGCCGTACCAGGTGACCTCGTCGGGCAGGGTCAGCACGGCGAGCGCGTTCTGGAACAGCGGGCCCTTCGTGATCCGCCAGCGGAACGGCGGGCGCGGGATGCCCGCCGAGCGCGCCAGCAGGCCGCCCACCAGGGTCGCGATCGAGAACTGGGTGAACACGTTGGCCCAGCGCAGCATGCGGCTGAGCGGGTTGCGGATCGGCGAGCAGACGATCTGGAAGACGGGCCCGCGATCGGCTTTGGCCAGGTAGGAGTAGTGCACGTCGCCCGACAGGATCATCACCGGCTTGCCCAGCCCGATCAGCAGCCGGGCCAGGTCCTCGAACGAGCGCCGGAACGCCGCCCAGTGCTCCAGGTCGATGGCCTGCCGGAACGTCTCCGACCACCGCCGCACCACGGGCCCCCACTTGCCGTCGCTCAGGGCCTCGTTCCAGTTCTGCACGCCGTGGACGCCCTCGGGCAGCAGGAACGGGATCGACGAGCCGATGATCAGCTGCTCGGTCGGGCGGCTGACCTGCTCCTCCAGCCAGGCCCACTCGTCTGCGTCGAGCATGCGGCGGTTGCCGGGCGTGAGCTGCCTGGCGCACCGGGTGTCGACCATGATGAGCCGGGCCGGGCCGAGGTCGCGGGCGTAGCTCCAGCGGTTGCTGGTGGGCTCGGCGTCGGCCTTGTCGGCGAAGGCGTCGAGGGCCTGCCCGCCGTCGCCCTCCATCAGCTTGCGCAGCAGCGGGTCCTCCGCCCGCTCGGCGGGTGAGAGGTTGCCGAGGTGCTGGTAGATCCAGTACGCCCCGAGCCCGGCCACCACCCGGCGGCGCCACCACGACGTCCTGGCCATCTGCTCGCGCCAGGGCTGCGAGGTGTTCCAGTCGTCGCGCAGATCGTGGTCGTCGAAGATCATCGCGCTCGGCACGGTGGACAGCAGCCACCGGATCTCGGTCTCGGTCCACGCCTGGCGGTAGAGCTCGGCGTACTCCTCGAAGTCGGCGATCTCGCCCTGCGGCTCGGTGTCCCTGCGGGAGCGGATGTAGGCCAGCATGTCGGGCGAGGGGTTGTCGGCGTAGACCTGGTCGCCGAGGAGCAGCAGCAGGTCGGGCCACTCGTCCTCGCCGGCCTCGGGGAGGTGCTCGCCGAAGGCGCGCAGGACGTCGTCACCGTGGGAACGCACGTGCGCGGCGTCGTGGGGCACGCTGGTGCGGCACGATCCGAACGCCACCCGGCGCACCCCTTCCCGGGGCAGCAGCCTGATCCGGGACGGCGGGCGACCCGCCATCGGCCAAACCCGCTCCCCGTCGAGCTCCACCGTGTACGACGCGATATCCTGGGACAACTCGACGAGATCCACGATCGCGTAGTGGTGACCGTGCACGGTGAAGGTGGGCGACCGGTAAGTCCTGCCTCCCGCCTCGACGGCGACCGTGCAGGGCTCGGCGGTCTCCACCCAGATCGACGCGCTTTCGGAGTCGACATACCGCAGCATCGGCCCCACCACCAGTGCGGGCAATGGACAAACCTCCTGGTTCGACGTTCCGTCACACTCTCGTGCGCAAGCCTGCCAGAGTGGCGCGGTCCGCCACATCCGATCAACGGCTTCGATTTCTACCAAAACTCGGCAAGGTCAAACGCCCCGCTCTAGGATGATCGTGACATCAACGCCCAAAAGGGAGAGGCAACGGCGCCTCTTCCGATAAAAAGGGCGTACATATCGGGAGGAAGTTCTTCCATGAGCATCATGGTGCCGTCAACGACGCCGGCCCTGATCACCCCGGGCCGTCAGGCCCTCGACTCCGCGCTGCACCAGCTCGACCGGGCCGCCGAACATCTCGGGCTCGACGACGGGCTCCGCACGATGCTGGCCACGCCCCGCCGCTCCCTGACCGTCTCGGTCCCGGTGCGTCGCGAGGACGGACGCCTGGACGTCGTCCAGGGCTACCGGGTGCAGCACAACGTCTCACGCGGCCCCGCCAAGGGCGGGCTGCGGTTTCATCCCGCCGTCGACATCCACGAGGTCACCGCGCTCGCGATGTGGATGACGTGGAAGTGCGCACTGGTCGGCATCCCGTACGGCGGCGCCAAAGGCGGCGTGGCCGTGGATCCGACCGGGCTCACCACCCGCGAACTCGAACGGCTGACCCGCCGCTACGTCAACGAGATCCTGCCGCTGATCGGCCCGGAGAAGGACATCCCGGCCCCCGACGTCGGCACCGACGAGCGGACCATGGCCTGGATCATGGACACCTACAGCGTCAACACCGGATACTCGGTGCCCGGCGTGGTCACCGGCAAGCCGACGACGCTGGGCGGCTCGCTGGGACGCGCGGGCGCGACCTCGCGGGGCGTGCAGATCGCGGCGCTGGCCGCGCTCGGCCGCTCGCCCGAGGGCGTGACCGTGGCCGTGCAGGGCTTCGGCAAGGTGGGCGGCCCGGCCGCGCAATACCTGGCCGACGCGGGCTGCAAGGTGGTGGCGGTCTCCGACGTCAGCGGGGCCGTCTACAACGCGGCCGGCCTCGACGTGGCCCGCCTGCGCGCCTGGGCGGCCGAGTCGGGCGGTGTGCGCGGGTTCCACCAGGCCGACGAACTGCCTCGTGAGGACCTGTTCGAGCTGGACGTGGACGTCCTGGTCCCGGCCGCGCTCGAAGGCGCGATCACCGAGGCCAACGCGCCCCGGGTGCGCGCCCGACTGATCGTCGAGGGCGCCAACGGGCCCGTCACGCCCGAGGCGGACGAGATCCTCGCCGCGAACGGCACCACGGTCGTGCCCGACATCCTGGCCAACGCCGGCGGGGTGATCGTGTCGTACCTGGAGTGGGTGCAGAACATGCAGGCCTACTCGTGGAGCTCGGGCGACGTCGAGCTGAAGCTGCGCGAGCTCATGCTGGCCGCCTACGCCGAGGTCACCGCCACGGCCGCGGACCGCGGGCTGACGCTCAGGCAGGCGGCGCACGTCATCGGCGTGAGCCGGGTGGCCGAGGCGCACCAGATGCGCGGCCTGTACCCGTGACCGTGCGACCTACTTAAGTAGCGGGAGGCCCGCCCAAGGTTCGATGCCCTGGGCGGGCCTCGTGCCGCATCGTGATGCGCATGAGAGGCATCATCAACATCGTCGGCGTGATCGCCGTCATCCAGGGCGTCGCCGGATTCGTCGGGCGGATGTGGTTCGACAGCGAGTGGGGCTTCCTGCACCGGCTCGTCGACCTGCCGCTGCCGGCCTACCTGGGCGTGGCCGCGGCCGGGCTGGTGGCGTTGATCGCGGCCGATACGAGCAGGAAGCGCGAGGATCGGTGAGGCGTCCGCGCTGAGCACCGTCCGCTCCGACGGTCTGAGCTTCGTGCGGGTGGTCAGAGCTTCGTGCGGGCGGTCAGAGCTTGAGCTCGGCGTAGTCGAGCGCCTCGACCAGGCCCTCCAGATCGCGCATGAGCTGCTCGGTGCGTTCCTGCCCGAACGCCCGCGCGATCTCCCCCTGCTGCTCGGCCACCGTGCCGTCCACCCGCGCCAGCAGCTCGGCGCCGCGTTCGGAGACGAACACCGCCACCCGCCGCCGGTCGCCCTTCGCCGGCCCCCGGTAGACCAGCGCCCGGTCGATGAGCCGGTCGACGGCCTTGGTCAGCGTGGGGTGCGGCATGAGCACGGCCGCGGCCAGCTCGCCCATCGACTCGCCGCGGCCGTCGGCCAGGGCCCGCATGATGCGCCACTGCTCGACCGTGACGTCCTCCCCGGCGAGCACCGCGGCCAGCCCGCGGTTGACGCCCCGCTCCGCACGGCTGAGCAGGTAGGCGAGTGAGGACCCCAGCCCGGAGGTGGTCATCGCAAGGTCCTTTCGTCGGGGAGCTAGAAGGGAGGATACTCGTCGGCGTGGCGCCGATGGTCGATCCCTTCGAGGCACGACTCCTCCCGTCGGGCTCGGTCAGGGTCGCGCTGATCGTGCCCGTCTCGGGCGTGCTGGGCCTCATGGGCCCGTGCGCGATCAACTGCGCCGTGCTGGCCGCCGAGGAGGTCAACGACCGGGGCGGCGTGCTGGGCCGGCCGATCGAGCTGGTCCTGGTCGACGGCGGGCGTCCCGCGCGGGTGGTGGCGGCCGAGGTGGCGGAGCTGGTGCGGTCGGGCACGGTGCGGGCCGCGGTCGGGGCGCACGCGAGCGACGTGCGGGTGGAGGTGGTGGCCGCGATCGCGGGGCGGGTGCCGTTCGTGTACGCGCCGCCGTACGAGGGCGGTGGCCGGGCGCCCGGTGTCTACTTCCTGGGCGAGACCCCCGACCGGCAGCTCGCCCCCGGCATCGAGTGGCTGGCCGGCGCCCGGCGGGCGCGCCGCTGGTACCTGCTCGGCAACGACTACATCTGGCCGCGCCTGGTGCATGCCAGCGCCCGCAGGAGGCTGCGGGAGACGGGGGCGAGCGTGGTCGGCGAGAGCCTGGTCGCGAACGGCGGTGCGGTGCCCCTGCTGGAGCGGGTGGCCGAGGCCAGGCCGGACGCCATCCTGCTGACGCTGATCGGCAGCGACCTGATCGACTTCAACCGCGCGTACGCGGCCTCCGGCCTGAGCGCGGCCCGGCTGTGCGGCGCGCTGGAGGAGCACGGCCTGCTCGGCATCGGCGGCGACGCGACGGGCGGCCTGTACGCCTCCATGGGCTACTTCCGCGACCTGCCGACCACGGCCGGCCTCGGCTTCGCGCAGCGGTACGCGGCCAGGTTCGGCCACGACGCCCCCTTGCTCAACGCCCACGGCCACGGCTGCTACGAGGCGGTGGCCATGCTGGCCGCCCTGAGCGCGCGGGCCGGCTCGCTGGCGGTGCCGGCGCTCGACGCGGCGGCCGACGGGGCCACGATCACGAGCGCGCGCGGCACGGTCACGCTGCTCGACCGGCAGGTCCGCCACCCCGTCCACCTGGGCCGGGCCGACGGCCTGAGTTTCTTTCTAGAGAAACCTTTTCAATAGAAAGCTTTGGCTCTAAGGTGCGAAACGCCCCCCGGGCAGCCCTCAAGCACCCCGCGCAGCCCCCCAGGCAGCAAGGAGCCGTCCATGAGCACCATCGAACAGTTCGGCTACCGGCAGGAGCTGAAGCGCACGCTAGGCTTCGCCGACCTGATGATCTACGGCTTGATCTTCATGGTGCCGATCGCGCCCTTCGGCATCTTCGGCTACGTCTTCTCCACCTCGCACGGGATGGTGGCGCTGGCGTACGTGATCGGGCTGCTGGCGATGGCGTTCACGGCGCTGTCGTACGCGCAGATGGCGCGGGCCTTCCCGATGGCCGGATCGGTCTACACCTACGCCGGGCGCGGCATCGCGGCTCCGGTCGGGTTCATGGCCGGCTGGGCGATCCTGCTGGACTACGTCCTCGTGCCCTCGCTGCTCTACCTGATCGCCAGCGGCGCCATGCACTCCTTCGTGCCGGCGATCCCCGTCTGGGCCTGGCTGGTCATGTTCGTGCTGCTCAACACCGGCATCAACTACCTGGGCATCCAGATGACGGCCAGGATCACCCGGGTCATGCTGGTCGCCGAGCTGGCCGTGCTGGCGATCTTCCTCGTGGCCGGCGTCGTCGCGCTGGCCCAGGGCAAGGGCCAGGCGGGCGCGTTCTCCCCGATCTTCGAGTCCTCCTCCTTCACCTGGAGCGTCATGTTCGCGGCCGCGTCGGTGGCCGTGCTGTCGTTCCTCGGCTTCGACGGCATCTCCACGCTGGCGGAGGAGAACCGCGAGGACGCCAGGCGCCTCGGCCGTTCCATGCTCGCCGCGCTCGGCGTCGCGGCCGTGCTGTTCGTGGTGCAGACCTGGGTGGCGGCGCTGCTCACCCCCGGCAGGGACAAGCTGATCGCCGAAGGCGACCTCACCGGCAACGCCTTCTACGACACCGCCGCGTTCGCCGGCGGGCAGTGGCTGGCGGTGCTCACCGCCGTGGCCACCGCCATCGCCTGGGGCTTCGCCAACTCGCTGGTCGCGCAGGCGGCCACCTCGCGGCTGCTGTTCGCCATGGCCCGCGACCGGCAGTTGCCCAGGTTCCTGGCCAAGGTGGACCCGAAGCGGCAGGTGCCGGTCAACGCGACCTTCGCGGTGGCGGGTATATCGCTGGCCGTGGGCCTGTTCATGAGCACCAGGGAGCAGGGCGCCGGGGAGCTGACCTCGCTGGTCAACTTCGGCGCCATGACCGCCTTCCTGCTGCTGCACGTGGCCGTGGTCGTCCACTACGCGATCAGGCAGGGCAGCCGCGACTACTGGGCGCACCTGGTCGCGCCGGTGATCGGCTTCGGCATCCTGGTGGCCGTGGTGATCAACCAGAACGTCGCGGCCCAGTGGGTCGGCGGCATCTGGCTGGCCCTCGGCCTCGTCGTCCTCGGCCTGTCGTACCTGTCGGGCCGCGGGCCCGTCCTTCCCAAGGAGGTCAAGTGAACGTCGTCTCCTACCGTCCCGCCCCTGAGGAACTGAGCTACACCTTCGGCGGGCGCGCGCCCGTCGGCAAGGTGCGGCCGGGCACGATCATGGAGCTGTACACGGAGGACTGCTTCGGCGGCCTGGTCAGGAGCGTGGACGACCTGCCCTCGCGGGTGTGCGAGTTCCCCTACCTCAATCCCGTGACCGGGCCCTTCCATGTGGAGGGCGCCGAGCCGGGCGACACCCTGGCGCTGCACTTCGTCTCCATCACCCCGGCCAGGGACTGGGCGGTGTCCACGACGTTCCCCCACTTCGGCGCGCTGACCG
The DNA here is from genome assembly GCF_003001935.1 of Nonomuraea fuscirosea. Taxonomy (GTDB): domain Bacteria; phylum Actinomycetota; class Actinomycetes; order Streptosporangiales; family Streptosporangiaceae; genus Nonomuraea; species Nonomuraea fuscirosea. Next base: position 436,551 of record NZ_PVNG01000002.1, on the reverse strand, counting down.
GCACGCACACCACGGCCATGCTCCAGCCGCCGCTGGAGGAGCGCGTCTGGCGCTACGACATCGACCTCGGCCGGGGCGTGGCCGTCTACCACGCGCGCAACAGCGACTTCAGCGTGGCGCTGCCGCTCGACCCGATGCACGGCACGGTCGGCGTGGCCCCCGCCGCGAACGAGGCCCGCATGACGATCACCCCCGACGCGCACGGCGGCAACATGGACACCCCCGAGCTGCGCGCGGGCGTCACCGTCTACCTGGGCGTCAACGTCGAGGGCGGCCTGTTCTCGATCGGCGACGGGCACGGGCGGCAGGGGCACGGCGAGGTGTGCGGCACGGCGGTGGAGTCGGCGATGAACACCGTGGTCGCGGTCGAGCTGATCAAGGGCATGGCCACGCCGTGGCCCCGGCTGGAGGACGACCTGCACCTGATGTCCACGGGCTCGGCCAGGCCGCTGGAGGACGCGTACCGGATCAGCCAGCACGACCTCGTCACCTGGGCCGCCGAGCTGACCGGGCTGGACACGCTGGACGCCTACCAGCTCGTCAGCCAGGCCGGGCAGGCGCCGGTCGGCAACGTGTGCGACACGAACTACACGATGGTCGCCAAGATGCCCAAGGAGTATCTCGGCCGGGCGGCGGTCTACGAGTCGGCGCACGAGCGGCTGCGGGCCCTGGGTTCGGCGTACACAAGATAGGGTAAACATTGATGTCGCAGGTCAGAGCATTGATCATCTTCCCCTTAGAGTGGGACGGTGCTCAGGTTGGTGCTCTCTCTGGTCCTGCTCGATCCAGCCGCCCTCACCGAGGTGTCCCAACGCAACGTGCCCGTTCCCCGCGTGCTGACGCCTGACGGCGACCGCCTGGGCTACGCGCCGGTCCCGCGCCCCTACACGGGGCCGCGGCGGCTGACCGGGGTGCTGCTCGGCCGCGACCCCGTCGCGAAGACGGACGTGCTGTGCGGGGGCACGGTGATCGGCACGCGCAGCCGCAGCCTGGTGCTGACGGCGGCGCACTGCCTCTATCACGACGGGCGGCTGCTCAAGCGGCTGGCGTTCCTGCCGGGCTACGACAGGGGCCGGCCGCCGCTGGGGGTCTGGCCCGTCGTGCGCACGTGGGTGCCGGCGCGCTGGCGCAGCAGGCCGTTCTCCTCCGAGCTGCTGCCGTACGACGTGGGGCTGGTCGGGGTCGAGCGCCGCAAGCGCCCGCTGGAGGACGTGACCGGGCGCGGGCTGCCGCCCATGCCCACGGCCAGGGGCACCGAGCTGCGCGGGCTGGAGCTGCTCGGCTATCCGGTGGGCCGGGGTTATCCGGGCACCAAGATGTACCGGTGCGTGGGCGACACCGTCGAAGGCGTCTCGGAAGGGCCGGGGCTGATGGTCACCCGCAACTGCCACGCCGCCGCGGGCGGCAGCGGCGGGCCCGCGTTGTACGGGGGGTCGGTGGCGGGCGTCGTGTCGTCCTCCAGCCCGCTGAGCGACGCCAAGGGCTACACGGTGCTGACCCGGCTGGGCGACCGGTTCGGCCGGATGCTGGCCAGGGCCGACCGCGCGATGCGCCTGCTCACCCCCACCGGCTGACCCGCGCTCACCCGCGGCCGCGCGGCCGGGTCGCGGACCTTTCGCTCTGCCCGCCCGGCCGGGGCGGGTCAGGTCGCCTGGGTGACGATCTGCTCGCAGAGGGCGTGGGTGGCCAGCGCGTCGCCCGCGTCGATCCGGCGGCCGTCTCGCACGGCGGCCAGGAACTCCAGGCAGATCTGCTCGATGCCGCGCTGCCTGGCCACCGGCACCCAGTCGGGCCGCCTGGCCAGCCCCTCGCCGCCCTGGTAGTCGACGACGTCGCCGAGGTTGACCACGCGGCGCTTGCGGCCGTCGCCCATCGCCTCGCAGGTCTCCTCGCTCGCGCCGCTCACCCTGTTCATCACGCCGAGTGCGGTGAAACCGTCGCCCGACAGCTCCAGGACGATGTGCTCGATGAGCCCGTCGCGGACGCGGGTCCTGATCGTGGTGCCGGTGACCTCGCCGGGGGCGAGGAACCTGAGCGTGTCGGCGACGTGGATGAAGTCGTCGAAGACGGCCCGGCGCGGGGTGTCGGGCAGGTTGTGCCGGTTCTTCTCCATGACGACCAGATGCCGGGGATGGCCGGCCAGCGAGACGTAGCCGGGGGCGTGGCGGCGGTTGAAGCCGACCATCAGCGACCGGCCGGCGGTCCTGGCCAGGCGTACCATACGCTCGGACTCGGCCAGGGTGTAGGCGATCGGCTTGTCGACGTAGACGTGGATCCCGGCTTCGAGCAGCGGCTCGACGATCTCGGCATGGGCCTCGGTGGCGGCGTGCACGAACGCCGCCTCGACCCCGGCCTTGATCACCTCGTCGACGCGGGTGAACCGGGCGGCGACGCGGTGGGCGTCGCCGAGCCGGTCGAGCCTGGCCTCGTCGCGGGTGCACAGGTGCAGGTCGAGGGCGGGCTGGGCGGCCAGCACGGGCAGGTAGGCCTTCTCCGCGATGTCGCCCAGGCCGATCATGGCTGTCTTCACGCGTCGAGCGTAGCCGTACCGCGCGCTCAGTTCTGGTTCCAGACCAGGCGCAGGAGCGCGTTGACGACGAACAGCGCGGCGAAGACGACGGCGGGGGTGACCAGCCCGGAGGCGTAGAGCGCCAGGGCGCCGCCGCCGAACCAGAGGATCTCCAGGGCGGCGCGGGCCAGGCCGGTCAGCGGGTAGACGGCGTTCTCGCCGCCACCGGCTCCGAACAGCGCCCACGCGCCGATGAACAGGGCCGGTCCGCCGAGCCCGGCCAGCAGCTTGACGGCCCAGTTCGGGCTGAGCGTGAACCCCCAGTACGCGACGGAGGCCAGCACGCCGAGCTCCAGCAGGAACATCAGCAGGGCGTTGGCGTGCTTGGCGAGGGCGAGCATGGGGGCCTCCGTGGTTCAACGTTTCAGGCGTTCACTTAGGAGAGCAATGCTCTCTCAAAAGAGCACCATTCGTCAAGAGCGGTGCTCTCGTTTGCTTGCGGCGCTCTGGTACTGTGCGCACATGACAGCCAGCCGTACCGCCAGAGAACGGGTCAGGGCCGAACTCACCAGAGAGATCACCGACATCGCACGGCGCCGGCTCGCCACCGAAGGGGCGGGCGGCCTGTCACTGCGGGCCGTGGCGCGAGAGATGGGCATGGTCTCCTCGGCCATCTACCGCTATTTCCCGAGCCGCGACGACCTGCTCACCACGCTGATCATCGACGGCTACAACGCGCTCGGCGAGGCCGTCGAGCAGGCCGAGGCGGCGGCCCCGCGCGCCGACCACCTCGGGCGGTGGCTGGCGGCCTGCCACGGCGTGCGCGACTGGGCGGTGGCGCACCCGCACGAATACGCGCTGATCTACGGCTCCCCCGTGCCCGGCTACCAGGCGCCCCAGGACACGATCCCGGCCCGCGTACGCGACCTCACCGTGCTGGCCGGCATCATCCGCGACGCCTGGCAGGCGGGCGCGGTGCGCGCCCCAGAGACGGAGGCGCCGGAGGAACTGGAGCCGGACGCGGCCGCTCTGCGCGAGCTCATGCCGGGCGTCCCCGACGCGGTGATCTGGCGTGCCGTCACCGCGTGGACCGCGATGTACGGCTGGGTCAACTTCGAGGTGTTCGGTCAGTTCGACAACACCATCGAGCACCGGCGCACGGCCTTCGGGCACTCGATGCTGACCATGGCCGAGACGATGGGTCTTGCCCAGTGAACCTCGCTCACTTTTACTGGGTGGATGGCTCGCGGGAACCAAGAGCTCAGCCGCTGCGCGGACGTGGCGCTGCTGGTGCTCATCAGCCTCGCGGAGGGGCAGAAGCACGGATATCGCATGATCGGCGACATCGAGGAGTTCTCGGGGACCTCGCTGGAGCCCGGCACCCTGTACGGGAAGCTGATGCGGCTGGCGGAGGACGGCCTGATCGAGGCCGTGCAGTCGGTGGAGCGGCACCGGCCGTACCGGATCACCGAGGCGGGGCGTGACGCGCTGCGCGAGCAGCTCGACCTGCTGCGCCGGATCGAGCGGGCGGGGGTCGACCGCGTGGCTCTGAAGCCGGCATGACACCCGCACGGCCGCGTCCCCCGAGGCAGGGCGCTCCTCTCGGGCGACCTGCCCACCCCGTCAGCGATCCGCCCGGGGCGGCTTGATCGGGCGACCTGCCCACCCCGTCAGCGGACCGCCCGGGGCGGCTTGATCGGGCGACCTGCCCACCCCCTCAGCGGTCCGCCCGGGGCGGCTTGAACAGCGGGACGAGGACCTCGTCCACGATCTGGACGACGAGGCCGTCGGGGAACGGCAGGCCCTCGAAGAGGAAGTGGTGGCGCAGCAGGGCATGACCGGAGTCGAGGCGGCGCGGCGTGACGTCCGACGACGCCACCTCGCCGCGCTCGACCGCCCGCCGCACCACCTCCTCCATCAGCCGCCTGCCCCTGCCCTGCGTGGTACGCCGCATGGTGCGCAGCGGTGATTCGCCGCGCAGCGCCTCGCCCAGCAGCCCGCGCATCGCCTCGCCCGCCGGGCCCGACAGGGCGTCGGCGGTGATGGTCAGCAGGGCCACCAGATCGTCGCGCAGGTTGCCGGTGTCGGGCGAGGAGCCGGGCGACGGCAGCGACCGGTAGACCGCCTCCATCACCAGCTCGATGCGGCTGGGCCAGCGCCGGTAGAGCGAGGCCTTGCTGGCCCTCGCCCGCTCGGCGACGCCCTCCATGGTCAGCCCGGCGTAACCGACCTCGGACAGCTCGTCAAGCGTGGCCTGGAAGATGGCGGCGCTCAGCGCCTCGCCCCGGCGGCGCGGCTGCTTGCGATGGTCGGTCACCATGGCAGGCATTCTAGGGAGTGGCCGTGACGGTGCCGTTGTCACCGTTGACGGTGACCACCAGGCCGTCTTCGAGCACCGACGTGCCGCGTCCCGTGCCCATCACGGCGGGGATGCCGTACTCCCTGGCGACGATGGCGGCGTGCGAGGCCGCGCCGCCGGTGTCCACGACGACGGCCGCGGCCCGCTGGAACAGCGGGGTCCACGACGGGTTCGTGTACGGGCAGACCAGCACGTCGCCGGACTCCAGCCGGCCGAACTCGGCGACGCTCGCGATCACCTTGACCGGTCCCGTGGCGGTGCCGCCGCCCGCCGCGGTGCCGGTCAGCAGCGCCGGGCCGGGGTCGGTGACGGGATGGACGGCGGCGGGGTCGATAAGCCGCACGCCGGACAGCTCCTCCCGCTTGGACGCCCGCCGCCGGACCAGGTCCCGCAGCCGGGCGGCCGCCGGGTCGTCGGTCCCGCTCAGCGCCTCCAGCTCTTCCAGCCGCAGGTGGAAGACCTCCTCGGAATGGTCGAGCAGGCGCGCGCCGGTCAGCCTGCGGCCCATCTCCAGCAGCGCCCTGCGCATGAGCGGCGCCGGCAGCATGAAGAAGAAGTGGCTGTCCTCCCGGAAGGCCATGCCGTCGTGGGCCGCCGCCACCCGGCGGGCCAGCCGGGGCGACCTCAGCGGGCGCCCGGGCTGCTTCTCGCGCTCTTTCGGCGGCGCCGCGGCCAGCACACCGACCAGGTCGAGCACCACCTCGGGGGCGTCCTCCCAGGTGGGTGAGGAGATCAGGATGGGGCTCGTGGTCTCGCGGTGGCCGTACTCGGCCATGAAGTCCGCCAGCTGGGCGGCGAACTCGGCGGGCGGCTGCTCCGCCTCCAGCGCCCCCGTGCGGCGGGCCGTCTCGGCGAGGCGCTCCAACGCCCGGTTGGCGTCGTCTGTACGGGTACGCGCCCCGAGCATCAGCTCCCGGAACAGCTTCCCGCGGCCGAGCGGCGCGAGCGCCAGCATCAGCCGCAGCAGCGCGACCCCGACGCCCGGCAGGTAGTCGATCCGCAGGTCGGCTATCGGATCCACCAGGCCGAGCGCCTGTCTGGGCACCTGCCGCAGCTCCTTCCACGGCATCGTCCCGACGTCGCGGGCGCGCAGCTGGTCGACGTCCCTCAGGTACGCCTGGAAGCGGGGGTCCTCGGTCCAGCGGGCGGGGTCGTACCTCCATGCCTTGGCCAGCGCCCGGAACGGCGCCGTCAGCACCCTCGGGGTCAGGCTCGGCTTGACCGGTTCGATCCGGTAGACGACGCCGTCCTCCTCCTGAAGGGCGTTGTGGATCGGGTTACGGATGCCGTACGCGGCGAACACCTTGCTCATCTGCCCCGCGGGGCCGTCGGGCAGCCACGAGGACATGTCCATCGGGTACGGCCGCACGGGCACGTACTCGAGCAGGACCTCGGCCGTGCGGCGCCGTATCCCGTCGAGCGGGCCCACGGGAGGCGGCGGGAGGGCGGTCATGGGGCGGGCCTGAAGCAGGTGGAGCCGGCCCGCCACGTATGCCCACTCGATGTCCTGCGGCCGCCCGAAGGCCTCGGCCACCCGCCGTCCCAGTCCGGCCAGCTCCCGTAACACCTCGTCGGACAGCAGCGCGGCGGTGCCCTCGACCGGCCCCCGCTCGGCCCGGGCACCGGCCGCGCCGCCGGTCCGCGCGTCCGCCTGCGCCCCGGCAGGGCTCCCGGCGGTCTCCGCGGCGCTCTCGTGCACGACTCCCCCGCCGGCGGCGCTGCGGACCACGACCTCCCCGCGTCCCGGCGTGAACTCCACCACCTCCCCCGACGGCCGCAGCACGTAGTGGTCGGGGGTGACCAGCCCGGACACGACCGCCTCCCCCAGCCCGCGGCCGGCGTCGACGACGAACTGCTCGCGGTCGCCCGTGACGGGGTTCGCGGTGAACATCACCCCGGCCGTCTCGGCCTCCACCATGCGCTGCACGACCACCGCGATCCGCACCTCGGAGTCGTCCAGGCGCAGCCGGGCCCGGTAGGAGACGGCGCGGTCGGTCCAGAGCGAGCCCCAGCAACGGCGTACCGCGTCGAGCAGCGCGTCCTCACCGACCACGTTGAGGTAGGTGTCCTGCTGGCCGGCGAAGGCCGCCCCCGGCAGGTCCTCGGCGGTCGCGCTCGACCGCACGGCCACCGGCCCGCCGCCGAGCGTCGCGTAGGCGCCGGTGATCGCCTCCCGCAGCTCCTCGGGCGGCTCAACGCTCTCGAAGTGCTCGCGCGTATCGTGGTCGCGGGCGACCAGCTCGTACGCGTGCGTGGTGATCACGAACCCGTCGGGCACCGGAAAGCCGTGCCGGACGAGCTCGCCCAGGTTGGCGCCCTTGCCTCCGGCCATGGCCAGATCGGCGCGCCCGAAGGCGTTCAGGGGTGCGACCAGTTTCACTGTCTCTCCTCGACGTAGGCGGTGGTGCGGAGCGGGCGCGCCGGCAGGACCAGGGCCAGGAAGAACGCCACGACCAGCAGCGGCGCCATGGCGGCGAACACGGGCGGCACGGCCGCGGCGAACGCCTCGCGCACGCCGGCGGGCAGCGTGGCGGGGCTGCTCCCCGAGATGCCCGACCGCATGGTGATCAGCGCGCCGACCAGTGCGACCCCGGCGGACGCGCCGATCTGCCGCAGGAACGTCACCGCCGAGGTGGCGGCGCCCAGGTCGGCGTACGGGACGGCGTTCTGTGCGGCCATCACCATGACCTGCATGACCAGGCCCACGCCCAGCCCGGTCAGTGCCATCCCCCCCACGAGGCCGACCGGCGAGGCGCCGGCGAGGCCGATGAGCCCGAGCCCGGCCGCCGCGACGACGGTGCCCGCGACGGGATACGGCTTGTAGACGCCGGTCCTGGTGATGAGCCGGCCGGAGACGATGGTGGTGACGAGCACGCCGCCCATGAGCGCGGTCACCATCAGCCCGGCCCGCGTGGCGCTCGTGTGCAGCGCGATCTGCGCGTACGCCGGAAGGTACGACACCGCGCCGAACAACGCGAACCCGATGACGAAACTGATCGCCACCGGCACCGCGAACGCCCGGTCCCTGAACAGCCGCAGCGGCAGGACCGGGTCGACCGCGTACCGGGCGCTGACCAGCCAGCCGGCCACCCCGGCCGCCGTCAGGCCGAGGTAGGCGAGGTTGCCGCTCTCCCCCAGCAGGACGACGCCCACGACGGCGACGCCCAGCGTGACGGCGCCCGCCACGTCGAGCGGCGCCCGGCCGACGGGTCTCGGCAGCTTCAGCGTGGCGGTCAGCACGGTCAGCGCGAGCAGCCCCAGGGGCGGGTAGATGGCGAAGATCCACCGCCAGCTCAACTGGTCGATGAAGAACCCGCCGACGAGCGGGCCGCCCACCGCCGCCACCACGTACGCGGCCCCGATGAGCCCCAGGTAGCGGCCCCGCTCGCGCGGGCTCACCACCTCCCCGATGATCGCCTGCGCCCCGATCATCAATCCGCCCCCGCCGATGCCCTGGACCGCGCGGAAAGCGATGAACTGCGGCATCGACGTGGCCAGCCCGCACAGGACGGCCCCGGCGACGAAGATGAGGATGGCGGCCTGCATGACAGGCTTGCGGCCGTAGCGGTCGCCGAGCTTGCCGTAGAGCGGCATGACGACGGTGGCGGCGACGAGGTAGGCGCTGATGACGACGGACATCTGGTCGAGCCCGCCCAGCCCGGCCGCCACGGCGGGCAGCGCGGGCGCCATGATCGTCTGATCGAGCGCGCCGAGCAGCATGCACAACATCAGCCCCGACAGCACGAGCACCATGGCCGCTCCTTAGAGAACGCGTCGTTCTCTAAGGAGCATAGATTCCCTCCCATAGAAACGCAACGTTCACTACCCGGTCATCATTCTTACCGGAGGCGAAAGGCGGGCGAGAGGTACGTCTCGACGGCGGAAGGGGAGGGCCCGTGACACCTCCCGGCGAGCGGGCGGGCTCAGGGCATGGGAAAGCCCGAGCCCTCGTCACCATGAGGGCTCGGGCTTCGAGAAGTCAGCGGGAGGCGCGGTTGACCGCGGAGATGATGGCCTTGAGCGAGGCCGTCGTGGTGTTGGCGTCGACGCCCACACCCCACAGCACCTGCCCGTCGACCTCGCACTCCAGGTAGGACGCCGCCTTGGCGTCGCTGCCCGCGCTCATCGCGTGCTCCACGTAGTCGAGCACCCGCACCTGGATGCCGACGCCCGAGATCGCGTCGACGAAGGCCGAGATGGGGCCGTTGCCGGTGCCCTCGATCTCGCGGATCTCCCCGTCGAGGCGGATGTCGGCGCCGATGCGGTCCTTGTCGTCCACCGTGGAGGCGTGGCGGTGGGCCATGAGGCTCAGGCGGCCCCACCGGTTGGCCGGGTTGGGCAGGTATTCGTCGCGGAAGATCTCGAACATGGCGGCGGGGCTGATCTCGCCGCCCTCGCTGTCGGTGCGCGCCTGCACGACCCTGGAGAACTCGATCTGCAGCCGGCGCGGCAGGTCGAGCTGGTGGTCGGCCTTCATGATGTAGGCGACCCCGCCCTTGCCCGACTGGCTGTTGACCCGGATGACCGCCTCGTAGGAGCGGCCGATGTCCTTCGGGTCGATCGGCAGGTACGGCACCGCCCAGGTGAACTGCTCGACCGGCACGCCGGCCGCCGCGGCGTCGCGTTCGAGGTGCTCGAAGCCCTTCTTGATGGCGTCCTGGTGGGAGCCGGAGAAGGCGGTGTAGACCAGCTCGCCGCCCCACGGGTGACGCGGGTGCACGGGCAGCTGGTTGCAGTATTCGGTGACCCGGCGGATCTCGTCGATGTCACTGAAGTCGATCTGGGGGTCGACGCCCTGGGAGAACAGGTTCATGCCCAGGGTGACCAGGCAGACGTTGCCGGTGCGCTCGCCGTTGCCGAACAGGCAGCCCTCGATCCGGTCGGCGCCCGCCATGTAGCCCAGCTCGGCGGCGGCCACGGCGGTGCCGCGGTCGTTGTGCGGATGCAGCGACAGGACGATCGAGTCGCGGTGGGCGAGGTTGCGGTGCATCCACTCGATCTGGTCGGCGTAGACGTTGGGGGTGGCCATCTCGACGGTGGCCGGCAGGTTGATGATGACCTTGCGGTCGGGGGTCGGCTGCCACACCTCGTTGACCGCGTCGCACACCTCGACCGCGTAGTCCAGCTCGGTGCCGGTGAACGACTCGGGCGAGTACTGGAAGCGGACGTCGACGTCGGAGGCGTCGGCGAGCTTCTTGACCAGCTTGGCGCCCTCGACCGCGATGGCGGTGATGCCGTCCTTGTCCTGGCCGAAGACCACCCGGCGCTGGAGGGTGGAGGTCGAGTTGTACAGGTGGACGATCGCCTGCTTCGCGCCCTGGATCGACTCGAAGGTGCGCTCGATGAGCTCGGGCCTGGCCTGCGTCAGCACCTGGATGACCACGTCGCCGGGGATGCGGTCCTCTTCGATGATCTGGCGGACGAAGTCGAAGTCGGTCTGCGAGGCGGCCGGGAAACCCACCTCGATCTCCTTGTAGCCCATGCGTACCAGCAGCTCGAACATCTGCAGCTTGCGGTGGGAGTCCATCGGGTCGATCAGGGCCTGGTTGCCGTCACGCAGGTCGACGGCGCACCATCGGGGCGCCTCGGTGATGACCTTGCCGGGCCAGGTGCGGTCGGCCAGCCGGACGGGCTGATACGGCTGATAGCGATGGATCGGCATGCGGCTGGGCTGCTGAGCGGTCATGTCTGCTGCTCCTCGTCGGTCTCGAAAAGAAAGCGGCCGACGCGCACGACTCGCTCCGCGGCGAGGGAGCCGGCCTTAGAGGCCCCCGCCGCGGCAGCTAAGAAGGAGACCGCGCAGCATGCCATGAACGGTATCAGACGTCTCGCCGTGGACCGTCCAGCATCTCAGATCCTGAGAAGGCTCAGTCGGCGACCAGGACACTGAGGCAGGTCACGCAGCCTTCCAGCTTCTCGTACTCCGAGATATCCACCTTCGTCACGAAAAATCCGCGCTTTTCGAGCATTGCGGCGGTCTGCGGGGCTGACGCGGCCAGCAGCACCCGGTCCTCGCCCAGCACCACCACGTGCGCGCCCGCCGGCTCCTCCGGCACCAGCAGGCCGGGCAGGTCCACCTGGTCCGGGTCCCCGATCAGCGTCCCGTCGGGCAGCGCGGTCACCGCCGACTTCAGGTGCAGCACGCCGCGCAGCTCCACGGGCACGACGCTGCGCTCGGGCAGGAGGGCGGTCAGCTGCCTGATGCCGTCGGCGTCGGTGCGGGCGGACCTGCCGACGTACACGGTGGGGCCAACCTGGAGCACGTCGCCGCCGTCCAGCGTGCCGGGCGGCGTGATCCGGACCGACTTGACGCCCAGCTCCCGCACGGCCCGGGCCACCGACTCCACCTCGGGCCGCCGTTCCGGCGCCCCCGGCCTGGTCAGCACGGCCAGCCTTCCCGACATCACCACCGCGTCCTCCACGAACGGCGCGTCGGGCAGGTCGTCGGCGGGCGGGACGTACACGGGACGCCATCCGTTCGCGGCCAGCGCCGCCACGTAGGCATCGTGCTGGACGGCGGCCCGCTCGTGATCCACGGGCTCTCTGGTCAGATGGGTGACGATTCCTTCGGCGATTCTGGGGCCGGGCTTTCTTACCAGCGCGATACCAGACATAGGGCGTGTTCTATCACGAGGTGATTAGAGTCTTGGGCATGCGGGACGACGAAATTCTCACCAGGATCAGCGCACTGGTCACCGAGGAGCACGACCTGCGCGACAAGCTGCGCTCCGGCGACGTGACCACGGACCAGGAACACGCACGCATCAAGGAGCTGGAGACGGCCCTCGACCAGTGCTGGGACCTGCTCAGGCAGCGCCGCGCCAGGCGCAACGCGGGCGATGACCCCGACGGCGCCGCCGCCCGCCCCGCCGGCGAGGTGGAGAACTACCGCCAGTAGAACCACGGGCTGAGAGCCGCCGCCGGCAGGAGAGGCGGAGAGTCGCCGCGGGTAGCACCACCGCCGCCGGTAGCACCAGAGGGGGAGAGCTTCCGCGGGTGCGCGGGTGGTGGAGTGCCACGCGCCACGACGGTTCCCCGGAAAACCATTCGCCCTGGCGAAGGCGCGTGCGTTTGGCTACGGGCATGCGGATCCAGCCCATTCCCATCCCCGACCGGCCGGGCGCCGGCGGCACCCGCCCCCGGGAGGACGACCTCGTCGCCGGCCTGCACGCGGCGTACACGGCGGCCACCGCGGGCATCCCCGGGCCCGGGCTGTCCCTCGCCCGGTTCCACCGCGACGTCTGCGCGCACACGCCCTCCGCCCGGGCCGAGGCCTGGGCGCTGGTCGACGGCGAGGACGACGGCGGCAGCGGCAGCGGCGGCGGCGGCAAGGTCGCCGGCGGCTACGCCCTGTCGCTGCCCACCTCCGACAACCCCCACATGGCCTGGATCTTCCCCCTCGCCGTACGCCCTGAGCAGCAGGGCCACGGCCACGGCTCGGCCCTCTTCGAGCACGCCCTCGACCGCCTGCGCGCCCATGGCAGGAGCCTGCTCCTCACCGACACCCCGGTCGCCGGCCCGGGCACCCCCTTCGCCCGCGCGCGCGGCATGACGGTGGGGCACGTGCGGGCGCGCAACGTGCTCGACCTGCGCACGGCCGACTGGACGGCGCTGCGGGCCATGTGTCCCCAGGTCGAGGGCTACAGCCTGGAGAGCTGGATCGGCCCGGCGACGCCGGGGCTGCTGCCCGACCTCGCGGCGGTCATGGCCGGCATGAACGACGCCCCGCGCGACGGCGACGTCGGCGACATCGACTACGGCATCGACCGCGTGCGCGCCTACGAGGAACGCATCCCGGACGGCGAGGAGACCTGCTACACCACGATCGCCCGCCGCGACCGCGACGGCGCCCCCGCCGGATACACCCGCATCTTCGTCTCGACCGACCGCACCGGCGGCTGGGCCGATCAGGGGGACACGACCGTGTCGCGCGAGCACCGGGGCCACCGCCTGGGCCTGGCGCTCAAGCTCGCCAACCTGTTCCTCCTGCGGGAGCACGAGCCCGCGATCGAGCGCGTCATCACCTGGAACGCCACCTCCAACGCCCACATGCTCGCCATCAACGAGGCCATGGGGTTCGTGCTCTTCGACGAGTGGAACGACCTGCGGCTGTCGCTGTAGCCGGCCGGACGGCATGGATCTTCCGTTGACTCCTTGGTTAACTGGCCGCCTATGACCGTGCAGGCACTGAGAGACGACGATCCGCGGCAGGCAGGGCCGTACGCGCTGCTCGGGCGGCTGGGCGAGGGCGGCATGGGGGTCGTCTACCTGGGCCGGGGGCCTGACGGCGGCCAGGTGGCGGTCAAGCTGATCCACGCCAGGATGGACGCGGACGCGGGCTTCAGGCGGCGTTTCGCGCGCGAGGTGGCCGCGGCCAAGCGGGTGGCCCGCTTCTGCACCGCGCCCGTGCTGGACGCCGAGGTGGAGGGCGAGACGGCCTACCTCGTCACCGAATACGTCGAGGGCCCCAGCCTCGCGGACGCCGTGCGCGACTCGGGCCCGCTGACGGGCTCGGCCCTCGACGGGCTGGCCGCGGCGATGGCGATGGCCCTGCGCGCCATCCACGGGGCCGGGGTCGTGCACCGCGATCTCAAGCCGTCGAACGTGCTGCTGTCGCAGGTCGGGCCCAAGGTCATCGACTTCGGGATCGCCCGGCTGGCGGGGTCCGAGGTGAGCAGCGCGATCGTGGGGACGCCGTCGTACATGTCGCCCGAGCAGGTGTCGGGCTCCGCCATCGGCCCGGCCTCCGACATCTTCTCCTGGGGCTGCACGGTCGCCTTCGCCGCCGGGGGCGTGCCGCCGTTCGGTTCCGGCTCGATCCCGACGATCCTGCTGCGCATCGTCAACGAGCCGCCTGAGCTGCGCGGCCTGTCGGGGCCGCTGCGCGAGCTGGTGCTGGCGTCCCTGACCAAGAACCCCGGCCGGCGCCCGACGGCCCAGGAGCTGATGGACCGGCTGAGCTCCGCCAACCTCACCACCGCCGGCCAGGAACCCACCCCGGCCTCCACGCCCCCGCCCTCCGGCACGGCCCCGCCGCCGTCCGGCACGGCCCGGCCGCCGGTCGACGCGGCCCCGCCGCCGGTCGACGCGGCCCCCGACACCGAGCCCCGCACCTCCCCGCAGGCGCGGCGCAGGCTTCTGGTCGCGGGCACCGCCGTGGTGCTGGTCGTCGCCGGCGTCTCGGCGGCCCTCGTTCTGCGCGGGCAGGGCTTCCCGGCCGCCAGGACCACGCCGCCCGCCGGCACCACCCAGGCCGCCGGAACCACGACGGACGCCGGCACCCCGCAGCCGACCGGCACTCCTCAGGCGACCGGCACCACGACCGGGCAGACCCCGGCCACCCGCCAGAACCCCCTCAGAGCCGCCCAGAACGTGCCGTTCTACGCCCCCGATGAGCCCAACGCCTCCCGTCAGGCCGAACTCTGGGAGAAGGACCGCCCGCGGGACGCCGCCCTCATGCGGAAACTCGCCGCGGTCCCCTACGCCATCCGGCTCGGCGAGCCGGAGGTCCGCGCGAAGGTGGACGCCGCGATCACGGCCGCGGCGCAGGAGGGCGGCGTCCCCGTCTTCCTGGTCAACCGCATGCCCGGCAGCGACTGCCGCCGCCCGGCGAGCGCCGCCGACATGGCCGCGTACCAGGAGTGGATCAGCGGCATCGCGCGCCAGATCGGACCTGCCGCGGCGGTGGTCGTCCTGGAGCCCTCCAGCCTGGTCAAGCTGCCCGGCGCGAAGAACTGCCCGCTGCCCGACGACGACGGCCGGCGCTTCCGCGACCTGCGCCAGGCGGTACGGAGCCTGAAGGCCGGCCCGCGCACGGCCGTCTACCTCGACGGCGGCCAGGCGCTCTATCCGGGTACCGAGACGATGGCCGGGCGGCTCATCGGCGCGGGTGTGGACGAGGCCGACGGCTTCATCGTCAACACCTCCGCCTACACGGCCACGGACAAGAGCGTCGCGTACGGCGAGGAGTTGTCCGCCTGCATCGCCGTGCGCCTGAAGACGAAGGGGACCGGCTGCCCGAAGGACGCCGACGTCGACCCCGCCTCCATGCCGCACTTCGTCGTGGACACCTCCAGGAACGGCCGCGGCTCATGGGCCCCGGACAAGCACTACGAGGACCCGCAGACCTGGTGCAACCCGCCGGGCAGGGGCGTCGGCGAGCGGCCGACGACGGACACGGGCAAGGACCTGGTGGACGCCTATCTCTGGGTGGCCAGACCGGGCACCTCCGACGGCCGCTGCCGGCGGGGCACGAGCGGGAGCAAGGACCCCGAGCGCGGCGTCGAGGCGCCGGAGGCGGGCCAGTGGTGGGACGCCCTGGCGCTGGAAAGGGCGAAGAACGCCGGCCCAGCGTTGCGCTGAGGTAATGCACGCGTAAGAACGCCATGTTAAGCGCACGTTAGATCTGACGCCCGCTCCCTTGTCCGAACATCCTTCTGACGTAAGGCTCTGGCCAGCAGCTACTCCCCCCAGAGGCCCCCCGGAGGTATTTCGTGAGCAAGGCGCGCGTGCCGTGGAAAGCCGTGCTCGGCGGCTCGGTCGGCAACATGGTCGAATGGTATGACTGGTTCGTCTACAGCAGTTTCGCCGTCTATTTCGCCGCTTCTTTCTTCCCCGACGGAAACGACACGGCGAAGCTGCTCAACACCGCCGCGATCTTCGCCGTCGGCTTCTTCATGCGCCCGCTCGGCGGCTGGCTGCTCGGCCGCTACGCCGACAGGAAGGGCCGCAAGGCGGCGCTCACGCTCACCGTCACGCTGATGTCGGCCAGCGCGCTGCTGATCGCCATCGCCCCGACGTACGAGTCGGTCGGTTACTTCGGCGCGCTCGTGCTGGTGGTGGCGCGTCTGCTCCAGGGCCTGTCGGTCGGCGGCGAGTACGCGGCCAGCGCCACCTACCTCACCGAGGCCACCCCGCGCGGCCGGCGCGGCTTCGCCTCCAGCTTCCAGTACGTCTCCATGACCGCCGGCCAGCTCGTCGGCCTCGGCCTGCAGATCATCCTGCAGAACACGATGACGAAGGAGGCGCTGAGCTCCTACGGCTGGCGCATCCCGTTCGTGGTCGGCGCGCTGGCCGCCGCGGTCGTGTTCTACCTGCGCCGCAGCCTGCTGGAGACGGAGGCGTACGACGAGGAGGAGCGCGAGACCTCGCGGGGCCGCGGCACGATCGCGGAGTTGCTCGCCCACAAGAAGGAGGCGCTGCTGGTCATCGCGCTGACGATGGGCGGCACGGTCGCGTACTACACCTACACCACGTATCTCACCAAGTACCTGTCGAACACGGCGGGCCTGGCCAAGGAGACGGCCACGCTGGTGAGCTTCTCCGCGCTGTTCATCTTCATGTGCCTGCAGCCGCTGGCGGGCGGGCTGTCGGACCGGATCGGGCGCCGGCCGCTGCTGATCACATTCGGCATCGGGTCGATGGTGGGCACGGTGCCGCTGATGACCGCGCTCGGCGGGGTGCAGGGCTTCGGCGGCGGCCTGGCGCTGTCGCTGATCGGCCTGATCATCGTCACCGGCTACACCTCGATCAACGCGGTGGTCAAGGCCGAGCTCTTCCCGACGCACGTGCGCGCGCTCGGCGTCGCGCTCCCGTACGCGATCGCGAACGCCCTGTTCGGCGGCACCGCCGAGTACGTGGCACTGTGGTTCAAGGACAGCGGCATCGAGTCCGGCTTCTTCTGGTACGTCTCCGGCTGCGCCGCCGTCTCCCTCATCGTCTACCTCACCATGCGCGAGACCAGGGACGCCGCGCTCTCCCGCGCCGAGCGGTCCACGGCGGAGTCGGTGCCGACGCGCGTCTAACCTGACGGCATGCGAGTTCTCCTGGTCGAGGACGACGATCGGCTCGCGTCCGCGCTCACCACGGCCCTCGACCGGCACGGCCACCAGGTCACCAGGGCGGGCCTGGCCGTCGACGCCCTCCGCCTGGCGGGGGGCGCCGACTTCGTCCTGCTGGACCTGGGCCTGCCGGACATGGACGGGCTCGACGTGCTGCGCCGCCTGCGCCGGGTCTCGGCGGTGCCGCTGATCGTGGTCACGGCCCGCACCGAGGAGCGCGAGGTGCTGCGCGGGCTGCGGTCGGGGGCGGACGACTACCTGGTCAAGCCGTTCCGTACGGTCGAGCTGATGGCACGCATGGAGGCGGTGGTCCGGCGCGGCACCCGCCCGCGCCCGCCGCGCGACGACGTGGTGAGCGTCGGCGACGTCCGCATCGATCTGGAGTACCGGCAGGTCACGGTGGCCGGAGAGCCGGTGACGCTGACCCGGCGCGAGTTCGACCTGCTGGCGATGCTGGCCCGCGAGCCGGGCGTGGTGCGCGGCAGGGAGGAGATCCTCGACGAGATCTGGGGCGACCCGCTGCTGTCGGCCTCCCGCTCGCTCGACGTGCACGTGGCCAACCTGCGCTCCAAGACCGGCCGCCCCGCTCTGGTGGAGACGCTGCGCGGGACCGGCTACCGGCTGGGCTCGACGGCGTGAACTCGCGGCTGGTGGTCACGTTCACGACGCTGATCGTGTTCCTGGTGGCGGCGCTGGCGGTGCCGCTGGGCCTGGCCTACGCCTCCCATCGGACGAACCGCCTGCTGCTCGACCGCCGCGCCGACGCCACCCGCTTCGCGGAGCTGGCCGACCAGGCGGCGCGGGAGGACGACCGCACAGGGCTGCTGTCCGAGATCACCCGCTACGCCGACCTGTACGGCGCCGCCGTCCGCGTACGGGACCGCGACGGCTCGATCCTGCTGACCGCCGGCAGCTTCACCGCCGACGACGGCGACGCCCTGCGCCTGGCGTTGTCCGGCCGCACCACCGAGGACCTGCCCACGATCAGCCCGTTCGGCCCCGGCACGGTGCTGCTGGCCGAGCCGGCCGGCCGGGACGCGCAACTGTCGGGGGTGGTGCTGCTGCAGGCTCCCGCCGGCCGGGCCCGCCTGGAGGTGACCCTGGTCTGGGCCGCGCTGGCGCTGGGCGCGCTGCTGATGCTGGGCGTCTCGACGGTGGCGGCCAGGCGGCTGGCGCGCTGGATCCTGCGTCCGGTCACCGAGCTGGACCGCACCACGCGGGCCATCGCGCAGGGCCGGATGGACGCGCGGGCGCATCCGGGGGCGGGCCCGTCCGAGCTGCGGCGGCTGGAGGAGCGCTTCAACGCGATGGCGGACGCGGTCGCCGGCGCGATGGAGCGGCAGCGGGCGTTCGTGGCCGACGCCTCGCACGAGCTGCGGACGCCGCTCACGGTGCTGAGCCTGCGGCTGGAGAACCTGGAGCCGCATCTGCGCGCCGAGGGGACGGCCGAGTTCGAGGAGGCGATGGCCGAGCTGGACCGGCTGGCGTTGCTGGTCGAGGACCTGCTGGTGCTGGCCAGGGTGGAGGCGGGCGCGGGGGTCGAGGGCAAGGAGGTCGCGCTGGCGCCGCGGCTAGGGGTGTGGCGGGAGGTGTACGCGGCGAAGGACGTCCGGCTGACCACCGACATTCCCGAAATGTCGGTCGTTCCCGAGGCGGCGGCCAGGATCGCCGACATCGCCCTCGACAACGCGCAGAAGTTCGTCCCCGCCGGCGGCACCGTGACCGTCACCCTGCGCGACGGCGTGCTGCGAGTGACCGACGACGGGCCCGGGCTGAGCGAGGAGGAACGCTCGGAGGCACAGGCTCGCTTCTGGCGGTCCGGGGCCCACGCGAACGTGCCCGGCAGCGGCCTGGGCCTGGCCATCGCCGCCGAACTGGCCAGAGCCTGCGGGGCCACGCTGGAACTGCTCCCGGCCGAGCCGCACGGCCTTATGGTCGAGCTCCGCCTCCCCGACCCGTGACCACCTCCCGGGCCGGATTCTGCCCGCCGCTCAACCGCGAACCGGCCTGCCCCTCAGACCGGGCCTGCCCCTCAGACCGGGCTGTCGCTCAGCCGTAGACCGAGCGGTAGTAGCGGGCGGCGCCGGCGTGCAGCGGCACGACCCCGGTGCCGATGGCGTAGCGCCGGTCCAGCCGTCCCCCGGGGGCCGACGGGGCCTGGAGCCGGTCGCGGGCGGTGAAGAGGGTCTCGGTGATCGTGTACGCCAGGTCGTCGGGCAGCGAGGTCCGGCACATCAGGTAACTGGGCGTGCCCACGGTCGGCACGGCCCTGGGTCCGCCGTACGCGCGGGCGGGCACGGTGGCGTCCTCGTACACGGGGCCGAACTCGCGCCGCAGCACCGGCACCAGCGACTCCAGCGGCAGCAGCCGGATGCCAGCCAGCTCGGCCAGCGCGGGCGTGGGCACCCCGCCCGACCAGAAGAACGCCTCGACCCGGCCCGCGCGCAGCGCGCCGATGGAGGCGTCCAGCCCCAGCCGGGTGATCCGCGGCGGGCGCCGGAGCCGGGCGGCGGCCAGCACGCGGGTCGCGGTCACCGCAGTGCCCGAGCCCTCCACCCCGATGGACACGGCCCGCCCCGCCAGCCCGCCGACCGCGGTGATCTCGGAGTCGGTGCCGACGACCAGGTGCACGTAGTTCATGTACATCCTGGCCAGGGCGGAGACGGGCTGGTGCCGTACGCGGACGGCGTCGTCGGCGCTGTCGGCCAGCGCGAACCCGACGTCGGCCCGCCCGTCGGTCATCATCGTCAGATTCTGCACACTGGCGGCGGTCGGCAGCACCCGCACGCTCAGCCCGCCGCGCCGCAGCTCCTCGGCGAGCCGGTCGCCGAGCGCCCCGTAGGGCCCGCCCGCGAGTCCCGTCGCCAGCCGCAGCTCGCGCTGCCCGTCGCCGTCGCCCGAGCACCCGGCGGCCCCGGCGGCGAACAGGGCGGCGAACCCCGCCAGCCCGGCGAACGAGCGGCGGGATATCGGCATGAATTCACGGTACTCGGTGTCACAGAATGGACATTGTGACGACCGCACGCCTGCGCATCTCCTCAGAACTGAGGATGTTCCTGCCCGCGAACCGCCGCCACGAGTGGCAGGAGGTGACCCCCGACGGCACCTCGACGCTGGGCCACCACGTGGAGTCGATCGGGGTCCCGCTGACCGAGGTCGGTCCCCTGATGGTGAACGGCAGGGGCGTGCCGCCCTCCTACCAGCCGGCCGACGGCGACGTGGTGGAGGTGCATCCGATCCCCCGGCCCCAGCCGCTGCCCGAGGAGCCCCGGTTCCTGCTGGACGTGCACCTGGGCACCCTGGCGCGGCGGCTGCGGCTGCTGGGCGTCGACACCGCGTACCACAACGACATGGACGACCCGGCGCTGGTGGTGCAGGCCAACGAGGAGCGGCGGGTGCTGCTCACCCAGGACCGCGGCCTGCTGCGCCGCCGCGCGCTGTGGCTGGGCGCCTACGTGCGCGGCTCGGCCCCCGCCGACCAGCTCCGCGACCTGCTCGAACGCTTCTCCCCGCCGTTGCGTCCATGGACGCGCTGCACCGCGTGCAACGGCGTACTGGTGCCGGTGCCGAAGGAGGAGGTCGAGCTCCGGCTGGAGGCGGGCACGCGACGCAGCTACGACGCGTACGGCCGTTGCGCCGCCTGCGGCCAGGTCTACTGGCACGGCGCGCACAGCGACCACCTGGAGGAGATCGTCCGCACGGCCAGGGCCTGGGCGAGCGGCACCGGCTCAGAGGGCGACGGCTCCGATGACGGTCAGGTGCACAGGGCGAACGGGTCGACGCCGGGCATGTAGTCCCTCCACTCGCTGGTGGTGAGCGCGCGACCGGCCAGCTCGCACACCGTCGCGGCCAGCCGGGCGCCGTCGAGCTCGTGCGTACGGAAGGTGCCGTCGACACCCAGGCTGTGCAGCTTCGTCCCGTCGGCCGAGAAGCCGAGCCAGGCGTTGTCGATGTCGGACTCCGCCAGCCCGTCGTACACGACCCCGATCTGCCGCCCGCTCGCCACGTCCCACAACCGCAGCCGCGGCCCGTCCTCGAACGAGGCGATCCAGCGGCCGTCCGGCGACCACGTCAGCATGATGGCCTCCCGCATCCCGGCCGTCACGGGGAAGGCGCCGAGCCGGGTGCGCAGGTCGCGGTCCCAGAGGGTGATCCGGTCCGGCCCGGAGAAGGCGATCCTGCGCCCGTCGGGGCTGTAGGCGAAGGCACCTTCGAGGCTTCCGGTGCCGGCGGCCACAGGCACGAGGGCGTCGCGGCCGGCGTCGTAGAGCCGCGGCTGCGGCTCCGCGACGAACAGCCGGGCGCCGTCAGGGGCGAACTCCATCGGCCCGCCACCCGGCACACCGCTGCCGGCGAACGACCTGCGCTTGAGATCCCGCAGATCCACCACGAAGAACTCGCCCCCGTCCGGCTGCACCGCCAGCGTCCTGCCATCGGGCCCGAAGGCCAGCTCGGAGACGCTACTGGGCCGCTCGGAAGCACTCTCGGCCGACTCGGCGGCACTCTCAGACGGCTCGGAGGCACTGTCGGCCGACTCGGAGACACTGTCGGATGATTCGGGGGCACTGTCGGCGGGCTCGGGTTCGGAAGGACCGCCGCCGGGCGGCCCGGAGGCACTGTCGGACGGCTCGGGAGCACTCTCGGACGGCTCGAAGGTGCCCTCTATCTGCTCCGAAACGCTGTAGGCCGGTCCCGAGGCGCTGTCGCCCTGCTCGGCGACGAGCCCGAACTGCTGCGTGACCCGCCCGGAGGCGACGTCGAGCAGGCGGACCACCTCCCCGTCGCCGAAGGCCAGCCGGGTGCCGTCCCGGCTGAAGGCCATCGCCTTCCCCTCGCCCTTCCAGGCGATCGGACCGGCCTTCCGCGCGCCGGTCGCCGGGTCGAGCAGTTCCAGGGTGCGCAGCTGATGGGCGGTGAGCGCCGAAGGTTCCCGCTTGACGGCCAGCATCCGGCCGCCGGGCGCCACCTTGAGGGTGACGACGTCGTGGTCGAGCGGCGGGTCGAGCCGCAGCGGCCGGTCGAACATCATGGAGACGTCCAGGGTGACGACCCCGCCCTGCCCGTTCAGCACCCGCACGGCCCTGCCCACCAGGTCGTAGCGCACCTGTACGGGATCGGCGGGCAGCGGGAGGGTCAGCATGGTCGTCCAGCCGTCCCACCGGGCCACGGTGAGCTGCTCCCCCGGTGACCACAGGGCGATGTACCCGCCGCCGAAGACGAAGTCCGCGGCCTGCAACGTGCTGCCCTCGACGGGCTGCTTCGCCGTACGCGTGGTCAGGTCGTACAGGTGGGTGATGGGCTTGTCGTGGCGTGGCGTGTCCTCGACGAGCGCCAGCGCCCGGCTGTCGTCGCTGAAGGCGGCGGCGGTCGTGGTGCCGGTGCCGGGCAGCGAGGGAAGGCGCAGCCGCCGCCCCCGCCGCAGGTCCCACACCTCGGCCGTCCGCTGGCCGGCGGCGACGACCCCGTAGCGGCCGTCGGGGCTGACCCCGACGAGCGCCGCTCCGCCGGGAGCGGTGAGCCGGGCACGCTTGGACACGTCCCACCATTCCGCGCCGCCCGACGGGCGTGGCGCGGAGATCAGGCGGCCGGACCGGTCGAACTCCAGCCCGTCGAACCCGCCCGCCTCCTTCGCGAACGGGCCGCCGAGCGGCCGGCCGGTGACGGTGTCCCACACCCGCACGCCGTCGTCGTCCAGCGCGGCCAGGCTGCGGCCGTCGCGGCTCACGGCCAGCCGGGTCACGCCCGTGCCGATCCCGGTGACCTCGCGCAGCCGCCGCCCGCTCGTCACGTCCCAGAGCCGGGCGGTGCCGTCCGTCGCGGCGGCCAGGATGCGGCCGTCCACGTCGAGCGCCTGCACGCTCGACGAGTCCACGTACGGGGCCGTGAACACGTCGCTCACGTGCTGGGACGCCGAGTCGAGCAACGCTCCCCGCGCTTCCGTCGTCTCCGGTGACAGCCGCCAGGCCGCCACGGACAGCAGCCGGGCCAGCTCCGGCTCCACCTCACGCAGCCCGGACGCGCGCAGCGCCAGCTCCTTGGCCCTGGCGTCGTCGCGCTGGCGTACGGACTCCCTGCGCAGGTATTCGGCCGTCCCCAGCCCGCCCAGCGCGACGACCAGCAGCACGGCCAGCGCCGCCGCGATCAGGCCACGCCTCCTGCCGCGCCTGCGCACCTCGGCCGCTGCGGCGTCGAGGAACTCGCGCTCCCGCCTGGCCAGCGTGAGGTCCCTGCGCTCAGCGGCCGCCCACCGCAGCGTTCGGTCGAGCGGCGTGCCCTGCATCAGGTCAGCGGGCCGCCTGCCATGACCGTCCCACTCGGCGGCGGCGTCGGCCAGACGGCGGTGCACGGGCAGCCCGTCACGGTTGGCCGCCACCCATTCCCGCAACCGCGGCCACGCCCGCACCAACCCCGGCGCAGGCAACCCATACACCACCCCGGACCGCTCACCCACCACCCCGGACCGCTCACCCGCCTTCCGGGACAGCTCGCCTGCCTCTCCGCGCTGCTCGCCCGCCTCCCCAGTCCGCTCGTCCGCCTCTCCGAGCGGCTTACTTGCCTCCCCGGACGGCTCGGGCGTCCGCTCGCTCTCGGGCGTCTCCTCGCGCCGCGTCACCAGGCCCGCGGCGGCGAAGAGGTCGAGCATGGCGTCCAGGCCCTCGATCTCCGGCAGCTCGTCACGCCGCACCGGGCGCAGCGTGTCGCCGTCGAGCATGCGCAGGAAGACCTCGGGCACGCAGGCCCGCTCCGCCTCGCTCAGCTCGCGGTACAGCTCCTCGGCCACCGCGCCCAGGCCGGGATCCGCCTCTCCGGTGAGCTCCGCCGCCACGCCGCTGCCGCGGACCAGTGGGTCGTCCACCGGCTCGCCGCCGTCCCTGGGGCCGTCCCCCAGCGGACCGCCACCACCGTCGCCTGGCAGCCCCAGCAGGCCGAGCAGCAGGTCACCGGCGGCAGGACGGGTGGCGGGGTCGTGGGCAGTGGCGGCGGAGACCAGCGGCGCGATCTCGTCCGGCAGTCCCGTGACGTCGGCCGTGAACTCCAGCACCCGGCTCACCACCGCCATCGGCTCGCCCGCCGGGATCGCGTCGCTCCCCCGTGCCGCGAACAGCAGCACCATCGCCCACGCCCACACGTCGGCCGCCCCGGTGGCGGCGCGGCCGGTGAGCACCTCGGGGGCCATGTAGCCGGGCGTGCCCATGATCGGTCCCGTCGTGGTGGGCCCGGTCTCGCGGGCCACGCCGAAGTCGATCACGCGGGGCCCGTCGGGACCGAGGATGATGTTGTCCGGTTTGAGATCGCGGTGCACGATGCCGGCCTGGTGGATGGCGGTCAGCGCGGTGGCCACGCCGATCGCGAGCCGGCGCAGCGCGTCGGCCCCGTAAGGCCCGGATTCGGTCACCGCCCGGCGCAGGCTCGGCCCGGGGACGTACTCGCTGACGATGTACAGCGGCGCCTGCTCGACCTGGGCCTCGATCACGGCGGCGGTGCAGAACGAGGCCACCCGCCCGGCCGCGGCCGCCTCCTTGGCCAGCCTGGCCCGCGCCTCGGGGCCGTCGAGCCTGGGCACCTTGACCGCGACCCGCTCGCCGCTCTCGCCGTACGCCTCGTACACGACACCCTGGCCACCCGCGCCGAGGCGGCCGGCCAGCCAGTAGCGGCCCAGCCGTCGCGGATCGGAAGAAGTGAGGGCGGTCATCAAAAACCTCCGAGGAAACCCCCGCCTTCAGGCGGAGGAGGAATCGACCCCCTGCGGAGCAGGGCCGGAACAGGCGATTCGCCGCCAGGTGAACCGCCGCAATCGAACAAGCACACGAGTTTTTCTTGATCGTTCGATAGGATGCAGGGCGTGACGCAGATCGTGAAGCGGGCCTACAAGTACCGCTTCTACCCGACCCCCGAGCAGGCCGGAGAGCTTGCCCGGACGTTCGGCTGCGTCCGCCTCGTCTACAACAAAGCCCTGGAGGAGCGCACCCGCGCCTACAAGCTGGAAGGCGAACGGGTCTCCTATGCCGAGTCGTCGGCGATGCTCACCGAGTGGAAGCGCAGCACCGAGTTCGGCTTCCTGCGCGAGGTGTCCTCGGTCCCTCTTCAGCAGGCACTTCGCCATCTGCAAGCCGGATTCGCGAACTTCTTCGCCAAGCGCGCCAAGTACCCGGTCTTCAAGTCCCGTAAGAAGTCGCGGGCGTCGGCGGAGTACACCCGCTCGGCGTTCCGCTGGCGGGATGGGGAGTTGGCGCTGGCGAAGATGGACGCCCCGCTGGCGATCGTGTGGTCGCGTCCGCTTCCGGAAGGCGCCGAGCCGTCCACGGTGACCGTGAGCCGGGACGCGGCCGGGCGCTGGTTCGTGTCCCTCCTGGTGGAGGAGACGATCGCCCCGCTCGCTCCGGCAGAGCAGGCGGTGGGCGTCGATGCGGGTATCACCGTGCTGGCCACCCTGTCCACCGGCGAGAAGATCGTCAACCCCCGGCATGAGCGCCGCGACCGGCGCAAGCTGGCCAAAGCCCAGCGGGCGCTGGCCCGCAAGGAGAAGGGCTCGAACAACCGGGCCAAGGCCCGGCTCAAGGTGGCCCGAGTGTACGCCCGCATCGCCGACCGCAGGACAGACCACCTGCACAAGGTCACCACACGGCTTGTTCGTGAGAACCAAGCGATCGCCGTTGAAGATTTGACCGTCCGCAACCTGGTCAAGAACCACCGCCTGGCCCGCGCCATCTCCGACGCGGCCTGGCGACAGATGCGCTCCATGCTGGAGTACAAAGCACGCTGGTACGGGCGCACGCTGGTGGCGGTGGACCGCTGGTTCCCCTCCTCTAGGCTGTGCTCGGCCTGCGGCGCCCTGCAAGAGAAGATGCCGTTGAACATCCGGGAATGGCAGTGCGCCTGCGGCGCGGTCCATGACCGGGATGTGAACGCGGCCAGGAACGTGCTCGCCGCCGGGCCGGCGGAGAGCTGAAACGCCTGTGGAGCCGGTGTAAGACCTCAACGAGACTCCCCTCGGGCGGGCGACCGGCGGTGAAGCAGGAAGACCCATGGGCGACCGTGGGAATCCCCCCGCCTTCAGGAGGGGGAGGATGTCAACAAGTGTGCCATTCTGATCGAGATCTCCTCCCCGAAGGAAGGCCGCGTGGAATTTCGCATCATGGGGCCGCTTGAGGTACGCGACGGCGAGGGGCACGACCGCACCCCGACCGTGCCCAAGCACCGCGACCTGCTCGCGATGTTCCTGCTGAACGCGGGCCGCCCGCTGACGGTCGAGCGGCTGCGCAGGCTGCTGTGGCCGCGTGAGGGCGGCGACCGCTCCGACTCGCTGGTCCGCGGTTACGTGGGCGAGCTGCGCCGGCTCGTCGGCAAGGACGTGATCAGCACCGTGGCCGGGTCCTACGTGCTGGCGCTGCGCGACGAGCAGCTCGACGTCGACCGTTTCCGGCTGCTGGTCGACAAGGGCGCCTACGAGGAGGCGCTGGGCCTGTGGCGGGGCGACCTCCTGGAGGACGTCGATCCCGAGGGCGAGCGCTGGGCCGAGACGCGGCGGCTGCGCGAGGAGCTGGAGGAGCTGCGGCTGCTGGCGCTGGAGCGCAGGCTGCAGGCCGACCTCGACGCGGGCCGGCACCGCGAGCTGCTGGTGGAGCTGCGCCGGCTGACCAAGCAGCATCCGACGTGGCAGCGCTTCCGCGGCCAGTACATGCTGGCCCTCTACCGCAGCGGCCGCCGGGTGGACGCGCTGGCCGCGTACGCGGTGCTGCGCGACCAGCTCGACGGCGGGCACGCCATCGAGCCCGACTCCGAGCTGCAGCTCCTCTACCACCGCATGCTGCACGACGACGTCTCGCTGCACGTCTCGGCGGGGCCGCCGGTGCTGCTGCCGCCCGACATCCACGACTTCACCGGCCGCGCCGACCTGCTCGACCGGGTGCTCGGCGACCAGGTGGTGGTCCACGGCCAGGCGGGCGCGGGCAAGTCGGCGCTGGCCGTGCGCGCGGCCTGGCGCGGGCGCGAGGCGTACCCCGACGGCATCCTGTACGCCGACCTGCGCGAGACGACGGCCCCCGTGGCCGTCCTGGAGGACTTCCTGCGCTGGCTGGGCTGCCCGGCCCAGGCCATCCCGGCGACGCTGGAGCAGCGTGAGCGCCTGTTCCGCGCCTACTGCGCCAACCGGCGGCTGCTGGTGCTGCTCGACAACGCCATCGACGAGGCGCAGGTGCGCCCCCTGCTGACCTCCTGTCCGACGGTCGTGACCAGCAGGTCCCCGCTGGGCGGCCTGACCGGGGCGACCCGGCTGTCGGTGGGCGTGCTCGGTCCGGAGGAGTCGCTCGACCTGCTGACGGCCGGTTCCGGGCGGCCCGCGGACACGGCGATGGGCCGGCTGGCCAGGTTCTGCGGCGGGCTGCCGATCGCGCTGCGCATCGCCGCCTCCAGGCTGGCGGCGCGCCCGGAGTGGACCGTCGACTACCTGGTGGGCCTGCTGGAGGACGAGCACGAGCGGCTCGACCGGCTGCACGCGGGCGACCGGACGGTGCGCAGCGTGTTCACCGTCGGCTACGACGGGCTGCCCGAGCCGGCCAGGCTGACGCTGCGCGGCCTCGGCGCCCTGTCCGCGCCCGACTTCGCCGACTGGCTGACCGACCAGCTCGGCGGCGGAGCCGAGGCGCTGGTGGACGCCGGGCTGCTGGAGACGGCGGGCGTCGACGCGGCGGGGCAGGTCCGCTACCGGATGCACGCGCTGACCCGGCTGTTCGCCCGCGAGCAGCCGGTGCCCGGCGTGCTGGCCAAGGTGTCGGCGGTGGTGCTGGCCAGGGTGCGGGCCTCGCGGTTCTCGCTGGTGTCGGGCGATCCGGCCACGGCCGTGGCGACCCGCGACATCAGGGAGTCGGTCGAGTGGCTGGACGCCGAGCGCTCGTTCCTGGTGAGCCTGGTCGCCGACCTGCACGACGCGGGGCTCGACGACCCCTGCTGGCGGCTGGCGCACCTGCTGGCGCCCTACCTGGAGCGGCACCGCTTCCTCGACGACTGGCGGGCGGTGTCCGGCCGGGCGCTGGAGTCGGCCCGCCGCTCCGCCGACGACAGGAGCGAGGCGCTCGTCCTGCTCGACCTGGGCGACCTGCATCTCGCCGAACGCGAATGGGACCTGGCGCACGAGAGGCTGCGGCTCGCGCTGGGCATGTTCCTGCGCCAGGGCCGCACCCGCGACGTGAACCACGCCCGGCGCCGGCTCGGTCGGGTGCACCTGGAGCGGGGCCGGCTGGAGGAGGCCGAGCGGGCGCTGGTGTCGTGCCTGGAGACGGCGGGGAACCAGCGCGACGCGGCCGACGCCGAGAGCGTGCTCGGCGCGGTGCTGCGCCGGGCCGGCCGCCTGGACGAGGCCGCCGGCCACCTGACCCGCGCCGTCGATCACCTCACCGAGCTGGGCGACCGGCACCGGCAGGCCGACACCCTGCTCGACCTGGCCGCGGTACGCCTGGCGCAGGGCGCCAAGCCCGAGGCCAGGGCCGCCGCCGAACGGGCCAGAGGCATCGCCGTCCGTCTCGGCGACCGCCTGCTCGACGCCCACGCCCTGCTGGGCCTGGCCCGGGTGAACCGGGCGGAGGGCGCGACGGCGCGGGCGCGGGAGCTGGCGGGCACGGCGCTGGAGGTCTTCGAGCGGGCCGGCGACCGCCAGGCCGCCGGCAACGCCCGCGCCCTGCTCGCGCAGGTGGCACGTTAGATGGCCGGCCGCCGGCGGCCGTCCGCCGTCACGTGACCCGCCGGACGGTCCGGCCGTACGCCGTCACGTGACCCGCCGGACGGTCCGGCCGTCCGGCCCGTCAGACGGCCAGCAGCCGCTGGACGTCCTCCTTGTGCAGGTCGCCGGCCTCTCCCGTACGCACGACGTGACCGCCGTCGAGGATGACGAACGTGTCGGCCAGCCGCAGCGCGATGTCCAGATACTGCTCCACCAGCAGCACGGCCAGGCCCGAGGCGTGCAGCCGCTCGATGGCGGCCTCGATCTCGACGATGATCGACGGCTGGATGCCCTCGGTGGGCTCGTCGAGGATCAGCATCCTGGGCCGGGTCACCAGGGCGCGGGCCATGGCGAGTTGCTGCTGCTGCCCGCCCGACAGGTGCCCGGCGCTCCGCTTGAGCAGGGGCCTGAGCGCGGGGAAGACGTCGAGGGCCTCGTCCACGGCGCTCCTGGGCTGCTTGGCCGCCTCGACGGTGACGAGCAGGTTGCCCAGCACGGACAGCTGGGGGAAGCACTGGTGGCCCTGCGGGACGTACCCCATGCCGAGCCGCACCCGCTCGTGCGGCTTGAGCCTGGTGACGTCGCGGCCGTCGAACGTCACCGTGCCCGCCGTGGCGGGCAGCACCCCCATGACGGTGTTGAGCAGCGTGGTCTTGCCGACCCCGTTACGTCCCATGACGCACACGAGCTGACCGGGGCCGACCTCCAGCGACACCCCGAACAGCACGCGCGCCCTCCCGTACCCCGACTCAAGGCCGGTTACCGACAGCATCGCCAGCTCTCCTCCCCAGATAGACCTCCTGCACCCGGGGGTCGGCGCTGACCTCGTCCACCGACCCCTCGACCAGCACCTTGCCCTCGTGCAGCACGGTCACCACCGAGGCGTGCCGGCGCAGGAAGTCCATGTCGTGCTCCACCACGATCACCGTGTGGTCGTCGGCGATCTCGGTGAGCAGCTCACCCGTACGCTCGCGTTCGTCCTTGGACATGCCGGCCACCGGCTCGTCCAGGAGCAGCAGTTTCGGCCGCTGCGCCAGCAGCATGCCGATCTCCAGCCACTGGCGCTGGCCGTGTGAGAGAACGCCCGCTGAACGCTCGGCGAGCTCTTCGAGACCCGTCCTGGCCAGGGCCTCCTCGACGGCCTCGGACACGCCGTCGCGCCGCCGGGTCAGCGACCACAGCGGCTTGCGGAAGGTGGCGGCCAGGTCGAGGTTCTCGATCACGGTGAGCGCCTCGAACACCACCGAGGTCTGGAACGTGCGCCCGACGCCCATCCGGACGATCTCGTGCTCCTTCCTGCCGACCAGGTCCGCACCGCCGAACCGCACGCTGCCGGCGGCCGGCCTGGTCAGGCCCGTGATCACGTCGATGAGCGTGGTCTTGCCGGCCCCGTTGGGCCCGATGAGGAAGCGCAGCTCGCCCTCGGGCACGGTCAGGTCGACGCCGTCGAGCGCGCGGAAGCCGTCGAAGATCACCTGGACGTCACGTAGCTCTAGCATGGCGCAGCCTCCCGGCGATGCTTCGGCTGATTCCGGCGATGCCCTTGGGGGCGAGCGTCATCACCAGGATGAACAGGGCTCCTTGCAGGTAGAGCCAGCCGTCGGCGAACTGCTCGCTGAACGCCGTCTTGGCGTACCCCATGACGACCGCGCCGAGCACGGCGCCGGCCAGCGCGTGCCGCCCGCCCACGGCCACCGCGACGACCAGTTCGAGCGAGGGCACGACGCCGAGCAGCGCGGGCGAGATGATGCCGACGACGGGGACGAACAGCGCGCCCGCCAGCCCGGCCATGCCCGCCGAGATGGCGAAGGTGACGGTCTTGACCAGGGCCGGGTCGTAGCCGAGGAAGCGCACCCGGTCCTCGCCGTCCCTGACCGCGACCAGCAGGCGGCCGTAGCGGCTGTTCACGAGCTGGCGGGTGGCCAGGTAGAGCAGGCCGAGCACGCTCGCCACGACCAGGTAGAGGCCGCGCTGGGTGGAGTCCTCGGCCAGGTCCTGGCCGAACAGCTCGAAGAAGTTCGTCATGCCGTTGGTGCCGCCGGTCAGGCCCTGCTGCCCGACCAGCAGGATGACCATGGCGGCGGCCAGCGCCTGGGTGAGGATCGCGAAGTACGCCCCCCGTACCCGCTGCCGGAAGACGAGCGTGCCGAGGATCAGCGCGATCGCCATCGGCCCGAGCACGGCCATGCCGAGCGCGAAGACCGGGTTCCCGAACGGCACCCACAGGGCGGGCAGCGACTCCACGCCGCTCCACACCATGAAGTCGGGCAGCCCGCCGCCGGCGCCTCCCGCCTCGGTGAGCTTGAGGTACATCGCCATGGAGTAGCCGCCGAGCCCGAAGAAGACGCCCTGGCCGAGGGTGAGCATGCCGCCCTTGCCCCAGGCCAGCCCGATCCCGAGCGCGACGATCGCGTAGCACAGATATTTCGCGAGCAGCCCCAGCCGGAACGGCTCCAGCAGCAGCGGCGCGGCCACCAGCGCGATCACGGCCACGGTCGCGAAGGGCAGATGACGTCTGATCATGTGAGCGCCCTCGATCTGAGCACGAACATGCCCTGCGGCCGGATCTGCAGGAACGCGATGATGACCGCGAACACGATCACCTTGGCCAGCGAGGCGTCCGACCAGAACTCGGCGTAGGAGTTGAGCAGCCCGAGCCCGAGCGCCGCGAGCACGGCCCCGCGCAGCTGCCCGAGCCCGCCGGCCACGACGACGAGGAAGGCGTCCACGATGTAGTAGTCGCCGAGCGCGGGCCCGACCGGGCCGATGAGCGTCACCGCCACGCCCGCGACGCCGGCCAGCCCCGACCCGATGAAGAAGGTCAGCATGTCGATCCGGCCGGTGTCGATCCCGCTGGTGGCGGCGAGCTGCCGGTTCTGCACCACCGCCTGGGTCCTGCGGCCGAGCCCGGTGCGGGTGAGGTAGAACCAGACCCCCACCACGCCGGCCACCGCGAGCCCCATGATGAACAGCCGGTTGTAGGGCAGGATGCCCACGCCTCCCGACAGCCAGGAGGGCGCGCTCACCTGCACGTTGGGCGCGCCGAACAGGTCGCGGGCGAGCTGCTGCAGCACCAGGCTGACGCCCCAGGTGAGCAGCAGCGTGTCCAGCGGCCGGCCGTACAGGTGCCTGATCGCGAGCCGCTCCAGGACCAGCCCCATGGCGCCGGCGACCAGGAAGGCCGCCGGCAGGGCCAGGACCAGGTCCTGCAGCAGGTACGCGGTGTAGGCCCCGGCCATGATGAACGACCCGTGCGCCATGTTGATCACGCCCATCTGCCCGAACGTGAACGTCAGGCCGAGCGCGATGAGCAGCAGCACCGCCCCGATCGAGAGCCCGATCGGCAGCTGGTTGACGAAGGCCGTCATCGTCACCCCGCCGCCAGGCTCGCGGCCCAGGGGTAGCCCTTCAGGTACGGGTCCGGCTTGATCGGCTCACCCGAGTCCCACACCTGCTTGATCAGCCCGTCCGGCTGGATGATGCCGATGCGGGCGGTCTTGTACATGTGCTGGTTCTCGCCGTCGATGGTGACCAGCCCTTCCGGACGTTCGAGCGCGATGCCGGGCGCGGCCTTCTTGACCGCCTCCACCTCGGTCGTGCCGGCCTTCTTGACCGCTTCGGCCCACAGGTAGACGGCGTTGTAGCCGGCCTCCATGGGGTCGCTGGTGACCTTGGCGGCGCCGTACTTGGCCTTGTAGGCCTTGACGAACGCGTCGTTGGCCGGGGTCTCGGTGGTCTGGTAGTAGTTCCAGGCGACCGGCTGGCCGGCGATGTTGTCCACGCCGATGCCGGTGACCTCCTCTTCGGCGATGCTCACCGACAGGACCGGCATGCTCTCGGCCGTGGCTCCCGCGCTCTTGAGCTGTTTGAAGAAGGCCACGTTCGAATCGCCGTTGAGCGTGTTGAAGACCGCGTCCGGCTTGGCTCCCGTGACCTTGTTGACCAGGGTGGAGTACTCGGTGTGGCCGAGCGGGGTGTACTCCTCGCCGAGGATCTCCATCCCGTTCGCGGCCGCGTACGCCTTGATGATCTTGTTCGCGGTGCGCGGGAAGACGTAGTCGCTGCCGACCAGGAACAGCTTCTTCTTGCCCTGCTCCTTGAGGTAGTCGAGGCCGGGGATGATCTGCTGGTTGGTGGTGGCGCCGGTGTAGAAGATGTACGGCGAGCTCTCCAGCCCCTCGTACTGCACCGGATACCAGAGCAGCGCCTTGTAGCGTTCGAAGACCGGCAGCATCGCCTTCCTGCTGGCCGAGGTCCAGCCGCCGAAGACGGTCGCGACCTTGTCCTGCCTGATCAGTTTGGTGGCCTTCTCGGCGAACGTGGGCCAGTCGGAGGCGCCGTCCTCCACGACCGGGACGAGCTTCTTGCCCAGGACGCCGCCGGCTTTGTTGATCTCTTCGACGGCGAGCAGTTCGGCGTCGCGTACGGTGACCTCGCTGATCGCCATGGTGCCGCTGAGCGAGTGCAGGAGTCCGACCTTGATCTCGCTGGACTGGGCGGCGGGTTCGGCGTCGGACCCGCAGGCCGCGAGGGCTAAGAGGAGGATCGCGGAGACAATCGGGCGGGAGATGCGCACAGCCGTTCCTTCCTGCCGACCGGTTCTGCGAGAAAGGTGACTCGGCGACATTTCGCCAGAAGATCCCGATTGTTAATTGGCGATTGCCAAGCGTTCACAAGCGCACAAAAACCGTCATGCCCTGCTTCGCCGCAGGGCGAAACCAACACGACATGATCCGGCAACGCCGTGGAAACGGCCGGTTCCTATGGTCCGGGCCATGCGGCTAACCCCACACGAGCAGGAACGGCTGCTCATCC
This sequence comes from Nonomuraea fuscirosea, assembly GCF_003001935.1. GTDB lineage: Bacteria > Actinomycetota > Actinomycetes > Streptosporangiales > Streptosporangiaceae > Nonomuraea > Nonomuraea fuscirosea. Next base: position 403,312 of record NZ_PVNG01000002.1, on the reverse strand, counting down.
ACGTCGCCGCCGGGGTCGCGCGCGAGCGCCAGGCCCGGGGCCTGCGGCTCAACCATCCCGAGGCTACCGCCGTCATCGCGTCCTTCCTCATGGAGGGGGCCAGGGACGGGCGCAGCGTGGCCGACCTGATGGAGGCCGGGCGGTCGGTGCTCGGCCGGGCCGACGTCATGGAGGGCGTACCGGAGATGCTCGACAGCGTGCAGATCGAGGCCACCTTCCCCGACGGCACGAAGCTGGTCACCGTGCACAGGCCGATCCCGTGATCCCGGGCGAGTACGTCCATCCGGAGGGCGTGATCGCGCTCAGCCCGGGGCGCGAGCGGGTGAGCGTGCGCGTGGTCAACACGGCGGACCGGCCAGTGCAGGTGGGCTCGCACTACCACTTCGCCGCGGCCAACCCGGGGCTGGAGTTCGACAGGAAGGCGGCGTGGGGGATGCGGCTGGACGTGCCGGCGGGGACGGCGATCAGGTTCGAGCCCGGCGTCGAACGGGACGTGACGCTGGTGCCGCTGGCGGGGAACCGGGTGGTGCCGGGGCTGCGCCCGGAGTGGGCGGGACCGCTCGATGACTGACCGGCCGGCTTCTCATCAGATCACCCGTGCCCGCTACGCCGCCCTCTACGGGCCCACGACCGGCGACCGGATCCGGCTGGCCGACACCGACCTGTTCATCGAGGTCACCGAGGACCGCTCCATGGGCCCGGCCGGTCCCGGCGACGAGGCCGTCTTCGGCGGCGGCAAGGTCATCCGCGAGTCCATGGGCCAGGCCAGGACCACCCGCGCCGAGGGCGCGGCCGACCTGATCATCACCGGCGCGGTGATCCTCGACCACTGGGGCGTGATCAAGGCCGACGTCGGCATCCGCGACGGCCGCGTCATGGGCATCGGCAAGGCCGGCAATCCCGACACTATGGACGGCGTCGACCTGGTCATCGGGCCGTCCACGGAGGTGCTGGCCGGCAACGGCAAGATCCTCACCGCCGGGGCCGTCGACTCGCACGTCCACCTCATCTGCCCGCAACTGCTCGACGAGGCCGTCGGCTCCGGCGTCACCACGATCGTCGGCGGCGGCACCGGGCCCGTCGAGGGCACCAAGGCCACCACCGTCACCGGCACCTGGTACCTCGCCCGCATGCTGGAGTCGCTCGACGCCTACCCGCTGAACTTCGCCCTGCTCGGCAAGGGCAACACCGTCAGCGAGGAGGGCCTGCTCGAACAGCTGCGGGCCGGCGCCTCCGGCTTCAAGCTGCACGAGGACTGGGGCACCACGCCGGCCGCCATCGACGCCTGCCTGAGCGTCGCCGACGCCGCCGGCGTGCAGGTCACGATCCACACCGACACGCTGAACGAGGCCGGCTTCGTCGAGTCGACCCTCGCGGCCATCGGCGACCGGACGATTCACGCGTACCACACCGAAGGGGCGGGCGGCGGGCACGCGCCCGACATCATCCGCGTCGCGGCCTATCCCAACGTGCTGCCGTCCTCCACCAACCCGACCAGGCCGCACACCGTCAACACGCTCGACGAGCACCTCGACATGCTGATGGTCTGCCATCACCTCAACCCGTCGATCCCCGAGGACCTGGCGTTCGCCGAGTCGCGGATCCGGCCGACGACGATGGCCGCCGAGGACGTCCTGCACGACCTCGGCGCGATCTCCATGATCGGCTCCGACTCGCAGGCCATGGGCAGGATCGGCGAGACGATCATCCGTACGTGGCAGACGGCGCACGTCATGAAGGGGCGGCGAGGCTCGCTGGGCGGCCCGGCCGACAACCTGCGCGCCCGCCGCTATATCGCGAAATATACGATCTGCCCGGCCATCGCCCATGGGCTGGAGGCCGACGTCGGCTCCGTCGAGCCCGGCAAGCTCGCCGACCTGGTCCTCTGGGACCCGGCCTTCTTCGGGGTCAAGCCCGACCTGGTGCTCAAGGGCGGCGTGGTCGCCTGGGCGCAGATGGGCGACGCCAACGCCTCGATCCCGACGCCGCAGCCGGTGCTGCCCCGCCCCATGTTCGGCGCCGCGCCGGTCACCGCGGCCGCCACCTCGCTGCACTTCGTCTCGCCCGCCGCCGTGGAGTCGGGGCTGGCCGACCGGCTGGCGGTGCGCCGCCGCCTCGCGCCGGTCGCGGACGTACGGAGGCGCGGCAAGTCCTCGATGCCGCTCAACGACGCGCTGCCGCGGATCGAGGTGGCGCCCGACACGTTCGAGGTCCGCATCGACGGCGACCTCGTCGAACCCGCTCCCGCCACCGCCCTGCCCATGGCCCAGCGTTACTTCCTCTTCTGATGCGTCCCGCCCTGCTCCTCCTCACCGACTCCCGGCTGCCGGCCGGGGGTCACGCCCACTCCGGCGGCGCCGAACGCGCCGTCACGTCGGGGGCGGTCCACGACGTGCCCTCACTGGCCCACTTCCTGCGCGGACGGCTGCGCACGGCCGGCGCCGTCGCCGCCGCCCTGACCGCCGCATGCACCCACGCCTCCGCCGGCGGGGGCACGGTCTCGTGGGAGGCGCTGGACGCCGAGGTGGACGCCAGGACCGCGTCCCCGGCGCAGCGGGAGGCCTCGCGCACCCAGGGCCGGCTGCTGCTTCGGGTGGCCCGCCGGATCTGGCCGTCCCCCGTGCTGGACGAGCTCGCCCGGGCGATCCCGAGCCCGCACCACCCGCTCGCCCTCGGCGCGGCGGCACACGCGGCCGGTTGTACGCCGGAGGAGGCGGCGCTGGCGGCGGCCTACCACGCGGTCACGGGGCCGGCCACGGCGGCGGTCCGTCTGCTGGGCCTCGACCCGGTGTCCGTGCACGCCGTCCTGGCCACCCTGACCCCCGACCTCACCGCCGTGGCGACCCACGCCTGCCGGCCGTCCGATCCCCTCACGCCCCTGGAGGCGCTGGGGGCGCTGCCCGCCTGTTCGGCGCCCGCCCTCGATGCCCTCGCGGAACAGCACGCCCGAGCCGAGGTACGGCTGTTCATCTCCTGACACGAAAGGACCCCTTCATGGGAGCCAATCACGACGACCATCACCACGCCCCCGACGGCCGCGGCCGCGCGCTGCGCCTGGGCGTCGGCGGGCCGGTCGGCAGCGGCAAGACGGCCCTGGTGGCGGCCCTGTGCCGGACCCTGGGCCCGACGCTGTCCCTGGGCGTGGTGACCAACGACATCTACACCACCGAGGACGCCGACTTCCTGCGCCGCGCGGGCGTGCTCGACCAGGAGCGCATCCTCGCCGTCGAGACCGGCTGCTGCCCGCACACCGCCATCCGCGACGACATCGCCGCGAACCTCGACGCCGTGGAGACCCTCGAACACCACTTCGGCCCGCTCGACCTGGTGATCGTCGAGAGCGGCGGCGACAACCTGACGGCCACGTTCAGCCGCGGGCTGGCCGACCGGCAGATCTTCGTGCTGGACGTGTCCGGCGGCGACAAGGTCCCGCGCAAGGGCGGCCCCGGCGTCACCAGCGCGGACCTGCTGGTGATCAACAAGACCGACCTGGCCCCGATGGTGGGCGCCGACCTCGACGTGATGGCCCGCGACGCGGCCGCGGTGCGCGGGGACCGGCCGGTGCGCTTCACCTCGATCCGCCAGGAGCCGACCGCCGCCGAGGTCGCCGCCTGGGTCTACGAGCAGGTACGCGACTGGTCCCACACCCACGCCTCCCCCGTCTCGTAATGCCACCACCGCCACCACCGGCCGGTCGCACAACCTCCACCCGGGCGACCGACGATCCCGCGACGCCCTCACCATCGGCCGACCGGCGCGCGACGCCCCCGCCCCCGCCCCCGCCGAACGGCCGCCGGGTGATGCGGGCGAGTGCCGCCGTGGCCACCGCACGAGCTGCCGACGGCCGTACCGTGGTGAGCCGGCTGGCCTCGGCGCCGCCGCTGACGCTGCGCCAGACGGGGCCGCACACCGTCCACCTCGTCTCCACCGCGGCGGGCCCGCTCGGCGGCGACATGCTCGCGCTCGACCTGTACGTCGCCCCCGGCACCACCCTGGAGCTCGGCTCGGTCGCCGCCACACTGGTCCTGCCCGGCCCGGGCGAGTCCGAGCTGCTGGTCACCGCCCACGTGGGCGCCGGCGGCACGCTCCGCTTCGCCCCCGAGCCGACCGTGCTCGCCGCCGGCTGCGCGCACCGCCTCCTGGTCCGGCTCACGCTGGAGGACGGCGCGAGCGCGTTCTGGCGGGAGGAGATCGTCTTCGGCCGCCACGGCGAGCCGTCCGGCCGCTGCCGCTCCCGCTTCGACGTCACCCGCGACGGCCTGCCGCTGCTGCGGCAGGAGTTCACGGCCGGCGACCCGGACCTCGACTCCTCCCCCGCCGTGTACGGCTCCGCGCGCTGCGTCGGCACCACGTTCCTGACCGCCCGCGCCGAGGAGCCGGCCGTGGCCGAGGGCGTCGCGGTGCTGCCGCTGGCCGGCCCCGGCACACTGGTGTCAGCGCTCGCGAAGGACGCCGTTCAGCTGCGGTCACGGCTGGAGTGGGGCGAGCGCACGGCTGTGGCGGATGAGCCGGCCACCGCCGCCACGCCGTGGTGACGACTCCGTTGCGTACGGTGGAGCGCGGTGCATCTCCCGGCTTACAGTGATCGTATGGCCGTCGCACCCGCCCACCCGAAGCTGCGCCGTGGTTACCCGCTGGCCGTGATCGCCGCCGGAGTCCTCCTCGTGTTCTGCGCGGTCCTGCCCTGGGCCGGGCTGCAGGCGACGAGCGGCCTGATCGGCGCCGGGGTGGCCAGCGACGTGCGCGGCATCGACGACGCATTCGGCGTCTACACGCTGGTCGCCGGGCTGGCGGCGCTGGGCTGCGGCCTGGCCGGGCTGCTGTCGCGCCCGAGGCTGGCGGCGCTGGCGCTCGTGCCCGGCGGCGCGGCCGTGCTGGTGCTCGTCCTGTTCGTGACCGAGGGCAGCGGGCTGCGCGACCGCATCTCCATCGACCTCGGCGAGCTGCTGTCGATCGAGCCGGTGATCAGGTTCGGCTGGTTCGCCGCGCTGGCCTGCGCCCTGGCGATCGTCCTGCTCGCCTTCATGTCTCTGGTCGGCCGCCGCTGAAGCCCCGGCCACCCCGAGCCGGGATCAGTCGTAGAAGCCCAGGCGGCGCAGCTGCTTGGGGTCGCGCTGCCAGTCCTTGGCCACGCTGATCCGCAGGTCGAGGTAGACCCGCGTGCCCAGCAGCGCCTCGATCTGCTTGCGCGCCCTGGTGCCCACGTCGCGCAGCCGCTCTCCCTTGTGCCCGATGACGATCGCCTTCTGCGAGGGCCGTTCGACGAACATGTGAGCGTAGATGTCGAGCAGGTCGTCACGCCCCTCGCGGACCATCATCTCGTCGACGACCACGGCGATCGAGTGGGGCAGCTCGTCGCGTACGCCCTCCAGCGCCGCCTCCCTGATCAGCTCGCCCACCAGCACCTGCTCCGGCTCGTCGGTGAGCTGGCCGCCCTCGTAGAGGGGCGGCGACTCGGGCAGATGCTCGATGATCACGTCGCCCAGCACGTCGAGCTGCTCGCCCGACTGCGCCGACACGGGCACGACCGCGGCGAACTCGGCCACCTCCGACACCGCCAGCAACTGCGCGGCGATCTGCTCCTTGCTCGCCAGGTCGCACTTGGTCACCACCGCGATGACCGGGGTCTTCTTCACCGCGGACAGCTTGTCGGCGATGAACCGGTCGCCCTTGCCGATGGGCTCGTTGGCCGGCACGCAGAACCCGATCAGGTCGACCTCGGTCAGCGTGGACAGCACCAGGCTGTCGAGCCGCTCGCCGAGCAGCGTGCGCGGCCGGTGCAGGCCGGGGGTGTCGACGATGATGATCTGGGCGTCGGGCCGGTGCACGATGCCCCTGATGACCCGCCTGGTCGTCTGGGGCTTCGACGAGGTGATCGCCACTTTCGTGCCGACCAGGGCGTTCATCAGCGTGGACTTGCCGACGTTCGGCCTCCCCACGAAGCAGGCGAATCCGGCGCGATGGTTGTCTGGCGAAGTCACATGTGCATTCTGTCCCATCATCGAGCCTGTTCACGCCACCAGGCGAACGCCGTCGGCGCCACTCCGGGCGTCCACGCCGTCGTCTCGAAGCCGGGCAGCTCGCTCTCGGACACCCACCGGTAGTCGTTGATCTCGTCTCCGTCGGGGTGCGGCTCGCCCGAGCCGGGGGCCAGCGCGCAGCCGTAGACGGCGACGACGTAGGCCACCTGGTGGCCGTTGGGGTAACGGGTGCGGAACTCGGGCCCGCCGTACACGCCGATCAGGCCGCGCACCTCGATCTCGACGCCGAGCTCCTCGCGCAGCTCCCTGACCACGGCGTCCTCCGGCCGTTCGTCCGGGTCGATCCCGCCGCCCGGCGGGGCCCAGAGCCCCACGTCACCATGCCGGGCCAGCAGCAGCCGGCCCTCGTCGTCGAACACGTGCCCGGACACCGACGGCAGCATGAGCAGATCGTTGCCGACCTTCTCCCTCAGGCTCGCCAGGAAGGGCGACATCGCCACGTCAGCCCCGCAGGGTGCCGTCGGGACCGGCCACGAGCAGCTCGCCGACGCCCAGCTCGGCGGCCACCGCCTCGTCGTCGGGGCTCGGCGCGCCCTCGCTGACCAGCGCCGCCGCCTCCAGCGACGTCGCTCCGCTGGAGATCGCCATGGCCGCCGCCACCTGCACCGCCGACAGCTTGAGCGCGGTCAGGGCGACGTCGGTGGCCGCGTAGGTGCGGCCGGTCTCGTCGCGGACGGCCGCCCCCTCGGCGGAGCCGTTGCGCGCCCTGGCGGCACGGGCCAGCGTGATGATCTTGCTGTCTTCAGGGTTCACGGATCCAGATTAGGCGCTGACCAAGGAGATCGCCGCCTCGACCACCTTGCGGGTACGCGCCGCGTCCACGTCGTTCATCCCGGTGTGCACCACGGACACCAGCGTGTCACCGACGCGGGACACGACGACGTCCAACGCGTACGGGTAGCCATTCAGCCGCCCGTGCAGCCGCGCGCCCACGGCCTCGTCCCCCGCGTCGCGCACGGGAAGCGTCCGCACGCTCAGGTCGGTGCCGCTGGAGGTGTGCACGGAACGGCAGGAGTCCATGGCCTTGGCCAGCTTGTCGAGGTGCCCGCGCGCCTGCTCGTTCGCGTACCTGGCCAGCCCCACCCCGGCCTGCTCGCCGAGCCCGTCGCCCTCGTAGCTGACGGCAGCCTGGGCCTTCAGCGCCTGCGCCGGCGCCCGCCCGCCGGCCGGCTCCAGCACGGCCCTGCAGTTCCTGTCCGCCTGCCCGAACGGCATCCGCCAGGCCTGCTCGGGCCGCGGCGTGAAGCCGTCGGGCAGCGGTGGCTTCTTGTTCAGCACCTCGCGCAGCTGTGCCATGGCCCGGGCGTCGAGGAAGCTCTCGGCTCCCCCGCCGCCGCATCCCGCCAGGACTCCGGCCAGCAGTGCGCAGGCGATGACCCCCGGCACGCGTTTCATGATCCCCCCTGCTTCGCAACTTCCCCCACCTGCGAAGACGGCAATCCACCGGGGTGGCCACCGAAGCGCAAAAAGGGTGCCCTCCTCCGTTTCCGGAGGAGAACACCCTTTACGCCGAGCAACGTCTCAGCCGGTCGCCCAGCCAGGACGTTGTCGTCCCCCCGGGGAGTCTCCTCAGGCCGCGAACCCCACCCGGCCTTCGGAGGCTTCCCCTTTGACACCCACCGCACTGGATGTCGTGAATCGAGAATGGCGGACCCGGCTTGCAGAAGACTTGTAGAACGCTTGCCGCATCACCCTTGAGGTGATTCCGCGTCCGGTCAGTCGCGTTCGGCGGCGGCCGGGACCACCTCGTCCTCAGGGGGCGTGACCCGCCGCGCCACCACCGTGCTGATCCGGTTGCGCCGCCCGGCCAGGCTCTCGGCCGTGAGTGACAGCCCGCCCACCTCCGCGTGCGACCCGGCGATCGGGACCCGGCCGAGCGCGTGGGCCAGCAGCCCGCCCACGGTCTCCACGTCGTCCACCTCGATCTCGGTGTCGAACAGCTCGGCCAGCTCGTCCACCGGCATCCGGGCCGTCACGCGCAGCGCGCCGTCCGGCATGGACTCCACCCGGGGGGCCTCCTGGTCGTACTCGTCGGTGATCTCCCCGACGATCTCCTCCAGGACGTCCTCGATCGTGACCAGGCCGGCGGTGCCGCCGTACTCGTCGATCACGATGGCCATGTGGATCTGCCGGGCCTGCATCTCCCGCATGAGCTGGTCGATGGGCTTGCTCTCCGGCACGTACGCGGCCGGACGCATGATCGACTCGACCTGCTCCTTGCCCCCGCCCTCGCCCGACTCGTGGATCTTGCGGGCGATGTCCTTGAGGTAGGCGATGCCGATGACGTCGTCCTCGTTCTCGCCCACGACCGGGATGCGGGAGAAGCCGCTGCGCAGCGCGAGCGACAGCGCCTGGCTGATCGTCTTGCCGCGCTCGATGTAGACCATGTCGGTACGCGGCACCATGACCTCGCGCACCAGCGTGTCACCCAGCTCGAAGACCGAGTGGATCATCTCGCGCTCGTCGGGCTCGATCACCCGGCGCTCCTCGGCCAGGTCGACCAGGTCGCGCAACTCGGCCTCCGAGGTGAACGGGCCGTCGCGGAAGCCCTTGCCGGGGGTGAGCGCGTTGCCGAGCAAGATGAGCAGCTTGGGCAGAGGGCCGAAGATGCGGGTCAGGCCGTACACGATGGGGGCGCTGGCCAGCGCGACCGGCTCGGCGTGCTGGCGCCCCAGCGTCCGCGGCATGACACCGACCACGACATAGCTGATCACGATCATCACGACCGCGGCCCAGAAGTAGGCCCAGCCCTGATCGTCGAGCAGGTCGATGAAGAGCAGCGTCGCGATCACCGTCGCGACCAGCTCACAGCTCAGCCGCAGCAGCAGGAGCAGGTTGAGGTAGCGCGGCGGGTCGGTCACGATCGCCTGCAACCGTGCGGCGCCGCGTCTGTCCTCGCGCGCGTATTCCTCGGCACGCACCCTGGAGATGCGCGTCAGCGCCGTTTCCGCGCTGGCGATCAGGCCACCGATGATCACAAGGGCGATGACCGACAGCAACCAGGCGTTCACCGCGGGTTGCGCACCTCCTGCCACGACTCGAGGAGCCGGGACTGCAGTCCGAACATCTCCTTGTGCTCCTCCGGCTCGGCGTGGTCGTAGCCGAGCAGGTGCAGGATGCCGTGGGTGCACAGCAGCTCCAGCTCCTCGGCTGCGCTGTGACCGGCCTCCTCCGCCTGCCTGGCCGCCACCTGCGGGCAGAGCACGACGTCACCGAGCAGAGCCGGGTCGGCGGGACCGTCGCCCTCGCCGCGCGCGCCGCCCCCGGGACGCAATTCGTCCATCGGGAACGCCAGCACGTCGGTCGGGCCGGGCTCGCCCATCCACTTCTCGTGCAGCTCGGCCATGGCGTCCTCGTCGACCACCACGATGGACAGCTCGGCGAGCGGGTTGATGCCCATCTCGCCGAGCACGTGAGCGGCCAGGGCGGCGATGCTCTCCTCGTCGACCCCTACGCCGGACTCGTTGTTGATCTCTATGCTCATGGCCGTCGCTTCCCCCGCTGCTGGATCGCCTTCGGCTCCTGAGCGGCCTGCGTGGCATCGTAGCGCCCGTAGGCGTCCACGATCTCGCTGACCAGCTTGTGGCGGACCACGTCGGCGCTGGACAGGCGGGCGAAATGGATGTCGGGGATGCCCTCCAGGATGTCCTGGACCACCCGCAGCCCGCTGACCGTGCCCGACGGCAGGTCGACCTGGGTCACGTCACCCGTCACCACGATCTTGGAGTTGAACCCCAGCCGGGTGAGGAACATCTTCATCTGCTCGGCCGAGGAGTTCTGTGCCTCGTCGAGGATGATGAAGGCGTCGTTGAGCGTGCGCCCGCGCATGTACGCCAGCGGCGCGACCTCGATCGTGCCCGCGGCCATGAGCTTGGGAATCGAGTCGGGGTCGACCATGTCGTGCAGGGCGTCGTAGAGCGGCCGCAGGTAGGGGTCGATCTTCTCGTAGAGCGTGCCGGGCAGGAAGCCGAGCCGCTCACCGGCCTCGACCGCCGGCCGGGTGAGGATGATGCGGTTGACCCGCTTCTCCTGCAGCGCCCGCACGGCCTTGGCCATCGCCAGATAGGTCTTGCCGGTGCCGGCCGGGCCGATGCCGAACACGACCGTGTGGTTGTCGATCGCGTCGACGTAGCGCTTCTGGTTGACGGTCTTGGGCCGGATGGTACGGCCGCGCGAGGAGAGGATGTCGAGGGAGAGCACCTCGGCGGGACGGTCGGAGGTCATGCGCAGCATGGCGATGCTGCGCTCGACCGCGTCGGGGGTGAGCTCGCCGCCGCTGCGCAGGACCTCGACGAGCTCCTCGAAGAGGCGCACCACGGTGCCGCTCTCGTCGGGGCTGCCGGTGACGGTGATCTCGTTGCCACGCACGTGGATGTCGGCCCTGAAGGCGCCCTCGATGACGCGGAGCAGCTCGTCACGGGAGCCCAGGAGGCTGACCATCGGGTATTCGTCCGGAATCAGCACCTTCGCCTGAGTCCGCGAAGGAGGTGCTGTGCGTCGGGATTCGTGTAGTTCGGACATGGGCAGGCCAGCGGCCTGATGCCTCCCGGTCTCTTTCAGGTGTGCTTCTCCGCCCCATCGTAGCCGGGACCTGGCCGATTGCTCGCGCCAATATCACCGCGTCAGGCCGGAGGTGTCCGTTATCCGGGCGGCCAGCCCAGATCGCGCCCGCCCAGGACGTGGGCGTGGACGTGGAAGACCGTCTGCCCGGCGCCCGCCCCGGTGTTGAACACGATGCGATAGCCGCTCCCGGACACCCCGTCCAGCACGGCCACCTCGTGCGCGGACTTCAGCACCTCGTCGGCCAGCCCGTCGTCGGCCGCGGCCAGCGCCGCGGCGTCGGCGTGATGCTCCTTCGGGATGACGAGAACGTGCGTGGGAGCCTGCGGATTCACGTCGCGGAAGGCGAGGGTCCGGCCGGTTTCGTAGACGATCTCAGCGGGAATCTCGTTGGCGACGATTTTGCAGAAGAGGCAATCGCTCACCCGATCACCCTACCGAGAGCTCACCGTCAGCAAGTCCGTTGCGAATCGGTAATCAGCTGTGTCGTGCGTAGGAAGATCAACGAGGTTAGGGTGAGTGTGCGACACTACAGCTAAAAGAAGACGATTCAGGGTCGGGCGAGCGCCACCTGGCGAGGACACGACTGGGTAATGCACCCTAAGGAACCGGGGAAACCTCAAGAACCGGAAGAGCGTAAACCCTCTGGGAAGGCCGCGCGTCCCACTGATGTGACCACCGAAACCCTCCTGGCCGACAGGTCGATGGGGGCGGTGCAGGTCGGGTGGGATGCCGACATGGCCGTGACGGCGCTGTACAGCGCGCACTTCCGGTCGTTGGTGCGTCTCGCCGTGTTGCTGGTGCGCGACATTGCAACAGCCGAGGAAGTCGTGCAGGATGCGTTCGTCGCCATCCATGGCGCCTGGCGCAGACTGCGTGACCCCGACAAAGCACTCGCCTACCTGCGTCAATCCGTCGTCAACCGGTCCCGGTCCGTGCTGCGTCACCGCGCGGTCGTCGAGAAATACGCCCCCAAGGGCCTGCCTGACGCTCCGAGCGCCGAGAACGGCGCGATCGGCGAGCTGGAACGCTCCGCCGTGATCGAGGCGTTACGAGCCCTGCCGACCCGACAGAGAGAAGCACTGGTTCTACGCTACTACGGTGATCTGTCCGAAGCTGAGATCGCTCACGCCATGGGCATCAGCAAGGGCGCGGTCAAGAGCCACACGGCACGTGGTATGGCCGCGTTGCGATCGGTCCTGGAGAAAATGTCATGACCCAGCCCCCCGACGAGTACGGCGATCTCTTGCGCCGTGCGCTCCGCGCGGAGGCGGACGCGGTCGTACCCTCGCCGGAAGGACTGGAGATCATCCGTGGCCGCATCGAGCGGCGTGGAGTGCGCAATCTGTTCTGGTGGCGAGCGGGCGCGGCCGCCGCCAGCGCCCTGCTGGTGGCGGGAACGATCGTGATGGCCGTTCCCTCGTTGCGCTCGCAGATCATCGACCAGATTCCGGCCGCCCCCATCGACAACGAGACGACCTCCGAGGCTCCTTCCAACTCCTCCACCACCCGCTCCGTACAGCCTCCGCCGCCGGAGCGGACCACCGACCCGCCCGCGGTCGTGATCCCCGAGACCCCCAAGCCGCCGACCCCGCGCACCAGCCGCAAGGCCGACTCGACCAGCAGGCCGTCCCCGTCGCCCAGCCCGACGCCGACCGACTGCCCCTCGACCCTGGCCGAGCAGACCGAGCCTCCCGCCGACTGTCCTACGCTGTCACCATCGCCGACACCGACGCCGACGATGGAGGAGACGAGCGTGGCGCCCACGGCGTGCCCGCCTGAGGAGTGCCCGCCGACCGACGACGCGATGGAGACACCCGCGGACCTGGCCAGCCCGCTCCAGGACACCTCCGACACCACGGTGCCCTGACCCGGCTCAGCCGGCCCCCGCACACCCTCACGACCGCACCGCCGCGGTCACCCCTTCACCACCGCACCGTCGCGGTCACACCCTCACGGCCTGAGCGGTTCTCACGCCTGAGCAGCTCTCACGGCCTGAGCGGTTCTCACGCCTGAGCAGTTCTCACGGCCTGTGCGGCTCTCGCGCCTCACCAGCGTCCGGTACGGGTCAGCAGGACGGCCGCCGCCGCGACCCCCGCCGTGGACGTGCGCAGGACCGTCGGCCCCAGCAGTACCGGCGCCGCCCCGGCCGCCCCGAACCGGGCGATCTCGTCCTCCGAGACGCCTCCCTCGGGCCCCACGACCATCACGATGTCGCCGCTCACGGGCAGTGTCACCTTCGACAGCGGCTCGGCCGCCTCCTCGTGCAGCACCAGGCCGAGGGCCGCCCCGGTGAGCAGCCGTTCGACCTGCGCCGTCGTGGCCAGGTCGGTCACCTCGGGCAGGTGGAAGCGGCGGGCCTGCTTGCCCGCCTCACGGGCCGTGGCCCGCCACCGGCCGAGCGCCTTGGCGACCTTGTCGCCCTTCCACTGGGTGATGCTGCGCGCGGCCGCCCACGGGACGATCACGTCCACGCCGGCCTCGGTCATCATCTCGACCGCGAGCTCACCCCTGTCGCCCTTGGGCAGCCCCTGGACGACGACGAGCCGGGGCGCGGGCGCCTCGACCCGGTAGCGGCGCAGCACGTCGAGCCTGAGCGCGTCCTTCAGCGTCTCGCGTACGACGCACTCGGCCACCGTGCCGGCGCCGTCGGTCAGATCGACCCGCTCACCCGCGCGCAGCCGTCGTACGGAGGCCGCGTGCCGCCCCTCGGGCCCATCGAGCGTCAGCTCGGGGCCGTCGAGCGCCTCGGCCAGGAAGACGGGCGCCGTCAACGGCCGTTGAAGGCGTCACGCAGGCGGGAGAAAAAACCCTGCTGACCCGGTGCGAACTTGCCAGGCGGGCGCTCCTCACCCCGCTGCCTGGACAGCTCGCGGAGCAGTTCTTCCTGGGCGGTGTCGAGCCGGGTCGGCGTCTCGACGTTGACGTGGATGAGCAGGTCGCCCCTGCCGGACTCGTTGAGGCGCTGCACGCCCCGGCCGTACATGGTGATGACCTGGCCGGACTGGGTGCCGGGGCGGACGTCGATCTCCTCGGAGCCGTCGAGCGTCTCCACCGCCAGCACGGTGCCGAGCGCGGCGGCCGTCATCGGGATCTGCACGGTGCAGTGGAGGTCGTCGCCGCGCCGTTCGAAGATCTCGTGGGGGCGCTCGACGATCTCCAGGAAGAGGTCTCCCGGCGGGCCGCCGCCCGGGCCGACCTCGCCCTCGCCGGCGAGCTGGATGTGCGTGCCGTCCTCGACGCCGGCGGGGATGCGGACCTTGATCGTCCGGCGGGTGCGCACCCGGCCGTCGCCGGAGCACTCCTGGCAGGGGTGGCGGATGATCGTCCCGAAACCACCGCACTGGGGGCACGGCCGCGAGGTCATGACCTGGCCCAGGAAGGAGCGGGTGACCTGGGAGATCTCACCGCGCCCGTTGCACATGTCACAGGTGTCGGGGTGGGTGCCCTGCGCGGCGCCGGCGCCGTGGCACACCTCGCACACCACGGCCGTGTCGACGGCCAGTTCGCGGGTGGTGCCGAACGCCGTCTCGCGCAGGTCGAGCTCCACCCGGATGGTGGCGTTGCGGCCCCTGCGGGCGCGTGAGCGCGGCCCGCGGGCGCCGGCCGCCGTGCCGAAGAAGGCGTCCATGATGTCGCTGAACGGGAAGCCCGCGCCGAACCCGCCCGCGGCGCCCGCGCCCGCTCCCGCACCGCCGAAGGGGTCGCCACCCAGGTCGTACATCTGGCGCTTGTTGGGGTCGGAGAGCACCTCGTAGGCCTGCGTGATCTCCTTGAACCGCTCCTGGGTCTCAGGATCGGGGTTCACGTCGGGGTGCAGCTCACGGGCGAGTCGGCGGTACGCCTTCTTGATCTCGTCCTGACTCGCGTCACGGCGCACCCCGAGGGTGGCGTAGTAGTCGCTGTTTGCCACTTATCGACCTCTTATGATGCAGCCAGTATCTGGCTGACGTAGCGTGCCACCGCGCGTACGGCGCCCATCGTCACGGGATAATCCATCCTGGTCGGCCCGAGTACGCCGAGCCGGGCCAGTTGGTTGTCGCCAGAACCGTATCCGGTCGCGACGATGGATGTCCCCCGCAGGTAGGGGTTTTCCGCGCCGATGCGCACGGTGAGCGCGGACGGGGTGTCTGAGGTTGTCTCGCCGAGCAGCCGCATGAGGACGACCTGCTCCTCCAGCGCCTCCAGCACGTCGCGCAGGCCGGTGGTGAAGTCGGCGCCGGCGAGGTTGGCCGCGCCGGCGAACACGATCTTCTCGTCGTGCCGCTCGACCAGCGTCTCGAGCAGGACCGACAGGACCGTGGCCACCACGGGCCGGTCTTCGAGGGGCAGCCGCTCGGGCAGGTCGGCGACCAGGTCGGGCACGCTGCTCAGGCCGCAGCCGTCGAGGCAGGAGTTGAGCACGGCGCGCAGGTGCGCGATGCGGGCGTCCTCCACCACCTCGGGCAGCTCGACCACGCGCTGCTCGACGCGGCCGGTGTTGGTGATCAGCACCAGCATGACCCGCCGGTCGCTCAGCGGGACCAGCTCGACGTGCCTGACCGTCGAACGGGTCAGCGTCGGATATTGCACGACCGCGACCTGCCGGGTCAGCTGCGCGAGCAGCCGGACGGTGCGGGTGACCACGTCGTCGAGGTCGACCGCGCCGGCCAGGAACGTCTCGATGGCTCTGCGCTCGGCTCCGGACAGCGGCTTCACCTGCGAGAGCCGGTCGACGAACAGGCGGTAGCCCTTGTCCGTCGGCACGCGGCCCGCGCTGGTGTGCGGCTGGGTGATGTAACCCTCCTCCTCCAGCGCGGCCATGTCGTTTCTGACCGTGGCCGGGGAGACCTTCAGGTTGTGACGCTCGGCGAGCGCCTTGGAGCCCACCGGTTCGTTGGTGGACACGTAGTCTTCGACAATGGCCCTGAGCACAGCCAGCTTCCGTTCGTCGAGCACGTGCTCACCTCCTGCCTCTGTCTCTTTCAGGAACGCGGTGTCTAGCACTCTGTGTTCCCGAGTGCCAAGTGTACGGCTCTCGCCCACAAGGTGCGATAACAGCGGGTCCCATCCTGCTGCTGGCGTGGTGTGAGCGACAGGCCTCAGACTGGCCAGCATGACCGACGATTCTCAGCCCCGGCCGTACGGCCCCCCGTCTGAGCAGGGGCCCCACCACGGTCAGCCGCAACCTCCTCAGTACGGGCCGCAGCCCGGCTCACAACCCTACGGACAGTCACCGTACGGGCAACCGCCTTACGGGCAGCCGCCGCAGGGACAGCCGCCCCAGTACGGACAGCCTCCGCCCCACGGGCAGCCGCCGCAGTACGGTGAGCCCACCCAGTTCGGCCCGCCACCTCAGTACGGACAATACGGCCAACAGGCCCAATTTCCGCCACGAATAGACTCCAAAGCCATAAAACCCAGCCTGTGGTGGCTCGCCGCCGCCTGGGGCGTGTTCCTGGCGTGCGCGGTGGCGGGCGTGGCCCTGTTCGGCGGCGGTTTGGTGAGCAGCGTGGCGGACATGGCGCCGACGAAGACGTTCGAGTCCGGCGAGAGCATCACGGTGACGGTCGATCCGGCCGACAAACCCGCCGTGTACGTCGCCAGCGCCGCCCGCATCTCCTACGACTGCGCCATCTCCGGCGGCCCCGGCCAGGCCAGGCTCGCCAAGGTCCCGGGGAACCAGAGTGTCACCTGGAACGACACGACCTGGCAGGAGATCCTCGTGATCAACGCGCCGGCCAAGGGCGACTACCAGCTCACCTGCGCCAACCAGGAGCAGGCCACCGTCCGCTACGGCGTGGGCCGCGACGTCCTGTCCAGCCTGGGCGGCGTCACCGGCGGGCTGGCGGGGCTGTTCCTGCTGCCCGGCGCGGGCCTGCTGGCCGCCGTCGCCGGCACGGTCGTCGTCCTGGTCCGACGTAGCGGCGCGCGCAAGCGCCTTGCGGTCAGCGGGTGATTTGCTACGGTCCCCGTGTGTACGAGGGCGATGTTCTGGCGGGAAACTGGCGTCGGCCGGGCAAGGGGAAGATCCCCAAGGTGCCCGCCGAGATGGATCTGGTCGTCGAGGACGCCGACAGCGGCTTCTGCGGCGCCGTGGTGGCCTGCGACAAGGAGGCCGTCACGCTGGAGGACCGGTTCGGCAAACGCCGCCTGTTCCCGCTGGCGCCCGCCGCCTTCCTCCTGGAGGGCAAGCCCGTGACCTTGGTACGTCCCGCCGCCGCCCCCGCCGCGCCCCGGCGCAGCGCCTCGGGCTCCGTGGCCGTGGAGGGGCTGCGGGCCAGGGTCGCCAGGCAGAGCCGCATCTACGTGGAGGGCGTTCACGACGCGGCCCTCGTCGAGAAGATCTGGGGCCACGACCTGCGGGTCGAGGGGGTCGTGGTCGAATACCTCGAAGGCGTGGACGACCTGCCCGCCATCGTGGCCGAGTTCGGCCCCGAGCCGGGGCGCCGGCTGGGCGTGCTGGTGGACCACCTGGTGCCCGGCTCCAAGGAGAGCAGGATCGCCGCCGAGATCACCTCGCCGGACGTGCTCGTGGTGGGGCATCCGTACATCGACATCTGGCAGGCGGTCAAACCCTCCGTGCTGCGCATCCCCGCCTGGCCGGACGTGCCGCGCGGGGTGCCGTGGAAGGAGGGGGTGATCGCGGCCCTGGGCTGGCGGATGGAGCCGGCGCAGGCCTGGCGGCGCATTCTCGGCGCCGTCTCGACGTACACGGACCTGGAGCCGGAACTGCTCGGCCGGGTCGAGGAACTGATCGACTTCGTTACGGAGGCACCATGAGCCAGGACCCGCCCCAGCCGCCGCCCGATGACGACGCCACCAAGAAGATCTCCGCGGCCGACATCCAGCCTCCGGCGTCCGGCCCCCAGCCCGGCTACGGGCAGCAACCCGGCTCACAGCCGTCCTACGGCCAGCAGCCCAGCTCACAGCCGGGGTACGGCCAGCAACCCGGCTCTCAGCCCGGGTACGGCCAGCAACCCGGCTCTCAGCCCGGGTACGGCCAGCAACCCGGCTCTCAGCCCGGGTACGGCCAGCAACCCGGCTCTCAGCCCGGGTACGGCCAGCAACCCGGCTCTCAGCCCGGGTACGGCCAGCAACCCGGCTCTCAGCCCGGGTACGGCCAGCAACCCGGCTCTCAGCCCGGGTACGGCCAGCAACCCGGATACGGTCAACAGCCCAGCTCACAGCCGGGTTATGGGCAGCAACCCGGGTACGGGCAGCAGAACCCGTCCGGTCAGCAACTCCCGTACGGGCAGCAGCCCAGCTCGATCCCGAACTACGGCCAGCCCGGTCCCAGCCAGCCCAACTACGGTCAAGCGGGCTACGGGCAAGCGGGCTACGGTCAGCCCGGTCACGGCGGTCAGCCCGGCTACGGGCAGCCCCACGGTTACGCTCCCGGCCGTGGCGAGCCGTACGTCCCCGGCAGGTTCGGCCCCCGCCCCGGCACCGACGACACCACCATGGCGATGCTGTCGCACCTGCTCGGCCTGCTGGTCTCGTGGATCGGCCCGCTGATCATCTACCTGATGAAGAAGGACGAGTCCCCCTATGTCCGGGATCAGGCGGCGGAGGCGCTGAACTTCCAGATCACGATGTTCATCGGCTACCTCGTCGCGGGCATCCTGACGGTCATCTTCATCGGTGTCCTGCTCCTGCCGGTCATCTGGGTGCTGTCCCTGATCTTCCACATCCAGGCCGCCGTGGCCAGCAACAAGGGCCAGCCGTACCGCTACCCGTTCTCCATCCGGATGATCACCTAGACCCCCTCATACCAGGAGGTCCCTGACGAGGGCGTCGGCGAGCAGCCGACCCTGGAGGGTGAGCACCATCAGGCCCGCCTTGAACGGCTCGGGCTCCAGCAGCCCGCGCGCCAGGGCGCTCGCCACGGCCGGGCGGGCGGCCGGCGCCACCCGCGCCAGCGGGTAGCCGGAGGCCAGCCGCAGCTCCAGCATCAGCCGCTCGGCGTCGCGGTCGTCCTGGCCGAGCACCTCGCGCGCGTGGGCGGGCGAGGCGCCGCCGGCCAGCCGTTGCGCGTAGGCGGCCGGATGTTTGACGTTCCACCAGCGGGTGCCGCCGACGTGGCTGTGCGCGCCGGGGCCGGCCGCCCACCAGTCGCCGCCGGTCCAGTAGAGCAGGTTGTGCCGGCAGCGGGCGGCGTCGTCCACCGCCCAGTTGGACACCTCGTACCAGCGCAGACCGGCACTGGAGAGCAGTTCGTCGGCGATCAGGTAGCGGTCGGCGGCCACGTCGTCGTCGGGCATGGGCAGCTCGCCGCGCCGGATCCTGGCCGCCAGGCGGGTGCCCTCCTCGACGATCAGCGAGTACGCCGACACGTGGTCGGGGCCGGCCTCGATCGCCGCGGACAGCGAGGCCCGCCAGTCGTCGTCGGTCTCACCCGGAGTGCTGTAGATCAGATCGAGGTTGACGTGATCGAACCCGGCCTGCCTGGCCTCCTTGACCGCCGCCGCGGCCCGGCCCGGCGTGTGCTGCCGGTCGAGGACCCGCAGCACGTGCTCGCGCGCGCTCTGCATGCCGAAGCTGATCCGGTTGAACCCGCCGTGACGCAGCTTCTCCAGGGACGACGGATCGACCGACTCGGGGTTGGCCTCCGTGGTGACCTCCGCCCCAGGCGCCAGCCCGAACTCGGAGTCGATCGCGGCCAGGATCCTGGCCAGGTCCTCGGGCGGCAGCAGGGTGGGCGTGCCCCCGCCGAAGAACACCGTCTCCACCGGCAGCTCGGTGCCGCCCAGGACGCGGCGCGCCAGGCGGATCTCCGTCACGACCGTGTCGGCGTAGTCGTGGTGGGAGGCGCCGGGGCCGAGCTCGGCGGCGGTGTAGGTGTTGAAGTCGCAGTAGCCGCAGCGGGTCACGCAGAACGGCACGTGCACGTAGAAGCCGAACGGGCGCTCGCCGAGGCCCCGGAGGGCGCTGTCGGGCAGTTCGCCCGTGGTGGGCGCGGGATCGCCGTCAGGCAGGGTGGATGGCACACCTACCAGTGTGCCCGCCTCCCAAGAGTGCTCCAATCCGACTGCAAGTCAGGACATGTCAACTGATGTGATACCGGCGAAGGGGGAAACACCATGGCGGGCATCGGCATCGTGGGGGCGGGGATCTCGGGGCTCACCCTCGCTCTGCGGCTGCAGCAGCTCGGCGTCGAGACCACGCTCTACTGCGAGCGCGGGGCCGAGTCGATCCGTACGGGGCGGCTGCCCAACACCGTGGCCAGGATGGGCCACACGCAGGAACGGGAGCGGGAGCTGGGCAGCGCCCACTTCCGCGACCCCGCCTGCCTCATGAACTCCGCCACGCTCTCGATCAAGGGCGATCCGCCGCTGGAGTTCACCGGCTACGTGAGCGAGCCGTTCCACGCCGTCGACTTCCGGCTGCTGCTGCCCGCGTTCATGGACGACTACGCCGGACGGGGCGGCGAGATCGTGCCGGCCGCCACGGAACCGGACGCGGCGCAGGTGGATCGCTGGTCGCGGCGGCACGAGCTGATGGTGGTGGCGGCGGGACGGCGCTCGGTGGCCGAGCTCTTCCCGCGCGATCCGGCGCGCTCCCCGTACGACCGGCCGCAGCGCAGGCTGGCCGCCGGGCTCTACCACGGCATCGACCTGCCTGCCGCCTTCTCCAACAACATCGCCGGCGGGGTGGGCGAGATCTTCCGCCTGCCGATGATGACGCGGGAGGGCGTCGTCTCCACCCTGCTCGTCGAGGCGATCCCCGGCGGCCCGCTGGAGCCGGTCACCCACATGCCGTGGAACGAGGTCTCCGCCGCCCTGCCCGGGCTGATCCGCGAGTACGCGCCGCGGCTGGCCGAAGGGCTGAACCCGGCCGAGTTCGGCCTGCTGGGGCCCGACGACCTGCTGCAGGGCGCGATCACACCCACCGTACGCCGGCCGGTGGCCGAGCTGCCCGGCGGCCGGATCGCGCTGGCCGTCGGCGACGCCTGGATCGTCAACGACCCGATCACCGGCCAGGGCGCGAACCTGGGCTCCAGATGCGCCTGGATCGCGGCCGACGCCATCGCGGCCGGCGGCCCGTACGACGCCGCGTTCGCCCACGCCACGGCCGAGCGGATGTGGGAGGCGGCGGCGCCGGTCACCGACTGGACGAACGCGTTCCTGCAGCCGCCACCCGAGCACGTCGCGCGGCTGCTGCTGGCCGCCGCCACCAGGCAGGACCTCGCCGATCTGGTGGTGTCGCTGTTCGCCGACCCCGCCTTCGCCTGGAGTCTGCTGTCCTCGCCCGAAGAGGTCGCGCGGGTCGTTGACGGGGGACAGAAGCCGCTCTACGATCGCGTCTAACTTATAGGAAAGTTTCCTATATAAGGCTGCGCAGTCACCGGGAGCCGCTCCGTGCGTAAGAAGGTCCTGATCACACTGTCGCTCTTACTCGGCCTCTCGGCGCTCGCCGTGCCCGCCGAGGCCCATACCGGCTTCAAGCGGGTCGCGTACTTCATCCAATGGGGCATCTACGGCCGGAACTACCACGTCAGGGACATGGACGTCTCCGGCGCCGCCGCCAAGCTCACCCATCTCAACTACGCGTTCGGCTTCGTGAACGCCGAGGGCGCCTGCTACTCGGCCGACCCGTGGGCGGACTGGCAGCGCCCCGTACCGGCCGAGCAGAGCGTGGACGGGGTCGCCGACGCCCCGGGTCAGGCGCTCAACGGCAACCTCAACCAGCTGCGCAAGCTCAAGGCCAAGCACCGCGGGCTCAAGGTGATGATCTCGCTCGGCGGCTGGACCGGCTCCGCGCACTTCTCCGACGCCGTCCTCACCCCCGAGTCCCGCTCCGCGCTGGCGGCCTCCTGCATCGACCTGTGGCTGCGCGGCAACCTGCCGGGACTGGAGCCGGGCGCGGGGGCCGGCGTGTTCGACGGCATCGACCTGGACTGGGAATGGCCGGGCTCGTCCGGCGCCGACGGCAACGTCATCAGGCCGGAGGACAAGCGCAACTTCACCCTCTTCGTCCGCGAACTGCGCAAGCAGCTCACCGCGTACTCGGCCAAGGCCCAGCTCACCGCCTTCCTCCCGGCCGCCGCAGCCAAGATCGACGCCGGCTTCGAGGTCCGCGACGTCTTCCGGCAGCTCGACTTCGCCACCGTCCAGGGCTACGACCTACGCGGCTCCTGGGAGCCCAGGACCGGCCACAACGGCAACCTGCTCACCGACCGGCGCGACCCGAACCCGGTCAAATACAGCGTCGACCAGAC
The DNA here is from genome assembly GCF_003001935.1 of Nonomuraea fuscirosea. Taxonomy (GTDB): domain Bacteria; phylum Actinomycetota; class Actinomycetes; order Streptosporangiales; family Streptosporangiaceae; genus Nonomuraea; species Nonomuraea fuscirosea. Next base: position 381,511 of record NZ_PVNG01000002.1, on the reverse strand, counting down.
CGTACGCGACTACCTCTCCCGTGGGGCGCCGGCCCGCAAGCTCGTGGTGGGCGTGCCCGCGTACGGCCAGGGCTGGACCGGCGTCACCGGCGCCGGCAACGGCCTTTACCAGCCCGCCACCGGCCCCGCCCCCGGCAAATGGGCCCCCGGCACCGAGGACTACAAGGACCTCCTCACCAAACCCGGCAAACGCCACCGCGACCTGCGCACGGGGACGATGTGGCTGTACGACGGCAACGAGTTCTGGTCGTACGACGACCCGGCGGTGATGCTGCAGAAGGCGGCCTACATCCGGCTCAAGGGGCTGGGCGGCTCGATGATGTGGTCCATCGACCAGGACGACTCCCGCGCCTCCCTCACCACCGCTTTGTACTCAATCCTCCACTGACCCCCAGGCCGCGCCCACCCGCCCAAGGCACCCGGGCGCGGCCTCCCCACCCGTCCAGTCGCGACCTCCGCCCCACACCCGGACACACGATCTACCCCCCACGTCCGGACGCGACCTAAACGACGTCATCGGACGCGGCCTACGCCACAAGCCCGGGCGTACGTTCTACGGACCCCGCCCGGACACGCGATCTACCCCAGGCGTCCGGACGCGGCCACCCCACAGGCTCGGGCGCACGATCTGCCCCACGGGTCCGGACCCGCGACCTACCCCACACGTCCGGACCTGCGATCTACCCAGGCGTTCGGACGCGGCCCACCCCACACCCCGGGCGCACGGCCTACCTCCCGCGTTCGGACGCATGGCCAACCCCATCCTCTGGGCACACGGCCACCCCACGCGTTCGGACGCGGTCTACGCCACACGCTCAGACGCACGACTACCCCGCCACGCGCCCGGACGCATGGCCGACCCACGTCTTTGGGCACACGGCCTGCCCCACACCTCCGAACACGACCGCCTCCCCGCAACCAGGCACGACGAAGCGAGGCCCCCGACCACACTCCAACCACGCCCCTGGCGACACAGCCGGCCACACCCGCCCCAGCCAGGCGCTACCAAGCAGGCGCGACCCGACCACACCCCTCGGCGACGCAACCGGACACACCCAGACCACCACGGCAAGCCACCAGGACGGGCCAGGCACAACCCAACCCCACTCCCGGGCGTGACCTGGCCAGCGCGGTTACACGCCCAGCAACATCCTGACCACGCCGCCAGGCACAGCCCGACCACGCGACCACACTCGACGGGACCGCACGACTGGGCTCAGCGCGGCCACACGCCGGGCCCAAGTTGACCACACAACCGGGTGCTACCGATGGCCCGGGCGGACGCTCCACCCCAGGGTGGAGATTCGGGGGCTCAACCCGCGGGTCGATCCGGTTTCGGGGGCGTCTGCCTACGGTCGGACCTCGTGAACACCGTGGAGATTTCCCTTCTCGTCCTTCTCGCCCTCTCGCTCGCCGTCTACCGACAGACCCGAACCCGGCCCGCCGCCCGCATGACGGGAACCCTCGTCACCGCCGCCGCCCTGGTGGTGCTCGGCTTCACGTCCGGCGGGCTCTTCGACACCGGGCAGCCCGCACTCAGCCTGGCCCTCTTCGCCGTTGAAGCGGTCGCCGCCGTCGCGCTCGGCGCGTGGCGTGCGAGCAGCGTGCGCGTCTGGCTGGACGACGCCGGCATCGCCTGGGCGAAGGCCACCGTCTGGACGCTGCTGGCATGGCTGGTCTCGATCGCGACCCGGGTCGGCCTCTACTTCGTGGGAACGGCCGTAGGGCTGTCCGTCTCGACCGGCGGAGCCCTGCTGTTCCTCGGCCTCACGCTCGGCACCCAGGCGTACCTCGTCGCACGCCGGGGCCGTGCGCTGACCGGCGACCGGATACTTTCGAAGGGTGATGCGTGAGCTGTCCAGGTTCGTCCCGGTCGCGTTGCGGCTGGGGGTGATCGTGCTGCTGATCGTGGCGCTGGCGCGGGAGACACCCGCGCCGGGCCTGACCGGTACGCCGCTGGTCGTCACCCTGCTGACCGTCGCTCTGGCCCTCTCCCTCCTCGCCGCCCTGCTCCTGTCACGCCCGTGGAGCCTCCCCCGTAAGAAGAACGTGGGCTTCCTCCCCGCCACGCAGACCGGCACGAGCACCACCACCCGCACCAGCGCCAGCGCCAGCACCATCGGCACCACCGCCACCGGCCCCACCACCACCGGCGCTGGCACCGGCACCGGCATCGGCATCGGCATCGGTGAGAGCCCGCCGGCCGGACGTCCGCTTCCAGCCGAAGGGGAGAGCACACACCCGCGCCGGTTCACCGGGGATCCGTTCCCAGCCTCGGGGCGCACCATCCGCACACCCTCGCCGACCGGACGTTCCCTCCCAGCCACGGGGCGGACCCCGAACGCGCAGTTCCCGCCCAGCCTTTCCGGCGTCTGGCGGACCGAAAGCACCCGCTTTCCGGCCAGCCTTTCCGCCGCCTGGCGAACCCTACGCACCCGCCTTTTCAGCGCATGGCGGATCCTGCGCATACGCGTCCGGGCCGGCCTTTCCGGCGCGTGGCGCAGCGTGCGCACCCGCTTTCCGGCCAGCCGGCCGAACGCGTGGCGCAGCGTACGCGCGGACCAGCCGTCCGGGCGTTCTCTCCCAGCCGCGTGGCGGAGGATGCGCCGGCCAAGGGTGAGCATGTCGCAACTCGCCACGACGATCGCGCTCAGCCTCGGGGTGCTCCTCTCCATCGCCCTGAACTCGATCACCCACAGCGGGGCCACGATCGGCTCGCTGCTCGTGTGCGTCAGCCTGGCGGTGAGCCGCCTGACCTTGGCGCGGTCGCTGGCGGTCGCGTTGCTGGCCGTCGCCGGGCTGATCGTGGCGGGCGGGATCTCCGGCGCGCCGGTGCAGGACCTCACGCTCATCCTCAGCGTCTGCCTGATCTTCCTGGTCACGTACGCCGGCAAACAGCGCAAAGCCGCCAGAGCCGCCGAGGCCAGGGAAGCCGTGCTCGCGGAGCGGGCCAGGATCGCCAGGGAGATCCACGACATCCTGGCCCACTCCCTGTCCGCCCAGCTCGTCCACCTCGAAGGCGCCAAGCTGCTGCTGCGCGCGGAACGTACGGCCGAGGCGCTCGACCGCGTCACCCACGCCCGCGACCTGGCCAAGTCGGGGCTGGATGAGGCCGGCCGGGCGGTGTCGGCGCTGCGCGAGGATCCTCCTGAGCTGCCCGTGGCGCTGCGCTCTCTCGCGGAGAACTTCGAGAGCACCACCCACAGGCCCTGCACGCTGCGCATCTCGGGCTCGGAGCGCCGACTCTCTCCTGAGACGGAGCTCGCGATGCTGCGCACGACCCAAGAGGCCCTCACGAACGTACGCCGCCACGCGCCCGGCAGCCCGGCCGAGGTCGAGCTCGACTTCGGCCCGGCCTGGTGCGACCTGCGAGTCATCAGCCCCACCTCCGCCGGAACGGAACCACCCAGAACGCGGTCACCTGAGCCGAATCTGCCCGAGGCGGGGCCACCCGAGCCCAGGCCGTCTGAGCCGGAATCACCCGAATCGGGGCTACCTGAGCCCAGGCCGTCTGAGCCGGGATCGCCCAAGCCGGGGCCGCCCGAGCCCAGGCCGTCTGAGCCCAGGCCGTCTGAGCCGGGATCGCCCGAACCATCGCCCGAACCGGGATCGCCCCAGACTGGGTCACCCGGGGCGGGATCACCCAGGAGCGGGTATGGACTGGTGGGGATGCGTGAGCGTGCCGAACTTCTCGGTGGCACGCTGTCGGCGGGCGAATGTGACGGCGTCTTCCTGGTGCACCTGAGGGTGCCGGCATGAGCCGTTCTTCTCGCGAGCACGGCTCTCCCCTTTGCTCCTCCTCTCCTCGCGTCGGATCCCGCGCCCCGATCGGCACCGCGACCAGGGACGGCGATGAGGCCGAGGACGGCTGGGCATGGGAGCCAGGCATGAGCGGCAGCGTCGTCAGGCGCGGGATCGGGATCGAAGGGAACGGGATCATGGGGGTGCTCCTCCGGTGATCAGAGTGGTGGTGGTCGACGACCAGGCGGTGGTGCGTGAGGGACTGGTGCTGCTGCTCGGGCTGTTGCCGGGGATCGAGGTGGTCGGGTCGGCGGGCGACGGTGAGACCGCGTTGCGGCTGGTCGGCGCGGAGTCGCCGGACGTGGTGCTGATGGACCTGCGCATGCCGCGCATGGACGGCGTGGAGGCGACCGGACGCATCCGCGCCGCCCACCCCGCCACCCAGGTCGTCGTGCTCACCACGTATTCGGACGACGAGTCGGTCTTCGCGGCGCTGCGTGCGGGCGCGCGAGGGTTTCTCACCAAGGACGCGGACGCCGACGACATCGCCTCGGCCGTGGCCACGGTGATGCGCGGCGACGCCCAGCTCGACCCCACGGTGCAACGCCGTCTCCTGGACACGATCTCCCCTCCCTCACCGGACCACACCAGCCCACCGGACCACACCACCTCCCAGCCGCCACCCGACAAGAAGCCCGACAAGACGCCCGGCGAGGCCCTCGACAAGACGCTCGGCAAGACGGCCGACGAGACCCCTTACGAGACGGCCGACGAGCCGGCCCACCAGGCGGGCAGGGCGAAACCCGGTCCGGCGGATCGCCGGGGCGGCGAGGCGCCGGACGGACTCACTCCGCGCGAGAGCGAGGTGCTGGCCCTCATCGCCGAGGGCCTGTCGAACGCCGAGATCGCCCTGCGCCTCTACATCACCGAAGCCACCGTCAAGACGCACATCAACAACCTCTTCGCCAAGGCCCGACTCAGGGACCGGGCCCAGGCCGTCACGTACGCCTACCGTCACGGCCTGGCCGGCCCGCATTGAGCTGGGACTCCTCGTCGAACCCGGCCAGCTGTAACAACGTCTCCAGGGCCGCCTGCCTGGTCTCCTCGACCGAGTCGCCCCGTTCGCCGAAACACTCGGCCGCCACATCGAGCAGCGCCGTGACCACGGCCGCGTCGGGGTAGGGCACGTCCACGAGGACGGTGCCGTCGTCACCCTCCTCACCTTCGCCCACATGCAGCTTCAGCAGCCGCCGCGCCTCCTCGGCCACAGCCACCCCCAGCACCGCGGCACGCTCGAATCGCTCAGAAGCAATCACGTCACCCTCCAGTCGCACAGGTGTTCGGAATGAAAAGGTAGAGGGTGGCACCGACAGAATCCCTTGCGTCGCCGGGGATCCCGCCCTTTGGCGCCTCGCGGACCGCGTCATCACGCACGCGGCGCCCGGCCCCCGTTCGACTCCCGTCAAGCCCCGTTCGACCTCCGCCAACCCCCGTTCCGCTCCCGTCAACCCCCGTTCAGCTCTCGCCGAACCCGGAGGTCGCCGATGCGCGCTCGGCCGGAACGATGGATACGCTCGTACGATGCACGACCCGATCATCACCACCGACAACCTCATGGTCGAACTGGGCGGCAACCCCGTGCTCCGGAACCTGCGCCTGACCGTCTCCCCCGGCGAGATCGTGGCGGTGGTGGGCCCCAACGGCTCGGGCAAGTCCACCCTCCTGCGCTGCCTGGCCGGTCTCCAGCCGGCCACCTCGGGAGAGATCCGGGTGTTCGGCGAGCCCCCTGCCGACGACGCCGCCTTCTGGGGGCGCGTCGCGTTGCTGGCTGACGAGCCCGCCTGGTATCCGGGGCTCACTGCGCGCGAACATCTGGAGCTGATGGGAGCCGTGCACGCCCGTCCCAGAATGACGGTGGACGCGGCGATGGAGGCGTTCGCGCTGACGGAGCGGGGCGACGCGCCGCCGCTGAACCTGTCCACCGGCCAGCGCCAGCGCCTCTGCCTGGCCGCCGCGCTGCTGCGGCCGAGCACGTTGCTGCTGCTGGACGAGCCGGAGCGCGGCCTGGACGCCGCCTTCCGCGACCGCCTGACCGGCCTGCTCGCCGCGTACGCGGACGAGGGCGGCACCGTCGTCATGGCCACCCACGACGAGGGCCTGGCCGCCGGAGCCCGGCAGATCTCTCCTGCGGGGGTGGGCGCGTGAGCGGGCCGGAGGCGAGCGTACGGACGGTGCGGGCCTACCTCCGCTCGCGCGGCCGCGCCCCCGCCACGATGATCGACCGCTACGCCGCCGTCTTCGGCCTGGCCATGATCGCGGCCGTGCTCGGGCACCCGCTGTCCGGCCTGCTCACCGGCCTGGCCGGGCCGATCGACCCGGTACGGGCCGGCGCGGGTGCGGCGCTGCTCGCGCTCGCCGTGGCGGGCTTCCTGGCGGCGGCCCGCGCGGCGGGGCCCGTGCTGCTGCCCGCCGCCGACGCGTCCTGGCTGCTGCTCTCCCCGCTGAACCGGCGCCACCTCCTCGGCCGGACGGCCCGCGCGCTGGGCGTGATCGCCCTGGTGGCGGGCGTGCTGCTGGGCGTGGGGCTGCTGGCCGTGCTGGGCGCGCCCGACCAGCTCGGGTGGCGGCTGGTCGGCGCGCTGGTGCTCGGCGTCTCCGCGACGGCGGGCGGGCTGGCGCTGGCCGTGCTCGGGCAGGTCTCCCCGTCCTGGCAGATCTGGCTGACCGGCGCGATGGCGGCGCTGCTGGTGCTGGCCGTGGTGGCGATGAGCGGGCAGCTCCGTACGGTGATGACGATCGCCGCGAGCGCTCCGCTCACCGCCCTGGCCGCCGCCGCGTCGGGGGCCGCGATGCTCTCCGCCCTGCTGGTACGGCGGGCATGGACCTCCCTCGATCGCATTCCCACCCGTACCCTCGCGAACGCCTCGACCAGGGCCGGCCATGTGGCGCGGGCGACCGTCTCCCTCGACCCCGGCGCGCTCACCTGGATCGCCGAGGACAACCGCTGGCGGGCCAGGCGGCTCGCCTCCAGGCGGTGGCCGTCGCTGCCCGCGCCGTTCGCGCTGGCCTGGCACGACTGGCGCAAGCTGGCCCGCACGCCGGGACGGCTGGCGGCCGTCGCGGCGACGGCGGCACTGCCCGCGGTGCTGGCTCAGGCGGGCGGCCCGCCGGGGGCGCTGGGGGCGGCCGTGCTGGCCGGCGCGCTGGCCGTGGCCTCGTTGGGTACGTCGGGCGCCCGCAGGGACGCCGACAACCCGGCCCTGGCCAGGCTCATCGGCGTGGGCCGCCGCCCGGCGCTGGCGGCCCGCGCGGCCCTGCCCGCCCTGCTGGCCGGCGTCTGGGCGGCCACCGCCCTCACCGCCCTGACCCTGGCCGTCCCCGCCACGCCCCAGACGGCGACGGTGGCGACGGTGACAGCGACCGCGACAGCGGGGGCAGGGGCGTGGTGGGTGCTGGGGCTGCTGGCCGGCCCTGCGCTGGCCGCCGCCGCGCTGCGGATGGCCGGACGCGCCCCGGTCGACCACTCGATGCCGGTTCTCGACACCCCGGGCGGCGCCATCCCGACGGGCCCGCTGTTCTGGGCGGCCACCGGCCCCGACCTGGCCCTGCTCGGCTGCCTCCCTACCGCCATCGCACTGCTCACGCAGCCGGCCGTGCTGACGCCGTTCCTGATCGCGCAGGCGGTCATGGGTGCGGTGGTGCTCATGGGGTACGTGTGGCGGACGGGTCGGATGAGGTGAGACGTCGCCGGTCGAGCGGGGTCAGGTGACGTAGACGTCGCTGGCCACGCCTCCGTACGGGATCGTCCGGTCCTTCTTCATGCCGATCCGCTCGGCCACCCGGCGCGAGGGCAGGTTGATGTCCCTGATCACCGCCACGACCTGCCCCAGCCCCTCGCCGACGTCGAGGGCGGCCCTGGCCAGCTCGACCGCGTACCCCTTGCCCCAGGCGGCGGGGCGGAAGCGGTAGTACAGGTTCAGCACCTCGCGCCCGTCCACGATCGCGCGGCGCAGCCCGCCGAATCCGAGCACGAGCGGCTCGTCCACCGGCCGCGCCGCCCAGTAGCCGATCCCCCGCTCCTCCCAGTCGGCCAGCCACAGGTCGAGCATGGCGCGGCTGGACTCCAGGTCGGTCACGGGGCCGCTCGGGTGGTAGACGCTCGTCCGCGGGTCGGCGTGAATCTCGTGGACGGCGTCCAGATCATCGGCCGTGACCCGAGATAGGACCATACGCGCCGTATGTACCACTTCCATGGTTTCAGCGTATCCGCCGCCATCGAGATGGCGATCGGACGAAGGCAGCACAAAGGGCCTCCGGCGATGAACACCAGAGGCCTCGGCCCGCAGGGGCTACTTCTTGGCCTTGTCGGCGTTGCCGTCGGTGGAGAGCGCGGCGACGAAGGCCTCCTGGGGCACCTCGACCCGGCCGACCATCTTCATCCGCTTCTTGCCCTCCTTCTGCTTCTCCAGCAGTTTGCGTTTACGGGAGATGTCACCGCCGTAGCACTTGGCCAGGACGTCCTTGCGGATGGCCCTGATGTTCTCGCGGGCGATGACCCTGGCCCCGATGGCGGCCTGGATGGGCACCTCGAACTGCTGCCGCGGGATCAGCTCGCGCAGCTTCTTGGCCATGTCGACGCCGTAGCCGTAGGCCTTGTCCTTGTGCACGATGGCGCTGAAGGCGTCGACCGCCTCGCCCTGCAGCAGGATGTCGACCTTGACCAGCTCGGCCTCCTGCTCGCCGGCGGGCTCGTAGTCGAGCGAGGCGTAACCGCGGGTGCGCGACTTGAGCTGGTCGAAGAAGTCGAAGATGATCTCGCCGAGCGGCAGCGTGTAGCGGATCTCGACCCGGTCCTCCGACAGGTAGTCCATGCCGAGGAGCTGGCCGCGCCGCCCCTGGCAGATCTCCATGATCGCGCCGATGAACTCGGACGGCGCCAGGATCGTGGACTTGGTGACCGGCTCGAAGACCTGCGCGATCTTGCCGCCGGTGGGGAACTCCGACGGGTTGGTGACGGTGAGCTCTTTCCCGTCCTCCATGACCACGCGGTAGACCACGTTGGGCGCGGTGGAGATCAGCGACAGCCCGAACTCCCGCTCCAGCCGCTCGCGCACGATCTCCATGTGCAGCAGCCCGAGGAAGCCGACGCGGAAGCCGAACCCGAGCGCCGCCGAGGTCTCCGGCTCGTAGACCAGCGCGGCGTCGTTGAGCTGAAGCTTGTCGAGCGCCTCGCGCAGCTCGGGATATTCGTCGCCGTCGATCGGGTAGAGGCCGGAGAACACCATCGGCTTGGGGTGCTCGTAGCCGGCCAGCATGTCCGTGGCGGACTTGGCCGCGGAGGTGACGGTGTCGCCGACCCTCGACTGGCGCACGTCCTTGACGCCGGTGATCAGGTAGCCCACCTCGCCCACGCCCAGGCCCTGGTCGGCGACCTTGGGCTCCGGCGAGATGACGCCGATCTCCAGCGTCTCGTGGGTGGCGTTGGTGGACATCATCAGGATGCGCTCGCGCTTGCCCAGGTGACCGTCGAACACCCGGACGTAGGTGACCACGCCGCGGTAGGTGTCGTAGACGGAGTCGAAGATCAGCGCCCGGGCGGCCGCGTCGGCGACGCCGACGGGCGGGGGCACGGTCTGCACGACGTGGTCGAGCAGCTCGCGCACGCCCACGCCGGTCTTGCCGGACACCTTGAGCACGTCGGACGGGTCGCAGCCGATCAGCCCCGCGAGCTCCTCGGCGAACTTCTCCGGCTGCGCGGCGGGCAGGTCGATCTTGTTGAGCACGGGGATGATGTGCAGGTCGGCGTTCATGGCCAGGTAGAGGTTGGCCAGCGTCTGCGCCTCGATGCCCTGGGCCGCGTCGACCAGCAGGATCGCGCCCTCGCACGCCTGCAGCGACCGGGACACCTCGTAGGTGAAGTCGACGTGCCCGGGGGTGTCGATCATGTTGAGCACGTGACCGTCCCACGGCAGCCGCACCGCCTGCGACTTGATCGTGATGCCCCGTTCGCGCTCGATGTCCATCCTGTCGAGGTATTGGGCACGCATGGAACGGTCGTCGACCACGCCGGTGATCTGCAGCATGCGGTCGGCAAGCGTCGACTTGCCATGGTCGATGTGCGCGATGATGCAGAAGTTGCGGATCAACGCGGGGTCGGTCTGGCCAGGCTGAGTGCGCACCGAAGTCCGTTTCGACAGGGTTGAGGTAGAGCAGTCTTTTATGGTGACATGCCCGGGTGATAGCCCGGACCGTCATCCGCCGCGGCCTGCGCCTGGTCGCGCTGGCCTTGGCCGTCGTAGTCGCGCTGGTCGGCCTCCTCGCCGTGGCGCTCCGGCTCCAGTTTACCGGTGCCCCGGCGGCCTGGGCGAAGAGCACGGGCAACGACGCCCTCTGGCTGGGCCACGCGTGGGTCGACGGCCGCCGCACGGAGCACGACGTGGAGCTGCTCGCGGTACGGCTGCGCGCCACGGGCATCAAGGACGTGTACGTCCACTCGGGCCCCTTCGAGTACGACGGCCGATTAGATCCCGCCAAATACCCCAACGCCGGAAATTTCATCTCTTGGATGCGGGAACGGCTGCCCGGGATCCGCATCTCCGCCTGGCTCGGCCAGACCGTCGACGCGGGCCTCGACGACCACCTCGACCTCGACGACCCGAAGTCCCGCGAGAACGTCCTGGCCGGCGTGGCCGCCGTCATGAAGACCGGCTACGACGGCATCCACTACAACTTCGAGCCGATCGGCGACGCTGACACCGAGTTCCTCGACCTGCTCGACCGGACCAGGCGGTACACGAAGCTCCTGTCCGCCTCCACCCCGCAGATCGAGCCGTACCCGGGCATGCGCCTGACCGCCCGAGCCCTGCTGGGTCACGACAAGTACTGGTCCGAGGGATATTTCAGTGAAGTCGTGCACCGGGTGGACCAGGTGGCCGTCATGACGTACGACTCCTACACCCCGCTGCAGTCGCTCTACGGTGGCCACGTGGCCCGCCAGGCCCGCCTCGCCCTGGACCTGGTGCCCGCCGGGAAGTCCCTGGTCATCGGCGCCCCCGCCTACCACGACCACGGGGTACCATGGCTGGACGCCGCCGAGAGCGTCGAGATGGCGGCCGAGGGCGCCAGGCTGGCGCTCTCCGATCACGGCCGTCGCGAGCGGTTCGGGCTGGCCCTCTACGTGGACTTCGCGGCCACGGAAAAGGATTGGCACGAGTACATGACACGATGGCGTTGATTTGAGCAGCGGCCTGGGTTATTGGTAGCCTGGGCAACTGCGTGTGGCGCGCCCTCTCTCGAGCCCGCGCGCCCCGTCCAATCACTTCAGACTTCACCGAGGCTTCTTCGTGGCGAACATCAAGTCCCAGATCAAGCGCAACAAGCAGAACGAGAAGGCTCGTCTGCGCAACAAGGCAGTCAAGTCCTCGCTGAAGACTGCCGTCCGCAAGTTCCGCGAGGCCGCCGAGCAGGGCGACGTCGAGCAGGCCGCGGCCCTTCAGCGGGTCGCCGCCCGTCAGCTCGACAAGGCCGTCAGCAAGGGCGTCATCCACAAGAACCAGGCCGCCAACCGCAAGTCCGCGATCGCCAAGCAGGCCGCGGCCCTGGCCGCCAAGTAAGCGCGACCGGATCAGCAACGCCGCACTCCACGTCGGAGTGCGGCGTTCTTGTTTTTGTTGGGACTTTGTCACGGTTTCGATATCACACTGCCGTATCGGGTGAGTCACCGTTGCAAAGATCGCCTTGCCCCTCGCTCCGCGCGTGCTCGAAAGTGCACTAAACGGGGTTAAGGGGGACATATGCGGGGGCCGCTCGTCGTCAAACGGGCGTTCAGCGAGCCGTTGCTCCTGCTGGCCGCGTTCGGGTCGATCCTGCTCGCCACGACCACGCTCGTGGCGCTGACCATGTACGCCTCCTCCATCGCCGAAGCCGGTGTCCGCCGGACGATGGAGACCGCCTCGTACGAGCAGACCGCCGTCACCATCAGCGCCTCCGTGACCGCGGAGACGTTCCCGAAGTACGACGCCTCCATCCGCGCCGAGCTCGCCAAGGCCTACCCCAGCACGCCCGCCGTCACCACCAGCCTGCGCTCCGACTCCTACACCATGCCGGGCCAGGAGGACAGGAAGCTGCCCGAGCTGCTCAGGTTCGGCAGCTACGACGGCCTCGACCAGCAGGCCAGGCTGGTCTCAGGCACGTGGCCCACACCTGCGCCCAAGCCGGGGCCCAAGTCAGGGAACGACCCGGTCGAGGCGGTGCTCTCGCTGTCGGCGGCCACGGCGACCGGGTTCGAGGTGGGCCACGAGTACACCGTGCGGGGCCGGCTCGACCCGCGGCCGGTCAAGGTCCGCGTGGTCGGCGTCTTCCAGCTCGACGACCCGTTCGGCGCACGGTGGGCGGGCGAGCAGCTGCTCAGCACGGGGGTCGAGCGCCGCGACTTCACCACGTACGGGCCGCTGATGGTCGCACGTGAGACGTTCGTCGGCCGGTTCGCGACCAGCGTCAACGCGACCTGGGCCGCCGTGCCCGACCTGCGCGCCATCACGCCGGAACGGCTGCGCCCGCTGGCCGGCGCCGTCGCGGACCTGGGCGACCGGCTCAAGGCCGCCGGGTGCACCGGCTGCGAGACGGCCAGCCGCCTGCCCGAGATGCTCACCCAGCTCGACACCGCCTCGCTGGTGGCCCGCTCCACCATGCTGATCCCGGTGCTGCAACTGCTGTTGCTGGCCGCGTACGCGCTGATGCTGACCGCGCGGCTGCTGGCCGACCACCGCCGCATGGAGGTGGCGCTGCTGCGCTCGCGCGGCGCGGGCACGATGCGGCTGGCAGCGCTGGCAGGCGGCGAGGCGCTGCTGGTGGCCCTGCCCTGCGCGATCGTGGCGCCGTTCCTCGGGCCGCCGCTGCTCGCGCTGGTCACCATGCTGCCCTGGATCAGGGCCTCGGGCGTGCGGCTCGCGCCGGTCGCGGACCTGGGCACGTTCCTCGTGTCGTCCGGCGTGGCGCTGGCCGCGGCCGTGCTGCTCATGCTGCCCGCCCTGGCCGGCGCGCGGCGCACGTACGTGGAGGAGCAGTCGGCGCGCGGGCGCGGCGGCGGGCGCGGGCTGATCGAACGGGTGGGCGCCGACCTGGCGCTGCTGGTCGTGGCCGGACTGGCCATCTGGCAGCTCCAGCGTTACGGCGCGCCAGTGACCACCACCGCGCAGGGCGGGCTGGGCATCGACCCGCTGATCATCTCCGGGCCCGCGCTGGCCCTGCTCACCGGCGGCATGCTGGGGCTGCGGCTGGTGCCGCGCGTGTCCAGGCTGGCCGAACGGGTGACGTCCAGACGGCCCGCCCTCGCCCCCGCACTCGGGGCCTGGCAGGTCAGCCGGCGGCCGCTCAAGTACGCCGGCCCCGCGCTGCTGCTCACCATGGCCGTCGCGATCGGCATCGTCTCCCTGGCCACCACCGCCACCTGGCGTTCCTCGCAGCTCGACCAGGCCCGGCACCAGGCGGGCGCCGACCTGCGGCTGTCGGGACCGCCGGACGGGCCCGAGCTGGGCGCGCTCGGACGCGGCACCGCGTTCACCACCCTGCCTGGACTCACCGCCGCCTCCCCCGGATACCGGGGGCAGAGCGAGGTCGGTGGCGAGAACGCGCTGCTGCTCACGCTCGACGCCGGGAAGATGGGGGAGCTTTTCCACCTTCGTCCAGATCTGTCGGCGCAGACCACCGCCGAGCTGTCGCGGGGCCTGGCCGGCGACGTCGCGGGCAAGCTCGACCTGCCCGGCCGGCCCACCACACTCAGCCTGGCCGCCCGGGTGAGCACGGACCTGCCGCTGCGGCTCGTCCTGTCCGACGCCCTCGGCGTGTGGCGGGAGGTCTCGCTCGGCGTGCTCAAGGCGGGCGAGAACCAGGTCGACGTGGATCTCCGGGCCCTGGCCGGGCGGAGCGGGGCGCTGTCGTACCCGATCTCGCTGCGCGGCCTGCTCTCCGGCGTGCCGGAGAGCGAGGCGAACCTCACCCTGACCGGCCTGCGCGCCGACGGCCGGGACGTGGCCGCGCCTCCGCTCACGATGACCGTCGGCACCGGGCCGGGATCGGCCGCGTTCGCGGCGCCGCCGCGGCTCGGGCCGCTGCCCGTGGTGCTCACCGCCGACCTGGCCGCCTCGCTCAAGCTGGGCGTCGGGCAGGTCGGGAAGGCCAGCATCGACCGGCGGGTCCAGACGGTCAAGGTCGTCGGCGTCGTCGAGACGATGCCCACCGCGCCGGCCGGGCAGAAGGCCGTACTGGCCGACTGGAGCACGATGCAGGCGCACGAGCTCGCCGCGGCCCAGTCGCCGCGGCCCGCCACGGAGTGGTGGCTGGCCGGGGACGGCGCGGCGGCCGTGGCGGCGCTCGGAAAACACCCGGAATGGGACGTCTCCGTGCTCGACCAGCGGGCGCTGGCCGCGACGCTGCAGAACGACCCGCTGGCCAGCGGGCTGCAGGGGGCGCTGATGCTGGGGTTCCTGGCGGCGCTGGTCTTCGCCGTGCTGGGGTTCCTGGTCAACGCGGCCGTCGCGGCACGGGAGCGGATGGCCGAGTTCGCGATCCTGCGGGCGCTCGGGGTGAACTCGCGGCAGGTGTTCGGGATCCTGGCGATGGAGCAGACGTTCGTGGTCGGGCTGTCGCTGGTGGCCGGGACCGGGCTCGCGATCGTCGTCGGGGTGCTGGTGGTGCCGCACATCGTGCTGACCGGCCAGGCGGCGGCCGTCACGCCGGGCGTGCTGCTCGACATCCCGTGGGCGGCGACCGCGGTGATGCTGGTGCTGGTGGCCGGGGTGCTGTTCGCGATCGTCGCCGGGCTGACGCGCAACCTGCGCCGGCAAGGGCTCGCCTTCCGGGAGGAACAGTGACGATTCCGGCCGCTCGCCCGGCAGGAACGGCGAGGATCCGGCTGCTCGCTCTTCGGGAGGAACAGTGAGGATCCGGCTGCTCGCCCGGGAGCACCTGGGCACGGTCGCCGTGCTCTTCGTGCTGACGCTGGGCGCCTGCCTGCTGGTCGCGGGCCTGCCCAGGGCGACGCAGGCGGCGTACGACGAGGCGCTGCGCCGCGACCTCCAGGCCGCGCCCGCCGTCCAGACCGACCTGGCCGTGACCGTCTCATCCGGCTCGCGCGCCGAGGACCTGCGCGAACGCGCCCAGTTCGACTCCCGCGAGCGCCTCTGGCGCGAGATCCTGCCGCCCGAGCTGCGCCCGCTGACCGCGCCCAGCAGTGCCGGCCACATGAGCGCCAAGACCACGCTCACGCCGATCACCGGCACCGGCGGCAAGTCCTTCCTCAACCTGGGCTGGCTCTCCGACGCCGACCGGCGCGTGGACTGGGTGCGCGGGCGCGCGCCCGGCGCGCCCGCCACGACGCGCTACGAGGGCGAGACGATCCCGGTCTTCGAGGTGGGCGTCGTCGAACAGGCCCTGGACAAGATGAACCTGCGGCTGGGCCAGACGGTGTTCGTCGGCGAGAACGACTACGCCGCCGTCAAGATCGTCGGCGTCTTCCGTGCCAAGGATCCCGGCGACCGCTACTGGTCCCACAACTCCGACATCCTGCGCATCCTCGAAGAGCAGCCACCCGGCCGCCAGGACTTCGTCCGGCACATCACCACGCTCACGTCCGACGCCGGGCTCAGCGCGCTCAGCGGCGAGGGACGCAACCTGACCTACCGCTGGATCCTGCCCCTCGTCCCCCGGGCGGCCGACGCGCTCGACGTGCCCGGCCTGCGGGCGGCCGTCCACGAGTTCGACCGGGTCGTGGCGCTGCAGACCGTGGGCACGTCCAGCCCCTACTACCTGGTCACCGGGCTGCCCGAGCTGCTCACCGGCTTCCTCGCCGAGCTGTCGACCGCGCAGACCGTGATGTACCTGGTGCTCGGCGGGCTGCTGGCCGTGGCGCTCGGCGTGATCATCCTCGCCGTACAGCTCCTGGCCGACAAACTCGACCACACACTGAGCCTGGCGCGGGCCCGGGGTGGCTCGTTGCCGCAGGTGGCGGGGACGGCGGCGGCGCTGACCGCGCTGGCCGTGGCGCCCGCCGCGGTGATCGGGTACGCGCTGTCGTACCTGGTGCCCGGCCCCGTCCTGCCGATCGTGCACGCCGGGCCGGTGATCGTGGTGGTGGTGACCGTCGGGTTCGCCGTCGTCAGGCCGGCTCTCCTGCACCGCACACCGCTGCACGAGCGGCGCGAGGACGTGGCCACCGCCCGGCCGTCCGCCCGGCGGATCACGCTTGAGGTGCTGGTCGTGGTGCTGGCGCTGGCCGGGGCCTATCTGCTGCGGGCCCGCGGGCTGAACGCCTCGGCGGGGCAGGACCCGTTCCTGCTGGTGGTGCCCATCGCGCTGACCGTGGCGGCGGCGCTGATCACCTTGCGCTGCTATCCGTACCCGCTGCGGCTGTTCGTCCGGCTGAGCGCGCGCGCCCGCGCGGCCGTGCCGTTCCTCGGGCTGACCAGGGCGGCCAGGTCGCGATCCGGCAGCGTGCTGCCGGTGCTGATCCTGCTGCCGGCGCTGGGCGTGTCGGTGTTCGCCGCCGTCGTCTCCGACGGGATCGCGAGCACGCAGCGGCTGGCGGCCTGGCAGCAGGTGGGCGCACCGGTCAGGGTGAGCACGGAGAGCGAGATCCCGGCCGACGCGATCGAGCGGGTGCGCCGCCTGGCCGGGGTGGAGCAGGTGGTGCCGGCCCAGACGGGACGGGTCCAGGTCGGGTACGGCGCCGAACGGGCCGAGGCCATCGCCGTGGACGTGGCCCAGTGGCGCGCCATCCTCGGCGACGCCCCCGTCGGCCTGCCCGCGCTGTCCGACGGCGTGCTCGTCTCCCCTGAGCTGCGCGGGCGGGGAACCCTCGAGATCGGCTGGCAGTCGCGGCTCAAGCTGGCCACGCGCGGCGTGATCGAGTCGGTGCCCGGCTTCTTCACCACCGGCAAGTTCGTCGTCGTGCCCATCGGCGTGCAGCTGCGGCCAGCCGTGAACACGCTGCTGATCAAGGGCGACGTCTCGCTCCCCGAGCTGGCGCGGCTGGTCCCGTCCGCTCGCGTCGTCTCCCAGGAGAGTGCGATGGCGGCCATCCAGGACGATCCGCTGACCAGCACCGTCCGCTCGACGCTCGTCGTGGTGACGGTCGCGCTGGCGGCGTACGCGCTGGTCGCCGTCGTCCTGTCGCTGGTCGTCGGGGCGGCCGAGCGGGCCAGGACGGTGTCGTTCCTGCGTACGCTGGGGCTGTCCGAACGCCAGGCGCAGCGGCTGACCGTGCTGGAGATCCTGCCCATGATCCTCGTCACCGCGCTGGTCGGGCTCGGCCTGGGCCTCGGCCTGCCGGCCGCGCTCGGGCCCGGCGTCGACCTGTCGTCCTACGCCGGTGACCTGGCCGTCGGCGACTACTCGCTCGACCTGTTCCTGCCGAGCGCGCTGGCCGCCGGGCTGGCCGTGGTCGCCGTACTCGGCGCGTACGCGCACACCGTCATCAGCCGTCGTCGCAGCCTCGGCGCCGTGCTTCGAGTGGGGGACTCCACATGAACCCGACCCTGTCAGAGCTGGAAGCCAAGGCCACCCGCCAGAAGGCCGCCTTCGGCGGCGACTCGCACATCGTGTGCGACAACCTCGTCCGCATCTACAAGACCGAGGGCGTCGAGGTCGTGGCACTGCAGGGCCTCGATCTGGTGATCGACAAGGGCGAGCTGGTGGCCATCGTCGGCGCGTCGGGATCGGGCAAGTCGACGCTGCTCAACGTCCTGTCCGGGCTCGACGTGCCGACGGCGGGAGTGGCCAGGGTGGCGGGCATGGACCTGTTGTCCATGAGCCCCCGCGATCGGCTGCGGTACCGGCGTTCCGTGGTGGGGTTCATCTGGCAGCAGACGGCGCGCAACCTGCTGCCGTACCTGACCGCTCGGGAGAACGTCGAGCTGCCGATGAAGCTCGCCTCCCGCGGCAAGGCGCGGCGGGGACGGGCGGAGGAGCTGCTGGAGCTGCTCGGCGTCGACTCCTGCGCCGGCCGCAGACCCCCCGAGCTGTCCGGCGGCCAGCAGCAGCGCGTCGCCATCGCCGTCGCGCTGGCCAACTCCCCGCAGCTCATCCTGGCCGACGAACCGACGGGCGAGCTGGACAGCGAGACGTCGGAGCAGGTGTTCGACGCCCTGCGCACGGCCAACAGGGAACTGGGCGTGACCGTGGTCATCGTGACGCACGACCCGCTCGTGTCCGAGCAGGTGGACCGCACGGTGGGCATCCGCGACGGCCGTACCAGCAGCGAGACGCTCCGGCGCGAGGGCGCCGAGGGCCAGATCATCGCCGAGGAGTACGCCGTGCTCGACCGCGTCGGACGGCTGCAGCTGCCCCGCGACTTCACCAGCGCCCTCGACATGGAGCGGCGGGTCCGCCTCGAACTCGAATCCGACCACATCGGCGTGTGGCCCGCCCGTGAGGAGCCCTCGAATGACTGACTCGCCCCTCGTCGTGGTGGAAGGCCTGCGCAAGGTCTACCGGACCGGGCCGAAGGAGGTCGTCGCGCTGCGGGACGTGACATTCTCCATCCATCCCGGCGAACTGGTCGCCGTACGGGGCCGGTCGGGCTCCGGCAAGACCACCCTGCTCAACCAGATCGGCGGCCTGGACAAAGCGGACGCCGGCCGGGTCGTCGTGGACGGGCACGAGGTCACGGCCATGTCGGAGGACGAGCTGCTGGCCCTGCGCCGGGACGTGGTCGGCTTCGTCTTCCAGTCCTTCGGGCTGATCCCCGTCCTGTCGGCGGCCGAGAACGTCGGGGTGCCGATGCGGCTCCTGCGCACGCCCGGGGAGGAGCGGGAGGCCCGGGTCCGGATGCTGCTCGCGCTCGTGGGGCTGGAACAGCACGTCAACCAGCGGCCGTACGAGCTGTCCGGGGGGCAGCGGCAGCGGGTGGCCATCGCCCGCTCCCTGGCCAACCGGCCCCGGCTGCTGGTGGCCGACGAGCCGACCGGGCAACTGGACTCGCAGACGGGGCGGCAGATCATGGAACTGCTGCGGGCGCTCGTACGGAGTGAGGGGGTCACGGCGCTGGTGGCCACGCACGACGAGAGCTTGATGACGGTGGCGGACCGGGTCCTGGAGATCAGCGACGGCGTCATCCACGAGGCCGCCCGCACCTGATCCCCCGGGTGCCGGCTTTCTATGATCGGCTGCGTGCAGCGTCTGGCCCTCTTCGACCTCGACCGGACCCTCCTCGACCTTGATACCGCGTTCCTCCGGTGGGCCGCGGAGTTCGCCGAGCAACAGCACCTCGGCCCCGAGAGCCGCGCCTGGCTCGTCGCCCGGGATCGAGCCACGCATCCCCATCGGGAGACGTTCTTCAGTGACGTCCGCGAGCATTTCGCTCTTTCCGAGTCGGTCGAGGAGCTGTGGGCGGCCTACCGCCAGCGCATGCCCGACCTCGTACGGTGCTACCCCGGCGTCCTTTCCGGGATAGCCGGCCTGCGCGGTGCGGGGTGGCGGGTGGGGATCGTCACCAACGGCATGGCGGACAACCAACTCGGCAAACTCCACCGGACGGGCCTGGCCGAGTTGGTGGACGGTTACGCCGTATCGGAAGCCGAGGGCATCAGGAAACCCGAGACCGGCCTGTTCGAGATCGCC
Organism: Nonomuraea fuscirosea; assembly: GCF_003001935.1. Lineage (GTDB taxonomy): Bacteria > Actinomycetota > Actinomycetes > Streptosporangiales > Streptosporangiaceae > Nonomuraea > Nonomuraea fuscirosea. Next base: position 362,155 of record NZ_PVNG01000002.1, on the reverse strand, counting down.
GCTCAGCGGTGTGGGGCCGGCCTTTCTCTGGGCGGCTGGATGGTCGGCGACAATCTCATCGCCGACATCGAGGGAGGCCGGGCGGCCGGTCTGCGGACGATCTGGATCGACCGGGGGACCTGGCCGGCCCACGAACACCGGGCCGATCACGTGGTCGCTGACGCCGTCGAGGCCATCGCCGTCATGCGCGAGCCGCTTGAGCAGCCCGGCTCGACCGCACCTTGACTCCTCGCGAACCTCCGTTGATGCGTTCTCATTGCCGCCAGCAGACCTCCATCGCCACAGATCAAGCCGTCACCTTGAATCAACGGGCCACACCTCTATGCGCAGTGAGCGTCAGGGCATCCATCGGGCGCGGAGTACACCATCGGGGTCGGGCATCACGGCGGCCATCAGCGGGATACGTTCGTCCTCGTCGCAGGAGAGAATCAACACCGCCCGGGCATCAGCCAGTTTGGCGGGCAGTGCCGGATATTCAGTTTCGTCGATCGTCAGACTGGTGATCTCCCCCCGAGAGTTCTGCCAGACGATCTCAACGAGGCCGTCGTCGGGAAGACCGGCGAGGGCCGTGTCCACGTCGGCCGACAGGTCGGGCCAGATCAGCAACCTGGCCCGCGGGGCGATTCGGCTCCGTATCGAAGCCACGTCATCAAGCGCGATGCGGTGCCAGCGTGAGGTGTTGAAGACGAAGCCCTCCTCGAGCAACACCGTGCCTCGCCTGCTGATGAGGACATTCAGTTCGGCCCAGAAGGCGTCGTCGGCGGAGCGTCCCCGGGCGGAATCGGCTTCATCGAGGTGTGGGTCGTACGGTGACCGGTCGATCTGTTCGGCGAAGAGTCCACGCCCGTGCGTCAGCGACACCGCGTACGGGCACGGAAGTGCGCTGCCGACATAGACGTACTGGTCGTACCCTACGTGGACGAAGAATCGACCCTCAGCCTCCAAGCGACACCAGGCGCCGTTGTCGCGCAGCATCGCCCGGACCAGTTCCAAGGCGACGGACATCGGCACCTGTGCGCCGTCGTGGTAACCCGTCAGGTCGGGTGGGAAGAGTCCGGCCAGGCCATGACCGTCGATCGGAGGCTCTACGCCGAAGTTCACGAAGCCGGCTACCTCGGGTTCCCGAATAGCGAGGTGGGTGATGCCGGTTTCTTCGGCGAAAGCGGCAACAGAAGCCAGATAGGCCGCTTCGACCGCGCCGTGGTCGCTGTACACGTCCTCAGGACCGACGTAATGGCCGGCCGCATCGCGGTCGGCCGGGTCGTACTTCGTGACGCGGTAGACGTGGAATCCCCGGTCAGTTCGGTCATCCGCGGGCTGAGCCCGAGGTAATGACGCGGGTGCTTCAGGACGGGGCGTGGGAACGTTCACCGTCCTCATTCTGGCCTCTCATCGAAGCTCGCCGAATATGGGCCGTCGCCGGTCGAGCCCACCGCGACAGCGCCGCCCGGCCGACGCCGGCTGGAGTCGCCGCAGTTCGGGTCGACGGCGTGGCTGACCAGGTGATCGCCATCAGGTTGGCTGCGGCGACCAATACGCCACCCACCAGTGCCAGAGCCGTGACCCCGGTCAGCCCCGCCAGCGGCGCCGCCACTGCCAGCCCGAACGGTCGCGACGCGAACGAGATCAGTGTGTCGAACGAGCGCACCCGCCCCAGAGCCCGCTCCGGGATCTCCTCGGCCACGACCGTCTCCCACAACGGGATGAGCACCCCCAGCCCGAACATGGCCGCGAAGTACGCCACCGCCAGCACCGCGACCGGACCTGGCACGGCCAGGGCGGCCATGGGCAGCAGGTAGGCGGCGGCGCCGACCTGCATCACCGCCAGCGGCCGCCGGATCGGCAGCCTGGGCGCGGCGAACACGCCCAGCACCATCCCCACGGTCCCGCTCTGCACGATCACCATCCAGTTCGTCTCACCGCCCAGGTCTTGTACGACCGTCACGGGGGCGAGCGTCAGGAACAGGCCGGCGACGAAATGCCACACGCCGTGGCCGAACACGCATGCCAGGAACCAGGGCCGCTGCCGAATCTCCCGCCACCCACGACGCAGGTCCCGCCCGAACGCGGAGAACGTGCCCCGCTCTTCAACCGCACGCTCGAGCCCAGGGCTCTCAACCCGCCGGCCCGCCACTTCTATCTCAACACCCCGGACCCCCACACCGTCCTCAGGGCCCTGGACCACAACGTCCTCCTCAGCCCTCCGGACCCCCGCACCGTTCTCAGTCCCTTGACCCACGACACTCGCCTCAGCACTCCGGACCTCCACGCCCTCCTCAGCCCTCCGGACCCCCGGACCGTTCTCAACGCCTTGGACCGCTACACCCGCCTCAGCGCTCTGAGCCCCCGCAGCCTTCTCAGCGCCATGGTGACCCTCCGCGCGCCGGGCGATCGACGTTCGCATGCCGCCGAGCGTCAGCGCCGACCCGGCGAACAGCACCGCGGTCAGCCCCGCCGCCCAACCAGGCCCGGCGACGACGGTGACCGTTCCGGCGATCGCCGGGGCCGCCACCGACGACAGGCTCGTCACCACGCCGATGCGCGCGTTCACCCGCAACCTGGCCGGCCCGGGCACCACCGCGACCACCAGTCGCGGCACGGCCGGGCTCCCGAACGCGATGGCCGCCTCGGCGAGCGCCGACAACAGCGCGAGGTCGACCAGCCGGTACAGCCCGAGAAGCAGTTCCACGGCGATGGCGGCCTGCGACAGGCCCCGGGCCAGGTCGGCGAACAGCGCCACCCGCTCGGGCCTGAGCCGGTCGGCCAGCACGCCGCCGACGGGGAGGAGCAGCAGCATGGGGACCAGTTCGCTCGCCAGCACGACCCCGAGCGCCCCACCGTCGTCGGTGGCACGCAGCACCGCCAGGGTCAGGGTCGTCGGTATGAGCGCCGTGGCCAGCGCCGACAGGCACCGTCCGATCAACAACCGAGACATCATGGTGAGAGACGATATTTCGCCAGCGAATGTTTCGTCAACAAAATACTCGCTGGCATAGGATCGCGCGCATGGAAGACTCCGTCGATCGCCACCTGGCCCGCTGGCGCGGCAAGGCACCCTTCGACGAACGGGTCGAGGCGATCGTCACCCGCCTGCAGTTCCTGGTGAAGCACCTGGGCCACACCAAGGAGGCGGCCCTGTCGGAGGTCGGCATGCAGGACTTCGAGTTCGAGACACTGCACCGCCTGGTGGCACGCGGCGGCTCGGCGACGCCCTCGGAGCTGGCCGCGGACCTCCTGCTCTCGCCGGCCGGGATGACAGGCCGGCTGGACACGCTGGAACGGTCACAACTGGTGCGGCGCGTACGCAGCACCGAGGACCGGCGCCGCGTGGACGTCGAGCTCACCCCCAAGGGCCACGACCTGTGGACGGATGCGATGACGATCCGCGCCGAGGTGGAGGCGACGATGATCAGCACCCTGCCACCCGAGGATCAGACCGTCCTGAACAACCTCCTCAAACGCCTGCTCCTCAACGCGGAAACCCCCCGCTGACCCGCCCCTCGCGGACTCGGCGTGTCAGGATCCTGTCTGCACAGGCCACGACGCCGTTCCACTTGTTGGACCGCCGCGGGACGACGCTCAGCTCGATGCCGTGCAAGGCGGCCTGGTCTTGTCGGAGCGGCCCCTCGCGTTCGCGTTCGAGCACGGCCTGCTGCAGTGATCAGGACGGGACATCCTGGTCAGCCGGGGCAGCGGTTCGTCGCGAGAAGGCGTTCCTGTCGGCCTCCTCCCCGCTGACTGCTTCCCTCTGACCACCTCGCTGACAGCTCCTCCACCTCTCGCAATACCGCTCCCCAGGACCGCCCCTCGCTGATCCGCCTCCGCAAGCTCCTCACCGCTGACCGCTACCAGTCCGGCCGGCCTGCCGGCTGACCGCTCCCCGCCTCTCGCGATGCCGCTCCCCTGGCTCGTTCCGTACCGGCCCACCTCCACAGACTCCACCGCTAACCGCTTATCCTCTGCCCCGCCTCGCTTCTGGCCCATCTACCGGCCGACCGCTTCTCCCCGCTTCTCGCGATGCCGTTCCTCCGGCCCGCCCTTCGCTGACCAGACTCCGCAAACTTCTCCCCACTGACCGCTTCCCCTCTGCCCCGTCTCCCGGCTGACGGCTCCACTGCCTCTCGCGATCCCGCTCCCCTGGCGCGCTCCTCACCGACCCACCTCTCGAACGCCGCCACCGGAGTCGGCTGGCACGTCAACTTGTGCCCTCGGGGGTATCGCCCTGACCAGCCGATCACGCCGCGCCGACCCATGCCCACGGGCGCCGCCGACCTGCCCAACCAGGCTCGCCCAGCCCGCTACGCCTAGTCAGCCACGCCGTTCCCCTGGCACTCGGAGCCCAACACCGTACTCAGACAGCCACACCAACCCGCGCCACCAGGACGCGACCACCCGGCCCAGCCAGGCTCGCCCAGCCGATCACGCCGCGCCGTACCCTCAGGACACCACCACCACGCCCAATCAAACGAGCCGACCTACCTCCTCGATCCCCCGGCCACACCGAGGCGCCTCTTGAACGTCACCGGCCCGTTCGGTTGGCCACGATGACCTGCACCGTGTGCTCCAGTGCGTAGGCCGGATCCGCGCCCCCGCCCTTGACCTGCTCGTCGGCGCTGGCCACGGCCTGGATCGCCCGCGACAGCCCTTCCGGCCCCCAGCCGTTGAGCTGCCGTCTCACCCGGTCCACCTTCCACGGCGGCATGCCGACATGGCTCGCCAGTTGCCCGCCCCGGAGGTTGCGCGGCGCGCTGCCGACCTTCGCCAGCGACCGCAGGCCACCGGCCAGAGCGCTCACCAGCAGGACGGGAGCGACGCCGGTGCCGAGCGCCCAGCGCAACTGCTCCAGGGCCTCCGCCAGCCGCCCCTCGACCGCCGAGTCGGCCACGTTGAACCCGGTGACCTCCGCGCGCCCCTTGTGGTAGCGGGCCACCGCCGTCGCACTGATCGTCTTCTCTTCGCTGTCGAACACCAGCTGACTGCACGCCGCGGCCAGCTCCCGCAGGTCGTTGCCCACGGCATCGAGCAGCGCCTGCGCCGCGTCACCCGAGATGTTGCGCCCGGCCCGCTTGAACTCCCCCTTGATGAACTCCAGCCGCTCCCCCGCCTTGGTGACCTTGCTGATCGTGATCACCTTGGCCCCGGCCTTCTTCACCCCGTCGACCAGCGCCTTGCCCTTCACCCCACCCGGGTGCGCCAGCACCATCACCGTGTCCTCGGACGGCTGCTTGGCGTAGGCCACGACCTCGGCGATGACGTCCTTCGTCAGATCCTGCGCCGATCGGATCACCACCACGGAACGATCGCCGAAGAGCGACGGCGAGGTCAGCTGGGTGAGCTCGCCCGTGGTGACCTTGCTCCCCAGCAGGTCATGCACCTCGGAGGCGGGATCAGCCGCCCGGGCCGCGGCGACGACGCCGCTCACCGCCCGCTCGGCCATCAACTCCTCATCGCCGACGACCAGGGTCACAGGTGCTGGATCGGTTCCCGCCATGTCAGGCAGCATGCCATGCCCCACCGACAACCCGGTACTCAACGCCTCCGCCGCAGCTGAGAGCGATGGACGCCGGGTGGGAAGCGGTACGTCCCCAGCCTCCTGCACTGAGTCTCAGGCGACATCCGGCGCATTCGTAACGCACCATGGCACAGTTTCACTGTGCTGCTCGATGACCTGCCGGACTGGCTACCGGCCTGGTGTCTGGACCACCTGGGGGACCGACCCGCCGACGTGCTGTTCCGGCAGCGGTCGATGTCGTCGGTGCTCGGTCTCCGGCTGGCCGGCGGTGCGTACGTCGTGGTCAAGGCCCGTCACGACGACGGCCGGGCGCGATCATGCGTCGCCGCGCAGGCCCGCCTCGCCGAGAACGGGTTCCCTTGCGCCCGTCCGCTCACGCCGGTCGTCGGCGTCGGTCCCCTCGCCGTACACGCTGAGGAGTTCCGTCCCGGAGGAGAGGTGCTGCACGGGGACACACCAGACCTCGCCGTACGCTACGCGGAGGTCTTCGCCCAGCTGATGACCGCACTCGAGGACGTCGCCGTCACGCCGCCCCTGCCGAATCCTCGCTGGGTACGGTGGGATCACCCCGACCCCGGTCTGTGGCCCGCGATCGAGTCTCTCGACGAAAAGGATCAGAGCCTCATACCCGCCTATGTCACGGACATAGCCGACAGGGCCCGTCGGCGCATGCTGGCGACCGACCTGCCCCGTGCGCTGGGCCACGCCGACTTCGAGGCGCACAACCTCCGGTGGCACGGCGGGCAGGTGTGGATCGTGCACGACTGGGACAGCCTGGCCTGGCAACCGGAAGCCGCCCTGGTGGGAGCCGCGAGCACGGTGTTCCCCAAGCTGGGCCCGGCTACATTGCCGCCGATCGAGAGCACCGAGGCATTCCTGGCCGCCTACCAGGACGCTCGGGCCCGCTCGTTCACCGCCGAAGAGCAACAGATCGCCTGGGCGGCCGGCCTGTGGCCGGCCGCCCACGACATCCGATGGGAATCACTCCACGGCTACACCGCGGTGTCCGGCGGAGCACTCTGGACGCAAGCAGCCGAACGCCTCCGCCGAGCCAACGCGTGACAGCACCTCGGCCGAACGACTGATCATCTTTTGTCCACCAGCGTGTAGCCACCCTTGACCACCGGCGCATCGGCCGCAGGAGCCATGCAGGCGCTCAACTCGCCTTCCCCAGGCCGAGGCGCCCCGCTCAACCCGATCCGGTTCGGCCCTCGCCCCTTTCCGGCAACGTAAAAGCTGAGGCCCATGCGCGTCCGCTCCTTCAGCAGCTCCTCCCATGGCCCACCGGGGGCCACCTTGGTGAGCCTGCCGGTGACGGTCGCGGTGGGCCCGCCGGTGGTCAGGCAGTCGACCGCGAAATCACCCCAGTTGGTGAACCATGTCCCGTCCGGCAACTTGTAGCGATGCGAGATCCGGAACGTCCCCCATGATCGGGTAGGTCTCCACGCACCGTTCGGATCGAACGTGGCGTGGGCGTCGGCCGTGATCTCGATGTCGTTGTCGGGCGCTGGAAAGTACATCGTGGCCCGCCCCTTCAGGTGAGCGGTCTTCGCTGCGGACGCGGACGGACTCGGCACGGCAGATGCCTCCAGCCCGGCGGCACCACCCGCCGACCAGCCCACGGGCGCCACCGATCCAGCAGCGCCACCCGGAGCCCAGCCCTGGGACGGCATCGATGCGGCAGCACCACCCGACGTCCAGACCCCAGACGACCCCGAACCGGCAGTACCACCTGACGTCCAGACTCCAGACGACCCCGAACCGGCAGTACCACCTGACGTCCAGACTCCAGACGACCCCGAACCGGCAGTACCACCTGACGTCCAGACTCCAGACGACCCCGAACCGGCAGTACCACCTGACGTCCAGACTCCAGACGACCCCGAACCGGCAGTACCACCTGACGTCCAGACTCCAGACGACCCCGAACCGGCGGTGCCGTCCATCGCCCAGGCCCCGGAGGGCACGACCGCAAGGGCCGCTGCGGCGATCAGGCCCATCACGGACGTGCGGGTAGTCATTACGAACGTACGGTGAATCCGAATGCTCACGTTTACACCCCGGTTCGAGAAGGTCACGGTTGCTGACCTCCTGAGCTTTGCAATCGCCCCCACACCGCGGCTCCCCCTCGGGAGTGAAGTCATGATCGCCGCACTCCCCCGAACGAGGGAGATGGGGCTTGGGGACGTGAGCGAGGGGCCGCGTAGGACGTCGTCCAGTCGAATGAGTCGTGCAGGCTGGGGCCTTGACTCAGACAGACGAGTCGCTCGCCCTCAGACCATCCGGGCCGTTCCCGGATTCGCCCTCAGGCCACCCAAGCCGTTCCCGTATACAGCCTCAGACCATCCGGGCCGTTCCCGAATACAGCCTCTGGCCAAGTCCTGCGGACAACCACACCACCACACGCGCATCCTGAAGTCACGTCCCAGAACTCACTCGGTCATGTGCCGCGTGAAACGATGGCCAGTCCTCCTTCCTCTCGTTCCACCACGGCGAGATCCCCTTCCTTATCGGTCCGGTAGATGGTGAGGCCGAGCCGACGCAACAGGTTCAGCGTGGACACCGCGGGATGGCCGTAGTCGTTGTCGGCTCCGACGCTGATCAGCGCGGCTCGTGCGCCTAGCGAGGACAGGAAGGCCGGGGACTGCCGGTTCGACCCGTGGTGCGGGGTTTTGAGGAGGTCTGCCCGTACAGTCAAGCGATGGTGCAGGTGATCCTGCGCTTCCGTTTCCAGATCGCCGCTGAGCAAGATCGAGCCGGCGCGCCAGCGTACGTGCATGACCACGCTGGAATTGTTGATCGCGCTTCCCTCCCCGTATCCGTGCAGGTCATCGGCGGCGACCTCCGGGGCGAGTACTGTCAGCTCCGATGGACCGAACCGCCAGCGGGTCCCTGGTGGGGCGGTCCATTCGGGGATCCGGTGGTGCGCGAGGGTGGCGGACACGCGTGCGCCTGACCGTGCGTCCGTTCGCTGCGGACTGACCAGCACCGCGCCGACGCGCCGGTTCCTGAGCACGCCTGGCAGGCCGTTCACATGATCGGCGTGGGGATGGGTGAGAACGAGCAGCGGTACGTCCTCGATGCCGATCCTCCTCAGGCAGCGGTCCATGGTCACGGGATCCGGCCCGGTGTCCACCACGACGCCGCGTCCAGGCCCGGCCGAGATCACCAGGCCGTCGCCCTGTCCTACGTCGCACATGACCATCAGCCAATTCCTGGGCGGCCAGGGTCCGGCGATGGGCCGGATCACCAGCACGGTCACCAGCGCGGCACCGGCCGCCGTGAGCGCCATCGCCCGCCAGGCGCGACGGCGCAAGATGAGCACCGTCACGGTCATCACGAGCAGAAGCAGGCCGAGCCCTGCAAGGCCGGCGGGCCATGGGACGTTGGCGAACGGGAGATTCACCGCCCAGCGGGCTACCGTGATGATCCAGCCGACCGCGTATCCGGCGGGGATCACCAGCAGCCTCGCGCCGTCCGGCCAGATGGGCGCTACAAGAGCGGCACCGAAGCCGAGCAGAGTGGCAGGAGCCACAGCCGGCGCAACGAGCAGGTTGGCGATCACGGCTACGGGAGTCAGCTGGCCCGCCATCAACACCAGGACAGGTGTCACGGCCAGTTGCGCGGCGGCCGGAACGGCAACAGCCTCAGCCATCCAACGCGGGACCCGCCACGAAGACCCAGAATCGGCACTTCGAGGGCTGGGCTCTGCGTCATGCGGGTCGGAGTGAAGCGAGCTGGGGCCGTGGTGCTGTTCGGGGCCGAATCGGTGGGGCTCGGAGTCGTCAGGCCCGAAGCGGTCGACGTTGATTCGCGCTGCCGGGTCGAGGCGATCGGCGCTGCAGGCATCGGCGTCTTGAAGGCGCGCTACCTCATCGCCACGGGCGTCACCCGGGAGCTGGACCGCACGGGACGGGCCATCCTGGACAGCCTGGCTTGAGCGTGGACGAGCATGAAGACCTGCAGTCATACGGGTGAGACCGAAGGTGTCGGTGTGCAAGCGGTCGGTGTCGCGGCTCGCCCAATGGGAACGGCTCGGGTCGAGGATGCGGTGCTCGGGGCTGGGAGGGTCAGGGTCGAACTGGGCAGTCCCGTGGTGGCCCGACTGGGAGTGGTCTGGGCGGGGGTGCTGAAGGCTGGAATGGTCAACGTCGCATTGGCCAGTTCCGAGGTGGCTCGGCTTGGAGTGGTCCGGGCGGGGGTGAGACAAGCTGGAACGGTCAGCATCGCATCGGCGAGTTTCGAGGTCGTCCACCCTGGCATAGCTCGGGTTGGGGTGATGCAAGCCGGGACGATCAAGAGCGAATGGGCCGGCGCTGCAGAGGTGGGGGCAGTCGCATTCGGCGCGGTCGCGATGGGGACGGTCGCGATCGGCGCGGTCGCGATCCGAGTGTTCACGACCGGGGTGTTCACTATCCGAGTGGTCACAACTGCGGTCGTCACAATCCGAGTGGACACGACCGAGGCCATCACAATCTGAGTGGACACGATCTGGGTCGCCCGGGTGAGAGTCACCCAGGCGGGAGACGCCCGGATGAGGGTCGCCCAGGTGAGGGTGGGTTTCTGGTGGGGTGGCTTCTGTGTTTGCGCCCGTTAGCTTGTCTCGCCAGCGTGGGGCCAGGATGAGGATGCCGGCGGTGGCGGTTACCGAGAGGGCGAAACCGTAGCTGCGGGCGAGGTCAGGGGCGAAGAGGATCAGCAAGAGGACGGTTGCCGACAGGGCCGCGAAGCCGTCCTTCGAACGGCCCGTACCCATGGCTATGGCTGCTGCCAGGCCCATGAGGAGGGCGCGCAGGACGCTGGGGGACGGGCGGGCGACGACGGCGAACGCGAGCATCGCGACTGCGGCGAACAACGCCCTCAGCGGCAAGGAGAGGCCGATGAGGCGGGAGAGTGCAAGTGTGGCGCCTGCGACAATCGCCAAATTTGCCCCTGATACGGCGTTCAGGTGGCTGAGGCCCGCTTCTTTGAAGTCGGCGGTTACCTGTGGGTCCATGCGGGAGACGTCACCGACGACGAGGCCTGGGAGGAGGCCACGCTGCTCGGGAGGGAGGATGTCGGCGGCCGATCGCAGGCCCGATCTGAGCGCGCCCGCTGCCGTCTGGAGTCCTGAGGGCTGCGTCAGCACTCTTGGCGGGCCTCGGACCAGGAGGGTTGCGGCTATCAGTGAGCCGGGGACCGGTTTGGCCAGGCGGCCGGTGACCTCCACGTGCTGGGTGGGCAGGAGCGGGCCCCAGGATTGGCCGGTGGCGAAGACGGTGATGGGGACGTGGACCGCTTGCGTGGTGGTGGCGGTTCGGATGGTTATCAGGTCTGCGGAGATCACATAGCTGGCATGTTGGAAATGGCCGCTTCTGCCCGGTCGGCGTTTGGGGTCGTCGGTCAGGGCGATCTGGGCGGTGACGAAGGCGTTCGCCTCCGCGAGCTGGGCTGCTGGTCCTGTGGTGAGCGCGTGGACTCTGAAAGCGACAGAGGCCGAGGCCGCCGCTGTGCAGATGAGCGTGGCCAGGGCGACGTTTCGCCATGCGGTGCGTCTGGCGGTGGAGCTGTCGGTTTGTCCGTCTGCGGATTGGATGAGGCGGAGCACCACGATGGTCGTCGAGGCTGCGGTTATGGCGACGATCATGCCGGTGAGGGCGGACCAGGCGGGCAGGATGAGGGCGGCGGCCCAGGCTGCCAGGGCGGGCAGGGCGAGGGGCCAGGTGTGTTCGCGAGGGACCGAGATCGGGTCTTCTGAACTGTCTGCCGTGCGTTTCCTGGGCATGTCAGACGCGGACCTTCGGCTTGATCTCGGCGAACTTCCGCGGCCCAATGCCATTGACTTCGCGTAGTTGGTCCACCGTGGTGAAGCCGCCCCGGCTGGTACGGAACTCGAAGATGCGGGCGGCCAGGACTTCTCCGACTCCCGGAAGTTGCTCCAGTTGGTCGGTGGTGGCGGAGTTCAGGTCCAGGATGGCGGTGGCCGGGTCTGGGGCGAGGGCACCGGGGCCGAGGGGTGTCTGGGGTGAGGTGACGCCCACCACTATCTGCTCACCGTCGATCAGGCGTCTGGCCAGGTTGAGGGGCCCGGTCGAGGCACCCCGCGTCACGCCACCTGCGGCTGTCACCGCGTCCGTCACTCGGGCGCCTGAGTGGAGCAGGTAGACGCCTGGCTTACGGATCTTGCCTGCGACGTGGACGGTCACTTTGGCGGAGGGGGACTGGGGCGAGGGGGCGATCGATGTGATGGGGGTGATCGGGGTGGGGACGGCGAGGGGTTGGGGTGACGGGGTCGAGCGCCAGACGAAGAAGGCGGCTGCGGCGACTGCGAGTGCGCCGATGGCGAGGAGGACTCGCAGACCTGGTCTGCCCGGATCGAGGGTGGAGCTCTTGGAGGCGATCAACTCTCGGAGCGATCGCAATGATGGAGGGGAGAGGGTGGCTGTTGAGGAGGTGGACGGGCCGGCTGTTGGTGGGCCAGAGGTCTCGGGCCAGTCTGCGGTGGGTGAGGCAGCGGCGGTGGGCGTCTGAGCGGGGCCGAGGTCGAAGCTGTCGGCGGGTGCGGAGATGCGGGCGGGAGTGAGGACCGGGTTGGGACCAGGAGCGGAGCCGTGATCAGGTCCGGGGTTGATGCCCGGGCCGGCATTGGGAGTGGGGTCGAGGCTTGAGGCCCGGCCGCTGGCAGAGCTGGGCGTTGGGGGATGTGGGAGCGTTGCGGCTGGGGGTGTGGCGGGCAAGGGCGTGGGGGGTTGCGAGGCTGCGGGGTTGGGCGGCACGGGTTGCGATGTCGCACCCGTTGGTGTCATCGACCGCGAGGGTGTGGATGCGGCGGGCGGTGAGGACATTGGCGCGGGTATCGCAGGGTGCGAAGCTGCGGGTGCGGACGCTTGTTCCCACGGCACCGGCTCCGGCTCGGGCACCGGCTCCGGCTCCGGCTCCGGCTCCGGCTCCGACCTCGCGTACGCCAGCGCCGCAGACCGCGCGTACGCCAGCGCCGCAGACCGCGCGTACGCCAGCGCCGCAGACCGCGAGGACGGCAGCGCGGACACCCCAGGGCGCATACCTGCGTGTGCGGAGGCTTGTTCCCCCGGCTCCGGCTCCGGTCTCGCGTACGTCGGCGTCGCAGGTCGGAAGGACGTGGGTGTGGGTGCTGCTTGTTGGGCGGTTGGCGGTGTGGACGGCTGTTCCCACGGCTTTGGGTCTGGGATCGCGTGCGGCGGCTTCCTTGGGTGTGCGGTTGTGGGGGCGGGGGTTGTGGGCGCCGGAGCTACGGGGTCGGGGCTCGTCAGTGGGTTTTGGTTGTGCGGGGTTGAGCGGTTGCGGGGTGGTGGGGGCAGGTTTTTGGGGTTGGTAGCGGGTTCCCGGGATCCGGGGGGCTTGCCCATGCCCCAGGGAGGTTTGCCGATGAGGCGGCGGGGGCGGCGGGCAGGGGCGGTGATCGACCGTAGCCGGGCTTCGGCTATGGCGCGCTCTGCCATCGGATCGGGGGTTCGCACGTCGGCGACGGTATGGGGTGGGTGGCCGTGGGAGTGGGGCCGAGCGACGTTCTGGGGATAGTGGTGGGTGGGGATGGGGCGGCTGTGGACAACGTGCCGCGGGCGGGATTGTCAGGCGTCTTCTGGTGTTACGGTGAGGCCGAGGAAGCCGGGGCCCACGTGTATGCCGAGCTCCGCGCCCACCTCCACCACCTGCAGGTCCACCACGGCCGGCAAGCGTTTCGGCAGGCGTTCCGCCAGCGCCTCGGCTCGTTCGCTCGCGTTCAGGTGTTGTACGGCGACCCGTACAAGGCCCGTTCCCGCTGCTTGCACTGCCAGGTCCTCGAGACGGGCGATGGCGCGTGAGGCGGTGCGGACCTTCTCCAGGAGGGAGATGCGGCCGTCCACGAAGTGGAGCAACGGCTTGATCATGAGGGCGGAGCCTACGAGGGAGGCCGCCGTGCCGATCCGGCCGCTGCGGCGGAGGTAGTCGAGGTTGTCCACGTAGAAGAACGATCGCGTGGTTCGCAGGCAACGGCGTGCGGCCGCTGTCGCCTCGTCCAACGTGGCGCCGTTCTCGGCGGTACGGGCGGCGGCCAGGACGGGGTATCCCAGGCCCATGGCGATCGAGCGGCTGTCGATCACCTCCACGGGCACGGGGGCATCCCGCGCGGCGGCTCGGGCGGAATCTATGGTGCCGGACAGTTCGGCGGAGACGTGGATCGAGACGATGCCCGTGGCGCCGGCGGCGGCCAGCTCGGCGTAGCAGGAGGCGAAGCGGGCGGGGGAAGGGCGCGAGGTGGTCGCGTTGATGAGGTCTCCGGTGAAGGAGCTCTCATCTGACGTCACTGCCGATGACGCAATTGCCAGGGCCGATGTGGCAGCCGACTCGGCAGAAGGATCCAGGGCCGGTGTGGCGCCGGGCGCGATGTGAGGGCTAGGCGCGGTGGACGGGCCCGCGGTGGCAGGACCGAATGTGGTTGGCGAGGCTGGAGCAGGGTCGGACGTGGCGGAAGGGCCGGGCGTGGGCGGCGGAACTGCAGGAACGGACGCGATAGGAAGACCGGAGGCGGACGCGCTGGGCGTCGTCGGGCAGGGCGAAGCAGGGCCGGACGCCTGGGGAGGTCCGGAGGTGGGAGGGCCGTGCGTGGGCGGTCGGGGTGGAGGAAGGGTGGGTGGGGGGAGAGGGGTGGTGGGGTGGTGTGGGAGGACCTGGATGGGGATGACTGTCATGCCGGGCACCTTGCCGAGGCAGGCGGTGGAGTCGGTGACGATGGCGATCCACGGTGGCATGGCCGGCGCCTGACTACTGGACCGGTGTCCCGCCCCGCCACACCCGCCGCGGCTTGAGGCCGAAGGACCAGGCGAAGGCGCCCTCGTGGTCGGCGTCCCACTGGACGATGTCGGCCAGCCGGCCCGGCGCGAGGACGCCGCGGTCGGGGGCGCCGAGGACGGTGGCCCCACCCAGGGTGGCGGCGCGGAGGGCGTCGTTGACGCTCATGCCGAACGCCGACACCGCCATGGCGATCACCAGGGACATCGAGGTGATGCCGCAGTAGCCGGGGTTGTGGTCGCTGCCGAGCGCGATCTGGACGCCGTGCTTGATCATCTGGCGGACCGGCGGGAGGTGGCCGCGCTGGAGGGCGGTGGCGGGGCAGACGACGGCGGGGACACCGTAGCGGGACATGATGGCGATGTCCTCGTCGGACATGTGGTGCAGGCCGTCGGCGGAGGCGCAGCCGAGCTCGGCGGCCAGCTGGACGGCGCCGCGGCGGCTGTACTGGCCGGCGTGGATGCGCGGCAGCAGGCCCACGTTGCGGCCGGAGGCGAGGACCCAGCGGGACTCCTCGGTGGTGAAGTAGCCCTCGTCGCAGTAGACGTCGACGCTGTCGGCGCCGGCCGCGGCCGCGTCGGCGCACCAGGCGCCCACGGCCTCGACGTATTCGCGCTGCCGGCCGAAGTATTCGGGCGGCACCACGTGCGCGGCCAGGAACGTGACGTGCACGCGCGGCATCATCGGCTCCTTCTCCAGCTCGCGCAGGAGCCGCACGTCGGCGAGCTCGCCGTCGCGGGTGAGGTGGTAGCCGGTCTTGGCCTCGACGGTCGTGGTGCCGCTGAGCAGCCAGCCGCGCAGCCGCTCGCGTACGCCGTTGCACAGGGTCCACGGGTCGGTGCCGCGGGTCACGGTGACGGTGGAGCCCACGCCGCCGCCCGCCGCGGTGATCGAGGCGGAGGTGGAGCCGCCGGTGCGGATCGCCAGCTCGGCGTAGCGGTTGCCGGCGTAGACGGGGTGCGTGTGGGCATCGATCAGGCCGGGCGTGACCAGGGCGCCGCCCAGGTTTTCGACATGGTCGACGTCGACGATGTCGTCGACGACCCCGGGGACGCTCTGCGGCAGGTCGGGCGCGCGCCCGACCCACGCGATGCGGTCGTTGTGCACCAGGATGGCGGCGTTGCTGAGGACCTCGTTGCCGGTCCAGAGGCGGCCGATGTTGGTCAGCAGTCGAACGGTCACCGCATCACCACCCAGCACGGCCCACCGCATGAGCGCAGAGCCCAGCGCACGGCCTGGGCCGCGCCCACTGAGTCCGCTCCGGGTCCGGACGACATGGGGGGTCTCCTGCTCTTTTCCGCACCTCGTTGGTGCGGTGACCGTATCGCCGGAGGCATGATCCGGCGATTTCAGTTCAGTTACGTTATTTCACATGTTGGGCTGGTGTACAGGGTTATTCGGAAGAAAGACCACTCATCCCAATCGTCACGCAGCCCTACCGCGTCCCCAGGGCTCCCGCTGACGACTCGAACGCGCACGACCCTCATCCGAAACTCAGAACCGAACCCAAATCCAGACCAAAGTTAGGTCTGGCCAATCCTAGCAATCCCAGGGTTCGGGGACCACTGCCGCTTTTGGGCAGGTCTGCGCGCTTTGAGGCGAGAGCTGACCCCCATACCGGGAAGGGCGCCGAAAAGGCGCCCCTCAAGTGTCCCATCGGTCCCATCGAGAGCCCATGGGCGTCGGCGGCCGTGAGTATCCATGGCCGCCGTCCATGGGCCGGCGTGGTCATGGCGTCCGTGGCCGCCTTCCAAGGGCGTCCACGGTCGTCCGTGGGTGTCCGTGAGGCGCGGTGGTGACAACCGCCCCCACCGCACGCCCACCCGCAGCGTACGCGACCTCAGCGGCCCCGTACGCGCGCCAGGAAAGCCTAGGAGACGTGCTCCACCGGCTTGCCCACCTTCTTCAGCTCCTCCGCCAGGCTAGGCAGCACCCGCGCGTGCAGCACGGTGCCGTCGCCCACGTGGTCCACGGAGAGCACCTCGCCCTCCTTGTGGGCCCGCGAGACCAGGTCTCCCCTGTCGTAGGGCACCAGCAGCTGCACCTCGTGGTCGAGCCGCGGCAGCCGTTCCTCGATCAGCGCCATCAGCTCGCCGATCCCCTTGCCCGTGCGCGCCGACACCACGATGCTGTCGCGTTCGCGCCTGGCGATCCGGTCGAGCACCTCCTGGTCGGCCGCGTCGGCCTTGTTGATCACCACGATCTCGGGCACCTCGGCGGCGCCCTCGATGTCGGCGAAGACCTCGCGCACGGCCGCCAGCTGCCCCTCGGGGTCGGGGTGCGAGCCGTCGACCACGTGCAGAATGAGGTCGGCGTCGGCGACCTCCTCCAGCGTCGAGCGGAACGCCTCGACGAGCTGGTGGGGCAGGTGCCGGACGAAGCCGACGGTGTCGGCGATCGTGAACAGCCGGCCCTCCGGCGTGCGCGCCCGGCGCACGGTCGGGTCGAGGGTGGCGAACAGCGCGTCCTCCACCAGCACGCCCGCGCCGGTGACGCGGTTGAGCAGCGAGGACTTGCCGGCGTTGGTGTAGCCGGCGATGGCCACGGCCGGGACCTCGCGCCGCTGGCGGCGGTTGCGCATGGTGTCGCGGGAGGTGGACATGCCGCCGATCTGGCGGCGCAGCTTGGACATGCGCTCGCGGATGCGCCGGCGGTCCAGCTCGATCTTGGTCTCACCGGGGCCGCGGCCGCCGATGCCGACGCCGCCCGCGGCGCGGCCGCCGACCTGACGGGACAGGTTGCCGCCCCAGCCGCGCAGGCGCGGCAGCAGGTAGGACAGCTGGGCCAGCTCGACCTGCGCCTTGCCCTCGCGGCTCTTGGCGTGCTGGGCGAAGATGTCGAGGATCAGCGCGGTCCGGTCGATGACCTTGACCTTGACGATCTCTTCGAGCTGGCGCAGCTGGCCGGGGGCCAGCTCACCGTCGCAGATCACGGTGTCGGCGCCGGTGGCCTCGACCACGTCGCGCAGCTCCAGGGCCTTGCCCGAGCCGATGTAGGTGGCCGGGTCGGGCTTCTGGCGGCGCTGGACGAGTCCCTCGAGTACCTCGGACCCGGCCGTCTCGGCCAGGAGCTTGAGCTCCAGAAGGGAGTTGTCGGCGTCCTCGGCCGTGCCGGAGGTCCAGACGCCGACGAGGACGACCCGTTCGAGCCGCAGTTTCCGGTACTCGACCTCGGAGACGTCCTGCAGTTCGGTGGAGAGGCCCGCCACGCGGCGCAGCGCCTGGCGCTCCTCGAGGTCCATGTCGCCGGTCTCGAACTCGTCGAGCTCGGTGTATTCGTGCATTCGTGTCATCTCTATGAGGGAACGTCTGGACACCCCGATGTCTTCCCACGATGGTGGCATGACACCCGCGGCGCAATCACCTGGTTATCCAGGCGCGTCCCGGCCCTGTCAAGGGGCCGCGACGGTGATGTCGCCCGAACCCGCCTTCAGCGAGATCTTCCGCGGCGAGGAGCTGTCGCTCTTGATCGAGACGTTCTTGTCGCCCGAGCCCACGTCGCTCTTCACGTCGTAGGCGCCGTCGGGGACGTTGAGGGTGATGTCGCCCGACCCGACCTCCAGCTCCACGTTGTCGGGGGCGGAGACGTACTTCAGCTCGATGTTGCCCGAGCCGGCCTTGGCCAGCACCTTCTTGCCGCCGAGGTCGGCCGCGTCCACGTCGCCGGAGCCGACCCGCAGGTCGATCGGGCCGGTCAGCGCCCTGAGCGTGAGGGTGCCCGAGCCGCTCTCCAGGTCGACGGGCAACCCCTTGGGGATCTCGATCTTGTAGTCGACGCTGCAGCTCCCCCAGTTCGACGGGCACTCGTAGGTGAGGAACAGCGAGCCGCCCTCGACCTTGTGCTCGGGGACGGGCTTGTCGTCGCCACGCCAGCGCAGCTTCTCGACCACGCGCACGCTCGCGCCGTCGGTCTCGGTGATCACCGCGTCGCCCGCGTCGCTGTCCAGCCGGAGTGTGGAGACCTTGTCCTTCACCTCGTACGAGGCCGTGTCCTCGTTGCTGGGACCGCCCAGGCTCCCGAGTCCGCAGCCCGTCATCAAGAGGGCGGAGGCCAGCAGGCCGCCCGCGATCGCCATCGTCTTCATACTCCCGAATCCTGACGTGTGCGGCCCGGACGCACATCGGGGATCACCCCGGGGGAACCCCAACCTTTGACCCCCGGGCACCAGGGGAGTAACTTCACTTCCACAATCCAGAATCGATTTTCCATACAGCGGAAAGGCGTCCTGATGGAGATCACCGGCCCGATGCTCGACCGGTTCGACGAGATCCTCACGCCGGAGGCGCTCGCCTTCGTGGCGGCTCTCCAGCGGGAGTTCGGCGCCAGGCGGCTGGAGCTGCTCGACGCCCGCCAGGCGCGCCAGGCGGAGCTGTCGGCGGGCGGCATGCTCGACTTCCTGCCGGAGACCAAGGAGGTCAGGGAGGCCGACTGGCAGGTCGCCGCCCCCGCGCCCGGCCTGGAGGACCGCCGGGTCGAGATCACCGGCCCGGTCGACAAGAAGATGACCATAAACGCGCTCAACTCCGGCGCGAAGGTGTGGCTGGCCGACTTCGAGGACGCCAACTCCCCGCTCTGGGAGAACTGCGTGGCCGGCCACCTCAACCTGCGCGACGCGCTCGACCGCACGATCGACTTCGAGACCGGCGGCAAGTCCTACGCGCTGCGGCCCGACGCCGAGCTGGCCACGGTCGTGGTCCGCCCGCGCGGCTGGCACCTCGACGAGAAGCACGCCCAGGTGGACGGGCAGCCGGTGGCGGGGTCGCTGTTCGACTTCGCGCTCTACTTCTTCCACTGCGCCCAGCGGCAGATCGACAAGGGCAGGGGGCCGTACTTCTACCTGCCGAAGATCGAGTCACATCTGGAGGCCCGGCTCTGGAACGACGTGTTCACCAGGGCCCAGGAGTTGCTCGGCATCCCGTACGGCACGATCAGGGCGACCGTGCTCATCGAGACCTATCCGGCGGCGTTCGAGATGGAGGAGATCCTCTACGAGCTGCGCGACCACTCGGCCGGGCTCAACGCGGGCCGCTGGGACTACCTGTTCAGCGTGATCAAGAAGTTCCGCACCAGGGGGCGCGAGTTCCTGCTGCCCGAGCGGAACGCGGTGACGATGACGGCGCCGTTCATGCGCGCGTACACCGAGTTGCTCGTGCGCACCTGCCACAAGCGCGGCGCGCACGCCATCGGCGGGATGGCGGCGTTCATCCCCTCGCGCCGGGACCCCGAGGTCAACGCGGTCGCGCTGGAGAAGGTGCGGGCGGACAAGACGCGCGAGTCCAACGACGGGTTCGACGGGTCGTGGGTGGCGCACCCCGACCTGGTGCCGGTCTGCCGTGAGGTGTTCGACGGCGTGCTCGGCTCGCGACCCAACCAGCTCGACCGGCTGCGCGAGGACGTCAGCGTGTCGGCGGCCGAACTGCTGGCCGTCTCCGAGACGCCGGGTGAGATCACCGAGGCGGGGCTGCGCAACAACGTGGACGTGGCGCTGCGCTACCTGGCCGCCTGGATGGGCGGGCTGGGCGCGGCGGCCATCCACAACCTCATGGAGGACGCGGCCACGGCCGAGATCTCGCGCTCGCAGATCTGGCAGTGGATCCACAACGACATCACGCTGGCCGACACGGGCGCGCAGGTGACCAAGGAACTGGTCGAGCGGATCATCTCGGAGGAGCTGGCCAAGATCGCGCAGGAGCCGGGCTACGACGAGAAGCTGTTCGGGCAGGCGACCGAGCTGTTCAAGGAAGTGGCGCTGGACGACGACTTCGCGGAGTTCCTGACGCTTCCGGCCTATGCTCAAATGCCATAAGAAGGGGGATCGGTGATGGACACCCTCATAGCGGCTCTTCGGTCGCTGCTGCCCCACGACTCGGTGATCACCGATCCGGTACGCCTGCGCACCTACGAGTGCGACGGCCTCACCTACCACCGGGCGACCCCCGGCGTGGTCGTGCTCCCGGGCACGGCCGAGCAGGTCGCCCGGGTGGTGCGGCTCTGCAACGACTTCGGCGTGCCGTTCGTGGCCAGAGGCTCGGGCACGGGCCTGTCGGGCGGCGCGCTCCCCCGCGAGGACGGCGTGCTGATCGTCACCTCCAGGATGCGCGCGATCCTGGAGGTCGACCTCGCCGACCGCAGGGCCGTCGTGGAGCCGGGCGTCACCAACCTGGCGATCACCGAGGCCGTGCGCGACCGCGGCTACTACTACGCGCCCGACCCCTCCAGCCAGCAGATCTGCTCGATCGGCGGCAACGTGGCGGAGAACTCGGGCGGCGCCCACTGCCTCAAGTACGGCTTCACGGTCAACCACGTCGAGGCGTGCGAGATCGTCACGCCGGACGGCGACCTGGTCACGCTCGACCGCATGGACCCCGGTTACGACCTGCTGGGCGCGTTCATCGGCTCGGAGGGCACGCTGGGCATCGCCACCAAGATCACGGTACGGCTCTGCCGCGCGCCCGAGGCGGTGACCACGGTGCTGGCCGCGTTCGAGAGCATCGAGCAGGGCGGGCAGGCCGTCTCGGCGATCATCGGGGCGGGCATCGTGCCGGCCGCGATCGAGATGATGGACGCGCTGGCCATCGAGGCGGCCGAGGCGGCGGTGGCCTGCTCCTACCCCGAGGGCGCGGGCGCCGTGCTGATCGTCGAGCTGGACGGGCCCGCCGCCGAGGTGGAGCGGCAGTTCGCGCAGCTGGAGGAGATCTGCTCGGCGGCGTTCGAGCTGCGGGTGGCGGCCGATCCGGCCGAGCGGGCGGCGATCTGGAAGGGCCGTAAGTCGGCGTTCGCCGCGGTCGGGCGGATCAGCCCGGCCTACATCGTCCAGGACGGCGTGGTGCCGCGCACGTCCCTGCCCGCCGTGCTGGCCGCCATCGACCGGCTGTCCGCGGAGCACGACATCAAGGTGGCCAACGTCTTCCACGCGGGCGACGGCAACCTGCATCCGCTGGTGCTGTTCGACGACGGGGATCCGGGGGCGGGCGAGCGGGCCGAGGTGGTCTCCGGCGCGATCCTGGACCTGTGCATCGAGCACGGCGGCTCCATCACGGGCGAGCACGGCGTCGGCGTCGACAAATCCCGATATATGCCGAAGATGTTCAGCGCGGACGACCTGGACACGATGCAGCTCGTCCGGTGCGCGTTCGACCCTCAGGGCCTGGCGAACCCGGGCAAGGTGTTCCCCACCCCGAGGTTGTGCGGCGAGGTGCCGGGCGTGCGCAAGGGCGTGCATCCGCTGGTCGAGTCGGGAAAGGCCGATCAGTTGTGAACGGGTCGTCGATGAGCGGGGCGAGGGTGAGCGGGCAGTGGTGACCGGCGGTCTTGAGGGGGCGGGCGTGTTCGGCGAGGTGACGACCAGGCAGGCGGGCGACGACGACGCCGTGTGCGGGGTGCGGCCGCGCTGGGTCGCACTGCCCGAGACCGTCGAGGAGATCGCCGCCGTCCTGCGCGCCTGCGCCGAGCGCGACCTCGCGGTGGTGCCCGCGGGCGGCGGCACGAAGCTGCACTGGGCCCCGCCGCCCGAGCGCTGCGACGTCCTGCTCGACCTGTGCTGCATGAACGAGGTGCTGGAGCACGCCGCCGGCGACCTGGTCGTCCGCGCCCAGGCCGGGGTGACGATCGCGGCCCTGTCCGCGGCCCTCGCGGGCGAGGGGCAGGAGCTGGCCCTGGACGTGCCGTTCGGCGAGGACGCGACGGTCGGCGGCACGCTCGCCGCCCCGCTGCCCGGGCCGCGCGCGTTCCGCTACGGCACCGCCCGCGACCTGCTCATCGGCATCACGGTGGTGCTCCCCGACGGCACCGTGGCCAGATCCGGCGGCAAGGTGGTCAAGAACGTCGCGGGCTACGACCTGGGCAAGCTCTTCACCGGCTCGTACGGCACCCTCGGCGTCATCGCCGAGGCCACGTTCCGCCTGCACCCGATGCCCCCCGAGCGCCGCTGGGTCGTCGCCGAGCTGGGCGGCGCCCGGGTCCCCGCGGTCGCCGCGGCGCTGGCCGCCTCCCAGGCCGAGCCCAGCGCGGTGGAGGTGGACCGGCCGGACCCGGCGGGGCCGCTCACCCTGGCCGCGCTGGTCGAGGGCACGGCGGCGCAGACCAGGGGCGAGACGCTGCGCGAGCTGATCGGCCCGGCCGAGGTGAGCGGCGAGCCGCCTTCGTGGTGGGGGCAGGTCTTCGGTGACGACGTGCTGGTGGAGGTAAGGTTCCCGGCCTCCGGCACGGCGGCCGTGCTGGACGCGGCGGCCGGGTGCGGGCTGTCGCTGCGCGGCTCCCCCGTCGCCGGGCGGGTGCTGCTGGAGCCGGGGCGCGAGCTGGACGAGGACGAGCTGGCCGCGACGGTGTCGGGGCTGCGCGAGAAGGTGGAGGCGGCCGGCGGGCGGGTGAGCGTGCTCGCGGCGCCCTGCCAGGGCGTGGACCGGTGGGGACACGTGAGCGGGCTGCCGCTGATGCGGCGGGTCAAGGAACGCTTCGATCCCGGGCGCAGGATGTCTCCGGGCCGGTTCGTGGGAGGCATCTGATGGGCCGAGACGGCGAAGCCGGCGCGAGGGGGAAGGGAGTGCGGCCATGAGCTTGGATCCCGAGCTGATCAACGACTGCGTGCACTGCGGGTTCTGCCTGCCGACGTGCCCCACGTACGCGCTGTGGGGCGAGGAGATGGACTCGCCGCGCGGCCGGATCCATCTGATGAAGCAGCACGTCGAGGGCACGCCCATGACGCCGGAGATGGCCGGGCACTTCGACGCCTGCCTCGGCTGCATGGCGTGCGTGACGGCCTGTCCCTCGGGCGTGCGCTACGACCGGCTGATCGAGCAGACCAGGGTGGAGGTGGAGCGGCAGCACGTACGCGAGCCGCGCGAGCGGGCCGTGCGCGGCCTGGTGTTCAGCCTGTTCCCCTACCCGCGCAGGCTGCGGCTGCTGCGGCCGGGGATGTGGCTGGCGGAGCGGCTGGCGCCCTTCCTCGGCCGGGCGAACCCCAGCCTGGGCGCCATGGCCGCGCTCGCGCCGCGCGTGGAGCACCGCCAGCGCCTGCCGCGCGTGGTGCGGGCCAGGGGCGAGCGCAGGGCCGTGGTCGGGATGCTCACCGGCTGCGTGCAGGGCGAGTTCTTCCCGCAGGTCAACGCGGCCACCGCACGGGTGCTGTCGCTGGAGGGCTGCGACGTGGTCATCCCGCGCGGCCAGGGCTGCTGCGGCGCGCTCAGCGTGCACTCGGGGCTCGACGGCCAGGCCAGACGGCTGGCGAGCAGGACGGTGCGGGTGTTCGAGCGGGCCGGCGTCGACACCGTCGTGGTGAACGCGGCCGGCTGCGGCTCGTCGATGAAGGAGTACGCCGAGCTGCTCGGGCGCGAGCCGGGGTTCCGGGTGATGGACCTGTCGGAATACCTGGCCGAGCTGGGTCCCGTGGCCAAGCGGCATCCGCTGCCCGTCACGGTCGCCTACCACGACGCCTGCCACCTGGCCCACGCCCAGGGCGTGCGCTCGCAGCCGCGCGAGCTGCTGGGCGCGATCCCCGAGCTGGAGCTGCGCGAGATCCCCGAGTCGGCCATCTGCTGCGGGTCCGCGGGGACGTACAACCTGCTGCAGCCCCAGGCCGCGCGCGACCTCGGCGACAGGAAGGCCAAGGCGGTCGGGACGACCGGCGCGGAGCTGCTGGTCTCGGCCAACCCCGGCTGCACGATGCAGATCGCGGCGGCGATGCGGCGCGGCGGCGCGGAGATCCGGGTGGCGCACACGGCCGAGGTGCTGGACGCCTCGCTGCGCGGGGTGAGCCTGTGAGCGTCCAGTCGGTCGAGCGGGCGCTCGACGTGCTGGAGGCCCTGGCCGAGCACGGAGGTGAGGCGGCGCTGTCGGAGATCGCCGCCAGGACCGGGCTGCCGTACGGGACCATCCACCGGCTGCTGCGCACGCTGCTCGCCCGCGGTTACGTGCGTCAGGAGTCCGACCGGCGTTACGCGCTGGGCGGCGGGCTGGTGCGGCTGGGCGGCATCGCGGAGAGCATGGTCGGCGTGTGGGCGCAGCCGTACCTGGCCAAGATGGTGGAGCTGTCCGGCGAGACGGCGAACCTGGCCGTGCTCGAAGGCGACTTCATCGTCTACGTGGCGCAGGTGCCCTCGCCGCGCAGGCTGCGCATGTTCGCCGAGGTCGGGCGGCGGGTGCTGCCGCACAGCACGGCGGTGGGCAAGGTGCTGCTCGCCGGGCGCCCCGCCGCCGAGGCGGTGGCCGTGTTCGAGCGCACCGGCATGCCGCGCCGCACCCCCAACACGATCACCGACCTGCCCGCCATGCTGGCCGAGCTGGGCGCGGTCAAGGACCGCGGCTACGCCATGGACCTGGGCGAGGAGGAGCTCGACGTGCACTGCCTGGCCGTGCCCGTGCTGGACGGCGAGCGCGTGGTGGCCGCGATGTCGGTCTCGGGGCCGGCCGGGCGGATCGACGCTCTCGACCGCGACGAGCTGGCAGAAGGACTGCGCAAGATCGCCCTCGATTTCGGTGACGAGCTCAGTCCCGTCCGTAACTGAACTATCGTTGCGTCATGGGCAACAGCACGTCGGTTCAGTCGGTCGACCGTGCCATCGCGATCCTGGAGATCCTGGCCCGCGACGGCGCCACCCGAGTCACGGACGTCGCACAGGAGCTCGACGTGCACAAATCCACCGCCTCCCGGCTGCTCGCGGCCCTTGAGCACGGCGGGCTCGTGGAGCAGAGCGGCGACCGCGGGCGCTACCGGCTCGGCTTCGGCGTCGTCCGGCTGGCCGGCGCGGCCACCGCCCAGCTCGACCTGGCCCGCGAGAGCAGACCGGTGTGCCTGCGGCTGGCGGAGGCGGTCGGCGAGACCGTCAACATCGCGGTCGCGCGGGCCGGTGACACGGTCAACATCAGCCAGGTACGCGGCCCCGCCGCCATCAGCGGCCACAACTGGGTCGGCCAGCGCACCCCCTCCCACGCCACCTCCAGCGGCAAGGTGCTGCTGGCCTTCGGCGCGCTGCGGCTTCCGGCCGAGCTGGAGCGCTACACGCCCCGCACCATCACCTCCCCCGCCGAGCTGGGGCTGGAGGAGATCAGAGACCAGGGCTGGGCCAGCGCCGTGGAGGAGCTGGAGGTGGGGCTGAACGCGGTGGCGGCGCCGATCAGGGGCGCCGACGGCTCCGTGGTGGCCGCGGTCAGCGCCTCCGGGCCCTCCTACCGGCTGACCAGGGAACGGCTGCCGGACGTGGGCGCGCTGCTCGCCGAGGGCGCGAGGGAGATAAGTCAGCGCATCGGCCATTACGGTTAGGGCATGTGTAGAAGCATCAAAACCCTCCGGCCGCCGTACACCGAGGACGTGACCGAGGAGGACGTACGGGCCGCCGCGCTGCAGTACGTCAGGAAGATCTCCGGCTTCCGCGCGCCGGCCGGGCACAACGCCGAGGCCTTCGACCGGGCGGTCGAGACGATCACCAGGGCGTCGGAGGAGCTGCTCGGGGCGCTCCAAGTTCGCGGGAGTCGTTGACAGGGTCATCCCGCGGGAGAAGTGTCCCCGGTATGACCTCAGGCGATCCCCAGGAGCTCCCATGATCAGCGGGCTGTACCAGGGACAGGACGGCGACTCGCGGCTGGCGCTCCGCGTCGACGTGGACGGGCCCAGGCCCACGGGGCGGGTGAGCGGCGACCTGTTCACGGTCGCGGGCGCGACCACCTCGTACGCCGGCTCGTTCGTGGCCGGCGCCCCTGCCGTGCGGGGCGACGGTGACCGGACCCTGATCGAGGGACGGGCCGCGTTCAGCGTGGACACCCCGGACCGGGACGTGCGCGTGACGATCGGCGACGGGGGCGGGACGGCCGTCGTCGCGGGGCGTACCTACGAGGTGGCGTTCGCCTCGCCGTTCTTCCGCAGCGTGGTGCTCGAAGTGGACTCCGTGGTGGGCGCCGAGCCGTTCACGGCGTACCGGACCGGCTCGCTGCCGGGGCCGGCCGGGTCCCCCGACCGGGAGCTGACCGTGCCGGCGGCGTACGCGGAGGCGGGCGTCGAGCTGCGGCTGAACGAGCCGGAGGTGATCCCGGTGACCGGCTCGGGCGCGGACCTGGCCTGGGACGACGCCGAGCTGCACCACGCGATGACCCGGCACTTCAGCGCGTTCGCCGACCAGCCCGCCTGGCGGGTGTGGCTGCTGGTGGCGAGCAAGCACGTGGGCGGCTACCGGGGCATCATGTTCGACTACAACGACGCGCACCAGCGGCAGGGCGCCGCGGTCTTCCACGACGCGATCATGGGCGCGACGCCGCAGGCGCGGCGGGCGCAGTTACGCACGTACGTGCACGAGCTCGGCCACGCCTTCAACCTGCTGCACTCCTGGCAGAAGAACCTGGCGAACCCGCCCCAGCCGCTCGGCCCCGACGGCGGCTTCGGCGACCTGTCGTGGATGAACTACGTCCAGCACTACTCCCAGGGCGGCGAGGAGGGCTACTGGGCCGCCTTCCCGTTCCAGTTCACCGACGCCGAGCTGGTCCACCTGCGCCACGGCTTCTACCGGAACGTGGCCATGGGCGCGGACGCCTTCGGCAAGGGCGCCGCCGAGATCGCCCCCTTCGAGCCGCCGGTGGAGGACCACTCGGGGCTGCGGCTGGAGGTGCGCGCCAAGGACTCGTTCGAGCTCGGCGAGCCCGTCGTGGTGGAGTTCAAGCTCTCCCGCACGGCCGGGCCGCGCGCCACGCACGGCCATCTGCATCCGGACACCGAGTTCACCCAGGTGTCGATCACGCAGCCGGGCGGCAGGACGCTGCTGTACCGGCCGATGATGCGGCACTGTGTGGACACCTCACCGCGGATCCGGCTGGACGACGGCAATCCGGCCCTCTATCGCAGCGCGTACATCGGGCACGGCCGCGACGGCCACTACTTCCAGCAGCCCGGCGAGTACCAGGTGCGGGCCCAGTACATCGCCGCCGACGGCTCCCGCATCGTCTCCGCCGTCTGCCCGGTCAAGGTGCGTTTCCCCGTCTCCCGCGACGACCACCAGGTGGCCGAGCTGATGCTGGGCGAGGAGCAGGGCATGCTGTTCTCGTTGCTCGGCTCGGACTCGCCCCGGCTGAGCGCGGGCAACCAGGCGCTGGACGAGGTCATCGGCCGGCACGGCCAGCATCCGCTGGCCGTCTACGCCCGGATGGTCAAGGGGCTGAACGCGGAGCGGGAGTTCAAGGAGCTGACGCCGGGCAACCGGCTGCGGGTGCGGCTGCCCAATCCCAAACAGGGCATCGAGCACCTCAGCGCCGTCGCCCGCGACCCCGGCATCGACAACATCACCCTCAACCTGGTCATGCGCCGGCTGGCCAGGGCCGAGGCGCGGCAGGGCGACCTCGGCCGGGCGAACGCGGTGATGGACCGGATGGTCGCCACGTTCGAGGCCAAGGGGGTCAACGAGATCGTCATGGGTCAGATCCGGCGCCAGGCCGAGCTGACGAAGACGGCACTCGCGGCCGAAGTCTCCTGAGGCCGCAGTCTCCTGAGGCCAGGACCGCCTGACGCCAAATCGCCTGACGCCGCAGTCTCCTGACGCCCGGCTTTCCTGACCTCCCGCCGCGCCGTCACCGGGAGCGGACGACGGGCGAGCCGCCCGAGCAGACGATCGTCAGCTCGACGTCCTCGCCCTCGTCCGGCTCGAACTCCACCTTGGCCTCCCGGGCCGGCCCCGCGTCCACGCTGTCCACCGAGTAGTCCTGGGCCGGGCTCCACGAGCGCAGCGTCACCAGGCCGCCGTCGCAGGAGGCGATCACCGTCCCGCCGGCGCTGCGGATCAGCTTGTCCCTGGGCGTCCGCGACGGCGTCGCGCTCGGCGGTGCGCCTGTGCTGGTGGGGGTGCCGGTGGAGGTGCCGGTCGCGGAAGGGGTGCGGGTGGCGGCGGTGGCCAGCGCCGAGCGGACCTCCCCGGCGCTGAGAACGTGGCCGTCGGTGCCGGTGATGCCGTTGCCGAGCAGGCCGATGACCGCCACGGCGGCGCCGGTGGCGGCGAGCGCGGTGGCGGCCCAGGCCACGACGAGTCTCTTCATCGCCATCACGTTCCCCCATGTACGGCTAAGGCCAGGTTAAGGCGGCCCTAAGGCTGCTCAATGCAGGGCGGAAAAGCGTCTACGTTCTTGCTATGGCTGACATTCTGCTCATCGAGGACGATGCGGCGATCCGGACGGCGCTCAGCCGCGGGCTGCGGGAGCTCGGTCATGCCGTCTCCTCCTCCCCGACGGCGCTGGACGGGCTGCGGCTGGCCGTACAGGACCGGCCCGACCTCATCGTGCTCGACCTGGGGCTGCCCGACCTGGACGGGGTGGAGCTGCTGCGGATGTTGCGGGCGGTCAGCAAGGTGCCGGTCATCGTGGCCACCGCCCGCGACGGGGACGCCGAGATGGTGCCCGTGCTGGACGCGGGGGCCGACGACTACGTGGTCAAGCCGTACAGCGCGGCGCAGCTCGACGCCCGCGTACGTGCCGTGCTGCGGCGCTCGGGCGAGTCGGCGCCGGAGCCGCTGGCGGTGGGGACGCTGCGGGTCGATCCGCGGGCGCGTACGGCCACGCTCGACGGCGCGGCGCTGGACCTGACGCCGCGCGAGTTCGACGTGCTGCACTATCTCGCGGCCCGCCCCGGCGAGGTGGTCACCAAGCGGGAGCTGCTGACCGAGGTGTGGCAGCTGCCCTACGGCGGGGCGGACAAGACGGTGGACGTGCACCTGTCGTGGCTGCGCCGGAAGCTGGGCGAGACGGCCGCCGAGCCGCGTTACCTGCACACGGTGCGCGGCGTCGGCGTCAAGCTGGTCGAGCCGTCGTGAGGCGCTGGCTGGCGCTGCTCGTCGCGGCGACGACGTCCCTGGTGCTGATCGCGCTGCTGGTGCCGATGGCGCTGCTGATCCGCGCGGTGGCCGAGAACGGCGCGATGAGCCGGGCCACGACCGCCGCCGAGTCCGTGGCGGTCGCGGTGGGCACGGACGAGCTGGCCGTGGCGGTGGAGCAGGTGTCGCGGCCCGTCACCGTCTTCCTGCCGGGTGGGGGCCTCATCGGGGCCCAGGCCGCGCGCTCCGACGCGGTACGCCTGGCCGCGACGGGCCGCAGCGTCACCGCCGAGGCCCCCGGAGGCAGGGAGGTGCTGGTCTCGGCGCAGTCGCCCGAGGGGACGGCCGTGATCAGGGTGTTCGTGGCGGACGCCGAGCTGATGCGCGGCGTGCGCGAGGCGTGGCTGGCGCTGCTGCTGCTCGGGCTCGGGCTGGTGGTGCTGGGCATCGCGCTGGCCGACCGGCTGGCGCTGGCCGTGACGCGGCCCGTGGACGGACTGGCCCGCGTCTCGCACCGGCTGGCCGGGGGCGACCTGAGCGCCAGGGCCGAGCCGGGCGGTCCACCGGAGGTGCGTTCGGTGGCGCTGGCGCTCAACCACCTGGCCGCGCGCATCGACGAGCTCCTGGTCGCCGAGCGGGAGTCCGTCGCCGACCTGTCGCACCGGCTGCGCACCCCGCTGACGGGCCTGCGGCTGGACGCGGAGTCGCTGCGTGACCCGGAGGAGGCGGCGCGCGTCCAGGCCAGGGTGGACGCGCTGGAGCGGGCGGTGAGCTCGGTCATCACGGAGGCGCGGCACCGCTCGGCGGGCCGCGAGTCGTGCGACGCGGCGGCGGTGGTGCGCGAGCGGGTGCGGTTCTGGTCGGTGCTGGCCGAGGACCAGGGGCGTGAGGTGACGGTGACGCTGCCCGACGGCCCGCTGCCGGTCGCGGTGGGGGCCGAGGAGCTGGCCGCGTCGGTGGACGCGCTGCTCGGCAACGTCTTCGCGCACACCCCTGAAGGCGTCTCCATGGCGGTACGGCTCCGGCCGCACCCCACCGGAGCCCTGCTGAGTGTGGAGGACGCGGGTCCCGGGTTCGAGCCCGCGCTGCTCGAACGGGGGAACAGCGGGGGCGGCTCGACCGGGCTGGGGCTGGACATCGCCCGGCGCAGCGCGGAGTCGTCCGGCGGCGGCCTGACCGTCTCCCGGTCCGCGGACGGCGGAGCCCGCGTCGACGTGCTCCTCTCCCGCCCCTGAACGCCTTCTCCTCGCCTTAACCGCCGTTTAGCGCGCGGTTACCGGGCTTCGCGGTTTCGTGGAGTCATGCAGATCACGAAGAAGTTCATCGTCGCAGGTGCCGGAGTCGTCGCGCTGATCGGTGGCGGTGGCGCCGCCTACGCGGCCACCACGTCCGCCGCCCCCGCCGCCCCCAAGGTCACGGCCGAGCAGGCCATCGAGATCGCGCACAAGACCGTGCCCGGCGCGTGGGTCAGCGAGCTCGACTTCGACAGCCAGGGCACCCGGGCGGACGTCTGGGAGCTGGAGCTGACCAAGGGCTCGGAGCGTCACGAGGTGAAGGTGGACGCGGCCTCGGGCAAGGTCGTCAAGAACGAGATCGACAGGAACGACCGGGACGACGACCACGACGGTGACGACGACGACTGATCCCTCTTCCCCCAGCCACGCCGGCCCGCCTCCAGGTGGGCCGGCGTCCTCATGCCCGGCCCGTGTCATCGCGGGCCGGCGTCCTCATGCCCGGCCCGCTTCGTCGTGGAGCCGGGCGTCCTCTTGTCCGATCCGCCTCATGACGGGCCGGGGCTCCCGTGCCCGGCCCGCGTCACCCCTGGGGCGTGATCCGCAGGGTGACCGTGCGGTTTCTCGGGGGCTGCCGGTGCGGGTCGTCCGACTGGTCGGCGCTGACGAGCGTGAACGACGTGCGCGGCAGGCCGCCGCCCTCCGCCAGGTGGCGGGCCGCCACCAGGGCGCGGCCCAGGGCGACCACCGAGCCGCCGCGCGTCCGGCCGCCGGGCACCGGCAGCGCGTGGCCCACGACCGTGATCCGCACGTCCATGCCCGCCATCCTGCGGCCCAGCCCGCGCAGCAGTGCCCTCCCTCGGGGGCTGACGTCCGCGCTGCGCGGGAACAGGCCCGTGTCGAAGCGTACGTACACGTCCTGGGAGCGGCGCCGTACCGTGACGCCCGGCATGGAGAGCCGTCCGGCGATGGCGGCGAGCCCCGCGTCGAGGCGGTCTGTGGCGGCGGCGCGGCGCTCCTCGGCGGCGGCCAGTTCCGCCCGCTCCCGCTCGACCGCCGCGCGTTCCCTCCCCAGCGCCGTGCGTTCGGTCTCAAGGGCGGCCTCCAGGGCGGCCACCCGGCCGGCCAGGGCGTCGGCCCGTACCGGCGAGGCGGGCGCCCCCGCGCCCCGCCCAGCCGCCCCCAGCGCCACCACAGCACCGCCGGCCAGCACCACGGCCGTCACCGCCGCGGCGGCCAGCACGGCCCGGCCCGGACGGACGAGCGGCCGCATCCGGCGGCGACCCGCGGTGATCCGCGCGATCGTGCGCCGCCCCTCGGCCGCCGCCGCGTCGCCGGGCGACAGTTCCTGCACGGCGGCCCAGCACCGATCCGCCTCGGCCAGCTCCCCACGCTGCGCGTGCACCCGAGCCCGCAGATCCAGCACCGCCACAGCGCTCGACGCGGCGCCCGGCGCAGAATCCGGCCCAGAATCCGGCACAGAATCCGGCACAGAATCCGGCGCCGAAGGCGATGCCGGATCCGATGCCGGATCCGCTGCGGCACCCGTCCCCGTCCCCGTCTGGTCCGGGGCGTCGGCGGCCGTCGGGTCCAGCTTGTCCAGCAGGCGGAGGGCGGTGTCCAGGTCGCCGGTGCGGGCGGCGGCGCGGGCGCGGTCGAGGGTCAGGCGGGTGCGCAGGGCCTCGTTCATCGCCTGACCAGGCCGATGATCTTGTCCTGCTCGCCCTTCGGCAGCATGCGGATCATCCGCTGGTTCACCCCGTCGAGCCCCGGCCGGTCGCCGGCGGCGATGGCCCGCTCGCCCTCCTGGATCAGCGCCTGGGCCCCTCCAGAGGGCTCCAGCATCTCCCGCAGCCCCTGGAACAGGGTGACCGGCCAGTCCGGGCTACGCCGTTCCAGCTCCATCAGCAGCCGCCCGGCCCGGTCGATCTGGGCGCGTACGGCCGCGATGTCCCGCGCTCTGATCGCCTCGCGCGAGCGCCCGCGCAGCCCGGCCAGCTCCACGCGGTCGGCGGGGTCGCCGAGCACGTCCACGAGCCGGTCCGCCTCGTCCAGCAGCCCGTCCAGCTCCTCAGCGAGCGCGGGCAGCAGCGCGGCGTCCTCGACGTCGTCCAGCTCCGCCTGCAGCTCGCGCAGCCGCTCCTCCGCCGTGGCCGCCGCGCCGACGTCGACCCGGGCCGCGCGCACCTGCTCGCGGGCGGTCGTGACGGTGCCCTCCGCCTCGATCCTGGCCAGCCGGCCGGCGACGTCGGACGAGCCTCCCGACGAGGCCGTCCCGCGCAGCGTGTCCAGGCGCCGCTCGGTCTCGGCGAGCAGCGTCTCCAGCACCTCCGCGTCCGGTATGCGTACGTCGCTCAGGTTGATCTCGCCCTCGAACTGGGTCTGCACCAGCGGCACGTCCGCCACCACCGTGACCAGGCTGGAGGCGTCGACCTCGAAGGTGACCTCCACCTCCGTCCCCGGCGGCAGGTCGATCGTGACGTCCTTGGGCCGGATCTCCAGCTGGCCGACCACGCGGTTGCGCTCGCCCCTGCTGCGCTCGCCCTGCAGCACCGGGATGCGGATGACCGCGTCGGCGTCGGAGCGGCGCAGCGCGGCGGCGGTGTGGAACACCTCGCGTACGGACGTCGGCAGTGTGACGCCCTTGCGCAACATCGGCGCGAAGGCCCTGTCGGCGAGCTGGATGCCGAGCGAGTGCGCCAGCCGCACCCCGCCGAACTCGACCTCGCCGTGCTTGATCGACAGCGTGTCCGGCGTGAGCGGCCGGGGCGCGCCCCGGTCGTCGATCAGCTCGACGCGGAAGCGCGAGGTCCTGCCCTTGTCGATGTCCACCTCGGTGACGAAGTGGCCGGTGTCGCTGAGCGGGATCCTGCCGGTGGTGAACGGCGGCCGCCCCTCGGGGTTGCTCAGCGTGACCGAGTGGCCGCCCCAGCCGGTGGCCGGCCCGCTCACCCGGCCGGCGACGGTGGGCCTGGTCGTGGTGACGATGGGCTCGTATGCCAGATCGACCGCGAACTCGCCCTCGACCCTGGTCTGCGTCCGCGGCCGGCGCAGGGTGGCGGCGAAGACGGCCGCGCCGCGGGCGACCACCGTCGTGGGGTCGAGGCTCACGTCGAGCTCGATGCCCAGGCCGTGCCGCGGGTCGGCGAGCCGCTCCCGCAGCCCCGGCGACAGGGTGACGCCGCCGACCAGGAGCAGCCGGTCGATGTCGGCCGGGCCCAGCGCCGCCTCCTTGAGCGCCCTGCGGCACAGGTTGATCGCCCGCTCGTAGAACGGTTCGGCGGTCGCGTCGAGCTCGCCACGGCGCAGCGTGTACTCGAAGGTCTCGCTGCCGCCGTCCGCGCCCGTCAGGTCGACGAGGAGGTCCGCCTGGTCCATCCTGGACAGCAGGATCTTCGCCTCCTCGGCGGCGGCCTTCAGCTTGGCGAAGTTGTAGCGCCATCTGGGGTTGTCCCGGCGAAACTCCTCCAGCCCGAGCTCGCGGGCGGCGGCCGGGGCCAGGATCCGCTCCACCAGCGCCCAGTCGATCAGCTTGCCGCCCAGGTACGGGTCCCCCGAGTGGTCGAGCACCCGCAGGTCCCCGTCACGCTTGCTGACCACCGCCGCGTCGAAGGTGCCGCCGCCGAAGTCGAACACCATCCAGTACGCCCGCTCGTCGGCGTCGTCGAACCCGTACGCGAACGCCGCCGCGGTCGGCTCCTGCACCAGCGGGCAGGCCGTGGTGAAGCCGGCCAGCAGGGCGGCGTCGGTGGTGGCCTTGTTCTGGTTCAGCGTGAACGCGGCCGGCACGGTGATCACGGCGGCGTCCGGCGGGGTGCCGGTGTGGTGGGCCGCGTCGGCGCGCAGCGACTTGAGCACCTCGGCCGACAGCTGCGGCGGCGACAGCCGCACCCCGGCCCTGGCGAAGCTCGTGCGCGCGTCGGCCAGCCCCATCTCCAGCTTGAACTCCGCCGCCGCGTTCTCCGGGTCGCTCTCCACCCGCTCCCGTGCCCGCCGGCCGACGTGGACGAGGTCCGGCTTCGGCATCCAGACGGCCGAGGGCGTGGTGTCCCAGCCGTCGTTGTTCTTGATCACGGTGACGGTGTCGTCGTCCGCCACGGCGATGGCGCTGTTGGTGGTGCCGAGGTCGATGCCGAAGTCGATGGTGTCACGCATGTCCGTTCCTCAGGTCTTCTCGGGTGGGGCGGCCGACGATCACCTGGCCCAGCTGGATGTGCCGCTCCCGCAGGTAGATCGAGGGCCGCACGGTCTCCAGGACCGTCTCCGCGCTGAGCGACGGGTCGTCCTGGAACAGCAGGACCTCGATGGAGCGGCCGGAGTGGAACGCCTCGCCGTCGTGGTCCTGGAGGACCAGTCCGGCCTCGGCCAGCGCGGCGCGGGTCGTGCGCAGGTGGCGGGCGGTCTGCCGGCCGGCGGCGTCCGCACCGGGCGCGGCCAGCCTGCGCTCGGCCCGCCACAGGTGGGTGGCCGCGGTGGCGAGCGACTTCTCGTCCAGCGGTTCCGGCGGTCGCGGGGCGTCGAGCAGCGCGGCGAGCTGCGCCATGACGGGTTCGTCCCAGAAGGGCGGCGGGATGCGGAAGGCCCGATGGTGACACAACTGCCCGAGCTCCTCCCGGAACGTACGGCGGTTCACAGGACCACCCCCCGCCGCCAGAGCGCGAGCCGGGACCGGTGGAGTTCGCGCAGGGGCGGCCACAGTTCGACGGCTTCCTCCATGAGTGCGGTGGCGCGGGCCAGTTGCCCGGGGACGCGGTGCAGGCGCAGCGCCTCGGCGGCGATCCGGCGGGCGCGCTCGTCCGGCGGGCCCGCCACGGACGCGCGCCGCTCGCGCAGGGCGGCGGCGAGCTCGCCGGCCGTGGCCGGACGGTGGCGCGGGTCGAGCGCGAGCGTGGCCATGACGATCTCGTCGAGACCGCGGTCCACCTCGTCGTTGTACCTGCTGGGCGGCAGCAGCGGCCGGTCGAACCGGGCCAGGCCGAGTCCCTCCCCGTACGGCAGATAACCGGTGAGCAGCAGGTACGCGATCGCCCCGACCGACCACACGTCGCTCGCGCACGAGTGACCCAGATAGCCCAGCACCTCGGGGGCCATGAACACGATCGTGCCCCGCCCGCTGGCCATGCGGGTGACCGGGTCGGCCCGCCTGGCCAGGCCGAAGTCGCTGACCCGCACCCGAATGTCGCCGCCCTCGTAGCCGATCAGCACGTTGGCCGGGGTGAGGTCGCGGTGCACGACGGGCGGGTCCTGCTCGTGGGCGAGCGCGAGCCCGCCCGCCATCTGCTCCGTCACCCGCACCACGAGGTCCGTGGGGATCCCGCGCGGGTAGGCGGCGGTCAGGGTCTCCAGGCTGCCGCCGGGGACGTACTCCATCGTGAAGAAGCCGCGCAGCCCCTCCGGCGTCCGCACGGTGCCGGCGTCGAAGAGCCGGACGATGTTGGCGTGGCCGAGCGTGGACAGC
Organism: Nonomuraea fuscirosea; assembly: GCF_003001935.1. Taxonomy (GTDB): domain Bacteria; phylum Actinomycetota; class Actinomycetes; order Streptosporangiales; family Streptosporangiaceae; genus Nonomuraea; species Nonomuraea fuscirosea. The sequence goes on along the minus strand of NZ_PVNG01000002.1, from coordinate 326,389 downwards.
AGCCGGGCCTCGTCCAGCATCCGGTGCGTCTCCTCCAGCGAGGCGATCCGCTTGAACAGCTTCATCGCCTGCAGCCCCAGGTGCTCGTGCCGCACGCGGTGCACCTCGGCGAACGAGCCCTCGCCGAGCAGCCGGTCGATCACGAGGGTGCCGGTGACCCGGTCACCGCTGTTGAGCAGCGCCATCGTCCCGCCTCACCAGCTCTGTGCCGCGGCGGCCGGTCGCCCGACGGCGGGGGCCGCGGTGTCGGAGGAGCCGGCCGAGCACTGGTTCAGCAGGAAGATCCCGCCCGCCACCAGGACCGCCCAGAAGGCGAGCTTGAGCCCGGTGCGGCGGCGCCGGGGAGCCGCCACGGCCGCGTACCCGCCCCGGTCGGTGCCGAGGTCGCGGCGCAGCTTGTCGATCATCGCCTCGCCCGGCGTGCCGGCCGCCTGCTGCCGCAGCTCCAGCAGGAACCTGTCGGCCACGGCCGGCCCGTAGCCGGCCTTCAGGGACTCGGCCTCGTACGTGATCCGGTTGAAGGTGTCCACGAGCTCGGTCACCTGCTGCTCGTTCAGCTCGATGGCGTCCTTGGTGAAGGAGTCGGAGCTCAGGTCGAGAGCCGTGGTCAGCCATTTGCGCGCCGTCGCCTCCGACGCGGGCCCGGTGTGCTCCATCAGGATCATGGCGCAGTTGTTGAGCAGGATCGCGGTGTCGTTGTGCACGCCGGCGGTGCGGCGGTGCCGGTCGCGGGGCACCACGATGTCCAGCCGGCGCAGCTCGGGCAGCACATCCGTGTAGACCGTCGCAGCCGCCAGCGCGGTGTCGCCCTCCTGCAGCCGGTCGTTCGCCGTCGCCAGGCCCGTGCGCGCCGCCTCGTAGCGCGGTGCGGCCACCGTCTCCAACTGGTCGTCGATCGCGACCGACGGCGCCGGCCAGCGGCGGGCCAGACTCGCGAGGCGCGCCTGGTCCCGCTGGTTCCGGCCGGCCAGGTCGGTGATCGGCCGCAGCAGCGCGGTCGCGAACTCCTGGCGCAGCCCGTCCACGGCGGACTCGTCGAGCTGCCGGTCGTCCAGCGCGGCGACCCGGTGGCGGACGTGGTCCCAGAACGCGGCCCGGCGCAGCACGGCCTGCCAGGACTCGGCGGCCGACTCCCACAGCCTCTTCAGCTCGGGATCGATCGGCCCGGGGTCGTCGGCCTCCCGGTCGAGCGCGGCGCAGTGGGCGCGTACCGCCTCGTCGTGGTCGGCGTGCAGGGACTTGACGCACGCGCAGGTGGCGTCGTCGGTGTCCCAGAGCCAGAACAGCTCGTCGACCAGCCTTCTGCGGGGGTCGTCGAGCAGCCGGTCGAAGGCGGCGCGCACCTCGCCGGGCCCGACGGGCAGCGCGTGACCGAGGTCGAGGTCCGCGCCCACCTGGAGCGCGGTGCCGACGCGCTGCCTGCGCTCCCGTACGGCGCGCCGGTTCGCGTACGTGGAGACTCCGGTGATCCGGAACGCGTTGCGCCGGTAGAGGTCCGCCCCGGCGACGTCACGCAGTGCCGCCACCGTCGCGTCGCCGGCTCCTTGTGCCGCCCAGCCCGCCTCGCCTGCCCCGAACATGACCTGCCCATCCCGATTCGAAGGACCGCCTGCCCCGAGCCTGGCGCAGGCCCGCGTCAGGCTCCATGACAGGCGGATGAAATCCAGATGGGCGCCGCTTCGCAGCGGCATCACCACACCACGGCAGGCCGGAATCAGCGGGGCGTCATCGGCGGGACGTCGGCGGGACGGGGTCAGCGGACCATCCTCATGACCAGCGGGCGGTGGTCGGACAGGGTGGACGGCAGCACGGACCCGCTGGTCGTCGTGATCCCCCGGGTGTAGACGTAGTCGATGCGGGCGTCGCCGTGGGTGGGCTTGTTGGCGTACCTGGCGCCGGTGTCCGTCCAACCGGCGCTCACGAACCGCTTGGACAGCGCGTCGCCGGGCGGCGCGTTGAAGTCGCCGGTGAGGATCACGCCGGTCCTGGTGCCGAAGTAGGCCAGCACCTTGGCGGCCTGGGCCTCGCGGCGGCTGACCGAGGTCGCCGACAGGCCGGGCGACAGATGCGTGGTGAACACCCTGACCTGCGCGCCGCCGCCGAGGTCGAGCTTGACGCCGGCCATGGAGCGGTTGACGGGGCAGGTGGCGAAGTTCGACAGCGGCAGCGTCACCCGTTCGGCGATCCGGTACGACGACAGGATCGCGTTGCCCGCCTTGCCCGGTTGCGGATCGTCACAGGGCCCGACGTCGTCGCCCGCGCCGAAGTGGGCGTTGGCCGTGATGTCCCAGCCGAGCGCGTCGGCCAGTTCGCGGACCTGGTCGGCGCCGGGCCGACGGTGGATCTCCTGGAGCGTGACGACGTTCGCCCCGCTGTCCTTGACCACCTTGGCGATGGCCTTCATGTCGGCGTCCTCGCCGTGGATGTTCCAGTCGAGGACGACGACGTTGACGGCCCTGGCCTGAGCGCTCTGGACGGTCGGGAGGGCGGTGGCGATGAGGACTAACGCGACGGTCACCTGGCTACGCTGAGTCACTCGCATATTTCGTGATCTTACGTAGCCTTTCTCGTGAAGTCAGCAGCTGTCCAGGATGCCCTTCATGGCGTCCTTCTCCGCCGAGGTCACCCACAGCTTGTACTTCGCCTTCACGTCGATCTGCTTGGCGATGTAGGTGCACCGGTAGGCCTTGCGCGGCGGCAGCCAGGTGGCGGCGTCGGAGTCGCTCTTCTGCCCGTTCAGCGGGCCGTCCACGGCCATGAGGTTGATCGGGTCGTTGGCGAACTCCTTGCGCTTGGCGTCCGTCCACTGCTGCGCGCCCTTCTGCCAGGCGTCCGACAGCGGGATCAGGTGGTCGATCTGGACGGCCGTGCTGGTGCTCTGGCCGCGCTTGAACTTGATCGTCTTGCCGCTGTACGGGTCGTCGAGCGTGCCGGTGAGCACGATGCAGTCGTGAGTGCCCGACTTGAACGTCTCGTCCTCCAGGTCGCGCTTGAGGATGTCGTTACGGGTGTCGCAGCCGTTGTGATCGACGTCGGACCAGGCCGGGCCGAACTCGTCGCGGTCGAAGCCCGTCTTGGGCGCGCGGCCCTTGACGTCCAGCCTGGCCAGCTTGTCGCGGGCGTCGGCGATCGCGGCCGAGTCCGTCTTCGAGCTCTTGCCGCCTCCCGACGACTGCGCTTCCAGCCCGCCGCAACCGGCCAGCATCGCCACTGTGGCCAGACCGGCCATGAACGCCCGAACTCGCACGCCCGCTCCCCAGACTTCGGTCAACTATTCCCTAAAGTCTAGGTAATGCCCGATTAAAGAGTTATAACGCGCTAATAGCGTCTAGCAGCCACTGCGCGAGATATCGGGTGAAGGACGACCTGACGTAGACGCGGTAGTCGCCGGGGCCGCGCCGCTCCAGGACGACCGACGTCTTGCCGAGCAGGGTCTGGGCGTGGCCGGGGAGCGTCTCCAGGTCGATGGGGCACCCGGTGATCAGGACGTCCTCCGCCTGGGGGCCGGTCAGCTCCAGGATCGTGCGCTGGCCCGAGACGTCCACCCAGCCATCACGAGGCACGATATCTCCGGACACCAGCCACCAGGACGGGCCCAGCCGCAGCCCCACGCCCGGATCCTGCCCGCGTACCTCCCACATCGGCTCGAACGGCACCTCCCGCACGCTCAGGGCGGGCCCGCTCACGGCCTCGAACCGCGCGGCGAACCCGGCCGCCGGGCTTTCGGCCCGCGCCTCCCGCACCCGCGCCGGACGGCCGTCGGACTGCCGCCCGCGAGCTTCCTCGGAAAAGTGCCCGAGGGATCGCCCGCCCGCCGCTGGACCGCCGTCGTCAGGCAAGGGCTCGCCGTCGCGGCGGGCGTTGTCCGGGTCGTAGAAGACGGGCTCCACGACGGTCACCGGCTGCGTCACTCCCCCGGACACGGCGGTGAGCCGGTCTCCCGGCCCGACGCCCCTGGCCAGCGCCAGCCCGAACGTCCGTCCCAGCGCCGCGCTGTGATAGGCGGAGGTCACGTGGCCGAGCATGGGCACCGGGCCCTCCACCGGGCCCTCCACCCCGCCCTCTGCTGGGCCCTCCACCCGGTCCCCTGCTGGGCCCTCCACCCGGTCCTCCGCTGGGCCCTCCGTCGGCCGCCCGGCCGCGACGAGTTGCGCGCCCTCCTCCAGCCGGGCCCCCGGATCGTCGGGCAGCAGGCCGATCAGGCGCTTGCGGTCCTCGCGCGCGGTGTCAGGGCGGAGGTGCGAGCGCCGGCCGACGAACTCCGGCTTGCGCCGGGAGACGATCCACGCCATGCCGAGGTCCTGCGGGGTGACGGTGCCGTCGGTCTCCTGCCCGACGATCGCGAACCCCTTCTCCGCCCGCAGCACGTGCATGGTCTCGGTCCCGTACGGCACCGCCCCGGCCGCCAGCACCGCCTCCCACAGCGCCCGCCCGTACGCCCAGGGCACGTTCACCTCGTACGCCAGCTCGCCCGAGAAGCTGATCCTGAACACCCGCCCCGGCACGCCGAGCACGTCCGTGGCCGCGTACCGCATGAACGGCAGCTCCACCGCCTCCGGCGCGACAGCCGCGATGACCCGCCTGGCGTGCGGCCCCGCCACGGCCACGGTCGCCCAGTGGTCGGTGACCGACGTGAACGACACGTCCATGCCCGGCCACTCGGTCTGGTGCCACTCCTCCAGCCAGTCGAGCACGGCGGCGGCGTTGCCCGTGGTCGTGGTCATGAGGTAGTGGTCCTCGGCCAGCCGGGTCGTGGTGCCGTCGTCGAACACCATCCCGTCGGCCCCGCACATCAGCCCGTAGCGGCAGGCGCCGACGGCGAGGGTGGAGTACAGGTTCGTGTAGATCAGGTCGAGGAACGCGCCCGCGTCCGCGCCCCTGATGTCGATCTTGCCGAGGGTGGAGGCGTCCATCGCGGCCACGGCGGTGCGGGCGGCGTGGCACTCGCGCCGCACGGCGGCCTCCATCGGCTCGCCGTCCTGCGGGAAGTACCACGGGCGCTTCCACTGGCCGACGTCCTCGAACACCGCGCCCCTGGCGACATGCGCGTCGTGCATCGCGGTCGTCCTGACCGGGTCGGACAGCTCGCCCCGGTCACGCCCGGCCAGGGTGGCGAAGGACACCGGCGTGTACGGCGGCCGGAAGGTCGTGGTGCCGACCTGGCCGGGAGCCGCGCCGAGAAGGGCCGACATGACGCCGACGACGACCGCGCCCGACGTCTTGCCCTGGTCGGCGCCGGTGCCCGCGGTGGTGTAACGCTTGACGTGCTCCACCGAGCGCATCCCGGCGCCGGTCGCCCTGGCGAGGTCGGCCACGGTGACGTCCCGGTGCAGATCCGCGAAGGCGGGCTCGTCCGAGCTCCCCTCGACCACCCACAACGCGGCCGGCCGGCCAAGCGGCCGCTCATCACACTCCGGCACCCGCAACCCGCCCGCACCGGGCTCCGCCGCGCGAGGCTGCACCGCGCCGGGATCCGCCACCTCACGGTCCGCCGGGTCGGAGCTCGCCGCACCCGTGCCCGCCACACCCGTGCCCGCCGCGCCGTCGCCTGCCGCGCCCGTGCGGGATCGCGTAGCCTCGGCGGCCTCGGTGCCGGCCGCGTAGCCGTCCGCGATGGCCTCGCGGGTGCCGTAGCGGCCCGCGCACGCCCCCGCCGACCGTTCCGCCTGCGCCGACGTGCCGGGGACGAACGCCTGGAGGTCCTCGTCGAACCTGACCCGGCCCTGCGACTGGCTGAACAGGTGCACGGCGGGGTTCCAGCCGCCGGCCACCGCCAGCAGGTCCGCCTCGAGGTGCCGCGCGCCCACCTGGACGCCGTTCAGCACCCCTTCCGCGTCGCCCGTCGTGCCGGTGACCACCTGCCCGTCCACACGGGGATCGACGATCTCCGCGATCTCCACGCCGGCCGCCACCAGGTCCCGCGCCGCCTCGTGGCCGGAGTCCGTGCACGCGAACACCACCGCCCGCCGCCAGGGCGCCACCCCGTACCGGTTGGCGTAGGCGCGGGCGGCCGAGGCCAGCATGACGCCGGGCCGGTCGTTGCCGGGGAAGGCGAGCGAGCGCTCGTGCGCACCGGTCGCCAGCACCACCCGCCGCGCCCTGACGTGCCACAGCCGCTCGCCGCGCGCCCGCCGCTCGACGGCCACCACGTAGTTGTGGTCGTAGTAGCCGATGGCGGTCGTCCTGGTCAGCACCCGGCCCGGCAGGTCGAGCGCGTCCACCCAGTCCGTCGCGGGCCGGCCGTCCAGCAGCGTCCTGGAGTTCAGCAGGTCGCCGCCCAGCCGGGGCTGGTCGTCCATGAGGATCACCCGCGCGCCGGCCATCCCGGCCGCCGTGGCGGCGGCCAGCCCGGCGGGCCCGCCGCCGACCACGAGCACGTCGCAGTGCAGGTAACCCTTGTCGCAGCGACGACCGTCCCCGGCATCGGAAGCGGCGCTGACGTCCACCCGCCCCTTGCCGCGCAGGCTCCACGCCTCCAGCCCGTCGTACAGCTCCACGGTCGTGGCCGCCAGCATCGGATCGGCGCCCACCCGGACCAGCGCGTTCGGCTCCTCGGGTCCGGCGGTGAAGACGCCGCGCGGCCGGCCCAGCTCGACGCTGCGGCCGACGATCCGGACCCCGCCCCGCAGGAGCGCGGCGGCCAGCGTGTCACCCGGCTCGCCCTCCATGGGGCGGCCGTCGAAGGTGAACCTCATCGCGCCTTCCTCACCTCGTGAGTGACGGTGTGCCGCTCGACGTCGAACCAGGTCCGGCAGCCGTGCGCGTGGAACCACCGCTCGCGGAACCAGCCCTTGGGGTTGTCGCGCAGGAAGACGAAGGCGGCCCACTCCTCGTCGGTGGTCTCGCCGAGCGGGTAGGGGATGCCGGCCTGGCCGCCGTAGTGGTACTCGTTCTCGTCGCGGGGCCCGCAGTGGGGGCAGTCGATGAGCAGCATCAGTGCGCCACCGCCGCCGCGCCGTGCTCGTCGATGAGCGCCCCCGTGGTGAACCGGTCCAGCCCGAACGGCTCGGCCAGCGGATGGGGTCGTTCCCCGGCGATCGTGTGGGCGTACACCCAGCCCGCGCCCGGGGTGGCCTTGAAGCCGCCGGTGCCCCAGCCGGCGTTGACGTACAGGTTCTCGACGGGGGTGGGGCCGATGATCGGCGAGGCGTCCGGGGAGACGTCCACGATGCCGGCCCAGGTGCGCAGCACGCGTACCCGGCCGAACAGCGGGAACAGCTCCAGCGCCGCCGCCATCTGCGCCTCGATCACGTGCACGCCGCCGCGCTGCCCGTAGGAGTTGTACGCGTCGATGCCCGCCCCCATGACCAGCTCCCCCTTGTGCGCCTGGCTGACGTAGACGTGCACCGCGTTCGACATGACCACACAGTCGAGCACCGGCTCCAGCAGCTCCGACACCAGCGCCTGGAGCGGGTGCGACTGCAGCGGCAGCCGGACGCCGGCCAGCGCGGCGAGCACCGAGGTGTGCCCGGCCGCCGCGAGCGCGACCTTGCCGGCGGCGATCGGGCCGCGCGAGGTCCGCACGCCGGTCACCCGGCCGCCGCTCAGCTCGAACCCGGTGACCTCGCATCCCTGGATGAGGTCGATCCCGTACGCGTCCGCCTTGCGGGCCAGCGCCCAGGCGACGTGGTCGTGCTTGGCGATGCCCCCGCGCCGCTGCAGGGTGGCCCCCATGACCGGGTAGCGGGCGCTGCCGGAGACGTTGATGATCGGGCAGAACTTCCTGACCTCGTCGGCGTCCAGCCACTCGGCGTCCACGCCATTGAGCCGGTTGGCGTTCACCCTGCGCCTGCCCTCGCGCACGTCGCCGAGGCTGTGGGCCAGGTTGAGCACCCCTCGCTGGCTGAACTGCAGGTCGTAGTCCAGCTCCGCGCTCAACCCCTCCCACAGTTTCAGCGAGTGCTCGTAGATCGCGGCGCTCTCGTCCCACAGGTAGTTGGAGCGGATGATCGTGGTGTTGCGGGCCATGTTCCCGCCGGCCAGCCAGCCGCGCTCCAGGACGGCGACGTTCGTGATGCCGTGGTTCCTGGCCAGGTAGTAGGCGGTGGCCAGGCCGTGCCCGCCGCCGCCCACGATCACCACGTCGTAGGCGGGCTTCGGGTCGGGGTTGCGCCAGAGGAAGTCGGGGTGGGTCAACGCCTGATCTTCTCCATCCCGGGGTCGTACAGCGGCTCGGCGGCGACCACCGCGGGCACGCGGCGGCCGAAGTAGGAGATGTCCACGTGGGTCCCCGGCTCGGTCAGGTCGATCGGCAGCCAGGCGTAGGCGATGGGGCGCTGGACGGTGTGCCCGTAGGCGGCGCTGGTGACGTGGCCGACCGTGCGTCCGGCATGCTTCACCGGCTCCTTGCCCAGGACGACCTCGGTGCAGAGCAGCGGCACCAGCTTGCGGCTCACGTCCTTGGTGAGGGCGTCGCGGCCGACGAAGTCCTTGTCGTCCTTGACCGCGAAGGCCAGCCCCGCCTCGTACGGGTTGTGCTCGGTCGTCATGTCGACGCCCCAGAGCCGGTATCCCTTCTCCAGCCGCAGGCTGTTGAACGCGGCCCGGCCGGCGGCGACGGCCAGCCCCGGCGCCCACAGCGTGTCCCAGAGCTTGAGCCCCATGTCGGCCGTGGTGTAGAGCTCCCAGCCCAGCTCGCCCACGTACGAGACGCGCAGCGCGAGCACTGGCACCTGCCCGACATATCCGGACTTGCAGCCGAAGTAGCGGAAGCCCTTGTGCGACAGGTCCATGTCGGTCAGGCCCTGCACCAGCTCCCTGGCCCGCGGCCCCCACACGCCGACGCAGCAGGTGCCGGGCGTCAGGTCGCGCACCCGCACGCCGCCCGGCGCGTGCCCGGACAGCCAGTCGAGGTCGAGGTTGCCGTTCGCGCCGACCTGGAACGTGTCCTCGTCCAGCCGGGCCACGGTGAGGTCGGACCGGATGCCGCCCTTGACGTCCAGCAGCAGCGTGTAGGTGACGGAGCCGGGCTTCTTGTCCACGTTGTTGGTGGTCATCCGCTGCAGGAACGCCGCCGCGCCCGGCCCGCTCACCTCAAGCCGCTTGAGCGGGGTCATGTCGTAGAGCGCGACGGACTCCCTGGTGGCGTACGACTCGGCCGCGGCGATCGGCGACCAGTAACGGCTCGCCCACTCGTCTCGCTGCGCCGCCCCCAGCACCGGCTCGACGGCCGCGCTCCGCGACTCCTCCGGCACCTCGGCGTACTCCTCCCGGCGCCGGCGGACCAGGTCCTCCAGCAGCGGCACGTTCGCCTCGAACCAGTGCGGCCGCTCCCACCCCGCCCCCTCCAGGAAGAAGGCGCCGAGCTCCTGCTGCCGCGGATGGAACGGGCTGGTCCGCAGCGGCCGGGGCGACTCCATCGGCTGCAGCGGATGGATGATGTCGTAGACCTCGACGAAGTTCTGCCTGCCGCGCTCCTCGACGAACGCGGGCGAGAGCTGGGCCTGCTCGAACCGGTTGAGCTCGCACTCGTGCAGGTCGATCCGGGAGTGCCCGTCCACCAGCACCTCGGCCAGCGCCCGCGCCACCCCGGCCGAGTGCGTCACCCAGACCGCCTCGGCCAGCCAGAACCCGTCGAGGTGCGGCGCCTCGCCGATCAGCGGGAAGCCGTCGGGGGTGAAGGAGAAGATCCCGTTGATGCCGTCCTCGTACTTGGACTCGGCCAGCACGGGCAGCAGCTCGACCGCGTCGCGCCAGGCGGGGTCGAAGTCCTCCTCGGTGAACGCCTGCACCGACGGCATCGTGGTGGACCTGGGGCCGATCTCGTCCTGGGTGACCGGCATGGGGCGGTGGGCGTAGGAGCCGATGCCGATGCGGTCGCCGTGCCGGCGGAAGTACAGGTCGCGGTCCTGGTGCCGCAGGATCGGGCCCTCCTCGCCCAGTTTCAGCGGGCCCGACTTGGCGTACTGGTGGGCCAGGGGCAGCAGCGGCACGCTCAGTCCGGCCATCTTCCCGATCGAGGGGCCCCAGAAGCCGGCCGCGCACACCACCACGTCGGCCGGGATCGTACGGTACTCGCCACCGCTCGCCACCGCGACCCCGGTGACCCGGCCGCCGCGCTGCTCGACGCCGACCACGGTGTGCCCGGGCAGGAACCTGGCCCCGCGTTCCATGGCCCGTTCCGCCTGCGTCTGCCCGCACGCGACCGCCGCCGCGAGCCCGTCGCCCGGCACGTGGAACCCGCCGAGCACCTTGCCGGGGTCGAGCGACGGCCACAGCTCCAGGCACTCGGCGGTGTCGAGCAGGCGCGCCTCGACGCCCCACGACTCGGCCCAGCCGTGCTTGCGGTGCAGGTCGTGCCGGCGTTCCGGGGTGGTGGCCACCTCCAGGCCGCCGACCTGGCGGAAGCAGTGCTCGCCCAGTTCGGTGTACTTGCGCACGGTGTAGGCGGCGAACTCGGTCATGGTCTTCGACGGGTTGGTCTGGAAGACCAGGCCGGGCGCGTGGGAGCTGGAGCCGCCGGCGGCGAAGAGGGGGCCCTGTTCGAGCACGGTGACGTCGGTCCACCCCCGCTCAGTGAGCTCGTCGGCGAGAGCGCAGCCGACGATGCCCGCCCCCACGATCACCAGACGGGGCCGACTCATGACGCCTCCGGTTGTTCCTTAATGCGCAACATGTCCCGGACTACGCAACGAACATAGATCCCAGCGTCCTCCCGAACAAGGGCCCCTTCACCGCCGGGGACGACCCCCATACTCTTTATTCGGATCATGGCAGGTCAGGAAAGAGGTGACATGGCGCAGCGGCGCTTACTCGAAGGGCTCGGCGTCACCGTCGCCGAGGAGAACTCGTACCGGGCCCTGCTCAGGCACGGGCCCGCCACGCTGAGCGAGCTCGCCGCCGAGACCGGCACCTCCGCCGCCGCCATCCGCCGGATGCTGCCCCGGCTCGAAGACCTCGGGCTGATCTCCCGGGTCGCCGGACGGCCGCTGCGGCTGGTCGCCACTCCCCCGAACGTCGCCATCGACATCCTCGTCGCGCGCCGCCAGGAGGAGCTCACCCACAGCCGTGCCGCCGCCGCGCTGCTGGCCACCGAGGTCGCAGACCGCGGCGGGCCGCACCCCGAGGAGGTGCTGGAGGTGGTCAGCGGGCGCGACGCCGTGGCCAGGCGCTACCTCCAGCTCGAACGCAACGCCACGCGGGAGATGCTGGTGCTGGTGCATCCGCCGTACGCGGTGGACGTCAGCGACGACAGGGAGAACCGCCGCCGCGCGGCCCGCCAGGGCGCGCCCACCCGCGGCATCTACAGCCCGCTGGCCTTCGAGCACCCCGGCATGCTGGCCCACACCCGCCGCGCCATCGCCGACGGCGAGCAGGCCAGACTCGGGCAGGTGCCCGTCAAGCTGGCCATCGCCGACGCGCGCACCGCCATCCTGCCGCTGGTCTCCGACGAGGACCGGGCCGTGGAGAGCGCGCTCGTGGTGCACCCGTCGGCGCTGCTCGACGCCCTGGTGGGGCTGTTCGAGACGCTGTGGCGGGCCGCCGTGCCGCTGCGCCTGTCGGCCGAGACCCTCGAACCGGAGGCGTGGCCGCAGGCGTCCGACGCCGAGGTGCTGACCCTGCTGGCCGCCGGCATGAAGGACGACGCCATCGCCAGGCAGCTCGGGCTGAGCCCGCGCACGGTCCAGCGCCGCGTCCAGGTGCTGTGCGAACGCCTGGGCGCCAGGACCCGCTTCCACGCCGGCTTCCTGGCCGCCCAGCACGACCTGCTCGACTGAGCGATCAGCCTCCCGCCGCCCGCCACGAGCGGCGCTCCCGCGGTCCGCCATGGGCCGGGCTAGGTGATCAGGATCCCGCCGTCCACCGCCAGCGTCACCCCGGTGATGTACGAGGCCGCGTCACCGGCCAGGAACACCGCGGCCGCCACCAGCTCGGCCGGATCCCCCGGCCGCCCCATGACCACCCGCTGCTCCGTCATCCGCTCCAGGTAGCCGGGCGGGTACTGCTCGGTCATCTCCGAGGCGAAGAAGCCCGGCTCCAGGCAGTTGACCCGGATGCCGCGCCGCCCCGTCCACTGCTGGGCCAGGTCGCGGGTGAGCCCGTTGACCGCCGCCTTCGAGGCGCTGTAGGCGGCCTGCGGCAGCCCGGCGGTGGTCTCGCCCAGCACGCTGCCGATGTTGACGATCGACGAGCCGGGCCGCATGACCCGCGCGCACGCCTGCGCCATCCAGTAGGTGCCGTGCAGGTTGACGTCGACGACCTGGCGGAACTCCTCGGGCGTCTCGCGCAGCGCGGGCACGGCCGTACCGACGCCGGCGTTGTTGATCAGCACGTCGACCCGGCCCAGGCCCTCGACGGCCGCGGCCACCAGCCGGTCGCAGTCTTCCGGCCGGGCCACGTCGGTCTGGACGGCCAGGCACGCGCGGCCGGTCTCCTCGACCAGCTTGCGCGTCTCCTCCAGCCGCTCCGCCCGCCGGGCGCCGATCACCACGTCGGCGCCCGCCTCCGCCAGACCCCGGGCGAAGGCCACGCCGAGGCCGGAGGAGGCCCCGGTGACGATCGCCACCTTGCCGTCGAGCCGGAAGCGCTCCAGCACGTCACACCTCGCCTCTCGGAACGAAACCCCGCCCCGGCGGGCGATCGTCCGACGAGGCCGGTGACCCGGCCGTCGCCGCACGAACCCCCGGCCGGCCCGGCGGCAGCGGATGTTACAGGCCGTATTCCTTGACGATGCGCTCGTGCCGCTCGACCTCGACGTCGATCTCGCGGGCCAGGTCGAGCCAGGCCAGCGGATGCACCCACCGCTCGGTGGCGTCGTCGAGCAGCGCGTCGACCTCGTTGGGCGACACGTCGGGCGGCACCGCGACCCAGCCGAAGACGCCCGGCAGCGACTCACTGCTGGTCGGGTGGGTGACGGTGTAGTTTTCGTCGCTGTAGACCCACATCGGCCAGCCGCGCTCGGCCATGACCTCGGTGAACTCGGCCCAGTCCTCCTCGCTCGGCGCGGCGCCGTCGAAGAAGTAGCTGGTGTAGCCGCCGGGCCGCAGGATGCGCACCGCGCCGAACGGCGGCACGAAGTTCTGCTGCTCCTCCGGGTCGTCGGGGACGGGCTCCAGCAGCTGCGGGTCGAACACGACCAGGTCGCCCGCGTTGTAGTCCATGCCGCGCGGCTGCGGCAGGGCCAGCCTGGCGGTGGCGGGGCCGGTGCGGATGGACAGCACCTGGCGCTGGCCGCCGTCGGGGGCGGGCAGGATGAGCCTGATGAGGCCCATCTCCTCCTCAATCGGCCCCTCCTTGGACTTGACCGGCATGCCGATCTTGGCCGCGCCCTTGCGCACGGTCTCCCAGTCCTCGGCCGAGGTGGCCATGACGATCATGCGCCAGACGTCCTCCTCGGCCAGCTCGTCGAGCACCTCCAGCAGCACCTCGGCGGCCCTGGCGTTCTGGTCGAGCTGCTGGGCCGCGCCGGACAGCAGGCGGCGGGCGTCGAGCCCGGCCCCGGCCGCGAGGGCGTGCTCGCCTGCCTCGACCGTCTCCTGCCAGCGCTCGCGGGCGCTGTGCAGCCGGGCCAGCGCGAGGTATTGCGCCGCGTGGGGCAGCAGCCCGGCCATCTGCTCCAGCCGCTCGTCCTGGCGGGCCTCGATGAGCAGCGTGGTCAGGTAGGCCACGTCCTCGGGGTCGGCGGTGGAGATGTCGCCGGTGTCGACGAGCAGCTTCCAGTAGATGTCGGCGCCGGTGGCGGGGTAGCCGAGGAAGCCCAGCGTGGTGGTGTGGCGGCGGGTCGCCTCGATGTCCTCGCCGGACAGCGGCGCGAGCCAGCCCACCCACTTCTCCGGGTCGGCGTTGAAGCCGTCGGCGGCGTCGAACAGGCCGACCCGCTCGGCCGGCGGACCCGGCGGCGTGGGCTCGGTGGCGGCCTCGGCGGCGGTCCGCAGCGCGGCGATCCGCTCGGCCAGGTCGCCGGTCTCGCGCAGCTCGGCGGTGCCGGACTCGGCCACGTCGGCCAGCAGCCTGGCCTGCCAGACGCCCTGCCTGGCGATGGCCAGCTCGCCCGCGACCAGGGCCAGATCGACCCGGGCGCGGTAGCCGCCCATCATGCCGAAGTAGTCGGTCCACTGGCGCAGGACGCGGCCGAGCTGCCAGGTGTTGGTGATCTGCGCGGAGCTCGCCAGCTTGTTGACGGCGTGGGCCCACTCGACCCACACGCGCGGGTGGTCGCCCACCACGTCGAGGTCGGGCAGGGCGTCGACGGCCTCGGCGGTGCGGCCGAGGGTGGCCAGGATGAGCGCCCGGCGCACGCCGTCGCGGTGCTCCTTGGCCACCGGGTCGTCGGCCTGGAACCCGGCCGCGGCCTGGAGCGCGGTCAGCGCGTCCTCCGCGCGGCCGGCGGCCAGCAGCGCGCGGGCGCTCTCCGCGCCCAGCTCCCAGCTGGCCTCGCGCCCGGCCGTCCCCAGCCGCTCGACGGCGGACTCGGCGTAGGTGACGGCCTCGCCCGGCTTGCCCGCGTCGACCAGCGCGGCGACGTACTGGGTGATCAGGCCGGTGAAGCCGGGCCGCTCGGGGCTCATGCCCTCGAGCGCGGCGGCCAGCGTCTCCAGGCGCTGGGACGCGTAACCGGGGCCGTCGGTGTTGGCCCACACGATGGCCAGCGCCTCGACGGCGGCCGGGGTGGCGGGGCAGTCACGCACGTCTTCGCGCTGGGCGAACGCGAGCAGCTGCTCCACGTCGGCCAGGGCCACCGCCCCCTGGGCCCGGTCGCCGATCCGGCCGACCAGGTGCCAGTAGCGGGCGTAGAACTCGAGCCAGGGCAGCTCCAGGGTCTCGGCCTGCTGCGCGATGGCCGGGGCCATCACGTCGAGCTGCGGATATCGGCCCTCATAGGCCTGTGCGGGGAGGTCTCCCAGCGCCATGGCGAGGCCAACGTTGCCCGCCTCGGAAAGCTGCTGCTGGGTATCGCCGACCCAGGCCCAGATGTCCACGTCCATGGGGAGTCAGTCTGCCAGGTCAACGAGCGTCCCCAAAACGCAGAAGCTCGATCAGCTCGTCCGATTCGCCGTCGGTGAGGACCGAAAACGCGGGCGCCATGAGTTCGTCCGTCTTCTCCTCGACGGCGGCGCGGCGGGCGAGCAGTTCCGGGCCGGGCGTGGCGTACGGCTCCGGCCACTCGAAGAACCTGGCGATCGCCTCGCCGGCCGACTTCCCGAGCGGGGCGCCGCGGTGGTCGGCGGCCAGGGTGGCGTCCAGCGGGTGCAGCCCTGCCGCGATCACGGCGTTGGCGTGCAGACCGCCGCGCAGCTCGCGTACGACGTGCATGAGCTGGGCGGCCCTGGCCGGCGGGTCACCGGGCAGCGGGACGGCCCGCCACCCCGCGAACAGCGGCGCGCCCACGGACGAGGCCCGCTCGACGACCGGCTGCAGCAGCTCGGCGATCCTGGCACAGCCGTCGTAACCGCCCAGGTTGCGCCGGCCCCACGCCTGGCACGCCTGCGCGTAGAGCTCGACGGCGTGCTCGGCCGCGAGCTTGCGGCCGCCGTTCCAGTTCGGCTCGACGTGCTGGGAGGGGAAGAAGACGGCGACCGAGGTGACGACGTCGGCCTCGCACTCGCCGAGGACGCCGCAGCGGCCCCTGAAGTAGAGCTCACGCGGGGCGAGGCCGTGCTCCTCGCAGAGCGCCTTGGCCTCTCTGGAGATCATGAAACCGCCGCCGAGCCGGCCGATCGGCGTCTTGACCTCTGCCGCGGTGGTGCGTGGGTCAGCCATGTCCACCCCTCAGTCCGTGAAGTGAACCCAGCATCCCCTACCAGAACATCATTCTGCAAGCATGAGTTCGCCGCTGGCGACGATGGCCGCGGGACCGGACAGATAACTGGTCTCCTCGTCGAGGGTCACCGTCAGCGTGCCGCCCAGCACCTCGATCGTCCACGTGCCGGTCGTGTCGCCCGACAGGTTGGCCGCGGCCACGGCGGTGGCCACCGCGCCGGTGCCGCAGGAGCGGGTCTCGCCGGAGCCGCGCTCGAAGACGCGCATGACCGCGCGGCTGGTGCCGACCGGGTTGAACAGCTCGATGTTGACCCCGGCGGGGAAGACGCCGGTGTCGAAGCCCGGCTGGTGGGTGAGGTCGAGCTGGACGACGGGGTCGCCGATGGCGCAGGCCAGGTGGGGGTTGCCCATGTCGACGCGGAGCCCGGTGTATTCCTGGCCGCCCACGGAGGCCACGCTCTCGCCGGAGACCACGGGCTTGCCCATGTCGACCGTGATGTCGCCGTTCGGCTCGACGCGGATCCGCCGCAGGCCGCCCCGCGTCGCGATCTCGAACTCCTGGGCGCTCACGGCGCCGGTGTCGATCAGGTAGCGGGCGAACACCCGCACGCCGTTGCCGCACATCTCCGCCATGCTGCCGTCGGCGTTGCGGTAGTCCATGAACCACTCGGCGGCCGCGGCCTGGTCGGCGACCTCGTCGCTCTGCTTCGTGCGCATCACCCGGAGCACCCCGTCGGCGCCGAGGCCGGCTCTCCTGTCGCAGATCCTGGCGACGAGTGTGGCCGACACGTCGACCACCCCGTCGGGATCAGGCAGGATGACGAAATCGTTCTCGGTGCCGTGCCCCTTGAGAAAGCGCATGCTAAGAGTTTATTAGCGCCAGAGATCGCTCAAGGATGCCGGGGGCGTCGTACGGCAGCCAGCGCACCCGCGGGTCCCTGCGGAACCACGACTCCTGCCGCCGGGCGAAGCGCCTGGTCAGCCTGACCGTCTCGGTCATCGCCTGCTCCTCGCTCCACTCGCCGGTGAGAAAGCGGATGACCTGCGCGTAACCCAGCGCCCGCCCGGCCGTGCGCCCCTCGGCCAGCCCCTGGCCGAGCAGCGCCCGCACCTCGTCGACCAGCCCCGCCTGCCACATCCGGGCGACCCTGAGCTCGATCCGCTCGTCCAGCACCGGCCTGGGCACCTCCAGCCCGATCTGCACACTCGGGTAGACGGCGTCGTAGGACGGCATGGTGGCCGAGAACGGGCGGCCGGACAGCTCGATCACCTCCAGCGCGCGCACGATGCGCCGGCCGTTGCTGGCCAGGATGGCCGCCGCGGCGGCCGGGTCACGCTCGCGCAGGCGCTCGTAGAGGGGGGCGGGGCCGCGCTCGGCCAGCTCCTCCTCCAGCCTCGCCCTGATCTCCGGGTCCGTGCCGGGGAACTCCAGCTCGTCGATGGCGGCGCGTACGTACAGGCCGCTTCCGCCGACCAGCACCGGCACCTCGACGGCGTCGAAGACGGCCCTGGCCAGCTTCTGGTATTCGGCCACGCTGGCCGTGACCGTCACGTCCCAGATGTCCAGCAGATGGTGCGGGACCCCCCGCCGCTCGGCCTCGGTGAGCTTGGCCGTGCCGATGTCCATGCCCCGGTAGAGCTGCATGGAGTCGGCGTTGACGCACTCGCCGCCCAGCCGGAGGGCGAGGTCGACGGCGAGATCGGACTTTCCTGCGGCCGTGGGACCCACGACGGCGATGACTGGCTGCTGGCGCACGGCGACAAGTCTGCTAGAGATCGAGCAGCGTCGGCTGCAGATAACCCTCGTGGGTCAGCAGCCACCGCTTGGTCTCCACGCCCTCACCGCCGCTGAAGCCGCCCAGCCCGTTGCCCGCCGCGACGACCCGGTGGCAGGGCACCACGATGGGGATCGGGTTGGAGCCCATGATCGAGCCGATGCCGCGGGCGGGCACGCTGGAGCCGCTGAGCGTGGCCAGCTCGCCGTAGGTGACGGCGCTCCCGTACGGGATCCCGTGCAGGGCGCGCAGCACCCGCAGCCGCGAGCCGGACATCAGCCGCCAGTCGATCGGCGTCTCGAACCGCTTCAGCTCACCGGCGAAATAAGCATTCAGCTCGGCGACGGCGAAGGCCGTACGATCCGCATCATGAACCTCAGCCAGGTCGAGCCGGCCGGCCACCAGGGCGCGGGAGCCCCAGCCCGACGCGACGAGCCCGGTCTCGGTGACGGCCAGCACGAATGGCCCCACCGGCGTCTCCACCTCGGCGAAGGCGACCGTCTCCTCGTTGGCGGTCATCATGTCCTCACGTGAGCTCGTGGTGCTGGGCACGTCCAGCGCCGTTCCTACCCGACACCGTAACCACAACGGCTACCTGCTGCGCTGGGACGGCCAGGGCTTCCTGTTCGATCCGGGCGAGGGCACGCAGCGGCAGATGGTGCACGCCGGCCTGAGCGCCAACGACGTCCACTGGCTCTGCGTGACCCACTTCCACGGCGACCACTGCCTGGGCGTCCCCGGCGTCGTCCAGCGCATCGCACGCGACAAAGTACGCCATCCGGTGCGCGCCGTCTTCCCCGCCTCCGGCCAGACCTACTGGCGCCGGCTCCGCCACGCCGCCGCGTTCGCCGACACCCCGGTCATCGCCGAACATCCGCTCACCGGCGACCTCTCCGGCGTCGGCCCGCTCATCGCGCGCCGCCTGTCCCACCCCGTCGAGTCGTACGGCTACCGCGTCCAGGAGCCGCCCGGCCGCCGCATGCTGCCCGACAAGCTGGCCGCCCACGGCATCCGCGGCCCCGACATCGGCGAGCTCCAGCGCACCGGCTCCGTGCGCGGCGTCACGCTGGCCGAGTGCAGCGTCCCCAAGCCGGGGCAGAGCGTGGCGTTCATCATGGACACCCGGCTCTGCGACGCGGTCTTCGAGCTGGCCTACGGGGTCGACCTGCTGGTGATCGAGTCCACGTTCCTGTCGGCGGAGAGCGCGCTGGCCAAGGAGTACGGGCACCTGACGGCGTTCGAGGCCGGGGTGGTGGCGGCGGACGCGGGGGCGCGCAGGCTGGTGCTCACGCACTTCTCCGAACGGTACGGCTTCGACGACGAGCCCCGCTTCGTCGCGGAGGTGCGGCGCAACTTCGACGGCGAGGTGGTGACGGCCCGCGACCTGATGCGGATCCCGGTGCCGAAGCGTCAGGCCGTCCACGTCCCGACGAGATAGCCGACCCCGTACGGGGCCGTCGCCATCAGCAGCCGGCCCGCGAACTCCCGCCCGTCCGCCGCGCCAGCCAGCACCTGGAAGGCGGCCCGGCCGCTCACCCACAGCCTGTCGGCCTCCTCAGGATCGAGGGCGGCCAAGGGTGCGGGGCCGCCTCCGTCGATGGCCTGGGCGATGCGGTCGTTGCAGGGGCCGGCCGCCTCGTCGTACCTGCCCGGGGCCTTCGGGCTCAGGCAGGCCGAGCCGTCGGCCATGACCAGCAGCGCCACCCTGCCCGCGCGCTCGGCCAGTCGCGCGCCGAGCTTCGCGCAGTCCTCGCCCGGGGCGTCCCAGGCCACCGACTGGAAGGAGTCGGGGGCGTGCTCCCCCAGCAGCAGGCGGGCGACGGTCAGCGACAGCGGCAGCACCGGCTCGCCCCGGCCCGCCGCGAGGTCCGGGCCCCAGGGGCGCAGGCTGCCCGCGGCGTCGCCGTCGTACGCGCCGGTGGCCGGCGCGCCGCCCACCACGATCAGCGCGTCGGGCCGCGCGTCGCGCAGTGTGGCGATCGCGGTGTGGCAGGCGGAGCGGAGGTCGGGCATCCCCAGGACGACCAGCGGGGTGAGCGGGCACACGGCCGCGGCGACAAGCACGAGCGCAAGCGTACGTCCGCCCCCTCTGCCGCCCGGCACGGCCCCTGCCGTCGGTACGCGGCCCTGGGGCGCGACGCCTGGCGTCGTACGGTCGCGGCCCTGCCGTCAGTAGGGGTCGCGGCCCTTGGGCGCGACGCCTGGCGTCGTACGGTCGCGGTCCTCGCCGTCAGAAGGGGTCGCGGCCCGCGTGTATCTCGGCGAGCAGGCTCTCCGTGTACGTCTGGGACGCCTGGTGCAGGCCGCTGCCGAAGCTGATCCTGGCCACCCCCAGCCCGGCCAGCGCGCCCAGCCCGGTGACCCCCGGCCTGAACAGCACGTTGACCGGCCCGCCCAGACCGTCGACCAGGGCCCGGATCTCGTCCGCGTCGGTCAGCCCGATCGGGTACACGCAGTCGGCCCCCGCCTCCAGGTAGCGCCGCCCGCGTTCCAGCGCCTCCTCGCGCGTCGCCCGCCTGCGCAGGTAGAGATCCACCCGCGCGTTGATCACCAGCCCGTCGCCGGCCGCCGCCCGCACCTCGGCCAGGAACGCGGCCTGCTCGTCCGGATCCACCATCTCGCCGCCGCCAGGCAGGGAGTCCTCCAGGTTGCAGCCCACGGCCCCGGTCGCGAGCAGCCGCTCGGCCAGCTCGGCGGGCTTGAGTCCGTACCCGCGCTCGACGTCCGCCGTGACGGGCCGGTCCACGGCCCTGACCACCCGGGCGATGGCCGCCATCATCTCCCCGACGGGCGTACGCTCACCGTCCTCGTAACCGAGCACCCGCGCGACCGCGGCGCTGCCGGTGGCGACCGCGGGGAACCCGGCCGCCTGCACGGCGCGGGCGGAGGCGGCGTCCCAGACGTTGGGCAGCACCAAAGGGTTTCCGGGCACGTGCAGGGCACGCAGCTCGGACGCGTCGTCAGTCGTCATACTCCGACCCTACGGACAACGCTGGCTTCCCCGAAGTACCAGTACACCTCATAAACGGCAAGCCACTTCGGACCCCGCCGTCACGAAGGGTTCCTTGCCACCCGCCGTCAGGTCCCTGTCATCATGAGCCCACCCGCCGTGCAACGTCAGGCCCGTCGTCAGGACGTGCTCAGCAGCCGCTCTTCGAGCACTGGCCGGGGACGAGGCCGCCGGGGCCGTCGGCCGGGCTGCCTGCGTCGGAGGGGGTGCCGCGGCCCGAGGACTGCGGCGACTTGGTGGGCGCCGTCGTCGCGGGCTTCTTGCTGGTGCCGGTCTTGGCGGAGTCGCTGCCCGTGCCGCCCGTCGTGTCTCCCGTATCGGCCTGGTCGCCGCCGTCCGGGACCCCGGCCGCGACGTCGCCCATGCTGCCGTCGTCCTCGGGAGCGTCGCCGGTACGGTCGTCCTCGGGAGAGTCGGCGGTGACGTCGCCCGCCGTGGCGTCGTCGTCTCCGGCGGGATCCTCGTTCGCCTCAGCGCTCTGAGAGGTCGCGGGGTTGCCGCCGCCCTGCTGGGCGCTCCCGCCGGGGTTCGAGGCCAGCATGTAGCCGGCGCCACCGGCCACGAGCACGGCGATGAGCGCCGAACCGGCGATGAGAAGGGATTTGTTGCTCTTCTGCTTCGGTCGTCTGTTTCCCGAGGCCCTGTTTTCCAGGCGGGTGTCTCCCGGCCCGGTGAGGATCTCCTGGCGATCCGCCTCGATCGGATCTTGCATGGCGTTACAGCTCCCTGCGGTCGTATCGGGGAAAGCTCGCCGGCTTCCGCGGGTGATGGACCACACTAGCCGCAACGACGGAATGCTCGCACAACAATCACAAAGGAATCACGACTTGTCCCCCCTTAGATCCATTAGCCCAGGTAGCCGCGCCAACCTGGCACCCGTGGCCGGAGCCGCGGGGGTACTCGTCACAGCGGCGCTGGGGATATTCCTGGCATTCACTAACAGTAAGGAACCGTCACCGCAAACACCTCAGGAAATGGATCAGGAAACCCCGCTTTCCCCAAGATCGATACCACTCTCGGCATCGAACACGCCACCCACGGCGACCGTCATTCCACCGTCGGTGGCGCCCATGGCTGGAACGCTCCAATTCCCCACGGCCCAGCCCGCCGACGTCATGCTCGGGCCGCTGACGCCTCCGTGGATCGAGACCGTCCCGCCCCCGTACGCGAGCCTGCCGCCCTGGGGGACGAATCTCCCGCCTGTGGGCGTGAACCTGCCGCCCGTGGGCACGGACCTGCCGCTCCTCCCCTCGGCGACGGCCGGCCCGCCGGCCTCGCCCACAGCCGGGGACACCCGCCCGCACCGGCCGGGTCGCGACGGTGAACGGCCCCCGAGAGGACGCCCCGCCCCGCGCGCCACCCCGCAGGTGCCCCCTGAGGAACATCCGGCACCCGGCGGCCCCACCGCGCCGCCCCTGGTGACCAGCCCGGCTCCGCCCCCGTCATCACGGCCGCTCGCACCGCCACCGTCCCGTCCGCCGTCCCGGCCGGCGCCGCCGGGCCGCGCGGGCCCCGACCCCTGCGCCACCATGCACGACTTCCGCCGCCGCCCCTGCTACGACATGCTCAACCGCCTCACGCACTGACCCCCCGCACGGCCTCCCCGCACGGCGAAGGGCGGCCCCGGATGATCCGGGGCCGCCCTGGAAGCAGCCGTAAGCCGTGCGCCGAACGAGCCCAGCCCTGACGCGAGCCGCCGACCGCGGCCGGTGCGCCGAACGGGGCAAGTGGCAGCGCGGGTGGTCAGTGCGCCGAGCAGGCACCTGACGAGGTCGGCAGCGGTGCGGGGCGGCCGACGGTGGGCATGCCGAGCAGCACTCCCGAGCCGCCGGCGGCGCTCCCGCCGCCCTGGCGGGCCTCCCAGGCGTCGCCCGCCCTGGTCCGCCGCAGCCCCAGCACGGCCCCGTCGGCCACCAGGTGGTGCGGCGCCGCGTACGTCACCTCGACCGTCACCATGTCACCGGGCCGCGGCGTCTCCTCACCCACCGCGAAGTGCACGAGCCGGTTGTCCGCCGCGCGCCCCGACAGCCGGCGGGTGACTTCGTCCTTACGCCCCTCGCCCTCGGCCACCAGCACCTCGAGCGTCCGCCCGACCTGCTTCTTGTTCTCCTCCCACGAGATCTCCTCCTGCAGCGCCACCAGCCGCTCGTAACGCTCCTGGACGACCTCCTTGGGCACCTGGTCCGCCATCGTGGCCGCCGGAGTGCCGGGGCGGATGGAGTACTGGAAGGTGAAGGCGTTGGCGAAGCGGCTCTGCCGGACGACGTCGAGGGTCGCCTGGAAGTCCTCCTCGGTCTCGCCGGGGAAGCCGACGATGATGTCGGTGGAGATGGCCGCGTCGGGCATCGCGGCGCGTACGCGCTCGATGATGCCGAGGTAGCGCTCGGCCCGGTAGGAGCGCCGCATCGCCCGCAGCACCCGGTCGGAGCCCGACTGCAGCGGCATGTGCAGCTGGTGCATGACGTTGGGCGTCTCCGCCATCGCGGCGATCACGTCGTCGGTGAACGCGGCGGGGTGCGGCGAGGTGAAGCGGACCCGTTCGAGCCCGTCGATGTCGCCGCAGGCGCGCAGCAGCTTGCCGAAGGCCAGCCGGTCGCCGAACTCCACGCCGTAGGTGTTGACGTTCTGGCCCAGCAGGGTGACCTCCAGCACGCCCTGCTCCACCAGCGTCCTGACCTCGGCGAGGACGTCGCCGGGGCGGCGGTCCTTCTCCTTGCCGCGCAGCGACGGCACGATGCAGAACGTGCAGGTGTTGTTGCAGCCGACCGAGACCGACACCCAGGCGGCGTAGGCGGACTCGCGCTTGGTGGGCAGCGTCGAGGGGAAGACCTCGAGCGACTCCTTCAGCTCGACCTGCGCCTCGCCCTCGACGCGGGCCCGCTCCAGCAGCACCGGCAGCGAGCCGATGTTGTGCGTGCCGAACACGACGTCGACCCACGGCGCCTTGCGGACGATCTCGCCCTGGTCCTTCTGCGCCAGGCAGCCGCCGACGGCGATCTGCATGCGCGGATTGCTCACCTTGGCCGGTCTGAGGTGGCCGAGGTTGCCGTAGAGGCGGTTGTCGGCGTTCTCCCGCACGGCGCACGTGTTGAACACGACCACGTCGGCCGCCTCCCCGTCGGGAGCGGCCACGTAGCCGGCGTCCTCCAGCAGGCCTGACAGCCGCTCGGAGTCGTGGACGTTCATCTGGCACCCGTATGTGCGCACTTCGTAGGTGCGGGCGCCCTCCTGAGTCACAGTCATGGCATTTTCAAGGGTAGTCGGTATCGGCCTTGGGACTGCCCGTACCGATCTAAAAGGCCAGCTTGATGGCATGATGTGATCGGATCGGTACCGCTCGGTTAGTGCACAGCGTTCTAACGCCCTCTACGTTTTACTCCATGACGGAGAACGGCGACGCCACTCCACTTGTGCAGTTGGAGAACGTCAACAAGCACTTCGGGACGCTGCATGTCCTGAAGAACATCAACTTGACCGTCTCTCGTGGCGAGGTCCTGGTCGTCATCGGCCCCTCGGGCGGCGGGAAGTCGACGCTCTGCCGCACGATCAACCGGCTGGAGACGATCAACGACGGCAAGATCATATTTGACGGCCAGGTTCTGCCCGATGAGGGCAAGGCGTTGGCCAGGCTGCGTTCCGACGTCGGAATGGTCTTCCAGTCGTTCAACTTGTTCGCTCACAAGACCATCAGGGAAAACGTCACGCTCGGCCCGATGAAGGTGCGCGGCAAGGCCAGGGACGCCGCCAACCAGCGGGCGATGGAACTACTCGAAAGAGTGGGCATCGCCGCGCAGGCGGACAAATATCCGGCCCAGCTCTCCGGCGGTCAGCAACAACGTGTGGCGATCGCCAGAGCACTGGCCATGGACCCGAAAATGATCCTGTTCGACGAGCCGACCTCCGCCCTCGACCCCGAGATGGTGCAAGAGGTCCTCGATGTCATGATCGGGCTGGCACGTGACGGGATGACCATGATGGTCGTCACGCACGAGATGGGGTTCGCCCGCCGGGCCGCGAACCGGGTGGTGTTCATGGCCGAAGGGCAGATCGTCGAGGAGAACACTCCTGACGAGTTCTTCACCAACGCGCAGACGGACCGGGCGCGAGACTTCCTTTCGAAGATCCTCACGCACTGACTAATGAGGCAGGTACACATGCACATGCGTCGAACGGGAGCAGTGCTCTCCATGGCGGCTCTGGCCGCGGGCCTGACCGCCTGTGGCGGGGGTGGCGGGGAGTCGTACGCCACCGTGGCCGACAAGATCGCGGGCGGTGGCTCGATCGTGGTCGGCACCAAGTGGGACCAGCCCAGCCTGGGCCTGAAGATGGGCAACGAGCCTGAGGGCTTCGACGTCGACGTGGCCAAAGCCGTGCTGAAGGAAGTGGCCGGCGGCAAGGACGTGAAGATCGAGTGGAAGGAGTCGGCCTCGTCCAACCGCGAGCCGTTCCTCCAGAACGGCACGGTCGACATCATCTTCGCCACCTACTCCATCACGGAGGAGCGCAAGGGCAAGGTGACCTTCGGCGGCCCCTACGTCGTGGCGCACCAGGACGTGATGGTCCGTAAGGACGACGCCTCGATCAACAGCCCTCAGGACCTCAAGGGCAAGAAGATCTGCAAGGCCGCGGGCTCCAACTCCTACAAGCGCATCACCGACCCGCCCCCGGACGGTGAGCTCGACATCGACGCGACGACCGTCGACGCCGGCAACTACTCCGAGTGCGTGCAGAAGCTGACCGGCAGCAACCTCGACGCCGTCACCACCGACGACCTGATCCTGGCGGGCTTCGCCAAGCAGGCGGGCGGCAACTTCAAGGTGCTGGGCCAGGGCTTCACGGACGAGAAGTACGGCATCGGCCTGAAGAAGGGCGACACCAAGACGTGTGAGGCCCTCAACACCGCGGTGAAGAAGCTGTGGGACAACGGCACCATGAAGCAGCTGCTGGACAAGTGGTTCGGCGGCATCCAGGGGCTGAAGCTGTCCGAGACCGCGCCGCCGGCCGAGGGTTGCGCCTGATCACACCAGAGGCGGCGGCCGGTGACCCGGCCGCCGCCGTCCTATGCGGTGGAGCACGATGGACGAACTAATCAAGTACGCCCCTGACCTCGGGCTGGGATTCCTGGAGAACGTCAAGCTGTCCCTCGTGGCGGCGGTCGCCTCCCTGATCCTCGGCACGGTTCTGGTGGCGATGCGGGTCTCTCCCACGCCGGTCCTTCGCGCGGCCGGCACCATATACGTCAACGTGGTGCGTAACACCCCGCTCACGCTGGTGCTGGCGTTCTCCGCACTGGGCTTGAGCGACCAGCTCGGCCTGGTGTTCTCGGACGTGCCGCTGACCAACTCGTTCTGGATCGTGGCGATGGGCCTGTCGGTCTACACCGCGGCCTTCGTGTGCGAGGCGCTGCGCGCCGGCATCAACACCGTGAACATGGGCCAGGCAGAGGCGGCCAGGGCGATCGGGCTCACGTTCATGCAGTCGCTGACGCTGATCGTCCTGCCCCAGGCGTTCCGCGCGGTCGTCGCGCCGCTGGGCAGCGTCATGATCGCCATGATCAAGAACACCACGGTGGCCACCGCGGGCGGGTTCCTCGCCGACTCCGCGGCGGTCATGAAGATCACCTTCGACACGACCGGCGCGTCGATCCCGATCTTCCTCGGCATCGTCGTCGCCTTCATGGTGCTGACCATGCCCATCGGATTCTTCACCGGCTGGTTGTCGCGACGTCTGGCGGTGGCCCGATGAGCACGTCCGTACTGTTCGACGCTCCCGGCCCGCGCGGGCGGATCCGCAACCACGCGCTCACGGTGATCAGCGTCGTCGCCGTCATCGCCGTCCTGTACGGCGTCTACCGCGGCTTCGACGCCAAGGGCCAGTTCGAAGGCAAGATCTGGCAGCCGTTCCTGCAGTGGGAGACCTGGGAGTTCTACATCATCCCCGGTCTGATCGGCACCCTGGAGGCGGCGGCCGTCTCGGCGGTGCTGGCGCTGGCCTTCGGCGCGATCTTCGGCCTGGCCAGGCTCTCCGACCACGCGTGGGTCCGGATCCCGGCCGGCGCGGTGGTCGAGGTGTTCCGGGCCATCCCGCTGCTGCTGCTGATCTTCTTCATCTTCTACCTGGCGCCCATGCTCCTGGGCGGCGGCGACTACGCCTTCTTCGCGGTCGTGCTCGGCCTGACCCTCTACAACGGCTCCGTGCTGGCCGAGGTCGTCAGGGCCGGCGTGTACGCCGTGCCGAAGGGGCAGTCGGAGGCCGCGTACGCGGTCGGCATGCGCAAGAACCAGGTGCTGCGGCTGGTGCTGCTGCCGCAGGCCGTCACGGCGATGATGCCGGCGATCGTCAGCCAGCTCGTGGTGCTGCTGAAGGACACCGCGCTCGGCTACATCATCGCGTACGTCGACCTGCTCAACACCGGCTTCAAGATCCTGCCGGCCCGCTTCTTCGGCTCGCTGATCCCGGCGGCGATCGTCATCGGCATCATCTACGTGGCGCTCAACATGGCGCTGAGCTACCTGGCCACCAAGCTGGAACGGCGCAGCAGGCGCAGCCGCAAGACGGCGGCCGCCCCGATCGCGGCGCCCGGATCGGCCGAGGTCGGCATCGGCGCCGGTCAGGGCACCGCGGGCGGCGGCCTGGGGCCGGACGAACCCCTCGAATGACCGCGGGGCGGCGGGCGTGCTGGCGCCCGCCGCCCCGACGGGCTCCCCTGCCCGTCGCCCCGGCCGGCCCTTGAGTTTGTCGCCTTTCTCCCCATAGATCGCCAAGAAAGACCCACGACTGCGTCGAATCCGTGTCCCGCACGGGTCGCGACGGGTTACCCATAGTCGTGGGGAAGTTCAGGGTGACCATGCGCGGGACGGCACTGGCCTCAGCCATGGCCGTGGCGGCGGGGCTGGCCGGATGCGGCGGCGGAGGATCGTACACGACCGTCGCGGACAAGATCAAGAACGCCCGCACCGTCGTCGTCGGCACCAAGTGGGACCAGCCGGGCCTGGGAATGCGTACCGGCTCGGGCAATCCCGAGGGGTTCGACGTGGACGTCGCCCGCTACATCGTCGGCAACCTCGCCGGCGGTGCCCAGGTCAAGATCACCTGGCGCGAGTCGCCGTCCTCCACCCGCGAGGCGCTGCTCCAGAATGGCACCGTCGACATGATCGTCGCCTCCTACTCCATCACGCAGTCCCGCAGACCCAAGGTCACCTTCGGCGGCCCGTACGTGATCGTGCCCCAGGACACCATGGTCAGAGCCGGCGACATGACCATCAAGAACGTGGAAGACCTGCGCGGCAAGCGGATCTGCCTGGCCGAGGGCTCGAACTCGTACCGGCGGATCGTCGACCCGCCACCCGACGGCATGCTCGACCTGCCGGCCGAGCTGGTGCCGGCCCACAACTACTCCGAGTGCGTGCTCAAGCTCGTCGAGGACCGCCTCGACGCGGTCAGCACCGAGAACCTGGCCCTGGCCGGGTACGCCGAGCACGACCCCGGCATGTTCCGGCTGCTCAACCAGCCGATCAGCTGGGAGAAGTGGGGCGTCGGCCTGAAGAAGGGCGACACCGAGACGTGCGAGGCGGTCAATCTCGCCATCGCGTCGATGTGGCGGGACGGGACGACGACGCGACTGCTGAACAAGTGGTTCGGCCGGGCGGGCGTCGCACTCCCCTCCTCCCTGCCCAACCCCGTCGGCTGCCCCTGAACCGCTCACAGGGACTGAACCGTGCCGGCCGCCCGGGAACCGGCTGAACGCCGCCCAGCCACCCCGCGGCCGCCAGGCGGGCTGAACTGTGGGGACAGCACCGCACGCCCGGCGATCTTCCGGCAGGATGCGGGGTATGCCTTTCTGGCCCTCCCCCATTTCGACCAGAGACGTGGCCGGCTCCGCCGTACGTCCCGGCTGGCCCACGCTCATGGACGGCCGGACGTGGTGGACCGAGGACCGTCCCGACGACGGCGGGCGTACGGCGATCGTGTGCCGCGCCGCCGACGGCACCCGTCGTGACCTGCTGCCCGCTCCCTGGTGCGCGCGCACCCGCGTGCACGAGTACGGCGGCCGTCCCTACGCCGTCACCCCCGAGGGGGAGGTGGTCTTCGCCAACCTGCAGGATCAGCGCCTCTACCTGCTGCCGGAAAACGGCGAACCGAAACCCGTCACTCCCCCGGGTTGCCGCTACGCGGATCCGCTGGTGCGCGAGGGACAGGTGTGGTGCGTACGCGAACATCACGCGGAGGACGGCAAGGTCACCAGGGCCGTCGTCTCCGTCCCGCTCGACGGCGGCGAGATCCGCGAATGGGCCACCGGCTGCGACTTCTACGCCTCTCCTACCATCTCCCCCGACGGGCGACATCTGGCCTATGTCTGCTGGGACCACCCCCGCATGCCCTGGGACGGCACCGAACTCCGCGTCGTCCGCCTCTCCGACGGCGACTCCTGGAAGGTGAAGGGCGGTGTCACCGAATCCGTCCTGGCTCCCGCCTGGAAGGACGACACCCGGCTCTACCTGGTCTCCGACTCCTCCGGCTGGTGGAACCTCTACGAGATCGGCCTGCACGGCGACGGGGCGCGAGCGCTCCACCCGGCCGAGGAGGAGTTCACACTGCCGCCGTGGCGACTGGGCGGAATGCCGTACGCGCTCCTCGCCGACGGCCGGCTCGCGGTCCTGCACGGGCGCGGCGATCTGCGGCTCGGCCTGCTCGACCCCGCCACCGGCGCACTCACCGACGTCGAGGCCCCCTACAGCGGCTGGGACGCGGACCTGGCCACCGACGGCACCTCCGTGACCGGCATCGCGTACGCCCCCACCACACCCCGCTCGGTCGTCACCATGGACCCGGCGACGGGCGCGCACCACCCCCTCACCCCCACCCCCTCCGCCCTGCCCGACCCCGCCTACCTGCCCATCCCCCGCCCCGTACGAATCGGCGGCGCCCCCGACCAGGACGTGCACGCCTTCCTCTACCCGCCCCACACCGAAGCCGCGCCGCAATCCGGCCCGCCCCCTTACGTCGTCTTCGTGCACGGCGGACCGACCGCGCACGCCGACACCGCGCTCGACCTGGAGAAGGCGTTCCTGACCTCGCGCGGCATCGGCGTCCTCGACCTCAACTACGGCGGCTCGACCGGTTACGGCAGGGCTTACCGCGGCCGGCTCAAGGGCCGGTGGGGGCTTGTGGACGTCCACGACACGATCGCCGCCGCGCGGTGGCTGGCCGAGCAGGGCCTGGCCGACCCCGCCAGGATCGCCGTACGCGGGGGCAGCGCGGGCGGCTGGACCGTGATGGCGGCCTGCTGCAGCTCCGACGTGTTCGCCGGCGGCGTGTCCTACTACGGGGTCAGCGCGCTCGCCCCGCTGGCCGCCCACACCCACGACTTCGAGTCACGCTACGTGGAGTGGCTGGTGGGACCGGAGGATCCGCAGGTGTACGCCGCCAGGGAGCCCCTGGCCCTCGTGGACGGGGCCACCCGCCCCATGCTCCTCCTCCAGGGCCTCGACGACCCGGTGGTGCCCCCCGAACAGTCGGCCGCCTTCGCCGACGCACTGTCCGAACGTGGCGTGCCGTGCACGTACCTGGCCTTCGAGGGCGAGTCCCACGGCTTCCGCCGCACAGAGACCCGAGCCGCCGCATTGGCCGCAGAACTAGCCTTCTACCAGCAGATCTTCATCTGAACCAGCGAACCGCGAGCCCGGCCGGCGGCGCACCAGGCCGGGCCTCACGCCATGATCGGGAATCGGTGGTCCAGGCCCGTGATGTGGAGCAGCCGGGCCATGCGCGGCGAGACACCGGTCAGGGCCAGCGTGATGCCTTGGGCCTTGGCCCGGCTCTGCAGGCCGACCATCATGCCCAGCCCGCCGGCGCCGCAGAAGGTGACCTCGGACAGATCCAGGACGAGCAGGTCGCTGCTGCCGGCCAGGGAGTTCAGCAGCCGCCGGCGCAACTGCCCCGTGGTGAAGATGTCGATGTCGCCCGAAAGGTGCACGAGGGTCGGCGCCGAGGCGCTCGCCTCGCCGAGCGGGGCGTTGTGGATGGCGGTCATGGCGTCTCCTTTCGGAGCAGCTGAAAGGCGATGAGAAGCCTGCCGGCCGGAGATCGGCCGACCGCCAGAACGGGCGGTGCCCGGACCGCTCGATCCGGCCGGCAGGCGGCACACCACGGTCACGTCAGGGCTGACGGCCGTGCGGTCGATGCGGCTGCGCCTGCCCGGTGACCGCGCCACCCTCGTTCTCCCAGCGGGCCGGGTCATCAGCCGTGGCACGCGGAGCACGGCCGGCCGGCGGCTGGGCGAGAGTGAGGATGGCGTCGATCGTCAAGCCGGCGGCGTCCTGGACGATGCGCTTGAGCGTGGCCTCGGCGGCGCCGGCGGCGGTCTCCGCAGGGATGACCAGCAGGACGACCGGCTCCCCGGACGCGAAGACGAGAGTGAGCACACGCGGGTCGGTGTGCCGGAACCAGCCGACGCGAACCTGACGCCCGCGCGCCGGAACACGGCGCGGGATGTTCCGCCACGCATCGCCGTACACGCCGATCCGGAGCGTGACCCGATCAAGCAACCGGTCGACGGCGGCGATGAGACGCGGCAACTCGACAGCGGCGTCACGGGAGTAGGGCCACCAGGCCCCGTCCACCACCGCTCGCCGATTTGGCACCGGGTGCAGGCTGAGCCGTAGCGCGGAATCGCATCGCGGAACCCCATGGGACGCGGGGCTGAGGGGCACGGGTGGAGAAAGAAGTTGCGTCGGCATCATGGCGGGCTGACCTGTCCTGGCCCTGGTCGAGTGGGGCCGATGGTGGTTCGCCGGGGGCGACGCTGACCTGAATGCCGACGCTCGGAAAGTCCTCGGTGGCCTAAATCTACCTCACGACTTCCGGAAACGTTCAATTCCGGAAGTAAACTGTTACGGTGACTTCCGGAAACAGGCCTGCAGAGTTCGCCGAACCGGCCGGAGCGGCTGCTGCAAACACGCGCCGGTCGCGGGCTCTTCCGCTGTCCGCCCCTCATGCCGCCGTCCTGGCCGACTACACCGCCGAGCTGGAGCACTCCCCGCTGGCCGGCTCGACCAAGGCCAAATACGCCTCCCGGCTGCGCGGCTACCTCGCCTGGCTGTCTGGCCAGGCCGGCGACGGCGCCCTGGACGGCGACCCGCTCACCGACGCCGTCGCGGCCGCCGGCGCGGTGCGTGACTTCCGCCGCCATCTCAAGAACAGCCGCCGCGCTCCCAATACCATCGACACCTACCTGTCGGCCATCGACGACTTCTACGCCCGCCGCGGCCTCGGCAAGCCCCAGACCCACCGCGAACGCGACACCCGCCGCACCGCACCCCGCGCCCTGGACGCCCGGCGGGCGCGTCGCTACATCCGCCACGTCCAGCTCACCGCGCCGCCGCGCGACAAGGCCATCGCCCTGCTGCCCTACCTCGCCGGCCTGCGCATCTCCGAAGTCGTCGGGCTCGACCTGGCCGACGTACGCCTGTCGGCCCGAAAGGGCGAACTACGCATCCGCGGCGAGGGCCGCGACGCCGGCAAGGTCCGTCTGGTGCCCGTCCACGCGGACTTGCGCCAGGCACTAGCCGGCTGGCTGACGGCTCGCCCCGGTTGGAAGGGCGCCGACACCCACAGCGCGGTGTTCCTCAACCATCGCGGCGGCCGCCTGAGCGACCGCGCCGCCCGCGACATCATCACTGGGTTCGGCGCCGCCGCCGACCTGAACGACGACCCCACCGAGCCCTTCAGCCCGCATGTCCTGCGGCACACCTTCGCCACCCAGCTCATCCGCGACGGCAAGGACCCCATCCTGGTGGCCGAACTGCTCGGCCACGGCTCGCTGGACACCACCCGTCGCTACGCCCAGCCCGCCGACGGCGACAAGGCAGCCGCCTTGGACGCCCTGATCACCGACCATTAGCCGAGATCAACCTTGAAAGGGCGGCAACGGTGTCGACCCATGCGGCCGCGACCACATGGCCCCGGACTGTGACCGGGGCCCCTGGGGCGCCTCTTCCGCGGCGGAAGGCGGGCACGCGATGAAGGCTCCGCTGAAGCCGCTGGTGCTGCCGGATGTGCCGCCGATGCCGGTGCAGGTGTACAACCCGGCCCGGCTGGCGGCGCTGGCCGCCACCGCGCTGATGAACACCGAACCGGCGCCGGACCTGGACAACCTGTGCGAGCTGGCGGTCTCCGCGGCCGGCACCCAGCAGGCTCTGGTGGTGCTGTTCGACGCCCGCCACGCGTTCTACAAGGCCGCGGCCGGCCGCGGCCCGCTGACACTCGGCCGGCGCAGCATCCCCCTGCACGCCGACGCCTGCCCGCTGCTGGCCGGCGCCTCCGGCCCGCTGGTCGCCGCCGACACCGCCCGCGACGCCCGCCTGGTCCACCTGCCGGCCGTACGGGACGGGACGATGGGCGCCTGGGCGGGCTTCCCCCTGCATTCGGCCGACGGGCTGGTGCTGGGCGGCCTGTGCGTGCTCGACGAGCAGCCACATCCGTGGACCGGCCGCCAGCTCGGCACACTGACCAGGCTGGCCGCCGCGGCCGGCGACCTGATCGAGTTGCGCCGGCGAATGCACCAGGCTCAGGAACGCATCGACGCCCTGCGAAGCTCCGGAGCCGCAGCCGACCGGCTGGCCCGGTCGCTGCAGGACAACCTGCTACCGCCGATGATCACCCGGCCGCCCTGGCTCGACGCGGCCGCGCTGTATCTGCCCGCCGGCGACGGCGAGACGGTGGTCGGCGACTTCTACGACCTGTTCCCCACCCGGCAGCCGTGGTGGTGCGCGGCGCTGGGCGACGTGTGCGGCAAGGGACTGGAGGCGGCCAAGGTGACCGCGCTGGCCCGCTACACCGTACGTACCGAAGCCACCCAGCATTCCTCGCCGGCCACCGTGCTGACCCGGCTGAACGACGCGCTGATCCGTCAGCACGTCAACGACCGCTTCCTGACCGCGGTCTGCGTGATGCTGCGCCCCGGCCCTGACGGCGGCGTACGCGGGCTGATCAGCCTGGGCGGCCACGCGCCCGCCCTGATCCGGCGAGCCGACGCGACCGTCGAAGAAGCGGGCCGGCCCGGCCTGCTGCTCGGCATCTTCGCCGACGCCCGCCTGCACGCCGAACCGGTGGAGCTGGCGCCGGGCGACGCACTGCTGCTCTACACCGACGGGGTGACCGAAGCACGCAGCCGCAGCGGGCACGCCCTCTGGGGGCTACCCGCGCTCAGCACGCTCCTGGCGGGCTGTGACGGCTTGAACGCCGAGCAGACGCTGGAGCGCATCACCACCGCTCTGAGCGGGCACGCCGGCGACTACCACAGCGACGACACCGCCCTGCTGCTCCTGCGCGTCCCCCACCACGGCGAGCGGCCACCATGACGACCGACCGCACCGAACCGGATCAGGTGCTCATCACCTCCGGATGCGCGAGGGGACGCGACCCCGCTGACCAGAGAGAAGCGATGAGCACCGAGTTCCCTCTGAAATCCCTCTGAACTCGGACCCGCGGAACACCCGCGGCCCGAACCTCTCGCGTACCCGAACGCACGCGGGCTCAGCGGGCGAACTCGGTGGCCCGTGACTCCCGTACCACCGTGATGCGGATCTGCCCGGGGTAGGTGAGCTCCTCCTCCACCTGCTTGGCCACATCCCGCGCGATCACCTGGGCCTGGATGTCGTCGATCGCGTCGGGCTTGACCATGACCCGGATCTCCCGCCCCGCCTGCATGGCGAACACCTTCTCCACGCCCTCGTACGACTGCGCGATCTCCTCCAGCCGCTCCAGCCGCTTGACGTAAGCCTCCAGGGACTCCCGCCGCGCGCCGGGACGGCTGCCGCTGATCGCGTCGGCCGCCTGCGTGAGAACCGCTTCGACGGTACGCACCTCGACCTCGTTGTGGTGCGCCTCGATGGCGTGCACCACGTCCTCCTCCTCGCCGTACCGGCGGGCGATCTCCGCGCCGATCAGCGCGTGACTGCCTTCGACCTCGTGCGTGAGGGCCTTGCCGATGTCGTGGAGCAGCGCGCAGCGCTTCATCAGGGTCTGGTTCATCTTCAGCTCGGCGGCCATGATCCCGGCGATGTGCGCGGACTCGATGAGGTGCTTGAGCACGTTCTGCCCGTACGAGGTGCGGTAGCGCAACTGGCCGAGCAGCAGCGTCAGCTCGGGATGCATCTCGGTGATCCCCAGCTCGACGAGGGCGTCCTCACCGGCCCGCGCGCACAGGTCCTGCACTTCCTGGCGGCTGCGGTCGTGCGCCTCCTCGATGCGCTGCGGATGGATGCGGCCGTCCAGCACCAGCTTCTCCAGCGTCAGCCGCGCCGTCTCCCGTCTGACCGGGTCGAAGCACGACAGCAGCACCGCCTCCGGTGTGTCGTCGATGATCAGATTGACCCCGGTCGTGGACTCGAACGCGCGGATGTTGCGCCCTTCGCGCCCGATGATCCGGCCCTTCATCTCGTCACCGGGCAGGTGCAGCACGCTGACGACCGACTCGGCCGTCTGCTCCGCCGCCAGCCGCTGCACGGCCAGTGTCACGATCTTCGTGGCCCGCTTCTCGCCCTCTTTGCGGGCGGTGCCCTCGATCTCCCTGATGATCAGCGCGGCCTCACGCTTGGCCTGGTTCTCGATCTCCTTGACCAGCTCGTTCTTGGCCTGCTCGCCGGTGAGCCCGGCCACCCGTTCCAGGATGACCCGCCGCTCGTCCTCGACCTGGAGCAGCTCTTCCCTGCGGTCGGCCAGCTCGACCTCGGTCTCGGCCAGCTTCCTGTCCCGCTCGGACTGCCGCCTGGCCTCCTCGTCCAGCCGCTGCTCCCGCTCGGCCAGCCTGGCCTCACGACGTTCGAGGTCGGAGCGGAGCTCCTTGAGCTCGGACTTGAGGATCCGGCTCTCCTCCTCGACCTCCCGCCGCATCTGCGCGGCGCTCTCGGCCGCCGCCTCCGACCTGCGCAGGATCTCCTCGGCGTCGGTCTCCGCCTTGTGCCGGATCTCCTGCGCCTCTTCACGCGCCTGTTCAAGCTCCTCGTGTACGACCTGCACCTGCTCGGCACTCGGCTTGCCGGCGCGGGGCTGACCGTCCGAAGTGCGCCTTATGACGACGAGGAGCGCCGCGATCATCCCGAACGCGAGCACGAGCACCGCCACCATCAGCACCACGACCAGCGGCCCCATGTACGCCCCGCCCTCCTCGCGTCGTCAAGAACTCATAACGCGGCCACAAAACGGGAGGGGTCACAGGCGCGCTGCGCAGAGCCCGGTCGGCGTCTTCACCAGTATCGATGTCAATCCAAGACTGACCGGGCGTCGACTGCTCCAGCCGACACCTCGTCCGCCTCGATCATCCAAGCTCGTTCGTCCGTCGTTCACCGGTATGGCAATCCGCGCTGCGCGGAGTAACTCCTCACTGCCGTCGAGGTTATGCGTCGAACAGGTCACGAGCAAGCAAACGCGTCATCAAGCGTGTCTTACAGGCCCGCATCTCCACATCCAGCCCGATATCCCCCATTGCCGCCCGAATAGCCCCCTATGCCCAGCCCCTCCCACCCACCCTCACCCAAACCCCACCACCCCCACCGCCCAAGGCACCCCCATTTTCCGGTACGGGCCTCCAGCCACCGCCGTACGCCCCCGAATCGCTGAAAGAACGACGACCACCGAGGCGACAGGCCACCTCCTGCAGAACACCGCCTCTCCATCCGCTCCACCTGAATGGCCCACCTCGGCATGCCCGACGCGATCGCTACTCCACCACCGTCGGGAGGCGACCCCTCGGAGCCGCCGGTACGGGCCTGCGGAGGGCCCGCTCAGTACTCGAACCGCTCCACCGAACAACCGAGCAGCGGGCGGGCCACCCAAAGCCGGAAGCGGGCAAGCAGAAGACTGGGAGAAGCCAAAAGCGCACAGCGGGAAGCGGGACGTGACCCGCGGGAAGCGGGAAGCGGGGCCCCGACGCGGGAAGCCGGACCTCGAACCCAGACGCCGGGCCCCGGACACGGAACCCCAGACACCGGACGTGGAACGCCAGACACCAGACGCCGAATGCCGGACCTCCGACGTGGGAAGCCGGACCCCGGCCCCGGACGCCCGACGCCAGGCCCGGACGTGGAACGCCGAACAAGAGAAGCTTGACCCGGACACGAGACATCGGACACGAGACGCGGAGCGCCGGACCCCGAGCCGGGAAGCCGGGCCTCGGACCCGGGACCGGACGCGGAACGCCGACCTCCGGGACGCCGGACGGCGAACACAAGAAGCCGGACCCGGACGCGGGAACACCGAATGCCAGAAGCGGGACCCCGAACGCTGGACCCCGAAGGCGGAAGCGGGGACGTGGGACGGCTCGCTAGGAGAAGCCGGAAGCTCGAGTCGGGAAACCAGGAAGCAGGAACCGAGAGAGTGGGAAGCCGGACGGCCGGAGTCGGAAGAAGCCCACTGTGGAAGCGGAAGCAGTGGACAGCCGGAAGACTCAGGCGTCAGGACTCACGAGTCAGGGAAGCCTTCCTCCATCTCGATGCCTTCCTGCTCAAGCGCCTCCCGGATGACGCGGAAGGCCAGTCCCGAGGGATAGCCCTTGCGTGCGAGCATGCCGGCCAGCCGTCGCGTGCGTACCTGCGGGTCGAGGGATCGGGTCGAGGCGAGCTTGCGTTCGACCAGCCTCCGGGCCGTCTCCGCCTCCTGGTCGGGGTCCAGTCGCTCGACGGCTTCGTTCACCGTGTCGCTGTCGACACCCCGATGGCGCAGCTCGGCCGCCAGCGCGCGCTTGGCCAGCCCGCGGCCGTGATGCCGCGAATCAACCCAAGCCTCGGCGAAGGCCTCATCGTTGATCAGCCCCAGCTCGGAGAACCGGCTCAGCACCGCCTCAGCGGCCTCCTCCGGCACCTCCCGCTTACGCAACGCCTCGGCTAGCTGGGCACGGGTCTTGGGGGCCATGGTGAGCAGTCGCAGGCAGATGGCCCGGGCAACGGACTCCGGATCGGCATGCGCCTGCGTCCCGGTCGCACTCCCCTCATCCGGCCCATCAGGCAACCACCCCTGATTCCGACCACCTTTCCCCTTCCGTCTGCCGCCCCGACGCCCACCTCCACGAGCCCGCCGCTCATCCCCACCGTCATACGGCCAACCCTCACCACCGGACGATCCGCCTGCACCGCCGCGCCGCCCAGCTCCACCATCACCCGGCCCACCCTCTTGGTCCAGGCCGACGTCACCCCCGAAAAACGCGCTCCCACCGCTGTACGGCCGAGCATCGCTCCCGGGTGGACCGCCTTCACTGCCATACGGCCCGGCTTCGCCATCAGCCGGTCCACCTACACGGGCATCTGGGCCGGCGTCACCGCTGCTGAACCCGCTTCCACCGGCAGACGGCCACGCAGCGCCACCAGATAGCCCGCTTTCACCGCCGTACGGACCGACAGCACCATCGCCATCCCCGTACGGACCAGCTTGGTCTCCGTACGGACCAGCTTGGTCTCCGCGCGGACCAGCTTGGTCTCCGCGCGGACCGCCTACGCCGCCGTACGGACCGCCGTCACCGTCGCGGAATCCGCCCCCGCCGCCATTGGGCCAGGCATCAGCGCCGACCGTGCTGGCTCGGCCCCTGCGCGGCCCGGTTTCGCCATCGTGAAAGCTGGCTTCGTCGGCGTGCGGTTCGGCTTCCGCGTTACTTGATCTGCCGGGGCGGCCGCGGGAGCGGCTCGACTTGGCGCGTCTTTCGTAAGCGTCGCCGAGCTGCTCCGTCCCCTCATCGGGATCGGGCTCTCCGGAGCTGCCGCCCCAGCGTCCAGTCTCTTCGCCAGACCATCCGGCCGTGTTCTCGGCATCGTCAGGAACGCGATCAGGCCAGCGGGACCTTTTCCCGGAACGTCCGGGCTTCCTGGCGGATCCGCCGGAGCGGCGTCCCTTGGCCGGCCACCCCGTATCGCCGTCGTTCTGCTCAGGCGCGAACCAGCTGCTTCCGGCCAGCACCTCGGAGTGCCAGTCGTCGGCGGTGTCTACCTTGGAGCGGGCTTCGGCGGACGGCTTATCGCCGCGTGCGGTCGGTGAGACGTCCGGATGCGGCGGACCGTCCTGACCGCCCGCCCCGTCGCCGTCGGCCTCCACGGATGTGCTGGACCCCGAGAGCGTGCTCTCAGGAGCGTTGTGCGGGGTGGCCTGCCGGGTTGGGGGTTCTTCGATGGGAACGTCGGGCTGTGGTCGTGACGCCCCCGATCGAGTGAGGTCCGTCGCCGACGAAAGGCCCGTATCCGACGGAAGGTCTGGGTCCGGCGGAGCTACCGCGTCCGGCGAGGCGGCCGGGTCCGGCGGGGCGGCGGCGGAGGGTTCCGCCGCCTCGACGGCGCGCAGGCGGATGCGTTGCTCGCGCCACTCGTCCACCGACGGCCAGCCGTCCGTGGCCGAACGGGCCAGGTCGCGCCTGCGTGACGAAGTGGGCTCGGGCCCGGCGCCCCGGTCTGGTGGAGGGGGCGCTTGCGAGCGATCCGTGCTGCTCATGCGTGATCGATCAGACGTCACCCGGCTTCGGGGTGGACTTCGAGCCCCGACCCGAAGGAGCGGCTGCGGCCGGAGCCGGAGCGGCGGCGGCCTCGGCGGGGGCGTCGAGACGCGGGCCCACGCCCAGCTTGTCCTTGATCTTCTTCTCGATCTCGTTGGCCATGTCGGGGTGGTTCTTCAGGAAGTTGCGGGCGTTCTCCTTGCCCTGGCCGAGCTGGTCGCCCTCGTAGGTGTACCAGGCGCCGGACTTGCGGACGAAGCCGTGCTCCACACCCATGTCGATGAGGCCGCCCTCGCGGGAGATGCCCACCCCGTAGAGGATGTCGAAGTCGGCGACGCGGAAGGGCGGGGCCATCTTGTTCTTGACGACCTTGATCCTGGTGCGGTTGCCG
This sequence comes from Nonomuraea fuscirosea, assembly GCF_003001935.1. Lineage (GTDB taxonomy): Bacteria > Actinomycetota > Actinomycetes > Streptosporangiales > Streptosporangiaceae > Nonomuraea > Nonomuraea fuscirosea. The sequence goes on along the minus strand of NZ_PVNG01000002.1, from coordinate 287,042 downwards.
ACCGCCTCCGTGCCGTCCTTGAGAGTCTCGATGCGGCGGATGTCCATCCGGACCGAGGCGTAGAACTTCAGCGCCTTACCGCCGGTCGTCGTCTCAGGGCTGCCGAACATGACGCCGATCTTCTCGCGGAGCTGGTTGATGAAGATGGCGGTGGTGCCGGTGCTGCTGAGGGCGCCGGCGATCTTACGCAGCGCCTGGGACATGAGACGGGCCTGGAGACCGACGTGGCTGTCGCCCATCTCGCCCTCGATCTCGGCCTTGGGCACCAGGGCCGCCACCGAGTCGATGACGATGATGTCGACGGCGCCGGACCTGATCAGCATGTCGGCGATCTCGAGCGCCTGCTCACCCGTGTCGGGCTGGGAGACCAGCAGAGCGTCGGTGTCGACCCCGAGCTTCTTGGCGTATTCGGGGTCGAGGGCGTGCTCGGCGTCGACGAACGCCGCGATGCCGCCGGCCCGCTGGGCGTTGGCCACCGCGTGGAGGGCGATCGTGGTCTTACCCGAGGACTCAGGACCGTAGATCTCCACGATGCGGCCGCGCGGCAGGCCGCCGATGCCGAGGGCGACGTCAAGGGAGATCGACCCCGTGGGGATCACCTCGATGGGAGCTCGGGCGTCGTCGCCCAGTCTCATGACGGAGCCCTTGCCGAACTGCCGCTCGATCTGAGCGAGCGCGGTCTCGAGGGCCTTCTCGCGGTCGTTGATAGCCATGGAACTCCCCCTGGAGGGTCGTGGTCCGATCAGTCGAGTGAAAGCTACGGCCTGCCACCGACAATTTCTGCCGCAGTCGGGGAAGACGTGGCCCGGCTTTCCTATCGTAGCCGAACGGCTGTTCGATCTCAGCAGAAACACGCAGGTCGTCATTGATCATCAGGCCCCTGGAACCCATCCGGCCCCTACGCATGATTCCGCCTCCCGCTGAGAAGCCAGTTGGGGAACCGGCCGGGGAATCTGTCGGGGAATCGGTCGGGGGAACCGGTCGAGGAACTGTCGAGGGCCAGGGCTTGGACATAGGTCCGGGATGGGACGGGGATGAATCTGCGGCTCGGGCTGTGGGGCGCAAACAGGTCGTGTGGAACGGGACTGCACGAGTCCGGAGCTTGGGTCGGAGCTGAAGCGGGGATCGGACCGAGGGCTGGGGGCTGGGGTGCTGAGGGCTGGGGGCTGGGGGGCCGAGGGGCCGAGGGGCCGAGGGCTGAGGGCTGCTGGCGGCGCCCGGGCTGGGGCTGAGGGCTGAGCTGGGCGTGAAGGGGTCCTGAGGTCGTGATGAAGCCGAGGCACAGGTTCGGAGCGGGACCGGAGCCGCGTTCGGAGTTGAGCTCAGAGCGGAGGGCGGCCGGCTGCGTATGCCAGGAGCGCGAGGGACGGAGAGCGGGGTGAGGGCGGGTGCGTGTCCGTGGAAGAACGGCACTCCGATGATGTACGCGGACGGTTGGGCACTGCGTGTTGTCAGGCGCGATGAGCTGGGGAGACTCACTGCAGGGCGACAGTTGGAGGCGGCACGTGGCGAGCGGCTTCACCGGGGAACGACGTGTCCATCTTGAGGCTCTCGCCGAACTGTTGCCCGCCTACGGCCTGGTCAGCCGGATGGTCGGCGCCGAGGATCCGGTGTTGTGGGTGTGGCACCCCCGCACCGCCCGCCAGACGATCGTCTTCGCCACCCCGTCGAACGACGGATGGCAGCTGTTGTGGTCGCCGGGCGGGCAGGGCGCCGCGAACGATCTGGAGCGTGCGGCCATCGCCCTTCGCCGGACACTCGCGGTGGACGAGCCGGACCACTCAGACAACCCAGACAACTCGGATCACCCTGACCATCCAGACCATCCGGGCCGCTCCGGCTAGAGCGTCGCAGCCCTGCCGGTACGCGGCTCGACCGATAGGTCCGCTGAATCAGGACGGTCACCCGCATCCGGTCAATCATCCGATCGGCGCGACCCCACCCCCAGTCTGCGCGACCACCCCGGAGCGACTACAGCACCGACACGATCACCGCAGCTTGGACGAGACGTCCTCCACCTGGCAGACCGCACGCCACACCGTCTTCGCGCTCTCCCCGTCAGCCAGCGCCTGCACCACGGTCCGCCCGCCCAGCGGGGCGATGACGTAGTCGCGGGCCCACGACTCGGCGTACGTCTCGCCGAAGTGGGCGTTCATCCGTCTCCAGAACTCGGTCAGGCGCATGAACTCAAGTATGGAATCCCGGGAGGTGTGGGTAGGACATCCTCATGCCAAAGACCCCCAAGTCTTCACCCCCGAAGACAGCCAGAGCCAAGGCCAACAGAGCCAGACGCCGCCGGTTACTGCGCGCGCTGCGCCAGACCGTACGTGAGGAGAAGGCGGAGCGCGCCGAGCGGCACGCGGGCATCAGACAGGCACCGCGTGCGGGCACACCGCGGACGCGCAGGGCGTCGCGGCGTTAGGTCACATCACCCGCGCGCCGTACATCTCACCGAGATGGTCGGCGAGCAGCTCCAGGCGGGCGCCGTCGGGGTCCTTGAAGTAGATGGAGGCGCCGCTCTCTATCTGGTGCGGCACGCCGGCCATCTCCAGCTTCCCGCGCAGCCGCTCCCACGTGGCGGGGTCGACGGAGATCGCGATGTGGTGGAGCCCGCCGAGCACTTCCTGGTACGGCCCGAGGTCGAGGCCGGGGAAGTCGAAGAAGGCGAGCAGGTTGCCGTTGCCGATGTCGAAGAAGAAGTGGTTGGAGCCCTCGTAGTCGCGGTTTTCGATGATCTCCGTGAGCGGGAACTCCAGGAGTTCCTGGTAGAACTTGATGGTCCGTTCGACGTCGGAGGAGAGCAGGGCCATGTGGTGGAGACCGCGCGCGCTGCTCGAGGGCCGGTGCGGTAACACGTAGCGCTCTCGTATGTCCGTACGGCGGGCTTCGATGGCCGCGTAATCGATGGTCACGGTCGCTGTATGTCCACGCGGGCGGCCCCTCAATCACCCGGCGCCGGGCCAAATGGGTTTTCTGTCGGTGGCGCGAGGCAGGATGAGCTGGTGAGCTCGCTAGCCCAGTTCAGCCAGGTGACCAGGCAATGGTTCGCCGGAGCCTTCCAAGCTCCCACCGCCGCCCAGGAGGGGGCGTGGGAGTCGATCTCGCGTGGCGACAACACCCTCGTCGTCGCGCCCACCGGGTCGGGCAAGACGCTGGCCGCCTTCCTGTGGTCGCTCGACCGGCTGGCCGCCGAGCCTGATCCGGGCGACCAGGCGGGGCGGGCGGGCACGCGGGTGCTCTACGTGTCGCCGCTCAAGGCGCTGGCCGTCGACGTCGAGCGCAACCTGCGCGCGCCGCTGGCCGGGTTGAAGCAGACGGCGCGCAGGCTGGGGCTGCCGGTGCCGGAGATCTCGGTGGCGATCAGGTCGGGCGACACTCCGGCCGAAGACCGCAGGCGGTTCGCGGCCAGGCCGTCCGACATCCTGATCACCACGCCGGAGTCGCTGTTCCTGCTGCTCACCAGCCAGGCGCGGGAGGCGCTGCGGGGTGTGCGGACGGTGATCGTGGACGAGGTGCACGCGGTCGCGGGCACCAAGCGCGGCGCTCACCTCGCCGTCACTCTCGAACGGCTCGACGCCCTGCTCGACAGCCCGGCGCAGCGGATCGGGCTGTCGGCGACCGTGCGGCCGGTGAGTGAGGTGGCCGCGTTCCTGGGCGGCACGCGACCGGCCACCGTGGTGCAGCCGCCGTCGGACAAGCGGATCGAGGTCGAGGTCGTCGTTCCCGTCGAGGACATGACGGAGATGGAGGGGCGGCCGCGCGCGGAGCCGGCGGAGGAGGAGTTCGCGCCGGAGCCGGCCAACCGGTCGATCTGGCCGCACGTCGAGGAGCGGCTGTTCGACCTGATCGAGGCGCACAGCTCCACGATCGTGTTCGCCAACTCCCGGCGGCTGGCCGAACGGCTGTGCACCCGGCTCAACGAGCTGGCCTACGAACGCCAGCACGGCGCCGCCACCGAGGCCGTCGACCTGTCGATCTGGGAGACGGACCCCTCCGCCGGACCGGGCCTGGACACGGGCCCGACGGGCGCCGACCCGAAGGACGGGGCCGGACCGGACGCCGAGGGCGGGGCCGGACCGAAGGCTGAGGGCGGGGCCGGATCCAGAGCTGAGGGCGGGGCCGCGAACGCGGGAGACCGAGGGCCGCGGGAGCCGGGGCCGGGGCCGGTCAGGCGCATGCCCGCCGACATGATGGCGCAGGCCGGCTCCGGCGGGGGCGTCGTGACGGAGATCGTACGCGCTCACCACGGCTCGGTCTCCAAGGAGGAGCGGGCGCAGATCGAGGAAGCGCTGAAGTCGGGCCGGCTGCCGGCCGTGGTCGCCACCTCCAGCCTGGAGCTGGGCATCGACATGGGCGCGGTCGACCTGGTCGCCTGCGTGGAGGCGCCTCCGAGCGTGGCCAGCGGGCTGCAGCGCATCGGGCGGGCGGGTCACCAGGTGGGCGCGGTGTCCAGGGGGGTCATCTTCCCGAAATACCGCGGCGACCTGGTGCAGACGGCCGTGGTGGCCGAACGGATGAAGAGCGGGCTGATCGAGGAGCTGCGCTATCCGCGTAATCCGCTCGACGTGCTGGCCCAGCAGATCGTGGCGATGACCGCGCTCGACGAGTGGACGGTCGACGAGCTCGAAGAGGTGGTCAAGCGGGCCGCCCCCTACGCGACGCTGCCGAGGAGCGCGCTGGAGGCCACCCTCGACATGCTGGCCGGGCGTTACCCGAGCGAGGAGTTCGCCGAGCTGCGCCCGCGCATCGTGTGGGACCGGGTGACCGGCACCCTGCAGGGCCGGCCGGGCGCGCAGCGGCTGGCGGTCACCAACGGCGGCACGATCCCCGACCGCGGCCTGTTCGGCGTCTTCCTGGTGGGCGAGCGGGCCTCCAGGGTGGGCGAGCTGGACGAGGAGATGGTCTACGAGTCGCGCGTCGGCGACGTGTTCGTGCTGGGCGCGACCTCCTGGCGGATCGAGGACATCACGGCCGACCGGGTGCTGGTCTCCCCCGCGCCGGGCCAGCCGGGCAAGCTGCCGTTCTGGCACGGCGACGCGCCGGGCCGGCCGGCCGAGCTGGGGCGGGCGATCGGGCAGTTCCTGCGCGAGCAGGCCAAACAGGATTCCACCGAACGGATGCGCGCCGCGGGCCTCGACGAGTTCGCCTCGGCCAACCTGCTGTCCTACCTCAAGGAGCAGCGCGAGGCGACCGGCTACGTGCCCGACGACCGCACCCTGCTGGTCGAACGCTTCCACGACGAGCTCGGCGACTGGCGGGTGGTGATCCACTCCCCCTACGGCGCGCGGGTGCACGCCCCCTGGGCGCTGGCGATCAACCGGCGGCTGCGCGAGCGCTACGGCATCGACGTGCAGGCCGTCCACTCCGACGACGGCATCGTGCTGCGCATCCCCGACACGCTGGCCGAGCCGCCGACCGACGTGGCCGCGTTCGACGCCGAGGAGATCGAGCAGATCGTCACCGAGGAGCTGGGCGGATCGGCCATGTTCGCCTCCCGGTTCAGGGAGTGCGCGGGCCGGGCGCTGCTGCTGCCGCGCCGCACCCCGGGCCGGCGCAGCCCGCTGTGGCAGCAGCGGCAGCGGGCCGCCCACCTGCTGGGCGTGGCCTCTCAGTACGCCTCGTTCCCGATCGTGCTGGAGACGATGCGCGAGTGCCTGCAGGACGTCTTCGACGTGCCGGGTCTGGTGCGGCTCATGCGCGACATCGCCGCCCGCCGGGTGCGGCTGGTGGAGGTGGAGACCTCGCAGGCCTCGCCGTTCGCGGCCTCGCTGCTGTTCCACTACGTAGGCGCGTTCATGTACGAGGGAGACGCGCCCCTGGCCGAACGCCGGGCGCAGGCCCTGGCGCTGGACACCACGCTGCTGGCCGAGCTGCTCGGCCAGGCCGACCTGCGCGAGCTGCTCGACCCCGACGTGATCTCCGACAGCGAACGCGAGCTGGCCAGGCTCGACCGGCCGCTGCGCGACCTGGAGGACCTCGCCGACCTGCTGCGCTCGCACGGGCCGCTGCTCGCGCCCGACGTGAGCGTGCGCGGCGGCGATCCGGCCTGGCTGGAGCAGCTCGAACGGGCCCGGCGGGCGATCAGGGTGCGCATCGCGGGCGAGGAGCAGTGGGCGGCCATCGAGGACACGGCGCGCATGCGTGACGCGCTGGGCGTGCCGCCGCCCGTGGGGGTGCCGCACGCCTTCCTGGAGCCGGTGCCCGATCCGCTGGCCGACCTCGTCGCCCGGCACGCCCGTACGCGCGGGCCCTTCCACGCCGACACGGCGGCCGCCAGGTTCGGGCTCGGCGTGGCCGTGGTGAGCGACGCGCTGCGGCGGCTGGCCGCGACGGGGCGGGTCGTCAACGGCGAGTTCCGGCCTGGCGGGCGCGGCGAGGAGTGGTGTGACGCGGGCGTGCTGCGGATGTTGCGCCGCAGGTCGCTGGCCAGGCTGCGCAAGGAGGTCGAGCCGGTCGCCCCCGAGACGCTCGCGCTGTTCCTGCCCGCCTGGCACGGCGTCACCGGCTCCGGCGCGGGGAGCGGTGGCGGCGGGCCGCGCGGTGCGGCGATCGGCGCGGCCCGGGCCATGGACGCGCTCGTCCGCGCCGTCGAACAACTCCAGGGAGCGGCCGTCCCCGCCTCGGCGCTGGAGACCCTGGTGCTGCCGTCCCGGGTGCCCGGCTACCATCCGGCCCTGCTCGACGAGCTGACCTCGGCGGGCGACGTGATGTGGACGGGTCAGGGCTCGCTGCCCGGCGGTGACGGATGGGTGTCGCTCTACTTCGCCGACACGGCGCCGCTGCTGATGCCCGAACCCGCCGAGATCACCATGACGCCGGTGCACGAGCAGGTGCTGGAGCTGCTCGGCGGGGGTGGGGCGCTGTTCTTCCGCGGGATCTCCGACCAGCTCGGCTCGCTGGACGACACGACGCTGGTGTCCGCGCTGTGGGACCTGGTGTGGGCCGGGCGGATCTCCGGCGACACCCTCGCACCGCTGCGCGCCACGCTCGGCACCGGGCGTCCCGCGCACCGGCCGGCCACGACGCGGCGGCGCCGGGCCGTGCTGCCCAGCCGGAGCGGCCCGCCCACGGTGGCCGGCCGCTGGTGGTTGCTGCCCTCCCCCGCCGACGACGCCACCCAGCGCGCCCACGCCCAGGCCGAGGTGCTGCTCGAACGGCACGGCGTGGTGACGCGGGGCTCGGTGACATCGGAGCGGCTGCCCGGCGGGTTCACGCCCGTCTACCAGGTGCTGCGGGCGTACGAGGAGAGCGGGCGGTGCCGGCGGGGCTACTTCGTCGAGGGGCTCGGCGGCGCGCAGTTCGCGTTGCCGGGAGCGGTCGACCGCATGCGCGCCATGGCCCCCGGCATCGCCCCAGGCTCTCCACCGGGCGGATCGACTGGCTGGGGGGCCGGTGAGGCCGGGGGCGAGACGACCGGGGGGATCCCGGGCGGGCCCACCAGCGGAACGGCCGGCTGGGGGGCCGGTGGGGCGGGCGAGGCGACCGGTGGGATCGCCGGTGGGATGGCTGGTCAGGCCGCCGGCGGGGTGGCCGGTCAAGCCGGCGGCGGGGTGGCCGGTGAGGCGGCGTTCGGTGGCCCGCGGGCTGGTCGGTGGGCCGGGGGTGGAGAACGGCCTGGGGCTGGGCGGTCCGACGGCGGGCGGCGGGCCGTGGTGCTGGCGTCCGCGGATCCGGCCAGCCCGTACGGGGCCGCGCTTCCCTGGCCGCAGCGTCCCGGCGACGCCGGGCACAAACCGGGCAGAAAGGCGGGCGCGCTCGTCGTGCTGGTGGACGGTCATCTGGTGCTCTACGTGGAACGCGGCGGCAAGACGCTGCTGTCGTTCACCGATGGTGACCGGCTGCAGCCGGCGGTGGACGCGCTGGCCCTGGCCGTACGTGATGGGGCGCTGGGCAAGCTGACGGTGGAGCGGGCCGACGGCGCCTCCATCGTGGACTCCCCGCTGGCCGCGGCTCTGGAGGCGGCCGGCTTCCATCCGACGCCACGCGGGCTGCGACTGCGGGCCTGAGCGAAAGGGGCGGCGCCCAGTGGTGGTGGGCGCCGTCCAGTGGTGGCGGGCGCCGTCCAGTACCGCGCTCGCCCTGGCTGAGGCATTCGCCGCCGAACCTGCGGACCAGCGCGTATCCGCCTTGACGGCGTGCCTTCTCGGACCTGATCGTCCCGATGGTTGATTGCTCTTCCAAAAATTTGAATGACCGTTTAAAGTTTTGGATGTGCAGCCAGAAAGTCGCACGTTCATTGAAGAGGCCCGCCGGGCCCAGATCATCGCGTGTGCCATCGAGGTGATCGCCGAGCACGGCTACGCCAACGCCACCATGGCCAGGATCGCCAAGCAGGCGAAGATCAGCAGCGGCGTGATCTCGTACCACTTCGGCGGGAAGGACCCGCTCATCCAGGCCGTCGTCGCGGAGGTGGCCAAGCTGGCCACCGACCTGATGCTCCCGCGCATCCTGGCACAGCCCTCCGCGACGGAGGCGCTGCGCGCGTACATCGAGGGCAACCTCGAGTTCATGCGGCTGCACCGCAAGCCCCTCCTGGCGCTGGTGGAGATCGTCACGCACGCCCAAGGCGGGGAAAGCGGCCCGGGGCCGTACGCCGAGCAGGCCGAGGTGGCCATCACCGACCTGGAGAAGATCCTGCACTGGGGCCGGCAGGCCGGCGAGTTCCGCGACTTCCACCAGCGGACCATGGCCATCGCCATCCGGGGAGCCATCGACGCCGTGCCGGGGCGTCTCTTTCACGACCCCGACTTCGACCTCGACCTGCTCACCCGTGAGCTGGTCGCCACCTTCACCATCGCGACCAGGAGACAACCATGACAGCGGCCTTGGAGATCAAGGGCTTAGCCAAGACCTTCGGCGACAAAACCGCCGTGGACCACGTCGATCTGACCGTCCCTCAGGGTTCCTTCTACGGCCTGGTCGGGCAGAACGGCGCGGGCAAGACGACCACGCTGTCCATGGCGGTCGGCCTGCTGCGGCCCGACTCGGGAGCGGCGTGGATCTTCGGCTCGGACGTCTGGTCCGACCCGGGGAAGGCCAAGCAGCTCGTCGGCGTGCTGCCGGACGGCCTGGCGATGCCCGAGCGGCTCACCGGGCGTGAGGTGCTCACCTATCTCGGCCTGCTGCGCGGGCTGAGCAAGGAGGTGGTGGCCGAGCGGGTCGAGGAGCTGCTGTCGGTGCTGGAGCTGGACAGCGCGGAGAAGACGCTCGTCATCGAGTACTCCACGGGCATGCGTAAGAAGATCGCTCTGGCCACGGCACTGTTGCACGCGCCCAAGTTGCTGGTGCTGGACGAGCCGTTCGAGGCGGTGGACCCGGTCTCGGCGGCGACGATCAAGACGATCCTGCGCGGCTTCGTGGCAGGCGGCGGCTCGATCGTGCTGTCCAGCCACGTGATGGCGCTGGTGGAGCAGCTCTGCGACCACGTGGGCGTGATCGACAAGGGCCGGGTGGCGGCGGCAGGCAGGCTGGACGAGGTACGCGGCACGGCCACGCTCGAGGACAGGTTCGTGGAACTGGTCGGCTCCGGCACCACCGCGACTAAGGGGCTGTCATGGCTGTAGCCGTCACCATGGCCCGGATGAAGCTCGCGATTCTGCGTCATTCGCTGAAGGGCGACAAGGGCACCATGATGGCCTCGGGCGGCACGCTCGGCCTGGTGCTCGCGGCGGGCACGATCTACCTGGCCTTCCTGGAGGGCGACTGGCTGGCCGCCGCGCTCGCGGTGTGGATGCTGGGCTGGATCATCGGCCCCGTCTTCTCCGGCGGCGGTGACGAGACGCTGCGCCCGGAGTTCTTCTCCCTGATGGGGCTGCCTCCGTGGCGGCTGGCGGCCGCGCTGCTGGTGTCGGCGTTCGTGGGCGTGGCCCCGGTGGTCGGCCTGATCGCGCTGGCCGGTCTTGTCGTCGCGGCCACCTCACCGGTGAACGCGCTCGTGGCGGTGCCGGCGATGGTGTTGCAGCTGGCGGTGTTCGTGCTGCTGTCGAAGGTGGCGGTGGCGCTGCTGGGCATCGCGCTGCGTTCGCGGGCGGGGGCGATCGGCGCGGGCCTGCTCAACGGTGTGGTGCTGGCCTTCCTGGGCCAGGCGTGGGTGTTCGCGGTGGCGTTCGGGCAGGGCGCGCAGATCCCGGAGTTCGTCCGCTACCTGCCGTCCGGCTGGGGGCTGCTCGCCGTCCAGGGCGACTATCTGGGGCTGGCCGCGATGGTCGTGCTCATCGCGCTGCTGCTGGCGGCGTGGGCGGGGCTGCTGACCCGCCGGGCGGGCGCGAACCGGCCCTCGACCCGCGGCCGGCGGCCGATGCGGGCCCGCAACGGCCGGGAGGCGGTGGTGGCCAAGGAGCTGCGCACCTGGTCGCGGGACCTGGTGCGCAACCACCAGCTCACGTTCGCCCTCGCCTACGGGGTGTTCTTCGCGAGCGCGCCGCTCGTGCTGGGCTGGACGGACATGCTGCCGTGGGCGGCCCCGATCTTCATCGTCATGGCGGCCGCGATGACCTCCAACCTGTACGGCACCGACGGCACCTCCCTCTGGCTCGCCCTGATGACGCCGGGTTCGTCCGACGTGCGAGGCAGGCAACTGGCCTGGCTGGTGACGGTGGGCCCGGTGGCGGTGCTGGTGGCGGTGGCGTGCACGCTGATCACCGGTGGCCCGTGGGCGGTGATCCTGACGGCCACGGCCGCGCTGCTCGGCGGCGGCGCGGGGCTGGTGCCGCTCATCTCGGTGTACGCGCTGGTGCCCAGCACCGACCCGCAGAAACGGGGCGGCAACCCGCTGCGCACGAGCGAGGAGGACGGCGCCCTGACCGGGCTGGCGTACCTGGCGATGGTGCTCGTGGCCCTGACCGGCGCGCCGGCCATCGCCGTCGCGACACTGTACGGCTGGTGGGGTGTCGCGGCCGGGCTGGCCACCGGCGCGCTGTGCTACTGGGGCCTGGGCCTGCTCGCGGATCGGCGGCTGACGGCCCGGGGACCGGAGTTGCTGCACCTCATGCGTACGGGACGCAGGCCGGAGAGCCCCAAGCCGTCCGCGTTCAAGCTGCCCGACATGCCGGCGGCGCATCGGACGATCGTGATGATCTGCTGGGTCCTGGGCGCGATCCCGCTGTTCCCGCAGGGCGTCGTGGCGGCGATCATGGTCTCCAACGGGCAGCTCCGGCACTCCTGGTTCCTGGCCACGTACATGGAGCCCGGGTTGCGCTGGCCGGTGGCGCTCGGTTTCGTCCTGCTCGGCCTGACCATGTACGGCACGGGCCTGTGGCTCCCACACCGGGCGAAGAAGAAGGCGGCGGCCGGGTAAGGACCAGCGCATGCGGCGGTCTCGGGGAGGCGGCCAGGGAAGTGACGGCCGCCGGCTGGTACCCCGGCACAGCGCGGCCGACCTCCTGTATACGATTAGGCCGATATGACTGATTTCACGCTGGGCGCGGCCCACCGGACCTTGCGCGACGAGGTCACCGCGGAGTTGCGCCGCCGCATTCTCGCCGGCGAGCTCGCCCAGGGTGAGCGGCTGGTCGAGGATCGGCTGGCCGCCGCGCTCGGCGTCTCCCGCAACCCGGTGCGCGAGTCCATCAGGGTGCTGGCCGCCGAGGGCTTCATCCAGGTCGTCCCCCGGATCGGCGCCACGGTCGCGCGGCTGTCGGCGGAGGAGGGTGAGGAGCTCTTCGACGTGCGCATGGCGGTGGAGGGGCTGGCGGCCCGGCTGGCGGCGCGCAAGCGGGGGTCGGCCTCGGCCATACGGCTGCGGCAGGTGCTCGACCAGGCCAAGGAGGCGGTGGAGAGCGGCCGGCTGGAAGAGGTGGCCGACTTGAACACCGCGTTCCACCTGGCGGTGGGCGAGGCGGCGGGGAACTCGTACCTCGCCCTGATGATGAAGCCGATGCTCCAGCGGGCGCAGTGGATCTTCAGTCAGACGGCCGCCGTCCGGGGCCCGCACTCCTGGCAGGAGCACCTGAGCCTGTGGGAGGCGATCGAGGCGGGCGACGAGGACGAAGCGCAGGCCAGGGCGGTCGCGCACGTCGCGGCGGCCCGGCGGTCGTTCCTGACCGCGACCCGCGAGCCAAAACCGGCAAACGATTAGGAAACACTCATATAACGACATAGGGTTACGAAACATCCTTGAAATGTCAGATCTTGTATACAGTCTCCTAAACGTTTTCAACGGAGGCCCCCATGCGACCGTCACCCAAGGTCGTCGCGGCGCTCGTGACACTCCCCCTCGCCCTGACGGCTTGCGGCGGCGGCGGATCGAGCACCACACCCGCGGCACCTAGTTCCATAGCCAGCGCCTCGGCCGACCACCGGGCGGTCAAGAGCGGCGGCACGCTCAACATCGCGCTCAACGCCGACCCCGACGCGCTGGACCCGAGCATCTCCACCACGCTCGTGGGCCGCGAGGTCTTCGCGAACATGTGCGAGAAGCTCTACGACATCGACGCCTCCTCCGCTCTCGTGCCGCAGCTCGCCTCGGCCCTGCCCGAGCTCTCCGACGACGGCAAGGAGGTGACGATCAAGCTGCGTGAAGGCGTGAAGTTCAACGACGGCACGGCCCTCGACGCCGACGCGGTGAAGAAGTCGCTGGACCGGCACCGTACGTGGGAGAAGTCGGCCCGCCAGGCCGACCTGGCCGCGGTCACCAAGGTGGACGTCGTCGACCCCGCGACGGTGAAGCTCACGCTGACGCAGGCGTTCACGCCGCTGACCGCGCAGCTCGCGGACCGCGCCGGGATGATCATGTCGCCGAAGGCCCTGGACGCCGACGGCGACAACTTCGGCGCGAGCCCGGTGTGCGTGGGGCCGTTCAAGTTCGCCGGCCGGACCTCCGGCAGCCAGATCACCCTGGAGAAGGCGCCGGACTACTACGACGCGGCCAAGGTGAAGCTGGACAAGCTCGTATACAAAATCATCGTCGACCCCAACGTGCGGGCCGCGAACCTCAAGTCCGGCGACGTGCAGGTGGGCGACCAACTCGCCACCAACACCGTCAAGGGCGTGCAGGCCGACCCCAACCTGACCGTGGTCTCCGGCGGCGGGCTGGGTTACTACGGCTTCCAGATCAACATCGGCAACGCCAGTGGCTCGACCAAGAAGCCGGGCCCGGTGGACACGGCGCTGGGCAAGAGCCCGCAGCTGCGTGAGGCGTTCGAGCTGGCGCTCGACCGGGACGCGATCAACAAGACCGTGTACAACGGCCTGCACGAGGTCGACTGCTTCCCGGTGCCGAACGACAGCCCGTTCCGGCCGAAGGATCTGACCTGCCCCAAGCGTGACCTGGCCAAGGCCAAGCAACTCGTGCAGGCCTCTGGCGTGCCGACGCCGATCCCGGTCTCCATGGCCACGCCGAACGACGCCGTCAACCAGCGCCTGGCGCAGGTCATCCAGTCGATGGTCAAGGAGGCCGGCTTCAACGTGAGCGTGCAGACGGCCGAGTTCGTCAGCGTGCTGGAGCAGGGCAAGGCGGGCAAGTTCGACACCCTGCTGAGCGGCTGGTCGGGCCGGGTGGACGCGGACGGCAACCTGACAAACCTGGTCACCACCCAGGGCAGCAACAACTACGCCGGCATGTCCGACCCGGGCATCGACGACCCGATCAAGCAGGCCGCCGCCGAGACCGACCCGGCCAAGCGCGCCGAGCTGTACGGCGCCGCCATGAAGAAGGCCGCCGAGCTGCGGGGCGTCGTGTACCTGTACCACAACAAGTACTACCTCGGCATGCACAAGACGGTCGCCGGCGTCCAGTACTTCAAGGACGGCCTGCCGCGCTTCGTCACCGCCGGGTTCGCCGCGTAATGCTCTGGTTCATCCTCCGGCGCTGCGGGTCGGCGGTGATCGTGCTGTTCCTGTCCAGCGTCCTGATCTTCCTGGGGATCAGGGCGCTGCCCGGGGACCCGGCCACGGTCATGGCGGGCCAGGAGGCCTCGCCCGCCGCGATCGAGGCCATCCGGCACGAGTTCGGCCTGGACAAGCCGCTGCCCGCGCAGTACGTGGACTACGTCGTCCAGACCGTCACCGGCAACTTCGGCCGCTCGACGCAGGACCAGCTCCCGGTGATCGACATCCTGGCCGAGCGGATCCCCGTGACGCTGGAGCTGTCGGCGCTGGCCATGCTGGTCGCGATCATCGTCGGCGTGGGCGCGGGCATCGTCGCTGCCGTGCGGCGCGGCAGGTTCGCCGACTACGTGGCCACCGGCTTCGGCCTGGCCGGGCTGTCGGTGCCGCACTTCTGGCTGGGCCTGCTCGGCATCCTGCTGTTCGCGGTGACCTGGCAGGTCCTGCCCGCCTCCGGCTACGTCCCCTTCACCGAGGACCCCGGCCAGAACCTGCAGCGCATGATCCTGCCCGCGCTCGTGCTCGGCACCGGCTTCGCGGCGATCCTCATGCGGCAGACCCGCTCGGCCATGCTGGGCGCGCTGTCGGCCGACTATGTCAGGACCGCCAGGTCCAAGGGCCTGCCGGAGGTCAAGGTCGTCGGCGCGCACGCGCTGCGCAACAGCCTGACGACCGTGGTGACCGTGCTGGGCCTGCAACTGGGCGCGCTGATCAGCGGCGCGGTGGTGACCGAGCAGATCTTCGTCATCCCGGGGTTCGGCAAGCTCACCGTGGACGCGGTCCTGACCAGGAACTACCCCGTCATCCAGGCGGTCGTGCTGGTCACGGTGGTCGGCTACGTGGTGGTCAACCTGCTGGTCGACATCGCCTACGCCTTCCTCAACCCGCGGATCCGGCTCTCTGGAGGCGGCCATGACTGAGGTGATGAGAAGGACGCGGCTGTGGCGGCGCTTCCGGCGCAGGCCCATGCCGATGGCCGGCCTGGTGCTGGTGATCGCGTTCGTGCTGCTGGCGCTGGCGGGCCCCCTGGTCACCGGCGACCCGGCCGCACAGGACTACATGGCCACCCTCGCTCCCCCGTCGGGCGCGCACCCGATGGGCACCGACGACCTGGGCCGGGACGCCCTGGCCAGGATCGCGCACGGCGCGCAGGTCTCGCTGCAGGCGGGCGTGCTGTCCACGCTGCTGGCGATGGCCATCGGCATCCCGATCGGGCTGGTCGCCGGGTTCTACCGGCGCTGGCTGGACCCGATCGTGATGCGGCTGGTGGACGTGACGCTGGCCTTCCCGTTCCTGGTCTTCGCGGTCGGCCTGGCGGCGATCATCGGGCCCTCGCTGAAGGGCGTGGTGCTGGCACTGGGCTTCGCCCAGCTGCCCGCCGTCATCCGGATCACCCGCGGCGAGGTGCTGGCGGTCAGGGAGATGGACTACGTGGCCGCGGCCATCGCCGACGGCGCGGGCGACGGGCACATCATCTTCAGATACGTGCTGCCGAACTGCGCCAGCCCTCTCATCGTGCAGGCCACGGTGGCGATCCCGGCGGCGATCATCGGCGAGTCCACGCTGTCGTTCCTGGGCCTGGGCGTGCAGCCGCCGACCCCGTCGTGGGGCGTGATGCTGACGACCGCGCAGCAGTACCTGAGCGACGCGCCCTGGCTGGCCATCTGGCCCGGGCTGATGATCGCGCTGGCCACCCTGGGCTTCAACCTGCTCGGCGACGGGCTGCGTGACGTACTGGATCCGAGGAGCGCCCGATGAGCCTGCTGGAGATCACCGACCTCCGCGTCGGTTTCCGGACCGAGGACGGGCTCGTCCAGGCGGTCAGGGACATCTCGCTCACCCTGGACGAGGGCGAGATCCTCGCGCTGTGCGGCGAGTCGGGCTGCGGCAAGTCGGTCACCGCGATGTCGGTGCCCAGGCTGCTGCCGCCGGACACGACCGAGCTGAGCGGCTCGATCAAGCTGGACGGCCGCGAGCTGACCACACTGCCCGAGTCGGAGCTGCGGCGGGTGCGCGGCAAGACGGTCTCGGTCGTCTTCCAGGAGCCGATGACCTCGCTGAACCCGTCGTTCACCGTCGGCTACCAGATCGCCGAGGTGCTGCGCCGGCACGAGGGCCTGTCCCGGCAGGGCGCCGCCAAGCGGGCGGAGGAGCTGCTGGAGCTGGTCGGCATCCCGGCGCCGGGGCGCAGGATGAAGGAGTACCCGCACCAGCTCTCCGGCGGCATGCGGCAGCGGGTGATGATCGCCATCGCGGTGGCCTGCTCGCCGCGGGTGCTGATCGCCGACGAGCCCACCACGGCGCTCGACGTGACGATCCAGGCCGGGGTGCTGGACGTCTTCCGCGACCTGCGGGACCGGCTGGGCACCGCGATCATCCTCATCACGCACGACCTGGGCGTGGTGGCCGACATCGCCGACCGCGCCGTGGTCATGTACGCGGGCCGCGCCGTCGAGCAGGCGCCGGTGGCGCAGTTGTTCGCCGAACCGCGGCACCCGTACACGCTGGGGTTGATGAAGGCGCTGCCGTCGGCGGCGGTGAACGGGCGGCTGGCGGAGATCCCCGGCATGGTGCCCTCGCCGATGTCGGACCCCGACGAGTGCGCCTTCCATGACCGCTGCCCGCGCGCCCAGGACGACTGCCGGCTGTCCAGGCCACCGCTCGAACGCCAGGCCGACCGTCACCTGGCGGCCTGTTTCCACCCGGGAGGCGGGAAGTGATCCTGCGGATCGACAACCTGGTCAAGCACTACGGCCCGGTACGCGCCGTGGACGGCCTGTCGCTGGAGATCGGCCAGGGCGAGGTGCTCGGCCTGGTCGGCGAGTCGGGCAGCGGCAAGTCCACGGTGGGCAAGTGCGTGCTGCGGCTGACCGAGCCCACCTCGGGCTCGATCGAGCTGAACGGCACGGACATCACCCACCTGTCGCGCCGGGCCATGCGCCCGCTGCGCCGCGACGTCCACATGGTCTTCCAGGACCCGTTCTCCTCGCTCAACCCGCGCTTCTCGATCGAGCAGATCGTCGGCGAGCCGCTGCTGCGGCACAAGGTGTGCGACCGGCGCGAGACGGCCGGGCGCGTGGCGGCCATGCTGGAGAAGGTCGGGCTGCGGCAGGAGATGCGCAAGCGCTACCCGCACGAACTGTCCGGCGGGCAGCGGCAGCGGGTCGGCCTGGCCAGGGCCCTGATCCTGGAGCCCAAACTGGTCGTGGCGGACGAGCCGGTGTCGGCACTGGACGTCTCCGTGCAGGCGTCGGTGCTCAACCTGATCACCGACCTGCAGCGGGACATGGGCTTCTCGTGCCTGTTCATCACCCATGACCTGTCGGTCGTGGAGTTCCTGGCCGACCGGATCGCGGTCATGTACCTGGGCCGGATCGTCGAGTCGGGGCCGACGGCCGAGATCTTCGCGCAGCCGCGGCATCCGTACACGCAGGCCCTGCTGTCGGCCGCGCCCGTGGCCGATCCGGTCAGGCAGCGGGAGCGGCGCAGGATCGTGCTCGGCGGCGACGTGCCGAGCCCGGTGGACCCGCCGGCCGGCTGCCGCTTCCACACGCGCTGCCCGCTGGCGTACGACGAGTGCCGCAGCACCGAGCCTGCCTTGACCGACCCACGTGGCGCGGGCCATCCGGCCGCCTGCCACCTGGTTACGGCGGACCGCGTCCCCGACGCGGCCGCACCCCTATAGAAGGAGCGAGTTTGTTCACCACCAGGCCCGAGCTGAAGGGCGACTTCGGCATGGTCGCCGGTACGCACTGGCTGGCCTCGGCCACCGGCATGGGTGTGCTGGAACGCGGCGGCAACGCCTTCGACGCCGCGGTGGCCGCCGGGTTCGTGCTGCAGGTCGCCGAGCCGCATCTGAACGGCCCCGGCGGCGAGGTGCCGATCCTGCTGTGGAACGAGGCCGAGCAGAAGGTGTCGGTCGTGTGCGGGCAGGGCGTGGCCCCAGCGGCGGCCACCATCGAGCGCTTCACCGAGCTCGGCCTGGACGTCGTGCCCGGCACCGGGCTGCTGGCGGCGACGGTGCCGGGGGCGTTCGGCGGCTGGATGCTGATGCTGGAGCGCTGGGGCACCTGGTCCCTGGCCGACGTGCTGGCCCCGGCGATCCACTACGCCGAGCACGGCGTGCCGGTGCTGGAGCGGATCGCGGCCACGATCGAGTCGGTGCGCACCCTGTTCGAGGAGGACTGGCCGACGTCGGCGGCGACCTGGCTGCCCGGCGGAAACGTGCCCGAGCCCGGCGCCAAGCTGGCCAACCCGGTGCTGGCCGCCACCTACCGGCGGGTGATCGCCGAGGCCGAGTCGGCCTCCGGCACCCGTGAGGGCCAGATCGAGGCCGCCAGGAAGACCTGGTACGAGGGCTTCGTCGCCGAGGCGATCGCCGAGTTCAGCGCCACCACGGCCTGGCGGGACAGCTCGGGCGAGGTGCACGGCGGCCTGCTGACCGGCGACGACCTGGCCGGCTGGGCGGCCTCGGTGGAGGAGCCGGCCACCTTCGACTACCGCGGTCACACGGTGGCCAAGACGGGGCCGTGGGGCCAGGGGCCGGTCTTCCTGCAGCAGCTGGCCCTGCTCGACGGGTTCGACCTGGACGCGATGGACTTCCTCGGCGCCGACTACCTGCACACGGTGACCGAGGCCGCAAAGCTGGCCTTCGCCGACCGCGAGGCCTGGTACGGCGACACCGACGTGCCCATGGACGACCTGCTCAGCCCGGCGTACAACGCCGAGCGGCGGCGGCTGATCGGCGCGCGGGCCAGCCTGGAGCTGCGGCCGGGCGCGCCCGGCGGGCGCACGCCCCGGCTGCCCGTCTTCCCCGAGCCGGGCACGGCGAGCGACGCGCCCGGCCTGTCGGGCTCGCGCAAGCCGCAGGGCGTGGGCGAGCCGACCGTGGCGCGGGACGGCATGGTCAAGGGTGACACGTGTCACATCGACGTCGTGGACCGGTGGGGCAACATGGTGTCGGCCACGCCCAGCGGCGGCTGGCTGCAGAGCTCGCCGACCATTCCCGCGCTGGGCTTCTGCCTGGGCACGCGGGCTCAGATGTTCTGGCTGCAGGAGGGCGTGGCCACGGCGCTGCGGCCGGGCACGCGCCCGCGCACCACGCTGTCGCCGTCGTTCGCGCTGCGGGACGGCAGGCCGTGGCTGGCGTTCGGTACTCCCGGCGGCGACCAGCAGGACCAGTGGAGCGTGAACTTCTTCCTGTCGATCGTCCACGGCGGGCTGAACCTCCAGGAGGCCATCGACGCCCCCATGTTCCACTCCGAGCACTTCCCCAGCTCGTTCTTCCCGCGCGCGTCCCGTCCCGGCGTCATGCACGTCGAGGACCGGGTGGACGCGGGCGTCATCGCGGAGCTGCGGCGGCGCGGGCACGAGGTCGAGACGGCGGGCGCGTGGGCGCTCGGCCGGCTCAGCGCGGTCGCGCGTGACGGCGCCTTCCTCAAGGCCGCCGCCAACCCGCGTGGCGCCCAGGGCTACGCAGCCGGCCGATGACGGCCACCGATCTGCTCTTCCTGGTAGGAGCCGGCCTGCTGGCCGGCGTGGTGAACGCCCTGGCCGGGGGAGGAACGCTCGTCTCCTTCCCCGCCCTGCTGGCGCTGGGACTGCCCGGCCTGACCGCCACCGTGACCAACGCGGTGGCGCTCTGGCCGGGCTACGTGGGCGGCGCGGTGGGCTACCGCAAGGAGCTGCGCGGCCAGCGGAGCAGGACGACGAGCCTGTCGCTCACCGCGGTGCTGGGGGCGTGCGTGGGCAGCTCGCTGCTGCTGCTCACGCCGGGCAAGCTGTTCGAGTCGATGGTGCCGTGGCTGGTGGCCTTCGCCAGCCTCGCGCTGCTGGCGCAGCCGTGGCTGCGCCGGCTCTTCGGGGGCGAGGCCGACGAACCGGTCAGCCGGCTGGTGTACGCCGGGGTGTTCCTCGGCGGATGCTACGGGGCCTACTTCAACGGCGGGATGGGCGTGGTGCTGCTGACCGTGCTCGGCATGTTCCTGCACGACAACCTGCATCGCGTGAACGCCGTGCGGGCCGTGCTGTCGCTGGTCGTCAGCTCGGTCTCGGTCGTCGCCTTCTCGCTGTTCGGCCCCGTGAACTGGCGGGCCGTGGCGGTGATCGCGCCGGCCAGCCTGGCGGGCGGGCTGCTCGGCACCCGCCTGGCCAGGCTCATGCCGCCCAAGGTGCTGCGCGGCGTGGTCGTCGCGTTCGGCCTGGGCGTGGCGGCCGCCCTCGCGCTGCGCTGAGCGAGCGCGCCCGCCACCTGGGTGGGTTCAGGCGACGGTGGCCTCGATGAGGTCGTCCACCACCTCGGCCAGGTCGTTGCCCCTCTCGTACGCCCTGCGCTGGCGCATGGCCCCCGACCCCTTGCGCAGCAACCGGTCGAGGCCCTCCTGGATGAAGGTCAGGTCACCGGCCTGCGCCAGCGCCGGGCGGACGTGCTCCAGCAGCCGCCCGGCCATCACCGCCGCCGGGACCAGCGTGCCGTGCCGTACGTCGAGGCTGTCGCCGCGCAGCCCGTCGCGGGCGGCCCGCCAGTAGGCGGCGCGCAGCACCTCGGCCGGAATCGGCAGACCACGGTCCCCTCGCCGGACAGCGGTCAGCGCGGTGACGACGAGCGCCCTGATCAGCCCGATCAGGGTGAGGCTGTCGGCCACGTCGAGCGGCACGTCGGCCACCCTGATCTCCACGGTGGGCAGGCGCGGCGACGGGCGCGCGTCCCAGTAGACGGTCTTGGCGTCGAGCAGCGCGCCCGACTCCGCCAGCGCCTGGAGGGCGAGCTCGTAGTCGCCGAACGAGCCGAAGTAGGGCGGCGCGCCGGAGACCGGCCAGCGGCCCCAGCTGATCACCCGCCACGACGCGTAGCCGGTGTCGCGGCCCACGAAGAACGGCGAGTTGGCGGCCAGCGCGATCAGCGTCGGCAGCCACGGCCGCAGGTGATTGCCCACGTAGACGGCGTGCTCGGGGTCGGGCACGTCCACGTGCACGTGCAGGGCGCAGATGCTGATCTCGTCCTGGAGGGCCCGGTAGAGGGCCCTGCCCTGCAGATAACGGTCGTCGTCGGTGAGCGGTGAGGGCATCACGGTGCCCAGGACCGGGATGCCGCTCGCGACGACGGCCAGCCCGCACGAGCGGGCCGCGCTCGCCACCTCCTTACGTGCCGCGCGGAGCTGGGAGCCCAGCTCGCTGAGGTCGGCGGAGGGCGGTGTACGAGCCTCCACCTGGAATCTGGTGATTTCTTGCACCACGTCCAGCACGTCGGTCGCGGCGGCCAGGACCTCGGCCGCTCGGGGAGCCACGTGGCGGGTGCGGGGATCAACGATGAGGTATTCCTCTTCGATCCCGATGAGCGGAACCATGCCGGCACCTCACTGGGGGAGTCCACAGTCTCCGCCTCAGGTTGTGCCCGTCCCACACCCGTCGGAAAACCTTTCGACTGAGCGGTGTCAGACGGTAAATTCCACGGGGCCGTACAGCGCGTGCTCTGCCTGCGTGGACATCGCCCAGTAACGGTCCCCGTACGACCAGTGCCACCACTCGGTGGGGTAGTTGACCAGCCCGGCGGGCTCCAGGGCGGCGGCCAGCAGCTTGCGGTGGGCGCGGGCGTCGTCGGAGATGGCGGGGGCGGCGGTGTAGCAGGCGCCGTCGCTCTGCTCGGGGTTGTCGTTGACCTGGGTGCCCATGTCGTACTCGACGCCGTCGGGCGAGCACAGGGTCAGGTCGACCGCCGCGCCGGCGGTGTGCGGGGCGACCTCGACCGGGGAGACGTAACGGCTGGCCGCCACGTACGACTCCTCGGGCGTCAGCCCGGTGAGGGTGGCACGGTATTCGTCGAAGATCCGGCGCTGCGTGGCGACGGGCCGGTAACCCTCGACGATCAGCAGGTGGTAGCCGTCGGGCAGCAGACTCTGGGCGTGCTCCAGCCGGCTCAGCACCCCGGCCCGCAGGTGGGCGTAGGCGCCGCGCTCGTCGGCCAGCCGGGAGTCCACCCGCAGCCGCCCGCGCACGTCGGCCAGCGGTTCGCCGCTTTCGCGCACGGGGATCGAGGTCACACGCGGGTCGGAGATCAGCACGACGTCGTTCGAGGACTGCCACATGGGCAAGAATTCTCACACAGTGTCGGAGAAGACCTGCTCCCGGGCCTGCTCAAGGGCCGCCACCAGGGCGCCGCGCAGCACGGGGTTGCCGGCCACCCGGCTCACCACGACGCTCGGCCTGCTGGGGCACATGCGGGCCACGGCCTCCTCCACCTTGGCCGCCAGCCGCTCGCCGCCGGCCCGGCCGATGTCGCCGCTGAGCACGATGAGGCCGGGGTCGAGCACGACCGTCACGGCCGCCACGCCCAGGGCCAGCCGGGCCGCGACGGCGTCGAGGTAGTCGTCGTCACCGCCGCGGACCAGGTCGGGAACGGTGGCGCCGGCCACGCCGCGCTCGTCGGCCAGGCCGCGCAGGGCGTCGTGGCCCACCAGCCGCTGGAACGAGCCCGTCTGCGGCCGGCGGACGTCGCTGGGCAGCGGCTGCCCGGGGACCGGCAGCCAGCCGATCTCGCCCGCGCCGCCGCTGATGCCCCGGTGCAGGCGGCCGCCGAGCATGACGCCGAGCCCCTGGCCGACGCCGGCCCAGACGAGCACGAAGTCGTCCACGCCGGCGGCGGCGCCGTACCGGTGCTCGGCCAGGGCGACGAGGTTGACGTCGTTCTCTATCGTCACCGAGGCGCCGAGGGTCTCGCGCAGGCTGGCCAGCACGCCGACGTGCCAGGAGGGCAGGTCCACCGAGATGCGCACGTCGCCGGTGAGCGGATCGACCACGCCCCTGGTGCCGATGACGAACGCGCGCAGCCGCGACAGGCTGACGTTGGCCGTGTCGCAGGCCCGCTGGACGGCCGCGTGCACCGCCTTGACGGGGTCCCTGCCGTCGGCCGGGTTGAGGGTGACCTCGACCACCACCCGGCCTGTGATGTCCGCCACAGCGACGGTGAGGCTTTCCGGCAGGACCTCGAGGCCGGCGACGTACGCGCTGGAGGGGACCACGGCGTACAGGGCGGCGTGCGGCCCCCTGCCTCCCGCCCGCTCTCCCGCCACCTCGACCAGGCCCCGTTCCTCCAATCGCGCGAGAAGCTGACCTGCGGTTACCTTGGAGAGCCCGGTACGCGCACCGAGCTCGGCCCGCGTCAGAGGGCCGTCACCGAGGAGCAACTCGAGTGCCGCCCGGTCGTTCAACCGGCGCAGCAGACGGGGGACTCCCGGGTCTCGGCTCATCTGCGCACCCTTCTCGTCACGATCGGCTAACGGGCGTTTCTTTTAAGAAAGTTTCTTGTTAGTTTAACACCATCGTTCGGCATATGACGATCAGCCTGGTGCGGACCGTAGGCCAGCACCCGGGAAGGGAGAACCCTGTGAGGATCGCGAAGATCACGGCCACTACGGTCACCACGGCCGCGCTGGCCCTGGGCCTGGCCGCCTGTGGCGGTTCGAGCGAAGAACCCGCCACGTCCTCACCCAGCGCCGCGGCCGCCTCCGGCCCCAAGTTCGCCGGCAAGACCCTGAGCGTGTGGCGTCTTGGAGACAGCAACCCGGCCGCCGCCAAGTACATGGAGGAGCTCAACGCCGAGTTCAAGACGCAGACCGGCGCCGAGGTCAAGCTTGAGTGGATCCCGTGGCCGCAGGTCGCCGACAAGTTCGCCGCCGCCGCCACCGGCACCGGCCCCGACGTGACCGAGATCGGCAACGACCAGGTCCCGATGTGGCAGAGCCAGGACGCGCTGGAGCCGATCACCGACATCGCCCGCGAGGGCGACAGGTCGCAGATCCCGCAGAACCTGTACGGCTACGAGACCGTCGACAACGAGGTCTACGCCGTGCCGTGGGGCGCGGGGGCCCGCGCGGTGCTCTACCGCAAGGACTGGTTCGACGACCTCAAGATCGAGGTGCCCAAGACCTGGGACGAGCTCGTCGCCGCGGCCAAGAAGATCCAGGGCGAGAAGAAGGGCGTCGACGGCTTCGCCTTCAACGGCGGTTCCGACGCCAACCACCTGCTGGCGGCCTTCGCCTGGTCCGAGGGCGGCGAGTACGCCGTCAAGGAGGGCGACAAGTGGGTCGGCAAGCTGACCGAGCCCGGCTTCGCGGCCGGCTTCGGCACCTACACAGGGCTGGTCCAGGACGGCCTGTCCAGCAAGGCCAACCTGACGCTCAACACCACGGACATCCGTAAGCGCTTCGCCAACGACAAGGTCGCGATGTACCTCACCGCCGCCTGGGACCTGCCCGGCATCGAGGAGGACTCCAAGGGCAAGCTGAAGGGCGACAAGCTCGGCTTCTTCCCGCTGCCCGCCAAGACCGGCGGCGTGGCCGCGTCCTTCTTCGGCGGCAACGACATCGCCCTGTGGGGCGGCACCGAGCAGGCGGAGCTCGGCAAGGAGTACATCAAGCTGGCCACCAGCAAGACCTGGGCCGACCGCTACGCCAAGGAGGGCGGCCTGCTCCCCGTCTACCCCGACACCCTGGCCGCGATGAACGAGGACCCCGCGCAGGGCGCCTTCGCCCAGGCCTTCGCCAAGGCCAAGGCCTTCCCCGCCGACCCCAACTGGTCCGAGGCCGACGCGACCAAGGCCGTGCTGCAGAACGCGGCGCGCGAGGTCATCGAGGGCAAGAAGGACGCCACCACCGCCCTCGCTGACGCCAACAAGGAACTCGAAGAGATCCTGAACCAGTAACGATGGCGAACCCGACAACGGTCGCCCGGGGCAGGGACTCCTCCCCTTCCCCGGGCCGCCGGCGCAACGACCGGGCCGCCCGCGCGAGCGGGCTGCCGGTCTGGAGCATCCCGTACGTGCTGCTCATCCCCGGCCTGGTGGTCATCGCGGGGCTGCTGCTGTACCCGATGGTCCAGCTCGGCATCATGGCCTTCCAGAAGGTCGGCCTGGCCCAGATCCGCGGCACCAGGCCCGCCGAGTGGGTGGGCCTGGACAACTTCGACAAGGTCCTGTCCAACGACATCTTCTGGTCGGCCCTGCGCAACACCGTGGCCTTCGCCTTCGTCGCCGTCAGCCTCACCCTGATCGTGGGCACCGCGGTCGGCGTGCTGCTGCACCGGCTGGGCAGGAAGATGTCGCTGTTCGTGGTCATCGGCTGCATGTTCGCCTGGGCCGTGCCTCCCGTGGCGCAGGGCGTCATCTGGCGCTCCCTGTTCGACGCCGAGTCCGGCATCATCAACTGGGCGCTCAACCTGGTGCCCACCTGGCTGCTCTCCCCGCCGGACGGCCAGGAGAGCTGGTCGGGCACCCCCTGGCTGAACGACACCATCCCGCTCTACATCGCGCTCGTGGTGTGCGTCGTGTGGGCCGGCTTCCCGTTCATCGCGGTCTCCGTCCTGGCCGGGCTCAAGGGCATCCCCGCCGAGCTGTACGAGGCGGCCAGGGTGGACGGCTCGGGCGCCTGGCGCACGTTCAGAAAGATCACCCTGCCGCTGCTCAAGCCGGTCTTCGCCGTCCTGACGATCCTGTCGATCATCTGGGACTTCAAGGTGTTCAGCCAGCTCTACGTGCTGATGAACGGCCCGACCAACCGTGACGGCTTCAACCTGTCCATGTACGCCGTCGCCGAGGCGTTCAAGCCCCCGCAGAAGCTGGGGACGGGCGCGGCGATCTCGGTGGTGCTGACGATCATCCTGCTCATCATCACCGTCGTGTACGTGAGGCAGATCGTGAAGCAGGAGGAGATGTGACCCCGCTCGCACGCAAGAGGCTCGGCAAGATCCTCCTGAACACGGCCGGGATCCTCGTCTTCCTCTACGCCGTCTTCCCCGTCTACTGGATGGTCGCCACCGGCTTCAAGGCCAACGACCAGATCTTCACCACGGAGTTCATCCCGTTCCCGACGCACTTCACCTTCGAGCACTTCGAGCGGGTGCTGACCGAGGGCGTCGCGAACAACTCCATCTGGCTCTACATGCGCAACAGCGCCATCGTGGCGCTCGGCACCGTGCTCATCGGCTCGGCCTTCGCGCTGCTGTCGGCCACCGCCATCGCGCGCTTCCGCTTCAAGGGCCGCGGCACCTTCCTGGTCACGCTGCTGATCGTGCAGATGCTGCCGGCGGAGGGTCTGCTCATCCCGCTGTACATGATGGTCAAGCGGGCCGGGCTGGGCGACCAGCTGATCGGGCTGATCATCACGCAGGTGGCGCTGACGCTGCCGTTCGGCGTCTGGATGTTGCGCACGTTCGTCGCCGCGGTGCCGAAGTCGCTGGAGGAGGCGGCCTGGATCGACGGCGCGGGACGCATGACGACCTTCTGGAGGGTGCTCTTCCCGCTGGTCGCCCCCGGCCTGGTGGCCACCAGCATCTTCTCGTTCATCACCGCGTGGAACGACCTGATCTTCGCCCTCTATCTGATGTCGGGGTCCGAGGGTTACACGATGCCGGTCGCCCTGCAGTACTTCTTCGGCCAGAAGGGCGTCGACTGGGGCGCGATCATGGCCGGATCGACCCTGATGACGATCCCGGTCGTCATCTTCTTCCTGCTCGTCCAACGCCGCATGGTCTCCGGCCTGGTCGCCGGGGCCGTGAAGGGCTGACACCGTACGACGTCGCGGACGCCGTGCGCCGAACTGATGAGGAGCCATGAGTCAGAGTGATCGGGGGCTGCGCCGCCTCGCGGCCGGCACGCTGCTCGTCGCCTTCCAGGGCACCACCGCGCCCGCGTGGGTGCTGCGCGAGCTGGAGCGGGGCCTGGGCGGCGTCACGCTCTTCGGCTTCAACGTGGCCGACCCCGGCCAGGTGCTGGACCTGACCACCGCGCTGAGGGGAGCCGGTGATCCCGTCATCTCGCTCGACGAGGAGGGCGGGGACGTGACGCGGCTGGCGTACCACGTCGGCAGCCCGTACCCCGGCAACGCGGCCCTGGGGGCCGTGGACGACGTCGAGCTGACCCGCCGGGTCTACCGGGCCATCGGCTCGGAACTGGCCGCCTGCGGCATCAACCTGGACATGGCGCCCAGCGCCGACGTCAACACCGAGGCCGACAACCCGGTCATCGGCACCAGATCGTTCGGCACCGGGCCCGAGCTGGTCTCCCGGCACACGGTGGCGGCCGTCGAGGGCCTGCAGTCGGTACGGGTCGCCGCCTGCGTCAAGCACTTCCCCGGCCACGGCGCCACCCGGGTGGACTCCCACCTGGACGTGCCGGTCGTGGACGTCAGCCTGGACGTGCTGCGCGAGCGCGAGCTGGCGCCGTTCCGCGCGGCCGTCGGCGCGGGGGCCAGGTCCGTGATGACCGCGCACGTGGCGGTGCCGGTGCTGACGGGCGACACGCCCGCCACGCTGTCGGGCGCCGCGCTGACCGGGCTGCTCAGGGGCGAGCTCGGCTACGACGGCGTGATCGTCACCGACGCGCTGGACATGCGCGCGATCACCGAGAGCGTGGGCCTGGCCGGCGGCGCCGTGCTGACCCTCGCGGCCGGCGCCGACCTGCTCTGCCTGGGGCCGCTGCCGACGTACGACGACGTGCGGGCGATCGTCGCCGAGATCGAGGCCGCCGTGCGCGACGGACGGCTGCCCCTCGACCGGCTGGAGCAGGCGGCGGCGCGAGTGGCCGAGCTGCGTGCCTGGGCCGCGGGGGCGCCCGAGCGGGTCGCGGCCGAGCAGAACGTCGTCGGCCTGCACGCCGCCCGCCGCGCCGTCCGCCTCAGCGGCTCCGCCGAGCCGCTGGTCGAACCCCTGGTGATCGAGGTGGACACCCCGCCGACGATCGCCGTGGGCGACGTGCCGTGGGGGGTGGGCCCGTGGCTGCCCGACGCGGAGATCGTCCGGGTCGAGCCGGCCGCGGCCGACGTCGCCGGGCTGCTGGCCAAGGCGGCGAACCGGTCGCTGGTCGTCGTGGTCAAGGACGCGCACCGGCATCACGAGAGCCGGAACCTGCTGTCCGCGCTGGTGGCGGCCAGGCCCGACACGACCGTGATCGAGATGGGCCTGCCCGTGTGGCGGCCCGACAGCGCGGCCTACATCGCGACGTACGGCGCCGCCCGGGCCAACGCCCAGGCCGCCGTGGAGCTCCTCACTGCCTGAACCGGGCATAAGGGAGCATCCCGTCCGCCGAGCGCGCCCTGTGGAGGTCCTGGGGCGCGCTCGGGGCCCCCGTCAGCGGGGGTGCTCGCCAGCAGGCCGGTCAGGCGCCCGTCAGGGGGCCAGGAGCTCCTCGCGGGCCTGGTCCAGGGCCGCGAGGACGGCGCCGCGCAGCACCGGGTTGCCCTCCGTCACCGTCGTCGTCACCACCTGAGGCCGTACGGGGCAGATCCGGGCCACGGCCTCCTCGACCCGGGACGTCAGCGCGGACCCGCCGGCGAGCCCCACCTCCCCGGCCAGCACCACCAGGCCGGGATCGAGGACCACGCACACCGCCGCCACCCCGAGGGCCAGCCGGTGGGCGATCTCGTCGAGCAGCGGCTCACCGTCGGCCCCGGCGGCCACGGCGACCCGGACGCACTCGGTCGCGCTGCCGGCCGCGAAGCCGTAACCCTGGGCCAGCTCGGTCACCGCCTCGGCGCTGACCAGCGACTGCAGGCCGCCCGCCAGCGACGGCAGCCGCCCCGGCTGGGTGCGGATGTCCTCGGGCAGCGGCACGCCGGGCACCGGCAGGTAGCCGATCTCCCCCGCGCTGCCGGACCGCCCGCGGTGCAGCCGGCCGCCGAGCATGATGGCCAGGCCGAGCCCGCGGCTCGCCCACAGCAGCACGAAGTCGTCGGCGCCCTGGGCGGCTCCGTCGGCGCGCTCGGCGATCGCGGCGAGGTTGACGTCGTTCTCGATCGTCACCTCGCGCCGCAGGTCGCCGGCCAGGGCCTCGTGGATGCCCTCGTGCCAGCCGGGCAGGTCGAAGGAGAAGCGGATGTCGCCGCTGCGCGGATCGACCACCCCGGGGGTGCCGATGACCACGCCGCGCAGCCTGGAGATGCTGATCCTGGCGCCGCGGCAGGCCTTGGCGATCGCGCCGTGCACCACGGAGACCGGGTCGTCGTGCCCGTTGGGATCGACGGTGACCTCGGCGATCGTGCGGCCGTGGATGTCGGCGACGGCCGCGGAGAGCCGTTCGGGACCGACCTCCAGGCCGGCCACGTAGGCGCTGGAGGCGATCACCGAGTAGAGGGCGGCGTTGGGCCCGCGCCCGCCGGCCTGGGTGCCCACCACCTCGACCAGCCCGCGCTCCTCCAGCCTGGCCAGCGTCTGCGAGGCCGTCACCTTGGACAGGCCGGTCAGCTCGCCGATCTGCCCGCGCGTCATGGGGCCGGTGGCCAGCAGCAGGTCGAGCGCGGCCCGGTCGTTGATCTCCCTGAGCAGTCCGGGCACACCAGGACGTCGCTCCGCGCTGAATCCCACCGTGCATCCCACCGTTGATATCGAAAAGGTTGTTGGAAGTTTAGCGCTCCGGCTCTTGCGCGCCGCGTCAGGCGAACACGAGGATGCCTCATGACCATCCCGCGTGGCCATGCCGTCATGCTGGCGCTCGGCATCGTAGTCCTGTTCGACGTCCTGCGGGTCTTCCTGCCCTCGCTGATCACGCTCTTCGGCCGCGCGGGCGAGACGCCCGCGGAGCTGATGGGCCTGTACGCCGCCGCCTGGTTCATCCTCCCCTTCCTGGCCCTGCTGTCAAAACCGCGTCACGCGCTGGTCGCCGGCGCGGCCGGGCTGGTCGCGGCGCGGCTGCTGCTCCAGGCGGGCGTGAGCCAGCTCTACGTCTCCTCCGCCGGCGTCACGGCCGGCCTGATCCTCCTGTACGGCTGCGCCTGCACGGTCCCCCGCAGGGCCGTGCCGGTCGGCATCATGGGCGGCATCGCGCTGTCGTCCCTCGTCCACCTGCTGCTGGACGGGGTGGACCTGGCCTGGCAGGAGGGCCCGCTGCCCTGGGCGGCCACGCTCGCGCTGTGCCTGGCCCTGTTCCTGGCGCTGCTCTCCGCGCCGCGCGCGGAGGAGGGCGCGCCCGCTCCCGCGCGGATCTGGTTCCTCTTCGGGCCCACGCTGCTGCTGGCCGGGATGGCGGCCACGTCGTGGGCCAAGCCGGAGCAGGGCCCTGAGCCGCTCGGGACGCTCGCGCTCTCCTGGGGTCTGCTGGCGCTGACGCTGGTCGCGGCGACCGCGGCGGCTCTGGGCCCGGCCACCGCCCCGCTGATCGAGCTGGGGCTCGGCATCGCGCTCATCGCGATCACGGTGGTCAGCCACTTGCCGGGCGCCGGCGTCCCCGGGCTGTCGATCGGGTTCCTCGGCAGCATGCTCGCCGCGGCGGGCTCAGGACCCGCGGGCCGGCGCCAGGGCCCGGCCCTGCTCGGCGGCGGCCTCGTCTTCCTCGTCGGGGTGTTCGCCTACTACGCGGCCTACGACCTCGACCTCGGCGTGCCCAATTCCGTGGTGCCCGTGGCGATCTCCGTGCTGGTCGCCGCGGTGGCGGTGGTGCCGCGGCTGGTCCGCGACCCGCCCGTGCAGCTGTCCGCCCGCCGCCGCACCGTGCCCGCCGCCGCGGCCGTCGCGCTCGTGCTGGTGCCGCTGGTGGTGGCCGTCGCCTGGCAGCCCGTGCCCGCCGTGGCGGCCAAGCGCTCGGACGACGTGACGCTGATCGCGTACAACATCCGGATGGGGTTCGGGCTGGACGGGCGGCTGTCGCTGGACCGGATCGCCTCGTGGGCCGCCGCGCAACGGCCCGACATCGTCCTGCTCAGTGAGGTGGACCGGGGCTGGCTGCTCAACGGCGGGCACGACGACCTGGACCGGATCGCCCGCGGTCTGGGCATGCGCCACTACTTCGCGCCGGCGGCCGACAACGTCTGGGGCGACGCGCTGCTCACCAACCTGCCGGTCAAGAGCGTGCGGTCGTACGAGCTGGGGCGGCACGGCTATCCCACGGGGGCGCAGGCGCAGGCCGTCGTCGTCGAGGTGAACGGCAGGGAGCTCGGCGTGGTCAACACCCACCTCCAGGCGCCCACCGGGCAGGCTCCCGAGGTGGCCGCCATCGTGCGGGACCTGGCCGCGAGCCGGCCGGTGATCCTGGCCGGCGATCTGAACACCACGCCCGCCGACCCCGAGATGGGCGTGCTGCTGGCGGCCGGGCTCTCCGACCCCCTGAAAGCCCTGGGCGATCCGCCCACCTCGCCCGCGGACCGGCCGGTGAAACGGATCGACCACGTGCTGATCAGCGCCGGTTTGACGGCGGTTTCGGCCCAGGTACCGCGGTTGCCGTATTCAGATCACCTGCCCGTTCTGACGACCTTGCGCCTAACCAGTGTTGACCAGGAGGGATAATCGAGAACATGCGCCTATCCGCTCGTGTCGACTACGCCCTTCGCGCCGCAGCCGAACTCGCCGCAGCCGGTGCGGGTCCGACCACTGTGGGCGAGCTCGCCAAAGAGCAGGACATGCCGCCCAAATACCTGGAGAACATCCTGCTCCAGATGCGCCGCGCCGGGCTCGTCCGCGGCCAGCGCGGCCCCGAGGGCGGCTACGTGCTGGCCCGGCCCGCCGCCGAGATCTCCCTGGCCGACGTCATCAGGGCGGTGGACGGCCCGCTGGCCAACGTCCGCGGCGAGCGGCCCGAGCACGTCGGCTACCGGGGGCCCGCCGAGTCGCTGCAGCAGGTGTGGATCGCGTTGCGGGCGACCGAGCGCTCGATCCTGGAGGAGGTCACGCTGGAGCAGGTGGCCTCGGGAGCGCTGCCCGAGCGCGTCCGCCTGCTCGCCTCCGACCCCGCCGCCTGGGACTGACCCCTCCCCCGGCGGCCCGTGGTCACTTCCTCGTGTACCAGAAGCGGACCTTGTCGACCACGGACGCGGGGCCGGTGGCCAGGGTCCGCACGGTCCGGCCGGTCTCGTCCGCGATGACCACGCGGAAGTCGTCGCCGGAGCGGATGGTGACCAGCAGATGGCGCTCGTCCAGCCAGCCGCGGAAGGC
The DNA here is from genome assembly GCF_003001935.1 of Nonomuraea fuscirosea. Taxonomy (GTDB): domain Bacteria; phylum Actinomycetota; class Actinomycetes; order Streptosporangiales; family Streptosporangiaceae; genus Nonomuraea; species Nonomuraea fuscirosea. Next base: position 255,308 of record NZ_PVNG01000002.1, on the reverse strand, counting down.
GGCCCCCTTCCCCAGCCGGGCCTCGCCCTTCTCGGCGCCGCTCATCTCGTCGAGGAAGCAGACGTCGCGCGCGTTGCCGGGGCACTCGGTGCCGAAGACCGTGCCGATCGGCGTACGCACGGCTCCGCCCGGTGAGAGCTTGCCGGGGAACTCCCGCAGCTTCCTGCCCTGAAGGTCCAGCGCCCTGATCACCTCACCGGTCGCCTGGTAGAGGACGCTGTCGCCGGAGCCCCACGCGAACCTGGTCTCGGCCGCGTCCGCCACCTCGACGGTCCTGACCTCCCCCGCGACCACGTCGATCACCGCGAAACCCTGGGCCTTGGCCTTGTCGTCGGTGACAGTCGCGAGCAGCCGCCGTCCGTCGGCGGACCAGACCGGCTCGAACAGCGTGGCGGGCTTGTCCACCGTGCGCAGCTCCCGGTCCTGGCCGGTGGCCCGGTCGCGGATCCGGATGAACTCGAAGCCGCTGCGCCGGAAGCGGGTCACCGACAGTGAGGCCACGTAGCGGCCGCCCGGCGCCACGATCGGCTCCTCCCAGGCGCCGAAGAAGCCGAAGGCCCCGGTGGCGGGGTCGCGCGTGTAGGTCGTGTAGCCGACCCCGTCGCGCTCGTCGCGGTAGGAGGAGACCCAGAGGGGGTCGGCGGGGTTCTCGTGCAGCGTGATCCCGGTGCCGGGGATCTTCACCTCGGTGGTGGACGTGCGCGCCATGTCCCCCGGGCGCGGCGTCGGCAGCGGCACCGACGCCGGCGCGGTGGCGGCGGGCGGTCGCGGCTCCGGCTGAGAACGCGGGAACAGCAGCAGCACCGCCGCGACGACGACCAGGGCCGTGACCACCGCCCCCGCCACCACCGGCCACCTCCCGCGCCACCCGGAAGCCGCGGAAACCTGCTCCCCGGCCTCCGCCTCCCGTCCCTCATCCGACCGCGACCCGCCGGCCGATCGCGGAGCGCCGCTCGGCGGGGCCGCCGACTCCTGGCCCTCGGCCAGCAGTTCGCCCGGGTGGCGCGGCGTCCGTTCGGGAACGGGGTGCCCGAGCAGGGTGAGCAGCGCCTGCGCGGCCGTGGGCCTGGCCGCGGGGTCCTTGGCCAGGCAGCGGGCGGCCAGCTCGCGCAGGTCGCCGTCGAGCTCACCGAGGTCGGGCTCCTGGTGCAGGATGCGGGTGATCAGCGCGGCCACGTCGCCGGTGCCGAACGGCGGCCGGCCGTTGGCGGCGGCCACCATGGTCGAGGCCCAGGCGAACAGGTCCGCGGCCCGGCCCACCGGCCGGTCGGCGAACTGCTCGGGCGCCATGTACGGCGGCGTCCCGACGAGCTCCCCGCCGGCCTCGGTCTCCTCCAGGGCCCGCGAGATGCCGAAGTCGATCACCCGCGGCCCGTCCCTGCTGAGCAGCACGTTGCCCGGCTTGAAGTCCCGGTGCACCACCCCGGCCTGGTGGATCGCGGCCAGCGCGGTCAGCGTCCCGATCGCCAGCCGGCGCAGCTCGGCCCCGCGCAGCGGCCCCCTGTCCATGATCACACTCGCCAGGGAGGGGCCGTCGACGTACTCGCTCACCACGTACGGCATGCCGTCGAGCTCGCCGCTGGCCAGCACCTGCGCGGTGCAGAACGCCTTGACCCGCCGCGCGTACCCGACCTCCTGCCGGAAGCGCGAGCGGGCCTCGGCGTCGTCCAGCTCCGCTCCCAGCATCTTGATCGCCACCCGCCCGCCACCGGGCGACTCGCCCAGGTAGACGACGCCCTGCCCGCCCACGCCGAGCCGCCCGACCACGCGGTGCTCCCCCACCTGGACGGGATCGTGCGCGAGCAGCGGCCTCATGACCGCGGCACGCGGGCGAACTGGAGCAGCACCGGGCCGTCCGTCGCCAGGTCGGCCAGCACCCGCTTGACATCGCCGATGAAGTCGATGATCTTGATTTGCTGGGTCTTCTTCTTGCCCGGATCCTGCACCATCAGGTGTTTCTCGTTGAACCAGCCGAGGAAGGAGCCCTTGGCGTCGCCGAAGTCGACCGTCGCCTGCCGCGCGCCGGTCGCGAGATCCCACACGCACAGCTCCTTGCCGTTCGGGCAGACGGTGGCCAGCCGCTTGCCGGACGGGGAGAACCACTCGCCGCCGCGCGGCAGGCCCACCCAGTGCATGGTCTTGGTGACCTCGCCGGACGTGTCGTAGAACTCGATCCCGGAGTTCTTGCCGTCCCAGAATCCGCGCACGATCGTGCCGTCGGGGGCGAAGTTGTAGTACAGGGAGGGGTTGTCGGTGTATTCGGTCTCGACGTGCACGGCCTTCCTGGTGGCCAGCTCGATCACCACGAACCCGACCAGCCGCCGCTCCTTGTCCTGGTCGTAGACCGAGACCAGCAGCCGGCCGCCGTCCCTGGACCAGACGGGCGTCAGGCCCTGCAGGGGCTTCTTGACGGTGCTGACGACGAAGGACTCTCCGGTGGACATCCGGACGAACTTGATCTGGTCCAGCTCGGAGGTCTGGAACTTCAGCATGGGGTTGAGCGCCACCCAGTCGCCGCCGGGTGAGAGGACGGGCTGCTCGTAGCTGCCCACCTCCTTGAACTCCCCGGCGGGCGGCCTGGCGAAGCTGGAGAACTTACCGCCGGAGCCCAGGTAGGAGACCAGCCGCATCGAGTCGTCAGGATGCTCGTGCAGAGTCACGGCGACATCCTTCAATTTCGTGTCGGTCAGGCCCTTCTTCTTCACGTCGTCCGACGGCGCCTCGGTCTGCACCGAGGTGATCGTGGGCGTGGGGGCGGCGCCGGGCGCGGGCGTGACGGCGCTCGTCGGCTTGGCGGTGGCGGCCGTACCCCTGGTCGCGGGGCGGTCGCCGGTCAGCACCTGGAACCCCACGGCCGACACCAGCGCCCCGGCCACGAACGCGGCGGTCAGCGCGAGCACGCTCCGGCCGCGCCGGGGCGGCGGGGCCGGGGCCTCGGCGGGGCCGCCGTCCACCCGCCCGGTCAGCAACGAGGTCTGCCCGACCAGCCGCAGCAGCACCTCGCTGGCCGCCGGCCGCGCCTCGGGATCGTGGTCCAGGCAGGCCACGATCAGTCCGTGCAACTCCCCCAGCTCCGGCAGGTCCGCCTGACCGCCGGTGATCCGAGCCACGGTCTCCGCCATCGACCCGCCCTCGAAGGGCGAAGCTCCGCTGACCGCGAACACCATCGTCGCCGCCCACGAGAACACGTCCGCCGCCGGCCCCGCCGTGCCGCCTTCCAGCCGCTCGGGGGCGGTGTAGGCCGGCACCGCGACCTTCCGCGTCGACACCGACGCCTGCGCCATCGCGTGTTCCAGCCCCGCGTCGGCCACCCGGGGCCCGTCGGGCCCCAGCAGCACGTTGCCCGGCCTGATGTCGCCGTGCACCAGCCCCGCCTGGTGCAGCGCGACCAGCGCCGTGATCGTCCCGGCCGCCAGCCGGTGCAGCCCCACCCCGTCGACCGAACCGCCGACCTCCGCCAGCGAGGGGCCGTCCACCCATTCGGCCACCAGATACGCCTGCTCGCCCTGCACGCCCGCGTCCAGGACCTGGGCCGTGCCGACCGCCGAGACCGCCCGCACCGGTTCCATCTCCCGCAGGAACGTCTCCGGGTCGACCTCGGCCGGTAATAATCGCACCAGGACCGGCTCTCCGGTCCTCGACCGCCCGGCGAACACCCCGGGCGCCAGCCGCCCGTTCAGCCGATAACCCGCGACCTCCGCGGGATCTCCCGCACGTAAATCAGTGATCTCCGGCATGCCGTGCTCAAGCCTTCCGTCAAGGCCGTCTCCTGATCGCCATTATGGCCACGAACCCCCGCAAAAGCAGCGAATCATTGACGCGAAGCCCTGCCGGGAACCCCTCTGGGCCGGTCAAGCGGACGCGGCCACGACACCGGCTTCTCGGGCTTCTTAGACTGGAGAGGTGCCTGAGGGAGATGCCGTCTACCGCACCGCCGCCCGCCTCAGAGGCGCGCTCGACGGGCGCACGCTCACCCGGTCGGACTTCCGGGTCCCGCAGCACGCCACCGCCGACCTCACCGGCCGCGCGGTCCTCACCACCCTCTCACGCGGCAAGCATCTGCTCACCCGCGTCGAGGGCGGCCTGACCGTGCACACCCACCTGCGCATGGACGGAAGCTGGCTGGTCACGCCCGCCGGCCGGCGCACCGCCCCCGGCGACCGGGTACGGCTGATCCTGGCGAACGCGGAGTGGCAGGCGGTCGGCGTCAGGCTGGGAATGGTGGACCTGGTCAGGACCGGCGACGAGGCACGCCTGGTGGGCCACCTGGGGCCGGATCTGCTGGGGGCCGACTGGGACCCGGACGAGGCCGTGCGGAGGCTGCGAGCGGCGCCCGGCAGGACCATCGGGGAGGCGCTGCTCGATCAGCGCAACCTGGCGGGGATCGGCACGATCTTTCGCGCCGAGACCCTGTTCCTGCGCGGGGTCTGGCCGTGGAAGAAGGTCGGGGAGATCGAGGATCTCGACGGGCTGGTGGCACTGGCCCAGCGGCTGCTGGACGCCAACAAGGCACACGCGGGCACGGTCACCACAGGCGATCGCCGCCCGGCGAACGCGACGTGGGTCTACGGCAGGGCGGGGAGGCCCTGTCGCCGATGCGGCACCCGCATCAGCCGCGGGGAGATGGGGATGCGGCCACAGGAACGGCTGATCCTGTGGTGTGCGGGCTGCCAGCCGCGTTAGGCGGCCACCATGTCCTTGACTTCGGGGAACACGGAGTCGGAGATCGACCCGGGCGGAACCGTCTCGGAGAGGGCAAGTCGCTCGTGCTCGGGCACGTCGGCGAGCACAGGGGCAGCCTGGAGCTCCGCCAGCGCGAACTGGTCGGAAACCTCACGCAGCACCTGCGAAAGCGGCACCCCGAGCGCGCCGCAAATGGACGCGAGCAGCTCGGACGAGGCCTCCTTCTGGCCACGCTCCACCTCGGACAGGTAGCCGAGCGAGACGCGTGCCAGTGTCGACACCTCGCGCAGCGTGCGCCCTTGCCGCACCCGCAACCGCCTCAGCACGTCGCCGAGCAGCTGACGCAGCAGAATCATCTGTCGCTCCCTCCCCGGCGCGGATGTCTTCACCACGCCCCGCGCGATCGGTTCGTGCCGCACATTTTGCTTCTTCGCTTCGTACATACTCCTCGCCGTCATCACTGGGCGACTCCGCCCCTGGACCGCCGCTCGTGCCTCGTTGCGCGACTCATCAGGCCCGCCTGCCGGGCGCTCGGTGCTTGCAGTTGGCTCACGGACCTCACTCACAGCTCCACCGTACCCGTATCCACCGACACCGCGTCAGACCGTGCCTCGGATGTTCGCTCGGGACGTAACACGGTAATCACCCGGAATGTTCCCCTATGTTCGCCTTCAGCACACCTGACAGTAGATCGACTGCCTCGTCCACCGTCTCTACCCTGATACGTTCACGCGACCCTTCAAGTCTCAATTCCCGGGCCCAAATCTGCCCGCCGGGCCCCGCCACGGCCACGAAGACGGTGCCGACCGCCTTGCCGTCCTGCGGCTCGGGCCCCGCGACCCCCGTCACCGCCAGCCCGTACGTCGCCCCGCACACCCGCGCGACCCCCGCCGCCATGCCGGCCGCCACCTGCGGATGCACGGCCCCCTCGCGCTCCAGCAGCTCACCCGGCACCCCCAGCAGCTCGTGCTTGAGATCGGTGGCGTAGGAGATCACCCCGCCCCTGAACGCCTTGGAGGAGCCGGACACCGCGGTGATCGCGGCCCCGATGAGCCCTCCGGTCAGCGACTCCGCCACGGCCACCGTGGCCCGCCGCTCCACCAGCGTCGCCAGCACCTCGGCCACATCCGCCATCGATCACTCCCCGCGTGCCCGTTTGGCCACTTGACGCAGTCGCACGGCCCTGAAGATGTAGTCGACGCCCGTGCCCACGGTCACGACGACCGCTCCGCCCATCACCACCCACTTGACGGGGTCGGGAATGCCGGGCAGGAGATAGAGCACGATGGCGGCGATCTGCAGCACGGTCTTGACCTTGCCGCCGTAGCTGGCCGGGATGACCGCGTGCCGCAGCAGCACGAACCGCAGCCCGGTGATGGCCACCTCCCGGCCGACGATGACGATCGTGACCCACCAGGGCAGCTCGCCGAGGATCGACAGGCTCACCAGCGCCGCCCCGGTGAGCGCCTTGTCGGCGATCGGGTCGGCGATCTTGCCGAAGTCGGTGATGAGGCCGTAGCGCCGGGCCAGCTCGCCGTCGAGGTGATCGGTCAGCGAGGCCACCCCGAACAGCGCCAGCGCGCCCAGGCGCCAGCCCGTGCCCGGCAGGAAGAGACAGACGACGAAGAAGGGGACGAGCACCAACCGGAGGACCGTGAGGACGTTGGCGATGTTCCACGGGCTTACCACGCGGCGCTCGTCCCTTTTCATGGGCCGGCCTTGATGCGCGCGATCAGGTCAACCCCCTCGGCGTCGACCACCACCGCGCGTACGATCTGCCCCTTGACCAGGCCGATGCCCTGCACCGTGACCGAGCCGTCCACCTCCGGGCCCTGGTGCGCCGCCCTGCCCTCGTAGCCGCCGTCGCCGAGGTCGTCGTCGATCAGGACGTCGACCTCGGTGCCGATGCGCTCCTCCGCGCGCTGGGCGGTCAGCTCCTCGGCCAGTTCGGTGAGCACGCGCACGCGCTCGTCGACGACCTCCTGCTCCAGCTTGCCCGGCAGCCCCGCGGCCTCCGTGCCGTCCTCGTCGGAGTAGCCGAACACGCCGATCACGTCGAGCCTGGCCTGCTCCAGGAAGCCGACCAGCTCGCCGAACTCCTCCTCCGTCTCGCCGGGGAAGCCCACGATGAAGTTGGAGCGCACGCCCGCCTCGGGGGCGCGCTCGCGGACCGACTCCAGCAGCCCGAGGAAGCGCCCGGGGTCGCCGAAGCGGCGCATCCGGCGCAGCACCGTGCCGCTGGCGTGCTGGAAGGACAGGTCGAAGTAGGGGACGACGCCCTCGGTGGCGGTGAGCACCTCGATCAGGCCCGGACGCAGCTCGGCCGGCTGGAGGTAGCTGACCCGCACCCGTTCGATGCCCTCGACCGCGGCCAGCTCCGGCAGCAGCTTCTCCAGCGCCCGCAGGTCGCCCAGGTCCTTGCCGTAGGAGGTGGAGTTCTCGCTCACCAGGACCAGCTCGCGCACCCCCCTGTGAGCCAGCCAGTCGGCCTCGGCCAGCAGCTCGTCGGGCTTACGGGAGACGTAGGAGCCGCGGAAGGCGGGAATGGCGCAGAAGGTGCAGCGCCGGTCGCAGCCCGAGGCCAGCTTGAGCGAGGCCACCGGGCTCTCGTCGAGCCGTTTGCGCAGCACGCGCGGCCCGCTGGCGGGCGCCAGGCCCGCCGGCAGGTCACCGTGACCGGGGATGCTCGTCTTGGCCGCGCTGGCACGGTCCACCGGCGAGATGGGTAGCAGGGTGCGGCGGTCGCGTGGGCTGTGCGGCTTCAGCGGCCGGCCTTCGAGCACGTCGTCGAGGCGGCCGCCGATCTCGGCGTAGTCGTCGAAGGAGATGACCGCGCTGGCCTCGGGCAGTGCCTCGGCCAGCTCGTTGCCGTAGCGCTCGGCCATGCAGCCCGCGGCGACGACCTTGACGCCCGAGTCGGCGGCGGCCAGCAGCGTGTCGATGGAGTCCTTCTTGGCCGAGTCGATGAAGCCACACGTGTTGACGACGACGACATCGGGGTCGTCGTCGCCCAGCTGCCAACCGGCAGCCTCGAGTCGCGCGGCCAGCTCCTCGGAGTCGACCTCGTTGCGTGCGCAGCCCAGAGTGATCAGCGATGCGGTTCGGCGGGATGACATGGTGAACACTACGGTATCGGGAGTTGGCCACCACCTGTTGCACGGGCTCCCCCGCGCGACCCGCCCGCTGCTACCGTGACTGCGGTTTCGGCGGCCCGAACGAGCGCCGCACCATGTCCCCGCTGCCGCCGAGACCCTTGACCTTCTTGCCGTTGACGTGCAGCGTTACGGCTCCGGCGTCGGAAAGCAGCACGTTGACCTTCTCCGGCGCCTTCCAGGTGGACGTCTTGCCCGCCTTCAGCGTGCCCGAGAACAACTTCTGCCCTTCGGCGTCGTGCACGTTCACGTACGACGACCGCTTCGCCTTGATACGCACCGTCACCAGGCCCTTGGCGCTCACCTTGGACGGCGCCGGCCTGGGCGCCTCGGTGATCGGCGTGTTCGGCGGGACGCTGGGCCGGGCCGAGGCCGCCCGCACGTCTCCCGTCCGCACCTGGTCACTCGCGCCGCCCAGCACCCGCATGGTGCCGAAGACCACGACGATGGCCAGGGCCACGCCCAGCGCCATCGTCCAGTTGGGCCCCCGGCGCTCGGGCACGTTGATCTTCCGGTCCGCCTGGAACACGGCCGAGGCCCGCACCGGTTGCGGCACCCCTCCGTGGTTCTGGTCGTAGAGATGGACCGTGGCCTCGGGGTCGAGCCCCACGGCGGCGGCCACGGCCCTGACATGCCCTCTGGCGTAGAAGTCACCCCCGCACTGGCCGTACTCATCCTGTTCCATGCCATGGATGATCGCCTCGCGAATCCTGGTAGCCGCGCTGACCTGCGCGACCGTTAGCCCGGCCGACTGCCTGGCCGCTGCCAGCATGGCCCCGATGCTCTGCTCCTGCACAGCGAACGCCCCCCACCACACCGACTACTCTTCGTGGTGGTACATATTCAATCAGTTATCGCCAGGCAAGCGCGCATTGGGGTCATTCGCCACGCAGATCGGCCAGCAAACCAGGCAGATCGTCGGGCTTGACCAGCACTTCGCGAGCCTTGGAACCCTCGCTCGGGCCGACCACGTTGCGGCTCTCCAGCAGGTCCATCAGCCGCCCCGCCTTGGCGAACCCGACCCGCAGCTTGCGCTGCAACATCGAGGTCGAGCCGAACTGCGTGGTCACGATCAGCTCCGCCGCCTGGATCAGCACGTCGAGGTCGTCGCCGATCTCCTCGTCGATCTCCCGCTTGACCGGCGCCGCCGCGACGTCGTCGCGGTATTCGACCTGCATCTGCTCCTTGCAGTGCGAGACGATCCCGGCGATCTCCTTCTCCGAGACGAACGCGTTCTGGATCCGGATCGGCTTGCTCGCGCCCATCGGCAGGAACAGCGCGTCACCCTGGCCGACCAGCTTGTCGGCGCCGGGCTGGTCGAGGATGACCCGCGAGTCGGTGAGCGAGGACACCGCGAACGCCAGCCTGGACGGCACGTTGGCCTTGATCAGGCCGGTGACGACGTCCACGCTCGGCCGCTGGGTGGCGATCACCAGGTGGATGCCGGCCGCGCGGGCGAGCTGCGTGATGCGCACGATCGAGTCCTCGACGTCACGCGGGGCCACCATCATCAGGTCGGCCAGCTCGTCCACGATCACCAGCAGGTACGGGTAAGGCTGGTAGACCCGCTCGCTGCCGGGCGGCGGCTGCAGCTTGCCCGCCCGCACGGCCTTGTTGAACTCGTCGACGTGCCGGAACCCCGAGGCGGCCAGGTCGTCGTAGCGCCGGTCCATCTCGCCCACGACCCATTCCAGGGCCTCGGCGGCCTTCTTCGGGTTCGTGATGATGGGGGTGATGAGGTGGGGGATGCCCTCGTACACGCTGAGCTCGACCCGCTTGGGGTCCACCAGCACCATGCGCACCTCGTCGGGGGTGGCCCGCATGAGGATGCTGGTGATCAGCCCGTTGACGCAGACCGACTTGCCCGCGCCGGTGGCGCCCGCGATGAGCAGGTGGGGCATCTTGGCCAGGTTGGCCACGATGGTGCGGCCCTCGACGTCCTTGCCCAGGCCGACGATCATCGGATGGTGGTCGGCCTGCGCCACCTGCGAACGCAGCACGTCGCCGAGCGAGACCAGGTCCTTGTCGGCGTTGGGGATCTCGACGCCGATAGCCGACTTGCCCGGGATCGGCGACAGGATGCGCACGTCCGCCGACTTGACGGCGTAGGCGATGTTCTTGGTGAGCGCGGTGACCTTCTCGACCTTGACCGCGGGCCCGAGCTCGATCTCGTAGCGGGTCACGGTCGGCCCCCGCGTGAAGCCGATCACCTGCGCGTCGATGGCGAACTGCTCCAGCACGCTGGTGAGCGCGTTGACCACGGTCGTGTTGGCCTTGGTCTGCGGCTTGGGCGCCGTGCCCTGCTTGAGGTGCTGCAGGTCGGGCAGCCCGTACGGGCCCGCCTGCGGCGACAGCACGAGCTGCTCGACCTTGCGCGGCGCGGGCGTCGGCTGCGGCGGCTCGGGCTTGCGCTCGGCCTCGGGAGCGGGCGTTTCCTCCTCGTCCGTCAGCCCCGGCACGATCTCGGGCGAGTGGTCTGGCCGCTTGTCCTTCTCGGCCAGCACCGGGGTGTCGTACGGCTTGACGATGTCGCCGCCCTCGCCGTCCTCGCCGCCTTCGCCCTTCTTGGTCCTGGTCCGCTTCCTGGCCGGCTGCTTCGGCGTCTCCTGCTCGGCGTGCCGCTCGAACAGCAGGTGCCTGAGCTCGGCCAGCCGCTCGGGGATGCGGTGCACCGGCGTGGCGGTGATCACCAGCACGCCGAACCCGGACAGGAGCAGCAGCAGCGGGATCGTCACCCACGGGGGCAGGATGCTCATCGGCGGCGCCGACACGATGAAGCCGACCATGCCTCCGGCCTGCGCCACCTTGTCCATGCCCTGGCCCTCGCCGGCCGGGTAGGGGGTGTCGTTGGCCACGTGGATGACGCCGAGCACGCCGACCATCAGCGCGGCCCAGCCGATCACCATGCGGCCGGTGTCGGCGTTCTGGTCGGGGTGGCGCAGATAGCGCCAGGCCAGCAGGCCGAGCAGCAGCGGCAGCGCCCAGGCCAGCGAGCCGAACACGCCGTGCACGGTCGCGTTGACCACTCCGGCCACCGCGCCGTCCGAGGTGCGCCAGGTCATGGCCGCGAGCACGATCGCGCCCGCGAGCACGGTCAGGCCCATCCCGTCGCGGCGGTGCGCCGGATCGAGCTCCCTGGCGTTCTTGCCCAGCGCCCTGGCCGTGCTGCCGATGCCGTTGGCGAGCAGCATCCACAGCCCGACGATCAGCTTGCCGATCATGGTGAAGACCCAGCTGATCGGGTCCTGATGGGTCACCGGGGACTTGCGGCCGGACGCGGCCGTCTTGGCCCTGGGCCGCCCCGCCGGCGTGCTCCCGCGCTTGGCGGTGGTCGAGCGAGACGAGGCCGACCGCTTCGCCGGCCCCTTCGATGCGCTTTTCGGCGTACGGGTGGCCATGATGCCAAAGGTACGACGGAGACACCGCAGAACGCGCGCAGCCACGCCGATGTCCTGACACGAACCTCACCCGGCGGGCTCGTCCGCCCTGCTCATTCCCGCCCCCGTACGGACGACACCGCCTCGAACGCGGCCTGCATGGCCCCCACCCGGTCCGCCAGATCCTTGACCGCCTCCCGCAGCCCCTCGTCCTCCCCCTCCACCTCCGACAGCCCCGCGAGCCGCGACTCCACCGCCCCGAGCCGGCGCGCGAAACCCGCCAGCGCCTCGTGGTCGCGGACGAGCTGGGCCAGCAGCGCCGCCTGCTCCCTCAGCACCGAGGACTTGCGGAACAGCTCCATGAACACCGTCACCTTGGAGCGCAGCACCCAGGGGTCGAAGGGCTTGGTGAGGTAGTCGACCGCGCCCACCGCGTACCCCCGGAAGGCCGAGCCCGCGCCCGGCTCGGTGCCGGTCAGGAAGATGATGGGCACGTCGCGGGTCTGGTCGAGGCGCTTGATGTGGGTGGCGGTCTCGAACCCGTCCATGCCCGGCATGAGCACGTCGAGCAGCACGACGGCGAAGTCGTGGCGCAGCATCAGCTTCATCGCCTCGGCCCCCGACCTGGCCTTGAACAGGACCTGCTGCAACGGCCTGAGCACGGCCTCCAGCGCGACCAGGCTCTCCTCGTTGTCGTCCACCACCAGGATCTTGACCTGCCGGTTCATCCGCCGGCCTCCCGTTCACCCGCGAGCCACCCCCGCATCACCTCCAGGAGCTGGTCCACGTCCACCGGTTTGGGCACGTAGTCCGAGGCTCCGCAGGCGATCGTCTTCTCCCTGTCGCCCGGCATGGCCTTGGCGGTGAGCGCGATGATGGGCAGGCCGGCGAAGGCGGGCGTCTGGCGTACGGCGGTGAGCGTCTCGTAGCCGTCCATCTCGGGCATCATCACGTCCATGAGGACGAGGGCGATGTCCTTCTCGCGTTCGAGGGCCTCCAGCCCCTCCCTGCCGTTCTCCGCGTAGACGATCTCCATGCCGAGGCGGCCGAGCACGTGCGTCAGGGCGTAGACGTTGCGGATGTCGTCGTCCACGATGAGCACCCGCCGCCCCGCGAAGATCTCCCCGGCCGGGCTGTCCTTCAACCGGATGAGCGTGGAGCGCCACGGGTCGTCGCCGTCGGCGGCCGGCCACCCGGCCGGGGCCGTGAGGGTCTCCGGCATCGGCTCCTCCGCCCACTCCAGCTCGTCCGCGAGCGTGGCCGTCGCCCGGCCGGCCGGCACGAACAGGGTGAACGTGCTGCCCAGGCCGGGATCGCTGACGGCGTGGATCTCGCCGCCGAGCAGGCGGGCGATCTCGCTGCTGATCGACAGGCCGAGGCCGGTGCCCCCGTACTTGCGGCTGGTGGTGCCGTCGGCCTGCTGGAAGGCGCCGAAAATGGCCGGCAGCTTGTCGGCGGCGATGCCGATGCCGGTGTCGCTGACCGCGAACGCGATCATCGGGCGGCCCTCGGGGTCGGGCCGGTCCCCGGCGACGGAGACGACCAGGCGCACCTCGCCGGCGGAGGTGAACTTGACCGCGTTCGACAGCAGGTTGCGCAGGATCTGCTGCAGCCGGCGCTCGTCGTTGTAGAGCTGGACGGGGGTGCCGGGGGTGACCTCGATCTCCAGCTTGAGCCCCCGGTCCACGGTCAGCGGGCGGAAGGTGGCGTCCACGTAGTCGAGCAGCTTGCTCAGCGGCAGCCGTTCAGGCCGCACGTCCATCCGCCCGGCCTCGATCTTGGACAGGTCGAGGATGTCGTTGATGAGCTGGAGCAGGTCGCTGCCGGCGTTGTGGATCGTGGTGGCGAACTCGACCTCCTGCTCCGACAGGTTGCCGCCGGGGTTGTCGGCCAGCAGCCTGGCCAGGATGAGCAGGCTGTTGAGCGGTGTGCGCAGCTCGTGGGACATGTTGGCCAGGAACTCCGACTTGTAGCGGGAGGAGGTGGCCAGCAGGTGGGCCTTCTCCTCCAGCGCGGCGTTCGACCTGCGCAGCTCGGCCTGCTGGCGCTGCAGCTCGTCCGAGCGGCCCTGGAGCTGCTGGGCCAGGCGCTGCGACTCCGACAGCAGCGCCTCGGTGCGGGCGTTGGCGATGATGGTGTTGATGGCCACGCCGATGGTGACCACGAACTGGTCGAAGAAGGCCAGGTGCACGTCGCTGAACCGGCTGAACGAGGCCAGCTCGATCACCCCGAGCACCTTGTCCTCGAACACGATGGGCAGCACCACCACGCTGGCCGGAGCGGCCTCGCCGAGCCCCGTGTGGACCTTGATGTAGCCGGGCGGCACGTCGCCCAGCAGGATGCGCTTGCGTTCCAGGGCCGCCTGCCTGATGAGCCCGGGCCCGGCGGTGCCCTGGCCGGGCAGCACGTCGTGGGCGGCGCCGTAGCCGGCGATGAAGGCCAGCGAGCCGTCGAAGGAGGCGGCCTCGGCCAGGAAGAAGGCGCCGTACTGGGCGCTGACCAGCGGCGTCAGCTCGCGCAGGATCAGGTCGGCGACCTCGACCAGATCGCGGTGCCCCTGCATGAGGCCCGCGATGCGAGCCAGGTTGCTCTCCAGCCAGTCCTTCGCGCGGGTGGTCTCGCGCAGGTTGGCGACCATGAGGTTGACGTTGTTCTTCAGCTCGGCGACCTCGCCCTTGGCCTCGACGCTGATCGAGCGGCTGAGGTCGCCCTGGGCGACGGCGCTGGCCACCTCGGCGATGGCGCGGACCTGGGTGGTGAGGTTGCCGGCCAGCTGGTTGACGTTCTTGGTCAGGCGCTCCCAGGTGCCGTAGACGCCCTCGACCTCGGCCTGACCGCCCAGCCTGCCCTCCGAGCCGACCTCGCGGGCCACCCTGGTCACCTCGGACGAGAACGAGGACAGCGTGTCGACCATGGTGTTGATCGTGGTCTTGAGCTCCAGGATCTCGCCCCGGGCGTCCACGTCGATCTTCTTCAGCAGGTCGCCGTTGGCGACGGCGGTGGCGACCTGGGCGATGTTGCGTACCTGGCTGGTGAGGTTGGAGGCCATGAAGTTGACGTTGTCGGTCAGGTCCTTCCAGACCCCGCTCACACCCCGCACCTGCGCCTGACCGCCCAGCCGCCCCTCCGTGCCCACCTCACGCGCCACCCGCGTCACCTCGTCGGCGAACGCCGACAGTTTGTCCACGGTGGCGTTGATGGTGTCCTTGAGCTGGAGGATCTCGCCCCGGGCGTCCACGGTGATCTTCTTGGACAGGTCGCCGTTGGCGATGGCGGTGGTGACCATGGCGATGCTGCGTACCTGGCTGGTCAGGTTGGAGGCCATGAAGTTCACGTTGTCGGTCAGGTCCTTCCACACCCCCGACACACCCCGCACCTGCGCCTGACCGCCCAGCCGGCCCTCCGTGCCCACCTCACGGGCCACCCTGGTCACCTCGTCGGCGAACGCCGACAACTGCCCCACCATCGTGTTGACGGTGTCCTTGAGCTGGAGGATCTCGCCCTTGACGTCCACACTGATCTTGCGGCTGAGGTCGCCCTGGGCGACGGCGGTGGCCACCTGCGCGATGTCGCGCACCTGCTCGGTGAGGTTGGAGGCCATGAAGTTGACGTTGTCGGTCAGGTCCTTCCAGACCCCGCTCACACCCCGCACCTGCGCCTGACCGCCCAGCCGGCCCTCCGTGCCGACCTCGCGGGCCACCCGCGTCACCTCGTCGGCGAACGCCGACAACTGCCCCACCATCGTGTTGATGGTGTCCTTGAGCTGGAGGATCTCCCCGCGCGCGTCCACGGTGATCTTCTTCGACAGGTCGCCGTTGGCCACCGCCGTGGTCACCTGGGCGATCGAGCGCACCTGCGTGGTCAGGTTGGAGGCCATGAAGTTGACGTTGTCGGTCAGGTCCTTCCAGGTGCCGAGCACGCCCTTCACCTCGGCCCGGCCGCCCAGCTGACCCTCCGTGCCGACCTCGCGGGCCACCCTGGTCACCTCGCTGGCGAACGCCGAGAGCTGGTCGACCATCGTGTTGACGGTCAGCTTGAGCTCCAGCAGCTCACCGGTGGCCTCGACGGTCACCTGCCTGGTCAGGTCGCCCCTGGCCACGGCGGTGGTCACCACCGCGATGTCGCGCACCTGGGCCGTCAGCCGCCCGGCCATGGCGTTGACGGCCTCGGTCACGTCGCGCCAGCTGCCCGACATGCCCTGCACCTTGGCCCGGCCGCCGAGCCTGCCCTCGGTGCCGACCTCGCGGGCCACCCGCGTCACCTCGCCGGAGAACAGCGCGAGCTGCTCGACCATGCGGTTGACCGCCTTGCCCATCAGCTGCAGCCCGCCGCGCAGCGGCCGGTCGTCCTCCTGGAGGTCGACCCGCTTGGACAGGTCGCCGTCCGCGACCGCGTTGAGCACCCTGGTGGCCTTGGCGGCGGGGATGACGAGCGCGTCGATGAGGGTGTTGACGGCGGCCACGTTGACCGCCCAGCCGCCGGTGCCCGGGCTGGGGCTGAGCCGCTCGTCGAGCCGCCCGCGCCTGGCCACCTCCGTGCGCAGGCGGGTCAGCTCGCCGGAGAGGTGCTCGTTGCGGTCGAGGACCTGGTTGAGCGTCGTCGCCAGCTCCGCCAGGAGGGGATCGCCGGGCAGTTCGAGCCTGGCTTTGAAGTTGCCGTCACGCAGCCCGCGCAGGGCCACGAGCAGCGGGCGGAGATCCGCCGGATGGAGCGGTCCATGTGCGTAGGGGGATTCCAACTGCGCGACCATGGCGGCCTTCTTCACAACTGGAGGCATCAACGGCATCAGTCTGCCACTCTGAGAGTGACCGAACTGCCACATCGAGTGATGTTCTAGGACGCAGAGTGGACACGACCAAGGTGTCGAGCACGGCCTTCGACGGCACTCCCCACGCACCGGCGCACGCCCGCAAGTTCGTCCGCCAGGTGCTCGGCGAGTGGCGCCTGAGCCACCTCGCCGAGGACGCCGTCCTGCTGACCAGCGAGCTCGTCACGAACGCGGTGGTGCACGCCGGCACCGGTGTGGAGCTGACCTGCCGGCTCGACGTGGACGCGAGCCCGGCCAGGCTGGAGATCGAGGTCGACGACCACCACCCCAGCCGGACCATCTCCGGCGTCGCGGCCCCCGCCGAAGACGACGACGGGCAGCCGGCCACCTCCGGCCGCGGCCTGGCCCTGGCCCAGATGCTCGCCGACGCCTGGGGGGTGACGTACACGAGGACGGCCAAGCGGGTCTGGGTGCGCCTGGAGATCGGCGAGGGCTGCGAGCAGCAGGAGATCCTGCCGGGCCCGACGGGCCTGGTCGCCGCCCCCGTCGTGGCGCCGCTGGAGACCCTGCACGTCGGCGTGGTGGTCTGCGACCTCGACGGGGTGGTGGAGTCGTGGAACTCCGAGGCGGCCGAGTTGCTCGGCTGGCCGGCGGAGCTGGTGGTGGGCCGGTCGCTGAAGGAGCTGGTGGCCTGGCGCGGCTCGGGCCCGTACGCGCTGTCGCTGGCCGACACGCTCGGCCTCGGCCGCTGGCGGGGCGAGACGCGGATGCGGCACCGCGACGGCAGGCTCGTCCCCGTCTACGTCTCCCACCTGCGCACCCGCGGCCACGCCGGAGAGCGCAGGACGATCTGGATGATCGTGGCCTGCGACCACCGCCACGTCCTGACGCCGCCGCCCCAGCCGCTGCGCAGGGAGGCGGGCCGGCGGATCAAGGACCTGATCGACCACGACATGCCGCTCGCCGAGCTGCTCAGCACGATCGCCCAGATCGTGCAGGTGTCCAGCGCGGGCGACGCCTCCTACGTGCTGCTGGCCGCCGACACCGGCGGCCAGTTCGGCGTGGCCGCGGGCGCGGGCGCCACGGCGGGGCTGGTCGGGGTGCTGGCCACGGGCGTGTTCTGCGCCGACCGCAAGGCGCCCACGCTGATCGACGACCTGCTCGGCGCGGACGTGGAGCTGGCCGAGCAGCTGCGCGCCAGGTCGCTGGCGTGCGCGCCGCTGCTGGTGTCCGGCGAGGTGATCGGCTATCTCGTGGTCACGGCCGCGCAGCCGTCGCGCTTCGACCAGGAGCTGACGGTCAGCCTGCAGCACATCGCCGACCAGGTGGCGGTGCCGGTGCAGCGGGAGCGGCTGGCCGAGCGCGACCGGGCGCACCGGGGGCGGCTGTCGTTCCTGGCCGAGGCGGGCGAGCTGCTGGCCGGCGTGCACGACGAGGAGCTGATCGCGGCGCTGACGGCGCAGCTCGTGGTGCCGAAGATCGCCACGTGGGCGGCGGTCTACCTGACTGATCTGGCCGGCATGACCAGGCTCGCCCACGTCTGGCACAGCGAGGAGAGCCACAACTCCGCGCTGCGCAAGTCGCTGCCCGCCATCCCCCGCACGGCGCTGCACGAGGTGGCCTGGCCGGTGGGCCCCGAGACGGTGCTGGCCTTCCCGCTGCTGACGCAGGGCCGGTCGCACGGCGCGCTGGTGATCGGCCGCTCCGACCCGACGCTGCCGCTGGAGCTGGCCGACCTGCTGGCGGACCTGTGCCGCCTGGTGGCGCTCAACCTGCACACGGCCATGCTGTACGCCAGGCAGGCGACCACCTCCCGCGTGCTGCAGCGCAGCCTGCTGCCGATGCGGGTGGCCCCCATGCCGGGTCTGGAGTCCGCGGTGGTCTACGAGCCGGCCGAGGAGGGCGCCGACGTCGGGGGCGACTTCTACGACCTGTTCACGGTGGCCGACCACTGGTGCTTCGCGCTCGGCGACGTGTGCGGCAGCGGCCCGGAGGCGGCCGCGGTCACCGGCCTGGCCAGGCACGCCGTACGCCTGCTGGCCAAGGAGCACTACACGGTGGCCGACATCTTCGACCGGCTCAACCAGGCGCTGCTCGACGAGGGCGACGAGGGCAGGTTCCTCAGCCTGCTGTGCGGCGAGCTGACCCCGCTGCCGCAGGGCGGCGCACTGTGCACGATCGCCTCGGCCGGCCACCCTCCGCCTCTCCTGCTGCGCACCAGCGGCGAGGTCGAGACCATGGCGACCCCGCAGCTGCTGCTCGGCATCGAGTCCGGCGCCAGATTCTACGTGGAGACGTTCGAGCTGGCGCCGGAGGAGGTGCTGCTGTGCGTGACCGACGGCGTGACCGAGCGCCGCGCCGGCGGCCGGCTGCTCGACGACGGCGACGGGCTGTCCGAGCTGCTGTCGGGCTGCACGGGCCTCAGCGCCCACGCCGTGGCCGAGCGGGTGCGGCACGCCGTCGAGACGTTCGCCGCCGAGCCGTCGCAGGACGACATGGCGCTGCTGGTGATCAAGGCCTCCGGCGCCCTGCGGCAGGTCAGATGAACCGGTACGTCGTGGTCGAGGTGCGCCGCTCGCCCGGGCGCAGCACCGTGGAGGGGAACTGGGGCTGGTTGGGCGAGTCGGGGAAGTGCTGCGTCTCCAGGCACAGCCCCGCGAACGGCCCGTACGGCGTCTGCACCCCGTCGAGCATGCCGCCGGCGTAGAACTGCACGCCCGGCTCGGTGGTGGTGACCTCCATGGTGAGGCCGCCGCCCTTGACCTCGATGCCGCCGTCGAGCACGAAGCAGTGGTCGTAGCCGCCGTCGTAGCGCTCGCCCACGGCGTGCGGCTCGGTGAAGTCGAACGGCGTGCCCTTGACCGGCGCAAGCTCGCCCGTGGGGATCTTGTCGTCGTCCACCGGCAGGTAGTGGGTGGCGTCCATCCTGATCACGTGGTCGAGGACGTCGCCCTCGCCCTTGAGGTTGAAGTAGGAGTGGTTGGTCAGGTTGACCACGGTGGGCGCGTCGCTCTCGGCCGCGTAGTCGATCCGCAGCGCGTCGCCGTCCAGCGTGTACGTGACCGAGGCCGTCAGCGTGCCGGGGAAGCCCTGGTCGCCGTCTGGGCTGGTCAGCGTCAGGGTCACCGACGACTCGCTCTGCGCGGCGATCGTCCACACCCTGCTGTCGAAGCCCTCGGTGCCGCCGTGCAGGCAGTTGGGGCCGTTGTTGGCGGGCAGCAGGTGCTCGGTGCCGTCGAGGGTGAAGCGGGCGTGGGCGATGCGGTTGCCGTAGCGGCCGACGACGGCGCCGAAGTAGCGGCTGCGCGTCCGGTAGTCCTCGATCGTGTCGAGCCCGAGCACGACGTTGACCCCGTCGACCTCCAGCCTGCGCACGACGGCGCCGTAGGTCAGCACCTCGGCGCGCAGCCGTCCCGACACCAGCTCCACCTGTTCGACCTGCTCGCCCGAAGGCAGCGTTCCGAAGTTCATGACGGCGCTCATTTATGGGGCCCTTCCCGTGGACTCGCGGACTATGAGGTCGGTGTCGAGGGTCACGGTCGCGCCCTCGCCCCCCGACTGCAGGAGCAGGTCGACGGCCATCCTTCCCGCCGCGGCGGCCGGCATGGCCACCGTGGTCAGCTTGGGGCGGTTGAGCCGTCCCGGAAGGATGTCGTCGAACCCGATCACACTTATCTGGTCTGGTACCCCTATCTCCATCGCCGACAGCCCCTCGATGAGTCCGAGTGCGAGGAGGTCGTTGTAGGCCAGCACCGCGGTCGCCCCGCAGGCGGCCACCTCGGGGGCCACGGCCAGGCCGCCGCCCTCCGTGGGCTGGTTGGGGCCGAAGAAGACCAGGTCGAGCCCGACCGCCTCGGCGGCCGCGCCCTGCATCTCGTTGCTGGTCCACGAGCCGATCGGGCCGGACACGAGCGCGATCCTGTGGTGGCCGAGCGCGGCCAGGTGGTCGAGGGCGAGCTTGGCGCCCTGGGCGACGTTCATGAGCACGGCGGGCATGCCCTTGATCCGCCGGTTGACCACCACGAACGGCACGTCCTCCGCCAGCCGCTCGATCATCTTGTTCGACAGCCGGGGGCTGCACAGCAGGACGCCGTCCACCTGCTTGGCGAAGGTCCTGATCAGCTCTTCCTCGACCCCGGGGTCCTCGTCGGTGTCGGCCACGAAGACGTGGTAGTCACGGCCTCTGGCCTGCGACTGGGCCGCCTTGATGAGCGGCGGGAAGAACGGGTTGGCGATGTCGGCCACGATCAGGCCCATGTTGAACGTGCGCCCCGTGGTGAGCGCCCTGGCGGCGCGGTTGGGCCGGTAGCCGAGGTCGTCGGCGGCGGCCAGCACCCGGGTCCTGGTGGCCGGGTTGACCAGGTGCGGCGCGGAGAAGGTCCGGGACACGGTGGAGACGTGGACGCCGCAGGCGCGGGCCACGTCCTTGATCGTCGCCGCCATCGCCGTCCTCCCATGCAAACGGTTGCCAGATCAAACCTTGGCGTTCGCGGCTGACGCCGTCAAGGTTCTTGCAACCGGTTGCTTAAAGCGGTGTCAGCTCACCACTTCCCGCCGAGCTCGTTCAGCGTGAAGACGCCGCCCGCGCGGTGGTGCAGCGGCTCGGACAGGTCGGGCTCGCCCTGCGCCTCGATGAGGGCGGCGGCGAACGGCTCGGAGCTGTCCTTGGACTCGAAGCCGATGGCCTCGGCCTCCTCCAGCGACCACCAGCGGCGCGGGCTGTCGGAGACGCCCCAGACCACGTGGTAGCCGGTCGCGCTCAGCCCGGCCTCGACCAGGCGGGTCAGGTCGTCGGGCGAGATCCAGGTGGCCAGCCCGCGCGTGTCGGCGGGGGCCTCGTTGCAGGTGCCGAGGCGGACGACGGTGACGTTCATGCCGAAGCGGTCGTGGTAGAGGCTGCCGAGGGCCTCCATGACGACCTTGCTCACGCCGTAGAAGGTGTCCGGCCTGGGGAAGGCGTAGTCGGGCAGGTCCTCGCCGGACTCGGAACGGGTCTGGTAGCCGGCCGCGTGGTGGCTGCCCATGAGCAGGAGGTGCTCGACCCCCTCCTTCCGCGCCGCCTCCAGCAGCACCTGGGTGCCGTTGATGTTGGCCTGCACGATGTCGGCCCAGGGGTGTTCCCTGCTCTGGCCGCCGAGGTGCAGCACGGCGTCCACGCCCTTCATCGCCTCGGCCACGGCGGCCGGGTCGGTCAGGTCGGCCGTCACCCATTCCTCGCCGGGCCCGGGCTCGACCGGCTGGATGTCGGAAAGCCGCAGCGTGCGGCCCGCACGCGCGAGCCGTGGCCGGAGCAGCGTCCCGACCTTTCCCGAGGCCCCTGTCATGAGAATGCGCATGCCTCAATGATGTACATGAATCTGACTGAAATTCACATCCTTGAATATTGACCGTGAGCCGTGCCACTAGTTACGTTCACAGGCACACATCCAAGTCCACGACTCATGTCCACATATGTGAACAGGAGGCGGTCTGATGTCACATCGTCTGCTGGGAGCCGCGATGACCGCGGCTCTGGCCTTAGGAGTGACAGCCTGCGGTTCCGGGGGCTCATCATCATCTAGTTCCGACAACGCTTTGGAGATCTGGATCAGGCAGCCGCCCGATTCCGAGTCCGCCAAGACCGCCGTGAAGCTGGCCGACGCCTTTACCAAGGCCAGTGGCGTGAAGACGAAAGTCGTCGCCCTTTTCGACGACTTCGAGACCAAACTGAACCAGCAGGCGGCGCAGAAGGACCTGCCCGACATCGTCATCAACGACACCGCCCAGCTCGGCAACATGGTGTCGCAGGGGTGGCTGCAGCCGGTCGACAAGGCCGCGCTCAAGGGTGGCGACCAGCTCGCGGAGACCGCCTGGACGGCCGCCACCGGGGCCGACGGCAAGTTCTACGCGGCCCCGTTCTCGGCCCAGTCGTTCGCGCTGATCGTACGCAAGGACTGGCGCGAGAAGGTGGACATGGAGCCTCCCGCGACCTGGGAGGACCTGGCCAAGCTGGCCGTCGCGTTCACCGAGAAGGACCCCGACGGCAACGGCCAGAAGGACACCGCCGGCTTCGTGGCCCCCGCGGGCACCAAGCGCGGCTACGCCTCCTGGTACGCCTCCTCGCTCATCTACGCCAACGGCGGCGACTTCATCAAGGCCACCGGCGGGGGCAAGTACGCCGCCACGGTGAACGATCCCAAGACCGTGGAGGCCGTGCAGTTCCTCCAGGACCAGTTCTGCAAGACCAAGACCGTCAACCCGGGCGCCGTCAGCAACGACACCACCGTCACGCACGAGGTGTTCGAGAAGGGCCAGGGCGGCATCTACCTGGTCGGTCCCTACGTGCTGGCCAGGTTCGTCAACAGCATCGGCACCGACAAGATCGAGGTCCTGCCGGTGCCCAAGGGCCCGTCCGGCGGTCCCGGCACGCTCGGCGAGGGCGAGAACGTCTACATGATGGCCGGGTCCCCGAACCCGGACAACCAGAAGAAGTTCGCCGAGTTCGCCATCTCGCCCGAGGGCCAGAAGATCGGCATGAACAAGGACGCCAACGGCGCCATCGTCCGCCTGCCGGTCAACACCACGGTCGACATGGCCGCCGAGCGGCAGGACCCGCGCTGGAAGGTGTTCCAGGAGTCGTACGCGAACGCCGTCTACGCGCCGCCGGTGCCCAACTGGGCGCCGATCCGCCAGACCTCCGCCGACACCATCAACGCGGTCTGGGCCGACTGCTCCGCCAACGTCAAGACGGCGATGGATGAGCTCAACACGAAACTCACCCAGGAACTGCAGAGCCAGAAAGCGTCATGACCTCCACACTCGCCCCGGCGTCCGGCCGGACGGCGGCTCCCGGCCACCCGCCGAAATCGGCGCGGTGGCGGGGACCGCTGATCGCCTGGCTGTTCCTGGCGCCCGCGCTGCTGCTCTTCCTGTACTTCAAGTTCATCCCGATGTTCGTGGGCCTGTGGAAGAGCCTGTTCAAGGTCCAGACGTTCCTCGGTGACGAGTGGGTCGGGTTTCAGAACTACCAGACGATCATCACCGACGACGAGTTCGGCGCGGCGATCTGGCACAGCGTCGTGCTGGCCTTCGGCACCACGCTCGGCTCGCTCGTGCTGGGCCTCGGGCTGGCGCTGCTCATCGAGGGGCCGGCGCGGTACCTGTGGTTCGTCAGGACCGCGGCCTTCCTGCCGGTCGTGACCACGATGGCGGCCGTGGCCGAGGTGTGGCGGATCATGTTCCACCCGGCCGACAGCGGGATGCTCAACATCGTGATCGGCTGGGCAGGCGTCGATCCGCAGCCGTGGCTGGCCAGCGAGGACTCCTCGCTGATGTCGATCATGCTGATGAGCATCTGGCGCGGCACCCCGTACGACATGATGATCTTCCTGGCCGGTCTGGTCGGCGTGAACCGCAGCCTGTACGAGGCCGCGGCCGTGGACGGCGCCTCCACCTGGCGGCGGCTGCGGCACATCACGCTGCCCGCGCTGCGGCCGGTGTTCTGGATCCTGTTCACGCTGGCGGCCATCCGCGGCCTGCGGGTCTTCGTCGAGGTCTACGTCCTGACGAACGGCGGTCCGAACGGCTCGTCCGAAGTGCTGATGACCTTGATCTACAAGCTCGGGTTCCAGAAGAACGAGCTGGGGGTCGCCTCGGCGGGCGGGATCGTGCTGTTCCTGGCCACGCTGGCGCTCACCGTGATCGTGCAGATGTTGCGCAGGAGGCAGGCGGCATGAGGTTCGACAGCGCGCTGGGCCTGGAGTCGCGGCGTGGCCCGTTGGCCACCACCGGGAAGGTCCTGATTTATGGGGCTATGGTGGTCGTTTTCACCGGGCCGCTGATCGGGCTGCTCATGAGCGCCTTCAACAAGACCCTGGACCCCACCTCCTTCTCCCTGTGGCCGGACGAGTTCACCCTGGAGAACTTCATCAAGGCCCAGGACAAGAACGTCTACCTGTACCTGCTCAACTCCTTCATCGTCGTGGGCTTCGGGCTGCTGCTGCAGGTGCTGGTGAGCGTCTTCGCGGCGTACTCGCTGGCCCGCAAGAAGTTCCGCGGCATGACGTTCGTGATGCTGCTCATGCTCGCCACGATGATGCTCCCCGAGGAGATCATCGCGATCCCCCTCTCCCTCGTCCTGGCCGACATGCCGCTGCTGCACGTCAACCTCATCGGCACGTACGCCGGCATGATCCTGCCCGTCGGGGCCTGGGGGTTCTCCATCCTCGTCATGACCGAGTTCATGAAGGAGGTGCCGGTCGAACTGGAGGAGGCGGCGCGCATCGACGGCGCGGGAGAGCTGCGCATCTTCGCCACGATCATCCTGCCGCTGTGCCGCCCCGCGCTCGGCGTGATCGGCGTCTTCGGCTTCACGATGATCTGGGACCAGTACCTGCTCCCCCTGATCGTCGCGCCACAGTCGGAGATGTGGACGCTGCCCGTCGCGCTGCGCTCGCTGCGCTCCGACGAGGAGGTCGGGATCGGCGTGCTGCTGGCGGCCTCGCTGCTGGCGCTGCTGCCGTCGATCATCGCGTTCCTGGCGTTCCAGCGGCAGTTCATGCGCGGGCTGACGAGCGGCGCGGTCAAGGGCTGACTGTCCATGTATCTGGACGGCATCCCATATCCTGGATGCCCGAGCCCGCCGATGGATACGAGATGGGATGAGCATGGAGCCCCAGCTGGTCAAGTCCGCCGAGCGGACCGTCCGCATCCTGGAAACTCTCGCAGATTCACACGACCACCTGACGCTGTCGGAGCTCCAGCAGCGGACCGGATTCCCGCGCAGCAGCCTGCACGCCCTCATGCGCACCCTGGTCGAGCTCAACTGGGTCGAGACCGACGCGGCCAGGTCGGCGTTCGGGATCGGGCCCCACGCGCTGCTGACCGGCACCGCCTACCTCGACAAGGACCCCGCGCTCCCGTTCGCCCAGGAGAGCCTGGAGGACCTGCGCGACGAGATCGGGCATACCGTGCACTTCGCCCGCCGCGACGGAGCCCACGTGCTCTACCTCGCCACCCGCGACTCCCGCGAGGCCGACCACATCATCCCCCGCGTCGGCCGGCGGCTGCCCGCCCACGTCACCGCGCTCGGCCAGGTGCTGCTCGCCCAGCTCACCGATGACGAGGTCGAGGCGCTGCTGCCCGAGCCGCTGACCGGGCTGACCGACCACACGATCACCGATCTGACCAAGCTCACCGGCGAACTCGACCAGGTCCGCACCCGCGGCTGGTCCTACGAACGCGAGCAGGGCACGCCCGGCGTGGCCTGCGTGGCCGTGGCCGTCGACTACCGCATCCCGGCCACGGACGCGATCAGCTGCTCGATGCCCGCCGGGCTCCCGCCCACCGACGTCGAGCAGATCATCGAAGCGGTGATCAAACACACCCGGAAGCTGGCTGCCACTCTCCGCAGGGAGGGCATCCGCTAGACAGGAGATGTTCTATGCGGCTCGACGGCGTTCTGTTCTTCCCGGTCACCCCGTTCGGCCCCGACGGCCGCCTCGCCGAACCCGTCCTCGCCCGGCACGTGTCCGACGGGGTCGCGGCCGGGGCCGGCGGCGTGTTCACGGCGTGCGGCACCGGCGAGTTCAACGCCCTCGACCTCGACGAGTACACCCGCGTCGTGGCCACCGCGGTCACCGCCACCGCCGGCCGCGCACCCGTGTTCGCCGGCGCCGGCGGCCCCCTCCCCTCCGCCCGCGCCCTCGCCCGCGCGGCCGCCGCCCAGGGCGCCGACGGCCTGCTGCTCATGCCCCCGTACCTGGTCACCGGCCCTGCCGCCGGCCTGACCCGTTACGTCCGCGACGTGGCCGAGGCCGGCGGCCTGCCGTGCGTCATCTACCAGCGCGGCAACGCCCGCTTCACCCCCGCCGCCGTGGCCGAACTGGCCCGCCACCCGCACGTGATCGGCTTCAAGGACGGCCTGGGCGACTTCGACCTGCTGCAACGCATCATCCTGACCGTCCGCGCCAGCGGCGGCGAGGACTTCACCTTCTTCAACGGCCTGCCGACGGCCGAGCTGACCGTGCCCGCCTACCGGGGGATCGGCGTCAACCTCTACTCCAGCGCCGTCTTCGCTTTCGCCCCCGAGATCGCCGTCGCCTTCCACAAGGCCGTGACCGTGGGCGACGAGGTCATGGCGCGGCGGCTGCTCACCGACTTCTACCTGCCGCTGGTGGAGTTGCGCGATCTCGTCCCCGGGTACGCGGTGTCGCTGGTCAAGGCGGGGGTGCGGATGCGGGGGCTGGAGGTGGGCGGGGTACGGGCGCCGTTGACGGACCCGGCTCCCGAGCATCTGCGTGTCCTGGAACGGCTCATCGACGCTGGAATGGGGCTCGTGGGCGGCTGAGCCGGGGTCGTACTGCGCTGGTCACCCCTCGTTCCGCCCAATCAGACGACGGCACCGACCGTGGGGGACGGGGGTTCATGACCACGGGGGGGCAGGGTCGCAGGCCCGTCACCACGGCCTACCGGTCACGGGACCCGTCACCATGGGGCCCTCGGCCTACCGGTTACGCGACTCATCACCGCTGGGCACTCGGCCTGCCGTCACCGGATCTCGGGCCCCGCCACCACGGATCGCGGGACCCGTCACCACAGCCCACTCGACCTACCACCACGGATCACAGGCCCCCGCCATCACGAATCACGGGACCCATCACCACAGGCCACTCGACCTACCACCACGGACCACGGGCCCCCGCCACCAAGCCACGAGGCGCAGGCCCCGTGGCCCATCGTCACCAGTCGCAGCCCCCGTCACCACGGATCACGGACCGCTCGCCACAGACCCGTCGCCACAAATCACGGGCCCTGTCGCCAGAGGTCGCGAGGCCTGCCGCCACCCGCCGCGCAGGGACGACTCAGCCTGGACTCGCTCCAGACGAGGGGTACTCCTAACCCTGCATGCGTCCATCCACCCTGCGCGGGATGGACAGCGGGTTGGCCTCCTTGAGCTCGTCCGGCAGCAGCGCCTCCGGCCAGTCCTGGTAGGCGGTGGGCGCGAGCCACCGCTCGATCGCCGTGGCCCCCACGGACGTGGACGTGGTCGTCGCGGCCGGCCAGGGCCCACCGTGATGCATGGCCCAGCACACGGCGACCCCGGTCGGCCAGCCGTTCCAGATGAGCCGCCCGGCCTTGCGGCCCAGCACGCCGGCGACCTCCGCGGCCTCCTCGGCCTCGGTGCCGTGCACGGTCGCGGTCAGCGACCCTTCGAGCCGCTCCAGCACCGCCGGGAGGTCGGAGACGTCCCGGTACGTCACCACGATCGACGCCGGCCCGAAGCACTCCTCGCCGATGTTCGGCAGCTTGCCGGCGAACGTGTCGAGATCGGCCGTGAAGACCTTGGGCGTGACGGCCAGGCTGCCCTCCCCCGGCTTGCCCTCAGCCAGCAGCCGCAGCTCACCCAGGCGTTCGACGCCGCCGAGGTAGCCGTCCCTGATCCGCTCGGCCAGCATCGGCCCGCCGCTGGTCCCCTCGACGGCCTCGACGATCGCCTGGCGCAGCTCGTCGTTCTCGGGCACGAACAGCAGCCCGGGATTCGTGCAGAACTGCCCCACCCCCAGCGTCAGCGACCCGGCGAACCCCGTGGCCACCTCCTTGACGGGCGCGGAAGGAAGCACGACCACCGGGTTGACGCTGCCGAGCTCGCCGAAGAACGGGATCGGCGTCTCGCGCTCGTCGATCAGCTTCTGGATGGCCTTGCCCCCGGCCACCGACCCGGTGAACCCGGCCGCGACCACACTGGGATGCTGGACGAGGTCGGCGCCGGCCTGCATGCCCTGGACCAGCCCCAGCAGGTCCGGGTTCGGCAGCGCCGCACCGACGATCTTGGCCACCCGCTCGGAGGTGTTGGGGTGCCCGGGATGCGCCTTGACGACGACGGGGCAGCCGGCGGCCAGCGCGGAGGCGGTGTCGCCGCCCGCCACCGAGAACGCGAACGGGAAGTTGCTGGCCGCGAACACGGCCACGACGCCCTGCAGCGCGTTCTTCATCCGCCGCACGTCCGGCCTGGGCGGCGCGAGCGATGAGTCGGCGTGATCGATGATGGCCTCCAGGTAGCCGCCATCCCTGATCACCTCGGCGAAGAGCCTGAACTGCCCCGCCGTCCGCGCCACCTCGCCGCGCAGCCGTACCTCGCCGAGCGCGGTCTCCTGGTCGGCGAGCTGCCACAGTTCGTCCACGTGGGCGGTGAGCGCGTCGGCGACGGCCTCCAGCGCGACGGCCCGCTCGGCCGCCGGAGTCGCGCGCCAGGCCGCGCCGGCCGCCGCCGCGGCAGAGACGATCAAGTCGACCCCGGCGCTGTCGGTCTCGGGCAGCGCGGCGCCCACGGTCTCGCCGGTCCTGGGGTCGTGTCCGTAGATCATCGAATGGCCCTTCGGAGTCTTGACACTTCTTCAGCCTAATTCTTACAGTTGCGGCAACTTGTCCACAAATCTGGCTATTGTTCACATATATGGACGGCGTACGAAATGATCATTAGGCAGATCCATGTCACCCCCGTCGCTTTCCGGGATCCGCCTCTTCTCAACGCCGCCGGAGTCCACGAGCCGTGGGCCCTCCGTACCATTGTCGAGGTCGTCACCGATCAAGGTCTGACCGGGTTGGGCGAGACCTACGGAGACCTCGACCATCTCCGCAAAGTACGCGAATGCGCGCAGGCCCTGATCGGCCTCGACGTCCACGCCACGAACACCATGTACGCCCGCATCTCCGCACTCCTCGGCGCACCAGGCACCGGCCCCAGCGCGACCAGAACTGCCACCAACCCAACCGGTACCCGCACCGAGGCAACCGGGACCGGCACCACTCCGACCGGGACCCGCACCACCACAACCGAGACCGCCACCACCCCGACCGGAACCCGCCTCGAATCAACCGAGACCAGCACCACTCCAACCGGGACCCGCACCAAGACAACCGAGACCGGCGCCCCCACACCCGGACCTGTCACCGAGGCAACCGCGACCGGCGCTCCCGCACCCAGACCTGTCACTAAGGTAACCGCGACCGGTGCCACCACACCCGGGCCTCTCACCACCAACCCCAAGGAGAGGACCGTCGACCGAGTCTTCTCCCCCTTCGACGTCGCCTGCCTGGACATTCGCGGCAAAGCCGCCGGCGTACCGGTCTCGGACCTGCTCGGGGGCAGGGTCAGGGACGCCGTGCCGTACAGCGCGTATCTCTTCTACAAGTGGGCCGGCCACCCGGACGACGAGCCCGACAGGTTCGGCGCCGCACTGGACCCGGCCGGCATCGTCGAGCAGGCGGGGCTGCTCATCGACGAGTACGGCTTCGAGTCCATCAAGCTCAAGGGCGGCGTCTACCCTCCCGACGAGGAGATCGCCGCGATCCGCGCCCTGCATGAGGCGTTCCCCGGCCTACCGCTCCGCCTCGACCCGAACGCCGCCTGGACGGTGGAGACCTCGATCCGCGTCGGCCGCGAACTCGACGGCGTCCTCCAATACCTGGAGGACCCCACGCCCGGCATCCCCGGCATGTCCGAAGTAGCCGCCAAAGTCCCGATGCCCCTGGCTACCAACATGTGCGTGGTCACCCCCGAACACTTCCCACCCGCGATGGCCGCCCGCGCCATCGGCGTCCTCCTCCTGGACCACCACTATTGGGGCGGACTCGTCCGCTCCTCGCACATCGCCGCCATGTGCGACGCCTTCGGCCTGGCCATGTCCATGCACTCCAACTCCCACCTCGGCATCAGCCTGGCCGCCATGACCCATCTGGCCGCCGCCACGCCGAACCTCACCTTCGCCAGCGACACCCACACCCCCTGGCAGAACGGCCAGGACGTGATCCAGCCCGGCGCACTCGAGTTCACGAACGGCGCCGTCCCCGTCCCCACCGCCCCAGGCCTGGGCGTAGACCTCGACCGAGACGCGCTGGCGGTGATGAACGAGCAGTACGAGAAGTGCGGCATCGTCGCCCGCAACGACACCTCATACATGCAACGCTTCACCCCCACCTTCACCGCAGGAAGACCCCGCTGGTAACCACCACCACCTGTGGACCAGCCACATTCACCACATCCAGCCCAGGCTGCCGACCACCCCGACGGCTTGCAGCAAGACTGAGCTGACGGCCATCCACACCCAAGACCACCGCCAAAGAAGACCCGCCGATCAACGGCGGCAAGGAGATGCCTGATGAACCTCGCCTACCTCTACCCATGGGACGTGGTCGGGGACCCGTCGGCTCCAGGCCGCCTGGCGGACCTCGGCGTACAAGCGGTCGCCCTGGCAGCCAGCTATCACTCGACGAGGGCAGCCACGCCGTACCACCCCGCCCACCGGGTGCTCGACGTACCGCGCCCCGCCTTCTACCTCCCGATCCGCCGCTCGTCCTGGGCCCGCCTCGTCCCCGCCGTCCCGACGTGGACCCCCGCCGACGCCTACCTCCAGGCAAGAGACGCCTTGAAGGCCGCCGGTCTCCAAGTTCACGCCTGGACCGTCCTCACCCACAACTCACACCTCGGCACGGCCAACCCCGACCTGGTCGTACGCAACGCCTTCGGCGACCCGTACCCCTATGCCCTGTGCCCGGCCCACGAGGACGTCATCGAGTACTGCGAACGGATGGTCCGGGAAATCCTCGAGGTAGGCGAGCCCGACGGCCTGATCCTGGAGGCCTGCGGCCCGATGGGTTTCGGCCACCAGAGCGTCCACGAGAAGACGTCCGGCGCAGACTGGACCCCAGCAGACGTAGACCTCCTGTCACTCTGCTTCTGCACCAATTGCGCCCCCCGCTACCCCGAAGCAACCGCAGCAGCCGTACGCGCCGCCATAGACCGCACCACCCCAGAGAACCCCGCCACAGAAACCACCGCCACAAACACCACAGCTGGAGAGAGCACCACCACCACTTCATCCACCCCGAACACCATCGAGTCGGCCCTCGGCAGCCTGACCGACGAAGTACGCGCCATCCGCGTCGGCCTCTCCACCACTCTCCGCCAACGCCTGGTGGCCCTCACCCGCACCGTCGCCCCGAACACCCCCATAACCCTGCACGCCAATCCAGACCCCTGGGCCACCGGCGCCTTCGCCCCCCTCCCCGCAGGCGAACCGAACGCCGACGTCCTGGTGGCCAATTGCTGGGGCGACCCGGCCACAGACGCCATCCGCCTGGCCCGCCTGAAGGAACTCACCACACCAGGCCAGCGAGTGGGCGCCTACGTCCTGGCCCTCCCACCCCGCCCCGCCGACCCGAACGTCCTGCTCGACCACCTCAGAACGTACGCCAAAGCAGGAGCCTCAGAGTTCCACCTCTACCACGCAGGTCTGGCCTCCCCCCAACGCCTGACCACCCTCACCCAAGCCCTGCACCTCCACACCTAACAGGTCCGGCAGTGAACACCCCAACCGCTGCCACCAGCACCGCACCGTCGCTCACGGCAACCGGCCCACCCCCAGCGACATCCGCCCCCTCATTCGCCTTGGCTCAAACATCAGCCGAAGCCGGGCACGAAGACGAAGCCCAAGCCAGACACGAAGCCGGGCACGAAGACGAAGCCCAAGCCAGACACGAAGCCGAAACCGGAAACCAAGCCGGAGACGGAGACAAAGTCGAAGCCGGAGACGAGGCTGGGGACGCGAGTACCCCTTCAAGCCCAGGCCAGAATGAAGTCCATGAGCTTCACGACACCCCGGACCGGGCAGGTCCTCCTCCTCAACGGGACGTCCAGCTCAGGCAAATCGAGCATCGCCGAGCAACTCCTGCTCGTCCTGGATCGCCCCTTCTTCCACATGCCCGTCGATGCCATCAACGCGATGCGCGCCCGCCGGCGCACTCTGGAGCTGGCCCCTGACGAACTGGCCGCCACACTGGCCCGGACCCGCGCCGGCTTCCACCGCGCAGTCGCGGGCATGGCCCAGGCAGGCAACGACCTCGTGGTCGATTACGTCCTCAGCGAGCAGTGGCGCCTGCTGGACTGCCTCACCGTCCTCAACGGCCTGGACGTCGTCTTCATCGGCGTCCACTGCTCGGAACAGGAACTGACCCGCCGGGAAAGGGCACGCGGCGACCGGCAACCCGGACAAGCAGCCACTCAACTCCGGCAGGTCCACTCCTACGGCACCTACGACATCGAATGCGACACCACCACGAACAGCCCCCGCGACTGCGCCTGGACCATCAAACAGTCCCTCGCCCAACTCCCCACCCCCCGAGCCTTCGACCGCCTAAGAACCGAATTCCTGTCCCAACCACCACAAACCCCGAATCCCTGAACCCACCGGCCCCCACGACGCGGTGTTTCCCGCGAACGAACATCACGGTCTAGCCCGCCAACTGCGACCAAACTCACGAGTAACTGCACCAACTCTTACGAACAAGCCACCACCCCACCACGCGCCGGATCATCCCTCCCCACCCCCACCCGGAACATCTGGGTGTCTGCGCCGACCAACCTCTCGCGACGAGTTGTCGCGCCCGCAACCGTGACACCTATGACAGGACACACTCGCTGGGGACGAGGGCCAGTTCCAGCCACCACGAGCCACGCCCGCGCAGCCATCAGAAGACCCCGGCCGGCTGCCAGGGCCCACGCCCGTAGTCGGTCACCAGGCGGACGGCCGCAGGAGATCCCGCTGACGGCATCCGTCGCTCAAGTGGCCGGCACCGCCATCGTTCATCTTCCACTCGGCGGAACAGCACCTGCCAGGGGGCAGCCCGTGCAGGGAGCGACCGGCACACGGAGCGGCACACGGAGCGGCCCACGCAAGGAACGGCCGGCACAAGGAGCGCCACTTGTAGGAAGCGGCCGACGCAAGGAACGGCCGACTCAGGGAGCGCAGCTTGTAGGGAGCACACCTTCTGACGTGGAGATCGGCGATCGTGACATGCAGCTCGGAGAGGGCTCCTCAAGCGCGGCACCCAACCTGATCTCGCAGAGAGCGCCTCGTGTGAGCCTTATGCAGCCCGGATAAAACACTCCCTATGACTATTGTGCGAATCGTCTATCGAAAGTACGGCGGCGCATTGCACTGGAACCACCCCGGTCGTGTGCTCGGCGAGGATGAGTACGGCATCTGGGCGACAGTCCCAGGCGGAACGGTCGCTCGCAAGGGCGACGGACCACCTGTCACCTGGGAGACAACCGCGATCATGCTGTTCCCCCGAGACGCCTGGTGGACGGCCTCCTTCAACACCCCGCCCCACAGGTCCGAGGTCTACGTCGACGTCACCACCGTCCCCGAGTGGAGGGACGACGAAGTCACCATGCTCGACCTGGACCTGGACGTGATCCGTCTGCGAGACGGCCGGCTGATCCTCGACGACGAAGACGAATTCGCCGAACATCAGCTCTTGCTGAACTACCCAACCGATCTGATCACACAGGCTGAACGAACTGCACGCTGGCTGCTCGACGCCGTAGGTGAGCGAAAAGGCCCGTTCGGCGGCGCCCATCTGGACTGGCTGTCAAAAGCTGAATGAACCCAAGAAATCACAAATGCTCAGGGCCATCCCCATAGACGTGATATTCGGCGGAAGAGCGTCCTTGTTCTCGATCACCCTGCGGTCGAGACCAAACCGCTTTCGTAGGCTGCGATGACGAGTTGTGCCCGATCTCGGGCCTCCACCTTGGCCAGCAGCCGAGTGATGTGCGTCTTCACCGTAGCCAGGCTCACCTGCAGATGCGCAGCGATCTCATTGTTCGACAGCCCCCGCGCGATCAGGGTCAGCACTTCACGCTCTCGCTCGGTGACCCCGTCCAGGCCCTTGACCCGAGGCACCGCGGGAGTACGCGTGAACTCCTCGATCAGCCGCCTTGTCACCTTCGGAGCCAGCAACGCCTCTCCACTCGCCACCACCCGGATAGCAGCAAGCAGATCCACCGGCGGCGTATCCTTCAACAAAAATCCGCTCGCGCCCGCCCGCAGTGCATCATAAACATAAGAGTCCAGGTCGAACATCGTCACTACCAGCACCCGGCAGACATCTCTAATTCGACGGGTGGCCTCGATCCCATCCATCTCCGGCATGCGTACGTCCATGAGGACCACGTCCGGACGCGCGTTCATCGCGAGGGCGACGGCCTCGCTTCCCGTCGCCGCCTCTCCCACGACCTCCAGATCAGGCTCAGAGTCGACCAGCACCCTGAAACTGCCTCTGAGCAGTGCCTGATCATCAGCCACGACTACGCGAATCATGCGACCTCCCGGTAGGGCAGTCTCGCGAACACCCGAAATCCCCGTCCGGCTACGTTTCCGGCCTCGAACGCGCCACCGTACAGCGTGACCCGCTCCCGCATCCCGATCAGACCGTGGCCAGCACCGTCAGACGGCAAGTCACGCCTCCCCGGGCCGTCATCCACAACCTCGATCCGGACATCCTCGCCATCCGCGACCACCGACACACGGCAACGCGTGGGCGCGGCGTGCTTGACGACGTTGGTGAGGGCCTCCTGCACGATGCGGTAGACCGACAGCCCCACACCGTCGGGCAACCGCTCCCACTCCGCTGCTCGCTCATGCACGTCATCGCCCTCCGACGGGCCGAGCTCGAGATCAACCTCGACTCCGGCCAGCCGAGCCTGCCCCACCAACCCCCGAATGCCTGCCGGACCAGGCGCGGGCACCCGCTCGGGCACCTCCGTCGATCTCAGCACGCCGAGCAGGTGACGCATCTCGACCAGCGCGCTCCTGCTGGCCGTCTCGATCACACGCAGCGCGTCGTGCGCCTCCTCCGGTTTGGTCGCCATGACATGGTTGGCGACCCCCGCCTTGACCGCGATCAGCCCCACGCTGTGCGTGACCACGTCGTGCAGCTCACGCGCGATCCTTAACCGTTCCTCTGTCACCGCCTGCGCCGCCAGCCGCTCCGCATCGCGGGTGGCGAAGGACCTGCGCTCCTGCACGGCCCGGCCGACGGTCCACGCCGCCCCGAGGGCGCCGATACCGAGAAGCGGCTGGTCGAGGTGCAACAGCCAGTCGGGTGCCTGGTCGCGCGGCGCGCCGGCCATCACCAAGCCCAGCACCGTGACCAGGCTGATCACCCCGATGGCCGTCGTCGGAACCACCGTCCCACGTCTGTCGGACAGGGCGACGACGTAGAGAGCATACGCCGGCGCCAGGTACGCGAAACTCATGGCGTCGGCGAGCGCGGCGAAGACCGCGAGAGCGAGCGTGAGGCAGAAGACCGTCAGCGGCCACAGTCTGCGCAGGGCCAGTGGCAGCCCCAGGCCGAGAGGAAGGGCGATCCGCATCCACGGGGGTATCGCCGTGGCATGAACCGTCACCGTCAGAGCAACGAACGCGAAGCACAGCGCCGCCACCGCGTCGAGCACGATCAGCTCGCGACGGCTCCTGCGTCGGGCGAAGAAGGGGTGCGTGTCGTCCACGCGTTGAAACGTAGCCGGTGAAGCGGTGCGCGCACGTCAACCCAGGGGTTGACCTTGAAGTTCGAACCGTGGTCCGACGCGCCGGCGGCCCGCCGTCCCGCATCCTTTACGGCGTGATCGAACTCCAACACCTCACCAAGCGCTACGGCGGCACCCTCGCCGTGGACGATCTGTCCTTCACCGTCGAGCCCGGCCATGTGACCGGGTTCCTCGGTCCCAACGGCGCGGGAAAATCGACCACGATGCGTCTGATCCTCGGGCTGGACGCACCGACCTCCGGCCAGGCCCTGGTCAACGGACGCGGCTACACCTCTCTCCGCAAGCCGATGCGCGAGGTCGGCGCCCTCCTCGACGCCGGCGCCGTCCATGGCGGGCGCAGCGCCTACAACCATCTGCTGTGCCTGGCGCGCACCAACGACATCGGCCCGAAGCGGGTGGTGGAGGTGCTGGAGCAGGTCGGGCTCGCGGGCGTGGCCCGCAAACGGGTCGGCGGGTTCTCCCTGGGAATGAAGCAGCGCCTCGGCATCGCGGTCGCGTTACTCGGAGACCCAGGGATATTGATGTTCGACGAACCGGTCAACGGCCTCGATCCCGACGGGGTGCGCTGGATCCGCGACCTGATGCGCTCGCTGGCCGCCGAGGGCAGGACGATCCTGCTCTCCAGCCATCTCATGAGCGAAATGGCGCTCACCGCGGAGCGCATCGTCATCGTCGGCCGCGGCAAGCTCATCATCGAGGCCACGGTCGCCGAGCTGACGGCGCGCTACCCTTCGCTCGAAGACGCCTACATGGCCTTGACCTCCGACAGCGTTCAATTCGGAGCGGCCCGATGAAGGCGGTCCTCTCCTCCGAATGGGTCAAGCTCCGCTCGGTGGCCTCGACCTTCCACACGATCGGCGCCGCCGCCGCGATGGTGGTCCTCGGCATCGCCTGGACCGTCTACGTGGGCGCCCTCGCCGACGAAAGGGGCATGCTCCGTGCTGCGGCTCCGGAGGAGGGCTTTCTGCCGCTCGTCCAGATGAGCCTCGCGGTGCTCGGCGTGCTCACGATCACCTCCGAGCACGCCACCGGCATGATCCGCACCAGTCTCGTCACCGTCCCCCGACGCAGCACCTTGTTCCTGGCCAAGGCCGGCATCGTCGCGCTGGCCACGTTGGCGACCGCCATGTCGGTTCTCCTGCTGACCTACGTGACGAGCCGCCTCATCGCCGGCGAACGCCACCTCGGCTTCAACGAGTCCGCCTTCACCAACGACCTGCCCATGCTCCTCGCCTCTGGTCTGTCGGTGACCGCACTGGCGCTCGTAGGGCTCGGCCTGGGCGCCGCCATGCGATCGACAGCGGGAGCGCTCGTGTCGGTCGTCTCCTTGCTGTTCGTGCTGCCCGGCGTGATCAACTACCTACCACCTCCGTGGAACACGCGTATCGCCGCACTCCTCCTACCGAATCTCGTTCCGCAGATAGCAAGCGAGCGCATGTCGTCCCGTCTCGGCGACGGTTACCTACCGCCTTGGGCCGCACTGGCCGTGCTCTTCGCCTATCCGCTCATCACCCTCACCATCGGCTATTACGCACTCAAGCGGAAAGACGCATGACCACCCGCACTTCTGTCACCGAACACGGCCGCGACCGCTATTGGCCGTCGTTCCCCCGCCTCGTCAGTCCCTCCGCACCGACCATCACCTCTCACCTGACCAGAACAATCGTCCTCGCTGCCTGTACGCAACTCGGACGCGCGCTTCTCAGCCGCTCAACGGATATGCATAGCGCCAGCTCGACCAACGACACGGCCTCGAGTACGAAAGCCGCCGCACGCCCTTTCACACCCCGAACGAGCGCCGACGCCCAACCGCTCTCGCCAGAGGGCCTGGACGCCATCGGCAGCAGCACAAACACCCACAACAACGGCACCGACGACAGCACCAACGATAGTTCCGGAACCCGAACCGGCAGCGGCAGCGGCAGCGGCAGCGGCAGCGGCAGCGGCAGCGGCAGCGGCAGCGGCAGCGGCAGCGGCAGCGGCAGCGGCAGATCTAACTCCAACAGGCCCAAGAACACCAACGACAACGCGAAGAACTGGCACGACCGCCGACGGAGGAGCGCATGAGTGTCCTCACTTCCGAGTGGCTGAAGGTCCGCTCGCTGCGCTCGACTTATCTAGTGTTGGGGCTCGCACTCAGCGCCATTCTCATGGGCCTCGCACTCGCCGTGATGGCCGCCGGCATGTACGACACGGCGTCTCTCGCCCAACGGTCGCGCGCCAGGATCGCCGACCTGGAGGAGGTGCTCGTCATGGTTCCCCAGCTCTGCATGGGGATTCTGGGCGCACTCACCATCACCTCCGAGTACACGACCGGCTTGATCAGAACCAGCCTGACCCTCGTTCCGGGGCGATGGCCGGTCCTCGCCGCCAAGTCCCTCATCGTCGGCGCGCTGGGCCTGATCGTCGGAGCGCTGACGGTCTTCGGCACCTACTTTCTGTCCCGGGAGGTGCTGGGCGACCGTTTCGCGGGCGCGTACACCACTCCCTTCCAGGACCGTCTGCCGCTTCTGCTCGCGCTCAGTCTCACGGTGCCGGTTTTCGCACTACTCGGGACGGCATTCGGAGCCCTGATCCGCTCCGCCGCGGGCGCGATAGCCGTCATCGTGGGGCTCGTCTACGTGATCCCTATGATCATCGGCAAGATCCCTGAGCCGTGGAGTGAACGCCTCGGATCACTGATGATCGGCGCGTTGCCCCGAGAGATCACCGGAGACACCATCACCACCTCGGTGTACGGCTCTCTCCTGTCCCCTGCCGCTGCCGCCATGGTCATGGTCGCGTACGCGACCCTTCCCTTGATCGCCGCCACATGGCTGGTCCGCCGAAGGGACGCCTGACCATGAACCTTCCCGGGATCTGGCCCCGTTCCGATTTCCTCGACATCGCCACCGGCCTGAGACCTGACCTCTCCGCTGGGATGGCGCATCAGCGCTCCTACATGGGATCCGCCTTCAACCATTTGCCGCCCATCAGCCGATGTTCGAGCAAGGGCATGCGGTTACGAAGAAGGTGACCGACGTCCCGCAGAGCGGCCGATGACGTCCCGGAAGAGCAGAGCATGACATCTCGGGAAAGTGGCCGATGACGTCCCGGAAGAGCGGAGGGTGACATCTCGGAGAGTGGAGGATGGCGTCCCGCACAAGGTCCGGTCCTCCTCACTCGGCCATATCCGCCCAGGCCGGTGATGCGCAGCAAATCGTTGATCCGCCGCTCGAAGGAACAGCGCCCTCGGCGAAGAAGTCGTTGCTCTCGCGGAAGACGACCATGTCCATCGGCCCCGACAGGATCGCTTCCGTTGTAGACAGCCGCACCGCTCCGGCAGCGTCGCCCCCTCAGTGTCAACGACGGCCGAATCCTGACCCTCTGACGACGCTCGCCTGGGGGTCAGTATTCACGCGTCGTCGACACTCAGCAGACAATCCACGCCACACCCGACAACGTCGCTCCCAGCAGACAACCCACACAGCAACTCGCCAACGTCGCACCCAACAGGCAACCTACGCGTCTACGCGGCAGAAAGACCTCCGCAGGAGACGGCCACACCCACCAACACCGGACAGGGCCCCGCCCACAGCATTACTCCTGCAAAGGACGACCCCGCCGTCTCCTAAGTGATCGCACGTCGGAAACGAATCCGCCGTCTCCAAGCGACTGCACGTCGGAGACGACCTCTGGCCTCTACCTAATCAACCGCCCCCTGGGGACCGAAAACCCCACCGATCCAAGAAGGCCACGTTGTCGGGGAACGACCATCTTCACCGAGCCGCGCAGATGGCAGGGCGAGCCCTACACGCAAGAAGCCAAGCATGCTGGCTTTCATCCAGAAGTGGTGCCTGCCAAGTGGTGGGGCAACCATCTGGTCGAACATCGCCAACCTGGGCGAACCAGGCTGAGCAGGCGGGGAAAGTACGCCAGGCCGAGGGACGTCACCGTGCGGATCATGCCGCATCTCTAGCTCCGGTGGGCTCAGCGTGCGGCGCGCTGCCACAGTGCGAGCCAGCCGCCGCAGCGCAGCTGCTCACGACTGCGAGTGGTACGCCGCAGCCGGAGGACGACCTCGTACGCGTACGTCCGCGGGTACGGCAGGCAGTGACACCTGCCGTACCCTCACCAAACTCAGACTTCGAGCACCACGGGGATGATCATGGGCCTGCGGCGATAGGTGTCGCTGACCCAGCGTCCCACCGTTCGACGTACGACCCGGCGGATCTCCTGCATGTCGACCACGCCATCCGCGGCCTTCTCCTCGAGGGCCCTTTGTATCTGCGGAATGAACTCGTCGAACTGCAGCGGATCGATGCCCGATCCTCGCGCGTGGATCTCCGGGCCGGCGGTGAGCTTGCCCGTGTTGGAGTCCACGACCACGACGACGGAGATGAACCCCTCGTCACCGAGGATCCGGCGGTCCTTCAGCGATGTGTCGGTGATCTCACCCACCGACGAGCCGTCCACGTAGACGTATCCGGCGTGAACCGCGCCAACGATCTTGGCGCGGCCGTCGACCAGGTCGACCACGACGCCGTCCTCGGCGATGACGATGTGGTCGTCGGGCACGCCGGTGAGAGCGGCCAGCTTGGCGTGGGCGCGCAGGTGGCGCCACTCACCGTGCACCGGCATGAAGTTCGAAGGACGCGTCAGGTTGAGCACGTACAGGAGCTCGCCCGCGGCCGCGTGGCCGGAGACGTGCACCTTGGCGTTGCCCTTGTGCACCACCCGGGCGCCCCATCGGGTCAGCCCGTTGATGACCTTGTTGACGGCCGTCTCGTTCCCCGGCACCAGCGAGGACGCCAGCAGCACGGTGTCGCCTTCGGCGATCCGGATCGGATGGTCGCGGTTGGCCATCCGAGACAGCGCTGCCATCGGCTCGCCCTGGGATCCGGTGCAGATGAGCACCACGTCCTTGGGCGGCCACTCCTCGATGTCGCGCGAGTCGACGATCAGCTCCGGCGGCACCTTGAGGTACCCGAGGTCGCGGGCCACGCCCATGTTGCGCACCATCGACCGGCCGACCAGGGCCACCTTGCGGCGGTGCTTGGCGGCCGCGTCCATCACCTGCTGGATGCGGTGAACGTGCGAGGCGAAGCTGGCCACGATGACCCGCTGCTCGGATGTCCGGATCACCTCGTCGATGACCGGCCCGATCTCCCGTTCGCTGGTGACGAATCCCGGCACCTCGGCGTTGGTGGAGTCGGACATCAGCAGGTCGACGCCCTCGGTACCGAGCCTGGCGAAACCGCCGAGGTCGGTGAGGCGGCCGTCGCTGGGCAACTGGTCCATGCGGAAGTCGCCGGTGTGCAGGACGATGCCTGCGGGGGTCCTGATGGCGACGGCCAGCGCGTCGGGGATCGAATGGTTGACCGCGAGGAACTCGCAGTCGAACGGCCCGAACGTGTGCCGCTCGCCCTCGACGACCTCGACCTTGGTCGGCTGGATCCTGTGTTCGGTCAGCTTGGCCTCGATCAGGGCAAGCGTGAGTCTGGAGCCGATGAGCGGGATATTGCGTCGCTCGCGCAGGAGGTACGGCACCGCCCCGATATGGTCCTCGTGGGCGTGCGTCAGCACCACGGCTTCGACGTCGTCGAGCCGGTCCCTGATGTACTCGAAGTCGGGCAGGATCAGATCGACACCCGGCTGGTCGGGCTCGGGGAACAGCACCCCGCAGTCAACGACCAGCAGGCGACCGTCATATTCAAAGACGGCCATGTTTCTGCCGATTTCCCCCAACCCACCGAGCGCAACGATGCGCAAGCCGCCTTCGGGCAGCATCGGCGGGGGGCCAAGCTCAGGATGCGGATGGCTCATGCCTGGCCCCCACGGTCAGATCTTGTTCTCAAAACTCCCGGTTCCTCCCCGTTCCTATGCGTCTGTCAACTTCACCCCGCCGGCTACCAGGCAAGCACGCAGCTCGGCGATTTGCTTCTCTGTCGCGTCCACGAGCGGCAGTCGTACCGGACCGGCCGGCACCCCCACCATGCCCAGTGCCGCCTTTGCCATGATCGCGCCGCCGGCGCGCAGCATGATCCCGTCCACCACGGGCGCCACCTGGCCGTGTATGGCCATCGCCTGCTCGACGTCACCGTTCTTGTGCAGGTGGATCATGCGCGCCAGTTCCGCGCCCACCACATGCCCGACAACGCTAACGAACCCGGCCGCGCCGAGGGACAGCCAGGCCAGGTTGAGCAGGTCGTCGCCGGAGTAGAAGGCGAGATCGGTCGAGGTCATCACCTGGCTCGCGGCGAAGAGGTCACCCTTGGCGTCCTTCACTGCCACGATACGGTCGTGCTGCGCCAACCGGATCAAAGTCTCGGTTTTGATCGGTACGCCACTCCGACCGGGAATGTCGTACAGCATCACCGGCAGGTCGGTCGCGTCGGCGACGGCGGTGAAATGCCGGTACAGCCCCTCTTGCGGAGGCTTGTTGTAGTAAGGCG
The DNA here is from genome assembly GCF_003001935.1 of Nonomuraea fuscirosea. Lineage (GTDB taxonomy): Bacteria > Actinomycetota > Actinomycetes > Streptosporangiales > Streptosporangiaceae > Nonomuraea > Nonomuraea fuscirosea. The sequence goes on along the minus strand of NZ_PVNG01000002.1, from coordinate 213,522 downwards.
TCACCACCAGCAGACCGTGCGCACCTGCGCGGGCTGCCTGCTTCGCGAGTTCGACGCTGTGGCGCGTGTCGTTGGTGCCGGCCCCCGCCACCACGGTCGCACGATCACCTACCGCCTCGCGGACGGCGCTGACGATGCGCTGCTTTTCCTCATCCGAGGTGGTGGGCGACTCACCGGTCGTCCCGTTGACGATCAAACCGTCGTTGCGCTGCTCATCCACCAGATAAGCGGCAAGACGTCGCACAGCCACATAATCGACCTCGCCGTCGGAGGTGAACGGCGTGACCATCGCGGTCAGCATACGGCCGAAGGGCGCGTCGGTGGTTCCAGTTGGCGATGCCATAGTGCGAACGCTACCTGGATTCAGAAAACCATTGGACGTCGCCACCCCGCTTTGCCTGCCTGGAGCCGCCTTTTGCCCCCTTTCGCCGGACGTCTCCGCCCAGCACCTCAACGGTAAGCGATGGAACCGACTCCCCCGACCATCGCCGTTGAGGCAGGCGATGTGGATCGGCGGCGTATTCGAGGCGAGGGCGCGTCAGGAGAGGTACGCGTTCAAGCACCAGGTCCTCTGGATCATTCGCCCGCGTCAGCCATCCCAGCCGGAGACGCAATCTCCGCTGCTCATGGGCAGGGCGCCCTGACGAGGCAACACGTGAGAGTCGTCGAGCCGGCAGCGGACCGAGTCGCGTCGGCGATGCAGCTCACGACCTGTTCGCCACCAGCCGAAGTGCCCTATCCCCCGGAGTCTCGGCGGCACGAACCGGCGCGCCGACCGGAGCCGACTACGCGACTGGAACACCGACACCACAACCCGATACGCCATGGCGTTGCACCCCACGAGACATCAGGCGTCGCAGCCCTTGAGCTCACTGCCACCGAACCTCAAGCAGTCCAGGACCGATCGCACCCTAGAACCGGACACCATGACCCACCTCACCTGCGCAGCCCGAAAGATCCGGGGCGCCCCGGCCGAAGGATGCTCCGATCTCCAGTCAGGAGCAGTTCGCCAGGTCGCGGCCGCCGATGTGGCATACGGCGGTGCCTGCCTCGAATCTCCCAACCGACGCGACGCTCAGCTACGAAAGTGTCACCGAGTGAACGCACTGGAGCTACAACCTGAAGGGCCACGACAGCTTCGGCTATTCGGGACCTGAGCGACATCCTCCGACAGCGACCCTTTCGTCACCTACGACGACAGTTCGATCTGGTAGCGGATGAAACCCCGGTTCTCGGCGACCTTGTCGTACAAGTGCCGTGCCGCACTGTTCGACTCATGCGTGTTCCAGTACACCCGCGAGCAGCCGCGGCTCCGAGCCCAATCCGCCACGGCTTCGATCAGTGCGCGGCCCACCCCCTTACCACGGACATCTGGAGCCGTGAACAGGTCTTGCAGGTAGCAGACGTCCGTACCGGGCGCCGAGGTGTTTCCATGGGTGAGGAAGTGTGTGATGCCGACCAACCGCCCGTCGATCCTCGCCCCGAGCGCGTGCAGCGTGGCATCGGCTTGGAACGCACTCCAGGCACGGTCGTACACCTCATCTGGCTCGACCCGCTCGTAGAAGTCGATGTACGAACGGAACAAGCCTTCCCACACATCCCGGTCAGACGGGAGCAGCCTGCCGATATCGATCATGATGCACCTTCCGGGCGCGTTGGGGCGCACGTAACCCCGTCAAACCCTGTGCGACGGGGCGAGCCTCGCACGGAGGCTGGGAACGCCTTCGAGGTCGCAACTTAGGAGAAAGGCCGCCTTTCACGTACGGCCACTCAACGGCGGTACCTGAGGACCACTTGTACTCCCTCGCTCGGCGTTCCGTCCAAGAAGGCAGGGGACGTACCGCCAGACGGAGCTCAAGAGGCGCGGACAAGAGCGCCCTGCGTTCACGAAGCGTGAGGGCCACGGCTGAAGAGAGCAGCGCGTCCCAGCAAACCGACTTCGCGGACGAGGAGCGAAGCAGCCGGCGGAGCTCTGGGCCGGCGGAAGCGGAGAGGCCGCCGAACCGGCGTTCGAGCACGTCTTGCCAAGCCCCAAAACCAGGGTCGACCAGGAGTTTTGCGCTCGCCGGGTGACACGGGCCCGGAGACGTACATGGAAGAGGTCGCCGATATGTGCTCGGGGGTACACACATCGACGACCTCTATCGGAGAATCGGCACCCCTTACATCGGCGTTACAGGGTTTCTCGGATAATTTTCCGGCATCGCAAAGTTGGGGCTCCAGCGGTCATCGATGACGGTCGGTTACCTGCCGAATACGGCAACATGGGGCAACGCCTCACACGAACCCCCAGGGATGCACTAGTGGCCACCTCAGATCCGGTCTACCTGCGCGTCGTCGAAGACATCCGGCGACAGATCACCGACGGCACCCTTCCCCCCGGCGCGCCCATTCCTTCGCGGGCGCAGCTGACCCGCAAATACCAGGTCGGCGAGACCGCCGCCCGTCACGCGCTACGTGTGCTCGCGGGCGAAGGCCTCATCATCGGCCGAGTGGGCTCGGGGCATTACGTCAGGGAACGCCCCGATCTAACCCCGCTCTACCGATGGCGCTTTCTCGATCATCCTGCCCCGTTCGCCGCCGACCTGCAGTCCCAGGGCCGGCGCGTGACCTGGGACTGGCACAGCGAGCCGGCCGAAGCAGGCCCCGACATCGCCAGGCGGCTCCGCCTGCCCGAGTCGGCCACGCTGACCAAAACGCACTACGTCTTCCGCGGGGACGGCAAACCGCTCCAACTGGCCACGTCCTACGAGCTGCGGGAGTTCGCCGCTCATTCGGACGAGGAGCGGCGGAGCCTGGTCGCGCGGATGTACGGGCATGGGATAAAGATCACCGAGATCGTCGAAAGCGTGCATACCCGCATTCCTCGCCCCGTGGAGAGCGACGCGCTCGATCTGGCGGCGGGGGTGCACGTCTTGCATGTCGAACGTACGCACTGGGCGGGCGACCGTCCGGTGGAGACGAGCGACATCGTCATCCCGGGAGATCGGTTCCGGGTGATGTACAGCATGCCCGTTTAGGGCGGGATGCTCCGGGCGGGTGGCCCCTTCTCGCCCGGAGCATCCGTTTTGACGAGGTGTTTGAGCCGCCGACGGCCCGTACGCTGGACGTTGGGCCGATTCGGCGGGACTCGCACCGCCTCTCGACATCGCCATACAGGTACGCGTGCGGAGCTGTGTGGCCCGACCGCGACCGAGGAGCAGAGGCTACGACCTCCCGGAACACGATCGCGACAGGGCGTTGGGTCAGGCCGGGACGTGTCACCCGAAACGTGCTGTACGCGCTCACCACGAAGATCGGCGCGGCTGCTTCGTCCTTGAGCCGGGCCCGTGCCGGGTGTCTTCTCGACGATTCGGCTGACCTGATCTCCGGAGCGGCGCCGGCATGAGTGTCGACCGATGGCCAGCACGTCACACAGAACGGCCTTCCCTCTGAGGACGCTTTGCCTCTGCGTCTTCTCCGTCGGCCGCCGGACGCGGAAGTCGGCAGGCGAATTCTCGCGAATGGGATAGTTTCTCACCCCCGTTCGATTCTGTTCGGCCAGGAACACACGCCGAGATCCTTGGTCCGTCACTCGGTGGTACGTCATCACGTCGGGATTTCCCGTACATTGCGCTGATCAGCGGGAAATGCGACCGCAGTCCCGTTCACGGAGTAGACGGAGAAGCGAAAAGCAGTACCCCGCTGCTAGTTACGGATTACGCTTCTGTCGGGCAGGGGCGCCATGCAGAGATCCACCCCCTTCAATTGGCCGCTCCTGCCTCCATGTGTTCGCGCATCCCGAATTCGCCGCGGTCTCTGGCTGTCCGGAACGGCTATCCGAACACGAAACGTATCGACGCTTTTGTGAGCAGCGGCTCAGCCCCTCCCCCGTGAGCCTGTCCGGATATTTCCGGAATTCACGAATCGAGTGCCGTCCTCCTGGAGCGTGACGTACCTCGAAGCCGTGCAGCATCCCGGCTGAGCCTCGTCCCCCAGGTAGACGACGCAGAACGAGATCATTGGCGCCACTCGGCGAGGCCATGCAGTGTCCCGGCTCAGCCTCGTTCCCCCAGGGGGACGACGTGCGGCGAGACACAGCCGCCACGGGCCGCCCCTTCACCAGAGGGAGGGTCGGCCGCCGCTCGCGGCGGCCATGGCTCGCCGCAAGCCGGGCCGCGTCAGCGACGGACGACATCACCACGCCGTCCGCCGAACGCGCCACGTGCCTGCCTGATTCCGCACGTGCATGAGGGCGACAACCCACGCGCCCGCTCCCTCCTAACGGTGGGACGTTGCACGCATATCGTGCGATCGATCCCGGCGAATGCGCAGGTCAGAGATTGTCGGTGCGGGTTGATACAACGGTTGCGGAGGTTGCCGATGCGAGTCAAAGACCTGTCCGAGCGCGACCGACCGCGCGAACGGCTGATGGCTTCTGGTCCCGCCGCACTGGCGGACCGAGAGCTGCTGGCCGTCCTGCTCGGCTCGGGGTTCCGCGGGGCGAGCGCCCTCGACCTGGCCAGCCAAGTGATCGAGCACTGTGGAGATCTCGATGGGCTCGGCCGTTCCGACCCGCACCGGTTACTGGCCCTGCACGGCATCGGGCCGGCCAAAGCCGCGCGGGTGACGGCGGCCTTCCAGCTGGCGCGCCGGGCCGAAGCATGTCCTGAGCGTACGCGGATCACCAGCACGTCCGATCTGGCGTACGCGTGTGAGCCGCTGGTGCGTGACTGCACCCAGGAGAGGCTGGTCCTGGTCGTGTGCGACACCGGCGGACGGGTGTTGAAGCGGGCGGTGATGACGGAGGGCTCGAGCGATCACACCGTGATGCCCGTACGTGAGGTCATCACAGAAGTGCTCACGACCGGCGGGGCGATGTTCGGGCTTGCCCACAATCATCCCGGCGGGTCGCTGGAGCCGAGCTTGGATGACCTGGAGGCGACGGCCAGGCTCATCGAAGCCGCACAGACCGTCGGGCTGCGGTTTCTCGACCACCTCATCATCACGGATGGAGCCTGGAGGCGGATTCCCACCTAAATCAATGGCAGCGCACATCAGGAGGTCGGCGCGCTGCAAAGGGAATGATCCTGGATATAGCGTCGAACCGTGGTTTTCCAAGGGGTGCCCATGAGAATCTAATGGCGCGGGAAGGCCGTTATGGACGTCAGCCGGCCACAACTCGCCATGGCGTGGCACCATGCTCCTGGTAAGCACGGGGTCACGTCCATGGTCTTGCACGATCCGTTGAAACCCATTCTCGCCATATTGGAGGATATGGAGGGTACGGGTGGACACATTTGGCTGGATCAGGCAAGACGCACGGTACGTCAGCGATGACGTCCCGAAACGGGTCATTGCCAACGGTGTCCGGTTCGCTTTATGCGATGGCAATGGCGCGAATGGGGCGCTCGCCCGTACCTGCGCCACCGGCCGGGGACGTGTTTCCCGTCCGGTGGCGCGTGGGGGCGGCAGGTTGTGTTCGTCAGGTTGCACCCGTGGCCTTCACCAAGGGTCGCAACAGAAAGTCGGAGTCACCGGTTAGGGGCCCCTTCACTAAACGGTGCCTCAGGCGGCACACTGTTGTCTGCGGCCATCGCGATGATGTCCCTTGAACTGCGTCTTCAAGGGACCGCGATGGCCGTCACCATTTCCACCCCCTGCTCCAGCGCGGCGTCTCGGCGGGGGATGGGTGATCGGATCGCTCGCGGGCCGCGGGCCACGGGCCAGTGTCCGGTGGTCTATGGGCTGGCGTCCTGCTGTTCATGGACTGGCGCCCGGTGGTCCACGGGCCGAGGCCCCAGCGGTTCGTGAGCCGGCGTCCGGCGGTCAACAGGCTAGGGTCCTGGCTATTCGTGAGCTGCCCTCCGGCCGTTCATGAACCGACGCCCCGTGGTCCCCGGGCCAAGGCCCCAGCGGTTCGTGAGCCGGCGTCCGGCGGTCAACAGGCTGGAGTACTGGCTGTTCGTGAGCTGGCGTCCAGCGGTCTATGGGCTGGGGTCCCGACGCTGCTGGGCTGATGTCGATGGTTCATGAGCTGGCGTCCGGCCGTTCATGGGCTGGCGTCCGGCGGTTGATGGGGCGGCGTCCGCGCGTGCATGCCACATGCCGTGCTACGTCGCACCGGCACCCACCAGGATCAGCCGCCGCAGCTGATGTAGATGCCCGGGCGGTGCGAAATGCTCCGGGTGCTGCCGGCACTGCCGTGGGTGCTGCAGGTGAGTGCTGCCAGGTGTTCTGCGGATGCTCGGTGTTGTTGGCGCTTTCACAACAGGCGCGGGCCCTTCCGCCAGGGTGGCTAACCACGCCTTCCTGCTGGGCGAGGATCTGGTCGTCCGCATCCCGCGGGCCGAGCGCTTCCTCGCGGACCTTGTCCAGGAGGCCGAGGTCATCCCGGTGGCCGTGAGCGCGAGTGCGGACGCCGCGGTTCGTCGCCTTCGACAACACATGCTCGGTGGTGGACGTGCCGTACGGGGACCTGCCGTACGGGGACGTGCCGTACGGGGACCTGCCGTACGGAGACCTGCCGTACGTGGTGCTGGACCAGGAGCACGACGACGATCTCGCACGCCTCGACCTGTCCGTCGACCGCGCCGTCGGAGTCCTGCACCAGATGCGACGAGAACTGGTCCGGCTGCACCGCGCACGCGGGACCGCCGAGCCGGAGCTGACGGCCGTCCCCGTGCAGGACAGCGCCGTAGACGGGCGGGCCCTCACCGAGGACCTTGACGCGGCCGACCGGCCCGACACCGAGGCCGCCTGCTGGCTGACCCGCTGGACCGGCCGCCTGGCGAAGCAGCTCCTCGCTGGCCCGCCCCTCGTCCTGGTGCACGGCACCCACGCGCCGCAGAACCTACCCATCTCCACCCGGAAACGTCCTGTCTCAGCAGGATGTGCTGCAGGCGGTGAGGTGTCTGGGAGGACATCCTCTAATGATCTTCCGTAGAGGGGTGTGGCTTCTTTCCGCTCGGCCTCTCTTGCTCAGATCGGCTATGTGCGCCGATCCGTCGTTCGGCGAGACCCATGAGGACCTTTGGGCGCGTGTGGATCGCTGGCTAGGGCTGTTCTGGGGTGGACGCACGGGACGGCCCCAGGCAGCCTCGCCCTCGGCTTGGGTCTCGGTCGTGTTGGCTGTGGCCGGCATCGGGCTTGATCTCATTCCTTCTTGCCGATGTAGCTCGGCTGGTGTGGCTGGGCCGGGGGCGGCGGTGGGGCGGTGAAATGGACAGTTGAAATGTTTATAATCCGGGCGTGCTCGATCGTATGGATCCCGTGCCGCTCTATCAGCAGGTCGCCGGCCTGATCCGTGGTCAGATCGAACGTGGGGTGCTTCGACCGGGCGATGCCCTTCCGAGTGAGGCCGCGCTCGAGGAGCACTATGGCATCGCTCGGACAACCGCCCGTCGGGTCGCCAGGGAGTTGCGGGAGCGAGGGCTGGCGTACACGGTTCCGGGGGAGGGTACGTACGTCGGTCGGCCGGGCATTCCTCGCATACCAAGGAAGGTGCCTATATATCGGCGTATCGCTGGAGAAGTTGTCGAACGGATCCGGCGAGGTGAGATCCCGCCCAACTGCGCTATTCCCGGCGAGAAAGTGATGATACGGCAATATGGCGTCGCGAAGGTGACGGTGCGGCAGGCCGTCGCGCATCTGCGGGAGCAGGGGTGGGTCTTCACCGTGCCGTATAGAGGTACATTTGTGGCCGAACCGGAAAAGTGGCCCGGGAATCAGGGCTCTTGATTGCCCTGTCTTTGACGGGGGCGTTGGATAACCTTGTAGCGTGCCGAATCGCGAGGGCGAAACGTACCTATATCTCCAGATCAGCGAGGTCATCAAGGCACGCATCGTTGCCGATCTTGCGCCTGGAGATCTTGTGATCAGCGAGGCGGGGATCCAGCAGGAGTTCAAGGTCGCTCGTACGACCGCGCGCAGGGCGATTCGTGTTCTGCGCAACCAAGGGCTGGTGCACACGCGGCAAGGAGAGGGGACATTTGTCAACGCTCCCGGCCAGACCGGACCATCAGGCAGGCAGACGCCGTTCTATCGGTACATCGCCGATGAGCTGAGAAAGCGGATCAGAAGCGGCGACCTGGTGCCGAGTAAGCCGCTTCCGAGCGAGGTCGATCTGGTGCGCGAATTCCGTGCGGCACGTGAGACCGTACGGCGGGCTCTTACGTTGCTCCGGGAGGAGGGGTGGGTGTACAGGATTCCGCATCGTGGCAGTTTCGTCGCCCCAGTGGAGCAGTGGCCGGTATCGGAGTGACGCGGTAACGGCGTCATGAGTGAGGCGCTCTTCTGCCTGCCCGTCCCTTTTATGTGGTTGGCCCGACCCGTTCGTTCTCCTGCGAGCCAGCCCGTCCGTCGGCCTGTTGGTGCTTATGCGTGGGTACGTCTCTCCGCCTGCGCGTCGGTCCGTCGGTCCGCCTGCGCATGCGTCCGTCGGTCCGCCTGCCTGTTCGTCCGGCGGCCACGCTCGGCGGGTTCGACAGCCCCCTCGGGGCGGTCGCCGGCGGGCTCATCATCGGCGTCGCGGACTCCGCTTGCCCGTTGTCCGACCGGACGGTTGATCGCTCGGGTGGTGGAGCGGGCGGACGGCGGAGGGGGCGGACGGCGGGGTATATGTCCGAGTGGGCGCACCTGCCGCCAGGCGGGAGGGCTCACCATCGGCACGGCGGATGGACAAGCGGACAAGCAGGCGTTTCGGGCGGGTAGGCGAACATTCGGGCGCGCGAGCGGGTGACCGAAGAGCGCGTGAGCGGCTGCCTAAGAGCCCGCGAACGGCTGCCTAAGAGCGCGCGAACGGGTGATCAAAGGGCGGGCGAGCGGGTCACCGAAGGGCGGCGAATGGAGGCGGAGGAGGGCAACGGGTGCACGCCGAGGAGGAAGCACTCAGGGCGGCTGTGGCGTCGACGCGGCAGGTGACAGGGGTATCGGTCGGGCACCGTGTGCCTGGCTGATCCACGGTGGGACGTCTCTCTCGAATCGCGAGACGGCGTCGCAGCGGCCCTGAGGCTGGGGCCGCAGACAGTAGAGGGAACGGCCTCAGGCTTGTTCCATGGCGGGGCGTCTCTCAGGAACGGTGGCCCAAGGCTGGGTTCACACTGCCATCCCGGCGGAGCGGTGTCTCGGGCCCGTGAGCGGGGCGGCGTCATGTTTGCTCGGTGGTCGACCTCTCCGACGAGCGTGCGGCGTCGCGGGTCGGGGAGCGAGCGAGAGCGGGGTTATGTAGGTGGGGCTGGATCACTGTTCGGCGATTCGTCCGCGCGCGACACGACCCGGTACCAGAGGCACACAACCGTAGTGTCGTGGCTTACTTCGTACCCCTGCTCCGCCCAGTAGCGGCGATGCGTTTCTCGCCAGTCCTCTGTTGAGCTGTACCCCTCGCCCTCCGCCTGGGCGAACTCCCAGGTCACTTCGGCGAACGGCGTCGGCTCCACTCGTGTGATCTCGATCTCCCCGGCGCGTTTTCCGGAGGAGTCCACCAGGACGAGTCTTTCCCCGACCTGCTCCAGGTCCTCGCCCTCGGCCTCGTAGTCGAGTGGCAGCAGGCCGGCTGTGGCCGTCTTGGCGCCTGACAGGGTCAGGTCGGTGAGCCAGGTGCGGAGTTTGCCTGGAGTGCCCAGTTCGAGGACCCTGAGCCCGTCTATGCGCGGCCACATGAGGTCATCCTAGAAGTCGCCACATGATGGCATGTCATCGTGCGAGCGCCATCCGACAGTCCGTGGAACGCCGCTCGATGTCGTCCCGACTCCCGCCGCCGAAGCCAGCACAGATCTCTGCCGCGAGTGGACTTCCGCGGGCCGGCTGAGCTCATGGAGGTGGTCACTTCTGGACGCCGTGAAGGGCTGCTCTCTTGGGTTCGATCGGCTCTCGCTGCGCATCGGTCAGGTCGGAGGGTTCCGGTGGCGATCAGGTCAGGGGTTCCGGTGGGATTTCAAAAGCATTTGGCCGCTCTGATCGCATTCGCGCCAGTCGTCACGTCGCCGTGCCGGACCTGGATGTGCTCGGACACGTGATGACGGTGGGCTCGCTTGAGCTGATTCCCGTGGGCGTCGGGCGACAGGGTCGCTAGAAGACGGGGATGATGTCCTCCGGGTCGATGAAGTCCACGGGGACTCCTTCCAGGTCCAGCTCGGGAATGGCAGGAAAGGCGATTCCCCACCGTTCGACGATGGCTCGGACGCGGGCCATCGCCACTCGCCAGTTCTCCGCCTGCTCCTCGTACGACAGCACCCCCAGCCCCGCCTGCCGCGCATGATTCATGAGGACGCGATGGTTGGGCAGGAAGTAAGGGGGAAGCTCCCAGAAGCCCTCCGGCGGCTCCCAAAGGATCATGCTGAGAAAGACGAAACCGGCCCGCAGTTGCCGGGTGATCAACGTACGGGTCGCGTCGGTGAGGCCGGGCCATTCGGTTTCGAGAATGGTCATGCAGATCTGCAGATGGCGTGACTCGTCGCGGCCGATCCGCTGGAACATCTCGCCGAACACGGGGTGCCCGGTGCCCGACGCCATGCCTCTGAACAGGGTGGAGGCGGCCATCTCTCCCATCATGAAGCTGGTGAAGAGAACGGGCAGCGAATACCTGCCCACGGCCGAGGTGTAGCCGGTCCAGTAGCGGCCGCCGTTGTGGTAGAGCCAGCCGATGTTGTTGTGCGCGGCCGCTTCGAGGTCGTCCGCCGGTGTCCAGTCGAGCGGGCCGCCCGGCCAGAGTTTGGCGATCGTACGCTGGCAGCATTCCTCGTGGTTCATCTCGTCGCGGGTGATCGAGAAGAAGCACTTCCTGACCGGATCCTCTTCGTGTTTCTCGAAGGCCTGGATGGTGGCGCGGGCGAACACCGCGGGCCCCGAGGCGTCGAAGTTCGCCAGGACCGCGAACCAGTACATGATGCCCAGGCGCTGCTCCCGCGTGAAGTCGTCGGGATTGAGGCCGTCCCAGGGCAGGTCGGCCGGGTTCCAGACCACGCGCTTGGATTTCTCGTATATGGCGGCGAGCTTCTCGGTCTCCACGCGCCATTCCATGGGATAGATATTCGGCTGCGGGATTTCCGGCGCCGGCCAGAATCCGCCTTCCGGGATCGTGAGGTCAGCCATGAGTGTGACACCTCCTCTCCCATCCTGCGGCGCGGCGTCACGGCTTTCAAGTACGGGCGCGCTGGGTGACGGCCACGCAGACCAGCACGGCCACGGCCGCGATCACGGTCGCCGGGCCGAAGCGCTCGCCCATCAGGAACCAGGCCCACAGGAGGGTCAGGAGCGGCTGGGTGAGCTGGGTCTGGCCGGCTCTGGCGATGCCGCCTCTGGCCAGGCCGGCGTACCAGGGGATGAAGCCGAGGAACATCGAGATCGCCGCCACGTACGCGAGCCCGGCGACGGCCTCGGGGGTGATCATGATCGGGGTGGTGAGAGCCAGGACCGCCGTCACGGGAGCCGTCACCGGAAGAGAGAACACGAGGACGTGGGAGATGACCTGCCAGCCAGGGGTCTGCCTGGTCAGGCGCGCGCCTTCGGTGTAGCCGACGGCCGCTGACAGCAGGGCCGCGACCAGGAGCAGGTCGGGCCAGGACGCGCTGCCCTGACCCTGGATGAGGGTGAAGGCCGTGATGGCGACCGCGCCGGCCGCGCAGGCGGCCCAGAACAGCGGGCGGGGACGTTCCGAGGCTCTCAGTACGGCGCAGGCGGCCGTGGCGGCCGGGAGCAGGCCGATGACGACGGCGGAGTGGGCGGTGCCGGCGCCGAGAGCCAGGGCCAGGCCGCTGAAGACGGGGAAGCCGAAGACGACGCCGCCGGAGATCAGCGCGTACGAGGGCCAGTCGGCTCTGCGTGGCAGGAGTGGACGGCCGCCGGCCCGCAGGCAGACCAGGGCCAGCACGCCTGCCAGAGCGGCCCGGCCCACCGCGACGAGCCAGGGGTCGAAGCCTCGCATCGCGTAGACGGTGGCGGGGAAGGAGCCGGAGAACGCCAGCACGCCCAGGAAGGCCAGGGCCGTCCCCCGGCGACGATCACGCCCACGGTCATGGCCCCGGTGGTCCCGCCCATGGTTCGGGTCCAGGTTTCGCCCATGGTCCCGGTCCCGCCCCTGGTCCTGGTCCTGGTCCTGGTCCCGCTCATGGTCACGATCCCGGTCACGGGAGTGGCGCTGGGAACGAGGCTTCCGCTGGGGCATGCGTTGAGGCTGGGGCTGGGAACGGGGTCCCGGCTGGGGACGGGGTTCCGGCCGGAGCTCGCGTTGGGACTGGGAACGGGGGCCCGGCTGGGGTCCGGGCTGCGCCTGCGGCTGAGGACGGGGCTCCGTCTGCGGTTCGCGCTGGGGCTGCGGCCGGGTGTGCGGCTTGAGCTGGGGCTCGGATTCGCTGTCGCGATGGGAGGCGGGCGGGGAGTCGGGCTGGTGGTGGGAGTCGGGTCCGGGGAGCGCTACTGCGCCGGTGTCGATAGCGCTATCATCCGATCTCATGAACAACGATAGCAGTATCGCCCAGATCGCCGCGATACTGCGCGAAGAGGCCGAGCGTCTCGGGCCGGGCGCGCGGTTGCCGTCCAGCCGGGAGATCATGCGCCGGCACAACGTCAGCCCCGTCACCGTCTCCAGGGCGATCGGGCAGCTCGCCGCCGAAGGGCGGGTGGTGACGCGGCCGGGCAGCGGCGCCTTCGTGGCTCAGCCTGTGCATCCGACACGGGACGCGGCCGACCTGTCCTGGCAGACCGTCGCGCTGGGCGATCGGGTGGTGGACGACGGGCCGATCACGGCCCTGCTGGGGACGGCCCCCGAGGGGGTGGTGCCGCTGACGGGCGGCTATCTGCGCCCTGGGCTGAGGCCGGACGAGCAACTGGCGGCCGCGGCGGCGCGGGCCGTACGCAGGCCGGGCGCCTGGGCCAGACCGCCGCTGACGGGGCTGCCGGAGCTGCGGCGCTGGTTCGCCACGCAGGCGGGCGGCGACGTGACGGCGGCCGACGCCTTGATCGTGAGCGGCGGGCAGGCGGCGCTCACGAACGCGTTCAGGGCGCTGGCGGCTCCCGGTACGCCCATCCTCGTCGAGACGCCCACCTATCCGGGGGCGCTGGCCGCGGCCAAGGCGGCGGGGCTGCGGGCCATGGCGGTGCCGATGGACCGGGACGGCGTGCGGCCCGAGCTGCTGGCCGAGGCGTTCGCCATGACAGGGGCACGGGTGTTCTTCTGCCAGCCCACCCTGCACAACCCGACCGGCGCCACCCTGCCCGTCGAACGCCGCGAGCAGGTGCTGCAGGTGGCGCGGGCGGCGGGCGCGTTCGTGGTGGAGGACGACTACGCCCGCTATCTGACTGGGCAGGCGCCCCCGTCGCTGGCGTCGATGGACCGCGACGGCACCGTGGTGCACATCGGCTCGCTGACCAAGATCCTCGCGCCGAGCCTGCGGGTGGCGGCCGTGATCGCCCGGGGGCCCGCCGCGCACCGGCTGCGCGCCGCTCAGCTCGTGGAGTCGTTCTTCGTGGCGCGGCCGTTGCAGGAGACGGCGCTGGAGTTCGTGGGGTCGCCGGCCTGGCGGCGGCACCTCGCGGCCGTGCACGCCGAGATCATGATCCGCCGGGACGCGCTCGCGGCGGCGCTCGCCGAGCACATGCCCACCGCCGAGCCGCATCTGCTGCCGATCGGCGGCATGCATCTGTGGGTACGGCTGCCCGCCGACGTCGACGAGGGCGCCCTGGTGGAGACGGCCAGGCAGAACGGCGTGCTGGTGAGCCCCGGCAGGATGTACTACCCGTCGGAGCCGCCGGGGCCGCGCATCCGGGTCACGCACATGGCCGCCGCCCACCTCGCGGAGCTGCGCGAAGGGGTCAGGCGGCTGGCCGAGGCCCTGATGATCACCGGCGAGCGAGCCGCCCCATAGGTCCAGGTCAGGTCCAGGTGCGGATGGGGATCCGGAGGTCCGGGATCCAGGATCCGGGTGCGGGGTTCGAGTGCGGGCGCAGGCCAAGGTACGGGTTCAGGAACGGGTCCGGGCTCAGTGGATCAGCCCAGTAGAGTGACGGCATGCCGTTGCCCACGGAGCTCGTACGAGACTTCGTGAACACCTTCGACGTCGAAGCCCAGGCGGACGAGCTGTCCTCCCCCGCCGACCTGGCCCTGTGGCTGCGCGAGCGCGGCCTGACGGGCCCGCGTGACCGCGCCTCCGACGACGACCTGCACACCGCCCACGCCCTGCGTGAGGCCCTCAGAGCGGCGCTCGGACGAGGCCCGGCCCAGCACGAGCGCCCGACCGAGCAAGAGCGCCCGGCCGAGCAAGAGCGCCCGGCCGAGCAAAGGCGAGCGACCGAGCAAAGGCGGACAGCCGAGCAAAGGCGGGCAGCCGAACGACAGCGACTGGCCGAACTGCCCCCGCTGCCCCTCCTCGTCACCCTCGGACCCGACGGAGGAGCGCGGCTGATCCCAGCGGACGGCGGCGTGGCAGGCGGGCTGGCACGCATCGCCGCGGCGGTCGTGGCCGCGTCGTGGGACCGGCTCAAGGTGTGCGCGGAGGAGACCTGTCAGTGGGCGTTCATCGACTCGTCGAAGAACCGTTCCCGCTCGTGGTGTTCGATGCGGGTATGCGGCAACCGCACCAAGACGCGGGCTTACCGGGCGAGGAAGCGGGGTTCGCGTCGTCTCCAAGGCTCAAACACCGATACGGTGTAACTCGTGCCTTGTGGCATGGACGGCAGGCGAAGGAGCGGGCCGAGATGGCAGACGTAGGCGTCCGGGCGGCCCGGCGCGAGGATGTTCTCCAGGTTGCGAACACTCAGATCCGCGCCTGGCGCTACGGCTATCGGGACTTCCTCCCGGAGGGCCCACTCGAGCAGATGACCGGCGCGGCGGCGGAGAAGATGTGGCTGCGCCAGTGGGACGAGGCGATCGCCGCCCCGCCCTCCCCCATGCATCGGGTGCTGGTGGCGGTGGAGACGATCCTCGACACCGAGGGCTTTCCCGCGCTGGGCGCGGGCGGCGCGGGAGCCGCCCTCGTGACCCCGCGCGGCGGTGAGCGCGTGGTGGGCCTGGCCTCCCACGCCCCCGCGGAGGACCCCGACCTCGACCCCGGGGTGGCGGCCGAGATGCTGACGTTGCTGGTCGACCCGGACTTCGTCCGCAGGGGCCATGGCAGCCGGCTGCTCAACGCCACGGTCGACTATCTTCGTGACGACGGGTTCCGGCAGATCGTCACCTGGGTGTTCGCCGACAACTACGCGGTGCTCGGCTTCCTGGAGTCGGCCGGCTGGGGTGAGGACATGGCCGAGCGCGTCCTCGACATGGGCCGTCCGATCCGGATGGTCAGGCTCACCACCGACATCAGCTAGAGGTAGAAGCAGCACATGGCAACGCCCTCCCAATGGATCGCCGGCGCCCGCCCACGCACCCTTCCCAACGCCGTCGTGCCCGTCATGGTCGGCACCGGCGTCGCGATCGGCGAAGGCGGCTTCGTGTGGTGGCGGGCGGTGCTGGCCCTGTTCGTGGCGCTGTCGCTGCAGATCGGCGTCAACTACGCCAACGACTACAGCGACGGCGTGCGCGGCACCGACGACCAGCGGGTAGGGCCGATGCGGCTGGTGGGCTCGCGGGCGGCCACCCCGCGCGAGGTGCTGACGGCAGCGCTGGGCTGTTTCGCGCTCGCGGCGGTGCTGGGGCTCGTCCTGGTCGTCGTCACGCAGGCTTGGTGGGTGCTGCTGGTGGGCGCCGCGGCGATCGCCGCCGCCTGGTTCTACACCGGCGGCAAGCACCCGTACGGCTACCGCGGCCTCGGCGAGGTGGCCGTGTTCGTCTTCTTCGGCATCGTCCCCGTGATGGGCACGGCCTACGTGCAGACGGAGCACCTGAGCTGGGCGGCGCTGATCGCCTCGATCCCGGTGGGGCTGCTGTCGTGCTCGATGCTCGTGGTCAACAACCTGCGCGACGTCGGCACCGACGGGCAGGCGGGCAAGCGCACGCTGGCGGTGCTGCTGGGCGCCGAACGCACCCGTACGCTCTACGTGGCCTGCCAGGTCGTGCCGTTCGTCGTGGCGCTGGCGATGATCCCCATCACACCCTGGGCGGCCCTGGTGCTGCTCGCGGCGCCACTGGCGGTCTCCCCCATCAGAGCGGTGCTGAGCAAGGCGGTGGGTCCCGCCCTGATCGCGGTGCTGCAGCAGACGGGCAAACTGCAGATGGCGTACGGGCTCCTCTTCGCCGTGGGCCTGGCGATCATCTTCTAGCCGTCTTCTACAGTGGGACGGTGAAGGATTTCATCGCCGGTCTGCCCAAGTGCGAGCTGCACCTGCACATCGAGGGCACGCTGGAGCCCGAGCTCAAGTTCGAACTGGCCGCCCGCAACGGGCTGGAGCTGCCGTACGCGACCGTCGAGGAGATGCGGGCCGCCTACACCTTCGACAGCCTGTCCTCCTTCCTGACGATCTACTACGAGGGCATGCGGGTGCTGCGCACCGAGCCCGACTTCTACGACCTGGCGATGGCCTACCTGCGTAGGGCCGCCGAGCAGAACGTCCGCTATGCGGAGATCTTCTTCGACCCTCAGGCGCACACCTCGCGCGGCGTGCCGTTCGACGTGGTGATCAGAGGGCTGCGGCGGGCGCTGCTGGACGCGCACGCCCAGCTCGGCGTGCGAGCCCAGCTCATCATGTGCTTCCTGCGGGACTTCCAGGCCGAGTACGCGATGGCGACGCTGCTGGAGTCGCTGCCGTACAAGGAGTGGATCGTCGGCGTCGGGCTCGACTCCGACGAGAAGGGCAACCCGCCGGCCAAGTTCGCGGCGGTCTACGAGCGGGCCAGGCAGGAGGGTTACCTGCTGACCATGCACTGCGACGTGGACCAGGACGACGCGATCGAGCACATCCGCCAGGCCGTCGAGGAGATCGGCGTCGACCGGATCGACCACGGCGTCAACATCCTCGAAGATCAGCGGCTGGTGGAGGTGGTGCTGGCCCGCGGCACAGGGCTGACCTGCTGCCCGGTGTCCAACGGCTACGTCACCGACTCGATGAAGGCCGAGGGCATCCGCAAGCTGATGGACCTGGGCGTGCGGGTGACGGTCAACTCCGACGATCCGGCCTACTTCGCCGCGTACGTACAGGAGAACATCGAGGCCCTGCACGACGCCCTCCAGCTCAGCCGCGAGGAGCTGGCGCGACTGCAGCGCAACGCCTTCGAGATCACCTGGCTGCCGCGCCACGTCAAGGACGCCTACCTGACAGAGATCGACGCCTACCTCTCGTGAGCGTCCCGCCGAACCGCTAGCCTGGAGGTCTCGAAGGCAAGGCCCCAGTGACTTCCGACGCAGCGATCGCGAGGGATCGTGGCAGATCGGCCCAGGGTGTCCACGGACATCGAGGAGTTCGAGCGGGCACTCGCTGAGTGCGTCGCCATCGCCGGACGGGCGATGCCCGGCCCCACCGCGCCCGCCTCCACCACGCCCGGCCCAGCGAGCGCCGGCTCGACGATGCCCGGGGCACCGATGCTGAGCATCGTGCTGTGCTCCGGTGACGGGCCGCGGACCGCGGCCACCTCCCACGCGCGGGCCAGGCTGTTCGACGACCTGCAGACGGCCGTCGGGCAGGGGCCCGTCCTCGACACGATCGACAGTGGGCGGTCCGTGACGACCCGCGACCTGGCCGCCGACTCGCGCTGGCCGAAGTTCGCGCAGCAGGCGCCGGAGATCCGCACGGTGCACTGTGAGCCGCTGGAGTCGGAGGGGGCGCTGCTCGGCGCGTTCACGCTCTACTCAGGAGACGACGGCCCGCCCGATGCCGTCACCCAGCTGAACGCCCGAGGACCCGCCGCCGAACCGGACGTCGCCGGGTTCGCCGCCACGAGGCTCGCCATGCGGGTCAGCGCCGCCCACGTCGGCGTCCTATACCGTACGGCGCTGGAAGCGGCCAGGATGCGCGAGGTGGCCGACCAGCTCAAGGAGGCGCTCACCACCCGCGCGATCATCGACCAGGCCCTCGGCATCGTCATGGCGCAGCGCCGGTGCACCGCGCAGCACGCGTTCGAGCTGCTGCGTCACGTCTCGCAGGACAGGAACGTCAAGCTGCACCAGCTCGCCGCCTCCATCGTGGAGCAGGTGAGCGGCGAGCCGGCCCGGCGTTCCCGCTTCGAGGAGCCGCCCCAGCACGTCACCGGCCGCCCCGTCCGCGGCCGCTGAGGCCGGCGCCGGGCACCGGCATCACGCGAGCGCCCATGCGCCGTGCAAACCGCCCGAGCGGCTAAGGCCGACGGCGCATCACCACGCGCGGCGCGATCTCGATGCCGAGCTCCCGTTCGTGCTCGACCAGCGCCCGCAGTTGCGGCCCCCACTCGGCCTCGGGCACCGGGGTGAAGCCGTGGCGCGCGTACCAGGGCGCGTTCCACGGCACGTCCCGGTACGTCGTCAGCGTCACGCCGGGCGCGCCGGCCGCCCGCGCGTGGTCGACGACGGCCGTCACCAGCCGCCCGCCGATGCCCTGACGCATGCGCTCGGGACGCACGGCGAGCTGATCGAGATGGAGACTCCCGTCGACCCATCCGACCAGCGCGAACCCATCGGGCGGCTCCCCCTCGACCAGGACGGCGCCGGGGCCGGCGGCCTCCTCGATCATGGTGGTGCCGGGCGGGAAGACGATGCCCACCTGCTCGAACAGCCGGTCGGCGGCCAGCTCTATGGAGACCAGCCCGGGAAGTTCGTCCGCTCGCGCCCATCGCACCATGGCGACACGATCTCATTGTTCTGGCCGAGCTCGCCGCTCATATTAGGGTTGAAGATCGTAGGCCTGGCTGTGCGGAGCCGGGACCCTCTCCTCACGACGTGCCCACGGCCGAGTACGGTCGTGGGCACGTCGTGTGTACGTCCATGGAACCCGTCAGAGGTCGAGCAGCGGCTCAAGGCCGATGGTCAGGCCGGGCAGCTCGCGCACCCTGCGCACGCCGAGCAGCACCCCCGGCGTGAACGCCGACCGGCTCATCGTGTCGTGCCTGATGGTGAGGATCTCGCCGTCGCCGCCGAGCAGCACCTCCTGGTGCGCGATCAGCCCCGACAGCCGCACCGCGTGCACGTGCACGCCGCCGACGTCGGCCCCGCGCGCACCGTCGAGGGCGGTGCTGGTCGCGTCGGGCATCGCGCCGGTCCCGGCCTTGGCCCGGGCCTCGGAGATCAGCTCGGCCGTACGCCGGGCCGTGCCGGAGGGCGCGTCGGCCTTGTTGGGATGGTGCAGCTCGACGATCTCGGCCGACTCGAAGTAGCGGGCCGCCTGCGCGGCGAAGTGCATCATGAGCACGGCGGCGATGCCGAAGTTGGGGGCGATGAGGCAGTTGGTGCCGGAGCTCGCGGCCAGCCAGCCGCGCACGGTCTCCAGCCGGCCCTCGTCGAACCCGGTCGTGCCCACCACGGGGTGGACGCCGTGGCCGATCGCCCATTCGAGGTTGCCCATGACCACGTCGGGATGGGTGAAGTCGACCACCACCTCGGCGCCCTGGAGCCCCTCGATGGAGTCGTCCTTGTCGAGCGCGGCCACCAACTCCATGTCGGTGGCCGCCTCGACCGCCTTGCACACCTCGACGCCCACACGCCCCTGGGCGCCGAGCACACCTACCCTGATCACAGGGCGAGCCTATCCCAATCGGCGCGAACGCCCGATCAGGCGATGGCGTCGGAGAAGTCCTTGTCGCCGTACGGGCCGATCACGGCCAGCGTGAGCGGCCGGTTGAGCACGTCGCGGGCGACCTCGGAGATCTCCTCCGGGGTGACGGACTCGATGCGGGCCAGCACTTCGTCGACCGACATCAGCTCGTCGTAGACCAGCTCGTTCTTGCCGATGCGCGACATGCGCGAGCCGGTGTCCTCGAGGCCGAGCACGAGCCCGCCGCGCATCTGGCCCTTGCCGCGCATGATCTCGTCGGCGGTGATGCCCTCGGTGACCACCCTGGACACCTCGTCCCGGCAGATCTTGAGCACGTCGTCGATCTTCGACGGCAGGCAGCCCACGTAGATGCCGAACTGGCCGGTGTCGGCGTAGGCCGAGGTGTAGCTGTAGGCCGAGTAGGCCAGGCCGCGCTTCTCCCGGATCTCCTGGAAGAGCCGGGACGACATGCCGCCGCCGAGCGCCGCGTTGAGCACGCCCAGCGCGAAACGGCGGTCGTCGGTGCGGGACAGGCCGGTCGTGCCGAGCACCAGGTTGGCCTGCTCGGTGGGCCGGTCGAGCACCGCGAGGCCGGAGCCCGACGCGGCGCCGGGCCCGCTGGTGCGCGGCGGCGCGAACTCGGCGGGGCCGGTCAGCGCCCCCGCCCGCTCGTAGGCCCTGGCCACCAGCTCGACGACCTCTTCGTGCCGGATGTTGCCCGCGACGGACACCACGGTGCAACGGGGCCGGTAGTAGCGGTGGTAGTACTCGGAGATCCGCTCGCGGCCGAGGGCGTTGATCGAGTCGACCGTGCCCAGGATGGGCCGGCCGATCGGCGAGTCGCCGTAGAGCGCGGCGGCGAACTGCTCGTGCACCACGTCGGAGGGATCGTCGTCGTGCATGGCGATCTCTTCGAGGATCACGCCCCGCTCGGACTCGACGTCCTCGGCGGTCACCAGCGAGCTGGTCACCACGTCGGCGAGCACGTCGACCGCGACCGGCAGGTCCTCGTCGAGGACCCGCGCGTAGTAGCAGGTGTACTCCTTCGCGGTGAAGGCGTTGATCTCACCGCCGATGCCCTCGATGCTGGCCGAGATCTCCATCGCGTCACGCGTCGGCGTGCCCTTGAACAGCAGGTGTTCGAGGAAGTGCGTGGCCCCCATGTGCTCGGGGGCCTCGTCACGCGAGCCGATGCCGACCCACATGCCGACCGCGACGCTGCGCACGGTCGGCATGGTCTCGGTCACCACGCGCAGCCCACCCGGGAGGACGGTGCGCCTCACCACCCCGGCTCCGTCCTTGCCGGGGTGGAGCGTGGTCGTCGTCACGAGTTCCGGTCGTCTCCATCGGAGCGGGTGTTGCGCACGCGGGTGCGGGTGCGCCGGGGCCGCTCGGACCGCTCCTCGGCGGCCGGGGCCGCGTCGGACGGGGCCGGAGCGTCGGAGGCGTCGCCGTCGGCGCCCCTGGCCTCCTTCTCGGCGGCCTCCTTCTCGATGACCTCGACCGGCACCAGGGAGAGCTTGCCCCGGCCGTCGATCTCGGCGATCTCGACCTGGATCTTCTCGCCGACGCCCATGACGTCCTCGACGTTCTCGATCCGCTTGCCGCCGTGCAGCTTGCGGATCTGCGAGACGTGCAGCAGGCCGTCCTTGCCGGGCATGAGCGAGATGAACGCGCCGAACGCGGCGATCTTCACGACCGTGCCCAGGTAGCGCTCGCCGACCTCCGGCATGTGCGGGTTGGCGATCGCGTTGATCGCCGAACGGGCGGCCTCGGCGGCGGGCCCGTCGGTGGCGCCGATGTAGATCGTGCCGTCGTCCTCGATGGTGATCTCGGCGCCCGTGTCGTCCTGGATCTGGTTGATCATCTTGCCCTTCGGGCCGATGACCTCGCCGATCTTGTCGACCGGGACCTTGATGGTGATGATGCGCGGCGCGGTCGGGTTCATCTCCGCCGGGGAGTCGATCGCCTCCTGCATCACGTCGAGGATCGCCAGGCGGGCGCCCTTGGCCTGCTTGAGCGCGCCGGCCAGCACGCTGGCGGGGATGCCGTCGAGCTTGGTGTCGAGCTGCAGGGCGGTGATGACGTCCTTGGTGCCGGCGACCTTGAAGTCCATGTCGCCCATGGCGTCCTCGGCGCCGAGGATGTCGGTCAGCGTGACGTACTCGTCACCCTCGCCGATCAGGCCCATCGCGATGCCCGCGACCATCTCCTTGAGCGGCACACCGGCGTCGAGCAGCGCCATGGTGGAGGCGCAGACCGAGCCCATCGAGGTGGAGCCGTTGGAGCCGAGCGCCTCGGAGACCTGCCGGATGGCGTAGGGGAACTCCTCGCGCGTGGGCAGCACCGGGATCAGCGCCCGCTCGGCCAGCGCGCCGTGACCGATCTCGCGGCGCTTGGGCGAGCCCACCCGGCCGGTCTCGCCGGTGGAGTAGGGCGGGAAGTTGTAGTTGTGCATGTAGCGCTTGGTCCGCTCGGGGTTGAGCGTGTCGATGACCTGCTCCATGCGCAGCATGTTGAGGGTGGTGATGCCCATGATCTGGGTCTCACCGCGCTCGAACAGGGCCGAGCCGTGCACCCGGGGCACCACGTGGACCTCGGCCGACAGGGCGCGGATGTCCTTGGTGCCGCGGCCGTCGATGCGGATGCCCTCCTTGACGACCCGCTCGCGCATGAGCTTCTTCATCACCGAGCGGAAGGCGCCGGAGATCTCCTTCTCGCGGCCCTCGAACTCGGGCAGGAGCTTCTCGGCGGCCAGCGCCTTGACCTTGTCGAGCTCGTTCTCGCGCTCCTGCTTGCCGGCGATGGTCAGCGCGGCGGCCAGCTCGGTCTTGATCGCGGCTTCGACGGCGTTGAGCACGTCGTCCTGGTATTCCAGGAAGACCGGGTATTCGGCCGTCTCCTTGGCCGCGACCTGCGCGATGCGCGACTGCGCCTCGCAGAGCACCTTGATGAAGGGCTTGGCGGCGTCGAGGCCCTGCGCGACGGTCTCCTCGGTGGGCGCGACCGCGCCCTCGGCGACCAGCTTGAGCGTGTCCTTGGTGGACTCGGCCTCGACCATCATGATCGCGACGTCGCCGTCGTCGAGCACGCGGCCCGCCACGACCATGTCGAACGTGGCCCGCTCCAGCTCGTGGTGCGTCGGGAAGGCCACCCACTGGCCGTCGATCAGCGCGACGCGCACGCCGCCGATCGGGCCGGAGAAGGGCAGGCCGGCCAGCTGCGTCGACAGGGACGCGGCGTTGATCGCGACCACGTCGTAGAGGTGGTCGGGGTTGAGCGCCATGACCGTGGCGACGACCTGGATCTCGTTGCGCAGGCCCTTGACGAACGACGGGCGCAGCGGCCGGTCGATCAGCCGGCAGGTGAGGATGGCGTCCTCGGAGGGACGGCCCTCACGGCGGAAGAACGAGCCGGGGATGCGGCCCGCGGCGTACATGCGCTCTTCGACGTCGACCGTGAGCGGGAAGAAGTCGAACTGTTCCTTCGGTGACTTCGACGCGGTGGTGGCGGACAGCACCATCGTGTCGCTGTCGAGATAGGCGACGGCGGAGCCGGCCGCCTGGCGCGCGAGGCGACCGGTCTCGAACCGGATCGTGCGCGTGCCGAATGAGCCGTTGTCTATGACGGCTTCAGCGGTGTGGACACCCTCCACGGGGGACCTCCTTGTGGTCGGTCTCCCGCGCCCTTTTCTCACCGGCACCCTCGTTAGGTGCAGCGCCGGTCTTCGATCGAAGCGCCCGGTCAAGTGTGTTTGTTACCGGAAGCCACTACCGAGGACCGGCCCGCAGGCGTCGCGGGTCGCATGGTGCTGAGCGGACGCGGGGGCTGTGTGTCTCGGATCTTCAGTTGTACGTCAAGCGCGGGGCGGTTTTCATCTCGCCACGCGTCCTGACCGTATGGGGTCTTACCCCATATGAGAAGGGAGCGGCGCGAACGCCGCTCCCTTTCAGACTATCGGCGCAGGCCGAGCCGCTCGATGAGCGTACGGTAGCGCTGGATGTCGACCTTCTGCAGGTACTTCAGCAGGCGGCGCCGGCGCCCGACGAGCAGCAGCAGACCACGACGGCTGTGGTGGTCGTGCTTGTGCGTCTTCAGGTGCTCGGTCAGCTCGCTGATGCGCTTGCTGAGCAGCGCGATCTGCACCTCGGGCGACCCGGTGTCGCCGTCGGCCGTCGCGTACTCCTCGATGATGGTCTTCTTGGCAGCGGTGTCGAGGGACACGGCTCTCCTTCGATCTACGGACACGCGCGAATGTGATGGAAGCGCGAACGACCGTGCGTGCCTACAGTCGCCGCGTGAAGGCCGTCATGGGCAGCGCGCAGCACCGCCGCTACAGAGCCGACATGCAAGGCTACCACCAAGTGTCCGGTGCTCGGGGCAGCTCGTGGCGCGGCCCCGCGTACGGAGGGCCGGCGCAGGTCAGGGCCTCGGCTCGGATGGGGGCGCGGGTCAGCTCGTCAGGCGGCGGGTGGCCTCCACGTCGGCGTGGATCTGGTCGATCAGCGCCTCGATCGAGTCGAAGCGGGTGTTGCCGCGCAGCCGCGCGGCGAACTCGACGGCCACGTGCACGCCGTAGAGCTCCAGGTCGTCGCGGTCGAGCGCGTACGCCTCCACCGTGCGCGGCACGCCCTCGAACGTCGGGTTGGTGCCGACCGAGATCGCCGCCGGCCAGCGCTCCCCCTCGTAGAGGGCGGGCAGGTTGGCCACCGGGACGCACTCCAGCCAGCCCGCGTAGACCCCGTCGGCCGGGATCGCGGTGTGCTGCGGGGTCTCGACGTTGGCGGTGGGGAAGCCGAGCTGACGCCCGCGCTGGTAGCCGCGGACGACGACGCCCTCCACCCGGTGCGGCCGGCCGAGCTGCCGCGCGGCGGCCTCGACGTCTCCGGTGACGAGCCGCTCGCGGATCGAGGTGGCGGAGACGTCGTCGAGGTGGGGCACGGTCTCAACCTCAAAGTCGTATTTGTCGCCCAGCGTCCTCAATATCTCGACATCGCCGCTCGCGTCCTGGCCGCCGAACGTGAACCGCTCCCCCACCACGACCACCGCCGCCCGCAGCCGCTCGGCCAGAACGCTCTGCGCGAACTCGCCAGGACCCGCGCCCGGCGGACCGGCCCCGAACGGCACCACGTCGACCTCGTCGAAACCCAGCCCGGTGAGCAGCTCCGCCCTGCGCCGCGGGCCGGTCAGCACCTGCGGTCGCGCCCCGGGCCGTACGGCCTCGTCGGGACGCTCGAAGACGACGGCCACGGCGCGCAGCCCGCGCTCACGGGCGACGGCGACGGCCCGCTCGGCCACCCGACGGTGCCCGCGGTGAACCCCGTCGAACACGCCGATGGTGACGACAGACCTCTCCGAACCCTGCACGCCCCGGCCCCATTCGCTCGTTCCCGCATCAACGCGTACAAGCCTGCCATGCGCGTCGGCATTCCCTCCAACCGAGGGGACTATCATCGGGCATCATGCCTCGTTACGCGCTACTGATCCTGCCTGCCTTCAACCGGGTCTACGGAGAGAGCTCCGTCCGGCTGACCCGTAACGAGCTGGCCGTCTTCAGCGCGCGGGCCCTCGCCGCCGAGGTGCTGAGCAGCGAGGAGACGCGGATCGGCGGCGTCCCCTATGTGACGTTCGAGACGGAGAGCCCGCTGAACGAGGCGGACGTGGCGCTGCTGTCCGACCTGTCCTCCGTCTACGCCGTCTTCGGGCTGGAGGGCGAGCTGCTCAGGCCGCTGGCGATGCGTCCGCGCGACCGGCTCAGCAGCGACCTGATCACGATCCAGAAATACGCCGGCAAGACCAACGAGCACTTCACCAAGCTGCTGCTCAACGTCACGGCGCTGGCCCGCGACGAGGGGATGGGCGGGAGGTTGTCGGTGTTCGACCCGATGTGCGGGCGCGGCACCACCCTCAACCAGGCTCTCACGTACGGCTACGACGCCTACGGCATCGACGTGGACGGCAAGGACTTCGAGGCCTACACCGGCTTCGTCAAGACCTGGCTGCGCAACAAGCGGCTCAAGCACACCGCGGAGACCGTGCCGGTGCGGCGCGAGCGCGCCCTGGTCGGCCGCCGGTTCAACGTCACCTTCGGGCTGTCGAAGGAGGCGGTCAAGGCCGGCGACACGCAGCGCCTGACCGTGGTCAACGCCGACACCCTGAAGAGCCGCGACTTCTTCCGGCCGCGCTCGTTCGACATCGTGGCGACCGACGCGCCGTACGGCGTCCAGCACGGCAGCAAGGGCGGGGGCGGGCTGTCACGCAGCCCGCTGGAGCTGCTCGGCCGGGCCGTGCCGGTCTGGGCCGAGCTGCTGCGCCCCGGCGGCGCGATGGGCATCGCCTGGAACACCTACGGCGGCAAGAGCTCCGAGCTGGCCAGGATCCTCACCGACGCGGGCCTCGACGTCATGGACTACCCCGACTTCGAGCACTGGGTGGACCAGGCGATCGTCCGCGACATCATCGTGGCCCGCAAGTCCCGCTGACCGCCGGGCGGCGGAACGTCCGTCAGCGGGCGTCAGCCGACGAAGACGGCGAGCGGCCTGGCCGTCCTGCCCTGCTCCTCCACCAGCGCCAGCAGCTCGCCCTCGGGCCCGAACACCCCGATCGGCCCCGCGCCCAGCCCGGCGGCGGGCAGCCGGCCGCCGTGCCCGATGACGCGGGCCTCCTCGGCCGTGACGTCCCTGCGCGGGAACGCCGCCGTCACCGCCTCGCCGATCGGCAGGATCACGCACTCCTCGGTCAGCTGGTCGATGCTCCTGGCCAGGGACAGGTCGTACGGTCCGACGCGGGTGCGGCGCAGCCGCGTCAGGTGACCGCCGACCCCGAGCCCGGCGCCCAGGTCGCGGGCCAGGGCGCGGATGTAGGTGCCGCTGGAGCAGGTCACGACCGCGTCCACGTCCACCACGTCGCCCTCGGCCCTGATGTCGAGCACGCCGAACTCGCGCACGGTGACGGGCCTGGCGGCCAGCTCGACCTCCTCACCCGCCCGCGCCTTCTTGTAGGCCCGCTGGCCGTTCACCTTGATCGCGCTGACCTGCGGCGGGATCTGCATGATCTCCCCGGTCAGCGCGGCCACGCCCTTGTGGATCTCGCCGGGGGTGACCGCCGCCGCCGAGGCCGTGGCGGTGACCTCGCCCTCGGCGTCGTCGGTGTTGGTGCCGACGCCGAGCCTGATGGTGGCCTCGTAGACCTTCTCGGTCAGCGTCAGGTGCCCGAGCAGCCTGGTCGCCTTCTCCACGCCGACGACCAGCACGCCGGTCGCCATGGGGTCGAGCGTGCCGGCGTGCCCCACCTTGCGGGTGCCGGCCAGGCGCCGCATCTTGGCGACCACGTCGTGGGAGGTCCACTCGCCGGGCTTGTCGACGATGATCAGACCGCTCTCGGCCATCAGGAGACCTTCCTCAGCTCGTGCCGGAACTTGGCCATGGTCTCCTCCACGGTGTCGTGGGAGGTGTAGCCGGCGGCCTTGTGGTGGCCGCCGCCGCCGAGCGCCGCGCACACGGCCGCCACGTCGACGGTGCCCTTGGATCGGGTGGACACCTGCCAGTCGCCCTGGTCGTCCTCTTTGAGCACGACCGCGACCTCGGCCTCGTCGGTGCGGCGGACGATGTCGATGAGCCCCTCCAGTTCGGAGTACGGCAGCCCGTGCGCGGCCCGGTCGACCCGGGTCACGTACGTCCACACCAGGCCACCCGCCGGCCCGTGCTCCAGCGTGACCCGCTCCAGCGCCCCGGCCAGCACCTTGAGATAGCCGAACGGCGAGCGGTCCCACAGCTCGCGGGCGATCTCGTCGGTACGCAGCCCGGTCGCCACGAGCCTGGCCGCCATCTGGTGCACGGCGGGCGTGGTCGAGGAGTAGCGGAAGGAACCGGTGTCGGTCACCAGGCCCGCGTACAGGCAGGTGGCGATGTCACGGTCGAGGCGGCCGCCGAGCCGGTAGACGAGCTGCTCGGCCAGCATGGCCGTGGCCGCCGCCTGGGCGTCGATGAGGCTGAGCGTGCCGAAGCCGGCGTTGGACGGATGGTGGTCAACCACGACGAGCTCGCGCGCCATGGCGGCGTTGGTGCCGAGCAGCCCGAGCCGCTCGAACGTCGAGGAGTCGAAGACGATCATCAGTTCGGGCGCGGCGGGGTAGGCCTCCGGCGGCACCAGCATGTCCTGGCCCGGCAGGAAGCGCAGCAGCCGCGGCACCGCGAACTGCCGGTCGCCGAAGGAGGCCACCACGCGCTTGCCCATCGAGCGCAGCACGAACGCGACGGCCAGCATCGAGCCGAGCGCGTCGCCGTCGGGGGTGACGTGGCAGGCCAGCGCGACCTCGTCGGCCTGCCCGATCAGGTGCAGCGCCCGGTCCCACGACGTGGCGGGGATGGGGCAGTCGTCGCCCTGCCCCGCCTCCACCCGGGCCGGTCGGCCGGCCCGGTCGCGAACGTCGGGCGTCACGCCTGCTCTTCCCTGGCGACGTCGGCGCGCTCCTCCGCTTCCTCTTCCTCGTCCGGCTTCCGGTAGGGGTCGGGCTCGCCGGCGTAGGAAGCGGTCTCGGCCCGCCGCGCCACCTCGGCGTCACGCGCCCTGGCCGCGTTGATCAGGTCGTCCAGGTGCCGCGCGCTGTCGGGCAGCGGGTCGTGCTTGAACGTCAGCGTCGGGGCGAAGCGCACCCCGGTCTGGCGGCCCACCTCGGAACGGATGATCCCCTTGGCGCTTTCGAGGGCGGCGGCGCTGTCGGCCCGCTCGGCGTCGGAGCCGAACACCGTGTAGAACACCGTCGCGTCGCGCAGGTCGGCGGTGACGCGCGTGTCGGTCACGGTCACGAAACCCAGGCGCGGATCCTTGATCCGGCGCTCCAGCATCTCGGCGACGATCTGCTGGATGCGGTCCGCGAGCTTGCGCGCTCGTGCGGCATCCACCATGTTCGCTCCCCCTCACGCACGACCTGGCCGTGCAGTCGTTCAATCTTCGTCGTTGTAGAGCCGGTGCCGGGCCGACAGCAGCTCGATCTCGGGGCGGAATGCCACCATCCGCTCGCAGGCGTCCAGCACCTCTTTGCAGTTACCCGCGGAAGCGGAGACCACCGCGACGCCGACCTCCGCTCTGCGGTGGAGGTCGAGATGGCCGGTTTCAGCCACCGCGATGCTGGGATAACGGCGCTGCAGCTCGGCGATCAGAGGCCGGATGACAGAGCGCTTCTGCTTCAGCGATCTGACGTCGCCGAGCAGGATGTCCAGGGTGAGAGAACCCACATACATCGTTGCTGACCACCGCTTGACCTGGTGAGGTGGACGCACGCCCGGCCTGCTGCGGTGGGGACCAGGCCAGGGCGTGCGAGAGGCGCCCGGCGGATGTCCCGCCGGGCGCCCGGCCGCGTGTCACACGCGCGGCTTCTCCCGCATTTCGAACGTCTCGATCGTGTCGTCGATCCTGATGTCGTTGTAGCCGACACCGATACCGCACTCGAAGCCCTCGCGGACCTCGGTGGCGTCATCCTTGAAGCGACGCAGGGACGAGACGGTCAGGTTGTCCGCGATGACGACGCCGTCGCGGATCACCCTGGCCTTGCTGTTGCGGACGATCACGCCGGAGCGGACCAGCGAACCGGCGACGTTGCCGATCTTCGGCACCTTGAAGACCTCGCGGACTTCGGCGGTGCCCATCTGGACCTCTTCGAACTCGGGCTTGAGCATGCCCTTGAGCGCCGCTTCGATCTCCTCGATCGCCTGGTAGATGACCGAGTAGTAGCGGATGTCGACGCCCTCGCGCTCGGCCAGGTCGCGCGCCCGGGGCTCGGGGCGGACGTTGAAGCCGATGATGACCGCGTTGTCGTCGGCGACGGCCAGGTTGACGTCGTACTCGGTGATCGCGCCGACCGCGCGGTGCAGGACTCGGAGCCTGACCTCGTCGCCGACGTCGATCTTGAGCAGGGCGTCTTCCAGGGCCTCCACCGAACCGGACACGTCACCCTTGATGATGAGCTTGAGCTCGTCGACGCGGCCCTTCTCAAGGTCGCTGAACAGCTCTTCGAGGGTGCGGCGACGGCTCGACTTCGCCATGTCGGCGCTGCGCTTGCGCGCCGCGCGCTGCTGGGCGATCTGCCGGGCCATCCGGTCGTCGGTGACCACGATGAAGTTGTCACCGGCGCTCGGCACGGCCGTCAGACCCATCACCAGGACCGGACGCGACGGCGTGGCCTCCTCGACCGCGTCGCCGTTGTCGTCGAGCATCGCCCGGACGCGGCCGAAGGCCTCGCCACAGACGATCGAGTCGCCGACGCGCAGCGTGCCGCGCTGGACCAGGACGGTCGCGACGGGGCCGCGGCCCTTGTCGAGGTGTGCCTCGATCGCGATGCCCTGGGCGTCCATCGTCGGGTTGGCGCGCAGGTCGAGCTCGGCGTCCGCGGTCAGCAGGATGGCCTCGAGGAGCTGGTCGATGCCCGTGCCGTTCTTCGCCGAGATGTCGACGAACAGCGTCGAGCCGCCGTATTCCTCCGCCACCAGGCCGTACTCGGTGAGCTGGGCCCTGACCTTGTTGGGGTCGGCGCCCTCCTTGTCGACCTTGTTGACCGCGACCACGACCGGCACCTCCGCCGCCTGGGCGTGGTTGAGCGCCTCGATGGTCTGCGGCTTCACACCGTCGTCGGCCGCGACCACCAGCACCGCGATGTCGGTGGACTTGGCGCCTCGGGCACGCATGGCGGTGAACGCCTCGTGACCCGGGGTGTCGATGAAGGTGATCCTGCGGTCTTCGCCCTCGTGCTCGGCCGAGACCTGGTAAGCGCCGATGTGCTGGGTGATGCCACCCGCCTCGCGCGCCACCACGTTGGTCTTGCGGATGGCGTCGAGCAGCTTGGTCTTACCGTGGTCGACGTGACCCATGACGGTCACGACCGGCGGACGCGCGGCCAGGTCGGCCTCGTCGCCCTCGTCCTCGCCGAACTCGATGTCGAAGGCCTCGAGAAGCTCGCGGTCCTCCTCCTCCGGGCTGACGACCTGGATGTTGTAGTCGAGCTCCTGGCCGAGGAGCTGCAGCGTCTCCTCGTTGACCGACTGCGTGGCGGTCACCATCTCGCCCAGGTGCAGCATGATCTGCACCAGCGAGGCGGGATTGGCGCCGATGCGGTCGGCGAAGTCGGACAGCGACGCCCCGCGCGGCAGCCGGATCGTCGCGCCGTTGCCGCGAGCGACCTGGACGCCGCCGATCGCCGGCGCCGACATGTTGTCGAACTCCTGGCGCCTCTGCCGCTTGGACTTACGGCCACGCGCGGGACGGCCGCCGGGACGCCCGAAGGCTCCCGCGGTGCCGCCGCCACGACCGCGGCCACCGCCGCCGGGACGACCGCCGAAGCCGCCGCCACCACCGGGACCACCGGTGCCGGTGCGCTGGCCGGTGCCGCCGCCACCCGGGCGACCGGCGAAACCGCCGCCGCCACCGGGACGACCGCCGCCGCCCCCACCGGGACGACCGCCGCCACCACCGCCGGGACGGCCACCGCCGCCACCGCCGCCGGGACGACCGCCACCGCCGCCGCCACCTCCGGGACCGGAGGGACGACCCTGCGGCATCATCATCGGGTTGGGCCGCGGGCCACCAGGACGGGGACCACCGGCACCAGGACCGGGACGCGGGCCGCCGGGGGGCGGTCCAGGACGCGGACCGGCGCCGCCGGGCCTGCCCTCGCCGCCGCCACGACCCTGCGGCGGACGCGGCATCGCGCCGTCGCGCGGCGGACCGTCACGACGCTCACGCTGGCCGGGGCCGCCACCGCCCTCGCGGTTGCCGCCAGGACGCGGCGGCCGGGACTGGCCCATGCCGCTGGCGTTGGACGAGAACGGGTTGTTGCCGGGACGCGGACCACGCGGGCCGGGCTTGGGACCCGGTCCCGGACGCGGGCCACCGCCGCCGCCGGGACGCGGAGCCTGCTGCTGGCCACCGCCGCCGCCCTGGGCCCCGGAACGGGGCGCGGGGCCGGGCCTGGGGCCCGGACGAGGAGCGGGACCGGGCCGCGGGCCCGGAGCGGGACGAGCGGACTGGCCGCCCTCCTGACGAGCGGGCGCGCCGCTCTCGAAACGCGCCTGCGGAGCCCCCGACGTCTCGCCGCGGGCGGCCTCAGGCTCCTGCTGGGGCTGGTGCGGCATCGCCACCGGCGGGCGCTGCTGCGCGCCGCCACCGGCGGGGCCCCCTGCGGGGGCGGGACGCGGACCGGGCTTCGGGCCCGGACGCGGGGGGGCGGGAACCGGCGCCTGACCGGCGCCGTTGGCGGCCTGGCCATCGGCCGGCCGCGGCGCAGCCCTTGGCGGCTGCGGCTTGTTGGACGGCTGACCGCCGCCTCTGGAGGGGCCGCCCTTGGACGCCCCCAACGCTTCGGTGAGCCTGCGGACCACCGGCGCCTCGATGGTGGAGGACGCCGAACGGACGAACTCCCCCATCTCCTGGAGCTTGGCCATGACGACCTTGCTCTCTACGCCGAACTCCTTAGCGAGCTCGTATACCCGGACCTTCGCCACTGCACTCCCTTACTCGGCCCGGGAGGCTGGCTATGCCGTCCGGACCGTCGCTACCTTGACGTCTTCATCGCCGCGTGCTCATCAGGCGCTCATAGCAATCTGACTCCGCCCATCAACTCGGCGTCCTACATGACATTTCGTGGTTCTCCTTCTAGTTGCGCCCGTACGGGCGACACGTCAAGCGGCCCCGGCACGCGGAACGCGCGCGGAAACGCTCGACGCCGCTCGGCGAGCTCCAGACAACTCAAGGACGGATGCAGCGATGCACCGCGGCCTGGAAGCCGTCCTCGCAGGTCGGGGACCACTTGATCCTCGACCCGCACCAGTCGGAGCAGCTCGGACTTAGCCGTGCGAACCCTGCAGCCCACACAGGTGCGCTGTGGGACCGCGTGGCCACCATATTCCAGCTTACCGTGTTGACGCATCTACGGAACCGGCGGCGTCCTCGGCTTGGGTGTCGGGCCGGATGTCGATCCGCCATCCCGTCAGTCGCGCGGCGAGCCGGGCGTTCTGCCCCTCTTTGCCGATGGCCAGCGAGAGCTGGTAGTCGGGCACGGTCACCCGCGCGACGCGTCCGTCGAGATCGAGAACCTCGACATGCGAAACACGTGCGGGCGACAGGGCATTCCCCACGAACTCGCCGGGATCCTCCGACCAGTCGATGATGTCGATCTTCTCGCCGTGCAGCTCGGTCATCACGTTGCGGACCCGCGAGCCCATCGGCCCGATGCAGGCGCCCTTGGCGTTGACGCCGGGCTTGCGCGACCTGACCGCGATCTTCGTCCGGTGGCCGGCCTCGCGGGCGACCGCGGCGATCTCCACGGTGCCGTCGGCGATCTCCGGCACCTCCAGCGCGAACAGCTTCTTCACCAGCCCGGGGTGGGTGCGCGACAGAGTGACCGACGGGCCCTTGTGGCCCTTCTTCACCTGCACCACGTAGGCGCGGATGCGCTCGCCGTGCGCGTATTCCTCACCCGGGACCTGCTCGGCGTGCGGCAGCACGGCCTCGATCTTGCCGAGGTCGACCAGCACCACCCGCGGATCCTTGCCCTGCTGGATCACGCCGGAGACCAGCTCGCCCTCGCGGCTGGCGAACTCGCCGAAGTTGATCTCGTCCTCGGCGTCGCGCAGCTGCTGCAGGATGACCTGCTTGGCGGTGGTCGCGGCGATCCGGCTGAAGTTGCCCGGTGTGTCGTCGAACTCCCTGACGACCTCGCCCTCGTCGTCCAGCTCCGCCGCCCAGATCGTGACGTGACCGCTGCTGCGGTCGAGCTCGGCCCGCGCCTTGGGGGCCGCGCCCTCGGTCCGGAAGTACGCGATCAGCAGCGCGTCCTCGATCGCCTTGACGACCAGGTCGAAGGAGATGTCCTTCTCCCGCTCCAGGCTGCGCAGGACGCTCATGTCGATGTCCACGACGGCTCCCCCTTAGCCTTCGTCGCCGTCGACGTCGTCGAAGCGGCGGAACTCCACCTGCACCCGTCCGCGGGTCAGGTCCTCGTAGTCAATCCTGCGCGCCGCGCCCTCGACGTCGAGGTCGACGCCGGCGTCGTCGGCGGTCATGATGCGGCCCTCCACCACGGTGCCGTCTCGCAGCTCGGCCTTCACCAGCCGTTTCGCCGCGCGGCGCCAGTGGCGCGGCTCGGTGAGCGGGCGGTCGACGCCGGGCGAGGAGACCTCGAGTGTGTAGGCGGCCTGGCCCATCGCGTCGGTGTCGTCGAGGGCCGTGGAGACGGCCTGGCTGACGTCGGCCACGTCGTCGAGGCTGACACCGCCGTCGCGATCGACGATCACCCGCAGCAGCCGTCTCTTGCCTGCCTGGGTGACCGTGATGTCCTCCAGATCGAGGCCCTCCGCGCTGACCACGGGCTCCAGGAGCTTCATCAGGTGGTCGCGGGGTGATGCGCTGCCCATATCGACCTCCCCTATTGTCATGTCTCAGCCGGGCGGACCTCGCCACTGGCTCTCCGCCGTCTGGCCGCTCAGCCAGCGACGACAGTTGACACCCTATCCGTATGAGGGCACAGAAAGAGCGCCACTCGTCACGGTCGAATGGCGGAGCGTCGCCGGACGGCGATCCCGGGCACTGGCCGTACGATGCTAGCGAGGTCCGCGACAGGGGTCAGAGACAAGTGGAGGTTCGAGTCCGTGCGCCCGGTTCAGCTCTCCAGGCGAGCCTTGCTGGCGGGCGGGGCGGCCGCCCTCACCGCATGCAGCGCCTCCGGCCCCGATCGGCCGGCCGCGCCGGCTCCCGACTCGCCCGAGACGGTCATGCTGAAGGGCCTCATCGCGGAGAAGGAGCGCACGATCGCGCTCTACTCGTCCCTGATCTCGGGCGGGGCCGACAAGCTGGTGCCGTTCCGTGACCGGCACCAGGCGCATCTCGACGAGCTGCGCAGACACGTGACCGTCCCGTCTCCGCCGGTCGCCGCGCCGGGGTCGGCCGCGCCGTCCCCCACCGCCACCCCCGCTGCCACCGCCACCGCGAAGGCCCGTAAGCCGTCGCTGGCGCGGCTGCGCGAACTGGAGCGCAAGGCCGCGGCCGGGCGGGCGCGGGCGCTCGGCGGGCTGTCGCCCGGGGTGGCCCAGCTCGTCGCCAGCATCGGGGCCTGCGAGGCCGCCCATGTCGTCGCCCTGCCGAGGTCGCTGTGAGCGGCGCGCGGGCCACGGTGAGAGCCCCGGGGCCGCCGTGCCCGGCACGGAGGTCGCTGTGAGCGGCGACCCGGCCGACATCGACAAGTTGCGCAAGGCGCTGGCGGCGGAGCACGCGGTGCTGTTCGCCTACGGGCTGCTCGGGGCGCGCACCTCGGGCTCGCTGCGGTCCAGGATGAGCGCGGCCTACGAGGCCCACCGGTCCAGGCGCGACCAGTTGCGCGCGCTGATCACGGCGCGGGGCGGCCGGCCGGTCGAGCCCGACGCGTCGTACGCGCTGCCGTTCTTCCCCTCCAACGCCACGCTGGCCGCGAACCTCGCGGTGCACCTGGAGGGCGGGATCACGGCCGCCTACCTGGAGCTGGCCGCGGCCTCCGAGGAGCCGCTGCGCCGCCACGCCGCGCTGGCCATGCAGGAGGCGGTGGCCCGCTCCTACGCCTTCCGCCCGGCCCAGCCCGCGGCCTTTCCCGGCATGCCCGCGAAAGCGGCGCCGGCCGCCACCCCCACGACCTCGGCCGGGGAGTAGCACCGTCCGTCAGCGGTACAGGACGGACAGCAGGTCGGGGCCGAGGCGTTCGACGGCGTCGGCGTCGAGCTGGTAGTAGACGACCGAGCCGCGCCGGTGCGTGTGGACGAGCTGGGCCTCCCTGAGCCGGCGCAGATGCCTGGAGACCTGGGGCGCGGTCATGCCGAGCTGGGTGGCCAGCTCGGCGGTGGCGACCGGGTTGCGCAGGATCGCGTAGCACAGGCGCAGCCGGGTGGGGTCCTGGAGGGCGGCGAGCCGGCGCCTGGCGGTCTCCAGCGTGGGCGTGCCGGCCCCGTCGGCGCTGTACTGGATGACGACCGGATAGCCCGGATAGTGCTTGATCACGAAGTGGGGGCGGCCGTGCACGGTCGGGACGAGCAGGCAGGGGCGGTCGTCGTCCACCCGGGCGGTGGCGTTGTAGAGCTTGTCGAACACGACGCTCAGCCGCCGGCCCGACGGCTGGGCGGCTGACGCGGTCGGGAAGTCGGCCAGCGACAGTGCGCCCTTCTTGCGCAGGTCGCGCTCACGCAGCGCGCCGTCGCGGTCGAGGACGCGGCGCAGGGCGGGCCATTCGGCGTCGAACGCGGCCGCTGCGAAGGCGGCCAGGAAGCCGAGCAGCTCGGCGCGCACCCCCTCGGGGTCGGCCAGCAACCGGGCGCCGATCTCCATGCGGCTGGAGGAGATCAGCCGCAGCCGGTGCAGCACCTCCTCGCTGAGCTCGGGCGCCAGCCCGGTGTCGTTCTTGCCGATCAGCGCCTGCACGGTCATGGCCGTGAAGTCGCCGATGGGCAGCCCCGCCACCTCCTCCAGCTCGTCGTCCAGCGTGCGCCGCGCGTCGGCCGACAGCGGCAGCAGGTAGCGGGCGCGGAAGGCGCCCCAGAGCGGCGCCCAGACGGCTGCCGTGGCGAGCAGCGCGGTGTCGAGCTCGGCGTGGGCCCTGGCCACCCAGCCGGCGCTCGCGGGGTGGTGACCGGGCTCGTCGAAGGCGTGGAGACAGGCGCACAGCTCGGCCAGGGGCGACTGGCGCACGACGACGGATCCGGCGGCGGGCGGGTCGAGGAGGAGCGTGACGGCCACCCTGCAGATTACCGCGTTGGAGGCAATCTCCTTGTGATCGCGTCCGCGTTTGCGCAGGCTGTCGCCTCATGGCTGAGGCACTGCATGTGGTCAAACATCCGACGGGCTTCTATTCGGCGGGCGCGACGACCGTCTTCGCGTCCAGATACGACCAGAGATTCTCCTACTGCCTGTACGTGCCGTCCGCCCACGACCCGGACGGCGCTCCCCTGCCGATGGCCGTCCTGCAGCACGGGACGGGGCGGCGCGGACCGCAGTACCGCGACAACTTCGCCGAGTGGGCCGAGGAGCACGACTGCCTGGTGCTGGCGCCGCTCTTCCCCGCCGGCATCGGCGAGGACCCCCAGGACCTGCACAACTTCAAGTTCCTCCGGTACGACGGCATCCGCTTCGACCTGGCGCTGCTCGCCATGGTCGAGGAGGTGGGCGAGCGCTTCAACGTACGGACCGGGCGGTTCCTGCTGCACGGCTTCTCCGGTGGCGGGCAGTTCGTGCACCGGTTCGCCTACCTGCACCCCGACCGCCTGGCCGGATTGTCCATCGGGGCGCCGGGGCGGATAACGTACATCGATCCCAGCAGTCCGTGGTGGATCGGGCTGAAGGGGTTCGAGGAGGAGTTCGGCCGCGCCCCGAGGATCGGGGAGCTGCGTGACGTGCCGGTCCAGATGGTCGTGGGCAGCGCCGACGTGGAGACCTGGGAGATCAACAACCAGGGCGACTCCAACTGGATGGACGGCGCCGACGCCCACGGCGTGACACGTCTCGAACGGCTGACGGCGTTGCGCGACAACTTCGAGGCCCACGGCATCGGCGTGCGGTTCGACGTCGTGCCGGGCGTGGGGCACGAGCCGATGCAGGTGCTCGGCCCCGTCAAGGACTTCTTCGCATCGATCCTCACCCCCCGGGAGTCATCATGAAGATCAGACTGGCCGCCGCCGTCGCGGCGGCCGTGACGCTCACCGGCGGCTGCGCCGTGGGCGAGAGCACCGACGCGGGCGGCGCCTACCCGAGCAAGGCCCTGTCGATCATGGCGCCGGGCAGTCCCGGCGGCGGCTGGGACACCCGGGCGCGCGGCATCGCCGGCGCGCTCGGCGAGTGCAAGGTGGCCGACGTGGACGCGACCGTCACGAACGTGCCGGGCGCGGGCGGGACCATCGGGCTGGCCCAGTTCGCCAAGCGGACCGGCGACCCCTACCAGCTCATGGTCATGGACAGCGTCACCATGCTGGGCGGCATCGTGAACAACAAGTCGCCGGTCGACCTGTCCACGCTGACGCCGGTGGCCGGGCTGAGCCGGGGGCCGAGCGCCGTCGTGGTGGCCGAGAAGTCCCCGTACGAGGACCTGAAGGCGCTGCTGGACGCGATGGAGGCCAAGCCGCACAGCGTCAAGTGGACCGGCGGCTCGCTCGGCGGGCCGGGCCAGATGACCGTGGCCGGGCTGGCCAAGGGCCGCGACATCGCCGCCAAGGAGATCAACTTCGTGCCCACCGCCGGTGGCGGCGAGTCGATGAACCTGCTGCTCAGCGGAGCCGCCACGGTCGGCATCGACACCGTGGCCGAGCTGCGGCCGCAGATCGAGGCGGGCGAGCTGCGGGTGCTCTCGGTCGACTCCGAGCAGCGGGTCCCCGGCATCGACGCGCCCACCATGAAGGAGCTGGGCCTGGGCGGCGAGGCGGTCTCCACGCTGGCCGGCGTGCTGGCTCCGGCCGGGCTGTCGAAGGAGCAGCAGCAGGACGTGATCGGGCTGATCGACAAGGTCCGCCGGTCGTCGTGCTGGAAGCAGGTGCTCGAGCGCAACAACTGGACCGAGGACTGGAAGCCGGGCGACGAGTTCGGCAAGGTGCTGGCCGAGCAGCGTACGCAGGTCACCGCCATCCTGGGCGAGCTGGGGCTCGGCAAGTGACGCAGCGGATCGTCTCACTCGGCTTCCTGGCGGCGGCCGTGGTCGTGCTGGCCCAGGCCTTCTCCATCCCGCAGGGCAACGGTTACCAGGCGGTCGGGCCGCGGGCGTTCCCGCTGCTGGTGGGGGTGGGGCTGGCCGTGGTGTCGGTGATCGGGGTGGTCCAGGCGTTCCGGCCCGGCGCCGCCCCGGGCGCGGCGCCGGCGGTCGTGTCCGGTGCGGACGCGCCGGGCGAGGACACGTCGGGAGAGGGCGCGTCCGGCGGGGGCGCGCCGGGCGAGGACGGGGAGACGCACTGGCCGTCGGTGCTGATGTTGCTGGGGGCGCTGGCCGCGTACGCGCTGCTGCTCGTCCCGGCGGGCTACTGGCAGGCCACGACCGTGTTCTTCGTGGCCGTGGCCAGGGTCCTCGGCAGCCGGCGGCTGGTGCGCGACGTGCTCGCCGGGCTGGTGCTGGCGCTGGCCACGTACTTCCTGTTCGACCGGCTCCTCGGCATCACACTGCCGCCGGGCCTGATCAGATTGGCGTTCTGAGATGGACGTGCTGGGCAACCTGCTCGACGGGTTCGGCCACGCGCTGAGCCTGCAGAACCTGCTGCTGGCCATGCTCGGCGTCACCGTCGGCACGCTCGTGGGCGTGCTGCCGGGGCTCGGGCCGGCCACCACGATCGCGTTGCTGCTGCCGCTGACGTTCGTGTTCGACCCCGTCGGGGCGTTCGTGATGTTCGCCGGGATCTACTACGGCGGAATGTACGGCGGCTCGACCACCGCGATCCTGCTCAACATCCCGGGCGAGACGGCCTCGATCCCGACCACGCTGGAGGGCTATCCGATGGCCCGGCGCGGCCGGGCGGGGGCGGCGCTGGCGACGGCGGCCATCGGCTCGTTCGTGGCCGGCACGATCTCCACGGTCGTCATCACGTTCCTCGCCCCCGGCATGTCGAACATCGCCAAGCTGATCCAGCCGGCCGAGTACTTCTCGATCATGGTACTCGCGTTCGTGACGGTCACCTCGCTGATGGGGGACTCGATCGTCCGGGGGTTGTCGAGCCTGTTCATCGGGCTGACGATCGGCATGGTCGGCATCGACCGGATGACCGGCCAGCCGCGCTTCGCCTTCGGGGTGCCCGAGCTGTACGAGGGCCTGTCGGTGGTGGCGGTCGCGGTGGGGCTGTTCGCGGTGGCCGAGGCCGTCTCCACGGCCGCCGCGCGGCACCGGCCCGCGCAACCGCCCGTCACCGTGGCCGGGAGGGTCGGCATGACGCGGGAGGACTGGCGGCGGTCGTGGCGGCCGTGGCTGCGCGGGACGCTGTTCGGACTGCCCATCGGCTCGCTGCCGGCGGGCGGGGCCGAGCTGCCCACGTTCCTGAGCTACAACGTGGAGAAGCGGCTGTCGAAGCACAAGGAGGAGTTCGGGCAGGGGGCCATCGAGGGCGTGGCCGGGCCCGAGGCGGCCAACAACGCGGCGTTCTCCGGGGTGCTGGTGCCGCTGCTCACGCTGGGCATCCCGACCTCGGCGACGGCCAGCATGCTGCTGATCGCGTTCCAGATCTACAACGTGCAGCCGGGGCCGCAGCTCTTCGACCAGCAGCCGGTGCTGGTGTGGACGCTGATCGCCAGCCTCTACATCGGCAACGTGATGCTGCTGGTGCTGAACCTGCCGCTGATCCGGGTCTGGGTGAAGCTGCTGAGCGTCCCGCCGGCGCTGCTGACGGCGGCGATCCTGACGTTCGCCACGCTGGGCGTCTACTCGATCTCGCAGAGCGTGTTCGAGGTGCTGATCGCGTACGGGTTCGGGCTGCTCGGGTGGGTGTTGCACCGGGCCGGGTATCCGGTGGCGCCGCTGATCCTGGGGGCGGTGCTGGGGCCGTTGATGGAGGTGCAGTTCCGGCGGGCGCTGGCCTTCAGCGAAGGGGACCCGACGGTGTTCGTGACCCGGCCGGTGTCGCTGGTGATCCTGCTCATCGCGGTGGCGTGCCTGGTCGGGCCGGTGGTCGTACGGCGGCGGACGAAGCCCGCCCTGCCCGCCGGCTGACCCGCCCCGGCCCGCCCTGGCGAGCCCCACGCGGTGAACCTTGTTCGGCGGGCAGGCGCGCCGAAGGCCGGGGCCGGCGTGACTGCCGGCCCCGGCCGAGGCGGTGGTGGCTCAGGCGGTGGCGGCGGCCATGACGCGGTCGGCGGCCTCGGCGAGCGGGATCTCCGACTTCTCGCCGGTCACCCGGTCGCGCAGCTCCACCACGCCCTGCGAGAGCCCGCGCCCGACGACCACGATCGTGGGCAGGCCGAGCAGCTCTGCGTCCTTGAACTTCACGCCGGGCGAGACCTGCGCCCGGTCGTCGACCAGGACCCGCAGGCCGCGCGACTCCAGCTCGGCCCCCAGCTCCAGGGCGGCCTCCACCTGGTTCTCCTTGCCGGTGCCG
The DNA here is from genome assembly GCF_003001935.1 of Nonomuraea fuscirosea. Classification (GTDB taxonomy): domain Bacteria; phylum Actinomycetota; class Actinomycetes; order Streptosporangiales; family Streptosporangiaceae; genus Nonomuraea; species Nonomuraea fuscirosea. Next base: position 172,888 of record NZ_PVNG01000002.1, on the reverse strand, counting down.
ACGATGTGCACGTCGGCGGGCGCGACCTCGCGCGGCCACACCAGCCCGAGCCGGTCGTGGGCCTGCTCGGCGATGACCGCCACCGCGCGGGAGACGCCGATGCCGTAGGAGCCCATGGTGACGCGGATGGGCTTGCCGTCGGGGCCGAGCGCGTCGAGGCCGGCCGCGTCGGCGTATTTGCGGCCGAGCTGGAAGATGTGGCCGATCTCGATGCCCCGGTCGATGGACAGCTCGGCGCCGCAGCGGGGGCACGGGTCGCCGGCGCGCACCTCGGCGGCCTCGATGGTGCCGTCAGGAGTGAAGTCACGGCCGGCGACCACGTCGACGGCGTGCTTGCCGGGCTCGTTGGCGCCGGTCACCCAGGCCGTGCCGGTGACGACGCGGGGGTCGACGAGGTAACGGATGCCGAGCTCACGCAGGACCTGCGGGCCGATGTAGCCGCGGACGAGGCCGGGGTGCCTGGCGAAGTCGGCGGCCTCGAAGATGGCCGGCTCGCCGGGCGCCAGCGCCGCCTCAAGGCGCTTGAAGTCCACCTCGCGGTCGCCGGGCACGCCGACGACCAGCGTCTCGAACTTGTCGGAGCCGGGCGTGACGACCTTGACGACGACGTTCTTGAGCGTGTCGGCGGCGGTGACGGACAGGCCGTGGTGCTCGTTGACGTAGTCGACCAGCGTCTCGATGGTCGGGGTGCCGGGGGTGTCGAGGACCCGCAGCGGCGCGGCGTCCTCGACGGGACGGGCGGCGGGCGCGGTGGTGACGACGGCCTCGGCGTTGGCCGCGTAGCCGCAGGAGTGGCAGGCCACGAACGTGTCCTCGCCGGTGGGCGTGGGCGCCAGGAACTCCTCGGAGGCCGAGCCGCCCATGGCGCCCGACGTGGCGAAGACGATCTTGTAGGTGATGCCGAGGCGGTCGAACGTGCGGATGTAGGTCTCGCGGTGCTGCTCGTAGGAGCGCTTGAGCCCGTCGTCGTCGAGGTCGAAGGAGTAGGAGTCCTTCATCAGGAACTCGCGGCCGCGCAGGATGCCCGCCCTGGGCCGCGCTTCGTCCCGATATTTGGTCTGAATCTGGTAAAGGGTGACCGGATAGTCCTTGTAGGAGGAGTATTCGCTCTTGACCATGTCGGCGAAGAGCTCCTCGTGCGTGGGACCGAGAAGATAGTCGGCGCCCTTACGGTCCTTGAGGCGGAAGAGCGTGTCGCCGTATTCGGTCCAGCGGCCGGTCGCCTCGTAGTATTCGCGGGGCAGCAGCGCGGGGAAGAGCACTTCCTGGCCGCCCATGCGGTTCATTTCCTCGCGGACGATCCTCGCGACGTTCTCCAGCACCATCTTGCCGAGAGGGAGCCAGGAGTAGATGCCGGGGGCCACGCGGCGGACATAGCCGGCGCGGACCAGGAGCTTGTGGCTCGGGACTTCCGCGTCTGCCGGGTCGTCCCGCAGGGTGCGAAGAAACAACGACGACATGCGCAGCAACACGGCTACTCCTTGCTCGAACCTGGATGTGAAGGACTACAGGCTATCGAGTCGGAGGAGCGCCGCGCTCGGGCTTATCGAGTGCGGCGTCAGACCACGCGGCAGGCCGCGACGCCGGGAGATCAGGCGGCCAGGGGGAACCAGCCCGCCACGAAGGCGGCCAGGCAGAACGTGAACAGGGCCGCGAACACCGCCGACATCGCCAGCGCGCGTACCCGTCCGCCCGCGTTCCTGCGCAGGAAGAGCACCAGGCCCACGGCGAGCACCCCGGCGGCCACCGCGGGGCCGGGCCAGAACGACTGGTCGCTGTCGATGAAGCCGGGGGTGGCCCGGTCCACCACGTCGGTGATCAGCGCGGCGCCGACCGCGCCCGCGGCCACGTCGCCCCAGCCGTCGTCCCTGCGGGTGACGTACGCCAGCAGGCCCAGCAGCACGAGCAGGCCGAGCGTCCAGTTGAGCCCGACGGCGCTGCCGCCGATGACGTCGAAGGCCTCGCCGCCGCGCAGGGCGGTCGCGCCGATCGCCGCGACCAGCGTGGAGACCGCCGCGAGGAACGTGGTCACCAGCGCCCAGCCGAATCCGGAGGCGCTCACGCCCACGGCGAGGGAGAGGGCAAGGTAGGCGTAAGGGTCGTAGAGCTGCCCGAACCAGCGGGGACCGATCCCGGAAAGCAGCATGCCCAGCAGTCCGACGGCCAGTCCGCCGAGGAAGGCCGCCAGCAGATGACGTTCGATGGCACGTTGACGCCGGTCGTACTCGGCGAAGTCGGCGTAGTCGATGGTCGTGTCGTTCATCTCCGATTCCCTGGTCAACCCCTCACCTGGTAAATCTGGGGACAACCGCATTCAGACTATGTATCCATCCAGAAAAGGCAAATTTCGGTCATCCGCAATCCAAAACAAGCAATCGCTTGGTTATGGTGGATCGCGTGACGCTCGCCGACGATCTCCGCGCCGTGGTCCGCGACTATCTCGACGCCCGTCCCGCCGCCTCGTGGCGGACGTTCGCGAACGCCGTGGGGATCGCCGGGCTGCTCGTCCCCGAGCGGTACGGCGGCGCGGGCTGCGGCCCGGCGGAGACGGCCGCGGTGGCCGAGGAGCTGGGACGCGCGCTGTCCCCGCATCCCTTCCTGCAGTCGGCGGTCATGGCCGTCGAGGCGGCCAGGGCGTGCGGGGACGAGCGGGTGCTGACGGCGCTGGCCGGCGGGGAGACGACGGCGACCGTGGTGCTGCCGGGCGACGGCGAGCTGCGGCTGGAGGGCGACCTGCTCACCGGGGTGGTGCCGTACGCGCTGGAGGGCGAACTGGTGCTCCTGTACGCCGCGGGGTCGCTGGTCGAGGCCGTGCCCGCGGAGCGGGAGACGTACCGGACGATGGACGAGAGCCGGCCGCTGCAGCGGCTGTCCTTCCGCGACACCCCGGTACGCCGGCTGGGCGACGACACCGCCTGGGCGCGCGTACGCGACCTCGGGATCGCCGCCCTGGCGGCCGAGCAGGTGGGCGGGGCGCAGCGGTGCCTGGACATGGCGGTCGAGCACGCCCTGCGCCGGCACCAGTTCGGGCGGCCGATCGGGTCGTTCCAGGCGATCAAGCACAAGCTGGCCGACCTGCTGCTCCTGGTGGAGTCGGCCAGGTCGGCGGCGGGGGCGGCGGCCGAGGACGAGGTGTCGGCGGCGGTGGCGGGGTCGTACTGCACGGAGGCGTATCTGACGGCGGCGGGAGAGAACATCCAGGTGCACGGCGGGATCGGGATCACCTGGGAGCATCCCGCGCATCGCTACTTCAAGCGGGCCACGTCGGACGCGCAGCTGTTCGGCCCGCCGCAGGCGCATCGCGCCCGGCTCGCCGCGCACGTCTTCGACGGCGGCGCCTGAGCCGGAAGCCCCGATAGCGGCTCGGGGCCGGGTCAGCCGCCGAGGAGCTCTTCCCAGGGGTGGCGGGTGTTGGTGCGGCGGGTGGTGTCGAGAGCCTCGGTCAGGCGCCAGAAGCCGGGACGGGCGCGGACGCCGGCCCGCCCCATCGGGTCGATCGCGCGCAGCTCGAACCGCACGCCCATCACGTCGAGCACGGCCGAGCCGGCGCCGGCCGGACCCGCCCCCGCGACCAGCGAGCCGTCGTGGGCTGGGTCGCGGATCTGCTCGGCGAGCAGATCGGCCACCTCGGACGCGAAGGGGCCGTCGCGCCACTCGATGTGCCAGCTGTGGTCGGCGCCGCGCCACCAGGTCAGATCGCGGCACGACTCGATGAACTCGGCCTCGGCCGCCAGCGCGGCCATCACCCTGCCGAAGGCCTCGTAGTACCGGCGGGCGCCGGTGAGCGAGAGCCCGTCGCCGTGCTCGGAAGGCGTGCCGCTCTTCGGCCGCCGCAACGCGTGCTTTCGCTTCACGAGCATCACTCTGATCGCCGCCGCGCCCTTCCCGCAAGTCTTTGCCGCTGATACGCTCTACCAAGCGAGCGCTTGGTTTCCTATAACGCCGGAGGCGCGATGACGTCCCTACGGATCAGCCTGGGGTACGAACTGGAGGTCCGCGGCCGCACCCGCGAGGTCGAGCAGCGGGCGTTCCAGAACGTGATCGACCAGGTCGTCCTGGGCGACAGGCTGGGCTTCGAGGCTGCCTGGTTCGTGGAGCATCACTTCACCAGGGGCTTCTCCCACTCCTCCGCCCCCGACCTGGTCCTGGCCGCCATCTCCCAGCGCACCGAGCGGATCAGGCTCGGGCTCGGGGTGGTGCTGCTGCCGTTCCAGTCCCCGATCCGCACGGCCGAGCGTGTCGCCACGCTGGACGTGCTGAGCGGCGGGCGGGTGGACTTCGGCACCGGCCGCGGGGCCTCCCCGCTGGAGTACCAGGCGTTCCAGCGGCCGTTCGAGAAGTCGCGGCAGATCTGGGAGGACTCCCTGGAGGCCACGCTCGCCATCTGGGAGGCCGACGGCGAGCCGGTCAGCCGGTCGAACGAGTTCTTCGAGATCCCGGACGTGGCCGTCTATCCCCGCCCGGCCCAGCAGCCTCATCCGCCGGTCTGGGTGGCCTCGACCTCCCTGGAGGGCTACCTGGCCGCCGCCCGGCGCGGGTACAACCTGCTCGGCATGACGATGCTCAAGGGCATCGACGACGTCGCCGCCGACATCGCGAGATATCGGGAGTGTCTGGCGGAGCACGGCTTCGACCCCTCCGAGCGCCGGGTCGCGCTCATGATCCCCTGGTTCGTGGCCCCCACCAGGGACGAGGCCACCGCCACGGCCGCCGACGCCGTCCTGTGGTACATCCGGCGCCAGGTCAACCTCGTCACCCCGCCCGACTACTACGACGCCCGCCACGCCACGCACCGCGTGCTCGGGCAACTGGCGGCCGGGATGCCGCCGGAGGAGTCCATGGCCACGCTGCGCGAGCACCTGATGGTGGTGGTGGACGACGTGGCCGGCTCGCGCAAGGCGCTGGCCAGGATCGCCGAGGCGGGCGCGACCGATCTGATCATCCAGGCGCAGGTGGGCGGGCTGGCGCACGAGCGGGTGTGCGACTCGATCACCCTGTTCATGAAGGACGTGATGCGCTGATGGCGCGCTGGCTGACCCGCGACGACCTCGGGGCCGCCGCGGGATCCGCCACCGGCCTGCTGCTGGTCTCCCCCGACGTGTCGAGCGTGCTCCCCCTCGGTCCCGGCGACCGGGCGGCCGCGGCCGAGCTGACCGGGGCGGCGCTGCGGGAGGCGGGGGTGGGTGCCCGCGACCGGGTGGTGGTGGCGCTGGCCGAGCCGGCCGGGGCGCTGTGGACGGCCGCGGCGGCGGACGTGGCCGCGGCGGCCGCGTCCGTGGGCCCGCGCGGGCGGATGCGGCTGCACCACGCCCTGTCGGCGCTGAAGGCGACCACGCTCGTCGCCACCCCGACGGGCGCGATGGACCTGCTGGCCCGCCTGCATCTGGAGTTCCTGCTGGATCCGCTGGACCTCGGCCTCGGCACCATCGTCCTGACCGGGGAGATCGCCTCCAAGCGCACGCTGGGGCACCTGGCGGGCGAGTTCGGGGCCACGGTCACGGAGGTGCTGGCCAGCCCGTTCGGCGGCGGCGCGCTGGCGTGGCGGACGGCCGAGGAGGATCCGCTCAAACCGCTCGTGGACGGCCTGCTCGGGACCGCGGCCCTCGATCGGGACGACGCGGCCGACCCCGCCGCCGGGCTGGCGGAGCTGGTCGTCACCCCGCACGCGCACTCCACGCTCGGCGACGCCGTGCTGCGGACCGGTCTGGTGGCCGGGACGTCCGGCTCGGCCATCCCCGCGCCGGCGCACACCGTGGGCGAGCACGTGCTGGTCAGAGGCGTGTGGCTGGCGCTGCCGCGCATCGACGGGGCGCTGTCGAAGATCGACGGGGTGACCGGGTGGGAGCTGGCCGTCAACCGGCGGGGAACGCTGGACACGGCCGTGCTGACGGTGACGTTCGGCCGGGAGAGCCTGGTCGGCAACCCCATGTGGAAGGCGCGGATCGAGCAGTCCGTCCGCGCGCTCACGCCCGTCTCGATCGCCGTGGAGATCGCCCCCGAGATCTCCGAGGCCGCCACGCCCGGCACCGTCGCCGACGCACGCGGCCACCACCTCGGAAGGGACCGGACCGCGCTCGCCTGAGAAGGGGCAGCCGATGGGATCGATGCCGGACTGGGGGACGCTCCCCCGCATGCTCCGTGACCAGGCCGAACGGCATCCCGGCGACGTCGTGGTCGCCGAGCGGGACGGCCCCCGGCTGACGCTGGCCGAGCTGAGGGAGCGGGCGTCCGGCGTGGCCCGCCGCCTGATGGCGCTCGGCGTGGCCCCCGGTGACCGGGTGGCGATGTGGGGGGTGAACTCGGCGGCCTGGGTGACGCACGCGTTCGGGATCTGGGACGCGGGCGCGGTGATCGTGCCGCTGTCGGCGCGTTACAAGGGGATCGAGGCCGCCCAGCTGATCGCGAAGACGGGCGCGGAGGTGCTGATCGCGGGAGCGGGGCCGGCGGATCCGCGGCCGGCGGAGCTGCTGCCGCCGTTGCCGGGCCTGCGGCACGTCATCACCTCCGGCGACCCGCTCGCGGAGCGGGTTCCCGCCGGAACGGAGCCGGTTTCCTCCGGAGCGGAGCCGGTTTCCTTCGCGGCGGCCGAGGAGCGGGCGCTGGCCGTCCGGCCCGGCGACCTGTGCGAGATCATGTCCACCTCCGGCACCACCGGCACCCCCAAGGGCGTCATGATCGACCACTCCCAGGTCCTGCGCGGCTACTGGGACTGGTCGGAGATCGTCACGCTGGACGAGAACGACCGCTATCCGGTGATCGCCCCGTTCAGCCACGGATTCGGGCTCAACGCCGGGCTCGTGGCCTGTGTGCTGCGCCGGGCCACGATGGTCCCGATCCCGGTGTTCGCCCCGGAGTCGCTGATGTCGCTCGTCTCCTCCCAGCGGGTCACGGTGCTGGCCGGGCCGCCCACGCTGTTCCACCGGGTGCTGGACGAGCTGGACCGGGGCTCCTGGGACGTGTCGTCGCTGCGGGTGGCCATCTGCGGGGCCGCCGCCGTGCCGGCCAGCCTGATCACGCGGCTGGTCGAGCGGGTCGGGCTGGAACGCATGATCAACGCGTACGGGCTGATGGAGGGCACGGTCGTCTCCATGACCAGGGCCGGCGACCCCATCGAGGTGGTCGCCGCGACGACCGGCAGGCCCGTGCCGGGCATCGAGGTGAAGATCGTGGACGACGACGGCAAGGAGGTCGCGGCCGGCGAACGCGGCGAGATCCTCCAGCGCGGTTACGGCGTGATGCGCGGCTACTGGGACGAACCGGAAAGGACGGCCGAGGTCGTCGACGCCGGCGGCTGGCTGCACACCGGTGACGTCGGCGTCCTGGACGAGGCGGGCAACCTCGCGATCGTGGACCGCAAGAAGGAGCTCTACATCGTCAACGGGTTCAACGTCTCCCCCGCCGAGGTCGAGTCGCTGCTGCTGCGCGAGGGCTCGCTCGCGCAGGCCGCGGTCGTCGGCGTGCCCGACCCGGTCTCGGGCGAGGCCGGGCTGGCCTACGTCGTCCCCCGGCCCGGCGCGGACCCCGATCCCGACGCGCTGCTCGCGTGGGCGGAGGCCAACATGGCCGGCTACAAGGTGCCCAAGACGATCACCGTGCTGGACGCCCTGCCCACGAACCCGAACGGAAAGGTGGACAAGCTGGCGTTACGCCGCCGATAAACCCCTATGAGACCCGCCTGTGGACACGCTCCGGCTGCGAGGTGAGGTGCTTCTCCCTTCCGGCGCGGTGATGAGCGGCTACGTTGGCAGAAGCCCCGATCATGCGGTAATCGCCGGGGACGGGTTCATCCGCACCGGCGACCGGGGATACATCGATCACACTGGCCGGTTGTATCTGGTGGGACGCACGTCCCGTGGTGCACGATCACCGGCATAGGGAGGCGACGTGGCGTTGCGCGTGGCGGTCATCGGATCGGGCCCAGCCGGCATCTACACGGCCGAGGCGCTGGTCAAGCAGTCGGCGGAACCGGTCGAGGTGGATGTCCTGGAGCGGCTGCCGACCCCGTACGGGCTGGTCAGATACGGCGTGGCGCCCGACCACACCTCGATCAAGTCGATCGCCAACTACCTGCGCAGGGTGCTGGAGCTGCCCCAGGTGCGCTTCCTCGGCGGCGTCACGCTCGGCGCGCACCTGTCGGTGGAGGACCTGCTCGGCGCCTACGACGCGGTGGTCTACTGCACGGGCGCGATGGTCGACCGGAGGCTCGGCATCCCCGGCGAGGACCTGCCGGGCAGCGTGGCGGCGACCGACTTCGTCAACTGGTACTGCGGGCACCCCGACGTCGATCCCGACCGGTTCACGCTCGACACCTCCGAGGTCGCGGTGATCGGGGTCGGCAACGTGGCGGTCGACGTCGTCCGCGTGCTGGCCAAGACGTCAGAGGAGCTGCGCGCCACGGACGTGCCGCACGAGGTGCTCGAACGTCTGGAGGCGAGCCAGGTCAAGGCCATCCACATGATCGGCCGCCGCGGCCCCGAGCACGCCAAGTTCACCCTGAAGGAGCTGCGCGAGCTGGGCGAGCTGGCCAACGCCGACGTCTGCGTGCGCCCCGAGGAGGCCGTCGTCCTGGGCGCCGACTTCCCGCGCCAGGTGCAGGGCAACATCAAGATTTTGCAGGAGTGGGCCGGCCGCGAGCCCGTGGGCCGGCCGCGCCGGCTCGACGTGCGTTTCTGGATGCGCCCGGTCGAGATCCTCGGCGCCGAACGGGTCGAGGGCATCAAGCTGGAGCGCACCCGGCTGTCGGAGGAGGGACGCGTGGTCGGGACCGGCGTGTACGAGACGCTGCCGGTCGGCATGGTGCTGCGCTCGGTCGGCTACCAGAGTGTGCCGCTGCCCGGGGTGCCGTTCTCCGAGGCGACCATGACCGTCCCGAACGAGGCCGGGCGTGTGCGCGAGCGCGAATACGTGGCGGGCTGGCTGAAACGCGGGCCCACCGGGGTGATCGGCACCAACAAGTCGGACGCGGCCGAGACGGTCCGCACGCTCCTGGCCGACTCTGCGGGCGGGGTGCGGGCCGGCGGGCCCGGCATCGACGCGGTGCTGGCCGAGCGGGGGGTGCGGCCGGTGACGTACGAGGAATGGCAGGCGATCGAGGCCGCCGAGGCCGCGCTCGCCCTGTCGCTCAACCGGGGCGAGCGCGTCAAGCTCGTCGGCCTGGAGGCCATGCTCCGTGCGTGCCGTCCCTGAGGGCTTCGCCGGGACCTACCGGCTGCAGCAGGCCCGATATCCCATGGCCGCGCCCGGCTGGCAGCCGGTGCACACCGTCTACGTGCCCGCCGACCGGTTCTCCGCGGGCACGGTCCAGGAGTGGGGCGATCACGCGCTCGGCCTGGTCAAGGCGCATCTGTCCGGTCCCGACGAGCTGACCGAGGTCTTCGGGGTGCCGGGCGCGCTGGGGGCCGCCGTACACGAGCGGGTGGTGCGCAAGCTGTCCACCGAGCCGGTGGAGGACCTGCGCGTCGACTTCGAGGACGGCTACGGCGTGCGTCCCGGACCCGTCGAGGACGAGCACGCGGAGCGGGCCGCCGAGGCCGTCGCCTCGATGTACGCGGCCGGGACGCTGCCGCGGCGCTGGGGTCCCCGGGTGAAGTCGTTCGCCGACGGCGATCCGGAACGGTCGGTGCGCACGTTGCGCACGCTGCTGGCCGGGGTGATCACGCGGGCGGGAGAGCTTCCGGGCGGCTTCACCGTGACCTTTCCCAAGGTCCTGATGGAGGCATATCTCGGACAATTTGTGGCAGTGCTGGCTGAACTGGAGGCCGAGTTCGGGGTGCGGCTGCGGTTCGAGATGCAGGTGGAGGCGCCGCAGACGCTGCCGTTCCTGCGCGGCGACCTGAACGAGTCGCTGGGCGGGCGGCTGGCGGCGGCGCACTTCGGCGTCTTCGACTACACCGCCGCGATCGGGCTGCCGCCGCACGAGCAGCGGCTCGACCATCCGGCCTGCGACCACGCGCGCCACGTGATGCAGACGGCGTTCGCGGGGACGGGGGTGGAGCTGTCGGACGGGTCGCTGGCGGCCTCACCCGCCTCGGAGCTGACCCGCGACGTGCACGCCCTGTGGCGGCGGCACGCCGAGCTGGTCAGGCATTCCCTGCGGTACGGGTTCTACCAGGGCTGGGACATGCACCCGTCGCATCTGGTGAGCCGCTTCGCCACCGTCTACGCCTTCCATCTGGCCCGGTACGACGCCTACCAGGAGCGGGTGCGGGCCTGGGAGGAGCGGCGCTCGGCCGGGGGCGGCGTGATGGACGAGCCCGCCACGATCCGCACGCTGACCGCGGCCCTGCGCCGCGCGGACGCGGCACTCCCCTGAGCGCCCCGAGCCACCGCCGTGCCCTGAGCCGCGCGGCCCCGGCACGCCCCTGAGCCCCGTTACTTTTGGCGGGTCGGCCCTGGTTCAGTACTTCTGGCGGGCCGGCCCTGGTTCAGTCGCGTTCGACCAGGGCCCGCCACTGGCGTACCAGGCGCCATTCGACGGGGTCCGACCAGCTCGCCCGTACCGCCGATCCGACGTGGAAGGCGCGGATGCCGTAGTCGAGCAGGGCCGGCACGTGGACCGGCTTCAGGCCGCCGCCGGCCAGCACGATGGAGGCGTCACCGGCGTCGGCGCGCGTCTTCAGGATCCTCAGCCCGTCCCCCACGCCGCTGGGCGAGCCCGAGGTGAGCACGGTGGCCAGGTTCGGCAGCAGCCGCACGGCCCGCCAGGCGGCCTGGACGTCGGCGGCGTGGTCCACGGCGCGGTGGAACGTCCACGGCAGCGGGGAGACCGCGTGGATGAGCGCCTCGGTGGCCGCCAGGTCGACCACGCCCCCGCCGTCGAGGAACCCGAACACGAATCCCGCCGCACCGGCCTGCGCCAGAGCCTTGGCGTCGCGGCTGAGCCTGGCCAGCACGTCGGGGTCGGCGGCGAAGCCGGCGTCGCAGCGGAGCATCACCATCTGGGGCAGGGGGCATTCCGCGGCGATCGCGGCGACCGTCTCAGGGGAGGGGGTCAACCCGTCGGCCGCCATGTCGGCGACGACCTCCAGCCGGTCGGCTCCGCCCTGTTCGGCGGCCACGGCGTCGCGCACGTTGAGCGCGATCACCTCGAGCAGGGATCCGGTCATGGAGGAGAGGTTATAGGGTGCTTTGCGCACTTGTGCCACTGATTGCCGTCTGACCTCGGATGGAGCGCGTACGGGGTCCGCCGGAAAGAGAATCGGAACGCGTACCGAAGCCGTTACGGAACGCACGGGGAACCGCTGACGCGGAGGGGCGAGCGACCACCGGCTCAGGGACCGCTGACGCGGAGGGCACGGGCCTGACTCGGAGGGCACAGGCCGCTGAGGCGGAGAGCGTGCGGGAGCCCTCGGTGGCGACGTTCCGGCGGGCCCGCGGCTGCGTCCTCGCCTCGCTTTTGTCGGTGGCGTACGGCAACGTGCTGTCCCATGACCGCGTCCCTCACGCTCTCCCCCGAGGCCCAGCGGGTGCTGCCCCACCTGACCGGGCGAGACCTCGCCTACCCCGCCCCGTGGCCCGACGGCTCCCGCCTGACCGCTCGCGATCTGGGCCACCTGCTGCCCCTCGCCTACCGGACGCCGGGCAGGGGGAGCGCGGCGTTCTCGATGCGCTGCCTCGTGGAGGACGAGGTGCGGCAGCGGCAGCCGGAGTTCACCCCCGCCTCCTGCCTGGCGCTGTACGAAGCGCTGGTGGACGGCCTGGAGAAGCGCAAGTGGGCCGATCTGAGTCTCGCGGCGGGCGCGTTGCTGCGGTGTCCCGACGGTGTGCCCGCGGCCGAGCTGGCCGGGCCCGCGCGGGTCCTGATCGAGTTCATGATCGCCAAAGGGCGGCTGGAGTCACCGTGGGCCCTGCTGTCCGTGGCGGCGGTGGCCGGGATGGAAGAGGTGACGATCATGCCGGAGGAGCCGACGACGTCGCTGGCGGCGGCCGAGCGCGACCTGGTGCTGAGCTTCGGCCCGGCGGGCCGGGCGCTGCTGGCCGAGACCGGCCCCGGCTCGTACGGCGCGCCGCCCGAGTCGCCCGAAACCTGGGAACGGCTGGCGGAGCTGCCCGCCTACATGGCCTTCGCCCGGTCCGCCCTGGACAGCGCCGGGGAGAGACTGACCGCGATCCACGCCGGCGAGCTGCCCTTCCATGCCGACAAGGCGTTCACCCGGGCCGAGGTGGCGACGCTCGGCCGGGCCGCGCGGCTGGCCCTGTTCCGCGACGAGCCATGGCTGCCCGACTCGCTCGGCACGCTGCTGTCCTTGGTCGCGGTCGCGCCCACGCAGGCGAAGACGCCGCCGTCGCAGGCGCTGCTCTTCGAGATCGCCAGGGCCGCCGAGCGGTTCCCGACCCCCGAGGTGATCGCGGCGCTGCGCGCGGCCCGGACGGCGACACGGCACGCGGGAGTGGTCAAGCAGCTCGACCGCATGATCAAGCGGGCCGAGCCGGGGCTGGCCGACCGCGTCGAGGTCGCCCTCCGCATGCCGTCCCTGGGGTTCGGCCCCGGCGGGCGGATGGAGGTGACGCTGGGCACGCACCAGGCCGTGATCGCGCCGGGTTCAAGCGGCGAGTTCGCGCTGACCTGGCGTCAGGGCGAGCGGCCGGTCAAGAGCGTTCCCGCGGCGGTGCGCAAGGAGCATCCCGAGGAGGTCAAGCGGCTGCGCGAGCTGGTCAAGCAGGTCAACCGGCAGGTGAGCACGATGACCAGGGCGCTGGAGGCCGGGTTCGCGGCGGACAGCACGCTGCCGTACGCGACGTGGCTCGCGCAGGTTGCCCGGCATCCCGTCGCCGCCTCGGTCGCGGCCCGGCTGATCTGGGAGATCGAGCACGCCCCCGGCGAGTGGCGGGCCACACTGGGCGCGCCGGAGGAGCCCGGCCTGCCGGAGGACGCGCCGGTCCGGTTGTGGCACCCGGCCCGCGCGAGGACGGACGAGGTGTTCCGCTGGCGCGAGCGGATCACCGAAGAACGGATCAGGCAGCCGTTCAAGCAGGCCTTCCGCGAGGTCTACCTGCTGACTCCGGCCGAGGAGGGCACGACCCGCTCCGAGCGCTTCGCCGGCCACATCGTCGACTACCGCCGCCTCTACGCCCTGTTCAGGACCCGCGCCTGGCAGACCCCGATGCTCGGCCCCTGGGACGGCGGCGGCGACGGCGAGGCCACCCGCACGATCAGCACCCGAGGCAGCCGCGACGCCCGCGAACCCACGCGGCCACTCTCCACCCGGAACGTGGGCGACGCCCGCGAGACCACCGGGACGCCCAGCTCAGGAGACGGTGGTGAGGGCACGCGGGCGGCGGCTGATCGGTGGCGGGTGGCGTTGCACCATGACTACCTGCACGACGAGCCGGGCGAATACGCACTCACCGGCCGGATCCGCTTCGACCGGCGCGACGGCGGCGGCTGGCGGGAGGTGCCGCCGGCGGAGGTGCCGCCGCTGGTGTTCAGCGAGGCGATGCGGGACGTGGACCTGTTCGTGGCGGTGACCTCGATCGCCACCGACCCCGAGTGGGCCGAGCGGGGGCAGGGCCGTCATCTCGACTACTGGCGCGAGACCTCTTTCGGCACGCTCGCGGCCTCGGGCGAGGTGCGCCGCGACGCGCTGGCCCGCATCCTGCCGCGCCTGGCCGACGCCGATCGCTGCACCCTCGACGGGCGGTTCCTGGTCGTCCGCGGCGACCTGCGCACGTACAAGATCCATCTGGGCAGCGGCAACGTCCTGATGGATCCGGGAGACGTCTACCTGTGCGTCGTGCCCGGGCGGAAGACCGACGCACGGTTGTTCCTGCCGTTCGAGGACGACAGCCGGTTGGCGCTCATCCTCAGCAAGGCGCTGCTGCTGGCCAGGGACACCGAGATCACCGACGAGAGCATCCTGAGACAGATCAAGGGCTGACCCGCCCGATCCACGGCCGGGCCATGTCCGGCCGGGATCATACCGGCCGGACACCGACCAGGTGCTCCACGAGCACGGCGGGAACACCCGGGGTGGAGGGAGGGCCGGCCCCTGGACGGGATGCCGGCCCTCGGCGGGCGAGGTGCACTCACATGGTCGCTCCCACGGGCACCCGCTCCAGCCACGCCTCCTTCCAGGTGTTCTCGTCGATCTCGCCGGTCACCGGCAGGCCCTTGAACTCCTGCAGTTCCTTGCAGATCTTCTCCGTCTGGGGCCCGAAGTCGCCGTCGACCTTGAGCTCCGGCCAGCCGCGGTTGTTGACCTGCCGCTGCCACTTGCGAACGTGCTGGTTGTTCATGTCACCCTTGCGCAGGGTGTGGCCGGGCGACGGCGGCGCCTTCGTGCTCGGTGCCTCCCACGTGGCGGTCCACGTGTTCGGGCCGACGATGCCATCGACCTTCAGTCCGTGTTCCATCTGGAAGTTGGCGCACAGACGCTTGCTCTCCTCGCGGTAGTCGCCGTCGACGACGATGTGCCAGCCGCGGTCCCTCAGCTGCTGCTGCCACTGCCTGACCTTGTCGGTGTCCTCGGGTGGCGGTGGGAAGGACAGCGGCGGTGGGCGGAATTGTGGTGCCGTCATGGCTACCTCCTCGGTGCCGGATGATGGCGGCCCCGCGGACTGCCTCGCGACGCCCGCGAACGGTGGGCCTCCATTTCCGCGAGCTCCGAAGCGGGGCTCACAGCTCCAGCAAATCACAGAAAAGCCGGAAAGACCCCGATCATCAGCGGTTTTGAGTATTCGTTAACACTCAGAGCGGATCCGGAGGAAGAATCACCTAAGTCACGATTGATACCGCTTTCCGGCACAACCAATCTTTAATGATTTCTCCACTCCGGGCCCGCCAGTTCTCACGCTGGGCGAACCGACGTTCGCCCAGCGTCCCTACATGAAGTAGTAGACGTCCACGGAGCCGTCGCTCCGGCTGGAGAAGGCGGCCTCACCTGCGCCTTGTGCCGGTTCCAGGTTGACCCAGCCGGCGGCCTCATCCGAATTGGATACGTTGATGGTGTTCCATACCTTGGTGGATTCATCCAGCCCTTGCGCTCTTTTTGCGCTGGACGCGTGCTGGCGCTTGTCGATGCCAACGGTTTGACTCATGCGTGTAACACCTCCGGAAAAGACCTCTACGGTCTTCGTTGAGAGAATGAACTCCGGCTTTTCGTCGGCCGGAGTGGTGCGGCCGAGACTGTGCCGACCGCACCGTTCCACCGCTTCTCCGTCACGGCCGCCCGCGAAGGGTCGCGCCTGACGTGGCGCGACCACTGCCGCGTGGCGCCGGCGGAGAGCAGGTCTACGGGGAGCGGACCAGGCCGACGCCTCGGTCGGCGATGTCGACGCCGGAGGCCAGGGGGCTGACTGCGGCGTTGGAGAGGAGGCGGGCGAGGACCGTGGACGACGTGGCCGGCAGCGGCGACTTCATCACTTCCTCCCACCACAGCGCCGCCACGCCGGCGACGTGCGGCGTGGCCATGCTGGTGCCGCTCAGTGAGCGCAGGCCGCCGCCGACCCGGGCGGAGACCACCCCGACCCCGGGCGCGCTGATCTGCGGGAACGTGTTGGAGAAGGGCGCGACGACCAGGCCGTTGCCGGTCGGCGACTGCGCCAGCGCGCCCACCGCGATGACGCCCTCGGCGGCGGCGGGCAGCGACACGGCGATCTCGAAGTCAGGCCCGGTCTGGCGCTCGCTCTCGTTCCCCGCCGCGGCCACGACCAGCGCGCCGGGGCTCACGGCCTCCCGGGCGGCGACCATCCGCATGAGCGCGTCGAAGAGCCGCAGGTTGGCCCGGTACGCCTCCAGCGCCATCGACGTGGCGAACTTGGGCTGCCGGCCGCGGTCGACCAGGCGCTGCACCATGCCGGGGAAGTCGAACCCCAGGGACATGGAGATCACCTGCGCGCCCTGGCGCAGCGCCCACTCCATCCCCCGCAGCAGCCCTTCGGTGTCGCCGCTCCCGTCGTCGGCGAGCACCTTGCCGATCACGGCCCGGGTGACGCCGGGCGCGACCCCGATCCTGGTGCCGTCCACGGCCCGGCCGAAGATCGTGCCGGCGCAGTGGGTGCCGTGCCCCTGCTTGTCACCCACGCCGGAGCCGCTGAAGTCCTCCTGGATGAGGGTGACGCCGGTGAACGCGGGGTGGTTGCCGTCGATGCCGGTGTCGAGGACGGCCACGATCACGTCCGCGCCCGTCCGCGTCGAGACGTCGGCGCCCACCGCCTTGACGCCCCAGGTGGCCGCGGCGGCCGCCGCCTCGGCCGTGGCCCGCTCGTCGGAACCGTCCTCGAACGGCTGGATGAGCGTGGTCGGCATGACCGGCGCCACCGCCCGTACCTCCGGGTCGCGGGAGATCTCGCGCAGCTCGTGCTTGGCCAGTTCGAGCACCTCGACGTGCGGCTCGCCGCCGGCGAGGACGCGGGCGGACTCCGGCCCCGGCGGCCGGGCCGACTCGAAAGGACTCGCCGTGCTGACGCCGCTCATGTCGCGCAGCACGCTGTATCTCTCACCCACGGAACTTCTCCCCCTCGCACCCGTCTTCCAGGACGGGGGCCGGAACTGCCCGGCTCCACCCGGATCAGTTCCCAGCACCGGTTCGGCTCGCGCTCAAGGCACGTCCGGAATACCGCCAAAGGCGAGCACAGGATTCACCAGGGTGGTACCGGCTCGAACGCCTTGTCCGCGCCCTTCTCCTGGAGTTCACGGGTGAGGTGCTGCTGCAGCTCGATGTGCCGGAACTGGTAGTACGGCCCTTCGGTACGCAGCAGGCCCAGCCGGTGGGCGTCGTCCAGGAAGTCCATCGCCCGCATGGGCAGGCTGCCCTTGGCGGCCAGGCGGGGCACCGTCAGGTTGTAGGCCAGCCAGGCGTGGTGCCGGCCGACGACGAGGCCGAACAGCAGGCCGAGCAGCAGCCCGCCGACGATCGCCACGGTCGTGGGGAGCTTGGCCTCCTTGGCGATGAACCCGGCCATGAGGCCGACCAGGAGCCCGCTGATCATCCGGATGACGGTCAGGGTGCGGTCCGCCCGCCAGGTCGAGCGCGGTGATCGCGCGGTCGCCGTGACGGTTGGATGCTCGACCCAGTAGATCAGGTTGAGGGCGATGACGAAGCCGACGCCCGCCAGCCCGGTGTTCCGCGCGGAACTCCAGGCGGCATCGATCGACTGCTTCCCGAACAACCAGCCCATCAAGAAGCCGAGGCTCGCCACGACAAGGATGATGATCAATGCGGTCATGACCACGCGGGCCAGTTCGGCGAGCCGGCCGCGCAACTGGAGCTCGGCGTGACCGGGGGTCTCGGTGAACCAGGAATCGGTCATGAGGATGACCACGGAAGCCGTCAGCAGCCCGGCCACCACGCCTACCTGCTCCATCCCCTTGGTCAGCATGAAGAACACCAGCCCGGTCACGACGCCCATGCCGACGCCGCACCAGATGCGTACCCTGCGATTGGGCATCCGGCCCGCCAGGTGCCACCAGGCCATGTCGCGGGTGTCGTCCTCGCTCACGGTGAGCTGCCGGCACACGTACGTGAGCCAGCGGCCGACCTGCTCCGGAGTCCACGCGTGCCGGGGCCTGAAGGGTTGCGGCGGGCCGTCGGCTGGCGTTCTAGCGCTCACCAGGGCGGGGATGAGCTGGTCGCAGAGGTGGTCCTGCAGTTCGGTCGCGCTGCCATGCGCGTACCGCAGCAGCGGTGACGGATCCACGCGCGGGGCGATGTAGGTGGCACGGACCAGCCACAGGCCCAGCGAGGTCGAAGTGACTTCCGCCAGGGCAGGTGCCGCGCCTGTGCGCAAAGCCTCGATGACCGTAGGCCAGGCCGGATGCGGCACCGGCGGAAGGCATGCCTGCAGGTAGTCCGCGGCCACCTCGGGTCCCATGGGCTGCGGCTCAATGACCGCGGCCGCCGTCAGGACGTCGCCGATCTCCTCGACCGACTCGGCGAACTGCTCCGTCCGGCAGGTGAGAATGAGCTGGTCGTTCCCGCACATCGACCGGTTGAGTGCGGCCAGCAGGTCCGCGCGGGCATGGTCGGGCAGCTCGTCCAGGCCATCGACGACAGGCAGGATCTCTCCCCTCGCCACCAGCGTCTCGGGAATGTCGGTGCCCAGTTCCGCCGCATGCAGCGCGGGATAGTCCATGGCCAGGCTCGCGGCCAGCCAGTCCTGCAACCGGGGATGCGCGCGATCGTCCCAGCGAGCGGCCGACAGCAGCACCGGCACCGGCTCGTCCGGCTCGCGCGTGCGCAGGAGTTCGAGCACGAGTTGCACGGCGAGCGTCGTCTTGCCGGTGCCTGGGCCGCCGAGGATGACCAGCCGCCTGCAGCGCAGGGCGCGGAAGTTTCGCACCATGGCCTCGATGTGCACGTCCAGGCCGGAGAAGGCGACGGTCCCATCGGCGATGATCTCGGAGCGATCGGCGAGTTCACGGCGCTCGGTCGAGCGCCAGGCCAGCGGCATCGGCGCGGGGTCGCACAACGAGCGCAGGGCGGTCTCGTCCCGCCATTGCTGGGTCACCAGGCCCGCAAGTACATCCTTCGCGGTGGTGATCTCTGTGGAGGTCGGGGCGGGCAGAGGTGCGCGGCTGCGCCGCCACGAGGACACGAACTGCAACACTTGATGGCACACGCCGACCAAGGCACCCGCGCCGGCGATTACCTGGGTGGCCGCAACCACTAGCCCCAGTTGCCCCAGCTGGTTCTTGTACTGCCAGACGATCAAGAACGTAACCACGGCTACGACTGTGGCCCCGGCCGACATCATTCCCAGGCGATTATGTTGCCGCCAATATCGAGCAGTCATAAACTCAGTATGCGCAGCTTCACGCGAAAACAGTGCTCGAAATCATCCGCACCAGGTTGATTATCGGAAAATCGGACGGCGACTTCCAAAAATCCGTCAAAGACGTGGCAGCGATACGTTCTCGGAGGCAGAAAGCGCGGCCGCCCTGCCGCGGCGGCCGGGAATCACGAGGTTCCCGTCGGTCACCAGCATGAAACGCTCCAGCCCAGGAACGAACACGTGCACGGCGGTGACGCCGGAAGGAAGGGTGTGCACCGTTCGGCCATAAGCGGTGAAGCCTCGCGCCGCCAGCGCCGCGACGACCGTCCGCACCTGATCACCAGGCGTCCCGGCAGGTGCGTCGGATGAGAGGGGCACCACGCGGGCCTCGCGCAGGGCTCGGCCGAGGTCGAACCGCGAGCACGCGCGCAGCCCGGGATGCGCCGCCGGCGCGGCGGGGCCCCGGTGAGTGCCGCCCGGCAGCCGTTCGCCGAGCGTGGTCTGGACGAGCTCGGTGAGGGCGCGCCAGGCGGCGTGGGACGGGCTCAGCGAGGTGCCGGTGCCGCGCCGGTGCGGGTGGCGGGAGGTGGGCAGCGTGTACGCCAGCATGGTCGGCACCCCGAGGTCGCTGGTGATGTCCAGCAGGTGCACCGGTGATCCGGTCAGCTTCCCGGCCACCGCGTACGCCCGCGCGGGACCGTCCGGCAGCGTCCCAGGATCGATCAGCCGGGGCCGGAACCCGGGCCCGCCCAGGAAGGCCCGTACTAGGAGCAGGGACAGCGCGTCCCGCTCGATCGCCTCGTTGAGTGCGTGCAGCAGCGCCTCGGCCACCGTGACGCCGACCGCGGAGCCGCTGTTGCAGCTGTAGCGCATGAGGTCGGCGTAGTCGCAGCGGTCGTCCAGCAGCTCGCGCAGCGGCGCGGAGCCCGCCTCGAGGTACCAGGGGGCCGACAGGAAGAGAGGCACCAGCACCCCGCCTTCCCCGACGGCGCCGCTCTCCGCGTCGAGCACGCCCCCGCCCAGGCTGTCGTCGGCGAGGTCGCCACCGCTGAAACCGTCCCGGTTGAGGCCGTCCCCACCGACACCGTCCGAGTTGAGGCCGTCCCCACCGAAGCCGTCTCCACTGAGACCGTCCCCGCTGAGACGGCCTTCGGCGAGGGGGCGCCCGCTGAGGCCGTCCCTGGGATGCTTTCCGCCGCCGATGGCTCGGTAGCGTGCGCAGGCCATCCCGCGGCCGCTCATACGGGTCAGCAGGGCCGCACAGACGTCTTCGCACAGCGGCCCGGCGGCGAGCTCGGCCGGGGCGGCCAGTGCGACGGTGCCGGGGTCGAAACCCGCCGGGCCGGTCAGGTAGTGCTCGACGGCCTCGAAGAGGGCGCCCGTGCGGGCCTCCTCCCGGCTCCCCTTGCCCATTCCGCAGGCCACCGACTCCGCATCCCCCTCGCCCAGCAGGTCGCACCACCAGGCACAAGGGTCGTGGCCAGGGCCCGCGTCCACGAGCCGAGCGCGCAGGCCGAGCGCGGACAGCGTGGCGCGCACCCGCCGGGTGGCGACGGGCAGCGCCACTTCGCGCTCAGCCGGGCAGCGCGGCGGCGGGTGATGACCTCGGCTACTGCTCGTCATCCTGGGACGGCAGCTCCTCCAGCAGGTCGAGCTCCGGCTGGGTGAGCTGCTGGGCCCGCCGGTCCAGCGATTCCACTTTCACGAAGTCGACGACGTTTCCCATGGGACCGCCCCCTTTCTCACCTCGCTTCATCATAGTCGCGTCGTCACCCCGAGAACTGAAAGGCATTTTGATGACAAGTTTAATGAGTTGACTTGACTCACGATGACAAGAGCGGGCGGGCAGCTTACGCAGAAATGTCGGTCAACGTGCGGCCAATTACCGTACCGCTCTCTGGACGCCGCGCCGCCACGACCCGCACGTTCGAAGGGAGACGCCTTTTGAGTGAAGTGGCGGGCTGCCATGGATATCGCGACCGAAGTCCGTGAAAACCGGGTTGGACACAGCAAGGCCGCCGCGAAGCGGTATCGCTGGAGCGGCACCGACCGCGACGCCACCGCCCACCGGCAGCGGCGGGGAGAGGCGTTTCCCGACACGCCGGAGATGCTCGCCGCCCGCACCGCCCGCCTCGTCCAGCGCAACGGGCTTCCGGTCGAGGCGGCGCTGGAGGCCACCAGGACCGAGGCGCTCGACCGGCCCAAGATGTACGAGCGCATCCTGGGCGTGGCGAAAGACCTCCAGGCCTGGAGTTTCCTGCCCCGTGGCGTACGGGCCGCGCGTACGGTCGCCCGGATCTCGGTCCGCGAGAACGGCCGCGAGATTCCCATCGGCACCGGCTTCCTGGTCTCTCCCAGGCTGCTGCTCACCAACCATCACGTGTTCCCCGACGCCGGCGTGGCCCGCTCGGCGGTCGTGGAGTTCGACGCGCAGGTCACCGTGGACAACACCCCTGAGGTGTCGCAGCGGTTCGTGCTGGCTCCCGACGCCTTCTTCGTCGCCGACGAGGCTCTCGACTTCGCCCTCGTCCCGGTCGTCCCCGACGCCACCGGCCTGCCGGTCGGGGAGACGTTCGGCTGGAACAGGCTCAGCGTCCAGACCGGCAAACTCGTCATCGGGGAGCCGGTGAACATCATCGGGCATCCCAGCGGCAGGCTGAAGGAGATCTCGATCCGCGAGAACCGGCTGGAGGCACGGCTGGACGACTTCCTGCAGTACCAGACCGACACCGAACCCGGCAGTTCCGGCTCTCCCGTCTTCAACGACCAGTGGGAGGTGACGGCGCTCCATCACAGCGGCGTGCCCAGGACGGACGACCGCGGCCGGATCCTGCGGCGCGACGGGCAGGTGTGGCGGGAGGGCGACGGCGACGACGCCGTCGACTGGATCTCCAACGAGGGCGTGCGTGTCAGCGTCATCCTCAAGCACCTGGCCGGGCTGCCGCTCGACGATGCCCGGCTGGCGTTCCTGACCGAAATGGGCCTGGAGTCCGGCCTCCAGGACCTCACCACCGTACGAAGCGCCGCCGCCCCCTCGCCCTCGGCAGACGGGCGACCCTTCTCGCTTCCGGCGGACGAGGGAACGACCCCGCCCATGGGGGACGGACGAGCGATCCCGCCGTCGGAGGATGCGCAATCCGGCCCGCCGCCGGAATCATGGCGATCGGTCGTGCCGGCCCAGGCCGGGCCGCCCGTCGAGGCGGGCGTACGTGCCGCGCCCCTGCGGACCGGCGCGGGGCTGCCCGCCGCGCCGGGCGCGTTCGGTGGGGCTAAGCACCTGGTCTTCCTGCACGGCCGCGGCCACGAGGAGTGCGATCCCGAGGAGGTGCGCCGCAACTGGGCCGCCGGGCTGAACTGCGGGCTCACCCGGGCGGGCCTGCCCACCATCGTGCCCGCCGACGCCTGCTTCCCGTTCTACGGGCGGCGGCTCGTCGACGCCATGCGACCGCTGGAGGCGCTGCACCGTTCGCCGCGGGTGGCCGTCGGGGATCCCGTCGAGGCGGCGGCGCCGGCGACCGGGTCGACACGGCGGCTGTACGAGCAGCTGATCGTCGAGGCGGCGGCCAAGGCCGGGCTGCCCCCGGCGCGGGCTGCGAGTCTGGAAGGGATCGGTGACGCCGTCCACCACGGGCTGAGCTGGCTCGCCGACACCACCGACCTGGACCGCCTGACCATCGCCGCCGTCTTCGGGGACGTGGCCGCCTATCTCGACGACCGGCGGGTGCGGGAGGCGGTGCTGGACTGCGTGCTTCAGGAGATGCCGCGCTCCGGCCGCCTGGTGCTGGTCAGCCACAGTCTGGGCACGGTGGTCGCGATGGATCTGCTCACCCGGCTCGACCCGGCGGTGGAGGTGGACCTGCTGGTGACCGCGGGCAGCCCGCTCGGCCTGGACAGCGTGTTCGAGCGGCTGATCAGCGGCGGGCCGTACCGTCCCGACCGCGTCGCCCGCTGGTTCAACGCCTGGTGCCCGATCGACCCGGTCGCCATCGGCTGCCCGCTGGGCGACCGCTGGCAGGACGGGCCGGACGAGGCTCCCGTGGTCAACGCGACGGGCCGGGCTCATGACATCGACGAGTACCTCGCCCACGCCGAGGTGGCCCAGGAGATCGGCGTCTCCCTGTGCTCCCCGGCACAGACGGCACCGCACGCCTGAGCAAGCCGCCCCAGGGGGCCCGGTCCCGGGAGGTCGGGGCCGGGCCGCGTGGGGAGGCCGGGTCAGGCGCTGATCAGTTCGGCGATGGTCAGGTCACGGAAGACCGTGATCGGCACGTCCTCCGACGAGCGCTGGAAGAGCGCCCCCGAGGAGCGGTGCGGCAGGTCCACGGTGCGGACGTGACGGAAGCCGCGCCTGCGGTAGTAGCTCTGCAGCCCGGGGTTGTTCTTGGCGCAGTCGAGGCGCAGCCACGGCAGGCCGGCCCCGTAGGCCGTGGCGCCCGCCCAGTCGAGCAGGGCGTCCCCGAGGCCGGAGCCAGACCAGGGACGGGCGACGGCCAGTTTGTGGACGTAGAGCGCGGCCCCCGGGTCGTCCCCCGGCCGCCAGAACTCCGGGTCGGCGTGCTCGTCGAGGGCGATGGTGGCGACCGGCGGGGCGGATTCGTCGGGGTCGAGGTATCTGAGCTCGTCGTCCAGCAGGAACAGCACCCGCTCCTCGATGAGCGGCTCGATCCTTTCCGGACCGAACCCCCCTCGGGGCCATTGCCGCAGTCCTCGCCGCCACAGCCACTCGGAGGTGTCGGCGAGGAGGGTGAGGATGCCGGAAAGGTCCGCAGGTTCCGCTCTACGGAGGGAGAGAGGGTGAAGCAGGGTGTGCGTGTGCATAGTGAATCCTTCACTGCGTTGGGTGTCCGCCCCAGCGCACAGCGTGATGACGCAACGGTGCGTTAGGGCGAAATAGGGCCTTATCCCGATATATATGGATAAATGGCGATTTAGGGGAGTATGCACGACTCCCCTAGGCCAGCGAGGCGGCTATTTCTCGCTGCGCCCGGCCGGCGGGATCACCCCTTCACCCACGAGCTCGTCAGCGGCGATCGAGCTCGTATCTGATCAGATGTTTGTCGGCTGGCAACACCGACACGGCGACACGCACAGGCATGTCCGCCCCGTCGTAACCCACTCGGACATAGACCATCACTGGCGTGCCGAGCTCAAGCTGGAGGCGTTCGGCCTCCTCTTGGTTGGGCATGCGGGCCCAGATGTCGTCGACGACGCGCACCTGCGCATGACCCAACTCTTCCAGCACCCGGTTCGCCCCTCGCGCGATGTCCCCGGGCCTGGCGATCTCGGAATCGGCGACCATGTCACGGGGGAAGTAGGAATCGTTGGTGTTGTACGGCTGCCCGTCCACGAACCGCAGACGGCGTCTCACCACGGCCAACTCCCCGTCGGCCAGCTCCAGCCTGCTGGCGATCTCCTCTACTGGAGACACCGTCAGGACCTCTATGTACTGGCTTGGCGCGCGGCCTTCCTGCGCGACGGCATAGGCGAAGGCCTCCCGCAGTTCCCCACTGGGCTGTGGCTCCAGCTCCCGCTGCGGATAGATCAGCAGCGGTCTGCGGTCTCTGACCACTGTTCCACGCCGTGGCGTGCGAGTGACGAGTCCCTCATTGACCAGCTCCCCAAGGGCCAGCCTCACAGTGTTCCTGCTCACGCCATGGTCTTCCATGAGCTGAGCCTCGGTCGGCAGCTGCGACCCGGGGCCGAGGACACCCGAGTAGATGGCTCGTCGCAGTTCCGAAGCCACCTGCTGATACAGCACCGACCTTGCCACTTTCACCCCTTTTGTTCCAACAATTTAGACGATCTGGTTCTAGCAGGCCACAACCCCTTGACCAAACCCGGTCCACCGGCCCATCATCCATTCGTTGGTACAAATCCATCTAAAGGCCGGTGAGGGGGTGAAGGCCAGTGTCGCCGGTCCGCACGGGTACGCCATACCTGCCCTGGCATGACCCTCGCGAAGCAACTCGTTTACTGCGTTACGCGTTGCCCCGCCAGGTGATCACCCACACCTGCCAGTGCAGTGGCACATCCGTGCCATCGCCATCGGTGCTGACTGAGCTGACCGCGTGGTGCGAAGACGGATCCTTTGTCGGAGACAAGGAGGGTGGCGCCCCCGTCACGTACCACATCGATGACCCGGTCGGTCCAGCTCGAAGCATCGCCGCACGTTGCCGACGACAGGGACCTTCACGTTCCCCCATCGACTCCGTGTGCGGCTCAACGGTCTAGGACTCCATCCCTCGCCGGAGTCCTGGGCCGTCGCACACGGGGAAGGAAGCGCGTCCTGGCGGGTCCCCCACGCCCGCCAGGACGCGTTCTCCTCCAGGGAACCGCACGACAGCCGCCTCCATCTCCCGATGGGGGCCTTTTCGGTTCCGGGGGCGCACGGGCCGCCCCGCTCCGGAACCCGGGGCGGCTGGCCCGGGTTCCGGAGCGGGAGGGCCGGGTGTCGCGGCGGCAGGCGGGCAGGATCGCCTCACGTGACCTCGTGGCCACGCTCGTCACCCAGCACGCACGAATCACATCTGCCGCCAAGTCCCGGGCCGTCCGCATCGACGACGCCTACAGCCACATCATCAACCCTGGAGGCCGAACGTGGGGGCACCTTTCGTGATGGTGGGACTGGTGGGATTCAGCGGTACCAATGCAATTTCCGAGGCAAGGTCATCTACTGCAAGGACGTGCGCCCGGATGGATGACCATGCACGCCTCCGGCGGCGGCCGGCGCCCAGTCGAGCACCGTCAGATCCTCTGTGACCTCGGTGAACGTCCCCACGACCCGCTCCCCGTGCTCCGGCGGACGCTCCGATCGCCAATTTCCGTACACCAGACAGCCGGAAACCGCCTCCAGCCGGACCATTACCACTAGGTATGGATCGAGCCGTCCCGGCACGAACGGCTGGTGGTTGACGATCCAGCTCTCCACCGTCCCCACGGGGGCGACCTCACGCCAGCGACACCCTTCCGTACGGCAGAGCGGGCAGAAGGCCCGCGGCGGGAAGCGCGGCGTGCCGCAGGAGGCACATTCCTGTACCGCGAACTCTCTCCTGGCGATCCGCTCCCACCACGGACGGGAGTCCCGGTCGGGTTCCGGACGGTAGGCCATCACGCCCTCCTCAGGATCAGGGCGGACGTGGCGGGCAGGATGTAGCCGGGCTGGGACGTCGAGAGCGCCACCTCCGCACCCGGCACCTGCCGGTCCCC
This sequence comes from Nonomuraea fuscirosea, assembly GCF_003001935.1. Classification (GTDB taxonomy): domain Bacteria; phylum Actinomycetota; class Actinomycetes; order Streptosporangiales; family Streptosporangiaceae; genus Nonomuraea; species Nonomuraea fuscirosea. The sequence continues at coordinate 146,971 of NZ_PVNG01000002.1, read as the reverse complement.
GGCGTCCCCTCTGAGCTGGGAGACCGCCTCGGCGACGTGGTTGAGGCCGTGGACGTACCCCTCGGACAGGAAGCCGCCGTGCGTGTTGACCGGAAGCGGGCCGTCCAGGGCGGTCGCGCCCGACTCCACGTAAGGGCCGCCCTCGCCCTTGGCGCAGAACCCGTAGTCCTCCAGTTGGACGATCACCGAGTAGGTGAAGCAGTCGTACAGCTCGGCCACGTCCACCTCCCCTGGGCCGAGCCCGGCCTGCGCGTACAGGCGGGGGGCCAGCGCGGCGGCCGCGGTGACCGTGGGGTCGGCGCCGGCTCCCGACAGGTGCGAGGTGCCGCCGCCCCAGGCCGCGCCGGAGATGAGGACGGGCGGGCGGCGCAGCGAGCGGGCGCGCTCGGCCGTGGTGACGACCACGGCGCAGGCCCCGTCGGTCTCCAGGCAGCAGTCCAGCAGCCGGAACGGCTCGGCGATCCACCGGCTGGACAGGTAGTCGTCGAGGGTGATGGGCGTGCGCATGAGAGCGCGCGGGTTCTTGACGGCCTTGGCGCGCTGGGTGACGGCCAGGCGGCCGAAGTGCTCGGCCCTGGTTCCGTAGCGGAGCATGTGGGCGCGGGCGTACATGGCGAACTGCTGCGGCGGGGCCACGTACCCGTACGGGGCCTGGTACTGCACCTCCGGGCTCACCGGGACACCCCGGCCGGTGCCGCCCATGCGGAACTCCGAGCGGGCGTTGATGGCCCGGTAGCAGACGACGGTCTCGGCCAGGCCCGCGGCCACCGCCAGCGCGGCCTGGCCGACGACGGCGTGGGAGACGCTGCCCCCGCCGAACTGGTCCAGGTGCCAGGCCAGGTCGCTCAGCCCCAAGGCGGGGCCGACCAGGGTGGGCGGCGCGGAGTCGCCCACGCGGTGCGTGGCCAGGCCGTCCACCTCGTCCGCGGTCAGGCCGGCGTCCTCCAGGGCGGCCAGCACGGCGCGGCAGGCCAGGGTCAGCGTGCTGACGCCGGAGTCCTTGGTGAAGGGCGTGTAGCCGACCCCCGCGATGGCGGTCACGTTCCTGAATTCAAGCAAGCGCTTGGGCACGTACGTCACGTTATGCATCCGTTTTCGCCCGTGTCAACGCAGGTGAGCCGGTACGACTTGACACCTTTCTCCGCTTCCCCCTAGCGTCCAAGCAAGCGCTTGGTAAGATGAGCGCAGTCGGCGTACGAGGAGGCGGACCATGAGCACACACGCTGCCCGGCTCATCGCGCCGGACGGCTGTCGCGGCCTTCCGACGCCCCACCAGCGCAGGACTCGCAACGGAGCCGCCATGCCGACGGGCCCATCCCAGCACAGCCCGAACGGCCACCTCGACAGCCGCCGTTTCCGGCAGGTGCTGGGCAGGTTCGCGACCGGCGTGGTGGCGATCACGGCCGTCGACCCGCTGAGCGGCCGTCCGTGCGGCCTGGCCGCCAACTCCTTCACCTCGGTCTCGCTGGACCCGCCCCTGGTGGCCTTCTGCGTCGCGCACACCAGCACGAGCTGGCCCAAGGTGCGCGCCGCCAAGACCGTCACGGTCAACGTGCTGGCCGAGACCCAGCAGGACGTGTGCAAGCAGATGGCGAGCAAGGGCGGCGACAAGTTCGCCGGCCTCGACTGGACCGGCTCCCCCGGCGGCAACCCGGTGCTCGACGGCGCGCTCGCCTGGCTCGACTGCGTGGTCGAGGCCGAGCACGTGGCCGGCGACCACATGATCGTGGTGGCCCGGGTGCTCCAGCTCGACACGCTCGCGGAGTGCGGCCCGCTGCTGTTCTTCCGCGGCGGGTACGGCTCGTTCAACGGCGGGTTCCTTGAGCCGTCCTGAGCGGACGGCGGGCTCCACGTTCGTCCTGAGCGGCCGGCAGCGGCCGTGAGCCTTCGCGAGCAGGCCAGGGCCTGGCTGGAGGAGAACCTGCGCGGCGAGTTCGCCGGCGCCAGAGGGCTCGGCGGCCCCGGGCGCGAGCACGAGGGCCACGAACTGCGCCAGGCCTGGGAACGTCACCTCGGCCGGCACGGCTGGACCTGCCTCGGCTGGCCCGAGCGGTACGGCGGCCGCGCCGCCTCCCTCGCCGACCAGGTCGCCTTCCACGAGGAGTACGCCAGAGCCGGCGCCCCCGCCCGGGTGGGCCTCATCGGCGAGGGGCTGGTCGGCCCGACCATCCTGGAGTTCGGCACCGACGAGCAGAAGGACCGTTTCCTGCCCCCGATCCGGCGCGGCGAGGAGCTGTGGTGCCAGGGCTACTCCGAGCCGGAGGCCGGCTCCGACCTGGCCAACGTCCAGACGCGGGCCCGGCTCGAAGGGGGCGAGTGGGTGATCACCGGACAGAAGGTGTGGACGTCGCTGGCGCACGTGGCCGACTGGTGCTTCGTCCTCTGCCGTACGGAGGAGGGCTCCCGGCGTCATCGCGGGCTGTCGTACCTGCTGGTGCCGATGAACCGCCCCGGCGTCGAGGTCCGCCCGATCGTGCAGCTCACCGGCACCTCCGAGTTCAACGAGGTGTTCTTCGACGGCGCGCGGACGGCGGCGGGCAACATCCTCGGCGCGCCGGGCGACGGCTGGCGGGTGGCCATGGCCACGCTCGGCCACGAGCGCGGGGCGTCCACGCTCGGCCAGCAGCTCGGGTTCGCGCGGGAGCTGGACGCGGTGATCGCCACGGCCCGGCGCACGGGCGCCGCCACGGACCCCGTGCTGCGCGACCGGCTCGTCCGCGCCTGGCTGGAGCTGCGGATCATGCGGCTGAACGCGCTCAGGACGATGCGCCCCGACCCGGGACCCGAGGTGTCGATCGCCAAGCTGTACTGGTCGGAGTGGCACCGCAGGCTGGGCGAGCTGGCCCAGGCCGTCCAGGGCCGGGCGGGGCTCGCCTGCGACCCCGATGGGCTGAACGAGCTGCAGCGGCTCTACCTGTTCAGCCGGGCCGACACCATCTATGCCGGTTCCAGCGAGATCCAGCGCAACATCATCGCCGAGCGCACCCTGGGACTTCCCCGCTGATCGACCTGCTGATCGACCCGCTGATCGGAGCCGCCGATGTCATCGTCCCCGCCGAAACCACCGGCCCAGCCGAAGCCACCGCCCCAGCCGAAGGCGCACGGCCTGCTGGACGGCAAGGTCACGCTCGTCACGGCCGCCGCGGGCGCCGGCATCGGCTACGCCACCGCCCGGCGCTGCGCCGAGGAGGGCGCCACGATCGTCGTCTCCGACCGGCACGAGCGCCGCCTGTCGGCCGCCGCCGACGCGCTGACCGAGCTGACCGGGGTCAAGCCGCTGGCCGTCCCGTGCGACGTGACCTCGGAGGCGCAGGTGCTGGCGCTGTTCGACGCGGTCGTGGAGGCGCACGGGCGGCTCGACGTGGTGGTCAACAACGCCGGGCTCGGCGGGACCGCGCCGCTGGCCGAGATGACCGACGAGCAGTGGCACGCGGTCATCGACGTCACGCTGCACGGCACCATGCGCTGCACCAGGGCGGCCCTGCGGCAGATGATCGCTCAGGGCTCCGGGGTCATCGTGAACAACGCCTCCGTGGTCGGCTGGCGGGCCCAGCGGGGGCAGGCGCACTACGCTGCGGCCAAGGCAGGTGTGATGGCGCTGACCAGGTGCGTCGCGATGGAGGCGGCCGAGCACGGCGTGCGGGTCAACGCCGTGGCGCCGTCGCTGGCGGTGCATCCGTTCCTGGCGAAGGTGACCAGCGAGGAGCTGCTGGCGGAGCTGGCGGCCAAGGAGGCGTTCGGGCGGTCGGCGGAGCCGTGGGAGGTGGCGAACGTGATCGTCTTCCTGGCCAGCGACTACTCCTCGTACATGACGGGCGAGGTCGTCTCGGTCTCCTCCCAGCACCCCTGACCGGCCCGGATCGTCCCTGTCAGGGAAAGACCAGGGTGGCCGGACGGGCGATCCGGATCTAGTGTCCGGACCATGGGCACACGCTCTTCGTTCCTGCTCGATGTCCTCATGACGGAGTTCGGCGAGTCGATCAAGCGAGACCCCGCCGCTTTCAGGCGGAAGTTCAGGAAGATGGCGGCCTCCCCCTTCGCGTTCTACCGGGGCAGCGCCTGCCTGTTCTACGCGGACATGACCGGATCCTTCGCCGACGAGTCCTACCTCGACGGGCCGACCAGCCGGGTGTGGATCCACGGCGACCTGCACGCGGAGAACTTCGGCACGTACATGAACGCCTCCGGCGTCCTCGTCTTCAACGTCAACGACTTCGACGAGGCGTACGTGGGCCCCTACGTCTGGGACCTCAAGCGGTTCGCGGCCAGCGTGGCCCTGCTCGGGTACGCCAAGGCGCTGTCCGACGACTCGATCAGCGTGCTGGTGACCGACTTCGCCGGGGCGTACCTGGTCGAACTGGGCGCCATCGCGGCCGGTGGCGACGACGCGATCGGCTCGCTCACGCTCGACAGCACCACCGGCGTGCTGCACCGGGTCCTGCAGCGGGCCCGGCTGAGCACCAGGGTGGCGCTGCTCGACGTCGAGACCGTGATCGACGACTACGACCGGCGCTTCGCGCTCATGGAGGGGCGCGAGCCGGTGGACGCGGCGACCCGGCTGACGGTGGTGGCGGCCTTCGAGGAATACCTGGCCACGCTGCCGGCGCCCCTCGCGCCGCACGAGCAGGCGGTCAAGGACGTGGCGCTGCGCAAGGGCGTGGGCATCGGGTCGGCGGGGCTGCCGTCGTACAACCTGCTGCTCGAAGGGCGCTCGCAGGCGCTGGAGAACGACGTCATCCTCTACATGAAGCAGGCGGCGGCCCCCGCCGTGGCGCGGTACATCTCCGACGAGAAGGTCAGCTCCTACTTCCTGCACCAGGGCCACCGCACGGCCGAGTCGCAGCGCGCGCTGCAGGCCTACGCCGATCCGTGGCTGGGGTACACCGCGCTCAGCGGGGTGGGGCAGCTGGTGGCCGAGGTGTCCCCGTACTCGGCCGACCTCGACTGGGACGACGTCAACGAGCCGGCGGAGCTGCGCTCGATCGTGCAGGACCTGGGGCGGGCGGTGGCGCGCATGCACTCGGTGGCCGACGACGAGTCCAGTCACGACCTGGTGGACTTCTCGACGGAGGAGGCGATCGTGGCGGTGATCGGCGACGACAGGTCCGGGTTCGTCGCGGCGCTGGTGGACTTCGCCCACCGGTACGGGGCGCGGGCCAGGGACGATCACCAGCGGTTCGTCGACCTGTTCCGCAACGGCCGCCTGCCCGGGGTGTGAGCGTCCCAGCCCTGACAGCCGACCGGTCGGTATGGCATGCTCCCAGAACATGACTCTGTTCTCAGTGGAAGGCAAGAACGTCGTCGTCACCGGCGGTTCGCGCGGCATCGGGCGCATGATCGCCGCCGGGTTCGTCGAGGCGGGCGCGACCGTGTACATCTCCGCCCGTAAGACGGCCGAGGTGGAGAAGACGGCCGCCGAGCTCGGCTGCTCCGCCGTGCCGGCCGACCTGTCCACGCCCGAGGGGCTGGAACGGCTGGTGTCGGCGGTGGACGGGCCGCTGCACGTGCTGGTGAACAACGCGGGGGCGACCTGGGGCGCGCCGCTGGAGGAGTATCCCGAGAGCGCCTTCGACAAGCTCTGGAACATCAACGTCAAGGGGGTGTTCCAGCTGACCCAGCGGTTCCTGCCGCAGTTGCGCCAGACGGCCGGCGCCGACGACCCGGCCCGGGTGATCAACGTCGGCTCGATCGACGGGCTCAGGGTGCCGGCCCTGGAGAGTTACGCCTACTCCTCGACGAAGTCGGCCGTCCACATGCTCACCCGCCACCTGGCCAAGCGCCTGGCCGGCGAGCACATCACGGTCAACGCCATCGCGCCGGGGCCGTTCGACTCGAAGATGATGGCGTTCGCGCTCGACGACCCCGCCACCCGCGCGAGCATCGCCGCGAGCGTCCCGCTGGGGCGCATCGGGCGGCCGGAGGACATGGCGGGCGCGGCCATCTTCCTGGCCTCGCGGGCGGGGGCGTACCTCACCGGCGCGGTCATCCCGGTGGACGGCGGAATCTCCTGCTGATCAGAGCAGCTCGCGCAGCGCCCTGGCGAAGCTCGCCGCCGCCGACGGCTCGTGGTGCAGGTAGAGGGAGGGCTCGGTCAGCTCGAGCTCGATGACGGCGGGCGCGCCGCCGGGTAGCCGGACCAGATCGACCCTGGCATAGAGAAGGACATGGGGTACGGCGGTGAGCACCTTCTCGGCGAGGTCGACCTGGTCCGGAGCTGGGGTGCGGAGCCCGGCCCCGGAGATGTCGCCGGAACCCGCTCCGCGGGCGAGCATCGGCTTCCTGCGGACGGCGTGACTGAGGCGGCGGTTGAAGAACAGCAGCGAGGTCTCGCCCTCCGACTCCACCATGTCGAGGTACGGCTGCACCATCGGCGCGCGCCCCGCGGCCTCCAGCGCCGCGGCCAGCGCCTCGGCCTCGGCGCGGTCTGCGGTCCTGACGGTGTCGCGGGCCCCGCCGGAGACGGTCGGCTTGACCACGTATTCCGGCCAGTCGGGCAGCCCCCGCGACGACCAGTGCGTGGGCACGATCGGCACACCCAGGTCGCGCAGGTAGGTCTTGTCGGTGTTGGACTCCAGCACCGCGTACGGGTTCAGCAGCCGCGTGACGGACTCCACGCCGCGCGCCCACGCCAGGAACTCCTCCCGCCGCAGGATGTAGTCCCAGACGGAACGGACGACGACCGCGTCGTAGACGCTCCAGTCGACGGCCGGATCGTCCCAGCGCTCGGCGCGCCCGTCGATCCCGGCCTCCTTCCAGGCGGTCAGGACCAAGTCGAGCTCGTCGTCCTCAGAGAAGTTCTCAAACGTGGCATAGGCGCAGAGAGTCACGCAAAGATGCTAATACGGCGCGAGCCGGGCCTTTTCCGACCCGGCCCGCCCCTCCCGCACGGACGCGCCACGTTCCGTCAGGTCCGCGGCGCGGGGGGCCGGACTAGTCGACCACGTCGTCGACGACCACGTCACTGCCGTTGGTCCCCGTCACGGCGTTGCCGTTGACGTTGTTGATCGCGGTGGCGCCGAGGCCGTTCACGTTGGAGTTGACGACGTTGCCGAAGTTGTTGCCCGACTGCGAGGAGCCGCGGTTGGAGCTGGTGTTGCCGGCGTTCGTGTCGGCCTGGGCGGGGGCCGACAGCAGGGTCACGCCGGCCGCGGCGGCGATGAGACCGGTCACGCAGAGCTTCTTCATCATGGTGCTTGCCCTTTCGTAGTGCTGTTCTGGGACGTCAGCGGGATCAGTAGAAGATGTACGTCACCGTGATGCCGCCGTTGCTGGCGGTCGGCGCGATGCCGTTGACGTTGTTGACGTTGGTCGAGCGTCCCGAGCCGTGGTTGCCGGCCAGGACGTCCCCGAAGTTGTTGCCCGACTGGGACGAATCGCTGTTGCCGCTCCGGTTCGCGGACCAGTTGGCACCGGTCCACGGGCCGATCCAGTCGTCGTCAGCGTGAGCGGGGACTGCCAGTAGTGTGCCGCCGGCGACCGCTGCCAGCACGGCCGCGGCGGCGCACACCCTTCTGATCACTTCTGCTCCTTCGCCAGTTGGAGAAGAGCTCGGAGACGGCGCTCGCCAGGGCCCTGGGACGCACACCATCTCCTTGACCTTCCTTGGACCTCAGGGGATCAAGGTCAGTGCGAGCATATAGCGTTACGTGGTCGATTAGTAGCTGTGAGTGATCAGAATATTGTTCGAACCATACGCTGACACGGGATGTCAGTGACCCGGCCTTACCGTCCGGCGCATGATCTACGAACTACGGCGCTACCAGATGCGCCCGGGGCGGCGCGACGACCTCATCGACTTGTTCGAACGGAAGTTCATCGAGACGCAGGAGGCCGCCGGCATGCGCGTGGCCGCGTCCTTCCGCGAGGACGGCGAGCCGGACACCTTCCCCTGGTTGCGCGCCTTTCCCGACATGGAGACGCGGCGGGCGGCGCTGACCGACTTCTACAGCGGCCCCGTCTGGCAGGCCAACCGCGACGCGGCCAACGCCACGCTGATCGACTCCGACGACGTGCTGCTGCTGCGTCCGGCCGGACCCGAACTGCCGTTCGGGGAACGGCCCCCGGTCGGGGCGACGGACCTGCCGTCGTCACTCTACGTAGTCACCATCCATCACGTGGTCGGGGACGGCTTCGCCGGCGTCTTCGCCCGGGAGGCGGTGCCGGTGCTGGCCGGGGCGGGGGTGCGGCCGGTGGCCTGCCTGGAGAGCAAGCACGCGGAGAACACCTATCCGCGACTGCCCGTCCGGACGGGGGTGAACGTGTTCGTGTGGTTCGCCCGGTTCGAGACGGCGGAGGAGGAGCGGGTGGTGGACCTGCCGATGCTGAAGCCGTACCTGACCGCGCCCACGGAACGGCTGCGCCTGCGCCCCACCGCCCGGTCGTCCCTGCGCTGATCCCGCGCCGCCCCCGGTCGTCCCTGCCCTGACCCCGTGCCTCAGCCGGCCGTCCCCGAGCCGCCTCCGGCCGCCTCCGCGCCGGTCGGCGGGCCGGCTTTCCACGCGAGGGCCCGCGTCGGCTCCCGGGCCGGTCGCCGGTCAGTCCGAGACGAGGTGGCGCCAGGCGGGGATCTCGCCGCCGCCGTCCACCCGTACCTCCGCGCCGGTCACGTAGCCGGGGGCGGCCAGCCAGAGGCAGACCTGGGCCACGTCGGCGGGCGTGGCCATCCGACCGGCCGGAATGGCCCGGCCGTCGAGGTCCGTTCGGCCGCCGTAGTGGTCCGCCGCGCCGTGGGCGCCGGCGTCCCGGGTGGGGGTGTCCTGGGAGTTGGGGTCCTGGGAGTTGGGGTCCTGGGAGTTGGGGTCCTGGGAGTTGGGGTCCTGGGAGTTGGGGTCCTGGGTGGCGGGGTCCTGGGTGGCGGGGTCCTGGACGGTGGGATCCCGGGAGCCGGGGTTCTCGGTGGCGGGATCCTGGGCGGCGGGATCCCGGGAGCCGGGGTTCTGGGTGTTGGCCAGGCCCACGACGACCGTGTTGACGCGGACCCGGGGGGCCCACTCGGCGGCCAGGCAGCGGGCCAGGTGGTGCAGGCCGGCCTTGGCGGCGCCGTACGCGGAGGTGCCGGGTGAAGGGCGGGCGCCGCTCGCGCTGCCGATCATCACCACGGCACCGCCCACGGCGGCGAGCAGCGGGTACGCGCGCTGCGAGACCAGCAGCGGGGCCGTCAGGTTGAGCTCGATGACGCGGGCGTGCAGGCGGGGCGACGTGCCCTCCAGGGGCGCGGGAGGCGAGCCGCCCGCGTTGTTGACCACGACGTCGAGCCGGTCGAACCCCGAGATCAGCCGCTCGACGTCCGCGGGATCGCGCACATCGGCCTGGACGAAACGGATCCCCCCGGCCGTGACGAAACCCGACCCGCCCGCGCCGGATGCGGTCTCGCCGGAGTGGCGGTCGTGGGTGGTGGGTGGGGTTCTGGCGCAGACGGTTACCTCGGCGCCGGCCGCGGCGAAGGCGGCGGCGATGCCGGCGCCGATGCCCTTCGTACCGCCGGTCACCAGGACGTGCTTGCCCGCGTAGTCGTAAGTCACGGTCACGAGTGCTACCGTACCAAGCAAGCGTTAGGTAAGGGGGGAGATGGGCATCACGTTGCTGGGCGGAGCGGTCGCCGAGGTGGTCGTGGACCTGCCGCCGGTGAACGCGCTGGCCGTGCGGGACTGGGAGAAGCTGGCCCGCCTCGTGCGGGCGGCCGGCGAGGACCCCGCGACCCGGGTGGTCGTGCTGCGGGCCGAGGGACGCGGGTTCAACGCCGGAGTGGACATCAAGGAGATGCGCGACAGCGAGGGGCACGCGGCGCTGGTCGGGGCCAACCGGGCGTGCTACGAGGCGTTCGCCGCCGTGTACGAGTGCGCGGTGCCGGTGATCGCGGCCGTGCACGGGCACTGCCTGGGCGGCGGCGTCGGGCTGGCCGGGAACGCGGACGTGGTGGTGGCCGGGGATGACGCCTACTTCGGCCTGCCCGAGGTGGACCGGGGCGCGCTGGGCGCCGCCACGCACCTGTCCAGGCTGGTGCCGCAGCATCTCGTCCGGGCCATGGTCTACACGTGCAGAAACGTCACCGCCGCCGAGCTGCACGCCTTCGGGTCGGTCCTGGAGGTGGTGCCGCGCGACAAGCTGCGTGAGACGGCGATGGAGGTGGCGGGGCAGATCGCGGCCAAGGACCCGTACGTGATCCGGCGCGCGAAGGAGTCGCTCAACGGCATCGACCCGATGGACGTCAACCGCAGCTACCGCTTCGAGCAGGGCTTCACCTTCGAGCTCAACCTGCTGGGCATCGGCGAGCGGCACAGGGAGCGGTTCGAGTGAGCGCGTCGGCGAGCGACCCGGCGGCCAGCCCGGCGGCCAGCCCGGCGGCCAGTCCGGCGGCCAGTCCGGGGGCACGTAAGGGGAGCAAGGTGATGACGGCCGAGCAGGTGGCCGCGTCCGTGGAGAGCGGCATGGCGGTCGGGATCGGCGGCTGGGGCTCGCGCCGCAAGCCCATGACCCTGGTCCGCGCCCTGCTCCGCTCCCCCGTCCGCGACCTCACGCTCATCTCGTACGGCGGCCCCGACGTCGGCATGTTGTGCGCGGCCGGAAAAGTGCGCAGGGTCGTGGCCCCGTTCGTGACGCTCGACTCCATCGCCCTCGAACCGCACTTCAGGAGGGCCCGCCAGACGGGGGCGATCGAGTTCACCGAGTACGACGAGGGCATGTTCATGTTCGGCCTGCTGGCCGGGGCGCACCGGCTGCCGTTCCTGCCGACGCGGGCGGGGCTGGGCTCGGACGTGATGCGGGTCAATCCGGAGCTGCGTACCGTGCGCTCGCCGTACGGGGACGGGGAGGAGCTGGTCGCGGTGCCGGCGCTGACGCCCGACGTGGCGCTCGTGCACGTGAACCGGGCCGACGCGCGGGGCAACGCCCAGTACCTGGGTCCAGACCCGTACTTCGACGACCTCTACGCCAAGGCCGCCGGGCGCTGCTACGTCTCGTGCGAGCGGCTGGTGGACCCGGCGGACCTGCTGAAGGAGGGGCCGGTGCAGTCGTTGCTGATCAGCCGCTCGATGGTGGCGGGCGTGGTGGAGGCGCCGGGCGGCGCCGGGTTCACCTCGTGCGAGCCCGACTACGGCCGCGACGAGGCCGAGCAGCGACGGTACGTGGAGACCCCGTGGGAGGACTTCCGTGAGCAGGGCTGACGTGTGCGTGGTGGCCTGCGCGGAGGCGTTCAGAGGTGACGGGGAGATCCTCGCGGCCGGGATCGGCGGGGCGGTCACAGTGCTGGCCGCGCGGCTGGCCCGGCTGACGTTCGAGCCGGACCTGCTCACCCACGACGGCGTCTGCCTGCTCACCGGCGACGTGCCCGCGCTCGGCGAGGCGCCGCAGGTGGTGGAGGGGTGGCTGCCCTTCCGTGAGCACCTGTGGCTGGTGCTGAACGGGCGGCGGCACGTCATGCTCGGGGCCAGCCAGATCGACCGGCACGGCAACACGAACATCTCCTGCGTCGGCGACTGGGCCAGGCCGAAGGCGCAGTTGCTCGGCGTGCGCGGCGCCCCGGGGAACACGCGCTGCGACCCGACGAGTTACTGGATCCCCAAGCACTCGGCCAGGGTGTTCGTGCCCGAGGTGGACATGGTCAGCGGGCTCGGCACCGACAGGGGCGCGTACGAGCTGCGCCGGGTGGTGACGAACCTGGCCGTGCTCGACTTCGGCGGGCCCGGCGGGGCGATGCGGCTGGTGTCGGTGCATCCGGGGGTCAGCGTGGCCGACGTGGTGGCCGCGACCGGGTTCGAGCTGGCCGGCGCCGGCGACGACGTCCCCCGTACGCGGGAGCCGACCGAGGAGGAGCTGCGCGTGCTCGACCGCCTCGACCCCGGCCGCCTGCGCGAGCGGGAGGTGGCCGGTTGAGGACCGCGCTGACGTCGCTGGTCGGCTGCCGGCATCCGATCGTGCAGACCGGCATGGGGTACGTCGCCGGGGCCCGGCTGGCCGCGGCCACGTCGGCGGCGGGCGGCCTGGGCATCATCGGGTCGGCCACCATGTCGGTGCCGGAGATGACCACGGCGATCAGGCGGGTCAAGGAGCGGACGGACGCCCCCTTCGGGGTGAACCTGCGCGCCGACGCCGACGACGCGGCCGCCAGGATCGAGGTGCTGATCAGGGAGGGCGTGCAGGTGGCGTCGTTCGCCCTGGCGCCGCGCCGTGAGCTGATCGCCCGGCTCAAGGACGCGGGCGTGCTGACGATCCCGTCGGTGGGGGCGCGCCGGCACGCGGAGAAGGTGGCGGAGTGGGGCGCCGACGCGGTGATCGTGCAGGGCGGGGAGGGCGGAGGGCACACCGGGCCGGTGGCGACCACCCTGCTGCTGCCGCAGGTCGTGGACGCGGTGGACATCCCGGTGATCGCGGCGGGCGGCTTCTTCGACGGGCGGGGGCTGGTGGCGGCGCTGGCCTACGGGGCCTGCGGGATCGCCATGGGCACCCGGTTCCTGCTGACCGCCGACTCGCCCGTGCCCGACGAGGTGAAGCGGTTCTACCTGGCGGCGCGGGAGACCGTGGTGACCCGCGACGTGGACGGGGTGCCGCACCGGGTGCTCAACACGCCGTTCGTGGCCTCGCTCGAACGCTCCCGCCTGGTCAGGGCGGTGGTGAACGGGGCCAGGTTCAAGCGGCTGTCGGGGCTGTCCTGGCGGTCGATGCTGCGCGAGGGACGGCGGATGCGGCGGGGCCGCGAGCTGACGTGGGCGCAGGTGCTGCAGGCGGCGAACACGCCGGTGCTGCTGCGGGCGGCCATGGTGGAGGGCCGGGTGGACCTGGGGGTGATGGCCTCGGGGCAGGTGGTCACGGTGATCGACGACCTGCCGTCCTGCCGCGAGCTGATCGAACGCGTCATGACGGAGGCGGAGGCGACCCTGTCCCGCCTGCCCGCGCACGCGCCCCGGCAGGACGAGACGCCGCACCGTGCGGCACGGCCGGACGAGGCGGCTGCAGGACGGTGATGCCGTACGACGCGGCGGCTACAGGACGGTGATGCCGCGGGCGGCGAGGATGGCGTTGGCCTGCGTCTGGTTGATGACGGCTCCGGCGAACGCGCGCAGCCTGTCGTCGTCCGGCTGCCCCAGGTCGGCCCCGCGCAGGTCGGCCTGCTTGAACTTGGTCAGCAGCAGCCGCGCGCCGATGAGCCGGCAGTCGCTCAGCGTGGCCTGGGTGAAGTCGCAGCCGGACAGGTCGGCGTCGTCGAAGCGCACGCCCTCGATCACCTCGCCGCGCAGCGAGCAGCCGCCGAGGTTGGCCAGGGTCAGGTTGGAGCGCGCGACCTTGAAGCCCGTGCCCCTGGAGCCGGTCAGCGAGGCGCCGATCATGCGGCAGCCGGTGAAGGAGACGTCGGTCAGCAGCGCGCCGCCGAACTGGGCCGAGGACAGGTCCACGTCGGTGAAGGCCGCGTCGATGAGGTCGGCGTCGCTGAACCTGATCCGCATCCCGCCGCCGCCCTTGAACACCGCCCCGTCGAGGTCGGCCTTGCGGAAGTCGGTCTGCTCCAGCACGCACGACTCGAACCGCGCCCCGGCCAGCGAGGCGCCCCACAGGTCGGTCTCCGTCAGGTCGCACTCGCGGAAGACGTGCGTCTCCCCCTGGGGCAGCCGGTCGCCCAGCGCCTTGTGCGAGAGGTCCTCGCCGTCGAAGTTCACGATCTCAGAGACTACCGGTCAGCGCCTCCGCCGCGGCCTGGCCGCAGACCCGCGCCGAACCGTACGTGGCGATGTGCACGGCGCCCAGGTCGGACCTGGCGGGCAGCCCCATCTCCACGACCACGGTATCGGGGCGGGCGCTGAGCAGGTGTCTCAGGGCCTCGGACTGCCAGCGGTGACGGTGCACGTCCCTGACCACCACGACCAGCGGGCGGCCGGCCGCCTGGCCGAGCACCCGTTCCAGCTCGGGGCCGGTGCTCCGGCCCGCCGTCAGGCGGACGGTGGAGGTGCCGGGACGCAGGCGGCTCAGCGGCTCGCCGACGCCCCACGGGGTCTTCCTGTCGATGGCCAGGTTCATCTCCGGCGCCAGCTCCACCACGCAGGGCTCGGGGCCGAGCGGGAGCACGGCCGCGGTGGAACGGCGGGTGACGCGGATCGCCCGGCGGGCCGCGGCCAGGCCGACCTGGCCGTCGGCGGGGTCCTGACTGCCCGAGGAGGCGGCCCACGTGGCCAGCTCGCGGACCCTGCGAGCGGCCTGCGCCAGTCGCTCCTCGGGCAGCAGCCCGGTGGTCACCGCCGCCGCGATCGCGTCGCGGATCCCGGCCGCGGTGGCCTCGTCGGCGTGCTCGCCGCCGACGCAGATGGCATCGGCGCCGGCGGCCAGGGCGCGGGCGGAGGCGCCCCCGATCCCGTACGTGCCCGCCACGGCGGCCATCTCGATGCCGTCAGTGATGATCATCCCGTCGAAGCCGAGCTCCTCCCGCAGCAGCCCGGTGAGCACCTTGGGGCTGAGCGTGGCGGGCAGTTCGGCGTCGTACGACGGCACCAGGAGGTGGCCGGTCATGACCGCCTTGACCCCTTCGGCGATGGCCTCGCGAAAAGGGAACAGCGCGTCCTCGATCCCGCTCTCGGCGACGACCGGCATCCCGTGGTGCGAGTCCACGGAGGTGTCCCCGTGCCCGGGGAAGTGCTTGGCGCAGGCGGCCACCCCGGCCGACTGCAGCCCGCGGACGAACGCCCTGGTGTGCCGGGCGACCAGCGCCGGGTCCGCGCCGAAGGCCCTGAGCCCGATGACCGGGTTGTCCGGGTTGGAGTTGACGTCGGCGGAGGGGGCGAAGTCGAGCGAGATGCCCGCCCTGGACAGGTCCGCGCCGAGGCCGGCGGCCAGCGACTCGGTGAGGTCCACGTCGTCCACGACGCCGAGCGCGTATCCGCCGGGGCGGCTGCTGCCGGTGTCCGCCTCCAGCCTGGTGACCTCGCCGGACTCCTCGTCGGTGCCGACGAGCACCTCGGGGTTCTCCGCGCGCAGGGCGGCGGTGAGCCGGGCCACCTGGGCGGGATCGGCGATGTTGCGCGAGAACAGAACCACTCCGGCCAGCCCCGCGCCGAGCCGGCGGCGGATCCAGTCGGGAGGGGCGTGTCCGGTGAAACCGGGGAAGAGGACGGCGTCGGCGAGGCGAAGCAGGTCACCGCTCAGGGGCATGGTCTGCAATCTAATAGGAAAGTTTCCTATTTGCTAGAGGCATTTTCTGACGTCAGCCCGTTTCCTATGATGACAGACCCGGCTCATGACGAGCCCGGCTCATGACCCGCCCGGCTAGTGATTCGCCCGGCTCAGGCCGGACTCGGCGATCCCCCGCTTCCGCGCCCCGGCCCGTCAGGGCACTTCGGGACCGGGGATGGAGAGGCGCTCGATCACCGTGACGTTCGCCTGGCCGCCGCCCTCGCACATGGTGAGCAGGCCGTACCTGCCGCCGGTCCGCTCCAGCTCGTGCAGCAGCTTGACCGCCAGCACGGCGCCGGTCGCGCCGAGCGGGTGGCCGAGCGCGATGGAGCCGCCGTTCGGGTTGACCTTGGCGGGGTCGGCGCCGGTCTCCTGGATCCAGGCCAGCACGACGGAGGCGAACGCCTCGTTGATCTCGATCGCGTCGAAGTCCCCGATGGACAGGCCGGTCATCCCGAGCGCGTGCACGGTGGCGGGGATGGGGGCGGAGAGCATCATGATCGGGTCATCGCCGCGCGCCGACAGGTGGTGCACGCGGGCGCGCGGCGTCAGGCCGTGCTCGCGCACCGCGCGCGGCGAGGCGACGAGCAGGGCGGCGGCGCCGTCGGAGATCTGGGAGGCGAGGGCGGCGGTCAGGCGGCCGCCGTCCGTCAGGGGCTTGAGCGCGGCCATCCGCTCGCGGGTGGTGTCCCTGCGCGGGCCCTCGTCCACGGCGACGCCCTCGAAGGGGGCGATCTCGCGGCCGAAGTGCCCCGCGTCGATGGCGTGCAGGGCCCTGCGGTGCGACTCGTGCGCGTACCGTTCCATCTCCTCGCGTGAGATGCCCCAGCGCGCGGCGATCATCTCGGCGCCGGTGAACTGGGAGACCTCCTGGGTGCCGTACCGCTCCGTCCAGCCCTTGGAGCCGGAGAACGGCGTCTCGTGCCCGAGCGGCCGGCCGGCGAGCATCGCGGAGGAGATGGGGATCATGCTCATGTTCTGCACGCCGCCGGCCACCACCAGGTCGTTCGTGCCGGACAGCACGGCCTGGGCGGCGAAGTGCAGCGCCTGCTGGGAGGAGCCGCACTGGCGGTCGATGGTGACGCCCGGCACCTCCTCCGGCAGGCCCGCCGCGAGCCAGCAGGTGCGGGCGACGTCGCCGGCCTGGGGGCCGATCGTGTCCACGCAGCCGAAGATCACGTCTTCCACGGCGGACGGGTCGGCGTCGGCGCGGTACATCAGCTCCCTGAGCACGTGCGCGCCGAGGTCGGCGGGGTGGGCTCCGGCCAGCCCGCCGTTCCTGCGCCCGACGGGCGTGCGGACGGCGCCGACGATGTACGCCTCACTCATCCCGATATCGTAGCAAGCGCTTGGTATGTCCGGGAATGCCGCATGAGCTGGGCCGGTAAGGTGAACAAGCGATTGTCCGATGGCTCATAATGGTGTCGTGACCACGCGAAAGAACTCCGGCACCACCGCCGCCCCGGCCAAGCGCCAGCGCGCGACCTCATCGGGGCCCGCGTCCGAGCGTCGCGACCACCTCGTCAAGCTCGCTGCGGAGCTCTTCGCGCGCAAGGGCTTCCAGGCCACGACCGTACGCGAGATCGCCGACGAGGCGGGCATCCTGTCGGGAAGTCTCTACCACCACTTCGACTCCAAGGAGACGATCGTCGACGAGGTGCTCTCCACCTTCCTCGACGACCTGATCGCCCGCTACCGCGCCGCCCTCGACACCAAGGCCGACCCCCGCACCGTGCTGTCGGAGATGGTCCGCATCGGCTTCGGCACGCTGGAGCCCCACCGCGCCGCCATCACGGTGATGCAGAACGACTGGAACTACCTGCGTCAGTTCGAGCGCTTCAACTACCTGGTCAAGGCCGAGGACGAGGTCGAGCAGATCTGGGTGTCGCAGATCAAGGCGGGGCAGGCGGCCGGGCTGTTCCGGGCCGACGTCGACCCCAAGCTGACCTACCGGATGATCAGGGACACGATCTGGGTGGCGGTGCGCTGGTTCCGACCCGGCGGCCGGCTCAACACGACCGGCCTGGCGGAGCACTACATCACCGTGCTCTTCGACGGGCTCGCCACGGGCGAGCGCACCACCCAAAAGGGATGAGCCTCGGCAAGGCGGTGCGCCTGGCGCTGGAGGAGGCGGCCGAGCCCGCCAAGGCCGAGACCATGCGCGCCTACATGAAGTCCACCATGCCCTTCCTCGGCGTCCAGGCGGTCCCCCGGCGGGCGGTGCTGCGGAGGGTGTTCGCCGAGCACCGGCTGGACAGCGCGCCCGAGTGGCGGCGCGCGGTGCTGTCGCTGTGGCGCGAGGCCGAATACCGCGAGGAGCGCTACGCCGCCGTCGAGCTGTCCGGCTACCACCTCTACCGGGAGTACCAGACCCTCTACACCGTGCCGATGTACGAGGAGATGATCGTCTCCGGGGCGTGGTGGGACCTGGTCGACGAGCTGGCCACCCACCGCGTCGGCGCGCTGCTGACGGTCTACCCCGACTCGATGCGGCCGCTCATGCTGGAGTGGGCGCACGACGACGACCTGTGGAAGCGGCGCACGGCCATCCTGTGCCAGAACCGGTTCAAGTCCCGTACGGACACGGCCCTGCTGTACGCGTGCATCGAGCCCAGCCTTTCGGACAACGACTTCTTCGCCCGCAAGGCGATCGGCTGGGCCTTACGCGAGTTCGCCAAGACCAACCCCGGCGAGGTGATCCGCTACGTGAGGGCCAAGGGCATCTCGGGGCTCAGCCGCCGCGAGGCGCTCAAGAACCTGCCGGCCCACTAGCTCAGGCCCCGGTGGGCTGTGTCCGCAGGGAGAGCACCGCTTCGGCGACGCGCTCGGGCTGCTCGGCGACCATGTTGTGACTGGCGTCCAGTTCGAGCACACGCAGGTGCGGCCGGTCGGCGGTGAGCGCCGCCAGGTCGCGGCGGATGCCCGCGCGCAATGCCGGCATGAGGTCGCCGACCCGGCCGGGCAGCCCCGGCAGGTTCCTGGTGGCCAGCACGAACAGGGCCGGGCAGCGCAGGTCCGCCACCGCGGGGACGCTGTCCTGGAAGTGCGGGTCGTACCTGATCCGCGCGGCCAGCTCGGCGTCGGGGCGGGCGTAGACGCCGTCTGCCGTGTGACGCAGTGCCCGCTCGGGGAACATCGCGACGTGCGCCTCGGGCAGCGGCTGGGCCATCGCCGCCGCCTGGGCGTCGAAGACGGCCTTCATCTCCCCCAGCAGCGCGGTCAGCTCCTCCTCCGCCAGGCCGGCGTAGTGGCGCGGCGCGGTCTCGGCCGAGCGCAGGCCGTCGAGGTTGACGATCCCCGGGCCGTCCGGATGGCGCAGGCCCCAGCGGATCGCGATCATGCCGCCGAGTGAGTGTCCGGCCACCAGGGGCGTGTCCAGGCCGAGGTGGTCGACGACCGCCTGTACGTCGTCGAGGGCGGCCTCCCAGTCCCACGGGCCGTCGCCCGAGCGGCCGTGGCCGCGCAGATCCGTCGCGACGACGCGGCAGGAGCCGGTGAGCAGCGGCGCGACGGCGTCCCAGTGCAGCAGGGTGCCGCCGAGGCCGTGCAGCAGCAGCACGGGAGGCCCGTCGCCGCCGTGGTCGCGGACGGCCAGGTGGACGGGGCGGTCGTCGATGATCAGGTCGTGCGGTGCCACGGGATGCTCTCCTGAGGTCGGTTGAGCCGGTCGCGGATGGAGGAGGTGGTGACGCCGCCGTCGGGGTGCCGGTCGAGCTTGCCCCGTTTGACCAGGTCGTGGACGCCCTGCCGGGTGATGCCGAGCATCGCGCCCGCCGTGGCGTACGGCACCGCCGCCGCCGTGGGGTGCCCGGCCGTGCGGGCCACGACCCGGCCCAGCGCGCTGCGCCACCACGACTCGGGCGGGTCGAAGGGCCCGTCGCCGGGGAAGAGCACGCCGATGAGCCTGGCCGCGGTCGCGGTGGCCCGCCCCTGGTCGGGGCCCAGCAGCTGCGCGGCCCACACCTCGGCCTCCACGCGCAGCCGCGCCCTGATCGGGCTCAGCAGCTCGTCGGAGGTCAGCAGGATCTCCAGCGGGTCGAGAATGCGCGTCTCCAGCAGCCGCACCAGCTCGGCCACCAGCTCGACGTGGTCTTCCGTGGTCGTCACTTGACACAAGATAGCAAGTACTTGCGCTGTGGCGTCAAGTAGCGCTCATCTCGTCCAGAGGGCGTCCTGGACGGCCTGGACCAGGGCCATCAGTTCTGGGGTGACCCGTTCCTTCGACCAGGCCAGTGCGTACGTGATCCGCAGGTCGCCCGCCTCCAGCGGGACGAAGCGGACGTCGTCCCGTCTGATCGTTCTGACCATGAGCTGCGGGATGGGCAGCAGGCCCGCCCCGGCGGCCACCAGGTCGAGGGCGGCGGCGAAGTCGTCGGGCACCAGGCGGGAACGACCGGGCAGCCCCTGCCACGGGCGGCTGCCGGGAGTCATGAGCACCTGGCCGGCCAGTTCGGCCGGGCCCACCTTCAGCGCGGAGGCCAGGCGGTGGCCGGCGGGGACGGCCAGATGGTCGACGGTGACGTGGAATCGGGCCGCCGTGACGAACCGGGCGGGCGCCGGGGTGGCCAGGATGGCCGCCGAGACCTCGCCGTCCGCCAGCGCCCGCGCCGCCTCGTCACGCCCGGCGGCGCGCAGCTCGACCCCGACCGCCGGGGTGCGCGTCGCCAGCCGCCTGACGATCCGGGCGGCCAGCGTTCCGACGAGAGGTGGATAAGCCAGGTGAATGGTCGGCCGGGCCAGCCGGGCCGCCTCCGCGCCGAACGCCTGGACCAAGTCGATCACCTGCTCCGCGTACGCCAGCAGTGCCTTGCCTTCGGCGGTGAGCCGCACCTCGCGGGCGCTCCGCTCGAAGAGCCTGACCCCGGTGGCCCGTTCGAGCCGGGTGATGGCCTGGCTCATGGCGGGCTGGGACATCCCCACGTCGGCGGCGGCGGCCGAGAAGCTGAGCCGCTCCGCGACACGCGCGAAGCACTGGATCTCCCTGAGCATAAGCAGCACCTATTCATGGTGCACGACGTTCCGGCAGTCGGCAGCATTCCAGCGACCTGAACGATCTCGAAGGAGCAAGCGAACATGTCCGCATTTATCCAGCAATTTCCCGCGTCCACGGTGCTCGGCTACCCGCGGATCGGCCCGCGACGGGAGCTGAAGCGGGCGCTGGAGGCGTACTGGGACGGGCGGGCGACCCGGGCGGAGCTCGACCAGGCAGGCGCCGAGATCAGGGAGCACACGTGGCGCCGGCTGGCCGAGCTCGGCCTGGAAGGACTCCCGTCGAACACGTTCTCGCTGTACGACCAGGTGCTGGACACGGCGGTGCTGCTCGGCGCGGTGCCGGCCCGCTACCGCGACGCGGCCGACCCCTACTTCGCGATGGCCAGGGGCACCGACGGGCTGGCGCCGCTGCGGATGACGAAGTGGTTCGACACGAACTACCACTACATCGTGCCGGAGATCGGTCCGGAGACCGTGTTCAAGCTGGACGCCGCCAAGCCGCTGGCCGAGGTGCGGCAGGCTCGGGCGCTCGGGTACGAGACCCGGCCAGTGGTGGTGGGCCCGGTGACGTTCCTGCTGCTCGGCTCGGCCCTGGACCGGCTGGACGAGGCGCTGGCCTGCTACGAGGAGCTGCTGTCCGCGCTGGCGACCGAGGGGGTCGCGTGGGTGCAGCTCGACGAGCCCGCGCTGGTGGGCGACAGGACGCCGGAGGAGCTGGCCGCCGTCAGGACCGCCTACGAACGGCTGGGCGCCCTGGGTCCGCGGCCCGCCCTGTTCGTGGCGTCGTACTTCGGCGACCTCGGGGAGTCGCTGCCGGCGCTGGCCGCCACGCCCGTCGAGGCCGTCGGGATCGACCTGGTCAGGGGCGGGGTGCCCGGGGTCGATCTGAGCGGCAAGACCGTGGTCGCGGGCGTGGTGTCCGGGCGGGACGTGTGGCGCACCTCGCCGGAGCGCGCGCTGGCCGCCCTGGGCGCCGTACGCGCCGGGCAGGTCGTGGTGTCCACCTCGTGCTCGCTCCAGCACGTGCCCTACTCGGTCGCGGACGAGCCGGACCTGGCGCCTGAGCTGAGGGAGCGGCTGGCGTTCGCGGAGGAGAAGGTGGCCGAGGTCGTCGCGCTGGCGCGGGCCGACTTCCGCGGCTCGGTGCCGGCCGGGCCGTCCGTGGCGCTGCCGGCGCCCGTGGTGGCCGAGGAGCGCGCCCCGTACGCGGTGCGTGCCGCCGCCCAGGCCGCGCACCTGCGGCTGCCCACGCTGCCGACCACCACGATCGGCTCGTTCCCGCAGACCGGCGAGCTGCGCGCGGCCCGCGCGGCGGTGACGGCGGGCACGCTGACCCGGGAGGAGTACGAGCACCGGGTCGAGGCGGAGATCGAGCGGGCGATCCGGCTCCAGGAGCGGCTCGGCCTCGACGTCCTCGTGCACGGGGAGCCCGAGCGCAACGACATGGTCCAGTACTTCGCCGAGCACCTCGACGGGTTCGCGGTCACCAGGAACGGCTGGGTGCAGTCGTACGGCTCGCGCTGCACCCGCCCGCCGATCCTGCACGGCGACGTGAGCCGCCCCGGGCCGATCACCGTGCGCTGGTCCACCTACGCCCAGTCGCTCACGGACCGGCCGGTCAAGGGCATGCTCACCGGGCCGGTCACGATCGTGGCCTGGTCCTTCGTCCGGGACGACCTGCCGCTGCGCGACGTGGTGTTCCAGGTGGCCGACGCCGTCAGGGAGGAGGTCCGCGACCTGGAGGCGGCCGGGCTGTCGATCGTCCAGGTGGACGAGCCGGCGCTGCGCGAGCTGCTGCCGCTGCGGCGGGCGGCGCAGGACGACTACCTGGAGTGGGCGGTGGCGGCCTACCGGCGGGCCACGTCGGGGGCGAGCGACCGCACGCAGATCCATACGCACCTGTGCTATTCGGACGCCGATCAGATCCTGGCCGCCATCGACGGCCTGGACGCCGACGTCACCACGATCGAGTCCGCCCGGTCGGGGGCGCGGATCCTGGGGACGGTGCAGGCGTTCGGGCGCGGGCTCGGCCCTGGGGTCTACGACATCCACTCGCCCCGGGTGCCCGGCGTCGAGGAGGTCGAGGAGTTGCTGCGCGGGGCCGTGGCGGCGCTGCCGGCGGAGCGGGTCTGGGTCAACCCGGACTGCGGGCTGAAGACCCGTACGTACGAGCAGGTCGAGGCCGCGCTGGCCAACGTGGTGAGCGCCACCCGGCGGATCAGGGCCGAGCTGGACGCCTGAGCCCCGGGCGGCGGGCGGCGGGAGCCCATGCTCAGGCGTAACGCTCGGTGTACTCCTCGATCGTCATGCCGAACAGGACCTCGTCGTGATAGCGGCCGTCGGCGTAGTGACTCCTGCGCCGGCGGCCCTCCTCGACGAAGCCCAGCCGGCGGTGGAGGGCGAGCGAGGCGTCGTTGTAGCCGTAGACCCAGGCCTCCGCCTTCTGGAAGCGGCGCTCGAAGAACATGTAGCGCAGGGTCAGCACGATGGCCTCGCTCGCGTAACCCTTGCGGTGGTGCGGGGTGCCGACGGCGATGCCGTAGGAGAAGGTGCCGTGGACGCGGTCGATCGCGTGGGTGTTGATCGACCCGACCGGCGCGTTGTCCGTTCTGGTGGCGATGACCAGGGAGAACTCGTCGAGGTCGAGCTCCTCCTCGGCGTGCTCGATCGCCGTCTTCTTCGCCCGTGCGACGGAGGCGGGCGGGGTGAGCCGCCAGCCGCTGCGTACGGCGTCGGAGTCCTCGTCGAAGGCGTGGAAGGCCTCCCAGTCCTCGGGCTCCTTGGCACGCAGCCGGACCCGCTCGCCCACCCAGGCCGACGATGTCATGCCAGAAAGCCAAGCAGATCAGGTCACGGTCCGGCGAACGGTTTTTCGAGCAGCGGTTCAGGGCGACGCGAACGTCCTGGGCAGGTGGGCCAGGGCGGCCTCGGCGTAGTGGCGAGGGCCGATGCTCAGCCCGTACGCCAGGTCCTCGATCAGCGCGCACCTGGCGTGGAACAGGATCCGCGCCCGGTCCTCCTCCGTCACCTCGAACTCGTAATGCGCCACCGTCAGCTCGAAGACCTCCGGCCCCAGGTCCCGGTAGATGAGCGCGAAGTCGTGGGCCGGGTCGGTGATCGCGGCGTCCGTCCAGTCGATGACGCCCGTGATCGTGACGCCGTCCGCGTCCACCAGCAGGTGCTCCGCGCCCAGGTCGTTGTGGCAGAAGCGCGGCGGGCCCGGCTCGACTGGCGGATGCTGCCGCAGGAAACGCTCGACCAGCGGGCGCTGGTGTTCGGGGACGTGCCGCTCCACGTCCCGGTAGTCGAGCTCGGCGTCCTGGAGCAGTGTCGGGAGCGGATAGGCGTCCGGCGGCGCCAGCTCCTCCATCCGGGCGGGCTCGGCTCCGTGGATCGCGCTGAGGAAGCCGCCCAGCGGCCCGGCCAGCTCCCGGGGCCGCAGGCCGGGGTCGCCCTCCAGGAGGTTGAGCGGGGTGCCGGCGAGCTTGCGGTAGGCGATCGTGCCGGACTCCTCGTCGGAGAAGACGACCTCGGGCACGGGCAGCGGGGACAGCTCCCTGACGGCCGCCAGGCGGGCGACCTCCTGCCGGGTCTTGCGCGGCTCGCTCACCGCGCTCCGCCGTACCAGCAGCTCGCCGTTGACCTCGGACACGTAGTTGTCGAGGCCGGTGCCGAGCCGCCGGACGGAACGCACCCGGTAGCCGGGCAGGTGCCGAGCCAGCAGCGCGTGAATGTCGCCGGTCACACCCGCACCCTAAGCCGGATATATCCGGCGTGCGCGTTATTTCAGGGCACCCGAGGTCAGGCCGGACTGGATCTGCCGCTGGAACACCGTGTACACGATCAGCATCGGCAGGATGGCCAGGGTGAGCGCGGCGAACATGGCCGACCAGTCCTGGTCGTAGCCGGCGGCCGTGGAGATGTCGGCGATGCCCATGGTGAGCACCCACTTCTCCCGGTCCTGGAGCAGGATCAGCGGCAGCTGGTACTGGTTCCACTGGCCCAGGATGTTGAAGATCGTGATGCTGATGATGCCCGGCCTGGCCATCGGCAGCATGATCTGGAAGAAGACCCTCGTGTGCGAGGCGCCGTCCACCATCGCGGCCTCCCCCACCGCCGTCGGCAGCGTGCGGAAGAAGGCCGACAGGAAGAAGACGGTGAACGGCATCGAGTACGCGATGTAGACCAGCACCAGCCCCGCGTGCGTGTTCAGGCCGATGAACGGCCCGATCAGCGGCAGGTTGCCCATGTTCTGCACGACGAAGAACAGCGGCGTCAGCGCCAGGTAGACGGGGAAGGCCAGGCCGGAGACGAACAGGAAGTAGATCGCCCGGTTGCCCTTGAAGGGATAGCGGGCCAGCACGTACGCCGCCATCGACCCGACGAGCATCGTCCCGAACGTGCTGAAGGCCACCACGACGATGCTGTTGAGCATGTACTGGCCGATGTGCACCTGGTCCCAGGCCCTGGCGAAGTTGTCCCAGCGCAGCGCGGCCGGCAGCGACCAGGCGTCGCTGAAGATCTCGTCCTCGCTCTTGACCGAGGCCAGGAACGTCCACAGGATCGGGATCATCACGAGCAGGGTCCAGATCAGCAGCGCCAGGTGGGTCAAGATGCCCAGGGGGCCGAGCCGGCGCTTGCGCTCGGAACGGGCGAGCTTGCGCGAGTTCGCCACCGTCCACGAGATCATCGTTGTCATCAGTACTCGATTCGTTCGCGCCGGGACAGGCGAAGCGAGAGGATCGCGAAGCCGACGGTGAAGAAGAACATCACCACGCCCATCGCCGAGGCGTAGCCGAAGCGGAAGTGGCCGAAGGCGCTGCGGTAGATCTCGGCGGCCATGACCGTGGTCGCGCTGTCGGGGCCGCCCTGCTGCAGGGTCATCACCCAGACGATCGCGAACACGTCGAGGGCCAGGATGCCCAGGTAGACCCAGGCCACCTGGACGGTGTCCCAGAGCAGCGGCAGCGTGATGCGGAAGAACAGGCTCAGCCGGCCCGCTCCGTCGATCTGCGCGGCCTCGAACATGTCCTTCGGGATGCTGGCCAGGCCGGCCGAGAACAGCACGACGTAGAAGCCGACCGCCTGCCAGACCATGACCGCCAGCACCGACCAGAACGCCACGCCCCGGTCGGACAGGAACCCGATGGGGTCCGCCCCGAGCGCCATCAGCGGGCCGTTCAGCATGCCGCTGCCGTCCGGCCGGAACACCTGCTGGAACAGCACCGCGACCACGGCCACGGCCAGCACCTGCGGGAAGAAGAACACCACCCGGTAGAACTTCGAGCCGCGGATGCCGCTCACGCCCGAGGGGCCGCCCACGTTCAGCAGGAACGCGAAGAACAGCGCGATCACGATCGTGATCAGCGGCAGCAGCACCAGCAGGGCGCCGTTGTGCGTGACGGCCTGCCAGAACTTGCTGTCGCCGAAGAGCCGCTGGAAGTTCTCCAGGCCGATGAACCTCGGCGTGGCCGTGACCCCGCGCCAGTCCGTCAGCGCGATGTAGAACGCCTGGAGGTACGGCGCGATCACGTAGATCAGATAGAGGATCACCGGGGCTGCCAGGAACGAGGTGATGAACAGCCCGCGGCGATACCTGTTGAACAACATCAGCGCTTGTACTTCTTGATCGAGGAGTCGTTCTTGATCTCGTCGGCCTTCTTCTGGATGCGCTCCAGGTACTTGTCCGGGGTCAGGCCGCCGGACATCAGCTCGCCGGTGGCGGCGATGGCCTCGTCCTTGAGCGGGCCGTACCAGTTGAACCAGCGGTAGTAGACGGTGTTCTCGCCCGCGGCGGCGACCGCGGCGGAGGCGCTGGTGACGCCGGGCGAGATGTCGCGGCCCTCGGTGGCGCCCTTGACCACGGTCATCGTCCGGACGAGCGCGCTGAAGTCACCGGCCGCCTTCTTCGACAGCATGGCCCGCAGGTACTCCATGCCGGCCTGCGGGTGCGGGCTCCTGGCCGAGACGATGAAGTTCTCGCCGGGCTGGGTGTGCAGGGTGCCGTAGGGCATCTTGTCGGAGCCGGTCACGTCGGGGATGGGGAACATCCCGTACGCGAAGTCCTCCGGCGTGGTCGTCTTCTGCTCGTTCTCCAGCCAGGAGCCGGAGGGCAGCATGGCCACCTTGTACTTGTTCTGGGCGGTCTGCGTCTGCACGTGGTCGAGGCCGGTGGTGCCCTGCATGAGGTATTTGGCGCCCACCTCCGCCCACGCCGTGGCCGCGGTCTTCATCGCCTCGGTGGTCCAGGCGCCGTCCTCCAGGTTGTCGATGTTGACCAGCACCTCGTTGCCGCCGACCTTGGCGGCCATGGTGAGCAGCGGCTCGTAGAGGTACTGCGGGAACTTGCCCGCGTAGGTGAACGGCGCCATCTTGCCGGACTTCTTGATGGTCTCGCAGAGCGCCAGGAACGCGTCCCAGGTCTTCGGGATCTCCCAGCCGTTGTCCTTGAACGCCTTCTGCGAGTACCAGATGCCGTGGATGTAGTTGACGTAGCCGAGGACGCTGAACTTGCCGTCGTAGGTGCCGATGTCGATCACGGACTGGTCGATGGTGTCCCTGACCTTGACGTTCGGGTCGTCCCACGAGGGCGCGTCGAGCAGGGCGGTGAGGTCCTGCAGCTGGGAGTCCTGGGAGAGCGCGCCGAAGTCGATGAAGTTGGCGCCCGAGTTGTCGATCACCTCGGGCGGGTTGCCGCCGGCGAAGCGCGGCTGCAGCACCTTGGTGATCTCCTTGGTCGAGTTGTGCTTGATCTCGACCTTGGGGTATTTGGAGGCGAACAGCGGCTGGTGGATGTTCTTGGCGTAGTCCTGGCCGAAGCCGCCGTCGAAGATCCAGACCTCCAGCGGCTTGCCGTCGGCCACGCCGAACGGGTTGGCCGCGCTCGTCGCCGCCGGAGCCGCCGAGCTGGAGGCCGCGGGAGGCGCCGCGGGCGTGGCACACGCGGCCAGCGCCCCCGCCACGGGGACGAGCGCGGCGCCGCGCAGCAGCTCACGCCTGGAGATATGGGGGGTGTTAGGCATTTCTGTACTCCTGATCTTCATGATCCGCGTCTGATGCGCCCTGCGTAGCGGCTCTCCAGGGCCTGGTTGTGCTCGTCGCCGCCGGTCACGTTGGCCGACAGGTAGATGGGAGGCGTCTCGCCCAGCGCGACGAGCCTGTCCACCGCCTCGGTGACCACCATCTGCGCGAGCAACGCCGAGGTGATCGTGGAAACCGCGCCGTAGCTGCCGCCGCCGGGCAGGTCGAGAACGGCGTCCCCGTACGGCGCGCCGTTGTCGAGCACGACGTCGGCCAGGTCGAGCAGCTTGCGGCCCGACGGGTGGCGCGAGGTCATGCGGGTGCTGTGCTGGACCGAGGTGATCGCGATCAGCGGATGACCCCGGTCCTTGACGATCGTGGCCAGCTCCACGACCGTGCCGTTGACGCCCGAGCTGGACACCAGCACGAACACGTCCGCGGGCTCGACCGGCGCCAGGTCGAAGATCCGCTGGGCGACGGCCGGGTCGCGCTCCAGCTCGGGAGTGAGCACGCTGGGCGGCTCCCCGCCGTAGAGCACCAGGTCGCGCGGGGTGAGGCGGTTGCTCGGCACCAGGCCGCCGGCCCGCCCGGCGATCTCCATGGCGATGGCCTCGGAATGGCCCGAGCCGAAGGCGTTGACCACACCGCCGGCCATGATCGAGGTCACGAACAGCGCCGCCGCGCGGCTCACCGGCTCGGACTGGCTCTCGGCGACCCGCTGGGCCAGGCCGAGGACCTCGGATGCGTACGTCATTGGCCTCTTTCCACGCGGTGGCTCTCCACGGCGCTGATCGTGCGTTCGAACGCCTCGTTCGTACGTTCGTAGGTGAGCTGGGCGACCGCCACGTACACGGCGTCCAGGACGAAGAGCTGCGAATGGACGGCGGCCAGCCCGCCGAGCCGCCATGTGGTCTCCCTGCTGGCCGTGGTCAGCACCAGGTCGGCCAGCTCCGCCAGCGGGGAGCGGGCGAACGAGGTGACGGCGACGGTGGTGGCGCCGTGGCTGCCCGCCTCCGCCAGCGCCTCCATGACCTCCCGCGTACGGCCCCGATGGCTGATGCCGATGGCCACGTCGCCGGTCTTCATCAACGCCGCCTCCGACAGGGCCACGTGGGCGTCGCCCGCGCTCCAGCCGGGGATGCCGATGCGGCGCAGTCGTCCTTCGAGCATGCTGGCGACGTTCCCGCTGGTGGAGACGCCGACGAGAAGCACTCTCGGCGCGGCCACGATGGCCTCGGCCACGCGGGCGACGATGTCGAGGCCGAGCTGGGCGGCGGTGTCCTGGATGAGCCTGGTGTCGGCGGCGGCCATCACCTCGATGGCGGCGTCGAGCGGGTCGTCGGGGCCGATCTCGTGGCCCACGCCCGCACCCCAGCCCGCCTGGGCGGCCCGGCCGGTCTCGGTCGCCAGCGCCACGCGCAGCTCCGCGTAGCCGGAGAAGCCGAAGGCCCGGCAGAATCTGGTCACGGTGGCGGGCGAGCTGCCCGCCCGTTCGGCCAGCGCGATGATGGTCGACCGCGCGGCCTCGGCGGGGTCGCCGAGAATCACCTCACCGACCCTGCGCAACGCCTCCGGCAAACCGGGTAGTTCTGTTTCGACGCGCCCGAGCGCTCCTGAAGTCACGAATAT
Organism: Nonomuraea fuscirosea; assembly: GCF_003001935.1. GTDB lineage: Bacteria > Actinomycetota > Actinomycetes > Streptosporangiales > Streptosporangiaceae > Nonomuraea > Nonomuraea fuscirosea. The sequence goes on along the minus strand of NZ_PVNG01000002.1, from coordinate 118,177 downwards.
TCCTTCCGAATACCCGGTCTTCTGGCGAAAATTATTCTTGCTTACCGGTCACGTCAACCCCCAGACTCGGACCGTGACTGAATCGCTAGTGGTCGGCGTCGATGCCGGGGCCACCTCCAGCCGGGTCGCCGTCCACACGCTCGACGGCACGCGGGTCGGTTACGCGCGGGCCGGGGCGGGCAATCCGAGCGCCCACGGCCTGGACAAGGCGGTGGCGGCGATCGGGAACGCACTGGAATCCGCCCTGAAGTCGGTGCTGCCGACCGGCGGCGGGGCGCGCGTGGTCGCCTCCCTGGCCGGGGTGGCCGGGCTGGTCCAGGAGATGGAGCCCGAGCTGGCCAAGCTCTGGAGCCGCCATGGCATCGCCGAGGGCCCGCGGTGCATGGGCGACCTGGCCATCGCCTACGCCGCCGGCTCCGCCGAGCCCGACGGCTCGCTGCTGCTGTCCGGCACGGGCGCGGCGGCGGCCCGGCTGTCCGGGTTCGAGCTGGACGCGGTCGCCGACGCGATGGGCTGGCTGCTGGGCGACGAGGGCTCCGGCTTCTGGATCGGCCGCCAGGCGGCCAAGGCGGTGATCGAGGCCCTCGACCGGGGCCTGCCCGTGGCGTCCCTGCTGCCGGGCTCGGGCCACGAGCTGGTGCGCCTCGTGGGCGAGCGGTTCCTGGGCGAGGAGCGGCCGGACACGCCGCGCGCCGCCGCCTCCCGCATCGTCCGGCTGGCCCAGGCCGACCACATGCGGCTGGCCGCCCTGGCGCCGCTGGTCAGCCAGGCCGCCGAGGCAGGCGACCCGGTGGCGGCGGGCATCGTGCGGGAGGCCGCCGATCATCTGGTGGCGACCCTGCGCCGGGTGCACGTGTCGGGGCCGGTGGTGTTCGCGGGCAGCGTACTGACGAACGACGGGCCGGTGCGGCGGGCGGTGGTGGAGCTGCTCGCGGGCGAGCGGGTGGCGACGGCGGGTGACGCGGCGGGGGCGGCGGCCTGGCTAGCGGCCCGCGACCTGCTGCGGAACGCCGACGCCAGTCCCCTGCACGCCGCCTTCACCGCCGCTTCCTGAAGCTTACACGTACGGTCGTCTCTTCTCGTCTGTATGAGCAATGTGCTTTGTCTGCAGAGACCGAACGATATGAGAGCACTCGCCCGGCTTGGCCTATGTTGCTCACGTGCTCGACTACGAAGGGGACACCCACGTCTACATACAGATCGCCGACATCCTGCGGGAGCGGCTCTCCTCGCTCGCGGCGGGCAGCCCGGCGCCGAGCGAGGCCGAGATCCAGCAGGAGTTCGGCGTCGCCAGGACCACCGCGAGGCGGGCGGTCCACCTGTTGCGGGAGGAGGGGGTCCTCTACACCGTGCAAGGGGAGGGCGCCTTCGTCGGCCCGCCGACGGGAGGACCGCGGCAGAAGCGAAAAACGCCGCTCTACCAGCAGATCGCGACAAGGATCAGCGATCAGATCAAGGCCGGAAAAATCTCGCCGCGACGTCCCATACCCGGCGAATCCGCTCTGGTGAAGGAGCACGGGGTGGCGCGCGAGACGGTCCGCCGGGCCATGGCGCTGCTGCGGGAGCAGGGCTGGATCTACACCGTCGCGCAGCGCGGCAGTTACGTCTCGCCGAAAGAGTCCTGGCCGGAAGACTGACTTCGCCTACCTGCCTGTATCGACACGTCTAGGCTATGAGCATGCTCGACCGTGATGGCCCGACGCCTCTGTACGTCCAGGTCGCCGAGATGCTCTGCGAGCGGATCAGCCACGGCCTGCTGCGCACCGGTGAGCCCGTCCCGAGCGAGGCGGCCCTGGAGGCGGAGTTCGGCATCGGGCGCACCACCGCGCGCAACGTGGCCAGGGAGCTGCGCCGGCGCAGGCTCGTGCACACCGTGCCCGGCGAGGGCACGTTCGTCGGGCCGCCCGGCGTGCCGCGGGTCAAGCCCGCGCGCGGCCTGCACGCGCTCATCGCCGCCGACCTGGCCGGCCGGATCAGGCGCGGCGAGCTGCGGCCGAACCGGGTGATCCCCAGCCAGCAGATCCTCATGCTGCAGTACGGGGTCGCCAGGGTCACGGCGCGACGGGCCGTCTCCCGGCTGCGGGAGCAGCGCTGGGTCTTCACCGTGCCCCGGCGCGGCACGTACGTGTCGGACCCGGCCGAATGGCCGAAGGACGCGCCCGGCGTCAGGGTCGGCCCGTGACCGCTCCCGCTGTCAGGGACGGCCCTTGACCGCCCACGCCGTCGGGGTCAGCCCTTGACCGCTCCCGCCGTCATCCCGGTGCCTACCCGGCGTTGCAGGAAGAGGAAGAGCAGCAGCGCGGGCAGCGCGAACAGGCTGGCCGCGGCCATCGTGGCGCCCCAGTCCGTGCCGAACACGTCCCTGAACGACGACAGCCACACCGGCAGCGTGCGCCTGTCCTGATCCTTGATGATCAGCACGTTGACGAACGCGAACTCGTTCCAGGCCGTGATGAACCCGAACAGGGAGGTCGCCATCAGCCCGGGAGCGAGCAGCGGGAAGACCACCCGGCGGAACGCGGTCAGCCGGCTGCAGCCGTCCACCTGCGCCGCCTCCTCCAGCTCCACCGGGATGGCGGCCAGGAACCCGCGCAGCGTCACGATCGTGAACGGCAGCGTGATCATGAAGTACACGCCGGTCAGCATGGCCAGCGAGTCCAGCAGTTGAGTGTCGCGGGCGATGATGAACACCGGCACCAGCAGCGCCTCCCACGGCGCCATCTGCGCCGCGAACACCGCCACCACGAACGCGCCCTTGCCCCGCCACGACATCCTGGTCACCGCGAACGCCGCCAGCATCGCCACCACCAGCGCGATCAGCACCGCCCCGACCGTGACGAGCAGGCTGTTGCGCCAGTAGGTCCAGAAGCCCGGCGCGTTGATCGCGGTGACGAAGTGGTCGAGGGTGGGATGGGCGGGCCAGAACGTCGGGGTGTCCGACTGGATGTCCCTGGTCGGCTTGAACGCGGTCAGGAACATCCAGTAGACCGGGAAGATCGTCGTCACCAGCACGGCGACCGCCGCCGCGTTGAGCATGAACCGCTTCACGAGCGCACCATCCGACGCAGATTGCTGATCAGGGCGACGGCGAGGATGAGCACCGTCAGCATGGCCACCGCCGAGCCGAGGTCGTAGCGGTGCAGGACCCGGGCGACCTTGAACGCGTAGACGGGCAGAGTGGTCGTGGCGCCGTCGGGGCCGCCCTGGCTGAGCACCCAGATCTGCGGGAAGCACTTGGCCACCCAGATCACCTCGAGCGCGGCGATCAGCGCGAAGAGCTGCCGCAGCATGGGGAAGGTGACCTTCCAGAACACCTGCCAGCCGGTGCCGCCGTCGATCCTGGCCGACTCGAACAGCTCCACCGGGATCGTGGTGAGCCCGGCGTACAGGGTGAGCGCGGCGAACGGGACCGACTGCCACACGACCAGGATGACGAGCACGGCGAACGTGGCCGTGCCGTCGGCGAACCAGGTGTAACCCTGGAACTGGTCCAGGCCGAGCGTGACCAGCACCCAGTTGACCACGCCCAGCTCCGACTGGAACAGCCACTGGAAGACCGTGGTGGCCGCGATGATCGGCGTGGCCCAGGCCAGCGCCAGCGCGCTCATCAGGGCCAGCCGCAGGCCGCGGCGCAGGCGCGGGAGCATGAGGGCGATGCCCGTGCCGAGGACCACGATGAGCACCACGTTGATCGCGGTCCACACGACCGTGCGCAGCAGCACCTGCCAGAACTCGGCGCCGGTCAGCAGCTCCGTGTAGTTCTCCAGGCCGGCGAACACCGCCCCGCCTCTGATCAGCTCCCCCATGCGGAAGTGCTGGAACGAGATCACCGCCGCCTTGAGCAGCGGATAGAGCAGGAGGAAGGCCCCGCCCGCCACCGTGGGCGCGATGAGCAGGTAGGGCCAGAGTGAGCGGTTCCTGGCGGGCATTCAGGATCCGCTGTTCAGCGTGGTCGTGATCGACTCCGACACCTTCTTGCCCTCCGCGGCCGGGTCTCCTCCGGTGAGCACGGCGGTCATGTACTGCTTGATCACCGAGGTGGCCTCGACCGCGGCCCAGTTGGGGGTGTTCGGGGTGGCCCGGCCGTTGGCGGCGCCGACGGCCATGGCGGCGGTGCCCTCGTCGCCCGCGAGCACGCCGGCCAGCGAGGTACGGTTCGGCACGAAGCTCATCGCCTTGGCCAGCTCCGTCTGGAACTGCTCGCCGGCCAGCGCCTTGACCACCTCGTACGCCTGCTCCTGCCGCTGCGAGGCGACCGGGATGATCAGGTCGGAGCCGCCGGTGAAGACGGTGCCCGGCTTGTCGGCCGTCTTGCCCGGGATGGGGAAGAAGCCCATCTTGTCCTTGAGCTTGTCGTCCACCTCCAGGACGCGGGCGGCGATGCCCGGCACGGCGATGATCTGGCCGACCTTGCCCTGCGCGAACACCTCGTGTTGCGGCGGGTTGGCCTCGTCGGCGTCCTTGGGGCCCTTGCCGAGGGCCTGGAGGCGCTGGTAGTAGTCCATGCCGGCCAGTGCCTGGGGCGTGTCGAGCGCGCCCTTCCACTTGCCGCCCTCCTGGACCGCCAGGTCGCCGCCCTCGTCCCAGACGAAGCCGGCCAGGGCGTACCAGGTCTGACCGGTCAGATAGATGCCCTGGTTACCACCTTTATTGAGTTTTTCTGTGACTTCTATCCATTCGTCCCGGGTCTTCGGTGGCTCCGTGATGCCGGCCGCCTTGAACAGGTCCTTGTTGTAGACCACGACGCGGTTCGCGGCGTACCACGGGATGCCGTACTGCTTGCCGTCGATCTTGCCCGGCTGGGCCAGTCCCGGCAGCCAGTCCTCGCCCTTCAGGTCCGCCACCTTGGCGCTCAGGTCGCTGACGCCGCCGCTGGCGGAGTACTGGGCGACCTGGGTGTTGCCCACCTCGATCACGTCGGGGGCGTCGGTGCTGGCCAGCGCGGCGGTGACGCGCTCGCCGATGCCGTCCCACGCCTGGATCTGGATGTCCAGGTCGACGCCCTGGTGGGCGGCCTCGTACTCGGTCTCGAACTTCTTCAGCAGTTCCTGCGTGACGCTGCCGTCCATGATCCAGACGGTCAGCTTCACGGGGCCCGCGGCCTGCTGCTGCCCGGGCTCCTCGGCGGCTCCGCAGGCGGCCAGCGCGAACACGGCGGCCAGGGCCAGGATGCGGTTTCTCATGGCGATCCTTCGGTGGGGGTGCCCGACGGGAGGCGCCCGCGCCCGCACGGAAGGCGGGCGCGGGACGGTGCCGGGAGGCGGGTCACGGGTTGGGGACGGTGTCCTTGAAGGCGGTGCCGGCCGCGCGCAGGGCGTTGATCCTGCTGGTCACGACGGAGGGCGCGACGACCTCGTTCTTGCTGTGGTAGAGGTAGTCCACCTGCTGCCGGTACGTACGGGTCCCCGAGGCTCCCTGCAGATCGATGAACCACTGGTTGAACATGATCCACATCGGCGTCTCGGGATAGTAGATGTCACCGTGGTCGGCAAAAAGGCGGCCGTCCACGTAATACTTCATCCGCCCGCCCGACACCTGGATGACCAGGTCGTGCCAGCCGGCGAAGCTCGCGCGCTCCTCGGTGTGGGTGTTCACCGCCTGCCAGGGCTCGGCCTGGTAGGTCTCCCAGCTCGTGGCGTAGAGGATGTTGCCGGGCTCGCCCCAGCCGCCGTTCGGGAGGTACTCGAAGTCGAGCTCGCCGTAGTCGGGGTCCAGGTTGTAGCGCAGCGGGGTGATGGTGAAGAACGTCTGCACCACGTGCTCGCCGTCGGGGCCGCTGGTGGGGGCGTCGCTGAAGCGCACGCGGGCGGCGTACGTACCCTCACGGAACTTGCGGCTCGCGGTGGACAGCTCGGTCTGCACGGTGCCCGCGGCGGTGCCGTTCGTCGAGGAGTCGAGCGTCAGCAGGCCGCCGGGGAACGAGACGCCCGCCGGCGACCAGGTCGCGCCGGGCACGCCCGGCCCTCCTGAGCTGGAGCGGACCGTCCAGCCGCGCTGGGTCAGCCGCGGGTCGCTGGAGCCCGTGTAGGTGAAGTCGTCGAACAGCTCACCCGCGCCGCCGGGAGGATCGGTCGGGTCCGGATCGGGATCGGGGTCGGGGTCGGGCTCGGTGCCCGTCGGCTTGCCCCAGGCGAGCTGACCGTTCACGTAGACGGCGATCTTGTCCCAGTCGGCGTAGGACGTCTGGGAGCCGTAGGAGTAGTCGTCGCTCTGGGTGAACGTCTGCCAGTCCGCGCGGTAGAAGCGCAGCTGCATGTCGCTGGTGTTCTGGCCCGATGCCAGGCTGCCCGAGCTGAAGCCCACCTCCAGGTACTGGTCGTTGCCCTGCTGGCGGACGAACTGACCGTTGATCGTGGCGCATCCGATCACGGCCCAGGAGCAGGCGAACCGGTAGGTCTCGGCGCCGGTGAGGTAGTAGCGGATCTTGACCTGGTTGAGCGGGATCGTGGTGGTGCCGTCGTTGTGCAGCCGCAGCCAGGGCTCGGCCTGGGCGGTGGTGGCGCCGGGCGCGCTGGTGCGGTACTGCAGGCGGACCGCCTGGGCGGCGGCGGCCGGCGTGGCGACCAGGGTGGCGCCGACCAGGACGGAGGAGAGTCCTAAGGACAGCAGAAGTTTTCCGAAATTTCGGGACATGGGCGGGGTTCTCCCTTGCGGTTTGTACGGCCCCCGAATTTCGTGCATGCCGAGCAGAGGTGATGACGTGCTGAGGAGCTGACGCGGAGAGGCCGTGATGAGGGGTGATGGCCGGGGGGTGATGGCGGGTGAGGGGGCGGCCAGGGCTGGGAAGCGTCAGGTGTGAGGTGTCAGGCGCCGCGGCGGATGCGGCCCGCGTAGCGCGCCTCCAGGCCGAGGTTGTGCGCGTCGCCCTCGGGGACGTTGGCCGACAGGTAGACGGGCGGCACCTCGCCGGCTTCGAGCAGGTTCCGCACCGTGCGGGTGACGACCAGCTGGGCCAGCAGGGCGGAGGTGATGGTGGAGACGGCTCCGGTCGCGCCCCCGCCTGGCAGGGGCAGGATCGCGTCGCCGTACGGGGCGTGGTTGTCCAGGACGACGTCCGCCAGGTCGGTGAGCTTGCGCCCCGACGGGTGACGGGACGTGGAGGCGTCGCCGTGGGCCCGCGAGGTGATCGCGATCAGGTCGTGACCGCGTTCCTTGACGAGGGTGGCGAGCTCGACGACGACGCCGTTCACGCCGGAGTTGGAGATGATCACGAACAGGTCGTGCGGCTGGACGGGGGCCAGGTCGAGGATGGTGCGGGCGATCGAGGGGTCACGTTCGAGGTCGTAGCGGTCGAGCTCGGAGCGGGGCGCGTCGCCGTACCGGACGATGTCGCGCAGGGCGAGCCGGTTGGTGGGGACGAGCCCGCCGGCCCGGCCGGCGATCTCCATGGCGACCGCCTCGGAGTGGCCCGAGCCGAACGCCTGGATGATGCCGCCCGCGGTGAGCGACTTGGTGAAGAGGTCGGCGGCACGGGTGATCTCCGGATCTTCCGGGATCGTCCGTACGAGGCGAGCGATGTGCTCGACGAACTCTTGCGGCTCTATCGTCATATATCCCCTTCTGGTAGGCGGTGTCCCGCCACGGCGCGGACGGTGACGTCGAACGCCTGCTTCGTCCGCTCGTACGTCTGCTGAGCCACGGACACGTACACGACGTCGAGCACCAGCAGCTGCGAGTGGATCGCGGCGAACCCCTCGGAGCGGAAGCTCGTCGCCCTGCTGGCGGTGGTCAGCACCAGCTCGGCCACCTCCGCGAGCGGCGATCTCGGCTGCGAGGTGACCGCCACGGTGATCGCGCCGTGGCTGCCCGCCTCCGCGAGCACCTCGATGACCTCGCGGGTCCTGCCGCTGTGGGAGATCCCGATCGCCACGTCGCCCTGGCCGAGCAGCGCCGCGTCGGTGAGCGCGCTGTGTGCGTCGGACCGGCTCCACGTCGGCACCCGCATGCGTTGCAGCCGGTACTCCATCTCGCTGGCCACGGCCGCGCTGCTCGACACCCCGAAAAGCAGCACCCGCCCCGCCCTGGCCACGGCCTGCGCGGCCTTCTCGACCACGGCCAAGTCGAGCTGGTCGCGGGTCTCCTGGATCAGGCGGATGTCGTTGCCGGACACGACGCCCAGCACGCGTTCGAGGCTGTCGTCGGGCAGGATCTCCTGGCCGATGTCGGTCTCCCAGGTCTGCTGCGCCACCCGGCCCGTGTCGGTGGCCAGCGCCACGCGCAGCTCGGCGTAGCCCGTGAAACCCAGGGCGCGGCAGAAACGGGTGATGGTGGCGGTGGACGTCCCGCTCCGCTCGGCCAGGTCGACGATGGTCAGCCGGGCCGCATCGGCGGGCGCGCCGAGGATGGCGTCGGCGACCTTGCGCAGGGCCTCCGGCATGTCGTGCTGTTCGGCCCTGATGCGGTTGAGGAGTTCCACGCGGTGATAATTATGCTCAGCAGGTGGTGCCGTCAAGGCTTATCGGCAATAATTTTTGACATGCGACTGGTGCTGGGCGTCGACGCCGGAGGCACGTCCTCCCGCGCGGCGCTGTTCACGATGGAGGGCGCGCCGGTGCGGCGCGGGCGCGCGGGCGGGGCCAATCCCGGGGCGCTGGGCCTGGACCAGGCGGCCGCCAACCTGACCGCCGCCATCGGCTCGGCCCTGGCGGGAGCCGATCCGTCGCAGGTGGCGGCCGTGGTCGTGGGGCTGGCGGGGCATCCGGAGTCGTGCGCGAAGCTGGTGGAACGCGTCGTCGGCGACCTGCTGCCCGGCACCCCCGCCGCGGCCGTCGGCGACATCGTGACCGCCTTCGCGGCCGGCACGGCGGAGGACTCGGGGACCGTGCTCATTTCGGGAACGGGGGCCATCGCGGCAAAAATTACCGGCCATCGCGCGACCGCGACCGCCGACGGGTACGGCTGGCAGCTGGGCGACGAGGGCTCCGCCTTCTGGCTCGGCCGCGCCGCCGCCCGCACCACGATCCGCGCCCTCGACGCCACCGGTCCCACGGCGAGCGGCCCTCCGAGCACCTGGACGACGGCGAACGGCGCTCCGAACGCCGGGGCAGCGGGCTGCACGGGTGGCGGTGGGCTCGTGGGGATGGTCGTGCGGCACCTGGTGCCCGAGGGGCTGGGCGAGGATCCGGTGGCGCGGTTGGCGGCGGCGGTGTACGCACGCCCGCCACTCGCACTGGCCGAACTGGCCCCGCTGGTGAGCCGGGCGGCCGGCGACGGCGACCCACTGGCCCTCTCCATCGTCACGGCGGCGGCCTCCCGGCTGGCCGGAACCGTGGCCGAGGTCTACGAGCCCGGCCTGCCGATCGTCCTGGCTGGCAGCGTACTCACCACCGGCGGCCCGATCCGCGAGGCGGTACGCCAGGCCATACGGGAAACCCTGCGGGCACTCCCCGAACCCACCGCCGCCACGCCGGCGGCGCATGCGAATGCGGCGGGCGTGACGGTGCGGGATGTGGTGACCCCGGACGTGGCAACGCCGGATGTGGCGGCACCGGTCGGGGCGGTGCCCGGCGTGGCGACGCGGGGCGTGGCAACACCAGACGGGGCGGCCCCGGTCGGGGCAGCGCCTGGCGTGGCGAGGCCGGATGGAGTGGCGCTGGTCGTGGCGGATGATGTGGCGGGGGCGGCGGCGTGGCTGGCCGCGCGGCCGTTCCTCAGCCGGAGGGAGGCGCGGGCGCGCCATCCCCGCTTCGTCCACCCCTCCGGCTGAGGTGTCCATCCGGGCCGAGATGCCTGCCGCTGACACCCCTTCCAGCCCGCGGTCCCCTCCGGCTGAGGTGCGGCGCCGACGTAGGTCAGCTGTCGAAGGTGGATGGCTTCGGGCCGCCGTAGATCGGGTTCTTCGGCAGGCGTTCCTCGGTGACCTGCAGCCGCACCACGCCCGGCTGCTCCGATCGGGCCTCCCACACGATCCAGTCGTCGCCCACCTCGGCCGTCTGCTCGGCCGGGTCGACGCGCCACCCGTCGCCGCCGGGCACGGGCGTGATGACCTCGTAGACCGCCTTCAGCCCGCGCCGGTCGACCTCGGCGCGCACCTCGCCGACGGTCTTCTCGTCGACGCGGAAGCCTTCGAGCATCTCGCCCTCGGCGGTGGCCGGCCGCATGTTCTGGTACTTCTCCCCCGCCCTGGCCGGCCGGCCCAGCTTGACCACGCCGTCGCCCTGGTAGTCGCGGCGTACCAGCACGGTCATCGAGCAGCCGCTGGTCGCGAGGTCGCAGCCGGCCGGGGAGGTGCCGGTGCCGATCCTGCGGTCCTCGTTCGGGTGCGAAACAGCGATGCCGGGGCCGGCGGTCACGCCGGTGACCTCGCCGACCTGGCCGGGCGAGGACGGCACCGGCTGCAACCGTACGTTCAGGCCGACCGCCTTGAAGCCCTCGGTGAACTCGGCGTAGTCGGCCAGCGGATTCTTGATCACGGCCACGTAGTAGTCGCCCTCGAGCCGGATGTCCATGGCCGAGTTGGCATAGGAGGTGGCGATGCCCTCCGTACCCAGGACGGCCGGGCCGACGACGGCCGCGGCGGCGAGCGCACCGGCCGCCAGCGCGCCGGCGAGGACGCGGCGGGTGCGGCGCGTCCTGGCCGCCGGGCGGAGTCCCGGCTCCGGGCGGGACTCCGGCTCCTCGGCGGTGACGGCGGCGAGCAGCGCCCGCGCCCCCGCGCCGGACGCCTGGCCGGCGAGGTCCTCGTCGCGGACCCGGGCGAGGTTCTTCAACTGGTTCATGCTGACTCCATGACGAAACGGGGGACGGCCACTCCGGCCACGGTCAATGCCTTGGTCAGGCGCTTGCGCGCCCGGTAGAGCCTGATGCGGACGGCGTTGCGCGAGCAGCCGAGCACCTTGGCGATCTCCCCGTGATCCAGCCCTTCCCAGGCGACCAGGGAGATCAGCTCCCTGTCGGCCTCGGGCAGGTCGCGGAGCGCGCGGGCGATGGCGCCGAGTTCGACGCTGCCCTCGGGTGAGGAGGAGTACAGGTCGGCGACGTCGGCGTCGAGCTCCACGCTTCTGAGCCGGTGCCTGGCCACGCCGCGCCGGTGGTTGGCCAGCACGTTCCTGGCCACCCCGTACAGCCAGAGCCTGGCCTCGCCGCCGGGCGGCAGCGCGTCGGCGCGGCGCCAGGCGACGGCGAACGTCTCCGCCACCACGTCGGCCGCGTCCTCGGGTGAGTCGCAGCGGCGCAGGGCGTAGCCGAGGATCTGCTCGTACGTCTGTCTGTAGACGGCTTCGAACCGGCTTCTCCGGTCATCCACGGGCGAACCCCATGGTCAATCTCCTTGCTTGCGGGATCGGAACATCCCGTACATGTCTCGCCAAGGGTCAGCATTTCCGATGAAATGTCACCGGGTGAGCAGGGCCGCGCTTCCGTAGCTGCCGCCGAACCCGGTCACCAGCGCCACCTCGCGCCCGGCCCGCAGCTCGCGCACGGCCTGGGCCACGTTGTTCAGCCCGTGCACGTAACCCTCCGAGAGCAGCCCGCCGTGCGGGTTGACCCAGGCGTGCCGGCGCTCCAGCAGGTACGCCCCCAGCTCCGCGCGCCCGGCCAGCCCGAAGTCCTCCAACTGCCGGGGGACCAGCCATGAGTAGGCGTCGTAGAGCAGCGCCACGTCCACGTCGGAGGGCCGCAGCCCGGACGCCTCCCAGAGCATGGGCGCCACGTACGCCGAGAAGACGGCGGTGACGTCCGGCGCGCGGTCCATCGAGGAGCAACCCGGCCCGCCGCCGCGCACCACCGCCCGCACGCGCGGCCCGTCGAGCACGCCGCTGACCAGCAGGGCGCAGGCTCCGTCGGTCTCCTGGCAGCAGTCCGCCGTGCGCAAGGGGGTGCACACGTACGGCCTGGACAGGTAGTCGGCCAGGGTCAGCGGCTCGCGGCGCAGCGCGCGAGGGTTGGTCGCGGCGTTCTCCCTGGACTGGGCGACGACGGCGTGCAGATGTTCGGCCGTGAGCCCGGTGTCGTGCAGGTAGCGGGTGGCGGCCAGGGCGAACATCGGGATGGGCCCGGCGAGCCCGTACGTGAAGCGTTCCTGCGGCCCGGTGGAGACGGCGTTCATGCGCCTGCCGGAGCGCCCGTTGAGCGCCCGGTAGACGAGGACGTTGCGGGCCAGCCCCGCGTGGATGAGCATGGCCGCGTCGCCGAGAATCGAGGCCGTCTGCGTGCCGCCGCCGGCGATGTCGTTGTGCCAGCCGAGCCGCTCGATCCCGAGGGCCCTGGCGACCTGGACGACGGGGGCGGAGTCGTTCATGTGGTAGCTGAGCACGCAGTCGACCTCGCGGGGGGCGATGCCGGCGTCGGCGCACGCCGCCCGGCCCGCCTCGGCCGCCAGCTCCAGCTCGGTGCGCCCGGAGTTCCTGGTCAGGGGCGTCATCCCGATCCCCGCCACGGACGCCCGGCCCGCGAAAGGCTGCATGCCACCTCCTCCGGGCCCGTACGGGCGTCCTGCCGCCACGCTAACCGGCCCGCATCGTCCCGCACAAGCGCTTGCTCAGGACACTGAAGCCCTTCATTCCCCGGGTTACGGACGGCCGCAATCGCGATTTCCCACGCCGTCAACCGTCCGCGGCGCACCTCGGGTCAGGCTGCGGACCCGATCTCACCAGCACGTTTCACCATTTTGCCCGGAAATATCACTATTCGAAGGTAACTGGAACCTTCACGGGAGCTACCGCCTCTTGTAATACGGAGGTGTGATCTACCGATAGCCCATCATCATCAGGCCGAGGTGGGGCGATGGATCTACGCTATGTCCGGTACGCCATGGCGATCGCGCGCGCGGGCAGCCTGCGCCGGGCCGCCGCCGCGCTGCACATCGCGCAGCCGACGCTGTCGGAGCAGCTGAGAGCCCTGGAGAAGGAGATCGGCGTCGAGCTGTTCAGCCGCTCGTCGAGCGGGGTGCAGCTCACCGAGGCGGGCGAGGCGTTCCTGGCCCAGGCCACCGTGGCGGTGGACGCCTTCGAGCGCGCGGTGGCGGCGGCCAGGAGCAAGGGGGAGACCGCCCGCCTGGGCGTGGCCGACGGGCTGGCCGACGTGGTGGCCCGCCTGTTGTCGCAGGTGCACGGCGGCCGCCTGCGCGTGGCGCCCATGGGGACGGCCGAGCAGATCGTCTCGATCGCCGACGGCACCTTGCAGGCGGGACTCGGCTACGCGCCCGGCTCGCTGCCCAGAGGCGTGGCCCGCATGCTCATCCACCGCTTCCCCGTGCACGCGCTGCTGCACCGGGAGCACCACCTGGCCGCGCACGAGACGGTGTCGCTGGCCGACCTGGCCGCCGAGCCGCTGGTCATGCCGGAGTCGGACGCGGTGGCCGGGGCGCGCAGGTTCCTGGAGGGTTTCGTCCGGCACCGCCTCCATCCCCGCCTGGGCCCGTCGGCGGCCACCCACGACCTGGTGATCAGCATGGTGCGGGAGGGCGCCGGCTACGCCCTGTGTGTACGAGAAGGCACGACAATTCCCGACACGCTAGTCTTTACCCCCATAAAAGAGGATGTTCCGCCCCTCGAAGTGGTCTTCCTCTGGAACCGCCAGTCCGAGGTGCAGGAGCTGGTGAGCGCGGCGCGGCACCTGGCACGCTCTGGATAGCGTTAATATCTAACGATGCGCATCTCCGAGCTCAGTGCCAGGTCAGGCGTGGCCATCCCGACGATCAAGTACTACCTGCGCGAGGGCATGCTCCACCAGGGCGAGCAGACCGCCGCGACCAGGGCCGAGTACGACGGGACGCACCTGCGCAGGCTACGCATGATCCGCGCCCTGCTGGAGGTCGGCCGGCTGTCGGTGGCCTCGATCAAGAAGGTCATCGAGTCCGTCGAGGACGAGTCGCTGCCCACGCACGAGATGCTGGGCACCGCCCACTACGCGCTCAGCCCCGCCGTCGAGCCCGAGCCCGACGAGGAGTGGCAGGCCGCCCGCGCCGACGTGGACGCCCTGGTCGAGGAGCTGGGCTGGGACGTCCACTCCGACGCGCCCACCCGAGACGAGCTGGCCCAGACCATCGTCAGGATGCGCCAGCTCGGCGTGTCGATCGACCTGGCCCCGTACGCCGAGGCCGCGCGGAAGCTGGTCGCCGAGGTGGAGATGGGCACCATCCCGTTCGACGGGCCGCGCGACGCCGCCGTCGAGGCCCTGGTGCTCGGCACGGTCCTGTACGGCCGGGCCTTCGACGCGCTGCGCCGGATGGCCCAGGAGTCGGAGTCGGCCCGCCGCATGACCCACTGAAACCCGCCACCCGGCACGCCGAGCCCGACCCGCTGAGCCCGACCCTTTGGGCCCGACCCGCCGCCCGGAACACGCTGGTGAGCGGCTCAGAGGAGGCCGTTCTCGCGCAGGATCCGCACGGCGCCGACCGTGACGGCCCCGCGCCATTCGAGCGACCCGGCCGGCGAGAAGCGCGCGTAGTCCACCGTCCACCCGCCGTCGTCCTGCTGCTCCCCCGCCAGCCGGACCAGGTCGGCCGCGATCACGTCGGGCTCGAACAACTCACGGACGGGCCGGCCGGGAAGCGGGGCGAAGTCCAGGGGCCGCAGGGACTCGTTCTCGGTGCCGCCCTCGACCGGCACCCTGCCGTCCTCGGGGACGTAGGCGCCGAGCCGCTTGAGCAGGTCGGCCGCTCGGGGCTGGGTGTCGTACACGGAGTCGAGGAAGTGCAGGGCGAAGGACAGCACGTACGCGTGCGGCATGCCCTCCAGGTTCTGGATCGTGTCGAGGCAGTAGCGGGTGGCCCGCTCCAGCCACGCATGCCCGGCCACGGCGGGGTCGTGCGCCGCGACGCGGTGCGCGGCCGCCGCCGACACGGCGGTGATCTGCAGGGAGGAGGTTCCGGGGTCACCGCTCGCCCACCAGGTCGCGGTGGCGGCAGGCACCCTGACCGGAAGGGCGAACGGCAGCCCGCCGTCGGGCAGCGTCATCTCCTCCAGCCAGTCGCACAGCGCCGCGGCGTGCGGCGAGGTGACCGGGGCGACCTCGGCGAACGCCTCGAAGGCGTGCAGGGCCGCGCCGGGCTGGCTCTCGGGGGTGCGCAGGTCGGGCTCCAGGCCCCAGCCGTAGCCGCCGTCCGGGTTGCGGTAGCCGTCCAGCGCCGCGAGGACGCCCTGCGCGCTGCCCTCCCCCATGAACAGGTCGTAGCGGCGGCGGTCGAGGACGCGCGCGTGCCCGGCCATGAAGCCGGGGATCGCGGCAAGGTTCACGTTCATGCGGTCATCGTGCCCAGATCGCCGCCGCTCGGTCTTGCAGGTTCCGGACACACCCCAGCGAGAGCGGGGGACACCCCCGCCGGGTGCGGGCCACGTACGCCGGACACGCCCGACTGAAAGCGGCCCCGTACAGTGGGATCATGACCGAGCCGGCGGCCTGGCGGGCCAGGTTCGGCGCGCAGCCGGTGGCCCGCCTGGCCAGGATGGCGCGCGACGGGACGCCGCGTGTGGTGCCCGTGACGTTCGCGCTGATGGGCGAGCAGGTGGTGACGGCCGTCGACCACAAGCCGAAGACGACCATGGATCTCGCGCGGCTGCGCGACATCGCCGCGAACCCCGCCGTCAGCCTGCTCGCCGACCACTACGAGGACGACTGGACGCGCCTGTGGTGGGTGCGCGCCGACGGCCTGGCCTCGGTCATGGCGGACGGCGGGCCCAGGGAACGGGCGCTCGACGCGCTGGCGGCCAGGTACGCCCCCTACCGCGAACGCCGCCCCGAGGGGCCCGTCATCCTCGTCGAGGTGACCAGGTGGAGCGGCTGGTCGGCTAGTCCATGATCGTCACCGGCCGCTTCAGCAGCCACATGGCGGCCCGCTGCAACATCGTCCGGTGGATCTCGTTGTCGTACGACCGCGTGTCGTGCCCTAGAGCGTCGTAGAACACCCGGCCCCTGCGCACGGGCCGGGCCCAGACCAGCGGCTGGCCGTTGGCCGAGGCCAGCGGCTCGACGTCGGGCAGCACGTCGAGGTCGCTGTAGACCTCGTCCACCACGTCGAAGTCGCGCAGCCCCTCCACCACCGGATGCGTGCCGTGCACGCGCACGCCCGTCCAGCCCAGCGGCGGATGGTGCGACTTCGGCCACGTCCAGCAGCCGCCCAGCACGCGCGGCCAGCCCTGCCAGTCGTCGAAGCAGATCGCCGCCGCGTGCATGCACAGCAGCCCGCCGCCCCGGTCGAGGTGGTCGAGGAGGGTGGTGCGCGCCTGCGCGGGTAAGGCGAAGCGCCACTCGTCGCGCAGGTCGGCGAAGCGGTCCTGGTCCATCTGCCAGCGCAGCGCGTTGACCGTGATGAGCTGGACCTCGGACGGCTCGCTCAGCGCACCCGCGATGTCCTCGGTGATCTCCGACTCGACCCCAACCTCGGCCAGCACTTCGGCCAGCGCGGCCGACGTGGCGGCGAAGTCGTGGAACAGGCCTCCTGACAGGATCAGATTTCTCGCCACTCGCCAAGCTCATCACGGTTACCGCGGCATTTCCACCCGTGCGCCGACAAGCGCGCACGCGTGTGCCTGGGCCGGATCCACCGGGCACACGATCTATAGTCGCCCGTATGGATCTCGGCATCTCGGGCAAGGTCGCCCTCGTCACCGGTGGCAGCGCGGGTCTCGGACTCGCCGCGGCCAAGAGCCTCGCACGCGAGGGCTGCGACGTCTGCGTCAGCGCCCGCGACCCGGAGAAGCTCGCCGACGCGGTCGTGGAGCTGCAGGAGTTCGGCAAGGTCGTGCACGCCGTGCTGGCCGACGTGGAGGATCCGGCCGCCGCCAGGCGGGTGGTCGAGGAGACGCGCGAGGTGCTCGGGCCGATCGACATTCTCGTCGCCAACGCGGGCGGGCCGCCCGCCGGGCGCTTCGACGAGGTGGGGCTCGACGGCTGGGACGTGGCCGTCCAGCGCAACCTGCTCGGCACCGTACGCCTGGCGCACGCCGTGCTGCCGGAGATGCGTTCGCGCGGCTGGGGGCGGATCGTCACGATCACCGGCCGGGCGGCCCGCGAGGCGCTCGACGGGCTGGCGCTGTCGAACGCGCTGCGCCCGGCCGTGGCCGGCCTCGTCCGCACGCTGGCCCGCGAGGTGGGCCGCGACGGCGTGCTGGTCAACAACGTGATGCCGGGACCCATCGAGACCGAGCGGCTGCGCGCCCTGGCCGGCGACGCCGACGCGCTGCGTCAGCGCGGCGAGGACATTCCGGTCGGGCGGGTCGGGCAGCCCGAGGAGGTCGGGGACGTGGTGGCGTTCCTGGCCAGTGACAGGGCCTCGTTCGTGAACGGGGTCTCGCTCCTGGTGGACGGCGGCGAGGCCCACGTCATCGCCTGACGGGAGCTGTCTGACGGGAGCTGTCTGACGGGAGCTGTCTGACGGGAGCTGTCTGACGGGGGCTACCTGACGGGGGCTACCTGACGGGGGCTACCTGACGAGCGTGCCGACGATCGCGGCCGCCCAGGTCTCGTCGTCGTCGGGCAGGTCCACGAAGTTCGCCAGGTTGGCCCGGTGGAAGCAGGCGCCCATCAGCATCGCCGCGGCCGCCCCCGCGTCGACGGCCGGGTCGATCCGCCCGGCCCGCTGCTCGGCCCGCAGGATCTCGGCCAGCGCCTCGATCGGCACGTGCGGGCCGGAGCCGGCCTCGGCCAGCATCTTCCTGAACCCGGTCAGCAGCGGCGGATCGGCCAGCACTCCCCCGGCGATGGCCGCCGCCCTGGTGTAGAACTCCAGGGCCATCGCCGTGAACGCGGTCAGGTTGGCGCTCACGTCGCCCTCCCCGACGCTCAGCCGCAGCCGCGACAGGGCGGGGCCGAGCGCGGGCATCCGCTCCAGCAGCACGGCCAGGAAGAGCTCCTCCTTGCTGGCGAAGTGCTTGTAGAGCAGCGCCTCGGAACAACCGGCCTGGCCGGCGACCCGCCGGGTGGTGGCGCCCGCGATGCCGAACTCGTGAATCGCCTGCTCAGCGGCGTCGATGATGCGATCGCGTGTGCCCATCCGCCCATGATATGAGCGTGTGCTCACCCACACCGGCGTACATGACATCCTTCAACTGAGGGAGACCACGGAAAGGGCGTACGGGAGATGGACAAGCCGGTCATCGTGACGGTGGACGACGACCCAGGCGTCTCGCGGGCGGTCGCCCGTGACCTGAGACGCCGCTACGGGCAGGAATACCGCATCGTCCGCGCGGAGACGGCCAGAGACGGCATTGACGCGGTGAAGGAGATGCGGCTGCGGGGTGACGAGGTGGCGGCGATCCTGGCCGACTACCGCATGCCGCAGATGAACGGGGTGCAGTTCCTTGAGGCCGCCATGGATCTGTACCCGTACGCGCGCCGGGTGCTGCTGACTGCCTATGCCGACACCGACGCGGCGATTCAGGCCATCAATGTGGTGGATTTGGACCATTATTTGCTCAAACCTTGGGATCCGCCCGAGGAGAAGTTCTATCCGGTGATCGACGGCCAGCTCGACGCCTGGTTGCGCACGGAGCGGATCGAGCGGACCGAGCTGCGGGTGGTGGGTGACCGATGGTCGGCGCAGTCGTACAAGGTGCGTGACTTCCTGGCCCGCAACCACGTCCCGTACCAGTGGATGCTGGCCGAGGACCCCGAGGGCGCGCAGCTGGTGAAGGCGGCGGGCGAGGGCTGCCATCTGCCGCTGGTGGTGACCTCCGACGGCGAGACGCTGGAGTCGCCCGACCAGGCCACGCTGGCCACGGCGGTGGGCCTGTCCACGACGCCGGCCACCGACTTCTACGACCTGATCGTGGTGGGCGGCGGCCCGGCCGGGCTCGGCGCCGCCGTCTACGGAGCCTCGGAAGGGCTCAAGACCGTGCTGGTGGAGGCCTACTCCTCGGGCGGGCAGGCAGGACAGAGCTCCAGGATCGAGAACTACCTGGGCTTCCCCGACGGCGTGTCCGGTCAGCAGCTGGCCGACCGGGCGCGCAGGCAGGCGCAGAAGTTCGGGGCCGAGCTGCTGACCGCGCGCAAGGTGATCAGCCTGGAGCCGCGCGGGCAGGCGCGCGTGGTCGGGTTCAAGGACGGCGGGGAGATCGCGGCGCACGCGGTGATCCTGGCCACCGGCGTGACCTACCGGCGGCTGGACGCGCCCGGCCTCGACGAGTTCGTCGGCCGGGGCGTCTTCTACGGCGCCGCCCTGACCGAGGCGCCCGCGTGCAAGGACACCGAGGTGTACATCGTGGGGGCGGCCAACTCGGCCGGCCAGGCCGCCGTCTACCTGTCGGGATTCGCGAGCAAGGTTCATTTGTTGGTGAGGAGTGATGGATTGGAGAAGTCCATGTCTCACTACCTCATCGAGCAGATCGCCGCGATCCCCAACATCGAGGTGCACTGTGAGACCCAGGTCGTCGGCGGCGCCGGCGGCGGTCACCTGGAGCGGCTGACGCTGTCCACCCGAGGTGAGCAGCGCACGGTGGACGCGCAGTGGCTGTTCGTCTTCATCGGGGCCGAGCCGTACACGTCCTGGCTGGGCGAGACGGTCGAGCGCGACGCGCGCGGCTTCGTGCTGACGGGTCCTGACCTGGTACAGGGAGGGCGGCGGCCGCGCAACTGGCCGCTGCGGCGTGAGCCGTACTACCTGGAGACCAACGTGCCCGGGGTGCTGGCCGCCGGCGACGTGCGCGCCGAGTCGATCAAGCGGGTGGCCTCCGCCGTCGGGGAAGGCGCGATGGCCGTCGCGCTCGTGCACCGTTACCTGGAGAAGCAATGAGCGACACCGATTACGGCTGCGGCGCCGAGACCGCCGCCGCCCCCACCCAGCCCGGCATCGACATCGACGAGTTGCGCAAGCTCTTCCTGTTCGAGCGGCTCACCGACGAGCAGCTCACCAAGCTCGCGCTGAGCGGCCGGGTGCAGACCTACGGCCAGGACGAGGACGTCCTGCGGCAGGGCGAGCCGGCCGAGTGCTTCGCGGTGCTGCTGGACGGCGAGATCCAGATGATCAGCGAGACGGTCAGCGCCGGGACCGTCGCGATGCCGCGTACCTCCCAGCCCGGCGTCTACGGCGGCGCCACCTCGGCCTACCTGGGCGACCGGGCGCCGCAGACCTACCAGCACACGCTGCGCGCCACCGCGCCGTCGCGCATCTTCATGCTGCCGGCCAGGAAGTTCGCCTACATCGTGGCCGAGTGGTTCCCCATGGCGATGCACCTGCTCGACGGGCTGATGTCCGGCGGGCGGATGCAGCGGGAGATCATCGACCGGCGGCAGCGGCTGACCGCGCTCGGCACGATCACGGCCGGGCTCACGCACGAGCTGAACAACCCGGCCGCGGCCGCCGTGCGCGCGGTGAGCGAGCTGCGTACGCTGATCAAGAACTCGCGCATGCAGCTGGCCAACCTGGCCGAGGCCGGCATCGCGCCCGACAAGCTGCGCGCGCTGATCGAGGCGCAGGAGGCGTGCACGAGCAACCTGGGCAACCAGCCGCAGCGCTCGCCGATGGAGATGTCCGACGCCGAGGACGAGCTGGGCGAGGCGCTGGAGGAGCTGGGCGTCGAGGACGCATGGGAGCTGACCCCGGCGCTGGTCAACGCCGGCTTCAACAACGCCTACCTGCAGAAGATCCGCGCCAAGGTGGGCGAGGAGCACACCCCGTCGGCGCTGCACTGGCTGGCCGAGGCCATCGAGATCTCGCAGATGCTCAACGAGGTGACCGAGGCGACCGAGCGCATCACCACGCTCATCCGCTCGGCCAAGCAGTACTCCCAGATGGACCGGGCGCCGTTCCAGCAGGTGGACGTGCACGAGCTGCTCGACAGCACCATCGCGATCTTCCGCGGCAAGATCCCGCCCGGCATCAGCGTGGTCACCGACTACGACCGCACGCTGCCCGAGATCCCCTGCTACGCGGGCGAGCTCAACCAGGTCTGGACCAACCTGGTCCACAACGCGCTCGACGCGATGGGGGATGAGGGCACGCTCACCATCCGCACCGCACACGACGAGGACGAGGCGATCGTCGAGATCGGCGACACCGGTCACGGCGTGGAGGAGGCGATCAAGGACCGGATCTTCGAGCCGTTCTTCACCACCAAGACCGTGGGCGAGGGCACGGGGCTCGGCCTCGACATCTCCTACCGCATCGTGGCCGGTCGGCACGGCGGTGAGATCAAGGTCCGCTCGGTGCCGGGTGACACCTGGTTCGAGGTACGCCTGCCGCTGCGTGAGCCCGCGAACACTGACTGATTCCCGACCCTGACTTGTCAGAACGCTTACTGACCGCATGTAATGGGTGACCGAAATGCGGGAAGGAGGCGGGCCGGTGAGCACGTCGGAGGCCTTGGCGGGTTCGCGTGGACTGAACACGCTCCTCAGAGTGCTCGGCGGCATCGAACGCCTGGGCAACAGGCTGCCCCACCCGTTCTGGCTGTTCGTCATCCTGAGCGGGCTGCTCGGCCTGGTGAGCTGGGGGCTGGCGGCGGCCGGGGTCTCCGCCGTCAACCCGGCCTCGGGCAAGACCGTCGCGGCCAGGAACCTGCTGTCCGTCGAGGGCGTGCGGATGATGGTCGGCGACGCGATCGAGAACTACACCTCGTTCCCGCCGCTCGGCACCATCCTCGTCGTCATGCTCGGCGTCGCGGTCGCCGAGCGGTCGGGGCTGCTGGCCGCGGTGCTGCGCGGCGGGGTGGCGAAGGTGTCGCCGAAGTGGGTGACGTTCGCGCTGGCGTTCACCGGGATGATCGCCCACGTGGCCACCGACGCCGCGTACGTGGTGCTCATCCCGCTCGGCGCGCTCGCCTTCCGCGCCGTGGGCCGCAGCCCGATCCTGGGCATCGTGGTGGCGTTCGTGTCGATCTCGGCGGGCTACGACGCCAGCCCGCTCGTCACGCCGGTGGACGCGATCCTGTCGGGGCTGACCACGGCCGCCGCCCACACCGTCGACCCGGCCTACCTGGTCACGCCGCTGGCCAACTACTACTTCTCCATCGTCTCGTCGCTGCTGCTGGCGGCGGCCATCACGGTGGTGACCGAGCGGATCCTGGCCCGCCGGGTCGAGTCGCTGCCCGTCGATCCCGACGCCGAGCAGGACGATCTCGGCTCGCTGACGCTCAGCCCTCAGGAACGCCGGGGCCTGCGCAACGCCCTGATCACGCTCGTGGTGTTCCTGGCCGCGACGGTGGCGGCCGTCCTGCCGGCCGGCTCACCGTTGCGCGGCGAGGGCGGCGGCATCGTGCAGTCGCCGCTGCTCACCTCGATCGCCGTCTTCCTGGGTCTCGCGTTCCTGGCCGTCGGCTGGGCGTACGGCAGGGCCGCGGGCACCGTCACCAGCAGCAGGGACATCCCGGGCTTCATGGCCCACGGGCTGCGCGAGATGGCGCCCATCCTGGTGCTGTTCTTCGCGATCTCGCAGTTCCTCGCCTACTTCAAGTGGACCGGCATCGGCGAGATCATCGCCGTCGACGGGGCCGACCTGCTGCGCACCGCCGGGGTGAGCGGGCCCGTCGTCTTCCTCGGCATCCTGCTCGTGGTCACCGTGATCAACCTGGTGGTGACCAGCGGCTCCGCCCAGTGGGCGCTGGTCGGGCCGGTGTTCGTGCCGATGCTGATGCTGCTCGACATCCCGCCCGAATACACCCAGGCCCTCTACCGGATCGCCGACTCGTGCACCAACGCGATCACGCCGATGAGCCCGTACTTCGTGATGGCGCTCGGCTTCCTGCAGCGCTACCGCCGCTCGGCCGGGATCGGCACGCTGGCCTCCATGACGATCCCGCTCGCGTTCACCCTGCTCGTCGTCTGGACGCTGCTGTTCTTCGTGTTCTGGTGGCTCGGCATCCCGCTCGGCCCTGGAGCGCCCGTTCCCTCGTGAAAGGAATCTCGTGCTGATCACCGACTGGACCCGGCAGGCCCTGCCGGCCATGCTCGACGACCTCAGGGCCGTGGTCGAGCTGGAGACCCACAGCTACGACAAGGCGATGCTGGTCAAAGGGCTACGGGAGATCCGTTCCCGGACGGTCGGTCACCTCGGCACGCCGGACGACGAGATCCTGCACGAGGGCGGCCAGCACGGCGACATCCTGGAGCTGACCTACCAGGGCACCGCCCCCGGCACCGTGCTCATGCTCAGCCACTACGACACCGTCTGGCCGATCGGCACGCTGAGCGGCTGGCCGTTCGCGGTCGTGGACGGCAAGGCGACCGGGCCGGGCGTGTTCGACATGAAGACCGGGCTCGTGCAGTCCGTCTGGGCGCTGCGCGGCCTGCGCGAGCTGGGGCTGCCGCATCCGAGCGTGCGGTTCCTGTTCACCGGCGACGAGGAGATCGGCAGCCCGTCCTCGCGCGAGCACATCGAGGCGGCCAGCGAGGACGCCCTGGCCACGCTGGTGTTCGAGGCGTCCATGGACGGGGCGCTCAAGACGGCGCGCAAGGGCGTGGGGCTGTTCAACGTGAGCGTGACCGGGATCGAGGCGCACGCCGGGCTCGACCCGTACGCGGGGGCGAGCGCGATCCACGCCCTGGCCGAGATCGTCACCACGCTGGCCCGGGCCGGCTCCCGCGAGCGCGGCACCACCGTGAACGTCGGCCTGATCAGCGGCGGCACCGGCCGCAACGTCTCGGCCGGGCGGGCGACGTGTGGCGTGGACGTGCGGGTGACCGATCCGGCGGAGATGGGCCGCATCGACGACCTCTTCGCCGACCTGCGGGTCTCCGACCCCCGCGTCACCATCTCGGCCACCGGCGAGTGGAACCGCCCGCCGATGACGCCCAACCCCGCCTCGCAGCGGCTGTTCAAGGAGACCCAGGAGGTGGCGGCCGGGTTCGGCTGGCTGGTGGACGAGGTCGCCGTCGGCGGGGCCAGTGACGGGAACTTCGTCTCCGCGCTCGGCCGCCCGGTCCTCGACGGCATGGGCGCCGTGGGCGACGGCGCGCACGCCCGGCACGAGCACGTGCTGGTGGAGCACATCCCGGAACGTACGGCCCTGACCATCGGCCTGCTCTCGGCCTTGGCGTGAGTCGAACATGTGATCCAATTTCTCTAGGATCATGGCGCCTCCCGGGTTACGATCTTGCCGTCCACCTGGGGCCACTGATCCGCGGCCCCCGATTCGACGGGAGATCCGATTTGAGGCGTGCACTGATCGCGTTAGGCGTCGGTCTGGCCACTCTGAGTAGCGGCGTCGTCACCGCACCGGCCTGGGCGGCCGTGGAGGTGGCCACGGTGAAGCTGGCCGACACCTCCGAGACGGCGCGGCAGGTCGCGCAGTTCTGGCTCGCCGACGACGGCGCCAACCTGCGCGCCGCCACCCCGTACACCGTGCACACCGAGATGGCCGCGGAGCGCTCGACCGCGGAGATCGTCCCCGACGGGAAGCCGGGCTCCTTCCCTCCGGTGGCGGCGGGCGGGCCCGCGGCCCCTGACGGGACGGCGCCCACGCCCTCGGGCAAGGTGTACTTCATCGGCAGCGACAACGAGCCCCACTGGTGCACCGGCACGGCCGTGCAGGGCCAGTACCGCAACCTCGTCGCGACCGCCGGCCACTGCGTGTTCGACGTCGAGGCGCCGATGGGCGCGCTCGGCAAGTGGGTCTTCGTCCCCGGCCACGCCGCCGGCACGGCCCCCTTCGGCCTGTACGTGGGCAAGCTGGGCACCGCCCCCTACCCCTTCGACGACGTCCGCGACTACGACCGCGACTACGCCTTCGCCAACGTGTACCAGGGCGTCGTCTCCTCCTCGCCCGGCGCGTTCACGAACGTCGGCCGGCTGCTCGACGTCGTGGGCGGGCAGGGCTTCGCCTACAACCAGCCGGTCGGGCCGCCGGTCGACGTCCTCGGCTTCCCCGCCGGGGCTCATCCCGACGGCACCCGTCCGTACTCGGGCGCGACCCTCGAACGGTCGGCGGGGGCCACGTTCGCGGCGTCGGTGGGCCTTCCGCGGATGGACCAGCCAGTCGGCGCGGAGTCCCCGTTCACCGGTGGGGGCTCGATCGGGTCGGCGTGGCTGACCGGCTACGCGGCGGACAGCGGCCTCGGTCTGCTGAGCGGCGTCACGATCAGCGTCTCCGACACCGACGGCGACGGCCGGTACGACACCGGGGTGTCGCCGTACTTCGGCACGGAGGCGGCTCAGGTCTGGCGGCGCGCCACCCTGAACTGGACCGGCGTCATCACCCGATAGGGCCTTAACCAGCGGAAAAGGAGTTGCCGGTGGCATGTGCCCGGCTTCTAGGGTGGGGCGGTGACTGTTCAAGTGATCGTGCTCAACGGCGGCTCCAGTTCCGGCAAGTCGGGCATCACCCGCTGTCTCCAGGCGATCCTGCCGGAGCCGTGGCTGGCCGCCGGCGTCGACTCCTTCGTCGAGTCGATGCCGGCGTCCATGGAGGGCTCGGCGGCGGGCATCGAATTCGCCCCTGACGGCGGGGTGAGCGTCGGGCCGGAGTTCATGCGGCTGGAGGCGGCCTGGCGGGCGGGCATCGCCGCGATGGCCCGCGCGGGCGCCCGGATCGTCATCGACGACGTCTTCCTCGGCGGGCCGTCCTCCCAGCAGCGGTGGGAGGACGTCCTCACCGGGCTGGAGGTGCTGTGGGTGGGTGTCCGGTGCGACGTCGCGGTCGCGGCGGGCCGGGAGATCGCGCGTGGTGACCGGGTCCGCGGGATGGCCGCGCAGCAGGCCGAGGTGGTGCACGAGGGCGTGCACTACGACTTGGAGGTGGACACCAGCCGCACCGAGGCTCTGGAGTGCGCGCGGGCCATCGCCGCCAGGACCCGGTAGAGGATCCCCGGCCCAGGCCGTTCGCGCCGCCGCCGCTCCGCCCGTTCCCGCGACGCCGCTCCGCCTGTTCACGCGACACCGCGCCGTCACGGGCCTGACAGCGGGAGCCGTCAGGCGGGAGCCGTCAGGCGGAGACGCCGAAGACGCGGTCGCGGGTCAGGTCGAGGGCCGTCAGCACGGCGCCCTGGAGCACCGGATCGCCCGCGACCGTGCTGGCGCGCACCTCGGTCGGAGCGGGCGCCAGGTCGCGCAGCCGGGCGGCCACCTCCTCGGCCAGTTCCTCGCCCCCGTCACGCCCGCACTCGCCGCCGAGCACGACGAGCCCGGGGTCGAGCAGCGAGACGAAGGCGGCGGCGCCCTTGGCGATGCGGGCCGCGAACTCCGTACGGGCCAGGCCGCGCGCGACGGCCGAGGTCACCAGGTTGCAGAACGCGGTCCCGTCCACCTCCAGGTACCCGATCTCGCCCGCCCCTCCCGACGCCCCCCGGCGCAACCGCCCGCCGAGCACGACCGCCGCCCCGACCCCGTCGCCCAGCCAGAGCAGCACGAAGTCCTCGGCGTTCTGCGCCACCCCGCCCCGCGCTTCGGCCACGGCGGCCAGGTTGACCTCGTTCTCCAGCACCACCGGGACGCCGAGCCGCTCCCGCCAGGACGCCACCAGCCCTGATCGCCACCCCGGCACGTCGTTGGACGACACCAGCTCGCCCTCGCGCGGCGCGACCAGGCCCGGCGCCCCGACCACGACGGTGTCGAGGCTCCGCCGCCCCGCCGCCTCGCCCAGGACGCCTTCGACGAGATCCACGAGATCACCGCCGATCGGCCGGCCGGCCGAGCCGACGGTGCGGCCGGTGAGGTCGGCGACGGTGACGTGGACGGTGTCGCGCCGCAGGTCCACCCCCGCGACGTGGGCCCGGCCGGCCACCAGCCCGTAGATCCGCGCGTTGGGCCCGCGCCTGTCCTCCCCCGACTCCCCCGCGACCTCGACCAGGCCGCTGTCGATGAGCCGCTCGATCAGGTCGGACACGGTGGGCCTGGACAGCCCCGTCAGTGAGCGGAGCTGGGGAGCGCTCAGCGGGCCCCGCTCCAGCAGCAGGTCGAGCGCCAGCCGGTCATTGATGGCCCGGGCCGTGGAAGGGGTCGCGGTCTTCATGCTTCCCATAATAATCAGGAACCCTGCCTGAAAGCTCTTTTCATCAGGAACCCTGCCTGATAGTTTTCAGCGCATGAGCCCTCATCGCGCCATCGCCTCGGTCTTCCTCGTCCACGGAGCCGTGGCCGGCAGCCTGTCCACCCGCATCCCCTGGCTGCAGGAGCACTTCGGCCTCGACCCCCGCGTCCTCGGCCTGGTGCTCCTGTGCACGCCGATCGGCGCCTTCGTCGGCATGCCCATGGCCGGCCGTCTGGCGTACCGGATCGGCTCCCGCACCGCGACCCGCTTACTCATCGCCCTGTGGTGCGCGGCCCTCGCACTGCCCGCCCTCTCCCCCTCGACCCCCGGCCTGTTCGTCGCCTTCCTGCTGTTCGGCGCCGCGGCGGGCATGTCGGACGTCACCATGAACGCCCACGCCGTCGTCCTCGAACGCCGCCTCGGCCGGCCGATCATGTCCGGACTGCACGGCATGTGGGCCGTCGGCAGCCTGGCCGCGGCCGGTCTCGGCGCCTTGGCCGCGCAGGCCGGCGTCGACGCCCGCGCGCACCTCGCGGCGATCGCCGCCGTCCTGGTCCTGATCGGCGCCCGTACCGGCCGCGGCCTGCTCGCCGACGAGCGCGGCCCGGCCACCGGCCCCGCGCCGCGCCGCTTCGCGCTGCCCGCCCGCGCGATCGCCCTCATCGGCGTCGTCGGCTTCTGCGCCACCTTCGCCGAAGGAGCCAGCGCGAACTGGTCGGCCGTCTACATCACCGCCGTCACGGACGCGGGGCCCGGAGTGGGCGCCGCCGGCTACACGGTCTTCATGTTCTGCATGGCCGGCACCCGCCTGCTCGGCGACCGCGTCATCCGCCTGCTCGGCCCGGTGCGGACCGTGCGGGTCAGCGGGGCGGTGGCGGCGCTCGGGGGCCTGATCGTGGTCCTGTCCCGCACGCCCGCCCTCGCCGTCACCGGCTTCGCGCTGCTCGGCCTCGGCGTCGCGGTGATCGTGCCGCTGGCGATCGCGGCGGCGGGCAACAAGAGCGCGACGCCGGGCGAGGGGGTGGCGGGGGTGGCCACGATCACGTACCTCTCGGGGCTCGTCGCCCCCGCGGTGACGGGGTGGGTGGCGGGCGGGCTGTCCTATCCCGCGGCCTTCGCCGTGATCACCGGCGTGGTGGTGCTGCTGACGCTGCTGGCCCCGGCCGTGCGGCCCTCCTCTTCCACCACTGCCCCGGCGCCCGTCCGTGACGAGCAATTCGCGGGCGCGCGGGACTGATCAGAACCGTCGCGTGGTACGCTCCCAAGCGAGCGCTTGGTTTAGCGAGAGGCCGCCGCATGAAGTTCTCGACCTTCCACCTCTTCCACCGCTTCGACGGACAGAGCTTCAAGGACGTCTACGACTACCACCTGGAGCTCATCGAGCTGGCCGAGGAGCTGGGGTTCGACGGGGTACGGCTGGCCGAGCACCACTTTCGCGACTACGGCGTCGTCCCCAACCTGTTCACCATGCTCGCCCACGCCGCCGCCCGCACCACCGACCTGCGGCTCGGCACCGGCATCGTGGTCCTGCCGCTGCACGATCCGGTCCACGTCGCCGAGGAGGCCGCGCTGGTGGACGTGCTGTCCGGCGGGCGGTTGGAGCTGGGGATCGGGCGGGGATACCAGAGCTTCGAGTTCGAGGGGTTCGGCATCGACCTGGCCGAGGCGCGGGACCGGTTCAACGAGGCGCTGGAGGTGATCGTCGGGCTCTGGACGCAGGACTCGTACCAGCACGAGGGGAAGTTCTACAAGACCGGGGCCGAGGTGTCGCTGGTGCCCAGGCCGCTGCAGAGCCCGCATCCGCCGCTGCACGTGGCGGCCGTCTCGCCCGAGACCGTCACCATGTACGCCGAGCGCGGCCTGCCCATCCTGGCCGACCCAGCGGCGCCGTTCAGGAAGGTCGTCAAGGCGGCCGAGACCTGGCGGGAGACGGCCGCGCGGGCGGGACACCAGGAGCGGGCCGACCTCGTGGTGGCCCGCAGCGTGTACGTCGCCCCCACCCTCGAACAGGCCCGCGCCGACCAGGAGCGGTTCGAGGCGTCGTTCGACCGCTCGCGCATCTTCAACGAGCGCAGCGCCCCGATAGACCCGAGGACCGGCCGGGCCGCGCAGGGCTTCGAGTACTACCAGGACCGCTACCTCAAGGGCGGCTCGGTCTCGACCGAGTTCCGCTGGGAGCAGTTGGAGGTGATCGGCGACCCGGCACGGGTGATCGAGCAGATCTCGCTGCTCAGGGACGCCGGGTTCAGCAACCTCCTGTGCGACTTCGGCAGCACCAGGCCGATGCCGCTGGAGGAGATGAAGCGGGTTATGCGCTTCTTCGCGACCGAAGTCATGCCGGCTTTTGGAGACCGACGATGATCCACAGCCTGTCGCTGTCCGACGTCCTCGCCGACCACGCCCGCAGCCGCCCCGGCGTGACCGCCACCGTGGACGGCGAGCTCCGCCACACTTACGCCGAGCTGGACCTGCGGGTGACCCGGCTGGCGGCGGCGCTGGCCGGCGCCGGCGTCTCGACCGGCGACCGGGTGGTGTGGCTGGGACAGAACGCGCACGCCGTGCTGGAGCTGCTGCTGGCCTGCTCGCGGCTGGGCGCCGTGTTCTGCCCGGCCAACTGGCGGCAGTCGCCGGACGAGCTGCGTTTCGTGCTCGACGACCTGACCCCGGCCGTCGTCGTGTTCGAGCCGTCGGAGGCCACCACGTCCCTGCGCGCCGCCGGCGCGGGGACGTGGCTCCAGGCGGGCGATGAGTACGAGCGGGCCGTCGCGGAGGCGCCCGTGCGCGAGTTCGGCCCGGTGGACGACGCCGAGCCCGTCCTCGCCCTCTACACCGCCGCCTTCGCCGGCCGGCCCAGCGCCGCCCTGCTGAGCAGCGCCGCGCTCGTCGCGCACGCCACGTCCCTGCTGGTCGTCCGGCGGATGGAGCCAGGCTTCACCTTCCTCAACGACGGGCCGCTCTTCCACGTCGGCACGATGATGTTCTGCCTGGCCACGTTCCAGATCGGCGGCACGAACGTTTTCACCCCCGCCTTCGACCCCGAGGAGGTCTGCCGGCTGATCGACGCGGAGCGGGTGACGCAGGCGTTCCTGTTCGGGCCGATGATCGACGCGGTGGCGAAGGCGAACGCGGGCGGCAAGTACGACCTGTCCTCGCTGCGCTTCGTCTCCCACTCCGCCGAGTGGGACGACATGATCACCGTGGACGACTCGCCGTGGTGCCGCTCCAAGATGGGCGGGTACGGGCAGACCGAGGTGGGCGGCATGCTCACGTTTTTGGGGCTGGCGGAGGGCGGGGCCGGGTTCGCGGGGCGGCCGTCGCCGCTGGTGCAGGTGCGGCTGCTGGCTCCGGACGGCACGGAGGTGCCGGCGGGGGAGGTCGGGGAGATCTGCGCCCGCGGCAAGACCCTCTTTTCCGGATATTTCGCCCGGCCAGACTTAAATGCAGAAAAGACGGCGTACGGCTGGCATCACACCGGCGACCTCGGCCGCCGCGAACCCGACGGCACCCTCACCTTCATCGGCCCCAAGCTGCGCATGATCAAGTCGGGCGCCGAGAACGTCTACCCGGCCGAGGTGGAACGGGCGCTCAAGACGCACCCGGCCGTCGCCGACGCCGCCGTCATCGGCGTCCCCGACCCCGGCTGGCAGCAGGCGGTCAAGGCCGTCGTCGCCCTGCGCCCGGACGCCGCGGGCGGGGTCACGGGCGGGGTCACCGCCGACGACCTGATCGAGCACGTACGCACGCTGCTGGCGTCGTACAAGAAGCCCAGGCACGTGACCTTTGTGGACAGCATCCCCAAACGCGGCTTCACCCCCGACTACGACGCCCTGGACGCGGCCCACGGCGGCGGTGGCTATCCGGGAAACGCCTGATCAGCCCCTGGGCAGCGGCAGCCCCGCCTCCAGGTGCCGCAGCGCCCGGTCGAGCTGGGCCGGCGCGTCCGTCTCGGGGTCCTTCACCCACTCGAACCAGAGGGCGAGCATCACCCCGATGATCGCCCCGGTCACGTTGCGCAGCTCCGGATCGTCCGGGTCGCGCCCCTCGCGGGCCGCCAGCCGTTCCCGCAGCGTGTTGATCACGCCGGTGACGTTCTCCATGCTCGACGCCCACAGCTCGGGCACCGAGAACATCAGCCGCTCCCGTTCCAGGCTGTCGGCGCGCTCCTGCGGCGTCTGCGCCTCGATCACCGCCGCCATCGCCATCCGCACGGCCGCGACGGGACCGGCGCCGGGCGGCACCGCGTCGAGCGCCTCCATGAGCGGCGGGAACTGGTCGACCATCACCAGATCCTCTTTCGTGGCGAAATAGCGGAAGACGGTGCTGGGCGCCACCTCCGCCGCGTCCGCGATCTGCTCGACCGTCGTGGCGGCGTATCCCTGCTCGCGGAAGAGCCGCAGCGCCTCCTTCTGGATCAACGCCCTGGTCTTGGCCTTCTTACGTTCGCGCAGGCCCGGTCGGTCGCTCATGGTCCCGCATTCTCCGGGGCGGGGCCCCGCACGTCCACTTCCGCCGGCGATCAGAGGATGGCGAGCGGGGTGAGCGGGCTGCCCGTGCCGCCCTCGATCCGCAGCGGCGCCGCCACGAACACGAACGTGGTGCGCCCCGCCGCGGCCAGCTCCTCCAGCCAGAGCATCTCGATCAGATGGATGCCGTGCCGGTGCAGCAGGATCAGGTGCAGGTCGTCCTCGATCGGCTCGTCGGCCAGGCCGCGCGCGTTCAGCCCGCCGATGGCGGCGTTGTCGGAGGCGACCGCCGCGACGTCGTGCGCCGCCAGCCAGCGGCCCGCGTCCGCCGACAGTCCCGGCTGACCCGACCAGTACTCCTCGCGCGAGCGCTGCCACACCACCGGCCATCCGGTACGGACGACCGCCACGTCCCCCGGCGCCGGCGTGGCGATCTCCGCCAGCAGGTCCGCCTCGACCCGGTAGCCCACGGGCAGGTGGTCGAGGCCGAGCCTGCCGGGCAGGTCGTACAGCACTCCCCTGGCCACTACCCCGCCCACGTGCTCGATGCCGCACCGGGTGGCGCCGTAGGAGCGGACCCTGGCCGCCGGATGACCGTTGTAGAGCTCGTCGCCGGACCACATGTGGCACAGCGCGTCCATATGAGTCGTCGTGCCGTGTCCGGTGACGACCAGGGCGTCGTCGGCCACCCGCAGGCCCGCGCCGATCGGCCGGGCGCCGGCCGCGTAGTCGCCGCCGTCCACGGACATGAAGTGCTGCGGCAGGGGGCGGCCCGGCAGGTGCGGGACGCTCTGCGGGGCCGGTGAGGAGGTGGCGCCCCTGATCGGCATGGCCAGGCTCAGCACCTCGCCGGTGGTGGCGCTGCGCAGGGCGTCCAGGACGACGGCCGGAGTGAGGAGGTTGAGGGTCCCCCGCTGATCGTCTGGGCCGAATCGTCCCCAGTTGTTAGGCTCGGCAGCCAAGTAAGCACTTCCTTCCTGGCGGAGGTCTGATGCACTGCGATCCTCGGTTCTCCCGCGTACGCGAGGTCTTCGAGCGGAACTTCGCCGACGGCGAGGAGCTGGGCGCCGCCTTCGCCGTCTATCTGAACGGCGAGCCGGTCGTGGACCTGTGGGACGGCGTGGCCGACCGGCACACCGGCCGGGCCTGGGAGCGGGACACCCCCGCCTTCGCCTACTCCTGCACCAAGGCGCTCACCGCCGCCGTGCTGCTCCGGCTGGTGGAGCAGGGGCTGGTGGACGTACGGGCGCCGGTGGCCGCGTACTGGCCGGAGTTCGCGGCGGGCGGCAAGGAGGCGGTCACCGTCGAGCACCTGCTCAGCCACCAGGCCGGGCTGCCGGTGGTGGCGGAGCCGGTGCCGGTGGAGGAGTTCGAGGACCAGCCGGCCATCGCGGCCCGGCTGGCCGGCCAGGAGCCGCTGTGGGAGCCGGGCTCGGCGCACGGGTACCACGCGCTGACGTACGGGTTCCTGGTGGGCGAGGTGATCAGGCGGGTGACGGGCAAGTCGGTGGGCGAGCTGGTCGCCGCCGAGATCGCCGGCCCCCTGGACCTGGAGCTGTGGGTGGGGGCGCCGGAGGAGGTGATCGCCCGCACGGCGCGGCTCAAGGCCCGCGAACGCCCCGACGTCACGGAGACCCCGGCGGGCGAACGGACCAGCGCTGCGGACAACCCGGCGGGCGAACG
The DNA here is from genome assembly GCF_003001935.1 of Nonomuraea fuscirosea. Taxonomy (GTDB): domain Bacteria; phylum Actinomycetota; class Actinomycetes; order Streptosporangiales; family Streptosporangiaceae; genus Nonomuraea; species Nonomuraea fuscirosea. Next base: position 85,194 of record NZ_PVNG01000002.1, on the reverse strand, counting down.
GCCCGGCGCTGCCGAGACCCCGGCGGGCGAACGGCCCGGCACCACGGGAGCCCCGTCGGGCGCGGGAACCGGCGCCACGGAAGGCCAGGCCGGCGGGCGGCCGGACGACGTGCTGGCGCGGATGGTGCAGGCGGCGCTGGACCCGCACAGCCTGATGAACCGGGCGCTCGGCAACCCCGGCATGCACCTGCTCAAGGGCGGCGCGAACAACCCGGTGATCCTGCGCGCCGGCTGGCCCGCGGCCGGCGTCGTGACCACCGCCAGAGGGCTGGCCGGGTTCTACCGCGCGCTGATCTCCGGCGACCTGCTGCGCCAGGAGACGCTGACCGAGGCCCTGCGGCCGCGGGTGAACGGCCCCGACCGGGTGCTGCTGCTGGACACCTCGTTCGGGCTCGGCTTCATGCGGCCGTCGCTCACGTTCCCGACGCCGTCGCCGACCGCGTTCGGGCATTCGGGGATGGGCGGCTCCATCGGCTGGGGCGATCCCGGGCGCGGCCTGGCCATCGGGTACGTGATGAACCGGATGGCCGACGCGGTCTCCGGCAACCTGCGCGCCCTGCGCCTGGTGCAGTCGGTCTACGACTCGTTGTGAGCGCATGGACGTTCAGTGCATGGTCACGCCGCCGCTCACCGACAGGGTCTGCCCGGTGATGTACGCGGCGCGTTCCGTACAGAGGTAGGCGACCAGGCCCGCCACGTCGGCGGGAGCGCCGAGGCGGCGCAGCGGGATGCCCCTGGCGATCTTGTCGACCAGTCCCGGCTCGGTCTCTGACACCCGGCGCAGCATGGGGGTGTCGGTCGGGCCGGGGCAGACCACGTTCGCGGTGACGTGGGCTCTGGCGGCCTCGCGGGCCAGCGTCTTGGCCAGGCCGAAGAGGCCGGCCTTGGTCGCCGCGTACGCGCCCTCCCCGCCCGAGCCGGCCCTGGCCCCGTCGGAGGAGATGAACACCAGCCGTCCCCATCCCCGCTCCAGCATGCCGGGCAGCAGCAGCTTGGTCAGCAGCATCGGCCCGCGCAGGTTGACCTGCCACATGAGGTCCCAGCCCGCCGGATCGCTCTCGACGAACGGCTGCACGATCGACACCCCGGCGTTGTGCACCAGGATGTCCGCCCGCCCCACCGCGCCGGCGAACTCCGTCACCGCCGCCGCCGACGCCAGGTCCACCGGCAGCGCCTCGGCGCCGGGGAGGGTGGCCGCGACCTTCGCGGCGCCGGGCAGGTCCACGTCCGCCACGACGACCCGCGCCCCGAGCGCGGCCAGGTCGGTCGCGATGGCCGCGCCGATCGCGCCCGCCGCCCCGGTCACCACCGCCGTACGCCCGTCCAGGCGCAGCCCGTCCATCACCGCCACGCCTCCACCAGGCCGGCGGCGGTGGCGCGGGTGGCGAGCAGGCTGACCGTGTGCTTCAGCACGGCCCGCGCGTAGTCGTCGGGGATGCCCGCGACCGCGTCGGTGACCACCGTCACCCGGTAGCCCAGGTTGACCGCCTCCAGCGCCAGCCCGGGGATGCCCAGGTTGAGCGAGACGCCGAGCGCGACCACGGACGAGACGCCGAGGGAGCGCAGCGTCATGTCGAGCGAGGTGCCAGTGAACGGGGAGAAGCCGTGGTGCCGGCGGTTCTCCAGGTCGCCGGTCTCGCGCAGCTCGGGCAGGACCTCGACGGCGCCCGTACCCTCCAGCATGTGCTCGGGATCCTTGAGCAGGGCGACGATGAACGGGCAGTTGGCGGTGTGGGAGCCGGCCCGGTCGGGCCGGAAGGCGGCGGTGCAGTGGATCACCGGGATCTCGGCCCGCCTGGCCGCCCGGAGGACGAGGGCCGCGTTGGCGATCACGTCGCGGCGCGCGCACGCCTCCACCAGATCCGGAAATTTCGTCAGATCGCCGACGACGCCTCGTTGCATCTCCATCACCAGCACCGCCACGCGCCCCACCGGCGACCTCCACCTGTTCTTAGCCGAGCGCTTGCTTGGGAAGCATAACACCGGCACTCAGCGTCATCTCCCATCCACGTGGGGCGAAATATCTCCGGTCGTGACAACCCGCACCCCGGGTGAGACCGTCGAATCGAAGACGGCTGCCTTGGGGGTAGGACTTGGTTCCTGGTTACCGTGAAGTACGCCAGCTCGGCTCCGGCCGCACCGGCCGCGTGTTCCTCGCCACCTACCAGGCCACGGGCGCGTACGTGGCGATCAAGTACCTGAACGCCACCCTTCGCAGGGACACCGAGTTCATGGACCGCTTCCGGTCGGACACCCACCAGCTCGTCGAGATCGACGACCCCAACGTGGTGCGGCTGTACGAGTACGTCGAGACCGCCACCAGGGCGGCCGTGGTCATGGAACTGGTGGACGGCGTCTCACTGCGTACCCTGCTGGCCGAGCACGGCCGGACCAGCCCCGAGGCGGCGCTGGCCGTGCTCAAGAGCACGCTGCTGGCCCTGGCCGCCGCGCACGAGAGGGGCGTGCCGCACCGGGACGTCAGCCCGGACAACGTCCTGGTCCAGGCCGACGGCACCAGCAAGCTGAGCGACTTCGGCGTCGTGGTGCACGCCGAGGAGCCGGGCGTGCCGGCCGGGACTCCCGCGTACATGGCGCCCGAGCTGTGGACCCAGGAGCGGGCGGGGCCGCCGGCCGACGTGTACGCGGCGGCGTGCGTGCTGTTCGAGGCGGTCAGGGGGCGGCCTCCCTACCGGGCGGAGAAGGACGGGGAAGAAGGGGCGCAGGACGTCCCGGCACTGCGGGACAAGCACCTGGTGGAGCCGGTGCCGCTGGAGGTGGTGCCGGACGCGCTGCGCGACCTGCTCAGGCGGGGGCTGGCCAAGGACCCGGCGGTCAGGTACGCCTCCGCCAGGCAGTTCGCGGCGGAGCTCGAACAGGACGCGGTCGCGAACTACGGCCCCGACTGGGAGAAGCGCGGGCGACGTCACCTGGCGGAGCTGGCCACGCTGCTCGCCTTACGCTTCCCGCTGGCCAGGACCGATCACGCCGCCCCCGCCGCGAGCGGCCTGCGCGACCGGCTGCTGCGCCTGCCCAGGCTACCGCCGCAGCTGTGGGTGGCGGGCGCGGCCGTGGTGACGACGGTGATCGCGATCATGCTGTCCGGCGGCGGGCTGCCCGCGGGGCCGGGGACCATCCTGATGCCGCCGCCCAAGGTCAGGACCGAGGCCGCCCCCGCAACCCCCTCCCGCAGCCGCGCCCCCGCCCCCGCCCCCTCCACGAGCGTTCCCACCCGCGCGCCCACGCGCACGGCCACCACACCGCCGCTCCCCACCGGCGCCACCTCCCCGCCCGCGCCGCCGACCCGCGACCAGGGGACCGGGGCCTCGGGGTCGGCCGCCACGGTGCGCGCCGCGACCATCCTCAGCTGGAGCGGCACGACGGGCTCGATCTCGGTCGCGGCGGCCGGGACGGGGACGGTGCGGCTGCGGATCTCGTACACGCGGCGCGACGGGGACGGCGAGGCGGCCCGGACCGTCCGGCAGGAGACCCGCACCCTGCGCGGCGGCACCGCCTACACCAGCGCGGTCAGGCACGAGCCCGGCGAGGTGGCGTGCGGCGGCCGGGCGTACCTGGGCATCCTGGTCATGACGGAGCCGGCGGCGGGGAACGGGCCGCAGGTGAGCGAGGTGGCGGTGAACGGTCCCGCCTGCCCGGTCCCGAGCACCAGCACGTCCGCGAGCGCTTCTCCGTCCGCGAGCCGCCCGCCCGTCCCCACCCCTGACCCCACCTCCGGCCCCACGTCCGGCCCCACGTCGGGCCGCAGCACACCCGACGCCGGCACGCGCGGCACCGATGCGCCGGGCGTCGGCACCCGCGGCACCGACGTGCCCGACTCGTCCGGCCCGGACGGCTCCTCGGGCGCGTCGAACTCGTCGGGCGCGTCGAACTCGTCGGGCGCGTCGGACTCATCGGGTTCGTCCGGCTCGTCGGGTTCGTCCGGCTCGTCGGGTTCGTCCGGCTCTTCGCTCTCGGAGGCTCCGGGCGCGCTGCCCGCGCCCACCCCACCGGAGACGTCCCCGCGCGACGACGACGAGCCGTCCGAGGGGGAATCGGAGGCGTTCGTCGGGTCCGTGACGGAGGAGCCGTTCCCGGAGGAGTGACCGCTTCGGGCGGGTCTTGTCGGCCAACCAAGCGTGCGCTAGCTTGGCTAGCACGATGAGCGGTGACACCTCTGCCTACTGGGCCGCCTGCGTGCGCGGCGAGCTGGTCATCCAGCGCTGTACGGCCTGCGACCGCCGCATCCACCTCCCCGAGCCCGCCTGCCCCTGGTGCGGCGGTGACAGCCTGGTGTTCGAGCCGGCCTCGGGCGACGGCGTGGTGCACACCTACACCGTCGTGCACCGCTCGTTCGCCCCCGGCTACCAGGGCCGCGAACCGTACGTCATGGCCTGGGTGGACCTGCCGGAAGGGGTGCGGGCGTTCGGCCACGTGGTGGAGTGCCCGCCCGAGCGGGTGCGCGTCGGGCTTCCGGTACGCGTGACGTTCCTCGACGACCTGCCCCATTGGAGGCCAGCGTGAAGCTCGGCAACGTCCTGATCCCCGTGACCGACCTGGACGAGGCGATCGCCTTCTACGGGCTGCCGGTGAAGTTCCGCGACGGCGACCGGTTCGCCGCGCTCGACGGCGGCGGGGTGACCGTGGCACTGGCCGGGCCCCAGGAGCACGTGACCGCTTCGGCGGCGCCGTCGTACAAGGTGGACGACGTCGCCGCGACCGTGAAGGAGATGGCGGCGCGCGGAGCCGAGGTGGTGCGGGCTCCCGAGGCGGGGCCGCACGAGACGCGGGCCGTGCTGCGCGATCCCTCGGGCAACGTCTTCGTGCTTTATTCGCCCCTCTGATGTGGAGGCTCCCCCCATGGCGCGATCACCCTACGGCAACTACGGCCACGCGATCCTGACCGCCGGAGCGATGCGCACGCCCGACCGGGTGGCGCTGACGTACTGCGGCGAGCGGCGCTTCACCTACGACGAGCTCAACCGTGACGTCAACCGCCGCGCCAACGCCCTGCTCGCCGCCGGGATCACGCCGGGCACGCGGGTCGCGGCGCTGCTCAACGAGACGCTGCGGGTGGCCGAGAGCTACCTGGCGCACGCCAAGATCGGCGCCGTCACGGCGGCGCTGAACCCGTTCTGGCCGGAGCAGACGCTGCGTGACGTGGTGGCGGCGTCGGGGTGCACGGCCTTCGTGTACGACGCCACCGTGGAGTCGGTCGTGGCCCGGATCAGGCCGTCGCTGCCGGACGTGACCACCTGGATCGACGTACGGGAGCTGGCCGACGGCTCGGACGAGGAGCCGCCGCTGGCCGGGTTCGGCGACGACCCGCTCGCGCTCTACTACACCTCGGGCACGACCGGGCTGCCCAAGGCGGTCGTGCACACGCACGCGTCGTCGCTGGCCACGGCGCAGATCTGGCTCGACGTGCCGCGCGGCCCCGACTCGGTGTTCGGGACGGGCGCGATCATCTGGGGCATCGGCTTCCCCGCCATCGTGGGGCCCGCGCTGTACGCGGGGATGCGGCTGGTGCTGGAGCAGGACTGGGGGCCGGCGAACTTCCTGCGGGTCGTCCCGCGCGAACGGGTCACGCACGTGTCGCAGATCCCCTCCTTCTACTCGGCGCTGCTGGCCTCGCCCGAGCACGAGGACGTGGACCTGTCCTCGATCCAGGTGATCATGCTGGGCGGCGAGCCGCTGACCGCGACCATGCTGGACCGGATCAAGGACCGGCTGCCCGGGGCCGGGGTGTACTCCTACTACGGGCAGACCGAGGCGCCGTACACGTGCATGGGCCGGGTGGACGACGGCTCGACGCCGCTCGGCTCCTCGGGACGGGCCCGTACGGGCAACGCGGTGCGCGTCACCGACCACCGGGGCAACCGGGTGATCGACGAGGTCGGCGAGATCAACCTGGCCGGGCCGCACCGGATGGCCGGCTACGACGGCCTGCCCGACCGGACGGCGGAGGTGCTGCGCGGCGAGTGGTACGTGGGCGGCGACCTCGGCTCCGTCTCTGCGGACGGCGTCCTGCGCGTGCTCGGCCGCAAGGAGGACGCCATACTCAAGGGCGGCGTCTGGACCCAGCCGGCCGCGATCGAGGAGGCCGCCTCGGCGCTGGACGGGGTGGCCGAGGCCGGGGCGGTCGGGGTGCCCGAGGGGGCGCAGGAGCAGCGGGTGCTGCTGGCCGTCGTACCGCGCGCCGGGCACACCCTGGACCCGTCCAAGCTGGCGCTGGCCCTGGCCGACAGGCTGCCCGAGCACCAGCGGCCCGATCACATCGTGGTCGCCGACGAGCTGCCGCACTCCCAGGACGCCTCGGGCGGGCCGGGCAAGCTGCTGCGCAGGAAGATCCGCGAGCTGCACGGGTGAGCGGGTACGAGCACGAGGTCAAGGCGCTGATCGGCGCGGCGGGGGTGCCGGTGCCGCGCGGCGTCGTGGTCTCCCTCAGCCCCGCCGTCAGGTCCGGCGCCGACGCCGACGTGGGCCCCCCTGCGGGCTCCCCTGCGGGCTCCCCTGTGGGCTTCGCTGCCGACTTCGGTGTCGGCTTCGCGGCGGCGGCCGGGCTGGCCGAGCCGCTGGTGCTGAAGGCGTTCGGGCCTGGGCTGCTGCACAAGTCGGAGGCCGGCGCGGTCCGGCTGGGCCTGCGGTTCGACGAGCTCGGGCCGGCCGCGGCCGAGCTGGCGGCCCGGCTGCGGCCGGCCGGCTTCCTGGTGGAGGAGCAGGCCGAGCCCGGGGTCGAGCTGATCGTCGGGCTGGTACGGGATCCCGCGTTCGGCCCGGTGCTGCTCGCCGGCCTGGGCGGGGTGTGGACGGAGGCGCTACGCGACACGGCGCTACGGCTCTGCCCGATCGCGGAAGAGGACGCGCGGCGCATGCTGGCCTCGCTGCGCGGGGCCGACCTGCTGCGCGGCTGGCGCGGCGGCCCGCCCGTGGACGTGGACGCGGTGGTCAAGCTGCTCATGACGGTCGGCGGGCCGGGCGGGCTGTGGGAACGGCTGGAGCTGGGCGAATTCGAGCTGAACCCGGTCATCGCCGGCCCGTCGGGCGTGATCGCGGTCGACGCCAGGTACGTTCCGGACCCGGAACACCCCATACGCGACTCCCCTGCGTACGCGGCAGGCGACTCCCCCGGCCCGGCGGACGAGCCGGTCATCGACTTCCTGCCGCTGTTCGAGCCCGGCGCGGTCGCCGTGGTCGGCGCGTCCACGTCGCGGCCGAACTTCGGGAACATGTTCCTCGGCTTCTACCGGGCCGCCGGCGTGCCGCTGGTGGCCGTGCATCCCACGGCGGACGAGGTGAGCGGGGTGCCGGCCGTGCCCTCCCTGGCCGCGGCCGAGGTGGACTACGCGCTGGTCGCCGTACCCGCCGAGCGTTGTGCCGAGGTGGTGCGGCAGGCGCGCGGAGTGCCGTTCGTCCAGGTGATGAGCGGCGGCTTCGGCGAGGCGGGAAGGCCGGAGCTGGAGGCCGAGCTGGTCGCGGCGGCACGGGAGGCGGGCACGCGCCTGCTCGGGCCGAACTGCATGGGCGTCTACTGCCCGCGCGGCCGGCAGACGTTCGTCGGCGGCGGCCTGGGACCGGCCGGAACGGTGGCGCTGATCTCGCAGAGCGGCGGGCTGGCCGGCGAGGTGATCAAGGTCGGCGAGCGGCGCGGGCTGGCGTTCAGCCGGGTCGCCACCGTCGGGAACGCGGCCGACGTCACCCCCGCCGAGCTGCTGCGCTGGCTCGCCCGCGACCCCGAGACGCGGGCCGTCGGCCTGTACCTGGAGGACCCGAGGAACGGACGCGAGCTGTACGCGGCCCTGCGCGACGCACCCGTGCCCGTGGTGCTGCTGGTCGGCGGGCGCAGCGGACAGGGGCGGCGGGCGGCGGCCTCGCACACGGGCGGGCTGGTGAGCGACCTGCGGATCTGGGAGGCGGTGGCCGGGCAGTCGGGGGCCGCGCTGGTGACGAGCCAGGACGACCTGATCGGCGTGCTCGCCTACTTCCAGGCCCACGGCACCCGCCCGGCGCACGGGGACGGCGTGCTGGTGGTGGGGCCGAGCGGCGGCGCGAGCGTGCTGGCCGCGGACGCGTTCGACCGGGCCGGGGTCCGGCTCGGCCCGCTGCCGGACGACCGCCTGGACGCGCTGCGCGAGCTCGGCGTGGTGGCGACCGGCAACCCGCTGGAGATCCCCGTGGGGCCGATGGGCCGGGCCGGGCTGGTGGCCGACGTGCTCGACGCGCTCGGGGTCCCGTACGCGGACGTGGTGGCGCACGTGAACGTCCAGGCCTTCTTCGCGTACGCGAGGGCGCACGGAGATCCGGGCGAGCCCCTGTACGCCTACACGCGGGCTCTGGCCGCGGCCCAGGCCGGCCGGCCCGGCACCAGGATCAGCCTGGTCACCAGGAACGGCGACTGCGCGCCCGCGGGCGTCGAGGACGAGGTCGGGCGGATCGCGGCGGCGGCGGGGATCCCCGTCTACCGCACCATGGAGGCGGCCGCCGTGGCCGTCGCGGCAGGAGGATGTCATGGGGTTGCTTGACGGCAAGGTGGCGCTGATCACCGGCGGGGCGCGCGGCATGGGGGCGGCGCACGTGCGGCTGTTCCTGGAGGAGGGGGCGCGCGTGGTGTTCGGGGACGTGCTGGAGGAGGAGGGCAAGGCGCTGGCGGAGGAGACGGGGGCCACGTACGTGCGGCACGACGTGACGAGCGGCGCGGAGTGGGAGCGGGCGGTGGGGACGGCGGTGGAGGTGTACGGCCGTCTCGACGTGCTGGTCAACAACGCCGGGATCCTGAAATTTCGGCGTATCGCCGACATGTCGCCCGAGGACTTCGACCGGGTGATCGGCGTCAACCTCAAGGGCACCTGGCTGGGCGTCAAGTCCGCCATCGAGCCCATGAAGGCGGCCGGGCGCGGCTCCATCGTGAACGTCTCCTCGATCGAGGGGTACGTCGGGGCCGAGGGGCTGTCGGCGTACTCGGCGTCGAAGTTCGGCATCCGCGGCGTGACCAAGTCGGCGGCGCGGGAGCTGGCCAGGTTCAAGATCCGGGTGAACTCGGTGCATCCCGGCGCGATCAACACCCCGATGGCCCTGGACCCGGACATCATGGGCGAGGTTGACGCCGAGGCGTTCCTCAAGTCGATGGTGATCAAGCGCTTCGCCAAGCCCGTGGAGGTGTCGCACGTGGTGGCGTTCCTGGCCTCCGACAAGGCCAGCTACTGCACGGGCACCGAGGTCACGGTGGACGGAGGCCTGCTGACGGGCGCAGGATACTAAGATCTCACCACAAGGTAGATCTTTAACGGTTAAACCACTTAGGCGAGGACAATTCTGGCAGCATCGCTGACCTGCGGTTACCACCATGGGAGAGACATGGGTCTCTCTTGGAACGTGCTTGACCTGGGGTTACCAAGCGATAACCTCACACAGCACGGAAGACGACAGGTCTCCGGTTTCGTCACACCAGTCACTGGGCCCTCCCCCTACCCAGCGCTGCATGGCCGAAGCCGGACTTGCCCGGAAGGTTTCCCCACACTTCCATGACGCCAGAGATCCAGAAGTACATCGAACTGCTCGAAAGTCAGCTCGGATACTCCGAGAAGTCGGGCTCTTACACCAAGTTCGGCCACTGGTACGGCAAGAACGTCGAGTTCGACGCCGACTACACCTCAGCGCCGTGGTGCGACATGTACCTCTCCTGGGCCGCGCACAAGCTCGGCTACGAGGACTGGATGGGACAGTTCGCCTGGACGGTGGCGCACGCGGAGTGGTTCAAGGAGCAGGGCGCGTGGGGCAAGAAGCCCCAGGTCGGGGCGTTCGTCTTCTACGACTGGAGCGGCAGCAGAAGCATCGACCACATCGACCACGTCGGCGTGGTGACGAAGGTCAGGGGCGACCGCATCTCGACCATCGAGGGCAACATCGACGGCGGCGTCGCCAAGCGCAAAGAACGCGACACGAGCAAGGTGGTCGGGTACGGCTACCCGCAGCGCATCAAGGCCCGCCTCGACCGGGCCGAGGCGAAGCGGAAGAAGGCCGAGCAGCAGGCGTCGGAACCGGGCGAGGAGGCCGGCACGCTGCCCCCGGACGAGCTGAGCGCCATGATCCCTCGTTCCGACGCGGCCCACGCCGGACGGATCCCGCTCGACCGCCTCCAGTCCCAGACTCCCACCGGGGACGAGGCGCAGGCCAAGGGCCAGACCGAGGGCCAGACACCGGCGGAGGCCCAGGGCCGCGTTCAGCCCGCCACCCCGAACTCCGACGCGGCCTCGCCCGCGCCCACGCACAAGACGGGCGACTCGCCCTCCGCCGACGCCTCGCCCGGCTCCGCCTCCCCTTCCTCTGCCGATGCCACGTCCGGCGCCGTCTCCGACTCGGCCGCCGCGAAGAAGAGCCCGCAGAGCGGGGCGGCTCCGTCCCCCACGACGGTCAAGAAGGGCAAGCACGCCAAACCCACCACGGCGGACACGGAGGCGGCGACCTCGGACCCGCTCCCCTCGCACACCGACGCCTCGGCCACCGGGCCGCTGCCCGCCATCGACTCCCCGACGCTGATCGGCTCGGCGCTGGTGGCCGCGCTGGCGCTGCTGGCCGTGGCCAAGACCCGCCGCCTGCGCCTCAGCGCCGCCACCGCCACCGCTTCCGGCACCGCCGCCGGCACCGCCGCTGGGACCGCTCCGGCCACCGCGAAGGCCGCCATCGACTCGGACAAGTCGGTGCGCCCGTCCCGCGTGAAGGGCCGCCGTCGTCGGCGCAGGACGACGTTCCTGCCGGTGACCGCGACGCGGCGCGTGGAGACGGCGGAGAGCCTGGCCGCGGCGGAACTCCAGGAGAGCGCCGACCGCCTCGCCACGTCGGCAGCGCTCGCCTCGCTGAAGGCCTCGGACGCCCTCCAGCCCACCGCCTCGGACGTCTTCGCCGCCTTCCAGGACGACACCCTCCAACCCACCGCCTCGGACGTCTTCGCCGCCTTCCAGGACGACACCCTCCAACCCACCGCTTCGGACGTCTTCGCCGCTTACCGGGGCGCCACCTTCCAGCCCGCCGCCTCCGACCTCTTCGCCGCCTTCCAGGACGACACCCTCCAACCCACGGCCTCGGACGTCTTCGCCGCCTACCAGGACGGCACCCGCCGGCCCACCGCCGGCGACATCTTCGCGGCCCACCACGACGGCACCCTCGGCTCCGCCTTCCAGGACGGCACCGGCCGGCCCACCACCCACCGGGCCGGCTCCCGGAACGACGCCTTCCACCGCCACACCGTCGAGTCCGGCATGGCCGACTCCAGTGCCGTCGTCCGAGCCACCGGCCGGGGCGCCGCCGCACGGGGTGCCAGGCACCGGAAGTTCCCCATGGAGACCAGGCCGTTCGACCTGTCCACGGATGCGGCCTCCCACCACCCGTCCGCCTCCCATCACGCCTCCGGCTCCCACCGCCACGCCGCCCACCACCACTCCTCCGGTACGGGCTCCCACCGCCACGGCTCCCAGCACCACGGCACCGGCCCGTCCCCGTACACGCCGGCCTTCGACGCCGACCCGTACGAGCCGGACTTCGATCGCGACCGCTACACCTTCACCGACGACACGGGCCCGCTGGAGGTCGTCCTCGACACGGGCCCGCTGCAGCGCGTGGTCGACACCGGCTCGTTCGAACGCGTCGTCATCCCCGGCGCGACCAGCGCGTTCGACGCCTTCGCCCCGCCGACGGGCAGAGGCGGCGGCGACATGTTCACCCCACCCACCACCAGGCGAGGCCGGACTCCCGACGCCTTCACTCCGCCCGCCACCAGGCACAGGGACGCCTTCTCTCCGCCCGCCGGCAGGCGCGGCAGTGACTCCCCCGACGTGCCCGGCGCGACGTACCGTGGTCGGCGGCGACGCCACGCCGCCGACGAGCCGCTCGCCTTCTCCCCCGACCTCCCGCCCAGAGGCCGCCGCCACCGCCGCTCGGCGGACCACCACCGTCCCGCCGACGCGCCGCCGAGAGGCCGCCGCCGCCCCCTCGACGACGACCGCCAACTGACCAGCGGAGGCCGCCACCGCGCCTGATCAGCCGTGCGATCCCGGGCGGAGCGCACCCTCCGAACACCTGAGCAGCCTCAGCAACCCTCCGAGCGGTCTCGACGACCCCGTCCATCACCCACCCCCGGAGACGAGCGCGGGCCCTGCGAGGCAGCAGAAGCGAAGACCCGCCGCGACAGGCTCGCCCACGACCCGATCAGACGCCTCCGTCTCCCTCCCCCACGCCGTACTCGGCGGCGAAGGCGGACAACCGGGACACCGCGTCCCTGCTGCGCGTCCACGGCCGTACGATCAGCCGCTCCACCCCGAGCGCCGCCCAGCCGTCCACCTCGTCCGGCCCGGCCAGCGCGTACGCGTGCGCCGTCACCGGCACCCCGGCCCCCAGCCGCTCGATCTGCGGCCTGATCGACTCCAGCGTGTGCGGCATGCTGATCCACCCGTCGCACAGCCGCGCGGCCCGGCGCAGCGCGGCGGGCGACTCGCCGCCCGCGAGCACCGGCAGCCGCGCCTGCACCGGCTTCGGCTCGAAGGCGACCTCGCCGAAGGAGTAGAACCGCCCGCTGTGGGCCACGACGGGCTCGCTCCAGAGCCGCCTGACCACCTCGATCGCCTCGTCCAGCCGCGCTCCCCTGGTGCCGAACGGCACTCCGGCCGCGTCCCACTCCCCCCGGTACCAGCCGGCCCCGACCCCGCAGATGGCCCGGCCGGAGGAGAGCACGTCCAGGGTGGCGAACGCGCGGGCCGACACGAACGGATGCCGCAGCGCGAGCAGCTGCACCGCCGTGCCGAGCCGGACACGGGTGGTGTGGGCGGCCAGCCAGCACAGGTACGCGGGCGCGTCGAACAGCGGCGTCTGCGGTTTGATCCCCGGATCGGACGTGCCCGGGTAGACGGCCATGGACAGGTCGGTGGCGAAGACGAGGTGCTCGGGCAGCCACACCGACTCGAACCCCAGCTCGTCGGCCGCCACCGCCACGTCCTTCCAGGCGGCGGGGTGCAGCAGTCCGAGCGGGACGCCGAACTTCACGGATACCTCCGGGGGTGCTCGCCGCCGGTGATCGCGGTACGCAGACGTTCGCGGTGAAAGGCGGTGGTCCCGTACGCGGCCGACAGGGACCAGGCACGAGCGAGCCAGAACCGCAGATCCAGCTCCTCCGTATACCCGATCGCACCATGCACCTGCAGCGCCACCCGCGCCGCCAGCGTGGCCGCCTCGCCCGCAGCGGCCTTGGCCGCACTCGCATCCCGCCCCGAAGCCGGCACACCCCCACCTTTGTCCAGAGACAGGCCCGCCCGCCACACCAACGGCGCCGCGAACTCCACCGCCACGGCCACATCGGCCAGCTGATGCTTCACCGCCTGAAACGACCCGATCGCCGCCCCGAACTGCGTACGCACACGAGCATGCCGGACACTCACATCAAGCAACTGCCTCGCGACCCCGACCAGCTGCGCCGCCGTCGCCACCGCGCCCCGGGCCAAGAGGTGCTCGGCCGAGCCGTCCAGCGCCTCGGACTCCTCCGCCTCCACCCCGAACAACGGCCGGCCCGGATCCACGCCGTCCCTGCGTACCAACCGGGCCGACTTCCCCCGTACCAGCCGCAACCCCTGCGGCCCGGCCAGCACCAGCAGATCGGCCAGGTCGGCATCGGCGACGTAAGCCTGCCCAGGAGCTAGCACCGCCACCCGAACCTCACCCGAGGCCAGCCCGGGAAAGCCGGCCAGCAGCGGCCCGGCCACCACCGCCGTGTCGGCGAACGGCCCCGGCAGGCAGGCCCGCCCGGTCTCTTCCAGCGCGGGCAGCACGTCGGCCAGCCCGAGGCCCAGCCCGTCGGCCTCGGGCGGCAGCATCAATCCGAAGAACCCCAGCTCGGCGAGCTGCTCCCAGGCGGGCCGCCGCTCGGAGCGCAGCGCGGCGGGCGGGCAGTGGGCGCGCAGCACGTCGCGTACGGTCGCGCCCAGGGCGAGCTGTTCATCGGTGAATCCGAAGTTCATCGTGGCAGCCCCAGGACCCGCTCGGCGACGATGTTGCGCTGGATCTCGTTCGTGCCCGCGTAGATGGGCCCGGCCAGCGAGAACAGGAACCCGTCCAGCCACTCCTCGGCCCGGTCCCCCAGCAGGTCGAGGGCCAGCGCGTGCATGCGCAGGTCCAGCTCGGACCAGAAGATCTTGCCCATGCTGGCCGCGGGCCCCAGCTCCTGTCCCGCCATGATCCGCCGCACCGTCCCGAACGTGTGCAGCCGGTACGCCTCCGCCTCCACCCAGCACCTGGCGGCCCGGTCGACCAGCACGGGATCGGCGTCACGCGCCAGCGCGACGAGCCGATCGGCGGTGGCCAGAAACCGGCCAGGGCTGCGCAGGGTCAGACCTCGCTCCGACGAGGTGGTCGCCATCGCGATCCGCCACCCGTCACCCACCTCCCCCAGCACCATCGAGTCGGGAACGCACACACCGTCGAAACGCAACTCGGCGAAGCCCGGCAGGCCGTCGAGCTGCGCGATCGGCCGCACCTCCACCTCGTCCATGGGAAACAGGAAGTACGTCAACCCGCGGTGCCGCGTCCCGGAAGTACGAAACAGCCCGAAGCCGTACCCGGCGAAGGCGGCGCGCGAACTCCACGTCTTGTGCCCGTACAACCGCCAGCCACCACCCGGCACCGGCTCGGCCCGCGAGGTCAGCGCCGCCAGATCACTCCCGGCCTCCGGCTCCGACCACGCCTGCGCCCACACATCGTCCCCCCGGGCCATCCTGGGCAACCACCGCGCGCGCTGCTCAGGCGTCCCGAACCTCATCAGAGAGGGAGCCAGCAGAAAAATCCCATTCTGGGTAACACGCGCGGGAGCACCGGCAGCCCAGTACTCCTCCTCAAAAATCAGCCACTCGACCAGCGAAGCCCCCCGCCCGCCATACTCCTCAGGCCAGGACACAACAGCCAACCGTGCCTCAGCCAGCCGCGCCTCCCACCCCCGATGCGCCTCGAACCCTTCCGGGGTGTCCATGGACGGCAGCGACCCGGGCACGTGCTCCCGCAGCCATCCGCGAACCTCCTCACGAAAGCCCTGCTCAACCAACGAAAAGTCGAGATCCACAAATCCCAACCTAGCGCATGCTTGGTAAGCTGACCAGGCCTCTTGGCTTGCCATAAAAAGGCACACTCATGCCCATTTTGGAACAAAGAGCCAGCTTGTAACCATGGAGCCCCGGGCAAGGGTTCGACACAACCGTGTTTCTATCCGAATGCGGTGACAAGGCGCCCTGGGTAGGGGACTATGCTGTGCGCAGGTGTCGCTGCGCACAGTACCACCCACCCACCTGATCATCAGAGGGTGTTACTCCGTGCGCCAGCCTCTTCACCTAGACTGACACATCCACATCTCCGCGAATAGGTCAAGCCATGGACAACTCTGTCTTTCGGTCGAACGTCATCGACTGCACCACCATGACGCTAGCCCATCTTGCTGAGCCCACCGAGGAGGCAGAGCGCTTCGAGGTCTCATTCAACTCTTCCATATGAGTTGAACCAATTCTAGCATGAGTGCCTCCATTGTTCCGTTCCGACAATTCGTACTGAAGATCGCGAGCAGATGCGATCTGGCGTGCGACCATTGCTATGTCTTTGAAGCCGCAGACCAATCGTGGCGGTCAAAGCCGGTGGTGATGTCTGACGAGACGATCGGCCAGGTCGCGCGCCGCATCGCCGAGCACGCGCGCACGCATGCTATAGAACGTCTGCACGTGATTCTGCACGGCGGTGAGCCTTTGCTCGCCGGTGTGTCCAGAATAGAGCGGATGGCCGCGGAATTGCGTCGGCAACTCGACGAGGTGACCGATCTCGATCTGCGAATCCATACGAATGGCGTTCTCCTCACTGATACATTCTGTCGTATTTTTCGGCGCTATGGCATCAAGGTCGGCGTTTCGCTCGATGGCGACAAAGCAGCGAACGACCGGCATCGGAAATATCTGAATGGGCGCAGCAGCCACGACAAGGTGGTCAGAGCGATCAATCTGCTGCGGCGCTCATATCCGGAAATCTATGCGGGAATCCTCTGCACGATCGACATTCGAAACGATCCGCAGGCGGTGTATCACGCTCTGAAAGAGCTCGATCCGCCCCGCATAGACTTTCTCCTACCGCATGCGACCTGGGACGATCCCCCATTGCGGACCCCCGGGCAGGAAACTGAATATGCCGACTGGCTGCGCGTCGTCCATGATATTTGGCGGACGGACGACCGGCCGTTCTCGATCAGGATGTTCGACTCCCTCGCCCTCATGGCCGCCGGTGGATCGAGCAGGACCGAGTCCCTGGGGCTGACACCGAGCGATCTCGTCACCATCGAGACCGACGGCTCCTACGAGCAGGCCGATTCACTCAAGATCGCCTTTGACGGCGCTCCGGCGACCGGCCTCGACGCCGCCGGCCACTCTCTTGACGACGTCGCGGAGCATCAAGGGGTACAGGCCAGGCAGCAAGGACTGCACTCGCTGAGCGCCACGTGCCGGAGCTGCTCGATCGTCGAAAGTTGCGGCGGCGGCCTCTTCGCCCATCGCTACCGCGCCGGCAACGGCTTCGACAATCCCTCCGTGTTCTGCTCCGATCTACGCGTCCTCATCCCCCACATTCAGCACAGCGCCCGACCGACCCACGAGCTGACGCAGGCGACGTTCAAACGATTCGCCGCTGCGACCGCCGATCCGGCCGACCTGTCCCAACTGTCCGCCGCCCAGCGGAGTCTGACCCGGATGCGGGTGTCCAAGGCCGGCGCGGACCGTACGAGCAGCGCCGAATGGAAACTGCTGAGCCGGCTGGACCAGGAGCACCGCGTCGCCGTCGACCGGATCTTCGACTATCCCTACGTCCGCACCTGGGCGCGCCAGGCGGCCGACGACGAGCGCCACCGGCCCTACCTCGCCTCGGTCGCGATGGCGGTGGCCCTGTTCGCCGGTGTCACGGCCGAAATGGCCGTTCCGGCCCGTGATGGGTTCGTCCATCTTCCCGGCGTGGGCAGGATGAGGGTGAGGACCGACGGCCCGGTCACGGTCGTCACCGCGGGCGAGAAGTCCCTGGCGATACGCCGGGAAGACGGACGCTGGCTCGACACCGAGGCACCCGAGTGGGAACCGGTGCGCTCGATCGCGATGCCGGACACCGAGCTCGTGTTCGACGACGTGGACCCGTACCGTGACTGCTTCGGCGCGACACCCCGGCAACGGTTGCGGCAGGACGAGTTCCGCTCCTGGCGGTGGACGTTCGAGCTGATGGGAGAGCTGCTGCGGGCGCATCCGCGGCAGGCCTCCATGCTCACGGCGGGAGTGCGGGTCATCACGCCGCTGTCGGGCGCGCGGGACACGTCGCATTTCAGCCGTCAGGCCTTCGGCGCGGTGGGAGTCTCCGCGCCCGCCGACCCTGCCACGCTCGCCGCGACGGCGACCCGAAGCTGCTACGGCGCCCAACTCGGCGCGCTCTTCGACATGTTCGACGTCACCATCGATGATCCGGGCGTGGAGAGTCGGCTCTACGAAATCTACGGCGCGCTGGCGACCCTCGGCTGGCACGGCGAGCCCGCCGACCCTGGCGAGCTGATCACGTCACTCGACACCTTGAGCTCCCACAGCCTGCCGGACCTGGCGAAGCTGCTGGTCGAGACGGCGCGCGACAGCCTGGCCACACGGTGACGGGGCCGACCATGACCGGCCAACCGCTGCCGCGCGAGCTCACGCCGCGAACTGAAGACCGCCGGTTCAGGCTCGCCCTTCCTACCGCGGCCCGATCTTTCCTTCGGCCGCGCCCGCCCACCGCCGACTCGAACCGCCGCACGCCATCCCATACCACTGCCTCTCTGATCGCCCAGCTTCGCGGACTGGGGCTGGAGGAGGGGCAGACGATCCTGGTGCACACCTCGCTCAGAGCGATCGGCCGGATGGAATCGGGGCCGGCCACACTGGTGGACGCACTCCTCACCGCCCTCAATCCCCGCAAGGGCACGGTGGTGGTGCCCACGTTCACGTCCAGCAACTCCACCACCTCCCACGCCTACCGGGAGGCGATCCGCGACCTGTCGGGCGAGGAGGTCGATCGTCACCACGACGACATGCCCGCGTTCGAGGCTCGCACTACCCCGTCCGTCGAATGCGGCCGGTTCTCCGAAGAGGTGCGTACGCATCGCGGTTCGGTGCGCAGCGACCATCCGCAGACGTCGTTCGCCGCGCTGGGCGCCCACGCCCGCCGGCTGATGGCGGATCATCCCCGGGATCACCATCTGGGCATGCTCTCCCCCCTCGGGAAGATGGTCGAGAGCAAGGCCATGGTCCTGCTCCTCGGCGTCGGTTACGACCGGTGCTCCGCCTTCCACCTGGCCGAGTACAGCTACACGGAGCAACCGCCGACAATGCTCTACCGATGCAAGGTGAGTGACGCCGGAAAAGCTGCGTGGTTTCAGTACAGCGACGTGCTTCTTGACGATTCGGACTTCGCCAGGTGTGGCTCCGATATGGTGCGTGACGTAAAGGTGGTTTCGGGCCTGGTGGGTGACGCGGACAGCCGGGCCTTCCCCATGGCCGATGCCGTCCAATTTGCGGAGCAATGGTTTCGCGAGAAGCGTCGACGGATAGAGAAGGGTTAGACTCAACCGCCTAGGGAGCAACTCGATTCGTACGGCCCGGCGTGCCGGCGCAATGTGCGTGTGGAGGCGCGGGTGGCCGATATCTCCGGCTCGGACGAGCACCACCAGCCATACTTCTTCCTCAGCTATGCGCGCACGCCGCGGATCTCCGACAAGGACCCCGACCCCAACTTGTGGGTCACCAAGTTCTATCGGGCACTGTGCCAGGAGATCATGCAGATCAGCCGGCTGCCGGCCGGGGTCTCTCCTGGATTCATGGATCAGGAGTTGCGTGTCGGGGCGGCCTGGAACGAGCGGCTGGCCAAGGAACTGGCCAGCTGTCGTGTTTTCGTCCCGCTTTACTCGCCACGTTATTTCGGCAGTGAGCCGTGCGGTAAAGAATGGGCAGCGTTCGACCTGCGCCGTAAACGCTATATGGGCCAGGGCCCGGATCTGCCCGAGGTCATGGTGCCTGCCTTCTGGGTTCCCGTCAAGCCCGCCGAGTTACCCGAGATGGCTCATCCGATGCAGTTTCACGACCCCGCCCTGGGCACGCATTACCAGGAGCGCGGCGTCTACGGTCTGATCAAATTAAATCGATATCGCGACCATTACAAATCCGTCGTCGACGCTTTGGCCCGGCGTATCGTGGATCTGGCGGAGAACGTCGGGCTACCTCCGGGAAAGCCCTGCGACTTCACCTCGCTGAAAAGCGCGTTCGTGCCCGACCGGGGCCGCCGGTTCCAGATAGTGGTGCTGGCACCGACCAGGGACGCGCTTCCTCCGCACCGCAGTCAGCGGCAGTACGGCGCCCACGCGACCGACTGGAATCCGTACTATCCGCAGTGCGACCAGCCGATCGCCTCCCTGGCCGCGGACATCGTCCGGGATCTCGGCTTCGAGCCGGAGCTCTGGTCGTACGCCGATCAGGGCGAGGACCTGCTGAAGGAGGACGGGCCCGCGTCCCCGGGCGTCGTTCTTCTCGATCCCTGGGTGGTGCTCATGCCCGGGTACCAGGCGGCTCTGTCGTACCTGCGCCGCAGCAGCCATCCGTGGGTGGGGCTGGTGATCCCGTGGCACGAGGACGACGAGCAGCTCGCCGCGGCCACGGACCAGATCAGAGCCGGGCTGCATGCCCTGGCTCCCACCTGGATCGAGCGGGGGCGCCTGCTGGCCAGGGAGGCCGCCAAGGGGACGCTGGCGTTCGGTCAGTTCGCGCCGGCTCTGCGGCAGGTGGTCTTCACGGTCTCCCGGCCGTACCTGCGTGACACTCCGGCCTTTCCGCCGCGATCGGAGCCGGGAGACGCTCCGCTCAGACGCCGAGACCGACTCACATGGCAGCCACCAGAGAATCCGGGGGAACGTGATGACGGAAGCGCGTAACGGGCGGATCATCACCTTCTACTCCTACAAGGGCGGCACGGGACGCACGATGGCCCTGTCGAACGTGGCCTGGATCCTCGCCGCGAACGGCCACCGGGTGCTGACCGTGGACTGGGACCTGGAGTCGCCGGGGTTGCACAAGTTCTTCCGCCCGTTCCTCGACAGCGACAAGATCGTCAGCACTCCGGGCGTCATCGAGCTGATCACCGAGTACGCCTGGGCCGCCCGCAGGAACGAGTCGCGCCCGGACGACTGGCACCGCGACTACGCGCGGGTCCGGCAGCACGTGGTGTCGATCGACTGGGACGACTTCCCCGGCGACGGCTCGATCGACTTCCTGTCGGCCGGGCGGCAGAATCGCGACTACTCCTCCCTGGTGGCCCGCTTCGACTGGGACACCTTCTACGACAGCTACGGCGGCGGGCAGTTCCTCGACGCCATGCGCGACGACATGAGCGCCGAGTACGACTACGTCCTCATCGACAGCAGGACCGGCGTCAGCGACATCTCCGACATCACCACGGAGCATTTCCCGCATATCCTCGTCACCTGCTTCACCCTGTCCGACCAGAGCATCGAGGGCGCGTCCGACGTGGCCACCCAGGTCGCCGACCGGTTCCGAGCCAGGGGCATTCGCATCCTGCCGGTGCCGATGCGAGTGGACGACGCGGAGAAGGAGAAACTGGACGCGGGACGGGCGTTCGCCAGGAGCAAGTTCGCGCGCTTCCCCACGGGCATGAGCCGCGACGAGGCGATCACCTACTGGGGCGCGGTGGAGATCCCCTACAAGCCGTTCTACGCGTACGAGGAGACGCTGGCGACCTTCGGCGACGCGCCCGGCTCGCCCGCCTCATTGCTGGCCGCCTACGAGCGCCTCGCCGACGTGATCACCGACGGTGAGGTGCCCAGTCTGCCCGCCATGCCGGAAGAGCTCCGGATGAGCTACCGCGACCTGTTCCGTCGCAGGCGCCCGGCGACCTTCATGGATGTCTACATCAGCTATGTGCCGGAGGACCGGCTTTGGTACGACTGGATCAAAGCGGTCCTCAGCGGCGTCGGCCTGCGGGTTCATCCGCACAACCCGACGGACCAGGACAATGAAGGGGCCCCGGGTTCGGGCCCCATCGATGACTCCGCGCGCATCCTGGCGCTCCTGTCGCCCGCCTACCTCCGTTCGGCGCAGGCCCGTGAGATCTGGCAGTCCATGTCGGGCCTCCAGCTCACCGAGTCGCGCGGTCAGCTCATCCCCGTCCGCATCGCCGACGTCCGGCTGTCCGTGCCGTACGCCGACCCGACGCCGCTCGACCTGGTCCGTCTGGAGGAGGAGCAGGCGATGGCCGCACTGCTGCGCACCCTCGACCGGCCGGGGCAGCCGACGGAGGCCGGCGGCGCCGTGACCGGCCCCCGGTATCCCGGGCGTCAGCCGACGGTGCTCGACCTGCCGACCAGGAACGCGACGTTCACCGGGCGCGGCGAGGTGCTGCAGCGCCTGCGTGAGCAACTCGTCGGCGGCGCCCAGACGGTCGTGACGCAGACGGTCGTGACGCAGGCCGCCCTCTACGGCCTCGGCGGCGTCGGGAAGACGCAGCTCGCGATCGAGTACGCCCACCGCTACATGGCCGACTACGACGTGGTGTGGTGGATCTCCGCGGAGCAGTCCGAGCTGCTGAACGGCGCGATGGCGAACCTGGCGGTCAGGCTGGGCCTGCGCGTCGGCGACAACGTGGCCGAGGCGGCCCAGGCCGCCCGCGACGCACTGCGCCGGGGCGAGCCCTACAAACGCTGGCTGCTGATCTTCGACAACGCCGACAACCCGGAAGAGTTGCAGGACTACCTCCCGGGAGGGACGTCCGGCCACGTGCTGATCACGTCCCGGCACCGGGCCTGGGAGCAGGCCGCGGTGCCGCTCCCGATCGACGTCTTCACTCGCGAGGAGAGCCTGGAGCACCTGCGGCGGCGGGTTCCGAGCATGAACGACGACGAGGCGGGCCGGGTCGCGGAGGCGCTGGGCGATCTGCCGCTGGCCATCGAGCAGGCCGGCGCGTGGCTGCAGGAGACGGGGATGGACGTCGACGAGTACGTCGAGACCCTGAACGACCAGCCCGCGGCGACGCTGGCACTCGGCGAGACGCTCAACTACCCGAGGCCGGTGGTCCTGACCTGGAACGTCTCGTTCGACCGGCTCAGGGAGCGCTCCCCGGCGGCGGTCCGCCTGCTCGAACTGTTGTCTTACTTCGCGCCTGAGCCCGTGTCCCTGTCCATGTTGTACGGCGACGAGACGGTCAAGTGCCTGCTCAAGTACGACGACACCTTACGCGACAAGATCATGATCGGCCGCCTGGTCCGCGAGCTGAGCCGGTTCGCCCTGGCCAAGGTCGACCAGCGGGACAACTCCGTCCAGGTGCACCGGCTGGTCCAGGCCGTGCTCCGTGACCGCATGACGGAATCGGAGCAGGAGGACACCATGCACGACGTGCACCGGATCCTGCTCGGAGCCCGCCCGCGCGAAGGTGACACGGACGACCCCGAGAACTGGAGGCGGTTCGACGAGATCTGGCCGCATCTCACGCCGTCCCAGGCGGACGACTGCGACGAGGAGGAGACGCGCCAACTCCTCATCGACCGGGTCCGCTACTGGTGGAAGCGCGGCGAGTTCGAGCGCGCCCTGGAGATGGGGCGGCGTCTTGAGGAGCGGTGGATCAACAAGCTCGGCAACGTGGACCGGCAGACCCTCTTCCTGCGCTTCCAGATGGCGAACGTGCTGCGTCAGCAGGGCAAGTACCAGGAGGCATGCGACCTGGACCGGGCCATCATGGAGGACCAGCTCAACGTACTGCCGAAGCCGCACCCGCACACGCTGATGACGGCCGCGGGGCTGGCGGCGGACCTGCGGGCGCTCGGGCAGTTGCAGGAGTCGCTGCAGATGGAGCAGGAGTCCTACGACCAGACCAGGGATCTCTTCGTGGACGACCATCCACGGACCCTGACCGCGGCCAACAACCTCGCAGTGGCGTTGCGGCACGTGGGCCAGATCAACGAGGCCAGACGGCTCGACCAGGAGACGCTCGACCGCCGACGGGCCGTCATCGGGATCGATCACCCGTACACGTTGTCGTCCCAGCTGAGCCTCGCCCTGGACATCCGTGAGGCGGGCGAGTACCAGAAGGCGGCGGAGCTGTTACGGGACGTTCTGAGCCGGTACCAGCGCGTCCTCGGCAGCGACTTCGTCGACACGCTGCGCGCCGCACGCAACCTGGCGGTCGCGCTGCGTAAGGCGGGCGCCCTGACGGAGGCCAGACAGCTCACCGAGGCGACGCTCGAACGGTACGTCCAGCACTACGGGCCGGACTATCCCGACACGGTGATCTGCCGCCTCAACCTCGCGGGCGACCTGGGTGACGCCGGCGACTGGGAGGCCGCGCGCCGGCTGGCCGAACAGGTCCTGGACACCTTCGAGACCACGCTCGGGCCGGCGAAGCCGTACACCCTCATCGCGGCGAACAACCTGCTCATCTACCAGCGCGAGACCGGCGACGTCGCGAGCGCCTACTCGCTCGGAACGCAGACCCTGAACCGGTTCACCGAGACGCTGGGCAAGGAGCACCCCTTCCGGCTCGTCTGCACCATTAATGTGGCCAACTGCCTGGCCGACCTCGGCAAGTACGACCAGGCCGAGACCATGGAACGCGAATTGCTGACGGCGCTGCGCGATGCTCCGGGACGAGGCCCCCTCCACCCGGACACCCTCGTGTGCGAGGCGAACCTGGCGGTCACCCTGCGCGACCTGCGCCGCGCCGACGAGGCACGTGAGCTGCGCGAAGCGGTGCTGGTCCACCTGCGCCGAGTGCTCGGGGAAGCCCACCCTCTGATCAACGCCGTCCTCGACTGGCGGCGGGTGAGTCGGGACCTGGACCCGCTGCCTTGGTGACAAACGCTCAGCCGCCGGCGGGGGCCGGGCCCGCCAGCCACGGGAGCAGGTCGGGCAGCACCTGTAAGGCGTGGAAGTGCGCGACGCCGCGCTGAATGGCGACGCTGGCGGTCGGGATGCGTTCGGCCAGCCAGCGTGAATGGCTGGCGGGTGAGAACACGTCCTCCGCGCCGTGCCACAGACGTGTCGGCACGGTGATGTCGGCCGGATCGAAGCCCCAGGGCGAGCAGAACGCGATGGCGTCGTCGATCCAGCCGTAAGGCGACCTGCGCAGCGCCTCGGCGTAGTTCTGCACCAGCATCAGCCGGATGGCCGTGTCGGCCACCACCTCCCGATCGGCCTCCGTCAGGTCGTCGTAGATGGCGTTCACCAGTTCCACGGGGTCGTTCTTGATCTTCTCCGCGGCCACGACGAGCCGCGCCGTGAGCTGCGCCAGTCCCTCCATCGCCGTGAGGTATTCCTCGATGTTGCTCTCGGCCATGCCGTCGAACCAGTCGAGCCCCTCCGCGCCGTGCGGAGCCAGGCCCACCAGCACGGCCGCCCGGGTCACCCGGTCGCCCAGCAGCGCCGCGCAGGCCAGCGCGTGCGGCCCGCCGCCCGAGCGGCCGACGACGGCGAAGCGGTCGAGGCCAAGCCGGTCGGCGATGGTGGCCACGTCGGACGCCACGTCGCCCACCTGACGCCCGACCTGCCGGTCGGAGTCCCCGTATCCCGGGCGGTCGTAGGTGATGAGGCGAATGCCGAGCCGATACAGCAGGCCGTGTTTCGGCAGTGGCCCTATCCTGCTGCCCGGAGTGCCGTGGAGATAGAACACCGGCCTGCCGCGCGGAATGAGGCCCCGTTGCGCGACCGCGAGCCTACGACTGCCGTCGGCAGAATGCATCACGATCAAGATGCGCCCCTCCAGCCGAGGCTCCCCTGCCCCTGCCCCTGCCTTCAGTATGAGGAGTCGCCGACGCGCTGCAAGAGCGAACCGCGCCCGGTGACGCCGGGTGGTCGCCCACCCAGCGTCGACCGGCTCCGATCAGAGGCCGAGCGCCCTCCTGAGGGCCGCCTCGCGGGCCTCACGGGTTCGTACGCTGATCGTCGCGTCCGGCACCATCATCTCCGAGCCGTGGAACGCCCCCGGGTTGAGGTGGAACTCGGTGGAGACCCCCGCTCGCACCAGCCGCAGGGCGTAGTCGAAGCACTCGTCCCTGAACACCTCCAGCTCCCCCACGTCCACGAACGCCGGCGGGAGGCCGGAAAGGTCGGTGGCGCGGGCGGGGGCCGCGTACGGCGGGACGTCGTCGGTGCCCATGCGGTCGCCGAGCAGCGCCGTCCAGCCGAAGAGGTTGGCGCCCCTGTCCCAGATCACGGCGTCGGTGAACTCCTGGCTGGACGGCGTGCTGTTGCGGTCGTCCAGCATGGGGTAGACGAGCAGCTGGAAGAGGATCTCGGGCCCGCCCCTGTCCCTGGCCAGCAGGACGGTGGCGGCCGCGAGCCCGCCGCCGGCGCTGGCGCCGCCGACGATCACCCGTGCCGGGTCGATGCCGAGTTCGGCCGCGTTCTTGGCGGTCCAGGCGAGGCCGGCGTAGCAGTCCTCGACGGGGGCGGGATGGGGATGGTCGGGGGCCAGGCGGTAGTCCACGGAGACGCCGACGACGCCGAGCCGTTCGACGTAGCCGATCATCATGGCGTCGTCCATCTCGGGCGCTCCGATGATCATGCCGCCGCCGTGGATCCAGTAGAGGGCCGGCCTGTCCTCGCCCGGCTCCGGCGGCTGGTAGATCCGCAGCCGCACGTCCGGCTGCCCCTCGGGCCCGGGTACGGTGCGGTCCTCGACCGTCACCCGCGTCTCTGGCAGGGGCGCCGCGGCCATCATCGCGGTGATCTGGGCTCGCTGGTCGGCGAGCTCCTGGTAGGTCATCGCGGACCAGTCAAACGATTCCAGCGGCGCCTGCTCGAGTGCGGCACGGAGCTCAGGGTCGAGGTTGGGGTGGAACGCCATGGGGATTCCTTCCACGTGAGTTACTCCCCCGATGGTAGGTCCGTGGCCTGCGGAACGGCCGCGCCTACCCCAGGTAGGCGGCCCTGACGACCGGATCGGCCCGGATCGCGGCGGGGGCGCCGGTGGCGATGACCTTGCCGAGGTCCAGCACGACGATGCGGTCGCAGGTGCCCATGACGAACCCCATGTCGTGCTCGACCAGCAGCACGGTCGTGTCCAGTCCGCTCACCACCTCGGCCAGGCGCTCGCTCTGGCCGGCGTCCAGCCCCGAGGTGGGCTCGTCGAGCAGCAGCAGCCGGGGCCGGTCGGCCAAGGCCCTGGCCAGCTCGACCAGGCGGCGCCGGCCGACGGGCAGCGCGGCGGCGTACGCGTCGCGCAGCGAGGTGAGCCCGCACAGCTCCAGCACCTCGTCCACCCGCTCCTGGCGCTCGCGTTCGAGCCGCCGCCTGGCGGGCAGGCCGACCAGGTCGGCGGCGAGCCCGCCACCGCCGCCGCGCCAGTCGAGCGCGGTCAGCACGTTCCCGGCCACGGTGAGCCGGCCGAAGACCTGGGTGCGCTGGAACGTCCGGCGCAGCCCCGCCCTGGCCCGCCGGACCGGCGACATCCCGGTCAGGTCGCGCCCGGCGAGCAGCACCCGTCCCTCGTCGGGCCGGCGCAGCCCGGACACCACGTCGAACAGCGTGGTCTTGCCGGCGCCGTTCGGGCCGATCACGCCGCAGACCTGCCCCTCGCCGACCTCGAAGGCGACCTGGTCCAGCGCCCTGATCCCGCCGAAGGACACCGACACGCCCCGTACGTCGAGCACGTTCACCTCACCCCCAGGTAGGCGGCGGTCAGCCGTTCGCCGTCCACCTCGGAGCGCGGCCCCGTCCAGGTGACGCGGCCGAGCCGCATGAACACCACCCGGTCGGCGATGGCCAGCGCCTCCGTGGCCTTCTCCTCGACCAGCAGCAGCGCGACGCCGCGGGCGCGCAGCTCGGCGAAGACGTCGAACACCTGCCGCACCACCATCGGCGCGAGCCCGAGTGACGGCTCGTCGGCGATCAGCACTCTTGGCGGGCGTACGAGGGCGGGAGCGAGGGTGAGCAGTTGCTGCTCGCCGCCCGACAGGGCGCCGGCCGGGACGGTACGGCGCTCGGCGAGCTGGGGCAGGCGCTCGAAGACCGGTTCGGGGTCGGCCAGCCAGGTACGCAGGTTCTCCTCGACGGTGAGGCCGGGGAAGACGCCCCTGCCCTCGGGCGCCAGCAGGATGCCGGCCCGGGCCCTGCGGTGGGCGGGCCAGGCGGTGACGTCCACGCCGTCCAGCAGGATCCGGCCGGAGGTGACCGGCAGGTCCCCGGCGGCGACGGCGCAGGCGGTGGACTTGCCCGCGCCGTTCGCGCCGAGCAGGGCGACGACCTCGCCGGGGTGGACGGTCAGGTCCACCCCGCGCAGGACGGTGGTGTCGTCGTATCCGGCGACGACGCCTTCCATGGTGAAGAAGCCATGAGCTCGTACCGGCTGCTCCCCGACGGCCGGCGCGTCCTCAGGAGGCTTGCGGTGACGCAGTTCGGCGAGCTGGGTGAGCACGCCGTCCGGATGTCTGGCCAGGATCATCCCGCCGGCTCCGAACAGGATGGCCCCGACGTGCGCGGAGACGTCCCACGTGGCGAGCAGTTCGGGCACGGCGACCGCGACGAGCCCGCCCAGCACGGCCCCGCCGACCCGCCGCACGCCCTGCAGCACCACCACGGCCAGCCAGACGAACCCGGCGAAGGCCGGCAGGTCGGTCGCGGTGATCGAGCCCTTGGAGATGGCGAACAGCACCCCGCCCAGGCCGGCGATGGCCGACGCCAGCGCGAACAGCACGATCTTGGTCCGGGGTGCGGACAGCCCGGACGTCGTGGCCGCCGCCGGGGCGGAGCGCACGGCCAGGATCGCGCGGCCCGAGGCCGAGCGTTCCAGGTTGCGGATCAGCAGCGCCACGAGGGCGATCAGGACGAGCAGCACGATCACCCGCACCCGCGGGTCGGAGGTGTCGGCGAAGCCGAACCCGAGCGCGGGCAGCGGCCAGCCGATGGTCCCGTTGCTGAACGCGTCCACCTGGAACAGCACCTGGTCGGCCAGCAGCGCCATGGCCAGCGTGGCCAGCGTCAGCACCCGCCCGCCCAGCCGCAGCGCGGGCAGCGCCACCAGCATCCCCACGGCCGCCGCCGCGAGCACGCCGAGCAGGATAGCCACGACGAACGGCAGCCCGGACGCGAACGCCCACCCGCAGGTCAGCGCGGCCATCGAGGCGAAGGCGGCCTGGGCCAGGTTCACCATGCCGCCGATCCCGGTCACCACGACGAACGAGCAGAAGATCAACGCCAGGACGAGCCCCTGCGCCGCGACCCCCACGTAGTAGTCGGAGCCCGCGAAGGCGAAGGCCACCAGCGCGGCCACACCCACGGCCCACGGCAGCCGCCGGCGCCACGGCGGCAGCCCGGCCAGGTGGTCGGGCGGCGGCGCGTCCTCGGCCGCGCTGCCGGCGACCCGATCGCGCGACCTGTTCAGCAGCACGAGCCCGGCGAACAGCAGGATCACCGGGACGGCCGTGCGCAGCCCGGTCACCTCTTCGAGGAAGTCGGTGTATCCGGCGACCAGGTTCTGCACGACGCCGAGCGCCAGCCCGGCCGCGAACGTCCAGGGGATCGAGCGCAGCCGCCCGAACACCGCCGCCGTGGCCGAGGCGAACAGCAGCACCGTGTACGCGGTCGCGTCCAGCCCCAGCACCGACACGGCCAGCACCCCGGCCAGCCCAGCGAGGCCGGAGCCGAGCATCCAGGCCAGCGCGGAGGTGGCGTCGGCGTCGATGCCGCGCAGCGTGGCCAGCCGGCGGCGGTCGACGGAGGCACGCATGCGCAGCCCGTACGGGGTGTGCCGCATGAACGCCCACAGCCCGGCCGCCGCTACCGCCGAGACGGCGAACGTGATGACCTGGTCGCTGTCCAGCCGCACGCCGAGCAGGTCGAACGGCCGCGCCGGATGCGGCCCGACGCCGCGTGGCAGCGCGGTCGCGTCGGCGGGCGGCAGCCCCGCCACGTCCACGATCAGCAGGCCGAGCGCGGGCAGCGCGATCGTGAGCCCGATGGTGGCCACGATCTGCGCGGTCTCGCCCGCCTGGGAGAGCCCCCTGAACATGACCTTGTGCAGCACGTAGCCGACGGCGGGCGCGAACAGGGCGACGGAGACGAGCGCCGACAGCCAGGCGGGCAGGCCGGCCTCGTTCAGCTGGTGGAACAGCAGGGCGGTGAGGAAGCCGATGGCGCCGTGGGCGAAGTTGAACACCCCGGTGGCCGCGTACGAGAGCGTCAGGCCCGATCCCATGACCGCGAAGACGGCGCCGGTGACCAGGCCGCTGAGCACGTAGTCCAGGATCATTTCAGCGGCACGTTGTCGAAGCACTTCATGCTCTTGGCCACCTGGAAGGCGCCGTCGACCAGCTTGACCAGGGCGCCGCAGCCGTTCGGCTCGGTGTGGTCCTTCGGATACTCGATCCGGCCGAAGCCGGCGTTCTCGTAGACGTAGGAGCCGTTGGCCGTCTGGAGGAACCTCTCCCTGGTCAGGTCCTTGCCGGTGCGGTTCAGCAGGTCGAGGAAGATGTCGGCGGCCCAGTAGCCGATGGCCAGGTGCTGGGTGAGCGCGGTGCCGGGGGCGGCCCGCTCGACGTCCTGTCTGAGCTGGGCGATCTCGGGGGCGGTGGACTCGAACGGCTCGAACATCGGGGCCGCGACCACGCCTTCGAGCGCCTGGGCGCTGGCCCGGTCCTTGAGGATGGCGGCGTCGTAGCTGGTGGCGTCGGTGAGCACGCCCCGGTAGCCGGCCCGCTTGAGCGCCGCGTACAGGCCGACGTTGAACTTCGTGCCGGCGATGACGGAGACGACGACGTCCGGCGGCTGCCCGCCGTCCGAGGTCATGATCTTGCTGACGTACGGGAGCCAGTCGGGTGGCGGCGCGGCGGCGGGCAGCCCGGAGTTCACCCCGGCCAGGGTGAAACCGGCGGCGGTGAACGACTGGGAGATGGTGGTGCCGCCGTACTTGCTGCCGCTGGAGTCGGAGGTCTGGACGTAGACGCTCTTGCCCTCGGCGCCGCCGAGCAGGTCGGCCATCTGCCGGCCCCACCACGTCTGGGAGCCCGCGCCCTGCTTGGGGGCCAGGCAGCCGTTGTAGCCGAAGCCGGTCTTCGTGCCGCACCACTGCGGTCCCGTGGCCCAGCCGAACCAGGGCACGCCCTGCTGTTCGAGGAAGGCGGCGCCGCCGAAGTTGGGGGCGTGCACGGGCAGGAGCGCGAACACACCGTCCTTCTGCACGAGCTTCTTGGCCGCCGCGTCGCCCTTGGCCGCGTCCTGGCCGTCGTCCTCGGCGCCGAGGAACTCGATCTTCCTGCCGTGCACGCCGCCGGCGGCGTTGGCACGCTCGAACCTGGCCCTGGCGCCGATCTCGGCGTCCTTGGTGGAGTAGCCGCTGGCGCTGGTCTTGGTCAGCACGCCGCCGACCTTGATCGTGGTGGCGGTGACGCCGGCCGTGTCCTGGCCGGTCGTCCCCTGTCGCTGGGCCGCGCATCCGGCGGCGGCCAGCGTGACCACCAGTGCCGCGACCGACATACCCCGCACCATGACGGCCTCCCGCACATTTGGCCTAGCGCTCGCTTGGTTTCGTCCGAGCGTAAATTCGCCCGCGAGGGCCGTCAACGGTCATTCGCCCCGCACGCTACAACCGAGCAACCGCTTGCTCGCGATAGGCGGCCCGGCTAGCGTGTGGCACATGCTCATGCGCGCGGCCGTGCTCACCGCCTTCCACGCCCCCCTGGAACTGCGCGAGGTCGAGATCGCGGACCCGGCCGCCGGCGAGGTCCGCGTTCAGATCAAGGCGTCGGGCGTGTGCGGCTCCGACCTCAAGGCCATCGACGGCAAGAGCCCCGTGGTGAGCCGGCCGCCGTTCATCCTCGGCCACGAGAGCGCCGGAGTGATCGAGAGCGTCGGCACGGGAGTCACCTCGGTCAAGCCGGGCGACCACGTCATCATCGCCATGAACGGCCCCTGCGGCCGCTGCCGGTCCTGCGGCGCGGGCCGGTTCCACCTCTGCACGGGCCCGTCCCGGCTGCCCACGATCATGGGCGGCGCCCCCAGGGTCACGCTGGACGGCGCGGAGACGCGCCGCTTCATCGGCATCGGCTCGTTCGCCGAGTACGCCGTCGTCCCCGAGCCCATGTGCGTAAAAATCGGGAAATCCGCCCCCTTTGACGCCATGTGCCTCCTGGCCTGCGGCGTCGTCACCGGCGTGGGCGCGGTGCTCAACGTCGCCCGGGTCCCGCCGGGCGCCTCGGTCCTCGTGGTCGGCTGCGGCGGCGTCGGGCTCAACGTGATCCAGGGCGCCGTGCTCGCGGGCGCGACCACGATCGTCGCCGCCGACGTGGCCGAGCGGAAGCTCAAGCTGGCCGAGCAGTTCGGCGCCACCTGCGCGGTGCTCGCCTCCGACCTCCCGCGCCAGGTGAACGAGCTGGTCAGGGGCGGCGTGGACTACGCCTTCGACGCGACCGGCGTGCCCGGCGTGCTGGCCCAGGCGTTCGCCGCCACCCAGCCGGGCGGCACCACCGTCATGGTCGGCAGCCCGCCCCAGGGTCATCCCCTGGAACTGGACACCGGCCTGCTGTTCGCCTCCCGCCGCCTCATGGGCACCCAGGGCGGCGACGCGGCCCCCCACCGCGATCTGCCGATGCTGGCCGCCCAGTACGCGCGCGGCCACCTCGACCTCAACGCCCTGATCTCGGAACGCCTCCCCCTGGACCAGGTGAACGACGCCGTCGCCCACGTCCGGCAGGGCACGGTCGCCCGTACGGTCATCACGTTCTGACATTCGGGGCCTTCCCGAGCCGCTTCCTCCTCGCTATTCTAAAATTCGTTAGAATGATGGAGGAGACGAGACATGTCCTACCCCGACGCCCGCTACTTCGGTGAGCACGGCGAGCACAGCGGCACCTTCACGATGGCCGGCCGGACGCCCGACCTGTCGATCGGGGAGGGCGGCACCCAGGTGCACTACCTCGCCACGGGCGGCTCCACGAACGGCGCGTTCGGCCTGTACCGCTGGGAGATGGGCCCGCGCCCGTCCGGCCCCGGGCCGCACTTCCACCGCACCATGACGGAGTCGTTCTACGTGCTGTCCGGCACGATCCGGCTCTTCAACGGCGCGAAGTGGGCCGACGGCAAGCCGGGCGACTTCCTGTACCTGCCGGAGGGCGGCGTGCACGCCTTCCGCAACGAGTCGGGCGAGCCGGCCACGATGCTGATCCTGTTCACGCCGGGGGCGCCGCGCGAGGCGTACTTCGAGGAGCTGGCCGAGATCGCCAACACCGGCCGGCAGCTCTCCCCCGAGGAGTGGAGCGACGTGTACCTGCGCCACGACCAGTACATGGTCTGAGGGCGACGATGGCGACGTTCCCCGAGGAGCCGATCTACGCCCAGCTCGCCCGTATCGGCAAGGCCCTCGCCAGCCCGGTGCGGCTGCGCCTGCTGGACGTGCTCGACCAACGCGAGCGCACGGTCGAGGAGCTGGCGCAGGCGGCGGGGATCCCGCTCAAGAACACCTCCGCCCAGCTCCAGCAGCTGCGCGCGGCGCACCTGGTGATCGGCAGGCGCGAGGGCGCGCACGTCCGCTACCGGCTGGCCGGCGAGGAGGTCTCGCGCTTCCTCGGCGGCTTCCAGTCGTTCGCGGACGGGCGGCTGGCGGACCTGCGCGACGCCGTACGGCACCGGCTGGGCTCCCTGGAGGCCGTGAGCGCAGACGAGCTGGCGGCCCGGCTGGAGGATCCGGGCACGGTGGTGATCGACGTGCGATCGGCGGACGAGTACGCCGCCGGGCACGTGCCGGGGGCGGTCTCCGTGCCCATGGCCGAGCTGCCCGGCCGGCTGCGCGACCTGGCCGGGGAGGCGGAGATCGTGGCGTACTGCGGAGGGCCGTACTGCGTGGTCTCCCCCGAGGCGGTACGCCTGCTGCGCGCGCACGGCCAGGACGCCCGCCCCCTGGACGGCGGCTTCCTCGGCTGGCGCCGCGCCGGAAAACCACTGGAACACTGAGCCACCTTGTCCCTACGCTGAGCAACAAGGCTCATGCGGCGGGGAGGCACGGTGCACGTCAGACAGGTCGTCTCGCTCGCCCTGCTCGCGGCCGTCGCGCTGGCCGGCGGCCGGGCCAGGATGTTGTACGACTTCGGCGACGACGACGTGATCATCTGGAGCCTGCCCGAGCCCGGCGCCGGCCAGGCCGGGATCGGCCGGCTGGGGCAGCAGTTCGAGGCCGACCGATCCGAGCAGCACGACCTCTACCGCTGCGACGAGAACTTCGCCAGCACCCTGTGGCACCACGGCCGCAACACGACCACCGGCGACGTCGGCTGGGTCGCCGCCTGCGACGTCACCGACCCGGACTGACCGGGGCGTCACACCCCGGCCGTGACCGGCTCGCGCCGCTCCGCCACGGGCTCGTCGTCCTCCTCGTGCCCCTCCACCGACAGGTTCGGCAGGATCCGGTCCAGCCAGCGCGGGCACCACCAGTTGAGCCGCCCCAGCAGCACCATCGTGGCCGGCACCAGGAACCCTCTGATGATCGTGGCGTCGACCGCGATGGCCACCGCCAGCCCCACCCCGAACGTCTTCACCATGGCGTCCGGATAGGCGATGAACGCCACGAAGACGGCCACCATGATCAGCGCGGCCGAGGTGATGACCCGGCCGGTGGACCCCAGCCCCTCGGCCACCGCCCGCGCGTTGCCGCCGTGCCGCTGGTACGACTGCCGCACCGCGGTCAGCAGGAACACCTCGTAGTCCATGGACAGCCCGAACAGCACCGCGAACAACATCAGCGGCACGTAACTCTCGATCGGCACCGAGAAGAAGATCTGCTGCACGTACGAGGAGTTGACCGGCGGGTCCATGCCCACCAGCCCGCTGCCGAGCCCGATCGAGAACACCATCGCCAGCGCCCCGAACGCCGCCCCCAGCGAGACGAGGTTCATCACCGCCGCCTTGATCGCCACGATCGGCGCGCGGAAGGCCAGCAACAGCAGCAGCGCGCTGAGCAGTACCACGACCCCGATGACCAGCGGGGTGCGCTCGGCCATCCGGTCACCGGCGTCGGTCAGCCCGGCGACCTTGCCGCCCACGTGCATCCGCACGCCGGGCACGGAGATGTCCCTGACGTCCCTGACCACCTGGGCGGAGCGCTCGTCGCTGGGGGCGTACTCGGGAACGGCCTGCAGCAGCACCGACCGGCCCGAGGTGTTGACCTTGGGCTCGCCCACGTGCGCCACGCCGTCGACGTCCTTCACCTCGCGGACGAGGTTGTCCACGACGGGATCGCCGGCGTCCGCCACCTTCGCGGGCAGTTCGGCGACCACGATCAGCGGGCCGTTCGCGCCGGGGCCGAAGCCGGTGGCCATGAGCTCGTACGCGCGCCGCGGCTCGGAGCCCCGCGTGCCGTACCCCTCGTCGAGCGCCCCGAGCTTGAGCGCCAGCGCGGGCGCGGCGAGGGCGCCGAGGACGAGGGCGCTGGCCAGCAGGACCCGCCACGGGCGGCGGGCCACCCACGAGCCCAGGCCCGCCCAGCCGGTGCCGGCGGTGTGCGCGCCCGAGCCGGCGCCGCGCAGGAGGGGCACCTTGAGCGCGTTGATGCGGTGGCCGAGCAGGCCGAGCAGGGCGGGGACGAGCGTGACGGAGGTGAGCACGGCGGCCACGACCGAGATGCCGGTCACCCAGCCGAGCGTGGCCAGCAGCGGGAACCCGGCCAGCATCAGCGCGCTCAGGGCGATGATCACGGTGCCGCCCGCGAACACGACCGCCCCGCCCGAGCTGGCCACGGTCCGCCGGACGGACTCCACCACCGGCACCCCGTCGGCCAGCAGCCGGCGGTGGCGCGACAGCAGGAACAGCGCGTAGTCGATGCCGACGCCGAGCCCGATCATCGTGGCCATGATGCCGGCCTGCTTGGGCATGTCCACGACCCAGCCGAGCAGGCCGATCACGCCGAGCCCCGAGGCGACGCTGACGAGCGCGACGAAGATCGGGATCATCGCCGCCACCAGCGTCCCGAACGCGAACACCAGCACCAGCAGTGCGCAGACCACGCCGATGATCTCGCTCGGCCCGGTCTTGATCTCCTTGTCGGCCGGCGTCGAGCTGTCGGCCGGCACCACTTCGAGCCCGGCCTCCCTGGCCGGCTCCGCGGCCTTCGACAGCGCCTGCGTGGTCTCGCCGATCTTCTGCGGGTCGTTGCCCTCCAGGCGGACGGTGATGAGGCCGATCTGCAAGTTGGAGGAGATGCCGCCCCTGCGGAAGGGGGTGTCCACGGCCTTGACGTGCGGCATGTCGCGCAGCCGGTCGATGGACTGCTCCACCGCCTCCTTGCGCGCGTCCTCGATGAGGGGGCCGTCGGCGGAGTAGAGCAGGAGTTGCACCGTTCCGCCGGTGGCGTAGCCGGAGCCGAAGCCCTTCTTCATCAGGTCGTGCGCGCGCTGCGCGTCGGTGCCGGGGATGCTGGCGTCGCTGGTGGTCGGGGCGGTGAACACCAGGCTGGAGCCCATGAGCGCGGCGGCCGCGATCACCCATGACACCAGCACGATCCAGCCGTGCCGCGCGCACCAGCCGCCCAGCCGTCCCAGCAACCGCGTCATCGCTCAGCTCCCACTCGACGGCCGTCCTGTACGGTCGTACAGGACATACGATAAAACGGGATATATACGGAAGGCCGTCTCCCATAGGGAAATGAGACGATGACCACACCCGACGACACCCGCAGCCGGATCCTGGCCGCCGCCAGAGAGCTGTTCGCCGAGCGCGGTTACGCGGCCACCTCCCTCGCCGACATCGCCGCCGCCGTCGGCCTGACCAAGACCGCGGTCGCCTACCACTTCCACCCGAAGGACCGGCTGGCGCTCGAACTGCTGTCGCCGGTGCTGGGCGACATGCTGGCGCTGCTGGACACCACGTACGACAGCCGCGCCGACTTCATCGAGGCCCTGGTCGGCTTCGCCGTCCGCTACCGGTCGGTGATCCGGCTGTTCATGGAGGACCTGGCGGCGGACGACTCGACCGCCGAGCCCGGCTCGGAGCGGGCCACGATCAAGTCCTTCAGGGACGAGATCTACGCCAAGCTGGCCGGCGACGACCCCACCCCGGAGGCCAGACTCCGCAGCTGGGCCCTGCTCGGGGCGCTGCAGTGGGGCGCGGTCAAGACGATGGACCTGCCGGAGGACCAGGTCCACGCGGCCCTGCTGAAGGCGGCCCGCGCCTACTGACGACGCCTACCGGCTCAGCGAGTCAGAGGCCGAGCATCTCCCGTTCCACGTGGTCCAGCGCCAGCCGTACGGCGCCCATCGCCACGCCTTCGTCCCCGAACGTCGAGGCCGCCACCTCCGGCGCGTTCACGCACAGTTCGGCCAGGTGCCGGCGCAGGGGGTCGAGCAGCACGTCGCCCGCCCGCGCGTGCCCCCCGCCGAGCACCAGCAGGTCGGGGTCGACGGCCAGGGCGAGGGCCGAGGCGCCGACGGCGAGCTGCTCGGCGTAGCGGTCCACCCGGCGCACGGCGGCGCGGTCGCCGGCCAGCGCGGCCGCGAAGACCTCGGCCGCCGAGCCGCCCTCGACCAGTTCGCGGACGGCCCGCTCCCAGCCGACCTGCCGCAGCGTGCCGATCTCGCCGGCCGCCCCGCGGCGTCCCTGGTGCAGCCGGCCGCCGATCAGGATGCCCGCGCCCGCCCGGTGACCGAGCAGCACGTACACCAGGTCGGAGACGTGGCGCGCGCTGCCGCGCCAGTGCTCGGCGAGCGCGGCGAGGTTGGCGTCGTTGGCGGCCAGCGCGGTGCAGCCGAACCAGCGCCCGGCCAGCCCGGCCAGGTCCACGCCGGTCCAGCCGGGCAGCGTGAGCGACAGCGAGACCCGCCCGGTGCGGTCGACGATGCCGGGCGTCCCCGCCGCCACGGCCCAGATCCGCCTGCGGGCCAGGCCCGCCCCGTCGACGCACTTCAGCGCCGTACGCCCGGCCGCCTCCAACCGCTCGTGGGCCGCCGCGTCGCCGGAGACCGCGGCCCGCTCCCAGGCGATCACCTCGCCGTCGAGATCGGCCAGCGCGGCGACGACGGCGTCGCCCCCGACCTCCACGCCCACGACGTGACCGGCGTCCGCCCTGAAGGCGAAGCGCCGCGCCGGCCGTCCCATCACGCCCTCGTCCGGCGGCAGCTCGCGGACGTAGCCGCGCTCGCCCAGCTCGTCGAGGACGGCCTCCACGGTCTGCCTGGACAGCCCGGTGACGCGGCCGAGCCGGGTCAGCGTGGTCACGCCCTCGCGGCGCAGCGCCCGCAGCGTGACCTGGGTGTTCACCTTACGCAGCAGGGACGCGTCACCCGGCCGGAGCTCAGTCACTTATGAGACCCTTTCCCGTAAGTCCCCTATTGACGGCTACCAGCCAGGATCCTAGCATCGATCGACATAAGTAAGCTTGTAGCATAAGTGGAGGATTGCCATGGTCACGCTCGCTGTCGTCGGCGCGGGCTCGCGGGGGACCGCCTACGCCCGTCACGCCACGGAGTCCGGCCGGGCGCGGGTGGTGGCGGTGGCCGATCCGCTGGACTCCCGCCGTGACCGCTTCCCCGGCGCCGAGCAGTACGCGGACTGGCGCGAGCTGGCGGCCCTGCCCCGCCGCGCGGACGCGGTGATCATCTCTACCCAGGACCGCGACCACGTCGAACCCGCGGTGCGCTTCGCCGAACTGGGCTACGACATCCTGCTGGAGAAGCCGATGGCGGTCTCCGAGGACGACTGCCGGGCGATCGTGGCCGCGTCGGAGCGTTCCGGCGCGGTGTTCGCGGTGTGCCACGTGTTGCGCTACACCCCGTACACGCGGGCGTTGAAGGCGCTGCTCGACTCCGGCCGGATCGGCGAGATCGTCAGCATCCAGCACCTGGAACCGGTGGGCTGGTGGCACCAGGCGCACTCGTTCGTGCGGGGCAACTGGCGGCGTACCGACGAGTCCACGTTCATGCTGCTCGCGAAGTCCTGTCACGACCTCGACTGGCTGGTCCATCTGACCGGCAAGCGGGTCACGCGCGTGTCGTCGTTCGGCGGGCTCGCGCACTTCCGCCCCGAGAACCGGCCCGAGGGGGCGGCCGACCGCTGCCTGGACTGCGCGGTCGAGGACACCTGCCCGTACTCCGCCAAGCGCATCTACCTGCCCCTCGCCGGCCAGGACACCTGGCCGGTGTCGGTCCTCACCGACGACGTCTCCGAGCAGGGCCTGCTGGAGGCGCTGCGCACCGGCCCCTACGGCAGATGCGTGTACGCCTGCGACAACGACGTCGTCGACCACCAGGTGGTGAACCTGGAGTTCGAGGGCGGCACGACGGCGTCGTTCACGATGACGGCCTTCACCCCCTCGCTGCACCGGCAGACGCGGATCTTCGGCACCCGCGGCTCCATCGACGGCGACGGCGACCGCCTGACCGTCACCGACTTCGTCACCGGCCGCGCCGAGGTCGTCGACACCCGGGCCGACGGCGACGCGACCGCGCGCGGCGGTCACGGGGGCGGTGACGAGGGCCTGGTGGAGGCGTTCCTGGACGCGGTGGCCAGCCGCGACCACTCCTCGGTCCTGTCCTCACCGGCCGAGAGCCTGCACAGCCACCTCATCGCCTGGGCGGCCGAGCGGTCGAGGCTCGAAGGCGAGACCGTTCCCCTGTGACACGGCGGGGAAACGGAAGGTAAGCACATACGATCCTGACGGGAAGGAGAAGTCCGCACACTCCGGACCCCGAGCGGCAATACTGGGCAGCCCAGGGTTCTCCCCCTGACTCCCCCCACTGGCCGGCAGAAGGTCACGGTTGTGCGTACCTGGTTCGCGCCCGACGAGGCCGCGGAGTTCGCGGCGGCCAAGGCCGTGCTGCTGCGCCGCTGCCTGGTCTGGGCCGGCGAGCGTGGCCGCCCCGCCGACGAGCTGCTGATCTCCGCCGCGGTGGACTCCCGTCACCACAGCCGCGACGGCCGGCTCGCCTACTGGGACGACGCGCAGATCAGGCGCTTCCTGCTGGCGTGGGTGCCGAAGCAGGTCGTCGCTCCGCGCGAGGTCCTCGACCTGGCTCCTGACGTTCTCCGTACGTACGTGCGCTACCTGGCCGCGACCGGGCTGCGTGACCCGCGCGGCTGCACCCCCGAGCAGGCCGACGCGGCGATCGCCCGGGCCGCCGTGCCGTTCCGCAGGACCCTCGACGCGGGCCGGACCGACGCCGACCACCACGTCCTCGAAGAGCTTCTCGAAGCCCGCTTCACCGAGCCGGCCCTGAGCCTCGACGAGACCCGCGCCGCCGCGCGCCCGCCGATCGCCCTGCCCCCGCCCGCCGACCTGACGGCCGCCGCCGGCAGCGTCACCGTCCAGCACCTGACCGCCCTGGCCGTCGGAACGGGCGACGTCTCCGCCGCCCCCGACCTCCCCCTGCTCCGGGCCTGGGCCGACGCCCTGGGGCCCTGCGCCGCCGACCTGATCGAAGACCCGGAGGCGTTGTGGCGGCGCGCCTTCGACGTGCTCCCGGAGCTGAGTCGGGGGGCCGCCACCGCGCTCCCCCGCCTCTTCGGCCGGCTCCTCCCGGTCGTCCTCGACACGCTGTACGGCATGGACGACGTCCCGCTGACCCGCCTGGAGCAGATCGCCCGGCCGGCCTGCCGGCAGGGCTTCGACGAGAACCTCGCCCGCGAGACCCGCCGCCACTGCCTGGCCCGCGACCTGGCCCGCACCCTGGAGGTCCTGTCCGATCTGGGCGCGGTGAAACTGACCCGCGGCCCGATCCTCCCCCTCCACACCGATGCCGGCCTTCTCCGTGAGGACGACTACCCGGAGTCGCCGGAGCCGGCTCCGCTGGCCCGGCTGACCCCGCTGGCCCTGCGCGCCGTACGCGAGCGGCTTCTGGCGGACGGTCACGACGCTCCACTGCTGGGCGAGCTGGCCACCGCCGAGCCCGCCGAACTCCTCGGCGTCCTCACCCAGCACTACCCGCCCAGGGAGGCCGCCGCCGAGCTCAACGGCTGGCTGTCCCGGCCGGGTCAGGACGTCGAGTGCCTGCTGCGGGCCATCAGCGCCTGCCCCTTCCGCTCCCGCGCGACCGCCATGCTCGGCGTCCTGGTGGACGCCCTCCCCCAGGGCGACGTCCTGCTCCGCGAACTGCGCCACGACCTGATCCTCGGCCCGACGGCGCTGACGCTGCTCATGGACGTGGGCGAAGTCGAGCCGATGGGGCTGGGGCAGCGCGAACACCTGCTGCTGGGGGCCGAGAACTTTCTCACCATGCTGGAGGTCGGCGGGCCGCAGGCGCTGATCGCGCAGCTCCGGGGGCTGGCGGGCCGGGAGGCGTACCGGTTCGTGGAGTCGGTGCTGGCGTCGGGGCACCACGACGACGAGGGGATGGAGGACCTGCGCGACCTGGTCGCCGAGCCTCTGCGTCTCACGTACTCGCCGGGGCCCGCCTAGCCGCTGCACGCGCCCTCACGGCCCGCGTCGTCAACGGCACCCCGCCACGCACCGGCCTCGTCAACGGCGTCCGCTGCGCACCGGCCGCCTGGAGGGCGTCGCTCGCCGTGGCATCGGCGCGTTCTCCCGCTCCGCCCGCCGCCGCTTGTGCCGCCGGCCCAGGAACCAGCCGATCCCGAGCACGACCAGCCCGAACGGGGTCTTGGACAGGTAGCGGGCCACCACCAGCTTGAGGAACTTCTTCATGCCGCCCCAACTGCCCACGAACCCGCCCGTCAGTCGCCGGCTGCCGCTCCCCCGCCCGTGACTCACTCGCCGTCGGTCGGTTCGCCCGGTTCTGAGGGTTCGGGGGTGGTCTCGCCGGGATCGGGGCCCGGGCCCGACTGACCGGCCACGCCGACCGTGAGCACGATCCGGCTGCCGGCCTCGGCGCAGGTGTTCGCGGAGATGCTCTGCCCGAGCACCAGCCCGGCCCGCGACTCCTCCTCCACCAGCTGCTCCCTCGTCCGCACCGCGAAGCCCGCCGCGGCCAGGGCGGCGCGGCCCGCCTCCGCCGACTGGCCGACGACCGACGGGACCGTGGCGCCGTTGCGTGAGAGCGTGAGGGCGACCGGAGAACCTCCGGCGAGGCGGCGGCCCGCCTGCGGAGTGGTGGAGAGCACCTGGCCGGTCGGCTCGCGCGAGCAGGAGGAGGTCACCGCGCCGACACGAAGACCCGCGCCGGTGAGGGCCGACTCGGCCGCCTTGCGCCGCAGGCCGGCCACGGACGGTACGGCGATCCCCTTCGACACCCGCAGCGTCACCGTCGCGCCCTTGTCCACCATGGCCCCCGGGCCGGGCTTGCTGCTCAGCACCCGGCCGATCTTCTGCGGCGAGTCGACCTGGGTCACGGCGCCGAGGACGAGCCCGGCCTTCTTCAGCGCCTTCCCGGCCGCGCCCTTGTCCAGGCCGGTCAGCGCCGGTACGGCGATCATGGGCGGGCGGGCCGGCGGCGGATCGGCGGACGATTCGCGCGGGCCCCGCGTCTCCCGCGTCCTGGTGGGCGCCGGCTCGCCGGACGTAGAGCGGTCGGTGGCCGGTCGTGTACGCGGCGGGGGCGAGGGCGCGGCGGCCTGGGAACCCGGAGGGATCGGATCGTCGCCACCCCGGCTGAGCGCGGGAACGACGATCGTGAGCAGCACGGCGGCGGTCACCAGAAGCGCGGCACAGACCGCCACGGCCGCCCTGGGCCAGCCCCGCGCCCTCCCCGCCGCCGGCGTCGGCTCGGTGGCGGCCGGGGATAAGGAGCCACCGGCCGGAGACCCGTGATCGCCGCCATGGCGGACGGGTGACGGCGGCACACCGACGCCGGGAGAGGAGCCGGCGAGCCGGTACTCACCGCCCGCCGCCCCCGTCGCCTCTGGCTCGGCCATCGGGTACGGCGCCGAGCCGGACGACCACCGCTCCCCGAAGCCCTCGGCCTCCTCCGCGTCCTGCGGCTCCTGCGGTGGAGTGCTCGGTGGGCGTTGTCCCGGCACCAGCGGCGGCGCCCGCAGGATGTGCGGCGGCGGTGACCGCAGCACCTCGGCCGGCACCTCGTCCCCCGTCGCCTCCCCCAGCAGCTCGAACAGCAGCTCCCGGCTGCTCGGCCGGTTGCGCGCGTCCTTGTCCAGGCAGGCCGCCACCAGCGTGCGCAGGCGTCCGTCCAGCAGCCCCAGCTCGGGCGGCGCGGTCAGGATGCGGTGCAGCACCGGCGCGACGGAGTCCTGCCCGAACGGCGCCGTGGCGTTGGCCGCGAAGCACATCGTCGCGCCCCACGAGAAGACGTCCGCCGCCCCGGTGACGGCCGAGGCCGTGATCTGCTCGGGCGCCATGTACGCGGGCGTCCCGACCCCCCGCCCACTCACGGTGGCCGCCGCGTCCAGCGCCCTGGCCAGGCCGAAGTCGATGACGCGCGGCCCGTCGGACCCGAGCAGCACGTTCTGCGGCTTGAAGTCCCGGTGCACGATGCCCGCCCGGTGGATGGCGGTCAGCGCCGTGGCCGTGCTGACCGCGAGCCGTTCCAGCGCGCCGCCCCGCCGGGGCCCGGTGAGCGCGACCTCCCGGTGCAGCGAGGGCCCGTCGACGTATTCGCTCACGATGTACGGCCGCCCGTAGTCGAACCCGGCGTCGATCACCTGCGCGGTGCAGAACCTGGCCACGTGCTTGGCCAGCTCCACCTCTCGCAGGAACGCCGCCTGCTCGTCCCCCACGGGCCCGTGCAGCAGCTTGACCGCGTACGTCTCGCCGTTCCTCGACCCGAGGAACACCGCACCTTGACCGCCCTCGCCGAGGCGCCCGGAAAGCTCGTACTCCCCGAGTCTGTGGGGGTCCCCCGTTCTGAGCGGCTGTGCCGTGGGCACGAGGCCGCCTCCCCTCGCCGCGATCCCTTTCTGCCTTCCACTGAAGGCAACCGAGCGCGAACAGTCAACGGTGCGCACGGCAATCGCGGCCTGACCGTGACACACCCGGTCAGAGGCGGGGTCAGGGGGTGCGGGCCACCTTACCCGAATACGTCACTTCATCCTCACCGGAACGGGTCACCTTGATGTCCAACTGGTTGACATCGGCGGTGGGGAACATCCGGAGCGTGCCCGGATAGCACTCCTCGCCGGCGACCCCG
Source organism: Nonomuraea fuscirosea (assembly GCF_003001935.1). GTDB lineage: Bacteria > Actinomycetota > Actinomycetes > Streptosporangiales > Streptosporangiaceae > Nonomuraea > Nonomuraea fuscirosea. Next base: position 42,125 of record NZ_PVNG01000002.1, on the reverse strand, counting down.
TGGAGGGTGAAGACCATCCCGCTGCCGTCCCGTCCGAGCCGTCCCGAGCAGTGCAGGTCGGCTCCCCAGCGCAGCGATCCCGCGCCGTCGCCGCCGAGGCGCACCTCCACGGGGAAGATCCGGTCGGCGGTGAAGTGCCGGGCCGAGCCGGTCCACGTTCCCTCGAAGCCGGGGCCCTGCGCGCCGCGCAGCCAGAACACGAAGCCGGCCGCGGCCATCAGCAGCACCGCCGTGGCGAGCGCCAGGTGCCAGAGGCGCGGCCGCCGCCAGGCGGGAGCGGTGGCGCGCCGCGCGGAGGCGGCGCGGGCGGCCGCCACCTGGGGGGCGGTGATCGCGGGGAAGCTGGTGGTGGGGTCGGGGTCGGTGATCACGCCGGGCTCGGCCTCGGCCGCCCCGAGCCCGACGACCTTGGCGGGAACGATGGCGAGCGAGCCCAGCCCGGCCGCCTGACGGCCTGCGCCACGACGAGCCGCACGACCGGCCGGCCCGGCGACCTCGCCGGAAGCGGCGGCTCCGGAGGCGTGGTCTCCAGAGCCGGAGGCGTCGGCTCCGGCGGGACCGGTGCCGGCGGGTGCGGCGGGACCGACGGCGGCCATCGCGCCGGTGGACAGCAGGTCTCTCTCGCCCGCCTGCTGCCCCAGCAGCCGGCGCAGCACCTCTTCGGCGTCCGGCCGCTCGCCCGGCTCCGTGGCCAGGCACGCCTCGACGATCTCGCGCAGCGGCCCGTCCAGCGGGCCCAGGTCCGGCTTGCCGTAGAGCACCCTGGCCAGAATCTCCTGATGGGTGTCGGCGGTGTACGCGGGCCGCCCGGAAGCGGTGTAGGCGACGGTCAGCGCCCAGGCCCACATGTCGGCGGGCGGTCCGGCCGGTTCGCCCTTCATCCGTTCCGGCGCCATGTAGGCGGGCGTGCCCATCGGCGTGTGGGCGGTGGCGGCGGCGTCGACCAGCCGCGACACGCCGAAGTCGATCACCCGGGGCCCGTCGAGGCCGAGCAGCACGTTGCCCGGCTTGAAGTCCCTGTGCACCACCCCGGCCCGGTGGATGGCTCCGAGCGCGGTGGCGGTGCCGATGGCCAGGCGCTCCAGCGAGCCGCCCCGCCGGGGCCCTTCGGCGATCACGTGCTCGCGCAGCGACGGCCCATCGACGTATTCGCTCACCAGGTAGGGGCGGTCGCCTTCGAGGTCGGCGTCGAGCAGCTGGGCCGTGCAGAACGCCGCCACCCTGCGGACGGCCTCGACCTCGCCGAGGAAGCGGCGCCGCCCGTCGGGATCGCCCGACAGGCTCGCGTGCAGCAGCTTGACCGCGACCGGAGTCCGCTGGGGAGACTGGCCGAGGTAGACGACTCCCTGGCCACCCTGACCGAGCCTGCGGGTCAGCCGGTACGCCCCGAGCTGTCGGGGATCATCGGCACGGAGCTCGGACATATCGTTCCATTATGCCCGCTGGCATAGGTAGACGGCGTACTGATCGGACAGCGGCGGCCTCGAATCAGGCCACGCCGGAGACCTTCCCCGCGTGGGTGACCTCGCTTCGCGTCCCGCGCGTCACCTTGATAACGATCCGCACGCGGTGCCGCTCGCACGCCGTCGCGGCGCACCCGCCCAGCAGCCGATCTCACACCATCGCGGCGTACTCGTCCAGCACCGGCAGCACCACGTCGGCGGGCCCGCTGGGCAGGCCGGCCACCGTCTCGGTGATGCCGAGCCCGGCGTAGTAGTCCAGCTTCTCCTTGCTGGGCAGCACGGCGAACGGGATCACTTCGGCCATCGGCCGCCCGGCCCGCTCGCACGCCTCACGCAGCGCCGGCAGCGCCGCCTTGACGCCGCGCCCGCCGATCGGCATCCATCCGTCGGCGTACTCGGCCACGTGCGCGAACAACTTGGGCCCCGCCGCGCCGCCCACGTACACCGGAGGCGTCCGAGTGGGCTTCGGCCAGGACCAGGACGGCTCGAAGCCGTCGAACGAGGCCACCTCGTCGCGCCACAGCGCCCGCATGGCCAGCATGTGGCGCCGCGCGACCTCCCGGCGCTCGCCGTACGGCACCCCGTGCGCCTCGATCTCCTCCACGTTCCAGCCGAACCCGATCCCGACCGTCAGCCGCCCGCCCGACAGCCGCTCCAGCGTGGCCAGGGCCTTGGCCGTGACGATGGGGTCGCGCTGGGCGGCGAGCAGGATGCCGGTGCCGACGCGCAGCCGTTCGGTCGCGGCGGCGGCGAAGGACAGGGCGACGAGCGGGTCGAACGTGCGCCTGTACTCCTCGGGCAGCTCTCCCCCCGCCGGGTACGGCGTGCGCCGCGAGACGGGGATGTGGGTGTGCTCGGGCAGGTAGAGCGAGCTGAGGCCGCGCTCCTCCGCCGCCCTGGCCAGGTCCTGGACCGGCATGGCCAGATCCGTCGCGAACATCGTGACCCCGAGCCTCATCCGGCCTCCCGACAAGCGAACCAAGCGATTGCTCGGTTAAGATTTCCAGAGTACCTTGCAGAAGACCATCCCGCGGAAAGAGGTCCCCGGTGAAGTTTTCTATCTTCCTGAATCCGCAAATTCCAGGCTCTGGGTACGCAGCCGAGGAGAACGCCAGGGCCAAGCGCCCGATCGGGCGCGACACGGAGTCGTACCAGAGGCTGCTGCACGAGGTACGGGAGATAGCCGTCCACGCCGACCAGATCGGGTTCGACGCGCTCATGATGACCGAGCACCATTTCCACTCCGAGGGGATGGAGTTCTCGGTCAACCCGTTGATGTTCCTCACCGACCTGGCGGCCAGGACCGAGCGCATCCTGCTCGCGCCGCTCGGACTCGTGCTGCCCGCCTGGGACCCCATCAGGGCGGCCGAGGACGTGGCCCTGCTGGACCAGTTCAGCAAGGGACGGCTGCGACTGGGCGTGGCGCGTGGCTACCAGAACCGCTGGATGAACGTCCTGGGCCAGCGCTGGCAGGCCGCCGCCGCCCGCTCCGACGGCTCGGCCAGCGACACCCGCAACTTCGACGTCTTCGGCGAAGTGCTGAAGATCATGAAGCTGGCGTGGACCGAGGAGACGCTCCGCTACAAGTCGGACGTGCTCGACTACCAGGTGCCCTATCCGTACGACGGCATCGAGGGCTGGCCCGCCCAGGAGTGGACCAGGACCTTCGGCGCCCCGGGCGAGCTCGACGAGGACGGCAAGGTCCAGGCGGTGTCGGTCTGCCCGCGGCCGTACCAGAACCCCCACCCCGAGCTGTGGCAGCCGTTCACGATCTCGGACCGGTCGGTCATCAGGGCGGCGCAGGAGGACATCCTGCCGTGGATGTTCACCCCCAACCCCGACGACCACGCCGCCAAGGCCAAGCTCTACCAGGAGGAGTCGGCCAAGCAGGGCCGCCACTACCGGCTGGGCGAGCACACCGGCATCCTGAAGATCGTCGGGATCGCGGACACCACCGAGGAGGCCATCAACACCTTCGGCCGCAGCATCCCGAAGGACTTCGCCGCCTTCTTCGGCCCGTTCGGCTACCTGGAGGTGCTGCGCAAGAAGGAGGACGAGAAGCACAAGCCCATCTCCCCGGAGAAGGGCGACGCCAAGCGCATGAACGACGTCGAGATGGCCCTGTTTGGCACCCCCGACGACGTCAAACGCGGCATCCAGCGCATGCTGGACCGGATGCCGGACCTGGAGTGGTTCGGCCTCTACATGCAGGGCCAGCAGGGCGTGCTCCCCCTCGACACCGTCAAGCGCAACCTGGAACTGTTCGCCACCAAGGTCGCCCCGGAGTTCCGATGAGATTCTGGCTGGGCGCCTCCTTCGCCGACAGCGACCAGTTCGTCGAGCTGGCGCGGGCCGCGGAGCGGTGCGGGTTCGACACGCTGACGCTCTCCGACCACCTCTTCTACGCCGACTTCGCCTCACCGTACCCCTACTCGAAGTCCGGCCGGCCGCGCTGGGACGCGCGTACGCACTGGCCGGACGTCTGGGTCACGATCGGCGCCATGGCGGCGGTCACCAGCACCCTGCGCTTCTCCCCCAACGTCTACATCGCCCCCGCCCGCGACCTGTTCACCGTGGCCAAGCTGGTCTCCACGGCGGCGGTGCTGTCGCGCGACCGGGTGACGTTCGGCGTCGGCGTGGGCTGGTGCAAGGAGGAGTTCGTCGGCACCGGCCAGGACTTCCACACGCGCGGCAAGCGCCTGGACGCGATGCTGCCGGTCCTGCGCTCGCTCTGGTCGGGCGAGACGGTCACCGTGGACGGCCTGCCGCCGCTGTCGATCTCGCCCACCCCCGCCGCCCCCATCCCCGTGTACGTGGGCGGCGACAGCGAGGCGGCGCTGCGGCGCGCGGCCCGGCTCGGCGACGGCTGGATCGGCAACCGCATCTACACCGAGGAGCAGTTCGACACCGTCCTCGCGGACCTGCGCGGCCGGCTCGAAGCCAACGGCAGGAGCCTGGAGGGCTTCGAGATCATCGCGCCGCTGGCGGTGCTGCCGGAGGCGGAGACCTACCGCCGCTTCGCCGACAAGGGCGTGACGGGGACGATGGCCGCGCCGTGGTGGCTGGCCACCCCGGAGGAGAAGGCGCGGTACGGCGAGGGCACGCTCGAACTCAAGATCGCCACCATGGAGCGCTTCGCCGAGGAGGTCATCGCGAAGATGTGAACCCCAGGGCGGTGACGACTTTCCCATGAGGAAAGCAGATGGTACTTTCCTCATAGGAAAGTAGTACTGCCGACCCCGAGGGGTGCCCCTTGAACCCGCACGACGCCCGGACCGCGCTCGCCGACATCAACCGGCTCCAGGACGCCACCAGAGACGAGATCGTCCGCCGCGCCTACGCGACGCCCCGCGTGCTCGGCGTCGCGCTCGGGCTCTTCCTCGCCCTCGCGGTGATCGACCTCGGCCGGCCGTGGACGTTCGCCGGCCTCGCGCTCGGCTTCGTCCTGTACGCGGGCGTCGGCGTGCTCTACGAGTACCGCGCCTCGGTCCAGCGGCGGCCGACCACGCGTGAGCTGACCTACCACACGGCGGTGCTGGCCGTGATGATGGTGGTCTTCTCCGTCGGGCGGATCCTCGGCTTCGCCATCCTCGGCCTGCCGGCGCACGGCCTGTGGTCGCAGGCCATGGCGGGCGCGGTGCTGGCCGCCGTCGCCTACGTCGCCGCCACCCCCCTGAACCGGTGGGTCATGCGCTCGATCGTGCGGCAGGACGGCGGGCGCCGCTGATGGACCCTCAGTTCGACGAGTTCCTGCACGTGCCGGCCAGGCTGGCGGTCGTGGCGGCGCTGGCCCCGGCCGACTGGGTGGACTTCGGCTTCCTGCGCGACTCCGTCGGCACCAGCGACTCGGCCCTGTCCAAGCAGGTCTCCGCCCTGGCCGGCGCCGGTTACGTGGTGGTGCGCAAGGGTCAGGACAGGCGCGCACGGCGTACGTACGTGCGGCTCACCCCCGAGGGGCGGGAGGCGTTCCGCCGGCACGCGGCGGCCCTGGAGCGGATCGTGGCACTGGCCCGCGCGTTCGACGACGAGCCCGCCCGCGAAGAGACGGCCGCTCCGGACGGCCCCGGCCACCGGGCGTAGTGCCGCTCAAGGGGCGATAGCCTCGTCTCGTGCTGGAAAAGATCACAGCCACCCGTTACGTGACTCCGCTGCGGGAGGGCGGGTCGCTGCCCGGCGTCGTCGAGGCCGACGACCTCGGCACGTACGTGGTGAAGTTCCGCGAGGCCGGCCAGGGCCGCAGGGTGCTCGTCGCCGAGATCATCGCCGCCGAGCTGGGCCGCCGGCTGGGGCTGCGCACGCCCGAGCTCAAGCTCATCGACCTCGATCCGCAACTGGGCGCCAGGGAGCCGGACGAGGAGGTCCAGGACCTGCTCAAGGCCAGCACCGGGCTCAACCTGGCGGTGGACTTCCTGCCCGGCGCGCTCGGGTTCGAGCCGCTGGGCTGGGTGGCCGATCCGGTGTTCGCGGCCAGGGTGATCTGGTTCGACGGCCTGATCCACAACATCGACCGCAGCTGGCGCAACCCCAACCTGCTCGTCTGGCACCACGAGATTTGGCTGATCGACCATGGCGCCGCGCTGTGGTTCCACCACAACTGGCGCACCGCCGACCCCCAGCGGCCGTTCGACGCGGGCGATCACGTGCTCGCCCCCTTCGCGGGCGACGTGGGCGCGGCGGGCGCCGAGCTGGCCGGGAAGATCACCCGCGAGCTGCTGTCGGAGGTGACGGCGCTGGTGCCGGACGAGTGGCTGGCCGGCGAGCCGGGTTTCGGCTCCCCGGACGAGGTACGCGCGGCGTACGTCGACCATCTGCTGCTGCGGGCCCACGGTCCTGGCGGCTGGCTGGTCACCGGCGGGCAGGAGCGGGGCCGCCAGGCCGGCCCTGGATCGGTCGGCGAGTTCTGGCGGGGAGGCGGCGACCGGTGAGCAGGGACGTCTACGAGTACGCGGTGATCCGCGTGATGCCCAAGGTCGAGCGGGGCGAGCTGATCAACGCCGGCGTGCTGCTCTACTGCCAGCCGCGCGGTTACCTGTGCGCCCGGGTGGCGCTGGACCCGGCGCGGCTGCGGGCCCTCGACCCCCATGCCGACGTCGAGGGGGTGCGCCGGGCGCTCAGCGCGTACGAGCTGGCCTGCGGCGAGGAGGCGGGCGCCCTGGCCGCCGAGTCGCCCGGGGGCAGGTTCCGCTGGCTGACCGCCCCGCGCAGCACGATCGTCCAGGCCGGCCCGGTGCACGCGGGGCTGACCGCCGACCCGGACACCGAGCTGGCCCGCCTGTTCGACAAACTTGTCCGGGTCTGACGCCGTACCATCACTCCCTGGGTGAACACCGGTGGAACCACCCCACCTGCGGTGACAAGGGAGATCATTGGGTAGAAGGCGCAAAGGGGGGAAGGGAGAGCCGGTCATGAGCGTGCCGTCCGGAGACGCCGAACGGCCCCTCACCATGGGCGGCAAACGCTCCTTCGAGCTGCGTGACCTCGTCGACGCGGGGGCCTACGTGGTGGACGACGGCGGCCGCATCACGCAGGTCAATCCGCGGGCCGAGCAGCTGCTCCGGCGCGGCGCGGACGAGCTGCTGGGCCGCGACGCCCACGACCTGCTGCACCGCGGCGAGCGCGGCGAGCCGCTGCCCCGCAGCCGCTGCGAGATGCGCGGCCCTCTCCTCACGGGCGGCAACGCGCAGGGCGCGGAGCAGTGGCTGGAGCGCGGAGACGGCACGCTGATGAGGATCTCCTGGCTGGTCACCCCGTGCAAGGGCGACGCCGACTCCCTGACCAGCGCCCTGGTGATCTTCCACGAGACCGGCTCGGACACGACCGAGCAGTGGCAGCCGGCCCCCGTCCATGAGCCGATGTCGGAGCGCGACCGGCTGGCCCTGCTCGCCGAGACGACCACGACGCTGACCTCCAGCCTCGACGTCGACGAGACCCTGCGCCAGCTCGTGCGGCTGGTGGTGCCGCTGCTGGCGGACTGGGTGGTGATCGACCTGTTCACCGAGGAGGGATCGGTCTCCCGCGCGGTCGTGGTCCACTACGAGAACGGCACCCTGACCCACCGGGCCGAGCTGGAGGAGCTGCTGCCGCCCCTGGCGCAGGAGTCGCCGATGCCGCTGGCGCGGGCGCTGCGCGGGGTCGCCGCCGCGCTGGTGGGCCCCGAGGACTACGAGGGCCGCCCCGACTCCGCCATCACCGCCGCCCAGCAGCACCTGATGGCGGTCACCGGCATCCGGTCCGCGTGCATCGCCCCGATCCGCGGCGTGCGCGAGGTGGTCGGCGCGGTCACCCTCGGCCGCTCCGAGCGGGCCGAGCCGTTCACCACCGACGACATGCTGCTGACCGAGGACATCGCCCGCCGGGCGGGGCTGGCGCTGGACAACGCCCGCCTGTACGAGCGGCAGCGGCGGGTCGCCGAGACCATGCAGCGTCACCTGCTGCCCCAGCTGCCCACCGTGCCCGGACTGGAGATGCGCGCCTGCTACGTGCCCGCCCCTGACGCCTCGCAGGTCGGCGGCGACTGGTACGACGCCTTCGTCATGTCCGACGGCACCGCGGGCCTGGTGATCGGCGACGTGGTCGGCCACGACCTCGACGCCGCCGCGGGCATGGCGCAGGTCTGCAACATGCTGCGCGCGTACGCGGGAGAGCTGGAGGAGCCGCCCAGCATGGTCCTCGACCGGCTCGACCAGGCGGTGGCCCGCATGGCGGAGCCGACGATGGCCACCGTCGTCTTCGCCCGCGTGGAGCACGCGAACGGAGGCTGGCAGCTGCGCTGGACGAACGCCGGCCATCCGCCGCCGCTGCTGGTCGAGAGCGACGGGCGGGCCTTCTTCCTGGAGGCCGCGAGCGGGCTGCTGCTGGGCACCGGCCACCGCCTCCCCCGCGAGGACGCCGTGGTCCCGCTGGCGCCGGGCTCCACCGTGCTCTTCTACACCGACGGCCTGATCGAGTCGCCCAGCCATGCGCTCGACGACGGCCTGGACCGGTTGAGCAGGCACGCCGCGGGCCTGATCGGGCAGCCGCTGACCGCCTTCTGCGACCGGTTCCTGGCGAGTGTCCGCCCGGCCGACAACGACGACGACGTGGCCCTGCTCGTCCTGCGCGTCCCCGGCTGACCGCGTACCTCCGGGGGCGTCTAGAAGAGCACGGACATGAAGGTGTCGACCTCGCGGAAGCCCACCCTGCGGTAGACCGAGCGCGCCGCGTGGTTGTAGTCGTTGACGTAGAGCGTGACGATGGGCGCGAAGCAGCTCATCGCGGCGTCGACCACGGCGGCCATGCCGGCCACCGCGTGGCCCTTGCCCCGCAGTTCGGGCGCCACCCAGACCCCTTGGATCTGGCAGGCGTGCGGCGTGACCGCCCCCACCTCGGCCTTGAACACGACCCGACCGTCCTCGACGCGCGCGTAGGAGCGCCCGATCCTGATCAGCTCGGCCACCCGCGTGCGGTAGAGCGCGCCGCCGTCACCGAGGTTGGGCGAGACCCCGACTTCCTCCGTGAACATGGCCACGCAGGCCGGCAGCAGGATGTCGAACTCGTCCGGCCGCACCCTGCGCACCAGCGGGTCGGGCGGCACCGGCGACCGGTGCGAGATCGCCATGACCGGTTGTGCCCAGCGGATCGCCCGCGCCCGCCCCCAGTGCGGCTCCAGCCGCTCCCAGAGCAGCGAGACGGCGTCGGCGGGGCCCACGATCGACGAGCACCGCCGGCCCTGTTTGCGCGCGCGGTCGGCGAAGGCGTGCACGGCTTCGGGACCGGCGTTGACCGGCACCATGTTGGCCCCGGCGTAACAGAGCGACACGAGGCCACCGCGCGGCCCGAATCCCCACATCTGTCCGCCGAGTCTCGCCGGGTTGAGTCCGACGGCCCGCACTCGGGAGGAGACGAAGACGTTGGCGACCGGGTCGGAGTCCAGCAGCGCGAGAACTTCGTCCCGGTCGTTGTCGTCGAGCACGCGCGACGCCGATGTACGCAGCATCACACGGTCAGACTACGCGAAGGGTCACCGAATGGCTCATCTGGAACTGCCGACGGTAACCCTTTCTTGACGTCAGGCTCCGCCCAGCTTGTCCAGCGCGCCCAGGATGCCCAGCAACGCGTGCCTCCTCGGCTCCTCAGACGTCATGCGCTCGGCCGGACGGGGCTCGGCGGACGCGGCGCACCGCGCGCCCCTCGCCGGCAGGGTGCCGTCCCTCAGGTACGCCGCCAGGTGCCCGTCCACGCACGCGTTGCCCGACAGCGAGACGCCGTGGTTGCCGCCGCCCTCCAGCACCATGCGTGAGCGCGGGAAGAGCGCCGCCATCCGCTGCGCGCCCCGGTACGGGGTGGCCGCGTCGTGCCTGGACTGCAGCATCAGGATCGGCGGCAGCTTCGGCGAGTCGTGCACCTGCACCGGCGTGCCGCCCCTGACCGGCCAGAACGCGCACGGGGCGTTGAACCAGGCGTTCGGCCAGGTCAGGAACGGCGCCTGCTGGTGCAGCGCGGCCATGTCGGTCCGCCAGGTCGCCCACTGGCGCGGCCACTGCGCGTCGCGGCACTGGACGCCCAGGTAGACGGCGTAGCCGTTCTCGTCGGAGGCGTCGTTCCTGCCGTGCCGCTCGTAGATCTCGGTCAGGCCCTTGACCTCGCCCCTGCGCACGTACGCGGACCAGGCCTGGGCGAACACGGGCCACACCTTGTCGCTGTAGCCGGCCACCGTGAACGTGTCGTCGAGCTCGCTCGGCCCCACGACCCCGCCGGCGGGCCGGGAGCGGAGCCGGTCGCGCATGGCGTAGTAGGCGAACGCGGTCTGCTTCGCGGTGACGCCCAGCCTGTAGACGCCGTGATGCTTGGCGGTCCAGGCCAGGAACTGGCGGTGGCGGTGCTCGAAGGAGCGGTCCTGCCTGAGGTTGGACTCGTACCAGACGGCCGTGGGGTCGACGATGCTGTCCATCACCAGGCGCTTGACCCGGTTCGGGAAGAGGGTGGCGTAGACGCCGCCCAGGTAGGTGCCGTACGAGTAGCCGAGGTAGCTGATCTTCTCCTCGCCCAGGGCGGCCCTGATGACGTCCATGTCCCTGGCGGAGTTCTCGGTGGTCAGGTGGGGCAGCAGCCAGGACCACCGGTTGCCGCACGCGGTGGCGTACTCGGCGGCCCGGCGCAGCAGCGCCCGCTCCTCGGCCTGCCCGTGCGGCACCGCGTCGGGCCTCGGGGCCTTGTAGTACGTGTCCGGGTCCACGCAGTGCACGGCCGGCTCGCTGCCGCCGACGCCGCGCGGGTCGAACCCGACGACGTCGTACCGTTCGGCCACGTCGGCGGGCAGGGACGTCGCCACGAACTCGGTCAGCTCCCGCCCAGGAGAGCCGGGCCCGCCCGGGTTGATCAGCAGCGTGCCCAGGTGGTTGGCGTCCCGCGCCACCTTGGCCTTGATCCGGTTGACGGCGATCTTGATCGACTGGCCCCTGGGCTGGCGGTGGTCGAGCGGCACGCGTACGGTGCCGCATTCGAGCTCCGCCGACGCCGTCTTGCCGGCCACCTTGGGACAGGCCCCCCACACCACCGCCGCCACCGGCCGGCCGGCCACCGCCGCCGCTCCCCCTTCGGCCACCGCCGCACCGTCCGCGCCGGCCATCCCGGCCATCAGCACCGCCATCCCGGCGACAACCCCAGCTACCCGCTTCACCCGGCCCCCTCCCTTGTCATAGGCCTTGCGATGCTCCCGCGAGCGGCCTGGAACGGTTCCGGGTATGGCGAAAAGCTTGCCAATCTGTAATCGATCAATGACAAGGAGTGACGTCGGGGAATGTCGGTGCCCACTGCCAGACTCACCCCATGACCATGCAGACCGTCCTTCTCACCGGGGCCGCCGGCGCGGTCGGGTCCGTGCTACGCGAGCCGCTACGCCGCCGCCTGCGCCGGCTGATCTCGGTCGACCGCGTGCCGCTGTCCGCCGCGGGCGCCAACGAGGAGGTCCATCAGGCCGAGCTGACCGGACCCGGCGACGTGGCGGCCCTGCTGCCCGGAGCCGACGCGATCGTCCACCTGTCCGGCGTGCCCGACGAGGCCCCGCTGCCCGACCTGCTCGACGCCAACGTGACGGGCACCCACCACGTGCTGGAGGCGGCACGCCGCACCGGCGTCAGGCGTGTGGTGCTGGCCAGTAGCAACCGCCTGACCGGCTGCTACCCGGCGAGTGTGACCGTCTCCCCCGGCATGCCGCCGCGCCCCGACGGCCTCTACGGGGTGAGCAAGGTCGCGATGGAGGCACTGGGCCGCCTCTACGCCGACAAGTTCGGCCTGGAGGTGGTGTGCCTGCGCATCGGCAGCCTGGAGCCGGAGCCCGGCGAGCCCCGCCATCTGGCCACCTGGCTCAGCCCGCGCGACTGCGCCGGCTTCGTCTGGGCCGCGCTGACCACGCCGGGCCTCACCTTCGCCACCCCCTACGCGGTGTCGGCCAACACGCGCCGCTACTGGGAGCTGGACGACCGCCTCGGCTACCACCCCCGTGACGACGCCGAAGCCTTCGCCGACCGCATCCCGGGAGCGGCCGCCCACTTCACCGGCGACCCGCCCCAGGGCGGCGCGTTCGCCGACCCCGCCTACACCCTCCCCCACCTCTGACCCGGAGCCGAGGCAGCTACGCTCAGCCGACGGTGACCGTGGGGCCGAGTCGGGGACCAGCCGGCGGTGACGGCCGGGCCGGGGATCAGCCGACGGTGACCGTGGGGCCGGAGTCGTCGTCGAGGTCGACCTCGACGCCCATCTCGTCGGCCAGGCGCAGTGCCTCCTCGATCAGCGTCTCCACGATCTGCGACTCCGGCACCGTCTTGATGACCTCGCCCTTGACGAAGATCTGGCCCTTGCCGTTGCCGGAGGCCACCCCGAGGTCGGCCTCACGGGCCTCGCCCGGGCCGTTGACGACGCAGCCCATGACGGCCACCCGCAGCGGCACCTTCAGGCCCTCAAGGCCCGCCTGGACCTGGTCGGCGAGGGTGTAGACGTCGACCTGCGCCCGCCCGCACGACGGGCAGGAGACGATCTCCAGGCCGCGCTCGCGCAGCCCGAGCGACTCCAGGATCTGGTTGCCGACCTTGACCTCCTCCACCGGAGGGGCCGAGAGGGAGACCCGGATGGTGTCGCCGATGCCCTCGGCGAGCAGGGCGCCGAACGCGACGGCCGACTTGATGGTGCCCTGGAAGGCCGGGCCGGCCTCGGTGACGCCGAGGTGGAGCGGGTAGTCGCACTCGGCGGCCAGCAGGCGGTAGGCGTTGATCATCACGACCGGGTCGTTGTGCTTGACCGAGATCTTGATGTCGCGGAAGCCGTGCTCCTCGAACAGCGAGCACTCCCACAGCGCCGACTCCACCAGCGCCTCGGGCGTGGCCTTGCCGTACTTCTGCAGCAGGCGCGGGTCTAGGGAGCCGGCGTTGACGCCGATGCGGATCGGGACGCCGGCGTCGGACGCCGCGCGGGCGATCTCGCCGACCTTGTCGTCGAACTTCTTGATGTTGCCCGGGTTGACCCGGACGGCCGCGCAGCCCGCGTCGATGGCGGCGAAGACGTACTTCGGCTGGAAGTGGATGTCGGCGATCACGGGGATCTGCGACTTCTTGGCGATGATGGGCAGCGCGTCGGCGTCGTCCTGGGACGGCACGGCGACGCGGACGATCTGGCAGCCGGACGCGGTGAGCTCGGCGATCTGCTGCAGGGTGGCGTTGACGTCGGCGGTCACCGTCGTCGTCATCGACTGCACCGACACGGGGGCGTCGCCGCCCACGGGCACGCTGCCGACCATGATCTGCCGGGAGTGGCGGCGTTCGGCGAGCGGCTTGGGGCGCACCGTCGGGATGCCGAGAGCTACAGAAGTCATTTCAACCCTTACTGTGACGACGCTTTCCAGTTTAGGTAGCTAGCGGGACTGCCCGGTTGTGAGTTCGGCCGCACGGGCGCGAGCCCAGGCGTCGGCCGCCAGCACCTCTTCGACGGAGTCGGCGGGGGTCACCTCGTGCTCCTCGACGACCTTGGCCACGGTGTCGACGATGGCCAGGAACGGCAGCCCGCCGCGCATGAACGCGTCGAGGCAGGCCTCGTTGGCGGCGTTGTAGACGGCGGGCGCGGTGCCGCCCGCGCCGCCGACGTGCCGGGCGAGCGCGACCGAGGGGAAGGCCACGTCGTCGAGGGGCTCGAAGGTCCAGGTGTGGGCCTTGGTCCAGTCGATGGGCCGCGCGGCGCCCGGGATGCGCCTGGGGTGGCCGAGCGCGAGCGCGATCGGCAGCCGCATGTCGGGCGGGCTGGCCTGGGCCATGGTCGAGCCGTCGACGTATTCGACCATGGAGTGGATCACCGACTGCGGGTGCACGACCACCTCGATGCGATCGAAGCCGAGGTCGAACAGCAGGTGCGCCTCGATCACCTCCAGCCCCTTGTTGACCAGGGTGGCGGAGTTGATCGTGATGGCCGGCCCCATGGACCAGGTGGGGTGCGCCAGCGCCATCTCGGGCGTGACGTCGGCCATCTCCTCGCGCCGCATGCCCCTGAACGGCCCGCCGCTGGCGGTGATCACGAGCTGCTTGACGGCCGAGGAGTCGTAGCCGGAAGGCCCCGCGGCCCACAGGGACTGCTGCAGGGCCGAGTGCTCGGAGTCGACCGGGAGGATCTGACCGGGTTTGGCCAGCCGCTTCACCAGCGGCCCGCCGATGATCAGCGACTCCTTGTTGGCCAGCGCGAGCGTGCGGCCGGCTTCGAGTGCGACGAGGGTGGAGGTCAGCCCGAGCGCGCCGGTGATGCCGTTGAGCACCATGTCGCACGGCCAGCCCGCGACCTGCGCGACCCCCTCGTGGCCGCCGAGCACGACCGGCCGGGCGCCGAGGGCGGTCAGCGCCTCCTTCAGCGCGGGCACGGCCGCGGGGTCGGCCACCGCCACGGCCTCGACCCCGAACTCCGCCGCCTGGCGCGCCAGCAGCTCGACCTTTCCGCCACCGGCCGCCAGCGCGGCGACCTTGAAGCCGCCGGGGTTGGCGGCGATGACGTCGAGGGCCTGGGTGCCGACAGAACCGGTGGAGCCGAGCACGACCACGGAGCGGAGGGTCTCTTCATGCACGTGTCCATTGTCCCCGCTGTTCGGCGTACTCGGGCACGCGGGACCCCAGGCCCCAGAAATGACCTCCTTATGTGACACGTGATAAGGGAGTTCATTTGTGCCGGAATATAGCTATATCGGTATGAGCAAATCTTGAGAAATCTGGATATTGAGCCCGCTACCTTCCTAGGCCCAGGTCCGGTTTAGGGAGGTTACGTAATGCAACGCAAATTCCGCCTGCTTTCCGCCGCCACGCTCAGCGCCGCCGCCATCACCGCCGCCACCGCCACGGCCCCGCTCCCCGCGAGCGCGAGCCCGGCGCAGGGGCATGGGCAGGCGCAGGTGCCGGCGGGGCCGAAGCCCGCCCAGCGGGCCGCCGCCGACACGGCCACCGAGCGGCGGCAGGTCATGACGTACTGGACGGAGCGGCGGATGGAGGCGGCCAAGCCGTTGGACGCGCCTAAGCCCAAGGCCGGGCTGACGGCCGACGCGCCCGAGCAGGGCAGTTCTTGGACCGCTCCACCCACCCGCGGCCGGTCGGGCGGCGACGTGGACCTCCAGGCGGCGCGCAGCGGCGGCGCGGCGTGGACCCGCGGCGGCGCCGTCGCCCGCACCACCGGCCGGATCTTCTTCACCACCCAGGGCCGCAACGCCTCCTGCTCAGGAACGGCGGTGACCAGCGCCAACAAGAGCGTGGTGCTGACCGCGGGCCACTGCGTGAAGATGAACGGCGCCTTCCACACCAACTGGGTCTTCGTCCCGGGTTACGCGGCCGGCAACCGCCCCTTCGGCACCTGGCCCGCCACCAGGCTGCTGACCACGCAGCAGTGGAACGCGAGCGAGGACATCAACTTCGACGTCGCCGCCGCCGTGGTCGCGCCGCTGGAGGGCAAGACACTGGTGGACGCCGTGGGCGGCCAGGGCGTGGCCTTCAACCAGCAAAGACGCCGGCAGATGTACGCCTTCGGCTACCCCGCGGCGGCCCCGTACGACGGCTCGAAGCTCGTCTACTGCTCGGGCCGCACCTTCGACGACTTCCTCGCCTCCAAGGACATGGGCCTGACCTGCGACATGACCGGCGGATCCAGCGGCGGCCCCTGGATGCTGAATTTCAACGAGTCGACCGGTCTCGGCACCCAGAATTCCGTCAACAGCTTCAAATACAACTTCGCCACCAACTGGATGTTCGGCCCCTATTTCGGGAACGAGGCCCAAGCCGTCTACCAAGCAGCACAAAGCACCAACGCACTCTAAGGAATTTACCGAAAGTAGTCACAAGAACACATCTCGTAGTGCACACTCGGGGGCCATGACCTTGAGCACCCCCCTGCTTGCGGCGGCCCCGCTTCTGGCAGGGCTGATCGGCCCCGCGCTCATCGGCGCGGCTCCCGCCGCCCAGCAGGCCGACCGGCCGGCCGTCGCGCCGGCCCAGGCGCCCGCCCATACGGGCGGGCGCACGACCGGGCACGCCACCGGGCGCGCGGCCCAAAACGCGGCCGCGCCCGGCGACATCGTCGAGCACGTCGCCGCCAGAACCGCCGCCGACCAGCGGCGCGTGCTCGACTACTGGACGCCCGAGCGGATGGCCAAGGCCCTGCCGATCGGGCTGCTGGACATCGTGACCGACGACGGCCTGCTGAGCGGGCTCACCGGTGACGCGGACCTGCGTACCACCCCCGAGCTGACCGGCCGCAGGGCGGACCTGACCGTCCCGCGCGAGCTCGTCGGCACGCACCGGATGGCCGCGGCCCGCCCCGACACCAGCACGATCGGCGCCCGCTGGATGACCGGCGGCCTGGTCTCCAGGACCACGGGCCGGGTGTTCCTGACCGTGGCAGGAGCCGACTTCGTCTGCTCGGCCAGCACCGTCAGGAGCGCCAACAGGGACGTCGTGGTCACGGCCGGCCACTGCGTCAAGGACGGCGCGGGCGCGTGGGCGGCGAACTGGACGTTCGTCCCCGGGTACGGGACGCGCGGGACGCACCCGTACGGCCAGTACACCGCCCGCCGCATGTTCGTCGCCGGCCCCTGGTCACGCGGCGGCGACGACGACTACGACGTGGGCATGGTGGCGCTGGCCACCTCGCACGGCAGGCACGTGGCCGACGTCGTGGGCACGCAGGAGATCGCGTTCGACGCGGGGCGCGGCGGCCAGGCGTTCGGCTTCGGCTACCCGGCAGACCCCCCGTACGACGGCGGTCACCTCGTCTACTGCGCGGGCCGGCTCAAGGACGACCCGTACGGCCAGAGCCGCGACCAGGGCCTCGGCTGCGACATGACCGCGGGCTCCAGCGGCGGCCCCTGGATGACGAAGTTCGACCCGGCCACCGGCAAGGGCACGATCATGTCGCTGAGCAGCTTCAAGTACAGCGACGACCGGCGCACGATGTACGGCCCGTACTTCGGCCAGACGATCAAGGCCCTCTACGGCACGGCCCAGAACGCATGACCGGGGGGCCGTCACCCGGCCGGGTGACGGCCCCCCGCGCCTTCACGTCGGGAGCTTCGTCAGAGGCTCAGCCCGGTCAGCACCATGACCTTCTCGTAGGTGTAGTCCTCCATCGCCGAGTGCAGCCCCTCGCGCCCGACCCCCGAGTCCTTCACCCCGCCGTAGGGCATCTGGTCGGCCCGGTACGACGGCACGTCCCCGACGATCACGCCGCCCACCTCCAGCTCCCGGTTCGCCCGGAAGGCCGCGTCCAGCGACCGGGTGAAGACTCCGGCCTGCAGCCCGTACCTGGAGTCGTTGACCATCGCGTACGCCTCGTCGATCGAGGCGGCCGGCTGGAGGATCATGACGGGCCCGAAGACCTCCTCGCAGGCGACCTTGGCGTCGTGCGGCACGTCGGCCAGGACCGTCGGGGCGACGGTGGCGCCCTCGCGGGTGCCGCCCGCCAGCACCTTGGCGCCGGCCGAGACCGCCTCCTGGACCCACTGCTCGACCCGCGCCGCGGCGGCCTCGGAGACCAGCGGCCCCACCTGCGTCTTCTCGTCGGCGGGGTCACCGGTGACGAGGCCGGCGACGGCGGGGACCAGGCGCTCGACGAACGCGTCGTAGACCGGGCGCTCGACGATCACCCGCTGCACCGCGATGCAGCTCTGGCCTGCCTGGTAGTTGGAGTAGAGCGCGATGCGCTGGGCCGCCCAGTCGAGGTCGGCGTCGGCCAGCACCACCGCGGCGGCGTTGCCGCCCAGCTCCAGCGTCACGTGCTTGCGCGGCACCTGGTCGGCGATGGCGTAGCCGACCGGGGCCGAGCCGGTGAACGACACCACCGGCAGCCTGGGGTCCTGGACGAGGGCGGAGGCGCGCTCGTTCTCGATCGGCAGCACCGAGAACATGCCGGCGGGCAGGTCGGTCTCGGCCAGGATCTCGCCGAGCAGGAGCGAGGACAGCGGCGTCGCAGGGGCAGGCTTGACGATGACGGGCGCGCCGACCGCGATGGCCGGGGCGACCTTGTGCGCGACGAGGTTGAGCGGGAAGTTGAACGGGGTGATCGCCAGCACGGGGCCGTGGGGCACGCGCGAGACGTAGGCCAGCCGGCCGGCCGCCGCCGGTTCGGTGTCGAGCCGCTGCACGCCGCCCGACCAGCGCCGGGTCTCCTCGGCGGCGAACCGGAACGTGGCCACGGCCCGGCCGACCTCGCCGCGGGCCCAGACGATGGGCTTGCCGTTCTCGGCGGTGATCAGCTGGGCGATCTCCTCGGCCCGTTCGGCGATCCGGCGCGAGACGTGGGCCAGGGCTTCGGCCCGTACGTGCACGGGCAGCGCGGCGGCCTCCTTGGCCACCGCGTGGGCCGCGGCGACGGCCTCCTCCACCTGGGCGTCGGTCGGCACCGAGTGCCGGGCGACCTCGCGGCCGTCATGGGGGTTGGTGACAGTGAGCTCGGTGTCCCCGGTCGCGGCGCGGCCGGCCAGCCAGAAGGTACGCACGTCCATACCTCGACGTTATGCCAAGCTGTGAGCCGGGGATTTACACCACGTTGCACAAGAGCCTCACGAGGGCTCACCGTTAAGTACAAGCTCCGTTGTATACCCACGATGTAACAGAAGTAGACCTAATTCGGGATGTTTACCATGCGGAGTGGTTTGAGCGATCTCCGCCTTGGCTAAGTCATCGGGTGCGGGTCTCCAGCGCGGTGGGCCCCCGATCAGAAAGGCGTGGGCCCCGTGACCGAACAACGTGAGGTCACAAGGACGCAGAGCCGGTCCTTGGGCCGGTCCTCGGGCACGAGGGGGGTCTCATGACCTCGGTGCCGCTGGGGCTGCAGGGCGCTTACCTCCTTGGTGAGCGCGCCACTCACGACGAGCTTCGCTCCCGCCTCCTCGACGTGGCGGTCAACCTGCTCAACACCGACGGGCCCGAGAGCCTGACCATGCGCAGGATCGCCGCCGAGGCGGGCTGCACGACCACCGTCATCTACACGATGTTCGGCAACAGGGAGGGCCTGGCCGAGGCGCTCTACCTGGAGGGGTTCGAGCGGTTCCGCCGCTTCATGGAGGCCGTGCCGCAGCGGCGCGACCCGCTGGAGCAGCTGTACGCGCTCGGGCCCGCCTACCGGCAGGCGTGCCTGTCCGAGCCCGGCTACTACAGCCTGATGTTCGAGCGGGCGATCCCCGGCTTTGAGCCGAGCGAGCGCGCCAGGACCCTGGCCAGGGCGGCGCTCAACATGCTCGACCGGGTGATCGCCGACTGCATCTCGGCCGGCCACCTGATCCCGACGCAGCCGCGCAAGATCGCCGACGCGCTGTGGGCCGCGGCACAGGGGGCGATCAGCCTGGAGCGGGCGGGGCACCTGCGGGACGGCCGCACGTACGAGGCCGTGACCATGGCGACTATCTGCTGCTATCTGGTGGAGAAGCCGAAATAGCCGGGTGGCCGGCCGCCTCCAGGGCGAGCCACAGCTCGGCGCGCACGCCCGGGTCGTCGAGGTCGCGGCCGAGCAGGTCCGACACCCGTCTCATGCGGTAGCGCAGGGTGTGCCGGTGCACGCCCAGCCGCTGCGCCGCCGTCTCCCAGTGACCGTTGCCTTCCAGGTACGCGCGCAGCGACGCCACGAGGTCGGCCCTGGAGCCGTACGCGGTGAGCGGGGCCAGGACGGCGGCCGAGAACGCCTGGGCGGCGGCCGGATCGAGCAGCCCCAGCAGCCCCTGACCCGCCAGCTCATCGAACCCGACCACTGAACCGGCCCCCTGCCCCGCGCCACCCCTTCCCCCGCGCCCTGCCCCGCCTTGAGACCCGCCTTGAGACCCGCCTTTCGCCCTGTCTCCGGCCCCGCCCGCTCCAGGCCCTTCCGCCTCACGGGCCGCGGCGTCACGGCTCCTGGCGGCCTCCAGGGCGCGCCTGGCCTGTTCGAGCGCGGTGCTCAGGCTGGTGACCGCGTATCCGGCCGGCCGGCTCAGCCCGACCGGCACCTCCGCACCGCCCGCCACCTCCTGCGCCACCCCATGAGCCACCTCATGCGCGACCAACGCCACCACCACCTGCCCCGCCTGACCCGCCGTCCGACCCGCTGCCCCAGCCGATGCCCGCCCCGGCGCTCCACCCGGCGTCTCGGCCGATGCCCCGGCCGACGCTCGGCCGCGTTCCGGCACGGGGGGCGGACCGTCGTGCATGGCCGTGAAACCGTGCGGTTCCAGGGCCTCCACGGCCTCCGGGGGCGCCGCCAGCACCACGAAGGGCTCTTCGGGCAGGCGTCCGCCGAGCGGCTCCAGCACCACGCGGGCCCGCTCGCGATCCCCCGCCAGCAGCAGCTCCAGCACGGCCGCACGGACTCGCCGCTCGGCCGTCAGCCGGGTCCTGCCCTGCTCCATGGCCAGCGTCAGCAGCGAGCCCGCGGCGTTGATCACCGTGTGCGCGACCGGCGTGAAGGTGTGCCGGGCCCCGACGGCGAAGAAGCCACGCGGCCGGCCCCCGCCGCCCAGCGGCAGCACCACGATGTGCTGGCCGGGCGCGGACAACGCGAGACTCGACGGCACCCGTTCACCACCCCGCCCGCCCGGCTCACCACGGCGCGCCTCGACGGGCCGCGCCACCGTCTCGCCACGGCGACCGGACGGCCCGACACGGGGGCCGGTCATCTCCGCGCGGCGACCGGACGGCTCGGCGGGCCGGCCGCCCCGGAGCCGGATCAGTTCGTGGGTGACCGCCTCCGGTCGGGCGCCCCGGGTGGCGTGGCGGACCTCGCCCGACTCGTCCAGCAGCGCGGCCCAGCCGTCGACCTCCCTGGCCAGCCGGTCGATGACCGCGTGCATGCCCTCCGGCCGCAGCGCGGCCCGCGTCAGCCGGCCCTGGGCGGCGAAGGCCCGGCTGATCTCCTCGTACTGCTCGGCGGCCAGCAGCTCGCTGACGGCCTTGCCGACCGCGATGAACGGCGTCTCGCGCGGCACCTCCAGCAGCGGCAGCCCGGCCCGCTCCGCGGCCGTCACGAGCGCCGGCGGCGTCTCCTCGTGCGAGACCCCGACGCCGAAGCCGAGCCCCGCCACTCCACGCGCGACGAGGCGGGCGACATAGTGGGACTGGTCGCCTTCCATCCGCATCCCGGTGGTCAGCAGCAGCTCCCCGCCCTCCAGGTACGGCGTCGGGTCCGCGAGCTCGCTGACCGCCACCCAGCGCACCGCGGCCTCCAGCACCCCGGGCGCCGAGGTTCCGGCCAGCGGCCGGAGGTTCATGCGGCGCACGACGGTCCGCAGCGTAGGCGGCATAGAAGTTTTGTCCATTCCGGCTAAGACGAGACTCCTCAGTGTGCCATATCGACGTATCGGCCCAGATGAGAGCCCGCCGTAGCGTCGAAGCCATGAGCATTCCCCAGGAGCGGCGCGTCGTGACCGCGATCCCAGGTCCCAAGTCGCAGGAGTTGCTGGCCCGCAAGCTGGCCGCCGTCCCGCCCGGGATCGGCACCACCCTGCCGGTCTTCGTCACCCGCGCCGGCGGCGGCGTGGTGCAGGACGCCGACGGGAACTCGCTGATCGACTTCGGCTCCGGCATCGCGGTGACGAACGTCGGCAACGCCGCCCCCAAGGTCGTCGAGCGCGTGCAGCGGCAGGTGGCCGAGTTCACCCACACCTGCTTCATGGTCACGCCGTACGAGTCGTACGTGCAGGTGTGCGAGAAGCTCAACGAGCTGACCCCCGGCGACCACGACAAGCGCACCTTCCTGGTGAACTCGGGCGCCGAGGCCGTGGAGAACGCGGTCAAGATCGCCCGGCACGCCACCGGCCGGCCCGGCGTCGTGGTGTTCGACCACGGCTACCACGGCCGCACGCTGCTCACGATGACGCTCACGGCCAAGAACATGCCGTACAAGCAGGGCTTCGGCCCGTTCGCCCCCGAGGTGTACCGGGTGCCGCTGGCCTACCCGTTCCGCTGGCCCGGCGGGCCGGAGAACTGCGCCGAGGAGGCCGCCGAGCAGGCCATCGACCTGATCACCAAGCAGATCGGCGCGGGCAACGTGGCCGCCGTGGTGATCGAGCCGATCGCGGGCGAGGGCGGGTTCATCGTGCCGGCCAGGGGGTTCCTGCCGCGGATCGCGGAGTTCTGCCGGGCGAACGGGATCGTGTTCGTGGCGGACGAGGTGCAGACGGGCTTCGCGCGTACCGGAACGTTGTTCGCCTGCGAGGACGAAGGCGTCGTACCGGACATCATCACCACCGCCAAGGGCATCGCGGGCGGCCTGCCGCTGGCCGCGGTCACCGGGCGGGCGGAGATCATGGACAAGGTGCACGCCGGCGGGCTGGGCGGCACGTACGGCGGCAACCCGCTCGCCTGCGAGGCCGCGCTCGGCGTGCTGGAGACCATCGAGGCCGAGGACCTGGTCGCCAGGGCGCGGCGGATCGGCGAGATCATGCTGCCCCGGCTGGAGGCGCTCAAGGCGCGCTTCGACGTGATCGGGGACGTGCGCGGACGCGGCGCGATGATCGCGATCGAGCTGGTCGAGCCCGGCACCAAGGAACCGAACCCGGCCGCCGTCCAGGAGATCGTCAAGCGCTGCCACGCGGAGGGGCTGCTGGTGCTGACGGCGGGCACGTACGGCAACGTGCTGCGTTTCCTGCCGCCGCTCGTCATCCCCGAGCATCTCCTGGAGGAGGGACTCGGGATCCTGGAGAAGGCCGTCGCCGCGCTCTAGCGCCGACGAAACCCAACGAAACGGGCACCCAGCTTGCGGCTGGATGCCCGTTTTTGTGGTGTAACCGCCCCTACTCGGGTAGAGAATTCACCCTGACTTGACGCGCAGCAGGACGCTCATGGCCTCGGTCAGGGTTATAACGGTTCCGACATACGGAGGGGCGATGGCTGCTGGGAGCGTGATGAACTGGGGTCCGACCAGAACGGCGCGAGGTATGTTGACGTTCGACCCTGAGGGCCTGTCCGCGGCCCAGCGCGACGGCGACGCCTGCGTCGTCTGTCACAAGCGGTGGCCTCGGCCCCGCGTGCGCGTGGGCTGCCTGCCCGACGACTCGGCCGTCCTGGCCTGCGGCGACTGCGCGGAGGCGCTGCTGCCGGCCCCCATGGCCACCGTCGTGGCCTTCCCTTCCCGCTGACCGCCCTCCCGACCGTCTCGGCCTGAGCACGGTCTCGGTGCGGAACACCGTCTCGGCCTGAGCACCGTCTCGGTGCGGAACGCCGAGACGCCCCGGGACGGGGGGAAGGCCCGGGGCGCCTCTTGACGGGCCTCGCCCAGCGGGGGACAGGGCGGGTCCGCGGCCCGGTCATCGTGGGGGATCGATGCCCTCACTCACTTGGCCAGCAGCTCCTGCCAGCGCTTGGCCCAGGCGGCATAATCAGTGCATTCCCCGTCATCCGCCGCGCAACCCCCGGGCGGCCGGACGGCGAAGGCCACCCGGTCGAGCCGCTTGTCCTCCCCCACCCCGTACGTCTCGCACATCAGCCTGGCCCGCCCCTTGCACGCCTTGTCGTTGGCCGGCGCCATCCCGGCCCAGGCCGCCGCGTCGCGTTGGGCGTTGGCCGCGGTCATCCAGTTGAGCCACCGGTAGGCGCAGGTGGTGTCGGGCAGGTTGGCGCCCAGCATCCAGGAGTCGACCCAGCCGGTCGTCCGGCGCTGGGGCAGCACCGAGATCGGCTTGCCCGCCTGCTGCAGCAGCAGGCGGTAGTAGGGGGTGACCTGGGCGTAGTCGAGCCGTCCCGTGGCGAAGCCCTTGATCAGGTCGAGCGGGTTGCGCCAGTAGGTGCGCTCCTTGTTGCGTTCGAGCAGCGCCATGGCCCGGTCGAGCTCGCTCGCGCTCAGCTCGTACGGATCCTTCGCCGACCCCTCGGCCAGCGCCGCGTCCGCGATCGTCATGGGGCTGTCGCGCAGCGCCGTCCGCCCGGACGAGAACACCTGCTCCGGCGTGCCGCCCCCGACCTTGGACCGGTCGTAGACGAGCTCGTGGTACGCCCACAGGTAGGGCACCCCGTAGACCTTGCCCGACACCGTGGTCATGTCGCGGAAGCGCTTGTCGAGGTCCTGGTAGCCGCTCACCTTGGCCGGATCGATGGCCTGCACCAGCTTGCGCTGGATCAGGTCGCCCGCCAGCGCCGGCCCGGCGGTGATCACGTCGTAGGGGCGGTCGCCGACCCTGGCGGCCAGTTCCTCGGCGGTCTGCGCGGTGTCGAGCCGGGCGATCCGGCAGCCCGTCTCCTTCTCGAACGAGCCCACCCAGTTGACCTTGGAGGTGACCCCGCCGTACTCGGCGTAGCCGCGGTAGGTGAGGATCTGCAGGGTGCCGTCGAGCTGCGTGGCGCTGGGCGTCGGAGTGGGCGTGTGTGTGGCGGTACGGGTGGGAGCGGGCTTGGCGGCGGTGCCGCCCTGCGACGGGGTGGGCCGGGCCGCGCCCACACCGGCGACCAGCGCCGTCGCGACGACCGCCATGGCACACGTCATGGCGTGAGTACGACGACGATTCACGATGCCCCCTAGTCCGTCTGCAGGAGCTTACCGGGGACGGCGCTGAAGCGCCGCCGGGCCGGGAGGGGACGGGCGCCGGGCTGAAGCGCCGCTGTGCTGTGCGGGACCGGTGCCGGGCTGAACAGGAGCAGCGCCCGCACCACGGGCGGGAGCGGCGTCGCTCGCTCCCGCCCGTGACCGCCGCTCACCCGTTCGTGGGGAAGCCCAGGTTCACGCCGCCGTGCGAGGGGTCCAGCCAGCGGGAGGTGACGACCTTGCCACGGGTGTAGAAGTGCACGCCCTCGGTGCCGTGCACGTGCGTGTCACCGAACAGCGAGGACTTCCAGCCGCCGAAGCTGTAGAAGGCCATCGGCACGGGGATCGGCACGTTGATGCCGATCATGCCGACCTCGACCTCGTTCTGGAAGCGCCTGGCCGCGCCGCCGTCGTTGGTGAAGATCGCGGTGCCGTTGCCGTACAGGCCGTCGTTGATGACCTTCAGGCCCTCCTCGTACGAGGAGACCCGCACGATCGACAGCACGGGGCCGAAGATCTCGTCCGTGTGCGTCCGCGACCCGGCGGGCACGTGGTCGAGCACGGTGGGGCCGAGCCAGAAGCCGGCGGTCTCGGAGGCCTTGCCGCCGCCGGTGACCGTGGTCTCGCGGCCGTCCACGACCAGCTTGGCGCCCTCCTCGACGCCCAGGTCCAGGTAGGAGGCCACCTTGTCGCGGTGCGGCCCGGTGACCAGCGGCCCCATCTGGGACGCGGGGTCGTCGCCTGGGCCGACCACCAGGTGCTCCACCCGCTCGACGATCTTCTGCACCAGCTCGTCACCGATCGGGTCCACGGCCAGCACGACGGAGATCGCCATGCAGCGCTCCCCCGCCGAGCCGAAGCCCGCCGACACCGCCGAGTCGGCCACCAGGTCGAGATCCGCGTCGGGCAGCACGAGCATGTGGTTCTTGGCGCCGCCGAGCGCCTGGACCCGCTTGCCGTGCGCGGTGCCGGTCTCGTAGACGTACCGGGCGATCGGGGTGGAGCCGACGAACGACACCGCGCGCACGTCCGGGTGCTCCAGCAGCCGGTCCACGCTGACCTTGTCGCCCTGCACCACGGAGAAGACGCCGTCGGGCAGTCCCGCCTCCTGCCAGAGCCGGGCCATGAGCAGCGAGGCCGACGGGTCCTTCTCCGACGGCTTGAGCACGAACGCGTTCCCGCAGGCGATGGCGATCGGGTACATCCACATCGGCACCATGGCCGGGAAGTTGAACGGCGTGATGCCGGCCACCACGCCCAGCGGCTGGCGGATCGAGTAGGAGTCCACCCGGGTCGAGACCCCCTCGGAGTAGCCGCCCTTGAGCAGGTGCGGGATCCCGCAGGCGAACTCCACCACCTCCAGGCCGCGGGCCACCTCGCCGAGCGCGTCGGAGTGCACCTTGCCGTGCTCGGAGGAGATGAGCGCGGCCAGCTCGTCGCGGTGGGCGTACATGAGCTCGCGGAAGCGGAACAGCACCTGCGCCCGCTTCGTCAGGGAGGCGTCCCGCCAGGCGGGGAAGGCGGCCACGGCCGCCGCGACGGCCGCGTCCACGTCGGCGGCGGAGGCCAGCGCGACGTGGCCGCTCACCTCGCCGGTGGCGGGGTTGTAGAGCTCCGCGGTACGCGCGGGGTCGCCGTCGGCGAGGGCTCCGTTGATCCAGTGCTTGACCGACTTCACTGAGCTGCCGCCTCCGCGTCGATGGTCTCCAGGGCCGTGACGATGATGCCCAGGCCCTCGGTGGCCTCTTCCACCGTGAGGGTGAGGGGCGGGGCCATCCTGATGGCGGTGCCGTACAGGCCGCCCTTGCCCGCCAGCAGGCCCGCCCGCTTGGTCAGCTCCATGAAGCGGCCCGCCTGCGCGGGCGTCTCCAGTTCGACCGCGAACATCAGCCCCTTGCCGCGCACGCCCTTGACCACGGACAGGCGCTCGGCCGCGGCCTTGAGCCCGCTGATGATGATCTCGCCGGTACGCGCGGCGTTGGCCTGGAGGTCGTGGTCGAGCACGTAGTCGAGGGTGGCGTTGGCCGCGGCCATGGAGATCGGGTTGCCGCCGAAGGTGGACAGGCCCACGGCGTGCGGGGCGTCCATGAGGTCGCCGCGCGCCACCACGCCGCCGACCGCGAAGCCGTTGCCCAGGCCCTTGGCGAAGGTGATCATGTCGGGGGTCACGCCGTGGTTCCCGATGCCGAAGAACGAGCTGCCGGTCCGTCCCCACCCGGTCTGCACCTCGTCGGAGATGAACAGGATGCCCTGCTCGTCGAGGACCTCCTTGTAGGCGGCGAACAGCCCGTCGGGGGCCATGGTGAAGCCGCCCACGCCCTGCACCGGCTCGGCGATCAGCGCGGCCACGTCGTCGGAGACGCTCGTGGCCAGCACGTGACGCAGGTCGTCCACGCAGGCCTTGATGTAGTCCGCGTCCGACAGGCCCTCGAACTGGACGAGGTGCCGGTCGGCGCCGTGCAGGAAGTGCACGTTGAGCGGGGAGAGCGAGTTGTTCTTCCACGAGCGGTTCGAGGTGACGCTGATCGCGCCGAAGCTGCGCCCGTGGTAGCTCTGGCGCATGGCCAGGACCTGGTCGCTCTTGCGCGCGTACGTGGCCAGCAGCAGCGCGGTCTCGTTGGCCTCGGTGCCGGAGTTGGTGAAGAACACCTTGGCGTCGGGGATGCCGGACACCCGGGCGATCTTCTCGGCCAGCTCGACCTGGCCGCGCAGCAGATAGACGGTGCTGGTGTGCACCACCCCGGTGGCGAGCTGGCGCTCGACGGCCGCGCGCACCTCGGGCACGTCGTAGCCGATCATGTTGGTCAGGATCCCGGCGAAGAAGTCGAGGTAGCTCTTGCCGTCCGCGTCGATGACGCGGTTGCCTTTGCCACTGACGATCTCGATGGGGTCGTGATAGTTGAGGGCCAGCCAATTGGGCATCACTGCCCGGTGGCGCGCGAGAAGCTCCGACATGTTACCGAGTATCCCTTTTTCTGGGACCGACCTGCTCCTGCAACATGTCGGAGGGGAGAAGTCTTGCCTTACACCCTGCAAACCCGTGAGCGGGCTCAGACCTGGGCCGGCTCCGGAGCGGCGGCGGCCGGCGCGGCCGGGCGCAGCACGCTGAACGCGAGCAGCGCGGCGGCCACGCAGAACGCGCCGCCCACCCACGCGCCGAGGTGCATGGCCGAGGTGAAGGCCTGGTCGGCGACCTCGCCGAGGCCGGCCGCGTGCGCGCCGCCGATCGACTCGCGCGCCACCGCGGGCAGGCCGGCGGGCATCTCCGCGGTGTAACGGCCGGCCAGGACACTGCCCAGGACCGCGATGCTGAGCGCCATGCCGACCTGCTGGACGGTGTCGTTCAGCGCCGAGCCGACGCCGGCGTGCTCGATCGGGATGGCGCCCATGAGCGAGGCGTAGGCCGAGGGCCCGGCCAGGCCGCCGCCCATGCCCATGATCACCAGGCCGGTGAGCAGCGCCGGATACCCGGTGGTCAGCGCCATGACGGCGAAGCCGCCGGCCATCAGCAGCAGCCCGGCCGCGACCAGCACCCGGTTGCCGAGCCGCTTCCCGAGCCCGGCGCCCACCCCGTTGAAGATCGCGGCGGCCACGGCGTAGGGCAGCAGGGCCAGCCCCGCCTGCATCTCTCCGTACCCCAGCACGAACTGCAGGTACTGGGTGAGCATCAGCATGACCGCGCCGGCGCCGAACGACATCAGCAGGATCGAGAACGACGCGCCGCTGAAGTTGCGGTTGGCGAACAGGTGCAGCGGCAGCATGGGCTCCTCCCTGCGTCGCTCCCAGAGCACGAAGGCGCCCAGGGCGACGACCGCGAGCGCGATGACCGGGATGTTCCACTCGCGCTCGATGATCACGTAGACGGCCGCGGTCAGGCCCGCGATCGACAGCAACGCGCCCACGGGGTCGATCGTGCGCCCGGCGCTGCGGCTCTCGGGCATCAGCACCACCGCGGCCACGATGGCGACGGCGGCGATCGGGACGTTCAGCAGGAAGACCGAGCCCCACCAGTAGTGCTCCAGCAGGAAGCCGCCCAGGGTCGGGCCCGACACCATGCCGACCAGCGCCACGGCGCTCCAGGCGGCCATGGCCTTGCGCCGCTCGCCGTCGTCGAAGACGGTCATCAGGATCGACAGCGTGGACGGCATGACCAGCGAGCCGCCGACGCCCATCAGGAAGCGGGCGGCGATGAGCTGCCAGGGCTCGGTGACGAGCACGGCGAGCAGGGACGCGCCGCCGAAGAAGGCCAGGCCGATGATGAGGAAGCGGCGGCGGCCGTACTTGTCGGACAGGCTGCCCGCGGTGAGCAGCAGCCCCGCGAAGGCCAGCACGTACGCGTCGATGATCCACTGGATGTCGGACGGGGTCGCGCCCATCTCCTGGTTCAGCGACGGGATGGCCAGGTTGAGCACCATGTTGTCGATGACCAGGACCAGCAGGGCGAGACACAAGGCGGCGAGGATCCACCAGCGACGGGGGTCTCGTACAGTGTTCGAGTTCACTCGCACACTGTACGACAGTCCTCGTACAGTGTGCGAGTGGATTTAGGCTGGACGTATGACAGGCAAGGCGTACTCCTCCGTGTGGCTCCGCGAGCCGCGTAAGGCCACCAGCCCCGGCCGCAGCCGGGAGGAGATCGTCAGAGCCGCGCTCGAACTGCTCGACGAGGAGGGGATCGACGGGCTGAGCATGCGCAAGCTCGGCGCCAAGCTGAGCGCGGGCGCCACCAGCCTCTACTGGTACGTCGCCAACAAGGACGAGCTCCTCGAACTGGCCTACGACGAGACGTGGGGCGCGATCACCGTCCCCGACCCCGAGGAGGTGGGCTGGCGCGAGGCGGCCTCCGTGACGGCCCACAGCGTGCGCCAGGTGATGCTGCGCCATCCGTGGCTCGCCCACCTGCTCGGCCGGCTGCCCGCGCTCGGGCCCAACGCCATGCGGGTCGCCGACCGGATGCGGCAGACGTTCAAGCTGGCCGGCTTCACCGGCTACGAGGTCGACTACGCCGTGGCCACGTTCACCGCCTACATCTACGGCATGACGCTGCCCGAGATCGCCTGGAACGCCACGATGGTCGACGGCGAGTACGACGCCGACGCCATGCGCGCGCAGGTGATGAAGGCCGCCGCCGACTTTCCCGACATGCTGGAACGCATCGACATGGACACCTACGAGGATCCACGGGTGATGCGGGCGGTCGCCTTCGACTTCGGTCTGCTGTCGGTGCTCGACGGCCTTGAGCGGCGGCTGGTCACGTAGCAGGATCCGGGACATGAGCGATTTCCGTGCCGCCCGCGACTTCCTTCTCGGCGCCGACCCCGACACCGCCCGCCGCGACTTCCGATGGCCGGAGACGGCCGAGTTCAACTGGGCGCTCGACTGGTTCGACGGGGTGCTGGCCGCCGAGAACCCCGACGCCGTCGCTCTCAAGATCGTCGGAGAGAGCGGCGCCGAGTACACCTTCGCCGGGCTGTCGGCCCGCTCCAACCAGGTCGCCAACTGGCTCGCCGAGCAGGGCGTGCGCCGGGGCGACCGGATCCTGCTCATGCTCGGCAACCAGGCCGAACTGTGGGAGTCGCTGCTGGCCGCGATGAAGCTGGGCGCGGTCGTCATCCCGGCCACCACGCTGCTGACCGGCAAGGACATCGCGGAGCGGATCGAGCGCGGGCGGGTCTCCCACGTCATCGCCAACGCCGCCGACGCTGGCCGGTTCGGGCCGGGCGAGTACACCAGGATCGCGGTCGGCGATGCCTACACGTGGCTGCCGTACCACGAGGCGTACGAGGCGCCCGAGACCTTCACCCCCGACGCGCCGACCCGCGCGGACGACACGCTGCTGCTCTACTTCACCTCCGGCACGACCTCGCAGCCGAAGCTGGTCGAGCACACCCACGCCTCGTATCCGACCGGGCACCTGTCCACGATGTTCTGGATCGGGATCAGGCCGGGTGACGTGCACCTCAACGTGTCCTCGCCGGGATGGGCCAAGCACGCGTGGAGCAACGTCTTCGCCCCCTGGAACGCCGGGGCCACCGTGCTCGTCCACGACTATCAGCGCTTCTCCGCGCCCGCGCTGCTGGAGGTGCTGCGCGACGAGCGGGTCACCACGTTCTGCGCGCCGCCGACCGTGTGGCGGATGCTCATCCAGCAGGACCTGACGGCGTGGAAGCTGCCGCTGCGCACGGCCGTGGCCGCGGGCGAGCCGCTCAACCCCGAGATCATCGACCAGGTGGCCAAGGCGTGGGGCCTGACCATCAGGGACGGTTACGGGCAGACCGAGACCACCGCGCAGATCGGCAACGCGCCCGACGAGCCGGTCAGGCCCGGGTCCATGGGCCGGCCGCTGCCCGGTTACCAGGTCGTGCTGATCGATCCGGTCTCGGGCGAGCAGGGCGACGACGGTGAGATCTGCCTGCCGCTGGACGACCGCCGCCCCCTCGGCCTCATGTCCGGATATATCGGTGGATCGGGCGAAGCAATGCGTGACGGCTACTACCACACGGGCGACGTCGCCACCCGCGACGCCGACGGCTACATCACCTACGTGGGCAGGACCGACGACGTCTTCAAGGCCTCCGACTACCGCATCTCGCCGTTCGAGCTGGAGAGCGTGCTGCTGGAGCACCCGGCGGTGACCGAGGCCGCCGTGGTGCCGGCCCCCGATCCGGTACGCCTGGCCGTGCCCAAGGCGTACGTGACGCTGGCCCCCGGCCACGAACCGGACGAGGCCACCGCCCGGTCGATCTTCGAGCACTGCCGCAGGGAGCTGGCGCCGTACAAGCGGGTGCGGCGGCTGGAGTTCGACGAGCTGCCGAAGACGATCTCCGGCAAGATCCGCCGCGTCGAGCTGCGGGTCCGCGAGCCCCGCCGCGAATACCGCGAAGAGGATCTTCAGTCGTGACCGGGTTGGCAGACTGTCAATCGGCCTCCCACCGTTCTTACAGGCTGATCGGATAGGCTCGGCCCGTGCTCCCCACCATCGCCGACGTCCTCGCTCTGGAGACCGTGCGCCGGGGCAGCCCGCGCGTGGTCGCGGGCGCCGACCGGCTCGACACCAAGGTGCGGTGGGTGCACGTCGGCGAGATCGCCGACATCGCCCAGCTGCTCCGCGGCGGCGAGCTGGTCCTCACCACGGGCGTGGCCCTGCCTGAGGACCCCGACAAGCTCGCCGACTACATCGGCGAGCTCTCCTCGGTCGGCGCCTCGGGGCTGATCGTGGAGCTGGGCCGCCGGTTCGTGGGTGAGCTGCCGCAGGTCGTGGTCCAGGCGGCGGAGGCGCACGGGCTGCCGGTCGTCGTGCTCACCCGCGAGACGCCGTTCGTGCAGATCACCGAGTCGGTGCACGCCCGCATCATCGACATCCAGCTGGAGGAGTTGCGCGCCTCCGAGCAGTTGCACGAGGTCTTCACCGAGCTGTCGGTCGAGGGCGCCTCGCCGGCCGAGGTGCTGGCCCAGGTGGCCCGGCTGTCGGGCCGGCCGGTGCTGCTGGAGAACCTCGCCCACCAGGTCCTGGCCGCCGAGTCGGCGGGGCGCGACGCGGGCGCCCTGCTGGCGGGCTGGGAGACCAGGTCGAGGGCCGTCGCTCCGGCCGAGCGCACCGCGTACGATCCGGCCTCCGGCTGGCTGGTCACCACGGTCGGCGCGCGCGGGCAGGACTGGGGACGGCTGATCCTGCTCTGCGACGCGCAGCCGTCGCCGCGTGACATGGTGCTGGCCGAGCGGGCCGCCACCACGCTCGCCCTCGGCCGCCTGCTGGAGCGCCACCAGGAGTCGCTGGAGCGCCAGGCGCACGGCACCATCATCACCGGCATCCTCACCCACGCCTACGCCGACCCCGACGAGGCCGCCGCCCGCGCCCGCGCGGTGGGCGTGCCACTCACCGGCCGCAAGCTGATCAGCGTCGTCATCAGGCCGACCGAGCCCATCGACCAGGCGCTCGACGGGCAGGCGCAGCTCGGCGAGCTGGCCGAGGCCACCGCCGCCGCCTGCCGCGACGCCCGCCTGCCGGCCCTGGTCGGCGCGCTCGACCAGGAGCGGGTGGGGGTGCTGATGCCGCTGCCGCCGCGCACGCAGGCCGAGCCCGCGCTGACCTCGCTCTCCGAACGGCTGCGCGTGCTGTGGCGGCCCGGCTCGTCGTTCGTGCTGGCGGCCGGCTCGGTGGTGGAGTCGATCAGAGACGTACGCCGCAGCTTCCTCGAAGCCGAGCAGGTGGCCGACGTCGCGGTCCGCCAGCCCGACGGCCGCGCCTACTACCGGCTGCCCGACCTGCGCCTGCGCGGCCTGCTCCACCTGCTGCGCGACGACGCCAGGCTGCAGACGTTCGCCGAGCGGGAGCTGGGCCCGCTGCTGGCCCACGACGCGCAGCGGGGCGGCGACCTGACCCGGATCCTGCGCGTCTACCTCGACTGCGGGCGCAACAAGGCCGTCGCCGCGCAGAAGGCCCACCTGTCCAGGCCCGCCTTCTACGACCGGCTGCGCCGCCTGGAGCGCATCCTCGACACCGACCTCGACGACGTCGAGTCCTGCCTCTCCCTGCACGTGGCGCTGCTGGCCCTGGAGTCGTTCCGAAGAGACAGCCGCTGACGCCGTAGCGTGCCGACCGTCAAGACACCCACCACTCCGCCTTGCACTCCGACGCCGTGGAGTCGACCGAGACGCGCTCCTCGTACAGCACGAGCCCGTTCACCCTGATCCGGCAGACGAGGCTGCCCTGCTCACGACTCCGGCCGGCGATCAGCCACATGCTCAGCGGCGCCTGGTCGAGCTCCACCTTCCGCCGGTAGGGAAGCTCCGCGTAGCCGTCGTCCACCGTGCCCGCCTTCCGCGAGGGGCCGTCGATCCGGTACGCCACGGCGGCGACGTCGACCCCGTAACCGTCGACCTCGAACTCCACCTCGGCCGGCCCCGTCAGTGTGGTGGCTTTACGGGACGGCTCGGCCGAGCTCACCGACAGGGGCGGGACGATCGCGGCCGGCTTCCCGAGCTGCTGGAGGAGGAGCAGCACCGCGATCGGCACCGAGGCCAGCCCCAGGGCGAACCCGCCGGCCGCGAGCAGCTTGCCGCCCAGCGACTTGACGGCCACGGTCACCAAGCCGAGCCCGGCGCCGATCAGACCGAGCAGCACCCCCGGCAGCCGCAGCAGCGGGAAGAACGCCGCCGCCGCGCCGATCCCGCCCATGAGCAGGGAGATGATGCCGAGGGCTGGAGTGGGCGGCGTGACAGGCAGCGACGGCCCGGGCCGCCACCGCTCGTCTCCCGGCACCGGCGGCGGCTGACGGTGCTGCCGCTGATCGAGCGGTCGCTGGTCGCGCTCGAACCGGTCGGACGGTCGCTGGTCGGACGGATGCTGGTCGGACGGATGCTGGTCGGGCGGTTGCCAGGCGCCGGTCATGACGTTTTCCGGACGGCGAGGTCAGGGGCGAACGCGAATCGGCTTTGTGGCCAGAATGGGGATCGACGCACGACTTACACGATAATCTCTGGCGCTCTTCCGCTTTCTGACCTCGCCAAATGTCCGGGAAATGTCCTCCCCCGCATGACCGCGTTCTCCGAAACGCACGCCGCCCGGCCCCCTTCGAAAGGGCGCCGCCGGGAAAGGCATGACTTCCCACCGGCGCCGTTCCGAAAATGACCGCCCTGCCGTCGCGCCGTTCAGAAGCCCATCGCGACCCGCACCTCCTCCAGCGTGCGGACCGCCCGTTCCCTGGCCTGCTCGTTGCCCTCGACCAGGATCCGCCGGACGTCGTCCGCGCCCAGCTCGGCGCGGCGCTTCCTGATGGGCCGCAGGAACTCGTTGACCGCCTCGGTCGTCACCCGCTTGAGCGTGGCCGCGCCGCCGTCGCCGATCTCCTCGGCGAGCTCGCCCGGCGACCGGCCCAGGCACAGGCCCGCCAGCGTGAGCAGCCCGGCCACCCCGGGACGCCGCTCCTCGTCGTAGGTGATCATCCGATCCGGGTCGGTGACGGCCTTGCGGATGAGGGCGGCGGTCTCGTCCTCGGTGGCCGACAGGGGGATCGCGTTGCCCCGGCTCTTGCTCATCTTGCCGCCGTCCAGCCCTCTGAGCAGCGGCTGCTCGCCCATCAGCGCCTCCGGCAGCGGAAACACCTCGCCGTAACGCTCGTTGAAGCGCCGCGCCACCAGCCGCGTCACCTCCACGTGCGGGAGCTGGTCCCGGCCCACCGGCACCAGCGTGCCCTTGCAGAACAGGATGTCGGCCGCCTGGTGCACCGGATAGGTGAACATCAGGCCGCTCACGGCCGCCTGCGAGCTGTGCGCGATCTCGTCCTTGACGGTCGGGTTGCGCCGCAGCTCGGCCACGGACACCAGGCTCAGAAACGGCAGCAGGAGCTGGTTCAGCTCGGGGATCGCACTGTGCTGGAAGATGGTCACCTTGGCCGGGTCGATCCCCACCGCGAGATAGTCGAGGAGCAGGTCGGTGGTGTGCTTGCGGATCTCGCCCGGCACGTCGCGGTCGGTGATCACCTGGTAGTCGGCGATCAGCACGTACATCGGATAGCGATCCTGCAACTGCACCCGATTGGCCAGTGAGCCGAAGTAATGGCCCAGATGCAGCGGGCCGGTCGGGCGGTCGCCCGTGAGCACGAGGTCGTTCATCAGGTCTTTTCTCCTCCGGAATCGTGCCGTCCCGGAGAGAAGCCGCCCGCGTCGGTGGGCCGTCCCAGGGACGGCCCTTGCATGCGAATGTCAGCGGCCGTCTGTCGGCCGCCACCACATGCAGTTGCGAGTCATATCCAAATCATATCCACATGTGGTGTCAATCTCGTAACCTCTTTACTCGTTTCGCGTGTTCTCCTGAACTGAAGACCATGATCTCGCCACTATGGTGCGGTCCCTTTTCCGCCCTCTGGAGAGTTCATGTCTCGACGTACCCTCGCCGCCGGCTTGGCCATGGCCGCGGCGCTCCCCCTCACCGCGCAGCCCGCGACCGCGGAGCTGAGCTCGGTGAGGTTCCCGTCGGCCAGGTTCCCGCTGGGCGCACGTGTTGTGCCGACCAAGACGATGACCACCGTGACGCAGGGCATCGACCTGTACGACGTGAAGGCCGGCTCGTCCACCGACGGCTACACGGTGACGGTCCTCATGCCGAGCGGCCGTGACTACGGGATGCTCCCGACCGCCGAGGCCAGGGTCGCCGAGGTGGAGGCGGCCGGCGAGACCGCCAGCCTGCAGAAGGTCGTCCGCCCCGGCGTCGCCGACGCCCCCTCCCAGACCGTCTACATGGTCCGCGTCGGCCTGTGGTCGCTCAAGGACAAGAAGAAGGCCGAGAAGAGCGCCAAGAAACTCAAAGAGGCCGGGCTGAAGGTCAAGGTCGACTACCTCGGCGACGACGGGCTCAAGACCACCGGCCCCTGGGACGTCAAGGTCGTCATGATCGACGCGCGGACGTTCCGCGGCTCGTACGCCGCCACGCTCGGCACCAGCGTGGCCAAGCGGGAGACCGTCTCCTCGATGGCCAAGGCCGGCAAGGCCGTGGTCGCCGTCAACGGCGGCTTCTTCAACATCCACACCGACAAGGCGCTGCGCGGCGAGCCCGTCGGCGCGTCCGTCGTCGGCGGCAGGCTGCTGAGCGAGGCCGTGCCCGGCCGCTCGGCCGTGGTGCTCAGAGGCCGTACCGCCAAGATCACCGAACTGAAGACCGACGTGACCGCGATCTCCCAGGACGGCGAGCGGGTCGAGGTCAACGGCATCAACCGGGCCGCGACGACCGATGAGCTGGTCCTCTACACCGAGGAGTACGGGGCCAAGACCCCTACCGGCGGCACCGACGCCGTCCTCGACGCCACCGGCCGCGTCACCGGCCTGCGCGCCTCGGGCGCCGCGGTGGCCAAGGGCACGCGGGTGCTGCACGGCAACGGCGTGGGCTCCGACTGGCTCAACGAGCACGCCTGGCAGGAGTGGAAGGTCGACGTGGTGAGCAAGGTCGTGGACCTGCGCACCAAGAAGGCCCTCAAGCTCACCCCCGACCTGAACGTCATCGCCGGCGGCGTCGGCCTCGTCCGCAACGGCAAGACGAAGATCACCGCCAAGCGGGACGGGCACGACTCGATGAACATGATCCTGCGCCGCCACCCGCGCACCCTCCTCGGCACCACCAGGAACGGCAGCCTCATCCTGGCCACCATCGACGGGCGCCAGCCGGGGGTGACGGTGGGGGCGAACTTCGTCGAGGCGGCCCAGTTCATGCGCTGGCTGGGCGCCACGCAGGCGATCAACCTTGACGGCGGCGGCTCGACCGCCCTGTTCGTGGACAAGAAGGTGGTCAACCGGCCCTCCGACGGCGCCGAACGCGGCGTCGGCGACGCCCTCCTGGTCCTGCCCCAGTAGTCCCCTCGGCCTCAGGGACCCGCATGCCACGTGCGGGTCCCTTCTCGTGTCGTACGGAACCCCCGATGTGGGGGTCAGCGTGCTCGATGGTCGGTGACCGGGAGGCCGACGTCCGCTTTGATGGCCTTCATCGCCAGATGTGAGGTGGCCTGCGCCACCCCCGGCAGCCCGGACAGCGTCTCCGAGTAGAACCGCTCATAGGCCCGCACGTCCGCCACCGCCACCCGCAGCAGGAAGTCCGGATCCCCGAACAGCCGATGGGCCTCGACCACCTCCGGCATCTCCGCCACCCGCCGCTCGAACTCCGCGACGGTGTCGTGGTCCTCGTACCGCATCACCACCGTCACGAACGCCTGGAATCCGCGCCCGATCGCGTCCCCGTCGAGCAGCGCCCGGTAGCCGCGGATGACGCCCGTCCGCTCCAGATGGCGCACCCGGCGCAGGCACGGCGACGGCGTGAGCCCCACCCGATCGGCCAGCTCGGTGTTGCTGAGCCGCCCGTCCCGCTGCAGCTCCTGGAGGATCCTGCGGTCGATGGCGTCCATGGCGCAATATCCTGCCACGAGCGCCCCTGCACGGGCACGGATCCACCATCGTGTGCCAGCCCCTTTCGGCTAGCGTCGCTGCTATGGACACCCACCTCCTGCTGCTGTTCCTGGGGATGGACCTCCTGCTGATCTGCACCCCGGGGCCCGACATGCTGTATGTGATGGCGCGCTCGCTCGGCCAGGGCCGCAGGACCGGGCTGACCGCGGTGGCCGGCATCTGCGGCGGTTACGCCGTGCACACCGCCCTGGCCGCCGCCGGGCTGGCCGCCGCACTGCGCGCCGTGCCCGCCGCGCTGCCCGCGATGAAGTACGCCGGCGCCGCCTACCTCGTCTTCCTCGCCGTCAGAACCCTGATGGCGCTACGGAACCGCGGCGGCCACGCGCTCGCCGCCCCCACCGCCGAACCGTCCGGCAAGGTGCTGCGGCAGAGCCTGCTCACGGCGCTGCTCAACCCGAAGGGCCTGCTGCTGTACCTGTCGCTGATGCCGCAGTTCATCTCGACCGGGACGGGGGTGCCGCTCGGCTTCCAGCTCACCGCGCTCGGCCTGCTGCACATCGTGAACTGCGCCCTGCTCTACGGCCTGGTCGCCACCCTCACCGCCCGAGCCGGCCGCGCCCTGACCGGCACCCCGAAGGCGGCCCGCCGCGTCTCGGCCGTGTCGGGCACCCTGCTCCTCGTCGTCGCGGCGGCCACCCTCGGCACCCACTGAGCAGGACCACGTCCACGCGGCGACCATCAAGCGCGGTCCGTCCACGCAGAGCCACCAAGCGCGGCCCGTCCCTGCGCGAACGCGACGCCCACGCGGCGCTCCGCTCAAGCGCGAGCCGTCCATTCGCGGACATGACGCCCACGCGGCGTTCCGTTCAAGCGCGAGCCGTCCATTCGCGGACGCGACGCTCACCCGGCGCTCCGCTCAAGCGCGAGCCGTCCAGTAAGCCAGTTGCTCCCGGGTCGTGCGACTGCTGGGATGCCCTGGACCCAGCAGCCGTTCCCTGACCCGCAGCAACGCCGCGTACTGATCGCGGGCCGACCTCGCGTCTCCCGCCTTGCCGGTCCAGTACGCGAGGTTCGCCCTGGCGGTCAGCGTGTCGGGGTGGTCGGGGCCCTGCACCCGTTCCCTGACCGGCAGCAGCTCCGCGTACAGGTCCCTGGCGGCCACCGGATCCCCTAGCTCACCCGTCCACCGGGCCAGCTCATGCCTGACCGTCAGCGTGTCGGGATGCTCGGGGCCCGACACGCGCTCCCTGACCGGCAGCAGCGCCGCGTATTCGGCCCGCGCCGCCGCCGTGTCGCCGGCCTGCCCGTGCCAGTACGCGAGGTTGTGCCGGGTGATCAGGGTGTCCGGATGCTCAGGACCGAGAACACGTTCCCGTACGGGCAGCAGCGCCGCGCACTGATCCCTGGCCGCGCCCGCGTCGCCCGCCCGGCCGGTCCAGTACGCCAGATTGTGCCGGGTCGTCAGAGTGTCCGGATGCTCAGGACCGGACCGGCGCTCGCGGCGGACGAGCAGGTCGGCGTACTGGTCGCGGGCCGAGGCGGCGTCCCCCAGCTCGCCCGTCCATCGAGCCAGCTCGTGCCGGGTGAGCAGGGTCGAGGGGTGCTGTGGGCCGAGAACACGTTCCCTGACGGGCAGCAGCGCCGCGCACTGGTCGCGAGCCGACCCGGGATCTCCCGCCTTGCCGGTCCACTGCGCCAGGTTCGCCCTGGCGGTGAGCGTGTCGGGGTGGTCGGGGCCCTGCACCCGTTCCCTTACGGGCACCAGCTCCGCGTACAGGTCCCTGGCCGCCACCGGGTCCCCCAGCTCACCCGTCCACCGGGCCAGCTCATGCCTGACCGTCAGCGTGTCGGGATGCTCGGGGCCCGACACCCGCTCGCGGACGACGAGGAGCTCCGCGTACTGATCGCGGGCCGCCGTCGCGTCGCCCAGCTCGCCCGTCCAGCGCGCCAGCTCGTGCCGGTTGATCAGTGTGGACGGGTGTTCGGGCCCCTGCACACGTTCTCTGATCGGCAGCAGGGCCGCGTATTGCTCCCTGGCCGCCGCCGGGTCACCCGCCTGGCCGGTCCACTGGGCCAGGTTCGCCCGAATGACGAGGGTGTCGGGATGCTCGGAACCGGACACCCGACTGCGTACCGGGAGGAGTGCCGCGTACTGGTCACGCGCGGCCACCGGATCGCCCGCGTTACCGGTCCACTGCGCCAGGTTCGCCCTGGCGGTGAGCGTGTCGGGGTGGTCGGGGCCCTGCACCCGTTCCCTGACGGGCACCAGCTCCGCGTACAGGTCCCTGGCCGCCGCCGCGTCGCCCAGCTCGCCCGTCCACCGGGCCAGCTCATGCCTGACCGTCAGCGTGTCGGGATGCTCCGCGCCCTGCACCCGCTCCCGTACCGGCAGCAGGTCCGCGTACTGCCCGCGCGCCGAAGCCGCGTCCCCCAGCTCCCCCGCCCACCGCGCCAGCTCGTGCCGGACGCTCAGCGTGAGCGGATGCTCAGGACCCGCCTGTCGTACCCGAACCGGCAGCAACCCGGCATACTGCCTGCGTGCCGACGCCGCGTCCCCCAGCTCGCCCGTCCAGCGCGCCAGCTCGTGGCGGGCGGTCAGCGTGGACGGATGCTCGGGCCCCAGCCGCGCGGTCAGCGCGTCGCAGATCTCCTGGAACACCGACCGCGCCGTACGGTAGTCGCCGCTCGCCCCCAGGTACTGCCCGGTCTTGTCCATGCCGGGCGAGACCGGGGTGAGCACCGCCATGATGTGCGGCAGCAGGTGGTCGTACCGGGGCCAGGAGCCGGCCTGCCAGGGATCGTCGGGCAGCACCGACTCCAGCAGCACGGCGGCGGCGTCACGCCAGCGCTGCTGCTCAGGGGGTGCCAACTGGTCCAGGGTGACCGCCTGCACCAGCCGGTGCACCGACACCATGCCGTCCACCGGCTGGGTGATCAGGCTGTGCCGGCGCAGCGCGCTGACGGCCGCGTTGATCGTCAGCGCGTCACGCGGCAGCTCCCGCAGCACCGCCAGCGCGCTGAGCCAGGGATGGAAGTCCCGCAGCAGGCGCACCGTCGATCGCGGCGTCCGCCCGTACGCGCGCTGCCGCCGCATGTCGGCCGCGAAGAGCTCC
The DNA here is from genome assembly GCF_003001935.1 of Nonomuraea fuscirosea. Classification (GTDB taxonomy): domain Bacteria; phylum Actinomycetota; class Actinomycetes; order Streptosporangiales; family Streptosporangiaceae; genus Nonomuraea; species Nonomuraea fuscirosea. The sequence continues at coordinate 1,687 of NZ_PVNG01000002.1, read as the reverse complement.
CGCGGCGTCCGCTCCTCCAGCGGTGACAGCAGCAGGTGGTACGGGATGGCTTCGTGCGAGCAGCATGCCAGCACCCGCAGCAGCGCGATCGCCTGCGGGCTGGTCCGGCTCAGGTTCTGGAACGACAGCCGCCACGTGGTGGTGACCCGCTCCCGATACCCCCACGCCTTCCCCTGGGCGAGCAGCTCCGTTCGTCGGCCGTCGAGCAGGTCGAGGTACTCGGCCGGGGTGAGCCCCGTCTCCGCCATGAACGCCGCCGCCTGCTCCAGCGCCAGCGGCAGCGCCCCCAGTTCGGCGACCACCGCCGCAGCCGCCGCGCCATCCTCCTGGCCCGACCGCGCCAGCACCAGCTCCACCCCCGGCTCCGGCTCCAGCACCGGCAGCTCCAGCCCCTGCTCCCTGGGCCAGTTCCCCGACCTGCTCGTGATCAGCACATGCCCCGGCCCCGCCGGCGGTAGGAAAGGGCGCAGCGCGTCCGCCTCGGGCGCGTTGTCGAAGATCAACAACCAGGGTTCGGTACGCGCGGCCAGCGCCGCATGCACCTGATCCACCGGATCGGCGGCATCGACCGTCTCCCGCAACCCCAGCAGCGCGGCCAGCCGGGCGAACGCGGCCGACAGCACCGCCGGATCCGCGGCAGGCAGCTGCCAGATGAGCTGATACTCCTGCTGATGCCGATGCGCGTACTCCAGAGTCAGACTCGTCTTCCCAACCCCGCCCAGCCCGTACACGGCGACAACCCCCGGCTGCGCACACCCCGACCCCAGCCGCGCCCGAACCTCGGCCACCACCTCATCCCGCCCGAGCAACCGCGGCGGCCGCGGCGGCAACTGAACGGGCCGCGTAGGCACCGGCGGCCGAGGCGGCAACCGCACATCCCCGGCGACATCCACATGCCCCACAGTCACCGCCGTGGCCTGATCCCCCGTCATCGCCACCCCCGGATTATCACCTCCCACTGCAATGGAACGTTCCACAACCCCAGCCCCACCGCTGCTCGCGTCCCCGCCACCCGGTCCGCCTGGCCCATCCGAACGAGAGTCGGCACCACTCGGGTCGCTCCCCGCGCCAACGCCCTTGACGGCTGGATCGGTCGTGTCCGTCGCTAGTAGGTGTGGGTTGGAAGCAGCTGCCGGGTCGGGGCCGCTTGCGTGGCCAAGGTGTCGTTCCGACGTGGGCGCCTCCACCTCCCCGGCCGGGTCACCCGCCTTGTGACGATGCCGTACCACCTCCAGCACAACCGCCGTCAGCAGACCGGCGACTCCCAGCACGATGCTGATCAGGCTGTCCTGCTCGTCCAAGAAGACCAGCAAAGGGCCGCGCATCCCGAAGGCGTCGGCGAAGACGTCGATCACCCCTGCCGCCACCAGAGTGAGCGACACCGGCGTAACCGCCCAGGCGATCAAGCGCCGGCGATGACGCCGCGCTGACCTGGAAGTTCGCCCCGAAGGTGAAGAACGCTTCACACTTCCAGAGTGACGCCCTCCCGTGAGGGCCGCCACCGGAAAGCCGTCATGCCCGGAATACGCCCCATACACGCGGAAATGCAAGAAGAGGGCCCCGACGCTGTGAAGCGTCGGAACCCTCTCCATGAAAGATTGTCCGGCGGTGACCTACTCTCCCACACCCTCCCGAGTGCAGTACCATCGGCGCAGAGAAGCTTAACTTCCGGGTTCGGAATGTAACC
>NZ_PVNG01000001.1 GCF_003001935.1 Nonomuraea fuscirosea | reverse complement strand
GCCTCCAGCAACGCGTGCACGCGGTCGCGGGTGGCCAGCACGGCGGTCAGCCGGACCTGCAGCTCCGCGAGCAGCTCGTCGAGCCGCATCTGCGGGATCAGCGGATTGTGCTCAGCTTCCACGCCGAACAGTGTCGCACCCGATCAGGCCGGTGCCCAGCGCGACCTCGGGCTCCGCGGCGCCCGGTCCGAACGCGGTCATCGGCTCCGGCCGGCTCGGGGAGCGCACGGGCGTGGCCGCTCGCGGTCAGCGGGTCACCTCGTAGCGGAGGTGGGTCACGCCGGGGGCCTGGACGACCTCCAGCGGCCGCAGCCGTACGTGCTCGGGCAGCGACCGGAAGAAGGGCCGGCCGCCGCCGAGCAGGATCGGCACCTGGTGCAGGATCACCTCGTCGACGAGCCCCGCCTTGAGCGCCTCGGTGAGGAGCCCGCCGCCCATGAGGCCGACGTCCTTGCCGCCGGCCACCTGCCGGGCCGCGGCGATCGCGTCCTCGACGCCGGTGGTGACGAGGGTCTGCCGCTCGCCGAGCTCGGGTGCGGGCCGGTGGCTGAGAACGAACAGCGGCACCCTCGGGTGGGGGCTGCCGCCGCCGAAACGGTCGGAGTGCTCGTAGGTGTCGCGTCCGGCCACGATCGCGCCGAGGCGGGCGGAGGCGGCGTCGAAGAAGCGGGCGCTGGGCTGGCTCAGCTTGAATCCGTCGAACTCCCGGCTGGGGGTGTCGCCGTCGAAGTACCAGTCGAAGAGCGTCCCGCCGTCGCCGAGGCCGTGCCCGGGGCGGGGGTCGCGGCCGGTGATGTAGCCGTCGACCGACACGGCGTGGGCGCTGATGACCTTGCTCATCTGCTCGGGCCTTTCTGGAGTTCCCTGAAGAGACTCCGCAACCGTAGCAGGCGAAGTTCCTTCAGGGAACCCTGATGGGTAGACTGGTGTCATGCAGCGCACGAACTTCAGTGAGATGGCGTGCTCGATCGCGCGCACGCTCGACGTCATCGGAGAGCCCTGGTCGCCGCTGATCCTCCGGGACGTGTACGTGGGGATCAGCCGGTTCGAGCAGATCCAGGCGGACCTCGGCATCTCCCGCAAGGTGCTGACCGAGCGGCTCAACCACCTCGTCGACCAGGGCGTGGTCGAACGCCGCCCCTACGACAACCGGCCGCGCTACGACTACCACCTGACGGCCAAGGGGGCCGAGCTGGTCGACCTGCTCATGGTCATGACCGCCTGGGGCGACAAGTGGCTCGCCGGCGAGGCCGGTCCGCCGGTGCTCTACCGGCATCACGCGTGCGGCGAGATCAGCCACGTCGACCTGCGCTGCGCCCACTGCGGTGAGCCGATGCACGCCTACGACGTCGATCCCCTGCCCGGCCCCGGCTCGGCCGCGTAGGTCCGCCCGCCTCTGGCGCGAGGCCCGAATGCCGGCGACGCGGTCAGCCGGTCGGGTCGAGGTCGAGGACGGCCTTGCCGGCGATGCGGCGGTCCAGCAGCGCCTGGGCGGCCTCGGTGACGCGGCGCCACGAGCCACGCCAGTCCACCTCGGGCGAGAGCCGTCCCTCGGCCACGAGGTCCAGCCGGGTCGCCAGGTCGGGGCCGACGTCGCGCACGTCCCCGTACGTGCTCATCGTCTTGGGCGGGCCGATGGGCAGCAGCGAGTACGGCGCGAAGACGGCTGGCTCGCCCGAGGCCCAGCCGATGTTCCGCACCTCTCCGCCGGGCGCGAGCAGTTCCCAGGCCGCGACCAGTTGCGGCCCGCCCACGTTGTCGAGGATGAGGTCGACCGGCCGGTCGATGCCCTCCAATCCGACCACCACCTCGTGCGCGCCCAGCGCGGCCAGGCCGCCCGCGCGCCCGGCCGATCCCACCGAGGCGATGACGTGCGCGCCGCCCAGCGCCGCCAGCCGGACGGCGTACCGCCCGACGCCGTCGGCGGCGCCCGTGACCAGGACCCGCCGTCCCAGGATGGGCCGGGAACGCAGCGTGCGCAGCGCGGTGACGCCGGCCATCGGCAGCGCGGCGGCGCCGGCGAGCTCGACCCGTGCCGGAACCTCGGCCACGGCGGTGGTGTCCACGGCCATCCGCTCGGCCCACGCGCCGGCGCCGAAGGCCGCGACCCTGGCGCCGGCGGCCGGTCCCGTGCCGTCCTCCGCCCGCAGGACGACACCGGCGGCGTCGTAACCGTGGACGGTGCCGGCCGGGCGCTGCCGGCGAACACCACCTCACCGCGGTTGAGCGAGATGTGCCGTACGTCGATCACGGCCTGGCCGGGGGCGGGGCGAGGTTCGGCGGCCGTCCCGAGTCTCAGGGATCCGGGCGCGCCGGGATCGACGACCGCCGCGCGGTGCTGCGGGCGACGGAGCAACTACCGTTCGTGGCACGGCCATCTGCGCGGCCTGATCGGCGAGGCGCGCCCCGACCTCGACGCCGGTTTCCTGGCCCACACCCTGCTCGCCGTCTTCGACGGTGATCTGATCCGGCACATGACGCCGCCCGGCGACCCGCGCCGCTTCACCCGCTCGGTCCAGCAGATGGCCACGGCCCTGCTCGACGGCGCCGCCCGTCCCTGACGGCGGGCGGCGTCGCATGCCGGCCCTCTGCCGGGGCAGGAGCGACGTCTCGGCAGTACGGCGCGACGGGAGGGCCGGTGGAGGACGCGGATCGCGAGCGGGCGGAGAGCACCGGCGCGGAGTGTGAGCAGGTGGAGGACACCGGCGCGGCGTGTGAGCGGGTGGCGCGGCGGTCGCTCGGGCTGACCAGCCTGCGGCCGGGCCAGCTGGCCGCGATGACCGCGCTGGCGCAGGGCCGGGACGTGCTGGCGGTGATGCCCACCGGCAGCGGCAAGTCGGCGATCTACCAGGTGCCCGCGCTGCTCCTGCCCGGCCCCACCGTGGTGGTCTCGCCGCTGATCGCGCTGCAACGCGACCAGGTCGAAGCGCTGCGGGAGCGGGACGAGGAGGCCGTCAGCCTGGACGCCCGCACCTCGGCCGGCGAGCGGCGGACGACGTTCGAGTCGCTGCGGGCGGGAGAGACGGAGTTCCTGTTCTGCGCGCCCGAGCAGCTGGCCAGGCCCGACGTCGTCCGCGACCTGGCCGCCGCCGCCCCTTCGCTGCTGGTGGTGGACGAGGCCCACCTGATCTCCTCGTGGGGGCACGACTTCCGCCCCGACTACCTGCGGCTGGGGCCGATGGCCGACGCGCTGGGCCGCCCGCCGATCGCCGCGCTGACCGCCACCGCGGCCCCGCCGGTGCGGGCGGAGATCGTGGAACGGCTGGGCCTGCGCGACCCCGTGGAGATCGTCCAGGGGTTCGACCGGCCGAACATCTCCCTGACGGTGCGCCGGACGCTGGACGATCCGGCCCAGGAGATCGTCGCCATGGTCACCGCGGAGTCGGGGCCGGGCATCGTGTACACGGCGGTACGCAGGCAGACCGGCCGGCTGAGCGGGCTGCTCCGCGACGCAGGGGTGCGGGCGGCGGCCTACCACGCCGGGCTGCGCCGCTCCGAGCGCGACGACGTGCACGGCGCGTTCATGGCCGGGGAGCTCGACGTCGTGGTCGCCACCAGCGCGTTCGGCATGGGGATCGACAAGCCGGACGTGCGGTTCGTCGTCCACGCCGAGGTGCCGGGGTCGCTGGACGCGTACTACCAGGAGATCGGCCGGGCCGGGCGGGACGGCGAGCCGGCCAGGGCGGTGCTGTTCTACCGCCCCGAGGACCTGGGGCTGCAGCGCTACTTCACGGGGGCCGTACCGGACCTGGAGACCGTGACGGAGCTGGCGCGGGCGATAGCCGAGGCCGGTTCCGGGAGCGACCGCAGGAGCCTGCGCGAGCGCACGGGGTTGTCGCCGCGCCGCCTGACGACGCTGCTCGACCTGCTGGAACGTTCCGGCGCGGCCCGGGTGGGCGCGCGGCGGATCGGCCCCGCGCCCGGCGCGCCCGCCCCCGAGACCGCGGCCGAGCTGGCCAGGGAGCTGGCCGAGCGCCGCCGAAGCGTCGAGCGCACCCGGCTGGAGATGATGCGCCGCTACGCCGAGACGGACGACTGCCGGCGGCGGTTCCTGCTCGGCTACTTCGGCGAGCACGTCGCCGACCCCTGCGGCGACTGCGACACCTGCCACGCGGGCACCGCCGACCGGCGGCAGGAGGAGGAGAGCGGGCCGTTCGCCGCGCACGCGCGGGTGGAGCACCGCACGTGGGGGCCCGGTGAGGTCATCCAGCGCGGTGACGACCGGCTGACGGTCCTGTTCGACGAGGCCGGCTATCGCGAGTTGCACCTGGACGCGGTCATCGACCAGCGTCTGCTGACCGAGACCCCGGCCCCTCCCGTCTGACCGCTCGGGGAAACTTCCGCGTGAACGGTCAGAGGGCTTCCGCCTGAGCGGTCAGGGGAGCTTCCGCAACGCCCGGCGGGCCGTCTCGAGCGCGGAGGTGGGGACGGCAATTGAGGTGGGGACGGCAATTATTTCCCCCTATTTCTGGTTGCCCTGGACAGGATCGAGGAGGAGGAACCACCGTGCCGCTGCCCACCCGCCCCCTGCGCAAGCTGGGTTTCCTGACCATCGGGCTGTTCGACGGGGACGACCCGCGCCCGGGACACGAATCGACGCTGCGGATCATCGAGCTGGGCGAGCGGCTCGGCTTCGACAGCGCCTGGGTACGCCACCGCCACCTGCAGTACGGCATCTCCTCCCCCGTCGCCGTCCTGGCCGCCGCCTCCCAGCGCACCACCCGCATCGAGCTGGGCACCGCCGTCACGCCCCTGGCCTGGGAGAACCCGCTGCGCCTCGCCGAGGATCTGGCCACCGTGGACATCCTGTCCGGCGGCCGGCTCAACGCGGGCATCAGCGTCGGCCCGCCCTTCCACTTCGACCAGATCAAGGACGCGCTCTACCCCGGCACCGCCGACCTCCAGGACTTCGGTTACGAGCGGGTGAGCCGGCTGCTGTCCTTCGTCCGCGGCGAGCCCGCCACCGACTTCAGCGGCACCGAGGGCTTCGAGGTCTTCTCCGACCGCGTCCAGCCGCACTCGCCCGGCCTGGGCTCCCGCCTCTGGTACGGCGGCGGCAGTCTCCGCTCGGCCCGATGGGCGGGCGAGCACGGCATGAACCTGCTGACCAGCAGCGTCGTCAAGGCGGAAGATTCGGTGGACTTCGCCGAGATCCAGCTCTCCCACGTACGCGCGTTCAGGGCCGAGCACCCCGACGGTGAGCGGGCCCGCGTCTCCCAGGGTCTGGTCGTCATCCCCACGGACTCGGCCACGCCGGAGCAGCGGGTCAGGTACGAGGAGTACGCCGCCAAGCGCCTGCCGCGCACCGCGGAACCGCAGGGCCCGGGCCGGTTGTTGTTCGCGCCCGACCTCGTGGGCAGCTCCGCCGAGATCGCCGGACGGCTGTACGCGCACGCCGCCTTCCGCGAGATCGACGAGGTCGCGTTCGCGCTGCCGTTCACCTTCGAACACGAGGACTACGTGCAGATCCTCACCGACATCGCCACGAAACTGGGTCCCGAGCTCGGCTGGAGCCCCACGGAGCAGCCGGGCGACGCGGCTCTCCACGCCGCCGGCTGAGCACGAGCTGCGGCGGTTACTTCGGGTCGAGCACGAAGACCGGGATCTGCCGGTCGGTCTTCTGCTGGTATTCGCCGTAGGACGGGAAGACCGCGACCGCCCGCTCCCACCACTCCGCCCGCTCGGCGCCCTCGGCCTCGTGCGCGACGTAGTCACGGGTGACGGTCCCGTCCTGCAAGGTGATCTCGGGGTACGCCTTGATGTTGTAGTACCAGGTGGGATGCTCGGGAGCGCCGCCCTTGGACGCCACGACCGCGTAGCTGCCCTCGTGCTCCACCCGCATCACCGGGGTGTGCCGCAGTTTGCCGGTCTTCGCGCCCCGCACGGTCAGCAGCACGATCGGCGTGCCCAGGATCAGGATGCCCTCGGTGGTCCCGGTCTCGCGGATCCTCGTCGTCTGCTCGCGTACCCATGCGGTGGGGCTGAGCTCTACGGTCTCGTCTGACATGGCTCTCATCAACCTTCCTACCCGTAAGTCCGACTCCCGTCGTACCCGGTTCCGTGACCGCTGTCACGGCTCCCAGCGATCTTCATACGAGCGCCGCCGCCGCGCGTACGGTGACGCCCAGCCCCACGAGCAGGACGAGCGCGGCGGTCATGACGGCGCTGTACGGGCGCAGCCGCCGCATCCGCCCCGCGACGGTGAGGCCGCCCAGCCTGCGCAGGGCGAGCGCCGTGACCAGCAGCGTCGCCGCCATGCCGAGCCCGTAGCAGACGACGGTCAGGACGCCGAACGCGGTGCGGCCCAGCGCCATCGCGCCGAGCAGGACCACCAGCGCGGACGGGCTGGGCACCAGCCCACCGGCCACCGCCAGCCCCACCACCCCACTGCCCGGCCGCCTCCCAGGACCGTGCCCGCCCCCATTCCCCTGCCGCCGGCCGTTCCCCTCCCCGTGTCCGTGTCCGTGCCCGTGCCCGTGCTCGTGCTTGTGGCCGTGGCCGTGCTCGTGGCCTGGCCGGTGGTGGCGGGCGGAGTGGAGGAGGGCGGCGCCGATCGCGGTGATGAGGAGGCCGCTCGCCACCCCGAGCCAGCTCAGCACCACGTCCCCGGCGATCACGCCGGCGGCCGTGACCAGGACGCCCAGGACCAGCACGCCCGCCGTGTGCGTGACGGTGACCGTGGCCGCGACGGTGACGGCGTCCCGCAGCCGTCGTTCCCGTCCGGCGAGGTAGGCGGCCATGACGGTCTTGCCGTGGCCGGGCATCGCCGCGTGCACGGCGCCCAGCGCCAGCGACACCAGCAGGGCCAGCATCCCGAGCGGCACCGTCAGCCGGTCGGCGCCGATCAGCGCGTTGAGCCGGTCGGCCAGCAGGCCGGTGTAGCGGGTGACGACGTCCACGCCCGGCACACCCGCCGGTGCGACGGGCCCGCCGGCGTCGCCCGGCTCCGCCGTCATCCTGGCCGCGCGTACGTCGAGCGGCGAGCTGAGCAGGTCGGCGGGATAGTCGCGCAGCTCGCCCGACACACTCCCGGCGGGGACGGTCGAGTCGCGCAGGCGCACGCCCTGCCCCTTGGCCGTGATCTCCCGCCAGCCCACGGCGTCGGGACGGTAGGCGTTCGCGAAGGTCAGGGCCACCGGCCGGTCGACCCGCACGGGCGCGGTCAGCCGGCAGGTGAGCCGGCTCGTGCGCAGCCCGGCCGCGCCCGGCCGGTAGACGAACGAGGCGCCGGTGACCCGCCAGCTCAGTGTCCGCCCATCGGCGTCGGCCCGCACCGCGTCCCGCAGGTCGGCGCAGGCCCGGCGGGCGTAGGCGTCCGGAGGGCCGATCGGCGGCTGCTGCAGGGTGGGGATCTCGGCGAGATCCACGACGGCCAGGTGCTCGATCCGGTCGGGGTGGATCGTCAGCCCGTCGTAGTGGTTGACGCTGAAGTTCCCCAGAGGATGCGCAGCCGGCCTCATCGTGCCGGCCGGCGACACGCCAGCGGCCGACGTCACGGCGACGGTGGACGTCACGGCGGCGGCCGGAGTAACCACGGCGGTCGGCGTCGCAGCGGCGGCCGGAGTCACAGCGGTGGCGAGCGCCGTTGTGGCGGCGAGCGTCGCGGCGGCGGGCAGCGCGGCGATCACGTCTTCTCCGCGAGCAGTTCGCGGGCTCGCGCCGCCCCGGCCGGCGAGAAGTACGGGTTGATGGACAACGCCCTGGTCAGGTGGGTACGGGCGGCGCCGGTGTGCCCGAGCGCGTGCTCGATCTCGCCCCGGTGATAGGCGAACAACGCGTTACGCCCCCCGAGCGCGTCGGCGCGGACGGCGTACGCGGCGGCCTCGGTGTGGCGGCCGGCCCGGTGCAGCGCCCAGCCGAGCGCGTCGGCGACCTCGACGCTGTGCCGTCGCGCCCACTCGGCCCGCAGGTGCCGGACCGCGGTGCCCGGTTCGCCATGGTTCGCCGCGAACGTGCCGGCGGCCAGGTCGTCGGCGCCGCCGCTCGCGGCCAGGAGTCGCTGCTGAGCGGTGAAGACGGCGTACTGCCGCCTGGCTCCCTCCGCGTCACCGAGGTGTTCGAGCAGTTCCCCGTACTCGACGACGTACGCCGGGGAGCGGATGACGGCGGTGGCGTAGTCGCGCAGGGCCTGCTCGGTGCGGCCGAGCGCGGCCTCGGCGCGGGCCTTGCCGGCCCGGGCGGGCGCGTGTCCCGGGTCGGCGGCCAGCGCCTGGGTGTAGGCGGCACGGGCGGTACGCGGGTCGCCGGTGCTCCAGGCCAGCTCGCCGAGCTGCCACTGGCAGAAGGCGTACTCGGCCGGGTCGCCGGGGATCGCGCAGGCACGGCGCAGCAGGTCGCGGGCGTGGCCCGGCCTGCCGCGCAACTGTTCCAGGCGGGCGGCCCTGGTGAAGGAGGCGAGGTCGGGGTGACCGTCGAGCATGCGGCGCAGCGCGGTCTCGGCCTGTTCGTAGTGGCCGAGTTCGAGGTGGGCGTCGGTGAGCACGCCGTACAGGGCCCACCGGAACGGCGCGGCCCTGCGGGCGCGCTCGGCCCAGCGCACGGCGCCGGCGAAGTCGTGCCGCGCGTTGGCCAGCGCGCCCATGCCGATCACGGCGTCGATGTACGGCTCCCCGTCGCCCGTCGGCCGGCGCAGCGAGCGTTCGAACGCGCCCTCGGCCTTGGCGTAGTAGGCGGTGTCCGCGGTGCGGCGGGCCTGCTTCAGGTACATGTCGCCGAGGCTCGCCCAGGCGGCCGCGTCGTCGGGGTGACGACGCAGGCGCACCTGGACGGCCTGGATCGATCCGGCCAGGTCGTACGGTGACCAGCCCGCCGGCGCGGGAGGCGGCTCGTCCCTGCGCAGCAGCCCGCCGGGGGCGAACAGGGTCACCAGGACGCAGCCCAGCAGCACGCATCCCAGCAGGGGCGGCAATCGCCGTAGGCGACTCATCTGATCGGAGGTCCTCGGGGGTGGGGTCAGCCGGCGGCGGTGACGGGCAGGGCCAGGTAGGGGAAGCTGTCGGTGATCGGTTTGAGGAGGAACGCCGGGTTGTCCTCGGCGATGAGGCCGGGCGCGCCGCGGCCGGCGGGTTCGCCCAGGAGCATGCGCAGATTTATGGTCACCACGTCGTCGATGAGGCGGCGGCCGTTCGGGTAGCCCTGGGCGTCGCCCTTGAGGATGCCGTACTTGTCGGGTGCGGCGGCGACGGGGGTGCTCAGGTTGAGCCGCAGTTCCTCCGCCTTCGCGGTGCGCGGGGCGTCCTGGTTGAGCCGGTGGGAGTTGAGGTCCTGCTTGATCGGCCCGCCCGTCCTGGCGAGGCCGGTGAGGTAGATCTGCTCCAGGTCCTTACGTGGCGCGGGCGGCGCCGTGACGTTCGCCTGCTTGGCGACGACCTCGGCCTGGTCGGGGTCGAGGGTGGAGGGCACCACGAGGCCGCCGCTCTCGTCACCGTCCGGCCGCAGCGTGTTGAAGTGGTCGCGGCGCTTGAGCGGGATGATCACTTCGTTGAAGTTGGGGTTGCCCAGCCGCGAGACCTGCGTGTATCCGGCCGCGCCGGAGCCGAGCAGGGCGCTCGACCTGCGGGACGCCGTGGTCCAGACGCCGATGACCGGGTTGCGGGCCGGGTCGCCGCCGAGCGCCAGCTCCGACTTGGGCAATTGCAGGGCCAGCGCGCTGACGTTCATCGGCACGCCGGTCTTGACGGGGAAGAACGGCAGCCCGAAGCGCAGCAGGTTGACCGCGCGGTTGTCCGAGTAGAACGGGTCGGCGGCGGTGCCGGTGAAGACCTTGCCGCCGCCCGGCAGGTCGCGCACGGCCTTGCGGCGGGTCGCGGCGTAGCCGGGGCCGCCGAGGTCGGTGGGGGCCGCGTACCCGTCGCGGACGAGGATCTCGGATTTGCCGTCGCGCAGCCTGGTCAGCGTGTAGCTCTGCTCGACCAGGGAGTCGAGCGGGCCGGCCTGGTGCTCGGGGCCGGCCTGCCGCTCGCGGGCGCGGACGAAGGAGGGCGCGGGCAGGGCCTTATCGGCGAACGTCCAGCGGTAGGTGATGGCGGCCCGGCCGGTGCCGGTGTTGTCGATGTGCACCTCGTAGCGGGCGTCGGTGTCGAACTGGTACGGCTTGTGCGGCGCCTGGAAGGGGATGTAGTCGGCCACGATCGTGACCGTGTCCTGCCGTTCCGGGCTGGTGAAGGCGTACAGGTCGGTGGCGTCGATCTGCTTGTTCACGGTGGTGGCGGGGGCGTCCCAGTGGCTGGTGGCGGTGCTCTGGCGCATCGCGGGGCCGAGGAGCACCGTGGCCGCCAGGACGGCGATGGAGGCGGCGGCGGTCCACGTCCACCGATTGCCGGCGTTGGTCAGTCGCATCGTGTCGTCTCTCGATTCGCGAGTGCCGGGCCGCGCCCCGTGGCACGGCCCGGCGGGGCTCAGGTCAGGGGTCGCGCCTACGGCACGTACTGGACGACCGCGTCGAGGTTGGCCAGGTAGTCGCCCTCGTCCAGCGGCAGGCCGGTCAGGTCCCTGACCGTGCGGCTGAGGTACGCGCTGACGTAGAACGGCCAGTAGCGGGGGCCGACGCCGCCTTCGAGCGGGCGCGGCGTGGGCACGCCGGCGGCGAACTCGTGCAGCCTGTACGTGGCCACCAGCCGCTCGCCCTGCGGCTCCCCGTCGATGGACACCTGCGCGTGGGCCCCGTCGGGGCGCAGGTAGATGTCGTGGATGGCGGCCTCGTGACCGCTCCTGACGTCGTGGAGGACGAAGCCGCCGGGGTAGTAGACGCCGTTGCACGGGTCGATGTGGTCCCGCTTCCAGCCGATGGGCATGTAGACGCCCCGGTTGGCGGGCTTGGCCTCGATGGGCGCGATGCCCCGTACGCGGACGCCGCGCTCGTCCAGGAGCCGGACGATCTCGCGGCCGAAGTCGAAGTTCGCGTGCCCCTTCGGGCCGAAGTACGGGAACTGGAAGCACGAGGCGGTGGGCGGCTGGACGGACGGGGCGCCGGGGACCGCGCGGAGGGGGCCGGCATGGGCGGGGACCGCCGAGACCGCGAGAACCGCGGCGCCGATCACGATCGTCCGGGCGACGCGAACAAGAGCACGCACAACATGACCTTTCCTTGGCTGAAGGCAGCACAGTGCCTCTGACATGCGGTGACGTGCTCAACGTAGTTATAAGGTAACGCTCTGTAAAGGCTAGTGCCCAAGGATGGCATGGCAAAGAAAAACGTTCCGCACCCCTCGTCACCGGTGCGGAACCGGTGACGAGAGGTGCGGAACGCTCTCAGCGCAGGCGGGCCCGCCCGGCCGTCAGAAGTCGTCGGCGGTGCGGATCCGGTCGCGGATCCAGACCCCGGCCTCCTTCAGGTTGCCCGTGCCGGCGAACGAGCCGTTCGGGCAGGTCCCGGTCCTGAAGACGGCGCCCGTACGGAAGTCGTCGGAGTAGTTCCAGTTGACCCAGCTGATCTTCTTCTGGGCCAGCAGGTCGAGGTACTGCTGTGACCTGCTGAAGTTGTTGGCTCCATCACCGGACGCGCTCTGGGTGCCGAACTCGGTGACGAAGATCGGCAGCCGGTCGGCGGCCCGGGAGAGCGTGTTCAGGTATTCGCTGCCGTGCGAGGCCGCGTAGAAGTGGAACGTGTACATGATGTTGGCCGCGTTGACCGGGTTGTTGACGATCTCGGCCTCGCTGCCGCCGCCGGAGACGCCGAGGGAGGACCAGGCGCGGGTGCCGACCAGGATCGGGGCGTCGGGGTCGTGCTGCCGGATCACCGGGATGAGCTGGTGCGCGTAGTCGCGGATGACCGGCCAGGTGACGGCGTCGCCGTTCGGCTCGTTGGCGATCTCGTACAGGACGTTCTTCTTGGCGTTGTGCCGCTGGGCGATCTCGGTGAAGAACGTCTTGGCCCGGGCGAGGTTGTACATCGGGTCGCCGGGGTCCAGCATGTGCCAGTCGACGATGGCGTACATGCCGCGGGCGGTGGCCAGCTCGATCAGGGAGTGCACGCGGTCGGTGAACAGCCGCGGGTTCGTCTCGTAGCCGTCCTCCTGGATGTACATCGAGATGCGCAGGACGTCGGCCTTCCAGTCGTCGGCCAGCGCGTCGAGGGAGGCGGTGTTGAGGCACTGGCTGTACCACTGGATGCCGTGGCTGCTCATGCCGCGCAGCTGGATCTGCTTGCCGTTCTCGTTGCAGAGCTTGATGCCGCACACCCGGAGCTGCCCGTTGGCCTGCACCGGGGTGCCACCGCCTCCGCCGCCGACGGGCGTTCCGTAGACCTCCAGCTCCCACAGCGAGTAGCCGTACGGGGTGCCGCGCTGGGTTCCGTGCACCCGTACGTACCGGCCCTGGCCGCTGACCGTGAGGTCGTCGATCGCGCCGTCGCCGGCGGTGGTGGAGTAGACGTCGTTCCAGGTGGAGCCGTCGGCCGAGGTCTGCACCCGGTAGGCGGTGGCGTACGCGGCCTCCCAGGTGAGCCGGACCCGGGAGACGTTGTGCGCCGAGCCGAGGTCGACCCGGATCCACTGCGGATCCACCCCTTCGGCGCTGGCCCAGCGCGTGGACGTGTTGCCGTCGACCGCCTGGCCCGGCTCCAGGCCGGCGGCCTCGACCGAGGAGGCCGTCACGGTCCTGCCCTGGGACACCAGGGGGTCGGCCGCCGCCGACCGGGCCGTGACCGCGCCGGCGCCGGACGGCACCACCAGCGGCAGGGCCATCGCGGCCACGACGGCTAAGATCCTCGCTACTGCGCTACGCCTCACGAACGACTCCGATTCTCCGGGGAACAGTCAGGGGCGACCGGCACGACCGCCGCACCTCCGTCACCGGGAAGCCGTCGCCACCGCCTCCCCGGTTAGGAAAGTTTCTTAACTTGCGGCGCAGCATAAGTTGACATCGAACCTTGACGCAAGGCCCAATGTCACAGACAGGCCCGGGGCGCGGTGCGACCTCAGCAGGCCCGTACGGAGTTGTAGGCGATCTCCGGGTTGAGGTTCTCCTTGTGGCCCGGCGGGACGGTGGCGTTGTGCACCACGTAACCGGGAGAGGCGTACAGGCAGTAGGAGCGGCCGGTCCGGTTCCACGCGGAGCGGGCGTCCTTGACCCCGAAGGGCTCCAGGTTCGGCGCGCCGGCCCGGAACCAGGCGATGGTGCCGTTCCCCTCGAAGTCGCGGAACAGGCACAGGTGACCGTCCGGACATCTCCCGAAGCCGTCGGCGGCGCCCGCCGGTCCGGCGAGCGTGAGCGCGAGAGTGAGAGCCAGCAGGGACGCACGGATGCCGAACATGTTGTCACTCCATGGGTTGAAGCCATCGCTTTCCGTAACCATCATGCGGTCGCGGGTGGCGGGGCGCCATCCAATTACCCGCCGCCCCGTCCAGGCCCTGGGCGTGCCCGAGTCGTGATCCGCCTACGGCAAGATCACGACGTATGAGAAGAACGATGATCACGGCTCTGGTGGCCTGCGGCTGCCTGCTGACCACGACCCTGCCTGCCCAGGCGACCGCCACCGCCGCCGCCCCGAAGGATCCCGTACGCGCGCTAAAGGGCAAGCTCGCTCCCGGGCGCGGTGTGCGGTTCACCGAGACGACCACGCTGTCGGGCGAGGAGAAGGTCAAGCTGCAGAGCCGCAAGGGGACGTTCCAGTTCAACGCCAAGGGCGTGGCGGCCTCGGACATCACCGCCATCGCCAAGAGCCGGCCCAAGGAACGCACGATCAGCATCGGCAACGTGAGCTACATCTCGGGCGGCATGCGGGAGGAGCGGTTACCGGCGGGCAAGTCCTGGCTCAAGGGCAAGGGCCTGCCGGGCGGCGGCAGCGGCTTCTACGGGCAGGTGATCAACCCCGTCGAGCCGAAGACGCTGGCGGCGCTGGTCAAGAAGGGCAGGCTGCGCGGGAGCACGCTGACGGGGACCATCACGTTCAAGGAATTGGAGAAGGTCTCGCGCTGGTTCGACGCGTCGATCCCGCTGCGCATGCACAACGACACGAAGGTGTCCTACACGCTCACGCTGACCTCCGCCGGGCTGGTGAGCAGGGTGCGGTCGTCGTACGCGGCCACCGGCGTGTTCGACACCAGCGCGTTCGACGGCAAGACGATCACCATCGACAGCCGTTTCACCGGGTGGGGCGCCAAGGTGTCCGTCAAGGCGCCGAACCCCGCGTCGGTGACCGTCGACACGGAGGACTGACCACCCGCCCAGGGTCTGGGACGACGGAAGGCCCTCGCTCCGCTCCCCCGGATCGAAGCGGGGGCCTTCGTGTTGTCCGCGGTGCCCGTCAGTAGTCCCCGTGCACCACGTTGGACGTGAGTCTCACCGAGGACGGCGGCCCGATGTCCACCTTGGCGAAGACCTCGTCACCGCCCCAGTCCTCGTCGAGCGTGTTGCCGTCCAGGTAGAACGAGATGCTGACGCGGCCGGGCGACGGGTTGCTCAGCGTCTGGCCGCACGCGACGCCGAAGCCGCCGAACAGGTGGTGGTCGAGGTAGTCGTCGCCGTACAGGTTGACGCAGACGCCCTGCCCGGCGGTGGCGACGGGCGCGAAGCCGGTGACGCTGACGAAGTAGGCCCGGTATCCGCCCTGCCCGGTGGCCTCGATCGCGAGGTGCACCGAGCCGGCGGCGGCGGTCGCGGGGGCCGCCCCCAGTGTCGTCGCCAGCGCACCGGCCAGCATCAGCCCCGCCAGGGCACGTCGTATGTTCATGGTTCCCCCCGTGGGTGATTGTTCGATGCGAACACCAGGGAAGGCGTTCCACGACGTTCCATGCCGTTCCGGGCGCGTCGAGGGCCCTGCCTCCGTGCCGGTTAGATGGGCAGATGGGACTTCACGATCAGTACGGCCTGACGCCGGTCGTCAACGCGCGCGGGACGTTCACCCCGCTCGGCGTCTCCCGGAGCACGGACCAGGTCGCGGCGGCCACGGCCGAGGCCCTGTCCGGCTTCTTCGTCATGGAAGAGCTGAAGGACCTCGCCTGCCGTACCATCGTCGAGGTCCTGGGCGGGGAGGCCGGCACGGTCGTGCACTGCGCGTCGGCGGCCAACACCCTGGCCGTCGCGGCGACGATGACGGGCACGTCGCAGGCGCGGATCGCGGCGCTGCCCGACGCCGCGGGGATGCCCACGACGGTCCTGCTCCCGGCCGGGCACGCCGTCGACTACGGGCATCCGATCGTGCAGGACATCCGGCTGGCCGGAGCCACCCCGCTGCTGGCCGGCTCGGACGCCGGCTGCTCCGTCGACGAGCTGGAGGAGCACCTCGTCCGCCCGGACGTGGCGTGCCTGCTGCTCGTGTCCTCCCGGCTGACCCGGGGCCAGGACGTTCCGCTGACGGAGGCGGTGGCGGCGGCGCACCGGCGGCAGGTTCCGGTGATCATCGACGGCGCGGGCCAGGACCTCAGGATCGACGAACTGCTGGGCACCGGCGCCGACCTGGTGGTCGTCAGCGCCCAGAAGTATCTGGCCTCGCCCACCGCCGGTCTGGTCATCGGCCGGGCCGGCCTGGTCCGGGCCGTCCGGGCCCAGGAGAAGGGGATCGGCCGGGCGATGAAGCCGAGCAAGGAGGCGATCTTCGGAGTGGTCGCCGCACTCCGGGCCCGGCGGGAGATGGACCGGCCGGCCTGGCGGCGGGAGCAGGACGCCAAGGTCGCCCGCTTCACCGTGCGGGCCGGCCGCCTGCCCGGCATCAGCGCCGCGAGCGTCCAGGACCCGGCCGGCCTGCCGTTCTCCCGCGTCCGCCTCGGCATCGATCCCGCCCGCGCGGGACTGACCGCCGCCGGCCTGGCGCTCGCGCTGCGGAACGGCTCTCCGCAGATCTGGGTCATGGACCATGACCAGGACCAGGGCGACCTGACCCTCGAACTCGTGCCGCTCACCGACGCCGAACTCGACCTGATCCTCAGCAGGCTGGCGGAGTCGCTTCCGGGTCGCTGACGGCCTTCGCGCCGCGCGGCGCGGCCTCGACGGATCGTCAACAGAACCTCAACACGCCCCGGCTAACGTCCTGCCGTACCGGCGGAACAGGGGAAGGGCGCTCATGGGTGGGGTTACACGGATGGCGCGGACGCTCGGGCTGGTCACGGCGGGCGCGGCGGTGGGCGGCGTGCTCGCCGGGGGCGGGTTCGCGGCGGCGCGCCAGTTCGGCTGGACGGGCGCCGCGCTCACCGTCGTCACGGAGGGCAGAAGCCTGTCCCCCGGCGTGCTCAGCACGAACGTGGTCTGCCCGCGCGGGCACCGGGCCGTCGGCGGCGGCTACGCCTACCACGGCGACCACAACCGGGAGGAGCCCGTCATCGTCGAGGTGAACGCGCCCCAGGACATCAGCGACCCACCGGACGGGGTGCCCGAGGCGTGGAGCCTCGTCTTCCTCAGCTCCAAGAAGAAGCGGGTCACGGTCGAGGTGCACGCAGTCTGCACCTCCCGCTGAACCGGCGCCCGCCACCCGCCCGGGGAGGAGTATCAGCAGGTCTGCCCGCGACAGGCGGGCATGCGGGTAAATCGGGTGCTTTATGCCCGCGAAGGGCCGCACAATCGACGCGTGGACGTGGACGGTTTCATGCGCGACGGCTACGTGGTCGTCCGGGGCGCCTTCGGCGCGGACACGGCCGCGGCGTGCCGGGAGATCATCTGGGAGTCGCTGGCCGGGCACGGCGTCCGCCGGGACGACCCCGCCACCTGGCGGCCGAGCGTGGACGTCCCCTGTCCTTCCGGCGCCCCGTTCACCGAGGCGGCCACGTCGCCGGCGCTGGCCGCCGCGTACGACGAGCTGATCGGGCCGGGCCGGTGGACCCGTCGCACCGAGGTGGGCGGTCTGATCCCCGTCCGATTCCCGTCGGAGGACCATCCGGGGATGGGGTCCGGCTACCACATCGAAGGCAGCTACGACGGCCCCGACGGGGGTTACTGGGTCAACGTGCGCTCGCGCGGGAGAGGGCTGCTCGCGCTGTTCCTGTTCTCCGACACCGGCCCCGATGACGCGCCGACCCGGCTCGTCAAAGGCTCACACCTGCACATCCCGCCGATCCTGCGGCCGTACGGGGAGACCGGGCTCAACGGCGCGGAGGTGGGCGCGAAGTGGCGGCCGTCGGTGCTGTGCCGGGCCACCGCGCACGCGACCGGCCGGGCGGGCGACGTCTACCTGTGCCATCCGTTCGTCATACACACCGCCACCTGGCCGCACCGCGGCCCGGCCCCGCGCATGATGGCCCAGCCCGCGGTGCACGTACCGGACGGCTTCGCCCTGGACGGCTCGGACCCCTCCCCCGTGGCCCGGGCCATCATGACCGGACTGGCGACACCCGCCTGACCCGCGCCGCCGCCCCGTGCCGGCGGCGGGCGTCCCACATACCGGCGGCATACCGCCGTTCCCTACGGTCGGCTCCGTGACAAGGCCACGGCTCGATCCGCGCCGGACCCTTGGATCGCCCTGACGTCCCCGTCCGGCCCGGCCGCGAGCAGCGGGCTCCTCGCCGGAAACCCAGGAGGAACAGTGTCCCGATCGGCCCTCTTACGATCCGTCGTCGCCACGACGCTCGCCGCCACCTTCACCGCCGCCTTCACCGTCGCCGGCGCATCGAGCGGCCAGGCGATGGCGGCCCCCGATCTCCAGCTCCCGTTCCCCTGCGGCCAGAAGTGGCAGCTGAACACGTGGGGCCACGCCCCGGCCCTGGACATGGTGAAGGAGCCCGACCAGCACGGCACCGAGGGGGCCACCCTGATCGCCCCGGCCGCGGGCAGGGTGAACCAGTCCTTCAAGCACGGCAACGCCGGCAACATGATCCAGATCGATCACGGCGGCGGCTACTTCACCACGTACCTCCATCTGAAGTCCCGCGGCGTGTCGGTCGGCGACAAGGTGCGGCAGGGGACGGTGATCGGCCAGGTCGGCAAGGACGGCGAGACCGCGAACGGCCACCCGCACCTGCACTTCGAGCTCGGGCGCGACTCCGACGGCAACGGGTCGGCCTCCTGGGGGTTCGAGGGCTCCGAACGGATCAGGCCCGCCTTCGACGGCGTCACCTACGGCCAGTCGGACAACCGCGCCTGGAACGACGTCACCAGCCGCAACTGCGCCACTGCCGCCCCCAAGGGCCGCGTCTCGGTGTACGGGGTGCTGCCCGACGGGCAGCTGACCTACACGGCCATCGACGCCGCCACCGGCAAGCGCACCCACGGCGCGGTCGTCTCCACCGCCAAGCTCGGCTTCACCCCCAAGGCGATGGCCACGCTCAACTACAACACGATCCTGCTCACCAAGGCCGGCTCCGACGGCATGCTCTACCGCGTCGACGTCCGCACCAACGGCGACACCCTGGAGTTCGAGCCGCCCGTCCACCTCGGCAACGGCTACACCCACGACCACCTCGCCTACGACGGCGACGGCCACCTCTACGGCATCGCCGCCGGCACACTGCGCCGCTACACGATCACCACGGCGAAACCCGTACTGGCCGACATCAAGAACAACACCCTCATCGGCGACGGATTCACCCTCAAGACCCTCACCACCGCCGGACCCGACTGGCTGCTCGGCACCACCGCCAACGGGCAGCTGCTCTCCTACCGCGTCAACGGCGCCGGCGACTGGAAACGCCACCAGCTCCGTGACGCCACCTGGCAGAACTTCACCCACCTCCTCTCTCCGGGCGCGGGCGTCTACTACGGCCACCACCCCGCCGGCGCCCTCTACCGCTACCACGACGCCGACCCCTACGACGGCAAGGGCGACGACCTCACCGGCCACGGCACCGTCGACGCCACCGGCTGGGCCCAGAGCCTCCTGTCCGCCCAGCCGGGCAGCGCCACCCTCTCCTGAGCGAGCGCCTGTGACCCGGGGGTCGCGTCAGGTGCGCGGGCCCAGGAACAGGCCGCCGCTGGCGTCGATGACCTGGCCGGTGACCCAGCGGGCGGCGTCGGAGGCGAGGAAGGCGACCACGTCGGCGACGTCGTCGGCGCCGCCGAGGCGGTCGAGCGCCGTCGATCCCGCGATGAACCCGGCCAGGCCCGGCGCCTCGAAGACGGAGGCGTTGGCGGGCGTGCGGGTGGCGCCGGGGGCGACCGCGTTGACCGTGATGCCCCTGGCGCCGAGTTCGTTGGCCAGGGTGAGGCTCATCGTCTCGATCGCGCCCTTGGTCATGGCGAAGGAGGTCTGTGCGGGGTTGGCCATCCGGGTCGCGACGGACGAGATCGTGACGATCCGGCCGCCGTCGCGCATCAGGTCCAGCGCGCGCTGGATGATGAAGTACGGCGCCCGTACGTTCACCGCGAACAGGTGGTCGAACTCGGCGCTGGTCGTGCTGCCGAGCGGGCCGGCGGGCGGGGCCGCCGCGTTGTTGACCAGGATGTCGAGCGGCCGCCCTGCCAGGCCCTGCTCCATCCCGGCGAAGAGCGTCTCGACGTCGCCGTCCACGCCGAGCCGCGCCCGGACGGCGAAGGCGTTCCCGCCGCCGCGTTCGATCTCGCCCACGGTCGCCGCCGCGCCCTCCTCGTCCGCGCCGTAGTGCACGATCACCGTCGCTCCCCCGGCCGCCAGCCGGATGGCGATCGCCTGGCCGATGCCACGGGACGCTCCGGTGACCAGGGCGGTCCTGCCGGTCAGATCGTTCATGTCCACCACTCCTTAATGTTAGCTTCTACCAAGTTGGTAGTGACTATCATGACCGGTAGTGTCTAACACGTGACCGACCAGAACTCAACTCTGCGAGCGCGACGAAGGGCCCAGACGCGGCGCACGATCCAGACGCACGCGGTACGGCTGTTCAGCGAGCGCGGATACGACGCCACGACCATGAACGACGTCGCCGAGGCGGCCGGCGTGTCCCCCATGACCGTCTACCGGCACTTCGCCACCAAGGAGGACCTCGTCCTGGTCGACCAGCACGGCGAACTCGTCGCCGAGCGGATCGTCGCCTCGCCCGCCGGAGGGCCTCTGGTCCGTCGCATCGGCGGCGCGCTGATCGAGGCGGCCACGGTCCTGACCGGCGACGCGGACCGTCGGCTCCTGCTCGCCCGCCTCCAGCTGATGATCTCCACGCCTGCGCTGCGGGCCCGGCACCTGGACAACCAGTACGCCCTCCAGCAGGCCGTCATCGGCGCCCTGGGCGACGACGCCGCCGACCCCGACACGGCGTTCCAGGCGCAGGCGGCGGCCAGCGCCTGCCTGGCCGCCCTGCACACGGCGCTGGTGCGCTGGGCCGAGGACGACGGGCGCACCGACCTGCCCCACCTGATCGGCAAGGCACTCGCCGCCGTCTTCGGCGACGACGCCATCGGCCCCGCACGGTGACGCCGCCGGCCCCGTAAGACGATGCCGCCGGTCCCGTACGGTGACGCCGCCGGTCGCGGAGGACACACCGCTCGGCCTGGTCGAGCCCTGGGTCATCCCCCACACCGGAAGACGGCACGGTGATCATGGGTTCAGCGCTCGAACGTGCCCGCCGGCCGACCGCATCGTACCCGCGCCTGGTCGGGCGGCACGTCCGCGGTGGAGATCTCACGTCCGAGCACGCGCGCCAGGCAGGCGACCTGGTCGGGGCCGCTCAACGGCTCCGGGCCCGTCAGAGTGAACGTCCGTCCGGCGCCGCCTCCGGTGAGCTACCGGCTGTGCGGCACGTCGCCGCCGAGCCGGCGTGCGGGCGGGAACCTCTCCGGATCCGTCCACCATCGGAGATCCCGGTGGACCAGATAGGCTTCACCGCCGCCCCTCGATTGATGGCGGGGGGTTTCCTTTTCTCGGGAGACGAATAAGGCGGGGACGAGGCCGAGACGAGGCGGTGGAATGATTCGCCGATTCCGCCGCCACCGGCGACAGTCATTCTGGGGCGCTGCGCCGACCCCCGCCCCTCCTCACCGCCCGGCGGACGGGAAGTACCCCAGGACGAACTCGGCGTTCACCTTCGACGTCGGCGGCTTCGACTCGCAGTCGGAGCGGACGGACACGAAGTGGCTCTTCGTGTGCGGGACGTAGCAGCGGTACAGGGGCCGCCTGCCCGCGCCCGGGCTCGTGTAGAGGAACCCCTCCCGGCGCAGCAACGTGTTCTTCCCGGCATTGCCCGGCCTGTTCTCACAGTCGGCCGTGGCGGACAGGAACTGGTCACGCGGGGCGTGGCCGGCGAGGCAGCCGTAGATCGCCCTCGTGCCCGGGGTGTTCCTGGTCAGAATGGGAAACCGGCCTTCTTCGCGGTAGTTCGGGCCGGGCCGCGGGCCGCTGGTCACATAATGCTTCAAACCGTCGAAGTAGCGTACCAGCGGAATGCTTCGCGGCCCGGCCTCGGCGTGGGCCGTGGAGACCGCGGAACCGGTGGTGACAATGGCCGCGGCCAGCGTACCGATGACGGCGAATCTCGAATTCATGTCGTTTTCCTTTCCTGCGGATCGCCCCATCGCCGACACAAGCGGGGCCTGTGTCGTGTCGCACGCGATCCGCTGTTCCGGCAGCCACTTTATCCATGCCGGACTGCCGGCGATCTGCGCAATTCCCCTTACTACCGGTATCCGGCGGCAAATGTCCGGCGAATGTCCGCCATAAGTCCGGCCACGCCGGCGCCGTTTATCCGGCCGACGCCGGAAATATCCAGACCTACGCCGCATCCTCGCCTCAGGACGTCCCTCTCCTCGATCCGCATCTGGCGCCGGGCACGTCCTTCGGTCAGGATGGCGGTGAGTTGATCATCGGAGAAGGGGACTCATGCGGATCTCACCCGTGCCCGATCTCGCCCGCCGGCTGCTGACGGTCGCCGCGATCCTCGTCGCCACCGTCGCCCTGCCGGCCGGTCCCGCGCCCGCCGCCGCTGCGAACGCGACCGTGACGTACAAGATCTGGCACTGGAACATGGCCGGTCACCACCAGCACCTGGGTTCGACGACGAACGGCGTCATCCAGGCGATCGCCGGCTCGATCAGCTACCGCCGGCCGGACCTCGTCTCCGTCAACGAGATCTGCCGCAACCAGTACGGCGCCGTGATCGACGCCCTGCAACGCATGGGCTGGCCGCGCGACCTCGGGAACTTCGCCCGCTACGAGCCGATGACGGAGGCGGGCGACCCCGGCTACTGCGCCGGGCACGGCATCGGCGTCGCCCTCTTCAGCCGCTTCCCGCTGGGCGGCACGCTACGGCAGACCCTGCCCGACGACGGATCGGGCAGGCCGCGCAAACTCCTCTGCGCGCCCGTCACGGCGCAGCCCATGACCGTCAGGTTCTGCACCACCCACCTGACCACCGTCGCCGCCCACCGGGCCGCCCAGCTCGGCCGGGTGCACGAGGTCCTGGAGTCCTACCGCTCCCGGGGCGAGGTCCCGATCATCGCCGGCGACTTCAACGTCCAGCCGCACTCACCGCTGCTCGACACCTGGTACGACGCCTCGATCGACACCGACGCCAACCGCGCCAACACCGGCCGCTACCACGAGCTCGACGACCGCGAGGCCGTCTGCCCCGGCTGGGGCGAGCAGACCACCGAGAGCAACCGGCTGGGCGCCTGCGACCAGTCGGGCAAGGTCGACCTGATCTTCGCCCCCGCCGCCCGGCTGACCACCTACACCGCCGACGCCCACCCCATCGGCCACGTCTGCGGCGCCGACCGCGACAAGCCCTGCTCCGACCACCGCATCGTCGACGCCACCCTCACGGTCACGACCAGCGAGTGACGTGCCCTGACGCCGCCGCCCCCGTATCGCCGACATCTGGTGACGAACGTGCCGGGCTCGTCACCCGGCCGGGTTCCGCACGCCCGTGACCGCGCCGGACGCGTCGGTGACGTACGTCCCCTTCGACAGATCGATCAGGACCAGTTCGTTGCCGAAGGGGTCGGCCACGACCGCGAGGCGGCCGACGGGCACGTCCACGGGCTCGGCGACCATGCGGCCGCCGGCCCGCACCACCTGGGCGGTGGCGTCGTCCGCCGAGTCCACCAGCCACGCCGGCACCAGGCCGGGCCTGGTCGTCAGCACCATCTCGGTGTCGGTGTCGGGCAACCCGAGGCCCGCCTGTCCCAGTTCGTCGTCGCGCCACAGCAACTGGTGGCCGAGACGGTCGCGGTAGAAACGCAGGCCGCTGTCGAGGTCCGGGACCGGGACCATGACCGCGTCGACCTTCCTGATGGCGGGCGACGCCCGGTGAGGCACCATGTCCCCAAGCTATCCCGGCAAGGACGATCAGGAGAGCGGGCTCAGAGGTCGTTGCCGGCGTAGGACAGGTTGAAGCTCTTGTTGACCAGGGGGAAGTCCGGGACGATCGCGCTGCCGAGCGCCACCGGGAGGGCGGGCCAGTTGAAGAAGGACGGGTCGACGATCTTGACGCGGGTGAGGGTGCCGTCGGGAGCGAGTTCGACGCGGTGCGCGATCGTGCCGCGCCAGCCCTCGACGAGGCCCACGCCCGAGGACGACCTCTCCTCCGGGCGCGCCGGCTCCGCCGCCGGGGGGCCGTCGACCAGGTGGGTGATCAGCGCGATGGAGGCGGCGATCTCCTCGGCCCGGATCTGGAAGCGGGCGAGCACGTCCCCGCCGGTGCGGCGGGCGGGGGTGAAGTCGCCGAGGCCGGTGAACGGGTGGTCGCGGCGGGCGTCGGCGCCGAGGCCGCTGGCCCTGGCCACGTAGCCGAGGGTGCCGAGGTCGCGGGCGGCGTCGGCGGACAGGACGGCGGTGCCGGTGAAGCGGTCGGCGACCACGGTGTGCCGCAGGGCGAGCGCGGCCAGTTCGGCCACGTCCGCGCCGATGGCGTGCAGCCGTTCTGGATCGGGCAGCGTCTTCAGGCCGGCTCCGCCGAGGCGGACGCCGCCGCGCAGCAGCCGGTGCCCGGTGACCTCGTCGTTGACGCGCAGCAGTTGCTCGCGGATCCGTCCGGTCTGGGCGTGCATGATGCCGAAGGCGACGTCGTTGCAGAGCGCGCCCAGGTCGGTGACGTGGTTGTAGAGGCGTTCCAGCTCCAGCAGCACGGCCCGCTCCCGCTGCGCCCGCCCGCTCACCTGGGCCCGGGTGGCCTCCTCCACGGCGAGGCAGTACGCGAGCGCGTGGCCGACGCTGGTGTCGCCGCTGACGCGTTCGGCCAGTTCCAGCCCGTCCTCGGGGCGGCGGCCCTCGAAGAGCTTCTCGATGCCCTTGTGCACGAACCAGAGCCGGGCCTTGAGCTTGATGATGGTCTCGCCGACCACGGAGAAGCGGAAGTGGCCGGGCTCGATGAGGCCCGCGTGGACGGGCCCGACGGGGATCTCGTAGACGCCCTGGCCCTCCACGGTGAGGAACGGGTAGGGGCCTTCCGGGTCGCCGAAGGCGGGGGGCGGGCCGGCGTCGGCCCGCATCGGGTACCAGCCGCGCGGCCAGTGGTGGTGGCGCACCAGGCGGCGTGGCAGCGGGTGGTCGAGCGGGGTGATGCCGTACAGGTCGCGGATCTCGCGTTCGAACCGGCCGGCGGGGAAGGACAGGCGGGCCAGGCTCGGCACGGCCGGTCGCGCGGCGGGCAGGCGCAGGCGCAGCTCGGTGCGGCGGTCTGGGCCGCCGGCGACGAACAGGTATGCCAGGGCGAACTCCTCCGCCTCCTGACGAGCGGAGATCATGGCCAGCCGGTGGCCGCCGGCCAGCAGCCGGGCCGCGTGCTCGGTCAGCTCGCCGGGGCTGATGTCGGCGATGGTACGGATGCTCATGGAGTCGCTCCGGCGATCATGGCGGCGGCGCGCAGCAGGGAGTGCAGCGGCCCGAGGGTGAGGCCCAGGACGGCACAGGCGGCCAGCCCCGCGACCAGCGGCACGGCCAGGCTGCGCGGCAGCGTGACGGCTCCACCCGCCGCCGCGCCCGGGCCGTCCGCCGGGGCGCCGCCTGCCCCGTCTGGCGGCATGGGCCCGGCGTCCGGCCCGTCCCCCGGTCTGATGCCCGGCCCGTCGCCGAGGAGCATGCGGCGGGTGTGGCGGGTGACGGCCGCGACGATGACCAGCATGAGCACCAGCGCCGCCGCCACCGGCCAGCCCAGCCCGGCGGCGAAGCCCGCTCGCGCGAGGCCCAGTTCGCTGGCGAACAGGCTGAACGGCGGCATCCCGAGCAGGGCCAGCAGCCCCAGCGCGAAGGTCCCTGCTAGCAACGGCGCCCGGCCCGCCAGGCCGCGGACCGCGCCGATCAGGCTGCTGCCGTACGTCTGGTGCAGCCGGCCCGCCGACAGGAACAGCACGGACTTGCCGAGCCCGTGCCCGAGGATGTGCAGCAGGACCGCGACCAGCGCGAGGCTGGTGCCGATCGCCGCGCCGAGGGCGAGCAGCCCCATGTGCTCGATGCTGGAGTAGGCCAGCAGCCGCTTGTAGTCGCGCTGCCCGAGCAGCAGCAGCGCGGCCACCGTCAGGGAGGCGAGCGCCACGACGATCAGCAGCGTCCGGGCGAATCCGGCGCCGAGCGCCACGTCGGCGATGACCTTGACCCGCAGGATGGCGTAGAAGGCCACCGACAGCAGCACCCCGGACATCAGCGCGGAGACGGGGGCCGGGGCCTGGCTGTGCGCGTCGGGCAGCCAGGCGTGCATCGGCGCCAGCCCGGCCTTGGTGCCGAACCCGAGCACCAGCAGCATGACCGCGACGCGCATCACACCGGGGTCGAGCCGGCTCGCGCCCTCGGCCAGCGGCGCCCAGTCCAGGGAGGTCACGCCGGCGTGCGTGCCGGCGTAGTGCACCATGACGATGCCGAGCAGCGCGAGCGCGATGCCGACCGAGCAGATGACCACGTACTTCCACGCGGCCTCCGTGGCCGCCCGGGTGCGCCGGTGCCCGACCAGGAACGCGGTCACGATGGTGGTCGCCTCGATGGCGACCCACAGCAGGCCCAGCCCTGAGGCCAGGACGGCGAGTGCCATCGCGGCGATGAACGCCTGCGTCAGCACGCCGTAGCGGCGCATCGCGTGCGGGTCCGTGTGCCCGGCGGCGAGTTCGGCGGCCAGGTAC
Organism: Nonomuraea fuscirosea; assembly: GCF_003001935.1. GTDB lineage: Bacteria > Actinomycetota > Actinomycetes > Streptosporangiales > Streptosporangiaceae > Nonomuraea > Nonomuraea fuscirosea. The sequence goes on along the minus strand of NZ_PVNG01000001.1, from coordinate 783,369 downwards.
GCGGGGCTCGCCGCCATCGCCAGCAGCGCGACCACGCCGATCACGATCAGCATGAACGCGCTCAGCGCGTCGGCGAAGAGCAGCCCGCCGAACGCCTCACCAGGGCCCGCCGTGAACGAACCCGTGAACGAACCCGCGGAGGAAGCCGTGGACGAAGCCGCGGACAGGGCGACCGCGCAGGCCAGCAGTCCGGCCGCGGAGAGCGTGCCGAGCCAGGCGGTGACCCGGTTCCAGCCGAGCACGGCGTACAGGCACGCGGCGGCGGCGGGCACCGCGACCGGTGCGAGCACCAGCAGGCTTTCCATCAGTCGTGCAACTCCCGCAGCTCGTCGAGGTCGGTGCCGCCGAACGCGGCCCGCATCCGGGTGGTCAGCACCTGCAGCACCAGCACGGCCAGCAGGACGTCCAGGGAGATGCCGAGCTCGACCACCAGCGGGACGCCGCTGGTGGTGAGGAACGCGGCGGCGGTGATGGCGTTGTCCATCAGCAGGAAGCCCACCACGTGCGACAGCGCCCTCTTCCGGGTCACCAGGACGAAGAAGCCGATCAGCAGCACGGTCAGCGCGACGGGCACCGCCTGCGTGGCCGGCGTGGGCGACAGCCGGATCAGCGGCTGGGAGACCGCGTACGCCAGCATCGCCAGCACCGCCGCCACCAGCAGCGAGGTCGCCACGTTGACCAGCGGCTGCGTCTCGCGGCCCGCGCCGCCCGCCACCAGCGCGCGGCGCATCAGGTACGGCAGCAGCCCGGCGCGCAGGGCGCCCACCCCGGCGCCGACCAGGACCAGCTCCAGCTCGCCCTGCCAGAGGCCGAGGACGACGACGAGCGCGGTCAGCGCCACCCCTTGCAGGGTGAACAGCCGTACGATCGCCGACAGTTCGCGCCGCCACAGCACCAGCACGCCGGTCAGCAGGAACGCGCCGCACGCCAGGTAGAGAGCCTGGACGTACAGGGCATCGGTCATGTGTCTCGCCCCCGTTCAGGCCAGGAAGAAGGACGCGGCCACGGCCAGCAGCGCCAGCAGGAACGAACCGGCCAGCAGCTCGGGCACACGGAAGAGCCGCAGCTTGGCCATGAAGACCTCGCCGGCCGCCAGCAGCACGCCCAGCAGCGCCACCTTGACCACGATCGCGATCACGGCCGCCGCCAGCCCGAGCACGCCCGCGTCCGCGCCCGCGATGCCGAGCGGGAAGAACAGGCTCGCCAGCAGGCCCAGCAGCACCGACAGCCGCATCGCCGACGCCCACTCGATCAGCGCCAGGTCCGGGCCGGCGTACTCCAGCACCATCGCCTCGTGGATCATCGTGAGCTCCAGGTGCGTGGACGGATTGTCCACCGGGATGCGGCCGGTCTCCGCGATCGTGACGATCGCCAGCGCGACCGCGGCCAGCGCGCTCACCGGCGAGATCACCGACAGCGGGTCCCGCGCCGTCGCGGTGACGATCGAGCCCAGGCTGGTGGAGCCGACCCTGATCGACAGCGCGAACACCGACACCAGGATCGTCGGCTCGACCAGCGCCAGCACGGTCATCTCGCGGCTGGCGCCCATCCCGCCGAACGCCGTCCCGGTGTCCAGTGCGCCGAGCGCCAGCGCCACCGAGCCCAGGGCGAGCAGCGCCGTCACCGCGAACAGGTCGGCGACGCCGTCCAGCGGCGAGGCCGTGGTCACCAGCGGCACCACCGCGGCGGCCACCAGCGCCGTGCCGGCCAGTAGGAGCGGCGCGAGGCGGAACACCCAGCCGGTGCCGTGCGGCGAGATCGCCTGCTTGCGCAGCAGTTTGCGCAGGTCCCGCCACGGTTGCGCGATCCCGGCTCCGGCGCGTCCTTCCAGGCGGGCGCGGACCTGCCGCATCACTCCCACTAAGAGCGGGGAGCCGACCGCGATGAGGAGGACCTGGAGCACCGCTCCGACCGTGCCGGTCACCACAGCGCCACCAGGACGAGCAGCGCGCCGGTCAGCGCCCAGAAGCCGTAGCCGAGATAGCGGTGCACGCTGCCGGTGGCCAGGGCGCGCGCCCTGTTCCCGACGGCCGCCGCCGCGGCGATGAGCGGATCGTAGAGGCGGTGCTCGATGCGATCGGGCACCCGTGCCTGGAAACGTACGCGTTCCACCAGATAGGCCGATTCCTTCATCGGGGTGACGTCCACGTCGCTCTCCGGGGCCAGGACGTCGTCGAAGACCCGTTGCAGCGGCTCGGCGAACGAGGTGGCGGTGTACTCCATCCGGGCCGACATGGGCCCGGCGCCGCAGTCCCACAGCCGGGCGGCGCGCCGGGCCCGCCGGGCGGCGGTCAGCCGTACCAGGCCGAGCACGGCCACGACGGCGATCACGAGGGCGGCGGCGATGAGCAGCGGCGAGATCATCCCCGAGACGCCCGCCAGCCGCAGCGTCAGCTCCCCGCTGACGACGTCCCGCCCGGGGAAGACCACACCGACGGCGCGGCCGAGCGCGGGCACGACCAGCGTGGGGGCCAGCGCCAGGACCACGCAGCCCACCGCCGCGAACGTCATCGCGGCCAGCATCGGCGGCGGGCTCTCGCGCGCCGCCTCGGCCTCGGCGCTGCGCGGCCGGGCCAGGAAGCCCACCCCGAACGCCTTGACGAACGTCGCCACGGCCAGCCCGGCCGACAACGCGATCACCCCGACGGCCAGCGGCATCGTCACCGCGCCCGCCACCCCGGCGCCGGGCAGGGCGTGGATCAGGCTCTGCAGCAGCAGCCACTCGCTGACGAAGGCGTTGCCCGGCGGCAGCGCCGAGGCGCACAGCGCGCCGACGGCGAACACGGCGGTGGTGTACGGCAGCCGCGTGCGCAGCCCGCCCAGCGCGTCGAGGTCGCGGGTGCCGGTGGCGTGCAGCACCGAACCGGCCGACAGGAACAGCACCGTCTTGAACGCGGCGTGGTTGACCACGTGGAGAAGGGCCGCGGCGAGGGCGAGCGCGGCCGGCACGGGGAGGTCGGAGACGGCGAAGAAGCCCGCCGCGCCCACGCCGACCAGCACCAGGCCCAGGTTCTCCGTCGTGGAGTAGCCGAGCAGCCGCTTCAGGTCGGAGGTGACCGCCGCCTGGAGGATGCCGTACAGCGCCGACAGCGCGCCGGCCGCCAGCACCAGCAGCCACCACCAGGCCGGCCCGCCGCCCAGCAGGTCCAGCCCGACCCTGATGATCCCGTACGCGCCCAGGTTCACCATCGCCGCGCTCATCAGCGCCGAGACGTGACTCGGCGCCTCCGGATGCGCCCGGGGCAGCCAGACGTGCAGCGGCACGATGCCGGCCTTGGAGGCGAAGCCGGCCGCCGTCGCCAGGAACACGACCGTCGCGGCGCCCGGCGGCAGCTCGGCGGCGCGCAGCTCGGCGAAGCTCTCCCCTGCGGCTCCGGCGGCGAACGCCACCAGCCCGGCCAGGATCGCCACGAGGCCGAGGTGCGTCATGACCGCGTACCACAGCCCGGCCCGGCCCACCTCCGCCCGCCGCCGGTGCTCGGCCAGCACCAGCAGCAGCGACGTCACCGCCATCAGCTCCCAGGTGAGCAGGAACGTGCTCACACTCGCCGCGGCGGGCACCAGCAGCAGGGCCGCCACGAACAGCGGCAGCACGGCCTGGAACAGGCGCCCGTCCAGTCCGTGCGCGCAGTAGCCGATGCCGTAGATCGCCGCGCACACCGTGACCAGCCCGGTGACCGCGACGAACACCCCGCCCAAGGGGTCGATCGCGAGGCGTACCCCGGCCAGCGGCAGCAGGTCCGGCAGCCAGGCCGACCAGCTCGGGCCGGAACCGCCGGCCGGACCACCCGGAGAGACACCAGCGGAAACGCCGGCGGAAACGCCGCCTGAAAGGGCGGCCACTCCCGCCGCCGCTCCCACGGCCCCCGCGACGGCGGTGCACCAGCCGGTCAGCGGCAGCCGCGCCCGCGCCGGAGCCGTCAGGGCGGCCAGCGCGGCGACCGCGCAGCCGGCCAGGGCCGTCACGTACAGGGTGCCGACGAGGTTCATCGGCCGGTCAGCCCGCGCAACGCCGCCACGATCGCCTCGGGACGCGGCGGGCAGCCCGGCACCTCCACGTCCACGTCCACCACGTCACGCACCGCCCCGGCCACGCCGTACGCGCCGGCGAAGACGCCGCAGTCGCGGGCGCAGTCGCCCAGCGCGATCACCAGCCGCGGCTCGGAGACGGCGTCGTGGGTACGGCGCAGCGCCATCTCCATGTTGCGCGTCACCGGCCCCGTCACCATCAGCGCGTCGGCGTGCCGCGGGGAGGCCACCAGCCGCGCGCCGTACCGCTCGGCGTCGTAGACCGGGCCGAACGCGGAGGCGATCTCCACCTCGCAGCCGTTGCACGACCCCGCGTCCACGTGCCTGATCTGCACCGATCCGGCGAGCTCCGCGGCCTGCTCCGGCACCTCGCCGTCCGGGCGCTCCGGGGCGGGCTCCGCCACCCGCCCCGTTCTAACGATCTTGCGCCACATCGTCGTCATCGCCCTCCAGCAGCTCGTTGAGCAGCTCGTTCTGGCCGGACAACTTCTCGGCCAGGAGCTCGCGGGCCGCGCGCAGCAGACCGGCCACCCGGCCGCCGGCCAGCGCGTAGACCACGGTGGTCCCCTCCCGCTGCGCGGTGACCAGGCCGGAGCGGCGCAGCACCGCCAGATGTTGCGACAGCCCGGTGGGCTCCACCTCGATCGCGGCCAGCAGCTCGCGGACCGGCTTCGGGCCGTCCTGCAGCAGCTCCAGCACCCGGATCCGGACCGGATGGCCCAGAAGGCGGAACAGCTCGGCCTTGGCCTCGTACAGCGGCACCGACATCACGGGCCCTCCGCCTCATCCCGCCGTCTCCCCGACACGACCACCCTCACGCCGAAATTCATCAATTACGAATCTTCGCAATTACGATAGCGCACTCATGTAGTGGTCCCGCCCCCTCGCACGCCGTTCGGCGGCGTGACCAAGGGATATGCCCCCTCTCATGGGGTAGCCGTCGGTCAGAGCGAGGTGACAACCATGGCCGAAACCCGCAGCGTGGTCGTCGGCTACGACGGCTCCGACTTCTCGGTCCAGGCTCTGGACTGGGCGCTCGACGAGTGCGAGCTGAGGGGGCTGCCGCTGACGCTGACGCACGCCTGGCGCTGGCCGTACGGCGAGGCGGCCGAGGAGGCCAAGCTGCATCTGCGCAAGGCGGCCGAGCACGTGCTCGCCCACGGCGCCGAATGCGCGCGCTCCACCAGCGCCGTCGACCACGTCATGACCGATCTGTACGAGGGATCCCCCGCCGAGCGCGTCGTCGAGCTGTCGGCCGGCGCGGACCTCGTCGTCGTCGGCTCCCGGGGCCTGGGCGCCCTGGCCAGGTCGCTGGTCGGCTCGGTCGCCGGCTACGTCGCCGCCCACGCGCACTCCCCGGTGATCGTCGTACGCGGCCCCGGCCCGATCCCGGCATCGTCCAGCCCCGGCCCCGTGCTCCTGGGCCTCAGCCCCGCCACGCCGGACGCGGCCCTGCAGTTCGCCTTCGACGAAGCGACCCTGCGCCGGCTTCCGCTCGTGGCCGTGCACGCCGTGCACCTGCAGACCATGGCCTGGGGTGTGGCGATGGCGCCCGTGCCGGACGTCGAGGCCGCCGCCGGGACCGGGCGCGAGCGGATGGAGGAACGCCTGGCCCCCTGGCGCGTCCGGCACACGGAGGTGCGGGTGGAGGGGCACGCCGTCACCGCGCCGGCGAAGGAGGCCCTGCGCACCGCGTCGTGCCGGGCCGGCCTGCTCGTCGTGGGCGCGGAACGGACCCGCCACCACGGCCGGCTGAGCACGGTCGTCAGGGCGATGGTCGAGCACGCCGCCTGCCCCGTCGCCGTCGTCCCCGGCGACCTCCAGGACGGGTGAGAACGACCCGGCGGCTGCACCGGCGACGCCTGGACGGGTGACGGCGCTCCCGCTCAGGACAGGGGGTTCACGCGCCGGGCCGGATCAGGCCGCTCTCGTACGCGAGGATGACGAGCTGCACCCGGTCGCGCACGTTCAGCTTGGCGATGGCCCTGGAGATGTGGGTCTTGGCGGTGAGCGGGCTGATGACGAGGCGCTCGGCGATCTCGTGGTTGGACAGGCCGAGCGCCACGAGCCTGACCGTCTCCCGCTCCCTGGAGGTGAGCGCGGCCAGCCGCTCCCCCGCGGCGGGCGTGAGGTCCTGCCGGTGGGCGAACTGCTCGATGACGCGGCGGGTCACCCCCGGCGACAGGAGCGCGTCCCCGCCGGCCACGGCGGCGACCGCGCGGCGGAGCTCGGCCGGCTCGACCTCCTTGGTGAGGAAGCCGCTGGCTCCGGCGCGCAGGGCGGCGAAGACGTGCTCGTCGGTGTCGAACGTGGTGAGGATGATGACGCGGCTGCTCCGCGTGGCCGGGTCGGTGACGATGCGGCGCGTCGCGGCGATCCCGTCGGTGCCGGGCATGCGGATGTCCATGAGGATCACGTCGGGGCGGGTGCTCGACGCCAGCCGTACGGCCTCGTCGCCGTCCTGGGCCTCGCCGACGACCGTGATGTCCCGTGAACGGGCCAGCAGGCTGCGGAAGCCGGCCCGGACGAGTGCCTGGTCGTCGGCGAGGAGCACCGTGATCGTCATGCCGACGAGCCTGCCACGAGGAGCACCGTGATCGTCACGCCGTCGAGCCTCCTGCCACGGGGATCTCGGCCCGCACGGCGAAGCCGCCGCCGGGTGCGGGCCCGGCGGTGAACGCGCCCCCGAGTGCGCTCACCCGTTCCCGCATGCCGGCCAGGCCGTGGCCCGCGGTGCCCGCGCCTGCACCTGAGGCGCCGCGGCCGTCGTCGGTGATCTCGACGACGATCGAGCGGGGCCCGTAGCCGATCGTCACCGTGACCTCGCTCGCCTCGGCGTGCTTGAGCGTGTTGGCGAGGGACTCCTGGACGACCCGGTGCACGGCGATGGCGGGAATGGCGGTGACGGCGGCCCGGTCGCCGTGCTCCTCGAAGGTCACCTCGAGGCCGGCGGCGCGGGCGTCGGCGACGAGCGTGTCCAGGGAGGCCAGGTCGGCCTGGGGCGCGGTGCCCTCCGGGCCGTCGCGCAGGATCGCGATGAGGGAGCGGAGGTCGGCCATCGCCCGGTTCCTGACGTCCTTGGCCAGGCTCAGCGCGGCGGCGGCCGCGGCCGGATCCTCCTCCAGGGTGTCGGCGGCGACGTTGAGCTGCACGCCGACGACGGCCAGCGTGTGCGCGATGACGTCGTGCACCTCGTGCGAGACGCGCAGCCGTTCCTCGGCGACGCGGGCCCGGTCGTCCGCTTCGCGCAGTTGTTCGCGGCGGCGCGACGCGGCGGCATAGCTGCGGCCCGCGACGATCAGGATCGCGAGGAGCAGCCCTTCCCCGGCGACGTGGACCAGGTAGCGGCTGGGATTGAGGTCCAGGACCAGGCGGAAGTCGATCGCGGAGTGGACCAGCTGGGCCAGGCCGGCGGCGGCCGCCCAGCGCACGTGTGGCGTGGTGGCGGCGGTGAAGTAGGCGACCGCGGCCGGCCAGATCCACCCGGCGGGAGACCAGTGCCCGGTCAGGTGGTAGACGATGACGCCGCCGATCGACAGCAGCAGCACGGTCATCGGCCATCGGCGTCTGACCAGGAGCAGCGCTCCGAGGAACAGCCCGAGGGGGATCGGGCCCGACCAGGGGTTGTGCACCCCGGTCGCGAGGGCCACGGCGACGAAGAAGACCAGGGTGAGGACGGCGAGCGCGAGGTCGGTGATCCGGGCGAGGTGCCGGGCCGGAACGGCTTCGCGGCGTGGAGGTGATGCGGCCATGCGTACGAGGCCTTTTCTCAAGAAGGGAGGCGGGGGCGATGTTCGAGGAGGTGACGGGGCCGGGCCGCGTCGCCCAGATGGCCTGTTGGACGACGCGGCCCGCGACCACGGTTCCCGGAGCCGCGTGAGCCGACGGGTGCAAGGGACCGCGGCGGCTTCGGAAAGGTCGGATCAGACGTGGGTGACGAGCAGGGTCACTCCCGCCTCGCCGCCGCAGTCGACGAAGATGGGACCGACGCCGTTCCCGATCTCCGGTGCGAGGGTCGCCTTCGCCACGAACCCCTTCGCGTCGTCCTTGACGATGCGGATGTCCCGCAGCACGGGGTGCTTCCTGTCCACCCCGGCCAGCACGGCCTTGAGCCCCTTACCGCCGCCGCAGTGGCCGGTGATCGTCACCTTCTGGCCGCGCCTGGTGGTGGGATTGGGGCTCACCTGGACCACCGCCCTGGCGCCCTTCGGCGGCTTCGGCGCGGCCACCTCGGCGGTGCCGGCCCGGACGGATGACGCGCCGGCCTGGGCCCCCGCCGGCGCGCCGGCCGCGACCAGCAGCCCGGCCGTCACGCTCAGCCCGGCGATCGCGGTCATCACTTTCCTGCTCATGGCGACTCCTTCGGTTCTCGTCCGGCTTGTCTCGGGGAGAAACGTTAGGCCGGGCCGAGGCGGGAGCGCGTCGTCCGTTGATCGTCACCTGCCCTTGCTTCGATCGCCGTACGAACTACACCGAACGGAGTAGAACGGTCACCAGGCGCTGGCCTCCACGGTGACGGCCCGTCGCAGCTCCTCGCGCACGGCCTCCAGGAACGTGACCACCTCGGCGGCCACCGAGCGGTGCTGCAGGTCGTTGAGCACGTCGTGGTGGGCGCCGCGCACGACGCCGAGCCGTGCCTGGGGCAGCGTCTCGGCCGCCCGCGTGATCGCGTCCCGGTCCGCCAGCGGGTCGGCGTCCCCTACGAGCAGCAGGTGCGGCACGTCGGCGGTGCTCGCGTACGCCGCGTCCAGCAGGTCCTGCGGCACGGGGCCGGCCAGCGCGCCGCGTTCCACGGCGGTGTCGCCGGTCAGCACGCCGCGGTGGGTCGGGCAGGCGGTCCTGACGTCGAGCTCGTCCTCCCACCCGCCGCCGGCCTGCGACCCGCCGCCGGGCAGCCCGGCCAGTACGACCGCCTGCGGCCACCACACCGCCGAAGGGGAGGCCGTGGCGAGCAGGGCGGCGATTCCAGCCGCGCCCAGGTCTGACCCCACCAGCACCAGCGGGCGCGGCAGCCCGTCCGTCGTCTCGGCCCCGAGGTCCCCGACGGCCTCGGACAGCCCCCGGGCGAGAGCTTCCAGGAAGGGAGCGACGCGAGCCGGAGCGGCAGCCGCGCCGACGGCCGTGCCGGTGACCGGGTCGGTGACCGGGTCGGTGACCGGGTCGGTGACCGGGTCGGTGACCGGGTCGGTAGCCGGCAGGTTCACGATGCGGACCCGGTAGGCGTCGTAGGCGAGCCGCGCTCCGAACCGCCCGTACGTCGCGGGTGTCTCGCCGCGGCCGGGCACCACGAGGATCGTGCCCCTGGTCCGCAGCCCGGCGGGAGCGTGGAAGTCGGTGGTCTGCGTCATGTCGTGCTCCAGGGTTCAGGGGTGGGCGGTGAGGCCGCGCACTTCGGCGCGCAGGGCCCGGCGCAGCTCGGGGTCGGGCGGCTCGGCGTCCCCGATCGACGGCACGGACGTCACGAGCAGCCGGGTGTACGGATGCCGCGGCGCCAGGAAGATCTCCTCCGTGGTCCCCGTCTCCACCACCTGCCCGTGGTACAGCACGACGACCCGATCGGCCACGCCGCCGAGCGAGCCGAGGTCGTGCGTGATCAGCAGCACGCCGAGGTCGCGGGTCTCGCGCAGGCGGAGCAGGAGTTCGAGGATCGTGATGCGGGTCGAGGCGTCGAGGGCGCTGACGGGCTCGTCACAGATGAGCAGCCGCGGATCGACGGCGACGGCGCGGGCGATGGCCACGCGCTGCCGCTGGCCGCCCGACAGCTCGCCGGGATGCCGGGGCAGCAGGCCGGGCGGCAGGGAGACGAGCCGGGCGACCTCTCGCGCGGCCTCGCGCAGCTCGGCGCGGGAGTGCCCGCCGCGCACGGCGAGGCCCTCGATCAGCGTGTCGAACACGGTGCGTTCGGGGTCGAGGCTGCGCAGCGGGTCCTGGAAGACGTACTGGGCGGCGCCGCCGCGGCGGAAGGCCCGCAGCGCGCTCCTGCGCAGCCCGCTCACCTCGCGCCCGTCGATCGCGATCGAGCCGCTGTGGGCCCGCACCAGCCCGAGCACGGCGCGGGCGAGCGTGGTCTTCCCCGAGCCGGTCTCGCCGATAAGTCCGACGATCTCGCCCGGCGCCACCGTGAGGTCGACGCCGTGCAGGATCTCCGTCCGCCCGCGGCCTCGCCCGAGCGCGACGTGCAGTCCGGTGACGTCGAGCAGCGCGGTCATCGGCGGCTCCCCTGTTCGCGCACCCGGTCGATGCCGAAGCGCTCGTGGTCGCGGATCAGCTCGCGCGTGTACGGATGGCGCGGCCCGCGCAGCACCCGCCGGGTGGGTCCCTCCTCGACCACGGCGCCGTCGCGGAAGACGTACACGGTCTCGCACAGCTGCGCGATCACGGCCAGGTCGTGCGAGACGACCATGAGCGTGAGGCCACGGTCGCGGCACAGTTCGGACAGGAGCTCCAGCACCTCGGCCTGCACGGTCACGTCGAGGGCCGTGGTCGCCTCGTCGGCGATCAGCAGTTCCGGCTCGGCGGTGATCGCCATCGCGATCAGCACCCGCTGCAACATCCCGCCCGACAGCTCGAACGGGTACTGCGCGTAGACGTGCTCGGGGCGGCGCAGCCCCATGGCGTGCAGCAGTTCGACGGCCCGTTCCCGCGCCGCCCGGCGGGCCAGCCCGACCTTGACCCGGAGCACCTCGGCGAGCTGCGCCCCGACGGTGATCGACGGGTTGAGGTAGGAGGCGGGGTCCTGGAAGACGGCCGCGAGGTGGGTGCCGCGCAGGCGGGCTCGCCTGGCCGCCGGCAACGCGGTCAGCTCGGTGTCCCCGAGGCTGATCCGGCCGCCGGTGACCTCGACGCCGGCGGGCAGCAGGCCCAGGACGGCGCGGCAGGTCAGCGTCTTGCCGCTGCCGGACTCGCCGACCAGCCCGACGGCCGAGCCGCGGGGCACGTCCAGGTCCACGCCGCGGACGACCTCGGTGCCGTCGGCGACGCTGACGCGCAGCCCGCGTACCGACAGAAGGGGCTCGCTCACGGCGTCCGCGACCGTGCGGACCGCCGTCGCGGAGTCAGGTGAGACGGACACGGGCGGCTCCTCCTCTCCCGCGCGTCCGCGCGCGGCCGTGGTCGCCGCCGGCGTCCCTGATCGCGTCGGCGAGCAGGTTGAGCGCGCCGACGGTGGCCATGATGAACAGGGACGGGAACACCGGCCCGTACGGCCGCTGCGTCAGGTAGCCGAGGTCGCTGGCGACGATGCCGCCCCAGGTGGGCTCGGGCGGCACGACGCCGATGCCGAGGAAGGTCAGCGACGAGACGATCAGCAGGCCGCCCGCGGTGGCGTTCGCGGTGCTCACGACGAGCGTGGGCAGGATCTTCGACCACACGTGCGTGCGCAGCACCCGCCAGGTGGAGGCGCCGAACAGCTGCGCGGCGGTCACGTACTGCGCGTTCGCGTGACTGAGGGCGGCGGCCCTGGTGATGCGGTAGAACGACGGCGCGAGCAGGATCCCGACGGCGATCATCGCCTGGTGGACGGCGTTGCCGAGCAGCGCGGCCACCGCGATGGCGAAGATCAGGAAGGGCAGCGCGATGAGCCCGTCCATCACCCGCAGCGTGATCCACTCATAGGCGCGACCGAGGTGGACGGAGGTGATGCCGGGGACGACGCCGATGACGAGCCCAATGCCGACGGCCTCGAAGGCGGTGAGCACCGAGGCGGGCGCGCCGGCCAGGACCCGGCTGAGCACGTCGCGGCCGAGGTAGTCGGTGCCGAACCAGTGCGCCGCGCTCGGCGGCATGAGGATGTCGGCGCCGTTGCGCAGCGGGTCGTACGGCGCGAGGAAGGGCCCGATCGCGGCGAGCAGGAGCACGGCCGCCAGCACGGCCGCGGCGATGGCGCCCGCGCGGGTGCGCAGGGCGTCGGTGACGGTCCTCATATCTCCCTCCGTGCGGCGGGGCGCAGCTTGACCAGCAGGACGTTGACGAGCGCGGACGAGACCAGCACGACGCCGATCGTGACGAGCAGGGCCCCTTGCACGACGGGCACGTCACCTCCGAGCGCCGCGGTCTTGGTGAGCTCGCCGATGCCGGGCAGCGCGAACACGGTCTCGACGATGACGGCTCCGCCGATGAGCCGGGGCACGTGCATGCCGAGCACGGCGACCGCGGGTCCCGCGCCGTTGCGCAGGGCGTGGACCAGCACGATGCGCCACCCCGGCAGGCCGCGCACCCGCGCCCCGACGACGTAGTTCTCGTGCAGGGTGTCGGCCAGCCCGGTCCGCAGCTGGCGGGCGACGTCGGCGGCGGCGTCCAGGCTCAGCGCCACGCACGGCAGCACGAGGAAGCTCGCCCAGGTCGGCAGCCCGTCGGAGGCGGGCGCCCAGCCTCCCGACGGCAGCACGGGCACCAGCAGCGAGAACACCGTGATGAGGGCGATGGCGGCGACGAACCCGGGCACGGTCGCCAGCACGGAGGTGACGACCGTGACGGCGCGGTCCAGCCGGCCGCCCTGCCTGACGGCGGCGAGGACGCCGAAGACGCCGCCGAGCACGACGGCGATGAGCAGCGCCCCGGCGGCCACGGACAGGCTCACCGGCAGCCGCTCGGCGATGCTCCGCGCCACGGGGATCCTGGTGAACCAGGAGGCGCCGAGGTCGCCGTGCAGGGCGTCCCACAACCACAGCGCGTAGCGCGCGAGCAGCGGCCGGTCCAGCCCGAAGACCTCGCGCATCCGCGCCACGTCGGCCGGAGTGGCGGAGTCGCCGAGCACGACCGAGGCGGGGTCCTGATCCGTCAGCCCGCCGAGCATGAAGGTGATGAAGGTGGAGACGAGCAGCACGGGGACCGCGATCAGCAGCGCCCGGCCGAGGGCGGCGACGCTCCGCGCGACCAGCGTGGTCACTTCTCCACCCAGACGCCCTCGAAGCGCTGGATGTCCACCCAGTTCCGCAGGCCGTGCACCTTGGGGCTGTGCGCGGCGAAGCGCGTCACCGTGAACAGGAACACGTTCGGCATGTTCGTCACCGCGATCTTGGTGGCCTGCTGGATCGCCGCCGGGTAGGCGGGGTCGGTCAGCGGGTGACCGCTCGCCCTGGCGACCGCGCCGGGCAGCGCCTCGGGGGTGCTCTTGCCCAGGTTCATCAGCCCCTGCGCGCCGAACAGCACCTGCAGCGCCTGGACCGGCGACTGGCGGGCGTTGAACTGGTCGAGCACGAACGGGTACCTGCGGGTGATGTAGTTGTTGACCCCCGGCGTCTGGACGGTGAGTGTCGTGCGAATGCCGGCGGCGTTCAGCTGCTGCTGGATCAGCTCGCCGACCGGGTCGTCCGCCCTGCCCAGCGCGAGCTGGACGTCCACGCCGTCGGGGTATCCCGCCTCGGCCAGCAGCCGCTTCGCGGCGGCCACGTCGTGCGGGTGCAGGTTGTCGAGCTCCGGGTTGTGGGCCACGTAACCCTTGGGGAACGGCTGCCAGACCGGCTGGCCGTAGCCGAAGTTGGCCGCCTTGACCAGCGCCTGCCGGTCGATCGCCGTACTGATCGCCTGGACGACCTTGGGGTGGTCGAACGGCTTGACGGTGTTGTTCACGTCGAGGACCCGCACCGGCAGCACGTCGGTCGCCTCGACCGGGAATCCGGCCGCCTCGACCCCGCCGACCTGCGACGCGGTGAGGTCGGCGACGTCGAACTGACCCGAGTTGAGCCCCGCCACCGCGACGGACGGGTCGGGCGTCGGCTTGAGGACGAAGTTCGTGACGAGGATCTCGTCCGCGTTCCAGAACGCCGGGTTCCGCACCAGCGTCGCCTGCGACCCGGGCACATAGGTCTTCAGGATGAACGGGCCGGCGCCGACGGGCTGGACGGCCAGCTCGGCCGGGTCCTTCGCCGCCGCCGGGCTGACGATCTGCCCGGTCTTGCCGGACAGCAGCAGCGGAATCTGGTAGTCCACCTGGGTGAGGTGCAGCGTCACGTCGGTGGCGCCGTCGGCGGTGATGCGCTCGACCGTGACCAGTTGCGGCGCGATCGTCGAGTCCTTCGCGGTCTTGCCGCGTTCCAGGCCGGCCTTGACGGCGGCGGCGTCGAGCTTCGTGCCGTCGGAGAAGGTCAGGCCGGGGCGGAGGTGGAAGGTGACCGAGCGGCCGTCCTTCGCGTACGTCCACGACTCGGCCAGGCCGGGCTTGGCCTCGCCCTTCTCGTCCACCTCGGTGACCGCCTCGTAGACGAGGGTGAGGGCGTGGACGTCGTTGCCGACCGCGGAGGTCACCGGGTCCCAGGTCGAGGGCAGCGACCAGCCCCAGGTCAGGGTGTCGCCGCGCTGGCCGGCGGCGGCCACCGCGGTGCCGTCGGAGGAGGCCGCGCCGCCGACGGACGCCCGGGAGGCGCAGCCGGCCAGCAGCAGCACCGCGAGGCCGGCGACGCCGGCGGCCCTGACCGCCTCGCCCACCCTCATCGGCCCCGCCCCGTGGCGACGGGGCTCTCCTCGCGGGCCGCGGCGCCGGCGCGCAGCAGCGGAACGAGTTCCCTGCCCCACTCGCGCACGTCCGCCAGCGGGTCGAACCCGCGGATGAGGAAGGCGCGGACGCCCAGGTCGTAGTACTTCAGCAGCGCGTCGGCGACCTGCGCGGGCGTGCCGACGAGGGCGGTGGAGTTGCCGCCCCCGTCGCTCAGCCGGGTGACGCCGAACCAGAGCCGCTCGTCGTGCACGAGCTTCTCGGCCGCCTCCTCCTTCAGCCGCTTCGCGCCGACCGCGGTGTTCTCGCCGCGCCCGATCCGCCACGCCGCGTTGCCCTTGCCGGCGAGGTTGTCCTCGAAGGCGCGGCGGATGCCGTCGGCCTTCTCCCAGGCCGCGTCCTCCGTCTCGGCCACGATCGGGCGCACGGACAGGGAGAAGCCGATCTCGCGGCCGTGCCGCGCGGCCTCGGCGCGGATCACCTCGATGCGGTCGCGCGTCTGCGCCAGGGGCTCGCCCCACAGGGCGTAGACGTCGGCCCACCGGCCGCCCACCCTGATCGCGTCGTCGGACTGCCCGCCGAAGAAGATCGGCACCTCCCCCCGGGGCTTGACCGAGCTGAACACGCCCTCGAAGCGGTAGAACTCGCCCTCGTGGTCGAACGGCTCGTCGGCGGTGAGGGTGCGCCTGAGCACGTCGATGAACTCCGCGGTGCGCCGGTAGCGGGCCCGCTTGTCCGCGAAGTCCCCGTCGCGCCGCTGGTCGGTGTCGCTGCCGCCGGTGATGTGGTGGATGGCCACGCGGCCGGCGCCGGTGAGGTTGTCCAGCGTGGCCAGCTTGCGCGCGGTCAGGGTGGGCTGGATGAATCCGGGCCGCTGGGCGATGAGCACGCCCAGGCGCTCGGTGCTGTAGAGCACGTGGGCGGCCGCGGCGAAGCCCTCGGGCGAGCTGGCGCTGTGGGCGATGAGCGCGCGGTCGAAACCGGCCTCCTCGTGGGCTCGGGCGAAGTCGGCGAGGTAGCCGGGGTCGACGACGGGTCCCCGCCAACCGGCGCTTTCCGAGCCGTAGGCGGTCGAGACCATCCCCAGGATCTGGATCGACAAGGTGCGAACCTTTCAACGTGTGGACTGAGGCCGCGTCGGCCGCGTTCGGTGTGCTTTCGGTGGCGCTCTCGGTAGGCGCCTTCGGTGGGCGCCTTCGGCGGCGCCTTCGGTGGGCGCTGAGGTCACACCGCCGCCGACGGCCGGCCGGTGCACACTCGTCAGCCTGCGGTGTCACCCGCCGGACTGTCCAACGACGCTTTCTAATCACGGCTCATCACGTCGCGTGATAAATACCCTTACATCAGGTAGGAATAATAGGTATACTCCAGGACATGAACCGTACGCTGGACATCGCTCCGTTGCGCAGCTTCGTCGCTGTCGCCGACACCGGCGGCTTCCAGCGCGCCGCCGACGCCCTGCACCTCAGCCAGGGAGCGGTGAGCCAGCACGTCCGCCGGCTGGAGTCCGCGATCGGCCGCCCGCTGGTGGAGCGGCGCGGCCGCGGCTCCCGGTTCACCGCCGACGGCGAGAAGCTGCTCGGCCTGGCGCGCAACCTCCTGGCGCTGCACGACGAAGGGCTGCGCAGCTTCGGCCACGAGGCCCGCGGGACGATCGTCATCGGCTCGACCGAGCACGCCGCCGCCCAGCTGCTGCCGCACCTGGCCACCGCGCTCGACGCGCCGGCGCCCCGGTACGGGGTCAAGTTCCGGATCGACCGCGGGACCAAGCTCCGCGAGAGCTTCGCGACAGGGCGCATCGACCTGGCCCTGCTCATCGGCCCCGCCGACGACCCGCGCGCCACCGCGGTCGGCGACCTGATGCTCACCTGGTACTCCGCTCCCGGATGGACGGCGCCGAGGCGGGGCGAGCCGCTGCCCGTCGTCGCCTTCGACGATCCCTGCGCCCTGCGCGACCGGGCTCTCGTGACCCTGGCGCACCACTCGATCCCGGCCGCCATCGCCGCCGAGGCCAACCAGCTGGCCGGGGTGCAGGCCGCCGTCAGCGCGGGCGCGGGCGTGGCGCTGCTGGCGACGCTCGGGCAGACCCCTGTGGGCCTCGTTCCTCGCGACGACCTGCCGCGGCCGAGCCCGCTGCCGCTGGCGTTGTGGACCCGGCAGGGCGTCGCGCCGACGGTCTCCGGCCGCGTGTCGGACACGCTGCGCGCCCTGCTGTCGGCACCGGTCCTGACCAAGGTGCCGGCCCACGACTTCGCCCTCGCCAAAGGAGCATGATGCCCGTTCACCCGTCCGACCCGACCGGCCCCGGCCTGGTCCGAGACCCGTCCGACGCTACCGGCGCCCGCCTGGTCCGCACGCCCAGCGGTGTGCTCGTGCCCGCCGGCGTCGACCCGTTCCACCGCACCCTGCACCACGTCGCGCCGAGCGGCCTGATCGGGCGGACCTCGCAGACCTCGGGGATGACGCGGGTCGAGGCGATCAGCGGCAAGACGGTCGGCGCCAGGAACCTCTGGATGGGACAGACGCACGTCACCGCGGCCACGGCGTCGGGCGACCACCACCACGGGGCGTCCGAGACCGCGATCTACGTCGTGTCCGGGCATCCCGTCTTCGTCTTCCTCGACGTGGAGGGCCACGAGCCGGTGGAGCACCGGATCGAGACCGGTCCCGGCGACTACGTCTTCGTGCCGCCGTTCGTCCCGCACCGCGAGGAGAACCCCGACCCGGACACCGAGGCCGTCGTCGTCATCGCCCGCACGACCCAGGAGGCGATCGTGGTCAACCTCGACGGGCTCGACTGGTCCGGCGTCGAGCTCCGCTGAGCCGGCCGATGCCCGCTCAGCCGGCCGCCGTCACCGCCGCGCAGGTCCGCGCGCTGCTGCTGCGCCGCGACGAAATCGTCATCGCCGACGTACGCGAAGAGGCCCTGTACGCGCGGGGGCATCCGCTGTGGGCGGCGAACTTCCCCCTTTCGCTGCTGGAGCTGGACGCCTGGCGGCGCATCCCCCGCCTGGACACAGCCGTCGTCGTGTACGGCGACGCGGACGCGCCCGCGCGGCAGGCGATCGACGTCCTGCGCCGGCTCGGCTACTCCGACGTGCGCCCGCTGCTGGACGGGCTCGACGGCTGGACCGCGTCGGGCGGCGAGCTCTTCCAGGACGTCAACGCGCCCAGCAAGGCGTTCGGCGAGCTGGTCGAGTCGGTCAACCGCACCCCGTCGCTGACCGCCGAGCACGTGGGAGCCCTGATCGAGGCCGGCACGCCGCCCGTGATCGTGGACGCGCGCCGGTTCGACGAGTTCCGCACCATGAGCATCCCGACCGCCACCAGCGTGCCCGGCGCCGAGCTGGTGCTGCGCATCCGCGAACTCGCCCCCGATCCCGCCGCTCCCGTCGTGGTGAACTGCGCGGGGCGCACGCGGAGCATCATCGGCGCGCAGTCCCTGATCAACGCCGGCCTGCCCAACCCCGTGGCGGCGCTGCGCAACGGCACCATCGGCTGGACGCTGGCCGGGCAGCGGCTCGACCACGGGGCGACCGGCACGGCTCCGCCCGGTGTGTCAGAGTCCCACCACGCGCTCGCCCGCTCCGGCGCGCGCGCCGTCGCCCGGCGGGCCGGCGTCCGATTCATCCGTACGAGCGAGCTGCCCGGCCTGTACGATCCCCGCCGCACCAGGTACCTCTTCGACGTGCGGTCCGCGGCCGAATTCGCCGCCGGTCACCTCGACGGCTCCCTCCACGCTCCCGGCGGGCAGCTCGTCCAGGAGACCGACCACCACGCGCCGGTGCGCGGCGCCCGGATCGTCCTCGTGGACGACGACGGGGTCCGCGCCGCGATGACCGGGTCGTGGCTGGCCCAGATGGGATGGGAGACGTGGGCGATCAGCCCCGCCGATCCAGGGGACCTGGTCCTGCGGGGCGCGGAACCCGGTCCCGTCCCTGATCCGCCGCAGGTCGAGACGGTGGACGCGGCCACCCTTCGCACCTGGCTCGGCGCCTGCGAGGAGGCCACGGCCGTGATCGACCGGCTCGGCACCGACCACCTCGACCCGCTCGATGCCGTTCGGGCCGCCACGGTCGTCATCGACGTCGGGCCCAGCCGGGACTACGCCGCCGGGCACGTCCCCGGCGCCTGGCACGCTGCAAGGGCCCGGCTGCCCGCCGCGCTCGGCACGATCGACGCCGCCGCCCGGCACACCACCGGGCACACCACCGGCGGGCACATCGTCACCAGGTACGTCGTCACGTCACCGACCGGCCGGCTGGCCCGCCTCGCCGCCGCCGACCTCAGCCGGCTCACGTCCGCACCGGTGTTCAGCCTGGACGGCGGCACGGCGGCCTGGGGCACCGGCGCGCCGCTGGAGTCGGAGCCGGCGCGGTACGCGGTCCCTCCCGCCGATCGGTACCGGCGGCCGTACGAGGGCACGGACAACGGCCGGGCGGCCATGGAGGCGTACCTGGAGTGGGAGTTCGGCCTGGTCGAGCAGCTGAAGCGGGACGGCACCCACCGCTTCCGCGTGCTCCGCTGACATCCGCGCGGCCAGGACGGCCTGAGCCCCGGCAACCGGACAGGAGCGCACGTGTCGGCGGGAAGCGGCCCACGGCGGGCGGGAAGGCACTAAGCTCCCCGGCGTTGATCCGGAGGTGATCCGTGCGCGCGATCCGAGGTGCCGCTGCCGTCCTGGCCGCCGCCGTGCTCGTCGGCTGCGGCGGGGTCAACCCGCCCACTCCGGACGACAGCCCGCCCCCGTCGAAGACCGCGGCCACGCGGCGGGCGTCTCCGAGCCCGGCGAGCGCTTTCACCGGCGAGGGGCTGGCCGGGTACGACGTGCCCGCCCCCTTCCGGGTGGAGGTCGAGGCGGTGGAACGCCACGCCGGCCTCACCGCGATGAAGATGGTGATCACGACCACTGCCGACAGGCCGATCACCGGTGACTTCGGATACGACGGCCTGCGCGGGCAGAGCGTGAGCTTCGGCAGGTTCCGGCTGCTGGACCCGGTCGCGGGGAAGGTGTACTTCACGCTGCGGGAGAAGGACGTCAACGGGATCGCGTTCGGCACCCGGCACTCCATGACCTCGGGGATCCTGCCCGACGAGTTCCGGCCGGGGGTGCGTTACCCGGTCGAGGTGTATTTCCCGCCGCTGCCCGCCGGCGTCGCGCGCGTGTCGCTGGTGCCCGACCTGCCGATGGCGCCCATGACGGGCCTTCCGGTCACCGAAGGCGCCGGTACGCCCGCCGCCAAGGCGCGCGGCCAGGGCGCGGAGCCGTCGCCCGGCACGGAGTTCCAGTGGCCGGTGGTGCCGCCCTCCGGCGCGATCTGGTCCGGGGTCTCCGACGTGAACGAGCTGGTGGAGGCGCCGCAGCGGACGAAACGCAGGCAGGGCGGCAAGGAGACGGTGGGACTGCGTACCGACGTGCTGTTCGCCTTCGACAAGGCCACGCTCTCCGGCAAGGCCACCGCCGTCCTCGACGACGCCGTACGCGAGACCCGCGAGCGGGCCGACCCCGCCAAACCGCCGATCACCGTCGAGGGACACACCGACAGCAAGGGCGACGACGCCTACAACCAGAACCTGTCGGTCTGGCGCGCCGAGGCGGTGCGTGACTATCTCGCGGGCAAGCTCGGCTCCGGCTACACCTTCCAGGCCACGGGCAAGGGCGAGAGCGAGCCCATCGCCAAGAACGAGAAGCCGGGCGGCGGTGACAACCCCGAGGGACGAGCCCGTAACCGGCGGGTGGAGATCTCCTACCAGATCAAGCAGGACAAGCCGGATGTCACGGTCACCACCGGGCCGCCGTCGGACATCAGGGGATCCACCCGCCCGCCTGCGCCGTTCCACCAGGCCGGGCCGGTGGCGGGTTCGCTCGGCCGGCAGCGCGGCCAGGACCGCCTGCGCGTGGACTTCCACCCCTTCCACCGCGACGGCGCCTACCTGCTCGCCACGTTCGACGTCGTCTCGGAAGGCGCCTCCCGGTTCATCCCCGTTCCCGCCCCGTTCACGGGCTGGGACAGCACCTTCTCCGCGGCGGCGGACTTCGGCGCGTTCATCCTGGTCGACCCGGCGACGAAGACGCGCTACCACCCGCTGAAGATGGACACGGAGTTCGTCGAGAACTGGGTGCCGGCCCTCGATGCCGGCATGACCGGCCGGGGGTACGTCTACTATCCGGCGCCCGCCGACACCGTCTCCTCCGTCACGCTGGAAGCGGAGAACCTCGGCCGGGTTTCGAACATCCCGGTCTCCTGACGACGCGCCCGGCATCAACCGATCGGTTGATGCCGGAATCCACCGTCCCGCTGCCCGCCCGGACGATCCGCCGCCCTCGCTCCCGCGCGATTCTCAAGACATGCCCACACACCGGGAACCCGCTCTCCGCGTCGCCGGACTGCGTAAGGCCTTCGGCGACCACGTCGCCGCCGACGACATCCAGCTCACCGTGCCCGCCGGGTCCTGCTACGGCCTGGTCGGCCCCAACGGCGCCGGCAAGACCACCACCCTGGCCATGGCCGTCGGCCTGCTGCGTCCCGACGCCGGCCGCGCCGAGATCTTCGGCGTGGACGTCTGGAGCGACCCCGTCCGGGCCAAGGGCCTGATCGGGGTGCTGCCCGACGGCAACGCCATGCCGGAACGCCTCACCGGCCGCGAGGTCCTCACCTACCTGGGCCTGCTGCGCGGCCTGCCCCACGAGGTCGTCGCCGAGCGCACCGGCGATCTCCTCCAGGTTCTCGAACTCGACGCCGCCGAGCGGACGCTGGTCATCGAGTACTCCACCGGCATGCGCAAGAAGATCGGCCTGGCCGTCGCCCTCCTGCACGCGCCGCGCCTGCTCGTCCTGGACGAGCCGTTCGAGGCCGTCGATCCCGTCTCGGCGGCCACGATCCGGGCGATCCTGCGCGGATTCATCGGCGGCGGCGGCTCGGTGATCATCTCCAGCCACGTCATGCCCCTGGTCGAGCAGATCTGCGACCACGTGGGCGTCATCTCCGACGGCCGCGTGGTGGCCGCCGGGCCGCTGGCCGACGTACGCGGCGCCGCGACCCTGGAGGACACGTTCGTCGACCTCGTCGGCGCCCGCCCCCGAGCGACGGAGGGACTGGCATGGCTCAGCTCCTGACCCCAGATCGAGCCGTCACGGCTCCGCGCCCGGCCGCCCTGGCCCGGCACATGGTCGGCATGCGGCTGGCGCTCATGCGCAACTCCCTGCGCGGCGACAACGTCACCAACCTCTACACCGGCGCCGCGCTCGGGCTGATCCTGGCCCTGGGGACGATCGCCGTCGCCGTCCTGTGGCCCGTCTACCTGCCCCTCTGCCTGGCCGTCTGGCTCTCCGGCTGGATCTTCGGCCCGCTCCTGATCGGCGGCGGCAGCGAGGCGCTGCGCCCCGAGTACTTCTCCCTGCTCCCGGTCACGCCGGGCCGGATCGCGGCGGCGCTGCTCGCCGGAGCCTTCGCCGGCCCCGCGCCCCTGATCACCCTCATCGCCCTGCTGTCCCTGCCCGTGTACGGCTGGCGGTTCGGCCCCGGCGGAGTGCTCATCGGCCTCGTGGCGGCCGTCACCACGCTCGTCACCCTGGTGATGATCTCCCGGGTCATCGTGGCGACCATCGGCCTGTTCGTCAGGTCCCGCGCCACCGCGGCGGCCGTCGGCGTCGTGACCGGCACCGCCATCGCCCTGTGCAGCAACGGCTGGGCACCCCTCATCGCCCTGGGCGGCACCGACAGCGCGGCCTGGTCCCATGTCCTCGTCCGCGTCCTGCCCTCGGGATGGGGCGTGGCCGCCGTCGAGGCCCCCTGGCCCCTCGCCGTCGCCATCCTCGTGGCCGCCGCCGGCCTGATCGCCCTCCTGCTGACCGCGTGGGCGAGCCTGCTGTCGCGGCGCGTCGTCTCGGCCGCGCGCGGTGGTGTGCCGCCCCGCCGCGGCGCGCCCCGCCCCTTCCCCGCCGCCGGCGGCGCCCGCGCCGCCGCCGCCAAGGAGCTGCGTACCTGGTGGCGCGACCTCGTCCGGATCCAGCTCCTCGTCACCGCCTTCTCCTACGCCGTCGTCTCTCCCCTGCTGCTCGTCACCATCGGCGCCTGGATGGTGGTCCCGTTCACCGGGCTCATCGCGATCGTGATGGCCGCCGCGTCCTCGGCCAACCTCTACGGCGCCGACGGGACCGCCCTCTGGCTCACCCTCATGACCCCCGGCGCGGAACGTGCCGACGTACGCGGCCGCCAGCTGGCCTGGCTGCTCGTCGTCGGCCCGGCCGCCGTCGTGCTCTCC
Organism: Nonomuraea fuscirosea; assembly: GCF_003001935.1. GTDB lineage: Bacteria > Actinomycetota > Actinomycetes > Streptosporangiales > Streptosporangiaceae > Nonomuraea > Nonomuraea fuscirosea. Next base: position 760,643 of record NZ_PVNG01000001.1, on the reverse strand, counting down.
CTGACCGGCCTGCTGGTCAGCGGCCAGAGCTGGGCCTGGCCGTGGGTGCTCGGCCTGCTCCCCGCCCTCCTCGGCGGCGGCGCCGGGGTCGTCGTCCTGCTCGCCGTCACCTCGCTCGTGCCCGGCACCGACCCCCACAAGCGGGGCGGCAACCCGCTCAGCACCGGCGCCGACGAGAGCGCCGAGACCGGCCTCGCCTGGCTCGTGCTCATCACCGTGCCCGCCACCGCCCTGCCCGCGGCCGGCGCCGTCCTCCTCCATCCGTGGGCCGGCCTCGCCGTCGGGGTGCTGACCGGCGCCCTCAGCGCCTGGGGACTCGGCTGGATCGCCCGCCGCAGGCTGGAGAAGCGCGGGATCGAGCTGCTCAACCTCATGAAGCACGGTCCCGCGCCCCAGCCCGGCAAGCCCGCCACCGCCGATCTTCCGCTCCGCCACCGCATCGGGGTCACGATCTGCCACACCATCGCCTGGCTCCCCCTGTTCCCGCAGGGGCTCGTGCCCCTGGTGATGAAGATCTTCGGGTTCGAGGACCCGGTCTGGTTCCTCGCCCTGCATCTCCCGCCGCTCTGGCAATGGCCGACGATCATCTTCATGATCGCCACAGGACTGCTCATGTACGGATACGCCTTCCTGATCCCCATGCGCCTAAGCTCGTCCTCACCGGCCACCACCACCGAGTGAGCCCCGTCCGCGCCCGAGAGAAGGGGAACCCGGGATGAACGACCCCTTCCCGCCCTCCACCTGGGAACGACGCTTCCTGGGCATCGCCGAGACCGTCCCCTACATCACCCTCGCCGCCTCGCTCGTCATCAGCCTGGCCACCCCCGTCCAACCGCCGGGCGCGATCCCCCGCACCCTGCTTCTCACCGGTCTGGCCCTCGCCTGGCTGCTCGGAGCGCGGACCCTGCTGCCCGCCGAGGTGCGCGGGCGGCGGGTCGCCATCACCGTCCACTTCGCCGGCCTGCTGGTCACCGTCGCGCTGCTGACCGCCCACGACCCGATCTTCATCATCTACTCCATCTCCGGCTTCTTCCTGGCGGCCAACTTCGCTCCGTCTAAGTGGACGTTCGCCGCCGTGGCCGCCACCTCCGTCGTCCTGTACCAGTCGGCGATCGACTGGGCCCACGCCGACCTCCAGCTCATCGCCTTCCACCTGGCGATCGTCGCCGTGCAGACCGTCGCCATCGGCGGCGGCCACATCGCCGGCGTCAAGATCGAGGAGCGGCAGCGTAAATACCGCAAGGCGGTCAGCGACCTTCAGGCCGCCCTGGAGGAGAACGCCGACCTGCACGCCCAGCTCCTCACCCAGGCCCACCAGGCCGGCATCCTCGACGAACGCCAGCGCATGGCCCGCGAGATCCACGACACCCTCGCCCAGGGCCTCACCGGCATCATCACCCAGTTACGCGCCGCCCAGCGCGTCGAGGACGCCGGCACCCACGTCGGGCTCGCGCTCGACCTCGCCCAGGACAGCCTCACCGAGGCCCGCCGCTCCGTCGCCGCCCTCCAGCCGCACCAGCTGGAGGACGCCCACCTGCCCGAAGCCATGACCGTCCTGGCCCGCAACTGGGCCCAGACCACCAGCGTCGACCTCCACGTCGAGGTGACCGGCGACCGCGTCCCGCTCAGCCCCGCCATCGAGGTCACCCTCTTCCGCGTCGCGCAGGAAGCCCTCGCCAACGTCGCCAAGCACGCGGACGCCACCCGGGCCGGCCTCACCCTGTCCTACACCGGCGCCGTCGTCCTGCTCGACATCCGCGACAACGGCACCGGCTTCCGTGAGCCCGGCGGGCAGGGATTCGGCCTCAGCAGCATGAGACAACGCCTGCGCGGCGTCGGCGGGTCCCTCGAGATCGAGAGCACGCCCGGCGAGGGCACCGCCGTCAGCGCCACCGTCCCCGCCCTCCAAGGAAGCCCCCGGTGATCCGCCTCCTCATCGTCGACGACCATCCCATCGTCCGCAACGGCCTGCGCGCCGCGTTCGAGGCCGAGCCCGACATCCACGTCGCCGGCGAGGCCGCCAACGGCCGCGAGGGCGTCGAGCGCGCCGCCGCGCTGGAGGTCGACGTCGTGCTCATGGACCTGCGCATGCCCGAGATGGACGGCGTCACCGCCATCACGGCCCTGCGCCGCTCCCACCCGCGGATCAAGACCCTCGTCCTGACCACCTTCGACGGCGACTCCGACGTCCTGCCCGCGATCGAGGCCGGCGCCACCGGCTACCTGCTCAAGGACGCCCCCACCGACGAGCTCCTGCGCGCCGTCCGCGCCGCGGCCGCCGGCGAGCCGGTGCTGTCACCGTCCGTCGCGGGCCGGCTGATGGGCCAGGTACGCAAACCGGTCAGGGCTCCCCTCACCGACCGCGAGCTCCAGGTCCTCGCCCTCGTCGCCGACGGCGCCTCCAACCGTCAGGCGGCCGCCAAGCTCTTCATCAGCGAGGCCAGCATCAAGACCCACCTGCTGCACATCTACGACAAACTCGGCGTCCGCGACCGTGCCGCAGCCGTCGGCGAGGCGTATCGGCGAGGTCTGCTGAGCTGACCGGCCGGCGCCCTTGCCGCCGCGCTGACCAACGACCGTCCCGTTCGGGACCTTCGCCTCTGAACGCCGCCGCCTTCCCGAGGTGTGATGAAGGCAACCGGCAAGGAGGATGTCATGCGCAGGACCGTCGCGGACGTGATGACGGACAAGGTCGTCGCCGTATCCGCCGCAACCCCGTTCAAGGAGATCGCCGAGACGCTCATCAGCGGCGGCATCAGCGCCGTCCCGGTCACCGACGACGACAACCACGTGCTCGGCATGGTGTCGGAGGCCGACCTGCTGCGCAAGGAGGAGTTCCGCGAGCAGTACTACCGCGAGGGCTACCGGCCCCCGCTGCGCGCCCGGCTCCGCCACCCCAAGGGCCGGCAGAAGGCCGAGGGCGACACCGCCGCCGAGCTGATGACCACCCCGGCCGTCACCGTCTCGCCGAAGGCGTCCGCCGTCGAGGCCGCCCGCCTCATGGACGGCCACGGCGTCAAGCGGCTCGCGGTCGTCGACTACGACGGCCGCCTGGTCGGCATCGTCAGCCGCCGTGACCTGGTCAAACTCTTCCTGCGCGGCGACGAGGCGATCGCCGCCGAGGTGCGCGACGATGTTCTCGACCGCAGCCTGTGGGTCGACACCGGCGACGTCCGCGTGGACGTCCGCCAGGGCGTCGTGACGCTGTCCGGCCGGATGGAGCGCCGCACCGAGGCCGCGATCGCCGTACGCATGGTCGGCCGGGTCAACGGCGTGGTCGACGTCGTCGACCGGCTCACCTGGAAGACCGACGATTCGAAGTGGGAAGGCAGGTAGCCATGTCCGTGCAGAAGGTCGAGAACGTCATGACCACCGACGTAGCCGCCGTCAACGAAAACGCCTCCTTCCACACCGTGGCCGAACTGCTCATCAGCCGGGGCATCAGTGGCGTACCGGTGCTGGACGACGACAACCGCGTGCTCGGCGTGGTCTCCGAGGCCGATCTGCTGGCCAAGGAGGAGTTCAAGGAGCGCTACTACGGCGACGACTACCGGCCGCCGCTGCGCGCCCGCATCCGGCACAGCGCGGGCAGCGAGGGCAGCGGCTACCGCAAGTCGCTCGGCGAGACCGCCGGGGCTCTCATGACCAGCCCCGCCCGCGTCACCACGCCCGACGCGGCCGTCGTGACGGCCGCGCGGCTGATGGACCGCTACGGCGTCAAGCGCCTGCCGGTCGTGGACGCCGGCGGCCGCCTGGTCGGCATCGTCAGCCGCCGCGACCTCATCAAGGTCTTCCTGCGCCTGGACGAGGAGATCGAGCGGGACGTCCGCGAGGCCCTGCGCGGCAGGGCCGACGTCTCCGTGGACGACGCCGTCGTCACCCTGACCGGGACCTACGCCGAGCGGAGCCAGGCCGTCACCGCCGTGCACCTGGCCGAGAACATCGACGGCGTGGTGGCCGTGCACGACGAGCTGAGCTGGAAGCACGACGACATCGCCGACCTGCCGGTCTGGGGCGGCGCCTGACCCCGGGACCTCATGGTTCTGACGGGTACGGGTCCGCGTCCGGGGCCACCGTGCCGTCCCGCTGGGCGCGGCGGAGGAGGGCGGCGGCCAGCTCCCTGCGGGGCAGAATGTAGTCCTTCGGGTAGATCGGTGTCTGGGGTCGCGCGGGCGCCCTCGTCCTCGGCGGCCGTCATCCGAGTGCCCCGTCCAGCCAGCGGCCGAACTCGGCCGGACCGCCTCTGCAGGCCAGATGCCCGTCCGGGCGGACGAGCAGCGCCGGCCCCGCGGTGTCGGGGGCGTGCAGCCGGACGACGCGGTCGCCGAGCCGCCGCCGGGCGGCCTCGAAGGCGGCGTCCGCGCCGAGCACCGCCCAGGCGCCGCGCAGTTCGGCGTGCAACCGGGTGCGGGTGCCGTCGTCGCGTGCGCAGGCCAGGTCGGGCACGCGGTCGCCGGGACGGGGCCGGCCGCCCCGGCCCCCGAGCGGCCCGCGGCGGTAGCCGACCCACAGTTGCGAGGTCGTGTAGGTGATCCACCGCTGGATCCACGCCTGGCTGAAGACGCGCAGCAGGATCTGGTCCCGCAGGAACCGGCCGATCGGGCCGCCGGCGATGTTGACCCTGGTGGCCGCGGTGCTGCCGCGCAGCACGGCGGTGGCCAGCGGGCGGCGTTCGGCCTGGTAGGTGTCGAGCAGCCGCTCCCCTGCCGAGCCGCGTACGACGAGGGCGAGCTTCCAGGCGAGGTTCTCGGCGTCGCCGAGGCCGGTCAGCATGCCCTGACCGCCGAACGGGGCATGCACGTGCGCCGCGTCGCCGGCCAGCAGGATGCGCCCGGCTCGGTAGCCGTCGGCCAGGCGCCGGTGCACGCTGAACAGCGACGCCCAGGTGACCTCGCCCAGCCGCAGGCCGGGCAGGCCGCTACGGGCGGGCAGGATGTGCCGCATCCGGTCGGCGATCTGCTCCTCACCGGGCTTCTCCTCGACGAAGGCGGGGTCGTAGGCGAGCAGCCGCCACTGCCCGCCGGGCATCGGCATGGCGCCCAGCATCCCCTCACGGTGCACCCAGCCGCTGGTGCCTGACCGGTCCAGCGCGGGCTCGCCCTCGACGCTGCCGTCCACGAGCAGGAAGCGTTCGCTGACCTTGACGCCGGGGAAGCCGATGCCGGCCAGCTTGCGCACCGTGCTGCCGGCGCCGTCGCAGCCGGCCAGCCAGCCGGCCCGTACGGTGCCGCCGTCGGCGAGCACCGCGGTGACGCCGGTCGCGTCCTGGGCGATCTCGACCACGCCGTTGCCCCATTCCGGGCGCACCCCGAGCTCGGCCAGCCGCTCGCGCAGCCGCGCCTCGACCCGCGCCTGCGAGATCACCATGGGCGCGGCGGCGGTGCCGAGCCCCGGGTCGCCGAACCGGATGCGCATCATCGGGCGGTCACCGGCGTACGTGGTGATCGTCATGGCCCGCACCGACTCCTGAGGCAGCTCGCCCAGGGCGTCGAGGCGGTCGAGCACCTCCGAGCCGCGGGCGTGCACGAAGTTCGCCCGCGAGGTGGTCGCCGGGACGGCCGCCCTGTCGATCACCCGTACCGCGACACCGTGTTGGCGCAGCCCGCAGGCCAGCGCGAGACCGACCGGTCCCGCGCCGACCACCAGCACCTCCGTGTCCATCACCATCACCTCACCATTTTATTTACGAAACGGTCCCGTAAAATAAATGGTGCCCGCGATGAGCCGATCTGTCCAGCCGGCGGGACCGGGTCACCGGGTGATCCTGACCACGGCGAGCGGGCACGGGGCCTGGTGCAGCAGCGCGTGACTGACCGAACCCAGCAGCATCCCGGTGAGGGTGCCGTACCCATGCGAGCCCACCACCAGCAGCTCCGCTCCGGTCGCGGACTGGCGCAGCACCTCGACCGGATGGCCGTGCACCGTCTCCTCCACGACGGGCACGCCCGGGTGCCGCGCGCGCAGGCCGCTCAGCGGTTCCCTCAGCGTGCCCGGTTCCTCCCGCGCGACGGGGTCTGGGTCGAACCCCTGCTGGGCCCTGGCCCGTACCAGCCGCAGCCGGGTGCCGCGCAGCTCCGCCTCGGCGAAGGCGAACTCCAGCACCCGCGAAGACGCCTCGGACCCGTCGATCCCGGCGACGATCTCCCCCGTCGAGGTGACCGGCCGGACCACCACGACGTCGCAGGACGCATGGCCGGCCACCCCGTAGGCGACCGAGCCGACCAGCATCCCGCGCACCCCGCCGAGCCCGTGCGAGCCCACCACCAGCAGTTCGGCGTCCCGGGTGGCCTCGATCAGCGCGGCCCGCGGGTCGTCGGGCAGGAACGTCGTCCGTACGCTGATCTTCGGCTGGTCGCCGCGGACGCGTTCCTCCGCCGCCGCCAGCACGCTCCTGCCGCCCTCGCGCATCCACGCGGCCACCTCGGCCAGGCGGCCGGTCTCCGTCTCGTACGCCCACCGCGGCATCGCGTGCGCCACCAGCAGCGGCACGTCACGCAGCGCCGCCTCCCGCGCCGCCCAGCCGGCGGCCTCCAGCCCGGCCCGCGAGCCGTCCACTCCCACGACGATCATGATCTTTCCTCCATCCGCGCTTCTTCATCGGCTTCGTCAGCTTCGTCAGCTTCGTCGGGCTTCATCGGGCTTCATCGGGCTTCATCAGCGAAAGCCCGCCCTGCGGGGCAGGGCGGGCGGGTGGCCGGAGCGGTCACCTGAGCCACGGGGTGCGGCGGACGACGGGCAGGTTGCCCAGTCCGAGGGTGCCGCCGGCGCCGGCCAGGGCCAGGCCGACGAGGACGATGGCGTAGACGATGTGGTCGTCCATGAACGGGTTGGTGGTCAGGGGCAGCTCAGCCGCCCACATCAGCAGCAGCATCGCGGTTCCCGCGCCGGCCGCGATCCGGGTGCCGACCCCCAGCACGAGCGCCAGGCCGACGCCGGCCAGACCGGCCATGAACAGCCAGTCCACCCACGCCTGTCCGGCCAGGGCCGAGAAGAGGCCGCCGAGCGCGTTCTCGCCGGTGCCCTTGAGGAAGCCGGTGGTCGGGCTGCCGCCGTTGATCCAGGCCTTGGCCGCCGGAGTGGCGAAGCCCCAGCCGAAGGTCTTGTCCAGGAACGCCCACAGGAAGATCCAGCCGAGCGAGATCCGGGCGAGCGCCCAGACGTAGTCGACGGGGGTCTTGTGCTCCGCCTTGTCCACGCTGATGTGCGTCGCGGGCCGGTTGATGGTGGTGGCCATGGCGGGCCTCCCCTTTCCTGATCTTTCGCGCTTTCCTGTCTCACCTCCATCACACCGTTCGCGGCGGCCGATGCTCAGTGCCGTACGACCCGAGCCCGAAGGACCTTGGTCCTCCCCCTCGGCCGGGACCTTCGGCGCGCGGGCCGGGTCTTCGGACACTCACCACAGCTGGACCGGTGCGGCAGCGTCGGCGGCAGGAGGTGTGTGAAGTCCGTTTCACTCGCTACCGAACTCGGCGCCCGGCGGCTGCTCGTGGCGGCCGGGCAGGCGCCGTCGGTGTTCAACACCCGGCCGTGGCGCTTCCGCGTGGTGCGCGGGGCCGGTGTTCCTCGACCGGCACGCGACGGACGACATGCTCGACTACGCCGCCATCGCCGAGGAGGAGCTGGCCCGCGACCACGACTACCGCGCCGAGCTGGCCGCGGTTACGGGCTTCCCGTCGCGCGCAGCCCGCGGCGGCCCGCCGCCGAGCTGAAAACAGCCTGAGACGTGCTACGCCCCCGGGGTGACCGCCGCCGGGGGCCGGTTCCCGATCAGTCCTTACCGTCCAGCGACCAGTCACGCACCTCGGGCATGTCCTCCAGGTGCTCGACCACGTACGCCTGGTGCTCGGCGAGTTTCCGCTCGCACCAGGCCATCAGGTCGCTCGCGCCGCGCGGCAGCCGCCTCGCGTTGTTGATGGCGTCCATGACCAGGTGGTAGCGGGAGGCCCGGTTGCGCACGGTCATGTCGAAGGGTGTCGTGGTGGTGCCCTCCTCGATGAAGCCGCGCACCCGGAACCGGTCGGCGTCCGGACGGCCGTGCACAAGCTGGTGGATCGCGCCCGGATAACCATGGAAGGCGAACACGACGTCCACGGTGTCGGTGAACAGCTCGGTGAACAGCGTGCCGTTCATGCCATGCGGATGATCCTTCGGCCGCATCAGCGTCATCAGGTCGACGACGTTGACCACCCGTACCTTGAGGCCGGGCAGCCGTTCCCTGAGGATCCGGGCCGCCGCGACCGTCTCCATGGTCACCACGTCCCCGGCGCAGGCCAGCACGATGTCAGGGTCGCCGGTGCCGTCGTCGGTGCCGGCCCAGTCCCAGATCCCGGCCCCGCGCGCGCAGTGCTCGATCGCCTGGTCGATGCCCAGCCACTGCAGCTGCGGCTGCTTGTCGATCACGATGAGGTTGATGTACGACCGCGAGCGCAGGCAGTGGTCGGCCACCGACAGCAGGCAGTTGGCGTCCGGGGGCAGGTAGACGCGGGCGACGTCGCCGCGCTGGGTCAGCACGACCTGGATCAGGCCGGGGCCCTGGTGGGAGAAGCCGTTGTGGTCGTTGCGCCAGGCGGTCGAGGTCAGCAGCACGTTGAGGCTGGGCACCTTGGCCCGCCAGGGCAGCCGGCCGGCCTCCTGCAGCCACTTGCCGTGCTGCACCGTCTGGGAGGCGCTGACCATCGCGAACGCCTCGTACGTGGCGAACATGCCGTGCCGCCCGGTCAGCGTGTAACCCTCCAGCCAGCCGTGGCAGTTGTGCTCCGACAGCACCTCCATGACCCGCCCGTTCCGGCTGATCGCCACGTCGTCGCCGGTGACGCGTTCGGCGAAGGCACGGTCCGACTCCTCGAACACGGCGCCGAGCCGGTTGCTGTTGGTCTCGTCCGGGCAGAACAGCCGGAAGGTGTCGGGGTTGTCGCGATAGACGTCGCGCAGCAGCTCGCCGAGCCGGCGGGTCGACTCGGCCCGCGTCCGCGCCGGACGCGGCACGTCGACGGCGTAGTCGCGGAAGTCGGGCAGGGCGAGCTCGCGGGTCAGCCGCCCGCCGTCGGCGTGCGGGCTGGCGCTCATCCGCAGGTCACCCCGCGGCGCGAGGCTCCGTACCGGCTCGGTGGGCGCGCCGTCGGCGTCGAACAGCTCCTCCGGCCGGTACGAGCGCAGCCAGCTCTCCAGGATCGCCAGGTGCTCCGGGTTGTCACGCACCCCGGACAGCGGCACCTGGTGCGCCCGCCACGTGCCCGCCACCTGCACGCCGTCCACCTGCTCAGGGCCGGTCCACCCCTTGGGCGAGCGCAGGACGATCAACGGCCAGCGCGGGCGGGTGCCGTCCCACGCGCCGGTACGAGCCCGATGCTGGATGGCGCGGATCCTGGCCCAGGCGTCGGCCAGCACCGCCGCGAAGCGAAGATGCATGCCCGGCAGGTCCGATCCCTCCACCTCCAGCACGTCGTACCCGTGGCCCCCGAGCAGCCGGCGCACCTCGGCCGGGTCCTTGCGGGCCAGCACCGTCGGGCCGGCGATCTTCGCGCCGTTCAGGTGCAGGATCGGCAGTACGGCGCCGTCACGCTCCGGGTTGAGGAACGACACGCCCTTCCACGACCCCTCCAGCGGCCCGGTCTCGGCCTCGCCGTCGCCCACCACCGCCACGGCCAGCAGGTCGGGGTTGTCCATGACGGCGCCGAAGGCGTGCACCAGCACGTACCCCAGCTCGCCGCCCTCGTGGATGGAGCCGGGGGTGGTCACCGAGACGTGGCTGGGGATGCCGCCCGGGCTGGAGAACTGCCGGAACAACCGCGACATCCCGGCCTCGTCCTGGCTGACGTGCGGATAGATCCCGCTGTAGGTCCCCTCCAGGTAGCCGGCGGCCACCAGCGCCGGTCCGCCGTGGCCTGGCCCGGCCAGGTAGATCGCCTGCTGCCCGGTGTGCCGGATGAGGCGGGAGACGTGCGCGTAGATCAGTGACAGTCCCGGGCTGGTGCCCCAGTGGCCCAGCAGCCGCGGCTTGATGTGCTTCGGCGCCAGCGGCTCGCGCAGCAGCGGATTTCCCTGAAGGTAGATCTGCCCGATCGTGAGGTAGTTGGCGGCCCGCCACCAGGCGTCCAGCTGCTCGACCTCCTCGGGTGCCGGGGCGGCCAGTCTCCGCAGCGTGTCCTCGTCGACGCCCTCGCGGACCTGCTCATCCGAAACCGCGGTCATGCGCACGTTCCCTTCTCGGCATGGTGGGGCGGGGAGTGCCCGGCTCGCGACCGTTCGTCGAGCGGCACGGCTTCTCCGTCGTCTCCCATCCGATCTCAACCCGGGGCCCTCCGACAGGGCCGGAAGTCCCGACGGCTGGAGGTATTAGGGCCGCCCGCCTCGGACGGGAGCCGCGATGTGTGCTTCCGGCCTGGCGGGAAAGGACTAACGTCCCTGGTCGCCGCGGTCCACGTTCGCGAACAGTAGGAAGCGGACACAGCCGGGCGGCCGTTCGCCGGCCGGAGGACCGCGGCGAACACGGAGGACATGACGGTGACGCCTTTGACTGGGCTGACGTCGGCCGAGGCGGCCGCACGACTGGCGCGCGACGGCGCGAACCTGCTCCCGCAGCGGCCTCCCGTCCCCTTGTGGCGCCGGATCGCCACGCAACTGCGCGACCCGCTCATCATCGTCCTGCTCATCGCGGCGGTGCTGACCATCACGACGGGCGACTGGCCAGACGCGACCGTGATCATGCTGGTGATCGTGGTCAACACCACCGTCGGAGTGGTCCAGGAGGTCAGGGCCGACCGCGCGATCACGGCCCTGGCACAGCTCGCCGGCCCGGAGGCGCGGGTGGTCCGCGACGGCCGCCAGCGGCAGATCCCCTCCAGTGACGTCGTGGTGGGAGACCTGCTGATCCTGGCCGAGGGCGACATCGTCCCCGCCGACGCCGAGGTGCACGAGGCGGCGGCCCTGCTCGTCGACGAGTCGGCGCTGACGGGCGAGTCGGTGCCGGTGGACAAGCGCGCGGGCGAGCCGCTCTCCTCCGGCACCGTCGTGGTACGCGGGCGCGGCCGGGCGCAGGTCACCGCCACCGGGGCGGCCAGCGCGAGCGGCCGCATCGCCTCCCTCATGGTCAAGAGCACCGGGCTGACCCCGCTGCAGCGCCGCCTGGTGGGGGTCGGCCGACTGCTGGCGGGCGTCGCCGTGCTGCTGTCGGCGGTGGTCCTGGCTCTGGGACTGGTACGCGGGCAGCCGGTGCAGCTGATGGTGATCACCGCCATCAGCCTGGTGGTCGCCGCCGTACCCGAGTCCCTGCCCGCCGTCGTGACGCTGAGCCTGGCCCTGGGCGCACGCCGGATGGCCGCCCGCAACGCCCTCGTCCGCAAGCTTCCCGCGGTGGAGACCCTCGGCTCGGTCACGGCCCTCGCCACCGACAAAACCGGCACCCTGACCGAGGGCACCATGGTGGCCCGCCACCTGTGGACCCCGACGGCCCAAGCCACGATCAGCGGCACCGGCTACACCCCGGAGGGCCAGATCACCAGCGACACCGCCCCCGGCACCTTCGACGCACTGCTGACGGCAGCAGTCCTCTGCAACGACGCCCGTCTCTCACCCCCACCGCGGACGTCCGGCGAACCGGCGGCACTGCGCACCGGCGGGTCGGCGGCACCGGGCACCGGCAGACCGGCAACACCAGACTCCCGCGGACCGGCAACACTGGCTTCCGGTGAATCGCCGGCGCTGAGCTCCGGCGAACGGGCAGCACCGGGCTCCAGCGGGGCGACGGCACCGGGCACCGGCGGACCGGCGACACTTGACTCCGCCGAATCGGCGCGAGCACCGGGCACCGGCGGGTCGGCGGCACCGGGCATCGGCGAATGGGTGGCGCTGGGTGACCCCACTGAGGCGGCGCTGCTCGCCGCCGCCGCCAAGCTCGGCCTCGACCGTCAGGACGTGCAGGCCCGCTACCCCCGCCTGGCCGAGCTGCCCTTCGACAGTGACCGCAAGCGTATGAGCACCCTGCACCACCTGCCCGGCGGCGGCGTCCGGCTCGTCTGCAAGGGCGCGCCGGAAGCCCTGCTGCACCACCCCGCTCTGATCGACGAACCAGACCTGCTCGCCCGCGCCGCCGCACGGGCCGACCGGTTCGCCCAGGACGGTTACCGGGTCCTGGCGGTGGCGAGCACCGACCTTGACTCCCTACCGGACTCGATCCAGGAGAGCGGCCTGTCGCTGCTCGGCCTGATCGCGATCCTGGACCCGCCGCGCCCGGCCGCCGCCACCGCCGTCGCCGACTGCAAGCGAGCCGGCATCAGACCCATCCTCATCACCGGCGACCACCCCGGCACCGCCCGCGCCATCGCCACCGAGCTGGGCATCATCGCCGACGGCGATCGGGTCGTCGACTGCCGCGAACCCGGCGCCCTCGACCAGGACCGAGACCGGGGACAGACCGGCGTCTACGCGCGCGCCACCCCCGAGCAGAAGCTCGACATCGTCCAGAGCCTCCAGGAGCAGGGCGGCATCCTGGCCATGACCGGCGACGGCGTCAACGACGGCCCCGCGCTCCGCCGCGCCGACATCGGCGTGGCCATGGGCAGACGCGGCACCGAGGTGGCGCGCCAGGCGGCCGACCTGGTCCTCGCCGACGACAACCTCGACACCGTGGTGGCTGCCGTCGAGGAGGGCCGCCGCGTGTACGCCAACATCCGCCGCTTCCTCGTCTACGGCCTGTCCGGCGGCACCGCCGAGATCGCCGTGATGCTGCTGGGCCCGTTCGCCGGCCTCCCGCTCCCCCTGCTTCCCGCCCAGATCCTGTGGATCAACCTGCTCACCCACGGCCTGCCCGGCGTGGCCCTGGGCGGCGAACCCACCGTCCCCGGAGCCATGGCCGCCCCGCCCCGGCCACCCGGCCAGAGCATTCTCGGCGCGGGCCTGTGGCAGCGCGTCGTCCGGATCGGCATCGTCCTCACCGCCGTCACCCTGGGCATCGCCGTCTGGGCCGCGGCGACCGGACGGCCGTGGCAGAGCATGGCCTTCTTCGCTCTCGGCGCGACTCAACTCGGCGTCGCGCTCGGCTCCAGAACCCGGCCGGGAACCCTGGCCAACCCCATGCTGCTGTTCGCCGTCGCCGGCGCGTTCGTCCTGCAACTGGCGGCCCTGTACGCGCCGCCACTGCGCCAGCTCCTCGGCACTCAGCCGCTGGAGGCGGGCGACCTGCTGATCGTCACCGCGCTCTCCGTACTCGGCTACGCCGCCGCCCGCCTCGACCGCATCCTGCACCCCTCGCCCCGCCCGGCCTCGGCCGGCCCGCAAACGATCGGCCGCTGAGAGAAAACCGCGTCCGACGCTTGAAGGTGACCGCGACCGGCCACTGACAGCGGACCGCGTCCGGCCACTGAGAGGAGACCGTGACCGTCCGCTGAGAAGCGACCGCGCCTCACGCCCTTCGCCAGCGGCTCTCTTCGCCAAACTCCGGGCGAGGCAAGCAAGACATGGTCAGGCCTTTGCGCGCGTACGGGCCTTGTCCCCATGGTCCGGGGAAAGTCCATCCGATCAGGAGCAGACGGATCCGCCCAGCAGCAGACGGATCCGATCAGGAGCAGACGGATCCGCTCAAGAGCAACGGATCCGCTCAGGAAGAGCAGACGGTTCCGCTCAGGGAGGCGGCGAGATGAGCGATGGCCTGGCCGACCGGCCCGTCCTGGTCGGCTACGACGACTCGCCCGAGAGCCGGCACGCGCTGATCTGGGCGGTCGAGGAAGCGCGGCTGCGCGGTCTCCCCGTGCTGGTCTGCCACGCCCTGCACTGGCCGTACGCCCTCAAGCCCCTCTCCGACGAGCTCATGGCGCAGATCGACCAGGTGGCCCAGGAGGTCGTGGACGATGGCGTCCGCCGGGCCCGTGAACTCGCCCCCGACGTGGACGTCCGGCGGATCCTCGGCCGGGGCTCGCCCTCCGCGGTGCTCCTGGAGGTCGGGCGGGGGGCGGAGCTGACGGTGCTGGGGCTGCGCGGGCAGGGCGGGTTCGACGGCCTGGAGGTGGGATCGGCCGCGGTCCAGGTGGCCGCGCACTGCTCAGGCCCGGTCGTCGTCGTACGCCCGGAGCTCCAGCCAAGGACCGGCCCGGACGCCAGGATCGTGGTCGGCCTGGACGGCTCACCCGCCGGCCTCGCCGCCCTCGACCTCGCCCTGGACGAGGCCGCGCTACGCCTCGGCACCGTGACGGTGCTGTGCTGCTGGACCGACTGCGGATCGTCGTCCTGGCCGGAACCGCTCCCGTTCGTGGACTCCCGCGCACTGCGCCGGGGAGCCGAGGCCCGCTTCCGCGAGGTCACCGCACACCTGTCCCAGAGGCGCCCCGACGTACCGGTGATCACCGAGTTCGTCACCGAACGCCCGCAACGCGCCCTGCTCGACGCGGCCAGAGACGCCACACTCCTCGTACTCGGCAACCGGGGCAACGAATCTCCCCCCACCCTGCTCCTGGGCCCGGTCACCCAGACCGCGCTACTCGAAGCCTGGTGCCCGGTCGCGGTAACCCCCACAGCCATCATGAAACCCAGAATCCCACCAGGCTGAACCCCGCACGACGCCCAGATCAGACCAGCGTCGGCCTATGCGGAGCCAGGTAGCGCGGTGCCAAGTGGCGCGGCGGCAGGTGGCGGCGGCAAGTGCGTGGTGGCACGTGCGCAATGCAGACGTTGACCATCACTTCGACGGCGTCACCAGTCCCGCCTCGTAGGCGAGGATGACGAGCTGAACCCGATCACGCGCATCGAGCTTGGTCAGCAGCCGTCCCACGTACGCCTTGACGGTGGCGACACTGATGACCAGGTCGGCGGCTATCTCGCTATTGGTCAGTCCGCGCGCGATCAACGTGAGCACCTCACGTTCACGCTCCGTGACCCCCTCCAACTCCCCCGATGCACGATCGGACGCGCGATGCCTTGCAGAACCCGACGTGGGACCCGACGTGGAACCTGAGGCAGGACCCAATGCGGGACGGAGCGCGGGGGCCGATCCGAAACTCGGAGCGGAACCCGATCCAGGACGCGATCCGGGACCCGACGCCGACCCCGGTACAGGACCCGATCCGGAACCCGACACGGGATCCGACCCGGAACCCGAGCCAAGACGCGGCGCAGAACCCGACACGAGGCCCGATCCGGGACACAACGCCAAACCTGGCACAGGATCCGACGCCGAACCTGGCACAGGGTCCGACGCGGGAGCCGATCCGGGACGCTGCGCGGGACGCAGCGCGGGGGCCGGTCCGGAACTCAGTGCGGAACCCAGCACAGGATCCGACGCGGGATCCGATCCGTGATCCGATCCGGGACGCTGCGCGGGAGCCGACGCAGGACCCGACGCGGGACGCAGTGAGGGAGCCGGTCCGGAACTTGACGCGTGATCCGATGCGGGATCGGGTGCGGGATGGTTGGCGAACGTCTCGATCAGTCTCCGGGTGACACCTGGCGCGATCAGGGCGTCGCCGGCGGCCACGACGCGGATCGCGGTGAGGATGTCGTCCAGGGCCATGTCCTTGACCAGGAACCCTGACGCGCCCGCCCGGAGCGCGCCGAAGACGTAGTCGTCCTCGTCGAACGTGGTCAGGACGATGACGCGGGCCCCACTGGAGCCCTGGGCGATCAGCCGGGTGGCCTCGATGCCGTCCATGACGGGCATACGGATGTCCATCACCACGACATCAGGTTCCAACTCCCCGACCAGTTGGACGGCGTCGAGCCCGGTCGCGGCCTCGCCGACGAGTTCGAGGTCGGCGGCGTCGGAGATGACCAT
The DNA here is from genome assembly GCF_003001935.1 of Nonomuraea fuscirosea. GTDB lineage: Bacteria > Actinomycetota > Actinomycetes > Streptosporangiales > Streptosporangiaceae > Nonomuraea > Nonomuraea fuscirosea. Next base: position 744,883 of record NZ_PVNG01000001.1, on the reverse strand, counting down.
CTGCAGGGCGGCCCGGATCAGCGGCTGGTCGTCGGCCAGGACGACACGGACGGTCATCGCACCTCCGCGCTCAAGGGCAGGCTGGCCGCGACCCGGAAGCCGCCCTCGGCACGCGGCCCCGCGGAGAAGCTCCCCCGCAGCAGGTTAGCCCGCTCCCGCATCCCGACCAGGCCGTAACCGCCCTCCGACCTGCGACGGGGGCCGCGTCCCTCGTCGAGGATCTCGACGGCCAGCTCCTCGTCCCGGTAGTCGATCGACACCCGGCACCGGCTCGTGCCGGCGTGCCGCACGACGTTGGTGATCGCCTCCTGGATGATGCGGTAGGCCGAGACGTCGATCTCCGGCGGCAGCGGACGCCGTTCACCCAGCCGACGCACCTCGACGTGCACACCGGCATCCGTCGTCATCGCCACAAGCCGACCAAGTTCCGACAGACCAGGCGCCACAGCAGCCAACTGCCCCTGCACACCGTAACCCTGCTCGCCGTGGCCCTGCTCGCCGTAACGCGGCACGCCGTGGTCCTGCGCGCCGTGGTCCTGCACGCCTTGGCCGCGCATGCCGTAGCCCTGCATACCGCGAACCTGCACGCCTTGGCCCTGCACGCCGTAGCCCTGCTCGCCTTGGTCCTGCCCTCCTTGATCCTGCACGCCGTAGCCCTGCTCGCCTTGGTCCTGCCCTCCTTGATCCTGCACGCCGTAGCCCTGCTTGCCTTGGCCCTGCTCGCCGTCGCTCGGCACCCCGTGACCCTTTACACCGTGGCCCTGCACGCCGTCGCCCTGTACGCCGTGACTCGGCACCCCGCGATCCTGCACGCCTTGACCACGCATTCCCTGGCCCTGGCCCTGGCCCTGTACTCCCTGGCCTTGGCCCTGCTCGCTTTGGCGCAGGACGCCGAGCATGTGCCGCAGGCCGGACAGTGTCTCCCGGCCGACTGTCTCGATGTCGCCGAGCGCCTGGCCGGCCCGAGCCGGTTGGGTGTCGATGACGCGCCGGGCGGCGCCGGCCTGCAGGGCGATGACGCCGATGCTGTGAGCGACCGTGTCGTGCAGTTCGCGCGAGATGCGCAGGCGTTCGTCGGTGACGGCCTGGGCGGTGGCCGTGGCGATGAGCGTGGCGGCGTGCTCGCGGGCCTGGCGGACCGAGTGGCCGACCAGCCAGGCGATGACCGCCGTCATGGCCACGGCCAGCTCCGCCGAGGTGCCGGCGGGCCAGCCGAACAGCAGCCGGGTGGTCAGATAGCCGGCCAGCACGGTGAGCGCGCCGAGCAGGGCGACGATCCCGGTGCGGCGCGCGCGTTCGGCCGCGATGAAGGACAGCGCGACGTCGGCCGCCAGGAACTGCGCCAAGGGGATCTCGCTCACGCCCAGAGGCACACACGCGAAGATCGCGGCGACAAGCAGCAGCCCCATCGCCGTCAGCGGTCGCCGGCGCAGCTGGGCACCGGCGACGTGGGTCAGCACGGTCGACACCACCAGCCAGGCCAGTCCGTCCCAGCGGAAGAAGAACGGCCCGGCCAGTTCGGCCGGCCCGGACTCGCCGGGGAGCCCGATCCGGATGAGGAACGTGAACACCAGGCCCGCCCACCAGGCGAGAACCGTCCAGACGCCGGGCGGAACCCGCTTCAGCGGCGGCAGGGGCGGCATCACGTGCATGCTCGCGATCGTAACGGCGCGGCCGGAACCGCCGCATCGGACCACGGGTGTAAGACCACGGGCTATCGGCATCCCCGAAATGTGGACGACGGTCCGATGCGGCACCGGCACCGCCTGCGGCACCGTCGATCGGGTGATCCACGTCAACGTGTCCAGGCTGCGCCGCACCCTGCTGGCCGCAACGATCGCCGCCTCGGTGGCGGTGCCGCTGAGCGAGGCAGCGCGCCCATCGGCCGTCCCCGCCCCCGTCCCCACCGCCTCGGCCTCACCGCTCAGCGAAGCAGCACGTCCGTTGACCGTCCCCACCACCCCGGACACGCCGCTCAGCGGAGCAACGCATCCCTCGACCGCCCCCGCCACCCCGGCTACGCCCCTGAGTGAAACGGCCCGCCCGTCGAGCGTCCCCGCCGCCTCGGCCTCACCGCTCAGCGAAACGGCACGTCCCTCGACCGTCCCCACCACCCCGGGCGCAGCGCTCGGCGAAACAGCACGTTCGTCGTCCGTCCCTGCGGTCTCGGCCTCGCCGCTCAGCCGAGCAGCACGTCCGTCGGTCGTCTCCGGCTCCGTACCCGCCGCCTCGGCCTCGCCACTGAGCGAAACTGCACGCCCGTCGGCCGTCCCCGCCGTCTCGGCCTCGCCGCGTACGGCGGCCGCAGCGGCTCTGGCCGCGCGCTACGCGGCCGTTCGCGGTGACATCGTGGCCGCCGAGCGGATGGCCGCCGGCTACGGCCACCGACGGCGGGCCGCGTTGCTGCGCGCGATGGCCGACCCGGCGCGCCGGTTCCTGTCCTTCGACGGCCGTGACGGCGGCCGGGCGGCCGAGGTCTTCGGCGACCTCGCGGCGGCCGGGCATCTGGCCGTGCTGGTGCCCGGTGGCGACACCCACCTCGACAAGTACGGGCTTCTGCGCGGCAGCGCGGTGAGGCTGAGCCAGACGCTCGGCGGCCGGTCCGCGGTCGTCGCCTGGCTCGGCTACCGCACTCCCAACACGGTGAGCCTGGCGTCCCTCACCACCGGCCGCGCCGACGAGGCCGTGCCGCCGTTGCGTGCCTTCATCCGGGAGGTGAGCGAGCTCAACCCGGCCGCCCGGATCACCCTGGTATGTCACTCGTACGGCAGCGTGGTCTGCGCCCGGGCGGCCCCCGGTCTGGACGTCGCCGGCATCGTGCTGATCGGCAGCCCCAGCGTCACCGCCGGCGACGTGGCCGCGTTACGCACCCCGGCGACCGTCTGGGCCGGTCGGGGAAGCCGTGACTGGATCGCCGGGGTGCCGCACACCCGGCTCCGCCTGCCGTACGTCACGATCGGATTCGGCGCGGACCCGGTCGCTCCAAACTTCGGCGCCCGCGTCTTCGCGGCCGGCGACGGCGGGCACAGCGACTACTTCAAGGCCGGTTCCCCGTCGCTGACGAACATCGCCCGCATCGTCTCAGGACAACCCCCCGCCGAGGCGCGCGGTGGTCACTGAGCTCGTCCGGCTCCTCGAGGCGGCGACCCCCGCCGGCCGCGACCGCGCCCTCGACGCGCTGCGTGCCCTGGCCATCGGCGGCGTGGTGCTCGGCCACTGGCTGGTGACCGCGCTGGTCGCCGACAGCGGCACCGTACGCGTGGCCAGCCCGTTGCGGCACATGCCCTACCTCGCCCCCGCCTCCTGGATCTTCCAGACCATGGCGCTCTTCTTCCTGGTGGGCGGGCAGTCGGCCGCCATGAGCCACGCCCGCGCCCGCGCCGCGCACGTCACCTACGGGCGATGGCTGGGCACGCGGCTGGCCCGGCTGTTCCGTCCGGTCGCCGCCGTGCTCGCGGTCTGGACGACGGCGGCGGTCGTGCCGCTCGCCCTCGGGGCGGACCTCGCGACCGTGTACGCGCTGGCCAAGCTGGTGTGGTCGCCGCTGTGGTTCCTGCTGGTCTTCGCCGCCTTGACAGCGCTCACCCCATTGGCGGCCCGGCTGCACCCGGCGTGGCCGCTCGCCACGGTCGCCCTCGTCGATCTGACCCGGTTCGGCCTGGGCGGGCCCGCCTGGATCGGCTGGGTCAACCTGGCGGCGGGATGGCTGGTGCCGTACTGCCTGGGCGCGGCCTGGGCCCGCGACCGCCTGCGCACCCGGACGGCCGCCTGGGCGTTGCTGCTCGGCGGCGCCGCCGCCACGGCCGCACTCGTGCTGTGGGCCGGCTACCCGGCCTCCATGGTGGGAGTCCCCGGCGCCCCGATCTCGAACCAGTCCCCGCCCACGCTCGCGGCCGTCGCCTTCGGCCTCGCCCAGTGCGGGGCGGCGCTGCTGCTGCTCGCCCCCTTACGGCGGATGTTGTCGCGGCCGGCCGTCTGGGCGTTCGTGGCGCTGGCGAACCTCTCCGCGATGACGATCTTCCTCTGGCACCAGACCGCCATGATCGCGGTCACCACGCTCGGCCTGCTCACCGGCCACATCCTGCCGGGTCTGCACACCGCCCCCGACGACCCGGCCTGGGTCCTGGCCCGGCTGGCCTGGCTGCCGGCCTTCGCACTGGCCCTGCTCGCGTGCCGAGCCGCCTTCCCCGCCCACCAACCTCGACGGCACGTACGCCCCGGGCACGATCACGCCCGGACCGTCGAGTACTAGGTGATCGTCTTAGCCGTGCCTAACGGGTCGGTGCCATGGTCGCCTAGGGCGAGGAGACGCAGGTACGCAGGTACGCACGTTCCCCCCGCTCCTGGCGCTCCCGGAGACGGAGGCCGGCCGGGAGGAGATGCCCTGGCTCATGGGGCGGGACGTCGGCCTGATCCACGACATCAAGCCAGTCGCGCGGACATCGTCACCGACATGAGTGAGCAGGCCGAACAGGTGCTGACCGGATGCGGGGGCCGCGACTCGCGACCGTAACCCGTCCTAAAAGGCGCGAGCGGCACCGCCCCTTCCTTGTCGCCGAAGTGGGGATCGCAGGAGGCGACGGTCACCGATGCGCCGGCCTTGGACAGCGCCCGGACACTTTCCAGCCCGAGCCCGGCCGAAGCCGGGCATGCAAGCCTTCCCCGCCCGCAACGCACTCATCGTGCGTGCTCAGCGCCACTCGATGAAGGCGGCGGTGTCGCCGAGCGTGGAGAACTTCCCGGTCCGTTCGACCTTCTGAGGTGTGGATCCCGGCTTGGTATCGCAGAGGTAGTAATCCAGCGCGGCCCCCTTCTGGGAGAGGAACGCGAACCTCCCGCCGTCCGGGGAGATCACCATGGCGCTGTTGCGGTGGTCGTTGCTGGGGAGTATGGGCGGCCCGGGCTTCGCCCCAGGGGCGATGTCGAGCGCGGCGTACCTGCCGTTCTCACCGCACAGCACCGTGTCGTCGTCGAGCCAGCCGTAATCACAGGCGAGGTATCTGCCCTTCTCCACGAGGTCCGGGCCCACCCCTTGGGCCTGCGCCGGGACGTCCAACACGTAACCTTCGGCCAGCAGGCGTCTGCCGTCCGGCGAGAGGAAGGCGCTGTTGGCCATCACCGCCTGGCTCGGCGTACTCCCCACCATGACGAGGTTCTGGGCCGTGCTCACCTCGAACCGGTCGACCGGCTTGTGGTCCCCGGCGAGCGCGCGGCTCGCGATCCGGTCCTTGGTCGAGGTCCCGGGCTCGTCGGTCACCTCGTACGTGAACCAGACCGCGCTCCCGTCCCGGGCGAAGGCCGCGTTGTGCTCGTGCGGGGTGTTACCGAAGTCCTGATTCCCTGTCAGATCAGTAAATTTGCCCGTACGGTCGACATAACCGACATGAGTGGCTCCGGTCCTCGGGTCCTCGGTGACCACGGCCATCTTCGTGAAGTCCTGGTCGAAGAGCGATCGGACGACTGTCACATCCCCGGCGTCAGTGGGCAGCTCACCAGGCTCGCACAGCCGCCTCACAGCGGTGTTGGGCTCGGATGAGTCGTGCTCGGCAACCGCCGTGTCCGGAAGCCGGAACTCGGCGTGAGCCAGGTGTTCCCAGCTTTGCGGGTGCCAGCCGTCGAGGTTGACGACGCTGCCGTTCTCTCGCGAGCAGACAGCCGTGATGATCATGTTCCGCTGGGTGAAGTCCGTACTGATCGCGGGCTCCGAAGCTCGCCGACCGGCGGCTTCGCCCGCCCCGCCCTCCTCGGCGGCCGAGGAACAGCCGGCGAGGCTCGCCGCCAGGACCAGCGAGAGAAGGGACGCTGTCGCCCTCGGCCTGTCCACCACTCGTCTCTCCCCCATCTGACGTCGACTGGCGATCCCTAGGGTGCGCCGGGGGTGTTGAGAACGTGTTGAGCCCGCGTTGAGCGGGCGAGGAGCGTCAGTGCTCAGACGCCGCATGCCGCTCCGGGGGCGCGCAGAAGACCCTGAACAATCCCCAACGGCCCGACCGCCGGCGATGGAAGGCCGTTCGCCATGACGTGGATCCGGTCGCAGAAGGAGGCGGCAGGCGGCCAAGGCCATCGCCCATACGGACGTGTTCTTCCCCGTTGACAAGGGCGAGGTGAAGGACGAGCTGGTACGGCTCCGGCAGGACCTGATCGCCGAATACGGCCGCCCGCCGTACCGGATCGCCGAGGCTTGCCGCGGCCATCGTCGGCGCCGGCCAGGGCGCCTGCCGACCGGCCTTCCGGGCGCTCACCGCCGAGGTCGTCGAGAGCGAGCGCCCTAAGGCGGGAGTTGGTCGTGCGGGCTCGCCGGGAGGGGCCGGCGTGGCGGGTCGTCGCCGTCGGGATGACGATGGCCGGGCTGCGCCGTCAGTGGCTGCCGGTCGCCGCACTCGCCAAGACCTCAGTCGGCGTCGGCCGGCCGCAGACCGGTGAACAACATGCCGGGGCGGCGAAGTTCGAACGCGGCGACGAAGCCACCAAGGTCGAACAGCAGGTCTACCGAAGCGCACGCGAACGTCTCCGCGGCGGCTCGAGCCGACCGATCCGTACCGCGCAGCCGCCGGGCACGCGCGCCGGCCACGAGACCCAGGGCCATCGGCGCCGCAAGCAGGCTGCGACCCCCGGTGCGCGGAACGAGCACAATTCCAACCGCTGCGGCCGCCGTCGCCAGCGTGAAGGCGTTCAACACGGGGCGCCTGTGGCTCGGGTGGATCGTGCACAGCCATTGTTCGGAGCGCCCGTAGGTGAAGAGTCGCCGGCACGCCGTGGCGAGGGAGTCCGTGCTGGCGTGGTCGTGGATGACCACCGTCTCCGGGTCACACACGGTCGTGTAGCCGGCATCGGACATCTTGATGCCGAGGTCGACGTCCTCGCCACCGACAATCGTGAGACTTTCCGACGGAAAGCCACCGACCTCTTCGAAAGCCTTCCGGCGCACCGCCAGGTTGGTCGTCGTCGCCCAGGTGACCGTCGCCCGCCGCCGAGGACGTTCCAGGTCGTCGTTGAGCAACTTGGACCAGCGCATGAAGCGGTACGTCGGCGCCTCACTGTGCTCCACGAAGGTCGGACCCGCGACACCACCTACGGAGGGGTCCGCGCCGCGCAGCGTCTTCACGTGGCGTTCAAGAATCTCCGGGGGAACCCTGCAGTCGGAATCCGTGAACAGAATGAGGTCGTATCGGGCCTGCGCGACGCCTAGGTTGCGTTTCGCGCCGACGTGGCGGGGACCGGTCACGTACCTCGCGCCGAACTCCCGGCAGTTGAGCTGGTGACTCGCGGCATCGGCCGGTTCGGAGTCGTCGACGACGAGCACCTCCGCGGGCTCGGGACTACGATCCATGGCCGCGCGCAGCGAGGCCAGCTGCGCACGCATCTGCGGTACCCGGCCCTTGACGGGGACGACGACCGAGATCCCGCGTTCATGTTCTACTGTGGACACACATCCTCCTGAAGTCGACGTTTCTCGGACGGCCGGCGTGGGCTGCGATGCCCGACCCCCATGTGGTGCAGGACGTTGCGGGTCAATGCCTGGATGCCGGGATCGGCCGCGAGCGCTCCCGGGTAGTTGGTGGCTCCGGCGTTGAAGACGATTCCGCCAGCTGGGCGTTCCCACAGGATCAGGTCGGCTCCGTAACCGGCCTGCACGCCCCAATGGGCGACGAAGCGTGGGCCATGGTCGGCGTGCCCGAGAATGGTGAGCCCTCCGGGATCGAGGGCCGGTTTGCCCAGTGCCTGCGGCAGCCCGTCCATCTCGTAGCCACTGACCGCCGGCCCGTCGTGCGACCGGGTGCCGATGAACGCACCGTCCTCCAGCGGAACCTCCTCCGGTTCCTGCATGAGGAAGTGGCCGGGCGCACAGATGGTGAAGGGTGCGTAGGCCGTCTCGTCGCCGCTGTCGATCCACCCGAGCGTCTCCAGCCCGAGCAGTTCGCTCGGCGGCCGGCCCAGGTGGGACCATTGGCCGCCGGGGTGACCGTCGGTATGCCAGCGTTCCGCCCACCGTTCGGGTGGCAGCCAGGCATCGTCCAGGCCATCGCCCAGGGAGGTCTTGCGGGTCTCGAGGACCCTCGTCCGCGGGTCGTAACTGACCCGCCAGAAGGCCGTGTTGCCGCTGAGACAGAGCACTTTTCCGCCGCCGCGCAAGTAGGTTTCGACACCGTCGCGCATGCGGTCGGTCCAGTATTCGTTATGGCCGACGATCATCAGAGCCGCGAACCGGTCGAGCAGGGCCGGCTCGGCGTCGAGTTCGGCGTCGGTGATGCATTCGTAGGCGTACCCCTGCTCGGCGAGCCAGGCCTCGGTCTGGCGCTCCGGCCGCACCAGGTGCTGGTGCAGCGTTGCGTCGCGCAAATGCGTCCGGTGCCGGAACGGCTGGACGCGCGGAAGCGGCATGCGCATCCCAAGGTTGAAGAACAACCGTCCGCCTGCGTTCCGGGTGTACGCCGAGGACATGAGCCCCGGGACATGGACGCCGTCGGTGGCTCGGCGGGCGTAGGCGGTCCACGTGAACGTCGCGAAGAGCAGGGCTACCGACCGGGGGCGTCGCGGCGTCGGCCGCACCACGACGAACGGCAGCTCCACCGGATCGTCGGCACCGGCCAAGGTCACCCGGACGTAGTAGGTACCACTGTCCGCATCGTCCGGGACGACGAGTTCGGCTGCCGCGGGCCACTCGCAGTCGACCAGGTCGTCGGAGGAGAACCGGATACAGCCGCCACGCCGGGGATCGGCGTCCGGGTCGTAGCCGGCCCGGCCTGCGGCGGGAGAGGAAGGCGGACCGGGGAGATTGAGGACCGGTGCGTTGACCAGGACGCCGGTGAGGCCGTTCCCGCCGACGTCCTGGATGTGCGTGCCCCTCCTTTCGCGGAGCGGCCAATGGGCGACCAGCGACTCCCGCCCCACTTCGACGAGGGGAGCCGCCGCGCGATTCTTCGTCAGCGCCACGACTTCGTCAGCGTTCAGAGGCCGGGAGAACAGCGCCACATCGCTCACGTCACCATCGAGGAGGTGATCCGCCACGCCGCTCTCGCCCGAGGCGCCGATCCGCAGGGGCTGACCGGTGGCTCCGCTCTGCCGTGCCGGACGGGCGGCGCGGCCTTCGCCGGCGACCGTACCGTCCACCCACAGGCGGACCCGGTCGTCGTCGATCGTCGCGGTGAGGTGGACCCACTCGTCCAGCCGTCGCCGCAGACTCACCTCGGCGAAACACCAGAAGACGCGGTCATGACGAGCCCCGTCACCCGCGTAACAGCGGGGCCTGCCGTCGGCGTCGACCCCCAAGGCCCAGCCGCACCGGTCCGGGTAGTCCATCTGGCTGATGATCGCGGCCCAGCTGGATGTCTCCGTTGTGGCGGGCAGAGCGCCGAGCCGGACCCACGCGGAGATCGTGGCCGGCCGGTCGATGCCGGGATCGTCCATCCACGCGTACGACCCGGGATAGACGTCGTGCCGGGCGGCGCCGGGCGAGGCGAGCGAGGCCAGCCACCGCACGTCCGCGCGGTCGCCGTCGTCGTCCGGCTCCGGCTGTACCAGTGCCTTGTGGCCGAGCTTACCCACAGCGATCTCGTATGCCGCCGGCGCGTTCAGATGGATACGCAAGACCTGTCCCGGTCGTACGCCGAGCGGATCGACGTATCCGGCCAGACCCGCGACCCGAACGGGGCGTTGAGCCGGCCGCTCCACCACGGACGCCGCGGCGGCACGGAGGTTCCACGCGTTTCCCGTCGCGGCGGACGGGTGTGTGCCTGCTGCCATGGCTCTTCCTCTTGATTCGGATAACGGCGCGGCCGGCGTCACCGTCGGGACCGCGAACTGAGCACTGCCGCGTCACCGATGTCCCGCAGTACCTGGGCGATCGCCACGGCGAGGTCAAGTTCGTCCGGGTCCTTGCCGCCCGGAGCTCCCCGGACCAGGGCGACGAACTGCCGGACCTGCCGGTCCAGCGGCAACTCATCGGACACCTCGACCGGTACGCCGTCAACTCGCAGCCGATGGCCGGCGAAGTCGTCGTACACGAGAGAACCTCCGTCGGCGGTGGTGACCGACAGCCGATGTGTCTTCTCCTCTGCCGTGTTGGAAAGTTCGAGGCGCACCGCGGTGGCGCCCGCACGAAGGTCAGCGGTCCATTCCTCACCGCCCGGCCCGCGGACCCGGCATTCCGCGTGCTGGACCGTCATCGGGACGGCACGCACGAGATCGAGCACCATGGCGAGGTCGTGGGGGCCGTAGTCCCACAGCGCGTTGCAGTCGGCCCGGATCGGGCCGATTCCGCCGGCGACACAACGGATCTCTTTGATGGCACGACCGCGGATGAGTCGGCGGAGCTCCTGATAGGCCGGGGCACGCAGGTGCTGATGACCGACGAGCATGGGTGCGCCGCTGCGCCGGGCGTGGGAGCACAGACGTAACGTGCCGAGCAGGTCGGCCGTCAACGGCTTCTCCACCAGGACCGGGATTCCCCGGTTCAGGATGCCGGTCACAACGGGCTCATGGGTCGATGCCGGCGAGGCCACGATGATGCCGTCCACTCGAGCCGATGCCACCAGTGCCGCCGGAGTCGGCCACCGCACCGGGCCGGGTGGTCCTGGTCCGCCGCGGCCCGCCGTGTCAGAGACCATCACTTCCGATTCCGGCCACAGTCGGCCGATGGTGGCGAGGTAGCGCGATCCCCACCGTCCGGTGCCGATCAAGCCGATCCGGAGCTGCTCGGCAGCGTTCACCGGTAGGTGTCCTGCGCCCAGCCGAAGAATCTGCGCAGTCCGTCGGTGAATTCGACGTATGGCTCATATCCCAGATGCTGATAGGCCTTGGTCAGGTCGGGGCAGCGCCGCATCGGCTCGCTGGCCGGGTATGAGTGCGGGTAGTCGACGATCTGGTACCGCAGGCCGGACATCGGGATCTGCTCGCGCACCGCGGCGACCAGATCGACCATCGAAATTTCCGGCGTCGCCGAGCCGACGTTGTACGCCTCGCCCGAGCGGCCGTGCAGCAGCGCCAGAAGCACGCCTCTGATGGCGTCGGTGACATAACAAAAGGTGCGTGTCTGGCGGCCGGTGCCGTAGATGTTGACCACCCGACCGGCCACCAGGCATTCGGCGATGTTCGGCATGACCCGATAGTCGGTGCGCTGCAAACCAGGTCCGTAGATGTTGAACGGCCGCACGATGACGGCCTCCACGCCATAGTTCTCGTGGAAGACTCGCAGCAGCGTTTCCCCGAAACGCTTGGATTCGTCGTAGCAGCTTCGCGGGCCGAGGCAGGAGACGTTGCCGTTGTAGTCCTCGCCGGTCGGGACGTGCTGCGCGTCCGGGTCGCCGTAGATTTCGGAGGACGACATGAAAAGCAGTTTCGCCCCGTGAACCTGCGCCAGCTCCAACATCGAACGGAGCCCTCGGCTGGAGACGTCCATGGTCTCCAACGGGAACTTGCGGTAGTAGTGGGGACTCGCGATGCCGGCCGCGTGGACGATGTAGTCGACGCCGCCGGACAACTCGAAGGGTTCAGACACATCATGCTCGACGAAGGTGATGTACGGGTCATCCTGCATCTCGTCCGGCCTTTTGCCGGAGGTCAGGCAGTTGTCCAGAGCTGTCACCCGGCAGGGTCCCGCGAGGGTCGTGGAGTTCAGGTGGCGGAAGAACGCGACGAGGTAGCGGCCCAGGAAACCGTTCGCCCCGGTGATCAGCACCCGACGTCCGGTGAACAGATGCACGTTGTCACCCAGTGCCGAAACAAGTTCCCGGATGTCGTCCTCAAGTAAGTATGCCATCGGTTGCCACTCCTGTGCTCGTCAGCCGGTGAGTGCACGGACCTGGGGGTTGATCCAATTGCCCGCCCAGTCGCTGTGGCGGGCCACAATCGAGTCGTAGAAGTTCCACGCGAACACGACGCACCAGAATCCCTTGCCGGACACCGCCGCCAAGTGGTCGGAACCGACGACGGGAATGTGGGTGCCGGGGGTGTACAACCCGCGCTTGAGAGGACTGTCGTCGACGACGAACTCGACGTCGTCGCGGTCCAGTTCGAGGGCGTACATCATCGTGGTGAGTTTCGCTGGAGCTCCGTACCCGCAGAAGCGAGCTCCTTCGCTACGCAGGGCGGCCAGGTGCGCACGGAGTTCGGAGGCGCGCGCGGCGATTTGTTTCCGGAGGACGGAGTAGGTCTCGGGGCGGAAAAGCCCTGCCGAGATCTCCAACTCCACCAGTTCCGCGACCCGGGCACTTACGGGTCGTGGCTCGGCTGAAACGTACACCCTGATCGATCCGCCGTGAGCGCGAACCCGCTGTACATCGAACAGGGTCATACCCAGGCGGGCGAAGAATCCGATGAGAGGACGAACAGCATGGTAGGAGAGGTGCTCGTGGTAGATGGTGTCGAACAATCCCTGCTCCACGACGTCGAGAAGGTATGACACCTCGAAAATGAAGACGCCGTGCGGTGCGAGCAGATCACCGACGCTCAGAGCCGTGTGCTCCAGATCCGCGATATGGGCGAAGACGTTGTTCGCCGTCACGAGTTGAGCCGGACCGAGCTCGGCACGCAGCGCCTGAGCAACCGGCCGGTCGAAGTAAGCGTTGGTCGTGGGGATGCCGCGGGCGACCGCGGCGGCGGCGATCCTGCCGGCCGGTTCCACGCCATGGACCCGGGTCATGCCATTCTCGAGAAATCGGGCCAGAAGCGTGCCGTCGTTGGAGCCGATGTCGACGACGAGTGAGTCCGGGCCCAATCCTGCCGTCTCTGCCGCCTGGCGGGCGTATTCGGCGAAGTGGGCCACGAAGACAGGTGAGGTCCCGGAGACGTAGACGTAGTCGTCGAACAGCCGCGTCGGGTCGACGACCGCCTCGAGTTGCAGGTGCCCGCAGTCGGCGGCGGCACAGAGTTGCAGGTCGAGCGGGAAGACGTCCTGCCGGGCGGGCCGCTTGAGGAATTCGTTGGCACAGGGTGTAGGCGGCAGGGACAAGGCGATGTCGTCGGCGGTGTCGCTCCCGCACAGGGCGCAGACCCGGCGATGGGCGATCACACTCATGAAAGCGGGCCCCCGGCGGGCGAGGACCGCCGATCGGGACCGTTGATCTTGTAGGTGAACGTACCTGCTGTTTCCGACCACACCACCGAGAAGAGCGGGTCGACCCGCACCACATCACTCTCGTGGGACACGTGGTCCCGCAGATTGCGCGCGAAAGTCATGAAGGTCGTCGGTACCGGGAAGTACATGACATGCTCGACCATCGGCGGCGTGAAGAACAACTGTCCGGCGTGGAACTCGGACACCTCTGGCAGCGCGGTGCTGCCGGACGGCCGCCACCCGTACACCACGGTGCCGGAGGCGACGAACGAATAATGCCAGTCCGTCTTGTGGTAATGGTTGGCCCGCAGGGAACCGGCGTTGCTCTCGATCCAGGCCGCCGAGGTGAACCTTTTGAGAAGGACGTTCAGAATCCTTCCCGAAGAATTGACGAAGGGCTCGTCGAGCGGAACCAACGGCGTATCAGGGTATTTCCCGTCGTCGACGAGCCCGGTGTACTCGGCATGCGTGAAGCCTGATGTCGGTCGACCCATTGCATCTCCTTCTTGCGTGACAACCTCACCCGACGAAACGCCCCGACCTGGCGAGACACCTGAACCGCCATGCCCTCTCAGGACTCCGCCAGCTTCCTCAGTCTCAGCTCGGTCTCGGCCCGCAGGGACAGCGCCTCGTCCGGGCTCTCGGCCACACAGACCACGTATATCCGGCCGCGGAAAGGCCCTTCGGCGACGGCCGCCGCGTTGAGCGTGGCGAAGTTGTTGACCAGCACACCCGAGGTCCCGCCGCCGTCGAAGAGCACATCCCCCAGGGCGTCGGCGATCTCGCCGAAGCCGTGGGCCCGGGACGGTCTCAGCTCGATCGTCGCCGCGATCCCATGCCGGCCCTCGGGGATGAACCGCTCGGCGATACGGTTCTGGTAGGTCGACATGTTGAAACGGGCGTTGATCTCCAGGCAGGGGTACAGGGTGCCGTCGGGGCCGAGCAGGGCGTCCACACCGACCAGTCCGGCATACCCGTCGGCGTGCAGTTGCCGGCCGATCAGCCCCGCGGCTCGGTGGAGTTCGGCCGTCGTCACCGCGGGCAGGTCCACCGGGAAGCGGTGGCCCTGGTGCACCCCGTTCCGCAGCACCGCAGCCTTCACCGTCAGGAACCGGACGTCACCCGCTCTGCTCACGATGAACTGGTAGTTGAGGTCCTCCGCGCGCTCGATCCAGGACTCGACCACGAGGTCGGCCCGGCTCTGCTCGCCGCGCCGGCCGAGCCGGCGCACCAGTCGTGCCGCCGCCCGCTCGTCCGGGACCAGGACCATGCCGCGACCGGATACCCCGTACGACTCCTTCACCACCGCCCGGCCGGCACCGGCGAGTTGCCGCGCGAGGGCGCCGGACAGCTCGCCGACGGTCTCGCAGACCTCGCCCGGCACGACGGTCAGTCCGGCGGCATCGGCCAGGCGGCGGCTGTAGACCTTGCCGTTGACCGCCTTGCAGACCTCCGCGCCCGGGCCGGCCAAGGGCAGTCCGGTGCGCACCGCCAGGCGCTCCTCGGCGGGCGAGACCCCAAGCGGCATCAGATAGGTGTTCCCGTCCGCGAGACCCCGGAGCGTCTCGATCAGCTGCGGGGACGCCAGCGCGTCCTCGGTGACGGTACGCGCAGGCTCGCTGCTCTCCGCCCACACCACCTGCCCGGCGGCCGCGCCGACCCTGGACAGATAGGCGGCGTACTCCTGGTCCATGGGTGCCTTGAGGACGACCGTGTCCTCCGCCGCGGCGAGCAGGACCCCCATCTCCTCCATCCGGTTGACCGTGACACCGGCGAAGGCGATGCCGGCCCCTGGCAGCTTGGGTTCACCGACGGACCAGCTGCGCTCCACCTCGAAGTTGTTCAGATAGACGAAACGCGCTTCGGAGCGGCCGACCAGGTCTCGCTTGAGCCGTCCAGCGAAATCCATCCTGTCCCTCTTTCGGTCCTGGCCAGCGGCGCGCGCGGAGCATGGGCAACGATGCCGCTGGGCGCCCTGGCCCGCCAAGGCGCGGATGGGCGCCCAGGAGGCTGGACCAACGGCCATACCGCAAAGTGGGGCTGCCCGCCGGACCGGACTTGACCAAGACTCGAAACCGGCCGCCCGGCTGTGTACCGGTCTCCCGGCTGCGCACCGGTCTCCCCGGCTGCGCACCGGTCTCCCGGCTGTGCACCGGTCTAGGCACCACCGGTACCGAGGCGAAGCAGGGAGGTAGTCGTGGACGTCGGCATGACCATCGGTGGTCGGGTCACCCGCGGGGCGGCGACGCTGCCTGTCGAGAACCCGGCCTGGGCGAAGGAGTTCGCGCGCGCGCCGGCCGCCTCGGCGCAGGACGTCGATCGTGCGGTGGACGCAGCCGTCGCCGCCTTCCCCGGCTGGTCGGCCCTGTCGTTCGCCGAGCGGGCCCAGCTACTGCGGGACTGCCGCACGCTGCTGCACCGGCACGTCGACGAGCTCGCCCGGCTGCTGACGCTCGAACAGGGCAAGCCGCTCGCCGACGCGCGCGGCGAGGCCACTCTGGCCGCCGACTGGTTCGGGCACACCGCCGCTCTCGCGCTGCCCAGCGAGGACCTGGTCAACGAGCCCGGAGCCCTGGTGTCCATGGAGCACGTCCCTTACGGGGCGGTCGCGGCGGTGGCGCCGTCGAATTTTCCGCTGATCCTGGCGGTCACCAAGGTCGCTCCGGCTCTGCTGGCCGGCAACACCGTCGTCCTGAAGCCCTCCGAGGTCACGCCGCTGGCCAGCCTGCGGATGACGGAGCTGCTCGGCGAGGTGCTCCCCGCCGGGGTCTGCAACTCGCTCTGCGGCGGTCCTGCCACCGGGGCGGCACTGACCGAACATCCGGAGATCGGCCTGGTCTCGTTCACCGGGTCGGTGCCGGCCGGCCGGGCGATCGCACGCTCCGCCGCGGACAACTTCAAGCGCGTCGTCCTTGAGCTCGGTGGCAATGACGCCTGCCTCGTCCTGCCGGGCGCCGACGTCACCGCGATCGCGCCCCGCATCTTCGCCGCCGCCATGGTGAACAACGGCCAATTCTGCGCCGCGATCAAACGGATCTACGTTCCCGCGCCCGATGCCGATCAGCTCACCTCGGCCCTGGCCGATCTGGCGGCCGCCGCCCGGCTGGGCGACGGGCTGCTGACGGGCACCGAGTACGGCCCGCTGGTCAGCCGGGCCCAGCTCGATCGGGCGACGGCCCTGGTCGCGGAGGCCCGTGCCGCCGGTGCGCGGGTCTTCCCAGGCTCCCGGACACCGGACCTGCCCGGCCACTTCCTTACGCCGACGGTGGTGACCGGTCTGCCCCGCGGCACCCGGCTGGAAGCGGAGGAGCAGTTCGCCCCCGTTCTGCCGGTGTTCGCCTACGACACGGTGGAGGAGGCCGTGGGCCGGGCCAACGGCACCGAGTTCGGCCTCGGCGGCTCCGTCTGGGGCGACGAGGAGCACGCCGTGTCGGTGGCCACCGGGCTCGACTGCGGGACGGTCTGGATCAACACCCATGGAGCACTGCGGGCCGAGGCGCCGTTCGGCGGTTACCGGTCCTCCGGCATGGGCACGGAGTACGGCTACTGGGGGCTCCTCGAATACGCCCGCATCAAGGTCCGCAATATCGCTCGGCCGTAGTGTGCCGTCCACCTGAACGTTCTGCCGGCAACAGCCCTTCTCATCGGTATACGTGCTCACGGAAGGAATCGGGACGGCCCGTGTTCGAGCGTAGTGTCGTTGTGGGTGACGAACCCATTCCCTATTTTTACGGTTTCGGCTGTGCGGATGATCTCGTCAACGCACTCGCCGCCGAGTTCAAGAACGCTGACGCGGGCCTGCTGATAGCCGACCGGGCGGTGGCGAAGTTCGCCGAGGACATCGTCGACCGGCTTGCCGAGTACATGACCATGCACGTGTACTTCCTCGACGCCGAGGAGCGCAACAAGACGCTCGGTGCCGTGCAGTCCGTGATCGATTTCGCGGTCGACCGGCGACTCACGCGGGAATCCTTCTTCCTCGCGATGGGTGGTGGACTGACCGGGAACATCGCCGGCCTCGCCGCCTCCCTCATCTACCGGGGAGTGCGCTTCGCCCACCTGCCCACGACATCCGTGGCCGCCTTCGACTCGGTGCTGTCGCTCAAGCAAGCGGTCAACCTGCCCCGGGGAAAGAACCTCTGTGGCTGCTATGCACGCCCGACCGCCATCGCCTGCGATCTCGAATGGCTGACGACGGGACCACGGAGCGGCTTGGTCAACGGGCTGGCCGAAATGGTGAAGAACGTCCTGATCGCCACTCCTGAGCACGAGACCTTGCTGCTGCGCTCCCTCGGCCGGCTCGGCGAAGAAGCCGCGCCGGACGCGCTGTTGAGCCTCATGCGCATCGGGATCGACACCAAGGAGCCGCTGCTGCGCGCCGATCCGAAGGAACGTAAGGAAGCACTCATCTTCGAGTACGGGCATACGGCGGGCCACACCGTCGAGTTCGTCTCCAACGGAGTCATCCGCCACGGCGAAGCGGTGGCCTGGGGGATGCTCGTCGCGGCGGAGGTCAGCAGGTCGCTCGGGTACATGGACGAGGCCGAGGTGGCCCATCACCGCGAGATCGTGTCCCACCTGGGGTTGCCGGACCCCCGCTCGCGGCTGGGCGGCTTGGACTTCGCGCGACTGCGCCAGGTGCTCGCGGCGGACAACAAGCGGGGCTATGTGCAGTGTGCCCCCGACGAGGTGCCGATGGTGCTGCTGAAGGGCGTCGCCGAACCGGTCCTGGCCGCCAGCGGTCATCCCCTGGTGGCTGTTCCCCTGGACACCGTGATGACAGCCCTGAGCACGGTGGCCGCACCCTGATCCGTTCGGGATCCGACCGGAGGAAACACGATGCAGGAAGAATCTGTGCGCTCCGACACGGAGTTGCTTCCACTCGCTCCGAGCCAGGAAGCGATCTGGGAATTCATCCACTACTTCTCGCCCGACGATCCAGGTGCCGAGCGGTTCAACGTCTGCGACTTCAGGTTGCTGGAGGGGCAGGTCCACCTGGAGGCGTTGTACGACGCCATCGACGATGTCGCGGGGCGACACGATGCTCTCCGGATCGAGTTCGCCGAACTGGGCCGGGACCCGCTTCTGCGGATCCGGCACGATGTGCGGCCGGTGGTGTCGTTCGTCGACCTCTCGGATCTCTCGGAGGAGAAGCAGCTGGGACCGGTCGCGCGGTTGATACGGGAATCGTCCGCGCAGGTCTTCGATTTCCGCAAGGCGCCACTGTGGTCCGTCCACCTCGTGCGCCTCGCGCCGGAACGGCACCTTGTCGTGGCCGGCTTCTCTCACCTCGTCTGCGACGGACGGTCCCTCAGCGTCTTCTTCAGCGACCTGATGAGGCTTTACAGCATCCGGCGAGGCGACCTTTCCCAGACGGATCAGACAGGCCCGGCCGCTCCGGGAGTCTCCACGGCAGTCGCGTTCCGCGAGTTGGCGGAGCTGCAACGCATCGCGCAGGATTCCACCACAGGAGACCGCCGGACGGCGGACCTGGGTCTGGCTCGCCCCGGAATTCTGTTTCCCACCAGGGCACAGCGCGGCGAACGTTCCGGCGCCGACATGGTCGCGGAGGCCTCGTATGCCTTTTCCTTCGAGGACGGCATCTCCACCGGGGTACGGCGCCTGGCCTGGCGGTTGAGAACCACCCCGTTCGTCGTGCTTCTCGCCGCCTATCAGGTCTGTCTGCGGCTGCGCACGGGCCTCGACGGCCTGCGCATCGGCACCGTCACCCTGGCCAGGGGAAAGACGGACGGGGCCGCCCAGTCCATGGGGCAGTTCACCACCAATGTGTACCTCCTGTCCGCGGCGCGGGCGGACGTTCCCCTGCGTGACGTCGTGACGGAAACCCATGAGCGCCTCAAGCGCGAGACCACCAGAGGGTGGTCCTTCAAACGCATCGCGCGCGCCGTCCACCCGGATTTCGAGAAGGAGCGGCCCTGGCCGTTCCTCCACCTCTTCGACTCCTGGTTCCAGGCGGACCCACCGAGGTTCCAGGAGGACGACCGGGTCGGCGATCTCTCCATCAGCCGTCCGGACATGTTCTGCCCCACTGGCGTCCCTGTGAACGGTCCTCTCATGCCCCCGGCCGGCGACCTGGAGCTGTGGATGAAGCGTGGGGCGCCCTCCATCTCGGTGAACCGCGCACGCACCGGCGGTACGGTCACCTACAACCCCTGCTTCTTCGAGGCGGACGTGGCTGCCGGTCTCGCCCGGGACTATCGCCAGACCGTGGGACACATCGTGGAGCGCCCGGACCTGCCCGTCGGCCGAATACAGCTCCACCAGAACTGACCCGGCACGACACCGACCTCGCACCGGACGATGCGCACGGCCCGCCGGATCACTGGTACGCGATCAGGACCTTCGCCACCGCGTCGGCGATGTCGGCCATGTCGCGCTCGTCCCCCAGAAAGCTGCTGTGATGGGCGAGCACGGTGTGCGCGACCAGGTGCTCGGCGTGCGGATAGCTCCGGGTACGGTGCTCGGCGACGAAGCGCCCGGCGAGGTGCGCGAGGCTCGGCTTCGTCCACGGCCGCAGCAGCGTGCTGCGATTGAGGGGCGCCCGCGGAGGATAGAAACGCGTGTGCAGCTCGGCGGTGAGCGCGTCGGCGATCTGCTGCGCCGTCACCCCGTCCGGCAGCGGATCGAAGATCAGCGGTACCTCGTAGAGGGAGAGCCGGGTCTGTTCCTCGCGGTGGTTCAGCAGCCGCACACCGGGCACGTCCGCGAGCAGCTTCCCGAGCAGGAGGTAATTGGCGTTGCGTATCGCGTGCTGCTCGTCGAGGATGCCGAGCTGGGCGCACAGGACCGCCGCGCCGAACTCACTGAGACAGAAGTTGGCTCCCATCAGGGTCGCGCTCTCCACGAGGTCGAGGCCCATGGCCGTCGACTGACCGTCGGCGTACCGCCGGGAGTCCGCGCGCAGTTCCTCAAGGAGCGCGGCCAGCGCGTCGTCATCGGTGACCACGGCGCCACCCTCGCCCGCGGTGAGCACTTTCGAGTGCTGCATGCTGAAGCAGCCGATCCGGCCCAGCGATCCGGCCTGCTTCCCGAGCCACTGGGCGCCGTGCGCCTGGGCCGCATCCTCGATGACGGCGATGCCCAGGGGATCGGTGATCTCGCGAATCCCCGGGATGTCCGCCATGGCGCAGGCCCAGTGAACAGCGATCAGGGCGCCCGTATCCGCTTCCGGTGCGATGTTGTCCGGGCCGACACAGCCCGTCTCGGGGTCGACGTCGACCAGTATCGGCACGAGGCCGGCGCGGAAGACCGCGCTGGCGCTCGCGACCCAGGTGAGCGCCGGTACGAGGACCGTGGACCCGTAGGGCAGCCGGAGAGTTTCCAGTGCGGTGACCAGGGCGCTGGAGCCATGGTCCACCGGTACGCAGTGGCGCGTGCCCACGTACTCGGCGAACCTGCGGCCGAAAGCACGTTCGTAGGGTTCGCTGCCCGTGGCCGGTCCGCTGATCGCCCAGCGGCCGCCGGCGAGCACGGAGGCCAACAGATCCGGGGCGTTCTCGGCGGGCTGCGGCCATCTGGGCCACGGTCGGTTCGGTGGACGGACGGGGGAACTCCCCGCGATCGCCAGCGTGTCCGGCGCCGGACGGGCGGGCGCAGGGTGTACTTCGTCTGGCATCATGTTCTCCATTCCCGTCGCCCGCCGACGCATGGCGGCTCACCTCCGTCAGTGTGCGAACACCATGGCCGAATAGGTGCCGCCGAGGCCGGCGGCGGCCATGACGTACCGATCGCCGTGATTCAGGCGTCCACCGTCACGAGCGTCCAGATAGTTCAAGAAGGCGTCCGCGCAGAAGCTGTGTCCCATGGTCGGCACGTTGTCGAGGAAGACTCGGTCGAGCGGTATGCCGAGGAGCGCGCAGACCTTTTTCCAGGTGAACCGGTTGACATTGTGCGGCAATATCAAGGCGATGTCGTCCAACGTCAGTTTCGCCGAATCGACCGCATCCAGAATGATCTGCGCCAGTGCGGGAACGTAGTCACCGCGTCGTCCGTAGATCTTGGTGGCGGACCCGATCAGACTGTCGTGGTCGGCGGAGGACGCGATCAGTGCCGCCGCCGTGCCCTCGCTGTTGATGGTGATGTCCGACAGGAGCTGAACCGTCGGCGAGAACGCCTTCTCGCCCGTGAGGACCAGCGCGAGCGCCCGGGGATCCGGGTCGGCGGCCAGCAGCCGTCCGGCGAGTGACACGGCGAGCAGGCCGGTCGCGCAGGAATGCTGCGTCACCGTGAATGCCGTCGTGTGTTCCAGGGACAGCGACCGCACGACCTCCTGCACATGCATCGACGGGTACGGGGAGGCGAACTCGATCGCACGCCCCAGGACGACATAGTGAATGTCCTTCTCCCGCTCGCGGAGCTGGGTCAGACCCGACGCCGACGCCAGCATGAGGTCCGTTGCGGTGGAGCCGGTTTCGTAGGGAAACCACTTGAGCCCGAACAGGCGTTCGTAGAGGCGTACGCGCGACGGCGTCAGGCCCAGTCGGGCCCCCAGCTCCTCGATTCCGATCCGCTGCCGGGGAACATGTCTCGACACCTCGACGATGGCGGTCAGGACGACCCCCTCACGGTGGCCGGGGCATGCTCGGGATCCGCATCGGTCGTCACCTGTTGTCCCTCCGCTCCTGCCGCCGGCGTGCCGGGCTACCGGGCCCGATTTTTCAGCCGCCTGGGCGCTGTTGGGAATCTGGCATTCACCCCTGGCCCTTCGGGCAGGTCCGTGGAGCGCCCGCCCAAGCCTTGCCCCCGAGGGGGAGCAGACCGAGCATGACCGTAGTCGCGGCCCCCGCCGGGCGGCACGAGTCCACCGACCTGAGAGCCTATGAACATCCAGGGAATCGAATACACGGAGCTGGTCGAACGCTTCGGCACGCCGCTCTACGTCTACGACGGCGATGTCCTGCTGCGCACCCTTTCCGCCCTGTCCGGGGCGCTGCACCCCGCCCTTGAAGCCTTCTTCTCGCTCAAGTCGAACCCGAACATCAGCGTGTTCGCCACACTCCTCGAGGGCGGCGCGCGGGCCGAGGTGTCGTCGCTGGTCGAACTGCGCACCGCGCTCCTGGCCGGCGCCGAAGCGCGAGACATCATCTTCCTCGGCCCCGGCAAGAGCGACGACGAGCTGGCCGCCTGCCTGGAGGCCGGCGTCTACGCCATCGTCGCCGAGTCCTTCGACGAAGTGGACCGGATCGACCGGCTCGCCGGCGAGCGCGGAGTCCGTCAGCGCGTCCTGCTGCGGATCAATCCGGCCTTCACGGTCCGCGGGTCGCGCCTGACCATGGGCGGGCGGCCGCTGCAGTTCGGGATCGACGAAGCGCTGGTGCTCGCGGCCGGAGACCTGTCGTCGCGCTGGCGGAACGCCGAACCGGCGGGCATCCACGTGTACATGGGCACCCGGATCCTCGATCCCGACATCATCGGGAGGAATACCCGCTACATCCTGGATCTGGCGGACCGGGTGGCGGCCGCCACCGGGATCCCGCTGGAGGCCGTGGACATCGGCGGCGGACTGGGCGTCGCCTACTTCGACGGCGAGGAGGACCTCGACGAGAAGCGGGTGGCCGAGTGCGTCAACCCCCTGATCGAGGAGTTCGCGCGCACCCACCCCGGTACACGCCTGCTGATGGAATCGGGGCGCTTCCTGACCGCGCGCGCCGGTGTCTACGTGGTGTCGGTGCGTTATGTGAAGGAGTCCATGGGCAAATGGTTCGCCGTCGCGGACGGCGGCAGCAACCATCACATGGCCGCGGTGGGCATCGGCTCGTACACCAAGCGGAACTTCCCGGTGGCCCTGCTCAACCGTCCGCACGACGACGGCGCGCCTCGGCCCTGGACCATCACCGGTCCGCTCTGCACGCCTAACGACACCCTGCTCAAGGGTGCCGTCCTGCCGCCGCTCCGGGAAGGTGACCTGCTGGGCATCGCCAGATCCGGCGCCTACGGCCCTTCGGCCTCGCCTGGCCGGTTCCTGAGCCACGGCTTCCCCGCGGAGGTACTCGTCCGGGACGGCGCGGCTCATCTCGTGCGCAGCCGCGATCTGCCGGATGACCTGTTGCGCCAGCAGCACCTGTACGCCCGGACCCCGGCACCGACGAGCACGAGAGATGAGGGCTGATGAACCGCGAGCAGACCGTCGAGCACATCCGCGTCGCACTCTCCGTCGTCCTCGACCGGGAGATCCCCGAACTCGACGCGGACGCCCGCCTCGTGGAGGACCTCGGTCTGGATTCCACCAACGTCGTCGAGCTGATGATGGCCCTGGAGGACAGCATCGGCCTGGAAGTCGACCTGGACGAACTGGAACCGGAGGTCTTCAGCACCGTCGCCACCCTGGCCGACTTCGTGGGAGCCGAGGCTCTGGGTGCGGTGTCCTGAAGGCGCCCTGGGAGGGATCTGGTGTGCGGACAGGTGTCGATCTGCTGGCCATCCATCGATTCGTGCCCATAGCGCGGCGCGCCCGCTACTGCTCCCTGCTCTTCACCGAGGGCGAGCTCGCCCAGACCGTGGGGCTTCGGCCGGAGCGCCGGGTGGAGCGCCTCGCAGGGCGTTTCTGCGCCAAGGAGGCGACGTGCAAGGTCCTCGGCCGGGGGTTCGGGCAGGGCATTCACTGGCGGGACATCGAAGTGCTCGGTGACCCCTGGGGAAGACCCGTCGTCACGCTGCACCGAGGCGCCCGGACGATCGCCGATGCGCTGGAGCTGGACGAGGTGGTGGTGACCCTCACCCATCAGGCGGATCTCGTGGTGGCCTTCGCGGTCGCCGAAACGCGGAAATGAACGGAGGGCCATCGGATGGCCGGTAACACGTCGCCCGCCGGCATGAGCAGCGCGGAATTCATCGCGGGCCATCTCGCCGCGAATCAGCCTCTCGTCAGCAGGGGCTGGTGCCGGCAGTGGTGGCCGCAGCCCCCGCCGTGGGACCTGGGCGAGCTGGCCCGGCGCTTCGGGGCCTGCCGCGTTCCGGTCTTCGACTCCCTGTTCGAGATGCAGCGGGTCGTGCGCTTCGAGGAGTACATCTCCGCGATGGCGGACGGCGTGGCCGACGGTGAGCCGGTGCCGTACATGCGTTGGTACGCGAGGCAGCGCAACTTCCAGATGATCTGCGCGGACGACGCGTTCGCGGAACTGAAGGGCGACTGGGCGGCACCTTCCTGGCTGCCGTCGGACGACTACGTGTTCCCGGCCATCAAGGAGAACGCCGATCCGACGAAGGACAGCTTCCCGGCCAAGGGACTCTTCCTCTGCGCGGCCGGCGGGCGGACTCGCCTGCACGTGGACCCATGGGCCAGCGACGCCTGCCTCTGCCAGATCACCGGCGAGAAACGTTTCGTGCTCTACCCCCCGGCAGCGGGGAAGGCGCTGAGCGACGGCGCGGGCGTCGTCGACCTCGACCGGCCGGACACCGCCCGGTTCCCGCTGTGGAACTCCGTCGAACCCGCGCTGGACGTGACACTTCAGCCGGGCGACGCCATCTTCATCCCCGCCGGCTGGTACCACGCGGCCGTCGCCCTGTCCGCCAGCGTCTCCGTGACCTGGAATTTCGTCCACGCGGTGAACGCCGACCGGTTCGCGAAGTATCTGGACTCCGGCGGTTCGGCGGATCCAACCGTCAAGTACTTCCGCAGACAGCATCGTTCAGAGGGGTACGCATGATGCCGGGTCCAGAGTCGGAACGTGTCGAAAGCCCCTTGGACATCGCTGTGGTCGGTGTCGGCGGCTACTACCCCGGCTCGACCGACATGGCCGGCCTGTGGGAGACGCTGCGCACGGGCGCCGATCGCGTGGTCGAGATACCTGAGGAACGATGGGACTGGCGCACCCACCATGACGAGCGCCGCGGGCGCGACCAGAAGAGCTATGGCAAGTGGGGTGCTTTCCTGGACGATGTCGCGGGGTTCGACGCCGCGTTCTTCGACGTCCTGCCGAGCGACGCCGAGATCATGGACCCGCAGGAACGCCTCTTCCTCGAGGTGGTCTGGAGCCTGCTCGAGGAGACCGGCTACCTGGGGACGGCCACCCACGAGAGATCGACCGGGGTGTTCGTCGGCCTCATGTACGAGACGTACGGCCGGATCGCTGCCACGGGCTGGAACACAGGGCGGTTGACCAGCGCCGATTCGACAGCGTGGCGACTGGCCAACATGGTCTCGTACCACTGCGACTTCCAGGGGCCGAGTTACGCGGTCGGCTCCGCCTGCTCCTCCTCGCTCACCGCCGTGCACCTGGCCTGTCAGAGCATCCGCAACGGTGAATGCCGGATGGCCATCGCGGGCGGGGCCAACCTCATCCTGCATCCCGCTCACCTGGCCGGACTGGCCTCCAGGAGCATGCTCTCACCCGAGGGGCGGTGCCGGGCGTTCGACGCCGGGGCCAACGGCTTCGTGCCCGGCGAAGGAGTGGGCGCCGTTCTCCTGAAGTCACTCGCGGACGCCGAGGCCGACAACGACGAGATATGGGGCGTGATCAAGGCGAGTTTCGTCAACTCCGCGGGCCGCCGCTCCGGTTTCACCGTCCCGAACCCCACGGCACAGGCCGATCTCATCACCGAGGCGATACGCCGGGCGGGGATGGCGCCGCAGTCCATCGGCTACATCGAAGCGCACGGCACGGGCACCAAGCTGGGTGACCCCCTCGAAACGGCAGGGCTCAACGCCGCGCTCACTCCTCGCGCCGACGGCACGGCGAACGGCACGGGGAACGGCACAGCGAACGGCACGGACAACGGCACCGCTGGACGCCTGCGATGCGCCGTCGGCTCGGTGAAGGCGAACATCGGGCACCTCGAAGGCGCCGCGGGAATCGCCGGCCTGACCAAACTCCTGCTTCAGCTCCGGCACCGTCAGATCGCCCCCTGCGTCCATCTCGACAAGGTCAACCCGATGATCGACACCGAATCGGGTCGTTTCTACTTCCCCACCCAGCTGACCGAGTGGATCAGCGAGCCGGGCACGCCCCGGCGCGGGGGTGTCAGCTCGTTCGGGTCCGGCGGAGCCGGCGCCCACGTCATCGTCGAGGAGTACCCGGACGAACGCCGCCGCTCCGGAGCGACCGCGGACGCCGACGGCGACGGCGACGGCGAGGAGGACGTGTTTCTGCTCTCGGCCCGGACCCTCCCGCACCTGCGCGTCATCGCCGAGCGCACCGCGGAGCTGCTGGCCCGCGCCGACGCGCCCGGACTACGCGCGCTCACGTACATGGCCGCGCTGCGCCGCAAGGAGATGCCGGTGCGCCTGGCGGTGCTGGCGAGGAGCACTGAGGAGGTGCTGGCCGGGCTGCGTTCCTTCGTGCGCGGCGACGACGTGCCCCGGGTCTGCCACGACACAGCCGTGCCGCACCGTGCCGACGGCGGGAATGCCGAGCCGGTCGTCGCCCGGACCCGCGAGTACCGGGAGCTGGCGCACCTGGCGCGGCTGTGGACGCAGGGCTCGGTCGTCGACTGGAGCCCCCTGTGGCTAGGCCCGCGACCCTTCCCGGTGACGCTGCCGCGCTATCCCTTCGAGAAGAAGCGGTACTGGCTCCCGTTCGCACAGGCCCCGGACCCGGTACCGTCGCCGTCCGTGACGGTGGGATCGGGCGCCGCTCCGTCCGGCCGCGCGCCGACGGAGGAGCCGGCCCCGTCACGGCTCGCGATCGAGCGTGAACTGCGCGGCCTCGCCACCCGCTTCCTCCGGGTCCCGGAGCGGGAGATCGATGTCGACGTGGACCTGGTCACGCTCGGCTTCGACTCGATCTCCCTGGTCCAGCTCGTCGGCGACCTGCTGGACACGTACGAGATCGACCTCGACGAGGCCGTGGACGCCGTCCTGTCCGGCCATCTGTCGCTGGCGGGCCTGGCCGGCCACGTCGAGCGGGCGACGGCCGCCGGACACGTTCCGGCGCCGACGCCGGAGCCGGGTGAACGGTGACGGACCAGGCCATGCGGGCGGTCGCCGCGCTACTGAGCCGGGAGGACGCACGGGCCGCCGAACGCCCTGTGCTCGGTGAGCTGACCGCGGAGGGGACGGCGACGACGTCGGGCGCCGAGCTGCGGGCCGAGGTCATGCGGGTGGCGCGTCACGCGGAGCGCCTGCGGCCGGCCGTGATCGCCGTACTGGACGGCAGCCGCAGCAGCATCGCCGTACTGCTCGGCCTCCTCGCGGCGGCGGTCGACGTCGTCGTGGTCGAGGCGGGCAATTCGCACCTGCGCGACGAGCGGTCGGTGATCTGGTCCGCCGGTGCGCGGACCCTGATCAGACCGGAGTCGTCGGCGGTGCCCGCGCCGACGGGTCCGACGGAGCTGACCTATGACGACCTGCTCGCACCCGGCCCCGCGACGTCGCCGACCCCGCCCGCCGGATCCGGCTCGGCGAGCCCCGGCCTCCTGCTGCTGACCTCCGGTTCGACGTCCGAGCCGCGGCTCGCACGGCAGCCGATGCGGGCCGCGGTCAGGGGAGGCGAGCTGTACCGGAGCATCCATGGGTACGGCCCGGCGGACCGGATCCTGCTGCCCGTCCCTGTAGCGCACTCGTTCGGGCTCATCGGGGGTCTGTTCGCCGGGCTGAGAGCCGGCGCTCAAGTCCTGACCATGCCGAAGTTCTCGGCCGGCCGGCTCGTGCGAGCTCTGGCCGACGGCGCGTCCGTGGTGCTCGGCACGCCGCTGCTGTACTCGATGCTGGTCCGCGCCTGGGGAACCGAGGCGCACGCGCCGGGGCTGCGGCTCCTGCTGTCGTCGGGCGGCCCACTGCCGCAGGAGACGGCGGATGCCGTGCGGCGGCTGTGCGGAGTGCCGGTGTACCAGGTCTACGGAAGCACCGAGACCGGGCTCGTCGCCTGCCAGGACGGCAGCAGGGAGACCTGGCAGCCGAGATCGGTGGGGGTGTTCGCGCCGGGCGTGCAATGGGAGTTGCTGCCGGACACGCCCGGGGACGAATCCGGCGGATCCGGTCATCGGCTCGCGGTCCGAACCTCGACGATGTTCACCGGATACTCCGACGGGGGCCCTGGACCCGGCCCCGGTCTCTACGAAACCGGCGACCTGGTGCGTATCTCGGACACGTCCGAGGTGTTCCTGCTGGGCCGCAAGCAGACCTTCATCAACGTGGGCGGCAAGAAGGTCAACCCGCAGCGGGTCGCGCGCCTTGTCGGCGACCACCCCGACGTGGCCGACGTGCACGTCTTCGGTGTCGAGGAGCGTGGCGAGCAGACGGTCCACGCCGCCGTCGTGGCCGGGCCCCGGGGCGGTGCCGGACTGGCCGGCGAGGTGATCGCACTGTGCCGCGAGCGGCTTGCCGCCCACGAGGTGCCCCACCACGTTCATCTCCTGCGCGCTCTCCCCCGCTCCGCGCTGGGAAAGGTCGACATCTCCGCTCTTCGGGCCGCCGCCGGTGTCAAGGAGGACGAAGCATGAGCCGGGTCCTCACCGTCTTCGCCGGCTACCCGAACAGTGAGACCACCGGTGGCCTGCGGATGGCATGGCGCACCGCCGCCGCGCTCGTCCGACGCGGGCACGAGGTGGCGGTTCTCACCGATTCCGCGCGCCCGCCCGGATCGTCCGACGATCTGCCGGTCCGGTTCAGGACCCGAGAGCAGCTCGGCGCGAGCCCGGACTGGCGGCGTCCCGATGTGGTGCACGTGTACGACCTCGCGTCGGCGGAATACGCCGCCCTCGGATACGAGCTGGCCCGCGAGAGCGGGGCGGAGTTCCTGCTGACACCCGCCTCCGCCCCCGGTACCTGGCCGGATCACCGGCTGGGGCGCCGCTTGTGCGGTGCGGCCCGTGCCGTGTTCACTCTGACCCCGTCGGAGGCGGCGCTCCTGGCCGACTTCGGCGTGCCCACCTCGCGTATCCGCCACATCCCGCAGGCCCCGGATCTGATCGGGGCCGGTGACGGCGCGGCGTTCCTGGACCGGCATTCGGTGACCGGGCCGCTGGTGCTGTTCCTGGGGCGCAGGATTCCGTCAAAGGGGTATCACCTCCTGCTCGAAGCAGCCCCGTTGATCTGGCGAGCACTTCCGGAGACGGTTCTCGCCTTCGGTGGGCCGTCGGGCGGGAGGGCGGACCAAAGCGTCTTCGCCCGCCACCGGGACGAGCGGATCCTCGACCTCGGCCTGCTCGACGAGAGCGGCAAACACGACGCGCTGGCCGCCTGTGACCTGCTCTGCCTGCCCTCCTGCGCGGATGTCTTCCCGCTGGTGTTCGCGGAGGCATGGTCCTGCGGCAAGCCGGTGGTGTCCGGGCGATTCGCCGGGGTGGAGGACGTGGTGCGAGCCGACGTCGACGGGCTGGTGTGCGACCTGACGGCCGGCGATGTCGCGGCCGCGGTCCTGCGGTTGCTGCACAGCGAGGACCTGCGTACGGACCTCGGTGCGGCCGGACTGACCCGGATACGGGACGGAATGAACTGGCCGCACGTGGCAGCCGTGGTCGAGAACGCGTTTCCCGGGGCCCGCGACGGCCGGGCACAGCGAGGCGAACGGTGACCTCCCTCGAAGCCGTCGCGGTCCATCTGCCCCGGCACAGCGAACCGGTCGCCGGACGCTTGCGTGCTTTTGGACACAGCGACCAGGAAATCAGGCACTACCGTCTGTACTACGGGTTCTCCGAGATCCGGGTGGATCACGACCGGAGCATGGCGGAGCACCTCATCGCCGCTGGGCGGGGGTTGACGGAGCTGCGCGGCCAGGAGCACCGGGTGCGCTACGTGCTCCAGGCGAAGACCATGCCGGTGTCCGCACCGTACCCGGTCAACCCGCTGCACGAGGCCCGCGCGGCTCTCGGCCTGACGCACGCGCCGGCGTTCTCCGTCAGCCAGCAGGCCTGCGCCTCCGTACTGGTCTGCGTCGAACTGGCGGGGCGGATGCTCGCGCAGGACGGTGATCCGGACGCTCTCGCCCTGGTCTTCGCCGGGGAGAAGACCTTCACCGACGACGCGCGTGTCCTCGGGGCGACGGCCGTGATGGGCGAGGGCGTGGTGGCGCTCCTGGTCCGGGCGGGCGACACCGGCAGGGACCGGATGCTCGGTTACGCCTCCCGCATCTGCGGCGAGTTCTACCGCGGCTCCCGGATGACGGACGAGGATCACGAGAGATGGGCGGTGCGTTACCCCGACGTGCTCGTCGAGGTCATCACCGCCGCCCTCGACCACGCGGGCCTGACCATCGACGACATCCGCCTCATTCTGCCGCACCACGTCAATCAGCTGTCCTGGCGCAAGGTGATCAAGGGCCTGGGACTCAAGAACCTTGACCGCCTCTACCTGGACAACCTCTCCAAACTCGGGCACTGCTTCGGCGCCGACGCCTTCATCAACTACTGCTCGGCCCGCGCGGACGGCAGGCTCACGCCCGGCGACCGCTACCTGATGACCGCGGTCGGCCTGGGCGCCACATTCTCGGCCATGGTCTTCGAGCACTGAACCGGAAGGAAGGCCACGCGGTGTACATCGGACCGAAGCCGGACGGCATCGGGGCGGACCTGCGCCTTGCCCACATCGACCACTGCGCCTTCGACGGGCTGAGCGCCTTCAACGAGCTGGACCGCACCTATTTCGGCCATCTGTGGGAGCTGTTCGGGCTCCCGTGGGAGGATGCGTACCTCGCGGGTCGCCGGACCACCTTCCACGACATGACCGGGCCGATGCTCGGCCGGCTCGGGCCGCTTGCCGAAGGGTTCGACGCGGCGGTGCTCGCCAGCTCCACTCCTGACGCGGAGCCCGGCTTTCCCATGCCGTTCCTGGAGCATGCGCTCGACGGCATCGACACGGTGTTCGCGATCTCCGACCAAGGCGCCGCAGGCGCGTTCACCGCGCTCCGGCTCACCGCGACCACTCTGCCCGCGGGTTCCCACGGACGTGCGCTCGTCCTCGTGATGGACCAGGCGACCGTGTGGCGGGGGCCGCCGATCCCCGAGGACATCCGTCCCACCCGCGACATGGCCGTGGCGCTCGTCCTCGACCGCGACGGCGCACTCGGCGCCCCCAGGGTCCGTCAGCACGCCGGGGTGTCGGCATCCGACGTCGTCACCCTGCTGCGGACTGAGGTGGAGGAGGCGGGGGCGGTCACCGCGATCTGCCGACCGGCCTTCGCCCCGTACTGGGCGAAGGCCGGTGTCAGCGCGGACGTTCTGCCCGTCCCTGCCGGACTGCCGTGCACCGGGCTGTGGGTCACGCTCTCGGAGCACTGCGCCGGCCTCCCGGAGACGTCGGACCGGAAGATCGTCCTGGCGGACTACGACCCGCACCTCGGATACCTCAGCCTGTGCCGGCTCGACACGGCAGCGACCTCAATCAGGCGCTTCCCATGGTGATTCCTCGATGAATCTTGCTAGCGTCCCGTGAGTCCTCTTCACCCCCAGCCGTCGCGCTCCCGGAGGCCCGTATGCCGTTCCTGACCACGCAGGAGAGAAGGAGCGTCTGGCGCACCATTTCGGGCCTCGCCGTCCCGCTCTTCGTGGCCGAGTCCCTCAATTTCGCCGTCCAGCTCGGCATCGTGGCCATCCTGGGGCGTATGGGGGGCGACGTCATCTATATCCGCTCCCTGTATCAGCCGGTCAGCCTCGTCATCCTCGCCGTGACCGTGGGCTTCGCAGTCGCCAACCAGGTGGCCGCCGCGATCGGCAAGGGGGCCGGGCGTCCGCGGGACGTCATGGCGAACGCCGCCAGCCTGGCCAGGGTCTGGCTCGGGCTCGGCGCCGCCCTGTTCCTGGTTCTCATGATCGCTGCTCCCCTGCTGGCCGGGTTCTTCCAGGTGGACGCCGGGCAGCGGGACGCGTTCGTCTCCTTCCTGCGCTGGACCAGCGCCGCCGGGCTGCTGACCATCGGGCCGGAACTCTGCGCGTCGAGCCTGCGCGGCTACGGGTATGTGCGGCACGCTACCCTGCTGGTCGTCTTCACGGCGGGCGTACGGATCGGCCTCGTGGCCGGTCTCGGGCTCGGCACCGACATCGGGATCGCGGCGGTCCCGATAGCCGAGGCGACGGCGGGTGTGGCCGGCCTGGCCATGGGGTTGGTCCTGCTGCGCCGCACCGAACTGTGGCATCCGCCGGCCGCTCTGGTCTGGCGGCGCGAAGTCCTCACCGACCTGCGCCGCATCGGCGTGCCCATCGCGATGTCGTTCTTCGTGATCTCCGCGTACAACCTCGCGGTCATCGGCGTCCTCGGGAACTACGGGCCGGACGCCGTGGCCGGTTTCACGGTCGTGTCCACCATGCAGAACCTCGTGCTGCTGCCGGGAATGGTCCTCGGCACGGCCACCGCGATCACCATCAACCAGCAGCGCGGGTCGGGCGACTGGGCGCGCATACGTGCGTCGATGCGCGGCGGCGTCGAGGTCACCGTCATGGCCTACGTGGTGATCGCGTTGCTGGTGTGGTCGGTGCACGCGCCACTGGCACGCCTGGTCAGCGGGGACGCCGGGGTGGCCGTGGAGGCCGGCGCCTACCTGGGCGCCGTGGCGCTCACCTACGCCGTCCAGGGCCCGGTACTCATGTCGCTGACCGTCATGGAGGAAACCGGCGGCGGCCTCCGGGCGATCGTGCTCAACGCCATCTACTTCGGCCTGATCGTCGTGGTCAGCACCGCCGCGACCCACGCCACCGGCACGGTGGACAGCTTCTACGCCTCGGTGGCCTACTGCAACCTGATCGGTGTGAGCGTGCCGGTCGTCGCCCTGCGGCACATTCGGAAACTGTCAGCCGGGGGAAGCGCACGGACGGCTGTCACGTGATCCGAGGTCGGAGTTGACCAGGGTCACCCTTCGGACGGAGCGAGGACGACCTTGAAGGCTTCGCGGCGGTCGAACAGGTCGTAGGCGTCGGCGGCCGCGGACAGCGGCAGCCGGTGACTGATCAGCTCGGACGGGTCCAGGCGCTTGTGGCGCAGCAGCGCGAGCACCGGCTCGCGGATGTCGATCGGGTCGCCTACGACGAAGCGCACCGTCAGCTCCCGGGCGAAGGCGGTGCCCGCGGGGAAAGAGGCGTCGGCATGGTGCACGCCGACCGCGGC
This sequence comes from Nonomuraea fuscirosea, assembly GCF_003001935.1. Lineage (GTDB taxonomy): Bacteria > Actinomycetota > Actinomycetes > Streptosporangiales > Streptosporangiaceae > Nonomuraea > Nonomuraea fuscirosea. Next base: position 711,836 of record NZ_PVNG01000001.1, on the reverse strand, counting down.
GATGGTGGCCCGGGGGGCCGCGGCCCCGACGGCGGTGGACAGGGCAGCCGGTGTCCCCACGGCCTCGATCACGGCATGCGCTCCCCAGCCTCCGGTCAACTCGGCCGTCACATGGGCGAGTTGCGTGGGGGCGACGATCCGTCCTGGACCGGTGAAGCCTGCGCGCCGCCCGGCGTCGCTGTCGGCCAGGACGACTTCGGCGGCCCCGGCGAGCCGGGCGCAGGCCGCCGCGAGGACGCCGACCGGTCCCGCCCCGACCACCGCCACGACGTCGCCCGGTCGCACCCGCGCGCCCATCACCGCCGCGTACGCCGTGCTCAGGACGTCTCCGACGAACAGTGCCTGCTCGTCGGAGACACCGTCAGGCGTGGCGCACAGAACGACGTCCGCGAACGGGACGCGGACGTATTCGGCCTGGCCGCCCGCGATCGCGGGACCCACCAGGGTGGAGGAACCGAACAGGCCGACCGACACGCATTGGTAGTGCATGCCGTGCGCGCAGGACGCACACGAGCCGCAGGCGACGATGTCGGAGGCGAACACCCGCTGTCCGGGCGCGAACGGTACCAGGGGGCCCGCCTCGGCGACCGTGCCGGCGAACTCGTGCCCGAGCACCGTGCCGGACTCGAACGAGGGTGTCTCGCCCCGGTAGGGGTGCAGGTCGGTGCCGCACAGAGCCGTGCGGTGCACTTTGACGATCGCGTCCCGGGGCCCGGCGAGCCGGGGTTGTGGCAGCTCTTCGACTGCGACCTTCCCGGGCCCGTGGTAGACGACTGCCTTCATGACGCGGACTTCCTTCCGTGACTCGGGAGCCGTCGGCCCAGGACCGTCCATTCCTTGGCTCCGAGCGAGACGGCGTGGCGTGTGCCGGCGGCCGACAGCTGCGCCGAGATGGGGCGTTCACCATGGTTGACGACGACAAGCCCGCCGTCGCGGCCGCTCACGATCTCCAGGTCGGGCTCCTCGCAGCGCACCGCGGGCCGCACGTGGGCGATCTCGGCGATGCGTGCGTAGAAGAGGTGCCATCCGCTCGACGTGAGCAGTCCGGGTGCGCCGAACTGGCACTCCAGCGGTGCGTTGGTGAACAGCACGCGGCCCCGGCCGACGGCCTGCTCGACGAGGGCGGGCGACCCGTCGGGGTAGCTCGCGAGGACCCGGCCGGTGGTGGCGGCCATGGTGGTGGGTTTCATCGCCGCGGGATCCCATCGAAGTGGCCATCGCTCGTCGTCCCAGCACAGCGCGCTCTTACCGTCGTCCCCGAGCCGGAAGTCGACGATCTCGGCCCCGACGAGGTCGGCTCCGGGCAGCCCGTGCAGATGGTCGCCGAGGGAGAGGTAGACGGTGGCGCCGCGCTCGGCGTGGGCCCGCAGCGCGTCGAGGTCGTCGAGGGTGAGCCGGTCCGCGGCCGGGCACATGACGAGGTCGTGCCGGTCGTGGTCGAGTCCCGCGGAGGTGACCACGTCGGCGTCCACGTGGGCCCGCTTGAGCAGGAGATAGGAGTGGAAGGCGGCGACCGCGCTGCCCGCACCGTCCAGGTACGACGCGCCCTGGCCGCGCAGACGGTGCGGCAGCATGAGGGCGGTGGCGGCGGGCGCACGCGCGGCCGTGAGAACGCTGGCGTGGTCGAGGATCCGCCGGTAGGCGCCCATGGTGGGTTTCGGGGTGCCCTCCAGGGTGTGCAGCCCGACGTAGCGCTCGGCCGGGCGTTCCCGGTACGGCTCCGCCGCCGACGCGATGTCCTGCCAGCACCAGACGAAGACTCCGGCGGCGCCGTTGGCGAGGACCGACGCGGTGGCCGCCGAGAGGAAGGACGCGGCGGTGCCGCTGTGCACGCCGTAGCTGCCCAGTTCGTCGATGAGCACCGGGCCGTAGGCCGAGCCGACGGCGGCCAGGAACGACGGCAGGTTCGTCGCCTTGTACGACAGAGTCGACTCGATCCCGCCGGGGGCCCACGGCGGGAACCCGTGCAGGGCGATCAGATCGAGCTCCCGCTGGTTGTCGCAGCCGTACGGGCCGCCGCCGAACACCGCCGACGGGTCGTTGGCCTGCATGACGAGTGCGCCGGGCGCCTCCGCGCGAAGGGCGTCGGCGAGCCGCCGGTACCAGCCGGCGACCTCCTCCTTGGTCAGGGTGAGCGTGTCGGCCTCGTCGATGTTCCACAACTCGTCGCCGAGGTCGTAGGCGAGGACATTGCCGTGGGCGTGCGCGGTCTTGGCCACGGCTCGCGCGTACGCCTCCTCGGCGGCGAGCAGGTCAGGATCGCGCCACACGCTGCGCCCCCGCCGCCAGGGCAGGTCGAGGCGCTGGCCGTTCATCCATATGGTCAGAAGCGACAGAACGCAGGACAGACCCGCCTCTCCGGCCGCGCGGACGGCGGTGTCCAGACGGTTGAGCATCTCGGAGTCCACCGCGTGCTCCGTGGGCATGAAGTCGCGCCAGAACAGGAAGAGCCGCACCGAGTTCAGGCCCGCTTCGGCCATGCGCGCGAAGTCGGCCCGAAGGGCGTCCTCGTCCCAGTCCACCCACCAGCGGCAGCCGGCGGCCGAGGGGTGATGGTCCACACCGAGCGCCACGAAGGAGAGCCCGGCGCGGTGAAGGCGGCGGTCGGTCGTGGTGATCTCCACCCTGGTTCACTCCCCCGCGAGAACGTCGGCCAGCCGGTCCACGACGTACGCCACGTCGTCGTCGCCGAGACGGGCGTGCAGCGGCAGCGACAGCAGCCTGCGTGCGACCGACTCGGTACGTACGAGCCGTTCGCGCGGGATGGCGTCGGCACGCAGGCCGTCCGGGTCGTCCCGGTAGTACGTCATCAGATGCGTCGGCGGATAGTGCACGGAGGTAGGTACTCCCGCCGCGCGCAGCCGCCGCCTGATCCGTTCCCGGTCGCTGCCCTCGGGCAGGAGCACGGGCAGCAGATGGTGGGCCGAGGCGCCCTGGTGTCCGGCGAACGGCACGTCCAGCCCGCTGATCCCGGCCAGACCGCCGTGGTACAGGGAGACCAGGTCGCTGCGGCGGGACCGGTCGCCGGCGAGCCTGCCGAGCTGTATCGAGCCGAGGGCGGCGGCCATCTCGGTGGGCCGGTAGTTGAGGCCGACACCGCTGACGTCGTATCCGGCGGAACCGCTCGCCGTACGGCTTCGGGAGGAGCCGTCGATGCAGTGCGAGCGCAACGACCGTACGCGGGCCAGCAGTTCGGCGTCCCGGGCGAGGATCATGCCGCCCTCGCCGGTGGTCAGATTCTTGGTGGCGAAAAAGCTGAAGCAGCCGATGTCGCCGACCGTGCCGAGTGCGCCGTCGGGCGTGGAGACGACCGGGCTGTGCGCGGCATCCTCGACCAGGTGGAGCCCGTGCCGGTCGGCGAGGGCCCTGACCTGTGCGACGGAGGCCGGGTATCCCCCGTAGTGCATGACCACGATGGCCCTGGTGCGCTCGGTGATCAGCCGCTCGATGTCGGCGGGGTCCACCGTGAGGTCCCGTGCGCCGTGGATGTCGGCCAGGACCGGTACGACTCCGTGCAGGGCGCAGCACGCCGCTCCCGCCACGAAGGTCAGCGACGGCATGATGACCTCGTCCCCCGGCCGCAGGCCGAGCGCGAGCACCGCCAGGTGCAGCGCCGCGGTGCCGCTGCTGACGAAGACCGCGTCCTGCGCCCCGGTGGCGGCCGCGAACTCCTCCTCGAAGACGCGGGTCCGCCGGTCGGCGGAGAGCCAGCCGGAGGTGAGGACGTCCGTCACGGCGTCGATCTCGGGCCGGCCGATCGTGTTGTCGGCGAAGGCGATCTCGCGCCGCGTCTCACTGACCGTCATGCGGGACTCCTTCGGCGGACGGGCCGCGACGCTCCCCCTTGTACCAGTCGAGCATTTGCCGCAGGCCGCTCTCCAGGGGCACGGGAGTGCGCCCGGGCAGGAGCCTGCGCAGCCTGGACAGGTCCGGCAGGCGGCGGGCCGGCGAGTTCGCGGGGGCACCCAGGATCTCGAGGCGCGGAGAGACTCCGGCGACCTGCAACAGCAGCCGGGCCAGTTCCGCGATCCGGATCTCCTGTGTGTCGTCGCCGATGTTGGCGATCACCGGCCCTGGGTCCGGCAGCCGGGTCAGGGCGACGGTGGCCGCCACCGCGTCGTCGACATGGCAGAAGGCGCGGGTGTGCTCGCCCCCGTAGACCCGGAACGGGTCCTCTCCCTCCAGGACGCGGTCAACGAACTGCGGGATGACGTGGGAGTGGCCCATGCGCGGTCCGTAGACGTTGAAGTAGCGCCCGATACGTACGCGCAGCCGTTCGGCGCGGTACAGCAGCATGCTCTCGGCGACGGCCTTGCTCAGCGCGTAGCTGGACCGCGGCGCATGCGGCTCGGCCAGCACGAACGGCACTTCCTCGGATGTCGGGAAGGTGGCCGCCCCCAGGTGTGCGGCACCGTCCGCGAATTCGCTGGTGGAGCTGAGGAACACGGTGTCGGGACGGGTCAGGTCGCACCAGTCGAACAGGTGGGTCGCGGCCAGCACATTGGTGCGCAGGACCCGCCCGGGGTCGTCCTGGGTACGCTGGACGCCGACGACGGCGGCCAGGTGGTAGACGGTGTCCACACGTGTCGGGAAGGCCTCGGCCGGGATCGGCCGGGTCAGGTCGTGGCGGACGAGCCGGGCACGGCGTTCAAGATCGGCGAAGGTGGCGTCGCGCTGTCCTCGGGAGAAGTCGTCGACCAGGGTGACCTCGGCGCCCTCGTCGAGCAGCCTGCGCGCCAGATGAGCGCCGATGAACCCGGCGCCGCCGGTGATGAGTGCGTGTTCAGCCACGGCCCAGCCTCATGTACGCGATGTCGGCCGCGTCGGCGAGCGGCTCCTGCCAGAGCCCCCACATGTCGAAGACCACCGGGGCCGAGGTCAGCGCTGCCGCGATGTCGTCGCGAACGTATCGCGGGTGGTCGCTCAGGAGCAGCACCACGTCCGCCTTGCGCAGCCCGTCCATCAGGGGCGTGGGGTGCAGCCCCATGGCGGCGATCCGCTCGGGCGCGACGACGAAGTCGTGGCCGAGCAGCCGCGCCACCCGGCCGGTCAGCTGGGCCTGGACGACGGCGGCGGCGGAGCCGCGTACGTCGTCGGTCTCGGGCCGTCCTTTGTAGGCGATGCCACACACCAGGACGGTGGCGTCGGCGAGGGGGCGCCCGCGGCGCTCGAGCTCGGTGACGGCCCTGGCGACCACGTGCCGCGGCACCGATTCGTTGATCTCCCGGGCCGCGGCAACCATCGGGGCGTGGTGGCCGGCCTGCCGGGCCGCCCGCATCAGCATGTACGGATCCTTGACGAGGCAGCTTCCGCCGACGTAGCCGGGCCGGGAGATGTCCGGGCGCGGGTAGCGCAGGTTGGCGGCGTCGATCACCTCGTTGGCGTCGAGCGCGTGGCCCTCCGCGATCAGGGCGATCTCGTTGCCGAAGCCGTAGATGAGGTCGGTGTGCGCGTTGCACACCAGCTTCACCAGCTCGGCGGCCTCCAGGCTGGAGACGGTGACCCGGTCCGGCATGACGGGAGCGAGCAACTCGCTCGCCGCTTTGACGGACCGCTCGTCGAGGCCGCCGACGATCTGCGGCAGCGCGTGCAGTTCCGCGAGCGAGGTTCCCTGGATGGTGCGCTCGGGGCAGAACGCGAGCAGTGGCCTCGGTGTGTGCGCCCGCAGCCGGGGCAGCACGACCTCGCGGCAGGTGCCGACCGGCACGGTGCTGCGGACGATCACGACGCAGTCGTCGGTGACGGACGGCGCGATCATGTCGATGGCTGCTTCCACATGCCGCAGGTTGGGCTGGTCGCTCTCGGTGTCCGGCGAGGTGCCGACGCACACGATGACGGCTTGGGGCGGCTCGTCCGGCAACTTCTCGCGGAAGGTGAGCTGTCTTTCGTCCAAACCGGCGAGCAGTCGGGGTATGCCCGGCTCCCGCAGGAGGGGCCGACCGGCTCGGGCGGCGTCGCGTACGCGGGGGTCAGTGTCGATCCCGACCACCCGGATGCCGGCCGCGGCGAGCGACGCGGCGAGCGGCAGGCCCACGTATCCCAGGCCGATCACCGCCACGTACGCGGAGTCCTCATCAGGTTCGACGACCACTATGTCCTCGCCTTCATGTTCTCGCAGCTGAGTGGAGAAGAAATGAGCAGGTGATCCGCTTATGGCTGCGGGGTTGCGATCTTCGGCACGAGGTAGGCGGTGGGGTCGGCGGCGAAGTCCCGTTGCGCGGCCTGGTAGCCCGCAGGCGTGCCGATGTCGTGCCAGACATCGGTGAACGAACTCGCCTGAACGGAGTGTCCCTCTTCAAGCAGGGCACGCATCAAGGCGGGCATGTCCGTCGGCTCCCGCATCGGTATCAGGTCTTTGGCCTTCGGGTCGACGACGTAGATGCCCGCGGAGACATCGAAGGGCAGCGACGGCTTCTCCCTGATGGCCCGCACCTCGTGGCCGGTCTCGGCGAACTCGATCACACCGAACGGGACGACCACGTGGCGGCGCTGGGTCGCGACCGTCATCCTCGCCCCGGAGTCGACGTGCAGCCTGTACAGGCGGCCGAAGTCGAGAGCCGTGAGGATGTCGCAGTTCATCACCAGTGCCGGCTCCTCCCAGTGCGGTACCTGCCGCAACGGACCCGCGGTGCCCAGCGGAACCGGGTCGTGGCAGTACTCGACGGCGATCCCCAGTGCGTCACCCGAACCGATCACCTGCCTTATCACCTCGCCGAGGTGGGAGACGCAGAGGGTGACCCGGTCGGCACCGGCCTCCCGCAGACGGAGCAGCGTTATCTCCAGCAGGGTGAATTCGCCGAACCTCATCAGCGCCTTAGGGGTCTCGGCTGTCAAAGGCCCTAGCCGGGTGCCTTTCCCACCGGCGATGACGATTGCGTGCATGGATGGTCCTCCGATCCAGCCATTCACATTCGGGGGAGTGGATTGACTTGGGAACAATCTGGCGTGGCGCCGCGGTCACGGCTAACTCCAGGTGCCCGCCCGACAGAGCTGGCTGAATTGCCATGCCGGACCCGTGGGGGCCCGAGAGGTTCGAGCAGTTCGTACAGCCGCTGAGCGAGCGACAGCGGCGTACGGTCCTCCAGGTAGGGGCCGACGACCGCGATGCCGATGGGCAGGCCGCGACTGTCGCGGCGCACAGGGACGACCGTGGTCGGAAGTCCGGCCGGGCCCGTCAGATTGGCCCACACCATCTGGTCCCAGTACGGGCGTGGAGCGCCGTCGACCGTCAGGGTCCGCTCGGCGAACGGGCGGGCGTCGTGGGGGCCGACCAAGGAGGGGACGACGGGGAGGAGCAGAGCGTCGAAGCGCGTGAAGAACGACTGCCACCGCGCCCGCAGCCGCTCGCGCCGGGCGTGCGCCTGCATCCAGTCCCGGTAGCTCTGTGCGACGTACTGCGCGCCGAGGCCGTCATCCGGCGCGCGGTCGCCGGAGTTGATGGCGGCGATGTCCGCGGCGCTGTAGTCCTGCAGCGCCACGGAGGCGAGTAGCCTGCGGGCCACCTCGTCGCTCTCGTCCAGCCGGATGCCGGACGGCCGGGTCTGCTCGACAGGCACGCCGCCGGCTTCCAGCACCTCGGCCACGTGTCCCAGTGCGCCGCGAATCTCGGCGTCGACCGGGCAGTACGGATCGTCCGGCCAGATCGCCACCCGCCGTACGGTCCTGGCGGGCGGCAGCTCCACCCGCCAGGCCGGTCTGTCCGCCTGGCTCGGGCCGAGCAGAAGGTCGAGGAGCACGGAGAGGTCGCCGGGCGTGGACGCCAGCGGACCCGCCACCGCGAGATCCGGTTCGATCGGCTGGTACGGGGGGTGGTGACCGCGGATCGGCACGATGCCGTAGCTCGGCCGATGCCCGTAGACCCCGCAGGCGGCGGCCGGGATCCTGATCGATCCCGCGATGTCGGAACCCAGGTCGGCGGCACAGAACCGGGCGGCGACCGCTCCGGCGGAACCGCCCGAGGAACCGCCGGTGGTGTACCGCGGATCCCAGGGGTTGGCAGCCGCCCCGAACAGGGGGTTCGCAGATTGAAGGTCACCGCAGTTCTCCGCCAGGTTGGTCTTGGCGAACACGATGCCGCCGGCCGCTCTGAGCGCGGCCACGGCGTCCGCGTCACGGCTGGGGACGTTGCCGGCGAGGGCGCGGGACCCCGCGGTGGTGCGCAGACCCCGCGTGGAGAAGCTGTCCTTCACTGTCAGCGGAACGCCGTGCAGCGGACCGAGCGACTCACCGCGCAGTACGGCCTCGTCGGCCTCGCGCGCCCATCGCTCGGCCCGTTCGTCGATGGTGACGACCAGGCGCAACTCCTTGTTGCAGCAGTCGATACGGGTGAGGGCCTCCGCGAGAATCTCCGTCGCGGAGACCCGGCGGGCGGCCACGGCGTCGGCGATCTCCCGGACCGACCAACCGGAACCGGTCATAGGGGTCGCCCTCCCGTTCAGAGGTGCTCACGCACGACCGCGGCCAGCGCCTCCGGTGTCGCGTCCTCGAACACGGCGAGCAGGAGTGCCGAACACAGGCGGGCGCTGGCCTCTTCCGTACCGTCGCTGAAGCGCTCGCCAAGGCGCGTGATCAACTCCACGGCGCGCACCGAGTCACCTCCGGCGAGGAAGAAGTCCCGGTGGAGGTCCAGCGGTTCGCCGGCCAGGACGCGCCCCATCTCCTGGGCGATCACCGTTGGTACGTCGTCCACCGTTCGCGGCTGCATCACGCGTCCTCTTCTCTCGAATCCTGCTGGCGCTGCCAGCTTCTGCCGGGCGCATAGCGGCAGGCCAGTCCCCATTGGGCGTCCCAAAGGCCCTGCCGGATCAGGTATGCCGGAGTATGGAGATTCTGCCGCTGCCGGCCGGTCGTTACATTGCTTGCCCATGGGCGAAGACAAGATGAACGGAGTCGGCGAGACCGCACGGTGGACGGCTGCTGCCAGAGCCCGTGAGAGTGCACGCCCCGACCGGCTGTTCGACGATCCCTACGCCTCGCTGCTCGCCGGACCGGAAGGCGCCGAACTCCTTCGGCATTTCCACACCTCACGAGCCTCCGACGAGGGCAATCCCTTCCTGCCGATCCGCACGCGCTGGTTCGACGACACCATCGGGAAAGGTCTGGCCGCGGGCCTGGTGCAGGTGGTCGGGCTCGGCGCGGGTCTCGACACCCGCGCCTACCGCCTCGCGTGGCCGGTCGGAACCACCGTGTACGAGGTGGACCAGCCGACTGTCCTGTCCTACAAGCTAGCCGTCCTCGACAAGGCCGGCGCCGTACCGCAGTGCGACCTGCGGACGGTTCCGGTGGACCTCGGCGACGACTGGGACGCGGCTCTGGCGGCGGCGGGCCACGACCCCCAGGTGCCGACGCTGTGGTTCACCGAGGGGGTGCTGTTCTACCTGCCGGAAAAACTGGCCGGCGACGTGGTGCGCCGCGCCGCGAAGCTCTCCGCGCCCGGCAGCCGCCTGTGCGTCGATCTGATCGGAACCGGTATCTACCGTTTCCCGTACATGAAATCCTTCCTGCGCAAACTCGAAGACGCGAGCAGTCCGTGGCGGTTCGGCACGGACGACCCGGGGAGCTTCCTGTCGGACAACGGCTGGACCGTGGACGTCGTGACCGAGCCCGGCCGGCCGGGCGCCGAGTACGGCCGCTGGTCCTCGGCCGCCAATCCGGCCAACCTGCCGGATCTGCCCCGTAGTTACCTGGCCGCGGGACACGTGTGAACGGCGTGAAGGCGCTACGGCACGATCATCGACGCCACACCGAGTTGATCCAGCATCGGCTCGTATTCCATGGCGACGACGGGCCCGGAATACCCGCCGTCGCCGTCGTCGCCGCGCAGACTCCGGTCGAGCGTTTCCCACACTCCGGTGCAAACACGGCCGGCTTCCGCCCGACGGACACGGGACGAAAAGGAAGCGGCCTCGCCACTCGGTATGCGCTCGCCGATGACGATGAGGGGGTCGCCGTCCAGTTGTGCCGTCACGATCCGCAACATCTCTCTCACCAGCGGACCGAGTTCCGCCTGCCCGCCGACCTTTCGCAGAGCAACGCCCGGCATTTCAGTACTAGCGGCAGATATATCTCGCGACAGAAGAATCGCCGCGGCAGCATCGACTTCAGGCCTGCCCGCGTCGTGGTCGTCGACGAGAGGCACGGCGCGCTGCTCGATCGCGACGACGGCCGCTCTTTCGCACTCTTCCTCCTGGAGGTGACACTGCGCGAGTTTCAGCGCGGTGAACGGGGCCAGCTTTCCCTGTTCCGTGACGGCGTAGACCATCTTCGCCGACGGAAATTCCTCGGCCAGGAACGAGCCGGCGCCTTCCGGGACGAAGAACTCGGTGTTCGCGTAGGCGAGGATGATCACATCGATGTGGCCGGATCCCGCACCACACCCTTCGAGGGCCCTGGCCGCCATTTCTCCATACGAGCGCGATGTCACAGTGGAGAGAACAGCGGATTCATCGAGACCGTGCACGTCCGCCAGGTCGTTGAGGTATTCGTCTTCGCGTGATCGCGCGACCGTTTCAGCCGGAGCCACCGTATCCTCGCGCGGCTCGCCGGTGAACACGGTGCTGAACGTTTCAAGGACGGATGTCTGGATGGCCATCACACCTTAAGAGATGAAAGGAGCGGCGCGGTGACGGACCGGGAGCCGGACCGTCACTTCATGGGTTCCGGCTATCCCGAATCCCCGGTCGACCGCTCCGGGACGAGGCCGGAGTCGATCGCCTGCACCGCGGCCGCGGTCCTGTTCGGTACACCCATTTTCAGCAGTATCGCAGTGACCAGCCGCTTTGCCCCGTGTGTGGAGATGCCGAGACCTCGGGCGATCTGTTTGTTGCTCATCCCTTTCACGAGCAGCGCCAGCGTCTGTTTCTCCCGGGCGGTGAGTTCCACATGAGCGCGCCTCCGGCGGGTCACCACCGGATACGCCTCGTTCAACAGCCTGTAGGCCAGTTCGGAGGGTAGGGGGACTTCCCCGTTCACCAGTCGGCCGAGCGTGTCGTTGAGACGTTCCGCCGAGATGTACTCGAGAGCGAGGAACCCGTCCACGGGGAGAGAACTGAAGGACTCTATCTCCCGGGTGTGCAGATCGCTGCCGGTGACGAGAATCTTGGTGCGGTGATCGGTGGGGTCCCAGATCCCCTCGAGGTCGGACCACAGATCGAAGGAGACGACCAGGACATCTGTCTCGTCGTCCTCGATGAGGCCGGGCAGCGAGCGAAGATCCACACGCTGCACGGAGCGGACACCCGCGATCTGCTGCAGGACGACCTCAAGGCCATGCGCGATGACGTCGCTTCCGATGTGGAGCGCGACACTGAGGGAGGCATTTCCGTTTATAGGGGACGATGTCACCGTTTCCGGCACAGGTCTCTCCGCTCTCGATGGTTCACGGACAGCTGGAGAACTTCCCAAAATCTGTTCGGACTGTGTTTCAGTACGGGCCGTCGCTCGGAAGACTTCCAGGAGTTTGGCGACGGTGCGTAGCACCGCGGGATTTCCTCCGGTGAACGCCGGAATCCGTTGTTGAGAACCCTCCAGCATTTCAGGTGGGCAATGGCCCGCTCGACGGCGGCCCGGATGCGGTTCAGTGCGGTATTGCAGGACTGGCGGGCTGGGGTGAGATCCCGGCCGGGTGGCTTCTTGTGCCGGGGCGTGGATCCCGGTGCCCTGTACTACATGCGTAGATCCTGATTCACGTTGCCGATCGGGTACGGAGAGTGACGTGAAGGTCTTCGGGAGGAGCCGGCGGCCGGGACCCCGTTTCGGTACTTCACCGCCCATTCCGGATACGGGCGCGACCCCGGTTTGCGGGCCTTCTTCCCTATCCGTCAGATGCCTTACGCGATGGCCGTCCCGGTGAATCCGCCCCTGCTCGATGCCCGGGGCGGGGCGCGTCGTCCGGACCAGGTGTGCACAGAGTTGGGGGTGACCGCCTGGGAGCGCCGCTCGTGCGGTGCGGTCGGCCAGTACCAAGTCCGCGAATGGACCCCCTGGCACCGTCACGTCACCACCTGCATGCTCGCGCCGGCCTTTTTGTCCGTCGCCCGGGAGCGGGCCTGCCGCCCTGCCCGGCGACGGCTCGTTCAGGAGGTCGACGACGGTCCTGCGCTCCGGCCGAGTAGACCTCCGAGCGCGTCCGCCGTCTCATTGCGGTAGGTCAGAGCGGGCTGGTTGCGTGAGACCAAGATCAGCCATTGCTCCCCTCGCCCCACGCCCAGTCGCTACCGTTGAGTTGTGGCGTCATCCGTGCACCACCGATTTCTGAGTGGGATTTGGCAGCACTGTGGCAATTGCGCGCATGGATCGCGCATGGATCTTGCATGGGGAGCCGGATGAGGAATGCGTCGCCTGACATACGGTTTCTTCTTCTCGGCCCTCTGGAGATCTCCGTGGACGGCCGGGCCGCGCAACCGACCGGCAGGCAGCGGTCGCTGCTCGCGGCCCTGCTTCTCGACGCCGGTCGAGTGGTGTCGGTGGGGCGCCTGGCTGACCACATCTGGGGCGATGACCTGCCGCCCTCCGCCCCGGCACGGCTGCGCGCCCTGATCGCGGAGCTCCGGCGGGCGCTCGGTCCCCATGGGCGGGACGTCATCCTCACCCGAAGCCCGGGATACCTCCTTGACACCAGGGCGGCCGCGGTGGACGCCGACCAGTTCGTCTCTCTGGTGGAAGAAGCGCGCCGGGCGATGGAGGACGGCCTGCACCCGGAGGCGACGGACCTGTACGACCAGGCTCTCGCGTTATGGCGGGGCAGCCCCTTCGACGATCTGAGCTCCCCGGCCGCCCACGCGGAGCGATACCGGCTCGAGGAGCTCAAGTACGAGGCGGTCGAGGGGCGGGCGGCGGCGCTGCTGGCGATGGGGCAGGGCAGGTCGGTCATCCCGGCGCTCACCCAGTTCGTCGCCGAGCAACCGTTGCGGGAGAGGCCACACGCCCTGCTCATGCAGGCGCTCTTCGGCGACGGACGTGTCAGCGACGCCCTGTCGGTGTACCAGGGACTCCGAACCGCGCTCGTCCGCGATCTCGGTGTGGATCCGAGCGATGAGCTGCAGCGGCTTCAGCAGCTGATACTCGAGGGGAGACCTCCGGCCAAGACTGCCAACCCGGCGCTGGTCCCACGCCAGTTGCCACCCGCGAGCGGCCGCTTCGTCGGCCGCGCGGCGGCGCTGCGGCGTTTGGACGCCGGCCGGGTGAACCTCGTGGTCGGTCCCGCCGGCGTGGGCAAGACCGCGCTGGTGATCCACTGGGCTCATTCCGCGAGCGGACGCTTTCCCGACGGGCAGTTGTTCCTCAACATGCGGGGCTTCGACCAGCGGGAGCCGATGTCGTTGTCCGAGTCCCTGCTACTGCTGTTGCAGGGACTCGGTGTGGCGGCGAAGGACATTCCATTAGAGCTGGACGCGCAAGTCGCACTTTATCGCTCGCTCCTGGCAGGACGGCGGGTGCTGGTGATCCTTGACGACGTCGCCGACCCGGAACAGATGCGCGCGTTGTTGCCCGGCGACCCGGGATGCCATGCCGTCATCACAAGCCGTCACCGGCTGGCGAGCCTGGCGGCCCTGGACGGAGTCGAGCGCCTCACGCTGGATGTGCTGGACCGCGAGGAGACGCAGCGGCTGCTCGCCAGAAGCATCGGTGAGGATCGCCTGCTACGGGAGCCGGAGGCCGCCGAAGAACTCATGGCGCTCTGTGGCCGGCTGCCGTTGGCTCTGTCCATCGCCGTGTCCTGGATCGGCGATCACGAACACCGGTTGATCGCCCACTACGTCGACCAGCTTGCTGAACAGGGACGGCTGGTGCGTCTGCGCGTGGAGGGCCACGAAAGAGTCGCCGTGCAGGCAGCCCTCGATCTGTCGTACAAGGCACTGATGCCGGCGGCGCAGCGGATGTTCCGCCTGCTCAGCCTGGCGGGTGGCGGCGAGATCTCCGTCGCGGCGGCGGCCGCTCTGACGAGAACGAGCCACGAGCGGGCGGTGGGCCTGCTCGGTGCCGTGGCGCGGATCCACCTCATCAAGGAGATCGGCCCACTGCGTTTCGCCGCCCACGATCTGGTGCTCGAGTACGCCGCGCAACGATGCACCGAAGAGGACCCCGCCGTCGAGCGGGAGTCCGCTGTCCGCCGGCTTCTCGACTACTACCTGTGTACGGTCATCGGCGCGATTGAAGCGGCCGGTATCGAGGTCCCCGATCTCGCCTATGATCACGCTCGGCCGGAGGTGACCCCCACACCCTTCGCTACCAAGCGGGACGCACTCGACTGGCTCGACATCGAGTGGGACAACCTCGTGGTGGCCGTGTCGCGCGCGGCCACGCACGGGCCTCGGCCGTACGCATGGCTCCTGATCGAGGCCATGCACGACGTCCTGCAGCACCGGCGTGCACACGGAGACTGGCTCCGTATCGCGGAGATCGCGCTGATCGCCGCCGAGAGGGAGCAAGACCCCAGGGGGCAGGCCGCGATGTGCCGCCTGATCGGTCTGGTCCAATGGCGCATTGCTGATCTCAAGAGCGCCATGGACTATTTCGAGCGCGCGCTGGAACTGTCCCGCCAGGCGTCATGGCCGCAGGGTGAGGCCGTGGCGCTGCAGGGCTGTGGTGTGGTGTTCAAACAGCTGGGAGAGCCGCACAAAGCGATTCCCCTGTACCAGCGGGCCGTGGAGATCCATCACGCGCTGGGATCCAGGAGTGGTGAAGCACGTGGACTGAACAACCTGGCTTCGGCCCACCTCATGCTCGCCCAGCTCGCCCGCGCCGAGGAATGCCTGCAGGCGTGTCTCCCGCTGACCGACGAGTCCGGTGACACGCACATCCAGACACTGGCCCTGGTCAACCTCGCCCTGGTACGCCGGAATCAGGCCCGCCTCCCCGAGGCGCTGGAGGCTCTTGACGAGGCGCTGGCCGTGGCCCAGGCCGTTGGTCTGCGCTACGCCGAGGCGGTGACGTACGAGACGTTCGGCTGGACACATCGTGACATGGGCCGTTACGAGCAGGCGATCGACTTCTTCGGCCGGGGCTTGGCCATCGCCGAGGAAGTCGAGAACAAACGGTGTCAGATCGCTTCGCTGGTCGGCATCGCGGAAGCGGAATCAGAACTCGGCAGAGCAGACGTCGCGCTCACGCGCCTTGACGCCGCGCTGGAACTCAGCGAACACACGGGGACGGACCTTGATCAGGTGCTGATGGACCGCGCGGAGTTCTACCACCGCCAAGGCCGGCCCAGAGACGCGCGTGTCACGATAGACCGATTGCTGCAGCCGTCGTTCACCGTCAATCCGCTGAATCTGCCACGCTTGCATGGCCTGCTCGCCGCCATCCACCTGGAGGAGGGCGACAATGAGCGGTGCATCCAAGTGTGCGAGGACGCGCTGGAGATCACGCGGCGATCCGGGCAGCGACTGGAGTACGCACGCCTCCTCATGACGCTCGGTCATGCCAGGAAAAACGCGGCAAAGGAGGAGGCGCGCAGCCACTGGGAACAAGCCCACGCGTTGTTCACGGCCATCGGCGCCCCCGAACAATCGAAAACCGCGGCACTGCTGGGACAAGCCTGGTGAATGAAGGTACAGAGCGCGGCTCTGAGTCGCCGCACGGCCTCGATCTTCGCCTGTCGCCTCCGGGTGCGCCCTGCAACGGCAGGCGAGCCTGGTTCAGTGGGCATCCCGATGTGTCCCCTTCTTCTGGGTCCCTCGCAGGGGGACGCAGAAGTTCAGGGTCTTCTCGGTGCCGCTCCAGGGATTCGAACCCTGAACCTCCGCCTCCTGAAGACGGCGCCTCTGCCAGTTGGGCCAGAGCGGCTGGGCCCCGGGCCTGGCTGGCGTGGGCCGTGCCCGGGGCGAGGGCCCGGTCCGGCCGAGGGGCGCCATTCCCATCGGCCAGGCCGTGGCCCGCGGCCCTTTTCTTTCAGGGCCGTGGTCCGAGCGGCAGGATTCGAACCTGCGATTCTCCTGCTCCCAAGGCAGGCGGGCTGACCAAACTGCCCCACACTCGGAATGAAAAACAATCAGCCGCCCCGGACTTTCGTCCGAGACGGCTTTCCGGCGAACCCGTCGGGGGTTATCCGGAAAGCCTCCGCCGCGGCGCGCACAGGGCGGGCGCGAGCGGCCGGTAGCTGGTCAGGACGGTCAGGTGGGTCACTTCTCGCTCTCCCTTCGTTCTCGCCGGCGGACGTTGTCCACGGTAAAGGGACGGTCGGGCGGCGTGCCACTTATTTATCGTCGACCTGTTCGCGGTGCCAGCCCGCGCTCACCTGGGTCTCGGGGAAGTCGACGCGGAATCGGGGCAGGGCGTCCGGGTAATTCTCCCGGACGAAGTTCACCAGGAATTCGCGTACGTCGCATTTGAGGTCCCATGAGGACGGCGAGTCGGCGGCGCTCATCAGGGCCCGCAGCTCCACGAGCCCGTTCGGCAGCACGTCGGTGACCTGGAGCGTCCAGTCCTTCTGGTCCCACAGCGGGTTTCCCTGGAGGAACTCGTACAGGGCGTCGCGGAGTTTCGGGACGGGGACGGCCCAGTCCACCCGCAGGTAGACCACGGCCAGGACGCGGCTGCCGTGGCGGGTCCAGTTCTCGAACGGGTTCTGGGTGAAGTACGACACCGGCAGCACGAGCCGCCGCTCGTCCCAGAGCCGCAGCACCACGTACGTGAGGGTGAGCTCCTCGATCCGGCCCCACTCCTTCTCGACCACGACCACGTCGTCGAGGCGGAGCGCGTCGCTGAAGGCGAGCTGCAGGCCCGCCAGCACGTTGCCGATGGTCGGCTGGGCGGCGATGCCGACGACGGCGCCCGCGATGCCGGCGGAGGCGAGCAGGCCGGCGCCGAGCGCGCGGACCTGCGGGAAGGAGAAGAGCATCGCGCCGACCGCGACCACGATGATGACCGCGGCGGCGATCCGGCGGACCAGCGCGATCTGCGTCATGATCCGCCGGGCCCGCCGGTTGCGCTCGCCTTCGACCAGCACCAGCCGATCGAGGACGACGTCCGTCAGCGCGTACGTGGCCTGCACGATGAGCCAGGTGACCGCCGCGATCGTGACCAGGCCGAGCACCCGTTCCACCGTGCCGGCCAGGCCCCGCTCGGCCGGGGTGTCGCCGAACATACCCGGCCCGAACGCCGCGTTGGCGGCCACCGCGGCGGCCATCAGGAAGGCCGGCCACGTGCAGTGCTCCACAAGATGGCGGGCGAGTGCCCATTTACGCCCGGCGCGGTTCAGCACCCGCCGGAGCACTTCCACCAGGAGGATCGATCCGATCACCGCGATGAGCAGGATCGGCCAGTCCGCCAGAGACTGCACGTTCATGCCCCCAATGTCTTAGAACGTCTCGTCAAAGCTCACATTGCCCTCAACCGCCACTTGGTAAGCAGAGACACGCCGTTCGAAGAAGTTGGCCAGCTCCTGCACGTCCTGCAGCTCCATGAACGCGAAGGGGTTGGCCGAGCCGTAGCGCGGGGGCAGGCCCAGCCGGGTCAGCCGCTGGTCGGCGACGTATTCGAGGTACTGGCGCATCTGCTCGACACCCATGCCGGGCATGCCGTCGCCGCAGAGGTCCGCGGCGAAGGCGAGTTCGGCGGCGACCGCCTCCTCCAGCATGAGCGTGACCTGCTTGCCCAGCTCGTCGTCGAACAGCGACGGCTCCTCGGCGCGCACGGTGTCCACGACGCTGAACGCGAACTCCATGTGCATGGATTCGTCGCGGAAGACCCAGTTCGTACCGGTGGCCAGGCCGCTGAGCAGGCCGCGGGAGCGGAACCAGTAGACGTAGGCGAACGCGCCGTAGAAGAACAGGCCCTCGATGCAGGCGGCGAAGCAGATGAGGTTCAGCAGGAACTGGCGGCGTTCCGCGGCGCTCTCCAGGCGGCGCAGGCCGTCGATGGAGTCGATCCACCGGAAGCAGAACTCGGCCTTGTCGCGGATCGAGGGGATGTGCTCGATCGCGGCGAACGCCTTGACCCGCTCGTCCGGGTCGGGCAGGTACGTGTCGAGGAGGGTCAGGTAGAACTGCACGTGCACCGCCTCCTCATAAAGCTGCCTGCTCAGGTAGAGGCGCGCCTCCGGGGCGTTGACATGCTGGTAGAGGTTGAGCACGAGGTTGTTGGCCACGATCGAGTCGCCGGTGGCGAAGAAGGCGACCAGGCGGTTGATCAGGTGGCGTTCCTGCGGCGTCATCCTGGCCAGGTCGGCGAGGTCGTTGTGCAGGTCGACCTCCTCGACGGTCCAGGTGTTGCGGATGGCCGCGCGGAAGCGCTCGTAGAAGTCGGGGTAGCGCATGGGACGCAGGGTGAGGTCCATGCCGGGGTCGAGCAGCACGAAAGGGGCTCCTTACTGGCAGGCTTCGCAGGTTTCCGGGTTCTCCAGCGAGCACGCGACCGCCTCGGCCGGCAGAGCGGCCGAGGTGGCCGTCACCGTGGTCTGGGCGATGCGGGTCGCGGGGCGGGAACGCAGGTAGTACGTGGTCTTCAGGCCGCGCTTCCAGGCGTAGGCGTACATCGAGGAGAGCTTGCCGATGGTCGGGCTGGCCATGAACAGGTTGAGCGACTGCGACTGGTCGATGTACGGCTGGCGCGCGGCGGCCAGGTCGATCAGCGCCTTCTGCGGCAGCTCCCAGGCGGTGCGGTAGAGCACCTTGAGGTCCTCGGGGATGCCGGGCACGGTCTGCACCGAGCCGTCGGCCCGCTTGAGGTCGTCGCGCAGTTGCTGCGTCCACAGCCCGCGCGCCTGGAGGTCGGCCACCAGATACCGGTTGACCTGGAGGAACTCGCCCGACAGGGTCTCGCGCTTGAACACGTTGGAGACCTGGGGCTCGATGCACTCGTAGCAGCCGGCGATGGAGGCGATGGTCGCGGTGGGCGCGATGGCGATCATCAGCGAGTTGCGCAGGCCGGTACGCGCGATCTTGTCCCGCAACGCGTCCCAGCGCGCCGAGCCGGCCGCCGCGTAGTGGTCGGGGTGCAGGACTCCGGCGGCGGCGCGCGTGTCGGCGTACGACGGGTGCCGGCCGCGTTCCGCCGCGAGGTCGGCCGAGGTGTCGTACGCGGCCAGCGCGATCTCCTCGGCGATCCTGGTGGACAGCTCCAGCGCGCGCGGCGAGTCGAACGGCAGCCGCAGCGTGAAGAACACGTCGGCCAGCCCCATGACGCCGAGCCCGATCGGCCGCCACCGCCGGTTGGCCGCTCCGGCCTCGGGCGTCGGGTAGAAGCCGAGGTCGATGGTGCGGTCGAGGAAGCGCACGGCCGTGCGTACGGTGCCGCGCAGCCGCTCCCAGTCCACGTCCCCGCCGGTCAGGTGCGCCGCCAGGTTGACCGAGCCGAGGTTGCACACCGCCGTCTCCGCGTCGCTGGTGACCTCCAGGATCTCGGTGCACAGGTTCGACAGGTGGATGACGTTCCCGGGGCGGGCGGTCTGGTTGGAGGTGCGGTTGGCGGCGTCCTTGAAGGTCATCCAGCCGTTGCCGGTCTGGGCGAGGGTGCGCATCATCCGGCCGTAGAGGGTACGCGCCGGTATTTGCCTGACATATCGCCCGGCGGCCTCATAGGCGCGATATTTCGCGTCGAACTCCGCCCCGTACAGGTCCGTGAGGTCGGGCACCTCCTTCGGGTCGAACAGCGACCACACCTCGTCGGCCTCGACCCGCCGCATGAACTCGTCCGGCACCCAGTTGGCCAGGTTGAGGTTGTGGGTGCGGCGGGCGTCCTCGCCGGTGTTGTCGCGCAGTTCGAGGAACTCCTCGATGTCGGCGTGCCAGGTCTCCAGGTAGACGCAGGCCGCGCCCTTGCGCCGCCCGCCCTGGTTGACCGCCGCCACGGAGGAGTCGAGCGTACGCAGCCAGGGGACGATGCCGTTGGAGTGGCCGTTCGTACCCCTGATGAGGGAGCCGCGCGAGCGCACCCGGGTCCACGAGACGCCGATGCCGCCCGCGTACTTGGACAGCCTGGCCACCTGCCCGTACCTGTCGTAGATGGCTTCGAGCTCGTCGCGCGGCGAGTCGAGCAGGAAGCAGGACGACAGCTGCGGGCGGCGCGCGCCGGAGTTGAACAGAGTCGGCGAGCTGGGCAGGTACGACAGCGTCGACATCAGCCGGTACAGCTCGGCCGCCTCGGCGACGCTCTCCGACAGCCCGCAGGCCACCCGGAGCAGGAAGTGCTGAGGTCGCTCCAGCACCGCCCGGCTCTCGGGATGGCGCAGCAGGTAGCGGTCGTAGACCGTACGCAGCCCGAAGTACTCGAAGCGGTCGTCCGCGTCGTCCGGCACCAGCGCGTCCAGCTCGGCGGCGTGCGCGGCGACGAAGTCGGCCAGCCCGTCCTGGACGAGCCCGGCCGCGTGGGTGGCGGCGATCGACTCGGAGAACGACCGCACCCCCTGCCCGGCGGCCTCGTCGGCGATCTCCTCGGCCAGCAGCCGGGCGGCGACCCGGGAGTTGGCCGGGTCGGCGATCACCCGGGCGGCGGCCTCCTCGATGGCCAGGCGGCGGTCAACCTCAACGATCTGAGTCACGTGCTCCCTCTCCTCGCGAGCTCATCCCCGTGAGGGCACGCGAGAGCACGACGGCCAGGGGTCACCCCCGCCGCGGCGCGCTCCGGCCCGCCCTCGAGGCCCTGAACACTTCACACCGCTGGCAGGTCTTCGGGCTCGCGGGCGTGCTCGATGGCTCCTACTGGCCGTCGCTTCCCGGATCTCTCCAGTGCGTATGACGGCGGTCGTTCCCGCTCACCGCTGCGGGGCAGCCCCGGAATCGCACCGGGTTCCCTTTTGCTCCGCCTCAGGAGAGGCGAACCAGCGACGACCAGGATCCTACATCTAGTGGCCGTTCCCGCAACTACCCCAGCATGTTGTGGCTTTGGTGGCGTCGATCAGGCCGAGATCGCGTAGTGTCGCGCGGGTGCGGGCGATCTCCGTGCCGAGCCAGAGCGCGAAGTCGTCGCCCGCCAGCGGGATCGCCAGCCACCCCGCGGTCCGGCAGGCGGCCTCCCACGCCCTCGATCCCAGCACTTCGTCGCACATGCGCACGGCCGCCTCGCGCCGCTCGGCGGGCATGTCGTCGGGCCCGAACGCGGCCACCCAGTCGGCGAAGTCCACCCGTACGCCGCATTCGAGCAGCGTCGGCGCGTCGAGGTCGGGCACGCGCCGGGCCGAGGACACCGCGAGCGCCCTGACCCGGCCGCGGCCGATGCCGGTGCGCCAGTTGGACAGGGGGCCGGCAGCGGCGGTGGCCCGGCCGGCCAGCAGTGCGGCGACGGCCTCGCCGCTGCTCGGATAGCCGGTGTAGTCGACCTTCCTGGTGTCGGCGCCGAGAGCCTTGGCGATCAGGCCGAACAGCAGGTGGTCGGGCTCGCCCTGCGGGCCGCCGGTCAGCACGGTCCGTCCGGGGCCGGCCAGCAGCCGGGCGCTGAAGTCGTCGAAGTCGCGCAGCGGCGAGCCGTCGGGCACGACCACCACCTCGGCCTCGCCGCTGAGCCTGGCCAGCGGGGTGCCGGTGTCGAGCAGGCTCTGGCCGTTGTTCAGCTCGGCCGCGGTGAGCGCGGGCAGGCCGGTCACGGTGATCATCGAGCCGGCGCCCAGGCCGGTGCCCGCCTCGAACCCGGCCGCGCGGGCCGCGCCGGCGAACGCCTGCCCGACGCGGGCCCAGCGCCGCCGGTCGGAGTTGATCGAGAATCCGGTACGCGGTGCGGCCAGGCGCTCACCGACGCGCTCGACACCGCACCCGGCGGCGCAGGCCGCCAGGCCGAGGCCCCAGGCGATGAACCCCCGGCGGCGGATGAACGTGCTGCCCGAATCCCCCATTACTCTAGGTTATTAACCCATTACGAGCGGCTGTACACCGGGGTCTTGTCCACCACGCAAAATCACTATTTTTGCCGCTTTTTCATGATTTTTGGGCTTATCTGACTTTCTTTCCGACTCCCGCCATGAGGGACGACGGCAGCGACCAGTCACCCACCAGTTTGGGCCGGTCGGGACGCCAGTCGGTGGCCTGCACGAGCCCCGGCGGCTCCAGCGGGAAATCGCCGAAGAACGCCCGGATCTGCGCCGGGGTGCGGTCGGCCCCGTTGCGGCCCGACGACCCCCGCTGAACGCTCCTGGCCCGCTCCTCGTCGCCGATGCGCCCGAGCGTCGTGGCGTGCGAGATCACCAGATGGCTGCCCGGCGCCATCCGTTCGCGCAGGGCGGCCACCGCCCGCTGCGGGTCCCGTTCGTCCGGCAGGAAGTGCAGGATCGACACCATCAGCACGGCCACCGGCCGGTCGAGGTCGAGGAACTCACCCGCCCCCGCCAGCACCGCGTCGGGATCGAGCAGGTCGGCCTGGACGAAACAGGCCCTGCCCGGCGAGCGCCGGAGCAGGACCGTGGCGTGGGCGGCGACGACGGGATCGCGGTCGACGTAGACGACCCTGGCCTCCGGCGCCACTTCGTGCGCGCTGCCCTGGGTCGGCAGCCCGCTGCCGAGGTCGATGAACTGGGTGACCCCGGCGCGGGCCACATAGCGTACGGCACGCTGGAGGAAGGCCCGGTTCGCCCGGGCCAGCGGGACCGCCTCCGGGATCAGCTCCGCCAGGTGATCGATGGCCTGGCGGTCGACCGCGTAGTTGTCCTTCCCGCCGAGCATGTAGTCGTACATGCGTGCGGGATGGGGCCGGTGTTGGTCGAACTGCCGCACAGTTTGAATTTATGCCGTCCGCAGCGAGATAACGATAGTTTGGCCCGAATTAGACTCTTACTCGACCGTAACGCTCTTGGCGAGATTGCGTGGCTTGTCCACATCGCGACCGAGCGCGACGGCGGCGTAATAGGCGAGGAGCTGCAGCGGGATCGTCAGCAGGATGGGGTCGAGCTCGATCTCGTTCTTCGGGATGACGATGACGTCGTCGGCCAGCTTGGCGTCGGGCGCGCGGTGGCCGACCATGAGCACCCGGCCGCCGCGGGCGCGGATCTCACCGAGCGTGGTGAGGTTCTTGTCGAGCAGCTCGTCGTCGGGCACGATCGCGACCGTCGGCATCTCGGGGCCGATCAGGGCGAGCGGGCCGTGCTTGAGCTCGCTGGCCGGGTAGGCCTCGGCGTGCACGTACGAGATCTCCTTGAGCTTCTGCGCGCCCTCGCGGGCCACCGGGTAGCCGCGCACGCGGCCGACGAACATCATGCTCGGGTGCGGCGCGTACTTCTTGGCCAGCTCCGCGATCTCCTCGCCCTGGGCGAGGATCTGCTCGATCTGGCCGGGCAGCCGGCGCAGCCCGTCCACGATGCGCCGCCCGTCGGCGGGCGACAGGTCGCGCACCCGGCCCAGGTGCAGCGCCAGCAGCGCGAACGCCACCGAGGTCGAGGTGAACGCCTTGGTCGAGGCCACCGACACCTCGGGGCCCGCGTGCAGGTAGATGCCGCCGTCGACCTCGCGGGCGATGGCGCTGCCCACGGCGTTGACGATGCCGATGACCCGGCCGCCCTT
This sequence comes from Nonomuraea fuscirosea, assembly GCF_003001935.1. Lineage (GTDB taxonomy): Bacteria > Actinomycetota > Actinomycetes > Streptosporangiales > Streptosporangiaceae > Nonomuraea > Nonomuraea fuscirosea. Next base: position 688,413 of record NZ_PVNG01000001.1, on the reverse strand, counting down.
GCGCTTGAGCTCCTGTACGGCGGCGAGCGTGTCGTAGGTCTCCCCCGACTGGCTGATCGCGACGTAGAGCGTGTCGGGGTCGACGACCGGGTTGCGGTAGCGGAACTCGCTGGCCGGCTCGGCGTCGGCCGGGATGCGGGCCAGCTCCTCGATGAGCTGCGCCCCGATCTGCCCCGAGTAGTACGCCGACCCGCAGCCGATGATCTTCACCTGGCGGAAGCCGCGCGTCTCGCGGGCGTCCATGTTGAGCCCGCCCAGGTGGGCGACGTGAAAGCGCTCGTCGAGCCGCCCGCTCATGGTGCGGGTGATCGTCTCGGGCTGCTCGGAGATCTCCTTGAGCAGGTAGTGCTCGTAGCCGCCGGTGTCGTAGTGGCCGGCGTCCCAGTCGACGGTCAGCGGCTCCTTGGCCGTCTCGCGGGCGTCGCTGGCGAAGGTGTGGAAGCCGTCGGCCTTGAGCACGGCGAGCTCGCCGTCCTCCAGGTGGACGACCTGACGGGTGTAGCGGACCAGCGCGGCCACGTCGGAGGCGGCGAACATCTCCTTCTCGCCGATGCCCAGCACGATCGGGCTGCCGTTGCGGGCCACGACCACCTCGCCGGGCCGCTGGGAGTCGATCACGGCGATGCCGTAGGTGCCCACGACGCTCTTGAGCGTCTTCCTGACCGCCTCCTCCAGCGACTCGTTCTCGTCGGCGGCGTGCGCGATCAGGTGCGCGAGCACCTCGGTGTCGGTCTCGGAGGCGAACACCACGCCGTCGGCCTCCAGCTTGGCGCGCAGCTCTCCGGCGTTCTCGATGATGCCGTTGTGCACGACCGCGATGCGCTCGTCCGCGGACAGGTGCGGATGGGCGTTGACGTCACTCGGCACGCCGTGCGTGGCCCAGCGGGTGTGCCCGATGCCGAGGCCGCCCTTGAACCTGGCCGGCACGACCTTGGCCAGGTCGGCCACCCGGCCCTTGACCTTGCGCACCTTGAGGCCCTTGTTGGACACGACGACCCCCGCCGAGTCGTAGCCCCGGTATTCGAGCCGCTGCAAGCCCTCCAGCAGGATGGGCGCGGCGTCCTTGGGGCCGACGTAGGCCACGATTCCGCACATCGAGGTCTCCTCTATCCGTAAACGATCCTGCGAAGCTGCCGTAGCGACAGCTCCGGCGCCGCCACCCGGCGGCCGTGTAACTCGCCGGCGATCCTGGGGAAGATCTCGTCGTTGGTGAATCCCCTGGCCTTCAGCTCCCCGTGACGGCGGCGGACGAACTCCTCGGCCGATTCGGAGAAGTAGGACAGCACGTCGGCGACCACGCGGGCCGCCTCGCCAGGACCGAGCGGGCTCGTCCTCGTGAGGTGGGAAATGAGATCTTCGTACGGATGCCGTGTCGTGGACACAGACGAGGACACTACGGCTCTGGAGTGAGACACGCCAACATCCTGCCCGATATCGGGCAGGAATTAACGCCAGGGGATCCCGGAACGGCCCCAGCCCTCGGCCGAAGCGGACGTCAGAGGGTCGCGGAACGGCCCCAGCCCCGGCTGAAGCGGCGGCAGGCGAAGGCTCCGGCGGCCACGCCGAGCCCGGCGAGCACCGCCGCCGGACCTGCCGTGCCCGCCACGTCACCCCTGACGGCGGCCTGCAGCATGGTCGTGGCCCAGTAGCCGGGCGAGACGGGCGCGACGGCCTGCGCCCAGGCGGGCATCAGCGCGTACGGGACCAGCGCCCCGCCCAGCGCGCTGACCGACAGGGCGGCGATGTTGCACAACGTGCTCAGCTCGCCCTGGCTGCGCACGACGCCGGCCACGGCCGTGCCCAGGCACAGCAGCGCGAAGCACCACGCGGTCACGGCGAGCGCCAGCGGCCAGAGCGGCCCCGCCGGGCGCATGCCGACCACGAGCACCCCGTACGCCAGCAGCACGGCCTGCTGGACGACGAGCACGCCGAAGACCGGCAGCGCCTTGCCGATCATGATCTCGGGGACGCTGCCGCGGGTGGCGCGCAGGCGGTCCCAGGTGTGCCAGGTGCGCTCCGTGAGGGTGGCGGTGGCGACGTCGGCCATCGACAGCACCGAGAACATCACCAGCAGCCCGGTCACCGCCTGGGTGGCCTCGCCGAGCATGCCCTTGAAGACGAGCATGAGCACCATCGGCATGACGAGGTAGCTGACGAAGTGGGCGGGATCGCGCCGCCGCAGCCGCGCGTTGTGCCCGGCCAGCACGGCGATCCGCCGCAGCGACGCTCGCAGGGCCACCGGCCGGCCGCCTCCGGCGATGCGGCGCGGCGCGGACGGGTGGCGGCGCGGCGCGGCCGGGTGGCGGCTCGGGGCTTCAGGTGGCATGTGACAGCTCCCGGTAGAGGTCGTCGAGGGACGGGCGGCGGATGTCGATGCCGAGCACCGGCCGGTCGAGGTCGCGCAGCAGCTCGACGAGGGTGGCGGTGGGATCGGTGGTCGCCACGGCGATCTCCGCCGCGCCCTCCACGGTCACCCTGACCTCGCCCGGCAGGTCCCGCAGCAGGTCGGCGGCGGCGCCTCTGGCGATCACCCGCCCGTTCCCGGCCACCGCGACCGTGGCCGCCAGCTCGGTCAGCTCCGGCAGGTAGTGGGTGCAGTAGACGACGGCGGCCCCGCCCTGCGCCCGGCGGCGTACGGCGGCGAGCAGCGCGGCGCGCGTCTCCGGGTCGGCGCCCGCGGTGGGCTCGTCGAGGAGCAGCACCTCCGGCTCCGGCAGCAGGGCAGTGGCGGCCTGGGTGCGGCGCTGCTGGCCGCCGGAGAGCACGCCGACCCGCCGGTCGAGCACCTCGGTGAGGGCCAGCTCCTCCGCCGTGCGCTCCACGGCCGCGGCCAGGGCCCGGCCGCGCAGCCCGGCCAGGCCGCCGAAGAGCCGCAGCGTCTCCCGTACGGTGACGCTCGGGTAGAGCGCGAGGTGCTGCGGGGCCATCCCCACGTCGCCCTCGACCCGCACCCGCCCCGCGTCCGGCGCGATGAGGCCGGCGGCGATCTCGAAGAACGTCGTCTTGCCCGCCCCGTTGTGCCCGACCAGGCCCGCGATCTCACCGGGCCGCACCCGCAGGTCGAAGCCGTCGAGTGCGACGACCCCGCCGTAGCGCTTGACCAGTCCTTCGGCTGCCAGCATGACGACCCGCCCTTCTCGGTCTACGTCGTAGACCGATTGCTCTACACTGTAGACTGCGGTCGTGCGGAAGCTCAAGACCTCACGGCAGCCGGAGATCCTCGACGCGGCGCTCGCCATCGCCGACGAGCGCGGGCTCGACGCCCTGTCCATGCGGGCCGTGGCGGAGCGGGTCGGGGTGACGCCCATGGCCCTCTACGGCTATTTCCGCAACAAGGACGAGCTGCTCGACGCCCTGGTGGGGCGGCTGCTCACCGGGCTGACCCCGTCCGAGGAGGCGGGCACGGGGCAGGAGCGGCTGTCCGAGATCGCGTGGGCGACCCGGCGGCTGGCCAGGGAGCATCCCGCGGTCTTCCCGCTGCTGCTCTTCCGGGCCTCGGTGACGTCCGACGGGGTGCGCGTGGTGGATCTGATCTACCAGGCGCTGCTCGACGCGGGGGTGCCGGAGGCGGACGTGCCCAGGATCGAGCGGCTGGTGAGCACGTTCGTGCTGGGGTTCGCGATCTCCGAGGTGAACGGGCGCTTCTCCAGCGCCTCGGACGAGTCGCGGACGCGGCGGGGGGCCGATCTGCCCGCGCATCGGCGCTTGGTTGGGCATCTGGCGGCCGATGACTGGGATGCCGAGTTCGCAGCGGATCTGGCAGATCTCATGCGTATCATCCGACCCGTCTGACACATCCCTTTCCGGGGCATGGTTACGGTGAGTAGTCGTTCCGTGACATTCCTGGGGAGATGTTCATGCACCTCTGGCTGGCCGCCGCCCTGGCCGCAGGCACCCTCACCGCACCCACCGCCCTCCCGCCCTTGGAGCAGCCGCTCACCGGGACGGCCTTCGGGACGACGGCTTCGGGAACGACCGCCTTCGGGACGGTGGCCTCAGGGCGGCAGGCCGATTTCGCCGCCGCCGCGCGGGAGTTCGGGGTGCCGGAGAGCGTGCTGCTCGGGGTGGCCTACCTGGAGTCACGGTGGGACGCGAACGGCGGGCGGCCCAGCACCTCGGGCGGCTACGGGCCGATGCACCTGATCGACGCCTTCCCCGCCGACGCGCTCGGGCACGGCCACCTGATCGGGGACGCCCTCGGTGACCCCCGGGGAGACGACGCCAGGCCCATGTCCCGTACGCTCGCCGATCAGGGTGCGCTGCGCACAACCCCTGGCCCCGCTCCCCTGACGACCCTGCCCGAGGCCGGTCGCCTCGTGGGCGTGGAGCCCGCCCGGCTGCGGACCGACCCGGCCGCCAACATCCGGGCCGGCGCCGCGCTGCTCGCCTCCTACCAGGACCGGCCCAGCTCCGACCCGGCCGACTGGTACGGGGCCGTGGCCAAGTACGCGGGCACGGATGACGCCGTGGCGGCGGGGGCGTTCGCGGACGAGGTGTTCGCGGTGATGCGGGAAGGGGTGCGGCGGCGTACCGATGACGGATATTTCGTCCGACTCGACCCTGTGGACGTGGCACCGGGCGGGAAGTCGGCGGCGGGCGAACGCGCCGGGACCGCCGTACAGGCGGCCCCGGATGCCCTGAACGCTATGAATGCCTCTCCTGCCACTGACGCCCTCAGCAACGCCGACGCTTCCGGCACTTCGGCGGATCCGGATATGTCGGATACGGAAAGCGACGACTTCGGTGACGACGAGCCGCTGAACTTCGACCTGGACCCGGAGCTGAGCTGGGACGGAGAGGCCGAGCCCGAGTTGTCCGCCCTGCCGAAGCAGCAGAAGCCGGGCCAGGCCGAGTGCCCGTCCACGCTCACCTGCGAATGGATGCCGGCCGCGTACAAGCGCTTCGGCAAGAAGAAGGACCGCGACTACGGCAACCACGACCGGCTGGCCCGCACCCGCGCGGTCGACTACATCGTCATCCACGACACCGAGGGCTCCTACGCGGGCATCCCCTCCATGATCCGCAACCCCAAGTACGTGAGCTGGCACTACACGATCCGCTCCCGTGACGGACACGTCGCCCAGCACGTGAAGACGAACGACATCGCCTGGCACGCGGGCAACTGGGACGTCAACACCCGCTCGATCGGCATCGAGCACGAGGGGTACCTGGCCAAGGGCGGCGCCTGGTACACCGAGGCGATGTACCGCTCGTCGGCCAGGCTGGTCAAACACCTGGCGGCCAAGTACCACATCCCGCTCAACCGGGCTCACATCCTCGGCCACGACAACGTTCCAGGCACGACCCCGCAGACGGTGGCCGGCATGCACGAGGACCCCGGCCCCTACTGGGACTGGGCCCACTACTTCGCCCTCATGGGCAAGCCCTTCAAGGCCGCGAAGGACGGTGACTCGGTGATCATCCGGCCGTCGTACACCACCAACCGACCCCGCTTCACCGGCTGCGTGACCACGAAGCCCGAGCAGGCCTGCCCCGCCCACGGCGCCGCCACCGTCTGGCTGCACAAGTCGCCCAGCCACACCGCTCCCCTGGTCACCGACCTGGGCAAGCACCCGGGCAAGCCGAGCACCTACAGCGTGTACGACCACAGCGCCCGCGCCTCCACCGGGCAGCGCTTCGCCGTCGCGGCCCGGCAGGGCGACTGGACGGCCATCTGGTACCTGGGACAGAAGGCGTGGTTCCACAACCCGGCCTCCGCGCCGACCGCCGTCCCCGCCAAGGGGCCCATGGTGACGCCGACGTCGGGGCGGGTGAAGGTGTACGGGCGGGCATATCCTGAGAAGTCGGCCTACAAGAGCGCGGCCTACCAGGCCCTGACGCCGCTCAAGTACACGATCGAGCCGGGCCAGACGTACACGGTGGGCGACACGGTCACCGGCTCGTACTATGCCGCGAACGCCTTCCGCGCGTCCAAACACGTCACCACCACCGGCAAGACGCGGTACTACCAGATCCAGCTCGGTCATCGGGTGATGTTCGTGATGACCGGCGACGTCCGCCTGATCAGCTGAATTCCCGGCCACGGCCCTGACGGTGCGCACGGGCACTCCGCGGAGACGATATGGTTTTCCCGTGGCCCGGCGCACGTCGCCGGAGATTCACGCGGAAGTGGCTCAGTGGTAGAGCATCACCTTGCCAAGGTGAGGGTCGCGGGTTCGAATCCCGTCTTCCGCTCGGAGCAAGACTCCTGGTGGAGTGGCCGAGAGGCGAGGCAGCGGCCTGCAAAGCCGTCTACACGGGTTCAAATCCCGTCTCCACCTCGATGACCGGCGGACCCTCCGGGATCCGGTAAAGTAAAAGAAGCGTCATCACGCGGAAGTGGCTCAGTGGTAGAGCATCACCTTGCCAAGGTGAGGGTCGCGGGTTCGAATCCCGTCTTCCGCTCGGAGTTCCAACTCAATACGGACGATTAGCTCAGCGGGAGAGCGCTTCCCTGACACGGAAGAGGTCACTGGTTCAATCCCAGTATCGTCCACCTGACTCCACCGGCCGGATGTGATTTCGGCCGACTCGGAGCTACCAGCCCCAGCTCATGGCATGTGCCCAGAGTCTGGGGCTTCTTGTTGTTCCGGTCGATCACGAATACGGCACTTCCCCCGAGGAGCGGCTCGAACGTGGAGAGAGAGCTCTTGATGCGTGACGAGTTCCGGTCGCTGTGGCTCAGACGCCGGCGGGCCTTCCGCCTGGAGATGAGCGATTCCTATGGTGTCGAGGACGAAGCGGGGCCGTTTCGCCGGTGGCTCCTGGGCGAGCCGGACGACTACGCGTGGCCGGCTTCACGAGCCCGCGACGACGACCGTTCTGACCCCTCTCGCGGTGAACGGCTGAAGTGACTCCTCCGTGGCAGCCGCGTCCGTGACCAGGGTCCAGGCGCCGAGGGCGTCCGGCATGCGGGCCCAGGCGTGGAACGGGCGGCGGCCCAGCTTGGCGGCGTGAACGAGGAGGTAGACGTGGCGTGAGCGCTCCATCATCAGCTCCTTGAACCGGGTCTGCTGGAGGCTCGCCTCGCAGATCCCCTCCTCCGCCGTCACCCCGTCGGCGCCCAGGAACACGCGGTCGAACGTCATCCGGCTCAGCGCCGCCTCCGCCAGGGGACCCACGAAGCCCTGGCTCACGTGGCGGAGCGTGCCGCCGAGGCATTCGACGTGCACGCCCGTCGCCCCGGCCAGCTCCTGCAGGGCGTTCAGGCCGGTGGTGGCGACCGTCAGGTCCACCGCGTGGCGCAGCTCGTGCGCCAGGGCGCCCGTGGTCGAGCCGGAGTCGAGCAGGACGGTCTCGCCGGGACGGATCTGGGCGGCGGCCCAGGCGGCGATGGCGCGCTTGGCCTCGAACGCCTCCCCGATGCGCTGCCGCAGCGACGCCTCGGGATGGGTGACCACCGCCATCGCGCCGCCGTAGGTGCGTGCCAGCAGGCCCGCCGCCTTCAGGTGGGCCAGGTCACGGCGGATGGTGGAGGCCGTCACGCCCAGCTGGGCCGACAGCTCCTCGACGCTGGCCAGCCCGGTGGTGGTGGCCAGGCGGACGATCTCGTCGCGTCTGGCCTGTGCCGCACGGCCCATCGGTGACGGTCCTCTCCCTCGCAGCCCCTGCGCGTCCTTGGCAACTGTTGCGCGCCCTTCACGACCCCTGCGCGTGCCTCACATTGCGTGTGTGTCACAGCCCCTGCGCGGACGACAGCTCGGCGGCCTGTCGGAGGGCCTCGATCATGCTACCGGCGTCCGCGACGCCCTTCCCGGCGATGTCGAACGCGGTCCCGTGGTCGACCGAGGTCCTGATCACGGGCAGGCCGACGGTGATGTTGACGCCCGCCTCCAGGCCGAGGATCTTGACGGGGCCGTGGCCCTGGTCGTGGTACATGGCCACGATGAGGTCGTAGTCGCCCCGGCCGGCCAGGAAGAACGCGGTGTCGGCGGGCAGCGGGCCGTGCACGTCCATGCCCTCGGCGCGCAGCCGTTCGACGGCGGGAACGATCTTCTCCTCCTCCTCGCCGTACCCGAACAGGCCGTTCTCGCCCGCATGGGGGTTGATCCCGCAGACGCCGATCTTGGGACGTTCGAGACCGGAACCGCGCATGGCGGCCTCGCCGCGCCGGATCGTCCGCTCGACCAGGCCGGGCTCGATGCGGGCGACGGCGTCGATCAGGCCGATGTGGGTGGTGACGTGGATGACCTTGACCTTGGCCGTCGAGAGCATCATCGACACCTCCTCGGTGCCGGTGAGGTGGGCGAGCAGCTCGGTGTGGCCCGGGTAGAGATGGCCGGCGGCGTGCAGGGCCTCCTTGTTGAGCGGGGCCGTGCAGATCGCGCGTACCTGGCCGGACATCGCCAGTTCGCTGGCCAGCCGTACGTACTCGTACGCCGCACCGCCCGCGACCGCCGACACCTTCCCCCACGGCAGGTCGTCGGGGAGCAGGCCCGGGTCGATGACGTTGACGCGGCCCGGCTCGAACACCGCGTCGGCGACAGCGTCCACCGTGACCACCTCGGGGCTCGCGCCGAGGAACCCGGCGGCCCTGCGCAGGCGCCGGGCGTCGCCGATGACGACCGGGCGGCAGAACGCGGACGTCTCGGGGGCGAGCAGCGCGCCGATGATGACCTCGGGGCCGACGCCGGAGCCGTCCCCCATGGTGAGGGCGATCAGAGGTGTACTCATGTCAGCCTTTCTACGGAGGCGAAGTGGTAGGGGGCGAGATGTGCGGCTATGCGGAGCAGGCTGTCACGCTCGCCGAAGCTGCCCGGCCTGGTGACCACGTGATGCCCTTGGGGGCTGCGGCTGAGCACCGCGCCGTGGTGGATCTGGCCCAGCGGGGTCAGTTCGGTGACGCCGAGCGCGTCGAGGACCCGCCTCGCGGTCTCCCCACCGGTGAGAACGAGCCCGGCGGGCCGGTCGTCGAGGCCACGGGCGACGATCCCACCCAGGACGCCGGCCAGACCCGGCGGGGCGGGACCCACCACGGTCAGCACGACCGGCCCGTCCAGTGCGTTCCGCACCCGGCGCGCGGCTGCCTCGGGCTCGCCCAGTTCGGCGGCGGTGAGCGGGATGGGGGTGGCGCCGTGCCCGACGAGCAACGCCGCCTGCTCGGCCGCCCCCGGCTCGGCCGTCCCGACGACGACCAGCAGCGGTGCCGCGCCGGGACGCGAAGGCGGGGGGTGGGGTGGCGGGTCGGGGGAGAGGGTGCGGCCGAGGGCTGCGGCCAGGCCGCCGGCGCCGATCAGGTGGGTGGACGGGTCGGCGTCGAGTGCGGCGGCCACGATCGCGTCGAGGTCGCCGTCGGTCTCCGCGTCACAGACCGCCACCCGGCCGCCCGCCCGCCCGATGGCCGCCGTCAGGGCCCGATGACCGGCGCGGACGGTGTTCAACGGCACGAGAACGGACGGCACCGCACCGAGCGCATCCGCCACGGTGACGGGCCCGGCAAGTCCGTCACCACCGGCCGCAGACGTGCCCGCAGTCGTGGCAGAGGCAGACTTCGGCGGGAATGTGCGCGCAGTGAGCGTGGGGACTGCGCGCCAGGTGCGTGTTTCGCGCAGCGGGATTCCTCGTATGTACGGGACTCCGCCTGTCACCGTGCGTCCGGCGGACGGGAGGGAAGGGGCGAGCACCACAGGGGCGGTGGCGAGGCAGGCGGCGACCGTGGCTGCGACGTTGCCGCGCAGGAGAGAATCGATCTTGACGAAGACGCGGCGGTCCTCAGCGTGCCCGAGCGCCTCACGTACCAGGTCGAAGGCCTGTGGGTGGTGCCGGCTGTCGAGGTCGGCCACCAGCACGGGTGCCTGTGACGGATACGGCGGGCCGGACAGGGCGATGAGCGCGGAGCCGGCGCGGGACATGAGCACGGCCGCCGTCTCGGCCGCCCCCGACAGGTCGTCGGCCAGGACGAGCACGGACGCCGGGCCGACGCTCACGTCTCCCCCGGCCACCGCATTGCGCGAATCACGCATTGAGCATTGCACAGAGTACGCAAGCATGCCACAGTTGCCGCGACGTGACGCGGACGCACATTCCGCACTCCGCCGCGTCGTCCGCACGCGTGCGCCGTTTCGTGGTCGCGGTTCTCGCGTGGCGGGCTCCGGGGGACGGGTTCTGCGGATGCGGGGGTCGATAGCATGCGGGGATACAAGCTAGGCGACGTCCACCCGGCGGCGAAAGGACCTGCTCGATGAACCCCGAGCCCGTGCTCGGAACCATGACCTTCGGCGACACCGTGGACGCGGACACGGCCGGGAAGATGCTCGATCTGGCCCTCGACGCCGGGGTCACCGGTGTCGACACGGCCAACGGCTACGCGGGCGGCGCCGCCGAGGAGATTCTCGGCAGGCTTCTGCGCGGTCGGCGCGATCAGGTCGTGCTGGCGACCAAGGCGGGCATGCCTCATCCGGACGCCGGCGGATACACGCCGCTGTCGCCGCGCGGGCTGCGCAACGCGTTGACGGCCAGCCTGCGGCGGCTCCGGGTGACCCATGTCGACCTGTTCTACCTGCACCAGCCCGACCGGGCCACGCCGCTGGAGGAGACCCTGGCCACGGTCGCCGACCTGAAGCGGGAGGGCAAGATCGGGGAGCTGGGCGTGTCCAACTACGCCGCCTGGCAGATCGCCGGGATCGATCCTCCGCCCGTGGTGGCTCAGCAGCTGTACAACCTGGTGGCCAGGCGGATCGAGGACGAGTACGCCGAGTTCGCCCAGACCAGCGGCCTGCGCACGATGGTCTACAACCCGCTCGGCGGCGGCCTGCTGACCGGCCGGCACCGCTTCGACCGCACGCCGGAGAGCGGCCGGTTCGGTGACTTCCGACTGGCCGGGATGTACCGGGAGCGGTACTGGGACCCGCGCCTCTTCGAGGCCGTCGCAACGCTCGACGACATCGCCAGGCGGGCCGGGATGCCGCTCGCCGAGCTGGCGCTGCGGTGGCTGGCGGGCCGGCCCGTGGTGAACGCCGTCGTGCTCGGCGCCTCCGGCCCCGACCAGTTGCGGGCCAACCTGGAGGCGCTGGCCGCCGGGCCGCTGCCGTCCGACGTGGCCGCCGCCTGCGACGCCGTGGGCGCGTCACTGCACGGCCCGATGCCCGCCTACAACCGTTGAGCTGTACGCCCGATGCCGGCGGGCGATCGTACTCGCCGTAGAGGAGATTGATGTCGTATGACCGCAGCCGAGTTCGCCAGGAAGATCCGCAATCGGGAACAGTGCGTCGGCTACTGGGTGGTTCTCGACGCGCCCGTCGCCACCGAGCGCCTGGCCCGGCTGGGGTACGACTACGTGACGCTGGACGGCCAGCACGGGCTCATCGGCCACGCGGGGCTGCTGAGCAACCTCATGGCCATCGACGCGGGCGGGCGTTCGGTCGGCATCGTCCGGGTGGAGTCCGGCGACCCCGCGGTGATCGGCCGGGCGCTCGACTACGGGGCGGCCGGCGTGATCGTGCCGCTGGTCGACACGGCCGCGGACGCCGCCGATGCCGTCTCCGCGGCCCGCTACCCCGCCGGCGGGCGTCGCTCGTACGGGCCCATGCGCTCTTCGCTGCGGATCGGGCCCACGCCGGCGGAGGCGGATGAGACCGTGGTGGTCCTGGCGATGATCGAGACGGCCGGCGGCCTCGCTGACATCGACGAGATCTGCGCCACGCCGGGCCTCGACGGCATTTACGTCGGCCCCTCCGACCTGTGCCTGGCCGTGGGCGGGCGCTACCCCAACGACCCGGCGGTGGCCGACGTCTTCGAGGCGGCGCTGGAGCGGATCCGTACGGCCGCCGCGGCGGCGGGGATCGCGGCCGGCATCCACAATCCGGGCGGGGAGCAGGCCGCCCGGCGGCTGGCGGAGGGGTTCACGTTCGCGACCGTGGCCTCCGACCTCGTCCACCTGGAGCAGGCCGCGGCGGCGCACCTGAAGGCCGCGAAGGGCGACTGACCCTTCGGCGGCCGGCTCCAGCAGGTCTGCCCCCACCCGCCGACCGGCATTGCACCGGCATTGCTCCCGCATGCCCCCGAGTAGGGAGGTATATCGCCTTGTGCGGACTTTTGGTAGCTCTGCGTGTATATACCGTTTCAGCGCGGGTAGCGCCGATGCATTGGCTCCTCAGAGGAGGAAACTATGGACATCGACATAGGCCAAGGCATATCGGATGCCTGGCGGCAGATAGCCACGTTCGTTCCGCGGCTGATCGCGTTCCTGGTGATTCTCATCATCGGGTGGATCGTGGCCAAAGCCCTGGAGAAGCTCGTCGACAAGGTGCTTGAGCGGGTCGGCTTCGACCGGGCGGTGGAGCGCAGCGGCGTGCAGCGCTGGCTGGAACGCAGCAAGTACGACGCCAGCAGCCTGCTCGCGAAGATCGTCTTCTACGCGATCCTGCTGATCACGCTGCAGATCGCCTTCAACGTGTTCGGGCCCAACCCGGTCTCGGCGCTGCTGGCCGGCGTGGTCGCCTGGCTGCCGCTGGCGATCGTGGCCATCGTGATCATCGTGGTGGCCGGGGCGGTGGCCAAGGCCGTCAGGGACATCCTGTCCGGGGCGCTCGGCGGCCTGTCCTACGGTCGTTTCCTGGCGACCGCGGCCGCGGTGTTCATCTGGGCGCTGGGCATCATCGCGGCGCTCAACCAGATCGGCGTGGCCACGGCGGTCACGACCCCGGTCCTGATCACGGTGCTGGCCACCATCGGGGCGATCGCGGCGATCGGCGTCGGCGGCGGGCTCGTCCGGCCCATGCAGCAGCGCTGGGAGCGCTGGCTGGGCCGCATCGAGCAGGAGGCCCCGCAGGCCAGGGCGCACGCGGAGGCGTACCAGCGCGGGCGTGAGGACGCCCGGTCGATGACGGAGGAGACGGCTCCGATCAGGTCGACGCCGCAGGGCGGAGCCCACCGCTCCGACATGCCTCCCGGCTGACCGCCGCCCGCCCGGCGCCGGCCACACCACTGGGCACCGTCACCACGGATGAGGCGCCGCCCGGCCGGGGCGGCGCCGTCGTGCTGGGGCATGACCAAGCCGGAGCCACGCCACCGCACCGGTCGCCGTCGCCCGGTCAGGCCGGGGCGGCCCCGTCCAGGAGGTCGAGTTCGCGGGTGAGCCAGCACACCGCCGTCAGCCGCAGCGACGGCGCGTCCGGCTCGCCGGTGAAGGCCCAGCCCCGGTGCCGCAGCTCGTCGAGGAAGCCGAGCAGATAGTCGCCCAGCGTCTCCCGGTCGAGCGGGATCGCGTCGCGCAGCACCGCCGCGTGCTGGTCGACCGCCGCGACCATGCCGGGGTTCTCGACCATCATGGCGAGCTGGGCGTCGCCCAAGGCGTTCATGAGCCAGCGCAGGGGCGAAGCCGCCCATCCGTCCTCAAAGACCACCGAAACACTGTAAAGCATTTCCCAAGGTCAGGGGGCATCACGGCAGCCCGACGTAATTCTCCGCCAGCGTCGTGGCCGCCGCCTCCGAGGTGGTCACGTAGTCCAGGTACGACAGCTGCAGCCGCCGCGCGTACGGGTCGTCCTCCTCGAACGTGTGCAGCAGCGTCGTCATCCACCACGAAAAGTGCTGGGCCCGCCACACCCGCTTGAGACACGCCTGCGAGTAGCCGTCGAGCAGTTCGTCCGAGCCGCCGGTGAAGTACGCGTCCAGCGCCTCGGTGAGCACCCTGACGTCGGCCACGGCCAGGTTGAGCCCCTTAGCGCCGGTCGGCGGCACGATGTGGGCGGCGTCCCCGGCCAGGTAGAGCCGCCCGTACTGCATCGGCTCGGCCACGAACGCCCGCATGGGCGTGATGCCCCGCTCCATGATCTCGCCGGTGGTCAGCTCGAAGCCGGGCACGGTCTCCAGCCTGGCCTTGAGCTCGGCCCAGATACGCTCGTCCGGCCACTCCCCCAGCTCGGCGTCGGCGGGAACCTGCAGGTAGAAGCGGCTGACCGTGGGTGAGCGCATGCTGTGCAAGGCGAAGCCGCGCTCGTTCCTGGCGTAGATCAGCTCGTCCGAGGAGGGCGCGACGCGGGCCAGGATGCCGAGCCAGGCGAACGGATATTCCCGCTCGAAGACGCTCAGGACGCCCTCGGGGATGGACGGCCTGGACACGCCGTGGAAGCCGTCGCAGCCGGCGATCACGTCGCAGTCGAGCCGCTCGCCGCCGAAGGTCACGTACGGCTCCGACTCCAGCGCGTGCACGGCCACGTCCTCGACCTCGAACCGCACGTCGCCGCCCGCCGCGAGCCTGGCCGCGATCAGGTCCTTGACCACCTCCTGCTGCCCGTACACGGTGATGGCCCGGCCCGGCACGAGCTTGTCGAACGCGATGCGGTGACCCTGGCCTCCGTACCTGAGCTCGATGCCGTGGTGCGGCAGCCCCTCGCGCAGCATGCGCTCGCCGAGGCCGGCCGCCACCAGCGTGTCGACCGTGCCCTGCTCCAGCACGCCGGCGCGGACGCGGCGCTCGACGTAGTCGCGGCTGCGTTTCTCCAGCACCACGGAGGAGATGCCACGCAGGTGGAGCAAGTGGGACAGAAGCAGACCAGCGGGGCCAGCCCCGATGATCCCGACCTGAGTTCGCATGAGGGAAGCATCCTGCTTAAAGCGGCGTATCGCCGAGAGGGCGCTTCCACTGAGTGGAAGAATGGCGCCCATGTCAGGCGGATCCCGCGAGCCGGGACGATCGGTGACGTCCAAGGTGCTGGCCATCCTGGGCGCGTTCGACGCCGCGCATCCGCAGCTCACGCTCACCGAGCTGGCCGCGCGCAGCGGGGTGCCGCTGAGCACGGCCCACCGGCTGGTGGCCGAGCTGGAGGAGTGGCGGGCGCTCGGCCGCACCCCCGACGGGCGGCTGCGGGTGGGGCAGCGGCTGTGGGAGCTGGGCCAGCTCGCGCCGAACCGGCTGCGCGAGCTGGCGCATCCGTGGCTGCAGGAGCTGTTCGGCTCGACCGGCGAGAACGTGCACCTCGCGATCAGGGACGGCGTCGAGGTCCTGTTCGTGGACAAGGTGCACGGCCGGCGGGCGGTGCCGATCGTGTCGCGGATCGGGGCCAGGCTGCCGATGCATCCGACCGGGGTGGGCAAGGCGCTGCTGGCGTACGAGCCCGACTGGTTCGTCACGTCCTACCTGGCCCGCGCGCTCGAACGCCCGACGCCCCGCACGATCACCGAGCCGGGGCGGCTGGCCAGGGAGCTGGCGGCGGTGCGGGCGCAGGGGTACGCGCTGACGTACGAGGAGATGACGCCCGGCTCGTGCTCGGCGGCGGCGCCGGTCCTGGTGGACGGGCGGCCGGTGGCGGCACTGGGCCTCGTGGTGTCCTCGCGGCGCGCCCGGGAGCTGCCCCGGCTGGTCGAGCCCCTGCGCGCCGCCGCCGCCGGGATAGCGTGCGCGTACGGATGATCGCGCGGGCCTTGGGGGCCCAGGCGCCTGCAGGTGATCAGTCGCCCAGCTTCTGGATGCGGTCCTTGAACAGCGTGGTGGCGATGGCGGCCTTGTGCGGCTGCCCCTTGAGGAACGCCTGCGCGAAGCTCTTCGCCTGGTCATAGGTGACCTTGCCCGGCATGGGCGGCTCGTTCGGGTTGACGTCGATGTCCACCAGCGCCGGCCCGTCGTGGGCCAGCGCCTGCCCGATGGCCGTCGCCACGTCGCCCGACTTGGTGACCTTGGCCCCGAACCCGCCGCACGACCTGGCCCAGGCCGAGAAGTCGGCCTCGGGCATGGCATAGCGAACGCCGTGCTCGGGGTAGCCGAGCACCATCTGCTCCCACAGGATCTGGCCGAGCGAGTTGTTGTTGTTGATGATCACCTTGACCGGCAGCCGGTGCTGCACGGCGGTGAGGAACTCGGCCATGAGCATGGAGAAGCCGCCGTCGCCGACGTACGCGATGACCTGCCGCCCGGGGTGGGCGTGCTGCATGGCGATGGCGTACGGGAGCCCCGGCGCCATCGAGGCCAGCGTGCCGGACAGGTAGAACTCGCGCTCGCCCCTGATCGTCCAGTGCCGCGCCGCCCAGGTGGCGATGGTGCCGCTGTCACAGGTCAGGATGGCGTCGTCGGCCGCGAGGTCGTCGAGGACGGAGACGGCGTACTGCGGGGCGATGGGGTCTCTGTCCGGGTTCTCCAGCGCGTCCATGTCCGAGCGCCACTTCGCCATCATCTTCTGATATTTCGCCAGATGAGCGTTGCCGTTCCGTGCGGTCAGCAGCGGCAGCAGCGCCCGCAGCCCCTCCTTCGCGTCGCACACCACCGGCACGTCGGTCGCGATGCGTGCCCCCGCCCTGGTCGGATCGGCCTCGAACTGCACCACCCGCGTGTCCCGCACCTCCGGCAGGAACTGGGAGTAGGGGAAGTTCGTGCCGACCATGAACAGGACGTCGGCCTCCTCCATCAGCTCCTCGCTCGGCCGGGTGCCGAGCAGCCCGAGCCCGCCCGTCGTGTACGGGGAGTCGTCCGGCACCACCGCCTTGCCCGGCAGCGTCTTGACCACCGGCGCCCCCAGTGCCTCGGCCACCGCCAGCACCTCCTGCCTGGCGTGCAGCGCCCCCTGCCCGACCAGCATGGCGGGCCGCTCGGCCCGGTTGAGCACCTCGGCCGCCCACTCGACGTCCTCCTGCCGGGGCAGCCCTGCCGGCGGCAGGTAGACGGGCGCGGTCTCGGGCGAGCGCGCCGGGGCCACGTGACGGTACGGATCCGCGCCGGCGTCCGCCACCTGGATGTCGTTGGGCAGCGTGAGGTGGGAGACCCCGCGCCGCGCGTAGGAGGTCCTGACGGCCTGGTCCACCAGCGAGGGCAGCTGCGTCGGGTTCGTGATCATCATGTTGTACTCGGCCACGTCGGCGAACAGCTTGTCCAGGTGCACCTCCTGCTGGTAGCCGGTGCCCAGCACGGACGTCTCCTGCATGCCCGTGATGGCCAGCACGGGCACGTGGTCGAGCTTGGCGTCGTAGAGGCCGTTGAGCAGGTGGATGCCGCCGGGGCCCGAGGTCGCCAGGCACACGCCGATCCGCCCGGTGGCCTTGGCGTAGCCGGTGGCCATGAAGGCGGCGGCCTCCTCGTGGTGCACCAGGACGAAGCGCACCCGGTCACGATGGCGCCGCAGTCCCTCCATGATGCCGTTGATGCCGTCACCCGGCAGGCCGAAGACGGTGTCCACGCCCCAAGCCGCGAGCCGTTCGATCAGGACTTCCGATGCGATGCGAGCCATAGGAGCGGCACTACCCCGCTCCGCCCGGGCCAGACGCCGGGCTGTGATTCATGGACATTTCTGGATTGTGGCGGGTAGGGGTCCCGGCATGCGCATTCTGGTCACGGGAGCCACCGGCACGCTGGGCGGCGCACTGGTGCCCGCCCTGCTCAAGGCGGGTCACGAGGTGCGGGCGCTGAGCCGGGCCAAGCGGGAGGACCGCGGGAACGTCGAGTGGATCTGGGGCGACCTCATCTCCGGCAAGGGCGTCGAGGAGGCCGTACGGGACGTGGACGCGATCGCGCACCTGGCCACCAGCGGCCGCAAGGGGCGCGGCGCGGTGGACGTGCCGGGCACCAGGACCCTGCTCCTGCTGGCCAGGCAGGCCGGGCGGCCGCACGTGCTGTTCACCTCCATGGTCGGGGCCGACCGGGCCGCCCACGGCTACCTGCGCCACAAGCTGGAGGCCGAGCGCCTGGTCACGGAGTGCGGCCTGGACTGGACGATCCTCCGGCTCACCCCGTTCCACCAGTGGCTGCACCACCGGCTCGGCGGTTTCGCGTCGCTGCCGGCGCTGCCCGTGGACCGTTCGTTGCCCTGGCAGCCGGTGCACACGGGTGAGGTCGCCGCGCGCGCCGCCGCGCTGCTCAGCGCCGGGCCCGAGGGCAGGGAGATCGAGTTCGGCGGCCCCGAGGCGATCGACACCGAGGCGCTGGTCCAGACCTGGTTGCGGGCCGCGGGCCTGCGCCGGCCCTGCGTGCCCGTCCGCTATCCCGGCCGCCTGTACGCCGCCCAGCGCGCGGGCCTGCTGCTCACCGACGCCCTGCCCCAGGGCGAGATCACCTGGCACGACTACCTGCTGCCGCCCGAGGCGATCCTCTCGGACGACTTCGCCTCCGAGCACACCGCCTCCCCCACCAGCCCGGCCACTCAGCCGGAGCAGGATCCTGACCTGCGCGTATACGGAGGGGACGAGGGGTATGAACGCCCGACACGAAGCTAGCCAGGCACCCGGTTTCATTACACTTCGCCGACTTGTAGGCCGCTGAGCTGTTACTAGACAATGTGTTCGGTGATGAAAGGCATCCCGCTGACCAAGGACTTCGCCAACGGCGGCGTCTCCTTCTGGTATCGGCAGATCGGCCTGCCCGCGCGGCGGCCGGCGCTGCCGGGGCCGCGTGACTACGACGTCGCCATCGTCGGCGGCGGCTACACCGGCCTGTGGACCGCGTACTACCTGAAGCGGGCCGAGCCCGGCCTGCGGATCGCGATCCTGGAGAAGGAGTTCGCCGGGTTCGGGGCGTCGGGCCGCAACGGCGGGTGGCTGTCGGCCGAGTTCGCCGGGTCACGCAAGCGCCATGCCAGGGCGCGCGGGCGGCAGGCCATGATCGACCTGCAGCGGGCCATGTTCCGGTCGGTGAACGAGGTCATCGAGGTGGCCCGCGCGGAGGGCATCGACGCCGACGTGCACAAGGGCGGGCTGATCCACGTCGCGACCAACCCGGCCCAGCGGCGGCGGCTGCGGGCCGGCGTCGCCGACCTGCGCGCGTGGGGGTACGGCGTGGACGACGTGCGGCTGATGGAACGTGACGAGGCGCGCGAGCGGCTGCAGGTGGCGGGGGCGCTGGAGGCGTCGTACTCGCCGCACTGCGCCCGCATCCAGCCGGCCAAGCTCGCCGTCGGGCTGGCCGGCGTGGTGGAACAGCTGGGGGTGGACATCTTCGAGGACACCACCGTCACCGAGATCCTGCCCCGGGGAGCCGCCGGGCCCAGCGGGCAGAACGACCATGGCGGGCGCGGGGGTAAGGCCGCCGCCGTCACCACGCGCGGCGTCGTCACGGCCGACTATGTCATCCGCGCGACCGAGGGCTTCACCGCGAGCCTGGCCGGCCAGCACCGCCAGTGGCTGCCGATGAACAGCTCCATGATCGTCACCGAGCCGCTGCCGCCGGACGTCTGGAAGCACATCGGCTGGCACGGCAGCGAACTGCTGGAGGACGAGGCGCACGCCTACGTCTACGCGCAGCGCACGGCCGACGACCGGATCGCGATCGGCGGGCGCGGGGTGCCGTACCGGTACGGCTCGCGTACCGACCACCGGGGAGCCACCCAGGCGCAGACGGTCGCGCTGCTCTGGCGGATGCTGGTCAAGCTCTTCCCCGCCGCGGCCGACGCGCGGATCGCGCACGCCTGGTGCGGCGTGCTCGGGGTGCCGCGCGACTGGTGCTCGACGGTGCATCTGGACCACGCGAGCGGCCTCGGCTGGGCCGGCGGGTACGTGGGCAGCGGCGTCACCACGGCGAACCTGGCCGGCCGCACGCTGCGCGACCTGGTGCTCGCCCGCGACACCGCGCTGACGAGCCTGCCCTGGGTGGGGCGTCAGGTGCGGCAGTGGGAGCCCGAGCCGCTGCGGTGGACCGGGGTGCAGCTCATCTACACCCTGTTCAGGGCCGCCGACCGGCACGAGAACGAACGCGGCACGACCACCTCGGCCTACGCCCACCTGGCCAACCTGATCTCCGGCCGCTGAACGCGACTCACTCCGCCGGGCCGGCGGCGCCCTTCCACGGGTCGTAGTCGACCTCCAGCGCTTCCTGCTCCGGCCGCTCCCCCTCGGGCACGTGCTGCAGGTTGACCCGGATCCGGTACCACACGCTGCTGCGCCCGCGCATCCCGTCGACCAGCACGTCGGCGGGCTCCAGCCGGGCCGCGACCTCGGGGTGGCGGGCCTTCCACCGCTCGAACCCGGCCATCGCCTCGTCCTTGTGCTCGGCCCTGGCGATCTCGATCACCGGCATCGTCTGCCGCCTGCGCCCGCTGCCCTTGGGCGGCTTGGGCGCGGGCCCGAGCTCCTCGGCCAGCTCCAGCAGCCCGTCGAGTGAGCCGGGATGCAGGTCGAGGTCCTCCCAGGGGTCGCCGAGCTCGGCCAGCCGCTCGGGCACGGTGTCGATGGTGAACTCCTCAGGCTGGCACCCCGGCACCTCGTCCCAGGTCAGCGGGGTGGACACGCGGGCGTCAGGCACCGCGCGCACCGAGTAGGCGGAGGCCACCGTGCGGTCGTAGGCGTTCTGGTTGAAGTCGACGAACACGCCGTGCCGCTCCTCCTTCCACCACCGGCTGGTGGCCAGGCCGGGGGCGCGCCGCTCGACCTCGCGGGCCACCGTCTCGGCGGCCTTGCGCACCTTCGCGAACGGCCAGCGCCGCTCGATCCTGGCGTAGACGTGGAACCCGCGCGAGCCGGACGTCTTGGGCCAGGCGACCAGCCCGTGATCGGCCAGCACCTCACGCGCCACCTGCGCCGTGGCCAGCACGTCGGACCAGGCGACGCCGGGCACGGGATCGAGGTCGATGCGCAGCTCGTCGGGCCTGGACAGGTCGTCGGCGCGTACCGGATGGGGGTTGAGGTCGACGCAGCCCAGGTTGACCACCCACAGGAGCTGCGCCAGGTCGGTGCAGACGACCTCTTCCGCGCTGAGCCCGGACCGGTATTTCAGCTCGGCCACCTCGATCCAGTCGGGCCGCTTGGCCGGCGCCCGCTTCTGGAAGAACGCCTCCTGCTCGATGCCGTGCACGAACCGCTTGAGCACCATCGGCCGCCCGTGGACGCCGCGCAGCGCCGCCTCGCCCACGCTCCGGTAGAACCGGAGCAGGTCGAGCTTGGTGTGGCCGGACTGCGGGAAGACCACCTTGCCGGGGCTGGTGATGCGGACCTCGCGCCCGGCGACCTCGATGATGTCAGGCATACGGTCACGATACGCGCGGCCACCGACAATCTCGGGGAGCCGTACGCCGAGGTCAGGGACTCTGGAAGGAGCCGTGCCGGCCGGCGCCCCCCGCGAAGCGGGCTGCCCCCTCGGAGGCGTCGGGCAGCGACACCAGCCCGTGCCGCAGCTCGTTCCGCATCGCCTCCGCCTCGTCCATCCCGTCCTGCTCCAGCGCCGACATCCGGTCGCCGCGCAGGCACGCCTGCGGGAACGCGGCGATCCGTGCGGCCAGCTCCTCGGCGTGGGCGCGGGCGGTGCCGGTGGGGACGAGCCGGTTGGCCAGCCCCCACGCGTACGCCTCGGGCCCTTCGACGGGCCGCCCCGTGAGGATCATGTCCATGGCGCGGGACGAGCCGATGAGGCGCGGCAGCCGTACGGTGCCGCCGTCGATCAGCGGCACTCCCCACCGCCGGCAGAACACCCCGAACACGGCGTCCTCCTCGGCCACCCGCAGATCGCACCAGAGCGCCAGCTCCAGCCCGCCGGCCACGGCGTGCCCGGCGACCGCGGCGACGACCGGCTTGCTCAGCCGCAGGCGGGTCGGGCCCATCGGCCCGTCGCCCTCCTCGCCGACGTGGTTGTCCAGCGCCTTGAGGTCGGCGCCGGCGCAGAACGTGCCGCCCTCGCCCCACAGCACCGCCACGTCGGCGCCTGAGTCCTCGAAGTCGACGAACGCGCCGGTCAGCGCGTCGGCGGTCTTGCGATCGACGGCGTTGCGCGCCTCCGGCCTGCTGAGCACCACCGTGGTGACGGGGCCACGGCGTTCCACGCGTACGGTCATGCGATCCTCCTCGGGGAAAGTCCTCGGGGAACCTGCCGAGCGTACGCTCTCGCCCCCGCCGCGGCCAGCGGCGCCGATCAGAGGCTGACCGCGCCCGCCACCAGCTCCTCGAACGGGTCCTCCGCCGGACGGTCGATCCCGCGCAGCGGACCCTGGTCGGCGAGATGGGCCTCGGCGTACAGGCGGGCCACCAGGGACTTGCGCCCGTCGTCGAGCCCCCACGTGGCCTGGTCCTCCAGCAGCGCGGCGGCGTACACGTCGGCCATGAACTGCGCCAGCGGATAGAGCCGCTCCTCCGCGACCGAGTGCTCCAGCGCGGACCACGCCTCGATCGCCTTGGTCAGGTCGTCGACGCGCCCGCGGACCAGGTCGGAGGTGGCCAGCGTGCGCAGGTGGTCGAGGAAGGGCAGGTGGGCGCGTTCCTTGAGCATGGCGCGGCGCACGTCCAGGCAGAGGATGTTGTCGCCGCCCTCCCAGATCGGGTTGACCTGGGCGTCGCGCAGCAGCCGGGCCACCGGCCACTGCTCGATGTAGCCGTTGCCCCCGTGCACCTCGATCGCGTCGCTGGCCGCGGTCACGCCGAGCCGGGCGGTGCGCAGCTTGATCAGGGCGGGGGCCAGGCGCAGCCGGGGCCCGACGTGGCCGTCGAACACCAGTGCCTGCGCTGCCTCGACCTCGACGATCAGCTCGCCCAGGCGGCGGCGCATGAGCGGCTGCTCGATGAGCGGCCGGCCGAACGCCTCGCGCGAGCGGGCGTAGCAGAGCGCCTCGACCAGGGCGCGCCTGGCCACGCCGAGACCCATCATGGCCACGCCGAGCCGGGAGGCGTTGGTGAGCTTCATCATGGTGCCGAGGCCGGAGCCCTCGCCCGAGCCGGTTCCGGCCAGCAGGAACGCCTCCGCCCGTTCGAACTCGACCTCGGCGGAGGCGACCGACCTGGTGCCGAGCTTGTCCTTGAGCCGGCGGATGCGCACGCCGTTGCGGCTGCCGTCGCGCCGCTCCCACAGCACGAGGAACGGCGCCACGGCCCCTTCCGGCATCCTGGCCAGCACCACGAACGCCGAGCCGTTGGCATTGGAGGCGAACCACTTGAACCCGGACAGCAGCCACGCGTCGCCCTCGGGCACCGCCTCGGTCTCCAGCGCGGCCAGGTCGGACCCGCCGCTGCGCTCGGTGAACATCTGAGCGGCCTCGCCGGAGTAGTAGCCGTCGGCGAAGATCTCCCGTACCCGATCGCGTACGTCCTCGGGCGCGTGTTTCTCGGCGAGGGAGACCACCATGTCCCCGCCCGTGCCGAGCGCGCAGCCCATCCCGATGTCGGCCTGATCGAGCAGGTACGTCCACGCGGCGCCGAGCGCGGCCGGATCAGCCCCGTTCGCCCTGGCCTGCGCGGCGAACGACGGCGAGGTGAAGTTCGCGCCCATGAGGGCCTGCCGGGCGGTGTGGAACGACGGCGGCATGACGACCTGACTGATGTCTCTGCCCCACTTGTCGTACTTCTCCAGCCGCGGCGGGTTCCTGTCGGTCTCCTCCGCGCACTCGGCGACGAGCCCGCCCATCAGCTCGCCCAGCGCGTCGAGGTGCGGCTCGGCCCAGGCGAACCCGTCGCCCAGGTGACGCCGCATGAGCAGGCGCAGGGTGGGGTCGCCGCGCCACCAGTTGCGACCGGCCGCGCCCTGGTAGCGCTCGGTGGCGTAGCGGTCGCTGCGCTCGCCGCGGTCGAAAGCTTCGATGAGGTACCGGCCCATACCGTGAGTGTTACATATACTCGACACGCGATGGAAGAGCGTAATACCACGCTGAGCGCGCGTTCCGCGGTCCTGAGCGCGCTGCTCGGCAGTCACCCGCCCCGCCTGCCGGCCCGCCACCTGGTGCGCATCGGCGCGCTGTTCGGGATCGCCGAGGGCACGGTCAGGGTCGCGCTGTCGCGGATGCTGGCGGCCGGCGACCTGCTCCAGTTCGACGGCCAGTACACGCTGTCGCGGCGGCTGGTCGAGCGTCAGGCCAGGCAGGACGAGAGCCGCGACCCGCATCCGAAGCCGTGGGACGGCACGTGGGAGGTGGCCGTGGTCACCGCGGAGCGGCGGGCTCCGGCCGAGCGGGCCGCGTTCCGGCACGCGATGCTCACGCTGCGCCTGGCCGAGCTGCGCGAGGGCACCTGGATGCGGCCGGCGAACCTGGCGCGGGCCTGGCCGGAGATCGTCACGGCGCAGTGCACGCTGATCGACGGACGCCCGCACGGCGACCCCACACCGCTGCTGTGGGATTTGGACGGCTGGGCGTCGGAGGCGCGCCGGCTGGAGCGCTCACTGGGCCGGGCCGAGGGGCTGGCCGAGGGCTTCCTCGTCTCGGCCGCGGTGCTGCGCCACCTGCTGGCCGACCCGCTGCTGCCGCCAGAGCTGCTGCCGGCCGGCTGGCCGGGCGCCGAGTTGCGGGCGGTCTACGACGACTTCGACCGCCGCTACCGCGAGGTCCTGCGTCATCACCTCGACGGCTGAAGGGCTCAGAGGCCGACGCCGAAGATCGTGCGCTTGTTCCTGAACTCGGTGACGCTCCACAGCTTGCCGTCCTGCACGGCCAGGTCTTCGGGACCGATCGGGAACGGCCTGGTGCGCAGGGTCTGGCCCTCGTAGACCAGCAGTTTGCCGTTGGTGGTGGCGTTGGCCGCCTGGCTCAGGTACCACTTCCCGCCCTGCGACGTGGCTCCCTGGATCTTGGGGTGACCCATGACGAACGCGTCGACCGGCTGGCCGCCGGCCAGGTCGAGGTCCCAGCGCCCGACCCAGCCGCCGGGGTCGTTCTCCCGGTATTCGCCGGTGATGAGGCGCGGCGTGGCGCCGCTGCGGTCGATCGAGACGAAGGAGAAGCGCGGCCCGGCCTGCGCCACCTTCCAGAAGTCGGTCTGGGGGATGACGTAGCGGTAGCCGAAGGCGTGCAGCTTGCCCGCGTGCCTGCCGACCCGCTGCGGGTCGCCCAGGTCGTTCTGGACGGTACGCAGGTCGAGCACGTTGTTCAGGTCGAAGACGCGCAGGCCGCGTACGGTGTCGGCGACGTAGAGCAGGTCACCGTGGCAGGCGATGCCGCCCGCGTGGATGTCGATCGGCCCGTACGCCCCGTCCGGCTTGGCCTGCACCAGCAGCGCGTGCCGGTACTTGAGCGTGCGGGGGCTGACGAACGACAGCCTGATGCCCCGTTCGCCGGCCTCCGGCTTGAAGTACCAGCTCACCAGGAACGACGGCACCCCGATCCCGCCGGAGTCGTCGCTGCCGCTCAGGCCCTGCGGGTACCAGTCGGTGGTCTGCTGGTCGCCGTCGTCGAAGGAGTACCACTCGGCCGGCCTGGGGTTCATCGAACCCATCGTGGCGCTCGCGCCCTTGCGTCTCATCGCCCGGTTGGCCGCCGCGAGCACCGCTTCGACGGAGGTGCTCCCGATGTCGCTCGCCAGCTTGGCCGCCCCATCCGCCAGGTCGCCCGTCGCCCGATTCAGCAAAAAAGCCGACTTATCGGTAGGAACCATGCCCGATGCCGCCATATCTTCCTCACCTTTTTCCGTCTCTTGACCAGTCTGACGGATAAAGGGCGACCAAGGTTTGCGATCACTTCCACAAATGCACAGGTGTTCCTGTCAGAGCCAGCTCCCGATAGCGCCGTACGAGCCGGCGCCGGTCGCCGCCGAAGCGCTCCAGCGTCTCCCGCTGCCAGACCGACCCGGTCCGCCGCGACCTGGTCCGCTGCGCGATCACGCCCAGCGCCCGGTCCGCGTCGCCCGGCGTCACCCCGGCTCCGAGCAGCCCTTCCCGCGCCTCGGGCAGCAGCGACAGCACCAGCTCCGCCGCGTCGAACTCGCCCTCCCTGCCCGGCCAGGCCAGCTTGGCGTCCAGTCCGTGCATGGCCGCGCGATAGAAGTTCTGGTACGCCTGCGCGAACTGGTAGCCGGTCAGGTCCCGCTCCGCCTGCGACAACGTCAGCCCCAGCAGGAAGGCCGTGTTCGCCGCCATGTCCGCGCATGAGGGCCCCGCGGGCAGCGCCCGCATCTCGACCCGCAGGTGGCCGCCGTCCGCCGGGTCGTAGACGGGGCGGTTCCACTGCCAGATCGTGCCCTGGTGCAGCCGCAGCTCCGGCACCTCGTGCCGCTGCGCGCCCTCGCTGAGGTCGGGCAGGATCGGGTCGTAGTCCTTCACGTAGCGCTCGAACAACTCGTGGGCGCCCTCGTACACCCAGTCGGAGCCGAACGTCACCCGCCCGTCCCTGCGTTCCAGCCGCTGCACGTCGCGGTCGTCGGCGGCCTCCTCCATCAGCGCGATCCGCGTCTCCTCCCACAACTGCCTGCCCAGGAAGAACGGCGAGTTGCCGCACGCCGCCAGCACCGGCCCGATGGCCAGCTGCGCGGCGTTGAACACCCGGGCGAAACGCTCAGGAGGCGTGCGGATGTGCACCTGCCACGAGGTGTTGGCGCTCTCGAGGATCACGTCCTCCACCAACAGCTCCAGATCCTCGATCTTGACCAGGAACGGCTCCAGCCGCAGCCGCCTGAGGCCCCTGCTCATGGCCCGGTAGCGGTTCTGGTCGCTCATCGCACCCAGCGTGAAGTCCTCGGTGTCGAGCGTGGGCAGGATGCCGATGGGCACCGCTCCCCCGTCCTCCACCGCCGCGTCCACCTTGGCGATCGTCTCCTGCACCTCGCCGCTCAGCGTCTCGAAGGGCCTGCCCGCGAGGGGGGTGGGAGTCAGGTTCACCTCGATGTTGAAGCGGCCCAGCTCCAGCACGACGCGGGGGTCGCCGAGCAACTCCTGCACCTGGCTGTTGCGCGGCAGGGGCCGGCCCTCCTCATCGACCAGGAACAGTTCGAGCTCGGCCCCGATCGTGGTCGGCCCCTGGCCGAAGCCCGGGGTGTCGAGCAGTTCGCGCAGCACGCCGAGCTGCTCGCGGATGCGTTCACCGAACTGAGCGTATTCCGCCTCGGTGAAGCGCTCCTTGTCCAAATCTCTTCCCATCACCCCCTACTGTCCTTTTTCCCGTTCTTGACACATCACCAGGCGATCACACCGGCATCGTCCACGTAGGCCCCGGTGGGTCCGTCCGCACCGATGGTCGCGAGCCGTACGGCGACCGCCGCACCCTGTTCCGGCGTGCGCAGGCCCATGTTCTCGTTCAGGTCGGTGGCGCAGTAACCGGGGCTGACGGCGTTCACCTTGATCGGGGTGTCCTCCAGCTCCTTGGCGTAGCAGAGGGTGATCATGTTGAGCGCGGTCTTGGAGGAGTTGTAGGGCAGGTGGTTGAACGGCCGGAAGGGAGAGGCCGGGTCCAGCGCCATGCCCAGCGAGCCGAGCTCGCTCGACAGGTTCACGATCCGGCCGGACGCCGACTCGCGCAGCAGCGGCAGCATGGCGTTGGTCACGGTGACGACGCCGAACACGTTCGTCTCGTAGACCTCCCTGACCTGCGCGGCCGTGAGGGCGCTGGGCTGGAGCGCGGTCATCCCGCCGCTGATCCCGGCGTTGTTGACCAGGATGTCGAGCCGGCCGTACTCGGCCTCCACCCATTTCGCGGCGGCGGCCACGCTCGCCTCGTCGGTCACGTCGAGCCGGACGAACGGCAGCCCGAGCCGCCCGGCCGCGGCCCGCCCGCGTTCCTCGTCGCGCGCCGCCACGATCGCGGTGACGCCCCGCCCGGCCAGCAGCCGCGCGATCTCGTAGCCGATTCCCTTGTTGGCACCCGTGATGAGGGCGATCTTCGTCATGTGTCCACGTTCGCCCAGGTCAAGCCGGCGCCGGGAGAGACCTGGGAAGGCTGGTACCAACGATGCCACCCACGCGGACGTCCCACCACGGAGGATGGGGGGATGAACCGCGACGAACTGGCCGAGTTCCTGCGCGCCCGGCGCGCCCGCGTCACCCCCGCCGAGGTGGGCCTGCCGGGCGGGGGCCGCCGCCGCACGCCCGGTCTGCGCCGGCAGGAGGTCGCGCAGCTCGCGGGCATGTCGATCGACTACTACATCCGCCTGGAGCAGGGCAGAGGGCCGCACCCGTCACGGCAGGTGCTCGGCGCGCTGGCCAGGGCGCTGCTGCTGACCCAGGACGAACGCACGCACCTGTTCCACCTGGCGGGCCAGCCCCTCGACCCTCCGCGCATCAGGGAGGACGTGCCGGCGAGCCTGCTGCACCTGATCACGTTCCTGGAGGAGGTGCCCGCGTATGTCGTGAACGCCCGCGGCGACCTGCGCGCCTGGAACCCCATGGCCGACGCCCTCATGGGCGGGCTGAGCACCCTGCCGCCCGAGCGGCTCAACGTGATCCGCTGGGTCTTCCTGTCGCCCCAGATCGCCGAGCACCTGAGCGACGAGGAGAAGGGCCGCTTCGCCCGCGCCTCGGTCGCCGACCTGCGCGTCTCCGCCGGCCGCTACCCGGACGACCGCGCCCTCCAGGCGCTCGTGGCCGAGATGCTCGCGCTCAGCCCCGCGTTCGCCGAGCTGTGGGCCCAGCACGACGTGGAGATCCGCCGCGAGCAGCGCAAGCAGGTCGTCCATCCGGCGGTCGGCGTCATCGACACGATCTGCCAGGTCATGCCGGTGCCCGACCGCGACGACCTGCGCCTGGTGCTCTACACCACCGAACCCGGCTCGCCGTCGCACCGGGCCTTGCGCGAGCTGCGGCAATTGACTCTAAGCTCATGAGATGCGAGCGGTTGCCTTTGACATCTTCGGTGGAGAGCTCGACGTGCGCGAGCTGCCCGACCCTTCCCCGTCCGCGCACGGGGCGGTGATCAGAGTCGAGGCGACCGGTTTGTGCCGCTCCGACTGGCACGGCTGGCAGGGCCACGACTCCGACATCAAGGTCCTGCCGCACGTTCCCGGGCACGAGCTGGCCGGCGTGGTCGAGGCGGTCGGCTCCGACGTGCGCGGGTGGCTGCCGGGGGCGCGCGTGACGGTGCCGTTCATCTGCGCCTGCGGCACCTGTGCCTCCTGCGCTACCGGCGAGCAGCAGGTGTGCGAGCGGCAGACGCAGCCCGGCTTCACCCACTGGGGCTCCTTCGCCGAGTACGTCGCCATCGACCACGCCGACGTCAACCTGATCGCCGTCCCCGAGGACATGGCGTACGCCACCGCCGCCGGGCTCGGCTGCCGCTTCGCCACCGCCTTCCGCGCCGTGGCGCAGGTGGGCGAGGTGCGGCCCGGCGAATGGGTGGCCGTGCACGGCTGCGGCGGCGTGGGCCTGTCGGCGGTCATGATCGCCACGGCGGCCGGCGCGCGGGTGGTCGCGGTCGACATCAGCACCGACGCGCTCCACCTGGCCGAGCTGGCCGGCGCCACCCACTTCGTCAACGGCTCGGCCGGCGACGCCGCCGCCCAGGTCAGAGAGCTGACCAGGGGCGGTGCCCACGTGTCGATCGACGCGCTGGGCAGCCCGCAGACCTGCGCGGCCTCCGTCGAGAGCCTGCGCCGCCGGGGCCGGCACGTACAGGTCGGGCTGCTGCCCGGCGGCGCGACACCGGTGCCGATGGAACGAGTGATCGGCCACGAGCTGCGGCTGCTGGGCAGCCACGGCATGGCCGCGCACGCCTACCCGCCGATGCTGGAGCTGATCAGAGCCGGCATCCTCCACCCCGACCAGCTCGTCACCCGCACGATCGGGCTCGCCGACGCCGGCAAGGCCCTGGCCTCGATCGGCTCGGTGCCGGGCGTCACGATGATCACTCCTCGGTCCGCACCCGGAGCGTCCTGACCACCAGCGCCAGTGCGGCGTGGTGGGCCACCAGCAGCACCAGCTCGATCCGGCCCGCCTCGTCGTAGCGGTCGCACAGCGCCGCCCACGTCGCGTCGGTCAGGTCGCCTGCGTAGTGCAGGTCGTCGGCCACCTGGAGCACGAGCTGGTCCTCGACCGACCACAGCGCGTCGGGCGCGCGTACCAGCTCGATCTCCTGGGCCGGCAGGCCCTTCTCGCGGGCCCGCCTGGCCTGGCGGGCCCACTCGTACGCGCTGCCGGAGTGGTGCGCCGTGCGCAGGGTGGCCAGCGCGCGGTCGCGGGCCGGCAGCGTGCCGTCCTGGAGGGCGGCGTCGAAGCGCCGCCAGGCTTCGTACAGGAGCGGGTGCCTGGCCAGGGTGGCGAACACGTTGTACGGGCTGGACTTCGTGAAGTCGTCCCATTCCCCTTGGGGAAGGGGCCGCACGCGGGGCTTCATGGTCGCCAGCATCTCCCGTGCGGACGCCCCCGGCCAGCCGCCGGATTCATCCTCATAAGGTGTGCACCATGGATGACACGCGACTCGGTGACACAGGTTTGAAGGTCTCGCGGATCTGCCTCGGCATGATGAGCTACGGCGACCCCGCGAAACAGGACTGGGCGCTGCCCCGGCAGGACGCCGAGCCCCTCGTCCGCAGGGCGGCCGAGGCCGGCGTGACGTTCTTCGACACCGCCGACGTCTACAGCGCGGGCGCGAGCGAGGTCGTGACCGGCGAGGTGTTGCGCGCGATCTTCCCGCGCCGCGAGGACTACGTGCTGGCCACCAAGGTGTACTTCCCGATGGGCCGGGGCGCCAACGACCGGGGGCTGTCGCGCAAGCACATCCACGCGGCCATCGACGCCTCGCTCGAGCGGCTGGGCACCGACTACGTGGACCTCTACCAGATCCACCGCTGGGACGACGACACGCCCATCGAGGAGACCATGGAGGCGCTGCACGACGTGGTCAGGGCCGGCAAGGCCCGCTACCTGGGCGCTTCGAGCATGTGGGGCTGGCAGTTCGCCAAGGCGCAGCACGTGGCCCAGGTCAACGGCTGGACCAGATTCGTCTCGATGCAGCCCCACTACAACCTGCTCTACCGCGAGGAGGAGCGCGAGATGCTGCCCCTCTGCGCCGACCAGGGCGTGGGCGTGATCCCGTGGAGCCCGCTGGCGCGCGGCGTGCTCGCCAGGGCGGGCAGCTCCTCCGCCACGACGGTCAGGACGGGGTCGGACGGGCGCATCGACTACCTGTACGACCCGGAGAACGACAAGCAGATCGTGGACCGCGTCGCCGAGGTGGCCGCCGGCCGGGACCTGCCCGCCGCCCAGATCGCACTGGCCTGGGTGCTGGGGCGGCCCGGCATCACGGCGCCGATCGTGGGGGCCACGAAGGAACGGCACGTGGACGACGCGGTGGCGGCCGTCTCCGTGTCGCTGTCGCAGGAGGAGATCTCCTTCCTGGAGGCGCCGTACCGGGCCCGCGAGGTGCGCTTCTGACCCGGGCCCGTCAGGGACTATTTGTCGGACCGGGACCCTAAGGTATGGGTCATGCGGGCAAATGAGGAGGCGGCGGCGGCGCTGCAGGAATACGCGGAGCTGTTCGCGCTCTGCGGCGGCGACGCCTTCCGGGTGCGGAGCTACCAGAAGGCGGCCAAGGCGATCGCCGGGTTCCCCGACGACATCTCGGTCGTCGACGTACGCGGCGTCCCAGGGGTGGGCGAGGCGATCGCCAAGAAGATGGAGGAGTTCCTGCAGCGCGGGAGCTTCCGCCAGCTCGACGACCTGCGCGGCCGCGTGCCCGACGGGGTGCGGCGGCTTACCAGGGTGCCCTCGCTCGGCCCCAAGACGGCCATCATGCTGTTCGAGGACTACGGCATCGACTCGTCCGCGGCGCTGAGCGAGGCGATCACCTCCGGCCGCCTCGACGGGGTCAAGGGCCTCGGCCCGAAGACCCTGGCCAACCTGCTCAAGGGCATCGAGCAGCTGGAGCAGTCGGGGCGCCGGGTGCACATCGGCGTCGCCATGTCGCTGGCCGAGCAGGTGATGGGGTCGCTGAAGGCCGAGCGCATCGCGTACGCGGGCTCGCTGCGGCGGATGAAGGACACCATCGGCGACATCGACATCCTCGCCGTGGCGCCCGAGTCCATCATGGACGACTTCCGCGCCCAGCCCTACGTCGCCGAGGTCATCGCCTCCGGCGACAAGAAGACCTCGATCCGCACCACGTCCGGCATCCAGGTCGACCTGCGCGTGGTGCCCGCCGGTTCGTGGGGCGCGGCCATGCAGTACTTCACCGGCTCCAAGGAGCACAACGTCGCCATCAGGGAGATGGCGGTCAAGAAGGGCTGGAAACTGTCCGAGTACGGGCTCTTCGAGGGCGACCGGGTGATCGCCGCCGAGTCCGAGGAGGACATCTACGAGGCGCTCGGCATGCGGTTCGTGCCGCCGCCGATGCGCGAGGACGGCGGCGAGGTCAAGGCGGCGCTGGCCGGCGAGCTGCCCGTGCTGGTGGAGCTGGCCGACCTCAAGGGCGACCTGCACACCCACACCGACCTGACCGACGGCATCGCCACACTGGAGGACATGGTCGCCGCCGGTCACGCCCGCGGCTACTCCTACTACGCGGTCACCGACCACGCTCCCGACCTGGCCATGCAGCGGATGACCCTGGACAAGGCGCTGGAGCAGCGGGCCAGGGTGGCCGAGCTGCAGGCGCGCTATCCCGGCATGCGCCTGCTGCACGGCAGCGAGCTCAACATCGCCCCCGACGGCTCGGTCGACTGGCCGGGCGAGATCCTGCGGGAGTTCGACGTGTGCGTGGCCTCGGTCCACTCCCACTTCGGCATGCCGCGCGACGAGATGACCCGCCGCTTCATCGCCGCCTGCGAAAACCCGTACGTCGACATCATCGGCCACCCCACCACCCGCAAGATCGGCAAGCGCGAGCCGGTGGACGCCGACTGGGAGGCCGTCTTCCGCGCCGCCGCCAGGACCGGCACCGCCATGGAGATCGACTCCTACCCCGACCGCTCCGACCTGCCCGCCGACCTGGTGCGGCTGGCCAGGCACCATGGGGTGAAGTTCTCGATCGACAGCGACTCCCACGCGATCCCGCACCTGGCGAACCAGCGGTACGGGGTGGGGATCGCGCAACGGGCCTGGCTGACCACGGACGACGTGATCAACACCTGGCCACTGGAGCGCCTACTCGCCTTCTTCGGCCGCTGACGCCCTGCGGCCAGGGGCCTCTCCGTCACTGATGTCCGATCATGAGGGACTTCTCCCGTCGCTGACGTCCGTCGTGGGAGCCTCTAGACCGTCCTTCGTCGTGGGCCTCTGGACTGTTGACGGCCGTCGCAGCTCATCGGGCGGTGGCGTCCGTCGCGGGGCCTCTCGACCGTCCTCCGTTGTAGGGGCCCTCTCGAGTGTGCTCTGTCGTAGGGGCCTCTGGACTGTTGACGGCCGTCGCCGCTCACCGGGCGGTGGCGTCAGTCGCGGGGCCCTCTCCCGCATTGACGTCCTCCGCCTCAGGAGCCGCCGGGTGGTGGCGGGCGTGCTGGTTCAGCCGCTCCAGGGGTGGAGGCGGTCGCGCCAGACCCAGAGGCCTTCGTGCTCGCCTTCCTTGAGCCGTACCCAGTGGTCGCGACCACGTCCCCTGGCGGCGCAGGTGGCACGGACGGGCTCCTTCGAGGGGGCCAGCTCGGCGCGCTTCCGGTACTTCTTGCCCGGCCCCTTCCTGACAGGTGCCGATTTGTCCGTCGCCGACACGTAGCGGCAGGTGGGAGATCCATGGCTGTATCCCCCTGAGGCGGGCCAGGCGAGGCCCGAAAGTTTCGCCGTTCCGACAGAGCGAGTGAGCCTACCAAGCCCCGCCATCCAGACCGGTCGAGCAAGCCCACCGCGCCCCACCGTCTCCTCCGGCCCGGCCTCCGCCGTCTCCCCAGCGGTCACGCCCTCCGACCAGGCGGGCCGAGCAAGCCCCACGAGCCCCCACGTCCCGCCGGGCCGAGCAAGCCCCACAAGCCCCACCGTCCAGCCGGGCCGAGCAAGCCCATGGAGCCCGACCGTCCCCTCCGCCAGCACCCCCGCGGTCACGCTCCCCGTCCAGGCATACGCGGCGAGATCCGCCATCCCCGTCCGGGCGGCGAGGTGTGCCGACGGGCTGACCGTGTTCGGCGAGCCCATGGTGGCACTCGCGGTCGCCGTACGCGCTGAGGTGATGGGGGTGAGGGCGAGCGCGGCTCCGACGACGACATGGGTGGCGGCGGCTCTCATGCGGCGATCCCCTTCCGACGGACGCGGGTCCGAACGGATCTCCGTCCGAACGGATCTCCTTCACCTCACCAGCGACTTAATGCCACAGAAGTCAACATTTTGCCCAGCCATGGAGGAGTGAGCCGCCGGGACGCCCGGTGCCGCTACGGGAGGCGTTTGTGCAGGCCCGTGAGCCGTACCAGGGCCGCGAGCCCGTCCGCGCTCCCCGGCCAATGACGTTCCACCACCGCCGGCCCCGCCCTCCGCACCACCGACCGCAGCACCGCGGCGACCACGATGGCGTCGTCGGCGTACCCGAGGACGGGGATGAAGTCCGGGATCAGGTCGATCGGAAAGGCGAGGTAGGCCAGCAGCAGCCACAGCCGGACCCGTACGCCGCGAGGCAGGTCCCGATCGGCGGCCAGCCGCCGGACGAGCCGCAACATGTCGGGCAGAAGCCGCAGCGACTCCCGCAACAGGCCGCCACGGGGCCGTACGACGACGAGCGCGACCACCAGCGCCGCCCACGTCGCGATCACCGCGACCGCCGCGCCGATCACCAGCTCCCACCACGTCCCGATCACGTTCCTCCTCGCGCAAACAGCAGCTTCGACGCCCCAGAGACAGGGGTCGCTCGTCAACCGCCAGCATGACAACCCGTGGGCTGATGCGCCCAGCCCCGCCATACGAAAGAGTGTTCCCACCACTCCCCCACCCAAGGAGACCCCGAGGAAGATGCAGCCCATGCGGAAGAAGTCGCACAAGCTGTGGGCGCGGCTGCTCGCGATTCTGACAGCGTTGCTGGTGGCCGCCGGCGCCGGGGTGGCCCTGGCCTACCCGTCCCTGGGTTCGACGTTCTGCCCCGGCTGCTACGGCCTGACGGAGCTGGAGGAGTCCGTCCACACCGAGGACGGCCTGTCCGGCGCCCAACAGGAGCGGGTGAGACAGACGGTCCGGCAGGCCCGCCGCCTCGTCCACGACTTCTACGGCACCCGGCGAAGCTCCCCGACCGTTCTGGCCTGCCTGACCGAGCGCTGCTACGAGCGCATCGGCGGCGGCAAGGAACGCGGCATAGCGGTGCTCAACAGGTCGGTGATGCTCTCCCCCAGGGGCATCGATCCGGTGATCGCCGCGCACGAGATGTCCCACGTCGAGCTGCACACCCGGCTCACGTCCGGAGCCGGGGTGCCGCAGTGGTTCGACGAGGGCCTCGCGGTGGTGGTCGCCGACGATCCCCGCTACCTCGCGCCGAAGACGGCCGCGGACCGCTGCCTGGTGACACCGTCGGGGCCGCTGCCCGCGACCCTCGACGAGTGGCTGAACGCCGCGTCCAAGGACGTGACGACGTACGCGAAATCCGCCTGCCAGGTGAGCCGGTGGCTGGCGGCCAACGACGGCCGCACCGGCCTCCTCGCGCTGATCGACGATCTCAACACCGGCCGCCCGTTCCCCTTATCCGCGCACCCGGCCTGACCCCGCCGGCGACCGTGGGCGGGTTGGCTCGGGCCCGGAGCCGGGTAGATGCTGCGAGGCAGAGACTGGAACGTTCCCGTACAGCTGAGACAGGTTTCGGCAATGGGGTCGCCACCAGACAGGGCGAGGAGATTAAATGGTTTCCAGGTAGGAAATAGGCATAACGAGGTGATGCTCTCATGAAGCAAGCCACGGCGGCGATCGCCAAGCCGCTGCCCGACCACCTGTTCCGGGTGCACGGCAACAGCGCGGAGATGCGCTGGGAGTCCATGGCGGGGCTCGGGTACCACACCCCGAACGACCGCTTCTTCGTGCGCAATCACACCTTCACCCCGCTCATCGACGCCACCACCTGGCGGCTGAACGTCCACGGGGCGGGCGTGCGCCGGCCGCGTGAGTTCAGCTACGACGAGTTGCGGGCGATGCCGTCGCGCACGTACGACGTGGCGATCGAGTGCGCGGGCAACGGGCGGCGTTTCTACCGGACGCAGCAGCACGACGGAGCGCCCGGCACGCAGTGGGGGCTCGGGGCGATCGGGGTCGCGCGGTGGCGGGGCGTACCGCTACGCCATCTCCTCAACGAGGTGGGCGTGCTGCCGGGCGCGGTCGACGTGCTGCCCACCGGGCTCGACGCGCCGTTCGAGGACCACGGGCACGTACGCAGGCCGCTGCCCGTCGACAAGGCCATGGACGACGTGCTCGTCGCCTATGAGATGAACGGCGGACCGCTGCCGCCCGACCATGGATTTCCGGTGCGGCTGGTGGTGCCGGGATGGGTGGGAATAGCGTCGATAAAATGGCTCGGCGACATAGAAATTTCAACAACAGAGCTCTTCACGCCGTGGAACACGGTCTTTTACCGGGACGTCACCACGCAGCCGGTGAAGAGCGCATTCGAGCTCGAATGGAATGCGCGCGTGCCCCTCGGGAGCCCGCGCGTCCTGCGCGGCCGCTCCTGGTCGGGACACGGCCGGATCGTCCGGGTGGAGGTCAGTCTCGACGGCGGACTGACCTGGCGCCAGGCGGAGCACCACGGACAACACCTGGTCAGCGCCTGGCTGCCCTGGCACATCGAATGGGCTCCGCAGCGCACGGGCACGCGGCTGCTCATGGCGCGCGCCACCGACGAGACGGGCGCCACCCAGCCCCTCACCATCCCGCGACATCCGTTCGGCTATCACTTCGACGCCGTTGTCCAACATCCCATTCACGTCGTCAATGGATAGGAAATTGTCACCCATCCAAGCTGAGCAGGCGATTCTCGAAAGGCGGGTTCGGCACATCTGAATTCATCTGAAAGACTCGCGCAGAAACCTTCCGGAAATCCCCTCGTGTGAAGCTGCCCACACCAAGGGAAAAGGAGAGCCGATGCGCCAGCTGACCGCACTCGACGCCCAGTTCCTCAATGTCGAGACGACCACGACCGCCGCACACGTGGCCGGTCTCGCGCTGCTCGACTCGGCGGACGGCTCGGTCAGCAGAGCCGCCCTGGCGGAGCTGCTGCTGGATCGCCTCCACCTCTCCCCCGCACTCAGCCTGCGCCTGGTGGAGGTGCCGCTGGGTCTCGACCACCCGTACTGGGCGGCCGATCCCGACTTCGACATCGCCAACCACCTGTTCGAGACGGAGCTGCCCGAGCCTGGTGACGACTGGCAACTCGCCGAGACCGTGGCCCAACTCCACGCCCGCCGTCTCGACCGTGCGCATCCACTGTGGGAGATGCACCTGATCACCGGCCTGACCGACGGAAAGGTGGCCGTCTACACCAAGGTGCACCACGCCGCCATCGACGGCGTCTCAGGCGCCGAAACCCTGGCCACTCTCCTCGACCTGACCCCCGACGGCCACCTCACCCGCAGACGCATCCCCACGACAACAACCCCCACCACCGCCAAACCCCCCACCGGGGCACGTCCCACACCCCTCGCCACCGCACCCACCGAGACGGAAGACGCGGCCGACGACTCGATGCCTGCCCCCACACCCACCGAGACGGGGCACGCGGTCAGCAAGTCGAAGCCCCGCTCCGCGCCCGCCACGGCCGACGGATCGAAGCCCAGCCCTACGCCCACCAAGACGGAGCACGCGGCCGACGGGTCGATGCCCGGTCCTACGCCCGCCGAGACGAAGGACGCGGCCGACGGGTCGATGCCTGGCCCTGCGCCCGCCGAGACGAAGGACGCGGCCGACGGGTCGATGCCTAGCCCTGCGCCCGCCGAAACCGAGCACGCGAGTGGCGGGGCGATGCCCGGCTCTCCGGCGCCGGATGACGATACGCCGGGGATGATCCGCATGCTGGCCGGAGCCGCCGTCCGTGGCGTGACCCATCCCGTACGCGCCCTCCAGTCGGCTGTCAGGGCGGCGGAGGATATGGACGCCATCCCCGTGGTCGCGGGCCTGCCCGGCGCGAAGCTGATCGCCAAGGCCGCGCGGGTGGTGTCCGGCGACGGGCATCACCGTCCCGGCCTGCCCAGCCTCGCCGTCCCGCGGACCCCGTTCAACGGCCCCATCAGCGCCCGCCGCCACCTCTCCTTCGGCTCGCTGTCGCTCAAGGACGTCAAGAACGTCGCCAAGGCCAACGGCGTCAGCGTCAACGACGTCGTCATGACGTTGTGCACGTCGGCCCTGCGCTCGTGGCTGCGCGAACGGAACGCGCTGCCCGAGGCGCCGCTGATCGTGGCCGTCCCGGTGGCGGTACGACGGGCCGAGGCGAAGGACCTGGTCGGCAACCAGATCTCCGCGATGGTGACACCCCTGCCCACGAACGTCGCCGACGCCAGAGAGCGGTTGCAGGCCGTCGGAAACGCCATGAGCCAAGCCAAACGGCGGTTCGCCCGGGCTCCGGCGACCTGGCTGAGCGAACTGTGCTCGATGCTGCCCGCCCCGGTCACCAGCCTGGCCACACCGGCGATCTTCCGGCTGGCCGGGATGGCGTTCCCACCGATCAACCTCATCATCAGCAACGTCCCCGGCCCGCAGTTCCCGCTCTATCTGTGCGGCGGCCGGGTCCTGTCCTACTATCCCCTGTCGGTGCTGACCGACATGAGCGGCGGCCTCAACATCACCTGCTTCTCGTACGACGGCATGCTCGACTTCGGCATCGTGGCCTGCCCCGAACGCGTGAACGACGTGTGGAGCCTGCTGGCCCACCTGCGTACGGCGCTCGACGAACTCCTGGACGACCAAGTGGACGACGAGTTCCGCAACGGCGCCGAGGCCGAGCTGGTAACCGGTCAACCGGCATAGGTCCTGGCGGTGATGCAGAACGACGGCACAGGATCGCGGTAGAACGCCGCCTCTGAGGCCACGGGCAACCAACCAGGCCAGCATCTGAGGTCACGGGCGACCACCCCGGCCGACGTCCGAGGCCACGGGCGACCACCCCGGCCAGCCTCCCGACCACCGCCACCTTCCAACCTGGCTCCCCTACCACCGAGCGTTCCCGCTGACGCCCCCGCCCACAGCGAACGCCGCAACCGGGTTCGCGCTCTTCAGCTGAACTAGGCCAACCTGGTCTGCAGGAGGCTCGCACTGTTCTGAGCGGGGCCTGGCCTGGGAGGCCCCGCACTGGAACCCCAGGGAAGAGCAGAAACACGGGCGAGGGCGAGAGCGGGAGCGCGGGCGGGAGCAGGAGCTCGGGCGAGAGCAGGAGCGGGAAGCAGGGAGCAGGGAGCAGGGAGCATGAGCGGGAAGCGGGAGCGGGAGCGGGAGCGGGAGCGGGAGCGGGAGCGGGAGCGGGAGCGGGAGCGGGAGCGGGAGCGGGAGCGGGAGAAGAAGGCCAGACACCGGAGAAGAGCCGGATATCGGGATAGGACGTCGACGGAAGCGGAACCTCAGGCGACAGGGCGGAAGGTCGAACGAGGGCGGGATATGGGGGTCAATGGGAGAAGCCAGGCCCGACCGAGATACCAGACCGGGCCAGACGCCAAGCCGGGCCAGACCCCAAGCCGAGCCATACGCCAGGCCGCGCCCAGACGCCAAATCGGGCGCAGATACTAAGCCCGGCCGAGACGCCAGGCCAAGCCCGGACA
Source organism: Nonomuraea fuscirosea (assembly GCF_003001935.1). GTDB lineage: Bacteria > Actinomycetota > Actinomycetes > Streptosporangiales > Streptosporangiaceae > Nonomuraea > Nonomuraea fuscirosea. The sequence continues at coordinate 649,254 of NZ_PVNG01000001.1, read as the reverse complement.
TTAGGCCCAGCCGAGACATCATGCCCGGCCCGGACACCAAGTCCAGCCGAGACCCCCACGCCAGACCCAGACACCACGCCAGACCAGACACCAAGCAGGACCGGGTTATCCGCCCGGACCGAGTCATCCGGCCAGGCGGCGGGTTAGTGTTCTGGGCCGGCTACCTGGTCGGCTACGCGGCCGATTCGGGCGAGGCGGGCCAGGGCGGGGCGGGAGAGGACTTCGCCGATGTCATGCAGGGCGATGATCAGCTCCTCCACCCCGTCGAGCGGCATGTCCGGCTCTCTGCTCAGCAGGATCCCCCGGTAGTCCTCGCGGGAGACGGCGCCGCCGGGCAGTTCGATGCCGTCGTCCTCGGCACGGAACAGCACCTGGACCGAGGTGTCGAGGACCAGGGCGAGGGCGGTCAGCTCGGCCGCCGTGAAGGCCCGTTGCCCACGCTCGGCCTGGTGAACGGCCTGGCGGCTCCACGGCCTGTCCAGGTAGCGGCCCAGCGCCTCCCCCAGCTCGGTCAGCGACATCCGGCGTTCCGCCCGCAGCCGTGCGAGCTGCCGCCCGATCGCCTCTTCTACCCGCATCCCCACGCCCCTTCACGCCTGCCTGTCATTCTGCACGATGACACCGACAGCCGGTCATTGACGGAAGGGCGCTCGCGACAGTACTGTAAATCTACAGAGTTCCCCGTCAATGTAGTCAATGACACGACTGATGGTGAGGCGAGACATGCAGGACATCGTCATCGAGGTGGTCGGACCGGTCGGCGACTGCGCCGTGCTCAAGATCGCCGGCGAGGTCGACGTGTTCACTGCTCCCAAGCTGCGCGAGCAGGTGGTGGACCTGGCGGGCAAGGGCATCGTGCACCTCGTCGCCGATCTCAGCGCGGTGGAGTTCCTCGACTCGACCGGCCTCGGGGTTCTCGTCGGCGGCCTCAAGCGGCTGCGTACGCACGACGGGTCGCTGTCGCTCGTCATGACCACGGACCGCATCTCCCGCATCTTCAAGATCACCGGCCTCACGGCGGTGTTCGCCTCCCACAGCTCGGTGCAGGAGGCGATCACGGCCGACGCGCACTGGACGCGGATCACCGAGCGCGAGGCAGGCAGCGTCGACGAGTGGTGCCGCCAACACGGCCTCGCCACCGCCTGACCTTCACGGCCGCCGGCCTGGCTCATCAACGCCGGTGACACCGGTTCGTCCACGTCCTCAACGCTCCGGATGGTGGCGGCAGGCGTTCGCCCGCGACCGGAACGAGTGTCAGGGGCGGGATGCCTCGTCGAGGAGGGTGAGTTCCTCTTCGCTCAGCGTCAGCGCCGCCGCCTCCATCAGTGGGCGCAGCTGCTCCACGTTGCGTGCGCTCGCGAGCGGTGTCGTGATCGTCGGCTGGGCGGCGAGCCAGGCCAGTGCCACCGAGGCCGGCGCGGCCCCGCGTTCCTGCGCGACCCGGGTGAGGGCCTGCAGCGTCCTGGGGCCGTGCTCGGTCTCCAGGTAGCGGGCCGCCGCTCCCGCTCGCGGGCTGTCCACGTTCGCGCCCGGCGTGTACTTGCCGGTCAGGAAGCCGCGGGCCAGCCCGGAGTACGGCGTGCTGGCCAGGCCCTCGGCGGCCACGACCGCACGCAGGTCGCCCTCGTAGGCGCGTTCGACCAGGTTGTACGGCTGCTGCAACGCCACATAGCGGGCCAGGCCCTCTTCATCGGAGGTCTTGAGGGCCTCGGCCAGCCGTGGCGCGTCGTAGTTGGAGGCGCCCACGTAGCGCACCTTGCCCTCACGGATCAGCGTGTCGAACGTGGACAGCGTCTCCACCAGCGGCGTGTCGCGGTCGTCCACGTGTGCCCAGTAGAGGTCGATGTAGTCGGTACGCAGCCGCCGCAGCGAGTCCTCGACCGCCGTCCTGATCGTGGCCGGCGCCAGCCCCTTGTGCCCCTCCAGCATGCCGACCTTGGTGGCCAGCACGATGGAGTCGCGGTTGCGGCGCGCCGCCAGCCACTCGCCGATGATCGTCTCGGAGGTCGACTCCCCCGTCGCCCAGTACGGGTAGACGTCCGCCGTGTCGAGGAAGTTGCCGCCACCTTCGACGTAGGCGTCGAGGACGGCGAACGAGGTCTCCTTGTCGGCGGTCCAGCCGAAGACATTGGTGCCGAGCGATATCGGGAAAACGGACAGGCCGGTAATGCCCAGTGATCTCATCCCGCCATTATCCGCACACCCTGCCGGAGAGGCTGGAAGCGCCCCCGCTGATGTGGATGCCTGGTCAGCGCGGTCGTCGCCGACGGCCTGTCCCTGGTGAACGTGGCACCCTTCCCGCCGCGGGACTGGGTGTCAGTTGACGCGGTGGACCAGGGAGTTGCACAGGGTGCGGAGTTCGGTGGCGGACGGGAGGTGTTCGTCGATGACGCTCAGCGCGGTTTCCACGTACCGGTCGGCCAGGGCCTGGGACTTCTCCCGGCCTCCCGCCTCCTCCACGAGGTGGGCGGCGTGTCGTACGGACTCCTCGTCCGTCGTTCCGGCCGCCAGGAGGGCGGACAGTTCGCGGGCGGCGGAACCGCCGTCGGCGAGGGCGGCCAGGACGGGGAGCGTCTTCTTCTCGTGCCGCAGGTCGCTGTAGATGGGTTTGCCCGTCACGCGTGGGTCGCCCCAGATGCCGAGCATGTCGTCCACGATCTGGAAGGCCACCCCGAGGTCGCGGCCCATGGCCCACATGGGGTCGGCCAGTTCCGGCGCCCCACCGAGGGCGACGCCGGCGGCGGCGGCCGCGCCCAGCAGGCTGCCGGTCTTGCCCGCGGCCATCTCGGCGTATTCGTCTATGCCGACCTCGCCCGGCCCCTTCCACGGGCGGTTCTCGAACGCCATGTCGGCGCTCTGCCCCTGGACCAGTTCGATCAGGGCGGCGGACAGGTACGGCATCGCCTCCGGCCGGCCGGCCAGCTGGCTGACGGCCAGGGCCAGCAGCGCGTCACCGGTGAGCAGCGCCGGGCCCACACCGTACGCCTTCCACAGGGCGGCGCGGTGCCTGCGCAGCTCGTCGCGGTCGATGATGTCGTCGTGCGCCAGGGAGAAGGCGTGCACCAGCTCCACCGCCACCGCGCCGGGCAGCGCTGACTCGGCGGGAGCGCCGACGGCCTCGGCGCTCAGCAGGGCGAGGGCGGGCCGCACCCCCTTGCCGCCGTCGCCCCTGGATATCCCGTTGGTTCCGCTACCGGCTCCTCTGTCCGTTGTTCCCCCACCGGTTGCTCTATCGGCGCCACCGCCGACGCCCCCAAAGCCCCCGCCGACGCCGCCGTGCGGGCCGCCGTCCGTGTCTGACCAGCCCAAAGCGAACGCGGCCATGCGCTCCCCCCAGGGGTCGAGCACCGAGACGGCGTCCCTGAGGGCCGGGTCGAGGAGGCCTCGAAAGCGGGCCAACGTGGCCCCGCTCAACGGATGGCTGAGATTCAACTGGCGCTCCTACCCCGGGTACGATCTTGAATCTACATGCACAAGCATGTGATACTCCACCAGACGGTTGACTTTTGTCAGGAGATGTCCGTGATGTGAGACGGGCACCGTAAGCGATGGAGGGATCACAAGTGGCGTTCGGGGCTCCTGCGATCAGGGCGTCCGCAAAGGCGCCCGCTGAGCCGGCCACAGCCACTCGAGCCGCCCCGCGACTCGCACTTCCTCCCATCTGATCACACGCCGCCTCTCACCCATCAGACACGCAGGCAGCACGGACGCCGGCGCCGCTCGGCTCTCGTGTGCCATCGCATCCGGATCGGGGATCACTGTCATGCCGCACGCCAAGGGAACCCTCACCACCAGACCTCATGTCGTTCCCACCCACCACGCCATACCCAGACTCGTGAGCGACCCGGTCACCGAGCTGGCCAGGATGGGCACCGACGCCGCCGGGCGGGTCGTCCGGCTCCACCTCGGGCCGTTCCGCCCGTACCTCATCTCGCATCCCGACCACGTGCAGCAGGTGCTCAAGACGGACTGGACCAACTTCGTCCGCGCGGGCGTGTTCTGGCGGCCGCTGCAGCGCCTGATCGGGCACAGCATCCTCGGCGAGGGCGAGAGCTGGGCGTCCGCGAGGAAGATCCTCCAGCCGCTCTTCACCGCCCGCTACACCGCCTCGCTGGCCGAGGACATGGCCGATACCATCGCCGCGCGCATCTCCGAGCTGGACGACTTCTCGATCACGGGGCGGCCGATCGACCTTGAGCACCAGATGACCTCGATCGTCAACGACACCGTGATCAAAGTGCTGTTCGGCGGCCGGATCTCCCGTGACACCGCGGAACGGCTGGCGCCCGAGTTCGCCACGTGCGCGACCTCGATCGGCTTCCGCATGCTGCTCCCCTTCGCCCCGTACTCGATCAGGGTGCCCGGCGACCGCGCCTTCCTGCGGTCGGCGAAGAAGATCGACGAGATCGTCTACCCCCTCATCGAGCAGGCACGGCACGAGAAGACCCGGAGCAAGGAGGTCGTCTCTGCGCTGCTCGCGGCCAGGCTGGAGAAGGAGGGCGAGGCGGACCTGCGGCAGGTGCGCGACGACCTGGTGAACATCTACGGCGCCGCCTCCGAGACCACGGCCATGTCGCTCATCTGGCTGTGGCAGGTGCTGCACGACCACCCCGGCGTGCGCGACCGGCTGCAGGAGGAGGTCGACCGGGTGGTGGGCGGCGATCCGGTACGTCCTTCGCACGTCGCCCAGATGCCCTACCTCCGCATGGTGCTCCAGGAGCTGCTGCGCGTCTATCCGAACGCCTGGGTCGTCCCGCGCCAGACGGTGGCGGACACGGAGATCGGCGGCGTGCCGATCAAGGCGGGCTCGCAGGTGCTGATCAGTCCGTACACGACCCACCGGCTGGAGGAGTTCTGGCCCCGGCCGCTGGAGTTCGACCCGGAGCGGTGGGCCGACGAGAAGGCCGCGCTGGCGCACCGCTACGCGTTCGTGCCCTTCGGCGTGGGCCCGCACGTCTGCCTCGGCCAGCACCTGTTCTACATCGAGGCGTCCCTGGTGATCGCGAACGTGATGAGCAGGTTCCGGCCGGTCGTGGCCAATCCGCAGCAACTGAAGCCCGTACCCGGGGGAGCCACCCTGAGACCCAAGCAGAAGCTGTTCCTCCAGCTGCACCCGGCCGGACGGACGCGTGCCGCGTGAGCATCGGCGAAGCCGCGGACACCACCGCGGGAACGGACATCACCGCGGAAGCGGGCGAACTGGTCACGAGCCTCATGCTGCGGCCGTGGGGCCAGGTCTCGACCTCGGTCTACGAGACCGGCCGGCTCGTGTCCCTGGCCCCCTGGCTGACCGGGCACCGGGAACGCATCGACTACCTGATCCGCACGCAACGGCAGGACGGCGCCTGGGGCGCGCCCGACGGGTACGGCGTCGTGCCGACCCTGAGCGCCACCGAGGGCATCCTGGCGGCGCTGACGCGCGCGGACCCGGACACCGATCGCGCGAGCCTGGCCGGCGCGGCGGAACGCGGCCTGCGGGTGCTCACCACCTGGCTGAGCGGCCCGCTCGACCTGCCCGACATGCCGGCGATCGAGCACATCGTCCCCTCGCTGGTGGCCCGGATCAACCAGCGCGTCGAGGACTTACCCGGTCAGGCGCCGATCCCGCTGCCCGCGGCCATGAGCTATGACGCCCTCCACGTCGTCAGGTCGCGGGTCAGGTCCGGCATGGAGGTGCCGGAGAAGCTGCTGCACGCCCTGGAGATCGCCTCCGACGCCGCCGCCGGAGCGCCCGGCATCCGGCCCACGCCGATCGGCAGCGTCGGTGCCTCACCCGCGGCGACCGCCGCCTGGCTGGGTGAACACGGGGAACGTGACGCGCATGATCCGGCCCGCGGGCATCTGGAGGCGGTGGTCCGGCTGTACGGAGGGCCCGTTCCCGTGGGGCTGCCCATCACCGTGTTCGAACGCGGCTGGGTGCTGAGCTGGCTGCTGCGCGCGGGCGTGGACATCGAGGTGCCGCCGGAGATGGTGGCCGACATCAGGACGGCGATCGGCCCGGCCGGCACGCCCGCCGGTCCCGGGCTGCCCGCGGACGCCGACACGACGTCCGTGGCGCTGTACGCGCTGGCGCTGCTGGACGCGCCGTACGAGCCGGACAGCCTGTGGGGGTTCCGCGCCGGCACGCACTTCTCCACCTGGCCCGGCGAGCAGGGCGTCTCGGTCAGTGTGAACGCGCACATCCTGGACGCCTTCGGCGAGTACGTCCGCCGCGTACCCGCCGCCGCGCCGCGTTACGACGAGGCCGTCGCTGAACTGGCCGGATGGATCCGCGACCGCCAGCAGCCGGACGGGAGCTGGACGGACCGGTGGCACGCCTCCCCGTACTACGCCACCGTGAGCTGCGCGCTGGCGCTGGACGCCTTCGGCGGGGAGTCCGCGCGGGACGCGGTGCGCGCGGCGGCCGAGTGGACGCTGCGGACCCAGCGGCAGGACGGCTCGTGGGGCCGCTGGGAGGGCACGGCGGAGGAGACCGCGTACGCGATCCAGATCCTGCTGCTGACCACGGGACACGGCGACCCGCGGCGGCTTGAGGCGGCGGACCGGGGTCACGCACACGTGGCGGGCCGGGCCGGCGGCGACCATCCGCCGCTCTGGCACGACAAGGACCTGTACGTGCCCACCGCCGTGGCCCGCGCTGCGGTGATCGCGTCGTCGTACCTCGTCCGGCGGGCACGGGCGGTTCAGCCGCGATGAGCGTCCGCATCCGCGGCGAGGTCACGGACGGTGTACGCGTGCGTGTCCCTGGCCATGTACCAGCCGCCGCTGAAGAACACGCACCTGCGCTGCCCGTCGGCGACCCACTCCAGGCCGGCGGGCAGGCCGGTGAGCGCCCGGGTGAAGTCCGCGTTGAGCTCGCGGATGTGCGCCGACACCTGCTCGACGGCCGCCTCGGTACGCAGGCCCGCGCGTTCGAGGATGAGGACCGCGTTCGGCTTGCCCTCGCTCCGCTCCCGCTGGAACGTCCTGACGTCGTTGGCCAGCCGCAGGCAGGCGGCCCCGAGCTCGGTGACCTCCCCGACGGAATCCCAGACGGCGGCGTCGGCCGGGCTCGGGCCGCAGATCCCGAGCGCCGCCAGCCACCACGTGTGGTAGAGGAACGTGACGGTGGCGTTGGGCAGGTACTCCTCATAGGTGGGCCACGGCTCGCCGCCGGTCGCCCAGACGCGTTCCTGCGCCATGGCGGCGCCGGTGAGCTCCAGCTGCTCCGCCAGGAGCGGCGCGTACGCGGCGGCGGCGCCGTACCCGCGGAAGCGATCGCACCACGTCTGCCAGGCGTGCAGGGCCTGATCCATGGGCCGGGTCCCCGGCCCCGCCTCGATTCGCTCACCGGTCAGGACGGAGGACAGCCGCCGGAAAAGGGCCGTGACGTCCCGGTCGGTCCACTCCCCCGCGACGTTGTCGGTGATGTCGTCGACGCCGAACAGGATCGTGCTCAGGGCGCCGAGGTCGGCCGTCTGCTCGCGCCGCGCCCCCGGGAACGTGGCCGCGGCCGACAGGCAGCTGAAGGCCAGCCGGCTGCCGGCACTGTCTCCGTCCGCGAAAAGGGCGGTGTACGGGCTCAGCAGGCGGGCCACGTCAGGGGCCGAGTCGAGCGCCGTTCGCAGGATGCCGCCACGGTCCTCCGGTGGCACGCCGGCCAGTTGATGTGACTGCCGAAGGAGCTGGTCAGCGAGGTCATTGTGGATGCGGAAATAAACGGAGGCAGCGTCGGTCACTTGCCCACAATATCGTTTCTGACCCATTTTGGGGGGAATTTGACTATATTGTGTCAATAGCCGGACAAGTGTGAATACTGTTGCTTGAGAGGCACTTTGCCGGTGCGCTAGAGTCCCTTGATCGATATGATGGCCAGCGTCACCGCACGTCAGGTGACTGGCGTACAACATGTGACTTTCACCGGGTGGATATAATGCGCTTCCGCAAGACGCGGCTGCGGACCAAGATCACGGCCATGCTGCTCTCCCTGGCGGCCTTGTGGGTCTTCGCCGCGTGGGTCACCCTCCGTGAGGGAGTCAACCTCCTCTGGGTCTCCCAACTCGACAGCGCTGTGTCGGCCCCGAGCGACCCATTGCTCTTCGCGCTGCAAAAAGAGCGCCGGATTTCGATGGTGAGACTGAGCGAGAAGACCGCCCAATCTCGCAAAGAACTGGAAACTCAGCGTAAGCAGACCGACCGTTTCCACGCGGCCTTCCGCGAGTCGGCAGCTTCCAGCGTGGTGGACCTCGCTCTGGACGACCAGGGCGACGAGCGGCTGGCCGAGATGCTCAAGCGGCTGGAATCGCTGAAGGACGTCCGCAAGAGCATCGACGCCGGGCGGTTCGACCAGACGCGCACGTCCGACGCCTACGCCGACGTCATCGACCCCATCTACGGCCTCTACGGCTCGCTGGCGACGCTCGATGACAAGGAACTGGCCAAGGACGTCCGCTCGCTGCTCGCCCTGAGCCGCGCCAGAGAGCTGCTGACCAGGGAGGACGCGCTGCTGGCCGGCGCGCTCGCCGACGGGCGGCTGACCCCCGACACCCTGGCCGACTTCTCCCAGGCGGTGGGCTCCTGGCGGATCACCGCCGAACAGGCCGCGACCGACCTGCCCGACTTCGACCGGGCCGCCTACGACAAGCTGATCAAGGGGCAGTCCGCCGTCCGGCTGCAGGGCCTGGAGAAGCGGGTCATGGCCTACGACCAGAGCGCCCTGAGCCTGCCGTTCACCGCCACGGAGTGGAGGTCGGCCACCGAGCGCTTCCTGACCGACTTCAACACGATGGTGCTCGACGCCGGTGACCGCGTGGTCGACCGGACGGTGCCGGTCGCCGTCAACGTGATCGTCCGGCTGGTCCTGGCCGGCGGCCTCGGCCTGCTCGCGGTCATCGCCTCGATCATGCTCTCCATCACCACGGCCCGCTCCCTGTTCGCCCAGCTGCAGAAGCTGCGCGACGCCGCCCACGAGCTGTCCGACGACCGCCTGCCCGGCATCGTCGAGCGCATCGGCCAGGGCGAGGAGGTCGACGTCGCCAAGGAGGCGCCCGCGCTCGACTTCGGTGACGACGAGATCGGCCAGGTGGGCCAGGCGTTCAACACGGTCCAGCGCACCGCCATCGGCGTCGCCGCCGAGCAGGCCGAGCTGCGCCGCAGCATCCGCGACATCCTGCTCAGCCTGGCCCGCAGGACGCAGGGCCTGGTGCACCGCCAACTGACCGTCCTCGACGTGATGGAGCGCCGCGAGACCGACCCCGAGGAGCTGAAGGAGCTCTTCCGGCTCGACCACCTGGCCATCCGGATGCGGCGCAACGCGGAGAACCTCATCGTCCTGTCCGGCTCCGCGCCCGCCCGTACGTGGCGGCGCTCGGTCCCCATGGTGGACGTGGTCCGCGGCGCGCTGGCCGAGGTCGAGGACTACACCCGGGTCTCGCTCATGCCGATGGGCGACGTGGTGCTCGTCGGCCGGGCCGTCGGTGACGTCATCCACCTGCTCGCCGAGCTGATCGAGAACGCCGTGTCGTTCTCGCCTCCTTACACGAACGTGCAGGTCAGCGGGCAGCTCGTGGCCAACGGGTACGTGATCGAGATCGAGGACCGCGGCCTCGGCATGAAGCCCGAGGACCTCGAGGCCGCCAACGAGCGCATCGCGGACCCGCCGGAGTTCCGCATCACCGGCACCGCCCGGCTGGGCCTCTATGTGGTCAGCCAGCTCGCCAGGCGGCACGAGATCCAGGTCGTGCTGAAGTCGTCCCCGTACGGTGGCACGACGGTCGTCGTCCTGCTGCCGCAGGAGCTCGTCCAGCTCGACCCCACGCCCGAGCCGCACGACGGCGAAGGGCGCGACCGGCTGCCGCGCAGGCAGCCGGCGGTGGCGGCGGCGAGCCGGCCGGCCTCGGCCGAGAACGTGCGCACGCTCAAGCCCGGCCGGCCCACGGCCGTCCCGCGTCCCGCGGCCACGCCGGAGAACGGGCCCGGGACCAGGCCCTCGACCAGGCCGGAACCCCGGCCCGTGTCGCGTCCCACCCCCGTGCCCGACCCGGAGCCGGCCCCGGCCCCGGCCCCGGAGCCGGCCCCCGCGCCCGCCGGCACCCCCGCACCCGCCCCAGAAACGGCGACCGAGAAGCCGGCCGACCCGGAGCAGCAACCTGTGGCCGAGTTCACCCCATCGGGGCTACCGTTGCGCGTGCCCCAGGCCAACCTGGCGCCAGCGCTGCGTGACGACACACCCACGCAGCCCGACCTCGAGGAGGACGATGACGAGCGCTCGCCGGAGGAGATCCGCGCGATGATGGGATCTCTGCAGTCAGGCACCCGTCTCGGCCGCACCCGCGCGGCCGAGATGATGGACGAGCAGCCCGGAGGTGAAGCATGACCCCGTCGACGGGAACCGACCTCAACTGGCTGCTCGACGACCTGGTCGGCCGGATCAAGGAGACCGAGCACGCCATCGTGCTGTCGTCGGACGGGCTGCTCATGGCCTCCTCGGCCGGCCTGCAGCGGACCGACGGCGAGCACCTTTCCGCCGTGGCCTCCGGGCTGCAGAGCCTGGCCAAGGGAGTCTCCGACCACATCTCCGGCGGCGAGGTGCGGCAGACGGTCGTCGAGTGGAAGAACCAGTTCCTCATCGTGACCACCGCGGGCGAGCGGGCCTGCCTGGCCGTGCTGTGCGCGCAGAACGCCGACATCGGGCTGGTCGCGTACGAGATGGCGATGCTGGTGGCCCGGGTGGGCCAATACCTGACCTCGGGGGCCCGCAACGCCGAGGCCATCGCCAGGAGCGACCGGTGAGAGGCACCGACGATCCCACGGACGAGCACTGGGTGGATCCGGAGATCATCCGGCCCTATGTCGTCACGCGCGGCCGTACCCAGCCTGCCCACGGCAGGTTCGACCTGATCTCCATGGCGCTGGCGGTGGGCCCTCCCCCCGGGCCCGACGCGGGGCTCGATCCGGAGCACCTGCGGATCATCCAGCTCTGCCGCGAGCCCAAGTCCGTCGCCGAGATAGCCGCCTACCTGGATCTGCCGGCCGGCACGATCCGGGTGCTGCTCGGCGACCTGTTCGACCGTGAACTCGTCTCCGCGCAGGAACCACGATCCGAGGTGGACATGCACGACATGAAGATGTACAGGGCGGTGCTCGATGGTCTTCGCTCGCTCTGAGCGTCCGCGCCTGCCGACGGCGATCAAGATCCTGGTCGCGGGCGGGTTCGGCGCGGGCAAGACGACCATGGTGGGCGCCGTCTCCGAGACCCGGCCGCTGCGCACCGAGGAGGTGCTGACCGACCGCGGCATCGGCGTGGACGACCTCACGTCCGTCGAGGCCAAGCGGACCACCACCGTGGCGATGGACTTCGGCCGCATCACGCTGGGCAGCGACTACGTCCTGTACCTGTTCGGCACGCCCGGGCAGGAACGCTTCTGGTTCGTGTGGGACGAGCTGGCCGAGGGCTCCCTGGGCGCGGTCATCCTGGCCGACACCCGGCGGCTGGCCGACTGCTTCCCGTCGGTCGACTACTTCGAGCGGCGCGGGACGCCGTTCGTGGTGGCGGTCAACTGCTTCGAGGGGGCGCCGACGTTCGAGCTGGACGAGGTGCGCCTGGCGCTGCAGCTCAACCCGTCCGTTCCGATCATCATGTGTGACGCGAGGAAGCGCGAGTCGAGCCGTGAGGTGCTGATCGCGCTGGTCAAGCACTCGGCGCGGCTGCGCGCCGAACCGGTCGGCAGCTGACCGCCCAGAGGTCTGGGAGCGCTCAGCGAAGGCTCCCAGACCTCTTTCGTACGGGCCGCGACGCGGACCCGAGGTCAGGCGACGACGGCGAGCAGTGTCGTCATCGCGGCGGTGAGCTCGGGGTCACCGCTCGACGTGGAGCGCTCGCGCGCCTCCGCCACGGTGATGCCCCTGCTCGCCAGCCGCCAGAACACGTCCTGGTCCATCGAGACCCGCGCGGCCGGCTCGCCCGCGGCCTCCGCCAGGCGCCAGCGGCCGTCGCGCCGTACCGCGCTCCACCGTCCACCGGCCGGCCCGAGCACCTCCAGCTCGGCCGACGTCCCCTCGGGCCGCTCGATCGTGCGCAGGGTGTGCGGCAGAGCTCGGGCGAAGAGGTACGGCACTGGCGCCATGAGCTCCGGCTGGGTGGCTCCCGGCATGGCCACGGCGTCGCGGATCTGCTGCTGGTGGACCCAGAACTCGGTGTACTCGCGGCCGATGTCGAGCCACGCGGGACTGTCGACGTCGCTGGCCGCCCAGGACACGTTCAGGCCGGCCGGCGCCTCCAGGTCGTGCGCCGCCCAGACGGCGTCGAGCCGCGGCCCGAGGTGCTCCAGCAGCTCGATCAGCACCCGCGGGCTGAGCTGGCGGGTGGCCGCGACGAACTCGCCGTTCGTGCGCGCGAGGTAGGCGGGCAGCGTCTCGTCGTCGGCGAAGACGGCGCCCGGGTAGCCGTCGCGGCTGCCCGACAGGCGCCGCAGGTAGTCGTTGAGCACGTGTCCGGCGATGTCGTGCACGTCCCAGCCCGGGCAGATCGTCTCCTTCGACCAGTCCCCCGGGCCGAGGGCGCGCAGCAGGTCGAGCAGGGCCTGCCGTTCGCGCGGGAACAGGGGGCGGACGTCGATGGCGGGACCGAAGATCGTCATTTCGCAGGTTCTCCCGGGTGACGGTGCTAGTAACGCACGGTGATGCGGCCGGCTGGGGCGTCGACGGTGACGGAGCCGCCGTACGGGACGACCAGCTGCGGATCCGTGTGCCCGATGTCCACCTGGAAAACGAGCGGAATGTCCGGGTTGTACTCGGTGAACGCCTTGAGCACGGCCTCCTGCTGAGCGGCGGTGTACGCGGCCTTGCGCTCGGGCGTGAGCCGGTTGTCCAGCGACCACGCCTTGGGGCGGCCGACGATGGCGGCGGCGAAGCGCTGGAGCAGGCCGCGCTCGCCCATGGTCATGAGCACGCGGTAGACGTACGTGGCGTCGGGGAGCTCTTCGGAGGTCTCCAGGAACAGCACGCAGCCGTCGTACGTGGCCGGCTGCCTGATGTGGGTGCCGACGCGCAGGTTCAGGTCGATGATCTCCAGGCAGCCGCCCCACGAAGGGCCGGTCACCGCGCGGCTCGGGCCGTGCCACCGCCAGCCGCCGCCGGGGAACGGCTCGGGCTCGCTCGCCAGCGTCGCCGGGTCGCCCCAGTCGCGGTCGACGTCGCTGTAGGCCGGCGCGGGACGCAGTTCGTACTCGTCGTGCGTGAACAGCGCGGCCCGCAGGGCCTCGGCGGTCTGCGCCTCCATCGCCCCGCCGCGGCCGAAGGCGGTCATGATCGCACCGCCGTAGTAGGAGACGACGCCGAGGTTCCACAGGTAGTTGCACAGGTTGGTGTTGTCGCTGAGGCCGAAGAACGGCTTCGGGTTCGCGCGCAGGACGTCGGGGTCGAGGTGACGCAGCACCTTGATCTGGTCCTCGCCGCCGATGGAGGTCAGCACGGCCTTGATCGACGGATCGGCGAAGGCCGCGTTGACGTCGGCGGCACGGGCGGCCGGGGACGCGCCGAGCACGCGGGTGGTCGGGTATTCGACCGGGACCAGCCCGAACTCCTTCTCCAGGCGGGACAGACCCAGCTCGTACGGGGCGGGGAAGATGGCGGGAAGCCCGGCGGCCGGTGACAGGATGGCGACTCTGTCACCGGGCTGCGGCTTGTCAGGGTAGGCCGGCATGCGGAGCAAGTTACCCGAGCCCTCTGACACCGGCCACGGCTTTTCCGCCCCGGCGGGTGTCAGAGCGGCGCTACTCCCGGGAGCGGCGTCGAGACCGGAGGGCCCGGGCTCAGCCGCCGTTCGCGGACGACAGATTGGCGTTGATGTGGGCGATCCGCCCCAGCCCGTCGAAGTCCACCACCGCCGAAAGGCCAGGCCCGGAGAGCGTGGCCTGGTCACCGTCGAACTTCACACCGAGGCCCCGGTGTTTGGCGTAGCTGTACACCACCCGCCGGTGATCCGACAGGCGCAGACCGGCGAGCGCCTGCTGCATGACCCGCATGACGCGGACCGAATCGATCGGCGGCAGGTGGAAGTCGGGGTGCTCCACCAGGAAGGCCGCGCGCGTGCCACCGCCCGCGTCGCCGTTGTACGAGGTCCAGAGGCCGGTCACCGCCTTGGCCGCCTCGGTCATCAGCCCGGCGACGAGATGCGGCTCCGTGGGCGAACCCGGCAGCGCGCTGAACGGGACCTCCGCCGAGGCCAGCTCCTGGATGCCGTGCTGGAGACCGAAGTCGCGCAACCTCGCGGCCGTCGCCGCCACCTCGGCCGGGAAGCCGGACGGGTTCGCCCAGGCCCACAGCCACGAGGCCGGGCCGGGGGCGGCGCTGCCGAGCAGGTGGAAGGCGGTGCACGTGCGCGGCTGCGTGCCGGTGAACTCGAAACGCCGCGCCTGGAGGTCCACGTGCCAGCTGTGCTCGGCGAGGACTTCTTCCAGGTGTAGCTGGTGTTCCAGGGAGATCAGGGCGGCGTCGTCGAGAAGGTCGGTGAAAGTCAGCGAATTCTGCACCCCCGGGAGACTATTAGGTCCCGCCCGAATCCCACGCCGTCTTTCACGAAATATCCGAATCGTGCGGGCCTCGGGGTCTCCTGCGCGCGGCGTCCGAGCCTGCGCGGAAACCTGGTGGCGGCCCCGAGGAAGAGCGATACACGCTGGTGGCGAGCGCGAGGGCGAGGGCGCGCGGATGCGGGTGCGAGTCGAGGAGGAGCGATGGTGGAACGGCGTGGCGCGGGCGAGAGGGCGGGGGCTGGGGGACGGACTGCGGCCGGTGGCGGCGAGCGGGTGGTGGCGTTCCGGGCTGGGGATACGGCGCTCGTGGTGACGGTGCCGGAGGCGGAGCCGTTGGTGGGGCGGTGGCGGGAGCATGAGGACGGCATCCCGGCGCATGTGACGGTGGCTGGTGCCGTTCCTGCCCATCAGCCGGATCGACGACACCGTACGGGCTGAGTTGCGGGCGCTGTTCCAGCAGCATCCCGCTGTGGACGTCGGCTTTCGCCGGGTCGGACGCTTTCCCGAGGTGGTCTACCTGACGCCGGAACCGGCCGAGGCGTTCGTACGGCTGACGGAGTCCGTCGTGGCGCGCTGGCCGGAGACGCCTCCGTACGGCGGGGCACACGACACGATCATCCCGCACCTGACCCTGGGGCGCGCCGACGTGGTGGAGGAGTCGGCCCTGGACGGCGAGCTGCCGCTGACATCCCGAGCCCGGGCCGTGACGCTGCTGGTCTGTGTGGACGGCGAGCGCTGGACCGAGAGCGAGACGTTCCCGCTCACCTGACTCCAGCTCCCAGGGCTTACTACGGTTCGCTGCGGTCGGCTGCCGGGGTGCGGGCGTTCAGGTAGGTGTGTAGTTCGGCGGCGGCGTGCAGCATCGCGCGGCCGCGGGACGACAGGCGGGCGTGCCAGTCGTTCAACGTGCTTTCCAGGGGCGCGAGGCCGCCCGCCGCGCGGACCTGGGTGAGCAGCAGGGCGATCTGTTCCAGCGGGTATCCGCCCCTCCTGAGCTGGTGCGCGAGCTGCGCGTCCCGGACGTCGGCGGCGGAGTAGACGCGGTATCCGGTCTGCGGGTCGCGGCGGGGGGTGACCAGCCCGGCACGTTCCCACTTGCGCAGGGTCGCGGGCCGGATGCCGAGGCGGACGGCCAGCGGGCCGATGAAGGTGCCGGTGGGGTGGGCGGTCGGTGTGGGGTCCGGTGGTTCGAGGGCGCGCAGGGCCTGTTCGACGGCTCGGAGGGTGCGGCGGTCGTCGAGCAGTTGGGCGTGGCTCTCGTCGATCAGCCGCAGCGCCTCGTCCTCGGCGTCCCGGTGCACGGCGCACATGATCGACGTGGCGGTCCTGTGTCCGTGGGCGGGCACCAGGGCGAGGAACGCGCCCAGGGCCCGGGCGTGCAGGTGGGTGTAGGTGCGGTAGCCGTACTCGGTGCGGGCGGCGGGCGGGAGGATGCCCGCTTCCTCGTAGTTGCGGACCGCCTGTGTCGACAGGCCGTGCTCGCGCGCCAGATCCACCGGCCGGAGTCGCGCACCGGGCATCGAGCGCCTTTCCGTGTTGACGGGTTGCTCAGATTATCCAATTCGCGGGTGCTCGGTTGCCTGGTCCCCGGGTCTCCGATCGCCCGGTTCTCCGGCTCCGCGGTTCCCCGGTTCCGCGATCGCCTGGTCGGTCGCGGGCGACAGGGTCACCCGTGGTCGCGGGCCGCCACGGGTGACTGGGCGAGGATCTGCTCGCAGGCCAGCAGGAGCACACCCGCGCTCCAGGCGTGCGACAGCGTCAGGTACATGCCCTTCGGCTGGAAGCAGTCCGTCTGGTAGTACCGTTCGGTGATCATGCCGCGGTAGGCGTTGAGGTCGCCGTCGGCGGCCGGCAGGAGCTGGCGGAAGCAGTCGAGTGTCTCGTGCGCCCGCTCCGCGTAGTACGGGTCGCCCAGCGCCCGCGAGAGCTCGATCAGCTCGGCGGTGCACACCAGCCCGTACGCGTGCAGGTGCTGGTTGGACGGTGACGCCTGGTCCGCGCCCCTGGTGGCGAAGCCGTACACGCCGAGGGGGGTGCGCGGGCCGAAGCGCACGTTGTAGGTGTAGCGGAAGGTGAGCGTCCAGTCGGCGGCCCGGCGGGCCAGGTCCAGCCAGCGATCCGCGCCCGTGCGGCGATGCAGTGCCATGTACGCCAGCACGGCGGCGTACCCGTCCTCCGAGGTGGGCGCCAGGTCCACGTCCTCGGGCGCGCCGTAGATGAACTCGTCGTCCACGAACGACGCGTAGTACTCCCCGGCCAGCTCGGCGGCCCGCAGATCGGCGGGCTCCCCCGACTCGGCCAGCGCGGCCACCCAGGTCAGGCCGGAGGCGCCCGACCAGGACAGCACCTCGCCGGTGGCGGCGTGGTGGAGGGCCCCGAGGTTGCCGTCGGGCCGCTGGCGGGCGAGCATCGCGTCCAGGTTGGAGCGGGCCGCGGCCGCCCACGCGGGGTCGGGCCGCAGCCGCAGCGCGCGCACCAGGAACAGCGTGGCCTCACCCAGCGTGCGCGCGTGCAGGGCGTCCTTGACGTGGCTCCAGCTCTGCGACCAGCCGGACTTTCGGTACCAGGTGCCCCAGAACGTGCCGGACGGTGACAGGTTCTCGCAGATGAAGCCGATCACCCGTTCGGCGGCGGCGACGTGCTCGGGCCGTCCCGTACGCAGTCCGTGTTCCAGGAGCGCGGCCGCCCACGGGATGCCGCTGACCCAGCCGACGTGCATCGCCTGCCGGTCCACCCGCTCCCCGTCGCCGCCGCTGATCTCCCGGTCGAATCCGACCGTCTCCAGCAGCACGCCGGGGTCGGGGTCGTAGTGCCAGCGGTACAGGCCCTCGGCCGCGATGTCGGCCGCCTCGGCCACGTCTTCCCAGGGTTCGACGGGCGCGGCCGGCCGGCGCAGATCGCGGTCCTCGCGCAGCAGCGGCGCGTACGCGTGCCGGTCGGCGGGCAGCGCGCACGTGGCGACGGTCAGGACGTGCGACTCCCCCGGCCGCCACACGTGCGCGGCGGCCTCGGCGGGCCGGGCCAGGGCGGATCCGTAGTAGGTGACCGGATACTCCTGGTACGGGAACAGCAGCGAGACCGTCGCCGTCCCCTCCGCGTGACCGAAGGACGGCCCGTCCGGGCCGAGCGTCGACTCCGCATGACCGATGGCCGGCCGGTGAGGGTCGAGCGCCGGCGCCTCATGACCGATGGCCAGGCCGGCCGGGCCCAGCGGTGAGTCCTCGTCCGCGATCAGCGCGGCGCCGCCCCCGTCGCCCCAGACCAGGACGGCGGGCGTGGCGGCGCGGTCGGCGCGGAAGCCCCAGCGGGCCGAGACCATCTCCTCGGGCCGGTCGGCCCCGGGCTCGAAGCGGGGGAAGATCCGCCGGCACGCGGCGGGCCGGTTCTCGCCGTAGAACAGGCCCGGGATCAGCCACCAGGGGTCGCGGGCGGCCACGGACCTGCTCACGCGCACGGTCCCGGCGGCCGGTTCGGCGCCGTCGTACCGGAGGTCGAGGCTCAGGTCGCGGCGGCCGGTCGGGAGCCGTTCGCCCCAGCGCCAGGCGACGCTCCACGTGCCCTCGCCCAGCACCTCCACGCTCACCGAGCCCCCGTCGGGGTCGATGATCGCCAGCGGCTCGCCGCCGCCCGCGATCACCACGGTTCCACCGTGAACGCGCCCTTGCGCTCGTTCAGCTCGATCAGGTCGGTCTCGACGGCGGAGAGCGGGTCGGCGAGCGGGATCCGGAACGTGCGGATCTGGCTCGGCCCGAAGTCGGCCGTCAGCCGGATGCCGGCCATCGGGATGTTCAGCGTCGCGACCGCGGCCGCACCGGTGCTCTCGACGGCCCGCACCACCAGGTCGCCGGGCGCGTCCTCGTGCAGCTTGACCGCCGTGACCATGACCTGGCCGCCGCCGTCGTCGAGGTAGCCGCGCGAGCCGGGCAGCGGGCCGTCGTGGAAGCTCTCCAGCATGGCCCGCACCGGCGCGCCGAGCAGGGCGGCACGCCGGGTCAGCCCGGCCGCGCGCCAGTCGCCCGCGTGCGGCACCAGCAGGTACGAGAACCGCTGCGTCCCCTGGTCCTGGTAGGAGTAGTAGCCGTCGGGGTCGAGCAGCCTGGGGTCGTGCCAGGCGTAGACGGGGCTGCGCACGGCGGTGATCCCGATGCTGTGACTACGGCCGTGACCGGGCGGGGAGACGTCGTAGCCGTGCTTGGCGTTGTTCACCACGGCCAGCCCCGCGCGCCGGCCGGCCACGCTGCCCGACAGGTCCACCCACGACTGCGCGGGCTCCTCCGCCCCGTCAATCGGCCGGTTGAGGTGCGCGAACGGGATCTCGTACGTGGCCACCGGGCTCTCCAGCCCGACGGGGAAGCGCAGCTTCATCAGGTGCGCCTGCTCCCGCCAGTCGAGCGTGACCCGCACCTCGACGGCGTCGTCGTCGCCCGCGCCCAGGATGAACTCCTCGGCCATGGTGGAGCGGCCCCACTCGCGCTCGACGCGGATGCGGGCGCGCAGCGGGCCCTCCTCGCGCAGCACGATGTCGGTCGTGGTCATCGCCTCGCCGGGCCAGTCGTAGGAGATGACGCGGTGGCCCCACGTGTCGGTCGGGTCGGCGCAGATCTGCGTGTGCTCGCCCGCCGCCCCGGCCACCAGGTCCACGCCGGTGCGCTTGTCGACCAGGCTGGACAGCCAGCCCGTGAGCGGGTCGAGCTCCAGGCGCAGGACGTCGTTCTCCAGGTGGTGCCGCGAGGCGGACAGCGTGCCGGTGGCGTGGGCGGCCGGGCCCTGGCGCAGCCGGTAGAGGCGGTAGCCCAGGGCGGGCAGCTCGGCCTGGAAGACGGTGGCGCCGCGGCCCTTGTCGTCGGTGGTGGCGACCGACTGGGTGCGCTGGCAGGGCACGTCGGCGCCGTCGGCGTCCACGACGTGCACGCCGTTGGGGGCCAGGCCGTACTGCAGCTCGACCCTGGTGCTGACCGGCCACGGGTGCGGGTTGAAGACGATGACCGGCTGGGTGCCGCTCTCCTCGGGCACGCGCACGTCGCGGGCGATCACGTTGTGCGCCCTGGTGATGATCCGCTTGGAGATCGCCACCGCCTCGCCGAGCTGGTCGCGGGCGTCGTCGTAGGCGGGCTCGATGGCCGAGCCCGGCAGCACGTCGTGGAACTGGTTGAACAGCACCTGCTTCCACGCCCGTTCCAGGTCGGCGCGGGCGTCGTGGCCGGCGATCGCGGCCCAGCGCTCGGCCGACAGCACCGCCGCCTGCGCCCTGCGCTGCCAGGCCTTGATGCCCGAGTGGGACGAGTAGCAGCCGGCCGCGTGGTGCTGCAGGTCGTCGCGCCACACCGGCAGCTCGGCCAGGCCCTGCTCGCCGAGGCGCTTGACCATCTCGTCGAAGTAGCGGCGCGGGGAGGACATCGTCAGCTCCCCGAACGTGCCCATGCGGTCGTAGCGGTGGATGGACTCGATGTTGGCCTTGGTGGGGCCGCCGCCGTGGTTGCCGACGCCGTAGAAGACCATCAGGTCGCCGAGCGAGCGGTCGAGCTGGCCGAGCGCCTTCTCGGTCTGTCCGGCGACCTCGCCGGGCGGGCTGCAGTACTCGAACGGGATCCGGTAGGCCAGCACCCGGCTGCCGTCCGGCGCCTCCCACCAGAACATCGTGCCGGGCAGGTCGCTCTCGTGCGGTCCAGGGCGCAGGAAGCAGTAGGAGTCCATGCCCTGGCCGCGCAGGATGGCGGGGAGCATGGCGTTGTGGCCGAACGGGTCCACGTTCATGCCGACCGAGGCCGTGACGCCGAACTTCTCCTTGAGGTAGCGCTGGCCGTACAGGCCCTGCCGGACGAACGACTCCCCCGACGGCATGTTGCAGTCGGGCTCCACCCACCAGCCGCCGGTCATGACCCAGCGGCCCTCGGCCACCCGCTCCCTGATCCGGGCGAACAGCTCGGGGTCGGCCTCCTCCACCCACGAAAGCAGCACGACCTGGTCGCAGGTGAAGACGAAGTCGGGGTATTCGTCCATGCGGTGGATCGCCGACCAGAACGTGGCCCGCGCCTCCTGGTAGCCCTCCTGCCACGGCCACAGCCACACCGGGTCGAGGTGGGCGTTGCCGATCATGTGCAGGGTGCGGCCGGGGCTGGCCGCGGGGCGGGGGGCCGGCGGGAGACCGGGGGGCTGGCTGCCGGAGGGGGCGTTCGACATGGGGGCGGGGCGCCTGGTCATGCTGCCGCCCAGACGTCGAGCTTCTCGCTGATCATGTGCAGCATCAGTGTGTGGATCTCCTGGATGCGCGGGGTCTCTGAGCTGGGGGCGAGGAGGAGGTGGTCGGCGTACTTGGCGGCGGCGCCACCGTCGCCGCCGCCGAACAGTACCGTCACCGCGCCATTGCTCTGTGCGGCGTCGAGGGCGGTGACCACGTTGGGCGAGTTTCCGCTGGTGGTGAAGGCGGCCACGACGTCGCCCCGGCGGGCCAGCGCCTGGACCTGCCGGGCGAAGACGTCCTCGTAGGCGTAGTCGTTGGCGATGCACGTCATGACCGTGGCGTCGGTCGTGAGCGTCACCGCGGGCAGCGGGCGGCGGTCGCGCTTGTAGTGGCCGACCAGCTCGCCGGTGAGGTGCTGGGCGTCGGCCGCGCTGCCGCCGTTGCCCAGCGTGTACAGGGTGCCGCCGCGGGTGAAGGCGTCGATGAGCAGGTCCGCCGCCGCCTCGACGGCGGGCGTGAGCGCCGCCATGCCGCGGGCGGCGGCGAGGTGGCCTTCGACGTGGCCGGCGAGGAGCTCGGACATCGGGGGAAGTTCAGGCATGGATCTTTCCTGAGAGAAGTACGGGTCTCAGCCCGTGGTTCCTGGGACGGCGTCTGTGACCGTTTCTGGGACGGCTGCTGAGACATCTGCCGGGACCGCTTCTGAGACGTCTTCTGGGACGTCTGCTGGGACGGCCTCTGGGACGGCGTTCCTGATGGTTCCGGCGACGAGGTCGTGCGCGACGGCGCCGGCGCCCACGACGCACACCCCCGCGCCGAGCGCGGCCGGCACGATGCGCGCGGCACGGGCCGCGGGCGGCATGGCGTCACGGGCGACGGCGGCGGCAACGGGGGCGAAGAGCCGCTCGCCGGAACGGGTGACGCCGCCACCGAGGACGACGAGCTCCGGCTCGAACGCGTTCACCAGGTCGGTGATCGCGCTGCCGAGCGCCCATGTGGTCTCGTCCCAGATCGCGACGGCGAGCGGGTCGCCGGCCGCCGCGGCGCGCGAGACGTCCTCGGCGGTCGGGCGGTCGAGGGCGGACAGCGACGAGGGGCGGCCGGCGGCGATGGCCTCCTGGGCGCGCTCGGCGATGGCGGTGCCGGACGCGTACGCCTCCAGGCAGCCCAGACGGCCGCACGAGCACCTGCGCCCGCCCGGCCGCACCATGACATGGCCCAGTTCGCCGCCGTTGCCCGCCGCGCCCCGGTGCAGGCGTCCGCCGATGACCGAGCCGCCGCCGACGCCGGTGGAGACGGTGAGGTAGAGCATGGTGCTGGTGCCGCGCCCCGCGCCGTACCGGAACTCGCCCAGCGCGGCGGCCGTGGCATCGTTCTCAAGGGCGGACGGGACGCCGAACGCCTCGGCGGCCATCGCCCCGATGGGGACGTCGATCCAGCCGGGCAGGTGCGGCGGGCACTCCAGCACGCCGGTCCTGGTGTCCAGCGGGCCGCCGCAGGAGATGCCGACCGCGGCCACCTCGGGCAGGCCGGCCTCCGCGATGGCCTTCCTGCCCAGGTCGAACAGCCGGTCCAGGACGCGCCGCGGGCCCTCGTCCCTGCGGGTGGGTGCGACCTGCCAGCCGTGGATGAGGCCGTCGCCGGTGACCACGCCGACGGCGAGTTTGGTGCCGCCGATGTCGAGCGACAGGACGGGGGGACGATCGTGCTCCATGGAACCTCCGGCGGGACCTCCGACGGGAACGGCCGCCACACCGCTGTGACATCGTTCCCACACGGATCCTAGGTGGAGTTTTCCCCATGGGTCAACGCGCGACCCGCCGGAGCGGTCAGAGCGCGGTCAGAGCGCGGGCGGCGGCGCGGTGGATTCGCGCTGGACGAGCCGCACGTTGAGCACGGTCGTGACAGAGTCGGACTCGGGCCGCTCGATGCGCTCGTCGAGCCGGCGCACCGAGGTCGCGCCCAGGTTGAAGGTGTCCTGTGAGACCGCGCTGACCGTGGGCGAGACCATGCTCATCCACGGCGAGTCGTCGAACGCGACGAGGCTGATGTCGCCGGGCACGCTCAGCCCGAGTTCGCCGATCGCCCGCCAGACGCCCTCGGCGAGCACGTTGTTGGCGGCGAAGACGGCGGTCGGGCGGTCGGGGCCGCGCAGCATGTCGAGGGCCCGGCGGCGGGAGTCGGCGACGTCCCAGCCGGAGGAGACGACGAGCTCGGGATCGACCTTGATGTCGCCGGCCGACAGCGCCTCCAGGTAGCCCTGGTAGCGCTCGTAGCCCGTGGTCCAGTCGGTCTCGTCGATGAACAGCGCGATCCTGCGGTGACCCAGCCCGACCAGATGGGCGGTGGCGGTGCGGGCGCCGACGCGGTTGCCGACGACCACGCCGTCGGTGGAGCCGGCCGCGAACTGCCGGTCCACCTCGACGACCGGGATGCCGTGGGAGGACAGGTAGGTGGACACGGCGGAGGAGTTGGGCGTCACGATCACGCCGGCCACCCGGAGCGCGACCAGCGCCTCGGCGGCCTCGCTCTCGGCCTGCGCCGACAGGCTGGTGTCGAACAGCACCATGGTGTAGCCGCGTTCGCGGGCCTCGCTGCTGGCCCCGGCGGCCAGTTCCGCGTAGAACGGGTTGCGCAGGTCGCTCACCAGGATCCCGACCGACCGGCTGACCTGCTGCTTGAGCGTACGGGCCATGACGTCGGGCACGTAGCCCAGCTCGGCGGCGGCGCGCAGGACGCGCTCGCGCACGTCGCTGGCGGCGTAGCCGCGCCCGGTCAGCGCCCGCGAGACGGTGGAGCGTGAGACGCCGGCCGCCTCGGCCACGTCCTTGATCGTGGGACGGCGGGAACGGCTGAGGGGGGTGCTGCGCCGTTCTACGGTCATCTGTTCCCTTCCGGTACCACGTCGACCAGCGCCTCGGCGTGCTGTCCGAGCCGCAGGTCGCCGATGGTCAGGTCGACTGCGAGGCGAACGCGGCGTCGCGGCACGGTGTCGGCGCCGAGTCGGAGATGCACCTGCTCCATACCCCCTGCGGGCAGCCTTAGCGTCAGTGATCCCCGTTCGCGCCTCCAGCCGGCCGGAACCACCGGTTCGATGGTCGCGACGGCCTTGTCCGGCCACGGGTTGCGCACGGTGGCCGTCAGCACGATCTCGCCGCCCGCGGGGACGCTCGTATAGTACGGCGTCAGGCGGCACAGCACCCCGTCGGCGCCGAGGTCGAGCCGGTCCAGCGGGAGCAGGTCGTGGTGCAGCGCCACCAGCTCCTCCCCTCGTCCGGTCAGCAGGTGCAGGTAGTCGTCGTCCACCCAGCGGGGCCGCCAGTGGCCGCTGACCATGAGGTCGGGGCGCAGGCGCCGGTAGAGCGCGGCGCTCTTCCGGTAGTCCTCGATCTGGAACCTATTCTTGTACTGAAAATTCAGAATCTCCTGGCGTTCTTCCGGAATGCCCATTCCGTCCTGCTGGTCGCCGGTCACCAGCACCCGGTGCCCGTCCACCTCGAACTCGTACGCCGCCGCGAACAACGTGTGCCCCGGCAGGTCGTGCACCGTGATCTCGTACTCGCGCCAGCGCACCGTCTCCCCCAGCCCGAGCACCCGGTCGGCGGGGATGGGATCGAACCACTGGCACGGCAGGTCGTGGTGCAGCGGCGTGGCCAGGATGGGCGCGATGTGGGACGGCGCCCAGATCTCGGTGCCCTCGACGTCGCGCAGCAGCGGCATGCCCGCCACGTGGTCGTCGTGGTAGTGGGTGGGCACGGCCACCTCGACGTCGGTGACGCCGTAGTGCTCGCGCAGCGCGGGCAGGGAGGCCAGCCACGGCCGCCTGGCCTCCCGGGCGGTGCTCTTGACCAGGCCCGTGGACATGTCGTAGCCGAAGTCGAACACCATCGCCGCGCCGGACTCCGACAGCAGCACGTAGCTGTAGGACTGGCTGCTCCTGTTCATCAGCAGGTGCGGCGTGACCTGGATGAACGGGTTCTCCAGCAGGCCGCGCACGTCCCAGGGGTGGGGGCGGCGGAAGTCCACGTAACGCTGCATCGCCGACGAGAGCCGGGCGAGCGCGTCCTTCGGCTCCGTCATCGGGTCGCCGTGGGAGGGCAGCAGCACGTCGAGCTCCTCCCGCTGGAGCAGCTCGGCGCTGATGACGACCATGGCCGGGCCCTCGTTCTCGGTGTAGGACCACTGGGTGGCGGCCAGGGACCACACCTTGCCCGGGGCGTAGATCAGGTCGCCGGTGAAGGCGGTCCGGCCGACCACGTACGTGACCGAGCCCGGCGTGTGCCCCGGCGTGGGCAGGACGCGGACGTCGACCCCGCCGTAACGGGCCGTCCGATACTCGGGGACGACGCCGGTCACCGGCACGGGGTCGAGCAGCGAGAACCGGTCGTCGCGCAGATCGTAGTCGTTGAGGATCTGGCGGCCCTGCCACATCTCGCCGACCTGGTCGAACAGGTCGCGCTCGACCGGCGGCACGTGGATGGCGACGCCCGCCGCGGCCGCCCGGTGCAGGCCCTGCGCCTGGTCGCGGTGGTGGTGGGTCATCAGCACGTCGGTGATGCGGTCGAGGCCGAGCTCGTCGAGCAGGTCGAGCACGCGCCCGGAACCGAAGTCGATCGCGATGCCGGTACGCTCCTCCCCCGGCCGGTCGGGAGCCTTGACGACATAGACGTGGCAGGTGTCCTCGACGCGGAGCACCCCGGGCGAAACTTCGGCGACTTCCATACCCACGACGCCGCATCCTATCCGGTATCGTTCCCACAATGGATGCCTGGGAGTGGATTGTCCCCTGTCCGAAAAAGGCCTCTTCGAGTGCGTCGCATGTCGATCTCAGCGCCTGCGCCGTCCAGGGCGACGCCACGGCTCATCGTGCGGTCGCCGCCCTGCGCGACCGTTTCGGCCCTCAGGACGCCACCTCCGCCGCTGTTGCCGAGGTACGGATCCGGGTGGACGCCGGCGCCGGGCTGCCGGCCGAGGGCTACACGCTGAGCGCGGGCCCCACCGGCGTGCTGATCATCGGGGCCGACGCGGCCGGGGCCTTCTACGGCGCGCAGACCCTGCTCGCCCTGGCCGGGGCGCCCTGCTCCGAGCACTCCGCCTGCGTGCCCGAGTCCGAGGTGAGCGACTGGCCCGACCTGCCGCTGCGGGGCACCATCGAGGGCTTCTACGGCCCGCCGTGGACCCACGCCGACCGCATGGACCACCTGCGTTTCTCCGCCCGGCACAAGCTCAACGCCTACGTGTACGCGCCCAAGGACGACCCGTTCCACCGGGAGCGGTGGCGGGAGCCGTACCCGGAGGAGGAGCTGGCCCGGCTCGGCGAGCTGGTCGCGGAGGCGGAGAGACAGCACGTCAGGTTCGTGTTCGCGCTCAGCCCCGGCCTGTCGATGGTGTACGCCGACCCGGCCGAACGGGCGGCGCTGCGGGCCAAGGCGGGACAGGTGTGGGACGCGGGCGTCAGGGAGTACGCGCTGCTCTTCGACGACATCCCGCCCGAGCTGAGCCACGCCCGCGACCGGGAGACGTTCGGCACGGCGGACGGGGCGAGCGCGAGCGCGCACGCGGCGGTCTGCCGCGACTTCGCCGAGGAGTTCCTGCTTCCCCGGGGCGCGTCGCGGCCGCTGACCATGGTGCCGACGGACTACGCGGGGACCGGGCGCACGACGTACCGGGACCGGCTGGCGGCCGAGCTGCCGGCGGACGTGCTGGTCTGGTGGACCGGGTCCGACGTGGTCGTGGGCGAGATCACGTCTGAGGACGTGACGGCCGCGGCCGGCTCCTACGGGCACCGGCTGGCGTTGTGGGACAACTTCCCGGTCAACGACTTCGACTTCGACCGTGTCTTCCTCGGCCCGCTGACCGGACGCACCACCGCCCCGAACGGCCCGCTCCCGGAGGGCGCGGTGCTGGAGGGGATCACGGCCAACCCGATGGTGCAGGCGGCGGCGTCGCGGATCGCCTT
Organism: Nonomuraea fuscirosea; assembly: GCF_003001935.1. GTDB lineage: Bacteria > Actinomycetota > Actinomycetes > Streptosporangiales > Streptosporangiaceae > Nonomuraea > Nonomuraea fuscirosea. Next base: position 622,604 of record NZ_PVNG01000001.1, on the reverse strand, counting down.
GACGACGGTGGCCGACTACGCCTGGAACCTGGCCGCCTACGACCCGGTCCGCTCGCACGCCAGGGCCGTGCGCCTGGTGCCGGGCGCGACCGAACTGCTGCCGCTGGTGCAGGCGTGCTCGGCCTGGCCTCCCGGCGCCGACCAGAGCCCCGCCCTCACCGCCCTGTGCACCGCCGCCCTCGACGACGGCTCCCAGCCGGGATCCCAGGCGGAGGCGCGCGCCGAGCTGCGGTCCGAGCTGACGCGGCTGGCCGAGCTGCCGGCGGACGTGCCGGGCAGGCTCGCCACGGAGCTGGCCCGCTGGGTGGCCGCCGCCAGAGACATGGGCGCGGCCGGTCTGGCGGCACTCGACCTGCTGGCGACCGCACCCGAAACCCCCGATGCCCCGCCGAGCCCGGCCGCGGTGGAGAAGGCGCTGGCCAGGGCCGAGGAGCACCAGGCGAACGTCCTGCGCCGGGTGATCCCGCCGTTCGTGCGCCAGGTCCTCGACCGCGCGGCCACCTGATCGCGCGCACGCCAGCGAGGGCCGGCCGTGCGAGCGCGGCTCGCCCGGGGGTCGGCCGGTGTCAGAGGGACAGCACCTGGCCGGCCGCCGCCAGTTCCTCCTGCAGCGCCCGCACGTCCACGTCCTGCACCACCTTCCCGCTCGCCGCGGACAGCGCCGCGGCGAGGCCGGCGGCGTGGCCGAGCATCTGGTACTGGACCTCCATCCGGATGGAGGAGAAGGCCACGTGGGAGGCCGACACGCACACCGGCACGACCAGGTTCGCGCACTCCTCCCGCCTGGGCACGAGCGCCCCGTACGGGATCTGGTACGGCGCCACCCCCACCGACAGGTACCCCTCGGTCACCACCATCGGCACCGGATCGGGATGCTCGTGGACGTGCCGCCAGGTCCGCTGCACCTCCCGGACGTCCAGGTGATAGGAGCCCATCGCGACCACGTCCTCGTGCCGCCGGCCCTGGACCAGGTCGTGCTCGGTGAGGTGTTTCTCCCCCAGCATCCGCCGCGCCTCGCGCACGTACAGCTGGTGCGGCAGGTGGCCGGTGTCGGTGAACTCGTCGGCCGGCAGCCCCCACCGCCCCAGCTCGGCCCGCACGCTCGCGGGCACCTCGGGGTCGTGGGAGAGGAAGTACAGCAGGTCCTGGGCGTGATGCAGGTGGTGCAGGCGGATGCGTTCGCGTTCGGAGGGGTCGGCGTCGGGATAGGCCCAGGCCGAGCGGTCGAGCACGCTCAGCGAGAACGGCCCGAGCGAGTTGCCGTCGCACTTGCCGTGGGGCAGGTTCGGCTCAAGCCCGACGAGCTTGCCGGCCCGGGGTTCGATCCCCTGGTCGCGCCAGTGGCGGAACAGCCGCCGGCCCAGCTCCCAGTGCTCCTCGTCGTAGCCGGGCCGCCGTTCGAACGGGACGCGGTCGGGCGCGGTGGTCATGCAGACGCGGTAGCCGTACGACATGACGCCGCCGTCCCCCGCGCCCACCTCGGCCATGGGCCCGTCGGCGACCTGCGGCAGCAGTGTGCCGTCGGCGCGGAACGGCGAGATCCACGGCGGGAAGTTGTGCAGGCCGGGCACCACCTCGCGCCGCCCGGCGAAGCGCTCGCCGTGCAGGGAGCGGTCCTCCCTGCCGACGCGGTAGCCCACCCCGGCGGCGGCCAGCAGGTCGCCCTCGTAGCCGGCGTCCACGAAGGCGCCGGCCGCGTAGTCGCCCGCGTGCGTGGCGACGGAGAAGATCCGGTCGCCCGAGGTGATCACCGTGCGCAGCCCGGCCCCGAAGACGACCTCGACCCCGGCCGCCTCCAGCCAGGACAGGAAGATCTGCTCGGCCACGCGCGGCTCGGGCCCGGCGTAGTGGCCGGGCGCGACCCCGTAGGCGGCGGCCACGGCGCGGCGGAACTCGGCGGCCATCCCGCCCAGCACGCGCCTGTCGCCGAGGTCGGTGTAGCCGAGCCCGCCCGAGGTCATGCCGCCGACGTGCCGGCCGGGTTCGAGCAGCACCGTGTCCAGGCCGCGCCGGGCGGCGGCGACGGCGGCGCACACGCCGGCCGACGTGGCGCCGTAGACGACGACCTCGGCCCGCCTCATCGCCGCCACCACTCCGCGATCTGACGCAGGTCGGCGCCGGTGATCGGCTCGCGGGTGTTGTCGATGGACTCCACGTAGTAGAGGGCGGGAACGCCCAGCTCGGGCTGGGCCTCGGCGTACGCGAGCCAGTCGGCGCGGCTCGGCATGGGCCACTGGTCGGTGTCGACGAGGTGGCCCGGCATGGCGCGCGTGGCCACGGCGTGGCGGTAGCGGAGCTGGTCGACGGCGGGGACGAGGTCGCCGGCGGCGTCGTACTCCAGCACGTCGTTGAGCCTGATCATGTCGCTGACGTCGGCGAAGGCCGGGTGCGGGGTGTGCGTGATCATGAGGGCGTCTGGTTTGACGGCCTTGGCGGCGTCGTACAGGGTGGCGAGCAGTTCGTGCAGGAGTGCCGGGCCCCAGGCGGTGCCGTACGCCTTCAGGTGCGAGCCGCTGGGCGACCACTGCGTGAAGTCGACCTTGAAGCCGTCGGCGCCGAGGTCGCCCAGGAGACGTTCCATGACGGCCCTGATCCGCTGCCGGTAGGCCGGGTTCGACGGGTCGGCGGCCACGGCGCGCCCGCCGGCGTCGGTCACGCACTCCTGCGCCGGCAGCCCCTCGGGCGACCAGGCCCGCCACCACAGCAGCACCCGCTGGCCGCGCGCGTGCCTGGCGGCGATCCACTCGCGCAGCGCGGGCCACTTGGCCTCGTCCGGCTCGGGGTCGCCGTAGGTGAGCTGCCAGCGGTCGTCGATGACGATCGTGCCGGGCACGATGCCGTGCTCCTCGATCCTGGCCAGCCACTCGTCGTACAGGTCCTGCCGGGACAGCTCGACCGGCGAGCGGCCGTCGGCCCTGGCGCACTGGGCGCCCCAGCCGCAGAAGAGGGGCTCGCTCCACCACGCGTGCCGCTCCCGCACGGGCCCTTCCGGGGCCAGGCCGTGGGTGACGAGGTCGTCGCGGTGGTGGGAGATCGCCTCCCAGGGCGAGGAGGCGGCGCGGAACACGACGGCCGGCGAGGTCCACGCCCCGCGCACCTCGGTGTGGCCCTCGTAGTCGAAACGCAGCAGCGCGCCGCCGTCCAGCGGCTCGTACGCGAGCTCGGTGAAGGTCAGGTCGGCGATCCCGGCACGTACGGAGGCGCCCAGCCAGTCGCCGTCCGGCACCTCGGTGGCGCCGGCCGGGGCCTCTTTACCGAAGGCCAGCACCAACGGCGGCGGGGAGAAGACGGCGTGCAGCCGGCCCGGCGAGGCGTCGCCGACGACGGTGAGCGCGACCGGGACGGAGACCGGCCGCACCACCTGGATCGGATGCGCGGGCGTGGGGCTGAAGACGCCGCGCGCGTGCAGGCCCGTTCTGAACGTGCCCGACGCCCGGGTGTTGAGCACGGCCCGGCCGCCCATCAGGGTCACGTCGCTGAGCACGCCGTTCCCCTCGACCCGCACCTGCAGCGCGATGGTCTCGGGGGTGCAGGTCAGCCGGACCGTCTTGGCCTCCCACCCGGTCGTGCGCTGCGGGAAGTCGAAGACGACCGTGCCGTCGCGCCGGTCGAGCACGGGCGGCAGCGTCTCGTACGTCTCGTCGCGCCCAGCCGCGGTGTTGACCGAGGCGAGCAGGTTGAGCGTCATCCAGCCTTCGAGCTCGACGCTGGGGTCGGTGCGGGAGACGGTCAGCCGGTAGTGGCCGGTCTCCAGGTAGTGGGCCGTGTCAGTGGTCGTGATGCGCATGAGTTAGCGGGATGCCTCGATCCTCGGCGGGGAGGGGGCCGTGCCCCCGATGGTGAGCCGGCCGCGGTGGCGCCCGGAGTGGTCGCGGCCGCTCATCCCTTGCTGCCGGTGGTGGCGATGCCGCGGACGAAGTGCTTCTGGCCCAGGAAGAACAGGATGATCATGGGGATGGTGGTGATCACGCTGGCCGTCATGACGATCTCCCAGTGCCACTCGCCGCCGAACCCGAACTGGTCGAGCAGCGCCTTAAGCCCGCGCGGGACGGTGAACGTGCTGGAGTCGCGCAGGTAGATGAGCGGGCGCATGAGGTCGGTCCAGGCGGCCTGGAACTCGAACAGCAGCGTCACGACGACCGCCGGCTTGCACAGGGGCAGGGCGATGCGGAGGAAGATCTTCCAGTTGTTCGCCCCGTCGATCTTGGCCGCCTCGAACGGCTCGCGCGGCAGGCCCATGAAGAACTGCCGCAGCAGGAAGATGTAGAAGGCGCTGCCGAACAGGTTCTGGGCCCACAGCGGGGTCAGCGTGCCGACCATGCCGAGCGAGTTCCAGATGAGGAACACGGGGATCATCGTGACCGCGCCCGGCAGCATCATCGTCGCCAGGACCACGCCGAACAGCGCGTTCCTGCCGGGGAAGCGGAAGTAGGCGAACCCCCAGGCGACCATCGCGCTGGTGATCGTCACGGCCACCGCCGCCAGCACCGTCACCAGCAGCGTGTTGGCCATCCACAGGCCGAGCGGGGCCTCGTGCCACACCCGGATGTAGTTCTCCAGCGTGAAGGTCTCGGGGATGATCCGGTTGTCGAAGACCTCGCCGCGCGGCTTGAAGGAGGCGCTGAGCAGCCAGATGAACGGGTAGACGAACGCGACGGTGAACGCGCTCAGCGCGACCCAGGTCAGGATCTTCGCGGCGCGCCTCATGGGTTACCCCCCTCGTAGTGGACGAAGCGCCTGGTCACCACGAACTGCACGCCGGTGATCGCCATGATCACGATGAACAGCAGCCAGGCGAGCGCGGAGGCGTACCCCATGTGCAGGAACTCGAAGGCCTGCTGGAACAGGTAGATCGCGTAGAACAGCGCGGCGTCGTTGCTGTAGGTGGTGTTGCCCGCGCCGAAGAAGGCGGTGTACGCCTCGGTGAACGACTGCAGGGCGTTGATGCTGTCCACGATGAACAGGAAGAACAGCGTGGGGCTGATCATCGGCACGGTGATCCGCAGGGTGCGCTTCCACCAGCCTGCGCCGTCCACGAGGGCGGAGTCGTACAGCTCCTGCGGGACGCCGCGCAGGGCGGCCAGGATGATGACCACGGAGGAGCCGACCGTCCACAGGTTCATCAGCACCAGGGCCGGCTTGACCCAGTTGGGGTCGGTGGTCCACGCCGGGCCGTCGATGCCGAAGACGCCGAGGAAGGCGTTGATCAGGCCGTCCTGGCCGTTGAACAGCAGCAGCAGGAGGATGCCGATCGCGACCGGCGGCGTCATCTTCGGCAGGAAGAAGGCGGTGCGGAAGAAGCCGGTGGCCTTGCTGGCGCCGTTGAGCAGCAGCGCCAGCCCGAGCGCCACCACCAGGTGGGCCGGCACCGACAGCACGGCGAACACGAAGGTGTTCCACAGCGCCAGGCCCACCTTGGGGTCCTCGAAGAGCTGCACGTAGTTGTCGAAGCCGACGTACGAGGGGTCGTTGATGACGTCGTAGTCGGTCAGCGACAGGTAGGCGCTGTTGATGACGGGCCACGCGGTGAAGACGAGGAAACCGATGATCCAGGGGCTGATGAACAGCAGCGCGGCCCGGGTCTCGATGAACCGCGTGGTCCGTCGTCGTGGTGCTCGGGTGCGGGAAGGGGACATCTCAGTTCGTACGCTTCGTCCAGCCGGCCCATGCCTCGTCCAGCGCCTTCTGGGCGTCCTGCTGGGCCTTGTCGAGTGCGGCCTGCGGCTTGTCCTGGCCGTTGAGCACCCGGTTCACCGCGCCCTGCCAGGCGTCCTTGAACTCCTTGTCGGCCGGGTTGGCGGGGAGGCTGAAGGTGTTCTTGTTGGCCTCGTAGAACGCCTTGACGCCGGAGTCCCAGGGCTCGCCGCCGGAGGTGAGCATCTGCTCGATCTCGGCGTCGGCCTTGACGTTGCCGGTGAGGATGCCGGTGAACGGCTTGTCGTCCGCCTTGCGCTTGTCCAGCCGGGCCTGGGCGGCGGCCTTCCACGTGTCGACCAGGGTCATGGTCTTGGCGAAGCGGCAGGCGGCGCCGGGGTTCTTCGCGCCCTTGGGGATGGCCCAGGACGAGCCGGAGGAGTAGGCCAGCGGCTTGCCCTCAGGCGTGCGGAAGGTGTCGAAGGCCAGGGGCGCCTTGGGCGAGACGTCGTTGAGCACGTTGACGTACCACTGCTCCATGGGCATCGCGCCGAGGGCGTTCTTGGCGTACTGGTTGCCCTTGCCGAAGAAGTCGGCCGAGTCGCGCAGGGCCTTGACCTTGGCGAAGCCGCCCTGCGCGTCGTAGATGGAGACGGCGAACTCCAGCGCCTTGACCACCTGCGGGGAGTTGAGCTGCGCGGTCTTGCCGTCGGCCGAGAGCAGGTCGGCGCCGAGGGACTTGGCCCACAGCGGCAGGAACTCCGGCAGCTTGCTGTCGTAGCCGATCACCTGGAGCTTGCCGCCCGGCGCCTTGAGCATCTTCTTCGCCGCGGCGGTGATCTTGTCCCAGCTGGATCCGTTGACGTCCTCGATGCTCAGGCCGGCGTCCTTGAGCAGATCGGCGTTGGCCATGGTGATCTGGACCTGGTTGAACTCGGGGATGGCCCACACCTCGCCCCCGAACGTCACCTGGCTCAGCGCGTCCTTGTTGTACATCGAGGTGTCGATCTGCTCACCCTGGACGCACGCGGTCAGCGGGGTGATCGCGCCGCGCGAGGCGAAGGTGCCGATCTGGTCGCGGTTGGCGTAGATGAGGTCCGGCGGGTCGCCGGCCGCCACCGACGACAGGAACTGCTGGATGTCGAGGTCGCCCTCGACGAGCTTCACGTCCGCGCCGCCGAGCGACTTCTTGGCCAGGTCGACGCGGGTGCTCCCGATCTCGTCGGTCGCGCCGAAGCCCATCGCGGAGATGGTGCCCGAGTAGGTCGCGCCGGGGTTGAACTGGCCGGCCGTGGGGGTCGGGGCCGACGCTCCACCGGTGCCCTTGGCACAGGAGGTGAGCGCCAGCGCCAGCGACACCGACAGCACGGACCAGCGGACGAGCGGGGTTCTCATTGGGGGTTTCGCCTCCACACTGATCAAGCGGGGCATCAGGCATGCTGATGACGGCCACGTGGCGCCAAAGCCAGTGTGGCAACGTTCACACATCTGAGAACGTACCCATACCGCTGAAAGCCCGTCAACCACTCCTTTCACTGCGTTTCCGTGTCGTTAAGGAGGTGCGGCGGTGTGGGACGGCCACGGGATCGCGCGCATCTCCTGCCCTGCGGGCGATCCCGTACACGCGAGCCGGGCGAGCGGGCCCGGACACGCGAGAGGGCCCGGCCGGTGATTCCGGCCGGGCCCTCATCGGGCGGGCGCCCTAGGGGCAGGGGTTCGGGCGCCCTGTTGGTCAGCCCCAGTTGATCAAACCCTGTTGATCAAGCCCTGCTGATCGAGCGGGGTCAGTGCTTCGTGGCCTTCTCCGCGCCGACGCCGGTGAGCGAGCGGACCTCGATCTCGGCGTACTTGGCCGCGTTGTACTCCTTGCTGAGCACGGTGCCGATCCAGCCGCACAGGAAGCCCAGCGGGATGGAGACGATGCCGGGGTTGCTCAGCGGGAAGATGACGAAGTCGGCCGTCTTGAACAGCGCCGTCGGCCCGCCCGACACCACCGGCGAGAAGATCACCAGCAGCAGGGCGGAGACCAGGCCGCCGTAGATGGCCGAGACCGCGCCGACCGTGTTGAACCTCTTCCAGAACAGGCTGTAGAGGATCGCCGGCAGGTTGCCCGAGGCCGCCACCGCGAACGCCAGCGCCACCAGGAACGCCACGTTCTGGCCCTGGGCGAGGATGCCCAGGCCGATCGCGGCGGCGCCGATGACGAAGGCGGAGATGCGGGCCACCACGACCTCCTGGCGCTCGGTGGCCTGGCCGCGCTTGAAGACGTGCGCGTACAGGTCGTGCGAGAAGCTGGAGGAGGAGGCCAGCGTGAGCCCGGCGACCACGGCCAGGATCGTGGCGAAGGCCACGGCTCCGATCAGCGCCAGCAGGATCGTGCCGCCGAACGAGCCAAAGATCTCCTCGCCGATCCGTTGCGCCAGCATCGGCGCCGCGGTGTTGCCCGCCGCGTCTCCCTCGGCGATCGCCGTCTTGCCGACCAGGGCCGCCGCGCCGAAGCCGAGGACCAGGGTCAGGAGGTAGAAGACGCCGATGATGCCGATGCCCCACAGAACCGACTTGCGGGCGTCCTTGGCGGTGGGAACGGTGTAGAAGCGGATGAGGATGTGCGGCAGGCCCGCCGTGCCCAGCACCAGGGCCAGGCCCAGGCTGATCAGGTCGATCTTGCCCGCCAGGCCCTGCGCCTCGGTGCCGTACTTCAGTCCCGGGCTGAGGAAGGCATCGGGGTTGGCCTTGGGGCCGCTGACCGTGGCGGCCTGGCCGAGCAGGGCCGACAGGTTGAAGCCGAACTTGCCCAGCACCAGCAGCGTCACCAGGGCGGCGCCGCTCATGAGCAGCACGGCCTTGACGATCTGCACCCAGGTGGTGCCCTTCATGCCGCCGAAGACCACGTACACGATCATGAGGGCGCCGACGCCGACGATCGTCCAGGCCTTACCGGCCGGGCTGTGGATGCCGAGCAGCAGGCCGACCAGCGCGCCCGCGCCAACCATCTGCGCCAGCAGGTAGAAGATGCTGACCACGATCGTGGACACGCCGGCCGCCGTGCGGACCGGGCGCGGGCTCATCCTGAACGCCAGCACGTCGGCCATGGTGAACTTGCCGGAGTTCCGCATCAGCTCGGCCACCAGCAGCAGCGCCACCAGCCAGGCGACCAGGAACCCGATGGAGTACAGGAACCCGTCGTAGCCGGACAGCGCGATGATGCCCGCGATGCCGAGGAAGGACGCGGCCGACATGTAGTCGCCGCCGATCGCCAGGCCGTTCTGCACGCCGCTGAACGACCGGCCGCCCGCGTAGTAGTCGGCGGCCGTCTTGGTCTGACGGCTCGCCCAGAAGGTGATCGCCAGGGTGGCGGCCACGAAGGTGAGGAAGAGGATCATCCCCAGGGTCGTCGAGGTCACTGGGTCTTCTCCTCCACCTCGTGGCGCAGCTTGTCGGCGATCGGGTCGAGCACCTTCTCCGCGTGCCTGGCGTACGCCCACGCGATGAGGAACGTCGAGACGAACTGCAGCAGCCCGAAGATGAGCCCGACGTTGATCTCACCGAACAGCTCGATGGCCATGAACCCGCGCGCCCAGCCCGACAGCACCACGTAGAGCAGGTACCACACGAGGAACGCCACGGTCATGGGAAAAGTCCAGCGGCGGAAACGCCGTTTCAGTTCCTGGAACTCACTGCTCTCCTGCATTTGCTCATAGACCGATGCGTCATGTTCTTGTGTCGTCACGAGACCTCCACTGTGATGCGGATCACGCCCAACGTAAGAGCGCAACCTACCTGTCGTGGAGATCCGAAGGAGGGTTGTTCGCCGAGCCGCTGCGGGCGGGCGATTAGTTGGGGATGGCCTGCGGTGAAAGGTCTGTATGGCGCGATGAGCGGTCGGCTATCCCTTTCACCCCTTTACGGCTCCCGCCGTCAGTCCTTCCACGATGTAGCGCCGGATCGCGGCGAAGAGCACCAGCGTGGGCACCACCGACACGACCGTGGCGGCGGCCATCGAGCCCCAGTCGATGTCGTACTGGGTGATGAAGGAGTTCATGGCCACGGGGATCGTCTTGGCGTCCTCGCTGTCGATGAACGTGATCGCCAGGAACAGCTCGTTCCAGCACTGCACGAACGCGAAGATGAACGTGGCCGCGATCCCCGGCAGCATCACCGGGATGACCACCCGCACCATCGCCACCAGCCGGGAGGCGCCGTCCACCTGGGCGGCCTCCTCCAGCGCCACCGGCACCCGCTCGTAGAAGCCGCGCATGATGATCGTGGCGAACGGCACCAGCATGGCCACGTACACCAGCATCAGCCCCGACAGGCGGTTGAGCAGGTCGAGGTCGGACATCAGCAGGTAGAGCGGCCCGAGCGCGATGAACAGCGGGATCATCTGGGTGACCAGGAACGCCAGCATCAGCATGCCGCGCCCGGGGAAGGCGAAGCGGGCCAGCGTGTAGCCGCCCAGCACGCCGATCGCGGTCACCGCCGCGGCGGCGGCGAGCGAGACGAGCAGGGAGTTGAGCAGGTACGCGCCGAAGTCGGCGAACGAGAACAGCTCTGCGTAATGCTCGAAGGTCGGGTTCGCCGGCCAGTACCGCAGCGGCACCGAGAAGATCTCCGGCTTGGGCTTCAGCGAGGTGACGACGATCCAGTACAGCGGGAACAGGGTGATGAGCAGCCAGGCGCCGAGCACGACGACCTTGGCCGCGAGCGCGAGCCGCCTCATCGGGCCTTCTCGAATCTCGTGGCGTTCAGGTAGAAGACGCTGAAGGCCAGCAGCAGGCCCAGGATGAGCAGGCCGACCGCGCCCGCCCGGCCGTAGTCGCCGCCGATGACCTGCTGGATGAGGAACGTGGTGATGATGTCGGTACTGCCGGCCGGGCCGCCGCCGGTCATGGAGTAGATCAGGTCGGGGAAGTTGAGGATCCAGATGATCCGCAGCAGCACGATCAGCGCCAGGGTGGGCCTGATGTGCGGCAGCGTGACGTGCCAGAACTGGCGCAGCCGGGAGGCCCCGTCGACGGACGCGGCCTCGTAGAGCTCCTTGGGGACCGACTGCAGCGCGGCCATGATCATGATGGCGAAGAACGTGACGCCGTACCAGATGTTGGCCACGATCACGGACGTCATCGCCCAGCCCGGCGTGGCCAGGAAGCCGATGCGCCCGTCGATGATCCCCGCCTTGAGCAGCAGGTCGTTGATCACGCCGAACTGGCCGTTGAACATCCACCGCCACAGCAGCCCGATCAGGAACCCCGACATCGCCCAGGGGAAGAAGACCCACGCCTGGTACAGCCCCCGGCCCCGGAAGTGGCGCCGCAGCAGCAGCGCCAGCCCGAAGCCGAGGAAGAACTGGAAGAACAGCGACACCGCGACCCACGTGCCGGTGTTGCGCAGCGCCGTCCAGAACCGGTCCTCCCCCAGGACGACCCGGAAGTTCTCCAGGCCGACGAAGGGCGTCGAGGTCAGGTCGAACAGGTTGTAGCGCTGGAACGCGATCACCGCGCCGCGGATCATCGGGTAGTACGTGAACAGGACCACGAACACCACGCCGGGCAGCAGGCACAGCGCGATGAACCGGGCCCTGCGGACGGTGAAGGTGCGGTTCACGACACCTTCTTGGCCTGGTCCGCCCAGAAGGCGTCCCACGCCTTCAGCACCTCGGCGGTGCTCTTCTTGCCGGTGATCAGGGCCTGCACGTCACGGTCGGAGTCCACCAGGAACTGGCTCCAGCCGGGGTAGTCGACCGGCCTGATCGTGATCACCTGCTTGGGGTCCTGCTGCGCCTCCAGGTACGCCTTCCACGCGCCCTGCGAGAACTGCGGGTCGCTCTGCGCCTGCTTGGAGATCGGGATGAGCGAGTTGCCCTTGGCGAAGGCGATGCTCTGCTTGGCCTCCGACAGGAACTGCACCAGCTTGACCGCCTCCTTCGGGTGCTTGGTGAAGGAGGTCGCGCCCCAGCCGGCGTAGCCGACGGGCTGGAAGGCGTACCCGCTCGGGCCCTTGGGGATGGGGGCGGTGGACCAGGCCGTGACGCCGCTCTCCTCGACCGTCTTGATCACTTCGGGGTCCTGGATGAGCATGCCGGTGACGCCCGAGGTGAAGCCCTGGACCATCTCCGGGTAGCCCCAGGAGACGGAGTCGGGCGGTGAGGCCTCCTTGAAGATCTTCACGTAGAGGTCGAGGGCCTGGGCGGCCTCCGGGGTCGAGAAGATCGTCCGCTTGTCCTTCAGATAGAAGGATTTTTCAGGATCCAGGGCCTCACCGTTGTACGCGCTGATCATCATCACCGCGTAGTCGGCCCCGCCCTTGCCGCCCCGGAACGAGTAGCCGAAGCGGTCGGCCGAGGTCATCCGCTTGCCCGCCTCGTACAGCTCCTGCCAGGTGGCCGGGGGCTTGGTCATGCCGTAGTCGGTCCGGTAGAACAGGGTCCGCTGGTAGAACCCGTACGGGATCAGGTAGGGCTTCCCGCCGACCTCGACCGCCTTCGTCTGGGCCAGCTCGGTCAGGTCCGACCAGCCGGGCCAGTCCGTGGTGGGCAGCTCGGCCAGCCAGCCGTTGTTGGAGAAGGACTTGGCCGTGTGGTCGCGCACCTCCAGCACGTCCAGGTCCTTCTTGGTCTGCAGGATCTGGGTGATCTTCTGGTCGGCGCTGTCGAGGGGCGGCGAGACGAGTTCGACGCTGACGCCGGGGTTGGCCTTCTCGAAGTCGGCGATCAGGGACTTGATGAGCTTCGTACGTTCCGGGCTGGTCAGGCTCTCGATCATCCGCAGCCGTACCTCGCCCGAGGACGACGAGCCGGAGCCGCCGCACGCGGCGGACACCAGCGTCACGGCGACCACGGCCGCCAGGAGGAGGGGGTTTCTCACGACGAGCCTCCCGCGATGGTTCAGACAGCGCTGTCAGTCACGCGCTGTGAGCCAACCTAGGCGACCAGCCCCTCGAGCGCCAGACCGAGATCCTTGATCAAAGTGTCCGCGGGCTCCAGGCCGACCGAGAGCCGCACCAGACCGACGGGGATGCCCATCGTGGCCCGCACGCTCTCCTCGGTGGACAGCGCGGGTGCGTTCACCAGGCTCTCGAAGCCACCCCACGACACCCCGATCCTGAAATGTCGCAATTTATCGAGAAAAGCTGCGACCTTCTCCCGCGACTCCGTGTCGAGCTCCACGCTGAACAGGCTGGAGAACCCCGACATCTGCCGCAGCGCGACCGCGTGCCCCGGATGCGACGGCAGCCCCGGATGGTTCACCGCCCGCACCCCCGGATGATCGTTCAGGAAGGCCGCCACCGCCAGGCCGCGCTCCTGGTGCGCCGCCATCCGCACCGGCAGCGTGCGCAGGCCCTTGATCACCTTGGCCGCGTCGTGCGGCGACATCGCGGCGCCGTAGAGCTGGTACTCGGTCAGCGCCAGCGGCCTGACCAGCCGGGCCGGGCCCACCACGACGCCGCCCACGAGGTCGCTGTGCCCGCCGATGTACTTCGACAGCGAGTGCACGACGAGGTCCACCCCCATCGTCAGCGGCTTCTGGAACAGCGGCGTGGACCAGGTGTTGTCCATCACCGTCACCAGCCCGTGCCCCCGCGCCCACGCGGTGATCCCGGCGATGTCCACGACCTGGTAGGCCATGTACGAAGGGGACTCGAAGTAGAGTAGGCGGGTGCTCCCCCTGATTGCGCTGTCACAGTGCGCGAGGTCCTCGACATGTGTGTGCGTGACCCCGAACTTCTCCAGATAGCGCAGGAACTGGGTGGTGGGTCCGTAGACGGCGCCCAGCACCAGCACGTGGTCCCCGGCCGACACGAGGGAGGAGATGGTCGCCGAGATGGCGCCCATGCCCGAGCCGAAACACTTCGCCCGCTCTCCCCGCTCGAGCGCCGCGAGCTTACGCTGGGCGAGGTCGACCGTCGGGTTGGTCCCCCGCCAGTAGACGTAGCGCTCGTCCTCGTTCTTGATCGCCTCGCCGAGTTCCTCCGCGGTCTCGAACGTGAACACCGAGTTCTCGTACACCGGCGGGTTGACCGCGCCCAGCACCCACGGCTCGTCCTCGCCCAACCGGCCACAGATCCAATCGTCATCCATGGGGGCAGACTATGACAGCTCGCACGCCTAAGCCGACGATGGCCGACGTGGCCAGGCACGCGGGCGTGAGTCTCAAGACCGTCTCCCGGGTGGTCAACCAGGAGCCGCACGTCCGGACGTCCCTGCAGCAGCGCGTGCAGGCGGCGATCAGCGCGCTCGGCTACCGCCGCAACGAGGCCGCCGCCCGGCTGGCCAGGGGCGCGACCATGCTGACGCTGGGGCTGGTCATGGAGAACATCTCCAACGAGTTCTACTCCCGCCTCGCCGCCGCCGTCGAGGCCGCCTCCGCCGAGCACGAGGCCCTCGTCGTGTTCGGCTCGTACGAGGAGAGCGCCGCCAAGGAGCGCATGCTCATCGAGACCATGTACGCGCGGGGCGTCGACTCCCTCATCATCGTCCCCTCGGCGGCCGACCACAGCTGGCTGGCCGAGCACGCCGGTCTCACCACCGTGTTCGTGGACCGGGTGCCGTCCGGGCTGAGCGCGGCCGACGTCGTCCTGCTCGACGACGTGTGGGGCGGCCGGGCCGCCACCGAGCACCTGCTGGCCCACGGGCACCGCCGCATCGCGCTGATCTCCGACGACGACGGGCTGAGCTCGGTGCACGACCGGGCCATCGGCTACCGTTCGGCGCTGGCCGCGGCCGGCGTCCCGGCCGACGACGAACTCGTGGTGCGCGGGGTGTTCGAGCCGGCCCGGGTCGCCTGCGAGGTCGGCCGGCTGCTCGGCCTGCCCGCCCCGCCGACCGCGTTCTTCGCCACCAACAACCGGGCCGCGATCGGGATCCTGCAGGCGCTGCGGGAGCGGCCGGAGCGGCCGGCGTACGTGGGGTTCGACGACTTCGCCCTCGCCGACGTGTTCAACCCCGGCGTCACCGTGGTCCGCTACGACGTCACCCGCCTGGCCCGCAGCGCGGTCGACCTCCTGCTCAACCCCTCGCGGACGGCGCGGCGGGTGAAGGTGCCGGTCGAGCTCGTGACGCGCGGCTCGGGAGAGATCCCGGCCTGACTCCAAGAGCGGGTCAGGTCTCGGCATGCCCCCGTCTGAGCCCGCCTTCGGGCGGGTAATCACCCGGCTGTACGACTTCGGGGCCGGCTCAAGGAGAAGAGCGATGTCCGAGAGCGACGATGCCGAGGCCTCCTGGGAGGTCGCCGATCCGGACGTCTACCTGGACGTGCCCATGGTCAAGGTCGAGGAGATCACCCTCGACGTGCAGGACCTGCGGGCCAAGGTGTCGCTGCAGGCCGAGGTGCTGGACCTGCTCCGGCTGAGCGTGGGCGCGGACGTGGTGCTGGGGAGCGTCAACCTGACGATCAAGGGCGTGGAGGCACAGGCGGTGCTGCAGGTGCGGCTGGACAACGTCGCGCGCATCATCGACCGGGTGCTGACCACGATCGACGACAACCCACAGATTCTGGAGCACGTCACACGCGGACTCGGGGCCGCCGTCCACGACCTCGGCGCCGGCGCGGGCCACGCGGTACGCGACGTGGGCACGGGGGCCGGCCACGCGGTACGGGACGTAGGCACGGGCGCGGGGCACGCCGTACGTGACGTGGGCACGGGAGCCGGCCACGCCGTCCGCGACGTCGGAGCCGGCACCGGCGGCGCGGTCCGCGACGTCGGGGCGGGCACGGGCGAGGCGGTCCGCGACGTCGGGACCGGACCCGGGACGGTCGTAGGTGACGTGGGCACGGTCGCCGGTGGCGCGGTCGGGGACGTCGGGGCTGGGGCCGGAGACGTCGTACGGGACCTCGGGACCGAGGCCGGGGAGGCTGTGCGGGACACCAGAGCCGGAGCCGAAGAAGTTGTGCGAGACGCCGAAGCCGGACCCGGGGCGGTCGTTCGGGACGTCGCGCCCGAAGCTGGAGCCGCCGTGCGGAACGCCGGGCCTGGAGCCGGGAAGGTCGCGCGGGACACCGGTACCGGAGCCGGAGAGGTCGTGCGGGATGGAGCGGCGGGGGCCGGGCGGGTCGTCGAGAAGCCCGGGCGTGCGGGACCCGACGAGGGGACGGCGGCGGCGCACGGGGTGGAGGCGATGAGCGCGCCCGAGTTGGCCGCCGCCCTGGCCCGCAGGACCTTCCGAGCCGGCCGCGACTGGCTCGACCACCTCACCGGCGGCGCGGGCCACGCGAGCAAGCACCATCCCCGGCGTAAGTGAGGACCCGTCATGCCCATGCCTGAGCGCCCGGACGTACCGGACGTCGAGATCAGAGCCTCGGTGAAGGCCCGCGAGCTCCGCTTCCAGGCACGCCCCGAGGTGAGCACGCACACGGAGGCAGAGCCCGGCGGAGAGCACGCCTCGGGCAGCGACCGGAAGAACCTGCCCGCCCAGGTGACGGCCGGCGTGACTTATCACGACATCCAACTCGACTTCCGCCTCGCCGCCCGCCTGACCGCCCCACCACCCGATTCCCTGACCCGGCTCGGACTGGAACCCCGGCCACCAGCCCAACCGACGCCCGACCCCCGACCCGAATCCTCGTCACAGCCCGCACCCGTATCTGCACCTGCACCTGCACCTGACCACCAGCCGCCGGCTGAGCTCTAGGTCGGGGTGCCTGGACCGGTGGGAGTCGTGCGGCCGGTTTCGTAGGCGTCGTGGAGGACCGAGGCCAGTTCGTCGGCCAGTTCCGGGCTGGCCGCGACCACGCCGCTCCAGCGCCTGGTCAGGTCGGTGTCCAGGCCGATCGGGCGGCCGAACACGTCCCTGACCGCCCCGCCGCCCGCCTCGGCCAGCACCACGGAGGCGGCGAGGTCCACCAGCCGGTGCGTGTCGGTGGCGGCGTCGGCGAAGGCGTCCGTCGCCCCCTGGGCCACCAGGGCGCCCTCCAGGCAGCTCGTGGACAGGATCCGCACGCGGCCGGCCCGGCGCGCCACCTCCCACCACGCCGAGGCCGCCCCCGGGTTCGCGGGATGGGGGCGCAGCAGGGAGACGGCCGCCCCGGGCAGGGACGTGCGGCCGGTGGTACGCAGCGGGGACGGCGTGCCCGCCTTCGCCCACCAGCTCCGCCCGGTCTCCAGCCAGACGGTCAGCGCCTCGGTGAACGATCCGTCCACGGCCACGGCGGCCGAGAACGCGGACAGGGGCACGCCGGCGGCGGCGTTGGCGGACCCGTCCACGGGGTCCATGACCAGGGTCAGCGCCGAGCCGTTGTCGACCCAGCCGGTCTCCTCGGTCAGCACGTTGACCGAGTGGCGGGACAGCGCGTTCAGGATGGCGTTCTCCACCAGCACGTCGATCCGCATGGTGGGAGTGCCGTCGGCACCGTCCCCCACGACCTCGGCCAGGGCGGCGCGGTCATGCTCTGCGGTGGCGACGCTGTACGCCTCCAACGCGGCGGACGCGGCCGCCGCCAGCGCGGGCTGAGCCTCCCCAGGCACCCCGACCACCCACGCATGACCTCGCGCCACAGAGGAGCCGACCCGCCGAGATACGGACGAACCACCAACCCGCGGCACAGACGAGCCACCAGCGTCCAGCTCGGACGAGCCGCTGACGTGCGGCGCGGGCGAATCGCCGACATGAGGCACAAAGGGACCGCCTGCGCGCGGCGCGGAGGAATTGCGTTCCCGTGCCGCCGGGGCGGGGCTGGGATCGTCGGGTCGTTCGGGCCCGTCCGTTGCCGGCATCGCCGTCCTCCCTCTCCGGAAGTCCGCGTCCCGGGAAGTTCGCTACCGAAGCTCGCTCCCGGAGATCCGCCAGGTGAAGTCCCGTCGGGCGGACGCGTCCCCGACCTCGTCATACCCCTGCGGCCGGGGAAGCCTCACTCACCGTGACGGTCGTGCGTACGGCCGGGCACATGAACCGGGCGGCGGAGCGTCAGCCGCCGCACTACAGTCGGATCGTGGCTCTTCTCCCCCCGGCGCTGACCCAGATCCTCCGCAACAGGCCCGAGCTCGCCGGGGCGCCCTCCGTGGACATGCTCGAACGGCTGCTGGACCGGCCCGAGCTGGCCATCCCCGTTCTGCTCGACCTCGACGCCGACTGCCACGTCGTCAGCCAGGCCATCCAGGCGGCGGGCGGCGCCACCACCCGCGAGGCGCTGGCCGGTCTGCTGCACGACCCGCTCGACCGGCTCGGCGAGGTGCTGGACACCATGGCCGGACACGGCCTGATCACGCTCGACAGCGGCCCCGACAGCGGCGGCTCCGACGGCGGCATCGTGCGTTCGCGGCACCCCGCCGGGCTCTGGCAGCATCCGTTCGGGCTGGGCAGGCCGCTGCGGGAGTTCGGGAAGGCGGTCACGGCCGAGACGCTGAAGACGATCGTCAGGACGTTCGGCGGGCAGCCGGCCGGGCGCAAGGCCGACCTGGTGCGGCAGGCCGAGGACCTGCTGGCCGACGGCGCGGCGGTGCGGGCTCGCGCGGCCGGGCTGCCGGCGCAGGCGCGGGCCCTGCTGGAGTCGATGGCCGCCGGGTCTCCCGTGCTGGCCGGCACGCAGTTCGGCTACGGTCCCGTCCCCCGTACGCAACCCGTCCAGCGCCTGGCGGACGCCGGGTTCGTGATCCGCGACGGCTGGGAGTACGAGCTGCCCAGGGAGATCGCGCTGGCCCTGCGCGGCGACGGCTGGAAGCCGGCGCTGACCGGGCAGCCCGAGGTGCCGGCGGGCCCCGTCCCCGAGAGCGACGGCGTGGACGTGGCGCTGGCCGCGATCGAGCGGGCGCGGGCGCTGGCGGAGCTGGCCGCGACGGAGTCCGTGGCCGAGCTGAAGTCCGGCGGTGTGGGCGTGCGTGAGGTCAGGCGGGTGGCCAAGGCGCTCGGCCTGCCGGAGCGGGAGGCCGTGCTCTGGCTGGACGTCGTCGTCGCGGCCGACCTGATCGGCTCCGAGCAGGGCGAGCGGCTGATCGCCACCACGCTCCTGGACGACTGGCTGGAGCGTCCGGCGGGCCGGAGGTGGCGGGCGCTGGCCGAGAGCTGGCTGGGGCTGCCGCAGGCGCCCACGTACCGCGTCATGGGGTGCTGCGAGGAGCACATGACGCCGCTGCCGCCGCCGTACGAGTTCGCGTGCGAGGCGGGCCGGATCCGGCGCGCGGTGCTCCAGACGTTGCGTACGCTGCCCCCTGGCATGGGCGCGGAAGCGGACAAGATGGGCGAGGCGGTGGCCTGGCGCACGCGGGCGATGGCGGAGGCGCCGGAGGCGGCCGCCGAGTTCGTCGCGGCGGCCCTGCGCGAGGCCGAGTGGCTCGGCGTGGTGGCCGGCGGGGCGCTGACGACGCTCGGGCGAGCCCTCCTCGGCTCCGGCGGGGCACTCATGACGCCCGGGCCGACCTCGCTCGACGCCGGCGGAGCACTCACGACGCCCGGACCGGCCCCGCTCGACGCCGGCGGAGCACTCACGACGCCCGGACCGGCCCCGCTCGACTCCGGCGACGTGGACGCACTCTTCCCCGCCCCGGTCACGACCGTGACCCTGCAGAACGACCTGACCGCCGTCGTCACCGGCGTCCCCTCCCCCGAGCTGGCCGCCTTCCTCGACCTGGCCGCCGACCTCGAATCGCGCGACCGGGCGAGCGTGTGGCGCTTCTCGGAGGCGAGCGTGCGCAGGGCGCTCGACCAGGGCACGGACGCCGAGACGCTGCTGTCAGGGCTGGACCGCTTCTCCGCCAAGGCGATCCCGCAGCCGCTGAGTTACCTGGTCACCGACACGGCCCGCAGGCACGGCACGGTCAAGGTCGCCGCGGCCCCTTCCGTCGTGATCGCCGACGACCCCGCCGTCATCACCGAGTTGTGCGCCGCGAAGGCGCTGCGCAAGGCGGGCCTGCGGCGGATCGCGCCGACGGTCGCGCTCGGCACGCTGTCTCCCGGCGAGACGCTGCGGCTGCTGCGGCAGGCCGGGCACACCCCGGTCGGCGTGGCCGCCGACGGGACGATCCAGGCCGAACGTCCTCAGCGCCGGCGTCTCCCGGCCGAGCCGAGCCCCGACGAGGCGGGCTTCGACGCGGAGGCCGCGGCCCGGGTCATGTTCGGGGGTCCCGCCCGGCCCGCACCCGGTTCGGCCGAGCAGGCGCTCCAGGACGCGGCCGTGACCGGCGAGCCGATCGTGATCGTCTGGCGGCGGGGCGAGCACTACATGGACGGCCTGGAGTTCGGGCCGGGCACGGTCATCGGCTACTGCCACGACTGCGACGACATCCACCGGATCGAGCGGGCCAAGATCAAGAAGGCCTATCCCCTGTAGCACTCCCTACGACGGTGGAGCTTCCTGCGACGCCAGGGCTCGCCACGACCAGCGGGCTCGCTACGACGAGCGGGGCCGCCAGTCGCCGCGGTCGAGGTCGAGGTTCTCCGGGGTGTGCAGCCTGACCATGGTCCTGGCCGTGCCGGGCGGCACCCGGTGCGGCGTCAGGAACGACACGGCCACCATCACCGCGAACGCGATCGGCACCGTCCACGCGGCCGGCTGGGCGAGCAGGGCGCCCGCCAGGCCCGACGCCGGGCCGCCGACGATCGTCACCAGGACCGCCGCGCAGGCCAGCCCGCCCCCGACGAACAGCCCGGCCAGGGCTCCCGTCGTGGACAGCCGCCGCCACCAGATGCCGAGGACGAGCAGCGGGCAGAACGACGAGGCCGCCACGGCGAAGGCCAGGCCCACCACGTCCGCCACCGGCAGCGCCCGCGCCCACAGCGCCAGGGCCAGCGGCACCGCCACCGCCATCAGAGTGGCGATCCTGAACGAGCGCACCCCGCCCTTGAGCAGGTCCTGGGCGATCACCCCCGCGACGGACACGGTGAGCCCCGAGGACGTGGACAGGAACGCGGCGAACGCGCCCGCGGTGACCAGGGCGGTGAGCAGGTCGCCGAGGGTGCCGCCGATCATGCGGGCGGGCAGGGTGAGCACGACCGTGTCCGTGCGGACCAGGTCGGGGGCGTACATGCGGCCCAGCCAGCCGTACACGGTGGGCAGCAGGTAGAACGCGCCGAGCAGCGAGAGCACGACCAGCGTCGTCCGGCGCGCGGCCCGCCCGTCGGGGTTGGTGTAGAAGCGGACGAGCACGTGCGGCAGCCCCATGGTGCCCAGGAACGTGGCCAGGATCAGCGAGTACGTCGAGTAGAGCCCGTACTCCCTGACCCCGCCGAGCGGCGTCTGCCAGGTGAGCGCGTCGGCGGCGCTCACGGCGGGCGCGCCGTCGGCCCGCCAGGCGAGCAGCAGGAACACCAGCGGCACGGCCAGCGCGGTCAGTTTCAGCCAGTACTGGAACGCCTGCACGAACGTGATCGAACGCATGCCGCCCGACAGCACGTTCACCGCCACGACGACGGCGACGAGCAGCCCGCCGACCCAGACGGGCGCGCCGGTGATCGTGCGCAGCACGAGCCCGGCGCTCTGGAACTGCGGCATCAGGTAGAGCCCGCCGATGAGCACGACGAGCACGCTCGCCGTGCGGCGCACGGTCATCGACTCCAGCCTGGCCTCGGCGAAGTCGGGCAGCGTGTACGCCCCCGACCGCCGCAGCGGCGCCGACACCAGCACCAGCAGCACCAGGTAACCGCCGGTCCAGCCGACGGGCAGCCACAGCATGTCCACGCCGAAGGACAGGATGAGCCCGGCGATGCCCAGGAAGGAGGCCGCCGACAGGTACTCGCCGCCGATGGCGGAGGCGTTCCAGAGCGGGCTGACCGTGCGCGAGGCCACATAGAAGTCGGACGTGGTGCGGGAGAACCTGATGCCGAACGCGCCGATGAGCACGGCCGCCAGCATGACCACGAGCACCGCCGTCAGGCTCATCGGCGCTCGACCAGCTCGGCGAAGTGCCGCTCGTTGCGCTCGGCCTGACGGACGTACAGCCAGGCGCCGATGACGAAGGCGGGATAGATGAGCCCGCCCAGCACCGCCCACGGGAGCGGCACGCCGAGCACGTGCACCTCGCGCAGGTCGGGCAGGAGCAGGAACAGCAGCGGCAGGCCGCCGATCACGCAGGCCAGCACCGTGCAGACGAACAGGGCCAGCCGGAACTGGGTGCGCAGCAGCGAGTGCATGTAGACCTCGCCCAGCCTGGTCTGCTCGTCGATCTCGCGCAGGGCCGGGTAGCGGGGCCGGCGGGCGGCGGCCGTCCTGGGGCTGGTGACGGTGACGCGGCGGGGCACGTCGGAGCGCCGGCCGGGGCGCGGTACCTGGCTCATTCCTGCCTGCCCTTCCTGGCCCGCCGCACCAGCAGGTCGCGCAGCTCGCGGGTGTGCCGCCGGCTGACCGGCAGCTCGGTCTCGCCCACGCGCACGGTGCACCTGCCCGAGTCGATGTGCAGCTCCTCGATGTGTTTGACGGCCACCAGGTGGCTGCGGTGCACGCGGATGAAGCCCGCGGAGGCCCACCGTTCCTCCAGGGTGGCCAGCGGGATGCGGACGAGGTGGCTGCCGGCGGCGGTGTGCAGCCGCGCGTAGTCGCCGTGGGCCTCCACGTAGATGACGTCGGCGCTGGAGACGAAGCGGGTCACGCCGCCCAGTTCGACCGGGATCGTGTCGCTCTCGCCGCCCTCCACGGGCACGTCGGCCGAGACCGCCACCCGCCTGATCGCCTCGGCCAGCCGCTCCGGCCGGACCGGCTTGAGCAGGTAGTCCTCGGCCTTGATCTCGAAGGCGTCCACCGCGTGCTCCTCGTACGCGGTCACGAACACCACCCGGGGCGGGTTGGCGAACTGCGACAGCAGCCGGCCGAGCACCACGCCGTCCAGGCCGCGCATCCTGATGTCGAGGAACACGGCGTCGATCGGCCGCCCGTCCGCGATGGCGCGGTCCAGCAGCCGCAGCGCGGCCGCGCCGTCCCTGGCCGTGGCCACCTCGCCGATGCGGGGATCGGCGCGCAGCAGGTACGACAGGTCTTCGAGGGCCGGCAATTCATCGTCGACCGCCAATACCCGGAGTTGTGCCATAGACAGTGACTAAACCGACAACAAAGATCGAGGTCAACGGGCGGAGACGCCTGGGTGATATTTCGGCAACCGGATGTTGACCTTGGTGCCCGCGCCGCCGGCCGTTTCGACGACCAGACCGTACTCGTCGCCGTACACCTGACGCAGCCGCTCGTCCACGTTCGCCAGCCCGACGCCGCCCGCCGGAGCGATGTCACCTGCGAGAATGCGGCGCAGCCGCTCGGGGTCCATGCCGAGCCCGTCGTCCTCGACGCTGATGCGGCACTCCGCGCCCGCGTCCTCGGCGATGATCGTGATCCGGCCGACACCGTTCTTGCTCTCCAGGCCGTGCCGGACGGCGTTCTCGACCAGCGGCTGCAGGCACAGGAACGGCACCGCCACCGGCAGCACCTCCGGCGCGATGCGCAGCGTCACCTGAAGCTGGTCGCCGAACCTGGCCCGCTCCAGGATCAGGTAGCGGTCGATCGAGCGCAGCTCCTCGGCCAGGGTGGTGAACTCGCCGTGCCTGCGGAAGGAGTAGCGGGTGAAGTCGGCGAACTCCAGCAGCAGCTCCCTGGCCCGCTCGGGGTCGGTGCGGACGAAGGAGGCGATCGTGGTGAGGGAGTTGTAGATGAAGTGCGGGGAGATCTGCGCGCGCAGCGCCCGCACCTCGGCCTCCATCAGTAAAGTGCGCGAGCGGTCGAGCTCGGCCAGCTCCAGCTGCGAGTCCACCCATCCGGCGACCTCCTGCGCGGCCCTGACGAGACCGGCCGAGGCGTTCTGCCCGTAGGCGGCCAGCGCGCCGACCACGCGGTCGTCGGTGGTCAGGGGCACGACCACGGCGTGCCTGACGGGGCATTCGAGCAGGTCGCAGTCGATGGTCAGGACCTGGGTGCGGCCGTCCTTGAGCGTCGCCGCCGCGTGCTCGAACGCCTGGTCGGCGTGGTGGTCGTCGCCGGCGCCGTCGTAGACGAGCAGGCGTTCGCCGTCGGTGATGGCGACGGCGGCCGAGCCGAGCAGGGCGCGCAGGTGCCGCGAGGCGCGCTCGGCGCCATCGGCGGTCAGGCCGGCCCGCAGCGGCGGTCCGGCCATCGAGGCGGTGTGCAGGGTCTCGAACGTGGCCCGCTCCGCCGGGCTGGTGCCCAGCTCCCTGCGGCCGCGCATGACCCGCCACAGCACGATCGACGGCACGCCGACGAGCACCGCCACGACGACCACGTCGACCAGGTATTCCACGCCGCCTGAGCCTAGTGCCTGACGGCGGGCGGGTGGCGGGCCCGGCGGCTCAGAGTGCCGCGCGGACGCGGGCGGCGAAGGACTCGGCCTCCTCGGCGGAGTCGTACTTGGTGCGCGGCCAGAAGAAGCCGCGCAGCCCGTCCTTCTTCTGCCGGGGCACCACGTGCACGTGCAGGTGGGCCACGCTCTGGCTGACCCGGTTGTTCATCGCGACGAACGTGCCGCCGGCCTCCAGGCCCTCCTCCACGGCCCGGGCCATGGCCTGGACCCGCTCGAAGAACGGGCCCACCTCGCCGAGGTCGGTGAGCGTCTCGACGTGCACGCGCGGCACGACCAGCACGTGACCCTTGAAGACCGGCCGGACGTCGAGGAAGGAGACGGCGACCTCGTCGGAGCTCACCACGTGGGCGGGCCGCTCGCCGGCGATGATCTCGCAGAACAGGTCGTCGCTCACCGACCCACCTCACGGGTGGTGCCGTCGCCGAACCCGGTGAGGTCGTCGCTGAAGGCGGTGGGGGCGTCGCCGGTGCCGGTGGGGGCGTCCCTGAAGGCGGTCCAGCTCGTCACGTTGGGCGCCGACCAGCGTGCTGGCGCGTGCAGGAAGTGCTCGCCGACCCGCTCGCGCAGCCGCTCGGGCACCTCGGCCACCTTGGCGCCCCTGCAGTGGTAGACGAGCCCGCCGCCGCGCTGCGCCATCGCCATCCACGGCAGCCACGGCGAGACCCGGCACCAGGAGAACACGCACGGGACGTCCGGCACGCCGGACTCCAGGTCGGCGGCCGAGACGAAGAACTGGAACAGCTCCAGCGCCCGGTACGTGTCACTGGCCGAGCTGTCCGGATAGTCGGCGACCTTGAGCGGCGAGGGATAGGCCAGCCGCACGTCCACGTTGTAGACGACCTGGCCGCCGAGCCGCGTCTCAGGCACCGGGTAGGCGCCGAGCCGCTGGTTGACCGGGTCGTTGAAGACGTGACGCACCTCGACCGCGCGGCCGGTGAACGGGTTGTCCCAGGTGCCGAGCACCTGCCTGCTCGCCGGATCGAGGTAGAGCGCGGCCTCCCTGGTCAGGAGCTGCCAGCCGGTGCCGGTCTCGACCGCCCTCGCCACGTTGAGCCCCTCGAACCCGAACAGGTGGTGCGGCCCGTCGTCGTCCTGGACGCCGTAGACGTCACCGGTCCAGTACGAGATCACCTCCGCGCCGTCGGACGAGGCGCGGACCCGGATGAAGTCCATGATCTGCAGACTAGCCGACCGCTTAGCGACACCCCGTTGCTATGTTTGAGACATGGTGTCGCAAACAGGGCGGAGCCAGCGGCAGAGCTGGCTCCCCCTCTTCGTCCTGGGCGTCGGCATGTCGATGATCGTCATCGACGCGACGATCGTGAACGTGGCCGTGCCGGCCATCATGGATGACCTCAAGCTCTCGGCCACGGACGTCGAATGGGTCAACTCGATCTACTCGCTGACGTTCGCCGCCCTGCTCATCCCGCTCGGCCGGATGGGCGACGTGCGCGGCAGGCGCAGGACGTTCGCGCTCGGGCTGGCGGTCTTCCTGGTGGCGAGCCTGCTGGCCGCGGCGGCGGGCAACGCCGCGCTGCTGATCGGCGCGCGCGTGCTCCAGGGCGCGGGCGCGTCCATGGTGGTGCCGATGACGCTCGCCGTCGTCAACGCCACCTACACCGGCAGGCGCAGGACCATCGCGTTCGCCGTCTGGGGCTCCATCATCGGCGGCATGGCGGCGCTCGGGCCGCTGCTCGGCGGCTGGGTGGTGACGGACATCGGCTGGCGCTGGGCGTTCTGGGTGAACCTGCCAATCGGCCTGCTGGTCCTGCTCGGCACGCTCAAGGTGCCCGAGTCGCGCGACCCGGCGGCCGCCGGGTCCGACGTGCCCGGCGTGCTGCTGTCGGTGACCGGCACGTCGGCGCTGGTGTTCGGGCTGATCGAGGGCCAGCGGTACGGCTTCTTCGGCTGGACGCCGATCCCGTTCGCGTTCGCGCTGGCCGTGCTCGCGCTGACGGCCCTCGTCCTGGTCGAGCGTTCCAGGGCACGGGAGGGCCGGCCGGTCGTCCTTGACCTGTCCCTGTTCAGCATTCCCTCCTTCCGGTACGGCGGCGCCGCCGCGATGATCGTCTCGCTCGGCGAGTTCGGCCTGATCCTCGTGCTGCCGCTGTTCCTGCAGTCGGCCATCGGGTTCACCGCGTTCACGACCGGCCTGATCATCGCCTCGCTCGCAGGCGGCACGTTCCTGGCCGGCGGCCTGGTGCCCAGGCTGCCGGCGACGCCGCGGGTCATCGTCAGGATCGGGCTCGCCATCGAGGCCACCGCGGCCGTCGCGATCGGCCTGTCCGTCTCGCCCTCGCTCGGCCCGTGGACGCTGGTGCCCTGGCTGGTCCTGTACGGGATCGGCATCGGCTTCGCCTCCGCCCAGTTGCCGAACGTGATGCTGGCCGGCGTACCCGCCAGGCGGTCCGGCGCCGCCTCCGGCCTGCAGAGCACGATCCGCCAGCTCGGCGCGGCCGTCGGCATCGCCCTGCTCGGCACCGTGCTGGTCACCGGCCTCGAATCGGCCATGGCCGGCCGGCTGTCGGACCAGCCGCAACTGGCCAGGGCCTTACGCGAGAGCGCCGGGGCGGCCGTCGCCTCCATCAGGGACCCCGCGCGGCACGCCGCGGCCGTCGCGGCCGCCGCCGAGGCCACCCGGCGGGTCACCGTCGTCACGGGGCTCGTGCTGTTCCTCGGGGTCGGGGCGACGCTGCTGCTGCCCGATACTGGAGGCAGGCGACCCGAGGAGGAGTGAGGCGGTGCCGAGGATCAGCGCGGCCACGGTGGCCGACCACCGTGCCGGCCGGCACGCGGCCCTGCTGGCGGCCGCGCTGGAGATCCTGGTCGCCGAGGGCCCGGCCGGGCTGACCCCGGCCGCCGTCGGGGCGCGCGTGGGGCTGGCCCGCTCCAGCGTCTACCGCTACTTCTCCTCCACCGCCGACATCCTGGCCCAGCTCGTCGAGGACGCCGTCCCGCGCTGGCGGGCCCGCCTGGCGGGCGTCACGTCGGGGCCCGGCGACCTGCGCGGGCGGGTGCGCGAGTTCGGGGCGGTGACTCTGTCGTTCGTGTCCAGCCCCGACTACGCGGTGCTGCGCGCGGTGGTCTCGGCCGAGCTGCCGCCCGGCTGCCGGGTCCGGCTCGACGAGCTGCACGAGACGATGATCACCCCGCTCCGCGACGTGCTGGCCGAGGCCGGCCACGAACATCCCGACCTGGTCGCGCACCTGGGGTGGAGCATCCTGGGCGAGGGACGGCGGCGGCTCGCGGCGGGCGCCGATCCCGAGATGGTCAGGGAGACGACGCTCGACGTGCTCTGCCGCGCGATGGCGGTCTGAGACCTGCCGTCACGGGTCTGTCGTCACGGGTCTGTCGTCACGGGTCTGTCGTCACGGGTCTGTCGTCACGGGTCTGTCGTCACGGGTCTGTCATCAGGGGGCCTGCCGTCACGATCCGGGTCGCTCGTCGCGCGTCTGGGGGGCTCATTCCGCCACGGTGACGGCGAAGATCGCCTCGCCCGACTGCTGTCTGCTGTCCTCCGTGGATGGCGTCCTTCCCTGGCCGCACCGCCAGCAGTCGAACAAGCGCACCTCGGTCGTGCCCGGCCGCTTGCCGTTGAAGACGAAGTAGCTGGTGCCGCCCGAGCCCGGCGCGTCGCCCTCGCTCTCACGCTCCTTGCTGATGAACGAGGCCACCTTCGCGTCCGGCACCTCCGCCAGCTCCCAGCTGTCGCCCACCGACGGGTTGTCGGGGACGGCCAGCGAGAACCGCTGCCCCGGGCGCACCCGTACCTGCACGGTCGCGCCCTTCGAGCCCTTGATCACCTTGCCGTAGTCGCTCACCGCGGACCCGGCGCCACACGCCGTCAGCGGCGCCACCAGGGCCATCAGCAGGGCCGGCAGGACGGCGGCCGTTGCACGCATCACCCGGGCAGGTTATCGGCCTTCGGCGGATCGCGCGGCACCGCGTACGGCTCGCGCTCCACGGGCTGCCCCGCGGCGACCCGCCGCGCCCTGACCAGTTCGGCGTCCAGCTCGGCGCCGAGCAGCAGCGCCATGTTCGACAGCCACAGCCAGATCAGGAACACCACGACCGCCGCCAGCGCCCCGTACGTGCGGTCGTAGGAGGAGAAGCGGGCGACGTACAGGGCGAAACCGCCGGAGACGACCAGCCAGAGCACCACCGCGAGCAGGCCGCCCGGCGTGATCCAGCGCATGCCCGGCTGGCGCACGTTGGGCGCCGCCCAGTACAGCACCATGATCAGCCCGGCGGCGGCGAGCGCGAGCACCGGCCACTTGAGCACGTTCCAGACGGTCACGATGGCGTCGTCCAGCCCCAGCGCCTCGCCCGCGACGGCGGCCAGCTCGCCGGTCAGCGTCACCGCGACGGCGCCGACCGTGAGCAGCACGGTGGTCAGCACCGTCAGGCCCAGCCGCAACGGGGTGATCTTCCAGAACGGCCGGCCCTCCCTGATGTCGTAGATCGCGTTGGCCGCCCTGATGAAGGCCGCCACGTAGCTGGAGGCCGACCAGAGGGCGACCAGCAGCCCGATCACCGCGACGGCGCTGGCCGCGCCCGCGCTCCCCTCGACCGCACGCACGCCGCCGACGATCAGCTCGCGCACCTCGGCCGGCGCCACCGCCACCAGGCTGCCCACCACGGCCTGCGCGTCCTGCCGGCCCAGCAGGCGGAACAGCGACACCAGCACGATCAGCGCGGGGAAGATCGACAGGACGGCGTAGTAGGTGAGCCCGGCCGCGAGGTCCTGGACCCGGTCGTTGCCGAACTCGGCGACCGTGCGCCGCAGCACGGCCCACCACGCCCTGCGCGGTAACTCGCCCGGCCGCTCGGGAACGTTCCCGGAGCTGCTCCGGGAGTCGTTCCCCGAGCCGGCCGGGGAGTCGTTCAGAGGGTCGGACCCGGAGTCGTTCCGGGGGCCCTTCCCGGGGTTCGTGTCGGGGGACATCGGCGGTTACTTGGCGCGCCGGCGCCTCATCATGCGCCGCGCCACGAACGCGACCACCACGCCCGCCAGCGCGACCAGCATCACGGGCCGCTTCCTCGCCTCGGCCGCCACGTCCTTGACCTGGTCGGGCGTGCCCGCCTTGACCTTCTCCGCCACGTCCGCGGCCCTGTCCCTGACCACGTCGGCCGCGCCGGCGGCCCGGTCCCTGGCCAGCTCCGCGGCGTGTCCCGCCTTGTCCTTGGCCAGCTCGGCCGCGTGTCCCGCCTTGTCCTTGGCCAGCTCGGCGGCGTGCCCCGCCCGGCCCTTCACGTCCGTCTTGGCCGCCAGCGCGCTGACGGTCTCGCCCAGCTCCTGCCGGGTCTTCTCGATATCTCTGCGCACGTCGTCCTCATCCTCCTGGTCGTCGTCCTCCCCGCGGGCCCCGCCCATGGACTCCTCTTCGGTCCGATGGCTCCCGGCGGCCTCGGACCGTTCGTCCGGGATGGGGGTTTCGGGAATGAACGTCTCGTGTTCCTGCCGGGCCACCTCGGCCCGGTGCGCGTTCTCCGCCGCGCCCGGTCTGGTCGGGGGTACGTTGATCGACTCGTGCTCGGTCGGCGTGCCCACGGTCGCTCTGCGGGCGCCGACGTTGCCGGCGTGCTGCTCGCTGTATCCGGGGTCCGTCTCGCTCATCGCCGTGCCCTCTCCTTGACCATGTCGATGTCGGCCTTGACGCTCGCGATGGTCTCTCGGGGGACCGGCGGCTTGGCCTGCTTGACCTCGTTCTTGCCGAAGAGCCCGAGGAGGGCGGCGACGATGAACAGCACCACCGCCACGATGGCGGCGGCCGCCCAGCCGGGCAGCACGAGTGCGAGGAGCATGACGACGGCGGCCACGAGGGTCGCACCGCCGAAGAACGCGGCCACACCGGCCGCGCCGAACAGGCCCGCGCCGAATCCGGCGCGCTTGCCCTTCTCCGCCAGCTCCAGTTTGGCCAGGCGGAGCTCGTCCTTAACGAGCCGGGAGACCTGCTCGGAAAGGTCGTTGACCAGTTTGTGGGTGTCGTTCACGTCGATCGCCTCCTCCGCTGAGGAAGGCGACTACCCAGACGACCGGCCTTATATCACGGGCCGTTCAGCGCTTGGCGGCCCTGATCAGGAACTTGAGGACGGACGTGACGGGGTCCTTCTCGGTCCCGCACCAGTTGTCGGGCTGCTTCGGCCTGCTCCACGGGGACGGGAGCTCGCACGAGGGAGCCTGCGGCTTCGGCCGCTCACACCACGATCCCGGAGTGTTCATACCTCTATGGTACGACTTCGCGGGCCGCCGAGCCGGGCTTCACCGCCGTCCGCTCCGCCTGTCTCGCTCACCCGCTCCTGACCTGGCAGATCAGATGGGTCAGGGCCGCCACCCGGCGGTAGGGGTCGGTCCTGCCCGCCCGTTCCTCGGCCGCCAGCAGGTCGTAGAGGTCCCCGGGCACGGGCTCGTCCTTCGGCACGGCGTCGCTGAACACGCGCACGCCGTACCACCGCCGGACCTCCAGCCCCTGGGCCGCCAGCCGCCCCGTCAGCTCGTCGAGCCGGTCGGCCCTGGCGTCCACGCCGAGCCTGTTGCGATAGCCCGTGCCCTCGAACGCCCGCAGCGCCCCCGTCCAGTCGCGCGTCAGGCCCGGCCGCATGGCCAGGGCGTCGCCGTTGCGCACCAGCAGCGACAGCAGGCCGCCGGGGGCGAGCTGGCGGGCCATGGCCGCGATGAGGGGGTCTGGGTCGTCGAAGTACATCAGCACGCCGTGGCAGAGCACCGCGTCGAAGCCGCCCGGCTCGAACAGCTCGCCCAGCCGCTCGGCCTCGGCGTGCACGGTCCTGACCCGCATGCCCGGCTGGATCCCGGCCTCCAGCAGGCCGAGCAGCTCGCGCGAGGCGTCGAGCGCGGTGACGTGGTGGCCTCTGGCGGCCATCCTGAGCGCCTGCGTGCCCTGGCCGGAGCCGACGTCGAGGATCCGGCAGGGGGTCGCGGGAAGGTGCCCGGCGAGCTGCCGGGTGACGAGCTCCTGGCGGACGACGTCCCGCAGCGTGCCCAGTCCCTCGCGCCACCTGTCCTCGGCCCCCGAGAATCTCATAGCCGGATCCTACGGGAAACGATCTCCGCGCCTTCGTGGCGGTCCCCGATCTTCCGCCGCCGGCGGTAGCCTGCCCGGGTGCTGGTACACGGGGTTTGGACGAGGGACGGCCTCGCCTTCTGGGCGGAGACCACCGACCCCCAACCCGGTGCCGCCGACCCCGGCGGCCCCCCGGCCCCGCGGGGCCGGGGCGGCGGAGGCGGCCTCGACTCCGATCGCGCGGTCTCGTCGCGGGGAGCCGGTGCGGTGCGGCCGCATCCCTTCGCGGTGCCCTCCGCGGATGTCGCCGCCGTGCTCGGTCTGGGCGACGCCGGAGCCCGGACGCTGGAGCTGCTGCTGCCAGGGTCGGCCAAGGAGCCGCTGCCGTCGCCGGAGACCGGCCGGCTGGCGGAGGTGTCCCGGCCGAGGCTGCGGCTGTGGCGGGTGCCCGCCGTGGTCCCCGCCGTCCCCGGCGCGCTCGACGCGCTGGCCGGCCACACCGGCACCGCGACGATGCGCCACTGGGCCGCCGTCGCCGCCTTCGCCCGCGACCTGGTACGCCGGGGCCGCGTCCTCCCCCGCCTGATCCGCCCCGGCCAGGCGCGGCCCGCCCCGGCTGCCCACGGCGGCGAGCGCCCGGCGACCGGCAGCACGAAGGCCGGAAACACGAAGGCCGGAAGCACAGCGGCCGAGAGCACAGCGGCCGGGAGCGATGCCGACGGCATGAGCATGTGGGCCGTCGCGCCGGACGACGCCAGGGCCGGATGGCGGCCGGTGCTCACCGGGGCCGACGCCGCGTACTTCCGCGAGCTGGCCCTGGCCATGCCGCCGGCCTGCCGTACCGCCGGCACGGAACGCCCCTCCGCCGAGGTGCTCGAACAGGCCCTGGAGGCGTTCACCGATGCCGTGGCGCGCACGACGCTGACGGCCCCGCTGATCTCCAGAAAGCCGAGGACCACCCGGGAACGCTGGCTGGCCGCCCTCTCCGGCGACGCCCCCGCCTGCCCCGACGACCCCGAGCTGCACGGGGAGCTGGAACGCTGGCACGACTCGGTGGTGGCCGCCGAGGGCGCGACGCGCGTGTGCTTCCGGCTGCTGGAGCCGGCCGACACCGACGACTGGCGGGTCGAGCTGGCGTTGCAGGCCACCGACGACCCCAGCCTGTACGTCCCGGCCGCCGCGCTCTGGGACGGCGTAACGGGACTGCCCGGCAGGCCGGAACGCGACCTGCTGACCGGACTGGGCCGCGCGGTCAGGCTCTACCCCGAGCTCGACCGCGCCCTGCGCGTCCCCGAGCCGAGCGCGCTCGACCTGGACACGGCGGGCGCGTTCGGCTTCCTGCGCACGGCCGCGCCGCTGCTCCAGGCGGCCGGGTTCGGGGTGCAGCTGCCGCGCTGGGCCGGCCGCACCCGGCTGGGGCTGAAGCTGACCACCAGGACCAAGACGCAGTCGGCCGCCGCCGGCCAGGGCTTCGGCATGGCGGAGCTGCTGGACTTCCGCGTCGACCTGGCGGTGGGCGAGGAGACGATCAGCGAGGAGGAGCTGGCCGAGCTGGCCAGGCTCAAGGTGCCGCTGGTCAGGGTGCGCGGCCAGTGGGTGGAGCTGGACGACAGGCAGCTCAAGGCGGCGTTGCGGGCCGTCGAGGGCGGCCGTACGGGCGAGGCGAGCGCCGCCGACCTGCTGCGCGAGATCGTCCAGAACGACGACGAGCCGCCGCTGCTGGCGGTGGACGCCGACGGCGCGCTCGGCGACCTGCTGTCCGGGCAGGCCGAGCGGCGGCTGACCCCGCTGGCCACGCCGCCGGGCCTGGACGCCACGCTGCGGCCGTACCAGGAGCGGGGGCTGGCCTGGCTGAGCTTCCTGTCCGGGCTGGGCCTCGGCGGGGTGCTCGCCGACGACATGGGGCTGGGCAAGACGATCACCACGCTGGCGCTGCTCGTGCACGAAGGACCCGGCGCGCCGACGCTGCTGGTGTGCCCGATGTCGCTGGTGGGCAACTGGCAGCGGGAGGCGGCCAGGTTCGCGCCGGGCCTGCGGGTGTACGTGCACCACGGCAGCGGCAGGGACGCGGCCGAGATCGACGGCGCCGACCTGGTGATCACCACGTACGGCACCGCCCAGCGCGACCTGGAGACGCTCAAGGGGCACACCTGGCGCAGGGTCGTGTGCGACGAGGCCCAGGCGATCAAGAACAGCGGCACGCTGCAGGCCAGGGCGGTGCGCTCGATCCCCACGGGGACCAGGCTCGCGCTGACGGGCACCCCGGTGGAGAACCACCTGGCCGAGCTCTGGTCGATCATGGAGTTCGCCAACCCGGGGCTGCTGGGGCCGCGCTCGCGGTTCAGGACCCGGTTCCAGGAGCCGATCGAGGCCCGCCAGGACGAGCAGGCGGCCAGGGCGCTGCGGCAGGCGACGGGCCCGTTCATCCTGCGCCGCCTCAAGACCGACAAGTCCATCATCTCCGACCTGCCGGAGAAGCTGGAGGTCAAGGAGTGGTGCCCGCTCACCACGGAGCAGGCCACGCTCTACCAGGCCGTCGTGGACGACATGCTGGCCAAGATCGGCGACAGCGAGGGCATCGAGCGGCGCGGCCTGGTGCTGTCGGCCATGGCCCGGCTCAAGCAGGTCTGCAACCATCCCGCCCACCTGCTCAAGGACGGTTCTGTGCTGGCGGGCAGGTCGGGCAAGCTGGCCCGGCTGGAGCAGCTGGCCGAGGAGATCCTGGCGGAGGGCGAGAAGGCGCTGCTGTTCACCCAGTACGCGGAGTTCGGCACGATGCTCCAGCCCTACCTCGCCCAGCGGCTGGAGCGGCCGGTCCTGTGGCTGCACGGCGGCCTGCCGAAGAAGACCCGCGACCGCCTGGTGGACCGGTTCCAGAACGACGACGAGCCGACGCTGTTCGTGCTCTCGCTCAAGGCGGCCGGCGTCGGGCTCAACCTGACGGCCGCCAGCCACGTCATCCACGTCGACCGCTGGTGGAACCCGGCCGTCGAGGACCAGGCGACCGACCGCGCGTTCCGGATCGGCCAGCGCAAGAACGTGCAGGTACGCAAGCTCATCTGCGCCGGCACCCTGGAAGAGCGGGTGGACGAGATGATCGAGCGGAAGAAGGCCCTGGCCGAGCGGGTGGTCGGCACCGGCGAGGAGTGGCTGACCGACCTGTCGACCGAGGAGCTGCGCGAGGTGTTCGCGCTGACCGCCGAAGGGGTGAGCTGATGTCCGGCTGGTACGACGGCGGCGGCCCGATCAAGGTCGAGAACGGGCTCAAGGCCCGCACCCGGCGTGGCAGCATCGGCTCCACCTGGTGGTCGCGCCGGTTCATCGACATCCTGGAGCGCATCTGCGACAAGGGCCGCCTGTCGCGCGGCCGCGCCTACGCCCGGCAGGGCCAGGTGCTGTCGATCGACCTGTCCGCCGGCGAGGTCAGGGCCGCCGTGCAGGGGTCGCGGCGCACGCCGTACGAGGTCGTGGTGCGGATCGAGGCGTACGACGAGCGGCGCTGGACGGCGGTGGAGGAGTCGATCGCGGCGCAGGCCGTCTACCGGGCCAAGCTGCTGGCGGGCGAGATGCCGCCGGAGATCGAGGAGCTGTTCGCCGCGATGGGGCTCGACCTGTTCCCGCGCGACCTCGACATGGACTGCTCGTGCCCCGACTGGGGGTTTCCCTGCAAGCACCTGTCGGCGGTGCTCTACCTGCTGGCCGAGTCGTTCGACGACGATCCGTTCCTGGTGCTGGCCTGGCGCGGCCGGACGCGCGAGCAACTGCTCGGCTCACTGGCCGACGAGCCGGCGGCCGACGTGCTCTCGGTGCCGGACGTGCCGTTCGCCGACCGCCTGGCCGACTTCTACGCTCCCGGGGCCACGGCGCACCGCCCGGAGCGGCGGACCGCGACGGCCGCCCCCGACCTGCTGCTGCGTGTCTTCCCGCCGCCCGGCGACCTGGCGCGCCCGCTCACGAAGGCCTACCAGGGCTTCGCCGACGCCTGAAGCAGGTTCCCGGGGGGCTCAGCGGTCGTCGAAGGCGGCGGGCACCATGACGCGCACCCCGTTCGGCACCACGCGCAGCCTGATCGGCGTGCGCAGCCGCACCTCGCCGTCCACGTCGGCGGCCATCGGCGGATCGGTCTCCAGCAGCATCTCCCGCCCCGTCAC
This sequence comes from Nonomuraea fuscirosea, assembly GCF_003001935.1. Taxonomy (GTDB): domain Bacteria; phylum Actinomycetota; class Actinomycetes; order Streptosporangiales; family Streptosporangiaceae; genus Nonomuraea; species Nonomuraea fuscirosea. The sequence goes on along the minus strand of NZ_PVNG01000001.1, from coordinate 587,575 downwards.
GAACGGCCCGCCCGCGAGGCTGCGCCAGCGGCCGGTGGTCGCCCGCAGCAGCGTCTCGCCGAGCAGGCGCAGCTTCTTGCCCGAGCCGAGCTGGTAGGCGACCAGCATGCCGTTGTCGATGCTGATGTCTCTCGCCACCTGCCAGCCGCCGTGGAAGCGGCCGTTGGCGATGTTGAGCTGGTGGGTGAGCAGTTCGTGGCGCTGGCCCTCGACCGTGATGTAGGCGCGGAACGGCGTGTGGCCCGGCAGGATCGTCAGCGCCGTGAGCGGGTAGGCGGGGCGGCCCACGATGCGCTTGAGCCACGGCTTGACCTTGCCCGCCACCTCGACGGAGACGCCGAAACTGGCCAGGTTGGCGAACGGCCGGTCGTCGGCCATGCCGAGGTCGATGTCGGCCACCTTGCCCTCGGCGAACACCTTGATCGCGCCGGCCAGGTCGAGCGGCAGGCCGAGGCTGCGGGCGAAGTTGTTGGTGGTGCCGAGCGGCAGCACGCCGAGGGCGACGTCGCGGTGGGCGACGTGGCGCACGGCGGAGGAAAGGGTGCCGTCGCCACCGCCGACGATGAGCAGGTCGGGGTCGGTGGCGAGGGCGGTGTCGAGCAGGTCACGCAGGCGCTTGGGGTTGTAGACCGACAGCTCGGCCAGCGGCTCGAACCCGAGGTTGTGGATCTGCTCGATCACCTCGAAGTAGTGGCGGCGCCCGCGCCGCGAGCGAGTGTTCACCACCACCGCCACCCGGCGATCGCGCTGGATCGCCTGGGTGTGCTCGTCTTTGGTGCGCAATTCGCTCATGGTCATCAATGTTAGGGCCGCCGGGATGGCCCGGCGGCCCCTTGATTCACTTCTTCGGCGGGACCACGTGGACGATCGCGCCGAGGTTGCCCGGCAGCGGGCTCACCAGCTTGAACTGCACGCCCAGCGCCTTGCCCTCGTCACCGGGATTGCCGGTGCCGAGCGTCGAGCCGGCGGCCACCTGGCCGTACAGCTCCGTGGCGGGGGTGCCGTCCTGGTGCACCACGCGGGTGGAGTAGCGCTGGTCGCCCTTGGAGGGCACGACCACCGAGGCGTCGACGTCCCGGTAGTACAGGCCGGTGCCGATCTGCTCGATGCCCGGGTACCAGGTCTTGGCGTCGGTGAAGGTGGACACGCCCTTCTGCGCGGGGAAGTCCGTGCAGTAGGCGCTGTACGGCTCGTCCGCCGCCTCCAGGCACTCCTTGAACGGGTACGTCTTGCCGAACCCGAACGCGGCGTTGGAGGTCTGGACGCGACCCTGCAGGTTCTTGTTGAGCGACGGGTCCTTCGTGGCCGCGGCGCCGGTGCGGCGGAGCGGCTCGAAGTGGGAGTCGACGACCAGCAGGCTGCCCTTGGGGCCGATGCTCGGCGACTGGGTGACGGTCGATCCGATGTTGTTGTTGATGAACGTCGAGTCGCGGTACCACACCAGCAGGCCAGGGGCGTTGTACTTCACCTTCTGCACCTTCCACGCCCCGTCACGGAGGTAGTCGGTGTCGTAGGTGTACTGCAGGCCCTTGTCGAAGCCGTCGAAGTTGCGCCACTCAGCGAGGTAGAAGCGGGAGATCTCGCGCTCGCCGTTGTTGCGGGTCCAGCCGGAGCCGCTGGTGTTGGTGAACGTGCCGCCGACGGGCTTCCAGCCGGTGTCGCTCTCGACGTCGTCACTCCACACGGAGGTGGCGCCGTTGGTGAGCTCGAAGTCGTCGGCGTGCCAGCCGCGCTCCTGGAAGGCGGCGTCGGAGTTGAACGTCAGCCGCAGCTTGACGTCCTGCCCGGCGAACGGCGTCAGGTTGACGTAGTCGTGCCGCCAGCCGCCGCTGTCACCGGTGAGGCCGTACTTCTTGTCGCCGAACGTCTTGAGGTTCTTGTTCGGGTCCGGGTAGTCGTCGGCCGTGCTGACCTCGTTGCCGGCCTCGTCGAAGACCTTCTGCTGGGTCCACGTCTCACCGCCGTCGGTGGAGACCTCGACGAAGCCGAAGTCCCAGTCCTGCTCGATGACGTAGTTGTTCCACATCCAGAACTTCACGTCGGTGCCGGCGGGCACGGGCACGTCACGGGTCAGGGTGAGGTTCGCCCAGTCCTGGTCGAGGCCGCTCCACCAGGCGTTGGAGCCGCTGTGCACGTCGATCATCTTCAGCGGCGTGGAGGCCAGGTTGACCCGGACGCCGTCCTGGGTGAGCTTGGGCGTGCGCGAGGACTGGCCGACGGTGACGAGCTTGGCTTTGTCGCCCGGGTTGAACGTCTTCGGGTTGGCCCAGCCGAGCACCCACTTGTCCCACAGGCCCATGTGCGTCGGCATCGACTGGAAGATCGGGCCGGAGTGGGAGCCGCTGGACATGAGGTCCCAGAAGTCCACCGCGGAACTGGCCGCGCCGGAGGTGTCGTACAGGTCGGGCAGGCCGAGGTCGTGGCCGTACTCGTGGGCGAAGACCCCGACGCCGGAGTCCTCGGGCTGCACGATGTAGTTCGAGATCTTCTTGTCGGTGCCGGGGATCTTGTAGCCGCCCGCGACCGCGCTGGAGTGCGCCCAGATCGCGTACGTGCCCTCGGCGCCGCCGTCGGAGGACTTGTCCTTGCCGGCGTGCACCAGCACCAGGTGGTCGATGACGCCGTCGGGCTCGTTGAAGTCGCCGTCGCCGTCGGCGTCGGAGATGTCCTCGACGTCGTAGTCGGCCCACGGGAAGTCGGGCTGCGCGGCGGCCAGGGCCTCGACCGTGTCGATCGGCAGCTGCTGGGCGCCGAGCGGGTTGTCCGGGTGGCCGGACATGTCCTGCGGCGCGCCGCCGCAGGCCGCGGCGCCGTAGTACGCCTCGGAGTGGGGCACCTTGATCCAGCCGACCGCGGAGCCGGTGACGGAGTAGGCCCCCTTCGACATCTCCTCGTACATGTTCTTCATGGTCTGGCCGGAGATGTCGATGCCGCGCCTGCCGTCGCGCGGGTCCTTCAGGTCCGGGCGCACGCGCTCGGTGATGCCCTTGTCCGTGTAGAGCATCTTGTTGAAGTGCGCGGTGCTGAAGTCCTTGACCCAGAAGGAGTTGTTGTCCTTGTGCGGCAGCGTCGCCGGGTCGGGGATGTTGTTGTGCAGCGGGCCGTTGAGCAGCGTGCCGGCCGGCTCGACGGCGCAGTCGTTCGGCGCGCTGTTGACCGTGCGCAGCCGGTTGAAGCCGGAGAAGTCGTCGTTGGCCTGATCGTTGAACTCGACGAGCACGGTGAGGAGCTTGGCCGTGCGGGTCTGCTTGGAGTTCTTGAAGATCCATTCAGCGGGGTTGCGGCCGGACTTGACGGCCTGTCGCTCACGGGCGGCGAGAATGCGACCGGCGGCCGGGTTTCCGCTGCTGAACTTGCGGTCGAACTTCTGCGCCGGAGTGAGGGAACGGGCCCGCTGATCGACGACCGCGGGGTCCTTGACGTCCTTCTCCACCTGCGGAGGGGCGTAATTGATGTAGAAGTCCGAGGCCGTGGGCTCGTAGGCCGCGACGGAGCTCGCCTGCGCGGCGGGCACGGACAGCGCGGCGGCGAGAAGGGCCACCGCGGGAAGTGTTGCTAACAGGCGCTTTGTGCTGGGCACCAGGAACCCTCTCTGCCCGGGATCGCCGGGCGCATGGCCATAGGGTGTGCAATGCCGGACGTTAGAGGGTGGGTCAACCAGTCGTAAAGTACGTTGTTGAAACGTGATAAAACTACGACATTTACACCATCAATACGGCGGCGACGACCCCGCCCGCGACGGCTCCGCCGTAACAGAGCAGCGCGATCACCACGTCGAATCTGGCGATGCCGAACAGCTCCTCGCTGGTGTGCCGGACGCGGTGCGCGGCGTGGAAGAGACACAGCACGACGACCACGACCAGCGCCACCCGGACCGGCGGACTGTCCAGCAGCGCCCGCAGGTGCTCGGCGGCGGGCCAGTCCACGACCCCGAGCGGCATGAGCACCCCGAACAGCAGCACCAGCACGGGCAGCAGCAGCGCCGCCACCACTCCCCCGCCGCTGAACAGCAGCCACAGGTACGGCTCCGGCGTGCGCCTCACTGGAACCCCCTCAGCACGAAGAACGCGACGACCGCCGACACCGCCAGCCACAACGAGTGGTTGCCGCCCTGGATCAGCCACGCGGGCAACCGGTAGCCGTCCAGGCGCACCACGGTGGCCCTGGGCGCGAGGTTGAGGAACGTGATCGCGTGGAAGCAGGTCGCGGCCAGGGCCAGCACGTTGAGCGCGATCATCCACGGCCGGGCGGCCAGCGCCGCGAACTCCGGCAGGCTCCCGCCCAGCACCGCGTCCACCAGCAGCAGCAGGAAGACGACCGTCCAGGCCACGAAGACGCTGGTCAGCTCGCGCAGCACGAAGACGGTGTAGGCGCGGCTGCGGGCGAACCAGAAGGCGTCGCGGCGCGGCCGGTAGCCGCCGGGAGTGACCTCGTCGCGGGTCTTCATCGCCGGCTCCACGGCAGCACCGAGCGCAGGGCCGCGGTCAGCTTGTAGCGCTGGATGGCCTCGGCCGGATCCACGTGCTTGGGGCAGGCGCTGGTGCACTCGCCGACGAACGTGCAGCCCCACACCGAGTCCTCCAGGTTGAGCACGTCGAACCGGTCGCCCATGTCCCGCGAGTCCAGGTTGTAGCGCTGGGCGAGCGCGATGGCGGCCGGGCCGAGGAAGTCGGGGTCGAGCACGTAGACGGGGCAGGCCGAGTAACACAGCAGGCAGTTGATGCACATGCTGTACTGCTTGTACGCCTCCAGCTGCTCGGGCGTCTGGGCGTACTCGGCCGTCAGCGGCGGCTCCTCCCCCTCCCTGATCAGCCACGGCCGCACGGACGACAGCTTGGCCAGGAAGTCGTCGATGTCCACGACCAGGTCCCTGATCACGGGGAAGCCCTTGAGCGGCTCGATCCTGACCGGCCCCTCGCCGTACTCGGACAGGAAGGTGCCGCAGGTCAGCCGGGGCTCGCCGTTGACGTTCATGCCGCACGAGCCGCACACGCCCATCCGGCACGACCAGCGGAAGGACAGGCTGCCGTCGAGCCGGTCCTTGATGTAGTTGAGCCCGTCCAGCACGGCCCAGTCGGCCATGAGCGGCACCTCGTACTCCTGGAACACCGGCTCCGCGTCCTCGCCCGGCCGGTAGCGGGAGACCTCCACGCGGATCGTGCGCGTGCTCGCCCGCCGTACCGCTTCGGTGGTGTCAGTCACGGCCGTAGACCCTTTCTCCCGGAGGCCAGCGGGTGATCGTCACGGGCAGCAGCCCGACGGACGGGGAGCCGTCGGGCGCGCGGTGCACGAGCGAGTGGGCCAGGTACGTCTCGTCGTCCCTGGCGGTGAAGTCGGTGCGCTGGTGCGCGCCGCGCGACTCCTGCCTGTTCAGCGCGCAGGCCACCACGGTCCGCGCGATCTCCAGCATGGCGTGCAGCTCCTGCAGGCTGATCAGCTCGGTGTTGAAGGCGGTGCTGCTGTCGTCGACGCGCGCCTCCTGGGCCCGCTCGCCCAGGTCCGCGAGCGTGTCGACGGCCTTGGTCAGCACGTCTCCCGCGCGGTAGATGCCGGCGGCTCCCTCCAGCGTGTGCTGCATCCGCTCGCGCAGGTCGGCGATCCGCTCACCGTGCCCGCCGCCCCCGCGCACGCGTTCCAGCCGCCGCCGCTCGTCCGCGCCCTGGGCGCGTACGGCGGACGCCTCCGCCTGCCCGGCGTGCGACCTGGCGAACGCGGCGGCGGCGATCCCGGCCCGTCGGCCGAAGACGAGGATCTCGGGCAGCGAGTTGGAGCCGAGCCGGTTGGCGCCGTTGATGCTCACGCACGCCGTCTCCCCGGCCGCGAACAGGCCGGCGATCGGGGTGGCGCCGTCGATGTCGGTGTGGACGCCGCCCATCATGTAGTGCGCGACGGGCCGCACGGGGATGAGGTCGGTGGCCGGGTCGAGGTTCTGGTAGCTGCGGCACAGCTCGCGCACGAACGGGATGCGGGCGTCGATCTTCGACTCGCCGAGGTGGCGCAGGTCGAGGTAGACGACAGGCCCGTACGGGGTGTCCACCGTGCGGCCCTTCTCCTGCTCGTGCACGAACGCCTGCGACAGCCGGTCGCGCGGCCCGAGCTCCATGCTGCGCAGCTTCGGCGTGGGCGTGGGGCTGCCGAGGTCGTAGTCCTGGAGGTAACGGTAGCCGTCCTTGTTAATCAGCCAGCCGCCCTCCGCCCTGGCCGCCTCGGTGATGAGGATGCCGGTGAAGGGCAGGCCGGTGGGGTGGTACTGGACGAACTCCATGTCCTTGAGCGGCGCGCCCTCGCGGTAGGCCAGGGCCATGCCGTCGCCCGTCTTGATGGCGGCGTTCGTGGTGAAGGGGAAGACCTTGCCGCAGCCGCCGGTGGCCAGGACGACCGTTCTGGCGGGGATGGTCTCGACCCTGCCGGTCCTGATCTCGACGGCCACGACGCCGTGGACCCGGCCGTCGTCGACGACGAGCTTGGTGACGTACCACTCGTCGTACCTGATGATGTCCTGATATTTCAGGGTGGTCTGGAAGAGCGTGTGCAGCAGGTGGAAGCCGGTCTTGTCGGCGGCGTACCAGGTGCGCATCTTCTTCATCCCGCCGAACGGGCGCACCGCGACCCGGCCGTCGCTCTCCCGGCTCCACGGGCAGCCCCAGTGCTCCAGCTGGATCAGCTCCTTGGGCGCCTCCGACACGAACGCCTCCACCGCGTCCTGGTCGCAGAGCCAGTCGCCGCCCGAGATCGTGTCGTAGCAGTGCTCGTCGAGCGTGTCGCCAGCACCGATCACGGCCGCGGCGCCGCCCTCGGCGGAGACGGTGTGGCTGCGCATCGGATAGACCTTCGACACGACCGCCACCCTGAGCGAGGGGTCGGTCTCGGCGACCGCGATCGCCGCCCGCAGCCCCGCTCCGCCTCCCCCGACGATGAGCACATCGATCATTGGGGTCACACTCCGTGGTCCGGCTGGATCGGGTCCTTCACCCGCTTGCCGTCGTGGCGGATGGCGGACAGGTGGATGCTGCCGTCGTGGTACTCGTGGCGGATCCTGCGGCAGCCGCAGTCGAAGAGCTGATCCCGGATGACCAGGCCGTAACCGTCGTCGTCGAGAAGACGTTCACCGCCCGACCTCTTCCCGCAGGGGGCAGTCTCAGGATCGAAGGGAGTCTTCGTGCCGGTCATCGCCGATCTCCTTAGATGGGCGAAACATGGGGGGTCAGCCAGGCTCGTCCTGCTTCTCGTGCGGGTAGTGCAGGTCGAACGCGGGCCGTTCGGAGCGGATGCTCGGCATGCTGGTGAAGTTGTGTCGCGGCGGCGGGCAGCTCGTGGCCCATTCCAGGGACCCGCCGTAGCCCCACGGGTCGTCGAGGGTGACCTTGGGCGCGTGCCTGGCGGTCTTCCAGACGTTGTAGAGGAACGGCAGCGTCGAGGCGCCCAGCAGGAACGCGCCGACCGAGGAGATCTGGTTGAGCGTCGTGAAGCCGTCGCCCGGGCTGTAGTCGGCGTAACGCCTGGGCATCCCGGCCTGGCCGAGCCAGTGCTGGATGAGGAACGTGGTGTGGAAGCCGAGGAACAGCGTCCAGAAGTGCACCTTGCCCAGCCGGTCGTCGAGCATCCGGCCGGTCATCTTGGGCCACCAGAAGTAGAACCCGGCGAACATGGCGAACACCACCGTGCCGAAGACCACGTAGTGGAAGTGGGCGACGACGAAGTAGGTGTCGCTGATGTGGAAGTCGAGCGGCGGCGAGGCCAGGATGACGCCCGTCAGGCCCCCCAGGAGGAACGTGACGAGGAAGCCCACCGCGAACAACATGGGCGACTCGAAGCTCAGATGGCCCCGCCACATCGTGCCGATCCAGTTGAAGAACTTCACGCCCGTCGGCACCGCAATGAGGAACGTCATGAACGAGAAGAAGGGCAGCAGCACCTGCCCGGTCGGGAACATGTGGTGCGCCCAGACGGTCATCGACAGCCCGGCGATGGCGATGGTGGCGCCGACCAGGCTCATGTAGCCGAAGATCGGCTTGCGGCTGAAGACCGGGATGACCTCGGTGACGATGCCGAAGAAGGGCAGCGCGATGATGTAGACCTCGGGGTGGCCGAAGAACCAGAACAGGTGCTGCCAGAGCAGCGGCCCGCCGTTGCCGGCCACGAAGACCTGCGTGCCGAGCTTGCGGTCCGACTCCAGCACCAGCAGCGCCGCCGCCAGCACGGGGAAGGCCATCAGCACGAGCATGCTGGTCAGCAGCACGTTCCAGGTGAAGATGGGCATCCGGAACATGGTCATCCCGGGCGCGCGCATGCCGATGATCGTGGTGATGAAGTTCACCGCGCCGAGGATCGTGCCGAGGCCGGACAGTGCCAGGCCCATGATCCACAGGTCCGCGCCGACCTGCGGCGAGTACACCGAGTCCGACAGCGGCGTGTAGGCGAACCAGCCGAAGTCGGCCGCGCCGCCCGGCGTGAAGAACCCGGCCACCACCATGAGCCCGCCGAACAGGAACAGCCAGTACGCCACCGCGTTGAGCCGGGGGAAGGCCACGTCCGGCGCGCCGATCTGCAGCGGCATGACCACGTTGGCGAACCCGGCGAACAGCGGCGTGGCGAACAGCAGCAGCATCACCGTGCCGTGGATGGTGAACAGCTGGTTGTACTGCTGCTGGCCGACGAGCTGCATGCCGGGCGCGGCCAGCTCGGCCCGGATGATCATGGCCATGATGCCGGCCACGAGGAAGAACCCGAACGAGGTGATCAGGTAGAGGTACCCGATGACCTTGTGGTCGGTCGTCGACATCCAGGAGGCGATGACGGTCCCGGTGCGGCGGCGCCTGACCTGCTCGATCGAGGTCTCGCGAACAGTCGTCACGGGTGCTCCCTCCGACGTGGAGTTGTGCCTGCCCCGATCTACCCATTCCACGTCAACGATCGCCGCTCGGGAAGTCGTTCTTTGACATTCGCCACCGAAACCTTTGGCGATCACCTCCGAAGGACCCGTCCGGCGCCCTTTCCGTGCCGTCCACATGGCGGATATCGAGCGGTCCACCCGGCGGCGTCTTCTATCCTTCGATAAGCCGAACCGAGGAGAGAACATCGTGACCGCTCAGCGTGACTACGCCGCCCTCGTCCAGCGGGGGCTCTCGCTCGACCTGACCCGGGGCAAGCCGTCGCCGCGCCAGCTCGATCTCTCCAACGCCATGCTCACGCTGCCGGCGTCGTACCGGGCGGCCGACGGCACGGACGGCCGCAACTACGGCAACCTGCAGGGGCTGGCCGAGCTGCGCGAGCTGTTCGCGCCGCTGATCCAGGTGCCGGCCGGTCAGCTCGTCGTCGGCGGCAACGCCAGCCTGGCCCTGATGCACGACACGATCGTGCACGCGCTGCTGAGCCCGGTGCCCGGGGCCGCGCGCCGGTGGATCGAGGAGCCGGAGATCACGTTCCTGTGCCCGGTCCCCGGCTATGACCGGCATTTCACCATCTGTGAGCGGTTCGGCATCAAGATGGTCAGCGTGCCGATGAACGCCGACGGCCCCGACATGGACGTCGTCGAGCGCCTGGTCGCCGCCGACGCGAGCGTCAAGGGCATGTGGTGCGTGCCGAAGTACAGCAACCCGACCGGCGTCACCTACAGCGACGAGACCGTGCGCCGGCTGGCCGCCATGACCGCCGCAGCCCCCGACTTCCGCCTCTTCTGGGACAACGCCTACGCCGTCCACCACCTCACCGACACCCCCGCCGAGCTGGCCGACCTGCTCACGCTCAGCGCGGAGCACGGTCACCCCGACCGCGTGTTCGTCTACGCCTCGACCTCCAAGGTGACCCTGGCCGGCGCGGGCGTGTCCTTCTTCGGCTCCTCGCCGGAGAACGTGAAGTGGTTCCTGCACAACACCTCGAAGCAGTCCATCGGCCCCGACAAGATCAACCAGCTCCGCCACGTGGAGTTCCTGCGTGACGGCGCCGGCGTGGCCGCGCACATGCGCCGGCACGCCGAGCTGGTCGGGCCGAAGTTCGAGCTGGTGGACAAGATGCTCACCGAGCGGCTCGGCGGCCTGGCCACATGGACCAGCCCGAAGGGCGGCTACTTCGTCAGCCTGGAGGTGCCGCACGCCGCCGAGGTGGTGGCGAAGGCCAAGGCGGCCGGGATCGCGCTGACGCCCGCGGGCGCCACGCACCCGTACGGGAAGGACCCCGAGGACCGCACGATCAGGATCGCGCCGACCTTCCCCGAGCTGGACGAGCTGGAGCAGGCCATCGACGGGCTGGCGACCTGCGTGCGGCTGGTCGCCGACGAGCGGGGCTGAGCCCGCCCGCGGTCATCTGGGGGCGCCGCCGTTCCTGAAGCCGAAGATGTACTCGCGCGTCTCGCTCGGATGGAACGCGACGCCGACCTCCGGCTCGAAGGCGACGTTGTCGCGGGGGCAGTAGTAGAGGCGTTCCCAGACGGCCAGGGCCTTCTCCCTGGCCGGGGCCTCCTGCGTGTCGCGCTTGCGGGCGCCGTACGAGCCGAGCACGTTGAGCAGCCCCAGCCCCCAGAACAGGCCCGTCAGGCAGAACGGCGCCAGCAGCACCTCGCCCCAGCGCGGGTCCTGCCCCATGGCGATCACCAGCGACACGACCAGATGCACCAGGGCCGCCACCAGCAGCAGCACGTAGCCCTGGTTCCTGGCCCACGGCGTGTAGTGGCGGGCGGGGAACGACAGCCAGACGGCGAGCTGCGTCCGGCTCATGACGTGCTTCGACGCGCCGAGCGAGGCCGCCGTCGGCAGATCGGCGATCTCACGCGTCCCCGGTAACCTGACCCGCCCGATTCTGTACGTGGTACCGGCGGCGACCGCCCCGGGAACCGCTACGACCTGGCCGGTCTCCGAGCACACCGGGCACCTGACTTCCACCCGGGCAGTCTGGCCTTAAGGAACGCACTGCGCAAACCGTCCGTCACGCCTGGCGGCCGGGCCGTCCCGACCTGGCGCTTCCCCGCGCCGGGCGTGCGCCTAGGGTGCATAGTGTGAGACCGATCGATGCCCTGGTGAAGTCCCTGCCCGAAGCCCGCGTCATCACCGACCCCGACGTGATCGACTCCTATGCCCGTGACCGCACGTTCCTGGAGCCCGGCAAGCCGGTCGGCGTGGTGCTCGCCGCCTCGCGCGACGACGTGGTGACCACCCTGCGCTGGGCCACCGAGCACCGGGTGCCGGTGGTGCCCAGGGGCGGGGGCACCGGCCTGGCCGGTGCCTCGGTCGCCGGCGACGGCTCGATCGTGCTGTCGCTGGCCAGGATGACGGCGATCAGGGAGCTGTCGCCGGCCGACGAGATCGCCGTGGTCGAGCCCGGCGTCATCACCGCCGACCTCGACCGGGCCGCGAGGGAGCACGGGCTCATGTACGCGCCCGACCCGTCCTCGTACGAGATCTCCACCATCGGCGGCAACCTGGCCACCAACGCCGGCGGGCTGCGCTGCGTGAAGTACGGCGTGACCAGGGACTCGGCGCTCGGCCTTGAGGTCGTGCTGGCCGACGGCCGGGTGCTGAACACCGGCCGGCGCACGATGAAGGGCGTCACCGGCTACGACCTGACCGGCCTGTTCGTCGGCTCGGAAGGCACGCTCGGCGTGATCACCGCCGCCACCGTGCGGCTGCGCCGCGCGCCGGCCGCGCCGCCCGCGACGTTCGCCGCCGAGTTCGGCTCGCTGCGCGACGCGGGCGCCGCCGTCTCGGCGATCATGGCGGCCGGTTGCCAGCCGTCGCTCATGGAGCTGCTCGACCGGGCCACGCTGGAGGCCATCGACGAGTGGCGCAACATCGGCCTCGAACCCGGCACGCAGGCCATGCTGATCGGCCAGTCCGACGCCGCCGACAGCCAGGCCATGGCCGGGCGCATGGAGGCGATCTGCACCGAGAACGGCGCCTCGTTCGTGGCCGTGTCCTCCAGTCCGGAGGAGGCCGACGAGCTGATCGGGCTGCGCCGGCTGGCGTACGGGGCCAAGGAGCGGCAGGGCGCGTGCCTGGTCGAGGACGTGTGCGTGCCCCGGTCGGCGCTGCCCGACATGATCACCGCGATCGAGGCGGCGGCGGTCAGGCACGGCGTGCGGATCGCCACGGTGGCGCACGCGGGCGACGGCAACGTGCATCCTGTCTTCATCTTCGAGCACGGGTCGGTGGAGCCGCCGCCGGAGGTGTGGGCCGCGGCGGACGAGGTGTTCAAGCGGGCGCTGGAGTTCGGCGGCACGCTCACCGGGGAGCACGGGGTGGGGCTGCTCAAGCGGCGCTGGCTGGGGCTGGAGGCCGGGCCGGTGGCGGAGGAGGTGCAGCGGGGGATCAAGGCCGTCTTCGACCCGCTCGGCATCCTCAACCCCGGCAAGGCGATCTGACCTCCTTCGACCCGCTCGGCATCCTCGACCCCCGGCAAGGCGATCTGACCTCCTTCGACCCGCTCGGCATCCTCGACCCCCGGCAAGGCGATCTGACCTCCTTCGACCTGCTCAGCCCCCGCCACCCTCGGCGAATCCGACCGCTCGGTGATCGCGGCCGCGGCGAGGCGATCTGACGTCCGCGGTAAGTGGATCTTGCCTTGACCAAGCCGTGACTTCGGTCACCGAAGCGCACTCGACCTGCGACGAAACGCTGACTTTGCTCGTCAAAACATGAAACTTCTGACAGGTCCGGCAGACGCCCCGTCTGTCGCGCTGGTAGCGTTTTGCCTCATCTATTAGGTGGTAATGGGGGTCCGACGTGAATCAGTTCCAGCCGTTGGCGGCGGACGACCCGCGGCGGCTGGGGGCGTTCGACATCGTCGCCCGGCTCGGCGAGGGCGGCCAGGGCGTTGTCTATCTCGGCAAGAGCGACTCCGGTGAGCAGGTCGCGGTCAAGCTGCTGCACCACGCTCTGGTGGCCGACACCGACGCCAGGACGCGGTTCCTGCGCGAGGTGGCGGTGGCCCAGCGGGTGGCCAGGTTCTGCACCGCTCCAGTGCTGCACGCCGACCTCGACGGGAGCCGGCCGTACATCGTGAGCGAGTACGTCCCGGGGCCGTCGCTGCGGGAGCTCGTGATCAACGAGGGGCCGCGGCGGGGCGCGGCGCTCGAACGCCTGGCGATCAGTACGGCCACCGCGCTCGCGGCCATCCACCGCGCCGGGATTCTGCACCGCGACTTCAAGCCCGCCAACGTCCTCATGGGGCCCGAGGGTCCCGTCGTGATCGACTTCGGCATCGCCCGCGCCCTCGACTCCCCCGGCGCGACCGCCACCGGCATGGCCATGGGGACGCCTTCGTACCTGGCGCCCGAGCAGCTCAGCGGGGCGGCGGTGTCCGAGGCGGCCGACGTCTTCGCGTGGGGCGTCACGATGGTGTTCGCCGCGACGGGCAAGCCCGCGTTCGGCGCCGACTCGATCCCCGTCGTGATGAACCGGATCCTCAACGAGGAGCCGGAGCTGGAGCAGATGGAGGGCGGGGTCCTCGGGGACCTGGTGGCCGCCTGTCTGTCGAAGGACCCGGCCCAGCGGCCCAGCGCCGACGAGCTGATCGTGCACCTGACCGGCCAGCCGGCCCCCAACGCGGCCGTCGAGCCGATCACGGGCCGGCAGAAGACGGCCGGCGCAGCCGCGGCGGGTGCCGCCGCGGCTCACGCGGGCGGCGGCGCGGGTGGCGCCGGCGGTCCGAAGGGCGCCGGCGGCAGCGGTGGTGCGGCCGGCTCCGCGCAGGACAACTACCCCGGTCCCTGGCACCAGCCGACCGGCCCCGTCGCGGTGGGCGGCCCGCAGCAGACGGGTCCGCAGTCCGTGGCGCCGCCGCAGACGGGCGACTACGGCCACGCGGCCGCCGCCGCGCAGGGCGGTCCCGCAGGGCACGCGCCCCAGGCCGGGGCTCAGGCGGGCGCGCCGCACGGCGGCCAGGGCGCTCCCCTGGCCGGTGCGCCGCAGGCCGGACCGCTTGGCACACCGCAGGCCGGACCGCAGGGCGCGGCTCAGGCCGGACCGCTTGGCACACCGCAGGCCGGACCGCAGGGCGCGGCTCAGGGCGGACCCCAGGCGGGCATGGCGCCCGGAGCGCAGGCGGGCATGGGGCAGGGCGGTCAGGCCGGTGGGGCGTTCGGGGCACAGCAGCCCGGCGGCTTCCCGCCCGGCGCTCCGCAGCCGCCGCACGGTCCCGCCCAGGGTGGGATCGGGATGCAGGCGTCCGGGATGCCACACGGCCCCGGCGTTCCGCCCGGCGGCCCCTTCCCCGGCGGACCAGGCCACCCCGGAGGACCCGGCGCCCGTCATGGCGCGGGCGGGCCCGGTGTCAGTGGTCCTGGGATCGGTGGTCCTGGCGCCGGTCCTAGTGCCGGTGGTCCAGGGGCCGGTGGTCCTGGTTCGGGTGGTCCTGGCGCCGGTCATGGTGCTGGTGGGCCCGGTGCCGGTGGGCAGTCCGGTGACGGGGTGCCCGCCAAGCAGCGTCGTACGCTGACCCTCGCTCTCTCCGGCGCCGCCGCGGCCGCGCTGCTCGTCGTGGCCGGCGCGGTCGTCGTCCAGGCGAACAGCGGCAAGGAGGTCCCGGTCGTCGCCGTGGGCAACACCAGCGAGCCCGACGGCGGCTCCGGCGCGGGACAGCCGGGCGAGCCGCCCGAGTCCGTGCCGATCCCGACGGACAGCACGCCTCCTGTCCCCACCCTGGACATCGAGGAGAAGAAGACGCGCAAGCCCACCAGGGAGCCCGTCGCCCAGGTGCCCAACCCGGCCACGCAGGCTCCCCGGCCGCAGACCACCACGAGCCGGCCGCAGGCCACGCCGACCAAGAAGAAGAGCAGGAACATGGTCGAGCCGGATCCCGATCCGTCGACCCGGCCGTTCGACGAGCAGGGGAAGGCCACCGACCAGCCGGCCAAGCCGTCGCAGCCGCCGCTGAAGCCCAACACGGCCACGCCGGTCGGGGTGTGCGGCGCCGGATACAAGGTGATCAACTCGCACAAGCTGGGCGAGGGCGCCACGACGTACCTGCTCTACCACGCCGGCGCGGGCAAGAACTGCGTGGTCACCATCTCGCGCATGGTGATCCCCGGCAAGGTGAACATGAACGCGATCCTCCAGGTCAAGGGCGGCTCCAGCGGGAGCAACCCGGGCAAGTTCACCTCGTACGCCGGTCCCGTCCGCCTGGCCGCCAAGAAGAAGTGCGTCATCTGGGGCGGCACGTGGCACAAGACCTCGTGGAAGTCCGGCTGGAGCCACTGCACCTGACCCCGGGCACACCTGGTCTCGGGCACCTGACCTCGAGCACCTGACCCCGGGCACACCTGGTCTCGGGCACCTGACCTCGAGCACCTGACCCCGGGCACACCTGGTCTCGGGCACCTGATCCTGGGAGCCCGGGTCCTGGGAGCCCGGGTCCTGGGAGCCCGGGTCCTGGGCGGCCGGCTCTTGGGCGACCCGATCCGTGCGTCCGAGCGGGACGAGTGGTGCCCCGTTCACGAGCCGTCGCCCGTCATCGGGCGGCGGCTCGCTCTGTGCCGGGGGCACCGGGCTGCGCTAGCGTGCTCACCACATGATCGTCGGCTCTGCCGGAGGAGTGCGCGTGATCAGGAGCAGGCTCGACACGGACAGCGAGGACTACCGGCTGCGCCGCGAGGCGATGCTGACCAGGCTGGCCGAGCTCGACGCCGAGCAGTCCAAGGCGGTGGCCGGCGGCGGCCAGAAGTACGTCGAGCGCCATCGCGCCCGCGGCAAGCTGCTCGCCAGGGAGCGGATCGAGCTGCTCGTCGACCCCGACTCCCCCTTCCTTGAGCTGTCGCCGCTGGCGGCGTGGGGCAGCGAGTTCCCCGTCGGGGCGAGCGTGGTGTCCGGGATCGGGGTGATCGAGGACGTCGAGTGCGTGATCACCGCGAACGACCCCACGGTCCGCGGCGGCGCCTCCAACCCGTGGACGCTGAAGAAGTCGCTGCGCGCGGCGGAGATCGCGCTGCGCAACCGGCTCCCGTACGTCAATCTCGTCGAGAGCGGCGGCGCGGACCTGCCCACGCAGAAGGAGATCTTCATCCCCGGCGGCCAGATCTTCCGCGACCTGACCCGGCTGTCGGCGGCCGGGGTGCCGACGGTCGCGCTGGTCTTCGGCAACTCCACGGCCGGCGGGGCCTACGTGCCCGGAATGAGCGACCACGTGGTGATGGTGCGGGAGCGGGCCAAGGTGTTCCTCGGCGGGCCGCCGCTGGTCAAGATGGCGACCGGCGAGGAGTCCGACGACGAGTCGCTCGGCGGCGCGGAGATGCACGCCAGGATCAGCGGGCTGGCCGACCACCTGGCCGTGGACGAGCTCGACGCGCTGCGGATCGGGCGGCGGATCATCGCCTCGCTCGGCTGGCGCAAGCGCGGCTTCGTCCCGGACGGGCCGGTGCGGGAGCCGGTGTACGCGGCCGACGAGCTGCTCGGGATCGTGCCTGAGGATCTCAAGGTGCCGTTCGACCCGCGCGAGGTGATCGCCAGGGTGGCCGACGGGAGCGAGTTCGACGAGTTCAAGCCGCTGTACGGGGCCTCGCTGGTGACCGGGTGGGCGAAGATCCACGGTTATCCGGTGGGCGTGCTGGCCAACGCGCGCGGCGTGCTGTTCAGCGAGGAGTCGCAGAAGGCCGCGCAGTTCATCCAGCTGGCGAACCAGTCGCGCACACCGCTGCTCTTCCTGCAGAACACGACCGGCTACATGGTCGGCAAGGACTACGAGCAGGGCGGCATCATCAAGCACGGCGCGATGATGATCAACGCGGTGTCCAACTCGACGGTGCCGCATCTGACGGTCGTGATGGGCGCCTCGTACGGGGCGGGGAACTACGGGATGTGCGGGCGGGCCTACGATCCCCGCTTCCTGTTCAGCTGGCCCAGCGCCAAATCGGCGGTGATGGGGCCGGCGCAGCTGGCCGGGGTGATGTCCATCGTGGGACGGGCCTCGGCGCTGGCGAAGGGCCAGGTCTACGACGAGGAGGCGGACGCCGCGATGCGGGCGATGGTGGAGGAACGGATCGAGGCCGAGTCGCTGGCCTTCTTCCTGTCTGGGCGCCTGTACGACGACGGGGTGATCGACCCGCGCGACACGCGTACCGTGCTGGGCCTGTGCCTGTCGGCGATCAACAGCGCGCCGGAGCCGGAGCCGGCCGGGTTCGGGGTGTTCCGCCCGTGATCAACCGCCTGCTCGTCGCGAACCGGGGCGAGATCGCCCGCCGGATCTTCCGTACCTGCCGGGAGCTCGGCGTCTCCACGGTCGCGCTCTTCTCCGACCCCGACGCGGACGCGCCTCACGTGGCCGAGGCGGACCTGGCGGTACGTCTGCCCGGTGCGCACCCCGCGGAGACCTATCTGGACGCAGCGGCGATCCTGGCGGCCTGTACGGCCACCGGAGCGGACGCGGTCCACCCCGGATACGGCTTTCTGTCGGAGAACGCCGACTTCGCCCGAGCCGTCATCGATGCCGGGCTGGTGTGGATCGGCCCGCCGCCCGAGGCCATCGCGGCCATGGGCGTCAAGATCGGGGCCAAGCGGCTGATGGCGGCGGCCGGCGTGCCCGTGCTGCCCTCGTACGACCTGTCCGGCCCCGCCGCCGTGACCGTGCCCGATCCCGCGTCCGCTCCGGCGTCCGATGCTCCGACCGACCCGACGTCCGACCCTGCGTCCGACCCGATGTCCGACCCTGCGTCCGCTCCGGCGCCCGTGCCCGTGGAGTTTCCGCTGCTGGTGAAGGCGTCCGCGGGCGGGGGCGGGCGCGGGATGCGTGTCGTGCGGGCGGCGGGTGAGCTGGCGCGGGAGGTGGAGTCGGCGCGGCGGGAGGCGGCGGCCGCCTTCGGCGACGGCACGGTCTTCGCCGAGCCGCTGCTGGAGCGGGCCAGGCACGTCGAGGTCCAGGTGCTGGCCGATCAGCACGGGACCGTGTGGGCGCTGGGCGAGCGCGAGTGCAGCGTGCAGCGGCGGCACCAGAAGGTGATCGAGGAGTGCCCCGCTCCCGGCATCTCCCCCGGCACGCGGGAGCTGCTGCACGACGCCGCCGTCCGCGCCGCCCGCGAGATCGGCTACGTGGGCGCGGGCACGGTGGAGTTCCTGGTCGACGGGGAACGGGTGGCGTTCCTGGAGATGAACACCCGGCTCCAGGTCGAGCATCCGGTGACCGAGCTGGTGCACGGGGTCGATCTGGTGCGGCTGCAGCTGGAGGTGGCCGAGGGGGCGGCGCTGCCGTCCGTCCCGCCGGAGCCGGCCGGGTGGGCGGTCGAGGCGCGGCTGTACGCCGAGGACTCCGCGTACGTGCCGCAGTCGGGTGTGTTGCGGCGGTTCGAGATCGCCGGCGACGTACGGGTGGATTCCGGGGTGGAGTCCGGGTCCGTGGTGTCGCCCTACTACGACGCGATGCTGGCCAAGGTGATCGCGCACGGGGCCACGCGGGAGCAGGCGGTGCGGAAACTGGTGACGGCGCTGCGCGGGGCACGACTGCACGGCCTCACCACCAATCGAGATTTACTGGTAAATATCCTGACGAATCGGGAGTTCTTGGCCGGCGACACGCACACCGCCTTCCTCGCCCCCGGCGGCCCCCTCCACCCCAGCCCCACGCCCGGCAACCCCACCTCTGACACCCCCGCCGCCGACGGCGGTGCCGGCCCGGACGGCGGTGGCGAGCTGAGCAGCGGTGCCGGACTGAGCAGCGATGCCGCGTCGGGCGGTGGTGCTGGTTCCGTGGGCGGGGCGGAGGAACTGGCGGTGCTGGCGGCTGCTCTGGCCGTCGCCGCGGGCAACCGGCGCAGGGCCAGAGTGCTCGGTGGGCTGCCCGGCGGGTGGCGCAACGTCCGTTCCCAGCCGCGCCGTACCCGCTTCGCCGAGATCGAGGAGGACGTCGTCTACGACCCGCTGCCCCCGGGCGTCACGGTCGTCCGGGCGGAGCCCGACGGGGTGGTGCTGGAGCGGGACCGCGTCCGGCACGCCTTCGACGTGGCGCGCTACCCCGACGGGAAGGTCTGCGTCGACCACGCCGACGGCCACGCCGAGCTGACCCCGCTCCCCCGCCTGCCCGAACCCGCCGACCAGGTCGCCCCCGGCTCACTCCTTGCTCCTATGCCGGGTAGCGTGCTGCGGGTCGAGGTGGAGCCGGGCGACCGGGTGACCAAGGGCCAGGAGGTCCTCGTCCTTGAGGCGATGAAGATGGAGCATCGGATCGCCGCGCCGGCCGACGGCGTGGTGGCCGCCGTACACGTGGAGAAGGGCCGCCAGGTCGACGCGGGAGCGGTGCTGGCGGTCATCGAAGAGGGGGACTCATGACGGACCTGGTGCACAAGGACCTGGCGGGGGGCGTCGCGACGATCACGCTGGACTCGCCGCCCAACCGCAACGCCCTGTCCTCGCGCCTGCTCGCCCAGCTGTCGGACCGGCTGAGCTGGGCGCTGGCCAAGCCGGAGGTCAGGGTGATCGTGCTGACGGCCACCGGCAAGGTGTTCTGCTCGGGGGCCGACCTCAAGGAGCAGCGCGCGGGAAGCACCGACGCGCCGGTGACGGCGTCGTTCCCCGAGGTCCTCGAACTGATCTGGGACAGCCCCAAGCCGGTCGTCTGCCGGCTCAACGGCACCGCGCGGGCCGGGGGCCTGGGGCTGGTGGCCGCCTGCGACTTCGCCGTCGCGCCGCTGACGGCGTCGTTCGCGTTCACCGAGGTACGGCTCGGGGTCGCGCCGGCCATGATCGCCGTGCCCGTGCTCAGGAGGCTGAACGCCCGCGCGGCGGCCGAGTACTTCCTGACCGGCGAGGTGTTCGACGCGGCGCGGGCGGCGGAGATCGGGCTGCTGTCGCGCGCCGTCCCCGAGGACGAGCTGGACGCGGTCGTCGCCCACTACACCGGGATGCTGATCAAGGGCGGCCCCGAGGCGCTGGCGATCACCAAGCGGCTGGTCAGGGAGGTGCCCGCGATGTCGTTCCGCGACGGGCTGGGCCGGATGACCGAGCTGTCGGCCGAACGCTTCACCTCGGACGAGGGCCAGGAGGGCATCGCCGCGTTCATGGACAAGAGGGCCCCCAAGTGGGTCCCGCCGCAGGGCTGAGCATGGTGCTGCGCATCGCGAACTGCAGCGGTTTCTACGGCGACCGCCTCTCCGCGGCCAGGGAGATGGTCGAGGGCGGGCCGATCGACGTGCTGACCGGCGACTGGCTGGCCGAGCTGACGATGCTCATCCTGGCCGGGAACCGGCTCAAGGGCCGTCCCGGCTACGCGCCGACGTTCCTGCGCCAGCTCGAAGAGGTGCTCGGCACCTGCCTCGACCGGGGCATCAAGATCGTGACGAACGCGGGCGGGCTCGACCCGGCGGGCTGCGCGCGGGCCGTGCACGAGCTGGCCGGACGCCTCGGCCTGTCGCCCTCCGTGTCGCACGTGACCGGCGACGACCTCACCGGCCGGCCGCTCGACCTGGTCAACGCCGACACCGGCGAACGCCTGGAGGCCACTCCGCTGACCGCCAACGCCTACCTCGGCGGCCGGCCGATCGCCGCCGCGCTGTCGGCGGGGGCGGACGTGGTCGTGACGGGCCGGGTGACGGACGCGGCGCTGGTGACGGGGCCGGGCATCTGGCGGTACGGGTGGGGTCCCGACGACCTCGATCCGCTGGCCGGGTCGGTGGTGGCGGGGCACGTGATCGAGTGCGGCTGCCAGGCCACGGGCGGCAACTACGCCTTCTTCCAGGACGTGCCCGACCTCGCGCACTGCGGGTTCCCGCTGGCCGAGCTGCGGGCCGACGGCTCCAGCGTGATCACCAAGCATCCCGGCACGGGCGGGCTCGTCTCGGTCGGCACGGTCACGGCGCAGCTCGTGTACGAACTGGGCGGCCCCCGCTACCTGGGCCCCGACGTGACGGCCAGGTTCGACACGATCACGCTCTCGGACGACGGGCCCGATCGGGTGCTGATCTCCGGCGTCCGCGGCGAGCCGCCGCCCGGCACGCTCAAGGTGGCCGTCAACTACCTCGGCGGTTACCGCAACACGATGACGCTCGTGCTGACGGGCCTGGACCTGCCGGCCAAGGCGCGGGTGGCGGAGGAGGCCCTGTGGGCGCGGATCCCGCGGGAGTCGTTCGACGAGGTGGACGTGACGCTGACGGACTCGGGGCTGCTGCGGATCACGGTGATGTCCGCCGACGAGCGCACGGCGGGCCGCGCCTTCTCCTCGGCCGTGGTGGAGACGGGGCTGGCCAGCTATCCGGGCTTCTACGGGCTGACACCGCCCGGGAACGCGTCGGCGTACGGGGTGTACTGGCCGGTGCTGGTTCCGGCGTCGGAGGTGCGGGCGCGGGTCTTCGTGGACGGGGAGGAACTGCCGTTCACACCACCGGAGACACCGGCCACGCCGGAACCGGCGGATCTGGCGGAAACGCCGGCCACCTCCGTCGCCTCCGTCGCGCAAGCCGACCCCGCAACGCCGGCCGTCTCCCTCGCACCGACCGTGTCCGCAGCCGCCGGCGCACACGCGGCTTCTCCGGCGGCGGAGCCCGCCGGAGAAGCGGAGACCGTGCGGATCCCGCTGGGCCGGGTGGCCGGTGCGCGGTCCGGGGACAAGGGCGGCAACGCCAACCTGGGCGTGTGGGCCGACACCCACGAGCGTTACGCGTGGCTGGCGGGTCACCTGACGGTCGAACGGCTCAAGGAGCTGCTGCCCGGCCTGGCGCCGTACCGGATCGACCGTCATCCGCTGCCCAACGTCAACGCGCTCAACTTCGTCGTCCACGGGCTGCTCGGCCGCGGCGTGGCGGCGAGTCCGCGGATGGACCCGCAGGCGAAGGCCCTGGGCGAGGAGCTGCGCGCCTGTCCTGCCGACGTTCCCGTCACCCTGGTGTGAGCCCGTGATCCGGGTTGACCGTGGGAGCGGCGCTCTCTAGGGTCGAGGCGCAGAACATCGTTCTGGTGAGAAGGGCGGTCCATGACCTCCACCCACATCGACGTCGCCACCGTGGACTTCGACGCGCTCGGCGCGTGGATGGACGCCCAGGGGCTCCCCGGCGGCCCGATCACGGGCGCGGCGCCGGTCCTGGGCGGCACGCAGAACGTCATGATCCGCTTCGAGCGCGGCGGCCGCCCGTACATCCTGCGCCGCCCGCCCGTGCACGCCCGCCGCAAGAGCAACGAGGTGCTGCGCCGCGAGTCGCGGGTGCTGGCGGCGCTGCGCGGCACGCAGGTCCCCGCGCCCCGGCTGGTGGCCGCGCAGACCGAGCGGGAGCCGGTGTTCTACCTGATGGAGCCGGTGGACGGGTTCAACCCCTCGACCGGGCTGCCCGAGCCGCACGCGTCGGACCCCGCGATCAGGCACCGCATGGGGCTGGAGGCCGCGGCGGCGCTGGCCGAGCTGGGGCGGGTGGATCCGGCGGTGCTGCCGGGCTTCGGCCGGCCCGAGGGCTTCCTCGAACGGCAGGTGCCGCGCTGGCTCAAGGAGCTCGACTCGTACGGCGAGCTCGACGGCTATCCGGGCCCCGACATCCCCGGCCTGCGCGAGACGGCCGACTGGCTCACCCGGCACCTGCCGCGCACGTTCACGCCGGGCATCATGCACGGCGACTACCACTTCGCGAACCTCATGTTCGCCTGCGACGGCCCCCGCGTGGCCGCGATCGTGGACTGGGAGATGTGCACGATCGGCGACCCGCTGCTCGACCTCGGCTGGCTGCTGGCCACGTGGCCGAGCAACAACGGTCACGTGCCGGGGCTGCCGGCGCCTCGGGAGATCATCGCGTACTACACGGCGCTGTCGGAGCGCGATCTGTCGGCCGTCGGCTGGTACGCGGTGATGGCCTGCTTCAAGCTCGGCATCGTGCTGGAGGGCACCCACGCGCGGGCGTTCGCCGGCAAGGCGCCCAAGGACATCGGCGACCTGTTGCACGCGACGACGCTGAGCCTGTTCGAGCGGGCGGGCCAGTTCATGGCCGGCGCCCTCGACTGAACCGGACACCACCCAGCGAACCGCTCATTTCTTCCGGTTATCCGGCAATGTCAACTCGGACTTATGTCGTGATTTCTGGAAAAACGATCACACCTCACCTTCCGGGACGTACAATTGCGCGCAATTGCACCTGATATCGGGGAAGGATCGTCATGCGCATGCGGTTCCTCGGCTCCACCTCGGAGGCGGGCGCCTGCCCCACCCTGTACGAGACCGACCGCGGCACCATCGTCGTCCAAGGTCTGCAAGTCACCGACGCGGAGGCGCTGGCCGACCTCCGCGACGTCCTCGACGGCGAGGCCGCGGTGGAGGTCCCCCGCGAACTCCTCACCGAGATCGCCCGCCGCGTTCTGCCCGAGTATGCGGCAAACGCTTTCCCGACCAGCGGAAGAACACCCACGGCAACCGGTTGATCACAATTGCGGCAGGCCCTGGCATGATCGGCGCAAGCGGGGCTAGCCTCTTGCGGCGTGACGTCCTTTCAGCAGGCGCGCATCGACCTCGGCAGCCAGCTACGTCAGCTGCGCGAGGCCGCCCATCTGTCGGGCAAGGAGCTGGCGGAGCGCCTGCGCTGGCAGCCCTCCAAGGTCAGCAGGCTGGAAAACGCCAGGCAGACGGCGACCGAGGATGACGTGGTCGTGTGGGCGCAGGCGGTCGGCGCCTCGCCCGACACGACGGACGGCCTGCTCAGGCAGTCGATCGCGCTGCTGGAGCGGCACGACGACTGGAAACAGCGCCACCGCAGCGGCCTGGCCGCGCTCCAGGAGGACGTCCGCGACCTCGAATCGCGCACCAAGCTCTTCCGCGTCTTCGAGCCCGGCATCATCGTGGGCCTGCTGCAGACCTCCGAATACGCCCGGCACGTCTTCCAGAAGGTCAAACGCCTCTACAGCGCCGCCGACCAGATCGACGCGGCCGTGCGGGTGCGCATGCAACGCCAGGAGATCCTGTACGACCGCACCCGGACGTTCCGGTTCGTGGTCAGCGAGGCCGCGCTGCGCACCGCGCTCGCGCCGCCCGAGGTCATGCGCGGCCAGCTCGACCGCCTGCTCGCGGTCAGCACACTGCCGAACGTCGAGTTCGGCGTGATCCCCTTCGGCACCGAGCTGCCGGCCAACCCGATCAACGGCTTCTGGATCTACAACGAGGCCATGGTCGCCGTCGCCACCATGACGAAGGATCTGATCCTGCGCGATCCCGACGACATCGCCTTCTACGTCCGGGCCTTCGACGATTACGCGAAGGCGGCGGAGTTAGAGGAATCCGGGCGGGAGGTCATCATGGCGATTCTTCACGAATATCGGAAACAAAGTCCACATTAACCGCAGCAATTGCTTGCCTCCCACCCCAAGATCGTGCAATTCTGTCGCGAGACGTTGCGGAGGTGACGCATGATGCTCGATACCGCGCTCTGCCTCGAGCGGTTCGCCTGGCACGCCGGTCGCCACGCCGACCTGGCCGTCCAGAGCCTCGCGTTGGCCAGCGATCCGGCGTACGTGTCGGTCCGCAACCGTTTCTCGGCCACCCTCGCCGAGACCGTGACCTGCTCCGACGAGGGAGCCTTCATCACCTCGTGGGGCTACCGCCTGGGCACGACGGCGGACGTCGAGTCCGCCGCCGCCCGCCTCGCCTTCCTCCTGGCCGCACTCCCCGCCTGAGCCCGCACCTCCGCCCGGCCCAGGCCCGGCCCGCCTTGAACGGAGCGCCCGAGCCCGCCCTGAACGGATGGGCCCGAGCCCGCCCTCAGCGGTCGCCCCTGGCGCCGGTTCAGCAGCCGGCCTTGTAGAGCACCTTCTGCACCTCGGGCTGGTCCACGTTCTCCGCCGTCACGATCGTGGCGTCGGTCGGGATCGACGGCGTGACCTGCTGCCCCTTGACCGCCGCGACCGCCTGCTCGACCCCCTTGGCCCCGATCTCCCCGGGAAGCTGCGCGATCAGCGCCTGGACGACGCCGTCCTTGAGCTGCTTGACCTGGGCCGGGCCCGCGTCGAAGCCCACCATCTTGACCTCACCCAGCTTGCCCGCCTGCTGCAGGGCCGACCCGGCGCCGGTGGCCGAGTTGAGGTTGGCCGCGAAGATGCCCGCCAGGTCGGGGTCCTTGGCCAGGGCCGCGTTCACGATCCTGGACGCCTCGCTCACGTCGTTGTGCGAGTACTGCACGCCGAGGTAGCCGACCCCCGCGTGGTTCGCCTTGACCTCGTCCTCGAAGCCCTTGATCCGCGCGTCCACGGTGCTCACGCCCGGATCGGTCGAGATCACCAGCACCTTCCCCTTGCCGCCGATCTGCTCCGACAGCGCCTTGGCCGCCGCCGCGCCGCCCTTGACGTTGTCCGTGCTGATCCGCGACAGCCCGATGCTCTGGTCCTCGACCACCGTGTCCACCAGGATGATCTTGATGTCCTGCTGCTTGGCCTGGGTCAGCGGCGCGATCATCGCTTTGACGTCGGTCGGCGCGATCAGCAGGGCGTCCGGTTTGCCCGCGACGACCGAGTTCACGATCGGCGTCTGCAGCGTGGGATCGAACTTCTGCGGCCCCTGCACGTCCAGCGTCACCCCGAGCTCCTGGGCCTTGGCCTTCGCCCCGCACGCCATGGTCTCGTAGAACTCCTCCCCGGCCAGGCCCTGCACGAGCGTCACCCTGACCTGGCCGGTGCCGCCACCACCGCCTCCGCCACACGCGGTGACCAACATGAGCGTCCCGAGTACGGCCATCGCCTTGCGCATGGTGGTGCCTCCTGTCGCCTTCCTACTGATCGCGGGCCCTGCGTCGCCACTGGTCCACGTACACGGCGGCGACGAGCACGGCGCCCACCACCACCTGCTGCCAGAACGGCCGGACGCCGAGGATCTGGAACCCGTTCTGCAGCACGACGGGGATGAACACCCCGATGACCGTCCCCGCCACCGTGCCGACCCCGCCGAACAGCGACGTGCCGCCGATCACCACCGCGGCGATGGCCTGGAGGTTGTCGGTGGAGTGCGCGGACACGCCGGTGATGCCGTACTTGGCCAGCGACAGGTGGCCCGCCAGCCCGGCCAGCAGCCCGGCCAGCCCGTACACCTTGATCAGATGCCCGCGCACGGCCACGCCGCCGCGCCGGGACGCCTCGGCGTTGGAGCCGATGGCGTACGTGTGCCGCCCGAACCGCGTCCAAGCGAGCGTCAGCCCCGCGACGGCGGTGATGGCGGCGCAGATCCACACGATCAGCGGCACCCCGAGCCAGCGCGCCAGGCCCAGCCCCAGATTCAGCTCGGCCGGCGCGCGCAGGTCCACGCCGCCGGTCAGCAGCAGCGCCCCGCCCAGCGACATGCCCAGCGTCCCCAGCGTGACGATCAGCGCGGGAATCCGCCCGAGCGCGACGAGCACGCCGTTCAGCACACCCCACCCCAGCCCGGTGACCACCCCGGCCGCCGCTCCGAGCGTCAGCGACCCCGTGCCCTCGATGACCTTGGCCGCCACCACGGCGGAGAAGACCAGCACGCCGCCCACCGACAGGTCGATCCCCGCCGTGACGATCACGAACGTCATCCCCGTCGCCAGCAGCAGCAGGATGGCCGCGTCGCTCACCAGGTTGAGCAGGTTGAACGAGGTCGGGAACGAACCGGGGGCGAGCACGGAGAAGGCCACGAGCAGCCCGGCCAGCACCAGCCCGATCCACACGATCTGCAACCGGCCCAGCTCCCGCACCACCTTCACGCCCGCCCCCTTCACCGCTCGCCCGGTCCTGCCTGCTCGCCCGGTCCGGCCGCCGCGTCCCGTCCGGCCGCGTCCCGTCCGGCCGCCTCGTCCTGCCCGTTCCGCCCGTTCCGCTCGTCCTGTTCCATGGCGCCGGTCATGGCGCCGACGAGTTCCTCCATCGACACGCGGCCGGTCTCGAAGCCGGCCACCCGCCGGCCCAGCCGCAGCACCTCGACCCGGTCGGACACCGCCATCACGTCCTGCATGTTGTGGCTGATCAGCACGACGGACACGCCCGCGTCGCGGACGCTCCTGATCAGGTCGAGCACCCGCCGCGTCTGCAGCACGCCCAGTGCCGCGGTGGGCTCGTCCATGAACACCACCCGCCGCGCCCACGTCGCGGCCCTGGCGACGGCCACCCCCTGCCGCTGCCCGCCGGACAGGGCCGACACCGGCGCGCTCATCGACGCCAGCCGCACCCCGAGCCGCTCGCATGCCTCCCGCGTCTCCCGGCGCATCCGGACGTTGTCCAGCACGCCGAGCAGCCCGAGCAGCCCCGGGCGGAGCCGTTCCCTGCCGAGGAAGAAGTTGGCCGCGGGGCTGAGGTCGGCGCACAGCGCGAGGTCCTGGTAGACGGTCTCGATCCCGGCCGCCCTGGCCTCCTCCACGGTCCCGAAGGCGACGCTCTCACCGTCGAGCGAGATCGTCCCGCCGTCGGGCCGCTCGACCCCGGACAGGATCTTCGCCAGCGTGGACTTGCCGGCTCCGTTGTCGCCGATGAGCGCGACAACCTCGCCACCGCGCAGGCTGAAGTCCGCTCCCCGCAACGCCTCGACCTGCCCGTAGCTCTTCACGATCCCGCGGGCGTCGATCAGCGGTACGGCCATACGACCATCAAGAAACGCATTGACATCGTTGTCAACCCCACCCGTGCCGAAAAGGCACGCCACGCCCAGAAGATCCGCTACGGCGCCGCGCGGCGGTCCGGGCTTCCTGGAAGGTCCACGGTCGCGATCGCCCCGCCCCCGGGCGCGTTGGCCAGGCGTACCTCGCCACCCGTCTCGGCGACGGCCTGGGCCACGATCGCCAGCCCCAGCCCCGACCCCGGCAGCCCGCGAGCGGACGGGGAGCGCCAGAAGCGCTCGAAGACGTGCGGGAGCTCGTCTTCCGGCAGCCCCGGGCCGTGGTCGCGGACGGTCAGGCAGCCGTCGCGCAGCTTCACCTCGACCTGGCCGCCTGGGCTGAACTTGGCGGCGTTGTCGATGAGGTTGAGCGCGGCGCGTTCGAGCGAGGAGGCGCTGCCCACGACGTACCACGGCCGCAGGTCGGTGGTGACCTCGGCGCCGCGCAGCCTGGCGCGTTCCACGGCGGCGGTGACCACCTCGTGCAGGCCCAGCTCGACGTGCGGCTCGTGGTCGCTGTCGCCCCTGGCGAGCTGGAGCAGGTCGGCCACGAGCGTGGACAGCTCGGCGAACTGCGCCTTGACGTTGATCAGCAGGCGCTCCTTGGCGCCGGGGTCGAGGCTGCGGCCGGTCTGCTCGCTGCGCAGGAGCAGGTCGATGTTGGTACGCAGCGTCGTGAGCGGGGTGCGCAGCTCGTGGCCGGCGTCGGCGACCAGCTGTTTCTGGCGTTCCCTCGATCCGGCCAGGGCGGCGGTCATGGCGTTGAACGAGGAGGACAGGCGGGCGATCTCGTCGGTGCCCGTGACGGGGATGCGGGTGCCGAGGTCTTCGGTCTGCGCGATGTGCTCGACCGCCCGGGTCAGATTCCCGACCGGGCGCAGCGCGGCGCGGGAGATGGCGAGCCCGGCCCAGGCCGCGCCGAGCACGCCCAGCGCGGTGATGCCGCCGAGGGTGAGCGCGGCGATCCGCTTCGTCCGCTCGATGTGCCCGTACGGTCTGGCCTCCATGACCGCGACGCCGGGTTTGAAGTGGACCGTCACCACCCGGACCCGTTTGCCGTCACGCGTCTCGCCGTAGCGGTAGACGGGTTCGCACGGCTGGAAGGCCTCCTTGTCCTGCTCGAAGTCGGCCAGGATGGGCGAGGGCCCGACCGAGCAGGTCCTGCCGTCGGTGAACAGCAGCGTGGCCAGGCCGTCGGCGAACGGGCCCGGGGTGCCGTCGGACGAGCAGTGCTCCATCAGCCACTTCTTGTCGCCCTGGTTCACCGAGGCCAGGATGGTCATGTCGAGGTTGCCGCGCAGCCGGTCCGCCAGGATGACGTACGACAGGGCCGCGCACATCGCGATGGCCACCGCCACGGCCACCGTGACCAGGAGCGTCAGGCGGGTGCGCAGGCTGCCGCGGGTGGCCAGGCCGGCCACCCGCTCGCGGAGGCGGCCGGTTCTCACGCCGTGGCCCGCAGCACGTAACCCACCCCGCGCACGGTGTGGATCACCCGCGGCTCGCCACCGGCCTCGGTCTTGCGGCGCAGGTACATCACATAGACGTCGAGGGAGTTGGACGTCGGCTCGAAGTCGAAGCCCCACACCTCGCTGAGGATCTGGTCGCGGGTCAGCACCTGGCGCGGATGGGCGAGGAACAGCTCCATCAGCAGGTATTCGGTCCTGGTCAGGTCGAGCCTGCGCTCGCCGCGGGTGACCTCCCTGGTCGACGGGTCCATCCGCAGGTCGCCGTAGGAGAGCGAATCGCCCTCGGGGGTGCCCGCGCTGAGCGCGCCCCGCCGCAGCAGGGCGCGCACCCGGGCCAGCAGCTCGTCCAGCTCGAACGGCTTGACGAGGTAGTCGTCGGCGCCCGCGTCGAGCCCCGACACCCGGTCGCCGACCGCGTCGCGGGCGGTGAGCATGAGCACGGGGATGTGGTTGCCGGACGCGCGCAGCCTGCGGCACGCGGTCAGCCCGTCGAGCCTGGGCATCATCACGTCGAGCAGCACCGCGTCGTAGGAATCGGTGGCGACGGCGTCGAGCGCCTCCTGCCCGTCGACGGCGGTGACGACCTTGTAGCCCTCGAACTCCAGGCTCGACTGCAGGGCCTCGCGCAAGGCGGGCTCGTCGTCCACTACCAGCAACCGTGCGGGCTCGTTCATAGAAGAAAACTAAGGGGTCATCATGAGAACGCGATGAAGGATCTCACACCGGCTTCATGAGGAGTTGATGAGGGATTGGCCGACAGGTCACCACGTGACGGGCATCGCCGTGAGACCGAAGATGGCTCCATCGTACTTGGCGGGCAGTTCCTCGTCGGACATCGTCACCCGCAGCCCCGGCACGCGCTCGAACAACGTGCGCAGGGCGATCTCCAGCTCGGCCCTGGCCAGGTTCTGGCCCAGGCACTGGTGCACGCCGTACCCGAAGGCCACGTGGTGGTTGGCGCCGCGCCCGGGGTCGAACGCGTCGGGCCGCTCGAACGCCCGCTCGTCATGGTTGGCGCTGGCGCCGAGCACGTAGATGCCGTCGCCCTTCCTCACCTGCTGCCCGCCGATCTCCTGGTCCTCGGTGCTGACGCGGTCGAACGCCACCCAGTCCACGATCGACAGGTAACGCAGCAGCTCGTCCACCGCCGCCGGCCAGCCCGACGGGTCGGCGCGCAGCGCGGCGAGCTGTTCCGGATGGCGCAGCAGGGTGAGCGCGGACAGCGGGATCATGTTCGCGGTGGTCTCGTGACCGGCGACGAGCAGCAGGAACGCCACGCCCACGAGCTCGTCGTGGCTGAGCGCGCCGCCGGTGATCAGCCGCCCGAACAGGTCGTCTCCCGGCCGCTCGGCCATGGAGGTGATCAGGGCGTCGAGGTAGTCGTGGATCTCCATCGCCGCCGCCATGCGGACCTGCGGATCGTCCATGGAGGAGATCATCGTGCGGGTCCGCGACTGGAAGAGTTCGTGGTCGGCGTACGGGACGCCGAGCAGCTGGCAGATGACGAGGGACGGCAGCGCCAGCCCGTACGCCTCCACCAGGTCGGCGTCTGGACCCTTGGCGAGCATGTCGTCGAGGAGCTCGTCCGCGAGCCGCTGGATGCCGGGCCGCAGCTCCTTCATCCGTCTGACGGTGAACTCGGGGATGAGCAGGCGCCGGAACCTGCCGTGCTCCGGCGGGTCGAGGTCGATGAAGTGGCCGGCGGTGAACTTCTCCCGCGCCGCCCGCTCCTCCGGCGTCACCTGCTCGTCGTCGGGCGGGGCGCTGGGATGGCCGGGGGTGGCCGGGTTGGTGCTGATGCCGGAGCCGGCCAGGACCTGCTTGGCCTCGGCGTGCCGGGTGACGAGCCACACGTCTTTGCCGGAGAGCGTGCCCTTGACGAGAGGAGCCTGCTCGCGCATCCGCTCGTACTCGGGCGGCGGCGCGAACGGGCACGTGCGCTGGACAGGGAAGGGCTGAGCCATAGTCTGCTCCCTACAAGCCGGACCGCATTGCTTACTTACGCGAAAGTAAGCAATGTTGAGCCGGTCGTCAAGCGAGGGAGCGGAATGGCTGGGCGGCGGACGGACACACGAGAGCGGATCCAGCAGGTCGCGCTGGAGCTGTTCGCCGAGCGCGGATACGACAAGACCACGCTGCAGGAGGTGGCGGAGCGGCTGGACATCACCAGACCGGCCCTCTACTACCACTTCCGGACGAAGGAGGCGATCCTCGCCAGCGTGGTGGACCGGCTGACGGAGTCCATGGATGAGCTGGTGGCCTGGGCCAAGGAGCAGCCGGCGACGGCCGGGGCGCGGCTGGAGATCCTGCGGCGCATCGCCGGGCTGCTGGAGGACCAGTGGCGGCCGCTGTTCAGGTTCGCGCAGGTGAACCAGGGGGCCCTGCGGGAGAGCGCGGCCGGCGAACGGCTGCAGACCGGGGTGATCAGCATGCTGTCCCTGCTGTCCTCGCCGCAGGACGGCCCGGTCAGGCAGTTCGAGGCCAGGCTGGCGGTCTTCGCGGTGATCCTCGGGAACGTGCCGTTCCTGTCGGACATGGGGCTGGAGGAGTCGGAGCGCACGGCCGTGGCCCTGGAGGTGGCCGCCAAGCTCATCGCGGACGACTAGGCACCCGGGCGACACGGCGCTCACCGGCACCCCAGCGGCCCAGGTGCGCGCCGGTGACCCGCCGCTCGCCGGCGCGATGTTCACCGGCGCCTCGGCGGCGGGTGGTCCGCTAGCGCCTCAGCAGGGCCATCGCGGCGTTGTGGCCGCCGATGCCGCTCACCGCGCCGCCCCTGCGGGCGCCGGCGCCGCACATGAGGATCCGCTCGTGCTCGGTCTCCACGCCCCAGCCGCCCTCCTCCGCGTACGGCCAGCTCAGGTCGGTGTGGAAGATGTGGCCGCCGGGCAGGCCCGCGTCGCGTTCGAGGTCGACGGGTGACTTGGCCTCGACGCACAGGGTGCCGTCGGGGGCGCGGAGCAGGCAGTCCTCGATGGGCTCGGCCAGGACCGTGTTGATGGAGGCGAAGGTGGCGTCCAGAGCCATCTTCCGCGCTTTTTCAGGATTTTTCCGGAAAAGGCGGGCGGGCATGTGCAGCCCGAACAGCGTCATCGTCTCCGCGCGGCCGCGCAGCTCAGGACCGAGGATCGACGGGTCCGTCAGCGAATGGCAGTAGACCTCGGCCGGCGGCAGCTCGGGGATCTCCCCGCGGGCCGCCTGCGCGTACGCGGCGTCGAGCTGGCCGCGTCCCTCGTTGATGTGGAACGTCCCGCTGAAGGCCGCCCGCGGGTCCACCGAGGCGTCCTTGAGCCTGGGCAGCCGCGTGAGCACCATGTTGACCTTGAGCTGCGCGCCCTCGGGCACCGTCACGGGGCGGCCGAGCACCCGGTCGAGCACGGCGGGCGGCAGGTTGACCAGGACGTGGCCGCCGTTCACCGTGTGCTCGCCGTCCTCGGCCACATACGTGACCTCGCCCGTCGGCGCGATGCCGACGATCTCGGCGCCGGTCCTGATCTCGGCGCCCGCCCGCCTGGCCGCCGCCTCCAGCGCGCCGGAGACCGCGCCCATGCCGCCGACGGGGACGTTCCACTCGCCGGTGCCGTCGCCGATCACGTGGTAGAGGAAGCACCGGTTGGCCAGCACGTCGGTGTCGGGATCGGCGAAGGTGCCGATCAGCGCGTCGGTGAGCACGACCCCGCGCACGGTGTCGTCGCCGAACCGCTCGTTCACCGTCCGGCCGATCGGCTCGGCGAACAGGTCGCGCCACGCCTCGGGGCCGACCAGGCGCTCGAGCTCGGCCTGGGGGCGCAGCGGTTCGAGCAGGGTGGGGGCCAGGGTCCGCGCCACCTCGCCGACCATGCCGTAGAAGCGCCGCCACGCCGCGTGGTCGGCCTCACCGCCGGTGACGTCCCTGAACGAGGCCGCCGTACGCAGATCGTCCTCGTTGTCCACGAGCAGGCCGCGCTCGCCCCTGGGCGTGTAGGAGGCGTAACGGCGGCGGCGCAGCTCCAGATCGAGCCCCAGGTCGCGGACGATGCCCGAGGGCAGCAGGCTGACCAGGTAGGAGTAACGCGACAGGAGCACGTTGACGCCGGGGAAGGCGCGCGTGGAGATCGCCAGCCCGCCCACGTGGTCGTAGCGCTCCAGCACCAGCACCCTGCGCCCGGCCCCGGCGAGATAGGCGGCCGCGACCAGCCCGTTGTGCCCGCCGCCTGCGATGACCACGTCGAACGTCCTCATCGTCGCACCATACGACCCACCCCGCACCCTTCGTCAACGCCACGAACGGCGTCACCGACCGCCATCACCGGCCGACGTCAGGAACCGGCGTCGGACCGGGGTAAGGGGACCGAGATCAGAGGGCCTGAGCCGGGGGTCGGGGCCGTCGGGCGGGGCTGGCGGGCAGGGCTGGCGGGCAGGGCTGGCGGGCAGGGCCAGCGGGCAAGGTCAGGGGCAAGGTCGGGGTTGGGGCGGTGTCATGGGCGGCTGGCGATCGACAGGAGGGTGGCGGCCGGGCCGGTCAGGGCGCGGCCGCGCCGCCATACCGCGCGCAGGCTCCTGACCAGGTTGATGCCCGCCAGCGGAACCTCCACCAGCCGCCCGGTGTCCACGTCGGCCTCCACCGCGTACCGGCTCAGCACCGCCGGCGCCGCCCCCGCCTGGGCCGCCCCCTTGACCGCCGAGTTGGACCCCAGTTCCAGCCGCGGGCTGGCGCGGTGCAGGCCGCCGAAGGCGACGTCCAGCGTCTCGCGGGTACCCGAGCCTGGCTCGCGTACCACGAGGGGCGTGGCGGCCAGCTCAGGACCTCTCAGCGCGGTACGGCGGCGCGCCCACGGATGCCCCGGCGCCACCACGACCACCAGCCGGTCGGTCCCCACGACCCGCCCGGCCAGCCCGTCGGCCACGCTGGGCCCCTCCACGAACCCCAGCTCCACCTCCCCGGCCAGCACCCGCGCCGCCACGTCGGCGGAGTTGACCACGTCGAGCCCCACCTGCACGTCGGGCTCCCGGTTCTGCAACTCGCCGAGCCAGCGCGGCACCAGGTACTCGGCCACCGTCATGCTGGCCGCCACCCGCAGATGGGCGGCCTCGCCGTGCCGCACGGCCTGGACGGCCCGCATGAGCTCCTGCGCGGCGGCGAGCACCTGCGCGGCCCAGCCGGCCACCATCTTGCCCTCGGCGGTGAGCGCGGACCCGCGCGGCGTACGCTCGATCAGGGGCAGGCCGAGACGGCGTTCGAGCTGCGCGACCCGCTTGCTGGCGGACGGCTGCGCGATCCCGGCGGCCCTGGCGGCGCGCCCGAGGCTGCCCAGCTCGCCGACGTCGACGAGGAGCTTCAGCGAGTCGAGATCGGGCAGCGCGCTCATAGCCACAGGCTATGACCTCCCAGGCAAGGCGTGGCTACCGGGCGTTCCCGCCGTTCAGAAGACTGAGATCATGCCCGCCACCGCGCAGGATCCCGCCGTCCGCCCCACCCGGAAGGACGCCCGGAGAACCACCCGGACAACCGCCTGGAAGGACGCCCGGAGAACCGCCTGGGCATCCGTCCGGAGAACCACCCTGGATCTCGCCCGCGCGACCGTCCGGAGAACCACCTGGAAGTCCGCCCGGGAAAGCGCCCAGGAAAACGTCCGTCTCCTGTGGCCAGGACTTCTCGTGGCGGCCGTCGCGACGGCGCTGTCGATGATCGTCAACCGGTACGTCCCCGCGCTCAGCCCCGCCGTCGTCGCCGTACTCGCGGGCGCCGTGACGGCGAACCTGACGGGCGTGGCCGGGCGCCTCCGCCCCGGGCTCGCGTTCGTCTCCAGGCGGGTGCTGCGCGTCGCGATCGCCCTGCTCGGCCTGCAGATCGCCCTGCCCGAGGTGCTCGGGCTCGGCTGGCGGACGCTGGCGATCATCACGGTCGCGACGGGGCTCACGTTCGTCACGACCCGGGTGATCGGGCGCGCACTCGGCCTGAGCCCCGGCACGTCGCTGCTCATCGCGACGGGCGTGTCCATCTGCGGCGCCGCGGCCATCGCCGCCATGCGCGAGAGCGCCGGGCTGGCCGACGACGACGAGGCCGCGGCGAGCGCGCTCGGTGTCGTGGTCCTGTACGGGACCGCGGCCATCCCCCTCGTGCCCCTCCTGGGCTCACTCCTGGGCCTGTCGGCGGCGCAGCTCGGCGTGTGGACGGGCGCCGCCGTGCACGAGGTGGCGCAGGTGGCCGCGGTGGGCGCCGCCACGGGAGTGCTGGCCGCCGCCGTGACGGTCAAGCTGGGCCGGGTCGTGCTGCTGGCCCCGATCGTGGCCCTGACGTCCTATCGCCGGCGCGGGGCACACGAGCGGAAGACGGGGCCGAGGCCGCCGATCGTGCCGCTGTTCGTGGCCGCGTTCCTCGCGATGGTGCTGCTGCGCGGCACCGGGCTGGTCCCCCAGGCCGTCACGGCGGCCGTCCCCGCGCTCACGAACGTGCTCATGGCCGCCGCCCTGTTCGGCCTCGGCACCGGCATCGACCTGCGAAAATTGGCCAGGGGTGGCCGGGCGGCGCTGCTCGGCGGGATCGCCACCGCGATCATCGCGGCCACGTCCCTGGCGGGCGTCGCGTTTCTCGTGTGATCCTCGGGTGGACGGCCGCGCCGGGGGCCCGTAGGCTGCTCGGTTTGGAACAAATCCCGTGAAAACGGCCGTTCCTCCTATGTCAGGGCCAAGGACCACACGAGGAGCACGAAACTCACCATGCGCAGCACCACCGACTCCCTTCTGCGGCCGTCCGACGAGGTCGCCGAGGCCCTGGCAACCGGCGCGCCGGTCGTGGCGCTGGAGTCCACGATCATCTCCCACGGGCTGCCGCAGCCGCGCAACCTGGAGGTGGCGCGGGAGCTGGAGGGTGTCGTGCGTGCGGCGGGCGTCGTGCCGGCCACGATCGCCGTGCTCGACGGTGTGCCCCGCATCGGCCTGAACGAGGTCGAGCTGGAGCGCATCGCGACCGAGTCGGGGCTGCGCAAGCTGGGCCAGCGCGACCTGCCCGTGGCGGCGGCACTCAAGGCCAGCGGCGCCACCACCGTGTCGGCCACGTCCTTCCTGGCCGCCCGCGCCGGCATCCGCGTCTTCGCGACCGGCGGGCTCGGCGGCGTGCACCGCGGCTGGACCGAGGACCAGGACGAGTCCGCCGACCTCGGCACGCTCGCCGCCACCCGCATCACCGTCGTCTGCGCCGGGGTGAAGTCGATCCTCGACGTGCCGGCCACGCTGCAGCGGCTGGAGACGCGGGGCGTGAGCGTGGTGGGTTACCGTACCGACCACTTCCCCGGCTTCTACCTGCACTCCTCCGGCCAGCCGATCGAATGGCGGATCGAGTCGCCCGAGGACGCGGCGGCCGTCATGCGCGGCCAGGACGCGCTCGGCGGCGCCGACAGCGCCCTCATCGTGGCCAACCCGGTCCCCGAGGACGCCCAGCTCGATCCGGAGCTGCACGACCGCGTGCTCGGCGAGGCGCTGGCCGCCGCCGAGCGCGAGGGCGTCAAGGGACAGGCGATCACCCCGTTCCTGCTCGGCTATCTGGTGGACGGCACCGGCGGCGCCTCCCTGGAGGCCAACCTCGCCGCCGTACGCGGGAACACCGCCCTGGCCGCCCGGATCGCGCTGGCCTGGGCCCGATCGTGACGGACGGCGCCCTGCTCGTCATCGGCGACGTGGTCACCGATGTCGTGGCCCGGCACGGCTCACCCGTCACGGCCGGCACGGACACGGCCGCCGACATCGTGCTGCGTCCCGGCGGCTCCGGCGCGAACACCGCCGCCTGGGCCGCCTCCCTGGGCGCCGAGGTCCACCTGCTGGCCAGGCTCGGCTACGACAGCAGCGAGTGGCACGCCACCGAGCTGATCAAGACGGGCGTCAATCCGCACTTCTCCGTGGACCCCGCGCACCCCACGGCGGTGGTGATCGCGATGGTGGACAAGAGCGGCGAGCGCTCGATGCTCACCAACCGCGGCGCCGGCGGCCTGATCTCCGAGGCCGACTGGGACCCGGCTCTGCTCGACGGCGTCGCCATGCTGCATCTTTCCGGGTACGTGCTGTTCGCCGAGGCGGGGCTGCGGCTGGCCCGGCGGGCGATGGCGGACGCGGCGGCGGCGGGCGTGGCGATCAGCGTCGATCCGGCCTCCACGGGCCCGCTGCGCGACTTCGGCGTCGAACGTTTCATCCGCGAGACGGCGGCGGCCGGGCTGGTCATCCCCAATCTCGACGAGGCCCTTTTGCTCAGTGGGGCGGCGACGGCCACGCGGGCGGCCGTACTCTTGAGTGAGACATACGGCACAGCGGTCGTGAAGCTCGGCGCCGGCGGGGCGCTGGCGGCCGTCGACGGAGAGGTGGTGGCGACCGCGGAAGGTGTGTCCGCCGAGGTCGTGGACTCGACGGGGGCGGGTGACGCCTTCGCCGCCGGGTTCCTCGCCGCCACTCTGCTCGGCTCCGCCAAGCAGGCCGCGCTGGAGGCCGGCTGCCGTGCCGGTGCCGCATGTGTGGCCCAGGTGGGGGGCCGTCCACGGTACGGTTTGGATCTGAACCGTCTTTACCCTATTCACACTGATTGATAGCTTGCCGCGTAGGCTTGCACCATTAGCCACATGCGTTACGGGCAGCACCACGCGGCTCACTGGGGAGGATAAGGTCCGCCGATGGAAGTCGAGTCATCGATCTGCCTGAGCGACCTCATCCCTGCGCTGCGCTGGAGCCGCCCTCAGCAGGTGGCCGAGGCGTTGGGCGATCCGCGCCTGCCGGCGGGGTGGTGGTCCTCCCTGCCGCTGTCGAAGGCGCTCGGCACCGCCGGGCTCGACTGGATCTGTGACCGCCTGGCCAAGCTGGCCGTCGCCCGCTGGGACCACCTGCCGCTGGCCGATCTGCTGCCCGCGCTGACGGTTCACCCCATCGACCCCGCGCTGCCCGGCTGGTCCGAGGCCACCCGCACCGCCGTCACCGGCCTCGGCGGCTGGCAGCGGCTGCGCCGCCTGTCGCCCAGCGACCTGAGCACGCCGTCGGCCACGCCCGAGGTCGTGATCGGCTCTGTCCTGCGCGAGATCCTGGGCCGCATCCCCGCCCATCGAGAGATCCCCGTCGCCGCCGGCCATCCCGAGGTCACGCGCCCGCTCCAGCGGGACCAGATGCCCGTCTCCGCCCGTGGCACGGGCACCTTTCCCGCGGTCGGGCCCGACGGCACGCCGCAGTCGCGCAGCGCCTTCACCCCGTCCGAGGCCAACCCGAGCGGCCTCCAGCCGACCGGCCCGTTCGCCGGGCAGGGGCAGGGGCAGGGTGACATGCGCCGGCCCGCGCCCGGCCAGAGCGGCGCCTTCCCCGTGCCGTCGGCGGCCGACGGCGGTCCCCGCTCCACCGGCTCCTTCCCCGCACCGCCGTCCTCCGAGAGCAACCCGCGCCAGCCGGGCGTCTTCCCCGCACCGACCTCCACCGACAGCCCCTCGCGCTCGACCGGGTCGTTCCCCGCCGCCGAGGGCGGCCCGCGCCAGACGGGCTCCTTCCCCGCCGTACCCGGCCAGGACAACGATCCGCGCCAGTCCGGTGCCTTTCCCTCGCCCCCGTCCGCGCAGGGCAACCAGCGTCAGACGGGCTCCTTCCCCGCCGTGCCCTCCTCGGAGAGCAGCCCGCGCCAGAGCCTCTTCCCCGCGCCGCCGTCCTCGGCGGGCAACCAGCGCCACACCGGCTCCTTCCCGGCCGTACCGCCCGCGGAGGGCAACCCGCGCCAGACCGGCGGCTCTTTCCCCGCCGTACCGCCCACAGAGGGCAACCAGCGTCAAACAGGTTCCTTCCCGGCCGTGCCCTCCTCGGAGGGCAACGCCCGCCAGAGCGGCGCCTTCCCCGGGCCGTCCTCCCCTGAGCGTTCGACCGGCTCGTTCGCCGGACAGCCCCAGACGGGCTCGTTCTCCGCGCAGCCGCAGAGCGGCGCGAATCCGCGTCAGGGGCTCGCGAGCGAGGGTGGCCTGCCGCAGCGCCCCGCCCCCGGCCAGTCGGAACGCCTTCCGCAACGCCCCTCGGGCCCGCAGTCCGGCCGCCAGGACGCCGGCGGTCCGGCCGCCAACGGCCCGCACCCCGGGAGCGGCGGCCCGCACACCGGCTCGATCCCGCCCGTTCCCGGCACACCGCCCTCCCAGAGCACTCCTGGCGCCCCCGGAGCCCCTGGCACCGGGATCCCTGGCACCGGGGCCCCCGCCGCTGGGACTCCCGGAGCCCCCGGAACGCCTGGCGCCGCAGGCCCCGGCGCGGGAACGCCCGGATCCGCCAACCCCGCCGGCCTCCCCGGAGCCGCGAACCCTGCCGCCGGCCTCCCCGGAGCTGCCAATCCCGCCGCCGGCCTCGCCGGGGCCGGAAACCCGGTCGCCGGGCTTCCCGCGGCCGGAACGCCCGGAGCCGGCATCCCCGGATCAGCCGCCCGCGCGGCCGCAGGCACCCCGGCCGGCCCCTCGGGAGCCCCCTCCGCTCCCGCCCCTTCGTCGCCACCCTCCGCCTCCGGCTCCACCCCCAGCTACCCGGCCGGCACCAGCCCGGTTCCCTCCGACACCGACCACGCGATGGTCCGCGTCGTGGACAACCTGTTCCGCAGCCTGGACAAGCTGGAGCTGGCGGTGGCCGTGCACCGGCTGTTCGCCGAGGACCCGGTCAGTCTCCGTACGCTCGCCCACAAGATGCTCGTCGAGCGTGACGCGCTCTCGCAGGCCCAGCGCACCGCCGAGGAGCGCGTCCTGCACTGGCTGCGCTCCTCCGAGTCCGCGCCGGTCACCGGCCACATGTTCCGCCTGACCGAATGGCTCGGCGCGGCGGCCACCGAGGACCAGCTCATCGGCGCCGACCCGGCGCACCCCGTGACGGTCCCGTCGCTGCGCACGCCGCTCTGGCGCGTCCTGGTGACGCTCATGCCGGACCGCCGCTTCCAGGACGGCTGGCTCGTCGTGGGCGACCTGCACGGCCTGCAGAGCCGTACCAGGCAACTCCTGGCCTCCAGCCCGCCCGACACCGACCTTGTGGAACTCATGGGCGAACTGGGCATCCGCGCCCATTCCGCCAAGGCCTGGCTCGACGCGCTGCCCCCGGAGACCGGCCCCGACCCGGTGGCCGCCGCCTCGTCCCCGGCCCAGCCGCTCCCCCGCCGTACCCCGGGAGCCAACGGCCACCACCACCGGGGTGGCCAGCCCATCCCGTCGGCGACGGCCGGAGCCATCGACCCCTCCGCCGCGCTGGCCACCCTGTCGGCGCTCTCGGGCGGCCGCTCCCCCATGCTCCCCGGCCTGGCGGGCGCCCCCGCCACCCCGCCGCCGCCGCTGCCCGGCCCGAACTCGGATCCGCGCCGCTGGCAGCGCATCGAGGTCACCCCCGAACACCTCAGGGGCGGCCCGGTGCCGGTGCCTGAGGGGTACGCGGCCCAGCTGGGCATGCGCCCCGGCACCCTGCTGTCGGTCACGGGCCCCGGCGACAACGCCATCGTCCTGGTCTGGCAGGGCCACCAGCCCGTCTTCGACTCATTGCAGCCGGTCCTCATGCGCCTGAACGCCCGCCCGGGCGACCAGGTCTACGTCACCGTGGACGGCTACCGCCTCGAAGCCCAGCTGACCGGCTGACCCCACCTCGCCGGCCCTTACCCCGGCGGGCAACGGCCTCCACCGCGAGGAGCCGCCCGTCCCGCGACCGACGGCGCCTTCTGGCCGCTCGGGCGTGCGCCGGCCGTCACGGTGAACCGGACGCCGCCACACCCACGCCGTCCGGAACATGGTGCGGCACCCTGGTCGGGCGGACGGTCCTCCGGCATCTCCATCAGGAGCCGACGCTGACCACCAGCCAGACCCGGGAACGATCGCAACCCTCCGGGGCCGAGGTGATGACATCCGCCCGCGCGGTTCCCCCGCCGAGTTCCACGGTCTGCCCGAGTACCGCGGTGCGCCCGTCCATGGTCAGGGTCCGCGCCGCCGCGTCCCACTCGGTGCCCGCGGCGGGGAAGACCGGCAGCCACCGTCGCCCCTCGCTGTCGGCGTAGAGGCAGCCCCGGTCCAGGACGAGGATCGCGGTCAGCAGGGCGGCGTCGCCCACTCCAGGTTCGGAGCGGTCATAGGCGGCGAAAGGGGCCGCCGCCGACGTCTCCACCGGGCTCTCCACCGGGCTCTCCATTGGGCCCTCCACTGGGGTCTGTCCGCCGGTCGTACAGGCGGCGATCGCGAGGGACAGGATGACGAGGCCGGTCGCGGCCCTGATCGCGTGCATGGCTGCTCCTGTCGGTCGGGTGTCTCCTCTTTCGACGCACATCCGTGGGCATGCGTCGCGGCGCATGCCCAACGGATGTCACCTCGCCCCTGTCACCCGTACAGCAGGGAGACGTTGATGTTGGAGATGTAGTTGATCGCCATGTAGACGGCCCAGTTGCAACCGGCGGTCCCGGTTCCGGTGGACGACTGGCCCTTGTAGATGCCGTATGCCCTGCCGGCGTTGAACCACGGGCCTCCGCTGTCACCCGGGTAGCATTTCAGGTTGGCACCGGACACCCGGATCCAGGTCGCCGCGCAGGTCTGTCCGTCGCAGGCGTTGTCCCAGGTCGGGCGGTAGGAGATGGTGCTGACCGTGCCGCAGCTGTAGCCGGTGGCCTTCCCCCGGTGACAGACGTAGTCGCCGTTCTGGCCGCTCCGCACCACGCGCCCGGTGACCGTCCGCGTCGCCGTGGTGCTGCTGGCATGGAACCTCGGGTGGGCGACGTTGCTGGGGCGGGTGTGCCACTGCACATCGCTGGAGGCGTTACGTGCCTGACTCCGGAAGCTGGTCGGCACCCAGGTGCTGGAATTGTAGTAGCGGTACCGCTGCGTGTTGCCGCAGTGCCCGGCCGTGAGGATGCCCTCGATGCCCGCGGCGTTCCTGACGGAGAACCCGCTGGTGCACGTATCCATGCGCAGCCCGCCCCGCTGGCCGTCGGCGGCGGACTCCGGCGTGAGCCTGATGTCGGCGGAGCGGATCTCCCCGGGCAGGGAGGCGGGCAGTGTCGCACGCAGCGAGGCCGTCACCTCCTCCGCCGAGCGGTCGCCGGTGGCCGCGCCGACCATGTCCAGCACGAACTTTTCGTTGGTCGCGTCGTAGAAGACCCCTTCGACCGCGCCGTGCGTGTCGAGGGTGTCGCCTGTCGAGTCGATGATCTTCTCGGCTTCGATGAGGCTGAATCGCGCACCCGCTTCGAGGGCTACCCCCGGCACGCCCCGCAC
The DNA here is from genome assembly GCF_003001935.1 of Nonomuraea fuscirosea. Classification (GTDB taxonomy): domain Bacteria; phylum Actinomycetota; class Actinomycetes; order Streptosporangiales; family Streptosporangiaceae; genus Nonomuraea; species Nonomuraea fuscirosea. The sequence continues at coordinate 545,433 of NZ_PVNG01000001.1, read as the reverse complement.
GATCTCCCTGGCCTTGTCGGGCACCTTGTCATCGGTGAAACGGACGCGCAGGCCGAAGTCGCCCTCGTGGACCAGGGTCGATCCGGCGAACGTGCCGGGGTGGGCCGCTTCGATCTCCTCCACCAGGGCGCCGAAGTCGTTCTGCGCCGTGAGCCTGGCCCGTGCCTCCGCGGTCGTGACCCCGAAGTCCTTGGCGTAGGACTCGGCGTCCAGGGCGGCCCCGTCCTCAAGCCCACCTTCCTCGGGGTCGAGGTCCTCGGGGTCGTCGGCCACGGCGGCGACGCCAGGCGGACACCGCCTGCGCCGGGGCCGGCGCCAGCCCGGCCGTGACCGATGAGAGGAGTGCGATCAGCACTCCCGGCACACGCTTACTGATCCTCATCTTCGCCCTTTCTCGTCCGCTCGCGGGCTGCCCGCCCGTTCCTCGTGATCGTCGTTGGACGAGATCGATCGGGCAACACCTGATCAGCTTCCGCCGGGGCGGCGAAAAGGGACCCTAGTCCTGGTCGAACAGGCGGAGGCGGTGGGCGGTGGCGGCGGCTTCGCCTCGGGTGGCCACGCCCAGTTTGGCCAGGATGTTGGAGACGTGCACGCTGACCGTCTTCACCGAGATGAACAGCGCCTCCGCGATCTCCCGGTTGCTGCGGCCGTCGGTCACCTCCCGCAGCACCTCCAGCTCCCGCGCCGTCAGCCCGAGCGGCTGCCCGTCGTTCACGTCGTCGGTGCCCCCGAGCCGGGCTCGCCGGCCGAAGACGTCCAGCTGTTCCAGCAGCGGTGTGGCGCCGAGCTCTCTGGCCAGCTCTCGCGACCGGGTCAGCCGGGCGGCCGCCTCCTGCCGGTCTCCCGCCGCCAGCGCCGCCTGCGCCGCGCCCACCAGGCACTGCGCCTCCGGGTACGGCTCCCGCAGGTCGGCCCAGGCCCGCACCGCCTGGTCCCACGCCTTGAACTGCCAGGAGGCCGCGTCGCTCACGTACGCGGACGTCGGCCCCGGCCCGGTCAGGGCGGTGAAGGTGAGCCGGTGGGCCTGTTGCGACTCCCCCATGGTGTCGAGCCGCAACGCGAGCGCCCTGATCTTCGGCAGCAACGACAACGCGAGCCGCGCGAGCGCCCCCAGCCCCGCCCCCGGCACAGCGTCCCCACCGGACGGCACCCCGGCGGCGGCCGACCCGTCACCGGCGCCGCCTCCGAAGGGCTCCTCCGCTCCGGATCCCTCCGCGGCGGGCCGGTCGCCGACGGGTGGAGGAGCCTGCATCATGGCGTCGATGAGCTGCTTGGACGGCACCACGGCCCAGATGAGCCGCGCGATGGTCACCAGCACCGGCCACGAATAGCGCGGGCTGCTCATCAGGTCGTGCTCCTCCAGCGCCCTGGCCGCCGCCTCCACCGCCTGCTCCATCTCCCCTCGCGCCGACAGCAGCTGCACCTCCCTGCGCAGGTGCGGCAGCGTCACCTGATCGCGGAAGGTGCCGCGCGACAGGATCTGGCGGGAGGAGGCCATCAGGGTCTCGGCCCGGTCGAGCTGCCCCCGCGCGAGCGCGATGTCGGCGGCGAGCCCCTGGAGGCTGGCCCGGTAGGGGGCGGGCGGCGCGAGGTCGAGGGCGTGCTCGACCACCCGCAGCGCCTCGTCCCAGCGCCCGAGCGACAGCAGCGGCTCGGCCAGGTTGATCGACAGGAACGTGCCGGACGTGCGGGCCAGCCCGTATTGGGCGGCGTCGTCGACCCCGCGCCGGGCGACCTGGGCGGCCAGCTCGTGCCAGCCCGCGCCCTCGAAGGCGTCGGACTCGGAGACCGCGCAGCGCAGCAGGGCGTTGTACGCCCCGTCGCGCTGGGCGATGCGGCGCGCCTCGGCGAACGTCTCGATCTGCAGCTCCATGTCGGTGTAGCACGCCTTGCCCCAGTTGAAGCTGATCATCGCGTGCGCCTCGACGTTGGCGTCGCCGATCTCATGGCCCAGCTCGATCGCGCGCTGGGCCGTGTCGAGCCGTTCCTGGAGGTCGTCCGGGTGGGTGAGCATCCGCGCGAACGTCTCCAGCACCTGTCCGAGCAGCCTGGGCTGGTCGGCGGGCACGAGGGCGGCGGCCTTGCGCAGGTCGTCGAGGAAGCCGGGACGGCCGAGGTCCCAGCTGGTCAGGCCGCGCTGGCGCAGCACCATGGCCGTGCGCGCCGGGTCGGCGTCGTGGTCGAGCTCGTCGAGGGCGGCGCTGCCGAAGGCGATGCCGCGTTCGTACTCGCCGGCCAGGTGGGCGACCGTGGCCGTCCGCCTGAGCACGTCGATCCGGTCGGCGCCGACGCGCTCGGCCGCGTCGGGCACCTGATCCCACAGCTCCAGCACCCTGGACAACATCCGCAGCTGCACGTCGTAGGCGGTGGAGGTGCGGGCCGCGTCCGCCGCGCGCCAGGCGCTCACCAGCGCCCAGGCGTAGTCGGCGGACTGCCGGGTGTGGTGGGCCAGCTCGATCGCGCCGCGCGGGGCGGGCAGGATCGACAGGTCGCGCTCCAGGGCCTCGGCGTAGCGGGTGTGCAGGCGGATGTGCTCGCCGGGCAGCAGATCGTCGTCGAGCGCCTCGCGGATGAGCGCGTGGCGGAAGGAGTAGCCCTCGCCGTCGACCACGAGCACGTTGCCCGCCACCGCGGGGCGCAGGGCGCGCGACAGCGTGTCCTCGTCGAGGCCGGCGACGGCGGTGAGCAGGTCGTGCTCGATCCGCTGACCGCCGACGCTGGCCACCCGCAGCAGCTCCTGCGTCTCCGCCGGCAGCCGCTCGACGCTGGCCAGCAGCAGGTCGCGCAGCGACTCGGGCAGCGCCTCCTGACCGTCGGCCTCGCTGAGCAGCGCCTCCACGAACAGCGGGTTGCCCTCGCTGCGCGCGTAGATGAGGTCCATGTCGCCGGCGGACGGCTCGCGCTCCAGGATCCCGGCGGCCAGCGCGACGGCCTCCCTGCGGGTGAGCCGGCGCAGCTCGGTCCTGGTCACCCACTCCACCCGGCCCAGCTCGGCGAGCAGCGGCCGCAGCGGGTGGGAGCGGTGCAGCTCGTCGGTGCGGTAGGTCACGACGAGGAGCAGCCGGGCCGCGGTGCGCTGGTAGCGGACGAGGAACGTCAGCAGGTCACGGGTGGCGCGGTCGGCCCAGTGGGCGTCTTCCACGATCAGCACCACGGGACGGTCCTCCGCGAGCCGCTCCAGCAGCCCGAGCACCTGCTCGAACAGCCTGGCCCTGGCCTCCGCCCCCTCCTCGCCCGGCTCGCCGAACTCGGGCAGCAGCCGGGCCAGCCCGCGCGTGTCTCCGCCGGGCACCAGCGCGGCGACCCCGTCGCGGCCGAGCTCGCGCACGAGCCCGCGCAGCACGGCGGTGAACGGCGCGAACGGCAGGCCCTCCGTGCCCAGCTCCAGGCAGCCGCCGACGAGCACCCTGGCATCGTCGGCGCGCCGGGCGGTGAACTCCCTGATCAGGCGGGTCTTGCCGACCCCCGCCTCGCCGCCGACGAGCACGGTGGACGACGCGCCCGCGCGGGCCCGGCCCAGGGCGTCGCCGAGGGCTGCGAGCTCGCGGGCACGCCCGATGAACAAGGGGCTCACGGCGTGGATACTCACGCCCCCAGGATGCCATCCGGCGGTGACAGAAAACGTCGGCCGCCCCCACCTTCGCGGGGAGCGTACGAAAGGCCGAGCAACGAAAGCCCGAGCAACGGAGGCCCGAGCGCGGAAGCCCGAGCAACGGAGGCCCGAGCGCGGAAGCCCGAGTTCAGCAGCCCGAGGTCAGCGCACGACCTCGCGGAAGCCGGAAGTCCTCAGCGCAGCACCTTGCGGAAGAACGTGGCCGACGCCTCGTAACCCAGCGCATGGTAGAACTCCGGCGCCCGCCGCGTGGCCATCGCCACGTAGCCGGCCTCCCGCGTGCGGGCCCACCGCTCGAACTCCTCCAGCAGCGTCCGCCCGATCCCCTGCCGCCGCGACCCGGACTGGACCATGGCCTCCTCCACCCAGGCCACCGGCCCGTTGGCGAAGAGCGTCAGGTGCACGAACCCCAGCAGGTAACCCTGCACCCGGCCGTTCACGACGGCCACGAGCAGGAGGGCGTCGTCGTTGGCGAGGAGTTGGGGGAGCGCCGCGTCGAAGGCCTCGCGCTCGGGCCTGAAGGTCAGACCGAACTCGCGGGCCAGCGCGAACACCTCGTCCGCGTCCGCCTTCTCCGCCTTCCTGATGAGAAGATCGTCAGCCGTCATGACCATCGACCCTAGATCGTGCACCGTCGCCTCCGCAAACACCGTTCACAGGTCACCGAGCCCGAGCTGGCGAGCGATGAGCATGCGCTGCACCTCGCTCGTGCCCTCCCCGATCTCCAGCACCTTCGCGTCGCGGTAGAAACGCGCGACGGGGAACTCGTTCATGAAGCCGTAGCCGCCGAACACCTGGGTCGCGTCCCGCGCGTTGTCCATCGCCGCGTTGGACGCGACCAGCTTGGCGATCGCCGCTTCCTTCTTGAACGGCACCCCGGCCAGCATCTTCTCGGCCGCGTGGTAGTAGGCCAGGCGCGCGGTGTGGGCGCGGACCTCCATGTCGGCGATCTTGAACTGGATGGACTGGTAGTGGCCGATCGGATGGCCGAACGCCCTGCGGTCCCGTACGTACGTCAGGCACTCGTCCACGCACCCCTGCGCCAGCCCGACGCTGAGGGCCGCGAGCGCTATCCTGCCCTCGTCGAGCGTCTGCAGGAACTGGGCGTAACCCCGGCCGCGCTCGCCCAGCAGGTTCTGGGCGGGCACGCGGCAGTCGGTGAAGGACAGCTCGCGGGTGTCGGAGGCGTTCCAGCCGACCTTGGAGTACTTCTTCGAGACCGTGAACCCGGGCGTGCCGCTGGGCACGAGGATCGTGGAGATCTCGCGTTCGCCGGTGAGCGCGGCCACGCCGACGACGCCGGTGATGTCGGTGCCGGAGTTCGTGATGAACGCCTTCGTCCCGTTGATCACCCATTCGCCGCCGTCCAGGACGGCGGTGCTGCGCATCCCGCCGGGCACGTCGGACCCGCCGCCCGGCTCGGTCAGGCCGAACGCGCCGAGCATCTCCCCCGAGGTGAGCCGGGGCAGCCAGGTGCCGCGCTGCTCGTCGGTGCCGAAGCGGTAGATCGGCATCGCGCCGAGCGACACCGCCGCCTCTAGCGTGATCGCCACGCTGGAGTCGACCCTGGCCAGCTCCTCCAGGGTCAGGCAGAGGGCGAAGTAGTCGCCGCCCATCCCGCCGTACTCCTCGGGGATGGGCAGCCCGAACAGCCCCATCACGCCCATCTGCCGCACGATGTCGTACGGGAACTCCTCGCGCTCGTAGAAGTCCCCGATCACGGGGGCGACCACCTCGCGGGCGAAAGACTCGACGGTCTTGCGCAGCTCTTCGTACTCGTCCTTGAGCATGTCTCAGCCTTTCGACAGCGCCTGTACGACGCGAGAGGGGCTGGGCCGGCCGAGCAGCTCCGCCAGCCAGGTGCTGGTGGACACGAGCTTGCCCAGGTCGAGCCCGGTTTCGATGCCGAGTCCGCGCAACATCCAGACGAGGTCCTCGGTGGCGAGGTTGCCGGTGGCGGACTCGGCGTAGGGGCAGCCCCCGATGCCGCCCGTGGAGGCGTCGACCGTCGTGACGCCCGCCCTGAGGGCGGCGAGGGTGTTGGCGAGGGCCTGGCCGTAGGTGTCGTGGAAGTGCACGGCGAGGCGTTCGGGCCGGCGGAAGGCGTCGATCAGGGCCGTGACGTGACCGGGCGTGCCGACGCCGATGGTGTCGCCGAGCGAGAGCTGGTAGCAGCCGAGCCCGAGCAGCCGCTCGCCGACCGCGACCACCTGCCCGATGGGCGTGGGACCCTCCCAGGGGTCGCCGAAGCACATCGACACGTACGCCCGCACCTTGATCCCGTTGTCCAGCGCCCTGGCCACGACCGGCTCGAACATCTCGAACTGGCTCTCCAGGCTGCGGTTCAGGTTCTTCGCGGCGAAGGTCTCGGTCGCGCTGGCGAAGACGGCGATCTCGTCCACGCCGAGGTCGAGCGCGCGGTCGAGGCCGCGTTCGTTCGGCACGAGGACGGGGTAGCGCACGCCCGGCCTACGGTGCAGCCGCCCCAGCAGCTCACCGGCGTCGGCGAGCTGCGGCACCCACTTCGGATGCACGAAGCTGGTCGCCTCGATCACCTTGTGGCCCGCGTCCGCGAGCCGGTCGATGAACTCGGCCTTGACCTCGACGGGCACGATCGCGGACTCGTTCTGCAGCCCGTCGCGCGGGCCGACCTCGTAGATCGTGACCTGGTGCGGCAGGCCTTCCTCCGGGTACGGCATCACGTCGCCTCCTCAGCGGTGATCACGGCCAGGACGGCGTCCATGTCGACGGGACGGCCCGCCCGCGCGGTCAGCTCGGAGACGATCCCGTCGCGCGGGGCCGTGACCGTGTGCTCCATCTTCATCGCCTCCACCACGATCAGCGGCTGCCCCTCGCTCACCCGGTCTCCCGGATCGGCCTTGACGAGCAGGACCGTGCCGGGCATGGGGCTCCTGACCACGCCGTCGCCCGCCGCCGCGGCGCCGGGGCGGTCGCCGGGGTCGCCGATGCGGTGCCTGGTCAGCTGCCAGGACGCGCCGTCGCGGCCGAGCCAGAGCGTGTCGGCGCGGCGTACGCACAGGTAGTTCTCGGTACGCCCGCCGATGGTGACGCCGAGCGAGCGTTCGCCGGGAACGTCGCGCCGGGTACGGATCCTGGCCGGCCGCGGGCGCCCGTCGTCGTCGAGGACCTCGGCGGCCTCCTCCGGCAGGCCGCGCACCCGGACCTCGTGCACGCCGTCCCTCGACTCCAGCCGCCACGTCGTCCACGCCGGCGCGCCGACGCGCCAGCCGTCGGTGACCTCCCACGGGTCGTCGCCCTGCGGCAGGGCGTGGAAGACGAGCGCCGCCGCGGCGAGCACGTCCCACGGGACGCCGTCGTCCCCCACCAGCTCGGGCAGCACCCGTTCGACCAGGCCCGTGTCCAGCTCGCCCGCGCGTACGGCCGGGTGGGCGACCAGAGTTCGCAGGAACGGCACGTTGGTGACCACGCCCAGGACGGCCGTGTCGGCCAGCGCCCGGTCGAGCGCGCGCAGGGCCGCCTCGCGGTCCGGGGCCCAGGCGATGACCTTGGACAGCATGGGGTCGTACGCGCTGCCGACCGTCCCGCCCTCGGCCAGCCCGGAGTCCACCCGGACGACCGCGCGCCCGCCGTGCGGTCGCGTCGCCGGGGGTGCCGGCGTCGCTCCCGTGCCGTCGCCGGGTTCGCGCAGGGCGAGCACGCGCCCGCCCGTCGGCAGGAAGCCGCGCGCCGGGTCCTCGGCGTACACCCGCGCCTCGACCGCGTGCCCGCCGAGCCGCACGTCGTCCTGCCCGAACGGGAGCCGTTCGCCGGCCGCCACCCTGAGCTGCAGCTCGACCAGGTCCAGCCCGGTGACCAGCTCGGTGACGGGGTGCTCGACCTGGAGGCGGGTGTTCATCTCCATGAAGTGGTAGGCCCCGGTCGTGCCGTCCACGATGAACTCGACCGTGCCCGCGCCCACGTAGCCCACCGCGCGCGCGGCCTCCACGGCCGCCGCGCCCATCCCGGCGCGCGTCTCGGGGGTGACGAACGGCGACGGCGCCTCCTCGATGATCTTCTGGTGCCTGCGCTGGAGGCTGCACTCGCGCTCGCCCAGGTGCACGACGCCGCCGTGGGCGTCGGCCATGACCTGGATCTCGATGTGGCGCGGGCGCTCGACGTAACGCTCGATCAGCAGCGTGCCGTCGCCGAACGCCGCCAGCGCCGTACGGCGGGCCGACTCGATCGCGCCGGGAAGTTCGGCGGCCGAGCGCACTAGCACCATGCCCTTGCCGCCGCCACCGGCGGACGGCTTGATCAGGGCGGGGAAGTCGGTCCACGCCTCCAGCCCCGGCTCGGTCGCGCCCGGCACCACGGACACGCCCGCGGCCGACACCGTGGCCTTGGCCCGGATCTTGTCGCCCATGGCCTCGATGGCCGCGGCCGGCGGGCCGACGAACACGAGCCCGGCGGCCACGCAGCGGCGGGCGAACTCGGGGTTCTCGGCCAGGAAGCCGTAGCCGGGGTGCACGGCCTGCGCTCCGGCCGCGTTGGCCGCCCCGATAATCGCCTCAATATCCAGATATTTCGGCACCTGGAGGGCTATGTCGGCTTCGCGGACGTGCCTGGCCTCCGCGTCGGACGGCGTGTGCACGGCCACGGACGTGATGCCGAGGGCCCGCAACGTGCGCGCGATCCGTACGGCGATCTCGCCCCTGTTGGCGATCAGAACACGGTCGAACACCATCGCGTCACATCCGGAAGACGCCGTAACCGGCGGGCTCGAGCGGGGCGTTGGCCGCCGCGGACAGTGCCAGGCCCAGGACGGTACGGGTGTCGAGCGGGTCGATCACCCCGTCGTCCCACAGCCTGGCCGTGGAGTAGTAGGGGTTGCCCTGGTGCTCGTACTGGGCCCTGATCGCGTCGGGGTCGGCGTCGCCCACGGTGGTGAGCACGTTCGCGGCCTGCTCGCCGCCCATGACCGAGATGCGGGCGTTCGGCCACATCCACAGGAATCTGGGCGAGTACGCCCGCCCCGCCATCGCGTAGTTGCCCGCCCCGAACGAGCCGCCGATCACCACCGTGAACTTGGGCACCCGCGCGCACGCCACGGCCGTCACCATCTTGGCGCCGTGCTTGGCGATGCCGCCCGCCTCGTACGCCTTGCCGACCATGAAGCCGCTGATGTTCTGCAGGAACAGCAGGGGGATGCGGCGCTGGTCGCACAGCTCGATGAAGTGGGCGCCCTTCATGGCCGACTCGCTGAACAGGATGCCGTTGTTGGCCACGATGCCGACCGGGTGGCCGTGCACGTGGGCGAACCCGGTCACGAGGGTCGATCCGTACTCGGCCTTGAACTCCAGGAAGCGCGAGCCGTCCGCGATCCTGGCGATCACCTCGCGCACGTCGTAGGGCTGACGTGTGTCGGCGGGGACGATCCCGTAAAGGTCGCGGGGGTCGTGCACGGGCGGCTCCGGCGCGATCGTGTCCCACGGGCGGGCGGCGCGCGGGGCCAGCGTGGAGACGATGTCGCGGACGATGGCCAGCGCGTGCGCGTCGTCCTCGGCCAGATGGTCGGTGACGCCGCTGACGCGCGCGTGCAGGTCGCCGCCGCCCAGCTCCTCCGCCGTGACCTCCTCGCCGGTGGCCGCCTTCACCAGCGGCGGGCCGCCCAGGAAGATCGTGCCCTGGCCGCGGACGATGACCGCCTCGTCGCTCATCGCGGGCACGTACGCGCCGCCGGCCGTGCACGAGCCGAGCACGGCGGCGATCTGCGGGATGCCCCGGGCCGACATCGTGGCCTGGTTGTAGAAGATGCGGCCGAAGTGCTCGCGGTCGGGGAACACCTCGTCCTGCCTGGGCAGGAACGCCCCGCCCGAGTCGACGAGATAGACGCACGGCAGGTGGTTGTGCAGGGCCACCTCCTGCGCGCGCAGGTGCTTCTTGACCGTGATCGGGTAGTACGTGCCGCCCTTCACGGTAGCGTCGTTGGCCACGATCACGCACTCGCGGCCCGACACGCGCCCGACGCCGGTGATGATGCCGGCCGCGGGCGCCTGGTCGTCGTAGAGACCGCCGGCGGCCAGCGGCGACAGCTCCAGGAAGCGCGAGCCCGGGTCGAGCAGGCCGTCCACGCGGTCGCGCGGCAGCAGCTTGCCGCGCTCGACGTGGCGCCGCCGCGACCGCTCCGGCCCGCCGAGCGCGGCGGTCGCGAGCCGTTCGAGCAGCTCGGCGGCCAGCCGCTCGTTGAGCTCGGCGTTGTGCTTGTACGCCTCGCTCCCGGGCACGGCGGCCGATCTCAGCACCGGCCAGTCACTGCTCATGAGTCCCCTCTCATGGCACGGATGTTAGTCATCATTAACGTCATCGTCTAGCATGTGAGACGTGGCCACCGTCTCCAGCACCACCTCCGGCACCGCTTCAGGCACTCCTACCCGTGGCCGGCGCAACAGGCGCGGGGAAATCCTGGAGGCGGCCGCCCGGCTGTTCGCGGCACGCGGCTTCCACGGCGTCTCGATCGAGGACATCGGCGGCGCGGTCGGGGTCTCGGGCCCCGCGCTCTACCGCCACTTCGACGGCAAGGACGCGCTGCTGTCGGAGATGCTGCTGGACATCAGCTCACGGCTGCGCGAGTCGGCGGTCGCGGCCGTCACCACCTCACCCGACCCTAGGGCCACGCTGGACGCGCTGCTCGACGCGCAGATCACGTTCGCGATCGAGCAGCCGGCGCTGATCACGGTGCACGACAGGGAGCTGGGCAACGTGCCGGAGCCCGCCCGCCGGCAGATCAGGCGGCTGCAGCGGCTCTACGTCGAGGAGTGGGTGACGGTGCTGGCCGAGCTCCACCCCGCCTGCCCTGCGGCCCGGCTGCGCGCGGCCACGCACGCGGTCTTCGGCCTGCTCAACTCCACCCCGCACAGCGCCGGCGAACTACCGGCCCAGGACATGCGCCCACTCCTGCACACGATGGCCCACGCCGCCATCACCGCCGCCGTTAAGACTCGCTAACTTCTCCGGGGTCACTCAGATCGAACAGGAGTGAATCTCGCATCTTTCTGCGCACGATCTTGTACGGAGGGTAGCTTTCCCGATGCAGCCGCGCGGCTCATCCCCTTCTCCCTCCAACAAAGGAGTGCACCCAGCCATGTTCGAGCTTCGAACAAAATGCCGCGACCTGGAAGAGAGAGTCGTCAGGCTGGAGCAGGCTACTGTGAGCGGTGTGCCAGGCAACAGCATCGCGAACCGGCTCGACACACTGCACGATCGCGTGGACGCCGTCGGAGAGAACCTCCTCACCAAGATCGACAAGAGGTTCGACGAAGCCGCACAGAAGATGCAGAAGGGGTTCAGCGACGTCAGTCGCGAACTCAGCAGCACGAACGAGCGGATCACCGGGCTGACGTCATCGACAGCGGAGCGGCTGGGCCGCATCGACACCGACATCTCCCGTGTCGAGCTACGAATCGACCAGGTTCACGGCCGGCTCGATCAGCACGACGCACGTTTCGACAGCCTCAAGTCCCTCATCGAGCAGCAAGCGGGTGACACCGAGCGGCAGTTCAAGACCATCGACGGACGCTGCAAATCCATCGACGAGCGCTTCGAGCGCGTAGATCAGCGCTTCGAGCAAGTCGACAAACGGTTCGAGCAAGTGGATGACCGTCTCTGCGAGCTGGCCGACGGCATCGCCAAGATCGACGAGGACAGCAAGCGCCGGGATCTGCGGATCGACAGGATCGAGGCGCACCTCGGCGATCACGACAAGCGGTTCAACTCGATCGAATCCCTCCTGATCCGCATCGACGCCAAGCTGACCGGCCCACAGCCCAACTGAGCCGGCGAATGGGCGAGGCCCGAGGTGGTGCCCCCGGGCCTCGTTCGTTCAGTGGTGGGTGATCAGCGTCGCACGCGGACGTAGTCCCTGCGGCTGTCGTCGCCGTAGGCGTCCTCGTCGCCGCCGAAGACGAACTTCCAGTAGCCCGACCGCCAGGCCTTGGCCCTGGTGTAGAGGCGGCCGCTCTCGCTGGACCAGGTCGTCTTCACGTACTGCCACTTCCTCGAGCCGAGCGGCTTGAAGTACAGCCCGACCTTGCCCTCGTAGCCTTCCCAGCTGCCCTCGTCGTCGATCTGCAGCTTGCCCTTGAACTTCAGGTACCGGCCGCGCTTGACCGGCTCCGGGTAGGCGTTGAACTTGGTCAGCCGCGTGTCGGCCTTCGACGGCTCGGGCTCGGGGGCGGGCTGGTTGACCCGCACCCAGTCGGCGCCGCTGGTCGAGCCGTTGACGCCGCGCGTGCCCGCGTACTGGGCGCGCCACCAGCCGGAGGTCTGCGCCCGCGTCGTGGCCCAGAAGCGGCCGTGCCTGCTGGTCACGTCGCTGGTGACGTACTCCCACCTGCGCGACCCGTCGGCCTTGAAGAAGACGCTGACGCGCTGGCCGGCCAGGCCGCCGCGGCCGTCGACGCGCAGGGAGCCGGTGAAGGCGAGCCGGTCGCCCTTGTCCACCGGTTCCGGCCGGGCGTCGAAGCCGACGAGGTGGCTGGCGAGGTCGGCGCGCTTGACGTCCACCCGGTCGGACTCGCTGACCGAGCCCTTGGCGGTGCCGGTGGCGCTGAACGAGGCCCGCCACCAGCCGGTGGCCTCGGCCTTGACGCGGGTGCCGAACCAGCCGCCGCGGCCGGAGGTCACCTTGGCGACCTCGCGGTAGTCGTTCGAGCCGCGGGCGCGGAAGGCGATGGAGACGGACTGGCCGCCGAATCCTCTGCCGTCGGCCAGCAGCCGGCCGGTGACCCTGATGTCGTCACCCTTGTCGACCAGGTCGGGGCTGGCGTCGAAGTCGCCGAACGAGGTGGTCACGGCCTTGGTGACGATGAACGAGCCGGACTTGACCGCGGGCGGCGTGCCCTGGGCGGTGGCGGCGTAGTTGTACCTGCCGGGGCCGAGGGACTTGGTGCCCGTCCACTTCAGGCCGCCGCCGGCCGGCGAGGAGGAGACGTCGACCGTCTGTCCGTTGAGCTTGAGGCCGGCGTCGGTCGCGTCGGTGGTGGTGAAGGTGAACGTGACGTTGACCGGCGAGTCGAAGACGACCGGAGCGGCCGGGCTGACCGTCACGTCACTGATGGCTGGGGCGGTGGCCGCCGTCGCCGCGGTGGGAGCCAGGGTGAGCGTCCCTGCTCCGAGCACGACTGCGAGGGCGGCGACACGAATGCGTTGTAACATGCGGGTTCCTTTCTGGAGACCCCATTGGTCCAACGCGGCATTGAGGGTGCCACGTGTGTCATATAAGTAGACGTACGCGCGGGCGACAGGGTTGAGTATTCTGACAAACCGTAATAATTGCGGGTCAAACGGACCGGTCCACAACATGTCACCGGTGTCCGGCAGACGTCAGCGCCGATCAGAGACATAATCGATGCTGTGGCGCGGGACACAGTTGAGACTCACTTCATCCAGGCGGTTGCGACGCTCAAGACGGGCCCCGAGCGAGATCCGGGGCAGCCGATCCTTGAGGGCACGTCCCTGACCGGCGAGCGGGCGAGGACGTTGTTCCTGCGCCAGCTCGACAGCAGGCTGCTCGACATCGCCGCCCGCTGGCTGCGCGGGCAGGACGAGGGTTACTACACGATCGGCTCCGCCGGTCACGAGGGCAACGCGGCCGTCGCCGCCGCCCTGCGGCCCGATGACCCGGCGCTGCTCCACTACCGCTCGGGCGCGTTCTACCTGACCCGGTCCGAGCAGGCCGGGCGGCTGCCCGAGCAGGGCATCCGCGACGTGCTGATGGGCCTGACCGCCGCGGCCGACGAGCCCATCGCGGGCGGCCGGCACAAGGTGTTCGGTCACCCCGACCTGGCGGTCATCCCGCAGACCTCGACCATCGCCAGCCATCTGCCGAGGGCCGTGGGCGTGGCGTTCGCCATCGAGCGGGCCCGCGCGCTCGGGGTGCGGGCCGCCTGGCCCGGCGACGCCATCGCGGTGTGCAGCTTCGGCGACGCCTCGGTCAACCACGCCAGCGCCCTGTCCGGCTTCAACACCGCCTCCTACGCCACCTACCAGGGGCAGGCGCTGCCGCTGCTGTTCGTGTGCGAGGACAACGGCATCGGCATCAGCGTCCGCACGCCCCAGGGCTGGGTGGAGGCGGCCGCGCGCCGTCCCGGCATCGAATACTTCGCCGCCGACGGCTGCGACCTGGCCGCCGCCTACGACGCCGCCGCCCGCGCCGCCGAGCACGTGCGCGAGCACCGCTCCCCCGCGTTCCTCCACCTGTCCACGGTGCGGCTCATGGGCCACGCCGGCTCCGACGTCGAGTCGGCGTACCGCACCCAGCGCGAGATCAGGGCCGACCTCGAACGCGACCCGCTGCTGCGGACCGCCGCCCTACTCATCGAGGCGGGGCTGGAGACGCCGGAGGACCTGCTCACCCTGTACGAGTCCGCCCGCGAGCACGTGCTGCGGATCGCCCTGGAGACGACCCGCAGCCCGCGGCTCGGCTCGGCCGAGGAGGTCATGGAGCCGATCGCGCCGCGCCGGCCCGAGCTGATCGCCAAGATCAGCCCGATGGCGGCCTCCGCCGCGGTCAGGGAGAAGGCGTTCGCCGGGGCGCTGCCCGAGAACGACAAGGCGATGACGCTGTCGCAGTCCATCAACCGCACGCTGGCCGACGCGCTGGCCGTCTATCCGGAGATGACGGTGTTCGGCGAGGACGTCGCCAAGAAGGGCGGCGTCTACGGCGTGACCAGGGGGCTGCAGAAGCGGTTCGGGGCGGGGCGGGTGTTCGACACGCTGCTCGACGAGCAGGCCGTGCTGGGGCTGGCGCTCGGCCAGGGCGTGTCGAAGCTGCTGCCCGTACCCGAGATCCAATATCTGGCCTACCTGCACAACGCGCTCGACCAGATCCGCGGCGAGGCGGCCACGCTGTCGTTCTTCTCGCGCCACCAGTACACCAACCCGATGGTGGTGCGGGTGGCCGGATACTCCTACCAGAAGGGGTTCGGCGGCCACTTCCACAACGACAACGCGGTGGCCGCGCTGCGGGACATCCCCGGGCTGGTCATCGCCTCACCGGCGCGGCCCGACGACGCCTCCGCCATGCTGCGCACGTGCCTGGCTGCGGCCCGTACGTCCGGCTCGGTCTGCGTGTTCCTGGAGCCGATCGCGCTCTACCACACGCGCGACCTGTTCGACGAGGGCGACGGCGGCTGGCTGGCGCCCTACGCGCCCCCCGGGCGCTGGCCGGAGACGCACGTGCCGATCGGGCGGGCGCGCTCCTACGGCGACGGGCGCGACCTGACCATCGTCACGTTCGGCAACGGGCTGCGGATGAGCCTGCGGGCCGCCGTGCGACTGACCCAGGAGGGGTACGGCTGCCGCGTCCTCGACCTGCGCTGGCTGTCCCCGCTGCCGGTCGAGGACCTGCTGCGGGCGGCCGAGCTGACCGGCAACGTGCTGATCGCCGACGAGACCCGCCGGTCCGGCGGCGTCTCCGAGGGCATCGTGGCCGAGCTGCTCGACGCCGGCTTCACCGGCACGGTCGCCCGGGTCACCTCCTCCGACAGCTTCATCCCGCTCGGCGGCGCCGCCGATCACGTGCTGCTGTCGGAGGACGAGATCGAGCAGGCGGCGCGCAAGCTCCTCGGCTGATCTCCCCTGGTCACTGACCTTGTTCGGCGCGTGCGCCCCTGATGCAGTACGGCGCCGACCAGGCCACCGTGGAGTTCTCCGAGATCCGCAGCGGCACGCCGACCAGGAAGCAGTAGCCGCGGTTCGGGTCTAGGCCCGCCACCCGGGCCGAGGTGGCGCCCGTGCTCAGCGCGGTGATCGCCTGCTCGCCCTCCTTGATCGGAGAGCGCTGCAGGACCACCGGATAGTCGCGGGCGCCGGCGGGCAGGGTCCAGCGCAGCTCCACCAACGCCCCCTGGTCGGCCGCCGCCTTCACCTGGCGCGGTGCCAGGGCCGCCACCTCGCGCTTGTCGATGGAGGTCTGTTTCTCGGGCTGCTGCCGGGGCGCGGCCGTGCTGGTGGCCGGGGTCGTCCGGGGGTCGGAGGGCGGCTGAAGCGACAGGTAGACCGCCAGCACGGTGCCGCCGGTGACGGCCACCGCCACCGCGCCGCCGACCAGGATGCCGTTCCTGACGCGGGTGGCGCTCTCCGAACCGGCCGGCTTCCGGTGCCCGGCGCCCGGCTGGACCGGGTTCTGCGGGGTTGTGGAGGGCTGGGCCGGGGGGTAGGTGGGCTGTTGCGCGTGCTGGGCCTGGGCAGGGCCGAACTGCGGCGCGGAGTGGGGGTGTACGGGGCCCGGCTGGGCTTGGCTGGGCTGGGCTGGACCGGGCTGCGTCGGGCCGGGCTGTGCCGAGCCGGGCTGGGCTTGACGGGAGGCTGAGTACTCCGGGCTCCACCGCAGGTCGTCCGGCCGGCCGGGCGCCGTGTACGCCTGCGCCGACGCGGCGGCGGCCGTGTCGGGCGTCGCCTCGCTCTGGCCGGTGGCCTGCTGCGGGAAGGGCGGCAACTGGCTGCCCGTGGCGGGGAAAGCGCCGCTTCCCTGCGCCGGATGGTTGCCCGTGGCGGGAAAGGCGCCCCCTCCCTGCGGCGGGTGCTGGCCGGCGACGGGTTGAGCACCACCGCCCTGCGGCGCATGCCGGCCTGTGGTGGGGAGGGCGCCGCCCTGCGGCAGGTGGTGGCCCGTAGAAGGTAGGCCGCCGCCGGTCTGGGACGGGTGACCGCCGGTGGCGGCAGCGGGGCCGGAGTCCTGGCCGAGCAGGTCGGTGACCGGGAGGCCCAGGTCCGCCTGCACCGCCTGGAGGCGCCTGGCCAGCTCGCGCGCGGAGCCGTACCGGGACTCGGGCTGCTTGGACATCGCCCGTACGACGGTCTCGAAGACCGCCCGCGGCACGTCCGGGCGGTTGATCGGCGGCGGTTCGACGCTGAGCACGCGGTACATCAGCGGCGCGATCGACGGGTCGGCCGGGTTGTGGAAGGCGGGCCGGCCGGCCAGCAGGTGGTAGAGGGTCGAGCCGAGCGAGTAGATGTCGGTCGACGCCGAGTGGGGCTGTCCGGTGAGCACCTCGGGCGCGGCGTGCAGCGGGGTGAACGCCTGCGAGGTGGCCGAGATCTCCGAGGAGTCCACGACCCTGGCCACGCCGAAGTCGGCGATCGCGAGCTCGCCGTACCGGGAGATGAGGATGTTCTGCGGCTTGATGTCGCCGTGCAGCACCCCGGCCTCGTGTACGGCGGCCAGCGCGCCGGCGAGCTTGACGCCCGCCCGCAGCACCTCGGACACCGGCAGCGGCCCCTCCTTGCGGACCTTGTCGCGCAGGGAGCCGTTCTCGAAGAAGTCCATCGCGATGTACGGCTTGCCCGAGCTGGTCACGCCCGTGTCGAAGACGGTGACGACGTTCGGATGCCCGGTGAGGCGGCCGGTGAGCTGCAGTTCGCGCTGGAACCTGCGCATCGTGCGCTGGTCGACCCGATCGACGGACAGCACCTTGAGCGCCACGACGCGGTCGAGGCGCTCCTGGTAGGCGCGGTACACGACGGCGAATCCGCCCTGACCCGCCTGATCGAGTACCCGGTAGCCCGGGGCGTCCTCGACTGGCAGCACGTCATCTCCCCCTGTTGCTGTGGAGTTTAGTGCGAAATAGCGGGATCAGAGGGGGTTCATGAGGTATGCGCCGAAGAGCACGGACACCACCGCGACCAGCAGGAAGAAGAACACGTAGAACCCGCCGGGCAGGAACGTCAGCCGGGCGAGCTGGTCGGCGTCGGAGTCTCTGGCCTGCCGCCTGCGCCGCTTGTGCTGCAGCTCGATGATCGGCCGGATGCCGCCGAAGAGCAGGAACCAGGCCGCCACCATGGCCACGACCTGCTGCACGTCGGCCGGCGCGTACATGATCAGCGCGAACACCGCGCCGCCGGTCACCAGGAGGATCAGCGCGCCGTACAGGTTGCGGATCAGCAGCAGCATGCAGACCAGGAGCAGCAGCACGCCCCAGATCAGCAGGGTGATGCGCCCCTGCTCGGTCATCCACGCGGCGCCCAGCCCGAGGAACGGCGGCGCGAGGTAGCCCGCGAGCGCGGTCAGCACCATGCCGGGACCGGTGGGCCGACCCCTGGTCAGGGTCACACCCGAGGTGTCGGAGTGCAGCCGGATGCCTTCGAGCTTGCGCCTGGTGAGCAGGGCCATCAAGGCGTGACCGCCCTCGTGGGCGATCGTGATCAGGCCGCGCGACACCTGCCAGGGCATGCGGAACCCGACGATCAGCAGGGCGGCCAGCGCCGAGACGCCCACCACCCAGGGATCGGGGTCGGGCTGAACCGCGATCAGGTGGGCCCAGAACTTGTCCATCGAGGAGAAACCCTAACCGCTCGGCCTGCTCCCCGGAGCCCGTGAAGCCAGGGATTTCCGGCCGGCATGAACCGATCGGCGGAGATCGGCGGGCCACCGGTGGACGACCCTGTGGGATGACCACCGGCGGGGGCCGGAGAGTGGCGGCCTGCCGGTCGCGGGAGCCCGTCGGTAGGGTCGGCACCGTGCCCGAAGAAGCCGCACCCTCAGCCGCACCCTCGGCTACGCCCTCAGCTGCGCGCGGGCCCTCACCCGGAGCCACGCCCCCGGCTACGCCGGAAGAGAGCGTGCCGGACGGGACCTCCTTCGACGAGCCCGAATCCGACGCGCGGGTGCCCGGCTGGTGGGGCGAGCTGGGGCTGCCCGGCCTGATCGACCTGCACGTGCACTTCCTGCCCGAACGCATGGAGCGCCGGGTGTGGCACCACTTCGCCCACGGCGGGCCGCTCATGGGCAACGGCTGGCACATCGCCTACCGGTGGCCGGTCGAGCGCCGGGTCGAGCGGCTGCGGATGATGGGCGTGCGCACGTTCCCCGCCCTCGCGTACGCGCACAAACCCGGCATGGCCTCCGATCTGAACGCCTGGACGCTGGAGTTCGCCCGGCGTACACCCGGCTGTCTCCCGTCGGCGACCTTCTACCCCGAGCCTGGGGTCGACGGATACGTGCGGCGGTCGCTGGCGGACGGGGTCAAGATCTTCAAGGTGCATCTGCAGGTGGGCGGGTTCGATCCGCGTGCGCCTGAACTGGACGGGGTGTGGGGGCTGCTGGCCGAGGCCGGGGTGCCGGTGGTGGTGCACGCGAGCTCCGTACCCGTGCCGGGCGGTCACGTCGGGGCGGAGCCGATCGGCGAGGTGCTGCGCCGGCATCCGGCGCTGCGCGTGGTGATCGCTCATCTCGGGATGCCCGAGTACGACCCGTTCTTCGACCTGGCCGCGCGCCACGAGCGGGTGATGCTGGACACGACGATGGCGTTCACCGAGTTCAGCGAGCCGGGCATGCCGTTCCCCGATCGGTTGCGGCCCGCGCTGCTTGATCTGGGTCTGGCGGGGAAGGTGGTGCTCGGCAGCGACTTCCCGACCATTCCGTACCCCTATGTCCATCAGCTCGACGCCCTGGAACGCCTTGATCTCGGCGATGCCTGGTTGCGGGCTGTGTGCTGGGACAACGGTGCGGCCGTGATTCGATAGAGGGGTGAACGATCGGCACGTGGCGCTCATCAGCGCTTTCTACGACGCTCTGGGGCGCGCGGACTACGCGGCCATGGAGCGCTGCTACCACCCTGAGGTCAGCTTCGGCGATCCCATCTTCCAGGAGGTCGAAGGGCGGGACCGGGTGATGAGGATGTGGCGGCTGCAGCTCGGCGTTCGTGACGGGCTGAAGTCGGAATACCGGGATGTCACCGCCGACGACCGTAGCGGCACCGCTCACTGGACCGCCCGCTACACCTTCTCCAGCACCGGGCGTGAGGTCGTCAACGAGATCGACGCGCTGTTCAGGTTCGAGGACGACCTGATCGTGCGCCACCACGACGAGTTCGACTTCAAGCGGTGGTCGAAGATGGCGCTGGGCAGACCCCACGGGCTGCTGTTCGGCTGGACGCCGATGTGGCGCAAGACCATCAGAGACCGCGCCAGCCAGCAGCTCGACGAGTTCCGTCCGTCATAGTCACAGTCGTCAGGGAGGCTTCATGGCCAGGGTGAAGGGGTTCAGGCGCGGCGCGGACGTACGCGAGGAAGCGCCGGAACACTCGATGGACCCGCGAGCCGGCGACGAGCCCCCCTACCGTCCCACCGTCATCGACAACGCGATCTACCAGAACGGCGAGCGGGTCGACAACCCCGGCTCGCTCGCCGACGCCTTCGACCGCCTCAAGCAGATGCCCGACGCCATGGCCTGGATCGGGCTCTACCGGCCGAAGGAGTGGGAGCTGGTCAAGCTCGGCGAGGAGTTCGAGCTGCACGAGCTGGCGCTCGAAGACGCCATCGTCGGCTCCCAGCGGCCCAAGGCCGACCGCTACGGCGACACGCTGTTCGTCGTGCTGCGCGCCGCACGCTACCTGGACGCGGCCGAGGAGGTCGCGTTCGGCGAACTGCACATCTTCGTCGGCCCCAACTTCGTCATCACCGTACGCCACGCGGAGGCCCCCGACCTGGTGGCCGTGCGCCGGCGCATGGAGTCCGACCCCGACCTGCTCCGCCAGGGCCCGCAGGCCGTCCTGTACGCGCTCCTCGACGCCGTCGTCGACGGATACGCGCCGGTGGTGGCCGGGCTGCAGAAGGACATCGAGGAGATCGAGGCCGAGGTCTTCAGCGGCGACCCGTCGGTGTCGCGGCGCGTGTACGAGCTCTCCGGCGAGGTCATCGAGTTCCAGCGGGCCACGGCGCCCCTGACCGACATGATCAACGGCTTCATCGCGGGGGCGCGGAAATACGGGGTGACCGAAGAACTCCAGAGCTACCTGCGCGACGTCACCGACCACGCGATCACCGTGACCGAGCGCATCTCCTCGTTCCGGCAGATGCTGCAGAACATCCTGATCGTCAACTCCACCCTGGTGACCCAGGCCCAGAACGCGGAGATGGCCCGCATGACGGAGGCCAGCATCCAGCAGGGCGAGGAGGTCAAGCGCATCTCCGCCTGGGCCGCCATCCTCTTCGCCCCCACTCTGGTCGGCACCATCTACGGGATGAACTTCGACTTCATGCCGGAGACGCACTGGGTGTTCGGTTACCCGTTCGCCATCGTCCTGATGGGCGCCGTCTGCCTGGTCCTCCATAGGGTCTTCAAACGCCGCAACTGGCTGTAGATTCTCCCCCGATTTAGCATTTGCCACGCTATAACACCTAAAACCCATAAACAGACACGCCCGCCCGACAAGCGGCACCTCCCCGATGGCTCTTTCTCTGCAATCCCCTGATCCACTCCACTCCGCGGCCGGCCTCCGGTTACCATTCCATCGGCCCGGTGTGCCCGTTCCACAGGACGAATGAGATCAGGCGATGATGGCGACGCGGGAACAGATCGACGCCGCCCGGCGGCACATTGAGGAATTGCGCGATTATCACGTGAATGACGTGACCGCGCTCATCCGCCTGGTGGACGACGGCGCACTCAAAGGCGCGTCCGGAGACCGGCTCGCCGCCGACCTGCGCGCCTGGGACCGCGGCTTCAGAGACCGCTTCACCCGCGCCCTGTCCCTCCTGGACTCACTCCAGCCGAGCGACCAGGGCACCGCGGGAGTTTCTCGATGAGCCCCATGGTCGGCATCGATCCCGCGCTGATGACCCGCCTGATCGACGGCATGAAGCGGGTCAGCGGCATGATCCCGGACGTCGACCGCCAGGTGGAGCGGGCGCTGACGTCGCTGGGCATCCACCTGTGGGGCCCGTCGCCGCTGCGCGACATCGGCCGTCAGATGAGCGACCTGATCCCCTCGCTCCAAGGCCGCCTCGACCTCATCCTCGCCGAACCGGACCGTACCTCCGGCACGGGCGGCACCCTCTGGGCCGACGAATCACCCTGGCTGTCCAGCTCACCCGCCGAGGGCGCGGCCTCCGCCAAGACCCTGGCCACGCAGCTACGGGACCAGGTCGCGAGCCACTCCCTCGATCCGCACCTGGTGGCCGAGATCGAGCGGCACAAGAACGACCCGTACTTCGCCATGGCCTTCGCGACGGAGATACCGCCGCGCGAGCTGAAGGCGTTGATCAACGCCCTCTACGGGGCCGGCCTCTCCGCCTCGGCCCGCCCGCTCCAGCGCGACGTCATCACCCAGGACAGGCTCCTCACCATGCTCAGCACCATCCTCGGCACCGCCTCACGGGGCGCGGGCCGGCTGAGACTGCCGGACGGCTACGCCGACCAGCTGGTCGACGGGATCGAGAACAGGCAGGACGCGTTCGCGGTGAAGAGGCTGCTCCAGGACGCGGAGTTCGACCACACGTTCCTGCTCACGGTGGTCCAGAAGCTGTACGACAAGGACCTGGCCCACCCACCGGACCCGAGCCTCCCACGAGACCCCTGGGCACTGCCCGGCCCGAGAGACGCGGCACCCGGCGACCTCAGCCCCATGGGCGCCGCCCTGACCGCCCTCGCCCACCATCCCACCGTCGCCCAGGACTTCTTCACCGACCCGCAGCGGCGACCGCTGGCGTACCTGATGCGGCGGCACCCGTGGGACGGTGACGCCGACACGGAACTCGGCTGGGCCATCGAGGCGGCCGGCACGGAGTTCCGCGATCACGACCTGCCACCGGGGGGTTCACGCGGCTACAAGTCCGCACTGATCGCCTCATGGGCGGTCCACTTCTGGAGCGACCCGAAAGTCCAGCAGAACCTCCCGAACACCCGCGGCCACCTCGGCACGATCTTGGCCCAGTACACGGGGGACCTACACCGCGACATACGCGCGTTCACGGAACGGTTGCCGGGCGTCATGACAGCACGGGACGCCGATAAGAACCTGATCGGCGCGGAACCCTATGGAGCCAAGTTCAACGCCGCGGATTTGAAACAGGGCATGACGTGGGCGTTCGAGGACGAGGAAACGTTCAAGACCGCGGCCGTCGCACATGCACTGTACTCCACCGAAATGATGGACGAACTGGGCGCTAAAATAGCGAATGAAGTGGCGATCAGCTTCGCGGCCTGGAAGAAAGCACATCCGGAAGCCACGGAACACCAGGCATCGGCGACGCGCCAGAAGCTGCTCGAAGCCCGTATGAGCGGCGGAGCGGGCGGCGAGTTCGCTCAAGCGGCGCGCAACCTCAGCATGACAACTTGGGTGATCACCGATGCGGCCAATATTGCCGACATCGACTCAGCCAAGCAAGGTGACACCCGTTTCGCCATCTTCAAGGAGATAACCGAGAAAGTGGCCGGGCTGGCGCCATGCCCGCAAGGCAAGTTCTTCGGACTCCTGATCGACGAAGCCAAGAGAAAGATCTTCGGAGAGATCAAATCGAATAATGAGAGGCGCGCTCGCGCAGACGCGGACACAGCGCTCGGCACCGCAAAGCACATGTTCACCGACCTCACCATCGCCGCAATGATGCGCCATGGTCTTTTCGGCGACGCATCCACACCGGCGAAAACTCATCCTTATCATTACGAGGACTTCCGAACCGACTCGGACGGACATTTCCTCCGAAATGGAGAGCTTGTCTCCTGGACGGATATGAATACCAGCCAACAGGATAGCTACGAGGAGTGGCTGGGCGTGAATGCCATCGGCCGCGTCTTCAGCGAGCCAAGCGAATCCATCGCTATCGGCTTCAAGGACGCTGAAAAGTACTATTCTGGGCACGGTTCATGAGAACGGCACCATTGACGGCTGCGCTGCTCGCCGGCTTCGCTTTGACCGCGGCATGCTCCTCAGCACCCGCTCCATCACCGGACAATCGTCCACTGGGAAATGTCACCTCCGCACCCCGGGAATGTGGCCTGATCTCAGCGAGAACCATCACTCTTGCCACCGGCCTCAAGCACTACACCGCCTACGGCACGAAAATGGACAAGGGACAGCGCTTCGCATCCTGCTCCGTGCATGAAGAGTCCGGCCAAGAAGACAAGAGGGGGCTCTTGATCGAAGTCTTCGACCCTTCTTCGGACAGCGCGGAAGATCTGGAGAACACTAAAACGGTGAGCCAAGGGAATGACCTGCCCGCGACACTGGGGCCAGGCTTCACAGCCCGGCGGAAGAACGACGAGAACCAGACCATCGCCAGCGTCTACGGGTGGACGCCTGACTACCAGCGCCTTCTTACCGTCAGTATTGCGGAGGGCGCGCCTGGCCGTGATTCATTGGCGGATGCGACCGAAATATTTCGCCAGCTCAAGCCCGTCCTTCTGGACCGACGCAAGTGATGGGCATCGCCGACGTTCACCACAAGCCATGGGCCCGCAACGACCGTCCTGCGGCACGATCACCGTCAGGACGCTCTGTGCCTCCGGCGACAGGACGGTGATGTTCTCAGCGGTGCGGAGGTAACCGGTGGAGACCAGCCCGGGCCGTATCGACTCCCCCTCTCCCGGGAAATGCAGGAGGGTGACGCGGAAGCCTGTGTCGTCGCCCAGGACCACCGCCCCGTCGCCCCGGGACAGAAGCTTGAGGGAAGGGTCGAGGTGGAAGGTGGCGCGTAGGGTGCCTGAGTCGGCGGTGTCGTGTACTGCCAGCCAATCCGTTCCGTGGTTGATCACGATGTGGCGGGTTCTGCGGATGCCGTAGGCGTCGTCGGTGAGGGTGAAGGACTGGGTGGCCGGGGTGATGGAGGAGGAGAGGAGGTGGGTGGGGGTGCCGGGGCGGAAGGTGCCGGTGGTGGGGATGGGGACGTTGTGGGCTTCGGGTGAGCGGGTCCAGTCGACGTAGCCGGTGCGTTCGTAGGAGTGGAAGCCGGCTTCCACGAGGATGCGGCGGCCCTGGGCGGCGTAGGTGATGCCGAGGTGGTCCTCGTGGCCGTGCAGGCGGCGGCCGGGGCCGAATCTGATCGAGTAGTACGCGGAGTGCGGGTCGTCCCAGGCGGTTCGGCCGAAGACGTAACCCCCGTCGAAGACCCGCACCGTCGGTCCCTCGTGGGGGAAGCCGTCCGCGCGGGTGTCGGCGGGGCTGTCGCCGATGGGGACGAGCCGGCCGTCGGGCTGGGTGGCGTGGGCCACGTAGGTCTCCAGGGCGCGCCGTCTGGCCAGCAGCCGTTCGGGGGGCTCGGTGCCGCTCTCGCGGATGGCGCGCAGGGCGACGCCGAGGCGGCGGTGGACGTAGAGGCCGTAGCGGGGAGCCTGTTCGTGCAGGACGCCCTGGGCGTCGATGGCGCGTTCCGCGGAGCCGGTCATCCTGCGTACGGCCAGGTCACGCCAGCGGGCCCGGCCCAGGCGGCAGCCCACGACCAGGAGGGCGATGTCCTGGTCCAGGCCGTGGTTGTGGCCTTCGCGGTAGAGCGCCGGGTCGGCCAGGACCTCCCCGTGCTCGGCCAGGGAGTCCCACAGGGCGGGCGTCCGGACGTGTTCGCTGAGGCACACCAGGACGGGGGCGCGCAGCGCTACGGCGTGCTCGGCCCACGCCCACGGGCTGACGCCGGCGCCGCCTCTCGGGTTGGCGCGCAGCCACTGGGTGGTGATGTCGGCGGCGCGGTCGAGGCAGGCTCGATCACCGCCCTGCTCGTACGCGCCGACCAGCCGCCCCATCCAGCGCAGCGTGTGCAGGTTGAGCGCCCAGGAACGGTTGCCGTGCGGGTTCGCGGTCCAGTCGATCTCGCCGGTGCCGAGTTCTACCGGTGGCAGGCCGACGAAGGTCACCTGGCCGCGCATCACCTCCTCCACCTTGATTCCGGGGAACTGATCGCTCAGGCAGATGGCCTTGCCTGAGGTCGAGCGGGCACGCCAGAACACGTCGTCATGCTCCAAAGGGTGAATTGACCGGCATATGCCTCAGGCCCAGGGCGAGGCCGCCACCCCTATGGCCGGGCCGGGGTCACACGCGCTGAAGTCACACGTGCGCGGCGGGTGAGGAGGCGCGGGTCAGGGGAGGTTCGGAGGGGCCTGGTCGGTCCAGCCGGCGGTCAGGACGAGTTCCGAGCGGCCGCCCTGACCGCTGTCGACGCTGGACAGCACCTGCGAGGACGCCGGGTCGATGATCAACGTGCGCCGCACGCCGGAGGGCAGCCCGTAGGCGAACGCCTCCCCGCCGCGCCCCCGCGGGTCCGTGGCGGCCCCCAGGTAGCGGACCTCGGGCAGGTCGGCCAGGGCCCGGTACGCGGCCGCGCGCACGCCGGGGGCCGACGGCTTGGTCCACAGCAGGCCGCTGAGCGCGTCGGCGAGCAGCCCGCGTGAGCCGTCGGGCAACAGGGCGGCCACCTGGTCGCGCAGCGCGCCCGCCTCCGCGGGCAGGGCCCGGATCTGTTCGTACGTCATGCCGCGCCCGGCCAGGCTGAACGGCGGCCGGCCGGTGACGCGGCTGACCCGCCCGCGCTCGGCGGTCCAGGCCCGGCCTCGGGCGTTCACCCAGAGTTCGGTCTCAGGGCCGCCGTCGCGCTGCTTCCTGACGTGCCAGTACGCACCCGCGGATCCGCTGGACGCGGCGGAGGCGGCGGCCGTCAGCAGGATCGAGCGGCCGGGGACCGGCGGCGGGTCGGCGGCGGGGAGCACGGTCAGCAGGATCGCCGTCAGCGCCGCGGTGACGGGGATCGCCATCCAGGTCAGCCGCGCGCGCCGGCGTCTGGCCGTCACCTTGCGCCACACCCGCTGCCGGGCCCGCGGGTCCTCGCGGGGCGTCCCGTACAGGTCGCGGATCAGCTCATCCATGGACGGCCACCTCCCCGAGCAGCGCCCGCAGTTTCCTTCTGGCCCGGTTCAGGCGGGAGCAGACGGTGCCGTACGGGATGCCGAGCGCCGTGGCGATCTCGTCGTGGCCGAGCCCGGCCAGCGCGACCAGCAGCAGGACGTCGCGGTCGCCCCGGTTCAGCCCGGCCAGGGCGGCGGCCAGTTCCGGCCGCAGGCTCTGGGCGCTGACCCGTACGGCGACCGTCTCCTCGTGTCCCGGCGCGTCGGTGTCGGGGGCGCAGCGGACGAGCGCGCGCAGGGTGCGGGCCTCCAGGCGGCGGTGTTTGCCGACGAGGTTCGTGGCGATGCCGTACAGCCAGGCCCGCACCCCCGCGCGGGACGGGTCGTACTGGGCGCGCTTCCTGAACGCGGTGAGGAAGGTCTCGGCCACGATGTCCTCGGCGTGGTCGGGGCCGACGCGCTGGGCGACGTAGGCGTGGATCTCGCCGAAGTGCGCGTCGAACGCCGCCTCGAACGCCGCCTCGTCCGCGAGCTTTCCCGGCGCGCGGGCCGCCCAGGGCATCATGGCCGCGATGCTCTCCCCTGTCATGTGCAACCTTCCGGTGGATCGGTGCTCATGACTAATCACCCGATAGGCCGATTCGGCTTCACGCCCGCGTCTCCACGCTGAGGAAGCGGTGGACGTCGGTGATCTCCGCGTCGAGCATCTCCCCGGGAAGGTCGCCGAACGGTTCCACGCTCGCGCGCGTGCCCTTCCGCGTCCACACGCCCTGGATCAGGCCGTTCACCAGCACGACGGGCCGCAGGATGCCGCCTCCTGGGAAGACCTTCCGCGCGTGCTCGGCGGCCAGGATCGGCGTCCGGTCGCGCCAGCCCATCAGGTATTCGTCGAAGGCGGGGGCGAGCCGGACGAAAGGGGCCGTACGTGGCACAGGCGCGGGGGCGGCGCTCATGGCCCAGGCGCGGCGGGCCTGTCCGAGCGGGAGGCCGGACCAGGCGGCCAGGTCCTCGGGGTCGGCGGGGTGGTGGGCGCGGCGGTAGCGGACGGCCAGTTCCTTCAGTGCGCGGTCGCGGTCGGGCTCGGGCGTGATGGGCGCGCCGAGCCAGTCGGCGGCGTGGACGTACGTGGGCTTGCCCGCGCGGGACGGCCCGAGTACGGCCAGCCCGTGGTGGGCGGCCAGCGCCACCAGGTGCACGACGCCCTGACCGCGGGCCCGGCCCGCGAGACGTTCCTCCAGTTCGGCCTTGGTGAGCGGGCCCCGGCCCGCGAGGGCGCGGTCGATGAGGGCGAGCAGGTCGTCGCCGGTGACGCCCTCCTCGGCCAGGCGGCGCCGGGCGTTCGTGGCGCTGCTGGTGAGGGCGTGGATCCAGGGGAGGTCCTCGGCGTGCACGAGGTGGAGGGTGCCGCGCGGGCCCCACGTCCTGACGAGCTCGCGGGCCTGTCCGGCGGCCTCGACGTCGGCCCTGGTGAGGGTGGCGGAGCGAGCCCGGAAGGCGAGCAGGGCGGAGGGCACGTCCTGGGCCTGGACGGCCGTCAGGCGCCGGACGATCTCGCCCGCCGTCAGGCCGGGAGGGCGGTGCAGGAGCTGGGCCTCGACGCTTCTCATCGGTTATCGCAGCAGCAGACGGTCGCGCAGGCGGATGGTGAAGGGGGTGCGGGCGCGGACGATCCGGCGGATGGCGTCGCTGTGGTGCCAGGCTTCTGTGGCCGCCGTGTCGGTACCGGCTTCGGGGGCGTACCGGACGAAGTTCGAAATTTCGGCCAACGGCCGGAGATGCGGTGAGATGTCGGCGGGCTGGCGGGACAGCACGTCCTCCGCCGTCAGCGCGGGCTCACCCCGCAGCCCCAGGTCGTCGCACGTCTGCCGCCACGCCCCGAGCACCCGCCGCTCCGGGCCCGGCGCCAGACGGCGGCCGCGCCTGCGCCGCCACGGCACCACCACGATCACGACGCCGTACGCCACGAGCAGGCCGCCCGCCGCCACCGCCGCGATCACCCAGACCGGCGGGCCGGAGCCGTCCTGCTCGCCGTTCCCCGTGGCCTGCGGTTCGGACCGCCGTGACCGGTCGCTGCCGCCCTTGGCGAACTCCCCCTCCAGTTCCTCGCTCTCCTCGATCGCCGACGAGACGACCTCGTGGTCGTCCTTGGCCCCGCTGCGTCCCGGCGTCGGATAGAACGGCCGCCAGCCCAGCCCTTCGAACTCGATCTCCGCCCACGCCATCACATGTCCCGACTTGACGTGATAAGCCCCGCCGGACGCCTGCCCCGGCCGGAACCCCACGACCACCCGTGACGGCAGCCCGAGGGTTCTTGCCATGAGCGCGAACGTGGCCGCGAACTGCTCCGACGTCCCCCGGTGAGTGGTCTGCAGGAAGAACTCCAGCCCCTTGAGCGAGTGCCCCGGAGGGGCGGTGACGTCGTAACTGGCGTTGGTGCGCAGGTAACTCTGCAGGCGGTAAGCCTGCTTGATGGGCGCGTCGGCGCCCTTGACGGCCTGCTGGGCGAGCCGGCGGAACAGCCGTTCCTGCGGGCCTGCGGGGAACGCGGTCAGGGCGGGGTCGCGTACGGGCGTGGCGACGAGCAGGTCCTCCTTGGACGGTTTGGGCACGCGCGAGGTCACCTGGTAACCGAATCCCTTGCCCGGCTTGCCACCGGTGGTGAGCAGGGCACCGCTGCCCGGGTCCACCGCCAGGCCGCGTACGCCGGTGACGTTCTCGGGGCGTTCGGCGGCGGGCAGCCAGGTGCCGGGCAGGCCACCGAACGTCACCTTCTGGTGGACGACGTCCGCCGCGCCCGTCCACTCGCCCTCGGGGACCCGGCCGCCGGTGGGCTGGAAGCGGGCGCTCGAGGTCCAGCGGACGCCGTCGTACCGGTCGAGCACGGCCAGCCGCCAGTTCTGCGGCTTGTCGGCCCTGACGGTGAACAGGTCGCGGTCGGGGATCTGCAGCCACGCGGAGACGCGGTCGAGCGGGCTGACGCTGTCCACGCGGGCCGGCGGGGGCAGTTCGACGTCGTTCCTGGGGTTGTACGGCTGCGCCGCCATCGGCAGCAGCGGGCCCGCCACCAGCGCCAGCGCGGCCAGGGCGGCCGCCGCGGGAAGGCCGGTGAGCAGCCAGACGGGCGAGCGGCCGTCGCGCAGGAGGGCGAGGGCGGCGGTCAGTACGAAGAGCGCGGCGGCGACCGGGAGATTGGAGCCCTCGCCGTCCACGCCGAGCAGCAGTGCCACGCCGTAGACGGCGAGGGCGGGCAGGGCGGCGACGATCTTGGTTCTGGTACGGGTCAGGATCTCCGCGCCGATGGTGGCGGCGGCCCAGACCAGGGTGTGCACGAGGACCAGCAACCGGGGTTCCGGCTGGGCGGGCAGGAGGGTGGTGAGCAGGGCGTGCCAGGCGTTGCCCACGTCGGCCAGGACCGTGGGGGTGAGTGCCTGGTAGAGGGGGACGGTGCCGGCCAGCCAGAGCAGCACGTCCAAGGCCAGGGCCAGCCAGAGCGGGCGGCGGCGGACGAGCGCGGCGACGACGGCGGGGGCCACGGCGGCGGGGACGACGGCCAGGAGCAGCCCGTCCGACGGGAAGACCCGGTGGAACCCCCATCCGGCCACGGCCGCGGTCGCCGCCACGACCCCCAGCCCGGCCGCCCACCGCCACCCGGGCCCGTCCGCCCCGCGCCCCCGCCACTCGCCGCCCTCCCGAGTGTCCGCGCGCCGGTCGCCGCCGTCCTGGGTGTCCGCGCGCCGGTCGCCGCCGGTCGCGGCCCGCCGGGTGCGCCGACTGGACCCGGCACGGTCGTGCCGGGACGACCGCGAGCCCGCCGCCCGCTCGCCGCCGGCCAGGCCGCCGGACGCCGCGCCGCCGCCGGGTCCACCGGCTGGTGCCGCCCCAGGTCCGTGCCCACCTGAACCGGGCGCGCCCACCGGCGCCGCCTCATGAGCGGATACGCCGCCCACCGGCCCGTGCCCAGGGACGGCACCAGGCGGAGGCCCGTACCCGGGCGGCGGTACGGGGCCGGGTGGGCCGCCGAGGGTCTGATCGGTCATCGGGCGCCCCACGCCACCGGCAACTCCTCCAGTGACGAGACGCGTACCAGCGACACCCCGGGCGGCGCGGCCGGTGCGGGGCCGGCGCCGACGTACACGCAGATGACCCGGTCGAAGCGGCGCCGCACTCCCGCGGCCCGCCCCACCTCAGCCGGGTCCCCCGTCACCAGCACCAGCGATCCCCCGCCCCGCGCCGTCCGCAGCGCCTCCGTGACTCCCGAAGCGCCGGCGGCTCCCGACGTGCGCGCCTGGACCAGGGCGAGCCGGTCCAGGACCGCCTCCGCGTCCGACTTGGTGTCGGGCAGGGGCCCGGCGTCGGTGCGGAGCCGTACCGGGAAGCCGGCCCGGGCGGCGGCCACCGCGACCGAGGCGGCCGCGTCCACCGCCGGCTCCGTCAGCCCCCGCGTGTCGAGCAGGACCGTCGTCGTCGGCAGGCTGGCGTCGATGAGCTGGCGCACCATCAGCGTCCCCGTGCGGGCGCTCGACCTCCAGTGGACGTGACGCAGGTCGTCGCCCACCACGTACTCGCGCAGGGTGTGGAAGGTGACCGTGCCGCTGGGCGCGTTGTCGCTGGTGGGGCCCTCCAGGTGGTGGGCCTTGCCGGACGGCGGGACGGACAGGGGGACCGTGCGGGGCCGGACGAGCAGGGTGACGGGCCGGCCGTACTCGCGCACGCGGCGCGTCAGCCCGAACGGGTCGGCGCGCACGAGCGCGAGCGGCCCCACCGGGATCTCCCCCCGGGTGCCGGTCGGCAGCGGGTACGACACCGTCCGCGTCGCCCCCTTGGGCAGCCTGGGCAGGTCGACGGTGTGCTCGTCGGCCCCGATCCGGTCCTGGGCGCGCAGCCCGGACAGGCCGCGGCCGCCGAGGTTGGCCACGTTCAGCACGGCCACCGCGGCCTCGCCGCGCGGCACCTTGACCGGCGTGACCTCCCTGTGCACCTCCAGCCGCGGCTTCGGCGCGGTCCAGGCCAAGGCGGCGGCCAGCGCGAGCAGGGCGCCCGTGGCGAGCACGACGGGCTCGGGGTAGCCGAGCGCGAACCCGGCCGCGTACAGGACGACGGCGCCGGCCAGCGTGCCGCGCCCGAGCGGCGTCAGCACCGCCATGAGCCGCACCCTACGCCGCCTGCGGCACCGGCATCCCGGCGAGGATCTCGCCGAGCGCGGCGGCGGCGGTGACCTCGCGCAGATCGGCCTCCGGGGTGAGGATCAGGCGGTGCGCCAGGACGGGCACGGCCAGCGCCTTGACGTCCTCGGGCACGACGAAGTGCCGTCCGGCCGCGGCGGCCTTGACCCTGGCCGCGCGCAGCAGCGCCAGGCTGCCGCGCGGGCTGGCGCCCAGCCGCAGATGGGGGCTGGTACGGGTGGCGCCGCAGAGCGCCACGATGTAGTCGTAGACGGGATCGGCGACGTGGATCCGCGAGGCGAAGTCGATCATCCCGGCCACGTCGGAGGCGCGCGCCACCACCGGCAGCCGCTCGACCTGCGGCCCCGTCGGCATGCCCTTGAGCACCTCGACCTCCGACACGTGGTCCGGGTAGCCGACGGAGATCTTCATCAGGAACCGGTCGAGCTGGGCCTCGGGCAGCGGGTACGTGCCGTCCATGTCGACCGGGTTCTGCGTGGCGACCACGAGGAAGGGCCTGGGCACCGGATGCGGCTCGGCGTCCACCGTGACCCGGCGCTCCTCCATGACCTCCAGCAGCGCGGCCTGCGTCTTCGGCGAGGCGCGGTTGATCTCGTCGGCGAGCACGATGTTGGCGAAGACGGGCCCGTGGTGGAACTCGAACTTCTGGTGCGCCTGGTTGAAGATGGACACGCCGGTGATGTCGCTGGGCAGCAGGTCGGGCGTGAACTGGATGCGCCGCCACTCCGCGTCCACGCTGGCCGCGACGGAGCGGGCGAGCGTGGTCTTGCCGGTGCCGGGCACGTCCTCGACCAGCAGGTGTCCCTCGGCGAACAGGCAGATCAGCGCCAGCTCGATGGCCTCGTGCTTGCCGCGGATGATGCGTTCGATGTTGCTCGCCAGCAGCTGGAACCGCTGGGCGAACTGGCCGGCCAGCTGCGCGGGCTGCTGCTGGGCGACCTGCTGCTGCGGCACCTGCGGCTGCTGCTGGTACGGCTGTGCGGTCTGCTCGAACTGGTCCCCGTAGTTGTACTGGTTCAACTGAGTTCCCCTTCTCAGTCGGTGCACTCGAACAGCGGCCCCTCGGGGAAGCCTCCGTCCGGAGTCGCCACCAGGGTGTCGTTCAGGTAGCCGTTGCCGTACTGGCTCTCGATCCGGTTCCAGATGTCGCTGGTCTTGCCGGTGGACGAGTCGGTGTACGAGGCTCCCTTGACCTGGCAGATCACGGTCAGGGTGATGTACTGCCCCTGCGGGATCGTTCCGGCCTTGTCACCGGCCGACGGGCCGGTCCTGATGATCGTGTTGGTGTCGTCGTTGCTGGCGTTCTTGTACTGCTGCTTCGGGTAGGCCAGGTCCACCTCGGCGGTGGCCACGTCGGGGCTCTCTCCCGCCGCGTTCCTGGCCTTGAGCTTGAACGAGTGCTTCTGGTTGTTCTTCAGTCCCTCGACGGTGAACGTGGTGCCCTTGATCGCGTCGTTGGTCGCGGCGCCGGTCAGCTCGTACGTGGTGGCGTCGTCGGCGCCCTCGGGGGCGTTCCAGGTGAGCTCGGCGCCGCGATTCCTGGCCTTGGCCGCGAATCCGGTCGGCGAGCCCGGCGCCACGCAGGGCTTGGCCCCCGCGCTCGGTTCGGACTCGACCTCGCCGCCCTGCCAGTGCGCGACCACGGTGAACGTGTACTCGCCGCTGCAACTGCCGCCGGTGAACTCGAACCGGAACGGCCCGTCGGCGTCCACCGACTGCGGCACGGACCTGCCGTCACCGGAGGACTTGAGCGTGTACCGCTCGACCTTGCCGCCGGCGGACGGGCTGAAGGTGACGGTCACCTTGCCCGGCCCCGACCTGGCGGTGACGCCGCCGGGCGGCGCCGGCGCGCTCTGCGTGGGTGTGGATGTGGGTGTGGGGGTCGAGGACGGGGTCCGCGTCGGTGTCCGCGTCGGCTGCCCAGTGGTGGGTTCGCGCGTGGGCTCGCGTGTCGGCGGGACCGGGGCCCGCGTGGTGGTCTCGACGTGGTCGGGCTGCGGCGGGGTGTCGGTCCGCGTCGGGTCGGAGCGCGGCGTCTGCTTGGGCTTGGGGGTGTTGGTCGGCCCCGGTACGTCGGAGTCGTCCTTGTCGACGTCGTGCTTGCGGCCTTCCGGGTCGATGACGATGGCCTTGTCGCCGTTCTCGTCGTTCGCCCACAGCAGCCCGTCCTTGACGAACACGTCCACCGGGCCCGGATCCTGGGCCACCCTGAGCGTGGTGGGGCGGCCGCCGTCCGCGCTGTCCCAGACGATCAGCGAGCCGGCGGCCTGGTCGGGCACGTACACCTTGGAGCCGAGCACCTGCGGCGTGCCGAGCGCGGCCGGGTCGCCGGTGCCGAGCTTGGTGCTGAGCACGGCGTTGGAGGCGGTGTCGATCACCACGAGCAGCCCGGAGTCGCCGGGCGTCAGGATCGGCACGAGCGAGCCCTCGGTGGCGGCGGGGGCGAGCGCGCCGCCCCTGGCGGCCTGGGAGACGCCCTTGGGCAGGGTGATCTGGCCGACGCCGCCGTCGGACCCGATGACGGTGGCGGTGGCCGCGCGGCTGTTGACGACGACGGGCAGGCCGCCGGCGATCGTGACCGACAGCTCCTCGCCGGGCTCTCCGACCTTGACCGGGGCCGCCGCCGTGCCCTCGGCCACCGGGACGACCTCGCCCCTGGCGGTGACGGGCACCCACAGGCGGCCGCCGCCGTCGATGCGGGCCGCGCCGAGCGGGGCGGGCAGGGTGAGCGCGGCGCCGACGGTGTCGAGCGTGGCGGGGTTGATCTGCTGGATCTTGCCGCTCGCGGGATCGACCGCGTACCCCGTGCCGCCGGACACGGCCAGCTGCAGCCCGGCCGCGCCGAAGTCGCGGGTCTCGGCCACGCTGAGCTGGCTCGGCTCGACCCGGCTGACGTAGCCGGTCGTGTCGTCGACGAGCAGCACGTCGCCGCCGTCCTGCACCACCCGCAGCTGACGGCCCGCCTTGTCGTTGAGGTAGCCGTCCACCTCGCCCGACAGGCCGTTGACGTGCACGATCTTGCCTCTGGCCTTGGTCCAGAGCCAGGCGCCGACGTCGGCCAGCTTGGGGTTGGCGCTCGACACGCCCACGCCCAGCCACGCCGCCACGGCGACCAGGATCGCGGCCACCGCGGCGGCGATCAGTGCCGTTGCTCGATCGCCTCGGAGCATGCGCACCCGTCACTCACCCCGGTTTGTACGATTACTTAGCGTTTCGCCCCCGTGTTATCGGGCATCACCCTAGCGCCCAGGCGTCCCGTACGCGTACGTACTGGCTGGTATACCTGGGGTTCTCCTGAGCTCCTTCGGGGCTCTCGGTGCGAGCGTGCCAAGAGTGTCGGTGTGAAGCCGTACCTTAGTGCCCGTGTCCGAACAGCCCCTGACCCTCGACTCCGTCCTCACCGACGAGGCGGTCCTGTCGACCTACCGCCGCATGTTCGCCGCGCTGGCCCGCGACAGCGGGGCGGTGGTCGACGATCCCGCCCTGGTCGACATCGCCGAGACGCTGTTCGCGGCGTTCGCGGAGGCCGGCGAGGAGTGGCTGACCCACGAGCAGATGCGCTTCGCCTGCCGGGCCCATCCCGCCGACCAGTTCGACAACCGGCTGCGGGTGCTCAAGGGGCTCGGCGCGATCCGCGAGGTGTTCCCCAAGCCCAACCAGCTGCGTTACCGCGCCTCGTTCACCAGTGTGGTGGGGCTGATGTTCATCCGGCGGATGATGGACGACGGCGGGCAGTCGGAGATGCACCGGCTGCTCGCGCTCGAAGACCTCAACGTCGCCGATCCGCGCACCACGATGGAGGAGGCCAGGCAGAGCGCGCTCAACCTGGCGCGGGCGTTCCGGCTGTGGGCGCTCGAGCTGATCACCCTCACCACGGGCACGATCGAGGAGCTGCGCGAGCAGGCGCCCAAGCTGTGGGGCACCGAGGAGATCGCGCGCCGGGCGCAGAGCCTGCACGGCACGATCCTGACCCGATGGCCGGAGCTCGACCGGACCTGCACCGACCTGCGGGCGGCCATCTACGCCTACAGCGACGCCTCCCGCCGCGCCGCCGGGCGCCTGGCCGACTCGGCGGGCACCACGCGCAACCTGACCCTGCTGCCGACGGAGACGTGGCGGACGTTCGCGCAGACGGCGTCCAGGGAGCGGCTGGCGGCGGTGCTCGACGGGTTCGTCTTCGACGCGCCCGCGCCGTGGCACGATCCGGCCGCCGTCGCCCGCGCCGTCGACGAGGCCCCGCGCCCGGCCCCTGCCCAGCCCACTCCCCCGCGCTCCAACCTGCCCGACCCCGGGCCCGAGTCCTCGCTCGACTCCTCGCCCGGCGCGGCGCTCGAACGGCTGACCCTGATGGCCGAGTCGCTGCTGGGCGAGGCCGACCGGGTCGCGCTGGCCGACGTGCTCGGCTCCGACTGGCCCTCCGCGCGGCGCGTGCTGGCCGACCTCACCACCGTCGATCTGCGGCCCGAGCTGCCCTACCGGCTGGCCTGGTCCGACGGGCTGAGCGTCGATCCCGAGCGCGAGCCCGCGTGGCTTTCCCACGGCTACCTGGAGCGGGTCTCATGAGCGTCGATCGGCAGGCGTACGCGCTCGCCCACGCGCGGGTGCGCGCGGCCGGGCCGGCCCGGCTCGGCGCCGGGGTGGCGGCGGCTCCCGGCATGCTGCGGCTGACCCGGCCCGACTCCACCGGCGAGGCCGTGCCCGTGTGGCCCGACGGGGTGACGCCGTCCCTCCTCGACGAGCACCAGGTGCCGCCCGTCTCCGTGGAGCGGTCGGGGGAGACCAGGCGGGTGCTGGCGGCGGTGCTCAAGTGCTGCTGGCGCGACCTGTCGGTGGATCCGTGGCCGGGCGAGCCCGCCTCCGTGGAGCTGGTGCTCGACACCTACCGCGAGCTGATCGGCCGCACCGACGACCTGATGCGCAACTGGGCGCGCGGCGCGCTGCGGCGGCTGCACGACTCCGCCTGGGTGATCGTCGACGACGGCGTGGTGCTGCTCGGGCCGCGCTGCGCGCTGTGGCCGGTGGAGTCGCACGCGCAGCTGCAGGAGCTCGTACGCCGGCTGCCCGAGCCCGAGCGGCCCGAGCTGACCGTGGTCGGCGACGCCGACATCGTGGCCGTGGCGGGCCCGCATCCTCCGGCGCCCGCCGGGGCCGGGGGCCGGGCCGAGGGCGGGGCGGCCGAGTTCGACGACCTGCTCAGCGGTTACGACGAGCGGCGGCGGGCCGAGCTCGTGGCGGCGTTCATGGCGGTCGAGCACGCGGCGGAGCCGGTGCCGGAGGTGCGGTTCGCGGCCCTGCGCGATCCGGCGCTGCGCCACACGCTGGGCGAGATGCTGGCCCGGCGCGGCCGTACGCTGATCCAGCACCGTGAGCGCTGGACCTCCGGCTACGACGACGCGGTCGCCGCCGAGCTGGGCGGTGCCGAGGGCACCACCAGCCTGGGCGTGAGCGAGCGGGCGGTGCTGACGCTCGTGCTCGTGCACTCCGTCGCCATCCCGCGCGCCGAGGGCCTGCTGCCTGAGGACTCGTGGCTGTCGCCGCACCCGACCCCGGTCGACGAGCTGCGCCGCCACACCCAGCTGCCGATCGGCGAGCTGGAGGCGGCGTTGCGCTCGCTGCGGCACGCCGGGCTGATCGGGCAGGTCAAGGCGGGCGAGGAGGCGGGCGGCTACGTGCCGGGGCCGCAGTTCCACCGGCTCACGCCGGCGGCCAGGCGGCGGTTGCAGGAGGAGCTGATCCTGGCGGCGGGGCCCAACACGCCGCTGGCGGCGGCCGTACTCGCGCGTAGATCGGCGAAGTGACGGGGACGGGCCGCTTCGCAGCGGCCCGGTAGTGGCTTTCAACACGGATGGAAGGACAACGGGGGTTTCAGGTGTCGCAGGTGGAGAACGTCGTCGGAGACCGGGTGCTGATCGCCGTGCAGGCGGTCAACATCTCGCGGCTGTCGACCCATCCGGTGCCGACGGTCCCCGGCACGCTCATCGTGGTGGCGGGCGCGGGGCCGAAGGACTCCAACGGGGCGGGCAAGTCGTCGTTCATCGCCTCGATCACGGCGCTGCTGGGTGACGAGCAGTGGCGCTTCGCCTCCGGCGCCAAGGCGGTGTCGGAGCTGCTCTTCAACGCCGAGCTGGCCAGCGGCGCCGGGGCCCGGCAGTGGGCCAGCGCCGATCACGGATACATCGTGGGCGTCTTCGGGCCGCCCGGCATGGAGGGCTTCGGCGACGCGGCGGACTCCCCTCCCCCGGCTTCTTCCGTGGCTGACAGCGGCCCGGCCGCTGCCGTGGAGGGGGTCGGCTCGGCTGACGGAGAGCTGTTCGAGGAGGCCGGCTCGGGTGACGGGGAGCTGTTCGAGGTGCCCGACACCTCGGGCGGGGCCATGACCGTCTGGCTGAAGGTCAACCAGGAGGCCCCACACCTGGAGATCCGCTGGCGGGAGGGCGTGCACCTGGCGGCGTCGCCGTCCGAGGCCGAGCGGGTGGCGCGGGCCGACGAGATCTGGGCGTCGCTGCCGAAGTCGGCCGGGCGGCGCGACGTCGTGGCCCGCGACCTGACCAAGGTGCTCTACGGCGACCGGGTCAGGTGCGTGTCGTTCCTGTCCACGTCCGTACGCAGCAAGGTCGCCACCAACCTGCTCTCCCAGCCGCTCAACGAGATCTCGCCCGAGCGGGTCTTCGAGGCCATCGCCGCCCTCACCGGCCTGGACGCCGAGCTGGAGCAGGAGCGCGAGGCCCGCCGCGACGAGCACGCCAAGCGGGTGCGGGCGGCGCAGGCGGGCGAGCGGCTGGCCGAGTTCGAGGCGGAGTCGAAGGCGCTGCTGAGCACGTTCGACCGCCGGGACCAGGCCAGGATCCGGCTGGCCGACGCGCTGCGGTGCTGGCGCGGACGGCAGGCGCGCCGGCTGGCCGACGCGGCCGGCAAGGACGAGGCGCTGGTCGCCGACCTCGACCGGCACCGCGCCGCGGGCGAGGCGGCCGCCGAGTCGATCGCCATGGTCAAGGCCGAGATCGCCACCCTGCGCGAGGACACCCTCGACCGGCAGGTGTCGCAGGCCCGCAAGGAGCTGGCGGCGATGCAGGCGCGGGCGGCCAAGCTCGAAGCCGACCGCGCCGTGGCGGAGAACTCCGCCGACGAGCTGCGCGGGCTGATCCCCGCTCTGGAGGAGACGCGCCGCTTCGCCGACGGGCGCGACGTGCCGGCCGCCGAGCGGGAGCTGGGCGAGGTGCGGCTACGGCTCAACGAGGCGCTCAAGGCGCTCGGCGTGGCCGACCGGGAGGTGTCCTCGGCCCAGGCGGCGCTCGACGACGCCGAGGGCGGCCCGGCGGCGGCCCAGCTCAACGCGCTGGCGGCGGCCGGCATCGGCGCCACCGGCCTGCTCGACGCCCTCGACGTGGCCGAACAGGCCCGGGACGCCGCCCACACGCCGCAGGGAGCCGGCCTCGCCGGTCGTGGCGCCGATGCCGATGCCGGTGGCGGTGAGGGGCAGGCGCTCGGGGAGGCGCTCAAGGCGCGTTACGGCAAGTCGCAGGGGCAGGCCGGGACCGGGACCACGGCCGGGGCGCTGGGTGAGTTGCGTGGCTGGCCCAACGAGCACGCCGTGATCGTGGACGCCGCCCAGCTCGACGCCGCCGCCGCGGCGCTGGCCGCGCTGCCCGGGTCCGTGCTGGTCAGCGCGGCCGGGGTGAGCGTCGTCGGGGCGTTCGACGGGGTCGCGACCGGGCGCGAGGCCCGGATCAAGGCGGCCGAGCAGCGGCTCAACCGGGCCAGAGACGTACAGGAGAGCGCCGCCCAGGCCGTGCACGACGGGGAGGAGTCGGTCGCGCGGGCGCAGCGGCGGCTGGAGGGCGCAAGGGCCGGGGTGCGGCTGGCGGAGCTGGAGGCCAAGCTCGGCGAGCGGCGGGCCAGGCTGGGCGAGCTGAACGCGGCCATCGAGGAGCTGGCGCCGAAGGTGGCCGAGGCCGAACGGCAGGCGGGCTCGCTCGACTTCCGCGCCCGTACCAGGGACATGGAGATCGAGCGGCTGGAGGGCCGCAGGCAGCGGCACGAGGCCGAGCGGGCGCAGGCGCGCGGGCTGGAGGCGAAGGTCGGCGCGGAGCGGGAGGCGCTCAAGCTGGCGGCGCTGGCCGCCGACTGGGGCGGCACGATCGAGACCGCCCGCGAGTGGCTGGCCGCGCTGCCTGAGGAGGAGCGGCCGCGCGCCGCCGAGGAGTGGTGGCGGGTCGCCGAACGCCACCTCGACCAGGCGTTGCGCGACACGTTCCCCGAGGAGGAGGCGGAGATCCCGGAGGAGTTGCGCTTCCTGCTGAGCGAGCGGGAGGGCAGCACGGCCCGCGAGCAGGCGACGTTCGCGGGCGTGTGCGGGGCGCTCGCGTCCTACCTGCGGGGGCAGGAGGAGTACGAACGCCACCAGCGGCGCCAGATCGAGGCGCAGCTCGGCTCCCGCCAGCGCGACCTGGCGGCGGCCGCCAGGGGCGCGGAGGAGGCGGCCCAGTCGACGGCCGTGCACCGGGCGGCGCTGACGGCGGCGATCAAGGCGCGGCTCACGCGGGTGGCCGAGGAGTTCGACAAGCTCGACACCTCCTACGGCGGCTACGGCGCCACCCTGGAGTTCCCGGTGCCACCCGCTCCCGCCGACCCCGAGCAGCGCTGGCAGTGGCGGGTGACGCCTAAGTGGCGGCGGGGCGAGGGGCAGGGGTTCGTCCCCTACAACCGGCGGGCCAACACGGCGCTCATGGACGAGAAGGCCGTCAAACTGGTGTGCTCGGCGGCCATCGCCTCCTCCGGGGGCGGGCACCTGTGCCTCGTCCTCGACGAGCTGGGCCGCAACCTGGGCAAGGAGCACCGGAGGGAGGCGGTGGCGCTGTTCAGGAGGATCGGGGAGACGTACGGGATCACGGTGATCGGGGCGTTGCAGGACGACATGGAGCCGTACGCGATCGACGCCTGCGGGCAGTACATCAAGCTGCGTCGCTCGTCGGACGCGATGCCGTACAACGAGCCCCCGGTGATCGTCGGCCACGACCAGCACGCCGAACGAGTCCGAGCTCTGTCCTCGTACGTGGACCGAGGCACCCCGACCCCGGCGTAACCGCCCGCACCCTTGCTTCCCCGGGTCGCGGAGCGGCTACGTGCATGGTGGGTGAGGACCGTGGGGGCCGCGAGTGACCGGGGATTCCGGAGCGCTTGCAGGCCCCTGAGGGTCGAGGTCGTTGGTGGCTGAGAGGCTCGGTGGGTGAAGATCGCGGCAGCGTGAGTGACCGAGGGCGTGGAGCGGCTGGGGGTCGCGCAGCGGTCGAAGGCCGTGGAGCGACTGCGGGCAGCGTGTGGTGAGGTGCACGTGTGGGCGGGGCTGCGGGTGATCGCGCGTAACCGAGGATCGCAGATGGCCAGGGTCGTGAGTGGCTGAGCGTCGCGGATGGTTGAGGCCGCAGGTGTGTAGCTAGGGGCCATGATGTGGTCGCGGGGGCGTCCGGTGCAGCGCTAGCGGCGAGCGGCACTGGGCGTGCGCTGTTGAGGTGTGCGGCGTTGATGGTGTGTGGCGTTGGCGGCGTGCGGCCTTGGCGGCGTGCCACGTCGATGGTGTGCGGCGTTGATGGCGTGCGGCCTTGGCGGCGTGCCACGTCTGTGCGGCGTTGGGGGCGTTTACTTGGTGGGTGGGCCGGTGTAAGAGGCGCGGAGGCGGAGGAGGGAGCCGCGGTGGTACTCCTCCATCGCGTGGGCCAGCCAGCCCGCTGCTCTGGCGACCGCGAAGATCGCCTCGCCGGCGCCGCTCACCATGCCGGTGACCGCGGTGAGGACGGCGAGGGCGAAGTCGACGTTGCGGTCGGGGAGGCGGCGCCGGCGCATCTCCGCCAGCAGGGCGTCTCCGGCGGCGATGCGCTCATGGCCTGGGGCGGCGGTTCTGACCAGGTCGAGCAGCAGGGCGCCGCGGGCGTCGCCGTTCTTGTAGACGCTGTGGCCGAAGCCGGGGATGCGCTCGCCGCGCCGTACCCGTTCGGTGACGACGCGGGCGGCCTGGTGTGGCGCGGCGATCTCGGCGAGCAGGCGTTCGGCGCCGTACGACGCTCCTCCGTGCAGCGGGCCGCCCAGTACGCCGAGGCCGGTCAGCACCACGGCGTACGGGTCGGCCTTGGCGGAGGCGGCGACCCGGGCGGCCAGCGTGGAGGCGGCCAGTTCGTGGTCGGCGAGCAGGACCAGGGCACCTTCGAGAGCGGTGAGCAGGGCGGGGGTGGCAGGTGACGGGCACAGGCGGGACCACAGGCGCGCGGCGATCGAGTCGCCACTGGGCTCGCTGAGCTGGGGCAGTGCGTCCACCAGGCCGGCGATCATGCGCCGGCCGGTTTCGGTGACGGAGGCGGGGTCGAGCTGATGGCGGAGGGAGTCGGACGCGCCGAGGACCGTGGTGATCACCTGCAGCCGGTCGAGCGGCAGCAGGTCGGCGGGCAGTCCGCGCTGAGCGGCGACGGCCGCCTCCAGCGCCTCAGGCTCACACCGCCAGACCGCGCGTGCCGCCATCCTGCGCCG
This sequence comes from Nonomuraea fuscirosea, assembly GCF_003001935.1. GTDB lineage: Bacteria > Actinomycetota > Actinomycetes > Streptosporangiales > Streptosporangiaceae > Nonomuraea > Nonomuraea fuscirosea. The sequence continues at coordinate 503,549 of NZ_PVNG01000001.1, read as the reverse complement.
CCCACCGACCTCGGGCCCACGCCCCCGGGCACCACGCGCACCCGCAACCGACACCTCGCCCGCGACGCCAGCACCGCCTTCGATGACGACCGCACGTCCCTGCGGAACACGCGCACCAGCGGCCGGACGTCCCTGCGGAACGGATGTACCGACGACCGGCGCCTCGCCCTCAACGCCGACACCGCCTTCGCAGACGGCCGACCGTCCCTGCGTAACGCACGCGCCTGGGGCGGAATGTTCATGCGGAGTGGACGCACCGGCGACTGACGCCCCACCCTCAACGTCGGCATCGTCTCCGGAGACGGCCGGACGCCCCTGCGGATCGTTCGTGCGCGCGAGTGAAGGTTCATGCGGAGCGGACGCGTCGGCGGCCAGACGTTCCCGCGGCGGAACGTGCGCTCTGGGGGCCGACACCCCGTCCGGAACGTCAACGCTGCTGGTGAAACTGGCTGTTTCGCGAGATATGCCCGCGTCGCTCGTGGAAACGACCGGGGTGCCCAAGTCGCCGGACGAAGCACCCGAGTCGCCCGGAAGGCCAGGGTCGATGGTGGAGGTGCTGGGAGCGGCGTTGGAGGCATTCGGAGCGGTGGTGGAGGCGTTCGGAGCGTTAAGGGAGGTCGGTCGGGTGGGGGGCCAGACGGTGGGGTTGCCGGTCCAGAGCCATTCCGCGACCGTTTCGAACCGGGCCGGGCCCGCCAGGCTGAGTACGTCGAGGCCTCGGTAGTAGGGGCGGTCGACGCCGAGTGCGGTGATGGCCGACTCGATGACCAGTTCCGGGCGCTGGTTGCGGGGGCGGCCGCGGCGGGCCAGGCATTCGATCTCCTCGGCGGAGAAGAGGCTGCGGCGCCCGTCCTCCCCGTGCCGCCGCTGCAGCACTCCCCTGCTCACGTACGCGTACAGCGTCGCGGGTTTGATGCCCAGCCGTTCCGACGCCGTGGCCGCGTCGATCCACTCCGCCACCGAACACCCTCCGCAGTTGACGATAATCAATATTGATCCACGTCGAACGAGCATGTCAACGTGGGAGCATGCCCAACGTTCACTTCCTCGACGTGACCAACCGGGACGGCGTGCAGACCGCGCGCACCGGCCTGTCGAAGTTCGGCAAGACCATGGTCAACTTCTATCTGGCCAGGCTCGGGGTGGCGCAGTCCGAGATCGGGTTCCCGTTCCTCTTCCATGAGGCGCCTTACGTCAGGGCGCAGGTGGCGCTGGCCGAGGCGGGTGTGTTCGGGGAACTGCGGCTGTCGGGGTGGTGCCGGGGCGTGCCCCAGGACGTGGAGCGGGCGGCACCGCTCGGGCTGAAGCACTACAACCTGTCCATCTCGACCTCCGACTACATGATCCAGAACAAGTTCCGCGGCCGGCTGGGCCGGGAGGAGATCATCAGGGAGATGACGGCCGCGGTCCGCGTGGCCAAGGGCGCGGGGGCGCTGACGGTCGGGGTGAACGCCGAGGACGGTTCGCGTACCGACGACGGGTTCCTGCTGGAGTTCGCGCTGGCGGCCAAGGAGGCGGGCGCCGACCGCGTACGCTACTGCGACACCATCGGCGGTGACACGCCCGGCCGGATCCGTGAGCGGTTCGCCAGGCTGGCCTCGGGCGCCGCGATGCCGGTCGAGACGCACTGCCACGACGACCTGGGCATGGCGGTGGCCAACTCGGTGTCGGGCGCGCTCGGCGACCTCGACGCCGGGCAGGACGCGTGGATCAACACGTGCGTCAACGGCGTCGGCGAGCGCTCGGGCAACGCCGACCTGCTGTCCACCGTGCTGGCGTTCCGGCACGGCTTCGGCCTCGACGCGAAGATCGGCGACCCGCTGGATCTGTCGTGGGCGCGCCGGTTCGCGTTGTGGGCGAGTTACGCGCTGGGGCAGCCGCTGCCGTACAACCAGGTGGGGGTGGGGCGCAACGCGTTCGCGCACGAGTCGGGCATCCACGCCGACGGGGCGCTGAAGGATCACGGCAACTACGAGTTGTACGACGAGGCGACGCTGGGCCCGTTCCCCGACGACCGGCACGCGCGGGCGGGCCGGGTGGTGCTGACCGGCGAGTACGGCGGCAAGGCCGGCTTCCGGCACGTCATGGACGGGCTCGGCGCCGAGGTGGCCGACGAGGACCTGTCGTTCCGCGTGGTCCAGCTCTGCAACGCGATGACGGGCAGGCCGCTCACCGACGATGAACTACGTCTGATCGCGGCCCATCCGCGCGAGTTGTCCCTGTTGTTTCCCGGTTACTAGGCCCGGTCGGCGCAGGGTGCTGTTCCCAGGCCGTCGCGGTCCCGTCAGCGCAAAGTGCTGTCGCCGGTTTCCGGCAGGGCGAGCAGGCAGAGCAGGCTCAGCAGGGCCATCGCGGCGACGTACCCGCCGACCGCCAGTGCGCCCAGCCCACTGGCCTGCATGGCGGTGGCGACCAGCGGCGGCACTGCGCCGCCGAGCACGCCGCCGAGGCTGTAGGCGGTGGACGCGCCGCTGTAGCGGAACTCGGTCCTGAACAGCTCGGGCAGGTACGCGCCCATCGGCCCGAAGACCAGCCCCATGAGCGCGAGCGCCCCGGCCAGCGCCAGCCCGACCAGGAGCACCGAGCGCGTCTCCATCAGCGGGAACATCACCAGCCCCCACACCACGGCCGCGATCGTGCCCGTGATCAGGGTGCGGCGGCGGCCCACCCGGTCGGACACCACGGCGGAGACGACCGTGCCGGCCGCCATGAACACCACCCCGACCATGGTCAGCGCGAGCATGGTGGTCCTGGGGATCTGCAGCGTGTCGGTGCCATAGGCCAGACAGTAGGTGGTGGCGGTGTAGAAGAGCGTGTAGGCGATCGTCATGGCGCCGGCGCCGAGCAGCACGCGCCGCCGCTGGTGCCGCATGAGGCCGGCGAACGGCACCTTGGCGATCCGGCGCTCGTCCATGGCCTGCTGGAAGACGGGCGTCTCGGAGATCTTCAGCCGTACGTACAGGCCGACGATCACCAGCAGCAGGCTCGCCACGAACGGCAGCCGCCAGCCCCAGCTGTCGAACTGCCCCTCGCTCAGCGTCTCTCCGAGGACGAGGAACAGCCCGTTCGCCACGATGAACCCGGCCGACGGGCCGAGCTGCGGAAACATCGCGTACAGGCCGCGCTTGCCCGGCGGGGCGTGCTCGGTGGCCAGCAGCGCCGCACCGCCCCACTCGCCGCCGAGGCCGATGCCCTGCGTGAAGCGCAGCAGCACCAGCAGGACGGGCGCGAGCACGCCGATCGACGCGTAGCCGGGCAGCAGCCCGATCACCACCGTCGAGAGCCCCATCACCAGCAGGGACACGACCAGCATGGACTTGCGGCCGATCCGGTCGCCCCAGTGGCCGAACACGGCCGAGCCGAGCGGCCGCGAGATAAACGCCACCGCGAACGTCGAGAACGCCGCGAGGTTGCCCGCCACCTGGTCCATCTCAGGGAAGAAGGCGGTGTTGAGCACCAGGGCCGCGGCGGTGCCGTAAATGTAGAAATCATAGAATTCGATCGCGGTGCCGATCAGGCTGGCGGTCGCGATCCTGGACCGGCTCGGCGCCGACGTCTGGGGGGATGTCGTCATCGTGTCTCACCATGCGGACTAGCGTCTTGTGAAGTGGTACGGGAACGCTACCACCTGCGCAATGTTAAGTTTCAAGCAATGCTGACTCGGGGAAAGGGAAACAGTTTGGCTGTCGAGCTGGTCATCTTCGACTGCGACGGGACGCTGGTGGACAGCGAGCCGATCTCCGTACGCGTGGGCACCGCCGCGCTGCGGCGCCTGGGCTGGACGATCGACGAGGCCGAGTACGCCGAACGCTTCGTCGGCTGCACGAACGACTACTGGCTGGAGCAGATCGGCCGGACCCCTCCCGGCTGGCGCGAGCAGCTCAACGCCGACTACGTGGCCGCCGTCAAGGCCGAGCTACGCACGATCGCGGGCATCGAGGAGGCGCTCGAGCGGCTCACCATTCCCTGCTGCGTGGCCTCGAACGGCCGCCACGCCACCATCCGCCGCAGCCTCGAACTGACCGGTCTGGCCGACCGGTTCGACGGGGCGGTGTTCAGCGTCGAGGACGTGACGCGGGGCAAGCCGGCACCCGACCTGTTCCTGCACGCCGCCGCCGTCATGGGGGCCGAGCCCGAGCGGTGCGTGGTGGTGGAGGACAGCCCGTTCGGGGTGACGGCGGCGGTGAGCGCGGGCATGCGCTGCCTGGCCTTCGCCGGCGGCGTCACGCCCGTTTCGCGGCTGGAGGGGCTGGGGGCGACCCTCTTCCACGACCCCGCCAAACTCCCCGACCTGATCGCCGCCCTCGACTGACCCGGCTTTCCCCCAGGGCGCGGGAACGGCCGGTCACGCTCCTTGCCGAAACGGCCGGTCACGCCTCCTTGCGGGTGCGGCCGTTCTCGTCGAGGTAGTCGCGCCACGACCGCTTCGGGGTCCAGCCCAGCAGGCGGTGGGCCTTGGCGCAGGAGATGCCCGACGCGTCCGGCCTGGCCAGCGCCCGTAGCTCGACCCGGTCACCGTGAGAGCGCCGCAGCGAGGCCGCGAAGTCGTGCCCGCCCGCGTTGTCCGGCGAGGCGATGTAGAACACCTCGTGCCCGGGCAATTCGGACTCCGCGGCCAGCACGATCGCGTCGGCGAGGTCGTACACGTCGATGTAGCTCAACAGTCCCGCCCCCACCACGGAGGCGTCGCGCACCTGCGGCCCGAGATTGCGCTCGTAGTTGCCCTCGTGCTGCACCCAGCTCGGCCGCAGCGAGATGCACCTGATGTCCGACCGGCGCACGGCCGCGTCCATGAGCTGCTCGCCGAAGTGCTTGGCCAGCGCGTACGGGTCCTGCGGCCGGATCGGGTGCTCCTCGTCCACCGGCGCGTAGTCGGGCAGGAACGGCCGCTCGGGGAAGAAGAAGCCGGGCACGGTCTCGCTGGAGATGTTCACGAACCGCCGGACGCCGAACCGCACCGCCGCCTCGATCATGTTGAACGTGGACATCAGGTTGTTCTGGAACACCACGTGCGCCGGGTTGGAGGTGGGATCGGGGATCGCCGCCGCGTGCACGACCGCCTCGGCCCCGTGCGTCACCGCGAACGCCTGCCCGGCGTCGGTCAGGTCGGCCTGCACGTAGCGGGGGGTGCCGGGGTCGTGGCGCTCCCAAACCGGGCGGGTGAGGTCGGTGGCGGTCACCTCGTGACCCGCCTCGGCCAGGGCCTTGACGGCCGCTCTGCCCACCTTGCCGTGGGCTCCCGTGACGACGACGCGCATGATGACCGCTCCCTTGGTATCTCGGCCCGGCCCAGCGTAGTGCGCACCCGCCGCCAAGGTCATCTCCCCGGAACGGCCGCGTCAGCCGTGCCCGGAGCGAAGGTCATCTCGCCGTACCTCAGGGCCTCAGCGCAACCCCACCGCCCGCAGTGTGGAGCCGGTGCGGGTCTTGGTGACCTTGAGCTGGGCGGTGATCCTGGTACGCAGCTCGGCCACGTGGCTGACGATGCCCACCGCCCGCCCGCCGTCGCGCAGCCCGTCCAGGATGTCGAGCACGCTGTCGAGCGTGTCCTCGTCGAGCGTGCCGAACCCCTCGTCCACGAACAGCGTGCCCAGCTCCGCGCCGCCCGCCTCGGCCGTGACGACGTCGGCCAGCCCCAGCGCCAGGGCCAGGGAGGTGATGAAGCTCTCGCCGCCGGACAAGGTGGCCGGGTCGCGGTCGACGCCGGTCCAGCCGTCGGCCACACGCAGCCCCAGCCCGCCGCCCGCGCGGGTGCGGGAGCCGGCCGTCTTCCGCAGGTCGTGCCGCAGCAGGTAGCGGCCGCCCGACATGTGGTCGAGCCGTTCGTTCGCGGCGTCCACGACCTGGCGCAGCCGCTCGCCCAGCACGTAGGAGGACAGGCTCATGCTCCACTGGTTGTCGCCGGAGGTGCCGCTGGCCAGGGCCGCCATCCGCTCGGCCAGCCGGTGCCGCTCGGCGGCCGGCCGCCAGTGCTCGATGCGTTCCGACAGCTCGGCGTGCAGCTCCTCCAGCCGCCGCGCCCTGGCCCGCGCCCGGTCGAGGGCGCTGGACAGCCTGGTGTACGCCGCCTCCAGCTCGTCGCGCCCGGCCCCGATCGCGGCCAGGTCGGGTGCGGGTTCGGCCGCCGCCGCCACCAGCTCGGGATCGGCCAGCACGCCGCTCACGGCGGAATGCTCGTCGTCCAGCCGGCGCAGCAGCTCCGCCTTGCTCTCCCGTTCCGCCGGGCTCCGGTACGCGGCCTCCGCCTCCCCCACGTCACCGAACCCCGCTTCGAGCGCCGCCTGCTCGGCCGCCCGCCGGGCCGCGTCCCGCTCGGCGCGGGCCGTCACCGCCGACTGCGTGGCCTCCAGCGCCTCGCGCAGCAGCTCGGCCTCGTCGTTGAGCCGGGACAGGCGGGCGGAGAGGGTGGCGTCGTCGCCGCGCGCCGCGTCCAGCCGCGCGCTCAACCGGCCGGCGTCGCCGCTCAGCTCCTCGTGCCTGGTGCGGCAGGCGGCCAGCCGCGCGGCCACCCGCCGTCCGCGTTCCTCCTGCTCCAACCGGTCCCGGTTGAGCCCCTCCGTCTCCTGCGCCAGTGTGGCCTCCTGCGCCGCCGACGCCTCCAGCCTGCGCAGCTCACGCTCGGCGGCATCAAGCACCGCAGGCCCGTCAGCCGCGACCTCACCGGCCGCAAGCGCCTCGGCCCCGGCGCCGCCTGGCGCGCCTGCCTCGCCGGATGCGGTCCACTCGGGTTCGGTGGCGCCGTCGGATGTGATCATCTGCGGCCGGGCGTGTGGGCCCGCGTCCGACTCGGCGTGCGGCGGGGCGTGCGGCGGGGCCGCGTGCGGTCCGGCGTGTGACGGGGTCGCGGACGGCTGGGCGTGCGATGGAGCGGCGTCCACGCGTGCTTGAGGGCCGGTGTTCGCTGTGGTCTGGGCGAGTTGGGCTTGGACGCGGGCTCGTTCGGCGGTCAGTTGCCTTCTGTGGGCACGGTGGGCGGCGAGGGCTTCGGCGATCTCCCTCGCCTGGTCGCGGACGCGTTCGCGCTCGGTTTCGATGCGTTCGAGCGTGGCGGCCAGGGCGGGCTCGCGGTCGGCCGCCGATCGCAGGCGGGCGACCTCCTGCGCGGCCTGTTCCACCTGCTCGGCGGCCGTGTCGACGTCGAGACCGGCGGTGGCTTCCACGGCGTCGGCGTGGCGGGAACCGATGGCGGCGAGAGTGCGCTCGGCTTCCTCCCGGCTCGCGAGGGCCGCCTCGTGGGCGGACTCGGCCTCGTGTTCGTCGTCGGCCGAAGGTGCGCTCTCGGCGGGAGAGGCCGGGTGGGGATGGTGCTCGGAGCCGCAGACCGCGCACGGCCGCCCGTCGGCCAGGTCGCGGGCCAGCTCGGCGGCCATGCCGTCGATGCGGGCCTGGCGCAGGTCGAGCCACCGTTCGCGCAGGGCTTGCGCCTGGTCGACGAGCACCTGATGCCGGGCGGCGGCGGACTCCAGCTCGCCCGCGAGGGCTTCGCGGCGGTGGGTGGCCTCCAGCGCCGCCCTGGCCGCGTCAAGGGCCGCGCTCGCCGCCGGGACGGCCGCCGCCTGCGCGCGTACGTCCGCCAGGGCCGCGTTCGCGTCGGCGAGCCGTTCGGGCAGCTCGGCCTCCGCGGCGGCCACCTCGGCCTCGCGCTGCGCCAGCGTGTCGAGCTCCGCCGCCAGCCTGGACAGCTCACCGTCGATCTCGATCAGATGGGCGGCGGCATCGCGTACGGCCCGCGCCGCGGGCACCCTGGCGGCGTCGACCCGGGCCGCGGCGAGCCTGGCCTCCGCCCGTTCGATCAGCTCGGGGAGCCTGGCCAGCCGGGCCGCCACGTCCTCGTCGGCCCTGACCAGCCCGGCCAGCTCCTCCTCCACCCGCAGCAGGTCGCGGCGGACCACCGAAAGCCTGGCCTCCTCGGTGAGGAGCTCCTGGAGACGGGCGATCTCGTCCTGCCGCCGCCGCTCCAGCGCCGCCAGCTCGGCCACGGACGGCGAACCGGCCGCGTCGAGAGTGCCCGAAGCGTCCGACGTGGCCGGGACGTTCGCAGCGGCCGGGGCGTTCGCACCAGTCGCGGCGTTCGCACCGGCCGGAGCAGTCCAAGGAGTCGTATCAGCCGGGGTGGTCGAGGTGGCCGAAGTAGACCGAGGCGTCGGAGCGGGCGGGTGCGCGGGAGTCTGGCCCCGATGTGCGACGGTGTCGGCGGCGGACAGCAGGGGGCGGGCTCTGGCTAGGGCGTCGGCGGCCAACGTGCGGGCCTTGGTGGCGGCCTCGGCGCGCTGTCCGGCGACGGTGATGAGCGGGCGCACCCGATCCGCCCTGGCGGCGTCGTCGAGGATGGCCTGCAGGTCGGCGCGTTCGTCGGCGCGCTCGTCGAGGGTACGGCGCAGCGTGAGGGCCTCGGCGTGGCGGCGCTGCCGGTCGGCGAGCGCCGCGGCCTGGTCGAATCGCGTCCGCGCCGCTCGAACCGCGTGCCCGGCGGTGGCGAGCTCGCCGTCGGCCCGCCGCACGACGGCCCGCGCGGCATCGAGCAGCGCCCCGGCCCACCGCAACGGATCATCCTCCGGCGTCGGCACCTCTTCCCCGCCCGACTCCCCCTCGGCCGCGTCTCCCCCGCCGTTGTCCTCCTCGGCTTGGTCCTCCTTGGGCGTGTCTGCCGCCGCCTCGTCTCCCCCGGTCGTGCCCTCGGCGGAGGCATCGGACGGTGCTGAGGAGGCGGGCCAGTCGAAGAGCGACGGCTCGGAGACGCTCCCCTCAGCCGGCGCCACAGCGGGCACCGGCGCGGTGAGGGGGCGGGCGGTGAGGAGGGCCGGGAGGTCGTCGCCGGCTACTTCCTCGACGCGCTTGACCGCGTAGTCCACCTGCTGCCGGAGCTCCTGCGCCTCGCGCCAGGCCAGTTTGCGGTGTTCGGCCAGCCACGACTCCGCCGCCGTGAAGATCTTGACCGTGAAGAGCCGTTCGAGCAGCTTCGAGCGCTCGTCGCCGTCGGCGCGCAGGAACCTGGCGAAGTCGCCCTGCGGCAGCATCGCCACCTGGCAGAACTGGCCGGCGTTCATGCCGAGCAGCCCGCTCACCAGGTCGCCGGCCTCGTCGAGGCGGGTGGTCAGGCCGTGCCAGTCGGCGCCCTGCCACTCCGACAGGACGACCTTGGACTTCTCCTCGGTGAACCCCGTGCCCCGCAGCTTGGGCCGCTGCCAGGCCGGGGAGCGCTGGATGCGCAGTAACCGGCCGCGGAGCGTCACCTCCAGCGTGACCGACGGCCCCACCGTGGGCGGGGCGTGGTCGCAGCGCAGGCTGCGGGCGCTGTTGCGCTGCCCGGGGACCTGGCCGTAGAGGGCGAAGCACAGCGCGTCGAGGATCGTGGTCTTGCCCGCGCCGGTGGGACCGTGGACGAGGAAGAGGCCCGCCTCGGCCAGGGCGTCGAAGTCGACCGTCTCCGTGCCGGGAAACGACCCGAACGCCGTCAGCGAGAGCCTGTGCGGCCGCACTACGCCATCGTCTCCTTCACCCTCGACGCCTCGATGGCCTGTCTTAGCAGGTCTTCCTCCTCGGGTGCGGCAGGCTCGCCGCGCACCTCCCTGACGAAGTCGAGGGCGACCTCCGCCTCCGGCCGCCCGTTGAGGCGCACGGGCTGGGCGGCGGGCGCGCCGCCGGCCGGGTCGAAGGACAGGGCGAGGGTGTGCGGGAAGCGGGCGCGCAGCCGGTCCATCGCCGATTTCGGGCGTACGGGGTCGGTCAGCACGATCTGCAGCCAGTGGTCCTCGTAGGCGGCGTAACGCGGGGCGCTCAGCAGATCGTCGAGCTCACCGCGCAGCCGGCCCACCGGCCGGGGCACGGGGGCGGGCACGAACTCCGTCTCCTCCCCCAGCGTGACCAGCCACGACCCCTTGACGTGGCCCACCTCGGAGAAGGAGTAGGCCAGCGGGGAGCCGGAGTAGCGGACGGTCTCCGACATGCGCTGCCGGCCGTGCAGGTGGCCGAGCGCCACGTAGTCGACGCCGTCGAACGCGCTCAGCGGCACGTGAGCGACGCCGCCCACGCTGATGTCGCGTTCGCTGTCGCTGGCCTGCCCGCCGGTCACGAAGCAGTGGGACAGCACGACCGAGGCGCGGTGACGCGCGGCGTCGGCCCTGATGCGGGTCATCGCGTGCGCGATGGCGGCGGTGTGGCTGCGGTCGGGCAGCTCCCAGTCGGCCCTGACCAGCTCGGGCTCCAGGTAGGGGATGCCGTAGAAGGCCACGTCGCCGACCAGCACCGGCTCCCACGACTGGCCGGGCCAGGTGCGTACGTGGACGCCCGCGGGCTCGAACAGCGCCGAGCCGAACCGCAGCCGCAGCGCCGAGTCGTGGTTGCCGCTGATCAGCACCACCCGCGCGCCGGCCGCGCGCAGCCGGCCGAGCGCCTCGTCGAGCAGGGCCACGGCGTCGACCGGGGGCAGCGCCCTGTCGTAGACGTCGCCGGCGATCGCCACCACGTCGACCCGCTCGGCCCGCACCGTCTCCACCAGGTGGTCGACGAACGCGGCCTGCCCGGAGAGCAGGCTCTCGCGGTGGAAGGAGCGCCCGAGGTGCCAGTCGGAGGTGTGCAGGATCCGCATGTCGCAGGAAGCTAACAGTTCTCACCGACAAATGCGGTCTCTCCTGTCCCACACGCCAGGAGTAGTCTGAAAGATCAGCGGAAAACAACGCCTTTGGGGAGGCCGATGCGCACTGGCCGTGGCACTTTAAGCGTGGCCGCCGGCCTGGTGCTGGTGGTCCTCGCTTCGGTCGGATACGTGCTGCCGCCCGCGTTCGACCCGCCACCGCTCAAGACGGACGCGGCCTTCCGGTCCATCCCGGCGCAGCCGGCCGACGAGCTGAAGCCCGTCGTGGCCGCCGATCCGATCCGCAGGGAGGCGATCTCGCTGCCGGCGGAGGCCCAGCGTCTCGACGGCACGTTGCGGGTGCCGCTCACCCCGGGCCGGCATCCGGCGATGGTGTTCGTCTCGGGGTCGGGCAACGGCTCGCGGGAGGAGTTCACGCCGCAGGCGGAGTTCCTGGCCAAGGCGGGCGTGGTGACGATCGCGTTCGACAAGCGCACGATCGGCTACAACTTCCGCGACCGCGACTTCGGGCTGCTCGCCGACGACGCGCTGCGGATGGTCGAATACCTGCGCACGCGGCCCGAGGTCGATCCGGCCCGGGTGGGCATCTGGGGTGTGTCGGAGGGCGGCTGGGTGGTGCCGATCGCGGCGGCCAAGAGCAGCGCGGTGGGCTTCATGGTGCTGGTGTCCTCGCCCAACGTCTCGCCGCTGCGCCAGGTGGCCTGGGCCTTGAACGAGCAGCTGCTGCGGCTGCGCGCCCCCATCGGCGCGCGCGACCTGCTGACCAGGGCGATGGGCGGGGTCGGGTTCGACTTCCTGCGCTATGACGCGATGCCCGCGCTGAGCCGGGTCAAGCAGCCGGTGCTGGCCTTCTACGGCACCACCGACCCGTCGATCCCCTTCGTCGAGTCCACCAAGGCGCTGGTCAAGGCGCTCAACACGGCCGGCAACGACGACTACACGATCAGGTTCATGGCCAAGGGCGACCACGCCATGCGGGTCAACGGCGGCGACTTCACCGCCGGCTACCTGGAGACCCTGGCCAACTGGATCAAGGGCCTGCCGGGCACGGCCCGGCCTGCGGTGCACATGGCGGGCGCGACGCCGGTCCAGCGGTTCGAGGCCAGCGACGTGCCGGCGGCCCCGTGGTACGCGGGCGGCACGATGCTCGGGCTGACGATCTGCCTGGCCGCCGTCGGTTACGTGGCGGGCCCGGTCGCGGCCATGCTCGTCCGGCTGCGCCACCGCAACCAGACCCCGGTGGAGGCCAACGCCAGGCTGTGGCCGCCGATCAGGCGCCGGCTGAGCCGGATGGCGTGGACCGGGCTGGGCCTGCTGGCCTCGGTGGTGGCGTTCATCACGCTGCTGGTGCTGTTCTCGGTGAACCAGGCGGGCGCGTGGCCCGCCGTGCTGGCGGGCTGGCTGGTCGTCCGCCTCCTGGCGGTGCTGATGCTGATCCAGGAGGTCACGGCGGTGGCGGCGTTCGTGTCGGCGCTGCGTGAGGGGCTGCGGCCGGGCCGGTGGCAGCACGTGGCGGTCGCGGGCGTGCTGGGCGGCACGGGGCTGCTGCTGGTGGCCGCCGCCTACTACGGGCTGTTCTCCTTCCCGTGGTGAGCTCGCACCTCGCTCTGATGGATGTAGGTGTTCATCCAGCGGTCGAGCTCTGAGAAGACCTGCTTGCGGGCCGGCTCGGCCGACAGGACCAGGTCGTGCACGCCGTCGGGGATGCGGACGCAGGTCACATGGGGGCCGATCGCGGTGGACCAGCGGGCGATGTGGCGGGGGTCGAGCACGATGTCGGCCGAGCGCGCCTCCGGGACGAAGTCGCGTACGCGCAGGCCGGTGGTGGAGGCGAGGACGAGGACCGGCACGTCCACGGACAGGCCCGCGTGCAGCCGCCGCTGCGCCCGCCGGATCGCGGCCAGCCACATGGCGTGCACCGAGAAGCCGCCCAGCGGCTTGAGCTCCAGGTCGTAGTCCCATTCGCCCTGCTCGCTGCGGTGCAGCGTGCGCCCGTAGACGGTGCTGGAGCCCAGCGGCAGGGCCCTGCGCGTGTACGACAGCGGCGTCCTGAGCAGGTCGGCGGCCAGCCGCAGCGGCGTGGACACGTTGAGGTCGAAGAACGGGCTGTTGAGCACCAGCCCCTGCACCAGGCCCCGGCCGCGAACCCGGTCGGCCCACAGGGGCGCGATCAGGCCGCCGGTGGAGTGGGCGTTGACGGTCAGCTCGTCGTGGTCGCGCCGGATGACGCGGACCGCCTCGTCGATCTCGGGGAAGTACTCCGTGATGCTCCTGACCAGGCCCCTGGTCTGGTGCGGCAGCAGTGACCGGCCGTATTTGCGCAGGTCGAGCGCGTAGAAGTCGATGCCGCGCTGGACGTAGTGCTCGGCCAGGTGGTCCTGGAAGAAGTAGTCGGTGAACCCATGGAGGTAGAGCACGGCCCGGCGGGAGGGGGTCTCGGCTCTCCTGGACACCAGCGTCGCCACGACCTCGCCCTCGAAGTCGTCGGGCATGGGCAGCACGGTGATCTCGTACATGCTAGACACGATAGGGATCGTCGGGCCATGAGGGCACACCGGGCGGCAGGTCCTGGCTGACCTTCATCGGGAAGGCGGCCGGCCTCTTCTCCAGGAACGCCGTCACGCCCTCCACCGAGTCGGGCGCGCCGCCGAGCTCGGCCATGAGGCGCGAGTCGGCCGCGTGCGCCTCCCAGGGTGAGGCGGCCGACAGGCCCGACCACATCAGCCGGCGGACGGCGGCGACGGAGACGGCCGAGGTGTTGTCGGCGATCTCGCGGGCCAGCGCGTACGCCGCAGGCAGCAGCTCGTCCGCCGGATACACGCGCGAGACCAGCCGCCCTTCGAGCGCCTCGGCGGCGGGGAAGACGCGGCCGGTCGCGGCCCACTCCATGGCCTGGGCGATGCCGACGATCCTGGGCAGGAACCAGCTGGAGGCGGCCTCGGTGACGATGCCGCGCCGGGCGAACACGAACCCGAACCGGGCCGTCTCCGAGGCGAGCCGGACGTCCATGGGCAGCGTCATCGTCACGCCCACGCCCACGGCGGGGCCGTTGATCGCGCCGATGACGGGCTTGAGCGAGCGGGCGATCCGCAGCGCGACCGTGCCGCCGCCGTCGCGCGGCACGCCATCGACGGTCTCGCCGTCCGAGGTCTCGCCGTCCGAGGTCTCGCCGTCCGAGGTCTCGCCCTCTGTGGTCTTGCCCTCTGTGGTCTTGCCCTCCGAGGTCTGGTCCCTGCGGGCGAACGTGCCTCCGCCGCCACCGAGGTCGGCCCCGGCGCAGAAGGCCCGTCCGGCCCCGGTGACCACCACCGCGCGGACGTCGTCGTCGGCGTCGGCCCGGTCGAAAGCCTCGATCAACTCTCCGCGCATCGTAAAGGTGAAGGCGTTCAGCCGTTCAGGACGCTTCAATGTGACGGTGGCGACGTGATCGGTCACTTCGTACGCGATCTCAGAGAAGGCCATGCCCCGAATCTTATTCGGTTACTGATGTTCACCCTTCGATAGACAGATATTTCGTATCCGATCGGTAGGCTGCCGCCGCTACGGGAGCCTGAGGTGACCGCGACCGCGTGGTTCACCGCAGGTTGCGGACTTTGCGCTTATGGTGGAATTCGCGGGGAAACGGGGAAGGCGTGCGGCAGGCTGACGAACCGAAGAGCGCCGGAGCGGTCCTCGGGTGGCTGGTGCTCTCGGCACTCGCCCCCGGGTCCGCCCACTTGCGCACCGGATGGCGCAGGACCGGCCTCGTGCTCCTGTCCTGCTACGCCGCCCTGCTGCTGGCGCTGCTCGCCTTCGTCCTGTCCAACGACCTCGGCACCCTGGCCGGCTCGGCGACGCAGGACTCCTGGCTCACCGCCATCATGGCCGGCGGGATCGTGCTGGGCCTGGCCTGGTTCGCGCTGATCGTCCACTCGTTCGTGGTGCTGCGGCCCGGCCGGCTGGCGCAGTCGGGACAGGCCCTCACCGGCACGGTGGCGGGCCTGCTCGCCATCGCGGTGGTGGTGCCGTTCGGGTACGCCGCCCAGTCCGCCGGCACCTCGCGCCAGACCCTCGACCGGATCTTCACCGCCCCCGAGAACGAGGGCGAGCCGCCCCCGCCGGAGCCCGAGCCCGAGGACCCCTGGGCCGGCCGGGAGCGCGTCAACATCCTGCTCCTCGGCGGCGACGCCGACGACAACAGGACCGGCGTGCGCACCGACAGCATGAACCTGGCCAGCGTCGACGTGAAGACCGGCAACACCGTGCTGTTCAGCCTGCCGCGCAACCTGGAGGACGTCCGCTTCCGCCCGGACACGCCGATGGCCCGCCGCTTCCCCGGCGGCTTCGACCTGCCCAAGGACGCCAACGGCGGCAGCAGCGACCTGCTCAACAGCGTCTGGGAGTACGCCGACGCCCACCCCGAGATCTTCGGCGGCAAGCAGCACCAGGGCCCGAAGGTGCTGATGGACACCATCGGCTACACCCTCGGGATCGAGGTCGACTGGTACGCCCTGGTCAACATGTGGGGCTTCGCCCGCCTCATCGACGCCATCGGCGGCGTGCGGATCAGCGTCGAGCAGGACGTCGTCTTCGGCAAGTACAACGAGGGCCTGGTCAAGGCCGGCACCCGCAGGCTCAAGGGCGCCGACGCCATGTGGTACGCCCGCTCGCGCACCAACTCCGACGACTACACCCGCATGCGCCGCCAGCGGTGCGTGCTCGGCGCCCTCCTCGACCAGGCCGACCCGGCCACGGTGCTGACCAGGTTCAACCAGATCGCGCTGGCCACCAAGGAGCTGATCAGGACCGACATCCCGCGGCCGATGCTGCGGCACCTGGTGCCGCTGGCGCTGAAGGTCAAGGACGCCGAGGTGTCGAGCGTGCAGTTCGTACCGCCGCTGATCAACACCGGCTACCCCGACTGGGACAAGATCCGCGACATCGCGGAGAAGGCGCTGCGCGCGTCCAGCCGCGCACAGGCGCCCGTGGCGGCGTCGGCCTCTCCCGCAGCCACGCCCACCTCCACGCCGAGCCCCGGGAAGACCCCGAAGAAGCCGCAGGCCAAGGACGGCCAGGACCCGGCGCAGGGCCTCACGGAAGGCTGCGGCGGCTCATCCGCCAAGGGCTGAGGCCACCCGAGGGCTGGCGGGCCTCCAGCGTGCGAGCCAGCTTCGACAGCGACGCGTTGACCACCAGATAGATCAGCGCGACGACCAGGTACGTCTGGATGAGCAGGCCGTTATAGGCGGCCAGGACCTTGCCGCTGTAGAGCAGCTCCCCGTAGCTGACCACGAAGCCGAGCGAGGTGTCCTTCAGCAGCCCCACCGACTGGCTGACGATCGACGGCAGCACCCGCCGGGCCGCCTGCGGCAGCACGACCAGGCGCATCGCCTGGAACCTGGTCAAGCCGACGGCCAGGCCCGCCTCGGTCTGCCCGCGCTCGATCGACACGATGCCGGCGCGGAAGATCTCCGCGTACGCGGCCGCGTTCGACACCGTCAGCGGCACGGTCAGCTTCCAGAACAGCAGCAGGTCCAGCCCGTACCGGGGCAGCGCGAACAGGACCACGTACACCAGCAGCAGCGCCGGGATCACCCGGACCACCTCGACGTAGGCGGCGGCGGGAGCGCGCACCCACGACCGGTGCGACAGCCGCCCCAGCGCCAGGACCAGGCCGAGCGCCATGGCCAGCGCCGCCGAGACGACCGCCGCGAGGAACGTCGACCACAGCCCGTCCAGCAGGTAGCGCCACATCGGCCAGGTCGCGTACGGCTGCCAGCGCGTCGCGTCCAGCTGCCCGTTCGCGGCGAACTGCCGCACGGCCAGCGCCACGAGCGCCACCGCCGCCAGCGCGCCCGCGACGGTCGCCACCTTGATCCGCCGGCGGGCCTTCGGCCCCGGCTCGTCGAACAGCGCGGTGCTCATCGCAGGATCACCAGCCTGCGCTCCAGCCGGCCCGTGACGAACCCGGCCACCGACGCGATCAGGGCGTAGGCCACGCCCGCGCCCACGAAGATCGGGATGGGCTGCGCCTCCACCAGGTTCACCCGGTGCGCCGCCGCCGTCAGGTCCACCACCCCGACCGCCGCCGCCAGCGCCGTGTTCATCGCGGTCGCGATGAAGATGTTGCCCAGCGGCTGCACGACCGTCCGCAGCGCCTGGGGCAGGATGACGTGCCGCAGCGACTGGCCGAACGTCAGCCCGATCGCCCTGGCCGCCTCACCCTGCCCCTTCGACACCGAGTTCACGCCCGAGCGCAGCGCCTCGGCGATGTAGGCGGCCTCGTACACGGCGATGACGATGATCGCCGTCGCCAGCGGCGGCGCCTGCAACCCGATCTCCGGCAGCCCGAAGAAGGCCAGGACCAGCAGCACCAGCAGCGGCAGGTTCTGGAACGTCTCCACGTACGCCGTGCCGATCGCGCGCAGCACCCCCACCGGGCTCACCCGCAGGGCGCACACCAGCACGCCCAGCACCGCCGCGCCGGCGAACGACGCGGCGGTGAGCTGGACCGTCACGATCAGCCCCTGCCACAGCTCGGGCAGGTGCTCGAAGAGGACCGGCATCAGGACCCCGGCACGGAGCCGATCCCCGGCGGCTGGGGAGCCTCACCGGTCACCACGGTGCCGATGGAGTTCTTCCAGATCCCCTGCCAGACGCCCGCGTCCTGGATCTTCTTCAGCCAGTCGTTGACGAACTTCTTGAACTGATCGTCGCCGTGCTTGAGGCCGATCCCGTAGGGGTCCTCGGTGAACGGCTTCGTCACGATCTCGATCGACGGGTCCTTCTTCGCGTCCGCGATGAGGATCGTCTCGTCCTGCACGTACGCCACGCCCCGGTCCTGCTTGAGCGCCTGGATGCACTCGGGGTCGCTGCCGAACGTGAGGATCTCCGCCTGCGGCGCCAGCTTCTTGATCGCCGGGATCGCCGGGGTGTTCGCGCCCGCCAGGACCTTCTTGCCGTTCAGGTCCTCCGGCTTGGCGATGCCCGTCGTGCCCTTCTTCACCGCGATCGTCAGGCCCGAGGTGTAGTACGGGCCCGCGAACGCCACCTGCTTCGCCCGCTCCTCGGTGATCGTGTACGTCTGGAAGACGACGTCCACGGTGCCGTTGGCGAGCAGCGCCTCCCGGGTCTCCGACGCCGAGTTGACGATCTTCACCTTGGGCTCGCCCAGGATGTACGTGGCCAGCGCCTTGCCCATCTCCGCGTCGAACCCCTCGACCTCACCCGAGACGGGGTTCTGCTGCGAGAGCAGCGGCGCGTCCAGCGAGCCGCCCACGATGAGCTCCCCGCGCTGCCTGATCTTCTCCATGGTCGAACCGGGCAGGATCTCGGCAGCGTCCGCGACGGGTGCCTTGGCCAGCGCCTCGCTCTGCTGCGGCGACGCCCCCGGCACGGCAGGGCTGCTCGACTCACCGCAGGCCGCCAGGGCTAACAGCGAGGCGACGGCGACGGCGACGAACCTCTTCATGAACAGCTCACTTCCTTCGATTTCGAAGATAAGCCGGACCGTAGTGGGATATTTCGGAGCAAGTCAATACATTGTCGGCGTAAGTCTTGACATGGTAGGTATCTCACATGAACCAGCGGCTGCCCGTGCAAGGGCCACAGGGCGACCTGCTGCGCCTCGTCGCCACCGGCAGGGCCGAGTCACGCGCCGAGCTGTCCCGCTTATCCGGCCTGGCCGCATCCAGCGTCTCACTCCGCGTCGAGGAGCTCATCGACGCCGGCCTGCTCGCCGAAGAGGGCGCCGGCACCTCACGCGGCGGCCGCCGCCCCCGCCGCCTGCGCCTGTCACCCGGCGCGGGCGTGCTCGCCGTGGCCGACCTCGGCGCGCACCACGTCCGGCTCGGCCTGCTCGACCTCAGCGGCGAACCCCTCGTCGTCGAGGAACGCTCCTGCGACATCACCGACGGCCCCCGCCGCACCCTCGACCGCATCGCCGACGCCTTCGACGAGCTCCTGACCGAGCACGTGCCCCCCGGCGTCCCCCTGCGCGGCGTCGGCACCGGCGTCCCCGGCCCCGTCGACCCCGTCACCCTGCGCGTCGTCACGCCGTCGCGCATGCCCGGCTGGAACGACTTCCCCGTCGCCGAGCACCTCGCCACCCGCTACGACCTGCCCGTCCTGGTCGAGAACGACGCCAACCTGATGGCCGCCGGCGAGGCCAGATGGTGGCCGGGCACCGAGAACCTCATGGTCGTCAAGGCCGGCACCGGCATCGGCTGCGGCGTCATCGCGGGCGGCCGCCTGCACCGGGGCCGGGGCGCGGCCGGCGACATCAGCCACGTCCGCGTCCGCTCCGACTCCTCGACCGTGTGCGCCTGCGGCCACCCCGACTGCCTGGAGGCGTACGCGAGCGGGGCCGCGCTGATGACCGCGCTCGCCGAGGCCGGCGTCACGGTGACCCGCCCGGCCGACATCGTCACGCTGGTCAACGACGCCGTCCCCGAGGCCACCAGCCTGGTGCGCCACGCGGGCCGGCGCATCGGCGAGGTGCTGACGGTGCTGGTGAACTTCTTCAATCCGGACGTGGTGGCGGTCGGGGGCAGCCTGTCGGCGGCCGAGCCGCTGCTGACCTCGATCAGGGCGGCGGTCTGGGAGCGCTGCCTGCCGCTGGCGACCAGGGATCTGGAGATCGCGCCGGCGCGGGCCGGCCGGGACGCCGCGTTGCGGGGGGCGGGGGCGCTGCTCCTGGAGGCCGCCCTTACATTGTAGATTTTTCATCGGCTTATATCGGCAGATAGAGGGTGACGTCGCCGTACAGACTGGGGCTCATGACAGGAGAGGACCTGGTGACGGCGGCGACGTGCGGCGAGAACGAGGAGGCCGGGCGGCTGCTGGCCGCCGGCCTGTCCCCCGACGAACCCGGCGACGACGGCGGCACGGCGCTCTACCGGGCCGCCGTGCAGGGGCATGCCGCCCTCGTGCGGACGCTGCTGGCGGCCGGCGCCGACCCTGACAGGGAGAGCGCGGCCGAGGACGAGGGGCTGCCGTTGTGCGCCGCCGCGTGCTGGGGGCACCTCGGCGCGGTGACCGCGCTGCTCGACCGTGGCGCCGACCCCGCGCCCGCCGGCGGGCGCGGCCCTCTCGACGCCGCCCGCGAGTTCGCCGGGCGCGACGCCGAGGCTGAGGTGCGCGCGCTGGCCGGCGCGTACGCCCGGCCGGGGGCGCGGATCGGGGTGCGGCGGGAACGGTCGGAAGGGGGCGATGTGCGGGTGGTGGCGGAGGTACGGGACGAGGCGGGCGAACTGCGCTCGGAACACTCCCTCGGCACCGGCCACGCCGAGATCGTCCGCCTGCTGGAGTCCCGCCTCCCCGGCCCGCCGGGCGGCCACCCCGCGAGCTGAGCCACCCCGCGGGTCGAGCCATCCCGCGAGCTGAGCCACCCCGCGGGTTGACCCGCCCGACCTCCGGCGAACGGCCTCCCGGGCCTGGTCAGGCCACGCGGAGGTCGTCCAGGGCGTTCCTGTCCCAGGCGATCCCCAGGCCGGGCTCGTCGGGCGCGACGGCGTGCCCGTCCTCGATCGGCAGCTCCGTGCGGGTGACGGCGCGCAACTGCGGGATGTGCTCCACGTACGTGCCCGCCGGCACCCCCGCCACCAGGCTGACGTGCAGCTCCATCAGGAAGTGCGGGCACACGGCCACGTTGAACGCCTCCGCCAGGTGGGCCACCTTGAGCCACGGCGTGATGCCACCCACCCTGGCCACGTCCGCCTGCACCACGGAGGCCGCGCCGCGCGCCAGGTAGTCGCGGAACTGGCCGACCGAGTACAGCGACTCCCCCACCGCCACCGGGATCGAGGTGGACCTGGCCAGCTCCCTGTGCCCCTGGACGTCGTCGGCGGGCAGCGGCTCCTCGAAGAAGCCCACCTGGTACGGCTCCAGCGCGTACGCCCGCCGCCTGGCCTCCGCGTACGTCATGGACTGGTTCGCGTCGACCATGATGTCCATCCCCGGGCCCACGGCGGCGCGGACGGCGGCCACCCGCTCGGCGTCCTCCTCCGCCCTGGGGCGGCCGATCTTGATCTTGACGCCGCGCAGGCCGGACTCCTTGGCCGCGAGCGCGCCCCGTACCAGCTCCTCGATGGACAGGTGCAGCCAGCCGCCCTCGGTGTCGTACACGGGGACGGCCCGGCGGAAGCCGCCGGCCAGGCGCCACAGCGGCTCGCCCGCGCGCAGGCAGCGCAGGTCCCACAGGGCGGTGTCCACGGCGGCCAGGGCCAGGGAGGTGATCGCGCCGACCGTGGTGGCGCGGGTGACGGCGAACAGCTCGCGCCAGGCCGCCTCCACGTCCCGCGCGTCGCGGCCCTCCAGCAGCGGCAGCAGGTGGTCGCGGAGCATGGACAGCACGGCCCGGCCGCCGGTGCCGATCGTGTAGGAGTAGCCGGTGCCGTCGAGGCCGTCGTCCGTGCGCAGGTCCACGACGATGGTCTCCTGCTTGACGAACGCCTGCACGGCGTCCGTCCTGACGGTCTCCACGGGCAGGTCGACCAGGGCGGCCGAGGCACTGACGATCTTCGTCACGTCGATGGTCCCATCCGGAGGAAGCGGTCGCGGGCGGCGCCGAGGTGGTCGCGCATCGCCTGCTCGGCCGCCTCGGGGCCGCCCGCCGTGACGGCCTCGGCGATGCGGGCGTGCTCGGCCAGCGTGGGCTCGCCGCTGCGCCTGCCCTCGTACTCGATGCGGAACAGATGCAGGTGGCAGTGCGTGCGCTGGAGCGACTCGCGCAGCGCGGGGCTGCCGGACAGCTCGGCCACCAGGTCGTGGAAGCGCGCGTCGTGGGCGGCGATGGTGTGGTAGTCCTCGTACCGGGTGCCCTGCGGTGCCTGCGGGACGCTGTCCAGCTCGGCGCGCAGGCGGGCGGCGGCGCCGGGGCCGATCCGCTCGGCGGCCCTGCCGGCGGCCCACGGCTCCAGCAGCAGCCGGAGCTGATAGAGGTCGGCGACCTGGGCCGGGCTGAGCACGGGCGCCACCGAATAGCCGCGCAGCGCCTCCTTGGTCAGCAGGCCCTCCGACTCCAGGGCCGAGAGCACCTCGCGCACCGGCGTCTGGGAGACGTCGAGGAGCCTGGCCACCGCGTAGATGTTGACCCGGGCGCCCGGTTCGAGCTCACCGTTCATGATCAGGCTCTTGACGCGCTCGTACACGTCCTCGGTGAGGACGCTGCGGCGGGCGGCGCGTACCGGCCCACTCAGCTCACTGCCTGCCATCTCTCTCCTGTGACTCCACTTGACGTCTGCGGTGAACTCTAGGCAACATGTCCGAATTATCCAATAGGAAATTGTACTGAGGATCGCCATGGCCACAACTTCCCGGAGCACCGTCCACGGCCGGTTGCGCTGGTACATGATCAGTTACGTCTTCGCCGGGCTCGTCATCAACTACCTGGACCGGGCCAGCCTGGGCGTCGCGCTGCCGTTCATGGGCGAGACCTTCCACCTCAGCAAGACCGAGGAGGGCATGATCCTGGCGGCGTTCTTCTGGTCGTACGACTTCTTCCAGCTGGCGGCCGGCTGGTTCGTGGACCGGTACGGGCCGCGCAGGACGTTCACGTTCGCCGCCGTGTGGTGGTCGCTGTTCACCTCGCTGACGGCGCTGGCCACCAGCTTCGCCTCACTCTTCGGCGTACGGCTGCTGCTCGGCGTCGGGGAGAGCCCGGCCGCCACGACGAGCGCCAAGGTCGTCGGCCGCTGGTTCCCCAAGCACGAACGGGCCCTGGCCACCGGGATCTGGGACTCCGGCTCCCGGGTGGGCGGCGTCATCGCGCTGCCCATCGTGACGACGCTGATCGCCTGGCTGGGGTGGCGGTGGACGTTCGCGATCATCGGCGTGGCGGGGCTGCTGTGGGCGTTCGGGTGGTGGCGGGCCTACCGGGACCCGCAGGAGCACCCGAAGATCACCCAGGAGGAGCTGGACTACCTGCGTGAGGGCGGGGCTCGCGGGTTCGAGGGCGACGAGGAGGAGGACGGGATCCGGTGGCGGGACCTGTTCCGCTATCGCACGATCTGGGCGATGATGCTGGGCTTCTTCTGCCTCAACATGGTCGTCTACTTCTTCCTCACCTTCTTCCCGACGTACCTGGTGGAGGAGCGGCACTTCAGCCTGCTCACGCTGGGCATCTTCGGCGCGCTGCCCGGCCTGGTGGCGATCGGCGGCGAGTGGCTGGGCGGCTGGCTGGCCGACCGCCGCATCTCGGCCGGCGACTCGGTGACGAAGGTCAGGAAGACGTTCATCGCCGGTGGGTTCCTGGTCTCGACCGTGATCGGGATCGCCGTGTGGGTGCCGGAGGCGTGGATGGCGCTGGCGCTGCTGTCGGTCGCGTACGCGGGCTCGACGTTCGCCGCCGCCAACATCTGGTCGCTGCCGGCCGACGTGGCGCCCGCCGACCGGCACGTGGCCTCGATCGGCGGCATCCAGAACTTCGCCTCGAACTTCGCCGGCATCATCAGCCCCATCATGATCGGCGTACTGGTGGACCGGACGTCGTCGTTCACCGTGCCGCTGATGGTGATCTCCGCCGTGGCGCTGCTGGGCGCGTTCACGTACGCGGTGATCCTGAAGCGCGTCGAACCCCTCGGCCTCCCCTCCACCGAACACACCTGAGCCCACCCGATGGCCGCTGACGCCTCCAAGAGACCGCCTGACCAGCGCGGCCAACCAACACACCTCACGGGCCCACCGGCCAACACACCTCACGGGCCCACCCGGCCGGCACACCTGACCGGCCCACCCGGCCGGCACACCTGACCGGCCCACCCGGCCGGCACACCTCACGGGCCCCGCCTGTCCGGCACCCCTGACCGGCACGCCCTACCAAGGCGCCTGGTCGAGGCACTCGCTCGACGACGCACGTACATCTTCCGCGTCCGCCACCGTCAGGCGTTTCGGCCCTTCAGTCCGCCTGGGTCAGGCGGGGCGGTGGAAGATGGCCCGCCACCGGTGTCGCTCCCCTCCTCGCAGGTCCTCGATCTTGTCCGCCTCAAGCCCCTCACCGGCGAACGCCCTGATCTCGGACGGCGTCAGCGGCCACGGCGGCGCGAACACCGGCCCGTCCTCCTCCCGCGCGGTCGCGATCACCACCAACGTGCCGCCCGGCCGCACGAACCCGGCCACCGCCGCGATGGCCCGCCCGTGCAGCGGCTCCGGCAGTGACTGCACGGTCATGACCTCGACGACCAGGTCGAAGGCCCGGTGCCACTCCTTCGGCGGATCCAGCAGGTCGGCGACCTGGTAGCGCACCCGGCTGCCGGGGAAGCGCTCGCGGGCGAGCCGGACCGCCGACTCGCTCACGTCGAACGCCTCCGTCTCGTAACCGAGCCCGGCCACGTATTCGGCGTCGTCACCCAGCCCGGCCCCCACGACCAGCGCCCGCCCACGCGAACCCCCGGCACCCCCGCCGGGCACGCCGAACTGCTGGTCGCCCCACTCCGTCAGCAGGTAGTGGGGTGAGCGCGAGTCCCATGGGACGAGCGCGTCGCCGGTCGCCGACTCGGCGTAGAGCCGCTCGAACCAGCCGGTCGCGTCACCGGCCGCCAGCGACTCGCCGGCCAGCCGGACGGCGTCGGCCTCGGGATCGTCTCCGGTCATCGGCCCTCCGAGCATGAGCCCCCACGGCTCGCCTGACTCCGTCTTCCTGGACAGTTCTACCAGGTCCACCCGGTCCCCGGTCGGCCCGACGAGCACGCGCTGAGCGAACACGTGTTCGTGCGTGTAGCCCCGGCGGCGCAGCGCCACGTCGAACAGCGGCATGAGGGCGCAGACGCCGGGTGTGGGATGCGGGCACGAGCCCTTCTTGCCCCACCACTCCAGCTCGCCGGCGCGCCCCGCGACCACCAGCTCGACGACGTCCAGGTTCGTGGCGGGCCGGCCGAGGAGCCGGGTGGCGGCGTCGAGCACGGCCACGCGCCGAAGCACCATGGGCGCGGTCCATTCGTGCGCGGGAAGCTCACTCAGCCGGTACGGCCTGGCGAACAGCGACAGGCTCACACCGCCTGCCACCCGGTAGGCCAGCACCTTGTTCAGCCGGAGTTCGAGCGCGGCCCCCACGCTCTCCAGAACGCCGCCGGCCGAGCTGGGCGACCATTCGTCATCGCCCATGAGCCGTTCGCCACCGCGAGAGTCGGCACCGGGCTCATCGCCGGACCCATCACCGCCGTGTTCATCACCGCCGTGTTCATCACCGCCGTGTTCATCACCGCCGTGCTCATCAGCGCGTGCACCACCGCGCTCGTCAACGCGTTCATCGCCGTGCTCGTCAGCACGCTCACCGCCACGCCCGCCGCCACGCCCGCCGCCGAGCTGAGCATCGGTCTCATCACCAGGCCGGGCGGGATAGCCGCCGCACTCGAGTTCGACCGCGTCGGAGAGGGTGCGGGAGAGTTCCTCGGCTTGCGGCCGGACCCGGGTCATCAGGTCGTCTTCCTGGATCTTCCACCGGAAGCTCTCATACAGGTCGGTCGGCCATCCCTTGCCCGCGAAGCTGGTCGCGTACCGGGTCAGATGCCACTGGAACGCCTGCCGTGCGACCAGTTCGGCACGCGTGGCGGCGAAGACGGCCTTCCAGCCGACGAGGGCGGCGGTCTCGGCCGTGAGGGCATGCCGCATCGGCGCGCAGGCCGCGGCCAGCCACTCCCAGTCGCGATGGGCGCGCAGCAGGGTGACGGCCCACCGCTCGTGCCAGGACCACCGCTGGGCACTGATCAGCTCGCGCAGGATGAACGTGCGCAGTTCCTCCGCTCGCATCCCCAAGAGCAGGTAAGTGGCGATCATCAGTTCCACCCGCCCGTCCCTCCTGACGCGGACCCACACCCCCCGGTCGGCCGTCAGCCGCACCATCGGCAGTCCGTCGAGCCCGGCCAGCCGCCCGGCGTCCTCGAGCACGGCGCGTAATCGCGGCTGGTCGTCCAGAGGAAGCCGCGGGCAGCTCCACTCATACGTACGCGGCACCCGGGCGGCCAGAAACGCCCACAGCGCGGCGACCCACACCGCCACGATCATCAGGAGCCCGCCGCCGCCCAGGGCGGCGGCGGGCACAGTGAGGGCGGCTGCGACGGCGCAGATCACGACCGTGCCGATGACGATCTTCAGCGGCTCCGGCACCAGCCAGGCCGGATGCCTGGTCAGGAGAATGCGTAAGATCCGCTCCCTGGTCAGCTCCACCGCATCCCCCTCGATATCCCGAAATTTCGGGACAACGGTAGGGGAACGTGATCACGCCGACGTCACACCCACCACACCCGGACGTCCGGCGGCCCCGACCTGGTGAAGGAGACGACTCCACCAGCATGCGGCGGGTCCGGGCCGCACCCGCGAAACGGCTGCTCCGTCACCCGCCCGATCACGGGCCGCACCCGCGAAACGACTCCTCCGCGACCCGGGGTGTCACACGCGGAAGGATTCCTTGGCCATCCGGTGCAGCCGGGTCTCGTCGATGTCGTGCCCCAGCCCCGGCTGGGTCAGCGGGACCGCGATCACCCCGGCGTTCGCGCCCACGATCGGCGTGACGATCTGGTTCTGGCGCGGCGGCTGCGTGACGTCGCACGGCAGCGTGCAGCCGGGCAGGCTGGCCACCGCCACCGTCGCCGCCCTGGCCAGACCGGCCCCTTGGCCGCCCGTGCACTGGATGTCCCAGCCGGCCGCGGCCGCGCGGTCGTGCGCGCGGCGTACCTGTGACAGCGAGGGGAAGGCGGAGGGCCGCAGCAGCAGGACGCGCGCGGCCCGCAGGGTCAGGTAGTCGTCCAGCTCGGCGGAGGAGCCCACCTCGACCGCGACCGAGGCGGTCACCTGGTCCTGGAGCGAGGCGTGGGAGTAGGTGTCGGCGACCGCGAACGGCCGTTCGATGACTTCAAGGCCGTAGGAGTCGAGCGCGAGCAGCTGGTCGAGGTCGGTGTAGGCGTTGCCGCAGTCGACGGCCAGGGTGAGCGCCGGGTACGCCTGCCGCACCGCGCGGATGGGCTCGACGTCCCAGCCGGGCCTGACGTCCACCGTGACGTGCCCGTATCCGGCGCAGACCTGCTGGTTGACCCGGGAGACCAGGCTCTCGACGGACGAGTCGGGGGTCAGCCGCACGGTCGCCACGAGCGAGGTGCGGGTGCCGCCGATCGCCTCGGCGAGCGGCACCCCGCGCATCCTGGTCCACAGGTCCCAGCAGGCCATGTCGACGGCCGGCTCGCCGGTCGGCACGGTGTCGGGATGCTCCCAGTCGATGCCGATCAGCTGCGCGGCCAGCGTCTCCTCCAGCTTGGCCCAGGTCTTGGCCGGGGGCGAGGTGGCCTCGCCCCACCCGGTCATGCCGCCGTGGTCGGTGAGCTTGACGAGCAGGGTCTCCGACTTCCTGCCGTACGGCAGCAGCAACCGGAAGACCTCGAGCTCCCGCACTCGCGGCATGAACCCCCCTTTTATGACGCGGCTTCCTCCATAGTGCCCGGTGCCGAGGAGTGCACGAAACGCGGGGCCAGCACTACGGCCACGACGGCCAGCGCGACGGCGAAGGCGAGACCGGCCGCGTAGTTCTGGGCGGCGGCGGTGAACAGGGCGCCGCTGACCGCGACGGCCATGACGGTGAACACCGACTCCCCCACGCCCACGGCGGCGGAGTTGTCGCCCTCCTCGCCCTCCTTGGACATCTCCAGCACCAGGACCGACACCGTCGGGTGCAGCGCGCCGATACCGAGCCCGACCAGGGCCATCGCCACGTACGCGACCGCGAGCGGCACCTGGTCGACGAGCACGAGGCTCACCATGGCGATGCCGGCCGCGATCAGGGCGGCGCCGCCGCGGATGGCCGCCAGGTTGCCGATCATGCCGCGACCCTTGATCCACGAGCCGGCGGACCAGCCGAGCGCCCCGACCGTGAGCACCACGCCCGCGCCGGTGGCGGTCAGGCCGCGCTCGTTCATGAGCATGAGCGGGATGAGCACCTCGGCCGCCGTGTAGGAGCCGAAGGCCAGGCCGCGCAGGACGGGCCCCGTCGGCAGGCCGCGGGCGGCCCGCAGCGAGCCGGGCAGCAGCAGCTTCGGCAGGGAGATCACCAGCAGCGCCACGCCGACGGCGAGCAGGGGCAGGCCGGCCAGCTTGAGCGCGCTGCCGTACTGGATCAGCGCGGCGGCGACTGCGGTCAGCGTGGCGTAGACGAGCTTGCGTCCGAGACCGGAGGCGGGCTCGGCGGTGACACCGGCGGCGATCTTGCCCGCGGTGCCGCGCCAGAGCAGCAGCGCGGCGGGGATCACGATGACCGTGACGCCGAGGAAGATCAGCCTCCAGTCGAGGTTCTCCACCACGAAGCCGGCGATGGCGGGGCCGACCATGGAGGGCACCACCCACGCCGCCGAGAACAGGGCGAAGACCCGTGGATGCATCGCCGGCGGGTAGACCCGGGCGACCAGGACGTACAGGGCGACCTGCGTGAATCCCATCCCGATGCCCTGCACGAACCGGCCCGCCACGAACAGCTCCATCGTCGGCGCCAGCCCGGCCAGCAACAGCCCCGCCACGAACGCCGCCACACCCGTCGCGATCGGCGGGAGCGGCCCGCGCACGTCACTCCACCGTCCGCCCAGCACCGTGGCGATCACGCTGGCGGCCAGCGTGGCGCTGAAGGCCAGGTTGTACAGGTGCATGCCGCCAAGATCACGCGCCACCACGGGCATGGCCGTGGCCACCGCCATGGCCTCGAACGCCTGCAACATCACCAGGGCGACCAGCCCGACGCTCAGCGCCCGGTATTGAGGGGCCACCACGCTGGGGGCCGCCGCCGTCTTCTCCATCGTCGTCGTCATACCGGAAAGCTATGGCCAGGCCTCTGACCGCACATCGGGCCCGGGGCCTAGGCAATTCGGCCTAAGGCGCCCGCCGCCCGCGCCCGGCCGTCAGGGGTCGCGCGGCATGCGGGCCTCGATGCCGTCGAGGATCAGGTCGAGGCCGTAGCGGAAGCGCTGCTCGCCGTCGTCGGCGATCAGGTCGTCCACGTGTTTGACCAGGTACGGGAAGCGCTCCGGCGGGATCGCCCGGTAGTAGCCGGCGATCTGGGCGACGAACGACTCGAAATACTCCTCGGGATCGTCCATCCCGGCCGCCCGCATCCGCGCGTAGTGCAGGGATGCCTCGTAGGCGTCGCCGACGATGTAGAGCGAGAGGCGGTCCATCGCCACGGCGGCCTCGCGCGGCGCCATCCCGGCCTCGACGAGCAGCCCGAAGAGGAACTCGCCCGCGCGGATCGAGTGCTCGCCCGTCGGGATGGTGGCCAGGGCGGCCCTGGCCACGTCGGCGTGCGCGCCCAGCACGCGGTGCACCTCCAGGGCGTACGCCCGCAACTGCTCCTTCCATCGGGCGGGGTCGCGCGCGGGCAGCCTGATCTCGCTGAGCACCCGGTCGTAGATCAGTTCGAGCAGCTCCTCCTTGCCGGCCACGTGCGCGTACAGCGAGGCGGGGCCGGTGTCGAGCTCCTGGGCCACCCGTCTCATGCTGAGCGCGTCGAGGCCCTCGACGTCGAGGATGCGCAGGCCGGTATCGATGATCAAATCCTGGCTGAGCTGCCGTCTCGGCTGCGCCGGCTTGCGCGACCTGCGCCACGGGGGCGCCGGGACCTCGCCCTCGCCACGTTCTTTCCGATCCACCATGCACTCACTCTACCGCGAACGCCGTACTTGACACGAACGGTGTTCGCGCTTAAAACGGTGTTCGTAACGAACAACGTTCGTCCAACACGAACACCGTTTCAAGGAGTCCCTCATGACCGTCACCGCCTCAGCGGAGGCCACCGGTGTCCAGCCCTATCGCTGGCGCTGGGTCGCGCTGTTCGTCATCCTGGCCGCCGAGGTCATGGACCTGCTCGACGCCCTCGTGACCGCGATCGCCGCCCCCACGATCCGCAGGGAGCTGGGCGGCAGCGAGAGCCTGGTGCAGTGGCTCGGCGCGGGCTACACCCTGGCCATGGCCGTGGGCCTGATCACCGGTGGCCGGCTCGGCGACCTGTACGGCAGGAAGCGCATGTTCGTGATCGGCGCCTTCGGCTTCACCGCCGCCTCGCTGCTGTGCGGCGTCTCCGGCAGCCCTGAACTGCTGATCGCGGGACGCGTGGTGCAGGGCCTGTTCGGCGCCGTGATGCTCCCGCAGGGGCTGGGGCTGATCAAGGAGATGTTCCCGCCTGAGGAGCTGGGCAAGGCCTTCGGCATGTTCGGCCCGGTCATGACCATCTCCTCCGTCGGCGGCCCGGTGCTGGCCGGCTGGCTGGTGGACGCCGACCTCTTCGGCACCGGCTGGCGCATGATCTTCCTGATCAACCTGCCGCTCGGCCTGGCCGCCGTCGTGGCCGCGCTGCGCTTCCTGCCGGAATATCGCCTCTCGAACGCCACCCGGCTCGATTTGCCCGGCGTCGCGCTCGTCTCGGCCGCCGCGTTCCTGCTCATCTTCCCGCTCATCCAGGGCCGCGAGTCGGGCTGGCCGGCCTGGACGTTCGTCTCGATGGCCGCCTCCGTCGTGCTCTTCGCCCTCTTCGGCCGGTACGAGTCCCGCCGCGCCAGGTCCGGCCGGGACCCGCTGATCACTCCCAGCCTGTTCCGCAAGCGCTCCTTCAGCAGCGGCCTCGTGGCCGGGCTCGCCTTCTTCTCCGGGATGATCGGCTTCGGCCTGGTCTTCAGCCTCTACACGCAGCTGGGCCTCGGCTTCACCCCGCTCCAGGCGGGCTTGGCCGCCCTGCCCCAGGCGCTCGGCGGCGTGGCCGGCTTCGGTCTGGCGATGTCCGGGCTGCAGGCGAAGCTCGGGCGCGGCCTGATGCAGATCGGCACCCTCGTGATGGCGGCGGGCGCGGCCGTGCTCGCCCTCACCATCCACCTCACCGGGGTGGACGTCTCCACCTGGCAGCTCTCCCCCGGTCTGGCCCTGGTCGGGATCGGCATGGGGCTGACCATGGCGCCGTTCTTCGACATCGTGCTGGCCGGGGTCGAGCCGCACGAGACCGGCTCCGCCTCCGGGGCGCTGACCGGCATCCAGCAGCTCGGCGGCGCGGTGGGCACCGCCGTGCTGGGGACGCTCTTCTTCGACCTGCTGGCCTCCGGCTGGGGGTTCGGCGCCTCCATGCAGGCGACGGTGTGGGTGGAGGTGGGGTTGCTGGCGCTGACGTTCGCGCTGACGTACCTGCTGCCCCGCCACGCCCGCCCGGAGTCCGAGCCCGCGTGACGGCGCTCAGAGGGTGGTGTGGCGTTCGGCCCACTGGGTGATGTCGCGCCGCTCGATCGCGGCCGCCATCAGGTCCGGGAAGGCGTCGGGCGTGCACGCGAACGCGGGCACGCCCATCGCGGCCAGCGCGGCGGCGTTCTCGTGGTCGTAGAACGGCGCCCCCTCGTCGGACAGCGCCAGCAGCACGATCACCTGGACGCCGGCCTGCGTCATCGCCGCCACCCTGCGCAGCATCTCCTCCCTCACGCCGCCCTCGTACAGGTCGCTGATCAGGATGAAGATCGAGTTGGCCGGTCTGGTGATGAGACCCTGCCCGTACGCGATCGCCCGGTTGATGTTGGTGCCGCCGCCGAGCTGGGTGCCGAACAGCAGCTCCACCGGATCGTGCAGCCGGTCGGTGAGGTCCACCACCGCCGTGTCGAACACCACGAGCGACGTCTTCAGCGCCCGCATCGAGGCCAGCACCGCCCCGAACACGCTCGAATACACCACCGAGGCCGCCATCGACCCGCTCTGGTCGATGCACAGCACCACCTCGCGCTGCACCGACCGCTGCCTGCGGGCGTAGCCGACGAGGCGGGAGGGGACGACGGTGTTCCGCTCCGGCAGGTAGTTCTTGAGGTTCGCCCTGATCGTCCGGTCCCAGTCGACGTCGGCCACCCGCTTGGGGCGGTGGGTCCTGGCCGACCGGTCGAGCGCCCCGCTGACCGCCGCCCTCGTCTTCTGCGCCAGCTTGCGCTCCAGCTCCGTCACCACCTTGCGCACGAGGGCCCTGGCGGACTCGCGGGCCTGGTCGGGCATGACCTTGTTGAGCGCCAGCAGGGTGCCGACCAGGTGCACGTCCGGCTCGACGGCTTCGAGCATCTCGGGTTCGAGGAGGAGCCTGGTGAGGTTGAGCCGCTCGATCGCGTCCTTCTGCATGACCTGGACGACGGTGGAGGGGAAGTAGGTGCGGATGTCACCGAGCCAGCGGGCCACCCGGGGCGCCGACGCGCCGAGCCCGCCCTCCCTGCCTCCCGGCGCTCCGTCCTCCCGGCCGCCCCGGTCGTAGACGGCGGCCAGCGCCGCGTCCATCTGCGCGTCCACGCCGTCCAGCCCGAGCCCGGTGCCGTCGGCCGCCCCGCCCCCTAGCACCAGCCG
This sequence comes from Nonomuraea fuscirosea, assembly GCF_003001935.1. GTDB lineage: Bacteria > Actinomycetota > Actinomycetes > Streptosporangiales > Streptosporangiaceae > Nonomuraea > Nonomuraea fuscirosea. The sequence goes on along the minus strand of NZ_PVNG01000001.1, from coordinate 471,658 downwards.
CCACCGCCGCAGCCGCTCATCGGCCGCGTCCATCCGTCCATCTGCCGCGTTCATCGGTGCATCCGTCCGCCTGCCGCGTCCATCGGTGCGTTCATCCGTCCGTCCCTCCGATGATCGACAGGACGGTGGCGACGGCGGCCGCGGCGCGGTGCTCGTCCACGTCCTGCTCCCGGTCGGCGTCGTCGCGGCCGGCCGAGCGGAGCCGTTCGCCGATGGATCTGCGTTCCGGCGCGGCGAATCCGCCGAACGTACGGCGCAGCAGCGGCAGCACGTCGACGAACTGCTCGCCGGACAGCCCCGTCAGCCAGTCGTCCACCAGGCCGAGCAGGCGCGGATCATGCACCAGCAGCAGCCCTCCCCCGGACAGGAACCCCTCCACCCACGCCGCCGCCCGCGCCGGAGCCTGCCCCCGGGACATCGCCCTGGACATGCGGTCACCGGCGTCGTCGAGCTCACCCGAGTCGAGCAGGATCCTGGTGAGCCGGCCCTCGATCAGCCCGTGCAGATCCTGCCGGTCACTGATGCCACGCAAGGTGCCCATCCACCGCCCACGCGGCGACACCGCCGAGCCGGCCTCCTCGACCACCTCGGAGCGTGCGACTCCCGATGGCGGCGCACCAGAAGCCGCCCTCTCTTCCGGCCCCGCGCCCTCGGGAGCCGCCGTCTCTTCCGGCCCCGCGCCCTCGGGAGCCGCCGTCTCCTCCGACGGCGCGGTCTCGGGAGCCGCCGTTCGCTGCGGTGACGTGTTCTCGGGAGGGTCGGTGAGGAGGGCGACGGCCGAGTGGACCGCGTCCACGTGTTTGAGCAGGTCGGCCGCCGCGTCGTCGTCCAGGCCCGTCACCGCCACCGGCAGCCCGACGCAGATGCGTTCCAGCATCGAGCGGACGATCACCGCCAGCCCGTCGGCCGAGGTGCCGCGTACGTCGCCGTAGCGGTGGGCACGCACCATCGCGGGCAGCGCCGCCATCAGGTGGGTGACGTCCGTGTCGAGCGCCGCCTTGGCCGACAGGGCCGCCAGCACGCCGGGCAGCGCCTGCGGCAGGTCGGCCAGCAGGCACTGTTCGACCAGCGAGGTCAGGTCGGCCAGCGTCGCCGACGGCGCCCCGGCCAGGTCGCCGGCCCGCTGGGCGGCGGCGGACGGCACGGTGGTGCCCAGGGCGGCGTGCTCGATGAGGGCGAGGTCGTGCTCGGGCCGCCACTGGAGCGTCCACGTCTCCCTGAACGTCCCCTTGCCGCGCGCCCGCACCGGCGTGCCCCAGCCCACCCCGAGCAGCCGCAGCCGGTGCAGCAGGTGGCTGCGGTCGAGGTCGAGGGGCTTGCGCAGGTCGAGGTCGATCTCGCGGTCGAGCGCCTCCGGCCTGAGCTTCAGCCGCCGCTGCCGGTCGCGCAGGTCGCGCTGGAGCGGCACCATCGGGGTGCCGTCGGAGACGTGGCCGAGCCGGTCGCCGACGACCATGCGCCGCTGGATCAGCTCCACGGCCAGGTCGTCGCCCTCGCACAGCACCGCCCTGGCCGCCTCGGTGACCTCGCCGAGCCCGGCCAGTGGCCGGCCGCGCAGGGCGGCCAGGCTGCCGGCCAGGCGTACGGACTCGATGACGTGCGCGGACGAGACCGCCAGCCCCTCGTCACGCAGCACCGCCGCGGCCGCGGCCAGCCACCGCTCCACGGGCCGGTCGGGAGTGTCGAACAGGTGGTGGTACCAGCCCGGCGAGGTGATCCCCGCGCCGTAGCCGCTCCAGGAGGCGAGCCTGCCGTACGTCCACGGCACCCAGGTCAGCTCGGCCTTCACCTTCGACAGACCGCGCAGAACGGCGTTGTCCGCGGTCACGGACGGCAGCGGGCCGGTCAGCGCGGGCACGTGCCAGGCGCCGCAGACCACCGCGATCCGCCCGAAACCCTGCTTGATCGCCGCGCGGAGCGTCTTGCGCATGTACGCCTCGCGCCTGGCCTCCCGCTCGTCCGGCCGGTATCCCTCGCGTACGGCGGCCATGGCCTCGGCGATGACCTCGAACGGCGTGTCACCGCCCCGGTGCTCGACGACGTCCTCCCACCAGCGCTCGGGATCGTCGTACCCGGCCGCGCCGGCCAGCGCCCCGATGGGATCCCCCCGCATCCCGGTCACCGCCGCCCCGGCCCCAGGCCCTCCGGGCGCCACCCCGTCAGGCCCCGCCCCGCCACCAGGCACCGCCGTGCCGGGCGTCACCCCGGCAGGTGCCGCCGTGCCGGGCGGCTCCGTTCCGGGCTCAGGGCCGCCGGGGTCGGCCTCGGGCGGAGCGTCGGCCAGGGAGTGGGCGGCGGGCAGGTCGCAGAACCGTACGGGGACACCCGCGGACGTGCCGTACCGGATCGCCTGCCACTCCGGCGAGAACTCCGCGAACGGCCAGAACGCCGCCCGGGCCGGCGCCCCCGGCACGTGGGCGAGCAGCGCGACCGGCGGCTCCAGGCCGGGCGCGTGCGTGACCAGGGCGTCGGCCTCGGGCGGGCCCTCGATGAGGATGACGTCGGGGCGCAGGCGTTCGAGTTCGCGCCGCACGGCCCGCGCCGAGCCGGGCCCGTGGTGGCGTACGCCCAGGACGGAGACGCTCATGAAGTCTCGCGGCACGCGCGGTAGAAGTCGCGCCAGTCGGAGCGTTCGCGCACCACCGTCTCCAGGTATTCGCGCCACACCACCCGGTCCGACACCGGCTCCTGCACCACCGCGCCGACGATCCCCGCGGCCACGTCGGACGGCCGCAGCACCCCGTCGCCGAAGTGGGCGGCCAGCGCGATGCCGCTGGTCAGCACGGAGATGGCTTCGGCCGTGGACAGGGTGCCGCTGGGCGACTTGAGCTTGGTGCGGCCGTCCTCGGTCACGCCGGCGCGCAGCTCTCTGAACACCGTCACCACCCGCCGGATCTCCGCCAGCCCCGTCGTCGTCTCCGGCAACTCCAGCGAGCGGCCGAGCTGGGCGACGCGGCGGGCGACGATGTCGACCTCCTCCTCGGCGGTCGCCGGGACCGGCAGCACGACGGTGTTGAAGCGGCGGCGCAGCGCGCTGGACAGCTCGTTGACGCCGCGGTCGCGGTCGTTGGCCGTGGCGATCACGTTGAAGCCGCGCTCGGCCTGGACCTCGCGGTTGAGCTCGGGGATCGGCAGCGTCTTCTCCGACAGGACGGTGATCAGCGCGTCCTGGACGTCGGACGGCATGCGGGTCAGCTCCTCGACCCGGGCGACGCGGCCCTCGGCCATGGCACGCATCACCGGCGACGGGGTCAGCGCCTCGATGGAGGGACCCTCGGCCAGGAGTCTGGCGTAGTTCCAGCCGTATCTGATGGCCTCCTCGGCGGTGCCGGCGGTGCCCTGAACGAGCAGCGTCGAGTCGCCGCTGACGGCGGCGGCCAGGTGCTCCGACAGCCACGTCTTCGCGGTGCCGGGCACGCCGAGCAGCAGCAGCGCGCGGTCGGTCGCGAGCGTGGCGACGGCCACCTCGACGATGCGCCGCGCGCCCACGTATTTGGGGGTGACGCGGTCGCCGTCGCCCAGGATGTACGTGGTGACGGCCCACGGCGAAAGCCTCCAGCCGGGTGGCCTCGGACGGTCGTCGTCCTTGGCCAGGAAGGCCAGCTCCTCGGCGTACTGGTCTTCCGCGTGCGGGCGCAGAACGGTCATAGGGGGAGCTCCTTGTACATGTCAGCGCGGAACCGTAGCAGGGCGGCGACCTGCTGGATGGGTTCAGCGGGTGAGAAGTCCTCGGCCAGCTCGTACAGGGCCGGGTCGCTGTGCTCGCCCGCCAGCTTGACCAGCTCGCCGAGGTTCCACGGCTGGGTGGCGGCGACTTTCACGATCTTGCGCAGCACCGCCGTGGCCAGGCCCTCGCCCCAGAGGGACGACACCCCGCCGAGCACCATGATCAGCTGGCTGTCCAGGTCGTGGTTGTGCACGAACCGGGCAGCCAGCTCCTGCTGTTCCGCCGGCGGAAGGGATTCGAGCAGGTCGGCGATCGGGTCCCAGCCGAACATCGCCCGCGCCCACTCGGGGTTTCGCTGCAGCACCGCGGCGCGTACCCAGGCCGCCTTCACCTCGGCGTCCCAGTCGGGGATCCGCATCGCGAGCAGCGCGGCCGGCGGCCGGTCCCAGAGCGCCAGCGGGGCGCGGGCGATGATCTGCTGCAGCCACCAGGCGCGCTCGCCGATGCCCCTGGGCGGCTTCTGGCGCACGCCGTCGCGCTCCATCGCCTTGTCGCAGACCGTGGGCGCCTCCACGGCGATGACCTCACCGCCGCCGCTCTCGCGCCGGATCGTCACGCAGGCGCGCACCCGCTCGGCCATGCGCCGGGACATGCGCGAATCGGGCAGGCGGGTCAGCAGGTTGGCCGCGGCCTGGCGCACCTCCCTGCGCCGGTCGTCCAGCGCCTGCTCAAGGAACGGCTCGTCCTCCATGCTCAGCCCCTCGGCCAGCACCTCCACGAACCCGGCCCGGTCGTCGGGGGTCTCGCGCTCCCACGAGCTCTCCAGCAGCCGCCTGGCCCCGGCCGGATCGGCCGCCCTGAGCGTGCTCAGGTGGGCCCGCCGGTCGGCGGCGCCGCCCAGCTCCCACGTCTCGCCCGTGGGCTCCTCCAGCAGGTAGTCCCAGGCGGGGTTGAGCCCGGCCAGCCAGCGTCCGCGCCGGCCCGCGAGCACGCCGAGGTGCACCCTGATCGAACGGTCGCGCCGGCCGCGGTCGAGCAGGTCGGGCAGCGCGTACGCGGGCACCCTGCGGCCGGTCGCGGCGGCCGCGGCCAGCCACTCCGGCAGCAGCCGCTCGTGCTCGCCACTCAGGATGCGGACGAGCCGTTCGGCCGCGCGCCTGCCGACCGCCTCCCGCTCCTCCTCGGGCGCTCGCTCCAGCCGCCCCGTCTCGCCCGCGCGCCGCCCCGCCCGCCGCCGCGCTACTTCGACGGCCGCGGCTTCGAGCAGGTCTCCGGGGTACGGCCGGCGGTCGGTGCCCACGAGCGCCGTGGACGTCAGCTGCTCCCAGCCCGTCATGCCAGGATCACCGCCCTTCCCTCGTCGTCCCAGGTGGTCAGGGGTCTCAGGCCTTGCGGCGTCCATTCGACGGCCACGGTGAGCGGCCGCCCGCCGGACACGGCGATCAGCCGCCAGGGGTCGCGGGAACGCGGGTGCCAGGGCAGGCCACCGATCTCGGTCCGGCCGGGAACGGCTCCGGCAAGGACGAGCGGCCAGGACTCGGTCCATGGATCTTCGGCCAGCGCCCGCGCCACCTCGTCCAGCGCCTCGTCCACCGCCATCCCCGGCGGCACGGCCCAGAGCCGCGCATCCCCGGACGATTCGGCCTGCGACGGTGTGGCCTCCAACGCTGTGGCCCTGGAGGTTGGGCGGAGGGAGGGGGTGGTGTCGGGTGTCGGGGTGTCCGGGGGTGGTGGGGTGAGGATGGCGTGGCGGGTGGCGACCAGGGCTCGCAGGGGGGCGGCGCCCGGGTAGTAGGTCAGGTCGGCGTCGATCGTGGTGCCCGTCACCAGGGACGCGTCCAGCGCCTGGCCCTGGGGGGCGAACGACAGGATGAGGGCGGGGCGGCCGGTGCGGCGGCCCCGTAGCCAGACGCGGCGTGCCGTCAGCCGGTCCTGCTGCTCGTCACGCCGTCCCAGGACGTCCCAGTGGTCGCGCACCACGGGGCCGGCCAGCACCTCTTCCCTGGTGACGGGGAAACCGGTGCGGATCAGCACGGTCTCGGCGAGCGGCCCCGGCAGGGCGGCCCGCCGGCGGTAGGCGACGGCGAGCAGGTCGATCAGCGCGTATTCCTCCAGCAGCCGCCCCGGCCAGCCCTCCTCGGCCCGCACCCGGGCAAGGCGGGAGACGACGCCCGCCACGCCGGGGGCCTGGGCGTCGATGAGCCGCTTGGCCAGCCCCTCCCAGTCGTGCTCGGCGGCTCCGGCCAGCCCTTGACGCACCTGATCGGCCAGCCACCGCTCCAGCTCGCCGAGCCCAGCGGCAACCCGCCCATGCCGCACGCTCTCCGCCCGCCCGGCCCCGCCACCCCCGGCCCTCTCCCCGCCCGGAGCCGCCCCACCGGATCCAGGCCCTTCTGTGCCGGGCCGAACCACCTCACCGGTTCCAGGCTCCTCCATGCCTGACCGCGCGACTCCGCTGGTTCCAGGGCCTTCCGCGCCTGGCCGGGCCGCCTCACGGGCTCCAGAGCCTCCCCGGCCAGGCCGGGCCGTTCCAGCGGCGGCCGATCCCTCCGTGTCGGGCGGGACGTCGTCGGTGGGGCTGGCTGACACCCCGTCGGTGGCGTCAGCGCGAGTTTCGGCGCGGGCGGCTTCGAGGCGGGCGGTGGACTTGGCGGCGCGGGCGGCCCTGCCCTCCATCCACTCCGTCACCCACTGCGGGGCCGCCGCCAGCTCGGGGACCCCGTCGGCGGACCAGAGGAGCAGCAGCCCGAGGGCGTGCTTGCAGGGGAACTTCCGGCTCGGGCAACTGCACCGGTAGGCGGGCTCGGTGAGGTCGACGCATGCCAGGTAGGGCCTGGACCCGCTGCCCCGGCACTCCCCGAACACGACCAGGCCCGTCGTGCCGTTGGACGACCATCTGCCCGGCGCCGACACCCCCTGCGCCGCCTTGCGGGACGGCGCGTCGGGGGCGAGGGCGAGGACCTGATCCCGGCTCCACCGCTGCATCACCTGCCGCAGACTAGCCAGCCTGACCGACATTTAGCAGCCCTGGCAGGCGATGTCCCCGTCCACGGCCCGCTCGGGGCCGAAGCCGGTGGGGAAGCTGCTGGCGTACACCTCGGGCTCCGTGCACGTCTCCGTGACCGTGACCGGCACCTCGGTGGGCTCGTCCCCGACCGTCACCGTGACGCGGTGCTCGCCGGGCGGCGTGTCCCTGGGCGCGGTGATCCGGACGGCCGCGGTGACGCCCTGATGGGCGGGGACGTCCGGGGACGAGGTGGCGGGGGTGGCGGTGGGCGGCGCGGCCGCGGTCACCATGAGCGGCCGGGTGAGCGGGTCGCCGGTGTTGTCGACGACCCGCGCGACCACGTCCGCTGTCCGGAACGTCCCTAGACTCGTCCCGTGGAGTTGCGGATCTATCCCGACGGCCCAGCCGTCCAGGTGGCCGACGAGGCCGAAGCCCTGACCAGCCCGCTCGACGGACAGCTCGTCCTCGACGGCGACCGGTTCCTGCGCAGGGACGTCACGGGCGCCCCCGTCGCGTTCGTACCGCGCCCGCCCGTCGCCGCGGCCCTCGACCTGCTGCCTCATCCCGAGGGCGGCTGGTTCCGCGAGACGTGGCGCTCGCCGGTGACGTTCGAGCCGGAGGGCTATGAGGGGGCGCGGGCCAGCGCCACCGCCATCTACTTCCTGCTGCATCCGGGCGAGGAGTCGGTGCCGCACGTGGTCAGGTCGGCCGAGATCTGGCTGTGGCACCGCGGCGGGCCGCTCAGCCTGACAATCGGGGACGAGGACGTGCTGCTGGGGCCCGACGTGGAGGACGGGCAGGTGCCGCAGGCGGTCGTGCCCGGCGGGGTGTGGCAGTCGGCGCGGCCGGCCGGCGCGGAGGCGGTGCTGGTGAGCTGCCTGGTCTCCCCCGGCTTCGACTTCGCCGACTTCACCGCCTGACGTCACGTCCCGGCTCGGCGGGCATCGTACGGGAGGATCCCTTGGTTGAGTGCCTTCCGCGCGGGCAGCAGCCCGCTGGAAGAGGGAGGTGTGGTCATGGAGACCAAGGAATGGGCCGTGCGGATCGAGCTCGCCGAGGACGGCGACGACACCACGGCACGCGCGACGCTCACCGCGCCCGCCGGGCACGACACCACGGAGCCCGGCCACGACACCGCGGTGGCCGGGCGCGACACCGCGGTGGCCGGACGCGACGGGGCAGAGGCCGGACGCGCCACGACGGAGGCGGGGCGGGCCCTGACGGGGGTCGGGCGGGCGCGGCGCAATCCCGCGGACGCGCGGGTGGCCGGGATCGGCGACGAGCTGGCCGTCTCCCGCGCGCTGGCCGACCTGGCCGAGCAGCTCGCCGTCATCACGAACCGCGACATCGCCGAGTCGTCCGCCGAGTCCCCCGCCCCGAGCCGATCGTGGTGAACGACTCACCGCGCGTGACCTGTAGCAGCCGCACCACATAAGGAGTGACGTATGGTCCGTAAAGCCGTGATCCCGGTGGCCGGTCTGGGCACCCGGCTGCTGCCCCTCACCAAGGCGCTGCCGAAGGAGATGCTGCCGATCGGCGACAAGCCCGTCATCGAGCACACCATCCGCGAGCTCGTCGACTCCGGCATCGACGAGATCACCATCGTCACCTCGGCCCGCAAGGACCTGGTGCAGCGGCACTTCGCCCCGGACGCCGACCTGGAGCGGCAGTTGCGCGAGGCGGGCAAGGACGACCTGGCCGCCGCGGTGGCCGAGCTGTCGTCGCTGGCGCACATCACGTACCTGTACCAGAACGGCCCGTACGGCAACGGCACCCCCGTGCTGAACGCCGCCCGCGTCATCGGCGACGAGCCGTTCATGGTGCTGTGGGCCGACGACGTGTTCGTGGCGGAGGTGCCGCGCGCCCGGCAGCTCAAGGCGGCCTACGAGGCGACGGGGGCGCCGGTGCTGGCGCTGATGCCGATGGAGGTCGAGGACGCCTCCCGCTACGGCGTGCCGATCGTCGAGGAGGATCTCGGCGGCGGCCGGCTGCGCGTCTCCGGCCTGGTGGAGAAGCCGCGCCCGGAGGAGGCTCCGTCCCGGTACGCGGCCATAGGCGGTTACGTCGTCACCCCCGGCGTCGTCGCCGAGCTGGAGGCGGCCACGCACCGCTGGTACGAGGACCCGCAGGGCGAGATCTACCTGACCGACGCGCTGCACCGCCACGCCGCCACGCACCCGGTGTACGGGCAGGTCATCGACGGCACCTGGTACGACACCGGCTCACCGCTCAACTATCTGCGGGCGCAGTTCGCCGCCGCGCTGGCCGATCCGGTGCACGGGCCGGAGCTGCGCAAACTGGCCCTGGAGAGCTAGCGTCTACCGGAGAACTTACGGAGGAGGGCCCCGGTGAGCCGAAACATCGTTTCCATCGTGGGCGGCAAGGACGCCGCCGCAGCGACCACGTACGACTCGACCAACCCCGCCCGCACGAGCGAGGTCGTGGCGCGGGTCGGGCTGGCCGACGCGGACACGTTCGCCGCCGCCTGCCGCACCGCCAAGGAGGCGCAGCGGGAGTGGGCCAGGGTGCCCGCGCCGGTGCGCGGCAGGGTGATCGCCTCGATCGGGCGGCTGGTGGAGGAGAACGCCGAGGCGCTGGCGCGGCTGGTGACCGAGGAGATCGGCAAGCCGTACGCGGAGGCTCTGGGCGAGGTCAGGGAGATCGTCGACACGTGTGACTTCTTCCTGGGCGAGGGCCGCAGGTTGTACGGGCAGACGGTGCCGTCCGAGATGCCGGACAAGAACCTGTTCACCTTCCGCAACCCGATCGGCGTGGCGGCGGTCGTCACGGCGGGCAACTTCCCGGTGGCGGTCCCGTCGTGGTACCTGGTGCCGGCCCTGCTGTGCGGCAACGCCGTCGTCTGGAAGCCCGCCGAGTACGCCGCCGCCTCCGCGCACGCGATGTTCCGGCTGTTCACGGCGGCGGGCCTGCCCGACGGGGTGCTGAACATCGTCTTCGCCGACGGCGCCGACACCTTCCGCGGCCTGGAGCTGGCCCTGGAGGAGGGCAGCGTGCAGAAGGTGGGCTTCACCGGCTCCAGCGAGGTGGGCAGGAAGGTCGGCGAGCTGACCGGGCGGCACCTGCAGTCCGCCTGCCTGGAACTGGGCGGCAAGAACCCCATGGTGATCATGCCGGACGCCGACCTCGACCTGGCCGTGGAGGGCGCGCTGTTCTCCGGCTTCGGCACCGCGGGCCAGCGTTGCACGAGTCTCGGCACGGTCATCGTGCACGAGAGCGTGCACGACGCGTTCGTCGAACGGTTCGCGCGGGCCGTAGGCGAGGCCGAGATCGGCGACCCGGCCGGCGACGTGCTGGCGGGGCCGCTGCTCGACCAGAAGTTCGCCGACCGCTACGAGGAGTACCTGACCTGGATCCAGCCCCACCACCAGGTCGTCACGGGCCCCACGGGCCGCGTCACCGGCGGCAACCCGCGCGGCGGCTTCGACGGCGCCGGCGGCCTCTACTACCACCCGGTCGTGGTGGACGGCGTGCGGCCGGGCGACCGGCTGTTCATGGAGGAGACGTTCGGCCCGATCGTGGGCGTCACCACGTTCGCCACCCTGGACGAGGCGGTCGAGCTGGCCAACCTGCCCGGCTACGGCCTGTCGAGCTCCATCTACACCACCGACCCGAAGCACGCCTTCCGCTTCCGCGAGGGCATCTCGGCCGGCATGGTCAGCGTCAACAACTCCACCTCGGGGGCCGAGGCGCACCTGCCGTTCGGCGGCAACGGCAAGTCGGGCAACGGCAGCCGCCAGTCCGGCGTGTGGGTGCTCGACCAGTTCACCCGCTGGCAGGCGATGAACTGGGACCACTCAGGGCGCCTGCAGAAGGCCCAGATGGACGTGGCCGAGATCGTCCCCGATCTGGGCTTCCGCCTGGCATGAGAAACGGGGGCCCCGATCGGGGCCCCCGTCGCTCGCCGGTCGGTCAGACCTGGCCGGCCTTCTCCAGGGCCGAGCAGCAGGTGTTCACCAGCAGGCGGGTGACCACGTACGGGTCGATGTTGGCGTTGGGACGGCGGTCCTCGATGTAGCCCTTCTTGTCCACCTCGACCTGCCACGGGATGCGCACCGAGGCGCCGCGGTTGGAGACGCCGTAGGTGTACTTGTTCCACGGGGCGGTCTCGTGGTGGCCGGTGAGGCGGGACTCGATGTCGGCGCCGTACTGGCTGACGTGCTCCATCGGCTTGTCACCCTCGCCGAGCGACTCGCAGGCGGTGATGATGGCCTCGTAGCCCTCACGCATGGCCTTGGTGGAGAAGTTGGTGTGCGCGCCGGCGCCGTTCCAGTCGCCGCGGGCGGGCTTGGCGTCGAGGGTGGCCTCCACGCCGTGCTCCTCGGCGGTCCGGTAGAGCAGGTAACGGGCGATCCACAGGTGGTCGGCGACCTCGATCGGACCGGCCGGGCCGACCTGGAACTCCCACTGGCCCGGCATGACCTCGGCGTTGATGCCGGAGATCTTCAGGCCGGCGGCGAGGCAGCGGTCGAGGTGGAGCTCGACGATCTCGCGGCCGAACACGGCCTCGGCGCCCACGCCGCAGTAGTAGTGGCCCTGCGGGGCGGGGAAGCCGCCCTCGGGGAAGCCGAGCGGGCGGCTGCCCTTGAAGAACGTGTACTCCTGCTCGATGCCGAACCAGGACTCCTGCGCCGCGAACTGCTCGGCGATCGGGCGCAGCAGCGCACGCGTGTTGCTGGCGTGCGGCTCGCCGTCGATCTCCTCGACCTCGCACAGGACGAGCTTGTGCTCGCCGCCGCGGATCGGGTCCGGGCAGGTGAACACCGGGCGGAGCACGCGGTCCGACGAGTGGCCCTCGGCCTGGTTGGTGCTGGAGCCGTCGAAGCCCCAGACCGGAGGCTCGGCTCCGTCGGCCAGGATCTTCGTCTTCGAGCGCAGCAGAGCCGTGGGCTCGGTGCCGTCGATCCAGATGTACTCAGCCTTGTAGCTCACGGCGGTCCTTTCGGGGTTTCTCTCAGCCACGCCGAGTCTTACGGATGGCCGTTTCCCGCTTTTTGCCCGAATGTGAACGGCGTGTTAATCAGGGACCGGTCCGCACCGTGCCGTCACCCGCGACGGTGAGCACCGCCTGCGGGCCCGCCTTGCCGCAGTCGGGGCCGTTGGGGTACAGGCCGCGCGGCGTGACCTCGATCGTACGCTCCAGCACCGGCTCGGGTCCGCCGCCCCGCAGCGTCAGGCGCACCCGCACCGGCCGTTCCGGCAGCCCCTGGACGTCGCCGAACCCGTTCTTGTCCCCCGTGGGCACGGCCTGCACGGCGCAGGTGTCGCCCGAGCACGTCTCCTGACCGGGCCGCGAGGACGGGTGCAGCGTGGCCCGCGCCTGCCGGCAGGAGCCGTCCCAGCACACGTCCAGCTCCACGGACTCGGCTTCGGCCGCGAGCGGCGCCCGTACGTGCACCGACACTCCGGCGGCGGCGCCGATCAGTGTGCAGGGGACGTCGTCCGAGCAGCCCGCGGTGAGCAGGAGGGCGCAGGCGAGCAGGACGGAGGCGGGGGAGGCGAGTCGCGGCACACCCCTAAGACGCGGGCTGGTCGCGTCCGGTTCGACGGGCTTTCGCGTGATACGAGCGGGACGAGGGCCGGCGGGGCGGGCATGAGGGCCGGTGATCGGGGTAACACCTGCCACGACAACCCCGCAAAGGCCGCCTTTCCCCACGGCGGCCCGCACCTCTGGAGCCTTGAGTGGACGTTTCCGCCGGCGTGTGGTGGCTCACGATCGTGGGGATCGCCGGGCTGCTGCTGTTCGACTTCGTCTTCCACGTCCGCAAGGCTCACGTCCCCACGCTGCGCGAGGCCTCGATCTGGTCGTCCCTGTACGTGGGCGTCGCGCTGCTGTTCGGCGCCGGCGTCTGGCTCTTCGGCGGCGCCGATCCCGGTGCCGAGTACTTCGCCGGCTACGTGACGGAGAAGGCGCTGTCGGTCGACAACCTGTTCGTCTTCCTCGTCATCATGGGCAGCTTCAAGGTGCCCCGCGCCGACCAGCAGAAGGCGCTGCTGTTCGGCATCGTCTTCTCGCTCGTCGCGCGCACCGGCTTCATCCTGCTCGGCGCGGCGCTGATCAACACGTTCGCCTGGGTGTTCTACCTGTTCGGCCTGATCCTGCTGCTCACGGCGGGCAACCTGCTCAAGCCGGAGGGCGGTGACGGCCGCTCCCCCGACAACCTCATGGTCCGGGTCGCGCGCCGACTGCTGCACACGAGCGACACCTACGACGGCGACCGGCTCTTCACCGTCCAGGACGGCAAGCGCGTCATGACGCCGATGTTGCTGGTCATGATCGCCATCGGCGGGACCGACGTGCTGTTCGCCCTCGACTCGATCCCGGCCATCTTCGGCCTCACCCAGAACGTCTACCTCGTCTTCACCGCGACCGCGTTCTCCCTGCTGGGGCTGCGCCAGCTGTACTTCCTCATCGACGGGCTGCTCGACCGGCTCATCTACCTGGCCTACGGGCTGGCCGCGATCCTGGCCTTCATCGGGGTCAAGCTGGTCCTGCACGCGCTGCACGAGAACAACGTGCCGTTCATCAACGAGGGCGAGCCGGTGCCGGTCGTGGAGATCAGCACGGGGCTGTCCCTGTCGGTGATCGTCGGGGTGCTGCTGGTCACGGTGGTGGCCTCGCTGGCCAGCCCGAAGGGCCGGGCCCAGAACACGGTGTCGGGGGTACGCCGGTACGCGGAGGCGTACCTGGACGTCGAGCACGACCCGGTGGTGCGCGAGGAGCTCTTCGACCGGCTGCTCGTGAAGGAGGAGCAGCTGCGGCAGCTGCCGGAGCGGTACCGCCGGGAGATCCGCGACGAGGACCGCCTGCTGGCCCTGCTGCGCCGCGCCCACGAGGAACACGACCGGGCCGGACCATCCGCCGGGCGACCGGTGTGACCGCAGGTCGGGCCTGTCCGGACCGCAGGCCGGGCTTGTTCAACCGCAGGCCGGGCTTGTTCAAACCGCAGACCGGGCGGCCGGTGGTGCCGGCCGCCCGGGGTGCGCGGGCGCGGTCAGCCGCCGCGCCGGTCGGTGCCGTTGCCGTTGCCGTCGTAGCCGAGCAGCCGCATGGCCGTGTCCGGGTCCATCGCCGCGGCCAGCAGCTGCGCTCTGGCGTGGGCCTGGTCGCGTTCCTGCTCGGCCTTGACCTGCGCCGCGCGGACGCCCTTGATCGCCACGAACGCCAGCCCGGCGCCCACGATGACCGCGACGACCACGACGAACAGCAGGAGCAGCAGCCCGGGCGAGGCCACCGAGGGAGCGGCGGCCGAGCCGGCGGCGTTCCCGCCGCCGAGCACGCCCGTCACGGCGAGCGCGGCGATGACGGAGATCACCACGAGGGCAAGCAGGCTGGCGACGACGAGCCAGATGCGGCCGGCCCGGCGGCGCCGCTGCGGCGACGGCGTGCTCGCCGCGGGCGTGCCCACGACGACCGGCACCGGCGCCGAGGCCGCTGAGACCCCCGAGGCAGGGCCGTTGGCGGGCCCGGCGCCCGGCTGGGTGCCGGCCCAGGGCACGAACTCGGGCCGGTCGGCCGGCTCGCGCTGCGGATCCTGACCGACCTGAACGGGCGGCCCCGTGGGAGGCGGCGCCTGGATCCCCGGCGGGCGCCCAGCAGGAGACCCGGCAGGAGGCGCCGCCGTGGCCGGTCCGGGTGGGGGCAGCACCTGGATCCCGGTGGGCGGGGCCGCGAAGGGCGGCGTGGGCACGCCCGTCCCCGGCGCGGCGGAGCCGACCGTCACGACCGGAGCCTCCTCCACATGCCCGGGCAGCGCGCGGTCGATGCGGCTGTGCTCCTTGTGCGCCCTGGCCGCGTCGTGGTGGTACTCCTCCAGCTCCTGGTAGAGCTCGTCGGAGGCGTAGATGGTGCCGTCGACGAGCGGCCCCGGCTCCCTGCGGATGACGGCGACCACGTCGTCGCCGTTGAGGGTCTTGTGCGTCTCCAGCGCGTGCGCCAGGCACAGCACGTCCCTGCGGTGCTCCTCCAGCAGTCGCTCGGTCCGCTCCAGCAGCCGCACCAGGTTGAACTCGATGCGCTCGCCGAGCACGTCGGGCGCGAGGTCGGGCTGGCGCCTGGCCGGCTCCCGCTCGGTGATGCCGATGCCGGCGCCGGGCCCGCGCTTGCGCATGGCCTTGCCGCCCATGATCTCCAGCTCCTGGAGCGCTGGCAGCGAGGTGACGCCGGAGCCCATCCCCCAGTACGACTCCATCATCGCGGTCAGGTAGGTGGCCGAGTAGAGGTCGCCGGAGACGCCGGAGGAGTTGTCCTCGCCGAAGAACATGCGCTCGCCGGCCAGCGAGGCCAGGGAGACCATGATGTCGGCCTCGTGCTCCGACTTCCACCGGGTGAACTGGTCCTCGGGCTTGATCGAGGCGACCATGCCCAGGTAGTCGGCGCCCTTCTCGATGGTGGCGATGTCGATCTCGAGGTGGAAGCGGGTCACGTACGCGACGACGGCGTGGCAGGCCTCGTGCACCGCCACCGCGTGCCGTTCGCGCTCGATGTACTCGACGTCCTCGGGCGGCCCGAGCTGCTTGAGCCGCTTGGCGCGCAGTACGTCCGACCAGGTGATGACCTCGCGGCCGTCCCTGATGGCCGTGATGAGCGACTCGTTGACCAGGTCCTTGATGGTGGCGCCGGTGGCGTACGGGGTGATCGTGGCGAGCTTGTCGATCTGCTCGGGGGTGAGCTCGTGCCACACCTTGTCGAAATAGCCCTGGTACGTGCGCACCCGCCCCGCCTTGGATGGATAGCCGACCTTGTAGATGCGGTCGATGCGGCCGGGCCGCAGCAGCGCCTCGTCCAGCGCGTCGGGCCGGTTGGTGGCCATCATGACGAGGATGCGGTATTTGGGCGGGGGCTTGGGCCGCATGCCGAGCAGCCGGCGGACGAGCCGGTTGAAGAAGCCGCGCGGCTTCTTCAACCCGGACAGCTCGGTGAGCAGCGCCTGCAGCGTGCCGGTGTCGCCGCCGCCGCCGTTCATGCCGCCGCCCATGAAGAAGCGGTTGCGCCGGCCCGGCTCCTCCTCCGCCCGGCCGCCGCCACCGAAGGCGAGCAGCTGGCGGGTGGCCTCGGACATGTAGTTCGCGCCGTGGCAGCCGGCCACGCCCGACAGGCCGGAGAAGCCGCCGCCCTGTCCCGGCGGGCCCTGCTGGGCCAGGCGGCCGCGCTTGCCGAGGGAGTCGGCCTCGTCGAAGAAGACGATGACTCCGCCGTACCGGAGGGCCAGTTTGCGCAGTTTCCTGAACAGCGACTTGACCTTGAGGATGCCGATGCCCATGAACATGTTCGTGAACGCGCCCGGATCCACGAACACGTACGGCTTGCCGGTCTCTCCGGCCACGGCCTCGGCCATGAGGGTCTTGCCGGTGCCCGGCGGCCCCCACAGCAGCAGGCCGCTGGGGACGTACCCGCCGCGCCGCTCGATCTCGTCCGGCCGCTCCAGGAAGACGATGTTCTCCCTGACACGCTCGACCACGTGATCCTGGCCCCACACGTCGTGGAAGCGGGTCTTGATGTCGTCGGGGAAGTACGTCTCGACGCCGCCCCTGGACAGGAACCAGAACAGGCCGACGAACTGGATGATGACGAAGAAGAACAGGAAGACGATCTGCAGGAAGAACGGCAGTGCCTGCCAGATCAGCGCCGGGGCCTGGAGCAGCGCGGCGAACGGGCTGATGTCCAGCACCGCCCCCAGCACCAGGGCGATCAGGGTGATGAAGAAGGCGATCTTGAGCGCCCTGGCGAGCCGGAAGCGGGTCCAGTCGTCGAAGCGGCGGTGGGTCCAGCGTTCGAAGCCGCCGAAGACCTTCTGGCTCCAGAAGCGGTGGTAGGCCGACCAGTGCTCGCTGACGAAGAAGTGCAGCTGCCTGATCGCCTCGGCCCCGAGCAGCCAGAAGATCCACTGGTATTCGACGGCGATCTTCTGCGCGGCCTCGGGGAAGGTCATGATGCCTTCGAAGTCGGCCATCACCTTCCACGTGAGGATGAGGTAGGCCAGCACCAGGACGATAAGAAATTTGCTCCGGTCCCAGAACTGCATTTTCTTCCTGGTCACGGATTCGGGATCGGAAGGCCCGCTGCCGGGGGCGCGCAGCCCTTCGTGGTGAATGGTCGTGGTCAATGGTGCTCCCTCATCCGGGCAGCCGGAGCAGCTTGAACGAATTCGCGATCTTGTCGAACTCGGCGCCGCGCTTCTGGAAGCAGACCGACTGGCAGCCGATGAGCATGACGGAGACCGTGGCGCCCTTCTCGTCGAGGATCGCCGTGTGGTCGAAGGTCTGGACGTCGGCGCCGATCTGGTAGTTGAAGCGCACGTGGACGCCTCTCGCGCCGCCGTCCAGGCTGAGCACCTGGTCGCTGATGGGTTCGAAGCGGTTGAACATCGGCGGCTGGTTCGCGGTCACGGCCTGCTGCTGGTAGAGCAGGCGCATCTGCTCGGTCACCGGCAGGATGAAGTCGCGCAGCCTGTTGAGGGAGATCGTGTCGCGCTGCTCTTCGGTGAGCTGGTGCACGGCGGCGTAGACGAACGGGTCCGCCGAGCCGAGCAGGTGGTTGACCGACGGCTTGGCCGACTGGTCGAAGGCCGTCGACCAGACCCGCTGCGCCCGCAGCGCCGCGGCCTGCGAGCTCGGGTGGTCACCGGACAGGTACAGTTCGATGGGATAGGCGTCGAGCTGCGTGAACGAGGCGGGCACCTTGAAGTACGTCGTTCCGGCCTTGTCACGGACGTAGGTGAACTCCGGCTGCCCGCACGCGGACAGCGTCAGGACCGCGACCATGAGCGCGATCAAACCCCGTGCTTTTTTCACCAGGGCTTACCTCCGCTTTACGGACCAACGGAGTTGTTGTGCCCGCTTTCAGCAGTAATGAGCCCGGAAGACGCCGGAAAATCTTGACCAAATCTTGCCCGTCTATTGGCTTTACTTGTTACAGATCAAAACGCCCTCCGTGCTGGGGCTGCGGCGCTCCGCTACAACGTTCATGCAACCCCCCATTGGTTCCCCTCGGGAAGTAGCGAAAGATATGAGGATCCCTTCCGACACCTCCGGAGCGAACAATGACTGAACCCACCATGGAGACCGTGGACTCCTTCGGCATGAACGCCGAGCGCCAGTTCGCCGACGTGTGGTCGCGTTCGGTCCTGTCGGACAGGGAACGCCGCCTGCTCCTGCTCGGGCTGCTCGTCGGCGAGGGAATGCCCGAGATGACCGGCGTGCATCTCGACGTGGCCCTGCGCGCGGGAGAGCTGAGCGAGGTCGAACTGCGCGAGGTGGTGGTCGTCCTGACGCACTACGCGGGCTGGATCAGGGGGGCGAAGCTGAACGACCAGGTGGAGGAGCTGATCGAGCGGGTCAGGCGGGAACGATCCGGTAGATCGGGCCCTGCAGACTGAGTGCGTACAGCTCCCCGTCGGGGCCCTGGCCGAACGACGACAGCTGCTCGACCTCACCGACCTCGGCGGCCTCTCCCAGCTCGTCCATCGGCGCGGCCTTGATCCAGCCGGCGCAGAAGTCGCCGTACAGGAACTGTCCCTGCAGCCAGGGGACCTTGTCGCCCCGGTAGACGTAGCCGGCGATGACCGAGCAGTTGCCGCCTTCGCCCAGCGGATAGACGATCACCGGCTCGACCAGGTCACGGGGGTTGGCCCGGCCGCGGAAGGGCCGGTCGCCCTCGCGCAGGTTCCAGCCGTAGTTCTCGCCGCCCTCGGAGCCGGCCGGCTGGTAGTTGACCTCCTCCAGCTCGTTCTGGCCGACGTCGCCGATCCACAGGTCGCCGGTGTCGCGGTCGAAGGTGAAGCGCCAGGGGTTGCGCAGGCCGTAGGCCCAGATCTCGGGCCGCGCACCCTCCTTGCCGACGAACGGGTTGTCGCGCGGGATCGTGTACGGCTTGCCGCGCGGGTCGATGCGCAGGATCTTGCCGAGCAGCGTGCCGAGGTTCTGGCCGTTGCCCTGCGGGTCGCCCGCGCTGCCCCCGTCGCCGAAGGCGATGTAGAGCAGGCCGTCGGGGCCGAAGGCGAGCTGGCCGCCGTTGTGGTTGGCGAACGGCTGCTTCTGGGTGAGCACGTCGCGCCTGGCCGTGGCCCTGGTGCCGTCGTAGGCCCACTCGGTGACGTGGGTGGTGCCCCGCGCGTCGGTCCAGTCGAGGTAGACCCACCGGCCGGTGGGGTGGAAGGCCACGCCGAGCAGCCCCTGCTCGTTGCCCGTGCTCACCTCGCGGGACAGGTCGATGACGGTCTCGCCGGCGGTGGTGCGCAGCCGGCCGGTCTGCTCGGCGACGTAGAGCCGGTCGTCGCCGGTGCGCACGGCGAAGGCCACCGGCTGCTCCAGGGTGGCGATCTTGTCGAAGCGCAGCTTGCCCCGCGCGGGCGGCGGCGTGGTCTCGGGAGGCGTCGTCTCGGGCGTCGGCGTCGGGACGGCCGAGGTCACCGGGGCGGAGCTCGCCTGCCCCGAATCCGCGGACGGCCCGGAAGCCGGCACAGACGACGGGCCGGAGGTACACGCGGTGAGGGCCACGAGCAGGAGCACGGCCACGACGAGGCGCACGTGTTCATCCTGCCATGCCGGAGAGCGGGGACGTTAAGGTTCAGGCATGCCTACCGCATTGATCACCGGCGCGACCGCCGGCATCGGCGCCGCCTTCGCGCGGCGCCTGGCCGCCGACGCCTATTCGCTCGTCCTCGTGGCCAGGGACGAGCTCCGCCTGACCCAGGCCGCCGACCAGCTCAAGCTCAGGTACGGCGTGAACGTCGAGGTGCTGCCCGCCGACCTGGGCACCGACGAGGGCCTGGCCAAGGTCGAGTCGCGGCTGCGCGGCGGGGTCGACCTGCTGGTCAACAACGCCGGGTTCGGCAACGCGGGCCGCTTCCCGCACGTGCCGGTCGAGGACGAGGTGCGCATGCTGAAGGTGCACTGCGAGGCCGTGCTGAGATTGACGTTGGCGGCGCTGCCCGGCATGACGGAGCGTGACCGGGGCGCGATCGTGAACGTGGCGTCCGTGGCGGCGTTCTTCACCCGCGGCACCTACAGCGCGTCGAAGGCGTGGGTGGTGAACTTCAGCGAGTCGGCCGCGAACGAGGTGGCCAACCCGCGCATCCGCATCATGGCGTTGTGCCCCGGTTTCGTGCGCACCGAGTTCCACCGGCGCGCCTCCATGGACGACTCGTCCATTCCGGGCTTCCTGTGGCTGAAGGCCGACGACGTGGTCCGCGAGGCGATGCGCGACCTGGCCTTGGGGCGGCGGGTGTCGGTCCCCGACCTGCGTTACAAGGCCATCGTGGCGGTCGGCCGGCTGGTGCCGCGCCGCCTGCAGGCCATGGTGTCGCAGCGGATCGGCCGCTGACCCCGTACCCGATCGTTCGTGCGTGAAAAAAGGGCCCCCGCCGCGGGAGGGGGTCGCGGTGGGGGCCCGGGCGACCGCGGGCGAGCCCGCGGCCGGGAACCAGGTGTCAGCGGCGAGGACTCAGCGGTTGGCCTCGTGACCGATGGACAGACCCGAGGTCGGGTCGAAGAAGTGCAGGTTGTGCGTGTCGACGACCAGGTCGATGTTCTGGCCGGGGCGCACGTGGCTGCGGGCGTTGACGCGGGCGGTCCACAGGGACTTGTCGCCCGTCAGCGGCAGCGCGGCCTCCTCGTCGTCACCGGTGTCGGCGGCGGCGACGGTGTCCTTGTGCTCGACCGGCGGGGCGTCGATGAGGAACAGCACGTTGATCTCGGAGCCGAGCTCCTCGGTGACCTCCGCCTTGACCGGCAGCGTGGCCCAGCCGTTGGCGTGGTTGCCGGCGGAGGCGGCGTCCTCGAAGTCCGACGGGCGGATGCCGAGGATGATCTTCTTGCCGATGTACTGGTCGAGGCCCGGCTTGTCGGAGAAGGTCGACTCGGGGATCGTCAGCTTGATATCGGCGAACGTCACGGCGGGGCCGCCGTCGCCGCGGACCAGCTCGGCGGTGACGAAGTTCATCGAGGGCGAGCCCATGAAGCCGGCGACGAACAGGTTGACCGGCTTGTCGAACAGGTTCTGCGGGGTGTCGACCTGCTGGAGCAGGCCGTCGCGCAGGACGCAGACGCGGTCGCCGAGGGTCATGGCCTCGACCTGGTCGTGGGTGACGTAGACGGTGGTGACGCCGAGGCGCTCGTGCATCTGGTTGAGCGAGGCGCGCATGGAGACGCGGAGCTTGGCGTCCAGGTTGGACAGCGGCTCGTCCATGAGGAAGGCCTGCGGCTCACGGACGATGGCGCGGCCCATGGCGACACGCTGGCGCTGACCACCGGAGAGCGCGGCCGGCTTGCGCTTGAGGTAGGTCTCGAGGCCGAGCATCTTGGCGGCGTCGTTGACCCGCTTCTGGATCTCCGGCTTGGGCATCTTACGCAGCTTGAGACCGAAGGCGAGGTTCTCCTCGACCGTCATGTGGGGGTAGAGCGCGTAGTTCTGGAAGACCATCGCGATGTCGCGGTCCTTCGGCGGCAGGTGGTTGACCACCTTCTCGCCGATGGCGATCTCGCCGCCGCTGATGTCCTCCAGGCCGGCGATCATCCGCAGCGCGGTCGACTTACCGCAACCGGAGGGACCGACCAGCACCATGAACTCGCCATCCTTGATCTCAAGGTTGAGCCCGTTCACGGCCTTTACGCCACCGGCGTAGATCTTGTCGACGTTCGTCAGAACGATGGATGCCATGACATTCCTTCGCGCTCCAGGGCGGTAGCCCGGATGTTGTTACCGTGTCCCCACCAACGTGGATACGTTTTCAAGCATCTCACCCGAAACGGACATCGGTGTCAAGGGTTACAGCGTGACCAGCCTTTGTCGGCCCTGGCGGCTTCCCGTTTCCGTGGAAGCATGATGGAATCGTTTCCATGGACAAGCGCGCGACGATCAAAGATGTGGCCGAGGCGGCCGGCGTGGGCGTCGCGACCGTGTCCCGCGTGCTGTCCGGCGGCTCGGCCAGCCCGCGCACGCGAGAGCGCGTCCTGGCCGTCGCCGCCCAGCTCGACTACCGCCCCAGCGCGCTCGGCCGCAACCTGCGCCAGCGCCGTACCGGAGGCATGGGCCTGCTCGTCCCCGACCTCACCGACACCTTCCACGCGCAGCTCGCCGAGGGCGTGCTGGCCTGCGCCCGCGCGGCCGGCGAGCCGGTCGTGCTCGGCTCCACGGCCGGCGACCCCGAGCAGGAGTCCGAGCTGATCGGGATGCTGCTGGAGCAGAGCGTCGACCGGCTCATCGCCGTGCCGTCGGGCGACGAGGACACCTGGGCGCCCGCGATCCGCGCGGGCATGACGGTGGTCTTCGCCGACCGCCTGCCCGCCCGCCCCTCCTCCGACGAGGACGACGACCCCGCCGCGACAGCCGTCAACGACCTCATGCTGCTCGACGGCGTGTCCTCCGGCTCCCGGCCGCGCCCGCTCGACGCGCCGTCCGTGGTGGCCGACGACCGGGCGGGCATCCGTACGGCGGTGCGCTACCTGCGCGGCCTCGGCCACCGGCGCATCGCCTTCCTCGGGGGCCCAGGGCACG
Source organism: Nonomuraea fuscirosea (assembly GCF_003001935.1). Lineage (GTDB taxonomy): Bacteria > Actinomycetota > Actinomycetes > Streptosporangiales > Streptosporangiaceae > Nonomuraea > Nonomuraea fuscirosea. The sequence continues at coordinate 449,470 of NZ_PVNG01000001.1, read as the reverse complement.
ACCGGCGGGCGGCGGCGTTCGGGGCCGCCGTGGGCGCGCCCGTGGACGAGGAACTGGTCGTCTTCGCCACCGGCAGCCGCGACTCCGCCTACGCCGCCGCCTCCGGCCTGTTCCAGAGCCGCCCCGACCTGTCGGCGGTCGTCGCCGGGGGCAACGTCCTCGGGGAGGCGGCGGTGCTGGCCGCCAGGGAGCTCGACCTCCGGGTGCCGCGCGACATCTCACTCGTCATGTACGACGACGTGCCCTGGGCCGAGCTGTGCTCCCCGCCCCTGACGGTGATCGCCCAGCCGGGCCGCGACATGGGCTACCGGGCCGCCGAGCTGGTGCTGCGCTCAGGGGGGCGCAGGCCGCGCGGGGTGATGCTGCCCACGGAGCTCATCATCAGGGGCAGCTGCGGCCCGCACCGGCAGTGAGCCGCCGTCGCACAGCCGACATCCTCCAGCGGACGGACCGCCATCCTCCTGCGGGCCGTCACCCTTCTGCGGGGCGTTCTCCCGCACCGGAGTAGCGGCGCGGGAGAATCATTACGGGGTTGTCGTCGAGGATCACCTCCGGCGGGCCGAACCGCGCCGCCACCTCCCTGATCTCCGGCTCGTCCAGCATCAGCAGCCGCCCCTCCTCGACGAACACCTCCCCGTCCACCACCACGGTCGGCCGGTCCACCTGGCAGTCGCAGTGGGCGAAACCGGGCCCCGTGGTGACCGGCACCCCGTCGGTCAGGCCGTCGAGGCCGCAGTAGAAGGCCCCCGCGTGCTTCTCCCGCTCGAACTGCGTACCGCCGGCCAGCCGGACCTTCGGGTTCAGCCCGAACAGGCCGTGCCGCATGTAGAAGCCGCCCGGCGCGTACCTGCGCAGCTGCTCGGCGGCGGCCCCGCCCTCGATCTTGCGGACCAGGTTGCCCTCCAGCGTGACGCGCAGCGGCTCCTCGGGCACGCCGGTGACGGTGGAGTCCTCGACGACGAGCACGCCCTCGGTCTCGGTCGGCCAGAAGTTGGCGCCGCCGTACGGGAAGGGCCGCCAGTCGCCCGGCCGCAGCGCGCCGGGGTCGGGGTCGAAGGTCAGCCCGGAGAACGTCACGTCCGTCCCGCGCGGCGACGTCACCCGGATCGAGGAGGCGCGGGACAACTGGCGCAGGGCCCGCCGCAACAGTGCGTAGAAGACCTCGGCGGGCAGCCGGCCGCCGGTCATCAGCGCGCCGGCCGTGGCGGTCATGTGCAGGGACAGGAAGCGGGCGGAGCGGGACTTGATCTGGTCGAAGAACAGCGGCGCCGTGTGCACCTCGCCCCACCAGGTGCCGCTGATCACGACGTCGGCCTCGCGGAAGGCGGCCGTCTCGATGCCCAGCCACGCCTCCCTGTCCCATCCGCCCGGGGTGAACGGCGGCACCGACAGGATGCGCACGTCGGCGTCGCGCATCGCCGCCGCGGCGGCGATGGCCTGCACGACGACGGGGTCGACGGTGTGCTCCATCATCAACAGCACGCGCTCGCCCGGCTCCAGCCGGACGTATTCGCACAAGTTGCGCACGCCGGGCATCAGCTCCACGATCGCGTACGGCGACACGGGGGGTTCCGCGACGTAGCTGAAGGGCGATCCGGAGTAAGGATTGGTCGTCATAGCGCGCTCCCTGCGGGACGTGAGTCTCGATGCGGTGCCATCCGCAACCTCGTTTCGATACCCAGCCGATAAGGTGGCGTACCGCGTTCGTACCACTACTGTGTGAAGTAGGTGTCTAGACAGGGATACAGTCGGCCATTGTGCTTTTCGGCAGATCGGCGGAGATCGCCGCCATCGACGACCTGCTCGGCCGGGCTCGCGGGGGTGCGGGCGGGGCTCTGGTGCTGCGTGGCGACGCGGGCGTAGGCAAAACAGCCCTGCTCGACCTGGCGGCCACGCGGGCCGGCTCGATGCGCGTGCTCCGGGCGACCGGCGCCGAACCCGAATCCGACCTCGCCTTCGCCACCCTGCACCAACTCCTGCGCCCGGTGACGATCCCGGCGGGCGGGCTGCTGGACGCGCTGCCGGAGCCGCAGCGGGAGGCGGTGCGCGGGGCGCTCGGACTGGCCGGAGCCGCCTCCGGTGACCGGTTCCTGCTGGCGGCCGGAGTGCTGTCGCTGCTGGCGGAGGCGTCCGTACCGGACGGGCTGGTCTGCGTGGTGGACGACTTCCAGTGGGTGGACCGAGCCTCCGCCGACGCGCTGCTCTTCGCCGCCAGACGCCTGAGCACGGAACGCATCGCGATGCTGCTGTCCGTACGAGGCACCCTGCCGGTCAAGGGCCTGCCATCCTTGACCCTCGGCGGCCTCCCACCCGACGCAGCCACCGCCCTCCTGAACGCCGACATCACGTCCGCGACAACGCGCTCGGGCGCCAGTGCGAGTGCCGGCGTTGGGGTCGAAGCGGGGGTCGTGCGGGAGCTGGCGGCGCTGACCGGTGGGAACCCGCTGGCCTTGCGTGAGATCGTGCGGCTGCTGAGCCCCGCCCAGCTGGCCGGCCGCGAGCCACTGCCGGATCCGCTGCCCGGCGGCGCCCAGCTCTTCGGCGAGCAGGTGGCCGCGCTGTCCCCCCAGGCTCGTCAGGTCGCCCTGCTGGCGGCCGTCGAAGGCGATCTGGACCTGGTACTCCGCGCCGCCGCCAGGATGGGTCTTTCGACGGACTCGGGGCGCGTCGAGCCGCGCGACGCAGCCCGTGCCCCGGGTGGCTCTGCGGCCGACGCAGGGCGTGCTGAATCGCACGACCGCGCTCCCGTCCTGACCGGCTCTTCGACCGACGCGGGCCGGGCTGCCTTGCATGAGCTGGAGGCGGCTGGGCTGGTGTTGGTGCCCGGTGCGGGCGTGCGGTTTCGGCATCCGTTGATCCGGTCGGCTGTGCACGAGGCGGCGGCACCCGCTGACCGGCGTGCGGCGCACGCGGTGCTGGGCGGGCTGTGTGAGGGTGATCGGCGTGCCTGGCATCTGGCGGCGGCTGCGCTCGGACAGGACGAGGAGGTGGCCGCGGCGCTGGCCGCTACCGCCGTGCGGGCTCGCGAGCGGGGTGGCTATGGTGACGCGGCCACCGCGCTGGCGCGGGCCGCCGAGCTGACTCCCGATCCGGTGAGCAGGGCGGCCAGGCTGAAGGACGCCGCCGTTGCGGCCTGGCTCGGTGGTCGTCCTGGGCAGGCCGGGTCGCTGCTGGCCGAGGCTCGCGAACGGGCCGGTTCCGATCCCGTGACGGCGGCCGAGATCGACCAGTTGCGCGGCAGGTTCGAGCTGAACTCCGGCAGCGCCGCCGAGGCCGTGCGGATCCTGTCCGCGGGTGAAAGCCTGAGCATGCTGGCCGACGCGATGGAGGCTGCCTCGTACGTCGGCGACACCGAGGCCATGATCCGGTTCGGCGGCCGGGCGGCGGCCCATCCGGAGGGTTTCCTGCGTGACGTGCTCGTGGGCATCGGCCTGATGTTGTCCGGCGACGGGGCTGACGGCGGGGGGCACGGGCTGCTTGTTCGGGCGTTGGAGCGGGTCGGGGAGCTGACGGAGGCGGCTGAGTTTCTGTGGGCTACGGCGGCGGCCAGTCAGTTGGGTGAGGCGGATCTGTCGGCCGAGCTGGCCGGGCGGGCCGGGCGGGTGGCCAGGGTGTCGGGGATGGCCGGGCAACTGCCGGTGGTGCTGGAGTTCGTGGCCACCGGCGAGCGGATCTCCGGGCGGCTGGCGGAGAGTCAGGCCATCTCGGAGGAGGGGCTGGAGCTGGCCCGCGAGGCCGGTTACGGCAACACGGTGGCCGCGCACCTGGCCAACCTGGCGGTGCTGGCGGCGCTGCGCGGTGAGGAGGAAACCTGCGGGCGGCTGGCGCGGGAGGCGCTGGCCATCGCCGTGCCGCACCGGGTGGGGCTGCGCGTCGGGGTGGCCGCGTACGCGCTGGCCATGCTGGAGCTGGGGCTGGGCCGGTTCGCCGCGGCGCACGACCGGTTCACCGCGATGGCGCAGGCGGGTCCGGGCGCCGGGCACCCGGCGGTGGTGTGGCGGTCGGCGCCGGACCGGATCGAGGCCGCCGTGGGCGCGGGCGACACGCGGGCCGCGCGGGCGGCGCTGGAGGCGTACGGGCGACGGTCGGCGCACGCCCGCACCGACGAGTCGCGCGCGCTGCTGGCCCGCTGTCACGCCCTGGTCGAGGACGACGCCGGCGGGTTCGAGGAGGCGCTGCGGCTGCACGCCAACCCGTTCGAGGCGGCCAGGACCGGGCTGTTGCTGGGCGAGCGGCTGCGCCGGGCGTACCGTCCAGGCGAGGCGCGGCCCCGGCTGAGGGCGGCGATGGAGACGTTCGAGGCGGCGGGGGCGCGGCCGTGGGCGCGGCGCGCGCAGGGCGAGCTGCGCGCGGCGGGCGAGAGCGCCGAGCCCGCGCCGGGGCCGCTGCTCGACACGCTGACGCCGCAGGAGCTGCGCATCGCCGGGCTGGTCGCCGACGGCCTGTCCAGCAAGGAGATCGCCGCGCGGCTGTTCCTCAGCCCGCGCACGGTCGAGTACCACCTGTACAAGATCTATCCGAAGCTGGGCATCACCACCCGTACGGAACTGGCGCGGCTGGTAGTTCTACGGAAGGCGGGCACGGCCCGGCAGGACATGCTTTGAGCATGCATATCGATATCTGGAGTGAAGAGTTCGGCGCCGCCACCGACGCGCCGATCCTGCTGATCATGGGGTCGATGTCGCAGGGGATCCTGTGGCCGGACGAGTTCGTCGGCAGGCTGACCGCGGGCGGGCGCCGGGTGATCCGGTACGACCACCGCGACACCGGCCGGTCCGGCACCGTCGACTTCGCCGCGAACCCGTACACGTGGGAGGACATCAAGGACGACGTGCTGCGAGTGATGGACGCGCACGGGCTGGAGAGCGCGCACCTGGTCTGTCACTCGGCGGGCGGGCTGCTCGGCCAGCTGATCGCGGTGGAGCGGCCGGAACGGGTGCGGACGCTCACCGTCATCGGCTCCTCACCGCTCGGCGGCGGCGAGGGCATGGTGATCATGCGGGCGCTGATGGGACAGCCGCAACCGGAGGGCAGCCTGCCCGAGCCCGCGCCGGAGTTCACCGCCTTCTTCCGTGAGCTGATCGCCGCGCCGCCGCCTCAGGACCGCAGGGAGCGCATCGAGGTCATGATCGCCGAGCAGCGGGTGCTGCACGGCACGGCGCTGCCGTTCGACGAGGACGCCGCCCGCCGGCTCCAGGAGCGGATCTACGACCGGGCCCGCGACCTGGACGCCGTGGCCAACCATCGCCTGGCGGCGGCGGCCAGGCCGGACTTCGAGCCGGTGGGCGTGCTGGGCCGGATCAAGGCGCCCACGCTGGTCGTCGAGGGCACCCACGAGCCGGCCAAGCCGGGGCACGGCGCGCTCATCGCGAAGGAGATCCCGGGGGCGCGGCTGCTGATGATCGACGGCATGGGGCACACGCTGCCCCCGGAGGTGCACGAGGAACTGGCCACGGCCGTCCTCGCGCACACCGCCGAGTAGCGCGGCCGAGCAACCCGGTCGCATGGGGTCGTTCGCCGTCAGAGGAGCTTTTCGATGGCTCCGGTGACCGCGGGGTCCTCGGGGGTGGTGCGGGGGCGGAAGCGGGCCACGACCCGGCCGTCGCCGTCCACCAGGAACTTCTCGAAGTTCCACTGGATGTCGCCGGCCTCGCCCTGCTCGTCGGCGGCCTGGGTCAGCTCGGCGTAGAGCGGGTGCCGGCCGGGCCCGTTGACCTCGGCCTTCTCCAGGAGCGGGAAGTCCACGCCGTACGTGGTGGCGCAGAACTGCTCGATCTCCTCGGCCGAGCCCGGCTCCTGGCCGGCGAACTGGTTGCACGGCATGCCGATGACGGTGAAGCCGCGGGGGCCGTACTGCCGCTGGAGCTGCACCAGCCCGCCGTACTGGGGCGTGAGGCCGCATTTCGAGGCCACGTTGACGATCAGGGCGGGCTTGCCGCCCGTCAGTTCCGCCAACGTCGTTGGGGCGTCCGCGAGGGTGCGGAGCGGGATGTCGCTGAGGCTCATGGTGTGACCCTACAGAACGAGTCAGGACGATAAATGTGACGCAGTCCTCAATCTCGCCACCAACCCCCAGAAAAAGGTATATATCGAGATCTTTACTGACGATCCACCTTTTCATGGTCAATTCGCTGTAAAGGGAACCAGTCGGGCACTGTGCTGCGGTCCATGAACCCCCTCGAAAGGGAACCCGCATGCCCATGCTCCGCCGTACCGGCGTCCTGGTCCTGACCGCCACCCTGGTGGCGGCGGGCGGCGCCTCGGCCGCACAGGCGCAGAGCTCCCAGACCAGCGGCAAGAACAAGTCCATCGCCCGGCCCCTGGTGGCCGCGCGCGGCTGGAGCCTGGCCCAGTTCGGGTGCCTGGTGAGCCTCTGGCACAGAGAGAGCGGATGGAACCACCGCGCCGGCAACCGCTCGTCGGGCGCCTACGGCATCCCGCAGGCGCTCCCCGGGCACAAGATGGCCTCGGCCGGCAGCGACTGGCGGACCAACCCCCGCACCCAGATCAAGTGGGGTCTGTCCTACATCAAGCAGCGTTACTCCTCGCCGTGTCGCGCCTGGGGGCACTTCCAATCCCACGGTTGGTACTGACCCAAACCCCAGGTTTGATCGCGTTTTCCGGCAAGGCCCGCCCAGGCAGGCGGCGAACCGGGCAATCCCGCTCCAGCGAGAGGACCTTTTATCGGCAACGATCACACAAACACCTGTCCTTCGCGTGTCCCCATCCGTGAACCGCGGTGACAGCGCGTAATAGGAATCGTGCTAGAGGACACGTCGCGGTGCCCTCCGGGCCGCCCAGCGAGATCGGGCGGTAACGGAAATCCCGGAGGGCCACGCGGACCCTCCGCGCCCGAGCCACGGGCGCGGACCGGCAGGGCGCCGGCTGACGGCGCCCGTCCGCACGCGACCCGACAGTGAGGATTCCCGTGGACAAGCGAGCCCTGAGCGGCACACTCATCTCCGTCACCGCGATCACCGCGTTCGGCACCGCCCTACCGGCCCTGGCCGAGTCCCGGCCACCGGTCAGGACCGGCGTCTGGACCACGTCGGCGCAGCCGAAGATGGCGGCCGTGCGGCCGTCGACCCGGAACAAGAAGATCGCCCTCGACCACGTCGTCCAGCGCTCCTGGAACGCCCGGGAGTTCCACTGCCTGGACAACCTGTGGACCCGCGAGAGCGGATGGAACCACAAGGCGCTCAACCGCTCGTCGGGCGCGTACGGCATCCCGCAGGCCCTTCCCGCCGGCAAGATGAGCGGTGCCGGCCGCGACTGGAAGTCCAACCCGGAGACGCAGATCCGGTGGGGCCTGGCCTACATCAAGGGGAGGTACGGCAGGCCTTGCGGCGCCTGGGGGCACTGGAGATCACACAACTGGTACTAGCCCGTTCCGGAGGGCATCCGGAGCAGCTCACCGGGTGCCCTCCCGACGGCCCGCGTGCGCCTCGATCGCCTTGATCAGCAGTTCGAGCCCGAACTCGAACTCGGCCTCGTGGTCGCACTCGGCCAGCAGCTCCGCCAGCGAGCTCACCTCGGGGAACAGCGCGGGATCGACGCCGTCCGCCGTGATCGTCCTGGTCTGCTCGGGCGCGAACGCGGGCGTCACCCCGACCTCGCGCAGCAGCGAGCCGACGATGTAGGCGATGAACATGCGCAGCATCCGCACCGCGTCCGCCCCGTCGAACCCGGCGCCGCGCAGCGTGGCCAGCGCCCGCTCGACGGGCAGCAGCCCGGCGGCTGAGTGGAGCTGGCGGCTGACGACCAGCATGGTCGAGCGCGGATGGTGGTGGGCGATCTGCCGGAAGGCCCGCGCCTGCGCGCGCACCCGGTCGGTCCAGTGGGCGTCGGGGTCGTCGGTGAACTCGATCCGGCTCAGCACCGCCTCGGCCACCCCGTTGAGCAGGGCGTCCTTGTTGGGCACGTGGTTGTAGAGCGACATCACCCCCACGCCGAGCTCGGCCGCGATGCGCCGCATGGAGACCGCGTCGGCGCCCTCGCGCTCGATGAGGTCGATGGCCGCGGCGACGATGCGTCCCCGGGAGAGGCGCTCGATGCTCATAGCTCATTCTACGGACCGCGACGATCTACGGACCCGACGATCTACGGACCCCGACGACCTGCCGACCCCGTGATCTGACCGCGGCGATCCACCGACCGCGGCGATCGCGCCCGGCGCGGGCGGAGATCCGGCAGACTGGGCCTGATGCGGCGGATAGTGACCTATCGCGACGCCGTGGCGCTGCTCGGCGGCCCGAGCGCGATCACGGACGTCCTCGACAAGGCCTCGTCCATGGCCCTGTTCGGGCTGGGCGCGATCGACCTGTTCGACGCGCGGGCCGAGGCCGTACGGCTCGGCGACGCGTTCCTCCGCCGGCTGCGCGACCAGGTCAAGGGCCTGAGCCGGTACGACACCACGCAGCGGCTGGCCGCGGCGCACTCGGTCATCGTGGTCACCGCCTACCTCGACGCGCTCGCCGAGGTGGACGTGCTGCGCGAGCTCACGCCGGACGACCAGCGCAGGATCACCGGCGCGGAGGAGGTCGGGCGGTCGCTGATCTCGTGCCGGGCGCCGCTGCCCTCCCCCGCCGTCCCGTTCGAGAAGGTGCTGAGGAGCGTCGAGGAGACCTACGCGGACTACACCGTCTCGCTGACCGGTTTCCTGTCCGGGCTGGCGTGCTGGGACCGCTGGGACGAGACCACCAGGGCGAGGCTCGCCGGCGACCTGCCGCCGCGCGCCAGACGCCGTTACGAGGAGTTGTTCCACCGGCTCGCGGCCGACTTCCCCGAGGTGGCGTGCTGGGCCGACCGCGTCGACCACCAGGCCACCCGGGCGCAGGTCAGGGACCTGGCGCGCGGGCTCGACGGCATCAGGCGGCAGCTCGCCGCGATCCCGGTGACGCGCACTCCGTCCGACCGGCTGGCGGCGCTGATCAGGGCGAACCGGGCCGTGCTCGCCCGCCCGTCCGTGTCCTCCGCCCAGACGCCGCCGGGGATGCGGATCCCCTCGCTGGAGCAGGGGTACGTCGATCCCGGCTACCGGCTGCTCCCCCCGCCGACGGCGAGACGTCCGGTCACCGCGGAGGAGGAGTGGGCGCCGCTGCCCCGCCGGCACGACCTGGCCTCCTTCCTGGCCGGCCATCTCACCCTGCCCGAGGCCACGCACGCGCCCCTCCTCGTGCTCGGCCAGCCGGGCGCGGGCAAGTCGGTGCTGACCCGGGTGCTGGCCGCCCGGCTGCCCGGGAGCGAGTTCCTGCCGCTCCGCGTCGAGCTGCGCGACCTCCCCGCCGACAGCGACGTGCTGGCCCAGATCGAGCACGGCATCAGGTCCGCGCTGGACGAGACGATGTCGTGGCCGGACTTCGTGCACGCGGGCGGCGGGACGCTGCCCGTCGTCCTGCTGGACGGCTTCGACGAGCTGCTCCAGGCGACCGGCGTGAACCAGAGCGACTACCTGGAACGGGTGGCCCGCTTCCAGCAGGCCCAGGCCGAGCGGGGCCGGGCGCTGGCGGTCGTCGTCACCTCCAGGACGGCGGTGGCCGACCGGGCGCGGATCCCGCCGGAGACGTCCGTCATCCGGCTGGAACCGTTCGACCACGACCAGATCCGCCGGTGGATCAACACCTGGAACGACGGCAACGACGGCTACTTCCGCGAGCGCGGCCTCCAGCCGCTGCCCGTGGAGCGGGTGCTGACCGTGCGCAACCTCGCCGAGCAGCCCCTGCTGCTGCTCATGCTCGCCCTGTACGACGCCGACGCGAACGCGCTGCGCCTCATGCGCGAGGACCTGCACGAGGCCGAGCTGTACGAACGCCTGCTGCAGGGCTTCGCCGCCCGCGAGATCGGCAAGGCGCAGGCGGACCTCACGGACGAGGAGCTGGCGCGGGCCGTGGAGGACGCCCTGCTGCGCCTGTCGATCACCGCGTTCGCGATGTTCAACCGGGGCCGGCAGTGGGTCGCCGAGCCCGACCTGGACGCCGACCTGGGGGCGCTGCTGCCGGAGGAGACCTCCCCCGCCCAGAGCCAGGGCCTGCGCCGCTCCTTGACTCCGGCCGAGAGCGTCATCGGCGGCTTCTTCTTCGTGCACACCACCCAGGCGCTCCGCGACGACCAGCGGCTCAAGACCTACGAGTTCCTGCACGCCACGTTCGGCGAGTACCTGGTCGCCCGGCTGGTCGTCAGGGAGCTGGCCGACCTGGCGGAGGAGCTGGCGTTCGCCACGTCCCGCCGCCGCCCCGCCCGTCCGGACGACGCCTTCATGCACGCGCTGCTGTCGTTCGCGGCCCTCACCGTCCGCGCGCCCACCGTGGACTTCCTCGGGTACGGCCTGGCCGCCGTCCCGCCCGACCGGCGCGCGCTGCTGACCCGGCACCTGTGCGAGCTGTTCGCCGGTTCGCTCATGGAGCGGCCCGGCTCCCCGTACGACGCCTACCAGCCGGTACGGGCGCAGGCCACCGTCCGGTACGCCGCCTACAGCGCCAACCTGCTGCTGCTCGCCGTGCTGTCGGCGAACGAGCCGATCGCGGGCACGGACCTGCTCGGCACCGAACAGCCCGAGCCGGCGAACGAGCTGTGGCGCCGGATCTCCCGGCTGTGGCACGCGCAGCTCAGCAGGGCGGAGTGGGACTCGCTCACCCGCACCGTCAGGATCCGCCACTCCGTGAGCGGCGGGAGCAGGATGATGACGGCCGGGTTCGAGCGGGACCCGGTCATCGATCTCCGTGAGCTGGCCTTCTTCACCTGGCCGGGCGAGGGTGAAGGGACTCAGAGTCCGTACCGGATGCGGTCGAGGCGCGTGCCCTGGATGCGCGAGATCGCCTTCCGCGACGACTCCACACTCGCCCATCTCTTCGTCGACCTGCTCCCCTACCTGACGGAGATCGACGAGACCCTCGACGCCCACCCCCACAGCCCCGTCGCCGATCTGCTCGCCGTCCTGCTGAGCCGCACCCCCGACATCCGCGCCTACGCGCGGGCGCTGGACCGGCCGCCGACGTGGGAGTACGTGGATCGGCTGCTGAAGCAGCTGGAGGTGGACGCCCGCCATCTGCCCGACGCCGACGTGCTGCATATCGTCACCGTCGCCTGCCTCTGGTGGCGGGGCCCCGACCGGCTGGAGAACGTCCTGCGTGTCCTGCGCGACCGACCGGGCACCAGCCCTGACGTGCTGGCGGCGGTGGAGCGGCTAGTCCGCGGGAAGGCACAGGACGAGCCGGGTTTCCGGTCCTTCCCCGATCCTGAGGTCTCCCCCGTGAGCCCTGGCGATGTCGCGGGCGATGGGCAGGCCGAGCCCGCTCCCCCCGGTGTCGCGTGACCTGGTCGTGTCCAGCCGGGTGAAGCGTTCGAACACGGTCTCCCGCATGTCCTCGGGGATGCCCGGCCCGTCGTCCGACACCTCCAGCAGCGCTTCCTCGCCCCGCCGGCACACCGAGACCCGCACCCGCGTGTCGCCGTACCGGTCGGCGTTGGACAGCAGGTTGGTGAACAGCCGGGCCAGCCGCAGCCGGTTCCCCCTGACGATCACGCACGGTTCGAGGCTCAGGGTGACCGGCAGCCGGCCGGGGCGGCGCCCGGCCTCCTCCTCGACCAGCCGTCCCAGGTCGATGCGCTCCTGCCGGATGTTGGCGCCGGCGTCAAGGCGCGCCATCAGCAGCAGGTCCTGCACGATGTCGGACAATCGCCGGGCGTCGTTCAGCGCGGCCCGCCAGTCCTCCCCGGTACGCTCCTCCATCCCCGCCTCCAGCCGTACCATCAGCGCCGTGATCGGGGTGCGCAGCTCGTGGGAGGCGTCGGAGACGAACCGCCGGTGCCTGGCCACGGCGTCCTCCAGCCGGGCCAGCGTGTCGTTGACGGTCGTGGCCAGCTCGGCCACCTCGTCCTGGGTGCCGGGCACCTCGATGCGCCGGCTGAGGTCCTCGGCGCTGATCCGCTCCAGCCCGCGCCTGATGCGCTCGACGGGGGCCAGCACGTGGCCGACGCCGTACCAGGCGCCCCAGCCCATCAGTGCCAGGAGCACGCCGGAGGCGCCGAAGAGGATGGCGGCGACGTAGGACGCTTCGAGCTGGAACGGCTCACGGATCGCGGCGTAGGCCACGACCGACCCGTAGGCGGTGGAGCGGTTGCTGGTGCCCACGACCACCAGGCAGCCCTCGGGCAGGCACACCCGGGAGCTGACCCGCGAGTCGCCGCCCGCGGGCCGCTCCAGGGTGAGCGGCGGCCGGCCTTCGAGCCCCGCGCTGGCCGCCACCACCTCGCCGTCCAGGTTGACGACCTGGAGCAGGCCCACGCCGGCCTGCGGCGGGATGGGGCCGGGAAACTTACGGTCGTCGATGAGCGTGGTGATGCGCCGGCTGGCCTCGTCGGCCTGATCGACGATCCTGTCCCTGACCCGCGACGGGTACAGGAGTGAGATCACCGACGCCCCGCTCAGCAGCAGGATGCCGAACACGACCACCGTCGCGATCGTCATCCTGCACCTGATGGACCGACAGTGCGCCATGCGTCACACTGTGCCACTTACATGACAAAACGCAGGTCAAACGCACACCCACCGTCATCCGTGGTAGCGACGGTGCAGCTCGTGGACCTCCTCCGCCAGCTCGGGCACCGGTCCCTCGACGACGACCCCGGGCGCGACCTCGTTGACCGGCAGCGAGCGGACGGGCGCGGCGGGCACGCCCAGCTCGCTCAGCCAGCCGTCGAGCTGGACCGAGGAGGAGGCGTAGACGATGCGGCCCAGCCCGACCCAGGCGTGCGCGGCGGCGCACATCGGGCAGTGCTCGCCCGAGGTGTAGACGGTGGCCGCGGCCCGCTGCTCGGGTGTCAGGTGCTCGGCCGCCCAGCGGGCGAGCGCGAACTCCGGATGCCGGGTGCGGTCTCCCGACGCCACCCGGTTGTGGTCCTCGGCCAGGGCGGCGCCGTCGCCCGAAACCAGCACCGAGCCGAACGGTTCGTCGCCCAGTTCCAGGGCCCGGGTGGCCAGCTCGACGCAGCGGCGCAGGTGCGGCAGCTCGGATTGCTCGATCATGATTCACCATCTCAGACGTGAGTGCGACCGCCGAGCGAGCGGGTAACGGTCCGCCGGAAGTGCACGATCTTTCACGTTTGCGCACGTCACATACGGAAACCCCACCGTGGGGCCACAGAAAATCGGTTGATCCCACGTATTAGCCTAGAAGGGATGCCTCCCGATACGCACAAACCTCGCCGTCCCCTGCTCTCCTCCAACTCACTGTGGCGGATGAAGTCCTACCTCCGCCCCTACGTCACCAGACTGATCATCATCTGGCTGACGGCGATCGCCGGAATCGCCACCGTCATCGCGTTCCCTCTCATCATCGAGAGAGTCATCGACGGGCCCGTGCACCACGGTGACGCCGGCGGGCTGCTACCCCTCGGGCTGCTCGCGATCGGCGTCGGCGCCCTGGAGGCGCTGCTGATCCTGTTCCGGCGCTACATGCAGGTCCGGCCGGTGCTCGGCCTGGAGACCGCACTTCGCGACGACCTCTACGAGCACCTGCAGCGCCTGCCCATGGGGTTCCACGGAGACTGGCAGTCGGGGCAGCTGTTATCACGGGCGACCACCGACCTGTCGACGATCCGCCGCTTCCTCGGCTTCGGCATGCTCTTCCTGGTCATGAACGTGCTCCAGGTCGGCGCGGTCACCGTGCTGCTGCTGAACAAGTACTGGCCGCTCGGCCTGCTGGTGCTGGCCTCGGTCGTGCCGATCGTGTGGACGTCGCTGCGCTTCGAGAAGCGCTACATCAGGATCTCCCGCCAGGTCCAGGACGAGCAGGGCGACCTCGCCACGCTCGTCGAGGAGTCCGCGATCGGCATCCGCACGATCAAGGCGTTCGGCCGCCGCCACCACGTCTACGACCGGTACGACGACGCCGCCCGCAAGGTGTACGCCTCGTCGATGGACAAGGTACGCCTGTCGGCCAAATTCTTCTCCTTCCTGGAGATCATCCCCAACATCACGCTGGCCCTGGTGGTGCTGCTCGGCGCGCTGGCGGTCGGCGAGGGCGCGCTGACGCTGGGCGCGCTGGTCGCCTTCACCACGCTGATGCTGCAGCTCGTCTGGCCCGTGGCCAGCCTGGGCTACCTGCTGGCGATGGCCCAGGAGGCGATGACCTCGGCCGACCGGCTCATGGAGGTCATGGACACCGTCCCGGCCATCGAGGGCGGCACCGGCACCATCGAGGAGCCGCGCGGCCACCTGCGCTTCGAGGGCGTCGGCTTCCGCTTCGCCGACTCCGAGGAGCCGGTGCTGCGTGACGTCTGGCTGGAGGTGCGGCCGGGCGAGACGGTGGCCATCGTGGGCGCGACCGGGGCGGGCAAGACCACCCTGACCGCGCTGGTGCCGCGCCTGATCGACCCGACCTCCGGCCGGGTCACGATCGACGGTCACGACGTACGCGACCTCGACCTGAAGACGCTGCGCTCGGTGGTGGCGACGGCGTTCGAGGAGCCCACGCTGTTCTCGATGAGCGTGCGCGAGAACCTCATGCTCGGCCGGCTCGACGCGACCGAGGAGGAGCTGGCGCAGGCCATCCAGACCGCGCAGGCCATGTTCGTCTACGACCTGCCGTGGGGGCTCGACACCCGGATCGGCGAGCAGGGGCTGTCGCTGTCCGGCGGCCAGCGGCAGCGGCTCGCCCTGGCCAGGGCGGTGCTGAGCAAGCCGCGCGTCCTCGTGCTCGACGACACGCTGTCGGCGCTCGACGCCGAGACCGAGGCCCTGGTGGAGGAGGCGCTGCGGCACGTACTGCGCGAGGCGACCGGCATCGTGGTCGCCCACCGGGCCTCCACCGTGCTGCTGGCCGACAAGGTCGCGCTGCTGCGCGACGGCACCATCACCCACGTCGGGCAGCACCGCGAGCTGCTGGCCCAGGTGCCCGAATACCGGGAGCTGCTGGCCCAGGACGCCGACTTCGACGACGCCTCGGAAGGAGCGCTGCGATGACCACCCCCGCCACCACGACGACGGCTCCCGAGAAGAGCGGCGACTGGCGCGGCGTCGCCTCGGAGGATCAGGACGAGCTGCCGGCCAAGGTGTCCGTGCTGCTGCGCTCGCGGTCGCGGCGCCTGCTCGGCGACCTGCTGCGGCCGTACCGGAAGAAGATCGCGCTGCTCGTCCTGATCATCGTGACCTCCAACGCGGCCGGGCTGTCCATCCCGTTCCTGGTCTCGGTGGGGATCGACGAGGGCATCCCGCCGATCGTGTCCGGGTCGGGCGCCACGGTCCTGGTCACGGTGGTCGGGGTGATCCTGGCCGCCGCGATCATCCAGGCGTTCACCCGGCAGGCGTTCCTGGGGCTGATGGGCTCGATCGGCCAGAACATCCTGCTGGAGCTGCGCAGAAGGGTGTTCGACCACTTCCAGCGGCTGTCGCTGAGCTTCCACGAGGGCTACACCTCCGGCCGGGTCATCTCCCGGCTGACCTCCGACATCGAGGCCATCGCCGAGCTGGTGCAGTCGGGTTTCGACGCGCTGGTCAAGGCGGTGCTGACGCTGGTCGGCACGGCGGTGCTGCTGCTCATCCTGGACGTGCACCTGGGCCTGGTGGCGCTGGTCCCGCTGCCGCTGCTGCTGCTGTTCACCAAGTGGTTCCAGCGGCAGTCGGCCATCGTCTACCGGCGTACCCGCGAGGCGGTCGCCCTGGTGATCGTGCACTTCGTGGAGTCGATGATCGGCATCCGCGCGGTGCAGGCGTTCCGCAGGGAGCCGCGCAACCAGGAGATCTTCAAGCAGCTCAACGACGACTACCGGGCCGCGAACGCGCGCAGCATGTACCTCGGCGCGACGTTCATGACCGGCGTCAGGCTGATCGGCAACATGACGATCGGCGCCGTGCTGCTCTACGGCGGCTACCTGGCCCTGCACGGCGAGGTCAACATCGGCGTGCTGGCCGCGTTCCTGCTGTACCTGCGCCAGTTCTACGAGCCGATGCAGGAGATCAGCCAGTTCTACAACACGCTGCAGTCGGCCGGCGCGGCGCTGGAGAAGCTCTCGGGCGTGCTGGAGGAGGAGCCCTCGGTGCCCGAGCCGCGCGAGCCGGCCTCGCTGCCGCAGGGCAGGGCGCGCGGCAAGGTGCGCTTCGACGGGGTCGAGTTCGCCTACGTCAAGGAGATGCCGATCCTGCCCCGCCTCGATCTGACGATCCCGGCGGGTCAGAGTGTGGCGCTGGTCGGCGCGACGGGCGCGGGCAAGACCACGCTGGCCAAGCTGATCTCCCGCTTCTACGACCCGACCGAGGGCGCCGTGCTGCTCGACGGCGCCGATCTGCGCACGCTCGACGAGCCGACGCTGCGTCAGGCCGTGGTCATGGTGACGCAGGAGAACTTCCTGTTCAGCGGTACGGTCGCGGACAACATCAGGTTCGGCCGCCCCGACGCCGGCGACCACCAGATCCGTGAGGCGGCCAAGGCCATCGGCGCCCACGAGTTCATCGCGGGCCTGCCCGACGGCTACGACACCGAGGTGGGCAAGCGCGGCGGCCGCATGTCGGCCGGGCAGCGGCAGCTCGTCGCGTTCGCCAGGGCGTTCCTGGCCGATCCGGCGGTGCTCATCCTCGACGAGGCGACCTCCAGCCTCGACGTGCCGAGCGAGCGGCTGGTGCAGCGGGCGCTGCGGACGATCCTGGCCGACCGGACGGCGCTGATCATCGCGCACCGGCTGTCGACGGTGGAGATCGCCGACCGGGTGCTGGTGATGGAGCACGGCCGGATCGTCGAGGACGGCCCGCCCGACCAGCTCATCGCCGCCTCCGGGCGCTTCGCCGGGCTGCACCGGGCGTGGCTGGAGAGCCTGAGCTAGCGTCCTGCGTCGCGGTGGCCGGGCTCGGTCGGAGAGCCTGCGCCCGCGTCGCCGTGAGCGGCCGCGCGGGCGTGCCCGTCAGGAGGCGGGCACGCCCGGCGGCTGTCAGTACAGCGGTTTGCGCACCGGGGTGAGCATCGGCGTCGGGTCGGGCGCGGCCGGCTCGGCCGGTGGGATCAGCTCCGGATGGCGCGACAGGTAGCCGTCCGGGAACATCGTGGCGTCCTGACAGCCGCATGACGGGCAACTGACGCCCGCCGACGGCGGCGCGGCGGGAAGGCCGGCCCGCAGCCAGATCTCCCCGGCGTTTCCGTGGTCGTCCTCGAAGTGCCTGACGACGTAGTCCTCATGCCAGACGTGCCAGCAGTGGCGGCACTCGAAAGGCACGTTCCTGTGTACTTCTTCCACGAGGTCACCCCCTGCTTCGAGTGTCCGCCCCCTTCCCGGCTTCCCGCAAGCGGCCTTACCGAACGCTGACGACGAAGGCGACGGCGCCCGCCACCACGCTCAGTGTGCCGAGCCAGGCGAAGACCGCGTCGAGTCCCGCGTCCAGCGGCGTTCCCGCGTGCAAAGCCGCCTGCACCCGGCGGAAGCGCACCCGCGTCCTGATCAGCAGCACGCCGCCGCAGAGCGCGGCCAGGGCGAAACCGGCGATCGCGAACGCGGGCAGGCCGTGCCGCAGGGCCAGCCCGGTCGCCGCCAGGCCGCCGGTGGACAGGGCCACGGCCGTGCGCACCCAGGCCAGCCGGGTGCGCTCGCTCTGCAGGCCCTCGTCCCAGATCTCCTCACTTCCCGGCATCGGTCAGATGGAGGCGATGATGAGGACCAGGGCGACCACGGCCACGGCCGCGACGCCGTAGCCGAAGACGGCCGCGAGCGCGGGCGGAGGCAGCGGCGCCTGCTGCCGAAGGGCGCGCTGGATGTTGCGCCAGCGGGGGTAGGCCATGCCCGCCGCCAGCGCGGAGAGGGTGACCAGCACGACGGCCAGCGCCGTGCGGATCCACGGGACGAACACGTCGGGAGGCAGCGCCGCCATGGCCACCCCGCCCGCGCTGAGCGCCAGCGCCGTGCTCAGCCAGGTGAGGAAGGTGCGTTCGTTGGCCAAGGTGAAACGCGGGTCGGGTTCCATAGGAAAAACGGTAATTCGTCACCATTTCCCCTAGAGAAGGGGGGATTCTCCCCAGCGGCGGCCGGGTCAGCTGCAGGCTTGGGCGATCTTCTCCACGTACGCGGCCCCGTCGGTGCCGACCTTCTGCACCGCGTCGACGGCGTCGTTGGCGTCCTTGACGGTGATGCCGGTCAGCGTGGTGGCCAGATTGTCGGAGGCTTCCTTGATCGTGGTGTTGGCGGCCTCGTCGGCGACGTCGTTGAGCTTGGTCGCCGCGTCGTCCAGGGCCTTGTCCAGGGCCTGCGGGTCGTTGGTCAGCTTGGAGACCTCCGCGATGAGCTCGGTGACGATCTTGGGAGCTTCCAGGCAGGCCTGAGCCTTGTCGATGGTGCTGTTGACCTCGCTGCAACCGGCGGCGAGAACACACGAGGCGAAGAGGGCCAGGGGCACGAACCGGCGTCCGAAGTGAGGCATGACTCGACCCTACCCAAGAGTACGGCCCCGTGCTGTGCACACACCGTGCACGATCGGCTCACGACAGCGACCGCAGCCATCCGGTGAGGAGCCGGTTGACCTCGTCCGGGCGTTCCTGCTGCACCCAGTGGCCGCAGCCGTCGAGGAGGTGCGCGCCGGCCAGGCCGGGCAGCGTCCTGGGCAGGGCCTCGACGGCGCGGCCCATCCAGGACGTGGTGGGGTCGAGCTCCCCGCCGACGAACAGCGCCGGCTGGGTGATGGCCGCTCCGTCCCACGCGGCCAGGTCCTCCCAGTCGCGGTCCATGTTGCGGTAGCGGTTGAGCGCCCCGGTCAGGCCCGTACGCTCGAACTCCCCCGCGTAGACGTCGAGGTCGGCCTCGGTGAGCCAGGCCGGCCTGACACCCTCGGGGAAACGGTCGCGCAGCCGCCCGCCGGGCCGGACCAGCCAGGCGCTCTCCGCCATCGTGTCGCCCGACAGGCTGGCGTAACAGCCGGCCAGCCAGCCGCGCACGTCGGGCTCGATCTCGGCCTCGGCCCGCCCGGGCGTCTGGAAGTAGCTGACGTAGAACTCCTCCTCGCCGCCCATCCTGGCGAACCCGTCGGTGGGGCGGTGCGGGCCGCGCGGCGTGTACGGGACGCTCAGCAGGCCGACCGCGCGAAAGAGGTCGGGCCGCAACAGCGCGGAGTTCGCCGCGATCGGCGAGCCCCAGTCGTGCCCGACGATCACCGCGGAGCGCTCGCCCAGAGCCCGGACGACGGCGGCGTTGTCGGCGACGCAGGAAACCATGCGGTAGTCCTCGACCTGCGCCGGCTTCGATGAGCGGCCGTAGCCGCGCACGTCGACGGCCGCCGCCCGGAACCCGGCCGCGGCGAGCGCGGGGAGCTGGTAACGCCAGGAGTACCACGACTCGGGGAAGCCGTGCACCAGCAGCACCAGCGGGCCGCTGCCCTGCTCGGCCACGTGTATCCGGCCTCCCGGCACCTCGACGAGCCGATGCGTGATCTCGGACATCTCACCTCTCCTTGCCTCTCCCCGCCGCACCGCGGCACCAGGCTATGGCGCGATCCCGGCGGCCGGAGCGAATCCCGTTGCCGTTACGGCAAAGAAGTCCGCTGATCCGGGTTGACCTGCGGTCATTCCGGATCCGATATGAGTTCTTTCGCGATATCGCTATTAGACATCGGCCGAGCGCATCTGCTTTGCTCCTGCCCTCCGGACCCCGATCGACGAAAGCAAGGACTACGCATGCGCAACCTCCGCTGCCCCGCCGCCCTGCGGGCGACCGCGCTGACGGCCTCCCTCCTGGCGGGCGCCGCCCTCACCGCCGCCCCGGCCACGGCCGCGACGGCGCCCGCCGCGCGGGCGGCCATATCGGGCGAAGCACAGGTCAAGAAGGAGTTGCGGGCGCTCGAAGCGTCGTTCAAGGGCCGCATCGGCGCGTACGCCATCGACACCGCCAGCGGCAGGACCCTGGCCTACCGGTCGGGCGAGCGTTTCCCGCTGCTGTCCACGTTCAAGGCGATGGCCTGCGCGGCGGCGCTGCACCGGGCCCGCACCAGCCAGCCCGGCCTGATGGACAAGGTGGTCAAGTGGACCGCCGCGGACCTCAAGCCCAACTCGCCGACCACGGAGAAGCACGTCAAGGACGGCCTGACGGTCGCCAAACTGTGCCGGGCGGCGATCACCCTGAGCGACAACACCGCGGGCAACATGGTGCTCAAGCAGATCGGCGGGCCCGCCGGGCTGACGCGGTACTTCCGTACGCTCAAGGACCCGGTCTCCCGCCTCGACCGCTGGGAGACCGAGCTCAACGACTGGGCCCCCAAGGACAGGCGCGACACCACCACGCCCGCCGCCATCGCCCGCGACCTGCGCGCGGTCACGACCGGCGGCGCGCTGAGCGCCAAGGACCGCGAGCGGCTCAACGGCTGGCTGATCGCGACCGAGACCGGCGGCGCCCGCATCCGCGCCGGCCTGCCGAAGAGCTGGACGGTCGGCGACAAGACCGGCACGAACACCGAGATCGGCGCGGGCAACGACATCGCCGTCGCCTGGCCGGCCGGCCGCAAGGCCGCTCCGATCATCCTGGCCGTCTACACCAACCGCGAGGGCTCCGGCGCCGTCACGAACGACGCGGCCATCGCGCGTGCCGCCACCATCCTCGCCCGCGGGCTCGGCAGGCTCTGATGTGGCGACGGGGGACGAAGATCGCCCGCCTGGCCGCGGCGGGGGCCGCGGCCGGCGTGCTGGTGGCCGCCATCGCGATCCCGGCCGTCGGGGGCGCGGGCGCCGGGTTCGTGGCCGCGGCCGAGGAGGTGAACCTCGCGCCCGCCGACCTGACCGAGCCGCCGCCGGCCGAGGTGACGATCGTGCGGGACGCCAAGGGCGGTGAGATCGCCCGGTTCTACGAGGAGTACCGCGAGGTCGTCGGCTTCGACGAGATCTCGCCGGAGATGAAGACGGCGATCGTGTCGATCGAGGACTTCCGCTTCTACCAGCACGGGGCGATCGACATCGAGGGCACGCTGCGCGCGCTCGCCACGAACCTGCGCTCCGGCGGGGTGAGCCAGGGCGGGTCCAGCATCACCCAGCAGTACGTCAAGCAGGTGCTGTTCAACGCGGCCACCACGGACGAGGATCGCCACGCGGCCCTGGAGGCGAGTTACGCGCGCAAGCTGAACGAGCTGCGGTACGCGATGGGCATCGAGGAGAAGTACACCAAGGACCAGATTCTTGAGAAATATCTGAACATCGCGTACTTCGGTGCCAGCGCGTACGGGGTGGAGGCGGCGGCCAAGCGTTTCTTCGGCACGCACGCGGCCGACCTGACCCTGCCGCAGGCGGCGACGCTGGCCGGCGCCGTCCAGGACCCGAACGCCACGGACCCCAACCTGGGCCGGGCGCAGCGCGACCGCCTGCTCAAGCGCCGCAACGTCGTCCTGGACCGGATGGCCGAGCTGGGCGAGATCACCGCGGATCAGGCGGCCCGGGCCAAGGCCACCAAGCTGGGGTACAAGGGCACCCGCCTGCCCGGCGGCTGCGAATCCAGCAAATATCCGTATTTCTGCCTCTATGTCCGCCAGGAGGTCCTCAACAACCCCGACTTCGGCCCCACCGCCAAGGCCCGGCTGGCCAGGCTCAACCGCGGCGGCCTGACCATCACGACCACGCTCGACCCCGGCATGCAGGCCGCCGCCGAGCGGGCCGTCGCCCGCTACGTGCACCCCTCGGACGCGCCCGTCGCGGCCCAGGCCCTGGTCCAGCCCGGTACGGGGGCGATCAGGGCGATGGCCGCCAGCCGGCGGTACGGGACCAAGGCGGCCAGGAACGAGATCTCGTACAACGTGGTCGCCGACACCGCGCACGGCGGCGGCATCGGGTTCCAGCCGGGCTCGACGATGAAGACGTTCACCCTGATCACCGCGCTGAAGCAGGGCATGAAGCTGGACGACGGGCTGGCCGCGGGGGCGGGCTACCGGGCGCCGTCGTACGCGACGTTCAAGAACTGCGCCGGCCAGAGCATCGGCGACCCCGGCCACACCGTCACCAACGACGAGGGCTCTCCCGGCTGGAAGACGCTGCGCAGCGGCACCTGGAACTCGGTGAACACGTTCTTCATGGAACTGGAGGAGCGGGTCGGCCTCTGTGACACGGTCAAGACGGCCAAGTCCCTCGGCGTGCGGCGGGCCGACGGGAAGAAGCTGCAGGAGTACGAGACGTTCACGCTCGGCATCAACGAGAGCGACCCGGTCACCATCGCGACCGCGTACGCGGCCATCGCGGCCAGGGGCGAGTACTGCGCGCCCATGGCCGTCACCCGGATCACCGGCCGCGACGGCGAGAACACCCGCTACCGGCCCAAGTGCCGCCAGGCCCTCGACCCGGCCGTCGCGGACGCCACCGCCGAGGTCCTGTCGGGCGTGTTCACCAAGGGCACCATGCGCGGGGTCGGCGGCCTCGGCCGGGACGCGGCCGGCAAGACGGGCACCACGGACGACTACGCCTCGGCCTGGTTCGCCGGCTTCACCCCCGACCTGGCCGGCGCGGTCAGCCTCGGCGATCCCCGGGGCTCGCAGCGCTACAAGCTGACCGGGGTGACGATCGGCGGCCGGTACTACGGGTCGGTGCAGGGGGCGAGCATCCCCGGCCCGATCTGGCTGGACACGATGCTGTCGGCGCTGCGCGGGGTGCCTCCCACGGCGTTCACCCCGGTGGACACGGCCCGCTTCGGCGGCTGCGCCGAGAACTGCCGCCCGGAGGAGAAGGACCCGGAACCGACCGCCACCGGGATCCCCGAGACACCCGCCACGGGCAGCCCCGTCACGGAGACGACGGCCCCGGCGGCGGAGACCCCGGAGGTGACCCTCGACCCGGGCGACCTCCTCGACTGACCGGGACCGCCGCGTCGGGACGGGGCAGCCGACCCGGCCGGGCCGCTCGCGTCAGGGCCTGCGATCGACGCGGCTAGCGGCCCACTCGTGCCGGGGCGGGCGATCGGTCCGCCCCGGCACGAGTGCTCCTGAGCGGGTGTCGTGCGGGGCGCGTATCGTACAGCGTGACCTTCATCCTGCTCGTCGAGGACGACGACGTCATCCGCAAGACCGTCTCCCTGGCCCTCGGACGCTACGGCTACCGGCTCGACACCGCCGCCGACGGGCTGAGCGGGCTGGAGGCGTTCCGGCGCGGCGGGCACGATCTGCTCGTCCTCGACGTGATGCTGCCCGAGCTGGACGGCATCAGCCTGTGCCGCCGGGTCAGGGAGTCCAGCCAGGTGCCGATCCTGATGATGTCGGCGCGGGGCGACTCCCTCGACGTGGTGTCCGGGCTGGAGGCGGGGGCCGACGACTATGTGGTCAAACCGGTCGACATCCCGGTGCTGGTGGCCCGGATCAGGTCGGTGCTGCGCCGCGTCGGCGCCCCGGCGGAGCCGTCCCCGTCCGGGGTGCTGAGGTTCGGCGAGCTGAGCGTGGATCCGGCCGCGCTGGAGGTGCGGCTCGGCGGGCGGCCGGTCGAGCTGGCCCCGACCGAGATGCGGCTGCTGCTGGAGTTCGCCGCGCATCCGGGCATCGTGCTGGAGCGGGCCACGCTGCTGCGCGAGGTGTGGGACTACGGCTGGGACGGTGACAGCCGCGTCGTCGATCTGTGCGTGCAGCGGCTGCGCAAGAAGATCGGCGCCGACCTGATCGAGACCGTGCGCGGATTCGGCTACAAGCTGCGCAAGCCATGAGACGGCGAGCCGAGCGGACCGTGACACCGGAATCGTCGCCGGAGCCGTCACAGTGGGAGGCGGCCGGGTCGTCGCCGGAGTCGTCACGGTGGAAGGTGGCGGGGCCGTTGCCGGGGTCGTTGCGGTGGAAGGTGGCGGCGCTGATCACGCTGGCCTGCTGCGCCGTCGCCGCGGTGGTCGGGGTGCTGGTGCACCGGACGACGCTGGAACGCACGATGCGGCTGGGCGAAGCACGGGCGTTGATGGAGGCGGCCACGGTCGCGGACCAGTATCGGGCGGGCACCGCTCCCGAACCGCCCACCCCGTGGACCGACTGGATCAAGGATCCGGCCGACCTGCCCACGGCCCTGCGCGCACGGCTGCCCAGCGGGTCGCCCACCAGATCACCCGCTGATTTGCCCGCCGAATCGCGCACCGAATCGCGCACCGAATCGCGCACCGAGTTGTCCATCGCGTCGCCCGCCGCGTCACCCACGGAACGGCCCGCTGCGTCGTCCGCCGAATCGCCCCTCGGGTCCCCCGCCGACTCGCCGGACGGATCGTCGACCGGATCGCCGGCCTGGACGCCTGACGGGTCCGCCGTCACCTGGTACGACGACCAGAAGCCGGACCAGCCGTGGATGTGGGCGGCGCAGCGGGTGCGCGGCGGGTTCGTGGCCACGTCCAAGATCGACATGAGCTCGGACCTGGCGAGCCTGCGCGCGCTCGACCGCGCCATGGTGCTGGCCGCACTCACCGCACTAGCCGCGGTGGTGCCGCTCTCGGCGCTCCTGGCCGAACCGGCCAACCGGCGGCTCCGCCGGGTCGCCGACACCGCCCGCCGCATCGCGGCCGGCGACCTCGACGCCCGCGTCGCCACGGCGAAGCAGGACAACCCGGAACGCCGGAACGGGATCGCCATGCAAAGGGACCCCGGCCACCCGGACGAGATCACCGCGCAAAGGGACCTCGCGCATCAGCACAAGATCACCGTGACCAGGGATCCCGATCATCTGGGCGGCATCGCGACGCAAAGGCGGCGCGGCCGGCGGGACGAGATCGCCGACATCGCCGTCGCCGTGGACTCGATGGCGGCGAGCCTGCAGCACCGGTTGCTGGCCGAGCAGCGGTTCACCGCCGACGTCGCGCACGACCTGCGCACCCCGCTCATGGGCCTGGTCGCCGCCGTCGAGCTGCTGGAGGAGGGCGAGGCGACCGAGCTGGTACGCGACCGCGTACGGCTGCTGCGCTCCCTGGTCGAGGACCTGCTGGAAGTGTCCAGGCTGGACGCGGGCGCCGAGGTGGCCGACCGCGTACGGGTGCCGCTGGCCGAACTGGCCCGGCAGTCCGCGGCCCGGGTGGGCGTCGAGGCACGGGTGCAGACGCCGGACGGCGGCGAGCCGGTCGCCGAGACCGATCCGCGCCGCCTGGACCGGATCGTGGCCAACCTGGTGCTGAACGCCCGCCGCCACGGCGAGCCCCCGGTGCTGATCACCGTACGGGACCACCTGGTCGAGATCCGCGACCACGGCCCGGGTTACCCGCCGGAACTGCTGGCCGAGGGCCCGCGCCGCTTCCGCACCGGCGCCGCGGAACGCGGCCGGGGCCACGGTCTCGGGCTCACGATCGCGCTGGGCCAGGCCGGCGTCATCGGCGCGGAGCTGACCCTGGCCAACGCCGGGGACGGCGGCGCGCTCGCCACCCTCCGCCTTCCCCGCCGGGATCAGGACGTGCTGATACCGGGTTGATACACGATCAAGCCACCGCGGAGACACGGTCACGACGGGACGAACACATCGGCGGCGCAGCATGGCCACCATGTCACGTTCCTCCAGGTTCCTTCTACCGGTTCTGACCGTCGTCCTGCTCGCGGTGAGCGGCCTGTCCGGCTGCGCCGCCGCGCCGAGCGTCGCCGGGGCCACCGTCACCGGCGTGCCCCTCCCGTGGCCGGGCGAGGGGCAGGCGGCGGTCGAGGTGGAGGGGCTGGGCAGCCTGGGCGTCAGCGGCGAGGCGGAGCCGGTGCCGATCGCCAGCGTGACGAAGGTCATGACCGCGTACGTGATCCTGCGCCGGCACCCGCTGCGGCCCGGCGAGGACGGCCCTCTGATCGAGGTGGACCGGACCGCCGCCGACGAGTCGTACTCGGGGCTGGAGTCCACCGTGCCGCTCCTGGAAGGCCGGCGGATCCGGCTGCGCCGCCTGCTGGAGCTGATGCTGGTGCCGTCGGGCAACAACGTGGCCCGCCTGCTGGCCCGCTGGGACGCCGGTTCTGAGGAGCGTTTCGCCGCGCGGATGAACGCCGCCGCCCGCCGCCTGGGCATGGGCGCCACGACGTACACGGGGGCCAGCGGCAACGAGGACAGCACCGTCAGCACCGCCGCCGACCAGCTCGTGCTGGCGAAGGCGGCGATGCGCGACCCGGTGTTCCGCGCGGTGGTGGCGCGGGGCGACACCGCCGTGCCGGGCGACGTCAGGAGGCTGTCCAACACGAACACGCTGCTGAACCGGCACGGCGTCGTCGGAATCAAGACCGGCTCCGGCACGGCCGCGGGCGGCAACCTGATGTGGGCGTCCCGGGTGCGCGGCCGCCTGGTGCTGGGCGTGATCCTGGGCCAGGCGGCCGGCAGCGACCCGGTCACCGGCAAGACGGCCGCGCTGGAGGCGGGGGCGAGGATGAGCGCGGCGGTCGAACACTGGCTGCTCAGCACGACGGCGACCCGCCCCGACGCGGGGGCGGGCGCGGCGACGGCCCACCCGCCTCGCGGGTGAGCGCGTCACGGCTCACCCGCTCACGGATGAGCGCGCCATCCGCTACCTCCGCCTCGCCGGTGAGCGCGCCGCCGGTCCAGCCGGCCGCCGGTCGGCTACAGCTTGGTGTAGCAGGGGCCGTCGAACGTGTACGCCTGCGCCGTCGGCCCGACGAAGAAGTCCTTGGCGATCGTCACCCCGGTCGTCGCCTTGTCGTCCACCTTGTTGATCAGCGTCTGCCGGAACACGGAGGCGCCGCTGGCGTCGGCGTAGTTCCCCGCCTCGGGCGGCAGCATGCCCTCGTAGTCCACGCTGGTCAGCGTCTTCACCGCGGCGAGCAGCCCCTTCCTGCTGACGTCCCCGCCGCTCACCATCTTGTCCAGGGCGGCCTTCATCGGGTACGCCCACGCCCACCCCGAGGTGTAGCCGTCGTTCGGGGTCACGCCCGGCAGGGCCTCGCGCATCGCCTTGTGGCCGGGGGTGTCGGCGTCCCAGGGCTTGCCGGGGGCCGACTGCTCGTACAGGGCCTTCAGCGCGGGCGCGGCCGGCGACTGGAGGAGCGCGGGGTTCCAGGTGGGGCCGGTGCCGATGAAGCGGCCCTTGTAGCCGGCCGCCGCCGTCTGGCCGACGATCGTGGCGGCGTCCGCCGGGCCGGTGGTCAGGATGACCAGGTCGGGCTTGTTCTTGGTGATCTCGGTGATGGCCCGGCCCTGCTCGGTCGCGCCCGACGGCGTCTCGACGTTGGTGAACGTCAGCTTGTTGCGCTCGGCGGCCACCTTGGCGCCGGCCGCG
Organism: Nonomuraea fuscirosea; assembly: GCF_003001935.1. Lineage (GTDB taxonomy): Bacteria > Actinomycetota > Actinomycetes > Streptosporangiales > Streptosporangiaceae > Nonomuraea > Nonomuraea fuscirosea. Next base: position 422,326 of record NZ_PVNG01000001.1, on the reverse strand, counting down.
GCGTCCGCGCCGTAGTCGCCGGCCAGGTGCACGGCCATGACCGACTTCGGTTTGTACGTCTCCACCGCGTAGTCCACCGAGTTCATCGCCTCCACGCAGTAGTTGGAGCCGGTCTCGATGATGACGTCCTCGAACTCCCAGGCCGAGGTCCAGGAGGCGGGGGCGGCCACGATGGAGTTCGCCTTCAGGTCGCCGATGATGGCGGCCGTGGTGGGCGAGCCGAGCGTCTGGGCCAAGCCCAGCACCTGGTCCTTGATCTCGTTGTAGACCTGCCGGTGCACCTCCGGGTTGTATTTGTTGTCCTTGACGTACTTGGTGACGTCCACCTCGTACCGGCCACCGATGCCGCCCGCCTTGTTGACCCGGGCCCAGAACGCCTTCTGGGCGTCGGTGATCGGCACGGCCAGCGCGGCGAAGGGGCCGGAGGTGAGGTCGGAGACCGTGCCGAGGTAGATGCAGCCCTTCTTGGTGTCGACCGCGGACGGGCACGGTTCGGTGGTGACGCCCGGAGCCTGGGCGCCGCCCTTGCTGCCCTCGTCGTCCCCCCGGATGACGCCGCACGCGGACAGAAGGGCCACTATGGCGATGCTCACCAGCGCATAGCGACTCTTCATCAGCAATCCCTTCTGATCAGTACGAGAAAGGCCAGGACTTCCAGTAGTTGCGGACCCGGATCCACAGGCCGAACAGGCCCCGGGGCTCGAAGATGAGGAACAGCACGATCAGCAGCCCGTACAGGACGGTCTCGACCTGGAACACGTTCGGCGTCTGCGTGGTGTCGCCGCTGATGAACGGCACGAGCGCCGGCAGCGACCTGGTGACCGGCTGCAGCAGCGAGATGAACAGGGCGCCCGCGATGGCTCCCGACACCGTCGCCACGCCGCCGATCAGCACCATCGCGATGAACTGCACCGACAGCAGCAGGTTGAACGACCCCGGCTCGACGTAGCCGGAGATCGTGTAGAGCAGGCCGCCCGCGCAGCCCGCGTAGAAGGAGGAGATGCCGAAGGCGAGCACCTTGTACCGGGTCAGCGGCACCCCGATCACCGCGGCCGCGATGTCGCGGTCGCGGATGGCGGCGAAGGCGCGGCCGACGCGGGAGCGGGCCAGGTTGCGGGCGGCCACGGCGAAGAGGATCAGCAGCGCCAGCATGAGCGTGTAGAGGACCTGCTCCTTGGTGCCGAACGGCCCGTCCTGGTCGAGGCGGACGCCGAACAGCTCGGGCACCGCCGCCTCCCGGCCGACGCCGGGCCCGCCGGTCAGCTTCTTCCACTCCTTGAAGACGTGCTCGCCGAGGAAGACCAGCCCGAGCGTGACGACGGCCAGGTAGAGCCCGCGCAGCCGGCCGGCCAGCGGCGCCACCAGCACCCCGGCCGCGGCGGCGACCAGGCCGGCGGCGGGCAGCCAGAGCCACACCTCCGCGATGCCGAAGCCGATGTTCTCGCCGTCCACGGGACCGGAGAGCGCGGCGGCGGTGTAGGCGCCGATGGCCACGAAGAAGGCGTGCCCGAGCGAGACCTGGCCGGCGTACCCGGTGACGATGTTGAGCCCGATCGCGCCGATGGCCAGCACGTACGCCCCGGCCAGCACCTCCAGCGACCGGTCCTGCAGCAGCACCGACAGCCCGAACGCCAGCGCCACCAGCAGCAGCGTCCACAGCCGCTTGGCGGGGGTGTCGAGCAGCGCCATGTCCTGGGCGTAGGAGGTGTAGAGCAGCGGCCGGCCGCGTACCCGCCGAGACCGGCCGGTCGGTATGTCGGGCGCGACGGGTGCGGCCTCTTCACGCGTCTCGGTCATACCCGCTCGACCTCCCGGGTCCCGAACAGCCCGTACGGTTTCACCAGCAGGACGATCAGCATCACCACGTACGGCGACACGATCGCGAAGTTCTGCCCCAGCCAGGGCGCGAACTCCCCCTGGTAGGACTGGAACAGCGACTCCACCACCCCGACGATCAGCCCGCCGGCCACCGCGCCGCCGAGCGAGTCGAGCCCGCCCACGATGATCGCCGGCAGCGCCTTCAGCGCGATCACCCAGGTCATCTGCTCGATCCCCTGGCCGGTGCCGACGAACATGCCGGCGATCGCGGCCAGGAATCCGGCGAGGCCCCACGACAGCGCGAAGACCGCGCCCACGGAGACGCCCTGCGCCAGCGCGGTCTCCTGGTCGAAGGCCGCCGCCCGCATCGCCAGCCCGTACCGGGTGTGGCGGAAGAAGGCGAACAGCAGCGTCACCAGCACGGCGGTGACCAGCAGCATGGCCAGCCAGCGCGACTGCACGACCAGCGGCCCGAGCGACACCTGGGTGAACCCCCACGGGTCGCCGACCTGGCGCACGTCCCTGCCGATGAAGCCGTTCACCACCACCCGCACGACCACGTCGATGCCGAGCGTGATGATCGCCACGACGAAGACCGGCCGGCCCACCATCGGCCTGATCGCCACCCGTTCGATGGCCAGCGCGACGCCGGCGATGAGCAGCGCCGACAGCAGGACGGCCAGGTAGAAGCCGGTCACCCCGGCCAGGTAGCTGACGGCGACGGCGCCGGCCAGCATGAGGGCGGGCTGGGCGAAGCTGATCACCCGGGTGGCCTTGTAGATGATCACGAAGCCGAGCGCGAGCAGCGCGTACACCGAGCCGTTCCCGAGGCCCCTGATCACCGTCTCCAGCAGGCCCTTCACCGGGCGTACATCCCTTCGACCAGGTCCTCGAAGAGCTTGGCCACGGCCGAGCGCTTGACCTTCTGGGTGGCGGTCAGCTCGCCGTCCTCGTGGTCGAGCTCCTTCGGCAGGAACGCGAACCGCTTGATCTGCTCGACGTGGGCGAAGCGGGTGTTCACCTCGGTGACGAGCCCCTGGACGAGCTCGCGCACCTCCGGCTTCTCCGACAGATCCCGATACGTCGTGTACGGCAGCCCGCGCCGCCGCGCCCACTCCCCCACCGTGTCGGGCTCGATCCCGATCAGCGCCACCAGGTACGGCCGCTGGTCCCCGACGACCACGGCCTCCTTCAGGTACGGCGACGCCTTCAGCGCGTTCTCGATCTCGCTCGGCGCGATGTTCTTGCCGCCGGCCGTGATGATGATGTCCTTCATCCGGTCGGTGATCCTGACGTGCGTGCCCTCGGCCCATTCGCCCACGTCGCCGGTGTGCAGCCAGCCGTCCTCGTCCAGCACGTCGGCCGTGGCGCGCGGGTTGCGCCAGTAGCCGGCGAAGTTGCCCGGATGCCTGGTCAGGATCTCGCCGGTGGCCTCGTCGATCTTCAGCTCGGCGCCGGGGTGCGGCTCGCCGACCGTGCCCAGGCGGACCCGCCCGGGGCGGTTGGCGGTGGCGATGGCGGTGTTCTCGCTCATGCCGTACACCTCGTGCATGGGCAGGCCGATCCCCATGTAGAACTTGAGCACGGCGGGCGCGATCGGCGCGGCGCCGGAGGCGGCGTAGCGCACGCGCCGCATGCCGAGCCGCTCGCGCAGCGCGCGGTAGCAGAGCAGCCAGCCCGCCCCGTACGCGGCCCGCGTCCAGAACGTGTGCCTGCCGCCGGTGCGGACCAGCGCGTCGCCTATGCGGTCGGCCACCCGGAGCCAGAACCGGGTCAGCGCCCGCTTGACCGGTGAGGCCGACTCCAGCCTGATGTCCACCTGGGCCAGCACCTTCTCCCAGATGCGCGGCACCCCGAACAGGATCGTCGGCTGCACCTCGCGCAGGTTGGCCTGGACGGTGTCGATGGACTCGGCGAAGTTCACCTGCACGCCGGCCGCCGCGTTGAACCAGACCGTGAACGCGCGCTCGGCCACGTGGCACAGCGGCAGGTACGACAGGATGAGGTCGCGTTCCGACGGCGGCGGCGAGGCGAAACCCCCGCCCTCGACCAGGACCCGCACGGCGAACTCGACGTTCGCGACGGTCAGCATCACGCCCTTGGGCGGCCCGGTGGTGCCGGAGGTGTAGATGAGCGTCATCACGTCCGGCGGCCTGGCCTCCTCCATCCGGCGTGCGACGGCGCCGGGATGCGCGGCCCGGTGCCCGGCCCCGAGGGCGAGCAGTTCGGGCCAGGACATCAGCACGTCGTCGTCGTAGCGCCCGCGGATGCCGCGCGGCTCCAGGTAGACGACGCGGCGCAGCTCGGGGCACTCGTCGAGGACGGACAGCGCCTTGTCCACCTGCTCCTGGTCCTCGGCGATGAGGATCTTCGCGCCGGAGTCGGCCAGCAGGTAGGCGACCTCGGCGGGCGGGTTGGTCGGGTAGAGGCCGACCGTGACGGCCCGCACGGCGACCGTGCCGAGATCGGCGTACAACCATTCGGGGCGGTTCTCCGCGTGCACGGCCACCCGGTCGCCCGGCTCGACGCCGAGCGCGAGCAGGGCGTGCGCGACCAGCTCCACCTGCGTCCAGTACGCGCCCCAGGTGACCTCCTGCCAGATGCCGAGGTCCTTGTGCCGCATGGCGACGGCCCCGGGATCGCGCCTGGCGCGCTCGCGCACCCTCGTGACGATGGTCGCCGCGGCCTCGGTCCGCCCGCTCATGCCGTTCCTCCCAGGTACGCCTCGATGACCGCCGGGTCCCGCTGCACCTCCGCCGGGGCGCCGAGCGCGACCTGGCGGCCGAAGTCGAGCACGAGCACCCGGTCGGCCAGGTCCATGACGAGCGCCATGTCGTGGTCCACGAGCACGACGGGGATGCCCAGCTCGTCGCGGATGTCCATGACGAACCTGGCCATGTCCTCGGTCTCCTCCAGGTTCATGCCGGCCACCGGCTCGTCCAGCAGGAGCAGCTTCGGCTCCATCGCCAGCGCGCGGCCCAGCTCCACCCGCTTCTGCACCCCGTACGGGAGCAGCCGCACGGGATGGCGGCGCCACGGCTCCAGTTCGAGGAAGTCGATGATGTCCTCGACCTTCGCGCGGGCGGCCAGCTCGGCCCGGCGGGCGCGGCCGTACCAGAGCAGGGCCGGCAGCGCGCCGTAGCGGAAGTGGTGGTGGCGGCCGAGCATCAGGTTGTCCAGGACGGTCAGGTTGTGGAACAGCTCCACGTTCTGAAACGTCCTGGCCATCCCCATGGCGGCGATCTCGTGCGGGCGGCGGGCCAGCAGGTCCTCGCCCAGGAACGTGACCCGGCCGCTCTGGGGCCGGTAGACGCCGGACAGCACGTTGAAGATCGAGGTCTTGCCGGCGCCGTTCGGCCCGATGATCGCCAGCAGCTCCGCCTGGCGCACCTCGAAGGAGACCCCGTCGACGGCCTTGACGCCGGCGAAGCTCAGGTGCACGTCCCCGAACGTCAGGAGAGCCATCGCTTCCTCCGCTTGTAGTGCTTGACCTCGCGGAAGGACCGGACGGCCCCCAGGTAGAACTCCTTGATGTCCTCGTCGGCGAGCAGTTCCCCGGCCGGCTTGTCCATGACGATCTTGCCGGTCTCCATGACGTAGCCGTGGGAGGCGATGGACAGGGCCATGGTGGCGTTCTGCTCGACCAGCAGGACCGTGGTGCCCTGGCGGTTGATCTCCACGATGAGGTCGCGGACCTGGCCGACCAGCGACGGCGCCAGGCCGAGACTGGGCTCGTCCAGCAGCAGGTACTTCGGGCCCGCCATGAGCGCGCGGCCGACGGCCAGCATCTGCTGTTCACCGCCCGACAGGTAGCCCGACACGCTCCTGCGCCGCTCGCGCAGCAGCGGGAAGAGGCCGTAGACGCGGTCCAGGTGGGACTCCGCGGCGGTGTGGCCGCCGACCCTGAGGTTCTCCTCGACGGTCAGCTCGGCCAGGATGCGGCGGCCCTCCATCACCTGGCTCACCCCGCGGCGGACGATCTGCGCCGGCCGCAGGTGGTGGACGGGCTCGCCCTCCAGCGTGACGGCGCCCTTGGTGATCTCGCCGTCGTGCACGCCGAGCAGGCCCGACAGGGCTCGCAGCAGGGTGGTCTTGCCCGCGCCGTTCGCGCCGAGCAGGGCCACGATGGAGCCCGGGGGGACGCGGATGCTCACGCCCCGCAGCACGAGCATCACGTCGTCGTAGACGACCTCGAGGTTGCGTACCTCAAGCACGCGCGGCTCCTCGGAGTTGTGTGGCCTGTGTCACTCCCCCCGTTGAGCTCAATGTCCACGTTCGCCCGCCGAGCGACAAGGGCCCCGGCCGAAATTCGAACGGCACTCTCGTCCTAGGATTTCGGGTATGGCAATTTGTGAGCATCTTTCCCAGGCCACCGACCCCGCCGCCAGGACGCCCGACGGGTGCGAGGAGTGCCTGGCCCATGACGGCCGGTGGGTCCACCTGCGCCGGTGCCTGGAGTGCGGTCACATCGGGTGCTGCGACTCCTCGCCGGCCAAGCACGCCACGGCCCACTTCCACGAGAGCGGCCATCCGGTGGTGCAGTCCTACGAGCCCGGCGAGAACTGGCGGTGGTGCTTCGTCGACAGCCAGATGGGCTGACGTTTCCGGCCGGCTGAGCCCGCGCCCCTGGCCGGGGCGGCCGGGTCCTCAGGTCGCGTGCGTCAGCGTTCGAGGATGGCCTCTTCGAAGTCGAGCTGGGCCATCACCTCTCTGAGCACCTCGTCGTCGAGGCGGCGTTCGTCGCGCAGCCGGACGAAGACCTGGCGCTCGGCCTGCAGCATGTCGCGGCGCAGGCGGCGGTAGAGTGCGCTCGGCGTCTCCGCGCCGCCGGGGCCGGTGCCACCGCCGAGGCGTTCCCACGCCGTCAGGGAGCGCCGCCACGACTTCTCCCTGAGCTGGTCGATGACCTGTTTCTGGATCTGGTCGGGCTCGCCCTCCTGCTCGCCGACCAGCCGGTCGAGCTCCGCCAGCCCCGCTTCGAGCGCCGCCTGCTGGGCCGCGGCCTCCGCCAGGCGGTCCTCGTAGCGCTCCTGCTCGCTGGACACACGCAGCCGCCTGATCAGCGCGGGGAACGTGGTGCCCTGGATGAGCAGCGTGCCGATCACCGTGGTGAACGTCAGGAACAGCAGCAGCGCCCGGTCCCGCGCCGGCACCTCGGGCGGGATGGCGAACGCCGCCGCCAGCGACACCACGCCGCGCATGCCCGCCCAGCCGAGGATCACCGTCTCCGCCGCCGTCGGCCGGGTGCGGCCGAGGACCTTCAGCAGGAAGGTGCGGCCGAACATCCAGGCGAACCTGGCCGCGATCGAGGCCGCCAGCACCGCCGCGGCGTAACCGGCCACCTCCCAGGGGCCGTAGCCGGCGATGCCCTTGACCACGGTCACGAGCTGCAGCCCGATCAGCGCGAAGACGACCGCTTCGAGGAAGAAGTCGGTGACCTTCCACACCGCGTCGGACACCAGCCGGGTGCCGAACCCGCGCAGATGCATGCGGTTGCCCAGGTAGAGGCCGACGACCACCACCGCGATCACGCCCGAGGCGTGCACGGACTCCGCCGCCAGGTAGGCGGCGAACGGGATCAGCAGCATCAGCGTGTTCTCCACCAGCGAGTCGCGGGTGCGCTGGAACAGCCACGCCAGCGCGACCGCCAGCACCAGCCCGATCACCACCCCGCCGGCGGCGGCGAACACGAACTCGCCCAGCCCCTCCCACACGCTGACCGCGCCGCCCAGCGCCGCCCCGATGGCCACCCGGTAGAGGGTGAGCGCGGTGGCGTCGTTGAACAGGCTCTCGCCGATGAGGATCGTCAGCGCCCGGCGCGGCAGCCCCAGCCGCCGGCCGACCGCGACGGCGGCCACCGCGTCGGGCGGGGCGATGACGGCGCCGAGCGCGAACGCCAGCGCCAGCGGCAGGTCCGGCAGCATCAGGTGGACCAGCAGCCCGACCACGGCCGTGGTGAACAGCACCAGCCCGACCGACAGCAGCCCCACGGCCTGCCTGACGTCACGCAGGCGCAGGTAGGAGCTGTCGAGCGCGGCGGAGTAGAGCAGCGGCGGCAGGAACACGTAGAGCACCAGCTCCGGCTCCAGCGGCACCTCCGGCACCAGGGGCGAGACCAGCAGCCCCGCGGCCACCAGCAGCAGCGGCGCCGGCCAGCCCCTGCGCCTGGCGACCGCCGCCACGGCGATGGCGCCGGCGGCCACCAGCAGCAGTTGCAGGCCCATGATCGGTGTCACCGCCGCGCCCCTCCCCCGCCAGCCCGATGGGGTCGGGACCGCCCGCCGGAGCCTCGGCCGCGCGGGCTCGCTCCTCGATGACGCGCGATCGGCCGCCGGGACTAGCCGTGGCTCGATCGTCTCGCGGTGAGCGTACCCGGTGGGACGGAGTGGGCCGTCACCACTCCCTGCGGTCGCTTCTCTCGTGGTAGTCGGGCTGGTCGGGACGCAGGCGCTCGCCCGTGGAGAACATGGGGTCCCCGACGTAGGGGCGGGACAGGTCCTCCTGGCCGGGATGCTGCCCGGACGCGGGCGGGTACTGCTGGTCGGGCCGGCCGAGGGTCATCAGCGGGTCCACCGGGTTGGGCACCTGCGGGTTCTGGTAGGAGCCGTAGTCGTCGTGGACGGGGGCCGGCTGCGGCGGCTGCGGGGCGCCGCGGCGGCGGCCCGCTCCGGGGATGCCGTGCATGGGCGTGCCGAGGCCCGCCGTGCTCGGCTGCGCCGGTGCCTGGGGCTGGGCGGCCTGCGGGGGCTGCTGCTGGTAGGCGTCGGGGCGGCGGCCGCCGTACGGATCGGAGGGATAGTCGCCGGCCGCCTGGTAGCGGTCGGCCGCCTGCGAGGGGAAGCCGAGCGGGTCGGTGCTCAGCGGCGCCTGGCGGCGCTGGTCGGAGCCGGGCATCTGGTAGACGGGCTCGTTGTCGACGTACTGAGGGCCGGTGAACGGCTCGGGCTGGACCTGCTGGGCGTAGGAGTGGGGGCCGCTGAGCGGGTCCTGGCCGTACTGGTGGGGTCCGCTGAGCGGGTCGGAGGCGTACTGCGGGCCGCTGTAGGGGTCGCCGGTGTACTTCTGCTGGGGGCCGGTGGAGTCGACGTACTGGGGACCGGTGAAGAGGTTGCGCGGCTCGCCGTACGCGGGGGTGCTGTCCCTGACGGGGTCGGCGTAGTCGCCGCGGCCGGCGGCGGGCTCGGCGTAACCGGGGTCGCGGGGGGCCGTCGTCTCGCCGTAGGAGGCCACCAGCTTGTCCTGGTGCGCGGCCGGAGTGCCCCTGGCCACGAGGACGTCGCTGGGCGACAGCGCCGCCGTGGGCCGCTCGTCGAGCTGCGGCCGGCCCGGCAGCTGGGGCTGCTGCGCGCCGGTCTGCGGCGCGTGCTGCCGGCCCGGTTGCTGGCCGTGCTGGCCCGGGCGGTGATAGGTTCCGGTGCCCGGCATCACCTCGGTGCCGGGCTCGGGCGCGGGCACAGCGGGCTGCTCGCCCGTGGCCTCCGCGAAGCCCTCGTCGAGAGTGTCGAGCAGCCGCCCGACGTCCTCCATCGGCATGCGGAAGCTCGCGGTGCACATCTCGCCGCGCCACAGGCTGAGGACCAGCGTGCCCTCATGCCACGTGACCCGGAGGCACCGCTCCTGACCTCGTGCATCGAAGAAGACTTCGCCGAACGACGGCAACGGGACAACTTCCGACATGGCAGACATACTGCTTTAACCAGCCTTTATTCGTCCACTCAACCCCGGAAAACCCTGTGGAACCGGCTCTCCCATCTACACCCGGAACCCCTGTGGTCACAACCCGTGAACACCTATCGTCACCGGTTGGAGTTCCGATCGCCCAGTGTGCCACGCAACCCGGCGGGAGTATTCGCGAACGCCAGGATGCGTCTGGCCGATCACACGGCGTTCGGCGCGGCGGCCCCGGATTGCGGGTAGCGTTTACTGCCGTGCCGGACTCCCATCTCCCGTCAGTGGACGAACTGCTCAGCATCGCGGTCAACGCTCTCGGAGGGAGCGAACGTCAGGGCCAGATCACCATGGTCCAGGCGGTGCAGAAGGCCATCGACAGCGAGGAGCATCTGGCCGTCCAGGCCGGCACGGGCACCGGCAAGTCGCTGGCCTACCTGGTGCCCTCCATCCGCCACGCGATGGACAGCGACACCCCCGTGGTCATCTCCACGGCCACCATCGCCCTGCAGCGCCAGCTCGTCGACCGCGACCTGCCCCGGCTGTCGGAGGCGCTGGCCAAGGAGCTGCCGCACGAGCCGACGTTCGCCATCCTCAAGGGCCGCCGCAACTACCTGTGCCGCTACAAGGCCACGGCGGGCTGGCCCGAGGAGGACGAGCAGGACCAGCTGTTCGACCCGCGCGAGGTGAGCGCGACCGGCCGCATGGTGCAGCGCATCCAGGAGTGGGCCGAGGAGACCGAGACCGGCGATCGCGACGAGCTGGTGCCCGGCGTGAGCGAGCAGGCGTGGCGGCAGTTCTCCGTGAGCGCGCAGGAGTGCCTCGGCGCGAGCCGCTGCCCCTCGGGGCCCGAGTGCTTCGCCGAGCTGGCCAGGGCGCGGGCCGGCGAGGTCGACGTGGTGGTGACCAACCACGCGCTGATGGCCATCGACGCCATGGGCGAGCTGCCGGTGCTGCCCGAGCACGAGGTCGTGGTGGTCGACGAGGCCCACGAGCTGGTCGACCGGGTGACCTCCGTGGTGACCGGCGAGCTGTCGGAGTCGTCGGTGATGCTGGCGGTGCGCCGGGTCGGCCGGCTGATCGACCAGCCCCTCGCCGACCAGCTCATGGAGGCCGGCGAAGACCTCAAGGCGCTGCTGGCCGCCGCGCCGCCCGGCCGCATCGACGAGCTGCCCCAGGTGCTCGGCCTGACCCTGCAGCTCATCCGCGACACCTCCTGGCGCTGCGTCACCGCCATGGGCCCACGCAACGCCGACAAGGACGACCCCGACAAGGCGGGGCAGCGCAAGGCGGCCTTCACCGCCCTGGACGAGGTGCACGACACGGCGGTGCGGATGCTGGAGGCGTACGGTCACGACTCCGAGTCCGACCGCGCCGAGGTGGTCTGGCTCGACGCCGGCACCGACCGGCGCCCGCCGGCGCTGCGCGTCGCGCCGCTGAGCGTGAGCGGCATGCTGCGCGACAAGCTGTTCGGCGAACGGACGGTCGTGCTCACCTCGGCCACGCTGGCGCTCGGCGGCACGTTCGACGCGCTGGCGGCGCAGTGGGGGCTCGGCGACGGCAAGGGCTGGCAGGGCATCGACGTCGGCTCGCCGTTCGACCACCCGCGCGCGGGCATCCTCTACGTCGCCAAGCACCTGCCCCAGCCCGGCCGCGACGGGCTGCCGCAGCAGTACCTCGACGAGATCACCGAGCTGATCGAGGCGGCAAGAGGGCGCACGCTGGGCCTGTTCTCCTCGATGCGCGCGGCCAAGGCGGCCACCGAGGCGCTGCGCGACCGGCTGGACGTCCCGCTGCTGTGCCAGGGCGACGACTCGACCATGCTGCTGGTCAAGCAGTTCGCGGAGGACGAGCCGACCTGCCTGTTCGGCACCCTGTCGCTGTGGCAGGGCGTCGACGTCCCCGGCCCCTCGCTGCGGCTGGTCATCATCGACCGGGTGCCGTTCCCGCGCCCCGACGACCCGCTCACCTCGGCCAGGCAGCGGCACGTCGCGGCCAGGGGCGGCAACGGGTTCATGGCGGTGGCGGCCAACCACGCGGCGCTGCTGCTGGCCCAGGGGGTCGGGCGGCTGCTGCGCTCGCAGGACGACAAGGGCGTGATCGCGGTGCTGGATCCCCGGCTGGCGACCGCCCGCTACAGCGGTTTCCTGCTGGGCTCGCTGCCGCCGTTCTGGCGGACGACCGACCCGGCGATCCCCCGGGCCGCGCTCAAGCGGCTGGCCACCGAGACCGCCTGACCGGCCCCGCCACGGACCCCGGTGACCTGAGCGAACTCGGCCGGCCGGGGCCGGGAGGAAGGGCAGGGGAAGGTCAGGACCAGGGGGCGAGGTCGGGGCGCTTGGGCAGGATGCCGTCGCCGGACGACACGCCGCGCAGGCGGCGCGACATCCACGGCACCAGGTGCTCGCGCATCCACTGCGCGTCCTCGCGGCGCCGGGCCCGCGGGTCGACGGAACGCTCGGGCCAGTCCTTGCGCCAGTCCTCGAACGGCACGCCGAGCACGTCGAGCACCCGGGCCGCGACGAGGCGGTGACCGTCCTCGTTCATGTGCAGCCGGTCGGCGCTCCAGGCCCGCCAGTCGCGCAGCCCCTGCATGGACCACTGGTCGACGAGGCGGCACCCGTACAGGTCGGCGATCGAGCGCAGGTGCAGGTAGTAGATGGCGAAGCGACCGCGCAGGCGCCGCATCAGCGGCGTGTCGCGCGGATCGACGCCGGTGAACAGCAGCACGTCGGCCCCGCCCGCGCGCAGGTCGCGCACGGCCCGGGCGAGCGTCTTGGCCATCACGTCGGGGTCGCTGCCCGGCCTGAGCAGGTCGTTGCCCCCGGCGCAGAAGCTGACCAGGTCGGCCCCCATCTCCACGGCGACCGGCACCTGCTCGGCCGCGACCTGGTCGAGGAGCTTGCCCCTGACGGCCAGGTTGGCGTAGCGGAAGGAGGGGTCGTCGGCGGCGAGCCGCTCTGCCACCCGGTCGGCCCAGCCTCGGTAGTGGCCGTCGGGACCGGGATCGTTCAGCCCTTCCGTGAAGCTGTCGCCGAGGGCGACGAAGGACTTGTAGTGCCTCATGAGGTGGTGTTCATCTCCGCGATAGCGTGCAGCGCAAGGACGTACGACTGTAGTCCGAAGCCCGCGATGGTGCCCGTCGCCACCCCGGCCACGACGGAGGTATGACGAAACTCTTCCCTGGAGGCGGGATTGGAGATGTGCACCTCGATGAGCGGGGCGGTGCGCTGGGCGACGGCGTCGCGCACGGCGTAGGAGTAGTGGGTGAAGGCGGCCGGGTTGAGCACCACCGGGACGCGCCCGTCGCAGGCCTCGTGGATCCAGCCGATGAGCTCGGCCTCGGAGTCGGTCTGGCGCACGTCGACGTCGTGGCCGAGCTTGCCCGCGGTCTCGCGGCAGAGCTGGACGAGGTCCTCGTAGGTGGAGGCGCCGTAGACGCCGGGCTCGCGCTTGCCGAGCCGGCCGAGGTTGGGCCCGTTGAGGACGAGGATCATTCGGCGATCTCCTTGTAGGCGGCTTCGAGCAGCTCTTCGGCGGGGCCTTCGAGGCGGCCGGGCGCGGCCAGGCCGTCGAGCACGACGAAGCGCTGCTCGGCGCCGCGGTTCTTCTTGTCCAGGCGCATGTGGTCGCGCAGGCGCGGCCAGGCGTCGGCGCGGTAGGAGACGGGCAGGCCGACGCCGGTCAGGACGGCGCGGGTGCGCTCGACCAGGTCGGCGCGGCCGGCCAGCCTGGACAGCTCGGCGGCGTAGACCATGCCGATGGCCACGGCCTCGCCGTGGCGGATGCCGTAGTGCTCGTCGCGCTCGATGGCGTGGCCGAGGGTGTGGCCGTAGTTGAGGATCTCGCGCAGCCCGGCCTCGCGCAGGTCGGCGCCCACGACGTCGGCCTTCACCCGGATCTTGCGCTCGATCAGCTCGCGGGTGTGCGGCCCGCCGGGACGGGTGGCCGCCTCCGGGTCGGACTCGACCAGCCGCAGGATCTCCGGGTCGGCGATGAAGCCACCCTTGATCACCTCGGCCAGGCCCGCCACGTAGTCGCGCCTCGGCATGCTGTCGAGCGTGGACAGCTCGCACAGCACGCCCGCGGGCGGCAGGAACGTGCCCACGAGGTTTTTGCCCTCGGCCGTGTCGATGCCGTTCTTGCCGCCGACCGCCGCGTCGACCATGGCCAGCAGCGTCGTCGGCACCAGCACGACCTGCACGCCGCGCAGCCACGTGGCGGCCACGAACCCGGCCAGGTCGGTCGTCGCTCCGCCGCCCACGCCGACCACGGCGTCGGACCGGGTCACGCCGTGGCGGCCCAGCTCGGACCAGAGCCGCGCGGCCACCTCGACGCTCTTGGCCTGCTCGCCGTCGGGCACGGTCAGCTCGACCACCTGGTAGCCGGCCTCGGCCAGCGCCGCGCGGACCGGCCGGGAGATCTCCGGCAGCGTCTGCGGGCTGATCACGGCGACGGTGCGCACGCCGGGCTTGAGCAGCGTGGCCAGCTCGGCCAGCACACCGGTGCCGACGACGACGTCGTACGGGCTGTCGCCGCGCACGTGGATCCGCGTCGCGCTCACCGGAGCACCACCTTCGCGGTCGCGCTCACGGAGGCACCGCCCTCGCCGCGGGGGCCCGCGCACGGTCTCGTCATGCGCTCAGCCCCTTGACGATCTCGTCGGCCAGCTCGTCCGGCTCGCGCTTGTCGGTGACCACCGTCATGACGGCCAGCCGCTCGTAGACCGGGCGCCGCTCCTCCATCAGCTTCTTCAGCTGACTGCGCGGGTTGAGCACCAGCAGCGGCCTGGCGGAGCCGAGCCCCACCCGCTGGATCGCGTCGGACAGCCCGACCTGGAGGTAGACCACGTGCTGGCCCTGCAGCAGGGTCTGCGTCTCGGCGTGCAGCACGGCGCCGCCGCCGAGCGACAGGACGCCGTCGTGCTCGGCCAGCGCCCGGCGCACGGCCTCGTGCTCCAGCTCGCGGAAGCGCTCCTCGCCGTCCTCGACGAAGATGTCGGAGACGGGCTTGCCCGCCACGGCCTCGATGTCGGCGTCGGTGTCGCGGAACCCGACGCCGAGGCGCTCGGCCAGCAGCCGCCCGAGCGTGGTCTTGCCGGATCCGGGCGGCCCGATCAGCACAACCCTGCTCATATGTCGCTCACCATTCTCATCCGCACCATGCTCACTTGATCACCATGGAGGAGAGGTAGCCGGACAGGTTGCGGGCGACCTCCTCCACGGAGTCACCGCCGAACTTCTCGATCGCCGCGTCGGCCAGCACCAGCGCCACCATCGCCTCGGCCACGATGCCGGCGGCGGGGACGGCGCACACGTCGGAGCGCTCGTGGTGGGCCTTGGCCGCCTCGCCGGTCTTGACGTCGATCGTGGCCAGCGCCCTCGGCACCGTCGAGATGGGCTTCATGGCGGCGCTCACCCGCAGGATCTCGCCGTTGCTCATGCCGCCCTCGACGCCGCCCGCGCGGTTGGTGATGCGGCGGACGCCGTCGTCGGTGGTGTATTCGATCTCGTCGTGCGCCTGGGAGCCGGGACGCCGTGCCGTCTCGAAGCCGTCACCGACCGCCACGCCCTTGATCGCCTGGATGCCCATGAGCGCGCCGGCCAGCCTGGAGTCGAGCCTGCGGTCCCAGTGGGTGTAGCTGCCCAGGCCCGGCGGCAGGCCGTAGGCGAGGACCTCGACGACGCCGCCGAGCGTGTCGCCGTCCTTGTGCGCCTTGTCGATCACGGCGACCATCGCGGCGCTGCCCTCGGCGTCGGAGCAGCGCACCGGGTCGGCGTCGATCCGGCCGAGATCGCCCGGGCCGGGCAGCACCGGGGACGGGGTGCGCGCGCCGCCGATCTCGGTCACGTGGCTGACGATGTCGACGCCGAGCGCCTGCTTGAGGAAGCGCCTGGCGACCTCGCCGAGCGCCACCCTGGCGGCGGTCTCGCGGGCGCTGGCCCGGTCGAGCACGTTGCGGGCGTCGTCGAAGCCGTATTTCTGCATGCCCGCCAGGTCGGCGTGCCCGGGACGCGGACGCGACCTGGGCGCGTTGCGGGCCAGGCCCTCCAGCTCGGCCGGGTCGACCGGGTCGGCCGCCATGACCTTCTCCCACTTCGGCCACTCGGTGTTGCCGACGCGGACGGCGACCGGGCTGCCCATGGTGCGGCCGTGGCGGACGCCTCCGGCGATCGTCACCTGGTCCTGCTCGAACTTCATCCGCGCCCCGCGGCCATAGCCGAGCCTGCGGCGGCGCAGGGCCTCGTCGATGGCGGACGTGCTCACCTCGACCCCGGCCGGCAGGCCTTCGAGGATGGCGACGAGTTCGGGGCCGTGGGACTCTCCGGCGGTCAACCAGCGCAACATGCGTACAAGTCTTCCACGTACCGCCTAGTGAGATGTCCCTCCGGTCACCATGCGAGACAGAGTGTCGTGAGCGCCCCCAGCAGCATGAAGGGGCCGAAGGGAAACTGCGTGTGCCGCGTGCCGCGGCCGCTCACCAGCAGGGTCAGCCCGTAGAGCGCGCCGAGCAGCTGCCCGCAGAAGGCGGCCGCCACCACGGCCTGCCAGCCGAGCGCGCCGGCGGCCAGGCCGATGAGCCCGGCCAGCTTGACGTCGCCGAACCCCATGGCCTGCGGCCGGACGAACCAGAGCAGCCCGTACGCGGCGGCCAGCGCCGCCCCGCCGGCCAGCGCCCTGGGCAGCTCGCCGGTCGGCAGCAGCGCGAGCGCGGTGATCGGGTACGCCGGCAGCGTGATCGCGTCGGGCAGCGTGCTGGTACGCCAGTCGATCACGGCCAGGGCGACGCCGATCACGGCGAAGCACACGTACGGAAGACCCGCCCGCCACGCGACCAGCGCGGCCACCCCGGCGCACACCGGCTCCAGGGCCGGCCAGGAGGGGGCCCGGGAGAGGGCGGGGGCGGGCAGGTCGTCGTAGGAGCGGGCCAGCGCCCTGATGCGGTCTCCGCAGAACAGGCCGATCAGCGCCATGAGTGCGACCACGCCGCCGACCTTAACCCGCGCATCCCCTTACCCGCGGGTCACCGCACAGACTGGGCATGACGCCGTCCCGTTCCACCGGCGCATCCCCGACGTCCACGTCACGGCGCCGGCCCGTCACCGCACGCGGAGGGCGCCGACCTTCTCAGCCGTGCTTTCTGGAGAACCAGCGGCGCCGGCGCGGGGTGGCCGGCTGCATCTTGGCCACCGTCACGCCGCCGAGCTCGCCCACGGTGCCGGACTCGACCGCGGCCAGCGCCGCCAGCACCTCGCCCTCGATCACGAACTGCACGGGCCCGGCCACGTCGACCACGACCGCCGCCGCCCGCTCCTGCACGGCGGCCTGGCAGACCTGCAGCGCGCTGGCCTGGATCGGCCGGGCGTCGGGCCGCCACCTGGTCAGCGCGTCCGTGCCGGTGAACGCGAGCACCGCCTGCCTGCCGTCCTGCCCGACGAGCTTGGGCAGCGCCATCTCGCTCTCCTTCTCCTGCGCGAGGCCGTGCGCGCCGACCTCGGCCTCGGTCAGGAGCGCGACCACGGGCACGAGCAGCCGCGCGCCGGCCAGCGCGTTGAGCACCTCGGCGGGACCGGCCGTGCCCGCTTCGTACGCGGACAGGGCGGCGGCCACGGCGGGCGCGGCGGCGCCGTCGTCGTGGGGATCGAGGGGCTGCGGGATGCTCGGCACAACCTCCGAGACTACCGCTCCCCCAGGTCGGCGATGGCAGCCACCGGCCCGCCGCCGGAAGGCCCCTGGTGCACGGCGGCCACCGAGACGAACACCGCCGGGTCGCCCGTGACCGAGGCCGCCACGCCGCCCACCGCCGCCTTGATCTGCCGGTGCCAGTGCACGTCGGAGTCGTCCAGCATGATGTTGCGCCGTCCGCGCACCTGCCCCGACGGGTCGGCCTCGCACTTCATGAACACGTTGACCAGCCGCCCGCCGAGGTCCGACGGGTGCGGGCGGTCGGGCAGCGCGAGCCCCGCGTCTTTGATGGCCTCCCAGATGCCGTCGGCGTCGAGGGCGTCCTTCATCACGCTGTGCCCGATGCGGTAGCGCCCGCCGATCCCGCGTACGTTCCCCACCAGCACGATCTGCGCCCGGTCCAGCTCCACGCCCGACGAGCACGAGGCGACGGAGGAGTAGAGCGACAGGTCCTTGTGGATCTGGTCGGCGCCCGGCATCTCGATCTCGCCGAGCGCGACGGCGATGCCGAGCGCGGTGGTGGAGTTGGACAGGTCCATGGAGGGGCCGGTCTCCTCGATGGCGGTGTCCTGGCCGCGGTTCTTGGCGTCGGTGATGGTGGCGAGGGTGAGCAGCGGCGTCTTGGTCTGTACGTAGTGCACGTCGCGTGGGTCGTCGATGCCGGCGATCTTCATGGCCTCCCTGACCCCGGCGGCGACCTTCTCCACCATGGCGGGCCGGCCGATGTCCTCGGGCAGGATGACCTCGCTCATCGCCACCCCGACCGACAGCCGCGGCTCGTCGGTGGCGGGGGCGTCGGCGGTGGTGGCGAAGATGGTGGCGTGCGGGCTCAGGATGCCGTCGGTGCCGCCCGACCACACCAGCGGCACGCTCTCCGGCGCCGGATGCCCGTGCTCGGCGAGGACTTCGCGGAACGCGCGGTCGGCCAGGATGCGGGTGTAGTCGTTGACGCCGCCGTTGCCCTCGGTCTTGCCGACCACGGCCAGCACCCGGTCCGCCTCGATCACCCCGTCGGCGATGAGCCGCGACAACCCCGAGGCGTCGGTGACGCTCTCGATCGGCACTTTGCGCACTTCGATGGGGTCCGGCATGCGTAGCCCTTTCTCCTGGCGGCGGTCACCCACGCTACCGAGGCCGGTCGGCGGGGTTCATGGTCAATGTGTGCCCACGTACCCCGCCGGTGATGTCAACGTGCGCTCAGTGCCCGGCCGGCTCCGGGGAGCCGGGCGGCGGCGCCCGCCCGAGGTCCGGGGGTAGGGTCGCGGACGTGATTCGCGACGCGCACGTCAACGGGATCAAGCTCGTCTACCGGGAGGAAGGCGACCCCGCCGCTCCCCCGCTCCTGCTGCTCCACGGCCGGACCGCCGACCACAACGACTGGAACGGCATCACGCAGCGGTTCGCGGCCCGGCGTCATGTGTTCGTGCCCGACCTGAGGGGGCACGGGGCCAGCGACAGGCCGGGTGCGTACCCGCTGCCCGAGATGGCCGAGGACGTCGCCGCGCTGCTCGACCACGTGGGCGCCGCGCGGGCGGCGGTGGTGGGGCACTCGCTCGGCGGCGTGATCGCCTGCCACCTCGCCATGCGGCATCCGGACCGGGTCGCGCGGCTCGTGCTGGAGGACCCGCCGCCCGCGCACCCGCTCACCGGCCGGCCGCCGCTCGTGGAGGACGAATCCACCGGGTTCGACTGGCGGATGATGCACGACACGGAGCGGCAGATGCTCAACCCCGATCCGGCGTGGGCCGAGGGTCTCACCCGGATCACCGTGCCGACGCTGGCGCTGTCGGGGACGCAGAGCCCGTTCGAGCCCGACGTGGCGGCCCGCATCCCGGGCGCGCGACTGGTCAGGATCGAGGCCGGCCACCTGATCCACATGGCCGCCCGCAAGGAGTTCCTGCAGGTGGTGGAGGCGTTCCTCGACGAGTGAGGGAGCGTACGCCGGGACGGACGAAAAGGACTTAAAGGGCGCTAATGTGACCTTACTGTCATAATGATCAGGCATCGTGGAATGGTGCGAACCCGGCTCAGCGACCTCGTCAAGGAACGGCTGGGCACGTTCGGCCTGGTGGCTCCCTCCATCGCGCAGTGCGCGGTCGGCTCCGCCCTGGCCTGGATCATCGCCATCCAGCTGCTCGGCCACCCCCGCCCGTTCTTCGCTCCCATCTCCGTGCTCATCTGCGTGGGCGTCGGCCTCGGCCAGCGGCTGCGGCGGCTCGTCGAGCTGGTCGTCGGAGTCAGCCTGGGCGTCGGCGTGGGCGACCTGCTGGTGTCGTGGATCGGCTCGGGCGCCTGGCAGCTCGGGCTCGTGGTGGCGCTGGCCATGGCGGTCGCGGTGCTGCTGAACAGCGGCGCGCTGTTCGTCGCCCAGGCGGGCTCGTCGGCCGTGCTGGTGGCCGCCCTGGTGCCCGGCGAGGACGCGGGCGGCCTGGACCGGATGGCCGACGCTCTCACCGGCGGCATCATCGGCATCGCGGCGGTGGCGCTGCTGCCCGCGAGCCCGTTCGCGATCGCCGCCAAGCACCTGTCGGGGGTGCTCGACGCGCTGTCCACGGTGATGGAACGGGCGGCGGAGGCGATCGAGAAGCGGGACGCGGACCTGGCGGCCGAGGCGCTGGACGAGGCGCGGGCGACGCAGGCGGCGGTGGAGGAGTTCGAGGCGGCGCTGGCGACCAGCAAGGAGATCGCGATGATCTCCCCGCTGCACTGGCACCGGCGGGCCCGCCTGGCCCGGTACGAGACCGCCGCGCTGCCGGTCGATCTGGCGCTGCGCAACGCGCGGGTGCTGAGCAGGCGCACGCTGGCCTCGCTCGGCGAGGCCAGCCCGCCACCGGCCGCGCTGGCGGAGGCGATGCGCGAGGTCTCGGAGGCGGCGCTGCTGCTGCAGCTCGAACTCGGCGCCGGCCGGGAGCCGACGCTGGCCCAGCAGGCGCTGCTGGCGGTGGCGGCCCGGGAGCGGCCGGACGGGCTGGGCTTCTCGGCGCACGTCATCATCGCGCAGCTGCGTTCGGTGGTCGTGGACCTGTTGCAGGCGACGGGGATGGGGCACGAGGAGGCGACGGCCGCGCTGACCCCCCTGGACGGGCCGAACGGCGCGAACGCCAAGAACGAGGCGAACGAAGCGAACGACGAGGCGGCGCAGCGGCGCTGAGCACCACCCGGGAGGGGCCTCACCCGGCTGAGCGAGGTCCCGCGTGGCTGGGCATCATCCGCAGATGGCCTTACACGAAGGTGCGCAGGACGTCGGCGATCTCGTCCAGATCGGTCATCTTGCCCGAAGCCACTGCGATCACCAGGTCGTAGGCGGAGTCGTCGTCGGTGTCGGGTTCCACGCCGTTGTACCGCAGGAACACGTCTGTCACCAGCCACGACAGCCGCTTGTTGCCGTCGATGAGCGGATGGTTGACCGCCAGCGACTGCAGCAGCGCGGCCGCCTTGGTGATCAGGTCGGGGTAGGCCTCCTGTCCGAACATGGACGAGGCCGGCCGATGCACCGCCGAGTCGAGCAGCCCGAGGTCCCTGACGACGAGGACATCGCCCAGCTCGGCCTCCGCCAGCTCGAGAACCTGCTCCAAGGTGAGATAGCGGGTCATTCGCCCAACCGATCGAGGACTGTCCGCCAGCGCTCCCTGGACTTCGCGCCGAGACGGCGCACCTCCTCATCGGCGCCATGCCGCGCGAGGTATTCCTCGACCGCCGCAACCACGATCTGCTGCATGCTCCGCCCTTCGGCCTCCGCGCGCTTACGGAGGGCCTCGGTCTGCTCGTCGCTCAAGCGAAGGGTCATAGCCATGCCCCCATCGTAGACACGAGGTGGTATCACGGCGATACCACAACAGAGAGTTCACCCTCTGTCACGGTGCGTCGCGTCCGGAGCCCCTCAGGAGGACAGGCGCTTCAGCCGGGTGACCGCCTCGTCGATGACCTCGTCCTTCTTGCAGAAGGCGAACCGGACGAAGTGCCGCCCCCGTTCCTGATGGTCGTAGAAGACCTGGGTCGGGATGGCCACCACCCCGGCCAGCTCGGGCAGCCGGCGGCTGAGCTCCAGCCCGTCCGAGAAGCCCAGCGGCCGGATGTCCGTCTGCACGAAGTACGTCCCCGCCGGCCGCAGCACCGAGAAGCCCGCCGCCGACAGCCCCTCCATCAGCCGGTCCCGTTTGTCCTGCAGCCCGGCCCTGAGCGCGGCCACCCACTCCAGCTCGTGCCGCAGCCCGTAGGCGACGGCGAGCTGCCAGGGCGCGTTCGCGGTGAACGTGAGGAACTGCTTGACCGTCTGCACGGCGGTGACCAGCTCGGGCGGCGCGCACACCCAGCCGGTCTTCCAGCCGGTGACGGAGAACGTCTTGCCGGCCGAGGAGATCATCACCGTGCGCTCCCGCATGCCGGGCAGCGTGGCCATCGGGATGTGCTCGACCCCGTCGAAGGTCAGGTGCTCGTACACCTCGTCGGTGATGGCGATCAGCCCGTGCTCCTGGCAGAGCTCCGCGATGGCGGTCAGCTCCTCGCGGGTGAAGACGGTGCCGGTCGGGTTGTGCGGCGAGTTGACCAGCACGGCCCTGGTGCGGGGGGTGACGGCGGCGCGCAGCTCGGCCGGGTCGAAGGTGAAGCGGCCCTCGTCGGGGCGGAGCGTCACCGGCACCAGGCGGGCCTGGGCCAGCGCGATCGAGGCGGCGTAGGAGTCGTAGTACGGCTCGAACGCGATCACCTCGTCGCCCGGCTCGCACAGCGCCAGCACCGTGGCCGCCACGGCCTCGGTGGCGCCCACCGTGACCAGGATCTCGCCCACGGGATCGTAGGAGAGCCCGTAGTGGGCGGCCCGGTGCTCCGAGACCGCCTGCCTGAGCTCCAGCACCCCGGGGCCCGGCGGATATTGGTTCGCGCCCGCCCCGATGGCCTGGACGGCGCGGTCGAGCATCGCCGCCGGCCCGTCGGTGTCGGGGAAGCCCTGGCCGAGGTTGATCGATCCGGTCTGGACGGCCAGCGCGCTCATCTCCGCGAAAATCGTCGTGCCGAAGGCGCGCATCCTGGCAACAAGTGGTTCGGTCACGGCTCCACACTATTAGTCTCGACCCGTGATCATTCGGGTCGTGCTCGCTCTCGCCCTGTCCGCGCCTCCCGTCATGACCCCCGCGGGACCCGCTCCGAGCGCCTGCCCGGTCCCCGTGCCCGCCCGTACGAGCTGCGCCTTCCTGGAGGTTCCCGAGCGCAGGGACGCCCCCGAACGCAAGATCCAGGTCGGGTACGCCGTGCACATGTCGGACGCGCCGGGCCGCAGACCCGACCCGATCGTCTACATGAGCGGCGGCCCCGGCTCGGCCTCGGCGCAGCTCATCGGCTTTCTCGGGCAGATGTTCCCCGACCGCGACGTGGTGACGATCGAGCAGCGCGGCAGCCGGTACTCGCGGCCCGCGCTGGCCTGCCCCGAGACCGCGCAGGCGCTGCTCGGCCGGCTGCGTCAGCCGCCCGCCGACGTCGGCGCCGCCGCGGCGCGGTGCCGCGAGCGGCTCGGCGAGCAGGGCGTCGACCTGCGCGGCTACAACACGAAGGAGATCGCCGCCGACGTGGCCGCGCTGCGGCGGGAGCTGGGCTACGACACGTGGAACCTGTTCGGCGTCAGCTACTCCACCAGGGTCATGCTGGACGCCGCCGCGGCCGACCCCGACGGCGTGCGCTCACTGGTGCTCGACTCCTTCCTGCCCGAGGGCGCCGCCTGGTACGACGACCGGGACAGGAACCTGACCGACACCATGCGCCGCCTGGGCGTCGCCGACCGCTTCGCCGCCGTGCGGGAGCGGCTGAACCGCTCGCCCGCCCTCGTCCCGACCACGGATCCGCTGCTCGGCAGGGAGTTCACGGCGCGGATGAGCGGGGACGACGTGGCCGCGATCCTGGCCGAGGCGGTGCAGGAGAGCGACGTCGCGGCGGTGGCGCCCGCGCTGGTGCGGGCGCTGGCGCAGGGCCGGGACGAGCTGCTGACGCCGCTGGCCGACGCGGCGGGCGAGGGGCTGACGTCGCACGAGTTCGGCCTCTATCACGCGGTGCAGTGCCAGGACGAGGTCCCGTTCAACACTTTCACCCCCGCGTCCCGGCTTTTCACGCTGAACGCCGACAAGGCGGTGTGTGACGCCTGGCAGCTGCCCAAGGCCACACCCGTGAACGCCACCACCAGGGCTCCCGTCTACGTGCTCGGCGGCTCCGACGACCCGACCACCCCGCCCAGGACGGCGCGGCCCGCCGCCGAGGCCCTGCCCGCGGCCCGGTTCCAGGAGTTCGGCGGCGTCTCCCACGCCGTCTTCCTGGCCAGCGCGTGCGCCCGCGCCCGGATCGTCGCGTTCGTCGCCGACCCCGCGTCGTACGCGGTCACCGCCTGCCCCGAGGACCCGCCGGTCGTCCGGACGGGTGACCTGCACGTGACGGCGGCGCCGTACCGGATCTCGCGCTCGCCCTGGCTGGCCGCGCCCTTCGCCCTGTTCGCCCTCGTCTGCCTGGCGCAGCTCGTCTCGGGCGCGCTCAGAGGCAGGTCGTTGCGGGCCTTCGCCGGCCTGGCCGGGGTGGCGTTCACCGGGCTGATCACCGAATCGGTCCTCACGCTGGCGGCGCGGAACGAGACCGCGCTCGCCGTCGGGCTCCCCGGCCTGACGGGACCGTACACGTGGATCGCCGTCGCCTCGGTGGTCCTCGGCGCCGCCGCGTTCCTCCATGAGCGCAAAGGGCGGCTCCTCGCGGCGGCGGTCGCCGGCGCCGGATTCCTCGTATGGTGGTTCACCTGGGTCCTGTGACGCGCATCCGTGAGCTCGACGCCCTCCGCGGTTTCGCGGTGGGCGGCATCATGCTGGTCAACACCTGGCAGCACACCGAGAAGAAGCCGCCCGTCCCGCTCGACTGGACGATCGAGGCGCTGTTCCAGAGCCGCTTCTACCCGATCTTCTCGATGTTGTTCGGCATCAGCTTCCTGCTGTTCCTGCGCGGCCACAGCCGCTGGACACTGCTGAGCAGGCTCGTCTGGCTGTTCCTCATCGGCAAGCTGCAGCACCTGTTCTACGCGGGCGAGGTGCTCACCGACTACGCCTTCTTCGGGGCCCTGGTGCTGCTGCCTGCCTCGTTCCTGCCGGGGGCGCTGCCGGTGCTGCTGCTGGGCGCGGTGGTGACGGCGTGGGCGCTGCTGCCCGCCGTGGGCGGCGGCGTGCTGCTGATCCCGGGGCTGTTCCTGCTCGGCATGGGGCTGTGGCGGCTGCGGCCGGGAAGGACGCTGCTGCTGCCGGGGTTCGCCACGGCCGCGGTGGCCTCGGCGCTGCTGAGCGTGGCGTGGGTGCTGACGGACGAGTGGACCGTCTACAGCCTCGCGGCGCTGGCGGGGGCGGCGGCGTACTCGCTGGGGCTGCTGCTCGCGCTGGGCCCGCGCCTGTCGGCGGTGCTGGAGCCGCTGGGCAAGATGGCGCTGACCAACTACGTCTCGGGCACGGCGGTGATCGTGCTGGCGAAACCGCTGCTGGACGCCGACCCGACCCGATGGGCGGTGGTCGCGCTGGCGGCGGTCACGATCGCCGCGCAGATCCTGTTCAGCCGATGGTGGCTCGGACGTTACAGGTACGGTCCCCTGGAGTGGGTGTGGCGGTGCCTGACCTTGTTCCGGCTCATGCCCAACCGGCTAGAGTCGGCGTGTGACCAGAATCGCCCTCTGCCAGATCCCGGTGTCTCCTGACCCGTCGGCCAACCTCAAGAGGGCCAGAGAGGCGATCGCCGCGGCCGGTGACGCCGAGCTGGCGATCTTCCCCGAAGCCACGCTGACCCGCTACGGCAGGCGGATCACCGACCTGGCCGAGCCGCTGGACGGGCCGTTCGTGACGGGGCTGGCCGAGGCCGCCCGCGAGCACGGCATCGCGGTGATCGCGGGCGTGTTCGAGCCGGGCGACGGGCGGGTGCACAACACCGCCGTGGCCATCGACGCCCAGGGCGAGATGCGGGCCGCGTACCGGAAGATCCACCTGTTCGACTCGTTCGGCGCGAAGGAGTCCGACCTGGTCGCGCCCGGCGCCGAGCCGGTCGTGGTGGAGCTGGCCGGCGTCAGGGTCGGGCTGGTCACCTGCTACGACATCCGCTTCCCCGAGCTGACCAGGGCGCTGGTCGACCAGGGGGCCGAGCTGTTCGCGGTGATCGCGGCGTGGGGCTCGGGCCCGCTCAAGGAGGACCACTGGGTGACCCTGGTCAGGGCCAGGGCGCTGGAGAACACCATGTGGACCGCGGCCGTCGGCCAGGCGCCCAATCCGGCCGAGTCGTCCGACGGTTACGGCGTCGGCCGCAGCATGCTGGTCGACCCGATGGGCGTGGTCCGCGCCGACCTCGGCACCGGCCCCGGAGTGCGGGTCGTGGAGGTCGACCACGAGTGGACGGCCACCGCCCGCGCGACGCTTCCGTGCCTGGAACACCGCGTGCTGTAGGCCCTGGCGGTCCACCGGGTGGTAAAGCGATCGTAAAGTAGTACCGTGAGCGGAACGCAGATGCAGAAGGTGGTCCCGCCGCGTCTGCTCGTGCCATATCTGTCGGGCAAGCGCACGGTCATCTCAGGCTACGTCTACCGGGTGCAGGACTGTGTCCGGCTGACCACCCCCGAGGCCCTCTACCATGGGCTCGACCTGGCCTTCGATGGATCGGAGCTGTTTCCCGAGGTGCCGGAGATCTATCTCATGCGCTGGCATGCCCGTGACATCGACACCTACGCGGTGCCGTACGGACCCCACATGGGGGGTGACTGGAGCGACGCGCCGCCCTTCGCCGGCAACGGGTTCACCACCTCGTCCGAGCACGTGGTGCCGCAGTTCCACACGGTCCCGATGCCGATCCCGGCGGGGGCCGAGATCATCCACGTCACCGGCGACGGCGAGCGGCCGTTCGCCGGCTACGACGGGCTGACCTGGCGGCCCTCCGCATGAGCGACGAGATCACGCCGGTCGCCTCCGGCTTCGTGGCCCGCTTCGGCGAGCGCACCCTGCCCGCCGCCCTCGGCCCCGACAACGACGTGGTGCTGTTCAGCGAGGAGAAGCTCGACGGGTTCGAGCCCGCCTCCGGCTACTGGCGCCGGGTCGTGCCCAGGGCGCAGGTCGAGTGGCTGGTGCTGATCCGCACCGTGGGCGCGTTCGGCGGCGAGCCGTGCATCGTGCTCGACGAGGACGACGACGGGCTGCACATCGCCTACACCGGCCACAGCGGCATGAAGGCCGAGGCGCTCGGCTACTGGATGGTCGACCACGGCGCCTACGAGGTCGTGGTGCCCCGCGAGGAGGTCTTCTCGATCCGGGTCGAGCGGATTCCGGTCCCCTAGTCAACCGAGTTCCGGCCCGGGTGTCTCTGAGGTGTGATCGAAACCGCGACCGTGACGCGGCCGTCGTTCGCCGAGCTGTTCGCGGCCCACTACCACGCGCTGGTACGCCTGGCCGGGCTGCTCGGCGCGGACGACCCCGAGGACATCGCCCAGGAGGCGTTCTCCCGGCTGCACACCAGACGCCTGCGCGACGACGGGGCCGCCCTGGCCCACCTGCGCTCGACCGTCTGCAACCTGACCCGTAACCGCCTGCAACCTGACCCGTAACCGCCTGCGCGCCGCCTGCGCCTCGTCCGGCTGCGCCGCCCCGACCCGCCGGAGCCCGTACGCGGCAGCGAGCACGCCGTCCTGGTCTCCGAGGAGCACAGGGAACTGCTCGCGGCCGTGGACCTCCTGCCGCGCCGCCAGCGCGAGGCGCTCGTCCTGCGTTACCGGCTGGTCACGCGGTTCGCGGCGCCGATCCCGAAGGGCGCCGAGTTCTCGGCGGGCATGTCCATCACGGGCTACGACGCCGCCGGCGCGAAGCTGTGGCAGGACGGCCCCAGGACACCCCCGGGAGCACACGCCCTCCTGACCCCGAGGGCCGCGGCCTGACCGAGGCGGGAGACGCGCCCGGCGGGCCGCAGCCTGACCCCAGGCCGAGGCTCAGCCGAGGTTGCGGAAGCGGGCCTGGCGGGCCGTGAAGCGGTCCGCCGGGCTCACCCGCAGCAGCTGCGCGATCTCGTACTCCAGCGCCTGCCCCACCCGCTCGCAGAACTGCCTGGGCTCGTAGGCGGCGTCGGGCACCTCGGGGATGACCCGGTCCACGATGCCGTCGCGGCGCAGGTCGGTGGCGCGGATGCGCTGCGCCTGGGCGATCTCGGGGGCGAAGTCGACCGAGCGGTAGAGGATGGCGGAGGCGCCCTCGGGCGGCAGCGGCGACAGCCAGGCGTGCTGCGCGCACAGCACCCGGTCGGCGGGCAGCAGGGCCAGCGCGGCGCCGCCGGCACCCTCGCCGAGCAGCAGGCAGACGGTCGGCGCGTCGAGCATGACCAGCTCGGCCAGGCAGCGGGCGATCTCGGCGGCCAGCCCGCCCTCCTCGGCCGCCTTGGACAGGTCGGCCCCCGCCGTGTCGATCACGGTGACCAGGGGCAGCCCGAGCTCGGCGGCCAGCCGCATGCCGCGCCTGGCCACCCGCAGCCCGGCGGGGCCGAGCGGCGAGTTGGCGCGCTGGAGCCGCCGGTCCTGGCCGAGCACCACGGCCGGCGCGGTGCCGAACCTGGCCAGCGCGAGCAGCAGCCCCGGCTCGTTCTCGCCCTCGCCGGTGCCGCTGAGCGGGGTCACGTCGGAGGCGGCGAGCTTGAGCAGCGTGCGCACGCCCGGCCGGTCGTCGCGGCGGGAGCGGGTGATCGCCTCCCACGCCTCCACCGGCCGCAGGTCCTCCTCGGGCGGCTCGCCCGCGACGATGCCGGACTTGTCGGCGGCGAGCACGGCCAGCGCCCTGATGGCCACCTCCCGCGCGTCGCCGGCCGAGACCACCGCGTCGAGCAGGCCCTTGCGGTGCAGGTTCTCCGAGACCTGGACGCCCTCGGGAAAGGCGTAGCCGTGCAGCGACTCGAACACCCTCGGCCCGAGGAACCCGATCAGCGCCTCCGGCTCGGCCGCCGTGACGTGCCCGAGCGAGCCCCAGGACGCGAACACCCCGCCGGTCGTCGGATGGCGCAGGTAGACCAGGTAGGGCAGGCCGACCGCCCGGTGCGCCTGGATCGCCACGGTGATCTTCACCATCTGGACGAACGCGAGCGCGCCCTCCTGCATGCGGGTCCCGCCCGAGGCCGGCGCGGCCAGCAGCGGCAGTCCTTCGCGGGTGGCCCGCTCGACCGCCGCGGTGAACCGCTCGGCCGCGGCGACCCCGATCGAGCCCGCCATGAACGAGAACTCGCACGCGGCGACGGCCACCCTGCGGCCGTCGAGCAGCCCCTCACCGGTGATCACGGCCTCGTCGTAGCCGGACTTGACGCGGGCCGCGGCCAGCTCGTCGGCGTAGGAGGAGCCTGGCTCGGCCGGATCGGCGGGCGGCACGTCCCACGACTTCCACGACCCCCGGTCGAGGACCGTTTCGATCAGTGTGCGCGCGTCCGGACGGCTCACTATCGCTCCCTAGTTGTCGGTCGACGCTGACATGTTGACGCACGAGCGCCCTCGACGGTGCCGCCGAATTCCGATCATCTTTCACGTTCCTCCAGCCAGGCGAGCACCGCGTCGCCGTCCTGGCCGAGCATGGGCGGCGCGCTGTGCTCCACTCCGGTCAGGCCGTCGAACCGCAGCGGCGGTCCCGGCAGCTCGATCGTCCCCAGTACGGGGTGCTCCACCTCGACGAGCAGGCCCTGCGAGCGGGTCTGGTCCCAGGTGTAGACCTCGTCGAGCGACCTGATCGCGCCCGCGGGCACGCCCGCCTCGCCGAGCGCGGCCAGCCAGTGGGCGCGGGGGTGGGCCGACAGCGCCTTCTCCATGTCGGCGACGAGCTCGTCGCGGTGCTCGAACCGGTCCCTGTTGGTGGCGTAGCGCGCCTGGGCCGGGTCGATGCCGAGGAGCGCGGCCACCTTGCGCCACTGGCCCTCGTTCGCGGCGGCGATCTGCAGCATGCCGTCGGCGCAGCGGAAGGCGCCGTAGGGGGTGATGGAGGCGTGGTGGTTGCCGCTCGCGGCGGGCACCTTGCCACCGACCGTCCAGGCGGTGCCGTGGTAGGAGTGGACGCCCGTGATCGCGGCGAGCAGCGAGGTGCGCACCACCCTGCCTCTGCCGGTGCGCTCGCGCTCGTAGAGGGCGCCGGCCACGCCGTACGCGCCGTGGATGCCGGCCAGCAGGTCGGCCACGGAGGCGCCGACGCGGTAGGGCTCGTCTGCCGAGGGGCCGGTCAGCGACATCAGGCCGCCCTCCCCCTGGGCGATCTGGTCGTAGCCGGGGCGGCCCCCTTCCGGGCCGTCGTGGCCGAAGCCGGTGATCGACAGGACGACCAGGCGCGGGTTGAGCTCGTGCAGGCGCTCGACGGAGAAGCCGAGGCGGTCGAGGACGCCGGTACGGAAGTTCTCGACGAGGACGTCGCTCTGGCGGACGAGGCGCTCGATGAGCTCTTTGCCCTCGGCGGACTTCAGATCGACGGCGATGGACTGCTTGTTGCGGTTGGCCGCCAGGAAATAAGTGGAAATTTCGCCATCAGGCCCGACGAACGGCGGTCCCCAGCCGCGTGACTCGTCGCCCCCGTCCGGATGCTCTACCTTGATCACCCGAGCGCCCAGGTCACCGAGCATCTGCGCGGCGTGCGGCCCGGCCAGGGCCCTGGACAGATCGAGCACGACGATGTCACCGAGGGGTCCGAGCAAGATCCAGCCTCCTCCTCGCGTTCAGGGTGAAAGAACATTCTCTCAGGAGGCCGCCCCGCGTCACCTACCCTGGGTCGGTGATTGAGCCCGCCGAACGGATCAGGCGCCTGCCGCCTTCGTGCGGCCCCGTGCGGCTGGTGGCCGTGGACGGGCCGGCGGGGGCGGGCAAGACGACGTACGCGAACCGGCTGGCGGCGGACCTTGGCTGCCAGGTCGTGCACAGCGACGACTTCCCCGTGCCGTGGGAGGAGGGTCCTGGCGCCTGGTTCCACGCCCTGGAGACCCAGGTGCTGGAGCCGCTGCGGAACGGCCTGCCCGGCGGTTTCCGCAGGTACGACTGGGTGCGCGGGACGTACGCCGAGGAGGTGGCCGTGCCCGTGGCGCCCTTTCTGGTCGTCGAGGGCGTCGGCACGGCGCGGGCGTCGGTGGCGGAGCTGCTGGCGTACGTCGTCTGGGTGGAGGCCGGCGAGGCGGTGCGGCTGCGGCGCGTGCTGGAGCGGGACGGGCCGGAGCTGGAGCCCCGGTGGCGCGAGTGGTTCGCGGCCGAACGGGCGTGGTTCGCCGCCGACCGCACCCGGGAACGCGCCGATCTCGTCGTCGAAACGTGACCTTCCTCCGTCGAGCACGGGCCGCCCCCCGCGAAGACGCGGCGGCTCCCGCGAAAGACGCCGCGGCCGCCTCGGAGGCGCGGCGTCCCCGGGAACGCGTGACGGTGCCCGTGAACGCGTGACGCCGGCCCTCGCCGTCAGGGTGTGAGGTGGGTGACGTCGTTGAAGGTGACGAGCTCGAACCCGGCGCCGCCGGTGTCCCAGATCGAGACGGACGCGTTCAGCACGGGCGCGAACTCCAGCACCGCCGCTAGCTCCGCGTCGGGACCCCCGGCGATGACGTGGCGCAGCCCGAGCACCACCGAGTCGTGCGCGACGATCAGCACCCGCCGCCCGCCGGCCCGCCCGTCGAGGTCGTGCGCGAAGGCGCGGAGCCGGACTACGACGTCGGCCAGCGACTCGCCGCCCGGCGGCCGGTAGGAGTACTCGCCCTCGGACCGCATGCGGGCCAGCTCCCCGGGGAAACGTTCGCCGATCGCGGCCAGGTTGTAGGGCGCGAGCACCCCCGCCTCCTGGTCCCTGAGCCGTTCGTCCACGGTGACGGGGAGCGGCGGCGCGCCCCACGACGCCAGGGCCAGCTCCCAGGTGTCGAGCGCGCGCCGGTAGGGCGAGCACCAGACCAGCTCGGGCGCCTCGCCGGCGGGCAGGGCGGCGAGCAGCCGGCCGAGCGCCGCCGCCTGGGCCCGGCCGAGCCCGGTCAGGCCCACCTCGTCGTCGCCGCGCTCGTAGACCAGCGGGGTGTCGCCGGCCCGCCGATAGGCCAGGTTGGCCTCGCTCTCTCCGTGCCGTACCGCCATGATCCGCGCGACGCCCATGCCTTCATCCTCACACGCCGCTCACCCCCCTGACTGAGCGCGCCGGGACGCCCGGCATATCGTGATCACATGACTGTTGTCGCGGTACTCGGAGCCGGGATCATGGGGCTGCCCATGGCCCGCAATCTGGCCGGGGCGGGCCTGCGCGTACGCGCGTGGAACCGTACCAGGGACAAGGCCCTGCCGCTGGAGGCCGACGGCGTGGCGGTCGCGGACGCGCCGGCCGGGGCGGTCGAGGGCGCGGACGTCATCGTCACGATGCTGAGCGACGGTGACGCCGTGCACGACGCGATCTCCGCCGCCGCGCCGGGGCTGCGGCCCGGGCAGGTGTGGGCGCAGATGAGCACGGTCGGCGTGGACGCGGTCGGTCGGCTGGCCGCGCTGGCCGGGGAACACGGGCTGACGTTCGTGGACGCGCCGGTGCAAGGCACCAGGCAGCCGGCCGAGCAGGGCACGCTGGTCATCCTCGCGGCCGGGCCGCAGGCGGCCAGGCAGGCGCTGGAGCCGGTGTTCGCGGCGCTCGGGCAGCGCACGCTCTGGCTCGGCGAGGACGGGGCCGGCGGCGCGGGCACCAGGCTGAAGATGGCCACGGTCAGTTTCAGCATCTCGATGACCGCCGTCGTCGCCGAGGCGCTCTCCCTGGCCGAGGGGCTCGGGCTCGATCCTGATCTGGTGCGGCAGGTGATCGCCGGCGGGCCGCTGGACAGCGCGTACTTCCAGGCCAAGTCGCAGGCCATCCTGGAGGGCGACTTCACGCCCAGCTTCTCGGTGCGCAACGCCGAGAAGGACACCCGTCTCATCACCAGGGCGGGCGAGACGGCCGGGGTCAGGCTCGACCTGGTGGCCGCCGCGGGCGAGCGCTTCCGCCGGGCCGAGGCGGCCGGGCACGGCGACGAGGACATGGCGGCGACGTACTTCGCCTCCTTCGACCCCGGCCGGGACTCGCGCCGAGACGGGACGTGAGACCGGACCGCCGGCGACCGGCCCGATGATCGGGACCGCGCCGGACGGGCGTGCCCGCGCGGCGCGGGCACACCGGTCAGAGTTCGTCCACGTCCGCGTGCGGCCGGCCGCCGGAGAGCTTGGCGTAGCCGGGGCCGCGGTCGAAGAAGCGGTCGGCCGGTGGCCGCAGGCGGGCGCGGAGTTCGGCCGTGCCCTGCTCGTCGATGCGGTCGCCGTCCAGCACCACGCCGTAGTCGCCCAGGGCGCCGGCGATGGACACCTTGCCGTCGCGCACGTCGGCCGCCACCGCGCGGGGGTCGCGGTCGTACGGGGAGCCCCAGCCGCCACCGCCGGTGGTGCGGATCCTGATCAGCTCGCCCGCCTGCACCTGGTGGTCGTCGACCAGCCCCTCCATCTCCTTGCCCGCGATCTCGACCCGGAACGGCCGCCCGGCCAGGCCGCCGTTGACGCCCCAGCAGGACAGGATCGAGCGGTCGGCGATCGACATGTACGAGGCGTCGCGCAACATCCGGATGTGCTTGTCGTAGCCGAGCCCGCCCCGGTACATCCCCGGCCCGCCCGAGTCGCAGGCCAGCGCCAGCCGCTCCACCCGGAACGGCCACCTGGCCTCGGCGAACTCGACCGGGATGTTGCGCGAGTCGGGCACCACGTGGATGGTGTCCTCGCCGTCGGCGTACCAGCGCCCGCCCGAGCCGCCGCCCAGGACCTCCCGCATCAGGTACGGGGCCCCTTCTGCGTCGACGCCGTGGACGCCGGTGTAGCGGATGGTCTCCTGGTCGGCCGGCATGCGCCCGCCGGTCGCCTTGGCCAGGACGCCCGCCAGCACGCCGAGCAGGCGCAGGATGACGAACGTGCGGGCGTTGGTGGGCGCGGGGAAGATCGGGGTGAGCAGCGTGCCCTTCTCCGGGAAGATCATCTTGATCAGCGGCACGACGCCCTCGTTGACGTCCAGCTCCGCCATGCGTTCCGGCGTGTCGGCCAGGTTGCGCAGCACCGGGGCCAGCCACTTCTTCAGGAACACTCCGTCGGCGTAGTCGCCCGCGTGGTTGATCGGCCCCTTGGCCTGCGGCGAGGTGCCGGTGAAGTCGATGGTCAGGGGCGCGTCGGCGGCGTGGTCGACGGTGAGCGTGACGCGCTGGGCGTGCAGGCGGGGCTCGTCCACGCCGTCGTGCTCGGCGTAGTCCTCCCACACGTACGTCCCCTCGGGGATCTTGGCCAGCAGCTCCCTGCGGAACGTCTCGGTGGTCTTGTCGATGACGGCGTCGAAGCACTCCTGGACGGCCTGCTTGCCGTAGCGTTCGAACAGCTCGCCGAGCCGCCGCGCGCCCATCAGGCAGGCCGAGCACTCCGCGTCGAGGTCGCCGGCCAGCGAGTCGGGCATGCGGGAATTGCGGGTCATGATGCGCAGCGCGGCCTCGTTGGGCTCACCCGCGTCCCACAGTTTGATCGGCGGGACCATCAGGCCCTCTTCGTAGACCGATCGGGCATGGGAGGGCATGGAGCCGGGGACCGCGCCGCCGATGTCGTCGTGGTGGCCGAACGCCTGCACGAAGGCGACGACCTCGTCCTCGTGGAAGACGGGCACGGTGACGCACAGATCGGGCAGGTGGCCGATACCGCCCTCCGACAGGTAGACGTCGTTGTGGAAGTAGACGTCGCCCGGCTTCATCGTCTCGATCGGGAAGTCGCGCACGATGGGCTGGACGAGCGCGCTGTAGGAGCGGCCGGTGAGCTTGCGCAGGCGCGCGTCGTGGATGCCCGCGCGGAAGTCGTGGGCGTCGCGGATCATCGGCGAGCGGGCCGTGCGCGCGATCGCGGTCTCGACCTCCTTCTCGACGGAGGCCAGCGTGCCTTCCACGATCTCCACCAGGATGGGATCAGTCACGACTTATCTCCACATTTCCGTAATCGTCCACCTTTGCCGTGAAGCCCGGATGGATCGGGATCGTCGAGCCGTACTCCTCGATCACCGCGGGCCCCTGCACCGTGGCGCCGGGCCCGAGCGCCGCGCGCTGGTGGATCGGGGTGTCGCGGGTCTCGTCGAAGTGCACGGGACGCACCGAGGTGGCCCCGTCGCCCGCCTTCTCCAGCCGCCTGATGACCGGGCGGGTGATGGGGCCGATGCCGGAGACGCGCAGGTTGACCCATTCGACGCCGTGGCGCGGGTCGTCGCGGTAGGCGTAGCCGTAGAGCTTCTCGTGGGCCTCGTGGAAGCGGGAGACCACCTCGGCCTGCCACTCCTCGTCGATCTCGCCGGCGGGAGCGGGCACCCGGACCTCGTACGCCTGGCCGTAGTACCGCAGATCCGCGCTGCGCTGGTAGACCGGGTCGGCGAAGCCCTCGCGGTCGAGGGCCTCGCCCGCCTGATGCTCCAGGTCGTGGAAGATCTCGACGGCCTTGCCGAGCGAGAGGTCGCGGGTGACGTACGTACGGACGTAGTCGTTCTTGACGTCCACCGTGAGCAGCCCGAACGCCGAGACGTTGCCCGGATCGCGCGGGACGATCACGGACGGCAGGCCCAGGATGTCGATCAGCCGGCACGCCAGCAGCGGGCCCGACCCGCCGAACGTCACCAGCGGGAAGTCCCGCACGTCCAGCCCGCGCTTGACGGTGAGCTGCCTGATGGCGTTGCTCTGGTTGAACGCGCTGATCTCCAGGATCCCGGTCGCCGTGCGCTCGGGGGTGAGGCCGAGCTTGTCGGCCAGCGCCTCGACGCCGGTGCGCGCGGCCTCGGCGTCCAACGGGATCTCCCCGCCGAGCAGGTGGGGCGGGACCCGGCCGAGGAACACGTGCGCGTCCGTCACCGTCACCTCGGTGCCGCCCTTGCCGTAGCAGAGCGGGCCGGGGTCGGCGCCCGCGGACCTGGGCCCGACCTTGAGCGTGCCCTCGGGCGAGATCCAGGCGATCGAGCCGCCGCCCGCGCCGACCGTGATGATGTCGATCATCGGGATCTTGCACGGGTAACGGCCGACGGAGCCCTCGGTGGTGATGGACGGCTCGCCGTCGATCACCACGGCCACGTCGGTCGAGGTGCCGCCGCCGTCCAGGGTGATCACCGACTCGTGCCCGGCCGTCGAGGCGATGAGCGCCGCGCCGAGCGCGCCGGCCGCCGGGCCCGACAGGACCGTGGTGATGGGCTGGTTGACGACCTCGCGGGCGGACAGGATGCCGCCGTTGGACTTCATCACCGAGAACGGCTTGCCGAGCCGGTTGGACAGGTTCGCGATGTAGCCGCGCATGGCCGGTTTGACCGCGGCGTCGACCAGGGTGGTGACCGAGCGCTCGTACTCGCGGTATTCGCGCAGCACGTCGCTCGACAGCGAGATCACCGCCTCCGGGTGCTCGCGCCACAGCACCTCGCGCATGCGGCGCTCGTGCTCGGGGTTGGCGTAGGAGTGCAGGAAGCAGACCCCGATCGCGGTGATGCCCTTGGCCCGGAACCAGCGGGCCACCTCCACGGCCTGCTCCTCCGAGAACGGCCACACCTCCTCGCCCCGGTGGTCGAGCCGCCCGCCGACGGTCTTGACCAGGTGCACGGGAACGATCCTGGGCGGCTTGACCCAGAAGTAGGAGTTGCCGTAACCGTCGGGCACGCTCTGCCTGGCGATCTCCAGGACGAACTCGAAGCCCTCGGTCGTGATGAACCCGAGGCTTTCGATCCGGTCCTCCAGCAGCCGGTTCGTGGCCACGGTTGTGCCGTGCACGATGGCGCCGGCGTCGTGCCGGCCCAGCTTCTCGATGCCCGCGAGAAACCCGTCGGCCGGGTTCGCGGGGGTCGAGGGGGTCTTCGTGGTGAGGATCTCACCGGTCTCCTCGTCCACCGCCACGACGTCGGTGAACGTGCCTCCGGTGTCCACTCCGATACGGACGCTACGCATGACTCCTCAGCTTCGGCGTCGGCCGAGCACTTCGTCGATGACTCGGGGCGCGTTCTGTGTGCCGACGTAGGCCGCCAGCCTGACCACCATCTCCTGGGACCGGGCCAGCTCGGCCTCCACTCTCGCCTTTCCGGACTGACCCGCCTGAACGCCGAAGTAAGCCCCGATAATGGTACCGACCACCCCCGCGACTCCCGCGAAGAGCGCGGCGAACTCCCCGGTGGCGAACACGGCGGCGCCGAACGCGACCAGGATCGCGACGATACCGGCCACGACCACGAGGAAGCCGTACCGCCATCGGGTGGCATCCGCCTGGGCGGCCGTGAGGTCGTCCGGGGTCATCATCGCGTCGAGCGACGACGGTTTGGACGGGGAATTATCGGTGACCACTGATTCCTCCTGATACTCAGGGGACAAAATGTCCCACGAGGTCATGGGACAAGCCAAGCCACTAAGCTGGCGGCCCGTGACTGAACTGTCTGCCTTGTCTGCCGTGCCCTCTGGAGCCAGGGATGCCGTACTGAAGTTCTACTTCGGTCCCATGGACTGCGGGAAGTCCACCCTTGCGCTCCAGATGAACTACAACCACGGACGGCAGGGCCGGCGCGGCCTGGTGCTGACCAAGCACGACCGCTCGGGCGGCCCGAAGGTGACCAGCAGGATAGGGCTCGGGCTTGAGGCCATCGAGGTCGAGGACTCCGTGGACCTGGTCCGGCTGGTGACCGCGCACGACCGCATCGACTACCTCATCTGCGACGAGGCCTGCTTCTACACCGTCGAGCAGATCGAGCAGCTGGCCGATCTGGTGGACGGCCACGGCGTGGACGTCTACGCCTTCGGGCTGGCCTCGGACTTCAGGTCGGTGATGTTCCCGGCGGCGCAGCGGCTGTTCGAGCTGGCCGACGAGGTGTGCCGGCTGCAGGTCGAGGTGCTGTGCTGGTGCGGGCGGCCCGGCCAGCTCAACGCCAGGATCGTGGGCGGGGCGATGGCGCGCACCGGCGAGCAGGTGGTGATCGGCGACACCGACGCCGCGCACGTGCGCTATCAGGTGTTGTGCCGCCGCCACCACCGGGCCGGCCAGCTCGGGGAGGGCGCGCTCAGCCCGCTGGAGGCGGGACCAGGCGCTCCAGGACGTCTCTGAGGAGCCCGGCGTCGCCGCCGGACAATGCGGACAGGAACTCCTCCTCCGCCGCGTCCACGGCGATCCTGGCCCCGCCCAGCGTCCGGTGCCCGCGCTCGGTCGGCTCGACCACGTTCTTGCGCCGGTCGTCGGGATGCGGCCGGCGGCGGACGAGGTCCTTGCGCTCCAGCGCGTCGACCATGGCCACCATCGTCGTGCGGTCGATCCCGAGCCGCCTGGCCGCGTCGAGCTGCGACATGGGCACGGGCGAGTCGAGCAGCGCGAGCACCGCGAACTCACGCCCGTCGATCCCGTACGGCGCCAGCGCCGCGCCCACCAGCTCGGACAGGCGCAGGTTGGCGTGCTTGAGCAGATAACCAAGGCGAGGTCTCGACACCCTGCGATTCTCCCACCCGCCGGTGGCCCCGGAGCCGCTCAGACCGCGCAGACGCCGTCGTCGTCGCACCCCTCGGCCGGGGCGGCGAGCTGGGTGATCGGCGTCTGGCCGGTGCGCTCGGCCACCTCGTCGATCGCGGCGGCGAAGGTGTCGACCGGCTGCGCGCCCGAGACGGCGTACTTGCCCTCGAACAGGAAGAGCGGCACCCCGCTGATGCCGAGCGAGCGGGCCCTGGCCAGCTGCTCACGCACCTCCTCCGCCCCCTCCCCCGTGTCCGTCACGCCCACCTCGGCGGCCAGCTCGGCCAGCACCCCGGGGTCGGACACGTCGCGGCCCTCGGAGAAGTAGGCGCGGAAGAGCCGCCCGGCCATCTCCTCGCCGAGCCCCTGCCGCCCGGCCACCTCGATGAGGCGGTGCGCCGCCAGGGTGGTGGCGTTGAGCGCCCGGTCGTAGTCGAGCTCCAGGCCCTCCTCGGCCGCGGTGCCGACGACCCGATCGATCATCTGGCGGGCGTTGGGCCCGAACTTGCGCTCCATCGACGGGATCAGCGGCTCGCCCTTGGCCGGGGCGTCCGGATCGAGCTGGAACGGCCGCATCGTCACCTCGATCGAGCCGCCCTTGTCGCGGAACCGCTCGGCGGCCTTGGCGAACCTGGCGTGGCCGATGTAACACCACGGGCACACGACGTCAGAGAAAATCTCCACCTTCATGTCGGCCTCAACCGACGCCGCCCGCCGTTGATTCCTATCCCGCGGCCAGTTCCTCCAGCCGGTACGGCAGGTACGCGGAATCGTCGACCAGCGCCGAGGCCCCGCGCCACCAGCCGAACCACTCGCCGCTGCGCCACATCCAGTCCACCCGCTCGATGGCGGCCACCACGTCGCCCACGGTCCGCCAGCTCTCGCCGAGCTGCTCGCGGGTGGCGCCGTGGCGCATCGCCCACGCCCGCAGCACGTCGGCGGCGCCGGCGGGCACCTCGCGCGCGTAGGGGTCGGGGCTCTCCCCCGGCAGCCGGTGCGGCCCGAGCCCGGCCGCCACGCCCCAGCTCCACTGGGCCTCGGCCGGGCGGGAGTAACGCAGCGAATGGAAGTCCAGGTTGGAGCCGAGCTCCTCGTCGGCCCTGCGGGCGACGACCGCGTCGAGCCTGCCGCCGGCGTCGAAGTGCACGACGAGCCGCTGGCCCGGCCTGACGTCCGGCGGCAGGTCGAAGCGGTCCTCGGCCTGCCAGGAGTTGAGGTCGACCTGCGCGACGGGCGCGCCCCAGAGCTGGTCGGCGGCGTCGTCGGCGATCCAGGCGGCGAGCATCTCCAGAGCGGTCAGATCGGTCCACGGCTCGATCGCGACGGCCGTGCGCACCACCTCGTCGGGCGGGGGCAGCTTGCCGCCCCTGGACCTGCCCCACCACTGCTCGCCCAGCTCGCGGGTGCCGACCAGCAGCGCGGCGATGGCGGCCAGCTCCGCCGAGCGCCTGGTGAGCTGGGCGCCGAGGGCCAGGTCGAGCGTGCGCCCGGTGCGGTCGTCGCCGAGCACGGGGCGCACGTCTCCGATCAGCGTCTCGGCCGTCGGGCGCTCCTCGCCCAGCAGGTCGCGTACGACTCGCCTGGCCTCGGTCCGTGCGTCTTCAGCGTGTGCCTGCCGCATACCGCCACGCTACGCCCGGAGATCCTTTTCCGCGAGAGTCCACGACGCCACCGCCCTCAGGCGCCGCGCCGCCGGCCTCAGGCGTCGCGCCGCCACCCGCGCCCGAACAGCCAGCCCACCGCCGCTCCGGCGAGCGCGACGCCCGCGCCCATGCCGAAGGAGGCCAGCATCACCCATGGGCGGGTCTCGGTGTGCCGCGCGGCGGGCCGCTCGTAGACCGTTCCGGCCGTTCGGGGCGCCTGCGCGGGCTGAACGGCCTGGACGGCTCCGGCGGCTTGGGCGGCGGAGCCGGAGGACGGAACGGCGTCCGGGGACTGGGCGGCCCCGGCGGGCTGAACGGTGCCAGAGGGCCCGGCGAGCTCGCCGGGCGCGGCGGCGTAGGGCACGACCTCGCAGATCTCGGCGGGCGCGCGCAGGTGCTCGTCCACGGCCGAGAAGAACTCCGCCGCCGTCCGCCTGGCCGCCGCTCCCAGCATCCGCTGCCCGACCCCGCCGATCATGCCGCCGATCACGGCCTCGGCGTCGTAGTCGACCCGCGTCCCGCCGTCGACCTCGCTCAGCCGGACCTGTACGGTCGCGTCCACGGTTCCCGGCGCGCCCTGCCCGCACGCCCGCAGCGTGAAGCTCTCCGGCGCCAGCGGGTCGCCCAGCGACACCTCTCCCTGGTAGACGCCCTTGATGGAGGCCACCCCCGCGTTGACCGTCATCCGGTACGTGTCCGGCCCCGTCTCCTCCAGCCGCTCGCATCCCGGAATGGTGCGCACCAGCACCTCCGGATCCCGCAGCGCCGTCCACGCCTGGTCCCTGTGCACGCCGATCACGGCGCTGCCCGCCACCTTCATGCAGACACTTTAGGCAGACGCGGACGGCCCGATAAGGGCAACACCTGCCAGACGCGGGCATGGCGCGGTGATCAAGACTGGCAAGATGGTGCCCCATGCGCAGGGGGCGGAGGACGTACGGGACGGGCGACGGGGTGATCGGCGGGGTGATCGGCGGGCCGATCGGCGCGGCTGCCGGGCGGGCGGCCGCCGGGGCGTGTGTGGTGATGCTGGCGGCGTGCGCGCCGGCCGGGACCGGCACCGGAGCCGCCGGATCGGCGACCCCGGCGGTGTCACGGACGGCGCCCTCGAAGGCCCCTTCGACAGCGCCCCCGGCCGGCCCGCCCGGCGTGATGCCCAGGACCGGTGAGGTGCGCCCGATCGAGCGCACCGGCGGCCTCCCGCCCGTGATCAGCTCCATCCCCACCAAGCGCAAGGTCGTCTTCCTCACCATCGACGACGGCTGGGAGCAGGACCCCGGCTTCACCGCGCAGATTCGCGACCAGCGCATCCCGGTCACCGCCTTCGCCATGCGCGACGCGGTCGAGGCCAAGGGCACCCCGGACGAGGCGGGCGGCCGGGCCCGCTACGTCGGCGCCGGCAAGTGGGGATATTTCCGGCAATTGCGGGATGCCGGAGTGCCCGTCGAGAACCACACCCTCACCCATCCCGACCTCCGCCTGCTGGGCCGCGACGCCCAGCGCAGGGAGATCTGCGGCGCGGCCAAGCTCATCGGCAAGCAGGTCGGCGCGCGGCCCACGCTGTTCCGGCCGCCGTTCGGCGTCTACAACACCGACACGCTCACGGCCGCCGAGAACTGCGGCGTGACGGCCGTGCTCCTCTGGACCGCGACCGTGCAGCCGGGCGGGAAGATCGCCTACCAGGTGCCCGACAAGCGGCTGCGCCCCGGCGACATCCTGCTGATGCACTTCCGCCCCAACCTGGCCAGGGACTTCCGCGTCCTGGTCGAGAAGATCCGGCG
Source organism: Nonomuraea fuscirosea (assembly GCF_003001935.1). Lineage (GTDB taxonomy): Bacteria > Actinomycetota > Actinomycetes > Streptosporangiales > Streptosporangiaceae > Nonomuraea > Nonomuraea fuscirosea. The sequence continues at coordinate 381,248 of NZ_PVNG01000001.1, read as the reverse complement.
GCGCGGCTACGAGCTGGGGAACCTCCAGGCGTACCTGGCCGCCGCCCGCGTCCGCTGAGGTCCGCCGCGCGGCGGACCCGCTTGTCAGCCCGGCGGGGGACGCGCTGACGAGCCCGCCCGCGCCATCCTCGATGACCGTCGGAAGTCCAGCGAAGGGGATGTGACCAAGAACGCATCCCATTGCTCTACAGCTTGTAGTACTACTGTGGGTAGATGTACTACAGCGTGTAGAGCTCAGGGAGTCGGCGGGGAGAATGGACGCACTAGACCTTGCGCGGTGGCAGTTCGGGGTGACCACCGTCTACCACTTTCTGTTCGTGCCCTTGACCATCGGTCTCGGGATCTTCGTGGCCGGCCTGCAGACGGCCTGGCACCGTACGGGCAAGGAGCAGTACCTGACGCTGACGAAGTTCTTCGGGAAGCTGTTCCTGATCAACTTCGCCATGGGCGTGGTCACCGGCATCGTGCAGGAGTTCCAGTTCGGGATGAACTGGAGCGAGTACTCCGTCTTCGTGGGCGACGTCTTCGGGGCGCCGCTGGCCATGGAGGCGCTGCTGGCGTTCTTCATGGAGTCCACGTTCCTCGGCCTGTGGATCTTCGGCTGGGACCGGCTGCCGAAGCGGGCGCACCTGGCCTGCATCTGGGCGGCGGCCGTCGGCTCCAACGTGTCGGCCTACTTCATCCTCGCGGCCAACGCCTGGATGAAGCACCCCGTGGGCTACGAGGTCGTGGACGGCCGGGCCAGGATGACCGACCTGTGGGCGGTGCTGACCAACCCCACCGCGCTGGCCCAGGTCCCGCACGTGATCGGGGCGGCGTTCATCGTGGCGGGCGGGTTCGTGCTGGCGGTGTGCGGCTACTGGATGCTGCGCACGCGCCGGACCGGCGACGGCGGCATGTGGCGTGGTGCGGCCCGCGCGGCGCTGGTGATGACGGCCCTCGCGGGCGTGCTCGTCGCGGCCACCGGCGACACCTCCGCCAAGCTCATGTACGAGCAGCAGCCGATGAAGCTGGCCTCGGCCGAGGGCCTCGAACGCGACACCGCCGCGGCCCCGTTCAGCCTCGTCCCAGGCGTCGAGATCCCCGCCGTGCTCAGCTTCCTGGCCACGAACGACCCGGGCGCCACCGTCCAGGGCACCGAGGACCTGCAGCGGCGCTTCGAGCGGCAGTTCGGCCCCGGCGACTACCGGCCGGACCAGACGATCGTGTTCTGGTCGTTCCGGGTGATGATCGTGTTCGGGCTGTCCACCGTGGGCCTGTCGGTGCTCGGGCTCTGGCTGACCCGCCGCCGGCGTCCCTTCCCCGCCTGGCTCTCGCGGGCGCTGCTGCTGTCGCTGCCGCTGCCGCTGGTCGCGGTGACCGCCGGCTGGCTGCTCAGCGAGATCGGCCGCCAGCCGTGGACGGTCGCCGGCGAGTTGCTCACGGCCTCCAGTGTGTCGCCGGGGGTGTCGCTGGCCGAGGTGGCCACCTCGCTGACCCTCTTCACCCTCCTGTACGGCGCGCTGGCGGTGGCCGAGACCGTGCTGCTGACCAGGCACGTGCGCAAGGGCGCGGCGGAACGGGCGCCGCTGCCCGCGGCCGAGCGGCGCGAGCCGTCCCTGATGTACTGAGGAGCTGACCAATGATCGAGTTGTGGTTCGCCGTCATCGCCTTCCTCTGGACCGGCTACTTCGTCCTTGAGGGCTTCGACTTCGGCGTCGGCATGCTGGCGCCGCTGGTGAGCAGGAACGCCGCCGAGCAGCGGGCCGGCCTGGAGACCATCGGCCCGGTGTGGGACGGCAACGAGGTGTGGCTGATCACCGCGGTCGGAGCCATGTTCGCCGCCTTCCCCGCCTGGTACGCGGGCCTGTTCAGCACCTTCTACCTGCCCGTGGTGCTGGTCCTGGCCGGGCTGATCGTGCGCGGCGTCGGGCTGGAGTGGCGCGGCAAGGTGACGAATCCGCTCTGGTGCGACCTCGGCATCGTGGTGGGCAGCGCGATCCCGGCGTTCCTGTGGGGCGCGATCTTCGCCAGCCTGCTGTTCGGCGGCGTCGCCCCGGCCCTGCTCGGCGGCGCGTTCACGCTGGCCGTGTGCGCCCTGCACGGCGCGGTCTTCCTGGCGCTGCGCACCACGGGCCCGGTGCGCCGCCGGGCCAGGACCGTCGCCCTGGCCGCCGGCGCCGTGACGATCCCGGTCGCCGTCTTCGCCCTGTCGAGCCTGGGCACGGCTCCCGCCCTCGCCGCGATGGCGGCGCTGGCCGCGGCCACGGCGCTGATCTGGCGGCGCAGGGAGGGCTGGGCGTTCACGGCCACGGCGGGCGCGATCGTGCTGACCACGCTGGCGGTCTTCATGGAGCTGCGGGTACGGCCGCTGCCGGGGCTCACCCTGGCCGAGGCGGCCTCCGGCCCGTACACGCTGACCATGCTGACCTGGATCGGGCTGATCACGCTGCCGTTCATCCTGGTCTACCAGGGGTGGACGTACTGGGTGTTCAGGAAGCGGATCAAGGTGCCCGCCTGACGGACGACGCGCCCAGCATGGACGGCGCGCTCAGCCGGCGGGGGCGCCGCCCAGGTAGAGGCGGCCCAGCCGGGGGTCGGCGGCCAGTTCGCGGGCCGGGCCGCTGATGTGCACCCGGCCGAGGTCCAGCACGCAGCCGAGGTCGGCCGTCTCCAGGGCCCTGCGCGCGTTCTGCTCCACCAGCAGCACCGCCACGCCGGTCCTGCGCATGAGGTCGATCTGGTCGAAGACCACCTGCGTGTTGCGCGGGTCGAGGCCCATCGAGGGCTCGTCGAGCAGCACCACGGACGGCTCCAGCATCAGCGCGCGGGCGAACTCGACCTGCTTCTGCTGCCCGCCGGACAGCAGACCCGCCATGCTGCCCCACCGTTCGCGCACCACGGGGAACAGGTCCTTGACCACCTCGATCCGCTCCTTCAGCCGGGCCTGGTCGCGGACGGTGAAGCCGCCGAGCCGCACGTTCTCGGCCACCGTCATCTCGCGGAACACGCTGTGCCCCTGCAGCACGTGGGCCAGGCCGAGCCCGAGCAGCCGCTGCGGCGACACGCCCGTCACGTCCCGCCCGGCCAGCAGCACCCGGCCCGACCTGGGCGCGAGCAGGCCGCTGGCCACCTTGAGCGCGGTGGACTTGCCCGCGCCGTTGGGGCCGACCAGGCAGACGACCTCCCCGGCGCGCACGGTCACGGTCAGGCCGCGCAGCACGGGCGCGGCCCTGCCGTACCCGGCCACCACGTCCTCCAAAGACAGCACCGTCTCAGACACCGAGATACGCCTCCAGCACCCGCGGATCCTCCCGCACCGCCGACGGCGGCCCCTCGGCGATGGGCGCGCCGCGGTCGAAGACGATCACGTGGTCGCACATGCCCATCACCATGTCCATGTTGTGCTCGACGACCAGGAAGGTGCGGCCCTCCGCGTTGAGGTCGCGGACGAGGCCGGTGATCCGGTCGATCAGCGCCGGGTTGACCCCGCCCGCGGGCTCGTCGAGCAGCACCAGGTCCGGCTCGGCCATGAGGACGGCGGCCAGTTCGAGTAGTTTCTGCTGGCCGTAGGACAGGTCGCGGGCCTCGGCCTCCTCCAGGTGCTCGATGCCCATGCGGCGCAGCCAGTGGCGGGCCCGTTCGGTCTCGCCCGCGTCGCGCAGCCCGGCCATCAGCTCGCGCAGCCGGGTGCGGCGGACCGCGACCAGCATGTTCTCCAGCACGGTCAGGCGGGGGAAGACGCGGCAGAGCTGGAAGGTGCGGCCGATGCCGGCGTGCGCGATCCGGTGCGGCGCGTGCCGGGTGATCTCCCTGTCGCGGTAGAGCACCCGGCCGGCGTCCGGCCTGATCATGCCGGTGACGATGTTGAAGAACGTCGTCTTGCCCGAGCCGTTCGGCCCGATCAGGCCGTTGATCGCGCCGTCGCGCAGCTCGACGGTGACGCCGTCCACGGCCAGCACGCCGCCGAACGACTTCGTCAGCCCCTCCGTCCGCAGCGAGCTCATGAGGACACCCCCTGCAGCCGCTGGTCGGCGCTCTCGTCGGGGATGGACGGACCCGCCCGCCGCCTGGCGAACCTGGCCAGGATCCCCTCCGGCATGAACAGCACGACCAGCACGAGCACCAGCCCCGTCGCGGTCAGGTGGATCTGCGTCTCACCCAGCGCGATCAGGAAGTACTCCCCCGCCGGGGCCACGATGAGCGCGCCGAGCAGCGGCCCGAGCAGGTGCCTGACGCCGCCGAGCAGGCTCATGAGCACCATGGACGAGCCGATCAGGATGGAGAAGACGAAGATCGGGTCGAGGCTGCCGAACCAGAGCGCGTACAGGCCGCCGGCCAGCGCGACGAACAGGGCGGACAGGGCGAAGGCCGCCACCTTGTACGCCGCCGTCGGCACCCCCAGCGACTCGGCCTTGTCCTCGTCCTCCCTGATGGCCCGCAGCCCCGCGCCGAAGCGGGAGCGGGAGATCTGCCACCAGGCCAGCAGCGCGACCCCGAGCAGCACCAGGAACAGATAGAAGAACACCAGATGGGTCTGGCCCCTGTGCAGCCCGGGGAAGGGCGAGGGCACCTGGAGACCGGTGGAGCCGCCGGTCAGCGAGCGCCAGCCCTGCACGACGAGGTTCATCATCGACACGAGCGCGATGGAGACGATCACGAACGAGGCGCCGCGCACGCGCACGGCGGCGATGCCGACGCCGGCCGCGAACAGCGTGACCAGCAGCGCCGAGACCGGCAGGGCGACGAGCCAGGGCACGTCCAGGCGCACGACCAGCAGCCCGGTGCCGTACGCGCCCAGCCCGAAGAAGGCCGAGTGGCCGAGCGAGACGTAGCCGGTGAAGCCGCCGAGCAGGTTCCAGGAGGTGGACATGGCGGCGTACATGACAGTCAGCGCGCCCGCGTACACCAGGTAGTAGTTGGGCACCAGCCACGGGTAGGCGATCGCGAGCGCGCCCGCCAGCAGCGGCAGTCCTCTAGAAACGGTGCGCAAGCCGGCCTCCGAAGAACCCCTGGGGGCGGACGAGCAGGGCCAGGAAGAGGAAGACGTAGAACATCATGGTGGCCCAGGTCGCGTCCACGGTCACCAGCACGACGCCCTCGACGACCCCGAGGAGCACGGCCGCGAGGGCGGCTCCGGTCACGCTGCCCAGGCCGCCGACCACGATGACGGCCATGAGCTTGCCGATCCACACCCAGTGGGAGGCGGGGAAGAACGGCGTGATCAGCGCCAGCACCGTGCCGCCTGCGGCGGCCGTGGCCAGGCCCACGCCGAAGCCGTGGCCGGCCACGCGCTCGGTCGGGATCCCGACCAGCCTGGCCGCCTCGCGGTGCTGGATCGTGGCCCGCAGTGCCTGCCCGAACCTGCTTTTGACCAGCACCGCGAACAGCACGCCGAGGGTGAGCGCGGCCACGAGGAAGGCGATGATCTTGTCGTACGGGAGGTGCACGCCGGCCACGGTGAGCGACCGGGTGGCGTAGTCCATGCTGATCGACTTGTACGAGCCGGTGTAGAACGTGCCGAGCAGACCCTCGATGGTCAGCGCCAGCCCGAAGGTCAGCAGCACCGACATCATCGCCACGTTCTCCGGCGCCAGCCGGGCGATGAGCAGCCGCTGCACCGCCACGCCCAGCGCGAAGAACAGCGGCACGGTCACCGGCAGCGCCAGGAACGGGTCCACGCCGAACACGGTGTGCGCGGTGTAGGTCAGGTAGGCGGCCAGGAAGAGGAACGCCGGGTGCGCCACCATGACCACCCGCATCACGCCGAAGTACAGCGACAGGCCGGAGGCGAGCAGCGCGTACAGGCCGCCGGTCAGCACGCCCAGGGCCAGGCCCTGCGCGAGCAGGCTCACCACGGCTTCTTCGGGTAGACGATGCCGGCGGTCTTGGCCTGCTCGGGCAGCACGATCTCGACCTTGCCGTTCACGTACTGCTGGATCATGTGCGCCTGTTCGGGCCGGCCCTTGTCGTCGAACGACAGCGGCCCCACGACGGTGTCGAACGTGGCCTGCCCGATGTGCGCGGTCAGTTTGTCCTGGCACTCCTTGGACGGGTCCGCGCACTGGGCCGCGGCCACGGCCGCCTCGACGATCTGGCCGACGGTGTAGCCGTTGGCCGCGTCCTCGTTGGCGTCGCCGCCGAACATCTCCTTGTACCGCTTGACCAGGTCCTGGTTGCCGGTGAACGTGGCGGTGGCCGACCAGCCGACGGGCGAGATGACGTGCTCGGCCGCCCCCTTCACCGCGGCGGGAAACTCCGCCAGCGTCGGCCCGGTCGAGAAGGCCGCCAGCTTCGGCTGCACCTTGAGCTCCTGCAGCGCCCGCACGAGGCCGACCGAGTCCTCGAACTGCGTGCCGCCCACGACCAGGTCGGGCTTGGCAGCCGCGATCTTGGCGGCGATGGGGGCGAAGTCGGTGGTCTCCGGCGGGTAGACCTCGTCCACGACGGTCTTGATCCCGGCCGCGGCCAGCTTGTCGCGCAGCCCGTACGCGGTGCCCTGGGCGAAGGGGTCGTCCAGGCTGGCGTACGCCGCCGTCTTCGGCCGCTGGTCGGCGGGCAACTGGGTGAGGTAGTCGGACAGGTAGTCGTAGTGGTCGCCGGCGATGGCGGGGGCGGCGTAGAAGAGCCGCTTGAAGCCCTGCTCGAAGACCTCGGCGGCGGCGCCGGCCGGCTCCACGAAGAGCATCCCGTACGACTCGGCGACCTTCGCCGCCGGGATGACCAGGCGCGAGGAGAACGGCCCGAAGACCAGGTCCACCTTGTCCTGGGTGATGAGCGACTCGTAGTCGGAGCTGACCCGGTTGGGGTCGGAGGCGTCGTCGCGGAAGATCAGCTCGACCTTCCTGCCGAGCAGGCCGCCCTTGGCGTTCACCCGGTCGGCCCAGACCTGGTAACCCTCCTGGATGCCCTTGCCCGGCTCGGAGAAGTCGCCGGTGAGCGGTAAGGAGACGCCGATCCGCACCGGCCCCCGCTGCTGTCCGGGCGACGGCGCCGCGCCGGGTTCGTCGGTCTTCGCGCAGGCGGTGAGCGCCAGTGCGCAGAGGGAGATGATCGCCAGGCCCTTGCTTACTCTTGCCATCGAGGAGACCCCCGTCAGAAGAGGCGAGCGAAAGCGCTTTCGTAAGCGCTTTCGGTTACGATTACACGGGATTTCGCCCCATACAAGGGGGTACGCACCGCATGGCAGAACGCCCCTCCCCGCGGCCTTCCCCACCCAGCGCCCCACCTGGCGCCCTTCCCGACACCCGCGCGGGCACCCTGGCCGGCGCTCCTCCCGGCGCTCCTCCCGGCGCTCCTCCCGGCGAGCCGTCCGGCCCGCCGCGCCTGATCGACGTGGCCAGGGCGGCCGGGGTGTCGCTGGCCACCGCCTCGCGGGCGATGACCGGCAGCGCCGGGGTGAGCCCCCGGGTCGCCGCGCACGTGCGGGCCATCGCCGCTCAGGTGGGGTACGTGCCCAACAGCCACGCGCGGGCGCTGGCCGGCGGGCAGGCGTCCATGGTCGGGCTGGTCGTGCACGACGTGGGCGACCCTTACTTCGGCGAGATCGCGCGGGGCGTGCTGCGTGAGACGGACAGCCGCGGCTACCTGGCGCTGATCAGCCAGACCGAGCGCGACCCGCGCGCCGAGCTGGCCAGGATCCGCGCGCTGCGGGCGCACCGGGTGACCTCGATCGTGCTGGCCGGCTCGGGCTACGTGGACGCGCGCACCGAGACCGACATCGCGGCCGAGCTGCGCTCGTTCACCGCGGCGGGCGGGCGCGTCGCGGTGATCGGCCGGCACCACCTGCCGGTGGACGCGGTGCTGCCCGACAACGCCGCCGGCGGCGCGACCCTCATGCGCCACCTGCTCGACCTGGGTCACCGCCGGCTCGGCGTGCTCGGCGGCCCGGCCAACCTGACCACCGTCGAGGACCGGCTGGCCGGGCTGCGCACCGCGTACGGGGCGGCCGGGCTCGACTGGGCGTCGGTGCCGGTCGTGCACGGGGACTTCACCCGCGAGGGCGGCGCGGCGGCCACGGCCCGGCTGGTACGCGCCCATCCGGAGCTGACGGCGGTGGTCGCGCTCAACGACCCGATGGCGGTGGGGGCGCTGTCGTGGCTGCTCAACCACGGGCGGCGGGTGCCGGAGGAGATCTCGGTGGCCGGGTTCGACGACGTGCCGGTGGCCAGGGACGTCTATCCGGCGCTGACCACGGTCAGACTGCCCATGGTCGGCATGGGCAGGCAGGCCCTGGAACTGGTGCTCAAGCCGCCCGCCACCCGCCCGCGCCGCCGCCGTACCCGGCACGAGCTGGTCGTCAGAGCCTCCACGGCCGCACCCCGCCCCTGAGCGGGGATCGGGTGCGGTTCGGGAGACGCGCCGGCCACCGTTTCACGGCCGGTGGCCGGAGGCGTGCGTCAGCCGACGACCTTCATCTGCTTGGTGCGGTGGTCGGTGAGGTGCAGGTCGCCGCCGAGCCGTTCCTTGAGCAGGTCGAGCACCTTGCGGCTGGACAGGACCGTCCAGAGGTTGCCCACCAGGTGCGGGTTGTACTCGGGAGCGGCGTCCATCCAGGCGTCCTTGCCGGTCTGGCTGGCGAACGTCGTGACGAAGAACTCGCCGTCCGGTGTGCGGCAGAAGCCCGTGCGGATCTCGGCGGCGTCGACCTGCATGCGAGGCGTGCAGCCGACCTTGGCGGAGATCTGCTCGACCGTGAGCGGCGCGGCGCCGGCCAGCTTGCCGGCGGACGCGACGTAGCCGCCGCCGCTCCCCGAGGAGCAGCCGGCGACCAGCGCCGCCAGCAGCGCGACAGCGGTCAGGCGGGGGATTGTCGTCATGTGCGGGGGTACGCGGCCCTTCCTACCTCGGTTCAGACTCATACCGTCCGGCTATTTGGGCGCAGGCGTCTTGGAGACCCGGTGGTCGGTCAGGTGCAGGTCGCCGTTGAGCGGTCCCCTGATCGTCTCAAGCACCTTCAACGGCCCCAGCACGGTCCACTTGGGTCCGACCAGATGGGGGTTGTACTCGGGGGCCCGGTCCATCCACTCGTCCTTGAGCTTCTCCGTCTTGAACGTGTTGACGAAGAACTCACCGTCCTGGGTCTTGCAGTACGCCGTACGGACCTCGTCGGCGTCGACCTGCATCTTCGGCTTGCAGCCGACCTTCTCGGAGATCTGCTCGACCGTGAGCGGGGCGGGGTTGGGGGGCTGGTTCTTGCCTGCTGCGACGTAGTCGCTCCAGCCGCCCCCTGAGGAGCAGCCGGCGACCAGTCCGGCCAGCAGCGCGAAAGCGGCCAGACGTGGAAATGTCGTCATGTGCGAGGGTACGCAGGCCCGCCCGGCGCGGTTCACCGCCGGACGACTCCGGTTCGCGGTGGGGTGCTCCCGGTTTCACCTCAGCACGACGCACCCGCGCGCTTCGAGCCGGGCCAGCACCTGCGGCTCACCGTCCAGCTTGTTCCAGCGCAGATCGAGTTTCTCCAGGTCGGGCAGGGTGTCCGGCAGGTCGCGCAGCCGGTTGTCACGCAGGTCGAGCTGCTTCAGCCCGGCGGGCAGCGACTCCGGCAGCCGGCCGAGCCGGTTGTCGCGGAGATCCAGCACCTTCAGCTTCTCCGGCAGCCGTCCGGGCAGCTCCCGCAGCCGGTTGCCCTGGAGGTGCAGCTCACGCAGCCGGGGCAGGTCGCCGATCGTCTCCGGCAGCGACTCCAGCCGGTTGCCGTAGAGCCGCAGCTCCACCAGCGCCGTCATGGAGCCGAGCGAGGCGGGCAGGCGGGTGATCCGGTTGTCGGTCAGGTTGAGGTAGGCCAGCCGGTCGAGCCGCCCGATCGACTCCGGCACCTCGGTGAAGAGGTTGTCGCTGAGGTAGAGGTAGTCGGTCAGCGGCAGGTCGCCGAGTTCGGGCGGGATCTCGGTGAGCCGGTTGTGGCCCAGGTCGAGCATGCGCAGCCGGGCCAGCGCGCCGATGCCCGCGGGGAGCTCCGTGAGCGCGTTCTGGGCCACGTTGAGCGATTCGAGGCCGGTCAGCTTCCAGAGCGTGTCCGGGAGCGCGGTGAGGCCGTTCGCGCCTACGTGCAGGTGCCTGAGCGTCGCCGGCAGCCGGCCGGGGAGTCCGGCGAGGCGGTTGCCGTACAGGAAGAGGCTCTCCAGACCGGGCGGGCAGGCGGGGAAGGACGTCAGCGCGTTGCCGTCGAGGTGCAGCGCGCGCAGCGCGGTCAGCCCGGACAGGTCGGGCAGCGTGCGCAGGCCGTTGCCGTCGAGGCGGAGCTCCTCCAGCGCGGCGAGCCCGGCCACCCAGCCGGGCACCTCGGCGATCTCGTTCCAGGCCAGGTCGATCAGGCGGACGTCGCCGGGCACGTCGGGGAAGGCGGTCAGACCGGAGTCGGGGGCACGCATGGCGCCGATCATCCCACCCCCGTCACCCGCGGTTGCGCCGCCTCGCCTCGAACAGCTCGGACGGGGAGATGGGCATGCGGTCGACCGCGAAGCCCTCGGCGTCCTCGACGGCCGAGGCGATCACGGCCGAGACGGGGATCACGCCGGCCTCGCCCGCGCCCTTGATGCCGAGCGGGTTGAGCGGCGAGGGCGTCTCCAGGTGATCGGTCTCGACGTGCGGGACCTCGGTGGCGTACGGCATCAGGAAGTCCATGAAGGAGGCGTTGACGAGCTGGCCGTGCTGGTCGTAGACCATGCGCTCGTACAGGGCGCCGCCGATGCCCTGGGCGACGCCGCCGTGGATCTGCCCCTCGACGATCATGGGGTTGATCAGCCGGCCGCAGTCGTGCACGACCGCGTACCGGACGACCTTGATCTCGGCGGTGTCCGGGTCGGTCTCGACGACGGCGGCGTGCATGCCGGCCGCGAACGTGGACCTGATCGGCGAGTAGTAGTCGCGCCCCTCCAGCCCCGGCTCCTCGCCCTCGGCCACCGGCGGCCGGTCGGGCGAGGCGGTGCCGGAGAACTGGGTGGCCTTGGCCGCCTCCTCGTCGAAGGCGTACCGCAGCGGGTTGGCCAGCACCGCCACCGTGGACAGCGGGATGGACGCGGACGGGGTGCCGGCCACGTGCACGAGGCCGTCGGCGATGTCGAGGTCGGCCGGGTCGGCCTCCAGGGCGTCGGCGGCGATGCGCAGCGCCTTCTCGCGCACCTTGCGGCAGGCCAGCGCGATGGCGTTGCCGCTGACCACGGCGGCGCGGGAGGCGAACGTGCCGACCGCGTAGGCGAACCTGCGGGTGTCGCCGGTGACCACGCTGACGCGCTCGATGGGCACGCCCAGCTCGGCCGCGGCGATCTGGGCGAAGGCCGTCTCGTGGCCCTGCCCCTGCGAGGTGAGGCCGGTGGAGACGTGCACCCGGCCGTCGGAGGTGATCTGCACGTGGCCGCCCTCGTACGGGCCGACGCCGGTGCCCTCGACGTAGCAGCCGATCCCGATGCCCCGGCCGGGACGCCGTTCGAAGGAGTCCCAGCCGATCAGCTCCTTGATCATGCGGAGCATCTCGGGGTAGTCGCCGCTGTCGTAGATGAGCGGCCGCCCGTCCTGGAAGATCATCCCCTGGTCGTACGGGAACTCCTCGGGGCGGATGAAGTTGGCCTCCCTGACGGCGGTGCGGTCCTTGCCCAGGTGGCGCGCGATCTTGTCCATCGTGCGTTCCATGCAGAACACGCCCTGCGGCCGCCCGGCCCCCCGGTAGGGGGTCACCTGCACGGTGTTGGTGTAGACGGCGGTGAACTCGACCCGGTAGGCGCCCACCCGGTACGGCCCCAGCAGCTGCGTGGAGGTGACGATCGGCACGATGATCCCGTACGGCGTGTAGGCGCCGTGATCGTGCAGGATCGAGACGTCAAGCCCCAGGACTCGCCCTTCGTCGTCGAACCCCACCCGCACGTGCTGCACCTGGGCCCGCTCGTGCGCGGAGGAGATGAAGTGCTCGCGCCGGTCCTCGGCCCACTTGACCTCGCGCCCGAGCGTCATCGCGGCCCAGGGGACGAGCACCTCCTCGGGCCACGGGTGCACGATCTTGACCCCGAAGCCGCCGCCCACGTCGGGCGCGATCACCTCGACCTGGGGCAGCGGCAGGCCGAGCGCGGCGGCGACCGCCATGCGGACGCTGGTGGAGGTCTGGGTGCTGGAGTAGACGCGCAGGTCGCGGCCGTCCCAGCGGGCGTACACGCCGCGGCCCTCCAGCGGCATGCTGGCGCTGCGCTCGATGTCGAGCCGGAAGGACAGCGTGTGCGGCGCGGCCTCGATCGCCTCCCTCGCGCCGTGCCCGCCGGGCGCCGGGACCTCCTGGACGAGGTGCGCGCCGACGTTGCCGGGCACGTCCTCGTGCACGAGCTGGGCCCCGTGCACGGCCTCCTCCAGGCCGACGACCGGCTTGCGCAGCTCGTAGTCGACCTCGATGAGCGCGCAGGCGTCCTCGGCGGCGTACCGGTCGGTGGCCACCACCATGACCACCGGCTCGCCGACGTGCCTGACGACCTCCCTGGCCAGGGGGTACGCGGTGCGCCCGTGAGTCAGCGCGGGGTGCGGGATGAGCAGCGGCAGCGCCCGGCCGACCCGTTCCGGCAGGTCCTCCCAGGTGTAGACGGCGACGAGCCCCTCCACGTCGAGTGCGGGGCCGACGTCGATGTCGCGGATGCGGGCGTGGGCGTGCGGCGAGCGCACGAACGCCGCCGCCAGCGCCTCCCGGCCCAGGTCGTCGAGGTAGCGGCCCTGCCCGGTGAGCAGCCGCGGATCCTCGCGCCGCTGCACGGGCTCGCCGAACAGCTTCGTCGTCATGTCTCCTCCGCCCGCAGCTCGGCGGCCCGGTGCACGGCCTTGACGATGTTCTGGTAGCCGGTGCAGCGGCACAGGTTGCCCGAGATCCCCTCGATCACCTCGTCGTCCGTGGGGACCGGGTTGTCGGCCAGCAGGGCCGTCACCGTGCACAGGAAGCCCGGCGTGCAGAACCCGCACTGCAGCCCGTGGCACTCGGCGAAGGCCCGCTGCACCGCCGACAGCCGGCCGTCGCTCCCGGCCAGGCCCTCGACGGTGGTGATCTCGGCCCCGTCCACGGTCACGGCGAACGTCAGGCACGAGCGCACCGGCCGTCCTTCGAGCAGCACCGTGCAGCAGCCGCAGACGCCGTGCTCACAGCCCACGTGGGTGCCGGTCAGGCCGAGGTCGTGGCGCAGGCAGTCGGACAGCAGGCGGCGCGCGGGGACGCGGACCCGCCTGGCGGTGCCGTTCACGACGAGGGTGATCTCATGCTCCACGGGCCGCCGCCCCTTCCCGCGCCGCGTTCCGCAGCGCCCGCTCGGCCAGCACGCCCACCAGGTGACGGCGGTAGGCGGCGGTGGCGTGGATGTCCTCTTCCGGATCGGTCGCCTCGCGTACGAGGGCCGCCGCCGCCTTCCAGCCGGCCCGCCGCACCGGCCCCAGCTCGCCCAGGTCGACCACGACGGGCCCGGCGCCGACCCCGACGCACGCGGCCCGCGCGCGGGCCGCGCCGTCGGCGCCGACCGTGACCACCGCGCACACGCCCGCCAGCGCGTAGTCGCCGTGCCTGCGGCTCACCTCCTCGAACGCGGCCCCGCTCCCCTCCGGCAGCGCCGGGAAGAACGCCGACACGGCCAGCTCGTCCGGGCCGAGCGCCGACTCCATGGGGCCGACGAAGAACTCCTCCGCCGGCACCTCCCGCAGCACGGGGCCGCCGCCGGCGGTGTCCCAGCGGGCCGCGCGCACGCTCCCGCCCAGCACCGCCAGCACGGCGGGCAGCTCGGCCGCCGGGTCGGCGTGCACCAGGCTGCCCACCACCGTCCCCCTGTTGCGGATCACGGGGTGGGCGACCAGCTTGAGCGCGCGGGTGAGCAGCGGATGCGCCGCGGCCCGCTCCACCTCGGCGTGCCGGGCCAGCGCGCCCACCCGCACCCCCTCAGGGGTGACCTCGCTCGCGCCGAGCCCGCCGACCCGGTTGATGTCCACGAGATGGGCGGGCGCCGCCAGCCGCATGTTGAGCATCGGGATGAGGCTCTGGCCGCCGGCCAGCACCTTGCCGTCCACCTCGGCGAGGGTCCGCAGCGCCGCGCCGAGGTCGCGCGGCGCATGGTACTCGAAGGGCGGCGGCTTCACCCGGCCTCGCTCCTGGCGGGCACGGGAGTGCGGCCGGCGATGGCGCGCAGCAGGTGGTATCCGCCCAGCACCACGATCGTGCCGAGCGCGATGCCCTCAAGGGTGAAGTCTCCGCCGATGAAGTGGCTCACGGGTCCGATGGCCAGGATGATGCCCGCTCCGGTCGGAACCATGTTCACCGGATCGGCGAAGTCCACCTTGTTCTCGATCCAGATCTTCGCGCCGAGCAGGCCGATCATGCCGTACAGGATCACCGTCACCCCGCCGAGCACGCCGCCGGGGGTGGCCGCGACCAGCGCCCCGAACTTCGGGCACAGACCGAACAGGATCGCGATGACGCCGGCGATGTAGTACGCGGCCGTCGAGTAGACCTTGGTGGCCGCCATCACGCCGATGTTCTCGGCGTACGTGGTCGTCGGCGACCCGCCGACGGCGCTGGTCAGCACGGTCGCGACGCCGTCGGCCGTGACCGCCCGCCCCACGTACGGGTCCAGGTCCGTGCCGGTCATCTCCCCCACGGCCTTCACATGCCCGATGTTCTCCGCGATCAACGCGATCACGGCGGGCAGCACCAGCAGCACCGCCGAGGTCTTGAAGTCGGGCGCGTGGAAGCTGGGCAGCCCGAACCAGGGCGCGGAGGACACGGCGTCGAAGCTGACCCGGTCGTGCGGGAAGGCCGTCGCCACGCAGTACGTCCCCTCGGCCGGGCAGGCCGCACCCGCCGCGTCCCGCAGGTTGGCGCCCGGCAGCACCGACGTGACGGGCCCCGCGGTCAGGTCCAGCACCCACGACAGCACGAACCCGGACACCAGCCCGATCAGCACGCCGACGCGCCCGATGAACCCCTTGAACGCGACGATCACCACGAACGTGATGACCATCGTGACCAGGGCCATCCAGTGGTCCTGCGGCCAGTAGACGTCCGCCACCACGAACGCCAGCCCGAACCCGATCAGCATCACCACCGCGCCGGTGACCACGGGCGGGAAGACGCGGTGGATGACGTCCACGCCGAGGAAGTGGATGGCCAGCCCGGCCAGCGCCAGCATGAACCCGGCGACCAGGATCGCGCCGGTCACGACGGCGTCCGCGCCCGCCGTGTCGCCGCCGGCGGCGGCCCTGATGGCGAACACGCCGCCCACGAAGGACGCGCTGGTGCCCAGGTAGCTGGGCACCTTGCCCTTCACGATCAGCAGGAACAGGATCGTCGCGACGCCCGACATCATCACCGCGACGTTCGGGTCCAGCCCCATCACCAGGGGGAACACGAACGTCGCGCCGAACATCGCGATCACGTGCTGCGCCCCGAACCCCACCATCCGGGGCCAGCTCAGCCTCTCGTCGGGTCTGACCACCTCGCCGGGTGCCAGATGTCTGCCGTCACCGTGTTTGGTCCATCCCACAACCATGCGAGCCCCTCTTGTACTGGGCGGCTGGGCCGGCGGCACGCTCCGCTTTGCGGGCACATTAGGCCCGACGGCACGCACCTACACGGGCATGATCTGCCAAATCTGACCGGCAGACCAGGGTGAACCTCGCGCACATGAAAAGTGGCGGCGTGTGAAGGGCTCGCGCGGGATCGGCCGGGCCCGCGTCCAGGGGGCTATCGGCGGGTGACGCGCAGCAGGTGGTAGCCGGCCAGCAGCACGATGGTGCCCAGCGCGATCCCGCTCAGCGCGAACGTGCCGGTGATCGGCAACGCGACGGGCCCGATGGCGCAGATGATCCCGGCCCCGACGGGCACCAGGTTGACCGGGTCCGACAGGTTCACCCGGTTCTCGATCCAGATCTTGGCGCCGAGCAGGCCGATCATGCCGTACAGGATGGTCGTCACCCCGCCCAGCACACCGCCGGGCGTGGCCGCGACGAGCGCCCCGAATTTGGGGCAGAGCCCGAAGAGGATCGCGATGACGGCCGCGATGTAGTAGGCGGCCGTCGAGTACACCCGGGTGGCCGCCATGACCCCGATGTTCTCGGCGTACGTCGTGGTGGCCGGCCCGCCGACGGACGTGGCCACGACCGTGCCGACGCCGTCGGCCAGCACCGCCCGCCCCATGTAGGCGTCCACGTCGGCCCCGGTCATCTCCCCCACGGCCTTGACGTGCCCCACGTTCTCGGCGATCAGCGCGATCACCACGGGCAGCACCAGCACGATCGCCGACACCTCGAACACCGGCCCGTGCAGCGACGGCAGCCCGATCCAGTCGGCCTGCGCCACGGCGTCCAGGTTCACCCGGAAGTGCTCGGTGACCCGCCCGCTGTCGTCCGGCGCCAGGATCCGCCCGCCGACGAGGTCCCATCCCCACGACAGCAGGAACCCGAACACGAGCCCCAGCAGCACCCCGATCCGGCCCAGGAACCCGCGGAACACCCCGATGAACACGAACGTGGCCGCCATCGTCAGCAGCGCCACCCACGGGTCCTTGGGCCAGTAGACGTCCGCCGCCACGTACGCCATCCCGAACCCGATCAGCATCACCACGCCGCCGGTGACGATCGGCGGGAAGACCCGGTGGATCACGCCCACGCCCAGCCGGTGGATCGCGTACCCGCACCCGGCCAGCACGACGCCCACGACCAGCAGCGCCCCGGTGACGGTGGCGTCGCCGCCCCCGGCCGCCCTGATCGCCACCACGGCCCCGACGAAGGACGCGCTCGACCCCACGTAGCTCGGGATCCGGCCCTTCACGATCAGCAGGAACAGGATCGTCGCCACGCCGGACATCATCACGGCCAGGTTGGCGTCGAGCCCCATGACGAGCGGGAACACGAAGGTCGCGCCGAACATGGCGATGACGTGCTGCGCCCCGATCCCGACCATCCTGGGCCAGCTCAGCCGCTCGTCCGGCTTGACCACCTCACCCGGCGTCAGGCGCTTCCCATCGCCGTGCACCTTCCACCCGAACGCCACGCCCGCACCTCGATCTCCCGCCTGACCAGCGGATTCGTCTCCCCGACTTGTGTCGGAGAGCACAATAGAGGGTGAGCTTCAGTTCCAGTACGCCGGGCGTCGGTAAACGTCTCCGCCTGGACCCGTCAGCGTGTCGGGGAACTGGCACTTGCGCACCATCGCCTGCCCGAGGGGGAACCAGGCGTCGCTGCACCGGCGAAGCTCGTTCGCGCCCTTGCCCGGCGGGAACACGCTGACCACCCGTGTCTTGGTTCCGCGCCCGTCATCGATCGTCCGGATCGTCTCGACAGCGCCGCAGAGATCGGTGTCGGCGGAGATGAGCATGACCATGTCCACCCTATCGAGCGCGGTGTCCGCCACCATGGCGCTGGCGATGGCGACGTCGGTCTTCTTCTCCTCGTAGGACCGCCACGACAGACCGCAGGAGTGACACCGGTTGCGCCGCTCCTGAAACCGCCCGAGCACCACGTCCACTCCCTGGCTCTGCACAGCCGCCAGATAGACGCGCTGCCGGGCGGCGGCCTGGCGGTCGCCGCGCACGATGGTGGTGAAATAGCGCACCACTTCCAGGGACTGGCCGTCGCGCAGCAGCTCGCGGGCGAGCCCTGCGAGATCGAGCCAAAGGTCGCGACGCCCGCTCAGCTGCCTGAGCCCGTAGTAGAGGTTGAATCCGTCGACGTAGACGCCCACGCGGCCGTTTCCGTCGTTCGGCTTGTCACGCACAGCCACTATCTCCTAGCATGGAGTCAGAGCGCCCGGCACTCAGTTCCCGGGCTTTACGGCCCCCGTCAGGGGGCCGTTTCTTTTTCCGGCGGGCCCGATGCTAGTAAACAACGCGTAATGACGTGGTGACTTTTCGTAGATGTCCGCCGCGCTCACTCCACCCGGATCGAGAAGCCCTCCCCGCTCACGACCTGCCCCGATCGGATCTTGGCTCGCTTGCGCAGCTCGATCTCGCCGTCCACCGAGACCATCCCCTCGGCGATGAGGTGCTTGGCCATGCCGCCGGTCTCCGTGATCCCGCAGTACTTCAGCAGGTCGCACAGCGGGATGTAGTCAGAGCGCAGTTCGAAGTCCACGACGTCCAAGCCTAGGGGCAGGCTAGATGCCCCGCATGCGCAGCACGTGCAGGGCCAGGGTCAGGTTGAGCCGCAGGTGGGGGTCGTCGGTGAAGTTGCCGAGCAGGCGTTCCAGCTTCCCGATCCGGTAGCGCAGCGTGTTGTAGTGGAAGTGCAGCCGCCGCGCCGTCTCCGCCACGTTCAGATTGGTCTCCAGCAGCACCTGGAGGGTGCGCCGCAGGTCGGCGTTCTCGGCGTCGTCGTCGGCGGCCAGCGGCCCGAGCGTCTCCCGGACGAACGCGTGCAGTTCGTCGGTGTCGTTGACCAGTGACAGCAGCCGGTACACGCCGAGCTGGTCGAAGTGGGCCACCGCCCCGGGCCCGTGCAGCTGCCGGCCGACCCTGGCCGCCTTGAGCGCCTGCGAGTACGCCTCCGGCAGCGTCGCCGCCCCGGGGCTGGGCCGGGAGGTGCCGGTGGAGAAGGTGGCGGGCGGCACGTCGGCGAAGGCCGAGGCGGCGTCCTTGGCCACCCTGGCGGCGTCGAGCGCGGCGTCCACCACGGCCACCACCTCGTGGGAGAACCCGGCCACCGCGCCGCGCGGGTCGTGCCGCCTGATCGCGGCCGTCCAGCAGGCCACCAGCCGGTCCTGGGCGCTGCGCTCGTCGCCGTCCGGGTCCAGCTCGGCCACCAGGACGGTCACCGTCCGCGCCAGATCCCAGCCGAACGCCCTGGCCCTGGCCGTGATCCGCTCGGGGGTGCCGGCCCGGCCGGTGAGCACGTCGCGCAGGAAGTCGGCCCGGTACTTGCTCTCGACGGCGTTGACCGCCTCCTGCCGGGTGACGACGAGCGCGGCGACGGTGGCGGCACGTTCCAGGATGCCGACGTCGGCGTTGCCGATCGCCCCCGACGGGCTGTAGGCGACGATCCTGCCGTGGTGGTGGCCGCCGGCCAGGACGGGCACCGAGGCGAACGAGCGCACGCGGCCGGTGGCCGGCGAGAGCGGCGGGCCCTCGCGGGAGATCGACTCGCGCAGCACCTTCACGTGCTCGGCGGCGCCGGCGGTGGCCAGCACGCCGCCCGAGCCGTCCACGGCCGCCACCGACACGTCGAGCAGCTGGGCCACCTCGGCGGCGACCTCGTTCAGCCCGCCTCCGGCCAGCACCACCTGCACCAGCGCCCGGTGGGCCTCCTCCGCCCTGGCCAGCACGGCGGCCTGGCGGTTGAGGATGTCGGTCAGCACCTGGTTGAGGATGTCGTCGAAGCCGACGTCGTTCGGCAGCAGGATGAGGGGGAAGCCGAGCCGGTCCGCCTGCTCGACCATCTCGTCGGGCAACTCGTCCACGTACCGGCCGAGTTTGATCGCCAGCGCGGCCAGGCCGCGCTCGTCCAGGTCGGCCACCAGCCGCCCGAGCGACTGGGGCGTGTTGCGCAGCGGGTAGCCGGTGGTGAGCAGCAGTTCGTGCGGTTTGACCCAGGCCAGGATGTCGGGCACTTCCATGACGTTGAGCCGCTGCACGATGCGGCCCAGCCCGCTCTCCCCCGCGATCAGCCGGGCGTCGGCGAGGGTGGACACGCCGAGCACCTCACCGACGGACACGCCGTGGATGATCGTGCCGGTGCTGGCGAGACGGACGGGGGGCTCCATGAGGAAATTGTGAACCCAGAAGCGGTCTGTCAGGAAGAGCCAACCTTCCCGCTGACTGTTGGCAAATTTACCCGTACGGAGGGTTCACCGGCCGTTCTACGGTCAGGACCAAGGTCGGTTGGGAGGTCTGGTGACCGTCAGTACTCATGCTCGGCGTACCCGCGCTCACGTGTCCGGCGCGGCCAGTACGGCGGTGCGCCCCGTCCTCGAGTCCCAGCGACGCCCGGCCCGGGTGCTGGCTGCGTTCCCCGCGGGCGTGTACCTGGAGGTCAGGACCGATCTGGAGCCGTCCGTGATCGCCGTCATCACCGGCGACGCCACCCGGCTGCCCAACTCGGTGCTGCTGTCCACGCCGCTGCCGCAGCTCACGGTGGGTGACGAGGCGACGGTGGGCGACCGGACGATCGATCTGGGGCCGCTGAGCCTGAGCGTACGGCGATGGTGGGATCCCGCGCCGCCGCTGGGACGGCTCGATCCGGCCCGCCTGGCGGAGGCGGAGGCCGCTCTGGCCGATCCGCCGGGGGCCGGGCTGGCCGGCGACGAGGCGGTGGAGCAACTGGCCGACAGCTGCGCCAGGGGCTGGCTGCTGGGTGCGGTGACGGCGGCGGAGCGGCTGGTGGGGCTGGGCCCCGGGCTGACGCCGAGCGGTGACGACGTGCTGGCGGGGCTGCTGGTGACGCTGCGGCACCTGGGGCGGGCGGCGCGGGCGGAGCGGCCGCAGTGGCTGGCCGGCTGGCTGGCGGCGACCGTCACGTTCGACGCGCGGACGCGGACGACGCCGCTGTCCGCCACGCTGCTGCACTGCGCGGCCAGGGGCGAGGCCAGTCCCGAGGTGATCGCGGTGCTGCGCGGCATCGCGGGCAGGCAGGCGCTCGAACCGGCCCTGCGCCGGCTGCACCGGCTCGGCCACACCTCTGGCGCCGACCTGGCCCAGGGTGTCGCGATCGGGGTACGGGCCGTCCGCTCGCTGAGCGGGGCCCGATGAACGGCCTGCCCCAGGCGGTGCTCGTACGGAGAGGGACCTACCACGACTCGGTGACGCTGATGCGGGTCAGCCGGGCGCTGTCGGAGCTGCCCGGCGTGCACGCGGCCATGGTCGCCATGGCGACCGAGCTCAACGTGTCGATCCTGCGGGAGATGGGCTTCGGCGTGCCGGAGGCCGACCCGGGCGACCTCGTGATCGCCGTACGGGCGCGTGACACGGACGCGGCGGTCGAGGAGGCCGACCGGCAGCTCACCGCGGCGCCCAGGCCGGAAGAGAACTCCGGCGAGCAGCCGCCGCTGACCACCCGCTCGGCCGCCGCCCGCGGTCCCGCCGACCTCGTCCTGGTCTCGACCCCGGGCGAGTACGCCTTCTTCGAGGCCCTGGACGCCGTCGAGGCAGGACTCAACGTGATGATCTTCAGCGACGGCGTCACCGTCGAGCGGGAGCGCCTGCTCAAGGAGCGGGCCGAGGCGCGGGACGTCCTGGTCATGGGCCCCGACTGCGGCACCGCGGTCATCGCGGGCGCGGGCCTGGGCTTCGCGAACGTGCTGACGCCCGGCCCCGTCGGCGTGGTCGCCGCGTCCGGCACCGGCGCGCAGCAGGTGACGTGCCTGCTCGACCGGGCCGGCACCGGCGTGAGCCACGTGCTCGGCGTGGGCGGCAGGGACCTGTCGGCCGAGGTGGGCGGGCTGTCGGCGCGGCGGGCGCTGCGCATGCTGGACGACGACCCGGGCACCGAGCTGATCGTGCTGATCTCCAAGCCGCCGGCCCCCGAGGTGGCGCGGGCCATCGAGGCGCTGCCGCTGCGCACGCCCGTGGTGCGGGCTCTGCTCGGGCCGGGCGCGCCCGATCTGACGGAGGCGGCCGAGCAGGCGCTGCGGGCCCTCGGCAGGTCCGTTCCCGAGTGGCCGTCCTGGCCCGCGTGGCGCGGCGGCCGGGCCACGCCGCACCGGATCAGGGGTCTGTACGCGGGCGGCACCCTGAGCGTGGAGGCCGCCGCGGTGGCCGGCGCAGGGGAGTTCACCGACTTCGGGGACGACGCCTACACCAGGGGCAGGGCGCATCCGATGATCGACCCGGCGCTGCGCGTGGAGGCGCTGGGGCGGGCCGCGGAGACGGACGTGGTGCTCATGGACGTCGTCCTGGGGCACGGCGCCGACCCCGATCCGGCCGCCTCGCTCGCCCATCCGATCGCGCGCAGCCCCGCCACCGTCGTGCTCGCCCTGATCGGCACCGAGGGCGACCCGCAGGATCTGCACCGCCAGGCGGGGGCCTTCCGCGAGGCGGGCGCGGCCGTCTTCCTGTCCAACGCCCAGGCCGCCCGCCACGCCAGGAGCCTCCTGTGAGTTCTTTGCTCGACGCACCACCCCGGGTGATCACCGTCGGCGCGGGGCTGCTGGACGAGGCGTTGCGGGCGCAGGCCGTGCCGACGACGCCGGTCGCCTGGCGGCCGCCGCTGCCCGGCACCGCCGAGGACCTGGCCAGGGTGCTGGCCGACCCGCGCCGGCACGAGGCGAACGAGTGGGCCGTGGCCCGGCTCGTCTCCGCCCGCCCGCATCTGGTGGGCGTGCGGCGGGCGTCCGAGGTGCTCGGGCCCGGCGTGTTCCTGCACGCGGGCCCGCCGATCACCTGGGAGCGCGCCTCGGGCCCGATGCGCGGCGCGCTGATCGGCGCGATGCTGCTGGAGGACCTGGCGGCCGACGAGCACGACGCCGCCGACCGGCTCGCGGCGGGCGCGGTCGCGCTCCGCCCGTGCCACGAGCAGGCGACCGTCGGCCCGATGGCGGGCGTGGTGAGCCCGTCCATGTGGCTGTTCGAGGTACGCGACGACGAGCACGGCGGCACCGCGTACTGCTCCCTGAACGAGGGCCTGGGCAAGGTGCTGCGCTACGGCGCGTACGGGCCCGAGGTGCTGGAGCGGCTGCGCTGGATGGACGGGGTGCTCGGCCCGGCCCTGGCGGGCGCGCTGGAGCGTACGGGCCCGATCGACCTGCGCTGGCTGATGGCGCAGGCGCTGCAGATGGGCGACGAGCTGCACAACCGCAACCGCGCCGCCACCTCGCTGCTGCTGCGCGAGCTGGCTCCCGCCGTGGTCGAGGCCGCCCCCTCCGACGCGGCGGCGGTGCTGCGCTTCATCCACGGCAACGACCACTTCTTCCTCAACGCGGGCATGGCCGCCGCCAAGGCGGCCACCGACGCGGCCCGCGACGTTCCCGGCTCGTCCCTGGTCGTCGCGATGGCGCGGAACGGCACCGACTTCGGCATCCAGGTCTCAGGGCTGGGCGGGCGCTGGTTCACCGGCCCCGCGGGCGTGCCCGACGGGCTCTACCTCGGCTCGTACGGCCCCGCCGACGCCAACCCCGACATCGGCGACTCCACGATCACGGAGACGTCAGGAGTGGGCGGGTTCGCGATGGCGGCGTCGCCGGCGATCGTGCGGTTCGTCGGCGGCGAGGTGGCGGACGCGGTGCGGGCCACCCGCTCGATGTACGAGATCACGCTGGCCGAGCATCCCGCCTTCCAGATCCCCGGCCTCGGTTTCCGCGGCACGCCGGTCGGCATCGACGTCACGCTCGTGGCGCGGACAGGCCTGCTGCCGGTGGTCAACACCGGGATCGCGGGCCGGGTCGCCGGAACGGGGCAGGTGGGGGCGGGGCTGGTCGAGCCGCCGGTCGAGGCGTTCACCAGCGCGCTGCGCGCTCTCGCCGAGGCGATTAAGTGATCCATTTTAAATTCCGACATATCCCCACGTCGGAACTTATGTAAGGCAACATCACCTTCCCTTGCGCATTCGCCGCCGATATCGTAACGATCCTCATAATCTGCAAGTAGCGTGGAAACGCACGTGACGGATGAGGCGAGATGGGGGCGGAACATGGCAGCCGACCGCTTGCTCAGCGGGCCCGGCTCAGAGGAAGGTGCCACGGGGGGCGCTTCACAGAGCCAGGGACGCCTGATCGGCAGGCGCTACCGACTGATGTCGCCCGTCGGCAGGGGCGGCATGGGCATGGTGTGGCACGCGCATGACGTGCTGCTCGACCGGGACGTCGCGGTCAAGGAGCTGATCCTCCCCTACGGCCTCGACCACGCCGGCAAGCAGGTCGCCCACCGGCGCATGCTGCGCGAGGCCAGGTCGGCCGCGCGGCTGACGCATCCCGGCATCGTGACCGTGCACGACGTCGTCGAGGAGGACGGCCGCCCCTGGATCGTGATGGAGCTGGTCCGGGCCTGGTCCCTGGAGCAGGCCGTGCGCCAGAGCGGGCCGCTGCCGGTGATCCAGGCCGCCGAGATCGGCATCCGGGTGCTCGACGCGGTGCGGCACGCGCACGCCGCCGGGATCCTGCACCGCGACATCAAGCCGGGCAACGTGCTGCTCACCTCGGACCGGGTGGTGCTGACCGACTTCGGCATCGCGGCCATCGAGGGCGACGTCACGATCACGCAGACCGGGCTGCTCATGGGCTCGCCCGCGTACATCCCGCCGGAGCGCCTGTCCGGCCAGCCGATCACGCAGGCGGCCGACCTGTGGTCGTTCGGCGCCACCCTGTACGCCGCGGTCGAGGGCCGCCCGCCGTACGAGGGGCCCGACCCGGTCGCGGTGCTCGGCTCCGTGCTCACCCAGGACCCGATCACGCCGCAGCGGGCCGGCTCGCTGCTGCCGGTGATCGAGGGGCTGCTGCTCAAGGATCCGGCGCGGCGGCTGACCTCGGCCCAGGTCATCGAGATGCTGGAGGCGGTGCTGCGCGCGCACGGCGCGCCCCGCCCGCGCACGCCCGAGGCGCTGCCCAGCCAGTCCAACCCCACGCCCGCGGGGCTACTGCCGCCGCTGGACACTCCGTCGGGGCCGATGCCCTCACGGATCGTGGAGACGCCCTCAGGTCCGGTACGGGTGCCCTACGACCCGCAGGGCAACCCGTCCGGCGGCTACTCGATGCCGCCCTACGACGGTCTGACGAGCCCGTCGGCCGGCCACCGCACCGACCAGCTGCCGCAGTTGCCGCGTATGCCCGGCGCCCCTTCCGGCCCGCGTCCCGGCACGTACGACTCCCTGGCGAGCTCGTCGGGTCCGTACGACTCGCTCGCGAGCGGTTCGGGCGGGTACGACTCCCGGGGCGGCTCCTCCGGTCCCTACGACTCCCTGGCCAGTTCCTCCGGCCCGTACGACTCGCTCGCGAGCAATTCGGGCCCGTACGACTCCCTGGCGAGCGGTTCGGGCCCGTACAACTCCCGGCCCGGCTCCTCCGGCCCCTACGACTCCCTGGCCAGTTCCTCCGGCCCGTACGACTCCCTCGCGAGCAGTTCGGGCCCGGCCGGGATGCCCTTCGGCGCTCCTCCCGGCCCCAGGACGGGCCGGCACCCGGACGACGACCTGGACAGCCCGGCCTGGCCGCGTCCCCAGCCGATCCTGCCGCTGACCACCGACAGCCGCGCCTCCGCCGCCACCCCCTGGCCGCTGGCCTCGCCCGACGACCTGCGCGAGCAGTCGCGCGGCCTGTCGCGCGACATCGGCCGCGACCGCCTGACCACGCTGCCCAGCGCCACTCCCCGCGCGGGCAAGAGCCGGCGCAGGAGCGAGGAGGACGACGGCCCCTGGGTCCGCGACGGCCGGCCCACGCCCCTGACGATCATCAGCTCCCTGCTGGCGCTGACCGTCGTGACGGGCGCCGTGCTGATCATCCTGACCGGCGGGTCGCCGGGGACGCCGCCCACCGCGGCCACGGCCGTCGCCACGGGAGCCGCCACGTCGGGCGTCTCGCCGCTGAAGGCGGACGACGGGCCGTCCAGCGCGCCCGAGGGTTACACGATGCACACGGGCGCCGGTTTCGCCGCCGCCGCGCCCGCGAGCTGGAAGCCGGGTGACGACGGCGACAGGTCCACCTTCAGCGGGCCGAAGGACTCCGGGATGCGGATCGTCGTGGAGCGGGCCACCCCGCAGTCCGACGGCGGGCTGACCGCGCTGGGCCGGCAGGAGGCGGACGGCGGGCTGGAGAGCTACATCCAGGTGCAGCTGCAGAGCGTGGACTACCGCGACTGGCAGGCCGCCGACTGGGAGTACACCTACACCACCCCCAACGGCGTCCCCATGCACGCCCTGACCAGGTACGTCTCGATCGACAAGAAGGCCGCGTTCAAGATCACGTTCGATCTGCCCGAGCTCAAGTGGGACGACCAGGCCGGCACCCGCGAGGTGTTCCTGAACACGTTCCGGCAGGCCTGACGTATTGCACTGACCATTCCAAAACGGGTAGCGTGCCTCTCGTGGCACGACCGAGGAAGTTCGAGGAGACGCGGGCGGTCGAGGCGGCCATGCGCGCGTTCTGGGACGCGGGCTACGAGGCCACCTCGACTCAGGACCTGTGCGCCGCGACCGGCCTCGGGCGCAGCAGCATCTACAACACCTTCGCCAGCAAGCACGATCTGTTCGTGAAGGCGCTGCTGCACTACACGGCCTGGCGCAACGCGCAGTTCACCGAGCTGATGACGGGCGAGGGGCCGGTCAAGGAGAAGATCAGGACGCTGCTGTGGTGGTCGGTCGACCCCGAACCCGCCGATCCGGCCGGCTGTCTGGTGATCAACACGCTGGTCGAGCTGGCCCCGCACGACCAGAGCGTCGCCGAGCTGCTGCGCCGCGACACCGACCTGCGGGTCCAGGTCATCAGGTCCGCCCTCGAGACCGCCCGGCTGCGCGGCGAGATCGGCGCGGACAAGGACCCGCTGGCCCTGGCCCACTTCGTCACCGCCACGATCAACGGCCTGGGGGTGGCCGCCAGGGGCGGGACGAGCCGGGCCGCGCTCGAGTCGATCGCGAAAGTCGCGCTGGACGCGATCTGATCTTTTGCCGCCCTTGTTTTGTACTGATCAATCTAAAATTGAGGGGGTCGCCATGCCGTTGGCGGTCTACATCCTGGGACTCTCCATCTTCGCCCAGGGCACGTCCGAGCTGATGCTGGCCGGGCTGATCCCGGTGATGTCCGCCGATCTGGGCGTCTCCGTGCCGGAGGCGGGCCTGCTGATCTCGGCGTTCGCGATGGGGATGCTGGTGGGCGCGCCGGTGCTGGCCATCGTCACCTCGCGCTGGCCACGCCGTACGGTGCTGCTGGCGTTCACCGCGATCTTCGTGCTGACCCACGTCGTCGCCGCGCTGACGTCGAGCTACGGCGTGCTGTTCGCCACCCGCGTGGCGGGAGCCTTCGTGTACGCGGGCTTCTGGGCCGTGGCGGCGAGCACCGCGATCGGCATGGTGCCCGTCAACGCCCGGGCCAAGGCGATGAGCGTGCTGGCCGGCGGGCTGACGGTGGCGACCGTGCTCGGCCTGTCCGCGGGGACGATGATCGGCCAGCACCTCGGCTGGCGGGCGGCCTTCTGGACGGTCGCCGCGATGTCGGCACTGGCCGGAATCGGCGTCTTCGTCACCATCCCTGGCGGCCGCCCGCAGCGGACCACGACCCCGGCCCCGACCTCGACCACGGCTTCCGGCACGGTTTCTGACCCCACTGACAACCAGGCGTCCGGCGCCGCTACCGACGTCTCCCCGGGCCCGGCGTCCGGAATCGCCGCCGAGTTGCGCGCGCTGGCCCGGCCCGCGCTCTGGCTGGCGTACGCGACCACCGCCCTGACCACGGCCGCGCTCCTGGCCTCCTTCAGCTACCTGAGCGCCCTGCTGATCGGCACCACCGGCCTGGACGCCGCCTGGGTGCCCGCCGTCCTCGCCCTCTACGGCGTGGGCTCGCTGATCGGCATCACCATCGGCGGCAGGATCGCCGACGCGCGCCCCTTCCCCCTCCTGTACGCCGGCGTCACCGGCGTCATCCTGACCTCGGCCGCCCTGGCCGCGTCCGCGACCACGGCGCTGCTCGCCGTCCCGCTGATCTTCCTGCTCGGCGCGTTCGGCTTCGGCACCAACCCCGCGCTGAACGCCCGCCCGTTCGCCCTGGCCAGGAACGCGCCCACGCTGGCCGCGGCGGTGAACGTCTCCGCCTTCAACGTCGGCATCACCGTGGGCCCCTGGCTGGGCGGCCTGGCCATCGGGGCGGGCCTCGGCTACGCCTCGGTCGCCTGGATCGGCGCGGCGATCGGGGTGGCGGCCCTGGCCGCCGTGGTGCTCGCCGCGGCCCTGCACCGCCGGGTTCCGGTCATGCCGGAAACCGCCGGCGCGCGTCCGGTACGGTCGGCCGTATGAGGCTGGCGAGCATCTCCCTCTATCCCGTCAAGTCCACGGCGGGACACGAGGTCACCGCGGCCGAGGTGGAGCCGTGGGGCCTGGCGGGCGACCGCCGCTACCTGGTCACCGGCGCGGACGGCGAGGTGCTCACCGCCCGTGTGGAGCCGCGCCTGCTGGCCTGCGTCGCCCGGCTCGACGGCGGCGCGCTCACCCTGACGGGGCCGCACGCGCCGCCGCTGCCGGTCTCGCCCGCCGGGTGGCGCTCCACGGTGACCGTGTGGGGCACCCCGGTCGAGCTGACCGACTGCGGCGACGCGGCGGCGAAGTAGCTGAGCGCGCTGGTGGGGCGGCCGGTCCGGCTCAAGTGGCTGGACGACCCCGCGCGGCGCCCGGTCGATCCCGCCCACGGCCGCCCCGGCGACCGGGTGAGCCTGGCCGACGGCTACCCGCTGCTGCTCACCTCGGCCGCCTCGCTCGCCCGGCTCGACGACTGGATCGCGGAGACGGCCCTGGAACGGGGCGAGGAGCCGCCCGCGCCGCTGCCCATGCGCAGGTTCCGGCCGAACGTGGTGATCGACGGGGTGGCGGAGCCGTTCGCCGAGGACGAGTGGAAGCGGCTGAGCATCGGCGAGGTGGAGTTCCGGGTGGGCAAGCGGTGCGACCGCTGCGTGCTGACCACGGTCGACCCGGCCACGTACACGAAGGGCCCCGAGCCCATCAGGACGCTGGCCCGGTTTCGCAAATGGGACGGGAAGGTGTGGTTCGGCATCAACCTGATCCCGGACGGACCCGGACAGATCGCCACGGGTGACGCCGTCACCGTTTTCTAATGAAAAATGCCGCTTTCCCGATCAAATTTATTCACCGTCCTTTTTGGGGCGAAGTTAGGGGTTATGCGAGACTTCACGGGTGACGAGTGCCCCCACGAAGCCCGCGGTCTCCCCCTCTGACCGGATCTCCCGCGTCCAGCGCCGCACCCTGGTGGTGCTCTCCGCAGCTCAGATCGTGGGCGGGGTGGGGGTGGCCGTCGGTCTCGCGCTCAGCTCGGTCGTCGTCGACGAACTGTCCGGCTCGACGGTGATCAGCGGCTTCGCCGGCACCGCCACCGTGCTCGGCGCGGCGCTGCTGGCCCTGCCCACGGCCAAGGCGTCGGGCCAGGGCGGGCGCCGGGCCGGGCTGTCGCTGGCGTACCTGGCGGCCCTGGCCGGATGCGCCATCTCGGTGCTGGCGATCAGCCTGCGCTCCTGGCCGCTGCTGCTGGCCGGGCTGGTCCTGGTGGGCGGCGGCAGCGCGGCCAGCCTGGCGTCCCGCTACTCCGCCACGGACCTGTCGCCCAAGGGCCGCGCGGCCCGGCACCTGTCGCTGGTCGTCTGGGCCTCCACGATCGGCTCCGTGGCCGGCCCGAACCTGGCCAAGCCCGCCGACCAGATCGGCATGCGGCTCGGGCTGGTGGAGAAGGCGGGGCCGTTCGCGTTCGCGGCGCTCGCCTTCGCGCTGGCGCTGATCGTCGTCATCGGCTTCCTCCGCCCCGACCCGCTCACGCTGGCTCGCGAGGTGAACGGCAGCAAAGACCCCGGCCCCGGACGCAACCGGACGATCAGGACCGCGTGGCTGACCCTGCGCACGACCCCGATGGCCCGCCGCGCCCTGGTCATGATCGCGGTCAGCCATACGGCGATGGTCTCCGTCATGTCGATGACTCCGGTCAAACTCCACCACGACGGCTCGAACCTGGACGTCATCGGCCTCGTGATCAGCCTGCACATCGCCGGCATGTACGTGCTGTCGCCCGTCGTGGGCTGGCTGGCCGACAAGGCGGGCAAGGTGCCGGTGCTGGTGCTCGGCATGGCGCTGCTGCTGAGCGCCGCCGCCCTCGCCGGCACGGCCGGGCACCGGGTGTGGCAGGTCACGGCGGCGCTCGTGCTGCTCGGCCTCGGCTGGTCCTGCGGCCTGGTGGCCGGCTCCGCGCTCGTCTCGGAGTCGGTCCCGCTGGAGGGCCGCCCCGCTGTCCAGGGCCTGTCGGACCTGATCATGAACGTCTGCGGCGCCACCGGGACGATCGTCGCCGGGGCCATCGTCGGCATGCTGGGCTACGGCATGCTCGGCCTGGTCGTGGGCATCATGGTCGCCGCCGCCGGCCTGTGGCTCGTCGCCGTCCGCCGCCACCCCACCCCCGACGTCCCCTGACCCAGCCGCCGCCCCACCCCCGACCCAGCCCCCGGCTCTTGCCGCGCCACCCTCGACCGCCGGCTCCGCGCGTCCGGCATTAGCTCTGGGCGGAGCGGCCGGTCCGCGTCCGGGTCAGCTGCCAGGGGTCACTTGGCGTCGGCATAGGAGGAGACCGCGACCGCCTCCATCGGGAACCGTACCGGCGTCTGCCCGAACAGCAGCCGGCTCGCCTCGGCGGCCGACTCGGTCACCGCCGCCATCACCTCCCCCGCCTGCTCCGCCGGGCAGTGCACCATCACCTCGTCGTGCTGGAAGAACACCAGCCGGGCCGGCTCGGGCAGCCGCCCGCGCAGCACGGCCAGCAGCGCCAGCGCCCACTCCGCCGCCGTGCCCTGCACCACGAAGTTGCGGGTGAAGCGACCCCGGTCCCTGGCCGCGCGCGCACCCTCGGGCCCGGACACCAGCTCCTTCCATTTCGCCGACGGCGGCGGGCTGGTGCGGCCCAGCCAGGAGCGGACGATCCGGCCCTCCTCCCCCGCCTTGGCCGCGTCCTCGACGAACTGGTAGGCCTTCGGGAAGCGCTGGCGCATCACGGCCAGCAGTTTGGCGGCGTCGCCGCTGGTGCCGCCGTACATGGCGGACAGCATCGCGATCTTGGCGTGGTCGCGCTCGCCCCCGAACGCCTGCGCCAGCGCGGAGTAGAGGTCGATCTCCCCGGCCGCCCTGGCCAGCCCCCCGTCGCCGGCCATCGCGGCGAGCACCCTGGGCTCCAGCTGCGCCGCGTCGGCGACGACCAGCACCCATCCGTCGTCGGCCATCACCACGCGCCGCATCACCTTGGGGATCTGCAGCGCCCCTCCCCCGCTGGTGGCCCACCGCCCGGACACGACCCCGCCCACCACGTATTCGGGCCTGAACCGCCCGCCGCGCACCCACTGGTCGGCCCACGCCCACCCGT
Source organism: Nonomuraea fuscirosea (assembly GCF_003001935.1). Classification (GTDB taxonomy): domain Bacteria; phylum Actinomycetota; class Actinomycetes; order Streptosporangiales; family Streptosporangiaceae; genus Nonomuraea; species Nonomuraea fuscirosea. The sequence goes on along the minus strand of NZ_PVNG01000001.1, from coordinate 350,293 downwards.
GCGCGCTGAACAGCCGGGCCAGCTCCTTGTAGGCGAGCAGCGGCGCGACCGCCGGATGGTCGATCCGCTTCAGCTCCCACGACCGGGTCGTCTTCAGCGCCACCCCCGCGCCCTTGAACGCCTTGACCAGCTGCTGCACCGAGTCGGGGTTGACCGGATGACCGAACGCCGCCGCCACCTCGTCGGCCAGCGCCTGCAGCTTGGCCGGGCGCATGCCGTGGACGGGACGCGGCCCGAGCAACTCGGTCAGCAGCGCGTCGTGCACGTCACGGCGCCAGGGCATGCCGGCCTGCGACATCTCGGCCGCCACGAGCGCTCCCGCCGACTCGGCCGCCACCAGCAGCCGGAACCTGCCCGGCTCGGGCAGCGCGGCGATCCGCGCGAGCTGGTCGGCCAGCACCTCGGCGACCGCCTCCGCGCCGAGCGGCTCGGGCGCGAACAGCGTGCCGGGCGCGTCCGGCTGATCGTCCGGCACGGGCAGGCCGTGCAGCCTGGCGTGGGCGGCCCTGGCCGAGCGGGGCTCGCCGTAGCGGCCCTCGAAGGCCAGCAGCAGCCCCTCGGTGAGCGCGAGGTCGTGGCAGCGCGCCACCCGCACGCCGCGCTCCAGCAGCGGCGGGTACGCCTCCCGCGTGTCGGCCCACACCCACCGGGGCCCCCGCGCCGCCTCGATCTCCCGCACGACCCCGGCCATCCCATCGGGACCGCCGGCGGGCACCTCGGCGAGATCACCGGCCCGGCCACCCGCGGAATCACCGTCGGGAACGCCGGCCCGGCCGCCGGCGGGACCGGCCGCGGGAGGACCCGGCGTCTCCCCGACCGGCAGCAGCCTCTCCCCCGCGACCACGACGTACACGAGGTCAAGAGTGCCAAACGCCTCCGACAGAACGGCCGCCAGGTGGCCGTCACACGGTCAGCGGGATGCGCACCTCGTCCTCCAGCGGCGGTTCCAGCTCCTGCGCCAGGCACCCCGTGGCCCCGAAGCAGCGCAGGGTGAGCGCGTCGGAGGTGACCGTGACGTGCAGGAACTGCTTGAAGAACGGCGGCGTGTCCCAGTCGGACAGCTCGGACAGGAACCGGTGGAACACCTTGTCCACCGGCAGCCGCAGCGGCCACGGCCAGGCCCCCAGCAGCCGGGCCGCCCACCGCATCCGCCGGGTGATCCGCACGGGCCCTGCCATCGTCCTGACCGGCTCGTTCCTGATGCGCTCCGACATGATGCAGGCCGCCTCGGACGGCGTCAGGTAGAGCCACCTCATCCGCAGCCGCTTGGCGTAGAGCTGGCTGTAGAAGGACAGCGAGTCGCCGCGCAGCGGGTAGCACCTGAAGCCGTCCTCGTGCACGCCGGCCACGTCGACCCGGTCGATGATGTGGGTGGCGTGCATGAACGCGCCGCCGCCTCCGGTCACGACGTACTGGATCACCCTGCCGTCGTCCAGCCTGACCGGATAGCGCTGGTAGTTGTGCACGTCGCCGCCGATGGCCGCGACGTACCGGTGCGCCGGGTCGCGCACGATGTCGTCGATCGTCCCGCCGTCCTCCAGCCGCGACGGCTTGTACTCGTTGCCGGTGTAGATCGGCTTGCCGGTGACGAGGATCTTCGGCCGCGGGTCGCGGGAGACGCGGCGCAGCCACTCGGTCTGGGCCCGGTCGATCTCGTTGCGGATGCCGGTGTCGACGCCCACGATCAGCAGGCTGTCGCTCTCGATCACCCAGTACGGCCCCGGCTGCGCCGCCGGCGGGCCCGCTTGCTGCGACGTCCTGCCCCGCAGCTTGCGCGCCTCGGCCAGCGCGGCCTCGTCGATCGTCTCCGGCTTGCGCCACAGCACCCCGCGCAGCCCCCGGTCCGGCTTCGGCTTCAGCTGCGGTGCGTCGCAGAAGACGCGCATGAAGCCGCCGAGCCCGTCGTACCAGTCGTGGTTGCCGGGGATGGCGTAGATCGGGGCGTCATAGCCCTGGTACGGGCGGAAGAACTTGTCGCCGTATTCGTTGCCCGATCCCGTCGGATAGATCACGTCGCTGGCGATGACCGCGAAGGACGTCTTTTCCCCTATTTTCAGCAGGCCCGGAACAACGGAGTACTGCGACGCGTCTCCCTCACCCGTATCGCCCAGCAACAGGAAAGTGAAATCTCCCCCCACCGGCGGCTTGATGCGAAATTCCTGGTCAATGCCCCGCGCTTCCTGCGCCTCCACCCAGCGCGCCCGGACCTGTCCGGAAGGATCACCGAACAATCCCGCGAGGATCTCGTTGCGCGAGCGCCAGAGCGTCCCTAAATTGAGCCAGGAGAAACCACGGCGATCCGGTCTGAGCTGCGCGAACGTCCCCGTCTGCGCACAGGCCCAGCCGGCCCCCTCCTCGGAGATCCGGGACGACGACTGCTTTCCGCGTTCGGCCGCAACTTCCACCATGACCACATCTTTACGGTGATCTACCATTCGCGCATCCTGAACGCTCCGTACCGTAAGGAACACACAAGGTGCGCAATGGTGTAGCCTCACCCCCCAAGCAAGCGGTTGGGACCGCCCAGGGAGGCTCCCATGACGCGTAACGGCCCGGACGACGCGACCCGGAAGGGCACTTCGGAAATGGACGCCATCGTCGGTCTGCTCGCCTTCGCCCAGACCCGGCCGCGCTGGAGCGGCAGCGCCGCCCTGGACAGCGCCAGCCAGGCGATCGCGAGGAGCAGGGCGCTGGCCCGGAAGTCCCCCGGCGAGTACACCGAACTGCTCGCCCGCTGCCTGCGCACGACCGCCAAGCTGCAACTGCGGTGGGGCCGGGCGACCGAGGCGCTGCCGCTCGCGCAGGAGGCGGTGGCCGTCGCCCGCCCGATCGGCGGCGGCCCCCTGGTGCTCTCGCTGGTCTGCCTGGCCACGGCGCTTGAGGCCCTGCACCGCTACAGCGAGGCCGCCGCCACCATGGCCGAGGCCGAACAGGTCCCCAGGACCGACTGAACCGCCCAGGAGACCGTTCGCGGGCCCGGGCCGGAACCACGGCAGCACGGGGATGCGGACGCGGGCCCGAACTACGGCGGCGGGGGGATGAGGGCGCCGGGGTTGAGGATGCCGGCCGGGTCGAGCTCGGCCTTGACCGCGCGCAGGACGGCCGCGCCGAGCGGGCCGATCTCGGCGCCGTACGCGTCGCGGTGGTCGCGGCCCACCCCGTGGTGGTGGGTGATGGTGCCGCCCGCCTCGACGATGGCCGCGTTCACCGCCGTCTTGGCCCGCTCCCACTGCGCGACGGGGTTGGCGTCCTGCGGGGTGACGACGGTGAAGTAAAGCGAGGCGCCGGTCTCGTACACGTGCGAGATGTGGCACATGACGAGCGGCGGGTGCGCCGGATCCAGCGCGCCGAGCAGCGCGAGCCTGACCGCGTCGTAGAGCCGGGGCAGGTTCGCCCAGAACCCGGCCGTCTCCAGCGTCTCCACGGTGGCTCCGGCCGCGAGCAGGGAGTCGCGCAGGTACGGCGCGGAGAAGCGGCCGTGCTCCCACGCCCGCCCAGGCTCGGGCCCGAGCGGCTCCCCGCCCATCCGCGCCAGCACGGCCGAGGCGGCGGCATGCCGCTGCCCGATCGCTGCCCCTTCATACCCGGCGATCAACAGACACCCGGAACCGCCCGATCCACCCGAACCGCCGGGATCATCCGGCGCGCCCGACCCACCCGAGCCGCCCGAGCCGCCCGAGCCGCCGGTGCCGCCCGAGGCGCCGGAGCCGCCTGAGCCGATCGAGTCGGGCTTGGCCAGGCCGATCAGGGTCTCGGTCTCGTCCGAGAGCCGGAGCACCGCCGGCAGCGGCCCCTCCTGGGCGAGCGCCCGCACGGCGGCGGAGCCGGCCGTGAAGGACGGGAACCGCCAGCCCTCGTAGCGGCGCTCGGCCGGCGACCGCCGCACGCGCAGCCGCAGCGACGTGATGACCCCGAAGGCGCCCTCCGAGCCGAGCACGAGCTGGCGCAGGTCGGGCCCGGCCGCCGACTTGGGGGCCCGGCCGAGGTCGAGGGTGCCCGACGGGGTGGCCAGGGTGAGGCCGACGACCATGTCGTCGAAGCGCCCGTAGCCGGCGGAGGCCTGGCCGCTGGAGCGGGCCGCGGCGAAGCCGCCGAGCGTGGCGTACTCATACGACTGGGGGAAGTGACCGAGGGTCAGCCCGTGCCCGGCCAGCAGCCGCTCGGCGTCGGGAGCGCGCACCCCCGGCTCGAACTCGGCCACCATCGACTCGGTGTCCACCGACCGCAGCCGGTCGAGCCGGCCGAGGTCGAGCGCGATCACCCCGGTGAAGCCGGAACGCGCGGCGGCGAGCCCGCCGACGACCGAGGTGCCGCCGCCGAAGGGCACGACCGCGATCCGCTCCCGCGAGCAGAGCCGCAGCAGCTCGGCCACCTCCTCGTGCGAGCCGGGCAGCACGACCGCGTCGGGTGCCGCCGAGCCGTCGCCGGCGCGCATGAGCAGCAGGTCGGGGGTGGACTTGCCGCGCGTGTGCCGGACGCGGTCCTCGTGTCCGGTCCGCACGTGCCCGGCTCCGGCGATCTCGGCCAGCGCGCCGAGCAGCGGCTCGGGCAGGGCGACCGGCGCGAGCCGCACCGACTCCAGGCCGGCGGCGGGGGTGGCGGGCGCGCGCACGCCGAGCAGGTCGCGCAGCAGCCCGCGGACGCTCTCGGGGAGCTCGCGCGCCTGGGCGGGGTCGCCCCAGCCGGACCACAGCATCGGTTCTCCAGTCACGCATACACTGTGACACATGACGTCGATTCGTCACAACGACGAGGTTCTGGACGCGGCCCGCGACTGCGTGCTCGCCTACGGGGTGCGCAGGACGACGCTCACGGACGTGGCGCGCAGGGCGGGGGTGTCGCGGATGACGCTCTACCGCCGCTGGCCCGACGTGCGCACGCTGGTGGCCGACGTGATGACCAGGGAATGGGTACGGGTGGTGGAGGGGCTGGACACCTCCGACCCGGTACGCGCGGTCGTGTCGGGCGTCAGAGGGCTGCGCGGTCACCCGCTGTGGCGCAAGATCGTGGAGGCGGACCCTGAACTGCTCGTGCCGTACCTGCTCGACCGGCGCGGCGCCACCCACGAGGCGGTGCTGGAGGTGCTGGAGCCGGTGGTCGGCGACGCGCGCAGGGCCAGGGCGGTGCTGCTGGTCGCCCAGTCGTTCCTGCTGTCCGCCCCGACCATGCTCGACCCCGTGACGCTCGACGAGCTCGACGACGAGCTCGCCGCCCTGCTGGAGGCCTACCTTGGATAGCTCGCTGAACGCCGCAAGAAGGTCCCTGGAGCTGCGCCGGGTGGCCGGCGAACGGGTGGACGTGCTGGTGGTGGGGCTGGGCGCGACGGGCGCGGGCGCCGCGCTCGATGCCGCCTCACGAGGGCTGAGCGTAGCGGCGATCGACGCGCACGACCTGGCGTTCGGCACGTCCAGGTGGAGCTCCAAGATGGCGCACGGCGGGCTGCGCTATCTGGCCAAGGGGCAGGTGGACGTCGCGTACGAGAGCGCGGTCGAGCGCGGGATCCTGCTCCGCAGGACGGCTCCGCACCTGGTGAAGGCGCATCCGTACCTGCTGCCGCTGACCCGGGCGGTGTCGCGCGGGCAGGCGGCGCTGGTGATGGCCGGCTACCGGCTCGGCGACGGGCTGCGGGCCGCCGCGCGCACCTCCCGCCGCCTCCTGCCGGGCCCGTCCCGGCTGAGCGCGGCCCGCGCCCACACGCTGTCGCCCGTGCTGGCCGTGGACGGGCTGCGCGGCGCGCTGCTGTCGTGGGACGGGCGGCTGCTCGACGACGCCCGCCTCGTGGTGGCCGTGGCGCGGACCGCCGCCGGGCACGGCGCCCGCGTGCTGACCAGGTGCCGTGCGCTGCGGCTGACCGGCGGGGGCGCGGACGTGCGCGACGAGCTGACCGGCGAGGAGTTCACGATCCGCGCCAGGGTGGTGATCAACGCCACCGGGGTGTGGGCGGGCACGCTCGACCCGGCGGTGGAGCTGCGCCCGTCCCGCGGCACGCACCTGGTGCTCGGACCCGGCACGCTGCCGGGGCAGATCGCGGGCATGCACCTGCCGATCCCCGGCGAGAGCAACCGGTTCGCGCTCGTGCTGCCGCAGCGCGACGGCCGCGTCCACGTCGGGCTGACGGACGAGCCGGTGGACGGACCGGTCCCCGATGTGCCCGAGGCGCCCGAGAAGGACGTCAGAGCGCTTCTGGAGGTGCTGAACGGGGTTCTTGAGGTTCCGGTGACCAGAGAGGCGGTCGCGGGCGTCTACGCGGGCCTCAGGCCCCTTCTGGCAGCCGACGGGAGGACGGCCGACCTGTCCAGGAGGCACGCGGTGCTCACGGACGGCGGCGTGGTGACCGTCGTGGGAGGCAAGCTGACGACATATCGGCGCATGGCCGAGGACGCGGTGGATCGAGCGATCTCGTACGGGAACCTCCGGGCCGGACGGTGCCGCACCCGCAAGATCCCGCTCGTGGGAGCGGGCCCGGTGCCGTCCGGGGTGCCGGCGAGCCTGGCCGAGCGCTACGGCGCGGAGGCCGGAGCCGTGCACGAGCTCGTCAAGAGACACCCGGAGGAGGTCGGGCTCGGCCTCACCGAGGGCGACCTGCTCTGGTCCCTGCTGCACGAGGGGGCGCTCGACGAGGGCGACCTGCTGGACCGGCGGACCAGGATCGGCCTGGTCGGGCGGGACAGGGACCGCGCCCTGCCCGCGACACGGGCCGTGCTCGACCGGATCTCGTCCGCCTGACCCATCCGATCCGTTAGGTTAGTCTTACCTAAGTCGGATCGGGGAGAGGACAGGCACGTTGGCGAGGGGCTGCGAACATCCCGCGGGATGTCACACAGGGGAGGTGCCCACGCTGGCCAGCGCCACCGTGGGAGCCAGGCTGTGGCTGCTCATCGAATACACCGGAGCCTGGCCTTCGCGCCTGGAAACGCTCGAACTTCCGGGAAAAATCTCAGAACTCGTCCGCCGGGCCCTCGAACGCGGTATCAGGCCCCAGCTGATCCGCCGTCCAGGCAGGCGAACCCGCCCGCAGGAGCAGGGGATCCGTGTGCTAGTGGGCTACGCGGCGGGGCCGAACCCCTGGTTGGCCTCGGGTGTCGTCGCAGGTCCCGACGATCTTGACCTGGACGCGCTGGTGGCCGGAGTGGTCCCGGAGTCCTGCATACTTGAAGACGAGCCGGTATTTCTGGTCTGCACGCACGCCAAGCGCAATGTGTGCTGCGCCCGCATTGGACTACCCCTCGCTCGGTCGCTGGCGGAAAACCTGCCGGACAGAGTATGGGAAACGTCACACGTTGGCGGCGATCGGTACGCCGCCAACCTCGTGTGCTTGCCACACGGAATTTTCTACGGCAGCATGTCTCAGGCTGCTGCGTTGGCAGCGGCTAACGCGTACCGGTCGGGCGAGGTCATTCTCGACCGCTACCGGGGACGCGCAGGCATCCCTGAGCCATTGCAGGCCGTCGAGCACTTCGCCCGAGCCCATACGGGAGAGTGCTCCGTCGGCGCGGTGGCCGTGGAATCCTCCAGGACGGACGGCGACGTCACCGAGGCCATTGTGCGCATCGGGGACGTCCGGCTCCAGGTTGTGGTCGAGCCATCGGCGTTCACGGCGCCGTGTGGCACCGCTTCGGCTTGCGCCGAGACGATCACCACCTACCGGCTGGTTTCGCTGGACAGGCTCACGCCTGTGCGGTACGCCACGCCCGCTCTCGCCTGAGCAGGGAACATCACGGCCCTACGTTGCGTTGGAACAGTGACGCCAAAAGCGTCCAATGCGGCTCAATTACCGAAATACCTCTCACGAAGGTGGTTTTCTCATGTCTCAGGTACGTCGGCAGCTCGCCCGCCCGCGCCCCAGCTGGGGTTGGCAGGATGATGCCGCGTGCCGGGGTGAGGACCTCGTGCTCTTCTTCGGCCCCGACGGGGAGCGGCAGCCCGAGCGTGACGTACGAGAGCGGAAGGCCAAGGCGATCTGCGCCCAGTGCCCTGTCCGCAACGAGTGCCTGGATTACGCGCTCTCGCGGCCCGAGAAGTACGGCACGTGGGGCGGTCTCAACGAGGACGAGCGGGCGAGCGAGCGTCGCCGTCGCATGCGCCGCGCGGCCAGCGCCGGCATCTCCGCCGCCTGACACACCCGGCAGCGTCACCATCGCGTGATCACGCAGTTGTCCCGATGAACCAGAGCCTGGCCAGCCAAGCACAGGCTCTGGCGAACCCGGTCGGGACAACTGCCTGATCAGGCGACCACAATCATCAACCCCCCGCTTCACGTGCCGAATCGGCGGCGAGCGGGAGGGAGCACATGACTTCGGACCGCGGGCGCCAACCGCGGTCCGAAGTCATGTCCAGGGTCGTCTCCGGCGAGCACGACCGGCTCCGGCGCGGCGGGGCAGGCGGCTAGGGTTCCTGACATGCCGGCATCAGATACCGCATCCGTGAGCGCGGACGACCTGGACGAGATCGTGCGTCTGGCCGTCGAGCTCCTCGCGGACACCACAGAACCCGCCTGGAACGCCAAGGCGGGCGACCTCGAATGGACCTGCTGGGAGACCGCCGAGCACCTGGCCGACGACCTGTTCGCCTACGCGGTCCAGCTCGGCCTCAGCACGGGGCCGCTGGACGTCTACGTCCCCTTCGCCGCCGAGAGCCGCCGGCCCGGCGGGCCGCGCAACTCCGTGCACGCCGACCGGGCCTCGGGCGTGAGCGGACTGATGCAGGTGCTGCAGGCGAGCGGCGCGCTGCTGAGCGCGATGGTGCGCACGGCCCCTCCGCACGCGCGCGCCCATCACATCTTCGGGCCGGCGGACGCGGCGTCCTCGGCCGCGATGGGCCTGGTGGAGACCCTGGTGCACACGCACGACCTGGCACGGGGGCTGGGGCTCGACTGGGATCCGCCCGCGGAGATCTGCGCGAGGGTGCTGAACAGGCTCTTCCCCGACGCTCCGCGCGGTACCGAGCCATGGGCCGCGCTGCTGTGGGTCACGGGCCGCGCCGAGTTGCCCGGACGTCCGCGCCTGACACGGTGGCGCTGGTACAACGAGCCGCCGTCACAGACTCCGTGACCGAAACCCGCCGCCGGTACGACCGTAACCGGGCGACGGCGTTGCTCCGTCAGACGATGAGGTCGTCGAACTCGCCGTCCTTGGCTCCCAGGACGAACGCGGTGATCTCGGCCTGGGTGTAGACCAGGGCGGGCCCTTCGGGGAAGCGTGAGTTGCGCATGGCGATCTCCCCGGTGGGCAGGTTCGCGACCTCGACGCAGTTCCCGTTGGGATTGCTCCGCTTGCTCTTGCGCCAGACGACGGGAAGGCGGCCGGCGGACGTTCCGTTGTGGAACTCATGCATGGGGACGGCTCCTCGCGATCTTACGGATGCACGTGCATCCGCGTTTGCGAGCTGACAATACGGCAGCACGGAGAGCTCCATATACCGGACGACCAAAAATCACGGTATGGAGTGGATCACAGGGATATCCAGGAACTCATCCAGATATGAGCCGCTCCAGGAAGCGCCTGGTCGCCTTCGGCTCCTCCGCCTGGATGCTGAGCCGGTCCATGACCTCCATGTACTGGTCGGAGTCGGCGGGTTTGTCCAGGTAGAGGGCGCTGGTGAGCTGCTCCATGTAGACGACGTCGGGCAGCTCTCGCTCGGGGAAGCGCAGGATGCTGAACGGCCCGCCGGCCGCCGCGTGACCACCGCGCTCGAACGGCATGATCTGCACGGTGATGTTCCGCTCGGCCGTCATGTCGAGCAGATGGGCGATCTGCCCCCGCATCGTCTCCGAGCCGCCCAGGGTCCGGCGCACGACGGCCTCGTCGATCACCGCCCAGATCGTCAGGCCGCTCTCCAGCCGCTTCTGCCGCGTGGTGCGCAGCGTCACCCGGCGGTCCAGCTCCGCCCTGGGCGCCTTCTCGTGGGCCAGCTCGATCACCGCCCTGGCGTAGGCGGGCGTCTGCAGCAGGCCGGGGACGAACTGGTTCTCGTACGTACGGATGCTCGACGCGGCCCCCTCCAGGCCGATGTAGACCTCGAACCAGGAGGGCAGCAGGTCGCCGTACTGGTGCCACCAGCCCGGGGCGTTGGCCTGCTTGGCCAGGGCGAGCAGGGGCTCACGCTCGGCCGGGTCGGTGACGCCGTAGAGGGTCAGCAGGTCGGCCACGTCGCGCTGCTTGAAGCTGACCTGGCCGAGCTCCAGCCGGCTGATCTTCGCGTGAGATGCGCGAATCGAGTATCCGGCGTCCTCGCGCGAGATACCCTGCTCCGTACGGAGCCTGCGCAGTTGGGTCCCGAGCAGGATCCGCAGCACTGTCGGGCTTCCCGGCGAGTGGCGGAGAAGCTGCCCTTCCGCGCTCTGTGCGCTCACTGCACCGCTCCTAGGTCATCTGCACGTGCAGATGCGATTCGCATCCGTAAACGATGAAAAGTCTTGCATCGGTAAGCGCTCCCCGTAAAGATGGGCATTGGATCACCAGACCGCGCTTCGGGGGCCAGAATGACGACTTTCGACGCTCGGCCGCAAGCCGCCACCGGCACCCGGCCACCCGTGTGGCTTACGCCCATCCTGGTGGAAGGGCGTGCCGGGGAGTGTGATGCCGTCTTCCCCTTCCACCAGCGCACCGCTCTCGAACCCGCCTGCGTGGCCATGGCGCGGCGCTTCGTCGACCAGACGCTCGGCTCCTGGGGGGCGCTCGAGCTGGCCTTCGACACCCAGCTGGTGGTCTCCGAGCTGGTCACCAACGCGATGCGGCACGGCGGCGGCGCCGCGCAGTTACGGCTGGTCTCGCACGAGGCGCAGCTCGCGTGCGCGGTAACCGACCACAGCAGGACCGTCCCCGTGACCTCGGCGCCCGACGTGTTCTCCGAGTACGGACGCGGCCTGCGGCTGGTGGACGCCCTCTGCGCGACGTGGGGGTGGCTCTCCCCCGGCGGGTCCGGCAAACTCGTCTGGGCGGTCATCGCCGGCTGACCCGGCGCGAAAGGGCTGAGAGCCGAAGGATCCGGTCTGAAAGGGCCCCAGTCCGGGCTGAGTCGGTCCGGACGGCCCCAGTCCAGACGTTCAGCAGGTCTCAGGCCCGGTCCAGCAGGCGCAGGACGTCGGCGTCGGTGAGCTGTTCGAAGTGCTCGTACCACTGGCCCACCGCCCTGAAGTCGATGGGCGTGAGCAGCACCACCACCTCGTCGGCCTCCGCGCGCAGCGACTCGACGGTCTCCGTGGCCCCGACGGGGACGGCCAGCGTCACCTTCGCCGGCCGGGCCCCGGCGACCGCCCTGAGCGCCGCCCGCGCGGTGCTTCCGGTGGCCAGGCCGTCGTCGACCACGATCACCTCCCGGCCTTCGAGCGCGGGCAGCGGCCGGTCGCCGCGGTAGGCGCGGATCCGGCGGGCCAGCTCGCGCCGTTCGTCCTCCACCACGTGCGCCACGGACTCGGGCGTCAGGCCCAGGCGGCTCAGCAGCGTCAGGTCGAACACCGGCTCGCCGCCCTCGGCTATCGCCCCGACGCCCAGCTCGGGCGTCGGGGGATAGCCGATCTTCCTGGTCACCAGCACGTCGAGCGGCGCGCCTAGGGCCCGCGCGATGGGCGCGGCCACCGCCACGCCGCCGCGCGGCAGGGCCAGGATCACCGGGTCGTGCGCGTCCTGCAGCCGTTCGGCCAGCAGGGCTCCCGCCTCGGCCCGGTCCGCGAAGAACTCCATGACCTGTGCTTACCCGCTGACGGCCGCTCCTCGCCTGTACCCAGGAGTGCTGTTTCAGCGGGCCGTCACGGGCGGTTGCGGCCTGAGCGGCGCATCTCCTTGGTGATCACCTTCCACTTGTTCTGCTGCTCCTTACGCAGCCGCGCGTCGGTCCTTGAGGCCATCCAGGCGGCCTCCCGCTGGAGCTTGCGCCAGCTCTCCAGCCGCCGCTCCGGCAGCTCGCCGCTCTCCAGGGCGGCCAGCACCGCGCAGCCGGGCTCGCCGTTGTGACCGCAGTCGCCGAACCTGCACCGCTCGGCCAGCGCCTCGATGTCGGCGAAGACGAGGTCGACGCCCTGGCCGATGTCGTAGAGGCCCACCCGGCGGATGCCGGGCGTGTCGATGATCAGCCCGCCGCCGGGCAGCGGGATCAGCTCGCGGTGCACCGTGGTGTGCCGGCCGCGCCCGTCGGCCGCGCGTACGTGCTGGGTCTCCATGACGCCGTCGCCGGCCAGCGCGTTGACGAGGGTGGACTTGCCCGCCCCCGACGGGCCCAGGATGACGGCGGTGCGTGAGCCGCCGAGGTAGGAGGCGGCCAGCTCGACGCCGTCGCCGAGCAGCGAGGAGACGGCGTGCACGTCGACGCCTGGAGCGGCGACGCGGACGTCGTCGAGCAGGCCGTCGAGGCCGTCCTCGAACAGGTCTGACTTGGTGATGAGCACGACGGGCGTGCCGCCGGACTCCCAGGCCAGGGCGACCAGGCGCTCGATGCGGCCGAGGTCGGCGAAGTCGGTCGAGTGCATCGACGGCTCGGCCACGAAGACGACGTCGACGTTGGCCGCGAGCACCTGGCCCTGGCCGTCGCCGGACAGGCCCCCGACGGAGTCGCGGCTGACGCCGCCGCGGACGAAGGCGGTGGTCCTCGGCAGGACCTCGTCGAGCTCGTAGCGGCCCTCGGGCAGCCATCGGAGCGCGACCCAGTCGCCGACGCACGGCAGTGCGACCGGGTCGGCGGCGGAGGCGCGGCGCACGCGGGCGCCGTATCTGGCGTGATGCTGGCCGTCCGCGGCGATCACCTCGGCGGCGCCGCGGTCGATGCGGGCCACGCGGGCGGGCACGGTTTCGGCCGGCAGCTCGGCGGCGCGCAGGTCGCTCCAGCCGAGCAGGGAAAGGTCGTGAGACAACGCAGTGAACCTTTGTTTCGAGAACGAAGAGGAAAGAAAGGGCTGCTCAGGTGAGCGCCCGGAGGTGGACTGACGGCACGCTGAAAACGGCGACCCGCATAGGTCCTCACCTCCTCGATCTCGAACTGTCGTCGGGGCGACTCTACGCAGACTGCCGCCGCCGATGCAATCGCATTATCTTCGGCGATTCGTTGAACCGCGGCCTGGCCACTGGCCGTACCACCTCCCGACGGACTGAGAAAGGGGAATGATGCGAATCAGCACGTATCCCCCGCCCTCGGCCGAGGAAGCCGCCCCGATGGGGAAGCCGCGCCTACGACACTGGATCCGGCGCGTACGCCCGGACGACGAGGTGGTCGTGTCCGCGCTCTACCGGGAATATCACAGGCCCCTGCTGGCATTCGTGATCCGGCTGACCGCGGGCGATCGGCAGTGGGCGGAAGACGTGGTGCAGGAGACCATGATCAGAGCGTGGCGCAGTGCGGAGCGGCTCGACCCCGATTCCGTCTCGCTGATGCCCTGGCTCGCCACGGTCGCCAGACGTATCGTGATCGATGACCGGCGACGCCGGGATGCCCGGCCGCGGGAGTCGGGCGACGGACCGCTGGAGAGCATGCCCGTGCCGGACGAGATGGAAGGACTGCTGCACCAGGTGGTCGTGTCCGAGGCGCTGAAGGCGTTGTCGCCGGCCCACCGCGAGATCCTCAACGAGACGATCCTGCGGGACCGGTCGGTCAACGACGCCGCCAAGGCGCTCGGCATCCCGGTGGGCACCGTGAAGTCCCGGGTTTACTACGCCGTACGCGCGTTGCGGATCGCACTTGAGGAGAGGGGGGTGACGGCGTGAGTTCGAGAGTCGAGCACACGGATGTGGGGGCGTACGCGCTCGGGCTGCTGGACGAGGACGACAGGCTGGCCTTCGAGGCCCACCTCCTCGGCTGCTCGCAGTGCCGGTACGAACTGTCCGACCTGGCCGGCGTGGCCAACGTGCTGCACGGGATCGGGCCGGTCCATGATCTCGGCCCCCCTACCGTTGACCTCCCCTCCGGCAGGGAGGACGACGTGGTCGGCCTGCTCCGGCGCAAGAAGGCGGCCGACAGGCGGACGCGCAGGGGGACGTTCGTGATCGGGATGGCGGCCGCGGTCACGCTGGTGGCGGGCGGCCTGACGATCGGCACGCAGCTCGACGCGGGTGAGGCGGCGCCGGTCGCGCAGGGCCACGGCGGCCACATGGGCACCGACATGGGCCCGGCCGAGCAGTTCTACACCGAGGGCCGGCCCATCGAGGGCAAGGGCGTCGACGGGGTCACCGGCGGGCTGGTCGTGGAGTCCAAGGGGTGGGGCACGCACGCGGCGCTCAAGCTGTCCGGGGTGAAGGGGCCGCTGGAGTGCGAGCTGATCTCCGTCGGCAAGTCGGGTGAGCGCCGGGTGATGACCGGGTGGTCCGTACCTCCAGCCGGGTACGGAGTGCCGGGGTCGCCCACGCCGCTCTACATGCACGGCGGGAGCGCGACGCCGCTGAAGGACATCGACCACTTCGAGGTGGTCACCTCGGCCGGTAAGAAGTTGCTCACCGTCCAGGCCTGACCGGTTCTCGGGAAGCCCTTCCACCGCTGGTGGGAGGGCTTTTCTCGATTTATCGGCAGAAATAGCGAAATATCCGCGCGACGGGGTGAACCTTCCCGGCTTCGGGCGCGTACTGCCTGCCGTACTGACCGGAATATCAGAGTCCTTGACGAGGTGCCGTAATGTCCAAGCGAAGAATCCTGGTTCCCGCGCTGCTGGCGGCGGGAGCGCTGCTCACGGGGCCCGTGAGCCCGGCGCAGGCCGCCGACGACGTCTATCTCGCCGCCGGCCTGCGTGGCGCGAGCGAGGTCGGAGCCCCCGGCGACGCGGACGGCGCCTCGACGGTCGTGCTCAAGGTCAGCGGGAACCAGGTGACGTTCGCGGCCCGGTGGAACGGGATCGGCGTGCCCACCGCGGGCCGCGTGCACGCGGGCGCCAAGGGCACGGAGGGCGACGTCCGGCTCGACTTACTTCCCGGGTCACTGCCCGCCTCCGCGCTGGGCGTGACCGGTACCGTCACCGCGAGCGCCGACGTGGTGGACGCGCTCGTCGAGAACCCGGGCGGCTTCTACGCCAACCTGTCCGACGCCGCCCACCCCAAGGGCGCCGTACGCGGCCAGTTCCACCGGCTCAGCAGGCCGATCGACCTCAACGGCGTCCTGCACGGCGGCGACCAGGCCACGATCTCCGCGAGCACCGGCACCCAGGCGGGCGGCCGGGCGACCTGGTGGCTGCGTCCCGGCGGCTCCTCGATCGCCTACACCGTCACCTGGTCGGGCCTCGGCCGGGTGACGGCCGGGCACCTGCACAAGGGCGCGCCGGGACGGCACGGCGCCGTGGCGGCGGAGCTGTTCACCGTCCCCCGGGGCCTGCCCGCGAACGTGACCGGCGTCACCGGGGAGACGCCGGTCGCCCCGAAGGTGGCCAAGCACCTCGCCGCCGGCCCCGGCGGATACCACGCCGACCTGCGCACCGCCGAATCCGGCGACGGCAGGGCGGCGGCCCGGCTGTCGGGCGCGGCCTTCACCCATCCGCGCGGATTCACCGCCGAGGTGCTGCGCGGCAGCCAGATCTACGCCTGCACGGAGCTTCCTGCGGGCGGCTACGGCTTCACCCAGCTCGGCGTGACGGCCACGCTCAAGCGCGGCATCGAGCACACGTTCGTCACGCCCGCCTCCGGGCCGCCGCAGTGGGTCGCCCCCGACGGCAGCGCGGTGCGCGGCGCGGTGTTCTCCAGGACGCCGAACGGCGCGCACATTCCCGAGCTGGTCCTCGACGCCACGCAGGCGGGCGCGGGCGCCGGGCTGCTGGCGCAGGCCACGCAGATCCTGCGGCTGAACACCACGGGCGGCGTCGCCCCCGCCGGCGCCTGCGAGCCGGGCGCCGAGGTGAGCGTCCCGTACGGGGCCGACTACGTCTTCCTCGGCTGAGTCGAGGCCGTGGCGGGGACGGTTCTGTCCCGTGCCCGCCGACGGCCGTTCCGGCCGAACCGGCCTGGTCAGCCGGTCGGCCGCCGCGACGGGGTGACTCCGGCCAAACCCCGGTCGCGACCAGCGCCCCGCCGCACACGGAGCCCGTGCGGCGGGGCGCTCCGCCGTTCCAGGGCCGGAAATCCCGGCGCAGGGTCGGACGAGGCCCGGAGATCCGGAGCCGGGTCGGACCAGGCCGGAGGTCCGGAGCCCGGTCAGACCAGGCCGGAGATCCGGAGCCCGGTCAGACCAGGCCGGAGATCCGGAGCCCGGTCAGACGAGGGCCGAGGCGTCCGCGACCGGGAAGAGGCAGGCGGCCGTGTGGCCGGGGTCCTCCTGGGCGGCCAGCGGCGGGCGGGTGTGCGCGCACTCGTCGCGGGCCGCCGGGCACCGGGTGCGGAAGCTGCATCCCGACGGCGGATCGGCGGGCGACGGCGGGTCGCCCCTGAGCACGATGCGCCGCCGCGTCCGCTCCACCTGGGGATCGGCGACGGGCGCCGCCGACAGCAGACTGTGCGTGTACGGGTGCCGCGGCGCGGTGAACAGCGTCTCGGTGTCGGCCAGCTCGACGATCCGGCCCAGGTTCATCACGGCGACGCGGGTGGCGATCTGCCGCATGATCGACAGGTCGTGGGAGACGAACAGGTACGTCAGCCCCCGCTCGGCCTGCAGCCGCTTCATCAGGTTGACGATCTGCGCCTGGATGGAGACGTCGAGCGCGCTGACCGGCTCGTCGCAGATGACCAGCTTGGGCTCCAGCGCCAGGGCTCTGGCGATGCCGATGCGCTGCCGCTGCCCGCCGGAGAACTCGTGCGGGAACCGGTCCTGGCTGCCCGCCTCCAGCCCGACGGCGTCGAGCAGCTCGGCCACGCGGTCGCGGGCGGCGGCCGAGCGGCGGCGCACCCGGCCGTGGGTGACCAGGGGCTCGGCGACGATGTCGCCCACGCGCATGCGGGGGTTCAGGCTGGCGTACGGGTCCTGGAGGACGACCTGCATGTCCTCGCGCACGGACAGCAGCTCCCGCTGCCGCAGCCCGAGCAGTTCCTTGCCGTCGAACCAGATCTCGCCCCCGCTGGCCTCGACCAGCCGCAGGATGAGCCGGGTCAGCGTGGTCTTGCCGCAGCCCGACTCGCCGACCAGCCCGAGCGTCTCGCCGGGGCGCACGTCGAACGAGACGTCGTCCACGGCGACCACCTTCGAGCGGAACTCCTTGCGCACGCCGCGCAGCGACAGCAGCGGCGGCGGCAGTGGCGGCGGCAGTGGCTCTGCCATTCAGAGACTCCCTTCCAGCAGGCAGGCGGCGCTGTGCCCCGGGGCCCGCTCGGTCAGGGGCGGCACCGTCGAAGAGCACTCGGGCAGGGCCAGCGCGCACCGGGGATGGAACGCGCAGCCGCCCGGCGGTGAGAACAGGTTCGGCGGGCTGCCGGGGATCGGGTCGAGCGGGGCTCCGCCGGGGACGTCGGAGCGGGGCATGGAACGCAGCAGCGCCCTCGTGTACGGCATCCGGGGCGCCGCGAACACCTCGTCCACGGCGGCCAGCTCGACCGGGCGCCCGCCGTACATGACCAGGACGCGGTCCGCGCAGCGGGCCACCACGCCGAGGTCGTGCGTGATGAGCACGATCGCCATCCCGAACCGCTCCTGCAGCCCGGCGAGCAGCTCCATGATCTGCGCCTGGACGGTCACGTCGAGCGCGGTCGTGGGCTCGTCGGCGATCAGCACCTTGGGCCGGCAGGCCAGCGCGATCGCGATCATCACGCGCTGCCGCATGCCGCCGGAGAACTGGTGCGGGTACTCCCCCGCCCGCTGCTCGGGGTTGGGGATGCCGACCTCGCGCAGCGCCTGGACGGCCTGGGCGCGGGCCTGCGACCTGGACAGGCCCTGGTGCAGGCGGAGCGATTCGGCGATCTGCGCCCCCACGCTCTTGAGGGGGTTGAGGCTGGTCATCGGGTCCTGGAAGACCATGGCGATCTCGTTGCCGCGGATCGCGCGCATCTCCCGCTCCGGCAGCTTCAGCAGGTCCCGGCCGCCGGCCAGGATCTCGCCGCCGGTGTAGTGGCAGGGCGGGGTGGGGTGCAGGCGCAGGATCGACAGGGCGGTCGCGGTCTTGCCGCTGCCCGACTCGCCGACGACGGCCAGGGTCTCCCCCGCCTCGACCGACAGCGACACGCCGTTGACCGGCTTGACCGTGTCGGCGTCCAGGCGGAACTCGACGTGCAGATCGTTGATCTCCAGCACGCTGCTCATGCGATCATCGCCTCCGGGCTCGGACGGGACGCGCCGCTCATACCAGGTCCTCCCTGAAGATGCGCAGCAGCTCGGCCGGGTCGGCCTGGACGGTGCCGGCCGGCGGGCGGGCCGCCTGGGCGAGGGCGGAGGGCTGCTTGAGCGCGCCGCCCGTCACCACGCTGACCACCGTGTCGCTCTCCGACACCCAGCCCTGGGCGCGGGCGCGCAGCAGGGCGGCGGTGGAGGCGGCGGCGGACGGCTCGGCCGACACGCCCTCCTCGCCGAGCAGCCGCATGGCCTCGAACAGGTCGTTGTCGTCCACGGCGACCACCCGGCCGCCGGATTCGTACACGGCGCGCAGCACGCGGGAGCCGCCCTGGATGGGGGCGTCGCCGGCGATGCTCTGGGCGACGGTCTTGTTCGCGTCGCCGTGGCGTCCCGCGGCCGTCTTGCCCTCGGCGAACGCGCGCACCAGCGGGGCCGAGGCGGCGGGCTGGACGCCGACCATCTTCGGCAGCCGGTCGATCAGGCCCAGCGCGCGCAGTTCGCGAAAGCCCTTCCAGGCGCCGTACAGACCGCCGCCGGTGCCGACCGGGTGCACCATCACGTCGGGCGCGCGCCAGCCGAGCGCCTCGCAGATCTCGTACGCGTACGTCTTCATCCCCTCGTGCCGCACGGGATTGATGAAGTTGACGAAGCAGTAGAAACCCGCTTCCGACAGGGCGCTCACCCCGGCGAAGATCTCCAGGCTGGAGCGGTAGCGCAGCCGCAGCACGCGCGCGCCGGTGAGGCTGATGGCGGCGATCTTGGACTCGTTGGCCACGTCCTCGACCAGGACCGTGGCCTCGATGCCGGCTCTGGCGGCGTACGCGGCGAAGGAGGCGCCGGCGTTGCCCGAGCTGTAGGTGAACGCCTGCTTGACGTCCAGCGCCCGGGCGAAGCCGACGGCGACGGAGAAGCCGCGGTCCTTGAAGCTGCCCGTGGGCATGAGGGTGTCGTTCTTGATCAGCAGGTTGGGCAGGCCCACGTGGCGGCCGAGCCTCCTCGTGGGCATCAGCGGGGTGTCGCCCTCGCCCAGGTGGAGGGGCTCGGCGCCGCGCGGCAGCGGGAGCAGGTCCGCCCACCGCCACAGGCCGAGGTCGCGGCGGGCGGCGGCCCGGTCCGTGATCCGGCGGGCGTCGGCGGAGCCGAGGTCGTAGCCGATCTCCAGCAGGCCGCCGCACGCCTCGCAGAGGAGGGCGGGCTTGTCCAGCGAGAAGGTGGCGTGGCAGTCGTCGCACGTGTAGTGGGTGGCGAGGTTCATCGGTGGTATGCCTTCGGGTCGGCGACGTCGCGGAGCAGGTCGCCGGTGACGTTGATCGCGAGTGTGGTCATCATGATGGCAGCGCCGCTGAAGACCGCGATCCACCAGGCCCCGCGCAGATAGAGCTGGCCGTCGGCGAGCATGCTGCCCCATGTGGGGACGCTGGGCGGCACGCCGAGCCCCAGATAGCTGAGCGACGCCTCCGCGACGATCATCGCGGCCACCTGGAGGGTGCCGATGGTGGCCAGGGGGGCGACGATGTTCGGCAGGAGGTGACGCACCATGATCTGCGGGCCGGTGTCGCCGATCGCCCTGGCCGCGGTGACGAACTCGCGTTCCCTGAGCGAGAGCACCTCGGCGCGGACCACGCGGGCGTACGACACCCAGCCGGTCAGGCCGAGCACCAGGATGAGGAAGAGCAGGCTCGGGCCGAGCACCGCGATGATGGCCAGGGCCAGCAGGATCGAGGGGAAGGCGAGCTGCACGTCCGCCAGGCGCATGAAGACCTGCTCGCGCCATCCCCGGTAGTAGCCGCTGACGACCCCGACGGCCGCGCCGACCACGCCCGACAGCAGCGTGGCGGCCAGGCCGACGAGAAGGGAGACGCGGGTGCCGTACATGACCCGGCTGAGCACGTCGCGGCCGAGCTTGTCGGTGCCGAGCAGGTAGCCGGGCTCGCTGCCGTCCATCCAGAACGGCGGGCGCAGCTTCAGCTGCAGGTTCTGCAGGTTGGGGTCGTGCGGCGCGATCAGCGGCGCGAAGACCCCGACCAGGACGACGAGCGCGATGACGCCCACGGCGACCTTGGCGGCGTGGTTGCGGCGCAGGGCGCGCAGGGTTGCGGTGAGCATCAGGACAGCCTCACGCGGGGGTCGAGCAGGGCGTAGGACAGGTCCACGACCAGGTTCACGATGACGAACACGGCCGCCAGGAACAGCACCGTGGCCTGCATGAGCGGATAGTCGCGGTAGGTGATCGCCTCGACGGTCAGCCGGCCGATGCCCGGCCAGGAGAAGACCTGCTCGGTCAGGATGGCGCCGCCGAGCAGGCTGCCGACCTCCAGGCCGACCACGGTGACGACCGGCAGCGAGGCGTTGCGCAACCCGTGCGCGGTGACCGCCTTGAAGCCGGACAGGCCCTTGGCCCTGGCGGTGCGGATGTAGTCCTCCCCGAGCACGTCGATCAGCGACGAGCGGAGCAGCCGGGCGATCATCGCGGCCGAGTAGAGGCCGAGCGTGATCGCGGGCAGCACCAGGTGGGCCGGCGAGCCGGTGCCCGAGGCGGGCAGCCACTGCAGGTTCACCGCGAAGATCAGGATGAGCAGGATGCCGACCCAGAACGCCGGGGTGGACTGGCCGACCAGGACCGAGGCCATGACCGAGGTGTCGGTCGCGCTGCCCCTCCTGACCGCGGCCACGATCCCGGCCGGGATCGAGACGATCAGGGTGAACGCCATCGCGGCCACGGCCAGGTCGATCGTGAGCGGCAGGCGCTCCATGATCACCTCGAACGCGGGGCGGTGGAAGAACACCGACTGGCCGAAGTCCAGGCCGAGCAGGCCGGTCATGTACGAGACGTACTGGTCGAGCAGCGGCCGGTCGAAGCCCAGGCTCGCCCTCAGCGCGCGCTCCTGCTCGATGGTGGCCTCGGGCGGCAGCATCTGCTGCACCGGGTCGCCGGCCAGCCGGACGATGAAGAACGCCACCGTGGCCACGCAGAACAGCACGAGCAGGGTGTGGCCGACCCTCTTGACGATGAATCCGATCATGAGCCGGCGAGCTTGGCGGTCGCCATGGCGAGAGTGCCGTTGGCGTTCGTCTTCCACTGGACCCGGTCGCTGACGGCGTACAGGATGCTCGCCTGATACAGGTAGAGGAACGGCGACTCCTCGATCATCAGCTTCTGCAGCGCGGTGAACGCCTCCTGCCGGGTGTCCGGGTCGACCGACTGCTCTTCGGTGTCGATGAGCTTGTCGGCTTCCGGGTTGTTCCAGCGGCTCTGGCGGCGGTCGTGGCGGACGAACGACTGCAGGTTGCTGGAGGCGTCCATGGTCCAGCCGGAGTTGCCGACGAAGTACATCTCGCCCAGCGCCTTACGGTTGTCCGAAACCAGGCGGCCTTTGAACGTGGCCGGGTCGAGCAGCGACACCTCCGCCTTGACGCCCACCTCGGCGAGCTGGCCGGAGATGGCCTGCGCGATGTCCTTGTCGGCGGTGGAGGACGACAGCTTGAGCGAGAAGCCGCCCGCGTGTCCCGCCTCGGCGAGCAGGCTCTTGGCCTTGGCCACGTCGTGCTGGAACGGCTGCACGGAGGCGTCGAAGCCGAAGGCCTGCTTCGGGATGAGCGTCGGGGTGCGCTCGGCGGCGCCGTTGAGCACCGACTTGATCAGCGTGTCCACGTCGAGGGCGTGGTTGAGCGCCTGGCGCACCCGCTTGTCCTTCAGCGGGCCCTCTTCGGTGTCGAGCGAGACGAAGAACGTGCGCACGCCCGGCGAGGTGACGACCTTGAACCCGGGCGCGTCGCCGAGCTGCTGCGCGGCGTCGGGGGTCAGGCCGGTCACCACGTCCAGCTCGCCTGACTGCAGCGCGGCCAGCGACGACGACGGGTCCGGCATGACCTTGAAGGTGAGCTGCTCGACGGAGGGCCTGCCGTTCCAGTACTTCGGGTTGGCCTTGAGCGTGATCTGGCTGTCGCGCTGCCACTGCTCGAACGTGAACGGCCCGGTGCCGACCGGGTGCTCGGCGAAGAACTCGTCGCCCTTCTCCTTGATGTACTTCGGCGGCACGATCACCCCGCCGAACAGCGACAGCTTGGCCGGCAGGATCGGGTCGGGCTCCTTGGTGACCAGGTCCACGGTGTGCGGGTCGATCACCTTCGCGCCGGTGACCAGGCGCAGCTCCACGATCGGGGACTGCGTGGCGGGGTCGATGAGGCGTTCGATGCTGTAGGCCACGGCGGCGGCGTCGCACGGCTCGCCGTTGTGGAAGGTCACGTTCTCGCGCAGGTGGAAGCGCCAGGTCTTGTCGTCCTTCGACTCCCAGCGCTCGGCCAGGCCGCCGACGAGCTGGTCGCTCGTGTCCCTGACGGTGAGCGTGTCGAAGACGTTGATCAGCACGTTCATGGAGGGCAGGTCGCCCTGCTTGTGCGGGTCGAGGGTGGTGGCGTCAGAGGCCAGCGAGACCCGCAGCGCGGTCGCGGCGGCGCCCTGGCCGCCGGTCGACGGCTTGGTGCTGGCGCAGGCTCCGAGGGAGAGCGCCGCCGCGGCGAGGCCGCCGAGCTTGAACAGATCCCGGCGGGTCGGCAATTCGCGGACGGACATGAGGTCCCGCCTCCCTTTCGTACGTTTCACATGGTGAAATCTCGTATCACGTGGTTGAATATGGCTCGTTTCGGATATGTCCGTCAAGGCTTTTGGGTCAGGTGACAATGAACTCGGTGGAGAAGACCCTGGTCGTGCTGGGGGCGCTGGCCGGGCACGATCAGCCCCGCCGCCTGGCCGACATCGCCCTGCGGACCGGCATCAACAAGACGACCGTGCACCGGATCCTGCAGATCTTCATCGCGCAGGGGTACGCCGTCTCGCACGGCGACGGCACCTACGCCTCGGGACCGGCCATCCTCGCGCTGGCCGGTGCGGCGCTCACCGATCGCGACATGACCACGCTGGTCCGGCCGATCCTGGAGAACCTGCAGCGCAACACCACGCACACGGTGCACTTCGCGATCCGCAGCGGCTCGTCGGCCGTCTACCTGGCCAAGGTGGAGTCGCAGCAGCCGTACCGGATGGCCTCGCGGGTCGGGACGCAGATCGCGCTGCACTGCACGGCGATCGGCAAGGCGATCCTGGCGCACCTGCCCGAGGAGCAGGTGCGCGCCGTGCTGGCGGCCACCGCGCCGCTGATCAGCAACACGCCGAGGACGATCGTGGACCCCGACCTGCTGATGGCCGAACTGGAACGGGTGCGTCAACGCGGGTACGCGGTCGACGACGAGGAGAACGAGACCAACGTGCGGTGCGTCGGGGCGGTCGTCCACGACGCGGCCGGCACGGCGGTGGGCGCGGTCAGCGTGGCGGGGCTGACCCTCAACCTGAACGAGGACGACGTGCCGCTGCTCGGCCCGCTGGTGGTGGCCGCCGCCGCCCGGGTCTCGGCGGCGCTGGGGAGGAACACATGACGGTGCCGCGATCCGCAAGCCCGGCGGCAGGAGGTCCATCGCCGGGCCCGGCGCTGAGCACGGCGACGGACTCGACGCCTGGCGCGGGCAGTCCGGCCGGCGCGGCGGCGCGGGTGCTGGCGCGGGCGCGGGAGGCGGGCGTGTTCTCGGGGGCCGCGTGGGCGTGGGGCCGTTCGGGCGGTCCGGTCGAGCTCGGCGCCCTCGGCACGCTGAGCTGGGACGGCGACCCGGTCGGCGCGGACACCCTGTGGGACCTCGCCTCGGTCACCAAGCCGATCGTCGGCCTCGCGGTCATGGCGCTGGTGGAGTCGGGCGAGCTGACCCTGGACGACCGGGTGGCGCACCACCTGCCGCGCTACGAAGGCACTGACAAGGCGGACATCACCGTGTCCGAACTGCTCACCCACACCTCGCGCATCCCGGGCCGGCAGCCCCTCTACCGCCGCTTCCCGACCCGGGAGGAGCTGCTGGAAGCCCTCGTCGACCTGCCGCTGCGCGCGGAGCCGGGGATGGAGTACAGCTCCCAGGGCTTCATGATCCTCGGGCTGATCGCGGAGAGCGCCTCCGGGACGTCCCTCGACCGGCTCGTACGGGACCGGATCACCGCGCCCCTGGCCATGGACGCCACCACCTTCGTGCTGCCGGAGCGGGACCGGGCCAGGGCGGCTGCCACCGAGGACTGCCCGTGGCGCGGCCGGGTCGTCCAGGGGACGGTGCACGACGAGAACGCCGAGGTGCTCGGCGGCGTGGCCGGTCACGCGGGGATGTTCGGCACGGTGTCCGACCTGGCCCGGCTGGGCCGCTGGCTGTGCCGGGGCGGCGGCGGCCCGCTCGCGCCGCGCACGCTGAGCGTGATGACCGGCACCCGGGTGCTCGGCCGCACGCTGGCCTGGCAGGCGCACGAGCCCCCGCTGAGCAGCGGCGGCGACCTGCTCACCGACGCCGCCTACGGGCACAACGGGTTCACCGGGACGAGCCTGTGGGTGGACCCCGAGCTGGACTTCTTCGCCGTGCTGCTGACCAACCGGGTGCACCCGGCGCGCACCTCGGACGCGATCGGCCGCGTCCGCAGAACCTTCCACAACGCCGCCGTCACGGAGGCACTGTCATGACCCGGGACCGCAACCCGACCGAGGACCTGACGACCACACCCCTGCGCGTGATCGGCTCCCCGTCTCCGGCCCGCCTGACGATCTCCGACGGCACGGCACGCCTGACCCCGCTGCCCGAACCGGACGACCGATCGCGCACAGAGCAGGCCGAGGAACGGTGGACCGGGGAGCCGTGGGCCGCCGGACAGGTCCGGGACCAGGACCGGCAAGCCGGGGAGCTGTGGGCCGGGCCGGGATGGGTGGATCTGCACACGCACGTCTACGACGCCATGACCGAGATCAGCCTGCCACCCGACCGGGTCGGCCTGGACGCGGGCGTGCACGTGCTGGCCGACGCGGGCAGCGCCGGTGAGGCGACCATCGACGGCCTGGTCCGTTATGTCTTGCCCACGGCGAGGACCCGGGTGCGGGCCTGGCTGAACATCGGCTCCCACGGCCTGGTGCACCTGCGGGAGACCGCCGACCCGTCGTTCATCGATGTGGACGCCACCCTGGCCGCGATCGAGCGGCACCGGGACGTGGTGTGCGGGGTGAAGGTGCGTTCCAGCGGCGCGATCGTGGGCGCGATGGGCCTGCAGCCGCTCCAGCTCGGCCGCCTGGTCGCCAGGGAGGCGGGCCTGCCGCTGCTGGTCCACGTGGGTGAGGCGCCGCCGCTGATCGGCGACGTGCTCGACCTGCTGGAGACGGGCGACGTGGTCACCCACTGCTACCACGGCAAGACCGGAACGCCGTGGACCTGCGGCGGTGCTCCGGCCCCGGCGCTGGCCCGCGCCCTGGACCGGGGGGTGCTGCTGGACGTGGGACACGGGGCGGCCAGCTTCAGCTTCGAGGTGGCGGCCCGCGCGCTCGCGGCCGGCTTCCCGCCGCACACGATCAGCACGGACATCCACGTACGCAACGTCGGCGGCCCGGTGCACGACCTGGCCACCACGATCACGAAGCTGGTGGCCTGCGGGATGCCCCTGGAGGACGCGATCGACGCGGTCACGACGCGACCGCGCGACATCCTGCGCATGCCGGAACCCTGGCTGAGCGCCGACGGCACGATCCACCACGCCACGCTCTTCCGCGTCACCACCACCGCCCCGGAGCACCGCGTCTACCGGGACGCCAAGGGCGACACCCTCACCCCGAAACAGCACGTCATCCCGGTAGCCACGATCAGCAACGGCACCCTCACCAGAACCTCACCGGCGACCGGCGGGTGAACCACCGTCACGGCCCGCTTCGCGCCGTGACGGCGGCCGACCACGTGCGGGTCAGAGGGCGTCACCCTGGAGGCCCTCAGCCCCGTGCGGCGGGCGGCGCCAGGCCGGCACCGCCGTAACAGATGAAGCTCTTGACCTTAAAGACCCGGAGCCGGGAACTGCGCGGTGAGCTCGCTGACCTCGTGATGGACGCGCGTGATGACGGACTCGGCATCCCCCTTGGCCAGGGCGGTGACGACCTCGTCCATCCAGGCGCCGATCTGCCGCATCTCGGCCTCGCCCATGCCGCGCGAGGTCACCGACGGCGTGCCGATGCGGATGCCGGACGGGTCGAACGGCTTGCGCGTGTCGAACGGCACCGTGTTGTAGTTGGTCTCCAGGCCCGCGCGGTCGAGCGCCTGGGCGGCCGGCTTGCCGCCGATGCCCTTGGGCGTGAGGTCGAGCAGGATGAGGTGGTTGTCGGTGCCGCCGGAGACCAGGTCGAAGCCGCGCGAGGCGAGCTCGTCGGCCAGGGTCTTGGCGTTGGCGACCACCTGGTGGGCGTAGTCGCGGAACGACGGCTGGGCGGCCTCGTGCAGCGCGACCGCGATGGCGGCGGTGGTGTGGTTGTGCGGGCCGCCCTGCAGGCCGGGGAAGACGGCCTTCCTGAGCGCGGTGGCGTGCTCGTCGCTGCTCGCCATGAGCATGGCGCCGCGCGGGCCGCGCAGCGTCTTGTGCGTGGTCGTGGAGATGACGTCGGCGTGCCCGACCGGCGACGGATGGGCACCGCCCGCGACCAGGCCGGCGATGTGGGCGATGTCGGCGGCCAGCACGGCGCCGACCTCGCGGGCGATCGAGGCGAAGCCTTCGAAGTCGATCGTGCGCGGGATCGCGGTGCCGCCGCAGAAGATCAGCTTGGGCCGGTGCTCCAGCGCGAGCTGCCGGACCTCGTCGAGGTCGATGCGGCCGGTGTCCTGGCGCACGCCGTAGCGGACCGGGTTGAACCACTTGCCGGTGGCCGAGACGGACCAGCCGTGGGTGAGGTGGCCGCCGAACGGCAGGCCCATGCCCATCACGGTGTCGCCGGGCTCCAGGAAGGCCATGTAGACGGCGAGGTTGGCGGGCGAGCCGGAGTAGGGCTGCACGTTGGCGTGGTTGACGCCGAACAGGGACTTGGCCCGCTCGATGGCCACGGTCTCGATCTGGTCGATGACCTGCTGGCCCTCGTAGTAGCGCTTGCCCGCGTAGCCCTCGGAGTATTTGTTGGTCAGCACGGTGCCGGTGGCCTCGAGGACGGCCTTCGACACGTAGTTCTCGGACGCGATCAGCTTGACGGTGTCGGACTGACGACGCTCTTCCGCCTTGATGAGCTCGGCGATCTGCGGGTCGACGCTAGCGAGAGAACTCATGACTCTCCTGTCATCGTTGACGAGTTGCGAAGACCCAGGCGCACGGCCTCCGCTCCTTTCGCTCCCCGGTGGTCGATCCCACCCAATGCGCCAGTCGCGTCACGCCCTAGACGATAGCGGATGCGAGCAGGCGCTCATTTCGTGGTGATCAGGAAGTTCTCGAAGTGACCGAGGTTCTTCAGGTCCAGGTCCACCGTGGTCGCCGTCTTGGGGACGCCGCCGAAGACGGCGAAGAAACGCCGAGTCTGACCGGCCGGGATCTGGTCGCCGGGCGTCAGCTCGGTGCAGACGCACTTGTCGCCCTCCCGCAGGGGTTTGACCGGCATCGGCCGGTCGGGCAGGGCCATCTCGATGTCGCCCAGGCTGTAGGCGTTGCTCTCGGTGAGTCCCCACACGCTGAGGG
The DNA here is from genome assembly GCF_003001935.1 of Nonomuraea fuscirosea. Classification (GTDB taxonomy): domain Bacteria; phylum Actinomycetota; class Actinomycetes; order Streptosporangiales; family Streptosporangiaceae; genus Nonomuraea; species Nonomuraea fuscirosea. The sequence goes on along the minus strand of NZ_PVNG01000001.1, from coordinate 322,596 downwards.
AGTTCCGCGTGTGGTCGTTCCTGAGCGAGAATTCCAGCCGTACGTCGTCGCCCTGCCACCGGAGCTTGACGATCTGCAGCACCACCGGCTTGCGGACGGAGCCGTCGTTGTAGTCGAAGGACTCCGCGGCCTGCCTGGTGCCCGGGGTGACGATGCCCCGGGGACCGGTCGGGGACGTGCGCGGCGTGCCGGTCTCCTCGGGCCGATCGGACTCGGAGCCGGCCGGCGTGGTGGCGTCCGCCGGCTCGGTCACGGTCTCGTACGTGGTCACCATCGCCGCGGGCGTGCTCGCGCGCGGCTCCCACGGCCGCCACAGGGCGAGCGTGCCACCGGCGGTCAGCGCGGAGGCGAGCACGGCGGCGACCACCGGCGCCACCCAGCGCCCGCCCCCTCCGGACGCCGAAGCGACCGGCACACCTGCGCTCACCTGGCATGGCTGGATGGGCCCGACCTGTCCCTGACCTGGCTGGATGGGCCCGGTCCGGCCTGGCTGGACGGGGCCGGTGGGTGGCTGGGCGGGCAGGAGCGGGGTCCAGGAGTCGCTGACGGCGCGGGTCGCCGAGGCCACGCTCGCCCGTTCGTGCCCCAGCAGCCGGTCGATGAGCTGCTGCGCGCTCGGCCGCCGGGCCGGGTCCTTGCGCAGCGCGTGCTCCACCAGCTCGCGCAGCCGCTCGTCCAGCCCGTCCAGCTGCGGTACGTGGTGCGCCACCCGGTAGAGCACCTCGGGCACCTGCCCGGTGCCGAACGGCGGCCGTCCCGTCCCCGCGTACGTCACCACGCCGCCCCAGGCGAACACGTCGCCGGCGGCCGTGATGGGCCCGGCGCCCGTCTGCTCGGGCGCCATGTAGGCGGGTGTCCCCACGACGGTGGCGGACTGGGTGGCGTCGGGCTCGGCGAGGCGGGCGATGCCGAAGTCGATGACGCGCGGGCCGACGGCGCTGAGCAGGATGTTCGACGGCTTGAGGTCCCGGTGCACGACGCCGGCCCCGTGGATGGCGGCCAGCGCGGTGGCCACCCCGACGGCCAGCGCCTCCAGGGTGGCGCCCCGCATGGGCCCGCGCGTCTCGATCATGGTGGTGAGGTCGGGGCCGTCCACGTACTCGGTGACGAGGTAGGCCGTCCCACCCTCGATCCCGGCGTCGAGCACGGGCGCGGTGCAGAACCTGGCCACTTGCCGCGCGGCCTCCGCCTCCCTGGTGAAGCGGCGCCTGAAGTCCTCTCTGCCGGCCAGCTCGGGCCGCAGCACCTTGAGCGCGACCGGGGCGAACGAGGGATCCTGGGCGAGGTAGACGATGCCCATGCCGCCCTCGCCCAGCTTGCGCACGAGGGTGTAGGGCCCTATTCGCCTGGTCTGATCGTTCACGTCATGCATTCTGGCGGTGCGTCATGACTTGCGGTAGCGGAACCCGGGGATCGCGCCGGGGCCGCCCGGCCCCGGCGGCCGGCTATTTGGCGCGGCCCACGCCCGGCCAGAGCCGGTCGACCTCCGCGTTCAGGATCGCCCCGATGAGCACGGCCAGCGCGGTGATGTAGAGCCACAGCAGCAGCGCGATGGGCGCGGCCAGCGACCCGTACACCGAGACGGGCGAGAACCAGGCGGCCAGCACCGCGCGCAGCACCGCCGCGCAGAGGATCCACAGGAACAGCGCCAGGATGGCCCCGGGCAGCTCGCGGTACCACTTGGTGCGGACGGGCACGCTCACGTGGTAGAGCACGGTGAGGAACAGCACCGAGCCGATGATGACGACCGGCCAGTAGAGCAGGTCGATGAGGCTGCCGTAGTCGGCCGGCAGGGCGTCCTTGATCAGGGTCGGGCCGACGACCAGGATCGGCATGACGATGATCCCGATGATCAGCCCGATGACGTAGAGGCCGAAGGACATCAGCCGGGTGCGGATGATGCCGCGCTCCTCCCCCAGCCCGTAGGCGACGGAGATGAGGTCGACGTAGACGTAGAGCGCCCTGGAGCCGGACCAGAGCGACAGCAGGAAGCCCAGCGAGATGATCGACACCTTGCCGGCGTCGTCGCTCAGCACGTCGGTGATGAGCGGATTGATCACCTTGTCGAGGGCGTCGTCGGTGAACAGCAGCCCTGCCTGGTCGATCACCCAGGTCTTCACCTGGGTGACCACCGTGGGGCCGAGCCAGGTGCCGAGCTTGCCCAGCACGCCGATCAGGCCCAGCACGAACGGCGGCAGCGACAGCAGCGCGAAGAACGCGGCCTCGCCGGCCAGGCCGGTCACCCGGTAGGTGACGCCGGCGTTGGTGGACGCGCGCACGATCGCCCACGACTTGGTGTCGAGCACCCAGTTGAGCCGCGCGCGGGCATGGGAGACCAGGCCGCGCTTGGGCCGGGAAGGCGCATCGGTGGACGTCATGGCACCCAACGGTTATTCGCAGTGACTCTTCGGCACAGCTTACGTCCCCCGGGCCACCTCTAGCCGTCCGGTCGCCGCCGGTCGTGCTCAGTCGTTGTCGACGATGCGCGCGCCCAGGGGAAGGAGGGAGACGGGGATGAGCTTGATGTTGGCCACGCCCATGGGGATGCCGATGATGGAGATGAACAGCGGGATCGAGGTGACGACGTGCCCGATGGCCAGCCAGATGCCGGCCACCACGCACCAGATGATGTTGCCCAGCAGCGAGAAGACGCCCGCCTCGGAGTCGCGCACGACCGTCCGGCCGAACGGCCACAGCGCGTACGCCGCGATCCTGAACGAGGCGATCCCGAACGGGATCGTCACGATCAGGATGCAGCAGATGACGCCGGCCAGGGCGTAGCCCATCGCCAGCCAGACACCCGCGAACACCAGCCAGATGACGTTGAGGATTGTGCGCATGCTCACAGCATGTCACCGATCATGAGGCCGGCGTCATCCGGCGGAACCCTGGCCTCACCCCGACTTGGGCGCCCGGCCCTTGCCAGGGCCGCCGGCGAACGCCTGGGCGATCTCCATCCAGGCCCGCGCCGGGCCGGGGGTGGCCTCCAGGCCGGTGTCCGACAGGTGGATGCGCTGGGTCACGACCAGGCAGAAGTCGAGGATCGTGCCGCGGACGAGGCCGGTGGCCTCCTCCGGCCCCGCCGTCCAGGTGCCGCCGCCGGGCAGGCTCAGCTCCACCCGTACGGGCTCCTCGGGGACGGGCAGCGCGCGTACGGCGAAGCTGTAGGGCCGGGCCCTGAACCCGATCGTGGCCACGTGCCTCAGCCGCTCCGTCGGCTCCCTGACCACGCCGAGCGCGTCGGCGACGTCCTGGCCGTGCGCCCACGTCTCCATGAGCCGCGCGGTCACGAACGAGGCCGCCGACATCGGCGGCCCGAACCACGGCAGCCGGTCACGGGCGTCCAGCGTGCCGAACACCTCAAGGGAGCGGGCCCTGGAGGCGCCGAACCAGGCGCGCAACTCGCCCGGCGGCATCCCCCGCATCGCCTCGGCCACGTCGTCGACGGAGCCGAACCGGCCGAGCAGCGCCTCGTAGCCGCCCGGGTCGGTGGCGGCGAGCACGGCCGCGTCGTCGAACCAGGCGAGATGGCTCACCTGGTCACGGATCGCCCAGCCCTCGGCGGGGGTGGGCCGCTCCCAGTCGTCGTCCCGCAGGGGCTGGAGCAGTTGTTCGAAGGAGGCGGTCTCGGCGCGCAGGTCGCCGAGCAGCTCGGCCATGAGGTCCATAATGCAAGCGTGATCTGCGAGAGCTGCAAGGACAAGCGTCACGAGGACTGCCGCGGCGGCTCATGGTGCGACTGCCAGCACAAGAGCGAGGAGCAGCCTCAGGAGTCGGACCTGGACTGGCCACGTCAGGGGTGAACCATCCCACACTCTGGACCCCGTCTTGGACATCCCGGACAGCCAGAGTAATCTCGAATCATGCCAGCGGACCCCATGCTCGTCGGTCGACGCCACGTCGATCTTCAGCGTGTCCGCAGTGCCATCTGTTGCGACGCCCGCTAACTCACTTGTTTCTCTACCGCTGAGCGCGTCGCACTCTTCCTCTCCAGCCCTGCCCTCGATGACGAGGCCAGGTGGGAACACTGCAGCGCGCCCATGAATCGAAGGACGCGCAATGAGCACCCCTGCCAGCCGCACTCCTGCCAGCCGGCACCACAAACGCCCGCGCGGCGAAGGCCAGTGGGCCCTCGGCTACCGCGAGCCGCTCAACAAGAACGAAGAGAACAAGAAGAACGACGACGGCCTCAACGTCCGCCAACGGATCATCGACGTCTACGCCAAGCGGGGCTTCGACTCGATCGACCCGGCCGACCTGCGCGGACGCATGCGCTGGTACGGCCTCTACACCCAGCGCAGGCCCGGCATCGACGGCGGCAAGACCGCCATCCTTGAGCCCGAAGAGCTCGACGACCGCTACTTCATGCTGCGCGTGCGCATCGACGGCGGCCAGCTCGACCTGGCCCAGCTGCGCACGATCGCCGACATCTCCAACGAGTACGCCCGCGGCACCGCCGACATCACCGACCGCCAGAACATCCAGCTGCACTGGATCGAGATCGAGTCGGTGCCCGACATCTGGGAGCGGCTGGAGGCCGTCGGCCTGTCCACCACGGAGGCGTGCGGCGACACGCCCCGCGTGATCATGGGGTGCCCGCTCGCCGGGATCGACACCGGCGAGGTGCTCGACGCCTCCGAGCAGATCACGGAGATCTACGACCGGGTCATCGGCAACCCGGCCTACTCCAACCTGCCGCGCAAGTTCAAGACGGCGCTGAGCGGCTGCCCCGCGCACTGCACGGTGCACGAGATCAACGACGTCGCGTTCGTCGGCGTGGTCAACGAGCAGGGCGAGGCCGGCTTCGACCTGTGGGTCGGCGGCGGGCTGTCCACCAACCCGATGCTGGCCAAGCGGCTCGGCGTGTTCGTCAGCCCCGACAAGGCCGCGGACGTGCACGAGGGCGTCGTCGGGATCTTCCGCGACTACGGCTACCGGCGGCTGCGTCACCGGGCCCGGATCAAGTTCCTGGTCAACGACTGGGGTCCGGAGAAGTTCCGCGACGTCCTGGAGACCGAATACCTCAAGGAGCGGCTGCCCGACGGGCCCGCGCCCGAGCTGCCCCGCGACAACCGGCGCGACCACGTGGGCGTCTACCCGCAGAAGGACGGCAACTTCTACGTCGGCTTCGCGCCCAAGGTGGGCCGGGTCGACGGCGACACCCTGCACCGGATCGCCGACATCGCCGAACGGCACGGCTCCGACCGGGTCCGCACCACCGTCGAGCAGAAGATGGTCGTCCTCGACATCGCGCCCGACCGGGTCGAGTCCGTCGTGGCCGAGCTGGAGGCGGCCGACCTCCAGGTCAACCCGTCCACCTTCCGCCGCCAGACGATGGCCTGCACCGGCATCGAATACTGCAAGCTCGCCATCGTCGAGACCAAGGCCACCGCGATGGACCTGATCGACGAGCTGGAGCGGCGCCTGCCCGACTTCCAGGAGCCGCTGACCATCAACGTCAACGGCTGCCCCAACTCCTGCGCCCGCATCCAGGTGGCCGACATCGGCCTGAAGGGGCAGCTCGTCGTCGACGAGAACGGCGACCAGGTCGAGGGCTACCAGATCCACCTCGGCGGCTCGCTCGGCGTCAACGCCGGGTTCGGCAGGAAGGTCCGCGGCCTCAAGACCACCGCCAAGGCGCTGCCCGACTACGTGTCGCGCGTCGTGTCCAACTACGACAGCCAGAAGAAGGAAGGCGAATCGTTCGCCGACTGGGTCCAGCGAGCGGACGAGGCCGACCTGAAATGACCACACGAGCGGTCCCCTTCCACTGCCCCTACTGCGGCGACGAGGACCTTGAGCCCTACCAGGGTGACGGCGGCTGGTACTGCCGCGCCTGCGCTCGTGCCTTCAAGCTGAAATTCCTGGGAATCGGAGTGAAGATATGACGCTGGTCGACATCGAGGTCGGTTTGAGAGAGCAGCGCGACGCGCTCGACCTGCAGGACATCGTCGAGTCCGCCGCGCTGTTCCTGGAGGACGCCCCCGCCCGCGAGATCATCCGCTGGGCGGCGGCCACGTTCGGCGACCGGCTGTGCCTGACCTCCTCGATGAGCGATGCGCTCCTCATCGACCTGGTGAGCAGGGTCAAACCCGGGGTGGACGTGTTGTTCATCGACACCGGCTACCACTTCGCCGAGACGGTCGGCACGCGGGACGCCGTGCGGCAGGTCTATGACGTCAACGTGATCGACGTGAAGCCGTCGCGGACGGTCGAGGAGCAGGATCGCGACCTCGGCCCGCGCCTGTTCGGCCGCAATCCCGACCTGTGCTGCTACCTGCGCAAGGTGGAGCCGCTGAACCGGGCGCTGGAGCCGTACCTGGCCTGGATCTCCGGCATCCGCCGCGACGAGGCGACCAGCAGGACCGACACCAGGGTCGTGGAGTGGGACGCCAAGCGGCAGATGGTGAAGGTCAACCCGATCGCCTCCTGGACGCAGGAGGACGTCGACAACTACATCGCCGACAACGGGGTGCTCATCAACCCGTTGCACTACGACAACTACCCGTCGATCGGCTGCGCCCCGTGCACGCGGCAGGTCGCCGAGGGTGCGGATCCGCGCAGCGGTCGCTGGGCGGGCCTGGGGAAGGTCGAATGCGGCATTCACCTGTGATCCCCAGTGGGGGACCCGTCCCGTTGGCAGGCGGGACGGCCCCCGGCGGCGTGCCACTGGTGGCGGTGGCCCACGGGTCGCGAGACCCGCGCGCCGCCGCCACCGTGGCCGCGTTGCTCGGCCAGGTGCCGCTGGACGTCCGGGTCGCCTATCTCGACCACAGCGCTCCCACGCTCGGCCAGGCGCTGCGCGGCCTGGACCGGGCCGTGGTGCTGCCGCTGCTGCTCACCGAGGCCTACCACAGCCGGGTGGACCTGCCGGCCGCGCTGAACGAGGTGCGCGCCCGCGAGCCGCGCCTTGTCGTCCACTACGGCCGCACGCTCGGGCCGCATCCCGCGCTGCGCCGCGCGCTCGAACGGCGGCTGAGCGAGGCGGGCGTGACCGTGGGCGACCCTGACACGGCGGTGGTGCTGGTCTCGGCGGGTTCCAGCGACGCCAGGGCGAACGGGGTCGTCGCCGCGCTGGCGCGGGGCTGGCGGCGTTCCGGCTGGTGGACCGTCACGGCCGCGTACGCCTCCGCCGCCCGCCCCTCCCCCGCCGAGGCCGTGGCCGCGCTGCGGCGGGCGGGAGCGCCGAGGGTGGTCGTCGCGCCGTACCTGCTGGCTCCCGGTTACTTCGCCGACAAGGTGCGGCGGGAGACGCTGGAGGCGGGCGCCGAGGTGGTGGCGGACGTGCTCGGGCCCGCGCCCGAGCTGGTGGACGTGCTGCTGGAACGGTACGAGGCGGCCCAGCGGCAGCCGGTGCCCCTGGCGGGCTGACTCAGTAGCCTCGGCCCAGGTCGCGGTGGGCGTCGCGGATCTGCCGGTTCAGCTCGCGGGTGTCGGCGCGCAGCTGGCGGCTCAGCTCGCGCCAGTCCTCGCCGTGCAGCCGCCGCCAGTGCTCGCGCCAGGCGGTGATGCGGCGCTGCAGCGGCTGGGCGTGCGAGTCGCCGACCACCTTGACGTCACCCATGATCGCGTACGCCTGCACCCGCACCACCGGCACGTTCATGCCGGGAGGCGCCTGGTCCACTTTGACCTTCTTGTCGCCCATGATGGCCATGCCGTCGAGGTCCACGTTCACCCCGTCGGGGACGATGATCTTGACGTCGCCCATCACGGAGACCGCCAGGATCTCCACCCGGTCGGTGCGCACCTCGGCCTCGCGCAGGTCGAGCACCACGTCGCCCATCACCGCGACGGCGCCGAGCTCCTGGTCGATGCGCCACGTGCCGCGCCGCTTGGAGTCGCCCATGACGCCGACGAACCAGCGCCGCTTCCTGCCCTCCGCGGGAGCGGCGGGGACGGGCGCCCGCGTGCCGCCCGCGGGCAGGTCCTGGGTGAGCATGGCCAGCTCGGCGTGGGTGGTGGCGGTGTAGGCCGCCTCCGTCCTGTCCGTCAGCTCGACGAGCGAGAGCCGGCCCTCGACCGAGGCCACCCGGAGCTGCTCGACGACGGCCTCGCGCTCGGCGTCCGACGCGCGGACGTCACCGGGATCAGTCATACTCGCAACATATCGCGTTTCGAGCGCCTTGAAGCTCCTACTTTGGTAGGAAACACGACATCCAGCGAAGTATGCAGGTTCGGCATCGCGATTGAACCCCGGCGGGGGCCGCGTGCGTACCACGCCATGACACGGGGCCCTGGCTTGGTCCGGGGCGCGGCCGGACCAGGCTAGGGTCCCTGTCATGCATGAGGAACAGCTCTACCGCGCGGCGATGAACGGCGAGATCGAGACCGTCGGCAAGCTGCTCGCCTCCGGCGTCGATCCCAACACGCCCAGCGAGGGCGAGGAGGGCGGGCTGCCGCTGTGCGCGGCCGCCGCCAGGGACCGCACAGAGGTGGCCAGGGCGCTGCTGGAAGCCGGCGCCCAGGTCGACGGCCGGGAGGACGGCGGCTGGACGGCCCTGCTCTGGGCCGCCACCAACGGACAGGCCGCGGTCGCCCAGGTGCTGATCGAGGCGGGCGCCGACGTGGACGTCACCAACGACGACGGCGACACCCCGCTCACCCTGGCCGCCAGGCGGGGCGCGCTGGGCGTGGTGCAGGCACTGCTGGAGGCCGGGGCCGACCACCAGAAGTACGACGGCGAGGGCGACTCACCGCTGGAGATCGCCGGCGCGTGGGTGGGCGTGCACCTGGAGAGCGCGCTGATGGACCAGTTCGAGCAGGACGACTGGGAATACGTGGTGGCCCGCCAGTACGCCAAGGACGGCACCGAGCTGATCACCGTGGCGGGACGCTCGGCCGACGGCTCCGAGAGCGACCAGGTGCAGGCCCAGCGGGGCCACGCGGCCGTCGCGACGCTCCTGGAGGAGGCGGCGGGCGTCCACACCCCGGTCGAGCGGCTCGTGGCGCGGGCGCTGGCCCACCGCGACATCGACGAGGACGCCGAGACCTGGTGGATCGTGGCCGACACGCTGAACAGGCGGGACGACGAGGAGACGTACGACGCGCTGACCCGGCTGTGCCTGAGCGAGGACGCCAGGGAGCGGGAGTTCGGGGTCGACGCCATCGCCCAGTTCGGGTTCACCGAGGACGGGGAGAAGCCGTACCTCGACCGGACCCTGCCGCTGCTGCAGAAGATGGTCACCACGGAGAGCAATCCGCAGGTGCTGCGCTCGGTGCTGGCCGGGCTGGGGCATCAGGGCGATCCGCGGGCGCTGCCGTACGTGCTCGACGTCATCGGGCGGCCCGGTCACCAGCGCACGATGACCGACCCGATCGCGCTGGCCGACGTGCTGCCGCCGGACGACGAGGAAGCGCTGGCGCTGCTCATCTCGATGACCGAGGACGACGACTCCGAGATCCGCGACTGGGCCACCGCCGGCGTCGCCGGGCTGGCCGCCGACACGCCCGGGATCAGGGAGGCGCTGGCGGCCCGGCTAACCGACACCGACCTGCGCACGGTGGCCGAGGCGACCCGCGGGCTGGCCCTGCGCGGCGACGAACGGGCCGCGCAGGGGGCCGAGCGGGTGCTGGCGGAGAGCGACGACGAGTACGCCAGAGAGCTCGTCACCCGCCCCGCCGGCGAATAGCCGGGCCGCCGCCGGTACGGCCTGTCAGCGCGCCCTTGGCGCCGCCTGCCCGGTCCTCCACCGGCGAGCCCTGGCGTCGTCTGCCCGGTCCTCCACCGGCGAGCCCTGGCGCTGTCTGCCCCGTTCTCCGCCGACGGGCCCTGGCGCCGTCTGCCGGGGCCCGTGCGGGCTGTCGCGTCAGTCGCCGTTGAGCACGCGGACCACCCAGTCGAGGGTCCCCGTGCTCAACGCCTCCTCGGCCAGCCGCTTGCCCGTCGTGGTCGTGAGGGCGGCCAGGGAGCTGTCGATCCACCCCTGCACGTTCTGGTGCCCCTGCTCCCGGTATTCGACGGCCTGGATGAGGCACTCCAGCTTGTCGGCGTCGCGCGCGCAGACGGCCTCCAGGCTGGCCTTCTCCTCGTACTCGCCGACCGCGTCGCCGACCATCTCGGCCACCTCCGCGGGCACGCCCCGCATCTGGTCCGCGGTGACGTCCTCGTTGGAGGGCGGCTTGAGGTAGCGCTTGCCGATGTACGGGATGTCGGTGATGCGGGTTTCCTGCGTGTCGTGGAACAGGCTCATGAACGCGGCCCGCTCCGGGTCGGCCCCTTCGAGCCTGGCGATCACGCTGGCGATGACGGCGGCGCGGAAGGAGTGCTCGGCGATGCTCTCGGGGTCGCGTACGCCCGCCACCAGCCAACCGGTCCGCTTGTAGCGCTTGAGCAGCCCGAACTCGTACAGCAGGCCCGCAAGACCCGTCACTTCGTCCGTCACGAGGACCCCCCTCTCGTCATGGGCCGAGCCTAGACGACGACCTCCACGATCGCCGCGACACGCGTGCTCCCGGCCGGCCTTCGTTCATCCCTCGTCGTCGGCGCCGAAGGGCAGCCAGTCGCCCCAGTCGTCCCGGTCGTCCTTGTACGGGTTCTCCGGCTTGACCGGCTTGATCGGCCTGACCCGGTCCTCCTTGACCGGCCGCTCGGGCTCCATCCGCACCGGCTCCTCGCGCACGGGCTCCCGGCGTACGGGCTCGCGCCGGTCGACGTGGTGGTGCCTGTTGTGCGACTCGAAGTCGTGGTGGTGGCGGTAGCCGTGGTGGTGGTGATGCCGGTGGCACCTGCCGCCGCACCAGCGGGGACCCCAGCCGCGGCGGCCGCACCAGTGGCTGTACCCGCACAGCACCGGCTTCTCGCCCGAGACCCATCCGACCGCGCTCGGGACCGCGGCCGTGCTCGCGCCGGCGACCCCCTGGCCGACGGGGAGGAGCATGAGTCCGGCGACGGCTCCGGCCGCGGCCAGTGTCGCGATGCGCCCGCGGCGCGAGTCATTCGAATTGACGTGCATTTTTCCGCCCTGGGTAGATCGACCCGGAGTCCTGGAACGCGCATTTCTCGGCGTACTCGGACATGGGTCGGCATACCCCGACGCAGAATCTCCTTTACCTCTACGAACTCCAACAACCCGTCAAATCATCGCCGTTCACCAGGAAGTCGCGATATTCGGAAATCCTGATTTTGTGGGAAATACGGTAATTGGCGTAGCGGCAATTCGTCCCTTTTGTAGGGTTAAGGACCGGAAAGGGCGGGGGCCGCATGGAGGATGTCCCTGGCCAGGGGAAGGTCTCCGTCCAGCTCGGCGGGGAACTCCCCCGGATCCCCCCTGCCGCCGAGCAGGAAGCAGAACTTCACCACGTCCGCCGTGATGCGCAAATCCGGTTCGCCCGGCTCCGTGTCGCCGACGCCCAGGGCGACCCGCCACTCGCCGCCGCCCTCGCCCGTCAGCGTCACGTGCGCCGTGCGGCCGGTGCCGTCCAGGCCGGACAGGAACATCGTGAGAGGCAGCAGGCGGGCGCAGAGGTCGGCCTGGAGGTGGATGTGACCGGCGATGGGGTCGGGCAGCCGGATCTCGGCCATCTGGGCCGCGTCCACCGTGTGGATCCACGTCTCCAGGCTCCTGGCCAGGATGTGGTCGCTCGCCACCACCTCCAGGCCGTCCAGCGTGGTCGGGGTGGCGGGCGGCAGCTCGGCCAGGTGGCGGCACAGGGCGTCGGCCTGGGCGCGCCAGTCCCGCCTGGTCTGCTCGGGGCTGCGGGCACGTTCGTAGGCCTGGAGGTCGTCCGTCCGGCTCGCCGAGTCGGCCGCGCCGATCGGCGGGCCCAGCACGGGAGCTCCGACGGCGGCGGCCAGCAGGCCGTCCTTGGCGGCCAGGTGGGCGACGAGCTCCTGCAACGTCCAGCCCTCGACGATGACGCGCGACCAGTCGTCCTCCGCGGCCGAGGCCAGCAGGGCGTCCATGGCGGCCACGCGGCCGGCGTACGGCTCGGCCCAGGCGGCGGTGGGGGCCGCGGGCCTGCGCCGGGCCCTGGCCCCGGACAGGAGCTGGGGTCGCAACGAGTGGGCCGGCACCGCCGGGTCCTCCATCATCGCGTCCAGATAGAGACGCTCGACGGGGTCCATCACACCTCTTCCTGCGCGTGCGTGGACGCTGGGCACGTGCGCGGCGGCCCTGCGTCCGTAAGACTGCTTCCCGCGTGCGCGAACACCGGGCTCGCGTGCGCCGGTCCAGCGTGCGCCGGCCGCGCGTGCGGCGGGCCCGCGTCCGGCGTGCCGCTCGCGTGCGCGAACGCCCGCCCGGCGGTCGGCGGCGCGGTGGTCATCACACTTCCTCCTCGGCGAGCGCGTCCGCCAGGCGCCGCAGCGCCAGCCGGATGCGCGACTTGGCCGTGCCCTCCGGCACGCCCAGCTCCTCCCCGACCTGCCGGTAGGTCCTGCCGCCGAAATACGCCAGCTCGACCGCTTCCCGCAGGCCGTCGGGTAACGACGTGACCGCCTGCCGGACCCGTTCCGCCTCGTCGGCGGCGAGCACGGTGTCCTCCAGCCGCACGGGCTCGCGCTCGAACAGCCGCGGGCCGAGCGCCGAGACCCTCCTGCGCTCCTCGGCGCGTACGTGGTCCACCGCGCGCCGGTGGGCGATCGTGGCCAGCCAGGCGCGCAGCGTGCCCCGCTCCGGGTCGTAGGCCAGCGGGCGCTCCCAGAAGACGAGGAACACCTCCTGTGTGATGTCCTCGGCGATCACCCGGTCCCTGGTGACCCGCAGGGAGAGACCGAAGATCAGCGAGGAGAGCCGATCGTAGACCTCACCCAGAGCGGACTCATCGCCGCCGACCACTCGCTGATGCAGCAGACGGTCGTCGTACGGTGCCTCCACTGGCACCACACTCCCGTTTGATCCGGACCAAGGCGGCGGGTGCGCCGCGACCCGAGCATGTCATTATTCGCGGCAAATGTGCAGCCGGATGACGGTCGGCGGGCCTGTTTCGCCACGCGATAAGGTCGGAAGTCCATACAGGAGGGAGCACAACGCCATGGCCACCACACGCACCGCGACCACGCAGTGGAAGGGCGCCTTGCTCGACGGTTCGGGCACGGTCTCGCTCGACACCTCGGGAGTCGGCACGTTCGAGGTTTCCTGGCCGTCGAGGGCCGAGGCGGCCAACGGCAAGACCTCGCCGGAGGAGCTGATCGCCGCCGCCCACTCGTCCTGCTTCTCGATGGCGCTGTCCCACGGGCTGGCCGGGGCGGGCACGCCGCCCGAGTCGCTGCGGACGAGTGCCGACGTCACGTTCCAGCCGGGTGAGGGCATCACGGGCATCGTGCTCACGGTGCAGGGTCACGTGCCCGGCCTGACCGCCGAGCAGTTCCAGGAGGCCGCCGAGACGGCCAAGGCCAACTGCCCGGTGAGCAAGGCCCTGGCCGGCACGACGATCACGCTCAAGGCCGAGCTGCTCTAGTCTCCCGTCCGCCACGGAGCCCCTGCCGACGTGGGGTTCCGTGGCCCGGGAGCAGAGCGTTCTCTCCATGACACGACCAAGACCGCTTCAGCGTGCGACAATTGGGCCACATGCGTGAGGTCTGGCCGGGCGAGCCCTATCCACTCGGCGGCACCTGGGATGGCGTGGGCACCAGTTTCTCGGTGTTCTCCGAGGTCGCCGAGCGGGTCGAGCTGTGCCTTTTCCACGATGACGGCTCCGAGGAGCGCGTCGAACTGCCCGAGGTCGACGGGTTCGTCTGGCATGGCTATCTGCCGGGCATCCAGCCGGGCCAGCGCTACGGCTACCGCGTCCACGGGCCCAACGAGCCGTCCCACGGCCACCGGTGCAACCCGGCCAAGCTGCTGCTCGACCCCTACGCCAAGGCCATCGACGGTGAGCTGACCTGGAACCAGGCGCTGTTCCCCTACTACTTCACCGATCCGACCCGGCGTAACACCGAGGACAGCGCGCCCTACATGCCGAAGAACGTGGTGATCAACCCGTTCTTCGAGTGGGGCAACGACCGGTCGCCGCGCATCCCGTACCACGAGACCGTGATCTACGAGGCCCACGTGCGCGGGCTCACCATGCGGCACCCCGACGTGCCGCCCGACCTGCGCGGCACGTACGCCGGCATCGGGCATCCCGCGATCATCGAGCACCTGCTGTCGATCGGGGTCACTGCGGTCGAGCTGATGCCGGTGCACCACTACGTCCCCGAGCACTTCCTGGTGGCGCGCGGGCTGACGAACTACTGGGGCTACAACACCATGGCCTACCTGGCTCCCCACGGCCGCTACTCCAGCTCGGGGACGCGAGGGCAGCAGGTGCTGGAGTTCAAGGCCATGGTGCGGGCGCTGCACGAGGCGGGCATCGAGGTCATCCTCGACGTGGTCTACAACCACACGGCCGAGGGCGACCACATGGGGCCCACGCTGGGCTTCAGGGGCATCGACAACGCCGCCTACTACCGGCTGCACGACGGCGACCGGCGCTACTACCTCGACTACACGGGGTGCGGCAACTCGCTCAACGTGCGCTCGCCGCACGCGCTGCAGCTCATCATGGACTCCCTGCGCTACTGGGTGCTGGAGATGCACGTCGACGGGTTCCGCTTCGACCTGGCCTCGGCGCTGGCCAGGGAACTGCACGACGTCGACCGGCTGAGCGCGTTCTTCGACCTGATCCAGCAGGATCCGGTGATCTCGCAGGTCAAGCTGATCGCCGAGCCGTGGGACGTCGGTCCCGGCGGCTACCAGGTGGGGAACTTCCCGCCCCTGTGGACGGAGTGGAACGGCAAATATCGCGACATCGTACGAGATTTCTGGCGGGGCACCCATTCGGCCCTGCCCGAGTTCGCCTCCCGCCTGACCGGCTCCGCCGACCTGTACGAGTCCTCCGGCCGCCGTCCCGTCGCCTCGATCAACTTCGTCACCTGCCACGACGGCTTCACCCTCGCCGACCTGGTCTCCTACGACCACAAGCACAACGAGGACAACGGCGAGGACAACCGCGACGGCACCAACGACAACCGCTCCTGGAACTGCGGCGCGGAGGGCCCGGTCGAGGACCCGCAGATCGTCACGCTGCGCCGCCGCCAGCGCCGCAACTTCCTGGCCACGCTGTTCCTGTCGCAGGGCGTGCCCATGCTGTCCCACGGCGACGAGATCGGCCGCACCCAGCGCGGCAACAACAACGCCTACTGTCAGGACAACGAACTGGCCTGGGTGGACTGGTCGATGGTGCGGGCCGAGTCCGACCTGCTCGACTTCGTCCGCGTGCTGTCGAAGCTGCGCCGCGAGCATCCCGTCTTCCAGCGCCGCCGCTTCTTCCACGGCCGCCACCCCGACGACGGCAAGCGGGACCTGGTCTGGCTCACGCCCGGCGGGCGCGAGATGACGGCGAGCGACTGGCACATCAGCTACGCCAAGTCGCTGATGGTCTATCTGAACGGCGAGGCGATCACCGAGCCGGGACCGCGCGGCGAGAAGATCGTCGACGACTCCTTCCTGCTGCTGATCAACGCCCACCACGAGAACATGCCGTTCACGCTGCCGGGCGAGGAGTTCGGCGCGGCGTGGCTGCCGGTGCTCGACACCAACCACGACACGGTGGAGGACGCGTTCCTGGACGAGCGCTGGCTGCCGAACGCCGTGGTGGCCGTCACGGCCCGCTCGCTCCAGGTCCTGCGCCAGCCCCGTCAGTCCAAGCCCTGACCCAGCCCTGGACCGGCCTCGACCGGCCCTGGACCAGCTCTAGCCCAGTCCTGGGCCAGCCCTCGACCGGCTCTGGGCTACGGGCCCTGTGCCCCGTGCCTTCCCGTTGGACGCGGCTCTCGTTCCCGACAAAACCCCTGCGACCGATTGTCGGTGCCGTGTGCCAAGGTAGAGGAGTGCGGCGCATCTATCCCGACATACAGGACAATCCGGACATCGTGCAGGCGTACGCCTATCCCGAGGGCCGTCCGTGGCTGCGGCTCAACATGGTGTCCAGCGCCGACGGCGCGGCCTGGCTCGACGGGCGCTCCGGCGGGCTGTCCAGCAAGGGCGACAAGCGCATCTTCCAGACCCTGCGCGGCCTGGCCGACGTCATCGTCGCCGGCGCCGCGACCGTGCGCAAGGAGCGGTACGGCCCGGTCCCGCCGCGCGAGGCGTGGGCGGAGATCAGGCGGGGCCGGCCCGAGGTGCCGCCGATCGCCGTGATCACCCGCAGCCTCGACCTCGACCTCGACGGCGAGCTGTTCACCAGCGCCCCCAGCCGGACCATCGTGATCACCTGCGAGGCCGCGCCCGGTGACCGGCGCAAGACGGCGGCCGAGCGGTCCGACCTGATCGTGGCCGGCGAGGACGGCGTCGACCTGCGGGCGGCCGTGGCCGCGCTGCACGACCGGGGCCTGACCAGGGTGCTGTGCGAAGGTGGTCCCCGGGTCAACGCCCAGCTGTCCGCCGACGGCCTGGTCGACGAGCTGTGCCTGTCGATCAGCCCGCTGCTGGTCGGAGGCGGCGCCGCGCGCATCCAGAACGGCGAGCCGGCGCAGACGGCACTTGAACTGAGCCAGGTGCTGGAAGAGGCGGGGGTCCTCTTCTGCAAGTACACGAGGGAGCAGAGCCATGACCGAGCCGACGCCGGAGCCTGAAGCGGCCAAGAAAACCGAACCGGAGCCTGAGCCGGAGCCGGTGCCCAATCTGCCGGTGCGGCCGCCGGTGCCGCCGATGCTGGCCAAGCCGGTCAAGGCCATGCCCAAGCAGGACGGCACGCTGTTCTACGAGCCGAAGTGGGACGGCTTCCGCTGCATCGTCTTCCGCGACGGCGACGAGGTCTACCTGGGCAGCCGCAACGAGCGGCCGTTCACCCGCTACTTCCCCGAGCTGGTCGAGGCGGTGCGGGCCGAGCTGCCCGGCAGGGTCGTCGTGGACGGCGAGATCGTGCTGCCCATGGGGACCCAGCTCGACTTCGACGCGCTGCAGCAGCGCATCCATCCGGCCAAGTCGCGGGTGAGCATGCTGTCGGAGCGGACACCGGCCCAGTTCATCGCGTTCGACCTGCTGGCGGTGGGCGACGAGTCGCTGCTGGAGGCGCCGTTCGCGGAGCGGCGGGCCAGGCTGGAGAAGCTCTTCCCCGAGGAGAAGGGCGGCTCCGTCCGGCTGACGCCGGTCACGACCAGCGAGGAGCAGGCGGGCGAGTGGTTCGAGATGTTCGAGGGGGCGGGCCTCGACGGCATCATCGTCAAGCCGGGTGACCAGCCGTACGTGCCCGACAAGCGGACGATGTTCAAGGTCAAGCACGAACGTACCGCCGACGTCGTCATCTGCGGCTACCGGGAGCACAAGACGGGGCCGATCGTGGGCTCGCTGCTGCTCGGCCTCTACGGCGACGACGGGCGGCTGCACCACGTGGGGGTGGCGGCCTCGTTCCCGATGAAGCGCAGGGCGGAGCTGGTCGAGGAGATCAGGCCGTACCTCGCGGAGCTGAGCGAGCATCCCTGGGGCCACTGGGCCGAGCAGGCGGCGGCCAACGCCGGCCAGCCTGCCGCCGGGCCCGCGACCGGCGGGCAGCGGGTGCCCGGGGCGGTGTCGCGGTGGAACGCCAAGAAGGACCTGTCGTTCATCCCGCTGCGGCCGGAGCTGGTGATCGAGGTGGCCTACGACCAGATGGAGGGCGACCGGTTCCGGCACACCGCGCAGTTCCGCCGGTGGCGGCCCGACCGGACGCCCGAATCGTGCACTTATGAGCAGTTGGAGCGTCCAGTCAGTTACAACCTCGATGACGTCCTTGCCCGATAGCCCATAATCCCGTTATATCTCGACATATGAGCACTGGGGATGAACTACGAGCCGCCGTGTCCGCGCGTCGCGACCTCGGGCCGGAGTTCGAGGACGCGGTCGTGGAGTCGTTCCTCGACCGGGTGGGCACCGAGATCGACCGCCGGGTGGACGAACGCGTCGCCCAGATCGCCCCGGAGCAGACCGCCAAGGTGGCCCGCCCGGGACCGACGGAGGCCCAGCGCCTGGCCCTGGCCATCGTCTCGATGGCCCTGGGCACGATCATGACCCTGGTCCTCGTGTTCGCGGAACGGGCGTACGGGCTCATCTGGATCTGGCTCGGGATCATCGTGGTGAACTCGCTCTACAACTCCAACAAGAAGAGCTGACCCGCCACCGGCACCCGGCCCACACGGCCTCAGGTGCCCTCCCGGCCGGCCGTTCTCACGTGGCCGGGCCGGCTCGCTGATCCGGCCGACCGACTCGCCCGGGATGACCGGACACGGACCGATGACCGCGCGCCGGCGCGGGGGCGGTCGCGTCACCAGGCGCCACAGCCCCGGTTTGCCGTCGAAGCGGGCGATGTCCGCGTCGGCGGCACCCTCTTCCGGAATACTGACGACCAGACGTTCACGCTTGATCCGGCGCCAGGCGCTGATGTGCAGCCATGCCATGGTGATGCGGACGAAACCCCAGGGGTCGTGCTTCTTCCGCACCCTCGACCAGGAACCGCTGAGCTTCAGCAGCGCCTCCTGGGCGAGGTCGGCGGCGTCGTGCGGGTTGCCGGTGAGCACGAGCCCGTAGCGCGGCAGAGCCGGCCCGCGGATCTGCGCGTCGGGTGAGGGCTGGTCAGGCGTCGAGCCAGATGAGGCCGGCGAAGCGGCCGCCGGGGTGTTCGCGGCGGTGGGAGTAGAGCTCCTGCGACTCGATCGTGCAGCGGGCGTCGTGGCGTACGTCGGGGACGCCAGCCGCCCGGAGCTGGGACTCGATGCCGGCCCGCAGGTCGAGTGCGGGGGTCTCCCAGGAGGTGGTGGACCAGGTGGCGGGCACCTTCGCGGCGACCTGGTCGCGCAGGTCGGCGGGCACCTCGTAGCAGCGGCCGCACGCGCCCGGGCCGATCAGGGCGGCCATCCTGCCGGGCTCCGCGCCCTTGGCCGCCATCGCCTCCACCAGGGCCGTGGCGATGCCGGCCTCGGTGCCGGGGCGGCCGGAGTGGGCGGCGCCGATCATGCGCGCCACGGGGTCGGCCACCAGCACGGCCGGGCAGTCGGCCCCGAGCGAGGCCAGCGCCAGGCGGGGCTCGGTGGTGAAGACGCCGTCCAGCATGGGCGGGTCGTCGCCGAACGGCTCGCTCACGTAGGCGACGTCGGCGCTGTGGACCTGGCGCATGAACACGATGGCGCGCACCCCCAGCTCGGCCGCCACGCCCTCGCGGTTGGCCCGCACGGCGGCCGGGTCGTCGCCGACCATGCCGCCGAGGTTGCGCGTGCCGTAGGGAGGAGCGCTGACCCCTCCGTTGCGGTCGGTGATGGCGACGTGGACACCGGGGGCGAGCTGCATGCCTCCGATCTTAGGCCGAGCGCAGGGCACGGACGCGTCCCAGCGTGCACGGACCGATGCCGCTGCCCGGGGCCGGTGCCACTGCCTGGGGGCCGGTGCCACCGCCCGCAGGCACACGCCACCCTCCACCGGCCTCAGGGGCGGGCGGTCAGTGGCCCTGCCAGGTGGGCTGCTGCTTGGTGAGGAAGGCGGGGACGGCGGTGTGGAAGTCGTCGCTGCCGAAGACCGTGGCCACGAAGCCGGCGGAGTGGGCCTCCTCGGCGGTGAACATGCGGGCCCGCAGCAGCATGTCCAGGGTTCTGGCGGGGCCGAGGTGGTGGACGAGCAGCGAGTACGTGTTCGTGACTCCTCCGTTCCCTGAAGGGAGCGGCTTCTCGCTAAGCCGCTTCCGAAGCCCGGCGAAGGGCAAGCCCTGCCCTGAGGATGTTGACCGCCGCGTTCACGTCGGCGTGCGCGGCATGCCCGCACGCCGTACAGGCGAACTCCGCCTGGGTGACGCGGTTCTCCTTCGCGCAGTGCCCGCATCGGGCACAGGTGCGGGAGGTGCCGGCGGGGTTCACTGCGATCAGCTCTCGACCGGCGCTTTCAGCCTTGTGCGCGAGGATGGTCAGGAACACCCCCCAACCCGCGTCCAGGATGCTTCGGTTGAGACCGGCCTTGGCGGCGACGTTGCGGCCGGGGGCCTCGATCGTGCCGGATGCCGAGCGGGTCATGTTGGTGATCGGCAGGTCCTCGTGCACGATCAGGTCGTAGTCGCGGACCAGCGCGAGCGCGGCGTTGTGCGCGTAGTCGAGCCGCTGGCGGCGCACCTTGCCGTGCAGCGCGGCAACGCGGGCCACCACCTTGCGCCGCCGCTTGGAGCCCCGCTTCTTGCGGGAAAGGGCCCGCTGCGTCGTCTCGAGACGTTCGGCGGTTGCGGCCAGGTGGCGGGGGTTGGCCAGGTGTTCCCCGTCGGAGGTGGTGACCAGCGAGGCCACGCCCATGTCGATCCCGGCTGCCGCGCCCGTGGCGGGAAGCGGCTCGGCGGGCACGTCGTCACACGACAGGACCACGTACCAGCGGTTGCCTTCCCGCTTGACCGCGATCGTCTTCACCCGGCCCTTGACCGGTCGGTGCTGATGCACCCGGACGTGCCCGACGCCCCGCAACCGGACGTAGGTCGCGGCGGGGTGCTCGGGCTGGGAGTCCCACCGGCAGCCGTCGCCGTCTTTCGGCCATTCCACCGTGTCGAACCAGCCCCGGCCCTTGAACCGGGGGAAGCCTGGGATGCGCCCGGCCTTGACCCGGTCGAAGAACGCGCGGAACGCCTTGTCCAAGCGGCGCAGCGTGGCCTGCTGGGAAGAGAACGACCACCGGCCCTGCCCGCCGGGGTCATCGCCGCGGATGTGCTTCAGATCGGCCGACTGCTCACCGTACCGGATGCTCGCCCCGGCCTTGGCGTAGGCGGTGTGGCGGTGCTCCAGCGCGGCGTTGTACAGCTGCCGGTGGTCCTCCAGACACTGCGCGAGCGCGGTGGCCTGCTTGCTGGTGGCGCGCAGCAGGTACTTGTACGACCGGCGCACACCCACCCCCCACGTTCGGTAACGAGACAACCACGCTATCGCCTTGCACCGACAAAACCCGGGAGGAAATCTGTGATGCGCGGACCTGGTAGGTCAGGGCACGCTCGGGCTTTGGCGGCCCTCCCGCTCCCGGTTCCCCCGTCGCCTAAAGACGACGGTCCCCTCGGGAGGAGCTGATAGACAGGCAGTTGCCGAGCGTCCTCGCGATGGGGACGCCGAAGCTCGATCCCGATACGGCCAGGCGCAGGTCGCAGGCGGCGGCCACGATGAGGCCCGCGCCCACGCAGTAGCCCTGGACGACGGCCACGGTGGGCACCTTGACGCGTTCGAGGCGGTCGATGATGCCCTGGACCTTGCGCTCGTAGGCGATGCCGTCCGCCCCGTCGGTGAAGTCGGCGAACTGGGAGATGTCCGTTCCGGAGACGAACTCCCGCCCGCCGGCCCCCGAGATCGTGAGCAGCTTGATGCCGGGGTCGGCGTCGGCGCGTTCGCAGGCGTCGTCCAGGCCGTCCCACATGGCCCAGGTCAGCGCGTTGTGCTGGGCGGGGCGCGCAGGACGGGCCCGTCGGCGGTGACGATCAGCTCGCTCACACGGTCTCCTTCGGAGTGGGGGCCGGACCGCCACGCCTTCGGCGAGCGTCTCGCCGGTGGCGAAATGCTGGCCCGCCTCCCGGATGGCCGACACCTCACTTAAGTCGGGTTTGCTCCATTGTGTACCGAAGCATGGCAGCTGGGTGGTGCGCATGTCGGTGGGCGGGGTGGAGCTGGGATGGTGGGGTGAGGACGACACCGGCCGGCGCACCATGCTCGGCCGCGCTGACGTGATCTATGACGAGGAGGCTCTCTGATGACCACCCTGGCCGAGCTCCACGCGTTGATGGAGCGCCTGGGACACCCGGTGGTGCCCGCGCAGGCGCCCGCCGTTCCGGTAGCGTCCCGGTTCGCGGACGGGGCTCCGTACCGGTTCGAGATTCCCAGCGTCGAGGGACCGGACGTGCTGGAGGCCGTGGTCGCCGAGGCCGACCGGCTCGGCGTGCCGGTCGCGAGGACCTCGCAGGGCAGCGGCGTGATGATGCTGACCGACGACGAGATCGGGCGGATGGCCAGGCTCGGGGCCGAGCGGGGCATCGAGGTCAACCTGTTCCTGGGGCCGAGGGCCGCCTGGGACACCGGTGGCCAGGCCAAGCTCACCCAGGCCGTGGGCGCGGCGGCGCGCGGGAACGCGATGGTCGCGGCCTGCCTGGCGGACGCGCTGCGGGCCTGCTCGCTGGGCATCCGCAGCCTGCTCGTGGGCGATCTCGGCACGCTGGACGTGCTGCGGGAGCTCAAGGCGGACGGGACACTGCCGCCGAACCTGGTGCTGAAGACGTCCGTGCTGATGCCGCTGACGAACGGGCCGACCGCCGCCGTCTACGAGCGGCTCGGCGCGACCACGGTCAACGTGGGCACCGACCTGACCGTGCCGCACCTGGCCGAGATCCGCGCGGCGACCCGGTTGCCGATCGATCTCTATCTGGAGGTGCCGGATGATCAGGGTGGGTTCGTCCGCTTCTATGAGGCGGTGGAGATCGTCCGGGCCGCCGCTCCCGTCTACCTGAAGATGGGGCTGCGTAACGCGCCCAACATCTACCCCTCCGGCGGGCATCTCGGGGTGGTGCCGAAGGAGCTCGGCCGCGAGCGGGTCCGGCGGGCGGCGCTGGTGCAGCGGCTGATCGAGCAGCTCGATCCCGAGCTGGCCAAGCCGTCCCAGACCTCCGACCTCGGGGTGCCGGAGCTGTAGACGCGTCCCGGCCTCGGCGTGCCGGGACCGTAGGCGAGTCTCCGGCCTCGGCGTGCCGGGATCGTAACCGTCCCCGACCGCGGACCCGGGCGTGCCGGGTCCGGGGCCTGGGCGTGCCGGGTCCGGGGCCTGGACCGGCTCAGTCGTGCAGGCGGTGGATCGTGAGGGGGCCGCCGCCCCAGCGGCCGATGGCCTCCTCGTCGGCGAAGGCCAGCACGCGCATCATGTTGCCGCCGTCGCTCGCCTCCACGCTGCGCCGCAGCCGGGCGGCGAGGGCGGGCGACAGTTTGGTGGTGCCGGCCTCGACCGTGTCGCCGTAGTGGTGGGTGAAGGCGACGCCGGCGAACCCGGCGCGGGCCAGCAGCGTGCGTACGGTCTGCGAGGAGTAGAACATCAGGTGGTTCTTGGTGAAGCCGCTCCACTTCGACCCGTACGCCTTGAGCAGCAGCGAGCGGGCGTTCACGGTCAGGACGAGCAGCACCCCGCCGGGCCCCAGCAGACTCCTGAACAGCTGGAAGTCCTCCAGCGGCCGGGGCAGGTGCGCGAGCACCGACCACAGCGTGATCACGTCGAACCCGCCGGCGGCGATCTCCGGCACGTCCCCCGGCGCGCCGAAGTAGGTGCGGGCCCGGCTCAGCCGTTCGTTGGCCTGGGCCACCGACTCGGGCGACAGGTCCACGCCGCAGGCGTCGAAGCCGCGCCGCTCGGCCAGTTCGAGGAAGAGCCCGACGCCCGAGCCGAAGTCGAGCAGCCGCCGCTCCTTGCCCTCGTCGAACACGGGCGCCAGCGCCTTCATGGTCAGGTCGTAGCGGCGCTGCCGGTTGGCGGCGTACTTGCCGGTCAGGAAGGCGCTGTAGCCGGTGGAGTACAGGTCGCCGAGGCGTTCGGGCCGGACGTTGGGGTTGCGGTAGAGGAAGCCGCAGGAGGGGCAGCGGACGACGTGGTAGCGCCAGCCCTTGCCGCCGGTCGGCTCGAAGAGCGGCTGCTGGCGCGACTCCCCGCACATCATGCAGTCGAGGAACTCCTCGATCTCGCCCAGCGGGCGCAGCCGTTCGTAGGCGGCGCGCGACATGATCGGCGCGCGGGCGATCAGCCGGCGCCACTGCGCCTCGCGGATGAGCCGCTCTCCCGGCCGCACGTAGACCCGCTGTTCCCACGGGACGCGGTCGTAACGGGAGCCGTACGCCAGTCTGGCCAGGATTCTGTTGGTCATCGCCACCACCCTTCGTGCGGTTGTGCCCGAGCCGTCCCCGTCTAAGCGTCCGCGTTCGGTCGCTTTACGTGATCTTTGAGGCTTTCTCCGGCCTGGCTCCTCGAAACGAGCAAGCATATGCTTGGTCGCGTGCCTGACTACCGCAACCTGATCGGCGGCGAGCTCGTCCCCGCCGCACGCCAGATGGACACCGTCAACCCCGCCACCGGCGAGCCCTGGGCGCGCATCCCGGCCGGCGGGGCCGCCGAGGCCGAGGCGGCCGTAGCCGCGGCCACCCGCGCCTTCCCCGCCTGGTCGGCACTGCCCGCGGCGGCCAGGGCGCACGTCCTGCGCAAGGTCTCGGAGCTGTTCGGCCGGCACGCCAAGGAGCTGGCCGAGTTGGAGACGCGCGACAACGGCCGGATCCTGCGCGACACGCTGAAGCGGGACCTGCCGGGCATGGCGTACCTGTGGCAGCTGGCCGCCGGGCAGTGCCTCGACGCGGTCAAGGGCGACACGGTCGTCCTGGGGCCGGACGCCCTCGGGCTGACGCGGCGCGAGCCGTACGGGGTGGCGGTCTGCATCATCCCGTGGAACTCCCCCATCTCGACCTTCTCGGCCAAGGCCGCGTACGCGCTGGCCGCCGGGAACACGGTGATCGTCAAGCCGGCCGAACAGGCGAGCGCGTCGGTGCTGCGGCTGGGCGAGCTGCTCGCCGACGTCTTCCCGCCCGGCGTGCTGAACATCGTCAGCGGCCTGGGCGAGGAGGTCGGCGACGCCCTCGTCCGCCACCGCGGCGTGCACAAGGTCAGCCTCACCGGCTCGACCGAGACCGGCCAGGCCATCACCAGGGCCTCGGCCGACGCGCTGAAGCCGCTGACGTTCGAGCTGGGCGGCAAGTCCCCCAACATCGTCTTCCCCGACGCCGACCTGGACGCCGCCACCCTGGGCGTCACGGTGAACTCCGTCTACACGGGCAACGCCGGACAGGTGTGCGTGGCGGGCTCACGCATCCTCATCCACCGCTCGATCTGGTCGGAGATGCTCGGCCGGATCGAGCGCGCCTGCGCGGACCTGGTCCTGGGCGACCCGCTGGACCTGGCGACGACGATGGGGCCGATCGTGTCGGCCGGGCAGTACGAGCGGGTGACGTCGTACCTGGAACTGGCCGAGAAGGAGGGCGCGCGGCTCGTCTTCGGCGGGCGGAGCGGCGCCGAGGTGGTGCCGGCGCTGCCCGGCGGCTACTGGGTGGCGCCCACGCTCTACACGGCCGAGGACAACGCGCTGCGGGTGTGCCAGGAGGAGATCTTCGGGCCGGTGGCGGTGGCGCTGCCGTTCTCGACCGACGAGGAGGCGCTGGCGATCGCGAACGACTCCCCGTACGGGCTGGCGGCCGGTGTCTGGACCCGTGACCTGGGCCGGGCCCACCGGTTCGTCCGCGATCTGCGCAGCGGCACGGTGTGGGTGAACACCTTCCGCCAGATGCCTCCCGGGCTGCCGTTCGGCGGGGTCAAGGACAGCGGGTACGGCCACGATTCGGTCCTGGAGTACACCCGGGAAAAGGCAGCCATTATCCAGATCTAGTCGGATACATTTACCCCTCATGAGCGAGGGGATCAAGGACACGTCAGGGCTGTCGGAAGCCGCCGCGCAGTCCCGGGCATCGGTGCTGCGCAGCCGGGCCGAATCGTACATCGCCCTGTCACGGCACGACGCCGCGATCGCGGATCTGACCGAGTCGATCGCGCTGGTGCCGGACAACGCGAGGGCCTGGCGGCTGCGCGGGGAGAGCCATCGGGTGATCGAACGGTACGACACCGCGCTCGACGACTTCGACGAGGCGCTGAAGCTGGAGCCGGACAGCGCGTACGCCCTCGGCTCGCGCGGCCAGACCTACGCCGCCATGGGCCGCCTGGAGGAGGCGATGGCCGACTTCGAGCACGCGCTCACCCTGTCGCCCGACTCCCTGTGGATCCTGGAGGCGAAGGCGGACGCCCTGGTGGACCTGGACCGGCTGGACGAGGCCCTGACCGAGCACGGCAAGATCATCGCGTTGAACGAGGAGCTGGCGTACTCATGGGTCGCCCGCGGCGACCTCTACCAGCGGATGAACTTCTACCCGGAGGCGATCGACGACTACACCAAGGCCCTGGAGGCCGACCCGGACTACGTGCGGGCGCTGAGCCGCAGGGGCGAGGCGCTGCGCATGGCCGACCGCTACGAGGAGGCGCTCGCCGACCTCAACCGGGCGCTGGAGCTGGAGCCCGGCAACGACCGGGCGCTCGGGAGCCGGGGCGCGGTGCTGAGCGAGCTGGGCGACAACGAGGCGGCGCTGAAGGACCTCGACGCCGCGATCGAGCTGGATCCCGACTACATCTGGGCGTACCGGGTGCGGGGCGAGATCTTCCAGGAGCTGGACCGGCACGAGGAGGCGGTGGCCGACTTCACCCGGGCCCTGCACCTCGAAGCCGAGGAGTGACCCGGCCCGCTTCTGACCCGGGCCGCTTCTGACCCGGGCCGCTTCTGACCCGGGCCGCTTTCGCAGGGATTCCCGTACCCGCCGGGGCCGCGGGCGTACCGCGGCTCCGGCGGGGCGGGATCACAGGGCCAGCAGGGCGCTGACCGGCAGGCGGGTGTCCGACAGCGGACGCATGGCGATGCGCAGCAGCGCCAGCGCGTTGTCGTCGCCCGCGATCCGGTTGGCGCTGAGCCCGCCGCACGACTGGCAGGAGTGGATGATCAGCCACTCGCCGTCCCCGCGCACGGACACGCTCAGCGCCGTCATCCTGCCCCGGCACTCCGCCCGCCGATCCCCCGGGATCCGGTGATCGACGTGCAGGCTGGTCAGGCAGTTCGGGCAGTGGTTGCGGTGCGCGGTGCCGGGCGCGAGCATCGGCACGTCCAGCCGGCACCCGACGCAGCGGAACGCGTCCGCGTGGAAGAGCTCTTTACGTCGCTGGGGCCGTTCCCGGCCCGGGTTCCTCCTGGGCATGTCACAGATCACCGAACGCCTCTAGCGGGAACGGCGGCTGCGCCAGCGGCCTGACGGCCATGCGCATGAGGATGAGCTGGTTGTCGTCCCCGCAGATGGGGTTGGACGTCAGCTCACCGCACCGGGTGCAGCGATGGATGACCATCCATTCGCCGGTGCGCAGGACGGCGATCGAGATCGGGAGCATGCGTGATCTGCACTCGTCGCGCAGGTGCAGCGAGTGCAGGCAGCTCGGGCAGTGGTTGCGGCGGGCGCCGTCGGGTGCGACCGCGGCGACCGTCAGGCCGCAGCGTACGCACGGGAATGTCTCGGTGTTCGCGAGCGAACGAGGTTTTCCGTCGGTGGACAACCTGGGTACTCCTTGCCGGAATGTCATCTTCGAGAGAGTTCGAGAAGATTCGCGAGAGGTTCGCGAAAAGCAGCAAGGAAGCGCCCGAGCGGGCCTCGCGGGGCACGCCGGTGGATGGGCGGACGGGTGTGGTGACGCCTTACGGGGTCGGGATCCGCCCGTGGGTACGGCGAGGCGCGCTGGGCGCGGTGCCGGGCATAGACCCCTCCCCTGCGGGCGTGACTGCCCGGAAGCTCCACTGAACGGACACGGCGAGCGTAACGAGGCGCGATGCCCGGTCGCCAGCCATTTTTCTGGAGCTGGGCGGAATGATGTTCTAGATTCGGCCCATGGGTATCGGGCTGACCGAGGAGCATGTCGAGCTGGCCGCCTCCGTACGCGGGCTGGCCGGGCGAGATCGCGGGCACGCGGCTCTGGCCGGGCAGGGGCTGCTGGGGCTGCATCTGGACGAGGAGTGCGGCGGGCAGGGGTACGGCCTGCTGGAGCTCTGCGTGGCACTGGAGGCGCTGGCCGAGCAGCGGGTCGGCGGGGCGTACCTGCCGTCGGTGCTGACGTCGGCGGCGCTGGCCTGGGCGGGCGGCGCGCGTCCCCTGATCGGCGACGCGCGGGTCCTGATCAGCGGCCTCGCCGACGGCACGCTGACCGCCGCCGTAACCCTCGGCCCACCCACCACCCAGGGCGTTCGCGCGCTCGGGACGGACGGCGAGTCGTCCGGACCCGCGCCCGGCGCGGGCGGGCGGGGCCTTCTCGCACTCGGATCGATGGAAGCCGACCTGTTCCTCGTTCCGGTCGGCGGCGGGGCGTGGGCGGTGCTCGATCGCGGCGACGCCACCGCCGAGCCCGCCGACGGCGTCGATCAGGACCGGCCGCTCTGCTCCGTCGCCGCGCGGACCGTGCCCGCCGGCCGGGTGCTCGGCGACGTCCCGGTACGGGAGCTCGCGGCCGTCCTGCTCGGCGCGGACGCGTGCGGCGTGGCGGCGTGGGCCGTGGCGACGGCGGCCGGGCACGCCAGGACCCGCGAGCAGTTCGGGCGGCCGATCGGGCAGTTCCAGGGCGTCAAGCACCGGGTGGCCGACGCCCTGGTAGCACTCGAACAGGCCAGGGCCGCCGTATGGGACGCCGCCAGAGCCCTGGACGAGACCCGCGACCCGGACCACACCCCAGACGGCGCGCCGGGCGATGGCACGGACGGCGACGCGGGCGATGGCACGGCCGGCGACGCGGCCGGGTCGGGCGGGAGCGCCGGCGGTGGCCGGGAGGACGGGCTGGGGGGTGAGGCGCGGCTGGCCGTGGCGGTGGCGGCGGTGCTCGCGCCCGATGCCGCGGTCCGGTGCGCGGCGGACGCGATCCAGGTGCTCGGCGGCATGGGGTACACGTTCGAGCACGACGCCCACCGCTACTACCGCAGAGCGCTGTCCGACCGCATGCTCGCCGGCGACCCCGGCCCGTGGGCGGAGGAGACGGCGCGGCTGGCGGTGGCGGGTGTGCGGCGGCGGATGGAGCCGGATCTACCGGAGGAGGCCGCCGCCCTCAGGGACCGGGTCAGGGCCGAGGCGGCGTCGCTGCGCGCCGAGGAGCCGGCGGCCAGGCGCGGGCGGTTCGCGCGCGAGGGCTGGCTGATGCCGTACCTTCCGCGTCCCTGGGGCCGGGACGCCTCGCCGCTCGAACAGGTGATCATCCACCAGGAGTTCCGCGACCTGCGCCGCCCGAACCTGGGCATCGCCGCCTGGGCGATCCCGTCCATCGTCCGGTACGGCACCCGCGAGCAGCAGGAACGTTTCCTGCCCGGCACGTTCGCCGGCGAGATCGTGTGGTGCCAGCTCTTCAGCGAGCCCGGCGCGGGCTCCGACCTGGCGGGACTGTCGACGAAGGCGGAACGGGTGGAGGGCGGCTGGTCGCTGACCGGCCAGAAGATCTGGACGTCCCTGGCGCAGTACGCGCACTGGGGCATCTGCCTCGCCCGTACCTCGCCCGACCGGCCCAAGCACGACGGCATCTCCTACTTCCTGGTGGACATGGCCTCCCCCGGCGTCACCGTCAAACCCCTCAAGGAGATCAACGGGGACGAGATCTTCAACGAGGTCTTCCTCGACGCCGTCTTCGTACCGGACGACCTGGTGGTGGGTGCGGTGAACGACGGCTGGCGGGTGGCCCGCGACACGCTCTCCCATGAACGCGTCGCGCTCGGCGACTCCTGGGGCCCCGGATCGCGGCACCAGGACATGGCCGCGCTCATCGCCCGCCTGCCCGAGCTCCGGCCGGCGCAGCGCGAGCGCGCGGGCCGGTTGTGGGCCGAGGGGCAGGCCGTCTCGGCGCTCGGCCTGCGCGTGACCCTCTCCCAGTTGTCGGACGCCCAGCCGTCAGGTTCCCGGTCGTCGAGCGCGGGCAGTCGAGGCACCGCATCGAGTGTGCGAAAACTGCTCGGCATGCGGCACTCGCAGGAGATCTCGGAGTTCTGCTGGTCGCTCGCGCCCGCCGACCCGCACTGGAACCGGATGATCCTCACCACCCGCGCGTTCACGATCGGCGGCGGCACGACGGAGGTCCAGCTCAACATCATCGCCGAACGCGCCCTGGGCCTGCCGCGGGATCCGTGATCAGTCCTTGAGCCGGTACGGGGCCGCGAGGTGGGCGTACACGATCGTGTTGTCCGCGTAGCTGTGCGCGCGCCGGTCGAACGTGCCGCCGCAGGTCACCAGCCGCAGCCCTGGGTAGGCGAGCTTGCCGTACACCTTCTTGGCGGGGAACGTGCGCTTCGGGGTGTGCTCGACCTTGTCCACGACGAAGACGGCCACCGAGCGGTCGGCGCGCAGCACCTGCACCTGGTCGCCGCGCTTGACCTCCTTGAGCCGGGCGAAGACGGCCGGGCCCGAGCGCGTGTCCAGGTGGCCGGTGATCACGGCGGCGCCGCGCTGGCCGGGGACGGGGCCGTAGCGGTACCAGCCGGCCAGGTCGGGCGGGTCGAACGGCGGGTTCTCGATGGCGCCCCGCGCGTCCAGGCCCAGCTCCATGAGGGGCGCGGCCACGCCGATGGAGGGGATGTAGACGGCGGTGGGCCGGGCGGCCCGCATCGGCCCGGCCACCTTCGACAGCGGCACGTCCACGATCGGCAGGTCGCTCACCGCCGGTCCGGGGGCCTTGTCCTGCCGGGCGGCCGGCGCGGGGTCCGTACCGCCGTCCAGCACGCCGGCGATCCCCAGCCCGATCAGCGCCACCCCGGCCAGCGACACCACCGCCGCCACACCCGCGATCAGCCGAGCTCCCGCCGCCTGCCGGACCCGCGTCCCGGCGGTCGGCCCGGCGGTCGGCGCTGCTTTCGGCACACGGCGCCCGGCGGGCTCCGGTGGCGGGAACGGCGGCGGGGGCATGTTAGTCGCCGGCGGTCCGGTCGGCGCCGTCGCGCTCGCGTCTTACGGCGAGGCGCCGGCGTTGCCCTTCGTGCACGTCGGCCACCCACTCCCAGCCGGGCCGGGCCGACGGGCCGATCCGCGGGTCGCTCGGCTCCCGGCCTTCGCGCAGGGCGAGCACGTACGCCCGGTCCAGCTCGATCCGCGCACGCACCTGACCGGGTCCGCCGACCGATCCGTGGCCGGGGACGACGAACTCGACGTCGTCCGCCGCCTCCTCCAGCAGCCGCAGCGCGGACAGGTAGTCCTCGATCGGGTCGGCCCCGCCTTCCAGGTCGAGCATGGGGACCAGGACGTCGGACAGCATGTCGCCGGCGACGAGGACGCCGCGTTCCTCGACGAGCAGCGCCGCGTGGCCGGGGGCGTGCGCCTGATGCTCGATGATCCGGGTGCGGGGGCCGTCCCAGGGCACCTGCTCCGTCCCCTCGGGCAGGGCGGTGATGTCACCGAGCAGGTCCGTCGGGACCTGCCCGGCGATCTCCGTTTCGAGCAGGTGGTCGGTGACGAGGGCCTTGCCCTCAGGACCGGACAACTGCTCGCGTGCGGTCTCCGCGCAGCGCGCCGTGCCGTAGCGAGGGGCCGGGCCGAGCCGGGAATGCCAGAGGACGTGATCCCAGTCCGGATGCGTCGCGAAGCCCGCCACGACGCTCCGCCCCGCGCCGGACAGGTCGTCGGCGAGGCAGGCCAGCTCGTGGTGCTGGATGCCGGGGTCGATGAGCAGCACACCGTCCCGGCCGTGCACGACGACCCCGTTGGTCTGGACGAACTCGCTCGTGTGCACCAGCACACCCGCTGCGACCTGCCTCAGCACGGAGGCTCCTTCCCCTGGTGAACGGCAACCGCTCTACCACCCCTTGTGGACGGCGACCGCTCCGCTGCCGAGACCGTAGTGATCGGCGGCGACGGATGGCAAGGCGGAGGAGCGAGGCGAATGAGCCGCGACCGGAGCGCGCCGCGCCGTCCGCACCAGGCCTGAGCCGCGCCATCAGGACACCGCGCTATTCGGGTGCCGCGGGCCGTCTCGTGCGGCGGGCGGCGAGGCCGGCCAGGCCGGCGCCGGCCAGGAGGGCCGCGCCGCCCACGGCGAACGGCCACACCGGCCCGCTCGCGGCGAGCGCGCCCCCGCCCGTCTCGGGATGACCCCTGGGCACCCTGTGCTCGTCCTCGCCCGCCGGCCGCCACGGCCGCCCGGTCTCCCGCGTGCCCGGCTCGGAGCCCTCCCGCGTGGGCGGCTCCGACCAGGACTCCTCGTGGTGCGGATCGCTCGACCCGGCGTCCGTGGGGTGGTCCTGAGGGGAGCCCGGCGCGCCGGTCGGCTCGTCGCAGAGCAGCGGCAGCGGAAGCAGACAGAGCGCCTCCGTGCCGGGCACCCGATGGCCTGGATCGTCGGAGTCGGAGGCCCTGGAGACGGAGGCTCCAGAGACGGAGGAGGCACTGGGAACGGAGGCAGCGGAGGCTGTGCCCAGACCCGCCGCGAGGCTCACTCCCGCGACCGCGAAGGCGGTCGCCGCTCCAGCCGCTGCGAGACGTCGCGCTCTTGCCATGAGAAGGCTCCAGACTCGGTTGTCGCCCCCCGATGCACATGAGAGCCTGGCGAATTATTAGACCGCCAGTCAAGTAATGTGACCGAAGTGAAACCAGCCGGACACGGAGTGTTTGGCGGCGGCAGATCGTGGCAGAGGAACCCCGACAAAGGGGGCAAAAGCCGTGACAGGGAGTTTGCAGTTCATCGGCAACGCGACCACGCTGATCCGCTACAACGGGCTCACGCTGCTGACGGATCCCAATTTCCTGCACCGTGGCCAGCGGGCGTACCTGGGTCACGGCCTCAGCTCACGCCGCCTCCTCGACCCGGCCGTGCGGATCGAGGACCTGCCGACGATCGACGCCGTCCTGCTGTCCCACCTGCACGGCGACCACTGGGACCGGGTGACGCACAGAAACCTGCCCAAGGAGACGCCGGTCATCACGACCACGGCGGCCGCCCGCCGGCTGCGCCGCCGCGGCTTCCGCCGCAGCGTGGGACTGCGCCCGTGGCAGCAGCACGTGCTGCGCGGCCCGGGCGGCACCGTACGGATCACGGCGCTGCCGGCCAAGCACGCGCCCGGCCCCGCAGAGGCGCTGCTGCCGCCCGTGATCGGCACGATGCTGGAGTTCTGCAACCAGGACGAACGGGTCGAGCTGCGCCTGCACATCAGCGGCGACACCCTGCTCGACCGGCGGCTCGACGCCATCCCGCGCCGCTTCCCCGACATCGACCTGGCCCTCGTCCACCTGGGCGGCACCAAACTGCTCGGCACCATGCTGGTGACCATGGACGGCGCGCAGGGGGCCGCCTGGGTCGGCCTGATCCACCCGCACGCGGTCGTCCCGGTCCACTACGACGACTACACCGTCTTCAGCTCGCCGCTGGACGACTTCAAGCACCACATCGAGCAGGCCGGGCTGGCGGACCGGGTCGTCTACCTGGAACGAGGTGAGACGCGCGAACTCGCGCCCCACCACCTCCTCCGCCGCTGAGCCCCGCCGCCCGTCTCTCAGGTGTCGGACCGGGCCTTGCTGGGCTGCACCCGCTTCGGCTCCCCCGGCATCTTCGGATAGTTCGGCGGATAGGGCATGTCGCCGCGATCGTCCTCGGCGTACAGTTCCAGGAGACGCTCGATCGAGTACGCCTGATCGTCGATGGCCGCGTGCACGTCGCCCACCTTCGCGAAGCGGGCCGGCACCGTGCGCAGGTCGAAGTCGCGCGGGTCGGCGTCCTCCAGCTCCTCCCAGGTCAGCGGGGTCGAGACGGGGGCGTGCGGCTGCGCCCTGACCGAGTAGGCGCTGGCCACCGTACGGTCCCTGGCGTTCTGGTTGAAGTCGATGAACACCCGCTCGCCGCGCTCCTCCTTCCACCACGCCGTGGTGACCAGGCTCGGGTCACGCGCCTCGACGGCCCTGGCCAGGGCGATGCCGGCGTGGCGTACCTGGACGAAGTCCCAGCGCGGCTCGATCCGCACGGCGATGTGCACGCCGCGGTTGCCCGAGGTCTTCACGAACCCGGTGATGCCCAGCTCGTCGAGCACGTCCCTGGTCAGGAACGCCGCCCGGCGCGCCGCGTCGAACTCCAGGCCCGGTTGCGGGTCCAGGTCGACGCGCAGCTCGTCGGGGTGCTCGACGTCGGCCGCGCGCACCTGCCACGGGTGGAAGTCGATGGTGCCGAGGTTGGCGCAGTAGGCGATGGCCGCCACCTCGGTGACCCGCAGGGACTGTGCCGTACGGCCGCTGGGGAAGGTCACGGTCACGGACTGGAGCCAGTCGGGATGCTTGGGAGGCATCCGCTTCTGGTAGATCGCCTCGGTCTGCACGCCGTCGGGGTGGCGCTTGATGTTGGTGGGCCGGTCCTTGAGCGCCCGCAGGGCCCCCTCGCCGACGCTCACGTAGTACTCGACCAGTTCCCGCTTGGTCGCGCCGATCTCAGGAAAGTAGACCTTGTCGGGATTGGTGACCTTGACGGTCCTCTCCCCCACCTCGAGCTCTATGTACGGCGATGCCATGCCACCGAACCTACCCTGCCCACGCCCTCCGCTCCGTGAAGAACGGCCGCCGGGTCCGCGGGGTGAGCCCGTCCCAGGTCTGCGGGGTGGGCCCGTCCCGGAGCCGCCTCAGTGGCGGGACCGGGGGCTCGACGGGACGGGCCGCTGAGAGCGTCCGCCGCCGTTCCGGGCGCTGGCGCGCCACCCGGCCGGCCGTTCCGATCCCCAGCGGCGCCAGCACGGGCGTGGGCTGTGCCGCTCGGCGGGATCTGCGGACGATCTCACCCCTTCACAGGAGGCGATGACACCCCCATGCCTACAAAGACGCGAATTCGCCCCAGAACGGATGCTTCACCCTCTGGAGATCTCTTTTTGCCCGATCTCGTATCCTGAACTCATGGACAAGGTGGTCAAGAGCGAGGCCGAGTGGCGGTCCGAACTGTCGCCCGAGGAGTTCCACGTCCTCAGGGAGGCCGGGACCGAGCGCCCGTTCACGGGGGAGTACGTCGACACCAAGACCGAGGGGGTCTACTCGTGCCGCGCCTGCGGTGCCGAGTTGTTCCGATCGGACACGAAGTTCGAGTCGCACTGCGGCTGGCCGAGTTTCTTCGAGCCGTCCGAATCCGAGTCGGTGCGGCTGATCGAGGACCGCAGTCTCGGCATGGTGCGCACCGAGGTGCGGTGCGCGCGCTGCGACTCGCATCTGGGGCACGTCTTCCACGGCGAGGGTTACCCGACGCCGACGGACGACCGCTACTGCATCAACTCCGTGTCGCTCCGCCTCGAACCCAAACAGTGATCACGTAGCGACAGCGCGTATCGATCGTCTCTCCCGGGTACGAGTGCCGCGTGCGGTTTGTACATCTTCGCCACCGCTGGGTGACGATCGAGACCATCGGTCGGATCGTCACCCAGCGGTGTGACGTGTGCTCGAAAACCCGCGTCCGCGTGCGCTGACCGGTCCCTCGGCGCCGGGAGGACGAACGCGGCGGCCCAGATGACCTCGGTGCCGGCCCGGTGACGATTCCGCCGACCGGTCATCCCGGCGCGGGGTGGGTGACGCGGCAGCTGCGGTCGGAGCGGCCCAGGATGTTGGCGAGCACCGGGTTGCCGTTTCCGCCGAACTCCGCCTGGACGAACACGACCGGGTCGGCCACCCCGCGCTCGTGCATGTAGGCCAGGCCGCGCTCACACAAAGTGATCGCGGTCAGCGAATTGTCCGCGGTTTCCGGCAGATCCGTATAAATGCGCAAATATCCGCCGACTGTGCGAATGTCTCTGAGGCGTTTCATCGCCTTGTCGCCCGGCCCCCAGTTGGCCCGGAAATACCGCGCCGCCTCCTGATCGGTATGCCGGGACGGCCCGTCGGCCTTGTAACCCTCCCCGTCGGCGGGGTCCGGCCCTCCGGCCAGAACGTCGTCCGCCGTCGTGGTCCCCGCGACCATCCCCGGCTCAGCGGCCCCGCCCTCTCTCGTGGCGCCGTCCTGCCCAGTGCCTCCCTGAACCGGCCCCGACTGCACGGTGGGCGCCTGGGACCTGGGCGCCTGCCGCGTCTCGGCCCCCGCACTCGCCACACCCCTGCCGGGCTCCCCTGGTGATCCCCCACCGCCGCCCGTCGTGGGCGTGCCACCTCCGCCCGTCGCACCGTCACCCCCGCCCGACGCCGCACGTTCCCGCGTCACCGCCCCAGACGACCCGTCCCCGGAACCGGAGGCCACGGGCACCCCACCACCCCCTCCGCCTGACGCACCGGAGAACACCCCGTTCACTCCGAGCAGCCCCGCGACCCCACCCACCAGCACCAGCACCCCCGCCACCAGCCGCAGCCGCCCCCGGCCACGACCTCGCGCCCGATGCGTCCGCCGCGCCCGCACATGACGGCCCGCCGCGTGCCGACCGGCCGGTCGTCGTTCTCGTCTTGCCGGCTCCGCCACCCCGTCCTCCGGTTCCCGTTGGAACGTGCCACCCCGCGCATGTCCAGCGACCAAGAGATTTCCCCTGATTGTGACAAAGGGGATAGATCAATTCCGTGGGATCGCCAATATGGGTCTTGCTGGGTACGGATCCGGCCCACCAGACTGCGATTGTGTCGACGGACGAGATCCTGAAATGTCGCAATCTGCGGAAGACGTTCGGTGATCTCGTCGCCGTGGACGACGTCAGCTTCACCATCACGGCGGGCGAGACCTACGGCCTGCTCGGCCCCAACGGCGCCGGCAAGACCACCACGATCTCCATGATCGCCGGCATCCTGGCCCGCGACGGCGGCGACGTGTCCGTCTGCGACCGCCCCCACGGCACCTCCAGCGCCTGGGGCAAGCGCCGCATCGGCTACGTCCCCCAGGACCTGGCCCTCTACCCCGACCTCAGCGCCCGCGAGAACCTGCGCTTCTTCGCCCGCCTGTACGCGCTCGGCCGCGCCGAGGCCCGCACCAGGATCGAGGAGGTGCTGGAGGTCGTCGGCCTGACCGACCGCGCGAAAGACCCGGTCAAGGACTATTCGGGCGGCATGAAGCGGCGGCTCAACATCGGCGTGGGCCTGCTGCACCGCCCTCCCCTGCTGATCCTCGACGAGCCCACCGCCGGTGTCGATCCGCAGAGCCGCAACGCGATCCTGGAGAGCGTCGCCGCGCTGACCGGCGAGGGCGTCGCGGTCCTGTACACCACGCACTACATGGAGGAGGCCGAGCGGCTCTGCGACCGCATCGGCATCATCGACCTGGGCCGGATCAGGGCCGAGGGCGCCCGGAGGGAGCTGGTCGCCCTGGTGGGCGAGCTGGACCGGATCACGCTGACGGCCGACGGGACGCGACCCGTACCGGAGCTGGAGGCCCTGCCCGAAGTGCGCGAGGTCGGCGTCCAGGAGGGCCGGCTCGACGTGATGGTGGC
This sequence comes from Nonomuraea fuscirosea, assembly GCF_003001935.1. Lineage (GTDB taxonomy): Bacteria > Actinomycetota > Actinomycetes > Streptosporangiales > Streptosporangiaceae > Nonomuraea > Nonomuraea fuscirosea. The sequence goes on along the minus strand of NZ_PVNG01000001.1, from coordinate 285,666 downwards.
GGACGCGCGCAGCGCGCTGCCCCGGGTCCTGGCCGCGGCCACCGAGGCCGGCCTGGTCGTCCGCGCGGTGGAGGTGCACGAGCCGAACCTGGAGTCGGTCTTCCTGCACCTCACCGGCAAGGCGTTACGGGACTGACATGGGGCCGCTGCTGCTCATCGCCGCCAAGGACCTGCGCCAGCGGGTCAGGGACAGGTCGCTGTTCCTGCTGGCCCTCGTGGTGCCGTTCGGGCTGGCGGCGATCTTCAGCGTGGTCTTCAGCGGCGTCGACCGGCAGGAGACGGCCACGTTCGCGGTGGCCGACCAGGACGGGGAGCAGATCGCGCGCACGTTCACCGAACAGGTGCTGGCCCCGCTGGAGCGGCAGCGGGTGCTCAGGCTCAGGACGGCGGCGACCGAACAGGAGGCCCGCGACCTGATCGCGCGCGGCCAGGCCCGCGCCGCCTACGTCATCCCGGCCGGGTTCAGCCGGGCCGTGCTCAGCGGGCGGCCGGCCACGCTGCGGGTGATCGGGGACGCGAACGCGCCGATCGGCTCGTTCGTGGCCCGCTCGGTGGCGGACGCGTTCGCGGCCGAGGTCCGGTACGTGCAGGTGGCGCTGGCGGTCAGGGGCGGCGGCTCCCCGCAGGAGGCCGCCGCCGTGCCCGCGCCCGTCACGCTGGAGGACCTGACGGCCGAGCGCCGCCAGTTGTCGCTGGCGGAGAGCTTCTCGGCCGGAATCGCGGTGTTCTTCCTGTTCTTCACCGTGCAGTTCGGGTTCAGCTCGATCCTGGACGAACGCCGCGACGGCACCCTCGCCCGGCTGCTGGCCGCGCCCGTCCCCCGCGCCACGATCGCCTTCGGCAAGCTGCTGAGCGGCGTCGTCGTCGGCGTGATGAGCATGACCGTGCTGGTCATCGCCTCGTCGCTGCTGCTGGGCGCCCGCTGGGGCCACCCGCTCGGGGTGGGGCTGCTCGTCGTGGCGGGCGTGCTGGCGGCGACCGGCGTGATGGCCCTGGTCGCGACCGTGGCCAGGAGCACCGATCAGGCGCAGAACGGGCAGGCCGTGGTCGCGGTGCTGCTGGGCGTGCTGGGCGGCGTCTTCATCCCGTTCCAGCAGATGGGCGAGGTGTTCGTGACGCTGAGCCTGCTCACCCCGCACCGGTGGTTCCTCCAGGGGCTGGCCGACCTGCACGGCGAGCACGCGCCCGTGCTGGCGCCGGTGCCGACGCTGGCGCTGCTGGGATTCGCCGCGGTGACCACGGCGATCGCGCTGACCAGGCTGGGAAGGATGTTGCGAGCATGATCGCCATCGCCTGGGTGAACCTGGTCAGGCTGTTCCGGGCCCGCGCCAACATCTTCTTCGTGATCGTCTTCCCCATGGTGCTGATCATGGTGCTGGGCCTGTCGTTCGGCTCGGGCTTCGTGCCCAAGCTGGGCGTCGCGGGCGGTGCGGGCGCGCGGGCCGGCGAGCTGGTGGCCGCGCTGGAGCGAACCGGGCGGATGGAGGTCGTCCGGGTCGGCGACGACGCCGAGGCCCGCGAGCTGGTGGAGCGCGGGCGGCTCGCCGCGGCGCTGATCGTCCCGGAAGGCTACGAGGGCGCCATGTCGGGCCGGAGCCGGGTCGCGCTGCCGCTCCTGAGCCGGAACGAGCCCTCCTCGCTGCAGCTCGGCGCCGCCGTACGGTCGGTGGTGCAGCAGGTCGCGATGCCCGCCAGGGCCGCCGCGTACGCCGGCGACGGCTCCTTCGACCAGCGCCTGGCCAGGGCGCAGGCGGTCCAGGTGCCGGGCGTCACGGTGTCGTACGCCACGATCGGCGCCCGCGCCGGGAGCGGCTCCCGTACCGATGACGGATTCGTCGCCGCCGCCAGCACGCAACTGCTGCTGTTCACGTTCCTCACCTCACTGACCGGCGCGACGGCGCTGATCGAGACGCGGAGGTACGGCGTCTCGCGGCGGATGTACGCCACACCGATGCCCGGCGGCCGGATCCTGCTCGGCGAGGCCGCCGGGCGGGTGGCCGTGGCGCTGGCCCAAGGGCTGATCATCATGCTCGGCTCGGCGCTGATCTTCGGCGTGCGCTGGGGCGACCCGCTCGGCGCGGCGGCGTTGCTGCTGGCGTTCTCGCTGGTCGGCGGCGGGGCCGGGATGCTGCTCGGGGCGGCGATGCGCACCGAGCAGCAGGCGCTCTCCCTCGGCCTGCTGCTCGGCCTGGGGCTGGGCGCGATCGGCGGCGCCATGGTGCCGCTCGACCTGCTGCCCGCCACGATGCGGCAGGTCGCGCACCTCACCCCGCACGCCTGGGCCATGGACGGCTTCGCCGAGCTGCTGGGCCGGAACGGCACGATCGCCACCATCCTGCCGCAGCTCGGCGTGCTGGCCGGATACGCGGCCGCCCTGTTCGCGCTCGGCACGTGGCGGCTGCGCGCCGCGCTGACCCGGTAGACCCCGCCGAGGCGGCTCGTCAGGGCAGGGCGGCGACGAGCTCCTGCACCGGCTTGCGGGCGCCGGTGTAGAACGGGATCTCCACGCGGGTGTGCCGGCGCGCCTGGGCCGCCCGCAGCGTACGCATGAGGTCGACGATCCGGTGCAGCTCGTCGGCCTCGAACGCGAGCATCCACTCGTAGTCGTTGAGCGAGAAGCAGGCCACCGTGTTGGCCCGCACGTCGGGGTAGTCGCGCGCCATCCTGCCGTGCTCGGCCAGCATCGCCCGGCGCTCGGAGTCCTCCAGCAGATACCACTCGTAGGAGCGGACGAACGGGTAGACGCTCACGTAGGCGCGCGGCTCCTCCTCGGCGAGGAAGGCCGGGACGTGCGACTTGTTGAACTCGGCCGGCCGGTGCAGCGCCATCGCCGACCAGGCGGGCCTGGTGCGCCGGCCCAGCTCCGTGCGCCGGAACCTGGAGTAGACGTCCTGGAGGTCCTCGGGCGTGGGCGCGTGCCACCAGAACATGAAGTCGGCGTCGGCCCTGAAGCCGGCCACGTCGTAGACCCCCCTGGTCACGACGTCCTTGCCGGCGGCCTGGTCGAGCAGCTCCTGGACCTCCGCCGCGAGGTTGTCGCGGTTGCCTGGACACGGCTCGGTCATCTGGAAGACCGACCACATCGTGTAACGGATCACCTGGTTGAGATCGCGGGCCTTCGGCCGCGGAGCGCCCTCTGTCATGGCTCCTATTCTCCTCCGCCGGCCAGGTGGTCCAGAATCCGGGCGGCGGCCGTACGCGCGGTGCCGATGCACGCGGGGATGCCGATGCCGTCGTAGGCGGCGCCGCACACGGCCAGCCCCGGCTGCACGGCCACCGCGGCGCGCACCCTGGCCACCCGGTCGAGGTGGCCCACGTTGTACTGCGGCAGCCCGCCGCCCCAGCGCGTCACCCTGCTGTCGAGGGGCAGGCCGCGCACCCCCATCACGTCGGCCATCTCGGCCGTGGCCAGGGAGACCAGCTCCGTGTCCTCGCGCTGGAGCAGGTGCTCCTCGCCGACCCGGCCGATCGAGCAGCGCAGGAGCACCAGGTCCTTGGCCAGATGAGGCCACTTCACCGAGCTGAACGTGACCGCCTTGACCGGCCGCCGCTCCACCGGCGGGACCAGGTAGCCGCTGCTCGCGGGCGGCTCGGGGAAGGCGTCCACGGGGTAGGCCAGCGTCACCACGGCCATGCTCGCGTACTGGATGCGGGCCAGCTCGGACGACGCCTTCGGCGCCTCGGCCTTGAGCAGCCTGGCCGCCGCGGGCCCCGGCGTGGCCACGATCACCGCGTCGGCCTCGATGATCTCCGGTCGCGGCACCGGACCCGTCACCAGCCGCCAGCCGGTCTCGGTCCTGTGCAGCTCGCGTACGGTCACCCCGGTCCTGACCTCGGCCTCCGACGCCTTGGCGACCGCCTCCGGCAGGGTGCCGACGCCGTTCCTCAGCGACGTGAAGACGGGACCGGCGTCCTTGGGCGCCTCCTCGACGAGCTGCCTGGCCGCGGTCAGCAGCGAGCGCTCGGACCGGGCCACCGCCGCCACCCGCGGCATCGTGGCCTCCAGCGAGAGCATGTCGGCGCGGCCCGCGTAGACGCCGCCGAGCAGCGGCTCGACCAGCCGGTCGACCACCTCGGCGCCCATTCTGGCGCGGATGTAGGCGGCCACGGACACGTCGGTGCGGACGAGGGTCGCGGGCAGGATCTGGTCGAGCGGCACGCGTACCAGGCCGCCGGGCGAGACGATGCCCGACTTCGCCAGCTCGGTCAGGTCGGACGGCACGCCCATGACCTGGCCCTTCGGCAGATAGCGGAGCGTGCCCCTGGTGTAGACGGCCGAGCGCGTGGTGCCAGGGAGCACCAGGTCGTCACCGAGCCCGACCGCCCTGGCCAGCTCTTTCCCCTCGGGACGCCGGGCCAGCATGGCTTCGGCGCCGGCGTCGACGCTCACCCCGGCGACCTCCGAGGCGTACAGTTTGCCGCCGATGCGCGGGGAGCCCTCCAGGACCGTCACCTGGATCCGGTCGCCGGCACCCTGGCGCAGATACCACGCGGCGGCCAGCCCGGAGATCCCCGCGCCGATGACGACCACATGCGCCCGTTTCCCATCCACGCCTCCCGACGCTACCGCCTCACCCCCACGCTCAGCGCTTCGGGCCTGTGGCGAGGGAGTGCCGTCGCTTGGGAGGAGCGGAGGGAGCGCAGCGACCGGAGCGGGGGGAAAGCGACGGCATCTGGCGACCGAGCCCGCCGCACGCAGTGCGGCAAATCAAACGCGAGGGAGTGCCGTCGCTTGGGAGGAGCGGAGGGAGCGCAGCGACCGGAGCGGGGGGAAAGCGACGGCATCTGGCGACCGAGCCCGCCTTCGCGGAGTGAAGGCCATCAAACACAGTGACCGGAACGTGATGGGGTTGGTCAAACCGAGTCCGCGTAAGGCTCGTCATTAGGGCATGAGGAGAATCCGGTACGGCATCGCGTTATCGGCGGCCTGCGCGGCCCTGGCCTTGAGCGGGTGCGGGGGCGCGGGCGGCGAATCCAGCTCGGCCGGCGCGCCTTCCAGGGAGTTCGTCCGGTCCCAGGACGCCCCCCAGGCCGCTCCCCAGGACGCCGACGCCCAGGACGGCGGCGTGCAGGAGGATGCGGGCCGGCGGCAGGAGGGGCAGGCCGGCGCGGCCGGCGACGTCAAGGTGACCCGGCAGGACCGGCAGGTCATCTACACGGGGAACATGACCGTACGGGCCAAGCAGGTGAGCACGGCCGTCCAGCAGGCCAAGCAGATCGTCACCGCCGCCGGCGGCTACCTGTCGCAGGAGCAGACGAGCTCGGCCAGCCAGACCGAGGACTCCGCCACGCTGGAGTTCAAGGTCCCTCCGGCGAAGTACGCCGAGGTCGTGGGCCGGTTCGGCAAGGAGCTGGGCAAGCAGCTGTCGATGCACCAGGGCACCGAGGACGTCACGCTGAAGGTGGCCGACGTCGAGAGCCGGCTGAAGTCGGCGAGCGAGTCCCTGGAGTCGCTGCGCACGCTGCTGAAGAAGGCGGACACGATCGGCCAGGTGCTGCAGGTCGAGCGGGAGATCGCCACGCGCGAGGCCGACCTGGAGTCGTTGCAGGCGCAGCAGAAGGAGCTGGCCGCGCAGGTCTCGATGGCCACGCTCAGCCTGCAGCTGGTGGGCCCGGTGGCCGAGGTGGTGGATCCGGCGGAGGAGCCGGCCGGGTTCCTCGGCGGGCTGAAGTCCGGGTGGGACGCGCTGGTGTCGTTCACGAAGGTCGCGCTGACCGTGATCGGGGCGCTGCTGCCGTGGCTGCTCTTCTCGTCGCCGCTGATCGCGCTGCTGGTCTGGCGCATACGGCGTGACCGCGCCCGGCGCCCCGCTCCCCCGGCCGGCCCGGCGTCATCCTCCTCCGCGGGCCGCCCGACAGGCCCCGCTCCGGCAGGGTCCGCTCCAGGAGGGTCCGCTCCCACAGCGTCCGCTCCCACAGCGTCCGCTCCCACCGGGCCCGCTCCCGCGAACCCGGGCCCTGGCGAAACCGGATCGGGCAAGGAAGCCGTCGAGGCCTGACCGGCCTGAGGGACGCTCAGCCGGTGGGGGTGTGCTCGTGGACGAGGTCGGTGAGGCGCTTGAGCTGGTCGGGATCGGTCGAGGGCAGCACGCCGTGGCCCAGGTTGAACACGTGCCCCTCGGCCGCCTCACCCCGCCGCAGCACCTCGCGCGCCTTGCGCTCGACCACCTCCCACGGCGCCAGCAGGATCGCCGGGTCCAGGTTGCCCTGCAGCGCCTTGCCCGGCCCCACCCGGCGGGCGGCCTCGTCGAGCGGCACCCGCCAGTCGACGCCCACGACGTCGGGCCCGGCCTCGCCGAGCACGCCGAGCAGCTCGCCCGTGCCCACGCCGAAGTGGATCCGCGGCACGCCGGTGACGCCCTCGAAGATGCGCCGGGTGTAGGGCAGGATGAACTCGCGGTAGTCGTCGGGCGCGACCGCCCCCACCCAGGAGTCGAAGAGCTGCACGGCCGAGGCTCCGGCGGCGACCTGGATGCGCAGGTGTTCGAGGACGATGCCGGTCAGCCGGTCCATGAGCGCGTGCCACAGCTCGGGGGCGCCGTACATCATGGCCTTGGTGCGGTCGTGGTTCTTGGAGGGGCCGCCCTCGATCAGGTAGGAGCCGAGCGTGAACGGCGCGCCGGCGAAGCCGATGAGCGGGGTGGCGCCGAGCTCGCCGGTCAGCGCCTGGACGGCCTCGGTGACGTAGGGGACGTCGCCGGGCTCCAGCGGGCGCAGCGCGTCGATGCCCTTGGCGTCGCGGATCGGGTCGGCCACGACCGGGCCGACGCCCGGCTTGATGTCGAGGTCGATGCCGATGGCCTTGAGCGGCACCACGATGTCACTGAAGAAGACGGCCGCGTCGACGCCGAGGCGGCGGACCGGCTGCATGGTGATCTCGACGATGAGGTCGGGCGTCGCGCACGCGGTGAGCATCGGGACGCCCGCGCGGACCTTGTGGTATTCCGGCAGCGACCGCCCGGCCTGACGCATGTACCAGACAGGGGTGTGGGGGACGGGCCGGCGGTGGCAGGCACGCAGGAAGGCGGAGTCGGCGAGGTTCACCAGACAAGGGTGCCATGCGCGGTGGCCGGTCACGACACCGGCGCGAGGTGTCGGAAAAAGATGCATTGGACACCCCAAATCATGATCAGATAGTCAGATGAAGGTTTACCGGTCTGCTCGGCATCGGCAGCGCACACGGGTCGAACACACCCCATGCCCGCCCAGAGAGCCGGTCTCGACTGGGCCAAATGTTGCCCAAGCCACCGCGCGGCACCGATTCAGCGACCACTTTCGGGACACGCCGAGCGCGTTGCGGGGAATTGTCAGCGGCTCGTGCCAACGTCGGAGCCACGACCCGAAGAAAGGCCCCGGTTCGATGACTCATGCGATGACCGCGTTGTGGAGTTCCCCAGAGCGCCGCAGTGAACGCTGCCCCGCCTGCGCCGACGAGCGGCCTTTCGAGCAGCCGCCGTGCCTCGACGGTCACGAGCCCGGCGAGTGCCCCGAGTGGGCGTGCCTCGACTGCGGCCACGCGATCACGCTCGGCACCGTGGAGTCCACCCGCCCGGCACGCCAGCTGGTTACGGCAGCGGCTTGATCACGAAGGATGAGCACCCCCGTGGTCCCCTTCCGTCCGTCTTCGACCTACGCTTCGGCTATGACGCTCGGTGACCAGCCGCCGCCGCCCGCCGCGTTCTCGCGCGCCGCGGCGAGCCTGCGGCAGACCGAGGTGCGGCCGGAGATCGAGCTGGAGGACCTGCCCGCGCCGCAGCGGCTGGCCCCCTACTCAGCGGCCATCGGCGCGTCGGTCTACCGTGACGACGACGAGCTCGCGGTCGGCCGGCTGATCCTGCTCTACGACCCCGACGGCCAGCGCGGATGGGAGGGGCCGTTCCGGCTGGTGGCCTACGTCAGGGCCGACATGGAGCCGGAGATCACCTCCGACCCGCTGCTCGGGCCGGTCGCGTGGAGCTGGCTGACCGAAGCTCTCGACGCGCATCAAGCCGACTACTCCGCCGCTGGCGGTACGGTGACAAGAGCCGTTTCCGAGGGGTTCGGCAACAAGGCCGAGGACCCGGTCACGACCGAGCTTGAGCTGCGGGCGTCGTGGTCACCCGCGCAGGAGGATCTGTCCGGCCACGTCGCCGCCTGGTGCGACCTCATGTGCGTGGCCGCGGGCATGCCGCCGCTCCCGCCCGACGTGGCCGCCCTGCCCCGCCGACGTGATGATCCGGAGAGTGACCGAACGAAGTGAGGGCACCAGTCAAGACAGCACCCGCGTCATGAGGTCGGTGAACTCATGACAGAAGAACGCACAGTAGAGCCACTGCTGGAGCCGCGCGAGGGCATCCCCCCCGTCGTCGCCGACGCCGCCGGGCTGGACGAGGTCGTGGCGCGCTTCGCCGCGGGCACCGGCCCGGTCGCGGTCGACGCCGAGCGCGCCTCCGGCTACCGCTACGGCAACCGCGCCTACCTCGTGCAGCTGCGCCGTTCCGGCGCCGGCACCGCGCTCATCGACCCGATCGGCTGCCCCGACCTGTCGGCGCTCGATCAGGCGGTGGCGGAGGCCGAGATCGTGCTGCACGCCGCGTCACAGGACCTGCCCTGCCTGATGGAGGTGGGGTTCAAACCGCGCGAGATGTTCGACACCGAGCTCGCGGGCCGGCTGCTCGGCTATGAGCGGGTCGGCCTCGGCACGATGGTCGAGACCGTGCTCGGGCTGCGGCTGGAGAAGGGCCACTCGGCGGCCGACTGGTCCACCAGGCCGCTGCCCGAAGACTGGCTGCGCTACGCGGCACTCGACGTGGAAGTGCTGGTCGAGCTGCGTGACGTGCTCCACGGTGAGCTGGCGGAGTCGGGCAAGCTGGAGTGGGCGCGCGAGGAGTTCGCCGCCGTGCTCGACACTCCGCCGCCGGTGCCCCGCTCCGACCCGTGGCGGCGCACGTCGGGCATCCACAAGGTACGCAACGTCCGGGCTCTGGCCATCGTGCGGGAGTTGTGGACCATGCGCGACCAGATCGCCCGCGAGGCCGACCTGGCGCCGGGCCGGGTGCTGCCGGACTCCGCGATCGTCGCCGCCGCGCTGGAGGGGCCGCGTACGAAGAAGGCATTGACCGAAATTTCAGCATTCACCGGGCGAAGTGCCCGCCGGCACATGAACGACTGGCTGGCCGCCGTGGCCAGGGCCAGAAACCTGCCCGACCACCAGCTCCCCCAGCCCAGCACGCCCGGCGACGGCCCGCCCCCGCCCAACCGCTGGGCCGACCGCGACCCGGCCGCCGCCAAGCGCCTGGCCGCGGCCCGCGCGGTGGTCTCGGCGCTGGCCGACGAGCACCACATGCCCACGGAGAACCTGCTGCAGCCCGACGCCGTCCGCAGGCTCACCTGGGAGCCGCCCGCCGACATCACCGACGAGAGCGTGACCGCCCGGCTGCGCGAGCTCGGCGCCCGCGAGTGGCAGCTCTCCCTCGCCGCCCACCCCATCGCCAAGGCCCTGGCCAGGCTGGAGGTACGCGGCGGGTCCTAAGCTCGGCATCGGGTGCACTCACCCACGGTCGAGGTCCACCTGAGGTTCGCGCCACTTGACGCCCTCGGTGGCCCGGCCGTACCGTTCGGGAAAGCGCTTTCCATGTGAAGGGAACCTCATGAGCGTGCGCACCATCGGGGTCGTGATGAACGGCGTCACCGGGCGGATGGGCTACCGCCAGCATCTGGTCCGTTCGGTTCTGGCCATCAACGAGCAGGGCGGCGTCACGCTCTCGGACGGTTCCAGGGTCAAGCTCAGGCCCGTACTGGTCGGCCGCAATGCCGACAAGCTTTCTGATATCGCTACAAAGCATGATATTCCGGATTTCACCACTGACCTCGACGCGGCCCTCGCCGCCGACGACAACCTGATCTACTTCGACGCCCAGGTCACCAGCGCCCGGGTGAAGGCCGTGCTGAAGGCCATCGAGGCGGGCAAGCACATCTACGCCGAGAAGCCGACGGCCGAGTCGACGCAGGAGGCGCTCGCGCTGGCCGAGGCCGCCGCGGCCAAGGGCGTCAAGAACGGCGTGGTGCAGGACAAGCTCTTCCTCCCCGGCCTGCTCAAGCTGAAGCGGCTGATCGACGGCGGCTTCTTCGGCCGGATCCTGTCGGTGCGCGGCGAGTTCGGCTACTGGGTGTTCGAGGGCGACTGGCAGGAGGCCCAGCGCCCGTCCTGGAACTACCGCGCCGAGGACGGCGGCGGCATCGTGCTCGACATGTTCCCGCACTGGCACTACGTGCTGGAGAACCTGTTCGGCCGGGTCAGGTCCGTCTACGCCCAGGCCGTGACGCACATCCCGGAGCGGGTGGACGAGCAGGGCGTCACGTACCAGGCGACCGCGGACGACGCCGCGTACGGGATCTTCGACCTTGAAGGCGGCATCGTCGCCCAGATCAACTCCTCCTGGGCGGTTCGCGTCAACCGCGACGAGCTGGTCGAGTTCCAGGTGGACGGGACGCACGGCAGCGCGGTGGCGGGCCTGCGCAACTGCCGCGCCCAGCACCGCTCGGCCACCCCGAAGCCCGTCTGGAACCCCGACCTGCCGGCCACGGCCCGCTTCCGGGACGGCTGGCAGGAGGTGCCGGACAACGCCGAGTTCGACAACGGTTTCAAGATCCAGTGGGAGGCGTTCATCCGCCACGTGCTGGAGGACGCGCCCTTCCCGAACGACTTCGCCTCGGGCGCCCGCGGGGTGCAGCTCGCCGAGCTGGGCCTGCGTTCGAACGCCGAGGGCCGCAGGATCGAGGTGCCGCAGCTGTGAGGATCGACCTGCCTGACGTCGGCGCGTACACGCTGAGAGAGCCGGTGAGCTGGCCGGTCGTCGCGACGCCCGCCTCCAGCCGCATCGTGTACGCCGCCGCCCACGTCGTGGCCGACCCGCTGGGCGACAACACGCCCGGCTCCCCCGCGGCCGTGGACTGGGAGGCGACGCTGCGCTTCCGCCGCCACCTGTGGTCCCACGGCCTGCGCGTCGCCGACGCCATGGACACCGCCCAGCGCAACATGGGCCTGGACTGGCCGGCCACCAAGGAGCTCATCCGGCGCAGCGCCGAGGAGGCCCGCGCGTACGGCGACCCGGCGGCGCTGGTGTCCTGCGGCGCGGGCACCGACCACGCGCCCGGCGCGGCCGACCTGAACACCATCACCGCCGCGTACGCCGAGCAGATCGAGACCGTGCAGTCGGCGGGCGCCGGCGTGATCGTCATGGCCTCCCGCCAGCTCGCGCGGGCGGCCTCGGGCCCGGCCGACTACCACCAGGTGTACGGCAAGCTGTTCGGCCTGACCGACCGCCCGGTGATCCTGCACTGGCTGGGCGAGATGTTCGATCCGAACCTGGCCGGCTACTGGGGCTCGCGCGACGTGGCGGCGGCCACGGACGCGTTCCTCGAACTGATCCACGCCCACGCCGCGACGGTGGACGGCGTGAAGGTGTCGCTGCTGGACGAGGAGCACGAGATCGGGTTGCGCGCCGCGCTGCCCGAGGGCGTCAAGCTGTACACGGGCGACGACTTCAACTACCCGTCACTGATCAGGTCGGGCTCGCACGCGCTGCTCGGCATCTTCGACGCCATCGCCCCGGCCGCGGCGGCGGCGCTGCGGGAGCTCGACTCGGCGCAGGCCGGTGACGAGGCGGAGCGGGAACGGGCGCTGGCCGCGTACGAGGAGATCCTCGCCCCGACGGTGCCGCTGTCGCGCAAGATCTTCGAGGCTCCCACGTACAACTACAAGACCGGCATCGTCTTCCTGGCCTGGCTGAACGGCCACCAGGACGCGTTCGCCATGGTGAACGGCGCCCAGTCGGCCCGCTCGCTGCGGCACCTGTCGGAGGTGTTCCGCCTGGCCGACCAGGCCGGGTTGCTGACCGACCAGGAGCTCGCCGTGCGCCGGATGAAGGCGCTGCTGGAGGTGAACGGCCTGTGAGCCTGTCGCTGAACCAGTGGACGACCAGGCGGTGGTCCTTGGCCGAGGCCGTGGACGGGTGCGTGCGGCACGACCTTCCCGCGATCGGGCTGTGGCGGGAGAAGGTCGCCGAGCAGGGCCTCTCGGAGAGCGTCAAACTGCTCCGCTCGGCCGGGCTGCGGGTCTCGTCGCTGTGCCGTGGCGGCTTTCTCACCGGGGGCGGACTGCCCGGTGAGGAGGGAAAGAGGGCTTTCGCCCGGGCGCTGGAGGACAACCGGCGGGCCGTCGACGAGGCGGCGGAGCTCGGGGCGTCCTGTCTCGTGCTGGTGGTGGGCGGTCTGCCGGGAGTGCGACCCGGCGAGGCGCTGCCCGCGACCGGGTTCACCCGCGATCTGGCCGGGGCCAGGGAGCGGGTGGCCGAGGCGCTGGCGGAGCTGGCCCCCTACGCGGGTGAGTGCGGGGTCAGGCTGGCCCTGGAGCCGCTGCATCCGATCTACTGCCCGGACCGCGCCGTGCTGTCCACGCTGGGTCAGGCGCTGGAGCTGAGCCTGCCCTTCCCCGAGGAGCAGGTCGGCGTGGTGGTGGACACCTTCCACGTGTGGTGGGACCCGAGGCTGTTCGAGGACATCGCCCGGGCCGGCCGCCGGATCGCCAGTTTCCAGGTGTGCGACTACCTGCATCCGCTGCCCGAGGACGTGCTGCTCGGCCGGGGCATGATGGGTGACGGCGTGATCGACTTCCGGCCGATCACGGAGGCGGTGCTGGCCGCCGGATACACCGGCGACGTCGAGGTGGAGATCTTCAACGCCGACGTCTGGGCGGCCGACCCCGACGAGGTCGTGGCCACGATGAAGACCCGCTACACGGACGTCGTGCTCCCTTGACCCGCGTCACTCCGGTGCGGTACGCGAGCGGGACCGTCCCGGCGACGGGCGGCGCCGTCGCGGGCGCCCCAGACCGGTCGCCAGGCCGGTCGTCAGGCCGGTCGTCAGGCCGTCGCCGGGATGGTCGCCAGGCCGGTCGCTAGGACGGGAGTGTGACCGTGCCGGCGGCGCCGTCGACGGTGATCTCCTGGCCCGAGGTGATGCGGTGGGTGGCGTCGGCCACGCCGACGACGGCCGGGATGCCGTACTCCCTGGCCACCACCGACCCGTGCGACATCGCGCCGCCCATCTCCATCACCAGGCCGCCCGCGGTCAGGAACAGCGGGGTCCAGCCGGGGTCCGTCGAGGGGCAGACCAGGATCTCGCCCGGCTCCAGGTGCGCGCCGATCGGGTCGAGCACGACCCTGGCCACGCCGGTGACCGTGCCCGCCGAGGCGGGCGTGCCGGTCAGCGCGCCGTCCGCGGCCGGCTGGGCCAGGCTCTCGGGTTCCGTGCCGTCGGACAGCAGCACCCGGGGCACGTGCCGGCGCCGCCGCTCCCGCTCGTACGTCTCCCGCCGCCGCGCCACCAGCTCCCGCAGGTCGGCGGACGAGCTCAGCGCGGCCCGCGTCTCGCGCAGGTCGAGGAAGAACACGTCGCCGGCCGCGTCCAGCACCCCGCGCGCCACCAGGTGCTCCCCGACCACGAGCAGGCTGCGCCGGATCGCCGCCAGGGTCTTGACCAGGTAGAACTTGGGCAGTTCGCGCAACCCGGCGTACCTGCGGGTGCGTCCGAGCCCGAAGCGCACGACGGCGGCGCGCCAGCGTCCCTTGAGCCGCGCCCGCGCCGCCACGTGGGCGATGGCCGCGCGCGCCTCCCGCTCGCCCCTGGCGAACTGCGCGGCGGGCGCGAGGTCGGGGTCGCCGTCCATGCGCAGGTAGTTGGCCAGCACACCGAGGATGTGGGCGGGCTCCTCCGACCATCGCGGCACGCCCAGGTCGATCTCGGCGACGCCGCGGTGGCCGTACGTGGCGAGGAAGGCGGTGATCTCGCGCTGGGCGACCGGCGGCAGGCGTTCCTCCTGGTAGCGGCGGACCAGCTCGGCCACCGTCAGCTCCTTGAACGGCTCCGGCTCGACCCGCGTGGCCAGTCGCCACAGTTCGAGGTCCATCTCCGTGGTCGGGTTGTGCGGCACGCTGCGCAGGACGTCGCCCATCTCGTTGGTCGGCACGCCGGACAGCTTGGACGCCAGCGCGAACAGGCCGTACCCGGTGATCGCGAGCGGCATGACCGAGATGATCAGCGGGAACGTGCGGACGAGCACGCGTTCGGCGTGGTCGAGGCGCTGTGCCGGGGTGGCGGAGGCGGGCACCCGCAGCCGCCGGTCGAGCTCCTCACCGAGCCGGACCGTCAGGGCCAGCGCCCGCCTGGGGCTGGTGAGCGCGGTCAGGACGCGGGACGGCAGGCGCACGTTCCTGATGAAACGGGCCAGACCGCGCAGGAAGGGACGGCGGGAGGAGTCCGCCAGGGACAGGCGCGGGTCCTCGAACAGCCGCTCCATCACGGGCACCGCGCGGGCCTCCCCCAGCGTCAGCGCGCGGGGCAGGATGGCGCGGCCGTTGCGGGAGCGTACGGCGGTGGTGAGGTCGATCCACATGCGCTCCCCCGAGCTCGTCATGAAGGCGGCGCCGTCGAGGGGGTCGGCGGGCGCGTGCCCGGCCAGGCCCGCGCCACCCGCGCTGATCACCCGGAACGCGGCCTGCCCCATCGGGGTGAGCGGGCCCATGACGCCCTGGGCGACGTTGACGGAGAAGTAGACCCGCAGGCCCGGCCGGGGCCGCTCGGGCAGCGGGTAGAGCGTGGTGATGGGCCTGGCCTGGGTGAGCCAGAGCCGTCCGTCGTCGTCGAGGGCCCACTCGGTGTCCTGCGGCGAGCCGTAGTGCTTCTCGACGCGGTTGCCCAGCTCGGCGAGCCGGAGCACCTCGTCGTCGGTGAGGCAGAGCCCGTCGTACGCGGTCTCGACCCGCTCGGTGCCGCCGCCCGGCAGGGAGCGGATGACCAGCCGCTTGTCCCCCGCGTGGCGTTCGAGGATCCGCCCGTCGAAGACGAGGAAGCGGTCGGGGTTGACGGCGCCGGAGACGACGGCCTCGCCGAGTCCAGGGCTGGCGTCGATCACGGCCTCGTGCCTCCGGCCCGTGACCGGGTTGGCGGTGAACATCACGCCCGCCACCCGCGCGTCCACCATCGCCTGGACGACCACCGCGAGCCGGACGGCGGCGTGGTCGATGCCGTTGGACTCGCGGTAGGCCACCGCGCGGTCGGTCCACAGCGAGGCCCAGCAGCGGCGGACGGCGTCCACCACCGCCGCCCCTCCCACCACGTTGAGGAAGGTGTCCTGCTGGCCGGCGAAGCTGGCGAACGGCAGGTCCTCGGCGGTGGCGGAGGAGCGCACCGCCACGGGCACGTCGTCGCCGAGCGCGGCGTAGGCCTTGAGGATCTCCTCGCGCACGTCGTCCGGGACCGGCGCCTGGAGGAGGTGCCGCCTGGCCCGCGCGGCCAGGTCCTCGCCGCTGGTCTCGAGGTCCAGCGCGACCTGGCGGTACGCCTCCGTCGTCAGCACCCAGCCGGGCGGCACGGGCAGCCCCGCCCTGGTCAGCTCGCCGAGGTTGGCCGCCTTGCCACCCACCTCGGCGAGCATGCCCGCGTGGATCTCGGAGAAGTCCAGAGCCGTCTTCATCGAATGCTCCCTGCCGGTTCTGCGTCGGTTGTGTCCAGTGTCGCCCAGCCCGGCAGAGAATTCAACACTTGATGAATCACACGTCCAAGGGCGAGCCGTCCAGATCCCATGCCGGGTCGAGGTCCACGCCGAGTGCCGCGAGGACCGTCGGGGTCACGTCCACCAGCCGCGGCTGCCGCAGCGGGCTTCCGCCCAGGTCCTCGCCCAGCCGGTTGGCGATCACGAAGACCGTGCGCTCCTCGTCGGAGGTGCCGCCGTGGCCGCCCGCGTCCACGTGCCCGTGGTCGGTGGTGACCAGCACGGTCCAGCGCTCGTCCGGGTACGCCGGCCGCGCCCGGATCGCGGCGAGCAGGCGGGCCAGGTAGGCGTCCTGGGCCTCCAGCGCGGCGGCGTACTCGGGGCAGTGGGGGCCGAGGTCGTGGGCCACCTCGTCGGTGTCGCCGAGGTAGACGAACATGGCGTCCGGGTCACCGGTGTTCAGCAGGCGTTCGGCGGCCTCGGTGACCTGCTTGTCGGCCAGGGCCCAGCCGATGGCGTACCCGTCGAGGGCCAGGCGGTGATCGATGGCCGGGCCGAAGGCGCCGTGCTCGGCGAGGGCGGCCCAGGAGAAGAGGGCGGCGGTGGCGAGGGTGGGGCGGGCCAGCTTCCCCCGAGTCAAGAAGTCCGGATATTTCGTGAACTGGGGGCTTGCGAAGCCGTTGTCCACGACGCCGTGTTTGTCGGGCCAGACGCCGGTGGCGATGGACGACCAGCCGGGGCCCGAGTCGGTACGCGACCGGATCACCCGGCCGCCGTCACCCGGCTCGGGGGCCTTGGGCACGACCTCGCCGGGTGATTCGGTGCGCGGTGTGCCGGCCTCGCCGTAGGGGAGGAGGCTGGTGCCGTACGCACCGGTGGACATGAGCGCCTTCAGAGTGGGCGCGGGCAGCTCCATGAGCCGGTCGTAGCGGAGACCGTCCATGCCGACGACGAGCACCTTGCCAGAGAATGGGGACATAACTCCATCTAAGCGCCCATCCCCCTCAAAACGGATGCGCCCCGCACCGAACGGCGGCCTCCGACAGCGGTGCGCTGCGGAGAAGCGCGGAAGTCAGGGGCGATGCGACATACCCCCTCGGCCTTCAGGAGGCGAAGCGACGTACCCATTCCGCGGCGCCCGGCAGGATCTCCTCGACCGGCGCGACCTGCGGATACCACGTCCGCTCCCACTCCAGCGACACCCAGCCGTCGAAGCCGGCCTCGCGCAGGAGGGCGCCCGCCTCGTCCAGCGGCACCGATCCGGTCCACAGGGGCACCGGCGTGGTGTCCCGCGCCGAGACGGCGTCCTTGATCTGCACGTACGACAGGTACGGCGCCAGCTCGGCCAGCGACCGGGCCGGCGGCTCGCCGTTCCGCCACGGGTGGAGCAGATCCCAGAGCGCGCCGGTGGCCCCGGGACAGTCCGCCGCCGCGAGCAACCCGGCCACGGCGGCGCCGGTCGCCATGCTGTCGTGCGTCTCGACGAGCACACGGCGGCCCAGGTCGCCGGCGGGTCCCGCGACCGCCTTGAGCCGCCGGGCGCCGACGGCCGGATCGTCGCCGCGCGGGAACACCCGCACACCGGGCGCGCCGAGGTCGGCGGCCAGCCGCAGGTCGGCGAGGAGCGCCTCGATCACCGGCTCGTCCGGCCCCGGCTCACAGATGCCGACATATCCGGCCAGTGCGGAGATCTCCAGCCCCGCCGCCTCGACCCGTTCCCGTACCGAGGCCCGCTCCCCTGGGCCGAGCCCCGCGTGCACGCCGGTGTCGGGATGCAGCCGCAGCTCCAGCCCCTGACAGCCGTGCCCGGTCGCGATCTCGATCGCCCGGTCCAGCCCTTCGCCGGGCATCCCCAGCGTGCTGACCGCCAGCCTCACAACATCCTCCCCATCACCCCAGCGCCTTCATACCGGCTCGCGCCAGCACGCCACCCGGCGACCACACGATGATCGCCGGGCTCAGGTCATCCTCCGGACGCTCTCCCGCAGGACGACCTCGCCGGCGACCTGCTCGACCACGACCGGGTCGTCCTCGTTCAGCGCCAGCACCAGTGCCCGCGCGCCCATGTCCTTCAGCGGCAGCCGTACGGTGGTCAGCGCCGGTACATGATCACGGAGAGTGACGATGTCGTCGAACCCCGCCACCGAGACGTCCTCCGGCACCCTGATCCCGCGCTCGCGGCAGGCCGCCAGCGCCCCCACGGCCATCACGTCGTTGACCGCGAACACGCAGGTCGCGTCCCCGACCTGCTGCGCCGCCGCGTATCCGCCGTCGCGGTCGAAGGGCCCGTGGATCACCTGCGGGGCGGGCAGCCCCAGCTCGCCGAGCGCGCCCGCGAAGCCGGCGCACCGGTCGGCCGCCGTCACCAGGTGCGGCGGCCCGGCCAGCACCGCGAACTTCGTGTGGCCCAGCCCCGCCAGCGCCCTGGCCAGCTCGGCCGCGCCCTGCCGGTTGGCGGGGGCGACGGTGTCGACGCCGAGCAGGTCCTGGCCGACGCAGGCCGCCCGGCCGCCGCCCGCCTGATAGCGGGCGAGTTCGTCGCGCAGCCGCCCGGTGACGGCGGGATCGGCGACGCGCGAGCCGACCAGCAGGACCGCGCGCACGCGCTGGGCGTGCAGCGTCGCCACGTAGGCGATCTCCTGCTCGGGGTCTCGATGCGTCGTGCCCACCATGACCAGCAGCCCTTCGGTGGCCGCCGCCCGCATGGCGCCGTCGGCCAGGGCCGCGAAGTAGGGGTCGGTCAGGTCGTGGACGACGATGCCGATGACGTTGCTCGCCCCGCGGGCCAGCGTCTGGGCGGCGATGTTGGCCCGGTAGCCGAGTTCGTCCGCGGCCTGCTCGACGCGCGCCCGCAGAGCCGCGCCCACCTGGCGGGTGCTGCCGTTGAGCACCCGCGAGGCGGTCGCGAGCGAGACGCCCGCCTGCTTGGCGACGTCTTCCAGCGTGACCACGAGACCTCCCGGAAAGCGGTTTCCAAGTCTGCCAGACCGGCACCTGGATCCGCATCCTGCCACGCTCCGGCCCCCGTACGACAGAATGCCGCACCCCGAGGAGACATCCTGTCGTACGGGGCCCGGGAAAGAATGCGGCCGGCCGCGCCCGTGCGGGACGCGGCCGGCCTCACGTCATCAGGTCAGGCCCAGGGGAACAGGATGTCGAGCAGCCCCTTGCGCTCCTCCTGCGTCGGCTGCGGCACGGGCGCCTGGGTCGTCCCGGAGTCCGTCTCGGTCGGCGTCTGGCTGTCGTTGTCCGACTGCTTGTCCGAGGTCTCGGTCTCGGTCCCGTCGCCCCGGCCGTTGCCCCGGTCGTCGGTCTCGTTCATCTGACCCTGCGGCTCACGGGTGGGCTTGCTCGTGGCCTTCGTGGTCGGCTTCGGCTCGCGGGTGGTCGTCGGGCGCGCCGAGGGCTCCCGCGTCGCGGGCTGACGGACCCGCTGCTGCGGCGTCGCCGGCACCGAGGCCCTGGGCTGGTCCGGCTCGTCGGTGGCCGTGTCCACGGGCTCTTCGTCGACGGGCTCCTCGGTCTCGTCCTCGATCGGCTCCTCCTCGGGGAGCGCCGACTCGGACGGGGTGTTCACCTCGCCCGCGCTGGCGCACTGGGCGCCCGCGCACGGGTCGTCGGAGGACGTTCCGGTGAGCATCCAGCCGGCGCCCACGCCGACGATGACGACCGCGACGGCCGCCACCAGCAGCACCCGTGTGCGGCGGCGCACCTCGCCTTCGCCCTTCGCGCGCCCGCCGTAGGAGTCCTTGCCGTCGGCGTCGTCGGTCCAGCCCGAGCCGAGGAAGCCGCGCTTGGGGCGGTCGTCGGCGTCGTCGTCGCGGTCGCCGTCGTAGCCGCGGTCCAGCGGGAGGTACGGGTTGTCGCTGTCCACCCGGTGCGGCCCGCTGTGCTCGTCGTCCAGGTCGTGCGGCCCGCTGGGCCCGCCGAAGTCGTGCCCGCCACTCGGTCCGCCGAAGTCGTGCGCGCCACTCGGTCCGCCGAAGTCGTGCGCGCCGCTGGGCCCGCCGAAGTCGTGGGCGCCGCTCGGGCCGCCGAGGTCGTAGCCTCCGGACGCACCTAGCACGTCATGCGGACCGCTCGCGCCTCCCAGCGCGTCGCGGGAACCACCCGGTCCGTCCAGCACGTCATGCGGCCCGCCGAGCACGTCGTGCGGGTCAGGGGCGAGCAATCCCCGCGGCGGGGGGTCGTCGAGCACGTCACGCGGCCCGTCGATCCGTTGCGGACCCTTGTCAAGAGGCAGGATGTAGGTCTCGTTGCCGACCACCTGGATGGCGGGCTGCTCGTCGGTGTCCTCGGTGCTCCACCGGGGGGACAGCACGTCACCCGTCATCAACTCCGGGTTTAACGGCCTACCCTGCCCATCCTCGTATGGCCTGTCGTTCTCGTCGCGCGCCACGGTGGAACCTCTCTAGTTCGAAATCAGACCGCGCCCCTTCCTACCACTACTTGTCGGGATATTTCACTTGTTTCGCTCAAATTACTCTCCGTAACATTCGCCCCAGTCACGTTTCCCGTCACGCCGGTACGGGTAGGTAGCCCCTTCACCCGGCGCGTCAGTACGGGGTCACTTGCAGGGGTTTGTGGTGCTGTCGACGACCTTGTCCTTGAGCGAGTCGGGGATCGCCGAGACGACCCGCACACCGGGCCAGTCCTTGCCGATGACGAGCTGGATGATCGGCCCGCCGGGCGCCGCGGCCTTCACCTTCCCCTGGTACGGCTGCGCCGTCAGCGGCCTGACCTTGCCCGCGACGGGCGTGCGCTTGTCCTTCGACAGCCGCGCGGCCACCGCGTCACCGTAGGCGGGGCCCTGTTCGGCGTCCTTCTTGGCGTACCGGACGGCGGTGGTGGGAGTGAGGGCGGCGTTGCCCACCTGCGTGACCACGAACCCCTGGGCGGCCAGCTCGTCGGCCACCTGGAGCGCCTTGCCCTCCTCGCCGGTGGCGTTGAGCACCTGGAGGCGCACCTGCTTGTTCTCGATCTTCGGCGTGGACGGCTTGCCCGGGGTGGGGGCGGCGGTGACCTCGACGTCGTTGCGCACGCTCTCGAAGAAGTTGCTCGCCGCCGGCTCGGAGAACTGCACCCGGGCCTTGTTCTGCGGGTACTCCTCGATCGGCACCGTGATGCCCTTGAGCTCCTTGGCGGTCAGGCCCTTGACGCTGTTGGCGATCTCCAGCATCCGGTCGAGCGACAGGCCCTCGTCCACGGTGACGGCCTTGATACCGGCCTGGAGGAAGTCGTTCAGCTTGGCCGGGTCGGTGAGCAGGCCGCCGCTGGTGACCTCCTTCAGCACCTGGGTGAGGAAGATCTGCTGGCGGGTGATCCGGCTCAGGTCGCTGCCGTCGCCCAGGGCGTACCGGGTGCGTACGTAGCCCAGCGCCTGCTCGCCCTTCACCCGGTGCTTGCCGGCGCTGAGCACGAGCTTGGACTTCGGGTCGTTGACCGCCTTGGGCAGGCAGATCTCGATGCCGCCGATGGCGTCGATGATGCCCTTGAAGCCGGTGAAGTCCACCTTCACGAAGTGGTTGATCTTGATGTTGGTGAGGGATTCGAGGGTCCTGATCGTGCAGTTGATGCCGCCGTCGTTGAAGGCGGAGTTGATCTGGCGGATGCCGGGGGCGAGTGCGGTGCCGTTCCTGGCCTTGCACGAGGGGATCAGCACCATGGAGTCGCGCGGGAAGCTGATCATCGTGGCGCTGTCGCGGTTGGGGGCGATGTGCAGGAGCATGATCGTGTCCGTGCGCTCCCCCGCGCCCACGGTCGTGGCGCCGTACTTCTGGTTGTTGCCGTCGCGGGAGTCGGAGCCCACGAGCAGGACGTTGAGCGCGCCGGTGTCCGGCGGCCGGCTGGGGCCGACCTCGATGCGGTCGCGGTGGATCATGCTTTCGAGGTAGCGGTAGTAGCCGTAACCGCCGAGCACCGAGGCCACGAGCACGAAGGTCAGCCCCACGGCCACCCAGCCGAGCGGCGTCAGCGGGTTGCGCCGGGGCTCGGAACGGCGTCCTCTCTGGTCCGGCGGAGGTGGGGGTGGAGCGACCCTGCGGCCAAGAACCGCCTCGTCCTGCTGCTCCCTCATGCGGTTCACCCCTCGCACCATGATCGCGAAGCATAGTCACAAACAGGACCTCAGGAGGACAAGTCCCTGCATCTCGCGCCTACTTCGCCCCTCCATGATGAAGCAGACCTGGCGTCCTGGGTACTCATGCGTCACCTCCATCGAGGGCTCCATCCAAACCACGCGAATGCGGGGCGTCATGACGCACGGTGCCGTCATCATGACGTTCATGCTGTTGACCGAGATGGCTTCTCCCCCCGGCGCCGAGGAGATGGCGGGGCTGCGCGACGGCGCCAGAGCCGCCCGGCGCGGCGCGCTCGTGGCGCTGATCGCCTCGATCTCGCTGCTGGCCACCGCGCAGTTGCTCGCCGACAGGGCCACGACCAGGGAGCAGGCGCTGCCGCTGGCCGTGCTGTCCCTCGGCGTCTTCGCCGTCGCCGTGCCCGCGCTGGCGATCACCCAGTACGTTTGGGGCGCGCGCGCCCGCATGGTGCGGCGGCGCGAGCGGGAACTGTACGCCCTCACCCGCTCCGGCCCGGCCCGCCCGCTGACCCGGCTGGCCCTGGCCGCCGGCTGGACGGTGACGCTGCTGCTCGGCTGGACCGTCCCGCGCTTCTTCCGCGAGGCCGCCTGGTATTCCTTCGCCGACGCCCTGGCCTGGGCCGTCGAGGTCCTGTCGGTGGTCAGCGTGGCCGCGGGGGTGTTGTTCCTGCTGTGGTGGGCACGCGATGTGGCGGGGACCGTGGCGCGCGCCCTGCGCTCGGGTGGATCACCTGGCGATCCCTGGGATCCCGGTCGCGGCGCGCGCCCGCGGGAGGGCGCGGCGCTCTGGACGGGCGCGGCCGTGGCGGTCGTGGCCCTGCTCGGGGCCCGCGCCCATCTCTGGGAGCCGGCCACCGGCGTCGTCTACGTGCTGCTCACCGCCGCGCTCGTCTGCGGAGTAGTTACTGACGAGTAGCATAGGCACGGAACCCCTGCTAACAACGAGGAGCGAATCCGTGCCTTCCTCTCGTGACGTCGTGTTCGTCGACGGCGTGCGCACACCTTTCGGCAGGTCGGGGCCGAAGGGGCTGTACGCGGAGACCCGCGCCGACGACCTGGTCGTCCGCGTCATCCGCGAGCTCATCAGGCGTAACCCCAACCTGCCCCCCGAGCGCGTGGACGAGGTCGCCATCGCCGCGACCACCCAGATCGGCGACCAGGGCCTGACCATCGGGCGGTCGGCGGCCGTGCTGGCCGGGCTGCCCAAGACGGTGCCCGGCTACGCGATCGACCGCATGTGCGCGGGCGCGATGACCGCGGTGACCACGGTCGCGGGCGGCATCGCGTTCGGCGCGTACGACATCGCCGTCGCCGGCGGCGTCGAGCACATGGGCCGCCATCCCATGGGCGAGGGCGTCGACCCCAACCCGCGGTTCCTGTCGGAGCGGCTGGTCGACCCGAGCGCCCTGGTCATGGGCATGACGGCGGAGAACCTGCACGACCGCTACCCCACCATCACCAAGGAGCGCGCGGACGCGTACGCGGTGCTGTCGCAGGAGAAGGCGGCCAAGGCGTACGCCGACGACAAGATCCAGCCCGACCTGGTGCCGACCGCGATCAGGACGGCGGAGCGCGGCTGGGGCCTGGCCGTCGAGGACGAGGCCCCGAGGCCGGGCACCACGATGGAGGCGCTGGGCGGGCTCAAGACGCCGTTCCGGCCACACGGCCACGTCACGGCCGGCAACTCCTCCGGCATCAACGACGGCGCCACCGGCTGCGTCGTGGCCGCCGCGGACGTCGCGGAGGAACTGGAGCTGGGGCCGAAGATGCGGCTGGTGTCGTACGCGTTCGCCGGCGTGGACCCCGAGGTGATGGGCGTGGGCCCGATCCCGTCCACCGAGCGGGCGCTGCGGCTGGCCGATCTCGACATCTCCGACATCGGGCTGTTCGAGATCAACGAGGCGTTCGCCGTCCAGGTGCTCGCGTTCCTGGAGCACTTCGGCATCGCCGACGACGATCCCCGCGTGAACGCCTACGGTGGCGCGATCGCCTACGGCCACCCGCTCGCCTCCTCGGGCGTGCGGCTGATGACGCAGCTCGCCCGGCAGTTCGGCGAGCGTCCCGACGTGCGTTACGGCATCACCACGATGTGCGTCGGCATGGGCATGGGCGGCACCGTGATCTGGGAGAACCTGGCATGAGCAACGGCACCGGCAGCACTGGCAACATGGACACCTGGCGGTCGCTGCTCAGCGAGCGCAACAGCGACGAGGTCGTCACCAAGGCGCTCGTGCGCGACGTACGGCTGCCGTACGGGGCCGGCACGATGGCGCTGATCACGCTGGACAACGGCTTCGACCACACCAAGCCGAGCACGTTCGGGCCGCACGGGCTGTTCGCGCTGAACGGCGCGCTGTCAGAGATCGCCCAGCGCACCGACCTCGCGGCGGTGGGCGTCACCGGCAAGCCGTTCGTGTTCGCCGTGGGCGCCGACCTCAAGGGCGCGGCGAGCCTGGCCACGCGGGAGGAGGCGCTGGCCATCGGCGCGCTCGGCCACCACGTCTTCCGGCGGCTGGGCGAGCTGGCGATCCCGTCGTTCGCGTTCGTCAACGGCGCGGCCATGGGCGGCGGGCTGGAGATCGCGCTGCACTGCAGATACCGGACGATCTCGGCGGGCGTGCCCGCGGTGGCGCTGCCGGAGTGCTTCCTCGGCCTGGTGCCGGGGTGGGGCGGCACGCAGCTGCTCCCCCGCCTGATCGGCCCGGCGAACGCGATCAAGCTGATCATCGAGAACCCGCTGTCGCAGAACCGCATGATCAAGGGCGCGGACGCGTACAAGCTGGGCGTCGCCGACGCGATGTTCGAGCCCGCCGACTTCCTGGAGGAGTCGCTGCGCTGGGCCGCCCGGGTGGTCAAGGGCGAGGTCACCGTGGAGCGGCCGGCCCGTGCCGACGACTGGGCCAAGGCCGTCGGCGACGCGCGCTTCCTGGTGGACATGAAGCTGCGCGGCGCCTCGCCCGCCCCGTACCGGGCGCTCGACCTGATCGCCCTGGCCGAGACCGCCACCCGGGACGAGGGCTTCGCCGCCGAGGACGAGGCGCTGGCCGACCTGCTCATGAGCGACGAGCTGCGGGCCGGGCTCTACTCCTTCGACCTGGTGCAGCGCCGGGCCAAGCGGCCCGCGGGGGCGCCGGACGCCGCGCTGGCGCGCAAGGTCACCAAGGTCGGCGTGGTCGGCGCGGGGCTCATGGCCTCGCAGATGGCGCTGCTGTTCGCCCGCCGCCTGGAGGTGCCGGTCGTTCTGACCGACCTCGACCAGGCCAGGCTGGACAAGGGCGTCGGCTACGTGCACGGCGAGGTGGACAAACTGCTCGGCAAGGGGCGCGTCTCGCAGGACCAGGCCAACCGGCTGAAGTCGCTGGTGAGCGGCTCGCTGACCAAGGACGCCTTCGCCGACGCCGACTTCGTGATCGAGGCCGTGTTCGAGGACCTGGCGGTCAAGAAGCAGGTGTTCGCCGAGGTCGAGGCCGTCGTGCCGGCGGAGTGCGTGCTGGCCACCAACACCTCCTCGCTGTCGCTGACGGAGATGGGCGCGGGCCTGGAGCATCCGGAGCGGCTGGTCGGCTTCCACTTCTTCAACCCGGTCGCGGTCATGCCGCTGCTGGAGATCATCAGGGGCGCGGCGACGGACGACGCCACGCTGGCCACCGCGTTCGCCGTGGGCAAGGCGCTGAAGAAGTCGTCGGTGCTGGTCAAGGACGCCCCGGCGTTCGTGGTCAACCGGCTGCTGACCTGCTTCATGGGCGAGGTCGTCGCGGCCGTGGACGAGGGCACCCCGCTGGAGACGGCCGAGCACGCGCTCGACGGGCTCGGGCTGCCGATGACGCCGTTCGCGCTGCTGCAGCTCGTCGGGCCCGCGGTCGGCCTGCACGTGGCCGAGACGCTGCACGAGGCGTTCCCCGACCGCTTCGGCGTCTCGGAGAACATGGCCAAGCTGGTCGCCTCGGGCAAGCCGGGCGTCTACCGGCCGGACTTCACCCTCGACCCGGAGGCGGTGGCGCTGTTCGCGGGCGGCTCGTCGCCGTCCACGGCCGAGGAGGTGCGCGCGCGGGTGCTCGCCGCGCTGGCCCGGGAGATCCGCGTCATGCTGGACGAGGGCGTCGTGGCCGCCGCCCAGGACATCGACCTGTGCATGATCCTCGGCGCCGGCTGGCCGTTCCACCTGGGCGGGATCACGCCGTACCTCGACCGGAGCGGCGTCGCCGAGCCGCGCTTCCTCGCGCCCGGCGTGGCCTTGCTGCCGGCCTGATTTTAAGGGCCTTTGAGGAGGCTCGCACGCGGGCCTCCTCACCTCGGCCCCGACTCCGTCGTAGCGTATGGTGCCGTCCTACGAACGGAGAGTAACCATGATGAGAGCAGCAGGCACCCTCGCGCTCTGCGGCACCCTCCTGGCGGGCGCGTCGTCCCCCGCCCTGGCCGTCGCCCCGCCCCCCAAGGTGCAGCTCAAGATCGTCGACGCGGCCAAGAGCGGAGTGACGAAGACCGTCTGGCTCCACTGCGCGCCCGCCGGCGGCACCCACCCCAACGCCCGCGCGGCCTGCCGCCAGCTGGAGCGGGTCGGCGGCAAGCCGGCCGACCTCAACGTGCACCCCAACGCCGCCTGCACCAAGGAGCTCGCACCGCACGCCGTCGTGGTCGTGGGCCGCTGGTACAGCTCGCGCGTGCAGTGGGCCAAGGTCTTCGCCAACGGCTGCCTGGTCCGCGCGGCCACCGGGGCGGTCGTCTCGCTCTGAGCACCGGCTGACGGCCCGCCCCTGTGACCGCTGGAAGGGACCTCAGTGGCGGGCCTGCTGCCAGGGCGTCGCGGTACGGCTGTGCCAGTAGCCGTAGCCGAAGTAGAGCACCACGCCGATGACCATCCAGATCAGGAACCGCAGCCAGGTCTGCACCGGCAGGTTGAGCATCAGGTAGAGGCAGGCCAGCACGGACAGGGCCGGCAGCACCGGCACCAGCGGCGTCTTGAACGCCCGCGGCAGGTCCGGCCTGGTCCTGCGCAGGACGACCACGCCGATCGACACCACCACGAACGCGAACAGCGTGCCGATGTTCACCAGCTCGGCCAGCTCGCCAAAGGACACGAAGCCGGCCAGCGCCATCGTCACCACCCCGATGAGCATCGTGAGCCGGGCCGGGGTGCCGAACCGGGGGTGCACCTTGGCCAGGGGGCGCGGCAGCAGCCCGTCGCGGCACATCGCGAACAGCACCCGGGTCTGGCCCATCAGCAGCACCAGCACCACGGTCGTCAGGCCGGCGATGGCGCCCACGCCGATGATCGAGGCCAGCCAGGGCTGCCCGACCGCGGTGAAGGCTCCCGACAGGGGCGCGTCGGTGCTCAGCTGGGTGTAGTGCTGCATGCCGACGACGACGAGCGAGACGGCGACGTACAGGATCGTGCAGATCACCAGCGAGCCGATGATGCCGCGCGGCACGTCGCGCTGCGGATCGACGGTCTCCTCCGCGGCGGTGGCCACGATGTCGAAGCCGATGAAGGCGAAGAACACGATCGCCGCGGCGGAGAAGATGCCGATCACGCCGAAGGCCACCGGCGTGATGCCGAACAGCACCTGGAAGAGCGGCGCCTCCAGCCCCTCCACCCGCGCGGTGGGGACCGCCTCGGGGATGAACGGCGTGTAGTTGGCGCTCTTGATGAAGAACAGGCCGGCCACGATGACCAGCAGCACCACCGCGACCTTGGTGATCACCAGGATCAGGTTGACCCGCGAGGACAGCTTGATCCCGGCCACCAGGACCGCGGTCAGGAGCGCCACGATGGCGATCGCCGGGACGTTCACGACCGGATCCGCGCCGGCGATCGAGGGGGGCAGGTTCAGCCCGAACGTCGACAGCAGGGAGGCGAAGTAACCCGACCAGCCGACCGCCACCACGGCCGCGGCCAGCGCCAGCTCCAGGATCAGGTCCCAGCCGATCACCCAGGCGGGGAACTCGCCCAGGGTGGCGAAGGAGAAGGTGTAGGCGGACCCGGCGACCGGGATGGTGGAGGCGAACTCGGCGTAGCACAGGGCCGCGAGTGCGCACACGATGCCGGCGACGACGAACGAGACGGCCACGGCGGGCCCGGCCGTCTCCTTGGCGACCTGTCCGGTCAGCACGAAGATCCCGGTGCCGACGATCACGCCGATGCCGAAGACCGTGAGGTCCGTGGCGGTCAGGCGCTTTCGCAGCTGGTGTTCGGGGGCTTCGGTGTCCCGGATCGACTGCTCGACAGTCTTCGTGCGAAAGATGTCCACGATCTGCGATATTTCCCACACCCAGGGTGATCATGCCCGTAACCGGGTACGGACTTGGATCACCCTCGGGTGGTGGGGGTGCGCCGGTGGTCAGCGGCGGACGGGCTCCTCGGCGGAGCTGCGCCGGGCCACCGCCTCGGTGATCTGGCGGGCCAGGTCCTGGCCGGTCAGGCCGACCCGGCCGAGGATCACGGCCCGCTTGGCGTGGTCGAGGAACTGCTGCGGAATGCCGTAGGTGCGTACGGGAACGTCGACGTCGGCGTCGCGCAGCAGGCGGGCCACGGCGTCGCCCACGCCGCCGACGCGCCCGTTGTCCTCGGCGACCGCGACCAGCTTGTGCGCGCCGGCGGCCAGGACGAGCGCCTCGTCGAGCGGCTTGACCCAGCGCGGGTCGACCACGGTGGCCGAGATGCCCTGGGCGTCGAGCAGGACCGCGGCGTCCATGCAGACCTGCGCCATGGGGCCCACGCCGACCAGCAGCACGTCAGGCTCGGCCGCGGCGGCCCTGAGCAGGTCCATCTCGCCCAGCTTGCCCACCGCCTCGATCGGCTCGGCGACCGGGCCCTTGGGGAAGCGCAGCACGGTGGGGCCGTCGGTGACCTCGACGGCCTCGCGCAGCAGCTCGGTCAGGCGGTCGCCGTCGCGCGGCACCGCGACCCGCAGCCCGGGCACGACCTGGAGGATCGACAGGTCCCACATGCCGTTGTGGCTGGCCCCGTCGTCGCCGGTGACGCCCGCCCGGTCGAGCACGACCGTGACCGGCAGCCGGTGCAGCGCGACGTCCATGAGGAGCTGGTCGAAGGCGCGGTTGAGGAAGGTGGCGTAGACGGCGACGACCGGGTGCAGCCCGCCGAGCGCGAGCCCGGCGGCGCTGGTCAGCGCGTGCTGCTCGGCGATGCCGACGTCGTAGATGCGGTCGGGGTAGGCCTCGGCGAAGGCGTTGAGCCCGGTCGGGTGCAGCATGGCGGCGGTGATCGCGACCAGGTCGTCGCGCTCCTTGCCGAGCCGGACGAGCTCCTCGCTGAAGACGTTGGTCCAGATGCGGCCCTTGGGCTTCTCCGCGCCGGTGGCGCGGTCGAAGGCGCCCGGCGAGTGGAACTGGTCCTCGTCGTGGTTCTCCGCCGGGGTGTAGCCGCGGCCCTTCTGGGTGAGGGCGTGCACGATGACGGGGCCGCGGAAGTCGCGGGCCTGGCGCAGCGCCGCCTCCATGGCCTGCTCGTCGTGGCCGTCGATGGGGCCGACGTATTTGAGGCCGAGGTCCTCGAACATCACCTGCGGGGCCAGGACGTCCTTCACGCCCTTCTTGAAGCCGTGCAGGGCGTCGTAGAGGACGGGAACGTTGCCGATCTTGTCCTTGACGTATTCGAGGACGTCCTCGTAGCGGCGGTTGACCCGCAGCGAGGACAGGTGGGAGGCCAGGCCGCCGATCGTGGGCGAGTAGGAGCGGCCGTTGTCGTTGACCACGATCACGACCGGCAGGTCCTTGATCGCGGCGATGTTGTTGAGCGCCTCCCAGGCCATGCCGCCGGTCAGCGCGCCGTCGCCGATCACCGCGACGGCCGTGCGGCCGGGGTCACTGGAGGTGTCCGGGTCGCCGTGACGGTCGCCCTGACGGTCTCTGTGCAGCT
Organism: Nonomuraea fuscirosea; assembly: GCF_003001935.1. Lineage (GTDB taxonomy): Bacteria > Actinomycetota > Actinomycetes > Streptosporangiales > Streptosporangiaceae > Nonomuraea > Nonomuraea fuscirosea. The sequence goes on along the minus strand of NZ_PVNG01000001.1, from coordinate 256,161 downwards.
TGAACGCCTTGGCCAGGCCGTCGGCGTAGGACAGCGCGGTCGAGGCGTGGGAGTTCTCCACGAAGTCGTGCTCGGACTCGGCCTGGCTGGGATAGCCGGACAGGCCGCCCTCCTGCTTGAGCGCCTCGAAGCCGGCGGCCCTGCCGGTCAGCAGTTTATGCACGTAGGACTGATGGCCGGTGTCCCAGATGATGGGGTCGCGGGGTGAGTCGAACACGCGGTGGAGGGCGATGGTGAGCTCCACCACACCGAGGTTGGGGCCCAGGTGACCGCCGAACCTGGCGCAGGCGTCGACGAGGACATCACGGATCTCCCCCGCGAGCCGCGGTAGCTCCTCGACAGTGAGCCGTCTGACGTCCTGCGGTCCCTCGATCGAGCCCAGCAACCCGCTCACGGATCCGACCCCCTCTGCTCTTTTGCGCCGATCCCCAAGAGTCTAGTTCGCGGATGCCTCACTGACTCCATCGAGTCAAATCCACCCACATATGTCCGATCTTGACCTAGTCTTTCGGTACCTATGAACTCCGTCCCCAAAAGCAGACTCGCGACACTTGTGGCCGCCATGCTGGCACTCGTCCTGGCAGCGGCGGCTCTGGTGCTCGTTCTGGCGGACGTGGCCACGACGTCGGCGGACCCCGTCAACGAGGGCCAGCAGCTCGCCTCACCGCCCGCCAAGCCGGCCGCCGACCGGAGACAGGGGGCCGGAACGGCCGGCCGGTCCCGGGCGACGGCCAATCCCCTCTACAAGACCGGACGCCTCGCCGACGTGAACTGCGCCCCCGGGGCGCTGCCCGCCGGGAGCATGGTGGCCTACCGGCGCTTCCTCACCCGCGTGACCGCCTGCCTGAACAAGGCGTGGGCGGCGCAGTTCCGCAAGGCGAAGATGCCCTTCGCCAAGCCGCGGCTGCGCATCATCACCAGGAAGATCAAGACGCCCTGCGGCGCGTGGAACACCGGCGCCGACGGCGTCTACTGCTCCACCGACCGCACCATGTACCTGATGATCAGCAAGTCCCAGCTGCGCAACCCGTTCCCGCTCGGCATCACGCGCCTGATCGCGCACGAGTACGGCCACCACGTGCAACAGGTCTCCGGCATCTGGACCTACTACTGGTCCGCGCGGTCGGTCGCCGGCAAGGCCAAGCGCCTCCAGCTCTCGCGCAACTCCGAACTGCAGGCCGAGTGCTTCTCCGCGGTCTTCATGAGCACGATGCGCGGCACCCCGCTCGTCACCGACGCCGACTGGGCCTACACCGTGGGCTGGTTCAGGAAGAACGGGGCCAAGGGCTGGCCGCAGAACGACCACGGCAGAGGACCGACGCAGGCGGCGTGGATGACGCGCGGGTTCAACCGGGGCACCCCCGGCTCGTGCAACACCTGGGCGGCCAATCCCCGAAATGTCACCTGACGGCGCCCTTTGATCGTCTTTACCTGGAACTCCTTCTTTCACTAGGGTTCCGTCTCATGCGTATCCCCTTAACGGCGCTGCTGGCGGGTGCCCTGGCGAGCGTGCTGCTCGCCGGCACCGCCCACGCCGCCACCTCCTCCTCCTCGGCCCCCGCCTTCAAGGCGGCTCTGGCGAAGAACCCGATCTACAAGACGGGCAAGCTCGGCTACGACACGTGCGACGAGCAGGACGTCCAGAGCGCCGACGTGGACGAGGTCAGGGTCTATCTGGAGGGCGTGCTCGACTGCCTCGACGCCGCCTGGAAGCCCGTGGTCGAGCGCGCGGGCTTCACCTTCAGCAAGCCGACCCTGCGGCTGATCACCAAGCCGGGCGCTCCGACGGGATGCGGCGACAAGTTCCCCGCCGCCGCGCAGGCGGTCTACTGCTCGAAGAACAAGCGGATCACCTACCTGGTCAACTCGGCCGTGGTGCAGGAGCCGAACGACCTCATGCTGATGGCCGTGCTGGCCCACGAGTACGGTCACCACATCCAGCGGCTCACCGGAATGTTCGGGGCGCTGACGCCGTACAAGAGGAAGAACATCGCGCGGGTGCTGGACGAGTCGCGCCGGCTCGAACTGCAGGCGGAGTGCCTGGCGGGCACGTTCATCGGCAGCGTGTGGCACTCGCTCGGCCGCAAGGAGACGGACTTCACCTACATCACCGGCAGCGGCGGCAGCGGATCCGTCCTGTCCCTGCTCGGCATCAAGGGCGAGGACCAGGCCCAGCAGACGCACGGCAGCGCCAAGAACATCGGCGCCTGGCTCAAGCGGGGATACGACACCGAGTCGGCCGGCGGCTGCAACACCTTCAAGGCGCCTAAGTCCCAGGTGTCCTGAGTCTCCTTCACCGGGATCCGCGATCATGCGCGTCTTCCTCGTAGCGCCGGCCGCGTGCGTGGTCGCGGGACTGCTGCTGCCCGCGCCCGCGCAGGCCGCGTCGAGGATCGGCCAGGGCGGGCTGCTGGGCTCGGCGGGCGGGGCGGTGGTGGCGCAGAAGTGCGCGGTCCCCGAGATCCGCCCGGGCAGCACGGCCTCGCTCCGGGCCTTCCACCGGGCGATGGCGCGCTGCGCCGACCGCTTCTGGGCGGGCAGGTTCGCCGCCGCCGGGCTGGCGTACAGCTCGCCCGAGGTCACGATCACCACGGGCGGCGACTCGGTCTGCGGGGCGATCGCCGGCAGCGGGGCGCAGTACTGTCCCGAGCAGCGCACGATCGTGGTCCGGATCACGAAGGGCGACCTGCGGGATCCGTTCCGGATGAACCTGGCGCACTCCGTCGCGCACGAGTGGGGACATCACGTGCAGCAGCTCATCGGGGTGCTGAACGCGCAGGCCGCCCTGTACGCGCCCGCCTCGAAGAGCGCGCGCAGGCTGCTCAGCCACCGGCTGGAGATGCAGGCCGAGTGCTTCGCCGGGGTCTTCTACAGCGCCGCGCTCAAGTCGATCGGGCCGGACATCGGCTGGAAGGACTGGCTGGCGGCGGTGCGCTCGGCGGACGAGAGCGACGTCCACGGCAAACCGCGCAATTTGGCGTCCTGGCAGGACCGGGGTTATCGGGGCGGGACCGCCGGGTTCTGCAACACCTGGACGGCCGGCAAGCACAAGGTCACCTGAACCCGCGCGGCCCGGCGTCCGCCCGATCCGGGCATTTCACCGCAAGTCAGGCGAGGGGCGTTCTCGCGGGTCAGGCGGTCACGCGGGCCAGGACCTCTAAGGGGTCGGCCAGGACGTGGGCGAAGGCCAGTTCGGCGGCCCCCACCAGGGTGGCCGCGTCGCCCAGCGCCGAGGTGCGCAGCCGCAGCCGCTCGCGCTGCGGCGCCATCGCGTGCAGGGCGAGCTGGGTACGCACCTGCGCGGCGGACCCGAGATAGATGTCACGCAGAATGCCGCCGAAGACCACGATCTCCGGATTGAAGATGTTCACCAGGTTAGCCACGCCGAGCCCGAGCCAGTCGCCGACCCGGCTGAGCGCCTCCTGGGCCACGATGTCGCCCCGGTCGGCCGCCGCCACCACGGTGCGCACCGCGTCGCGGCCGTGCTGCCCGGCCGCCACCCGGCCGGCCGACTCCAGCAGCGCCCGCTCCCCCACCTCGGCTTCGAGGCATCCGTGCGAGCCGCAGCCGCAGGCGCGCCCGCCGGGGTTGACGACCATGTGGCCGATCTCGCCGCCGTAGCCGTCGTGGCCGCCGAGCAGGTGGCCGCCCGCGATGATGCCGCCGCCGATGCCGACGTCGCCGTGCAGGAAGATGAGGTCTCTGACGGCCGCCCCGACGCCGCGGCTGTGCTCGGCGAGCGCGGCCAGGTTGGCGTCGTTGCCGACGCTGACGGGCAGGCCGAGGCCGAGCCTGCGGGCCAGTTCGTCACCGAACGGCACCTCGTCGGCCATCAGGTTGGGCCCGAACTTGATCACGCCGTCGCCCTTGCGCACGCCGCCGGAGACCGCCGCCGCCGCGCCGACGCAGACCGTGTCCTCTCTGGTCTTGCGCCGCATCTGCCGGGCGAACCCGGACAGTGTGCCGGTCAGCTCGTCCAGTTCGAACCGGTCGCGGTCGCGTACGCACTCCTTGCGGTCGAGGATCACCCCGCCCAGCCCCACGCGGGCCACGGCCAGCCGGTCGGGGCCCACGTCGAAGGCGAACACGTACACCTTGGCCGACTCGGGGCGTACCACGAGCGAGGGCCGGCCGGCCCGGCCCGTCTCTCGCGGCAGCTCCTCCCGCACCAGCCCCGCGGCGGTGAGGTCGGAGGTCAGGGCCATGATCGTGCTGCGGTTGAGCCCCATCTTCGCGGTCAGCTCGGCGCGCGAGATCGGCCCGCCCAGATGGACGTGGCGAAGCAGCGCGCCGAGGTTGTGGCGTCTGATGTCCTCTTGGGAGGGGCCGGCACGCATGGTCTGGGGTTCCTTCAGGGGCTGTGAGTCGCTGATCACCTTAGACCAGCGGCAGCCGCCCGCTTGCGCGCGAGGGCGTCGACTCCCGCCGCGAGCAGCAGTACAGACCCGGTGACCAGGTACTTCACGCTGGCACCGTAGCCCATCAGGCCCATCCCGTTCTCGATCACCGCCACCACGGCGCCGCCGAGCACGGCGTCGAGCACCCTGCCCTTACCGCCGAACAGGCTGGTGCCGCCGATGACCGCCGCGCCGACCGCGTACAGCAGGACGGAGCTGCCGCCCGTGTTCGGGTCGACGGAGCTGGCCCTGGAGGCGGCCACGATGCCGCCGATCGCGGCCATCGAGGAGCAGATCACGAACGCGCTGATCTTGATCCGGTCGACCGGGATGCCGGCTCGCCTGGCCGCCTCGGTGTTGCCGCCGACCGCGTACAGGTGCCGGCCGAACCCGGTGCGGCGCAGCACCAGTGTCCACACGACCAGCAGCACCAGGATGATCGGCACCACGATGGGCACGCCGGTGAGCGAGACGATCGCCGCGTTGCGGCTGCGTTCGAGGTTGAGCGCGGCCACCGCGAGGCCGGCGAAGAGCGCCAGCATGCCGACGCGGAAGGCGATCAGCGACAGCGGGTCGGCGACCAGGCCGCGGCTGGCCCGCTTCCTGGCCCGCCTGAGCTGTACGCCGGCGAAGATCGCCACGCAGGCCGCGTAGACGGCCCAGCCGAGCCAGGGCGGCAGGTTCTTGTTGGCGATGGCGACGATCACCTCGTCGCGGACGGAGATGTTCGTGCCCTCGTCCACCAGCACCAGGACCAGGCCCTGGAAGGCGAGGAAGGCGGCCAGGGTGACCACGAACGACGGGATGCCGACCTTGGCGACCAGCGAGCCCAGCACGGTGCCGATGAGCACGCCGGTGAGGATGGCCGCCGCGACGCAGACGTACCAGGGCAGGCCCGCGCTCGCCAGGGTGACGGCGAGCACCGCCGCGCAGACGCCGCTGGCGAAGCCCGCGGACAGGTCGATCTCGCCGAGCAGCAGCACGAACACCAGGCCCATGGCGATGAGCGTGACGGCGGCGCCCTGCGTGAACAGGTTGGCGAAGTTGATCGCCGTGACGAAGGAGGGACGGGCGGCGGCGAAGACCGCGCAGAGCACGACCAGGCCGAGCACGGCCGGCAGCGCTCCCATGTCGCCGCCGCGCACCCGCTGGATGTAGGCGAGGAAGCTGTTCCTGATCGAGGGGGCCTCCGCCGCCGTGACGATGGCCTCCCCCGGCAGTTCTTTGACCTTGTTCATGGGGTGACCCCGTTCTTGAGGCCCAGTTCGCCGCTGCGGCCTGAGGTGATCAGTTCGACGACCTGGGCGTGCGTCACGTCGGAGGTCTTGACCTGGGCGGCCATCCTGCCGAGGTAGAGGGCCGCGATGCGGTCGGAGACGGCGAACACGTCGTTCATGTTGTGCGAGATGAGCACGACGGCCAGGCCGGTGTCGGCCAGCCTGCGCACCAGTTCCAGCACCTGCGCGGTCTGGGCCACGCCCAGCGCCGCGGTGGGCTCGTCCAGGATGACGACCTTGCTGTTCCACAGCACGGCCTTGGCGATGGCCACGGTCTGGCGCTGGCCTCCGGACAGACTGGAGACCTGCTGCCTGATCGACTTCACCGTCCGGACGGACAGGCCGCTCAAAGTCTTCTCGGCCAGTTCCTCCATGCTGTCCTCGTCCAGCAGGAGACCGTTCTTGCGCTCCCTGCCGAGGAACATGTTCTGGACGATGTCGAGGTTGTCGCAGAGGGCGAGGTCCTGGTAGACGATCTCGATGCCCAGCTCGCCCGCGTCGCGGGGGCTGTGCACGTGGACCTCGGCGCCGTCGAAGAGGACCTGGCCCCCGTCGATCGGGTAGATCCCGCCGATGCACTTGACCAGGGTGGACTTTCCCGCGCCGTTGTCACCGACGAGGGCGGTGACCTGGCCGGGGTAGGCGGCGAACGCGACGTCGTGCAGGACCTTCACCGGACCGAAGCTCTTGTCGAGCCCGCGCACTTCGAGGAGGGGGTTCATGTGGCTCCCTAAACGGGGGTACGGCGCCGCGCTCGTGGCGCGGGCCGTACCCCTGGGTGTTATTGAATGCCTGCCTCGGTGCACTTCTCGGCGAAGTCACCCTTGCAGAGTTCCTCCTTGGTGACGTAACCGTCGGCCACCACGTCCTTGACGTTGTCGGCGTAGATGGCCTGCGGCTCCATCAGCTCGGCGGGCACGTCCTGGTTCGTCTCCGGGTCCTTGACGCTGCCGCTGGCCGTGGGCTTCTCACCCTTGGCCAGTGCCACCGCGAGCTTGGCGGCGGCGTCGGCCTCCTTCTTGACCGCCTTGTAGACGGTCATGCACTGGTCGCCGGCCAGGATGTTCTGCAGACCCTGGACGGTGGCGTCCTGCCCCGTGACCGGGACCTTGCCGTTGAGGTTGTTCTTCTTCAGCACCGTGATGGCGGCGTTGCCGAGGCCGTCGTTGGCGGCCAGGACACCGGCGATCTTCGGCTGCTCGGTCAGCATCTGCTCGAAGAGCGTGCCGGCCTGGGTGTTGTCCCAGTCGGGCACCGACTGCTCGGGGCCCTTGACGTAGTCGCCGGAGTCGAACTTCGGCTTCAGCACGCCGTCGTAGCCCTCCTTGAACAGGGTGGCGTTGTTGTCCGTCGGCGACCCGTTCAGGTAGGCGACGATGGGCTTGTCGGCCTTCTTGTCGGTCAGGCACTTGCTCAGGCCTTCGCCCTGGAGCGTGCCGACCTTGGTGTTGTCGAAGCTGACGTAGTAGGCGGCGCCGCCACCGAGCGTCAGGCGGTCGTAGTCGATGGTGGGCACGCCCTGCGACTTGGCCTTCTCGATCACCGTCTTGCCGGTGCCGCTGTCCAGGTTAACGATCATCAGGACGGTGGCGCCGTTGGTGATCATCTGGTCGGCGATGGTCTGGAACGCGGTCTTGTCGTTCTGCGCGTTCTGGATGTCGTACTCGACACCCGCGGCCTTGAACGCCTCTTCGAGGTACTTGCGGTCAGCCGTCTCCCACCGGGCCGAGGACTTGCTGTCCGGCAGGATGACACCGACCTTGCCCGCCTTGGCGGCCGAGGAGGCCGGGGCGGACGAGGTCGACGTAGTGGTCTGTCCGCCGTCGCCCCCGCAGGCGGTGAGACCTAGTGCGAGCGCGGCTGCCGCGGCGGTCATGCTGAGGATCCCCTTGCGCATGGTGCAGGGTCCTTTCTTCCGGAGGGGCCCGGATGAATGTTGTTTGCGGCAACGTATTCCGGGATCGAGCGCATGGGAAGGGGGTCAAGGCGGCTAGTTTGTTGTTTCCGGTAACAATCCAGAAACGTCACCTCAATCCGGCCGACGCTTCCCGGCAACCTCCGGGGGCGACCCGCCCTGGCGGCGGCGATACGGTACGACGGCGCCGCCCGCGGTCGTCACCCTCCTCGACGGCGAGCGGGCGGGCGTCCCCGCTCTCGCGCGCTCAAGCCGTCGATCCCCGCGATCGGCCATGGCGGCATCCCCATCCGGCACGAGCTCGAACTCGAACTCCCGCTGCCGCCTTCGTCCGCAGCCGCCTTCGTCCGCAGCCGCCTTCGTCCGCAGCCGCCGGGTAAGCGCCGGGCAGCCGGCGCCCCGGCCATGGACTCATCCGGATGGGAACCCGTGCGGCGCCAGGGCCGAGCGCCGCCGCCTGATCCGTGGGACGGGTCAGAAGAGCCAGCCCTGGGTGAGGGCGTTCTGGACGATGAGGGCCAGCGCGGAGGCCGCGGCCACCACCAGCACCGCCGTCCGCGCCCGGCCGCCGTCGAGGTAGCGGCGCAGGCGGCCCGAGACCAGGAAGCCGAGCACCATCGGCACGATCAGCACCGCCCCCGTCAGCAGCGCGCGGGCGGGCAGTTCGTCCACGTACGCGAGGACGAGCAGCGACTGGGCGGCGCTCAGGAAGAAGAACATCGCCAGCGTCGCCCGGATCTGCGGCCCCTTGGCGCTCTGATAGACGAGCCCGATCGGCGGCCCGCCGATGCCCGTGGCGGTGCCGGTCACGCCGGACACGAAACCGGCAGAGGTGATCGTGAGCCCGTTGCGCGGCACGCTCAGCGCCCGCGCGGTCAGCGCCACGGCGAGCAGCACCATGACCGCCACGAACAGGCTCCTGGCCTGCACGGTGAAGAAGACGACGACGGCACCCCCGATCACGCTGCCGGGCAGCCTGCCGAGCACCGCGAACACCAGGCCGCGCCAGTCCACCTTCCGCCATTCGACGGCCAGGGTGAACAGCGGCAGGACCAGGTTGACCACCTGCGCGGCGCCGGGCATGAGGTCGGGGACCAGCATGGTCAGCACCGGGACCGCGACCAGCCCGAGCCCGAACCCCACCCCGCCCTGCACGATCGCGCCCGCGAAGACCGCCAGCCCCCCGACCACCAGGACCAACGCCGTATCACCCATGCGGCAGAGTCAACCATCCCGGCCCTCGGCACCTTCCGCCGCGTTCCGGGTGCCCGCCGTGCGATCGCGGGCGTCCTTCGGAGGGTGGCGGGCTGTTCTGGTCGCTCATGGCCGCGCCTTCCGGCCGTGCCGGGCCCTGGAAGCCTCCCCGTGCCCCGTGCGCGGCCGAGAGACGCCTGTACGACGCCGTACGCGCCGCCGGGGCTCTGGGGCGCGCCGTACCGGCTCAAGTGCGGTCAGAGAGCCGACTCACCGCCGCCGGCCCCCACGGGCCGGCCGACGTGCGACGGCGGGGATGGAGAAAGCCGCCTCGCGGGGGTTGCCCGCGGGGCGGCTCTCAGGTGTCGGGTGGTTCCCCCGATACGGGCGCGTGAGGATCACGCCCAACCCCCGGCGCGCAGGCCAAGGGCTCCCTGCCCCCGCCCGGCTCATGACCGGGCGGAAGGCGGGAAGACTCGGCTCACTTGGCGAGCAGCGAGCGCAGCACGTACTGCATGATGCCGCCGTGCCGGTAGTAGTCGGCCTCGCCGGGGGTGTCGATGCGGACGACCGCGTCGAACTCGACGTCGCCCGCCTTGACGTGCACCGTCCGCGGGATGCCGCCCTGGTTGAGCTCCTCGACGCCGGTGATGTCGAACGTCTCCTCCCCGGTCAGCCCCAGCGACTCGGCCGAGCCGCCCTCGGGGAACTGCAGCGGCAGCACGCCCATGCCGATCAGGTTGGAGCGGTGGATGCGCTCGTAGGACTCGGCGATGACCGCGCGCACGCCGAGCAGCGCCGTGCCCTTGGCCGCCCAGTCGCGCGAGGAGCCCGAGCCGTATTCCTTGCCCGCCAGCACCACCAGCGGGGTGCCGGCCGCGGCGTAGTTGACGGAGGCGTCGTAGATGAACGACACCGGCGCGTCGGGCTGGGTGAAGTCGCGGGTGTAGCCGCCCTCGGTGCCGGGCGCGATCTGGTTGCGCAGCCGGATGTTGGCGAACGTGCCCCTGATCATCACCTCGTGGTTGCCGCGCCGCGAGCCGTAGGAGTTGAAGTCCTTGACCTCGACGCCGTTGCCGCGCAGGTATTCGGCGGCGGGGGTGCCGGGCTTGATGGAGCCCGCCGGGGAGATGTGGTCGGTGGTGACCGAGTCGCCGACCTTGACCAGGACGCGGGCGCCCGAGATGTCGGTCACCGGCTCCGGCTTCTCCGGCATGCCGTCGAAGTAGGGGGCCTTGCGCACGTAGGTCGAGTCGGGGTCCCACTCGAAGGTGTCGCCGGTCGGGATCGGCAGCGAGCGCCAGTGGTCGTCGCCCTTGAACACGTCGGCGTAGTCGCGCTCGAACATGTCGCGGCCGATCGAGGAGTTGACCACCGCCGCGATCTCCTCGGGCGAGGGCCAGATGTCGCGCAGGTAGACGGGCTCGCCGTCGGAGCCGAGGCCGAGCGGCTCGGTGTCGAGGTCGAGGTCCATGGTGCCGGCCAGCGCGTAGGCCACGACGAGCGGCGGCGAGGCCAGGTAGTTCATCTTGACGTCGGGGTTGATCCGGCCCTCGAAGTTGCGGTTGCCGGACAGCACGGCGGTGACCGCGAGGTCGTTGGCCTGGATGGCGTCGGAGATCTCCGGCAGCAGCGGGCCGGAGTTGCCGATGCAAGTGGTGCAGCCGTAGCCGACGAGGTTGAAGCCGATCTTGTCGAGGTACGGCTGCAGGCCGGAGCGCTCGAAGTAGCCGGTGACCACCTGCGAGCCGGGGGCGAGCGACGTCTTGACCCACGGCTTGCGGGTGAGCCCCTTGTCGACGGCGTTGCGGGCGAGCAGGGCCGCGCCGAGCATGACGTAGGGGTTGGAGGTGTTGGTGCAGGAGGTGATCGCGGCGATGGAGACGATGCCGTGGTCGATCTCGAACGTGGTGCCGTCGGCCAGCGTGACGGGGACCGGCTTGTGCGGCCGGCCGCCGTTGGCGGTGGCGTTGGAGGCGGGCGAGTCGGAGGCCGGGAAGCTCTGCTCGCCGACCACGTCGACGCCGTCGCTCACGTAGTTCTCGACGTCGTGGCGCCAGGCCCGCTTGGCGTCGGACAGCTCGATGCGGTCCTGCGGGCGCTTGGGACCGGCGATCGACGGGACGACGGTGGCCAGGTCGAGCTCGATGTACTCGGAGAACTCCGGCTCGGCCGAGGACGGGTCGAGCCAGAGGCCCTGCTCCTTGGCGTAGGCCTCGACGAGGGCGATCTGCTCCTCGGAGCGGCCGGTCAGGCGCAGGTAGTCGACGGTCTGGCCGTCGATCGGGAAGATCGCGCAGGTGGAGCCGAACTCGGGGCTCATGTTGCCGATCGTGGCCCGGTCGGCCAGCGGCACGGAGGAGACGCCCTCGCCGTAGAACTCGACGAACTTGCCGACCACGCCGTGCTTGCGCAGGATCTCGGTGATCGTCAGGACCAGGTCGGTGGCGGTGGCCCCGGCGGGCAGCTTGCCGCTGAGCTTGAAGCCGACCACGCGCGGGATGAGCATGGAGATCGGCTGGCCGAGCATCGCGGCCTCGGCCTCGATGCCGCCGACGCCCCAGCCGAGGACGCCGATGCCGTTCTCCATCGTGGTGTGGGAGTCGGTGCCGACGCAGGTGTCGGGGTAGGCCCTGGTGACGCCGTCGGCGCCGCGGGTCATGACCACGCGGGCCAGGTGCTCGATGTTGACCTGGTGCACGATGCCGGTGCCGGGCGGGACGACCTTGAATTCGTCGAAGGCCGTCTGGCCCCAGCGCAGGAACTGGTAGCGCTCGCGGTTGCGCTCGTATTCGCGCTCGACGTTGCGCTGGAAGGCGTCGGGGTGACCGAAGTAGTCGACGATGACCGAGTGGTCGATGACCATCTCGGCCGGCGCGAGCGGGTTGATCCGGGCGGCGTCGCCGCCGAGGTCGCGCACGGCCTCGCGCATGGTGGCCAGGTCGACCACGCAGGGCACGCCGGTGAAGTCCTGCATGATGACGCGGCCGGGCGTGAACTGGATCTCCACGCTGGGCGCCGCCTTGGGGTCCCAGCCGCCCAGCGCACGGATGTGGTCGGCCGTGACGTTGGCGCCGTCCTCGGTGCGGAGGAGGTTTTCCAGCAGGATCTTCAGGCTGTACGGGAGGCGTGCGGCGCCTTCTACGGCATCCAGCCGGAAGATCTCGTATGCCGCGTCGCCGACGCGTAGCGTGTCACGGCTGCCGAAGCTGTTCGCGGACACGGTGATTCGCCTCCTCCATCAGACATGTGTTCAAACAGAATCCTGCCGCACTCCCTGACCAACACGTACGTTAGGTAAACCTAACTCGCAGGTGGCGGCGGATCTCTCGATGTCAAGATATCTCTAGAGTATCTCGACATCAAGTTAAACCGGCGCCAGCCGCCAGTAGAGCAGTCCGATGATCGCCACGGACAGGATCGGGGCCAGGATCTTCTGCTCGAACGTCCGCCCCGTCTTGATGCCGATCTTCCACGGCAGCACGAACTTGGCCCCCAGCGGCCAGAGCACCGGACAGCCCCGCTCGGTCATGCAGTCGCCGACCACGTGGATGAGGCAGCCGACCCCCACCGCCAGCCCCAGCCAGGCGTAGCCCACGTCGAGGGAGCGGAAGACGGCGTACAGCCCGGCGGTCATGCCGATGTTGATCATGGCCGAGCCCATCTTGTTGCCCGGGATCCCCACGCCGACCGCCCGCAGGGCCAGGCCGATGAGCAGCACCACCATGATGTCGCGCCCTAAGGGATAGGCGCCGGCCAGCCAGTGCGCGCCGAACCCGAGCGCCACCGCGAAGAGCAATGAGTGGGTGGCCCCGCGATGGCCGCCGGCCAGCCAGGACACGGCCTTGCTGAGCGCCCACGTGACGGGCCCGAACGTCTGCGCGATCGTCGCGCTCGGATGGTCGAGGTCGGGCAGCATCGCGGCGCCCGCGCAGATGATCGCCCCGGCGATCAGCTCGGCAGGAGTGAGCGCGGTGGCCATGATCCCGGTTTCGATGAATCGTGACGACTCGTTGACCAGTGGCAGCGCGGCGAGAGGCGGAGCCAGCCCCAGCCAGGCGATGGCCCCGGTCATCGCGTGAGAGTGCCCCATCATGATCGGGACTGTACGGCAAAGAAGCTTTTGACGCGGCGCGGGCGGGCCGGAACGCTCCACGGCCGCCAGGGAAATGTGCCGCAAACGCAGACGAGGTCGTCTCCGCGGCGACAGCACCCCCCAGCCCTGCCGACGCGGAACGACCTCGTCTGCTCTGAACAACGAGAGCCGTCCCCATCCTGTTCCCGGATTCCGCAACTTTTTCGTGATCTGGCTCACGTCCGCGCTTTGCTTGCCAACGACATACTATCGATATATCTTTGACGCATCGAGAACAGATCGCGATATAGGAGGAAGTAATGGTTCATCACATGGCAGCAGGGTCACCCTGGCCCGGCGCACATGACTACAAGCGCGCGGCCCGCGAGGCGATTCAGGCCATGGCCGACGCCTTCGAGCAGTTCGGCGGCCACCACCACGGCGGTCCGCACGGCGGGCCCCACGAGCGCCGCCAGCGCGGCAGGAGAGGCGGGCCCGGCCCGTTCGACTTCGGGCGCGGCGGTCCGTTCGGGCCGGGAGGCCCGTTCGGTCCCGGCGGCGGCCCGTGGGGCGGCGGCCACCGAGGCTGGGGCGGCAGGGGCCGCAAGGCCAAGCGGGGCGACGTGCGCGCCGCGATCCTGGCCCTGCTCTCCGAGCAGCCGCGCAACGGCTACCAGATCATCCAGGAGATCGCCGAGCGCAGCGAGGGCGGCTGGAAGCCCAGCCCCGGCGCCGTCTACCCGGCGCTCCAGCAGCTCACGGACGAGGGCCTGGTCATCTCGGAGGAGAACGAGGGCCGCAAGACCTTCCGCCTGACCGAGGAGGGCCGCAACTACATCGAGGCGCACGCCGACGAGGTCCGCGCCCCCTGGGACGAGATGCGTCCGGACATCGACGACAACACTGCTGATCTCTGGCATATCGCTCGACAGTCGGCATTCGCCATGATGCAGGTTCTTCAGACCGGAAACGACGCACAAATCCGCGAAGCGCGTAAGACTCTGGTAGAGACCCGGCGCAAGCTCTACCAGATCCTGGCCGACGGCGACCCGGGCGAGGAGTGAGCGACCGCACGGGAGGACGAGGAGCCTAGGCATGGACAGCAGCGAACTCCGCATCGGCGACGCCGAGCGCGAGCAGACCATGGCCGCCCTGCGTGAGCACTTCGCGCAGGGCCGCCTGACCCACGAAGAACTCGACGAGCGCCTCGACCGGTCGCTGGCCGCCAAGACGGCCGGCGACCTGGCCCAGGTGACCGCCGACCTGCCGGGCCATCAGCCCGCCTACCGCGAGAAGGCGGCCCCGTACGAGACGCCGGGCTCCCCCTACGGGGCGGGCGACTGGCGGGCGGCGATGCACGCCCACCGGCAGCAGATGCGGGCCATGCACGACACGCACCGCGAGATGCACCGTGCCGCCTGGCAGGCCCGGCGCGAGATGCGCTGGCGCGGCCCGATGCGCGGCCCGACGCAGGGGCCCATGAGAAGAGGACACGGACCCCACCCGCTGGTGCCCGTGCTGTTCGTGCTCATGGTGCTCGGGCTGATCTTCGGCGGCTTCGGGGTGTTCAAGGCACTGCTGGTGGTGTGGCTGGGGGCGCTGCTGTTCTCCCTGGTGCGCCGTCGTTTCCACCATCGCGGCTGACGGCCCTCCCCCCGATCGTTTTGGGCCTTGACCCGGTCAAAGGCGCACCTGATGATCTGGGCGGGTCTTCGACGCGAAGGGGAAATCCGCATGACCGAGCAGGGCACTCCGGTCCGCCAGACGAATCCGTTCGCCGCCGTCGCGGACGCCGACGGCCTCGTCCTGGACGTGCCGGAGTACCAGGCCCGGTTCGAACGCGACCACGCGGCCTGCACGGAGCCGATGTGGAAGCTGGAGCGCGCGCAGGTCTTCTACGAGCCCGACGTGGCGAGCTGGCGGGCCATGATGGACGGCGACTGGGGGCGGTCGCTGGCGCTGATCGAGCGGGTGGCCGGGCCGCTGGCCGACTACTTCCGGCACCGCCAGCCGGTCAGACGGGTACGCGTGGTGGAGTTACCCGTCACCGCCTACCTGCAATGGGAGATGCACATCCTGGCGCTGCGCGCGCGGGCGGGCTCCCCCTGCCGGACGGTGCCGGCCGAGCGGGTCGCCGCCCTCGATCCCCTGCCCGAGCTGGTGATCTTCTCTCCGTCCCTCATGTACGAGGTCCTCTACGACCGGCACGGCGGAGGCAGCGGCGGCCGGCGGATCACCGACGCGGAGGTCGTCGGCCCCTGCCTGCGGGCGGTGCGGGGGCTGTTCGACGAGGGCGAGGAGGTGGACGCCTTCCACGAGCGCGAGGTCGTGCCGCTGCCCCCACCGGTGATCACCGACGAGATGCGGGCGGCGCTGCCCGCCTACGCGCACCGTACCGAGGAGTTCAGGGTCTGACCGCGTGACCGCCGAAGAGGGGGCGCTCCCGACAGGAGCGCCCCCTCTTCGGCGTTGACACGGTTCGGTCAAGGTCGCATCCGTTGACCCAGATGTTGCAGTGTGACATTGTACTGCTTCAAGACAGCACGTCACCTGCGGAAACATACGCACCATGAGATAGAGGTGCCTGTGAAATCACTGTCCACACCCCGCCGGACTGGTGATCGCCGCCGCCGCGCTCCTGAGTCTCACGCTCGCGGGCTGCAACTCCGACGTCTCCCAGGTCTACTCCTCCAGCGCCCCGCCCAGCGGCAAGACGGGCCCGGTGCGCATCGCCCTGCTGGCCTCCTCCAGCCAGAACGGCTTCAACAAGGCCGTGTACGACGGCGCCGTGGCCAGGGCCAAGGAGTACGGCGACGTCGAGGTGACCATCTTCGACGGCAAGTTCGACAGCCAGACCCAGTTCAACCAGGTCCAGAACGTCGCCAGTCAGGGCACCTACGACGGCATCGTGCTGGTGCCCAACGACAACGTCGGCATCGCGGCCGCGATCCCGGCCGCGGCCCGCGCCAAGATCCCGGTCGCCACCACGCTCTTCCCCGTCGGGCCCAAGCTGACGGAGCTGAAGCCCCAGGTCGAGGGCATCGTGTCCACGGTCGCTGCGGACACGGAGGCCAACTCCAAGAAGCTCGCGGAAGGCGCGGTGAAGTACTGCGAGGGCAAGGACCCGTGCCGGGTCGCGATCCTCATCGGCCAGCTCCAGTTCCCGTTCGACAACCTGCGCAACAAGGCCTACCGCTCGGTCCTGGACGGGCACCCCAACATCAAGGTGGTGGCCACGGGCCAGGGCAACTACGACCGCGACACCTCGCTGAAGGCCATGCAGAACATCCTCCAGGCCAACCCGAAGCTCGACGTGCTGCTGTCCAACGCCGACCAGCAGACCATCGGCGCCCAGGTGGCGCTGGAGAGCGCCGGCGTCGACCTGACCAAGATGTACGTGACGGGCGGCGGCGGCAACCAGGAGGCCATCAAGCAGGTCCGCGCCGGCAAGTGGGCGGCCGACCAGGTGGACTTCCCCAACAGCATGGGCAAGGCCGCGCTCGAGCAGGTGGTCAACGCGGTGCGCGGCCGGCCGGTCACGCCGGTCATCGACGCCAACACGCTGGGCCCCGTACCGGTGATCGTCACCAAGGAGATCCTCGGCGAGCACCCCGACTTCACGGGCGAGTGGGCCGATTGATGGAGGGCGCGACCCCGGCGGCGGCCGTGACCGTCCGCGACCTGTCCGTCCGCTTCGGCTCCACCCAGGCGCTCGACTCGGTGTCGGTGTCCCTCGCCGAGGGCGAGGTGCACGGCCTGGTCGGCGAGAACGGCGCCGGCAAGTCCACGCTCGGCAAGGTCGTCGGCGGGCTCTACCAGCCGGACTCCGGCGAGCTCGAGGTGTTCGGCCGGCCGGTGCACCGCTGGGACACCAGGCGGGCCCAGGACGCCGGCGTCGTGATCATCGCCCAGGAACTGTGCCTGGTCCCGGCCCTGACCGTGGCGGAGAACGTGTTCCTCGGCCGGGAGAGCCGCACGTTCGGCGTGCTGCACGCGAACCTGCGCGCCCGCTACCGGAAGCTGGAGGAGATCTGCGGCTTCGGGCTCCCGCCCGACGCGCCGGTCGAGACGCTGCCGATCGCCGATCAGCAGAAGGTCGAGATCATGCGGGCTCTGGCCCGCGAGGCGCGCGTCATCGTGATGGACGAGCCGACGTCGTCGCTGACCGCCGACGAGAGCGAACGCCTGCACGAGATCATGCGCTGGCTGCGCGAGCGCGGCACCACCGTCGTCTACGTCACCCACTTCCTGGACGACGTGCTCGCCAACTGCGACCGCGTCACGGTCATGCGGGACGGCCGGGTGATCAGGACCGCCGAGGCCGCCGCGGAGACCAAGGCCGGCCTGGTCGAGGCGATGCTCGGCGAGCCCGTCGACGTGCTCCTGCCCGACCTGCCCCCGGCGCCGCCCCCGGACACGGAGCCGGTGGCCGAGATGCGCGACGTCCGCGGCGACGCCGTCAGGGGCGTGTCCCTGCGGGTCCGCCCGGGAGAGATCGTCGGGCTGGCCGGGCTGGTCGGCAGCGGGCGCACGGAGATCGCCAGAGCCCTGTTCGGCTGCGACCGGATCGAGTCGGGGCAGGTGCTGTTCCGCGGCGAGCCGGTCACGGACGCCTCGCCGCGGGCGTCGATCGCCCGCGGCATGGCCATGATCCCCGAGGACCGCCGCGCCCAGGGCCTGGTGCTGCAGCGCCCGGTCCTGGAGAACGTCACCCTGCCGCACCTGGGCCGCTTCTCCCGCTCCGGGGTGCTGTCGCGCGGGAGCGAGCGCGCCGCGGTGCGCGAACTGGTCGAACGCCTCGGCGTCCGCCCGGCCGCGCTCGACGGCGACGTGTCGGTCTACTCCGGCGGCAACCAGCAGAAGGTGCTCTTCGCCAAATGGCTGCTGGGCCGGCCGGAGTTCCTCATCCTCGACGAGCCCACCAGGGGCGTGGACGTGGGCGCCAAGTCCCGCATCTACCAGCTCATCGTGGAGGTCGCCGCGGCCGGCACCGGCATCCTGCTCATCTCCTCCGAACTGGAGGAGGTGATCGGCCTCAGCCACCGGGTGCACCTCGTCCGCGGCGGCGCGGTCGTCGGCGAGGTGCCAGGACCGGGGACGTCCGTGGACGAGGTCCTGCAGCGCCTCTTCGAGGTCGGGCAGCCCCAGCAGTCACCGTCAGCCGACGAAACGGAAACCGGAGGAAGGCCATGACCGCCACCGCATCGGCGCGAGCGGGATCCGGCGTCAACGTGCCGGCCCTGGTCCGCCACTACGCCGTCCTGATCATGCTCGTGGCGCTGTTCGTGGTGCTGAGCGTGTCGACGTCGTCGTTCCTCACTCTCACGAACCTGCTCAACATCCTCAACCAGAACGCCCCGCTGGCGATCATCGCGGTGGCCGGGACGCTGGTCGTCATCTGCGGCGGCTTCGACCTGTCCACCGGGGCGATCTTCAGCGTGGCGAACGTGGTGGCCGCCTGGGTGGCGCTGCACCTGAACAGCCCCGTGCTCGGCCTGATCGCCGCGCCGCTGGCCGGCGCCGCGCTGGGCCTGGTGAACGGGGTGGCGATCACCCGGTTGCGGATCCACTCGTTCCTCGCGACGCTCGCCTCCAGCCTCGTGTACGCCGGGCTGGCGGTACTCATCACCGGCGGGTTCCTGATCAGCGTCCAGGCCACCGGCTTCACCGCGCTCGGGCGCGGCGGGATCGGCCCGGTCTACTACGCGATCGTCATCCTGGCCCTCTTCGCCCTGCTGTCCGGATTCCTGCTGAACCGCACGGCGTTCGGCAGGTACGTCCTGTCCGTCGGCGGCAACGCCGAAGCCGCCGAGCTGTCCGGCATCCGGGTGAACCGGATCAAGCTCTACACATTCCTCTACAGCGGCCTGGCCGCCGGCATCGCGGCCGCCATCGGGGTGTCGCGGATCGGCACCGGGCAGCCCCAGGCCGGCGACGGCATGCAACTGCTCGCCATCGCGGCGGTCATCCTCGGCGGCACGAGCATCTACGGCGGCGTCGGCGCGATCTGGCGCTCGGTCTGCGGCGTGTACCTGCTGGCGCTGATCGACAACGGGTTCGACATCCTCAACGCGAACCCGTTCTTCAAGGATCTGACGACCGGCGTGGTCATCCTGGCCGCGGTCGCCCTCAGCGTGGCGAGCAAGCGCCGATGATCGAGCTGTCGGTCCTGGTGCTGCCCGACCGCGATCCCGCCGCCTTCGTCGCCGACGTACGGGCCGCGGAGGCGCTGGGCGTGCGCACCGTGTGGACCTACGACCACCTGAGCGGCGGCCGGCTGGAGATCGGCGTCGGAGCCGGCGCGGAGGGCGCGGACGCCGCCGTGCTCGGCGACCCGCCGCGCTCGCGGGCGGAGCGGGCCGGCCGCTTCGCGGAGTGGCTGGGGCTGCTCGACCACCTGCTCACCCACGACGTCAGCACCGTACGCGGCCCGCGTTACAGCGCCGTCGAAGCCCGGCAGATGCCCGGCTGCCTCCAGCGCCCGCGCGTGCCGCTGACCGTGGCCGCGACAGGACCCCGCGCGATGGCGCTGGCCGCCCGGCACGGCCAGGCCTGGGTGACCTACGGCGCCTACCGCCGGCAGGACGAGCCGGAGGGCTGGTTCGCCGCGCTGGAGGAGCAGGGGCGCGGGCTGGACGCGGCGCTCGACGCCGCCGGCCGGCCGCGCGCGGCGCCGCGCCGGATCGCGCAGGTGGCGCTGGACATGACCTGGCCGTTCGAGAGCCCGGACCGCTACGCCGACTTCGCCGGCCGGCTGCGTGACGCGGGCTTCCACGAGCTCACCCTGCACTGGCCGCGACCGGACGACGCGAGGGGGATGCCGTCCGGAGCTCTGGACCTCGTCGCGGCCACACACCAATCATCCAGAAGGGCATCCAGGAAGGCGGAACGATGAGCAGGCTTGCGATCGACGTCGGCGGAACGTTCACCGACGTGGTGGAGCTGAACCCCGGGACGGGCGCGCTCAGCTTCGGCAAGGTCCCGACCACGCCGGACGCGCCGGCCCGCGGCGTCATGGACGCCTTCGGCCTGGCCGGGTCCGGCACGCCGGCCATCACGATGTTCACGCACGGCACCACGCTGGGGCTGAACGCGCTGCTCACCAGGACGGGAGCGCGCACCGCCGTCATCGGGACGAAGGGGTTCCGTGACGTCTACCTGCTCGGGCGCACCGACCGCAGGACGAACTACGACATCACCTACAGGAAACCGCCCGCGCTGCTGGACCGCTACGACACCTTCGAGGTGAACGAGCGGTGCCGGTTCGACGGGAGCGTGCACACGCCGTTCGACGCCGAGGACGCCCGCCGGGTGGCCGCCGTCGTCGCCGAACGCGGGTACGGCTCGGTCGCGGTGGCGTTCCTGCACGCGTACGCCAATCCGGAGCACGAGCTGCGCATGCGCGAGGTGCTGGCCGAGGTCGCGCCCGAGGTGGCGGTCACGCTGTCGCACGAGTTGTCCAGGGAGTACCGCGAGTACGAGCGGACCAGCACCGCCGTGCTGGACGCGTACGTCAAGCCGATCGTGCACCGCTACCTGCGCGAACTGGAGGGCGAGCTGGCCGCCGGCGGCTTTCGCGGGCGGTTCCTGATGACCCGCTCCGGCGGCGGCGCGATGACCGCGCAGGCGGCCCGCGAGCAGCCGGTGAGCCTCATCCTGTCCGGCCCGGCGGGCGGCGTGATCGGCGCGGCGGCGCTGTCCAGACTGCTGGACGAGCCCAACCTGATCACCATCGACATGGGCGGCACCAGCCTCGACGCCTCGCTGATCCTCGACCACGAGCCGGTGCTCTACCAGGGCGCGGAGTTCGAGGGGCTGCCGATCAACACCCCGTCGCTCTACATCCACACCATCGGCGCCGGCGGCGGGTCGATCGCCTGGCTGGACGAGGCGGACGCGCTGCAGGTCGGCCCGCAGAGCGCGGGCGCGGCGCCGGGACCGGCCTCGTACGGCAGGGGCGGCACCGCGCCGACGTTCACCGACGCCGCCCTCGTGCTGGGTCATCTCGGCTCGGACAGCCCGCTGGGCGGCAAGCTCGCCCTGGACCGCGAGCTGGCCGACAAGGCGCTGCAGCCCATCGCCACCCGGCTCGGCCTGGCCACCGAGGCGCTGGCCCGCGGCGTCGTGCAGATCTCCACGATGAAGATCATGGGCGCCGTCCGCGCGATCACGGTGGAGCTCGGGCGCGACCCGAAGGACTTCGCGCTGCTGTCCTTCGGCGGCGGAGGCGGCCTGGTGGCCGTCGAGGTGGCCAGGGAGCTGGGCATCTCGACCGTGATCGTGCCGCCGGGGCAGGGCGCGTTCTCCGCGTTCGGCATGCTGCTGGCGGACGTGCAGCACGACTTCGCCCGCACCGCCGTCACGCCGCTGGCCACGCTCGACGCGGCCGACGCCGACGCCGTCTACCGGGAGATGGAGGCGGCGGCGGTCGAGCAGCTGGAGTCGGAGGGCTTCGGGCCGGACCGGCGCGCGCTGACGCGCACGCTCGACGTCCGCTACCAGGGGCAGGAGCACTCGGTCACGGTCGCCTTCCCCGATGACCCGGCCACGTTCGCCGCCGCCGTGGCCTCCGCCTTCGCCGAGCTGCACGAGCGGCAGTACGGCCACACGATGGACGACCCGGTCGAGGTCACGACCCTGCGGCTGCGCGCCACCGGCACGGTCGACAAACCGGAGCTGCCGACCGTGGCGGAACGATCGTCCGGCGAGCCGCGGCCGGCCGGGACCCGGCGGGTCTACCTGTCACCGGACGAGCCGGCCGTCGAGTACCGCGTCTACACGCGCGAGGAACTGCTGGCGGGCGACCGCGTCGCGGGACCGGCGGTGATCACCGAGCACACGGCCACGTCCGTCATCCACGCCGGCGACAGCCTGCGCGTCGGCCGGTACGGCGAACTGGTCATTTCCGTGAACGACAGGACCGGGGGACAGCAGTGAGCGGCACCACGCACTCCACCAGCACCGACGCGATCACCACCGACTCCATCACGACCGAGATCATCCGGCACGGCCTGCTCGCCGCCGCCGACGAGATGGCCCGCAACCTGTGCCGCACCGCCTACAACACGGTGGTGTACGAGATCCACGACTACGGCATCGGCATCCACGACGCCCAGGGCGACGTGGTGGCCGACGCGCCGGGCATCGCGGTGTTCACCCGCGGCAACGACCACGGCATCAAGCGGGCGATCGAGTTCCTCGGCCGCGACGCGCTGGAGCCCGGCGACGTCTTCATCCTCAACTATCCGTACTGGGCCTCGGCCCACACCCTGGATCCGCTGGTCTTCGCGCCCATCCACCACGAGGACGAGCTCATCGGGTTCGCCTCCTGCCGGATCCACGTGCTGGACCTGAAGCAGAAGGACCCCGGATACGTCCTGGACTCCACCGACATGTACCAGGAGGGCCTGTTCTTCCCCTGCTCCCGGCTCTACCGGCGCGGGGTGCAGAACGACGACGTGTTCAACATCGTCCGGTTCAACAGCCGGATGCCGGAGCGCACGATCGGCGACATCCAGGCGCAGGTCTCCGCGTGCGTGACCGGCGTGCGGCGGACTCAGCAGATCGCCGCCAAGTACGGCGCCGGCGTGCTGGGCGCCGCGATGGACGCCATCAACGACCACGGCGAGCGGCTGGCCCGGCTGGCCCTGGCCAAGCTGCCGAAGGGCACCTGGTCGGCGCACGACTTCGTGGACAGCGACGGCGTGGACGCCGACCGCCTGATCAAGATGAACGTCACGGTGACCATCGGCGACGACGAGATGGTGATCGACTGGACCGGCAGCGAGCGCGACGTCAAAGGGCCGATCAACCTGCCCGTCGGCCAGACGGAGGCGTTCTGCAGCCTCGTCTTCAAGGCGCTGACCACGCCGGACACCCCCGTCGTGGCGGGCAACTTCCGCCCGCTGCGGGTGGTCACCGAGCCGGGGTCCGTGATGCACGCCGTGCCGCCGATGCCGACGTTCACGCTGTGGACCGGCCTGCTCGGCGGCGAGGTCGTGCTCAAGGCGCTGGCCCAGGGCATGCCCGACCGCGTGCCCGCCTGCTCGGGCGGCGACGTGTGCTCGATGATGGGCCTCGGCGTCAACCCGCGCACCGGCGAGGCGTGGCTGGAGGCCACCAACGAGGCCGTCGGCTTCGGCGGGCACGCGGGCGGCGACGGCGAGGACGGCATCATGCACCTGTCGGAGCCCGGCTGCCGCAACAACCCGGTGGAGGTGCTGGAGACCAAGTCGCCGATGTTCATCGAGTCGTACGGCTACCGCCCCGACAGCGGCGGCCCCGGCCGGCATCGCGGCGGCGTCGGCGTCGGCCGTACGTACCGCTTCACCGCCCCCTCGACCGGCATCTGCCTGGTCTACAAGACCAGGACCCGGCCGTGGGCCATCGGCGACGGGATGCCCGGCGAGAGCAACCACGTCATCCTCAACCCCGGCACCGGCCGCGAGGTGGTGCAGGGCGGCAGCTACAACCGGCTGGACGCGGACGAGGTGCTGGTCAACAACACCGGCGGCGGGGGCGGCTACGGCGACCCGTTCGAGCGCGAGCCGGTCCGGGTGGCCGCGGACGTGCGCAACGGGTTCGTCAGCGTGGCGGCGGCGGCCCGCGACTACGGCGTCTCGGTGGACCCGGTCACGTTCGAGGTGGACGCCGAGGCCACCGGGCGGCTGCGCGCCGGTCGCTGAGGGCACGCGCGGGCGCGAGAGGCGGGCCGGTCACTGGGGGCGTCCCAGGACCGGCCCTCCTCAGCAGGTCTCCAGCTGGGCGCAGGCGACGAAGTGGCCAGGATCGGCCTCGGCCAGGCCGCCCGTGCCGCCCTTCAGGTGGTAGAGGCAGGTCTCCACGGGCACGGCGTCGTCCCAGGTCTCGTGCAGGCGGGGCACGGCCGACAGCAGCTCGCGCGTGTAGGGGTGCAGCGGGTCGCCGAAGACGCGCTCGGTCGGCCCCATCTCCGCCACGCTCCCCCGGCGCAGCACCACCGTGCGCTCGGCCAGGTAGGTGCCGAGGGACAGGTCGTGCGTGATGTAGAGCACGCTCAGGCCCCTGACCTTCAGCTCGGCCAGCAGGTTGAGCACGTCGATGCGGGTGGAGGCGTCGAGCATGCTGGTGATCTCGTCGGCGACCAGCAGCTTGATGTCCAGCAGCAGCGCGCGGGCGATGAGCAGGCGCTGGAGCTGGCCGCCGCTGAGCTGGTGCGGATACTTGCCGAGCACCTGCCCGGGGTTGAGCCGCACGTCGCGCAGCGACTCCTCGACCTTGGCCGCCCACTCCGGCCCGGGGACGGACGGGTAGTACGCCTCCTTGATCATGGTGAACACCCGGTCGGCCTTGAACACGGGGTTGAAGGAGCTGAACGGGTCCTGGAAGATGCCCTGGACCCGCCGGTAGTACTCCTTGCCCGCGCGCACGGGCAGCCCGTCGAAGGTGATGGAGCCGCTGGTGACCGGGTTCAGGCCGAGGATCATCCGGCCGATGGTGCTCTTGCCGCTGCCGCTCTCGCCGATCAGGGAGACGACCTCGCCGGGGACGACCTCGAAGCTCACCCCCCGCACGGCCGCGACGCTCTTGCCGCCGAAGGCGCCGATCCGGAATTCCTTGGTGACGTCGTCGAGTCTCAGCATCAGGCCTTCCAGCAGGCTACGTGGTGGTCGGGGGCGAGCTCGGCCACCGGCGGCTCCTGCGCGCACTCCTCGCCCGCGATCGGGCAGCGGTCGCGGAACCGGCAGCCGGCGGGCGGGTCGAGCAGCGACGGCGGGCTGCCGGCGATGCCTTCCAGCCTGCGCTCGGTGTAGCGGACGCCGACCTCGGGCAGGGATTCGAGCAGCAGCCGCGTGTACGGGTGCCGCGGCGCCTTGACGATCACGTCGGCCGGGGCCTTCTCGGCGAGCTTGCCCGCGTACATGACCATGATCGTGTCGGCGATGTGGTGGGTGAGGGCGAGGTCGTGGGTGACGAAGATCATGCTCTTGACGTAGCCGCTGTCGCGGAAGCCGAGCAGGGCGCGGGCCACCGCCTTCTGCGTGGAGACGTCGAGCGCGGAGGTGACCTCGTCGGCGATCAGCAGGGACGGGTCGAGCAGCGTCGAGATGACCATCACCATGCGCTGCTTCATGCCGCCCGACAGCTCGATCGGGTAGCGGTCGAGCACCTCGCGGGGCAGGCCGACCTGGTCCATCCGGCGCTCCAGCTCGGCCGTGTCCAGCGCGGTGCCCCGCGATCTGAGCAGCTCGGTGACCATCCTGCGGATCTTGCGGGTGGGGTTGAGCGCGCTCATGGCGTACTGCGGGATGAGGGAGACCTCGCGGAAGCGGTAGTCGTTCATCCGGCGGTCGTCGTCGATCGGCAGCTCGTGGCCGTCGAGCGTGACCGTGCCGCCCACGCGGCGCATGCGGCCGTCCATGCGGATGAGCGACTTGCCCAGCGTGCTCTTGCCGCAGCCGGACTCGCCGACCAGGCCGAGTATCTCGCCGTCGCGGAGCTCGAAGGTCATGCCGTCGAGGGCGCGCACATCCCCCTTGAGCGTCCTGTAGTACACCCTCAGCTCGCTGACCTGCAGACTCATGTCTCCCTCAGTTTCGGGTTGAAGACCTCGTCGAGCCCGACGTTGGCCACGTACAGGGCGCCCACGATGGCGGTGATCGCCGCTCCCGGCGGCACGAACCACCACCACATGCCGAGCTGGAGCGCGCTCCACTGGTTGGCGTTCTGCAACATCAGGCCGAGCGAGACCCCCTCGGTGGGGCCGAGGCCGATGAAGTCCAGCGAGGAGGCGATGAGCACGGATCCGCCGAACAGCAGGATGAACGTCATGAACAGGTAGGAGCTCATGTTCGGCGCGATCTCCTTGGCAATGATCTTGCCGGTGCCGGAGCCGCTCATCCTGGCCAGGTCCACGAACTCGCGCGTACGCAGCGAGAACGTCTGCGCCCTGATCGCTCGCGCCGCCCACGGCCACTGCGTCAGCCCGATGAACAGGCCCTGCACGGCCACGCTGCGGATGCCCAGGTAGGCGTTGATGATCAGCAACACGGCCAGCGTCGGGATGACCAGGATGACGTTGGTCAGCATGTTGAGCACCTCGTCCACGATCCCGCCGCGGTAGCCGGCCACGAAGCCGACGAACATGCCGATGACCGCCGCGATGCCGCCGCCGATCACGCCCACCACGAACGTGCTGCGCAGCCCGTGCACGAACTGCAGGAACACGTCCTGACCGAACGTGGTGGTGCCGAACCAGTGCTCGCCCGAAGGCGGGCTCATCGGCCGGGTGCCGTAGTCGTTGGGCACGCCCGCGAACAGCAGCGGGCCGAACAGGCCGAGCAGGAGCAGCACGAGCACGATCCCGAACCCGGCCATCAGCTTGCCGTTGCGCACCGCGAAGTAGAGCGCCTCGCGGCGCACCCCCGCAGGCTCGCGCGGGGCGGCTTCCTGGATCGTGGTCATGCCTGCGCACCCGCCATTCCCGCCCTGGTCCGCGGATCGACCACGACGTAGACGATGTCGATGATGAAGTTGGCGATCAGCACGCCGAGCACGATGAACAGGAACGTGCCCTGCAACAGGAAGAAGTCCTTGTTCTGGATGGCCTTGAGGATCAGGCTGCCGAGACCCGGATAGGCGAAGACGATCTCGGTGACCAGCGCCCCCGCGACCAGCACGCCCAGTTGCAGGGCCAGGCCGGTGATCTGGGGCAGGACGGCGTTGCGGAAGGCGTACCTGCGGATGAGCCGGCTCGGCGCGCCGAGCGCGGACAGGTAGCTGGAGTAGTCCGACTCCAGCTCATAGATGATCATGTTCCGCATGCCGATGGCCCAGCCGCCCAGCGCCACCAGGAACAGCGACAGGAACGGCAGCGCCCAGTGGTGCAGCAGGTCCAGCACGAACGTCCACGACCAGTTGGGCCGCATCGAGAAGCTGTAGCCGCCGGCCACCGGGAACCAGCCGAGGAGCACACCGAACCCCCAGGCCAGCAGCACGGCCAGCCACATGTACGGCATCGCCGTCAGCACGTAGCCCACCGGCAGGACGGTGTTGTCGAGCAGCTTGCGGCGGGCGGCGTACGCGCCGAACCGGTTGCCCACCACCCAGCTCAGCAGCACCGAGGGGATGATCAGCGCCAGCGTGTACGGCACCGCCTGAGTGATCACGTCAGTGACCGGCGTCGGGAAGAGCCAGATGCTGATCCCGAAGTCCCCGTGCGCGAGCGCGCCCCAGAAGTTGACGTACTGCTGCCACAGCGGCTGGTCCAGGCCGAACAGGTTGCTGTAGTAGGCCCGCATGGCCTCGACGGCCTGCGCGTTGGTGACGTTGGCCCGCGCGACCATGCTGGCGATCGGGTCGCCCGGCATGAAGCGCGGGATCATCCAGTTGACCGTGACGGCGACGAAGAAGGTCAGCCCATAGATGAGGAGTTTTCTACCGAAATAACGACGCACGTGTCTCTGTCTCCGGGAGGGGCCCTCCGCCCCGGGTCCCAGTGGCGGGTCCCAGCGGCGGGTCCCAGTGGCGGGCCAGGGGCGGAGGGCCGGAGGGTTCGTCCGGTCAGGTCGTCACGAGCCGGAGGGCTGCAGCTGGGTGAGCGTCTCGAATCCGCCCAGTTCCAGCCAGTTGCGCCACATCACGGCACCGGTCTTGGGCGCGCCGCCTTCGGCGGACGGCCAGTTCTTCCACACGCTGGTGCTGGACTGGGCCCACAGGCCGTTGTACCAGAGCGGGATGATCGGCATGTCGTCGAGGTGGATCTGCTGCAGTTCCGAGATGATCTTCTGCATGCCGGCGGTGTCGTCGGTCTTGACCTGGTCGAGCTGCTCGACGAGGTCCCACGCCTTCTTGTTCTCGTAGCGGGCGAAGTTGACCGTGTTCTGCTGCTTCTGGATCGGCAGCTGGAACATGTACTCGTAGTAGGTGTACGGGGAGTTCGACAGCTGCCGCTCGTTGTTGATCAGCAGGTCGAAGTCGCCCTTGGCACGCCGCTCGACCAGGGCGTTGAAGTCGGGGAAGTCGGGCGTGATCTGGATGCCGACGGTCTTGGCGCTTGCGGAGATCGACCGGGCCGACTCCATCCAGTCGGTCCAGCCCGACGGGACGATGAGGCTCAGGCTGATCTTGGAGCCGTCCTTGTTCTCGACGTACCCGTCGCCGTCGCCGTCCTTGTAGCCCGCCTCCGCCAGCAGCTTCTTGGCCTTGGCCGCGTCGAAGGTGAAGCCGGACGAGGAGACCACGCTCTGGTCCACGTACTTGTCCCACTGGGGCAGCAGGCCGGTCGGGCTGGCCGCCTTGACCAGGTTGCCGTACACGCCTTCGACGATCTTCTTGACGTCCACGGACGCGGCCAGCGCCTTACGGAAGGCCGGGTCGTCCATCGGCTTCTTGGTGGTGTTGGGCACCAGCCAGGCGGTGTTGGCCGAGAGCATGTAAGGCGGCTCGTTGTAGTACGTGGTCAGCCCGAAGTTGCCCTGCACCAGGTTGGCCACGCCTGGCAGGAAGTTGTTGCTGAGGTCGAGCCCCTTCTGCAGCAGCATGCCCATCGCGACCTCGTTGCTCGGGGTGGCGATGTCGACGATGTAGCGCGGCTTGGGCTCCATGCCGAGCGTCGTCTTGCCCCACCAGTCGTCGCGCCGCTGCAGCACCACGCGGTCCTGATCCTTGCTGAGGAACTTGTACGAGCCCGTGCCCACCGGGTTCTCGTTGGTGCCGTCGAGCACCTCCTTCTCCGAGCGGCCCTTCCAGATGTGCTCGGGGACGATGGAGCGGCTGTAGAGCATGAAGTCCCACTGCTGGTAGTTCGCCGTGGAGAAGGTGAACTTCACCGTCTGATCGTCGGTGGCCTCGACCGACTTCAGCCAGTTCCACAGGTGGTGGTACGGGATCGTCTCCATCTTGCCGAGCTCGAAGGAGAAGGCGACGTCCTTGGCGGTGAAGGGCTGGCCGTCGGACCACTTGATGCCCGGGCGGAGCTTGACCTCGTACGTGGTGTCGTCGGTCCAGGCGCCGCTTGCCGCCAGCCACGGGCTCAGCTTGGCCGCGGTGGTGTCGTAGTGGAACAGCGTCTCGTACACCAGGCCCTTGGTGCCGACGGCCGAGTCCCATTCCCTGATGGGGTTGAAGTTGGGCGGCGGCCCCCACTGCGTGCCCGTGGTGTAGAGCGTCTCGTTGCGCGGCAGCTGGTCGGGGTTGGTCACCGCGCCCTGGCTGCTCTGCGGCTGGGAGGCCGGCGGGGTCGGCGTGGATCCGCCGCCGGTGCAGCCCGCGGCGAGCAGGCCCGCCGCCACGAGCGGAATCAAGATCCGAGCCCGGTTACGCATCGCTTCTCTCCTTCCTCCGCGCACGGCGCGAAGGTTCGCACGTCTGGCTAGACACCCCGATGGGACGACCTCCGCCGGCCGCTCTGGGAGCGCTCCCAAGGCTGAGGCGAAAGCCGGTGAGCGATCATTTCTCGGTCGATGGATGAGGACTTAGGAATCCGCTGAACCGGATAAGTACCGCGAACGTAAATTCCCCGTGACCACGCCGTCAAGAGCCGTGACGTTTTCGAGACGTGCTCCCGCAAACGCTCTCACCGGCCGGGATCCCCTCTGTACAGGCACGATGCGGAACGGCCCGATTGACCGGTTCAACTCTCGGCGATCTTGCCAACCGCGCGCGGGGGTCCGCCGTCCTACTCCTGTCACATTCGCCAGAAAGGACTCAATGGTGAGACTTGTCCCCACAGCCGTCGCCACGCTCGTGGCGATGGCGACGCTCGGCGCCGCGCCCGCCCAGGCCGCGGCCCCCCGCCTGAAGATCGCTGAGATCTTCTACGACTCCCCGGGGGCCGACAGCCGCTCCACCGGCTCGCTGAACGCCGAGTACGTCACCCTGCTCAACACCACCAAGAGGACACTGAAGCTCAAGGGGTGGAGCGTGCGGGACAAGACGGGTTCCACCTACACGTTCATGGCCGGCGTCGTTCTGAAGGCCAGGAAGCGGATCACCCTCCGCTCCGGCCGGGGCACGGACGGGAGCGGCCCGGGCGGCCGCATCGTGCACTGGAACCGCGACCGGTACGTGTGGAACAACGACCAGGACACCGCCTACGTCCGCGACCCCAAGGGCAGGCTCGTCGACTCGTGCTCCTACAAGGCCAGCACCGGGTCCGCCTCCGTCGGCTGCTGACCACACCGCCGCCCGCGGGACTTTCCACGGGCGGCGGCCGGCTGCGGCGAGGCGGTCACACCAACCGGGTGACCTTGCCGGTGTCGAGCGAGTAGTACCCGCCCACGATCTTGAGTTTCCGGCGGGCGACGCGCGGGGCGAGCAGTTCGCCGGCCTTGAGGTCGGCCACGACCATGGTGGTGTTGATCCGGATCATCCGGTCCACGTCTCCGCGGGCGCGCTCATAGGCCGGTCGCAGGTCGTCGACGATGCGTTGCAGGTGGCCGGGAAGCTTGGCGCCCTTCTTGAGGGCATGGGCGGCGGCGGTGACCGCGCCGCAGCGCTGGTGGCCGAGCACCATGATCAGAGGCGTGTCCAGTTCGGCGGGGCCGTACTCGACGGCGCCGGCGACGAGGGGGTCGATGGTCTGGGCGGCGCTGCGTACGGTGAGGATGTCACCGATCCCCACGTCGAAGACGATCTCCGGGGGGACGCGGGAGTCGATGCAGGAGACGACCACCGCGTACGGTTCCTGCTTCCTGGCGGCCTCCGCGCGCCGGCCGAGGTCCTGGTGGGGGTGGGTGGAGGCGTCGGCGGCCCAGCGGCGGTTGCCCTCGCGCAGCTTCGCCCACGCCTCGTCGGGGGTGGCGGGCCGGCGCGCGGAGGGTCGTGCGAGGCCGCGCGCCGGCCCGCCGTCTAACAGGACCCCTCCGGCGACCAGTCCAGCGGCGAGCAGTACTGCCCGGCGGTCAACGATCTTCTCAGACATGGGATCCAGTATGCCGTATACCAAATAGGGCCTTGATCGCCGGGGTGCCTCATCGATGAGGGTGACGCCGGCGGCCGGGCAGACCGACTGGTTCTTGCTGACCGCCACGCAGGGAGCGGCCGGCACGACCACGTCCCCGTTGTTCTGGACGATCAGCCGGTGCCCTGCCTGCGCGACCGAGATGCCGTCGGACGCGGCGCCCGAGACGATCTGCGGCACCCCGCCCGGCACGCTCACGTTGGTGGTGGCCTGGGCCGGCCCGGTCACCGCCATGAGCGCGGCGGCCGGCGCCGCGCCCGCGGTGAGCTGGAGAGGACGTCAGAGCCAGCCCATGCGCTGGGCCGTGCGAATGGCCTCCAGCCGGTTCTGGGCGTTGAGCTTGGTCATGGCGCTGGACAGGTAGTTGCGCACGGTGCCCTCGGTCAGGTGCAGCTCGGCGGCGATCCTGGAGATCGCGGCCCCGTCGCCGGCCAGGCGCAGCGCGTCGCGCTCGCGCTCGGTCAGCGGGCTGTCGCCGGCCGCCATCGCGGCGGCGGCCAGCTCCGCGTCCAGGTAGCGGCCGCCCGCCTGGACCTTGCGGATGGCCATCGCCAGCTCCTCCGCCGAGGCGTCCTTGCCGAGGAAGCCGCTGACGCCCGCCGCCATGGCCCGGCGCAGATAACCGGGACGGCCCAGGCTCGTCAGGATGACAATCTTGCACTGGGAGCTGATCCGCTCGGCCGCGCTGAGCCCGTCCATGCCCGGCATCTCGATGTCGAGCACGGCCACGTCGGGCCGGTGTTCCGCGACGGCGGCCACGACCTCGTCGCCCCGGCCCACCTGGGCCACGACCTCGATGCCGTCCTCCAGGTCGAGCAGGGCGGCGATGGCCCCGCGGATCAGGTGCTCGTCGTCGGCCAGCAGCACGCGCGTGATCATGCCGGCACCGCCGCCCTGAGCCGGTAGCGGCCGTCCGCGGTCGGCTCGGCCTCCAGGGTGCCGCCCGCCGCGCGTATCCGCTGCGCCAGCCCGGCCAGGCCGTTGGGCGCGTGTTCGCCCGCGGGCCCGCTCACGCCGTCGTTCGACATCTCCAGCACCCCATCCTCGATCGTGATCGTGCAGCGTTCTGCCCTGCTGTGCTTGAGGACGTTGGTCACGCCCTCGCGGACGACGGTGGCCAGCAGCGTCCGCGTCTCCGGCGGCAGTTCGCCGGTGTCGGCGCGCACGGTGCAGCGCACGTCGGCCGCCTCCAGCACCGCGCGTACGCTGGCCAGGACCTCGTCCAGGTCGATGGCCCGGTAGTTCTGCACGACGGCGCGCACCTCGCGCAGGGACCGCCTGGCCAGGTCGCGCACCTCGAACATCTCGGCCGCGGCCGCCTCGCGGTCGGTGGCGAGCGCCCTTTCCGCCCGCTCGGTCCGCTGGGCGACGTCGGTGAGGCTCTGGCCGAGCAGGTCGTTCAGGTCGCGGGCGAAGCGCAGCCGCTCCTCCGAGACCGCCAGCCTGGCCAGCGCCTCCTCACCCTCGTGCGCCTCGGTGGTCAGGCGCCAGAGCGCCAGGTTGGCCCACACCACGGCCAGGCAGATCGCGGTGAGCACGGCCTGGACCAGCATCAGCAGGGAGATGATCCACCCGCCGATCCACCACACGAACAGGTTGGCCACCGCGATCGAGGCGAGCGCCACGACGAGGGTCACGCGCTTGCGGACGAAGGGCGCGAGCAGCGCCACCCAGGTGGGGATCGCCCAGATCTGCGCGAAGACGGTCAGCAGCACCAGCGCGAGCACCCCGCTGACCGCCAGCACGGCGGTGGGCCGCCTGCCGCCCTGCACCGCGACCCGGAACGGCCGGGTGCTGAGCACGTTGAAGGCGAGCAGCACGGCGACGCCGGCCAGCACCGCGAGCGGCGGCGTGCCCTGCTGCCAGTTGAGGTAGAAGCCGTAGTAGCCGACCAGGGGGAAGATCAGGATGACGTCCGTGCAGTAGACGATCAGCCAGCGGACCCTGGTCAGCTTGGACGGGTTCCTGATCCGGTCCCACGCCTTCACGCCGGCACCGCCGCGCGCAGCAGGAACTCCCCGTCCCGCGTGGGTTCGGCGGAGAACGAGCCGCCGGCCGTGACCAGCCGCTCGGACAGGCCGCGCAGGCCGTTGCCGGGCGTGGCGGGCCGCTCCCCCACTCCGTCGTTGACCATCTCCAGCACGCCTCCGTCGATCCTGATCGCGCACCGCGTGGCCGCGCTGTGCTTGAGGACGTTCGTGCCGCCCTCGCGCACCGCCCACGCCAGCAGCGTCCTGGCGTCCGGCGACAGGTCGTCGAGCCGGGTCTCGATCACGCAGCTCGCGCCCGCCGCCTCCAGCGCGGTGCGCACGCTCGCGAGCTCCTCCTCCAGGTCGAGCGTCTGGTAGTCGTGCACCGCCTGCTGCACCTCGAACAGCGACCGGCCGGCCAGCCTGCGCACCATGGCCATCTCGGCCGCGGCGCGGTCGACAGCCTCGGCGGCGTCCTTGGTGGCGAGCTTGGCGGCCAGTTCGCTCTTCAGCGTGATGACCGACAGGCTGCGCCCGAGCAGGTCGTGCAGGTCACGGGCGAAGCGCAGCCGCTCTTCGGCCACGGCCAGCCTGGCCCTGGCCTCCCGGCTCTTGTGCGCGTCCCTGATCACCCACCAGAGCCAGCGCCACACCAGCATGCCGAGGACCATGATCGTGCAGTTGAAGACCTCGACGGCCAGCACGCCCGGCCACGCCTGCCGGCTCTGCGCGACGTAGGAGGACATGAGCAGGACCACGGTCACCGCGAGCAGCGCCGTCGGCCACGGCCGCAGATAGAGCGCGGCCAGCGTCACCCACAGCAGCGGCACGTCCACCCACGTCGTCGTCATGTCGCCCGTGTGCGGCAGCAGCGGCACCAGGCCGAACGCGCACGCCGCACTGACCAGCAGCAACGGCGACGGCTTGGGCCGGTGCTCGAAGGCCCGCCGCATCAGGAGGGGGAAGAGGGCGAAGAAGCCGGCCAGCAGGAGGATGGCGAACGCCGTCCTCAGCGGCGGCAGCTCTCCCTGGACGGTCGCCAGGACGCTCCAGGTCGTGTACATGAGGAACACCAACGCCATCGAGGCGTCCATCCAGTACAGCAGGAGCTTCTTCGCGGTCTCCGGACGTGTCGCCATCACGCCCTCCCCCGCCGCCTGAATCCTTCCCGGTCAGCGGAATCCTATCTATAGGACGAGGTACGCCAAAGAATGCGTGACACGTCCGGATCCGGGGTGACCCCGCGCAGCGAGAGCCAGGCCAGCCCGTGGTGGGTGGCGTAGGCGGCCAGCTTGCGGGCGTCGAGTTCGCTCAAGTCGGCCCGGCCCGCCAGCACGGGTGTCAGCGCGATGCGCGGCCAGGCGTGACCGGGCTCCGCCAGGCCCTGGGCCCGCGCGATCTGCGCGCCGGCCGCCCGTACCGCGGTGGCCACGCGGCCCAGGCGGGCGCCCCGGGCGGTGCGCGGCTCGATCGGGGCCAGCAGGTTGACGATGGCGACCTCCGCGCCGGCCTGGCGGGTGGCGCGCAACATGGCGACGTCGCCGGGGGTGAGCCCGTCGTGCCGCAGCGGCAGCGTGAAGCTGACCCGGAGCCGCCGTTCGCGCTGCACGGCCTGGATGGCGCGGGCCCGGCGCAGCACGGCGGCCCTGTCGGCGCTGTCGCGGACCTCGAAGACGATCTCGGCGGCGTCGAAGGCGCCGACCACCCGGCGGTAGGCGGCGCTCAGCCCGCCCGGCCTGGTGCAGGTGGCGGCCAGTTCGCGGCCCTCCGGGCCGCCGAGCACGGGGGCCGCGTCGCCGCCCATGGCCCTCAGCCTGGCGATCCGGCCCGCCATCGGGCTCGTGCGCGGGCCGGCCGCGCCGCTCCAGCGGGGCGTGCAGCCGTCGCCGCCGGCGACGAGGTGGCCGAGCGCGTACCGGCGGACCCCGGTGCGGCGGGACTCGGCGGGCAGGTCGAACGCGGGCTGCCTGGTCAGGTCCACAAAGCCGACGAACCCCACGAACGCGGCGGGAGGCTCGTCGGCCTGGGCCGGTAACGGCGCCGGCGTGGCAGGTGGGCGCGCGGCGGGCGGGCGGGACGGCGAGGCCGCGCCCGCCGGGAGCATCCTGAT
This sequence comes from Nonomuraea fuscirosea, assembly GCF_003001935.1. Classification (GTDB taxonomy): domain Bacteria; phylum Actinomycetota; class Actinomycetes; order Streptosporangiales; family Streptosporangiaceae; genus Nonomuraea; species Nonomuraea fuscirosea. The sequence goes on along the minus strand of NZ_PVNG01000001.1, from coordinate 221,282 downwards.
CGCCACGGCGGTGGCGGTGGCGAGCAGAAGGGCCCCGAGCAGGGCGAGCGGGCGGGGGAGCGTGCCCGGCTCCCTCTTGTGCCGAGACATGTGGCCACCCCAGGTGGTCGATCGGCTACGGAACGGCGCTGGCGGGTGGAACGCTAGCAACCCCGCGTGGCGACGCGTGGGGCTTTTCCGGTACGCGTCCGTTGTGTGCGGATAATGTGCACATGAAGTTGCGGATCTTCACCGAACCTCAGCAGGGCGCCACGTACGACGACCTGCTCTCCGTCGCCCAGGCCACCGAACGGCTGGGTTTCGACGCTTTCTTCCGTTCTGACCACTATGCGCGCATCGGCGCCGGCGACCCCGGCGCCGGCTCGTCGGACGCCTGGATCACCCTGGCCGGCCTGGCCCGCGAGACGTCCAGGATCCGCCTGGGCACGCTGGTGACGCCGGCCACGTTCCGGCTGCCCGGACCGCTGGCGATCAGCGTGGCCGGGGTGGACCGGATGAGCGGCGGCCGGGTGGAGCTGGGCCTCGGCACCGGCTGGTTCGACGCCGAGCACGCGGCGTACGGCATCCCGTTCCCGCCGGTGGGCGAGCGGTTCGGCCGGTTCGAGGAGCAGCTGGAGATCATCACCGGGCTGTGGACGGCGGAGAAGCACTACTCCTTCGAGGGCAGGTACTACCGGCTGGCCGACTCGCCCGCGCTGCCCAAGCCGGCGCAGTCGCCGCGCCCGCCGATCATCATCGGGGGGTTCGGGGCCAAGCGCACGCCCCGGCTGGCGGCCACGTACGCGGACGAGTACAACCTGCCGTTCCACGGCCTGGCCGACACCGGCGCGGCGTTCGACCGGGTGCGCGCGGCGTGCGAGAGCACCGGGCGCACGCTGACGCTGTCGGTGGCGCAGACCACCGTGGTCGGGGCCGACGACGCGGAGGTCGAGCGGCGGGCCGCCGCCATCGGCGAGGACGCGGGCCGGCTGCGCGAGAGCGGCCTGGCGGGCACGCCCGCCGAGGTGCTGGAGAAGATCGGGAAGTTCGCCGAGCTCGGAGCGGAGCGGGTCTACCTGCAGATTCTCGACCTGGGCGACATGGAGCACCTGGAGCTGATCGCCGCCGAGGTGCTCGCGCACCTGTAGTAATCGGTTGGACACTTCGTGGCATTACGGCAGACTTGGCCCGTGCTGCTGACGATCACGACCACCGCCAGGCCCGCGACCGACCTCGGATTCCTCCTGCACAAGCATCCCGAGCGCGTGCAGGAGTTCGGCCAGTCGTTCGGCACGGCCACGGTGTTCTACCCCGAGGCGGGCGACGAGCGCTGCACGGCCGCGCTCATGCTGGAGGTCGACCCGATCGCGCTGGTCAGGTCGCGCGGCAAGAACTCGCCCGACTTCACCCTGTCGCAGTACGTCAACGACCGCCCCTACGCGGCCTCCTCGCTGCTGTCCGTGGCGCTGGCCGACGTGTTCAGGACGGCTCGGGCGGGCCGCTGCAAGGCCCGGCCCGAGCTGCCCGGCAGGCCGCTGCCGCTGGAGCTGCGCCTGCCCGCGCTGCCCTGCCGGGGCGGCCCCGATCTGGCGCGGCGGCTGTTCGAGCCGCTCGGCTGGGAGGTGGAAGCCCGGCCCGTGCCGCTGGACGAGGGCTTCCCCGAATGGGGCGAATCCCGCTATGTCGGGCTTAGCCTGCGCGGCACCGCGCTTCTGTCCGACGCGCTCAACCACCTCTATGTGCTGCTGCCGGTCCTCGACGACGCCAAGCACTACTGGATCGCGCAGGACGAGGTCGACAAGCTGATCAGGGCGGGCGAGGGGTGGCTGCACGGCCATCCCGAGCGCGGCCTGATCTCCCGGCGCTACCTCGGCCGGCGCTGGGCCCTCGCGCGTACGGCGCTGTCGCGGCTGGCCGAGCTGGGCGACGAGACGGAGGAGGAGCTGGAGCCCGCGGTCGAGGAGGACGCCCCGGCCGGAGCCACCGCCTCCGACGAGGCGGCCGCCGCCGAAGCCGAAGCCGCCGCCACGGACGCCGACACCGCCGCCGCGCGGGCCGGGTCCGGGAGTGCGGAGACCGCCGTACCGGAAGCCGGGGCCACCGCCGGGGAGGAAGCCGGGGCCGCCGCCGGGGAGGAAGCCGGGGCCGCCGCCGGGGAGGAAGGTGAGACCGGGGCCAGGCCGAAGCCGCTCAACCTCAAGCGGCGCGAGGCCGTGCTGGCCAAGCTGGAGGAGCTCGGCGCGTCCAGGGTGATCGACCTCGGCTGCGGCCAGGGCGAGCTGGTCGGCGCGCTGCTGTCCCGGCCCAGGTTCACCAAGGTCAGCGGCATGGACGTCTCGCCGATGGCGCTCACCATCGCCGCCCGCAAGCTGCGCCTGGAGCGCATGCCGGACGCCAAGCGCGCCCGGCTCACGCTCTTCCAGGGCGCGCTCACGTACGCCGACAAACGGATGACCGGCTACGACGCCGCCGTCCTGATGGAGGTGATCGAGCACGTCGACCCGCCGCGCCTGCCCGCGCTCGAACGGGTCGTGTTCGGCCGCGCCAAACCTCTGCACGTGATCGTCACCACCCCCAACATCGAGCACAACGTCCGCTACGAGTTCCTGACCGGCCTGCGCCACCCCGACCACCGCTTCGAGTGGACCAGGGCCGAGTTCGCCGCCTGGGCCGCCCGGGTCGCGGACCGGTACGGCTACCAGGTCGCCCTCGAACCGGTCGGCGACGACGACCCCGAGGTCGGCCCGCCCACCCAGATGGGAGTGTTCACCCGTGATCAGCGTTCCTGAGCTCTCCCTCGTGGTGCTCGTCGGCGTGTCCGGCAGCGGCAAGTCCACGTTCGCGAGCAGGCACTTCAAGCCCACCCAGATCATCTCCTCCGACTACTGCCGCGGCCTGGTCTCCGACGACGTCAACGACCAGTCGGCCACCCCGGCGGCGTTCGACCTGCTGCACCACATCGTCGGCGTGCGCCTGGCCAGGGGCCTGTTCACGGTGGTCGACGCGACCAACGTCCAGTACCAGGCCCGCAAGAGCCTCATCGACCTGGCCAGGAGCCACGACGTGCTGGCCGACGCGATCGTCCTCGACGTGCCCGAGGAGGTGGCGATCGAGCGCAACGCCGGCCGTCCCGACCGCGACTTCGGCCGCGGCGTGGTGATCAGGCAGCGCAAGGACCTGCGCCGCTCGCTCGGCAAGATCCAGCGGGACGGGTTCCGCCGGGTGCACGTGCTGCGGGGCCCCGAGGAGATCGACCAGGCGGTGATCACGTACGAGAAGGCGTGGTCCGACCGGACGGAGCTGACCGGCCCGTTCGACATCATCGGCGACGTGCACGGCTGCCGCTCGGAGCTGGAGACGCTGCTGCGCGAGCTGGGCTGGCGCTTCGACGGGCCGCTGCCGCGCCATCCTGCGGGCCGCACGGCCGTGTTCGTCGGCGATCTGGTGGACCGGGGCCCCGACTCGCCGGGCGTGCTGCGCCTGGTCATGGACATGGTCGAGGCCGGCACCGCGATCTGCGTGTCGGGCAACCACGAGCAGAAGCTGGTGCGCGCGCTCAACGGCCGCAAGGTCAACGTCACGCACGGGTTGCGGGAGTCGCTCGACCAGCTCGCCGCGCAGCCGCCCGAGTTCGTGGAGCGGGCCAGGACGTTCATGGACGGCCTGCTCAGCCACTACCGGCTGGACGGCGGCCGGCTGGTGGTCGCGCACGCGGGCCTGAAGGAGGCCTACCACGGCCGCGCCTCCGGCCGGGTGCGCGCGTTCGCCCTGTACGGCGACACGACCGGCGAGACCGACGAGTACGGCCTGCCGGTGCGCTACCCGTGGGCCGACGAATACCGGGGCCGGGCCATGGTCGTCTACGGGCACACGCCCACGACCAGGCCGGAGTGGGTCAACAACACGATCTGCCTCGACACCGGCGCCGTGTTCGGCGGCCACCTGACCGCGCTGCGCTACCCGGAGCGCGAGATCGTCCAGGTTCCCGCCGAGAAGGTGTGGTACGAGCCGGCCAAGCCGCTCGGCGACGCGACTCGCGACCCCGGCATGCTCGACATCGGCGACGTGATCGGCACCCGGCACGTGGAGACCCGGTTCGGCGCCACGGTCAAGGTCATGGAGCAGAACTCCGCCGCCGCGCTGGAGGTCATGAGCCGCTTCGCGGTGGACCCGCGCTGGCTGGTCTACCTGCCGCCGACCATGGCCCCGCCGGAGACCTCCCGGCTCGACGACTACCTGGAGCACCCGCACGAGGCGTTCGAGGAGCTCTCCGCCGCCGGGGTGGGCGAGGTCGTGTGCGAGGAGAAGCACATGGGCTCGCGGGCCGTGGCCGTGCTGTGCCGCACCCCGGAGGTGGCGCGTGACAGGTTCGGGGTGGCCGACGGGAGCACGGGCGCCCTCTACACCCGTACCGGGCGGCCGTTCTTCGCCGACACCGGGCCGCTGGTCGAGCGGCTGCGCGAGGCGTGCGAGCCGCTCTGGGCGGAGCTGGGCTCCGACTGGGTGGTGCTCGACTGCGAGCTGCTGCCCTGGTCGGCGAAGGCGGGCGAGCTGATCAGGTCGCAGTACGCCTCCGTCGGGGCGGCCGCCCGCGCCGCGCTGCCCGAGGCGGTCGCGGCGCTGGAGGCGGCGGCCGGGCGCGGCCTGGGTGTGAGCGAGCTGCTCGACCGCACCCGGCGCCGGTCCTCCAACGCTGCCCTGTTCCGCGACGCCTACGCGCGTTACTGCTGGCCGGTCGACGGCCTGGAGGGGATCCGGGTGGCGCCGTTCCAGATCCTGGCCTGCGAAGGGCGGGCCACGGCGCTGGAGCCGCACGCCTGGCACCTGTCCACGCTGGCGCTGCTCGACTCGCCGCTGATCACCCCGACCCGGCACGTCTTCGTCACCCTCGGCTCCCCCGAGTCGCGGGCGGAGGCGACCGCCTGGTGGGAGGAGCTGACGGCGGCCGGCGGCGAGGGCATGGTGGTCAAACCCGCCGTGCCCACGCCCGGCCGGGTGCAGCCGGGGGTGAAGGTGCGCGGGCGCGAATACCTGCGCATCATCTACGGCCCCGACTACACGGAGTCGCTCGACGTGCTGCGCCGGCGTTTCCTCGGCAAGAAGCGCTCCCTGGCGCTGCGCGAGTACGCGCTCGGCCTGGAGGCGCTGACCCGGCTGGCGGACGGCGAGGCGGGCTGGCGGGTGCACGAACCGGTCTTCGCCGTGCTGGCGCTGGAATCGGAGCCGGTCGACCCGCGCTTGTGACGGGAATACGAGGGTGATCGCAGGGTAGTTCCCCGACCATTCAGGGGAAGGACCGGCATGGCTACTCAGTACACCCATAACGAGCATCTCGGCCACGTCGTGTTCATCACGGCGGCGGCCGCGATCGGCGGGTTCCTGTTCGGCTACGACAGTTCCGTGATCAACGGCGCGGTGGTCGGCATCCAGCAGCACTTCCGGGTGGGCGCGGTCGAGATCGGGTTCGTGGTGGCCATCGCGCTGCTGGGCTCGGCCCTGGGCGCCTGGGTCGGGGGCGGGCTGGCCGACCGGTGGGGGCGTACGCGCTCGATGCAGGTGGCGGCGATCCTGTTCGCGGTCAGCTCGATCGGGCAGATGCTGCCGTTCGCGGTCTGGGACCTGGCGTTCTGGCGGATCGTCGCGGGGTTCGCGATCGGCATGGCGTCGGTGCTCGGGCCCGCGTACATCGCCGAGGTGGCCCCGCCCGCCTACCGGGGGCGGCTGGGATCGTTCCAGCAGCTCGCCATCGTGCTCGGGATCGCGGTGTCACAGCTGGTCAACTATGTGATCGCGCAGCTAGCCGGGGGCAAGGTCAACAACGTGCTGCTCGGCCTTGAGGCCTGGCAGTGGATGCTGGGCGCCTGCGTCGTACCGGCCCTGCTGTATCTGCTGTTCGCCCTGAACATCCCCGAGTCGCCGCGCTACCTGATCATGGCGGGCCGGACCCAGCAGGCGCGCCAGGTGCTGGCCGAGGTCGAGGGCGACGACGTGGACCTCGACTCCCGCATCTCGGAGATCCAGAACGTGCTGCGCACCGAACGGGTCCCCGGGCTGAAGGACCTGCGCGGCAGCGCGCTGGGGCTGCTGCCGATCGTGTGGATCGGCATCGTGCTCTCGGCCTTCCAGCAGTTCGTCGGCATCAACGTGATCTTCTACTACTCGTCCGTGTTGTGGCAGTCGGTCGGCATCAACCAGAGCGACTCGCTGCTGATCAGCTTCTCCAGCTCGATCATCAACATCATCGGCACGTTCATCGCGATCTCGCTGGTCGACCGGATCGGACGCAAGCCGCTGCTCCTGATCGGCTCGGCCGGCATGGCGATCTCGCTGGCCACCGCGGCGTGGGCGTTCAGCTTCGCCGGGGGCGCGGGCGAGCCGGTCACCCTCCCCGGCCCGCAGGGTGCCGTAGCCCTCATCGCCGCGAACCTGTTCGTGCTGTTCTTCGCGCTGTCGTGGGGCGTGGTGGTCTGGGTGCTGCTCGGCGAGATGTTCCCCAACCGCATCCGCGCCGCCGCCCTGGGCGTCGCGGCCGCGGCCCAGTGGATCGCCAACTGGCTGATCACCGTGTCGTTCCCGGCCATGTCGGAGTGGAACCTGCCGCTCACGTACGCCGTCTACGCGCTGTTCGCGCTGCTGTCGTTCCTCTTCGTGAGCAAGTGGGTCAAGGAGACGAAGGGCCGCAAACTGGAGGACATGGGCTAGTCTCCGGCACGTGCTCGACGACGTTCTCGGCCCCTCGCCCGACGTGCTGTTCTGCGGCATCAACCCCGGCCTGATGTCCGAGGCCACCGGCCACCACTTCGCCCGGCCGGGCAACCGCTTCTGGCCGGCGCTGCACCTGTCCGGCTTCACGCCGCGCCTGCTCGCCCCGGCCGAGCAGCACCTTTTGCCCTCGTACGGGCTGGGCATCACCAACCTCGTGCCCCGGGCCAGCGCCAAGGCCTCGGAGCTGACCAGGGAGGAACTGGCGCGCGGCGGGGCGGACCTGGCTTCGAAGGTGGCGCGGGTGCGTCCCAAGGTGCTGGCCGTCCTCGGCATCTCCGCCTACCGCACGGCCTTCGCCCGCCCCAAGTCGGTCATCGGGCCGCAGGACGAGCTGGTCGGCGGGGTCCGGGTCTGGGTGCTGCCCAACCCGAGCGGCCTCAACGCCCACTGGACGGTCACCACGATCGCCGGGGAGATGGCCCGCCTGCGCGCCTCCCTGTGACTCACCTGGCGGGTCTTGACGTGACGGCGCGGGCTCGCCGGCGGGGGTCAGGGTGAGGGTGCCGCCTCGTTCCGGCGGTTGTGCGCCCGCCGGGTCCTGTCCGCGCTCGCCGGTGAGCCCGGCCGTCCGCGCGCGTCCACATGAAGGACGGGCGCGGCGTGCGTCCCCTGTGCGTCAGCGGGCGGCGAAGTCCTGGGTCCAGTAGATCTTGCCCTTGCCGTCCTTCACCGCGCCGACCCCGATGAGGTTGTACTTGCAGTTCATGATGTTCGCCTTGTGGCCGGAGCTGTTCATCCAGGCCTGGACGACCGAGGCGGGGCTCGGCTGACCCGCGGCGATGTTCTCGGCCCAGCCGGAGCCGCCGGTGAAGCCGGCGCCCTTGATCCGGTCGAGGAAGCTGCGCCCGTCCTGCGAGGTGTGGCTGAAGTAGTTCTTGGCCGCCATGTCGGCGGAGTGCCCGTGGGCCGCGGCACGCAGTTGCGGGTCGTGCTTGAGCGCCGAGCAGCCGCCCTTGGCGCGCTCGGCGTTGGTCAGCCTGACGACCTCGTTCTCCTCGGCCGAGCCGACGCCGCCGGAGGCCGGGGGCGGGGTGGTGGGCGTGCGGGTGGGCGTGGGGGTCGCCGTGCGGGTCGGCGTGGGAACGGGGGTCCCGGGCGACGTCGCGCTCGGGGAAGGCGTCGGTACGCCGCTGCCCGGCGTGCAGGCCAGCCTGACGGCCCTCGACTTGACGGTGCGGCCGCGGTAGTCGGTGGCGGTCGCGTAGTAGGTGCCGGGGACGCAGGGCAGCGCCAGCGTGAGCCGGCCCTTCCTGGTGGCGCCGCTCTTGACGACCCGGTCGGGACCGGGGACGGCCCGGTTGATGCGAATGCGCAGCAGCGCCGGGGTGAAGCAGCCACGGCGGGCGGCCGAAGTCTGGATCTTCATGGTGTCGCTGACGCTCGGCTTGAGCACGCTGACGCGACACCGGGCCGCCTCCGTCGCCGCTGCGGCCTCGGCCGCACTGACGGGTGCGGCGATCGCGGCCAGGCTGACGGCTGCGGCGAGTACCCCAAGGGGTCTACGCATAGGGGTCTTCCTCCAGTTGCGGTAGACGCTGGATGGCACCGCATTCTGTCGGGACCGATACTGATTTGTCATCAAAACTGGGACATTTTCCTAAGGCGGAAGTAAACCCGAGTGACGCCTGAGGCGTCTGCGCAGGCCACTGGGCATGGACCGGAACCCCGGCGGGCACGCGTGAAACGGCCCCCGCACCGGAGGTACGGGGGCCGAGGTCGCGCCGCGATCACGTGAGCCGAATCACTCGCGGTCGAGCAGCGCCACGCACTCCACGTGATGGGTCATCGGGAAGGCGTCGAAGGCCCGCAGGTCGGACAGCGCGTAGCCGCGCTCGCCCAGCCAGGCCAGGTCGCGGGCCAGCGTGGCCGGGTCGCAGGAGACGTACACGATGCGCAGCGCCTCCAGCGAGGCGATCCGGTCGACCACGTCGCGGCCCAGCCCGGACCTGGGCGGGTCGACCACGACGAGGTCGGCCCGCTCGATCTGGAAGCGGTCGAGCGCCTCCTCCACGCGCCCCCGCTCGACCGTGGCCTGCGGCAGGTCGCGCAGGTTGGCCCGGGCGTCGCGGACGGCCGCCGCCTCCGACTCCAGCCCGAACACCGCCCCCTCGGGCCCCACGGCCTCGGCCAGCCCGGCCGCGAACAGCCCGACCCCGCAGTAGAGGTCGAGCGCCCACTCCCCCGGCTCCGGCGCCGCGTACGCCAGCACCGCGTCCAGCAGCGTCTCGGCGGCCCCCGGATGCACCTGCCAGAAGCCGCTGCCCGCGACCCGGAACTCCCGGTCGCCCACCTGCTCGTGCAGCACCCCGGAGCCGCGCCGCGGCACCGTGCGTCCCTTGCCCTGGTCGAGCAGGATCGAGGCGGGCGCCTCCAGGTCGGGCACGGTCACGCTGCGCCGGGGCCTGGGCGCGACCACCACGGCCCGGTCGCCGCCCGAGGAGGCGATGACCTCGACCCCGGCGGCCCCCGGCCACAGGTGCTCCTCCACGCCGACCGCCTCGACCTCGGGGTGGGCGATCAGGCAGGCGTCCACGACCTCGACGTCGTGCGAACGGTGCCGGCGGAAGCCCAGCTCGCCCCCGGCCGTGGCGGCGAACTGCACCCGTGTGCGCCAGCCGAGCCCGTCCTTCGCGCCCGGCACCTCCTCGACCACGACCTCGCGCTCGATGCCCGCCAGCCGGCGCAGCTGCTCGGCCACGACCTGCGCCTTCAGCCGCCGCTGCGCCTCCGGGGTGGCGTGCTGCCAGTCGCAGCCGCCGCAGCGCCCCGGCCCCGCGTACGGGCACGGCGGCACCACCCGGTCGGGCGAGGCCTCCAGGATCTCCACGGCGTCGGCCCGCAGGAAGCGGGTGGTCTCCTCGGTCACCTCGGCGATCACCCGCTCGCCCGGCAGGGCATGCCGGACGAACACCACCCGCCCTTCGTGGCGCGCCACACACCAGCCGCCATGGGCGACCGGACCTACCGTCAGCTCGAGAGATGCCTGTTCCACACCCGACACCCTAGCGTCCACCCGCTATGACCACTTATCCGACTTGGTCCACTACTCTAGGTGACCGTGGACAGGTCGAGGGTGGTACAGCGGCGGCTCGGCTTCGGCGGCACGCTGCTGGCCACGCTGTTCGCCTGCGCCTCGCTGACGCCGTCGCTGCTGCCGCGCACCTGGCTCTACCAGGGCGTCATGGGGGCGGTGACCGGCATCCTCGGCTACGCGGCCGGGGCGGGACTGGGGGCGCTGGGGCGGGCCGTGATCCCGTACCGGCTGCCCGCGCGGTGGCGGCGGATCGCCTGGCAGGTCCTGCTCGGCGTGTGCGCGGGTCTGGTGGTGGTGACGCTGTCGTACAGCCTGGACTGGCAGCGCGACCTGCGGGCGCTCATGGGCAAGGACACGGAGATCGCCTGGTTCCCGCCACTGATCCTGGGCGTGACGATGGCGCTGTTCGCCGCGGCCCTGCTGGCCGCCCGCCTGATCCGGCTGGGCGGGCGGCGGCTGAACGCCTGGCTCGACCGGTACGTCCCCGTCTACGTCGGCCACGCCATCGGCGTGCTCGTCATCGGCCTGCTGGTGGCGGTCGTGGCCAACGACGTGCTGTTCAACGGGTTCGTGGCCAGGATGAGCGACATCTCGTCCGTGGCCAACGAGGGCACCCATCCCGGCGTGCGCCGGCCCGTGTCGGCGTACGTGTCGGGCGGGCCCGGCTCGCTCGTCAGCTGGGAGTCGCTGGGCAGGGAGGGCCGCCGCTTCACCGGCACCGCCGCGACGCCGGCCCGGCTCTCCGCCTTCTCCGGGCGGCCCGCCGCCGATCCCATCCGGGTTTACATCGGGCTTGACAGCACCGGCTCGCCGCGGGCCCAGGCGGCGCTCGCGGTGCGCGAACTGGAACGTACCGGGGCCTTCGGCCGCCCGGTGCTGGCCGTGCTGGGCACCACGGGCACCGGCTGGGTGGATCCGCGCATGGCCGACAGCCTGGAGTACCTGTACAACGGGCGCTCGGCCATGGTCGCGCTGCAGTACTCGTACCTGCCGAGCTGGGTGTCGTTCCTGGTCGACCGGGACAAGGCGGCGGCTGCCGGGCGGGCGCTGTTCGAGGCCGTACGCGAGCGGTGGGCCCGGCTGCCCGCCGGGTCGCGGCCGAAGCTGCTGCTGTCGGGCGAGAGCCTGGGGTCGTTCCAGATGGAGAAGTCCTTCCGCGACCTGCGTGACCTGGTGTCCAGGGCGGACGGCGCGGTCTTCGTGGGCCCGCCGAACGCCAACCCCATCTGGAGTCACCTCACCGCCGGCCGCGACCCCGGCAGCCCGGTCTGGCGGCCCGTCTACCGGCGCGGCAGGACGGCGAGGTTCGCCCAGTATCCGGCGGATCTGTCCAGGCCGGGCGGTCCGTGGCCGCGGCCGCGCGTGGTCTACCTGCAGAACGCCTCCGACCCCGTGGTGTGGTGGTCGCCGCGGCTGATCTACCGCAGGCCGGCCTGGCTGGAGGGCCCGCGCGGTCCGGGCGTCAACCCGCAGATGAACTGGTTCCCGCTGGTCACGTTCTGGCAGGTGCTGGTGGACATGACGGCCGCCCTGGACGTGCCGCCGGGACACGGCCACCGCTACGGCGCCAACATCGTGGACGGCTGGGCCGCCGTCGCCGCGCCGCCGGACTGGAACGCCGGCGACACGAGACGCCTGCGCGCGCTGATCAGCACGCGGTGATGTGACCGCCTGGGCGGGCCGATCAGCGGGAGCTGATCTGACCGTCGTCCTTGACAGTCTGCTGCCACGGACGGCGTACGGCCCCCGGCGCGAACGGCTCGGGCCGGCCGAGGAGCCGGTCGGAGGAGTGCAGCTGCCACGGCACGCTGGTCACCATGACCCCCGGCTTGAACAGCAGCCGCGCCTTCAGCCGCAGCGCGCTCTGGTTGTGCAGCAGGTGCTCCCACCAGTGGCCGACCACGTACTCGGGGATGAAGACGGTCACCACGTCGCGCGGTGAGCGCCTGCGCAGGGTCTTGACGTAGTCGATGATCGGCTGCGTGATCTCGCGGTAGGGGGAGTCGAGCATCTTGAGCTGCACCGGGATGCCGCGCCGCTCCCACTCCTCCTGCAGCTTGCGGGCCTCCTCGCCCTCGACGCCGACGGTGATCGCCTCCAGCGTGGAGGGCCGGGTGGCGCGGGCGTACGCGAGCGCGCGCATGGTCGGCTTGTGGATCTTCGAGACCAGCACGATCGCGTGGTTGCGCGCGGGCAGCATGGCCGGCTCGTAGTCCTCGGTGAGCTCCAGCTCGGCCGCCACGTTGTCGTAGTGACGCCTGATGCCCTTCATCATGAGGAACAGGATCGGCATCGCGATCACCACGATCCACGCCCCGACCAGGAACTTCGTCAGCAGCACGACGATCAGCACCAGCCCCGTCATGACGCCGCCGAAGAAGTTGATCACGCGCGAGCGGTGCATCTGGTGCCGCGCCTTCGGGTCGGTCTCCGTCTTCAGATGGCGGGTCCAGTGGATGACCATGCCGGTCTGGCTGAGCGTGAAGGAGACGAAGACGCCGACGATGTAGAGGTTCAGCAGCCGGCTGACGTCGGCGTCGAACCCCCACAGCAGCAGGCAGGCGGCCAGGGCCAGGATGATGATGCCGTTGGAGAAGGCCAGCCGGTCGCCGCGCGTGTGCAGCTGGCGCGGCAGATAGCGGTCCTGGGCCAGGATCGAGCCGAGCACGGGGAAGCCGTTGAAGGCCGTGTTGGCCGCCAGGAAGAGGATCAGCGCCGTCACCGCCGAGATGAACACGAACGGCAGCGACCCGCCCCCGAACACCGCGTCGGCCACCTGGGAGATGATCGGCTGCTGGTAGTAGCCGGGCCCGACGGGCGTGCCGTCCGGCCGCAGCAGATCCTCGGCGACCACGGACGGCTCGGCCACCTTCACCCCGGAGGCCAGGCCGAGCGCGATGATGCCGCCGAACATGGTGATCGCGACCAGGCCCATCATGAGCAGCGTGGTGGCGGCGTTCTTGCTCTTGGGCTTCCTGAACGCGGGCACGCCGTTGCTGATGGCCTCGACCCCGGTCAGCGCGGCGCACCCGGAGGAGAACGCCCGCAGCACCAGGAAGGCCGCGGCGAAGGCCGTCAGGTTGGTCTGCTCGGGCGCGATGCTGAAGTGGGCGCTCGGCGCCCGGATCTCCTCCCCCAGCGCCAGCAGCCGGAAGCCGCCCCAGGCGATGAGGAACAGCACGGAGATCATGAACGCGTACGTGGGGATGGCGAAGGCGGCGCCGGACTCGCGGATGCCGCGCAGGTTGACCACGGTGAGCAGGACGACGATGGCGATGGCGACGACCGGCTTGTGCTGGCCCACGAACGGGATCGTGGCGCCGACGTAGTCGACGCCGTTGGCGACCGACACCGCGACGGTCAGCACGTAGTCGACCATGAGGGCGCTGGCGACGGTGAGCCCGGCGTTCTTGCCCAGGTTGGTGGTGGCGACCTCGTAGTCGCCGCCGCCGCTGGGGTAGGCGTGCACGTTCTGCCGGTACGACGCCACCACGGTGAGCATCACGACCACGACGGCGACCGCGACCCAGGTGCTGAAGGTGTAGAAGGACACGCCGGCGAGCGACAGGATGATGAGGATCTCCTGCGGGGCGTAGGCCACGGAGGAGAGCGCGTCGCTGGCGAAGACCGGCAGGGCGATCCGTTTGGGGAGGAGTTGCTCGTGGAGCTGCCCGCTGCGCAGGGCGCGCCCCACGAGCAAGCGTTTGACAAGATCTGTTACCTTCGCCACGTAACCAGATGCTAGCCCCACGCCGACGTCCTAAACGAGGCGCTCCCCCATCGGTCCATACTGGTGTCGAGCAACCGGCCGACCGCGGAAGTGCGGGGGGAAATGCATATAGTGATCATGGGGTGTGGCCGGGTCGGATCGACCCTCGCGCACATCCTCGAAGACAGCGGCCATTCCGTCGCCATCATCGACCGCGACCCGCAGGCGTTCCGCCGCCTGCGCGCCGGTTTCCGGGGTCGGCGGGTGACCGGCGTGGGCTTCGATCGCGACGTGCTCACCGAGGCCGGCATCGAGTCCGCCACCGCCTACGTGGCCGTCTCCAGCGGCGACAACTCCAACATCATCTCCGCCCGGGTGGCCCGCGAGACGTTCGGCGTCGACAACGTGGTGGCCCGCATCTACGACCCCCGCCGGGCCGAGGTCTACCAGCGGCTGGGCATCCCCACCGTGGCCACCGTGCGCTGGACCGCCGACCAGATCATGCGCCGCATCTCACCCGAGGGCGCCGAGCCGCTCTGGCGCGACCCCACCGGCACCGTCGTGCTGGCCGAGGTCACCGTCCACCCGTCCTGGATCGGCACCCGCGTGCACGACCTCGAAGCGAGCGCCAGGACGCGCGCCGCCTTCGTCAACCGCATCGGGGAGGCCGTGACCATCGCGGACGACACCGTGGTGCAGGAGGGCGACGTGCTGCACGTCATCGCCGCCGAGAACGACATGGACCGGATCAACAAGGTGCTCGCCGCGGCACCGGAGGAGGACGACTGATGCGCGTCGCCATCGCCGGAGCCGGCGCCGTGGGCCGCTCCATCGCGGCCGAGCTGCTGGAGAACGGCCACGAGGTCCTGCTCATCGACGTCGACCCCCGGGCCATCAAGATCGACAGCGTGCCGCGGGCCGAGTGGCTGCTGGCCGACGCCTGCGAGATCGCCTCGCTCGACGAGGCCGGCCTGAACAACTGCCACGTCGTCGTCGCCTCCTCCGGCGACGACAAGGTCAACCTGGTCGTCTCCCTGCTGGCCAAGACCGAGTACGGCGTGCCGCGCGTGGTCGCCCGGATCAACCACCCCAACAACGAGTGGCTGTTCAACGAGTCGTGGGGCGTCGACGTCGCCGTCTCCACGCCGCGCCTGCTGAGTGCGCTGGTCGAGGAGGCGGTGAGCGTCGGCGACCTGGTACGCCTGATGACGTTCCGCCAGGGCCAGGCCAACCTGGTGGAGCTGACGCTGGCGGACGACGCGCCGGTGGTGGGGCAGCGGGCGGGCTCGGTGCCGTGGCCGGTCGACTCGGCGCTCGTGGCCATCCTGCGGGAGGGCCGGGTGCTGGTGCCGACGGCGGACGATCCGCTGGAGGCGGGGGACGAACTGCTCTTCGTCGCCAACCAGGAGGTGGAGCAGGAGCTGGCCCACCTCCTCTCCCAGCACTGACGGCCCCGGCCTCAGGCGGGCGGGTCCTCCCTGCCGAGCGAGAGGCCGTGCTCGTTGGCGAAGACCCGGCGGCACAGGCCGTGGCAGAACCCGTACAGGGTGCCCTCGTGGACGAGCGTCAGGGCGGAGTCGTCGAGATCGACGCCCATGCCGCAGATCGGGTCGATCGCCCTGCCGGGCGGCGCTTCCGGCGCGGGAGCGCGCCACATGGCGCCGTCGCGGTAGGGGCGTGAGACGAACTCCGTGAGGTCCATGGTGCTCATGACCCGGCCGAAGAACCCGATGCCGCCCTCGGTGACCCCGTCCGTGAGGATGATCGCGTGCGGTTCGCGCCGCACCCGGTCCGGATCGCGGCCCGCGGCGCGTTCGGTCTCGGCGAGCACGTCCGTGACGGCGCCCACGACGTGCTCGCACACGTCCTTGCGCCACGAGGCGGGAACGGTCACGCGGACCAGGTAACGCGGCGGGTCCGCGGGATCCGCCGCCGGCCGATCGCCGAGCACCCAGGTGGCCGGCTCGTGCAGGAGCACCTGGGTGATCGTGCGCTGGGTGTCGATGATCTCGATGGCGTGGCTGTCGTCCTCGACCATCAGCCGGTCGATGAGCCCACGCCCCAGCGCCTGGCGTTCGTCCTCGCTCAGCGCGTTCCTCGGCACGAAGACCTCGATGAGCAGCATCGCGCGGTCAACCCCTTCCACCGGACGTCCTGACGGACCTCCAGCGTGCCCCGGAGGGGTATACGACGGCATCACACAGCAGATGCATTGATTTTGTACTGCGAGCGAAGTAGTCACAGCCCGGTCCGCGTCCTCTCTGTGTCGGATCTACTCTTCATACAAGCAGATACGACTAGTAGACGTGTGCAATCGACAACGTCTAGTATTCCCCATGTGACGCTGCGTCGCTGATCGACCACGAATCACTCATCATCCTCACCGCACCCCCGCTTCCCCAGCGGTCGGCGGGGCGGGGCCCACGGCCGGGCGCCGCTCCCCCTGCCGACCGCCGTCCCGCCACGCCCTGCGGCATCCCCCTGCCCGCGGCCCGAACGACCTTGGAGGTCGGCATCGTCATGGAGGAGTACCACGGACTGCACCCCGAACCGCCGAAGAAGGAGGTCCGGAAGATCGCCTGGTATCACGTCCAGGCCAGGCACCCCGCCGTCAGGGTCAAGGCGCACACGTGCGAGGGCGAGCCGGTGGTGTACGAGCTGTGCGCGGCGGCCGGCCTGATGCACATCCGCCAGACCAGGCGCGAGGGCGACCAGACCGTGATCGTGGAGACCGCCTGGGTCCGGGCGTCCGAGGCGTTCGAGATGTGGGCCGCCATCCTTCAGGGAGAGGCCCACTGACCCGGCGTCCCGGTCCGGTCAGACCTGCGAGCCTTGGCGGCGGTGTCCGGTCCGGTCCGACCCGCAGGCTCCCGCGGCGGTGTCCGGTCCGGTCAGATCCGCAGGCTCCCGCGGCGGTCACCGACGATCGCGGGGACCGCGGCCAGCAGCAGGGCGGCGGCGGTCATGGCGAAGGCGGCGATGGCGCTTCTCAACATGGTGGGCCTCGATATGAGCTGAAGTGACCGTGCACCAGCCGTCCTACCCGCGCGAACGGCTGGGGACGGCAACGCCCGGCCCCGGAGCTCTTTACCGCCGCCCGCACTCCCTCCGGGGTCCTCGCCACAGCCCGTCCGGCTCGGGACCCTTCACCGCCGCCCCCGCTCCCTCCGGAGCTCGCTACCCCAGGCCCCACTCGGCCCGCAGTCCTGCCAGGGCCTCGTGGAAGCCGGGGAACGTCTTCTTCACGCATCCCGGGTCGTCCAGGGTGACCCCCGGGGTGCGCAGCCCCGCCACGGCGAACGACATCGCGATGCGGTGGTCGCCGTGGCAGGCGATCTCGGCCAGCCGGGGCGTTCCCGGCCGGATCTCGATCCAGTCGCGGCCCGTGCCCACCTCGATGCCGAGGCGGCGCAGGTTCTCGGCGCACGCCTCCAGCCGGTCGCACTCCTTGACCCTGATGTTGTGGACGTCCTCGATCCGTACGGGGCCGTCGGCGAACGGGGCGATGGCGGCCAGCGTCGGGACGGTGTCGGAGATGTCACGCATGTTGACCGTCAGCCCCCGCAACGTGCCCGTACCGGTGACCGTCACCGCGTCGTGCGACAGGTCGACGTCCGCGCCCATCCGCCGCAGGACCTCGGCGAAGCGCACGTCGCCCTGCATCGCGCCGGAGCCCAGCCCGGGGATGGTGACGCTGTTGCCGGTGAGCGCGGCGGCGGCGAGCGGGTAGCTCGCGGTGGAGGCGTCCGGCTCGACCGCGTAGCCGGCCACCGCCGTGTACGGCCGCGCGGGCACGACGAACGCGTCACCCTCACGCCGCACCTCGACCCCGAAGCCGCGCATCATCGCCAGGGTGATCTCCACGTACGGCGCCGACACCAGGTCGGTCACCGTGATCTCCAGCCCTTCGGAGGTGAGCGGCCCGACGAGCAGCAACGCGGTCAGGAACTGCGACGACAGCCCGGCGTCCAGCGTGATCCGGCCGCCCTTGATCCCGCCGGCCCGCACGGTCAGCGGATGGTGACCCTCCTCGCCCTCGTGCGTCAGATCCACCCCGAGCTCGCGCAGCGCCCGCGTGAGGGGCCCGAGCGGGCGGCGCCGCATCTGGGCGGAGGCGTCGAAACGGAAGACGCCTCGGCCGGCCGCGACGAGCGCGGGCAGGAACCGCGCGGTGGTGGCGCCGTCGCGGCAGAACACCTCCGCCTCCGCCACCGCCGGCCCCTCGGGACGCCCCTCGATCGTCCACGCCTCCGGCCCGCGCTCCACGCGGTAGCCGAGCGCGATCAAGCCCTCCGCGAAGCCTTCCGTGTCGTCGGAGACCAGCGGCCGGCGCAGCACGGTCGTGCCGCCGGCGGCGGCGGCGAGGAACAGAGCACGGGCGGTGACGGACTTCGAGCCGGGAACGTGCATGATGGTCATGGCAGAAAGCCTAGGACCCGCCCGGTCCTGGGTCGGCCCCGCGGCCTGGGACCCGCTCGACGCTGGGCTGCCGCCGGTCAAAGTTCGCCTCGCATTCACCCGCGCGACCGGATCCCCCGCTCCTGCCGGGTAGGGCAGGATCATGCGCTACAACGTGCTGGCCTGCGACTACGACGAGACCCTGGCGAAGGGCGGCGAGGTCGCGGAGGAGACGATCAAGGCGCTGGAGCGGCTGTCCCGCGCCGGGTTCAAGCTGCTGCTCGTCACCGGGCGCCAGCTCGACGACCTCCTGTCCGTCTTCCCGCATCCCGCCCTGTTCGACCTGATCGTTGCCGAGAACGGCGGCCTGCTGTACGACCCGCGCCAGCGCACCTGCGACGCCCTGGCCGCTCCCCCGCCGGCCGAGCTGGCCGACCGGCTGCGCGAGCAGGGTGTGCATCCGCTCGGGGTCGGTCAGGTGCTGATCGCCACCCGCGAGCCGCACGACGTCCAGGTCCTGGCGGCGATCCGCGAGCTGGGCCTGGAGCTGCAGGTCATCTACAACAAGGGCGCCGTCATGGTGCTGCCTCCCGGCGTGAACAAGGCCAGCGGCATGACCGCCGTCCTCGACCGGCTGTCCCTGTCGCGGCACGGCGTGGTCGCGGTCGGCGACGGCGAGAACGACCACGCCTTTCTGGCCGCCGCCGAGTGCGGGGCCGCCGTCGCCAACGCGCTGCCCGCCCTCAAGGACGCCTGCGACCTCTCCCTCGACGAACCCGACGGGCACGGCGTCGGTCAACTGGCCGGCCGGTTGCTGGCGGGCGACCTGGACGCGATGGAGATCCCGCGCCATCACGTCCTGCTCGGGCACGCGGACGGCGAGGAGGTGCGACTGCCCACGTACGGGATGGGGCTGCTGGTGGCGGGGCCGTCCGGCAGCGGCAAGTCCACGGTCACCACGGCGCTGCTCGAACGGCTCGTCGGCGACGGCTACCAGTGCGTCATCGTGGACCCGGAGGGCGACTACGCGGAGCATCCGGGCGTCACCGTGCTCGGCGACCCGGACCGGGTGCCCGGCATGGAGGAGGTGCTGCACGTGCTGGAGCAGCCCGATCACAGCGTCGTCGTCAACCTGATCGGGCAGCAGCTGCGCGACCGGCCGGCGTACTTCGCCGAGTTGCTCCCCCGCCTGACCGGGCTGCGGGCCAAGCTGGGGCATCCGCACTGGCTGGTGCTCGACGAGGCGCACCACCTGATGCCCGCCGAGGTACGCGACGTACCGCTGCGGCATCCCGGCGACCTCGGCGCGCTGCTGATGATCACCGTGCATCCCGACGCGCTCAGCCCCGACGCGCTCCGGCTGGTGACCAGCACGATCGCGGTGGGCAAGGAGCCGCGGAACACCCTGGCCGCGTTCGCCACGGCCCGTGGCCGCGACGTCCCCTCGCTGCCCGCGTCACCGGAGGGCGAGCAGGCGGGCGACATCGCGCTGTGGCACGACGCCGACGGGCACGCGCGCCGGCTCGTGCTCGCGCCCGCCCGCGCCGAGCGGACCCGGCACCGGCGCAAGTACGCGGCGGGCACCATGGCCAAGGACAAGAGCTTCTACTTCACCGGACCCGAGGACCGGCTGCGGCTGCGTGCCAGGAACCTGCACACGTTCGTCGAACTCGCCGACGGGGTGGACGACGACACCTGGCTGCATCATCTGCGGCGCTGCGACTGCTCGGCGTGGATCCGCGAGAGCCTGGGGGACGCCGAGCTGGCGGAGGAGGTGGCGGCGGTGGAAAGCGAGGCGGACGGCCTGGAACCACGCGAAAGCCGCCGCCGCGTCGCCGACCTCATCAGCGAGCGCTACACCCTGCCGGCGGAACCCACCGCCTTCGACCCCGACCACCAGGACCGCTGACCCACAGACTCCGACCCACGACCTTCTACCGCGGGGGCCGGGTGTGGTGTGGTGTCAGGCGGGTGCGACCGGAGGCTTGATCGGGGTGCGGCCCCGGCCGAGCAGCCACAGCATGGCGCCCAGCGCGGCCACCTGGAGCGGCCAGCCCATCACGATCTTGGCGAACCCGAGCGCCGCCACCGCCTCGTCACCGCCGCCGAACAGGTAGACCGGCCCCTGCACCGCCACCCGCACCGCGCACGGCAGCATGAGCAGCCAGGTCAGCCGCGTGCACAGCCGCACGATGCCGGGGTCCTTGTGCCAGGCGGTCGGGTCACCGGTGACCGAGCCGATCAGGAAGCCCACGACCGGCCACCGGGCGACGACCGAGATGAGCATTCCCACCATGTACGCGGCATTCCACAGGATGCCGGGCAGGAAGTAGTCTTTCGCGTCACCAGTGCGGCTGGCGAAGAACGCCCCGATCGCGATGCCGATCAGGCTGTTGATCACGAACTGCGGCGTGGACCGCTGGATGATCCGTACGAGCAGCAGCAGCACCGACAGGGTGACGCTGATGATGAGCGACAGCTTCAGGTCCTCGGACAGGATCCACGACAACGTGAAGGCGATCGTCGGGACCGCCGCCTCGATGATGCCGCGCACCCCGCCGAAGGCCTTGGCGAGCTGAGCTCGCACCGCCGCCTCGACGGTGTCGTGGGCGACCTCTTCAGCCTCAGCACTCACCTGATCAACTCCCTGGGCGCAGCTCGTAACGCGGATTGAACATCACCTTGCGCCCGTCCTGCATGCTGACCAGGCCCTCGGCCTTGACCGTGCGGCCGGGCTCGATGCCGGCGATCTTGCGGCGGCCGAGCCAGACCAGGTCGATCACGTCCGACCCGTCGTAGAGCTCGGCCTCCAGAGCCGGGGCGCCGCCCCTCGGGCGCAATGTCACCGTACGTAGCGTACCCGCCACACAGAAGCGGCGGCGCCCGCCACACGAGACGATCGGGGTCGCGCCGACCTCGTCGGCGTCCTCCCGCAGCTCCTGGGCCTCGATCTCGGACTGACTGGTGGCCAGCCGACTGAAGAACCCACGCAATCCCCCGCGTTTGGGGGGCTCTGCCGTACTCATGATGGTTCAGCCTATGTGATATCGGCCCTCAGCGAATCTCACTGATTTCAGGTCCTCGTTTGAACGGGTTGAGCCCCGGCCGCTCGTCGCCCTCGCCGCCCTGCTGCTCGTTGGGCCGGCGCAGCGGAATCGGCTCCTCCCGCGCCATCGGCTCGTCCCCGCGCACGACCACGACGTCCTTGATGAAGTCGATGTACGCCTCGGCGACGCTCTCATCGACCGCCGCCTTGCCGGCGATCACCGCCAGCAGGAACCAGCGCGGGCCGTCGACGCCGAGATAGCGGGCCGGCCGGGTCTCCCCGTCGGTCCGCAGCTCGCCGACCAGCTCGCTGCCGAACGGCCCCTCCCGCTCCTCCAGGTCCTTGACCTGGGTCTGGATCTTCGTCTTGATCTCGTCCCACAGGCCGGAGCTGCGCGGCGCGGCCAGCGCCTGCAGCTGGAGCGAGCTGTCCTCGTACAGGACGACCACGCCGACGTGCTGGTCTCCCACGGAGGCCAGCCGCACGTCGAAGTCCGCGTTGTGCGGCAGCCGGAGACCGCCCAGATCGATCCGGTCGGACTCCGGGTGGGGCTCGTCGGCGTCCCACGGGCCGGACTCGCGCGTGGGGGCGGCCGACTCCTGCTCGCCCACCTGCTCCGGCTGCTCACGACGACGACGTCGGAACACGTTCCTCACTCTCCCTGCTCCTCGGACCGGCTCCCCGGCCCTCATGTCCGTACGGCCGGTCACCCGGCCTCATGTCCGTACGGCCGGTCACCCGGCCTCATGTCCGTACGGCCGGTCACCCGGCCTCATGTCCGTACGGCCGGTCACCCGGCCTCATGTCCGTACGGCCGGTCACCCGGCCTCATGTCCGTACGGCCGGTCACCCGGCCTCATGTCCGTACGGCCGGTCACCCGGCCTCATGTCCGTGCGACCGGTCACCCGGCCTGATGTCCGTACCGCCGGTTCCCCGGCCCGTGCCTGCCGAGCACCCGGCCCTATGCCTGCCGGGCCCGCCCGGCCGGCCCTCACCGTCATCCGGCCCGCTGTGACCGGAAGCCGTCCACGTCGGGACCTGCCCTCCACCGCGACCCGGAACCGGCGTGCCACTTCTTCCTCAGCGTCCTGTCGAGCCGAAGCCGTTGGCGCCGCGCGCGGACGACGGCAGGCGCTCGGTCTCGGTGAAGGCCGCGTGTTCCACCCGCTGGATCACGAGCTGCGCCACCCGGTCCCCGCGCCGCAGGCTGAACGACTCCTTGGCGTCGGTGTTGATCACCGTCACCTTGATCTCGCCCCGGTATCCGGCGTCGACCGTGCCGGGCGCGTTGACCAGCGTGACGCCGTGCCGCGCCGCCAGCCCGGAACGCGGATGCACGAACGCCGCGTACCCCTCGGGCAGGGCGATCGCCACCCCGGTGCCGACGACGGCCCGCTCACCGGGCATCAGCTCCACGTCCTCGGCCGCGCAGAGGTCGGCGCCGGCGTCTCCCGGATGGGCGTACGACGGCGGCGGCAGCCCGGGATCGAGCCGCTGGATGAGGACCTCCACGTCGCTCAAGGGTTCACCTCGTAGTCCTGATGATCGGCGGCGGTGGCGGCCAGGTCGGCGTGCTTGGCGAAGTGTTCCATGTTCACCTCGATGAACAGCGCTGCCGCGCGGACGGCGACCGGTCCGTCTGGAGCGCCGATGCGCCCCTCAGCCTCAAGGTACGCCTTTCTGCCCGCGATGCCGTTGCACCAGGCGCGCAGGTGGAGTGTCGTGCCCACGGGAACAGGGAGGAGGTAGTCGGTCTCCAGCCGTCCCGTCACATAGGGCTTGTGCAGCAGGTAGACGGACATTCCGATGACTTCGTCCATGGCGGTGGCCAGCACCCCGCCGTGCGCCAGCCGGGGCGCGCCCTGGTGCGCCTCGCCCACGGTGAACTCCGCCTCGACGGTGGCGCCGTCGGGCGTCCTCGCCGTCAGATGCAGCCCCGTGGGGTGCGCGGGCCCGCAGGCGAAACACTGGTCGTAGTGGGAGACCAGAGTGCTGCCCGGCGACGGCGCGCCAGGCTGCGCCTCCGGCAGGTTCGCGCCCGGCGGCGGGGTGGTGAGGGAGGAACGCGTCACGGGTGACGAGGTTACTCCGTGTCGCCCCACCCTCCGTCCACAGTCGCCGCCCCACGCGTACCGATGGCCGGATTCTGAGCAGCAGTACTTACCCGGGCACCTCGAGATCCTCGCGGTTGAGCAGCGACAGGAGCCGGATCCCGTTCGCGGCCAGGGCCTCGGCACCGCCTTCCTGCCGGTCGATGACGCACAACGCGTGGTCGATCCGAGCCCCTAGATCACGCAATTGACCGGTGGAGATCGCGATCTGCCCGCCCGAGGTCACCACGTCCTCGACGACCAGGAGGCGCCGCCCCTCGACGTCGGCCCCCTCGGCCAGCCGGGCGGTGCCGTAGGACTTCGCCGCCTTGCGTACGAACGCGCAGGGCAGGCCGGTGCGCCGGCCCAGCGCCGTGACCACCGCGATGCCGCCCATCTCCAGGCCGGCCAGCACCTCCGTCCCTTCGGGAACCAGTGGCACCATCCCCGCTGCCAGCTCATCGAGAAGGGCCGGATCGGCCTCGAACCGGTACTTGTCGAAGTACTCCTCGGCCACTCGTCCCGAACGCAACACGAACCGGCCACTCAACCGGCAACGGTCACGAACCCGGCGGGCGAGATCCACATCAGTCACGACCCGAGCATGGCAGACCGGCCGCCCGTCACCCAGCGGCAGCCGGCCCCCGCGCTACGGGGCCCTGTCGTCGCGTGCCGGTGGTTCTTCCTCTCGTGGCGGGCGGTCGTCAGCCTGTGGAGCGCTGTGGTCGGTGCGCCACGGGCGTTCCTCACCGCGAAGATCTGGGCCGTCGTCCGGAGGGCCGGGTGGTGGTGGTGGTGGGGGGCCGTCCGGAGGGTGGTCGTCGGGGCCGGGGGGCAGGGCGCGGGGTTTGTGTCTCAGTTCGGGGATCGCTCGGTAGATGACCGCCGCCACCGGGACGGCCACGGCGGCTCCCGCGATGCCGGCCAGGATGCCGCCCACCGCCAGGACCAGGATGATGGCCAGCGGATGGAAGTTGAGCGCCCGCCCGACGATCAGCGGCTGCAGCACGTGGTTTTCCAGTTGCTGCTCCACGACGAGGATGCCGAGGAAGATCAGCGCGTAGACGAGGCCCTTGGCGCCCAGGGTGACCAGGGTCGCGACCGTGCCGGCGAAGAAGATGCCGACGATGGGGATGAAACTGGCGAAGAAGATCAGCACGGCCAGGGGCGCCCACAGCGGGACCCCCATGCCGGCCAGCACGATGCCCATGATCAGACCGTGCACGGCCGCGACCGCCACGGTGCCCTGGACGTAGTGGGAGAGCGTGGTCCACGCGGCCCGGCCGGCCCGGTCGACGCGCGGTGCGACCCTGCCGAACGCGCGCAGGAACCACGACCAGATCCGGTCGCCGTCCTTGAGCAGGAAGAACGTCACGAACAGGAGCAGCACGATCGACGCCAGCACCTCGACGGCCACCGCGCCGGCGGACAGCACGGTGCCGGTGATGGCCGTGCGCTGCGCGTTGACCAGGGCCGCGATCTCGTCGACGTAGTCGGTGATCTGCGCTTCGCGCAGGTGCAGCGGGCCCGTGATCAGCCACTCCTGCACGGTCCGCGCGGTCTGCTGGACCTGTCTGACCAGGTTGGGGAACTCCTCGCTGGCCCGCGCCCCGACGAGCCAGCCCGTGCCGGTGAGCACGGCCAGGGCCACCAGCATGGTGATCCAGGTCGCGTAGATGGGACGCATGCCCGCGTCGCGCAGGCTTCTGGTCAGCGGGAACAGCAGGGCCGTGAGCAGGAGCGCGATCGCCACCGGCAGGGCCACGAAGGAGAGGGCGGCGATGGCCTGGACGAAGTAGTTGACGACCACGCCGATGAGGATCAGGCATGCGCACCACGCGGCCGTCCTGGCCAGGACGGGTGGCACGAGCTTGGTCGGTGGGTCGGGCAGCACGTGTTCAAGACTGGCATGTTCGGGGGCCGGATGCGCGCGGATAACGGGCCGGGCAGCTCAGAGCGTAACCGCGCGGCCCGCGGCTCCCGTTCACATTGATCGGTTTGTCGGGTGAGATCGGGTCTGGGCAAGGGGCGGGGTGCGTGGCACCGTCGAGCGCATGAAGGCTGTGGTGGTCCTCACCGTGCTGGCGTCCCTCCTCGCCGCCCCCGCCCCCGCGTACGCCTCCGGCGCCGACCTGGCGTTGGAGGTGCTCTCCAGCGCCGCCGACCAGGTCACCGGCGGCGACGCCCTGGTCAGGGTCCGCCAGCCTCGCGGCGCGAAGCTCAAGGTGCTGCGTAACGGCGACGACGTCACCTCGGTCTTCCAGCGGACGGAGGACGGGCTGACGGGCCTGGTGACGGGCCTGCGGGACGGGGACAACACGATCACCGCGGTGGCCTGGCCGCACCTGCGCAGCCTGCGGGTGCGCAACCACCCGGCCCAGGGGCCGATCTTCTCGGGCCCGCACCAGTACCCGTTCTTATGCAAGACGGAACGAAGCGGGCTGGGACCGCCGGTCGCGGACAACCAGGACGGCCAGGGCATGCGCGTCAGCGGCGGCTGGAGCAGGGACTGCTTCGCGCCGGTGGTGCAGGATCGGCTGTACCGCTCGACGGACGGCACGTACAAGCCGATGCCGGACGGACGCCCCGCCGACCTGGCGACGACCACGCTGCTGGACGGCCGGACGGTGGACTTCGTGGTCAGGCGGGAGCGCGGCGTCGTCAACCGCTTCATCTACTCGATCGCGATGCTGGAGAACGGCTGGAACGGCAGGGCGATCTACCGCTTCGACGGCGGCGTCGCGATCGGCCACGACCAGGGCACGCCGGGCAGCGCCGCCCTCGACCCGTACGGGCTGGGCAAGGGGTACGCGATCCTGCACTCCTCGGGCACCCGCACCTCCACCCACTACAACCTGATCCTGGGCGGCGAGACGGCCCTGATGGTCAAGGAGCGCTTCATCGAACGGCACGGCCGCCCGCTGTACACGGTCGGCGTCGGCGCCTCCGGCGGCGCGATCCAGCAGTACGTCTACGCCCAGAACCACGGCACGAGGGTGATCGACGCCGCCATCCCGCAGTACTCCTATCCGGACATGGTCACCCAGACCATCCACGTGGGCGACTGCGAGCTGCTCGAACGCTACATGGACCGCACGCCCCGCTGGGCGAAGTGGGACGACAGGACGGCCCTGATCGGCATGAACGCCAGCGACACCGTGGCCAACCCGTACACCGGCCGGCCCGGCTCCGACGAGTGCGTCAACGGCTGGCGCGGCCTGACCCCGCTGTCCATGAACCCGCTGTGGACCTCCAACGACGACCCCGAGTGGCAGCGGATGGACCCGCCGGGCGTCAAGGACACCGTGCACTGGACGCACTGGGACGACCTCAAGCACGTCTACGGCGTGGACGCCACCGGCTACGCCCGTTCGACCTGGGACAACGTGGGCGTCCAGTACGGGCTGAAGGCGCTCGTGGACGGCGTCGTCACGCCGGAGGAGTTCCTGGAGGTCAACGCGGCGGCCGGCTCGTGGAAGGAGTCGGCCGACATGGTGCAGGAGGGCTGCCCGTTCGTCCGGTCCGCCTGCCCGGCCGACCCCGACCCGTGGAGCGCCCGCAACATGAACCTCGGCGACCCGGCCCCGAGGCGGACCGGCGATCCCGTGGCGATCAGGAACGTGGAGCGCAGCGGCCTGGTGTTCCGCGGCGACATCGACCTTCCGGTGATCGACTGGCGTCACTACCTGGAGGACCAGCTCGACATGCACAACGCGCACCAGTCGTTCGCCTCCAGGAAGCGCATGCTGGACCACGACGGATCGGCGGGCAACCAGGTCATCTGGTTCACCGACGCCCGCCCGGACGGGCCGAAGTTCGACCAGACGCCCGAGGCGCTGCGGGTGATCGACGAGTGGATGGCCAACATCAGGCGGCATCCGCGCCGCGGGGTCGTCGGCAACAAGCCGCCCCAGGCCGTGGACCGCTGCTTCGCCACCGACGGCACCCAGATCGCGGCCGGCCCGCGCGTCTGGGACGGCGTGCTCGACCGCCGCTCCCCCGGCGCCTGCACGCGGCGCTTCCCCCTGTACTCGACCACGCGGATCGTGGCGGGCGGCCCGATCGAGGGCGGCGTCTACAAGTGCCGCCTGCAGCCGGTCGACCGTGCCGTCGCGCGCGGCCTGTACGGCTCCTGGCGGCCCACGGCCGACCAGCGGGCCCGCCTGAAGCAGATCTTCCCGACGGGGGTGTGCGACTACTAGAAGACACGACGGGGACGGAACGGGCTCCTGCCCACGACCGGTCGGGATCCCGAACGCGATCGGGCCGGCTCCGGAACACGATCGGTCGGGCTCCGGAACGCGATCGGGCCGGCTCCGGCGTGGCATGTCCGGTGACCTGCGGATGTGCCGGCCGAGTCCCGTTCGCCACTGATCGGTAGGAATCGACCGGTTATAGGGTGACCTGCCATGGGCACCCACCGCCGCCCCGCCACCGAGGCAGAGGCCCGCGCGCTGGCCTCCTCCGTACGGTTGCGCATCCTGCGGCTCTGCCTCGACCGAGCACTCACGAACAAGGAGATCGCCGGCCTGCTGGACGCCAACCCCGCCACGACCCTGCACCACGTACGCAAGCTGGTCGAGACCGGCTTCCTGGCGGCCGAGCCGAGCCGCCCCGGCCCGCGCGGCTCCACCGAGATCCCCTACCGGGCCACCGGCAAGTCGTGGGAGATGGACGTCCGCGACAGCGGCGTCACGGGCGCGAACGCCGAGCTCCTTGACGCCTTCGTGGCGCAGACGAGACGGTCGGAGCACGTCGAGGAGGGCGACTTCGACCGGCTGGCGCTCCGGCTCACACCCGAGGGGCACGCCGAGCTGCGCCGGCGGCTGCGGGAGGTGCTGGACGACTTCCGCGCCCGCGTGCCGGCACCGGACGGGCACGCGTACGCGCTGCTCGTGGCCCTGCACCGCACCGAAGAGACCTGACGCCCGGCCGGGCGAACCCCGCTGAGGAGGCCCGGCCGGGCGCATCGGTCAGTCCAGGTGGACCTCGACCTTGAACGTGTCACCCTGCTCCAGGACGAACTCCTCGACGTTCCCCGCCGCGCACAGATCGTCCTGCGCCTGCCGGACCAGCCCGGCGTCCGGAGCCCACACGGTCAGCCGCGAGACCTCGGCCCGCATCGACAGCTTGGCCTCCGACTTGGCCTTGCGCACCTGGCCGAGCACCTCGGAGGCCACGCTCAGCACCGCCGGGTCGCCGGTGCCGCGTTCCACGGCCGGCCAGGAGGTGTGGTGGACGGAGCCGTCGCGCCACCACGACCACACCTCTTCGGTCACGAACGGCAGGAACGGCGCGAACAGCCGCAGCAGCACGTCGAGGGCCTGCCGCAGCGCCGCGTGGGCCGAGGCGGAGGCGGGGCCGGACTCGTACGCCCGCGCCTTGACCAGCTCCAGGTAGTCGTCGCAGAACGCCCAGAAGAAGCGCTCGACGGCCTCGATCGCCCGGGTGTGGTCGTAACCCTCGAACGCCTCCGTCGCCTCCTTGACGACGTCGGCCAGCGCCGCCAGCATCGCCCGGTCCAGCGCCTCGGTGACCACGGCAGCGCCGCCGTCCGAGGCTGAAGCGCCGTCCGAGGCGCCGTCGGCGGCCAGCCCCAGCACGAACTTCGACGCGTTGAGGATCTTGATGGCCAGCCGCCGCCCGACCTTGAGCTGCCCGGTGTCGAAGGTGGTGTCGACGCCGTAGCGCCCGTTGGCCGCCCAGTAGCGCACGGCGTCGGAGCCGTGCTGCTCCAGCAGGTCGATCGGGGTGACCACGTTGCCCTTGGACTTGGACATCTTCTTGCGGTCGGGGTCGAGGATCCACCCCGAGATGGCCACGTCGCTCCACGGCAGCGAGCCGAACTCGTAGTGGGCCCGCACCACGGTCGAGAACAGCCAGGTGCGGATGATCTCGTGGGCCTGCGGCCGCAGGTCGGCGGGGAAGACCCGCCGGAACAGGTCGTCGTCGCTGCCCCAGCGGCCCGCGATCTGCGGGGTCAGCGACGAGGTGGCCCAGGTGTCCATGACGTCGGGGTCGGCCATGAAGCCGCCGGGCACGCCGCGCTGGTCCTCGGTGTAGCCGGGGGGCACGTCGGAGGACGGCTCCACGGGCAGCATGTCCTCGGTGGGCAGGATCGGCGCGTCGTGGACGGGCTGCCCCGACTCGTCGATCGGATACCACACCGGGAACGGCACGCCGAAGAAGCGCTGGCGGGAGATGAGCCAGTCGCCGGTGAGCCCTTCGACCCAGTTGTCGTAGCGGACCCACATGTGCGGCGGGTGCCAGGTCAGCTCGCGCCCGCGCTCCAGCAGCCGCCGGCGCAGCTCCTCATCCCGACCGCCGTTGCGGATGTACCACTGGCGGGTGGTGACGATCTCCAGCGGTTTGTCGCCCTTTTCGTAAAATTTCACCGTGCGCTGCACGGGCCGGGGCTCGCCTTCAAGGTCGCCGGACTCGCGCAGCAGCTCCACGATGCGCTCGCGGGCGCTGTGGACCGTCTTGCCGGCCAGCTCCTTGTACGGCTCCACCTCCACGCCGTCCGGCGGCTCGGGCAGCAGCCGCCCGTCCCAGCCGATGACCGGCCGGGTCGGCAGGTGCAGCTCACGCCACCAGGTGACGTCGGTGATGTCGCCGAAGGTGCAGATCATCGCGATGCCGGTGCCCTTGTCGGGCTCGGCCAGGCGGTGGGCCAGCACCGGCACCTCGACCCCGAACAGCGGCGTCAGCACCGAGGTGCCGAACAGCTCCTGGTAGCGCTCGTCGTCGGGATGGGCGACCAGCGCGACGCAGGCGGGGATGAGCTCGGGCCTGGTGGTCTCGATGTAGACCGGGCCCTTCTCACCGTAGAAGGAGATCTTGTGGAAGGCGCCGGGCCACTCGCGGTCCTCCAGCTCGGCCTGGGCCACGGCGGTGCGGAAGCTGACGTCCCACAGGGTCGGCGCCTCGGCGAGGTAGGCCTCGCCGCGCAGCAGGTTGCGCAGGAACGCCCGCTGGGAAACCGCCCGCGACTCGTCGCTGATCGTGGTGTAGAGCAGCGACCAGTCGACCGACAGCCCGACCCGCCGCCAGACCTCCTCGAAGGCCTGCTCGTCGATGGCGGTCAGCTGCTGGCACAGCTCGACGAAGTTGCGCCGCGAGATGGAGATGTCTCGCTTGCCGGGCTTGTCGGGCGGTGTGAAGCCGGGGTCGTAGGGCAGCGAGGGATCGCAGCGCACGCCGTAGACGTTCTGCACGCGGCGCTCGGTGGGCAGGCCGTTGTCGTCCCAGCCGATGGGGTAGAAGACCGCTTTGCCGATCATCCGCTGGTAGCGGGCCATGATGTCGGTGTGGGTGAAGGAGAAGACATGACCGACGTGCAGCGAGCCGGAGACCGTCGGCGGCGGCGTGTCGATGGCGTAGACCTGCTCGCGCGGCCTGGACCGGTCGAAGCGGTAGGTGCCCTCTTCCTCCCAGCGAGCTACCCATACCTGCTCCAGGCCGTCGAGAGTCGGCTTCTGGGGCATGGAGGGACGGCGTAGTCGCTGTTGAGTCATGCCTCCTTATGGTACGGCTTCGCGGGCGCGGCCAGCGGTACAGACTAGGGTTCGTTACAAAGGGGAAGGGAGATCGACATGGCGGAGGACAAGCCCGATATCGCCTGGCGTGTCGTGGGCGGCCTGGTGGGGCTGGTGACCGCTTGGGGGGCGCGGAAGATCCTCGCGTTCGCCTGGAAGAAGGCGACCGGCAAGGAGCCGCCCATCGACACGGAATCGCCCGAGGTCAGCATGGGCGAGGCGATCGGTTACGCCGTCGTCATGGGTGTGGGCATGTCGGTGGCGCAGATCGTGGTCAACCGGACCGCCAAGAAGCGCTACGACGCGTGGAAGGCTCTGCGGCAGGTGACTCCAGGGCAGTGAGAAACTCGCTCGCCCAGCGGTCCACGTCGTAGGTGGCGACCCGGCGGCGCATCGTGCGCATGCGCCGGGCCAGCTCGTGCGGCGTGGCCCGCATCGCCGTCAGCATCTGGCGCTTGACGTCCTCCACGTCGTAAGGATTGACCAGGTAGGCCTGCCGCAACTCGTCGGCGGCCCCGGTGAACTCACTGAGCACCAGCCCGCCGTGCAGGTCGTGGTGGCAGGAGACGTACTCCTTGGCCACCAGGTTCATGCCGTCGCGCAGCGGCGTGACGACCATGACGTCGGCGGCGAGGTAGAGCGCGGCCAGCTCCTCGTGGTTGTAGGACTGGTGGAAGTACCACACCGGCTGGTAGCCGAGCTGGGCGTGCTCGCCGTTGATCCGGCCCACCTGCAGCTCGATGTCGTCGCGCAGCCGCCGGTACTCGTCCACCCGCTCCCTGCTGGGCGTGGCGATCTGCACGAACACGGCCTCGCCGGGCCGCAGCCGCCCGTCGTTGAGCAGCTCGCCGAAGGCCTCCAGCCGCTGCCCGATGCCCTTGGTGTAGTCGAGCCGGTCCACGCCGAGCAGCACGTGCTCGGGGTCGCCGAGCTCCATCCTGATCTCCTTGGCCCGCGCCACGATGTGCGGCTCGCGGACGAGGGAGTCGAGCTGCGCGAAGTCCACGGAGATCGGGAACGCCTGCGTGGTCACGATCCGGTCGTCGAGGAAGATCTCGTTCCCCTTGTACGGCAGCCCGAGCAGCCGGCGGCACAGCCGGCGGAAGTTGGACGCGCCGCCGGGCAGCTGGAAGCCGACGAGGTCGGCGCCGAGCAGCCCTTCGACCAGTTCCTTGCGCCACGGCAGCCGCCAGAACAGCTCCGTCGGCGGGAACGGGATGTGCAGGAAGAACCCGATCCGCAGGTCGGGCCGCAACCTGCGGAGCATGGCGGGCACGAGCTGGAGCTGGTAGTCCTGTACCCACACGACCGCGCCCTCGTCGGCCGCCTCCGCGGCGGCCTCGGCGAAGCGCTGGTTGACCATCCGGTAGGTGTCCCACATCTTCCTGTCGAACACCGGCGTGGCCACCACGTCGTGGTAGAGCGGCCACAGGGTGGCGTTGGAGAAGCCCTCGTAGTAGAGCTCCACCTCACTGGCCGACAGCGGCACCGGGATGAGGCTCATGCCGTCCTGCTCGAACGGCGCGAGCTTCTCGTCGGGCGCTCCGTGCCAGCCGGCCCAGGCTCCGTGACGGCGCTGCATCACCGGGGCTATCGCGGTGACGAGTCCTCCGGGGCTCCTGCGCCACGAGGCCGTTCCGTCAGGCGCGAGCGTCCGGTCGACGGGCAACCGGTTCGCCACGATCAGAAACGAGCTACGGCCACTCACGCAGTCCTCCTCTTGGGGGTCACATGTCAGGCGAGCCGCCGATCGCGCGGCTCATGGCGGCCGCCACCGGCTCAGGCCCCGCATGGGGGATGATCGCGGCGATATGGGAGTCGGGCCTGATGAGCCATGCCTCATCGGGCCCCGCGCCGAGCCTCTCAGCGAGCGAGCCTGTCCCGTCCATCTCCGCGAGCCCGCGTACGGCGAGCGGCGCCCTCATGACCTTGCCCAGGACCTGCACAAACAAACTCGAATCGCACATATCACCCAATAGCACGAGAAATCCATCCCGTGTGAACTGCCGCAACCTCCCCCCGGGCACCAGGACGTCGGGCAGGATGACGCCCGGCGCGGGCGGGCACAGCGCGCCCTTCGGCGGCCGGCCCAGGAAGGGCCGCGACGGCTCGGGCGTGGTGAGCGGTGAGTCGGCGTACCAGAAGGGCTCGGCGAAGCGGCCCGAGTCGACCTCGGCCACCCGCCCGCCCTCCAGCGCGGCCCGCCGCCGCATGCGCTCCTCCACACTCGCCGGCGCGAGGAAGCGCATGGTCGCGGTCGTCACCTCCAGGTTCTCCAGGGCCGCCGCGTGCCGTTCCGCGTGATACGACTCCAGCAGCTCCTCCCCCGCCCACCCGTTGAGCACGAAGGCCAGCTTCCAGGCCGCGTTCTCGGCGTCGGGCACGCCGGAGTTGAGCCCCCGCGCCCCGAACGGCGCCACCAGGTGGGCGCAGTCGCCCGCCAGCAGCACCCGGCCGACGCGCATCCGGGAGGCGACCCGCGAGTGGAAGCGGTAGGTGCTGTGCCACAGCAGCTCGTACGGCCGGTCCCCGACGACCTGCCGGATCTTGCGCGCGATGTCGGCGTCGGCCGGGATGAAGTCGGGCGCGATCTGCCAGTCGATCCGGTACGTGCCGCCGGGGCACGGATGGATGAGCACCTGCCTGCCCGGGTTCCAGATCGGGTCGAAGTAGAAGCGCCGCTCGTTCTCCCAGCCCGGCAGGTCGGCCTTGATGTCGCAGATGAGGAACTGGTCCTCGTACGTCTCCCCGGTGAAGGCGACCCCGAGCGCGCCCCGCAGCGCCTGCGCCCTGGCCCCCGCGCAGGCCAGCACGTAGGGGGCGCGCAGCAGCCGCTGCCCGCAGCGCACGGTGACGCCGGTGGCGTCCTGGGTCAGGCCGGTCACCTCGTGCTCCCAGCGCACCTCGATGAGCGGCTGGGCGGCGATGGCCTCGTCCAGGATCTGCTCGGTGCGGCTCTGGGAGATGTTCACGCAGGCCGGCAGCGGCCCCTCGCGCTCGAACGTCCAGGAGAACAGCTCGCGGTCGCGGTGGTAGGTGCGGGCCGTGGTCCAGGCCAGCCCCTCCTCGGCCACCTTGCCCGCCCCGGCGGCGGCCCAGATGTCGAGCACGTCGCGCTGCTGGCAGATGGACTTCGAGCCGCCGCGGGCCCGGCCCGGCCGCTGGTCGAGCACCAGCACCTGAATGCCCCAGCGGGCCAGCAGCAGCGCGGCGCTCTGCCCGACCGGGCCCGCGCCGATGACGATGACCTGTGCCTCGTCCTTCATCAGATACCTCCGAGAAAACCCCCGCCTTCAGGCGGGGGAGGAATCGGACCCCTGCGGAGCAGGACAGAGGCAGCCGATTCGCCGTCAGGCGAACCGGCGTCAAAAGGCCGCGCGACACGGCACGATCCGTTAATCTGTTCGGCGGTGGCGATAACCAAGCCGCCGGACGAACGATCAGGAACACCCTCGCCGCCGGGCTGGCGGAGAGGCAAAACGCCTGTGGAGCTGGTGTAAGACCTCAACGAGATTTTCCTATCTCGGGCGGGCGACCGGCAGTGAAGCAGGAAGCCTCACGGGCGACCGTGGGAATCCCCCTCCTTTAGGAGGGGGAGGATGTCAAGACTGCAGCTCGTCCCACACCTGCCGGTCGCGCTCCGCGGTCCAGATCCGCGGCCGCTCGACGCCGTGCAGCTCGTCCCAGAGTCTGGAGACGTTGAACGGCAGGCAGTGTTCGAAGATCGGCCACTTGCCGTAACGGGGCTCCAGGGCCCGGTGGGTGCGCTCGAACGCCTCCTTCAGCGACCCGGCGGCGCGGGTCTCGTGCAGCATCACGGTGAGGAAGTCGCGGGTCTGCCCGATGGCCGCGGCCACGCCCGCCTCGCCCCTCGCCACCGCGCCCCTGCCGCCGACCAGCGTCTCCGCGCCGAAGGAGGCCACCCGGTCGAGCGTCGAGGAGGCCCAGTCGCGGTGGAAGGCGTCGCCGGTGTAGAGGGCGGCCTGCGACTCGACCAGGTCGCCGGCGAACATGATCCGCTGCCGCGGCAGCCAGGCCACCAGGTCGCCCTCGGTGTGCCCGCGCCCGCAGTACTGCAGCACCAGGTCGCCGCGCCCGCCGCCGAGGTCGATGGTGAACCGGTCGCTGAACGTCACCGTCGGCCAGGTCAGGCCGGGAATCGAGTCCGGCTCCTGGAACAGGCGGGGCATCCTGGCGTACTCGCTGGCCCAGTCCTGCTCGCCGCGCTCGGCGATCAGCTCGCGGGTCCTCTCGTGCGTCACGATCAGGTCGGCGCCGAACGCCGAGGCGCCGAGCACCCTGACCGCGTGATAGTGCGACAGCACCAGGTAGCGGACCGGCTTGTCAGTGTGCTCGCGCAGCCGGGCCAGCCAGGCGCGGGCGGCCACCGGCGTGGCCAGCGCCTCGAAGCAGACGAGGAAGTCCTCGCCCTCGATCGCGCCCACGTTGGGGTCGCCCTCGGCCGTGAGCGCGTACACGCCCGGGGCGAGCACCTCCAGGGACTGCCTCTTCTCGCCGAGGTCCGCCGACGAGGCGAACGGCTTGGCCATCGCTTCTCCTCCCGCTCGGGCGTGACGCGGCCACGCGCGACCCGGACCAGGGCCAGCTCGTCGGGGACGCGGTCACCATTCGTAGAACCCCTTCCCGCTCTTGCGGCCCAGCTCACCGGCGGCGACCTTGTCGCGCAGCAGCGCGGGCGGCTCGAAGCGCGGCCCGAGCCTGGCGTGCAGGTATTCGGCGATGGCCAGCCGCACGTCCAGACCGACCAGGTCGGTGAGCCTGAGCGGCCCCATGGGATGGCCGTAGCCGAGCGTCATGGCCGTGTCGATGTCGTCAGCCGTCGCCACGCCCTCCGCCAGCATCCGGATGGCCTCAAGGCCGAGCAGCACGCCCAGCCGGCTGGTGGCGAACCCCGGCGAGTCGTTCACCACGACGCTCGTCTTGCCGATGCCCGCCACGATGCCTCTGGCCCGCTCCAGGACCTCGCCCGGCGTGGCCTTGGTGACGACGATCTCGACCAGGCGCTGCACCGGGACGGGATTGAAGAAGTGCAGGCCGACCAGGCGTTCGGGACGGTCGAGCACGGCGGCCAGCTCGGCGATGGACAGCGAGCTGGTGTTGGTGGCCAGCAGCGCCCCCTCCTGGACGGCCGACTCGGCCTCGGCCAGCACCTCGGCCTTCAGCGCCGCGTCCTCGGGCACCGCCTCGACGACCAGGTCGGCGTCCCCTGGCACGGGGCCCATGGTGAGCCTGGCCAGCGCCTCGGCCTTGTCGACCGCGCCCTTGGACTCGGCGATGGCCAGCCCTTCCGCGATGCGCCATCTGGCGGCCTCGGCCTGCGGCTCCTGCACGGTGACGCGCTCGCCCGCGGCCAGGAAGACCTGCGCGATCCCGGCGCCCATGCGCCCTCCGCCGATCACCGCCACCTTCATGGATTCACCCTCTTGACATGGAAGTCCCGACGATGATTTGTTTACCGAACATTCGGTCAGTTGACAAGGGAGACCTTCCTTGGAGAGCGCGCGTCGCATGATGGACGCCGACACCGCCTCCGCCGCCCTGGGCATCGAGCTGACGGAGCTGGGCGCGGGCCGGGCGGTGTGCCGCATGGCCGTGACCGAGCTGATGATCAACGGCCACGGTCTCTGCCACGGCGGTTACGTGTTCCTGCTCGCCGACACGGCGTTCGCGTGCGCGTGCAACTCGCACGGCCCCGTCACGGTCGCGGCCGGGGCGGAGATCACGTTCGTCTCCCCCGCCCACGCGGGCGACGTGCTGGTGGCCGAGGCGGCCGAGCGCACCCGTTTCGGCCGCAGCGGCATCTACGACATCACCGTGCGCCGACCCGACGGTCACGTGGTCGCGGAGTTCCGCGGCCGGAGCCGGGAGCTGAAGTGAGACTTGGCGATCCCCCCGCACCCCACGAGCTCGACCCGATCGAGCGGGTGTCCCGCGACGAGTTGCAGGCGCTCCAGCTGGAACGCCTGCGCCGCACCCTCGACCACGCCTACCGCGACGTCCCCCTCTACCGGGACAAGTTCGACCGGGCCGGGGTGCACCCGAACGACTGCAAAGAGCTCGACGACCTGGCGAAGTTCCCGTTCACCACGAAGCAGGACCTGCGCGACAGCTACCCGTTCGGCATGTTCGCCGTCCCCCGCGAGCGGGTGGCCCGGGTGCACGCCTCCAGCGGCACCACCGGCCGGCCGACCGTGGTCGGCTACACGCAGGGCGACCTGGACGTCTGGGCGGAGGTCATGGCCCGCTCGATCCGCGCCTCCGGCGGGCGGCCCGGCGACATCGTGCACGTGGCGTACGGCTACGGCCTGTTCACCGGCGGGCTGGGCGCCCACTACGGGGCCGAGCGGCTGGGCTGCACGGTGGTGCCCGTCTCCGGCGGCATGACGCAGCGGCAGGTGCTGCTGATCGAGGACTTCCGGCCCGACATCGTCATGATGACGCCGTCGTACATGCTGGCGCTGCTGGACGAGTTCACCGCCAGGGGCCTGGACCCGCGCGCCTCCTCGCCGCGGATCGGGATCTTCGGCGCCGAGCCGTGGACCGAGCGGATGCGCCTGGAGATCGAGGACCGCTTCGACCTGCACGCCGTCGACATCTACGGCCTGTCCGAGGTGATGGGCCCCGGCGTGGCGAACGAGTGCGTCGAGAGCAAGGACGGCCTGCACGTCTGGGAGGACCACTTCTACCCCGAGACCGTCGACCCGTTCACCGGTGAGCCGGCGGAGGTGGGCGAGCTGGTCTTCACCAGCCTGACCAAGGAGGCCATGCCGGTCATCCGCTACCGCACGCGCGACCTGACCCGGCTGCTGCCCGGCACCGCCAGGCCGGCCTTCCGGCGGATGGAGAAGGTCACCGGGCGCACCGACGACATGATCATCCTGCGGGGCGTGAACGTGTTCCCGACCCAGATCGAGGAGGTCGTGCTGGGCGTCGCGGGCCTGTCGCCGCACTTCCAGCTGCACCTCACCCGCCCCGGGCGGCTCGACGTGATGACGGTCAGGGTCGAGGCGCGCCCCGGGCTCGGCGACGGGCGGGACGAGGCGGGCGAACGGCTGCGCCAGGCGGTCAAGGACGTCGTCGGGGTGAGCGTGGAGGTCGAGGTGGTGGACCCCGAGACGCTGGAGCGGTCGGTCGGCAAGCTCAGACGAGTCATCGACAAGCGGGATACTTAGCCACATGGCCACTCCGACCCCCACCCGGCAGCGCAGGCGGGGCCACGATCCCGAGTCCGTGCTGGCCACGGCCGTGGGCGTGTTCAACGAGCGCGGCTACGACGGCACCAGCATGGAAGACCTGGCCAGGGCTCTGGGCGTGACCAAGTCGGCCATCTACTACCACGTGCCGGGCAAGGAGCAGCTGCTGTCGCGGGCGCTGGACCGGGCGCTCGACGGGCTGTTCGAGATGGTGGCCGACGAGCGCGCGTCCTCGGGGGCGGCGATCGAGCGCCTGGAGTGGGTCGTACGCCAGAGCGTGCGGCTGCTCATCGACCGGCTGCCGTACGTGACGCTGCTGCTGCGGGTGCGCGGCAACAGCGGGACGGAGCTGGCGGCGCTGGAGCGGCGGCGGGAGTTCGACCGGTTCATCAGCCGCCTGGTCACGGAGGCGGCGACGGAGGGCAGCATCAGGGCGGACGTGGATCCGGGGCTGGTGACGCGGCTGCTGTTCGGCTCCGTCAACTCGATCACCGAGTGGTACCAGCCGGCCCGCGGCGCCTCGGCCGACGATCTGGCCGACGCGCTGCTCAAGATGACCTTCGGCGGCCTGCGCGTCGATCCGGCCGCTTAGCCGGGCGCTCAGGCGTCGATCCGGCCGCCTGGCCGGGGCGCTCAGGCAGCCGGCGGGCGCTCAGGCTTCGAGCTGGTCCTGGGGCGTCGCGGAGCCGACCGCGCCGGGCGCATCGCCGGAGGGCAGCTTGACGCGCAGGTCCGCGCGGATGGCCTCGCCCAGTTTCTTCGTGGCCATGCGGTTGAGCGCGCCGCCGGCGACCGCGCCGGTCAGGAAGGGCCCGAAGGTGGTCAGGTGGCGGCCCAGCGTCCGCATGAGCCGGTTGCGCAGGGCGGTCTTGGTGGCGGCGCCGAGCGCCAGGGAGACGGACGCGGGGGCCAGCGGGTCGATGCCGCGCTGTTTGGCCCAGGCGGCCGTGAACGCGACCGCGCGCTGGGTGCCGGTGCCCTGGACGTGGACGCCGTAGACCTCGTGCAGCTCGGCCAGCAGCTTGACCTCGATGGCCGCGACGACGATGGTCTCCGCGACGAGCTGGGCGGGGGCGGAGAGCAGGAGGGGTGGCGCGGCGAACTCGGCCGCTGCCAGTGCTCCGCCGATGGCGCCGACCGTCATCGTGGCCTTCTGGGCGGTGCGCACCAGGTCGTCGGCGAGCTCCTCGCCGGTCAGGCCGTGATGATGTTCGGCGAGGGTGTGCAGGTCCCGGATCGGGATGCGCGGCGCGATGTTGAGGAAGACGTCCGCCAGCCAGCGGCCACGGCCCGCGCCGGTCTCCCGGGCCTTCTTGGCCCCGGTGGACAGCGCCCGGGCTAGTCGGCCGAGCAGCCTGCGCCGCTCGGCCGGCTCGAGCTCACCTGGCGCGGTGAGCCTGCCTACGAGCTCGCCGACCTCGCTCTCGGGGTCGGCGACCTCACTGCCTGGTTGACGGTCTTTCTCTGGTACGGCCACGCGATGCCTCCATGTCTCTTGGTCGCGATCGCTCAGGGACGAACCGATGCCGGTCCTCGCCATCTCCCCGAGCCTGCTCGCTCCAGATGATCAGGCGGCGCACTCCCGGCAGACCTGCTGGCCGTTCCTCTCGGAGGCCAGCTGGCTACGGTGATGCACCAGGAAGCAGCGTGAGCAGGTGAACTCGTCGGCCTGACGGGGGATCACCCGCAGGGACAGCTCTTCGTTGGACAGGTCGGCGCCGGGCAGTTCGAGCGACTCGGCCAGATCGGTCTCGTCGATGTCGATACTGCCGGACGACTTGTCCGTGCGCCGCGCCTGAAGTTCCTGAAGGCTGTCCTCCCCCAGGTCGTCATCTGTCTTGCGCGGGCTGTCGTAGTCGGTAGCCATTGTGCTTACTCCATCCCCCTCAGCTATATGTCTTCGCGCTCATCGCGCGTCTTCTAACGCCCGGGAAGCCCATCTTGTGCCCGTTCCGTCGGGGAGATTTCCCATCGGTACCCCGCGGAAACGAACAACGAACCTCCCAACACGTCAGGGCCTGCTGCCGACGGCAATGGTTAGCCAAATATGGCGAAACCCACAGCCTTGGCGTCATGCACCACCGTGTTCGACGGCACATCCAACCACATGTGCGGCGCGAATGAGACGCCCCCCGTGCCTCAACACGCGCATCAACATGCGGACGAACGCGCCGGAACGCCACGAGTGTCAGCGCCTCGGCAGTCTGATGGTCACGACAAGGCCTCCACCTTCGCGTGGCACGGCGGTCACATTTCCGCCGTGCGCCTGTACCACCGCACGGACGATGGACAGCCCGAGCCCTGATCCCTTGGCCGATTCGACACGGTCCGCATGGAGCCTCCTGAAGGGCTCGAACAGGCTGTTCACCTCGTACGCCGGGACGTGCTGCCCCGTGTTGGCCACCTGAACAACCAAGGCACCGTCCGCCATTCCCGTCCGGATCCACACTTTTCCGTTTTCGGGAACGTTGTACTTGACCGCGTTCTCCAGCAGGTTGCTCACGGAGCGCTCCAGGAGCACCGGATCGCCTACGGTAGGCGCGCTGACCAGTTCGGTGGTGACGGTTACGCCGTGCTCCTCGGCGAAGGGCGTGAGCTGTTCCACGGCCGTCTGCGCGACTTCCTGAACGTCGAGCGGTTTACGCACCGCGAGTTCGCGTTCGCTCCTGGCGAGCAGCAGCAGCCCCTCGATCAGCTTCTCGTTGCGCGCGTTGACTTCGAGCAGGGTACGCCCGAGCGCTTTCAGGTCCTCGGACGCCTCAGGATCGGACAGGGCGATCTCCAGGACCGTCCT
Source organism: Nonomuraea fuscirosea (assembly GCF_003001935.1). Lineage (GTDB taxonomy): Bacteria > Actinomycetota > Actinomycetes > Streptosporangiales > Streptosporangiaceae > Nonomuraea > Nonomuraea fuscirosea. The sequence goes on along the minus strand of NZ_PVNG01000001.1, from coordinate 180,714 downwards.
GTTGATGGTCAGCGGCGTACGCAACTCGTGCGAGGCGTTGGCCACGAACCTGCGCTGCGTGTCGAACGCGACGTTGAGCCGGGCGAGCATGGCGTCGAAGGTGTCGGCCAGCTCCTTCAGCTCGTCGCTCGGGCCCTCCAGGGCGATGCGCTGGTGGGCGAGCGTGCTCTCCGACAGCTTCTTGGCGGTGGCGGTCATCTGCGCGACGGGCTTGAGCGCCCGGTCGGCCACGAAGTAACCGATGATGAGCGCCAGGATCCCCACGCCCACCAGGGCCAAGGGGGCGCTGCCGAGCAGCCCGTCACGGGCGTTGGCGATGGCCAGTTCCTGGAACTTGCGCCAGCTCTTCTGCAGCTGCTCGTTCTCGTAGGGGCCCAGGCCCAGATCAATCGTCGGCCAGGCTGTGCTGATGGCCGTGCCGACGATGGCGTAGACCGAGATGAGCAGCATCGCCCCGGCCCCGAACACGAGCGTGCCGTAGGTGAGTGTCAGCCGCCACCGGATGCTGACCTTTGCCGGGAGCTCCTTCACACGTTCCATGGTGGAGCGCTGAACGGGCTGGTGCGCCGGCGGAGGGGGGCCGTCCCATGCGGGCGGCCCCGTCGGCGGCGGCGGCGCCTCCTGCACCCGCGTCGCCTTCCGCGCCGAATGCGGGCTGATCATGGGGTGCGTCGGCCCCGCCTCGCGTTCTGGCCTTTCAGTCACAACTTGTACCCAACTCCGGGCACGGTCTCGATCACCTGAGGCTCGCCCAGCTTCTTCCGCAGCGTCATCATGGTCACGCGGACCACGTTGGTGAAGGGATCGATGTTCTCGTCCCAGGCCTTGTCCAGCAGGTCCTCCTGGCTGACGACGGCGCCCTCGGCCCGCATCAGCTCTTCGAGCACCGCGAACTCCTTCTTCGTCAGCACGACCTCCTTGCCGTCGCGCTCCACCAGCCGCTTGCCCGGGTCGAGCCGGATGCCGCCGCGCTCCAGCACGGGCGGCAGGGCGGGGGCGGAGCGGCGGCCGAGCGCGCGGACCCGGGCGACCAGCTCGACGAAGACGAACGGCTTGGCGAGGTAGTCGTCGGCCCCGAGGCCGAGCCCCTCCACCTTGTCGTCGACGTCGCCGGACGCGGTCAGCATGAGGATCCGCGAGGCCGTACGCTGCTCGACCAGCCGCCGGCACACCTCGTCGCCGTGGACGACGGGCAGGTCGCGGTCGAGCACGATGACGTCGTAGTCGATGTAGGAGGTCCGTTCGAGCGCGCCGCCGCCGTCGTAGGCGACGTCGACCGCCATCGCCTCGCGCCGCAGCCCCGTCGCGATCGCGTCGGCGAGCACCCGCTCATCCTCTACCACCAGCACTCGCACGCCTGGCACACCTCTTTCCCGATTCTGGGCCCTCATTGTGCCCACCACCTCGATAAGCGCACGGTAAGGCATGTTCGGGACGAGCTGACCCCGGGAGAGACGGCGCCAGGAGAATTTCATGTTTCGGAAGGCGACAACCTGGGGTATGCCTGCGGGACACCCATTGCCCAGTCTTCATCCGGCAATGGGGTAACTTCGCCCCCCCACACGGATCGGACCCCCAGAGAGTAGGTGAGATGGGCGAGTTCACGACCACGATCGAACACCGCCTCGACCAGGCTTACAAGGGCCTTCGGGAGGCCCGCAGCGTCGGCGACGACTACCTCGCCGACACCCTCACCGCCGAGATCGAGGACCTGCGACGGCTGGCCGACGATCACGGCATCCCGTTGCCCCGCTAGCTGACGCGAAACGGCCGGAGCCAGGCTCCGGCCGTTTCGCTCCCGACACCTTCGTCAGCCGTCACGTTCGGGGTTCAGCCCTGCCAGCAGATCGTGCAGTTCCTCGAACAGTCCCGGGGCCGCGCACAGCGCGAAGTCGGGGCTGACCGGTCTGCCGTGCAGCCCGCCCAGCCTGGCGCCCGACTCGGTGGCCACCAGCCCGGCCGCCGAGAAGTCCCACTGGTTGACCCCGCGCTCGTAGTAGGCGTCCACCCGGCCCGCCGCCAGCGAGCACATGTCGATGGCGCACGAGCCGCCGCGCCGGATGTCACGCACGCGCGGCACGACCTGCCCCACCACCTCGCCCTGGACGGCCCGCCGCTCCTTGAAGTAGCCGAACCCGGTGGCGACCAGGGCCTGTGAAAGCGGCACGCCCGTGTTGCAGCGCAGCCGCTCCGGCCCGAGCCAGGCGCCCTCGCCGAGCGCGGCGGTGAAGACCTCGCCGCGCGCCGGCACGTTGACGACGCCCGCCACGACCTGGCCCTCGACCTCCACGGCGATCGACACGGCCCAGTCGGGCAGGCCGTACAGGAAGTTGACGGTGCCGTCGATCGGGTCGACGATCCACCGCACGTCGGACTCGCCGGGCGCCTCACCGCCCTCCTCGCCGAGGATCCTGTCGCCGGGCCTGGCCGACAGGATGCGGTCGCGGATCAGCTCCTCCGACGCCTTGTCCAGCGTGGTGACGACGTCGGTGGGGCTGGACTTGGTCTCGATCTCGGCCGACATGGTCGGCCGCTTGGCCAGGATCATCTCCCCCGCCTCGCGGGCGATGTCCTCGGCGAGTCTCAGGAAGTCCGTCATCACGCCACCGAGTCCGGACGCTTCCACTCCTGGCCGAGCACGTGCTGGGCGAGGAAGGCGAGCACGGTCTCGTACCAGGCGACGGCGTTGCCCGGCTTGAGGATCCAGTGGTTCTCGTCGGGGAAGTAGAGGAACTTCGAGTCCACCTCCGTGCGGCGCAGGTCCCACCACAGCCGCAGGCCCTCGCCGATCGGCACCCGGTAGTCCTTGTCGCCGTGGATGACGAGCAGCGGGGTGGTGATCTTGTCGAGCGAGTGGTGCGGCGACAGCAGCTGGTAGCGCTCGCCGCCGGGTACGCCGAACTCGCGCTGCCAGTACATGGCCGCGTCGGTGGTGCCGGCGAACTGGTCGAGGTGCCACAGCGAGGCGTGGGTGACGATGGCCTGGTAGCGGTCGGTGTGGCCGGCGAGCCAGTTGGCCATGTAGCCGCCGAACGAGCCGCCCAGCGCGGCGACGCGCTCGCTGTCGATGTCGTCCCTGGCCAGGGCCACGTCCACGATCGCGTCGAGGTCGGCCTGGGTGCGCGGGCCCCAGTTGCCCCAGCCGCGGTCGATCATCTCCTGGCCGTAGCCGGTGGACAGGCAGGGGTCGGGCAGCAGGACGGCGTACCCGTGCTGGGCCATGATCCACGCCTGCCAGCGCCACTGCCAGTCGTTCCAGGAGGCCACCGGGCCGCCGTGGATGAACAGCAGGAACGGCGCGGGGTCGGCGGCGGAGGCGCCCTCAGGCAGGACGAGCCAGCCGCGGACGGTGGCGCCGTCGTCGGCGGTGGCGGAGATCTCGGTCAGCGTGCCGGGCACCTCGGGGCGCGGCGCGGGCGTGGGCAGGTCGGCGATGTCGCCGGTGGCGGCGTCGATCCTGGCCGGCCCCGGCGCGAGGTTGACGGCGCTGCGCAGCGCGTAGACGAACCGGCCGTCGGGGGACGGGCTGAGCCCGAGGTAGGCGGCGTCGTCCTGGGTCAGCCTCTCCGCGTCGCCGTCGAGCGGGACGCGGAAGATCGGGCGGCGGCCCTGGTGGTCGGCCACGAGGTAGACGGCGGAGCTGTCCGGCGCCCATTCGAGGTCCATCGGGAACAGGTCGGGCGCGTACGCGCGGCCCTCGCCGGTGGCGAGGTCGGCGATCCACAGCTCGCTGCGGGCCGAGACGTCGAAGCCGGTGTGCCGATCGCGCGAGCAGGCGATCCTGCTCCCGTCGGGAGAGACCGCCAGCGGGCCGGTGAAGTCGTGGGCCTCGTCGCTGAGCAGCGGCCGCCGCTCACCGCTGGCCACGTCAATGGCCACCAGGTCGGTGCGCCACTGGCCGTTCGGCAGGTATTCGCGCCAGGTGGTGATCACGGTGGCGCCGTCGGGGGTCAGCTCGAACCCGCCCTCGCGCAGCGCCTCGCCCGCATCGGGGGTCAGGTCGCGTACGTCCTCCAGGCGGTCCGCGCCGAGCCTGGCCGCGAACAGCCGGGGCCGTCCGGGCCCGAGGTCGTGGTCCCAGAACCGGACGGGGTAGCCCTCGTGCAGGATGGCGCTGATCCCGGCGTCCTTGCGGGCCTTGCGCTTGTCCTGCTCGGCCGCCTCCTCCCCGTCGAGCACGTCGGAGGAGAACACGACCACGTCGCCGGCCGTGCGCACGGCGCCGATGCCGCCGGGCCTGGCGGCCACCTGGCGGGCCTCACCGCCCGCGCGGGGCAGCAGCCACAGCGACGGCACCTCGTCGGTGGAGTCCTTGACGGTCACGTCGGGCCGCGCCGAGGTGAACAGCACGTCCCCGGCCGCGGTGAAGACGGCGGCGGACTCACCCTTGGCCGAGCGCGTCAGCCGGTACGGCTCGCCGTCCACGGGAATGGCCCAGAGCGCGGTGCCGAACGACTTGCCGTCAGGGTTGAGGGACTGGACGGTGGAGACGAGTCTGGAGCCGTCGGGCGATAGCCGCAGCGACAGAACCCGGGGGATGGCCACATAGTCACGTATGTCGTTGAATGCGCTCACCCGATCGAACCTACCTCGCGGAGGAGACCGGAGGCACTCCCGCATAGGGTTGTCACGTGGGAATTTACGACGCCTTGCTGGTCCTGTCGTTCGGCGGTCCCGAGGGGCCCGACGACGTGATGCCGTTCCTGGAGAACGTCGTGCGCGGGCGGGGCGTGCCCCGCGAGCGGCTGCTCGAAGTGGCCGAGCACTACCAGAGCTTCGGCGGGGTCAGCCCGATCAACGAGCAGAACCGCGCGCTGGTCGAGGCGCTGCGCCCGGTCGCCGGAGTGCCGGTCTACTGGGGCAACCGCAACTGGCACCCGTTCGGCGAGGACACCGTGCGCCGGATGAAGGACGACGGCGTCAGGAAGGCGGCCGTGTTCGCCACCTCCGCGTTCGCCGGCTACTCCAGTTGCCGGCAGTACTACGAGGACATCGACCGGATCTCCGTCGAGGGCGGCCCCGAGCTGGTCAAGATGCGCCACTACGGCGAGCACCCCGGGTTCGTGGCCGCGATGGCCGACCGCGTCCGCGCGGCGCTCGACCGGCTCGGGCGCGACGACGCGCGGCTCGTCTTCACCGCCCACAGCATCCCCGTCTCGATGGCCGAGACGGCCGGGCCGTCCGGCGGGCTCTACGAGGCGCAGCTGCGCAGGAGCGCCGAGCTGGTCAGCCGGGCGCTCGGCCGTGACCAGCCGTGGGACCTGGTGTGGCAGTCGCGCAGCGGCCCGCCGCAGGTGCCGTGGCTGGAGCCGGACGTGTGCGACCATCTGCGCAAGATCGACGCCGGATCCGTGGTGCTGGTGCCGATCGGGTTCGTCTCCGACCACATGGAGGTCGTCTACGACCTCGACACCGAGGCGAAGGCGGTGGCGGCGGAGCTGGGCCTGCCGATGGAGCGCGCCGCTACGGCGGGCACCCATCCGCGGTTCGTCCAGATGGTGCGCGAGCTGCTGGAGGAGCCGGAGCCGGCGCCGTGCCCGCTCACCTGCTGCCCACCCCCGCGCCGCCGGCCCCAACCGGCCGCCGCCGCTCAGGCGTAGGCGCGGGAGCGGGCCACGGCTCAGGCGCGGGCGTACGGCACGGCTCAGGCGTAGGTGCGGGCGTAGGCCTCGGCGATGCCCATGACCTTGTTCACGTAGTCCCACGAGTGGTTGTAGAACCAGATCGCCTTACGCAGCCGCTCGCCGCCCTGGCCGGCCTTGTTCGCGCACAGGTAGTTGGCCGCGCCGGGCACGGCGTCGTACGGACTCCAGATGTCCTTCTTGCCGTCACCGTCGCCGTCGACCCCGTAGTGCTTCCAGGTGGCGGGCATGAACTGCATCGGCCCGAGAGCGCCCGCGCTCGAAGGGCCGTTGTTGCGCCCGTGGCTGCTCTCCACCTGCCCGATCGCGGCCAGCACCGTCCAGGACAGGCCGGGGCAGCGGGTGGCCGAGGCCTTGTAGAGCTCCAGGTAGCTGCCGGGGCGGCCGACCGTGACCTGCTGCGGCTGACCCTGCTGCGGCTGATCCTGGGACGGCTGGTCCTGGGACGGCTGCCGCTGCTTGGGGACGCGGGCGGAGGCGTCCAGCATGACGATCTGGGCGCCCTTGCCGAGCAGCCGGCGTACGCCCGACTCGCGGATCCTGCCCTCCTTGCCGTGCAGCAGCACCGCCACGCCCTGCGCGAACCCCAGCGTCCGGCCCAGGTCAGCGCTGACGAGCCCGTCCACGCCGTGCAGCCCGAGCGGGGCCGAGGCCGCGACGCGCAGCCGAGGCCCGCCGTCCACCTGGTACATGGCGCCCAGGATCATGCCGAACTTGCGCATCGCGGCGGCGTCGGCCACCAGCTCGCCCCTGGCCAGCGCCTGCCACACGGCGGGCTGGTCGGCGACGGGCTGCGGCGTCCAGGAGCGGAAGTCCGCCGGGTCCACCGCCAGCAGGTTGATCGAGGTGCCCGACACCTTGACCGCGCCCGCGTCCACCACGGTCGCCTTGCGCACACTGGCGAGCTCGCCGAGGCGGAACCTGGTCTGCTTGGGCACGGTGCCGGGGGCGATGGCCAGCACGCGCGGCGGCGTCGCGGTGACCTTGGCGCCTGATCGCGCGAGGTCCTTGACCGGCTGCTTGACCGGCTCCTTGATCGGGGCCGCCGTGGGCACCAGCTCGTCGAGGCGCGGCGCGGGCGACTGGGGCGGGCTGGGCTGCCTGCGTACGGCCGGCTCCTGGGCGGTGGTGACCACGTCGTCGCCCACGAGCACGACGACCCCACCGGCCGCCGCCGTGGCGGCGAGCACGGCGATGACCATGAGCATGACCGCACGGAACGAGGGAAGACCCGACACCCGGGACACGTTAACTCACCCCGCCCGAAACCGACTTGCCATCCGGACATACGGTGCGCAATGGTTAGCTGCTTGCGTAAGGGGGAAACAGCGTGGTCGGGCCTTACCGGGGATTGTTCGACAGGCCCGGCGTCAAAGCGTTCGTGCTGGCCGGTCTCATCGGCCGGATGCCGATGTCGATGCTCGGCATCGGCATCATCCTGCTGATCTCCACCTTGACCGGCTCGTACGCCACCGCCGGGGCGGTCGCCGCCACCACCAACGTCGCCTTCGCCGTCGCCGCGCCGCTGTCGGGCCGGCTGGTGGACAGGTTCGGGCAGGGGCGGGTGATCCCGCCGTTCGCCGTCGTCAACGCGGTCGCGCTGGCGGCCCTCATGGTCGCCGCCGGGTGGGAGCTGTCCGACTGGACGTTCTACGCCAGCGGGCTCGTCGTGGGCGCCACCTCGCTGTCGATCGGCTCGATGGTGCGGGCCCGCTGGTCGGTCATCTACGGCGGCTCCGGCAGGCTGCACACCGCGTTCGCGTTCGAGTCGGTGGCCGACGAGGTCGTCTTCGTCACCGGGCCCGCCTTGGTCACGGTGCTGGCGACCAGCGTGAACCCGTACGCGGGACTGATCGTGGCGCTGTTGTGCATGCTGGGCGGCAGCCTGGCGCTGGCCACGCAGCACGGCACCCAGCCGCCCGTGCAGGAGGTCAGGTCGTCGGCGGGCTCGCCCATCCTGATCCCCGGCATCGCCCTGCTGGCCTGCGTCTCCCTGGCGCTGGGCGCGATCTTCGGCTCGGTCGACCTGATCACGGTGGCCTTCGCCGACGAGCACGGCGCGAAGGGGGCCGCCGGGTTCCTGCTGGCCGCGTTCGCGGGCGGGTCGATGGTCTCGGGGCTGTGGTTCGGCTCGCGGAACTGGCGGATCCCGCTGCCCAAGCGGTTCGTCAGGGCGCTCGGGCTGTTCGTGGTGGGGCTGGTGCCGATCATGTTCATCGGCAGCCCGTGGATCATGGCGGGAGCGCTGTTCCTGGCCGGGTTCGCCATCTCCCCGACGCTCATCACGGTCTTCTCGATCACCGAGCGGATGGTGCCGCAGTCGCTGCTCACCGAGGGCATGGCCTGGATCTCGACCGCGATCGGGTTCGGGGTGGCGCTGGGCTCGTGGGCGGGCGGGGCGCTCACCGAGGCGTACGGCGCGTCCAGCGCGTACGTCTTCTCCGTCTGCGCCGCCGCCCTGGCCGTGGCGGTGGGAATCGGAGGTTCGGGTTTGCTGAGACTTCCCGAGGCTCCTTCACCGTCGCAGACGTGATCCGCTACCGTCGGGACATCCCTCGCAACACCCATCACACCGGAAGCTTTTGTTATGTCCCGACGAATCACATCACTTCTAGCAATCGCGGCTGTCTGCGTCGCTGTCGCCCCGGCGCCGGCGTCCGCTCAGGTGCCCAAGGAGCCCATCGACTGTTCGCAGGTCAAGTGCATCGCGCTGACCTTCGACGACGGACCGGGCAAGTACGCCGGCACGCTGCTCGACACGCTCAAGAAGAACGGCGCCAAGGCGACGTTCTTCCTTGAGGGCCAATACGTGAAGAGCCGCCCCTCCTACGTCAAGCGCATGGTCGCCGAGGGTCACGAGCTCGGCAACCACAGCTACAGCCACCCCGACTTCACCAAGAGTGAGGCCGGGACCATCAAGAGCGAGATCCAGAAGACCCAGGACGCGGTGAAGAAGGCGGCGGGCGTCGAGCCCAAGCTGCTGCGCCCGCCGTACGGGCTGGCCGACCTCCAGGTCTCCGACATCGCCGCCGAGTTCGGCATGCCGATGATCCTGTGGACCGCCGGCTCCCAGGACTGGAGCTCCAAGAACGTCAAGGCCATCCAGAAGCAGACGCTGGCCGTGGCCAAGCCCAACGGCATCATCCTGATGCACGACTGGGTCAAGCAGACCGTGGACGGCATGCCGTCGCTCATCAAGACGCTGAAGAACAAGGGCTATCACCTGGTGACGGTCTCCGACGTGATCAAGAGCCAGAACCTCGAGCCCGGCGACATCTACCCCGTTCCGGAGGGCTGGGAGAAGTGAGTATCGTTCGCGTCTAACGCAACGATGCTCTTTTCCAAGGGGTGCTCGTGACCTTCGTGAACTGGGCCCGCAACCAGTCGGGCACCCCCGCCGAGGTGCGTACCCCCGCCTCCGTCGAGGACGTCGTACGCGCCGTCCGGGACGCCGCCGCCTCAGGGCGGCGCGTCCGCATGATCGGGACGGGCCACTCCTTCACCGGAGTGGCCCTGACCGACGGCATCATGCTCCGCCCCGGCGCGCTGACGGGGATCAGGTCGTACGGGGACGGCCTCGTCACCGTGGCGGCCGGGACCCCGCTGCGCGCGCTCAACGAACTGCTCGCCGAACGCGGCCTGGCCCTGGCGAACATGGGCGACATCACCGAGCAGACCGTCGCCGGCGCCATCCAGACCGGCACCCACGGCACCGGCCGCGACAGCGGCGGCCTCGCCGACCAGGTCGCCGAGCTGGAACTCGTCCTCGCCGACGGCTCCGTGACCACCGCCGCACCGGGCGAGGACCTCTTCGACGCGGCCCGCGTGGGGCTCGGCGCCCTCGGGATCCTGACGGCCGTGACGTTCCGGGTAGAACCCGCGTTCCTGCTGCACAACCGGCGGCGCAAGCTCGCGCTCAGTGACATCCTGCGCTCGCTCGACGACCTGACCGCGGCGAACGAGCACCTCGACTTCTTCTGGCTGCCGCACACCGACGCCTGCCTGGTCAAGACCAACAACCGCAGCCCGGGCCCGGCCCGGCCGCCCGGCGCGGTGCGGCACTGGCTGGACAACGTGTTCCTGGAGAACACCCTCTTCGGCGCCGCCTGCGCGCTCGGCGCCCGCTCCCCCGGGCTCATCCCGAAGATCAACGCCGTCAGCGCGGCGGCGCTGGGCGACTCGGAGTCGGTGGACGCGTCGTACAAGGTGTTCACGGCGCGGCGGGACGTGCGCTTCCTGGAGATGGAGTACGCCGTCCCGCGCGAGCGCCTGGCCCAGGCCCTGCGCGAGACCGGGGACCTGATCGGGCGGATGGACTGGAAGATCACTTTTCCGGTGGAGGTGCGGGTGACGCCGCCCAGCGACGCGTGGCTGTCCACGGCGTACGGGCGGCCGACGGCGTACGTCGCCTGCCACGTCTATCGGCCGACGCCGAACCCCGCCTACTTCGCGGGCGTCGAGGAGATCATGACCCGCCTGGACGGGCGTCCTCACTGGGGCAAGCTGCACACGCGCGACGCCGCCTACCTGGCCAAGGTGTACCCGCGCCACGCCGACTTCGCCGCCCTGCGCGACCGCCTCGACCCGGGGCGCCTGTTCACCAACGACTACCTGGACACCGTGCTCGGCTGACCCCGCTCAGCCCGCCGACCCGTCATCCCGCCGCTGAGCGAGTCGCCAGGGGACGCTCCGGCCGGACAGCCGGCCACCACGGACCACCCCCGGCCGGACGACAGGTCACCAGAGGCGGTCCCGGCCGGCGGGATGGTCTTCCGGGTCGTCCCGGCCCGCGGGCGGAGACGGCTCCTCGGTGGCCGACGGCGCCTCGTCGGTCCCGTCCGGCTGCTCGGGCTGCTCCTGCGGCGGCGCGTCCGTCGTTCCCTGCGACGGCTCCACCGGCTCCGACCGGGTGGGCGTCGGCGTGGGCGTGGGACGCGCGTCCGGCGTCCTGCTCGGGGTCGGGGTGGGGGTCGGCGTGGGCGTCGGGGTCGGGGTCGGGGTGGCGGGCTCGCGGGTGAAGGTGTGCGGCGGGTACGCGGGCGCCCGGTTCTCCGGCTCGCGGGTGACCGGCGTCCTGTGTTCGCGCGCCTTCACCGGCGCCTTCCCGGTGACCTGCTCGTGCACCGTCCGCTCGGCCACCGCCTGGTAGACCAGGATGCTCCCCATGCTGACCGCGAACACCGTCGCCGCCGCCACACCGACCTTGATCCACGGCAGCCCGCGCCCCGGCCCGCGTACGGCCGGCATCACCAGCGTGCTCCCAGCGTCACCCGAGGCCGTGCGCGGGGTCGTCTCCCGGTCGGCCGGGGTCGCGTGCGCGGCGGCCGCCAGCAGGCCGCCCTGCTCGGGGTCGCGTCCCCCCTTCGGGACCAGGGTGTGGTGTTTGACCCGTTCTCCGGTGCGCTTGAGGTAGTGCGTGTAGATCGCCGTCGCGACCGAGCTGGCGACGCTGACCACCGCCGCCCCGATCACCGTGCCCGCCACGCCCAGGTACGACGCGGCCACCGCGGCCGTCACCGCGGCCAGGGCACTGCCCAGGATCTGTGGGACGCTCAGCTCGAACCTCCGCTGCCCGTCACTCATCCCCCGGTTCAGTCCTTCCTCGTCATGCGTTCGGTGTTGGTAAAGAGCTGTCTCGTGAATAGACGCGAGTGCGTGTCCTGTTGTTCCTGTGACCTGCGCGACAGGCACCCTTATAGCTCGTGCCCCGACGACTCGGCCTGCCCTCCGTTTACCTCGCCGCGGCCGTGGCCACGGCCGCCGCGACCGCCGTACCCTCCGCCATGACGCCCGCCTCGGGTCTCGCCCTGCGTCCCTCGCTGTCCGAGCCCGCCCGCCCGTACATCGTCATCGCCCGCAGCCGGGTGGCCGCCCGCGACCTCGTCGGCGAGGTCCGCTGGCGGGTGCGCCGCTACTACACCTCGGCGCTGCCCGGCTTCGCCACCTTCCTCACCGCCTCCGAGCTGGACGACCTGCGCGCCGACCGGCGGGTGCGCTCGATCGAGCCCGACCGCCAGATCCGCCCCATGACCGGCGCCAGACCCTCCCGCCCGTACGCCGTGGAGGCGGAGGGCGCGGGCGTCACCGTGTACGTCGTGGACAGCGGCGTCGAGACGGGCACGGAGACCGGGGGCCGGCGGATCTTCGGTGACCGGGCCTGGCGGGCCTTCGACGCCACCGGCGGCACCGGACGCGACTGCGGCGGCCACGGCACGCAGTCCGCCTCCCGCACGCACGGCGTCGCGCCGGAGGCCGGCCTCGCCTCCGTCCGGGTGCTCGGCTGCGGCGGCTCGGGCACGCTGTCGGACGTCCTGGCCGGGCTGGACTGGATCCGCAGGCACGCCAGAGGACCCGCCGTGACGAGCATGGCGATCGACGGCGCCGGCTCCCCCGCCCTCGACCGCGCCGCGCGGTCGCTGGTACGTAAAGGCGTGTTCGTGGTCGGAGCCTCATCCACCGGCACATGTCACGTCACTCCGGATGGCCGGGCATACTCTCCGCACACCCCGTATCTCGCCGGCGCCGCCGCCCGTCACCTGGAACTTCACCCCGAAGCCGGCCCCGCCGCGCTCGCCACGTGGCTGAAGTGCACACCCACCCGTGCCGCGATTCGCCAGAACCCGTCGAGGGCATCTAACCTCCTCATGCGCGATGGCGGGCTCTAGAGTGATGGATTCCACAAATGTGACCGGCGTCACAACGCCTGCGGGCTATCCCAGGAAGGCGATGTTCGGACATGCCGGGTACGGTGCTGGCAGGCAACCGGCACACGCGAGAGACTCAAGGGTCCGGGGGAAGAATGGCGACGCTGACGAAGGGACTCGCATGCAGGAGCTCCGACTCGTCGCGGTAAGTGAGGACGGCACCTACCTCGTGCTGGCTACTGCCGGACGGGGTACGCGCTTCACGCTTCCCGTGGACGACCGGCTCCGTGCTGCCGTCCGCGGCAACTTCTCCCGTCTCGGCCAGTACGAGATCGAAGTGGAGAGTCCGTTGCGCCCCAAGGAGATCCAGGCCCGCATCCGAGCCGGAGAGACGGCGGAGGAGATCGCGGCGACCGCCGGGATCCCCGTCGAGCGCGTCCGCTGGTTCGAGGGGCCGGTGCTGCAGGAGCGGGAGTACGTCGCCCAGCAGGCGCAACGTGTGGCCGTACGGATGCCGGGCGAGTCCGCTCCCGGGCCGACGCTCGGCGACCTCGTCGCGGAGCGGCTGACCAGGCGCGGCGTGCCCACCGACGAGATCGACTGGGACTCCGCCAAGCGCGACGACGGCCTGTGGCGGGTCAAGCTCGGCTACGTGTGGAACGGTCACACGCGCCACGCCGAGTGGCTCTTCGACCCGCGCAAGCGGCACGTGACACCCCACGACGACGAGGCCCTGCGGCTGTCGTCCGCCGACTTCGACCCCGATCCCGCCGTGGTGGAGGACACCACGGTGATGCCGTTCGCGCCGCGGGTGGCCAAGCTGCAGCCGGTGCCGCCGCTCGCCTCCGACGCGCTGCCGTTCCCGTCGGTGGTACGCCGCGAGCCGGAGGAGCCGGCCGTCGGCTACACCCCGCCGGTCCGGTCGCCGGAGACCGCCTACACCCGGCCGCCCGAGACGCCGCCGCGCGAGGCGCCCTTCGCCCCCGGCCCGCGCCAGGACTACGACCAGGGCGAGGAACCGGCCGCCCGCCACGACTCCCCTGCCAGGGACTCCGGCCACCGCGCCGACCCCGGCCACCGGCAGGACTCCGTACGCGAGCCCTACCGGCCCGAACCGCCCGCCCGCGAAACCGGCCACACCCGCCCCGGCGACACCTCGTCCCGCCGCGGCGGGTCTTCGCCGTGGCTGCCCGACTTCGGCGCGGGACGCTCCGGCGACCGCGAGACCGACTCGATCTACGCCCCGGCCACGCCGCCGTCCTCCCGCCCCACGCCCTGGCCGCCCACCGACGACACCCCGTCCCACGCCGACCAGCACTTCACTCCGTCCGACGACCACCGCCCCTCGCACCGTCCCGCGCCCACCCAGGACCACCGCCCCAACGGGCCGACGTCCGCCCAGGACCGGCAGACGGCACAGCCGCAGGCACCCGCCGACGCGCTCTCCCCCGCCCAGGCTCAGCCGGTCGCCGACCTGCGCAACACGGCGACCACCCAGTCCGAGCCGCCATCCGCCCAGCCCGCGCACCCGGCCCGCCAGACGGAACCGGCCGCCCACGCTGAGACAGCCACCACGCAGCCCGAGACTCAGGCCGTCCAGCCCACGCCGCCGACCCACCAAACGGGACCGACCGCCCAGGCGGAGACGGTCACCGCGCGACCCGAGGCTCAGGCTGCCCAGCCCACGTCTCCGGCCGTCCACACGGAGTCGGGCACCCAGGCCGGGTCGGGCACCCAGACCGAGCCGAGCGCCCAGGTTGAGCCGGCCTCTCAGGCTGAGACCGCCGTCGTCCGGGCGGACGCGCCGCCCGGGGCTGCAGCGAGCCAGGCCGGCACCGGCGCATCCGTTCCCACGGCGGAGGACACCTCGCGGACCGCCACGGAAGCGGCCACCGCATCCGTTGCGCCGGCCGCCTCCACGGACATCACGGTGGAAGTGGTCGGGCAATCCACCACCGCAGAGCCCGCTGCCACGGCCACCTCGGAGACGACACCCGCTCCCGCCGCGAAGGCCGTGACTCCCGCGACCGAGGCCCAGCCCGAGCTCGCGTCCGGATCCGCACCGGCCCAGCCCGTCGAGAGCAGCGAGACCGCCGCCGAGGCCACTGACGCGGAGGCCGTCGAAGCCGGCGACACGGCCACTGCCGCCGAGCCCGCCAAGAGCGACGAGACCGCCACGGCCGGAGCCCCGGGGGCTGCAACCACCGCCGATCAGCCGGTCGCCGCCGAGCAGCAGGCCGACAACGAGAAGCCGATCGTCAGCGAAGTGACCACCGCGTCCGGGACGACGCCTACGCCCGAGACGACGATGGCCGAGACGACCATGTCCGAGGCCACCACGCCTCAGACGACCGCGTCCCAGACTGCGGCATCTCAGGCTGCGGCATCCCAGGCGTCCTCGTCCCAGACGACGACCGCCTCGAATACGGCAACCGCATCCGACTCGACGGCCGAGAGCACGGCTAGGGGAACGACCGAGACGACGGGCACAGCCGAGGACGCGGTCGAGACGACGGGCACGGCCAAGGACACGGTCCCGGCCCAGACCACGTCTGCTCCGGGCTCCACAGCCACCGTCGAAAGCGCCGCCAAGCCCGGGGCCGCATCAGAGACCCTGGCCGCAACCGACACGACGCCGGCTACTGAGACCGCAGCCACAGCCGCTGCCGAGACCCCGGCGACTGGCGGCTCCACGGCTGCCGAGTCCACCACTACCGGCTCCACGGCTTCCACGGCTGCCGCCGAATCCACGGTCGCTGCCGAGGCTACGGTCACTCCCGAGACGGTTGCTTCCGAGACCACGGCGACTTCGGAGACGACGGCCGCCGCTGCGTCGGCCGCCACCGGTACCACCCCGGCAACCGCTGCGACCCCCGAGGGAACGAGCGCTGCCGAGACTCCGGCCACCGGCGCGGAGGTCGCCGGCGAGGCGTCCGCTTCGGAAGTGGCAACCGCCGAAACGACCAGCACCGGAACAGCCGCCACCGCCGAGCCGTCCACCGGTGACGAGACGAAGTCGGCCGCCGAGGTCGCCGCCGAGACGACGCCGGCTCCCGACGCGACGCCCGTCCCCGAGGCCGCTGACGCTCCTGAGGCGACGCCCGTTTCTGAGACGGTCTCCGTTCCCGAACCGACGCCCGCTCCCGAACGGGCACCCGCTTCCCAGGCGGCGGCCGTTCAGGAAGAGACGCCCGCCTCCGAAGACGCTCCTGCGGCGGCGACCGAATCTGAGACGCCGACCCCGGCGAAGCTGGCGGCGCAGAAGAAGGCGGGGCGGCCCGCGCCCGAGCAGCCGGCTCGGGAGGGCAAGCCCCCGGCGCCCAAGCCGAAGCCCGCTCCTGCGGTTCCGGCGGCGCGCGCGGCCAAGGACGAGCCGAAGGAGGACCCGGCCGTGCCCGTGCCCTCTCCGCCGCCCGCTCCGGCCGCCCGTCAGGCGCGCAAGGGTTCGAGGGGCCGCCGGGCCTCCGTGCCGACCTGGGACGAGATCATGTTCGGCGCCCGCCGCCAGGACTGATCAGAACGACCCAAGCCTGACCAGCACGGGCCCTGAACCGACCGGGCCGAGCCCGGCCTGACCGGGTTCAGGCCAGGACCGCCCGGGCGAACCCGAACTGCCCCGGCCGCATCAGGACTGTCACCGGTGAGTCCTCGGTCAGGGCTTGTCGTGCTCCAGGAAAGGTGTGAGCCACTCCGGGGTCACCTCGGTGGGGAAGCCGACCGCCTGTGGCAGGGACACGTCGATGGCCGAGTAACCCCCCTTGCCGGCCCCGACCCCGGCGATGAGGGTGAGGACTCCGGCCTGTCGCTGGAACCATGTCTGCCGCAGCCGCCAGCCCACCACGGCCCGGCGTTCGACCACGGCCTGGGCGCGGCGCAGTGAGCCGGACCGTACCGACAGGCGTACCCCGTCGTAGCCGTGGCCCAGGGAGGCGTAGCGGTCGAGTCCGAGCGGCACCCCGATGCCGGCCATGGCCAGCAGCAGCACCAGCAGGACCCACCACAGCACCGCCCCGGTGAGCGCCGCCGCGACGGCGGCGAGCAGGGCGGTGAGGAGCCAGGGGAAGACGGCGCGGAACAGCCGCCGCCGGCGCGCCACCGGCGGATGGGGCCTGAGCTCACCGCGGTAGGGGCCGATCGCGTCGCCGGTCACCTGGAAGGCCACGTCGCGGGGTACGTCGGGCAGCAGTTGCCCCCGCGTCTCCGAGTCGCCGAGCCCGGTGACGATGGCCCAGACGCGGGTGACGCCCGCCCACCGTTCGGCCAGGCCGTCCACGATCTCGTAGCCGCGTACCCGCTGCGACTCCAGCGACACGCTGCGCCGGTTGATCAGCCCGCGTTCGGCCACGAGGTAGCCGTCGCGGCGCTTGAGCGTGAAGTCCCAGTTGAAGATCGCGTACATCAGGCCGCCCGCGAACGGCATCGCCACCACCAGCAGCACCGCCAGCGCCAGCAGCAGGTAGGGGTGCTCCCAGAGCCACTCGCCCGCGTTCCAGGCGGTGTCCCGGCTGAACCCCAGCTCGTCGCCCCACTGGAACGCCAGCCCCACCAGGCCGCCGGCGAAGGCGAAGGGGGTCAGCAGGTACGCGCCCGAGAGGGGCCCGTACAGCAGCCACCTGCGCGGCACGGCGATGATCGGGCGCTCCCTGGGCCCGGCGGCCGGCGCCGCCTCGCCGGGAGCGTGCGGCACGGGCTCGGCGGTGCGGCGCAGGAGCACCGCCTTGAGGCGTTCGGCCTCCTCCGGCGTGACGCCGGCCAGCTTCGCCTCCTCCTCGCCGCCGCTCGCCCCTGTGTCGATCTTGAGGATGGTCAGGCCGAGCAGCCGGTGCATGGGCGGGGTGGAGACGTCGACGCCGCGGATGCGTTCCAGGGGGATGGTACGGACGGAGCGGCTGATCAGCGAGCGCTTGGTCTCCAGGCGGTCGCCGACGATCTCGTACGTGAACGTGGCCCAGCGGATGATCGCGAACACCACGGCGCCGATGACGCCCGCGGCGGCGTAGCCGTACGACCTGGCTGAGAAACCGCCCACGAACAGGACGCCGACCAGGGGAAGGAGCAGCGAGGGGAGCATGCGCACCGGGTCGATGAGCAGCACCTTGGGGCTGAGCCGCTGCGGAACCCGTACGGCGGGCCCGGGAAACGGCCCAGGTCCAGGCCCCGGCCCCATACCGGGATGACCCGGCGGAGGCGGGACGTGTCCGCCTTCCCGGGCGTCCGGGGGCGGCCCGGCCGGCGGCGACCATCCGCCGCCCTGAGGAGGCACCGGCGCGGGAGGCCGCCCGTCATGCGGTGGCGGCGGGGCGCTGGACCGCGACGGGTCGACGGGTCCGGACGGGTCGACGGGTCCGGACGGATCTGACGAAGAAGGCGGGTCGTCCGGGTGGGGGCCGGTCATGTCGCGTCGTCCCTCAGTTGTTCGGCCCGGTGGGCCAGCTCCTCGGCAAGCCCGGCCGCCACCCGGTAGTCGAGCCCCTTGATCGTGGACGAGCCCGCGTGCGACGCCGTGCGGATCTCCAGGGTGGCCAGACCGAGCATCCGCTCGAACCACCCTTGCCCCTTGTCGACCGTCTGGATGCGGCTCACAGGCACGAACACCCACTCCCTGGTCAGGAAGCCCGACCTGGCGTAGACGACGTCTCCTGACAGCTCCCAGCGATGCACGGCGTACCGTACGAACGGCTCGGCCGCGAGGAACGGCAGCGTCGCCACCACGACCGCGGCCGGCAGCAGCCACGGGTCACGGGCGAACCAGGCGGGCACCCAGGACCATCCGCCGGCCCACCGCGAGAGCAGCAGCGAGATGCCGGCGAAGAACACGAAGGCGATCAGCGACTCCAGCAACCACAGCCGTACGGCCTTGGGCGAGACGCGGTTCGCCGGATCGCGCAGCGGGCCATTTGACGTCACAAAGCCAGCTTAGGGTGCGAACCGCCGGGGTGATCTGCCAGCGGGCCGGTAAAGATCCGCCGGACGCTCCGGCGTGTCTGCCACCCGGGGACTTCACGCGGGTGCATGCTCGTTGGCGGCCCGGCCGCAGGCTGTCGAGCTTGGCCACGTCGGCGGCGCCACGTTCGTGCCAGCCAGGCTCGGGCGGCGCGGGGACCGCACCACAGCGCGAGCGCCTAACGCAACGTGGCAGCCGCCGTCCGCGCCCTCGCCCGCGAACGCCACCCCATCGGGCAAGCCCCTTTAGCCGAACGGCGCGACCTGGCGCACCCGATTTTTCGTCCGGACCCGTTAATGGAACGATGGCCCCGTCAGCGACGGCCAAGGGCCCGCACCGCCTCCATGTGCGGCCGCGGCGAACGCGCAGCCCAGAAATGGTCCGCCGGCATGTCCGGATCATCCCCCGACCTGGCGCTCCTACCGGCTCCGTTGTGGCCAAGTTCACTACGCGGATGCCGTCATTCCGGCAGTTTTCGGATCCTTTACCTACCACCGACCATCGAGAAACGGTCTGCGCACCGCCGAGACCCGCGTAGCATCATCCGGCATGGGGCTGTGTAACACGGCATCACGCATGCGACGCATCACTGTCAGTGTGACAGTGGTGGCACTCGCGTTCGCGCTGGCGGGTTGTGGCAGCTTTTTCGGCAGGTCAGAGGCGAAGGACATCGCGGAGATCAACGTCGCGAGCCCCGAGCTGCGCGACGGCGAGCCGCTGCCGCGCGAATACTCCTGCCGGGGCGATCAGGGCAGTCCGCCGCTGCGCTGGTCGAGCCAGCCCCTGTCCGAGGCGGAGTCGATCGCCATCGTGGTCGACAGCCACACGTCATCCGAGTCGGCCGTGCACTGGGTGCTGTACAACATCCCGGCCACCACGACCGAGCTCGGCCCCGATGCCGCCGCCGATCCCCCCGAGGGATCCGGGCAGGCGAAGGTGACCAGCGGGAAGGTGGGCTACGAGCCCCCCTGCCAGGACCGGGCCAGCTACCGGTTCACCGTCTACACGTTGGACGGCAAGGTCGATCTGCCGGGAGGCTCCGAGCTTCCCGAAGTTCTGAAGAAGATCGCGGATCAGACCATCGCCCGCGGCAGGCTCACCGCGGTGAACATTGAGTGAGCAGTCAAATACGACATGTAGTACCGGTGTACCAATTCTTCACGTAGGGTGTGACAACTCTCATAGTGGTCCGACACAATCAGATCCAATCGTTAGGCACTGGTGATCAAAGGGGGCAGGTCGCGTCGATGGCCGCGCGATCTCATCGGTGCCAGAGGGAGGCCATGACTTTGAGGGTGGTGCAATGATCGCGGTCGTCATCAGCTTGGTCGCTGTCGTGCTCGCCGTGCTCGCTGTCGTGGCACTGGGCATGCGCTCCATGAACCGCAGGGAGAGCTCGCTACCTCCGGAACGGCTGAAGGAGATGGCCGAGAAGGAGGAGAACACGCTCACGCGCTCCACGGACCAGTTCGCGGCGCACGAGCCGCGCATGGCCAACTTCAGCCCCGACTTCAGCCCGATCGACGAGCCGAAACCGAAGCCGGTCCGTACCGGTCAGCGGGGCAGGCGCGGCGTCGACGAGTGGGGCAACCCGAGCACGGACGACGACGACGAGGAGTTCTGGGCCAACATCCGCAGCGACGCGGAGGAGGGCGGCTTCGGCGCCGGCGGCACCGTCGCCGCGCGCAAGGGCGCCTCCCGCCCCGTCGAGCGTGAGCGGCCCGCCGCCGAGCGTCCGGCCCAGCGTGAGCGTCCTGCCGAGCGTGAGCGTACGGCCGAGCGCGAGCGGCCCGCGGAACGCGAGCGCACCGCTCCGCGTGAGCGGCCCGCCGAGCGCCGTTCCGAGCGGCCCGCCAAGCGGTCCAGCCGTTCCGCCAAGCCGCAGCCCGCGACCGCCGGCGCCGACCCCAACGCCGCCACCGTCCAGGCCCCCCTCCCCCAGCGTCAGCCCGCGGCCGCCAACCTGGCCGACCTCGTCGAGCCGCAGAAGCGCGCCACTCCCTCGCAGTCCGAGCTGGCCGACCAGCGCACCGTCACCTTCGCGGCCCCGACGGCCGACGTGATGAGCATCCTCGGCGCGGGCGCCCAGCCGGTGCCCGCCCCCACCCGTCCCGAGTCGTCGCCCGTGAGCCGGCCCGCGCGGGCCGAGCGCCCGGCGGCCAGGCCCGCCCCGGTGGCCTCCAACGGGGTCTCCTCCAACGCCTATCCGGCGAGCGGCGGCAGCGGCTCGTTCCCGGCCCAGCCCTCGGTGAGCGGCAGCGGCTCGTTCCCCGCGGTGAGCAACCCGGCGAGCCCGGTGAGCAACCCGGTGAACCCCGCCTCCAGCGGCAGCTTCCCCGCCGTCCCCGCCGGGCCCATCCACGGCGCGCCGACGAGCGACCCGTTCCCCGCGTACGGCGGCGCCGACGCCCTGGAGACCACCTACCCGCCCGCGGCGGCGAGCTCGTCCGGCTCCTGGCCCGCCTCTCCCGACATCTTCGACGACCCCGCCCCCGCGGCCGCCGCCTATCCCGGCGCGAGCTCGTGGCCGGCGTTCGAGCAGCCCGCCGAGCGTTCCTCCTATCCCGCCTCCTACGAGGTGCGGGCCGGCTGGGCCGTGGCCGACGACTCCGACCCGCTCACCGCCCCCTCCCCCGCGACCGGCACCCCGACCGCGCCCGCCCGCGCGGTCTCCAACTACGACGACGTGCTCTCGGCCCCGACGCCGCCGCAGTCGCCGTTCGGGCCGGGCGCCTACGAGACGGGCGACATCACCACCGCCCCCGCCGCCGCCTGGCCCGACCCTCCGGCCGCGGGCAACGGCGCTCAGGGCACCTGGCCCGGGTACGCCGGGCAGCCTCCGGCGCAGGACAACGGCCGTGGCAACCACCGCCGGGGCCCGGAGCAGGACTATCCGAACGACTACTACCGATGATCTTTAGCGCCCATTAATGCGTAAAACCCGCGTGACGCCCCCCTAAAGCGGGGTCGACGGAGCAATAGGGTTTGCTCCATGTTCCGCGACACGCAGAGTAGCTGGCTGAGCACCCTCCGGCATGACGTGCCAGCCTCGCTCGTGGTTTCCCTCGTCGCGGTGCCCCTTTCCCTGGGCATCGCGATGGCCTCCGGCGCGCCGCTGACAGCCGGGCTCATCGCCGCCGTGGTGGGCGGCATCGTGGCGGGCGCGCTGGGCGGTTCCGCCGTCCAGGTGAGCGGTCCCGCCGCCGGTCTCTCGCTGGTGGTCGTTGATCTGGTGCACACGTACGGATGGCGTGCCACCTGCATGATCACCCTGCTGGCCGGGGCCGTACAACTCGTCCTCGGAGTGTTCAAGGCGGCCAGGGCCGCGCTGGCGGTGTCACCCGCCGTGCTGCACGGCATGCTGGCCGCGGTCGGCGTCATCATCGCCCTCTCCCAGCTCCACATCGTGCTGGGCGGCAGCTCGCAGCGCTCCGCCATCGCGAACCTCGTCGAGCTGCCCGGGCAGATCCTGCACCTGCACGGCCACAAGGTCGCCGTGGGCGTGCTCACGATCACCGTGCTGGCGCTGTGGACGCGCCTGCCCCGGCGGATCAAGGCGGTGCCCGCGCCACTGGCGGCGCTGCTCACGGCGGCGGTGACGGCGTGGGCGTTCGGCTGGGACGTCACCCGGGTGGACCTGTCGGGCGGCTTCACCGACTGGGCCTTCCCCGTGCTGCCGCAGGGCGACTGGCATCTCGTGGTGGCCTCCGTCCTGCTGGTGGCGCTGCTGGCCGGGTGCGAGTCGCTGCTGTGCTCGGTCGCGGTGGACGGCATGCACGGCGGCCGCCGCGCCGACCTCGACCAGGAGCTGACCGGCCAGGGCGTGGCCAACATGGTCAGCGGCGCGCTCGGCGGCCTGCCGCTGGCCGGGGTGATCGTGCGCAGCACCGCGAATGTGGCGGCGGGCGGGCGTACCCGCTGGTCGACGATTCTGCACGGAGTGTGGGTGCTGGTGTTCGCGACCGGGTTCGGCTGGTCGATCACACTGATCCCGCTGGAGGCGCTGGCGGCGCTGCTGGTGTTCATCGGCATGCAGATGGTGAACCTGGGCCACATCAGGAAGGTGCACGGGCACGGCGAGGTGCCGGTGTACGTCGTCACGCTCGTCACCGTGATCCTGCTCGGCCTCGCCGAGGGTGTGCTGGCGGGTCTGGCCCTGGCCGCGCTGCTCGCACTGCGCCGCCTGACCTGGGTGACCGTGCTCAAGCGGGCGGAGGGCGACGGGCGGCTGCACGTGACGATCTCGGGGTCGCTGACGTTCCTCGGGGTGCCGCGGCTGACGCGCGAGCTGCGCACGATCCCCGCGGGCACGCCCGTCGACCTCGACCTGAACATCGACTTCATGGACAACGGCGCCTTCGAGGCCATCCACTCCTGGCGGCTCGACCACGAGCGCATGGGCGGCACGGTCGACATCGACGAGCTGCACGACGAGTGGTACGCGCTGGCGGCCAGCGGCGCCCACATGCTGCCGGTGAAGTCACCGCCGAAGGCGCCGGACCGCTGGTGGCTGCCGTGGGCGCAGCGGCGGCGGCGTCCCGAGCCGGTCCCGCTGGACGGCGCCGTCGCGGGCGCGCAGGAGTGCCTGCTCACGGCCGGGGCACGCGAGTACCACCGCAGTACGGCGCCGCTCGTCCGCCCGATCTTCACCGAGCTGGCCCGCAAGCAGCAGCCGACCCACCTGTTCATCACCTGCGCCGACTCCCGGATCATGCCCAGCCTGATCACCGCCAGCGGTCCCGGCGACCTGTTCACCGTGCGCAACATCGGCAACCTGGTGCCGCGCAGGGGCTCCGAGCCGCACGACGACTCGATGGTGGCGGCCATCGAGTACGCCACGCAGGTGCTGGGCGTGCACACCATCACGGTGTGCGGCCACTCGGGCTGCGGCGCGATGGCCGGGGTGCTGAGCGGCGGGGTGCAGGCGGGCAGCCTGCCCGGGCTGCGCCGGTGGCTGCGGCACGGTGACCACAGCCTGGCCACGTTCATCGACACCGAGGGCGACCGGCTGCACAGCGGGGCGCTGGACGTGCTGTGCCGGGTGAACGTGCAGCAGCAGCTGGAGAACCTGCGCACCTACCGCAAGGTCGACGAGCAGGTCAGGGCGGGCAAGCTGGAGCTGGTGGGGCTGTTCTTCGACATCGGCTCGGCGCGGGTGCACATGGTGCCGCCACTGCGCCCGTCGAACGCGCCCAGGACGTTCGACCATCCGGTGGCCGCGGGCGAGGAGTAGAGCCCGGGCCGTTCTGCGTAATCCTCCGCAGAACGGCCCGGGGAAGGCGGGTTAGGGTCGCGGTGCCAGCGAGGTGCTCCCGTTGCCCACGGCGCCCCTCGCGACGCCGGTCCTCACTCCCAGGGGCCGGAGGGGCGGAGGCGCCCGCCGTTCGAGCTATGCCCCCTCTCGGGGCCGCCGATGGTAGCCGGACGGAGCGCGACCCACCTCCGCCCCTCACCGGCCGGAACGCGTTGAGCCGGGCATTCTGGTAGAAACAGAACCCGGGGGACGCCATGACATCAGACTTCCAGAACCCGCGCTTCGCGCAGGCGTACGCACGGATGAGCGTGCTCACCGACCAGCGCGGCGCGTACGAGCACCGGCGGCGGCTGCTGGCCGGCGCCGAGGGCCGGGTGATCGAGATCGGCGCCGGCAACGGCCTCAACTTCCCGCACTACCCGAAGGCTGTGACGGAGGTCGTGGCCGTGGAGCCGGACGACACGCTGCGCGGCCTGGCCACCGCCGCGGCCAGGTCGGCCCCGGTGCCCGTCTCCGTGATGGCCGGCCACGCCGAGGCCCTGCCCGGCCCGGAGAGCGACTTCGACACGGCGGTGGTGTCGCTGGTGCTGTGCTCGGTGCCGTCGCAGCAGCGGGCGCTGGCGGAGATCGCGCGCGTGCTCGTCCCGGGCGGGCGGCTGTGCTTCTACGAGCACGTACGCTCGGCGAACCCGCTGTTCGCCCTGCTGGAGGACGCCATCACCCCGGTCTGGCGCCGAGCGGCGGGCGGCTGCCACCCGAACCGGGACACCCTGCGGGCGATCGAACGAGCGGGCTTCGAGGCGACCGAATCCGACCGGTTCACCTTCTCCCCCCAGCCCTTCGTCCCCCGCACCGCCCACATCCTGGGCCACGCCCGCACCACGAAACCCTGAGGGTGCCCCGCCTCCTACCGGCCGATGATGGCCTTCCAACGGCCGCGCCGAAGCGTGATCACCCCGTCGTGGCCGATCGTCGCCCGGGCGCCACGAAACGGCAGCTCGCCATGGCGGATCCAATGGTCGCGCACGACGTCGAGGTGGTCCCACAGGCGGCGCGGCCCGCCCTGATGCACGGTGACGTCACCCTCGCGCTCCTCGGCGCGGGCCCACGAGCCGTCCTCGTGCGTCATGACCGCGACGCGGAGGTCGCCTTTCTCCAGGTAGTGGTGCTCGATGCCGGGCGCGAGTATCTCCAGCATGGTGCGGACGTCCCACGCCTCGACCACGTCCAGCACCGGATAACGGCCGCGCGTGACGTACTCGCCCGCCGCCGTTTCGGCTAGCTCGCTCAGCGCCGGATCATACGGTGGGTAGTCGTCGCCGGTCCTGGCGTGCATGAACATGGCCTGGTCACGCTCGATCCTGCCGGCCGCGGTGCCGTCCTCCCGTTTCTCGGCGGTGAGAACGAGCCCCATGTCGGCGAGCGTGGTGACCAACCGGCCGCCGACGTGCAGCGCCTCCAGCCATGAGGGCGGGACGGTCCGCACCGACACCATGGCGACGACGCGGTCCCACCGCCCGGGCAGCGGGCCCTGGGCGTCGGTGGTGATGAGCTCCGGCTGGTGACCGAGCTCGTCCAGCCGGTCTCGCCCCGCGCTGTTGAGGTACGGGTCCACGTCGACGGCGCTGACGCGAGCCGCCCCGAGCCGGGCGCAGAGTACGGCGGTGCCGTACCCGCTGCCGGTCCCGACGTCCAGCACGGTGCATCGGTCGCCGATCGAGGCGTGCCGGTACATCTGCACCACCAGCCCCGGCAGGGTGGACGACGAGGTGGGCAGACCGGCCGGAACCGCACCCGGCCCGGCGTGATCCGCGTGCAGGGCGCCGACCCGGGTCACAAGCGTCTGGTCGCTGTACGCCGCCTCCAACCACATGCGGTGATCGGACGTACCGTCGCGAAGCTCCCAGCCGCTGGAGGCGTACTCCCACCACCGAGGAACGAACGCGTGCCGCGGTACGGACTCGACGGCGCCGCGCCACCTGGAGCCGGGCGGGGTGGCGACCGCGGCCAGGGCCCGCGCGTGCTTCCTCCACTCCATCGCAGAGCACTCACCGACGCCGGTCACCGACCGCCTCCTGTCTCCGGTCGAATCTCGCGTGCGGAAATCCGTGGCAGAACCAGTGCGTCGCCCTCGCAGATGGTCTCGGCCGGTTTACAGTCACCGCCGTCCTGGTTCGGCTTGCAGGGGGTGTTCGGCTTGCAGTCGCCGTCTCGCGGCTGAGGCCGGCGAGGCACCTGCGCGAGCAGCTCGTACCAGGCGGCACTGCCGAAGATGTCGGCCAGCCGAGTGGTGCGGACGTTGCCGGCTGAAGGCAGGAATCGGGACAGGACACACGTCCGGACGTCGCCGTTCCAGGAGACGGCAGCACGACCGTCACCGCACTGGCCACACAACTCGTTCACGTTCGACTGCACACCCATGGTGCGGGCGGCGCGGCCGACCGCACGTATCCGGTCGGGAGCCCCGACATGAGCAGCGCCCATGCTGATCATCTCCTCACGAGCTTCGTCAGCACGCTGACCAGACCCACCGAGGTCAACGATGCCGACTTTGAGCGCGATGCCGCGTTCGATCGCCCGCAGGATGTTGGCACGGGTCCT
Source organism: Nonomuraea fuscirosea (assembly GCF_003001935.1). Classification (GTDB taxonomy): domain Bacteria; phylum Actinomycetota; class Actinomycetes; order Streptosporangiales; family Streptosporangiaceae; genus Nonomuraea; species Nonomuraea fuscirosea. The sequence goes on along the minus strand of NZ_PVNG01000001.1, from coordinate 154,629 downwards.
GGCATGGCTGCCTCGGCGGTCGGTGATCCTGTCATGCTCGGCGGCGACGTCGCTGTAATAGGACGTCGCCAGCGTCACGTCCGGGTGGGAGTACAGCTCCCACAACGGGGCGGTGACGCGGTACAGGTTGGAATACACCTGGACGCGCAGCCCCACCCCGAGAGCTGCTCGGCCAGGCGCGAGAAGTCCGGGTGAACGGTCGGCTCGCCACCGATGAGCTGGACCGTTGTGATGCCGGCGGCGGGAGCGGTGTCGAGGAGCCGTTCCCAGTCGGCGCAGGTCATCTGCCCACGACCCTTGGTAGGGCCGGCGTCGGCGTAGCAGAGGCTCGGGCACCGCAACTGGCACCGCTGGGTGAGCTCCAACTCCAGGAACCACACCGAGGTGAGGGCGGGTCGGGGCCCGGAAGCCGGAGTGGCGAATGCTGGTTCAGCCGTCATGATGATCGACTTTCTTGAGGCGGATCTGTTCTGGCGCCGAGGGTGAGCCGACATCAGAAACGCTGCGGGCCGCGCTGAGGTGACCAGCGGCTCGCAGGTTATCCCTTCCATGGTTCAGGCGGCGGCGGTTCAGGTAACGGCGGGCAACCGCCCGCCGCCGCTGTGTGACAGCCGACGCGAACAAAAGCCGCCGAAATGGGCGCTGACCGACGTCGCTCCTCCGAAACGCCGGCTGACCTCCTTCCTCCCCGGTCTCAGCCCGCCGCCCGCGGGCGTCGGCGGAGATCGCGCGTGCTCGGAGTCCCCGGGGGACGGCATTCGGGGCACGAACCGGTGCCACGGCTTGCGGCGTCGACTGCTGTCTAGAAGGCTGGGATCGATTCGGGGACGAGCCCCGCCTGACGGAGCAACCCGTACACGTCGGTCTCGCCCCAGAACTCGACGATCTTGCCATCATGCAGTCGGTACGACTTGATCCCTGTCATGGTCAGATCTCTGCCCGTGCGGTCGTGCGCATAGGTCAGCGTGAAGGCCGCAGTGACCCGGTCCCAGCCGCGAAGATGTCGTCGATGCGCACGCGGCAGTTCGACAATCCGGGCGTCAAGATCGACGCTTCGACATGGTGCCGCCCTCGCACGTGCTGGCCCGCGCCATGGATGAGCACATCCTCGGCCATTAGGCCCTCTAGGTCAGTTGTTCGACGGTCCTCGAAGATCCGCAAGTAGCGGCGGACGACTTCGGCATTACGCTGGGCGATGGATTTCGTCACGTCCGGCATGCATAACCCTCGCAATCGCGCGGCCACTGACCAAATATCGGAGCTCAGGAGATCGTGTCTCCGCCTTCACCGATCCGGCGGTCGTCTCTTGTTTCAGCAAGGTATTCGTTCACCTGGCGCGGGTTGTAGCCGCGCCACACTGTCACGAAATGAGGTGTCCCGCTTGTGGGAGAAGCGTTCTCATGCGGCCGTTCCAGCGACGCGATGTAGCTGTCCACGTCGTGCCGGCGGTAACCGCGCATCGTGATCTCGAAGCGCGGATTCCCGTGGGTCTGCCGGGTCCTCGTGCGTAAGAGATCGCGCATCGTGGTGACGCAAAGTACGACGCCCAAGAGTACGAGGGCCAGAAGTGTCGCGAATTCGAAGCCGGAAGGACGGACGAAGACCAGCCTGGTCAGGCCGAAAATCGCGATGATCGGCGGAGCGGTGAACGCGATGATTTTCTGTGTGACGGGGAGGCCGTCCCACCAGGGCCTGCGGTCCGCCGGGCTCATGGGCTCAATATGTCAGAGCGCGGCCTGCCGGTACATGTCTCCAGGGCGTCAAGAAGCAGACGCTTCGACGAAAGGTCATGCGGCTACAGACTTCGCCGCACGGCTCGGCCGCCAAGGTGCGAGCTGAAGCACCCCGAACGTCGCCTCGACCACGAGGAACAGCCACAACACCCGTGTGACGCCCTGGCTCAACGCATAGGCCTGCCAGATCGCGAATAGCGTGCGTGCGACGCCGTCGAACAGTCCGTGCACCGGCAGCGGTCTGACGATGCGCAGAACGGCCCAGACGACGACCACCGAACCCATCAGATTCGCGTACAGGATCTGCAGGGGGTCGAGGGACGGCAGGACGCCCAGTCCGAGGGTGGCGCCCAAGGAGGAGAGGGCGCCGTGGACGAGGGCGTAGGTCCACGGTGTCACGAATCCGGCCGTGACGACGAGGTCGTACCAGGCGCTGGCACGTACGACGTGCAGATAGGCAGGGCGGGAAGGGGTGAGACGATGAATCACGATGGACCTCCTGCGGTTGCTCAGCGGGAGTGCCACGCTAAAGGGTGGAGTAGGCTCCAAGGTCAAGTCAGGAGCCGACGGAGGATCATGCGCATCGGAGAACTGGCCGCCCAGGCGGGCATGACCAAGGACACCATTCGGTTCTACGAGAAGGTCGGGCTCGTCGCAGGTCATCGGCTGGCCAACGGCTACCGCGATTTCCCGCCCGAGACCGTGGTCTGGCTGCACTACGTACGCACGGCGCAGAAACTCGGTTTCTCGCTGGCGGAGATCGCCCGGCACGGCGAGGACCTGCGCGACGCACCGGACAGCGCGCAAGCCCTGTCCACGCTGTTCGAAGAGAAGATCCAGGTCATCGATGAGCGCATGGCCGAACTCGGCGCCCTGCGAGCCGAACTCACCGCCCGCGTCGGCACCGGATGCCCGTTGCGGGCGAACTAAGGAAAGTGATGGGGTGACGAGTCGGCCTGTAGGCCGGGTTCTGTCCTTCTGACGAAGGGGCGACCATCCATCTAGGGCCGCCGTTGCCAGCGGTCTCAAGCGGTCTACCCGCGCGGCTCGGGCGGGCAGCCCTCGAACGTCGCGCGCGGAACGCTCCGGAGAGCGTCCCTTCTTGACCTTGCTCCGGGTGGGGTTTACCTAGCCGCCCACGTCGCCGTGGGCGCTGGTGGTCTCTTACACCACCCTTTCACCCTCACCTCCCGGCCAGGCCGGAAGGCGGTCTGCTTTCTGTGGCACTTTCCCGCGGGTCACCCCGGGTCGGCGTTACCGACCACCCTGCCCTGTGGAGCCCGGACCTTCCTCGGCGGGCCTGATGAGGCCCGACGCGGTCGCCCGGCCGACTCGTCTGCGGAAGGCTATCAAACTTCAAGTGGTTTCCCACTCAAGCGCAAGATCGAGCGGCTGGGATGGGGTGGTCATCGCCTGAGGGGGGTGGTGGCGACGTCGGCGGCCGTGCCGGGTGACACAGTCCCGGCACGGCCCCCGTCAGCGCAGGTGGGAGGTGTCGTTGAACGACTTCACCACGGACGGGCCGTCCGCGTAGTACTCGATCAGCGACAGGCAGGCCAGGTCGAGGTGCATGCGGTAGAGCGACTCCAGCGGCGCCATCAGGGCCTGCCTGAGGAGCAGCTTGATGGGCGTCACGTGCGAGACCGCCAGCACCGTCTTGCCCTCGTGCCGTTCCGCCAGCCGTTCCCTGGCCGCCTCGACGCGGCGGGCGGTGGTGGCGAAGCTCTCGCCGCCCGGTGGGGCGACCTCGGGGTCGGCGAGCCAGGCCGCGAGCTCGGCGGGCCAGCGGCGCTGCACCTCCGTGAACGTGTGGCCCTCCCAGGCGCCGAAATCGGCCTCTCTGAGGTCTTCGCACACCTCCACGTCGAGGCCGGTGCGGGCGGCGACCGCCTGCGCGGTCTGGCGGGCGCGGGTGAGCGGGGAGGTGACGATCACGTCGAGCCGGTACGGCTCCCGCGACAGCCGCTCCGCCGCCGCCGACGCCTGGGCCAGGCCGGCGGGCGTGAGCTCGGCGTCGCCCCGGCCCGAGAACCGGCGTTCGACCGACAGTTCGGTCTCGCCGTGGCGGAGGAGGAGCAGGGAGGTGGCGACGCGGGTGGGCGGGGCCCAGCCGGTGCCGGTGGCCGTGCCCGCGGGTCTGGCTGTCTGCTGGGCGGTGGCGAGGGAGGCGGTGGGGCCGGACAGTTCGGAGATGTCGCCCGCGTCGAGGAGGTCGGTCTGGCCCGTGGGCGCCGGTTTCCTCGATCCCTTCACAGGGGTTTGAGGGCCTCTGTCGGCCTGGGTCGCCTTTTTGGCGGTGCCATCGCTTCTGTCGGTCTTGGCGGCGCCGTCGTCCCCCAACGTGCCGCCCGCCGTCCAGGTGAGGCCCTTGGCGGCGGCGTCCATGGCCTCGTTGGCCAGGCGGTCGGCGTGCTTGTTGCGTTCGCGCGGAATCCACGTCCACTCGGTCACGCGCAGCCGCCTGACCAGCGAGCCGGCCTGCGCCGCCAGCGGGCGCAGGCCCTCGTTCTTGATCTTCCAGCGGCCGGCCATCTGCTCGACGACCAGCTTCGAGTCCATCCGCACGGCCACGGCCGAGCCGTCGCCGCCCAGGTCGAGCACCGCCTGCAGGCCCGCGATCAGGCCGCGGTATTCGGCGACGTTGTTGGTGGTGACGCCGATCGCCTCGGCCGCCTCCGCCAGCACCTGGCCGTCGGCGGCGTCCTTGACGACCGCGCCGTAGCCGGCCGGCCCCGGGTTGCCCCGCGAGCCGCCGTCGGCCTCGATGACGTAGGAGGTCACAGCCCTGACTCTGCCGTACGGACGAGGATGCGGCGGCACTCCTCACACCGGAGCACCTCGTCGTGGGGAGCGGCCTTGATGCGGTTCATCTCGGCGATGGACAGGGCCACCTTGCAGCCCTGGCACCGGCCGCCGTGCAGCATGGCGGCGCCTACGCCGTACTGCTCCCTGAGCTTCTCGTAGAGCTTGAGCAGGTCGGCGGGGATCTCACCGGCGACGCCCGTGCGGCGGCCCTGGACCTCGGCCGACTCCTTCTCGATCTCACCGAACGCGGCGTCGCGGCGGTCCTCGGCCGCCGAGAGCTCGGCGCGGACCTCGTCGCGCTTGGTCACCAGGTCGGTCACCTTGGTGTCGGCGGCCTCCCGGCGCTCCATGATCTCCAGCACGACCTCTTCCAGATCGCCCTGGCGCTTGTGCAGCGAGACGATCTCGGACTGGAGGCTCGCCAGGTCGCGGGGCGAGGTCACGGCGCCGGAGTCGAGGCGCTTCTGGTCACGGTCGGCCCTGGTGCGCACGGCTTCGACGTCACTTTCGGCCTTGCTCTGCTCACGCGCCAGGTCGCCCGACTCGGTCTCGGCCTCGATCACCTGGGTAGCGAGCCTGGCGTGCAGCTTGGACCGCTCGTCGATCACGGCCAGCTCGGGAAGGGTGCGGCGGCGGTGGGCCAGCCGGTCAATCACGGAGTCGAGCTCTGCCAGGTCGAGCAGTCGCTTCTGGGCCTCGGGGGCTGCTTTCATGATCAATATCCTCTTGTCCAAGCATCGGTGACCGTGGCGGAGACACGCGTCTCAACGGTAACGCCACTGGCGTGCAGGATGGACGCCGCGCTGTCGAGCCACGGCCACTCGGTCGCCCAGTGGGCGGCGTCGATCAGCGCGGGGCCGCCGGACTCCACGAACTCGCTGGCCGGATGGTGCCGCAGATCGGCGGTCAGGAAGACGTCGACGCCCGCGGCGGCGGCCGTGGCGAGCAGCGAGTCGCCCGCTCCGCCGCTGACCGCCACCCGCGCGACCGGGCGGGACGGATCGCCCGCCACGCGGATGCCCGCGGAGGTCCGCGGCAGGCCCTTGGCCGCCTGCTCGGCGAACTCCTCCAGCGTCATGCCCGCCGCCACCTCCCCGATGCGGCCCAGCCCGCGCCACGGATCGTCCGCGAACGGCTTGAGCGGCACCAAGTCGCCCACCAGCCCGACGGCCCTGGCCAGGGCGTCGGAGACCCCCGGATTGGCGACGTCGGCGTTGGTGTGGGCGGTGTAGAGGGCTATGTCGTTCTTGATCAGGGTGCGGATCAGCCGGCCCTTCGGCGTGGTGGCCGCGACGGTCGTGGTGCCGCGCAGGTAGAGCGGGTGATGGGTGACGATCAGGTCGGCCCCCCAGTCGAGCGCCTCCTCGGCCACGGCGGCGACGGGGTCGACCGCGAGCAGCACCCGGCGCACCTCCTGGGCCGGATCTCCGCTGACCAGCCCCACCGCGTCCCACGACTCCGCCCTGGCGGGCGGGTAGGCCGCCTCCAGCACCTCGATCACGTTCGTCAACGTCACAGCAGCCACCTGCGCAGACTACCGGTCCGCCGGGTTCGCGGGGTGTCTTCGGAACGGGGTTCGGCGTAACGTAAGTGGATCCTGACTTCGAGGCGGGAGGACGGCATGGCACCAAGCGTGGCGATCGTCGGTGCGGGGTTCGGTGGGCTGTGCATGGCGATCCGGCTCGAACGCGCCGGCATCCGGTCGTACACGGTCTTCGAGAAGGCCGGTGATCTCGGCGGCACCTGGCGGGACAACAGCTATCCGGGAGCCGGGTGCGACATTCCCTCGCATCTGTACTCGTACTCATTCGAGAAGTACTCAAGCTGGTCGCGGCGTTACCCCGAGCAGCCCGAGATCCTCGGCTATCTCGACCACTGTGCGGACAAGTACCACGTCAGGGGAAAAATCCGGTTCCGTACGGAGGTCAGGCGGGCGGCGTTCGACGGCTCGGCCTGGCGGGTCACCACGGCCGCAGAGGACGGCGCGGAGCGTACGGAGCGGTTCGACGTGGTGGTCATGGGGGTGGGGCAGCTCAATCGGCCTCGGATGCCTGACATTCCTGGCATGTCGGATTTCGAGGGCGTCTCGTTCCACTCCTCCCGCTGGAACCACGAGCACGACCTCACCGGCAGGCGCGTCGCGGTGATCGGGAACGGATCGTCGGCGGCCCAGTTCATCCCGCGCGTCGCCGAACGGGCGGGGCACCTCAGCGTCTTCCAGCGCACGCCCAACTGGGTCATCCCCAAGCCGGACGCCACGTTCGGGCCACTCGTCAGGCTCGCCTTCCACTACGTGCCTGGGCTGCAGCGCGCCTACCGCGAATGGATCTACCGCTACGCGGAGGGCACCCTCTACCCCGCGCTCGCCCAGGGCTGGAGCGAGGGGATGCTCAAGCAGCGGGCGCTGCGCCACCTGCGCGACCAGGTGCCCGACCCCGAGCTGCGGGCCAGGCTCACGCCCGGCTATCCGCCCGGCTGCAAGAGAGTCGTCATCGACAGCTCCTTCTACCCGGCCCTCACCAGACCCGATGTGTCACTGGTCACCGACAAGATCGTCCGGATCACCCCCAAAGGCGTCGAGACCACCGAAGGCTCGTACGAGGTCGACACCATCGTCTACGGCACCGGCTTCCGGAGCACCGAGTTCCTCGCGCCGATGGAGGTGATCGGCCGCGACGGGCTCTCCCTGGAGCAGCGGTGGAAGGACGGCGCCGAGGCCTACCTGGGCATCTCGCTGCCGGCCTTCCCCAACCTGTTCATGTTGTACGGGCCCAACACCAACCTCGGGCACAACTCCATCATCTTCATGATCGAATGCCAGGTGAACCACGTCATGGCGTGCCTGCCGTACCTGGCCGGGCACGGGCCCATCGAGGTGCGGCCCGAGGCGATGGCGGCCTGGCGGCGCCAGCTCGACGCGGCCATGGCGCGGATGGTGTGGGGTGAGGGCTGTCGGAGCTGGTACAAGACGGCCGACGGGCGCGTCACGAACAACTGGCCGGGGCCGACGACGCTCTACCGCCGGCTCACGGCCCGGCCGCCACGACCGGCGTACCGCAGCGCAGGCGCAACCTGAAGGGGCCACCTGAGGGGGCCACCTGACGGCGCCACCTGAGGAGGCCCGCCCTCGCCAGGTCCAGCGATTCTCCCTGGTGGCAGATGTACACGCCTGGGGTGAAAAACCGGAGTGCTTTGTGGAGCTGGAACGAGGCCCGCGATACCGTCCGTCCCATGACGAACTCCCTGCACGAGCGCGCGATCGTGGCCGACACCCACAACGATCTCCTCATGGCCGTCTCGGCCAGGCCGCCACGTCAGTGGGCCTCGTTCTTCCGTGAGAGATGGCTGCCCCAGTTGCGTGACGGCGGCGTCAACCTCCAGGTGCTGCCCGTCTTCATCGACGACCAGTACCGGCCTGAGGGCGCGCTGCGGCAGACGTTGCGCATGATCGAGTGTGCTCACGTGCTGGCCGAGGGGAACGCCGAGCACGTACGGCTCTGCCTCGACGCCGCCGACATCGACGGGGCGCTCGCCGACGGCAGGATCGCCCTGGTGCTGGCCATGGAGAGCATGCCGGGCCTCGACGCGAGCGTCGAGCTGATCTCGACCGTGCACCGGCTGGGCGTACGGGTGGCCTCGATCGCCCACTTCGGCCGCACGCCGCTGGCCGACGGCAGCGGCGAGGACGCGACCGGCAGCGGCCTGACCACGGACGGCGTCGCCGCGCTGGCCGAGATGGAACGGCTCGGCATCGTCTTCGACGTCTCCCACCTGGGCGCCTCCGGCGTCGAGCACGTGCTGGAGCTGGCCACCAAGCCGGTCATGGCCACCCACTCCTCCGCCCGCGCCCTGCGCGACCACCACCGCAACCTCACCGACGACCAGCTCCGCGCCGTCGCCGCCACCGGGGGCGTGATCTGCGTCAACTTCTTCGCCCCCTTCCTGGCGGAGGACCCGCGCGACATGACGCTCGACCGCCTGCTCGACCACATCGAGCACATCGTGTCCGTCGCGGGCGTCGAGCACGTGGGGCTCGGCCCCGACTTCATCCGCGAGGTGATGGACGACCTGACGCCGCCGTGCTGCGAGGACGTCTACGCCAGAGGCGTGGACCCGAAGCGGGCCGTGCCAGGGCTGGAGGGCCCGGCCGGGCTGCCCATGGTGACCGAGGGGCTGCTGGCGCGCGGCCTGCCTGAGAAGGACGTGATGGCGATCATCGGCGGCAACGTGCACCGCTTCCTCGGGGAGCGGCTGGCGTGAACGACACCGCGAGCATGATCGAGGACCTCGAAGAGCTGGTCCGCTGCGAATCGTTCTCCAGCGACCTCGAGGCCGTGGCCCGCAGCGCGAAGGTCGTCGCCGCGATGGGGACCCGCTACCTGGGCACGGCCCCGGAAGTGCTGATGATCGACGGCGTCACGCATCTGCGCTGGTCGTTCGGCACGCCCAGGGTCCTGCTGCTCGGCCACCACGACACCGTCTGGCCGATCGGCAGCCTCGCCACCCACCCCTGGTCCGTGGTGGACGGCGTGGCCAGGGGGCCGGGGGTGTTCGACATGAAGGCGGGGCTGGTGCAGACCTTCCACGCCCTGGCCGGGCTCGACTCGCTCGACGGCGTCACGCTGCTGGTCACCGGCGACGAGGAAGTCGGCTCGATCAGCTCGGCCCCGCTGATCCAGGAGACCGCGCGCGGGCTGGCCGCCGCCTTCGTGATGGAGGCCAGCGCCGACGGCGGCGCGCTGAAGACGGCCCGCAAGGGCACCTCGCTCTACCACGTCAACGTGCACGGCAAGGCGGCCCACTCCGGCCTCGAACCGGAGAAGGGGGCGAACGCCGGGATCGAGCTGGCCCACCAGATCCTGGCGATCGCGGCCCTGGGGGCGGGCGCGACCACCGTCACCCCGACGGCCCTGTCGGGCGGCACCACGCTCAACACGGTTCCCGCGGCGGCCACGGTGGGCGTGGACGTGCGGGCGGCGGAGGTGGCCGAGCAGACCAGGGTGGACGCGGCGATGCACGCCCTGCGGCCGGTGCTGCCGGGCACCCGGCTGGAGATCCTCGGCGGCCCCAACCGGCCGCCGCTGGAGACCTCGATGTCGGCCGGCCTCTTCGCGAAGGCGCGGGAGCTGGCGGCCGGGCTGGGGCTGGAGCCGCTGACCTCGGCCTCGGTGGGCGGCGCCTCCGACGGCAACTTCACCGCCGGCGTCGGCTGCCCGACGCTCGACGGGCTGGGCGGGGTGGGCGGCGGGGCGCACGCCGACCACGAGCACGTCATCGTGGCCGAGATGCCCGGCCGCACCGCGCTGCTGCGGGCGCTGATCGAGGCCGTCCGCTAGCTGATCCGCTCGGCCCTCCGGTGTCAGGGGGCCGGCCGAGCCCGCCCCCTGACGCCTCGGTCAGACGAGCGGGCCGAGCCTGCGGTCCATGTCGCAGCGGTTGCTGAACGTCTCGTGGAACGACGTCGGCCGGCCGTACCAGTGGCCCTTCACCTCGACCTCCACCGGGTCGAAGATCAACGGGCAGGGCCCAGGGTCGACGTTCAGATCGTGGACGTGCCCGTCCACCCCGTGCAATGCGTCGCAGGCGGCCCGCGGATGTGAGTGGACCCCGCCGTCCGGGTCGCACGTCAGGCGGGTGGCGTAGGCGCCGCCCGCGCGCGGGGTGACCGTGATGAAGAGCTCGGCTCCCGCGGCGGCCTGGGCGGGAAGCGCCGCGAACGGCACGGCGAACGTGGCGGCCACGCAGAGTCCGAGCGCGGCCAGCCTGCGGGCCGCGGTCAGCACGAGCGTCATGAGAACCTCCCTGGTCAGCGTCGTCCCGGAGCGGGACGGCGCACCCGTCATGACTACCGTGCGTAATCGCAGCGCCACCAGCGATCACAAGGGCATCTGATCGTGTTCGATCGGACACAGAATGGTGTCTTCGCTGGTCATAGGCAGGCCCGCCGGTGGTGCCAGGCGAGCCCGGGCCCATGAGCCGGACGCCGGGCGGAGCCAGGGAAGCGGGCGGCCACGGCGTGGGTTTCACGGATCAGGGGGAATGTGCGGCGATGATTAACTGGCTATTCCACTCACCATTTGGGTCTCTGTAATGTGACGTCCAGGTAAGCCCGAACAAGGAGATCCGCATGGCGGAGTTCACCCCCACCGTTCCTGCGCGAGTCCTGCCCGCCGTCGCCGTCCGCGACCTTCCCGAACCACCCCGATCAACCTGGCGCATCATCGGCCCCGGCCTGGTCGGCGCCGGTGTGGGCCTGGCCTCGGGAGAATTCATCCTCTGGCCGTACATCGCCTCACAAGTCGGCCTGGTCTTCATCTGGGGAGCCGCGATCGGCATCATCACCCAGTGGTTTCTCAACATGGAGATCGAGCGTTACACCCTGGCCACCGGCGAAACCGCGCTGACCGGTTTCAGCCGGATGTGGAAACACTGGGGTCTGGTCTTCGTCCTGATGGCCCTGGCCTCGAATCTCTGGCCGGGGTGGGTGACCACGTCGGCGACCATGGTGACGTACCTGACCGGGTCGGGCGAGGGCTCGGTGCGGTGGATCGCGATCGGCATGCTGATCGTGATCGCGCTCGGCCTGACACTGGCGCCGGTGATCTACACCGCGCTGGAAAAGGTGATCTTCGTGAAGATCGCCCTGGTGGCCATCCTCGCCGTGGTCGCGGTCGTCTTCGCGATCAACGCCGAGAGCTGGGTGGAGCTGGGCAAGGGCCTGTCCGTCGGCGCCCAGTTCCCCGTGCCGCCGCTGGACTTCGCGGTGCTCATGGGCGCCATCGCGTACGCCGGAGCGGGCGGCGGCCAGAACCTGTGCCAGAGCAACTGGATCCGCGACAAGGGCTTCGGCATGGGCCAGTACGTGCCACGCCTGGTCAGCCCGGTCACCGGCCACGAGGAGGCGGCCGCCTCGACCGGCTTCCAGTTCGCCCCGACGAAGGAGAACCTGGAACGCTGGAAGCAGTGGTGGCGCTTCGCGAACGTGGAGCAGGCGTGGACGTTCGCCATGGTGTCGTTCGTGACCATCGCGCTCATGTCGATGCTGGCCTACTCCACGGTCTTCGGCCGTGAGGGGCTGGAGAACAGCATCGCCTTCCTCGAGGTCGAGGGCCAGGTGCTGCAGGACGTCGTCGGGCCCTGGTTCGGGGTGCTGTTCTGGGTGATCGGGGCGCTGGCCCTGTTCGCCTCGGCGATGGGCATCGTCGACTACACCTCGCGGCTGGCCTCCGACACGATCAAGACGGTCTACCTGCGCGACAAGGCCGTCTCGGTGAACCGGGTCTACTTCATCGTGGTCTGGGCGATGGCGGTGATCGGCACCGGGATCCTGCTGGCGGGCCTGGACCAGCCGCTGATCCTGCTGGTGTTCTCGGCGTGCTTCGCGGCCGTGATGATGTTCGTCTACTCCATCCTGCTGATCATCCTCAACCGGCGGGCGCTGCCCGAGGCCATCAAGGTGCGGTCGTACCGGCTGGGGGCGCTGGTCTGGTCGGTGGCGTTCTTCGGCACGCTGACCGTGATCGTGGTGTTCCAGCAGGCGCAGCGGTTGTTCGGCTGATCGCCTGAGCGCACGGTGGGGAGCGGGCGGCCGGTACGGGCCGCCCGCTCCCCCGCCGGTTGACCTCAAGCGCACCTGAGGTTGCAGACTCGGCCGCATGAACGTGGTCGAGGTGACGAAGTACGGTGGCCCCGAGGTGCTCGTGGCGGGGCGGGCACCGGATCCCGTAGCCGGGGCGGGACAGCTGGTGATCGGCGTGTCGGTGGCGGACGTCATGTCCATCGACGCGCAGTTGCGTTCCGGGTGGGGGCGCGAGTGGTTCCCGGGCGAGCCGCCGTACGTGCCGGGCACAGGAGTGGCCGGGCGGGTCCTGTCGGTGGGCGACGGGGTGGACGCCGGCTGGATCGGGCGGCGGGTCGCCGCGCTGGTTCCCGGCGGCGGGTACGCCGAGCGGGTCGCGGCGGACGCGGAGACGGTCGTGACGGTGCCGGACGAGGTGCCCCTCTGGCGGGCGGCGGCGCTGGTCCAGGTGGGTCCCGCGGCGTTGAGTCTGATACGGGCGGCCGGGCTGGAGCCGGGGACGCGGGTGCTGGTCACCGGAGCCGGCGGGGCGCTGGGGCTGGCGCTCGTCGGGCTGGCGACCGCGGCAGGGGCCCGGGTCACGGCGGCGGCGCACGGCCCGGCCAAACAGCGGGCGGCCCTGGAGGCGGGCGCGGCGACGGTCGTCGACTATCCGCGGCTCGAAGACCCGGACGCCCTGACCGACCCGGGCGACTCGACCGGCCTGTCCCGGCCGCACGACCCGGGCGACTCGACCGGCCTGTCCCGGCCGGACGACCGCACCGACGCGGGCGGCCCGGCTGCGCCGGACGGTGGCGGGCGGTTCGAGGTCGTGTTCGACGGGGTCGGCGGTGAGGTCGGCGGGTGCGCGTTCCGGCTGCTGGGGCCGGGTGGAAGATTCTTCGCGTACGGGGTGCCGAGCGGGGCCACCGCCGCGATCGATCCGGCGGAGGCGGACCGGCGCGGGGTGCGGGTGACCGGCATGGAGCAGGTCCAGTTCGCACCCGCCGAGTTCAGCAGGCTCGCGGAGGAGACCATGCGGGAGATCGCGGCGGGCCGGCTGGCGACCGTCGTGGGCCTGGCCGTACCCCTGGAACGGGCGCGAGAGGCGCACGCGGCGCTGGAGGCCCGCGAGCTGGTCGGCAAGGCCGTCCTGCTCGTCACCGCCCAGGCCGTCCGCTACCGCGAGCTCGGCGGGCCCGAGGTGCTGGAACTGGAGGAGGTCCCGATGCCCCGGCCGGGGCCGGGCCAGGTGCGGGTGGCGGTCAGGGCCGCGGGCGTGAACCCCATCGACAGGAAGATCCGCGCCGGTTTCCCCGGCGCCACGATCGACGGCCCCCAGGGGACGGGGATCGAGCTGGCGGGCACGGTCGACGCGCTCGGCCCCGGGGTGACCGGATGGCGGCTGGGCGACGCGGTGTTCGGCCAGGTGGCCTCGGGGGCGCTGGCCACGCACGCGATCGCCGAGGCGGACCGGCTGGTGGGCAAGCCGGCGGAGCTTTCGTACGCGGAGGCGGCGGCGCTGCCCGTCGCCGTCGGGACGGCCGTCAGAACCCTGCGCGAGCTGGGCGTCGGCCCGGGGCTGACGCTGCTGATCCACGCGGTGGCGGGCGGCGTCGGCCTGGCCGCCGCGCAACTGGCCCGCGCGCTCGGCGCCCGCGTGATCGGCACCGCCAGTGAGCGCCACCACGAGGTCCTGCGCGGCCTCGGCGTCCATCCCGTCAGTACGGGGACGGCCTGGAGGAGCGCCTGCCCGGCCGCGTGGACCGGGTGCTGGACGCCTCGGGCAGGAGCGTGCTGAAGCTGTCGGTCGAGCTGACCGGCGATCCCGCCAAGGTGATCACGATCGCGGACATGGCCGGCGCGGGCGAGTTCGGCGTGCGCTTCTCCTCGGGCCGGGGCGCGAGCGCCGAGGACGACGTACGGGCCCTGCGCGACCCGCTCACGGCGGCCCGCGGCAACGGAGACAGCGCGGGAGACCGGCAGACGGCGGCGCGAGGGACGGCGGATCCGCTGAGGGCGGCGCGAGGTGATCGAGACAGCGCGGAGGATCCGGGAGCGGCCGTGGGAGGGATCCGGGTGCCGGTCACCGAGGTGTTCCCGCTGGAGCGGGCCGCTGAGGCCCATCGTCGCAGCGAGGACGGCCACTTCCTGGGCAAGCTGATCATCAACGCGGAAGACGCCTTTCCGCGTTAGCGGGCACACTGGTGCGCATGCTCGACACCTCGGCCCGCCTGCTCAAGCTGCTGTCCCTGTTCCAGACGCGGCGCGACTGGCCGGGCCCCGAGCTGTCCGCCCGGCTCGGCGTCTCGACCAGGACGATCCGCAACGACGTCGAGCGCCTGCGCGCGCTCGGCTATCCGGTGCACGCCACCCCCGGCGTGGCGGGCGGCTACCGGCTGGGCGCGGGGGCGGCGCTGCCTCCGCTGCTGCTCGACGACGAGGAGGCCGTCGCGGTCGCGGTCGGCCTCGGCCGCGCCGCCGGGGGCGGTGTCGAAGGGATCGAGGAGTCCTCCGTACGGGCGCTGGCCAAGCTGGAGCAGGTGCTGCCCTCCCGGCTGCGGCGGCGGGTCGGCGCGCTGAACGCCTACACCGTGCAGATCCCGGGCACCGCCCCTTCCGTCGCGCCGGACGTGCTGACCACGATCGCGAACGCGGCCCGCGACCACGAGGTGCTGCGTTTCGACTACACGGGCCACGACGGCGCGGCCGCCCCGCGGACCGCGGAGCCGTACCGGCTGGCGCACCGGCGCGGGCGCTGGTACCTGGTGGGCTACGACCTCGACCGTCGGGACTGGCGCACGTTCCGGGTGGACAGGCTGAGCCCGCGCACGCCGCCCGGCCCCCGCTTCACGCCGCGCGAGCTGCCGCAGGGCGGCGACGTCGCCGCGTACGTGGAGAAGGGCGTCAGCACGGCGATGTGGCGTCATCACGCCACGGTGCTGCTGCACGCGCCGGAGGAGCGGATCCGGGCGGTGTCGCCGAACCAGGACGTCGAGCCGGTGGACGAGTCGACCTGCCTGCTCCGGCTGGGCGGCGACGACGTGAACGGGATGGCGGTGTGGATCGGCTTCCTCGGCGTCGACTTCGAGGTGCTCGACCCGCCGGAGCTGGCCGAGCACGTCCTGCGCCTCTCCGAACGCTACCGGCGGGCGGTCAGCGGCCGGTAAGGGGGCGGTCAGCGGGGTCCGGCAGGGTCGGCGGCATGAAGAACCTGACACATGTCGCGGGCGGCAAGAACGACTTCCAGCTGGTCCGCCACCTGACGCTGGCCGGCGGCCAGGTCGAGATCGGCCGGGCACTGGCCGAGGAGGCCAGGCGGCTCGGCTGGGCGCCCACGCCGATCGACCCGGTCGTGGGCCGGGCGCGCAGGACCTGGTTCGAGCGGCACTGGCCGCAGCACCACGCGCGCATGGACGGCGCGGCGGCGGCGCTCGGCCTCGATCCCGACCAGGACGAGCTGGCCCTGGACGCGCTCGCCTTCGTCCCCGAGGGCTCCGGCTGCTCAGCGATGTGGATCCCGCCGTCGGCCGCCGCCGACGGGCACGGCAGGGCAGGCCGCAATTACGACTTCTTCCCGACGACGACCAGCGAGATCATGGGCGGCACCCCGGGCCCGGGCGAGCTGCCCATGGCGTCGCGCCCGTACGTGATCACGACGCTGCCCGACGAGGGGCTCGCCTCGGTCGTGCTCACCATGAACGAGCTCGACGGCTGCATGGACGGCATCAACGCGGCGGGCCTGGCGGTCATGCTGCTGGTCGCCGACTTCGAGCACGCGGAACCGCCGAAGGGCCCGGCCACGCCGCAGGTGGGCCTGGCGAGTGTGCAGCTGCCCAGGTTCCTCGTCGACACCTGCGCGAACGCCGACCAGGCCAAGCAGGCGCTGCTGGGCGCCAAGCACTACGACTTCGGCGTGGCGCTGCACTACCTGGTGGCCGACGCGTACGGGCAGGCGTTCGTGTGGGAGCGGGGCACGGACGGCAGTGAGCACGTCATCGACCTCGGCGACGCCCCGCTCTGCGTCACCAACCACCTGCTGCACCGCCATCCGGACCCGGCCAGGCTGCCCGCGGACGGCCCGCACAGCTTCGGCACGTTCGGACGCCTGCGCACCCTGTACGACCGCGCCAGCAGCGTGATGACGGCCGAGGACGTGCGGGACGGCATGGACGCGGTCCGCCAGCCGGAGACCGGCGACCTGCCGTTCCGCACGTTGTGGACGACGGTCTTCGACACCGCCGCCCGTACCCTGTCGGCCCGCTTCTACCTGGGCGACGGCGGCCGTTACAGCGAGGAGCTGGTGTTCTCGGCCGACGGGTCCGCCAGGTAGTCGGCGCGGACCTTCGAGCGCGACAGCTTGCCGGTCGGCGTGCGCGGCAGCCTCTCGCGGTAGGCGATCAGCTTCGGCTGCTTGAACCTGGCGATGCGCGGCCCGCAGTGCTCCAGCAGCTCGGCGGTCAGCTCGGGGCCCGGCGGGTGGCCGGGGGCGGGCTGCACGAGCGCGACCACGTTGTGGCCCCACTCCTCGTCGGGCACCCCGATGACGGCCACGTCGGCGACGGCGGGATGTTCGAGCAGGGCGGCCTCGATCTCGGCGGGGTAGATGTTCACCCCGCCGGAGACGATGAGGTCGGTGCGCCGGTCGCACAGGAACAGGTATCCGTCGGCGTCGAGGTAGCCGATGTCGCCGGGCGCGTACCACTCGCCACGCATGCTGGCGGCGGTCTTGCCGGGGTCCTTGCGGTACTCGAACGTGCCCATGCTGGACTTGACGTAGATCAGGCCGGGCTCGCCGGGCGGCAGCTCCTGGCCGGCCTCGTCCAGGATCCTGGCCTCGAACGTGGGCGCGGGCCGGCCCACGGTGCCGGGCCTGGCCAGCCATTCGTCCGGCTTGACGGCGAAGGCGATGGTGGACTCGGTGGAGCCGTAGTACTCGTACAGCACCGGCCCCCACCAGTCCATGATCTGCTGCTTGACCGCGACCGGGCAGGCGGCGGCGGTGTGGATGACCTGACGCAGGCTCGACACGTCGAACTTGCCCCTGACGTCCTCGGGTAGCTGCAGCATCCGGTGGAACATGGTCGGCACCATCATCGCGTTGGACACCCGGTACCGTTCGACCAGCTCCAGGATGTTCACCGGGTCGAACCTGGGCGTGATCACCACGGTGTGGCCGAGGTGCAGCGCGAACTGGGCGTGCGCGCACGGCGCGGAGTGGTACATCGGCGAGGTGACCAGGTGCACCTCGTCGCCCGCCCTGAGGTCCACGACCTGCCCGAAGAACCACGTGTAGAGCGGCACGAGCTGCTCCGGCTCGGCGCCGGCCAGCGGGCGCTGCACACCCTTGGGGAAGCCGGTGGTGCCGGAGGTGTACCACATGACGGCTCCGGCGGTGCGGTCGGCGGGCGCGCTCGCCGGCTGCCCCGCGGCCAGGCCGTCCGTCCCGATCTCACCGCCCGGCACGGCGTGCCCGGCGCTGGTGACGACCACCTTGGCGTCGCAGTCGCCCAGGATGTACGCCACCTCGGCGGCGGTCAGGTGCCAGTTGATCGGCACGTAGTAGAGCCCGATCTGCCCGGTGGCCATGACGAGGACGAGGGCGTCGACCCCGTTGGGCAGCACGCCCGCGACGACGTCACCGGTGCCGAGCCCGCGCGCCCGCAGGCCGTGCGACACCTGGTTGACCCGGGCGAGCAGGTCGCCGTAGGAGGTCTCCGAGCCGTCGGTGTCGATCACGGCGCGGCGGCCGGGATCGGCGGCGGCGATGGCGTAGAAGCCGGGGAGGTCGCTGACGTCCATTTACAGCTCCAGCAGGTGCGCGAGTCTGGCACGGTGGATCCTCGGGGGGCCCAGCAGCACCTCGTCCGCCTTGGCCCGTTTGTAGAACAGGTGCGCGTCGTGTTCCCAGGTATAGCCGATGCCGCCGTGCAGCAGCAGGTGGTCGCGGGCCACCTCGAAGCAGGCGCGGCCGACGTACGCCTGCGCGAGCGCGGCGGCCTCGGGCAGCTCGCCGGGCGACTCGTCGGCGGCCCAGGCGGCGTAGCGGACGATGGACTCGGCCTGTTCGAGCTTGCCGTGCATGTCGGCGAGCTTGTGCTTGACCCCTTGATAGGAGCCGATGTAGCGGCCGAAGGCCACGCGGACCTTGGCGTAGGCCACGATCGACTCCAGCGCCGCCCGCATCACGCCGAGCTGCTCGGCGGCCAGCGCCACGCACAGCCGGTCGCCGACGCCGGTCTTCGGGGCCGGCCCCAGCACACGCGCGGGCGCGCCCTCCAGCACCACCTCGGCCAGGCCGCGGGTGAGGTCGAGCGGCTCCAGCGCGGTCCTGCGCACGCCGGGCCCGGCCAGCTCGACGGCCAGCAGGACCTTCCCGCCCCCGTCGCCACCGTCGCCGCTGGGGGCGGGCGCCACGAGCACGTCGGCCTCCATGCCGGTGAGCACGCGCGGCAGGGTGCCGCTCGCGGCCGAGCCGTCGAAGGAGAGCTCGCCCTGGTCGAGCGTGGCGGCGACGCGGCCCTCGGCGATGCCGGTCAGCAGCTCCTTGTCGGGGGTCCCGGTCAGCGCGAGTGCGGTGAACGCGGTGGCCAGGAACGGGCCGGGCAGCAGGGCCGCGCCGGTCTCCTCCAGCACGACGGCCAGCTCGGACAGGCCGGCTCCGGCGCCGCCGTACTCCTCGGGGACGATCAGGCCGGACAGGCCGAGCTCGCCGTTGAGGCGCGCGTACACCTGCGGGTCGTAGCCGTCGCGGACCTTGGGCAGGGGGGAGGCGGTACGCAGGAAGCCGCGTACGGCCTCGCGCAGTTCGCGCTGTTCCTCGCTGAGTACGAGCTTCACGTCTGCGTCCCCACCTTCAGGTCCTTGAACGGCACGGTCTTGTCCACCCGGGGTTCGGGCGGCAGGCCGAGCACGCGGTCGCCGACGATGTTGCGCATGATCTCGTTGGTGCCGCCGCCCAGCGCCATGCCGGGGGCCGTCGAGATCGCGCGGGCGAGGGGATGGCCGGCCAGCATCGCCTCGGGCCCGACGAGCCGGGTGGCGACGTCGGCCTCGAACTGGGTCAGCTCGGCCAGCAGCAGCTTGGCGGCGCTGCCCCGGGCGCCGGGGAAGATCCCGGCCCTGGTCTCCTGGGCCAGCCGCTGGTTGAACAGCGCCAGCGCGCGGGTGCGGATGTGCAGCTCGACGAGTTCGTCGCGGACCAGCGGGTCGTCGGTGTCGACGACCCGGCGCAGCGCCTCGACGGAGGCGGGGTTGTCCTTCTGCCCGCCCATGCCGACGCCCGCCGAGATCGACAGCCGCTCGTGCAGGAGGGTCGTGACGGCCACGCTCCAGCCGTCGTTGACCTCGCCGACGCGGTGCTCGTCGGGAACGGGGACGTTGTCGAAGAAGATCTCGTTGAAGTTGGCCCTGCCGGACATGTCCTTCAGCGGCCTGACCGTCACGCCGGGGTGGTGCATGTCCACCACGAACATGGTCAGGCCCTTGTGCTTGGGCACGTCCACGTCGGTGCGGGCGAGCAGCAGCCCCCAGTCGGCGTGGTGGGCGACGGAGGTCCACACCTTCTGGCCGTTGACGATCCAGTGGTCGCCGTCGCGCTCGGCCCTGGTCTGCAGGCTGGCCACGTCGCTGCCGGCGCCCGGCTCGGAGAAGAGCTGGCACCAGATCTCCTCGCCGCGCAGCAGCGGCCGGACGAACCGCTCGCGCTGGGCGTCGGTGCCCCGGTCGACGAGCGTGGGCCCGGTCATGCCCAGGCCGATCATGAAGACGTAGGTGGGCAGGGTGTAGTCGCGGGCCGCCTCGGCGAAGGCGCGTTCCTCGGCCTGGGTCAGCCCCTGGCCGCCCCACCGCTCCGGCCAGGTGATGCCGGAGTAGCCGGCGTCGTAGAGCTTGGCCATGAAGTCCTTGGCGCGGGCGATCCCGTCGGCCTCCGGATGGTCGTCGGATGGAGCGTTGTCCCGCAGCCAGGCTCCGGCCGCACGCCGATAATCAGCAAGGTTCACATCGACTCCTCGGCATCAGTGCCCACTTACTCTAGTCAGGTCGCCCTGGCCCGCATAGAGCATTGCTCTGGAGGTCTTTCCCGCGCGGCTCGCCCGGCCACACCCTTGAAGGGCCGCCCGTTTCATCACATGCGTGGCGAAATAGGCGACTGAGCCGCTTTTATGACCCCCCGCCGAAGGACGTTCGGTCCTTACCGGTTACCATGATCAACATGACTGTCGGTGAATGAGGCCGCCGTACCGTACCGGGATATCTCAGGTCAGAGACACTGACGCCCGGTTTGTCCTATAAATACTAGTGATCAGAAGTTAGAGTTACTCGCTGTGACAACAGGTTTCAGCCGATTACGGCGCGAGGATCTACTGAAGACGGCCTGCGAGGTGATCGCGGAGCGGGGATTCGGGCACGCCAGGACCCTGGACATCGCCAGGGCGGCCGGCGTCAGCCAGGCGCTGCTCTTCTACCACTTCGAGACCAAGGAACGGTTGCTCGCCCAGGCCTTCGCGTACGCGGCCCGCCTGCATCTCGACGCCCTGGCCGACGTGGAGCGTTCGACGGGCACGCCCCTCGACCGCCTGCGCTCGCTGCTGCGGCTCTGCTCGCCCGCGATCCCCACCGAGGGCTGGCGGTTGTGGATCGACGCCTGGTCCGAGGCCATGCGCAGCACGGAGCTCGAAGAGACCTCGCGGCGCATCGACGCCAGAGGGCGCACGCTCATGCGCTCGATCATCGAGGCCGGCGTGGCGGGCGGCGAGTTCGCCTGCCCGGACCCCGACGGGACGACGTGGCGGCTCTTCGCGCTGATCGACGGGCTGGCGGTCCAGACGCACACCCATCCCAAGGTGTTGTCACGACGCCGGGTCAACGTGCTGATCCGTACGGCGGCGGCGATCGAACTGGGGGTCCCCCAAGAGAAACTCTGACCCGGAAAGCTGTGATCCTCCCCTTTCCCGCCTTATTGGATTCTCCGTACAATTAGCGGGCGAGGAGAGGAGTGCACGCGATGACGAAAGCACCGAGCTCTACCACCGCCAGGGAACGCGACGAGCAGGTCGCGAGCGGAAGCGCCTACCGAGCGGTCATCGAACGCCTCTCGAAGGCGTCGGTCGACAAGCACTGGGAGCCGTACCGGGACATCCCCTGGGACGATCCGGAGTTCCTGGTGGATCCGGAGGATCCGCGCTGGGAGCTGCCCGAGGTCGACCGGCTGGGCGGCCATCCGTGGTACCGGGGCCGCTCCCCCGAGGAGCGCGCGCGGATCGGGCTGTGGCGGGTGGCCACGGCGATGAAGATCGGGCTGCAGTTCGAGAACCTGCTCAAGCGCGGGCTGCTCAACTACGCCTACCGCTTACCGAACGGATCCCCCGAGTTCCGGTACGTCTACCACGAGACCATTGAAGAGGGACATCACGGGATGATGTTCCAGGAGTTCGTGAACCGTACCGGGATGCCGATCCGCGGCATGCCGCGACCGCTGTCGGTGATCGCCCAGGTCGCGCCCTGGATCCCGCTGATCTCGACCGAGCTGTTCTTCGTCTTCGTGCTGGGCGGCGAGGACCCGATCGACCACGTCCAGCGCAAAGTGCTCAAGGACGGCCGGGCGCACCACCCGCTGGAAGAGACGATCATGCGCATCCACATCGCGGAGGAGGCCAGGCACATCTCCTTCGCCCGGCACTACCTGCGCAACCGCGTCCCCAGGATGCCCGCGCACCGGCGGCTCCTGCTCGGCCTCGTCTCACCGGTCATCCTCGGCGTCATGGCCCGCATCATGCTGGCCCCGCCGGGGGCGATGATCCGGCGCTTCAGGATCCCGGCGAGCGTCGTGGCCGAGGTCTATCTCCGCGATCCCGGCGCCCGGCAGGACATCCGCGACTCGATCGGCAAGACGCGCGAGCTGTGCGCCGAGATCGGGCTGATCAACGCGGTGACCCGGCGCGTCTGGCGGGTCATGGGGATCTGGGAGGCCCCGAAGGGCGGCGGGCGAGCAGCACCTCGGTGACCGTCACCAGCTCCCACCTGCCCGCCGGGCACGACGCGAGCAGCGCCTGCCTGGCCGCCTCCCTGAAGGCGTCCAGCCGGTCGCCGAGGCGGGCCGGGGCGGTGTAGGAGTAGGACAGCTGCAGGCCGATCACCGCCTCCAGGTCGTAGCCGATCCGCACCTCGTAGCAGGCCCGGTCGAGGTCGCTGAACGGCGAGCGGGCCAGCACGTCGTCATGGTGCTCGCCGGTGGCCTGGTAGGAGTTGCTCGCGGTGAAGGTGTTGACGCCGAACGCGTCGCGCACCCGCCGCATGGCCGGCTCCCACGGCTGCTCCTCGCCCGCGCGGGTGGGGCCGACCAGCGCCACCACGCCGCCAGGGGGCAGCAGCCGGTCCAGCTCCGCCAGCACCGCGCGCCGGTCCATCCAGTGGAACGACCGTCCCATGACCACGTGGTCGAACGGGGGCAGCCGGTCGAGCGTGGTCGAGTCGCCCCGCAGCCAGCGGATGTTCTCCGCCCGCGCGGCCAGGCGCCGGCCCTCGGCGAGCATCTCGGCGTCCGGGTCGACGGCCAGCACCTCGCGTACCCGCCTGGCCAGGGGGATGGCCACCGTGCCGGGCCCGCAGCCCAGGTCCAGCGCCGTCGCCCCGGCGCCGAACGTCATGGCCAGGTGCTCGATGGCCGGGTCGCCGTGCCCGGAGCGGTATTTCGCGTAGTAGGGAGCCGCGCCGCCGAACAGGTCCTCCATGGATGGGACCATATACGGGTTCGCGAATTGTCCGATGGAAGGTTCTGATCTGTGAGGCGGCTACTCACGGTCCTGCTGCTCGCCTTCGCCGCCGTGGGCGTGGCCGGCGCTCCGGCCCAGGCGCACAACGTGCTCATCTCCAGCGACCCGCGCGACGGGTCCACGCTGGCGGCCTCGCCCGAGCGGGTCACCCTGGTGTTCGACCAGGCGGTACGGCAGGGATACGCGCAGGTGGGCGTGACCGGGGCCGACGGGTCCTCGTGGGCCGACGGGAGCGCCGAGGTCGCGGCCGAGCGGGTCTCGGTGAAGGTGCGGCCGCTGCCGGCCGGAGGGTCGTACACGGTGGGCTACCGGATCCTGTCGGCCGACGGGCACCCCGTCACCGGGAAGATCAGCTTCACCCTGGCCGCCGGCGCCTCGGGCGCCCCCGCCGGCCAGACCGCCCCCGCCGGCCAGACCGCGCCGGCCGACAGCGCCGCGGCCGCCGAGGCGGCGGCCAACGGCGGGGCGGGGATGGCCGTGGTGTGGATCGTGGGGGCCCTGCTGGTGCTCGCCGCGGGCACCGCCGTCGCCCTGCGCCGCTCGGGCCCCCCGCGCGTTGAAGAGACGCGCTCGTGACCACCGTCGCCGCTCCCCCCGTGGCCGAGCAGCGGGTCGGCGGGCGGCTGGTGGCGGGCGCGTTCGGCGTGTGCGCGGTCGTCGCGGCCGTGGCGGCCAGCTCGCTCACCGCTCAGCAGGCCGTCCCCGGCATTCCCATGCCGGGACCCGTCGTCTCGGTCGGCCTGCCGATCGTCCGCGCGCTGCTCGACGTGGCCGCCGTGGCGCTGGTCGGGCTCAGCCTGCTGCCCAAGCTGCTCGGCTTCAGGAACCCGGAGCGCTCGGAGCCGGTCCTGCTCAAGGTGCGCCCGCTGGCCGTGATGGCCGCGTGGGCGTGGGCGATCTGCGCGCTGGTCACGATCGTCTTCCAGACCGCCGAGCTCAACCCCGGTGCCGTGCCCACGTTCGGGATGATCGCCGACTACGTGCAGAGCGTCGGCACCGGCCAGGGGCTGCTGTTCAGCGCGGCGTGCGCGCTGGCGGCGGCCGGCATCGGGCTGATGGCGGTGCGGTTCGGCGAGAAGGTGCCGGCCGAGCTGCGGGTGATCGTGGCGCTGTTCGGGCTGCTGCCGATCCCGGTCACCGGGCACGCGGTGAACTCGGTCTGGCACGACCCCATCATGATCTCGATGGAGATCCACGTCATGGGGGCGGCGGCGTGGACCGGCGGGCTGGCGGCCACGGTCGTCTTCCTGGCCCCGCACCGCGACCTGCTGGCCGCCGTGCTGCCGAAGTTCTCCCGGATGGCGACCGTCTGCCTGCTGCTGGTGGCGCTGTCCGGGCTGGTCACGGGGCTGGGCACGATGGCGCTCACCCCCGGCGTGGTCCTGCCCGAGGCCATCGTGACCAGCCACTACGGGCTGCTGGTCGTGACCAAGACGGCGCTCGTGGCGCTGCTGGTGCCGCTGGCCGCCAACATCCGCTTCCGGCTGATGCCCGCCGTACGCCAGGGCCGGGCCACCGCCCTGGTCGGGTGGGCGGCGGCCGAGGTGGGAATCATGGGGCTGGCGTACGGGGTGGCGGTGGCGATCACCCGAGCCTCGATCGCCTAGAGACTCGATCGCCTCGAACCAGGGCGGCCGGCGGAACCGGCCTCGGGCCGCATCCGCCGACCGCGGCAGGGGCGGCCGTTCAGGGGGTCGCGGGCGCGGTGACCGTGGGCGTCGTCGCCGGCGGCGGCGCGGGCACCTCCCGGGGCCTGCGCCCCCGGGCGAACCACTCGATGGCCGCCCAGGCGACCAGCAGCCCGAGCCCGGCCCACCCGGCCGACACCAGGACCAGCGGCGGCGAGCCCATCAGCTCCCGCTGGCCCTTGAGCGCGCCGTACACCGGGCCCATGACCGCGTTCTGCGCCGTCAGCGCCCCGTACGCACCCACCGTGACGACGGCCGTGCCGAGCACCGCGCGTACGGCGGGGATCCGCACCAGGAACGCGAGGTCCACCAGCAGCGCGCCCACGACCAGGAAGAACGGCAGCGCCGACGGCGGGAAGCCGGTGTAGGTGAGCATCGGCCAGATCAGCGTCCTGAACCCCACGTAGCTCGCCGCGACGAGGGTGGCGGCGCCGAACCTGCCGATCAGCATCCTGGCCGCCACCAGCACCGACAGCCCGGCGACCACGGCGTAGACCGGGTAGAGGTAGTCGGGCACGGGCAGCGTGAACCCGGTGACCATCGTCCGGTCCACCGGCCGCCCCATCTGGTCGGCGGCGAACTGGAGCAGGATCTTCTCGGCGTAGACGACCCCGTTGTCCCAGGCGCCGAGCGACAGGATGCCGTACTCCTGGTGCTGCTCGGGGAAGTGCACGTTCTCCAGGAAGAACGCGAAGAACGCGCCGAGCACGACCGTCCGCTCACGCCCGGGGGGCGCGCCCATGAACCAGCCCCGGAGCACGCCGGCGATCATGAAGAACGTGCCGGCGTAGAGCATGATGTGGGACGGGCTCCACGAGGTGATGTCGAGCCCGTTGACGCGGTGGTTGATCAGGTCGAGCGGCACCGCGACGAGGAAGATCCCGGTGCCCCACTGGATGAGCCTGAGCGCGGCCTTGTCGACGCCGTAGCCGGTGTAGCCGTGGATCATGACGAGGGCGACGACCAGGGCCGTGCCGGCGGAGTTGAGCAGGTGGGGTGGGGCGAGGTCGTCACGCAGCCACCTGAAGTGCCACGAGACGTCCCACGCCGAGCCGAGCACCTTGAGCGTGAACGCCACCAGCCACCCGTAGTAGAGAACCCTGAACAGGTCTTGGGGCGTCTCGCGGCCCGCTTCGCCGCGAGTCCAGTAGGGCAGGGCCCACTCGGCGGCCCTCTTGAACGATGCTGGAGACTTCACGGGACTGAATCTTACGGTCATCGGCCGCACTGGCCCACGATGAGTCGTTCGACCTGTTTCGTGATCTTCGTTCGGCGGGCTACGACCTGCCGTCGGCGGGCAGCGACGCCCGCAGGGAGAACATGAGCGGCGTCCTCGGCTCGCCCGCCGGGCGGCGGTAGACGTCCCCGTCCCCGACCAGGGTGCCGAAGCGGCGGAACAGGGTGTGGTCGTGCTCGTGCAGGAACTCCACCCGCAGCCCGGCCGCCGCGACCGCGCTGACGATCTCGCCGAGGCCGTGCCGGAACTGCACGGTGGTCTGGTGCTCCAGGATCTCGGGGCCGGTGTAGGTGTGGGGGTACTCCCAGACGTGGGGGCCGCGGTCGAAGTAGTCCTCGGTGACCTTGGTGCCGCTCTCGTCGTCGAGGACGTCCACGAAGGGGTGGAACTCGGCCACGTACAGGAACCCGCCCGGCCTGAGCAGTTCCCTGACCGTGCGTGCCCAGCGGGTGAGGTCGGGCAGCCAGACCAGGGCGCCGATGCCGGTGTAGACGATGTCGTACGTCTCGCCCAGCGCCCGCGCCGCGTCGTAGACGTCGGCGGTGACGAACCTGGCCGGCAGGCCGCACTCCGCGGCGATCCGCCCGGCCTGCTCGATGGCGGCCTCGGAGAAGTCGAGGCCGGTCACCTCGGCGCCCGCCCTGGCCCAGGAGAGGGTGTCGAGGCCGAAGTGGCACTGCAGGTGGACCAGGCTGCGGCCGGCGACCTCGCCCACCTCGTCGAGTTCGAAGGGCCGCAGCGCGTTCCTGCCCGCCTTGAAGCCCTCGACGTCGTAGAAGGCGCTGCCGACGTGAACGGGGACGCGCGCGTTCCAGTTGGCCCGGTTGACCTGCAGATAGTCGTCCATGATCACGATGCTAGCGGCGGCGCAGGCGTACCGGGAGGTGCTTGAGCCCGTTCTGGAAGTTCGAGGTGAGCCGGCGGGGCGGGCCGGCCGGCTCGACGTCCCAGGCGAGCAGTTCCCGCAGCACCGAGCGGAACTGGGCGCGGGCCAGGTGGGCGCCGAGGCAGAAGTGCGGGCCGAAGCCGAAGCTGACGTGGTCGTTCGGCGTGCGGGCGACGTCGAACCGGTCCGGGTCCGCGAAGACGGACGGGTCGCGGTTGGCGGAGGCGTGGTAGACGACCACCTTGTCGCCCTTCCGGATCGGCCGTCCCGCGAGGGTGAGGTCGCGGGTGGCGGTCCGCCTGAAGTGCATGACCGGCGGCCAGAACCGGAGCATCTCCTCCACGGCCGGGCCGAGCAGGGAGGGGTCGGCGCGCAGGCGGGCCAGCTCGGCGGGGTGCTGGAGCAGCGTGAGCACGCCGCCGGGGATGCCGTTGCGCAGGGTCTCGTTCCCGGCGACGGCGAAGAGGAAGAACATGTTCTCGAACTCGGCCTCGGTCAGGCCGCCCTTCAGCATCGCCGACATGACCGACTCGCCGTCCACGGGGCTCTCGGCCAGGGCGTGCGCGTAGGCGAACATGTCGCTGAGCGCCGCCCTGGAGCGCGGATTGACCCCGGGACGCGGCTCGGGCCTGGCCGCGACGGCGAGCCGGCCGATCGGGGTGAGCGCCCGCGCGTCGGCCGTGGACAGGCCCGCGTAGTCGTCGTCCTGATAGCCGATCACGCGCGAGGCCCAGTCGTACAGCAGCCGCCTGTCCTGCGCGGGAACCCCCATGACGTGGGCCAGCGTCCACACCGGCAGGTCGGCGGCCACCTCCACGAAGTCGCACTCCCCCGCCTCGAACAGCGCCGCCGCCCGGGCCGCGATCGCCCGCTCCAGGGCGCGCACGGCCCTCGGGGTGAACGCCGCCGCCACGATCCGGCGCAGCCTGGAGTGGTCCGGCGGGTCCATGTTCAGCATCTGCGACTGGACGAAGCGCAGGTCGGCCGGGGTGTCGGGGTCGCGGATCTGGGTGGCGCCGAGGTGGGAGGAGAAGTCCTGCGCGTCGCGCAGCACGTGTTTGACGTCGGCGTGCCGGAACACCGCCCAGTAACCGGGGCCCTCGCGCCAGGGGCCCAGGGCGGGCTCGGGGATCCAGCAGACGGGAGACTCCTCCCTGAGGGTGGCGAACAGGTCGTACGGGACGGCCGTCTCGTACGTGGACGGCTGGAACACCTCGACCGCTGACCTCATCTCCCCACGATGCGCTCCGGCCCGGCGCCCCGGCAACTGGCCCGCCCCCGCCGGTAACGTCCGCGCGTCCGGTGGGGATGACGATCACGTGACTCCGGAAAACGCAGAGGCGATTCTGCGGCAGTACTTCGCCCCCTGGATCCAGCGGCTCGGACTGCGCGTGGAGGAGGTGGGCGAGCGCCACGCCGTCGTACGGCTGCCGTGGTCCGACGACCTGGCCAGGGAGGGCGGCGGGCTGAGCGGGCAGGCGATGATGGCGGCGGCCGACACCGCGACCGTCGTCGCCATCTCCTCGGCGCGGGGCGGGTTCGTGCCGATGACCACGGTCCAGCAGTCCACGACGTTCCAGCGGCCGGTGGTGGGCAGGGACGTCCTGCTCGACGTGCGGATCACGAAGCTGGGCCGGACGCTGGCCTTCACCGAGATCACCCTGACGGCCGAGGGGAGCGACGAGGTCGTGGCGCGGGCGAGCACGGTCTACGCCCTCCTGGGATGAGCGCGGTAGGCGGCGCCCTTACGTCCGAGGTAATCGCGGTGCCGCGGGAACGAGAGGAGAGTGTGTGACGGCACCACTGAAACCGGACTTGAAGGACAGATCATGACGACTCGCGACACCGTTCAGGAACTGCTGCGCCGGATCGGCGAAGGAGACGCCGAGCGCACCGCCGGGCTGTTCGCCGAGAGCTGCGACTGGAAGTACAGCTGGCCGGAGGAAGGACACCCGGCGGTGCCGTGGATCAAGCCGCGGTCGAGCCGCGACGACGCGGCCGAGCTGTTCCGCGCGCTGGCCACCTACCACGTGCCCGAGCTGAACAGCACCTCGGTGGCGCGCATCCTGGTGGACGGGGACGACGCCGTCGTGCTCGGCGACTTGGTCCAGACGGTCGAGGCCACCGGCGAGGCGTACACGTCCCCGTTCGCCCTGCACCTCACGGTCGAGGACGGGCGCATCACCCGCTACCACATCTACGAGGACAGCCTGACCGTGGCCACGGCGCACTCCGCCCGCCGACGCGCTTCATGATCGTCGTCTCAGGGATCTCTCAGGTGCGGAAAGTAGGCTCACCGCATGAAGCGTGTGGCCGCTTGGACAGCGGCGCTCGCCCTCATCGCGGTGACGACGTGGCTCGTGTGGCCGTCGGCTCCCGAGGTGCGGGGCCAGGATCAGACAATAACCGTCGTCGACGGACCGGCCGACGACGAGAAGGTCGAGCTCGACACGACCTATTTCGCGCCGCCCGGCGGCGGGAAGGCGCCGGCCGTGCTGCTCGCGCACGGGTTCGGCGGCAGCAAGCGGAGCATGCGGGACCAGGCGGTACGGCTCGCCCAGCAGGGCTACGCCGTCATGACGTGGTCGGCGCGCGGATTCGGCCGCTCGGGCGGCCAGATCGCGCTCAACTCGCCCGACTACGAGGTCAAGGACGTCAAGCAGCTCATCGACTGGCTGGCCCGGCGGCCTGAGGTCCAGCTCGACGCCTCGGGCGACCCGCGCGTCGGCATCGCGGGCGGCTCGTACGGCGGCGCCATCGCGCTGATGACCGCCGCCTACGACCGGCGGGTGGACGCGATCGTCCCCCAGATCACCTGGTCCGACCTGGCCGACGCGCTCTTCCCCAATGCCGCTCAGCCCGCCGCGCCGGCCACCGCCGCCCGGACCTCCGACCCCGCCGAGCCTTCGGACCCGGTGGGCGGCGTCTTCAAGCGCATGTGGGCCGGCATCTTCTTCGGCCAGGGTGTCTCGCTGGACCCCACGTCACTGCTGGGCCGGCGCGAGGCCGCCCCGCCGCTGACGCCCGAGCAGGCGCGGTGCGGCCGCTTCCTGCCCGCGATCTGCGCGGTCTACCAGCAGGTCGCCGAGACCGGCCGGGCCACCCCCGAGGCCGTGGAGCTGCTGCGCAAGTCCAGCCCGATCACCGTGGCCGGGCAGATCAAGGCCCCGACGCTGCTCATCCAGGGTCAGCGCGACTCGCTGTTCCCGCTCGGCCACGCCGACGCCAACGCCAGGGCGATCGCCGCCGGGGGCACCCCGGTGAGCCTGGCCTGGTTCGACGGCGGGCACGACGGGGGCAACGGCGAGGCCGACTGGCTGTTCGACCAGTCGGCGGCCTGGTTCGCCCGCTACCTGAAGGGCGACGACTCGGCGCCGCGGGTGAGCGCGTTCACGGTGACGCGTGACGGCGGCCGCGACCCCGGCACCCGCCAGCGCATCAGGCTGCACCCGGAGGCCGGCGCGTATCCCGGCCTGGCGGGCACCGGCACCACCGACGTCCGGCTGAGCGGCCCCGCGCAGAACATCGTCAACCCGCCGGGCGGCGCCCCGGCGGCGATCTCCACCGTGCCGGGCATCGGCGGCCTGCTGGCCGGCCAGAACACCGGCGGCGTCTCGCTCGACATGCCGGGACAGTCGGCCGCGTTCGAGTCGGCGCCGCTCACCGCCCCGCTCCAGCTCACCGGCAGCCCTACGGTCAGGATCAGGGTGTCGGGCGAGGGCGAGGCCACGCTGTTCGTGAAGCTGTACGACG
Source organism: Nonomuraea fuscirosea (assembly GCF_003001935.1). Classification (GTDB taxonomy): domain Bacteria; phylum Actinomycetota; class Actinomycetes; order Streptosporangiales; family Streptosporangiaceae; genus Nonomuraea; species Nonomuraea fuscirosea. Next base: position 124,194 of record NZ_PVNG01000001.1, on the reverse strand, counting down.
TGGCGGACAGCATCCAGCCACCCGCCCTGCCGGCCGGCCTGGTCGCGCCGGTCCGGGTGAGCATCCCCGAGGGCGCCGGCAGCGCGGAGGCCACCGTCGCCCTGCCCGCCGTGGACCACAACTTCGCGGTTGGTCACCGGCTGCGTCTGGTCGTGGCCACGACCGACATGGGGTTCGCGACCCCCGTCCAGCCGGCCGCGTACCAGGTGGAGCTGGCCTCCCCCGCGCTCGCCGTCCCGACGGTCGGCACGCTGGCCGCCGCGCCGACCGGGATCGCGTGGTGGGTGTGGGCGATGCCGCTGGCCGCCGTGGTGGTCGCCGGCGTCCTGCTCGCCACCGGCCGCACCCCGTCCCGCTCCCGCCGCCGTACCGCCGCCGCCGTGACACCGGACGCCGGGCCCGGCGACGGGGCGCCGGCCGCGGAGAGCCGCGAGGCCGTCGCCGCCGCCAACGGGCGGACGGCCGGCCAGAAGGGTGACGCGGACGTGCCGCTGGGCGGTCAGGAGGGCGACGCGGACGTGCCGCTGGAGATCAGCGGGCTGACGAAGGCGTACCGCAACGGTGAGCTGGCCGTGGACGGCCTGTCGTTCCGGGTCGAACGGGGCCAGGTGCTCGGGCTGCTCGGCCCGAACGGCGCGGGCAAGACGACGACCATGCGGATGATGATGGGCCTGATCCAGCCGGACGCCGGCGAGATCCGCATCTTCGGCGAGCCGGTGGCCCCCGGCGCCCCCGTGCTGTCGCGGCTCGGATCGTTCGTGGAGGGCCCCGGGTTCCTGCCGCACCTGTCCGGCCGCGACAACATCGCCCTCTACTGGGCCGCCACCGGCCGGCCCGCCGCCGACGCGCACTTCGAGGAGGCGCTGGAGATCGCGGGCCTGGGCAAGGCGCTCGACCGGGCCGTACGCACCTACTCCCAGGGCATGCGCCAGCGGCTGGCCATCGCCCAGGCCATGCTCGGCCTGCCCGACCTGCTCGTGCTGGACGAGCCCACGAACGGCCTCGACCCGCCCCAGATCCGCGAGATGCGCGAGGTGCTCAAGCGCTACGCCCGCGACGGCCGTACCGTGATCGTCTCCAGCCACATGCTGGCCGAGGTGGAGCAGACCTGCAGCCACGTCGTGGTCATGCGGCGCGGACGGCTGGTCTCGACCGGCCCGGTGTCGCAGCTGCTCGGCTCGGCCACCCGGTCCAACGGGCACGGGCCGCGCCTGGAAGACGTGTTCCTCGACCTCATCGGAGACAACGCATGACCGCCGCGACCGGCTACGCGCCGAACCGCACGCTGCCGCTGCGGGTGGAGATCGTCAGGCAGTTCAAGCGCAGGCGCACGATCGTCGCGTTCGGGCTGCTGCTGGCGCTGCCGTGGATCCTCGTGATCGCGTTCCAGTTCGGGCCGCAGTCGAACGCGCAGGGCCAGTCGGCGCTGCGCATCTCCGACCTGGCCACCGCGAGCGGCCTGAACTTCGCCGCCTTCGCCCTGTCGGTGTCGGCCAGCTTCCTGCTGGTGGTGGCGGTCGCGCTGTTCTGCGGCGACACGGTCTCCAGCGAGGCCAACTGGTCGTCGCTGCGCTACCTGCTGGCGGCGCCGGTCCCGCGCGACCGGCTGCTGCGGCAGAAGCTGATCGTGGCGCTCGGCTACTCGGCGGCGGCGGTGATCTGCCTGCCGCTGATGGCGCTGCTCGCGGGGACGCTCGCGTTCGGCTGGGACGACATCCAGGTGCCCGGGACGGGTGAGACGATCCCGGCGTTCGACGTGCTGCCGCGCTTCGGCATCGTGATCGCGTACGCGCTGGTCAGCCAGCTCGTGGTGGCCGCCGTGGCCTTCCTCGTCTCGACCATGACCGACTCCCCGCTGGGGGCCGTGGGCGGGGCGGTCGGCCTGTGGATCGTGTGCACCATCCTGCAGGCCGTGGAGGCGCTGGGGGTGCTGCGCGAGTTCCTGCCCACGTTCTGGAACAACGCCTGGCTGGACGCCCTGGCTCCCGAGCTGGACTGGAGCGGCATGGCGAAGGGGGCCTCGATCTCGATCACGTACGCGGCCATCCTGATCGCGGTGGCGTTCCGGCGCTTCCGCCGCAAGGACGTGGTCAGCTGACCGGGCCCATGGGAGGTCACCCGGCCCAGTCGAGGGCCCGGGTGACCGCCTTCTTCCAGCCCGCGTAGCCCTCCTCGCGCTGGTCCTCGCTCCACCGGGGCTCCCAGCGCCGGTCCTCGGCCCAGTGGGCGCGCAGCTCTGCGGTGTCGGCCCAGTAGCCGAAGGCCAGGCCGGCGGCGTACGCGGCGCCGAGCGCGGTGGTCTCGGACACGGTCGGCCGGCTGACGGGCACGCCCAGGATGTCGGACTGGAGCTGCATGCACAGGTCGTTGGCCGTCACGCCGCCGTCCACCTTGAGCACGTCGAGCACCACCCCTGAGTCGCGCTGCATCGCCTCGACGACGTCGCGGCTCTGGTAACAGATGGCCTCCAGCGCGGCCCTGGCGAGGTGGGCGTCGGTGTGGAAGCGCGACAGGCCGACGATGGCGCCGCGGGCGTCGGCGCGCCAGTAGGGGGCGAACAGGCCGGAGAAGGCCGGGACGAAGTACATCCCGCCGTTGTCGTCCACCTGCCGCGCCAGCGTCTCGCTCTGGGCCGCCGAGGTGATGATGTGCAGCTGGTCGCGCAGCCACTGCACGGCCGAACCCGTCACCGCGATCGAGCCCTCCAGCGCGAAGATCGTGGGATCCTCACCGAACTTGTAGGCCGGGGTGGTGAGCAGGCCGCTCTCGGAGCGCACCGGGCCGGGCCCTGTGTTGAGCAGCAGGAAGTTGCCGGTGCCGTAGGTGTTCTTGGCCTCGCCCGGCGCGAAGCAGACCTGGCCGACGGTGGCGGCCTGCTGGTCGCCCAGGATCGCGGTGATCGGCACTTCGCCGGCCATGGGCCCCTGCCTGACCGTGGCGCCGTAACCGGTCGGGTCGGCGGACGGGCGGATCTCGGGCAGCATCGCGCGCGGGATGCCGAAGAACGACAGCAGCTCGTCGTCCCAGTCGAGGGTGGTCAGGTCCATCAGCATGGTGCGGCTGGCGTTGGTCACGTCGGTGATGTGCACGCCGCCGTTGACGCCCCCGGTGAGGTTCCACAGCGTCCAGGTGTCGGTGGTGCCGAAGATCGCCTCACCGCGCTCGGCGTCCGCGCGCACGCCGTCGACGTTCTCCAGGATCCACTGGATCTTGCCGCCGGAGAAGTACGCCTCCGGCCGCAGCCCGGTGCGGTCGCGGATGACCTGGCCGCGGCCGTCGCGCTGGAGCTCGGCGGCGATCCGGTCGGTGCGGGTGTCCTGCCAGACGATCGCGTTGTAGTAGGGACGCCCGGTGCGGGCGTTCCACACGACCGTGGTCTCGCGCTGGTTGGTCAGCCCGATGGTGACGAGGTCGCCGTCGTGCAGGCCGGCCCGCTGCATCGTCGACTGGATCACGGCGGCGGTCCTGGTCCAGATCTCGATCGGGTTGTGCTCGACCCACCCTGACCTGGGCAGGATCTGCTCGTGTTCGAGCTGGTACTTGGCCACCTCGGCGCCGTCGTGATCGAAGATCATGAAGCGGGTGCTGGTGGTGCCCTGGTCGACGGCGCCCACGAAGTCGGGCATGCGGTTCTCCCCCGGTCTGTCTCAGTCGGACGGCTTCACGGTGTCGCGGTCCTCGCCCTGGGGGAGATAGCGGGCGATGCACGCCTGATACAGGCCGGCCCCGATGACGCCGCCGATCAGCGGGCCGACGATCGGGACCCAGAAGTAGAGGTCGCCGTACTGGTCGCGCCACGCGCCGCCGTACCCGGTGAGGAAGCTGGCCAGGCGCGGCCCGAAGTCGCGGGCCGGGTTGATGGCGTAGCCGGCGTCGGCGCCGAAGGACATGCCGATCCCGACGATGAGCAGCCCGATCACGAACGGCCCCATGTTCGCGCTCGGCGCCATGTTGGCCGTGTCGGACAGGGCGAAGATGACGAAGAGCAGGATCGCGGTGCCGATGATCTGGTCGCGCAGCCCGCCCCACAGGCCCACGGGCAGGGTGCCGTTGCCGGGCAGGGTGGAGAAGACGATCTGGGTCTTGATCGTGTGCCCGGGGTCGGCCATGGCCAGCAGCTCGGTGTAGTTCCAGCGCACGATGAGGGCGGCCAGGAAGGCCCCCGCCGTCTGCGCGACCACGTACGGGAGCACCTTGCGCCACGGGAAGCCGCGGAACAGCGCGAACCCGAGCGTCACGGCGGGGTTGAGGTGCGCGCCCGTCGTGCGTCCCGCTACGTAGACGCCCAGCATCACGCCGATGCCCCACGCCCACGCGATGCTGTCGTGGTCGCCGAGCTCGCCCGCCACCACCTGCGCGACCACTCCTGCGCCGAACAGGATGAGCACCGCGGTCCCAGCGAACTCCGCGATGAGCTCGCCTCTGTGCCCCATCCGGTTGAGCCGTCCGGCCACCGGTCACCTCCCTCGCACCGCTGTGTGCCATTCCCGATTTCAGCGGATGCATACGGAAGGTACGTGACGCGTTGCGGAAAGTAACGGCCAAGCGCCCCCGCGAGCCGCCTCAGATCGTGCGGGAGAAGGTGATCGCGTCCTTGCCCGGCCCGTTGTAGCCGGTCACCGGACCGGTGACGTCGAAGCCCATCCGGCGGTGGAAGGCGACGGAGCCCGTGTTGACCGGCGAGGTGATCGCCCTGACGACGTGGCGGCCGTGCTCGCGGGCCACGCCGAAGAAGCGTTCGTACAGGACGCGGGCCAGCCCGCTCTTCCGCGCGCCCGGCGCGACGCCGACGAAGTGGATGTAGGCCTCGTCAGGCTGGGACGGGGACGGGAAGCCGACGAGGAAGCCCGCCAGCGCGCCCGCGTCCTCGGCGATCAGGGACGTGCGGTGGAAGTGGTCGAGGAACACCCTGGGCAGGGCGGGTAGGATCGGCCGGCCCCACCAGCCGTCGACCACGGCCGCGATGGCGTCGTAGTCGCCGGGCGCGGCCTGTCGCAGGGTCGGGCGCAGGGTCGGGGTCATGCCGGGTCAGCCCCAGTGGGGTGGCCGGTTCTCCAGGTAGAAGGCGTCGGTGTCGCGCTCGCGCCAGTCGCCCCACGCGAGGTCGGTGTCGTCGGCCGTCTGCTCAGGTAGGAAATCTTCCACGCCGAACATACTACTCGGGTGTACAAACCCATACCGAGCGTGTCCGCAGGTCCAAGGACATGCGGCGATCGCGGCGGTACGATGGCGGTGCAGGTGTCGCCGATCCCCCCGTGAGGCTGCGCATGGCCACCCCGACAGGCTGGCGGCGAGAAGGCAATCTGCCGGCGGAGCTGACCAGCTTCGTGGGCCGGACCCGCCTCCTCGCCAACCTCAAACGGCACCTCGGCGAATCCCGCCTGGTGACCGTCACCGGCATCGGTGGTGTGGGCAAGTCCCGCACGGTGCTGCGGCTGGCCCATCAGGTGCGTCCCCACTACCCCGACGGCGTCTGGTTCGCCGACCTCGCCCGGCTGCAGGACGCGGGCATGGTCAGGCACACCATCGCCTCCGCGCTCGGCATCGCCGACCAGTCCTCGCGGGAGGCCTCGGAGTCGCTGTCGGAGTGGGTGGGCGAGCGCGACATGCTGCTCATCATCGACACCTGCGAGCACCTGGTGCAGGGCTGCGCCGAGCTGATCCACGAGCTGCTCGAGGCCGCGCCCAACCTGAAGGTGCTGGCCACCAGCCGCCAGTCGCTGCACCTGCCCTACGAGCACGTCGTGCCGGTGCCGCCGCTGCAGGTGCCCGGCGACGATCCGGCCGAGAGCCTGTTCACCAACGAGTCCGTGCAGCTCTTCGCGGCCAGGGCCGGGGCGAGCGTGCCCGACTTCGTGCTCGACGAGGACAACATCGCCCCGGTGGCCGAGCTGTGCCGCCGTCTCGACGGCATCCCGCTGGCCATCGAGCTGGCCGCGGTGCGGCTGCGGGCGCTGTCGGTGGAGCAGATCCTCGGGCTGCTGGCCGACCGGTTCAGCCTGCTGGCCGGCGCCAGCCGTACGGCGCTGCCCCGGCACCAGACGCTGCGCGCGGCCATCGGCTGGAGCCACGAGCTGTGCGAGCCGGCCGAGCGGCTGCTGTGGGCGCGGTTGTCGGTGTTCGCCGGCGACTTCGAGCTCGACGCGGCCCGGTTCGTCTGCTCCGACGGGCGGCTGCCGTCAGAGGACATCACCGACCTGGTGACCGGGCTGGTGGAGAAGTCGATCCTGCTGATCAGGAGCAACCACGCCGGCGTGCGCTACAAACTGATCGACACCCTGGCCGAATACGGCGAGGAGTGGCTGGAGAAGCTCGGCCAGAAGGAGCAGATGCGCCAGCGGCACCTGGAGTACTACCTGAGCCTGGCCCAGCGCAGCGAGGACGCCTGGTCGGGGCCGCGGCAGATCTACTGGTTCGTCCGCATGCGCCAGGAGCACGACAACGTCCGCGTCGCGCTGGAGCACGCGCTCAGGTCGTCGGGCAGGTCCCAGCTCGCGCTGACCCTGCTGTCGTCGCTGTGGTTCATGTGGGTGTGCTGCGGGTTCGCCCGCGAGGGCCGCCTCTACCTGGAGCGGGCCCTTGAGGCCAACCCCACCGTGAGCAAGGAGCGGTGCAAGGCCCTCTGGGTGCTCTCCTACACCAAGAGCGCCCAGGGCGACAGCGCGGGCGCGCTGACGGCGGCCGAGACGTGCAGCACCGAGGCGGTGCGCGTGGGCGACTCCCGCGCGGTGATCCTGGCCTCCAAGATGCAGGGCACGGCGGCACTGCTCCAGGGCGACCTGCAGAAGGCCAGCGCGCTGCTGGGCGTGGCGATCGAGTTCAACACCGACAACAAGGAGCTCAACCCGGGCCTGCTGCCCGCCATCGTCGAGCTGTCCATCGTGCTGACCACGCAGGGCGAGCTCTACGAGGCCGAGTCGCTGCTGCAGGACTGCCTGCAGGTGTGCAAGGAGCGCGGCGAGCTGTGGGTCAGCTCCCACGCGCAGTGGGCGCTGGCCAGCACCAGGCTGGCCACCGGCCGCACCGGTGAGGCGCTGCAGAACGTCAGGGAGGCGCTGCGGATCAAGCGCCACTTCCACGACACGCTCGGCACCCTGATGGCGCTGGAGACCGCGGCGCGCATCTTCGCCGCCGCCGCGCAGCCGCCGGTGGCCGCCAGGCTGCTCGGCGCGTTGCAGCAGAACTGGCGCACGGCCGGTCTGCCGCAGCTGGGCGCGCCGTGGATGACCGACGATCACGACCGGTGCGTACGCGAGTGCAAGCAGGTCATGGGCGAGCTCGCCTACAAGAACGCGTTCGAGGAGGGCGCCAGGCTCGATCTCGATGAGGCGTCCGGGCTCGCGCTGGAGGATCCGGACGCCCCCGAAGAGAGCTGAAACGGGACCTAGACGGCCTGCGGCCAGCGGGTGCCGTCAGGCCAGGCGTGCACGTAACGCGCACTGCCGAGCGAGAACTCGATGTGGCCCCGTACCCAGTGTTCGAGGCCGCGGACGTACTTGCGCACCGGCAGCGGAGCCCACTGCTCCAGTGCGGTGCGCCGGTGGACGAACGCCGCGATGGCGTCGTTGTGCATCTGCGCGACCTCGCGCAGCGCGTCCTGCAGAGTGAGGGACCTGTGCGTGGCCAGCACGGTCACGAGATTGTGCCTGGCCTTGTCGTTGCCGCGCTCCTTGGCGTACGACAGGAGGTCGTTGTCCCAGCCGATGAGGTCGCACGCCAGGTCGGAGAGCGTGCGCACGTCGGGGTGGTGCCATTCCTCGGCTTCCAGCCGGTAGCCGCCACCGGCGTCGATGAGCGCGAAGCAGGTGTAGGTGGCCCCCGTGATGCGGCGCATCAGGACGTAGTCCTCGGGGGTGGGGATGAGGTCGACCTCGCGGTTTGCCGCCTCCCAGATCTGGGCGAACAGGTACTCCTTCACCGTGATCCGCCACCGGTCCACCTGTGCGGGGGTGGCGGCTTCGGTGATGCGGCGGAGGAGCTCGTTGAGTGCGAGGCCGAAGGGGTCGCCGGCGTCCGGCTCCCGTCGCCGGTCGAGGATCTCGAGCAGCGGCGGAAGGGCCCGCGCCAGCGCGGAGGCCCGGTGCCCCATCAGCTCGCCTTCGCAGAAGGCGTCGTCGAAGGCGAAGAGCCAGTTGTACCAGTCGTTGATCAGCCTGAGGCTTTCGCGCGGCACGGTGGGGTTGGTACGTGCCGCGAGCAGGCCGATCTGTGAGCGCCGGAAGTGATCGATGGTCTCGGCGCCGTTGAGCATTCTTGAGGCGGCCAGCCATGCGTGGCTCTCCGCGTCGACCTCCGAGGCATGCACGTTGATCTCGTTCGGGAACGGACATGGCAGCGGAGGGATGTGGAGCGGTCGCCTACTGAAGGAGTGCGCAGAAGTAGCCACGTCTCCCAGCATGACTAGAGAGTGTTCGAAAGGCCACACTCAGCAACTTCGGGCCCTTTAGTGCTTATTTCATACTATGAATCGCTTTGCGAGAACCATTGGATAAACTGGTCATTCGCGAACATTAGCGCCGTCTCACGCGCGGACGGCCGCCCGGCGTCGGGATCGGCTCCCCCGTCCAGCAACGCCCTGACCACAGCCGATTCCTTCTTGAAGACCGCACCGGCGAGCGGGGTCTGCCCGCGGTCGTTGGCCCGGTCGACGTCGGCGCCGCTTGTGACAAGCATGCGTACGGTCTCGGCGTGACCGTAATAAGCCGCCAGCATCAGCAAAGTGTCACCTTTGTCGTTGGCCAGGTTGACCGGCAGCCCGGCCCCGACGTACGCGCGCAGCGCCTCGGTGTCGCCCGCTCTGGCCAGGCCGAACATCCTGGTGGCGAACTCCTCCAGCTCCGGGTCCTCGTCCATGCGTCCCCTTTTCCATCGATAGGGTGCCGTGCACGGAATCGTTCCGGCGCGCCGTAGGTTCTGGTGAAGAGTACCTAGGGAAAGGCTGTCCAACCGTGTTCGACCCGAAGGATCTCTACAAGCTCGCAGACGATGCGCCCGAGCTGACCGATCCGGTGTTGCTGTACCACTTCGACGGCTTCGTCGACGCGGGCGGTGCCGGACGCCTCGCGCTCGGCCACCTGCTGGCCGAGCTGGAGCACCGGGTCGTGGCGACGTTCGACGTGGACCGGCTGCTCGACTACCGGTCGCGGCGGCCCATCATGACGTTCGACACCGACCGGTGGGTGGAGTGCGAGAACCCCGAGCTGGCCGTCCATGTGGCCGAGGACTCGACGGGCACTCCGTTCCTGGTGATGAGCGGGCCCGAGCCCGACCGGGAGTGGGAGCTGTTCACCCAGGCTGTGCGGGCGCTGGTCCAGCAGCTGAAGGTGAGCAAGATGGTGACTTTGCACGGCATCCCGATGGCGGTCCCGCACACCCGGCCGCTCGGCCTCACCATGCATGCCAGCAGGCCCGAGCTGATCAACGCGCAGACCAGCGCGTTCGGCCGGGTCCAGGTGCCCGGCAGCGTGGCCGCGCTACTGGAGCTGCGGCTCGGCGCGCAGGGCCACGACGCGGTGGGCTACGCGGTGCACGTGCCGCACTACCTGTCGCAGGCCGAATACCCGACCGCCGCCGTGACGGCGCTGGAGGCCGTGACGCGGGGCACGGGGCTCGTCTTCCCGATGGACGCCCTGCGTGACGCCGCCCGGCGCACCACGACGGAGATCGAGGACCAGATCCGCGCCTCGGCCGAGCTGTCCACCGCCATCTCGGGGCTGGAGCAGCAGTACGACGCGTTCGCCGGCGGGGCCGAACGCGAGAACCTGATGGCCGAGACGACGCCCATGCCCACGGGCGACGAACTGGCCGCCCAGTTCGAGCGCTTCCTGGCCGAACGCGACGACGAGTGACCCGCCGGCCTCACCTCGGCCGGTTGATCGGCGAACCTTCCCCCGGCCGAGTGGCCGGAGGCCGTCGCCCGGGGCGGGATAGCCTGGCCGGATGAGCGAGATCCGCGTCGGGCTGGTCGGCTACGGCACCGCAGGGGCGTACTTCCACGCCCCGCTCGTCCACGCCACCCCCGGCCTGTCCCTGGCGGCCGTGGTGACCGGGAATCCCGATCGCCGGGCCGAGGTGGCCGCGCGGTACTCCGCGGTCGCCGTCGCCGACGTACGGGACCTGTGGGAGCGGTGCGACCTCGTCGTGGTCGCCTCGCCCAACAGGACCCACGTGAGCACCGCCGCCGCGGCGCTCGATCACGGCCTGCCCGTCGTCGTGGACAAGCCGCTGGCGGGCAGCGCCGCGGAGGGGCGTGACCTGGTACGGCTGGCCGAGGAGCGCGGGCTCATGCTGACCGTCTTCCACAACCGGCGCTGGGACGGCGACTTCCGCACCATGCTGCGCCTGGCCGGCGAGGGCCGGCTGGGCGAGGTGCGCCGGTTCGAGTCGCGGTTCGAGCGCTGGCGCCCGGTGCCCAAGGGCGGCTGGCGCGAGACCGGCGGCCCCGAGGAGATCGGCGGCCTGCTGTACGACCTGGGCAGCCACCTCGTCGACCAGGCCGTGCGGCTGCTCGGGCCGGTGCGTGAGGTCTACTGCGAGAGCGACGTCAGGCGGGAGGGGGTCGCCTCCGACGACGACACGTTCATCGCGCTGACCCACACCAGCGGGGCTCGCTCGCACCTGTGGGTCAGCTCGGTGGCCGCGCGGCTCGGGCCGAGGTTCCGGGTGCTCGGGTCGCGGGCCGGGTTCGTGAAGTACGGGATGGACGTCCAGGAGGAGCGGCTGCGGGCCGGGATCCCGCCCGGCTCGCCCGGCTTCGGGGACGACGAGGAGGAGCGCTGGGGCGTGCTCGGCACCGAGGAGGCGCGGGAGGTCGTCCGCACCGAGGCGGGGTCATACCTGGACTTCTACCGGGGTGTGGCGGCGGCGCTGCGGGAGGGCGCGCCGCCGCCGGTGGATCCGCGCGAGGCGGTCGACGTGCTGACGGTCATCGAGGCGGCCCGCCTGTCGGCCAGCAAGCGAACCGTCGTCCACCTGGATTGACCTCCGGCACCCCGCCTCCGGCGTCACGGTACCCCGGCGTCGCCGTCAGTCGCGCAGGCGGGTGCGCATGGTCTCCGTGTCGCTGTCCGTCCAGCCGTTGCCGCCGAGCCACCCCAGCACCCCGCCGAAGCGGTCGTCGAGCACGCCGAGGAACTGCTCGATGTTCCCCGCCCTGGGCAGGTGGTAGTCGGCGGGCCTGGCGTCCAGGTCGTCCCGGTACGTCGCGCTGGCGCGCAGCCGCTTGAGCACCCGCTCCAGCCGCTCCCCCGTGACCAGGTAGTCCTCGACGATCGCCGCCCTGGTCACCCCGGCGATCTCCAGCGCCATCGCCGACAGCACGCCCGTACGGTCCTTGCCGGCCGCGCAGTGCACCACGGAGGCCCCGTCGTTCAGCGCCATCGCCCGCAGCGCCGCCACCACGGCGTCCGGCCGGTCGCGCAGGTAGCCGTAGTAGAAGCCGGTGACGCGCAGCTCCTCGTCCAGCACCCGCTCGGCCCAGGGCAGCACCCGGTCGGCGTCGATGACGTCGGCGTCCACGTCGGTGTGCCGCCCGCCCTCGGCGAACAGCGTCAGGTGGTGGTGGCTGACCTCGGGCACCCGGGTCAGCGGGCCCGGGCCCTCCAGACGCACCTCGGGGGTCGACCGGAGGTCCACCACGTGCCGCAGGTTCAGCTCGCCCACCAGCAGGGACACGTCGGCGGGGGTGAGCCCCTGCAGGTTGTCGGAGCGGAAGATCCGCCCGTGACGGGTGCGGCCGCCGTCACGAGTGGGCAATCCGCCCAGGTCACGCGCGTTGACCGCGCCTTCCAGGTCGATCCACCTCGTCATCTCGCTCATTATTGCGACCCTATATGTCCGCCAAATATGAGCGGATTCGAGGTTCATAACGCAGCATGAACGTATGGATCCACGAGCTCTGCCTCCACGGCTGGTGATCGATCCATCGCTGCACCCGGAGATCTCGGTCGAGCTGCGCTCGAGTCCCCACCTTCTCCGCATGGCTCGATCGGGCGCGCGAATGGACACCACGCACAACCCCGCCATGCTCTTCGTGCTGCCCGCCTTCCTGCTCCTGATCTTCATGGTGACCGGCAGCGAGGGCCTGTTCGTCGCGGGCCTGGGAGTCGGCATGATCGTACTGATCAGGTGGATGGCGATGGACAGCACCTATCGCTCCACCCGGCGAAGACTCCGCCTCGCGCAGGCGCACGCCGAGCGGTACATCCTGCCGGAAGACCTTGACTATCCCTGTCAGATGTTGTTGCGCCGGGCGCAGAACGCCGTCGAGGCGATCATGAACTCGAAGGTGCACAAGGCCGGGCTGATCGACACCATCGAGAACCGGGTGTCGCTGCCCGAGGAGGTCTGGCAGATCGGCGAGCGGCTGCGGCGGCTGTCGTCCATGCACGCCGAGCACGGCAAGCTCATCCCGCGTGAGCTGCCGCCGGGGATGGAGGACGCGTTCAAGCCGTACACGAGCGCGCTCGACGCCGCCTGGACGTCGCTGTCCCAGCGGGTACGCCACCTGGAGAAGTACGCCAAGCAGGTGCTCAAGGCGGACAAGGTCTACCACGCGCACCAGCGCCTGGAGCGGCTGGCCGCCAAGACGCCCGAATACCAGCAGCTGCTCGCCGAGACCGTACGCGACGAGATGGCCCACGAGCGGATCAGAGAGCTGTCCGACCAGGCGGCCCACGTGCGCAAGCTGTTCGAGGAGAGCATCCTGCAGGCCCGGCAGGCGGCGGGAGAGCTGCTACGGTCCCCGCTCACCTGAAGGACCCCGCGACGAGGCGGCGCCGTCACGATTCCTGTTCGTCCGAGGGGGCGGCGCGGCCGAGCAGTTCCAGGGTCCTGCGCATGCCGGCCTCGTTGCCGAGGCTGCGGTAGATGTCCCTGGCCTGCTCCAGCGGCTCCACCGCGGCGCCGGGGCCGCCCCCGTTCAGGTGCGCCTCGCCGAGGTAGCGCAGGCTCTCGGCCATCCACCACCGGTCCTTGAGCTCCTCGAACTCCCGCACCGCCCGGCGCAGCTCGCCCTCGGAGTCCTCGATGCGGCCCAGCCTGGCCAGCGCCAGCCCGGCGGAGACGGCGTTGCGGGCCACTCCCCAGGAGTCGCCGAGCGCGGCCAGGATGTCATCGGCCCGGCGAACGTGGTCCAGCTCGCGCAGCCCGTTGTCGGGGTCGCCGACCTCGCCGGCCGCCCGCAGGCAGCGGGCCTCCTCCCACAGCTCCCCGCGCTGCCGGAACATCTCCGAGGCCCGGTCGAGGCTGTAGCCGGCCCTGGTGAACAGCTCGGCCGCGCGCCGGTGGTCCCCGGCCCGGCGCTCGCCGCGCGCCTGCGCCGCCAGCACCTCGCCGTAGACGCGCAGGGTCTGGGCCTCGGAGTAGCGGTTGCCGTCCCGCTTGAAGATCTTCAGGGCGGCTTCGAGCAGTTCCCCGGCGTCCTTCGGCCGCCCCTCGGCCATCCGCATCTCGGCCAGGTTGCGCTGGGTGCGGGCCATCCACCACAGGTCCTCCTCGCCCTTGAACGCGGTGATCGCCCCGATGAGGAAGTCCTGGGCCCGGTCGAGGTGGCCGTCGCTGAACAGCGTCATGCCGACCGTGCGCATGGCCCTGGCCGCCCACCAGGACTCGCCCAGGTCGGTGAAGATCTCCAGGGCCTGCTCGGCCTCCTCCAGCCCCCGATCGCGCAGCCCCATGCCGCCGTGCACGGAGGCGGCGTCGAGCAGCGCGATGGCCAGCGAGCGCCGGTCCCCGGTCGCGGCGGCCGCCTCGCAGCCCAGCTCCGCGACGGCCGCCCAGTCGGCCCAGTACGCGCGCAGCGAGTGGCACAGCGAGCAGAACGCCCTGGCCAGCCCCCAGGTCAGCTCCCAGAGCCGGAGCTGGTGGGCCTGGTGGATCATGGCGATGAGCGAGAGCCGCTCGGCGTTGAGCCAGTCGCCGGCCCGGCCCTGCCCGCCGGCGCTCGACCCCCTGCCGCTCCTGCTCCAGTCCTGCGGCCAGCGGTTCTGCGCGGCCTCCTCGGCGCGGCGGCGGTAGGCGTGCAGGACGCGCTCGATCGCCGGGGTGAGGCGGTCCTCGTCCTGTCCCACCAGCTCGGCGGCGAACACCCGGACCAGGTCGTGCAGCCGGTAGCGCATGGCGCCGGTCTGGTCGGTGCCCGAGCACTCGGCGAGCTCCGCGTCGATCAGCGCCTCCAGCTGGTCGGCGCCGTCCAGCCCGGAGACGTCGAGCAGCTCGCCGGCCACCCAGCCCGGCACGTCGGGCGAGTGCAGCGCGCTGAGCAGGCGCAGCAGGCGGCGCTGCACGCCGGTGCAGTCGTCGTAGCTGAGCTGGACGGAGGCGCGCACGCTCTTGTCCACCGTGGGCGCCACTTCGAGCTGGTCGAGCCGGCGGCGGCGGTCGGCCAGCCGGTTGGCCATCTCGCGCATGGTCCACTGCTCGCGGGTGGCCAGCCGGCCGCCGCAGATGTTGATCGCCAGCGGCAGGTAGTCGCACAGCCGCACGACCTCCTTGGCCGCCTCCAGGTCGTCCACGATCCGCGCGCCGCCCGCCAGCCTGGCCAGCAGCTCCACGCCCTGCGGCTCGCTGAACTCGCCGAGCCGCGTGTCGTGCGTGCCGTTGAGGAACAGCGGCGAGCGGGAGGTGACCAGCACCGCGCAGCCGGGTTCGGCCGGGATCAGCGGCGCGACCTGGGCGGCGTCGTGGGCGTTGTCCAGGCCGATGAGGATCCTGCGGCCCCTGGTCCAGGTCAGCCAGAGCCTGCGCAGCTCCTCCAGCCCTCCCGGGTCGGTGGTCAGGCGGACGTCCAGCGCGCGCAGGAACCCGATCAGCACCTCCTCGGGCCGCACGGGGGCGTCCACGCCGCCGCGCAGGTCGGCGTAGAGGCGGCCGTCGGGGTAGCGGTCGGCGACCTCCTGCCCGAACCTGGCCATGAGCGCCGACTTGCCCACGCCGCCGCGGCCGTACACGGAGACGACCAGCGGCGGGGCGAGGTCGGACGAGCGCCTGCGGGCGGCGAACACCTCGCGCAGCTCGGCCAGCGCCTCGGCGCGGCCGGTGAAGTGCTCGGGCACGGGCGGCCACTGTTCGGGCGCGAACACTCCCGGCTCCAGCGGCCCGCGGCGCCTGGTGCCGCGGACGTCGGTGGTGGCCCAGGTGGTCAGGCCGACGAGCACGGCCGCCCCCAGCGTCACGCCGATCTTGGCGGCTGGCGGGATCTCCCACTCCACCGACGCGGCGAGCACGCTCGCGGCCGCGGCGGCCAGCCCCGCGGAGACGGGCGCCGCCCACGGCCTCCTCCGCCGGCGCGGTTTGTCCGGCAGTAAGTCCCCGGTCAACGAACACCCCCTTGGGGGTGATTCAAACCGATGGGGTACGTCCTACGCCAGACGTACCCCATCCTTCACTCAAATCCCGATCACGTGACAGGTGGCCGTCATCGTTTTGGACGGGTCGCTCTCCGAGGTGGCGGTGAGCTTGACCCGGGCCAGCCGGTCGCCGCCGGAGGCGCGCACGGCGTTGACGCTCACGAGCGCCTGCTTGCCGAACGCGACGGAGGCCAGGGCGTTGGGCACCTGGGCGGTCCAGCCCTTGCCCTGCACCTCGGCCTTGAGCCGGTAGAGGTCGTGGCCGAGGTAGGCGCTGACGTTCTCCGGGTGCTGCCCCTGGGCGGGAGCGGCCTTGCCGGTGTTGAACAGCGGGAACGCGCAGGTGGACTGGTTCTTGCCGGTGGGGATGCCGGCCGCGGGCAGCAGCTTGACGCCGCGGCGCTGCGGGCCGGAGCCGTCGAGCGAGCGGACGGCGACGGTGTAGGACAGCTCGCCGGCGCGGTCACGCTTGAGGTCGGTGACGTAGAAGTGCAGGCGGTTGGCCTCGTCGACGTACTCGTACTGGCTGCCCGAGTCGGTGCCGGCGTGGAAGAGGGCGTCGGAGAGCTGGCGGTAGTCGCCGATCGTGATCGGCACCTCGGTCCCGTCGGGCAGGACGTAGTCGGTCATGCCGATGTCGGCCGGGTTGGCGTCGATCACCCACTCGAACGGGGCCCTGTCCTCGTTCTTGGTCTTGGCCAGCAGCACGCCGGAGTCGGGGGTGAAGGAGTCGCTGCCCATGCGGTCCACGACCTCGATCGTGTAGTTCTCGTAGCCGCCGCGGTCGCAGAGCGGGTCGGAGGTCTGGCAGGAGCTCTTGTCCCCGGTGTCGAAGGAGATGTTGACGCCCGACAGCTCGTTCTTGCCCGGCTGCGCCACGCGGGCCAGGACCGTGGCCGTGACCAGGCCGGACTCGTCGAGCGCGTCACGGGAGAGGCGCAGGACGTTGCGCTCGTCCACCATGTTGAGCTTGATCTTGTTGCGCAGCATGTGCTGGGCGCCCATGGACGCGCCGCCGGTGGGCGGGATCAGCCAGCGGGAGTGCGGGCCGCCGGGGCCGTTGAAGCTGCCGCGGCTGAGCATCTCCCAGATGCCGGTGTACGACCTGCGCGGCGGTTCCGAGTAGGGATTGTTGTAGTTGTCGGCGATGCCCATGATGTGGCTCAGCTCGTGGGCGTAGACCGCCATGCCGGAGCTCTCGGCCTGCACGGAGTCGACGCCGAAGCGGGCGTTGGGCCAGAAGGTGGAGCCGGCCTGCCAGGACGTCCATTCGACGTAGCGGGTGTCGACCCAGTTGGTCAGCGCGGGGTCGGGCGGGCCCCACTCGTCGGTGACGTCCTCCTTCGTCGGGAACTTCATCATCCCGAACTCCTGCCAGGTGGACGACTCGTCCTGGCCGGCGCTCAGGTAGAAGACGAAGTCGAACTGCTCGGCCGTCTCCTGGCCGACGTCGGCGAGCCAGGCGGCGTTGCCCTCGGTGCGCAGGTTCTTCGTGCACGTGTCGCCGGCCGGGCAGCCGTTGCCCGCCTGGAACTCCATGGCGTACTCGTGGTCCTTGCCGGTCATCTGGTATGGCCCGAACCCGGTCAGCTCCACGCCCAGCCGGCCGCCGGAGTCCTCCATCCAGTACTCGTGGATGGTGTGCCCCTTGTTGAGGGCGTTCGGGGTGTTGAGGAAGTCCTGGTAGAACCGGGCGACCTGGTCGCGCGGCACGTCGTGGGCCTCGGCGCTCGGGTTGGCGAAGATCGTCGAGCCCTGGGGCTGGGTCACCACGAACGGCTGGTTGGGATAGTCGAGCAGCACCAGCGCGCCCTTGAAGGTGCGCTGCGACCCCTTCACGGCGGGGTCGTTCCACTTGGTGCCGGGCGGCTTCTTGTAGTCCGCCCACGTCATGTGGTCGGGGTTCTCCCAGTTCTGCGGGTCGATGGGCTTGATGTCCCCTGGGGGACGGGTGCGCAGGGCCTGCTCACCGGCCGGCGACCCGGCGGGTGCGTCGCGTTGCCAGGGCTGCGTCTGCGGCCAGTGGTTCTGCCGCCACGGGTGCTCGGGATCTGTGGGGGGTGCTGCGGAAGCGGGGGTCGCGATCAGGCTCACCGGGATCAGCACGATGGCCGCCAGCAGACCCTTCAGCAGCTTCTTCGGGGCATTCACGGATTGACGGTATAGACGTTGTTGACGGAGATCACCGCGCAGTTGTAGGGAAGACCTGTAGGGCTGTTTCCGTCAAATGTCGAAATATCCACGTAAAGGTGGCGCTGTGGCGGATCTCCAGCGGGTCGTGGACGAGCTCGCCGCCCGTCTCGACCGCCCCCTGCTGCTTGAGGACCGCGTCCAGAAGGTCGTGGTCTACAGCGAGCAGAGCGGCGCCATGGACGACGTCCGCCGCGACTCGATCCTGCGCCGCCGTACCTCGCCCGAGGTGCGGGGCTGGCTGCGCGACGCGGGCATCCACGAGGCCGCCCGGCCGCTGCGCATCCCCGGGGCGCCGCACCTGGGGCTGCTGCCGCGCGTCTGCGTCCCGGTACGGCACGCCGACGGCCTGCTCGGTTTCCTGTGGTTCATCGACGCCGAGCCGCCCATGCCGAAGAGCCGCGTCGCCGAGGCCGCGGCGGCCGCCCCCGCCCTGGCGCTGGCCCTGTTCCACGAGAGCCTGGCCAGCGGGCTCGCCTCGCACCGGGAGCTGGAGGCCGTCACGGGGCTGCTGCTCGGCGAGCCGGACGCCGCCAGGCAGCTCATCGAGGCGGGCGCGTTCCCGCAGGCGCGGCCGGTGACGGTGCAGGTGGCCAGGCCGGTCGCGGCCGAGCCCGACGACGCCCTCAGGCTGGCGCTGGAGCAGGGGCTGCTGGCGCTGCGGCGGCGGCTGGGCGGGCACCATCCGCTGCACCTGGTGCGCTACGACCACGCGGTGCTGCTCACCGCGGGCCAGCCGGTCCCCGGCGACGAGCTGCACGCGGTCATGCCGGTGCCGGTGGTGGTCGGGGTCGGGCGGCCCAGGGACACGCTGGCGGGGGCGGCGGAGTCGTACCGGGAGGCGCTGCACGCCGCCGAGGTGACCGCGCGGGTGCCGGGGCTCGGGCGCACGGCGGAGTGGGCCCGCCTGGGCGTCTACCGGATGCTCACCCAGCTGCCCGACCAGGAGCTGCATCCGGGTCTCGAAGGGCTGATCGGGGACGCCCAGCACCTGACGCTGCTGGAGACGCTGGAGACCTACCTGGACCTGGCGGGCAGCGCCGTGGCCACCTCGCGGGCGCTGCGGCTGCACCGTACCTCGCTGTACTACCGGCTGCAGCGGGTGGAGCAGCTGGCGCGTACGGACCTGAAGGACGGCGGCGAGCGGCTGGCCCTGCACCTCAGCCTGAAACTGGCCCGGCTGTCCGGGCGCTACTCCCCCAGGAACTCACCCGCCTCGTCGTCCTGAAGCCGGCCCCTGCGGCGGTCAGCCGAACTGGCTCTCCACCAGGGCCAGCAGCCCGGCGAGCTGCTCGCGCTGCTCCTCCGACAGGACCGCGAACAGCTCCTGCCCCGCCTCCCTGCGCGCCTCGCGGGCCTTGTCGGCCATGGCCCGCCCCTCGGCGGTGATCACGACGAGGGTCGAGCGGCGGTTGGCCGGATCGACCTCCCTGCGCACCAGCCCCGCCTCCTCCAGCGCGTCCACGACCGGCGTGAGCGAGCGCGGCACGATGTGCAGCCGGTCGGCCAGCCAGACCATCCTCGGCGGCCGCTCGGCCTCGGCGATGACCCGCAGCGCCCGCGCCTGACCGGGATTGAGCCCGAGCGGCTCCAGCCGGCGGGAGTAGCCGTGGCGCAGTCGCCGGCCGGCCAGGAACAAGAGCTCCGAGAGCTCCTTCTCTGCCATGGAGGTAAGTTTAGCCGGAACAAATATGAGTTAACCTCTGTTTGAGTCCACATCAGCAAGTCCGCATCAGGAAGTCCGCATCCACAAGGGGGGCTCCACTTGGAGGAGGAACCACGCGCGCCGCTGGGGCGCATCATCAGACTCTTCGGCGCCTACCGCGGCCGGCTGGCCGTCGTGGGCGCGCTCATCGTCCTGTCCTCGCTGGTGTCGCTGGCCTCGCCGTTCCTGCTGCGCGAGGTGCTGGACGTGGCCATCCCGGCCAGGGACGCCGGCCTGCTCACGCTGCTCGCCCTCGGCATGATCCTCGTGGCCGTCGTCACGACCGTGTTCGACACGCTGCAGACGCTCGTCTCCACCACCGTCGGCCAGCGGGTCATGCACGACCTGCGCATCGCCGTCTACGGCCACCTGCAGCGCATGTCACTGGCCTTCTTCACCAGGACGCGGACCGGCGAGGTGCAGTCGCGCATCGCCAACGACATCGGCGGCATGCAGGCGGTCGTCACCTCCACGGCCGCCTCCATCGTCTCCAACCTCACCACCGTGATCGCCACGATCGTGGCCATGGTCGCGCTCGACTGGCGGCTGACGGTGGTCTCGCTCGCGCTGCTGCCGGTGTTCGTGTGGATCAGCCGCAAGGTCGGCTCCGAGCGCAAGCGCATCACCGCCGAGCGCCAGCGCAAGCTGGCCGGCATCGCCTCCATGGTCCAGGAGTCGCTGTCGATCAGCGGGATCCTGCTGGGCCGGACGATGGGCCGCTCCGCCGAGCTGACCGAGCGCTTCGGCCGCGCCTCCGACGAGCTGGCCGAGCTGGGGGTGCGGACCAGCATGGCCGGGCGGTGGCGCCAGTCGTCGATCCAGCTCGTCATGGCCGCGATGCCGGCGATGATCTACTGGGCCGTCGGCCACACGGGCGCCATCTCCGTCGGCACGCTGGTGGCGTTCACCACGTTGCAGACCGGGCTGTTCCGGCCGATGGTCTCGCTGCTGCGGCTCGGGGTCGAGGTGCAGACGTCGCTGGCGCTGTTCGGGCGGATCTTCGAGTATCTCGACCTGCCGGTGGACATCCGTCCCGGCACGCGCGAGCTGACCGGCGTACGCGGTGAGGTCCGGTTCGAGCGGGTCGACTTCTCCTACGGCGACGCCCCCACGCTCACCGGCGTGGACCTCACCGTTCCCGCGGGCTCCAGCCTGGCCGTCGTGGGCGAGACCGGCTCCGGCAAGACCACGCTGAGCTACCTGCCGCCCCGCCTGTACGACGTCACCGGCGGCCGGGTCACGATCGACGGGGTGGACGTGCGGGAGCTGACCTTCGACACGCTGAGCGACGCCGTCGGGGTGGTCTCGCAGGAGACGTACCTCTTCCACGCCTCGATCGCCGACAACCTGCGTTTCGCCCGGCCCTCGGCCACGGACGAGGAGCTCGTGGCGGCGGCGCGGGCCGCGCGCATCCACGACCACATCGCCGCGCTGCCCGACGGCTACGACACCGTGGTGGGCGAGCGCGGCTACCGCTTCTCCGGGGGCGAGAAGCAGCGCCTGGCCATCGCCCGCACGCTGCTGCGCGACCCGCCGGTGCTGATCCTCGACGAGGCGACCAGCGCCCTGGACACCCAGACGGAGAAGGCGGTGCAGGAGGCGCTCGACACGCTGGCCAGGGGCCGTACCACGATCACGATCGCCCATCGCCTGTCCACCGTCCGCGACGCGGACCAGATCGTGGTGCTCGACCACGGGCGGATCGTCGAACGCGGCACCCACGCCGAGCTGATGGCCCGCGGCGGCCACTACGCGGCGCTGGTGAGCCGCGACCAGCCGCTCGAACTCGTCTGAATTCCCGCCGAACGTGCACTACCTCACCTTCCGGTCAGGCCGGACACTTGCTCGCGGAGGAGCGTGTTCATCCCCGCGTCGCACTGCCAAGGCAAGGACGCGTTCCGTCTCCCACCTCCTCCACGTTCAGAGCCCCGCGTCACCACAATCACCGGCTCTGGGCGGGAGCTGACGTCGTCTCCGTCACCGGTACCTGGATGCAGGTGCTCGGCGTCAACTGGCCCATCCTCACCCTGACCGGCTCGGCGACCAGCGTCGGGCTGAGCCTCGTCATGCAGGCGCTGCCCACGCTGGTGCTGGGCATGTGGGGCGGCGCGCTGGCCGGCGCGGCCCTGTCCATCGTCAGCGCCGGGGCGGGCGCGCTCGGCGGGCCGCCGCTCGGCCGGCTGAGCGACACGTTCGGGCCGCGGGCCGCGCTGGAGATCGGCGGCGTGGCCTGCGTGGCGGCGTCCCTGCTCGCGGCCGTGGGCCTGGCCAGGCCGTCCGGACGAACGGTCAAGCAGGCGATCCGGGTACGCCCCCGGCTGGAGAACGTCTGACTCCACGGACCACTTGCCCACACTCAGAGATGGAGCTAACCTGTAACTGAATTTGGAGGTTACCTCCGAAGCCGACGACAAGGAGGGTGGAAAAATGCTGCTGACCTCGATCGACCCCTTCTTCCAGGAGTTCGAGCGGCAGTTCGACCGGCTGACCCGGCAGGCCTTCGACAACGGCTCCGCCGCGATGCCGATGGACGGGCTCCGGCGCGCGGACGACGTGCTGCTGCGCTTCGACCTCCCCGGCATCGACCCCGACTCCATCGAGGTCACCGTCGACCGCGGCGTCCTCAGCGTCAGCGCCCGCCGCGAGGAGGAGATCGCCGACGACGAGCGGCTGTTCGTCCGTGAGCGCACGATGGGCACCTTCACCCGTCGGGTCTACCTGTCCGAGCACCTCGACAGCGACAAGATCGACGCGGGTTACGCCAACGGCGTGCTCACCGTCCGCATCCCCGTCCTCGAGCGGGCCAAGCCGCGCAAGGTCGAGATCCAGCGCGGGGAGACCAGGGCCATCAAGGCCTGAGCGACGGCACAGGGGGCGGGCCACGGCCCGCCCCCGCGCCATGAGGAGAGCACGACATGCCCGACCTGCCCATCGACAACGAGCACGCCCCCCTCTACTCCCTCGGGCAGGTGGCGGAGATGCTGCAGGTCCAGCACGCCTTCCTGCGGCGGCTCGACCAGCACGACGTCATCAGGCCGAGCCGGTCCAACGGCGGGCAGCGGCGTTACTCGCGTCACGACATCGTCATCGTGCGGCACGTCTCCCGGATGGCCGAGGAGGGGATGACGCTCATCGCCATCCGCCGCATCCTGGAGCTGGAGCAGGAGGTGGCCGCGCTGCGCCGCCAGCTCGACGAGGCCCGCGCCAGGCTGGGCGAGCAGGGGTGATCCTGAACCCGCGCCGATGCGCGGGCTCAGGCGGCTCCGCCAGCGGGCGTCCGGCGGCGGGCGCGCGGGCGCGTACGCTCTTGAACGTGCACAACACCAGATACGCGCCCTCCGGCATGGTGTGCAGCGTCGATCACCTGGCCTCTGCGGCCGGGCTGTCGATGCTGGAGCGCGGAGGGTCGGCCGCGGACGCGGCCATCGCGGCGAACGCCGTCCTGTCCGTCGTCGCCCCCCACATGTGCGGCCTGGGCGGCGACCTGTTCGCCCTCGTCCACGACGGCGGGGTGAGCGCGCTCAACGCCTCGGGCCGGGCGGGGTCGGGGGCCGACCCCGTCCGGCTGCGCGCCGAGGGCCACCGGCGCATGCCTCACCTGCACGACGTCAGATCGGTCCCGGTGCCCGGCTGCGTGGACGGCTGGGCCGCGCTGCACCAGCGCCACGGCCGCCTGCCCATGGCCGACCTGCTCGCCCCGGCGATCCGGCTGGCCGACGGCGGCTTCCCCGCCTCGCCGCTGATGGTGGCGGGCGCGCTCAACGCGGCCAGGCGGCCGGGCGGCTCCGACTTCGCCGGCGTACGCGCCGCGGGCGACCGGGTGACCAGGCCGGGCGTGGCCCGCGCGCTGCGGGCGGTGGCCGAGCGCGGCCGCGACGGCTTCTACCTGGGCGAGTTCGGACAGGGCCTGATCGGCCTGGGCGCGGGCGAATACACCGAGGCCGACCTGGCCACGCCGGGCGCCGACTGGGTCGAGCCGCTCAAGACGCGCGCGTACGGTCACGACGTCTGGTCGATGCCGCCCAACTCCCAGGGCTACCTGCTGCTGATGTCGCTGGCCATCGCCGACGGCCTCGACCTGCCCGCGTCGCCGCACCACCCCGCCTGGGCGCACCTGCTCGCCGAGGCCGCCAGGGTGGCCGGCCACGACCGGCTCGACCTGCTGCACGAGGGCGCCAAGGACCTGCTCGACCGGGACGAGATCGCCCGGCGACGGGCGCTCATCGACCCCCGTTCCCGGCTGCGCCTGCGTACCCCCGCCGAGCAGGGCGACACCACCTACCTGTGCGCGGTCGACGGCGACGGCATGGGCGTGTCGCTGATCCAGTCGAACGCGTCCGGGTTCGGCAGCATGGTGTTCGAACCCCGTACCGGGATCAATCTCCACAACCGCGGCATCGGCTTCTCACTCAAGCCCGGCCACCCCGCCGAGTACGGGCCCGGCCGGCGCCCGCCCCACACGCTCACCCCCGCGCTGATCACCCGCCGCGACGGCACGCTCAGAGCGGTCGCCGGCACGATGGGCGGCGACGCCCAGCCGCAGATCCTGCTGCAGGTCATCACCCGCCTGCTGCGGCACGGCGAGCAGCCGGGCCCGGCGCTGGCCGCACCGCGCTGGCGGCTCGGCACCGGCGGCACCGGGTTCGACACCTGGGAGGCGCCCGACGACGCCGTGCTCGACCTGGAGGAGGGCGGGAGCTGGGCCGACGGCCTCGGGGCGCTCGGGCACCGGGTGGCGGCGCTGCCGTCCGGGAGCTCGTTCGGCCACGCCCACGTGATCGACGTGCGCCCCGACGGCATGCTGGCCGGGGCCGCCGACCCCCGTTCGCTCGTCGGTTCCGCGATTGGACGCTGAACGCCGGGGTAGCGGGCGACACCATGGCTACGGACGTCATCACTCTCATCACGCAGGACCACAGGGTCGTGGAAGGCCTGTTCGAGCGGCTCAAGAAGAAGGAGGGCGACCAGAAGGCCATGGTCGCCGAGCTGCGCGCCCTCCTGATCGCGCACGCGCGGGCCGAGGAGGACCGGGTCTATCCGGGCATCGACGCCCACCACAGCGTCGAGGAGCACAAGGAGGCCGAGATCCTGCTCGACTCCCTCGTCCGGGCCCGGCCCGGCACGGCGGAGTTCGACCAGGCGCTCGACGACCTCATCGAGTCCATCAACCACCACGTCGAGGAGGAGGAGACCAAGCTCCTGCCCGCGCTGAAGAGCTCGGCCGACGCCAAGGAGCTGGAGCGGCTCGGCACGGCGTTCAAGCAGCGCAGGGCCGAGGAACTGGCCGCGCTCGGCTCCCCCGCCGAGCCCTCCAAGGCCGAGCTGTACGAGCAGGCGCAGCGGGCCGACATCCCCGGCCGGTCGCAGATGGACAAGGAAGAGCTGTCCCGGGCACTGGGAGAGAACAAGTTCTAGGATTCCGGACCGTACCCAGGGTAGGGATCACGTATGACCGAACTACCTCCGAACCGGTACGGAATGAGCGACGAGCAGGAGATCGAGGTCTCGGAGTGGACCGACGATCTCGGCCAGCGCCACGAGATCGTCGAGGACGACCCGCAGCGCCGGGACACCCTCGACGAGCGCCTGCGGCGTGAGGCCCCGGAACGGCTGCACGGGCCCCGCCCCAAGCACCGGCTGACCCAGCCGGACGAGGGGCTCGAACCGGACACGGAAGACGAGGAGATCGGGGAGGACGTGAACGGCGACGCCGACGACCTGTCGGCGGAGGAGCGCGCCGTCCGGATCGACCCCGACGACACCCTCACATGAGCCGCAGGGCGGGCAGGATCGCGTGCAGGTCGTCGACGATCACGTCGGCGGCCTGCGCCCGCGGCCGCTCGGCGTGCAGATAGCCCCACGGGCCACGGCGCAGCAGCGCGGTCCGCATGCCCGCCGCGGCGGCCGGGAGCACGTCGTTGTCGAGCCGGTCGCCCACGTAGAGGATCTCCCCAGGTTCGCGCCCCGCCACCGCCGCCACCTTGGCGAAGAAGCCGGGATCCGGCTTCTGGACGCCCCACCCGTCGGAGGTGTGCACGGAGTCGGCCGGCAGGTCCATGGCCACCAGCGCGTCATAGGCGCGGCGCGGCTGGTTGCCGGCGATGATCACCTGGTACCCGGCCGCGCGGATGGCGGCCAGCGCCTCGCGTACGTCGGGATAGAGGTCGCCGGCGTCGAAGTGATTGCGCAGCCCGCCGGGGTCGTCCCGCTCCCAGGCGGCCTCCTCGGCCACGAGGTCCACGCCGGGGCAGACGAGGTGGAAGGCGTCGCTGTGCGGGCGGTCCAGCGCGGCCATGCCGCCGAGCGCGCCCATCAGCAGGAAGTGGCTGACGCCGAGCCGCTCGGCCCAGCGTGACCAGATGCGCGTCTCACTGATCAACGTCTCGCCGACGTCAAACACCACTGCCTTGACCATCGCTCCCCCTGCTCATCTGCTTTCTTCACCGGACAAGTCCGGCAATACCACCAAGCAGGATCATTTCACGCGGCCGGAGCACGATGCGAAGGCCGGTTCGAGTCGCACGACCCGGCCCTTGGTGGAATACTTAGCGTGCCCGTTCGAACACGAAGGGATAGTTCGATGGTAGCCATGATGATCGAGTCTCCGGCAATCCAGCCCGAGGAGAGCAGCGAGCACATGCCACAACCCTCAGCAAACACGCCAAGAACCGCAAGAGAGCTGTTCGATGCCCTACCCCCCCTCCCCGGTTTCCGGGCCGAGGTCATCGAAGGGAAACTGATCGTGAGCCCGCTCGGCACCCCGGAGCACCACTGGGCCTCCGCAGATCTGCACGACGCGTTCTATCCACTCCGCAAGGAACGCGGCTGGGTCGGATCACCGCAAGGGCCAGGAATCTGTATCCAAGGCCCGCGAGACGCGCTTTCGCCCGACTATGTGCTAACACACGAGAAATGCGAGCGGTGGGGCAATGAGCTGCTCTCTTCAGGAGTGATCCTGGTTGCCGAGATCGTTTCACCAAGCAGCGTTTACGCAGATCGAGAGGAGAAGCCCCGCCTCTACGCGCTCGGCAAGATTCCGATCTACCTTCTCATCGACCCCATCGCTCCATCACCCACGGTCACCGTCTACTGCGACATCGTCGACGGGAAATATCGCCACGCCCTGTCCGAATCCATGGGAAAGGTGGTCCTGCTGCCCGATCCCATCAGATTCGAACTCGACACCTCCATGATCAGGGTGTGAGTTTCTCCATCGCCTTCGCGATCCGCTTCTCCGACACGGGGGTCGGGGTGCCGAGCGTCTGGGCGAAGAAGCTCACCCGCAACTCCTCGATCATCCACCGGATCTCCACCACGTCCGGATCCGTCCGCCGCGCCGGATGCAGCTTGTCCAGCACGTCCTGATAGTCGTCCTCGACCTTGTGCACCCGGTCCATCCACTCCTGGTCCCGCCACGGCTCCTCGGGGAGCTTCGACAGGCGGCGGTCGACGGCCCGCAGATAGCGCAGGATGTCCGGCAGCCGACGGCTGCCCGTCGCCGTGACGAAACCGGCGAACACCAGCCTGCCGAGCTGGTCGCGTACGTCGTCGGTGGCCGCGCTCGGCCGCAGCGCGTCGAGGCGGGCGCCCGCCTCGTGCCAGACGCTGAGAATCTGCTCCACCCTGGCCAGCACGTCGCGTGCCGTGTCGTAGAGGTGGGCGCGTACGTGCTGGTAGAGCCGGTCGAAACCGACCGGGTCCCAGGCGGGGCCGCCCACGTCCAGCATCAGCTTGTCGACGGCCGCGTCGACCACGTCGTCGAACAGCGCCACCGCGCCGCCGTGCGGGCTGCGTGACAGCGCCAGCTTGGCCTGGTTGGACAGGCCGCCGAGCAGGGACTTGGCCGGGTTGGTGACGTTGAGCATGAGCAGCCGGCGCACGCCGGGCCAGTGGGAGCGGCGCTGCTCGGCCTGCGTCTCGAAGATCTTGATGGAGACCGAGTCGCCCGCGTCCACCAGCGCCGGATAACCCTTCATCCGGCCCTGTTCGAACACCTTGGGCAGGGTGCCGAAGCTCCACGTGTGCAGGCCGGTCTGCTCCAGGTCGTCGCCGGCCTGGGAGAGCGTCTGACGCAGGCGCGGCGCGAGCCGCCGCTTGAGCGCGTCGAGGTCCTTGTCCTCGGCCACGGTGCGCTTGCGCTCGTCGATCACCCGGTACGTGATCCGCAGGTGATCGGGCACCTGGTCGAGCTGCCAGGCCTCGCGCGGCACGCGGATGCCGGTGAGCCGCAGCAGCTCGCGCTCCACGGCCGCCAGCAGCGGCTCACCGCCCTGCGCGACCCCGGCGAGCACCTGCTTGGCGTAGTTGGGGGCGGGGACGAAGTTGCGGCGCAGGTGCTTGGGCAGCGACCGGATGAGCGCGGTGATGAGCTCTTCGCGCAACCCGGGGATCTGCCAGTCGAAGCCGTCGGCGTTGACCTGGTTGAGCACCTGGAGCGGCACGTGCACGGTGACGCCGTCGGCGTCGGCCCCCGGCTCGAACTGGTAGGTCAGCTTCATTCGCTGGCCGAGCTGTTTCCAGGTGTCGGGGTAGTCGCGGGCGCTGATGTCGGCACCCTCGTTGACCAGCATCTCGGGCGAGAACGCGAGCAGGTCCGGCTGCTCCTTGCCGGCCTTCTTCCACCAGGAGTCGAAGTGGCGGGCGGAGACCACGTCGGCCGGCACCCGCTGGTCGTAGAAGTCGTAGAGCGCCTCGTCGTCGACCATGATGTCGCGGCGGCGGGCGCGGTTCTCCAGCTCCTCGACCTCGCCGAGCAGCCGGCGGTTGTCCTTGAGGAACCTGTGGTGGGTGTCCCAGTCGCCTTCGACCAGCGCGTGCCTGATGAACAGCTCACGCGACAGGTCGGGGTCGATCCGGCCGTAGTTGACCTTGCGCCCGACCACGAGCGGCACGCCGTAGAGGGTGACCTTCTCCAGGGCGATCACCGCGCCCTGGTTCTTCTCCCAGTGCGGCTCGGAGTAGGTGCGTTTGACCAGGTGCTGGGCGAGCGGCTCGACCCAGTCGGGCTCGATCTTGGCGTTGACCCTGGCCCAGAGGCGCGAGGTCTCGACCAGCTCGGCCGACATGAGCCACTGCGGCTGTTTCTTGGCCAGCGTCGAGCCGGGGAAGACGGCGAAGCGGGCGTTGCGGGCGCCGAGGTATTCCTGGATCGGCCTGCGGCCGTCCTGGCCGCGCTGCTTGTCGATGACGTCCTTGACGCCGATGTGCGACAGCAGCCCGACGAGCAGGGACACGTGCACGTGGTACGGCTGCGCGGGCTGGCTGTTGGGCTGCGCCCCGAGCGACTGGCGTACCTGGCTGTAGATGTCCTGCCACTCGCGGACGCGCAGGTAGTTGAGGAACTCGGCCTTGCACAGCCGCCGGAACGCGCTGGACGACAGCTCCTTCTGCTTGTCGCGCAGGTAGTTCCACAGGTTGAGGTAGGCCATGAAGTCGGACTCGGGGTCGGCGAAGCGGCGGTGCTTCTCGTCGGCCTGCTGCTGCTTCTCGGCGGGCCGCTCGCGCGGATCCTGGATCGACAGCGCGGCGGCGATCACCATGACCTCGCGCAGGCAGCCGTTCTTCTCCGCTTCGAGCACCATGCGGCCCAGGCGCGGGTCCACCGGGAGCTGGGCCAGCTTGCGGCCGACGCCGGTGAGGTTGCCGTGGGCGTCGAACGCGCCCAGCTCGTGCAGCAGGTTGACGCCGTCCTTCACCTGGCGGCGGTCCGGCGGCTCGACGAACGGGAACGCCTCGATGTCGCCGAGCCCGATCGAGGTCATCTGCAGGATGACGGAGGCCAGGTTGGTGCGCAGGATCTCGGGGTCGGTGAACTCCGGCCGGTTGAGGAAGTCCTCCTCCTCGTAGAGCCGGACGCAGATGCCGTCGGAGGTGCGGCCCGAGCGGCCCTTGCGCTGGTTGGCGCTGGCCTGCGAGATCGGCTCGATGGGCAGGCGCTGCACCTTGGTGCGGTGGCTGTAGCGGGAGATGCGGGCGAAGCCGGGGTCGACGACGTATTTGATGCCGGGGACGGTGAGCGAGGTCTCGGCCACGTTGGTGGCCAGCACGACGCGGCGGCCGGTATGGCGCTGGAAGACGCGGTGCTGCTCGGCGGCGCTGAGCCGGGCGTAGAGCGGCAGCACCTCGGTGTTGCGCAGCTGCGCCTTGCCCAGCGCGTCGGCGGCGTCGCGGATCTCCCGCTCGCCCGACAGGAACACCAGGATGTCGCCGGGGCCCTCGCTGATCAGCTCGCGGCAGGCGTCGACGATGCCCTGCGTCTGGTCGTCGTCGTCGGCCAGCGGGCGGTAGCGCACCTCGACCGGGTAGGTGCGGCCGGACACCTCGATGATCGGCGCGTCGTCGAAGTGGCGGGAGAAGCGCTCGGGGTCGATGGTCGCGCTGGTGATGATGACCTTGAGGTCGGGGCGCTTGGGCAGCAGCTGCTTGACGTAGCCGAGGATGAAGTCGATGTTGAGGCTGCGCTCGTGGGCCTCGTCGATGATCAGCGTGTCGTACTGGTCGAGCATGCGGTCGTTCTGCAGCTCGGCCAGCAGGATGCCGTCGGTCATGAGCTTGACCAGGGTGCGCTCGCTCGCCTGGTCGGTGAAGCGGACCTTGTAGCCGACCACCTCGCCGAGGCCGGTGCCGAGCTCCTCGGCGATGCGCTCGGCGACCGTGCGGGCGGCGATGCGGCGGGGCTGGGTGTGGCCGATCAGCCCGCGCACGCCCCGGCCCAGCTCCAGGCAGATCTTGGGGATCTGGGTGGTCTTGCCCGAGCCCGTCTCACCGGCGATGATCACGACCTGGTGGTCGCGGATGGCCGCCAGGATGTCGTCCTTGCGCTGCGACACGGGCAGGTTTTCGGGATAGGTCACGGTCGGCACGGCCGCGCGTCGCCGTACCAGCCGCTGTTCGGCCCGCTCCACGTCGGCGAGGATCTCCGCGACGATCTTGTCCCGGGTGTCCCGGGAGCGGACCCGGCGCATGCCGTCGAGCCTGCGCCGCAGGCGCCGCTGGTCGCGGGGCATGAGGTCGGGCAGGCGGGACTGGAGCTCGGCTATCGGAGAGGACAACGAAGGAGTTCCCATACTGCTTTCAGGATATTTGAGCTCCGTGTCCCCGGAGCCAACCGCCCATGGTGCCCCACGGGACCGGCCGCTCGCACCTCAATATCGCCGAGTCTAGCGATCGTGAATGGTGATCACGTAGCCGTCGGGGTCGGCGAGGCTGAACGTCCGCCCGAAGGGGCTGTCGGCGGGCGGCGCCACGATCGGCACGCCGTCCGCCTTGAGGTCGTCGTGCAGGCGCTGCGCGTCCCCGGCCGCGGCCGTCGCGAGCCAGAGCACCACGCCGGTGCCCGGGCGCTCCGGCAGCTCCACGCCAGGGAGCGGTTCGCGGACGGCGAAGGCGATCGGCTCGGTGGCGAAGACGACGGCGTTCGGCGGGCCGCCGGGGGCCCGCTTCAGGCCGAGGCGCTTCTCGTAGAATTCGGCGGACCTGGCGAGGTCGCGCACTTGCAGGGCGACGAAGTCGATTCCGGTGACGGACATGGCACTCCCCTTTGAATGTCAGGACTTTGACATCCAGAAGCTTATGTCAGAATGCTGACATGATGCAACAAGACCTGGGCCGCAGCATCGGCTACCAGCTCAAACGGGCGCAGGCCGCCCTGCGGGCGACCATGGACGGCGCGCTGCGCCCGCACGGACTCACCACGCCGCAGTACTCGTGCCTGGAGCAGCTGCGGCTGCGGCCGGGGCTGTCGAACGCGGAGCTGGCGCGCGGGGTGTTCGTGACCCGGCAGTCGATGAACGTGCTGCTGCGCGGCCTGGAGGAGGCGGGGCTGGTGGAGCGGCCCGCGACGGCCCCCTCGGGACGCGCGCTGCCCACGCGCCTGACGGAGGCGGGGGCGCGGGTCCTGGCGGCGGCCAAGGCCGACGTGTCGGCGATCGAACACCGTATGACGGCGGTCATGGACCCGGCCCAGGCACAGGCGTTCGTGACCCAGCTCGCCGCGATGGCCGACGCCCTGTCGACGCCCCCTTGAGCCGGGTCGCCCCTTGAGCCCGGTCGCCCGCGACTCGACCGCGTCCGCCGGCGCCGTGGATCGGGCCGGCCCGCCGCTCAGGCCCGGCCGCGGCTCAGGTCCGGCCGGCCGCTTTCTGGCGGCCTGCCGGCTTCGCGCCGCCCGCCGCCCTCGTACGGCCGGGCGTCTTCGCGGGAGTGGCGGCGGCGTGGGCGGCGCCGATGATGCCGGCCTCGTTCTGCAGCCCCGCGGGCACCACCGGCGTGTCGAGGCGCACGTGCGGCAGGAACTTGTCGGCCTTCTTGCTGACCCCGCCCCCGATCACGATCAGCGACGGCGAGAAGAGCATCTCGACGTGCCGCAGGTATTCCTGCACCCGCCCGGCCCACTTCTCCCAGCTCAGGTCGTGCTCCTCCCGGGCCCGCGCGGACGCCCGGTGCTCGGCGTCCTTGCCGTGCACCTCAAGATGCCCGAGCTCGGTGTTGGGCACCAGCACGCCGTCCACGAACAGCGCGCTGCCGATGCCCGTGCCGAACGTCAGCACCAGCACGACCCCGCGCCGGTCCCGCCCCTCCCCGAACCGCATTTCGGCCAGGCCCGCGGCGTCGGCGTCGTTGAGCACCGTGGCCCCGCCGAACAGCCCGGCGGCGTCCACGCCGATCCACGAGCGGTCCACGTTCGCGGCGGACCTGATCACGCCGTCCGCCACGACTCCGGGAAAGGTCACCCCGACGCGGCCCTTCCAGCCGAAATGCTCGACGATCGAGGCCACGACATGGGCCACGGCGTCGGGCGACGACGGCTCGGGTGTCGGGATGCGCAGCCGGTCTTCCAGCAGCTCACCGGCTTTCGTGTCGACCGGCGCCCCCTTGATGCCGGAGCCGCCGATGTCGATGCCGAGGACGTTCATGGTTGTGCATCTCCCCCGCCTGGCGCGGAACACTCCCGTCCGGCCAATTCCGGCCCCGGCTGAACCCGCCTCCGGCCCGCCGCGTATCACCCGTCACAAGCGCTAACTAGGAGGCTCGGATGCGGCCACGCATCATCACACTCTGCGCTGTTGCGGTCGTCTTGGGAGCGACTCTCACCACTCCCGCACACGCCACCACCAGGACGCGATTCGACGTCATCAACCTTGTGTCGGACGTCAAGGGCAAAGCCCCTGTCACCGACCCCAAGGTCGTCAACCCTTGGGGCCTGGCCATGGGCAAGACACTCTGGGTGTCGAACACCGGCACCGGAAGCGCCACCGTCTACTCCGGCACGGGCCGGAAGGAGAAGACGGAGGTGGCCATTCCGGGCGGGGCCCCGACGGGCCAGGTGTTCAACCCGGGCGACGGCTTCACCGTCAAGGGCAAGCCCGCCTCGTTCATCTTCTCCAGCCCGAGCGGCGCCATCTCCGGATGGAACGCGGAGGTCGACCCGGCGAACGCGATCATCGCGGCCTTCACCCGGGGCGCCGACTACAAGGGGCTGGAGCTCGTCCAGACCGAGGACGACGAGGCCTTCCTGCTGGCCGCGGACTTCGCCGGCGGACGCATCCACGCCTTCGACGAGGACTTCAAGCGCATCCGCCTGGCCAGCTGGCAGTTCAGGGACCGGGCACTGCCCGAGGGCTACAACGCCTACAACGTCGCGGTGGCCAACGGCAGCGTCTGGGTGTCCTACGCCCTGCGTGACCCGGCCACCGGCAAGCCGGTCTTCGGCAAGGGCAAGGGCTTCGTCAGCCGCTTCAACGCCACCGGCCGCCTGACCGGGCGCATCTCCAGGGTGGGGCTCAACGCCCCCTGGGGCATCACCGCCGCGCCCAAGGGCTGGCGTCAGTACGCCGGCGCGCTGCTGATCGGCAACTTCGGCGACGGGACCGTGCACGCCTACAAGCGCAACCGGCACCTCGGCGCGATCGCCGGCTCGGACGGCAGGGCGATCGTGCTGCCCGGCCTGTGGGACCTCGAACCCGGCACCGCGGCCACCGGCGGCGAGAGCTCGCTGTGGTTCTCCGCCGGCATCGACGGCACCAAGCACGGCCTGATCGGCGTGATCGCGCCGCAGGGCACGAAGGTGAGCTCCAACGGGGCGGCGGGCACGCCGTCCAGCAGACCGACGCATTCGTCGGGCCATCGGACGAGCGCTCCCAAGACCCCGTCGTCCTCCCAGAATCCGTACGGCGGGTACTGACAGGGCGCTCGGTCGCCGCCGCCCTCGGCCAGGCGAGAAGCGCAGCTCGCCGTAGTACGGCGGGGGCGGCGGTCACTCGGGGTTTCCGGCGCGGCCGGCGCGAGCCGCGCCGGAAACGACCCCGGCGAACGCGAGTTACAGTCGGGGCCGTGAGTGAGCGAATGTTCAGCGAGTGGCTCAGGCGACAGTGCGAGGCCGAGTGGACGGCGGTGGTGACCCACCCGTTCGCGACGGCGATCAACGAGGGAACGGTGCCCGACGACGCGTTGCGGCGCTATCTGGAGCAGGACTTCCAGTTCGTCGACTCCTTCACGGCGCTGCTCGGGGCGGCCGTGGCCGCCGCCGACACGTTCGAGGCCCGGGTGCCGTACGGGAAGTTCCTCGGGCAGGTGGCAACCACCGAGGAGAAGACGTACTTCCACCGGGCGCTGGCCGAGCTGGGCGGGCGCACCGACGCCCCGCTCGAACCGGTGACGGCGGCGTTCAGAGGACTGATGGACGAGGTACGCGCCTCTCAGGACTACCTGCTCGTCGCCGCGGTGTTGTGCGTGGCCGAGTGGTGTTACCTGGGCTGGGCCTCGCGGGCCCGTGAGCCGCTGCCCGAGCGCTTCGTGCACCGGGAGTGGATCGAACTGCACGAGGGCGCGGAGTTCCGCGCCTGGGTGGGCTTCCTGCGCGGCGAGCTCGACCGGCTGGGCGAGGGCCTGGCGGAGGAGCGGCGCCAGGAGGTGCTCGGCGTGTTCCGCCGGGCCGTGGAGCTGGAGCGCGCCTTCTTCGACATGGCCGCCGATCACGCGGGCTGACCGGCCGCGGCACGACCGTGGGCGGCGCGGCCCGGAACGTGACGCCGGGCTGACCGGCGAACATGGCCGCGCGGTGCGGCCAGGAAGGTGACCGCGGCCGTGCGGTCAGCCGAGGACCGCCGCCAGGTCGTGGAATGACCGATAGTGGACGCCGGTCATTCCGAGCGTCCTGGCGGCTTCCACGTTCGGCAGCCGGTCGTCGACGAACAGGCAGCGCTCGGGCGTGACCCCCGCCCGCTCGGCCGCGATCTCGTAGATGCGCGGGTCGGGCTTGGCCACGCCGACCCTGGCACTGCTGACCACGTCGTCGGCGAAGTAGGTGAGCCCCAGCCGGTCGAGGTGCTGCTCCAGGGTGTCCATGGCATTGGTCACGATGATCACCGGCACGCGCTGCTGCGCCCTGGCCAGCAGCTCCCTGACCTGCTCGTCCACCCAGAACTCGACCCGAATGAACTCCGCCACCGCCGCGCGGGCCCGCTCGTCCCCGCCGAGCGCCACGGCGATCGACTCGGCCCACTGCTCCTCGGTGACCTGGCCGAGCGTGGGCGGCATGATCAGCTCGGGGTCGAAGGCCGTCTTCATCAGCGGCAGGCCGTAACGGGCCTCGATGTCGGCCTGGGCCGCGTGGTCGAAGTGGCGGAGCACACCGTCGAGGTCCGAGAGGACCGCGTCAAAGGGGAACACAG
The DNA here is from genome assembly GCF_003001935.1 of Nonomuraea fuscirosea. Taxonomy (GTDB): domain Bacteria; phylum Actinomycetota; class Actinomycetes; order Streptosporangiales; family Streptosporangiaceae; genus Nonomuraea; species Nonomuraea fuscirosea. The sequence goes on along the minus strand of NZ_PVNG01000001.1, from coordinate 89,281 downwards.
CTCACCATTCTGCCCCGTAAGGGGAGTGATGGGGCCTGTCACAGGTGCTGAGGCGACCGTCGGCACTACCATCTCCGAGACAGGGTTCGGTATCGGAACGGTAGGGCATGAGCGATCTCCGGCTGCCACGTGAGCTGTGCCAGCTGTTCGCCGACGGAGGCGAGGGGCGGCGGCTGCCCGTGGAGCTGCCTCCCGGTGACGTCGTCTGGCCTGACCCCGGCTACACCGGGCACGGGGAGGCGTCGCGGCCGGCGTTCTGGATGAGCGACGAGCCGATCAGTGCCGCCGCGTGGTCGCTGATGCGGGAGTGGCATCCGCACAGCGGCCTGTGGCCGCTGCTGCTGGACGAGTCGGCGCAGCCGTGGGGGGTCGGGCAGATAATCCCGGACGATCCCCGTCAGATCGAACACTTCACCGCCGAGGGGTTCATGACCGAGGTGTGGCAGGAGTGGGTGGCCCAGATGCCGCAGGACGCGCTGGAGGAGCTGGAGCCGTACGGCGCGATCTGCCCGGGACCGGCGGCCCCCGGCGTGCTGAAGGCGGACCCCGAGGCGGTCGCCGACTGGCTGGCGGGCGAGCTGGCGGTCAAGGGGATGCCGCTCGGCCTGGTCGCCGCGGGCAGGAGCGCGGACGCGCTGACGATCATGGGCTGGCAGGGGGCGCTGCACCACAACGAGTGGATGGTGCCGATGGCGGCCGTGGTGCGCAGCTGGGAGGACCGGTTCGGGGCGCGGGTGGTGGGCGTCGGGTTCAACACCCTCGATCTGAGCGTGGCGGCGCCGCCGGTCGATGCCGAGCACGCGTTACAGGTGGCGGCCGAGCACTGGACGTTCTGCCCGGACAACGTCGTTCAGGGACCCGGCGACCTGCAGAGCTACGCCGAGCAGATCATCGGGGCGCACGCCTGGTCGTTCTGGTGGGACTGAACCTCCCACGACCGGGCATCCTGTGGCTGAGCCCCCCACTACCGGGCTTCCCGCGACCGGGCATCCCGTGTCCGGCGCGCCGGACGACCGTGCCGAGCCGGCCGACCCGGCCCTCGCGCGGCGGGCTCAGGGAATCCGCGCCACGGCGCCGTAGCCGCCGGACGCGCCCGGTTGTTCCGCACCTTCGACGTCCTGGCCGTCGGGCCGCCAATCCGGAATCCACACCAACCCCGGGTCCACCAGCACGAGACCGTGGAGCAGCGCCTCCACCTCCTCCCTGGTACGAATCGCGTGACCGGGAAGCGTCATCGCCAGCAGGTCGTGCACGGCGGACAGCAGTTCCGGCGGAATGGCGTCGAACGTGGTCTGCAGCAACGACAGGTAACTGCCTTCCCGAACCGCCTGCCTGATCCGTTTGATCACGTAATGGAAGTACTCGTCGTCGTTCAGGCTGTGCGTCGAGAGCAGCAAGACGGCCACGGGCCGGTCCCAGTCGAGGAACGTCTGCAGGACCCGGTCGTCGAGCAATTCGTCGATCTCACGGATGTCGCCCTCGACGACACGTACGAGATCGGTGATCGGCTCGATCGTCGCCCGCGCTCCGGCGAGCACCATCGGGTCGTTCTCCACATAGACCACGCGGGGCGCCGAGACGCGCAGCGCGTCACGGGCCACGTCGTGCAACTGCCCGCCCGGTGGCAGGCCGCTCGGGACGCCACTCCCGACGATGACGAACTGGTCCACACCTTCGCCCGCCAGATGACGGACCACACGGCACAGATAATGGAGCACGGCCCGTGCGGCCGTCGTCGTGACGGGTGCGGCCAGGTCGTAACGGCGCACGGCGTCTCGATCCGCCGTGAAATGGTTCTTCCCACCTGCGGCGGCGTCGAGAATCCTGGTGATCCTCGCTTGGGTCATGTCCAGCTTCGCCAAGTTTCGGATGGCACGCTGACGCATTGAGTGTTGCCCCTTTCCCCTCGCCCACTATCTCGGGAAAAGTTGTCCTTTCGGACCCCACTCGATGACCCAGACCATATGATCCTCGCTACACGGGGAAAGACAACCGGAAAAGCCATTAGTTTTGGGTATATGTGCGTCACCATTCCGACGCATAAATGATCTCCCAAGCGGGAAGCAGATCATTTCCCCAGTGAACGCGAAAGCCTTTCGCGATGGTGGTTGAGCATCTCGAACGTCTCGTCGCGGGTGGTCGTAGTCACCGACAGCTTGGTGAAGGCCTGGTGGTAGGCCTCGACCGCGGCCGAGTCCGTGAGCAGCGTGTCGGACTCGATGCCGTGGGCGCAGGCGACGTCGGGCTCGAACGCCTCGGCGAAGCGCCAGAGGGTGAACGGGCCGGTGCGCGGCACGTACGCGGGATCCTCCATCGGCACCACGTGCAGCGAGACGTTGGGCCGCTTGGCGTGCTCGATCAGCACCTCCAGCTGGCGCAGCTGGACGTGCAGCCCGACGATCGAGCGCGTCAGCACGCTCTCGTCGATCACCGCCCACACCACCACGCCGCTGTCGCGGGCCACGGCCTCCTGGCGGGCCAGCACGAGGGCGAGCGCCTCTTCGACCGTCTGCTGCCCGAGCGTCGCCGGGCCGGCCACGGTGATGGCGGCCCTGGCGTACTCCTCGGTCTGCAGCAGCGGCGGGACGAACTGGCTGTGGTAGGTGCGGATCACGGTGGCCCGCTGTTCGAGCGCGTAGCCGGTGGCCAGCCAGACCGGCACCGACTGGGCGTCGTACCAGGCGGCCTCGCGCTCGCCCCTGGCCAGGGCGAGCACGTATTCGCGGATGGGCGGGACGGAGACGCCGTAGACGGTCAGCAGGCGCTCGACGGTGATCGGCGCGGGCGCGATGCGACCCTCCTCGATGGCGGGGATCGCCGCCGCGCCCTTGCCGACCGCGGTCTCCACCTGCTCGACGGAGAGCCCGGCGGTCAGGCGCAGGCCGTGCAGCCGCTTGCCGAGCGCCCGGCGCTGCGGCCCGCTCAGCGGCGCGACCGCCTCGGGGATGTCGGACGTGGGCTCGGGCTCCTCGGGCAGCCCCTCGGCCTTGCGGGCCAGCTCGACCACGCCGCGCAGCACGGCGAGTGAGCCCTCCGACAGGCCGGAGGCGGACAGCCCGATGGTCGCGGCGCGCAGTTGCAGGTCCTCGACCGAGCCCGACTCGAGGAAGTCGTCGCCGACCAGCCAGCCGACGCTCACCTGAAGGCAGGTGGCCAGGGCTCGCAGCACCTGGAGCGTCGGGTTGGTCTGCTTGCCCGTGCGCAGCTGGCTGACGTAGGCGCGGGTGATCGGGATGCCGGCCTCCGTCAGGGCGGAGGCCACCTGCGCGCCGGTGAAGCCGCGCTTGGTCAGCGCGAGATCGAGCCGCTCGGCGAAGTTCGCCACGGCACACCTCCTACCGCCCGTGAACGTTCTCAGCGTAAGGGACGCGAGCCCCAGTGTCCCCTGCCATGCGGGCAAGCTCTGCCACGCGAGCAGGTAGCAACATATACGCAAACTGTCAGTTGACATACTCGCACACATAAGCGGACTATCGGAGCACGTGGTAACTGAGGCTTAACAGCCAAAGGGTTCTGAAGAGATCCCCGGCAAGGAGGTGGCCAGACGTGACCATGGATACCCCGGACGCTTCCCGGTTCACGGAAGATCCGGTCTCCCCTGGGCAGGAGCTCGTCGTCCAGCGCATCTGCGCCCGGGTCGCCGGGCCGCTGGCCGGCGACGGCGTGCGCGTCGCGAGCCTGCCACTGGGCGGGGTCCAGGTCTGGCTGGACGACCCACGCCACCGCTGGCGCTTCTACCACCGGATGGCCCGCGAGCTGCGGCTGTCCGGCTGGCACACGGAGACCGGCCCTGACCGGCTGCTGTTGCTCGGGTGGAGTGCGGTCTGCCTGAGCCACCGCGTCAGGATGCTGGGCGCCGCGCTCAAGGGCCGGCTGGCCGACTTCGACAAGACGGCGTTCACCGCCGTCATGGTCGCCACCCGGCTGCGTCACGACGGGTTCCCCGCCGAGGACCTGCCGGCCGAGGTGGAGGCGCGCTGCGCGGACTCACTGCGCTGGCCCGCCCGCCTGGCCGATCTCGACGGCCTGGAACGACGGTCGTCGCTCGAGCCCCTGCGACTCAGGCTGGCCCAGGTGGCCGGCCTGGAGGTCAAGGTGAGCCGCCGCTGCGGCGAGCATCTCACGCTCGCCACCAAGGTCGCACGTACGGTGTCCGGTGGTGCGGGGCCGGCCCGTCCGCGTGCGGCGGGACCACGAGCGGGACTGACTGAACGCATGGTCTGCGTCAGCGTGCCGAACGTGGCGGGAAGCGCGGTGACGGCGCGATGACGTTGACGCCCCTGCGCGAGCACCCGGTCGCCCCGGTCCCGACGGCCGCGACGCGGCCCCGGCGACCGGCCCAGGCGACCGTGGCGCGCCGGGGGCGTCCGGCCGGCTCCTCCGGCCGGCCGAGCGTGCTCGCGCTCGGCCCGGCCCTGAACTGCCCGGACGCGCCGGCGGTCATCACGGCCGCGTTCCGGCAGGCGCCGCGGGGAGAACGGCCGGTTCAGCTGAACACCCCGGTTCGGGACGTTCCTCTTCGGAACGCACCGGTTCGGAACATTTCTCTTCGGGACATTTCTCTTCGGAACGCACCGGTTCGGGACGTGCCGATGAGGAACATGCCGATTCGGAACACACCGGTGCGTGACGTACCGGTGCGGGACTCAGGCGGCGCGACACCGTTCGCCGCCTCGCTCGCCGCCATCGCGGGAATGGCGGCGGCGCCCTCAGCGCCGGCCCCGGCGCTATCCCACCCCCCCGGCACCGTGAAGCACGTGCCCGACCTGGTCGGCACGGTGCTGATGGCCAGCGCGGTAGCGGCTGGCGTGCTGGCCATCTCAAGGGATAGCACCTGGGGTCGGCTTTTCTCCCGCCCGCCCGGCCGGGCGGGCACGTCCGCGGGGCCGCCGCCGGGATCCCCTGAGATCCCGCGGCGGCATCGCGCGGGCGGCTCCCGGCCGGGGCAGGCCGTGCCGCCGGCCGCCGTTCCGCTCGCCGCCACGGCGCAGGTGCGGGTCGCCGTGGCGTCGGGACGTGAGCAGCGGCCGGCCGGCTTCGAGCACCTCTCCCGTTCATCCGCGACCATGAGGAGCGATCATGCTCACCGATGAAGTGCCCAGGTCACGACCACACGAAGTGCACGCGCGGGGCGTACGGCCCGGCACGTCACCACCGGCCTGGAGCGATGACCAGGTCGCCGATCCGCCGCCGCCGGCCCCGGCGCGCACCGTGCACCGGCTGCGCCGCATCCGGCAGGTGTCCGTCGAGGCCATCACCGAGATCGACCAGGCGCTGCGGCACCGCGCGTCCTGATCTTGCTCTCCTTCCCGCACCGCTCGCCTTCCCGCACAGGAGGACATCCATGCGCACCCGTCCGGGGCATCCCGTGAGCCGCGGCAGGGTCGGCGTCGTCGTGGCGCCGGCGAACCCGTCAGCGGAACCCGAGCTGACCCGTCTGCTCGGCTCACGTGCGGACATGCACGTCGCCCGCTTCCCCGTACGGCCAGGGCTGCCCATGGCAGACCGGCTCGAAAGCTACAACGCGGACCTGCCCGCCATGGTCAACGCCTTCGACGGCCTGCGGCTGGACGCGATGGTCATGGCCTGCAGCGAGCCCCGGTACCTGCTCGGCCCCGACGGGGACAAGGAGCAGTGCGAGCGGCTGACGGCGGCGACCGGGGTGCCGTTCGCCTCGGCCACGCTGGCCACGCGCGAGGCGATGGAACACGTGATGGTCAGCGACATCGTGCTGATCTCGCCGCACGAACCGTGGGTGACGGAGCTGGCCGAACGGTTCTGGAAGACGGCCGGCATGAACGTCACCCAGATCGTCCAGGTACGCGCCCGCGAGGGCTACTCCTCCTACGCGGTCACCCCCCAGGAACTGATCACCCAGGTCGAGCTGGCCGAACCGCCGCCCGACGCGGCGCTGCTGTTCACCGGCACCGGACTGGGCACGCTGTCCGTGCTCGGCCCGCTGGCCGACGGCAACGACCGGACCCTGCTCACCTCCAACCTGTGCACCGCCTGGTGGGCCCTGTCCCACGCGGTCGGCCGGCACGTGAAGCTCAGCCGGGTGCCCTACCGCCGTCCCATGGCTTCGCAGGGGAGGCGCACGGCATGAACGGCGTCATCGTGGCCGGAGCCGGTCCCGCCGGGCTGACGGCCGCGCTCTCCCTGGCCAGGGCCGGGATCCCGGTCACCGTGCTGGAGCGGGAGAACGAACTGCCAAGGCAAGCCCGCTCATGCACGTTTCACCCCGCCACCCTAGACCTGCTCGACTCCCTCGGCGTGGCCTCCCGGCTGGTGGCCGGCGGGCGCGTCGTGGACCGGGTGCAGTGGCGCGACCGGTCCGGGATCGTGCTCGCCGAGATGGGCATGAACCGGCTGGACGGCCTGACCCGGCATCCGTTCAGGATCCACGCCGACCAGTCCGCGCTCACCGCGCTGCTGCTTGCGGCCCTGAACGTCTACCCGGACGTGGACGTGCGGTTCGGCACCCACGTGGACGGCGTCGCCGAGGGCGGCACAGGCATCCGGGTCCGCGTCGGCCACACCTGGACGCGGGCCCGGTACATGATCGCCGCCGACGGCGCCCACAGCACCGTGCGCGGCTCGCTGGGGCTGTCCTTTCCCCGCTCCGCCTGTCCTGCGCAGGCGCTGCGGGTGTTCACCGACTCGCCACTGGACCGGCTGCTGCCGAGCCTGGCGCCGCTGACGTACGTACGGGATGTGCAGCAGTCGTGCACCCTGCTCGGCCTGCCCGACCACTGGCGGATCATCTTCAAGATCCCCTGCGAGGCGCACGAGCCGCTGTCCCCGTCGAACCTGTCCCTGCTGGTCCGCCGGGCCCTGCCGGGTGCCAGCGAGCCGATCAGGGTGACCGGCGCCGACCGGTTCGGACTGTCGAGGGGGGTGCTGCCCTCGTACCGGTGCGGGCGGGTGCTGTTCGTGGGCGACGCCGCGCACCTGACGTCCACGATCGGCGGGCTGAACATGAACGCCGGCATCCACGACGCCGCCGAGGCCGGCCAGGTCATCGCGGCGGTGATCGGCGGCTACGCCCAACCGACCGCGCTGGAGGCGTGGGCCTGGCGGCGGCGCTCGGTGCTGCTGCACCGGGTGGTCCCGCGCGGCGAGACGCGGCCGGCGGGCGTGCGCGAGCACGACAGCGCCAGGCTCGCGGCGGCCATGGCCGGGCTGCGCGCCATCGCCGGCGATCCCGACGCCACCCGCGCCTACCTGGCGCAGGCGTCACTCCTGGACATCGCGCCGAAACCGGCCGGGAGGACCTGACGATCACGAGCACGCACCAGTCCGCGTACCGAGAGGAGGAGGTGACACCGGATGTGGCGAACCCTGTCCGACGACGCCCGCCAGGCCATCCGTGACCTGTGCGACAAGCACGGAGCCCGCCTCTACGACTACTGCCGCACCGAACTCGCCGCCGGCGACGCCGAGCAGGCGGTGGCGGGCGCCGTCATGACGGCGCACCTGTACGCGGACCGGGTGGTCGATCCGGCCCTGCGCCGGCCCTGGCTGTACGCGGTGGCCAGAGCCCACCGGGCGGTCGTGGCCAAACCGGCCAGCATCGGCTCGTGGTCGCGTCCAGGCCGCATGTCGGAGCTGCTGCCCGAGGCGCTGCTGTCCCTGGACCGGCCGCAGCGCGAACTGCTCGACCTGTCCGTCCGGCACGGCCTGGCCGACCCGGAGCTCAGCGCGCTCTTCGAGCTGCCCGAGGCCGAGGTGCGCGCCATCATCGAGCGGGCCGCCGCCGGCCTGGAGGAGTGGTTCGCCGCCATCGTCGCGGCGCGCTCCCGCGACGGCTGCCCCGACCTGACGGCACGGGTGGGCGAGTGGGTCACCGCCCCCGGCCGGCGGGCCAGGGCCAGGATCGGCCGCCACATCCAGTCCTGCGCGACCTGCCGGGCCGCGCCCAGGACCATGACGGCGGGCGCGCTGCTGCGCCGCCTGCCGATCGCGGCACTGCCCGGCACACTGCCCAACCGGCTGGCGTCAGCGCAGCCTCTGCCCGGCGAGGGACCACTCTGGCGGGCGGACGGCTTTCCTGTGCAGGCCCGCACACTGGTCGAGACCGGCTCCTCGTCGCCGGCTCCCCCGGTCGCTGACGTCACGCCACCTACCCCGGTCGCCGACCCCACGGCGGCGACCTCGGGAAAGCCCTGGTCGGCGGCGGGCGCGGCCGCCGCCGACCAGGAGCACCCCGTCGCACCCGCCGTGCGCGGGCGGCACCCGTTCACGCCGCCGAGCCGGACCCGGGCCTTCCGCGGCGGCGCGAACGGCGACAAGCTCGTCTACACCGCCGTCGTCAAGGGCGAGAGCAACGGCGTGCACCACGACGACGCGGTCATCCGCTACGGCGGCATCACCCTGTCCGGCGCGGAACGGTTCACGGGCGGCGGGGGCTCGGGAGGCGATCCCGGGCAGTGGCAGGAGTACTGGCGGGACAAGCCCGAGGACGACGATCCCGACCAGGGCACGCCGATCAGGGCGGTGGCCAGGCTGGGGCTGATCCTCGGCGTGGGCCTGCTGGCGGCGGGCCTGATCTGGGCCGTCATGAACGCCCGCGAGCATCCGGCCACGCTCACCAAGGCCGCTGCGCAGACGAGCGTGCTGCTGGAGCAGCCCTCGCGATGGGTGGCCGAAGTCACCACTGGCACTACTGGCACTACTGGCACCACTGGCACCACGGCTGGCGGCTCGGAGGAGAGCACCGCCGGGTCGGCGCTGAAGGCCGTGCCCAGGACGTCCGCATTGCCCAGGCCGGAGCCGCCGGCGGCCCGGCTGTCCCCGGCGTCGGTGTCTCTGGGACAGGGGCGCACCGGATCGTTCGCGCTGTCGTGCACCGGCCGGTGCGAGGTCGTGTCGGCCTCGGGCACGGACGGCATCGCCGTGTCGGGGAACCGCTTCCGGATCAAGGAGACGGCGCGATCGGGGCGCTGCGACGACGAGCCGGTCGTGCGGCGCGGGGAGATCGCCGTCAGGTGGGCGGGCAGGACCAGCGGCGACGGCCGCCACACCGGCGGCACGACCGCCGGCGGGGGCACACTGCGCCTGAAGGTGTCCTGGACGGTCGAGCGCGGTGACGGCGTGCTGACGCTCGACTCCCGCGACGGGACCCACTGGCGCGACTGCTGAGACGGCCCGCTCGGGCAGGGAACCCACGGCCCTGCCCGAGCGGGGTCCGTGTTTTAGAAGAAGTGGAACCCGGGCTCGGGCTCGGGCAGGTCCAGCTTCTCCGGCCCGCGGAACCTGGAGGTGTCCTTCGGCACGTCGGGCAGCGGGGTGCCGAGCACGAACGGCACGGTCACACTGCTCCTGGCCAGGTCGACGGTGACGTTCGCCCCGGTGCCGGTCTCCGAGGTGTACGTCGAGTCGGTGCCGGCCACCACCAGGCCGATCCGGTGACCCTTCTTGAAGGTGTAGTCCTGCGGCAGGGTCAGCCACTTGACGGTGCCGTACGTTCCCAGGGGCAACGGCTTGCCCTGGCTGAGCGAGTCGCGGTTGCGCACGTCGATCCAGCCGCGGGCGACGATCTCCAGCGGACGAGTGGCCACGTTGGTGACGACCTTGCGGTAGCAGGCGTCGTCGTCCGCGGTGCTCTCCCCGTGGCAGTCCTCCTCGGTGAGCGTGGTGATGCCCTGGCCGCGGCGCCAGTCGACGCGGGTGTCGTCACCGAAGTCAACCAGGAGCGCGGTCAGGTTGGCGGCCGGCTTGTCCAGCTTGACCCGCAGGTCGGCGGTCGGCGTGCCGGACAGGCGCAGGCTCAGCGGCAGCTCACCGGTGGTGAACGCCACCCGCCCCGGGTTCGGCTGACCCACCTCGGCCACCATGTCGGTCTCGCTCATGGCGACGTCGGTGAACGTCGCGGTGCTGTTGCGCGCGGCGGGCCGCAGGCCGAGCGAGCCGTCGGCGGAGGGGCGCAGCGACGCCTTGAGCGCGTACGGGGCCGGCCAGTCGCGCTGCGTGATCCACCGCGCCGGGCCGATCTCGACGTCGGCGCGCGGCTCGTTCGTGACGCCGTTGCGCACGCCGTGCAGCCAGTGGTCGAACCAGCGGTGCAGCGTGTCCACCCACAGGTCCCTGCGGCCCTCGAAGTCGAACGGGTCCACGTGCTGGGTCTGGCCGACCCAGATCTTGCGCGGCACGTTCCTGTCGGCCAGGGCCTTCCACCAGGCGGAGAAGTTGTCCGGCTTGACGTTGAGGTCGTTGACCGTGTGGATGACGAAGACGCTGGCCCTGACCTTGGAGACGTCGCCGAGCAGGCCCTTGATGTAGTCGCGCTCGGCCCAGAATCCGTTGTAGTCGCCGGTGTCGTCGCCGTCCTCGGCGTCCATCTTGTCGCGTACCGGCCGGCACTTGTCCTCGGGGTCGGTGTCGACGTAGTTCGCCAGCCAGGAGGCGTAGTCGTAGTTGTAGACGACGCCGTTCGAGCGCTGGTACTTGTACCAGGAGCTGATCGCCGAGATCGGGACGATCGTCTCCAGGCCCTTGACGCCGGTGGCGGCGACGGCGTTGGCCAGGGTGCCGTCGTAGGACTTGCCGATCATCGCGGACTTGCCGGTGGTCCAGTCGGCCACGGCCGGGGTGCCGTCCGGTTTGACCGCCTTGGCGCGGCCGTTCAGCCAGTCGATGACGGCCTTGCCGCCCAGCACGTCGGCCTTGCCGCCGATGTCGGGGCAACCCTCCGACCTGGTGGTGCCGAGCATGTCGACGTTGAGGACGGCGTAGCCGCGCGGGACGAAGTAGTTGTCATAGAAGAGCGGAAATTTCGTGACATTTCCGGCGGCGTCGTAGACCTTCCGCTCGCCCTCGTTCCCACGACCGGAGTTGTCGTAGTACGGACTCTCGTCGATGATCACCGGCACCCTGAGCCTGGGGCCGGACTCCTTGGGCCGGATGATGTCCACCCTGACCTTGTCGAGGTTGCCGTCGAGGTCGCTGTCGACGGTCGACTCGACGTACACGTGCTCGCGGACGGCGTCCGCGTAGGAGAAGACCGGCTGGGTCCGGCCGTTCTCGACGGTGATCGCGGGAGCGGCGGCGGCCTGGGCGGGCGTCGCTATCGCGAGGGTGAGCGCGACGGCGAAGAGGGCCGGGCGTAATTGTGACACGCGTGACCTCCGGGACGGTGTGCTGGAGCCAGAACGCAATCTCTCAGACGGCCTGACAGGTGGCAAGAGCACCAGTCGGTGCGCCCTGGTAATCAGCCCGGTAGTGAGCCCGCGCGGACAGGCCGATGGAGTGCCCCGTGGAGTGGTCGTGTGGAGTGGTTGCGTGGAATGGTGCGTGAACTGCCGCTTGCGGTGCCGCGCCACGGGGCTCCCCGCCCCACCCGCCTGAACGTCTAGGGTGGATGTCCGTCAGCACGTTGAGGAGAGGGTGCATGCGTAACGTCGCTCGGACCTCGCTCGTGGACGCCGCCATCGCCGAGCTCCGCAGGGAGATCGCCGAAGGGGTGTGGCCGGTCGGCACCAAGATCCCCTCCGAGAGCCGGCTCGCGGAGAGCCTGGGCATGAGCAGGCTGTCCGTACGCGAGGCGGTGCGGGTCCTCGCCCACGCGGGCCTGCTGCACACCCGGCAGGGCGACGGCACCTACGTGACGGCGACCGACGAGTCCCAGGTGGCGCTGCGCCGCCGGCTCGACACCGCCGCCGCCATGGACATCATCGACGTCCGCCGCGGCCTCGACCTCGTCGCCGCCAGGCTGGCGGCCGCCCGGCGCACCGAGGACGACCTGACCGCGATGCGCGGAGCCCTGGCCCGCAGAGACGCGGCCGGCCGCGCGGGCGACCTCGACGGCTTCGCCGACGCGGACGTGGACTTCCACCTGCTGGTGGCGGACGCGGCCCACAACGCGCTGCTCAGGGACCTCTACCGGAGCATGAGCGACGCGCTGCGCGACAGCGTGAGGGACCAGGAGCAGGCGGCCCTGGAGCCCGACCCCTCACACGAGGCACTGCTCCGCGCGATAGAGGAGTCGGACGCGGCCCAGGCGATCGCCGTCTCGGTCGCCATCCTGGACCAGCAGGAACGCGACCTCTGACCCCGTCCCGCTGAGGTGAGCCGGGATGCGCCCGGAGGGGTGCTGCTCGGGGCGCATCCCGGTTGTCCGGGGGGTCATCCGGGGATGGAGATGGTGTCCGCCTCGTCGTTCACCGGTGGGTCGGGGTCTGGTCTCGGGCGCCTCCGCCGGAGGGCCGGGAGGCGTAGGGCGGTCAGGGTCAGGAGGGCGCCGGCGGCCGCGGCCAGGAGCAGGGTCCAGGCGGGTACGGCGCCGCTTTCGCCGCCGGACGGCGGTGTGGCGGGCTTCTCGGCGAGGGCGGCGGGCGGTGCGTCGCCGAAGATCGGGGCCGGGGGCCGGATGGTGTCCCAGTACTTGTCGGCTTCGGGGCCCACGCTGTCCACCAGGTCCTTCGGCACGGGGTTGATCCGCAGGGAGCCGGGCACCGTCAGGGATCCCACCTCGTACGGCTGGAACGGCCCCTGGACGGCCTCCACCTTCCAGGTGCCCTCCGGCAGCGCCACGGCCGTCGCGTAGTGTGCCGCCTCCGGCAGGGCCTTGCCGTCGAAGGTCAGGCTCGTGCCGTCAGAGCTGGTGAAGCGGAGCGCGACGGGGTTCATGAGCCCCTCGAACGGGTGTGTGCCGTGTTGCAGCACCCAGAACCCCAGCGTGTACGAATCGCCGCCCTCGAAGCGGGGCGGGGACGGATCCAGGTACGTCACCGCCCATGCGCCGGCCACCGAGGCCGGAACGCTCTCACCGGCCGCCGCGGCCGGCACGTTCTCCTCGGCCGCCGCGGCCGGCACGCCTCCGGCCGCCAGTGCCGTGACCATGGCCAGCGCCATCAGTGCCCTTCTCATGGGACCACCTCCGGTCTGCATACACCGCAGGCGGCCCCGAGGTTCCCACGCCCCGGCGAACGCCCGGCCCCCGAAAGGAAAGTGCGACATTTCCCGATAGGGCGCGCACAATGGAAAGGAGAAAGGCGAGAATTCGGCGAGGAGCGAGGAGGCTTGCGCCGTGCCCGCCGCCGGACGCGAATATCTGACCGCGATGCTCGACGTGCTCGTCTACGAGAACCTCTTGGTCGCCTGGCGCAGGATGCCGCTCGGCGGGTACATGATCGTCTCGCACGAGGGCGAGGAGATCAGGCTGACGGCGCAGCAGGCGGACATGTGGACACGGGGCGCCTTCGCCGTCTATCTGGCGCTGGTGGATCAGCGCCGCATCCGTCCCCGCATCCCCGGCGACACCGCCCAGAATTGATCCCCGTGGCACCACCGGAATCGGCCCGTTCTGCTGCCCGCGTACCCTTCTTGAATGCGGCTTTCTGACCGGTCGATATACCTCCGGTCAGGCGACGCGGTTTTGCGCGGCGCGCCGGAACGCCAGGAAGCGGGTCAGGACGCCTGGTTGTTCATGAACTGCGAGATCTTCCACTCCTCGCCGTCCTTGGTGAGCAGGAACAGCTCCCGGTAGTCGTCGTCGCCCTGCTTGCTCGTCGAGCGGACGAAGGCGTCCTGGTCGCCGGCCGTACGCGACTCGTCGATCGTGTGTTTGGCCTGCTTCATGTCGTTCGAGCCCTGCAGCTTCTGGAACAGGGTGCGGATGGCGTCGCTGCCCTCCGCCGTGGCCTGCCCGTCCACCGCGACCACCGCGTCGTCGCTGAAGGAGCTGACGACCTGGTCGAGGTTGCCCGCCTTGAGGGCGTTGAAGTAGCCCTGGACGGCCGACTCCGCCTGGCTGCCGCCGGCGGTGTCGGACGGCGAGGCCTCGCCGGTGGCGGTGCCGGTCGTGCCGGGCGACATGGAGTCCATGTCGGTGGGCGTGCCGGGACTGGCCGCCCCCTTCATCGCCTGGTTGTTCGCGGAACATCCCGCGAGCAGGAGTGCGGGCACGATCGCGGCCAGCAGGAGTGCCCGGTGCTGAGGAATCTTGGTCATGGCCGCTTGATGCCCCCGCCGGTCAGCGGCGAATGCGCGGTTTAGGCACTTCGCACGCCCTCTTTACCGGGTCCGGGTATTACTCACGGTAACGCTTCACCGGAATTGAAGAGACCGGTCAGTGCCGCGATCGTTGCCACCTTGATACCCAGTGGGCATGGGAGCGCCGATAGCGTCCATCCAGTGCCGCGAACCCAGGCGAACCCCGAGCCTCTCCCCCAGCGCGACGACGCCGAACGCTGTGACAACGTCGAGTCAGGGCGGCGCTGCGTGCTTCCAGCGGCCCACCGAAGCGCACATGTCTACCCCCCGGTAGAGGTGGGCGCCGTGGAGACCAGAGCCTAGCCAGCCGCCCGCCCCGCCGCAGTCGAAACAGCGAAACACAGAAACGCCGCATCACGCCCGGACCGTCGAGACGGCCGGGCGCGATGCGGCGTTTCGCCGTGCGTCCCCGCGAAGGTTCCCTCTAGACGCCGGCCTCCACGAGCTGACGCACAGTGACCTCGACGTACCCGCCTTCCGCCCGCACGGCGTAGACCGGCACCGACACGCTCTCGTCGTCCAGGCAGAGCCCCGTCACGAGCGAGAACACCTGCTTGTGCAGCGGCGAGGCGACCGTCGGCTCGCCGCGCCTGGTGCCCACGATGCCGCGGGAGAGCACGTACGCCCCGCTGAACGGGTCGAGGTTGGACAGCGCGTACAGCTCTCCCTCGTACGTACGGAAGAGCGCCACCTGGACGCCGTCCACCAGGGCGCAGACGCCGCGCTCCGGCAGCAGGGCGTCGTAGGCACAGATCGAGGTCCAGCTCATGGGGCCATCACCGGCCTGATCTGGCCGCGCTCGCTGCCGAACACGATCGACGGGTCGGGCACGCCGGGGGCGTTGACGAAGCTGACGAACCGGCTGAGCTTCTCCGGGTCGTCGAGCGTGGCCTGCCATTCGTCGGCGTACGTGGCGACGTGGTGGTTCATCTGCGCGTCCAGGTCGGCGCAGATGCCGAGTGAATCGTTCATGATCACCTCACGGAGGTAGTCGAGGCCGCCGTCCAGCGACTCGATCCAGGTGGCCGTGCGTTGCAGACGGTCCGCGGTGCGGATGTAGAACATCAGGAACCGGTCGATGGTCCTGATCAGCTCGTCGGTGGTCAGGTCGGTGGCGAGCAGGTCGGCGTGGCGGGGCTTGAAGCCGCCGTTGCCGCCGACGTAGAGGTTCCAGCCCTGCTCGGTGGCGATGATGCCGAAGTCCTTCGAGCGGGCCTCGGCACACTCGCGGGCGCAGCCGGAGACGGCCGACTTCAGCTTGTGCGGCGAGCGCAGGCCGCGGTAGCGCAGCTCCAGCCCGATGGCCATGCCCACGGAGTCCTGTACGCCGTAGCGGCACCAGGTGGAGCCCACGCAGGACTTGACCGTGCGCAGCGCCTTGCCGTACGCGTGCCCCGACTCGAACCCGGCGTCGACCAGCCGCCGCCAGATCTCCGGCAGCTGCTCGACCCTGGCGCCGAACAGGTCGATCCGCTGCCCGCCGGTGATCTTGGTGTAGAGGCCGAAGTCGCGGGCCACCTCGCCGATCACGATCAGCTTGTCCGGCGTGATCTCGCCGCCGGGGATGCGCGGGACGACCGAGTACGTGCCGTTCTTCTGGATGTTGGCGAGGAAGGCGTCGTTGGTGTCCTGGAGCGCGGCCCGCTCCCCCTCCAGCACGTGCCCGTTGTGCAGCGAGGCCAGGATCGAGGCCACGGCCGGCTTGCAGATGTCGCAGCCGCGGCCCTGCCCGTGCTGCCCGATGAGCTCGGAGAAGGTGGTGATGCCGCGCACCCGTACGATGTCGAACAGCTCGGCCCGCGAGTACGTGAAGTGCTCGCACAGCGCCTTGCTGACCTCGACGCCCGACTTCTCCAGCAGCTGCTTGAGCATCGGCACGCAGCTGCCGCAGGTCGTCCCCGCCCGCGTGCAGGCCTTGATGCCGGGCACGTCGGTGACGCCCTTGTCGGCGATCGCCGAGCGGATGTCGCCCGCGCACACGTTGTTGCACGAGCAGACCTGCGCCTCGTCCGGCAGGTCGAGGCTCGCGCCGGCCCCGCTGAACAGCAGGTCGGACGGCGCGGCGGGCAGTTCCTTGCCGACGAACGGCCGCAGCGAGGTGTACGGCGAGGCGTCGCCCACGCAGATGCCGCCGAGCAGGGTCCGCGCGTCGTCGCTGATGAACAGCTTCTTGTACACGCCGCCCACCGGGTCCATGTAGGTGACGTCGAGCGCCCCCTCCATCGCCCCGAACTGGGCCACCTCCACGCCCAGCAGCTTGAGCTTGGTGGACAGGTCGGCGCCCTCGAACGCGGCCGAGCCGCCCATGATGCGGTCGGCGGCCACCTCGGCCATCGTGTTGCACGGCCCGACGAGCCCGTACACCATGCCGCCGGACAGCGCGCACTCGCCGATCGCGTAGATGGACGGGTCGGAGGTCCGCATGGCGGAGTCGACCACGATGCCGCCGCGCGGGCCGACGTCGAGCCCCGAGGACCTGGCCAGCTCGTCGCGCGGCCTGATCCCGGCCGAGAAGACGACGACCTGCGCCTGCACCAGGCTGCCGTCCGGCTTGCGCAGCCCGGTGACCTGGCCCTCGTCGTCGGCGACGATCTCCTGCACCCCGGCTCCGGCGTGCACGCTGAGCCCGAGCCCCTCGATGTGCGACTTGAGCACCGAGCCGCCGCCCTCGTCCACCTGGCGCGGCATCAGCCAGGGGCTCATCTCGACGATGTGCGCCTTGAGCCCGAGCGCCCGCAGCGCGTCGGCGGCCTCCAGGCCGAGCAGGCCGCCGCCGACCACGACGCCCTCCACGGCGTCCTTGGCGGCCACCCTGATCGCGTCGAGGTCCTCGATCGTGCGGTAGACGAAGGCGTGCTCGGCGCCCGGCACCGGCGGCACGAACGGCGCGGAGCCGGTGGCCAGCACGAGCACGTCGTAGGGCTCGGCGCCGCCGTCCGCCAGGACGACCCGGCGGGCGTCCCTGTCGATGCCGGTGACGCGGGTGTTCAGCCTCGTCACGACGCCCGCGGGCACGTCGTAGGTGAGGTCTTCGACGGTGGTGCCGGACAGGTAGGAGGTCAGCGCCACCCGGTCGTAGGCGGGGCGCGGCTCCTCACCGATCACGGTCACGGTGCCGGCGAAGCCCCTGCTCGTGAGCGTCTCGACGAGCCGGTGCGCGGTCGGGCCGTACCCGACGACGACGATCCTGTTCACACGGAGATCCCTTCCTGCTCGCACAGCCAGCCGACGATGCCCTCCACGGCGTCGCGGCAGGTACCGCATCCGGTCGTGGCCCTGGTCGCGGCCGCCACTCCGGCCACGTCCCGCGCCCCGGCCTCCCAGCACGCCCTGATCTGACCCTTGGTCACGTTGTTGCACCGGCAGATCGTGGCCGCGTCGGGCATGAGCGTCGGGCTGTCGGTCACGGGCGCCGACGACAGCCCGGGGAACAGCAGCCCGGCCCGGTCGCCCGGCACCTGACCGCCACGGTCGAAGAGCTGGGTGAGCGTGCCGACGGCGTCGCTCTCGCCCAGCAGGATCGCGCCGACCAGGCGGCCGTCGCGGATGACGAGCTTGCGGTAGGTGCCGCGGGCCCGGTGGCTGAAGCGCACCACCTCGGCGTGCTCCTCACCGAGATGCGTCTCACCCATCGCGGCCAGCTCGACGCTCTTGGCCTTGAGCCGGGTGACCAGCCGGGAGCCCCGGTAGCGGGCCTTGCCGCCGGTGATGACCTCGGCGGCCACCACGGCCTGCTCCCAGGCGGGGGCGACCAGGCCGTACACCGTGCCGTCGTGCTCGGCGCACTCGCCGATGGCGAAGATCGACGGGTCGTCGGTGCGCATCTCGTCGTCCACGACGACGCCGCGCCGCACCTCCAGCCCGGCGTCGGCGGCCTGTTTCGTGACGGGGCGCACGCCGCAGGCGAGCACGACCAGGTCGGCCTCGACCAGTTCGCCGTCGTCGAGCCGGACGCCGCCCTCCTCCACCTGGGAGGCGCTGACGCCGGTACGGATCCCCACACCGAGCCCGGCCAGCGTCTCCCCCAGCACGACGCCGGCCTCGCTGTCGAGCTGGCGTTCCATGAGGTGCCCGGCCAGGTGCAGCAGCGTGACGGGCAGGCCGCGCCCGGCCAGGCCGCGGGCGGCCTCGATGCCGAGCAGGCCGCCGCCGACGACCACGGCCCCGCGGGCGTGCTCGGCCGCGGCCATGATCCGCTCGCAGTCCTCCAGCGTGCGGAACGGGATCGCCCGGTCCACGCCGGGGATCGGCGGCACGATGGCGTCGCTGCCGGTGGCCAGGACCAGCAGGTCGTACGGCTCGCGCCGGCCGTCCTCGGTCACGACGTGCCTGGTCTCCCTGTCGATCCAGGCGACCGCGCTGCCGAAGGCGGCCTCCACGTCGTGGGCCTCGTACCAGGCGGGGTCGACCAGCCGGACCTGCTCCGGCCTGGAGCTGCCGGCCAGCACGTTCGACAGCAGAATGCGGTTGTAGGGCCGGCACGTCTCCGCGCCGAACACGGTGATCTTCATGTGCGGGTCTCGGGCGCGTACCTCACTGATCAGCCGCGACCCGGCCATCCCGTTGCCCACGACGACGAGCCTCATGAGTCCCTCTCCACCCTGACGGCGCTGACCTTGAACTCCGGCATCCTCGACGTCGGGTCCAGGGCCGGATTGGTGAGCCGGTTGGCGCCCTCCCAGTGGAAGGGCATGAACACGGTGTCCCTCCTGATCGCGTCGCTGATCCTGGCCACGGCCTTGGCCTCGCCGCGCCTGCTGCTGACGCGCACGACGTCGCCGGGGCCGATGTCGAGCTGCTCGGCCAGGTCGGGGTGCAGCTCGACGTACGGCTCCGGCGCGGCCCGGACGAGCGGCGCGATCCTGCGGGTCTGCGCGCCGCTCTGGTAGTGGGCCAGCACCCGGCCGGTGCTCAGGTAGAGGGGGTAGTCCGCGTCGATCTCCTCGGCGGGCGGCCGGTGCTGGACGGGCACGAACCTGGCCCGGCCGTCCGGGGTGGCGAAGGAGTCGAGGAACGGCCGCGGCGTGCCCGGGTGATCCAGAGTGGGACAGGGCCAGAAGACGCCGGTCTCGGCCGTGATGCGCTCGTACGTGATGCCGGAGTAGTCGGCCGGGCCGCCGGCGCTGGCGCGGCGCAGCTCGTCGAAGACCTTGACCGGCTCGGTCTCGAAGCGGTGGCCGAGCCGCGCGGCGAGGGCGGAGATGACGTCCAGGTCGCTCCTGACGCCCTCGGGCGGCGCGACCGCCCGCTGCCGCAGCAGGACGCGGCCCTCCAGGTTCGTCATGGTGCCGCCCTCCTCGGCCCACTGGGTCACGGGGAAGACCACGTCGGCCAGCGCCGCGGTCTCCGACATGACGAAGTCGCAGGTCACCAGCAGGTCGAGGGCGGCGATGCGATCAGCCACGTGCTCGGAGGCGGGCGCGGAGATGATCGGGTTCGATCCGAACAGCAGCAGCGCGCGCGGCCCCTCCCTGGTGCCGAGGGCGTCGAGCAGCTCGTACGCCGACCGCCCGGGCCCCGGGATGTCCTCGGCCGCGATCCCCCACACCTCGGCCATGTGCGCCCTGGCGGCCGGGTCGTCGATCTTGCGGTAGCCGGGCAGCTGGTCGGCCTTCTGCCCGTGCTCCCTGCCGCCCTGCCCGTTGCCCTGCCCGGTCACGCACCCGTACCCGGAGCCGAGCCGGCCGGGCAGTCCGAGCGCGAGGGCCAGGTTGATGTACGCGGTGACGGTGTCGGTGCCCTTGGCGTGCTGCTCGGCGCCGCGCCCGGTCAGGATGTACGCCTTGTCCACCGCCGCCATGGCCCTGACCGCCTGCCGCATCTGGTGCACGGGCACGCCGGTGATCCGCTCGACCCGCTCGGGCCACCAGGCGGACAGCGAGGTGCGCACCTCCTCGAACCCGGAGGTCCTGGCGCCGACATACGCCTCGTCCACCAGGTCGTCGGCGACGGCCAGGTGCAGCAGGCCCAGGGCCAGCGCCAGATCGGTGCCGGGAGCGGGCTGCAGGTGCAGCCAGGCCAGCTTGGCGGTCTGGGTGCGGCGCGGGTCGATGACGATCACCCGCGGGCCGGTCACGTGGCGGACGAAGGGCGGCATGGTCTCGGCCACGTTCGCCCCGGCCAGCAGGACGACGTCTGCCTCGGCCAGGTCGGTGATCGGGAACGGCATGCCCCGGTCCATGCCGAACGCCCTGATGGAGGCGGCGGCGGCCGAGGACATGCAGAACCGGCCGTTGTAGTCGATCTGGCTGGTGCCGAGCGCGACCCGGGCGAACTTGCCCAGCGAGTACGCCTTCTCGTTCGTCAGCCCGCCCCCGCCGAACACGGCCACGGCGTCGGGGCCGTGTTCGGCGCGGATGGCGGACAGCCGGTCCGCCACGTAGTCGAGGGCGACGTCCCAGGCCACCGGCTCGCCGTGCAGAAGCGGCGTGGTCAGGCGCTCGCCGTTGGTGAGCAGCTCGCCCGCCGTCCACCCCTTCTGGCACAGCGCGCCCGAGGCGTTGGCCGGAATGTCGGTCCTGGGGGTGATGGCCACCCCCGGGCCGATCTCCATGCCGCACTGCAGCGCGCAGTACGGGCAGTGGGTCGCCGTCACGTCAGACCCTGGCATGGGCGAGGCTCGCCACCACGTTGACGCCGACCTTGCGGGTGTAGCACCACCAGGTCAGGGCGAAGCAGGACACGTAGAAGACACCGAAGGCGAGGAAGGCGGGGGCCGGGGTGCCGGCCGCGGCGAACGCCATCCCGAACGCCCGGTTGATCAGGAACCCGCCGAGCGCTCCGACCGCCGAGATGATGCCGATGGCTGCCGAGGCCTGGCGCTTGCCGTACAGCAGCGCCTCCTCGCCCTCGCCGCGCTCGGCCACCGCCTTGGCCTGGAAGATGGCCGGGATCATCCGGTACGTGGAGCCGTTCCCGATGCCGGAGGTGAGGAAGAGCACCTGGAAGGCCAGGAAGAACAGCCAGAAGTTGCCCGACGTGCTGGCCGCCCAGACCAGCAGCACGCCGCCGCCCATCGCGGCGAAGTTCCACAGCGTGACGGGCGCGCCGCCGAGCCGGTCGGCCAGCCAGCCGCCGACGGGCCTGATCAGCGAGCCGATCAGCGGTCCTGCGAAGGCCACCGCGGCGAACGGCGCGCCGGGGAACAGGCTCGCGCTGAGCAGCGGGAAGGCGGTGGAGTAGCCGATGAACGAGCCGAAGGTGCCGATGTAGAGGAACGACATGATCCAGGTCTGGGCCTTGCCCGCGACCGCGAGCTGTTCGCGCGGGTCGGCCTTGGCGCTGGTCAGGTTGTCCATGAAGAACCAGGCGCAGATCGCGGCCACGAGGACGAACGGCACCCAGAACCAGCCGGCCGCGGCCAGCCCGAGCGAGCCGATCACCAGCGGCATGACGAGCTGGACCGAGCTGACGCCGATGTTGCCGCCGGCCGCGTTCAGCCCGAGGGCGACGCCCTGCTTGCCGCGCGGGTAGAAGTAGGTGATGTTGGCCATGCTGGAGGCGAAGTTCCCGCCGCCGAACCCGGCCAGCGCCGCGATCACCAGGAACAGCCAGTACGGCGTGCCCGGGTTCCCCACCGCCACGCCGAGCAGCACGGCGGGGATGAGCAGCAGCAGGGCGCTGACCACGGTGAAGTTCCGGCCGCCGAACCTGGCCGGGCCGAAGGTGTAGGGGACCCGCAGCACCGAGCCGATCAGGTTGGGCAGGGCGATCAGCCAGAAGAGCTGGTCGGTGGTGAACTCGTACGACCCCAGCTTGGTCGCCACGATGCTCCACAGGGTCCACACGGTGAAGCCGAGGTGTTCGGCAACGATGGAGAAGATCAGGTTGCGCCGTGCCACGCGCTTGCCTGAACTCTCCCAGAAGGCTGGGTCATCGGGATGCCACTCGGCGATCCAGCGCGCCATCGACCTCTCCTACGCTCGGCGTCCGGATTCACCACGGTAGGAAGGGCTCGTTACGCACTTTGACCCTGCGTGGCCGTGAGTTCGTTACGGGTGATTCACCGCGGTAACAAGCTCCGCACAAGCGTCACGTACGAAACATGCCGGTAATGATCGGTTACCTGGCCCTGCCTGGGGTAACAGCACTCACAGCAAGGGGGGAAACATGATCAAAAAGCTGCATCAGATGGGCGTGCGATCCGGACACATGTACACCGCGGGGCTGGCGTCCATCGCTCTGTCCTTCGGAACCTGGTTCATGTCCAAGAACACCGAGCGGGCCGGGCTCGACCGGGCCGACCGCTGGGGGATCTTCATCGGGGAGTGGGCGCCCACGTTCTTCGCCCTCGGCGTCGCGCTGCGGATCGAGGAGACGCATCGCGACATGCAGGAAGGCGAGATGGGCGTGTTCGAGCAGGCTGAGAGCACGCGGAGCCGGTCCCACGCCGGCGTTTGAGCGGACGCGTCACGCGGGCCACGCCGTCGTGCGTGACCCGCGTGACGCGCGTCCGGGTGTGAAGTCGGACGCGCGTCTTGACGGAAGTCTCAGTCGCGGAGAGTGGCGAGGCGGCGCAGCGGCTCGTCGGTCAGCCGGTAGCGGTACCAGTCGTCCTGGTTGACCGCGCCGAGCTTCTCGTAGAAGCCGATGGCCGGGTTCCAGTCGAGCACCGACCACTCCAGCCGCTGGTAGCCGCGCTCGGCGCAGATCTCGGCCAGCCGCCGCATGAGGGCGACGCCGTGGCCGCCGCCCCGGTGCTCGGGGCGTACGTACAGATCCTCCATGTAGATGCCGTGCACGCCGCGCCAGGTCGAGTAGGTGAGGAACCACAGCGTGAAGCCGGCCACCTCGCCGTCCTGCTCGGCGATGTGCGCGAAGGCGGCGGGATCGTCGCGGAAGAGCGTGTCGCGCAGTTGCTCCTCGGTCACGCGCACCTCGTGGGCGGCCTTCTCGTAGGTGGCGAGCTCCCGGATCATGCTGATGATCTCGGGGACGTCGGCGGGTGTGGCAGGACGAATCATGACGTTCAGCGTACGGGCCCTTGAAACGTGCACGGTTTCTTAGAACAGTATTCGGAGGGCCCTGCCGACGCTCCATAAGGATGACCGACAGGGGAGCGGAATCGTGAGCGTTGCGGAAGGGCTTGGCGTGCGCCCGCCTTCGTGTGCGGAGCTCAGGCTGTCCCTCGTGCTGGGCGAGCGGGCGTTGTACGTGAACGGGGACCTGCGCACCGCGCGGCGCTGGTTCGACGCGGCCTACCGGCAGGCGCAGGCGTGCGGGGACCCGCCCGCGCTGGCCCGGGCGGCACTGGGGCTGGGCGGGATCTGGGTGCGCGAGCACCGGACGGCGGCCGAGTCGGAGATGGTGCGCGCCCGCCAGCGGCACGCGCTGTCGCTGATCGACCCCGGATCCACGCTCGCGCTGCGGCTGCGGGTACGGATGTGCGGCGAGGACGACTACCGCGGCGGCGCCCACGACGAGATCCTGCGCCTGCTGGAGCAGGCCAGGGGCGCGGGAGACGCGGAGATGCTGGCGGAGGCGCTGAGCCTGGCGCACCACTGCCTGCTGGGCCCCGAGCACGGACGGCTGCGCAAGGAGCTGGCCGCCGAGCTGATCGGCCAGGCCGCCGTCACCCGGCGCAGGGGCGACCTGCTGATGGGGCTCATGTGGCGCACGGCCGATCTGTACCTGGCCGCCGACCCGCACGCGGAGCGCTGCCTGGAGGAGCTGCGCGGCCTGCTGGCGGAGCAGCCGCACCTGGCGGTCGGCTACGTGGCCGCCGCGATGCGGGTCATGCTCGCCATCAGGGCGGGCCGCTTCGAGGAGGCGGAGCGGCTGGCCGGCGAGTGCTACGAGCTCGGCGAGACGGCCGGGGACATGGACGCGACCGGCTGGTACGGCGGCCAGCTCGCCGCCGTCCGCTGGTACCAGGGCCGCGTCGCCGAGCTGCTGCCCGCCATGAACGGCCTGGTCAGCTCCCCCACGCTCAGCCCCATCGACAACTCCTACCTGGCCGGGCTGGCGCTGGCCGCGGCAGTCTCCGGCGACCGCCGCCAGGCGGCCGGCCACCTCGCGCGGCTGCGCGGCCGGGACCTGGGCGACCTGCCGAGCTCCAGCACGTGGCTGCTGTCGATGTACTGCGTCGTCGAGACCGCGCACCTGCTCGGGGACGCCGGCACGGCCGCCCGCGCGTACACGCTGCTGAGCCCGTACGCGCACCTGCCGATGGTGGCCAGCCTCGGCGTGGCCTGCTTCGGCTCGACGCAGCACTCGCTGGGCATGGCCGCGCTCACCCAGGGCGACCTCGACCTCGCCGTACGGCACCTGCGCGCGGCCGTGCACGACAACCTGGCGCTGAGCCACTGGCCGGCCGCCACGCTGTCGCGCTGCCGGCTCGGGCAGGCGCTGGCCCAGCGTGACGGCCCCGCGAGCGAGGCGGCTCGGGCGGAGCAGGCGGCCGCCGCGCGGGAGGCCAGGGAGCTGGGCATGGTACTGCCCGCCGCCGCCGGGCGGGCCGGCGGCGCAGGCCGCCCGTGCCGGTTACGCCGCCACGGGCGGCACTGGCAGGTCGAGCTGGGCGGACGGATGGCGCTCGTCGAGCACAGCGTCGGCATGGGGTACCTGGCCACGCTGGCCGGCAACCCCGGGCGCGAGATCCCGGCCGCCGACCTGGCGGCGGGCGCGTGCCGGCCGGCCGGCCAGGGCGATTCGGCCCAGCCGATGCTCGACGACCTGGCCAGGGAGACCTACCGGCAGCGGCTGGCCGGGCTGCAGGCCGAGATCGACGAGCTGGAGTCCATGCACGACCTCGAACGCGCGGCGGCGGTGCGGCTGGAACGCGAGTGGCTGATCAGCGAGCTGGCGGCGGCGACCGGCATCGGCGGGCGGGCGCGGCCGTTCGCGGACGGCGACGAGCGGGCCAGGATCGCCGTCGGCAAGGCGATCAGGCGGGCGCTGGCCCGGATCGAGGCCGTGGACGCGGTGCTCGGCGAGGAGCTGCGCGCCTGCGTGCAGACGGGGGTGCGCTGTTCGTACCGGCCGCGGTGATCCCCCGGCCGCATCGCGGATGGAACGCCGGTGGAACGGGATGGCACGCCCGAGGGGAGGGGCCACGTTCCGACACTCACTGGGGGATCATCCATGCGTCATCCGCAAGGGCTCAATGTCGCGATCACACTCGACCGCGACCTGCCGGAGCCGCTGCAGGAGCAGCTCGCCGCCCAGCTCCGCGCCGCCATCCAGCACGGGTGGCTGGCCGCCGGCGCCCGGCTGCCGTCCACCCGCACCCTGGCCGCCGTTCTCGGAACCTCGCGCGGCGTGGCCCTGACGGCGTACCAAAAACTGCTGGCCGAGGGGTACGTGAGCGGCCGCCACGGCTCCGGCACCTACGTCTCGCACCCCACCGGCCGCCCGCCGGTCCGCGAGCCCGAGCGTTCCACCGAGACGGCCATCGACCTGCGCGCCGGCCTGCCCAGCACGCAGGGCTTCCCGCTGGCGGAGTGGCGGGCGGCCTGGCGGCGGGCCGGTGAGCGCGCCCCGCACCTCGGCGAGCCGCCCGCCGCCGGGTTGCCCGCGCTGCGCGCCGCGATCGGCGCCCACCTGCGCGACACGCACGGCCTGGTGCCCGACGGCCACGACGTGATCGTCACCGCCGGGGCCGCCGACGCGCTCGCGCTGGCCGTACGCGCGCGGGGCGGGCCCGATCCCGTCATCGCCCTGGAGGATCCCGCGCCGCCCTGGCTCAGGGCCGAGCTCGCCCGGCTCGGCACCGTGCTGCCCCTTCCCGCGGACGGCTCCGGCGCCCGCCCCGACCTGATCCCGCGCTCCTGCGACGTCGTGGTGGTCCTGCCGGACCGGGGCGTCCCGTACGGCACCCGCCTGCCGCTCGGACGCCGCCGCGCCCTGGCCGCGTGGGCCCGCGACAGCGGCGGGCTGGTGCTGGAGCCGGCCTTCGACGGCCGGTTCGCCAGCGGGCCGGCGCTCGGGGATCCGTGGTCGACCGCCATGACGGGCTCGTTCCGCGATCTCCTCCCGCCGGCGCTGCGGCTGTCGTTCGCGGTGCTGCCGCGCCGGCCGGCCGGAGAGGTGGAGCGGGACCTGAGCGCGGTGCGCTCGCGGCGGGAGCGGCCGGCGGTCACGTGCCAGCTCGCGCTCACGGAGCTGCTGGTTTCGGGCTTCGTGGCCAGGCGGGCGGAGCAGTTGTCCCTCCTGTACGGCGCCAAGCGGGCGCTCGTCCGCCAGGCACTCGGGGCGTACCCGGGCACCCGCCTGCTGGGCACGCACTCCGGCGCCTCGGCCGCGCTCCTGCTGCCGTCCGCCGTCCCGGCCGAGTCGGTGGTCCGGCTGCTGCGGGCGCGCCGGGTCCACGTGGCCGAGCTGGCCGCGTTCCATCATCCCGGCCGGGCGCCCCGCAACGGGATCGCTTTCTGGTTCGGGCACCTGGACGGGGTCACGCTGCGCCGGGCCGTGCACACGATCGCGCGCACCCTCGACGATCACCGGCTGGCCCGCCGCACCGCCGCCTGACCGTGTCCTGATCGGGCCGGGTACGTGGCAGCGCCCGCGATCCGCGACACTGGTGCTGCTCACGTACGAGAAAGGGTGACGACCATGGAACAGCGCGTGTTGGGACGTACCGGACGCCAGGTCGGCGTGGTCGGCCTCGGCGCCTGGCAGCTGGGCGCGGACTGGGGCCAGATGACCGAGGACGAGGCGCTCGCCACGCTCGAGACGGCGGTGGACGGGGGCGTCACCCTCATCGACACCGCCGACGTGTACGGCGACGGGCGCAGCGAGCGCCTCATCGGCCGCTTCATCAAGGAGCGGCAGGGACTGTTCGTGGCCACCAAGATGGGCCGCAGGATGGACCAGGTCCCGGAGAACTATGTGCTGGCCAACTTCCGGGCCTGGAACGAGCGTTCCCGCCGCAACCTGGGCATGGACACACTCGACCTGGTCCAGTTGCACTGCCCGCCGAGCTCCGTGTTCTCCTCCGACGAGGTCTACGACGCCCTGGACACGCTGGTGTCGGAGAAGAAGATCGCCGCGTACGGCGTGAGCGTGGAGACCTGCGAGGAGGCGCTGACCGCGATCGCCCGGCCCGGCGTGGCGACGGTGCAGATCATCCTCAACGCGTTCCGGCTCAAGCCGCTGGAGCGGGTCATCCCGGCCGCGCGGGCCGCCGGGGTGGGCATCATCGCCCGCGTTCCGCTGGCCAGCGGGCTGCTGTCGGGCAAGTACGACGAGCACACCACGTTCGCCGACAACGACCACCGCACCTACAACCGGCACGGCGAGGCGTTCGACGTCGGGGAGACCTTCTCCGGCGTCGACTTCGCCACCGGCCTGGAGGCGGTGCGCCGGCTGGCGCCGCTGGTGCCCGAGGGTCTCACGATGGCCCAGTTCGCGCTGCGCTGGGTGCTCGACCAGGAGGGCGTCTCGGTGGTGATCCCCGGCGCGCGCAACCGGGGCCAGGCCGCCGGCAACACCTCGGCCGCCTCGGTGCCGCCGCTGGACGCCGCCACGCTCGACGCGGTGCGCGACGTCTACGACGAGCTCATCCGGCCGCAGGTGCACGACCGCTGGTAGCCCATTGACGCCGCCGCCCACTTTTAGGAAACTTTCCTAAGCATTCTCGCCCGCTCCACCCATCCCCCATGAGGAGCCACCATGCACGCGAGAAGAAGGTGGGCGGCCGGCGCCGCCTCGGCCACCCTGACCACCGCCCTGCTCATCGCGGCCTCCCCCGCCGCCTCCGCCACCCCCACCGGATGCACGGCCCAGTTCGCCACCGAGACGCGCGGGGCGTACAGCCTGTGCACCTCGGGCACCGGCGAGCACCGGATCCGCGTCCTGCAGCGCCACTTCCTGCCGGAGGTCGGGCTCATCCCGATCGAGGGCCCGTGGCAGCCCGTCGGCACCGTGTCCTACACGGGCATCACGCCGCACACGACGGTCAGCATGTGGGTGGAGACCCGAGGCTGACCCGCACGGCTTGAGATCCGGCCGCACTGATCGAGATCCGGCCCGGACCAGCAGAGGCACCGTCAAGCGGCGGCAGGTCTGGTGGCCTCTCGGCCACCGCCACCCATCTCGCTGTCCGGGCCGGACCGTCCACCGGGGATCGCGACCCCCGGGGATGCGTACCTCCACATTCGCCTTACTGGCGCGCTCAGGCAAGAGGGAACAGGGGTCGCTTTACGGCGAGGTCGCTTTACGGCGAAGGTCTCTTGCGGGAGGTCTCATGCGGGGAGGTCTCGTGCGGAGAGGTCTCGTGCGGCGAAGGCCTCGTGCGGCGGGGTCGCTTTACAGAAGTGCCCGCCGCGCTCATGATGAGGCCACGCGCGCGTCCTGGGGCACTTTCATGGCGGATGCGCCGCGCAACGGGGTTCCTCTTCGCGGGCGTGCACAGCGCGCGTCCGTCCTTTCCGAGGAGAAGCATGTTACGCATCCTGCGCCACGGCCGCGCGGCCATCGCCGCCGCCGCCATCGCCGCCCTCACTCTGACCGCCGCCGTTCCCGCCTCCGCCGCGGCGCCTGCCGGGGAGTTCACGCTCTACTCCAGCACCACCTACACCAACCCGGTCAAGCAGATCGTGTACGACGAGTGCGCACCGTTCATCGGCTCACTCCTCGGCCGGACCGTGGGCTCCTTCACCAACGCCCCGCCGCCGGACTGCCAGGTCGTCCTGCACGCGCTGAACGGCGACTTCGTGCTCTGCGCGGGCCGGGGCGTGGTGCCGCCGGGGTTGCGGCAGGTGTACCTGTACTCGATCCGCTCGGGCACCTCCGTGGCCTGCCCGGTCTAGCGGCGGCGGGCGTTCCCGCCCTTCGTGTCCGACCCCTCCACACCCGACCCGCCTTCGCACCCACCTCCTCCAGCAGGAGCCGCCTCCATTCTGGGCACCCGGGATCAGTCGCCGTGACGCCATGCGCACCGTGGCCGCCTCCGCCTTCGCCACTCCGCTCCTCTTCACTGGGGCCGCACCAGCCATCACTCCCGACCCCTGGGCCCGCGCCAACCGGATAGCCGCCCACGTACGAGGCCCGAAGTTCCCCCACCGTCGTTTCGACATCAGGAGCTACGGCGCCGTCGGGGACGGGGTGACGGACTGCACGGCGGCCATCCGTACCGCGATCAGAGCCTGCCACCAGGCGGGCGGCAGCCACGTGGACGTGCCGGAGGGACGCTTCCGCACCGGTGCCGTCCACCCGCTGAGCAACGTGGACCCGCACGTCACCGCCGGGGCCACGCTGCTGTTCAGCACCGACCCGAAGGCGTACCTGCCGCTGGTCCCGACCAGGTTCGAGGGGCCTGGGCACGGGTTCAACCCGAGAACCTCGTCCTCAAAAACGTCACCGCCAACGGCGCTCCCGTCACAACCTGACGCCGGCCCTCGTCACGACCTGACGCCCGCCCCGGTCACGACCTGACACCCGTTCCTGTCACGACCTGACGCCCGCCCTGTCCCGATCTGCCCCCGCCGCCCCCTCCATCCGTACTATCCGTACAATCCGGAGGTCCCTACCCGCACGACGAAAGCGACCTCCAGCATGGCCGTCATCCACCACACGACCCTCACCCCGACCAAGCTGGAGCTGCTCACCACCTGGCTCCCCACCCGGCCGTGGTACCGCGGCGGCCCGGCCGGCCCCGAGCTGGCCAAGGGCGGCGGCTTCCGGCTGGACGACCCCGAGGGCGCGGTCGGCATCGAGTTCATGGTGGTCAACGACGTCTCGGACGGGCGGGCGACGGCGTACCTGGTGCCGCTCACGTACCGCGGGGCTCCGCTCGACGAGGCAGGCCACGCGCTCATCGGCACCGCCGAGCACGGGGTGCTGGGCCGGCGCTGGATCTACGACGGCTGCCACGACCCCGTGCTGATCGCCGAACTGACGGCCCTGGTCGAAGGCCGCGCCCAACCCCAGGACCAGAACACCACCGACGCCCCCGCCCCCCACATCACCCGCTCATACACCGCCACCTCGACAGCAGCTCAGCCGAGCGACCCCACCACAGAAGCCCAGGCGAGCGCCACCACAGCACAGACCCCGGCGAACAGCACCTCAACACAGGCCTCGGCGAGCGGCACCACGGACGACGCGGAGGGCACCATCCTCCCCGGCCCACCCGGCACAACCCTCCGCCTGCACCGCGTCCTCCACGCCGCCACCCCTCTCCCACCGGAAGCGACCGGCCACGTCTCCGGCGCCTGGTCGAAGCCGGACGGCACTCAGACCCACGGCCCGTTCCTCACCGTGCATCCACACGCCTGAGCCCGGCGGCACCGCCGGCGAAACGGGGCGACTCCGGGGAACGATCCCGCGCCCCGCACCGTCGAACAGCCCCCGCCCTCGACAGCGATCCCACCACCGGGAAGACCTTGCGCAGACCCAGGGCAGACCCAGGGAAGACAGACCTAGCGCTGCTTGAGGCGGGCGGCTTCCTTGCGGGCCTCGGCCTGGATGCCCCGCTCACGCTCCAGCCACTCCGGCTGCTCCGCCTTCAACTGCTCGATCTCGGCGGTGGTGAGCGGCTCGGTGATTCCACCCCTGGCCAGGCCGGAGATGGAGACACCCAGCTTCGCGGCGACGACCTGCTTGGGGTGCGGGCCGTTGCGGCGCAGGTCGGCGAGCCAGGCGGGCGGCGCCGACTGCAACGCGTTCAGCTCGTCCCTGGAGACGACACCCGCCCGGAACTCCTCGGGAGTGGCGGCCAGCAGCACCCCCAGCTTCTTGGCCGCGGTCTCGGGCTTCATCGTCTGGACGGTCTTCGGCTTGGACGAGGTCATGGCGTCGAGGGTAGCCAGTCAGAACGGGTTTCATGACATCGATACCCTGACCCCATGACTGATGGGGAGACCGGCACCGAGTTCCGCCTGGCTTATGCGCCCGGGGTGACCCCCGCGAAATGGGTCAACGTCTGGACCGAGCGGATACCCGACATCCCCCTCACCCTCACCACGGTCCCCGCCGCCGACCTGGTGCCCCTCCTGCGCGAGGGTGCAGCCGACGCCGCCTTCGTCCGCCTCCCGATCGACCGCGACGGCCTGAGCGTCATCCCCCTGTACGTGGAGACCACGGTGGTCGTCGTCCCCAAGGACCACGCGATAGCCGCCGTAGACGAGCTCACCCTCGCCGACCTGGCCGACGAAGACATCTTCCACCCCCTGGACGACACCCTGGAATGGCCGTCGTTCCCAGGCAACCCCGCCTTCACCCGCCCACCCACCACAGCCAACGCCATCGAGCTCGTGGCCTCCGGCACCGGCCTCCTCCTGGTCCCCCAATCCCTGGCCCGCCTCCACCACCGCCGCGACCTCACATACCGCCCCGTCCAGGACGCCCCCCAATCCCAGATAGCCCTGGCCTGGCCCGCAGAAGCCACCACCGACCAGGTAGAGGATTTCATCGGCATAGTCCGCGGCCGCACCTCCAACAGCTCCCGAGGCCGCACCCAACCCACCCCCAAGACCAAAACCAAAACCCCCAAACCCCAACAGACCACCCGCAAGCCCACCCCCCGCCGCACCCCACCCCCTCGCCACAACCGCAAGGGCCGCCAGGGCCGCTGACCCACTCCCCCCCCCGCGACGACCACCGGCGCAGACCACCGAGCAACAGAACACCACAACACGGACGGCAGAACGCTCACACCAGGTGCGGCAAACCGCTCACGCAAGCAGCGGCAGACTGCTCACGGAAGGTGCGGCAAACCGCTCACAAACCGCCCTCGACCTGCGGATACCCGCGCACTCGTGACGCAGACTCCTCTGCCGCGTGCCGATGTCAATAGCAGCGCCAGTCCCAGTCCCAATTGTGAGAGTCATACGCCTCAACGATGACCCGGCGCCCACCAGCAGAGTTCACCTCTGCGAAATACACCGAGATCATCGCCTTATGCTCGGCCCAGCAATCGCGGCACCCGCATAATGGCGACGGAATTCCTCCGGCGAGAGCGAGGTCTCCAGCGTGATACGAACCCGATAGTCGCAATAGGAGCCGCTGCCCCCCACCAGGTTCTTCCCAAAGGTCACATCGCGATCCTGAAGAAACGCTTCCCGACTACCAGGCGGAAGCGGATAGGCGGCCACCCGCTCGTAAAAGGCCTCCAGCCGGGCGTCATCACGCCACACCGGATTCATTACCAGCACAAACAACCCGACCAGCGGAATGACCACCAACGCCGCCACCACCACCCACACGACCCGCACCACGCCTCCTGCCGCATCCGAACGCTCTTCCGCATGCCCCCGCCCTTCGGCTACCGCTTCTCCGCCCTGTGGCGTTTGAGCAGCGTCGTGAGCCTGCCGGGATCCCGTGCGCCGTTCAGCTCGTCGAGCAGGTCGTCAGGGCACAACTCGTAGAGGTCACCCCACCAGCGGCGCACCTTGTTGTCCCAGATCCGGTATCCACCGGAAACACCCCTGGCGACATAGCGTCTCCTCCCCACAGCCCGGCACCGTGCCAGCTACCAGACCAAAGCGCAAGAACGAAGATCAGACGCGCTGCTCGGCGGGCCGGAATGAGAAAGACGCCTTCAACCTGTGACCGCCCCTGACCACGTTCGATCGGCCGCTACACCGTGCTTCACCGCCTGCCGCATCACCGTACGCCGGGTCCCGCCGACAACGGCAGCTGCTACCGCTCCCACCTACGGCGCGACGGTCGATCGGCTCGGCCGGGATGCCGTCACCTCCGCTCGTAACGCGCGGCTTATCGCGATCCGCCAACACGCCCGCACACCGGGAACAGGCGCGCGAGTGGTCGAGGCGTTGGCGACCGGCATCCCAATCGTCAGCGATGCGCTGGCCGAGGCCGGACTTCCCCCCGCGCACTACATCGACGCCGCCATCCGGTTTAGCCACCGGCACCTGCACCGTCGCGGAACTGAAGCAAGAACTACACCTGCCCGCACCCAACATTCGAAAGGCACTCCGCGAACTGAGATCGAGAAGGCTCGTCGAGCAACTAGGAGGCAGGGACGGCCGACGACCTACCGGAAGCTCTCGGAGTGACCAGAAGGCGAGGACCTGCGAGCCGCAGGGAGCCACGAAGCTTCTGGACGCATACGTCGCCAGGTGATGACCGGGGCAGCGACAATGTCTTGGCGTCACCCACTCTCGTGGGCATCATGGCGCCATGCCGGAGTTCATCGACCCGAGCAGCACATTGCTGACGTCGTTCCTGGCCGCGGTGGCCGAGTTCCGTGCCGACCAGGACTATCCGGTTCCCTGGTTCGTCGACGACGTCGACCCGAAGGCCCTGGTGGACCCGGCGGCCTTCGAGGCGTACACCGCGCGCGTGGTCGACGAGCGGAACCCATCGGGTACGCGCCCCGGATTCGTGCCGATGACCACCCTGTGGTGGGTCGACGGCGAGCGATTCCTGGGCAGACTGGCCATCCGGCACCGGCTCACGCCGGTGTTGGAGCGGTTCGGCGGCCACATCGGCTATGACGTCCGCCCCAGCGCACGCCGCCAGGGCCACGCGACGGCCATGCTCGCCGCAGCGCTGCCGATCGCCCGGTCCCTGGGCATCTCCGAGGCTTTGGTCATGTGCGACAGGACCAACATCGCCTCCCAACGAGTCATCGAAGCCAACGGCGGCCAGTTGCTGGACGTCACCGAGCAGAAACGTCGCTATTGGGTTGCGACCACGAGGTCCGATCCTCGCCACCCCCGCTAAGGGCGCGGGATCGGCTGTGAGCCCCACTACAGCGCCGCGCATGATGATCCGGCGGGCCTGGAGAAAGTTGCAGCCGCGAGGAAGCTGGAGACGAAGATCGCGTTCCATCAGCCCGCGGACGATCACACCATGGCCAATCGACGCGCAGAACTTGAACCGGCCGCTGACAAGACTCGGGGATCGTCCAGCAGGCGGAGTCCGCCAGCGTCGTCCTCTGCCAGCCGCTCAACGCTGCAGCGCCGGCCGCGCAGTTCGCCGGCGGGCAGCCCGGCCGGCTGGGCGATCCGAGCCGCGGGCACATGCGGGCACATTCAGCAGCGCCGTGGCCGGGCGCAACGGTGTGACGAGCTCGGCGACGTCGCCGACGGTGATGATGACGCAGGCCCCGGGCCTGGTTTCCGCCCACAAGGGCGACCTCCAGCGTGACGCCTCACTGCGCGAGAGCGCGGCACAGCGCACGGGCGGGTGTGTCATGGTCCCGGCCAGCACCGGCGGTGACCGTCGCGGCACACGTAGGTCTGACCGTTGGACGCGATGCCGACGGTTGTCTCGACCTCGACGATGATGGATAAGGAGGGTGGGATCACGGGATTCTGATGCTCCGAGACGTATCCGGGAGCGGTTCCATACCCACCCTCCCTGAGTTGCGGGCACTGAAGGCTCTCAGACCAACTCCAACAACCCAAAGGTTAGATCTTGTGGTTTCAGCGCCACAAGGGGCGCGCACTGGCCCGCCCGTATGCCGTCGTCCCACCCACAGGCCGGCGAGCCGGCCGCGGGGCTGTTCTGGACGGACGCGCTGATCTACCGGCGCAGCACGCCGGAGGCAGGTAGCAGGATCGTGAAAGCCCCGACGCTCAAGCCGAGAGGTCGCCCATGATCGCCCGCGTCGACTTATGGCACATCGACGGCACGAAGCCCCGTTTCCATGATCGGAGACGGGGCTGATGTCGCAGGTGGGCGGTACTGGGTTCGAACCAGTGACCCCTCGCTTGTAAGGCGAGTGCTCTACCGCTGAGCTAACCGCCCCTGATCGGCACTACACCTTACGACACCAACGGCCTCGACCGCACATCCACGACCCAGCCGGGTCCCAGCTCAGGCCGTCCCGCGGCGCGCCAGCCCAGGAGGGCCGCTCCTAGCATGCCGGCGTCCACCCCGAGGGCGGCGGGGATCAGCGGGGGTGCGTCGCGGAAGGCGAGGCGTTTGATCAGGCGGGTGCGTACCGGGTCGAAGAGGGCCGGGCCGGCTTCGGCGAGGCCGCCGCCGAGGACGATGACCGACGGGTCCAGCAGCAGTGTGTACGTGGCCAGCGCCAGCGACAGGGCCTCCACGGCCTCGTCCCAGACCTCTATGGCGATCGGGTCGTCCGAGGAGACCACCTCTTCGGCCTTCACGCCCTCCAGGCCGGCTCGCTGGCTGTAGCGGCGTCCTACCGAGGCCGCCGACGCGTACGTCTCCAGACAGCCGAACTGGCCGCACGCGCACTCTTCCCCGTCCGGGAAGACCGGGGTGTGGCCGATTTCGCCGGCCCAGCCCGAGGAGCCGCCGTACGGTTCGCCGTTGATGATCGTGGCGCCGGCGATGCCCGTTCCGATGGGCAGGAAGAGGAAGTCGGACAGGCCGCGGCCCGCGCCGAGGATGCTTTCCGCGAGTCCGCCCGTGCGTACGTCGTGGCCGAGCATCACCGGGATGTCCAGGGCGGTGAAGTCGGTGGCTGGGACGTCGCGCCAGCCCAGGTTGGCCGCGTACAGGGCGGCGTTCTCCGACACCAGGCCGGGCACGGCCAGCCCGACGCCGGCCGGGATGCCGTCGCCCGAGTCGGCGAGGTGGCCGATGAAGTCGGAGATGGCGGTGACGACCGCCTCAGGGCCCTCCGTCCGGGGGGTGGGGCGCCGCTCGCTCAGCAGCACCGCGCCGGACTCGCTGACCAGGCCGCCCTTCATGGACGTGCCACCGACGTCGAGCGCGACGACGAACGAACTCATTGCGGACACGGAAGACGACGATAGCGCAGCTCAGTAAATGTCCGGGAAAGGGTGGTGGCTGGGTTCACGTCCAGGTTCAGCGTTATGAGGTCCCCGGCAGGGTTCAGGGTGCATGTTCCGGGTGCCCGTGCGCGGGTTCGCGTCCCGGATGCACGCAGGTGGACCCCAGGTCTCCGTGCGTGCGGGGATCCGGAAGCCTGCTTGTACGTCTCCCCCTGTCGCGGGCTCCCATACGCACATGCCCCCAGTCGCCCTCACAGCGCCGCACGGCCCGCGTGAGGCAGGCAGCGGCCGGAAGTGGGTCGCAGGGCCTCTAGGCCCGTCCCAGGACCCTGTTGAGCGCCGCCTCGACCTCCGCCGAGAGCCCTGGCGGCGCCGTCACCGGAGCAGGACCGAGGGTTTCCGAGGAGCGCGCCATCCGCACCGCCCCGCAGGAGCGGCATTCCACCTCTCCCAGCCGGCAGATGAGCGCCGTGGACCCGCACGTGGAGCAGGTGTCGAGGTCGAGGTCGTGCAGCCGTTGACAGTCCGGGCAGATCAGCACCTGAGACTCGTGGCGCACCCCGCGCTGCCACGGGCTGGCGCCGCGCACCGGGTCCGTCTGCCTGGCCCCGCAGCGGTAGCAGGGCATCCTTCCCTCCGAGGTCAAGAAATGTCGGCGAGTGCCTTGATGTAGTCGGCGACGTCACGTGCCGCGGAGATCGGATTGACCACCGACCACCGGATCACGCCCTCGCCGTCGATGATGAAGGTCCCCCGGCGAGCGAGCCCCTTCGCCTCATCGAACACACCGTACGCCCGCGCGACCTGTCCGTGTGGCCAGAAATCGGAGAGCAGCGCGAAGGTGTAACCCTCGCGATCCGCCCAGGCACGATGCGTGAAGACGGAGTCGACCGACACGGTGAGCACCCGCGCCCCGGCGATCGGCTGATCGCGCAGGGCGGACAGCTCACCGTGGCAGATCCCGCTGAATGCGAGCGGGTAGAAGACCAGCACGACGTTTTCGCCCCGGAACTGAGACAGGCTCACCGGGGTGCCGTGCTGGTCCTGCAGCTCGAAATCCGGAGCCAGGGCGCCGACCTCGGCAGGATGTGCGTTCACAGGCACCATCCTGCCGTACGGCGGGCGCCTCGGGCTCCTACCGGCGGCTGCCCTTCGGCGGGACGAGCCTGGTCCCTGACCAGTCGGGTGCGGCGGAGATGCTGCTGGTCTGCGAGAGACCCGCGGTCGTGGAATCCTCCCCGATGTCGCTCGGCTCCACGTGACCGTCGCGACCGGCCTTGGGAGTCAGCAGCCAGATCTGGCCGCCGTCGGCGAGTACTCGCATGGCGCTGGTGAGGACGTCGAACAGGTCCCCGTCGCCGTCGCGCCACCACAGCAGCACGGCGTCGACGACGTCGTAGCTGTCCTCATCCAGCAGCTCGTTGCCGGTCAGGGTCTCGATCGACGAACGAAGCTCGTCGTCGACGTCCTCGTCCCAACCGATCTCCTGCACCACCTGACCCGGCTTGAGGCCGAGTCGTTCGGCCAGGCCGCGCTCGCCCTGCGCCTGACCCGCGGTCGCGCTCACGTTTATCCCTCCTGCTTGAGTGGCCCCGCTTATGCGGTTTATCGCTTCGGCACAGTCCACACGCTGTGACCCTCAGTCGTCAACGGTCGCCACGGGTACGGCCGTAGTCGGCCAGAATCAATCAGACAAAAACGACAGGCGAACCTGGCGTTGCGGGTTGTCGACGTTCAGGTCGACGAGTGCGACGGATTGCCATGTGCCCAGTGCCATTCGCCCGCCCAGCACGGGGATCGTGGCGTACGGCGGGATCACGGCGGGCATCACGTGCGACCTTCCGTGGCCGCGCGAACCGTGGGCGTGAGCCCAGCGATCGTCGGCGGGAAGAAGGTCACGCAGCGCCGCCAGCAGATCGTCGTCGCTGCCCGAGCCCAGTTCGAGCAGGGCCACGCCGGCCGTGGCGTGCGGCACGAAGACGTGCAGCAACCCGTCGTCGCCCTGGGCGCGGACGAATTCCTCGCATTGTGGCGTGATGTTGTGCACCGTCTCTCGTGAACCGGTGGTCACGGAGATGATTTCTGATCTCACGGGTAAATCCTACTGAGGCATGACCACGGCATCAGGGCCAGGAAACACCAGCCCCGTGTGCCCGTCGTCGAACCGCACCACGTATGGAGGCCCGCCGTCCGTGCCCTGGACCTCCGTGATTACTCCGCTCCGGTCCCTTTCGCCGACGGCATTGCCATGCATCAGGAGCCGGTCGCCCACCGTCGCATTCATATCTCCCACATTGGTACGCCGAAGGCCGGAGGAAAAGAGGACAGCACAAGTTTTGCCCCCGCCGGAGGGGAAGGGGAAAAGATGGCCGGATCGTTACGCTGCCCGGAGGTCACGTTTCGGCCGCGGGGCAGGAGACGGCGGCCGGCCGAGTACGTGCCCGGTCCGCGTCCCGGAAGCCGGGGAGAGCACAAGAGCGTGAGAGCGCGAGACGGGTGGCGACGACACCGGAGCGCTCGCCCGGGAAGCGGTGCGGGTGTCCGTCGTGCGGCCGAGAGCCGGCCGGCGACACTGCTGGAGGCGGCCGAGCAGGCCCTCCGGGCTCGTACGGCGCGGCAC
Organism: Nonomuraea fuscirosea; assembly: GCF_003001935.1. Lineage (GTDB taxonomy): Bacteria > Actinomycetota > Actinomycetes > Streptosporangiales > Streptosporangiaceae > Nonomuraea > Nonomuraea fuscirosea. Next base: position 51,049 of record NZ_PVNG01000001.1, on the reverse strand, counting down.
GTCATCGGGCGTGACAGCAGGACATGACAGCAGGACGTGACAGGAGGCGGCAGGATTGCGGAGTCGCACCCGCTCCCACATCCCGGCCGGCGTCGGCGTGGCAGGCAGGAAACCACGCTCCACAGCGGGGTCCAGGGCCCGTTCGACCAGGCCCGACAGGCCCGCGCAGCCTGGGCGCGAGGCAGGGCGGCTAGACTCGCCCGCCGCGGGTGAGAACCATCGTCCGCGCGGAGATCAAGGCTACGGAGGATACATCTCGGACGGCATGCGGATATGAGCGAAATTTCGTTCGTTTTCCCGTCTTGTTAAATTGCTCCCGCGATGTAACCTTTGGTGGCGATTCGTCCTACCATCGGTGGTCTAGGCCATCGGTACGCCCCCTGCCAGCAGGGACACTCTGGTTACCGGCTAGTAGAGATGCGTTTTCTACGGCTAGCGACCAGGATGGAAGACGACCCAGACCAGACATCAGTCCATCTCGGAAGGCGAGACCCAGTGGCTTCCGGACGCCAGCGATTCTCGATCATCAGCGACGGCCTACCCAGCCAGCTGCCTGATGTCGACCCCAGCGAGACCAACGAGTGGCTCGAGTCTCTCGACAACGTCGTCAAGACCGAGGGCCGCACCAGAGCCCGCTACCTCATGCTGCGCATGCTGGAGCGGGCCCGCGAGCACCAGGTCGGCGTGCCGGGCCTGCGCAGCACCGACTACATCAACACGATCCCGCCGGAGCGCGAGCCCTGGTTCCCCGGTGACGAGCACGTCGAACGCCGCATCCGCGCCTACATCCGCTGGAACGCGGCCATCATGGTGTCCCGGGCCAACGCCCGCACCAACGTCGGCGGCCACATCGCGACCTACGCCTCGGCCGCCTCGCTCTACGAGGTGGGCTTCAACCACTTCTTCCGCGGCAAGGACCACGGCGAGTCGGGCGACCAGGTCTTCTTCCAGGGCCACGCGGCCCCGGGCATCTACGCGCGCGCCTTCCTGGAGGGCCGGCTCAACGAGGCCCAGCTCGACGCGTTCCGGCAGGAGCTGTCGCAGGGCTTCCACGGCCTGCCCTCCTACCCGCACCCGCGGCTCATGCCCGACTTCTGGGAGTTCCCGACGGTCTCCATGGGCCTGGGCCCCATCGGCGCGATCTACCAGGCGCGGTTCAACCGTTATCTGCTCAACCGGCAGATCAAGGACACGAGCCGCAGCCACGTGTGGGCCTTCCTCGGCGACGGCGAGATGGACGAGCCCGAGTCGCTCGGCGCGATCGGCCTGGCCGCCCGCGAGGAGCTCGACAACCTGACGTTCGTGATCAACTGCAACCTGCAGCGGCTGGACGGCCCGGTACGCGGCAACGGCAAGATCATCCAGGAGCTGGAGTCGTACTTCCGCGGCGCCGGCTGGAACGTGATCAAGGTCGTGTGGGGCCGCGACTGGGACCCGCTGCTCGCGGCCGACGTCGACGGCGTGCTCGTCAACCAGATGAACACGACGCCCGACGGCCAGTTCCAGACCTACTCGGTCGAGTCCGGCGGCTACATCCGCGACAACTTCTTCGGCGGCGACCCGCGCCTGCGCAAGATGGTCGAGCACCTCACCGACGACGACATCCGCAAGCTGTCGCGCGGCGGCCACGACTACCGCAAGGTCTACGCGGCCTTCAAGGCGGCCCGCGAGCACGTCGGCCAGCCGACGGTGATCCTCGCCCAGACCATCAAGGGCTGGACGCTGGGCAAGGACTTCGAGGCGCGCAACGCCACGCACCAGATGAAGAAGCTGACCAAGGCCGAGCTCAAGGAGTTCCGCGACCGGCTCTACCTGCCGATCCCGGACTCGGCGCTCGAAGGCGACCTGCCGCCGTACTTCCACCCGGGCGAGAACGACCCCGAGATCCAGTACATGAAGGAGCGCCGCGCCGCGCTCGGCGGCGTGCTGCCCAAGCGTGTCCTTCGCGCCAAGCCGGTCAAACTGCCCGGCGACGAGGTCTACGGCACCTTCAGCAAGGGCTCGGGCAAGCAGCAGGTCGCCACGACCATGGCGTTCGTCCGGCTGCTGAAGGACCTCATGCGCGACAAGGAGATCGGCCACCGGTTCGTGCCGATCATCCCCGACGAGGCGCGCACGTTCGGTCTCGACGCCATGTTCCCGACGGCCAAGATCTACTCGCCCCACGGGCAGACGTACGAGGCCGTCGACAGGGAGCTGCTGCTGTCGTACAAGGAGGCCACCCAGGGGCAGATCCTGCACGAGGGCATCAGCGAGTCGGGCTCGATGGCCTCGACGATCGCGGCCGGCACCTCCTACGCCACGCACGGCGAGCACATGATCCCGATCTACATCTTCTACTCGATGTTCGGGTGGCAGCGCACCGGCGACCAGATGTGGCAGATGGGCGACCAGATGGGGCGCGGCTTCCTGCTGGGCGCCACCGCGGGCCGCACCACGCTCAACGGCGAGGGCCTGCAGCACGAGGACGGTCACACGCCGCTCATCGCCTCGACCAACCCGGCGGCGGTCTCCTACGACCCGTCCTGGGCCTTCGAGGTCGCCCACATCGTCAAGGACGGCCTGCGCCGGATGTACGGCGACCGTCCCGAGGACGTCTTCTACTACCTGACCGTCTACAACGAGCCCTACCTGCAGCCGGCCCAGCCGGCGGACATCGACGTGCAGGGCCTGCTCAAGGGCCTGTACAAGTTCGCCGACGGCCCCGAGACGCAGGGCCCGAAGGCCAACATCCTGTCCTCCGGCGTGGCGGGTCCGTGGGCCATGGAGGCGCAGCGGCTGCTGGCGGAAGACTGGGGCGTCTCGGCCGACGTCTGGTCGGCGACGTCGTGGTCGGAGCTGCGCCGCGACGCCCTGGCGGCGGAGGAGTACAACCTGCTCAACCCCGACGCCGAGCGGCGCGTGCCCTACGTGACCGAGGTGCTGTCCGGGGCGCGGGGCCCGTTCGTGGGCGTCAGCGACTACATGAAGGCGGTCCAGGACCAGATCGCGCAGTGGGTGCCGGGTGACTGGTCCTCGCTGGGCACCGACGGTTTCGGTCTGTCCGACACGCGTTCGGCGCTGCGCCGCCACTTCCACGTGGACGCGGCCTCGATCACGCTGGCCGTGCTGACCAGCCTGGTCAAGCGGGGCGAGCTCGACGGCGAGGTGCTGCGCGAGGCCATCGCCCGCTACCACCTCAAGAACGGCGTCACCGAGGCGGGCGGCGCCGAGAGCAACGACACCCAGTCGATGGGGATCTGAGTCGTCCGCCGACGGCGCTCCCGCGAAAATCTTCGCGGGAGCGCCGTCATATTCGGCCGTCCGCGCCGTTGGGCCTGTGAGGCGGCACGTTCAGGAGGGGTACGTGCCGCCTCACCCCTATATGGTGCGGGGTCACGTATTGTGGGCACTACTTCCCCCTGAAGACTTGTGAGGGGAAGTTCGTCATGCGTCGCGTCATAGCCGCCACCCTGCTTCTGGCGGCCGCCGGCTGCTCCACCGCACCGGCCGAGCCCGCCACCGACTCCACGGCGGATCCCAGCAAGATCAGCTGGGGACCCTGTACCGACATCCAGCGCCCGGACGGCGAGCCGCCGGCCAAGCAGGACGCCTCCGTACGGTGCGGCAAGCTCGCGGTCCCCCTCGACTACGCCAAGCCCGACGGCGAGAAGATCGATCTGGCGCTCATCAAGCTGCCGGCCACCGGCAAGGAGAAGAAGCTGGGCTCGGTGGTGTTCAACTTCGGCGGTCCGGGCGCCTCCGGCGTCGACACGCTGGACCAGGCCGCCAAGGCCCTCACCGTGCTGCGCGCCCGCTACGACCTGGTCAGCTTCGACCCGCGCGGCGTCGAGCGCAGCTCCGGCGTGCGCTGCGGCGACGGCGCCGAGATGGACCGCTTCACCTCGCTCGACACGCTGCCGCCGAACGAGACCACGCACAAGGCGCTGGAGGCGGCCAACAAGCAGTTCGCCGACCTCTGCCAGCGCGAGTCCGGCAAGATCCTGCCCTACATCGGCACCGCGAACGCCTCACGCGACATGGACCGCATCCGCGCCGCCCTGGGCGAGCCCAAGCTCAACTACGTCGGCATGTCGTACGGCACCCAGCTCGGCGGCGTCTACGCCACCCAGTTCCCCAAGAACGTGGGCCGCATGGTGCTCGACGCGCCGCTCGACCCCACGGTGACGTTCGAGCAGCGCACGATCGCGCAGACGCGCGGGTTCCAGAAGGCGTACGAGAGCTTCCTGCGCTCCTGCGTCAAGAACACCTGCGACCTCGGCAAGGACCAGGCCGCCGCGGACGCGAACGTCGGCAGGCTGATGAACCAGCTCACCACCAAGCCGCTGCAGGTCAACGGCCGCGAGCTCACCCAGGGCCTGGCCGCGACCGGCGTGGCGGCCGCGCTCTACTCCGAGCTGACCTGGCCGTTCCTGGAGCAGGCGCTCAGTGAGGCGCTGCAGGGCCGGGGCGAGGCCCTGATGTACCTGGCCGACTCCTACACCGGGCGCGCCCAGGACGGCACCTACTCCACGCAGATGACCAGCTTCCCGGCCATCACCTGCGTGGACTCGGCCGAGCGCCCCGACCCGGCCGCGCTGCGGCGCACCGAGGCGGCGGCGCTGAAGATCTCGCCGCTGTTCGGCAGCGAGGGCTCGGGCGGGCTGTGCCGGGTCTGGCCGGCCAAGGGCAGCGACGAGGCCAGGCACGTGGACGCCACCGGGTCCGCGCCGATCCTGGTCGTGGGCGGCAAGGGCGACCCGGCCACGCCGTACGAGTGGGCGCCGAAGCTGACGGCCCAGCTCAAGACCGCGACGCTGGTCACGTACGAGGGCGAGGGGCACGGGGCGTACCTGTCGGGCAGCAAGTGCATCCAGGGGCTGGTGGACTCGTTCCTGATCGACGGCAAGGTCCCGAGCAAGGGCACGAGCTGCCCGGCGGCCTAGTCTTGGCCGGGTGACGGACTACAGAGCACAGATCCAGTCGGAGACCGAGCGCCTCGCGTCCCTGGCCGGCGACCTGTCCGTCCCGGTGCCCACGTGCCCGGGATGGACGCTCGCCGAGCTGGTCACGCACGTCGGGCAGCTGCATCGCTGGGCCACGCACGTGCTGCGTGACCAGGTGCGGGAGCGCATCTGGTCACGGCAGGTGCCCAGCGGGCTGGCCGAGGGCGCCAGCGGCGACGCGGCCTGGCTCACGGCCGGCGCCGCCGAGCTGCTGAGGACGCTGGAGAGCACCGACCCGGCCACCGAGGTGTGGTCGTGGGGGCCGGAGCAGCGGGCGTCGTGGTGGCCGCGCCGGATGTTCTTCGAACTGGTGGTGCACCGGGCCGACGCCGAGCTCGCGCTCGGCATCGACCCGGAGATCCCGGCGGGAACCGCGGTCGACGGCGTCGAGGAACTCCTGCACAACCTGTCGTACGCCGCGTGGGTCACCCGGCGACTGGCCGGGACCGGCCTGGAGGGGGCCACGATCCACCTCCATGCCGACGACGTGGACGGCGAGTGGACCATCACGCAGGGTCCCGCCGGGAAGATCGAGTGGGCGCGCGGGCACGCCAAGGGTGACGCCGCCGTCCGGGGGCCGGTGCGCGACCTGCTGCTCCTGCTCTACGGCCGCCGCTCCCCCGACGCCCTCACCGTGTACGGGGACCGCGAGCTCCTGGAGCGCTGGCTGTCCGCGGCCGCCCTCTGACCGCGCCCTCGCTCCACGCCGCCCTGAATCACGCGCATCACGTCACTGCCCCCAGATCACCGCCTCCACACCGCCGGCCCAGATCGCCGACGCGAGCCGGCCCAGACAGCCGGATCGCGCCGGCGCTATCCGGTGAGGCCCTGGACGCGCCGCCGCTCGGCGATCGGCGGCGTGTCCAGGGCGCGGGTGAGCCACCTCCGGGACGTGATCCCGGACGCGGCCCTCTCGCCTGCCGGGGTGTTCGCGGGGAAGGCGCCAGTTCCCGGCCGGCGAGACAGGTCGTTCACCTGAGGCAGGAGACTCCGATGCCGCCGCCTGGCAAGTCGGCCGGGCGGCCGGTGCCGGCTCCGTCGTCGAGCACCGTATGGTCCATGTTCGTCTCCTCATTTCTCGAACAAGTCAACGATCTAACGCGTTGGCGACAACCCTATGTCGGTGTTTTCGAATCTTTAATCGAGCATCGTGCCGTGCACGACCATCTCGGGCACCTCGGCGGCGAAGCCTTCGAGCGGCCGGTCGGGGCAGCGTTCGGCGGTGACGGTGGCGGCGGCGATGCGATCGAGCCGGAAGACGCGGACGTCGTCGCGCAACCGGCACCACGCCACGAGATACCAGAACCCGCCCCGGCCGCCCAGGAACACCCCCGGCTCCACGTCGCGCGAGGTCAGCGCGCCCTTGGCGTCGGCGTAGTCGAGCCTGAGCACCCGGCGGCGCAGCAGCGCCTCCTCGATGGCGCGCGAGATGCCCTCGCCGCCCAGCGGCCTGATCTGGTCGGCGCCCTGCTCGGGCACCAGCTTGACCAGTTGCACCCGCCGGGCCAGCTCTCTGGCCAGATCTCCCTCGGGGCCCGGCATCGCGGCCACCACCTTGCGTAACGCGCTGCGCGCCTGCCGGCCGAACGGCTGGTCGCCGGCCCGGCTGAGCGCCACCGCGATGGCCACCGCCTCGGCCGGGCTGAAGTTGAGCGGCGGAAGTGACATCTTCTTGTCGATCGCGTATCCGCCCTTGCGCCCCGGCTCGGCGTAGATGGGCACGCCCGACTCCTGCAACGCGGTGATGTCGCGCTCGATCGTGCGCACGCTCACCTCGAACCGCGCGGCGAGCTCGCGGGCGGAGCGGTGGCGGGGCGCGATGGCGCGCAGGTCTTCGACGAGCGCGTAGAGCCGGTCGGTACGGTTCACAGCCGAGACGCTACGCGGCGCCACCGACAATCGCGGGCCGCCCGGCACCCCGGGAACAGCCCCGTAACCCCGTGGCCACAGGGATCTCACGCTCCGGCGAGCGCTCAGGGCCGCTTACCGGAGCGCGCGATCCGCCCCGCCTTTCCCCCAGCGCAACGACGGCCCATTTTTCCACGCGAACAGGAGCCCGGCCGGTCAGCCCGACTCGCCCTTCCCCGTCCACCTGACCAGCCGGTCGAGCGGCCAGGTGTTGACGATCCGGTCCGCCTCGATGCCGCACCGGGCGGCCCGCTCGCACCCGTACCGCTGCCAGTCGAGCTGCCCGGGCGCGTGCGCGTCGGAGTCGATCGCGAACACGCACCCCATCTCGTACGCCAGCCGCATCAGCCGCTTGGGCGGGTCCAGCCGGTCCGGCCTGGAGTTGATCTCGACCGCGACCCCGAACCGGCGGCACGCCTCGAAGACCAGCTCCGCCTCGAACTCCGACTCAGGCCGCTTGGTGCCCCGCTTCCCCCCGGCCCGCACGACCCGCCCGGTGCAGTGCCCCAGCACGTCGACCAGGGGGTTCGCCACGGCGGTGACCATCCGCCTGGTCATCTCCTCGCCGCCCATCCGCAGCTTGGAGTGCACGCTGGCCACCACCACGTCGAGCCGTTCCAGCAGGTCGGGCCGCTGGTCCAGTGAGCCGTCCAGGTTGACGTCCACCTCGATCCCGGTGAGGATCCGGAACGGCGCCAGCCGTTCGTTCAGCTTGGCCACCACGTCCAGCTGCCGTTCCAGCCGCTCGGCCGGCAGGCCCCTGGCCACGGTCAGGCGCGGCGAATGGTCGGTCAGCGCCCAGTACTCGTGCCCGAGCGCCATCGCCGCCTCGGCCATCTCCTCGATCGGCGAGCCGCCGTCGGACCAGTCGGAGTGGCTGTGCAGGTCGCCCTTGAGCGCGGTGCGCAGCGCCGCCGTCTCCTCGTCCAGCTCCACCCCGGCGGTGGCCCGCATACGTCGCAAATACGTTGGAACCTCACCGGCGAGAGCTTCGTTGACCACCAGTGCGGTGACCTTGCCGATGCCCGGGAGGTCGCCGAGCCCGCTCGTGCGGGCCAGCCGCCCGAGCTCGTCCTCAGGCAGGTCGGCGACGACCGCCGCGGCCCGGCGGAAGGCACGCACGCGATAACCGGGCTCTCCGGCGCGCTCCAGCAGGAAGGCGATCTCGCGCAGGGCAGCAACCGGATCCATGCGCTGATTCTTACCCAAACCGATGACAACAGGCAGGCAGTACGGATTGAACGCGTGCGAGAGCCCCCGATAGGCTGTTCGGCCGACGAAAGCAGGAGCTAGATGGCACCACCGCCCCACGAAGAGGCGTCCCCGCGTAAATCGTCCAAGGCCGTTCCGCTGGCCGTGCTCGGCGTCCTCTCCCTGACGCTGGTCGGCATCTGGGCGATCTCCGAGTCCGACGACGACGAGGTCACCGCGGACTGCGTCATGCTCGTAGAAGACGACTTCTCCACGACCACGACCACCACCCCCACTCCGACCCCCGCCCTGACCGCCACCGAGTCCCCGACCGCATCCCCCACCGAATCCCCGACCGGCGCCCCCACGCCGACCGCCACCACCTCCGCGCCCCCGTCCGGCAGCTACCAGGTCGTCGACGACGACTACTGCGACGACGACTCCCATCGCTACTACGGCGGCGGCCACTCCCGCGGCGCGTACGTCTGGTACTACGGCGGCACGAGGATCGGCAACCGCGTCCACCGCGGCACCACCTTCCGCCCGTCCGACGTCAACATCAGCAGCCGCACGGGCAAGTCGATCCAGCGCGGCGGGTTCGGCAGCCGCACGAGCAGCGGGAGCTGACGTGCGCCGCGAGCACCACCCGGCCAGGGACGACTGGGAGAAGACGATCGAGGGCCAGGGCCTGGCCTACCACCGGGCCGCCCATCCCGCCGGGCTGAGCCGGCCCTACTGGGACGAGTCCGTGCACTACGTCTTCTCGATGGAGGAGGTCGAGTCGCTGGAGGAGCAGGTCGAGGAGCTCCACCGCATGTGTCTCGACACCGTCGAGCACGTCGTCTCCACCGGGCGCTTCGCCGACTTCGCCCTGCCCGAATGGGTGTGGGAGGACGTGACGCGCTCGTGGGAGCGCCGCGACCCCCACGTCTACGCCCGCTTCGACCTGCGCTACGACGGCACGGGCCCGGCCAAGCTGCTGGAGTACAACGCCGACACGCCGACGGCGCTGGTGGAGTCGTCCGTCGTGCAGTGGTTCTGGCTGCAGGACGTCTTCCCCGGCGGCGACCAGTGGAACTCGGTGCACGAACGCCTCGTCGACCGCTGGCGCGCGCTGTCCCTGCCGCCCGGCCCGACCTACTTCGCCTTCACCAACATGGACGAGACGGGCGAGGAGGCCATGACGGTCGCCTACCTCCAGGAGACCGCCGAGCAGGCCGGCCTGCCGACGATGGCCATCGCCATGGAGGACATCGGCTGGGACTCCCTCAACCGCCGCTTCGCCGACCTCGGCGGGCAGATGATCCGCTCGGTGTTCAAGCTCTATCCGTGGGAGTGGATGCTGGACGACGACTTCGGCCGCCACGCCGTACGCCACTCCACCTGGATCGAGCCCCTGTGGAAGACGCTGCTGTCCAACAAGGCGCTGCTGGCGATCCTGTGGGAGCGCAACCCGGGTCATCCCAACCTGCTGCCCGCCTACCTCGACGGCCCCCGCGAGCTGACCTCCTACATCGCCAAGCCGCTGCTCGGCAGGGAGGGAGCCTCGATGCGCATCGTCACTCCGGAGTCGACGCACGAGACGCCCGGCTCCTACGGTCAGGAGGGCTACGTGTTCCAGGGGTTCGAGGCCCTGCCCGTGTTCGAGGGGCAGCGGCCGGTGCTCGGCGCCTGGGTGGTCGCCGACGAGTCCGCCGGGCTCGGCATCAGGGAGACCACCGGGCTCATCACCGACGACACCTCCTCCTTCGTCCCCCATCGCATCGCCGACTGACGTCCACCCCCATGCTCACCTCCCGTGATTGGAACCCGACGTGACCCTTCTCGAAACCCTCGCCCGCGGCGCGGGAGCCATCGCCGCCTACGCCGCCGTCGGCGTGATCCTGATGATCGTCGGCTTCTACGTGATCGACTGGGCGACGCCCGGCAAGCTGAGCGAGGTCATCCGTACCGAGCGCAACCCCAACGCCACCCTGCTGGCCACCTCCGCCCTGGCCGCCGTGGGCCTGATCGTGGCCGCCTCCATCTGGGCCTCGGGCGGGCGGCTGGCCGAGGGCCTGGCGGGCACCGCGGTGTTCGGCCTGGTCGGCATCGTCGTCCAGACGGTGGCGATGCTGCTGTTCGACCGGGTCGTCGGCATCTCCGTACGCGATCTGGTCCAGGAGCGTGAGCTGCAGCCGGGCGCCCGGCTGCTGGCGGTGACCCATGTCGCGATCGGCCTGATCACCGCCGTGGCCGTGATCTAGCCCTGATCCAGACCGGCGATAACCGCCGTTCCGGTCAGCCTGAGGGACCTGGCACTCTAGAGGGCGTGACAGACCGGACCAGGGAGGACACCACGCGCAGGCTCGAGCGGGCCATGGGCTCGCTCGGCACGGCGGCGATGGCCCGCATGGACGAGCAGCTGCCGTGGTTCCGCGCCCTCAGCGCCGAGGACCGGTCGTGGGTGGGGCTCGTGGCGCAGGCCGGGATCGCCGCGTTCGTCGAGTGGTTCCAGCAGGCGGGCAAGGACACCCCCAGCATCGAGTTCTTCGGCACCGCGCCGCGTGAGCTCAAGCGGTCGATCTCGCTGCAGCAGACCGTGGACATCGTCAGGGTCGTCGTCGAGGTGGTCGAGGCGCAGGCCCACGAGCTGGCCGCCCCCGGCGGCGAGGAGCAGCTGCAGCAGGCCATGTTGCGCTACACGCGCGACGTGGCCTTCGCCGCCGCCCACGTCTACGCCCGCGAGGCGGAGGCCAGAGGCTCGTGGGACGCCCGGCTGGAGGCGCTGATCGTGGACGCCCTCGTCCGCGGCGAGGTGGACGACGGGCTGCACTCCTGGGCCGCCGCGCTCGGCTGGACCTCCTCCCCCGTGGTCGTCATCGCCGGCCACGCCCCCGACGACGATCCCCGCGCGGTCATCGACGGGCTGCGCGAGAAGGGCCGCCGCATCGGCATGGACCTGCTGGCGGGGGTGCAGGCCGACCGGCTGATCGTGATCGTCGGCGGCGCCGGCAGCGTCAACGACGCGGCCAGGCAGGTCGTGGCCCGCTTCGGCGTCGGGCCGATCGTGATCGGTCCCGAGGTGCCCGACCTGCACGCCGCCGCCAGGTCGGCCAGGGCCGCGCTCGCCGGGCTCAAGGCGTCCTGCGGCTGGCCGGACGCGCCCAGGCCGGTGCACGCCGAGGACCTGCTGGCCGAACGGGCGCTCGACGGCGACCTCGACGCCAGGGAGCAGCTCATCGAGAACGTCTACCTGCCGCTGGCGGGCACGCCGCTGCTCGACACGCTGGCCACGTACCTGGAGCAGGGCACCTCGCTGGAGGCGACGGCGCGGCTGCTGTTCGTGCACCCCAACACCGTGCGCTACCGGCTCAAGAAGATCACCGAGCTGACCGGTTACCAGCCGACCGAGGGCAGGTCCGCCTTCACCCTGCAGGTGGGCCTCATCCTGGGCCGGCTCTCGGAAAGTGCCGTAACCTGGCGCGCTCTAACGTAATGCCGCCGAAATCCCCACTGTAGGGTTCCTACAAATCACCCCGGACAAAGTTCGTACGGATCTCCATCCGCGTGTCGGAGTTCTACAGGGCAAGGTGGATTTTGTGCTTGTACTCGTCGCCCCGGGCCAAGGTGCCCAAACACCGGGCTTCCTGACACCCTGGCTTGAGCTGCCCGGTCTGGCCGACAGACTCGGTGCCTGGTCGGAGGTCGTCGGGCTCGATCTGGTCTCCTACGGCACCACGGCCGACGCCGACGAGATCCGCGACACCGCCGTCGCGCAGCCCCTGCTCGTGGCCGCCGCGCTGGCCTCCGCCGAGGCCCTCGGCGCGGCCCCCGACGTGCTGGCCGGCCACAGCGTCGGCGAGTTCGCCGCCGCCGCCCTGGCCGGTGTGCTCACGCCGGAGCAGGCGCTCGGCCTGGTCCGCGACCGCGCCCAGGCCATGGCCAAGGCCGCCGCCGTCACCGAGACCGGGATGACCGCCGTGCTCGGCGGCGTCGAGGAAGAGGTGCTGGCCGCCCTGGGCAAGCACGGCCTGACCCCCGCCAACATCAACGGCGCCGGTCAGATCGTGGCGGGCGGCACGCTGGAGCAGCTGGCGGCGTTCAAGGAAGAACCGCCCGCCCGCGCCCGCCTCATCCCGCTGTCCGTCGCGGGCGCCTTCCACACCTCCCACATGGCTCCGGCCGTGGAGAGCCTGCGCGAGGCCGCCGCCGGCGTCGTGCCCGCCGACCCGGCGATCACGCTGCTGTCCAACGCCGACGGGCAGGCGGTCGCCACCGGCGCCGACTTCGTCCAGCGGCTGGTCAAGCAGGTCAGCAGCCCCGTCCGGTGGGACGCCTGCATGGAGACCATGGCCGGGCTCGGCGTCACGCGGATGATCGAGCTGCTTCCCGGCGGCACGCTGACCGGTCTGGCCAGGCGCGGTCTGCGCGGGGTCCAGACCGTGGCGCTGAAGACCCCAGACGACCTCGACGCGGCCAGGGAGCTGATCAAGTGAAGATGCCCGAGATCGCTCCCGGCAGCAAGGTGCTGGCCCTCGGCCACTACCAGCCCGCCAACGTGGTCACCAACGACGACCTGGCCAAGACCATCGACACCAACGACGAGTGGATCCAGTCGCGGGTCGGCATCAAGGAGCGCCGGATCGCCCCCGACGGCGAGTCGGTCGAGGACATGGCCGCCATCGCCGGAGGCAAGGCGCTGGCCGCCAGCGGCCTGTCCCCCGACGACATCGACCTGGTCATCGTGGCCACCTGCACGCTCGAGACGCAGATCCCCAACGCCGCCGCCGTCGTGGCGCACCGCATGGGCATCAACTCCCCCGGCGCGTTCGACGTCAATGCGGCCTGCGCCGGGTTCTGCTACGCCCTCGGCACCGCCAACGCGGCCGTGCGCGCGGGAGCGGCCAGAAACGCGCTGGTCATCGGCGCGGAGAAGCTGTCGCAGTGGATCGACTGGACCGACAGGTCGACCGCGGTGATCTTCGCCGACGGCGCCGGAGCCGCCGTGGTCGGCCCGTCCGATACGCCCGGCATCGGCCCCGTGGTCTGGGGCAGCTCCGGCGACAAGGCCGACGCGATCAGCATCAAGGACCGCAACGACCACCTCTACCAGGAGGGCCAGACGGTCTTCCGGTGGGCGACCACCGCGCTGCACCCGGTGGCGCTCGAAGCCTGCTCCAGGGCGGGCGTCGACCCGGCCGAGCTGGCCGCCTTCGTGCCGCACCAGGCCAACCTGCGCATCATCGAGTCCATCGCCCGTAAACTGGGCGCCGACAAGGCCGTCATCGCTCGTGACATCGTCACCGCGGGCAACACCTCGGCCGCCTCCATCCCGCTGGCGCTCTCGCGCATGCTGGAGCGTGGCGAGGTTCGCTCGGGTGACCTGGCACTGGTGCTCGGTTTCGGCGCGGGTCTGACCTACGCCGGTCAAGTGATCGAGATTCCCTAGAATCCGCTCGCTTCTTCATGCTTGCGCGGCGCCGTCCGCGCAGAACCCAGAAAACCAAAGGAGAACTAGCGACATGGCTGCCACCGAGCAGGACATCCTCGAGGGCCTCGGCAAGATCATCAACGAGATCACGGGCATTCCGGCCTCCGAGGTGACCCCCGAGAAGAACTTCGTGGACGACCTCGACATCGACTCCCTGTCCATGGTCGAGATCGCCGTGGCCGCCCAGGACGAGTTCGGCGTCGAGATCCCCGACGACCAGCTCAAGAACCTGAAGACGGTCAAGGACGTCCTCACCTACATCCAGAACTGAGCGACGCGGGTCCCGTCCACCACAACTGACCATCTAGCAAGGAGCGCGAAAACGTGAGTGCGAACCGGGTACGTGTCGTCGTCACCGGGCTTGGCGCGACGACGCCCGTCGGTGGAGACGTCACCTCGACCTGGACGGCGCTCCTAGCCGGTCAGTCGGGTGTCGAGACCCTCACCACGGACTGGATCGACACCGTCCCCGTGAAGTTCGCGGGGACGGCCGCGGTCGATCCGGCCGGGGTGCTGCCCCGGCCCGAGGCCCGCCGGCTCGACCGCAGCGAACAGTTCGCCCTGGTCGCCTCCAGGGAGGCCTGGCAGGACGCCGGCGCCCCCGAGGTGGCGCCGGAGCGGCTGGGCGTCGTGGTCTCCAGCGGCATCGGCGGCATCTCGACGACGCTCACGGCGTACGACACCTATCGCGAGCGCGGCTGGAACCGGCTCTCGCCCTTCACCGTGCCGATGCTCATGCCCAACGGCCCGGCCGCCTGGATCGGTCTCGACCTGGGCGCCCAGGCGGGTGTGCACGCCACGGTGTCGGCGTGCGCGTCCGGCGCCGAGGCCATCGGCTACGCGATGGACATGATCAGGGCCGGTCGCGCCGACGTCGTCGTCGCCGGCGGCACCGAGGCCGCCATCCACGGCCTCAACATGGCGGCCTTCGCCGCAGCGCGGGCCATGTCCCAGCGCAACGACGACCCGCAGGGCGCCTCACGCCCGTGGGACCGCGACCGCGACGGCTTCGTCCTCGGCGAGGGCGCCGGCATCGTGGTCCTGGAGTCGGAAGAGCACGCCAGGGCGCGCGGCGCGCGCGTCTACGCCTACTGCTCGGGCATCGGCTACTCCGCCGACGCCCACCACATCACCCAGCCCGAGCCCGAGGGCCGGGGCCAGATCATGGCGATGACGCAGGCGCTCACCGACGCCGACATCACCGGGCTCGACGTCAAGCACGTCAACGCGCACGCCACCTCGACTCCCGCCGGTGACGTCGGCGAGGTGCAGGCGGTGGCCAAGGCCATCGGCAACCACCCGCTGGTCACCTCGACCAAGTCCATGACCGGCCACCTGCTCGGCGGCGCGGGCGGCATCGAGTCCGTCTTCACGATCAAGGCTCTGCAGGAGCGGATCGTCCCGCGCACGATCAACATCGACAACCTCGACGACGGCATCGACGTGGACCTCGTCTACGGCGCGAACCGCACGCTGCCGGCGGGCGATATCGCCGCGGTCAACAACTCGTTCGGATTCGGCGGGCACAACGTGGCCGTCGTGTTTAAGGGGGCATGAATGACCGTGCTCGACAATCGGGTGGTGAGCGACGGCTCCGAACAGGAGCCCCTCGATCCCCGGCATCCAGTCGTCCGCATGACGGCGCTCCTCGACGAGGGCTCGCTGCGGCTGATCACTCCTGAGGACAAGAGCGGCGTCATGGCCGCCATGGGCCGGGTCGAGGGCGTTCCCGTCGTCGTCTTCTGCAGCGACGCCCGCTTCCAGGGCGGCGCGATGGGCAGCGAGGGCTGCGAGCACATCGTGCACGCCTACGACGTGGCGGTCCGCGAGCGGGTGCCGGTCATCGGCATCTGGCACTCCGGCGGCGCGCGCATCCCCGAGGGCGTCGAGTCGCTGCACGCGGTCGGCCGCGTCTTCGCCGCCATGACCAAGGCGTCCGGCGTCGTGCCGCAGATCTCCGTGGTCGTCGGCCCCGCCGCCGGCGGCGCCGCCTACGGGCCCGCGCTCACCGACCTGGTCATCCTGGCCGACTCCGGCCGCATCTTCGTCACCGGTCCCGACGTCGTGCGCAGCGTCACCGGCGAGAACGTCGACAGCGCCTCCCTGGGCGGCCCCGAGCCGCACAGCAAGCGCAGCGGCGTCGTGCACATCGTGACCAAGTCCGAGACCGACGCCTACGTCCGGGCCCGCCAGCTCGCCACGCTGCTCGGCCACCAGGGCCGGGTGCGCACGGGCGCGGTGGAGGAGGTCGACTTCTCCACTCTGCTGCCCGAGTCCGCGCGCCGGGCATACGACGTCAAGCCGCTGGTCAACGGCCTGCTCGACGAGCCCGGTCTTGAGCTGCACCCCAAGTGGGCGCCCAACATCGTGACCACGCTCGGCCGTCTCGGCGGCCGGACGGTCGGCGTCATCGCCAACAACCCGATGCGACTGGGCGGCTGCCTCGACGCCACGTCCGCCGAGAAAGCTGCCCGCTTCGTACGTATGTGTGACGCTTTCGGGGTGCCGTTGGTTGTCCTCGTGGACGTTCCCGGTTATCTGCCGGGCGTCGGGCAGGAGCACGACGGCGTGGTCCGGCGCGGGGCCAAGCTGCTGCACGCCTTCGCCGAGGCGTCGGTGCCGCGGGTCACGCTGGTCACGCGCAAGGCGTACGGCGGGGCGTACATCGCGATGAACTCCCGCGCCCTCGGCGCGACCAAGGTGTTCGCCTGGCCGACCACCGAGGTGGCGGTCATGGGCGCGGTGGCCGCGGTGCGCATCCTCAAGCGGCGCGAACTCGCCGCCGCGCCCGAGGACGAGCGGGCCGAGCTGGAGCAGCGCCTGGCCGAGGAGCACACCAAGCTCGCCGGCGGCCTGGAGCGGGCGCAGGAGCTGGGGGTCATCGACGAGGTGATCAAGCCCGCGGAGACCCGCGGCGCCATCGCCAAGGTCCTCGCCCAGGCCACCCCCGCCAGGGGCGCCCACGGGAACATCCCGCTGTAACACGTCTTACACCGCTCGGGCCCGCACCTGTTCACCAGGTGCGGGCCCTTCGGCTGTCGGGGCACGGCCTATCGGGCTTGGACGGTCGGACTCGGGAGGTCGGGGACGGTCCAGTGGGCGGCCCAGTGGGCGGCCGGGCGCCACGCGGCGCGGCGGCCTCGACCGGGACGCCCGGCGTGGAGCGGCGGCAGGCCAGGTCAGACGGCCGCGTGCAGCCAGCGGACCGGTGCGCCGTCGCCGGCGTACCGGAACGGCTCAAGCTCCTCGTCCCACGGTCTGCCGAGCATCTTGTCCAGCTCGTCCTCCAGCACGCACCGCCCCTGCGCCGCTGTCATCATCGCGGCGCGGAGCCGGTCCTCGGGGATCATGATGTCGCCGGCGACGCCGATGACCGCCGTGAAGGCGCCGAGCGTCGGCGTGTAGGCATGCCGGGAGCCGTCGACGCCCGGTGAGGCGTCCTCGGTGATCTCGAATCTCAGGCGCTGCCAGCCCATGAGGGAGGAGGCGATGGCCGCCGCGATGCCGGCGCGCCCCTCCCACTCCGCCTGTGCGCGCACGACGTTGGGCGCGGCGGGCTGCGGAGTCCACGTCAGGTCTACGGGCACGCCAAGGACACCCGCGACTGCCCATTCGATGTGAGGGCACAGCGCGGGCTGAGCCGAGTGGACGTAAAGGACGCCACGAGCAGACACCGGACCTCCCGTTTCGGTACGAGGTGCGCCTTCCCCAACGGCCTCGTATCGGGATGATCACAAGTGACTAGGGAGAGACTACCGTCGGTCGCAATCCGACACCAGAGGGGGGCCATACCAAGTTGGTGCGGGAGTGGCGGGTGACAGTTCGCCCACGGCGGAAAGATACCCGCTCATGGAAATGCAATCTGTCGGCGAGGCGTACATCCGCCCAGGTCAGGTCCTGACCGACCGGACCTCCCTCGCCGCCGTGTCGCGCTGGACCCAGGCGGTCTCGGAGGCGGACGGAGTCTGCGTCGTCCACCTGACTCCCGGCGCCGACCCCTGCGAGGTCACCGCCGAACTCCGCGACCAGGGCCTGCGGGCGTCGCCCAACCACGTCCTGCGCGGCCAGCCCCTGTTCTTCGGCGGCCCCGCGTCCCGGCCCTTCCCCACCGAGCCGATCGGCCACAGACGGGCCAGATCCCGCTCCGACGTCGTCGTGGGCCTGCTGGACACCGGCGTGGCCAAGCATCCGTGGTGGTCCGGCAGCGACTGGTACGCCCGTCTCTCCCCCGAGGACGCGGACGCCGCCGAGGGCTCGCAGGCGGGACACGGCACGTTCCTCGCGGGCCTGCTGACCCGCCTGGCGCCCGGCGTGTCGCTGAGCGTGCGCCGGGTACTGGACGGCGACGGCCTCGGCGACGAGGCGAGCATCGTGCGCGCCCTCAACCGCCTGCGTGAGCGCCCCCCGCAGGTGCTCAACCTCTCCTTCGGCGGCCACACCTTCGACGACCGGCCCCCGCCCCTGCTGTCGGACGCCATCGCCGGCCTGACGAACACGGTGACCGTGGCCTGCGCCGGCAACACCGCCTCCGACCGGCCGTTCTGGCCCGCCGCGCTGCCGTTCGTGGTCGGCGTGGCGGCCGTGGACGCCGGCGAACGGCACCGGGCGCCCTATTCCGGGTACGGCACCTGGGTGGACGCGTGCGCCAGGGGCGACTGGCTGACCAGCAGCTTCCTGGACACCGGCGAGTACGGCGGTTACGCGGCGTGGAGCGGCACGTCGTTCGCCACGGCGCTGGTGGCCGGGGCCATCGCCGACGCCGCCGCCCGCGAGCCGGCCAAGGAGTGGATCAGGCGTGTCCTCGACTCCGGGGAGACCCGCGAAATTGCCGATCTGGGGGTTCTCTTCCCGGCGAGTCTGTAGAGTTTACGCACAGTCCCCGGTCAATCACGAGGAGGCATGATCGCCTTTCCGTGCCGGTGGAAAGGAGGCCGTATGCGTGATCCCCGCGAGCCGGCGGAGCTGCTGACGGCCGCCGCCGACGGCGACAGATCGGCCTGGGACGAGCTCGAACACCGCTTCGGGCCACGCATGTGGGCGGTGGCCCGCGCGTGCGGCCTGGGCCCGGCGGACGCGGCGGACGCCGTCCAGGGCGCCTGGCTCCGCCTGCTCCAGCATCTCCACGACCTGCGGGATCCGGCGAGGGTGGGCGGCTGGCTCGCCACGACCGTGCGCCGCGAGGCCCTGCTGATGCTGCGCAAGGAGCGGCTGGGCGCCTCGTCGTTCGAGATCGCCGACGATCCCGACCCCGCCGCGGCCGTCCTGGAGGCCGACGGCCGCCGCACGCTCTGGCAGTCGGTCTCCGCGCTGCACGAACCCTGCCGTTCCCTCCTCCAGCTGGTCGCCATCGATCTGGGAAACCAGCAGGTGGCGGCCCGGCTCGGACTGCCCACGGGCAGCGTCGGCCCGACCAAGGCCCGCTGCCTGGAAAAACTGCGCACTCTGCTCTCACTACAGGAGACAGCGCAATGATCAACGACGAATACTTTCTCGCGGCCCTCCGGCTGAGCTCGGGCAACGACCCGATCCCCGGCCAGGTGTCCGCGGCCGCCCGCGACGCCTACCGGCTCCGGGTCCCACGGGCGGTGACCGCCGCCTACGCCGAGTCCGCCACGATCCGCAGCGTCCGCGACGACGACAGCTCCCATCTGGTGCGCTTCGTCGCGGCCGGGCTCACCTTCGACCTGGAGGTGACCGAGGGCGACGGGCTCATCGACGTGGCCGGGCACATCTCCCCCTACCCGGGAGAGGGGGCGCTCGTCGATGTGAGATCACCGCACATGACCCTCACCCGGCGCATCGGCGACACCGGCCACTTCGTCGCCACCGGGCTGCCGCCCGGCTGGCTCAGCATCGTGTGCCACCGGCCCGGTCACGCGCCCATCCAGACGGCCTGGGTACGCATCCGTCCCTGCCCCTGATCCGTTGATCCATCGCCGTACGGCCGGGGAGGCCGCGCCCCTTCTCCCGGTCGTCTTCCGACCGAGACCGGCATGAGCGCATCACGGCACGAACAGGCCCCGTCAGGCGACCTCCCTCCGCTCGTCACGGCGGCGGAGGCCGCGATGACGCGGTCGCTGGTCGATCCCGACCACGCCCTGCGCGCGGCCCGCGTCGTCCTGGCGGCCGCCCGCCGTACCGGATGTGCCGAGGCGGTGGCCGTGACCCTGCGGGCGATGGCGCTGGCCTCCCGCGAGCTGGGCGACCTCGCCGCCGCCGAGCAGCACCTCCGCGCGGCCATCGGCACCCGCGGCGCCCCGCCGCACCGGATCGCGCAGGCCCGGCTGTCTCTCGTCACCGTACGCACCGAGCGCGGCCATCCGCTGCAGGCCCTCCGCATGGCCGCCCTGGCCTGGGCCTACCTGCCCCCGCTGGATCGGGCCAAGCTGGACACCCAGCGCGCGGTGGCCCTCGGGCATCTCGGCCGCCACGAGGAGGCCATCGCCGCCTGCGACCGCGCGCTGCGCGCCCTCGTGGACGCGCCCGGCACGATCGACGACCGCAGGTTCCTGGCGGGCGGGCTGCTCAACCGCGGGCTCATCCACTCCTACCGGGGCGACTGGGACGCCGCCCTGCGTGACCTGTCCGCCTGCCTGCGCATCGCCCACCAGGCCGGGCTGGCGCACCTGGCCCGCCTGTCCGCGGCCAACCTGCCCTTCCTCGCGGTCCGCCGGGGCGACCTCGCGGCGGCGTTCAAGCACTACCGCGAGGCCGAGGACACCCTGCTCGGCTTCCCCGAGCGGCTGGCCACCATGCGGGCCGACTTCGCCGGGGCATTGCTCGCCGCGCACCTGCCGGGCGAGGCCAGGGCCATGCTGAGCCTGGCCGTACCCGACCTGGAGGCGTCGGACGCCCACGTGGCGCTGGCCGAGGCGCGGCTGAAGCTGGCCCAGGTGGAGCTGCTGACCGGAGACCCGCACCGGGCCAGGCAGGTGGCCGAGCAGGCCGCCCGCGAGCTGGCCGGCCAGGAGCGGACGTCGTGGCTGCCGCTGGCCGCGGAGGTCGTCCTGCGCGCCCGGCTGGCTCTCGAACCCGTCACCCCCGAGCTGGTCGCCGAGCTGATCGCGTGCGCGGACGAGCAGGAGGCAGGGCTCACCCACCGGGCCGGAGCGGCGGCGCTGCGGCTGGCGGCGGCCGAGGCGGCGCTCACCGTCGGCGACCAGGCGACGGCCCGCACGCAGCTGGACCGGCTCACGCGGGACGCCGTGCGCGAGCGCCGGACGCCCGCGGGGACCCGGCCGGCCTCGCTGGCGTCCGAGCCGCGGGCGCGGCGGTCCGCGCAGGCGGAGCAGGTCCCCGTCCAGGTGCGCCAGCACGCGCTCGCCCTGCGGGCGGCGCTGCGTGAGGACGTCGCCGGGGCCTTCCGGGCGATCCGCGACGGACTGGCGGAGGTGAGCGGGCGGGTGGAGGCGTTCGAGGACCCGTCGCTGCGCGCCCACGCGGCCAGGGCCGGGGAGCGGCTGGCGGCCTACGGGCTGGAGCTGGCGGTCCGCGACGGGAGCGCCGAGGAGGTGTTCGAGTGGGCCGAGCGGTGGCGGGCCGTGGCCGCTCCCGCGCACGCCCGCGCCCTGACCGACCCCGGCCTCGTCCGTACCGAACTGGGGGACGGCGCCCTGGTCGAGTACGTGGCCGACCGGGACGCGCTGCTGGCCGTGGTCGTGACCGCCGAACGCCTGGCGCTGCGCCGGCTGGGCGGCGTGCACCAGGTCAAGGAGGCGATCGTGCGGTTGCGCTACGCCCTGCGCCGGCACGGCTGCCCCGGCGACGTGGAGGCCGCGGCCACGGAGCTCGAACGGCTGGTGCTGCTGCCTCTGGCGGCCGAGCTGGGTGACCGGCCGCTGGTGGTGGTGCCGGTGGGCCCGCTGCACACGCTGCCGTGGGCCGCGCTGCCCTGCCTGCGTGAGCGGCCGGTCAACGTGGCGTCCGGGGCGACCGCCTGGCTGCGGGCCCGCTGGTCGCGCGGCCCGCGCCCGGACGCCCCGCCGCTGGTGTCGGCCGCGGCCGGACCCGCGCTGGCCCACGCGCAGGGCGAGGTCGCACACGTGCTGGGCTGCCATCCCCGCGGGCGGCAGGTGCCGGGACGCGTCGCGCCGGTGCTGGAGGCGCTGGGGACGGCGGACGTCGTGCACCTGGCGGCGCACGGCATGTTCCACGCGCGCAGCCCGCTGGTGTCGGGGATCACCCTGGAGGACGGGTCGCTGATGGCGTACGACCTGCTGGACCTCACGCGCTCGGCCGGGCTCGTGGTGCTGTCGGCCTGCAACTCCGGGATGTCGCGTACGCCGATGGAGGGGACGCCGCTCGGGTTGCCCGGGACGTTCCTCGCCAAAGGGGCGGCCTGTGTGATCGCCGGGATGGTGCCCGTGGGGGACGAGACGGCCAGGGCGATGATGAGCGCGTTCCACGAGCTGCTGGCGGCGGGGCAGCCGCCGGACGCGGCGCTGGCGTGCGCGGCGGCCAAGACCGGCGAGTACGGCTTCACCTGCTTCGGCGCCGGCGACCAGCCCCTCTACTGAGGATCGCGGTGGGAGTGGTCAGCCGGTGGCGACGGGGCGGGTGGGGTCGGCGACCCAGTTGGACCACGAGCCCACGTACAGGGCCGCGGGCAGGCCCGCCACCTCCATCGCGAGCACCTCGTGCGCGGCGGTCACCCCGGAGCCGCAGTAGGCCCCGGCCTCGACGCCCGCGCCCGCACCCAGCGCGGTGAAGCGGGCCCTGAGCGACTCGGGGTCGAGGAAGCGGCCGTCGGGGCCGACGTTGTCCGTGGTGGGGGCGCTGATCGCGCCGGGGACGTGGCCGGCGACCGGATCGACCGGCTCCACCTCGCCCCGGTAACGCTCGCCGGCCCTGGCGTCCAGCAGCACGCCCCGCCGGGCCAGCGACGACGCCTCGTCGGCCGTCAATGCCGGCATGCCTCCCGGACGCGCGGTGAAGTCGCCCTCCTCCGGCCGCGGGATCTCCTTCGTGACCGGCAGCCCGGCCTCGATCCAGGCGGGCAGGCCGCCGTCGAGCACGCGTACGTCCGGGTGCCCGAAGTAGCGCAGCGCCCACCAGGCCCTGGCCGCGACGGTGGAGCCGGCGTCGTCGTACACCACGACCGGCCGCCCGTCCGAGACGCCCAGCCGCCGCATCGCGCGCTGGAACTCGGCCGCCCCCGGCAGCGGGTGCCGCCCGCCGGGCCCGGGAGGGGCGGCGAGGTCGGTGTCGAGGTCGCAGTAGACGGCGCCGTCGATGTGACCCTCGCGGTAGAACTGCTCCCCGGGCGGGCCGCCGAGCCGCCAGCGGACGTCGAGCACCGTCGCGCCGTCGAGCGCGGCGAGTCCGGCCGGGGTGATCAGCGGGCTGGTCACGTGCGTACCTCCAGGAGCGGGACGTGCTGTTCGGCCGCCGTCAGCGAGCCGTGGTAACCGGTGAACAGGGCCTCGAAGGGGTGGGCCGCGGGAGCGGTGAGCGCCAGGCCGCCGTAGGGCACGGCCACGACGTCGCCGATGCGTCCGAGCCACGCCTCGTGCACGCGGGGCCCGAACCAGCCCGACTCGACCGCCTCCTGCCTGGACACCACCCATGCCTTGCCGCCCAGGATCTCACGCCAGGCCTCCAGCACGCGCTCGGCGGCGCCCTGGTGGGTGTAGACGTGTCGCGCCCTGGCCTCGCCGCCGAGCATCGCCACGCCCTCGGCCAGCTCGGGCGTGCCCTCCACGTCGATCTTCTCGGTGGCGTTGACCATGCCGTGGTCGGCGGTGACGTAGAGGGTGGCGCCCGGCGGCAGCCCTTCGGCCAGGCGCCGCGCCATGTCGTCGACGATTTCGAGCTGGCGCAGCCACTCCTCGCCGCCCCACCCCACCATGTGGCCGGTGGCGTCGAGGTCGCCGTAGTAGACGGTGACGTGTGCGGGGCGCCGCTCGCGCAGCGCCTCCAGGGTGCGGGCGACGCGGTCGTCCACGGAGTCGGCGGCCAGGTAGCGTACGCCGCGGAAGACGGCGCCGGTCAGGCCGGTGCGCTCGTACTCGGCGGGGGCGACGTAGGCGGGCTCGACCCCGGCCCGCGCGGCGCGCTGGTAGATCGTCGTCGCGGGCTGCCACTCCTCCGGGTCCATGACCAGGCCGTCGGGCAGCTTCCAGCGCAGGCAGTTGAACAAGTGGCCCGCGCCCGGCACCGCCAGCAGCATCCCCACCATGCCGTGCTCACCCGGCGTCAGCCCCGTGCCCAGGGTGCACAGGCTCGTGACGGTGGTGGCGGGGAAACCGGCGGTCAGCGTCCTGCTCGGCAGGCCGGACAGGAACGGCGCGGTCTCGGGGTGGGCCTTGAGGAGCTCGGCTCCCAGGCCGTCGACCAGGAACAGGCACACCCGGTCGGTGGGCTCCAGGGCCAGCGCGTTGGGCTCGCGCAGACCGAGAGCGGCCATCAGCGAGCCCGGCACATCCGCCAGCGACCCGCCGCCGTAACCCGGCACCAGCATGCCCTCAGTCTAGCCCTCCGTGATCGCCACCCACCGCCGCGATCGTCGAGGTGCGGCCCGCTCCCGGCCGGGCCCGCGCGGGTGCATGCGGCAGGCGCGCCGCACATGGCTCCCCGTGCCGTCAGCAGCACGGAGCCACGGCAGGTCCACGCGGGTGCATGCGGCAGGCGCGGTGCACATGGCTCCCCCGTGCCGTCAGCACCATGGAGTCACGGCAGGTCCACGCCGTGATCACCGCCGCGATCACCGCTCCGGGCAGCCCGTCACAGTCTCCGCGACGTCGCAGGGCGGGGTACCGAGCGTGGGACGTCGTCGTCCGGCCCCTCGTCACGCCCCTCGTCAGTCCCCTCGTCAGGCCAGGGCGGATCGCCGGGGACGTCGCGGGCCTCAGACAAGCGGCGGCGCGGGTGCGAGCATCCGGTCGGAACGGTCCCGGCGTGTCGCGGGCATCGGGGCGGGGCGGCCCTGAACGTCGCAGGGCATCGGGCGGCCCGGGCAGCGGCTGGGGTGCGGGTTGCAGGGCTCGGGTGCAGCGGGTGGGGTGCGAGGCTCGGGTGGCCGGGTGGGTGGCCGTTCGTCGCGGTGCGGGCGGGGTACGCGGCGGCGCGGGCGGTCGTGGTGGGGTGGCGGGCGGGCCTCAAGGGCGGTGGCCGCGTCCGGGGAGAGGGAGGGGGCTGGGGTCAGGAGGCGGCGCGGGCGGTGGCCTCGGACAGGGCCTTGGCGAAGGCGAGGACGTGGGTGACCGCCTCGGGACCGTCGGCCGCCTCGCTGACCCTGAGCGACAGGTCGTCGGCGGTGATGGCGCCCGTGTAGCCGTGGTCGGCCTCGCAGTTTTCGTCGCCGCACGTGGCCGGCTCGAGGTCCACGTGGGAGATGGCGCCCCAGCCGATGGTGAGCGTCACCTCCGTGGGAGGGACGCCGGGGACGTAGGAGGCGGGGTCGGGCACGACGCGGGTGACGGCGACCGACTGGACGCGGCTCAGCCGCACGGCCTCGGTGGTGGTGGAGGCGTGGGAGGCCGAGACGCCCTCGACCGCCGGGTGCTCGTCGGTGTGGCAGACCAGCAGCCGGGTCGCCGTCAGCACCAGCACGGTGACGTGCCGGCGCACCTCCATCGCGGGATCGAAGGTCGCCTCGTGGTGCACCACGAACGCCGTCACGGCCTCCTTGCCCAGCGCGGATTCGACCGCATCGGTGACGAGGTCGGGGTAGTAGCCGCTGCGCTCTATCGCTTCACGCAGGCCCGCGGCTGAGACTCGGGTTTCCCTCATGGGTCCATCCTGCCAGGGCCGGGCAGCACACTCACCCGCCGGACATAACGCTCTATAACACCTTCTGCTGGTGCATCACCGGGCACAGGGTCACCTTCATTCGCTGAGGCAGCCGGGGCATTCGCTGAGGGCGAATCAGGAGAGCCTGCGGGGGCCGCCGTCCAGCCGGGGGCCCGCCGGGGTGCGCAGGGTGGCGCGGGCGCCGAGGATCATGGCGTCCGACTCGCCCACGAGCACCTGGTCCAGATCCAGGCGGGACACCTCGGGCAGGTCGTGGGCCAGGCGGCCCACGCGTACGAGGACCTCTTCAAGGGCGTCCACCGCCACGGGCGGGTAGCCGTACTCGCCGAACAACAGCGGCGCGGCGCGTACGGACCGGACCAGCGCGGAGGCGTCCTCGCCGGTCAGCGGGGCCAGCCGGAAGCCCTGGTCGAGCAGGAGCCGCGCGGTCACCTCGCCGAGCCCGAACGACACCACGGGCCCGAACGCCGGATCCTCGATCATGCCCACCACCGTCGGCACGGCGGGCTGCGGCGCCATCCGCTGGACGGCCAGCTCCACCCGCTCGCCGGACAGCTCGGCGTAGGCGTGGCGGACCATCTCGGGGCCGGTCAGCCCCAGGCGCACGGTCCCGGCCCGGCGCGAGGCCCCTGGATCGGCCACCTTGACCACCACGGGCCAGCCCAGGCGTTCGGCGGCGGCCACCGCCTCCTCCGGCGAGCCCACGACCTCGGCGGGCCACACGGTCAGGCCGTAGCAGGACAGCAGCTCGGCGGCGTCGACCTCGACCGGCGGCCCGGCCTCCGCGAACCCGCCGGAGACGACCTCGTTCCCGGCCGGGTCGCCGGCGGACAGGGCCTGGTGGACCAGGGCCTTGGCGCGGGCCGTGTCGATCCCGTCCAGCTCGGGCGGCGGCGCCGCGGGCTGGGCGCGCCACGTCGCGTAGCGGACCACGTACGCCAGGGCTCTGACGGCCTCCTCCGGCGCCGCGTACGACGGGATGGAGCCCCGTGCGGGCGTGGACCCCGTACCGGAGGCTCCTGACACGCGCAGGGCCGGATGCATCCCCAGATGACCCCTGAACGTGGTGAGCACCGGTTTGCCCGCGTCCTCGGCGGCCCGCAGCAGCTCGGCCGCCACCTCCTCGGCCCGGCCGGGGATGGGCGGCATGTCGATCACGACGGCCGCGTCCACGTCGGGCGAGGCCAGCTCGCCGGCCAGCGCCGCACCGAACTCGGCCGGCCCGGCGGCGGGCCCCAGGTTGACCGGCGGGCGCGGTTCGAGTCCTGCGGCCACGCAGGCGTCGGCGGCCAGCAGGCCGAGCGCGTCGGAGTTGGTGACGAGCGCGACCCTCGGCCCCGCGGGCAGCGGCTGGTAGGCCAGCAGCTGGCCCACGTCGAAGAGCTGGATGAGGTCGTCCACCCGAATCAGCCCCGCCTGGTCGAAGAGAGAGCCGACCGCGGAGTCGGGCAGACCGAGCTCCTCGGCCGAGTGACCGGAGGGGGTGCCGCCGCTCTTGACCACCACGACGGGCTTGCGGCGGGAGATGCGCCTGGCCAGCCGGGTGAACTTGCGCGGGTTTCCGAGCGACTCCAGGTAGAGCAGGATGACCTCGGTGGAGTCGTCCTCCTCCCAGTACTGCAGCAGGTCGTTGCCCGAGACGTCGGCCCTGTTGCCGGCCGAGACGAACGTCGAGATGCCCATGCCGCGCTGCGCCACCCGCTGCAGGAGCGCGGTGCCGAGCGCGCCGGACTGGCTGAAGAAGCCCACCCTGCCCCGGCCCGGCACGGTGGCGGCGAGGGTGGCGTTGAGCCGGACGGACGGGTCGGTGTTGGCGATGCCGAGGCAGTTGGGACCCACGACGCGCAGGCCGTAGGAGCGGGCGATGCGGGCCAGTTCGTCCTGGCGGGCGCGTCCTCGCGCGCCCGTCTCGCCGAACCCGGAGGAGACCACGACCAGGCCGTGCACGCCCTTCTCCGCGCACTCCTTGACGACGTCGATCACGCCCTCGGCGGGCACCGCGACGACGGCCAGGTCGACCTCGCCGTCGATGGCGCCCACGCTCGGGTACGCCCGGACGCCCGCCACCGCCCGCACCTCCCGGTGCACGGGGTAGACGGGGCCGGTGAAGTCGGCGGCCAGGAGGTTGCGCAGCACGGTCTGGCCCACGCCGCCCGGCTCGCGCGAGGCGCCGATGACCGCGACCGAGCCGGGGGTGAGCAGCCTGGCGATCGAACGGGACTCGGCCCGGTGCTCGCGCGCGGTCGTCACCTCGGCGGAGGTGTCGGTGGGGGTCAGGTCGAGCGTCATGCGGACGACGCCGTCCTCGAACTGGCTCTGGGCCGTGTAGCCGGCCTGGCGCAGCAGCCCCGTCATGCGCATGTTGGCGGGCAGCACGTCGGCGACGAACCGTTCGATGCCGCGCTCGCGGGCCGTGGCGGCCAGGTGTTCGAGCAGGACGGAGGCCACTCCCCTGCCCTGGTGGGCGTCCTCGACGAGGAAGGCCACCTCGGCCTCGCCCGGGCCGGTCCTGTCGTAGCGGATCACGGCCACCATCTCGGTGCCGAGTGTGGCGATCAGCGCGACCCGGTTGACGTAGTCGACGTTCGTGAAGCGCTCGACTTCCCTGTCGGACAGCCGGGGCCTGGGTCCGAAGAAGCGAAAATAGATCGACTCGTCCGACAGTCTGGAGTAGAACGAACGGAGACGGTCGGCGTCGGCGGGCCTGATCGGGCGGACATGCGCGGTGCCGCCGTCCGCGAGAACGACGTCGGCTTCCCAGTGGGCCGGATATTGTGCCTCCACAACCACGAGCGTAAACCTGCATCCCATATGACAAGACCGGGGGCGCGGTTGGGCAACGCTTGTGCATCGAAGGCGACCCCGTGTCCGGCGTACGCCCCACGGGCAGCCCGGAAGCTGTTAGTTTTGCCGTGGCGTTTCAGCCGTTGGCCAGGCTCGTTCCGAAGGCAGCAAGGTGGTGACATCATGACGCGGGTCGTCGTGGTGGGCGATCTCATGACCGACGCGGTCGCTCGCGCCCGTTATGCACTCGCCCGGGCGAGCGACACCCCGGCGATCGTGACGATGCACGGCGGCGGCTCGGGGGCGAACATCTCGTCCTGGCTCGCCGTGGAGGGCGCCGAGGTGGCCTTCATCGGCCGCAGGGGCGCCGACATCACGGGTCGTAACCGCGACATGGAGCTGATGGGCTACGGCGTCGACGCCCGGCTCGTCATGGATCCTGAGCGTCCGACCGGCACCTGCGTGGTGCTCGTCACGCACAAGGGTGAGCGCACCATGCTGTCCGACCCCGGTGCCAACGCCGCCCTGTCGCCCGAGGACCTGCCGCGTGACCTGTTCACGCAGGGCACCCATCTGCATCTGTCGGGCTACACGCTGATCAACGAGGGCTCGCGTGACGCCGGTCTCGCCGCGCTCGACATGGCCAGGCACAGCGGCATGTCGATCTCGGTCGACTGCGCCTCGTCCGCGCCGCTGGACCGTACGGGGGCCGAGCCGTTCCTCGAATGGACCAACGGGGCCAAGCTGCTGTTCGCCAACATCGACCAGGCGAAGGTGCTGACCGGCCGCGACGACGCCGAGTCGGCCGCCAAGGTGCTCACCGCGTGGTTCCCGCAGGTCGTGATCAAGATGACCGCCGAGGGCGCGTTGTGGTACAGCAACGGCCGCCCCGACCCGGTGCGGGTGGCCGCCGAGCCGGTCGACAAGATCGTCGACGGCACGGGCGCGGGTGACGCGTTCTGCGCCGGCTTCCTGCCGCCGTGGCTGGAGGGCAAGCCGCCGCACGAGGCGCTGGCCTCCGGCAACCGGCTCGCGGCCAAGGCGATCATGCATCTGGGCGCTCGACCGCCGTTCTGACGGTCTTCGCCGGCGCTGTCGTGGAAAGACGTCCGCATAGCGTGTAGACGAGGAGCGTGACAACCGGCGTGCGTCCGTTACGTACCGGCGATCCGTCTTCCATCGGGCCCTACCAGCTGACCGGCTTCCTCGGCGAAGGCGGGCAGGGCAGCGTCTACCTGGCCACCTCGCCGACGTCCGGCGAGCCGGTCGCGGTCAAGCTGCTGCACGCCAGGTTCACCGAGGACGAGCGGGCGGTGCGCCGGTTCCTGCGCGAGGCCGACTCGGTGCGGCGGGTGGCCGAGTTCTGCACGGCGCGGGTGCTGGACGTGGCCGAGGTCGACGGGCAGCCGTACATCGTCGGCGAGTACGTGGACGGGCCCTCCCTGCAGCGCCAGGTGAGCAAAGAGGGGCCCCTGCGCGGGCAGGCGCTGATCCGGCTGGCCGTCGCGACCGCCACCGCGCTGACCGCGATCCACCGGGCCGGGGTGGTGCACCGCGACTTCAAACCGGGCAACGTGCTGCTCGGGCCCGACGGGCCCCGGGTGATCGACTTCGGCATCGCGCGGGCGCTGGACGTGAGCCAGAGCATGACGACGAGCGTGGTCGGGACGCCGGCGTTCATGGCGCCCGAGCAGTTCCTCGGGGACGCGCAGCCGGCCAGCGACGTGTTCGCGTGGGCGGGGACGATGGTGTTCGCGGCGACGGGGCGGGGGGCGTTCGGGTTCGGGGCGCTGCCGGTGGTGATGCACCGGATCCTGAACGGGGAGCCCGACCTGTCGGGAGTGCCCGAGGCGCTGGCGCCGTTGTTGTGGGCGTCTCTGGCCAAGGATCATCATCGGCGGCCTACGGCCGATCAGCTCATGCGCGAGCTCATCCGCTCCTCCGGCGCGTCGCCGGACGTTCACGGCACCGGCGGGTCGCCGGACGTCCCCGGCTCCGGTGGGGTGCCGGGCGCCCACGGCTCCGATGGGTTGCCGGGCTCCCACGCGCCGGCGCCGCCGGGTGGGGCGGCGGGCGGCGGTTTCGCCACGCCCGGGGGGACGCGGCGGCTCGCCGATCCGACCGCCTTCACGGCCGTCCCCTTATCCGGCCAGGACTCACCCGGCCAGAACATACCTGGTCAGGACTCACCAAGCCGGGACTTACCGCACCCAGGCTTACCGGGTCAGGGACTACCCGGCCAGGGCTCACCGGCCGACGGTGGCGCACCCGACCGGGGAGGAGGGGCGCCGGGGCAGGGCGACGCCTCGTTCAGCGGGCCGGAGGGGGATGGGCGGGACCTGGTTCCGGTGGCGGGCCGGGGCAAGGGTCGGCGGTGCCTGGTTCCGGTGGCGGGCCGGGGCAGGGGTGGGTGGATGCTGGTTTCGGTGGTGGGGCGGGGCGGGAGTGGACGGGGCCTACCGCACCGGGTCGGCGGGGGTTGCTGATCGCGGCCGGGGCGGCGGCGACGGCGGTCGTGGTGGGGCTGGTCGCCTGGATGGTCGTCCAGTTCAACGACCGGACCGCCGCCACCCCGACGACGACGCCCGGCCCGATCGCCTACGGGAGCGCGCTCACCTCCGTCGTACGCCCGTCCGGCAAGAAGGGCGGCACCGTGCGCCTGGCGTCGGCGGCCGGCCTGGACTCCACGGACCCGGCCGACATGTACACGACGCAGGCGTGGAACATGGTCCGCCTCTACGGACGCGCGCTGACGATGTTCAAGCCGGCCCCGGGCGCGGCGGGGACGCGGATCGTACCCGACCTGGCCGAATCGCTGGGCAAGCCGAGTGACGGCGGCAGGACCTGGACCTACACGCTCCGGCGGGGCCTGAAGTTCGCCGACGGGACGCCGATCACCTCGGCCGACGTCGCGTACGCGGTGCTGCGCAGCATGGACTCCGGTTTCGAGCAGGGCACCAGCTACTTCGACCTCATGCTCGACCTGCCCGCCGGCTACGAGGGCCCCTACAAGTCGCCTGCCGCCGTCACCACGTCCGCGATCGAGACGCCGGACGATCGCACGATCGTCTTCCACCTGAAGGAGCCGTTCGCCACGTTCGACCACGTCGTCCAGTTGCCCGAGACGATCCCGGTGCCGAAGGCGAAGGACACACGTGGCGGTTACGCGCTCGACGTGGTCGCGTCGGGCCCGTACCGGTTCGCCCGGGTCGCGGAGAACTCCGTCGTCCTGGAGCGCAATCCCCACTGGTCAGCCGACTCCGATCCCAACCGCACGGCGCTGCCCGACCGCTTCGAGCTCACGTACGGGATGGACGCGGTCCAGGCGGCCGGCCGGCTCAAGGCGGGAGAGGCCGAGGTGGGGCCGGTCCTGCCGGACGGCGAGATCGCGGCGGTGCTCGGCGACCCCGCGCGCAAGGCCGAGGCCGACGCGCCGATCACGACCGTGCGCGTGCTGGCGATCAACCCCCAGGTGCCGCCGTTCGACCGGCCGGACTGCCGCCGCGCGGTGGTGCGCGCGCTCGACCTGAAGGCCGTGCGGGCGGCCGACCTGCCGCTGACGGACGAGGTGCCCACGTCGCTGGTGCCGCCCACGGTGCCGGGACAGCACCCCGCCGTCCCCGGGCTGACGCCGGACGGCGACCCGGCCGCCGCCCGCCAGGACCTGGCGAAGTGCGGCAGACCCGGCGGATTCCCGGCCAAGTACGTCTATCGCGATCTGCCCCAGGAGGCGGCGGTGGCGCAGGCGGTCAGGACCGCGCTGGGCGAGGTGGGCATCGACGTGTCGCTGGAGGCGGCGCCGGTCGCCGAGTTCCACCAGTCCAAGGGCGGCAGCCCGGAGTACCTGAGGAAGAACCAGGTGGGGCTCATCGCCAAGTCGTGGATCTACGACTGGCCCGATCCGTACTCGTTCCTGCCCGAGATGGTGGACAGCAGGCGGATCAGGGAGAAGGACTACTCGTTCAACGTCAGCGTCCGGCTGCCTACCGTGGACGCGGTCCTGGACCGGGCGACGAGCCGGCTCGACCCGAGGATCAGGGCCGCGCTGTGGGCGGAGGCCGAGCGGCGGGTGGCCGGTGAGGCGGTGCTGGTCCCGCTGACCTGGCGCCGTTCGCTGCTCCTGCGCGGCGCCGGAGCCAGCAACCTCCACGTCAGCCCGATCTACGCCGACTACGACCTGACCACCATCGGCGTCACCACCGGCTCCTGACGCCCAGCCCCCGCACCGCGCCCGGGACCGCACCACGCTCAACGCGGCACGTGACGGCGCGGCGCTCAGGGCGACACGTGACGGCGCGGCGCTCAGGGCGGCACGTGACGCCGCGATGCCCGCCCGCCGTGGGACGGCGCGCCGTGGGACGAGGTCAGCTGGTGACCGCGAGGGCCAGGGGCAGGACGGCGGGGGCGCCGGCGTGGCGGACGAGGGCCGCCGCCAGCGTCATCGTCCAGCCCGTGTCGACCCGGTCGTCCACCAGCAGGACCGGCCCGCCGCAACCGGCGATCGCCGCGCCCAGGTTCTTCGGCATGGCCAGCGTGCCCCTGATCGCCTGCACCCGCTTGGCGCTGTTGAACTGCTGCCCCGGCGACCCGGCCCGGTAGCCCAGCTCGCCCAGGTAGGTCAGCCGCCCGACCTGCGCCAGCCGCTCGGCGAACCCGCGTACGAGCTTCGGCCGCGTCGCCGACGGCACGTTGACCACGGCCACCGGGCGCTCCCGCCAGTCCCAGGCCGACAGGACCTTGATCACGGCGGCGAACATGTCGTCGCCCACCGGCTGGTCCTCCCCGCCGAACAGCTCCCGCAGCCGGTTGCCCCACCCGATGTCGGTCAGCCGCCCGAGCGCCCTGCCGGGCTCCGCGCCCAGCTCGGGCTTGATCCGCCCGGACAGGTCGGACAGCCCGGTCGGCCACTGCCTGCGGGCCTCGATCTCGACGCCGGGCCTGCTCAGGCGTTCGCGGGCGGTCTCGACGGCCTGGGCGGCGATCTCCGGGGAGCGGTGACGGCCGGTGCAGTTGTCGCAGCGCCCGCACGGTGTGGCGCTGTCGTCGTCGAGATGCCGGCGCAGGTACTGTTCGCGGCACTCGGTCGTGGTCAGGTAGGCGAGCATGGCCTGCTGCTCGGCCCCGCGCTCGGCGGCGATGCGGGCGTAGCGCTCGCCGTCGTAGGCCCACTCCTGCCCGGTGGCCTCCCAGCCGCCCTTGACCCGGCGGACGGCGCCGTCGACGTCGAGCACCTTGAGCATCATCTCCAGGCGGCTGCGGCTCAGGTCGACGGCGGTCTCGAGGGCGGGCGTGGACATGAGGCCGCGCTCTTCCAATGTCTGCAACGTGGTGCGGACGACGGGCTCGGGCGGGAAGGCCAGCGAGGCGAAATAGGCCCAGATGTCGCGGTCTTCGGTGCCGGGCAGCAGGATCACCTCGGCCCGTTCGACGCCGCGCCCGGCCCGGCCGACCTGCTGGTAGTAGGCGACGGGCGACTGCGGCGCGCCCACGTGGATCACGAAGCCCAGGTCGGGCTTGTCGAAGCCCATCCCGAGCGCGCTCGTGGCCACCAGCGCCTTGATCCGGTTGCCGAGCAGGGCGTCCTCGGCGGCCAGCCGCTCGGCCGGCTCGGTCTGGCCGGAGTAGGCGGCCACCTCGAGCCCCTGATCACGCAGGTAGCCGGCGATCTCGTGGGCCGCCGCGACGGTGAGGGTGTAGACGATGCCGGATCCGGGCAGCTCGCGCAGCGTCTGGGCCAGCCAGGCCAGGCGCTGCTCGGCGCTGGGCAGGCGGACGACGCTCAGGTGCAGGCTCTCGCGCTCCAGCGGCCCGCGCAGGACGAGCGTGTCGTCGCCGTCGGGCCGCAGCTCGGCGGGCAGGCGCAGCTGCTCGGCGACGTCGCGGGTGACGCGCGCGTTGGCGGTGGCGGTGGTGGCCAGCACCGGGATGCCCGGCGGCAGGTCCGCGAACAGCGTGGACAGCCTGCGGTAGTCGGGCCGGAAGTCGTGACCCCAGTCGGAGATGCAGTGGGCCTCGTCGACCACGACGAGCCCGGCACTCTCGGCCAGCTCGGGCAGGACGTTGTCGCGGAAGTCGGGGTTGTTGAGCCGCTCGGGGCTGACCAGCAGCACGTCGACCATGCCCTCGGCGACCTGGCCGTAGATCTCCTCCCACGCCTCGGGATTGGCGGAGTTGATCGTGACGGCGCTGATGCCGGCCCGCTCGGCGGCGGCGATCTGGTTGCGCATGAGCGCCAGCAGCGGCGAGACGATGACCGTGGGACCCTCGCCGAGCTCGCGCAGGAGCGCGGTGGCGACGAAGTAGACGGCCGACTTGCCCCAGCCGGTGCGCTGCACGACGAGCACCCTGCGGCGGCCGAGCACGAGGGCCTCGATGGCGGCCCACTGGTCGTCGCGGAGGACGGCGTGCTCACCGGCCAGCGCCCGCAGGCGCTCCTCGGCCTCTTCCCGCAGCATCGCGGCATCGGGGGCTTCAATCATGCCCTCTTTGTTACCAGCTCCCCCCGACCGAATACTCCTCAACTGATGTCGCCGTCGCAGCTTTCTCTCCGCGATGGCGGCTACAACCACCTTCATCCTTTACGGCTTCGCGGCACCGGGCCCCACCCGCCGCCCGTGGCCGGGCCCCGTCCAGGGGAACGCTCCTCCGGTTCACGGGGCGGGCCGCCGTGACGTGCGCCCTGCGGGCCTCCCGCGTGGTGAACCGACGGCCACGCGGACAGGCGACCATGCGCCCGGCGTCCGCGTGGTGACCTGGTCACCACGCGGATGGTCCACGTTGCGCACGTGACGGCGGCCCGCCCCGTGCGGGGTCAGCGGGCGTTTTCCTGGAGGTCCTCAGCCACGTGCGGTGGGTGGCGGTGCCGTCCGCGTGCCGTAAAGGATGATGGTTTGTTCAGATCTTGTCGGCATGCTCAGGGAAGGCGTTGATCGTCACCCTGTGCATGCGGCGGCGCTCGGTGTAGTCCGCGACCGCGTAGTGCTGCGTGGGCCGGTTGTCCCAGAAGGCGAGCGTTCCCGGACGCCAGCGCAGCCGGAGCTGGAACTCGGGCGAGCGGATGTGGTCGATCAGGAACGGCAGCAGCGCCTCGTTCTCCCGGTCGCTCAGCCCGACGAGGCGGGTCGTGGAGGCGCGGTTGACGAACAGCGCCTTGCGGCCGGTCTCGGCGTGCACCCGCACCACGGGACGGACGATGGGCGGCCATTTCGCCTGGATCTCGGCCAGGTCGAACGGATGCCCCTTCGAGATCGCCTTCTTCATCGACATCGTGATGTCGTGCTCGGCCGTCAGCTCGTCGCACAGCCGCTGGATGGGCGGCGAGAGCGTCTCGTACGCCAGGTGGGTGTTGGCCCAGCACGTGTCGCCGCCCACGGAGGGCAGCTGGACGCAGCGCAGCAGCGAGCCCATCGGCGGTGTCGGCTCGAAGGTGTTGTCGCTGTGCCATTCGTCCCCGCCCTCACCCTTGGGCGAGGTCTGGTCGAGGACGTGGATGGGACTGTTCGAGTCCTTCTTGAAGGCCGGGTGGTTCAGCGTGCCGAAGTTGAGGGCGAACTGCAGGTGCTGCTCGTCGTCGATGTGCTGGTCGCGGAAGAACAGCACGTGGTGCTTGAGCCACCCCTCCCGCAGGGTGACTACCTCCTCCTGCGACAGCGGCTTGCGCAGATCGACCCCGGTGACCTCGGCGCCGATGTGCTTGGTCACGGGATGGAACTCGATCATGACGCCTCCGTAATCAGGGGGATCCCATGAGCAGAACGGTAAGACCAAGCAATTGCTTGGTCAAGCTCACCGCGCCGGATCGAACACGTTTGCGATAAACGGCGGATGGCCGCTAGGATCCGTACGTGACCAGCGGGCCGTATCCTTCAAGACAGACAGATCGTTACGGTTCTCCCCGTCTCAGCCGGCCGAGGCGTGAGCGACACTGTGGATACGCCACTGGAGCCCTGGCTCGTGCCATCATCTCCAGGGGCGGACACGTCGCGATCCCTGCCGGTCCGTGGCCGCACGCGCTTCTGTCGACGCCCCACACGCCGATCTGACGCTTGTCCAGCGGGCTGACGGCTACGGTTACTGCTCGAGTACAGAAGGAGGATGCGCTTCCCCTCGGCGCGACGGCCGAGGCAGCCGCGCAGCACAAGATGGCCCGACGCACGACTGCACCCCCACCTGAGGATTTCGAGGAGCGGATCGTCGACATCGACGTCTCCTCCGAGATGCGCGCGAGCTACCTCGAGTACGCCTACTCGGTGATCTATCAGCGCGCCCTGCCCGACGCGCGCGACGGCCTCAAGCCGGTGCAGCGGCGCATCCTCTACTCGATGAGTGAGATGGGCCTGCGCCCCGACCGCGGCCACGTCAAGTCCTCGCGCGTCGTCGGCGACGTGATGGGCAAGCTGCATCCCCACGGCGACAGCGCGATCTACGACGCCCTGGTGCGCCTGGCGCAGCCGTTCTCGATGCGCCTGCCGCTGGTCGACGGGCACGGCAACTTCGGCTCGCCCGACGACCTGCCCGCCGCCATGCGTTACACCGAGGCCAGGCTGGCCCCGGCGGCGATGCTCATGGTCGACTCGCTCGACGAGGACACCGTCGACTTCAAGCCCAACTACGACGGCCAGGAGACCGAGCCGGTCGTCATGCCGTCGGCGTTCCCCAACCTGCTGGTCAACGGCACCAGCGGCATCGCGGTCGGCATGGCCACCAATATGGCGCCGCACAACCTCACCGAGGTCGTGGCCGCCGCCCGCCACCTGATCAAGAAGCCGGACGCCACGCTCGACGAGCTGATGAAATACGTCCCCGGCCCCGACCTGCCCACGGGCGGCTCGATCATCGGGCTGCAGGGGGTGCGCGACGCCTACGAGAGCGGACGTGGCACGTTCCGCATGCGCGCCAAGTGCGAGGTCGAGCAGATCACGCCGCGGCGCAAGGGCATCATCGTCACCGAGCTCCCCTACAACGTCGGCCCCGAGCGCGTGGTCACCAAGATCAAGGAGCTGGTGACCAGCAAGAAGCTCCAGGGCATCGCCGACCTCAAGGACCTCACCGACCGGCACAAGGGCCTGCGGCTGGTCATCGAGATCAAGAACGGCTTCATCCCCGAGGCGGTGCTGGAGGAGCTCTACCGGCTGACGCCGATGGAGGAGACGTTCGGCATCAACAACGTCACCCTGGTCGACGGCGAGCCGCGCACGCTCGGGCTGCGCGAGCTGCTGCAGGTCTACGTGGACCACCGGCTGGAGGTCGTGCGCCGCAGGTCGGAGTTCCGGCGCCGCAAGCGCGAGGAGCGCCTGCACCTGGTCGACGGCCTGATCATCGCGCTGCTCAACATCGACGAGGTCATCCAGGTCATCCGTTCCTCCGACGACTCCGCGCAGGCGCGGGGCCGGCTGATGGAGGTGTTCGACCTGACCGACATCCAGGCCGCCTACATCCTCGACACGCCGCTGCGCCGCCTGACCCGCTTCGACAAGCTGGAGCTCGACCGCGAGAAGGAGACGCTGAGCGACGAGATCGCCAAGCTCACCGAGATCCTCTCCTCCGAGACCAAGCTGCGCTCGGTCGTCTCGGGCGAGCTGGCCGAGGTGGCCAAGAAGTACGGCACGCCGCGCCGCACCGTCCTGCTGGAGGCGCCCGGCATCGCCCGCACCCCGGTGACGTCGCTGCAGGTGGCCGACGACCCGTGCCTGGCCATGCTCTCCTCCACCGGGCTGCTGGCCCGCACCCCCGACGCCACCCCGCTGCCCGGCGAGGGCGACAGGACCGCCCACGACGTGCTGGTCAGCGTCGTGCGCACGTCCGTGCGCGGTGAGGTCGGCGTGGTCACCTCACAGGGCCGGCTGATCCGCGTCCAGGTCGTCGACCTGCCGACGCTGCCGCCCTCGGCCAACCCGCCGTCGTTGTCGGGCGGGCATCCGGTGTCCGAATACGTCTCCCTGCAGCCCGACGAGAAGGTCATCGGGCTCGGCTCCCTCGACCCCGACGGGCCCGGCCTCGCGCTCGGCACCGCGCAGGGCGTGGTCAAACGGGTGGTGCCCGACTATCCGGCCAACCGCGACGACTTCGAGGTGATCACCCTCAAGGAGGGCGACAGCGTGGTGGGGGCCGTCGAGCTGGTGTCCGAGGCCCACGATCTGGTGTTCATCTCCTCCGACGCCCAGCTGCTGCGCTTCTCCGCCGCCGTCGTACGACCCCAGGGCCGGCCCGCGGGCGGCATGGCCGGCATCCGCCTCGACGACGGCGCCCGGGTGATCTGGTTCGGCGTGGTCGACCCTGAGCAGCCCGCGCAGGTGGTCACCGTCGCCGGCTCCTCCACGGCGCTGCCCGGCACCCAGGTGGGCGGCGGCAAGGTGTCCGACTACGCCGAGTTCCCCGCCAAGGGGCGGGCCACCGGCGGAGTCCGGGCCCAGCGTTTCCTCAAGGGCGAGGACGAGCTGCTGCTGGCCTGGGCCGGCCCGGCTCCGGCCAAGGCGGTCTCGGCGGTGGGCAAGCCGGTGCCGCTGCCGGAGGAGATCGGCCGCCGCGACGGCTCCGGCGTCCGGCTCACCCACACCATCGGCGCGATCGGCGGCGCCCTCGCCTCCGGCCCCGAAGCCCTGCCGGGTGGGGCGTCGCCGGAGGTGACCGGCGCGGACGAGTCATCCGGCGAAGAATGACCTTCCCGCCGACCACGGCATCGACAACTGACCACGCCTACCCGCGGGTCCGGCGCGAACCCATCAGGCGCCCGGACCCGCACGAGGTCGAACTGAGAAGTCCTGATCCGCAGGCGGCTGTACTTGAACGGTCCGGAATTGTAGGTGGCTGGACTCGACAGGACCCCGCCGAGCCGTCGCACCCGACGGACCTCACTCACTGACCGGCGGGTACTCCCACTCCAGGTGGCTCATCGAGCGATGGCCGGCCCCGCGCGAAGGCGGGGCCGGCCACTCCCCCGGGCCAGGAGCAGTCCCCTTCGCCCAGCCCGGTGGTCCAGGTCAGATGGGTCCGGCGCCCCAGAGCAGGCCGGCCGAAGAGCCCGCTCAGACCAGCCCGGTGGTCCAGGTCGAACCGGTCCGGTGGTGCGGGTCAGTCCCGGCAGAGGCAGAACGGGTGGCCGGCCGGGTCGAGGAAGACGCGGAAGTCGTCGTCCTCGCTGGGCTGGTGCGCGTGCTTGGTCGCGCCGATCTTGATCACCTGGGCCTCCGCCTCGTCCAGGTCGTCGACCGTCACGTCGAGGTGGAACTGCTGCGGGCGGTCCGGGTCCGGCCAGGCGGGCGGCTGGTGGTCGGACGCGAGCTGGAACGCCAGCCGCTTGGGCGGGCCGCCGTCGCTGACCACGACCCAGTCGTCCTCCACCGAGGTGACCGGCCAGCCCAGCAAGGTGGCGTAGAACTCCGCCAGAGCCCGTGGATCCGGACAGTCCACCACGACCGTTCGGAACTCCGCGATACCGCCCATTACCGTGAACCCCTCTCAGACGAGAATGGATGCCATGGCTGCCAACTCGTTCATGGTCCCGCTCGGCACTCCCGCGCCCGCCTTCGACCTGACCGCCATCAACGGCGGCAGTGTCTCGCTCGAAGACCTCAAGGGTTCTCCCGCCACGCTCGTGGCGTTCCTGTCGAACCACTGCCCGTATGTGCGGCACATCGAAGCCGGCCTCGGCGCGCTGGCCGGCGACTACGGCGCCAGATTGTCGATCGTGGCCATCTGCAGCAATGACAGCGTGAACTACCCCGATGACGACCCGACACACCTGGCCGAGCAGGCGGCACGGGCGGGCTTCTCCTTCCCGTACCTGCTGGACGACACCCAGGACGTGGCCAAGGCCTACCGGGCGGCCTGCACACCCGACTTCTTCCTCTACGACGGGTTCTTCCGGCTCGCCTACCGCGGCGAGTTCGACGGCTCCAGACCGGGCAACGACGTGCCGGTGACCGGCGAGTCGCTGCGGGCCGCCATCGACGCCCTGCTCGACGGCGAGCCGATGCCGGAGCGGCAGCGCCCGTCCCTCGGCTGCGGCATCAAGTGGAAGCCGGGTAACGAACCCGGCTGAAGCGGTGATCTCCATTCACCTCATCACGCACCGCCACGTTCCCTATGATCATGGAAACGAAATCCCGGGCTGGTCGCCGACGACGCGAATGGAGACCGAGATGGTCGCACGATGGACCGCGTTACCCGCCCTGGCCGCGGTGAGCCTGCTCGCCGCCGGTTGCGTCAATCCCGGCGCGGAGGGCCCGTCGTCGAGCGCCTCGGCCGCCGCGACCTCGCCGGGGGCGTCCGCCGCGGCCAAGCGGATCGGCTTCTTCGGCTTCGCCAAGGCCAACTCCTTCTCGGCCGCCACGTTCGCCGGCGTCGAGGAGTACGCGAAGGCGAACGGCGCCACCGCGGAGTTCCTCGACCCGAACTTCGACGCCCAGGCCCAGGTCCGCCAGCTCCAGGACGCCGTGACGGCCAAGCGGTTCGAGGTGTTCGTCGTCCAGGCCAACGACGGGGCGGCCG
The DNA here is from genome assembly GCF_003001935.1 of Nonomuraea fuscirosea. Lineage (GTDB taxonomy): Bacteria > Actinomycetota > Actinomycetes > Streptosporangiales > Streptosporangiaceae > Nonomuraea > Nonomuraea fuscirosea. Next base: position 10,468 of record NZ_PVNG01000001.1, on the reverse strand, counting down.
TGGTGCCGGCGATCCGCTCCGCCGTGCAGGCCGGGATCACCGTCGTCGTGCACTTCACCCCCGTCGGCACCCGCTACGACACCGCCGATCCCCAGGTGGACGGCACGATCACGCTCATCGACGTGCCCACGCTGAACGGCGAGGGCCTGGCCGAGCTGGCGATCCAGGCGTGCGCGAGCAGGAAACCGGACCCGTGCGAGGTCGGCTACCTGGAGGGGCTCAAGGCGCTGCCGCTGGACAACGCCCGCACCCAGGCCGCCGTGGCCAAGCTGAAGGCCGCGCCGGGCGTCGAGCTCAAGGCCCAGCTCGAAGGCGGTTACACGCAGGAGAGCGGGCGCAAGGCGATGCAGGACGTGCTGCAGAAGAACCCCGGCATCGACGTGATCATCGGCGCGTCGCAGGCCGTCCTCGGGGCCGAGGCGGTGGCGAAGGGCAAGGACATCTCGTACGTCGCCAACGGCGCCTCCCGCCAGACCGTCAAGGCGGTGCGGGAGGGGCGCTGGTTCGGCGCGTACTACCTGCCGGTGAAGACCCTCGGCGCCAAGGCCGCGGAGCTGGGGCTCCGTAAGGCGCGCGGCGAGCAGGTGCCCGGCACGAACCTCGCGACGGACGTCCAGCCCGGCACCAGCATGGGGACCAAGGACGCGCTGGCCCAGGTGAGCGGCGAATACGACGAATGACGGCCAGGTCGCTGCGGGACCACGGGATCGTCCTGGCGGTCGCGGTCCTGGTGGTGGCGCTCTCCCTGGCCACCGACACGTTCCTGAGCCCGGGGAACCTGGTCAACCTGCTGGACCAGGCCGTGGTCGTCGGCCTGCTGGCGTGCGGGATGACGGTGTGCGTGATCTGCGGCGTCTTCGACCTGTCCGCCAGTGCCGTGCTCGCCGTGAGCGCCATCGTGGCGGTGCTCGTCACCGAGCGGGCCGGCGTGCCCGCCGGGTACGCCGCCGCCGTGGTGACCGGCGGCCTGCTCGGCACCCTGAACGGCGTGGTCGTGGTGCTGTCACGGGTGCACTCGTTCATCGCCACGCTCGCGCTCGGCATCGTGCACCGCGGCCTGGCGCTCGTCATCACCGGCGGCGCGATCGTCTATCCGGGCGCGGCGCGGCTGGAGTCGTTCCAGTCGCTGAGCTGGCCCACAGTGCTGGGCGGCGTCACCGCCTCCTCCCTGCTGCTGGTGGCGGTGGCCGGGGTCACGTCGCTGCTGCTGGCCCGCACCACGTTCGGCCGCCGCGTGTACGCCGTGGGCGGCAACCCCACGGCGGCCTGGCTGTCGGGGATCGGCGTGCGTTCGGTCCAGGTGGGCGCGTTCGCGATCAGCGGCCTGTGCGCCGGGCTGGCGGGGCTGGTGCTGGCGGCGCGCGGCGGCTCGGCGCAGCCGGACATGGGCACGCTGCTGGAGCTGACGGCCATCGCGGCGACGGTGATCGGCGGCACGAGCATCCTCGGCGGGCAGGGGGCGATCTGGCGCGGCATGGTGGGCGTGCTGATCCTCACGTTGATCGGCAATGGCTTCAACCTGCTCGGCTGGAACTCCACCTACCGTCCGGTCGTCGAGGGCCTGCTCATCCTGGCCGCCGTGAGCGTCGATCACGCTCTGCGAGCCCGCCGATCTTAACGAAAGATCGAAAACTGGGTCACATGAGCGTTACGATCTGTTCTGAGCAGTTTGCGGTGTGGATCTGAAGGGCCGGCATGACCAACCCCTCGCGCGTTCCCGTGGGCATCAACCCCAGTGTTCCCAACGCGGCGCGCATGTACGACTACTACCTCGGCGGCAAGGACAATTTCGCGGCCGACCGCGAGGCAGCCGAGAAGATCATGGCCTTGGGCCCCAGCAGGGACATCTGCCTGGCCAACCGGCGCTTTCTGGGCCGGGCCGTCCGCCACGTCGCCGGACTGGGCATCGACCAGTTCATCGACCTCGGCACCGGCCTGCCCAACCAGAACAACGTGCACGAGGTCGCCCGCACCGTCCACCCCGACGCGCACGTCCTGTATGTGGACTACGACCCGGTGGTGATCGTCCACGGCCGCGCCCTGCTGGCCGGCACGGACGCGAACATCACCATGCTGGGCGCCGACGTACGCAAACCCGGCTCGATCCTCGACGCCCCCGAGACCAAGCGGCTGATCGACTTCACCCGGCCGGTCGGCGTGATCTTCCTCGGGGTGCTGCACTGCCTGACCGACCGCGAGGACCCGTGGGACGTGGTGGCGACCTTCCGCGAACGCCTGGCCCCCGGCAGCGCCCTGATCGTCTCCCACCTCACCGACGACGCCCACCCCGAGGTGGGAGAGGCGGCGCGGGAGGTGTACGACGACGTGGACGCGCCCCTGATCCACCGCGGCCGGGAACAGGTCGCCCGCATGTTCGACGGCTTCGACCTGGTGGAGCCGGGCGTGACGCACGTGGCCGACTGGCGCCCCGAGGTGGCGTGGGAGAAGGAGCTCGCGGGCAGCGAGTGGTGGTACGTGGGCGTCGGCCTCAAACCGTAGAACCCCGGCCGGAGCTTCCTGGCGCCTCCGTACGGGCTTTCGAGGATCGCCCGCGCTCAGGTCGCGGCGGTGATGGCGGCGGGCAGCGCGAGCAGCAGTTCGTGCGGCTCGCCACCCTCCCAGAGCCGGATCAGCTTGGTCCCGGCCTCCCCCGGATCGAACTGCTCGCACCCCAGCGGACCGAAGCAACCGGCCTCGTCCAGCATGAGGATCAGCGGATCGTCGTCGGGGAGGCTCGCCGCGTAGGCGGCGGTGTCGAGCAGTGCCAGGGCGCACTTGGCGTTGCGGCCGTCGTCCCTGGACTCCACACGGTCGAGGCGGCGCCGGGCCTGGCCCCGGAGATACGCGGCTAGCGATTCTGACCTGCTCACGACTAACCTTCTCTGGTCACGTACATACGGCTACGACATCATCACTCATGGTGAGTGCTTATCGGGGGACGTTCGCGAAGTTCAGCCAGTCGCCACCCCGGACGGGGCCGACTACGAGCCGTACGGGAGTATTTGTGCCATGAGTGCGTTCGACGACGTGTATAGCGCAAACGCAAAGTTCGCCGAGAGCTTCGGGAGCTCTGGTCTCACCGGCCGTGCGGCACGCGGATTGGCCGTCGTGACCTGCATGGACTCACGCATCGATCCCCTGGGCCTGCTCGGTCTGCAGCCCGGGGACGCCAAGATCCTGCGCAACGCCGGTGCGAGGGTGACGGACGACGTGCTGCGCACCCTGGTGCTCGCCGTCTACGTGCTCGGGGTGAACCGGGTGCTCATCATGCCGCACACGGACTGCGGCATGACCAAGGTGACGGATTCGGAGGTGCACGCGCTGACCCGCGACCACGGGGTGGACACCAGGAGCCTGGAGTTCCACACGGTGCCCGACCAGAACGAGGCGCTGAAGCACGACCTCACCCGCATCCGCACCACCCCGTTCCTGCCCCCGGGCATGCCGGTGGCCGGCGGCATCTACGACGTCCACACCGGCCGCCTGACCCCGTCCCCCCACTGACCCCACCCGACCGCGCCCGGACTCGCGGACTCGCGGACTCGCGGACTCGCGGACTCGCGGACTCGCGGACTCGCGGACTCGCGGACTCGCGGACTCGCGGACTCGCGGCTGAGGATGCCAGGCGGCTCTGCCCCTCGGACAGGGCCGTTTCTCGCCCATACGGGCGCTTCCGTCCACCACCCCGGCGGCCGATCCGGCCGCCGGGGCCACTGAAGCCAGGACGCGCACCCCAACAAGGTCAGATGCACCCCAGAAGGCCCTCAAAGCCCACAGGAGAGCCCGGGAGGCCCTGGACCGCCCCAGAACTCCCTCCAGCCCCGACCGGCCGCCTGAGCCCCGCCAGGGGCCGCATCTCCTGAGAACACGCCTGAACGGCCCGGCGACGAGCCCGCAGCCAGGACCGGCTCAGGCATCCGACGCCGAGCACCGGACACCTGGCGGAGGCGAAATACGCCGCGCACCCCGCCGGGTGTCAGACGCCCGAGCAGCCGAGGTCAGGCGTCGATGTGGTCGCGGTCCACCTCGGCCGCGCTGTTGACGATGAACTCCCTGCGCGGCGCGACCTCGCTGCCCATCAGCAGGTTGAAGATGCCCTCGGCCCCTTCGGCGTCCTCGATCCTGACTCGGCGCAGGATGCGGTGGCGCGGGTCCATGGTCGTCTCGGCCAGCTGGTCGGCGTCCATCTCGCCCAGACCCTTGTAACGCTGCACCGGGTCCTTCCACCGCTTACCGCGCCGTTCGAGATCCCGCAGCGTCTTGTGCAGCTCGGCGTCGGAGTAGCAGTAGATGTACTTCTCCTTGCCCCGCCCCGGGTTGGTCAGCTCGATCCGGTGCAGCGGCGGCACGGCCGCGAACACCCGCCCGGCCTCGACCATCGGCCGCATGTAGCGGTGGAAGAGGGTCAGCAGCAGGCAGCGGATGTGGGCGCCGTCGACGTCGGCGTCGGCCATCAGGATGACCTTGCCGTAGCGGGCCGAATCGATGTCGAACGAGCGCCCCGACCCGGCCCCGACCACCTGGATGATGGCGGCGCACTCGGCGTTCTTGAGCATGTCGCTCACGGACGCCTTCTGGACGTTGAGGATCTTGCCGCGGATCGGCAGCAGGGCCTGGAACTCCGAGTCGCGGGCCAGCTTGGCCGTGCCGAGCGCGGAGTCACCCTCGACGATGAACAGCTCACTGCGGTCGACGCCGTCGCTGCGGCAGTCGACCAGCTTGGCCGGCAGCGCCGAGCTCTCCAGGGCGGTCTTGCGGCGCTGGTTGTCGCGGTGCTCGCGGGCCGCGATGCGGGCCTTCGCGGCGGCCACGATCTTCTCCAGCACGGCGCGCAGCGGCTGCTTGTAGCCGCGCGGCGGGTTGGCGAACAGCTCCTTGAGCTCGCGCGAGACCACGTGGGAGACGATGCGGGTGGCCGCGGAGGTGCCGAGCACCTCCTTGGTCTGGCCCTCGAACTGCGGCTCAGGCACCCTGACCGTCACGACGCCGGTCAGGCCCTCGGAGATGTCGTCCTTGGTGACGGGGTCGTCGCCGTTTTTCAGCAGGCGGGTCTCACGCAGCAGCTCGTTGATCGTACGGACGAGCCCGCGCTCGAAACCGGTCAGGTGGGTGCCGCCCTTGGGCGTGGCGATGACGTTGACGAACGAGCGCACGGTGGACTCGTAGCCCTTGCCCCAGCGCACCGCCACGTCGACGCTCAGCTCGCGCTCGACCTCGGTGGGCGTCATGTGGCCCTGGTCGTCGAGGACGGGCACGGTCTCGCGGAAGTGACCGAGGCCCTGCAGCCGCAGCACGTCGCAGACCGGCTCGTCGCGGGCCAGGAACTCGGTGAACTCGGAGATGCCGCCGTCGAAGCGGAACTCCTCCTCGACGCGCTCCTCGTGCCGGCTGTCGACGACCGCCAGGGTCAAGCCGGGCACCAGGAAGGCCGTCTGCCGCAGGCGCACGTGGATCTCGTCGAGCGAGACCTCGGCGTCGGGCAGGAAGATCTGCCGGTCGGCCCAGAACCGCACCCGCGTGCCGGTGGGGTTGGCAGGGCGCTTGGAGCCGATGCGCAGGCCGGACTTCTTCTTGAACTTGGCCGTGGGCCCCTCGCCGTCGAAGATCCCGGGGACGCCGCGACGGAAGCTCATCTCGTGGACCACGCCGTCGCGGTCGACCTCGACGTCGACCCTGGCGGACAAGGCGTTGACCACGGAGGCGCCCACGCCGTGCAGGCCGCCGGAGGCGCCGTAGGAGCCGCCGCCGAACTTGCCGCCCGCGTGCAGTTTCGTGTAGACGAGCTCGACGCCCGCCAGACCGGACTTCGGCTCGATGTCGACGGGAATGCCCCGCCCGTTGTCGCGCACCTCGATGGACCCGTCGGCGTAGAGCTCGACCTCGATCCGATCGCAGTGCCCCGCGAGCGCCTCGTCGACGCCGTTGTCCACGATCTCCCAGAGGCAGTGCATGAGCCCGCGACTGTCGGTGGACCCGATGTACATGCCGGGTCGCTTGCGAACGGCCTCGAGGCCCTCAAGCACCGACAGGTGACGAGCCGTGTAACCCGCCTCCACTAGCGTCACTCCAGCTCCTCCGGTCTAGGCATCGAACATGTGTGCGTAGCCTACCGTTCTTCCCCTACGCGCGCGTACAAGCTTGCCACGGTGGCACGTTTGGTGTTACCAACCGGCTGATCGTCATTACTTTCGGACACATTCTGCTCTGGGCGTAGCGAGGGGGCGGTTGGGAACGTCCACGTCCGGTTAGATGTTGTTCCAAGTGACTGACGCCAGATCCTCGCTTCGGCGGGGGTGACCCGAAAGGCGATACGTGACTGGAGCTCTCGCCCCCGTTAAGCCGCTGACGGCCCTCGACCGCTGCGACCGCTGCGGCGCCCAGGCCTACATTCGCGCAACCCTACCCGTGGGTGGGGAGTTGCTGTTCTGCGCTCACCATGGGCGTCAGCACATCGCAGCGTTGCGTGAAAAGGGCGCCGACATCCTGGACGAGTCGGCTCGACTCAGCGAAACCCCTTCAATTGCCCCCAGCGACGAGCGCTGACAACGCCCGTCGTGTGAGATAACCACATATCGCGTGACAGAACGGCGACCCCGGCACGTCCGGGGTCGCCGTTCTGCGTTCAAACCCCTGGTGGCGCAGGCGGTTTCTTAGGTTTGGGACGCCGCACGGGCTCTTCCTAGACCTGGAACGCCGCACGGGCCCGCTGCCGCGCCCGCCCCGTGCGGGTCATCGCTGCCACCTGCCCCGCACGGGTCGTCGGCCGGATCTGTGAGAGGGCGCGGACCAGGGCCAATAAGCTAGTGAGCTGTGCTGATCCTGCTGCCGCCGTCCGAAGGCAAGGCGTCCGAGGGCTCCGGCCCGCCCGTCGGCGAGCTGTCCTTCCCCGCCCTCGACCGGTCCCGCCGGCGGGTGATGAACGCGCTCGTCCGCGCCTCCAAGCGCCGCGACGCCCTCGACGTGCTGGGGCTGACCCCTGGGCTGGCCGGCGAACTGGCCAAGAACGTCGGCCTGAAGACCGCCCCGACGCTGCCCGCGGCCGAGCTCTACACCGGCGTGCTCTACGACAACCTCGCCCTGGCCACCCTCTCCGCGGACGCCAGAGAACGGGCGGAGGAGTCGCTGGTGATCTTCTCCGGCCTGTGGGGTGTGGTGAAGATCACAGATCTCATTCCGCCGTACCGGCTCTCGATGGGCGTCAATCTGCCGCCTCTGGGCGGACTCGCGGCCTTCTGGCGCCCGCAGGTGACCAAACAACTCGACCACGTCCCCGGCCTGGTGGTGGATCTCCGGTCGAGCACGTACGCGGGCGCCTGGCAGCCCGGTGACCGTTCTGTGACGGTACGAGTGTTCCGCGACGGCAAGGTCATCAGCCACATGGCCAAGGCGACCCGAGGCGAGATCGCCCGAGCACTGCTCTCCCAGGACACGGACCCCACCACCCCGGAAGACCTCACCAAACTCCTCGACGACCTCGGCCACACCGTCACCCTCACCACCCCCACCCGCCCATCTCGCCCCTGGACCCTCGACGTCCACCTCTCCTCCTGACCCCCACTCAGCGGGAAGCCAAGGTCCAAGAGACGCGGGGGCCGGAAAGGCCGGGCGGGTCGTGAGGGGTGCGAGCAGAGCGACGGAGACCACCCATCCGGCGACAGGGTGCCGAGTACGGCACATCCTTGGACGGCGCTCGGCGGAGCGGCGCGGTTCTTGTCCGTTCGGTGCGGTTCACCCAGGTCGGTGATAGGCGGCACGGTCGGCGTGCCGCTGCTCGACGGGACACCCCCCGCTGAATGAGAGGCCGAGCGCGCACGGCGAAGGGTCGGCCACGCCGAGACACAACCCGCGATCGCCGTGACGTGGGACTCTCGCGCGGCCGGGTGCGGAAGCGGAAAGACGAACGCCCCGCCGGGAAGGATCCCGGCGGGGCGTGCCGTTGCGTGCAGGTCGGCCGGAAGCCGACCGGTGACCGTGTCTCAGTCCAGGTAGTCGCGCAGGACCTGGGACCGGGACGGGTGGCGCAGCTTGGACATGGTCTTCGACTCGATCTGGCGGATGCGCTCACGGGTCACCCCGTAAACCTTGCCGATCTCGTCGAGCGTCTTCGGCTGGCCGTCGGTGAGTCCGAAGCGCATCGACACGACGCCCGCCTCCCGCTCCGACAAGGTGTCGAGAACGGAGTGCAGCTGCTCCTGGAGCAGCGTGAAGCTGACGGCGTCGGCCGGGACGATGGCCTCGGAGTCCTCGATGAGGTCGCCGAACTCGCTGTCGCCCTCCTCACCCAGCGGGGTGTGCAGGGAGATGGGCTCGCGCCCGTACTTCTGGACCTCGACGACCTTCTCGGGCGTCATGTCCAGCTCTCGGGCCAGCTCTTCCGGCGTGGGCTCGCGGCCCAGGTCCTGCAGCATCTGCCGCTGGACGCGGGCCAGCTTGTTGATCACTTCGACCATGTGGACCGGGATGCGGATGGTCCGCGCCTGGTCGGCCATGGCGCGGGTGATCGCCTGCCGGATCCACCACGTGGCGTAGGTGGAGAACTTGTAACCCTTGGTGTAGTCGAACTTCTCCACGGCCCTGATGAGGCCCAGGTTGCCTTCCTGGATCAGGTCGAGGAAGAGCATGCCGCGGCCGGTGTAGCGCTTGGCCAGCGAGACCACGAGCCGGAGGTTGGCCTCCAGCAGGTGGTTCTTGGCGCGCCGGCCGTCTTCGGCGATCCATTCGAGCTCGGCCTTGACGTCGACGGGCAGCCCGTCGGTCTCGCCGCCGCCCAGCTGCTCCTCGGCGAACAGGCCCGCCTCGATGCGCTTGGCGAGCTCGACCTCCTGCTCGGCGTTGAGCAGGGGGACCTTGCCGATCTGCTTGAGGTAGTCCTTGACCGGGTCGGCGGTGGCGCCGGCGGCGGCGACCTGCGCGACCGGGGCGTCATCGTCGTCGTCGGAGAGGATGAGGACCTCGTCCTCGGTCTTCTCCTTCGTGACGGCCTCGGCGGCGACCTTGGGCTCGTCGGTCTCGGTCTCGGTGTCGTCGTCGGAGTCACCCTCGGAGTCGGCCTCGGCGACGATCTCCTCGTCGTCGACCTCGATGTCCTCGAGGTCCTCCAGCTCCACGTCGCCGTCGAGCTCGAGATCCTCGTCGTCGTCCGACTCGCCCCGCGGGGCGTCGGGTGCCTTCTTGGTCTCGGCAGGCCCAGCGTTCTTCTGCTCGGCCTTCTTGGCGGCGGCGGGTGCCGCGGCCTTCTTGGCCGCGGGGGCGGCCTTCTTGGCAGGGGCCGCCTTCTTGGCGGCCGGCTCGGCTTCAGCGGTGCCCACGACCGCGGTCACGGTCTCGGGCTGCTGCTCTTTGGCGGCCGCCGCCGTCTTGGTCTTGACGGGGGCGGCGGTGCGGCGCTTTGCTGGACCACGAGACTTCTTCGGCGCAGCCGAATCCGCGGCGGTCACCACCACGGTCACGCCCTCTTTGCTGAGGTTCCGCAAGAACGCGGCGGCGTGCGACATGGGGATGTCCGCCTCCTCGAAGGCCTGACGAACATCCTCAGACTCGAGGAAACCCTGCGAGCGCCCACGCTCGAGCAGTCGCTGAATGACGGGCTCGTTCAGCTCTTGTGGCTTCGAGCGAGTCGAACTTGCAGGCGACACGAACACCTCTCGAACGAACGCGTGGCGACAATGGACCCAGATGCCCGCTGGGGGGCTGTTGCCTCTCTCGGAGATCGGTGAGGCCGTGCGGACCGCGACGGACCTGCACAGCATTGTGGCACGACCCCGCACTCCATACGGCCACCTCCCGGCGGTTGACCTCCACCCTAGGCCGACCGAGACAGTAGTGCGTACGTAAGCGGGGCACTGATACCCGAAAGCAACCGTTATGACTGTTTCATTCAGTCACTCTTCGTGGCTGGTGGGACGTGGATTGCGAGCGCGGTAACGTCATCATCCTGTTCATATCCAGACAACATCCGGTCAACCAGGAAATCCAGCAGCATGTGCGGACTACTGACGACCTCAGGCGGCGCTTCGGTCACAACACTGCATATCTCTGCGAGACCGGCATCCAGCCCGCGCTTCCTGTTCTCCACGAGCCCGTCGGAGTAGAGCACGGCGGTATGGCCGGGCGGCACCACGAACCGGAACTGCCTGCGGCTGGTCGGCCAGCCTAGCGGAGTGCCCGGCTCGGCGTCGCACAGGATCGCCGTGCCCTGGGGCGAAACCAGCACGGGTGGCGGATGACCGGCCATGGCCAGCGTGCCCTCACCGGTGACGGGCTCGACGACCATGTAGGCCAGGGTCGTGACCTGCTCTTCCTCTTCCGTGGCCTCGAAGACCCGGTCGAGGCCGGTGAGCACGGCCGCGGGCGGCGGGTTGGTCAGCGCCAGCGCCCGCATGGCGTTGCGGATGCGGCCCATGCCGGCGGCGGCCTTGACGCCCTTGCCCATGACGTCGCCGACGACGGCCGCGACGCGTCCGTCCTG